>NZ_JAJAFR010000010.1 GCF_020734105.1 Alkalihalobacillus deserti
AAAAATGGAGTTTGAACAAAAAAATAACCTCTTGGTATGATATAAATGTCCGAAGCTGGCCAGCGAAAGGACAAATTATATAAACCAGGAGGCCTTCAAATGAATTATAACCAAAATAATAAAATTGCTCAAATTACTTCTCAAACACTCATTATAGGTGTTGATATTGCGAAATTCAAGCACGTAGCTCGTGCTCAAGACTTCAGAGGTTTGGAGTTTGGAAAACCTTTACACTTTGAAAATACAAAAGATAGTTTTGATGTATTTGTTGAATGGATTAGAGAGATTCAGGGTCAACAAGATATGAATAAAGTAATTGTCGGTGTTGAACCTACTGGTCACTACTGGCTTAATTTAGCTCATTATCTTAAAGAACTTAATCTCAAGCTTGTCGTTGTTAATCCAATGCATGTTAAGAAGACGAAGGAATTAGATGATAATTCCCCCACAAAAAATGATGTGAAAGACGCTAAGGTTATTGCTCAATTAGTGAAAGACGGAAGATACGCTGAACCTAAAATTCCAGAGGGAGTATATGCTGATCTACGAATCGCAAGAAAAATACGTGATCTATTATCCGTTGATCTCTACAAGGACAAATTCACAATTGGATTGATCGATATTTTCCTGAATTCTTAACAGTGTTTAAGGATTGGGAAGGGCAGTCAGCTCTTCAAATATTAAAGCTAAATCTACTACCACATGAGTTAGTTCAACTCCCTGATCGAGAGATATTAACTCATCTAAGAAAAGCTGTGAAACGTGCAGTGGGCATAAGTAGAATAATAGAATTAAAGAAGGCAGCTAGTGTTTCAATTGGAATCCGTGAGGGTTCAGATTTGGCTAAATTAGAGTTGAGCACGTTGTTAGATAAGTATGAACTCATTACTAAGAAGTTTGAACAACTTGAGGTTAAGAGGGACGAGCTACTAGAACGAATTCCTGGTGTTCAACAAATGTTAGCGATCACAGGTATCGGAAAAGATACAATAGCTGGATTCTTTGCTGAGGTAGGAGATTTACGTTACTACTCACACCCTCGACAAATTATAAAACTAGCTGGGCTAAGCTTGATGGAGCACACGTCTGGCAAACATAAGGGACAAACTAGAATAACCAAAAGAGGCAGGAAAAATCTAAGAGCCCTTTTGTTTAGAGTCATTATGCCGCTTGTGGCTAAGAATTCTGCTTTTAAAGCCTTACACGAATACTATACAAAACGCCCTGATAATCCATTGAAAAAGATGCAGTCACTGATAGCCTTATGTAATAAATTGATACGAGTGTTATTTGCAATCGGTAAGAAGCAGTTTGAGTTTAGTGAAGATAGAATGCTAAAGGATATTCCTCATATGACTGAATTGCCAAAGGTAGCTTAATTTTTCTCGATACTAGGAAAATAATATGGTTTTTAAGTAGATTATTTCAATAATTAATAGACATTTGAAGCACGGATTAGTCAGTAAATCAACTAAAATACGGACATTGATCCTGTCGGGCAGCATAACTGACATCTACCTCATGGAAAGGTTGGACGAAGGAATTTTGGAGCATAGACTCTGCGAGATATGGGAGGGTTGACCTCCATGAGAAATGTAGACATCCACCAGTGCGACCATACTTCAACTTAATATCCACTTTTTGGATAGAGGTGGTTTGGGTGCATACAGTCTTTTTTGCTTCTCAACTCCAAAATATACCTATAAAACAACTTTATCCCATGTTATCAATGTCTATTAACAATGGATGACTATGAAATAGTGAGAAAAGGCTAGAAATCGAAAGATTTACCTTTCTATATAGAGGGAGGTTAGTAGAATAACGATACCAACATTTGTATCCTTAAATTGGTCTACAAATGTTAAAATAAAAAACAATATAACTTACATTCAAAATTATTAGGAGAGATTAAATGACTATTTTTTATATAATAGTAGCAAGTATTCCAGGACTGATTTTTTTAGGTCCAGTCGGTGCAGTGATAGGTGGGGCAATACTACTAAACTACTGTTACCAAAAACATTCTCTCTAATACGTATGTGCAAACACTCGTCGTTGAATGTGGAACCCATTCCATAAAGCCGTTCATACCATTTTCCCAGCTGTTTGTATTTATCTATCACGACAGTAGCTTTGGGAAACTGAACGGTTACAACCTTGAAAAATGGCTCCCGCATTTCAATAACGACGATTTGAATGGACTCTGGGGACAATCCCTTCTCGTTTTGAACAAAAGTAGAAACAGCTTCTGTTGTGCGATCCTTTGTCATTCCAAGGACATTGCCAACAGCTAGATTTGTTATCACCGTTTCATAGGAATGACCTTTTCTTACAGCTACTTTATCAATGCTTATCACGGATGTTTGGTCTTGTACCTGTTCTTGTTGCTTTTGAGCTTTTTCTTCAGCGAGTTTTATAGAAGATCCGCTCAAGCGTTGTATAGGGAATCTTTTGCTTTTTACTGCATCTTTGATGGTCGTTCCTAAGCAATGTTTGGTAGCTACCATTAATGCCAGGATTTCGCAGATGTTTTCTTTTTGTTTATAATTTTTCACAACTTTTGGTGATGAATCATAGAATATAAGTATGAATTTGAGATTAATGGTTTTTACATTATGAACTAAGATAGCTAGAATTGATGGGAAACCATTTCTCGTGATGAAAAATAATAAATTAAATGGTAATAGTCCTGATTTTGTAACATTTAATCATTATAGTAAGCTGTTCATCTCATTTATCCAACCATCTTATCTGATTCCTCTTCATCCCAAGCTTCTGTGTTTTTAATTCCTAGTTTCTTAGGATTGAAGATTGGATCAATACCTTGAGCTCGTTGCTCTTCATAATCTTTTAATACTTTAAAGGCAATTTTACCTAAAAGTAAAATCGCTATTACATTAATAATAGTCATGAAAGCCATAAATAAATCTGCTAAATCCCATACAAGATTTAAACTTGCGACAGAACCGAAGAATACGAACGCCATTGTCGCAACACGATAAACATTAATTGCTGTTTTGCTCTTTTTAATAAATTCAATGTTTGTTTCACCGTAGTAGTAACTACCAATGATCGAACTAAAAGCAAACATAAAGATCGCTGCAGCAATAAAGTAACTAGCCCATCCGCCAATCTGAAGACTAAGAGAGTTTTGGAGCAGCTGAATCCCTTCTTCTTTACTTGTATGATAGTCTGTATTTAACAAAATGATAAATGCTGTTGCTGAAGACACAACTAATGTATCTACATATACACCAAGTGTTTGAACAAATCCTTGCTTTGCAGGATGAGAAATACTTGCCGTTGCAGCTGCATTTGGAGAACTCCCCATTCCTGCTTCGTTCGAGAATAATCCACGGCGAACCCCCATCATAATGGCAGCTCCAATCCCTCCACCAACTGTTTGTTCAAAACCAAATGCACTACGGACAATCAATCCTAGAACAGCAGGAATTTCAGATATATTCATGACAACGACAACAAACGCAATAATAATATATAAAACTGCCATAATGGGTACGATGACACTAGAGAAATTCGCTATACGGTGAACCCCACCAAAAATAATTCCCCCCGTTAACACCGTCATAATAGCACCCATGACCCACGGACTCACGTTAAATGCATTATCAAAAGCTCCAGCAATCGTATTGCTTTGAACTGAGTTAAAAATAAGTCCAAATGTAAGAGTAATCAATACCGCAAAAATAATACCCAACCATCTTTGCCCTAACCCTTTTTCAATGTAATAGGCTGGACCACCTCGGTATGCCTCCTTATCACGAATTTTATACACTTGTGCGAGAGTAGACTCGACAAAACTAGTAGCACCACCAAGTAGAGCTACGATCCACATCCAGAAAACCGCACCTGGTCCACCTAAGACGATTGCAACAGTAACCCCTGCCAGGTTTCCTGTACCAATACGCGTCGCTGCACCAATGGCGAACGACTTAAATGGACTAATACTTCTCATGCCATCTACGTCTTTTGACTTTTCGGTAATAACACGAAACATCTCACCGATTGAGCGAAACTGCATAAATCCAATTTTAAACGTAAAATATAAACCAGCCCCAAGCAAACCACCGATAAATACATAAGTCCAAAAAAAATCATTAATTACTTGCAAAAGAAACACCTCTCTTTAAAAGAACTATTAGAGTAATTTTTACTATACACCCGCTTGATTTTTATGTAAATTGAATGGTCAGAAGTCCTAACGGTTAAAATCGCCAATTCCTTTAATGGGTGACTTTAAAAATAAGACAGCCCCAGCAACCATACTAGAGGGTGCGTAGAATAAAAAGAAGACAATAATCGTTATCGCAGAAATAATATGTAACACTTTAGCCGAGTCTATTATCAAGTTGGTCAAGTATCGTAATTGAGTTTGCAGTTTCAGTGTATTTGTGTAATCGTTTTGCAACGAACTGCTAATTTAAATAAGTATGAACCGCTAATCCGATGGCGATCCACATTCCATTTCAGCCCGATACATAAATAGCTCTGGGAAGACCTAAAAGCAACCACTCCTATCAGAGGCCTGTGCACTCATTGCTAATACCCAACTATTTAGACTTCTTTCTCCTAAGAAATAATTAGAAATGGTATTTGTTCTTTTGTAAGTCCATAAACTTATCCCTAACATTCCAATTAAATAAACAGTAAATGTAATAATAGTGGCTGTATTTATTCAGTTCTGCACTCCATTCCTTTGAAAGCGTTTTCTTGATTGGAGGGGTATCTTTTTTACTTGCAATAATTATGCCAATAATAATTATTGGGTATTCTATAATTTAACTACACAACATAGACAAAAGTGTTTTAATAAATGTCTAAACTGTTTAGACAATTGACACAAATAAAAAGATGAGAAACAGGTGTTTTCACTTCTTTATATAATTTATATTTCTTAAGTTTATTATATAAAGTAGCCCTTGAAATACCCAATAACTTCGCTGCTACTGCTTTATTTCCATACGTTTTTTGTAAGGTAAATTGAATCTCCTTTTTCACATTGACCGTTCGGTTTTTTTATTTCCTCGAATGGAGTGTTTTGGCTAGGATGATTATTTTCCTTTAAAAAATTCTTAGGAAGATGATGTGGTTAAATCACTTCGTTATCACTTGCTAAAATGATCATACGATCGATAATATTACGAAATTGCCGTATCTTTCCTTTCCATGGGTGTTGTAGAAAGGTATACATAACTTCTGGATCGATTTCAGGGACGGGCATTGTGTATCTTAAAAGAGAATTCCTCAAAACTTGCAATTCAAGGACATTTCCCCAACTTCATCAAGGAAAATTGTTTCCTTTTACAGCATCAAATTTTCCTGTTTTCCCCCCTGTTACAGCACCGGTAAGAGCTCCTTGTTCATACCCGAAAAGTTTGCTTTCAAAAAATGCAGTTTTGGGATGGAACCACAGTTAATGGCAACAAAGGGATGGCTAGCGTTTTCTAGCATTGTGTATACCTTAGCAAATAACTCTTCCGATGCCACTTTCCCAAGTAATTAAAACAGGGGCATCTGCTTTGGCAATTTTATTTGCTAGAATAATAGCCTCTTTTAAAACGGGGCTTCTACCTTTAATTTTACTAAAAGGAGAAAGGTTCTGTTGGCTTTGAGTAGTACTTTCAAATCATGTAAGTAGGCGTTCTTTGAAGACAACTCATCATTTAATTTCACTATCTGAGTAATATCTCTTTCAATTGAAATGCCTCCAACGACTTCTGTACCAATATAGATGGCGATATATTAATTAAAACATAAACATCATGATTAGGCTGGTGGTATTTGTTTGTAACTCCTTGATTTTCTTTTATCGTTAACATTAAAACAACGGCCTCTTTTTTAAAAAACAGTGTAATAGATTGGCCAGACACTTCATTTGGAGGAAAGCACATACATTCATTCTGCTTTACGATTCAAAAATAGGTTTTTCCCATTACTTTTCAACCGTTGTTACAGCATCTTCAACCGAGTTAAGGAGAGCATCATAATAAGCTTTTGTTAGTTTCCATTGTTTAAAAAATTCTTTCTAATATTGAATTAGGAATCTATCTACAAAATTCATCATTTGCCCCTTTAAAGCAATATCTCTACCTTCTTGGATAATGTCAATGTCAGATAAAAGAGTGGTATGACTATATATTTCCATGTTATTACTTTCTAGATCGCTTTTCCATGGCAGTGCTAGTGTTACAAGAGTGATATGGTGTTGCAAATTCTAGACCTCCCAACCAAATTAAAGGTTATGGAATTATTTTACATGTCTGTTTATATTGGCTTGATTTAGATGGAATTGATTGAAACTGTATATGTTTTTTCTATATATTTTTTAGACTGTTACTTATACTTATTTTATTTTACATTCTAAAAAAGCCAGTATTATTTTAAGACAACTTTTATTCCTTTTAAAAAGATAGTTTGTAGTAATCAGACTCATTATGGGTCTAGGTAAATTATAGAATGATAGAGTTTACACTTGTGTTTAATTGGACTTTATATTGAACAGAAGTGTGTGTAATTAGACATTGCTTTTCAATAAATTCTTGGATAACCTTATAAAATTAATTGGCATGCGTTTTGCATGTAGAAGGGTAACAAGAAAGTTTTAGTCTAAAAACTGGAGGGATCAAAATGATTTTACATCAACCAATGAAAATCTTCTTTATGTTTCTTTCTCAAAACAAAGCAATGAATGTTGCCGCAAAAAGGTGGGGGTTAAAAGTAGGAGCATCTCAAGTAGTAGCGGGACAAGACATTGAGAGTGCAATTGCTAAAGTGAACGAATTAAATAAACAAGGGTTAACGTGTACACTTGACCATTTAGGGGAGTTTGTAGACAGTAAGGAAGAAGCAATAGAAGCGACGGAATATTGTATTAAGACATTAGACGCCATTGCATCTTCAGGTGTTGACTGCAATTTATCGCTTAAAATGACACAGCTTGGTTTAGATATTAACGAAGAGTTTTGTTTGGAAAATATGCGGCGTATTGTTGGTACTGCCAAACAGTATCACAATTTTGTAAGAATTGATATGGAGGATTACTCACACTGCCAACAGACATTAGATATTCTGAAAGAGTTGAGAAAAGATTATGACAATGTTGGAACGGTTATTCAAGCTTATCTAAATAGAGCTGAAGAAGATATTAGAAACCTAAAAGGCATTTCTCTTAGACTAGTAAAAGGTGCGTATAAAGAATCACCTGAAGTAGCCTTTCAAGACAAAGAGAAAATCGATGAAAATTATTTCAACATCATCAAAGACCATTTACTAAGTGGAAGTTATACGGCAATCGCATCGCATGATCATCAAATTATTGAAAAAGTGATAACATTTGTAAAAGAGAACCAAATCGATAACAGTCAATTTGAGTTTCAGATGCTTTACGGATTTCGGACAGATTTACAGGTAGAATTAGTGAAAAAAGGTTACATCGTGCGTGTCTATGTACCATTTGGACAGGATTGGTTTGGATATTTTATGAGACGTATGGCTGAACGTCCGCAAAATGTAGCATTTGCATTAAGAGGTTTACTTTCAAAATAGGCAGCGAGAAATGCTTTTATTTGAGAATCGTTTTCTAGTAATCATTCGAGGTGAATAAAATGAGTCTGTCCATAAAAGAAGAAGAAAAGTTAGAGGAAGTAAATCTACAGCATTCTAAAAATCCTAACCAATTAGAGTCAACACAAATAATTATTAAAGAAGCTTTGAATACATTGGGGTATACGAGTGAAGTATTTGAACTACTTAAAGAGCCACTTCGGATGCTAACCGTTCGTATACCTATACGGATGGATAATGGTAACGTAAGAATCTTTACCGGATATCGCTCTCAACATAATGACTCAGTAGGGCCGACTAAAGGAGGAGTTCGCTTTCATCCAGAAGTAACAGAAGAGGAAGTGAAAGCGTTATCTATTTGGATGACTTTAAAATGTGGCATTGTCAATATTCCATATGGGGGAGGGAAAGGTGGCATTATTTGTGATCCCAGGGAAATGTCCTTTGGTGAAATAGAACGATTAAGTCGAGGGTATGTAAGAGCGATTAGTCAAATTGTTGGTCCTACAAAAGATATTCCCGCTCCTGATGTATTTACTAATTCACAAGTAATGGCTTGGATGATGGATGAGTATAGCCGGATACGCGAGTTTGATTCACCGGGATTTATTACGGGAAAACCTCTTGTTTTAGGCGGTTCCCATGGCAGGGAAACAGCTACGGCAAGAGGTGTAGCAATTTGTATAGAAGAAGCAGCAAGGCGTAAAGATATAGAATTAAAAAAAGCAAAGGTTGTGATTCAGGGTTTTGGAAATGCGGGGAGTTATTTAGCAAAGTTTCTTAATGAGTCAGGAGCAAAAGTAGTTGGTATCTCTGATGCTTATGGAGCTCTTTATGATGAAGAAGGACTAGATATAAATGATTTATTAGAGAAACGAGATTCTTTTGGAACCGTAACGAATTTATTTAAACATACCATTACCAACCAGGAGTTACTTGAACTTCCGTGTGATATCTTAGTACCGGCTGCCATTTCGGATCAAATTACTGCTGAAAATGCACCTAATATTAAGGCGGCTATTGTTGTTGAGGCTGCAAATGGTCCAACAACAATGGAGGCCACACAAATTCTTAGTCAACGAAATGTGTTGATTATTCCTGATGTGTTAGCTAGTTCAGGAGGGGTAATAGTCTCTTACTTTGAATGGGTACAGAACAATTTAGGATATTATTGGTCGGAAGAGGAGGTTTCCATTAAATTAAGAACAAAATTAATAGAAGCTTTTAACCATGTTATTGATACAGCAACTCTTCACAAAATTGATAATCGGTTAGCCGCCTATATGGTTGGATCCAGAAAAATGGCTGAAGCTTCAAAATTTCGAGGGTGGATTTAAGGAGGGGTTATTAGTGAATACTTACTGTGAAGTTGTTAGTGTTTCTAATGGAACGATTGATCAGGTATTTGTAAATGAAGGGGACTATGTATATGAATGGGAACCTTTATTTCTATTGAAGACGAATGAGGGTGTACTGAAAAAGATAGAGATGGGGGTAGGCGGGAATATCCTTTCTCTAAATGTGAAACCGGGTGATAAAGTCATACATGATATGACTTTAGCAATACTAAGAGAAGATGATCTGCCTAGTGGTTGTGATTAACATTGCTACTTATATCTACTTTAGTAATTCAAAGCGAAACAATTAAAGAAGAACTTAGTGAAGAAACAGATGACTGTATTAGATGAAATACAAAGATTAATATATCTCATTTCGATTTTTTTGAAAGGAAGTCATCTTAATGAACCGTTCAATACACCAATTAGAAGAATTAGATAAAAGGCGTTTTCTTCACCAGACGTCATCGATTCAACAACAGCAACAATATAGTCTACAGGTAACTGAAGCTGAAAAACAAATTAGTAGCCTGTGCAACATGTGTATCCCGTCTATAAAAGAAGGAACAGTTGCCTCATATATTCCTGCACTTTCTAAAATCGATCCCAAGACGTTTGCAGTTAGTATTATGGATGTAAAAGGTGAAGTGGTTTCTGTAGGAGATGTAACCCATACCTTTACATTACAAAGTGTTTCGAAAGTGATTTCATTTCTTTTTGCATTACAAACATTTGGAGAAGAACACGTATTTAAAAAAATTACATTAGAACCAAAAGGTGACCCTTATAATTCAATTACTGGCTTTCAATCAACTCCAGATGGAAATGTGTTTAATCCAATGATTAATTCAGGTGCACTTGTAACTTGTTCAATGATCGAAGAGGAATATGGAGAAAAAGCAAAAGAGAAGCTATTAGACTTTATTAATCTCCTAACAACTAATGAATGCGATGTTGATACAGGTGTTTATGAGTCTGAAAAGCAAACGGCTTATCGTAATCGAGCGCTCGCGTACTTTCTACAAGATTCAGGAGTAGTTAATAATGTTAACCAAGCACTCGATTTATATTTTTCTCAATGTTCTGTCCGTGTAACGGTAAAGGACCTTGCTAGAATAGGCGTTATATTAGCGAATAAGGGAAGAGAACCTATAACAGGTAAACAGTTAATAGAGTCTAAATATGCAAAAATAGTAAAAGCTTACATGTTACTAAGCGGAATGTATGATGCACCTTCTAAATTTGCAATAAAGATTGGCGTTCCGGCTAAGAGTGGTGTTTCTGGTGGTATTTTAGCTTGTGTGACAGATAGAATGGGGATGGGTATACTATCTCCTCCTTTAGATAAAAAGGGAAATAGTGTAGTAGGAGTAAAATTACTCGAACAACTATCAAATGAATTGGATTTATCTATCTTTTAGGCAATTCGGATTAGTCCATATTCTATGAAAAGCGTTAGAATGGTTAAAGAGAAATATTGTTATGCGTTAAAAGATGATAATGATAGATGATTTGCGTGCATGAACACAATCGAGTATTAATAAAGATAGCAACTATGAGATAATAGAGAAAAAGATCAAGACAGCTAAAGCAAAAAGAAATTTGCCAAATTGGAACATGATGTTGAAAAGCTGGAAAAATGAAAATAAGAAGTATTTAAAGTTGCTAGTAAATGGAGTAAATTACCCAAGAGAAGTACAGGGGACATCACAATTATTAATCAAGAGCTATTAAATAAGTTAAGGCTAGAAATGATTAATTGGAATAATAAAAAAGATACAATGGGTAAGCAACAATTACAAAAGTTCTACAGTATTGCAGAGAAGATTTTAACATACGAGATTTGAATGAAAAGATATTACATCGGTTAATAGAGCAAATTGAAATCAAAGAGGGTGGCGAGATAACAATCCACTATAAGTTCGCTAATCACTAAATTTGGTTGTCTAAAATGTAGTGACCAACACTCAACATATGTAGAGTGCTGTGCGTTACTAAGGGAAGGTCATTATAAGATGTAATAGTGAGTAAAGAGCCTTTTCAATAGAAAAGGCTCTTTTGAGTTTATGGAGGTTTACAAAGGGTGATAACTAGTTCTCTTGTATAATATAAATCTTTTACGAATTAAGCTTAAGGCCTTTTAAGTAATAAGGCTTTTTGAAGTGTATAAAAGTGGGAAACGAAAATGTTCTTCTCTATTTTCATATACAAAAGTGTAAACAGTGCACACTTTTGTAAACTAAAGGGCGTTGTTAACTTCATTCCAGGAAAGTGGTGCAGAAGTTGGCGATTACCTTGTTGATCATCCAAAGACTCCGTTAATTACATTTACGGGGTCTCGTGAAGTGGGGACGCGATTATACCAAAGAGCTGCTATTGTTCAACCAGGGCAAACTCATTTAAAAAGAGTATGTAGAAATGGGTGGGAAGGATACGGTTGTTGTTGATAAAGAGGCTGATCTTGACCTTGCTGCTGAGTCGATTGTAGTATCAGCGTTCGGCTTTTCTGGTCAAAAATGTTCTGCAGGTTCCAGAGCAGTTATTCATAAGGATGTATATGATGAAGTATTGGATAAAGCGATTAAATTAACAAAGGAACTGACTGTGGGTGATCCTACTTCTGGAGAAAACTACATGGGTGCTGTTGTCGATCAGAAAGCTTTTGATAAGATAATGGATTATATCCGTATTGGAAAAAAAGAAGGGCGTTTAGTAACAGGCGGTGAAGGAGATGACTCAAAAGGTTACTTTATTCAGCCAACGATCTTTGCTGATTTAGATCCAAAGGCACGTATTATGCAGGAAGAAATCTTTGGACCAGTGGTAGGATTCAGCAAGGCTGACGACTTTAATCACGCTCTTGAAATAGCTAACAATACAGAATATGGTTTAACCGGAGCCATGATTACAAATAATCGTGCGCATATTGAACAGGCAAAGCAAGACTTCCATGTTGGGAATCTCTACTTTAACCGTAATTCTACTGGTGCGATTGTTGGATATCATCCGTTTGGTGTTTTTAAAATGTCAGGCACTGATTCAAAAGCAGGCGGGCCAGATTATCTAGCCCTTCACATGTTAGCTAAAACGGTATCAGAAATGTATTAAGAAAAACAGTGGGAGACCAGCTCCCACTGTTTTTTATATTTTTCGGTTAGATGACCTATGTAACACATTTGCCAATACTCCTTAGAGAGCTGAAACGATTTCAACAGAACAGATCAGAAAAAGGTAGGTGGAGGCGTGAGGTCCATCTACCTTTATGTTTGTATTGAAAGAGTTAAACATAGACAATTTCTATCTTTATTGTTTATACAGATTTGTTATGCTCATGTTGTTGTTTACCTGAATGGCTAACGGCTAGATTAAATTCCTCTTTAATTTCAAAGGACGGGTCTTTATCAATGAGGCTAACGATGACAATGGCAATCCATGCTAGGATGAATCCGGGAACGAGTTCATATAAGCCAATGCTATTTAATACTTGAATATTTCCCCATAGAATAACAGTAAAAGCACCAGATAGTATACCAGCAAGAGCTCCATTTTTCGTCATCCGACTCCAGAAAAGTGAGAGGATAATAACTGGACCAAATGCTGCTCCAAAACCAGCCCATGCATAAGAAACAAGCTCTAATACATTTCCTCCGCTTTTAGCTAATACAACAGCAAGGATTGAAATGAAAATAACAGAACCACGACTGACCCAAACAAGCTCTTTTTCACTAGCATTCTTTCTGAAAATCTGTTTGTAAAAATCTTCCGCTATTGCACTCGAAGAAACTAATAATTGTGAATCAATTGTACTCATAATGGCTGCTAGAATAGCAGCGAGTAGAATACCTGCTATCCAGGGATTAAACAAGTTTTGTACTAGGAGTATAAATACACTTTCAGGATTGTCCAATGGTACATCAAATTGTGTGATTGCAACAAGTCCTACCAATCCTGCGCAAATAAGGGAGAGGACAACCCATACGACAGCAATAAGTCTAGCTTTTGGAATTTCAGAAACACTTCTAATACTCATGAACCGAGTAAGGATATGTGGTTGTCCAAAGTATCCAAGTCCCCATGCTAATAAAGAAATAGTTCCAATTATACTAAATGAGGTTACATTTGTTATCCACATGTTATCTTCAATTCCAACAGATTTCATAATATCGAGCAAGTCAACATTTACTTGTCCGATGCTACTCCATAGCCCTGTTAGTCCTCCGAGTGAAACAATCATTAAAGTCGGTACAAATATTAATGCACATAACATTAATATTCCTTGAACAAAATCTGTTAAGCTTACAGCTAGAAACCCACCGAGAAAGGTATAAGAAACAATGACGATAGCCCCTATATATAATGCTAAGTTATAGTCAATACCAAAAGCTTGTTCAAATAGGACAGCTCCCGCAACCATACCAGAGGATGCGTAGAATAAAAAGAAGACAATAATCGTGACTGCGGAAATAATACGTAATGTCTTAGTCGAATCTTTGAATCTATTTTCGAAATAATCTGGTATAGTAATTGAATTTACAACTTCAGTGTATTTGCGTAATCGTTTTGCAACGAACTGCCAATTTAAATAGGTACCAACCGCTAATCCGATGGCGATCCACATACCGTTTAAGCCTGATACATAGATAGCACCAGGAAGACCTAAAAGTAACCAACCACTCATATCAGAGGCTTGTGCACTCATTGCTGCTACCCAGCTATTTAGACTTCTCCCTCCTAAGAAGTAATCGGAAATAGTATTTGTTTTTCTGTAGGTCCATAAACCAATACCTAACATTCCAATTAAATAAACAATAAATGTAATAATAGTTGCTGTATTCATTCAGTTTGTCACTCCTTCTCGAAAATTAGCGTTAAAATAGATAGGACGATGATCGCTATAAATGGAATAAAGACCCAAATCCATGTGGTAAATGAAAGGCTATCACTCATCGTTATACACTCCTTTCCTTTGAAAGCGTTTTCTTTATACTTGCAAAAATTGTGCCAATCATAATAAGTGTTGTTTTAATAGTTTTAGCTGCAATACTTAGACAAAAGTGTTTTGAATACTGTCTAAACTGTTTAGAAAATTGACACAAATGAAAAAAGGTGGGAACTAGTCGTTCTCACCTTTTCTATCCCTATAAATTATATTTCTTTAGTTTGTTATATAAAGTGGCCCTTGAAATACCTAATAATTTTGCTGCGGCCGCCTTATTTCCAAACGTTTTTTGTAGTGCATATTGAATCTCTTCTTTACTTTGACCGTTAATTTTCTTCATTTCCTCAAATTGAATGTTTAAGGTAGGAGGATTATTTTCCTTCACAAAGTTTTTTGGAAGATGGTGGGGTTTAATCACTTCGTTATCGTTTGCTAAAATGATAATGCGTTCAATAATGTTACGAAGTTGCCGTATATTTCCTTGCCATGAGTGTTGAAGGAAGGTATACATAACTTCTGGATCGATTTCAGGAATAGGCATCGAATATTTAAGAGAGAATTCCTTTAAAAATAATTGGATTAACTCAGGAATGTCTTCGATACGATCCCGTAACGGAGGAATAGATATTGAAATGACATTTAAACGGTAATATAAATCCTCCCGGAAACTTCCTTCAGCGATCATCTTTTCTAGATCTCGGTTTGTGGCAGCAATTATCCGTACGTCTGTTGGAAGTGCTTCATTTCCACTAACACGATAATAGTGCTTTTCTTGTAATACGCGTAATAACTTAACTTGTAATTCAAGCGGCATTTCTCCAATTTCATCAAGGAAGATTGTACCTCCCTTTGCAGCATCAAATTTTCCCTTTTTGCCACCTTTTACAGCTCCGGTAAAGGCGCCTTGTTCATATCCAAAAAGTTCACTTTCAAATAGCGCGGTAGGGATGGCACCACAGTTAATGGCAACAAAGGGTTGGTTAGATCGTTTTCCAGCATTATGAATTCCTTCGGCGAACAACTCCTTACCAACACCACTGTCTCCTGTTATTAAAACAGGGGCATCTGTTTTAGCTACTTTATTAGCTAGATTAATAGCCTCTTTTAAAACAGGGCTTCTACCTTTAATTTTGCTAAAAGGTGAAAGGTTCTGTTGGATTTGACTAGTGCTTTCTAATTCATGTAAGTAGGCGGTTGTTGAAGACAATTCATCATTTAATCTGACCATGTCACTAATATCTCTTTCTATTGATATTCCTCCAACGACTTGTTTATCAACATAGACAGGAGTTGTATTAATTAATACATGAACATTAGGGTGGGGCTGGTTGTATTTATTTGTGACTCCTTGTTTTTCTTTCATCGTTGACATTAGAACAATGGCCTCTTTCTCAAAAAATTTTGTAATAGACTGGCCATACACCTCGTTAAGTGTTAGTCCGTACATGTCTTCTGATTTATGATTCAAAAATAAGAAATTTCCATTACCATCAACAGTTGTTATAGCAGCTTCTACTGAGTTAAGAAGAGCATTATAATAGGCTTTTGTTAATTTCCATTGTTTAAAAACTTCTTTCATAAATGTTGCATATGGAACCCATCCGTAATATTCATCATTTGCCCCTTTTAAAGCAATATCATTACCTTCTTGGATATTGTCAATGTCCGATAAAAGAGTGGTATGACTGTATACCTTCATTTTTTTTATATCAAGATCGCTTTTCCATGGTAGTGCTAATGTTTCAAGAGTCATATGATGCTGCAAATAAAAAACCTCCCAACAAAATTAAGAGTCTGTAATATATTTTACATGTCTGTCTATATTGACTTTATTATAGACGGAATTGACTAAAAATTGTATATATTTTTTAGACTTACCTATTTCGTTATAAAGTTATTGCTCTTTAAAAAATGGGTTGTAATAGATTTATTATGAATTAAAGTAACCTAGATAAACCTTATGTCAATAGCAAGCTACCCATATCTCCTATAGGGGAGTGGGTAGCCTTTTTATATTAAGCAAAACGTAATTAATAACACAGTATGTTGCTTTTTTCTGTCTGCATGTAAAATACACCCGTTCGAAAAGTAGAAAGGGAGTTGATAATAGAGCCATTCTTCTAGCACGATTCATGATTTGAATAAGAGATTGATAATCCTCTTCAATAATACATTATCAAGTTTTATTTTCTTTAATTCACGCTCAAGTTCTTGGCTTCGAAGTTGTAATTCTCTAATTTCATTATCATCATTTTCACGTTGGAAGTAGAGGTGTTTGTACACTTGTTTGATTCATTGTTTGCAAGGATTGAACAACTGACTCTAAAGACATCTCGGTATCTAGTGATTGTCCACTTAGTTCCGCAGACGGTTGAGGCTTCCACAGAGGTCTCATTTGAGGATAATTGGAGAAAGAAAATGCCCTTTTCTTCTTTATGCTCTTTCTTTGAATCCACAATTTGTTTCATATAACTGATTCTGAACAAGAACATTCCATCTAAACCCACAAGCTGCAGATGTTTAATTCATCTCCTACTTTATCGAACGCGCGAAGTTGAGTACTACCTTCTCAGTTAGAGATAATACATTTTATAAGTATGATGTTAATTCGTCAAACGAATATAGGGAACATCAATCCTGATATAGAGAAACAGCGCGAAATGGAAATTGGACCAAATCATAGCCCCTTTTGTTAAACTAATTCTTCATAATCCACATTTAGGTGACTTAGTTCAGGGAGGAAGTACAACAAAAAAGTGTAACTGTTAAAGCAAGGGAGGTTAATAATCTACAAAATTATATTGTAGTGCCTATCACAGTATTGCCGGAAATACTTGAACATTCGGTGATTTAAACGAAGAAGTGTTACATCGGTTAATAGAGCAAATTGAAGTCAAAGAGGAGGGGCGGGATTACAATACACTATGAGTTTGCTAATCCGCTAAATATGGTGGTTTAAATGTAGTGGCCAACAAGTCAACACACGTGGAGTGCATCTCGCAACTCATTTTAAAAGAAGGCAACTAATCTTTTGGGGCGTTGCCTTTTACGTTTCTTGAAGTGGATTTATAAAGCTATATTTAATATGGACACGACCGTCATGTTTACAAGAATCTTCTTAACGAGTGAATGCAGGATATTTGGTGTAAGCTCTTTTATCGATATAAAGTCTTTCAGGCTTTTAAAATGTTAAGGGAATAATCTTCGTTGGCACATTCCTGCTGTTTTCATCAAAGTTGAGTTGAGTACTTTGTTGCGTTTAACATAAGACTCAAAAAAACAAACCACTGCTATACTATGAGAAAAAACAAACACGAATTTCAAAGATACGTGATTAAGGCATAGTTGATGCTCGATTCTTTTGTTTTGTTAGCGGTACCTTTTTCTAGCAGGAAGTTTAATGGAGCGTGGTAGTATATCGAAACGACTCATTAATCTAGCACATACCTTTAAAGGATCAATGATAGGGAGTAGTCGGAATTGTTACGATGTTCGCATCAACTACACAGCAGCAGCTTCTTTCTCGTGCAACTATTAAAGCCCATCAATTAACTGTTGATGGGCTTCTTTTTTATAGCTCTTCTGTTTTGACTGATCTCTTATTTGTTTTATGATTAAAAGAGTTTACAAAGTCTTTAAGTACTTCTTGGTATTCTTTCACAGACTCTACGTAAACCATTTCCTTCTCACCATGCCAGTCAAAGCCAACGGGTCCAAACTCAACCGCGGAACCTCCATACTCTGTAAAAAAATGACCATCGTTAGAGCCGTGTTGGCCATAAATATTGACTCGTTCGAGCTGAGTTTGCCTTTTGATAGAATCGGCCAGTGCTTCGACATAGGGGTTATCTTCTTTCGTTTTAACCGGGCCGTTGCAAATATGAATGTTTACTTTACCATCCGTAATGTCTTCAATTTGATTGAAAATCTCATCGGGCGATTGATCTGGCAAATATCTAATATCTAGAGACATCTCACAATGCTCAGGTACCTTATTGTAGACGGTTCCCCCTTTTAGCTTGGCGAGATTGATAGATGGTTTGTCATAAATGGGCGGGGCGGTCTCTTTTGCAAAAGGAAGTTGAAGAATGTCTTCATAGAGATCATAAGCTTTCTTAATTGCATTATGGCCTTCCCAAGGCCGGCTTCCGTGAGCTGGTTTGCCATGTATTTCAAAATCTAGCTGCAGGACTCCTTTAGATTGGATGGCAATACCAAAGTGTGTAGGTTCGCCACAAATAATAAAATCACCCACATACCCTTTATCAGTCAAATGTTTGGTGCCGTTGAGTCCACCTGTTTCTTCGTCAGGCACGATCTGAAGCATGACTCGCGTTGCGGGGTTGCTGTCTTTTAACTGTGCGACCGTCTCCATCATTGCCGCTACTCCTGCTTTCATATCGATCGAACCGCGTCCATACATTTTTCCATCTTCAATATAAGGTTGAAACTGGTTATCCTCTGCTTCGATGACATCGACATGACCGTTTAACACAATTGTGTCCTCACCATGGCCAATTTCACACACTAGCATGTGATACCCATTATTAATTATTTTTTTCACTTCGAGGCCTTGGTCTTCTAACCATTTTTCACAATAATCGACAGCATCATTGGCTCCTGCTTTTTTAGAGCTGTCTATTTTTATTAAATTTTCTAACAAGGGGATTGGGTCACCCACTTTATCCCTCCTACCAAGATTTTTTTACTTTAACTGATATGTCTTTAAAAAAAAACTGTCTAGACCGATCGGCTAGGCAGATCATAATTTACTTGTTAATTGAATCAAAGGGGTACACTTGCCTTTTGATGATCGATCCGAACAACCACGTCATGACGGGCTAGTTCAATATTTGAATCTTGAGTCAACCAATCTTCGTTGACCTCTTTGCCAGCTGTTAACGCAATGATCGCAGCAGGAATATCAGCCCCGGCTCTATGGGAAAAGGCATAGCCCCCGCCAAAGCGAGGATTTATATCAATGACATAATAATCGGTGCCATCGTAATACACATCCGTGTTCATGTACCCTGCATGACCTAAGTTTTCTCCCATTCGCCGTGCAATACCTAGTAATTCAGAATGGTTCGCTGTAATACACCTATCGATATCTCCACCTCTCATATCCAATTGTTTTCGAATAAAGGAAGCGAGAAAATGACCATCTAAATCGTTGAACATATCAACACTGAATTTTTCTCCTTCGATGACCTCCTGGATAATGACGTTTTCCTCTGGTGCTTTGGAAGTGGCATCATCTAAGGGACTTTCCTTAATTTGCTGAACGGCATGCTTGTAGGCGTATTGCAACTCTTCAACACTGTGGGCAAATTCAACCCCTATCGAAGCAGATCCGTTTCGAGGCTTCACAATTAACGGAAATGAGACTTCGTTATTTTCTAATGCCTCCTCAGCATCTTCTAGGTTAATGTAAGAGAGTGGAGCCTTTACCTCGAACGACTTCAGCAGCTCGCGGTATTTTCCTTTGTCCCGTACCTTATTGACAATGTTTGGGTCCGGTGTAAAAACGGATACACCTAATTTTTTTAACTGCTCTTTGTGAGCAGATAATTTGGGTACTTCCCAATCATTTAACGGAACAAGACAATTCACGTTATGCTTTTTACAAATCTCAAATATCGCTTCGATATAATGCGGGTCTGTTTGTTTTGGAATCACATAGTTTTCATCCCCGACTTGGAGCGATGGAGCGTTATGCTCTGGATCAGCAACAATCACTTTTCCATTGAGACCAGCATCTTTTAAAGCATCTTGAAAAAAACATACAAAGTCTATTCGTCTAGCAGTTGATGTTAGTAAAATATTCAAGTTCATCCTCTCCTCGCTCTTTAATCTGTCTCCTAATCAAGACACTACTCTTTATACCCATCATCACAAACCTTAACCAACTTTTTTAAAAATGAAAAAATTGCTTGTTTTAGAGTTTAGTTTTCTCCATATATGATAGTTGTAGTTACAATAAAGAAAATTCAAGCTTAATAAGGATTAACAACTTTATACTAACGTTAACATTCATGGTAAGTATAAAAAGGGTAAAAAAATAGTACAAAAGATACTTTTGTTGTTGGAAAAAAATAGCATGTGTTTGCATCGGTAATATCAAGAAATTAAAGGTCTCATGTCATGCTACATTGTTGAAATTTACAATATGGATGAGAGGTTTAGGGTATATAGTAAACTGATGGTTTAATGCACTAATGATGAAGGCGCTTATAAAAAATTAGAGAAACTAATACATACACCTTTTCATTTTAAATAACAGAAGCGAAGAACAGGTTTAATAAGTTGACGAAATAGAGTAGAGAGATACGTTGCAAAATAGTGCTGTCTTATTAAAAAGGGTTGAGCAAAGTGCATAACTTGCTCAACCTTTTTATCCTTCATTTTTACTCTCCACTCGAAATGGTCCCTATTGTAGGATTAGCATATGCGACACTTTTAGTATAAAATGGTGGTTAAATCGTACAAGATAATCCTGTTGATATATTAATAAAATGATCACACACTAACTATAAAGTTTACTATTGAGCAGCCACTGAAAAAGACCTTTTTAGTAGTTTGGAGGAAGCAGCAATGGTTTCATTCATTGCTTTTTCAGTAGCCTCACAATTGATCTTTTTCATCAGGAATTATCCTATTAAGGAGAAAACAATGAACAATTATAAATTAACTATTCAATATGATGGTGGGCGCTATAAGGGATGGCAACGACTTGGGAATGGTGAAAATACCATTCAAGGTAAAATAGAAAATGTCTTGTCAGAAATGATAGGAAAACCAATTGAAATTATTGGATCGAGCCGAACAGATGCAGGTGTACATGCTCTGGCGCAAATAGCGAATGTGAGGCTTAATGGAAATCTGACTGAGTCAGAATTAAAAACCTATCTCAATAAATATTTGCCTCAAGATATCAGCGTTACCTCTGTTAAATTAGTTCCTGAGCGCTTTCATGCCCGCTACAATGCCAAGGATAAAACATACTTGTATAAAATATGGAACGAGGAACATACCAATCCATTTTTGCGAAAATTAAGTACTCATGTTGAGCGAAAGTTGGATGTGACAAGTATGAAAAAAGCTTCTCAGTATTTTGTCGGTGAACATGATTTCACTGCTTTTTCCAATGCTAAATCGAAGAAAAAGTCTACGGTACGGCACATATATGCGATTGATATAGAAGAGAATGCGGGTTTGGTACAAATTAGAGTGAGAGGGAATGGATTTCTCTATAATATGGTCAGAAAAATGGTTGGGACTTTGATTGAAATCGGTTTAGGAGAAAAAAAGGCTGAAGAGATACCAAGCATTATACAATCAAAAGAACGAAACCAAGTAGGATTCGCTGATGCAATGGGGCTTTATTTGGAAAAGATTGAGTTTTAGAAACTGATCGACGATTTCTATAAAATTTTTGACTAATTAATTTAGTAAGAGATATGACAACTGTCATACCTCTTACTTGACGTTCATGACTTCTTGACCACATACTTTTCCTTTAATATTAAGTTAATTAGTTCTCCAACAAATAAAAGTGAATCCTTTCAAGGAGGAAATTATGAGTAATCAAAAATTAGCTCAACTTAAAAAAAGTGTTGCACCATTTGAGAAATCGGATGTTCAAACGAGCATAAAGCAAATCGCAAATACAATTCCACCCTTTTTCTTATTATGGTTTTTAGCTTACCAGAGCTTATCCGTCTCAATCTGGTTAACTCTTGCCTTAGCGGTAGTAGCAGCTGGATTTGTCGTTAGAATTTTTATTATATTCCATGATTGTACTCATGGATCGTTCTTTAAAAACAAAAAGGCAAATAGTGTTCTTGGGACCATTACGGGTATCATTACGATGTTTCCTTATGAAAAGTGGAAGCGTGAGCACTCAATTCATCATGCAACAAGCGGTAACTTAGATAAGCGCGGTACAGGTGATGTCTGGGTAATGACAGTAGATGAATATGTGGCAGCATCATTTAAAGAACGATTGGCTTACCGACTTTATCGTAATCCACTTGTGATGTTTGGTCTCGGACCACTTTATTTATTCTTGATTACGAGTCGAATCAATCGAAAAGATGCTAGAAGAAAAGAAAGATTAAACACATATTTGATTAATGTTTCGATCATTGTGCTTTACGCCTTAGTGATCTGGACAGTTGGTTGGCAGGCTTTTCTGATCATCCAAGCACCGATTCTTTTCGTAGCAGGAGCACTAGGTATTTGGTTATTTTATGTACAACATCAATTTGAAGATTCCTACTTTGAAGATGAAAAAGAGTGGGATTATGTAAAAGCTGCTGTTGATGGTAGCTCGTATTATAAACTACCGAAAATTTTACAGTGGGTAACAGGAAATATTGGCTATCATCACGTTCACCACTTAAGTCCAAGAGTTCCGAACTATAACTTGGAAAAGGCACATGAAACTACACCTCCATTACAAAAAGCAACGACGATTACGATGGGAACTAGTCTACAGTCGATTCGTTTTCGCCTATACGATGAGAACAGAAAAACGTTTGTAAGCTTTAACGAGGTTAAGCATCTCCTTCCTAAATCAAAAGCTAACGTAGAGATCAAGAAAAGACAGACAAGCTTACAAGGAAAGTAAATAGCAAACGAAAAACCGTTCAGCTTATTGAAGGGTTTTTCGTTGCAAAAAAACGTAGAATAGCAAGAATGCTCGATGAAGTTCAGTGTAAAAGAAGATTTATTTTTAATAGAGAAGAGAGAGGGGGTTATTATGCAAAGTTGGTATAACATTTTTCCGAAAAATACAGGGCTAAGTATCTATGTATGGATCATTTTTTGTTTATTACCTTTCTATTTTATCTTTAGATCCTCTACAGGTATAGAGATTATTTTTGGCTTTATTATGATTTTGATATTTTTTGTTGCATATCGGCTATCCTTTATCTCAAAAAGTTGGCTTGTTTATCTTTGGGTAGGTATTGAAATGGCGATCAGCATTGGGATGACCTTGTTTTATGGCTACGTTTACTTTGCTCTTTTCTTAGCATTTTTCATTGGAAACATACAAAGTAAAATGGGTTATTTCACTTTGTATGTCGTTCATCTTTTAACAACTATTATTGCGGCAAGTTTGAGTTTTTTCACGCAAAATGAATTGTTTTTTGCTCAGTTTCCATTTATTATTCTTTCTGTCATAGGCGTTATTCTGCTGCCATTTAATACATATAATCGTAATAAACGTGAAAAACTGGAAGGTCAGTTAGAAGACGCAAATGAACGAATTGCCCAGCTGATGGTTATGGAAGAGCGTCAGCGTATTGCACGCGATTTACATGACACGCTTGGCCAAAAATTATCATTAATTGGATTGAAAAGTGATCTAGCTAAAAAATTAGTTGAGATAAATCCTGATTCGGCAAAAGTGGAAATAAGTGATATCAATCAAACAGCAAGAACTGCGTTGAAAGAAGTGCGTGAAATGGTGTCAGATATGCGCGGCGCAAAGTTAGAAGATGAAATGATTCATATTCAGCAAATTCTAAAAGCTGCTCAAATGGAATTTAGGTTGGAAGGAACAGCCAAGCTAACCAACACGCCTTTATACGTCGAAAGTGTTGTGAGTATGTGTATGAAAGAGGCAGTAACCAATGTTATAAAGCATAGTCAGGCAACCACCTGTAAAGTGATCATTCAGGAGTCGCCCGATGAACTACAAATCATGATACAGGATAATGGGATTGGAATCTCAGATAAAAGTGATTCTGCTAAAGGTTATGGGCTTCGCGGGATGAGAGAACGGTTGGAGTTTGTAAATGGTAGTTTAGACATTGTAATATCAGATGGAACAATTCTTGATATTCGGGTGCCGAATGTCATTCAACAAATGACACAGGAGGGATTGACTTGATTCGAATTGTAATTGCCGAAGATCAGCGGATGTTACTTGGGGCTCTTGGTTCTTTACTTGATTTGGAAGAGGATATGGAAGTGGTTGGTAAAGCGAGGAACGGGGAAGAAGCGTTGACTTTAGTGAAGCAGCACCAGCCTGATATTTGCATCATGGATATTGAAATGCCAGTTAAAACTGGACTTGATGCGGCAGAAGAATTGATCGATCAACCTTGTAAAGTCATTATTTTAACTACTTTTGCCCGTGCCGGATACTTTGAGCGTGCACGAAACGCTGAAGTCAGTGGATATTTGTTGAAAGACAGTCCTAGTGAAGAATTAGCGAATTCCATTCGTACGATTATGGATGGACGACGTATTTACGCTCCGGAGTTAGTGGATCTAGCTTACGATAACAAAAATCCCCTGACTAAGCGCGAGAAGCAGGTGATGGAATTGATTGCCGATGGGAAAAGCACAAACGAGATTGCGAAAGAGCTCTACCTTACAAATGGCACTGTCCGCAATTACATCTCCGTTATACTTGATAAGTTAGATGTCAGTAACCGAATTGAGGCTATCTCGAGGTTTAAGGAAAAAGGCTGGTTTAAATAATATTAGACTTAGGCAATTTCTGACGGTTTAATTATATTTTTAGGCAGGTACGTAAGCATTAAAAATAACAAAGCACCCCTACTTCTAGATGGTTTTTATCCCATATAAAGGTAGGGGTGCTTTATTGTGATTAGAATGTATCTCCATCTCTTTCCTGATAAATCGACTATTTCATGTGTATTTGTGGAGCCTCAGAATCAAACACAGATAAAAATAACAACAGCAGTTCCATCCGCGTTAGGCTTGTTAGGTCTAGCAATGGTAACATTTGTAGCATCATCACAAAAGCTAGGATTGACTAGGGACTTTCTTTTATCTTTCCGTGGGCTTTTTTCTGAGGTGGAATAGAGCAGGTAATTGCTGCGATACTAGATTCAAAGTATAATAATATTTTTGGCAAAACGGCGTTTGGTGCGTTTGGCTTGGAACAACATAGTTGATTCAGTTAGGTTTTTTTGGAGAAAACCTCGCTAAAAATGGAGATCCTAAACAACTTGGATTTGCATTTCTTGGCTATTTAATTTTCAGTATCTTTATGACAATTGGTGTAATGGAAACACATAAAGTTTTGTTTTTATTTTTGTCTTAATTGATTTTCTATTTATTGGATTAATTCCAAGTTCTTTACATGTTATGTTTGATGCAACCCATATGATAGCTGCAGTAGCAGAATGGGTATTGCTTTACTCTCTTTCTATGGTTCAGCAGCAGTTGTGTTAAACATACAGCTCGGAAAAGTTTTCTTACCCGTAGGCAAACCGGTTGGGATATTAAAAAATAATATTGTTTTAAAATTAAGTATTGTACAAGTAGTCTAACACGTATACTGTACTACTTTAGAATGAATATCGGAGCATCTATACTCAAGTGAGTATAGGTGCTTTTTCTGTAAAGTGAAAAACACTGAGCATAGAAAACGCTAACAAAGGTAAGTGAGGGAGTCAAAAAAGGCTTGAATAAAGCCCAAAACCTCGAACAAAAGGGAAAAAGGGAGTTAAAAAGCTTGAATAAAGCCCAAAACCTCAAACAAAAAAGGGAAAAGGGAGTTAAAAAGCTTGAATAAAGCCTAAAACCTTGAACAAAAGGGAAAAAGGGAGTTAAAAGGCTTGAATAAAGTTCAAAACCTCGAACAAAAGGAATAAGAGGGAGTCAGAAAAATGCAATAAAGCCGGAATCGATGCTTAAACTGTACCTCTTTGCAAATAAACGCTAGGCAGCCTGATCCCTGGGAGACAAAATACTCTGATATGTCGCCAATTCACATATTCCACTCCTCTAGACTTTAATGATTCCAACCCTGTTCCACTTTTTAGTAAATTAACACAAATTCTTAATACTTGGACAAATAGCGTTCCAAATATTCAACAAATCTATATAAATAATAATAAACAACCACCCCATTGTACTAGATTGAAAGAATAGATTGATTTAAGAGAATTACTGAATGATTGTTTGAAAATGAAAGAAAAGAGGAGGTCGCGGAAATGAGTGCACTCGACTGCAAAGAAATTGAAAGGCATGTCAAGAAAATTAAAGTGAAGAATTATGAGGATGAAGATGTTTTTGTCGTTAATAATTCTGCTCTTGAAATGATAGGGAAGGGAAGACAAGGTGCTGTTTTTTTAATTACAGATGACATTTGTGTGAAAGTATATGGTGATGTCGACGACTGTGAACGGGAGCATTACGCGATGTCTTTAGGTCAACATACATCACTCCTACCAAAAATTTATTGTAAAGGAAACAACTTTTTAGTAATGGAAATGGTGTATGGTGTCGATTTACGTGAATATATGCAATCCCAGCCATTAACAGAAGAACTTTCTCACGAGCTTATTAAAATGCTGATTACATTTAAAGAAATTGGCTATGAGCGTATTGATCATCATAAAAGACAAATTTATTTACAGAATGATGGCTCATTAAAAGTAATTGATGTTGGAAGAACGGTTTGGAGAAACAGAACTTACCCGTATCCACGTAAGCTTTTGCAAAGCTTAGGAGTTGACTATAGAAACTTATTTATAGAGCATGTGAAAAAAATCGATTCAGACCTTTATGAAGAGTGGGAGTATTATATGAGAATGGAGGAAATATCAAAAAGATTATATGGTGTACTTGTAAATAAAGAAAAGGTTGATACAAAGCAGCTTAAGCAAGAAACAAATAAATTGTTAACAACAAAAGACCCTGATATGCATTATAAGAGTTTAGAAAATCTTGTTAGTAAGGTAGTAAAAGAACAAAGTAAGAGAGAAAAAGAAAAACAAGAAAAAAGAAAAAAAGGAAAATCAAAGAAGAAAAAAGATAAAAAGTAATAAGGTCAACCATAAAGGATGTGATATAGATTGAAAATCTTAGTCATTTGGCGTTTATTGACGGTTGGTGGGGTAAATGCTGGGTGGAGGAACCGAGCGATTTATTTTAAGAAACACGGCATTACTACTGATTTCCTTTATACTAAAGACCTTGGCGGAATGCATATGATGGAAGACGTTGCCGAAGTATTTTTAACAAAAGATAAAGATAAGATTCACCAAATTATTAAAGGGAATCAGTACGATGCTATTATCGTTGTTGATACAAGCCAAGCATATACATGGATTGAGGAAACGAATTATAAAGGCCCTATAATTATCGAAGCACGCACCCCTGAAATTACCAAACTAAAACAGAATTTGCAAGGAAAAGAAAAAATTAATCCAAAAAAATTTATTGTTCCTTCTGAATATCAAAAAGGCGTCCTATCTATTTTACTAGATCAACCAAAACCAATCGAAGTTATCCACAATTCTATCGATACATCGTTTTTTCGCCCCCTTGAAAAAGAAGAAATGAATCAGGGAAATGAACCAGTTTTGCCAGAGAATAAAAAAATAGTCGCTTATATTGGTCGACTAGATCATCGAAAAAATTGGCGTTTATTTCTAAAGATTGCAGAGATGGTATCTAAGGAAAGAAAGGATATCGAGTTTTGGGTAATTGGTGGAAACAAAAGTGTTGAAAAGGAATTGTTTGAAAAGGAGCGGAAGAATAAAAAATTAGGCGATGTTGTAAAATGGTTTCCTGTTATTCCCTATCATCAAATGCCAACTATCTATGCAAAAATAAAGCATTCAGGTGGGTGTACGATTGCGACAACTCGCTCAGAATCTTTCGGAAATACGTTCATCGAATCCATGGCATGTGGCGTTCCTGTTATTGCACCAAGTATATCTTCTATCCCAGAGATTGTCGTAAACGGTGAAACAGGTTATCTATATCGAGAAAATTATATAAGGGGTGCGGCTGAGCATATATATCGAATTGTAAATCGGCCAAATCAATATGAGAAACTTTCGAATAAAGCAAGGGAGCGAGTTGAAAAGATGTTTTCTCTATCTCTTTGTGCTAATAAGTATATTGAAACATTAAAGGAAATAACAAAGGGGAGGGGAAATAAGTGAAACCGACCTCTTATCAGAAGCTCTTTGAAAGTAAAACGAATAATGCACACCTTATTACCTTCGATGACGGCAATGATTATGTCGTAAAACTGTATAAAGAAACTGAAAGAAAAGCGCTCATTAATGAGTGGGTTGCTTATTGTTTTGCACGCTTTTTGAGGTTGCCAATACCATATTCTTATCTAGTAGAGATCCCTAAAGAATTCTTTGATAAGATTCCTAAGAGTACTGACACTAAATACACCTCCAAACAGTTTGCAAGTAAGTATATAAATAATTGTAAGAACGGTCACGAAGTAAACGTTACGAACATTACGAACTATTCTAATCTGGCCAAGATTATCGTTTTTGATTATTGGTTATATAATGTAGATAGAACTCGGAAAAATATTCTACTACAAGAAAACACACCCACGAGTCACTACTGTTGGATTATTGATAATGCCGATAGTTTTGGTTCAATATCTTGGACAATTAATGACCTTGAGAATCGTCCTCAAACTATAATTGAAAGTGCGACCCATCAAATGCTCGCGAAACATGTTAAAAAAGAGAAGGACTTTAAAAAGGCAATTCAATTAATTCAAGTTATTCCAACACAATTAATAGAGGAAATCGTATCGAGCATTCCAGAAGATTGGAATTTATCATCTGATGAAAAACAAGAATTAATAAAAACTCTTAACTTCAGACGTTACTTTACGCTGCACCTGTTAATTGAGAAATTTATTAGAAAAGTATACCGTCCTCTTCAGACTAATAAAAGTTGAACAACTCTTTAGTAAAACAATTCTGTGATCGATACTTAGAGTTGTTTTTTATGTGCTCCGAAAATGGATGAAATTGATGATCATTTTTTCCCGAAATAGAATAAACCTATTGCGATCCAAATAATCATGATCATTAAACAGAAAATAAATATAGGAATGCACCGAATTGATAAATAAGCGGAACAGATGCGGCAGTGAATGGTCCGCCCCCGACCGTTCAAACCATTTTTCTAGAATCATTCGAAGCGCTAAAAAAACAAACGCCGCAATATTCCATACGATACCAGTTAAAGCTAGTAGAGCGTGATCAAAAAGGTACTCTATAATACTTGCAATGGCTCCGTTCGCTACTCGTCTTTCCTAATAAGAGGAGAATCCGATTAATATAATACTAAATCCAATCATATCAGCCGACATAATAACCCTCCTTAACAAAAAATAAGAAAGTCTCAAGTGAAAAAGAATTTTAATATATTCTTAAAAAGCCGTTCCCATTGCAATAAAAATGAAACATATAGGGAAAGTAGTTTCATTATGCCTTAAGGTTGGTAAAGTATAAGAGATTGTTCAAAATGGTCAGTTTTTACCCTAATTGAATAACCTCGAAGCAATCAGCGAGTGAAGTCAATGCAAAATGTAAGGGGGGAAGTTAATGTCTTATAGAAATTTGACTATTTATTTTCTGGTAGGAATGGTCTTTATGATCGTAGGTTGTAGTAATGAGATGGAGACGTCAATCGAAGTGGAAGGAAGGGACTTTGAATACATTCCTGAAGAAATAACTATTCCAAAAGGGGAAGAGATCACTCTAACTTTTAATAATCGTGGTAATGTATTTCATAATCTAATTATAGAACCTATTGATATTTCGAATGGAGAAAATGAAATCCGACTAGAAGCTAACCCTAATCAGGAAGATTCTATCACTTTTATAGCAAATAAAGCAGGAAAGTATGAAATGTTTTGTGATGAAGAGGGACATGAAGAAATGGTGGGAACCTTAATTGTAGAAGAATAGAAAATAAGTCTTCTCCTATCTAAGAGGCTACTGAAAAAGGGTGACTTTCTTTTTTTAGTAGCCTCTTAAGCAATGAGTGAAGCCGTTGCGATTGGTGTAAGACGCTTCTCACACCTTTAAGCCTGCTATGAGTGGGTTTCTCATAGCAGGCGAAGTCACTGTCGCTTCCTCAAAGTGCTAAAGGTCGGATTTTAACTTTTTCAGTGCCCTCGCTTCTAATGGAGAAGGCTTGATGGGGACTCGCTTAGCTTTTACCTAACGTGAAAAATTTTGTTGTCGCTCAATTGATCCATCTTGTCTGTGTATAATAAGACTTGTTTCTTGATTACTAGCAACCATTTGAGCTTTTTTTAGTGCTTCTGCTTTTGTATCAAATATATGACTAGCTTTATCGGCATTTTCTCTTCGTATTGCCCAACCATCTGAGTGTGGGACTAAATGATGAGGAGGCGTTTGTTCACCTACCCATTTTTTTGCTTGTGCTATACCAATAGCGATCGATCTTCCTTCTTCATAGCCTTCTTCAACAAGTTTATTAGCAATATCAATTGCTTTGTCCCTAATCGGTCCTTCAAGATTTTTCATAGAGTCAGGATAATCGTGCTTATCCCAAGGCATGAATATCAACTCCTTTAAATATTTAATTATGGATGGTTTACCCGTTTAATGGGTTGTGAAACTAGTTTTTATACACTGATTTATAGAGACGGAGGAACGTTGTAATTGGTAGTGTTTAAATATTTTATTTTAGGGGAAAGCGATCACAAATAAGCAGACTCTTTCTAATTTACATTTTTAGGATTATTATAGTGTGAAATTGTATTTTGTCATTAATTGATCACTTCTCTGTAACTAAATCGTATAATTTGTGATGTATTTCACATACATATAGCATATACAATATTCATATCTCCAATAGAAACATTTAAAGAGGAGGAAGAAAATGGAGTCTGTAGAATTTAGCCGTTATTTAACGATGCTGACACTGTCAGTACATGTGATTTTTGCAACGGTCGGCGTCGGCGTTCCGATCATGATAACAATTGCTCACTGGTTGGGTTTAAAAAGACAAGATGAGCATTATTTATTACTAGCTAAACGCTGGGCGCGCGGCTATGTAATTAGTGTAGCTGTTGGTGTAGTAACCGGTACGGCGATTGCGTTACAGTTAGCACTTTTATGGCCTCGTTTTATGGAATTTGCCGGTCAGCTTGTTGCGCTTCCTTTATTTATGGAAACATTCGCCTTTTTCTTTGAAGCTATTTTTCTTGGGATTTATTTATATACATGGGATCGTTTTAAGAATCCAAAGCTTCATTTTTATTTACTTGCACCAGTTGTTTTAGGTTCTGCCATGTCAGCATTATTTATTACATCGGTGAATGCGTTTATGAATGCACCACAAGGCTTTACGCTAGTCGATGGTCAGTTGACAAACATTCAGCCGTTACTTTCGATGTTTAATCCTGCAATGCCTACGAAAGTGGCACACGTTTTATCTTCTGCTTATATGACAACAGCATTCTTACTAGCATCGATTGCAGCTTTTCATTTATGGAAGGGGAATCGTCATCCGTATCATCGTAAGGCACTTGCATTAACGATGAAGGTTGCGCTTATTTTCTCAATTGCGACAGCACTTATCGGTGATTTGTCAGGGAAGTATCTTGCAGAATATCAACCCGAGAAACTAGCGGCAGCAGAATGGCATTTTGAAACAGAAGGGGAGGCACCGCTCGTTCTCTATGGTGTGTTAACAGAAACGAATGAAGTGAAGTATGCGATTAAGATTCCTTATGCACTTAGTTTCCTTGTACACAGCAATCCAACTGGAGTCGTAACAGGGTTGAATGACATCCCTGAGGAAGTCCACCCACCATATTTTATTCATTACTTTTTTGACATTATGGTTACGATTGGGATTGGGCTTACGTTTCTTTCGCTGCTTTATTGGGTGGCCCTCTCTCGTAATTGGTCATTTATTAAAACACGTGCATTCCGGTTATTGCTTGTCGCATCTGGGCCGTTAGCGATGGTTGCGATTGAAGCGGGCTGGTGGTTTACAGAGATGGGACGTCAGCCGTGGATTATGAATGGATTTATGAGAACCGCTGATGGAGCAACGGATTCACCTTATGTAGGCTTTATGTTCATTGCTTTTGCTGTGCTCTATATCATCCTAGTGTCTGGAACAGCCGTAGTGTTAACACGTATGTTCAAAAAGAATCCTGTTGAGCGTGAATTAGAGAAAGATTCTATTGAACAAAGGAGTGTGGCGAAATGACGATTGAGGTGATAGGAATTTCAGTTTTGTGGATGTTCCTGTTCGGCTATGTCATTGTAGCGTCTATTGATTTTGGAGCTGGATTCTTCAATGCATCGACAATTATTACTAGAAAAAATCATATCGTAAACAGTGTGATTCAGCGGTACTTGTCTCCTGTCTGGGAAATCACCAATGTGTTTCTTGTGTTCTTTTTTATTGGGATGATTGGATTTTTCCCAAAGACTGCGTACTATTTCGGTACCGTGTTATTAATACCAATAAGCATTTCAATTATTTTGTTAGCGCTGCGTGGAAGTTATTATGCTTTTGGAACATATGGAACAAAAGGACATATTGGTTATACCCTTATGTATGGGGTAACCGGTGTTCTGATCCCAGCCTCATTGTCGACGGCTTTAATTGTGTCCCAAGGAGGTTTTATTCGTGACACGCAAGCAGGGGGAATAGAGTTGGATTATCTTGCTCTGTTTACAAGTCCATTCGCATGGTCGATTGTCGCACTTAGTCTTGTGAGCGTGTTATTTATTTCGGCTAGCTTCCTGGCTTATTATTCTTCTGTTGCAAAAGACAAAGAGGCGCTAAAGCTATTCCAACGTTACACATGGATTTGGAGCTTTCCAACGATTGTGACAGCGATTGGAATCATTATTGAGATGAAATGGCATAATCCTTCTCACTTTGAAGGTTTAATTTCTCTTTGGTGGCTGTTTGCTTTATCATTTGTTTGTTTTATTGCTAGTTTATGGCTATTGAAAAAAAGAGAATTTGGATGGTCTTTTATATTCGTAGTCTTTCAGTTTGCACTTGCTTTTTATGGTTATGGATTATCCCGTTACCCTTATTTATTGTATCCGAATCTAACAATCTATGATGGGTTTACGAATGAAACGATGGCTTATGCGCTTATCACGGCGTTTATCTTTGGGTTTGTGCTATTGATCCCGTCCCTTTATTTAGTCTTTAAATTATTTATTATGAACAAGCCTTACATTCAAAAAAGAAAATCTTAAGGGAGGAAGCGAACATGCATAATTTCTTAATTTTTTACGCACCGCTCCTAGTTGTTGTGTTTGCCATGATCACTTCCGTATTCGTCGCAGTAAAAAGCACGAAATATGAGGATTAAGTAATGAAGTCACTTCAGAAGCTCGCATCTGCTCAGAAGGGACGCTATTATGCACTATTTATTTTGGCTTTTGTTTTAGGGTTTGTCATTATTTTGCAAGCCTTTATGATCGTTACGATTGTGGATGATCTTTTTCTAAATAAACAAACGTTTGATCAAATTTACCTTTTCTTATTTGGTTTATTGGGTGTGCTTATTGTTAGAGCGTTTCTTTCTTATTGGAGTGGTCAAATTGGTGTCAAAATGGCTGCTGTAGTAAAAAGGTCCTTTCGAGAGAAGTTGCTTAAAGCTCATTCGCGTAATTCATTAGTCGCATCCTATAAAGGACAGTCCGGTGAAAAAGTGAGTGTAATACTAGATGCGGTAGATGAGTTGGATAGTTTTTTTAGTAAATATGTTCCGCAACGAATTTTGACGACAGTCGTTCCGCTCATGATCTTAGTCGTTATATTTAGCCAGCATCTGTACTCCGGTCTTATTATCATCTTAACTGCACCGTTCATCCCGCTTTTTATGATCATTATTGGCGGGTCAACTCAACGTAAATCAGAAGCCCAGCTTGATAGCTTAGCGGCGTTCTCGGGTCGCTTTCTTGATACACTTCAAGGTCTGGTTAGTTTGAAATTGTACGGTAGATCCAAACAGTATAAAGATGTTATTCGCCGGAGTAGCCTAGACTTTCGTAATGCGACAATGAGTATATTGAAAGTAGCGTTTACCTCCTCTTTAATGCTTGAGTTTATTTCGATGCTGAGTATTGGACTTGTGGCATTGGAGTTAGGGTTACGGCTTGTTGTATTTAGTGAGATTAGTTTTTTTACAGCTTTTTTCATTCTTTTATTAGTGCCGGAGTTTTACGCTTCCCTTAAGGAGTTAGGTAGCGCTTTCCATGCGGGACGTAGTAGCCTTGGCGCTGCTGTGAAAATAGATAAAGAACTTGAAAAAGGAGATAAAGTGATGGAGTGGGGCAACCGTCTACTCCCTACGAATCCTGTGTCGATTGAATTAGAGAATGTACAATTTCAATATAGATCAGAGGGTTTTACCTTGAAAGATATAAATGTACACATCCCGCCTTTAAGTCAAGTTGCTATTGTCGGTAAAAGTGGTACAGGTAAAACGACTTTATTACATGTGATAGCAGGGTTGTTACCTCCTTTAAACGGTCAGATCCTAGTGGACGGACGGATACGTTCGGATTATAAGGAAGAAGAATGGTTTGGAACAATCGGTTATATTACACAGCATCCTTATTTATTTGCAGGGACCATTTCAGAGAATATCGCTCTTGGTGTCGATGCAACAAAAGATGAAATCAAGAAGGCGGCTTGTAAAGCTGGCATTTCTGATTTAATTCAAACCCTGTCAGATGGATATGACACGAAGATTGGAGAAGGTGGCAGAGGGCTATCTGGAGGAGAAAAACAGAGGATTGCGCTCGCACGTACCTTTTTAAAAAAACCATCGATTATTTTGTTTGACGAACCAACAACAGGGCTTGATTTATTTACTGAGCAGATACTTTTGAAATCCATTCAAGAACTAGCGCAGCGTTCGACAATTATTACCGTCGCTCATCGATTACAGACGATCAAGCATGCTAGTCATATTCTTTTTCTGGAACAAGGTACTTTAGTGGCACAAGGAACACATGACCATTTAAAGGCATCTGTTCCTGCTTATCTAGAGTTATTTTCTAGACAAGAGGAGGAGCATTGATGAAAGAGCTTATAGGCATTGTTGGTTTCATTATGATGAAAAAGAAAGATGTAATCCTATCTATCGTGTTTGGCTATTTAGCAGGTGTAACAGCGGTCGGTTTGTTTGCAGCAAACGGATACTTAATCTCACGCGCTGCTCTTGAGCCTCCGCTTTATGTATTAATTACGATGGTCGCAGTTGTGAAGATTGGAAGCTTTTTACGTGGACTCAGTCGTTATGCAGAACGATATTATTCACATCGAGCGACATTTACGATGCTGAGTGATGTACGAGTTTATTTTTATGAAAGGCTTGAACTCCATGCGCCTCGTTTGTTCCAACAGTATCGAAGCGGGGATCTTTTAGCACGGATTGTCGGAGATGTTGAAAGCTTGCAGAACTTTTTCCTCCGTGTGTTATATCCTCCAATCATTATGATTATGGTATTTGTAAGTACGATTGTATTTGTCTCTTTTTATTCTATTTCTATCGTGATATTACTAATGTGCGGACTGTTTTTGACAGGATTAATCATTCCAGTCTGGTTTGCAAAACAACAGAAAAAAACGAGCAGCAAAATACGTGAGGAGCGAGCTTATTTATCTTCGGAAGTAACGGAGTGGTTTCATGGCTTTCGTGAATTGAAGATTCATCAAAAGCTAGAAGAGAAAGAGCAACAACTTTTATCGGCTTCCGATGCTTATATCAAGGAACAGCAACGAGAAGGGATTCAGTCTAGCAATAATCAGTCTATTAATCTGGCATTCTCATTATTCATTTCTTGGTCGGTGTTAGCTGTAGGCGCATTCTTAGTAGCTAACGGAGATTTGGATGGTTTGTTTTTAGCGATGCTTGTCATGGTTAGTTTGACCGTGTTTGAGCATTCTACACCGATGGCGGCTTTCCCTATTTATTATGAAGATAGTGAAAGAGCAGCGAAACGTTTGTATTCAGTTGTAGAAAAGGATCAAGAAAAAGAGTCCTTATCCAAAGAAGTAAACGGAATTTCAAATGACGCACCGTCAATTGAATTAAAACAGCTCAATTTCACTTTTCCTGATGAGCATCGCAATGCATTAAATCATGTGAATTTATTTTTGCCGGCGGGTTCGAAAACGGCTATTGTCGGGCCAAGTGGGTCAGGAAAATCGACTCTATTACAGCTTATTCTTAACTTATATCCAGTAACAGAAGGAGAAATTTATTTGAGTGGGGTGCCAGTTAGTCATATTGAACAAGAGAGCCTTTGGAAAAGGACAAACGTAGTGCTTCAAGAGAATCACTTTTTCTTTGGAACGATCAAAGAAAACCTCTTATTGTCGACCGACTTGTGGTCAGATGAACAATTACAACAACTGTTACAGGATGCTGATTTAGCTGGTTTTTCTTTATCCGATCAGGTAATGGAGAAAGGTCAAAATTTATCTGGCGGTGAAAAGCAGCGACTGGCGATGGCTCGTGCTATTGCAAAAGGAGCCTCCTTATGGCTTCTTGATGAGCCTACTTCATCTTTAGATTCATGGACGGAACGCCGTCTTTATGATCTCTTATATCACCGAGCTAAGAACGATACGGTAGTCGTTGTCAGCCACCGACTTGCAGGGTTAGAGCTAATGGATCAAATTATAGTGATGGATCAAGGGAAGGTCGTTGAAAACGGTACTTTCACTGAGCTTTTAGAGGCAAAAGGTTATTTTTATAAACTCAAGCAAGTCGAGAAAGTCATTTTACAATAAAGTATGTAAAGCTGTGGTTCTCCTTAGGGAAAAGCATGAAGTTAGCTGGCTGGAAAACTTAAATTGTTTATATAGAAAAGGGAATCGAATTTATTCCCTTTTCTTGAATATAAAAAGAGTAGCATATAATCTTTTGCAGGGCTTTTATTATTTAATACATAATGGGTAAATAATACATAGGAGTTAAAAGCAGAAAGAGGTGGGGAGATAAATGATGTTTGATCCGACTATCTTTGAAAATCTTAAGGTTGCGATGGAAAATCATGTTTATGATCTTGATAATGTCACTGGGCAAATTGAGGTTACGAATCGAAAGGATCGTTTGGAAATGTCTGTAATGTCCAGAGAGTTTGCACTAGAATTCAACCTTGTTAATCAAAAAGAGGTAAGTGCCGAAATCATTTTATTAGCTTCTCTAAAGGATTTAGCAGCAGAAATTTTGGAAACACCTATTGTGAATCCTGGATGTACCTTACTAATCCGCTTTTATAAGCCAATAATAAATGTAACTTTAGAGTGTAGGCAAATTCAAACTCTTGTTCAGCGAATTTGGAACCAAGAGATCGAGCCAACTCAAACGTTAAGTTTTACTTATGGAGAAGCGAATAATCTGTACGACAATCAGATAGAAATTAAGTTTAATCGTCAGATAAATGAAGATCAGATGGCTGATATTCCTGAGCTTGTTGATCATGTTATGCAAACTCTCCTAGCACTAAATAGGATATAATGATAAAAGTAAGAGATTGATAAACCCCGTTTGAAAATGGAAACACTGGTTATTTTGTAATAAAGATCGCCAGAGAGCAAAACTTTAAGATGTTATAGAAAGACAGGGGAGATAAAGACATTTTTAAAAAAAGCAAGGTAACTTCATTTGTGAGGGACCTTGCTTTTTGGGTTGAAAAATAAGTCCCTGTATTTGATTGAATCTTGTACAGATACTAGAACCAATTAAATGTACAAAGGTAGGGTGAGGGTATTGCCGGAATTACCTGAAATGGAAAATTACAAACATTTATTAATGGAGAAGATTAGTGGTAAAAAAATTACCGAAGTTATTGTCACGAGAGAAAAAACAATTAACATGTCAGTTGATGAGTTTATAAATGAAGTAGAGGGTCGAACGATTATAAAGATTGAGCGCCGTGCGAAGCATCTAGTCTTTCAACTAGATTCAGGAAAAGGGCTATTGCTGCACCTGATGTTAGGTGGTCTTATGTATGTAGGTACTTTAAGTGATAGTCCTGACCGTACTAAACAAGTGACGCTTTCTTTTGGTGAGACTCAATTGTTCTTTATAGGTTTGCGGTTAGGTTATCTACATCTACTTTCGAAAGAAGAATTAGAAAAACAATTTAGAGACCTCGGTCCGGAACCACTAGACGCATCTTTCACATTAGAGGAATTTAATTCTGTGATGGGAAAGAGGGGAGGGGTGATCAAAACCACTTTAGTTAATCAAAAAGTAATGTCAGGTATTGGGGATTTATCTTCTGATGAAATTTGCTTTGTAGCCCAGTTACTACCGAAAAGACAAATGAATGAATTGAATAATCAAGAAAAAACAATGCTCTATACCAGTATTCAATCGGTGTTAAGAAGAGGAATTTCACTTGGAGGGTATATTGATTTACCTGTTTATAAAGGAGACATACTAACAGGGAGTTATAACGATAATTGTTATGTTTATGATCGTGAAGGTGAACCATGTCCTCGTTGTAGTGCCCCAATTATTAAAGATGTGATCTCTTCTCGAAAGACATTCTTTTGCCAACAATGCGAGAATTAAATAGCCGTGGTTAAGAATCTAATCAAGAAATCAACAAAGCTAGAATCAACAAGATTCTAGCTCTTAGCATTATTATAGACTGGACGTAATACCTGTTAATCGATCTGAAGCTGCAGCAACATGTTCAGCAGCTTGATTAATTTCTTCGAAGATCTCTGCTAAGTTTTTCATTTCGTCTGCAATCACAACATTTTGAAGCTTCATCTCTTCCATCGATTTTAAGATCTCATCAAAAAAATGATTCGTTTGGCTTGACTCGATCTTTCCTTTTTCAATTGATTTGTTGTTTTCTGCAATAGATTCTGACATCGTATTCGTATAGCGGTTAATTTCGTTTACTAGGCTAGATACTTCAGAAACTGTATCCTTTGTATTTTCAGCTAATTTACGAACTTCACTTGCTACAACAGCAAAACCTTTTCCATGTTCGCCTGCTCGAGCTGCTTCAATTGAGGCGTTTAAGGCAAGTAAGTTGGTTTGGTCAGCTATTGAAGTGACAATTTGTGAAATCTGTTCGATTTTTTTAGAGGTTGAAATTAGTTGCTCCATTTCAATTGAGATTTTTTTCATATTTCCTTGTGTACCAATCATAATCTGCTCTAAACTAATTAAACGTTTTTTTCCATCTTTTGATTTTGCCTCGGCTAAAACGGCGATACCTGAGCTGAATTCAGTAAGTTTTTTAATTTCAGTTGTTTTAAATGATATCTCTTGTAAGGAAGAACTTGTTTCTTCACTTACAGCCGCTAATTCTTCTGCATTTTTATTTACTTTATTTTTCAATTCATTCGTTTGAGCTTCAGCTTCATTTCGAATTCTCTCGGTTTCTAGTTCGTAAGCTTCTAAAACAAGTTGTTGTTCTAAATTTAAGATTTTTGTAACGGCTGTTATCGATTTTTTAAATTCATCTTTGTTCAAAGTATGTTGATCAATAATATCGACTAAAGAAAGCAACAAATCTTGGAATGCGCACATATACCATTTTGGTTGTAAACCGATTCGGACATGGACATGAGCTATTACATTTCGTTGTTTAATGAAAGCATCGTTAAGTTGACCACTAAATGGTGTTTCTCTTTCTTAAATCCAAAAAAATTACCCATTCTATACACATCCTCATTAACGATAAGTTAGTAAAAAACACCCTTATTTTCAATCAAATAAGAATCTAAAGCTGATTCAGATAAAGGTCTACTAAAAGAGAACCTTGTATCTCATTACAATTCTTTTCTTTCAGTAATTCTAATTGATCTTTTGTGTCAACCCCTTCAGCTATAACCGAGTACCCTAAAGTATGACTATTAATCGCATCAATAATAGCTAACTCTACTCGGTTATCTTGAATGTTAATTTCTTGAGGATGATGCCAACGAATAAGAGCCACTAAATCAACTATTTTGCCTGCTCGGATATACACTTTTGGCTGGTAGTAAAGTTCAAATTCATCTTTCTCAATAGCTTTTCTCAAACCTTTTTCTATTTTAAGTCTTTCAACAATGATTTCTTGTTGCTCATCACTATAGAATATATATCGGCTACCTGCCGTTTTTTTTTGCACTATACATGGCAATGTCAGCTTGTTTAAGTAATTCTTCAACGCCTGCGGATAAGACTAATACGAATACTTACAGAAAGATAAATTTCTTTGCCGAAGTTAAAAGGGATTTGAAAAAATCTCTTGAATAATCTGGTGAGCAAGCTGTTGAACTTCCTCTATGCTCTCATAAGGATAAATGAACTCTTCATCGTCATTACTACTAGAGGGTTAATCAAACGTTTGTTGTTTTAATGAATTACTATATATGTAAATTATCTCACACGAATTAATAGGGAGACTACTACTTTTTTTATAATTATATTTATTATAATTGCAACTGTTTTAATAGGGAAAACCCCTTTTGGCTTTGACTGGAAGAATCAGACTTTAATTTTTGTGGCAGTAAATCTAACGAACTTCATGTTTGGTTTAGTCAAATCGTACAAAAAAGATAAAAAGGTGTTTGTCAAAAAAAAGGGGTATGCCAAGACTTCACCCAGATGATGCTGGCAATTTGTCGACATGAGGGATACCAGCAAAATAATTAATTAAATTAACAAGTGGTATTACAATGGTGTATATAGTTATAGAGAGGGTGGTACGTATGAAACAGGTATATCGCACAACGACAATGGGACCGCATGGCATAATTACAACTCCACACTATTTAGCTTCACAAGCTGGTGTTAATGTTTTACAGAATGGCGGAAATGCTATTGAGGCAGCAATTGCTGCTGCTTCAACCATCGCCGTTGTCTATCCTCATATGAATAGTATTGGCGGAGATAATTTTTGGTTAATTTACAATGCGAATACAAAAGAAGTGAAAGCTCTGAACAGTAGTGGGAGATCAGGCGAAAAAGCTACTATTTCAACCTACAAGGAATATAATTTGAGTGAAATCCCGGCAAGAGGATTCTTATCTGCTAATACAGTTCCAGGTGCTGTGGCTGGTTGGGATCAGGCCTATCAATATTCAAAAGAGCAACTCAAAGGGACCATTTCATGGAAACGCTTATTACAGTCTGCAATTAATTATGCGAAAAATGGATTTGCTGTTACCCCTAGTCAGGAACATTGGACAAATGTAAATGTAAACAAAGATGATACAGAATTTAGATTTTTACAACGGTTTCAAGAATTTTCACGCGTATTTTTGAAGAAGGATGGTTCTCTATATAACAGAGGAGAGTTGATGAAGCAACCTGATTTAGCACAAACACTAAAGGCCATTGCCGATGAAGGAAGCGATGTTTTTTATAAAGGTGCCATTGCACAACTAATGGTTGATGACATTCAAGCAAATGGAGGAATACTCACTCTTAATGATTTTAAAAATCACAGATCTGATTGGGTAGATCCGATTAGTGTTGATTATAGAGGCTATACAGCATATAATCTACCTCCGAACACACAAGGGATGGCATCTTTATCAATTTTAAACATATTAAATAACTTTGACCTTTCATCCATTAAGGAAGGATCAGTTGAATATTTTCATTTATTAATTGAGGCTACTAAACTAGCTTTTGCGGACAGAGATAAGTGGTTAACGGATCCTGAATTCATAAATATTCCTTTAGATGATTTGCTAGCTAAGTCTCACGGAATGAATTTGGCACAACAAATTAACATGGATTTTTCGAAGGTTATGACTAAACAGTTAGATCCAAAAGGAGATACGGTCTGGTTTGGGGTAGTCGACAACGAAGGTAATGCGGTTTCCTTTATCCAAAGTATTTACCATGATTTTGGTTCAGGAATTATTCCAAAAAACACAGGAGTACTGTTGCAAAACAGAGGGAGCTTTTTCTCTTTAGATGAAAAGCATATTAACTGCTTAGAACCTAATAAAAGAACATTCCATACATTAAATCCAGCTATGCTCTTAGATGGTGATGCCTTGAAGTTAGTTTATGGCACAATGGGCGGAGAAGGTCAGCCGCAAACACAAGCCGCTCTCGTAACTAGAATTATTGACTATAAATTTGATATACAAGCAGCAATTGAAGCTCCAAGATGGTTGTATGGGAGAACATGGGGGGCAAGTTCAAATAACTTAAAAATTGAATCGCGAGTCCCACGAGTTACTGTTCAGTCTTTGCAAGATCTTGGGCATGATATTGAAGTAGTTGAGGAATTCACTGATGTCATGGGACACGCTGGTGCAATTCTTATAAATCCTGAGAACAATGTAAAGTTAGCTGGTGCGGATCCGAGAGGTGATGGAGCAGCGATTGGTTACTAGTTAAAACAATGAAATGATTTTACAATGGGGGATTAACAGTGAAAACTTATGTAAGTTTATTTATCGCTTTTTTTAGATCAGGTATTTTAGGTTTTGGAGGAGGACCGTCGGCAATTCCACTTGTCCATAAGGAAGTTGTCACGACGTTTAAGTGGATGAATGATGATGAATTTAGTGATGTGCTTGCACTAGGAAATACATTACCAGGACCGATTAATACGAAAATGGCTGGTTACATTGGTTATCGTGTCGCAGGAATAGCGGGGATGATTATTGCGGTTTTATCTTCGATTATTCCGTCGATTTTAATGATGATCATTTTGTTAACAACACTAACATCATTTAAGGATCAACCTTGGGTTTCGGGGATGACCAAAGGCGTTATCCCGATTGTTGTTGTGATGATGGCGGTTTTAACTTGGGATTTTTTAAAAAAATCGAATGAAGGGTTAGGCTGGAAAATAAGCATTACCATTCTTTTAATAAGCTTTTTGTTAATAGAATTAGTTCATGTTCATCCAGGAATAATTATTGCGGTTTTACTCTTTTATGCTTTATTAAAACCGACAAAAAAACAAGAAGAGGCTAAAAAGAAAGTAGGTGTAAACTAATGATCTACTGGGATATTTTTCTAGCATTTTTTATACCAGGTATACTAGGTTATGGTGGCGGACCTGCTTCGATCCCTTTAGTAGAATATGAAGTAGTGGCACGCTATCAATGGATGACAGTAGAAGAATTTAGTGAAGTTCTCGCATTGGGAAATGCGTTACCAGGTCCAATTGCCACGAAAATGGCTGGTTACATTGGGTATGAAGTTGGAGGGGTTTTCGGAGCCTTTGTCGGTGTTTTTGCTACAGTGGCGCCTTCTCTTATTTTAATGATTGCCCTTTTAGGACTTTTATACAAGTTTAAAAATTCACCAAAAGTAAAGCGTATGACCGCACTAGTTCGCCCAACGATTGCTATTCTTTTGGGTACCTTAACATATCGTTTCTTAGAAAGCTCGTATGTTGGAGCAGGTATTTGGCATACATTGTTTTTATTAGTGGTGGGGTTTTTTCTGTTGGAAAAGTGGAAAGTACATCCTGCTTTCGTCATAGTTGGTGGTCTTAGCTATGGGGCGATTTTCTTAAGTTAATCAGAGAAGATTTGTTAAGCGGTGAAGGACTGCCTCTCTTTTTATTTAGGTGAAAAACCGTACATGATTAACCAGAGTTATACATATGCTTGGGTAGATGGGAGGGAGTTGCAATGGATGTTTCAGTTCGTTCAGGAGATAGCTTAACGTATTATAGCCAACTTTTCTCGTTACCTTTTCAAACGTTGATCGATGCTAATCGCTCCGTTACTCCTAATCAACTTCTTGTAGGAATGAAAGTATCCATTCCAGGTTATAGGTTAGTTCCCTATAAGATTCAGGAAGGGGATTCTCTGTGGAGAATTTCAGAACGACTTGAAATGCCACTTGATCGCTTAATTCTGATTAACCAAACAATGAACCCCGCTACAATGGAGGTTGATCAATTTATTCAAGTCCCTAAGCGAATTACAGAAAGAGTAAATGAGTAGCTGTTGGATGGTTGGGGATTCCTTTCATAACGAAACTTTCTAACACTTGGTAGTTACCGAGTGTTTTTTTACATTTTTTATACAAAGGTGGTTCTATAGCAGTATAACAAGTAATTGATGGTGTGTTAAAACGAATATTAATTTGCTAGTAAGTTTAATATTTAAAGGGCCTTCTGAGGAGCCAATTGATTTGGCTCCTTATTTGAGATTAATAGACCAAGGCGGGAGGCTATTTTTGATTTCTTGAATCATATCCTTTTAATTAGGAAGAAGATAGATTATTTATATAGACTCTTTGCTCAAATTACAGCTTGGTAAAGGCCTAAAACAGTTAATTTTTCTACATAATAATTCAATTTTTGCAGGTGTTTAAAGAAAGTTTGTCGAATTTATGATGTTATAATAGATAAGAAAGTGTTAAGAATCATAATAAAAAGGTGGGGAGCCTTTAATGATTGCTGAAAAACTCCTATTTCATGTCCTAATTGTAATAATGCCAATCTTAGTGGTGAGTTTTTTTGTCAATGATAGAAAAGGAAAACGGTCTAAATCGATATTAGTTGTGCTGTTGGCAATTGCTTCTGTTTTTTGTATGGTGTTTGCATATGAAGAAAAGGGATTATATTGGGATTTACGTTATGTTTTGCTAATGCTTGCTTTTTGGTATGGAGGACAAAAAGCAGGTTGGGTGGTATGTGGGGTTTTACTTGTGACAAGAACGATCATGAATGACGATAGTTTACTAATTGGCTATGCTGTTATTTTAATAGCTGCTTTGATCTATCATTGTTTTTATCATCGTTATCAACTTAAAGCTCAGAAATGGGATCGGGTTCGTTTTTCGCTACACCTTAGTCTATGGCCTAGTATAGCTGTTTCAATTCTACTAGGAATTTATTTGGAGATAATAGGTGAACTTCAAACTGAAGTTGGACATTATGTAATGTATGTAAGTGTTTATACGAGTACTCTTGTTATTGCTACTGGATTTTCAATACTTTTGCTCGAGCAACTGAAAGAAAGAGTTCGAATGCAAGAAGAAATGCAGCGTGCTGTAAAAATGAATGCAATTAGTGAATTAGCTGCTTCCATTGCTCATGAGGTAAGAAACCCATTAACAGTTGTAAAGGGTTTCTTACAATTGATGGAAAAAGATGAGGTTGGTAAGAAGAAAGAATATTTTTCAATCGCCCTAACTGAAATGAAACGAGCAGAAGAAATAATCAATGATTATTTAAATTTTGCAAAACCGGAAATAGTTTCGCCAAAAATGATAGAAGTGAATCAAATCATAAACGAAATTATTAATATATTAACACCTTATTCACTTAAAGAAAATGTTGAGCTAACAATTGAGAATACAAAGCAACTATATATATACGTTGACCGAAATCAATTTAAACAAGTACTGATTAATCTTATAAAAAATGCGATTGAGGCCACTCCTAAAAAAGGCAAAGTACATGTTAATGTAAGACTAGTTCATTTTTTTGTGGAAATTACGATTACAGATACAGGAAGTGGAATGTCTGAAGAGCAACTAGCTAAAATAGGAACATTATTTTACTCTACTAAGGAACAAGGTACTGGACTGGGTACGATGATATCTTTTCGTATTATTAAGGATATGGGTGGTTCCCTTAGATTTGAAAGTAAATTAAATCAAGGGACAGAAGTAACAGTTATTTTACCGTTAGCTCAAGATGAGAGAGCAAAGAAACAACAATTAATGCTCGTAAAGAGTAAAAGGGAATCAAATGGATGAGGATTCAGAAATATATAAGTTTAACAGGAGCTTTATCAAGAAGAGAAGTGAATCGCTTAATCGCCCTTCAACGGATTGAAATTGATGGAACGATTGCAACAAAAAATAGTGTAGTGGAAGATGAAAGCGTTGTATTAGTGGACGGTAAAGAGCTTGTAAATAAAAAAAGAGGTATCTATTTACTGCTATATAAACCGGTAGGGATTACTTGTACGGCTCAACCTACTGTGAAAAATAATATCATTGATTTTTTAAAAAACCCTGAAAGAGTCTTTCCAGTTGGAAGGTTAGATAAGGATTCTGAGGGGTTAATTCTCCTCACTAATGACGGTGATATTGTAAACAAGTTAATGAAGGCAGAAGGAAATCATGAGAAGGAGTACGTTGTAACTGTTGATAGACCTATTCCAGATCAAGTTTTAGCAAGGCTCGGACAAGGTGTGGAGATCCTCGGACAACAAACAAAAAGATGTAAGGTTAAACGTGTTACAAGTGATACGTTTACGATTGTTTTAACACAAGGTTTAAATCGGCAAATCCGTAGAATGACAAAGGTGTTCGGGTACCATGTAAAAAAATTAATTCGGATCCGAATCTTACATTTAACCATTGATCACTTAGAGGTTGGTGAATGGAGAGAACTAGAAGTGAGAGAAACGGAACAATTGAAAAATCATCTCAGATCCAAGTGATTAATTGACTTGGATTTTTTTTCGTCTTTCATTTTTACCCAGCATAAGTAGGATGAGTAACTTGTAAAAAAAATATTGTGAAATCATCATTTTTTTCCAATACGAACCATATTTAACTAACTTGTTTCATATAATTTATGGACAGGAAGTAGGGGAGAGAAACGATGAATATTTTTTTTAGAAGCGCGTTACTATTGATTATCGCTGCTTTCCTAGGTGAATGCATTGAATTCTTGGTTAACATGGTGCTAGCAAGAGAATTGGGAGAAGAGGGCCTCGGCTTATACATGTCGATACTGCCAACAATCCTGTTTATCGTTGTTATTGCTAGTCTTGAACTTCCCATTTCTATCTCGAAGTTCGTTGCTGAAAAAGATCCTATTTTCCATCGTAGTATGTTAATGCATGCACTACGATTTGCAGCGATTTGTACAATTGTATTTTCACTTATAGCATTATGGCTCCTTCCGTTAATTCCTGTCTTTGATCGATATCATCCACTTGTACCTTGGCTATTTCTACTACTCATCCCGGTCATTGCTTTTACCTCAGTTGCAAGAGGGTATTTTATGGGTGCGCAAAGAATGGGGAAAATTGCGGTTGCAAACTTTTTAAGAAGAGCTGGGCAACTTGTATTGTTAATTGTCATTTTCCGAGTTACTTCCTTTGAATCAGAATCCGCTATATTAATCGCTCTTTGTACACTTATTGCAAGCGAATTCCTTGTTCTCGGTTATTTATTTATTACATTTCTCATGGAAATGCACGTGTTGAAAAGTAGACCGAGAGCTCATTTACCTGGAAAGAAAGTACGTAAAAGCTTATTGGAAGTTTCCATACCAACAACAGGATTAAGAATATTTCATGCGGCCACCTTTGCTGTGAAGCCATTTTTCATTAAGGAAACTCTAGTTCGAGCAGGTATGATAGATACTGTCGCAATGGTGCAGTATGGAAAAATGGCTGGGGTAGCATTTACAATTGGTTTCTTTCCGGCTTTTATTGCTCATTCATTGCTAATTGTATTAATCCCTACTGTTTCTGAAGCCTATGCAAAAGGAGATTTAGTGCGATTGCGTACATTGTTAAGGAAAGTGATGTTATTAACAGTATGTTATGGACTCCCAGCCGTATGTATCTTTTACTTTTGGGCTGATCCGTTAACAGCACTTTTTTTTGAGAATTCTCCTGCGGTTCGATATTTACAGCTATTGGTTCCGTATTTCTTATTTCATTTTTTTGTTATACCGATGCAGGCCTTTTTAATCGGACTCGGTTTAGTAAAAGATGCATTCGTTCATGCACTCTATGCGACCATTTTTTCTTTTACTATGATGTATTTCCTTGGTTCGATGCCTACTTTACAGATGGATGGAATCATTTTGGGGATGAATATGAGTGCTGTACTGCTAACACTGTTGCATTATGTAACTATTTGCAAAAAAATAAATGTGAATTTACTTTTAAAATAAAGGTAATGATGGCGATGTACACTAGGTGAGCATCGCTTTTTTTTGCGTGGTATAGGCCTTTGTTGTGTGAAGAGTCGGCTAATTATAGTGGAAGTAACCGACTAGTTTGAAGTGTAACAGAGTATTTCACAACTATTTAAGTAAAATACCAATGAAAGGTAAATCAAGTCCGTATTTCTGGGTTTATTTATAGTGGTAGCGAAAAGCTAGATGATGCCACGATGTTTCAGTATACCGAATCGAGGCATCGACCAGATAAATTTCGTTTTGTTGATTTTACTAGACGATAGCACGAACAATCCTGAGCATGATAATCGTACTTGACATGGGTTCTATGTATAATGGAGCTAGCATGTAGGAGGCGATAAGAATGAGTGTTCATGATTTCTCAGTATTGAAAGCAAATGGTGAAGAAGTTCAACTTGATTCGTATAAAGGTAAGGTCCTCTTAATTGTCAATACAGCAACAAAGTGTGGATTAGCTCCTCAATTTAATGGATTGGAAAAGTTGCATCAGCAATATCTTGAAGAGGGACTTGCTGTAATTGGTTTTCCGTGTAATCAATTTATGAATCAAGAGCCTGTTAATGACGATCAAATGGAAGAGACTTGTAAGCTCAACTTCGGCGTCACCTTCCCTCTTTTTACAAGAATTAATGTAAATGGCAAAGATGCACACCCACTTTATAAATATTTAAAGAAGGCTAAAAAAGGTCTGTTAAGTTCGGAAATTAAATGGAATTTCACAAAGTTCTTAATTGATAAAGATGGACAAGTGGTTGAACGTTATGGACCAAATGTGGAACCGAAAAAAATTGAAGACGATATAAAAAGATTAATAGCCATATAGAACAAAAAGCCGTTTTTAAAAAACGGCTTTTTTTTGCTGAATTATGAACGGTACAGCTTAATATTCCTTTGAAAATATAAAACTGAAGTATGATGCTAGTACCGGTGTAAAATGTTTATTCTCGCCAACAATAAAAAAACAAATCGATCATATAGGGGTGGATGAATTTGACGAATATATTAGCAGAAGCAAAGACATTTATTAATATTTGCTATCAAGAACTAGCGAGTAGTGAGCAGATAATTGAAAAAAGACTTCTGATGATCGAAGAAGAAATAAGGAAAACAGGAATGTTCACACATACATATGAAGAATTGGCTCATGGAGCGAGAATGGCTTGGAGAAATAGCAATCGCTGTATTGGTCGTTTATTTTGGGAATCGATGCATGTTCTCGATAAAAGAAAGCTTGAGACCGAGGAGGAAATTGCTAATGCCCTCTTTTTTCATTTGCGGTATGGAACGAATGGGGGACGAGTAATTCCTACTATAAATATATTTCAACCAAGGCAAGTTCGGATATGGAATCATCAGCTTATTCGTTAGGCGGGATATGAACTAACGGAAGGGGTTCTTGGAGACCCTGACTCCATTGCATTTACAAAAATATGTGAATCGCTTGGCTGGAAAGGAGATAAGACAGCTTATGATATCCTTCCTCTCGTTGTTCAAGTTCATAATAAAGAACCTAAATGGTTTCCAATACCAGAGACGTGTGTTGGTGAGGTGAATATAACACACCCTACGGCCGCAAAACAATTTAAACAATTTGAACAAAGGGAAGTAGGAGAAGGTAGGAGGATAACGGAAAATTGGTCATGGCTTATCCCTCCTGTATCACCTGCTGTGACACATATTTTCCACCAATCGTATCAGGATAATGTAGTGACACCAAACTATTTTTATCAAGAGCGCTTGTATTAAAATAATACTCAATCTAGAGCTTTACGTATCAGGAGACAGGTCAATTAATGCAACAAAATTTGTTTTGCGTTAAGATAGAAGGAAAAGCTAATCAAATGAAGGCGGAATGATAATGAGTATTTTACAGATTGAAGGGTTAACTAAAACGTTTGGCGATAAGGTGCTATTTAATGATCTTTCGTTTACGATCGGTGAAAAAGAGCGAATTGGTTTAATTGGGATTAACGGGACGGGGAAATCTACTTTGTTGAAAATTCTAGCTAGTATAGAATCACCGGACCAAGGGCAACTCATTCATGCCAATGATTTTCAAATAGAGTATCTTCCTCAACAACCTGATCTAAAAGAAAATTTGACAGTTATTGAACAAATTTATTTTGGCGATTCTGCTGTGATGAAGGCGATGCGAGCATACGAACAAAGCTTACTTTTGTTTGAGAAAGACCCCGAAAAAGAAGAATATCAAAAACAATTTATGAAAGCACAACAAAAAATAGATGAACTTGACGCTTGGGAGGCGAATACCCTAGCCAAAACGGTTCTCTCAAAGCTTGGAGTTAATGATTATCAAGCTTCAATCAAACAACTATCTGGAGGACAAAAGAAGCGGGTTGCCATTGCGAAAGCGCTTATCCAACCAGCGGATTTACTTCTATTAGATGAACCAACAAATCATCTCGATCATGAAACGATCGAGTGGCTTGAAGGATTTTTGTCTACATACAAAGGTTCAATTATTTTAATTACACATGATCGTTATTTCTTAAATCGCGTAACCAATAATATGTTCGAACTCGATCAAGGCCGCTTATTTAAATACGAAGGCAATTATCAGACCTTCCTGGAAAGAAAGGCGGAGCGTGAACTTGAAGAAGCACACCGGGATCAAAAACGTGCCAATATCCTCAGAAGAGAATTAGCCTGGTTACAACGTGGTGCTAAGGCAAGGACTACAAAGCAAAAGGCAAGGATTCAACGTGTCGAAGCACTAAAAGAAGAGGAGGGATTCTCTGGGCGTGGTGAATTTGACTTTGCGATCGGTTCCAAACGGTTAGGGAAACAAGTCTTAGAGTTGCAACAGGTGTCTAAAAAGTACGGAGAGCAAATCCTCATTCAATCGCTTGATTATTTAATTGTAAAAGGTGAACGCTTAGGAATTGTTGGCCCAAATGGCAGTGGGAAATCAACGTTATTAAATATGTTAGCGGGAAGAGTTTCTCCTGACGGGGGTGAAATCATAACGGGAGAGACCGTGAAGATCGGATATTACACCCAAGAGGACGAGGAAATTGACGGTAGCTTACGTGTTATCGACTATATTAAACAGATTGCAGAGATTGTGTATACCGTTGATGGGACGGTCATTACTGCTGAGCAAATGCTTGAGCGTTTCTTGTTCCCGAGATCGATGCAGTATACGTACATTCGCCGCTTGTCAGGTGGAGAACGGCGACGTTTATATTTACTAAGAGTGTTAATGTCGGAACCTAATGTGCTTTTTTTAGATGAGCCAACCAATGACTTAGATACGGAAACGTTATCGGTGCTTGAAGACTACCTTGAGCAGTTTCCTGGGGTTGTGATTACAGTCTCGCATGATCGCTATTTCCTAGATCGAGTTGTAGACCATTTACTTGTATTCAAAGGTGGCGGTATCGTTTCGCGGTTTCAAGGACATTATACTGATTATTTAGCTCATGAATCTAAGCAGGGAGCTAACGAATCTATTAAAGAAAAAAGCGGTGCGACTGTCGTAAAAAAGGAACCAAGGAAAAAACTTTCGTATAAAGATCAACTGGAATGGAACCAAATTGAAGAGAAGATCATGATGCTTGAAGGTAGAATAGAGGAACTTGAGCAAAGCGTAATCGATGCTGGAAGTGATTATGGAAAAATCTCAGAGATTATGAAAGAAAAAGAAGAAGTGGAGTCCAAACTAGAACAAGCTATGGATCGCTGGACAGAACTCTCCATGTTAATAGAAGAAATCGAGCGAAATATCTAAGTAATGTAGGTGAAATTTTTGAATGGAGAAGTGTCAAGATGTGAGAATGCTCACCTCTTGACACTTTTTTTCACAATGTAGTGAGCAATAAGAACAGTCATTTGTTCGCGTATTAATAGATAGTAGAGAAAGTGGGAACCATAAAATGGTAACCGCTTTCTTTTTTTTTGTGAATAATGAGTGAAAGTGATTGATTATGGTCGTTATTGATTGTATACTAACGTTATAGATAAGTTGAGGTGAATAAAATGTTAACAATAGAACGACATCAGAAGATTCTCGACTTACTTAAAAAACAAACGATCGTAAAAATGAAAGAATTAGTTGAAGAATTAGATGCATCTGAGTCAACGATACGTAGAGATTTAACAGATCTTGAAAACGATAAAAAATTAAAGCGCATTCATGGAGGGGCAACACTCCTTCAAAAAAAGTTAGATGAACCGTCAGTTGCTGAAAAAACAGTCAAAAACAGTCGTGAAAAAAAGGGAATTGCTGAAAAAGCAGCTGCTTTTATTGAAAATGGTGATTGTATTTTTCTCGATGCAGGAACGAGTACGGTTGAAATGATTCCATTTCTAAAAGGAAAAGACATCGTTGTCGTTACGAATGGATTGACGAATATTGCTTTATTGGCTGATTTAAACATTGCTACGCACGTTATTGGTGGGTACGTAAAAGCAGGAACAAAGGCATTTGTCGGACGTAATGCGATTCGAGCACTTGAGACGTTTCGGTTTGATAAAGCGTTTCTAGGGGTTAATGGGATTACTAAGTTTGATGGGTGTACAACCCCAGATCCAGAAGAAGCGTTCATAAAAGAAAATGCAATAGCAAGATCGAGACAAAGTTATGTTTTAGCTGATCATTCTAAGTTTGGCGAAGTATCATTCTCAAAATTTGCCGATCTAGATGAGATCATTCTTATAACTTCTAACGTAGATGAAGAAATTACGAACAACTATAGGACAATGACAAACTTAGAGGTGGTTTCCTTATGATTTACACTGTTACTTTAAATCCTGCTCTTGATTATTTTGTACAACTTGATCAGGTCAATCTCGGAGCGGTTAATCGTTCCAAATTAGATCATAAAGCGCCAGGTGGGAAGGGAATTAATGTTTCAAGAGTATTAAAAAGACTTGGACATCAAAGTGAAGCGCTTGGCTTTATTGGAGGTTTTACAGGTAATTACGTAAAAGAAGTAATTGAAAAAGAAGAAATTAATACCAACTTTATTGAAGTGCATGGTGATACAAGAATTAATGTCAAAATAAACAGTCAAACAGAATCTGAGATCAATGGAGTATCACCTGAAATCTCAGAACAAGATCTTGAACAACTAAGACAGCAATTATCTCTTTTGAATGAAGGGGATGTTCTCGTACTTGCTGGAAGTGTTCCGTCGACGATTCCGGTAGTCATCTACGAAGCGTTATGCCAGGAGGCACTTGAAAGAAAAGCGGAAGTGTATATTGATTCAAGTGGTGAGCCGATGCGAAAAGTGCTTGAGGCAAAACCAACTTTTATTAAACCGAATCATCATGAATTAGGAGAACTGTTTTCAGTAAAAATATCAACTCCGAAAGCAGCTGTACCTTATATTCAAAAACTTGTAGAACAAGGTATTAAAAATGTATTAGTCTCTTTTGCAGGAGATGGGGCAATCTTGGCGACTGAAGATAAGCTTTTATTTGCGAATACGCCAAAGGGAATGGTGAAAAATTCAGTTGGGGCAGGTGATTCCGTTGTGGCTGGTTTCATAGCTGCTAAAACAGAAGAGATGTCTTTGGAGGATGCTTTTAAGTTTGCAGTAGCCTCAGGTAGTGCTACAGCATTTTCAACGGCATTTGCTTCTAGAGAACAAGTAGTAGCCTTAACAAAAGAAATAACAATACTGGATTGGGGAAAGGGTGAGTAATATGAGAATTTCAGATTTATTAAAAAGAGAAACAATTGTGCTTAATATGAGGGCTGCAAACAAGGAGTCTGCTATTGATGAGCTAGTCTCAAACCTCGATAAAGCAGGTAGATTAAATAGTGCCACTGAGTACAAAAAGGCAATTTGGGCTCGCGAAGAACAAAGTACGACTGGGCTTGGAGAAGGAATTGCGATCCCACATGCTAAGAGCGAGTCAGTTAAAACACCTTCGATTGCATTCGGTCGTTCAACGGCAGGTCTTGATTACGAAGCACTTGATGGTCAGCCTACTCATTTGTTCTTCATGATTGCTGCTTCAGCTGGAGCAAATGAAGAACATCTAGCTACATTATCAAGATTGTCTACATTCTTAATGGATGAAGCGTTCCGTGATAAGTTATTGAAAGCCAATTCAGAAGATGATGTTCTAGCCGCCATTGACAGCAAGGAAAATGAAACATTAGAAAAAGAAGAAAAAGAGCAAACTAATGCTCAAGATGGCTATACGATTTTAGCTGTAACGGGTTGTCCGACAGGAATTGCTCATACGTATATGGCAGCAGATGCTTTAAAAGCAGAAGCTGAAAAACAAGGGATAACAATTAAAGTTCAAACAAATGGCTCTGGTGGTGTAAAGAATCGTTTAACAGAACTAGAAATAAAGCAAGCTAAAGGGATTATCGTTGCAGCTGACACGAAGGTTGAGATGGAACCGTTTAAGGGAAAACCTGTTTTACAAGTTCCTGTAGCTGATGGAATAAAAAGACCAAAAGAATTAATTGATCAAATACAAACAGAAAATGCCCCAATTTACCAAGGGAACTCTAAAAGCTCAACTGAAGATTCCGAATCTACTTCCAAAGGGAAGTCTGGTTTCTATAAACATTTAATGAATGGAGTTTCAAACATGCTTCCATTTGTAGTTGGTGGAGGTATATTAATCGCTATTTCGTTCATGTTTGGTATAGAAGCGGCTGATCCAAATCATCCAACTTATAATGCTTTTGCTGAGATGCTGATGACCATTGGTGGTGGGAATGCATTTGGGTTAATGATCCCTGTTCTTGCAGCATTTATTGCGATGAGTATAGCTGATCGCCCTGGATTTGCTGCTGGTATGGTTGGTGGTTTGATTGCATCAACAGGTGGAGCTGGTTTCTTAGGTGGTTTAATCGCCGGTTTCCTTGCTGGTTATTTAGCATTATTCGTACGCAGAGCTTTAGAAAATTTACCACAATGGCTTGAAGGTATCAAAACGGTTTTATTTTATCCGGTCATAAATATTTTCTTAACTGGTATGGTTATGCTTTGGTTGGTTGGACCTCTTTCTACTTTCAATGCAAGTCTTGAAAAGTGGCTTGGAGGTATGGGTACAGCGAATATGATTTTACTAGGCATAATCCTTGGAGCGATGATGGCTGTGGATATGGGTGGACCAATTAACAAAGCAGCTTTCACGTTCGGTATTGCGATGATTGACGCTGGAAACTTTGGTCCTCATGCAGCTGTAATGGCAGGTGGTATGGTACCGCCACTTGGAATTGCCCTAGCTACAACTTTGTTCAAGAGTAAGTTTACGAAGCAAGAACGTGAGGCTGGTAAAACGAACTATATATTGGGAGCTTCCTTTATTACAGAAGGAGCGATCCCATTTGCTGCAGCTGATCCAGGTCGAGTGATTCCTTCCATTATCGTAGGTTCTGCTGTTGCTGGTGCCCTTACTGCTGTATTTAAAATTGGATTACCAGCTCCGCACGGAGGAATTTTTGTTATTCCATTCGTTTATGGAAGTGCAGTCATGTATTTAATAGCGATTTTAATTGGTGCAGTTGTCACAGCACTAATGCTAGGATTTTGGAAAAAGAAAACAGTATAGACGATTGTAGCGGGAGAGAGCTTTGATTCTTTCCCGCTTTTTATGGTGTTCGATTACATGCTAGTATTTCTCAAAAGAGCCGTAATAAATTTAGAGAGTCGGTATACTCATGATAAACCCTAATTAAAGGTAGTAGAGAAACTTAGTTTCCAAATACAACACTAGATGAGCTTCAAAGAATAACCTTGTTCCATAACTGCTATCTTATAATACCGGTGTCAATTAAATACTGTTTATCCACTAGGGGTGTCAAATGACTGAGAGAGGTAACCCTCAACTCTAAGAACCAGATCTAGTTCATACTAGCGTAGGGAAGTGGCTGAAACGAGAAGAAATTCATTTGTTGTTCGGCTTAAAAGAAAGCAGTGGTTCCGCTGATTGCTTCTAAGAAAAGACGGTTAGTGCCGCCGTTTTTCTTATTAGAACCTATTACCAGAGGCAATACGAATGATATAATAAAGGGAGTAAAAAGTGCAGGAAGGATGATCGCCCAGATGGAGCAACACCCTGTTATGAAAAAGCTTCAGTCAAAACTAGAAATCAATCCTATCCTTGTTTTACATGCGCCTAAGGAATATAAGGAAGCAATGGCTTGTTTTGATGTTGAGGTCCATACAGAGCTTCAAGAGAATGAGTATGGATTTATTCATGTGTTTGGCACAACAAATGATGATTTGAAAACGAGAGCTACCCAAGTTGTTGACTTACTTAAAGAAGATGGTTTACTCTGGCTTAGTTATCCAAAGAAGACGTCAAAAAAATACAAAGGTTCAGATTGTAATAGAGATACGGTTGCAACCTTATTGGGAGAGCATGGTTTTGAGCCAGTCCGTCAAGTAGCAGTTGATGAGGATTGGTCCGCGTTACGCTTCCGCCATGTTAGCTTGATAAAAACAATGAATAGAACATTTGCTGTAACTAAAGAAGGGAAAGAACGAACAAGTAAGGAGGAAACGACATGAGAATAGCTAGTTATCAAATGGACTTGGTACCGGGCAATCCGTCTGAAAATAGAAAGAGAGTCCAAGAATGGGTGAAGGAAGTTTGTAAGGAGGGCAATGTCGATGTTCTCGTCCTACCTGAAATGTGGACTACCGCTTATACACTTCCTATGTTAGAAAAGATCGTAAAGGCTGATAAAGGAATGACAGAACCCTTCTTAAAAAACCTTGCTAAAACGTTTAACGTAAATCTGGTTGCAGGTTCTTTTGCTATTGAGGAAGAGGGTAGCATGTATAATCGGTCAATCATCGTTAACCGCGAAGGTTCAATCGTTCATACGTATGATAAAATGCACCTAGTACCGATGCTAGACGAACATCTTTACTTAAAAGGTGGTGAAAATACAGGACGTGTCTTTGAATTAGATGGGAAAAAGATGGGGGTCATTATCTGTTATGATTTGCGTTTTCCTGAATTAATTCGATCACTGGCGTTGCAAGGAGCAGAAGTGGTTTTCGTTGTGGCAGAATGGCCAGAAGCAAGAGCGTCACATTGGGAAATCCTCCAACAGGCTAGAGCAATTGAAGATCAAGTTTATATAGTCAGCTGTAATCGTGTTGGAACGTATGATGGGGTTTTGTTTGCAGGTCGCTCCATGGTGGTTAATCCTTGGGGGGAAATGGTCTTCAAAGCTTCTCAAACTGAGGAAGAAACCATTCGTGTAACATTAGATTTAAAAGAGGTTCATCGCATAAGAAAAGAAGTACCTGTGTTTTCAAGTAGAGTACCAAAGCTATACGAAACGTTTTAAAAAGAAAAAGGATAACTCAAATTTTCCTGAGTTATCCTTTTTTTAAAAAGATAAGAAAGCATAAAATTCGATTGAATACACGATGTGTCTTCAATAAGGATGAAAGACTACTCGATAAGAAAAGACGGCTAGAGCCGTTTTTCTTATACCTTCTGTAATTTATCAATGAATTTTAAAGAACGCCCTGTACCAATAGCTACAGCTTCTAGTGGGTTAGGAGCTATATGAACAGGAACGAAAATTTCATTTGCTAACCATTCCTGCATGCCGTTTAACAAAGCCCCTCCACCAGTAAGGGTAACCCCTTGATCAACGATGTCACCACTTAATTCAGGAGGGCAATCTTCAAGTGTCGCTCGAATTGATTCAAGAAGTTGAAGCATTCCTTCTTTTAAAGCTTCTTGAATCTCGGTTGATTGTAACGTTACTGTTTTGGGTAAGCCGTGAACAAGATCTCGCCCTCTAACTTCCGTTTCCAGTTCTTCATGTGCAATAGGGGCATATCCAATTTCCATTTTAATCCGCTCGGCTGTTCGTTCACCGATAATAATGTTATAGGTTTTTCGTACATGCTGGATGATGCTTTCGTCAAACTTATCTCCACCGATACGAATGGAATGACAGGTCACAACGCCACCAAAAGAAATAATAGCGACTTCTGTTGTTCCACCACCGATATCGACCACGACATTGGCAATAGGTTCTTCTACCGTTAAATTGGCGCCAATTGCAGCCGCTAATGGTTCTTCAATGATATGAGCATTTTTGGCACCACAGCTTTTAATAGCATCTAGAATGGCGCGACGCTCAACAGAAGTTGAACCAGAGGGCGCACAAACGACGACACTAGGTTTTCTGATTGATAAGTTAAGCTTTTTACTAGCCTTTTTCATAATAGCTTTAAGCATATGTGTTGTCATATTATAGTCAGCAATAACACCGTCTTTAAGGGGACGGACAGTGACGATGTTAGCTGGAGTTTTCCCTACCATATTTTTAGCTTCTAAACCAACTGCTAGTACTTCATTTGTATCTATATTAATAGCAACAACAGATGGTTCGTTTAGAATAATGCCTTTTTCTTTGCTGTAGACGAGTGTATTCGCTGTTCCTAGGTCTATTCCTATTTCTGCATGTTTCCACATTTTTTTCACCATCTTTTGTGTTTTAGTTTAGGCTGGTACTGATTGTAACAGTAAAAGAAATGTAAACATAGATGACTGTGTGCTCATCTTCTATGTAATAATATGAGAAAAATATGGGACTAGTAAGGTATTTTGACGAATTTCAGGTTTTTATGAGACTTTAGTTGGATTTTATAAAAAAAGTGACGAAAAAGGACGTAGAAAGACCTTTGATGTCACTCTTTAAAAAAATACATGAAAGATTGTAAAAGTTAAAATTATTTATTCTCTTTATAAAGATTTGCTAAAACGTGGGCTTTATACTGTTCAATTTTACGGCCTTCAATATACCGAATTCCTTTGTCTTTAAGCTTCTGAACATACCAACCTTTACTACCAATATACATCTGTACAACACCCTTTCGTAAAACAAAACAAACAGAACGAGTAAGCTTATGGCTAACTCGTTCTGTTTTATAGGAGTGAAATCCCTGACTTCTACATATATATGCAGGGAAGCGTAAGATAATGCTTAAGTAAATAAAAAAGTTTTCGATGGAGGGAGAAAAACAATTAATGGAGCTTATTGATTTTATTAAAGAAAAAGGAGATGAAAACTTGCATTGTTTTCATCTCCTTTAATATGTTATATTTTTCTCTGTTTCAGAAATTACTTTTGTTTAATGGAAATAACAGCTTTTTCATCTAGTTCAACTTCTTGTTGTTCTTTATTGATTTGGATGTATTCACCTTCTGCAAGGTTTGTAAATACAATCGGTGTAATGGTTGAGGTTGCATTTTCTTTAATATAGTCTAAATCAAAGCGGAGAAGTTCTTGTCCTTGTTTGATCTTATCATCTTGTTTAACAAGGGTTTCAAACCCTTTACCCTTTAAGTTAACGGTATCAAGACCAACATGGATCAAAATTTCTTTTCCTTCATCTGATAAGATACCAATTGCGTGTTTCGTAGGGAACAAGTTAATGATGGTACCTGAAACAGGTGACTTAACAAGTCCTTCTGTCGGTTCGATCGCAAAACCGTCACCCATCATTTTTCCTGAGAATACTTGGTCAGGAACTTCAGTAATAGGAAGTACTTTTCCTGCAATTGGAGAAACAAAAGAAATATCTCCTACAACTGCTTCGTTTGATGTTGCTTCTTCCGTTGGAACAGGTGTACGGCCACTAATAATATCTTGCATTTGTGTTTTAATCTGGTCGGAACGAGGTCCGAAAATTGCTTGGATATTATTACCCATTGTCATTACGCCAGAAGCGCCAAGCTTCTTTAAAGTGTCTTTCTGTACTTTTTCTACATCATTCACACTTACACGAAGACGAGTAATACAAGCATCTAAATTCGTTAAATTTTCTTGGCCACCTAAAGCTTTTAATACTTCATAAGGTAACTCGGACGTATTGCCAGTGGATGCCGACTTATCGTCTTCAGCCATAGCTTCACGACCCGGAGTCATTAAGTTCCACTTCTTAATAGCAAAACGGAAACCAAAGTAATAAATAACAGCGAAAACAAGGCCGACTGGAATAACGAGCCACCAATCCGTTCTGTTCGGTAATACCCCAAATAATAAGAAGTCAATTACTCCACCAGAGAACGTCATCCCAATTTTTACGTTAAGAATTTGCATAACCATAAACGATAAACCTGCAAAAAACGTGTGAATCGCAAAAAGGACAGGAGCAACAAATAAGAAACTAAATTCAATTGGTTCTGTAATACCAGTTAAGAAGGAAGTTAAAGCGGCAGAACCCATGATACCTGCAACAATTTTCTTTTGCTCTGGACGTGCACAGTGATAAATGGCTAATGCCGCAGCAGGTAGACCAAACATCATGAATGGGAACTTGCCTGTCATAAATGTACCAGCTGTTAATTCAGCACCGTCACGAATCTGTGCGAAAAAGATTCGTTGATCACCGCGAATAATTTCTCCAGCTGCATTTGTGTATTGACCAAATTCAAACCAGAATGGTGAATAGAAAATGTGATGAAGTCCAAATGGAATTAGTGCACGTTCAATCATACCGAAGATGAAAGCTGATACGGTTTGATTCGTTTCAACCATTAGGTAAGAAAGATTATTTAATCCAACTTGAATCGTTGGCCAAACAAAGTATAAGGCGAGACCTAATAGTAATCCGAAAAATGCGGTTGCGATAGGAACAAATCGCTTTCCTGCAAAAAATCCCAGATAAGATGGTAGCTCGATGTTAAAGTATTTTTTATACGTATAAGCGGCGAGCAAACCAGCTATGATCCCTCCAAATACCCCCGTTTGTAAAGTAGGAATACCTAGTACATAGGAAATCCCTGGATCTCCGGCGACCATTTCCTGTGTCCATTCACCGTAGCCTCCAATGACACTCATGGTCACATTAATAATTAAATAACCAATAAGAGCAGCAAGGCCGGCAACCCCATCTCCATTTGAGAGGCCGATGGCAACCCCTACAGCAAACAAAAGAGCTAAGTTTGCGAAAACAATATCACCAGCATTTTCCATAATGCTAGCAATCATGATAATCCAGTCTGCATTAAGAGCAGGGATACGAGCCACTAAATCCGGATTTTGAAGAGCATTACCAAATGCAAGCAAAATACCAGCAGCGGGCAGTAATGCAACTGGAAGCATAAGTGCTTTACCAACACGTTGTAAAACACCAAACGAATTTTTAAACATAATGATTCCTCCTTATAGTTGTAGTTTTAATCGTTAATTGAATATTATGCAACAAAAAAAGACATGAGCGGTAGGATAAATTACATTTAATAAAAATAAGAAATAATCCTATTTTTATTAAATGTAATCGTTTCCTTTCCTCTCATGCCTGCGTTATCAGTAACACGTAAAAAAGAATATGATAGTATTGTTATTGCTTTGAAAATCGCTGTAGATGCATTGTAAGATAAACAGCCTCAGCTTCTGGAATCGTCTTTTTTATAGATTGTTGCATAATTTTCATCAATTTCCATGACAAATTGTAGCATATTGGATATTCCGCTTGCAACACCTTTTTTAGGGGTTCTTGATTTTCCGTGTATTGGTCTTTGTTGATACGTTCAATAGCGTGATGGAGATGGCGAACAAGCCTGAGGTAATTAATATTCTTTCGATCCATCTCAATTTGGAGTGATTCCTCGATAACACGGATTAACTCAGCAATTAATTGTGTGTGCCGATTCACTTCCTGAAGGGATCTCCTCGTTAAGGCGCTATGAATATGCAAAGCGACAAAGCCGATTTCATCAGGTGGAATGTCAATATTTAACTGTTTATTTAAATAATCGATTAATTCATTGGCAACTGTGAATTCTTTTGGATAAGCAAGTTCTGTTTCAGAGAGGAATGGATTTTTTATATCCAACCCTTGTTTTACTCGCTTAATAGCATAGAATAAGTGGTCTGTCAGAGTAATATGAATGTGCTCATGAAGGCGATTTGAAAACCTTTCTTCCACAATTTCAATAATGTCGTTCATAAGACCGATGAAATTTTCATCAACATAATCAAGGAGTCGTTTGTATTGTTCTTGATCTTTCGCTTCTCTTAAAACAAAAAACTTTTCAGCCTGTTCCCCAGCAACAGATTCCCCAGTCTTTTTTCCGAACCCTAATCCTTTTCCGATTAAGACGACTTCCTCATAATCTGGATGTTCTGCAACGAGGACATTGTTATTTAATACTTTCTTCACTATTAACATGGTGCTCCTCCTCTCATAAGAACGTTGATGAATTTTGTCGAATTATGTGTTATTCTCCTTGTTAATCTTAGCTTGTAAAGGCTTACTAGTCAATTAACTGCTTCTATTTCATGTGATTGTAAAAAACAGTCGCATTTTTAGGATAAATCGACTACGATGAAGATTGAATTTACCGTTAGGAGCTGTTTTTAGTGAAGAACGCTTTGAGTTATGGAGAGTTGAGAAGCAAGGTAGAAGAGATAAATAAACGTCAGTATGATTATGAACCTCCTTTTCTAGATGTTGTTGATCAAATTTTAGATGATAGTGAAGGCAAGCATGTTAAAAATGTCCTAGTAGAGGCATTTGAAAAGCTGTTGTCTCAAGTTAATGTCGAAATAGACAAAATTGAAAATGAGATCAATATAAGCTCATCATGTAAATCTGGATGTACACACTGTTGCTTTTTTCCGGTTATCATGACTCGCCTTGAAGCAAAGTTAATGATATTGTACATTAACCAATTGCCAGAGGAAAGAAAGCAAAAAGTTATAGAACAAGTATCTTCTTATGTGGAGAACTATTCGTCGGAGATAAACGATATAAAGCAAATTAACTTTAAAGAAGATGACTCATTTAAATTGAAATACAAAAAATTAGGAATCCCATGTGTGTTTCTAGATCAGCAGACAAAACGATGCACGGTCTATGAGATTAGACCAATTCCTTGTCGTACGTATGTGAACTATGTAGATGTCAGTGTTTGCTCAAATGAACATCTGCCGAAGGAACCGCTTAACTTCGAATTTATGCAACGTTTTTATATTCAGGGAATGGATGAAGTAATTCAAGAAATACTCGAGGTGGTTGAGGCCCGGTCCCTTGGTTTTTCTTATCCTAGTGATGCTGAAGAAGTCAATTATCTACCGATCTTACTCCAAGAAGAGTTAGAAGCTAATTTAAAATAACAGGAATAACTTTTGCCCAACTAGCTAATGGAAGAAGTCACTTCGTAATAAATTATCGTGATAAATAAGGATCGACTTACTTATTCGAGAGTTTTGTTTAGTTTTCAGATTTATTGCTGAAGTCTTCTGATGGAAGTCATTTTCCATAAAAAGAACCCCACTTTTTATGAAGTAAGGAAGTCATTTTTCCATAAAAAGAAACCCCACTTTTTATGAAAAAATGACTTTAATAAAATTTTCTAAATCTTTTTCGTTTAGTATGTGCATTACTCGTGGTATGATTAAAATATGGTGGATAGTTATTCTAATTCGAGGTTTCTAGCATAGGCTTAGTTACTATAACCATTGAATGTTACTCGCTGTCTTTTGATGATTTCCAGATAGAATGTTTTTCGGGAGGGATTGTTGGTGGAGAAGAAAGAAGTTTGTACGTATTTTGAAGATCGAGTGTTAAAAGCCAAAAATCAATTTGAACGAACGGTTGATTGTAAGCATACGGAGTTTGATGATCTTTATCCGTATATGACGGAACAGCCTCAATTTTTCTGGTATAAACGCTATGTTGCATGGCAGGAATTACTGACAGTAGTGAAGATTGCTGAAGATATGGAAGTAGAGTGGAAAGATTTGTTTTTAGAAAAACAAGCTGCTTTTGTTGAAGGTAGAGTGCTTGATGCAAAAGTATTAGATGATTGGTATGAAGAACAGGAAAAGTTAGAAACTGAGTCTTCTAAAAATGAATAATTTATGGCCCCCTAAGTTATTTTAGGGGGATGTTTTTTTTGAGAGGAAGGGAATAGGAGGAAAAAGTTCTCATTAGTAATCTTGTTTTTAGTTTTGATTACTACAGCTTGTCAATCAATTGTAGAGAATCAACGAAAAGCAGAGGATCTAGCTTTAAATATCGAGGAAATAAAGAGTGTTCCGGAAAAGGAAACTGATGAAAAGGTAATAGAAAAAATGACAATATTATTTGACTGCAAATGAAAATCGTCAACCACTTCAGTGGGGTAGAATGTAGATGAAACAAAGATACATACGGATGAAAAGTAGTTGAAAAGAGAAGGTCACCATGGCCTTCTCTTTTTCAGTTCAATGTAATATGCGAGTCGCGATGTTGATAGATGCCATCGAGTTTGTCACCAATATCTTCTTCAATCTCTTGGTTTGATGGAAGAGAATCATAACTCTCAATGATCGTGAACGTTTCCAGGCAGAGAAGGTGGTACGGGAATTTTTCACCACAATCTTCAATAATGGCGTAAAGTTTATTTCCTTTTGTGCTTATAAGGTCACCAGGCTCTTTAATTGAACGTTTGCGATTAATAGTTACATTCATGCTGGATTGCACCTCGTTTTTAGCACCATTATTGACAAAATTTACTACCTATAAACTAAATAGTTCATTATTTTTTCTTTTCGTTCGCTCTATTGCTCCCATTGTCAATCATTTCACTTGAAACATCCTCATTTAACAAATTCTCTTTAGGTGTTTGATTGTTTGTTAAAGCTTTGCCTTTTTGTCTATTTCGTTTATCCATGGTTCACCCTCCTTGTGATTGTCTAAAAATGGTTTCACTGTTACTATTTCATTAGATCAAAAACTTATGCAAAGAGTAGGTGTCGTTGTGGCCAAAAAAAAGTATTATGTCGTTTGGAAAGGAAGAAAACCTGGGATTTTTACATCATGGGCTGAATGTGAGACGCAAGTAAAAGGGTTTACAGGTGCTAGATTTAAATCCTTTCCAACTAAAGAAGAAGCTGAGGCTGCTTTTATAGGAGGGAAAAGTCCAAGTGACTCTAATATTAAATCGAAAACGGTAAAGCCAGAATTAAATGAGGAAGTGGACTGGGATAGTATTTCTGTTGATGTAGGCTGTCGTGGAAATCCTGGAATTGTTGAATATAAGGGTGTCGATACAAAAACAGGAGAGGTCTTATTTGCTCATGATGAAATCCATATTGGAACAAACAATATGGGAGAGTTCCTTGCGATTGTCCATGGTTTAGCTTATTTAAAAGAACAAGGCAGTTCCAAAACCATTTACTCCGATTCGATGACGGCGATTAAATGGGTCAAGCAAAAACAAGCAAAGTCAACATTAGAGCGTAATGAGAAAACGGCTTATATATGGTCACTGATGGATCGAGCAGAAAAGTGGTTACAAACGAATAGTTATAAAAACAAAGTAACAAAGTGGCATACAGAAAAGTGGGGAGAAATCAAAGCAGATTACGGACGCAAATAGTGTTTATCCCTTTGTCTTGAAAACGGGAAAGGGAGCTCAAATTCTATGTTCTTCGTGCTTAAGGCATGACGATCCTTATGATCGGCATGCCTTAGAAGGGGAATGTGTACGAAACAAATCTTGTTACTGGTTTAATATTGAAGAATAAGATAAAGCTATTTATAACTTCATGCAACTAACAGATAAACAAGTAGATTAAATTAAAGACTAAATCAAGCGTGACTTTTAGGCGAATAGAAAAAGTAAAAACCACCTGTTTTCCTAGAGTTAGGATAAAACGGGTGGTTTTTTTAGACCTCAACGTCACTATTCATGTTCTCACTCCAATGATTAATTAGTGTAACTAGTTATCATTAATTCAACTTGTTCTTGTGTTACGTTTTGAATAAATTTAATCATGTCAATTGGCTGAATTTCAAACATCTCACATTGTTCAATATATTGTCGATAGGCTCTCTCGTAAATTTCCATTGTCAGTCTCCTTTACTCAGCGTTTTCTTCTTCAAAATAAGTTGTTTCGTAAATATGCTCAATGTCTGCATCTGTCATAAAGAGCATGTCATCACGATGAATACCTCTCATCTGTTCGATATACTTTACCATGTTTCGGCGTTCGATTCTGCTCATGTTTAGTACCCCTTCCACAATCTGTATTATAACAATAATGCCTTTGTTATTTACTATTATATAACAGATTAAATCTGAGTCAATAGTTAGTTTGAATATTATTATTTTTTTTATGATTTCTTTTGTTGAAGCATTTGATGTTAAGCCAATAAGAGTCATACAACTCTAATCGATAAATGACTGTATTTGATTTTTATGCTCGAAAAAACTTACGTAATTAAGGTATAATATAACCTAGTTATAACTAGTAAATAGAATTAATGTGATAATGCTGTAGAATTTATAAAGTTATTAGATGCTAATGTAAGATACAAATGGAAAGAGAGTGAGTTACGTTATGGGTCGTAAATGGAATAATATTAAAGAAAAAAAAGCGTCAAAAGATGCAAGTACAAGCCGGATCTATGCAAAATTTGGTCGTGAAATTTATGTAGCGGCAAAGCAAGGTGAACCAGATCCTGAATCAAACCGTGCTTTAAAAGTTGTTCTTGAACGCGCCAAAACATATAGTGTACCGAAAGCAATTATTGATCGGGCGATTGAAAAAGCAAAAGGTGGTTCAGAAGAAACCTATGACGAACTTCGCTATGAAGGATTCGGACCAAATGGTTCGATGATTATTGTAGATACACTAACAAATAACGTGAACCGTACGGTCGCAGAAGTGCGTTCTGCGTTCAAAAAAAATGGCGGGAACATGGGAGTAAGTGGTTCTGTCGCCTTTATGTTTGATGCAACGGCTGTTATTGGTCTTGAGGGAAAAGCAGCAGATGAAGTACTTGAATTATTAATGGAAGCAGATGTCGACGTTCGTGACATTTTAGAAGAGGATGAAGCGGTTATCGTTTATGCTGAACCTGATATGTTCCATGCTATTCAAGAAGCATTTAAAAATGTTGGGATAACGGATTTTACCGTTGCGGAGTTATCGATGCTCGCTCAAAATGATGTAATACTTTCGGAAGAAGACCAAGTTCAATTTGAAAAATTGATTGATGCATTAGAAGATTTAGAAGATGTTCAGCAAGTCTACCACAATGTTGATTTTGGTGAATAATAGATAAGTGCACATAGTATCGAACACAGGAATCGAGTGTAAAATCGTATAGGTTTTACACTCGATTTTTTTAGAGAATTATAAGCTAAGGAGAGGTCTTATATGAAGGGCTCCTTTTTTCGGAGATACGGAAGGGTTTGATATTACAAAATAAAAGCCGTCAAGCGATGAAAGCTTATCATTGAAAGTTGATACGTTATTTAAAGTGTGAAACCCGATTTAAGCCTTTTTAACAAATTCAGATTTTAACTTCATCGCTCCGAAACCATCAATCTTACAATCAATATCATGATCTCCATCTACTAAACGTATATTTCTTACTTTTGTACCTATTTTTACAACTAGTGAACTACCTTTTACTTTTAGGTCTTTAATGACTGTTACAGAATCACCATCATTTAAAACATTTCCATTTGAATCTTTGATAGTCTTTTTATCTTCACTAGTACCCGTTTCTGATTCAAGTGTCCACTCATGTCCACATTCTGGGCAAACAAGAAGTATTCCATCTTCATATGTATATTCCGAATTACACTTTGGGCAATTTGGCAAACCGGCCATCATTTTTACTTCCTCCGCTCGTTAATATTAATTCTAGTAATAAGAATTGGTTTGTAACTTTTGTGATTAAGAACTTCAATTTTCACAAAGAAGCATAATGCTCCTTATATGTATATTAAGTTCCATTGATAAACTTTTCTCAAGGACTATTTTACATATGCTGAATGTATTATAACAGAGTTATTTTTTTGTATAAAGGGATCTTGAAGGCTGCAAAAGTATTGTTAATTGCATCATCTTAGTTACTTGGAAAAAAAAAAGGTCAATCTAAAGAGGAATGATAACAAACCTTGAGAACATTTCCCTCAAGGCTTTTGTAATTTTTTTAGATTTAATGGTGTGCTTCCTTTCTTAAATAACGCTTATCTTTCATAAAGAGACGCCAGAACCAGATGAAAACAGGAATGAGAACGGCCATTCCAACCCCGTAACCAATTAACAGAGATCGAAACATGATCTCATTTGTAAATGTATCGTAAAGCGTGACATCTGGGTATAGAAAATAGGGCATATGAGCTGACCCATAGGCAAAACTCGCTAAACCAAATTGCAAGGCGATTAATAGAACAGCTACACGCGGCTGACCAACACTTACTTTCTTAGATGGCCACCAAAGGGCACTATAGCCGATCGCAAAAGCAAGTAAAGATAAGGTGAAAAGCAACCACTCGTTTGCCATGTTTTCAAACATCCAAAACGCCTCAGGGATTAACGTGAAAATGGCACCAACAGCAAAGGATAAGGTAATTGGTCCAAGGATAATCGCATTTTTTCGGTACACATGATACGTTTCTTCTGAATTTGCCTCCCGTGCATAATCACTTAATAGTAAAGAGGACAAAAACAACTCCGTACTAAGTCCAAACCCTAAATGGGTATAAAAGGTAGGACTTGTGAACAGTTGGTTGAGTAAGATATATTGTCTATCGCCAACTGTTTCAACAAACCCGCCGATCGCTGCTGGTAAAATACTAATAAGTAAGGCAGGGATCAATAAGCCCGTAACACCTGAGATAATAACGAGCATATTGGTATATTTTTGAACAGTGTAAGAATAGACCATAAACGCACTCCGAATGGTTAAAAAGAAAAGTACCAAGCAAATAGGAACGATCATTAATGTCCCTAATGTCGCTGCAGCACCGGGGAAAAAACCAACTAAGGCCACAACAAGCAAGACTAGAAATACGTTTGTCACTTCCCATGATGGGGACAGATAGCGATTAGCAATGCTTGCGGCTTTTGTATCAGTTCGTTTCCGATAGTACATTGCCCAAAAGCCTGCTCCAAAGTCAATTGATCCCGCAACAGCATACATAAAGAGAAAGACCCATATAATAATAATCGCAATATAAACTGACTCCATATCATCAATTCCTTTCCCACCTTATTTTTTAAGCAAGTGTATGCAATTCTTGCGATACAGGATTCCGATTAAAGTAAAAATGCATGACTAACGCTGTGATAACGAGAAGCACAACATAAAGGGAAATGAACAACACAAAAAGCATTCCTAAATTACCTGAATTGGTGGCAGCCTCACTAGTCAATTGAAACCCATAAATCGTCCAAGGTTGACGACCCGTACAACTGAAAATCCACCCCGTCTCAATGCCGATCATAGCAAGTGGACCTGACACAACAATCCCAGCTAAGAGCCATTTTGGAAGAGACTTCTGCTTTTTACGCCCTAGAAACCAAAACAACCAGTAGACTCCGGCAAGTGCAAGGAGGACAGAGCCAATTCCGACCATAACGTTAAATAACGTATGAACAAAAAGTGGTGGCCATTCTTCTTGGGGATAGTCATATAACCCACGAACAACCCCATCAGTAGAACCGGTTGCGAGCCAGCTTAGCATACCTGGAATTTCAATCCCGCCGACAACTCTTCCAGCTTCAGGATCTGGTGTCCCCATAATCGCTAATGGAGCATTTGGTTGGGTTTCAAATAATCCTTCTGCTGCTGCTAGTTTAACGGGTATATGTTCATGCAACATAATTGCTGTATCGTGACCATTGTTTAACGTGAAGACAGACATGATCAGAGCGACAGCAAGCGATAAGGACAATCCCTTCCGATGATATGTCATTTCTCTATCACTAAGCCCTCCGCGGTAGAGCTTATATGCTGCAACCGCTGCAAGAATAAAGGCTCCTGTCATATAAGCACTTCCGACTACATGTAGCGAAGTAACAAAAAAACTAGGATTGAACACAGCGGCCAAAGGTTGGACATTGATGATTTGTCCATCAACGATATCAAACCCTCTAGGGGTATTCATCCATGCATGGGCATCTGTTATTAAAACGGCTGAAGCTGTTGCCCCAAGAGCGACGAAGAAGACACTAATAATTCTCATTGTAGGAGAAAGACGATCAGCAGCATAGACGTAGATAGAGAGAAATAAAGCTTCAAGAAAGAAAGCAAAAATTTCAATTTGAAAGGGAAGAGCGATCACTTGCCCTACGATTTCCATGAAGCCTGGCCAAAGAAGGCTAAGCATAACAGCAACGATTGTCCCTGAAGGAATCGCAACCCCGAGTAAAATAGCGACAGCCTTTGTCCATCTTTTTGCAAGGGTCCCATAATCCTCATCTTTTCGTATGATTCGCATGATTTCAGCAAGTAGAATCATTAAAGTGATCCCTACACCTAAAGTTGCAAATATAATATGAAAAGCAATAGAAGAACCAAAAATAGTTCGCGCTAGCATAACATTATCCATTTCCTTACTTCCTTTCAATTCGATTAGCTATAACGATTATAAAATGATGATACACGCCCCTTAGTCATGTAGGAGTATACTTATGATTTAAAACAGTAAATCTCTCTAATGCTTATACTGTGCGTTAACATCGCTAGTAATATTCGCTAAAATATCCAATAAAATAAAATAAAAAAACGAGTTACCTTAATTGGTAACTCGTTCTTTTATTTAGTATAGCTCTTATCTTGTTCAGTTGACTTAGAAGAACGTTCATCGAGTCGTTCTTCGATCTTTGCTAAAGCTTCAGGATCATTCAGTAACTGCTTTTTATTTTCTAACATTAATTCTTTAAATGAAGTTGTTTGTCTTCGCATATTTCAGCCCACCTTTAGTAGTGAATAAATCTATAACCATTGTATCAGTATAATAAGAATAAAAAAGCATTTAATTGTTACAATTTTTAGAATAAAAGAATTTTAGCAAATAATGTCGAAATTAGAAATTAAAGCGAAAATTGCATACTTATCCACAGGTAAGTAGATATATTTTCATATGTCCACAGTGAAATGGGTGTTATCCACAAATATAAAGGTATTTATCAACAAAACTGTGGATAACACTGTGCATAAAAAATGTGCAAGTACAAAATAAAAAAGTATTTACAAAACCAATTATTATTGTTAGAATATTTTTAACAATTAAAAAAGCTAACTATCACGCTGTGTTGGAACTGAGCGACTGCTCGATCGATTAAAGCATATATATAAGATAAAAAGGGAGAGAGAACCATGACAGTATCAGAAAAAAAGATGATTGAAGAAATGCAAAAGAAATTAGATCGTCTAGCACGTGAATTAAATGAACTTAAGAGATCAGGGAACGATGGTTTTGAAAAATTAGAAACAGATCATTTCTTAACGCAAGCTTATAATTAAAGTATAATAGAGGGTGCCTAATTTTGTTTAGGGTACTCTTTTTTGGTTAATAAAATTGAATAGAGGAGTGTTCACTCATGACCGTTCATGAGGAAACGATTCATCAACTAACCATTCCTACTCCATTCCCGGTCGGGCCTGTTCACAGCTATTTAATTAGTAGTGACACTTTAACACTTGTTGATACAGGACCATTAACAATTGAAGGAAAAACATCGCTGGTAAGTCAGTTGGATACACTTGGTTATAGGATCGATGATATCGAACAAGTTATCTTAACCCATCATCACCCAGATCATGTCGGACTTGCTGGACTTTTTAAATCAGCTGTTTTAATTGGTCATCGTTTTTTACGCCCATGGCTTAGAAAAGAAGAGAAATTTTTTCAAAAGTATAAGATGTTCTTTGATGAATTTTATCATGCTCATGGCTTCCCACGCCCCGTCATTGATAAAGTCTTACAGTCAGGTCAGAAATATATGGACTTGATCGAAAAAACAGACCTTGATGTGATCGTAAGTCATGGTGATAATGTTCCTGGTCTGAAGGGCTGGCGAGTATTGGAAGTACCAGGTCACGCCCAAAATCATATTATGATCGTAAGAACAGAGGATCATACAGCGATTGGAGCAGATGTACTACTTGGATCGATTTCTTCAAATGCTCTATTGGAAGCTCCAATGGAAGAGGGCAAGGAGAGGCCAAAAACATTGCTACAATATCGAGAAACTTTACTTTTAGTTCATGATTTAAATTTAAATATATTAATGCCTGGACATGGGGAAATGATAAAAAACGTCAATGAACTAATTGGACAGCGGCTACAAGAACATATTACTCGAGCCAATGTAATTAAAAATCTATTGGCAGATAACCGTTGGAGTGCTCACGAAATTAGCTTTCAGTTATTTAAGGAAAAGCACCGTAAACAAGCGGAGTTGACTTTTTCTGAGACGTTTGGACATTTAGATCTATTGGTAGAGCTGGGAGATATAAGTGTTACAAAAGAAGACGGGTTATTTCTGTTTCACAAATGATGAATGATTAATCATTCATGTATAATGACTTCATCTTTTCTTTTTCTGACTTTTCTTGCTAAAATAAGAATATAAGTTAAAAAGAGGAGGGACTCTGTTGGAAAAGAAAAAAAGCAACTCATTAAAGTTAATCTGGGTTTTTGGATTACTGATTGTTTCAGTTGTATTAGCTAAGAAGGAATGGAGAAACAGAATATTAGATGAGTTAAAGCAAGCCAAACATTCGACTGAAAACACAATTGAGTTCGTCAGAGACAACCGCGAACAAGTTTTTGAACAAGTGAGAACCACTGTAAGTGATATTTCTACTGTGGTGCGCGATATCACAAGTGATGTGAAGAAGATTGGTGAAACTGCGTCCCATTTGAAAGAAAGCTCAGATGAAATCGTCAAAGCGACCAAAGAAGCGGCAAATGAAATGAAGAATTTGAAAAAGAACTTACATAACGCAGACATAAATCCTTATAACTAGGAGCTAGATTAGACTCAAAAAGGTTGTATGTTAACTTTTTTGAGTCTCTTTTTCCTTTTAATCTTTCTTCACTTTTCGATTTCTAATTGGTTTAAAGGACGCTCAACTATTAGCTGTGCAGGTCAAACTATAAGCAGGTAATTAAAAACTCAATTCCTTTATCATTAGACATTTTTGCTAAAGCAATACATGCTATTGGTGTTGAATCCTCCCCAAAACAGCGATCGTTCAGAAGGTTGCAACAAAAAAGTAGATCAAAGGATAGAGTGTTTCCTATGTTTCGTAATCTTAGCTGAAATCATTACAATCTCTTTAAAAAAATATAGCTATCACAAATTCGTAAGTGGCTTCTTGAAGATAGTAACAGCAATAAAGACAAGGAATAGCATCGTACTTATAATGATAAAAAAACTAATCCCATTAATGAATTGAATAAATAAACCACCTAAGTATGGACCGGTTAAACTCCCTAAACTGAAAGCAATCCCACAAAGGATATTGCCGGTAGGTAGTAGAGACTTGGGTGTCAAATCGGTCATATAACTAATGCCTAAAGAAAAAGTCGATCCAACAAGTGTGCCAGCCAGGAAGAGACAGAGCGTCAGCCCATGGAACGTTTGCTCTAAGAAACTAGCGATAAGAAATGATAGACTCCCAGAGAGCAGAATGAATGATAAGATTTTTTTTCTTCCAAAGTTGTCACTTAAAATACCGAGTGGAAGTTGAAAAATGATCCCTCCAAAAGCAAATGATGCTAATAAAAGAGATACTTGTGTTACGTCTAGACCAATTCTTAACGCATAAATCGGAAAACTCCCATTTAGTGAAGCCTCTAAAAATCCATAGGCTAACGCGGGTAACAAAGCAACCCAAGCGTATTTAAGTGTTTTTCCAAAACGGCTTGCTGTGTCTCGAAAAGAAGAAAGCTCTATTGCTTGTTCAGGGAAGTCATTATGCAAAATAAATAAGAACAACCAAGCAACTAAAGAAAGTCCTGCTGAAATCATAAATGGTAATGCTTCGTGAATTGAAACTAATGGTGTCATTAACGGACCAGTGGCAAATCCAATTCCAAAGAAAATTCCATAAATGCTAATATTTCTTCCCCGTTGCTCTTGTGGGGTCGAAGATGTAATCCAAGTTTGGGTGCCAAAGTGGAGAGCATTGTCTCCAATACCTATACATATACGTAAGAAAAACCAAAACCAAAAGGTTTTCCACAAAGGAAATAAGGCTAATGCAATCACTACGATTAAGCCACCTATTAATATAATTGGCTTATATCCAAATCTTCTAAGGGGAGGTTCCATGAATGGAGAGATAATAAGAATACCTATATATAGCGCTGTTGCATTTAAACCATTTAAGGTAGCCGATACCCCATCTTGTTCAAAGATAATGGAGATTAGGGGGAGAAGCATGCCTTGACTAAATCCACTTACAGCAACAATGCTTACTAATACCCAAAAACGTAAACGATCCATTTATAATCCCCTCACTTCTAAACGCGACATTTTCATTTTATCTTCTTCTACCCCAATTGACCATATGTAAATAAGTGAAAGAACATGACGTTAAGTTAGGAGACTGGTACAATAGGAGGCATGTATATTTGGGAGGGAAATCAATGGAATTTACTATGAAGGAAAATAGTTTTGTAACAGAACTGGAATTTGGTCAACTTGAAGTGTCAGGGAATGCTGAATATGGATTCAGACCTTATCAACTTCTGGTTTCTTCAATTGCTGTGTGTAGTGGTGGAGTGTTAAGGAAAGTGTTAGATAAAAAACGAATTGGATATAAAGATATTAAAATAAAAACTGACGTTAAACGAAATGAAGCAGAAATAAATGAAGTAACAGATATTCATATCCATTTTGTTATCGTCGGTACGGATGCAACCGATGAGAAAATAGCGAAAGTGTTAGAAATTACAACGAAAAATTGTCCCATTGTTCAGTCTGTAAAAGAATCTATTCGAATAACCGAGACGTTTGAACGCATAGGAAATGAATAAGAAAGTGCAATCTCTGCTCGTCTTAGCTTGTGAGCAGTTTTGTAAGGGGCGGATATGGCTTTGTTTTTGTTGCCGCAAAACATTCCATCTGGTGGAGCTGCAGGAATAGCCATTTTAGTTGAATCGTGGTTTGCTCTTCCGCATTCTGTCACAATTTGGTGCTTGAATTTTCTTCTTCTCCTTCTAGCTTTTAGATGGATAGGTTATAAATGTAGTTTTAAAACAATCATACAGTAACGATGACATCGTTAACGATTCTCATAATTCAATCTCTGCCAATCGTATTCTATACTCCAATTTATCTTTTCCCTACACAAGACTCCCTCTTCAAGCGCGGGAAGGACTTTAACTTTGCGGTAAAGGGAGAAGAATGACGGTTGGTGTTAGCCAAAACGAACCTCATTATTTGCTGTTGTTACACAATGGATTGCAACACAAGTTCTAAATCAAGTCGTTCTATTTAAATTTATCAAAGATGAACCGGAAGATACCGGTGTTTCGGCATAGGTGTTTTCCTGCCTTCGTTTAAAAAGGAGAAGAAAATGTTACAATCTAGACAATTAGATTTTACAGAAGGGCCTATTATGAAAAAAATGGTCCTGTTTTCTTGGCCTATTTTTTTGACGAATTTACTGCAATCTTCTTATCAATTGATTGATTCTATTTGGGTAGGGAATTTACTTGGACCAAGTGCGTTAGGTGCTATTACGATTTCAGCAACGGTTGTTTTTACGATTCTTTCTTTTATAATTGGTTTGAATGGTGCCACATTAACTGTTATAAGTCAACGAAAAGGAGCCGATGATGAAGAAGGGTTAAAAAAATCTCTTAATGCATTTGTATTTGTTCTAGGATTGTTTGCTCTCTTGCTTGGTTTAATTGGATTTTTGTTTTCAGGTCATATTTTACGCTTAATGGGAACTCCTGACGATATTTTGCCACTAGCCCAATCTTATTTACAAATTAATTTTATTGGAATTTTGTTTTTATTTGGATACAACTTTATTGGCACCGTATTAAGGGCCTTAGGTGATAGTAAAACACCAATACGTTTTATAATCATTGCGGTTATCCTGAATGCTGTGTTAGATCCTTTGTTTATCCACGTATTCCAATGGGGGATTGATGGGGCAGCATATGCTACAATTATTTCTCAAGGAACAGCCTTTGTTTACGGACTTTTATACTCCGTATATAAAGCGAGTGTACCTTTTCAAATTCCTCATCTTCCAGAGAGAAGATACTTTATCGTTCTGTTTAAGCTAGGTTTGCCTGCAGGATTATCAATGATGGCGATTTCAGCAGGGATTTTAGCCATCATGACCGTTGTAACGGGATATGGAGAAGAGGTTGTTGCAGGATTTGGGTCTGCTCAACGGTTAGACAGTTTAATTATGATTCCAGCATTAACATTAGGATCGGCAGTAAATAGTATGGCTGGTCAAAATATTGGAGCACAGCTATGGGAGCGAGTAAATGAAATCGCCAAACAAGCGATTATTCTCATAAGCGTGGTTTCCATTTTGATAAGCACAGTTATTTTTTTAGGAGCTGAGCAGCTTATTCGAATGTTTGTACAGGATGAAGAGACTGTGCAATTCGGCGCTATGTATATCAAGACGATTGCTTTCTTTTACCCGTTCTTAGGAGTGAACTTTGTTCTAAATGGAATAGCAAGAGCAGCTGGTGCAATGTTTCCAATTTTAATCCTTAACATCATTTCATTTTGGATATTAAGATATCCATTAACAGCTATATTCTCGAAATGGTTAGGGGAAAGTGGAATAGCAATCGGTATGGGACTAAGTTTTGTTATTAGTAGTATAGTAGCTACTGCTTATTATTTCCGCGGAAATTGGCGGAAAATTAGTGGGGATATTGGCGAAAAAACGGGTAATAAAGAAAATATTAAGGAAACTTGATTGATGGAATTGAGGAAATGTTTATATGAGATCAGTAATAATTAGAGCTCTAAGTTATACAGGAGGTTTGTTAATTGTTTCTTTTGGGGTGACATTGACAATTTTAGCTGGCCTTGGTGCCGGTGCTTGGGATGCTTTGAACGTTGGACTGGCGATCCAAACACGCTTTTCAGTGGGGAATTGGGTCATATTCGTTGGAATCATCTTAATCGGTTTAAATGCACTTTTAACGAGGACGAAGCCGGTAGTACATTCGTTATTAACAATTTTCATCTTAGGATACTTCATTGATTTTTGGCTGATTATTGTGTTTAACGATACTTTGTTTAGTGGATTCATGTTGCAAATGATCATTCTATTACTTGGTATTGTTCTAATTGCTTTTGGAGCATCGATATATATGCAAGCTGAATTCGCGCTTATACCGATAGATGCTTTTATGTTTGTACTAAGAGACGTTCTAGGAGTTAATTTAATGGTGGCAAAAACAATTGCAGAGTTAACGGCTTTAGTAGCTGCGTTTTTTGTCGGTGGTCCAATTGGAATTGGAACGATTCTTGTTACGTTTTTAATTGGCCCATTAATTCAATTTTTCTTTCCGAGAATCGAAAAGAGAATCAATTGGAAAGCCACACATTAGATTGTTATGATATCCTAAAAAGCTGCCTGAGGGGGAAAGTTCTCAGGCAGCTTTTCTACTCTTGTCCTTGTTGTTTAGCTCTTTTATTTGTTGCTTCAATAGCTTTACCAATTATTTCAGCAAAGTGATGGTTGGCGAGTGTGGCCAGTCCAGCTGCTGTTGCGCCCCCAGGAGAGGTGACTTGTTCTCTTAATTGAGCGGGTTCGCGGTGTTTTTCTAACATAGCGGCACTACCAATGACCATTTCAATGACAAGCTTTCTTGCTTGATCTTCTGATATTCCAAAAGATAGAGCTGCTTGTTCTAGAGCTTCGACAAAATGATACAAAAAGGCTGGTGCACTGCCAGTAACAGCCGTTAGATCATGCACCTGTTGTTCCGTTAACTGCTCTGAAGGGCCAATCGCACCAACGATCTGCTTAAAAAGTACTTGTTGTTTTTCATTTACATAATGACCAAATGCGTAAATAGACATCGATTTACCGACATCAGCAGCGGTATTTGGCATCAGCCAAGCGACTGCTGTTTCTTTTGGTAAAGAAGCTTCTAATTTAGTTGGTCCGATTCCGGCAGCTACAGTAATAACAAACTGTTGCGGTTGAATCATTATGTTCATTCTTTCTAGAATTTTGTCGTGTACATGGGGAGGACAAGCAAGGACGATAACATCAGCTTCAGGAAAAACGTCTACCCAATCTGAGGCTGTCTCAACTCGATATTGATCTTTAAGAGTGTTAAGACGTTTCATATCTTGTTCGTTGGATATGGTTATCTTTACGTCTAATTTATTTTGGATCATTCCAGAAAAAATAGCCTCAGCCATCCTCCCGGCTCCGATAAATAAAATATGTAGTGGTTGTTGCATAGTAGCCCTCCTAAATTAATGTTTTATAATATTGAATAAAAAAAGATACTACAATGGTTCCGCAAGCTGTTTTTCTCATGCATCGAAGAGGTTCAAAAAGGAAAGATCCCTTCAATCTTGTATTCTGCATACATGTTGGCAATGGCTCCACACGCTGCGCGCCTTCTATGAGAAACCCACTCATAGAAGGCTTAAAAGATTGCAGAGGTTCCGCTCATTGCAAAGATAGAATAAAAAAAGTAAACCCGTCTTTTTTTTATAGAAGGCGCAATGGCTCCACACGCTGCGCGCCTTCTATGAGAAACCCACCCATAGAAGGCTTAAAAGATTGCAACGGTTCCGCTCATTGCAAAGATACAATAAAAAAAGTAAACCCGTCTTTTTTTATTGTATCTTTGACGTTACCAGAAAAATAAAGCTTTCGGAACCTATGGATAATATTTGTCGGAACGCTCACACTAAAGATTATCAAAATGTCTTCTAGAACAACTAAGGAGGTAATACAGATGAACCGAATAATCGTAGCATTGGTTGTGATATTCTTATTAGCAACATCGGCACATATTTTGGCAGAAGAAGATGGAGATAAAGAAGAAAAAAAGGTATTTACAGTTCCGGATTCTGTTATTAAGATTTCGAAGGAAAATACGTATACCAATCCAACGCAAGATTTGCCATATTTACAACCGAGTGAATTAGCGAAAGAATTGTTAGAAAGTACAGATGTAAAAATTGAAAACCCTGACTTAATTCGTATTTTAAATGAGTCTACGATTAATGATTCAAAGTTAGCAATTGGATTTCGTGCTTCAATATACTTAGGAGAATGGCCATTAGCTTACAATTCAGATGGAACAGAAGTAAACTGGGAATATCAAAAAGTAAATACGAATTATATGGATAATCGTGGAGGACGTTCTCAGCAAAAACTCACTTATTTTCAAGAACAACAAAAGAAAGTAAGTGGTGGGCTTACGGCTAAAATACCGAATAGTGATGCCGTAAAAAAAATGATGATGATTAAAGCTACAGAGCATACGAATTTGCCCTTATCATTTGAAACGGTCATCGGACAAGGAACAAAAAAAGGAAACACGTACAACATAGCGCCTAAACAAGTCGGCTATTTAAATAGTTTTGTACCAGCCGCGAACGAAAAAGGAAAGGTCACTTATGGTGAAGTGTACTTAACCTTTAAAGGTGGCAAGCGCAAGCTAGAAATAAAGAATGTTACACAACAAGGAATTGGCGCTTGGATTCCAATTCAAGATCATTTATCTTTTAGTTTTATTGCTACAAATGAGCCTAAATAGTACAAAAATGAATGCAAAAAACACTCGGATCGATTCGAGTGTTTTTTACTTACAGCTAACTTTAACAGACTAGGATTGGGGATTTACTCAATTAATGGAAATGTATTGTGAATTATTTAAAATAGTGGAACGAGAGGCCACTAAACCTTCTTGAATTGCCGTATCTGAGCTAAATAACGGAATCAGTATCCGCTCACATTATTCCGGTTCGATTCAAATGTCAAATGTTTGATTTTTTCTTTGTGAAATCAACACTAGGATAGTAAGCGTCCTTTACAAGTACGTTCGGTCCTAAGCACTGTACGGATGGGCAATGACAGTTAAGTGTTGCAGCAAGGCTTGATTTCATCCAAGTTGAATAGGCATCTTCTAAACTGGTTGTCTGAATATTGCCTAATGGAGGAGTATCTCCAAAATCCGTTACGATGATATTGCCATCAAAAATGTTTACATTAAGACGGGAACGTCCATCGGGATCGTTCCGGACGGTTACATTTTTTTCTGAATATAACCGTTTCTGCAAACTTAAATCTTCTTCATTGTCACTACAAGGGTAAAAAGGCAAAGTACCAAAAAGCATCCAAACATTTGGATCGCGTATATCTAACAAGCGGTGTATACCTGAGCGAATGTCTTCTAAAGTAGCTACTTCAAGGTTGCTCGCAAAATCACTCGGGTACATCGGATGAACTTCATGACGCTGACATCCCATTTGAACAATTTGTTCATGGATTTGTTCTAAGTGTGGAAGTGTTCGTTTGTTAATCATTGTTTCAGCTGAAACAAAAACGCCTTGATTAGTTAGAACTTTCGCGTTTTCCACCATACGATAAAAGAGAGAAGCTCTTTGTTCAACGCTTGGTTTACGTTCCATCACCGCAAATCCAATTTCAGCAAAATCATCAACACTTCCATAGTTATGCGAAATATGGAGTACATCAAGATATGGAATAATTTTCTCGTAACGTTTTAGATCTAATGTCAAATTAGAATTAATTTGAGTACGAATACCACGTTCATGCGCATATTTTAGAAGTGGAACGACATAATCGTCTACCGATCTCATTGATAGCATTGGTTCTCCTCCTGTTATGCTAAATGTACTCAAAGAGGAAACCTGATCCAATCTTTTAATAAGTAAATCCAAAGGTAATGGGTTGGGGTCTTTTGGCTTTAATGTGTATCCAACTGCACAATGTTCACATCGCATGTTGCATAAAGTGGTCGTAGTGAATTCAATATTTGTTAAAGTCGGTTTTCCAAACTTTTTTATATCTTCATACGCTTCCCAAGGGTCGAAGGAGGGCGTTATAGTAGGTAGTGATGAATCAATCACAAAGATCGTACTCCTTTTAAAAATATTACTTGTATCATCATAACGTAAAAATCGATGTTGTAAAAGGGCTAGTTTCCATCCGGAACCTTCATTGTGAATGAGGAAAGAATCTGTTACACTCTACTTGAAATGAAGTGTAATAAAAAGGAGAGAATGTAATGGGTGGACCAATTCATAATAAAAAAGAGCAAATGAACTATTTGCACAATAGATTAAATATGGTTATGACCGTTCTAGATACAATTGAGCCAGAAGAAGCTGGGGTTGAAGAAATTGATCGTCTTCTTGTAATGCTAGACGACATTGAGACAAAATGTAAGCAATTCCGTCACGATTGGTCTGAATAGGGAGTGGTATCGTGAACTTGTATTTGATTCGACATGGTGAATCAACAGGGAATCTTGCTGGTAAAATTCAAGGGTGGGAGAACTTCCCTTTATCTGAATTAGGTCGCAGGCAAGCTGAACTTGTCGCAAATTACTTGAAAGACATACAGTTGGACTACATTTATAGTAGTGATCTCATCCGTGCTTTAGACACTGCAAGAGTGATTGCTAAGATAAAGAAGCAAACAGTAAATGAATGGGCAAAAGTAAGAGAGGTTCATCTCGGACCGTTACAAGGTTTATCACGTTCGGAGATTTATGAAAGGTTTCCAGAGGCCGGTGAAAAATCGATATTAACATCCGGTGTTAAAGGAACCGAAACGGTTGAAGAGTTAACAGCAAGATGTAAATATGTGGTAGATCAGCTGCAACGTGCTCATAAAAGTGATCATGTTGCTATTGTGTCACATGGTGGATTCATCAGTATTTTGCTTATGTACCTCCTTACAGGAGAACAGTGGCACACATTGCATCGTCCGTTCCAAATTGGCAATACGAGTATAAGCCATATAGAATGGCCGAAAAATCGACAAAAACCACTTATTCATTATATTAATCGAACCGGACATTTAGAGCACTTTATTGATGAAACGAACAATATGGGTTTATTATAATAGTGACGTTCCTAAAAGTAGGGACGTTTATTTTTATTTCCAAATATGGTAATTAAATATGTGGACAAGTCGTTGATAAGTTAGGAAAAGCCGTCGAAGCCCCGGTGAGAGCGTATCAGAGTAAGGTTCAGATAATGAAGAGATATAAAACTTTATCCTCAAAAAGAGAAACTTTTTCTTTACTTGGCTTGTACCATGCTTCCACTTTTCTCTTTCGGAATTTTTGGACTAGCATTATAATAGATATGATAAGGAATCTGTTTGAACGGAAAGGGAGATGGATGAAATGAAGAAATTAGAAGAAAGCATGTATCAACTGATTGTTGAAACATCTACTAATCTACCAAATGATGTACGTCGTGCAATTGCTGCAGCTAAGGCTAAAGAGAATGCCGGCACTCGTGCGGCACTGTCATTATCTACAATCACTGAAAATATTGGGATGGCTGATGAAAACGTTTCTCCTATCTGTCAAGATACGGGGATGCCTACATTTGAAGTGAAGGTCCCTGTTGGTGTGAACCAAATTGAAATGAAAAAGGCGATCTATGCTGCGATTGCAAGAGCAACAAAAGATACTAAGCTTCGCCCGAATTCTGTCGATTCTCTTACTGGAAAAAATACGGGTGATAATCTTGGTGAAGGAACTCCGGTTATTCATTTTCATCAATGGGAAAAGGATGTTATTGATGTCCGCTTGATATTAAAAGGTGGTGGCTGTGAGAACAAAAACATTCAATATAGCTTGCCTACTGAATTAGACGGTTTAGGTCGCGCTGGCCGTGATTTAGATGGAATCCGTAAATGTATTATGCATTCTGTTTATCAAGCTCAAGGACAAGGTTGTAGTGCCGGCTTCATCGGTGTAGGAATTGGTGGGGACCGAACGACGAGCTATTCATTAGCAAAAGAACAACTTTTCCGTACGGTTGATGATGTCAATGAAAATCAAGAGCTTCAAAAGCTTGAAGACTATGTTCTTGAAAATGCAAATAAACTAGGAATAGGTACAATGGGTTTCGGAGGAGAAGCTACTTTACTTGGCTGTAAGGTCGGTGCCATGAACCGTTTACCGGCAAGTTTCTTCGTATCAGTTGCTTATAACTGCTGGGCTTATCGTCGTTTAGGAGTTGTTCTAGATCAAGAAACAGGAGATATTAAAGAATGGCTTTATAAGGATGGAGAAAAAGTAGATCTAAACGAAGTTGAAAAAGAAATTTCTGATACGGAAGAAACAACTAGTGAAGTGCGTGAAGTAGTTTTACAAGCACCAATCACAGAAGCGCAAATTCGCGAACTAAAAGTCGGCGATGTTGTTATTATTAACGGCATGATGCATACAGGTCGTGACGCGATTCATCATCATTTAATGGATCATGACGCTCCAATCGATTTAAACGGTCAAGTCATCTATCACTGTGGTCCAGTTATGATGAAAGATGATCAAGGTGAGTGGCATGTCAAAGCAGCTGGTCCAACTACAAGCATTCGTGAAGAGCCATATCAAGGTGATATCATGAAAAAGTTTGGAATCCGTGCTGTTATCGGAAAAGGCGGAATGGGGCCTAAAACACTAAAAGCATTAGGAGAACATGGTGGCGTGTACCTAAATGCGATTGGTGGAGCAGCTCAATACTACGCTGATTGTATTAAGAAAGTTAAAGGCGTAGACTTAATGGAGTTTGGGATCCCAGAAGCGATGTGGCACTTAGAAGTGGAAGGTTTTGCAGCGATTGTGACAATGGATTCCCATGGTAACAGTTTGCATGCGGATGTAGATAAATCATCATTAGAAAAACTTGGCCAATTTAAAGAGCCCGTTTTTAAATAATCTAGTTAGAGTCGCTGTAAATGCGGCTCTTTTTCTTTTGAGGAAAAAGTATAGTTTCTGCCTTGAGTTAGTAATTCCTTAGGTCACAGTTTATCAATGGATAGCTTCTACAATTGCAATTCTTCCATTTTATTGAGAATAGGTAATCATACATAAAGGATTTATTAACGTGAGAAACTAACACAAAAAAAGGAGAAGATATTTAATGTTTAAAAAAACATCAGTACATGCTACATTTTTACTTATAGCAATTTTTTGTTGCTTATCTCCAGTCGTTTCAGCATATAGCAATACGACCTATAACTGGAGTTATAAGCCTGAGAAAAATAATAAGCCAGTTACTACCGAGCTAGAATACTTAGAATTGCTAGAAAAAACAAATGGCTTTTTTATTGGAGACACATCCCAAAAAGAGCTCTATCTAACCTTTGATAACGGATATGAAAATGGATACACTGAAAAAGTCCTTGATGTTTTAAAGGAAAAAGAAGTTCCAGCCACTTTTTTTGTTACTGGTCATTATCTAAACGACGCAACAGATTTAGTCAAACGGATGGTTGAGGAAGGTCATATTGTCGGAAATCATTCGTGGCATCATCCAAGCCTACCTGAAGTGGGAGATGGTCGGTTAACGAATGAACTAACCAAGGTAAAAGAAAGATTTACAGAGATCACAGGGGTTAAGGAAATGAGTTATCTGCGCCCGCCAAGAGGTCAATTTAGTGAGCGTTCTTTAGTGTTGTCTGAAAAGCTTGGTTATACCAATGTTTTCTGGTCGATGGCTTATAAGGATTGGGAAGTCGATAAGCAAAAGGGGGGAGATTATGCCTATGATCAAATTATGAAACGCATTCATCCAGGCGCAGTTATGCTAATTCATTCTGTCTCAAGTGATAATGCTGAAGCTTTACCTCGAGTTATTGATGATGCTCGTAAGCAAGGTTATGTATTTAAGAGCCTTGATGATTATATGTTCAAGAAGCAAACAGAAGGATTGCCATTTCCTTAAAACAGGAACGAGTTTTTGTTGGAATTTTCACAATGTAACTGTAAATATCGCGATATCAGTGGGAACTTGCTTAATAAATTAAATTCGCTGTTTAAATTAAATTTTCACCGATATATTTTCGTTTTCGCTGATGAAAACTAATTTCGGCTGAACTATTTAAAAAAACGCAATTTGAGGGAACCTGATTCTCACCTTACTTAAGATAACTGGTGTATGTAGTCAAAGTAAATCTATAAGTTAAACAAAAAAAGTCCGCTATGAGATAGTTCATAGCGGCACTTCACTAATTTGCATAGCTTTGTTGACCAATTGCAGCTGCAATTGTTTCTAATGTGCTAACATCTGTTACATCAAAAGCGATCGGTTGTCTGCTACGAACAACCATCATCCCAATTTCATCTTTCGTAGAATTAGTGATTGGAAACTTCAGTTCACCATTGCAATCCCATCTTAGATCATCTTCAAATGAAGAAGCAGCCACTAATTTATGGTCTAAATTCTCATACATATAAATACCAACCCAATCAATATAAGGTACTTGTTCAACAAGACTCTCCACAGTCTTATTAAAAATTGAATTTAAACTCTCTTTCTTAAATACTTGCGCCATAATTTGTAGCGATGCTACATCTGTAGGTATAGACAACGTCATCTCTCCTTTTTTCATTCTTCTTTGTCCTATTTTAGCAGATTACCACCCCTTTTCGGTCTAGTAAGTTTAGGAAGAAATGTGCGAACATGCTATAATAAGGTCGCACTGAAAGGAAGGCGTTGAATATTGAAACCAAAACAAGTGAATCAGACAGTATCCATGAAAGTTGGCCAGCAATTTCCTTTAACGATCAAGCGCCTTGGAATTAATGGAGAAGGGGTAGGTTACTTCAAAAGACAAGTTGTCTTTGTCCCTGGTGCTCTGCCGGAAGAAGAAATCGTGGCTGAAGTAACAAAAGTAAGTCCACGGTTTTCAGAAGCGAAAGTCGTAAAAATTCGAAAACGTTCTAAAGAGCGTATTGAGCCACCTTGTCCTATTTTTGCTGAGTGTGGAGGCTGTCAATTACAACATATGGAGTATCAAGCAACATTGAGAGAAAAGCGCGATATTATCAAACAGGCTTTTGAGCGCCATACCAAAATAGATGTCAACCAATTGCAACTCTTACCAACAATTGGGATGGAAAATCCATGGGATTATCGTAACAAAAGTCAACTTCAAGTGGCTAAAAGAGGAGAAAATGTGATTGCTGGCCTTTATGCGTCGAACTCACATAAGCTTATTGATCTTTCTGAATGTAAGGTACAGCATAAAGCCACCAATAAAGTGACGCAAACGGTCAAACAAATCTTAGCTGATTTAAATATCTCTATCTATAATGAACGAAAACATAAGGGTGTTGTAAGAACTATTGTAACTAGGGTTGGATTTGAAACAGGGCAGGTGCAAGTAGTACTCGTGACAAAAGACGATACTTTGCCTCGACAAGATGCGATTATAGAAGAAATCCAAAGAAGATTACCCGAAGTAACATCGATTATCCAAAATGTAAATGAACAAAAAACCTCAATTATTTTTGGCGAGAAAACGATTCATTTAGCTGGTGAAGAAACGATTGAAGAAAAGTTAGGTGATCTTTCTTTTGAATTATCAGCACGGGCATTCTTCCAACTTAACCCGACACAAACCGTTAAACTCTATAATTTTGTAAAAAAGGCAGCCGAATTAACCGGCAATGAAAAAGTAGTCGATGCTTATTGTGGAGTAGGTACGATCGGATTGTGGCTTGCTAAGGAGGCTGCTGAAGTACGGGGAATGGATGTCATTGAGGCATCAATTGAAGATGCTAGAGCGAATGCAAGAAACCATGGATATAATCATGTTTCTTATGAAGTTGGAAAAGCAGAAGATTGGCTACCGCGGTGGAAAAAAGAAGGATGGAAGCCAGATGTAGTCGTCGTCGATCCGCCACGAACAGGCTGTGATGATAAGTTGTTAGAGACAATAATGGAAGTGAAGCCAAAAAGAATGGTTTATGTATCATGTAATCCATCAACACTGGCTAAAGATGTTGATCGTCTTAGTAAGAAAGGCTATAAGGTGAAGTTGATTCAACCGGTTGATATGTTCCCATGGACGGCTCAGGTAGAGAGTGTAACGGAATTAGTGAGGGAATTGTAATTCTTGTGATCACAAATTGAAGTTGGAGGAATTGATTTGCAAGACACATTAAACCAGAAAAAAGAATGGATTAAAAAATCAATTACCCAAATTCAAGCTGAATGTCTTCCATTTGGGTACTCATCTTCCTATATTAAAGCATATACCGACTTTTACAAATTACCTATACATATTTGCAAGTATGAGTATGGGTATATAGAATCAGGTGAATTTAAGCTGTTTGTCCAACGTTTCTGTCCGAGTGAACCAATTGGAACGATTTTACTAATGCATGGCTATCTTGATCATATAGGATCATTGGACAAAGTCATCCATTTTCTAGTGAAGAATAAGTATGAAGTGATTGGGTATGACTTACCTGGACATGGGCTATCTAGTGGGGAGCGCGCAACCATTAAAAAGTTTGAAGATTATTTAAAAACGTTACAGGTTGTTTATGATGACGTGCTGCTGAAGTTTACGACTAGCCCATTGCTTGTTGGACATAGTACAGGAGCAATGATTGCTCTTGAGTTTGCCAAGAGAGCAAAAGGAAGTTTTCAAAAGATGGCTCTCATTGCACCTCTTTTTCAACCACATCTATGGAAACTATCCAAACTAGGACTTTTCTTGACCAAACCATTTCTTAAAACACTAACGAGAGTATTTAAAAAAAATTCTAGTGATCAAAACTATTTGTTATTCACGGAAAACGACCCACTTCAAGAAAAACGATTACCTGTTGCTTGGATTAACGCCTTAAACACTTGGTTGAACAACAACAGAGCTAATCGCGCAGAAGAACTTTCATTCTTAATGATACAAGGGAATCAGGATAATACTATTGATACTAAATATGGATTAAAGCAGGTCCAATCTTTGTACCCTAAGAGTTCAATGGTCCTAATGGACAATGGTCATCATCAGCTCTTAAACGAAGGGGAAATTATCAGAGAACAAACCTTTTCTATTTTACTAAAATATCTTCAAGTAAGAAGATAATCATGAGGTCCACTCATCATTATCTTCTTTTTAAACTTACGCTTCTGTGTCATACTTACTCCGGCGATTGATCTCTTCGGCTTGCCGATAAGCGTCGAACATTCCCCAAATCCACATAATTGGATAGGTAATAAAACCAATAATAACAAACATAAGACAGGCATTAATAAATTGGATAATCATAAAAGCAATACCTTTAGCAATTTGACCATTGTAGATTTGGCCTAAGCCGCACCAAAGAGCGCTAAGAACAGCAGCTAAACCAGAATTTTTAAGAGGCTGGACAATCGGTCTAGACATGTTATTTTCCCCCCTAGTTATTAAACTGTTATAATTAAGCGTATTATCTGTTTGTAAAATTAATGACCAGAAGTTAAGAGGAGGATATCATGCAACGTATTCAATTAACGGAAGATTTATCTTTTTCTCGATTTATACATGGTTTATGGCGTTTGGATAGTTGGAATCAGACAAAAGAAGAAACACTTGATTTAATCAAGTATGCAATAGAGCAAGGGATTACGACATTTGATCACGCTGATATTTATGGGAAGTTCACTTGTGAAAATTTGTTTGGACGAGCATTAGCGATAGAGCCGTCTTTGCGTGACAAAATGGAGCTTGTGACAAAATGTGGAATTGTTATTGAGGCACCGACCAGGCCACAACACAAATCCCATCACTATAATACGTCAAAAAAACACATAATAGAGTCTGTAGAGAATTCATTATCAGAATTGCATACGGACTATATCGATGTTTTACTTATCCATAGACCGGATCCGTTTATGAATCCAGAAGAAGTGGCGGACGCATTCAGACAATTAAAAGAAGCAGGTAAAGTCCGCCATTTTGGTGTGTCTAATTTTAAACATCATCAGTTTACGATGTTACAATCCTACATAGATGAAAAACTTATTACGAACCAAATAGAAATTTCGCCATACCAGTTAGAAAACATTGAAGATGGTACATTAAATTTCTGCCTTGAAAATAGAATCACTCCAATGGCATGGTCGCCTTTAGCAGGTGGAGCTCTATTTAAGGGGACAGACGAGAAGAGTGTAAGGCTTAGAGACGCTCTTGAAAAAGTAAAAGCAGAAGTTGGAGCTTCTTCCATTGATGAAGTGGCATATGCTTGGTTGCTCTCTCATCCGGCAAAGATTATGCCGATTATCGGATCTAGTCAAAAAGAAAGAATTACTCGCGCGGTTAGGGCACTTGATTATCAATTGACAATAGATCAATGGTTCGAGATTCTTCAGAGCTCGATGGGGCATGATGTCCCTTAAGAGTAAATATAAGAATGACATCTCCTCCTAATGGAAAAGATGTCCATTGTTGTTAATCTAAAGATAATTTTTAACATTTCTGACCTTTACTACTGGAAAGGTTGTTGAAGTAAGCAAACCAATATCACTTCGGCAATGGTATCAGAAGCAGCAATTGGCCCTCGTTTTTCAAATGTTTCAACATTAATAAAGTCCGAATTCTCGAATAAAAAGGTCAATTTCACCCTTAGATGGTCGATAACAACTCTAGCCCCTGATGGCGTATTAATAACTCTTTTATCATAAATGAGATCTTTCGTATGTTTGACAATTCTGATGTTATAATAATAGGTGCGAGTAGGTTCACATTTATGTTAGTCACAATCTTTTCGGGTTGAATACGATCTATTGGGTTAACCATTTTGATTGTTTTTTATGGTAGTTTATCCAAAATAGTAAGAGGGTATATGGGGGAACTCGGAGAAAATTAAATGAATCGTAGTTGACATGTAGATGATAAGCAAGAAAAAATATGAGGTAAAGGAGAGATGATATGGACATGTATATAGCTCATTTTATCCATCCGCACACTCAAGTGCCACTCATTATTTATTTTAATAAAAGAGATGGATATGTTACGTTCGAAAAAGATAATGAGATCTTGAAACTCTTACTACAACTTGAAATAGGACTCACACAAGATGAGGATTTTCTAGACAATATTAGTCAAACGTCTAATATATGTCAAACCCAATATCCAGTTAACTCCTTTGATGAAGTCTATCAATTTTTAGAGCAATTAGGGGTACAAAAAGATGATCTCACTTTCAAACAATTATTTCTTCATTAAATTTTTAGATTGAGAGGATATAATATGAAAATACTTGCTACTTGTAAATTACCTGAAGAATTAATGGCACCTATAAAAGAGAAATATGAAGTTGTTATGGCTGATAATGAAAATGAACCGATGCCGCGTAAGCGTTTACTATCAGAAATAGAAGCGGCAGACGGACTATTTACAAATGTTGCAGATGTGATCGATCAAGAAGTATTTGACCGTGCTAAGCAGTTGAAAGTAGTAAGCACAATGGCTGTAGGCTATGACAATATTGATTTAGAAGTAGCTAGAAACCGTGGCATATTAGTTGGCCATACACCAGGTGTTTTAACAGAAGCAACAGCAGATTTAACATTTGCCTTGTTAATGGCTACCGGAAGAAGATTGATCGAAGGCATGGATGTCATTCGGGATGATCAATGGAAAAGCTGGGGACCGTTCTTCTTAACAGGTCAAGAAATTTACGGAAAAACCATTGGTATTATAGGGATGGGGAAAATTGGACTTGGCGTCGCTAAAAGAGCAAAGGGATTTTCTATGAACATCCTTTATCATAATCGTAGTCGAAACGAAGAAGCGGAAATGGAATTAGATGCAAGTTATCTAGAACTTGATGCGCTCTTGGAACAAAGTGACTACATCGTCCTTCTCGCCCCTTCTACCAAAGAAACGTACCACATGATGAGTACACCACAATTTAAAAAAATGAAACATTCAGCGGTATTCATTAATACATCAAGAGGACTGAATGTTGACGAGGAAGCTTTATATCAAGCTTTACAATCTAATGAAATTTGGGCTGCCGGCTTAGATGTTTTTCAAACGGAACCAATTAATTCCAATCATAAACTGTTGCAATTAAGAAACGTTACGGCATTGCCTCACATTGGAAGTGCTGCAATTGAGACGCGTTTGGAAATGGCTCGTTTAGCAATGGCCAATCTCGTAAATGGGTTAGAAGGAAAACCACTTGTTCATCAAGTGAAATAGTTGTCTTAAGGCATATAAAAAAGCCGTAAAGGTGATGGAGAAAAGGGCTATCTACAACTTCATTTCAACCAGTAAAAGAATATATTTAAAAGACGCTAGGATCATACAAAGGATCGTAGCGTCTTTATCAGTGAGAGAAACGAATTCTTTTATAAAGGTAGATCACGCTCTTTAAAGCTAACGATTGCCAAGCTATATAATACAATGGTTATAGACAAGTATAAGACCATTGAGGTGATGGCGCTGGTTTCTCCTCTAGCTAGTTCAGAAGGGTTGAAAGCAGAAAAGAGAGAAAGGTTTCGTAACCATTCAAAGTCAACGGCCAATTTTCCAATTAAATCAAATGCATACATCAAGACTGTGACAATGGTAGACAATCCAATTGCTTTTTTATCATCATTAAGGATCGCTGAGAAAAGAAAACAATAACTACTAATGGCAAAGAAAAGAAAGAGTCCTGTTGCATTCATTAATAAAAATGAACCAGTATGGATGGCTGGTTCGGTTAGAAAGATGGCCTGACCGATAAACGTAAACAAAGTGGCTGTTCCAGTAATCAGAACTAGGCTTCCTAGTAAAACAGTGGCCTGAGTAAATGCGATTTGAACCCGTGTAGTCGGAGTTGCAAGTAAATAAGCCATCGAGCCTTGTGAGACGAATCTAGCTAGTAATTTCGCTGCGGTTGTAATTGAAAAAATAGATAATAAGTAATAGGAAAAACATCCCGTAGTATTGTCCCGATAGAAAATCCGATAACTCCGATAAGCCCTCGATTCCAAAAGCAGCAAGAAGCGATTCAGGATATAAATCCAGCAACTGTTGAAACTTAGCAGAATTTTCAAAGCTAGGAAAAATAGAGATAACTAAGAGAATATAAAGGCCCGAACCAATTCCATAGCCAAGAATACTTTTAAGATTTGATTTCATCATTTGAAAGTAGAGGTGACTGTTCATACTTTCTCCTCCTGTCCATAATACCCAAGGAAAATATCTTCTAGCTTTTCGCTGTTCATCGATAAATCTTTGATATTGGCATGTGTTAGTAGATCAAGAAATTCGTTCACATTCCTTTGTACAGTTATTTCAATTGTTAAATTAGAAACTTTGTTAGAAGTAAAAGGAATTTGCTCCAGTTTTCCGAGATCGGCTTACATGACACAAGAAACGACAAAGATCTTATGTTGTTTTTTTCATTTCTTCTATGCGATCATTTGCATTCAAGTCTTGCAAAGTATTCTCGCTGAAAATGGAGATCTTCGTAAGTATGTAGAAGGGTTTCACCAAAATGTATCCATGCCAGTGTTTATGGCTTTTTTAAATCAGGGAAAAAAAGAGGGGTATTTGAAGGAAAACATATCGATGGAATCGATCCTTGTCTATTATCAATTATTAAAAACGGCGATTGAAAAGCATTATGAGGTGTTCACTGGTGAAAAGGGAGAACAATTAGTGGATGAAATCACCCATCTATTTTTCTATGGCTTATTAAAAGAGAGAATCAAGCGCAAAAAAACAGCTGACTACTCGTAAGCCAGCTGTTTTTCCTGTATTAATCTTCATCCACAGGATAAACGCCATTTTCATCATGTACTTCTTTACCTGAAAGTGGAGGATTAAACACACAAACCATGCGCATATCTCCCTTTTCACTTGCGCGAAGTAAATGCTCATCATGCTTGTCTAACACATAAATTTCATCTTTCTTGATTGGCCATACTTTATTATCAGCTAGTGTTTCAACTTCACCTTCACCTTCAATACAATAAACAGATTCGAGATGATTTTGGTACCATATGTGAGTTTCTGTACCAGCTTTAATAATAGTATCACTAACGGAATAGCCCATGCCATCTTTTTTGTGAACTAGGCGACGGCTGACCCAGTTTCCTCCATCTACTTCGTATTCAGTTCCTAATACATCTGCTAGTTTAACTACTTTCATGAATCATTACCTCCAGTTTATCTTTTAAAATTATGTAGAGGAGCAAGAATGCTCCTCTAGTTGTCTTCTAACAAAGTATGCTCATTTATGATATAACTAATTCTCTTGCTCCAAGTACTGCCCTTACACTGTCTTCAATGATTTTAAATCCTTTTTCTAGACCTTCGTCATCGATAATAAGTGGTGGGAAAAGCTTGAAAACTTCGTCCTTAGGACCTGATGTTTCCATAATTAAGCCACGCTCAAACGCTTCGGCTGCGATACTTGAAGCGAGTCCCTCAATCTTGGTTTCAATTCCAACCATAAAACCACGGCCTTTAGCTTCACCCTGTAACTCGGGGTACTTCGCTACAATACCTTCTAAGAAGTTGAAAATTTTCACTGACTTTTCTTCAATATTTTTTTCGAATTTTGGATCTTCCCAATAAGAAAGAGCAGCAGTAGCTGTTACAAAAGCATGGTTATTCCCACGGAATGTACCATTGTGCTCTCCAGGTTCAAAAATATCTAATTCAGGACGAATTAACGTAATAGCTAGTGGCAATCCATATCCACCAATCGACTTAGACATACATACGATGTCAGGCTTGATTCCTGATTTTTCAAAGCTAAAGAATGTTCCAGTACGACCGACACCTGCTTGAACATCATCAACGATAAGCAGAATGTCCCAACGCTTACAGATTTGCTCTATGCGTTGTAACCACTCGAAACTTGCAGCATTAATACCGCCTTCACCTTGGACTGTCTCGAGGATCATTGCTGCAGGGATGTCAACACCACTACCGCCATCCTCTAGGAAACGCTCGAGATACTCCAGAGTGTCGAGGTTGTCATTAACAAAGCTATCATATGGCATTGTTACAACATTTTGTAATGGAATTCCGGCACCTTTACGCTTAAAAGCATTACCTGTAACGGAAAGAGCTCCAATGGTCATTCCGTGGAAGCCATTTGTGAAACTAAGAATATCTGTTCGTCCAGTTACCTTACGAGCAAGCTTCAGTGCACTTTCAACTGTGTTTGTTCCAGTTGGTCCTGGGAACATGATTTTATAATTAAGATTTCTAGGTTTTAAAATGACTTCATTAAAAGTTGTAAGAAATTCAGCTTTAGGAGCTGTGGCCATATCTAATGAATGTGTGATACCATCACTTAAAATATAATCGACTAGTTTTGCCTTCATCATAGGATCATTATGACCGTAATTTAGTGCACCTGCACCAGAAAAGAAGTCAACGTATTCTGTGCCTTGCTCATCCCACATTTTATAACCTTTTGCTTTTGTGAATACAGTTGGAAAACTTCGGACATAACTACGTACCTCAGATTCAAGATTTTCAAAAATCGTCATATCTGTTTGACTCATCTTCTTTTCTCCTCCTATTACCTATACCGGGTAGTGTATTTATTGTTTTTCGTTCATCCCTAGTTTACTGTGTGTTAGTTCTTTTTTATAGGACCTACACGAAATGTTAATTCTTCTTCGTGTCCTTCTTCAGGGAATAAGTCCTCAGAAAAACAAGCACTTACTTCACATTCAGTATCATAACTACGGGCTAAACGACGAAACAACGCTTGAGATGCTTCGTTTGATGGAGTAACTGTGGCTTCAACATATTCAACTTTCTCGCAACCTGAACGGTGAACAAGTTGATGTAATAACTTAGATGCTAAGCCTTTTCCTCGTTGAGAAGAATGAACTCCAATTTGCCAAACGAAAACTACATCTTGTCGCTCGGGAGGAATAAAAGCAGTAACGAATCCAACAAGTTGATCGTTTTCTTTTGCGACAACACACGTTTCTGCAAAAAATTCACACATCATAATATATTTATATGCAGAATTCTGATCGAGTGTTGACTCATTTACTAGTTCCCACATTGCCGCACCATCTTCAACAGTCGGTTTTTTGAACTGAACCGCGCCTGTTTTTGACGGAGCGGGAGCCATTTGACTTTTAATGTCGGTGTCCCCCTTAAACAATCTATTTTGTGTACTTTTTAATAATAAGGGGAGTCGGGAAAGGACGCAACTTAGCTCAACAGGGATTAAATAGCAAATGGAAGGCTTAGATGGGATTAAAGTTCCTAAGGGCAACCATTGCTGTAAATGCTTCCAAATAGTTGAGATTTCTAACTAATTGAAATAGACAGACCAATAAGTTAGAGGGGAAGTCGCATGGGAATAGGGTTTAGAAGTTAATAGAAAAAAAACGATTTAAAACACAAAAAAAGAAAACAAACCTCTAAAAGGGCTGTTTTCTCTCATTTGGGCACTGTCGGAGCTACGATTTACTACGATTTGCTGCACGATCAGCTGCTCTAAATTCCGAACCATAGTTCACTTCTTGAGCTTTACGTAATGTTTTTCGTTCCTCTTGACCACGTCTTTTTTTATTTTCCATACTGATTACCACCTTATTTAAGATTAGTATCAGTATGGTCTAAATAGTTTCATATTAATCACTGTTTAAGCTTCTTTGATATCAAGCATTTCTTCTTGCTCTGTTCTCATTAAATGAAGATGATACTGATCTTTTTCAATTTGAAAGAGATTGTATACATCACCATTTGCATTAATTTGATCATAAACACCATGCCTGAACTCGTTAGCAATGGTGCAATAAGGTAATTTATTCGCCGCCATATAGGAACGAACATTTTCTTTGCGAATTCTCATGAATACTGTTTGAATATCCAAAGTAAAAAATAATTCATCAAAAAAAGCATCCTTTGCAATCTTGTTATACCCTTTTCCAAAGAAGGGCTTTCCGATCCATGTTCCTAAAAAGCCACTGCTGTTTGAGATATCAAATAAGTTAATCGTTCCAATTGGTGATCCCCACTCATCAACAATCGTGCGGGAGATGAGCTCCCCGCGTTCTTCTGCTTCAATTGTCTGTTTGGTTAAGAAAACAAACTCATCATATGAATATGCCTTCTGACGAACAAATGGAAACACAGCCGGGTCCACTAACAACTCGAACAAAGCATGACAATCAGCAACGTCTCTTTTTTTCAAAATCACAAAAAGCCCTCCTTTTTGATGAGGGCAGAAAAAACGCTCCACCCTCGAATTTAATAGTCGTACATATCAAATTCGGGGTGGGAATCGAACCCACTAGAACCAGCCTTGCTGGTGGCGCACCAATTGCCTTCCCAATGTTTATATATTGGTTTATATAGCGATAATTAGGATTCTAGCCTGTTTATGTTGGTGAAATGTATTTATAAGAAACAAATACGCTCATATACTCTTGAATCCTTCTATATATTAAATGTTTTTTTACGAAAAAGATACCTATTTTTTATAAATTTTTCGTGAAAAAATCTCCCAATTTCATAAGGAATATTAAGATATTTCTAACTCTTTAATAAATTTGTTAAAGCTGGTTCTAAAGATGGATAAAGAAAGCGATAACCAGCTGTTTCAGCCTTGTATGGCAAGACTTTTTGACCATCAAGAACGAGGGTACTCATTTCACCAAGTAAAAGCTTTAAAGCGATAGATGGTGCTGGTAACCAATAAGGCTTGCTTAATACACGAGCAATTATTTTACCGAAATCATCCATTTTTAATGGGGCGGGAGCTGTTAAGTTAAATGGACCTTGTAATTCAATGTGTTCAATCGCAAAAGTAAACATGTGGATAACATCATCAATATGAATCCAGCTGAACCACTGACTTCCTGACCCTAAAGGTCCTCCGGCAAAGAAACGAAATGGTAATAGCATTCGTGCTAAGGCACCCTTATTAGAATCAAGTACAACGCCTAAACGACAATAAGTGACCCTCACTCCATAAGCGGTTGCAGCTTCTGCTTCTTGTTCCCATTTTTGAACAACGAGGGATAGAAAGTTATCTTGTGCTGGTTTAGATTCTTCAGTGAATGGATGTGTTAAGGAATTCCCGTAGTAGCCAATGGCTGAAGCGTTCACGAGTACTTTAGGTTTTGATGTTAGCTTTTCAATGAGGTTAACAATTGAGCGTGTCGATTGAATCCGACTTTGGAGAATGCTTTTCTTACGTGCAGATGTCCATCTACTGGCACCTATTGACTCACCAGCAAGGTTAACAATCACATCAATCTCATCTAAGGATGCAGCTGGGTTCGTGCCATCCTTAAGCCATTCGACATAAATCACATTTGGTTTTGCTGGTTTATTCGTTGCATCTCTTGTTAAAATGTAAACAGAATGACCGAGACTTACTAAATGATTTGTAAGCTTTGTGCCAATAAAACCGGTTCCGCCTGCTATCGCAATTCTCATTTTAAATCCTCCTAGTCGTTTTAACAGTAGTTTACGTCCTTTTAAAGGATCTTTGCAAAAATAAAAGTTTGGAGGTGACCTATTTGGCTGTTATTACAAAAATCCAAGTGCAACAGCGGAATAAAAGTCGCTATAATATATTTCTTAATAGAGGCAAAGGAGAAGAGTATGCCTTTAGTGTTGATGAAGACATCCTAATTAAACGTGGTTTAAAGAAAGGAATGGAGTTAAACGAGGAATCATTAATCCAATTAATTGATGAAGATGAAAAGAAAAAAACGTATTACTTAGCGATAAATTATTTATCCTATCGTATGCGCTCAATCGAGGAAATGAGGGTCTATCTTTATAAAAAGGAAAAAGACCAGCGACATATAGATGAAGTCATTGAGGAACTTCTCGAACAAGGGTTATTAAATGATCAGGAATTTGCACATGCCTATATTCGCTCGAAGCAATTAACGTTAATGAAAGGTCCATTAAAGTTAAAACAAGAGCTTCTACAAAAAGGGGTAAAAGATGTTGTCATTGATGGGGCACTCGAGCAATTTCAGAAAAAAGATCAAATTCATTCCATTATAAAATGGCTTGAGAAACAAAAAATGCGTAGCAATAAATTATCTAATCAAGCATTTATCGATAAATTATCTAATCAACTGCAAACAAAAGGGTTTTCACGTGAAGTGATTAATGAAGCACTTCGAGAAGTTGATATGTCAAATGAAAATGAAGTAGAGTGGGAATCAATTTGTTTCCAAGGGGAAAAGGTCAAGAAAAAATATGCAGAGAAATATTCAGATTGGGAGTTCAAGCAAAGAGTGAAGCAAGCTCTTTATCGGAAAGGTTTTTCTCTCGCTTTAATAGATAGATACTTGAATGAAACAAATTAAACAGTTTAGAAGAAGAGAATTTATTTCTTTTCTTTTCTTTTCTTAGGCCTACAGGTTCTTGGATCAAATGCTGGAAATATAATTTGAGTTGTAAATATAGTTGTAGCCGCTTCAGTTTGTTGGGCTAGTAGGGAAGAAAGAGGCCATTATCCGAATGACCATGTTGCCGATGCTTTATTATGCTAGTTTCTCAGGGATAATTGGATTAATTTTAGCTTATCTTCTGTAGCCAATTCTTTGTTTGTCTTGCTTGTTTCATCTATAATAAAGAAGATGAGAGAGAGGGATGAACAAAATGGAACAACAAAAGAGGTTTAGTCAATTGACTGAATATGAGCTACGAACAGAAATTGCTCGTTTGAACGAAAAAGCGAAAAAAGCAGAACAATTAGGGATGTCGAGTGAATTTGCTGTTTATGAACGACGTGTTCTTCTAGCTAAAGCTTATTTACTTAATCCTGAGGACTTTAAGCCAGGAGAGACATATACAATTGAGGGTGGTTCCACTTTTAAGATTTCTTATTTAAATGGTTATTTTGCTTGGGGATATCGCGATAACGAAGTCTCTCTTGAAGGAATTCCTATTTCTTTGTTTGTAAAAGAAGAAGGAGAAGTCAAGTAGACCTCTCCTTATTCAGTACAAGGTGGAAGGCTTATCTTTGTTCGGCCTTCCGGTGTAAGCGAACTTTAATACCCGTTTGACTCATTTGCGTTTCTCCACCGATTTGTTTAGAAGCATGTTTCGGTTTTGCACGTGGTGAGTCGAATGGACTTTTATATTCTGTGAAATTAAATGTATCTTTCCCCTTACCCATAGCTCTAGCACCTCCAGAAACGTTGGAAATTGATTTAAGCCAATTAAATCAGTAATCACCTAATTATTCGTATCACCATCACTAGTTCTCATACGTTCTCTAGGACGAGTGTTGATTTCTAAATCAGCTCGTTTGGATTCGTTTTTATTTTTGATATCCTTTGGTGAATTCCCATCGAATTTAATATGATTTGGAAAGCCTTTTGCTTTGTTACGCATCTGGTGACCCTCCTTTCCAACGTGTTCTATAATAGTATGAGCACTTAATTGAAAGATATAAGACGTAAAGATTGTCAAAGGAGGAAAGAAAGATGGAAGATCGTTTCAGGCGCTTAACGGAGCAACTTTTAGCTGTTAATTCAGAAATTACATCTGCTCAAGCAAGAACTTGGGTAGAAAGCTTATGGGAAGATTTTGAAGTAACGCGTGCAAAAGGCGGTTGGACGTATAAGGGACAAGATGTGACGGAACAAATTGTCACGCGTTGGATTAAACAATACGGACCCATTTTGCATAGATATGCTGCAACGAAAGAAAAATTTTCACATTTAAATAAGGATGAAGGTCATCTAAAGCATTAAAAATGTAGTTGTCAGCAAATTATACACTAAGCCTGCTATGAATGAATGGTTCATGGCAGGCTTATCACGCACTGTTATAGTTTACTCAGTGACAATATTTAATTTCTTTTGAAGTGTTTCTTCACTAAATACCCAACCCGTATAAGAACTAACTATGTTCAAGTTTTGGTCTAATTGGACAATTCCGACGAATGGATAATGTCCTTTACTACGATAGCGCAAGTCAACAAAACGAACTTCAGTAATATCATCCTTTTCTTCAATTTCCCATCTGTATGTCGGAGAAAAAGATAAAAAGGCTGAAAGGTTTGAGTCTTTTCTTGCTGCGTTTATGACCGGTATATCAGGGATAGGATCAAATGAATACTGCTCAAAATACTCAATCTCATGGTTACGTGATTCTGTCACAAATAATACATCAGGCGTTCGAATGACGACATGCCATTGATTCCATCTGATCGTTGGTGATACAAAAATATGGCTTGCATCGGGATGAAGCCTTTTCGCGTGATGAACAACACGTTTTTTCTCAGTTATTCTCCAAATATAATAGGCGATCAGTCCTAAATATAAAACAAGGATCGTGCGCCCAGGAGGTAATCCGAGAGCCCAAAATGAAAAAGCGGCTAAATGACTAAAGAAAATAAATGGATCAAAAATATTAATAACACCTAAAGCAATCCATCTATTTGAAAGGGGGCGTAGAGCTTGAGTTCCATACGCATTAAAAATATCGACAAATACATGTAGAAAAACAGCAATAAATGACCATAGTAAAACCGTTAACCAATTGGTCTCAGGAGTAAAAGCAAAAATACCACCCGTAATCAAAAGCGGCCATAAAAAAACAGCTGGAATGGAATGTGTTATCCCACGATGGTTCCGTATATACACCGCATTATTTCGTAATTTTAATACGGTATCAAAGTCTGGGGCTAGAGAGCCAATAATGGTGGCAATCATGACCGAACTGGGGAGTAATGGATCGCTTGCTATGGTGGGATCTAGTGTGGCAAGTCCGCCTAGCGAAATCCCCATTACTACATGAGTACCTGTGTCCATCGTTTATGATACCTCCTTAACTTTCTGTGTTAGTAAATTTTAAATAAGGTAAAGCTTATTTTCTCTAGTTTTATTGAAACGGTAACATGTTTAAGACAATATTTGCAAAAGGGTCTACTTGTACTTCATGTAAACCAAATAGAAAGAAAAAGTACAACTTATTAGAACTTAGTTATATTATAGTCGAAGTAGTTGTAATGGATCCACACGGTGTGCGCCTTTTTGAGTAGTACGCTTTAAAGAAGGCTAAGACAGTGCTCGACATATTGCTTCGAAGTTTTCCCAAAAGGTAAAAACGAACCTTTTGGGAAAATCTCTGATATAGTTTATTTATACCCGAATCATCATCGATTAAAAAGGGGATTAGGAAAAATGACAAAAAGTTTACAGATTTTTATGGAATACAAAGTAAAAGAGAATTCAGTTGAAGCATATGAACATGTTATGAAAGAAGTTATCGAGACGCTCGCAGACTACGAAGCTGAAAAGATTCAATGGTATGTAGCAGATGATCAGCCATTTCTTTATGTCGAAATGTATGAAGTACCGACTGCGTCCCATTACCAAATATTGAAAAAAATACGTCGTCAAGCAGATCATACAGTTTTTGGAAAAATTGTTCCCTATATTGAGGGAGGCGCAGAAAAAATTCATTGCTGGGCTTTTCAAAGAAAGGAATCATTCAAGTGATACAAGAGCAGCTTAGAGATTTTGATGTAACAGGCTTCCAAGAAAATTTAGTCAATTGGTTTTTAGAGAACCAAAGAGCATTGCCATGGCGTGAATCAAAAGATCCCTATCGTGTTTGGGTATCTGAAATCATGCTACAGCAAACAAGAGTCGATACAGTCATTCCTTATTATCAAGCTTTCATAAGAGAATTTCCAACCTTAGAAGCGTTAGCTGAAGCTGAAGAAGATCAAATTTTAAAAGCGTGGGAGGGGTTAGGGTATTATTCTCGCGTTCGTAATTTACAAACGGCAGTTAAAGAAGTAGTTGAAAAGTATGAGGGAACCGTTCCTAATACAAGAGAAGAGATATTATCGTTAAGAGGGGTAGGACCATATACAGCAGGTGCAATTTTAAGCATTGCATATGGAAAGGCAGAACCAGCAGTTGATGGCAATGTGATGCGCGTTCTCTCAAGAGTATTCATAATTGAAGAAGACATTGCCAAACCAGCTACGAGAAAGATATTTGAGGGTATTTTATATGACCTTGTGTCAAAAGAAAATCCTTCTGCGTTTAATCAAGGGTTAATGGAGCTTGGCGCACTAATTTGTACGCCCACGTCCCCTGGTTGCTTGCTTTGCCCAGTAAAGGTTCGTTGCAGTGCAAACCAAAAAGGCATACAAGCTGAATTACCAATAAAGTCAAAAAAGAAAAAGCAAACTGTTAAGCAGATGGCTGCAATTGTGTTAAAAAACCAGTATGGTGAAGTTCTCATTGAAAAACGCCCGGAAACGGGGTTGCTAGCTCGATTATGGCAATTTCCGAATATGGAAACAACGGGCATGGACGATCAACGTAAATTACTTTCAGAGTTTCTTGTTAATGATTTTGAAATCGGTGCTGAAGTTGGAAGGGCTATTCAACATGTTGAGCATGTTTTTTCTCATTTAGTTTGGAATATAACTGTTTTTGAAGGACAAGTCAAAGGTAGAGCTAACCTCGAAAGCGAAACGAGAAAATGGGTGCCCACAGACAGTATAGAAAAGTACGCTTTTCCAGTCTCACATCAAAAAATTATTCAACATTCATTAATGGACTCGAGTTTAGCGTAGGGAGTTGGATATTAAGTGGATCTGAATTTGAAAAATAAAATTATACTTGTTACAGGTGGCTCAAAAGGAATTGGCCTTGGAATTGCTGCTGCTTTTATAAATGAAGGAGCAAAGGTTGCTATTGTAGCAAGAGGAGAAGACAGCTTAGAACAGGCGAAAGCTCAGTTTAGTGAGATTTTGCCAATACAAGCCGATTTGTATAATGAAAAAGAAAGAGAACGTGTAATTCGAGAAGTGGTGGAACATTACGGTACCATTGATGTTCTTGTTAATAATCTAGGTGGGAGTAACGGTTCAACAACAGCTGAAACCAATCTAACACTATTTCACGAAGCTTTTGAGCTCAATTATTTTTCTGCTGTTCATTTTAGCAAGCTCGTGTTGCCGTATTTGAAAGAAAAACAAGCAGGAAGCATTATTAATATTTCTTCTATTTTTGGGCGTGAGGCTGGTGGGAAGGTCACTTATAACAGTGCGAAAGCAGCAATGATTAGCTTTACAAAATCATTAGCAGATGAAGTGATTAAAGATGGGGTTCGAGTGAATGGTGTCGCACCGGGATCGATCTTACATTCCTCTGGAAACTGGCAAAGAAGACTGGAAGAGAACCCTGAAAAAATCAATCAGTTTGTTGAAGCAGAAATACCAGCTGGACGTTTTGGAACTGTCGAAGAGATAGCAAATGTTGTGGCGTTTTTAGCATCAGAAAAAGCGAGTTGGATTGTTGGGGCAACGATCAATGTCGATGGCGGACAATCAAAGTCCAATTTTTAAAGGAAAATGCCTCAAAGGGGTTAGTTAGTGTACACCTTTGAGGCATTTTATGATTTAAAGCGGGGTATCACGCTCAATCTGGTTATTTAAAGGAAAGGCATCATCATTAATCATGTGGATTTCTTTTATTTTCTCTTTTGTTTCAGCGGTTCCAAGGCGATAAATCGCTTCATATACATCATTTAAACCGCGTTGGTATTCATTACGATCTCTATCTTCCTTTTCATCATCAAAATGCCTGAATGTAAATAAATTTCCAAGTTCTAGATCGTGAGCTTGTACTTCACGCAGCAAATCCTCTAATGCTTTTTTCTCCGTTAACGTTGCTTCAATCTCATATTCAATTAACTGACCATCATTCACAGGGGTCGGACTAATATCTTCCATACTTATCGGATTTAAATTAACATAGTACAATTGCTTTTCCATATACAGACTCCTTTCTAATAAAGCTATCATTTAGTTTCCCCTTGATTTAAAATCTTACTAATTCGATTGATGGGTGGGGCAAGCTAAATATAAAGGACGGATAAGTGTGCTAAATTGACGCAACTAGTTTGAAAGTAACTATAAAATGAGTAGGTTGGGTAATCAGAACTAAAGTTGATCCCATTAAACCGTTTTTGGATGAACGACTCAGCATAAAAAGAAAGACCCAAACCTATACTAGTTTGAATCTCCTACAACAAGCTTCTTAATTGAGATGTTCAAGAATGATCCGACCATCGTATTGTTTTGAATCTAATGCTTCATGCGCTGTTGCTGCTTCTTCATAAGAAAAGACGTTACCGATATGAGTAGCAAAGGATCCATTCGCAAATCCTGCAGAAATGGCTTTACCTGCTGTTCGTAATTCTTCAGTTGGTGCAGTAAAAAGCAAGACACCAATTAAAGAGGCATGCTTCATATTTAACTCTCTCCATAGAAGGGGAGGAGTGTTATTAACAGGAGAGCCAATCGTAATAATTCGCCCAGTAACAGCAATCATTTCAAGATTTTTCACTAAGTTTTCACTAACGGACATATCTAAAATGAGAGAGACTCCATTTTGATCAGTAAGCTCCATTACTTTTGCTACTAAGTCTTCTTCTTTATATAAAATAACCTGATCCGCTCCAGCTTGTTTGGCAAGTAGGGCTTTTTCTGGATTGCTGGCGGTCGCAAGAACATGGGCCCCAGCTTTTTTTGCCATTTGAACGGCGGCATGTCCGACAGCACCTGCTGCACCGTATATCAATACACTTTCATTATCCTTTAGTTGCCCACGACTAAAAAGAGACAGGTATGCGGTCATAAAGGGCATAGCGAGCGCAGCTCCATCTTTAAAGGTAAGGTTATCAGGAAGTGGAAATACGTAAGCTGATGAAATAGCTACATATTCGGCTGAGGCTCCTTTCGCATTCGTCGCCCAAACGCGGTCACCAATCTGAGTGTCTGTAACATCGACACCAATTTCTATGACTTCTCCACCTAAATCAAAATGAGGAATATGAGGGAATGATTCTACTTCCCTAATACCTTTCCGAAAATATGTATCGACAGGATTAATGCCGCTTGCGTTAACGCGGATGAGTACTTCGTTAGGTTTAATTGTAGGTTTTGGGACTTCTGAAACTTTTAGAACATGAGGATCTCCGTATGTTTCATAAACAACCGCTTTCATTTCCATCGCTCCTTTTTAAAAATTAAATATTTATCTTGATTTTAAACGAAATTCAATAAAATTCATATAAAAAGAGTGATTCGAAAGACCTTTTTTGATCTTTTGAATCACCCACATAATAATTAAATTTTGTAATCAATCAGGATGAGGCTCGGTGCCTTGGGTCCACGTGGCTTCTTGATGTAAGCCACCGCGTGTTTCAATTTCACGAATAATTTCACGATGAATGGTTGTCCCTTCGATATTTAAGTATGGTGTCATTTGCTGAAGACCATGGTGAAAATAAGCTAACTCCTTCTCAGTCCACTGATCGATAGACATCATTGATAGTTCTGTCATATCTCTTCCTACATACATGATGAACCCTCCTTCAATTCTTTTCACTTAGTGTTCCTGTTCGCAAGAGGTGCTATACGATATAATAAAGTAATTAGACGATATTGGAGGATTTTACATATGAATCAAAAAGTTGCATTAGTTACAGGTAGTAGTCGTGGAATTGGCAAACTTATTGCCTTGAAATTAGCAAAACAGGGTTATGATCTTGTAATCAATTATGCAAGAAGCAAGCAAGCCGCAATAGATACGGCAAAGGAAATTGAAGCACTTGGACAAAAAGCATTGGTTGTAAAAGCGAATGTAGGAAAGCCTGAGAAAATTAAGGAGTTATTTACTCGAATAGATGAAGAGTATGGCCGTTTAGATATACTAGTTAATAACGCGGCGTCTGGTGTTTTACGCCCGTTAATGGAGCTTGAGGAAAGTCATTGGGACTGGACAATGGATATTAATAGTAAGGCCCTTCTTTTTTGTGCTCAAGAAGCAGCAAAAAGAATGGAAAAGGTAGGTGGAGGTCATATTGTAAGTTTAAGTTCGCTTGGATCAATTCGTTACTTGAAAAATTACACAACAATAGGGGTATCAAAAGCGGCAGTAGAAGCATTAACACGCTATTTAGCCGTTGAGTTAGCTGAAAAAAACATAGTCGTAAATGCAGTTTCAGGCGGCGCTGTAGATACAGATGCGTTAACTCATTTTCCTAATCGGGAAGAATTACTTGCAGATGCAGCAGCGCGAACTCCAGCTGGGCGTATTGTAGAAGCAGAAGATTTGGCAAGTACTGTCTTGTTTTTGCTTTCTGAAGAAGCAGCAATGATTCGAGGGCAAACCATTGTTGTAGATGGTGGCATCTCCCTTTTAGTCTAAAATAGCTTTTGAAATTTAACGATGTAATTGAATAAAAAATTACTCCTCCGGACATCTTAATAAGCGTGGAGGTGATATCACATGGATCGACAACAACAAGCATCAAAAACAAATGCTCAAGAAGTAAGAAAACAAAACGCGGCTTCAGCACAAGGTTCTAGCAACCAAACAGAATTTGCAAGCGAAACTGATGTACAAGAAGTACGTCAGCAAAACGCTCAATCTGCAGCTCGTAAGCAACAAAACTCTTCTCAACAAAAATAATAGTATTACCTAAAACAAGCACCCTTGGTGATATCGTCCAAAGGGTGCTTGTTTTTTTTCTCATAAAAATTAATCAGGCATGGTTTTTATAGTATTAGATGGTTATAAGAATAATTAAACTTTTTATCCTTGAAGTTTCAATATAGATGAAAAAACGGTATAATATAGAAGACTTGAAAAAAAGAAAACGTTTTTATTTAGAAAACTATAGTAGAAATGGTAGTAGGGCAAGTTAATTCAATTGATAGTTGGTTACCTACTCTATCTACTGACGTCCGAAAAAATGGCATAGAAGGGAGTTATTTATGAATTTTCCCAAAGAAGGCAGCAATATTCAAATCCATAGCTATAAACATAATGGATTGATTCATCGCATTTGGGAAGAAACAATCGTGCTTAAAGGGACGTCAAAGGTTGTAATTGGGGGGAATGACCGTATTCTAGTGAAGGAATCGGATGGTAGAAACTGGAGAACTCGTGAGCCTGCTATTTGTTATTTTGATTCCGAACAATGGTTTAACACAATCGGTATGATTCGATCTGATGGTATTTATTACTATTGCAACCTTGGTTCGCCTTTTACTTGGGACAGCGAGGCTTTAAAGTATATTGATTACGACCTCGATATAAAGGTGTACCCAGATATGACCTTTAAGCTCTTAGATGAAGATGAATATGATTTGCACCGTAAACTTATGAATTATCCACAAGCAGTAGATGATATTCTAAAACGAAGTGTTGATGAATTAATCTCATGGATTCACCAAAGAAAAGGACCGTTTGCTCCTCAATTTGTTGAGAATTGGTATGAACGCTTCTTACAATACCGTTAAAATACAGTAGGTCTGACTATGGTTAGCGAACCGACCCAAGGTTCTAATCAAGTCAGACCTTTGTACGTAAGTGAATTAGAGATCCACTTTTTAAGTGGATGAAGGGTTTGAATTTAAGGGAAAATAAAAGCATGGCCTAATTTTCAGGAGAAAAGGTTAGGCAGGGGAGCTTTTTAAAAAAAAGGGGATGGCGAAGCTGGATAGTATAAAACGCTATATGGCATTCATCAAGCCGTATTGGAAAGAGATCGGTATTACAATTTTGATTGGGATTTTTAAATTTGGGATTCCGCTTCTTTTGCCATTAGTGATGATGTACGTTATTGATGATATTATTTTTGCAGAAGCGATGACCCAGGATGATAAGATCTCATTATTGTTTAAAATAATGGTTGGTATGTTTTTTATTTTTGTTTTCTTACGTCCGCCGATTGAATATTATCGTCAGTACTTTGCGCAGTGGATTGGAAGTAAAGTGCTTTACGATATTAGAGATCAATTATTTACTCATATTCAAAAACTAAGTTTGAAGTTTTATTCAAATCGTAAAGTCGGGGAAATTATTTCTCGTGTGATTCACGATGTTGAGCAAACGAAAAACTTTGTCATCACGGGATTAATGAATATCTGGCTTGATTTATTTACGATCATTATTGCTATTATCATTATGTTAAATCTTAATGTTTGGTTGACACTTGTTGCTATATCGATGTTTCCTTTATATGGGTTCTCTGTGAAGTATTTTTATGCGAGATTGCGTCATCTAACGAGAGTTCGCTCGCAAGCATTAGCAGAAGTTCAAGGTCACTTGCATGAGCGAGTTCAGGGGATGAGTGTTATTCGAAGCTTTGCCCTAGAGGATTATGAACAAGCACAATTCGCTAAGCGAAACACCCATTTCCTTAATAGAGCGATTGATCATACGAAATGGAATGCAAAAACGTTTGCGGTTGTGAATACGATAACCGATGTAGCACCTTTACTGGTTATTTTTGTTGCCGGTTACTTTGTAATCATAGGCCAGTTAGAAGTAGGGGCCATGACTGCTTTTGTCCTTTATATGGAGCGACTTTATGGACCGCTTAGACGTTTAATTAATTCATCGACGACACTGACGCAGGCAGTTGCCTCGATGGATCGAGTGTTTGAGTTCATTGATGAGAAATATGATATTGAGGATGAGCCTGAGTCTAAGCCTTTAACAAGAGCAAAGGGACATCTTGAATTTCGTAATGTAACGTTTCAATACAACGAAGGCGATAAACCTGTACTGAAAAATGTGAATCTCGATGTGAAACAAGGGGAAACGATTGCGTTTGTCGGGATGAGTGGTGGTGGTAAGAGTACCATCATTAGTCTGATTCCACGTTTTTATGATGTTTCTTCTGGTGAAATTTTGTTAGACGGATCGGATATTCGAAAATACCAAGTAAGAACGTTACGTGACAATATTGGAATGGTGCTTCAGGATAATATTCTTTTTAGTGACTCTATTAAAAAGAACATTTTGATGGGAAGACCAGATGCTACTGATGAAGAGGTCATAGCGGCAGCCACAGCAGCGAACGCTCATGAATTTATTATTGGGCTTCCTGCTGGGTATGACACGGAAGTTGGTGAAAGAGGAGTAAAACTCTCTGGTGGCCAAAAACAACGTGTAGCAATTGCGAGGGTCTTCTTGAAAAATCCACCTATTCTTATTTTTGATGAAGCTACATCAGCTCTGGATCTTGAAAGTGAACATTTTATTCAAGAAGCACTTGAAAAACTAGCAAAAGATCGAACGACCTTCATTGTTGCTCATCGGCTTTCAACGATTACCCATGCAGACCGTATTGTTGTGATTGAAAACGGAGAAATCGTTGAAGTGGGTAGTCATAATGATCTGATGAAGCGTGAAGGTAGTTATAAGAAATTATTTGATGTACAGCAATTTCAATAAAAGGCGTGCCACTCGTGTGGCACGCCTTTTATTCTTCTTCTAGTGCTTCAATTTTCACTTCATTATGTTCTTGATGATACGTGAAAAAACTATCAACTAAATGACTTAAGTGCTCTAGCTGTTCTTGATATTCAATCATTTGCGATACAGCGGGTAAAAGATGAAGCCATTGATTGTAATCAATACATGCTTGGTTTTGGAGGCTAAAGTAATAATTCATTAATTCTTCTTTTCCGATGTTCATTTTTTCAATTAATTCATCTGAGTGACTGGAGTGAACCTTTCCGATGTAACGTAATAAAATGCGATCGTGGTAAGCAGTTAAATAATCAAGCTGCTTCTCAAATTTTTTATACGTTTCATCAGGCATAATAGAAAGTTCTTCCGATCGTCTTTCTAAGTTTTTTAAAACAAAAAGCGATTTCTTAGCGGTGATAAGCATTTGCCGATAAAGAACGACCTTACGCGCTTTGCTATATTTATTTTTCATGAAATAATTTCGTTCTTCTTTATAAAGCAAATAGAGATTTTCGAGCTTAACCATTTTTTCCTCTAGTCTATTTAAATCTTTCTTCAACGCCCGGTGGTCTGCTGCGTTACGAATTAATAACATCGTCCATTGATTGATGTCCTCAGTTGCTTTTGACAGTTGATGATAAAGCTTTGTTTCGTATCTAGGAGGAAGAAAAAACAGATTAATAATAAATGCAGATAATACTCCACTGATGACAAGAGTAAAGCGACCTGCTGCAAACTGAATAAAGTCTGTAGCCGGACTTTCCATGATGATAATGACTGTGACAATGGCCAATGGAATGGTTGTCGGCTCTAACTTCACCTTTAAAATAATCGATATTGCCAGTACGACAACGAGCCCGACGACAAAAGGATGGTGACCAAAAGTCATAACAAAGATAACAGCTACGACAGCTCCAATAATATTGGCTTGAACTTGTTCTAAAATTGTTTGAAATGTTCGATAGAGCGATGGTTGAACGGCAATAGCCGCAGCGAGCGCAGCAAACATAGGTGGTTCAAGACCAACCCACATCGCTAAATAAAGTGAAAGCATTACGGCAAGCCCTGTTTTAAATATACGAGCCCCAAGTTTCATAAGTGAAAAAAACTCCTTTTGATAAGCATTATTATGGGTACCTCTATTAGTATTTCAAATAAAAAAGACTAATAACCTTAATAGACACCGAAGGAAACTATACAATGTAATGGTTGTCTTAATCAAGAGTTTTCTCTTGAAAAAGTATGAGAAAAGGTAGGCGAGCATTTCAGACACGAAACAAATTTAGGTGGACCAGAGTAAATATTTTAAAAAGAGGAGATACCAAATTTTTCAATTTGGATATCTCCTCTTCGATTTTAAACTTAATGATGGTAATAACTTAAATAGAAGCCATGGCTGCAAACGCTTCATCAACAGCTTTAAGTGTCTCGGCAATATCCTGCTCTGTATGAGCAATCGTTAAAAACCAAGCTTCATATTTGGATGGAGCGAGGTTGATTCCACGGTTTAGTAATTCTTTAAAGAAGATCCCAAAAAGCTCACCATTTGTATTCTCAGCCTGTTCGTGATTTTTAATTTTTTCATCTGTGAAGTAAACGGTCAATGCGCCTTTTAAACGATTCACTGTGATCGTTTGTTTGTGTTTTTCAGCTAGTGTAAGAATACCGTTTTCGAGAATAGCTCCTAATTGGTCGAGTTTATCATAAGTACCTTCATCTTTTAACACTTCTAAGCACGCAATTCCCGCGCTCATTGATAATGGATTACCAGCCATGGTTCCAGCTTGATAAGCAGGGCCAAGAGGAGCAACCTTCTCCATAATATCAATTCGACCACCGTATGCACCAATTGGAAGTCCACCACCAATGATTTTTCCTAAGGCTGTCATGTCAGGTTCAACACCTAAATAATTTTGTGCGCCTCCATACATAAAGCGAAATGCTGTAATGACTTCATCATAGATCACAAGCGCACCAGCTTCGTGAGTGAGTTGATTCACTGCTTCTAGGAACCCTTCTACTGGTTCAACAATACCAAAATTCCCGACAATCGGTTCAACAAGGACGGCGGCAATTTCATCTCCCCATTTAGAAAGTGCGTCTTTATAAGCATCTATATCATTAAAAGGAACGGTAATGACTTCTTTGGCAATGCTCTTCGTCACTCCTGCGGAATCAGGCGTACCAAGGGTTGAAGGTCCAGAGCCAGCAGCAACTAATACAAGGTCGGAGTGGCCATGGTAACAACCAGCAAACTTAATGATTTTATCTCTTCCTGTGTAGGCTCTAGCGACTCGAATTGTCGTCATGACAGCTTCGGTACCTGAATTAACAAAGCGTACTTTTTCAAGAGAAGGGATCGCGTCTTTGAGCATTTTTGCAAATGTATTTTCAAGTTTTGTCGGAGTCCCAAATAAAACTCCATTTTCAGCAGCTTGTTGAATCGCTGCTGTTATGTGAGGGTGGGCATGGCCAGTAATAATCGGACCATAGGCCGCTAGATAATCTATGTATTGGTTTCCATCTACATCCCAAAAATAGGCCCCTTTTGCCTTTTCCATGAAAATAGGGCTCCCACCACCTACCGCTTTAAAAGCACGAGACGGACTGTTGACTCCGCCAACAATATGTTCCTCAGCCTCTTTATATAACATTTCAGATTTTGTCCAGTTCATTTTCTTCCTCCTATTAAACCATCTATACAAGTTAATCCTTGTTCTACAATCATAGACGAGTGAGTAGAGCAAATACAACTCTAGCTAGATCAAAAAATACCATATGAATATAAATTACCGAAATTTAGTTTTCTAAAAGCAGAAAATAATTATAATGATTGTTATACACCAATGATTAGTGAAAGTGGGTAGAACGTTAATTCATATCGGAAACCAAATTAGAAAGTTGAGGAAGGATAAAAAGTGGACCATTGCTTAACAGAAAAGAGCGGCCTTACACTTGATTATCTTGCTCAAATCGAACGGGGAGATGTGAATGTAAGTATCGAAAAGCTAGAGTCTGTGCTCCATGCACTTGAGACCGATTAGTCCTATGTATGCCCTCATATAAAAATAGAGAGTCAACTTCAAAAGGGAATTTTATTAAAAGTAATGGAAATGAAAGAGGAAGTAAGCTTTAGGTTGGTATTGCTCTTATTCGAGAGTTGGGGGATGTAGTCGAGACTGAAGATTACGTTTTGAAATCTCTAAAAACAACATATCTATAAAATCTTTCTGAGTTTCTGTTTGATTGCAAGGCGATAAATTTGAATTAACAATTCATCATGAGTGCATCGGGATGGACGAGACCCCCTTAATCCTACTTTTTTTATAACAATAACAATAAGGGATGTAATTCAAGTGATAAATACCTAGTACCCCTTCACATTCTAGAATGTGGATTAGCTACATAGAGTTTAGTTGGGGGGTGTGAATTAGAAGATGGATTGGATCATATCTTTCTTTTTAATTTTAGCTACAATCGGAACAATTGTTAGTATACTCATGCTGATTCGTTATCGACCTATACGTGGAAGGCACTCTGTTTCTTTAAGGCATTTTGCATTACTTGTACTTGTTTATATAACGGTTATGTTATCTTTTTCTATCTTGTATTTAGGGCTTGAGTTAATGGGGATACAAGTTTTAAAAGAAGGAAATGCGTGTGTAGGAGGAACGGTCTCTCACTTAATAGAAGATATTGTTTACTTTAGTGCAGTTACTTTGCTTTCTGTTGGTTACGGGGATCTAGTGCCAGTTGGAATTGGACGGTTTATTTCAATTGTCGAAGCTTTATTTGGCTATCTTCTTCCGGCGGCATTCGTGATAACGTCTGTTATTCAGGTGACAAAAAAGGAATAGTTGTCTTTCTTTTAAACTTCAGCTACGCTTATTATAACAATAAGTAGAAGGGATGATTTTAATGATTCAAGTAGGTCAGAAAGCACCGCAGTTCTTGTTACCAGCAAATAACGGACAAACTGTAGGATTAGAAACGTACCTTGGTAAGAATGTTGTATTGTATTTTTACCCTAAGGATATGACACCTGGATGTACAACACAGGCATGTGATTTTCGCGATAAAATAGCAGATTTTTCTTCTCTAAATACAGTGATAATTGGAGTGAGCCCAGACCCAGTGGCAAAACACGAAAAGTTTATAGAAAAATATGAACTTCCCTTTTTATTACTAGCTGATATAGATCATCAAGTTGCGGAAGCCTATGGGGTTTGGAAATTGAAAAAAAACTTTGGGAAAGAATACATGGGAATCGAACGATCAACTTTTATTATCAACAAAGAAGGAACGCTTGTGAAAGAGTGGCGTAAGGTTAAAGTAAAAGACCATGTTAAAGAAGCGTTGTTACATATTAGAGACGAGCTTGAATAACAAACAACGATAGATATAGAGTAACCTAAATAATTTAGTTATCTTAAATATGGTTTAACAGGAACATCAAGCTCCATAAGCGAATAAATGTAGGTAAAGGCAATAGGTTGGGGGTGTTACTGTGAAGCTTCTAGTATGTATTATTGATAATGTTTTTGCAGATGAAGTCGAAGTACAGTTGAAAAAGCAAGGATATCGTATGACGGAGTTAGCAAGTTCAGGAGGATTTTGGAGAAAAGGCAACACGACGTTTTTGTTTGGTGTCGATGAAGTCGACGTTGCTCAGTTACAAGAAGCATTAAAACAAGCCTGCTTAGACTTTGAGAAGAAGAAGCGCCGAATGAGTAAGCAAGCCCATCGATATACCTCCTTTTTATTAGATGTAAAAGATTCAGCCCCATTTCTAGGGTTACTAACGTAGAAATAGCGGATACATTGACAGTCTGGCGATTTTTATATTATACTAATTATAAAGTAATAATCGTTTTTTCTGAAAGAGAGGTGCATGACAATGTCTGATCATCGCTTGCAAGATGCACTTGATGCTTTGAAAAGCACCCGTGTGCGTATGACTCCGCAACGTCATGCGATACTAGAGTTCCTATATGAATCTATGACCCACCCAACTGCTGATGATATATATAAAGCGTTAGAGGGGCGTTTTCCCAATATGAGTGTTGCGACTGTTTATAATAACATTCGCGTATTCAAGGAAGCTGGCATCGTAAAAGAGTTAACGTATGGCGATTCATCAAGTCGCTTTGATTCAGTTACATCTGATCATTATCATGTGATTTGCAGCGATTGTGGAAAGATTGTGGATTTTCATTATCCAGGTTTAGATGAAGTGGAAACTTTAGCTGAACATGTTACGGGGTTTAAAGTTCATCATCACCGAATGGAGATTTATGGGACTTGTCCGAAGTGTCAAAATCAAAATGAAACATTAAATTAACATGTTGGATGAATCATTCCTAGGGGGTTAGGAATGATTCATTTTTTTATTATTGACTTACGATTGTAGTTCTCGTCAAACTCTTTTCCTTCAAGGGATTTGTCCATTGTAAGAGGTTCGCTACAATGCATGCAGGCATCAACTCGACCTAACATTTTCGTTGCTCCACCGCAGTTTGGACAGACAACTTGAACGGTCTTTGTCGAAAGCATCCCAATCCAAAAATAAACGACTGTACTTCCAATGATAAAGAGAAAGCCAAGTAACATAGCTATTGTCATAACAATATAAGATTCTCTAAAGAAAATTCCGACGTACATAACGAGAATTCCGACGAAAACAAGGGATAATGCAAATGTTCTTATTTTGTTGATTTTGTTTGTATATTTTAATGCCATCTTCGCGCCTCCTAAATCTAGTAGTAGTATAACATAATGTTAATTAAATCTCTCCTAAAGGATGTTAACAGGTGATGAAGATTTAAAGCTAATTTAAGCAGGAGAAAAGGCTGTTGTTATAGAATTTATTATTTCTGAAACCTATAAGTTTAGATATAGGGGAGAGGGGAATTCATGATGGACATGTTATTGCGCCAACTATACCAGGATCGCGCGAGTGATGAAAATACACTTGCCATTCTTATAATAGAAAAAGAGTTGTTGCCTTTATCAATTACAGACGGGTTTAATGTTGTGATTCTTTTAATTAACAGTGATAAGAATATATCATGGGAAATTAAACATTATAAGATAGGTGAAAAAAGAGTGGCGTTTCACTCTCTTAGTCAAGCAATGATGCACCAAACGTTAATTGTTGGTAACCATAGGCGCTTAGTTGACTGGTTGGTTAATGGAAAAATTGTTTTTGACCGTAACGAATATCTTAAAGATGTGAAAGAGCGAATCGAATCTTTCCCTCCAGGTGATCGTAGCAAGAAGATGACCATTCAATTCACTAAGATGCTTAGAAGGTTTGAAGAAGGAAAAACTCTTTTTCAAAATGGTCATTACTTTGATGCTTTCAGTAATATGATGCACGCCCTTCATCATTTAGCACGTTTATCGGTTATTCAACACGGTTACTATCCGGAAGTTACGGTTTGGGAACAAGTGAAACATATTGAACCACCTACGTATAAGCTTTATCAGGAATTGTTAAAAAGTGAAGAGACTCTGGAGAAGCGTATTGAGCTTCTTATTTTAGCAACCGAATTGGCTATTCATTCTAAGACAATAATCGGAAGTCAGCATTTTCTATCCTTAGTTGAAGCCAATGGGGATCTTTATTTGATTGCAGATTTAATGGCGATTAGTGAAACGGAAGATTATCGTGTTGACTTAGAATTGTTAGTCCGTCACTTAGTTGAAAAAGGGGCAGTTACTTGCTATAAGGAAGAAACAAAAGCAGAAGGTATAATGAAAACATATTATCAATTTAATTAAATTTAAATTTGGGTTGACGGAATAAATTTATAATGATATATTATTACTTGTCGCTGAACGGCGGTGTTGAAAAACATTTTCACCTCTAAAAAAACATTTGACGAATCGTCAGTATGATGTTATATTAGAAAGGTCGCTGTTGAACGACAAGTAGTTCTTTGAAAACTGAACAAAAGCCAAGCGAAAAGAGAAAACATGATTTTCTCGTCAATTTTCAGCAATTTAGTAAAATTGCATTTTATATCGCTAGCGTGATATAAGCATTGAGCACAAATCAA
>NZ_JAJAFR010000011.1 GCF_020734105.1 Alkalihalobacillus deserti
AACCCTCACGGATTCCAATTGAAACACTAGCTGCCTTCTTTAATTCTATTATTCTACTTATGCCCACTGCACGTTTCACAGCTTTTCTTAGATGAGTTAATATCTCTCGATCAGGGAGTTGAACTAACTCATGTGGTAGTAGATTTAGCTTTAATATTTGAAGAGCTGACTGCCCTTCCCAATCCTTAAACACTGTTAAGAATTCAGGAAAATATCGATCAATCCAATTGTGAATTTGTCCTTGTACTACTTGGAGATCAACGGATAATAGATCACGTATTTTTCTTGCGATTCGTAGATCAGCATATACTCCCTCTGGAATATTAGGTTCAGCGTATCTTCCGTCTTTCACTAATTGAGCAATAACCTTAGCGTCTTTCACATCATTTTTTGTGGGGGAATTATCATCTAATTCCTTCGTCTTCTTAACATGCATTGGATTAACAACGACAAGCTTAAGATTAAGTTCTTTAAGATAATGAGCTAAATTAAGCCAGTAGTGACCAGTAGGTTCAACACCGACAATTACTTTATTCATATCTTGTTGACCCTGAATCTCTCTAATCCATTCAACAAATACATCAAAACTATCTTTCGTATTTTCAAAGTGTAAAGGTTTTCCAAACTCCAAACCTCTGAAGTCTTGAGCACGAGCTACGTGCTTGAATTTCGCAATATCAACACCTATAATGAGTGTTTGAGAAGTAATTTGAGCAATTTTATTATTTTGGTTATAATTCATTTGAAGGCCTCCTGGTTTATATAATTTGTCCTTTCGCTGGCCAGCTTCGGACATTTATATCATACCAAGAGGTTATTTTTTTGTTCAAACTCCATTTTTTATCATTACAGGAATGCTCCCATTGATGATACCCGTTCCCAGTGTTTTACTGCATACTGTTCAACGCTTTGACATTGAGCAGATAACAATCTTTCTATTGCCAGCTGTATGAATTGACCATGCCTTCTAAATATACGAAGTCACTAACTGCTCTCCTGGTGTCATGATTAAATCCTTCTGCTCTTTACTGCCTTGAGGTCTTCCTTTAGGGTCGACCGGTCAGTATACGTTAAAAAGCTTTGGGATGGCATCCTTAAAGGTGATATCTTAGTGTATTATGATGATTTTTAGCTTGATTTGTCACAGTACATAGCGATGCAGGATTATATTCTTCGTTGAGATTATAAGTACCAGTATTAATTAATTAGAAATCCCTGAATTCATCAAAGGAGATATTTTTTTACGAACGATGAATTATAAGATAAGGTGTCCCAATTGCTTACGCTAATCCAGTGCATCGCCATAAAGAAGACCCAAGAAAATCCCCCCAAAAAAGAAACAAAATTCTCAGTTCCGTAATGCTATTCACCGTATGAAGGAGAAGCATCTTGTATTCACCTTTATTGCCCGCTCCTAAATTATTTATAACAAAGAAAAAGAAATTAGTACAAAATTGAGACGCTACTCCACGATGGTAAAGGTAACCGTTGCATAATTATGATACACCTTGAGATGGACCATTTCTTTTTACGACCAAGACTTATAACCTATTTTTTAAGTCAATTGTAAGATTGGTACATCTTAATCAGTATTAAAAAGAGAAACTAGTTTATTGGAAGAGTTCCCGGTATTACGTGGAAATAGCATGGTTCTTATTAACAACACAATTAATGTAAGGTATGTATAGCTGTCTTAATGTACTTAGTTCCATGATTAAGACAGCCTATTTTCTTGATACATCAACTTAGGGTAACCGACCATCATGATCTGAAAAGAAAAAATTTTTATATTTATTCCTTTTTTTTTCAGATAACATGACTGTACCATATATATTAGTATCAAAAGGTGTTACAACGTCATATTCTTGACAAAGTCGTTGTAATTCTTGATATGGGTCAACTGCCCCAATATCTTTATATATCGTTCCCCCACCTACAGGCCTAGTATGGGTTACAGGAACCTTGTCAATAACAGCTATCCTATCTTTCGGATACCCTAATATTTTTGGCCATATAGAGTCAAGTCCCCAACCTGATATGCTTTTATTAAATGTCGGCCAGAGTAATTGTAACGCTTCTCTTGAGAAAATCGGTACCATAACTTCAACCCAATTCGTATAACGCAAGGTATAACCATAATTTTCTAGTGTAATCCCATGCGAGTAATAAGAATCTCTTGTTAATGCTGGTTGCGCTAACGCTAAATTATGACTCATAAATATATGGAACATTTTATTTATAGCTGAACAATTTGTTCTAATATCATCATCTGGCATCCAGATTGCATCGTACTTTAAGATACTTTCTCCCCATTGTTCCATTATTTTATAAAATCTTGGCCATTTTGAATCTTTGGCTTCTGTATAGAAATCACAATCGCCTCGATAATCATTACTACCATCTCCATAATACTCAAGATATAAATCAAATATTTTGTATTCGTTTGGTTGTAACCACTCCTTATGAAGGGAGTTATCACCTACTCTTGCCATTACTAAAAAACGTTTGTCTCCTTTATTTCTAAAAGGATTTTCACCAAGTCCATTCATCTTATTCACCCCTAATATTCTCTTTTTACTCCACTGAACAAAGCGTTTATTTGAACTTACTGCTTTTCATTTTGGACCCAAGTTGCATTACCAGAATTCCATAGATCATCAAGGTACTTTTTGTCTCTTAATGTATCCATTGGGTACCAAAATCCCGAATGTTTAAAGGCCATTAATTGTCCATCTTTTGCAAGATTTTCTAATGGTTCTCTTTCGAAAATGGTTTCGTCACCATTACATATATAGTTAAATATATCTGGCTGCAATACAAAAAAACCAGCATTGATCCAGCCGCCATCTCCTTTTACTTTTTCTTGAAACTTCTTCACTGTCTGATTTTCTGATAAAGCCAATGCTCCAAATCTACCTTGTGGCTGAGTCGTCGTTAAAGTAGCAAGCTGCCCGTGTTCTTGATGAAACTTTACTAACTTTTTAATGTTAATATCACCGACACCATCACCATAAGTGAGCATGAATGTTTCATCACCTATATATTTCTGAATTTTTTTAATCCTGCCACCAGTCAACGTATTTAAACCTGTTTCAACTAAAGTTACTTTCCAAGGTTCTGTGGAATGATTGTGGATGGTACATTTATTATCTTTCGAAAAATCAAACGTTACATCAGAATGATAAAGAAGATAATTCGCAAAATATTCTTTAATCACATGACTTTTATACCCTAAACAAATAATAAAATCATTATAGCCGTACCTAGAATATAGTTGCATAATGTGCCATAAAATCGGTTTATCACCTATCTCAATCATTGGTTTAGGTTTTTGTTGCGTTTCTTCACTAATTCTTGTTCCAAACCCCCCTGCTAAAATTACAACTTTCAAATTAATTCCCTCCCATATCATTTAAAGCTTTTCGTGTTGTAAATTATTAACATGACTACTCAAAGCTAATGCAGCTAATGCAGCTACCACTACTATTCCTTTATAAATTATTTTATTAATAAAACTTAAATATGTTTGGACGAAACCTCTATAAATTAAAAAATCACCAAAAATAACTTTCATCAATCAGAAAGGTTAAGGTGCTTTTATTAATCAAAGTCGGTTTTCTACCAAAGTTAAACATTTTCTTGTTAAAAAATAACACCCCCAATGTTTAGAAGGTGTTGTCTTACAATATAGTCATATTATTAGTTTCGCTAGTTATTATATGTTTCTATCAGTTTTTGTAATCCTTTGACTAATGGCGTTTTTGCCCTCCACCCTAGTAATTCAATGTTTTTACTTATTGGAGCAACAGCGTACATGATATCGAACTTTCGATATGGTTTTGCTCCCCAGTGAATATTTGCTTTCTTATTAGTAATTGTTTCAATATAATTAGTTAGTTCTTTAATACTTGTACCTATCCCCGTTCCTAAGTGTAAGTCAAGACTATAATTGGTAAATTGGGATAATGTATTAATATTATTCAAAATTGTTATAAAAAAGTCTACTACATCATCAATATAAATTAAATCTAAAATTTGCTCACCAGCGGTCATATGAATACTTGAAGGAGAATCAAGAGCTTCTAGGAGATAATGAAATACTTTTTTTCTCGTATCATTTTCTCCATAGATGGTATAAGGAATTACGTTAATAACATTAAAACCAATTATTTTTTTATAATAATCTAATATACTCCTAAAGGCCGTTTTAGTGGCTGCATATAAATAAGCACTTTCAAGATTACCATCACTGTAATAATATTCTGCAAATGTCCCTGTATTAATAAATAGACGGACTTGACAATTTTTTAAGGCATCAAGGATCTCTGTACTATATAAAATATTAGTATTGATTAGTGACCTCATATTCTCATAATCATCACTACTTGTTGAATGAGTTGCGAGATGAATGACTACCTTTGGATTAAATTCTTCAATACTAGTTTTTAAAAGGTTGACATTTTGATCAATTAGTTTAATATTTTCATGTTCTCCAAATAAGTCATTTGCTTTTTCCATATCTCTTACTAATAAACCAATAGTATGGGACATTTTTGTAAGCGCAAATATTAAGTTTCTTCCAACATAACCCGTTGCTCCTGTAATTAATACATTCATAAAAGCACCACCTACCGTTTAAATTCTGGAAGACTTTTATCTTTATTAGATAATATAGGCTGTTTAATACCCCAATTAAATCCGAAACTATCCCATTTAACTCCTATATCATGAGGAGGGGAATGGATTTCTGTTGCCATATACATCATAATTGAATCTTCTTTCAAGACCTTATAGCCGTGGGCACAGTCAATAGGAATATATAAAGCTGTAGGGTCATCATCAGATAATTTGATTGAAAAATACTCTCCATACGTTGCTGAGTCGTTTCTTAAATCAAGAATAACATCTAAGACTTTTCCCTTAATACAAGAAACTAGCTTTTCACATGCTTTTTCTCCACTTTGGTAATGCATCCCTCTAATTACGTCTAGCTTTGAACTCGTAAACCATACTTCTTTAAAGATATTAGCATTTATAGTATTATTTTGAAACTCATCAAAACAATAAGGCTTTCTTAATTCGCCCCTTAAATCATCATACTTTTTGTATTTCAACACATAAAGACCCTCAATATTTGTTCTGTTAATTTCCATTGCTTTCTCCTTTCTTGTGACTACTAAATCCCTTAAACCTAGCTTATTTTCTTGAAAACTTGTTTATTTGATCAACACACAACTGGTAAATATCACTACTTCTGTATTCTTTATACCATTCAATAGTAAAATCTAATGTTTCATTGATATTTAATTTTGGAATCCATCCTAACCGGGACCTTACTTTATCAATGTTTAGCATAAGCAATTTTGCCTCGTGGGGTTGCTCTATACCTGATTCGTCTTTTATTTCACCTTTTCCATACCTTTCAACCACTTTCATCGCTACATCCCAGACACTTATTATTGAATCTTCATTTGGACCAAAATTCCAACCTTCACAATATTTTATTGGTTCTTCAAACATCTTTTGGCCTAACCGTAAATAACCACTTAATGGCTCTAAGACATGTTGCCATGGTCTAATTGCTTTTGGATTTCTTATCCTAATTGCCCTATTCAATTCAAGATCCCTAATACAGTCTGGGATAATTCTGTCCAAAGCCCAATCCCCCCCACCAATTACGTTTCCTGCCCTTACACTAGCAATTGATTTACCATGAACTTGATACTGTTTCGGGTTAAAAAATGAACGTAGCCATGATGAGATCGCTAGTTCAGCACATCCCTTTGAGGAACTGTACGGGTCATAACCACCCATTGGGTCACTTTCCTTATAACCTACTAGCTGTTCTTTATTTTCATAGCACTTATCGGTCGTAATCATAATACCAATTTTCGTTTGATCTGTTTTTCTAATACACTCTAGAATATTTAATGTTCCCATTATATTCGTCTCATAAGTTTCAATTGGTTTCTCGTAAGATGCCCTTACAAGTGGTTGAGCGGCTAAGTGAAAGACTATTTCCGGTTCGTATTTTTCAAATACTTCTTCTAACCTTTTATAATCTCTAATATCTCCTCTAACATCTATCATTTTAGAAGTTAATCTAGATAAGACAAAATTATCTTTATTTGTAGACGGATCAAGTGAATACCCAATAACATTTGCTCCTAACTGTTTTAACCATATACTGAGCCACGATCCTTTGAAACCTGTATGCCCAGTAACTAATACATTTTTCCCTTTGTAGCAATCATTGAAGTCTAACATGATTCATTCTCTACCCACCTTTTATAATTGTATTATTTTAAGATCACATACTCATTCAATGTCTTTCATTGCATAGTCTGTTTGTCTAAATCTTTCAAGCTATAACTCTCCATGTAATTTTTCACAAGAAGTAATTAATTGTCCATTTGCATTTATCAACACATATACAAATAATAAATTCTCACAAATTAAAATAGGAACTAATAGTGTCCAAATGGCGTACCCTTCGCCACCTACGATAACGCTCTCTCAAGTGGAAGCGATGCCGTGCCTTTGGTTTCTTTACCACGGTCTATCTGTTTAATCTATTATAACTTTTTTGTCTTTCTTCCTCATACGCCATTCCAAAACTCTTTATTAATAAATGACTCAAAACATTTGTTCCAGAATAAATGAATAAACTTACTTTCAGGACATCTTTCCACCTCTTCGTTGCTCACGCAAACCGATCAGGGGGATTTGTCCGGTTCTTTTTGTCCTTACTCTTCGTTTGGTTGTTCAGGACATTTGTCATCTATTTTTTAATTTTGAAAGATCTCGAATATAAGGGGTTTCCCTTTCTTAATAAAAAGTCGTTCTGTTTTAGTCAATTTAACAAATTGATTTACTGGTAGCTTCAATTTTTTTAATATATTACTATTAGTAGGTTGGAGAGTATTATTATTACTTAAAAAATAAGAAGACCCTTCTTTAAAAATTATCCCATCGGGTAAATTTTTTTTCGGTGATAGAATATGATCGATCAATGGACCCTCAGGAATATGCTCTAATTCTTTTTTTTTCAAATCTACAACATCCTCAAACTTGAAATTAAATTTCTTAAAGGTCCTCCGATCTAACAGTTTCCATTTTTTATTATTCTGTATATAAAAAATGTCCGAACTATTTTCAACCTTTACGAGAAGTTGATTTGGGATAGTTCCATTTTTGAAAATACTTACATCAATAAGAGGACCAGGAGGATACTTAAAAAGTACCGGATCTGGTACAGCAACAATTCTTTTACGATCATATTTGAGCCGCTTAAACATTTCCTCTGTAATTAGTCTTCGTTTTTGTTGATCAATCAAATATACCTCTGAAGCTAAACCTTTTACTAATATTCCATCTGGTACTTTTTGAGGTAAAAAAGCATTTAAGTTTTGAAATGAGGATGGAGTTTTATAACTGATATCTAATTCTTTTGGAATAGGATAAAATGGCTGAAACTCATTTAAACGGGACCAAAACGCAGCATCACCATTATGCCAGTACTTTGGATTATCATCCCAATAGCTTCTGTGCTTTTGAAAAACTTTTTCCACAATCTTTCTTGAATGCATCACAGAACAATGATCAACACGATTTGCAGCTTTTTTTAATATACCTTTTGTTTTTCTTGTTTTCTGAGATATTAATTTTAACTCACCATTTACTTGCCGAATAATTTGGCCTGAATAGGCAACATCTATATTAGAGTGGTTATCTAAAAAATTAGCCATTTCATTTAGTCTAGTAGGTAAATATTCTGTATCGTCTGTTAAATAGGAAAGATATTTACCTGTTGTTAGCGGTATCGCTTGATTAATTAATACAGCATATCTTGTTTTTCTGTAACGATCATGATCAGCAATATTACTATTGAAGTAATGAATTCGATTATCATCAGTATATTTTTTGATGATTGTATTTGTTTCCTCATTAGAAGCATCATCCATAATAAATAGTTCCCATTCTTGCATGGTTTGCCTCAAAACACTCTCGATCGCTTTCCCAACGGTTTGAGATTTATTATAACTCGTTAAAATAACTGAAACTTTCGGAGTCATATAAACACCTTCATTTCACACCTTTATCTATTTTTCGTCTCCCAATCAAATCCTATCTGGAGATCATTCCACGGAATCCTTTTCTCATCAGGATTAGAGACATTATATGATTGTGTTGTAAAATAAACAATTGTTGCTGATTGTTGCCCGAGAACACGGTATCCGTGAGCAACTCCTTTTGGAATTAATAATAATATAGGATTTTCTTCACCCATGTAATAAACTTCTGTTTCTCCATGTGTATCGGAATCTTTTCTTAAGTCATGTAAGACAACCTGTGCATTGCCAGAAGGGAAAAACCAAAGATCATCCTGACTATCATGATAATGAAAGGCTTTAATAACACCAGGATAGCTCATTGAGATCGACGCTTGCCCAAAACGTTCTAGTAAATTTTCATCTTCACGAACTAGCTCTGCAAAAAAACCACGATCATCACAAAATTTTTCTATTTTTTTCACTTTCACACCTTCAATCACTGGTTAACTCCTCCCTTAAAAAGTTTTCTAAAGCAATATCCCATGCTCGAGGTATCTCTAAACCTACATTTTGTAATTGTTGATGACTCATGACAGAATACGAAGGTCGTAAAGCTTTCGAACCAAACTTTTCTGTGGTTGTTGGTCGTATAAGATTTGAGTCATAGCCAGCATAATTAAAGATCTTTTTTGCGAAATTATACCAGCTGCAATACCCTGCATTACTAACATGATAAGTTCCATCCGGCTTATCAATTAACTTTAGTAGATAATCTACAAGGTCGTTTACGTATGTGGGACTACCGATTTGATCATTAACTACATTGATCGGTTGACCTTTTTTCGCTAAACGTAACATCGTTTTAACAAAATTATTCCCATAATGGCCGTATAGCCAAGAAGTACGCACAATCGTACAGTTTTCTGTATTTTTATTTACTAACTTTTCTCCAAGCCATTTACTCAGCCCATACGTACTTAAAGGATTAGGTTCATCACCTATCTGATAAGGTTCATTTTTACTTCCATCAAAAACGAAATCACTACTAATATATATTAATTTTGCTCCTATAAGATTTGCTGCATTTGCTACACATGAGGCTCCTAAAGCATTAACCTCAAATGCTTTCTTCTTTTCTATTTCGCACTGATCGACAGCCGTATATGCCGCTGCATGAATGATACAATCTGGTTTTAAAAACTTAATTGTTTCCTTCACAAGACTCGAGTTTGTTATATTTAACTCAACCCTGCCTAATGATGTCACTTTAAAATCGTCTTTCGCTTGTTTCGTTATTTCTTTTCCCAACTGACCAGCGGCCCCTGTTATCAAAAGGTGCTTCATCTTCGTCCTCCTTAACTTGTGCCATCTTTGAATTGTGTTTTATACCATTCAATTGTACGGACAAGTCCTTCATCAAAAGAGATGACCGGTTTCCAACCAAGTTCTTTATGAATCTTTGCCCAATTAATACCATAACGTCGGTCATGACCTTGTCTGTCTTTGACGTGACAAATCAAATTACAATTTTTACCTAAATAATCTAAAATGCGTTTTGCCACATCAAGATTAGAACGCTCATTTCCTCCACCAATATTGTATATTTCTCCGGCCTCTCCATGATCTAGCACCTTAGAAAGAGCTCGACAATGATCTGTCACAAACAACCAGTCTCTTATTTGTAAACCGTCTCCATAGACTGGAACTTTTTCATTATTAACAGCTCTTGCTATTATTTTTGGTATAAACTTTTCTTCGTCTTGTCTCGGACCGTAGTTATTACTGCAGCGTATTGTGATAACAGGAGCTTGATATGTTTTATAAAATGAACGAACTAATAAATCAGCCCCAGCTTTACTAGCAGAATATGGATTATTTGCTGCAAGCGGTGATTGTTCAGTAAACGGTAAATCATCCTTATCTAATGAACCGTACACTTCATCAGTTGAAATATAAATCATCTTTTTGGCACGACCTTCGATCAAGGCTAAAAGCAGATAATTGGTTCCAATAATATTTGTATTTAAAAAAACACTTGGATTTTCAATACTTCTGTCAACATGTGATTCAGCTGCAAAATGAACAATTGCATCGTAAGTACGATCAAACACTTTAGTTAATTGCTCTTTATTTGATATATCAACAGAAAAGAATCGGTAGTTTTCGTGATTTTCAAACTCTGCCATGTTCTCAAATTTACCTGCATACGTCATGGAATCTATATTGGTCACATACGAACTAGAAGTTTGTAATAAATGATGAATGAAGTTTGAACCGATAAACCCAGCCCCTCCAGTAACAAGTATTTGTTTTATCATAATGCCCTCCTAACATCCTCTTTTTTTGAGAACACAAAACAATTTGCTTTAAACAGAGAATCATGGGTTCCTGCATCGATCCACCAATTATCTAATATGTCATAACCCATCTTTTCTTCATTCACATAAAAATTATTCACATCAGTAATCTCTAATTCTCCGCGCTTTGACGGAGTAATTCTCTCAATATATGAAAAAACTGATTTATCATACATATAAATACCTGTTACACAATAAGCTGGTTCTTCTATATTTGGTTTTTCAAGAAGCTTAGTAACTTTTTTCGTTTCCTCATTTATTAAAGCAACACCGTACCTCTTGGGTTCAGCTACTTCTTTTAATAATATAAATGCACCTTGCTTCTGCTTCATAAATTGCTGAACAAATGGGGTTAACTTATCTTCAAATAAGTTATCTCCTAATAAAACAAGAAATTTCTCATCTCCTACAAAGTCTTTAGCCAGTGATAATGCATCTGCAATACCGCTAGCCTGCTCTTGTGTAGCAAATTTTAGACAAACTCCAAACTCTTTGCCCTCTCCTAACAATTCGATAAATGAACTTAAATGCTCTCTGGATGTTAAAATGAGTATCTCCCTTATACCTACCTCCTTTGCTTTGAAAATTGACCAATAAATCATCGGATATTGACCAACTGGTAACAAATGTTTATTTATAATTCGAGTAATAGGTGATAAACGTGACCCAGTTCCGCCTGCAAGAATGACAGCTTTTCTCATCTTTTCACTCCTAGCTAACATAAAAATTTAATGCTAAGACAATCGTTGAACAATCGTTTCGATTATGGAAGCAGCTGCTGCAACAGCGAAAACAATAATGATAGGTATAAAATATGATGGAAGTACCCAATATCCACCTAATAACAATATCGTGCTCCACATACCTGTACACCAATAACAGCTTAGTAATTCTCCTACCCAGCGTCTAAAACCACTTCCTTTTATATTTAAATAAATTTCATAGGTCCCATCTTGCAATTGTTCTTCTTTCTCCTCAAGAAAAGGGTTACGAATCCAATGCGTTATTCGATCGAATAAGATTAAACGAGTTAAACGAAAACTAGCTAATATCAGTAATAACAAATGAAAAACATCAATCGACAATGTCCTCCCCACCTTTTGCTATTATTCATTTTCTATATACTGTATGTGTTTCGCAAAAAATCGGCACAAAAAAAGTATCGTAATTAAAAAGTTTTCCTTTACACACTTACGCCAAAAAAGCAAAAGGAATGAATTCTTTTGCTTTTCTATAAGGAGAAAGTTACTAACTAATCCTTATTCATATTTCACTTTCATTTACAAATGAATAATTAAAAAATCGCGGAATCGAGCTAGTTTCTACTCAACTCAGTAAAAACTATAGTGACTCGGCTGTTTACGTATATTACTCTGTCAGAGGCTCTTGCTGAACCACCGTGTTTATTCTTAAATTTGGTTATTCAAATATCTTTCTAATAACGTCCTCATCCGTATAGATGGGTAAACATTTATTGGCTGGCTAGCACCAACACGACTATGAAAAAGCCATTGAAGAAGTTCGGACAACGCGTATAACTCACTATTTACTTTTACACCTTGTTCACTAAAGATATGTTTCGTCACTGGATTTACGTAAACGTTGGCAAGGTAAATACAAGTACTATTGTGCTGATACTCGTTCGTTACATGTGTATTTAAGTTTACGAAACGATCTTTTAACCCCCGTGGAGTTATTTTATCTTTAAAAGATTTAAATGTAGTCCACATTACTTCCTCAGTCTGTACCCTACATTTTTCACGGTAAAAATGATAACTGCAATCACGAATTACTTTTTTTATACTAGGGCTATTATCTTTTCTCTTTAAATCAGTAACGCTAAAGGAATTTATTTTGTTACCAATTTTATTCATATCTTTCCTATCCGTTTTTCTCGGATAATAAATATTAATTATTTCTTTCAGCAAGGAACGATCCTCCTGATCATAGGAAATGAATTCAACTAATTTAAAATCGTTGTCTTCATTTGTAACTGAATGCTTGTTAACTCAATCCATACAGGTCAAAGTAAGCACGCTGTATTTGTCCATCAAGCATGTATGTAAAATAAAAACGTCATCAAAATTTTTCAGTACCTCTATCGGAAATGTCCAATACATAAGCACTGGTTCACTTTCTTCATCTTTATACAACATAAGATTTCCTGAGTTTGCCAAATTTTTGATTTGCTCAAAAGAGCCTTCGCTGTAATCAGTTTTCTTCCAGTGAACGTTTCCTTTTCCACTCACCTCAATAACCTCGTTCTCTAAGAGTATTTTTAAATCGTCCCATGAAATATCAACTTCTTCAATTACGTTCTTAACTTCATCGAGTATTAATGTGTAGTGCTCCATTTCTAATAACTCAAAAAGTTCACAATCTATACATTTAAAAGGTTCAACAGTTGAGATAATATTCTCACCGTCTGCAATTAAACGTTTAATATCACCCAGCTTAATTTCACCTTTTGGATCAACTTCTAGTTGCTTGAATTCGCGGTTAACCGAAAGCATAATTCTTTCTACCTCGTTTTTAAATGGTGTGATATAAATAAACTTTTTGTATGTTGGTGCTTTCTTCATGTATTGAATAGCCCAACTCGTTTTACCACTACTTATAATTGAATCAACAACAGTAACTTTCATTTTGCTCGAATCTTGGTAAACCATTATAATCACCTTCTTTTGAACCTCTTAACATACAAACTATCCCTTCACCTAATACCTATTATTTGTATCTTCTAGTGTATGCCCTATTCCTTGTAGAGTGTTCAAAATATTCAACGTTTTTTTCTAACCTAAATACGTTAAATTGGCTAATATCCTTCTGCTTTTCAGGAATAATTTTAAAAGAGCCTTTCATTCTTGTTAGGATTAAGTCTAACCAAAAGTTGGAGTTTTCAACTTTTAAACGTCCCGACATTTTTTAGATTAACATAACGATTGGAGGCAGTTTTTAACTAGTTGAAATGGTGAAATTAGTATCCGTTTAGTGGATAATCGCTCTTATAAAAAAAGATTTTTGGTATCTTAAGGGTCTGTTGCAGCAGAATACCGAATGTTAGATTTATAGAAAGTACTGCTAATTTAACTAAAAAAACAGGCAACCGCTTATTATCGGTCAATGCCTCTTAATGGAAGCTTATTCAGAAAGATTTGTTCACAAGTTTTATAAGCAATGGATAAGTAAGATAGTTAAAAGGAAAAAGAAATGGTTGTGGAAACAACATCCATTTCTTAAATAAACGATACTGTTACTCCCCTTCCAATCTTTTTCAAACACACATCTCCTTTAAACACAATGGTGTCTTTTCCCCAAAGATCTTATCAAATGTTTATAGTGAACTTTTAAAGGTAATATAAATAAAGAGTAATTTACGTCTTTCTGCTATTGTAAAGCTGATCTGTTAGGAGGACTTTAATGGAAGATAGTATTGTGGCATTAATGTCTAATCTATTATTAACGAACGTAGTAATTGTTTTAATCGGGATCACATTTATTGTTGTCATTATAAAATTGTTGCAAAAAAGTACTAGTCGTTATGTGAAAGATCACGATAATCGCTATAAAACAAGAAAAATGATCAATGTCCTTGGCTATATCATCGCACTTATTTTTATTGCAATTGTTTATAATGACCAGCTTGGTGGGATCACAGTAGTACTTGGTGTAGCAAGTGCAGGTATAGCCTTTGCCTTGCAAGAAGTAATTATCAGTATCGCCGGGTGGATTTCCATTTTAGTAGGAAATATTTTTAAGACAGGCGATCGCATAAAAATGGGCGGCATTAAAGGAGATGTAATTGATCTTGGTATTTTACGAACAACAATAATGGAAGTAAATGAATGGGTAGATGGAGATTTATATAACGGTCGAATAGTTAGAGTAGCAAATAGCTTTGTTTTCAAAGAGCCTGTCTACAATTATTCAAATGAATTTCCATTCCTTTGGGATGAAATAAAAATTCCGATAAAATATGGTAGCAACTACAAAGCAGCAAAAGAAATTGTTTCAAAAGTTGGGCTAGAGATTACAGGTGATTATGCCAACAACGCTAGTCAGCATTGGAATGAAATGGTGAAAAATTTTTTAATTGAGGATGCTAGTACACAACCAATGGTCACCCTTATTGCAAATGACAATTGGGTCGAATATACACTTCGATATGTAACACACTACCGAGCACGTAGAACAACGAAAGACTTGTTATTCACAAAAATTTTAGAGGAGATAGATAATGCACCAGAAAAAATTCAATTTGCTTCAGCTACGTTTGATTTAGTGGACATACCAACTGTTGATGTTAATCTCAAAGGCAATAATAAGTAATGTATATCTACCGTAGTTATGGAAAAAAGAAAATCCACTAAAACCTATCCTTTACTACAAACACATCCATATAATCTACCAATCTATCCTTACAATTCTGAATCTTAAGAACACGAGATTTTCAAGAAAAGGGATACTCAACTGTCCCTTTTCTTAAATTATTTCAAATCCCTCTTTGAAATAAAAAAAGGTTCTCCTCACATTGTTATCTGAAAGAGAGCGGAGGACGTTTGCTTCTCCTCACTGCATTTATTATTAGCTTTGTATTAGAGTTTTTTGTTCTTTACAAAGCAATGAAATATGACATACATTCTAAATAAAATGGTGGTTTCTTTTTAAAAAGGCTATCTCTATTAGATAGCCTGAAACTTTTATTTTGCCTTGTTAAATTATTGCACCCATTGCTTCATAACTAAAACCAAGTCTAAATCATTTTTTGTCTAGATATAATACAGGTTTTGGTATAGTACAGCTTTTATTGTTACTTCTTCCACCAGCTATCACTAGAGAAGTACATGTTTTTGGAAAGAATAAAGACCATGATCCTGCTAAAGGGGTAACCGGATTAGTAGGTGGTTGTGACTCTCCTGCATAAGGAATCTCTGACCACCTCAAATAGTTCTTGCTCAAAATTATTACACCCCCAGTCCTTAATAACTAATTCATATTATGTAAGAAAATAAGATATGATTGGACTCTCTATCATACCTATGTTAAGAAATATATTTTCTAACGCTCTTCCTTCTATGCGTTCTTTAGGTTAATGTCCACTTAGCAATCTCAATCCATTTTCAATAGTTAGATCGGGGGTTTTATAAGTTAATCTTTTTTTAAAGTACCTTCTAGTCGTTTTATTAATCCATAAGGTCTGACTTTAAATGCTTCATGCGGTATACAATTTCCTTTCATAGCATCTAACACTCTTGGAATGAATTTTCCTCGTGTAATATAAGATAATACATTTGATGAGTCTATTTTCACAAAACGAACATACTGTGTTTCACTTGATGTTTTTAGATTTCCTCCGATATATTCCCCACGAAAAACAATTGAAACTGTATTCCCATTTGAATATACACCAGTAACACCATCCAACTTAACTTCAATCCCGGTCTCTTCTAGGATCTCTCTACAGAGGGCAATGTCGAGTGTTTCACCCTCATCTATTCCGCCCCCAGGAAGTTCCCATGTATCTGATCTCCAATATGTTTTAATTAACAAAGTTTCATTTTTATCGTTTGTAATGTATCCACTAACTGCAATATTCTGTTTTTGCGGAATATAGTCTCCTGTAGAAGTCAAGAAGTCTTGACGAGTTTCCAAAAAAGGTTTACCTAATTTAAAAAGTTGACTTTGTGCTTTTTCATGCTTTTCATCTTTTAACACTCGTTTTTCTATTTTTATAAATTCTTCATAACTAGGGTACTCCCACAATGCTAAAATTTCATTTTTGGTATCTGTTAACCAACATCCAATTAACTTCGCACCATTTTTTATTTGATTAGGTACCAAATATTCATTAAAATAGTCATTAAATTTCGTAACCTTTTCTGGTCTTATTTTAAAAGTTTCTCTCCTATAAAACATATCTTTCCTCTCTTCACAAATTAGTATAAATGAGTTACTACATTATACTTATACAAACTTCAATAAGTTACAAATTTTCATTAGTTTTAGTCGTCATAATACAGCCTAAAAACTAATAGTAAAGCCTTTTCTACCTTCCAATCTTCTTCAACACCTCATCCAAAGGCTCAGGCTTCAAAAACTCCACAGGCGAACCCCCCTTCTCAAACGTAAACGCATCCCCTTCAATCACGATCACATATCTTCCGTTCACCTTAGCAATATGCAGTGATTCACCGAAATCAGAAAACATCGCCTTCCATCAATATGGTCAAGCTTCAGCTTCAATGGTAACTCTGGCTGATGCTCCACAATCGGTGCAGATGCTTCTACGACTTGCTCTGGTGTCCATTTTTCTTGCATTTCACGTACAGGGGTGTTCGACCAAGACTCAATGTATTCTTCTTCTTGTTGACGTTCTGGACTTTCCTCTTGATACGTTTCCGCAATGTGCTGCTGAGCAATTTGCATCACTTGCGTTTTGACGATTTCAGGCATCGACTGGTGATATTCGACGAATTTTAAGAAGTCTTCGAAGTAACGGGCGTGAGAGGATTGATGAACCTTGAGCTCCCATTCCTCTGTCATTCCTTCTTCACGCATATAGGGGTAAGGAAAAAACCTCAGTACTAGATCTCAACACTTGTGTTCAATAAATGGTAAAGGTCTATTGACTAATGAGCGTGATAAATGTTGAATAGCACAAAAGCAATTAAAATCAACATCTACAGAAAATGGAGTTTTCTCTAGACGAAAAGTTTCACATATAGTGTTTGCTAAGCAACCATTTTCATCGATCGGTCTAAGCATTAGCAATTTTCCACAACCTGATGATTTACCAAACTCAATTATTTTGAAAATATTTGTTTTGAAACATCCATAGCAGTCATTTTGCAAATCTCCAATGTTCCCAAACGCTTCAAAAGGTTTTAAGTTTTTATTTAGTAAGATAATTGGAATAGTAATGTTACAGGAACAATATTTATGTTTTTTTTGAACTCTGTCTATCTTAAGTGCAGTCTTTAAAATACAATTAGACGACTTTAGACATTCTTCTTCGTACACAGTTCATTCCACCCTTCTTTTGTCTTAGATCGTTTCGACTAAATAACGTGCGTATCGAATCGTTTGCTTTGCAATATCTAACTCTAGAGAAAAAGTTGTGGGAGTACCTGGCCGCCAATTCACTTCAAATATCCAAATTCTATGGTTTGAATCCAAACCGATATCAATTCCTAACTCATCGAGCGATTGTTGATATAAACTGTCTATGTGTTCTGAAAAATAAATTGCAAATTGTTCCAAATATCTTTTTACATTGTAATATTCACTATCAAATTCTTGTTTTAAAAAAACTTCAAACATGGTTGTGTAGCCACCGTTAATTAAGTTAGCTACAATTCCTTCGCCAGCTATACATGGATAAATAGTCGTCAGCATCCATTTCCCTTCTCCATCTTTTTGAACATGCAATCGAAAGTGAGTTGATAATCCCGTTTTTGTTTTAGATTCTATAAAAGCTTGAGCAAAATATTTCGCTTTTTTTGTGAATTGTTTTGCGAACCCCTCAAATTGTATTTTATTCATCTCTACTTCCGTGTTCCCTTGTTGCGCAATAAAGATTTCTTTATTTCTCTGTACATAAACAATGTTATGTCCTTTATGCCCGTTAAGTGGTTTTAAGACGATGTTGCTATATTGATTAAGAAATCTAGACACATCCTGAGATTGCAAAATGTCAATAGAAGGGATTAAATAATGAGCAAACATTTTTGCATCCTTTATCTTTTGATAGGCATCTAATTTATCGCCTATAGAATGGCTAGTAATAGGAATACCTTTACTTAATTCTTCTACAATTTCTTCTTGCTTTTCCGTCATTGAAGGACTAGCGTTATAAATAACATCCGGGAAATGTCTCCTTTTTTGTACCCATTTCCCGTTTTCATAAACCCAAGCTAGGATACTTCGATCGTTCAAATTAACAAGTTCAGGCGAAAAAAAATAAAAATTAACATCCTCCAATTTTGCCGCGGCAGCATAGGCATAGGCTTTAAATACCGTTCTTGGATCTTTACGATGAGATAGCATCCCTACAGTTACCAATTTTCATATCTCCTTTCGTTCCATTGGATGCAAGTGAAATTGAATTTCTTTTGCTGCCTCTTTAGCAATTGATTTTGCTTTTAGTAGCGTATCGGCTGAAGCCAATACGTAACCGTACCGACGGCCCATCGACAACGGTGGTGTCAACAAAGCACCTTTACGAGGTTTGATGTATACTTCTTCTACACCTTCATAGCGTAAAGCTCGTTGCTTACCTGTTACTTTTTTCAGTCTTCCCGTTGAATTAACTGTTATATAGTGAGCATAAGCATATTTGTGATATTGTTTATCAATTAAAGCTTTCTGACCTGTATACAATTTAATCGTTTCTCGAACTAAATTAATACCAAACCCAACTTCAATTAGGCGGTTCATTACTCCTCCTGAAATCCTCGGATTAATCTCAATTAATTTCCATTGATCATTTACACGCTTTAATTCTAAGTGGAACGCACCATTTTCTATCTGCAAATTTTTTATAATAGTTTTAATGACCTCGTCAAGACTATTTTTCATTTCTTTTTCAACATTAGCTAGCAACCCATATCCCGTGACGATAAATCGTTCGTTTTTGGATATTTCTTGTTTAATTACAGCAACAAGATGGATCTCACCTTGTTGAACTAAAATTTCTAGCAAGTACTGTGGTCCATCTAAATACTCCTCAATTAGAACAGGTTGATCTCTAAATTTCTTTATAAAACTTTGAATTGCTGTTTTCAATTGTTCCCGATCTTCTACCAATAGGACATCCTTGGATCCTGTTGAAACTGGTGCTTTCACAATCAGAGGTAAATACCTTACATACTTTGTTAAAAAAAGATCGATCACGTCGATTTTTGGATCAAAGACTGTAAAAAAAGGGGAAATAACTGTACCCGTCAATATTTTTCGTGTTTGTATTTTATCTTCCATATTGGAAATAGCATATTTGTTTAGTTCGGTGTTACAAAAGTATTCCGATAACTGAGCTGCAATTTGAACATAAGGATCAATGAAACTTAATACAGCTTGAACTCGTTTCCCTTGTTGATTAAGAAAAGCAATCTTTTGTCTTAATTGTTGAACATTTAACTTATTTAAAAAGTACATTTGATGTACGTCAGGGAATTCACTTCGTTGTGTCAAAAATTTCTTTCGATTTGTTAAAAGCACGGTTAAATAGCCGAGGCGTTCTGCTTCTTTTATTGCTTCCCTACTGGATCCTGATTTATTTGTTTCAATAAATACAATCGTCTGCATAATTCATTCAACTCCAGTTTACAATTTTCCAAAAGTGAACAAAAGCCATAGGTTTAAGCCTTTCATGAGGACACGATATTGGTATTGTCGATTTTTATTTCATAAGATACAGGCGATTAGACCTTCAAAGTTTATGTTTTTCAACTAGTTACTTTAAATTATGTTTTCGTTAATAATTGGAGCCAGTACATTACATAAATTCATTAAATCTGATGAAAAAGGGATTATACTTAGTAATTCTTTGCAGATTTAAAATCAGTTACCCAAACCTTTATGTTTTATCAACACCACACTGATCGAAAACTATACTAATAAAAAATGAGTGTTCTTTGATCTTTAGTTATTCTGTAGCAATTGAACAGCCACTGCACCTTAAAAAAGCCTGCTATGAGTGATATAGCAGACTTACAGCGGGCTAAGCCATTGACCTTTTTGCGAAAGCATTCATTCGGTCTTCAGACTAAGAAACTAATTTTCTCCTTTATTATCCGTTATCATTAAAGAACGTAGTGGTTCTAGAAGTTGGCATTGGAGGTGGTAGTGTCGTACAACGATCCAGGTTCCTCTCATCATAATTGCATTAGGGGTTGCTGTGACATTGAAAAATGAGATCAAAGGCAGATCTATATTATCAAGTCTTAATTCCGCTACTTTTTGTACAGTTGTAACATTTTAGGTTAATTTTTTGCCAACATATTAGCGACATTACCATTGTGATTATTAAACGTGAAATCCAATATTCATCACTTAGCTAATTGATGAATCTATACAACGTATGAAATGGAATAGAAGCTTGTTCTAGTCATATTTTTCATTTTTAAGGACAAAAAAAAGGCGAGGAATGAGCCCGCCTCAACATGTCAAAACATGTGTAAATCATACAAATATTTTATTGGATTTTACTATAACGAAGATTATGTCTTTTTAATCTTTGAAATCTTCATCTAAACACGGAAAGTCCGTATCTATTTCTTGGTCATAACAATGTTCATCTTCGTCCTTTTCTTTTTCCTCATCACAAGAAACAACTAAAGTTTGATTAAGTGAGGATTTGCATCTATTTTCATTGACATCTCCCATGATTGTAACACTAATAGTACCTAATTTCTCTCTTATTACTGTTGCCTGTATACTCAAAATAACTTTAAAAACAATGTTGCTTCCTTCATGTCCTTCATTCGGTAGAACTTGTGGAGGCAATACTCCTTCCAAAAAAGGATTGGTATGTTTTAGAATATCACCTGGACAAATGCCTTCACAAAAAACCTCTTCCTGAAACGATAATGTAGTGTTTTTAACCCTTTTTCCATCAACAATAATACTACCTTTTATAAATCCCTGAATGACTATAAGTTCCTTTAAGAGTGTACCATTGATCTGAATACTTGATAACTCAGGAACAAATTGAATATTTGCACTTTTGATCCTTTTTAGACTTGTATTGGCATGAGCGATAAGTTTTACTTTTTTAGAACATATAACCGATTGAATGAGGACCGCTTCATTTGTCATACCAGCATCCTTTTTTGTATTCATTTACATACCTCCGCAAACAAATTTTTTAGGCATTGTTATCGTATGATATTTACCTAAAATGGTTACTAGAAAATTTATAATTATGGAAGTAATTAGCATCTCTATTCATACAATATAGACTCCCATTAATTCTATTCTCTTTATTAAAATACATACTAACCCTTAAGCACAATTGCCATCTTCGTTAACGAACAACGATTTGGTTAGCAGCTTTAATTTTAAACTGCTTTTTATTATAAAAAACAAATGCCTGGATGGTGATTGTTCCAGAGAGAGTCTTCAGGAGGATCTCAAAATTATCGATTGAAACGGATTCTCCAGGCAAAACTTTCACTTCATTGATTGGACAAACCCAAATCTCCCCCCGTTCTTTAGCCCTTGTTGCCCAACCTTTACTAACAAACATCCATTGTGAGTTTGATAATATTTCATTGTGTTTTCCTATTTTCTCATATAGTAATTGTTCTCCTTCTATATTCGCAGTGCCTGCAGGAGTAAAACGAAAACAAATATATGGTTGTTCTAATGGTTGCACTCCTATATTCTCCATATAAAATGATCCTTCTATTAAACCAACTTTATTCCCGTATTTAACAACTGAATAATCAAAATAAGCGATGCTTTTATAATCATTTTCTGATTTTTCCCTCTTAATGAAATTATTGTTTCTTGATTCAATCGAAGAAAGATGAGGACTTTTATTTTTCTGATATTCAATTGGGGATTCTCTTTCATCAATCTCTGAATGGTGAAGAGTCGATGTTCCTTCATGTTCGTTTATATGATAATCAGTCTCTATTTGTGTTTCTTTTTCACCACCTTCTATAAGAATTCCATCTACAATTTCCTCATAATCAGACTTTTGATCCTCATTATTTCTTGACTCTGTAAATTCAGAAGGTACTGAAGAATCGTCATCTAGTGGTTCTTGTTCTTGTTCTTGTTCTTGTTCTTGTTCTTGTTCTTGTTCTTGTTCTTGTTCTTGTTCTTGTTCTTGTTCTTGCTCTTGTTCTTGTTCTTGCTCTTGTTCTTGTTCTTGTTCTTGTTCTTGTTCTTGTTCTTGTTCTTGTTCTTGTTCTTGTTCTTGTTCTTGTTCTTGCTCTTGTTCTTGTTCTTGTTCTTGTTCTTGTTCTTGCTCTTGTTCTTGTTCTTGCTCTTGTTCTTGTTCTTCTTCTTTTGAAACGGATTTCAATTCGATTTCCAGACGTTTTATCTTTGCTTCTGCTTGAACAAGTTTTTTTTCGAGTTTACGTGAATGTTCCTGGTAGAAATCAATACGTGATACCAAACCATCATAGCTCATCTGTTCCTCTTGAAAACTCATTATATTCCTCCTCCCTATTATTACTATCAACAATATATGATTAAATGCTGTACTTATACAGACACCTTCAGTAACAAAAAAAAATTTGTATTAATAACTTTATTTATATAACTTTTTATCTTTAATTTTCAGCTAGACCAGTTCTTCTAATCATTTTGTCTCTTTTTCTCCTACAAAAAAAACCCCTTATAACAGATGGATAATTAAATCCCAGTCTGCTATAAGGGCAGCATTTAAAAAATGTGTAAATATTTTAATTATTTTCAATAGTATTCAAGCAAAACATATATAATTAAAGATCATTTCAAATAACATTGGGAAGTTGTGAAGTACTGATGGTGTCAAATCCTAGTTTTCCTTGAAGGTTTTCCTCATCTTTTAGTTTCATTGACAGATCAGTTAAACTTATAGGCGGTTTAATTTCTTCACGTATTATTAAATCACGTTAATTAGATTTAAAAAAGTATGTTCATCTATTTAAAGCGCCTGGTTGTTGAAGAGAGGTTTTCTCTATCTTTAGAATCATAAGATCAACTGTTCACAGCTCTCCTCGATCCTTTCCATTGGCTTTAGCTCATTTCGGCTAAATACCGTGCGTATCGAATCATTTGCTTTGCAACATCTAATTCTAGAGAAAAAATGGGAGGAGTACCTGGCCTCCAATTCACTTCATAAATCCAAATTCTATGGTTTGAATCCAAACCGATGTCAATTCCTAACTCATCAAGTGAATTATCATACAAACTGTCAAAATGTTCACAAAAATTGATTGAAAATTGCTCCATATATCTTTTAATATTGTAATATTCATCGTCAAACTCCTGTTTTAAAAAACATTCTAACATTGTTGTGTAACCACCGTTGCTTAAGTTAGCAACTAATCCCTCACTTGCTATACCAGGATAAAGCGTTGTTAATGCCCATTTCCCTATCCCATTTTTTTGAACATGTAATCGAAAGTGAGTCGCTAAACCAGTTCTCGTTGTTGATTCTATAAATGCTTGAGCAAGATAACTTACTTTTGTTAACTTTTTGGCGAACACCTCAAATTTTGTTTTACTCATCTCCACTGTTGTCTTGTCTTGTTGAACAATAAAGTTTTCTTTATTTCTCCATGCAAAAAGAATGTTTTGTCCTTTATGACCGTTAAGTGGTTTTAAGACAATTTTTTGATATTTATTAAGAAACTCAAACACATCTTGAGATTTCATAATTTCAATAGAAGGAATTAAATAATGCTCAAATATTTTTGCGTCCTTTATGTTTTGATAGACATCAATTTTATCGCCGATGGAATGGCTTGTAAAAGGAATAATTTCTTTTAATTCTTCAACAATTTCTTCCTGCTTTTCCGTCATAGGAGAACTTGAGTTATAAATGACATCAGGAAACTGCCTCCTTTTTTGTAGCCATTGTCCGTCTTCATAAATCCAACCTAGAATGCTTCGGTCATTAAAATTGACACATCCAGGCGAAAAAAAATAAAAGTCAACACCTTCCATTTTAGCGGTAGCTGCATATGCATAGGCTTTAAATACCGTTCTTGGGTCCTTACGGTGAGACAGCATCCCTACAGTAACCAATTTTCGTAACCTCCTCTTATTCTAGTGGATCAAATTGTAATTGGATTGCTTTTGATAGCGTACCGACGTCCCATCGATAACGGTGATGATAAAAATGCACATTTACGAGTTTTAATGTATATCCCTTCTACTCTTTCATAACGTAATGCCCGTCGTTTATCCATTACTTTTTTCAGCCTTCCTGTTGTATTCACTGTAATATAATGAACATAATCGTACTTTTGATAAGGTTGAACAAGCGAAGCTATTTGACTTGTATACAATTTAATCGTTTCTTGAACTAAATTGATACCAAATCCTATTTCAATCAGGCGGTTCACCAGAACTTCTAACAAATACTGTGGTCCATCTACATACTCATCAATCAATACTGGTTGATCATGAAACTTTCTTATAATCGTTTTGGATTGTTGGTTTTAGTTGTTGTTGATCATCTACATTAAAAAATATCGTCCTTCGATCCTGTCGGTAAGAAGCTTTCACAATTAGTGGTTAACGCCGAGCTTACTTGATATAAAGTGATTGATCACTTAGTTTTTTGGATTTAATACTATAAAAAAGGAAAAATAAGTATTCCCTTTAACGCTATTCGTGTTTAACTAGAACCTGATTTATTTGTCTCAATAAATACAATCGTCTGCATAATTTTACCCAACTCCTGTTATCGCCCAAACTGAACGAAAGCCATTAGATTAGGCTTTTAAATTAATGTTAGCTTTTTTATGTTTTAGGAATTACAGAATTAGATATAATTAAAATCGTTTTTCAACATTACAACCTGTACTTAAATATTTTTCACTTTAAACTATGTTGTTCATTAATAATAAGAGTAAGTACGAAATCGAATTTATCTATTCGGGTGTAGAAAAGCTATTAACCATGGAAATGCTCATACTTATTGAAAAGGTTAGGAAGGAAGCTATCAATTCCTTCCTAACCTTTTAGTCTGCAAACCTAGAAACCATTCTATCTATTATTATCCATTACCATTAAAGAATGTGACTGTTCTGGAAGTTGGCATTGTAGGTTGAAGTGTCGTACAACGATCTGGGTTGATATCACCTAGAACTGTTACTCCTGCTTGAACAAGCTTTTCTCTTGAAACAGTAATTTGTGTTCTGATAATTACCTTAAACGTAATAGTAGCTAATGATGCAGTCCCAGCAACTGTGATTCCTGGAGTAATGACTGGCTCTAGTACTGCCTCGATAACTGGAACCGTCTCTTGTAAATCATCTCCCACACATGCCCCAGGACATTCCGTTTCTGCCTGAAATGGAAGGTTTAATGAGATAAGTTCATCTACTATAGGGTCATCTATCCCTGCAACATTCAGGGTAGCTGTAACCGGAACAAACCCTGAATTAACAACCTTACCATCTATTAACGTTCCTCTCATTACAATTCCATTAGGATTTGCTGTTACATTTGAGAACGAGATTAAGGTTAGATCTACATCATCTCCAATACCTAATTCAGCAGTTGGTACTCTTAACTCAGCTACTTTTTGTACTGATTTAGTACAAATGACAGATAAAACCTTTAAACATTCCACGCTCGGTTGCGCCATTTTAGGTTGTTCTTTTGGACAACATAAATCAGAGACATTACGATTGTGGTTATTACATGAAAAATCCAAAATAAATCACTCCTTAGATTAAGTTTTATTTGATGAATCTATATATCGTATGAAATAAGGAAACGGCTCGTTCTAGTCATCTTATTCATTTCTTAAAGAAAAAAAAGGGGCACATGTTGTGAGATGTCATCACACCTAAAAGCCCGCTATGCTTGGATTCATAGCGGGCTTTAAACAAAGAAGGAAATTAATATCTTTAGTCTTTGCAATCTTCATTTAAACACGGAAAATCAGTATCTATTTCTTGCTCAGAGTAAAAATCATCTTCGCACGTTTCTTTTTCTCCATCACAAGAAACGATTAAACTTGGATTAAATGGAGATTTGCATCTGTTTTCATTGATATCTCCAATAATCGTAACATTAATAGTACCTAATTTTTCCCTTACTACTGTAGCTTGAATACTTAAGATAACTTTAAATACAATGTTGCACCCTTCATGTCCTTCGTGTGGTATAAATTGTGGAGGCAATACTCCTTCTAAAGAAGGACTCGTGTGTTTTAGTACATCACCTGGACAGATACCATCACAAAAGATTTCTTCCTGAAACGGTAATGTAGTGTTTTTAACAAGTTTTCCATCAACAATAATACTACCTTTTATAAATCCTTGAATGACAATAAGATCCTTTAGAAGTGTGGCATTGATTTGAATACTTGATACTTCAGGGATAAATTGACTGTTACCACTTTTAATCCTTTTTAAAGTTGTCTTGGTATGAGCGATCAGTTTTACTTTTTTAGAACATATCACGGATTGAATGAGGACGGCTTCATTTGTTAGACTAGCATCTTTTTTTGTATTCATTTACTATACCTCCGCAACCATATTTTTAGGCATTGTTATCTTATGACGCTTACCTAAAATGGTCACAATAGAGAATCGATAGCTACTTAGGATTTTCATTAATTTATTAAAGAAAGGTAGTAGTTTTTCTTGTTGATTATACGATTCCATTTGTGAGTACCCACAAAACGTTGATAAATCAATACTTCATGGCTGGCTGTGACACTTGTGTTCACCACGTATTCAAAACCTAACTAATAGAAAAATCTCTCCATGATGATTGGGGGTGCTTACTTATGTTTTGAAACCTAATATAGACAAGTATGAATTAAATTATTGGTCACACTTCTGGTCACAAATCCCACAAAAGGTTTTATAAACTACTCTACCTCCCAATTTTCCTTAACACCTCGTCTAGGCTCCGCCTTCAAAAACTCCACAGGCGATATCCCCTTCTCAAATGTAAACGCATCTCCTTCAATCACAATCACATACTTCCCATTCACTTTCGCAATATGTTGGTTGACTTTCAACAATCGGTGCAGATGCTTCAACGACTTGTTCGATCATCCATTTTTTGGAGATACCGTACTGGTGGCGAACAAACTTCGATGTACTCTTTTTCTTGGATCAGCCTGAATTTTTCTCTTCACTTTTAATATATAGTTCGAGTTAGGGAAAACTATAATTTTATAAGGGAGGTCTTTCATGTTAGAACTATTAAAAAAAGGGAACAAATCTTCTCTAATTGCGTCAATCGTTAACCTTTTTATTGCAGGCATTCGAGGTGGAGCATGGTTTGTCACAGGCAATACCGCCATGTTTGCCGAGTTTATGCACGCCTTAGCAGATTCAGCTAACCAAGGCTTTGTCTATATTGGGACAGCACTGTCAAAAAAACCACCGACTCCTCGATTTCCAAATGGTTTCGGTCGAGTTGTTCACCTTGTATGTCTTGCTGCGGTGTTAGTTGTTGCGATTATGTCTTATGAGACGGTAAAAGAAGGTGTTCATCACCTCCTTCACCCGACTGAGAGTGGAGGCCTTTTCCTTCTCCTCACTGTTTTTATCGTTGGTGTTATATTAGAATTTTTTGTTCTTTACAAAGCAATGAATTATGTTCTTAAAGAAGCTGGAGTCGAAAAGACAGGTTTTCAAGTTATTTTCTTAAGTTTCAAACACCTAAAAAAAGCCTCCCCCGCTACAAGACTTGTATTTATGGAAGATTTAGTTGCTTCTTGTGGTGGACTCTTGGCTATAATTGCTGTTCTTACTAGTCACTTTACTCCATTTAAACAAGCTGAAGGTGTAGCCTCAGTAATAATTGGCTTATCGATGTTTTACGTTGTAAGCCGAGTCTTTATGGATAATGTAACAGGTGCGATTGGTGAATCAGATCCAGAAATGGAAGCACGTATTGGAGAACTTGTCATGCAAGACTCGAGTGTCAAAGATGTACAAAAAATTGTTGTTATTCGCGAAGGAGAGGAACTGCATGTAGAACTCGAAGTTGAAGTAGATCCAAGCCTATCTATAGCCCAAGCAGATGATATTAAAGATCGTTTAGAGACTAAGATACTCACTCACGAAAGTGTTACAGATGTGATAATTGCGTTTGATGAGACAGATAAAGTTAATCACTGGGCGAAGAAAAAAGGTCAACTAGAAAAGAAGAAATAATACCATAATCAGATTCCTTTTTGAAATCTGATTATGGCAAACCCCGTTCTGTATTCAATAACTTAGCTTACCTCCCAATCTTCCTTAACACCGCGTCTAAGGGCTCCGGCTTCAAAAACTCAACCGGCGAAACCCCCTTCTCAAACGTAAACGCATCTCCTTCAATGACAATCACATATCTTCCGTTCACCTTAGCAATATGCAGTGATTCACCGAAATCAGACAACATCGCCTTCACATCAATATGGTCAAGCTTTAGCTTCAACTCGATTTCTGGCTGATGCTCGACGATTGGTGCAGATGCCTCCACGACTTGCTCTGGGGTCCATTTCTCCTGCATTTCTCTTACAGGTGTGTTTGACCAAGCTTCAATGTACTCTTCTTCTTTAATCCGCTCAGGACTCTCCTCCTGGTACGTTTCAGCAATGTGCTGCTGGGCGATTTGCATCACTTGGGTTTTGACGATTTCTGGCATTGACTGATGGTACTCGACGAATTTTAAAAAGTCTTCAAAATAGCGAGCGTGAGAGGATTGATGAATCTTTAGCTCCCACTCTTCCGTCATTCCTTCTTCAGGCATGTAAGGATATTGAATCGATTTCATATTCTTAGTTGTGATCGCTCTTTCAACTTGACGGATCATTGTTTTTTCATCTGTAATGGTCGCAACTTTTTGTTCGAAATCACATTTTAAAATAAAGACAAATGGATCATCAAAGTATTTGTTGAATTTAGCTCGTAATACCAATAGCGCTCCACCACGAATTGCGCTCGTGTCCATATAAGCTCGTACTAGTTCCTCACTATTTGTTTTAAATTCTTCTGATGACTCTGCCCTACGTATACGATTGAACATATTGTAATTGGGGTTTGTATTTAAATCATATCCTGGTTCCACAATAAAACGACCAATTTTTGTTGGTACTTGTTCTGATTTTGCGTTACGTTCTACTTTCCGCTTGGCGACTTTCATTAATTCACCATCTAAAAAGTCTTTAAGCGCACTATCAACATACTTAGCTTCATCTAATGTTTGATAATGCTTATATGTTTTATCGGCCTGTTCTCCTTGACCATCTACTTGAATAACAAAAAAAGATAAGTACTGTATTGCAAAATCCACCATATTCATCACCTTTTATCATATTTCTCAATTTAAAATAACTTTCGTATTATACATCGAATGATTACAATAACACAAAAGAGACACGCTTGTGCCTCCTTTCCTTTATAAGATTGATTTTCAACCTTTAGTGGGTGCGAACCCCAATTCATAATAATACATATTCATTTTACAACAGCAGGATGATAAGAATGACTAAAGATAGAAGCTACCTCACTCATACGTTTGCTAATTGGTAGACCCATATCACGTCAATTAAGGCTATTTTTATTTCTCCCTTTTACAAATCGATAGGCCAAATAAGTAATATAAAGTGGCGTAGCAATATAAATTAAATATGGAAATGAACCGTAAGTCCCCTTAAAAATGATGTATAAGGCACAACCAAGAAAAACAGTTACAATTGTTCCGTATTTGGGTAAAGGAACGTCTTTCAAACTTGGGATTCTAACCTTACTTACCATTAAAAAACATAAGGATGTGAATAGAACTGTCGTGATAATGTTTGGAATCCACTCCCCGAAAAGCGTTAGCAAAGCCAATATTCCACCAGCAGCGGTTATAGGGACACCAACAAAGTAATTCTGTGAAGATTTGTTCGAGCTTATATTAAACCTAGCTAATCGATAAGCACCAAACAAAGGAAACAGTCCTGCAATCATCATACCAATTAATCCAAATTGATAAAAATATGTATAATACACTAGAAATGAAGGGGCGACACCAAACGTAACAATATCTGCTAAGGAATCTAATTCCTTTCCTAATGCACTATCGGCTTTTAACATTCTAGCTAATCTACCGTCCATACTATCTAGCATCATACCGATCAAAATCAAAATGGCTGCGTTTTTGTATTGACCATTAGCCGCATACCCAATCGATAAAAACCCGCAAAATAAATTTCCTAAAGTGAAGATATTCGGGATACTCTTTGTAAACCGCAGAATCATCACGCTCCTTTTAATTGTTCTTATTAAAAAATTTCAAAAAACACAGTGAATCTTTGCAATCTCTATAGATGGATGTAAGCTTATTCAGGTTCTAAAATATTTATCGTTTTACCACCGGTTTATTTTCTCCATCTTGATCATTGTTATCATAATTGTACTTAATAATTATGTTAAATTCCCCAGAAAATCCTCGCCTGATATGATTGTCTGCCCTCCTCCTTGGACAAGGAACTCGTTTCCTTTACCTTCGTGCAAGCTTTTACAATTCTTTATAAGGTCGATTGACAAAAACTCTCTCATAGCTGAACCTTTTTGTAACAAATGTCTTGCTTCAAATGAAATAGGAGCTTATCTTCCATTTCCTCTAACTGTTTTTCTAAGTGCTTTTCACTCTGAAGAAGTCTTTTAATCGCTTTACTTATTTCGTTTTGTGGGGCGCTTACTAATTAAGTTAACTCTGTTAACACTTCTTGTTTTTGAGCAAACTGGGCTAACACTCGGTTGCCGCAAACGAATAGTCGAACATTCCCTTTTATTAGTACTTGATTTCCTTCTAACTGCAAATCTTGATTTATGTAATGTCGAATCTCCATCAACTTTTTGCATCCAATTCAGGTTCATTTGCTAATAAACCCTCATCATGCGACACGTCACCGCCTGTTGGATAAAAGGCAATACCACATGCCATTTTCCATCTAAGGTCGCTACCTTTTCAATTCTTGCCGTAAATTCTTTTATGTATTGATCTATGTAAAATAATGGTTGTTTCATGAATCCTCTCCATCCATTCTAAAAAAGATTGACTATCTACATAGTAGCATTAAATATCACATGAATAAATATTTAGTCTTTAAGAGATACTCTTCTTGAAAGGGGTGTTTTAATTGACACAAAACATTGGAGAAATTATGTCAAAAGACGTTATAACCATTAATTCTGATCAATCTATTCAAGAGGCAGCAACATTGATGAAGAACAATGATATTGGCTCAATTCCAGTTGTGAAAAATGGTGAACTTGTAGGGATTATTACAGATCGTGACATAACACTACGTTCAACTGCTATTGGTCAAGATACTCATGTTGCTGTTGAAGATTGCATGTCAACAAACCTAACTGTTGCATCACCATCAACGGATCCACATGAAGCTGCAAACATGATGGCACAGCATCAAATCCGTCGCTTACCGGTTGTTGAAAATGGTCAGATTGTTGGAATGATTGCGATTGGTGATTTAGCGGTTGAAAATATTTATGAGAATGAAGCTGGCGAAGCGCTGTCTGAAATCTCCGAGAGAGATCATAATTAAAAAGCAAATCAATACCTAGCCCCACTTCTGTAGTGGGGCTTTTTTCTAGTTTCATTTCAAACGACCTACAATATATTCCCTTACAATTATTCAATAACATGAGGAAAGCAGCTTGAACATTGTTCAAGCTGCTAAATCCATCCTTATTTATTTATTTAAACCACTAAATTGTTGTTCGGCTTGTTGAACAAGTCGTTTAGTAATTTCTCCACCAACAGAACCGTTAGAGCGAGCTGTTTCGTCTGAGCCTAAACGAACCCCGAATTCTTGTGCAATTTCATACTTCATTTGATCAAGAGCTTGTTCAACTCCTGGTACCAGAAGCTTATTGCTACTGTTGTTGTTTGCCATCCTGTATCACCTCACTTTAATATTGTATTACTATCTTTTGTAACAGGGGCATTCTTATGTAATGAAAAGACTGGTAATATAGTTAACTACTTCCTTTATTACGTAATAAGAAAACTGCAGGGGCAGTTTTCGATTAGCCTTCTTATACTTCATTAAAAAATCGATCAAATTTTAAAACTCATATCTTTTAAAATAAGACCCTAGCTAAGCTAGGATCTTATACACTGCAGACTTCCATTATGTGTAAAGCAGTTTGATACGTATGTTAGTTGTTGTTGTTGTTATTGTTGTTGTTGTTATTGTTGCGATTGTTACGGTTATTACGGTTGTTTAGATCTTGTGCGTCGTTTTCATTTGCAAATTCAACATTTGCATTTTCCAATTCAGCATTGTTGTTGTTGTTGTTATTATTATTGTTTCTGTTGTTGTTGTTGTTGTTGTTGTTATTGTTATTGTTTCTGTTAGCCATTAGTGGTCACCTCCTTTACCAAGCTTATTATTACCGAACTTCTTAATTCCATTCCTTTTTTTTTAGTGATTTTTGGAAATGACTATGAATATGGTTAGAAGCATGTTATTTTTTCTATGTCTTGTCTTTGCTTACATAGACTCTTATGCTCATTGAATCTTGTTGATCCTTTTTCAATCATCGAGATATACCACTCAATTAAGACTGCTTATCGATACACCCAAACTTTTATTTTAATGTTAATAAATGGCAATCTCTAAACATAAGACACATGATATAATTTGGTTATTATTATTTCGTATATAGAAAGAAGGAGTACTCATGCAAGCTCAGCAATCAGAACAAATAGCCACACGTTTACATGAACAAAAAACTGCTTATCGGATCTTACTAATTATTGGATTTGTTCACCTGCTCAATGATTCTATTCAAGCTCTAGTCCCTGCTATGTTCCCTATATTACAGCGATCAATGGGACTGTCATTTACTGAATTAGGACTTATTGCATTCGCATTGAACCTTACGTCATCGCTTATTCAACCTGTTGTTGGTACATATACAGACAAGAAACCAACACCTTATGCTTTACCAGTCGGATTATGCTTCACCTTCCTAGGAGTGCTTGGAATAGCTTTTGCTTCCTCGTTTTGGTTTATCGTTATCTCTGTTATTTTTATCGGACTAGGGTCCGCTACCTTCCATCCTGAAGGCTCGCGAGTTGCTTACATGGCCGCCGGAGGACGTCGTGGACTAGCTCAATCCATTTACCAAGTGGGCGGAAATGCCGGTCAGGCTTTGGCACCATTAATCACAGCTTTAATTCTTGTTCCTCTTGGTCAATTCGGTTCTATATGGTTTACATTCGTAGCAGCACTTGCCATCGGTCTTTTAGTTTACATTGCGCGCTGGTATGATGAGCAAGTTTCCATAACTGCGACACGTTCTATTAAAAAAGGGAAAACAACGCAACAAAAAGGTAAGCAAAAAAAGATCGTCTTTGCTATTTCTTTACTGATATTTTTAGTCTTCGCTCGTTCATGGTTTCATGCTGGTATGACAAACTTCTATGCTTTTTACGTTATTAATCAATACGAGACAACGATTGGGCAAGCGCAAATATATTTATTTATCTTTTTAGCTGCTGGGGCAATAGGAACATTTGCAGGTGGGCCTCTTGCAGATCGCTATGGCAAAAAAAACATCATCATGTTATCGATGCTAGGCTCAGCACCTTTAACACTAATACTGCCACATGTCGGTCCTATTCTTGCCTATCCATTCGTTTTCATAATCGGTTTTATTATTTTATCAAGCTTCTCTGTTTCTGTCGTATACGCTCAGGAACTTGTCCCAGGAAAAATTGGGATGGTATCAGGCCTTATTGTCGGGCTGGCCTTTGGTATGGGGGCAATCGGATCTGTTGCTCTTGGTATATTAGCAGACGTTATTGGGTTAAATAATACGATTCTTTTCACCGTTACACTTCCATTGATAGGAATATTAACCTTCTTTTTACCTTCAGATCGATGGATTGAGGAGAATAATAATTTATTATAAGGGAAACCGCAAAGCGTTCTTTTCTTCTAAACACATTAATGTACTCATTTAAACTTTCCTATCTTATTAAAAAACAGCTTGAACATTCCATAAGGGAAATGTTCAAGCTGTTTCATTATTTTAACTAAGAATCACCAAACTGTGTTCCTAATTTTGAACTAGACGCTTAGTGATTTTGCCACCAACAGAGCCGATTGAACGTCCTGTTGCATCGGCATCTAGTTGAACACCTAACTTATGTGCAACTTCACGCTTCAGCTGTTTGCCATTCTGCCCACAGCGCTTTCCTATTAATTATGTCTGAGTTTAGGATAATAATATACAAACAATCATAAGGTTGTTTTGTCATATTTCTCAGCAGGAAAAACGCAGTCTTGCTCAAGGACATTATCTAAGTTCTTTAACTCTAATTCTTGAAACTTGTTCACCATTTTCATACGATCAATCGTCAATATTGCTTCTTCTAATGAACAGCGTACATCGACTTGGCAATTAATTGCTGCAAGTTCTCTACATAAATGCAACATCTTTAAATCAGTTTCAATTTTTTGTCTTTGCGATTTCGTTAAACTAGATAAATTTTCTAAAATGCCCTCAATATTCTTATGTGTTTGAAGCAATCGTAACGCCGTCTTCTCACCGATTCCCTTTACACCCGGATAATTGTCACTGCTATCCCCCATCAATGCTTTTAAGTCAATCATTTGCATAGGGTTAATTCCTTTTTCTGTAAAAAAGACCTCTTCATTATAAACGGCATAATTTCCATATCCTTTTTTCAAAAGAATAACCGTCACATTTTTTGATAGGAGTTGTAAAATATCTTGATCACCTGTTAATATCATTACTTCTGAATGTTGACTTAATTCACTTGATAACGTTCCAATACAGTCATCAGCTTCAAAACCAACCAATCCAACATTAGGTATATTTAGCTCCTCAACAACTTCTTTAACTAAATCAAATTGTGGAATTAACTCTACAGGTGGTTCTCCTCTATTTGCTTTATAGTTAGGATACATTTCCGTTCGATAAGTGGTGCTTCCCATATCCCAACAACAAATTACATGTGTAGGTTTATGTGTATTTATGGCCGTGAATAAATGCTTTACAAATCCATGGATAGCATTGGTTGGAATACCTTTACTGTTTACCATATAATAACCACTCATAGCGGTAGCGAAAAAAGCTCGAAACAACAGAGCCATTCCATCTACTAACATCACTTTATTTTTTTTCATTCCAACAACCTCTCCCTTAAAAAGGAAAAGACATGTGACCACACATGCCTTTCCACCACTTTTTATTTTGTTAAATATCGACAACGGTACACCTAAATCTGCCAACATCCCTTGTCCATTTACCAGTACCTTTTTGACCAGCAGGAAATAGTGTTTTTCCTCTTTTAACGTCAATTTTAGAGAAAACATGCTGTGATTTCCACCTAAATAGTGTATTAATCTATTAGTAAAATTTCCCGAGGTGTTTTAAGTTCAACGAATTCTTCAATCATAAAAGTACCAACAAGGTTCCGATCTTGATTAGTATCATTAATGTTCTCAACAGTTTCAGCTTAAATGTCGAAGTTGGAAACAGACTATCCTTTACTTTCAAAATTCAAAGCTAAACTTCGTCCCATTACATCTAAAAACTCCGATCTGAATCTTGAGATAAACTGGTACTTCCCTTCTATACTCTAGTTGAAATTGGCCACCAATGGAATCCATCCTGCGCTAATAAATCGTCGGCTTCTTTCGGACCCATTGAGCCAGATTTATACGATGCTAAGGCTACGTCTTTACTTTCCCAGGCTTTTGAGATGGAATCAATAAATGTCCAAGATAAATCAACTTCGTCCCAGTGTGCAAAGTTCGTAGCATCTCCTTGAATGCAGTCATAAATCAACCGTTCGTATGCTTCAGGTGTATTAGACGTATCGACACAATCATGGCAATAATCCAATTGAACCGGTGTCGTTTCACCAGAAGTACCAATCTTCTTCCCATTCAAATGCAGAGTAATCCCTTCATCTGGCTGAATGGAGATGATTAATAAATTCGAGTTCATCTGTTCATTTTCACTATAGTAGAGATTCATCGGTCTATCTTTGAATTGAATCACAATTTTAGTAGACTTTTCACTTAGACGTTTTCCCGTTCTAATGTAAAAAGGTACTCCCGCCCATCGATGATTATCAATCAGTAACTTCCCTGCAACATAGGTCTCTGTAATCGATTCAGCATCAACATTTTTTTCTTCACGATAACCCTTGAGGTTATTTCCTTGAATCGTACCACCTTCATATTGACCTCTAACAAAATACTCAGGCGTTTGTTCAGGTGTGAAGTCTCTCAATGCACGTAGTACTTTAATTTTTTCACTTCTGATCTCATCCGTTGTTAATCTGATGGGAGGGTCCATTGCAAGTAAAGACACCATTTGCAACATATGATTTTGAACCATATCGCGCAATGCTCCAGATGTTTCATAGTATCCACCACGATCTTCAACCCCTAGAGTTTCACTAGAAGTGATTTGAATGTTAGATATATATTGGTTATTCCATAGTGGCTCAAAAATTGCATTAGCAAAACGAATGACTTCAATATTTTGAACCATGTCTTTGCCTAAATAATGATCAATTCGATAAATTTCATCTTCAGAGAAAGCTTGACGAATTTCATTATTTAACTTCTCTGCTGACTGTAGATCACGGCCAAATGGTTTTTCAATGATCAACCGTGTCCAACCGATTGTTTCGGTCACCTTTTCTTCCTTTAAACTTCGTGCAATTGTTCCAAAATACTCTGGAGACATTGCCATATAAAAAATTCGATTTCCAGGTATGTTATAATCGCGCTCTAGTTGTTGAAGTATCGAGTCTAAATCTCGATAGGAATCTTTATTTGTGACATCAAAAGGTAAATAATAGAAATGAGAAATGAATTTTGAAACTAAATCCTCACTTTCTTCTTTTGGTAAAGAGTTACTAACTGCCTCTCTTAAGACTTCATTTGTCCAGTCTCTTCTAGCAACCCCTACAACAGCGAATCTGTCGGAAAGTTTTCCAGCTTTATATAACTTGAAGATAGATGGGAATAATTTTCTTTTGGCTAAATCCCCCGTTACACCAAAAATAACTAAAGTTGTTTCAGGTTTGTATGTGGTTTTCATTTTATTCCGGCCTCTCTTTTTGCTTAGTTCCTTTTTTATTAATATAAAAAAAGTAACTCAAATCGACATATAAAGTCAAATTTCTTAACTTCACCTTACTTTACTGTTATTAATCGCTCGTTTCAACCTATATTTCTCATCTTTTATTTGAGATAACTAAATTAAACGTATTCATTTCAGTATTTAAGACACCATTTTATAGAGATTTAGTTTAATTTAGAAGCAAGTAATCATCTATTTGATTCTTGATAAGATTAAAAGAAATCATCCTATTTTGTGATTACATTTTCCGCTAACTCTTATAGAGCTTGTTCAAAAAGGGCGGTCTTCCCTTTTTGAACAAGCTCGAAGCAATGAGCGAAGCCACTGCAATGTTTTAAGTCGATCCGAGTGGTTTTCTTGGATAGACGCGCAGTGAGTGAAGCCATTGCAACTCCGCATTAGGAGAGAGGATATTAAAGGCTCAAAAAGGGCGGTCTTCCCTTTTTTAACCAAGCTCTTATAGATAATTCTTCACCAAAAAGTGTAGCTTCAGTCTTATTTCTCAATAAATTAAGAAACACTTTCTGAATTATCCTAACTACCCTTAAATTTTTATTGAGTATTGAATACTTGATTAACAATAAATTATTATTTCATTATACCGTTAAATTAAATGATTATGTATAACCATTTAATTTTTTGCATAATAAGAATAGTTATCCGAAGAATTAATCGATAGGAAAAAAGTCAGTTCTAGAGGCCACTAAAACGACTTTCACCTTTTTCAGTGGCCTTTAGTTTTATACCTTTTCTGCTCATAGCAATCAACACAGTCATTGCCATTGGAGTGAGAAGTGTCTTACTCCTTAAAGCCAATTCAGTTGCGGTTTTTTTCTATACACTAATGCCTTTGTCGCAGGAAATATCGTTTTATTTTTGACATCGAAGAACGATGTTTCCCATTCTTCCTTTAAACTCTGTTAATAAACGTTCATGTTCATCAAGAATATCAAATAATTGTGGATCCATATCAATACTAAGTTCTAACTCATTCACTTTACTTATCTCTTGAACAGTAAGATTCAGTTTCTCTATCTGTTTGAAACCTGCTTGATCAAGATAGACTTTCCAATCGTTTTCTACATTGCATTCAATAAAACCGTAAAATGCTTTTAGTGTATCAATTTCCCAATCAGCTAATTTCTCTAGTAATATCAGTTCATTTAATATAAGAGTTCCACCTTTTTTTAAAACTCTGTTACATTCATTTAATGCTTTTTTAATGCTTACAAATGCAAGAACGGATTCTATTAGAACATAATCAAATGAATCACTTTTATATGGCAATTGTTCAATCGATCCCTCAACTAACTTAATAGAGGATGACTTTTTCCCAATCCTCTCCCTCGCTTTTTCCAACATTATAGGATGTCGTTCAATAGCGAATACTTTACAATTAAATGCTTTAGATAGATAAGAAGCTGTTTCTCCCGTACCGCAACCAACATCTAAGATTTTCGTTTTAGAGTCTATGACCTCCCTATTAAAAATCGCTTCTGTCGTTGCTTTTCCTCCTGGGTGAGCACTATTAATCGTAAACTCGGCTAAAAAGTCGATATAGCTAAGATTATTCATCCCATCATTCCCACTTTCATTCTTTTCCACATTCTATGTTCATTTTTTTAGCTGGTTCCTTCGTGACTATTGCTGAATTCAAGAAAAACTAGGTAAATTCACAAACAAATCACTCTTTATAAAAATACAATGATCATGAACGTCTAGATATTGCAGAAGGGAGAGAATGCTTTGTCTTACTATGATCTTTGTTGCCTTTATCGAGGAAAAGTTGTAACAATTACTTGTGTTGATGGCAAAACGTATTCAGGAACCATTACAAATGTAACGAAAACTCATGTTTACCTCCAACCGACTGGTGGAAGCCACTTTGGTGGATTCGGCTATGGCTGGGGTTACGGTCGCTGGGGCTGGGGCTTTCCAATCGCATTAGCTGCAATCGGTGGTTTTGCTTTAGGTGCTGCTTTATGGTGGATCTAGAATGAACCTTTAATCTAAAAAGCTTGTCGAGTGAATAACTCGACAAGCTTCAACCTATAACTTTAGTATCCGTATCCACCATATTCGTATCCAGGTGCGTAATCAGCGCTATATTCCGTTCCTAACCAACTAGCCCCGACAATTACTAATAAAATAAACAAAACTACAATCAATGAGAAACCACCTGTATAACCTGCTCCTGTTGACATAAAAACACTCCTTTCAATTCGCGAAGCTAACCTTCACAATTCCTAGCCTATGCAAAAAGTCATTTCTCGTTTGGGCTCTTTCCTACTTTCTTCAATAATTCCTTTACTAATAACTGATACTGCTATAGCTATATGAGAAGGAATTATATTTCATAAACATTCAAAATCGATAATCCATACAAAAACACTTTGAGAAATCCACCTATTCTTTTGTACTTCTATAGAAATTCAAAATTAATTATATGCTGAAATGACGATATGTAAAATTAATTAAATGGAAATAAGGATACACCTATGTCGCATCCTCTTACATGGATTCTATATCGACACTGTCTATGTATTCCATTTGCTTGAGTGCATAGTAAACATCGGTTGTATAAGTTTTCTCATTTACTAAAAGCAGCAAATCCATTTGCTTTGCTGTTGAATCTTTTAGATCTTTCACTCTTACTTTTCTAGCTTTCATATCTTGACGTTTCATGTTCTTTAAAATCTCAGTTAATTGATGTTCAGATTGGACAATAACTCTCGCTTTAAGCTCTTTTTGTCGAAGTGCTTTTGGACCAATAAATTTAAATAAAAACGGTAGAAATTCCACACTTATTAATAATAATACAGTTGCTATAACAGCCTCTAACCAAAAACCTGCACCACAAGCAATACCAATACCACCTGCACCCCATATCATGGCAGCCGTTGTCAATCCAGAAATCATATCATTGTTTCGTCTCAAGATAACACCTGCACCCAAGAACCCGATACCAGAAACGATCTGCGCTGCAAGTCTAAGCGGATCCATTGGTTTACTATAAGCAACTGCATATTGTTCCGCTCCTAGGATCGAAACATGCGTAAGCAGACAACTCATGATCCCAATAACTAAACAAGTCTTTAACCCTAATGGCTTTCTTTTAAGTTCTCTTTCTAACCCGATAATAATACAAAGAAATATTGCAATAGCTAATTTAAACAAAAAACTATTTAGTTCAATTTCAACAAACATTTGATTCCCCCAACCTTTTTCTATAAATAATTTATTCTCCATTTTATAATCCATTTCCTCTATATTAAGGAAAAAAGTCCTACTCACATGAGCAGGACCTCCTCTTTATCTAGCCTGAATAAACATTTGTACCCAAGCACCATGATAGAAACCGACACCAATCGTATCATATTCTGGTTTCAAAATATTTTGTCTATGACCTGGTGAATTCATCCAGTCTTTCATTACTTGCTCAGGGGTTGTTTGTCCTTTTGCGATATTTTCACCAGCTGTCCGGTAACTTATGCCGAATGAACGAAGCATATCAAATGGCGATCCGTAGTTTGGACTATTGTGAGAGAAATAATTAGAGTTAATTAAATCCTGTGCTTTTTTGTGTGCAACATTTTTCACATCAGCTCGATGTTGAAGCGGATTTAATCCACGTTGACGTCTTTCTTGGTTAACAAGAGCCACCACTTGGTCTTCAAATGCACTATGATGAGAAGCTTCTGGTTTTAAACGAATGACCTCACCAACTTGCATATTTGTTGGGACAACATCAGGATTTAAACGCATTAACTCCTTGTAATCCAACCCATACCGCTTCGCAATAAACCAAAATGAATCACCTTTTGATACCTTATAATGTGAAAAAGGTGGTTCGTTGAACATTTTAATTGCCGCATCTGCTGTTGGTTGTAAAGAGAGAATGGACATCACAAGAACAACTGCAATCATTAATCTTTTCATTTTGTTACCTCCGCATAATGTTTTGTTCAAGCTTATTTTCTCTAGCTTGCTCAAAACGATACACGTAATAGCAAAGTTTTTTAGTGATACTAGTTATTTTGATCTTGTATAAGATGCCACTACCGTTTCGTGACAACTAAAGAAATAGCAAATCCCTTTAAATAGCTCTTCTTAGATATTATACGTAAATCAGCTTGTTCAATGGAATGTTGCGTCTTTCGGTTAAGTTGACAGCCATCACAAATTTTGCTCCAAAAAGGGGTTAACCACTTTTGTAGTTTTGAATAAAAGGCCCCTTCCATTTGAACATGTTCTAAAACTAATATTGTTCCATTCGGCTTTAAAACTCTCTTCATTTCTCGTAATACTTGCTCTTGATTGTCCACCGAACAAAGCACGAGTGTAATCACAATCGTATCAAAGTATTCATCAGGGAATGGAATTGCTTCAGCTTTCTTCTCGATAATTTTTATAGGGACTTGAGCTAAATTCCTTCTTCTTTCTGCTCGTTGAATCATATAGTGATTAGGTTCAACAGCAATCACTTCAATACATTCACGATAAATCGGAAAATTAATTCCCGTTCCTGATCCAATTTCCAAGACCATCCCTTTTGCATGTTGAAGCAGGTCTTTTCTCCAGCTATTAATAAGTTTTCGTTCCAGTAAATCCATCATTAAATCATAATAACTTGCAAATAATCTTTTCATCTTTCTCCTAACTGGACTGTTTTAGGCAGTGCTCAATATTCAAAGAAGGTGACTCTATGTCACCTTCTTTGATTAGAAATTAAAATGATCTGGGTCCGGTCCGACTCGCTCATTTTTATTTAGAGAACTAATTACTTCCATGTCCTTTGTTGATAGAGAAAAGTCAAAAATTGCAGCATTATCAATAATACGTTGTTCTTTTACTGATTTAGGAATTGTAACAACTTCATTTTGAAGATCCCATCTTAAAATAACTTGAGCAGCAGACTTGTTATATTTCGCTGCAATTTTTAAAATCTTATCTTCCGTTAAAAGCTCTCCTCGTTTTAATGGGGACCAGGCTTCTAATTGAATTCCTGCATTTTTACAAAAAGCCAAGAGCTCTTGTTGAGCTAAATGTGGATGATACTCGACTTGATTGACCATCGGCTTAATCTCAGCGTCTTTTAAAAGATCTTCTAAATGGTGCACATGAAAATTACTTACACCAATAGCTTTCACTCTTCCATCTTTATAAAGTTTCTCCAGAGCTTTCCAAGTCTCTTTATACTTCCCTGCAACTGGCCAATGGATTAAATATAGGTCTAAGTAATCAAGTCCTAATTTATCTAAACTTAAATCAAAAGCTTGTAATGTCGTTTCATACCCTTGGTCTGTATTCCAAACTTTGGATGTAATAAATAATTCTTCTCGAGCAATTTCTGCTGCTTTTACTGCTTGTCCAACGCCTTCTTCATTTTGATAGACCGCAGCCGTATCAATACTACGATATCCTGCTCTTATAGCCGAAGTAACAGCATCAATTACTTCTTCACCGTTATCGGCTTTATAAACGCCCAATCCGAACCAAGGCATCTTTACACCATTATGTAATGTAGTTGTCTCTTGTAAACTTGTTAACATTGTCTTTCCTCCTCTTATGTTCGTCTTTTACATTATCTACTATATTTAATTAAAATCAAAACGATACGCTCTTATCTTGCAGTATACGTCTCATTTGAAACATTCGACAACAACGGACTTAATCGATTAAGGTAAATTAAATCCAGTGAATGCATCGCTCTTGTACAAATCGTATATAGCAATTTTCGTTCGCTCTCATCATAATATTCCAATTCAGAGACGTTATAAATAATAACGGCGTCGAATTCTACTCCTTTAGCAAGGTATGAAGGAATAATTAAGATCCCTGATTCATAACCAGTTGAATCTTTTCTCATTAAACGGACGTTAAGATGGTCTATCATTTCTGCATAAACATGTTCACTTTCTTTTGCTGTTTTACATATGACGGCAATAGTACGGTACTCGCTACGTAATTCAATCAAGCGTGATAGCAAAATTTTCGTAAGTTCATTTGAGTTGGCTGCTTTTGCAACGGTTGGCCTCTTTCCATTTCGATTAAAGGGATCAATTTCAGTACTAAGAATCTGTCTAGCAAAATGAATAATTTGACGAGTTGACCGATAACTTTGTGTTAACTCGTATTTCTCAATGTCTTCATGCTTGTATAAAGATTCTAACGCAGGAAAACTACTGATGGTGGAATGAGGGTAAATGGATTGATTAAAATCACCAAGAACCGTCATTTTAGCACGCGGAAACATGTTCTTTATAAAAGCAAATTGAAAAGGTGAGTAATCTTGTGCTTCATCAATAAATACATGCTTAATCGTTGTATTCACATGGAAACCTTCAAGTTTCCCTTTTAAATATAAATAAGGCGTTGCATCCTCATATGGAAAAATAAACTGGTTAATTTGCTGGATAGTTATTAAGCAAATTTCCGGCCACTGATCCGTTGAGAACAAGCTATTTTGCTTTGTTTTAAACAGGTTTAAATAAATCGATGTTGCGTCCAGAAATTGAAGGTGATTAATGATACGTCTAACCTTTTTTAATCTCCGCTTTACAACAAGAGCACGCAATAACTCATGCGCTCGGTCATATTCATAAAAGTCATCTGATTCTTTCTTTTTTTCCTTCTCAACTTTTTGATGAACTTTTAGCAAAATCTCATCGTCTAATAGATCAACTTCTTGATCAACCCACTCTTTTTTCTCCTCTTCGATTTCAAATGACCTGACTTCTTTTAACAAGCGTTCTGCTAACATATTCATCCGGTTTGGAATCGTTATTGAATGATCCAATTCATAGAAATATTGATAAAGTTTTTCTTTAGAAAATAAGGTATTTCCACGGAAGATGATGTCCTTAAAGATCAATCCTTCAACATGTAATGAACGAATGACTTGATCGATAAAATGAATATAATCCAAAGAAGACTTTACTTTTATAGCTTCTAAGCGCGCTGAATAGAAAGAATCTGTTTTTTCTGTTAATACATATTCCATCTGGCTAAATGGATCTTCAAGTTGCCACTCTTCACCAAGACGATGTTCTAAGTATGCTTGAAAAGTTGTCTGTTGCATGTTCTCCTCTCCTAACTCTGGTAGGACAGTGGAGATATAACTGTTAAATAATGGATTCGGTGAAAATAAAACAATTTCATCCGCTAAAAGCGTATCGCGGTACCGATAAAGTAAGTAAGCCACTCTCTGTAAGGCAGCTGACGTTTTTCCACTACCAGCCACTCCTTGAACCATTAAAAGGCGACCGCGTTCATTTCGGATAATCTGATTTTGTTCTTTTTGAATGGTGGCAACAATGTTCTTCATTTGCGAATCTGACTCATTCCCTAATACCTCTTGCAGAAGTTCATCGCCTATTGTAATACCAGTATTAAACATATGTTTTATTTGACCATCTCTTATGATAAATTGCTTTTTGATCTCTATTTCACCAGAGATGATTCCAGATGGTGTTTCATAACTTCCCTGTCCCGGACCGTAGTCATAATACAAACTTGAAATAGGAGCGCGCCAATCATACACATAAAAGTCAACACCTTCTTTATCAGCAAAAGACGCAATTCCTATGTAGATCGCCTCTGAGTCCTTTTCTTCCTTTTCTAAAAAGTCAATTCTCCCGAAATATGGCGAGTATTTTAATTTATGTAAGTTTTTTAATTGATTAAGATCATGACGATGACTTCTTTCTCTTTCGGACATTAATTCAGTCTGCTGTTTTATACTTGCAAACGTCTCAGCAGCTTCTTCAGCGTTATCAAAATTAACAGTTACATCTTCCCAAAACTTTTTTCTTATATCGATAACATCTTCTTTAATATCACCAAGTTTTTGTCTTAACTCTTTTCCTCTCTTTTGAATTTCAGCTACAACTAGATCAACTCGTTGTTGTTCCCGATACCAGTCAGAATGATTTTTCATTCGCCCACTCCTATCTATGGAATGTTTCTTTCTCCTTGTGGTATATACAAATTTCAATAAAGATATGCATAGTTCCTTCTTCTAGTGGTTTTTTCTATGAATAAAAGCTTCCTTCTCGTACACGATAAGAAAAAAAGGAGACTTCTGATGAAGACTGACAATTATGTAGAAGACTGTCTTAAACGTGTACAATCAACTGTTGATCAAGCGCTTACCGAATTAATGGAAGTAAAGATGATTCGCGAAAATGACCCTACGGAATTTCCTTACCTACAAAATAAACTAAATGAGCTTGAAGTTGAGGTCTCTTCTCTTTTAGAGAATAACCAGGACGATAGCCATCTATCAAGATTGCAAGAAGCACAAAAAAAGCTCAATGAAGTCCAAGACATAATGGTAAGAGGGATATAAAAGAATATAGTGACACTTCCTTGTCATTTAGGCAGGTAGGTGTCCTTTTATTTTTTATTATGCACCATAGTACGGGGTGAGCGAGTGATGAGGCCTGAACTAGTCTGGTGTTCAAAATAAGGGATTGACGTCCGAACTTACCCTTTTGGGTGTCAAAGCGGAGATTAACGACCGAACCTGCCTTTTTGGTGTGTATTGGGCGTTCATACGGGGGATTAACGACCGAATCTGTCTTTTCGGTGTGCAATGGGCGTTCATACGGGGGATTAACGACCGAATCTGCCTTTTTGGTGTGTATTGGGCGTTCATGCGGGGGATTAACGACTGAATCTGTCTTTTTGGTGTGTATTGGGCGTTCATACGGGGGATTAACGACTGAATCTGTCTTTTTGGTGTGTATTGGGCATTCATACGGGGGATTAACGACCGAATCTGTCTTTTTGGTGTATATCGGCGTTCATGCGGGGGATTTAAGCCTAATTTGTCTTTTGTGTGTAGATCCGCTAAATAACCATAAAAAATCAAGTATAAAACCTATGCAGTTTTACACTTGATTTCATCATTCAACTGACTACTTGCTCTTATATCCTTCTGTGTATTACATACTCTTATCTTATACCAACCTGTTAACCGTTCATCATCCTACTTATAATACTGATCAAACCATTCCTTCGCTTGATCCACTTCTTCTCTCACAAGCTGATGACCGCCATTCACCCAAAATTCAGTGACAATTGCATTCGCTTCTTGTAAATTTATAACCAATTCTTGCGTTTCTTTTAAGGGAATCAGTGGATCTTGTTTACCAGCACCAATGAAAACAGGTGTGTTGGTGAGATCAGGTAGGGCAACTCCGCGACGTGGAACCATTGCATGAAATAAAATAGCACCATTTAAAGCTTGTTCATGATGATACATCATACTAGCTGCTATGTTCGCACCATTTGAGTACCCGATTGCCACAACTTTATTGCGTTCAAACTGATATTTTTCAGCACTGTCATTCACGAACTCATTTAACTCTTTTGTTCTGAAAATGAGATCCTCCTCATCAAATACACCCTCGGTTAAACGACGGAAAAAACGTGGCATCCCATTTTCTAATACATTTCCTCTTACACTCAAAATGGCTGCTTCAGGGGCAATCATTTCCGCTAGAGGCAAGAGATCCTGTTCATTTCCACCTGTACCATGAAGTAATAGAAGAATAGGTGCATCCTTTTTCTTTCCTTCAATAAATAAATGCTTCATTGTAAATTCTCACTCCTTTGTGTCTAATAGTTTTAATTTCGCTTCTATTTCCGCCCTTTGATTTTCAAAATATGGTGGTAATGCAAGGTTCTGTCCGAGTGTTTCGAAAGGCTCATCTCCTTCAAACCCAGGACCATCTGTAGCAAGCTCAAATAAAATGCCATTTGGTTCACGAAAATAAAGCGAACGGAAATAATATCTCTCAACAAAACCAGAATTAGCTAAGCGAGAATTCTTTAAATGTTCAACCCATTTTCTAAGTTCTTCCTCAGTCTCTACACGAAAGGCTACGTGATGAACACTGCCACGACCTGGACGCTCTCTTTGAACATCTGCTTTTTCTTCAAGGTGGATTTCTGCCCCAGTCCCACCTTCCCCCGTTTCAAATACTCGGATTGGGCTCTCGCCTTCAATATCGGAGTTATAGGATTCTTTTTCACGGTATCCCATAACATCAGTCAAAACTTTTGCTGTACTATCAGGACGAGCAATGGTTAATCTCACTGGACCCAATCCTATAATTCCGTGTTCAACCGGTACTGGGCTATTTTCCCATGGTTTTCCTCCGGCTACTCCGTCATTTGTTTCATCAGAAACTAACTCAAGTCTTTGGCCTTCAAAATCACGAAAGAAAAGTGTTCTTCGACCGTACTTTGTTTTAATTTCATCATGTTCAACCTGATGTTCTTCTAAACGATTTTTCCAATACGCCAATGATTCATCCGTTGCAACGCGTAAAGATGTTAGAGAAATACTATTTGCGCCATGGTACGTTTGTCCAGCATGTGGGATTTCAAAAAAAGTTAAATCCGTACCTGGATTTCCTCTTTCATCTGCATAAAATAAATGATACACAGATGTATCATCTTGATTGACTGTTTTTTTTACAAGTCGAAGCCCAAGCACCTTTGTATAAAAACGATAATTTTCTTTGGCATTTGCTGTAATAGCTGAGACGTGATGCTGACCTAGCAATGGTTTTAAGTTCACAGATCATTCCCCTTTCGTATTGTGTTGAAGTTTTTTTAATAGTCCAAGAAGCTGTTTTTGTTCTTCTTTATTGAGTGTTTTAAATTGTGATGCTTGAAATTGTTCTTGTTCGGGGACAACTTCCTCGTATAACTGTTGTCCAGCAGCAGTTAAAGAAATGTGCTTAGTACGCCACTCCTGCTTTCTCTCAATCAAACCAGATTTCTCCATCTTCACAAGCATTTGAGTAATGTTCCCCTTACTAACAAGTAACTTGTCGGCAAGTTCTTGTTGTGACAACGGTTGATGTACACCAACTTGCACAAGTAAATCAAATTGGGCAATGCTTAGCCCCCACTTTTTTAAATGTTGATTGGATAAGCGATTACTCCCGTTATAAAACCGTGCTAAACGAAACCACAAAAGTAGGCCTAACCGAATTTCTTGTAATTTTCCGGGATCTTTGATCAAGGGCCTATCACTCCTTTATGAATCTGCTATCAGTTTATAACTAAACTGATAAAAAGTAAAGTTATTCAACTAACTTTCTAAAAGTAACTATAATAAAGTGTTGGAAACATCTATGTATTTGTAACCTTAATAAATATTTTCCCAATTCAACCATTGATAAACCTTTCTGAGATAAGGACTTAAAGCTAGGGTAAACCCAAAATCAGGGGGCAGGTCATGTTCTAACATTTTGTCAAAATTTCCTTATGGCTGATAATTTTATCGGATAGAACGTTCCTTGAATCAACTTACAATTAAAGCAAGGTTAGAAGAGTAAGACGCTTGACCGTTAAATTAGACAGAAAAAGAAGGTAAGCACCTACTAGTGGCTCACCTTCTTTTTCCGTTATTTGTTTAACTCTGAGAGAATCGGATATAACTCTTCTAAATGGCTTATTTCATAAGTAGGGATCACTTCGTTACGCTCTTTGTCATGGCGATTAATCCATACAGATTTCATCCCGACCCGTGATGATCCTAGAATATCTGTCATCAAATTATCTCCAACCATAAGCGCTTCATCTTTATTTAAAGACATTTTTTCTAGAGCATGTTCAAAAATAGATGGATCAGGCTTACCTTTTCCAAATGCACCAGAAATCACGATATGATCAAAATACGGCACTAGCTCAGGTGTTATTTCTAATTTTGTATTTTGTAAATCAGGTGATCCATTTGTTAAAAGTAACAATTGGTATTTTCCCTTTAACTCATCAAGCACTCGGAAGGACTCTTCATAGACAAATGGATGCTTCCTACGCTCTAATGGAAAACGCTCCGCTAATTCTGCTCCAAAATCAACGTCATCAATCCCTAAAGCTTTTAATCCTCTTGTCCAAGCTTCTTTGCGATAACCTGGAACAATATCTTTCATTTTTCGAAAATGATCATCATCATCTAAGAAATTCCCCCATAATCCTTCAAACGGGTTGATCCCAATCATTTGAGTAAATGAGTAAGTTTCATATGTTGAATATAGTTCTCTGGCTTCCTGACGAACTGCTTCTTCTAATGCAACTGGATCCAAATCATATTTTTTTGCAGCTACTTCGCAAGTTGCTGCAAATGCCTTTTCTACACTCTTTTGGTCCCAAAGCAGTGTATCATCAAGGTCAAAAAAGATGGCTTTTATCATGAGCGAACTCTCCCCTATAACAATTTATTCCTCTATTAGATTATCTCTTTAGCAGAAAGAAGTAAACTGGATTCTTATCGTTCTTTTTGCATGTCTACCCCTTCAGGTAATACATCCTTAATCATGTTTAGTAATTTTTCATCCTGATAAAGTCGTTTATCTAAAATAGATACTAGTCCATGATCTTGATGTGTTCGTATTAAGCGCCCGATTCCTTGGCGTAATCGTAGCATCATATAAGGTACGTCTACATCCCAGAATGCATCATTCGCTGATTTTCTTTTCGCTGCAAAAACAGGATCGTTAGGCGGGAAAGGCAGTGACCAGATCACCACATTGGAAAGGGACTCTCCTGGAATATCTAATCCTTCCCACAAGCTTACTGCACATAAAACGGAATCAGTATCCTCCTGAAAGGTTGAAATTAACTGACTAACTTCTTGATCTCCTTCGAAAAGAAAATTCCATTTATAATAGGATGCATCTTTCTTCGTTTCTTCTTTGAATGTCTGAAGTTCTTCATCGCTTGTAAATAGAAGAAGGGCTTTCCCATTTGTTTCTTCAATAACTTTTTTCGTTTCATGCAGTTTGTCAGCATATTGATTAACAACGGGTGCATAGATTTGCATTTGCTTTTTATAGTCAAAAGGAGACGAAACGGAAAATGATAAATAATCTTCAATTCCTATGCTACCAGCTAAATAGTTAAACGACCCGTTCGTTGACAGCGTTGCAGACGTAAAAATAAACGGTACTTTCTTATTAAAGACCTGTTCTTTTAATACCTCTTCTACTAACCGCGGCATGATGACAAGCTTAATGCCAACATCATCTTCTTCCACCCATGTAATCAAATTGTTTTGTCCAACAAATAGCTTAAGTGCATGATGAATCATATCAAGATGCTCTTCTACAATTTTTAATTGATATTGATCAATGGTGTACATTTCACTTTCAACAACAATTTCATCTTCTAGTTTTGCAATTAAATGAACTAATTTTTTTGCTTCCTGAGTAAGGATTAAACTTAATTCAAGTTCTCTTCGGCTTGAACCCTCAACTTTTTTTGCATGTTCACGCAAAACAAAAGAAAAGTGTAGGCTTTGTGAGATTAGTTCATCAACGAGAACTGCAAACTCTTCACGTACATCATTTTCTAGCAAACGTGTTAACAATTCTTCAATAATATCATGACGCAATTGATAGGTAAGTGCTTTTTGAGCAGCGACTTCAAGTAAATGTCCTTCATCAAAGATGACGGTACTGGCCTCGGGTAAAAGTGGCAACTGTCCTTCGCGCTTTCTTGAGTCATATGTCCACACATGTTCCATGTAAAAGTCATGAGAACAGATTAATAAATCAGATGATTTGCGATAATGATCTCGCGATAAAGTTTGGCCGCAGCGATGGCGTTGGTCACAGACAAAACAGTCTTGAAAAGCATCCCAACCAATCTTTTCCCACTGTTCATCATTTAAGTGAGAATACTCTTTTCGATCCCCATAATGGTAAAATGATTGCAAGGTCTGATTTCCATTAACAAAAGGTGGTAAATCAAAATAAATGTCGTCATATTGTTCCTCATACTGATCGCTCGAACGTTCCTTATCTAGCTTCTGTAAACAAAGATATTGGCTTTTTGACTTCGCTAACCTCGCATCAATGTTGATTCCAAGAATACTTGAAAGCTTGTCAATATCTCCACCTTTTTTCACTAACTGTTCAATCAGTGATTCATCTGCACATGCAATAATGGCAGGCTTCCTCATATACCGTGCATAACAGATCGCGTATAACAAGTAAACAATTGTCTTACCCGTTCCTACCCCTGCTTCTGCTAACATAATCTTTTTATCGATAAATGCTTTTTCTAGTTGAAATGCCATGTAAATTTGTTCATCTCTAAGTTCTAACCCTGCTTCAGGTAAAATATCATAGAAAACATCACCAATCCAATCATTCAATTGGTCAAAAAAAGATTGGCTTGGGTCAAAAGTAAACGGTAAACGATTATGTGTATTCAAGAATAGACCTCCGTATCATTCTAGATCAATAGGTAATTATCTAAGAAATTCAATCATTTGTCAAAAAAATAAAAGAGATGACTGAAAAAGGTCATATTTTGACCTTTTTCAGTCACCCTCTTTTTAAAGTAAATGTATGTATACAGTAATTTAGAAAAAGTTCGATCGTTCCTTATACATAACCTTACATCTTACCCCACTCATGTAATTTCAAACTTCGTACCCCGTGAACAATATAAGGATCCTTTTCAGCTAATTTTAGTGCTTCCTCATAAGAGTCACTTTGATAAATAACCATTCCACCTGTTCCATCTAGAAAAGGTCCTCTAGCAAAAATTTTCCCTTCTTTATCTAGTCCCTCAAGAAATGCCAAGTGATCTGGACGATAAGTAGCATTCAATTCTTCATCTTTCATGTATAACATTGCCGCGAAAAAAGCCATTAATAATCTCTCCTTTTATCAAAAGTATTAACTTACATTTCCTTTGTCAATTGAATTTGCGTAAAATTCAATAATTTCTCTTCTTCTAATAATTCCAATAAAAATACCATGATCATCAACAACTGGAATGAAATTTTGAGAAATCGCAAGGGTGAGCAAGCCTTTCATCTCAGAATCGATTCGTACGGGCACGTTCTTCATTCTTCTCTTAATATCTTTCAACTGAATTTGTTCAGCCATTTCAAGAGAAAAAGAATGAGTATTTTTTATTTGCCAAAGCAAATCACCCTCAGTTATAGTTCCTATGTATTTACCATGTCGATCGATGATGGGGACAGCTGAATATTTGTGATGTTCCATTTTTTCTAGCGTTTGTCTCATCGTTGATTCAAGTTCTAAGTAAGCGACCTCTGCTTTTGGCAGTAAGAAAAATGAGATATTCATAGACGATCTTCCCTTTCACAACAGTTTCATCTCCCACTCTATTATACTCGAAAAAAAGAAAAATTACCAAAAACTGTTGAGTGAAAAAAAGATGACTCAAAAATTTTAACTTGAGTCACCCCCAAATTTATTTAGATTAAAAGAAGCTCATATACACCGTTTAACTGTTGCACTCGTTCTTCATCCTGCTCACTTCTTGCATAATCCAATTCATATTGAAGCACTAAATTAAGAATCGTTGCTTCATTTTCCTCAAGATCTCTAACAAACTCATCTTCATTTGCGTAATTATTTTGCTCCAACTTGTTATAAATTCTTTGACAAATTTTATGATTTTCAATGTGATTTGAAAGTGATTCGCGTAGAAAACCTAAATTAGAATCCAAAATGGTCACCCTTTCTGTTTAAGGTTGCTAACTTCCATTAGGATGTGGCATTTCATGAAATTAATTCATGTCTTTGCCTCTGCCCAATTTTTTAAACAGAAGACCCTTTTGCGCAGGCGGCTTATTACAATTAGACTATATCCATTACTGAAACAGCTACACCTATGCATTTCCCTCTCCAACAATCTGTTTACTGTCTTCTCCATTTAAACCGACCTGGTATAAACTCTTTGCTAAACAATAATAAAGATAATACTAATAAAACAGCAAAGCTAAGAAAAATATTTCGATAACTTTCTGTTGGAAGTAATGTTGATTGCCAAACAAGTAGTAGTCCTGATAAAGCAACGCCTAACGCTCCTCCAAAGAATTGTATTAATTGTATCATTCCCATGCCTGCTCCTATCTCTGGTCTTGGTAATAGTCTAGTCACTTCATTCGTCGTACTTGAAGTCAAAGCAGAAAAGCCTACACTCATAAACATATAGGTAACCATAATCGCATAAGGCGTTACACTAGAGAAAAACGCAAATAAAATCGTTGCAACTAAAAGGAGTAGATGACCTAACACGATAATAGGTCTGTTCCCAAATCGATCAATCATACGTCCAATAAATGGGGCGGCAATGGCCGACAAAATCGCGCCAGGGAAAATGATCATTCCTATCGCAGCAGCCTCTTTATAAAAAATATTGAAAAGAATAATTGGCATTAAAAACAACGAAGAGAAGTGAATAATAAAAGCTATAAAAGCTACGAATAATAACTTCACGTAAGAACGATTTCTCAATAAACTAGGCTGAATAAATGGGCTATAGATTTTATTAATATGTTTCCATAACCAAATTAAACTAACCAGGCTCCCAAGAAAAAAATAGATGGACAGGGTTGATAAGAATAACAATAATCCAGTTACACTAACACCTGTAAGAACTGCACCGACAAAATCAAATTTAACCCTTTTTACTGCTTCATTTGGAAGCAATTTCAAAAATACAGGAGTTAATAAAATAACCATTAAGGTTATAAGAAACAGATAATTCCATCCTAAAAATTGAGTAATCGCCCCTCCAATTACTGGCCCTAAACCAAAGCCTAACGACGCAGCTGAGGCTATAAACGACATAGCTCTCCCTCGTCTTGATATTGGAATGTATCGACTAGCAAGAACCATCGCTAAACCTGGAACAGCACCCGCACCAAAAGCCTGTAAAGTTCTTGCCACAAGGAGCCAACTGTATTGATTAGCAAACAAGCCAATCAGAGAAGCCATCCCGAGTATGGATAAACCTATTAATAAAAGACGTTTAATCGGTATAAAGTCAGATAAGCGACTATAAGTAACAGTTGCTATCGCAAACGCAATTGAATAACCTGATACGATCCATGAAGCAGCCGCAGATGTTAACAAGAAATCACCTGCAACAGTTGGGAGGGCTACATTAAACATCGTTGTATTCATTACAACCAGCCAAACTGTTAAACTCCATAATAGAACAATTTTATTTTCATGCTCAAGGATTAGTTCCTTATCCTTAGAAAGACTAGATGCTTCTGTTGACATTGTTTACACCAGATTTCATTAATATTTTTCACTTAAAAATACGCACGATTTATTTTATCGAATCAATTTGCTTTAACCCTCATGTATTTACTCAAGTTTTATAATTCTTATCTTGAAAAACTCAAGAAACCCCAGCTGTTTAGAGACCTCTAACCCCTCCTCCTTCATGTATTAACCCAACTTGATTCATACTCTCTTAATTTAAACGATATCACCTTCATTCTCTTATCTAATTATCTCATCTGTATTTAAAATTGTGACAAAAATATGAGTTTTCATGAAAAATAACTCTAAAAATCTTTGTTAAATGTTTCACAAAGTAAGTTGTTCATGATATTATATGAAAAATCCATCATAACAAAGTTACAAACATTAAAAATAGAGGTGTATTATGAGAAAAAAATTATTGCTTTCATTATTTTTAGTTCTCGGTATTCTGCTGACCCCTTTTTTTGCAGACGCCCATGTGAAATGGTTCACAGAGTTAGAGCCGCAAAAAGAGTCGATTGAGCAAATCATCAATCCACAATTCCTATTTATCACTTTTATCGCTGCTATTATTTTAGCTATTCTCCCTCAAGTACTACCAAAACTAATGATTTGGGTAACTCTAAAAAAAATAGATTCGAAGTTAGAAAGTTATCGTTCGTTCTCTACACTGATTCTAAAATATGGAACAGCGTTCGCTCTTATTTTACAAGTTCTAACAGGATCTTTGTTTGCGCCAGAATTAAGTCATTATTCTACCCTATTAACTGTTCTTAGTTGGCTAGCGATTGCATTTTTACTTGTCCCAAACCAATATGCGACAAAAATCGGAGCTCTTGTCTTATTAGCTTTGTTTGGTATTATGATCGCTGATTATGGTATTTTCCACATGCTTGATTATGCATTTTATTTAGCCATTATTTTTGTTTTACTTATGACGAAAACGAAATATGAAAAATGGAGTTTCCCATTTTTATATTTAGCTACGGGACTATCTCTCTGCTGGGTAGCGGTTGAAAAGTGGGTTTACCCTAAGATGTCAGTTGATATTGTCAGCAATCATCAAGTCCCAACTTTCTTTTTTTCACCAGAAACCTTTGTGTCTATAAGTGCCTTCATTGAATTTATCGTTGGCTATTTATTAATTGTTGGTATTTTAAATCGTCTTCTCTCTTTTGTATTAACCGGTGTTTTTGTTATGACGACGATGTTATTTGGTTGGGTTGAGGTAGTCGGTCATTTCATGATCCATATCATTCTCATTATTTTCATTATTGAAGGAGTCTCTTTTTACAATCCTCCTATCAAGATTCACAAAACGGTCTTTGATCAAATGATTTTCGTGTTCTTAAACTTCATTTTCGTTTTGGCAACCATCTTATTAATTTATTACCGATTTGCTTAAAGTGATTCTAATAATAACGGTTATTCTTAACAAATAACGGCTCCTGTGTTCTTTAAAATTGTGAACTAGTAGGACTTCAAAAACATAACGAAACACTTGTCCGTTAACAAAGTGCAGGCGTTTTCTCAGTGAGAAAACGCCTCTTATAGAGCTTGTTCAAACCCCCATGTTTTAGCAAACACCACGATGAATGAAAACTAGGACTTACGCCTTAGTTTTCGTATAAAAAGGGAAGACCGCCCTTTTTGAACCTTTAATATCCTCTCTCCTAATGCGGCGTTGCAATGGCTTCTCTCACTGCGCGTCTATCCGAGAAAACCACTCGGATCGACTTAAAACATTGCAGTGGCTTCGCTCATTGCTTCGAGCTTTTTCAAAAAGGGAAGACCGCCCTTTTTGAAAAAGCTCTTATATATAAATTTTATTATGTTCAAACAAATATTCCTTATTTGTCTATTGGACTTCTAGGGTCCAGTCATATGGATCTGCCATTTTCCCTGTTTGAATGCCTGTTAGTGTATCATACAATTTTTTCGATAATTCCCCAATTTCTTTGTTGTTAATAACCATATTGCGGTGACCCCAATTTAGTTCACCTACTGGAGAAATAACTGCTGCTGTTCCGGTACCAAATGCTTCTTCTAATTCTCCTTGATCATATGCTTGATAAAGCTCTTCTAGAGAGATTTTTCTTTCAGTAACTGGTACACCCCAGTCTTTTAATAGTTCTATAATGGATATGCGCGTAACTCCCTCTAAAATACTTCCGCTTAACTCCGGCGTAATGACTTCTCCATTTATTTTAAAGAAGACATTCATGCTTCCTACTTCTTCAATAAACTTCTTCTCCATCCCATCCAACCAAAGAACTTGTGAATAGCCTTCTTTTGTCGCTCGTTCCTGAGCTTTATAGGCCGCAGCATAATTTCCTGCAGTCTTAGCCGTACCTGTACCACCTTTGACTGCTCTTGTATATTGATCTTCAACATGAATACCTACAGGCTTAATTCCTTCTTTGTAATAAGATCCTACTGGAGATAAGATCATCATAAATTGATAAGTCTTTGACGGTGTAAGGTTAATGTTTGGCTCTGTTGCAATAATAAAAGGTCTGATATAAAGAGAATTACCCTCTAAAGAAGGTACCCACTCTTTCTCAATGTCAATTAATTTTTTTAAAGCTGTTAAAGCAAGCTCTTCATCGATGGTTGGAATGCTGATTCGTTCACTTGACTGATTTAATCTACGGAAATTTTTCTCAGGTCTAAATAATAAAATACGGTCATCAGCTGTACGATATGCTTTTAACCCTTCAAATACAGTTTGCCCATAATGAAAAATCATGGCTGACGGATCAAGCGTAATTGGCGCATAAGGAACAATACGAGGGCCATACCATCCCTTCTCTTCTGAATAATCCATGACAAACATGTGATCTGAAAAATATTTACCAAATACAATATTATCAGCATTCGGTTTTTCCTTTTTGTTCTTAGTATGTACAACTTCAATCGTTCTTGTCATGTCTTTCACTCCTATGTAACTGATATGTAGTTATTGTAAATAGTTCCTCCTAAGATTACAAGAAAATCCATTCAACTTGTAACAAACAGAGAAAGAGAGCGATTCTAAATCACTCTCTTTTACAACCTCTTATTTAGTTGATCTTTTATCTAATTCTACTTTCACATCAGCTTGAAAGGACGCCAAAACATCAGGTGTTAGATTTACTGAATGGTTTTCAACCACATTTTCTAATAATTTTTTATTTTTATAGAATTCTTCTTTATCTGCATTATAATAGAACCTTACTGCCTCTTCTTCTTTTAGGTATTTTTTTCCTAGTTTCAAAAGAAATGTTACCGGTAAACCACGGACAGACAATGTTTCCTTTTCTTCTATCTGTTCTTGTTTATCAACTGGTTTACTTTTTTGATTATCCCCTTGAACCATCAATAAAATTTCTTTTGCCACTTCTTCTTTAGTTAAAGCCTTTTTCAAAGCTTTTTGTCTAATTCTTTTTTTCTTAGACTTCACATTAATTTTTTCAAGTCTCATAGCAGCATATTCACTGTACTCAATCCCGCTATTTTTAATGGCCTCTTTCAATTTTAGGTTGTTACTTTCATATGTACGTTTTTTTAACAAATCAAAAACCCCTTACTTTCTTAAGTTATCATAGTAAAATGAGAATAAGCAATGATAGATTTTCTCCCTTTACTATAGTACCAAATATCCTACTTTCTTTGTGCAAGTATCAAAGTTTTCTGCTAAAAGCGCTAGCAAAAATGTCTGTTTCCAATAGTATAACGTGCTTTCTATAAAAAAACTGTCGCAATTTGTTAAGCTAGCAAAATTTTTGACTTCGTTATTCTATCTATAATAAAAAACAATCCTATCTTACATATTGAAAGGGGATTTTGTCATGGCACAATCATTGCAAGGAAAAGTAGCTTTTGTCACTGGTGCTGGAAAAGGAATCGGCAGAGCGACTGCAATTGCTTTAGCAAAAGAAGGCGTACTACATCATGTTCGTATTGTACATTTGTAATGTCATAACTAGAGAAATACTCTTTCTGAAATTCTTTTAGTTCTGTACTAGTGATAATAGGACGTTCATCCGCATGGGCTTTCACTAGCGTTGTTCGAATTGAGTCGTTAATTTTTGACAAATCAACCATTGTTTTTAAATAAAGAATCACCTTTTGTCCCGCTAACATACAGTCTCTCTTGGTAAAAATCAAAGCTATTCGAAAAAATATTCTTGAAATTCTCTTCGTTTTTCTGAATCTTGAATTTGAACCCTTTTTTCTTCCGACTCATTATACAGTCCCCACACTTTTTACAATGATCGTTAAGTAAAACTTTCTCTTTTTCTATATGCGTTTGTTTTCGGACTTCTTCAAGGCACCATTATGAAGACTGAATAATCGAACCAGTGGCATAGTAATAGAAGTAACACAATCAGGATATATAAATGATAATTCATTGAAATACTGTATTAATTTCTATTATCGCTTAAATATCGTACCCAATCCCCGCTTTTAATCAGACTTTCACATTCTAATAACTTGTCCCCAACAACGTAGAGGTAAGCGTCTATCATTTCGGTTTCAGTATGTACAGGTTGAACCACTCTTATATACTCATTCGTTTCATTTAATGGAGAATACTCTTCTAATTGATCAATTTGCTTTAATTGTTCTAGATTCACTTCATAAAGCTCACCCCACACTTTTTTTGTCTGATTCCCTTTTAAGACAGGGTAGCCAAACCCAGTATCATGAAGCTCGCCATAAACCCAGCAAGATGCAGAGAGTAAAGTAGCCTTTGTTAGAAAATGCTGATTGGTTTCACCCTTCCTCAGCGTGCCATATACAAACAGAGAATTATTCATATTTTCAACTCCTTTTGCGCATGTTCGACTTATAGTTAAGTCAAAAAGGTTAAAACCGACCTTTCTGCCCTCAGTTTGATCGGTTGCATGGCTCCACTCTCTGCGCGTCCGTTCTGAGAAGTTCACTCAAAACAGACTTAAGACCATGCAGCGGCTCCGCCCATGCTTCGAGCTTTTAAAAAAAGGAAAAAACGCCCTTTTTTTAAAAGCTCTCAATCGTTGCCATTCTTTCAGTCATTCTTTTGATGGAGTGGTTGGATTCTGCTAAGACGATTTTTTTGTCCATTGTTTTCATAATGCGATTTTCCATCACGATTTTTCCATTAATAATGGAGGTTTCAACATCTGCTCTTGTCGCGGAATAGACAATTCTCGAGATTGGGTCGACATCAAAAGAAGGATAGGTGTGAAAATCATTTAAGTTAAGAATAACGAGATCGGCTTTTTTTCCGACTTCGATTGAGCCAATTTCATTTCCGAGTCCAATCGCTTTTGCTCCTCCAATCGTTGCCATCTTTAGAACGGTTTTAGCATCCATCGTGGTTGGACCATGTTTCGGCTTTTGAATTAAAGCGGCTAAGCGCATTTCATTAAACATATCTAAATTGTTGTTGCATGGTGCACCGTCAGCACCTAGACTAACTGAAATATCATCATCTAGCAAACTTGGAATTTCAGCAATTCCAGATGCCAATTTTAAATTTGATCCAGGACAATGACTTACATGAATTCCTTTTTCTTTAATAATTTGCTTTTCGCGTTCATTTAACCAAACACAATGAGCCAAAATCAATCGATTGTTCGCAAGCCCTAGATGATCTAAATATTCAATATTCTTCATACCTGTTTCTCCTTCAACGATCTGAATTTCACCTAAGTTTTCTGATGCATGGGTATGAACGTTCACATGGTAAGAAGCAGATAGTTCTGCCACTTCTTTTAATAAAGGTTCCGTACAAGAAACGACAAATCGAGGAGAGAACGCATATTTAATTCGACCATTATCAAAATTATGCCATTTCTCCAGCAAATCAACACTTTCTTGAATGGATTGATTTGTGTTTTCTTGTAATTTCTTCGGAACTTCCTCTCCCTTATCCATCATCACTTTCCCTGACAAGGCTCGAATACCACTAGAGGCAATTGCTTGAAAAGCAAAGTCTGTATGATGAACCGTCTCCATATCAACAATCGCAGTTGTTCCGCTTTGTATCAATTCCCCTATTCCTAGTAATGCGGAATAATAAAGAGACTCTTCATCATGTGCTGCTTCAAGCGGCCAAATGCGTTTTTTCAACCAATCTAACAATTCCAAGTCATCTGCTCTTCCTCTGAAAACGGTTTGGCATAGATGAATATGAGTTTGCACAAAACCTGGGATAATGGTTTTTCCTCTACCATCAATTATTTTAGTTATGTTCACCGGATTTAAATCTGGTCCAATGGCTTGAATACGATCGTTTTCTATTAATATGTCACCTTTAAAAATGTCATCTGTCCCATTCATCGTCACAATCTCTGCCTGTTTGATTAAAATTCTTCTCAATGTCTTCACCCCATTATAATATGTATACAAAAAAGGCTACGAAAAATATGCATGATGCATACTTTTCGTAGCCAGGAATTTACGGTTCCTATACCCTTACCCCATATTATTAAGGTTATACGAAAGATATATCTACTTTATTTGAAAATCTAAAGTCATACTACAAACGAGTGAGATAACCTACCATAAAATTTATGAACGAGGCGACCTCTTTTTTTGTTTTCCGAAATTCCTATTTTTTCGATAATCCTCTTTTTTACCAGAGTTTACACTATGCTTAGGAGTATTCGTTCGTTCAACCACTCGTTTCTCAAGCGATTGTCCAATTCCTTTTTCAATCATTTCTAAATGCTGACGATCTTTAGGAGCGACAAATGTATAAGCGACTCCTTCTCCCCCAGCTCGTCCTGTTCGACCTATGCGGTGGATATAACTTTCTACATCATGAGGAATGTCGTAGTTAAATATATGCGTGACACCTTCCACATCTAATCCTCTAGCAGCAACATCTGTTGCAACTAGATATTGGATTTTGGCTTCTCTGAATACTTTCATGACTCTCTCCCGTTTTGCTTGTGAAAGATCTCCATGTAGAGTGTCAACTAAATAGCCATCTCCAGCCAAAGCATCATTTAACGTATCTGCTCTTCGCTTCGTTCGGCAAAAAATAATGGCAAGAAAAGGCTGTTCTCCTTTCATGACGGTTCGAAGCGCATCCTGTTTAGCGCGGTCTGTTGTTTCAATGGCTACTTGCTTAATATCATCTAATGTTATATTTCGTTGCTTAACAACGATATTCTGAGGGTCATTCATGTAGACCCTTGCTAATTTTCTAATTTCTTCTGGCATCGTTGCGGAAAAAAGCAGGGTTTGTCTAGTTGGAGGTGTTTCTTCTATCACCTGCTCCACTTCCTGTAAAAAGCCCATATGTAACATTTGATCCGCTTCGTCCAAAACAAGAGTAGATACTTGATTTAAATGAATCGTTCCACGCCTGATATGGTCCAACAGTCTTCCTGGGGTCGCCACAACAATATGATTAGCACCTTTTAATTTCTTTAATTGTTGCTCTACATCTTGTCCCCCATATACAGCAAGAACTTGTCGTTCAGGCAATCGCGACAGAAGTTTTTTCGCCTCCGTTGTAATTTGCAAGGCCAGCTCTCTTGTTGGAGCAACAATCAATGCTTGTACATATTCTTTGGATGGATCAATAGCATCAATAATAGGTAAGAGAAAAGCAAATGTTTTCCCCGTACCGGTCTGAGCCTGTGCAATCACATCTTGCCTTTTTTGAACAACCGGTATTGCTTTTTCTTGAATCGGTGTTGGTTCACTTATGCCATTTGCTTGAACGATTTGAGATAATTCAGAACTTATTCCTAACGCTTGAAACTTACTCACTTTTATCAACCTCTCTAAAGAAGACCGACCTGCCTTATCAGACAATAAGCCGACCCACTCATGACATCATTTATTCTTTATCGTACACGTCATTTCAATCTTTCATACACTACAATCAGTTCGTCCTAGCCGTAACAGGCTGATTTTGATTCTGACCTTTTCTTTTGCCCTTGCCGAAAAAAATCGCTCTATCGCGGTAGAGCAAAGTACCTGCGAGAATACAAGCGAAGAAATCAGAAATAGGAAATGCCATCCATACTCCATATACACCAAAGAAATGTGGCAAAATCAAGACAAGTGGTATTAAAAAGATCAACTGTCTTGATAAAGACAAAATAAGAGCTTGTTTTGGCTTACCTAAAGCTTGGTATAATCCACTTCCTACAACTTGAACACCGATTAAGAATACAGCGGCGAACATGATACGAAGATAATCCACACCAGCTTCAATAACCACTGGATCAGAAGTGAAAATCATCATTAACCAGTGAGGTACGGACATGACCAATCCAAATATAAAAACAGAAATAAAAATAGTCACTTTTAAACCTAATTTAACCGTTTCTTGTAGGCGGTTAAAGTTCTTTGCTCCGTAATTATACCCTACAATAGGCTGCATTCCTTGCATAACCCCCATCATCGGCATCACTGTAAACATAATAATTCGCTGAATAATTCCATATACACCGACATGAATATCTCCACCAAATCGAATAAGCATCGTATTAATCGCAATCATCATCACGCTTCCTGCGGCTTGTTGAGCAAAGGCTGGCAAACCAACTGCTAGGACTTCTTTAATGATGCTTAGGTTAATTTTCAGATCTGCTAGATTCAATTGTAGTGAACTTTTTCCTGTTATGAAGTATTTGAGAATGACAACGGATACCGATGCTTGTGAAATAACAGTCGCAATCGCAGCCCCTTGAACACCCATATTCAAACCAAATATAAAAATCGGATCTAATATAATATTAATCACCGCAGGGATGATCATCATCAGCATCGCAAACTTGGCATTCCCCTCCGAACGAACAATGTTAGTAGTCGCAAACGCAAACGAGAAAAAGAACGTTCCAAGTAAAATTGGAAACATATAATCTGTTGCATGACCTAAAATGTCTTGACTAGCTCCAAATAAACGAAGCATTGGTTCAAGCACCGTAAATGCAGCAATAAATCCAACTACACTAATGATTAAGATAACCGCCATAATATTTCCGAAAACTTGATTCGCTTCCTGATCACGTTTAGCGCCCAATCTTCTAGAAATGACAGACGCACCACCAATTCCCATAGCAGCAGAAATAGCCATCATAATCATCATGATCGGAAACGCAAACGTTACTCCAGCTACTCCTTCAATTCCTACTCCATAAGAAATAAAAATAGTATCAACGACATTATAGAGCGCCATTACAAACATTCCAATCATGGCAGGAATCGATAAGTTTTTTAACAGCTTAGGAATCGGCTCTGTGCCAAGCTTTTCACTTTGTATTTTTGGTTTCATTTATAAACCAACTTTCTACTTTTGATAGTGACTAGTCGTCTTTTTAAACAGGTTAGAAAGAATAATTTTTTCGTAAATACGGCGATTTTTCTTCGTCTAATTGTCCTAATTTATTCCACAGTTTATTTTCTAGTTGGTTTCCCTTAACTGTTCTTTTGGGAATGTACATCTTCTAAACTAGCTTTCTTTTCAAATAAATAGTCATTTTAACATTAATTCAATGATCCCATTCATTGTTGCTGGTCTTATATAGACTACCCGAGCTGACATCAACACGATTATTTTGATTCTATTTCAAAATACCTAGCTACCTAAATAATCCTTTACGAATCATACACTCATGTACTCTCACAATCAACTATTTTATTTCGCATACCTAATTTCTTTTATTCTAAAATCCTTCTTTGTAAACAAGCTACACCTTACACCAATGCCTAGACCCATACATATATTATCTCAACTATCGTTTAAATAGCCAATGAAAGGAGATGAAGTAGTTGATTTTAACAGCACCACATTGGATCTATTTAATTGGAACATTTGTTATTATTTTAACGATGCTTTTCAGACAAAATGTTGTTGTCCCTGCTGTCTTAATGACATTTTTAGTAGGATGGGTATATACGGGCTCTATTTCTAGTGCTTTACAGACGATTTTCCAAGCAAGTTTAACGGCAGCAGGTGAGCTTTTTAATATATTTCTCATTATTGCGATCATGACAGCTCTTCTTCATTCACTAAAGTCCATCGGAGCAGACGAACAAATGATCACTCCGTTTCAACGTGTCATGAAAAATGGGCATATTTCATTTTGGGTCATTGTCGGGGTCACTTACGCGATTTCTGTCTTTTTTTGGCCAACACCAGCAGTTCCACTTATCGGAGCGTTACTAATTCCCGTCGCAATCAGGGCAGGTTTACCTCCTATTGGAGCGGCAATTGCCATCTCTCTAGCCGGTCAAGGAATGGCGTTATCTGCCGACTACATGATCAAAATTGCCCCAACGCTAAATGCAACCTCTGCTGGGGTACCTGTTGATGCCGTTGCTAACCGTGCATTAGCTTTATCAATCATTACTGGGGTAGTTGCTTTAACATACGCTTATTTTTCCATTCGTAAATCGATTCAAAAACCTTCTAGTCATCATTTACAAAAATGGGAACAAAGCAGTGGTATGGAGACAGAAGAAGAGCCTCTTTCAAAAAAAAAATCTAAGAAACAACGGATTTTCTTTGCTTTATTAGTGCCTATTTCTTTTCTACTCGTCGTCATTTACATGGTTCTTTCAATGTTTACGGAAGCAATTCCTAATATGGAAGGTGGAGCCGGCGCTGCACTCATTGGGGGAACTGCCGTTATTCTACTCGTGGCAGCTTCGTTCTTCTACAACATTCGTCAATCATTAACAAATGTAAGTGATTTTCTTGTTAAAGGGTTTATCTTTGCTTTTAAAGCTATGGGGCCCGTTATTCCAATTGCTGGTTTTTTCTTTATCGGAAGCGGTGATTTCTCTTCTAAAATTTTTGGAGTGGAAACAGAATCAGCACCAACATTTTTATTTGATCTCGTTCAAGCAGGTCAACAAGTCATTCCTGAAAGTACCTTTTTAGCAGCATTTGGTATTTTAATTATTGGAATGATTACTGGTTTAGATGGATCTGGTTTTTCAGGTTTGCCATTAGTCGGCTCCTTATCTGGCGCGTTAGGAGAAACACTAGGAATAGATACTGCTACGCTAGCAGCTATTGGTCAAATGGGATCAATTTGGGTAGGGGGCGGCACACTTATTGCGTGGTCATCCTTAGTGGCTGTTGCTGGATTTGCTAAAGTTCCTGTTATGGATCTTGTTCGCAAAAGTTTTATCCCTGTAATGCTAGGGTTAATTGTATCAACGATTGCTGCTGTGTTATTGTTTTAAGAGTTACCAATATCTTTTATTTTAACTAGATTAGCAAAAGAGATGCTACAAGAACAGATCAAGGTTGTAAAATCCCGCTATAAGGAAATAGCGGGATTGCTGTGTGGTATTTCTTTTGTAGTCTATTTAAGAACACTTTTGACCACTGTCTGTTTAAAGACTATTTAATGCCGTTTCCAAATCTTTGATAATATCATCTATCGCCTCTGTTCCAATAGACAATCTGATCATTCCAGGAATAACTCCTGCCTCTTGTTGATCTCCTTCAGATAGTTGTTGATGTGTCGTACTAGCAGGATGGATAATTAATGATTTAGAATCGCCAACGTTCGCTAAGTGAGAAAACAATTGAACAGACTGAATGACGTTCTTACCAGCTTCTAATCCACCTTTTACCTCAAACGTTAAAATAGCCCCTTGTCTATTTGGTAAATATTTTTTTGCAAGGTGATGTGAAGGATGACTTTCTAACCCAGGATAATTTACCCATTCAACTTTTTCATGTTGCTCTAAATAGTGAGCGACTTTTAACGCGTTAGAACGTTAGAACTATGTCGCTCCATACGCAAATGAAGGTTTCCAACCTTGTAACAATAAAAAAGAATTGAATGGTGAAATCGCAGCTCCTAGATCTCTTAACAACTGGACTCTAGCTTTTATAATATAAGCAATTGGACCAACAGCTTCTGTGTATACAACTCCATGTTAGCTTGGATCAGGCTCAACTAAACCAGGAAATTTATCAGTAACCGTCCAATCAAACTTACCACTATCTACAATCACTCCACCGATAGAAGTACCATGCCCTCCAATAAACTTCGTGACTGAATGAACAACTATATCAGCTCCGTGTTTAATTGGTTGTAATAGATATGGACTCGGAAACGTATTATCTACAATTAGCGGGATCTGATGATCATGTGCGCTTTTAGAAACAGCTTCAATATCAAGAATATCACCTTTAGGATTTCCTATCGTTTCTGCGTAAATCGCTTTTGTTTTATCGGTAATCACAGCTTTGAAATTCTCTGGATTCTCTGCATCCACAAATTTCACTTTTATCCCTAGTTTAGGCAAGGTCGTTGCGAAAAGATTATACGTCCCTCCATATAAACTAGATGCTGAGATAATTTCATCTCCTGCTTCTGCAATGTTTAAAATGGAATATGTGATCGCAGCTTGACCTGTTGCCGTTGCTAAGGCCGCGGCTCCTCCTTCTAATGCTGCAACTCTTGTTTCGAACACATCTGTCGTGGATTCATCAGTCTCGTGTAGATGTTACCAAATTCTTTTAGTGAAAATAAATTAGCAGCATGCTCCGTTCTTTAAATCCGTAAGAAGTTGTTTGGTAAAGTGGTACGGCTCTTGACATTGTAGTAGGATCGATTTCTTGTCCAGCATGAATAGCCAATGTTTCTAACTTAAAGGAATCATTTACTGTCATTATTCATCTTCTCCATTCGATTTTATATTGATATTCAAATAAACTCTGCATTTATTTACCATCTATCAGTTTTATAGTAGTGAGCAAGCTAAACGATGTCAATTATTATCTGAACATTTTTACTCTTTTGTGATCTTTACGATTCAATCGGTAAATTGGACTAATAAATGCTATGTTCTTACATTTATTTTCGCAGAAAGACAACAATCGAATTACGACAATATTTCCAAGTATGTAAAACTCTGTTGTCACTCATAACTTTGAGGTGGGGGCGTCATTCGCGGGTGATTAACTCCCTTCTTCTCTGTTTGATCCCATCTCGGGCGTCATTCGCGGTGATTAACTCCCTTCTTCTCTGTTTTGATCCCATTTCGGGCGTCATTCGCGGTGATTAACTCCCTGGTTCTCTATTTTGATCTCTTAGAAGCATCAAGTCATGGATAATCAAAAAAAAGCAGATGAGAGTTAAACCTCAACTGCCTTCAATAATTACCTTTACTCTTCCCACTTGCCCGTCTTGCAACCGAACTTTTATACCATGCGGATGTTTAGGCGAATTCGTTAAAATGTCTTTGACTACACCTCTAGTTGTCTTTCCTGATCGCTGATCTTGCTTAAGTACAATATCCACTTCAACACCAGCATGAATATTTTTACGCTCTTGTCCTGATTTACTCATCTTGTTACCTCATTTCGTCAACGTAGAAATTGTTTTTTCCTCTTCTTCACTATTCTACCTCAAGTACATACGGAAAAATATGAACTTTTTCTTCTGCCTTTATAAAGACCAGGTTATTCAGTTTTCATATCCAGAGCTGCTAACATGGATATTTGTATTCTGAACACTACAATAACCCCCAATGATTAGCAGCAAAATCACAATCTCTAAAACAACCAAAGTCGAGCGGCTTACCTCTCCATTTATTTTTCTAGCTTCGTTTTCTGAAGCCTTAAAGCATTTAAAATGACCGATACAGAACTAAAAGCCATCGCTGCACCTGCGACCCAAGGTGCAAGTAAGCCGACTGCTGCAATTGGAATTCCAATTGTATTGTAAACAAAAGCAAAGAATAGATTTTGTTTAATATTGACCATCGTTTTCCGACTCATGATAATGGCATCTGCCACACTATTCAAATCACCACGTATCAATGTAATATCAGCTGCTTCAATCGCAATATCCGTCCCTGTTCCGAGCGCCATGCCAATATCTGCTACAGCAAGCGCGGGAGCATCATTTAACCCATCCCCAACCATAGCAACCATTTTACCGTCACGTTGAATCTTTTCAATGACCGCGCTTTTCTCTTCAGGAAGCACTTCAGCTACGACCTGGACAATCCCTACTTGCTTCGCGATGGCTTCTGCTGTTCGCTTGTTGTCACCTGTGAGCATAATTACTTCTAATCCAAGTTCACGCATTCTTATAACAGCTTGGTTTGATGTTTCTTTAACCGTATCAGCAACGGCTACGAGACCTTCATAGTTGCCATCAAGAGCAATGAGCATAGCTGTCTTTCCTTCTAGCTCTAATTCTATTTGTTGGTCTTTGGCGCAATGAAAAGTGACATTAGAATCTTCTAGTAATTTTCTTGTTCCAACTAATAGATTCTTTTCTTGTACGATAGCTTTGACACCATGGCCTGGAATCGCTTCAAATTGGTCTACACTTAACAAAGAAATGTCGTGTTCTTCAGCATAATTGACAATTGCTCGAGCCAATGGGTGTTCTGACTTTTTCTCAGCCGATGCAACTAGCTGTAATAATGTGTTGCTGTCTATCTTGCCTTCGCTCAGTAAGTTCGTTACAGTTGGTTCTCCTTTTGTCACAGTTCCTGTTTTATCAAGCACAACCGTTTGGATAAATTGGGTGCTTTCTAAATGCTCTCCCCCTTTAAACAGTAAGCCTAATTCGGCAGCACGACCAGAACCAGCCATAATGGACGTAGGAGTCGCCAAACCTAAAGCACAAGGACAAGCAATCACGAGGATCGAAATCGTCGGGATAAATGCTGCACTTACATTTCCTGGTATAATAACAAAATGCCAAATCAAAAATGAAAGGACAGCTATAGCAACAACGATAGGGACAAAAACCCCAGACACTTTGTCTGCGATTCTTTGAATATTGGCTTTTGAGCCTTGCGCATTCTCTACGATTTTTATAATTTGAGATAAAGTTGTATCCTTTCCTACTTTTGTAGCAACCATCGTTAGTGAGCCATTTTTATTGATCGTTGATCCTATGACACTGTCATCTATTCCTTTGTCAACAGGAATACTCTCACCCGTAATCATCGATTCATCAACAGCGGAGTGTCCTTCAATGATCAATCCATCGACTGGTATTTTCTCACCCGGCTTAACAATAAGATGATCTCCTACACGAACGTCTTCAAGTGGAATCTCGATTGTTTCGCCGCTGCGGAGTACAGTAGCCGTTTTCACTTGTAATCCTAATAGTTTTTGAATTGCCTGGCTCGTTCTACCTTTGGCTCGCATTTCAAATAATTTTCCTAACACAATTAAAGTAATGATTACTGCCGATGTCTCAAAATATAAATTTGGCATCACCATACCTTTCTTCATTGCTTCAAATCCTAGATAGATACTATAGAAATAAGCTGCCGACGTACCAAGGGCAACAAGTACGTCCATATTCGCACTTTTGTTTCGCAATGCTTTGTAAGCACCGACATAAAATTGAGACCCCACGAAGAACTGAACAGGTGTTGCCAAAGCCCACTGAACCCAAGGATTCATAAACATTTCTGGCATCCAAATAAAAGCCGTAAATTCAAAATGAGTCACCATTGCCCAAATTAGCGGTAATGTTAGGATCAGTGAAAATATGAACTTCCTCAACTGCTTCTCCATCTCTTGCTTTTTAGATGTGGTGTGATCATTTGCATTCTCTTTTTCTTTTAACCCATACCCCAGTCTTTCAACCGCCCTTTTCACATCAGGTATATCAACAGCACCTTCAAAATAATCCACCGTTGCTGTTTCAAGGGCCAAGTTAACCGTTGCTTGCCTGACACCAGGTAAACGATTAAGCTTTTTTTCCATTCGGTTTGAACAAGCGGCACAAGTCATTCCTGTGACCTGAAAATCAGCATGCAGGATTCGTACCTGATAACCCAACTTCTCAACCTTATTTGTTATATGTGCTTCACTTATTTCTTCCGAATCAAAACGCACACTTGCTCGTACCGTTGCTAAGTTTACATTAGCTTCTACTACACCATTCATACGATTTAGCCCTTTTTCAACTCTAGCTGAACAAGCAGCACACGTCATACCTGATATCGCAAAGGTCATATCTTTTTCTTTTGACATAAGTTTCCCCTCTTCATTTCTTCAACTATCAATTACCCCTGTAGGGTATGTAACAATGTAAGAAAAACGTGCCACCAAGGCACGTTTTTAATTGGTTAAAGTACATCGTATCCCTGTTCTTCAATTTCATCTTTAATTGAATCTAGAGAAATGCTGTTCTTTTCGAATGAAACGACGACCATTCCTTTTTCAAGGTCGACTTCAACAGACTGAACTCCATTAAGCTTTCCTACACTTCCTTCAATAGCAGATACGCAATGGTTACAGGACATTCCTTTAACTTGAATCGTGGCTTTTTCGAATACATTTGTTTCCATGTTGTCATCACCTTTCCATTAGTTAATTTCATTTTACCATACTCCCCTAGGGTATACAATAAATAGACCCTTTATGTTTTCGTTAGCCTCTCAACAACATCCATTAGTTCAGAAATCGCTTCTTCTCCATCACCTCTTTGAATCGCATCTGCTACGCAATGCTTCGTATGATTTTCCATCAGCTGTAGGCTGACTTTTTTCATCGCTGCGTTGATTGCAGCGATTTGAATAAGAATATCGACGCAATAGCGATCTGTTTCAATCATATTTTGAATACCTCGTACCTGACCTTCGATACGTTTCAAACGATTAACCAACTGTTCTTTTTCACGAGAATGTCGATGATCAACTCGTTTTACCTCATTTTCCTTTGACATCGGCAAATCTCCTTTCACTCACATATTTCATTTTACTATTATATAAAAAGGAACCTTTGTCAATAACCTTACTTGGAAACAGAATGCAGATTTGATTAGGATCCGTTTGATTCACTGGAAAAAAGGGCCCTGATTTTCAATTGCTAAAACCCGATTAGCACAAGCAATATAACTATAAGTAGGTGTCTTTGTAAATTGAGAAAGTTTTAAAATTGGAGAAACGGATTGTAAATAATAAAACCACTAAAAACGATCCCACTACTTTTTTAACAAATAAATAACTTGTACATAATTAGTATCTTCCTTAAATAAAATGAAACAAACACATCAGGGGAGGCAAACATAAATGCAGTTAACCTTACTTATCATTAATTTTATTTTTTTATTTGGCTGGTTATTATACTTTACTTATTTTCTAAAAGACAAAATAAACAGTATGGTAGCTATGGTCATTTCTATGGCTCTTGGAATGATTATTGGTCTTTATGTAGGAACACTGTCTATTATCATTTATCCTGATTCTTATTTTGAAGTAACAATTATATCTATGTTAATTGGCGGGGTAACAGGAGTTATTGCTGGTTTACCTTCTTCGTTAGCTGCTGTCTTGGATGGGTTATTATCTGGTGTGATGGGAGGAATGATGGGGTCAATGCTTGGAACGATGGTGTCCTCTGATCATCATAACCAACTTATAAACGTTTTAAGTGTATGGACTGTTGGGGTATTCTTTTTTGTTTTCTTGTTACTCATATCTGAAATAAAAAAGGTGACAAAAAGAAAAAAGTTTTGGTTACAGCCATTTTCTTACTTTATACTTGTTTGTGTTTTTCTTTATTTTATGAATGACTATACGACCATTAAAATGAATGATAATAATCAACATTATCACGAATATTATTTAAATGAAGATGAAATCCTTATTATATAACAAATATTCTAACTAAATAATCAAGGACTCTGCGCTTTTATTTTGCTAAATACAGGTAGTGAACTACCCTCATAAACCTCATTACACCCTAATTACAGAAAATACATTCCTATTTTACGATCCTTTAGGCTATCACCTAACCGAAATTCATCTCCCCCTTACCCTGGGCTACGCCCTCCACGCAATTGAAGAGGAAGACTTCTTCCGGAGTTCTGTTAAATTTTGAATAAGATTACGTACGGTTAAATGGGAATAAGCAATACTAAGGAGGAATCTGAATGCAGATATACGCATTTGTTTTTGCCATTTTACTAGCGATTACGCATATTTTAGCGAAAAATATGCGTTTTATCCGAATCATTCCTAGAAGCCGGTTCCTCTCAGTAGGCGGCGGTGTATCAGTTGGGTATGTATTTATCCATATTTTACCTGAGCTAAAAGAACATCAAGAGTTATTTGACGAAACTGATATAATGCTGTCATACCTTGAGCATCATGCGTATTTATTAGCTATGCTGGGATTAGTAATATTTTATGCCTTAGAAAGAGTTGCGAAGGAGTCACAGAAGAAAAACCAGCAAGATACCGGTAACAATAAACCTAAGAAAGGAGCATTTTGGCTCCATATTAGTTCCTTTTTCTTTTATAACGGATTGATCGGGTATTTACTTATTCATCGTGATTCGGAAGGCTTACTAAATTTGGTTTTATATGTGATTGCAATGGGCTTACATTTTATAGTCGTCGATTATGGCTTACGAACTCATCACAAAGATACCTATAACCGGATCGGTCGATGGTTATTAGCTTTGGCTGTATTGATTGGATGGGGAGTAGGTGTCATAACAGAAATACCCGAATCTAGTCTCGCCTTACTCTTTGCCTTCCTATCAGGTGGCATCATTTTAAATGTGCTAAAAGAAGAATTGCCTGAAGATCGAGAAAGTAATATTTGGGCATTTTCACTTGGTGCGTTTGGTTATGTGGCCCTTCTATTAATTATAGTATAGAAGTGATTGTGACTCATACTTTAACTTGCTGAGTCTAGTAATCGCACACCATTATTTCTCTTATCACAACTTTATCTAATTAAAATTAAATATTTTTTCAGACATAAAAAATACGTATTTTCCTTTTACTTGCGCATAATAACAATAACATTTGAAAGTGAGGTGGGATACGTAATGTCTAAGCAAGGGATGCAAAAAAAGGATCAAACGAGAAAGCAAATCGAAAAACAAGATAAAAGAAATGATGTGGAATTAGGTAATGAATTTCAAATTGGAAATACAGGTTCACAGAGCCAAAAAAAAAGCGGGCGGCAAGTAAACAAAAAACCATTCTAACTATTATTTCTTGTTAAACTAACCAATGTGGTCAAATTCTCATTTCTCACGTATTATAATGTAAACGCTTGGTTCACAAATATTCAGAAAAAAGTAACCATCATTCCACCCATTTTCGGGCAGTAAACCATTAAGGTTACTTTATTTAACCGATGTTCATTTTAGTAATCAATTAAGGGTTAAGGGTTTTCTATTTTCACTTTAGAAAACCCTAGTTAACCCTTTTCTCGCAATAGCATTACCGTTTATAAGAGCTTCTTTTCTCCACTTATACAAAGTCGGTTCTGTTATTCCTGTGTTTTCACTGATTTTACTTATAGATTCATTTATAGGTAGCATCATTCTCTTCAAAATGGCTTCTGTCATTTCTTTTGTATATCATTTTCCAGAAATCCCTGTCATATCGATCGACCTCCGTGTTATTTACTTAACTATAACAGTAAAGTATCTTACGACAACTATCCTAACAGAGGGCATCCTTCACTTGATATAGGCAATGATATCGAAACATGTGTGCCCAGTCCGACTTCACTTTGGATGGTTACTTTTCCGTGATGTTGATCTATAATTTTGTAGGTCAGCATTAAGCCAAGCCCAAACCCCTTTTCTTTGTTCGAGTAGAATGGCTCTCCTAATTTCTGTATACGCTCTTTCGAAATTCCTACTCCGTGATCAATTACATTCACTTCCAACCTATCTCCGTAACATTTAATTCCAATATACAGAGTCCCACCAGTTTCCATTGCTTCGATCCCATTCTGAATAACATTAAAAAATGCTTGTTTAAGTAGCATCTCTTCACACCAAATGCTAGGCACCTCATCATATTCAAATTCAATATGGACATCATTTACGATTGTATGTGTCTTTAGTGATTGAATAACATCTTGAAGTAAGCGAGTCATGTCCTTCATTTTATAAGACTCTAGTTGAGTCCTCCCAAGTAAAGCAAATTCATCGACAAACGTTTCAATTTGCTTCAAGTCACCGATCATAACATTAAGGCAAAGATCGTAATCGACCACTCCGTCCCGAGATGTACTTATTAATTGCGTTAGTCCTTTCAATGATTGCAATGGATTTCTAATTTCGTGCGCAACACCAGCTGCAATCTGTCCAATCGCTAGTAATTTTTCTGCTCTTAAAAGTGATTTCTCTGCTTCTTTTTGCACTGTAATATCCCTTAGATGAACTGCCCAATTGCAGACTTTACCACACTGATCATTTATAGGTGTGATGGAGAGCATCATGTGATAAGCTTTTTCTTCATTCGTTACTCTGATCGTCTCTAAAGTAGATAACTCAGAATTAGAAGTTAAATCCGAGTTAGATTGAGAAGTAACGACATGATGATAGTAATCTCTCATTTGTTCTACCAAATGAGGAGGGATGGAAGGGCAACGAAGAATATGAAAGCCCTCAAGATTCTCTTTGCGCCATCCTAGTAATCGTGAAAAGGCGCTATTTGCTAATACGATAGTCGCATTAAGATCTAATAGAAGGATGGGATCTCGATTATTTTCAATAAAAGATTCGCACAGGTCTTTGTGGACTAGCTCTAGCTCCAACTTCACTTTTCTTTGTTCCGTTATATCTTTCATGTACAAAGAAATATTGACAATTTGACCTTCAATTTCGTTTGGAACCATTATAACTTGTAGCTCTACATTGCCCCCTTTTTTATCGTTAACCACTGATTCAAACTCATGAGTCTCTCCTTCAACTACTTTGCCAAGGTAATAATTAAAGGTTTCAAATTCCTCAGAAGAAATCAACTTATCATAGTGTAAGTTTAACAGTTCATCATCGGAATACTTGAACAATTCCGATGCAACCAGATTAGAGTAAACGATATATCCGTCTAGGTTCATGACACAAATAGCGTCATGGTGATGTTTAAATAAAAATCCATAGTTATTGGGAGCAAAAACTTTATTCTTATCTTCAATGTTTTTCAAAACTAAAACCTCACTTATTATACGAAGCCCATAAATCATCTCAAATGGGGGATCCGTTACAATTTCCACTCTATTTGTGCTTTTCTTATTACTTACTCATTTAATTCTCTTGTAAAAACTGGTGATTACTTCCCCCCTTCTTTTTTGCTGAAATTAATGCTAGATCTGCTCTTTAAAGCAGAGGATAATTAAATTATTTTCAAATGAACAACGAAAATGTATTCACCATTTTGACAATCACTTATTTTATCGCTATTACAGCGATTTCCACATTCATAGTATTATTGAAAATTTCAGTGAAATATTAGAACCTTTTTTAAGCGAAAATATTAATATTCGTACATGGGCACATGTTGAATGGAAGAAACAGGATGACATTTCAAGTAAACTTGAAGAATTTGAAAATCTAGCAGACTGTAGTGTTAATGAAATGGGTCTTATGTCCGTATGTGCATATGATTCTTCGGATGTCTCCGCATCTCTTCAGACTACTATGATGCGAAGTCATGAATACCTTATGACAGATAGAGAGTTTGTTCGATCCTCCTTATACAGAAATCCTCGTTTAAGGAGTTAGAACTTAATTAATTTTCACATAATTGATGTTTTACTGTATTTTTTAAGTTTAAAGTCAATTCGCAAATCACAGACTAGGATGAATAGAATACGATGCTCAGATTTGGTTATCATAGATGATCTTATGTTCATGGCTCTGGATCACCGTGAAACTAACCTATTCTCAAATAAAGGCCTGCTGAATACTACCAGCATTACCATCATCATTAAGCTCATTATTTCTTCTTGACGCTCGTGAACAATCACCACATAATAACAAACAGATAGAATCGTTGATAAAATAATAAAAGAAGTAGTTCTGTTTACGTAAACACCCTCCGATTAACCTCTAACCTCATAAGGGGGAAGTTAAGTACATACGAAAGGGGCACGACGATGAAAATCATAGACATCTCGCAAGTTTTAAACTCAGCAACTCCGGTATGGCCTGGGGACACGCCATTTGCTTTTCATTTAAATTGGACAAAAGAACAAACCGGTTCAGTCAACGTCGGGACAATCAAGATGAGTGCTCATACTGGAACTCATATTGACGCACCTTATCATTTTTCTGATGAAGGTACACCTGTTTCCGAACTACCACTCGAATCCTATATTGGAAACGCATTAGTCGTGGATGTCACAAACCATCAAGCCATTTCTAGTCAAGCTTTAGCAGGTATTGACCTGACAACTATTGAAATGGTTCTACTTAAGACAAACTCATGGATCGATCATTCAACTTTTCCAGAAAATTTTTCTTACCTGAGAAGTGAGCTTGCTTCCTACTTACACAAAAATGCAATTCGTTTAATCGGTGTCGACGTTCCCTCCGTTGACCCTTTAGATAGCAAAACATTAGATGCCCATCACGCTTTACATAAGCATAATATTTCCATATTAGAGGGTCTTGTTTTAAAAGATGTCAAACCAGGAGTTTATGAACTGATTGCTCTTCCTTTAAACATCGAAGGCGCTGATGGTTGTCCCGTCCGTGCGGTGTTAGTTGAAAGATAAAACGAAGATTTGTATGAAGCGAGGAGCCTACTTAGTTTTTCAAGTAGGCCCTACAACATTTATCGTCCGGATATTTCATATAATTTAGGGATAATCTTAAAAACACGTTCAATCGGAATCGCTAAACCATGACCTTCCTCTTGACTTCCTATCGAAGGAATCGTCCGAGCGTAAACGACTCCCACTACTTCACCACTCTCTGATAAAACCGGACTGCCACTATGCCCAGGGAAAATCGCATTTGAGATCTTTAAAACTTGATATGGAGCTTCGTCATTGAGAATTTCTCCTTTATTGACAATTTGTGTTTGTGATAATGGGTTTCCAATCACAAAGATCTTCTCATGTTCTACTGCATCCTCTACACGCAATGGTAAAAATGGTAAATCATTACCTTTAACTTTTAACAAAGCAACATCTAGTTCCTCATCAGATTGCAACACTTCTGCGTGATACATCTCTCCACTTGGGAATATCACTGCTAATGGCTGGCGATTATCGATCACATGATGATTTGTTAAAATATACCCTTCTGGATGCACAGTAAATCCAGTTCCTTTCCCACCATCCCCTTGAATGGTCACAACCGCTTCTTTAAACTCCATGATATGCTCTTGCTGGCTTAATTCGTCGGATGTCCGAGCTAACTCTCTTGAATCTAAGGAGAAAAGATTAAACCAGATGTTCGCTCCTTGTAGGACAAGAATGACTGCGATAGCAGCTCCGATTAATCGAATCATCATTTTTTTCGTTTTCTTTTTTTGTACCTCTTCTTCTGTTTCCTCCTCATCAAAAAGAAAGTCTTCTGGTTTCGGTACATATTCCTCTTGCTCTTCTTTTTTATCAAATTGATCTGAATCTTTCATCCAATCCCCCTCTAACAGAGATCATTTTAATAGAAGCAATGAGCGAAGCCGTTGCTTGTTTTAAGTCATACATCAAGTGGGTTTCTTGTCGTTCGACCACAGCGTATCAAGCCATTCATCTTCTTTAAACATCTTTTCACACTGCTTGAATTGTGGTTGCAATATTATCAATTTCTTTTTTTGAACAAAACCGAAACTAAAACATATACTTATCAGTTTAACAAAAAAGAAAACATATGAATACTAGGGCATTGAAAATGACTTCTCGAAAAGCAGCAATAGCTCCGCAATGAGTTTCAAGCCTACTGAAAAAGGCCGATGTCTATCTTTTCAGTGACCTTAGCAATCAACCTTTTTCTGTAGGCTTATGAACACATATGAGATTTTATTTTTGCTCCTTGTATTAAATAATTGGTTGTTGGCTTTTTTTGCTTTATACTAAATATACAATCGACTGAAGGTAATAGGAGGAGTAGGTTATGGAGAAGATTACAATTGATGGTGTTCAAGAATTAATTGATACGTTCGCCAAGCAAGAGATCTACCTGCATTTAGAAACAACTAACGGATCTTATGCGTCACATTTTGACGAATCCTTTTACTCGGCAAGTGCTTATATTCGCAATGCGAAAGTAGCGTATGAACACGGAAAAATCATAGGACAAGGCCCTTATCGCATTGGACTTAAATTAGAGATCGGTTGGATTTATGCAGAAGGCCTAACCCATTTTGAATTGGATGAGAAAGGTCGGCTACTACTTGCAGGCCACGGTAATGATGGAAAATTAGGTGTTGCACTGGAAATCAGTAAAACCCCTTTTGAATAGAGAGGAGAATTACAATGAAAAAAGAACGTCACATTCTTGTTGTATTCCCGCACCCTGATGATGAAGCATTTGGAGTCTCTGGAACGATCTCCATGTACGTTGCTAATGGGACGCCTGTTACATATGCTTGCTTAACACTTGGAGAAATGGGAAGAAACTTAGGAAACCCGCCGTTTGCAACACGGGAATCCTTACCAACTATCCGCAAAAAAGAGTTACTGAACTCCGTAGAAGCAATGGGGATTCAAGATTTAAGGATGCTTGGACTCCGTGATAAAACAATTGAGTTTGAAGATGACGAAAAAATGACTCAGCTCATTGAAGCGTTAATTGCTGAATTGAACCCTTCGTTAGTTATCAGCTTTTATCCAGGCTACTCTGTTCACCCAGATCATGAAGCGACAGCACGTGCAGTAGTTCGTGCAATTGCTCGTATGGATGAAGATACTCGCCCTACACTTCATTGTGTCGCTTTTTCCAATAATCACGAACAAGAAATTGGTCCAGCAGATATTGTGATCAATGTTGAGGCTTTTGCTGAGCAGAAAAAAGCTGCCATTCGAGCTCACCTTTCGCAAACAACGTGGATGCTTAAGGAAATGGAACCAAAATGGAACATGGGCGATACAGAAGCACTAGAATGGTTGAATACTGAACGGTTTTGGACCTATTCTTTTTAGTTGGTCTTTTTAAGCTGTCTCGAGTGAGACAGCTTTTTTAAATTTCAACATTGGACTTGCACGTTTCTCCTACCCCCTTTATAATATATAACTTGTGAATAGTAATTGAGGGGAGTGATTCTGTGCTATTAACAAAGCTTGGGGCTGAGGAGGAAAAAAAAGACCCCGAAGAGCTAGAGCAGAATTTAGTAGATCTTGAATTCCAAGTGTTTCGAATGCAAGAGAATGTAAAAGAGATTGCAAAGAAATGGCAAATCATTGGGATTGAACAAACAAAAGAAGAAAAATGGGTGATTGTGTCTATAGTAGATGATGGGCATGCTTGTAAAGTCATGCTAAATGATTGTGAATCAGCCTACCGAGGAGTCTGGGACTTCTCCATTCAAGCCAAATACGAAAATAACTCGACGATTCATATCGGTGACATCAAAGGCGAAGAAAACAAAGGCTACGGCTCAATCTGCATGGATTACTTAAAAGAACATGCCAAAGATCAAAACGTCCAATACATCAAAGGCGACCTCGCCAAACGTGATTGGGACCATCTTGACAGACTCATCCATTTTTATGAGAAGCATGATTTTGATGTTGAGGTTGATTATGAAAACCGTTGTGGCTCAATCGTTTGCGAGCCTTATTGCTGATAGCGGAGTTTACATTAATTCCCTGTGATCATGTGCGGTCATAATTTTGGTCATAATATAAACAGATTAAAAGTTGTTATCTAAGAGCTTTGCTGCTTCTTGTTGCATTGTTAGAGTTGCATGACCGTATATCCCTAAAGTTGTTTTATTATCTTTATGCCTTAATCGTTCTTGAACAACTTTAGGGTTTATACCTTTACTCAACAAATAAGTTGCATGGGTGTGCCTGAGATCGTGATAGCGTATCTTGGGCAAACTTAATGCTTTGATTATATTATCAAAACTACTACACAGGTAATTGAAAACGCAAGGCGATAGACTGGAGACACCCAATAGCATAGATAACCCAATTGACAAACCACTTACTCCATCAATAGATCGTCACATCATCTACAGCAACATCGTTGTGAAGGTGATTCTCCACGACCCTTTCCATACTTTCTACAATCATATCGCCTGTAGGGAATTAACAAATCGAGAAGCTCATGGTGAATTTTTGTGCACTCTTTACATTGAAGACGCCGTATGACTAACCTCTCTTTTTCCCCTGAACACCTATACCAGACACGCTTGCGACTGCCAATCACCTTTACGGCACCTCCACAGCAAGGGCAGGCATTAACATCAACTTTCGGAATATTCAGATTAGATAAAACAGTACCTGTTAAGGCTCAATAACCCCAAAAGGAATCAACCCTTCTCAGCATTGAGAACCCATTTCATAAAAAAGAGAGTAACTGGATAAAATGTTCTAAACCCTGTCACTCTTATTGGCATTATCGAATTTGAAACGATGTTGTTGAAGAAATACTTTCGTAATTACTGATTGTTGTATCCGCTTTTGTTTGGTATGTTCCTTTTTTTGTATTTCTTTTAGTCGACATCACAAATGTAACACTACCATTTAGATTGGTTGTACCTCTTATAGTCGTTATTCTCCCTATTGGAGGTGTGATTGTAACTGTGACATCTGCATTAGAAAGTACCCTTCCATTTTCATCTGAAACTTTTACTGTTATCTTTACATTCTCTCCAGCAAGGTAAGAAGTTTTATCCGTTGACAGATGAGTACTTGTTTTTAATACTTGTTCTTTAATTGGCTCTTCTGCTATTGATTCTGTATAAGTGATTTACTTGGCTTGCTTTGGTGCTTGAATTAAACCATACCCAAACCAGTTATCTTTACCTTCCTGACCTAAATCAACTACATTTTTTTATAATTTCCAACGTAATTCTACGTGACTGCCGTTTGGAAAGGATTGCTTTAATAATGCTAGATTTCCTGCTATATATGGAGCAGCCATAGAAGTACCGCTCATACGAGAGTATTTATTTCCTAGAACCGTGCTTAATACACTCACCCCCAGTGCTGCTACTTCAATTGTATTTCCTGTTGCTGAAAACGAGGCTCTGTTATCTTTAGAGTCAGTAGCAGCTACACCAATTGTTGAATCATAACGAGCCGGATAGTTAACAGTATCTCCTGATCCATCTGATGACCGTTATTACCCACTGCAGCAACAACTAAAACCCCTTGGCTATATGCTTTATCTACGACTTGTTTTAATGTAGATGAATGGGATATAGTACCAAGGCTTAAGTTGACAATATCCATCTTATTAGTGATTGACCAATCAATTCCCGCAATAACATCATTTTGATCTAGTACTTTAACTGCATAAATACTAGATTCATAAGCAATCCCGACTGTTCCATAATTATTATTTCTTGCTCCAATGATGCCTGCTACATGTGTACCATGACCATTATCATCAAAGAAAGAAGAAGTATATGATGGAAAGGAAATTCCACCAGTAATAATTAAATCCTCATGCTTAGCAACACCTGTATCAACAACAGCTACTTTTACACCTTTACCTGTATATCCACTTTCCCAAGCTTTTGGAGCCTCTGTTCGAGTCATTCCCTAATCTTGTGTTTGATTTTTAACTTTCACTACTTTGTCCTGTTCCACGATTAAAACATTTGGATTTTTCTGCAATCCTTTAATTACAGCAGTAGGTATATTAATGGCTAAGGCAGGCACATTAGTATATTCTCTATTAATCTTACCTTTAACTTGTGATATCACATTTTTGTCTACTTTTCCTTTAAATAAAACAATGACTCTTTCATTCGCAATGGATTGTGCAGATACTCCTAAAACAGGTATAAATGTATATACTAATGCGAACACTAAAGACAATAAAAAGCCCTTCTTCACAGAATTTCCCCCTAAAATAATTGATGTAAAATTCTAAAAAAACCTCAAAAAAAGCCATTCCTAAGAATAGCAAGGGAATATCCTTTTCTACTCGGTAGCTGGCTGGCATATCAAATAAATGATGAAGCCCCTCAAGCTTTGCGTCCCAAGGTTTCCCTTGGTTTGCCATTTTCGGTTGGATTAAATATATCAGGTAATCTCACTTTTGAAAATGAGCAAAAACTCTCACGAAGACTCCAAATTTCACCAGTTCAATAAGTTAATTGTTTTTAAGTGGTACTTTTTTAAGTTCTTATTCCAATGTTTCTTAGCTCAAGAAGCCAAAAGAGCTACCATAATGTGTGTATTTGTAAACCAATGCAGGAAATAGCAGTATATATAAATAAGTCATATACGGGAATTGAATAATAAACCGCCTATTATGGCTCTCGTTAAATGCTAAGTTATCATAAGCTACCCTTTAGTAGAAAGAAAAAAGAGAACCTTATTAACATTGTTGTAATTGTCTGTTAATATAACAAAAGTAATCCTCTACTAAAGAACCCAATAAATCTACTATTTTTAGATATATAGCAATTTTTTTAGTATCTATTTCTTAAATAAAAGCACCCGAAGAAAGGACGTTTCACTTTGATAGAACTTTTACTAATCAATTTTCTTTTTTTACTTTTTCCGGTATTAATTTATTTCATCTATTTTGAAAACAATTTACATATTTATAGTAAAAAAGTTGTTATTTTACTTTCATCGATTACTATGGTTCTGTGTATGACATTTCCTATTAGATTAGAACCTGGCTTTATTTTCGATTTACGGTACCTTCCTTTTATAATAGCTTCACTCTTCGCGGGATACACCGTTGCTTTTCCGCTCTATATAGTTCTAAATCTATATCGCTTTATTATTGGCGGAGATGGCTTGTTGCCATCACTCCTTTTTTCAACATTTGTTTTTATTTTAGTACCTTTATGGAGCAAAAAATTTAATCAAGTTAGCTCTCAGAATCGAATTTTAATGGTAGGAATTATATCCTTTCTTACAATGGCACTTTACCTTTCAATCTTAAGTGCCTTTTTTCAAACATTAAATAAAGAATTTTGGTTTTTTGTTATCAATGTCCTAACGATTCATGTTGCCGGAATCATGATCATTATGATTTTAATAGAGAAAATCCTCTTTAATGTGAAATCCCGTGAAAAGATTATAGACTCAGATAGACTAAGTGTCATCGGTGAGTTATCTGCTAGTATTTCTCATGAAATACGAAATCCACTTACTGTAACTAATGGATTTCTTCAACTTTTAAATAAATCTAAAAATATAAGTCAGGATGAAAAAAGATATGTAAACTTGTCATTACAAGAATTAAAACGGGCTGAAAGAATTGTTAGTGATTTTCTTTCTCTTGCCAAACCTCAAGCTAAAAATATGGTTTCTTCTACCTTAAAAGATGAATTTGAGTATGTAAATAATATTATGATTGCTTATGCAAACATCCACCACGTAGATCTACAATTTACATTTAAAAATAATTTAATAACAAGGTACGATAAGAACCAAATCCAGCAGTGCTTAATTAATTTATATAAAAACGCTATTGAATCTATGAAAGAAAAAGGTGGCACACTTTCAATTGATGTTTCGGGAGAAAAGAAAAAGATAATTATTAAGATTAAAGATACTGGAATTGGAATGTCAATAGAAGAGGTTTTAAGACTAGGTAGACCGTATTATTCTACAAAAGAAGGAGGGACAGGTCTTGGTATGATCATGATTTATAGTACAATTAATAAACTTGGAGGAAAAATCAAGGTAGATAGCGAAAAAGAAATTGGTACAACTTTTCTTATAAATATTCCTGTTAATAAAAGCTAAAAATAGCGTTACTGTATTGTACCGTAGAATTTATAGCGTTATTCACTATGAACCGTTACTTCTATAATAAGAGTAATGTTTGATGGAAATTTCAGGTTTTAATTTTCTTTTTCTTCCTTACCTCATTACATGTATCCATAGATAAGTATTTAAAGACCTTAACTGGGAGCCTCTGTGCTTATTCTTATTCATTATACAAAAGGATTTCCACTCTGGCTTTTGCCCAACAAACTGAATAACATGAGACAAACCATTATGTAATTCTCCTTCATGACGGACCACTTCTCCCATAAACAATAAATATAGCTCCTACCAGGAACCAAAGATAAACAGCAGGTCATATAGGAGGTGTCGTCTTTACCTTCTTCCTTCTGTTTTTCCTTTTTTAATGCCTCACTGGTTTGTTGTACAATTTTTCTCTTTGTCCATTGTTGGTCTCCTTTATTGGTTTTATCCAAACATCCTTTGGTACGAATTATACCTAATGGGGTATATTAGTCAAGCTACCGCTAACCCCTAATTCTATTCCCCGGCATTAACAATGTTTTTAAATCGAGTATATTTCATATTTAAAAACCCAACACAAGTGAAACGCTTGACACTTAATTGGGCTCTAAAAGAAAAAACACTCGGATCCGAGCGTTTTTAAAACTAATTATAGTCTGTTCTATTTCTTAATGTTTCCCTACCATAATTGAACGACTAAAACACTACGTTTGTTGATTTAACCCAACAGTCTTTTACAGTTTTAATAATCAACTGTCTTCAACATCGCCCACATACTTGGTCCAACTCCCTCGGCTGGCTCTTTAGAAGGAAGAAAAATGGTGAATTCAATTAATTGACCGTTAAACTCTTTAGCTACATGTGTGATGGATATTGGCTCTCCGTTCGACTCAACTATTTCATGTAAAGCAAATTCAACTCCAGTAAGTGGAACCTCTAATCCTTCTTCAATCTCTCCATCAGCATGCTCCATGATGGAATTCTTAATTTTATTTGGATCGGCATCGGTGCCATGGACTATTACTCGAGTAAAGAAGCTGTCGTCAATTTCAGAGAAAATTACATCGCGTTGAGGTTCTTCACTAACCAGTTGATAATCATCTAGTACGTAGATTGAATAACCAAGACCACTTCTATGGAACTGTGCTTTTCTCATCTCGGTTTCACCTTCGACTTCTACTGGTATTTCTTTGATATCAGCAGGATCACTTCCGCTTGAAGGTGCAGGGTTTACTTCCACTTCAGACTCTTCTATTCCCCTACTTGAAGCTGCAGGGTCTATTTCCACCTCTGGCTCTTCTATTCCCCCACCAGAAACTGTACCAACTTCTTCCGTGTTCTCTGAAGCATTCGTGCCACAACCTGCTAGACCTGTAAAAATAAATGCCATACAACTAACTATCATAAATTTTTTCATGTTCAATTCCTCCATAAGTGATTATGTTCTTTTCACTTATAGAACGAGCGATTCCTTAAAATGGTTTCATTTTTTAACGTAATATAAAATAGCTGAGCGATCCTGTTAACATTCCTAGAAGTGCTCCACCTACCACTTCTTCTGGCATATGACCTAGTCGTTCACGTAACTTAACTGATCGCTCGCGGTTAGTGATTTTTTTGTGTATCCCTGTTAAATGTTCTAGTTCTTTATCCATTTCATTTACCTTTAATGTTAATTCACCTGTTTGTCTTCGAATACCTTGTGCGTCGTACATAACAATTAAGCCAAATACAGTTGATAAAGCAAAGTCGACAGATGGAATTCCACGGTCTAAAGCTATATAGGTTGCCAATGCTGTTACCCCAGCTGAATGTGAACTAGGCATACCTCCTGTCTCAACAAGAATACTAGGATCCCATTCACCCGTTTTTGCTTTATTTATTGGAATCTTTAATGTTTGTGCAATACCGATTGTTGCTAATGCGGTTATCATTGGTCGATTCATAGGCTTCACCTCATTTATATCGTTTCAAAAGAAGTGAAGAAGTATGCACATCTCTTATTCGACCTTGACTACCTTTTATGTTCGATGGGTCTTTTCATAAAACAAGACCCATTTTTACTTGAATCTCATCTTCATTAATGTTAATAACACTCAAAACTTCAATGTCCCCATCATTCTTTCTTACTCTTTTTTTTATAGAGGATAATTACTCCAACACAGATTGCAAATAGAAGAAGTAAAGGACTTAATCCAATCAAAAAGATTACAACACTTGAACTTAGATGAATGATCGTATTGATCGTTTCAATAAAAAGTTTCTGAGAACGTTCCCATGTATTTAAGTCCTCCCCTTGAATCGTCGCTGATAAACTATTCTCTTGAATATGAAAGGAAATGGTTGAGAATTCTACTTGATTCTCAATGTATTGCTTCCTCCCAAGCATCTGTTCGATTTCAGCTTGGACAGTAGCTAACTCATTAGAAATTTTAAGCAAATTCTCTGTATTATCAGCTTTATTCATAAATCCGAGTAAGCGCTCTTCGACCACACGTTTTGCTTTTAACCTTGATTCAAGGTCTATAAATTCTTCGGTTACATCGTTTCCAGATGTTTGCTGTTCAATGGTTTTCCACTCACGATTAGCCAAGTGATCAAGTAATGGTTGAAAGTCTTGCTTTGGGACTCGTACAGTCATAGAGCCACTAAGTTGCCCCTCCATATCTTCATGATAGTTGGATTCAACAACATAGCCCCCCATACTTTTTACCTTTTCTTGAATCTCATCTCTCGCCCTGAGATAATTCTTCACTTCAAACATAATATGTCCATGATAAATAACCATACGACTCTCACTACTGAATTCATTAGCAACTGAAATCTCTGCTGTGTCGCTCTCTATCTCCATTTCTTCGACATTCGCTAACGACTTAGAAGAGTTCTCGGTCCCACCACTCATTTCTTCGACACTACCCTTAGATTCAGTTGCTTCCTCTTGGTTACTACATCCGAATAGCACAAATATTAATCCAAACACAGTTAAAAAAAGTTTCAACCTGCTCATAACCCACCTCTGTTTTTTTATAATGAAACGAAATGAGATGAGTAATAGTTACAAATAAAATCATTTACTATTCTGTTGCCCAAACGGCAAATACCCGTGGTTTAGCACCAGGTATCGCGGGTTTCACTTTCCCCATTCTGGTTTAAAGGTCTTGCCAAGTAACTGCTAAGCGAGCACCATTATGATAAACATTCTATTTTTGGGTCATATCTTCGTCTTTTCCAACCTGACCATTAGTGCCGAACGCGGATCGCTTGGCTTGGAACAACCGTTGTTATGGTTGCGATTCGCTTGGATTAACGGCTTTGTCTCTAATTAATTTAAGAAAAGCAAATGATGATGACCGCAAAGAGGTAAAAGCATTATGCAATTCTCTTTTGGTTGGTAGATATATGCCAGTATTCGTGTAGGACTTGTCTTACTTATGTCATTTGCATAAACCGCAATGGCACAAAACATCAGCTATTTCTCATATTGGCCTTTTGCTGCCATACAAGGTGAGATATTCGACCTACTTTTAGAAAAATCAAACAAAAAACAAACTTAAATTAGTTTGTTTTTTCATTAAACTGCTTTATATTTTATTACAATCTCTTGAAGTTTCAAAGCAAGCCCTATTTTCTCATCTACTTTTAATTGGCCAGTCGTAAAGGCCATTGTTGTATTTAGAGCACCGCTAATCATCTGACAACTTTAAGATGATATCTGCCTCCGCTAAAACTTCTTTCTACATATGGGCCCTTCCTCCTTTAAATTACACCTGAATAGAACCGGCATCCGTTAAGTCAAATTGAAAAATACGATCTTTCTCATTTTCTATGTGTTGAGGATTCTCATTCACTTTATAAATAAATGATTTCAGCTTATTAAGCACAGTATTCCCTACCTCCTTTTTCTCTTTAAATCTTATTCTCTCTTTGTGTAAGCGGTTCCTTTTTTATTTTGACGAATATTATCAGGATTTTCTAGAAATAGTATAAAGCAAAGGAGGATGCATCATATGGAAACAATGAAAATTTTGCAGTATGCTTGTACATTACTTGGAACTGGATGCTTAATTTTTACTTATGTACAAATGGCTAAGAAAAACAAAAAAGAGAGTGAGTAAAGAGGCCACTGAAAAAGGTACGATTTACACCTATTCAATGGCCTTCCGATTTTCACCTTTTTCAGTAATCTTCCAAATACCTTGGTCACTCTCTTTCCTTATTAACTGCACTTGTTGATTTCAAAAAAAAAACATTACTTTTTTCACGAGTTGTGCGCAATAGCGTTGGAGACCAGACTGTTTTCAATGACCTTTAATATAAAAATCACTTGAACCCTCTTGGAATGATTGAAATTCATTGCAAGCTTCTGCACTAATAGGAAGTGTCAAACTATGATGCTTCAGCAAAATAACGACCTTTACTTCCGTAGACTTCAATTCTACCGTTTCTACATTCGCCATCATTATCAGTTCTTTCGTTTACTTACATCAACCAACTCATCCTCTTCTTGTTAAGCGTTTCAAGTAAGATCTCTTGTCTTTTTAATGTCTTAACGATGGTAACAATGATAATAATCACTAAACTAGCAATCGCCACGGACAGAAGGACACTAAAAAGCATAAAGAGCCCCGTAAAAACATCCATTTAGATCACCCATCCATATTCTGTTATTCTTTCTCCGTATAATACATTAAAGCTACCGCCCCTGGACCTGTATGGGTACTAATAACCGGGGAGGTTTCCGTAATCGTTACAGGAATATCTTTTATTTGTTGAAGGGTTTCTTTTAATTTATTAGCTAGTACTTCTGCTTCTACTTGAGCAATCCCAATTGCCCTTACCTTCATTCCCCTTGTTTCTTCCACAAATTGTTTTTTATAGTATTCAATCATTTGCATATGAGTACGCACTTTATTAACCGGTGTGTACACACCATCAGCAAGTGAAGCAATTGGCTTTATTTTCAGCAAGGATCCCAACAAAGCTTTACCGCGACCGATACGACCACCTTTAACAAGATACTCTAATGTATCAACCATAAGATAAAGAGATGTCTGATTTCGGACTTCTTCTAGACGGGCTAGTATTTCTTCAACAGTATGACCTTTTAACGCCATCTCAGCCGCTTCTACTACTTGAAAACCCATCGCATGAGAAATAAATTTAGAATTAACAACCGTAACGTTTTCTCCTGCTAGGTCAGCTCCAGCTCTAGCAGAATTGACAGTTCCGCTCATGCCTTCTGTTAAATGAATGGAAAGAACATGAGTCGTGTCTGGGTCATCTAGAAGACGGCGGTAGGTCTCTTCAAAATAGCCTGCAGCCGGTTGAGAACTTTTTGGTAACTCATCAGATGATGTTAACAACTTTACAAATTCTTTTTTCGTAATGTCTATTCCATCTAAGTATGTTTTTCCTTCAATCGAAATCGATAAAGGAACAATTTCAATTCCGTATTTCTCAACAATGTCTATTGATAAATCACTTGTTGAATCTGTTACAATTTTAATTGTCATACCTACATTCCCCTTTTAAGTCAAAAATCCTTTATATGAATCTGAAACCCTTGACATTGCGTTTATTAACAGCTAATGCTAAGCTGCCCTATCCTAACACAGTTATAACGTTCGTGAAAGTGAAACGCTATTTCCCTAATGTAAAGTGGATATCTTGATACGTAATGTGCTCGGGTAATGCCTCTTTTATTGGTTTTAGGTAATCCGATCCCACTTCATTTGCCACCTGTAAAATAATTTCACGATCTTCTGGTTTTACATATTGTTCTAAGCTTAACTCGACTCCGTCTTGCTGAGCTTTAAGCAAATGTTTAATAATCGTTTGCTCTGAAAGAGATAAAACTTCAGCTAAGTGTTCAATGCTATCCCCATCGTGAAAACGTTTAGCTGTTTCTAAAAACTGTCCTTTTTTTGTTTTTCTTCCTTTATTAGCAGGCTCGACTTCCAAATCCATTGGTTGTTTATCTTTAAATTGCTGAAGAATCTCTAAGAATGCTTGTCCATACTTTTCTTGCTTTTGCTCTCCAACTCCTGAAACAGAAGAAAATTCCTCAATCGTTAATGGAATCAGCCGACTCATTTCTTTTAACGTTTTATCAGAGAAAATCATATATGGGGGGATGCGACTTTCTGTTGAAATCTGTTTACGTAATTCTCTTAATGCCTCAAACACAACATCGTGCTCTTCACTCTGGATCGCTGTCACTGTCTCTGTTAAAAACACTTCCAATTCACCCATTAATACCTGAACCGCTTTTTCCGTTAACTGAATGGTTGGATATGTCGTTCCCATTGGTACTAAGTATTCTTCAGCCATTAAGATATCGATAAATTCGGCAACATCTTTTTGAGACCAAGTTTTTAAAAGTCCATAAGTGGTTACATTGGTTAACTGCAATTGCTTCAATTTCTGATTGGCAGAACCGACTAAAATTTGAGATATAATCGTTTTTCCAAATCGTTCTCTAGTCCTTTTCACCGTAGAAAAGACCATCTGGGCTTCTCTCGTTTTATTCACCTTCTCACCAGTTTGAACACAGTTCGAACATTTCCCACATGTCTTATTACTATCATCACCGAAATAGTTTAAAATATATTGTTGTAAGCAGCGTTCAGTATGGCAAAATGCAGTCATTTGTTGCAATTTTTTGTATTCCATCTCTTGTCGTAATTCATTTCGATCTGATTGCTCGATTAAGAAAGCTTGCGTACGGACATCTTGTGGGCTAAACAATACAACACATTCACTAGCTTCCCCATCTCGTCCAGCTCTCCCTGCTTCTTGATAATACGCTTCAATCGTCCGTGGCAAATTATAATGAACAACAAATCGAACATTTGATTTGTCAATACCCATTCCGAACGCATTTGTGGCAATGATGATGTTTACTTCATCATGAATAAAAGCCTCTTGACTTCTCGAGCGCTCTTTTTCATTCATTCCGCCGTGATAGGCTGCCACACTGATTCCACTAGAAGATAAATGCTGATAAATTTGATCAACTTCTTTTCGTGTTGACGCGTAAATAATACCGGATTCTTTTTTCTTTGATGTTATATATGAATCAATAAACCTTTTTTTGTTTAAACCTTTTTTCACTTTAAAAGTTAGATTCGATCTTTCAAATCCCGTTGAGATTACATGATGTTCACCTATATGCAAAAAATTCTGCAAATCTTTACATACTTCCGTCGTCGCTGTTGCCGTCAAAGCAAGCACTGTTGGATTTTGCTCCAGTTGTTCGAGCCATGAAGAAATAGATAAATAGCTTGGTCTGAAATCATGACCCCATTGCGACATACAGTGAGCTTCGTCAATGGCAACCAAGGAAAGTGAGATACGGCTTAGTAGTTGTTGGAACTGATACTGCTCAAGTCTCTCAGGGGCTACATAAATTAATTTATAAAACCCGTCTTCAATGAGGTTCTGCCTCTCTCTTTCTTCAGATACAGATAACGTGCTATTTAAATAGGTAGCCGGAATATTCAATTCAGCTAAAGCATCGACTTGATCCTTCATTAAGGAAATTAATGGCGAGATCACTAAAGTAATACCTGGTAATACAAGAGCTGGTATTTGATAGCAAAGTGATTTCCCTCCCCCAGTAGGCATAATTCCAATTGTATCGGTACCATTTAATATTTGTTCTATAATCGTATGCTGGCCTTGTCTGAATGAATCATATCCATAAATCGATTTAAGTTTATCTTGTGCTAATTGCAATCTGTTGTACTCCATCAGGATTCCCCCTTTTTTGTGAATGAGAAAGATCTACTTGGACAACTTAGAAATAATAACATTTATGAGGTGATGTCATGAACATGACGTTAAAACAAAAAAACACAATTTGCTTAGTGATTGTATCGCTTATTATGGTAGCACCTTTATTGATTACGTTGTTAGCTGGTGTTAGATTTGTATCCGCAATAAGACTGTTCCCACTTGATTTTTCACTTTACTTTGCCGTTCTTTTAGGAGTCATAATTGTGAACTACTCGATGAAATCGACAAAGTTATTAACCGTCACCATGTTAGCGACAGTTGGTGGACTTGCCGTATACTTCTTTTGGTTTATCTAGATCATATTTTATCGTAACACGTAGGTTTAAAACGGTCGAGTTTTCAATTTTTTTTAATGAAAGCTAAAAAATCTGTTAGAAAACTAGCCCCATGTCTACAATGAATGGTATAATTCAAACGATTATGGACATTGGAGGCTTACATAAATATGATTACTGTAACAAACGTTGGTTTACAATATGGAGATCGCAAATTATTTGATGAGGTTAATATTAAATTCACACCTGGGAACTGCTATGGCTTAATTGGAGCAAATGGTGCAGGAAAATCAACTTTCATTAAAATTCTATCGGGTGAAATTGATCCACAACAAGGTGATGTGCATATGAAGCCAGGCCAAAGACTGGCTGTCTTAAAACAAAATCACTTTGAATATGAAGAACAAGAAGTTCTAACAACTGTTATTATGGGACATGCTCGTCTTTATGAAATCATGCAAGAAAAAGACGCTATTTATATGAAAGAAGAGTTTTCCGATGAAGACGGAATTAAGGCAGCTGAGCTTGAAGGAGAATTCGCAGAAATGAATGGATGGGAAGCTGAATCAGAAGCTGCGATTTTGCTGAAAGGGCTTGGCATTTTCGAAGATCTTCACACAAAAAAATTGGCTGATTTAACAGGTTCTGAAAAAGTGAAGGTTCTTCTTGCTCAAGCACTTTTTGGTGAACCTGACGTTCTTCTTCTTGATGAGCCAACCAACCATTTAGATATTAAAGCAATCGAATGGCTTGAAGAATTCTTAATCAACTTTGAAAATACGGTTATTGTTGTTTCCCATGACCGTTACTTTCTTAACAAAGTATGTACACATATTGCCGACCTTGATTTCGGTAAAATTCAGATTTATGTAGGGAACTATGATTTCTGGTATGAATCAAGTCAACTAGCGCAAAAAATGGCAGGTGACCAGAATAAGAAAAAAGAAGAAAAAATTAAAGAGTTACAAGCGTTCATTGCTCGATTTAGTGCAAATGCATCTAAATCAAAGCAAGCAACTTCACGTAAAAAACTACTTGATAAAATTGAACTTGACGATATCCGTCCATCTTCACGAAAATATCCGTATGTGCACTTTACACCTGAACGCGAAATAGGAAATGATGTATTACGTGTTGAGAAAATTACGAAGACGATTGACGGAGAAAAAGTTCTTAATGATGTAAGCTTCACATTAAATAAGGATGATAAGATTACATTAGTTGGCGAGAACGAACTTGCTAAAACAGTGCTTTTTAAAATTTTAACTGGTGAAATGGAACCAGATAATGGCACCATTAAATGGGGAATTACCACATCACAAGCTTATTTCCCTAAAGACAACTCAGAGTTTTTTGAAGGCTGTGAATTAAGTTTAGTTGACTGGTTACGTCAATATTCTCCTCAAGATGATAGTGACACCTTCCTTCGTGGCTTCTTAGGTCGTATGCTCTTTTCCGGAGAAGAAGTAAAGAAAAAGGCAAACGTTCTATCAGGGGGAGAAAAAGTTCGCTGTATGCTCTCGAAAATGATGTTAAGCGGTGCTAATGTTCTTCTTCTTGATGAGCCAACCAACCACCTTGATCTTGAATCGATTACAGCAGTCAACAACGGATTGATTAATTATAAAGGTGCGATGATCTTTACTTCACATGACCATCAATTTAATGAAACGATTGCCAATCGCGTCATTGAACTTACAAATGATGGCGTCATTGATAAACAAATGACGTACAATGAATATTTACAATCAGTAAAATAATTGTGTATCTTGCTGATCCTAGAGGATAAATCCCTTTTGGATCAGCGTTTTTTAAATTTTGATTCTGTTAATAGATGCAAGAAACATAATATAGTTATGGGTACTATTCTTCATTAGGAGAGGATGATAACACAATGTCAATAAAAACGGCATACATCTTGGCTATATTAGGAGCTGCCTGTTGGGGACTAATTGGTCTGTTTGTCCAAAATTTATATGATTTCGGGTTTACACCTTGGGATGTAGTGGCCATTCGCTCGATTTTTGCTGCGGTTATTTTACTCCTGTACATGGCTCTCTTTCAACGTAAGGACTTGAAGGTGAATTGGAAACATATTCCTCTTTTTATCGGATCAGGCATCATTAGTATCGTTTTTTTTAATTGGTGCTTTTTTACAGTAATGGAACAAGCCAATCTTTCTTTAGCAGTTGTATTATTATATACAGGGCCTTTATTTGTAACGATTTTATCACGTGTTTTTTTCAAAGAGTTGCTTACTGTTAGAAAAACTATCGCGATTATTATTACCTTAATTGGATGTGCATTTGTTGTCGGTTTCTTACCTTCTGTAAGCACCGTCATTACGGCTGCCACTTTTTTAATTGGGCTAAGTTCTGGGTTCTTTTACGCGCTCTACAGTATTTTTGCTAAAGTGAGTAGTCGGTATTACGGTGCGTTAACGATAACTGGTTATACTTATTTTTGTTCTGCTATTTTCATGCTCACTACTAGCCAATTTGTGTCAAAGCTTGATCTATTTATAAGTTGGTCCGTGTTAATTAACAGTTTGGCACTGGCGCTGATTCCAACGATCCTTGCCTTCTTACTTTACACAAAAGGCTTGAGTTACATCGAATCTAGTCGTGCATCCATCCTTTCGACGATAGAACCAGTCGTAGCGATTTGTGTAGGATTCTTAGTATTTAAAGACGTCCTATCGATCTGGCAATGGACTGGAGTATGCCTCGTCATTGTGTCAATTATTCTTGCAACTGTCTCTAAAAGAAAAGAAATCAAAAAAACAACACCAACCCATGTTACTTAAAGCATACGGCGCTGACGTTGTTTTTTTCTTTTCACAATTTGGAGAAAAATGACCACGATAACAATAATTACTGAAGAGTAGCTCAAATGCTGAATAAAAGTAGTCCAATCTGTAATCGATCTTCCATAATAAAAACCGATAAAAAAATATATACCAAGCCATATAAAAGCAGAACTAAATCCAACCAACGCAAATAACCGATACGTAACACCAGACATACCGATACTAAATGGAACTGCATGTCGGATGAAAGGGAAGAAATAACTGAAACTAGCAGCTTTTAGCCCATAGCGATCGAGAAGCTCCCTACCTTTTTCTGCACGTGCATACCAAACTGATATTTTATTTTTATCAAGATTAGAATGGTGATAAATGACCTGGCCAATAATATACAAAAGTGTCCCATGTAATAAAATACTACTATAAAGAACTAAAAAGGTTGGAATAGGATCTAATAGCTTCGTTGTTGCAAGTAAACCACCGCTCATTAATAAAACTTCATTAGGAACCGGAAAGAAAAACAAGCCGATTGCCATAATGAAAAAAAGAGCAATATACCCATACTGTCTAATAAAGTCAATAAATATAAGTAAATCCACTGAATTTCCCCCTTTCTTATGAAGATAAAAACATAGATTCATAGCCTATCAAGAAAAAAGGCGCAGCTGTCTTTTCTTAGAGTAGGCTTCATACTTCATTGAATCCAGCCTGTATTCACTCGAATCTTTGGAAAAAAATAAGACAGCGTATTGCTGCCTTATCCCTTGAAGTACTCTTTATAATAGCCACCGATATTTCCAGTATTATCAATAACAAAATAAAATTCGTCAGTTTCATTTTTAAGCTCGTATAATTTCCCAGCTGTTAACGCACGGTTCACCATATATTTCTTAGCATCCGTATGAACACACTCAATCGTACGAATCGTCTCACGATTAGTCCAATTTTGATGAATCATTTCACCACTCACTTTCTGTACCTATCTCTATAGTTCCATTATAATGGTAATTTTTGATATTGCAAACTTTAATGTAGATCATAATGTAATTGTAAAAAACAAATATAGAGGCTAACCGCTAAGGTCAGCCTCTATGATCAAATCATTACCCTTCTAGTAAAAGAGATTCTGGATCCTCTAACAGACTTTTCAATGTAACTAAGAAACCAACAGCTTCTTTTCCATCAACAATACGGTGGTCATAAGAAAGAGCAATATACATCATCGGACGATTTTCAAAACGTTCTTGATCAATCGCAACTGGACGCCATTGAATCTTATGCATACCTAGAATACCTACTTGAGGGGCATTTAAGATTGGTGTCGACATAAGCGATCCAAATACTCCACCATTTGTAATGGTAAATGTACCACCTTGTAAATCAGCAATCGATAACTTATTATCACGTGCTTTTTTACCAAGCTCACCGATACCACGTTCAATTCCGGCAAAGCTTAAGCGATCAGCATCACGTAATACAGGAACAACCAAGCCTTCGTCTGTTGAAACGGCACAACCGATGTCATAGTACTTTTTGATCAAGAGTTCGTCACCTTGAATTTCAGCATTCAACAATGGGAACTGTTTCAAAGCACTAACAACTGCTTTTGTGAAGAAAGACATAAATCCAAGCTTTACGCCATTTTTATCAACAAATGCATCCTTGCGTCGGCTACGAACATCCATCACAGCTGTCATATCGACTTCGTTAAAAGTTGTAAGCATTGCAGCAGTTTGTTGAGACTCAACCAGACGCTTCGCAATCGTTTGACGACGACGCGACATTTTAACTCGTTCTACCGGCTTAGTAGGATCATCAGAAGCAACTGAAGCAGCTGGTGCTTTTTTAGCAGGTGCAGGAGCTGCTGCTACCTTTGCTGGCGCCCCAGTACCGTGAGATTCAACATCTTGCTTACGTACGCGTCCAAGAGGATCAACAGTAGAAACTGAACTTAAATCAATTCCCTTTTCACGTGCAAGTTTTCTAGCTGCCGGTGAAGCAAGTGGTCGGTTTGTAGAAGAAGGAGCAATAGCTTCCTCTTTTGCTGCCGGAACGGTTTCTTTTACTTCTTCTTGTACAGGAGCTGCTGCACTTTCGGGAGCATTTCCACCAGCACTTCCGTTTTCGTCAATCACAGCGATTACTTCACCTACTTCAACTGTGTCACCAGGTTCTCTTTTAAATTCTTTAATAACACCTGAGTGCTCTGCTACGATTTCAACATTTACTTTATCTGTCTCTAATTCAGCGATGTATTCTCCTTGGTTTACATGGTCTCCAACTTCTTTTAACCACTGAGCTATTGTTCCTTCAGTAATCGATTCTGCAAGTTCTGGTACTTTAATTTCAATCACAGGTAAAGCCTCCTCTTATTGTTTACGTGTTAACGATTCTGTTACAATACGTTCTTGCTCTTTCTTGTGTGCGACTGGATCCCCTTCAGCTGGGCTTGAACGATGTGTACGTCCAATATAACTTACTGCCGTGCCTTCAGGTGTGATTTCACGAATACGAGATTCAATATAAGGCCAAGCACCCATATTTTTAGGTTCTTCTTGCACCCAAACAATCTCTTTTAAATTCGTGTAACGTGCAAATAATTCACGGATTTGTTTTTTCGGGAACGGATAAAGCTCTTCTACCCGGGCAATATGCAACCAATCCCAATTGTCATCCGAATCTTTTTGTACACGATCAGCTAGATCAATTGCAAGCTTACCACTACACATTACAATTCGCTCAACGCTATCAGCTTTTTCACCTAATCCATCTTGCTCGAATACTGGTAAAAATTCTCCTTCAGTAAACGTTTCATGTGTCGAAGCAACCACTTGATTACGCAACAAACTTTTTGGTGTCATAATAATAAGCGGACGTACAGCATCTTTTTCAAGAATTTTTGCTTGTCTTCTCAGAATATGAAAGTATTGAGCAGCTGACGTACAATTGGCGATTGTCCAGTTATTTTCAGCAGCAAGAACTAGAAAACGTTCAACACGACCACTAGAATGCTCAGGCCCTTGACCTTCGTAACCATGCGGTAATAAGATAACTAATCCTGACTTTTGACCCCATTTAGCTCGACCAGCAGAAATCCATTGATCAAACATGACTTGAGCACCATTAGCAAAATCTCCAAATTGAGCTTCCCATAAGACAAGTGTTTCTGGCGCTTGCACATTATAGCCATATTCAAAACCAACAACTGCTTGTTCTGATAGCGGACTATTGTAAACAGCAAACGATGCATTTGCTTTCTCAAATGTCTGTAATGGCGTATGAACTTGGTCGTTTTCACGATCATGCAAAACTAAATGACGGTGAGCAAACGTACCACGCTCTGAGTCTTGACCAGTTAATCTGATTGGAGTTCCATCATGTAGAATGGTTGCAAATGCAAGTGTTTCGGCTAAAGCCCAATCAATTTTCCCGTTTTCATCAAATGATTGCAAACGACGCTTTAAGATTTTTTCTAGCTTAGTATTAGCAGCAAAACTCTCAGGCCATTCAAGCAATTGGTCATTAATCTCCTTCAATGTCTTAAATGGAACATTCGTCTTCACTCGTGGTAAACCATTAACAACCACATCCGGAGGAGACATTTCCTTTATTTTGCTTGATTTATTGGCAATAACGTCATCGTACTCCGTTTGAAGATCTTCTTGAACTTCTTTATCAAGCTGATCACCATATGTTTTTTCAATAACAGATTTTTCTGTAAGTTGATTTGCATAGATGGCACGAACAGTTGAATGCTTACGAATAATATTGTAAGTTCCCGGCTGCGTGACAGCTGGTTCATCCATTTCATTATGACCAAAACGACGATAACCTATTAAATCAATTAAGAAATCCTTTTTGAACCGTTTGCGATACTGCACCGCTAAATGGATTGCTGCAAAACAAGCTTCTGGGTCATCTGCATTAACATGGATAATCGGAATCTCAAATCCTTTAGCAGGATCACTCGCATATGTAGTTGAACGAGAGTCGTACGTTTCTGTTGTAAATCCAATGTTGTTATTTGCAATAATGTGAAGAGACCCACCAGTCTGATAACCTTTCAATCGGCTAAGGTTTAATGTTTCAGTAACAATTCCTTGACCAGGGAACGCTGCGTCACCATGAATCAAGATAGAATAAGCTTTAATAATAGATTGTTCCGGAAAACCTTTAGATGTTCTTACTTCTTGAGCTGCTCTTGCATATCCTTCAACAATTGGGCTCACAAATTCAAGGTGACTTGGATTGTTTGCAAGTGAAACAGTTGCTTCAGCCGTGTTTTCTTCACGAATTTGACGATCTGCACCCAAGTGGTACTTAACATCTCCAGTCCAACCATTAATCCCTTTAGACCCACCAGCCGGATCAGAATCTTTACTCGGAGCATGTAAAAACTCAGAAAAAATTCTATTATATGGCTTATTAAGTGTATGCGCTAATACATTCAAACGACCACGGTGAGCCATACCGATAAACACGTGTTGTGTCCCTTCATGGACAACTTCACGAACCGCTTCGTCAAGCATTGGTACTAACATATCCAAACCTTCAATCGAGAACCGCTTTTGACCAACGAATGTACGATGCACAAATTTTTCAAAACCTTCAACTTGTGTCAAACGTTTTAAAAGATTGAGACGTTGTTGTTTCGTAAAGTTCGGTAAATACAAACCAGTTTCTACCATTTTGATTAACCATTCACGCTCTTCCATATCATGAACATGATTAAATTCAAACGCAGTTGTTTTCGTGTAACATTCTTTCAAATAATTAATCGCATCTAACCCATTTTTTACATGAGCTGGAGCATTGGGACAAATCATATCAACAGGAACTTTTTTCAGAAATTCTTCCGTTAGATCATATTGTTCAAGCTCTAGTAATTGACTATGCTTTTCATTTTTTACTATTGGGTTGATATTAGAGACTAAATGACCTTTACGACGAATCATATCCGCTAACTTAACAGCATTAACAAACTTCCTAACCATATCTGGTGAGGCCGCAGAAGATCCAGAATCAGCAATAGGTTGACTCTGACTCTGAACATCAGAAGGTGGTGGACCCCAAATCTCAAATAGCTCTCTTAGATCCTCTTCTACAGCTTCAGGATTTTTTGAATATTCCTCATAAAGCTCAATTGCTACGCCAAGATTCGGACCATGAAACCCTTGCCATGGTTCTTCCGCTTTGTGCCCCTTGCTTGACATAAAATAATGACCTCCTAGTTTAACTTAAGTTAAATCTATGAATTTTTAAAGTGATGTAACGCTTTCATCACTATTTTAACATGATTGTCACAATTGTTAAAGGGAATTTGTAAGTTTTTTTAGATCGATCTAATTGACTTCCACTCTAATTTTGTAGACAGTATAATTAACACTTTACAACTTAAGAGTTTAAATCTTTTTTTTCAAAAAATCTAGTTATTTTTAAGGAAATTTTTTTTTTTTTTTGCTAATTTATTCCTCAATGAGAAAAGGACTGATAATAATGATTTTTATCGATATAGAAAAGAGGCAAATTCTTTCAAATTCTTGTTTAAACTGCCAAGATGATTTCTTTCAACCACCTAATCGCCAGTTTCCAAAAGTAGGCTGCTGTTCTTATAGTCCTACCTTCTATTTACTAGAGATCGCCAAGATGTGCGCAGAAGACCAATCTTTTTTTATAGATTCTGTTCTAATGCATCCTAAAGCTGAAACTTTTCCTTATTCAATTAAAGTACATGCAGAAGTTCACCCAGCTTATCAACAAGTTAGAAAGGTGAATTTATCAAAATTAGAAGAGGATGATTTGAAATTATCTTATTCAACTTGTCAATTCTTTAATAAAGGATGTTCGTTAGACCCTTCTTTTAAGAATGTTGTTTGTCGAACGTTTATTTGTATGACAATTGAGAACTCTCTTGAACAAGAACAAAAGGATTCACTTCAAAAATGGACAAAAACGTTTAGCAAAGAAGAGCTTGATTTTCAACTAAAACATGAGTCCGAGCTAAAAAAGCGGGGAATTGATTTAATTAAAAATCCACAGAAGGTCGTTCAATATTTTCAAGGACTGAACGTTTAGAGACTTTCCTTATCTTGACATGAAGCGATTTATTCAACCAGCTGCTCTCAACCTAATTGCTAACATAAAGATTTTTCGCTGTTTCATTTCGTTTTTACTGATCTATTTCTGCTATTGCAATAGGATTTGTCTAAGACTTGATTCTGGCCTTAACTTAAATAATAGGATGCTCCATTTTTTCCTCAATTAATCTAAGATTGATGCATCATAACACAATAGAGGTTGGTTCTTATCTCCCAACCTCTTACAAAACCGCAATATGAATTTAGGCTACGACCCCACGTTCGTTAGAATACTTCTTATATCGCTCCTCAAACATGATTCGTTTAAGTATATTTATACAATGGTATACATCTTCAAAAGAGTTATATAAGGCAACCGGAGCCAGTCGGATAACCGATGGAGCTCTAAAATCGGGAATAACTCCCTCAGCTTTTAGTGCCTTACATATTCTTGCCGCTTCAGGATGAGATAGACTTATATGCCCACCTCTCTCTTCTGCTCTTTCTGGTGTTGCAACCTTAAAGTTGAAATGAGACAATTCTAGCTTAATTCCTTCTAATAAGAACTCTGTTAACGCCAGTGATTTCCTGCGAATTTGATCTATACCGGCCTCAGATGAAATGGATAGTGCTCCAATCAAAGGTGCGATGCTCAATATGTGAGGAGTTCCACTTTGTAAGGCGCCTGCATCACTTGCTGGCGTGAACTGATGAGCCATATCAAATTGTTTACTCTTATCTGAGCCAAACCATCCAGCCAAGGCAGGTGTTACCGGTAAATGCTTTTCATGAATAAACAATCCACCCACTGCACCTGGTCCCCCGTTTAAGTACTTATAGGTACACCAAAATGCTGCATCAACTCCCCAATCATGAAAATGATGAGGTAGACACCCGACAGAATGGCTACAATCAAAAACAGCCAATATTCCGTGTTTATGAGCTTCTTTTGTCAATGTATTCAGATCAAGTAATTGACCACTTCGGTATAAGACAGAGGGCATGACAAGTAAGGCAACATCGTCTTGCAAAGCGTCTAAAATATCTGCTTCTGCTAACAAATGTCCGTCTTTACTTTTCACTTTCACCAGATGCTGTTCAGGGTCAAGCCCTTGTTCTTTAAGGATTTCCGAAATGGCATAGATATCTGAGGGAAACTCTAACTCATTCATAACGACTTTTGTCCGGCCACTATTAAAAGGTTGAAGGCTTCTCACTAACTGATGTAAATTCAATGTCGTAGAGCCTGTTATCATGATTTCTGTTTTTTTTCCTCCAACGATTACAGCTATCGCCTCAGTAAGTTGTTCTGCAAGAGTAAACCATGGATACTTCCCTTCCGTCCATCCTTCAATTTGATGATGTTTCCACATATTTAGAATTTCTAAAACAGCTGCCTCCGCTCTTTTCGATAAGAGCCCAAGTGAATTTCCATCAAAATAGAGCCTTTCTTTCACCAAATAAAATTGATTTTTATACTTTTGAAGAGAATCTTTCTCGTCTAATTTTTTTGCTTTTTCTAGTAACATATCTGTCATGTAATTCCCACCTTTCATTTCCCAAACGTAAAGAATCTGATACAGTAATAACATTATATTTAAGGTGGAGAAAAACTTATGCAACGATTTACTGTACCTATCCATCGAGTTTGCGGTACCTATAGTGAAATAGGTTTTAAGCAAGGCGAGCAATTGCGTAATAGCTCTTTAGCTACTTTTTATAAAAAAAGATTGAAGCAATCCGTTCGCGCTTATCAAGCAGATATAAATGAAACGAAAGCCATCCTTCAAACATATAAACAAGATCTCTGGGATGAACTTATCGGTTTAGCAGAAGGGTTGGAGTGGTCTTTTACTGATGTGATCCAAGAGTTCAGTGGTTTCCAAAGCAATTGGAAGAAATCAGGTTGTAGCGCCATTATGACTAATGGAATCTACATTCGAAACTATGACTACTCACCAAAAACGTATGAAGGGCGGCTTGTCTTCACTAAACCCAATACCGGCTTTGCTTCAGTTGCTTTTTCTCAACGGATTTTTGGTCGTATTGATGGCATGAATGAACACGGTTTAACAATTGGTTATCATTTTGTTAATCGTATTAGACCAGGACGAGGATTTATTTGTACAACGATTAATCGACTTATTCTAGAACTCTGTAAATCAACAGAAGAAGCTGTTTCCTTACTAAGAGAATTGCCTCATCGCCATTCGTTTAATTATTCGATCTATGATAGGCATAGTGATGCAGCAGTAGTCGAAGCTTCCCCTACACAAACTGCTGTTCATCGAAGCGAACAACTTCTATGCTCAAATCATTTTTCACACTCGTCTATGCATTCTTTTAACAGAAAACATCTTGAACATTCTCTAAATAGAGAGGGCTTGATGCACCCCTTTTTAAATCAGTCACCTTCTTTACTTGAAGGATATCAATGGTTAAATGACCGAAAACATAAAATCTTTCAAACAGATTATTCCAATTATGCTGGAACAATTCATACAGTAGCTTTTGAGCCAACGCATCTAACTTGTTTAATTGGACTTGGTACAACTAATCGTCCTCATTTTTTTTCATTACAAGATTGGATAGATGGTAAGCCTATACGTATTAAAAAAATGCTTGGAGTCATAGAAACTGACATCCCGTTTCCATATTCTCCTTAAAGAGCTTGTTCAAAAAGGGTGGTCTTCCCTTTTTGAACAAGCTCGAAGCAATGAGCGAAGCCACTGCAATGTTTTAAGTCGATCCGAGTGGTTTTCTCGGATAGACGCGCAGTGAGTGAAGCCATTGCAACTCCGCATTAGGAGAGAGGATACTAAAGGTTCAAAAAGGGTGGTCTTCCCTTTTTAAACAAGCTCTTAAACTATTCTTTCTGTTTTTCAAACCAATCAAGAATTTGTTTTTTTTCACTTTCTGTAAATTGAAACAGAGGAGAATCACAGCCTTCTTCTCTTAATACCACCTGTAGCACATTCCCTGACTCTCCTACGATTATAAGGGCTTCAGGTTCTTGTAATTCATTAGGAACTTCACCTTCAAATGAAACGATATAGTGTTCCCATTGTTGAACAGAATAAGAGTCAACAATTTTTAAGTTATTCAATTTGCACTCACTGTATTTTTCAAAAGTTAAATCAATCATTATGTAATCTCACTTTCATCTTTTATTTTTATTGTAGCAGATATAGGATGAAAAAGTGACTAACCCGTAAGGCTAGTCACTTTTTCATTAAACTGAATTGTAAATAAACAAGACTATTGGTTGTTCGAGATTTGTGTTTAACTTCTTTCTTGGGAAACAGAAAGATAAGGATGCAATAAAACCACCAATAGGACATGTATCATATCCCATGCCTTAGCTACAAGCATCAATTGCATCGCCGCTAGAGAAGAGATCCTTTGCAGTAAAGAAATATGCTTAAGAAAGGCGTTCTTGTAGCAGGTCTACTGCCTCTGTTAGCTCTCTATGAGTAGTATAGCGCCCTAAACTAAATCTAATCGTTCCCTTTCCCTCCTCTGGAGTAACCCCCATCGCTTGGAGAACAGGGGATAGAGTCACTTCGCCAGAATGACATGCAGAGCCTGTTGAAGCAGCAATTTCGGGTATCACATCCAATATCTCTTGTCCGATTCGACCATGAAAGCTAACATTTAACGTATTTGGTAAGCACATGATCGTGTGTCCGTTAACTCGTATTTCATTTGGGAAAGCTTCCTTTAACATTGAAAGGAAATCCTCTTTCATCCCTTTGATTTTGTCTATTTGTCCTAAAAATCCTTTGGCGATTTCACATGCTTTTCCTAAACCTACTATAAGAAGTACATTTTCTGTTCCAGCTCTTTGTCCATTTTCATGACCTGCACCGTGAATATAAGAATTTAACTGTCTCCCCATACGAATATAGAGTGCTCCAACTCCTTTTGGTGCATACAATTTATGTCCTGCAATAGAAAGAAAGTCTATACCGAGTTTTGTTACATCTACATTTACTTTTCCCAATGATTGAGCCGCATCTGTATGAAACAAAATATCGTGGGTTTGAGCCAATTTTCCAATTTGTTCAATTGGCTGAATCGTGCCTACTTCATTGTTGGCATGCATGACTGTGATTAAAATTGTATCTGGACGAATTGCTTTTTCAATAGCGCTAATTGATACTTGCCCATATTGATCAACTGGAATATATGTAACTTCTGCACCCTTTTGTTCTAGGTAACGCAGCGGTGCATGAACAGCCGGATGTTCAATGGTTGTGGTGATGATATGCTTGCCTTTATATTGGTTTTGTTCAAAAATCATTTTAATCACATGATTGTTTGATTCGCTACCACCACTTGTAAAGATGATTTCTTCTTTTGAAGCTCCAATTAATAATGCAACCTGTTCCCTTGCTTTCTCCACAGCCTTTTTCGCTTCAACAGCTGCATAATGAGTGGTCGATGGGTTGCCATAATGCTCTGTTAAAAAAGGTGTCATAGCCTCAACTACTTCAGGAGCGATCGGTGTGCTTGCGTTATAGTCCAGATAAATTTGTTTCATGTATAGTCCTCCGTCATTAAATAGTACGTATATTTTACCAGTTCACAATCACGAATGCATAACAATTTGATTTAAATGTGGTAACACAAGAGTTAGGCGATTCCTATAATAACCCACACAATACTTCTAGTTAAGACAAGCAACGCATATATATCCATTACAACTTTATTCGTGGGGTGGGTTTATGCTAGCCTTTGTCCTTCTGCTTCTTCTCTCCATGCTTGTAAGCATTGATGCTTTTGCCATTGGTTTTTTATTTGGCGTAAAACGAATCCGTATACCGCTTATTATCATTGTTTTAATAGCGATGTTCTCTTCTTTTGTTATTTTCTTTTCAATGGGGATCGGTCGGTTACTTGGAGAGCTTATTCCTTCCTCCATCATTCAAACAGTCGCTGGCTTTCTTCTCATTGGACTTGGTATATACAATCTTATTTATGAAATGCCTTTATATAGACGTTCCTATTTCATAATGGTTGCTTTATTAATGAATGTAGATAGTCTAGGTTACGGAATTCAAGCCGGTTTAGCAGAACGATCATTTTGGTTCGCTCCTTTAGCGGGTATCATTATTTTTTCAGCTTTTATTCTTGGAATCATTTACGGTCATGAAACAAAAAATCAATTTGTTATCCGCTATGTCTCATTGATACCTAGCTTTATTTTTCTATTATTAGGTTTCAGTAAAGTCCTTTTTTAAAATGATCAATTTGATAATTTATTCAAATAGAATAAAAGACCAGGAGAGATAATAACCCATCCTGGTCTTTTAAATTGAAAGTCATGGCGTGAATTGTCTGTTTTTATCTATTTTTGCGCTTGCCTCGGAAATAACTCTTAGCGAACGATTCCCCTACTATGCTGTTTTGCCACAGAAATCTCAAAATAACTATCATCATCTTCATAAATTCGATCAATGATAATAAGCACGTCCTCAAACGCAACAGAATGGTTATTGGTGTTATTCGTATTCATGAATTTAATCATACTTTCAACTTCCGAATTAATTTTATGATTAAGGTCTTCCTCAGCCCTTTTTTTATTTCTCACACTATCATTAAAATCCACGGGATATTTAGGTATATTCATTCGTTCATTACCTTCTTCCATAACTCATTTATCTACATCATAATTGTTTGAATAGATGGAATCAAGAATTGAAATTTTGAGAGATTTCTGTATAGGTAATGAAAAATAACTTGTTATGTAGTTATTAGTAAATTTATCAACTGAATATATTCTAAAGCTCCATCACGGTTAACTCTATCGGTTCCACAGGAATTCTAAAAACTATAACCTTAATTAATATTTCCTGCTAAAAACACTAGACTTTTTACTTGTACTAGGAAATATACGTAACCAAGGGTAAATAAACTTGTAGAGTTTATTTTCAATGGATCTTTTAATTAGAACCTGGGTGGTTAACTATACGCACAAACACATTTTTGAATACGCTACTAAAGACCATACAGAATTGGAGGGGAAGAGATGTCAGAACAACAAATTGTGCCTTGGGATCTTGATGGTACTCTTGAAGACGACTTTTTTGTACCGGAATATATAGTTGATATGGCTCAAATTGTCCTAACTCATTACGACCTTAAAGTAAGCCATCTTGAAGTGATTACAACAAAAGCGGACAAAGGTGGCCTTATTTGGAAAATGGACACAGACAAGGGACCATTTAGTTTGAAAATTTTACACAGGAGGCCTGGAAGAAGTAAATTCAGTCTTGGCGCACAAGAATACCTTGTAAAAGAAAAGAATGCACGGATACCATCAATTTATAAAACAAAGACCGGAGAGAACTATGTTGAAATGGGCGGCAAACTCTGGTTCGTTGCTGAATGGATTGAACCTCTTTATCAAGTTGCTAATGATTTAGAAGGAGCTAAATTATTATGTCGTGCTCTAGGAGAATTCCATCAACTATCAAAGGGGTATGTGCCTCCTAAAGGGTCTGAAAATCCTACCCGCCTTCACCGCTGGCCTAAGTCATATGAAAAAGTCCTAAAAAAAATGGATTGGTTTCGAAAAATAGCTAAAGATTATCCCGAAATGCCTGCTAGTCAAGCAATACTTGCTCATGTTGACATATTTGAACAGCAAGCTTGTGATGCACTAGAGCAACTTAAACAATCATCTTATTATGATTTAGCTGCTAGAGGAAATACTGCATGGGGATTAGTGCATCAAGATTACGGTTGGTCCAATGGACAAATGGGGCCTAATGGAATGTGGATTATTGACTTAGACGGGGTGGCATATGACTTACCGATTAGAGACTTACGGAAGCTGATCACTGGGCAAATGGATGACTTGGGTGTGTGGGACGTCACATGGATGAAAGGCATGATCGAAGCTTACCATGAAGCAAATCCAATTGAAGATGAACTCTATGAAATTCTTCTAATCGATATGTCCCTACCAAATGAATTTTATAAAAATGTAAAAGATATGGTATATGAACCTACCGTGTTTCTCGACAATGAAGTTGAAGCTCTATGTAATAGAATTGCTGAAACAGACAAAACAAAATGGCCAGCAATTGAAGAGCTAAAACAGTGGAAAGGAGTTAAGTCTCAATGAAAATTCTCATGATCTGTACCGAAAAACTCCCTGTTCCAGCAGTAAGAGGCGGAGCGATTCAAACATATATTGATGGTGTGTCTCTTACGTTAGCCAAAAATCATGATTTAACAATACTAGGAACAACAGATCCATCTTTACCAAATGATGAGAAGGTTAATAACATTAGATATGTTCGAACTCCTGGTGGACTACTTGAAGATTATCGAGATGGTGTAAAAGAGTTTTTGCAATCAGCACCTGACTATGATGTCATCCATATCTTTAATAGACCACGTCTAGTTCTAGCCGTTCGAGAATGTGCTCCAAAGGCTAGATTAATACTAAGCATGCATAATGATATGTTTAAGCGTGAAAAAATAGAGCCAGAGGAAGCTGTAGCAGCGATTGAGCAACTTGATAAAATTATTACTGTTAGTGATTATATCGGAAAGACAATTGCTGATTTATTTCCGCAAGCAGCTTCCAAGTTGAAAACCATATACTCCGGTGTAGATATTGACCGATTCGTGCCCCCACATTCTAAACTAGCGTTGGATATGCGCAAGGAAATAAGAACAGAGCACAATCTCGAAGGCAAAAAAGTCATCTTATTCGCTGGGAGGCTTTCCGCTAATAAAGGTGCTGACATTCTAGTTCAAGCAATGCCATTACTTGCAAAAAAGCATCCTGATATTGCTCTTGTACTAGTTGGAAGTAAATGGTTTAGTGTCAATGAAGTAAGTGATTATGTTGCTTACGTACGTGCTTTAGCTGCAAGATTGCCAATTCCAGTCGTCAATACTGGCTTTGTTGCCCCAAGTGAAATTCAAAAATGGTTTGCTGCAGCAGATGTATTCGTTTGTCCTTCTCAATGGCAAGAACCGTTAGCAAGAGTTCACTATGAAGCAATGGCTTCAGGCCTTCCTGTTATTACAACAGCAAGAGGTGGAAATCCGGAAGTTATTACCCCAAATGAAAATGGTTTCGTTGTAGAGCAACCTGAAGATCCGCAATCTTTCGCAGACCTATTAGCTCCTCTTCTCTCCGACCCGAAACTTTGTAAAAGATTAGGTTTAAAGGGAAGAGAGTTAGCTGAAGAAAAATTCACTTGGGAGCGAGTGATCAATGATATTGCTGATGTCTGGAACGAGGTAGAACACAAAATTAAAAATAACATTGCCTTAACTTCTGAGGAGCAAAGTAACGATGCTACTGCTACTATTGAATCACCAACAAATCAGTGCTCTGACATAGAAGCGGATTCTGATGTAACAACTAAAGAACTAGAACTTAATACTGAAATCATTGATGAACAGATTACAGATGAAGCCTCTCAAATTTTTTCTAAAGAAGACGTTTTTCTTGAACCATCGACCGTTGAACTTGATTCTGAAGAATCCCTTAATGAGGACATTCCTCTAGGTGAATTATTAACTGATCTTGATTCTAAAGATCTTACCGAACAACTCTCACTTTCAGATCTTTCGCCACTGGAAAAAACCTTGAATAATTTCGGCAGACGCAAGAGAGTTAAATTAAAATTATTGCAGGTTACAAACAACCCTTTTATTCTCGATTCAATACTTTCAAACATCAGAAAAAAGGCTCATGATAATGCAGAACTAAATGATTCTACAAATAAAATTATAAGTGACTTCGAAAATTTGCTTAAAGGGCAATTTAATTTAGATAACTCACCGTCCACCAAAGAATATATTCAGTCAATAAATGACATTACAACAGCTAAACTTTTTTACAAAATCGCAAACAAACGCAAACAAAGGCGAAGCAGATAATTTGAACTTTAAAGAGTAACGAAAAACCTTTCCCACGAAGGAAAGGTTTTTTCGCATTAACTACTGAAATAGTTTATTGTTCATTTTTTTTGTAAATTCCTTTTATATAGTTAATTTCTTTTTTCAGTCCCATCTCTAAGCTAACATTCGGTTTATAGCTTAAGAGCCGTTCCGCTTTTGTTAAATCAGCCCATGTATGTTTTGGCTCCCCGATTGCTCCGTTATAAAATTGCAAGTTGATCTTTTTATTTAACAACTTCTCAAGTAGTGTAACAATATCAAGAATAGAGGCTCTTTCCTCTCCCCCTATATTGATTGTCTCTCCAATCACATTCTCAGCATAAGCAACAGCAGCTGTAGCCTTTGCACAATCGGTTACATAGGTGAAGTCACGTGTTTGCTTGCCGTCCCCATAAACTTGAATCGCTTTTCCTTCTAATGCCCTTTTTATGAATTTATGAAAAGCCATGTCACTTCTTTGTCTCGGACCGTAAACCGTAAAATACCTTAAAATCACCGTAGGAACACCGAAACTTTTCCGATACACATGGCATAAATATTCACCCGTTAACTTTGTAATTCCATACGGAGATAAAGGTTCTGGCTTGGCATCTTCGGAGACTTTTCCGGTTTTCTCTCCATAAACAGAAGAAGTTGAGGAATAAATGAACTTTTTCAAGCGAATGTTTTTAGATGCCTCGAGCAAACGCTGCGTAACATCAATATTATTCCTTACGTAATTTGAAAAATCAGGTCCCCAACTAGACCTAACTCCAGGCATTCCAGCAAGGTGATAAACATAATCGATTCCTTTTAGATGTTTTTCCCAATCGATTAGCATTAAATCTTCATTGATAAGAGTAAAACGAGGATGGTTAAGAAGTGTGATCATATTTCTTGTTTTAATTTGTTCAGGAGTTGGGCCAATAAAACAATCGACACCAATAATATTCACACTCTCATTACTAAGAAGTGTTTCACAAAGATTCGATCCAATGAAACCCGCTGCCCCAGTTACAAGAATGTTCATGGTCTAGCCATCCCTACATAGGTAAAGCCGTAATGCTTGATCGTCCTTGGACTAACACAATTTCGACAATCTAGTATAACCTGACCCTTCATTTTCTCTTTGACCAAGGCCCAATCAGCTTGAATAAACTCCTTCCATTCGGTAGCAATAATTAGTACATCCGATTCATTAACGGATTCATACATATCTTGATGATTCTTTACATGATCAACCGTAACGGCTGGATCAAACACATGCACTTCACAACCTTCCTCTTTTAGTCGTTCAATCAACCTAAGAGCTTGAGAGTGACGCGTATCATCCGTATTGGGTTTAAAGGATGCTCCCCATACTGTTACTTTCTTTGATTGTAGGTCCGCTACCTTGTTTTTTAGTTTGTTTACATATCCATCTATTAAAAGGTCGTTTATCGTTTGTGCTGCCTTCAATAGATGAGGAGTGATGCCTTGTTTCAATGCTTGATGTTCCATTGAAGCTAAATCCTTCGGTAAACAAGACCCTCCATATCCTAAACCAGCTCGAAGAAAATGAGGGCCAATTCTAGGATCTGTACCAAGTCCTAATGCTACATCGGTAATGTCAACATCATAAGCATCACTAATTTGAGCGAGTTCGTTAATAAAGGAAATCTTGACAGCCAAAAACGTATTAGACGCGTACTTAATCATTTCTGCTCCGTTTAAACTCGTTATAATAAAGGGAGCTTGGATTTTTTGATATAGCTTTTGTACCATCGTTATTGGCTTGGGGTCGTTCACACCGACTACAATTTTATCTGGGTGCAACATATCATAAATAGCTGTCCCTTCACGCAGAAATTCAGGATTTGACACGACGTCGAAATAATCTGCTGAAACCCCTTTTTCTAATAATGTTCGTTCGAGTTCACTATTGGTACCAACCGGAACTGTACTTTTAGTAATAATAATTTTATAAGAATCTATTAATGTAGAGAGTTCATTTGTGACTGCTTGGTAGAAACTAAGATCCGCCCTACCATCTGCAGAGAGGGGTGTACCTACTGCAATAAAAATGATCGAGCTATTCTTAACCGCCTTTCCTAATTGAGTACTAAATACTAGATTTCCTTTCTTTTTATTCTCTATAACGAGCTCTTCCAACCCAGGCTCAAAGATTGGAACCTTGTCCTCTAATAACATGGTAATTCTTTCTTTATCTTTATCAACACAATGGACATGATGTCCAAAGCTGGCTAATACGGCAGAGGTCGTTAGTCCAACATAACCTGCTCCAATCACACATACATCCATAGCTTCGACTCCTCTTTATGAAAATAAAATTATTTTTTATATCTTATTAACAAAGTCGAATAATAGTGAGTACGTATACATTAATTAAACGTTTGACTACAATGCCTTAGACCTTCTTTTAATAACCTTTCAAGAAATGACTTCCCTCTTTTTGCTAAGGTGCATAGGATAGAGTGAACCTATCGCTATAACATTGGTTCTGAAAAAGATTATTTTGAACTTTTTAGTAGATTGTATAACATAGAATTAAATGAAATTACACAGCAAAAGCTGTCTCCTGATATCTTGAGACAGCTAATCTACTCTCTTAATTAAATCTATTAAATTACCAAATAAGTATGCGCTTACTATTTTCTAATCCTTTTCCAGACAATAAAAAGGGCTGTCACAATAATTAATTTAATAGATAAAGCTAAGATCACGGTTTCTTTATCACTAATCAAACGTATTCCTCCTTACCTCTCCTACACTTTATACTACAAAAACAGTGGAAACCCTTTTCTGTTTTTATTTTTATTTCAAATGAAGAAGCAATAGTTAGAAGATTATTATAAGCCGTGAAATTAATTTATTCACGGGATTTATTCCTATTTAAAAAGATCAGAGGTAATTGTAGCGGAATACAGGATTAACTATTTATCTAAAATCTACAGGTCGTAATATCTCTTGTTTTCCCCTTCCATTTGGACATTTTCATAACTTTCAAGCTATAACAACCCACATTTTTTTAAGGACTATAAGGCATAATTTATAACTTTGTGAATATCATGCTAAATATGGCCTATGGGTTAAAAATAGGTTTATTCTTCTTATAACAGGATAGACTAATAAGGAACATTTCACTTACTAAAAAAGCGCTAAAGATTACCTCTTTTTCGCTTCATTGTCAAAAGGGAATATTTAAAATAGTAGAAGCATGTTATAATTCCTTAAAGGAGCTGATTAGTATGAGGAAATTCCAAGTTGTCGTTGAGTTTATTAGCGGACAGAAAGTCGATTTCACTACTAAGTCAGATATTAGAAAGGAAATGTTTCGCCAAAAGATTGACGGTGAGGACTGCATCGTTACAGACGATAACTTTGTGCTGAACATAGCTCAAATTAAAGCGCTTAAGGTAAAAAGAGTTAACAGAAATACTGCGTGAGAAAATTCCAAGTTTTTATAGGGCTATATAGACGGGTATGAGCGTCTGTATAGCCCTTTTTACATATAAATGATTAGCCAAAAAAGAGCGCCCTTTACTATAAAAATGACACTCTTGTTATTATTTATCTCTATCGTTATCAAACTATCTATTATCAATCGTCTCCGGATACAAGTCATGATTCATCAATCGGTACTCTGCCATCTTTTCATACTTTGTTCCGGGCTTCCCGTAGTTCGTGTAAGGATCAATACTAATTCCTCCACGTGGTGTAAACTTGCCCCATACTTCAATATAGCGTGGGTCCATTAATTCAATTAAATCATTCATAATGATATTCATGCAGTCTTCGTGAAAATCTATACCCGTGAAAGCCTATGATATCAATTGATTTAGGATATTATTTTCATTAAGTCACTTTTTATTGTCACCTTGTTTAAATAAATTATCGAATTTGCCTATAGCTTCACGTTGCATTGATGGCAAAGCATGACTATAAGTATTAAGAGTAATATTCACGTTCTTATGCCCTAACCTTTCCTGTATTATCTTTGGATTAACACCTTTCGATAATAAGTAAGTTGAATGGCTATGTCTTAAATCGTGAACTCTTATATTCGGTAAGTTTAATTGTTCAACAGTGACTTTAAAAGCTCTTCTAAAGTTGTTCGGATGCACCCAATTACCTGTTTGAGTACACACAACTAGATCATACTTGTGATAAGTATTACCGACTATTATCTTTTCATTGTCAAGGAACAGTTTTTGCTGTGTCAATTTTTCAATAAGTGAATCAGAGATGTAAATTATTCTAATCGCAGAAGTTGTTTTACCTTCATCAGTAAAAGAATAGCTATTCTCATTATCTTTAGCTAATGTTTGACGAATGAAAATCATTTTATTTTCAATGTCAATATCCTTCCACCTTAAACTAAGAACTTCACCCATTCGCATACCTGTTTGAATTGAAATTACAAAGCCGATATAATACCTCGTCAAGTTTAGTATCTTATTAGGTGCATTTAAGAAGGTATATATATCTTTCTCATCCCAAACACGAAGTTTTTTAACTTCTCTTGGTAACGATATTTCAGACAAAAAGTCTTCATGAATAATACCTTTCTTAAAAGCCTTGCTCAACACTTCAGCAACTATACCAAAACTTGTTCTTATTGTAGCTGGAGATAATCCTCTTTGTTTATGTAATATCATGATGTAATTTTGAATAACGTCTTCATCAATTTCAGAGGTATTCAATTCACCAAGATAAGGAAGGATGTTGTAGTACAATTGTTCTTCATAATTTCTAATTGTACTTGGTCGAAGCTTTACTTTTTTACTTTCAAACCAGTTTTTAATATAAGTATTAAATTTCAGATTCAAGGTTGTAATTGATTCTTTGTAATTCTGTAAGCCCGAATTATAAAAAATAAGCGCACCTTACCGGTACGCATGACAAATAGCCGTATATCACGACTTTTTTAATCGAATATACGGCTTATTTTATTTTCTGTTACATGTTTCTTGGATCTTTTTTGACCAAGGCATGTAATGATTTAATAGTTCAGGGTTTTGATGGATGGCGATATTGGGTAGGTCCGTCAAAAGTTTTTTTATGTATTCATAGAAATTTACGCCGTTACTTTTGGCGGTTTCCGCGATACTCAAACAGATGGCGTTTGCTTTTGCACCCGCTTCGCTGACCGAAAAAAGCCAGTTTTTTCTACCAATGACATTGGG
>NZ_JAJAFR010000012.1 GCF_020734105.1 Alkalihalobacillus deserti
TTTCCTTTTATCGCCTTTTTAATTAGTGTAAGTTCATTCATCAATTTAACCTCCTTTCCGCTTATTAGAGTGAAAATATTATAAAAAAGTTTCAACTTTTTCTATGAAAAAACAATGGATCTGAAACAAAAAAAAGAGCGTCTTATGACGGCTCTTCTAATATAGTATCTATATCAACGGTCTTCTGAAGTTTAAGAAAACCCTTCTTCGAGTAACCTGCTCGGATAATAAAATAGCGGACTGCGCTTATTTAGCAATCGCACCCGTTCAATAAAATTTAAGTTAACCTTGTTTAATAGTTACTAACTAAAATTCCAATAGAAATAATAAACTCCAGCATTAAGGGTACATAGTATAATGCCTATTACTGAAAGTAATAACCATTTTGAGGAGTCGACTTTTTTTAATGCCCCTCTTACTAACTGAATTACTCCAAATAATATCCCTATGCCAGCTATAATTGGAAACCTAGTCTCTATAAACATTAGTAAATCATAAAAAATCTCTTTACTAGGAAACAGATATATTGATGAACTTAGAAAACTAAGAATAACGCCTATAAAAAACGAAATATACGACATAATTATCCCCCTTAAATGGTTTAGCACTAATAGTTCCTTATTACCAAATTATACCACACGCTTCTCAATCGTTGTTTAACCGTTAATTTAAGTACAACTCTTCACATATTAATTTTAACATAAAATTTCAATGACTCTTTATGTATAAAGAAAGAGGATCGCCGTAATCGACTATCCCCTGTTCAACTCTTGCACCCGTTCGTAATATAAGGTTAGCCAGATTTTTCTGGTTGACCTTTTTCTATTTGGTCTTACGATAACGGTAGTCGGGGTAGAACGTCGCACCCGTGAGACTCGATCTCGTTAGTTAAACTGTTCGCCCCCTACTTGTATGAACATGTTTCAGGCTGGTTGGGACATTGATCCCGTTTAACAAGCGAACCTATGACATTACAAGCAGCTCTAGGGGTTACCGACTAATTTATTTTCTAGGAGGAGATTCAATTATGAATCCAGTCATTGGTCTGGATGTATCAAAAGGAGAAAGTCAGGTTCAAGCTTTTTTGGACAAGGGAAAATCTTATCGTAAGAGTTTTAGTATTCAACATAATATTGAAGGGTTGGGGAATTTACTACTATTCCTACAAGAAGTAGAAAAATCAGCTGGTGGTCATCAACCTGCGGTCGTTTTAGAGTCAACTGGACATTACCATACTCCCGTTATTCAGTTTTTGGAGGAACAAAATTATGTTTATATTATTGTTAATCCTCTTATCTCACATAGAGCCAAAAGTTCAAGTTTACGAAAGGTGAAAACAGATGCAGTTGATGCTTATCATCTTTGTGAGTTGTTCTATAAAGAAGAGTTAGAGCCTTATAAAAAACGAGGAATAAAACTCTTAAACCTTCGCAATCTAACAAGACAACAGGAAAGTATTGCGGAAATATCAGCCAAGACAAAGTTACAGCTCCATTCACTAATAGATCAGGTATTCCCTGAGTATAGAGGTGTATTTGGAAGTCTGTATTCAAAAGTATCATTACTTACTCTACTGGCATTTCCAACTTCTGAGGCTGTTTTAAATGTGAGCGAAAAAGAACTAACTGAAAAAATAGCTTCGCTATGTATGAGTCGTTCAGAGCTATGGGCAAACAAAAGAGCCAAAAAGTTAAGAGAAGCAGCCCTTCGTAACCCGTTTCAAAACAACCTTTACCAAAGTCACATCTTTAATCTTGAAATGTTGATTAGCATTGTTCTTCAATACCAAGAGCACCTTTCAAAAATTGCGGATGAAATAGATGCCCTCGCTAGTGAAGTTGAAGAATATGAAATCCTCCAATCTATTCCTGGAATCGGAGAAAAAATCGCGGCAACGATTATTTCTGAAGTTGGAGAGATAGATCGGTTTAATGATGCCAAAAAACTTGTTGCATTCGCTGGAGTAGATCCTAGTGTTTACTCTTCTGGTAAGTTTACTGCATCCGTTAATCGAATTACCAAACGAGGTTCTTGTAGGCTACGTCACGCCTTGTATATGGCTGTTCAAAGTGGTATTCGTGATGCCCGTAAAAAGAAAACGACTGATGAGATCATTGCACGCAATAAAAGACTAAGAGAGTTTTATGATAAGAAACGCGAAGAAGGAAAACCCTTCAGAGTAGCCGTTATTGCCTGTGTAAATAAACTCTTACACTGGATTTATGCCTTACTAAAAAGCAGAACTACTTTCCAAGATATAGCCTAGGAACTATATCTAACTAAATACAACAAAACCTTCCAATTTCAGTATAAAGGAAGGTTATTTGGTATAAGCAATTTTAGTATATCATGTATGTTTTTATATTTTTATTGAAAAATGTTGACAAACTATTAGCTGGTTTAATTTAAGTACAATGGTTCACAATATCAGACATACCTTAATCCTCTTTGTTATTTAATAACTCTTCCATCTTCTTTTCTAATTCTTCAATTCTGGATTCTTGCTTTATAAATACTGTAATAAACACTGCTAATACGAATGAAATAAGAATAATTAAAGCCCAAATATTTTCTACAATAAGACCGAGGAAGAAAAATGCAAAAATCCAACAAATAACTATACAAGCTAAAAATGTTCCAATAAATTCTTTCAATTTTAAATACCTCCTTCAAATTATAAATAAACTTTTATTGTAATTTAATATTTCTACTATCCTTCTTATTGAGCAATCTGCTTCGATAGTTGAATAACACCTAATACTTTATTTTATCTTAACATTAATTTCCTTTTATTTAGGAGGTAAAAGAAAAAAACGTTCCTGCTTTTATTACAGGAACGCTCCCGTTAGTGAAACAAGATTTAATTATATTTTCTTAAAAGAAAACAACGTTTCTAAGGTATCTGACAGTATTTCCTGTTGCCGTTTTATTTCATTTAGTTCATCTTTTACCTTTACAATACATTTCAATAATATTTCATCAGATACTTCATCATTAATGGATTCTATTAGTTGAAATGCCTGGGCTTGTACTTCAAAGTTTCCAGTTATCAAATGATAAATTAGCGTTTCTAAATGTGCTGAACAATCAAAAGGTTCCAGTGCATATAGCAGTGTCCCTCTACTTCCTAAAGTTTTTGGGTCATTAATCACATCAATTAACGGTTGTACTGCTTCTTCGTTTCCTATATCACTTAACGTCAAAGCAATTGAATTTCTTAATAGAACATTTTCTGTGGTTTTTAAGTATTCAATAAGTAAAGGGATAGCCTCTATATTCTTACTTGTACCAATTTCCTCTAATATGTTTTCTGCTTCATCAAGCTTATCATTTTCCATTGCAAATCTTAACAAGTTGATATCCATATAACTTATCCAAGCTCCTTGTAATTAACTGTAATGAAATTGATTATAACACTGGTTCTACTCTACTATTCTCCCTTCACTTAAAGAAAAAAGCATTACCCTTGTTGCGGTTATGCACCCGTTAGCTGAAAAGAGTTACTTAATCCTAATTAATATTTTTAATTATCCATTCCTTTTCCATATCAAATAGAAAATCCCATTTTTTTGATTTTATCCAATCAAATAACTTATGAATTTCCTCATTGTCTTCTTCAAAACGAATAAGAAACCCTAGTGCTAATATTAGGTCATCACTTTCAATAGTCCTTTTTCTTTTTAACATAGTCTTTATACGTTCGATAACAGGTTTAATAGCAGTTTCATTCCCATGTCTATCGATACCTAACATGGCATATCCTTTAACATTAGCAGAACGGTCTTGTAAAGCCTCTAAAAAAGACGGAAGCAAAGAAGCATCCCCTATTTCTTTTAGTGCCCATAAAGCTGAACATTTAACGTCTCCTTTATGATGTTCAAGTAAATTAATGAGATGAGGAACGGCTTTATTTGTACCAATCTTAGATAATACGGCATTAGCATAAATAAGGTCATACTCATCTTGCGATTCAGTTATCACTTTTATGAGAGCATTTTCTGCGGCAGGACTTTTACACGCTCTTAATGCTTCAATTGCTGAATGTCTGACCGCAGGACGTTTATCGTTAAGGAATTTAATGATTGGAGAACAATCTTCAATTTCTCCTTGTGCAATTTTTTCAAGGAGCATGGATAGTTTATAAGTATTTTCTTCTTCATTTAGTTTTTTTAGTACGTCTTCCAAATTCTATACTCCCCTCAAATTCTAGATGCTTTATTAAAAGTTTACCCTAAAAAAACGCAGTTTTTCTATTTGAATCCTTGTTGAACTATCCTGCCACGTTAGTAAAAAAGCATTTCTGCTGCTGTTACAGAAACGTACCCGTTAGCTGAACAACATTTTCTCAATAAGTCAGTATTTTATATGACAAATGGGAACAATTATGTATTAGGAGTGATTATATGAATAAAAAGATGAATTTCTTTTCAAGGTTAATTTATAGCATTCTAAAGGTAAAAAGTTATCCATTTATGGCGAAGCAAGGTTTAAAAACAGCATTACTGTACCTATTATTCTTTTCAGTTATTTTTGGTGCAATACAGTATTTTCAAGAGGGAATTGAGATAACACAAGAGGCGATGATTGCTATTTCCGAGGAATTCTCTCCAACTTTATTTGAAAAGCTTGAAAATACATTGCCAATAGTTCTAACGATAACACTCATTTTAGTTTCCATTGTATGGTTTTGGGTAGGAAAGTTAATTAGTGCAATCATAATTGGTTTTATCGGGAAGATATTGTCTTCAATACAAAAGGTTAATATCCCTTTTAAAAGCCTGTATATTATGGCTATCTATTCATTAACACTTCCGTCCATTCTTAATGTCTTTTGTTTAGTAATTTTTGATGTCTATTTTCCTTTTTACTTATATTATCTTTTATCTGCATTTTACTTGTGGTTTGGGATAAATAACTACAAAGTGCAATTTGAAAAATAATGTACAAAAGTAAAGTCTGCTTTTTATTTATATTCTTAGAAGCAGACTTTATTTGTATCTCCTGTTCTTGAAGTAACCTGCTTCTTTAGTTTAACATTAATTTCCTTTTTATTGACATAGAAAAAAAGCATTCCTCGTTGAAGGAATGCTACCCTTTAGCTTAGTAAAGATACCTTTTAAATCTTTTCTAATATTGATTTAACAAAAGCAGTTTTCTCTTCTGCGTATTTATGTTTATTACTTTTATGCAATGTCGCTAAATTGAGCTTGAGCCGTTCATATTGAATTCTTACTTCATCATTCTCTCTCATATAATCTCTAAACTTTAGCTGTTCAAGTAAATATATATTCCCACATTGATACATGTGGATTTGATGGGTTCTTGGTTCACCCTTACTAAAATAATGTCTATCAGGCAAAATGTTTCTTCCTTTATATGAATATCCCAACTTCTCTAAAGGTGAGGAAGTTTTTTCTCCATCGTTAAAATCTTTGATTTCTATCGCTATGTCAATTATTGGTTTTGCACTTAAATGTTTTATTGATGTACTTCCAATGTGGTGAATATCCATTATGTATTCACCTATTTTATCTTGTATTTTTTCTTTTTCTAATAAAAATTCTTTGTTCCACTCATTTGTCCAAGGAACTAAGAAGACCTCTCCTTTTGGTAAGCCTAACATCTTATTCCTCCTTTAATTTTCACATTGGAATACAATACCATACTTAAAGACTCTTGTTCCACTATACTGCCAGTTAGTGGAACAAGGAAAGCGATGCTTCACTGTTCAAGCATCGCATCCGTTAGCTTAATATCGTTTATCCTGTTAACTCCCAATACAAAAATAGTGAAAATAAACCTGCTAATAAAAAGCCGATTAAAAAGATAACTATTCTTTTCATAAGCATTGGTGATTGTTTATAAAAGTTATCAAGCAGAGCATCCCACATAGTAAACCCATCCCAGTCTGCTTTATTTATAAAATCTTCACTTCCAAAGATAGAAATAAATATAAAGCCAAGTCCCGCTAATATACAGATAATTAAAAATAAGATAAAGAGTATGTTAAACAACATATTTCACCTCCATCTACTAATTTTAACTATAAGTAACGGCAATATGCTTATTCAATTAAACTGCTCCATTAGCACAAGAAGCGACTGCTCTTATTGAGCAATCGCTCCCAATAGTTGAAGAAGTAGTTATAAATTCCGTTCATTCTTTTATAGGAGTACCTAATTTCACGAAATACGGAATTATTAGAGAAATCATCATCATCATAATTATTAGAGGTGGTAGTTCAATAATAAAACTTAAAGGAGTTAATGATAAATCCTTCGGGATGAAATATTTCTTTAAAACTAACTGTGATATTAAAGTAGGTCCCATAAAAAGTAGTAAGTAGAGTAAGAATGAATTCTTTATAGCAAATTTTGTATCACATATCTTACATTGGATTGCTTTAAACCCATAACGCCATTGTGATTTTATAATTTCCTTCCAGACGAATTGATGACCACATTCTTTACACTTCGGAAGTTTCAATTTTACTCACCTCATAAAATATCGTAACAAAAAGCATTCTGCATTTATTCAAGAAAAATATACCAATCCTTACTGTAGATAAGGGTACTTTAACACAATAGGAGCTGCCGCATCGACAACTCCTTATTGATTATTTGCTCCCGTTAGTTGAATTACCTTGGGGCATAAAATAACACATAAATTGCCCAAAATATTAACAATAAACCAAGTAGTATTTGAAAGGCTTTATTCACCCACCAAGGGAAAGACAAAATAACTCTGGTAAATAAATCTGCTTCAATCATACCTGAACCATTATCATTTTTACGTTCTTTATAATGTTGCTTTTTGTTATATCTAAATAGACCGTACCAAACCATAACTAAGCCCAGCAAAAAAATAAATATGAACATTATCCATATCCAAAACATAAATAACACCTCAAATATAGTGTGTTTAACTTTTTCTTTCTTAAACAAACCTGCTCCGTTACTTCAACAACAATAGGAACTGCCATTGCAACAGCTCCTAAACTAATGCTCTCCGTTAGCATAAGAAGAGTTCAGTTTTCAAACGGTTTCCAGTTTGGATTACGCTCATCTTTATCACTAGGCTTGCGATTTAAAAAACGTCCTTCTAAAAAACCTTTTTGATATTGTCGTAAAGAAGGTTCGTTTGCACCGCCTTCATAATCAGGGTTATTAAATTGCACATCGTCGTCTTCCCAAAAACAGATGTCACAAATCTCGTAAGTCCCAGGTGGTTTTGTTCCTATTGTTTTATAACCACAACATGGACAAAAATATTTGTTTTTTCTCATATCTTTTCACCTTACCCTGCTTTAGTGTTCAAATTTTAAACAATCGCACCCGTTAGCTTAATAACGTTAATCAGTCTCATTTCTTAAAACATCGCCATTAACAACTGCTAATTTCAGTTTAAGGAAATCTCTTAAAAAGTTATATTCAGATAGATTTCCACATGTATCCACAAAAACTTCTTCTAATGTATCTTGATAGTTCTCGATCCCTTTTAAAGAAATTAAATTTCGTGACCTATGAATTTCAAGTTTTTTCATCCCTTTTAGTCCATTTAAGGTAGTGAAATCAGAGACATTAGACCAATTTAGATGAACTTCGTTTGAACAGTTTGGAAATCTGTATTTCTCAAAACTCTTCTCTTTGGGTTTATGGTGCCAAAGGTAAAAATTCTCGATATGAATGCAACTATCCATGTTTTCGTCTTTAGAAATCCAGTCGGTAGATATTTCAGTTAAGTTCTCTAACATAGCAAAGTTAATACCTTTTCTTTTACCATGAACACCAAAATGTTCTAATGATTTTAATGAATAAATTCCTTCTACATTTTTTAAATCAACGTCCCAAAACCATATTTTTTTTACATCACTTAATTCATGTAGAAAATCAAAGTTATCTTCTTTAAAACCATAACCATTGTTACCGAATACACCATCGTATTTACCACTTTTATATTCTTTAATACAACCACTTATATTATTTGAATCTATTCCTAATTGCTTTTTTCCATCTTCAATGTTTACATAAAAGTCTCCAATTTTTCTAATAGGCATTTAATTCCCCCTCTAAAATCAGTTTTCTCTTTTTATAGTATAACCTTTTCGGCTTCTTCCATTAACCTGCCATGTTAGTGGAACAGGGAAAGCGATGCCTTGTTAAAGCCTTGTACCCGTTTGTTGAAGAAGAATTAGAATTATTTTGTTGTTTTTGCAATCTCTAACAGATAATCAATGTCACTTCCCATGAGAGAATAACTAAATTTATCGCTCTGCCACATTACCATAGCATTATTAATATCATCTGACGGATATTCTATATACACGGTTCGATTATCGATTGATGTTCTTTCCCAATCATTGTACTGGTAAGGCAAATTATCTTTTTCAATAAACAAAAGAAAACCCCGCTCATCTTTATCATCATAACTAAAAAATTCCTTTTCAGTCTCTTTGTAATATAATGTAATTCGTTCTATTTTTCCGCCTCTTCTTTCTATATCCCCAAAATCCAAAGTAACATTGTCAGGCGGATTGGGTGTTTGAATTTTAAAAGGAACGTTTTCTTTAAGTACATTTAAATCGTTAAATGTTTGAATAGGTTTTTCTATTGATACAGAAAAGAACAAGTAAATGACGAGGATATTTATCAGAACAAACACAAAGTAAATAACCCTGCTAAAACCTTTAGTCATAGAAGTTGAGAAACTAAGCCAGCTATATAATAAATGCACATGAAAAAATAAAATAGCCCCATAAACACTTAGCAAATGAATATGAAGTATCTCTAAAGGAATATTTAATAAAATCATATAAAAAGAGCTACTTAAAATTCCAAGTAAAGCGAAAAGCAAAAGACTTTGAAAATAGTGAAGTTGTCTTTTGCTTTTTAACTTAGTATATACTAACGCTACTATTAGACCTGCGATAATAAAGGTGGGAAATACCAACTTTAAGAACGAAATAAACTCAGGGAAAAATTCAGATGAATTTAAATATGAAATTACAACACTAATACTAAAACAAAATAATAAAATTGTGGTTATTATGACATTAAACAAATTAATTAATTTCATTACTTACCACACCTCTGTTCAATTTAGAAAAACTCTTATCTGTTTATCATGTATCTTATAGAAAGTCTTTATTCAATTAACCTGCTCCGTTAGCACAATAAGACAATAGTTTACTTAAAGTTTTTTTATTTTTATAATTTCATCTTCTACTATTTGATAATCTTCGTTTTCTTCATCAGTGAGGATGTAAAAGAATACCCGACCGTTGTAGTCAAAATCCATATTCTCAAGGATTGTACCGATAAAGGTTCTATCCTCAACTTCAATATAATACCTTTCGTTTTCTTTGATTTCTATGATAGTATCTTGAACCCGTATTTTAATTTTACTCACTTAAAAATCACCACCCATACTTAAAAAATAATACCGTAATTTCGGAAAAATCATTCAACTAAACTCCACCCGTTTAAGAACTATTCAATTTTAAGGAATTGTTTTGTAGTCAGCGTAGTCTGATATAAGAGAACAGGTTCTTCTAAAATAAGATTTTTTAAAGCCTCAATGCTTGTTATTGGAGATACATAGTGCTTGATGTTTTTTACTAATTCACTAATAAATTGGTCTTTTAACACATCTTGCATATCAACAATGTCGGTGGTTTTACCGTCCAGTTCAAAATCAAATCTCAACCGTACATTTCCGTCAGTATGGTTAGGGTATTGCTTATCAATCAAGACTTTTATTATATATCCCAAATTAAAGTAAAAGCCTGAAGAATAGCTTGATTTTTGCAACCCAAGTACAATCATTAAATCTTTACCTTCTAAATAATAACTATTTCTCCTTTTTATCAATCCGTTAGAGACAACAATTTCATCCACTATCTTTTTAAATTCCGTAGTTTCCATTAGGATTTTCTCCTCTTTGTTCTTTAACGACAAATATTCTATGCGTAATTCTCTTTTCCTTCTTTTACTATTCTGCTCGTTAGCACAAGAAGCGACTGCCCACCGAGTAATCGCACCCGTTAGTGCAACAAGTGTATTGAATGGGAGAACGTTACTCCCACTCATAATCAGTCACCAGCTCGACCTTTTCTGGCATTATTTTTTGGAGAGAGTCTATTGTTGAAAAGTGTCCATCATTTGAGAATGCGGTTATATAATCGCCATCATACCCTACCAAAAAAATAGTTGAATTTTCAGTTGAAGTTGCTATCGGGGTATTGGCTATCCATTTTAGTTTAACGAGTCTGGTTCGGTTATTTTCAGTCCTTTTTACAGGATAAGGTGACTCACGTTCCCTTTCCTCTAGTCTGAACACATCTTGTTTTAAGGACCAAAATGATAGGTTCAACATACTCCCATTCGCGTGCAAATAAGGATAATATTCTTTAAATTGCTTCGGGCTGCGGATAATTGCCTTTACAAAAAAGGTATCTTTACGACTCCCCTTTATATAATTGAACTCTATACTTTGCATTTTAAACATATCTTCGTACTCTGCTTGTTGAAAATCATAGACTTCCGCAAGTGAATAAATAGGGTAATAATTTGGGCTCTCCATCCAATGGCAAAAGAATTCTTCATGGGCATTTGTATATTCACCATCAATATAACAAGAAAAATCTACGATATATTGGAACTCACCGTTAATCTCAAAAGGATAAGTGACTTCTGCACTCGGTACAGTAATAATTTTTTCGGGAGGGAAGTAGTTTATTTCTACCTTCATTTTAATCGCCTCTCTTAAAAGATTCGAATGGTTATATATTTATTATATTACCACATGAAACTGTTGTTTTCGCTGGATTATTAGGTTATCAGCTTGTTGAACTAATCTGCTCGTTAGCACAAGAAGCGACTGTTCTTGTTGAACAATCGCCTCCGTTAGTGAAAAATTCACTCACGAAATTTCGTATCTCCCCATATTTTTTGTGCAACAGGTAAACAGTCTTCCTTAGTAAGACTCCAATCAAACGACTTTGTAAAAATTGTTGCGATACCATCTGCGAGAGATTCTACCGAATCAGCTTTATTAAGCAAGGTAACTATTTTTGCTACCTCAAACTCATATTCATCATCAGGTGCAGAAGGTAGCAAACCTATCGGGTCCCAATCATTAACTATCTTTTTAATAATATTAAACAATTTATTGTATTTTTCTTTCAGCTCTTTATTTGACAATCAAAATCTCTCCTCGAAATGAAAGCTGTATATCAAGTGCATTTCATTAAAGCCCCTGTTAACGCAAGAAAATTATTCATAATACTTCCCAGCTATTAAAATTTCGGCAATGGTACTCCAGTTTGGATTACTTGGCAATGTATCCTCTATCCAACCTTTAATTGCTTCCAAGTAATCTTCAAGGGATAGGTTTTCCCACTCCGTATTATTAGTCACCAAATCATTCTTTAACTTATCAATAAAGGAAATCAGTTCTTCTTTACTTCTGATACTTTCAATCTCCATTTAATATGACTAACCCCATTTCTCTATTGAAGAAAAGCCACCCATTTGTTGAAGTTCTTTATATTGCTGGTTCAGCGTTCAACAACAACACTGATGGTGGATTTAGTTCTTCATCTGCTTTGATAATATTCGCCGTAGGATTATTATTTTTTATGAAAGAAAATGAATAATTACCTAATCCATTTTTTAATCGTTTTACAGTAAAGAGTAACTCATACATTCCTTCTTCAATATCAATAGCTTTTGTTTCCATGACAGAGCCAACTTCAATTCCTTTGTTACTGATATAAAAAGGTACAGCTATTGCCCTAATAGCATCAGTATCCACTTCTTTCTTATCAGTAACTCTCACAGTAATTTTGCATTCTTCATCATCAGAAAGAGTCCCAAAAGATACAGAACCTTCTCTCCATGCAAAACCTTGTTTAACATGAGTGTCATTCCAATCATTAAATGCATTTTCTAATCCATACTGAAATACTGCTAATTGTGAATAGAAAATATCAATTTCAAAAGTCATCTCGTTCATTAAATTCAATCCTTTTAATAAATAATAAATCAATTATACCGTATCTAATCAGACAACTCTTCTTGCACTAAACTCAATTGATAGCGCAACTGGTAAAGAATTTAAATCATGCATCGTAAGTATTCATGTTAAAAAAGATGATTTTATTTCTTTAAACCTAAAACGTGTGGTTCCTAAGGATTGTTTTCGTAATTTAAAAGGTATATCAGCAGGACCGCTCCACCAAATTGCACCAATCAGACCGATTTTAGAAATGAACAAAGCAGACAAACGGTTTATAGAAACCAAGGAAATACTAGCAGGCATTAATTCGATTCCTAATTTTGCAGAAATGGATTGGGAAGATTTTGAGCACTTAATTGGAGAATTATTTGAACTGTATTTTAATGGTGTCGGAGCTGAGGTTAATGTTACTCGGAAATCAAGAGAAGGCGGAGTTGACGCAGTAGCATTTGATCCAGATCCCATTCGGGGTGGTAAATTTATTATTCAGGCAAAAAGGTACAACCATACTGTTGATCCTGGAGCAGTTCGTGATCTTTATGGTGCAATGAATCATGAAGGTGCTTCACGTGGAATTCTTGTAACGACCTCCTATTTTGGACCTGATTCTGTGGCTTTTGCTAAGGACAAACCCATTACTTTAATTGATGGTCCTCGACTAGTCCACATGTTAAATGAACATGGTCATAATGTTCGATGTGAAATAACTAAACGAAAAAGAAAGCCATCTTAAGCTTTCTTTTTTATACTTGTTATAAGCTCCATAATCTCTTTTTGATTTTTAACCTAGTAATAAAACTCTTTATAGTTAAAAAACTCAAATAACATGGATCGTACGCTCTCCTTCTGTTCGATCTTTCCAATGGTTAGCTTTTATTATTAATAGAAGATAACGTCCCTTCCCAATTTTTATATGTTAAGAGTTCCCTGTTTTATAGCAAATAATCTGGTGTGATTTATTTATTGTAAAAATTTATTTATTGTTTTAAAAAATATTGTTTGATATGATTTGACCATGAATATTATGTTTTTTTATTGTGAACATAATATTCATGGTCACGATCAATAATTCATAGGGTCGTCCTATAATTTATGTCAAGTTCCTCATAAGTCCTTAAACCGCATACCTCAATATATGTTATGTAAACTAGAATCAAAAGTTAAAGTACCATAAGTTCCCCGCTCCAAGTTTGTTGTCCGTTGAAGTAAATCTCCCTACATTGGTCCAATAGGTTAATTAAAATGAAACAAATCTCCCTACATAAACTTATATGGGGCTAGAACCTTAGTGTTTAAATATACAGTTGTGAAATTAAAAAAGGAATTGGGGTTCTACATTTCCTTTTTATCCATTTTATTAATTGCAGAGCGAAGTTCGTCATTTGTGAGGTGTGTGTATATCATTGTAGTTTGAACCGACGAATGACCTAATTGTCTTCTTAGTTGCGGTACATTATTATTTTCTAAATGGTACCTAGTTGCAAATGAATGTCTTAATTTATGTACAGATAAAGCAGGTTTTCCAAAAGCACTAGCATATTTTTCTGCGATCTTCTCAATTGAACGTGCGGTGAGTCTTTTAGTAGTCCTTTTGGGCCCATAGAAGATGCTACAAATAAGGCTGTATTTGCTTTAGTGATATTGTATCTTTCCGCGCGAATTTTTAAATATTCTTGAATATCAAGCATTGCCTGGTCGCTGAAATAAACGAATTGTTCTTTGTTTCCTTTTCTTCAACTCTGTCATAAAAACGATCATTTTTATCTTTACTCATCACTATCACCTCCTCCTTATTTTAAATCTTATACTTTATTTCGTCAAAATCATATTTTACGTAGTAATTGAAAGGTATCTCCTTCTTTTTGTGAGAATTTTCACCACTATTACAGCGCTATGCAGAAAAAATTAATTTAAATGACCTCATTAAGTACCATATTACTATTGACTTCAAACGCGACTTAGCGAACGAGTACGCTAAGTCGCATTTTTTACTTCTCTAAAAACTTCAATGCACAATCAATAACTTCTGCTTCTACAAGAGCTTCACCTACACCAATATTTGGCCTACCTGGTGAAAAAAACGATCATCCCCTTTTTCTAAATGTAACTTCTCTCGCTTCTGAAATGTCTTCGAGTATGCCTGCCTCGATAAGAGTAGTATGACAACCAATGCATAAGTAAAACAATTTATGAAAAGACTAATTATCAACAACTTTAAAGGGGGTTTCATAATGGCAACTGGAAAGAGTTTTAACCATAAAAGAAAAAGTCATCCCGGTGCATTTCCAAAAGGTAGCGAAATGAAAAAAACAAAAAATAATAATATAGAAGAAGAGGAATATTTAGTTACAAAAGAGTCTTTTAGAAATCGTGTGACGGACGAGTAACATAATAGTCATGGTACTTCATTAGTGCCTGTCCCCCAGTATAATGCTTTAACACACTTGGGCCAGGCGCGTTTTGAAAATACTAAATCCAAATGATCTTCGTTCTTCCACGTTATATTCTCTGTATGTATAAAATCCTACCTTCTACAGAAAAAGAACCGGTTGATGGTACATAAGTAATAGTATGGCTGAGTGCAAACTACATCAGCGAAAAAGAGACAACAAGTATCAGTTTGTCCTCTCTTTTCCACTCAACTTCCTCCATATACCCCTGGTAGCTTCCTATTTTCATCTCCTAATAATAAATGAGAATAGGGCGCTTCCCTATTACAATTAAAAATAGCCGGAGAGAGATTCCAGCGGCTATTTTACCTTGTATTATTACTTTATCCATTCTAGGGTTAGTTTTTAATTTATTTCATTCCACATTTAGAATATTATTAATTAGCTATATACTGTTATGTATATTATGCCAACTTAATAGCCTTATTTTCTTTAACATACAACAGTATTTCATTCCAAATAATATCTTCGGTAATTCTAGACTCTCTCGGTTCGGTTAAGTACCGTATAGTAAGTTTGATAAAGCCGTCCTCTACGTTAATATAAACAATTGGGGTTAGGTTTTGATAGTGAAGCATATATTTTTTTGAAGCTTCATGTACTTTGTTTTTTGCTTCCGCAGTTATGTGCTGCGCATGTTTGTTTACGATGGTTTCAAGTTGAGCTTTAGCTTCTTCCCACTCACTATCGATTGTAAGTCGAACCTCAATCTCATTCCAAATATATTTAAAGCCTTTATTAGCATTGGATACTGCATATAAAAAGATATAATTGTTAGGAATGTGGACGATTTTCCCTGTACTTTGCTCTCCTTCAGTCTTGGCTGTGACTTCCATAACAACAAAATGAAAGATTTTTTGGTCGATAACATCCCCTGCACGGTCATTGACAATGACGCGATCCCCTACTTCAAAGGGCTTTTGAATTACAATAATTAACAAAGCAACTATGTTGGTAAATATTTCTCTAAGTGCAATGGCAATTCCTGCGGAAATGAACCCAACATAAATTGTCAGATCTAGCCTTGATTCTGACCATAAAATAATGAAGATAACCAATATGATTACAGAATGCAAGTAATATAGTCTTTTTCGAGTAGTATAATATAGGCTATTGTCTTTAATTGTTTTGAACAATAGTTTATTGAAAATTCTTATAAGTTTAATGTATATAAGTAAAATAAATAAAGACAAAAGCAATTTATAAATCATAGGATTTTCATTAAAATATTGAATGATTTCTTGCATAATGACCCCCACCCGGTATATTGTTTCTTTGAACTCTCAATAGCTGTAACTCGCTCATGGCTACATAATCAAAAAGTCTTGTCAGATTTAGAACTAATAAATCTATAGCTATCATACATTTAACCTATTTTACCGCTTTTCACAGACATCAGTAAAGTCTCTCCATTCGATGCCGATTACATCATATTACGTTGCTGATGACTTATATAATTACAGATCAATTTGTATAAATTACTTATTCTTAACAAATATTACATTTTATGTTGAAATATAGGAGGATTAAGTATGAAAACGATTCACAAAGTTCTATTATGTAGTGTATTATTTTCATTTTCAGTTCCTAGTCTATTTGTAATGGCAGCACCACCACAAGAGGAAGTCAATCAAGTCTTATTAGAAATCAATTGGACTATGGAAGAATTGGAGGAATATTTAGCTTTTTATGAACTAACCTTAAATGATTTTGAATCGATTTAAGATTTACAGGGCATGCTAGGAACTCCAATTACTGAAGAAAACTTAAATGATTTACTTCTAAAACATGGCTTAACTGAAGATAAATTTCATTCATTGATAGGTGAATTTGAAGAAAGCTTAGATGATAATCACTTTATTGAATACCTTGATATGACTCTTGAATATTATTTAAACCACGAAGAAGATTAGTTATTTGAATGTTATAAAAACCAAGCCATTATAGGCTTGGTTTCTTTAATTTTATTCATTTAAGGGGGAAAAGTAATAAAGTAGTCACCCACTCTTTATTTTCTATTTTAATTTAAAGAAGTTTTAAATAATACGGGTTTTAACGATACCTTTGATTTGATTAATTTTTTCTTCCAAATTAGGAATAATATCGCCGTTTACGTTATTTTCAATATCAATCACCGTATATGCGTATTCTCCTCGGCTTCTGTTAACCATATCAGCGATGTTCAAATTAAAATTTGATAAAGCAGATGTGATCTGTCCAACCATGTTCGGAACGTTTTGGTGGAATGCTGTCACACGTCGTTTTCCTGTATAAGGAAGCGAAGCGTTTGGAAAATTCACTGAGTTTTTAATGTTTCCTGTTTCTAAAAATTCCTTCACCTGACGAGCCGCCATAATGGCACAGTTTTCCTCTGATTCTTTTGTAGAAGCACCAAGATGTGGGATTGGAACTGCGTTTTTCATTTTCAACACATTTTCATTCGGGAAGTCAGTAATATACTTACCAACTTTTCCGCTTTCAAGTGCAGCTGCCATATCTTTCTCATTTACAAGCTCCCCACGTGAGAAATTCAAAATATGAACACCTTGCTTCATGATGCTAAATGTTTCTTCGTTAAACATTCCACCTGTGTCTTTAGTGAACGGAACGTGTACAGTAATATAATCAGAGTTAGCAAAAAGCTGTTCAATCGTCATAGCCCGCTGTACATTGCGGGACAAGCTCCAAGCTGCATCAACAGAGATGAACGGGTCAAACGCAATCACATCCATGTCTAAATCGAGTGCATCATTCGCTACAAGTGCACCAATCGCTCCTAAACCGATTACACCTAGAGTTTTTCCCTTAATTTCTTTTCCAACAAATTGTTTCTTTCCTGCTTCTACAAGCTTTGAAATTTGTTCACCTTCACCTGCTAATGTCTTTGTCCAATTCACACCAGCAAACAGGTTACGAGACGAGGCCATTAATGAGGTTAATACAAGTTCTTTTACAGCGTTCGCGTTAGCACCAGGTGTATTGAAAACGACAATTCCTTGTTCTGAACATTTGTCGACCGGAATATTATTGACACCTGCACCGGCACGTGCAATTGCTTTTAAATTATTGCCGAATTCCATTGTATGCATGTTAAAACTACGTAGAAGATAGGCATCAGGATTTTCATTGTCATTGTCAACAGTATAGTTATCCTTGAATACTTTTAGTCCACTTTCTGATATGTTATTTAATGTTTTAATTGTTTTCACTTTTTCTGAAGTTATTGTGCTCATTTTATTATCTCCTTTTTCTCTTGTATGCTTTTTCAAATTTCTAAATTAAAGCAAGGGGTTTTCCAATTAATCAAAGTTTCAAATTCTGTAATTACCATAATAACATTTTATAAGTGGTATCCGCTACCCCCTCCAATTAAACAGAAAGAGGTAAGGGATAACTTCCCTTACCTCTGCCCAGGCGAACGGCTACGACACTATGAGCTCCCTCGCGGTTATCCGCGTTCGCCAGTCACACATAGTCTTTTAATTTATTATATTTATTCTATCAAATTCTCCACCATTCTTCAACCTCAAACATGTACCAATTTAAGAAAGATTTTTGCATTTCAATTTTTCGGTTCGGTTGAGATCAATTAATTTGACAAGATCAAATTAATTAAGAGGTTTTATTGTTTTTCGTTTATTTTTTCACGGATGTTTTTTAGTTCTTCTAAAGAGAGTACACTTAGAGATTTTTTTATTTCTTCTTCCATCATTTTTCTGTTTCTTTCCCGATATTGCTCCCACCATTCTCTTAACCCTTCTGTATTATCAAAAAGGTATTCAATATCTATTTCCTCTTCTTCATCGTCTGATAGATAATTTAATACAGCGGATAATAAGCGACTTAAGTTTGCGATTTCGTTTTTTATATTTTCTTTTTCATGCGTTTCATTATAATTCGCTTTCTCGTCTATAGGAATAGCCTTTCGTGGCACTGTTTCCCCCTCCTTGATAGTCTTACTTTTTAATTATGTATTTTAGTATTACCATAATAAGTGATACACATTTAACGTTTATCTGAATTTTTAATTGAACCAAAATAAAATCTGGAGTTGTACACTCAGGATTATTTAGTTTAGCTTTCATATGATTTTTCTTTAACATCTCTAACCTAAACCCATCATTGGAATATAGGTTTTACTTCAACAACTACTGAAGAGGATTAAAACATTACGTGAAATTTTATATCATTCTTTATTCTCTTCGAATTATTTTTTTTCGCTTTTATCTTATGAGCACATGAGCACAGTTAGTTTTCTATTTTTGAATTTAGGATTTCTACAAGAGGAGACACTTTGTATGTTGCAAAATTCCATAGTTCGACCTGTTTAGGGCGGATCACTCTTCACTATTCTATATAGTAAGAAGATGAATCCTACTAGGAGCTAACGAAAAACTTCGGATCATTTATTGTTTAAATTCAGATAAACGTATAAATGTTTTTTTCCTCCTATGGTACGATCTTGTACTTCTTTTGTAATCTCTACTTTTATTTGTTCTCTTCGCTATTTATAGCCCTATATTATCTATAGCGGTATTGAGTCAAGCCGTATTTTAAATTAAAAAATAGTAACCTGAAAACAAAAGTATAATACAGCATATCACGGTAGTCATATAAACAATAATTAAAAATGAAGAGTGGAATGTTTGTGTATTGATCGATGTCCGAGTACGAAAATAGGTAATGGTTGCTAGGATAATCGTAAGAAGTCCAAGTAAAAGAGAGATTAAACTAATAAACATCGCAAGTGTATGATCTACGTATTCATTTATCGGCGTATTAAAATGCAGGGTTGTCGCTAAAAAACCAACACCAATAATCGCTATGGACGTTCTAATCCACGCTAAATACGTTCTTTCATTTGCTAGATGCTGTTGTATATATTTAGATTCATTGGTTTGTTTCATATCTCTAAAGCTCCAATCAAAATAAGCCTCTTATTATTAAGTTAATTGTCAAAACCTTTCATAAGAGATTTAAATAACTATCAAATACTTTTATCTATTGCTGATTTTAGCCTTTTCTCAATATCCAATGCAATCTTACTTAGTTGTTCATCATTTACATTTTGAATTAAAGCAGAAGGTTTTGGCATGCCAATATTTGTTTTCCCTTGTTCACTGTAGACCACAATTATACCAAGAAATATCCGATCATCTTATTTTTATCTAACACTCTTTTGGCTTCATGGGGATTACACACTTCCAAAACTTTGTAAGGTTCGTTAATTCTAACCCTTTTTCTTGTAGTTTAGCCTGAATGTCAAATTCCCATAAAGTACCAAACTTTTCTTCCATTAATGTTGTTTTTAGTTTTTCGATTGTTTCTTCCATTCCGCTTCTTGATTCAACTGTATAATCAAACATCTTACCTCTCCTTTTTTGACGTTTATATACTAGTATGGGTATGCGTTAAATTAACTGTATATACAAAGTCAAACGGTTAGGCTTATCTATTCTTATATTTTCCTTCTATAGTGAGTCCGGTATCTTTCTTAATTTATTCTATACTCTATACCGGATCTCAACTTCTTCTGAATGAATAATAACCCAAATTTGTTGAAATTCGAGGTCGACTAGCTTTGTACCATTGTAAGCAAAGAATAAAAATAATCATCATGTCAATGGCATCTCCCCCGTAGTACATAAGCATACCTCCGATTTCTGCTTGAGCTGGAAATACTCCAGTCGGTGGATTTACATAGATGTATTTTGATAAGATTCCATGAGCAGCCAAAGTAAGTACCAATACAATGGAACGGTAGACATAACTAGTTCGATGTGGGGTTGTATCTATATAAATCATTGATATGGTAAAGACATAGCCAGCCAGAAATACATGGACATGAATAATTACATGAAGAATTATATTTTCATGCATAATTTTGTATAAATCAGATGTGTATAGAATCCATAATCCACCTACATTGAGCAAGGATGCAACAATAGGATTAGTTACAATCCGAATCGGTAGACTTTTTAATAATCTCGTAAGACGTCTTGCTAGTGAAACATTAATAGTACGTAATAAAAGAGTCATTGGTGCCGCTAATACCATTAAAAATGGAGCTAACATTCCAAGGAGTAAATGTCCAAGCATATGTGCCGTGAAATCTACATGCGCGCGCTCTGCTAAGGGGCCAGCTACTGCAATGGTAGCAAAAACTACTCCAGCCACCCAACATATAATACGATAGACTGGCCATTGTTTGTATTTGCGATTTGAAATGACCACAGAAAGTATATAAACGTTGAGTCCTATCAAAAAAGGGAGCATCAAGATCAGCTGGGAAATGAATCCGATTTCATCGTGACTAAAAGTTTCATGATGGATATGTTCATGCGTGTTCAGTTGAAACAGCTCCTCCTTTTAGTTTTCCACGTCTCGCTTGATTAATAAGAATGATTCCTGCTATAACCATAGCAATAGCAATGAGATTCCATATCACATCATAAACTAATACATTTTCTACATATCTGATCTGGTGTAGTCGCATTAGTTTGTGTTGGATTAAACCGTCGTATAATTGAAAGAAACCTGCTCCAAGCAAAACTCCTCCCCACCACCTAGTAAGAGATAAGGCCTTTTTACGACGGAGATCGGAAAACAAAAATAAGCCAGCAATGGTTGCAAACCAACTGAAAGCATGGAACAAACCATCTGAGACTAAGCCAACATTAGTCGTTGATTTGTCGTAAAAATGATGCCAGTGTAATAGCTGATGAAACACCATTTCGTCAACAAAGGCAATTAGACCTAAACCAAACAAAATACCAGACCAGAGGTTTCGAGTCGAGTATAGATACCGATTGACAAAAGCTGAACTATTTTTAGAATGATTTAGTTCTTTATTCATTTTATCCTCCTCTTGCTAGTTATTTTAACCTAATGTGTAGATACCTCCTGCCTTATATATCCCTCCCAGTTTAGCCCGAACGAATATTTTATAATCATTATTCAAAATAAGTTTTCTTTAGTTCTCAAACGTTACTTATGTACGTCTAAGTTGGTAATTTTAATCATTTCAACTTGCTTTCCATATTCCTTAAATATTGAATGCTGCTGTTGATGTTCCACTTGTTTTCAAACATATAAAACAAAAAGACCTTATACAAAGTGTATAAGACTTTCTTAGTTGGTGATTTTCAACAATATTAACTGAAAAGGATTAAGTTAATAGCTGCAATTGTCACCATGACCATAGCGAATTTTTTTATGAGATTAGAAGGAAGTTTCTCAAACCATTTCAGACCTAACATAGTACCGATAAAAACACCTACAACTCCTATTAAGAAATACAAGTAAAATGTTGAACTAAAATCGCCATTTACACCGTGTAAGAGTAAAGTAAATGAACTTGTAATGACAACTGTCACCTGGAGATTTGCGTTATATTTATGTTTTTCTTCATAAAGCATCAAAAAATAAAAGACAAAAAAAGGACCACCAACAGCAAATACTCCTCCTATAAACCCACCCAAAAATCCAAGCGTTATAGGAATGAGCGGTTTCATAGCAATTTTTGATGGATTTTTCTTTTTATTTAAAAATAAATAAATGACCATGCCAAGTAAAAAGAAGCCCAAAAACTGTTTAAGGGCCTCTAGTTCCCCATATGTAATAAGAACAACAAAAGAAATAATTCGACCTATTAAAGCTGAACCTATTATTACAAATAAAGCTTTTAATTCTATATATTTATAGACTTTTAAAATAATGCTTAAAGAAGCGACTAATAACAAAGCAATTACAATTAATGTACTTTCTTTTAACGACAACATAAGAGGTAAAAAGCCCATAGCAACTAAACCAAAACCAAAACCACTGGCCCCTTGAATAAAACCACCTATTAGTACAATTAGAATAAACCAAACCAATTCCCAAAGCATAAGCATCTATCCCTATTAAACTATTTATTAGCTATTAGAAAGAAAAAATCCATATTCCAGCGCACTTTACTGTTCTAGAATTTAAAAATAATAATTATTATAAATTTCTGCTTGGTTCACCTTCCTTAAAGTAGAATTCAAATGTGAATATGATAATTTATAATAAAAGTCTTATCATAACGATATTATTAATTTATAATTAATGTGGAAATGTCGTTATGTTTTGTATACATTTTAAGAGAAGCGACAATATTCTCATATTTTGATATAATAATTACCTATGTAAATAAAGTATTTACCTAGGTAATTATAACACAGTGCGAAGGAATCTTAAATACAATTTCCCTCTTGCTAAGAGATTAACAATTTCATTTTAGATAGTATGAGAAAACAACAAGTCTTTATCATCACTTGGATCATATACTTCAAAAATTTTATATGTCGGTTTCTCATTTGTAGCATTCTTTTGTTCAGTCTCTAATTTGGGAAGTACACTTTATGTGCTTCTTCGGCATCAGCTTTTGTTTTCCAATAATTCAAAGCTCTATATTCGCTAGCTGCAGGATCAAAAAAATATACATTCCCCCTGAACCCAAACAAACTTCTACTGATCTTATCTATTTTTTAAGTTACTCTTTCTGCAAGTATTCTTTGATCTTTCCTAAGTTTATAAAACATGAATCGCGCATAATACATTTTCATCTCTCCTTTCCAAGTATAATAATGAAAGTATATTTGAAGCATTATTATTTATGACAGTAGCTTAAGAACGTGTATCATCATACAAAAACGTTGTGGAAATTCAAAGTAAATGAACACAAAATGTTTGAGTCTACAGTATGAACTTAGGTATAATTTCACCTGCTAAAGCGTAATAAATACCGATAAAAATAATAAAAAAGAGAAGCCTGGTATCATGCTTCTTTCTTATCTTCGGTTGAATGTTAGTTTTCTTTAACATGTTATACTTATAATCTTATTCTTTAGAAAATTCCTTCGTGCTTCTTACTGTATCAATTGGGCGAACTAATTTTTCGATTTCTTCACGTTTTTGTTCTAAGAATGGAGGTAATGATAATTTTTCCCCTAAAGTTTCATATGGCTCATCTCCCATGAAACCTGGTCCATCTGTCGCAAATTCAAATAAAATTTGTGGTGCGACGCGTGCATATAAAGATTCAAAGAAGTGGCGATCGACATAACCAGATGTTTGAAGTCCGAAACTTGGTAAACGTTCGATCCACTCATTTAAGACAGCACGATCTTCAACTCGAAAAGCTACATGGTGAACCGTTCCGAATCCTTGTCTTGCTTGAGGAAGTAGAACGTTATGTTCAACGATAACTTGGGCGCCGTTTCCTCCCTCACCCATTTCAAACAAATGCAATGAACCTATTTTATTTATTTCTTTAAATAATAATACTTTTTCCAGCACTTTTTTTAAATAATCAAATTGTGCAACACGAATAAATATCGGGCCTAACCCTGTAATCGCAAATTCTAATGGAATGGGTCCTTGCTGCCATGGTGTACCTGAATCAATTCCATTATCAAGTTCATCTGAGATGAGCTGATATTGCTGGTCGTCAAAATCAATGAAAGAAAGTGTCTTTTTACCAAATTGTTCTTTGATACCAGTATGAGTTACGTCAAGACGATCAAATCGCTTAATCCAATAATCTAATGCTCCATCATTTGGTACGCGGAAAGAGGTTTTTGATATTTCGTTTGTACCATGCGTCCCTTTGGGAATTCCTGAAAAATCAAAGAATGTCATATCTGTTCCTGCATTCCCTTTATCATCTGCGAAAAAGAGATGATATGTTTGAATGTCATCTTGGTTAACCGTTTTTTTTACTAAGCGCATTCCTAACACATAAGTGAAAAATTCATAATTCTTTTCTGCACTACTAGTAATAGCTGTTACATGATGTATTCCTTTTAATTCATTCAATTTTATTCCTCCAATTAATCTGTATTTTTTTAGGATTTGTTACACAACTCTAATTCTTTATTTTTTCTAATATTTAACAGCTTACTTTACAGTAAAACATACCTCTAATTAATTTATCTCTATTTCGAGACAAATATATCACAGGTATAAATTAGTTGTCAATCAAGGTTAGGATATTTTTTATTCTTTTTTACGTAGCTCATTTCTAAGAAAGGCTGATAAACACAAAAAAGAGACAGAAGCAACTTCTGTCTCTAATGGATTAGCTATTAAGCATGAAAATTAGTTCCATCTGTTACGGCTTTGATCACACCAGCGCGAATCACAAAATCACCGAAGTGTTCGCCATCTTCTCGTTCTTTTGCATAACGAGAAAGAAGAACTTGTAATTCATTTAATATTTCTTTTTCACCGATATTTTCAAGATACATTTTACTTAAACGACTTCCGTCAAAAGCTGCACCAAGATACATATTGTATTTACCAGGAGCTTTCCCAATAAATCCAATTTCACCAAGTGTCGGACGAGCACAGCTATTTGGACAGCCGGTCATACGTATCGTGATTTCTTTATCACTTAATCCATTTTCATCCATAAGCTCATCGATCTTGTCTATTAAAACAGGCAAATAACGTTCTGCTTCTGCCATCGCTAAACCACATGTAGGAAGAGAGACACATGCGAGCGAGCTACGGCGGATTGCAGAATACTGCTTACCATCTGTTAAACCGTATTGCTCGATTAGCTCGGTAATTTGCTTCTTCATTTGTGTAGAAACATTTGCAATAACCAAATTTTGATTGGCTGTTAAGCGAAAATCACCTTTATGAATTTTGGCAATCTCACGTAAGCCAGTCATTAGTTTGTATTCATCAAGGTCTACGATACGACCACCTTGAACAAATAAAGTGAAGTGCCATTTTCCTTTTAGTCCCTTTACCCAACCATAGCGGTCGCCATTATCGTCGAAATGAAATGACTTAGCCTCTTCTAACTTCCAACCTAGTCTGCTTTCAAGTTCATCCTTAACTGTATCAAGCCCAAGTCGGTCAACCGTGTACTTAAAACGAGCATTTTTACGCTCAGATCGGTTACCGTAATCACGCTGAATGGTAATGATTTTTTCAGCTACATCATAGACTTGCTCTGGTTTACAGAAGCCAATCACTTTACCTAGTTGTGGATAGGTTTCTTTGTCACCATGGGACATCCCCATGCCTCCACCAATTGTTACATTAAAACCTATAAGTTTCCCTTTTTCAACAATGGCAATGTATCCAAGGTCTTGGGAGTAGATATCTACATCATTGGAAGGTGGCACCGCCATTCCGATTTTAAACTTTCTCGGTAAATAAAGGGGGCCGTACATCGGTTCGATTTCTTCAACTTCTGGTGTACTAGCCACTTTTTCTTCATCAAGCCACAGTTCATGATAAGCTCTAGTACGAGGCAATAAATCATCACTTAACTGTTTCGACCATTTGAATACTTCAGAATGAATCTCAGATTGCTCTGGATTTGGGTTGACCATCACGTTTCGGTTAACGTCCCCACAGGCAGCAATCGTATCTAAAAGGGATGCATGGATTTCTTGTATCGTCTGTTTCATATTCCATTTTAAAATCCCGTGCATTTGAAACGCTTGGCGTGTAGTTAATTTCAACGTACCGTTTCCGTATTTCTGAGCTAGTTCGTCCATAACTAACCATTGCTCTGGTGTTGATACACCGCCTGGCGTTCGAACGCGTAGCATAAATTGGTAAGCAGGCTCAAGCTTTTGTTTTTGACGCTCATTACGTAAATCTCGATCATCTTGTAAATAACTTCCGTGAAATTTCATTAGACGATTGTCATCATCAGAAATTCCTGAACTGAGCCGATCTAACATCGTTTCTGCCAATGTTCCACGTAAATAATTACTTTCTTCTTTTATACGCTCTACATCACTTGGCGTACCTTCTGGTGATTTTAATAGTTGTTTCGACATGTTAAATAAACTCCTTTCGTTCCAATTTATCAATATACATCGCGTTGATAACGTTTTTGCTGTTGCATATTCGCTACGTATTGTTCTGCTTTTTCTTTTGGCATGCCGCCCTCTTTTTCGATAATCTCGATAAGTGTTTTATGAACATCGTGCGCCATTTGTTTCTCATCTCCGCAAATATATAGGAAGGCTCCTTCTTCAAGCCACCCGAATAATTCTTTACTATGCTCAAGCATGCGGTTTTGTACATAGACTTTTTCAGCCGTGTCACGTGAAAAAGCAACATCCATTTTCGTTAAAACACCGTCTTTGACTAACTTTTGCCATTCTGTTTGATAAAGGAAATCTGTTACGAAATGTTGATCTCCGAAAAACAACCATGATTTTCCTTGTGCTTCCATTTCTTCACGTTCCTGCATAAAAGAACGAAATGGCGCAATGCCCGTTCCTGGACCAACCATTATAATTGGCGTATCAGGATTAGCTGGCAATTTAAAGTTAGGGTTTTGTTGAATATAAATTGGTAGAGTATCACCTGGTTGTAAACGCTCGGCACACAGAATTGAGCAAACACCATTACGTTCGCGACCATTTGATTCGTATCGAACGGCTCCAATAGTCAGATGCACTTCATCTGGATTTGCAGCAATACTGCTCGCAATTGAATAAAGACGTGCAGGCATTTTACGAAGAACTGAAATAAAGTCTTGTGCTGTTTCACCCACTGGTCCAAAATCGCGGATTAAATCAAGTAAATCGCGTCCATTCAGGTACTCTTTCGCTTTTGCTTCATTCCCCGGTGATAAAAGATCTTGTAACTCCTTATTCGATGATAGCTTAGCTACTTGCTCTAAAAGTGGTTTGGTTAAAACAGTAATTTCAAAGTAAGATGAAAGTGCATCTTTTAATGAACGAACGTCTCCTTGTTTATTCACTGTTACATCTATTGTTGAATCAAAATTTAATTCCTTTAGGATCAGATCCACTAAGGCAGGATCATTTTCCGGATAAACACCCAGACTGTCTCCAGGTTCATACGTGATACCAGAACCTTCAAGAGATAATTCAAGATGGCGTGTTTCTTTATTCGAGCCACGACCATTTAAATTTAGATTTTCAAGGACTTCAGCTTTAAATGGGTTAGTTCGTGAATAGGTAGTGTCGTTAGCCTGAGGAGAAGTACCAGGAACTGTTACAGAATCTCCATCTTGCTTTACGTCACTTAACCCTTCAATGACTCCTCCGATCCATTCAGCTGCTGGCTCATCATAATCGAGATCACAATCAACTCGCGAATAAATTCTTGTTCCACCGAGTTCTTCGAGTCGTTGGTCAAATTCTTTTCCTGTTTGACAGAAAAATTCATATGAGCTGTCTCCGAGTGATAACACAGAAAAACGGAGATCAGCAAGTTTAGGCGCTCGTCTACCATGAAGGAATTCATGGAACGATATCGCATTATCAGGTGGCTCACCCTCGCCATGTGTACTTACTACAATAAGCAGATTTTCGACTTTTTTCAGGTTATTTGGTTTGAAATCACTCATAGAAGAGACTGTAACTTTAAATCCTTGCTCTTCTAATTTTTTTGCTGTACTCTCTGAAAGTCTCTGCGAATTACCTGTTTGTGATCCAAACAGAATGGTCACATCTTTTGAAATGCTTTGTACATTATTTTGAGTAGAAACCACTGCCGTTGAAACTTCTGGTGTTCCCGAAGCTAAAGTTACCTGGGATGCAGTTAAATAACCAGTTAGCCAAACTTTTTGTGATTCTGTTAGGGTTGGCAGAAGGTTATTTAGGAGTTCTACCTGTTCTTGGTTAAACGGACTGTTCATTACCTGGAGTTGCAACTATATCCACCTCACAAAGGATTATAAATTTTATTATTCGCCATTTTTCGATAATGACTTACACAAACAATTGCTTCTTATGTAAAATGTCTAATATTATCGTAAGTCTATTAATCCGATCAGTCAAATATGGTTTTATAATTTTAATCATTTAAATTACTTATAATGCTTTTACAGCAAGCCTCATAAACGTCTCATCAGTCAAATTAAGACTTTATGTGCCGGTTTATTTAGAAAGCACACATCGCTGGCGTTAAAATAATTTAACTTAAAACAAGAAACCTTGAGTAATCTCAAGGTTTAAAAATGTTAATTTTAGTTTAAGCGTTGATAATAATCATGTTTGATGACAGTTCGGTACTTACTTTTATCTTTGGTGAAAATATTATTGAATTCAATAGCTACAGTGTTATTGTAAACGTTAATCACATTTCCTTCTTCACCATCATATTCACCATTTATCACCTTGATTTTATCTCCTATTTCAATGTCGTGTTCTTTTTCTTCAGCTTCTTTTCCCATAATGCACCCCCGTTAGTTAATGTTTGAGTCAAATTGGTTTTTAATACATTCAATGTCATACAAATATAAACTTAAATTTACTTCTAATAAGAATAGTTTATGAAAGTTGGATACAACGCTTCGAATGATTAATTTTCCTTTTTTATTTTGAAGAGGAATGTTTAGCTAATTCTTCCGTAAATTAAAAAGGATTATTTACTGATTGATTCCTTAATTTCACTTGTGTAAACCTTATATATCTTAAGTGAATTAAAAAAACAATAAGCTATTCTATTATAAGCTAATTGAGGTTTTTAAAGCTACTAGTAATTTAAAAATAATACTGAATTTTGTCGAAAATTTGATGTATTTCTAATTAGCCGATAAACCGTTCACAAGCGAAGTAGGAGTAGGAACTAAATTTCTCCCTCCCCATCAAATAATCAATCTTTCAACTTTATTAATATCATAAATCACCTCTTTTTGCTCATATCATTAAAAGAGGGAGGAATTCAGCTAATGAATATTAGAGTCCGGCAAGGAGACAGCTTTTGGTACTATAGTCAACTTTTTAATATTCCTTTACCCTTAATTGTTGATTCTAATCTTGATGTAAATCCTAATGCACTGCAAATTGGACAAATCATTCGAGTACCAGGTTATTATGTGAATTTCTATACTATTCAACCTGGAGATACAATTTGGGTCATTTCTAATCGATTGGGCTTTCATCCGGATATGTTGCAATTGGTTAACCCGACACTTGACCCCTATTTTCTTCAAATCGGACAGAGAATTAATCTTCCTGTAAGGGTTGAAAATCCAATTGTTCAAGGAAGAAGAGCGTATGATTATGCTTCTTTAACGAATGATATTAATCAACTGATTGAAATTTATCCATTTATCGTAAATCGCTCTATTGGACGATCGGTAATGGGGAAGAACATAACTGAGCTTCAAATCGGTCAAGGTGCAAAAAAAGTCCATATGAATGGTTCCTTTCATGCCCATGAGTGGATCACTACACCCATCTTAATACAAACAGTAAATGAATATTTGTTAGCTATGACTAATAGGAGAACAATAAGAGGATTAGATATGTCTACGTTTTATGATTCAAGCCTACTCTCTATAGTACCTATGGTTAATCCTGATGGAGTAGACTTGGTCATTCATGGTCCTCCAAATAGCGAACCCCTTCGGTCAAATGTGCTATCTATTAATAATGGAAGCACCGATTTTTCAGGTTGGAAAGCCAATATTCGAGGTGTCGACTTAAATAATCAATATCCTGCACTTTGGGAAGCAGAATCGCAATTAAAACCGAGTCAACCAGCTCCACGGGATTATCCTGGAGAGAGTCCATTAACAGAACCAGAAGCGTTAGCAATTGCCCGTTTAACAAGGGAATCTAACTTTGATCGTGTATTAGCTTATCATACACAAGGAAAAGTGATTTATTGGGGATTTCAAGGATTGGAGCCTCTAGAATCGAAAGCACTTGTTAATGAGTTTGAAAGAGTAAGTGGTTATCGATCCGTTCGATATGTACAAAGTTTTGCAGGCTATAAGGATTGGTTCATCCAGGAATATAGGAAACCGGGATTTACGATTGAATTAGGTAGAGGAGTGAATCCCCTACCTGTGGCTCAATTTGATGAAATCTATCAAGAGAACTTAGGAATATTTCTCGCTAGTTTATATATGTAACCGGACTTTTGTCTTATCTTCATAAAAAAGGAACGCAGCTCTGAGGCTACTGAAAAGAGTTGCTTTTCGAGGGCATTGAAAAAGACCTTTTTAGCAGATTCGAGGAAACAGCAATGACTTCACAAGTTGCGCTCATTGCTTAAAGGCCACTGAAAAATCTACAAATTGTACCTTTTTCAGTGGCCTCCACGTGTGCTTTCTTTTTTTTCTTTATTCAGATTATAACTTCTTCCTCCCATTAAAACCTTCATGCGTATAATGATAATGTGTAATTTCCGTTTCTCCTTGTTTCCAGCAAAGAAGCACTTCTTCTCCATTAATGTACGCTGGGAAATCTAAAAGTCCTAGGTTAATATCTTTCAATTGAACCCCGAATGAATGAATATTAGACAAATATAATTGTGCTTGCATTTCCATGAATTCAAGTTCGCTTTCCTTTATAAAGATTATCTCTGTATCTGTTTGCAACTTATGGGTTGATTTTTCTTTTATCATCCTTAATTCTTTTTCTTTATATTGATAACTAGTTTTCAATTGTTGTAGTTCAACAAGTTCTTTTTCAAGTATTGGTAACAATATGTTAGCTTCAGTAATTGTGAAATATTTTTTAGACATCCTACAACACCTCCAAATCTAGTATAACAAAAAAAAACCACAATAAAAAATCGGGGCTACTGAAAAAGTCCCTTTTAGCAAATTCGAGGAAGTAGCAATGGCTCCACACGTTACGAGCCTACTATGAGAAACCCACTCATAGCAGGCTTTAAAACAAAGCAACGTTCCGTTCATGCTTAAAGGGCACTCAAAAAAGGTGAAAATCGTACCTTTTTCGGTGCTCTTTAAAAAACCTGGACTTTTTTTGATTAATAGATTCGGAGTTCTCCTTATAAAATATAGTTACCTATCGCAAATAAGGTCAATATATTGTCGAGCGAAATTATCGGCAGCTTTTTCATGTGGAATATTTCTATATCTTTTCTTTTCTTCATAAGTATCACCATTTTTCATCGTTTCAATAAAACGGTCATAATGATATTCACCACGATCAAAGTAATCAAATAATCTCTCTTTCTTACTTTGACCACTACCTCCTATTAGTGCATGTATATAGTGTCCTATTTCATGTAAAAGAACAAATGCAGCATACTCAAAACAAGTTGTACGATTTTTCTTTAAATCGATTAGGTATTCTTTATTTTGAAAATTTTCTGTTACAGACATGATGTTAATATAGATGACTGGTTCAAATGTGTCTCCATCATCAATCGCTAACTCTCCGGGGAAATTTATCGGTTCATCAGAGAGATAGCAAGTTAAATCTCGAACTACCTCTTTGAAAATTGAGGTTTGTAGCCATTTGGAAGTTGCATATATACCCTCAAGTCCATGGTGCGCATGTTTTCTTGATATTTTAAAGCGACGCCATAAATAGTCTTCCTTCTCGTAAATGAAATGCAAGGATTCCTTTATAATCACAGAGCACCTCCTGACTATTTCAAACGGTTTGGACATCCATTATAATAAGACTAATCCTTCTATTAAATTGTATTAATGAATAGAAAAAGAATGTATGAAACGTTTCGCGTAAGATGAAAGACACGATCTACTTAATTGAATAGACTTTAGAAAGGCATATAAACGTATAAGTGTAAGATCATTTCCGAAAGAGGTGAAACGTCTCGATGATCGATTCTCATATCCACCTACACCTTTACGATTCAGGTACACTTGATAGCTATATAGAAAAATGGAAAAAAGCAGGAGTTAGAAAGGTTGTTGCTGTATCAAATGATTTAGTCTCTTCTTACCAGACATTAGAATTACAAAGTAAATACCCCGATTTTGTATTAGCATCTATCGGCTTTCATCCGGAGTTGGCTCTACCACTTAAACAAGACTTTCTAGAGTGGAAGTCGTTACTCCGCCTTGAACGTAAGAGAATAACGGCAATTGGAGAAATAGGACTGCCCCATTATAACTTAGATAAATTACCTGAGACTCTTGACCAACACATTGAGGTGTTAAAGCACTATTTATATGAAGCAGACGTCCATCAATTACCAGTTGCTCTTCATGCAGTTCATGATAAAGCTCACATCGTGCTTTCTTTACTACAACATTATAAAATTAAAAATGCGCATTTTCATTGGTTAAAGGCACCTAAACAAGTGGTTAATCAAATCGTCAACGCGGGCTATTATATTTCTCTTACACCTGAGGTATGTTATCGGGGACGTGATCAACTGTTAGCTTGTAATGTACCTCTTGCTCAGCTTTTAATGGAAACAGATGGTCCATGGAAATATGAGGGTATTTTTCAAAATCAACAGACAGAACCACCTTTTTTATTAGAAATCACTCGTGTACTAGCAAACTTAAAGAATACAACTGAAGATGAAATTAAAAGACAAACGACCTTAAATGTAAAACAATGTTATAGCTCGTATGGTGTCATAGAGTAAAGGATCTATTGAGTGACGGCTTAAACTAAAATACGAGCTTCCACTTTTACGTCGAAACGCTACAGCATGAAACGAGATTAGTTAATAGGAACTGACGATTCAAAATAATTTTTAAATTTTGCTTTTCCTTATCTTTCAAAAGTGCTTATATTTCTGTTCGCAAATCCCATAACTCAGGGAAAAAACGTTGATCTAAAATTTTCTTTAAATAATTGACACCAGAAGAACCGCCAGTTCCCACCTTAAACCCAATAATTCGTTCGACTGTCTTCAAATGACGGAATCGCCATTGCTGAAGTGAATCTTCAATATCAACGAGTTTCTCAGCCAACTGATATAAATCCCAATATTGATCAACATTACGATAAACTGTTAGCCACGCTTCTCTGACTGAAACATCTGATTCATAGGGTTTGGAGAAATCACGATTTATGATTGCAGAATTAATTTCAAACCCTGCTTTTGCAAGTGCTAAAATAGCAACATCATATAGACTAGGCGCAATATAAGCTTTTTCAAGTTTGTCTTTTAACTCCGGCTCTTTTTTATAGATTTTGAGAATATGGTTAGTTTTATAACCTAGAGCGAATTCAATTAGTCGATATTGGTAAGATTGAAAACCTGAAGCTTGCCCTAAAGAATCTCTGAATTCGATATATTCAGCTGGCGTTAAAGTAGAAAGAACATCCCATACTTGAATGATTTGTAATTGTATTTTTGTGACTCGAGCCAAACGCTTATATGAAGTTGAGAAATCATCTGTCTTTATAGATTGAATAGCTGCATTTATTTCGTGCAGAATGAGCTTCATCCATAATTCACTGACTTGGTGAATGATGATAAATAGCATCTCATCATGATGCGTCGATAAACGCTTTTGACTAGTAAGGATTTCATTTAGTTTTAAATATTTACTGTATGTCATCTTGTTTGTAAAATCTGTATGAATTCCCCTGTCTGATTCATTTGATTTATTAATCGATTCATTAGGCTTCTGAGACATACTGACCTCCTAATTTTCACTTTCTTACAATGAAACACACAAATAACCAGCCGAATTTCATTATATATTTATATCAGTTAGTAAATGTTAGCGTTCACAATAGTTCAGTGTATCGTTAATATGTCTCTTTGCTTTTTAATCGTACCATTTCTTCTAACCTTTGCTTACACCAAGACATCCTTTCTTGATCTTGGATTTGCATGGCCTCATATAAGTCCATCAATAAATAATCTATTTCTGTCTGAATGGCGTATTCTGTCGGTTGATTCTTATTAGATAATGTTACGACCTTTTCTTGGTCAATTTTATTCAAATGCTTTTTAACGGCTGATTGATCGTGTATAATCTTCTTTGTTTTGGTTGTATGTGTTTCTTTAATACTAAGGATCTCCCTCTGTTTTTTTCTCGCTTTAAATAAAAGTTGATTTAATGTAAGCGCGAACATTTTATCATTTGTTGTTAATTCCTGTATAGATAAAAATACTTTGTTATCTTTTTCTTGAAATAGCAGTTGGTGATTTTCATTTCCATAAATAATAAGAATTCTATAGTCTGTTTTTCTTACCCATTTATAAGAATACGTTTCTTTCACTTGTTTTAGGAATGTATAAATCATCGATAAATTAACTTCTAAGTTTATATTTGAGAATCGGGCAAAAAACCTCATCTACTCACCTCATTTTTTATTTTAATTTGATTTAATGAAGCTTGGAATGAAGATAAAAAATGCTTATTATTACTATAGTAAGCTGCTCTATACATTATGACTTAATCTATTTATCGTTGTGTCAGCAATTTGGGAAGTTGGAACTAGTAAACTTTCCCCTTATAAAAATGTTCTCTAAGTAAGAATTGATTTTTAAATTAAGAAAAGGAAGATGAGTAGACCCATCTTCCTTTTCATTTCTTATTTAATGGAATTAGCTATTTCAATTAACCCATCAACATTGTATTTCGCATTTTGTTTTGGATTTCCTCCAATTAAGTAAGCCCAACCATTTTTCTTGAAAGCCAAACTGCGAAGATGAGTACTGTTAACTCTAAAATATGCTTTATTTCCATCATCTAATGTAATTACTTTATCTTCTTGTGTTATGTGTTGATCAATTTCAGATTCAGGATACATAACATAAAAGATAAAGTCTTCGTGGTGATCGTTACTCACATTCATATAGTGAATTTGCAAATCTCCATTATCAGTTACTTTCCCATAACGGTGTGTAGGTTCAAAAGGTAGTGAGGTAGGAAGGCTTACTTTTTTGTTTACCTTCTTTTCAAATAAGGCAATCGCTTCCCTAACAGGCATATAGTTATTTCCTTTAACAAACTCCTCTATTTGCTTTTCATCGTGAGTATTTGCTTTTGTTTGTGGGTTATTAAGAAAATTGAAACTAACTATTACAGCAAGCACTACCCAAATTATGAGCTTTATTTTCATACTTTTATTACCCCCATTTTTGAATTCCTCTTTCAACCAATTAAGGGTATTATGCTTAATCTTAGTTTAAATTATTCTTATTATAATGACACTCGAATAGACTTCAGATATTCACAGACTCAAGAGGCATGGACGGATAAAGTTGGTTCACTTAACGAAAAATGAGATTTCAAAAGAGAAAAAAACAGATCCCTTTTAGAGATCTGTTTTTTTTCAGTTAACTTTTCTTATACTTTTTGTACATTGGTTGCTTGTGGTCCGCGTTGTCCTTCTTCTATGTCAAAGGTAACTTCTTGACCCTCATCTAGTGATTTGTATCCTTCACCTTGAATTGCTGAGAAATGTACAAATACATCTTCTCCACCTTCACGCTCGATGAATCCAAACCCTTTTTCACCATTAAACCATTTTACTTTACCTTGTTCCATTGTTATTTCCTCCTAGCATGTAGCTTAATCTTGCATTTTTATTATATCCTCTCAAGTAAATTTTTAAACCCAAATGAGTCACTTTCTTTTGAAATAAAAAAATTTCCTGATTGATATATTCGTTGTTCCCTTTATAATTGTGCCTCAGTTGGACATTATACTTAATGAATATTCTTTTTTTAAAAGTCGGCTCTTTAAATTGTCATATATAATTTTCTACTTGTTACACATTTTTCTTAGCATTATCAAGTATACGGTCGTTCATTCTAGGTTAAAAAGATAAAGATATATCTTTTCTTCTCCAAAATTTTGAATGAAATGGGAGGCTCTTGGAATGAATCGTCTAAAAGAAAGCTATCAGCTATTAACTAAATTAAGACAACCTAATAACTTATACTTAGCCAGTCTATCAAAGGACTATCATTATTTTTGGATACGAGATGCGGTATATATGTCTCTCCCTTATATGGACAAACCTTGTGATACGTTTATCTCAACTATGCAAGCTATTCTTGATGTGTTCCGTCGTTACGAATGGAAAATTTCGTTTCATACAAATCAACGTCCTCAAGCCATGTTTGAGTATATTCATGCTAGGTATTGCCCTAAAGGATTTGAAATTCATCATCAAGAATGGGGTCATGCTCAACATGATATGATTGGGGCATTCTTATATGCAGTTGGGACAAGCATACAAGAACATAACAAAGTTATATTTCGAGACGAACAAGATCATGCCATTGTTCAGAAGCTTGTTTACTATCTCATATGTTGTAACTACTGGGAAGATGAAGATAATGGAATGTGGGAAGAAGCTCAAGAGGTCCATGCAAGTAGCGTAGGAGCATGCGTTGCTGGTCTAAAAGCGGTACAAACAATTGTGTTCGTTCCACAAGAAGCTATCGATAATGGTTGGGATACACTAAATTCTTTGTTTCCAAGAGAAAGTTCATCTAAGGATGCTGATCTAGCCCAACTAAGTCTTATCTATCCTTATAGACTGTATGAAGGTGATAAGGCAAAGTTCCTTATAGAAAAGATAGAAAAAACCTTATTGCGTACAAATGGAGTTATTCGTTACCAAGGGGACAGTTATTATTCAAGTGTTGAAAAGGAATATGGACGACTACATGATCGATCCTTATATTATGGGACAGAGGCAGAATGGACGTTTGGACTTCCATGGCTATCATTGTGTTATCAAACGTTAAGTGATCACGAGCGCTCAATCTATTTTTTAAAAAGAACAAAAGAAGTCATGTTAGAAAATGGAATTTTACCAGAAGCTTTTTTTGCTGACTCTGATCTTCCTAATCCTAATACCCCTCTTGGCTGGTCTAGTGCCATGTATATTTTGGCAGAAGAAAGGCGAGGTTTGACATCACAATATATTGAAAAAGATTATCACGATAAAAGAAATAAGATTATTTAACAAAGAAAAACCGCAATCGGCATGACTGCGGTTTTTTCTGAGTCTTTTTTCTCCGCTTATCTATCCTTGAAACAGTCCACTTTCTCTTAAATTTTCCACAGCCTTTTGCAGAATATCTTCATGTTGTACAAGGGATATGCGTAGATACCCTTCCCCATAAGTTCCAAAAGCTACTCCTGGAGTTGTAAGGATACCTGTGTTGTCTATTAACTTATAAGCAAACTCTGTCGATGAATAAGGAGCAGGAACTTTGGCCCAGATAAACATCGATGCTTTAGGGACATCCACTTTCCAACCTAAAGATTTCAACCCTTCTACAAAAATATCTCTTCTCTTTTTGTAAGTTGCTCTTAAGTCATCACTAAAACTTGAAGAATACTTGAGAGCAGCAATAGCGGCTTTCTGTATCGGCAGAAAGACTCCATAATCTAAATTTGATTTTAATCGGTTTAATCCTTCAAGAACTTCGGAGTTCCCGGCTACATATCCAATACGACACCCTGCCATATTAAAGCTTTTAGATAAGGAGTTAAATTCGATTCCTACTTCTTTTGCGCCATCAACCGATAAGAAACTGATCGGCTTCTCACCATAATACAATTCGGAGTAAGCAAAATCATGAAGAATGACAACATCATTTTCACAAGCAAATTTCACAACATCCTCAAAAAACTCCTTTGTTGCCATAGTAGGAATTGGATTTCCTGGATAATTCAAGATCATCATTTTTGCTTTTGAACGGACTCCTTCAGGAATTAATGTTAAATCAGGTAAATAACCGTTTTCTTGTGTAAGTGGCATTAAATAAGGGGTTGCTCCCGCCATTGCAATGCCAGCCGCATAAGCTGTATATCCTGGATCTGGTACTAGAATGATATCTCCTGGGTTAGCTAGTACAACAGGTAAATGAACGAGCCCGTCTTGCGACCCCATTACCATTAGCACTTCACTTTCTGGTGAGAGATCCACATCATATTGCAATGTATAATAATTTGAAATGGTTTGAAGTAATTCAGCCGTTCCATCTAAAGAATACTTGTAAAGGGTTGGATCTTTAACATGAGAAGCTAATTCTTCCATTACATAGTCAGGTGGAGATAAGTCCGGACTCCCAATACTTAAATCAATCACCTCATGACCGGCGTCCACTTTTTCTTTTTTGTAAACAGCCAGTTCATTAAAGATACTCGTTTGAAATTCATTCATTTTTTTTGAAAACGTAATTGCCATGACGATACCTCACTGCTAGTTTTTTTTCAATTATAACAAGAAACCTTTCTATAAGTGAATAAAAAAGCCAGTCCTAATATAGAACTGACACTTTTACTGCGTTATGTAAAGCCGCAATTGCCGCTTAATAATAGAGTTCCAAACCACCACTCCTCGAAGTGGGTGTTTGCAAAAACACTTCAGTCGTCCTCTACATAATGAAGGCTTGACTTCGATGTTTCGATGTAAAACTCCCTAAATAAGTATAAAGGTTGAAACATATATTAACCACGAACAATGCAGCTTATAAACATATAGTACATGATAAAAGATCTACGTACAATGGTAAGTGTAGGTAATAAGCGGTGGGGTGAAACCTTATGCATAGCCACATAGCTTTTTTTACTCAGTTGTGGACATGATTCAACCCGCTGACGATATGCACTTGTAGAAGGCTTATAGGTCTTTAATCACTTTTGATAAACAACTTAAAAAAAATATAGATTATAAACCCAACTCCCTACATAAGTCATTAAACCAAGACTTACATTGATCCATCCTAACAAACGAGCTATTTTCCTTTCATTTATCAATTTATCACGCATGTAAATTTTGTCATCAAGAACTAAAGCGAACACTCCGGAAATTAAGAATAAGAGAACCATAATGTTAATAACTCCATCTTGATTCATTAGTTCCTCATCCCCCTCTACTCATTTTTCATTCCAACTCTTTTGATACTAATTGATACTTCTATATTCACTGGTACGTCTTTATATATTTCAAGCCATTTTTCTTTCGTTTTAATGTTCTTATTCCAATACTCTCGTTGTTTTGCTCGGACATGCTCACCAAAACCAAAGATGTCGGCTTGATCGTTTTGTGTTTTTTTGATCATTTTGATAAAGCTTTCTTCTGCAGCCTTCTCAAGCGCTTTTTCAATGTCTTTTATGTTTTCCGTGTTTAGCTCTAATTCCTCACTAATCACTTCAGCTATCTCTCCATCTGCATGAATATGAATTCTTATATATGGAATCCCATTATTCATGTCGATCTTAAAGTTCGACTTCCGCTTAATTGCATTAAACATAATCGTCGCATCCTTTTCAGGAATTGGAAGTAGCAGGGAATAACCGCCAGGATTGATTTCCATAATCGCCATATAACGACCAATCTCTAGCGCTTTTGTTGTACCGATGAGCTTCGCCTCCCGAAAATAAGCAAGACCAGAAATTTCAAGATTCCCATTTTCCTTAAGCGTAACATAAGGAAGTATAGGAGACTGCCCCAAACTTTTACTTTTACTCCAAAACTTCCCAATATACTCTTCAGGGAATTTCCCGATTCTAATCGCTTCATCAATCGCTCCTACTAAATATAATGAAGGAATTCTTGCTAATTCAGGATCAATCTCCATGTATTTAGCGGCCGCTCCTTGTGAAACAATCAACCATGCTGTTCGTCTTAGTTGAGGATTTCTTTTTAGAAAATCCCCATGCTCCAAACCAGCCCTTGCGAACTCTTCACTTACAACCAAAACTCGTAAATGCCCCATATATAGAGGAAGAGAAATTTGTTGTTCGAGGTTTTCCCATGCATCATCAATTGTTCGACCAGTAACCTCCACCACTTTAACCGTTTCTTTCCCACTTTGGCCCGAATCGCCGCCTGTACCTAACGGAAGTTTTCCCGGAATTGCTATTTGAACATTCAATTTCACCAAGGATTGTTGAGGAAACGAGGCATTCTTATTTTCATGTGTAACTTCGGCTTCCTTTTCTATTTCTTCAACAGTTGCCACATCGAATGCTATCCCTAATACATTGGCTCTTTCTTCAATATCGATATAGTCCCAACACCCGCTCAAAAGTGTGAGCCCCAAAAGAATCAAGAAGCTAAGACATAACTTAACCATGTTGGTCTAGACTCCTTTCGATTCCTTTCTTCCTTTTTCGTTTGCGAACCCACACTATGACAAGTAATAAGCATGGATAACCAAATGTAATAACAAGACCAACCATCTCAACGACCCTAATTATGTCATACATCTCTAGCACATTACGCGGGATAGATGATATAAAAAAAACAAATGGCAGGATTAAAAAAGAAAACATTTTATGGTCTTTAAAATGAAACACTTGCTTTATTGCATAAATGCAGAGGAAATAACTGGAAAATATTGTAGTGTAGACAGCGGTCACCCAAACAGCTAAAAAGGCAGCATCTAACCTTTGAAGTATTTCGCCAGGTAATGTCGTTATCCTTGTTAATTCTAACATTGGCCACATTAAGCCTTTAATCTCTTCGGACCCAAAAACAGCTAGGTTAGCGATTACAATAATTAAATAAAGTCCTCCTGAAAAAATGACTCCCCAGGTAGCAGCTTTTAACGCTTGTTGTGTCTCTCGCATTGCTGGGATCACGATCGTTAAAATAAATGATAATTGAAACATTGCTGCAACTAATAGTATTCCTGCCATAGGATTTGTTGGAGCGTTCCCCATAACTGGCTGAAGATAAAGCACATTTGCATGTTTTAACGAAAAAATACTAATCAATAAAGCAGGTGCGAAAATCAACGGGAAATAAAAATGATGTATATAAGCAAAAGTTGTTATATTATTACGTACTGAAATGGCGACTAAAACGAGTGTTGCCAGTACCATAACTTCTAAAGGTGTTTCATGCAGCACCGTGGTTTTTACCACCTCACCGAATTCACGGGCGTTAAAAGCTGTTAAGACAACCAAATACCAAATAATCAATACACTAAAAAAGCGAGCTAGCCATTTACCAATAATCTCTTCACTATATTGAAAAATGGATTTTCCTGAAAACTTTTTTCCGAGTTGACAAATGATCCAAACCGCTATAAAGGCTACGAGCGTTCCAAATATAGTGAGGAGCGGGCCACTAGTATCTCCGAATTCAACCGCTCTTCTTGCAATTGTCAACATACCAGTGCCAATAATGCTACTGGCGGTTATGATCGCTGTTTGGATTGCCGTTATCTTTTTTGGAAACTCCATTTGTCTTATCCCACCTTTTATGACCGGCTTGTAAATCTAATGGATTGCTTTGTTCTTGATTAAATTCAGCAATGACGTCATCACCTAGGCGATCTTGATTTTGTGGATGAAACTGTCCAGGTCGTTTTGGCATCTTCCAAAGCGGCATCCGGATGATCGTATCTTTCATTCCTTGAAAATCTCCTGGTACGATTGGTGTCAAATACGGGACGCCAAACGATTTTAACGAAAGGATATGATTCATGATTAAAATAAATCCAAACATCAAACCAATTAATCCAAAAGTACCCGATATAATAACTAATGGAAAACGAAGCATCCTTAGCGCAATTGCTGCGTTATAAGCTGGTGTTGCAAAGGAACCGATCGTTGTCAAAGCAATAACGACAACAGTAATCGGGTTAGCAAACCCAGCTTCGACTGCTGCTTGTCCGATGACAAGAACCCCAACAATAGAAAGAGCCCCACCTACCTGCTGCGGCAACCGAACCGTCGCTTCTCTAAGTACTTCCATTGCTATTTCCATAAATAAAACTTCCATAATCGTTGGAAATGGGACTCCTGCTCTCCCACTCGCTATTGCGATTGCAAAATCTGTTGGAATTAATTCAGGATTAAATGCGATAATGGCGACATAAAAAGATGGGAAAAATAAAGCAAACGATAATGCTAAAACACGCAGCAATCTAAGTAAACTCCCCATAACAAAACGTTCTGTATAATCCTCAACCGTTTGAAAAAATTGGGCAAAAACAGCAGGGGCAATGAGAGCAAAAGGAGAGCCGTCAGTAAGGAGGACGACCTTCCCCTCTAACATCGCCGAAACCGCTTTATCAGGTCGCTCTGTATTTTGGATTTGCGGAAAAGGAGACATGTGATTGTCCTCAATAAATTGCTCTAAATAGCCTGAATCGGCAATGCTGTCGATGTCGATAGCGACTACTCGGTCCTTTACCTCTTCAACCAGCCTAGGATCAGCAATTCCTTCTACATAACATAACGCTACATTTGTTTTCGTTAACCGACCAATCTTCATCGATTTAATCCGAAAGTCTGTAGTCTGTAGCCGGTAGCGTAAGAGAGCAAGATTAGATTGTAACGATTCAATAAATCCTTCACGCGGACCACGAATGACTCGTTCTGTGTCTGGATTATCGATCGATCGTTTATCAACATTCCGGTTCCCGAAGAGAAAAGCTTCGTTTAACCCGTCGATTAAAACGACTGCATTTCCCTCCATTATGGCTTGTAAAATAGTAGAAATTTGATCTTCTAACTTAATATCAGCTCGGAAAAGTACTTCATTGAATAAAATATCCTTTAAGTCTACTTTATCTATCTTTTCGTGATCCAAATGTCTAGGGATGTACATAAAAGACTTTAATGTATCTTGGACATCGTCCTTGCTATTATAATTTTCAAAGTAAGCCATTGCCGCTTTGTACTTACCAAAAACATGAAAACGTCTAATAACAAAATCATCACTTACACCAAGTAAGCGTTCAATTAGCTGAATTGATTGATTTAAATTTGTATCAATGCTTTTATTTTGATAGTCATCTATTATTTGATCTGGTGCTTTTTTCACTTTACTTTTATTAATTTTCCGTAATATTGTAGGTTTCCTATGTTTGAATCTCAATTAAAGTTAACCTCCCTTGAACTAACGGAAAACAGGTAATGATTTCCCAATAGACTTTTCCTCACAGAGTTTTGTTTATTTTGTCACTTCAATAAAAATAATATTCCTTAAATACTAAATACTCCCTAGCTGATTTGAGTAGTATTTAACTCGTAATTTGGCTTTGTCATATGTTCCATTACGACATTTTTGTCAGTAAGTGAAATAATAATTACCACTATGAAATACGGTTAAAGTTCCCTTCATTTATTACAACAATAAAACTAGAAATCAGAACCTGACTTTTTAGGTTTCTCCATTTATATATGTTTGCCTCTCGCTCTTTCGGTTTCTTCATTTATTTGAGCTTCTTAATCTATAGATTCATCCGTTCTAGCCCACAATTGTGAAATAAACCTCTACAAATTCAAACTCGCAATTAAAAACTTTATACAATACATAGAAACTGATCAAAAAAAATAAATAAAAAAACACCCTATACAGGTGTTTTTCTAATCAATTATTTGTTTTTGACCTGAGGTTGCTTTGATTTTTCTTCCCTATCACTATACTCTGGGTAGCTTAAGTTCCCCTCGCTGCTTTTTAAATTTTTTTCTTCATCTCTCTGATTTCTTTTATTCGCCATATGACCACTCCTTTACAGATAATATGTTCAATTGTGTTACAGATTATGTTGGAGATTTCTTTCGATTGGTCTATAGTTAACTCCATACCTTATGTATAAGGAGCGATAAAAGTGAAAATAATCGTTATCTCTGATACCCATATTCCAAAACGAGCTAAAAAACTTCCGGAGCAATTAATAGTAAATCTTAAACAAGCAGACCTGATTATCCATGCTGGCGATTGGCAAATACTTGAGGTTTATCAGGAGTTGGCGGGGTACGGAGAGGTTCAAGGAGTCATAGGAAATGTAGATGGTCAAGATATTCAAGAGCGTTTTCCAGAAAAACTCATCATTGAGGTTCATCCCTTTAAAATTGGGGTCGTTCATGGTCATGGTAAAAAACTAACGACCGAAAGACGTTCACTTGATGCATTTAAGGGCGAACAGGTTGATTGCATCGTCTTTGGGCATTCTCATATACCAGTGATAAAAAAAACAGATGATATACTTTTATTTAACCCAGGATCAGTAACAGATAAAAGAAGACAGCCCTGTTATTCATATGGAATTTTAACTATAAAAGAAGATACTATTAAAGCGGAACATATCTTTTTTGATGATAAATCATAATGGCTGTTACATTTGTTCCTTATTGATCAAAAAATAGCCAACAATAAAAAGAGAATGAATCAAAGGATTCACTCTCTCAAAATAAGCCTAGATTTCAATATCGACGCCAATGCTGTCGACTCTTCCTACTTCTCTTATGTACGCAGCGACAGCTTGGTGTTCTGTATTTTCTACATATGCCTCTAATGCAGCTTTATCTTCGAAACGAACCATTAACACGACTTGATACTCCTTGCTCTTCTCAGCAAAGTTAAGTCCCGCTTGTAAATCTACTATTCCAGTAAGTTGATTTTCAAGTGCTTTAAAACGTGTTACAACATCGTTTAATTGTTCTTGTGTCGTCGTTTCTCCAAATTTAACTAGTACGGTACGTTGAATCATGTAATTTGCCTTCTTTCTATTTCAATTCTTTCTAGCAAGGTTTATTTTATCTCAATCATGTAGATAGATGCAATAAATTAAGTCTTTTTGACAAAGACCATTTAGATGATCATACTTACTCAAACATAGACGATCTATAGCAACCTTAGTACGTTTGCTTCGTATTTTTTATTCGAATATTTCTACTCTTATATTTTTGAGTGTCTGTATATAGCGAGTAAATAGTAACAACAAGACATCCTAAAGCAAAAAATGCTAATAAAATAAAGCCGGCACTATAACTACCTGTTACGCTTTTGAGAACACCCATAACAAGTGGTGGGAAAAATCCGCCGATTCCACCGATTGCACTAATAATACCAGTAACAGCACCTGTATTAGTTGGTGACACTGTTGGTACTAGTTTAAAAACAGCCCCATTTCCCGCACCTAAAAACAGCGCCATAACAACGCAACTACTACTAAAGAATCGAAAATCATTAACCGATAAAGCCATGACTGTTGCGCATAATGTGATCCCACTAAACAAGAAAATAAGAACTTGATTTGCGCCAAATTTATCGGCAACATACCCTCCTAGTGGTCTTATAAAGGTAGCGATTATAACGAACCCTGCTACTGTTAATCCAGAATTCACAGCATTTAGATGAAAGACCTCTTGTAATAAAGTTGGTAAATAAAAGCCGAAAGCTACAAATCCACCAAAGGTTAGAAAATAGTAAAGAGAGAGTACCCACGTAGCTTTAATACTTGTAACAGACAATGAATCTTTTAACGTGTTTACCTTTTTAGGTTTCGGCAATTCTTTTGTGCCTATCCAGAAAATGAAAGCCATTATACTAATCGCAATTGCCAAACTCCAAAATGCCCATTGTGAACCAAAACGTTCGACAATCGTAGGTAGACTTAAAGAAGCAACCGCTGTTCCTAGGTTACCAATTCCTATAATACCTAGCACTAAACCTTGCTTTTCAGGCGGAAACCACTTTGTGACATAAGTAACAGCAATCGTAAACGTTGTTCCTGCCATGCCGATTAAAAATGCCCAAAATAAGAGTGCAGTAAAAGAATTAGCAAATCCAACTGCCACCATAGGGAAAACAGTGAACAGCATCATTAATGTATAAACTTTTCTAGCTCCATACTTGTCTGCAATGATTCCAATTGGAATACGCATTAAAGACCCCAAAATAATTGGTGTGACAATAATAAAACTCTTCTGTGTTTCACTTAATTGATATTGCTCTTGTAAAGTTGATGCTATAGGTGAAAACACAGACCAAACAGCAAAAGAAATAATCATTGCTAATGTTGATAATATTAATGCTGACATTTGTTCCTTCTTTTTCATTTTACCCTTCCCCCTCAAAATATGGTTTATAAATGGGGAGTCGCGTAAAAATTTTTCTTTCCCCTACCTAAATAACCGAACTTTTTTTATAAGAAGTACAGGTTAAATACTAAATAAAATGCTCTATTATATCTATCACCTTGTAAGATCTGTTCACAAGGAAATTTCATTTGGCATGTTTCCAATTTAAAAATAAACAAATAGAAAAAGGGTGTAAGACGAGGGGAACATTAACTATTACAAAAGAGGTATTTTGACATACGTGTTATTGTGTGGCATATTTCCTGCCGAAAGTTGATACAGGTATTAGATGGGGTGTTAAGATGAGGTCAAATCAAAGAAAACATTAGGAGGAATTACAAATGACAAGTAGTAAGCTTAAAAATCCTGGAATTCTATCTTTATTAGCGTTGACATTTGTTCTCTTTTTTCAATAAACATGTTTCATGTTAAGAACATTGCAATCTGGGTTACGATTAAAATAAGCTATTAAGGCGTGCTCCTTAATAGTCACGGGTTCAGTTCTAGGAGGGAAACTGTTAATTATTTGGCTAACTAACATAGAAATTGGTTATGTAATTTACGACTTATTAACAGTGTAATTAGCATACGAAAACGCTCGGATTTCCGAGCGTTTTTCACTTTATATAATTTTTCTTGTTCCATTAAAGCCGTAAGAAAAAGCTTATTAAACTTACTCTTCTAATTAACGGAACCACGATCCTCATTGTTGACCTGCCGGATCCTCATTCCGCTATTCCCTACAAATTCCTTGTTTGGGGCTTCGTTCGGATCCTCGTTCCGTTAATCTTCTTTTTAAACCTTATTTTCCATTAATTTTGTACTTTTAGCGGAACGAGGATCCTCTTTATCCCTTTTGAAACAGCTTTTCTTACTTTTAACGGAACCACGATTCATTCCGCATTGAAATACTTCACCACTTATTGAACAGTCTTTACTTCAATAAGAAAAAAAGGCAATACTTTAAAAAAATTTCGAATATCCAGTTAAACTCCCCCATTGATGAGAAAGTTTTCGACTTATTTTTCATGTTAGTTCCACAAAGAGTTGAATAGTTCTCACTATTATTTTAACATAAAGTACCATTAATCCTTGTAATCCTTCGATAAGAAGCATCTGAATTAACAGGCATTTTAACACCGCTTTTAACCAGTGAATAATAGCTATTATTCACTGGTTATTTACCTTGCTAATAAGGGTACTAATTCCTGTATTAATAACACGTAAAGGCTGATATGACAACAAGTTGAATAAGACCAAATCTAATGCGATTGGGTCTTAAAAAAATCGTGTTATTTACTATTTCATCTCCCTAAACTGAACCCGTTACCTTAATAGCTTGTTTTTTAAATCGTACATATCTCAACAGGACAATCTCCGCATTTTAAATAGTTTTTTAAGTATTGTAAATCGTGAATGACAATCTTATTATTATCATACGCAATGATTTTATCTTTCTTCAATTCACTCATGATTCTATTAACGCCTTCGCGTGTTGCCCCAAACACCCGCAACATATTTTACGTGATCTGGGTTATCAATCTTACGATAACCAGGAAGTGCATCAGCTTTTTGACCGTGTTCACGACCGCCTTGTCCATTACCTTGACCTGTAATCGTAGCTACACCGGATGCAAATTTGCCAATTTGTCCTCGTAGTAAGGCCAATGAGGTGTATAATGTTACATTGTCAACACCCTTGTTTTGTTGTTCAATGCCCCGACAGAACGAGACAATTGATTTAGGAGATTCCCCATATATGCGAGCTGCTTTAATAATTTTTTCTGTTGAAACCCCCGTGATTTTAGATGTGTACTCTGGTGTGAATTTTTCCACCATTGCTTTTAATTCTTCATAATTGTTGCATCTTCCTTGAACAAATTCAGTGTCGACATAGCCTTCTTTGATGATCAAGTGCATCATGCCATTGGCTAAAGCTGAATCGCATATTTACCAACTAAGTAACACTTTTCATTGGTCATTGATACTCCACCAAAGACACCTACTGCATCTTTACCATGATCTTTCTGCAACCTTTTAAAGTTTTTCTCAATTAAGTCATAAGCCTCTTCCCAATTTGATTCGATAAATTGGCCATTCTTTTTTATTAGTGGTTTGAGAATACGTTCCTTGTGATTAACCGTTTGATAGGCGGTCACACCTTTTGGACACATCTTTCCAAGCGTAACCGGCCAATCATACCGTGGTTCCACGCCTACTACCTTGCCTGACTTTTCGTTGACTCTTATATGCATTCCGCATTGCATTCCACAATAGCAGCAATGTGTTGTAATCAACTTTTCTCCAGGTTTTTGTATGTTTTTGACTCCGTCTTTTACAAGAAATTCACTCATTTATTTATCCCCCGCTTTTTCATAATAGGAATCTTCTCGTTTTTGGCCAAACCCTGGAATATGAATTCCAGTATTTGTCTGGATCGGTCCATTTGGAGAAGGTAAGTTAGATTGAATGTTTAGTTGTTTCATCACACGAATTCTTCTTCGACAGCTTGGACAGTAATCCGCTAAGTACGAACCATCTTCAAGCTGAAAGTCAAAGCTTTGTACTCCTAGAATTTGCTTCACATCAGCAATTTGATCATCATTGCTGTAAGGTGAATGACATGATTTACACTCTCTCGTATCAACACCTCCGACCTCTTGATAATTCATTGGTACAGCAGTCGCAAGCGGTCTCACTGGAAGGTGAAATAATTTTCCAAATGGGAAATACACTAAGAAAATGACAACTGTTATCTGATGAATAAGTGCTAAATACGGATGAATCCAACCTCCTAATAACTTATAAGATACGGTAAGTAAAAGACCTGTTACTGTCACTGCAAGTAATACATATAATGGAAACAAATCAAATTCTACACGCTGCGTTACTTTTACATCTTAATCTTTAGAACGTCTTATTAGCGCCATTGTTACACCGAGGAACACCATCATGGCTGTAATACTCAATCCGTTATAAACTAATTCTGCAAATAATCCATAAGCTGCTATTTTAATAGTAGGAATTCCCATTACCACTATCTGATAGGTCTCAGGGTCAATTAGTTTAAAATGCATCCAACCAAACGTTAACCCAAACGTAATTGCAAACGAACCAATACAGCCCCAAGCAATCAGCCAATGCATGATTCCTCTATAAATTCCGCGTTTGAAGATAAATTTTTGAAGAATAATGTTATCAATAAACGTTTTTATGATGGCGTTCCAATTTCGTTTTGCTCTCTTTTTCTTTTTCATATTACTGAAACTTCTTTTGAGGACTTGATAGGTAGTTTGGTCGAATCGCCCATGCACATATCCGAATCGTCATACCGATTGCCAAAACTAAGGATCCGATTAAATAACCGAATAACATCATATCAACATGTGAGAACTGTCCAGTTCCTACCCACATCAAGAAAATCAAGACTAATATTATAGTAAAAGAATACATACTTGCTTTTGAATAAAACGACCTTTCCATCTGACTCATGTTGCCACTCCTTACTAATTCAATAAAGTTGTAAAGTTATTGTAAGATTTTATTTCATCACAAACTGTGACGTTGCTCACACTTCCTTTCTTTTATATGTCGAAAACGTGAATAACAAGAAATGAAATAAAAAAAAGAAACTCCTCATCATTGATGATTCGTTTCCAATCCTTCATTTATGGAGTTTACTCGAAAGTTTTTATTATGCTCCAATACTTGTTGATAATCTTCTAAACTTTGAATCCGAAAAGAAAAAGAACTATTATCTATACAACGCAATACCTTAAACGTGATACGTTCGAGTAAACTCATTATTCCTAATTGCTCTTGTTCCACTAATTCTTGAGTAGCTTCTATACATGAGCGATCATAAATACCATGAAATAATTGTAAATGGCCCTCCCATTCAGGTACAACTAATTGAACACCAGATTGCTTTTTCTCATAAATCATTTGGGGAACCGCATCAACTGATAGAAATGGCATATCTGGAGTAACGACCCTAAGAGTATCATTTTTCGCTAAAGATAATGCTGCATGCATCCCACTTAAAGTACCTGTACCTTTATAATAATCAGTTATGATTCGAATTGAACTTCCAAGTATAGGTAAGTATGAATGAGGTTGATTTGTTACCAAGATGATTTCTTGACAGACTTTCTTCATTTCTCGAACTTGCCTTTCAAGTACCGTATCATTTCCTATCTTTAATAGGACAGTTAAGGTATCAAGACCTTTTGCGTATCCGCCATCTATAATTACACCGGTTAAATTCATTTCGCCACACCTCCTTACCTATACTTTAAATTCAAATCTTAAAAACATCTGTTAACTTGGTCACAGTTTCAAATAAATTCAACAAAAGCCTATTTCGTTAAGGTGTGATTTTATCACATTTTATTTTTTAGTGATCCGTTATAATAAAAACAATCATACGTCAGGAGGAATTACCATGACAAAATTAACACTTGAGCGTAGCATCCAACAAAATACATTCCATCTATCAGATAAAACATTAACGGCTTTAACCGATATTATGTACGAACAAACAGTCGAGGCTGGGAGCTACTTATTTTGGGAAGGTGCCCAAGCTATAAAAGAGGGTCATGTTAAAATGACAAAATCAACATCTGATGGTAAGGATTATATCCTCAATATGTTTAGTAATGGTGACTTATTTGGAGAATTAAGTAGTTTCATTGATATTAAATATAGCTATAATGCACAAGTGATGAAGGATAGTGTGATTGGAGTTATCCAACAAAAAGATTTGGAAATTATCCTTTGGCAACAAGGGGAAATTGCTGTTGAATTTTTAAAATGGACGTCGTTATTGAATCAAATTACACAGTCCAAATTACGTGACTTAACGCTTCACGGTAAACTCGGTGCTCTTTGCTCAACGATCATTCGAATGCCCAATTCTTACGGTGAGAAATTGAATGGTGGAATTCGCATTACAAAGAAAGTTAAAAATGGTGAACTAGGAGAATATATTGGTGCAACAAGAGAAAGCGTGAATCGTATGTTATCTGATTTGCGTTCAAAAGAAATAATAGGTCAAGAGAATGGCCATCTTGTTGTCTATGAATTAGATCAATTAAAGGATATTTGCCATTGTGAAAATGGTCCTTTAGAGATTTGCAGAATGTAATGTAAAAATGAGGCTGACAGCTAATGTCAGCCTCATTTTTACATGGTCAGAATTAGTTTGTACCCCATTAATCCCTTTAATAACAAAACGCTTCACTTGTTATACACACTTTCCTCGATAAAGTGATGTTCATCACAGTTTTTATCCTATTTTTCTTATATTGTAGTAACAAAGGAGTGAGCAAATTGTTAAATGGAAATATCATTGCAATTACAAGTGGAAAAGGTGGCGTAGGAAAATCGACCGTTGCCGTAAATCTTGCCCTATCATTAGCAGATGTAGGTAAAAAAGTTGCGCTTATTGACTTAGATATTTATGGTTATAGTATTCCTAAAATCTTAAACATCCAATCGAAACCAAAAACAATGAATAATAAAATGATCCCAGTCGGACATGAGAATATTACAGTTATGTCAATGGGCTTCCTTTTAAAAGGAAATGAGCCAGTTGTCTGGCGCGGTCCTATGGTCGGAAAAATGATCGATCACTTTTTTGATGAGGTCATTTGAGGGAAACAAGATTATGTTATTCTTGATTTACCACCAGGGACCGGTGACATGGCATTAGATCTGCATCAAAAGCTACCACAATGTCAAGAAATTATTGTTACTACCCCGCACCCCAATGCTGTTCATGTAGCGGAACGGACTGGGATTATGGCGAAGCAAACCAATCACACCATTTTAGGTGTCATTGAAAACATGTCGTATTTCACTCCTAATGGAACCGAGAAATACTATTTATTTGGCCAAGGAGGCGGAGAAAAACTTGCTTCTAGTCTAGGGACAGACTTACTTGCTTCTATCCCACTAGCAGCACCACAAGAATATGGTGACCCTTCTGTATTGATAAGCGAAGAACCTGAACTTAAGAAAGTGTTTTATGCATTAGCTGTGAAATTGATAAATAAGTTTGCCCAGAGACAATAAAATAGAAATTAATATTGAATTCATTGATAGAGCATCTTTATCATCTTGATGGTGCTCTATTTTCTTTAATTTTAAAATCGCCTTTTAACGATTGTTGATGCTGACAAGATTATCTTTATTGAAAACGGAGTAGTTACTGGAATGGAACTCATGACGAACTCTCATCTTCCCACAATTTATATCGAGAATTTGCTAAACAGCAACTCGTCTAAGAGCTTAAATATGAACAACTATTTTTGCTATTTAACTTTTAGCTTATCTAATTTAAATATTCCCACTTTTATGTAAAATCAGCCTATCTCTAAATCGAATCATGATAATAGAGTGTCTGACCTACCATAGAACAAAGCAAAGCTCAAATAATTATTGTTGAGTTAAAATAACTGGACCGTTTTTCGTGATCACCAATGTATGTTCATATTGTGCAGATAATTTGCCGTCTACAGTTCGTGCGGTCCATCCATTTGCATCTAACTTACTGCCCCATGCTCCTTGATTTATCATTGGTTCGATGGTGATGACCATCCCTTCTTTGAGTCTCAGACCTCTGCCAGGTGCACCAAAATGAAGAATTTGTGGCTCTTCGTGAAGGGTCGGTCCAATGCCATGTCCTGTAAAATCTCTAACAACGGAAAATCCTTCAGGTTCCACATATGTTTGGATAGCATGACCGATATCGCCTAACCGATTCCCAATAAGAGCTTGTTCAATCCCTTTATAAAGCGATTTCTCAGTGACTTCTAATAATTTTTTGGCACTACTTGAAATGTCTCCAACCGGATATGTCCAAGCTGAATCTGCCAACCCGCCTTTATAGTTTACGACCATATCGATTGTAACGATATCTCCGTCCTTTAGAGACTGATTTCTCGGGAATCCATGACAAATTTCATCGTTCACTGAGGCGCATGTTGCATATTCATAACCCTTATAGCCTTTTTGTTCTGGTGTTGCTCCATTTTCTTGTAAAAAACCTTCTACAAACGTATCAATCTCTAAAGTTGTAATGCCTGGTTTAATCAGTTTAGCAATTTCTTTATGGCAAGAAGCCAATATGACACCAGCTTGTTGCATTAATTTAATTTCTCTTTCGCTTTTTAAGTTCACCATATAACTCACTCCTAAACGTTGATATCTTAATATAAATGTTGTCCTCACTTAAGAAACTTTAAGTGTCCTTAACTAGATTAACTCTAAAGTTCTCCTTTTTCAATAATACCCAGTACGTGTCTACAACGTCATCTACTCTTTCATTCATGGTTCTTTATTCTTATCACCTGAAAAGTTTTCAAACTTAAAGCAATCCGTTGTATGATCATGTACCAAACCGGTAGCTTGCATAAAAGAATAACAAATCGTAGGGCCAACAAATTTAAAACCGTGAGCTTTCAGAGATTTACTCATTTTTTCAGAAATAGCATTCTTTGAAGGGACTTCTTTGCTAGAAGCCCATTGATTTACAATTGTCTTATGATCAACAAATGACCAAATGAAATTTGAAAAACTACCATGTTCCATTTGTATTTTTATTATACAGTTCGCGTTATGTATAACAGAATTTAATTTCAATTTATGTTGAATAAGGTCTCGATTCGTTAACAATTCTTCTTGTTCCTCTTCCGTAAAAGCTGCGACTCTATCAATAGAAAAATCATGGTAAGCCCTTTTATAATACTCTCGTTTTTTAAGAACAGTTAACCAGCTTAATCCTGCCTGTGCCCCTTCAAGGGTAAGGTATTCAAATAATTTTTGATCATTAAATATCGGACTCCCCCACTCATGATCATGATATTCTTTTAATAATTCGTGAGCCACAGCCCACTTACACCTGCATAACATAAATTCTCCTTCTCTGCTACTTTCAGTCTTGATTCTAGCTCATTGAAATAACACACTATTATCAATGTTTTTTCACTTCATCAGTTTAAACCATTATGAACTTAAAAAACACGCAGTTTAGCGATTAGTGACTAGAAGTATTTAAAGAAACCTAAGCATCTTTTGTAGAGTGTTAAGGTAAGTAGGTCAGGACGTAAGGCATTATCGGTTGTTTGACCTAAAGAAATACTGTAAATAATCCCTCCACCCGATGGGATTCCATTTTCATTTTCTGTAACTATGGATAAATAAAAGGTTTCATTATTTTCAAGGGCCTTTAGATGCCTTTGAACCCGATTAGTTGCTTCAGATAACATCTAATTGTAAATTTGTGTATTAAATTTCATCGAAGTTACCATATTATTTGAATCCGTTGCAGCTATAGACATTAAAGTTGGTTTAATTCCCCGCTCAATAATCTTAAATGAGAGCAAGAGGATATATCGAAATGGAATCGGTCCTTTACGAGAGCGAGGTTTGTATTTACTTGGTGTTCTCATGTCAGCCCCTCTTTATTCATTTTTATGCAACAAGGTTAGGAGTTTGACCAAATAAAATGGAAATGGTTTGACCATAAATTTTATGGAATATTACTGATATCATATTAAATGTTAGAGAAAGCATCAAACCCTTTTATTTTTTCTCATAGATTCGCAAACAATTACTTCACGAGAAAATGATCCTTTTTTCGCAACACAACGGTCGACTATGTCAAACCCCGCCTTAACAAGAATAGAATCAATTGGATCAATGGTTATGACAACAACTTTATCAGCAAATTTATAGGCACTCTTAAGCATGGCTAATTGTGAATCAGGAGACAAAACCGAACATAAATTGTATGGCATATCAATTATGGCCACATCATAATGATCTCTTACATTTCGCATATCACCTAGATTCACTTCTCCTTCAAATCCAAAATAACCTATATTTTCTCTAGCACCTGGGATTACAAGAGGGTTTAAATCTCTGCCTACAATGTCTAATCCCATTGATAATGCTTCGATCAAAACCGTTCCAATTCCGCAACAAGGGTCTATTACTTTATTTCCAGTCGTGATAGGAGATGCAATATTAACCACGGCCCTTGCAACACGAGTACTTAAAGCGGTGGAATAATTATGTGGTTTTGCTTGGTGCTTTAACCAAATGGCCTTACTTTTTATATATTTACCAAATAGCCATCCTTCATTTAACTTCATAATTGCAAATATCATTTCTGGATTTATTAAATCAACCTTTCCTCGAATTCTCGTCCCCACTTCCCGTTCAATCGATCGTCTTTCCTTAAATTCGACTTTGTCAGTCTTTTCTTGATCTCCATGTTGAACAAACATAACTTTAAATGGTTGTTCTACAATTTTCAATTCTTTCACCTGTTGAACCATCTCTTCTAAGGAAGGTGTTTGATAAGTCACATCCACTCTTGCTTTTATAAAGGGACTTCGACTGGGGTCTATTTTCAGTGGACTTTGTAAAACAGAAGAGGAGGTATCAAATCCAAATAATGACCGCATTTCCAACTTACACAAAGAAATTTCATCTTCATGATAGGAATACGTATATATAAATTTTGCAGGTATTGTTTTAGTAAGCTTTGTCATCTAACTACTTCCCATCTTTCTATAACTTATTATCTACATTATAGTTGAAATATTGATCAAATACCGTAATTAGAATATTAAGCTAGCTTAAGAATATATCGCAAAAAAACCTGACTACCTTATTTTATGAAGGTGGTCAGGTTAGTTCGCTCCAAAGCTAAATCATAATTTTACACATGTCATTTGTAAAGTCCACTGGGTCTTGAAGTGGCAATCCTTCTATAAGTAGCGCTTGACTATAAAGTAATTTAGTATATAGACTTAGTTTCTCTTGATCTGTCTCAAAAGCATTTTTCAATGATGTAAAGACATCATGATTGGTATTGAGTTCTAGTACCTTATCCGCTTTGATATTTTGATTATCTGGCATAGCTTGAAGTATTTTTTCCATTTCAATTGTTACTTCGCCATCCGTCGCTATACAGACTGGATGTGATTTCAACCTTTTTGATACCCGAACATCCTTTACCTTATCTACTAAGATCTTTTTCATAGCTTCAAACAACTCTTTATGGTCTTTCTCTTCTGTTTGTTCACTCTGAGAATCCTCTTCTAAACCTAAATCACCACTCGATATAGATTTGAACTCTTTCTCGTTATAAGTTGCTAACATTTTAATAGCGAATTCATCAATATCTTCAGTGAAATATAAGACTTCATAGCCTTTATCTGACACTAATTCCATCTGTGGCAGCTTTTCGATTCTTTCATTCGTTTCTCCTGAAGCATAATAAATGTATTTCTGATCATCAGTCATTCTTGACACATACTCGGCTAGAGTGACCATCTTCTTTTCTTTCGAAGAGTAAAACATTAATAGATCTTGTAGTGCATCTTTATTAGAGCCGAAATCCGTGTATACGCCATATTTCAGTTGTCTACCAAATGACTGGTAAAACTGCTCATACTTTTCCCGCTCATCTTTTAATAAGCTTTGTAATTGACTTTTTATTTTACTTTTGATGTTTTTTGCAATTAACTTTAATTGACGGTCATGTTGCAAGATCTCTCTTGAGATATTTAACGATAAATCCTCTGAATCCACCATCCCTTTAACAAAACTGAAATGATCAGGTAGTAAATCAGCGCACTTATTCATGATTAATACTCCATTTGAATACAATTCTAAGCCCTTCTCATACTCTTTTGTATAAAAATCAAACGGAATGTTTTCTGGAATATACAAAATAGCATTATATCTCACAGCACCATCGACACTAATATGAAGATGTTTAAGCGGTTTGTCGAAACCATAATGTTTCTCTTTATAGAAATTCTCATAGTCTTCCGTTGTTAGTTCATTTCTATTTTTTCTCCAGATCGGCACCATACTGTTAATGGTCTGTACATCTGTATACTCTTCCCACTCACTTTCGCTCCCTTCTTTAAGTCTTTTTTCAGTAAGCTCCATTTTAATTGGGTACCGAATGAAATCTGAGTATTTCTTAATGATCGCTTTCAAACGATAATCTTCTAAATACTCATCATAATTCTCATCTTCTGAGTTTTCTTTTATTTTTAAGACGATTTCTGTACCAAAAGACTCTTTTTCAGCTGACTCTAAAGTATATCCATCCGCTCCATCCGACTCCCATTTAAATGCCTCGTTTGTACTAATTGCTTTACTCGTTACTGTAACCTCATCTGCAACCATAAAAGCGGAATAAAACCCAACTCCAAACTGACCAATGATATCGTGCCCATCTTTTAACTCGTTTTCATTTTTAAAAGCTAAAGATCCACTCTTAGCAATCGTTCCTAGGTTTATTTCCAGTTCTTCTTTCGTCATCCCGATTCCTGTATCCGAGATTTTTAATATTCTCTTTTCCTTGTCAGCAGCGACTTTTATGTAATAACTGTCTTTATCAAAGTTAATCGCCTCATCTGTTAAGGCTTTGTAATACATTTTGTCAATCGCGTCACTAGCATTTGAAATTAATTCTCTTAGAAAAATTTCCTTTTGCGTATAAATGGAATTAATCATCATTTCTAAAAGTCGTTTCGATTCTGCTTTAAATTGCTTTCTTGTCATATTGTAGCTCCCCTTCAAAAAATAAATTCAACTAGCGCTTTCGGATTGTGAAAACGGCCAGATCAGACTCAGTAAGAAATTAGCACTCTCGATTAACGAGTGCTAATTCATATTTTTTATTTACCATACTTTAATATATTGTGTCAACAATTATAAGGAGATTGATTTAATTACAGTAATAAATATAGATATTGAAAGACATGAATGAATAATTATAGGAATAACAGTAAATATGATATAATGAGCAAACTAAATATATTAGATCATTTACTGGAGGCAACATGTTAACATTTGAAGAAAAATTAGCAATTATTGAATCTTTCCCTGAACTAGAAAGAAAAGATGTCTCACTAGGAAGAGTTAATTTCCATTACAACATGAGTCACTATGATCAAAAAAACGTTGTTTATCATTTACATCCAAATGGAAATGGTTTTGTCTATGCTGGGAAAATGACAGGCTACCAAACAAATGATAAGGGGATGGTCAACATCCGTGATTTTACGGAAAAAGCCATTCGTTCTACGATCAGAAAATCTATTCTCTCTCTCATTCCAAAGCAAACGGAAGTAACAAATGAACCAAAAGAAGAAGTATGGATTAATGAGAATACTGTAACACTCACCTTACTAAAAGAAGAGGAAATCTGGAACGTTTATGCTGATGACAACATTCTAGACGGAACCTTTAATTCTTATGGAGAAGCCACGCAGTATTTAGATGAAGAAGGATTTTCACGGATTTAAAGATTATTAAAAAATAATGTTTTGCAATAAAAGCGATGCTATCAACTATGAGCATCGCTTTTATATATTTTAAGGGGAGACTAACTTTTTTCGGTTTTTCTACGTTTGATAATACATAAATTGAGGGTAGTAATCTTAGAAAACTGATAATAAGCATCAAAATCAGCCTCAATCCAGGATTATGGGAATTTACCACAACAGAAGCTGGCTGCCAATCATTCGGTAATAGGCCATTCCTCCGTGATAATTAGCATCTCTAACTATTTGATGTGTGCCCCCACATTCCTTATGGTTGAAATTCTCTCCTTTTAAAAAAACAGTTGAGATGACTGTCTCAACTATTTTGACTATCTTACTTAGATGATAATACAGTAATCTTTCCATCAACAACATCGACTTTAAATGAAAGAAGCTTTTCTTCAGTATCAATAATAATCGAAGTAATTTGATCTTCTATATGCTCTTGAATTGCACGACGTAATGGACGAGCACCAAAAGCTTTGTGATAACCAAGTTCGGCTACTTTTTCCTTGGCTTCATCTGTCACTTCAAGGAGAAAATCTTGTTCTAGAAGTGCTCCTCGTAGTTCCTCTAACATAATTTCAACAATTTTAATCAAATCATGTTTCTCTAAGTGCTCAAATTCAATAATCGAGTCAATACGGTTTAAAAACTCAGGTTTGAAGTATGCTCGCAAACTCTCTAGAATGCTTTCGGTAGCGAGTACCTGATGACCATCTGAGTCACTAAATCCAATTCCAGCTACCTTCTTATCGGTCACACCTGCATTAGACGTCATGATAATGACCGTTTCATTGAAACTAACCGTTCTTCCTTGGCTATCCGTCAGGCGACCGTCCTCCATTATTTGTAAGAACATATTCATTACGTCAGGATGTGCTTTTTCTATTTCATCTAAGAGAATGATCGAATATGGATTACGTCGAACTTGTTCCGTTAATTGACCGGCTTCGTCATGGCCTACGTATCCTGGAGGAGATCCAATTAATTTAGAAATAGAATGCCTTTCCATATACTCACTCATATCAAGACGTATCATGGAATCCTTCGTCCCGAACAATTCAGCTGCTAAAGTTTTTGTTAACTCCGTTTTACCCGTTCCTGTTGGGCCCACAAATAAGAATGAAGCTGTTGGACGAGACTTCGGTTTTAATCCTACACGTGCGCGTAGGATCGCTTTTGCGACTTTTTCAATTGCTTTGTTTTGTCCAATTACTTTCTTACTTAGATTCTTTTGTAAATCTTTCATTTTCAATTGCTCTGACTTCTGAAGTTGTTTAACTGGAATTCCTGTACTAGTTTCGATAATGTCTTGTATATGCCGAATCGTAATTTCAGTCGCAGGTACCAATATTCCGTTTTCAATTTTGCTTTTTAACGCTAGCTCTTCATCGCGAAGCTTTGCTGCTTTTTCATAGTCTTCTTGTTTTGTTGCACCCTCTTTTTCACGAGTAATATCATCAAGACGTTTTTGTAATTTCACTTTATCTGTTTCTTCTTGTGTTAAGTTTAATTTAGAACCAGCTTCATCTAGTAAATCAATTGCCTTATCCGGTAGGAAACGATCTTGAATGTAACGATCAGATAACGTCACACAAGCCTTTAACACTTGATCCGAATACGTCACATTGTGATAGTTTTCATAAATAGGTCGAATTCCTTTTAGAATTTCAAATGCTTCATCTACGGTTGGTTCCTTTACGACAACTGGTTGGAATCGACGTTCTAAGGCTGGATCTTTCTCAATCATTCGATATTCTTTTAATGTAGTTGCGCCAATAATCTGGAAATCTCCTCTTGCCAATGCTGGTTTTAATATATTTCCTGCATCCATTGAGCCTTCAGATGTACTACCAGCACCGACCATCATGTGTAACTCATCAATAAATAGAATCACATTATCACGTTGTTGTAGTTCACTTACAAGTTTTTGCATATTTTCTTCAAATTGGCCTCTATAACTTGTACCAGAAACTAAAGAGGTAATGTCTAATACATATACTTCTTTATTAAGGAGCTTTGATGGGACTTCTCCTTTGACAATTTTAAGAGCAAATCCTTCTGCGATTGCCGTTTTACCCACCCCTGCTTCACCAATTAAGACGGGATTGTTTTTAGAACGTCGATTTAATACTTCAATAGCGCGTGCAATTTCTTTCTCGCGACCAATGACACCATCAATACGTCCTTGTCTCGCTTCTTCAGATAAATTACGCCCATGTTGATTTAGAAATCCACTTCCTCCTTGTTTTAAAGGAGTTTCTTTTACTTGTTGTTGTGTAAACCCATTCGCAAATTGATTTCCTTGTGCTTGGATAAATCCTTTGAACAGATCATCAAAGTTAAACGAGTTCATTCCAATCTGATGGTTTATTTGACCATAACAATCTGAACACAATGAAATTTTCTTTTTTGATTGATTAATAATCAGGTTTATTGAAACATCTGCTTGATTTTTTTGACATTTTTCACATAACATATTTTTCATCCTTTCAATCCTTACTTTGACTTTGACTATCTTTGATCAATTTTATAAAAATTAAAGCCCGTAGGCTGTATTAGTGATTAAGATTATTATATTTGACCTTATTTGACTTTTCAAGTGAAAAGCACTGAAATGTTAAATCCATTATAATAACTACGCAAAAAGACCAGTTCCATCAGGACCTGATCTACTTATTTCTAATTAGAGCCGCCATTGCCGCTTAATATAAGTTAACCACCACTTCTAAAAGTGGTGGTTAACTTATATTTATCACGTACAATGCAGCGCAATCTGTATCGATAACGTTCGATAAGCCATGTTTTGTTCCTTTGTACTGCAAACGGTTTTACCCTCGTACTCCGGTGGTAATCATCTATCTACAGTTGGCAATACCAATCTGTCTATCTCTCCGTTGTTATTCCTTCAAGATAGTTCCCCTACCAAGTTTGGGTTTCTCGCTCGTGGGGTTTACCGCGTTCCACCTCTTTCATTTCTAAAAGAGCTTCGTCACTGTGGCACTTTTCAGGGGTACTCAACCATAGCCTGTGGCCTTAGGCGTTTTTCCCCGCCGGCAATCCAGTAACACCAGATTGCCCTAGCTTATTGTTTCGCTAGGCACGAACACTACGATCATTTCAGATCGTGCGAGCATGGACTTTCCTCTACACCTAATGATGCAGCGATTACCTAAACGTTATCTCAGTTGCTGTAGCAATAGTATATAATGAATTGTAATTCTGCGCAACTAGAAATATTTGGATATCAGTTTTCTAAGATGCCAATGTTTAAAGTAAAGCAATATCAAAAGTACCCCTCTAGTTAACTAAGCTATTTCATCAAAACCGGTCCCTTCCGTCCATTTTTCAATTTAAAATAGGTTTTAAGAGCTTGATCGGAAATATCTTGTGCCATTCCTTTTCTTCCGCCCCCATCATCCAATTTCGCAAAAGGAACAACAACTGCAAAGGCAATCTCAGGAGCATCATAAGGAGCATAGCCAACTAACGTTTGTGTATTCCCCTCTAAAAACTGTCGATTGTTATCGCTTCCTACGGCAATCCCGACCTGGGCTGTCCCCGTTTTCCCAGCTGGTCGATAAGTAGCATCCGCAAACTTCTTTGAGGCCGTCCCTCTAGTCATTACTCTTCTAAGTCCCTTTTTTACCCGTTTGATATGAGCATCGCTCATATCAATACGATTTAAGATTTCAGGTTCAAAACTCTGTACAACGATACTAGGTTCATTTTCTTTTATAGCAGGTTCTCTAATTTCTCGGACAAGTCTAGGTTGCATACGATACCCATCATTAGCGATCGTAGAAATATACTGAGCTAGTTGTAAGGGTGTGTACGTATCATACTGACCAATCATTAAATCCATTAGATTCCCGCCAACTTCACTTTCTCCTTTAAGTCCTGTTTCATAATAGGGTAAATCAATACCTGTTTCAGAACCCAAACCGAATTGACTAAAGCTGTTGCGAACCACACTATAGGCTTCTCTAATCGATTCACTATCCCATCCACAATGCTTGTTGGCTCCTTCGTAATAACACTTAGCTAATCTCATCCCAATTTGGAACATGTAAACGTTAGACGATTGTTCTAGTGCACGTAAGTCGTTAACAACACCTAACTGATTTGTCCAAGATTTTTTCACTGGTGTTGCCGGCAATCGGATAGGTTGATCATGAAATTGATCTCCAGGCTTAATAATTCCAGATTGAAAACCTGTTAAAACGGAAGCTGCCTTTACAGTTGATCCCATTACGAAAGCTTTTGTAACATTTCCAATATGGTCATCATAATTCGTGCTTTCATAATCTGCCCGGTCTAAGAAACCTGCCATCGCCAAAATATCACCTGTTCTGGGATCCATTAAAACCGCGTAAGCTGAACGATCTTGCAGGAACGCATAGTTTCCAGCTTTTTCCATTTCATTTTTTAATATATTTTCTAGATGTTGTTGCAACTCCATGTCAAGTGTTAATACAAGATCATTTCCTCTTTTACCTAGCTTGCTATTGGTTTCAAGATGAATTGTTTGATTAGCTGATTTTCTTGTGATACTTTCGATAACAGCTTTCTCTCCGCGCAATACATCTTCATACCGGGCTTCAAGAAAACTAACTCCCACTAAATCTGAGCGCTGATAACCTCGTGATTCATAATAGTCAACTTTCTCCTTTGGAATAGCATTTATAGATCCAAAAAAACTACGAAAAGAATCTCCGTACAAATAGGTTCTAGTCGAATCTCGTAAGATGTCTATACCAGGCAGACGATCTAAATTTTCACTGATGACATGTGATTCTTCCTCTGTTATGTTCTTTTTAATAGACTGAGGGATGTTCGCGTGCCCACGTTGCATTTTACGAAAAATAGCTATAACTTTATGATCTTTGTCAGTTAATGCGGTTACCCTGTCATCAGGAATTCTTGAAATTTCTAGTCGGTATTCTTCTGAAAACGATTCAATTTCCCTACGTTCCTTTTTACTTACTAATTTATAGCGAGATTCTTCATCCATCTGCAATAGAAGATATTCTCTTCTATCTCTATCTGTTATTCGCCTTGTGTCGATTTCTAACATAGGCTCTAATGCTTGAGCAATACCTAGAATTTCCTTCGTGTTTACTGTGCTAGAAGGGTTTGTATATGTAAGAGACAATTCTAATACATTATCAACGACAACATTTCCATACCTATCATACATAATACCTCTTGGTGCGCTGATTTTTGAAGTTGAATTAGATGTTGATTCAAGTTCATTAATATAATCTTCTCCTTGTACGATTTGAACGATACCTAACCGTAAGATCAAACCCGAGAACAAAAGGAATATCACAAAAAACAGGACATTAACTCGAAAGGTTAAATGAGTTCGTTTATTTTTGCTACTCATGATATCCCCCTATTTATAATCATATCTTTGTATTAAAGAGGCTAACCAAAAAACGAGATATTATCAAATACCGTTAATTTTAATTAAAAATACAAATCGATCCTTCCAAAAATTACTGTAATCGTTTTCATCAATTAATTACATAATATTAAAAGTTGAAAAACATACTAACTTCAAAACCAAGAAAGAGGTGTATGTATCATGGCAAATAACAATAATTCAAATCAATTATTAGTTCCAGGTGTGCAGCAAGCATTAGATCAAATGAAGTATGAAATTGCTTCAGAATTTGGTGTTCAATTAGGCGCAGACACAACTTCCCGTGCTAACGGCTCTGTTGGTGGCGAAATTACAAAGCGTCTTGTTCAAATGGCTGAGCAACAAATGGGTGGAACTCAGTTTTAATCACTGTAATAGAATAATGAGATTGCTTTGATAAGTAAACCACATTATTTAAGATCTAAAAAAAATAATCTTCTAAAATTTCACGTAAAAAGGCTTGAGGGTTTTATTATTCCCCCAAGCCTTAATTAAGTTATTAAATCATCTTGGTGAATAAAATATCCTCGATCTTCAGATACTACTAGACAGTCTGGATCCCGGGAGAATAGCTTCAATCAACATGAATATAAATGGGTACCATGCAAAACAAATCTTCTTAATTGATGAGAATGGCAAATAGAAATTTACCTTATAATGCTTCAATAGCATTTAGTTCCTCTTCTAAAAAGTTCATTAATTCTTTAATCATATCCTCCGAGAAGTCAAAGCGGATGCCTGCCATTTGATACACTTCAGGCAATGATTTGGAAGAACCTAGGGAAAGAGCTTTTTTATAATTTTCAAGTGCTCCTTTTGGGTTTTCACGATATTGTTTATACATTTGAACCGCGCCAAGTTGCGCAATGACATATTCAATATAATAAAACGGCACCTCAAATATATGAAGGACTCTTAACCAAGCAATTTGTTGCCATTTTTCATGCCTGCTCCAATCCACGACATTAGAATCTAGCTCATTCATAAGCTCCATATACTTCTGATTTCTTTCAGCTGCCGTATGTGTAGGATTTTCATAAAGCCAATGCTGAAACTGGTCAATAATCATCCCTTGAGGTAGAAAGTTAATAATATCCTTCAATTGCATTTTCATAGCTCGTTTCAACTCATACTCATCCTTGTAAAATAAAACCCACTGATCCATCGTTAATAATTCCATCGACATACTTGCGAGTTCCGCTGATTCCATTGGTGCTTCTTGATAGTCACTTACAGGCTGTTTTTGCATAAGGTCATTATGAATACAATGTCCCATTTCATGAAAAAGAGTTATCATATCATCATGTGTTGTTGATGCGTTCATAAAAATAAAAGATAAGCCAGATAAAGGAAGAGATGAGCAAAAACCACCAGGTGCCTTGCCTTTTCTACTTTTTAAATCAAGCATGCCTCTTTTGTCCATCGTCTTTAAAAGTTCTGAGAAGCGACTATCTAGGTTTTCAAAAACAGCTGCTGTATTCTCAATTAGATCTATAGTATCTTTAAACGGTTGCAAAGGAGTTTGGCCAGCTGGTACGGCATGTAAATCCCATGGTTTATATGTATCAATCTCAAGTTCAGTTTGATGCTCTCTTTGAAGCTTTTCTTTAAGTGGTTTTACATACTTCTGAATTGAATCTGCTAGTACTTTACAATCCTCTGGCGTATAGTCAAAACGCTCATACTCCTTAAACATATAATCTCGATAATTAGCAAGACCTGCATTTGCAGCTTTTTGGTCCCGTATGACGATTAAATCGTCCATAATTTTTTGAAGCTTAGGCTCAACTGAAGTAAACGCTTCAGCTGCTAATGTTGCAGCTTTTTCCCTTGTGTTTCTATTAGCATCTTGCAAGTAAGGTGCTAACTGACTAATCGTTAATTCTTCATCATCCATCTGGACCGTTAATGCCCCAGTGTGTTCAAAGTACTCTGTAGCAAGACCATCTTCCTTGATTTCAAGATCAATATTTTCTAACCTAAATAATTCTTTCGCATTTTTTTTGCTCTTAATTAATGGCTGATAAAAAACTGAATCTAACTGTTCTACATGGTTCGATGCCAAAAATTTATCATTTAAAAGTGAAATGTATTTTTTATACATCGGATCAATCACATTTTGATCATGTTCAAATACTGCTTTTGCTTCCTTTGAGTCACTTTGACATTGAAAATCTATGTAGTGCCCAGACATTGCCTCATCGAGTGCTCTTTTAAGCTTAGATTGTTCCTTAAGCCAACTTTCAACCTGTTCTACTGTTTCGAGTGGTTGCTTAAGCAACTTTTCAAATGCATTCTCCACTTCTTTTGGATTTTGAAAATCATACGTTTCTATATAATATTTGGACATTGAGGAATCTCCCTTTTTGTGAATTCATCCTATCAAAACCGTAGCATTAAAAAGATGAATTCGATTCGACCGAATTCATCTTTTTTTACGACTATTATTTTTCCATCCAGTTTGTATGGAACGTTCCTTCTTTGTCAACACGTTGATACGTGTGTGCTCCGAAATAGTCACGTTGCGCTTGCAATAGATTAGCTGGAAGTGTAGCTGTACGATAGCTATCATAATAAGCTAATGCGCTTGAAAGACCTGGTACTGGAATCCCAATTTTGATGGCAGTAGCAACAACGTCACGAGCTGCCTCTTGATAGCTCTCCACAATTTCTTGGAAATATGGATCAAGTAATAAATTAGTTAAGTTAGCATCACGATCATAGGCTTCTTTAATGTTTTGAAGGAAGCGAGCACGAATAATACAACCACCTCTAAAGATCATCGAGATATCACCTAAGTTTAGGTTCCAATCGTATTCTTCAGATGCCACTTTCATTTGAGCGAATCCTTGAGCATATGAAACAATTTTACTTAAATACAAAGCCTTACGAATTTTTTCAACAAACTCTTTCTTTTCGCCTTCAAAAACAGCGTTTGGACCACGAAGGATGCTACTAGCCTTAACTCTCTCTTCTTTCATTGCAGATAAAAAGCGCGAGAAAACAGATTCGGTAATGATCGATAACGGCACGCCTAAATCCAGTGCACTTTGGCTTGTCCATTTACCCGTACCTTTTTGGCCTGCTGTATCTAAAATAACATCAACCATGGGCTTACCTGTTTCTTCATCTACTTTTGTAAAGATATCAGTAGTAATATCAATTAAGTAGCTATCAAGTTCACCTTGGTTCCATTCTTTAAAAATTTCATGAAGCTCAGCAGCACTTAAACCAAGAACATCTTTCATTAAGTGATAAGCTTCACAGATCAATTGCATATCTCCATATTCAATACCATTATGAACCATTTTTACATAATGACCGGCTCCATTTGGCCCAATATACGTGCAACAAGCATCGTCTCCAACCTTTGCTGCAATCGCCTTAAAAATCGGTTCAACAAGATCATATGCCTCTTTTTGACCTCCAGGCATAATGGAAGGACCTTTAAGAGCACCTTCTTCTCCACCTGATACACCAGTACCGATAAAGTGTACTCCCGACTCAGCAAGATCTTGATTTCTTCGACGCGTATCCTCAAAGAATGTATTACCTCCATCGATTAAGATATCGCCTTTTTCTAAATGAGGTAAAAGTTGTTCAATTGTTGCATCTGTTGCTTGACCTGCCTTGACCATCAATAAAATCTTTCTTGGCGTTTCAAGAGAGGCAACAAATTCTTCAATATTATATGTACCTAAAACATTTTTACCCTCTGCTTCTTTTAACATGTCTTCTGTCTTTTCAGCCGAACGGTTAAATACGGAAACACCATAACCTCTACTTTCAATATTCAAAGCAAGATTACGACCCATTACCGCAAGACCAATAACTCCAATTTGTTGTTTTTCCATTATCTACCACTCCTAATTCAATCTTTCTATAGTGTGCTCTGACTTTACCCAATACATAATCATTTTCTCATAACATTTCATCTTCGGGAAGAGTTTTTGACTTCTTGATTATATTACTACCAACTTCGAGTAGCAAATTTTTTTATAATCGAATGCAATCAAACAGAACGTTTGTTAGCTTATGCTACTTTTAAGTACTCGAAATAACTTGCAAAATAAACATACTTTTTAACATTTCAGCTTAATCATCAGATGCGAAAACGAATCTCAAAACGGGAGGACTAATTTTTAAAACTTGAAAATGACCCTGACTTAAATCAAGGTACTGTAAACTTGCTTTCCTATAAACATATAAAAAAGTAAAAAATTTCTTAATAAAAGCCTATCTACCACTCGTCCAATTTACATATCTATCCATTAACCTGTTAATAAAAATAGCTTGCTTGCATATGATGAATCAAACAAGAAAAACAAATTGGTAGGTGATTATTTGAAACGGCCTCGAATGATACAGTACAATTTTCAAAACTTACAAGAGAAAAAAATGACTTTTGACCAAGTGTTTAACCGTATTATTAAATTTATGAAGATTAAACCAAGTGGAAATTATCGACTTATGGTCGGAACCGACTCACAAGTACATTCAAAAACCACTGTTTTTATTACTGGAATTGTCATACAACATACGGGTAAAGGAGCTTGGGCCTGTATTCGGAAAGTAGTGGTCCAAAGGAAAATGCTGCATTTACATGAACGAATTTCACTTGAAACAACTTTAACAGAAGAAGTTGTATCTATGTTTACAGAAGAAAAGAAAAACCGGATGATTGACATCGTTTTACCTTATTTGTATCAAGGTGCTACGTTCTCTTTTGAAGGTCATATTGATATTGGCTCTGGCCAAAGAAATAAAACACGTGAATTTGTTAATGAAATGGTTGCTCGTTTGGAAGTGATTGGAGTTGAGCCTAAAATTAAACCTGATGCGTTTGTTGCATCAAGTTATGCAAATCGATATACAAAAAAAGCAGGTAAATACACCCCTACTTAAATTACTTGCAAACGGCCAGATATAGTTGTAACTGCACGACCGCCTACTTTTGCGATCATTGTACTCTTCCTACATGATGTTTGAACCTTAACATAACCTGGTCTTCCTATCCTATGGCCTTGAGCAATAGTAAATTCATGTACACTTTTGTCATCAAGGAATCCTTCTAACATTAAATAACCAGCTAATGCACCATTTGCTGATCCCGTAACAGGATCTTCTGCAATGCCAACTGCCGGAGCAAAATCACGAGTATATAGCAAGCAATCCTTCTCTTGACTATCAAACGTAAATAAATGATCGTACAAATATTATTATTTTCATTATGTGATTCTAAACGTTTCAAATTCGGAACTGCCGTGTCTAGAGCTACTCTTATTTTTACAGGAATCAATAAATGCCAATTGCCAGTATAACCTAACTTGATTGGATACTACGGTCTATATCTTCTACTGAGAGACCCATTAAAGTAGACACTGTATCAAGATTTAATTCTATATCTTTCACTTTAGGTTTTACTTGTGTCATCATCAGGTTTTCATCAGCTATTTCTAATGAGATAATCCCAATAATTGTCTCTAAACGAATGGTCTCCTTTTCTCCCCAACCATATTCAGATACTAAGATCCAAGTAGAACCTAAAGTAGTATGACCGCAAAAATCAATTTCGTTGCTCGGTGTAAAAAAAACGAATTCGAAAGTCTGCTTGATTATGATTACAAGCAGTTAGGAAAGCCGTTTCGGATTGATTTAATTCTTCGGCTATTTTTTGCATCGTTTCAATTGAAAGTGGATCGAATTCAGGAACAACACCAGATGGATTTCCTCCAAAAGCAGCTATGTAAAGGCATCAACGTGATAAATATTCATTTTCAACTCACTCTCTCACCTAGTAGTTATTCCATGGTTTTTATAATATAACAAGTGACCATACAAACACTTTATTTTGAATTTGATTCAATCATCCATTTGATTAAACTAAGTTCCTTTTCGGTAAGTGTTCTACTTAGATTACGTTCGAAATAAGTTGCAAGCTCATTTACTGTTAATTTATCCAATTTATTACACCCTTTCTCATAAAATGATCATTCAGATTTTTCTAGATTTAATCGTTGTTCTTTTAAAATATGTCGTTGCGCTCTCTTTCGCTTTACCCAATTAAACACAAGCAAAAGGCCTACTAAACTAATTGCAATTGTACTAGAGTACCATATATGGGATGAAATCCATTGAATCATAAGGTCAAATCGAGGTATTACCCACAAAACACTTAAAAATAAAGTAAATACGATTATTTTCACAAAATCTGACACGCGTATTCCCCTCCAAAAGTTTGTCCCTATCACTTATATATGAGAAAAATGTGTAAAGATGTCAGTTTTTTAATAAAATCCAGAAAAACTTAATTAATATTAAAAACAGAATTACTTAGGTTAAAACAATAATGAAATAATTATATAAATTGAGTAAAACATAGCACTTATGTAAATTCTCAAATTTCAGAATTTTCCGTTTACCAATTTCAGTTTACATGATATTATGTTCTTACTTAGAAGAGGTGACAGATATGAAAACAATCTGGTTATTGCTATCTGGTATCATATTATTATCTGCATCCTCTACATCATTTTTCTATCCAACCAAAGGTTCAGCGTATGTCTATGACCACGTAATGGTTAGTCAAGATTTGACTACACAAGAAAATTTGTTCTCAAAAAGCCAAAATGGACTAATACCATTGATGGTACTTGGCATTTTTCTAGTAATCCATATCTTTTTTTTACTTAGAAAAAGACTAATCTCTCACCAAGCAAAACATTTTTTATTGGCCGTATTTTATCAGTCGAACAACTTTTTAGAAGCATTCGTTTTCTTTGTAAAAATAAGTAGAACGGAGGAAACGATATGCTATTATTACGTGCACTAACCATTTGTATTTTCTCAGCTTGCGCTCTTAGTATTTTCTTATATCAAGGAATAGAATTTACTCATGCGATATTTGATCTTATGAGAAATAAAATAAAATTTTAGATTAATGTAGTATGTCTAATAAAAGACATTAAATCTCTCCCAGTTTAATAGATTAAACAGTTAAAAGCGCAATGGATTTTAATGATCCCATTGCGCTTTTTAACGTTAGTTAAATTAAAAATTTTAGTATACCTCTTCAAATTCTAAACTCTCTAATTCATTAATTTTTTGGAATCTAACAGAAAAAAGCGTTTTGTTTAATTTTATATGCTTACATTCAAACTCAAACTACTTATCACTATAGATCCCACACCAATCTAATAACGTTAAGGCAATAATTTCTGCTGCTTCAAATACATGATCAAGAACAATATATTCATTAGGGAAATGTGCTTTTTCTGTTACACCCGGTCCGAATATAATTGATGGTGTATCACCTAACTCGGTTAATAACCCCCCGTCTGTTCCCCACGGAGATGCTTCAATAATAGGGGACTGGTTTAATACGGTTAAATAATTATTAGATAAGGAATGTACTAGAGGATGATCTACCTCTATCGAACTTGGCAACCACCTTGCCCCAAACCACTCAAGCTTAACAGGATGTCGCTTAAACCAAAGGTCTTTCTCAACTAATCTATTAATCCATTTCTCCATTTCCTCTTTTGCATCTTCAATAGGTTCATCTGGTGCTACTCCCATTCTACCTTCTATCTTTACCAGATCTGCAACAGACGATGGCCAATCACCGCCTTCAATCTTTCCAATGTTGATTGGAATTGGGATAGGGATTTTGTTATATAAAGGGTCTGAGATTCGTTTATTTCTTTTCGTTTCTAATTTCGCTATATGGTTAATGACAACCATACTTTTCTCAATTGCACTGACTCCTTCATAACGAGTACCACCATGAGCAGACCGCCCCTTGACGTGTAATCTGAACCACATCGAACCTTGTTGTTTGGGGAAGATTTTCATATTTGTGGGTTCAGGAATTAGAGCTGCATCCGCTTTATAACCTCTTAAAATAGATGATAATGTTCCAGAGCCGCCACTTTCCTCTTCTATAACACTTTCAAAAATAACATCGCCTTTTAGTTTAATGTTTAATGCTTGAAGGGCTTGAATCGCTAAGAGAAGAGAAACATTTCCGCCTTTCATATCGGTTACGCCCCGACCATACATTTTGCCGTCTTTAATCGCACCACTGTACGGCTCAACGTCCCATTGCTCTTTGTCTCCTGCTGGAACAACATCAATATGACCATTTAAAATGATTGACCGGCCCTCCCCTTTTCCTTTTAAGACACCTACCACATTAGGACTTCCAGTAAAGTCGGAACGAGATGATGCAAAATAAGGATGCTTCTTTAATTCGTTCCCCTTTTGTTCCCATAAATCAACATCCAACCCCATGCCAGTTAATGTTTCCAAAATAATATTTTGCGCTTTTGCTTCGTTTCCTTGTGTACTTTCTGCTTGCACTAATTTTTGAAGCAATTGTATACCAGCATTCTTGTTTTCGAAAAGCCATTGTTTAATTTGTTTTCTTAACTCTATTTCCTTGTTCATCTCCATTCTCCTCCCTGCAATCTTTCACAATTCTAATTGAATCAGGTACTAATAAGGGAGCTTCAGTTAGTTGAATGACGTCTTCAACTGTATGTGGTGCCATTACCTCACTTAATATTAACCCTTGTTCTGTTCTATGAATCACAGCCATATCCGTAATGATCATATCAACGCAAGCTTTTGCTGTTAAAGGAAACCGACACTCTTTTAGGATTTTCGGCTCTCCTTTTTTACTTGTATGGTTCATGACAACAATTACTTTCTTTGCCTTTTTTGCTAGCTCCATCGCCCCGCCTATACCAGGCACTCTTTTTCCAGGAACAATCCAATTAGCTAAATCACCCTGTTCACTTACTTCTAAACCACCTAAAATGGTCATATCAATATACCCGGACCTTATCATGCCAAAAGCTGTCGCACTATCGAAGAAAGATGCTCCTGGCTTGATCGTAACTGGAAGTCCGGCAGCATTACAAAGCAGTGGATCTTCTAGCCCTTTTTGAGGTGACTTATCCATACCAAGAATGCCATTTTCGGCATGAAACATGACATTAAAAGAAGTTGGAATATGATTTGCAACAAGGGAAGGAATACCAATCCCTAAATTAACAACCATACCATCTGCTATTTCTTCAGCTGCTCGTTTGGCCATTCGATTACGGATGTCTATTCCCATGACCATTTCCAATCGACTCCTTTGCTTTCAATCACCATGTCTACGAATATACCTGGTGTTACAATCTCAGTGGGTTCTAATTCCCCGAGTGGAACAATTTCATCTACTTCGGCAATTGTGTAGGTTCCAGCCATGGCGACCAATGGATTCGTATTTCGGGCACTTGTCTCATACACTAAATTACCGTAATAATCAGATTTTTTTGCGGAAACAATGGCAACATCCGCTGTTAAAGCTGTTTCAATTAAATATTCCTTTCCATCAATAAAAACTTTTTCTTTTCCCTCCTCAATAATGCTTCCTACCCCAATATCAGTTATGATTCCCCCAAGACCCACCCCTCCTGCACGAATTCGTTCAGCCAACGTTCCTTGTGGTGAAAATTCAACTTCTAATTTACCGTCAACCATTAACTGCCCAGCAACAGGATTTGATCCAATATGTGATGCAATTAATCTTCTCGCTCTACCTTGACTGACAATTTTCCCAATTCCAATATGAGGAAAGCCAGCGTCATTTCCAATTAAGATTAAATTTTTAATATCTTTTTCGATCATTCCATTAATCAATGTCGGTGGATTCCCCACGCCCCCAAATCCACCAAACATTAAGGTGCATCCATCACTAATTTTTGACAACGCCTCATCGAGTGTACCGATTTTACTAGAAGTATTTTTCGGTTTGACCATATCCGCCACTCCTATCCAGCCTGAATTCCTTGTAAAACTTCATCAAAAATAGTTACTATTTGTTTCATTTCCTTCTTTTTTATTAGTAAGGGAGGAGCAATAATAATGGCATCTCCCATCCTGCCATCTACTCCTGCTGATGCCGGGTAGAGGAGTAGCCCTTTCTCTCTAGCACGTTTAATCACTTTATTCGTTAATCCTTCCCCGGTTGGAAATGGTTCTTTTGTGAGTTGATTTGCTACAAACTCTACTCCAATCATTAAACCTTTCCCGCGAATATCACCAATTAGTCGTTGTGATTTAGCCATTGATTGTAATTTAGTCATTAAATACTTACCGTTTTCAGAGGATTTCTCGACCAAATGATGCTTTTCTATATAGTTAATAACAGCTAATGCAACTGCAGTAGATTGTGGATTTGCACTATACGTGTGGCCACTCATAACTGAGTTTGATCCTTCGATTATTGGCTTCACGACCTTTTCATTTGCTAGAGTAGCTGCTATTGGGGCATATCCTGCACTCATTCCTTTGCCAAGAGCGATAATATCAGGCTTAATACCCCAATAATCCATCGCAAACATCTTCCCTGCTCGACCAAAGCCAGTCATTACTTCATCTGCAATAAATAAGATATTATGCTTTTCGCAAATCTGTTTAATTCTTTGATAGTAGCCTTCTGGAGGTACAATAACTCCTCCAGCTGCACCAACTATCGGTTCTGCAATAAAGGCAGCAATTTGCATAGAACCGATGCGATTAATTGCCGTTTCAAGTTCAGTTGCACAAGTTAGATCACAACTTGGATAGGACTTATTGAATGGGCAACGGTAGCAATATGGCGGAGAAACAGATGGGTAGTCTTCTAAAAGTGGTTGGAACCGTTCTCTCCTTCCCACATGCCCAGACATCGATAAAGCACCAATGGTAATGCCATGATAACTAATCCAACGAGAGAGTATTTTCGTTTTCTTATAATCCCCTTGTTCTTGCCAATGTTGAATTGCTATCTTCATAGCCGTTTCTGTTGCCTCAGAACCGCTATTGACAAAAAACGACCAGTACCGTTCTTCAGCTCCTACTAGCTCGTTAAGCTTAAATGCCAACTCTTCTGCAGGATCAGATGTAAATTGTGATCGATATACGAAAGAAAGTTTCTTAGATTGGTCATGCATAGCTTTGATGATTTCTTTCACGCCATGGCCGATACTTGCTGTAATAGCACCCGATGATCCATCTATATATTTCTTTCCTTGATCGTCGTATAAATAAATGCCTGAGCCACGAACTGCTTTAGGATAGAAATCATTCATCATTGGTTTAATTAATAATGATTCTTTCATCACGATCCCTCTCTCTTTTTAAATGAAGGGCAACACATTATTTTAAAAACGGAAATAATTGTGTTTTAATAATTTGGGTTGAGCCATTAATTGCGTATATGTTATTGTTTTCTCAAGGTTCTTTGTATCAATAATCATTAATTGATCTTCTAATTGAATAATTGTGCTTTCCGTTTGATATTCCATCCCACAGGACTTACAGTAAATTCCTGGTGTTTCTGTTATTTCTATGGCACGGGAGCCATCTGGCAGCTCCCAATAAACCGTACAAGAGATTACTTTTGCCCCATCTTCTTCACACCATTCACACTTCATATTTCCATCTCCTTTCAGTAAGATTACGTTCTATGATTCATCCTTTTTCTTAAACTGAGCTTGATATTTCTTCTCTTTCATTTGATCTCTTTTTTCTCGTTTATCCTTTAAAGTTGTATATCCTTCCGATTGTTGATAATTAGTACGACGATTATACCGTTCTAATGATTTTGGAACGATCGTCATTTGCTCATCATTTAAAATCGCTGAAATACCTGTATTTCCTTGTTTTTCTTTATAATTTTGATAAATATTCTCGAAGTATTCATCCGCACGACCCGAAACATACCCTTTTGGTTCTGGGTAACTTGTAATCACTCCCTCGAAGTTTCTAAGAATGACTTTTTCTGGGCTTTGGGAGATCATATAATTGGGTTGTAAAGTGATTTTTCCGCCACCTCCTGGTGCATCTACGACAAACGTAGGTACACTATAACCGGACGTATGACCACGCAAGCCCTCAATGATTTCAAGTCCTTTCGAGATAGGAGCCCGGAAATGTCCTATCCCTTCAGACAAATCACATTGGTAAATATAATAAGGACGAACTCTAATTTTCACTAGGTCAAGGTTAAGCTTTTTCATGATAGGCAGGCTGTCATTGATTCCAGCTAAGATGACTGCTTGGTTTCCTACTGGAACTCCCGCATTTACTAACATTTCACAGGCTTTCTTGGACTCTTCTGTAATTTCAATAGATGTATTAAAGTGAGTATTTAACCATACTGGATGATACTTCTTCAAGATATTACATAAATTTTCTGTAATTCGTTGTGGAAATACAACCGGTGCTCTCGTTCCAATTCTTATAATTTCAACATGAGGAATATCTCTAAGGTTCTTTAATATATATTCAAGAATCTTGTCATTAATTAGTAGACCGTCACCACCTGAAAGAAGGACGTCTCGTACCTTTGGTGTGTTACGAATATAATTAATCGCATCATCTAGTTGCTTTTTTGGAACTCCCATTCCAATTTGACCTGAAAAACGTCTGCGTGTACAGTAACGACAATACATCGAACATTGATTAGTTACTAGAAAAAGTACACGATCCGGGTAGCGATGAGTTAATCCTGGTACCGGAGAGTCCTCATCTTCCTCTAGTGGATCTTCCAAATCGTATTTTGTTTTATTTATTTCTTCTCCAATTGGAACAGATTGCATTCGAATTGGACATCTTGGGTCATCTGGATTCATAAGTGATGCATAATAAGGTGTAATATTAAGCGGAATGGTTTTCGTCGATATAAGGACTCCTTCTTCTTCCTCAGGAGTTAGATGAATGACTTTCTTTAGATCATCTAAAGTACGAATCGTGTTGGTTAATTGCCAAATCCAATCATTCCACTGCTCATCTGTGACATCTTTCCACAACTCAATTTCTTTCCAGTGACGTTTCGGTTCATATAAATCCATTTTCATATTGATCCCTCCTATTTCACTCTTACTTATTCATTAGCAATTTCCGTGCCAACTTTCTAAGCTTGAGGAATGTTGACTAATTGCTAACATTAATTGTCTAAAGAGGATTATCATCGTAATTATTAATAAAAATACAAATAAACTGCCGAATATTGAGCAGTTTATTTGTATTTAATTGTTTTTTATAATGCCTGATTTCTGGCAGAAAGTTTAAAACTCGGCAGCTCTTCTTGTGAAGGTGATCGTTACAAATCTGAAATGAGCAGTCTAATTTCCCAACTCAATTCCCAGGTCAGTATTCTTACTGGGATAAATCTTTAACCCATACATTCATATCCTCAAGTTTATTATCGTAAATATAGCAATTGTTTGTTAATCTACCTTTATACGTGTAATCAAGCTGATAAAAGGCTGCATTCATTCCAAATGATAATGCTCTTGCAATGGAGAATGAACAATAAATCTTTTCTTTCCTCAACTCATCTTCAAGTTTCATAAGTAACTCCTTCATTAAACCATATTTGCGATGGTCCACTAACGTTGCACAATCCGTTAATTCAGCATGGTTATAATGTTTATTGATATCGGCTGATGCTGCACTAACAATCTCATTGTTACATTCAACAATATAAAAAAGCGTATCGTCATTCATTACTTTTTTCACATATTCTTCGTTACCCATTGGAGTAGGATAAACTTGGAAAACGCTTCCATAAAGGTTTGCCAGTTTGCTTGAATCAGATAAAGTAGCTCTCCTAAATTGATAATAAGACGGTGTTGGTTTTTGTTCTTGCTTTTTGCCTTTAGCTATCACACCGGTAAGGATTTCATCCTCCTTAATCCAAACGTTACTTGTTCGTCTAGCATTTTCTGTATAGTAAGACATCGTATAATTATCCGACCCATTAAAAAAACCACTAAAAATAGCTTCTAGTTCATAGCCATGGGACAGCAATTCTTCCCAATGTTCTGGTCGACTATGAAATATAATTTTAGAGAACTTTTCTTCATAAACCACATCTCTAATAGCCTCTACAATTTTCCCTATGTTTCCTCTATAATCATCAATTCTAAGTCGTTCATTAAAATAGTCCAGGTAAAACTTAGCCACAAAATGAGAGGTTGAAATCACTTTCGTTGCTGAATTAGGTTTCATTACTCAAACTCCTTTCTTTTATCTCTTATAACTCAATTTGATATTTCTTTAATTTATATTGGAGTGTTTGTCTTGGAATCTCTAGTAATTTTGCTGTTTGCATAATGTTATAGTTTGTCTTTGTTAATGCTTGATTGATCAGTTCAATTTCTGTTTGCTCAACGGTTAAACGAAGAGATTTTATATGTGCAAGATTTTTTTTCATAACCGGTATATCCTTTAAATACACAGGGAGATGTTCCATCGTTATTTTGTCATTTTCAACCATATTCATCGCAAATTCGATAGTATGTTCAAGTTCCCGTACATTCCCTGGCCAATGATGAGCCTCAAGCTTTTCCAAAACATCAGAATCTATGTCGACAACCAATTTATTGAAAGAATAATTATATTTTTTAATGAAATGATAAACTAATAAAGAAATATCCTCTTTTCGCTTACGTAATGGTGGGATTTCAATAAATATCACATTTAAACGATAGTATAAATCAGTTCTCAATTGCTGCTTTTCGATACATCTATGTGGATGCTCATTCATCGCTACGATTATACGAGTATCAACTAAATAAGACTCTGTTCCACCTAACCTCCGGATGACCCCATCCTCAAGAACTCTTAAAAGTTTTGATTGAAACTCAAGCGTCATTGAATTGATCTCGTCGAGAAATAAAGTTCCTCTATGGGCAAGTTCAAATAAGCCTGCTCGGTCAATCGATCCCGTATAAGTCCCTTTCTTCGTTCCAAATAATGTACTTTCAAGCAAAGTTGAAGGTAAGGTTGCACAATTCTGAGCGATGAATAATTCATTTTGTCGATTGGAGTAATTATGAATTGATTGGATAAGCAATTCTTTACCCGTACCAGTTTCTCCATAAATCATAATAGGAGAAGTTGTGTGAGCAGCTTTCCGAGCTAAATTCTTTATTTTCTTCATTTCAGAAGATGCCGTAACAATATCATCAAAATGATATTTAGCTCCGGAAATAGAAACTGGCTTTGACTTTGGAGGATGAACCTTCCCTTGAAGATCAAGAAGAGATTGCGAAAGACTTTTTATCATTGATAAATCTTTCGCAATCTCTACTGCACCGATAATTCTTTTACCAACCTTGATAGGTAACGTTGTATTAACTGTATCAATAAATTGCCCTTTTATATTTTTATATGACTGAGGCTGTTGATAAATAGGCTTTCCATTTTCAATCACCTTAAGTAAAGTACTGGATTGTTTATTTAATGAGGGGAATACGTCTAGAATATGTTTTCCTAGAACTTCTCCGATTTCGACTCCATCATTAATTGCCGCCACTTGGTTATAGTAAATAGTTATTCCATCTGCATTAACAACATGAATCGCCTCATCAATGCTTCCTAATATGGCTTCAAACATTTGTTTTGTTTCAAAAGGTTTTAAAAACAATAGTCTCTCCCCTTTCCAAAACAAATAATACTCATCATCAAACGATTTACAAAATTGGTGACAATAACCTTGAAATCGATTCCTTGAATCGAATTTTAGAAGAACGCTGTTCGTATTCCTCTAATGTAAGCTCTCTTGACTCTTTCATATCCTCGTGAAAAAGATGTGTTAACTCTTTTACTTTATCAGTTGAATAGAGAAACGCATTGACTTCGAAATTTAACCGAAAGCTTCGTACATCAATATTAGCCGTACCAACCGAGGCTATTTTGTCATCTGCTACGATCGTTTTACAATGAAGAAACCCATTATCATAGATATAAACTTTTGCCCCCATTCTTAACAACTCGCCGATATTGGAGTAGGTTGCCCAATAGATAAATGGATGGTCAGGTTTGTTAGGGATCATAATTCGAACATCTAAACCTGAAAAACAAGCGACTTTAAAGGCGTCTAATAAGCTTTCATCTGGAATGAAATAAGGTGTTTGAATATAAACATAATCTTTTGCTGTTAAGATCATTTTTATATAAGCTTTCTTGATTTGTTCTAATTGCGAGTCTGGACCACTTGAAACTATTTGTATTCCAAATTGTCCATAGCTCTTAGTAAAAGGAAAAAGAAAATCTTTAATTAGTAATTCCTTTCTTGCTGCCTGATTCCAATCTTGAATAAATCGTGTTTGAATATGATTAACAGCTTCACCAACAATTTTTAAATGCGTATCCCTCCAATAGCCGAAACGTTGGTTTAACCCTAAATATTCATCCCCAACATTGAACCCGCCAATATAACCCGTTTCGCCATCAATTACGACAAGCTTTCGATGATTACGAAAGTTAAGCGTTAAATTAATAAAATGAATTTTAGATGGAAAAAAAGCTTCCACCTCGCCCCCTGCTGATTTAATTTTATGAATAAAGGCTTTACTTAATGTCCTAGAACCTAAATCATCATATAATAATCTTACTTGGACACCGCTTTTTGCCTTTTTCACTAATTCATCAGCTAATTTGTTACCGAGCTCATCGTCGCGGATAATGTAATACAAAATATGTATGTGTCTTTTAGCCTGTTTAATGTCTGCTAAAAGAGCATCAAATTTTTCTTGGCCTATTGTATAAATGGTTACGTTGTTATTTTGAGTAAGCAAAGATGAATTCTGATTTAAATTCATCATAATAAAGTCTTTGTACTTTGAGATTGCCGGGTCGTCAATTTGATACGAACCATTTTTCAAAGAAGATTTCTGATCCGTGACTAACCCTTCTAACAGCAAATAGCTTTCCTTGTCCCATCTAAAAAGCTTTGAACGGCTTAAATTCCGACCAAAAATAATATACAGAATAAAACCAACTATAGGAAGAAAGGTTAATACTATTGCCCATGTCCAGATAGAGCTAACATTTCTTCTCTCAAGAAAAGTAATCATAAGTATGAGTACTATATTGACTAAAAAAACAATCGCGAGAATGATTGAAATCATATTCATATTCATAAAGCCTCCACCATTTCAATGTATTCAGCTATATGACTAGGATACCATGTTTCCTAATTTTGTCTAATTCTTCATTGAGTAAAGTATGACTACGGTTGTTCCTCTCATATCTATAAAGGCGCTTGTTTCCAGTCTTCGTCTTTTGCGTAGAGCTAATGTTATACATTAAATGAACGAAATAAGTTGTCTTATACTATAATTTCTATGATCTACTTAAATCGAATAGAAATGGGTATGATGGTATGTGAAGGAGGAGCAATACTTATGGACTTTATGTATGCTTATATTGCAATAGCAATTATCATTTCTTTTATCCCTAGAGTCAGACCTTTTTTTTTCATAATTTATACCCTTATTCACGAAACTGGACATGCACTAGCTGCATTATTAACTAGTGGCAAAGTCTACTGCATTTCCTTATATGCTAGTACTGACGGTGTTGCCCATACTGGGTCAAAATCATGGTTTAGTTCTGTCATCGTCGCCTATGCGGGATATACCTTTTCTTCTTTAATAGCCATTCTAGCCTTTTTTTTAATTGCGAATGGAGAATCAACCTTCTTGTTTTATGTACTCTTTACGATTGCATTAATCAACCTGCTCTTGTGGGTTCGGAATAAATTCGGGATTTTTTGGCTTCTTATCTACATAGGGGGTTCCTACCTTCTTATTCATTATCAGTTGACCTCCGTTAAAGAGATGATTGTGTACTTACTAGCCAGTATCATTTTAGTTCAATCCGTTCTCGCATCTTTAACCATTCTCATTTTAAGTCTTACCAATTCAAAACAAGCTGGGGATGCGCAAGCCTTACAGAAACTCACTTTTATACCGGCGTTTGTTTGGGGAAGCATCTTTTTTTTGCAATCCTTACTGTCTACCTATTTCGTTTTTATTTATTTTATATAAAGGTAATCAAATAAAAACATTATTAAAAGTGGGGTATTTATGATAAATGATCATTTTCCTTTACTCTTCCTAGATCAAAACATTAAAATAAAGAAATAACAGAAACCACACGTATTCAATCAATGATTGAATACGTGAATATTAAGGTCAAAGGAGATGATCATTACGTTACAAAAATCAACTCGATTACTAGGTGTCCTTTGTTATTTTACATCGCTTCTTTATCTATTTGAATTGTTTTTCCCTAGTGAAATACTTAGACTTATTTATAGTTTGATAGCCGCCATTTTACTAACTAGTACTTTATTTTTCTTATCTAATGTAAATCGTTTGATTGTTCTTGCTTTGTTAGGAACCGGAATGGTTTGTTTTTACATAGAAAGTGCTGATTTACAAACAGTAATCTTAGGTTTCGGAAAAAATATAAATCTATTATCATTGTTTTTATTAATTCCCATAATCGGTATCTTCATGTCAACGGCAGGCTATTTATCAGCTTTAAAACAAAAAGTTCAAGCTAACCAACAAAAGAAAGATCCGCATCCTTATCGTTTTAGTTTTATCCTAACAGCTACAATTAGTGTCCTCTTGAATTTTGGCTCAATGGCTATTGTCAAGCGCATCATCACAGAAAGTTTCTCCGGATATCAAAATAAAAAACTATCATTAACAATTATGAGAGCCTTTGCTACTTCAATGTTGTGGTCCCCTTATTTTGTAAACGTAGGGCTAGTCCTTATCCTTTTTGATCTTTCTTGGTTTGACATTGGTGGATTCGGATTACTGTTAGGAGTCGTTTATATTATCGTTTGTGTCTTAATGTTTCGTTTTATATCATTTGCAGATGATCCGATTATTGAGAGATCGACAGAACGGACTGAGAAACAAACTACTTCATTACGTCCATTTTTTATGTTTTCTGTGGTTCTGATTAGCTTATCTTTTATCCTTGATTTTCTTTTGGATGTGAAAATGTTAACAATCGTTTCATTACTAGCCATTCTCTTGCCATTCCTGTGGGCATTTTTCACAAGAATTTTCAAAACATTTGTTCAAGATGTTACCGAACAAGTGTTACACTCATTTGAGCGACTAAAGAATGAATTAGCTGTGTTCATAAGCGCTGGCTTTTTAGGAATGGCTATGGCTTCAACTGATATCGGTATTTATTTGTCTACATTACTATTTCAAACTTCACTCGGTTCCGTTTTCTTATTAAGTATCTTACTCGTGATTCTTGCAACAGCTCTAGCGCAAATAGGCATTCATCCTGTTATAATTGTTATTGGAATTGGTAGTGCATTGTCTCCGAGTAATTTCGGAGTTAGTCCAGAGTACTTAGCTTTAGTGTTACTTGTAGCTTGGACAGTAGCAACACAAATATCTCCCTTTTCAGGTCAAGTCCTAATGGCTTCACGATTAATGGAACAGCCAACAAGAATCATAGTTAAACAAAATTTTATATTTATCTGTATTCTTACACTCGTTTTAACAAGTGTTATATATAGTTTTTATTTATTAGGTTGGCTATAGGAAGGATTTTATATAATGGAAAGTTATATGCATAAACACCTTAAGATTCAATCTTTATATTGGCTTAAAGAAAAAGTAACAGATCTATGTGCGAATGAAGTAAAGCTATTTTACAAAAGGAAACGATTTAAAGCAGATGCACTTGGTATAAATATGAAACGAAAAGAAGCTCGCATCATTGAGGTAAAAGCAACACGAGCCGATTTCCTTCGAGATGAGGTACTTCATTCTGATTATGGGTATCATCACATTGCTCATTATGCTTATATTATGACACCTAAAGGGCTATTATCAACAGAAGAAGTACCTAAAGGGTATGGCTTATTGGAAATGGATGATTATGATAAAATTAAGGTTAAGAAAAATCCACTTCGAAACCCGAATCCACTTCTTACACTTGATACTCTTATTAAGCGTACAAGTCGAGCAGCAACGAATGCCCTTTTATTTCAACAATTAACAAAGGAAACAAAAGATAAAACAGAAGGAGAATTTTCAAAAGAAGCTACTGTTCAGCTGATAAGTGCAACATGTCCAACATGTAAAAAGAGAAAGAAATATCTAGTCAAGGTCGATCAACTAGAAGTGTCATGTCAAGTGAAAAAATGCAAGCAAACCATTCCTCTTACTAAAGCAAGGATTCATATCATTACTCAGTACAATGAAACATTTCTGAAACAATTAACTCTATTAATGGATGATAATGAAGGAGAGAAAAATGAATAAAAAAGAAATGGAACAAAAAGTGATCGCTAATTTTCAACAAGATGAACAGATGATGATTTTGGTTTTTGCACAATGGTGTATCAATCATGATATCGATCCAGTTGAACTATATACAACTGCCTATCCACACCAAGTCAAAAACGGAGCCCTCCAATATGCACTTGATTTAACAGTACCTAAACATGAATCTGAATCGATCGCTGATGAAACATTACTAGGTGTGTTAGCTCTATTTGGCAATGATGATCTGGCATTTGTCGTAACTGAAGAAATGAAGAAACGTAAGAATCAATCCTAGTAGCAGCACAAAAATAAGGTAGTCCCTTTCATTTTTCATTTTGTTCATTTAAATAATTGTAGTATTAAACGGATGATTCAACATAGACTAGAAGAGTTCATTTTCTAGGAGGTGACTGCCTTGATTCCAGCACTTTTAATTAAGATCGCTTTAATTATTATAGTTATTCGCTCAGGGTATATGTTTATTAATATGCTTAATAGAAAATTAAGCAGTAATTTATTAGATCTACTTTACCATGCATCGATTTTCATCATTGCTCTTTCATTTTTGATTTAACTACTTCTATTGTGAGTCAAAGTATTTGGCTTTGACTCACAATCCAATAACTCGTTTTATCTATTCTTTCACTCCACACTACTCTCTTCATAACCGCGTATATGATTATTTATTTACATAGTTAATGAATTATCTTGCCACGCACCACTATTCCTAAGTAAGGGCCTGCTATTTTGAATTTATAACTAAGCTTAGGTTAGTCCTTCTCTTCATCTATAAGCTTTTCTATTCCGGTAATATCCGTGTTCTCTTCTTTTATATCTAGAGGCATGACACGGATCACAAATGGTAAAAGCATGATCCCAATTAAGTTTTTTGCCACAGTGTTTGCATGTTTTCGTTAGATTTCTTACGTCATTTTTTAGAAACTCATGAACTCCATCACTTATCTCTTCTCTTACCCTCTCCCAATATATAGCTTCCGTTCTTTTATCTAACCGATATAAAAATAACAGATGAAGGCCAATTGCTTTGTAGGAAAGCTCCATTTCTTCAAGTGAACCCCTTGTTATCTGTGGTTCTGGAAGGTCTTCACCTCTAATAATAGCAATCATTTTTTCTTGCCATTGCTCAACCATCCCTGGATCTTTTGTAGAAAATGGAAGATGTAAAAAACCATAAAGATCCATCATAGAAAGACGAGCCTCAATTTCGGTTCCCCTTATTGTCTCGTACAATTCTTTTTCTTCAGATAGCGTAGCTTTTTTTGTTCCTTTGGGACTATCAAATTTATCCCACATTTCAAAAAAGGTTCCTAGATCACGGTAATATTTTTGAAAACGTTCAAAGACAGAGTTTGTTGGAGCAATGGCAAACGTTTGAATGGATTCATCCTCTTTTTGAAGTAAATGCTTCATTAATTTTATATCAGCAGTAAAAGCTACCTTCCCCACTTCATAAATACCTTTACGTCCTGCTCGCCCTGCGATCTGTTTTATTTCCTGAGAAGTTAATCTTCTTCTGCGTGAACCATCAAATTTCTCATTTTCTAAAAAAGCTATACGTCGGATCGGTAAATTTAACCCCATTCCAATTGCATCAGTAGAAACAATCACACTTGTCTCTCCTTCAATAAAACGCTGCATTTGTTTTTTTCTCGTTTCAGGTGGCATGCTTCCATAAATCATACTAACAGAATACCCGTTCTTTTGAAGTTGCGAAGCTGTTTCTAACACTCTTCGTCTTGAAAAACAAACAAGTGCATCTCCTTTTTTTGTTTGCTTCATCTGAAATTCTTTTCTCTCCACTTGAAGAGGAATATCCCGACTATAATCAAATATTTCAATGTCTTCAGAGTCACCTAGAAGTTGCAAAACCATTTGCTCTGCATTGCGGCTTCCAATGATATGAACTTCATTTGCATTTGCTTTTGTTATTGCCTTGTACCAAGAAAAGCCACGATCTTTATCCGCAATCATTTGTGCCTCGTCAATGACAATTACATCATAAGATTCTTTTTCGTGGAACATTTCAACTGTACAAGAATTATGAGTGGCACCCTCTACAGATTTTTCTTCTTCACCTGTTTTTAGTGTACAAGCAATTCCTTCTCCGTTTAGTTTGTCATACACCTCTAATGCCAACAACCGCAATGGAGCTAAGTAAAGTCCACTTCTGGCTTTCATCATTCTCTGCAAGGCATGATGGGTTTTCCCCGTATTCGTTTCCCCTATGTGCAAGACATAACGAATACTTCTTCCTGCAGAAGGCCGGTATTCACGACCAAAAATATCATCAAGAATTCTCGCTTCCTCTGCTAGCTTTCTTTGATTTTCTTCTTCTTCTTCTTGTTTTTTAAGCTCTCGTTCAATCAAGTCATTTTTATAAATGTCAGTGTGAATGTCTAATTTAAAAGGAATATCAGCTAACCTTAATAAATCAGCAAGAAGTTCTGATTGAATGAGTGAGAAATACTTTTTATGCCAAGGACCAAGTGAAAGGTCAACAACACCCTTTACTTTGGAAGATGTTAGTGTCTCATCATACATGTCCTCATATTGTTCAAATACTTCTTCCGTAAGTGACTCCATTAACTTATGACTTATATAATCCGTTAAAATTTGATGAACAAAACGATCATATGCATAAAAGTAAGTTTCGTATTCCCAATAAAAGGCATTGTGGATTTCCCCAGTTAATTCATCGAAGAATTTAGAAACGGTAAAATAATCAGTGGGAGAAAATAAGCCATCCTCTTCTAACTTCTCCTCAATCCTGAACGTTTCAATCATGCTATATTTCGGCTTTGTTAATAAATCTACTTGTATTTGTTCACTGACTCGGTGGCGAAGGTATATGTAAATCGATTGTTGATTTTGATGTAATAATTTTTCTAGAGCTTGTTCAATCTTACGTTGTAGATCTCTTCTTTGTTTCATTCGTTCTTCTTCTTTTAGGAAATGTTCATATTTCTTTTTTGCTTGTTTGTATGTCAGTTCCCACACATCTGAATGATTGATAAAAGTTTCGTTTAACCAGTTAAATACATCAAAGGGTTTATACGTTCTCATTTCATTTCGAAATAAGCGATTCAAAATTTTTCGATCAATACCATCGACTACATAATCCCGCTCAGCTAAGAAGGATTTTTTCTCTTTTTTTGGGATATCATTGGTAACCTTATTTAGCCAAACATTTACCCAAATCTGCTCTAAATAGATAAGACGATCTGATAAATATTGCTCGAAAGATGGACAAGTATCTCGTAATTCAAGATAACGGTCGATATCAACAAGGATTTTACTCTTAGTATGTTCAACAGCTTTTGGATACACGGTCATTATTTTATTCATGAGTGTCACCTTCAAAAATCTGACTTGTATTAGTCCCATAACACTGTAGGAAGTAATATCTATTCTTCTAATTGTAAATTGTAATCACCTATTCAATCAACACTTTTATAATTACTTAGTCCTAATTGCTAATTCCGTTATATTTTCTATTACTTTTAGAATACGGTAAACAAAGCTTTTTATGCACCTTTGTTGTGTCAAAACTTCACAATAAAAAAGAACAACTATGAAAGTCGCTCAAATTTAAAGATAATCATTATTAATCTTCACCAATTACTACTTTGCTTGAACCCCTTTTAATAAAGTTCATCGCATCTCCCATTAAATCTAAACCATAAAAAAGAGCACCGAAACCAAAAATAACTTGACCAATATAATTTAATTTATTGCTCTTTTAAAAAAAGATCAATTGGTAAAGAATAAGTAAAAATTTTAATCCCAATGATAAATGCTGTCACAGTTACCAATGTTAGCACCCATAATAACCCCGATTGCTTGTTTCAAGGTCATAAATCCGCATTAACAAAACCTATTTATCAGTTAAACATCACCTTTTCATGATTCAAAGAGCTTAATTTGTAACAAACTAACTTGACTGATTAGAAGGGAGAAAGATTTATGACAGATCATTTCGAGGAAGTATTTGAGCAATATCGCAAGCAAATTGAAAGAGAGAATTCCGTAGATAGTTCAGATATTGATTTTTCTCAAGAACATATTGTTGCAGTCAGAAAGAACGATAGCGGTGACTTAATTGCTTTTAAGACGAGTAGCGGTCGAGAATTAGATTATATTCAAGCTCTTAATGAAGCAAAGCAAGGTAGTTTAGCTCATGTCGATGTTTTTCATAAGTATGGTCGTGACATTTTGAGAAGTGAGCCTGATGGTATAAAGGAGAATAATTTGAATCAACTACCTCTATTTTAGAATACAGCTTTAAGAATACGGCGTTTCAAGAGTGAATATTTCTTGAAACGCTTTTTTTCGTCGAATGATCACCTAACGAACATTTCTTAATATGTTATCGTTAGGAGGTTGATTTTAAATGACATTATTTTCATTAGATCAAATTGAGACAGTACCTTTAACTACTTGGAAAACAGATGCGGTTTATCAATTTAAAAATAAAATGACTGATACAGAGAACGCCTTTCCTTGTATTCCCGCAATTCAAGCTCTTTATAACAAGCATTTAAGATTTGCCTTTGTGGGAGATCCTAGAGATCAAACCACATCACTCACATTAGCGGATACAATCAAAGAATATGCGCTTTCATCTCGAAAATTCGGGAAATACTCAACCCTAATTACTTTTTTCTTTACCCCCAATGATCTTGCAACAATGCCAATCGCTTATTTTGAACATTTATTCTGGGAACAGCTCAAAGCCATTCATGCAATTGATCAAAAAAAATGGCCTTCTTCTGTTCCAAAGGAAGTAAGTAACCCTGCATGGGAATTTTGCTTTCATGGAGAACCTCTTTTTATTTATTGTGCCTCACCCGCTCATAAACAAAGAAAAAGTCGGAATTTTCCTTACTTTATGTTTGCATTAACACCCAGATGGGTATTACAAAATTTTCCATCGTCCTCTGATTACGCAAACATCATTAAATCTAAAATTAGAAATCGCCTTACTAAGTATGACTCTATTGCTCCTCACCCTGATTTGAACACATATGGAAATGAAGATAACTTCGAATGGAAACAATACTTCTTACGTGATGACCAAACTTCTTCCAGCTGTCCATTTCTAAATGCATTAAAAAAAGAAAAATGAAAAAGCCGAATGAATCCATTCGGCTGTAATACTTTCATGATAATCTCTAAACTAAATCTTACCAACACTAAGAGAATAGCCTATTTTTTCCATATATATGTTCAAAGAAAAAATATAAGCGACTCTCTCTATTGAATCATTGCTCGAAATCTAAGCTCTTAATCGAGTCCATATGACTTGCAATCATTGCAATAATGGTACTTGCCTCGTCTTTACTAAAAATGAAATTGAATTCATCTTTTATGATATCATCATCTTCCGTCTTAACCCTATTAATTCTTTGAAGAATTCCATCTCCTGTTTCTGGAATGACTCCAAACTTATAGGTGATTTCAAGATCTTCAGTTTCATCAATATAAGCTGTTACTTCAGGAGTTTCCCAATCAACTTCTAACGTTTCAAATTCATCATCTTCAGTTAGAACGTCAATATCGTACACATCATTAAACTCTTCGTCGCTGTACTCTATGGCTGCTTCGTAATCATCGTCTTCATCATTAATGAAATCATGGAAACTCTCGTGTACAGCATCAATGATATCTTCAATATCTTCAAGAATGGTTCTTGAGGTTAAATCTAAGTCAAGATCAAACGATTCAATATAGAATTCGTTATTAAACGGATCATAGAACAGCGTGCAAAAATATTCCCGTTCAAGGTCTTCCAATTCAACAAAGAACTCAATTCGGGGATGTTTAGCACCTTTGTCGATAGACATATGACCTATTTGATCATACTTATCACAAATGGATTCTAAATCGTCTTGAAGCTCTTCAGTAACTCTATCAAACCAGTCTAATGTCACAATAATTCGCCCCTTTTTTATAAGATGCTTTCTTGGTCAATCTTATCTGTAGTTTGACCCCAATAATTGGTTTTCAATCACATTATGTGAAAGTTTTAGAAAAATTTTAGCATGGACGATAACTGCTTACTGCTTATTGTAATTGCTTAAGGGTTCAGGAACGTTTCTGCATACCTGGTCAATTAATTTGTGTTTTCTGCTTTAATGACATAAATACTGGTCATTCGCTATCATCCTTTCCACAAGGTGTTTTCTTATATTTTTCAACTGCTTTTATTAAGCTTCTTAGACCTTATGCTTTGAAACTTATTTTTCTTTATTTTTGATTTACTCAACTTATTTTTTTCCAGATTAACGGTCCATTTAGGTGATATCATTTTTCTTATTATTAATTACCTACATTCACTGCAACAGGCTCACTCATTCAATTATAAAAAAAAAGAAAAAGCTAACTTTGATGACATACTAGAACATCAATAATTAGCTTTAAAGTGGTAAAGTAATTAAAAAGATCGTTCCTTCTTCCGTAGAAGAAACTAATTTAATTTTCCCACGATGGTTGTTTATAATCCTTTGAACGATCGTTAATCCCAATCCTGTACCTGTCTCTTTAGACGTTAAGAACGGGTCGAAGATCGAAGGTTGAATTAATGGAGGGATTCCTGTCCCACTATCCTTTACATAGATTTGATATTCGTTTACTGAGGTTTGTGAGTAGATCGATATACTCCCACCTTTGTTCATCGAATCTATACTGTTTCTAATTAAATTATGAAAGACTTGTTTCATTTGCTTTCCATCAACCTTGATTGATTTTCTTTCTAGATCTATTGAAAATTTAATATTTTTATGTTCAGTTGAATGTTGAATTAACGGGAGTATTTCATTAATGATATCGTCCATATAATTTGCTTTAAAATGAGGCGCACTTGGTTTAGTAAGAAGCAACATTTCTTCAATAATTGTATTAATTCTTTCAAGTTCTTTTAATAACAATGGAAGGTGAAATTGCTCTTTTTCACTTTCTTTAAATGAATTGCTCATTATCGTTAAAAATCCATCTATGACCGCTAATGGGTTTCGTATTTCATGGGCCGCACCAGCAGCTAATTCTCCAACAAGGGCTAATTTTTCAGAGTGATGCATTCTTTTCTCTAGATTTTCCTTCGCTGTAATATCAATAAAATAAAAAATTGTTCCAATGTTATTTTGATTTTGATCAAGGAGCTTAGCTTGAGAAAGTAAAAATGTACGTTTCTCTTGCAATGTATAATAAGGAACTTTTACATTGTTGATCATCTCTTTCGATGTTAAAGCATCCCAAAACATGGTATTTTCTTTAGGGCTGTTTAACGGAATCGAAATAACCGATTCATCGCTTCCTAATAAACGTTTTGCCGTATGATTTAATGAAACATTGGATGACTTTTCATCGAATGTAATAATACCTACGGGTAGTGAATTTAAAATCTGTTCCCTGTAAATCTTATCTTTTACAATCGTGTCAAAGGATTCTCTCAACCTTCTAGACATTTTATTTATAGAACTAGTGAGCTGACACAATTCTACTTGTGAAGTTTCTTCAACAGTCAAACCATAATGACCACTTGCGATTTCATCGACTTTATTCACAACATTTTCTATTGGTCGTGTTAAATTCGAACTAATCCGATAAGCTGAAATCACAGAAGCAATAATTGCCCCAATCGTTAAAAATAAGAGTAACCATAGTGAATCTTTAATAATAGATAAAAAATGACTTGAATGATTATTAAGGCTAGAAAAAACGGTAAGCTTTTTATCGTTAATTTGGTCAGCTAGTTTGTCTAATTGTTGTAAATATTCATTATGTAAATAGTTTTCTAAACTAGCCTTATTGCTATATGAAATTAGTCCTTGAACATTATTCAAAATCATAAAATCCAAGAGCTCAATCTCTGTTTTTAAGGCTATTAGCGATAAGGGCACATCGCTATAAGGTAATCCGAATTCTTCAGTAGAAACAGCTATAAAAGATTCATACTCCTTCAGTAAATTACAGCAATAATCATTTTCTATAAATCTTTCAATTATAAATTTTTTCGTGATTAATTCTTGTTCCCAATGTGTAACCCAGACCAATTCCGGAATGTTATTTTGATTAATTTTATTACTTACAGAATTGACTTGATCAATAGATTGAATCAAAACGAAAGAAAAACTACTAAGAATCATAGTAGTCACCAGGAGAACTATCAAAATTTTATTACGAAATGACATTTTCTTAACAAGATTTTTCATAATGTTCCCCACTTCATCACAGTTACGTCACTATCTATCTAGTTCCCTATTGATCATCTCAATCTCATCATCTGTAAACATCGGTCCAAAAGGAGCAAGCTGATACACTCCATCTTCTTCCGTTAACAGTTTTTTTCCTGCCTGTAAGCCCTCTTCACTGAAATAATCTTTCATTATGGCAACATACATCTGAGAAACGTCGTTCATTACGCTAGTTAACACCCAACCATTTGCCATATATGCCTGATCTTCTAAGTAACCTATCATATAGACATTATGTTGTCTTCCATATTCGATGACAGCACGATTATAAGCATTTCCTCTTGAATAAATGACATCGACACCCTCATCAATCAACTCCTTCATTAATTCGACTGCTTTAGCACCATCATCTCTACTGTCAACAACCTTATAATAAAATGCAGCCTCAGGATTATAATGATAAAGAGCTTCTTCAAATTGAGGTTGTTCTTCACGTGCATCAATAGCATCAATCAAACCTACTTTATTTGTTTCTGTTATTAATGATGCTGCTAAACCAGCAGTTTTTTCAACTTCTCCTTGATTAAATGTATAGACAGATTGATTTTCATGTACAGAACTCCCATGAATAGTGACAAAATGAACATTTAGATGTTTAGGTGCCATTTCTGTAAAAACACCTGAAAATTCTCTCCCATGACCAATAATTAATTCAGAACCCTCTTTGATAGCCTTTTCAATTGTTTCTTCCTGAAACATTGGTGTATCGATTTCGCTATACAGAGTAACAGAAACAGGAAACTGTTCTTCTATTTTCAACTGCCCTTTGTATGCTAGACTTCCCCAGCTTTGATCAACAATTTCATCTGAAGTAAGGATCGTTATGACTATTTCATTTATCGTTTCACTGGTAGAAGATTCACTTAGAACGTCGCTAACTTTTATTATTATGGTAACAATAAAACCAATAGCAACAACGAATGTTAATAGCAAAATCCATCTAGGTTGTTTAGATTGTTGCATGGTAAGCTCTCCTCTTTTTGTTAATCTTCATCTATCTTACTTTAAAAACAAGTAACAGGTCTACTGTTCTTTGATATTCTTCTATAAAGGAAGCTTCAAATTAATGAAGCTAATTAAATTTATACAGCAAAGGCCCCTAATGACGTGTATTTTTTTCATTAGGGGCTCTTTGTTTTTGTTTCTATTCCTTATAAAAGATTAATACGATCAAATGGATAAAATCTTAACATTACTTTACCTACAACATTATCAATAGGAATGGGTCCTATTGCTCTACTATCAGAGCTGTTGTTTCGATTATCTCCCATGACAAAAACATGATTATCCGGTATGACAAAGACATCATTTTGCGCTTTCATCTCTTCTTTAATATAGTTTTCTACTAACAACTCTCCATTTCTATAAATATCTCCGTTATTAAATCGAATTGTGTCTCCAGATTCTCCTATCACTCGCTTTATCCAAATATTCCCTTCTTCTCTTTGGTCAGAAAAAATTGCTAACAAAGGACTATCAAATAGTCGATCTTTAAATGCTCTTACATGATCAATTCGGCTATCAATGATAACCATCTCTCCATATTCAGGTATATTCCCTAATACATAAGCACTTTTAAAAACAATAATTCGATCGCCAACTTTTTCCGTATCTAAAAGATCCTCACCTGCTAGAGTTGGTTCCATCGAACTTCCACTGACAACATATGGTTGGATTATAAAAATATTAATCCAACTAGCAAATAAAAAAGCTAACAATAAAGCATTTCCACATTTAAGATAATTAATTGTTTTCGTTGAAATAGTTATCACCTCTCATCTTCTTTTTAACCATTTTGGAGTGGTAATATAACACCTTATACTATTAATTATGTCTGAATCTTTATAAATAGATCTAAATAGTTTACATTTCTATCGTTTACTAGATTATGACAATCTCTAACCATTTTACAGAAAAGCATTTTTCACATTTCATTTTAATGGTGAATAAGCTGAATTAATATATATTTGCAAAGGTGAAAAGTGGAGAGAAGACAATTGAAAGGAGGGAATAGTAGTGGCAAGGTATCGAAGTAAACCCGTTATAGTGGAAGCCGTAAAAATATCTAGGACCATTTCCATCGATACATCAGAAGGTACCGTAAAGGGCTATCCTGGAGATTACCTTATAACAGATGCAAATGGTGATCAATATCCATGTAAAGCAAATACTTTCGATAAAACGTACGAACGGATTAGAGATGGAAGAGATGTGAAATCCTTCATCCTAAGATCGCTAAGGAAAATGAAAAGAAAATCGAAAGAAGTATTTCTAAAAAATTAATGGACTAGATTCACTAAAAAATGATTTACGATTATAGAGTTCTAATCAACCACTTCAACAGCTTTCTACATTAAAGGTGACTACATTTATTAAAGTAGTCACTTCATTTTTATCTATGTCGATTATGTTTTAACTTCTTTAATCTTTGTAAATTGATTATCTGCTTTTAAGAGCAACCCAACCGGAAAAAATGCATTTGCAATCTACGTTAAAAATTCGATCAGTTTACTTCCTGTACTATATCCTGAAGACTCATTATTAACTTGTTCACTTGAATATATAAGACCCTTCTTTAAAGCATGTAATCGAGCTCTAGCGTTAGTTAACACCAAAACTGAAAACTCTAGGCTATACTTGATCCGTTTTGAAATGGCCTCAGAAGGGCTAAATAGATTAGTTTTTAATGCTAGAACTGCTTTTATTGTAATCTCCTGTTACAGCTGCTTTTGCTACTATTTGCTCAAATAACTTAATTTGCTGAACAACTCCTCGACCGCTATAGGAAGGCCTCCTACTTCGATTGGCTTAGGTTCACCTTTGTAATAATGCAACTTACTTCAACTGCCAAATCATTAGGAATGCTCGCAATCGTATCGTTGATAATTGTATTTACTGGCTTAATATCACCGCGATCTTTATAGATTGCCGTAACGACAGTACACTTGCTTGAATCTCAGATGTAACTAATGTAACTGAGGAATATTCAAATCAATCAATTATTGTAGTCTCCATTTCCAGTTATGTATATTCTAGAGTCACTAGCTAGAGTGTTGGTGAATTATAAAAATCCAATAAAAAGAGTGACCTATAGCAGAAGCCAAACGTTTTTCAGTTATCTTTATAGAAATAATGCGAAGATAAAGCTAATGGTTAGCATTAAAAGTGAACCCACAAGTAGTGGACTAAGTGATAGTAGTTTACTTCCGCTTTTCGGTACATGATTTCCAAGTGTTTTCATAGCAAGATGGGCTTCAGTTGTCGTTCCACTGGTAGAAATTAATAAGGAGAGCGCTCCTACTATAAAAGCTATGTTTACCCATTCTGTATTAAGGTACCATCCAATGCCAAAACTAATAGCACTTAGTACCAGCACAATAATGAATGTAGCTCCAAGGAAATGTTTGATCTTGCTCACCTCTTTCTAATGACTAATATACAATGAAAATTGGTGAAATATAATCTTCTGATTTACATCATAGTTGTTTGATTCTTTCATACATAAAATAATCAAACTTAATAGAATGCTTTATTCTTGTAACTGACCCTCAACTAGATAATGCTACCTCCAAGAAAGGGGTAGCATTATCTGACAAGGCGTCAACTTAATTGAGTAAAGCACAAAGAATCACCCCTAAGGCTTCTATATCATGTACCGCAAAAGGTTCGGTAAGGACGGGTTGATTGCGCAGGCAGTTTAGAGTATTCAGCCTGTTCGGGGGAGTGCGCGTAGGGGCTTGAAAGAACATCAAGAAGTCGCTCCATCACGCTGTAGTCTTCTTGTTTCACTGCGGCTTCTAGTGCGGCTTCTACCCGGTGGTTCCGAGGGATTAGCGCAGGATTGCTCCTTTTCATCAACTGATGCGAGGAAGATTCAGATTCCTGCTGCCTGCCTAGTCTCGCCTGCCACAGTTCATGCCACTGAGCAAATTCCGGCGTCTCAAACATGACCGCATCCTCCCTCATATTAAAAGTTAATGCGCGGAAGGTATTGGTATAGTCTGCACGATACTTCTTCATCATGCTGAGGAGGTCTTCAATAAGGGATTCATCCTGTTGCTCTTCATTAAATATTCCCAGTTTTTCTCTCATTCCTCTAAACCAATTACTTTGATACAACTCACTGAAATCTGAAATCGCATCCTCGGCCATTTTGACAGCCAGCTCCTGATCGTCATGTAGCAACGGCAATAGGGTTTCAGCAAACCTAGCAAGATTCCATCCGGCAATATACGGCTGGTTACCATAGGCATAGCGGCCTTGCCTGTCGATTGAACTGAATACCGTTTCTGGGTCATAGACATCCATAAAAGCACATGGACCATAATCAATGGTTTCTCCACTAATGGCCATGTTATCGGTGTTCATCACCCCATGAATAAAGCCAACCAGTTGCCACTTGGCAATCAGGACAGCCTGACGCTTGATCACATCCTGAAGTAGGGAAAGATAGCGGTTTTCTTCAGCGTCAACATCTGGAAAATGCCGCTGTAACGTATAATCAGCCAGGGCCTTGAGATCCTGGGCAGTGCCCCATTTTGAAGCGTATTGAAACGTTCCGACACGTATATGACTGGAAGCCACCCGGGTCATGATCGCACCAGGCAGATCGGTTTCACGAATTACTGCCTCACCGGTTGTCACCACCGCTAGGCTGCGGGTGGTAGCAATGCCAAGTGCATGCATGGCTTCGCTGATGATGTATTCGCGCAGCATTGGTCCAAGTGCCGCTCGACCATCGCCCCCGCGGGAGTATGGCGTTCTACCTGAACCCTTTAGCTGAATATCAAATCGCTCAACTTTGGGTGTGATTTGCTCTCCAAGAAGCAGAGCTCGGCCGTCCCCTAACATGGTAAAATGCCCGAATTGATGCCCCGCATAAGCTTGAGCAAGAGGAAATGCACCTTCTGGAATCCGGTTACCAGCAAGTACAGCTAAGCCATTTTCGCTTTGCAGTGCCTGAACGTTCAACCCTAGGGATGTTGCCAACGAATCATTGAGAATGATCATCTTCGGTGAGCGTACAGGGGTGAGGTTGAGGCTGGTAAAAAATGATTTTGGTAGACCGGCATAACTGTTGTCTAAGTTCCATCCTGTTTCAATTATTTCTTTTCTCTTTGACATCGTATCTCCTTTTTCTTCTTTTGTCTTTTTGTATCCTAGTTATATACAACAAATATCATAGGATCATCATATTTTTTAGTTATCTAATGTTCAACACAAAGTAGCCCTTTTAGTGTCTACTTCTGCCAATTTATTATACCTTTTCATGCAAGAGTTGCGCCCTTTAAATATTTTTTAGCTATGTACGTACGGGGCTTCTGCTGACTTCTATTAGCGAAAACACACTTGCTTAGATTTCATGATCGCCTACCTGATAGACCTCCCAGGGTAAGCGCGCATTCTTCCTCCCGATATCCTTGCTTCATCTAGTATGTGTCGTCTTTGGCAGTAAGAGCTTCTACTTGTTATGCAGTACATCCCAGTACACCTAGCATTAATATGAAGTTCTTGTTCTTCAAAGCAGGGATTTGCCGGCGACTTCCTTCAGATTCTGGGTCTCCCCAGATACCCTTGTCTTAAGCTAACTGTTCTACTGCTTTCAAAGTTTGGGACTTGAACCTTAAAGAATGGGCTCATGCCTAGCGCACAAAAAGAAAAACGTCTGACATTGAGCATCAAACGTTTCTTTTTGTTTTAAATTCTATTTATTAATTGAATTTATTCTTCAACAAACTTACTACCCTTTTAGACATTCTTTCATCTTTCTCTGATAGTGTGTTTGCCTCAAGGGGTGAGCTGTTTTTAATCTCATCTTCTGGCTGAGCGGATAGAATCTGCAAATAGAATGGCTTTGTTCTTCGATCTCCTTTGAGATACCCTTTTAGTATATTCATTTTTCTTAAGGTTCCAGTTACTTTCCCATCATATTCCCACTTGATTTTATTCTCGTATGTCAAATCCATCTTTTCTTTTAATGCTAACATCTCAGACACCACTTCTTGAGGAGTGTAAAACCAATGATCCGTTCTTTTTAACATCTTCTTTTTAAAACCGTCTCCTGCTTTTGCTTGATAAGCTAATTCTGTCATTTGGTCATCCTTCCTAGGTTGGCCTTCCACCCTTTGCAAAAAAATTCTACAAATATATAGACCAAGGGAATTTATACCCTTCTTTTAATAGTATATCCCTAATCGCCAAAAAATACCATGAATCCAACTTATAATTAAAATAATCTAGACCGTCTTTCTTTTTAAGAAAAGGTTTTCATAAAAAGAAATCAAAAAAAATAGGATAACTTCCCTGTATGTATGAGATAATGTATAAATAGAACATTTAAAAGGTGGGGAAACACATGAAAAATAAAAACAAATTTGTTTCTAATCAGAAGGTACGCTTGAAGTCAACTGGAGAAACAATTACGATTAATAAGTTTAGTTATGTGCCAAATATGAAGAGATACTCATATACATGCATTGAACACCCTAGTACATTTTATTTCGAAGAAGAGATCGAACAGTTAGATTCTTAGTAAAGTTCACTTTATAGACATTTTTTACTATAGATACTTGCTATTATTTTCTTAGGCTGTTATAATTAGGTTAATTATTTTTGTTCGGTAAAACTGATAGAGTAAAGACTTTCTTAAACAAGTGGTTTTGTCTTGATGGATTATGTATCGACAAAGATAGTAATAATTTTGTGGGTAATCCACGTTGGAGGCAATATCATGACTGAAGGTAAAGTAAAATGGTTTAATGCAGAAAAAGGTTTCGGTTTCATCGAAGTAGACGGTAGCGACGACGTATTCGTTCACTTCTCAGCAATCCAAGGTGACGGATTCAAGTCACTTGAAGAAGGACAAACTGTAACTTTCGAAATCGAACAAGGCGCTCGTGGACCACAAGCTGCTAACGTTCAAAAGTAATTTGAGACTTTCTCAAGTTAAAAGGACTCCTCTTAGGAGTCCTTTTTTTATTTGTTTTTCTTTTGTTTTTTCTTTGTACGTTTATCAGCAGCATCCATCCGTGCCATCGCTTCTTTATCGTCTGAATCTGCTAGTTCTTCCGAATATTCTACCTCGTCGTAATTACCTTGCAGACCTTTCTTTTTACCCATTATTACATTCCCCCTAAAAATGATCCGTTACGATAAGTCATCACGCTTATCTACATGTAGTATGAACATTGTACTGCTTGTTATGTGATGTAAAATATGGTGGTTTCCTATAATGGGAAATGAGTAATGAACTTGGCTATTCTTCTTCTAAGAATTTTCGAATAACCTTTTCTAAAATTGCTTATAATAAGATCATCTTCTTTTTCCTGCATCGTTTATAAAAGTTCTGACCTTTTTGATAACCATTCAGCAAGAACAATCGGTAACTTTCCGGTCATTGCAATGGAAACATGACCTCCTTCAATCCGCTCATACGTTTTATCTTTAGATGCTACTAATGGCATAATTGGTTTAATTAACGTCTCTGAAACGATTTGATCTTCACTAGTAGCAATTACTAATAAATTCGATTGTACCTTATTTAAATGAACGTTTTTACCATTTATATCTAATTGATTTTTAACCAGATTGTTCTTCTTTCCCAATTCATTAATGAACTGTTTTAAAGTAGCACCAGCAAACGGAATATGTCCTTTGATCCACTTATTAAAAAGTCTCCATTTTAGAACGGATCTTTCATCGTTGGCTCTTTGCAGTAATGAAAAATAAGAACTATACGTAAAAGGAGATATCGCCATCCTCATTCCTAACTCAACTAGTTTTGCTGGAATGACCCCATATTCATCAATAAGGTTATCTAGTTTGCCCTCATCTCTCCTTAATGCTTTTATCCAATTTTTCAGAACGGGTGAATGCTCAAAATCTATTGGAGTAGCAATAAGAACAAGGTTCTTTACTGGTTCTGGTTCAATAGCTGTATAAATGACCGCTAGTGTCCCTCCTAAACAAAATCCAATCATCGTCAATTCGTTTACACCCGAATGATCGATTGCTCTTGTAACTGACCTTTTTATATATTTCGTAATATAATCATCAAGGGTTAGAGCACTATCTTCGTAACCTGGTTTTCCAAAATCAAGCAAATAGACGTCATAGCCATTTTCTAAAAAAGCTTCAATCATACTCATTCCTGGATACAAATCAAGAATATAAGATTCGTTAATAAGCGAATAGACAAGAAACAATGGTATTTTATAGGTTTTTTTACTTGCTGGATAGTACCATAAAGAGGCTTTATTTTTTTTCCATACTAATTCTCTAGGTGTTTGTCCAACTCTAAGATCAGCCTCAACTAAAGAAATTTCATTCCCGACCTTCTTCTCCTTTATGATTTTGTCTCCATTCACTTTATCTCCTCCGGTCCATCAAACTTTCAAGCAGCTTATTCATTGCTAAAGCGTTATTTCCTGATTGATTCACCATGATATTTTCTATTAGGATTTTTCTTAATCTTTCCTTCTCTCCCTCCTTACTATCGCTATTCTTTTTCTGACAACTACCGGGCATAGCCTTTTTCGAAATGGTTAACATTTTGTCTTCTAAATCATCTAACTTCTCTTCAATTTGAATGGCTAACTGGGCTACATTTCTAACGTCATCTTTTGTTGGTATATTTAATTGAGTGGCAAGAACATCTGCGTATTCACGAACTAGCTTCATAAGACGAATATGTTGTTTAGCACCTAATTTAATAAGGTTAATGATGTCGGGATCATCTAACCACTTATGAATTAGTTTGTTTAAGTGCGCTTCAGATTTTTGACCAAACATCTTTAAACCCTCAAGTTGTTTTTTCTTTTTCTTTTTTTTGCTCATGTGAATAATACCCCTTTCCCTGTTCTTCTTATAGACATCGATTATTTATCTATATTCTCGCTCTTCCAATTCTGGTAGTCACTGTGACTACTTAAAATAAAATTAGGCACACTCATACATTTTTCCATTCTTCCGCTTATGTTTACGCTACTTTATTTTTCACTCATAAGATAAACAATCACAATTATAGGAGGAATTAGACATTTGGATGAGCTAAAAAAATATCAACAGAGCAAAGGACCAAAAGGTAATTTACTCACAGGCAATTTAAGTGAATTCCAGAAAGATCCTCTTTCCTTTATGGCCAAGCTTGCCAAAGATTATGGAGATATTGCTCCATTTCGCTTAGGACCCTTTCAAAAAATTTTTCTAGTATCAAACCCAGAACTCATCAAGGAAATACTCGTTACAAAACAACAGAAATTTAGTAAATCACTTGATCTACAGGTAGTAAAAGATATCGTAGGAGAAGGGCTTTTGACAAGTGAAAAAGACTTTCATTTAAGTCAGCGTAGATTGATTCAACCTGCTTTTAAACACACCCACATCATGAGCTATGCCCAAAGTATGATTGATGTAACATCTAAATATATAGATGGCTGGGAACATGGCAAAGACTATTGGATTTCAAAGGATATGATGAATATCACCTTGGGAATTATTAGTAAAACGATGTTTAACATGGAGTTCGAAAAAGGGGCTAAAGTAATTGGAGAACCTTTAGATACGTATATGAAACTTGCTATTAAAAGAATGAGAGCCATCTTAAAATGGCCACTTTGGATTCCAACCAAAAGTAATCGAACGTATAAAAGAACAATAAGGGAACTAGATGATGTCCTTTATAAAATTATAGAGAAAAGAAGGAATAGCTTGGATACTCATCAAGATCTACTAGGAATTTTGATGGCTGCTCGTAATGAAGAGAATGGGCTGGGAATGTCAGACAGACAATTACGAGATGAACTTATGACCATCTTTCTAGCAGGTCATGAGACAACTGGAAATGCCTTAATATGGACCCTTTTTTTGCTTTCTCAAAATCCACGTGCGGAGCAGAAATTGCATGAAGAATTAGATCAAGTCGTTGGCGCACGACAAATACGCCCTGATGACTTTAATCTATTACTATACACACAAAATATTATTAGGGAGTCTCTTCGCTTATTTCCACCTGCTTATGTGATTGGACGACAAGTAGATGAGGACCTTGAATTAGGGGGAACCTCATTAAAAAAAGGTGACATGATTATGATTAGTCAGTACGTAATGCAACGTGATGCACGTTTTTTTGAGAATCCAGACTCGTTTATTCCAGAACGATTTGAAGGTGATCTCTTAAAAAAAATACCTACTTATGCGTACTTCCCATTCGGTGGTGGTCCTCGTGTCTGCATTGGAAACCACTTTGCCCATATGGAAGCAGTTCTTGTGCTAGCTTGTATTTGCCAGCGTTACCGTTTTAGTCTTGCTGATCATCATCATGAAATAAAGCCACAACCCCTTATCACGCTTAGACCAAGGCGAGGAATACAAATGCATGTCGAAAACAGAAAATAAAAAACCCAAATTTACCTTAAAGGGTCGTATTCGTGAATGGTTCTAATCTCCTATCACAGATACAACCCTTTAATCTATCAATCATCTATTTTGTATTTAACGAGTGCTGGATTTAAAATCAAACCCTCTAGTTCGTGCATCAGTGTTGTCATGCAATATATTGCATGACGGAAAAAGTAACAATCTAAACATTTATTTGGAAAAGAACTTCAAAAATTCGAATCAAGGTTTATTCTTACATATTAGATCGAGGATTATCGAGAGTGAGAGAGCTGCTTGCTGATAAATCAATAAACAATAACTTTTTATGTCCAAAAACGAGTAAATAGTACAACATATCTTCTAATATCAGCTTTTTTACTGATTGAGTTTTAACAAGGATTTCGTTAGAGTGAACCTCATTGTTATTGAAATTTAAAAGGGAGGTCATAGGAGATGACAAAAAAATTATCATCATCATCTTCATTTTTGCACTTTCCTTCATTACAGGGTTATTCTTTGTTGAAAATAGAAATCTCACTAATAAAATCGAAGAAACACAAAAGTTAAACGGAATTCAAAGAATTAATCAAGAAATGCAGGAAATGCGTTCTCATTTAGCAAGTAAGTCGGTCTCTTCCAATTTAGCATTGAATTTTGAATCATGGGTAATATCTAATGAAATAGCAGAAGAACTTTATTTAGATAGTGATGGGAAGTTTGAAAAAGAATGGGGTTTATTTCTTGGCGAACTAGCCCAGCAACATAATGTGGACCCCTAATCGTTTATGAATTATTAAAGACTGAAACAGGGGGAACATTCGATCCTGAGTCGGTAGGTCCAAAAACACAATATGGACAAGCATATGGATTAGCACAATTTATGAAAAACACAGCACCGTGGATCGCTGATATGGCGGAACTACCATATACGGATGAATTGTTATATGATCCACTTTACTCAATAGAACTTTCTGTCCACTATTTAAATTTTCTTTATAGCCAATACAAAGATTGGGACTATGCTCTAACTGCTTATCATCGGGGGATGGGCGGCCTTGAAACGTATATTACTCGTAATGGTCATGCAATGAGTGAATATGCCACTACTATTCAAGAAAGAGCAACTGAATTTGACGGGATTGCATTTGTTGACTAGGGCTCCTGATTGAATGATCATTGACTTTTCGAGATGAGAGCGGTATGTTTTATAAATGATACAACAGTAGGTCAGACTACTAAGTGATTAACGTCATATACCTAACCAAAATAAGGTTTCAAAAAACGAGAGTATAAAAAGAAGAAAGAAGCCTTGTATTTTCTTCTTTCTTTCACAAAATAACTTAAAGGAACATAAAAGGAGGAATAGTAATGAGTGAAAATAATCAAGTAAATCAAACAGACACATCTAAGAAGAAAATAAGTTTACAAGAAGCGATTAAACAGCAGCTTGCTAGGAAGAAAAACGAATCATCTTCTGATAGCAATAAACGAAACCCAATCCAACAAACAAAAATGAAAAGTCAACAAACGAAGAAAACGAACAATCAACGAAAAAGACAAGTTGGAGGACAATAATCCTAAACCTCAAGTGGTTAATTTTTCGACATTCACATGTCTTTATTAGAATTTCTTCGATTTTTTTCGTATCATCAGGATGGAAAATATGAGCGGATTTATCCATCTTGATGTACTGTTTTCCCTTCGTCGTATCGACGCTCTGATAATATTCTTCAACTAGTTGACGGCTGACATGGACATCTTTATTCTCATGTATAGATGCAATAGGTACATCTATCCTTTTGCTCGTCTCTAAAAAATTAATACTAGGTATTTCTTTCACAAAATCAAAAGTATATATCAACTTAAAACCTTTGTAAAATAATTATAAATATCTTTTAGAGAATAATCTCTAGAGGTGAACATTACTTTTGAAATTTGCAATAGCCCGGGATGTTTTGACTTCTCCTTCTGAATAAATCATTGAATTAAACCACGCTTGCCACTTCCTTAAGATCCCCCCACTGCTCAAAACTCTCGAAAAAAGAAGGTTCTCCAACCGAGTTTAATTCAGATAATACCTTTTTATTCCTTCTTTTCTTTGCTTCCTCTTTAGCCCATTGATGAGCTATTCGATCATTTTCTGTCCAACTAATAATTTGAGATGCCAATATAGGAATGAAATTTTTCAGGATATAAGTTGATTAAATTCTGACCTAGAATGGTTCCCCATGAATGACCAACTATAAATATTTTTTCTTGGTTGAATTCCTTCCTTAAATATTCAGTTACTTCATTAGCATCATTAAGAAGCTGAGCTATGTTCATGGAATTGGGTGCGATTGACTTGCTATAGGATTTCCCTGTCCCTCGTTAAATCCCAATAAAAAATGGTTGCCAATTCAAAGAGAATGAATTACTTATGAACATCTTATTATCGCCGTTGAAAAAAGATTACGTCAAATTAAGGTCTCTGTTTAGAGTGTTAAATCAGCAGCTAACTACTGTAGCTGCTTTAAAAACGTTATACCTCATTTTTATAACTATTCTAATTTGAAACGAACGGTTCATTTTTCTATGTATACGTTCACTCCCCTTTTACGTCATTAAATCTTACATGATTTTTATGTAATCGATAATAATTTAATTTATCTCTACAGACAATTCTTAATTCTTAATGTAGGATAGAAATAAGATAAGAAATAACGTTTTCAAAAAACTTTTTGATGATTTTTTTGATGATAGGAGTGAGTCAAATGCATTTAACTAGTTATACAGATTATGCACTTAGAACGCTTGTTTATTTAGGAATTCGAAAGGACCTTCCATTAGCAAGAATTAAAGACATTTCTAAAAATTATAATATATCCAACAACCATATGAGTAAAGTTGTTTATGAACTAGGTCAACTTGGCTTGATTAAAACAGTAAGAGGAAAGAATGGCGGTATTAAACTCGCTCTAAATCCAGAGGATATAAATATTGGTACGGTCGTAAAAAAAACCGAGAACTTAAATATTGTTGAGTGTTTTGATCCAAGCAACAATTTGTGTATCATTAGTTCAGCTTGTAAATTAAAATTCACTTTAAATGAAGCCTTACAAGCGTATTTGTCTGTCCTGGATAAATATACTTTGGCTGATGTTGTTTCTAATGGGAATGAGCTCCTTGAAATTTTTAGTTTTCATGAGCAGAAAGCTTAAACATCAACACAAAAAAAGAGGCTGATTAAAGATTATCCTATACTAACCCTTTAACAAGCCTCAAATCCAATTTTGTTTAGAGTCTATTTTACTTTGTTTAACTTTAAAAAAGTCTCCTCCTGTGTTTTTCATGTCCGATATTTTATTCCTTTTTTCTAGCTCAGGTATATGCTTTGAACAATGAATAAAAGCCTCTTCTATTTCGATCACAATCCACCGCTCTGCTTTATTGTCTTCTTTGCTTTCAATATCAATTAAGACTTCTGATGGAAGGTTAAGCGTTTCTAGTTCTTTATTTTCACAAATGTATGCTTTACCATTGACGTGCAGGCCAACTTTACTTTCAAAAAAATCAATAAACATAAGACCGATATGCGGATTTTCTGTTATATTTCCCATACTTGCCATTACACCGTTTCCACGGTATTCAGGATACATAACTGTGGACTCACCAATAATTCTTACAAAACCCGTTGGCCCAGCACGAAAAGAAGAGTCACAATGGCCACTACGATCGGATGTTGAAATGAAAACCATTTCTTGATTCCTTATAAATTCTTGCATCACTAAATTTAGATGATCTAACACCTGATTATTGTAAAATGCAACTGCTCTTCTTGATGTATTATATTTTTCTTGTAGGAGTTGTTCTCCTGTTTGTTTAGGCATGTATTCCAACCCCTTTTCACTACCTAAATAGGTTAAACGAATTAGTTAGCCTCATTTTAACTGAAAATTCTATCTTAGAATCATCGAATGTGAGTTTTCCTTACAAGGTATGTTTTGATTTTAATTAACACGATAACAAAATTACATATAAGAAAAATCAAAGGCAATTACTCCTTTAGTCATTGAATACTAAAAGTAGATACACTTTTAATACAAGTCCGTATATGAATCTCATCATTACTTACAAGTTCTTGCCGAACCTCCTCTGCATTTATAAGCCGATAAAAAGCTAACATATCATAAATATGTTAGCTTTCTCATTATTCTTAGCCCTCTAAACAGATTGCTTTAAGATTCGTTTATTCAGTTTATAATATAATTCTTCACTTGTATCACTTTTTATGACTTTCCCATCTACTAATGAGAATGGACATTCTTTACATGTTTTACACTTTCCTAAACAGCCTTTACGCTTGATCCTCAAATCAGGATAAGAAGATTTAAGAGTTTTATACGCTTTTTTTGTTTTAAACTCATTTTCTTTACAAAAATAAACCTTATCCATTTTATATGCACCTCTTACTAATTGATAATTATAATCATTTTCATCAGTATAACAAATTCATTGGTATTCGTATACTAAAAAATCTGATAATTAACCCAAAAAAATAATCCTTCTTATATAGAAGAATTACATTTTTTGCTTTTTAGGAATTGACGATATTTTTCATACAAAATTTTTCTGTTTTTCACCGCCTGAACATTCACTAAGAAAAACGCCTGACTTTTTTCCTGATTTAATAACCAGTAATCAAAACCCTTGTTAGATGTTATCTTTTCCTTTATATACTTATAATTTATTACTTTTATCCAATCACTTGAGCGCAGGCCACTTTGGTATTTCGACATGGGTTTTTTCACTATAATACCCTCTAACCCGTAATCTTTTACAATATCAAAATACATTTGGGAATTCCCTTCAACCCATTGAGAAGTCACAATTGTGATGTTGTCTGTCGGAATCGTCTGATCTAACAAACTCTTACGCTTTAAAAGTGGAAGTTGAGTAACTCTTTTACCCTTATAATATAGAATGTCAAAAGCAACATATTGAATCGCGACATCTGTAAGTAATTTTTCAGATTTTACTCGATTCATTAAAAGCTGATAATCTGGTTTGCTCTCCCGATCTGTTGCAATCAATTCCCCGTCTAAAACAACACCTTTTGGGAGTTGAATGTCTAATATCTCTGGAAATAAGCGAGTTACATCTTGTTTGTTCTTTGTATACAGTCGTATCTCGCCATTAAGATTGCTATAAATTAATCGGATTCCATCTAACTTCAACTCAGTAATGACATTAGCGTAATCTTCTGGTGGGGAAATCACCTCTTTTACTAACATTGGAGAAATAAACATGAAATCACCTCACTCCTCATCATACACGGGACTTTTCAAATGATCATTAGTGTTTTATTGGTAGTTAATCATTTAATCCACTTAAGGAAGCTAAAGATAAAAAGAATAAGAAATTGAATAAATTTAAGTGTTAAACTTAAAATCTTCTTTGATGCCATTAGATATGGTGAGAACTCCAATTGAATTATTTTAGTAGTGGTGACGTACGTTAAAGTTGTCCCTTTTAGAAGAAAAATTAATTTTTCCACGTCTTTGGAATACCTAAATTCTCTCGTTCATTTGACCTCTCTTATTATTGCTCATAAATATTCACAGGAAATAATTACTAATACTAGTTAAGCCATCTAACGCTCGAATAATTATATTTATTTAAACTCATCCTAATAATTACTTAGTTCAGGGAGGAATGCTTTTTGAAATTTGTAGACGATTTATATGAGTTATACAAAGACCATTTAACCGGAGATGAAGAAGATGCACTTATTATAATTGATGGAATTATACGAGACTTCAATAACGCAGATATAAAAAAGTTGATATCCGATATGCCAAATAGAGAACGGTTTGAAATGCTGTCTCTTTATTTATACGAGAAGTTCCGTTTAAAGATAGCAAATGAAGGCGTTGGAAAAACTCTTAACCGAGATGACCAAGATGACATTAAATTCTTTCACTAAAAGAAGTGAATCAATGCATCTTTTATAAGTTACAGTTTTCCTTTTTGCATCTTAAATCTAAAACTTATTTAAGTACCATATCCTAACTTTGTCCGATTGTTAAAGGTATTGTCCTGAAATAATTATTCTTGAAAATATTCAAACAAGATTTCAAGAAATATTCCTAGTCGAGAATTGAATAGAGATTTTTACTAAAAGGTTTTTTTCTCTCTTTGAAATAGTTTTTTATTCTTTTGTAAAGTTTTCAAGCCGACATTGAACTTGACTAAATCTTTTGTTAACCTTGACTTATAATTAATACCTATTAAACAAGGTGGCAAATATGAGCAGTCAAAACAAATTAAAATTAATGTTGTTAGTAGAAATTTTTCTCGTATCTACGAGACTCGGTTTTACGTCATTTGGTGGTCCAGTTGCGCATTTAGGGTATTTTCATGAAGAATACGTCCGTAAACGTAAATGGATGGATGAAAAAGGATATGCTGATTTGGTTGCCTTGTGTCAGTTTTTACCGGGGCCGGCAAGTAGCCAAGTTGGTATTGGCATTGGAGTTGTCAGAGCTGGGATCTTAGGGGGCATCATTTCATTTCTTGGTTTTACTCTTCCATCTGTCATTGCACTCATCCTCTTTGCTTTGCTGTTACAAAGTTTTGGATTTTCTGACTCCGGTTGGATTCACGGTCTTAAAATAGTTGCAGTTGTCGTTGTTGCTCATGCAATTTTAGGTATGGCGAAAAATTTGACACCTGATGTTCAAAGAAAAACAATTGCTTTATTTGCAGTTGTCGTTACCTTGCTTTGGCAAACAGCCTTTACCCAAGTAGGGGTTATTTTACTTGCTGGATTGGCGGGCTTTTTTCTTTACAGACAGCTTACCATTAATGAAGCTGTTACTGACACAACTTCATTTGCTCTATCACGACGATTTGCTGTGATTTGTCTAATTGTATTTGTTGGCTTACTTGTTGCTCTACCACTTATAAGAGAAGCCACTACATCAAACTGGATTGCCATGTTTGATAGTTTTTATCGTGCTGGTTCTCTTGTCTTTGGTGGTGGACATGTTGTTTTACCATTACTTGAACGTGAATTCGTTCCATCTGGTTGGCTTAGTGAAGAACAATTTCTGGCGGGATATGGTGCTGCGCAGGCTGTACCTGGTCCCTTGTTTACATTTGCGGCTTATATAGGAGCTGTCATCAACGGTTGGCAAGGTGGACTTGTAGCGACTATAGCCATTTTTCTACCAGCTTTCCTTCTTATATTAGGTACTTTTCCCTTTTGGAATTTTCTACGTCAAAATTACAAAATAAAAGCAGCGTTAATGGGAGTTAACGCCGCAGTTGTTGGGATTTTAATTTCAGCTCTTTATCACCCTATTTGGACTAGTTCTATTTTATCAGCCATTGATTTTGCTTTTGCCGCTATTTTATTTAGTCTATTGGTCTTTTGGAAACTCCCTCCTTGGGTGATTGTATTAACAGGTGCTATAGGCGGTTTTTTACTTCAATGTTTTAAAGCATTATAAAAAAACACTAGGGATTCCCTTAGTGTTTTTTATAATGTCGTTATTTCCCGTCCATTCAAACGATATTGATATTGAATTCTCGTAATCTAAGTCATCGGACGTAACAGGTTGTGACTGGTGAAATTAAGAGCTACTATTTCTTAATTTCACTTTTGAATTTCCCCTGTAATCAACACATTAATTATAATTATTTTAATTTAGTATTGATTTTCCTTTGATAAATGTTATTATAATCATAGCCACTACGGTAAAACAAACACAAGGTTATCGTTTTTTTATTTATGCTCTGTCAGGTTTTGTTTCTGATCATTTAGAAGTGCTCTATGATAATGACTATGAATGCACAAACAGTCACAGCCGAGCAAGCTACTATCGTCCCCTTATGCCTAACACTGATCCTAGATTTATTCAAACTTTAGCCAATTTAGTATAGTTAGACTACGAAAATTATTAAATAAGGAGCTATCTATCTTGAAAAAACATTCAATCTGTCCTCAATGTCATTCAGAAATTAAACAATTAAAGCATAGCATTATTTGTAAATGCGGTATTAAGTTTAAAACGATAAAATCATTTGCAAGTTAATTTATCTACACATGAAAACGTAATGTTTTCATGTGTTTTTTGAATCCTGATTATTAGGCTTAACTTTTCAATTATCTTATAAGATCAATTGTTGCTAAAAGTTATAGGTAAAAAGTATAAGCATCTTCTCACTGCTATAGTTGATTAGTGTATATTTTTCCATTTTCCACTTTTTACGATAACAATAACAAAAAGACCTTACAAACCTTATGGGATAAAACCGATTACTCATCGGTGATACTACTCATTCTTCTTTTATTAATTAATCAAAAAATCAGCATCCTACTTTTAGTAGCTACGCTGTTTCATAAGATTTATCTTCTTTCTACACATCTGAAGGATTTAATTGTTTGATGAGTTCAGTCTCACTTTCCATTGATTTAAGCCACATATCCACTAGTTCAATCCCACTGATTAGTTCTATACCTAATCCTTCAGCATATCGCATGGCTTTGTCTGTAAAACCTGCTGTTGTAATGACAAGCCCTCCTATAGCTCGCCACTTTTCCATATTTGAGTGGACGAGTGCGATCGATTCAAAGTCCAGATCATCTTTGCTACACTTAACCTGCCCTAGGTACAAACCTTCTTCTCGGCGATTCTCAAAATCAACTCCAAAGTCTCCACTCGCTTTACTCACAAACATATCTCCGCCATAGAAAGATTTAATCATATCAGTCACAAAATGCTCAAATGCTAAAGGATCTTCTTTTATGAATGTTGCACTGTATGAAGTCTCGTCAAGTTGTTGTTCCTCTTTAAAACGTAAATATAAGCCCATTGCTAATGTTTGACGTAATTCAATGTCGCTCTCAACTTTATCAAGTAATAGGTCTGTATATTCTTCTCTTTTGTTTTTCAATCGGATTCCATTAATAACTGTAAGTATGGTAATTAAAATAGCTACAATCGTTATAATCATTTGTGATTCCACTTCTTTGCCCCCTCTTTTTAGTAAGTTTGTACAAAAGGAGGCACTATCAAACAAAATGGCATTAGGTCTATTTTAAATCGTTCCATTCCACTTTTTTCTCTTCGTTCAACATTTCTACAAATAAGTTGGTTTAACCGTAATTCCATTTGCTGCTAGTTCAATTAAGTGTCTCATTGTCTCTCATCATTTTATTGCTTCTTTTATTGATTCTCCTTCTAATAAAAAGACCACCGACCCTATTTAACAAGGATCAGTGGACAGATATTACTCCTTATTTACCATTTGCTCTATTTCTTCTAAAATCCCCTTCCTAATTTGATCTATTTTAGTGAAATCCATCGCCTCAATATAGTAAGATTCTAGCTTATCACGAAGCTCCTTTGCTTCCGCTAAGTAAGAAACTCCTTCTTTCATTTTATCTTTATAAGGTTTTGTTGTTCTTGCAATTTCCGCTACAAATTTCTCGTCCGTATCTGGCGCAATACATCTTGTATACATATCAACGACCTCATCTGTTTCTCGATCTGGAAAATACTCATGGGGTGCGGTACTATCAAAAATAGCGATCCCTCTCTCTCTCAGAATCACCATATCCAAACTATCTGGATCAAAGCCACAATGATACACTTCAACATCAAACCCTTTTGCCTCAGCTGCTGTTGCAATCTTTTTTAGCATCGTTGATTTTCCTGATCCAGCTCTTCCTTTTATGAAATAACGTTTCTCAACATCTTCTGTTAAAGTTTGAATAAAATCAACGGCACCTTTAGGTGTTGCAGCACCTAAGAAACGATGCTTTATTGTAGATTTTTTATCTACACTTTTCTCCCTGAAGAACAATTCAATTAATTCATCTGTTAACTTATTAGCTTTCTCAAAATCCATGTTCTTAATGTAAATTTCCTCAATATCATCATGAGCCTTCAAAGCAGCTGCGAATGTGTCATATGCTAATTGAAATTTTGCAGAAATGGCTTCGTTCAATTTAAGAATTTCTTCTTTATGAACAGCGAGTTTTTTTGAATCCCATGCTACTCCTAAATTCACATATTCATCTATGAGTCCAGGGGCTTTCGGTTCAATAACGTGAGGTGCAGTTCCATCCACTATTCCAACTCTGAATTTAGGTATAATGACTCCATCAATTGAGTTATTATCAGAAGAACAATGTAAATACTCAATATCCAATCCTTTACAAGTCATTTCTTCTCCGACCGCTTTCATGAGTGAGGACTTTCCTGTTCCAGGACCCCCCTTTAAAATAAACAAACGGTCTAACTGGTCTAACGCATTATCATAAAGACTATAAAACCCTTTTGCTGTGTTTCCCCCGGCGTAGTAGTTACGAACTTTCCCACTCATCCAATCACCCTTTCATTCCTTTACCTCAACATATGTAGATCTTCTTACAAGGGTGAATGCCTATTTTTGTTATATTTACTAACGAAAAAGAGCCCAGAGGTGGTTACCCCTAAAAGTTAGAGTTTTTATTATGCAGCTGATTGGCTGGGCTGAGTTCGGTATTCGACTGGACTTAAACCAGCCAATTTTTCTTTTGATCGTTCATGGTTGTACCAGTAGATATATTCTTCAATCCGTCTTTTTAATTCTTCATAGTTTACTAATTCTTCCCCATAATACATTTCTTGCTTTAAAATACCAAAGAAATTCTCCATCGAAGCATTGTCTGCACAGGTTGCTTTACGTGACATGCTTTGGAATACTTTATCTTCTTTTAATGTCCTCACCCATTGGTTATGCTGGTAATGCCAGCCTTGATCGGAATGGATGGTGGTGCGATAGGTTGCACGATTCTTTATTATCTCTATCGTTTCTT
>NZ_JAJAFR010000013.1 GCF_020734105.1 Alkalihalobacillus deserti
TCTCACGCACCACAGTACATCGACCTTCCTCAGCCAGCCGTAGAATCAGTATGGACAAAGTATACTTATTTTCATTCTCGGTGGTGTATCTCTGGTTTTAATATACATGAATGACTGTGCAGCAAATAACTTTGTGGTATTAGTTGTTAAACTGCCATTTTGTTATATTATCTGTGATATATCAAAATAGAAGTTGCCACATTTGACAGCTCCTTGGTCAACACATGAATTGATCTACGATTGTTTAAATTAAAACCGGGGATTGAGGAAACACGTCAACTAGACTCTTTACTTAACCAATTAAATTACTGAAGAACTCCATCCAATTCTAAGCAGCAAATATTGCTTTATTGCTTATCAAAGTCAATTAAATTATTTAACTATACTCAAGAAGAAAGTAGATAATCACTCCTAATTGTGCCTTTTTTTCTTCAGTAATAAAATGGAGTTTCAGTTATTTCTTATAATAACATTAATTTTATTCAAAAAAGGAATTGAAGATATTTGCTAATTTTATACCTGTAGAGCTTGTTAGTTCATAAACTGATTGACCTATTATAACTTTTATGGCAACTTCTGGGGTCAAATCTAAACTATAAAGACCTAGATTATCTGCTCCTTGTAAAATCTCTAAGGCCTCATAGACAAAAGATCGATTCTCACCGATTACTTTCAGCTCTTTAAATGAACTTTTATTCTTAAGGTAGCTTTCTTTTTTAACAAGAAAGCTAATCTCAGCATCTAATTCCTGTTTACTATAACGTAGATAAGGGTTATTTTTTATACTCATTATATTTTGCATAATAAATTTCGTATATGCTTCATAGGATGGAAGAGCTTTAAAGTTTACACTTTGATAAGTGCTTATGATATCTTTAAAATTTATAGGTGCAAATTTATTATCCTTATTAATATAAAAATTTTGTCTTATATCAAGATTTGAATAACAATGATTTACTATATTTATGACATTATAGTGAAATGAAAATGTATTTTCAATCTCACTGTGAATCACCATATTATTTACAACGCTAATATAGTCTTTACTTATCACTAGACCAATTGCATTAAGTAGTTTATGAGCGATTGTTAATCCAATATCAAGATGTTTTACAGAACCTTTAGTGGCATCATAAATAGATAACCAATTGGTGTGTGTATCATCTAATCTATTAAAGGTAAAAAAATGCTCATATTTAACAGATAGACTAACAAGGTTTAATGGGGTAATTGTTATACTACAAGACTTTTCATTGATTGTCATTTCATTTATTCCAAAGCTTTTTTTAATTCTTGGTACAATGGTATGGATAAATTCATTTCTTTTATTCAAATTATTTAAAACTAAAGTTGCTGCGAGTGGTGCATTAAATTCTTTCGATAGCTTCTCTAAAAATTCAATGATTTCTTGTTGTGAGATATCATCCTTCCCCACATTTTCTAAAAGATATATATAATCCCCAATATTTTTTTCAGCAAATAGGTCCATTGGTTTTACTGAGGAAATATCCTCATCTTCCGTTAATTCGTCATAATAAAAGACGATATCTTCACCATTTTCACGATTTACATTAAATCCCATTCTATCTTCAATAATAGAATCATATTGTATTTTCGATTTTAAATAATCTCTTTCCAAATTTAATAGATGATTAAATCCTTTTCTTAGAATTCTTTTTAAAAGATCAAACACTAGGTAATAAGACCCGTGTTTTAATAAATTCTGTGCTAAACTACGATAATCTTGACTGTTTAATTTATTTATTGCACTGCCGTAGCTAACTTTTTCTGCATAGTCATCTATTAATAGACCTAATAAAAAGAAATCTTCCTTAAATAAATGAATATATGACTTATTAATTTGTTGATTAATTTCATCATACAAATTGTTTATAATAGTGTTAATATCCCCATTCCGACTATATTCCTTCATTTTTTTTATTAGAAAAATTAGACCTTTCCTATTTCTAAAATCTGCTTTTGAAATCTTTTGATAGGTAGTAAGGTACTTTAAATACTCTTCACTTAGGAATCTTACTTCATTATCCAAACCAGAGTAATTATCATTATTATCGGTAGTTGGGTTAATATTCCATTTAGACTCCTGTCCAACTACTCTAATGTTCATATTTTTTTCTTTTTTAGATTTAGCGTTCCTTATTACCTCGCTGAAAAATAGCTTAATTAATTCTTTTCCTCCATTTAATGACTCATAAATAGATAAGGATTCTATATGGTATTTATAAAAAGGATTATTAACATGGTTTATAAGTTTTTCAAACATATCAATTTCGATTTTTTCATCTTGGTATTCTTCAGTAACATAAGTCAATATATCAGCATCTTCTAATAATTCTCTAATTAAATCTAAATCTTCATTATTAAACAAGTCCATCACCTTTTCTCTTTATTATCGACTAACCCTAAGCCATTATTTTTTACCTTGTGTAACACTCAACATATTCTCTACTTTAGTAATTTTAAAGACGATTAATATTTTAAATTACCATCAGGAACAGTATTAAAATACATCGTATACGCTCTAAGAACTCAACTAGGCAAACTTTTTATCAAAAAGTGTCCCTATATATAATATTCATTGGTTTCAATACGTTATATCTTTTTATACAATCTTTGAAATCTACATTATTTCTTTCGACCCACAAACCTATATCTTGAACGACTAGAATGCTTAAATCTCTAAAATCCATGTTATTTGAACTATCGCCTACTTTTATATTTCGACAATTACTGAAAAAATCCTACAATTAGTCCAAAATTGAGCTTTATTACCGAGTCCTTACAGAAAAACTATCGTTGTGGATAAGCGAATAGTTGTCATCCACTAGCGAAGTAAGCGAGTATCGAAGTGGTGAGATCCTGGGGAAAGACAGTGCTTTGCAAAGTAAAGAAGATTGATCCAGGAAATTACTAATCCGGTGAAAATCCAATCCAAAGTTAAAGCAGATAATAAGGAAGCATAGGAACTGTCCCCATGCTTCCACCACAACAAATTAAGTGGGACATGTCCCTATGTCCCTCTATATATTGTTTTAATTATTCACACAAGTTAGGGATCAGTTTAAAAAGATAACTTATCCTAAAGCATGTGTCATCTCAAGAAGCTGTTGGGTAATATAAAAACTCGGTCTCTATTGTGAGTCTATTAAGTTCAGAGTAGTTTCCTTATTCAATTCTTACACAAGTTCGTTTAAGTTTTATTTAAGGTTTAACATTATGTTTTTAAAAGTAGAATGGTCACTCCATTTTAAAACTTTAAAAACAACAGTTTCCCCTTGAATTTTGGTTAAATCAAAGGTAATTGATAGGTCTTGCCCTAATAACTCAAAACACTTTTTTATCTACTCACTTGGTTTTCCATCTTCATAGTGCAATGCTTGATTCCTAGCTATGCGTATAACATTACTTATTGCCTGGGTCCCAACTACTGAGAAGACGGCCATAGTGAAGGATCTCCCATAAGAGTATGACAATCCTTGCTTTGCTAATTGCAAAATCAAGCCAGATAATTGATTGACACTTTCTTTTTGGATATCTAATTTTTCCTTAATAGCTTTGGCTTCTTGAATTTGACTGTATCCCTTTGCCTTCATTCCATGAAAACGGTCGATATAACCATAAGGTAAGTTATCATCTGGATCCCCATCTCCTAGTGAAAGTTGTTGTTCGGCAACATAAATCTTACGAATTGCCTTACTTAACTGTTGATTGGTTTTTATAATTTCTAATCTATACTGTTGTAATAGCTTGTTAATGCGAAATCAACACTATCTAAATAGTCAATCATTTTCATAACAAATTTCCCCTTGGCTTAAATAGTTAAAATTAACGTTTAGTTTTTTATTATATCACCTACCCAAAAATGCTTCTTACACTAAACTAGTAAGTGTAAATACATCCCTTAACAAAGTTTCTAAAAATGGAGATCTTTGCTGCGCAGTATGAGTCAACTACGCAATATAAGAGTTACTCCATAACCTGGCCTGGTTGTACTATTAACCCCCGCCCCACAAAGCACACGGTAGGAACTAGGTGAATTAAACAACAAAAAAGATGCACCATCCCTGGCACACCTCCCTACGAAACCACTCCCGCTTCCAATATCTCCTTCTCAATATCCAACTTCTTACTCGGAACAATTACACTATTAGCAAGCTCTTGCTTATCATGAATAATGCGCTGGACAATCTCCTCAACTGTATCTAGCTTCCCTGAACTTTTAACAATTGGATAATAAACATGAACTTCTTTCTCTTGTCCAATGCGGTATACTCTATCCGTCGATTGGTTTTCCACTGCCGGGTTCCACCATCTTGTGTAGTGGATAACATGATTGGCAGATGTGATCGTTAAACCAGTTCCCGCTGCTTTAGGGGATAGGATCATCACATCAAAGCCTGGCTTTTGATTGAAATGGTCGACCACGAGTTGTCTTCTAGATGTTTCGCCATTAATAATGGCTGCATTTACATTTAATTCTTCAAGGATGTATCTCTTTAGAATCACTTGCATTTGCTTATATTCAGTGAAAATTAATACTTTTTCATTCTTAGCTTGAATCTCTTTTATCAGAGAGATTGTTTGCGCTAATTTAGGTACGGCTTTTAATGGAAGGTTTAAGTACTCCTCATTAATTAAACCGGGATGCGAGGATAGCATTTTTAATTGACCGATTGCTTTGATCGGTGGGATCACCTTTTCTTTTACTAGACCGATAATATTTAAGTAGAGCTCTTCTTGCTTTTTCCCTAGCAAAACTTCAATTGGATGGTTATGTTTTGCTGGGAGTTGGCCTTTTAGTTCTTTTTGTTTTGTTCTTCGTTTGTAGTTCATCATTAGTTGTTGCGTTAGCTTTTCCTCGATTTCAAGAGGGGCTATGTTTTCTTCTTCTAATGGTTTGATATAAGCGTCCTTAAATTCTTTTAAACTCCCTAGCATACCAGGTTGAACAAAATCGACGATGGACCATAATTCTGTTAATGAGTTTTCAACAGGGGTTCCTGTCATGGCTAATCGAAAGGTTGATTTTAATGCTTTGATGACTTTTGAGACTGCTGTCGTCGGGTTTTTCATTGCCTGCGCTTCATCACAGATGACGGCACTCCAGTCTACTTGGCCTAAGGTGAGTTGGTCTCTAACCAATGTTTGATAGGTCGTAATGACAATCGTTTGCTGTTTAATTATTTCCACCTTTTTCACGCGCTCTGTGCCTCGGTGAAAATAAATCGAACCTACCATTGAAGGGGCAAACTTCATGATTTCTTTTTGCCAGTTTTCCATTAATGTTTTCGGAACGACAATTAAGGAAGGTCCTAGTTTATCAATCTCTTTTAGGTAACTTAAGAAAGCAATCACTTGAATCGTCTTCCCTAGCCCCATGTCATCCGCAAGTAAACCACCGACTTTGCGAAAGTGCAAAGACTTCATCCAAATAAAACCATCCTCCTGAAACGGTTTTAAAGTGGCCTTGAATATTGCTGGTGGTTGTTTATCGAACACATTTAAATCTCTTAAGGATTGTTGTATTTCTAAGATGGGTGCGTTGTATTCTAGTTGATTAACGTTTTCAAAAATCTCAAGAACGTATGGTAGCTTACTGTAGTCAATGGATTTGTCATCCTGAAGTTCCGTTTGTAATTTTTCTGAAGCAGAGACAAATTCACTTGCATCATTCGGGATGCGAAGCCATTGTCCTTCCCACTGTAGATACTCTTCTCCCTTTTCTGTTGCTTCTTCAATTAAATCCTTGATGGACTCGGTTGCAAGTTCGCCTTTCCTTTCTCCCTCCTCATCAGAGACATGAAAGCCTGTTTCTAATTCAAACCATCCTCTTTCTTTATTTCTTGCATGAACAAAAGGTTGAGCTTTATAAACACGGATCCCTAAGTTGCGTACACGTTCACTAAACTGTTCAATCGAAATCTCTAATTGCTCTGGTAAGAAGGCTTCGGGATTCTCGATAAATTTAGGAATATTACTTCCCGAAATCGGCTCTAGGTTTTGAAGCATATTGGCTTGTTTTTTTACGCTTCCATCAACAAATACTCTTGTACCCTCGTGTTGGATGTAACCTGATTGGCGATTACTGAGCTCTTTCAACACATTCGAATCTAGCTCGTCATCCTTTAACTGCGGGAGTATATCAATCACATCTGCATCCTGTTGAATCTCATAGCCTAACTCATTGACAAAGTGATAGTTTTCTTTCTCAATATGAGTATTTAGTTTCACTCCAAGGTCGGTTGCTTTCTTTTTCACTTCAGCAATATAAGAGAAAAGTTCATCTTGATTTCTCGGATCCGGTTGAGCATCAATGAGGGTTAACAAATGGTATTGATCTCTATCTATTAAGATCCGTTGTTTAGTAGGTAACTGAATAATTGGACCATTTCTTTTGCCTACTTTTTCTAACTGCCAAAAGTCCTGATAGCTATACTTTGGGGTAAAGGAAAACTGCTTTGATCCAACAAAACTCTTATTATCTAGTTCCATATTTAACAATGCAGGTTCCGGTGGCAAATCCAGTAACTGTTTTTCTTCAGGAGCTAATTCATAGATTAATTCAAAGGGAAGGATGTATGAGTGACCTTGCTCTTTTAATAATTCGTCATACCACAGTTCCTCAAGGAGCTGCAACAATTGTGAGGATGCAGCACGGTATTCTGTAGCGGATAACTGAAATGGAATGGAAAGGAGCTCTTCTCCTTTCTTGACTAAGACCTTTAACCCTTCTGGGGTAGGTGTCGTTACTGTTGTTATGGAAACTTCTTTTCTTGTTTTTCTCTTAAATAAATCAAACATAAGATCACCATCTTTCGCTCATATGTAATGTGAAGAATGCTGCCGTGCATTTAAATACAACCACCTTAAAAAAGGTGGTTGTAAGAATGAACACGTTAAATTCAATTACGATATTTAAAGTTACCATTAATGTATTCTGTCATCGCGTTTTCGAACTTTCTATGCCAATAATTAGAGTTACTCGCCGTAACCGTGTGCGGCAATTTATGAATCATGATGTTCTTGTTCTTTAAGTCATCTTCTCGCAAACTCCAACTTGAAACTTTTGGTTTAATAGACTTTTCGTAGTTTTCCTTCGTATAGAAGTACGCTGCATTTCCTGTTTTAGCAAACTCAACAACGACAAATTGTTTAAAATCCATAATAGCAATCGGAGGTGATTTGATCAATTTCACATCGTGCATCACCTTGACGTAACGACCCCAGAATTTAAATCGTTGATACTTTGTGTCTTCCGCAAAGAACTTTATTAGCTCATTACGAATCAACCAACGCTTTACTTTCTCGATTTGCTCTTCAGAAAACCCTTCCCATGCAACCAAGTTTTTTCGTGGATCGCTTAATTTATCAGTTAGTTGTTTTAGAATCTCATGATGAAAATCTTCAAACTCAAACGCTTCTAAATAATTCTTTATGATCTTATTATAGTCATTAGACGATAATTGATTGAGACGAGCAACAATTTGCTCCTCCCCTTCTTTTTCAATAAATGGCTTGCGACCCATATGCACGAACAAAATATATAACCATAGGAGTCTTTCTAGTTTTTCATTTGGATAAACTCTCCACTCTTTAAACACGTCCACTAATCTTTTATGATCCTTACCTATTTGCCTTGCAAGCTCGAGTAACGGATTGGATTCACGAAATACTTTATTGTACGTTTTTCGAATAACTGAATCCAAGGACAGGAAAGTCTCATCTTCACGGCCGAATGCTATTTTTAATAAATAGTGAATATGAGAATCCTTTGGGTTCACTTGAAAATGACTCCAAATTCGTCTACCAATAAAACGTTCATATCGTTCTTCTAAAATGATCAAGACCTTGCCCTGAGTAACTTTATCTTCTTTGTGATAAGGGAATTCATAGGCTAAAATCCGAACGTCCATCTTTTTTAATTTTCTAGCAAAAGCAAGAACTTTCTCACGGTCTTCTGAAAGATTCCGAATGGCTTTTAAAAGACCCGGTAGCCTCCTAGAAGCAAGCTGTTCAATCACTTCGTCATCTAAATCTTTATATTTCTTTTCAACCATGTTTGCCGTATTTATTAGCTCCTGGGGCTCAAAGTAAAAGGAACGATATAGGAATGATTCACTCATTGGCATTCACCATTTTTTCGATTTCTTTGATTACCTCATCGTCTTTTAAGCGGAATTTAAATTCAACCCGACGTGATTTTTCAGGGCTCACTTCTCCATTCTCACCTAAAATAGGTTCACTAAAAGAGCGTCCATTAGAAGTTAAAAGGTCCCTTAATTCATTATCATGTTTATATTTAGGAAAGTCTTCTGATAGAATGTGTTTTACCACAGATAGCGAGCGATTCTGAGATAAATCAAGATTATAAATATAAGAACCTTGTTGATCTGTATGTCCTTCTACAATGATTTCTGAGATATGATCTCGGAATTGATCTGAAAGCAAAATCCCAATATAGACAGGAATAAATTCTTCTAAATTTTTCTTCCCTGTTTTTGATACCTCGTAACTATTTAGTTCAAAGAAGACACCACTACTGAAACGAATCGCTCCGGTTTGTGGGTCGACTTCCATTTCAAGATTAGAATCACTAAATGCCTCGTTCAATTCCTCGACTATCTTGGTTTTGACACCAAGCACCTCATCAATAAGTTGATCTCTCGCTTCGACTTCAGTTTGATTACTTAGCAAACTAATCATGAGGAGCAAAGCAAATAACAATAAAAGAGCGCTCATTAAATCGGAATACGACATCCAGTGACTTCCAACATCCTCATCTTGTTTTCTACCATTTGGCATACGTGAGTAACGACGTGACACTACTTATCACTCCCCATTACCTTTGTAGCCGAAACTTGCTTAATCGCCTGATTGAACTGGGTAACGGTACTATTAACTTGTTCAATATCGCCTTCCATCGTTTCGATTACTGTACGAATGCTATTAATTCCACGCTCTAGATATTCAACCGATTTACCAAGTTGCTTATCAAATTGATTGAAGGTACGACCTAATCCTTGATGCATGTTATTCGCAAACTTCTCCATCGAACCATCCAATTTTTGATTTATAGAAGTGAATAATTCACGATTTTTAGCTAATTCTTCATGATTGGTTGTCCAGAAGCTCTTCAAATCATTCACTCTCAGATCCATTTGCTCCAGCTGTCCTTTTAGCTGATTCATGAATTGTTCCTTAGAATCATCAATTCGGCTGTACTCAGTACTAATTAATTTAAACAATTCCTCAAAGTGATTTTGCATTCTTGAACTTACTTGATGGTTTTCTGCAATTTCCGTTAACATTTCATTTAATTGCTCATTCACTTCTGTTGAAGACTTTAATTGCTCCGTAAGGTTATTAGAAAGATCAGTTGTGTTCTCTGTTAAATCTACTTGAGTTTGTGTCAGATTGGTCAAGACTGTCGTTGAATCATTGAAGGTCTCTAAGAAGCCTTGATTTAACATTTGCAACGATTCCATCGATTCTGTACTTTGATTCAAATGTTCCACTACCACATTCAAATGATTTAACTGTTCTATAAATCTTGTTTCAAAATCTTTTCTTTCTTCTTGAACTTCCTTTTGCAGTTCTCTCATACTATCTAATAACTGTCTATTCTGTTCCGTTACCTCATGTAATCCAGTGGTTGAATCTACTAACTTCTCTTGGTACTCTCCTAGTGTTTCCGTGTAGTTATTCATCTTATCCGTTAGTTCAGTAGTGTTTTTAGCCATCTCTGATTGTTGAACAGCAACAATCTTTAACTCTTCAACAAGACCACTCATCTCTCCATGAACTTTTTCCTGCCACTCAATCGTCTTATTTAAAGCATTTCCCAGTTCCTTCATATGGTCACCCGTAACCTCATTTAATGAATTCACGAAATACTCGACCATTTCATTCATCTTTTCACTATGAGCACTTTGTGTATTCTGAACCACTTGCTCCATGATTTCATTACTCTTTTGCAAGTGTGGATTTAACCCCTCAACCACAATATCGGAAATCCCACTTGTCATCTTTGCAATCATTTCATCAGCTAAGAAAGTTTTTAAATCATCCATCTGTGTTTTTTGAATATCCACAAGCTCTTCAAGTAAACTCTCTTCTGATTTAATCGGAAATTGTTTCTCTAATTGATTTCGCATCGAATAAAAGTTGGTTTGAAGCTTTGGGTATAACAAAAGCTTATCAAACGCTTGAATCATTAAAGAAAGACAAATACCTGCAATTGAAGAGTAAAAAGCAACCTTCATTCCAGACAGAAGTATGTTAATCCCATCCTTTAGTTCATCAGAAGGGCCTGTAGGATCTAGATCTGACACACCAGTAGAAATACCATAAAAAGTACCTAAAATCCCAAGCGACACAAATACAGCTGGAACACTTTCAGCCAACTTTCTAAAACCATATTTATTCACCAATTCTTCTTCAACAAAATGATGATAGATGTCAGGAATTAGTTTTCCATTATAATTACGATATTCTCCGTAAAAATCACTCCATTTACTTACAATGATCTTCGGGAGTTTTTGGTTATAAATCCAATCGTTAAATAAATGAATTCGTTCATCTGGTGTGCTTTCTTTATATTCATCTTTATGAAGCTCTTGTTGTATTTTTAAAACTGACCGTTCCATTTTCGAATACCAAATAAACATTCCAACTACATAAAAAATCGCCAATGCAATTAAAACCAATACATAAGACGATTCAATCATTTCTAGTATTATATCTATCATCTATTTCCCTCCATTGTGTTATCTATTTACTCTATTTAAAATGTTTGTCTTATAAGTTCATTCATATATTGTAGTCCAATTCGATTCAAAAGTCCTAAATTCGACAAAAGTAGTCATTTTCCTCTTCTTGGTAATGGACAAGGGGACAGGTCCCTCGTCCCATTCTACCCATTAACTTAACTAGAACTAAATTGTCTTGAGCGTTCCTAAAATTGACCCTCCACTTCATTAGCCAAGGCAAGCACCGCATCTTCCTAGCCTGTTTAATCACAAACTTCATTTGATTTTTTCTCTCCCAAAACCTGCAAATGGTTCTTTCACTCTGTATTCGTTTGGGACAAGGAACCTGTCCCCCTGTCTTCTAACAGTAGAATTGCCCTTATACAAAAAGCCCTTCCCATAAGGAAGAGCTTAAATTGTTATTAAGTGATTAACAGATAAACTCCTATTTATCTAACTGCTTTAACATCAATTTGTAGTTTCTTTTAAATCTCTTATAACCTCTTCAATGTTCTCCGAATTTTTTAAGCGGAATTTAAACTCGACCCTTCTCGAGTTTTCCCTGTCTACTGTTTTTCCATCTTCCAAATACCTCAACTGACTTTTTGACCTTCCATTTGCGGTAATGGTGTTTTTAACGAGGTCTTTGTGTGGAAAGTCTCCGAACTCATCGCTAAGAATATAATGAACAACACTAAAAGCTCGTCGTTGAGATAGCTCTAGATTACTCATAAAAGAACCGACATCATCTGTATGGCCTTCTACAACAATCTCCGCAATATGGTCACCATATTGCCCGTACAACACGGAAAAATAGGCAGGAATAAATACCTCTAAGTCATCCTTAAACACTTGGCGAATCCGATCCTTACCTGTCTCAAATAACAAGTCATTTTGGAACTTAATCGCACCCGTTTCTTTGTCAATTTCAATCTTTAAATCTGTTTCAGCAAATTCTTTCTCTAGGTCTTCAATAATATCCGCGTGAATTCCAATAAAATAATTAATCACTTCTTCTTGTGCATCAATTGTTTTTTCCTTCTCAGCAAGTACATCCTCTCTATTTAAAATAATCGCAATGAGAAACAGCAACACTACGAGTAAAATGGTTGAGAGAACGTCTGTAAAGGAAGGCCAAAAGTCATTATCATCTGATCCATTATTTAATAGTCGTTTATACTTTTGATTCATACATCTCATCCTGTACTGTATTTTCAGCTTGGCTGATCAATTGAGTATTTAGCTTTTTAATACTTCCGTTTAACTCTAAGATCGTTTTATCTAAAGACCTAATTGAGATATCATTTGCCCCTAGATGGGAATCATATAGATTGATCATGGTTGACATCTGTTCTTTGATGATTCGATTTGTGACATCCACATAAGTCTTGAATTGTTTAATACTGTCCTTTACACCTTCTCCTAGATTATCATCGAGTTTTTCAAGGAGACGTTTTAATTCCTTATTAGAAAGATCAGAGAATTGTTTTAATGATTGCTGTAATTCTTCCGATTGTTTCTTAAATAATTCTGTTCCGTCGGTAACAATGTTTTCTGTGTGTTCCATTAATTTCTTCATTTCATGTACGACATCCGTACTGTTCCGGTCAAATGACTTAAACAAATCAACCGTCTCTGTAAATGTACCTTGCACTTCTTGATTTTGCATAAGCATTTGAGAGAGGTATTCACTAAATTCACCGTGCTGTTGTTTCTGGGCTGTTGTTTGCCCTTCAATGTGTTGAACGATTTGGATATAAAAATCTTGATATTGTTTCTGTAATGTGTCCACGTTTTGGAAGTATTGGACCATCTCTTTTATTTGATCATGCATGTCTTGTACATTCTCTGAGAATGTTTTCGTTAGCGTCCCTAAATGTTCAAACGAACTATTTTCAAGGATTTCCTTCATCGTGGTCGTTGCCTGTTCAACATTTGTGATCAAACTTGTGTTCTTCTCTTCTAGCATTCTCTGTGAGTTTAGTAAGCTTTCTTGATGCTTTAAGCTATCGTTATAAAAGCTAGACATCTCTTCAAATGCATCAAGTTGTTTTTCTGAATGAATGGTAAAGTATTCTTCAATGTCCTTACCCACATGGGTGATTGACTGACTTGCACTGACAATGGCTTGCTGGTTTTCTGCTTGAATGGCAGTTTGATCATGCATGTATTGAGCCATTTGCTTAGACGTCTGCTGCATCAGGTCAACAGAGTATGTCTGAATTTCATCTTGTTTCTCAAAGAATGATAACACTTGTGAAAAATTCGTATTCAGTTGTTCCATATGGTTGTTGTAACTCTCTGTGAATTGATCCATGTTTACAAATACTTTTTCCAGTCTTTGCGTATTTTTTGAAAACACAACATTAAACTCATTCATGTTCTTTGTCGCTTTTTCAAAACTCTCCGAGAAATCTTGAATATCTACAAATGACTGATTCATATCTTGAATAGCTAGCTTCACATCTCCCATTGCATCAACTAACTTGTGATCAAGAGTACGACTCTCTTTTAAGCTTAGATCATTTTCAATTTTTAACATTAGTTGAATCAACTGTTGCTCTGAATTCTTCGTTTTGGTCCATATATTAATCACAATTGACCCTAAAATACCAGCAATACTCGTATAAAACGCTGTATGCACACCATCCAATACATTCGTGATTGATTCTCCCATTTGCTCTGAGTTAATTCCGCTTAACGCTATAACTAAGCCAATGAATGTTCCTAATACCCCAACTAAAATGGAAAGCGAGATGGTCATTTGAATTAATTTCAACTTTTGAACAACATTTATCTTCGTCTTAGGTATTTTATATTCAGCCATAAATTCTTCGATAAATGATTGAATGTTAATTTTGTTATCCGTTTGTTTGCTTTTCATGAGATACTTGCTTTCAATTTCACTTACAAGCTCATTACTACTTGGATCAAGTGCCATTTCCTTGTTTTGCTTTTTAATAAATTCATAGATTTTTATGTTTTGAATCACAGCCACACTTCCAATGGTACACAATAAAAGAATTGTTATTAGTATAACTGGGTTCATAATGATTGATTGAATAAATTCCACTTTTTATCGCCCTTCCTTAAATGCTAATACTTTCTGCATATTCATGGATAAATTTATGATCAAACTCTGTCTGCATTTTGTCTGAAGTGTCATCTTCATGGATTGAAATAACTGATACTTTTTTTCCTTCTTGCTTGTATTTCTTTAGAACATCAACAAAATGTGCATCACCAGACAAAAGCAGGATGTGATCTAAGTAATCAAGACGTTCCTCCATTTTTCTAATTAACATTTTGTCATCTACATCTATTTCTTCTCCATTGATGAAACTCTTTGCTCTCGGTGTAGCATTGGTTGTTTCATGTACTTTAAAAGAAAATTCCAACTCCAATGTTTCTTTCAGTTCACGTTGATGCCTTTGAACTTTGTTTGTTTTTCTTTCATCCTCATAAACAGGTAAAAAGATAACTGCGTGCTTATTCTCCTCTTTTATTCTGCCTTTTGCCTCTAGTCCAAATACAGAAAGGAAAAGTGAATGATAATCAATTTCCATAGTTTGCAGTCCCGTATATATATTCGCAACGTCAAGAAACACACCAAATCTTGCAGGTTTCACATTTACCTCTTCACCTTTAAGGAAGCTTGCTATTTCTTGAAAACTCGTAAATTCAATCTCAGTCTCTGATTTGATCCTCTGAAGTAATTTGTACAATAAACTATTATGATTGGTGAAAAGCGAGCTATCTGTATCGACATTTGAACTATAATCATAGAAGGCCCATATTAATTTCGAAAAAGCTCGTAAATTCGTTTCTGTCATTTGTGTCGAAGAAAGATTCGGACGAATATTTACAAGGTCATAGCTAATAAAGGCAGCAATAGTCCCATTCTGGTTGTAAACAAAGGAATCAAAATTAAGATCTTCGAAAGTAACAGTCATCTTATTTTTTGTTAAAGAAGAAAAGAAAATAACTAATTGAATGATCCATTTAGGGTTTTTCGTCATTTGCTCGATATGCTCATTGTGTAAAGAAATCTCCTTGTTTGAATACTCAAAGATAGGGATTTCACTATATTGATGCCTGCTCACGTCTTTTAACTTTTGATTTAGCGAAGCTACATGATCGTTAACAGATTGACATTGATAGTAAGAAAGTTCAAATGGACTGCTAGCATGAACCCTTTGTAATTGATCAAGATTCTTTTTAAAAGCTTGATATACATTATTAACATCAGAGGAATGTACATTCTGAAAATCAGATAAATGGATAATGCTAGTTTCAGGAATAACATTCCCCTCACGTTCATATTGTTCAACTATGACATCAAGAGATTCAAACTTATAATTCGGCTCTGAAACTATATTTGTGTCTCCTCCACACTTCTCAAACACAGAACAATGTGATCGGTAAGAATAAAAAAGTTGGTTGGAAATAGACGAAAATCTATTCTTCCTTTCATTTAAAGACGGCAGGATGATGATAGGTCTATCTAGTTTAGGTGTTTTCATAATTCTCCTTCTGACACATATGTCTAATTTAATAGTTCTTTTTTCTTTCTAATTTAGCGAAGCTTGAATTGACGATATTACTTACCCTTTTATCCCAACCCCATCTTTTTCAACTTCTTAAGAAGAGTTTCCAAAGACTCATTCACTTTTTTCAAGGCTCTCTGATATTTAGAAGGGTGAATCCCCGTATTAGAAATTTGTGCAAGTGTTTCACAGTAAGCATCTTGATGTGACATGTTTTCTAGATTCGCTTTTAAAGTATTAAATTCTTTTCGCTTATTTTTCAGATATTCTTGTTCATCTTGATATTTTGCTTCAAAGCTATCAACTAGGTCTCCTGGTGCATTTCTTAGGAGAAGTTGTAGTCTAGTTGTCAACCATTGCTGATTCCTTCTCTCAAGCTTTGAGGGAATTTCTGTTATTGCTTGGTCAATGAGCTGAGTCAGATCTTTCCGGAATCGAGTTACTTCTTCTTTTGCAGCCATTTTTTTGATCATCCCTGCGACCTTACCACCTTGAGCTACACCAACAAAAGCGCCAGCTCCACTCATGACAATTACGCCTGCTGGTCCAAATAATAAACCACCCGCAATTGCACCAGAGTATTGTCCTACATAGCCTCCGACTGATCGTGTTACCGTATCTGTTACGATATTTGAAATTGTATGCTTAATATCACTCTCTTTTTTAACAAGACCTTTTACATTCACAACTGTACTTACAAGTGCCGTAATAAGTGGAATCTCGAAGTCCTGTAGTTCTTGTCCTAGAACAATATGTTCTTTTGTCATTTGAACAATTTCCTGATGATGGATATTTTCTGCAATGTAAACACTTGAATTCCCTTCAAAATGATGAGCTAAATCAGCGTTTATATACACAGGAATATCCGGGTACTTTGATAAATGCTCATAGATCCCGCTCGGATCACTTAGATTTTTGACTTGAAATTGTTCCCCATCTACGAGAATATCCCATCCTGGTTCGTTGGATGCGGTTGGAAAGCTAACCTCGTGCCCCTTCGCCGTTAACTCCATCGCTAGCATTTTCTCTGCCACATATCCTTGCATTTGCGAGATATTTTCAACTGAATTCGGGTCAATTCCTTTCGAAAACTCTGAAAAAGCAAAGATTGAGTCAATCTGATCACTCCGTGCAAAATCGATTGCCTCCACGACATGTGGATCAATTCGAATGTAATCGTATAGAAAATCTCCTACACTAATCCCTCCGACTGCTAGTGTCGTGTTACGCTCTTTATCGGATCCAAATAATAAAGCTGAGATTCGTTCCTTTTTTGTTGACGTGCCTTCAACTGGTTGTTCCAATGCTTCTTTATACTTTCTTTCCTCCCATAATTGGTAGAAGCGATTGTTTTTTATATGCCTCATTGAATCCCATCCCTAGAAGTTAATTTTCCGATCCCAAAATACCTCTTCTCTATTTGATTCATTTTGTTTTGATTCACTTGCTGTTTCTCTTTTACTTGTTTTCTTTGTATTTCTAGTTTATTAATAGCTTCGGTAGATTCTCTTACTTTGCTCTCCAACTCTTTTATCTTCTCTTTATTCTTGTTAATCTTGACCTGCTTTTCCTCGAAAATAGGAAGCTTAATCGCTATGATTCTCTCTGCCACCGTTTTACTTTGATTGTTACGTTTTTTTAACCTGTCTTGTTTACTGATATGTTGGCTAGTATTCACCCAACTTTCTTTAATTTTAGCGAGGAAACCAGTAGCACCGACTTCCTTTCTTGATAATTGGTTTATTTCGACTTTTAGTTTTTTTAATTCCCTTAGAGCACGAGTTAATTCAGTGTCCTTACTCGTAGTTTGAAACTCATTGTATTTGAGATATTCAGCTATCTCAGTAACTGAGCGATTCACTTGTTGTTGCAACAAAGGTATTTCTGTCATAAGTTCTCTCCGACCCTCTCTTTGCACGGTGAGCTTCGTCTGTAAATTGGTCTGTTCTGTTATAAACTGATGGTTGAGATTTTTATAACTAATATAAGTTTGATAAGTTTCTGTCCAAGCTCGTTGAATTGTGGAATATGACGGTATAGTTTGGTCGTCTTTCGACAAATGTCCTAACAGTAATTGCATAAGAGAAAGGGGAACCATCATTTTATCTAGTTTATTTTTTTGAGATTTTAGATAAAAACCAGATGCTACGATCATACCAGCCACAAATAATGGTGCGGCAAGGACAGCAATAACAGAAGACATCGTTGTGTAAGCAGCAAAGGGTAACGTAATACCAAATAGGCCAGCGCTGCTTGCTAGCAAAGAAGACGCCCCCATATAAAGAGAAAAACCCATTGTATTAACAATAGAAGAAAAAAGAATACTCGCTCCACCTGTGGCAAGAACTTTATTAATAACTTTTTTAGAGAAATCTTCAATACCTAGCTCTTCTCGAATTTTATCTTGTTGATCCTTCGGTAATTGCACCATGAAAGATTGAACATTTTCTATGAATCTTTCTTTTTGTTGTTCTGATGCTTTTTCAAGTTTCTTATCAACCACTTCAAACATTCTAGCCAGCTGGTATTGAATTAATTCATCAAAAGAAGTGCCTTCAAATTTCTTATCAATTTTTTTGTATTCCACTAATGTTTGCTTCAACACTTGCTCTCCAAACTCAGTTAGCCCTTTAGTTGTGTTCCAATAATTCATGTTGACCTTAAGTTTCTCAGCTAGTACAAGTAAAATATCCATTCTTAATTGATCATCTGACATGTTAACCTTGTCTACTTCCCCTTTTAGGTAAAGGTCGTAGCGGTCTGTTTCTTCTTTTTTCAGCAATTTTTCCGATGTCTGTAGTAAATTGGAAGACATCATCTTCAACATTGACGTCTTCGTTAAAGCTACATAACAATATCGCAAGCTTTGTGAATCAGCTGTCATTATTGCATCTATTAATGTTTTTCCTTTCATACTAGGTCTATCTCCTTTATTGATTGAAGGTTAGTTAACAGAGAGTTAAATTGTTGGAAACATAATTGATAAATCGAGAATTTATAGCTCCATTTAACTGCTTAATTAGGAAATCCCGATACTTTAACTTAGATAATGAAAAGCAGATAAGCTTGTATAGCCTTCTTGTTTTCATGTAGTAGAGACCATATTAAAAAGTGAATATTTTCTAGTAGCTATATATATCGAAAGACTAATATTATGATAAATATTCAACCTTTTTTATTGATTAACTTCCTTCTTAAGTCAGGAGATTGAATATTTTGTAGAGAGTGATCTAGTGATTGAAGTATCAAATGTAGGTCATTTAATGTCTTATCGATATTCTTCTTATCATTATTTTGTAATCTAGTGCCCATTATTCAATCTCTTTTTTCTTTTATTTTACTTTTTTGTAGCCAGCGCTGTTTCCCTTATCTTTAGTTCAGAAAGAAATCATCTACATCTTCTAGCGATTGTAAAATTTCCTCGTCTGCAACCCCATATTCAATGGCAAGCTTCTTACTATAATCAAACCTAAACATTGCGTTACATTCAAAATTAAAGGCCATTTCTGTAATGGTTCCTAGTCTTTCGTACTCTTCTAGAATGGCTTTTACAATCTTCTGGTGTTCATATGAAATTTTATTTAAGGCTTCGTCATATATTTCTTTTAGTTTAGCTGTGACTTCTTTTTCGTTTTCCGATAAATGCTCTTTCGTCAGATTAATTAATGCACTTGTTGCAAAGCTACCAATTAACGTGCCTACGATTGGAATAGGTATTAATGTTTGGCCAACAGCAGCACCTAAAGCAACCATTCCTGACTCCAAGCAGACAATTTGTCCTTGTGCAACGAATTCGTTTAAATCTATTTTTCCAGCTTTATAGTCCAGGGCTAATTGAGAAACTCCGAAACTGGCAGAAACAAAAGCACTTGCCATCGGGGCTCCCATACTCGTGAAATTTGTTAAACCATAAATGGAAAAACCAGTTACCCCACCTTTCGCACTTCCTTTTGCAAAGTTGATCCCTAAATCTTTCCAATCTTGTTCACTATAATGAGAGATGCTTTTGCCTGCTTTATGATTCTTATAGATAAACATGGCGATGTTTAAGCTACCACCAATAGCAGCCCCGATTAATCCTGCCTTCAACCCTTCTGACATGCTAGGCTTACCATCTTGTTGTGCCTGTTCTCTTTCTTTATCTGCCTTTTTACTAATCTCTTCTTTATTGTCGTTATCCATCTTATTAATATCATCTTCATGATTATTAACCGTATCATGAGCTTTCCCTTGCTGTACTTCTCCATAATCTGAAATAGAAGGTTTGACAACTTCTGAGAACGATTTACCAGATTGCTTTTCAATCTCTTGTACCTTCTCAAGTATCTTATTAATCGTTCTATCATTTAGGTCTGCCGGTGGGTTTCCATCTAAGATTTGCTGAATAACCCGATGTGTATCTTTCGGAATTTGATAATACGAACCATCTCTTCCAAATTCAGCGTACTTGTCCATATGTTTTAAAACATGTTCTAAGTTATTATTAATTCCATTAATAAATTTTGATTGAACGTTCACACCATCTATTATGTAATCTTCAGGAGCCGTTCTGCCTACCTGATCAAATGTAGCAGAAGCAGCTTTCCCGTTTATAAGATTTTTTGCATTACGGATATGAACTTCTATTTGTTCAGCAATCTCACCATGTTTAGTTAGATCACTGCCTAGAATATTTTCTGGTTTCCCTAAGAAGTCTCTAACCTTCTCTAATTGAGCTAAAGCTTCCAATAGACTTTGGTCTTGATGACTAAGTTTTACACTTTCATCATTCAGAATCCTTGTTAGTTCCTTCTCTAACTGTTGAACTCTCGTTTGATTCAATAAATCAACAGTGGAACCGATCACTTGATCTTTTGCGTATTGAAAAGGAGAAGTCACCTTATTGTCCTACCTTTTTATTGATAAGTTTAGATAAGGACAACGTATTGTTAACCAAGCTTCCTATTTCTTGTTTTTGTTCTACAGTGAAATCACTATAATCCCTTGGCGCCGTCTCGGTAAGTAAAGCCAATTGTTGTTCAATATTAGCTAAATGTAAGGTATTTAGATTAATTAATTCACGAATCTCAATGTTTGCAGCATCTAAAATCGCTATTTGTTTCTGAACTTCTATCGATTCATTTTGCGCTTGAACTGCAAGATCTTTATTCTTCTTATTTGCAAATAATGCTCCTCCTACTAAAGCACTTCCCCCTATCGCCCAACCAACTGGGCCTGCCAAAGCTAAGAGCGCTTTTCCAGCAACCATTCCACCTCCACCTGCAGCGAGGGCTCCTCCCCCAAGCCAGGCAAGGGCTGCTTTTGTTGCCGCAGCGCCTGATAGAGCAGAAATTGCCGTACCTGTTGAGGCTGTTCCAAAAGTCGTTGCTACTGCTAAAGCAGCCGTTGGCCCAAATGCAGCAACACCTGCACCCATCGCTACTCCAGCGCCTGCAATACCACCACTAAGTTGGTTGGCTTTTTTCTCGTCATACTCAATATCTAATATGGCTTGGAATTTTTCCATATAGATCTTAACTTCAGCGAACGTGACATCAAAATCTTTTGGTTTATTAGCCAAAGTATTAACATAGTTCTCAATCTCTTGAATGGAATTGGAAGAATCATTTCGTATGTCTAGTAATTCAATTGAATTTGTTTGAACAGTCTCTCCCAGTTCTGAATACTGGTTATTTAATTTTTTTAACGTTTCAAGAGAATTTTTCTTTAATTTTGAATTTAACATTTGATAGTTGAGTAAGTAATTATAACTACTTACTCATCCCCCTTTTCTAGTAAGCTGTGTACTTATTAACCATAAAAAAGACCATCCTTAACGTTTAAGGATAGCCAAATAAAAACTACAAATTGGCAACCCGACTATCGTTGTCCTTCAGGACTTTAGACTCGTAGCTTTGCGTCTTTACCTTTCGATAAATTTGCTATTTTCAATCGTCATATTAAATTAGGTCTTTGGTTCATAATACTTTTATACCATACGAATTATAGATAGCTTGTCGTTTTTTGTCGGATTGGTTTAATTTTCAAAAAATCCTGTCACTTTATAAAAGTAACAGGACAGGTCTTCTATCTCTTATTATGAAATTCACTGGCACCATCCGAAGAATGCTAGTTTTTGTCGAATACCCGGTTGTAAGAACATTGATTTGTATATAAAGTGCGTGATCCTACTGGAGTAACCGATTACCTTCATATTCTAGGTCACCCAAGACACATTTGACTTAAGCTAACCATTACTACCGTCTTCACATTTCTGGACTTGGACCCTAAAAATATGCATACCTCCACACTAAAAAAAACAGCCAAGCCCCACACCTCAACTCAAACCACACCTCTGCATCCGATCGACGTTGAAACGCTGCTAACGGATTTTCACCATCCTTATCAATAAGGAAGTACGTATATCCTTCACGTTCGGCCCCTTCATACATTTCATTCCATAAGTCAGGTTCTAAACCAGAGACAGAAATAAAGTCATCGTACGTATTCCCACCTGAACTTACGGCGTCAAATAGGGCATGATTTAAATCAAATGGTTCATTTTCCACTTCATGTACTCTCACATGGAACTTTGCTAACACATATTCCTGATTATCCCCTGGTTCATCATTGAATTCGTTTCCTTTACGAACCATATCCCAAGCTTCATCGCCACTAATGAGTTCTAGCATTTCAATTTCTAATTTAACATCACCTTGAAAAAGGTCGTTATAGGAAAGAGTTACCCGTTCTCCAATTGTCAGTGGATCGTTTCGTGTACCAACTTCATTTTCGTTACCTTCTGATGAATCGCCCTCAGCTTCTTGACTTTCTTCTGCTTCATATTTGACTAACAGGTCTTCTGGTGGTGTGTCTGCTGATAAAAGGTTCCGCAACTCATAATACGTATCACGCATTTCTTCGTCTTCAACAGTAGGGCTAAAGATCCAGCCTAGTTTGTCTTCATAAATAAAGAACAGCATCTCTTCAAACTTTCCGTCTTCATCTTGTAATCTAGTAAGAGTAAGAATCCCCGTTTCTCCTTCTTCTTCATGCTCCATTGATTCAATAATGGCAAACTGATTTAAATCAATCGTTGTGAACTCAGATTCTTCGCTAAAACCGTTCATGAGATGAAACAACGGTTGAACATCAGGGTGAATGAAATCATCAATCGCTTGTTCACGCGCTTGTGCATCCGCCGTATAGAAATGTTGTACGAAGCTTTTAATCATTTGCTCTTCTTCGGTTAGAGTGTTCTTCTCCTCTAACCAATTCACTTCTTTCTCTGTTTCTGCATTTGTTTGTGTTTCTCCATCCACCTTCTCAATCGATGTTTCTTCACCACAACCCGTTACAAATACTGCTGCAACTACAGCTGACATGAAGAATTTCCCTGCTTTTTTCATTTCGTTTCCCCCTATTGAATGTGATTTACATTCTTAGGATAACAAAGTGAAATGACAACTCATTGTCAGCGAACAAATGTTTTACTGATATTTTTTTAACCAGTCAGCAAGCATCTGTTTCATTTTTTCTCGGTATTCAATGGGTTCCATGATCTCTGCATCCATTCCGTATTGCATGATCCATTGCAGAAATTCTCGGTCATGGTTCAATGTCACCTCAAACAACAAGCTCCCATCTTTCTTTTCCGTTAACTTCGGTGTCACAAAGAGCTCCTCTTCTTTTATGTAACGGGCCACATTGGAGCTAAATAACACCTTAAAGTGAATCTTATCCGTTCCTTGGATGATTGACCATGTGTGTTGGAAGTATTCCTTCAAATTAAAGTCCTGTTTAGTGAATGTTTCCTCCGTTTGTTTCACCTCAAGAAATCGGCTTAATCGAAACGTACGAAACCCTTTCTTCTCATGACAATACGCAATTAAGTAAAAGCGATGGTCTCTCGGAATTAAATAATAAGGATCAAGCAAACGTTTTGTTGTGACGTCACGACTTTGTGTGTGATAGAAACCTCAATCGTTTGTGGATGTAATATCGCATGAATCACTGGTGAGAGGAAGTTGGAATGCTCTTCTTGAAAGGAAGGTGTCCCCATTTGAATAATGGAAACCATTTTCTGAAGAACATCTTCTAGATCCTTCTTCTCCTTTTGATGAGTCGCCATCACCTTTTCATAGGCGGTATAGAAGTCCGGTGGAACAAGATGGTTGACTGGATCTAAAATCTTCGGCATCATCCCAAACGCCACCGCCTCCTCCTCTGTCCAATCAAGAGGATATAGAGAAAAGTTACCGACAAAACGATTCCCCTTTCCGTACCCATCACTCATAATCGGTATTCGTGCCGCACTTAAAATCTCTAAATCTCGATAAATCGTTCGTTCCGTTGTTTCACACCTGTCTGCAAGTTCCTTTGATTTAATCCCAGGACTTGATTGAATGAGATTGATAATCCGGACTAGTCTTATTAGTTTTTCTGACATGGAGAGGACTTCCTTTCTATTACTCTATTATGCACCAGAACCTATTTTTACCATTTTACCAATTAACTTGATGAATAACTAATATTATTGTGTTATTTCAAATTTAGTTCACCAGTTTGAAAGTCCTAGTCTTCCTTACAGAAAAATAGCTGCATCTTGTACATGCGACAAATGCTAAATACACACCTGTTGGTAAAGTGCATCCACTTGGTAGAAGCTCCTTATCGAAAGGCAACCAAAGCGTATATGTGTTCAAAAAAAATGACCTCAATTTTCTGAGATCATTTTTCGGAATTTATCAACAATAGTATCTAATTGTGGAATATCCTATCTATTCTATTGAATACTAAAGAAACGCGTCCCTTCTCCTTCGTTCCTTTTTAACCCTCAAACTTGAATTTCCAAATCAACCTTTAGTAACGGTGTTTCTACTTCAACGCCTAGATTGTTTAATAGTTTTACGAGCGTTTTCATTGCACTAAGTGGATTGATTTTCGTTTCAATGTAGTATGTCTCGCCGGTTAAGACCGATTCGTATGTATGGATTGAGGCGAATTTCTTTCGATTCTTATGGACTGGTTGAAACGCTATTGCATAGCGATTTCCTCTATTTCCTCCTCCAAGAATAAACCCTTCTTCCACTAACTCACGAAGTGGGAGACCATTTTCTTCAATCCACAGTAATGTCTTTTTCCAAAGGGTTGGAACGTTATCACCCTTAATCACCGTTTCTTCGTCCTTATGATTAATAAGTAAATAAAGCTCGTCCCACCTTTTATGAATGGTTCGTTGGAATGCTGGTGAGAAATTCCATATTTCTTCTATATCGTTTTCTTCGTTTAGGATCCATTTTATTGTTCTGAAGACGTCGCTATATTTCTTATTAACAACAGAGTTAACATACTGTCTCTCTTCACTTTCCTCTTCATTCGAGATTCTCGTTATTGCATTAAACACATCTTCAAAGCGATCATAAATGGAGCGAACCAACGTACGTTCTTCTTCTATTGTAGCTAATTTTTCCCGGTTCCCTTTGTATGGCATCCGTAACGCATCTAAATACTAATGATCGGTTTAGCGTGAGTATTCAGGTCGGGGTTTTCCAGGCAAGGCATTAAAACAATATCTACTAATTGCTGATAGTCAATTCCAATCCATTTTGAACTCCCAAAGGTAGATTCATTTGAGTCTTTCATTTGGCTTTTGGGCACTAACCCTACCAGAAGGAAGGTTTCATCTTGGAATGTCTCCTCAAACTTCCTCAAGTATTTATTGCATTGATTCACATCAACTCTTGCATATACCTTTTGCTCGATAGCAAGGATTAGCTTTTTCTCCCCACTAGGTTGATGTTCATCCACGATATTCACTTTAAAAAATACATCCAGTCTTCCTTTTTGATCATTCTGTTCTCTCTCATCACTTGATTCTAATTCGTTTATATCCAGTTTATTAATATCTTTTTCGGCTACTACCTCCGGATTTCGAATTGATCTACATTTAGCATCGCAATATCTGTAATGTTATCAATATTTTCATCAGCGGAATCGGCCACAGCCATTAAGAACCTCTGAAAAGGATAGTACCCAAGCATATGTCTTTCTGTAGGATCCAAAAGCCACGACATGAACCTTGAATGCCACGTTTCTAAATGAGTTGCTCCAACAACATGGAAAACATTTGGACGATCAATCAAAAATTTTAGTGCAACAAATTCTTTATCCATCGTTAATTCATAGAGCATTCGTTTTAAAGATTTCATCTTTCATTTCCCCCAATTGTGTATATAATAAGTTAGAGTACTACCGATCACGGTGCAGCGATACCTGACTACAGAGGTTATATAGTTATCCGTCTAATGAAACTGTTAAAAGCTAACATTTATACCTTCAACTGCTTATTCCAACACGGACTATATTCACCTATCATCTGTACCTCCAGCTCTTTTATTTCATCTATATTCTCCAACGACAGTGTGTAAAATCCTATCTTCTGTGTGTGCTTAGCCTCTGTGATAAGTGCATTTAAGTGACAGTTTGTTGATTGGCCATCTTTATAGCAATTTTTCGGAGCAATTCTACCATAGCCACTGTTTACTCTTTTCTTGTAGGCATCTAGGCAACGTCCAATGTAAACCAGCTCACCTTCAACGGTATAGGCATAGATTCCGCTATCATGGATAATTTCTGGATCTTGAATGAAAAATTGACTATACGTTAAGTCTCCATACGGATTTAGAAACGATTGATAGAATAAGTCCCGTTTTTGCTTTAACATGTTAAGAAACTCTCCTAGTGGAACATCTAAGTAACTAGAATATAGCTGTTCGCACTGATCCTTCAATGATTGATAGCGGCGATGTGCAATCGTCTCTCTTACTGTTTTGTTGTTCTTTTTCGCAAATAGGTTCGTTTCCTCTTCTGTTTTAAACAAAAGAGGAACATATTTAAATGATAGCTTCTTGTCATCTACTTCTAGTACGAGTTCCTTCATTGAAAATAACTCCCTCCTTCTGTTGTATCTTTATTGTATTATATTAGTTTGACACAAGTCTGTCAGCGAACGAATGTTCAAGAAAATTTTTTTACTGTTCTTTTGGTTATTTGTTGTATAGCTTTAACTAGCTTTCAATCGACTCTTTCATCGTATCCCGGTACTTATTTGGTTCAAGGTTCTCCGCCTCTTACCATACTGCACCACAGTGCCTGTAACATTACAGTAAAGTTTTTCTCTGCTAGCACAAAATTTTCCATATCTTCACCTAATACCTTCTCGCTATTCTAAAAGTCGATTTCGTAATGCTTCATCACTAGCATATAGATATAGTCCTTTTATGCACGCTTCATTAACACATTGACTGAATTTAAAATGATTCGTTCTTTTGCTGCTTTAACAATCTTAATACCCTCTGTGCCTGTAAAAACTCCTAAATCTTTATATTGATCTAATTCAACAACTAATTGATCACTTTGCTCATCAAAAGTATTGACGGACCTAGAATGACACCTACATAATTTAAATCAAATCCCTGTATCGTATAAATTGAACCAGCTTCGTATACAGTTAATGCTTGGCCCAAGTTTATTTACTATTAGTTATGTTCCATGGAATTTGATAATCCCCGTTATCTTCCTTGATATAGTAAATACCTCCATCTTTTTTATGTAGATAATCGAACGTCGATATGACACGACTCAAACCATGGCGTTCATTCTTCTTTTTAATAGCTTCATGCATTTCTTTAAGCGACCCAAAGACTTTAAATTCGTAATCCTCGTCAACAGGTAGTGGAGCGTAGGGAGATTACGTCTAAGTCGTCAAACATTAGGCAACGGACTTTGACTCCGTCATGCGTAGGTTCGAATCCTGCTGCCCACCCAACAATCTCACAGTCTATTTGATTTAGCGACCAGTGCCTGGCACAGGTCGCTAAATCGTAAGGTGAACCAAATGTTAAGACCTATTCGTGAAAAACAAATAGACTTTAGAGATGATTTCAATTGATCAACTTGTTCAGATGATCATTTTTTACGAAACTGATGCCCACCTCACACCTGGTAATGTTCATGATTCTCTCCCTATCTATCACATTTAGATCGTCAGAGGGAGCGTTTGGGAAGACAAGGAGATTTATAAAAAAAAGAAAAGTAACAATAGAACAAAGCTTTCCTCCTCAAACCAACTCAAGGGCTTCGCTACTGCCGGTTACGCAGCTGAAGGACGCTAACAAACAAGTGCTGATGACAGCTCTAGCACAGAACAAAATTGCCAGCCACCTCACCAAAAGGTGAGGTGGCTGGCAATTTTCAATTTATGAATAATTTCTTGGATTTTAGAAAGAAAAATAAAGCATTAGAGAACCCCTAGTTTTCAAAACTAAATTTTAAGAAAAGGGGTTTTTCTAATTTCATTTCTCTTTTTACACAAAATAAGGTGTTGCTTAAGTGATATATCTACAATATCTTGTATCTAAAATACAACTAAAATGTATCGAGATTTTCTCAACAATCTGAGGAGAGTTTTCACTCTCATTTCGTATACAATTTCTACAAACTTCGGGTAATGACAGTAGATTGCGCCCCTTCCTAACTGGCTAACTACACCTCATTACTCCTCCATCTTAATAAATATTTCTCCAATAACAAAAATAGATAGTTGATAGCATACCCTAGGACACCTAAAGTAAAGATTCCTGCGAACATTTCTGCTACACGGAAGATACGTTGCATATCAAGAATATAGTATCCAATGCCATTATTTCCGGAAATCATCTCTGCTACAACAGCTACCATAATCGCAATACCTATAGAGATTCTTAAACCAGTAAGAACAGTAGGTAAGGAAGCTGGTAAAATGATCTTATAAAGAGACTGAACTTTCGGAATGCCAAACGTTCTTCCAGTATCAATTAAAACTTGATCAACCCCACGTACTCCACTGTAAGTATTTAACAGTATTGGGAAGAAGCAAGAGAGAAAGATAACAAATACTTTCATTTCATCTCCTATTCCCAAAAATAGAATAGCAATGGGAATGTATGCAGAAGCTGGAATAGGACGTATAAATTCAGTAATCGGTTCTAGCAATCGATATACAGGAGGAAACATTCCCATAATAATCCCTAGTGGAATCGCTACCGCCGCTGCTAATATAAATCCTGTAAACACCCGTGCTAAACTTGGTAGAAGTTGGCTGAATAACTCACCAGTCGAAATCAAATTTCCCCACGCTATTAAAATTTGACTCACTTGAGGGACACTAACTGAATCCACCCAGCCGTTGAATGAAGATAGCTCCCACAGGATTAACAGTACAATAATTAACAAAAAACCTGACCAACTCTTTTTCAAATTTTCCTCCCCCTTTTCTTCTAACCATTATTTTTAACGAGTTTACTATCCTTGTTTTTCCTGCTCAAAAATACTTGAGAATAACTTACTCTGAATGGTTGTAAATTTGCTATTTTTACGTGTGTCAATTTGATCACGAGGATATGGCAACGTAATTTCTATATCTTCTTTAACCCCCTCTCCTCCTCTTCCAAGGGAGATAATTTGACTAGATAGAAAGACCGCTTCGTCTACATCATGCGTAACAAATAGAATGGTAATAGGAATAGACTCCCAAATTTTTAATAATAGCTCTTGTAAAATTGCGCGAGTCATAGCATCCACAGCACTAAATGGTTCGTCCATCAGTAATACTTCCGGCTCACAGATTAAAGCTCTCGCTATAACAACCCGCTGTTGCATCCCCCCGGAAAGCTGGGAAGGATAATGATGCTCATATCCTTCCAAGCCAACTAACCGAATAAATTCCATACACTTCTCTTTTGCTTCTTGCTTGCTCTTAACCTTTTTATGGCTTCTTAACCCAAATTCTATGTTTTCAAGTACCGTAGACCACGGAAAAATAGACTTTGAATATTGTTGAAATACATAGATCATTCCTTTAGGCGGTCCTGATATTGTATTGCCATTAAACATCACTTTTCCATCTGTTGGCTGTTCCAATCCGGAAATCATTTTCAACAATGTTGATTTACCACACCCAGAAGGGCCAACAATTGATAAGAAACTTCCTTGTTTAATTTTGTATGAAAACTCATTAAAGACAGTGATACTATTTTTATTGACGTTAAATTGCTTATTAATATTCTCTAATTCTATAATCATCTTTTCATCTGCTTCTTCAACTTTCGGATATACGACAAGAGAATTTTGTAAAGACATTCCTTATCCACCCTTTCTCCCTAGAGAGTTAATTGCTTTTTACGGCATCAGCTAAATAGTCTTCCACATCAACATGTTCCTCTAACTCGCCTGCCTCAACAAACATATCAACGATCTCTTGCCATACGTCTACATTAATATTATTACTCCAACCGATCATCGGCATCTCACTTACTAATCCAGCATCAATCCCAGTAAATTTAACAATATGCTCTCTAGCACGTTCCTCATCTTCTAGCATATATTCCATTGATGCTGAAATGGCTGCATTAAATCTAGAGATGGCTTCTTCATTGTCATTAACGTAATCTGCTCTCGCAAACCATGCACCAAGAGGTTGTTCAGGAATACTTTCAACATAGTTCCAAGAAATCACTCTTCCTTCACCAGTACTAATTATTTGCGTGGTATAAGGATCTACAGTGGATACAGCATCAACTTGGTTATTATTTAACGCGTCATTCATGCTTGAAAAAGGAACTTCAACAAGCTCTACATCATCAGCAGACACCCCTGCCTCTTCTATAAGATTATTTAATGCAATAACCAACTGATTTCGTAAATTATAAACTGCTAATTTTTTCCCAGATAGGTCACTCAAACTTTGAATGTCAGAATCTTCGCGTACAATGATGGCCCCTGAATCAGGTCCTTCTGACTTTGCCGTTTCATTTTGAGCTACTGCTACTAAATCAAAACCTTGCTCATTTGCTACCATGGCAGCACCAGGAAATGAATTAACCACATCCACTTCTCCTGAACGTTGTGCACTGATTGCCTCTGATCCCGACTTAAATTCAATCAATTCAACATCAAGTCCATGTTCTTCAAAGATCCCTGTTTGCTCAGCTGCCCATACATTGGTTAAAGCACCAATTTTGTTAACACCAATTTTAAATGGAATTAACTCTTCTGTTTCTGTATTACTGTCATTACCTTCTGTATTTGTTTTTTCTGAACTTGAATCTTCCGCTCCACACGCACTTAACATAACGATTACAGACAGAAATAAAATAATTTTTAATTTTTTGAATTTTTTCATTATAAATCTCTCCTTTTTAATGAATTCCTATCCATTGTTATTTTTCTTTTTCTATTTTCGTAATTTTAAGATAAAACAGTCGTTTCCTCTACGACTTTCTGTTGCTTAGCAGAGGTCGCTTCTCTTCTTAGATACTTTCCTTTTCCTTTTGGTTCAATTGCTTTCCCATCAGCAGCGATAACTTCTCCTCTTCTGATTGTCATCACAGGCCACCCCCTTACTTCACGGCCTTCATAAATAGAGTAGTCAGAGTTAATTGGAATCGTATCCGGTTCAATTGTCACCATTTTATCTAAATCTACAATGACTAAATCTGCATCTGAGCCTATATCAATCGTTCCCTTATTAGGGTAAAGCCCATATGTTTTGGCTGTATTTGCGGATGTAATTTCTGCAATTCTTTCTAAAGGAAGACCTCTATTGAAATGCCCCTCGCTTAATACTAAAGGAAACATAAACTCTGCCCCGCCAAAACCTAATTGGATTTTATCAATATGATTACCTTTTTTAAATTTTTCGTCCCAAGAAACAGAAACATGATCTGTTCCAATAAATGTAACAATTCCCTCTTTAATCCCTTCCCATAACTGATCATTATCATGCTTATAACGAATAGGTGGCTTTACGATTGCTCCTAAACCTTTTACGTTATCTACAGTTTCTGTCAAGTAATGCGGACACGTTTCAACATGAACTAAGTTCGGATCAAACCAAGGCATTCCTTTTAGCGTGTTTACACTTGTGCCGGCACTGCAATGGACTATGCTAATCTTACTGTTAAACTGCTTCGCCAAATAAGAGACTCTAACAACATTCTCCGTTTCAACAATATCGGGATTATATTTATCCCAAAAAACTAGTTCGTTTCGATCTTCAATATGTTGGTACTTCTTATAATAATGTTTCCCCATCTCTACATTTTCGCAATGAATAGCTAAAATTAGGTCAGGAGAAATATCGTTCATTTCTTGAAAAATATCTAGCATTAATTCATCATCTATCGTCCGATCTGTTCCATATCTCTCTTTTTCCATCCCTTTGTATCCCAAGAATAATTTAAAGGAGGTCGTTCCTAGTTTTTCAACGTAATCTCTCAATTCTTTTACATGCTTATCTAGTACAACCCCTAAGTGAAAACAAAAGTCAATCACACTTTCCTTTTCTGCTATAGCTAACTCTTCTGGTTGTTGCTCTAAATAAGACCTTCCACTTCTGATAAAATTAATAACTGTTGTAACACCACCTATTGCAGAAGATCTTGAAGTAACATGGTAGTCTTGAGCTAACTCTCTATATAATCCATAATGGCTATGTCCATCTATTGCTCCAGGAAAGATATGTTTCCCTGTAGCATCAATTACATTTGCTCCTTCGAATTCTAGATCTTTTCCTAGGGCAACGATTTTTTCATCTTTGATTCCAATATCAACTTCCTTCACTCCGGCATAAGGTATAACAACATTTCCACCTCTTATGATCGTATCCATTATTGATCCCCTCCATTATTTATATAATCAAACACTTGATCTACAGATAATAAATCAGCATACTTCATCCACATATCTAACAAACTGACTCTATGAGAAATTTCCATTCTATCAAAAACACATTCATGTAATATACCAACTTTGTAATTAAGTGATGCTGCATCAACAACGGCACTTCTTACACAACCAGATGTAACCCCTCCGCAGAAGATGAGAGTGTCCACCTGTAATTTAATTAAGTAGTTCACAAGCGGGGTCCCAACAAAAGCACTCGCATAAGATTTATCAATGACAATATCATTAGGATGGTTTTCTATCGCTGATACTAGCTCTGTATACGAATGTCCAGCCTCATAAATAGAGCGATCCTGCAACTCTTTTTTCCCAGCGAAGTTATCAAATTGAGTATATTTTACAATCTGACGTGTGAAAATAACAGGTAATTCCTTTTCTCGAAAAAATTCGATGACAGGTAATGTTTTGTCAAGTGCCATCCAAGCCTTTTCACCAACACCAGTAGGAAATTCCTCGATTTGGTCCAGGATAGGCTTATTATCTCCTACATAATTGGGTTGGGCATCAATAACTAGCAATGCTGGCCGTGATCCTAATCCTCTCGGTTTACCGAATCCTCCTTTACCAATAACATGTTCATCATCTTCCAACAGTACATCTTTCCATATCTCTTCAATGTTCATTTTCATCCTCCATTTATGGTTTATCTTTTATAATGCTTTTTGTTTTACGTTTGATTTCCCCTCAACTTCTGTTTCAATATCTTCCTTTTGTCTACCCTTACGTAGATAAGAAGAAATGATTGCCAATATTGTAATACTCAACATGACTGCAAAGGCTAGTTGAAAGCCTTTTGAAATAAGAGTTAGTTCGCTACTGGTGACTTGAGCATTCGCCCCTGCATAAATTTTACTCTGTAAGTGATTGGGCAAATTAAATGTAACAAGCATGAGTGATAATGCTGTACTTATTACCATCCCCATATTTTGAAGCATCGAACGTAAACCATTAGCCATACCTCTCTTTTTTGGGTCGACCGTTAGCATAATTGATTGTGTATTTGGTGTCATAAACATTCCTGAACCAAATCCAATTAACAATTGACCAATCAACAAAAAATAAATCGAAGAATTGGCATCTGAGTTAAAAACAAGAAGAACCATTCCTACAGCCGAACAAAGCAAACCTGATGTAGAAAGTGCGAATACACTGAATCTTCTACCTAAAAAACCAATCATTGCTGATGCTAGAATAACCCCTCCCGTAATTGGAAGGACAAATAATCCAGCTTTAAACGTATTTTCTTGATAAATCACTTGAAAATATAAGGCAATTAACAATACGATAGATGATCTAGCTAATGAATTTAAAAAAGTTGCTAAATTAGCCATTGAAAATTCCCAATTCTGAAACATAGAAAAATCTACAATTGGAGACTCTGCTTTCCTTTCCACCCATAGAAAACAGAGAAAGGATAGAAGGAATACTACTAACCCAGTAATAACAACTATATGTTTCCAACCAGTCGTTCCAGCTTGTGAAAAAGCAATAATTAATCCACTTAAGCCAAATAAGATAAATAAACTTCCTAGCACATCAAATTTTTCAGCTTTAACTTTACCTTTGATAGGTTGAATAACAAATAGAGCCCAAATAATACCTATAATCCCAATCGGAACATTAAACCAAAATAACCATCTCCAATCAAGTACATAAGTTAGGTATCCTCCGATTACAGGACCTAGAAGCTGAGCAACAGAAGAAACAAGGACATTCACTCCTAAGGCAGTTCCTAAATTTTGTTTAGAAAACGCATCGGTGATCATAGGAGTTGTATTTGTAATAATAAGGGCCCCACTAGCAGCCTGTAATATTCGAAGGATAATAAGAAACCAAATATTAGGAGCAAAGCCGCATAATAAACTTACAACTGTAAAACTAACTAGTCCTACCAAGTACAAATTTCGTCTACCATATAAATCAGATATTTTTCCAAATACTAAAATTAGTACAGTATTAAATAGCATGTAGGATAGCAATATCCAGTTCGTTTCTGTTGGCCCTGATTGAAAATGTGTAGCTAACTCCGGTAGAGCAACATTTAATGTGCTCATATTAAGCATAACTAGCAATACACCTAAACTTGTTACTAATAGTAGCTGCCAAGATTTCTTATTTTCATTCATAACTACTTTCTACTCCAATCTCTACCCCCTTAATGTGTTTCCCATGAATTTTCTTTTAATGAAGTAAAACTTGATAAATTATAAGTACCACCCAGCTTTAAGGAGAGTAACTGCACTGCAGCAGTTAGTTCCTCTACTAAACAACCAACCTTTGAGTTTAGCCGTTCAATCGGACCTGATAATGAAAGACCTGCAATAACTCGACCCATAGAGTCAAAGACGGGAGCTGATATAGAAGTCTTATCTATGACACGATCGCCAACCGTGACAATAAATCCTGTATCACGAATCTTCTGTAAGTCCTTTCTTAATATCTCCTCTTGTTCTGCACTCAATTGTTCATTAAAAATAATTTGTTTAATTTCATTTTCTGGTAAAAACGCTAAAAGGACTTTTCCTGCCGCCCCAAAACATAAAGAACTTCTTGCTCCTACCTTAATAGAACTTCGAATTTGATGGGTACTTTCAATCTTTTCAATACATACCCGTTGACCCATATCTAAAATATTTAGATGTACAGTCTCTGCTGTTTTTTTATTAAGCTCCATCATAATTGGGTACGAAAGTTTACGTAAGTCCAATTTATCCGCATAAATGTTCCCCAAATCATATAACTTGTAACCGAGTTGATATCGCTGCGAGTCAGGGTCTTGTTCTATAAAATTTTTAGCCTTTAAAGTATTTAATAATCTAAATACCGTGCTCTTAGGTAACGAAAGTTTTGATGCTATTTCTTTAATAGTTAATGTTTGTTGTTCCATTGAAAAGCACCCTAAGATATTTAAAGATCTCTCAACAGACTTAACTAAATCTTTCTCTTCGGAACTCATATCCTTCACCTCCCTTACTATCGTTCCATATAGTGGAACCAGTTCCATTAATAGTTTTGTTATTTAGAAGAATATCACCCACCAAAATATATTTCAGTAGTTCTGTAAGATTTAATTACAGCATTTCTTTCATGTAAAACAAAAGACACTTGTTCATTACACCATCATTTGAGGGAAGCAAAGTTACGTCTCTCTTGCTTCCTGAACTGTTTTTGCTACCGGGTAATAGCGACTCTCAACCCCTCACTCTATGGCCGTTTGTAGTAGTTAGACTAAAGGTAGATAGAGAGAAAGAGTTCGTACTTTAACTGAAGAAAAGATGCCTGACCCCAGTGCTTTAAAGCACTGGGGTCAGGCATCTTTTCATATTTTTACCATTTTACCAATTAACTTGATGAATAACTACTGTTAATGTGTTACTTCAAATTAAGTTCACCAGTTTGAAAGTTCAATTCTTCCTTACAGAAAAAATAGCTGCATTATGTACATGCGAAAAATGCTAAATACTCACCTGTTGGTAAAGTGCATCCACTTGGTAGAAGCTCCTTATCGAAAGGCACCTAAAGCGTATATGTGTTCCAAAAAAAGCAACCTCCATTTTCTGAGATCACTTTCTGGCGTTTTTTCAAAAAATAGTGTCTGATTGTTGAATCTCCTATCTATTCTATTGAATAGTATCGTTGCTGCGCAGCACTCACTTTTTTGTTTTCTTTCTTTTTTATTATTTAAGCACCTACTCATTTTGGATTAGAGCTATATAAACCTCTTTTTTCTAAAAACCAATATCATAATATACTTTGCCTACAGTGGGACGAAAATACCGCATTGGATTTCTTCTTTGGACTTAAATATTTTAATAATAATAACTCATCCTATGGTAATAATAAGAACTACTAAATTAAAAGTGAGGTACATAATTTGAAGAAAAAATTATTAACATTTCTTCTAACCTTGGCATTATGGTTTGTTTTTGCAGGCCGCGTTAATATCCAGGTATTTTTGTTGGGTACTATAATTTGTTCTTTTATATCGCTTATGTTTGCAGATCATGTATTCAGATTAGTACAAAAGAAATATGGGACGAAAGAATTTTTTTTAAAAATATATTACATATTTTTGGTTATCAGTGCTTTTATATATGATGTATTTTTATCTGCAGTCAGAGTATCCAGACATGCATTTGAAATTAAACCTTCTTTTTCTCCCCGAGTAGTTAGTATAAAAACATCTCTTGAAAATATAAACAGTCCTGCAATTTTAGCCAATTTTATTACATTAACTCAGGGGACCCTGGCGATGGATTTCGATCTTTTAAATAAAAACTATTTGATTCACTGGATAGATGTTCACAGTGACGATGAAGCAGAAGTAAAGAAAGCACTTATCAGTAAACATGAGAATTTGATAGCTAAAATATTTGATTAATTCAGTTTTTATCTGGTTTTGTTTTTTATTCAATCTGGAGTGTGATATTCGTGCTTTATTTAATACTGGCAATTGTCTTATCTGCTATTTTAACTTTTTATAGGCTAATTAAAGGTCCCAGTGTACCTGACAGAATAGTTGCTATGAATTCGATAGGTGTAATGTTTTTATTAGTTTTAGTTTTATTAAGTTATTATTTTGAAAGAAACATTTTTATTGATGTAGCTTTAGTTTATGGGGTTTTCTTATTTATAAATGTTTTAATTATGGCTAAATATTTTAGAAAACCAGCGAAAGGAGAAGTTAGTGATTGATTTAATTACTATTTTAAGACAAATATTTGCTTATGTATGTTTACTAACAGGCATCTATTTTTTGTTAAGTACTGCTGTGGGAATGATTCGTTTTCCTGATTTGTATACTAGGTTACATGCTGGCTCTAAATGCCTGATGGCCGGAGGTATTTCAGTTTTAATGGGATGTATCGTTCTCGAAGGAATTGGGGTTGTTTCTATAAAACTTTTTGTAATACTGATTTTCTTATTAATCACGAATCCGATAGCCATTCATGTCATAGCCAGTTTTACTAATAATTATCATATTATACCCAAAACACTTGCAAAAAAAGATATTGAAGAGTGATTGGAGGTAAAGTCGTGATAGATATACTATTTAATCTGTTAATGATATTTTTACTAATTACCGCATTTTTTATGGTATTTACTAAAGATATATCAAACTCAGTTATTACTCTACCCATATTCGGTGCAATTCTAGTAGTTATTTTTGTAATACTCCAGGCTCCAGGTGTTGCTCTGGCTGAAGCGGTAATGACTGCTGGCTTAACGACTGTTTTTTTTGTCATTACGATAAATAAAACGGAGTATTGAACGAAATGATTAAAGAGCTCTATAAAATAGGTCTTGTTGTATCGTTGGCTATTTTCTTATTATTTATATTTTATGAAATACATAATCTTGATAACGATCGTAAAAGATATGTATCTGAACACTATATATCTGAAGGGGTACAAGAAACCGGGGCGATAAATTTAGTTGCCTCAGTCTTACTTGATTACCGAGGTTTAGATACTTTAGGTGAAGCAACTGTGATTTTAACAGCTGCTGCTTTTTTAGCCTTTCTGGTTCCCATAACAAAAGCAACAATGCAGGACACTAAATTTACAATGATTGTTAGTCAAACCATAAAATTGATTATCCCTTATTTAGCAGTTTTAGGAGCGTATTTAATATTGTTTGGTCATCTAAGTCCTGGCGGAGGTTTTGTTGGAGGAGTTGTCCTAGCTATCATTCCCATTCTGTTGACAATAACCTATGGTGTTGAATTCTCTGAATATAAATTAAAACCAGCCCGAAAAAAATTAGTAGAAGATATAGGAGCTATAGGTTTTATCTTACTGGGATTACTAGGGGTATTGACTGGAAGCAATTTTCTGGCCAACGGACAAGCCAATTTGGGTCCGGGAAATACCGGGGAATTAATCAGTGCTGGGTTAATCCCTTACTTAAATTTAATGATTGGTTTAAAAGTAGGAGCTGGTCTGGCGATTATTTTTAATAGTTTGATCAAGGAGAAATAATAGTGGAAATACCTTTTGTTTTAGTAATCATTTTGTTCTGTCTAGGAATGTATACGATCATTACCCAAATAAATTTAATAAAAATTGTTATTGGAGTTGCTATTGTAGAATCTTCTTTGATTTTATTATTAATACTCGTAAGTTATAAACCGGGTGGAACTGCTCCTATTTTAGATAGGGAATATGAAATAGTAGTTGATCCTATCCCTCAGGCACTGGCCTTAACGTCAATTGTTATTGGGGGAAGTGTTACAGCTGTAATGCTAGCGTTGGTGATTAAGATCTATAAAAGATATGGAACTTTAAACGTTGATGAGATTAGAAAATTGAGAGGATAATTTTTATTTTCGGGAGGTTAATAATGGAAGCGGCCGTCTGGGTTATCATTTTACCTTTATTAACCGCATTTTTTCTTGGAATTTTTAAGTTTTATTTTAAAAAGATTTTTTTTCCTCTAGTAACCGGTAGCGCAATCATATATCTTTATTTATTAATTTTAGTTATTCATAATAGTGATCACCCTAAAGTTTACAGTGTTGGTGATTGGGGGCTCTTGGGAATAAATTTAATGGTAGATCCTTTTTCCACCATGTTTTTGTTAATAATAGCTATATTATTTTTACCAGTTATTATTTTTTCCCTGAAATATATCAAAGTCATTCATAAACACAAATATTTTATTTTTACATATTTAATGATAGCCGGTATTGCAGGAATGGTTCTTACTGTTGATTTATTTAATCTTTATGTATTTTTGGAAGTGAGTTCTCTAAGTTCTATTGCTTTGACGGCGCTGAAAAAAACAAAAAAAGGATTAGAAGGTACTTTTAAGTATTTGATCATGTCTACATTAGGGAGCTTTTTTATTTTACTCGCTACAATCTTAACTTATTATTTAACGGGTACTCTAAATATGGCAGAAATTTCACTGGAATTTAAAGACATCCCTTTTACGATAAAAAGTGTACTTATGGCCTTTTTTGTTTTTGGCTATGGAATAAAGATAGGGTTAATTCCTTTGCATGCTTGGCTACCAGATGCTTATGAAGATTCCCCTATCCCTTATAATGTTTTATCTTCGGGATTGGTAATGAAATCTGCTGTATATGCATTAATCAGACTATTATATATTATGTTTGGAATTGATTTTCTAGATGAAAGTGGAATGTTAAATATTGGTGTTTTCTGGGGAGTCATTACTTTTATTATTGCTCATTTTTTAGCCTATCAGCAATCAAATTTAGTCCGGCTTCTTGCGTATTCTAGTATTGCCCAGATAGCGTATATCACTATCGGATTATTTGTAGGTAGTGAAGGAGGATTAATTGGTGGCAGTTTTCATATTCTAAATCATGCAATAATGAAAGGGACTTTATTTTTGGTTGTAGGAATTTTTTATTATAGTTTAAGCGCTGTTGAAATAGAAGATATTAAAGGGCTAGGTTATAAATTCCCCATACTTTCATTTATTTTTGTCGTTGCTTCTCTTGCAATAGTGGGCCTGCCTCCCTTCAATGGATTTATGAGTAAATGGCTTATTATTGAAGCAGCTCTAGAAGCTGGTTTTGTTTATGCTGCCTTTTTTATTCTGGTGGGAACGTTTTTATCTTTAACGTATTATTTAAAAGTAATTGTTAAGTTATATACAAAAACCGAAAAAAAACTATTAATGGAAGAACCAGATTTATCTTTAAGATTACCGACTATATTTCTGGGCAGTTTATGTATTGTATTTGGTTTAGTACCTTCATTACCTTTAAGTCTAATTAATAAAATTCCTAGATTTTTGCTGGATAATGGGGAATACATAAGAATAGTACTAGGAGGTTGAAGATGATTTCTCCAGGTTTCTTATATATAGCAGGTGCTATACTTTTACTTTTGCCCGTGAGTGATAAAATAAAATACATCATTTCTTTCCTCATTACTGCAGGAGCGCTTATTGTTACTTTTTATTTAATACCTGGTTATAGCTTACAACTGGATTTTCTCAATTATACTCTCACTCCTTTTAAAGTAGATAGTATCAGTAAATTAACTGGATTAATTTTTGCTGTCAGTGGCTTGGCTGCTGTCCTTTATTCAATTACTATATGTTCTCGAACTAATTTAAGGTTAATGTTTGTGTTTATTGGTAGTGCCCTCACCGTGGTTTTTTCCGGTGATCTGTTTACTCTGTATGTTTTCTGGGAGTTAATGACGATCAGTTCATCTTTTCTTATTATAATGGCAAGTGATTCAACTAAAAAAACGGGGTATTATTATTTTCTAATGCAGGTGGCAGGAGGTTTAAGTTTATTATGGGGGGTATTTTTACAGTATTCGGCTACAGGTAATTTATCTTTGAATGCTATAGAAGCTGGAATCCCCCTTTTTATGATTGCGGTAGCAATTAAGCTGGCCTTTGTCGGTGTCCATACTTGGATGCCATTGGCTTACAGCAAAGCTCCTTTTTATGTTGCAGTCGTTTTGTCAATCTATACGACAAAAGTGGGAGTATATGTAATGAGCAACCTGCTGTCCGGGATAAATATTTTGGCATATGCCGGTCTTATTTCGGCTTTGTTTGGAATTGTAATGGCCTTAAGGCAAAACCAAGTTCGTAAATTTTTGAGCTATTCCATCATAATCCAGGTTGGTTTTATGATTATTGGTATTAGTATTGGTACTGCAGATGGAATAGCTGGAGCTATTTTTCACCTAGTCAATCACATATTGTATAAAACTGTATTATTTATGGCAGTGGGAGTAGTCATTTATACAACAGGGAAAGATAATTTTGAAAATTTAGGGATCATGCGCAGTAAACTTCCCGTAACTTCGATAGCAACATTGGTAGCTTTTATGGGGATAGCTGGAGTTCCTTTTTTTAATGGATATATGAGTAAAACCATTATTAAAGAGGCTATACACGAACCATTATTAACCTGGGGTTTTAACCTAATGAGTTTTGGGACTTCTCTAATGTTTTTAAAATTTATCTATTATGCCTTTTTCAAAAACAGTACTATTAACGTAGATAAAAAACCAGCCATCAGCATGCAGTTAGGATTGGGATTGTTAACTGTTTTGATGATATTGATTGGTATTAATCCTTTTTTGTTAGAAAGTTTAACTAATATGAATGTAGATATTAATTATTTCGATACAAAACATTTGTTAAGTGGAATTCAACCTTTTCTCTGGTCAATTGCTGTATTTATTTTATTAAAGAAATATTTAGTGAAGAACTATGAGAAACTTCTATATTATGATATTTATCGTAAAATGGCTAAAATATTTGTAGCTACAGGCTATAAGTTAAGTAACTATCATGACGGAAAATTAAATAAATATTTGGTATGGGCAACTACCACTTTAATAATACTGTTGTTATTGTTAATGGTTTAATATCCATCTACTGTTATGATGGATATAGATTTGTATCTATAAAAGGGGTTAGTGGCTTAATAAGATGACTAGCTAAAGATGATCAAATCCCCAAAGACCATTCGTAGTAAGAAGTCTAAGCAAAGTTATTTGTTTGGCCTTTTTATCTTTTTTTAACTACTCTTGGTAGGTTAGTTTAGGTACATTTTTTCGCAAAGCCCTCTAAAAAAGAAGATCTTTTCTGAGTAGTATCAGTCCTACGTAATATAAGAGTTACTCCACAATCTGGCCTGTTTGTAGTATTAACCCCTGCCCCACAAAGCACACGTTAGGAACTAGGTGAATTAAACAACTAAAAAAAGATGCACCATACCTGGCACACCCTCCCCTACGAAACCGCTCCCCCTTCCACTATCTCCTTCTCAATATCCAACTTCTTACTCGGCAATCTCTTAAGGATTGCTACATTTCCAATATGGGTGCGTTGTATTCTAGCTGATTAACGTTTTCAAAGGCGAGCGGTGCTGGCACCGTTCGCTATCCGGTAGATCCCAATTTGAGTCACTTGCGGATTGGTGAGTGTTACATGAAAAAGACCTTATCCTCCGGTGTCATCTCCTCCATCACTTTCGGGTAATTCCAGAACCCTGTTCGAATCATACGGAATTTAGCCATATGAAATCCTTCTATCGTATGTATGTCTTCATATTTTTAATATGAAGGTGAGTTGGTTTTTGATAGGAGAATTTTAAAAAAAAATGACTATATATATCTATTAAGTTCTTGGAGATAAAAAGTAGATATCGATAACAATAGCGGTTTAGATTGCCTGCTCCAGCGCTCTAATTTCCTTCATTCCTCTACCAAAGTTGACAACAGGTATTTTCATTTTGGGGAGTGATTAGTCACTCCCCCTTGATGCTAAAAAGATAAAAGATCTATATTTAGATTCCAATCCAAAAAGCTAAACCTAGTTGCTTTCGCCTTTCAATCTTTATCTCTTTTTATTCCCTTTATTGTTATCACCGCTTGCTGGGACTTTGCCGTGTAATTCTGGTGCATTTTGATTACGGCTACCGCCTTTATTATATTTTTTGGTCATATTTCACATCTCCTTTCTTCATTCTTTCTTCAGTTTATCCCTTTTTTAAAAATCATATGTTTTTTCTTTTCGTACCTGTAGACTCCATTTTTTTTCCGTTTAGGCTCAAGGAGAATGGCTCCAATAACAGCTTGTTCGGCGACATCTGAGTGCTCACTCATCTTCTGCCTCCGTTAATCCAAGCTGCTTGTTTCTGTACGTATGAAACTGGTGGTTGTAAGTCCTGTGCGTTGAGACCGCCAAATGTTTCTGACATTTTTTAATAAACTTATCCATAAATGATAAACCCCAAATTGGGCAATCTAAAAATAGGAGGTATGAAAATGATCGCTTATTTTGGTACTATGAATAAAATTGAAGATTTTACTAGTGAAGAAAAGGTTCAAAACGTCAATAACGTTATTGGTACAATTGGATTTTGGCTTACATCTGATATTCATTCTGCTAAACGTTATGCAATAGGAACGGAGACGGTTTTTCAAAAGTCAGAAACGGAATTTTGGGAAGATGGAAAACCTAAAGTTATCCAAGTTGATAAGCTGAGAACTGGCTTTATTTACAAAATAATTATAGATGAACCAAACCTTAAAATATATGATTCTAATACCGTGGAGTCGTATGATTTGTTTATGAATGATCGTGACAAATATTGTGAATATTTTCATGCAAGAAAAAGAAATTTTACCTGGAAAGATGAGGCTACCCTTTTAAATATGGAGGAAGCCAATGAAAAATTTCGTAACAGCCTTATTCGTCAGGGGTATGAAGGCTTTGTCATTCAAAATTGCAAACTACAAAATGGGGTTACTGACTTGTATTGTCTTTTTTCAATAAAATCTCCGCTCATTTCAGATATTATACCAGTAGAAACTTTGTAGTGTGAAACGGTGCCTTGAAACAGTGCCTGCCCCAACAACTAACGCTTAAAAAAAGCGGGAGAGCAATCGCACTCCTTTAGTTGAAAAAGTAGCTATCCCCAACAAAAATATTCTATTTGATTTATGAAAAACACTTCCTTGGCGTTTCTCGTCTTCTTTGCCTATATGAATCTCACATAAAATATTAATATTGATATTAATGCCTGTGTCACTACCTGTAATTTGTCGAGAAGATTTCAACATGCTTTGAGATAGGCAGGCACCTAAATCCAATCTTACGCTCTAGTTCCAATATCTAAAAAAATGAACATGGCGAACAGTGCTAGGCACTGTTCACTAATACTCTTCAGTTGTGCGTTGACTCATCAACAATTTTCAGGTTTGTTTTACCGCTCTTTCATAACGTTCGAAGTTGCTATAATAGAACTGTAAGTATATTTTAGACTTTCAATAACTATTAAGAGTATACTAATTTCACAAGTTAATAAAACTGAAAGGAAACTACTGCTATGAAACATCCATTTTTTCCGGCTATTATTGGCGCGGTCATTAGTTTTGTCATCTTTACATTTGATTATTTCCAATTCAGTCTGATAGAGAAATTTTTAATGTTTGCGTCGTTTGTGATTATGCCACTAATTATTTTGTTAATTAACAACAAGGATCAAACAAAGTTTCAAAAAAAGATTTATTCCTTCATTACTGTTCTGCATTTTCCTGCAGCACTTCTTTCTTTAGCTTCCCTTATGAGCAACAAAACCTGGGAAACGGGAAATAGCGCTATTTCAGGATCTTTGTCTCTTGCGTGGCTTCTTTTTACTTTCTTACTCGCTTTATATGGATTGCTTCTAATTTTAGAGAAAAAAGAAAAGATCGAAGAAATAGCAATCGGTGCAGAGTTGATTTATTTTTTTATTGGAGGGATTTGGTATACCCTTTATCAATTTCAATTAACCTTTCTTCTAGTTGATCCTACAGTAAGTGCTTTAAGCTCCGTTCATTTTCATTTTTCATCTGCTATTGTTCCTATTTTTATAGCGAACAGTGCCTGGCACTGTTCGCTACAATCTAGAAGTGTTATAGTTTGGTCGAACTCGAAAACGAGAGGATTATTACAAAACAAACATGAAGTAGCTTGGTTGTTCAGTAAGTTATCATTACCGTTGCAGGAAATCTATATATATAGAAAAAAGCTAACAGGAGTAGAGGCAATTGGACAAACAAAATAGCAGATTCAGATGGGTTGTATTGGCTTCTGTATTGTTTACTTACTTATTAATGTCAAGCCAACGAACAGCCCCGGGATTGATTACGGACCAGGTTATGAGGGATTTCCATGTAACAGCATCAACGATTGGGTTACTGACCAGTATACAATTTTTTGTATACACTAGTTTGCAAATTCCAATGGGGATTTTGGCTGATCGGTTTGGGCCCAATATCTTTCTGATTATAGGTGCGATACTTACAGGTTTAGGCACAATCATTTATAGTCTTGGTACACATGAATTTGTCTTGTTTTTTGCCAGAATACTTACGGGAATTGGGGATGCGACCATCTGGGTCAATATGGTATTAATATTAAGCCAATGGTTTAAAGTAAAGGAATTTGTTCGATTAATTGGCCTAGCGGGAATGACAGGAAGTCTTGGGTTCCTTTTAGCGACAGTTCCTTTCTCCGCATGGATTAACTTTCTTGGTTGGAGGACAGCATTTTTTTCGGCGGGACTGCTATTATGTATACTTGGCATTCTCCTATTTTTTGTACTTATAAAAAAACCAAAACAAATCTTTCTTAATGATTCAGTATCTGTAAGAAATGAGAAACAACAACCACGTGAAAAAACCTTGGTTTTACTGCGAAGAATATTTTCGAATCGGCAGGCATGGGCTTTATTCTTTTGTCACTTTGGCGTTGTTGGTGGATATGTGGGATTTATCAGTTCGTGGGCAGTGCCTTATGGGATGAATATGTATGGCATGACACGTTCAGATGCGAGTCAACTCATAATGATTGGTCTGATTGGGGCTCTTATTGGTGCTCCTCTAACAAGTTGGATCTCAAGTCGGCTGGAAACTATTAAATGCCCTTATGTTGTTGTTCATATCACTATTTTATTGAGTTGGTCAGCTTTCCTTTTATTTAAAGGGAACCCACCATTTGTTATGCTCATTGTGCTTTTCTTTTTAATTGGCTTCGGATTTGGTGCAAGTGCCTTAACTTTTTCAGTCGTTCGTCAATCTTTTCCAATAATTGAATCTGGTATTGTCTCCGGGTTTGCAAATACAGGTGGATTTCTAAGTGCTGTATTGCTGCCAGGTATTTTTGGCAATGTATTGGATCATTTTCAGGTGGCTTCAGGCAGTATGAGTGATGGATATTACTACGGTTTCATCATTCCAGTGATCTTTTCAATGATTGGCTTGCTTGGGGTGCTTTCTATTAAGGAAAAACGTCAGGATGCAGGACATAAAACGAATAGCCACTCATCTTAGAGAAGCATGGGGACGGTTCTTACATGGGTCATTCGGAAGTTTTGCTCAAATTATGGGCTCTAAGTGGAGTGTAAATGGTTAATATCGGAAGAGCATCTTACTTCTGATACTAATCGCAAAATTTTTGAATGCCCGAGAAGTCTGGTAAATTATCCACTGCAGAGAATGGACCATCAATCTCAGTGACCATCTCACTTTGTTTGTTAATAAATCCATTTTTATATGTTCCTCTAAATACGCTTACAGCGGCTAAGCCATTTAAAAAGTTTTCTGCACGATCATACTCTGGTTCTATCACAAAATCCCCACTATCGTTAACAAATCCACTTTTGGTTACTCCATCTACCCACCTACTCACTTTTCCTAAATCTACCGAAAAATCAAATGTCTGGCCAATTTGAGGTTTAATGACAACCACGCCCTGTTTATTGATATAACCATACAATTCAGTTTCCGGATCCCTAAAACTAAAGAGAGAAGTGTCTGCCACCTCTACCTTAGGTGACTTACTAACGGGCAATTCTTTTTCTTTTGTTTCTAGTTCTATTTCTACAGGTTCACTGATTTGTTCATCATGATTGCAAGCAATTAAACTACTCATTGTTAAGAGAACTATTCATAAATGTTTTTTCATAATTCCTCATCTTTTTTTCTGATCAAAAAAACGCCACACCATCATAATCAATAAAAAGACGAGTGTTGCTTTTGCTGTTATCTTCAATGTAGACTATTAAAAGTTATTAAGAGTATACTATTTTCACAAGCTATGAGACAGAAAGGAAACCACATGATATGAAACATCCATTTTTTCCGTCTATTATTGGAGGAATCATTAGTTTTGCAATCTTTACATTTGACTATTTCCAATTTAGTCTGATAGAAAAATATTTAATGTTTGCCTCTTTTGTGATATTACCACTAGTTATTTTATTAATTAATAACAAGGAGCAAACAAAGATTCAACAAAATATTTATTATTTCATAAAAGTACTACATTTTCCTGCAGCACTTTTTTCTTTAACTTCCCTTATGTGCAACAAAATCTGGGAATTAGATAATAATGTAATTTCAGGAGCTTTGTCTCTTGGATGGCTCCTATTTACTTTTTTACTCGCTTTATATGGGGTGCTTCTAATTTCGGAGAAAAAAGAAAAGATAGAAGAAATTGCAATCGGTGCAGGACTAATTTATTTTTTTATTGGAGGTATTTGGTATACCCTTTATCAATATCAACTTAACTTTCTACATGTTGATCCTACAATAAGTGCTTTAAGCTCCGTTCATTTTCATTTTTCATCTGCTATTGTTCCTATTTTTATCGGAATGCTAGGACGAATCTTGGTCAAAAAAAGTTGGTATAACTGGTTAGTTGGAATTGACATAATCGGACCAATCTTGATTGCCATCGGGATTGTCTTTTCTAAACCACTAGAGATAATTGGTGTAAGCCTTTTTGCCTGCAATATTATCATTTATAGTATCTATCTGCTTTTGAAAATAAGAAAAAGATTTGAAATACGTAGTGGAAACTTATTTTTAACCCTTTCCACAGTTGCTTTTTACAGTATTATTGTCATTTCAATTTGTTATCCGATAGCGAAAAAGTTTTTTCCCTTAACCATTTTGGATATGGTACCTATATACGGATCGTTACATGCGTTTGGATTTGTGTTATTAGGACTGTTAGGATGGATTTTAATGATGTCTTCCTACCCCCATAAAACAAGCTAATAAAAAAGGTACGAGTCCCTTGGTACATTAATGTTTCAAGGGACTTGCACTAGTGTGTTTAAAGGATCTACTCACCAAAAGCAATTTAAATCGACAAATCGCACTGTTAATTGTAATTGTAAAATTTAGTTACTATCTATTAATACGGATGTTTCCACCACTTTCAGTTATCACTAAATGGGGGTCTGGCACCTTAAATTCAGTCGTAGTCCTGAGGCACATTTATAGTTGATAATTATGCTGCCAACAGTGCCAGGCACTGTTCGCTAGTATCTTTTATTTATTCCAAAAAACTTTCTAAACTTAACTGCTCATGTACCATATGTTTTTTCGGATTGTTATCTTGTGAATACCCCTTTTGGTTCTTGTAGTATTCGGCTGAAATGTCCATAAACTTTTTTGTTATTGTGTCTTTATCTAATCCCTTGACTGAAGCTAATTTGATTAAAGATAAAATCTGGTCATCAATATCAGTTAAGGACTGATTTTCCTGAGACACATCCTGCTTAAAAATCTGTTCAAATGAGGTGAATTCGCTTGCAAGTCCTTCTGTCTTTAATTTCTCTACTCCCACACTATTACCGATGACAAAAAGAGGAGACCATTTGTTTTTCAAATTTTCTTTTACACCTTCCCAGGTACCGCTTGATTTCTTTCCTGATATCTTTGATGAAGAAACAACTACAGCATCAGAGGGCGCATGTATAAATTTATTTCGTTGCATGGCATAAGATCCCGAGAAGGGGGCATCAAGTTTTTGAGCCGACATTAAAAGCAAATTCCCATTTGATATATGATTCCGTATATTGCTTTTTTTGACCCATTTCGCTAACCCTTCAGAAGGAAAGATGATTGCTTTTCCACCATTCTCAAGAGTAGCTTCAACCGCTGTAGTGTCGATTCCCCTTGCACCACCTGATACAATGACTACTCCATATGAAGCTGCCTTTTTTGAAATTTCAGCTGTTTGTTGCAGTTCAACATTGTTTGCATCTCTCGCTCCAACGACACCTAAGGTACGATGTGACAAAATCGATGGATCACCAGCATAATAGAAGAAAGGCGGTATGAATTTTTGAGTTAATTTTTTTAATCGATAAGGCATTTGGGCGCGAAACATAATGCCATAACCTTGGTGAACGATTTCTTTTAATTCTATTATGGATACACCTAGTTTTTGCCGAGATACAATTTTTTTTATAATTCTATCTTTCTGTGTCTCCGTTGTTTTAGTTAGGACGTTATCCATTTCAACAGTAGATAAATCAAATAATACCTCCGGCTGCATATTTTGCTCGCTCAATGATTTTACAACCGCATTCCACTCTATAATCGTTAATGGCGTCGTTTTTGTCTGTGTAAGTTGCGCACAAAAAAGATAAATGGCAAGTTCATTATTTGTAAATTCCATGACGTACACCTCATTTATTCACTACCGCTCGTATCTGAAAGTGCAAACGGCGTTACAGTAATATTTTCATACTTCTCCCCCAGAATTTCAGCTGCAACTGTAAAAGTCCATTTTGAATCTACGAAATCATCTACTAATAGGATGTTTTGATTGTTAAGATCTATTTCATCTTTTAGATACAAATGATCACGGACACTTTGCTCTTGAAGTATGCTGTTAAGAAGTGACTTTTGTTCTGGCTCATTTTGCTCTTTAGAGAATATATGTGCATATAAACATTGTAGTTCGTTTGCTAATCGTTTTGCAAACTCTGGAACAAGCTCTTTCCTTCTATTTGATGGAATTGGCACAATAACTAAATCGCTGATAATTATGCCTTTTTCTCTCAAGAACCTTCTTAGTTTGTCAGCTGAAGCTTTTACTAAAAGATCTGAAAATTCATTATCAATGTATTTTCCTCGTCTAGCCTCTTGCCCAATTTGCTCATGGTAATAACTCAACGCGAACCCTTTTTCGTGTTTAAATGAAAGTCTTTTATTAGTAACGAAGGATTTTTTTCGGGGTTCTATGATGATGTAATTCATCTTAAAGAAATCCGAAACCCTATCAACCTCGGCATGACTGACGTGATCATCAGTATAACTCCAATCCTCCCCTAAGCATGTACTGCATTTTTCGCACATTCTTGAATTCGGATCATCTAATGCCTTTGTTAAAAATGCCATTTGGCAGTCTTTGGTTTGTTGGAATTGAACAAGTTCTTGATATTCGCGAATCTTTATCTGAATGATAGAATCATAATAGGCTTGCTGATTTTCATATGGTTTCAAGGTACGGTGATAGCGTGAATTTGAATCTTTTCTTATGAAACCTTCAATTGATAATAATTTAAGTATTTGGTCAAGTGTAGTTGATTTGATATTCATTACTTGCTCAAGTATGGATTTCTTTACCTCATCGTTTTCACTGAGATAGTTGATCACCTGATAAATGTCTTCTTGTTTTGGAAATGAGTTATACATAAAATAATCATTAATTCGGTTTTCTTCATTTCCACCATAAAGTAGCACACAAATCGCATCATCAATTCCACGACCGGCTCTACCGATTTGTTGATAATGTTCAACCACCGATTTAGGCGTGTAATAATGAATAACGAAGCTGATATCATCCTTATCAAATCCCATCCCTAAAGCTATGGTAGAAACAAGAACTTTGATTTCATTATTAATTAATCCACTCTCTAATTCAATCTTTTTCTCTTCTTTAAGACCACTGTGATAAGCACTTGCATTAATTGAATTCTGCCTAAGCCACATCGCCAGGCGTTCACACTCTTTAATGGTAGTGGCGTAAATTATACCTGCACCTTCTAGCTTACGTATATTCTTAGCCAACCAAGCATATTTTTCTTCTGCAGAAGGAAGATATAGTTTATGTAGATGAAGGGATTCTCGTTGCAAATCACCTCGTATCACTTCGCAGTCTCCTAATTGTTTTGCGACATCTTCAATTACTCGGTTATTGGCTGTTGCCGTAGTCGCCAATACAGGAATGTTTTTCGGGAGTATTTGAATTAGAGAGTGAATACGTCTATAATCAGGCCTAAAATCATGACCCCAGTCCGAAATACAATGGGCTTCATCAACAACGAATAATCCTACTTCAAGTTGTGAAAGCAATTCAATAAAAGCATTATTTTGTAATTGCTCTGGAGTTATAAAGAGGACATCACACGCACCAGTGTTGCATCGATTTATTACCTCTTTCTTTTCCCCATTTGTTTTATTAACTTGACTATTAATACATTCTGCAACGATTCCATATTTTTCTGTACTAGTAATCTGGTTTCTTGTAAGTGCCAACAGGGGACTGATAATTAGTGTTACACCTTCTCCTTGTTCTCGAAGAATTTTTGTTGCTAAAAAATAAACTAAGCTCTTCCCCCACCCTGTCTTCTGAACAACAAGAACACGCTTTTTCTTTATGATACGATCAATGGCTTGGTCCTGACCAGAGCGGAAAGACGCATCAGGTCCAAATACTTGTTTTAATTTCGTTAAGTACATCGTTATCACCCTTTCACAGATTCGTCACCTATTACTATAAAAAGGGGCTTGATCACCCTTTTTCTAATCCATTACACCAGAAAATCATTCTTATCTACTAGGAAGTCTTCTACTTTACTTAATTTACGTTGAATGGTTATTGTCTTAATCGAGACTCGCTCTATATTAGTACTAGCATTTAGGCACAAACCTTACAAGTGCTTGCGAGTTATCTGAGGGAGGATAAATTGTCACTGCTTCCTTATGAAAGCTGTTAAACTTTTTTAGATTATTTCAAAACAATACTTTTGCACTTCCAAATCCAAACTTTTTTTCTTAGACTGAAGTGTCGTAATTAACCCCTAATTGTCACGATAAACATTTGAACTAACTCTTATTCTATAACTCCCAACCACTTATAACATCAGTCACAACACCATTTCCAACAAAAAATATTACAATACCTAATGATGATAAAAACGGTTGAATATTGCCAATAAACTCCCTATGGTCACTATTATCTGGAATTGCTATTCCTGTTATATTCATATATATCTAATTTGTGCATCGATATTGTTTCTGCTGTTGCATAAAGAAGTTCCGAAATATGAACCTTTATCTGACTTCTATCAAACTGTTTACCATACTTTTTAGAAGAAGGCTCTGAACTTGTTCCACCAACCGCTTCAATATAGAGCATTCTTGCTAAATCTGCCCCTTCCTTTTTATTTTCACAAAATAGATTCTAATATTTCTAATTTATTAAAAAAGTAGTACATGATAAAGTTTACTTGGATCACGACAGAACTTCTAGAAAAAAGAAAGTAGGTGTTATTAGATGTTATTAATGCTGTTTGTTCAGAGCTTGAAGAAAAGGGTTATGTTATTGTCAAACGAAAAAAAGAAATTAGACACAATGGTAAAAATATTATTGCTTCACAAACTCCATTTCTTGAAGTATTTTTATTAGCCTATAGAAGCTGTTCTCCAAATAAGATAATACCTGAGATAATGGTGCTAGACCTCCTGGTGCACAAACACTTTACTACACTGAGGTCTAGGACATCTGGGACACTTGCCTGTGTTATACTAACCCATCTACTTCCCTCAATAATTCTCCCACCTTTTCTTTAATAACAAGGTCAAACTCGGGGCTATTCTCATCAACTTCCATATTGATATAGACCGTTTTACCATTTGTCATTTGGGGAAGTTCATTGGCTGGGTAGACCTCCAGGCTCGTTCCAATCACAATGACGAGGTCTGATCGACGAATGTGATCAAGCGAGACGCTCCAGCTTTCCTCTGGTAGCATCTCCCCAAAAAGAACAACGCCTGGTCGAAGTAAACCACCGCAATGTATGCATTTTTCTTTATTTAGAAACTGTTGTTCACTCGCCGGTTTTGAGCATTCCTCACAACGAATTTTGTGTATCGAGCCGTGAAGTTCATACACGTGGTCGTTACCAGCAGCCGTGTGGAATCCGTCGACGTTTTGTGTAGAGATAGCCTGAATGATTCCTTTTTGCTCCCATGCCGCTAATATTTCATGGCCTTTATGAGGGGTGCACTGCTTAAGTCCATTTATCCGTATGCTATAAAATTCGTGGAATAAATCATAATTGTTATTAAGTGCTTCAGTTGTGGCAACCGTTCTAGGATCAACGTTTTTCCACCAACCTTCTTTTGAACGAAAATCTGGGATGTTTGATTCAGTAGACATACCTGCTCCTGTTAGCACGGTAGTATACGTCGCATTTTGAAGCCATGTCGCTAAAGTCACCACTTCAGGGGCATAACCAGGAAAACATAGGGCTGCCCATTTATCTAATCGATAAGAATCCAATCGCTTTCCGTACTTTTGCTCTCTTTCCTTTTGTAATGCGGTCCAAACTCGTTTTCTAAACTCAGGATGGACTTCACGAGGACGAAGAATAGGCCACGGATACTGATTCATTATTTGAAGTGCATTTTCCCAGGTATCAGCTATATTTTCTCGATTAGCAAAGTGAGTTTCTCGCGTCAGTTTTGTTAAGTTGTTAATTTCTTCATCAAGATCATCAAAGTTCATCTCATTAACTGCTTTTTTAAACTCCCATTGCCCAGACTGTTGCTCTTTTCCAAGTAACGTGATGCTCCCACTTTCTGCACCAAATGAAATAATGGTTTGCCAGCCATCTACCATAGTTATATCCACCCTTCTCTGTTTATTTATTCATTCATGTACGATTGATGATGTTTCTTTAAATAAGGATCTGTTTTTATAATCGTTTTTACATGTTCAAATCGCTCATTATTAATCTCAACTACACCATAATTCGAATAGAAATCTTCATTTAATTTGACGGTCATATACGTATCTCGCTCGGCTTCACATTCGATTGAATCATGAGCTTCTTCAATAAAGCTGTCTTCAATTTTAATTTCGTACGTGTCGTCCTTTCTATATACATTAACGTAATAAACCGGTTCATATTTCCCCGCTAAAATCCAGTTTTCGTTATGACTTAAATCACCAATATTCATATAAATATATCCATTTTTTCTAATCTCTTGCCCAATTGTCTCCCCTCTTCGCTCATATTCTTTTGTCATGTATTTCTCCTTCTGCCAAAAATAATAAATCAAAATCCCAAAAAGAATGAACCCGATGATCACGATAGCCCTCCTTTGTTCTTGTATAAGTCCTATTTTATTCATTCTTGGAGGGTACCCCTAAATCATTTTCAAAGGGGTCCACTATTGAAATTTGTTATTCTTAGTCTTTTGATCCATCAGTATTGGGGTGAAAGGTAGAATGATTTAATTGCTCGAACATGTCTTCAAGCCAATCTTTACACCTATTTGGAATCATTGGATTAGGATGACGATATCCCCACTTAGGTGATTGATACTGCAACCCGAAAATAGAGTGATGGTTTTGAAATTTTCTTACAACCTCACTTGCAAGCTTTCGAATGCTTCGATCTTGTCCCCAAGCTAAAATGATCTTCATCTGAGTATCTTTAAGCAAAAACTCATTTGCCCGATCATCAGCAAAAATCGAGTGCTGATTATAAGATTCTATTTCTTTGAGTTTTTCTCCGAACTCTTTCATTTTTCCTGAACATAAATTACTCAAATTGATAATTGAAATAACATTCCAATTCATCATCTTCATTAACCTCATTAATTGCAGTTGTGTTGGATCAACCTTAACTTCAACATAAGGAATATTTTTAAAATCATCGTGAACGATTGGGAATTGATAAGATGAATCTTTTGGACTACAACTACCGGGGTTTGCCATGACAATGACTGCATCTGGCCGTTCTTGACTTGCATACCCTTTTCGCATAATGACAGCATGATTTCTACACGGATACATGTTGTTGCCTATTTTAATTTGATAGAAACTTGCTATTGCCCTAAATTCTTTGCTTAATTGCTCAGCTGACCAAAACTCCATAATCCAATCCCCTCCACATAATTACTTTGATACTTTCATTGTATGAGCGCACAAATCCAGACCTTCATCAATTTTGTTTGGGGTGCAAAAAAAAGACACCTACTTTAGTTTCGTAGTAGGTGTCTTGTTGTTAGTTCCTATTTACCTAATCTCTATTTTTTATATAAACCGTGCGATCAATCACGTATTTGAACGATATAATTGTATCTACATCCGGTCCTACTTCTATGTTAAAAATGATGGATTGCGAGGTAACCTTCTCAAAATCGTGGCTTGTCTCAACCATTTCCCATCCACGGTCAGGAATAGAATGGTTGATTCTAACCATCACTGTTTCATCTTTTAGATTGTTCATGTAATAATGATATTCAATGAATTCTAGATTCTCTTCTTGATAGCGGTTAATTTCCATTGAATCACAGACAATATCAAATGCTTTCCCGAGTGTGAGTACGAGTGGTTGTTTTTTGGCTGTATGTGGAATTTGATCTTCGCCTATAAATTCTAAGAGATGATCAGAATCTGCTTGGTACACTTTTACTTTTCCTTTTGGCAATGGTATCTCAAGGTTGTTTTCTTTACTATTATCGATTTCAATTTTAATTTCTGGCTTCGTCGTATACCGACTTACTTCATAGATTTTTCGATACGTTCCTCTTTCAACATTTAGAAAGTTAATTTGCTTTTCTTGTTCGTCTTTGATCGTAACAGGGCGGTGCAAAGTGTACATATGTTGATCAGCAAAGCTCTTTTCTTCAAAACTCGATTCAACACTGCTATATACGATCATTTGATCATGATCGGTGTAATCATGTTCGTAAAGATGATCGATTTCTTCTACTCGATTGATTTCTCCGGCAATGAGTTTGAGCTGCGCATTTTCAAAAGTTGCCCCCGATTGATTATGGATTGCCACCCAACCGGTAAGCTGAAATTCATTTTCATTTAGATTTAAAACATAATTGGCATCCCACTTGATGCCTTTCGTTAGATAAGAGACATGAACCTTTTGATTAAGTGTAGCTTTTGGAACCTTCCAAAGTAGAGCAGGTTTGGCGATAAGCCCTGCTGGCAAAGACGGTAAAACAAGTTCCCCTTCCGGATTAATCACAATTTCCTTTGTATCAATGCGTTCACCAATAATCCCATCGGTAACACTTAATAGTCTAATAGAAAGCTTCTCCTCAGTCTTTTTATCATAAACGTAAATGATTTGGTCTAAATATTTATCTAATAACTTTGCCTTACTAACGAGATCAAAATCATAATTTAGTTCAAGAACATGAATACCGTTAATCATAATCGAATCAGTTTCTATTTTTTTAGCTACGTCTAAATATTGAATTTCCTCACAAGGCTCATTAGAATGTAAGTTTCGTACCTCTTTGACAAGACCGAATTGATTATTGTAAATGGTGATACTTAACCTTTGATTTTCTTCATTCGTTGATTGATAGCGCATCTTAATGTCCTCCTCTTCATTCATATTTTCATTATACCGAGAACACCTTTATGACCCCGAACAAAAAAATGGGGGGGGGCTTACTGATAATTCTTATACAATTTCTCCGCCTCAACCTTTAGCATCTGCACAAGCCTTGGTGGGTATAAAACTTTCACATCACTTCCCCATGTTAAAGTCCAACGTACCAACCCCTCACTAATAATCCCTTTCGTAAATAGCTTAAATGTTGAATCATTCACTGGACGAATGTCGGCTTTTCTACCAAAGCGATCGATCACGACATTAATGAGACTCGCAGAAAACTCCATTTCAATCTCTGTTTCTTCTCCTGCATACATATGAAACAGCTTTTCTGTGTATTGCGTAATGTTAAAATTTGAATCGGGTAGGAAGGTTTCATGCGTTTGGGTAATGTTTTTATAAATCCGATCAATCCGATAATGTCGAATTTCTTTTTTTGCTATGTACTCTCCAATTAGATAATAGTAATCATGATTCCAAACAAGAGCATACGGTTTAACTCGATATACATTTCCTTGGTTACTTAACACAAATTGTTTGTTCATGTTGTAACGACCATAACAGAATTCCACGATTGATTTTGTAGAAATAGCATCATGTAAGTCACTAATAATATATTTAACGTAATTATTTTCAGATTTTGAATGGTCTGCAAGCAAGATTCGATTTTCAAGTTGCTCTGCTAAATAAATGCTTGTTAACTTTTTTAGCCTTTCAATAATCTTTTCTGTATCAGCTTTTGGTATAAATTTCGCCGACGAAATTGCGTCAATCATTAAACGTAACTCATGAACTTCAAAAGGACGATTTTGATAGCTATAATAGATCGGCAAGCCATTCGCTTCTTGATAAGGGATGACAGCAAAAGTATTAACCATTTCTAACTCTTTTAGATCATTTTTCACTCCAACCGAATTAACGTCTAATCCATAGTCTTCTTCAAATAATTCAACAATTTCTTGCACGGATAGTTGATGATTTGAATCTGTATACTTTTTCAGAATTTCCATTAAAAGCAATAAGCGTGTGCGGTTAGACAATTGATCTCTCTCCCCTTTTCCTCTTCATCGTTCAATATCTCATTACGTTAGGTCAATTACGAGGAGTACCTCCCAAAAATAGAATTGGCTCGTTACCACACCGAAACTAAATAATGGAAGAAGATTCCTTTATCACAAATAATACGACAAGGTAACCTATTTGACCTGCAAGCTAATATGCTTAGAACAAACCCCTCTTTTAGCTTTTGTGCAAGACAAGTGATTAATAGAAGTTCCACCATGCAAGGTTGCTTATGTCAATAGTAACTTTTAGGCACTTCATCATTAGGTTCTATCACAAAATCCAGTTTTTTTGTGAAAATTAGATTCTAACTGTTTTTTATTGAATGAATCCAACAAAATTAATGAATAAACAAAAAGTTCCTGATCTCCGTTACTTAAAGCACTGGGGATGAGGAACTTTATTAAGGTTTCTATTTATTAGTCAATTAAAACAAGAAAATCATTCTCCGTTACAGGTAATTCTTGTACTTTGCTTAGTTTACGTTCAATGTTTCTTGTTTTGCTCGACACTCTTTCCATATTGTTATTGGCTTCTTGAAGTTTCTTTTGTGTCTTATCTAATATCTCTCCGAATTTCCCAAACTCTGTTTTCACTTTTCCGAGCGTTTCCCAAACCTCACTTGATCTTTTTTCAATCGCAAGTGGATGGGACAATGGGACAGGTCCCTCGTCCCATTCTTAATGAATACGATGAATTACGCACTTTGAAATTCTAGTTATCTCTCGAAAACTGACTTACTGTCCGCTATTCAACTTTTTGAAGTAGACTAATGCAGCACTATGTTTTTCTTGTCCAGTAGCATACTTTTCCAGATGTTTTCTCTTGAATTGTTTCTTGAAAAAAGTGTACATCCTTAATATTCATACTGTACTCATTAACTTAGCTTGAACTAATCCTCTTAAGCGTTCATGCCCATAATTGATAAGAAAGAATATCGTCCATTTTGTTTTTTTTGAAAACGATCATCTTCAGCTACGTTTGATACAATTTCTGATTTACCACTATTCCAAACGCTACCAGCAAAGCCCTGCCCTTTTTCAAATAGTCTTGTGCGTGAAGAACTTGCACCGATACGTATATACTCTCTAATATGTAATTTACTATCTTCTCTAATTTCAAACAATACAACCGACTTATCACTTTGATCTTTCGTCAAAATGGTAATACATTCAGACAGCACATTCTTTATCATCTCATCAATGTAATCTTTCTTGTCATCATGAAAATCAAACAAGAATGACATGGATCCCATTATTCTGCTTGCATTTTGATGATGTCGAATGAAAAAGGAAGTGTCCCCATTTGAATGATGGAAACCATTTTCTGAAGCACATCTTCAAGATCCTTCTTCTCCTTTTGATGAGTCGCTCACCTTTTCATAGGCGGTATAGAAGTCCGGTGGAACAAGATGGTTGACCGGATCTAAAATCTTCGGCATCATCCCAAACGCCACCGCCTCCTCCTCTGTCCAATCAAGAGGATAAAGAGAAAAGTTACCGACAAAACGATTTCCCTTTCCATACCCATCACTCATAATCGGTATTCGTGCCGCACTTAAAATCTCTAAATCTCTATTAATGGTTCGTTCCGTGTTTCACACCTGTCTGCTAGTTCCTTTGATTTAATCCCAGCGCTTGATTGAATGAGATTTATGATGCGGATTCGTCTTATTAGTTTATCTGACATGGTGAGGACGTCCTTTCTATTACTCTATTATTTCACCACAACCTATTTTTACCATTTTACCAATTAACCTGATGAATAACTAATTTCATTATGTAATTTTAAATTAATTTCACCAGTTTGAAAGTTCTACTCTCCTAACAGAAAAATAGTTGTATCATGTACATGCGACAAATGCTAAAAATTCACCTGTTGGCAAAGTGCCTCCCACATGGTAAAAGCGTCCTTGTCGAACGGCACCCAAAGCGTATATGTGTTCAAAAAAAGTGATCCCAATTTCGTGAGATCACTTTCCGGAGTTTTTTCAACAATAGCGCCTGATTGTGGAAGATTGAAAAATACTAATATATAATATCTCGGGTTTCTGAACTTATGTCCTATTGTAGAATAAGCATGGATGGAGTAAGGCTGATTGTTAAAAAAAACAAACCAGTTCAAACCTATTTTTCCGGTGCAAACTGATCAATATAATGACGTTATATTAAGCTATAAACTCATATTTTGTTTAAGAAAGAGGTTCAGATATCCCCTGCCAAGGGTTCCTTGTTAGTACTGGGCCATCATTCGTACGAAGAAGTAGCTGAGTTTGCCCTCTACAATATTCTGCTAAAGCAACAGAGCCAGATGGTGTTTCTAATTGAACATCTATCCGAACATTAACCTCAGAAAGCTCATCGTACAATTGTTTAGCCTTTTCTAGTAAAAGAGGATACGGTAATCTGATTATTAGATCTAAGTCACTTTTCATCGTAAGAGTCGGTAAGCCACTTGCAAGTTCAAAACCCGCACTCCCAACCGGCCCCCATGTTAACTGATCGTTTGTGAGAATATCATCAACCAAAGATAGGTCCTGGAGTACTAGAATATCATTAAATCGCTTGTTCCTTATCCAACCTTTCTGGTTAGCTAACATTTCTGGAGAAAACACCGCTTCGACTTCATTGATGTCTAGAAAAGCTGCATATCTCTGATTGCGTGCTGCTCCTCGGACTCCAATTGGAATCTTCCCTTTCTCTATTGGTGCCCGTCGTACAACAACAAATGGCGCGTATATGATTGCTTCCTTTACCCATTCTTCAGATGTGGCCGTGTCCAAGAAAGAGGGCAACCCTTTTACCTTTATTAAATCGTGTGTTTTTACATCCATTGTTCAGCTAGCTGCTTTCTTACACGAATAGAAGCGATTCGCCCCTCTTCTCTTGCTTCTCTTGATAGAAGACGATTTCCTAAGTCAGTAGATGATCCTCTCGTATCTTGAATGGCAGCAAATAATTTCTCCCTAATAACAGAGCAAATTTCATCATTTGGGTGATCTGCATCAATTCCATCAATAAGTTCGTGTATCGCACCGAGTTTCTTAAAGGAGCCAATATCATAGGCCATAGCGGGAGTTTTCTTCGTCGCTTCTTCTAGCTCCTCAACAGTTCGTCTTGTAATCCGAGCGGCTGATTGCTTTGACATAACATGAACATTAACATCAGAATCATTAAAGGCTAAAATACGGTTCGCTTGAAGACCATGCGCTAAAAAAGCACCGGATATCGCATTACCAACAATAAGAGTGATCACTGGATGGCCTGCTAATCTAGCTGTTGCATAAGCATCAACGGCTGCCGAACAAGCTAAATGAATTCCTATTAACTCCTCGTTGTAACCATATGCTTGACTAGGAACATCTACAATCGCTACAATCGCACGTTTCTTCCCATGTTTATCTTCCTCAATTGCGTTCCTCACATATTCTGCAATTGCCCATCCTTCTTCCAAACCAACCTCGCCATTTTGAGCTCGAGGAAACCGACTATTAGGGTTGGGGACGACTGATATGAAACGAACTCTCTCTTCTCCTAACATTCCGTCCGCACATTTTACTGACGGAACGCCCTTATTAATCGCCTCTGCTGAACTCGTCAACGCTTCAAACCACTTTACTCCTCGACTTGATGGTACTTCTATGTTTTCCTGTCTTATAGGCTCAACAGTCTTTGAACTCCCTTCTTTCACCTTTACGAACAAATCTCGTAGTTCTAGCGGTGTTAGGTGTTGAGTTGGGTCAACTGACTTTAATAATTCTTGAAAAAAACCTACTTGCGCACTTCGTGGTTTTTCATTGTCTCCCGTTTGATACACTTCAATCATACAATTTCTAATTGCCTGACTGTCATCCTCTACAAGATGATCAACTAAACCTGTCGCAAGCCTTTGAACACCTCCGATTGTGTTCCAAATGAGCTGACGATTACGCGAATCAAATTCCTCAATTCCTGCTTCTTGTTCAATGACTTCAGGACCATTAAGCCCTACTCTTCCTTCACGTGTAATAATTAAAGAACTAAATAACCCGGCAGTTATAGACATACCACCAAAGGAACCAATTTTCCCTGGAATAACACCTACTACAGGAATGTAGTTTCTTAAAGCAACAATCGCCGCTCCAATCTCAGCAATCGATAATAAGCCGTAATTGGCTTCTTGAAGACGCACTCCACCTGTATCAAACAATAAAACTGGACGAGTCGCTATCCCAATTTCATTATCACGAAGTGCCAACTCTAACGCACCTGCTATTTTTGCCCCGGATACCTCCCCAATTCCTCCGCCTTGAAATTTTCCTTCTATTGAAATAACAATAGCTGATTCCCCGTCTATTTGACCTCGAGCAAGAACAATCCCATCATCACTTTGTGGTACGATCCCCTGATTAGTAAGATGTGGGGATTCAAATCCATCAAAAGGACCTAGTAGCTCTCTAAACGTTCCTTCATCTAAAATCGTGATCGCCCGCTGTCTAGCATCTTTTTCAACAAAGCTATCTCTAAGCATTTTCATAACTCTTACTCACCTCCAATACTTGTTCTAGCCTGAGCGAAACAACACCAGGAGTCGCACCGAAGTCATTAATTTTTATGTTTGCAGCTAAATCGTGATTTGAAAAAAAGCGATCTAATACTTTTTTCCACGTTTCTTCAAAACCATTAATGCCCGTTCTTAACTCAACATATGTGTACGGTTCATTTGATGGCTCTAATAAAATTTCCAAATCACCTGAGCCAACAACACCAATATGTGCACGATGCACATTAAATTTAGATGCAGGATACTTAAATAATCGTGTTTCCAAAATAAATCACCTCATTGAATTAGTTTGTAATACTCGATTTTAGTCGTAACGGTTTTGATTGCGTACATAAACCATCAAGGAAAATCGTGGCCGCTAATAAGTCTGCACTTCCGCCAGGAGAAGCACGCCGTAGTCCACATTCCATATCTAAGTCAGCTAACGCCTTCCAGCCTTCTGCTGTAGATACACCTCCATTTTCTAGGACGTGTTTAGCTTTTTCTTTTATGATAAGTAACGTATCTATTCCACCTCGATGCAAAATACATGTGTCATCAACGTTTGCCATGAGAGCAAGTAACGTATCAATTCGAGCAAATGATTCTGAAACTGTTTTTTGACGAGCAGCATATAAAGCAGGTAACGCTACAAGTCGTACATGAGGAAAACCCTGTTCAGCTTCGCCCCTTGCACCAAGTACACCGTACCGTTTTTGAATTCGTGAACCATTCGAATTTTGATTTGGAACGTACCGATCTTGAAAACGAGCAAGTTCTCCGGCTAGTTGAGTGACTCTTTCTATCCCTGCTTCAGGTGGAAGCATCGCCTTACTAGAGGTTAAGAGGCCAATTGCCCAAATAGCTCCTTTGTGTGTGTTAATTCCACTTGTCGCTTCTAACATCGTCTTTTCACCGCTACGACCAATCTCAGCAACCTTTTCTCGGAGTAATTGACTTGGTTTTTGCCTGTAAGAAACAAACGCAATTTGAGTAAACGTTTCTTCTAACGCCTTGGCAGATTTGATCATCAGTTGGCACGACATATCCGAATGCGAACCGCTATTTTGTTTGTCGACAAGGCCTGGTTTTGGCGTCAATTCTGCTTCTTCTATTAGGGCAGATACAGCCTGCTGCCCAAGTATTTCACTACATTCGAGTGCATTATTCCAATTCACCAAATCCCTCCCTTTACCAACTACGGAATTTAGCTGGTGGTTGATATAAATTATCTGACCAATCAACTAGCTCTTCCACGCTTTTCGCTGCCAACATAGAGCGTTTCGCATCCGTTCTCTTAATTTCCAAGTCTTCAGGTAAGGCAAGTAATCCTTTTTCACGTAATTTGTTTTTAGCCTTTGCGTTGCTAGTTAGACCAATTGGTGTAACACCTGCAATGGAAGCGATGGCTTCCCGCCTTTCTTCAATGCTATCTGTTTTATACAAGTAAGCGATTCCCTCTTCTGTGACGACATGAGTAACATCCTCTCCATAGATCATCACTGGCGTTGTTGCTAAGCTAGCGTCTTCACGTACCTTAATCGCGTCAAGCGAATCAACAAATACAGGTTGGTTCCCCGCCTGAAACGTCTCTACCATTTGAACAACAAGTTTCTTTCCCCTTGCCATTGGATCATTAGCCGTCATCATATTTAGCCAAGCAGGAGAAGAATGTCGTCTTCCGCCTGGATCATGGCCCATATTAGGTGCTCCTCCAAAACCAGCTAGTCTACCTGATGTGACCGTTGATGAGTTCCCATCTCTATCCATCTGTAAAGTCGAACCGACAAACAAATCAACAGCATACTGACCAGCTAATTGACATAGCGTTCGATTAGATCTCATGCTCCCATCTCGCCCAGTAAAGAATACATCTGGACGAGCAGCTATATAATCTTCCATTCCTACTTCTCCGCCGAAGCTATGAACACTATCAACCCACCCACTCTCAATTGCTGGGATCAAGGTTGGATGAGGATTCAACGCCCAATGCTTGCAAATTTTCCCCCTTAATCCAAGAGATTCTCCATATGTTGGTAATAACAATTCAATCGCCGCTGTATTAAAACCAATTCCATGATTCAACGATTCAACTTGATGCCGTTCATACACCCCGCGGATGGTCATCATCGCCATCAGAATTTGGAGTTCCGTAATATGTCTTGGATCCCTAGTAAATAAAGGCTCTAATTGGTAAGGCTTGTCAGCGACAACAACAAAGTCAATCCAAGAACCAGGTATGTCAACTCTAGGTAAATCATCAGTCAATTCATTTACCTGAGCAATAACAATGCCATCACGGAAGGCAGCTGCCTCTACAAGAGTTGGTGTTTCCTCGGTATTCGCTCCTGTATATAGGTTTCCATTCTCATCTGCTTTATCAGCGGCAACTAAAGCGACAGAAGGAGTTAAATCAATAAATAGTCTGCCGTAAAGCTCCACGTATGTGTGAATTTCACCCATTGTGAGCTGTCCGTCCTCTAGCATTTGGGCCATTCTCAAGCTTTGTGGACCCGCAAACGAAAAATCTACTTTATTAGCAATTCCCTTTTCAAAAATATCAAGGTGTTCAGGCCTTGATATACTCGACATAATCATGTGCAGATTGTTTACCTTTTGAGGATTGATCCCATTTAAAGATTGAGATAGAAAGGATGCTTGTTTTTGATTATTACCTTCTAGTACTACTCTGTCTCCAGAGACTAACAGCTCTTCTAATACATGAACAATATTCTCTGTTGCTATGACTTTTCCGCTTGTCATTCTTTCAACCTTTGAAAGACGCTTTGCTTTTGCATCTCGCCTAGTACTCCAAGACCTTCTTTTAGGTATCTGTTTATTAACAATTTGACTCATTCTTCTCTCTCCTTTCGTAATCACAAACTTGTAAACGCTCACATTTTAGATTTCAACTGCTCTTTCACGGTTAATCAATATACTTGTAGACTTAACTCCCATACTCGCAACAGAAATAGATCTAGCATTCGGAAACGCTTGGATCGTAAGGTCTGTTAATACATGATTAGGAGGTAATTCCACAAAAAGACGTGTACCCATTTCATAAAACAATTGTGTTGCTTCATGCCAGCGGACAGGTTGTGAAACACTCAAAGCTAATTCTTCTTTTATTGAGTGCGCGTCTCGAAATACACGTGCTGTACGATTTGAAGCAAATGGAATACTTGGTTTGCGAACAGCTACTTTACCAAGCGCCTGTGCTAGTTTCAAAGAAATAGGGTTCATTAACTCGCAATGAGAAGGCACATTCACTTGTAGTAACTCTGCTTTCCGAGCTCCTTCTTTTTTTGCAGCTAGAAGAACCTGATCGATTCCAGTTATTGAACCTGAAATCGTTAGTTGGTTAATTGAATTGATATTGGCTAAATATACAGGCTCGTTTACATTCGCAACCTGATCTATGATGCTTTGCAATCTATTAGCCATCATTCCTGTTACTACACCCATTCCATAGCCTGTTGGGTATGCCTTTTCCATTAATTCCCCTCTTAACTTAACCAAGGCAACTGCATCTTGGAATGGCAAAACATTTGCAACGACTGCCGCTCCAAAAGCTCCAACAGAGTGGCCCGCTACAACATCTGGTTGTGCCCCTTGCTCTCTTAAAAGCCGTGCCATTGCTACACTCGCTACAAGCAAAGAAATTTGAACCGCAACGGTTGAGCGTAGTGCCTCTTTTGTATCTAGATGCAAAACGTCTTCGTGCAAGACTTCACTTGCTTCTTCTAATGTAAAATTGACAATTGCGTCTCTCGGTAAAGCATGGAGCATATTAGGTTGTTGTGATCCTTGACCCGGAAATAAGAAAGCGACTTTCATATTTCCTCCTTTCTTGTAATTAAGTCGATTGTCGACTAAATCAGTCTATTTAAAAGCCTTATATGTCATATGACTAGGCTTTTAATTCGTTAGTATTTGTTTTTAATAACTTCTGCATGCTTATGATAACGTACTCATTGTGTTTATTTAATATATTAATGGCCTCTGTTATTTTGTTATCTCGTAATAAATCGACGATAACCCCATGTTCCCTCACCGATTTATCAATGTTGCCCTCGCTTGCAAAAGACATACTTTGAATGCTTAACAACGGTAACTCCATGCGGACATACATGCTTTTAATAATTTCACTCTTACTCATTTCTATTAAGCACATATGAAACGCATGATTTAATTTTGTATAATTTTCATAATTCTTTTCTGCTTCCATTACTTTCAGTAGCTCTTCCATTTTTTCTACTATAGAAAAGTCTACTCCTCTTTCTAGAATTCTTTTCATGGCGAGAGATTCCAGCATGATTCTTATTTCAAGTAAATCAATAATCTCAGCTTCCGTATAACTTTTTACAACGGCACCTTTCCGTGGAATTCGTTCTACTAGACCTTCAATGGTTAAAAGGTAAAGAGCCTCTCTTACAGGTGCTCTACTTGTTCCGTACTCTTCTGCATAAGCGTATTCAACCAATTTTTCACCAGGCTTTAATTCTCCCGTGATGATTTGCTGAGTAATTCGCTCCGCAATCTTATTTGATAAGGAATTTTTACTAAGGTCAGTACTACTCATGGAATATCTCACCTGCCTTCTTAATAGACTACATCATCATGGTCGACTGTCGATTTTTATTATACAACATGCACTTACACTATTCAATATTTTTAGAAAATTTAAATTAATGGTTGCATTTTCCTTCTCACCCTACTAATATTGGTTTTAGAACTTTCGGTCGACAGTTGACTTTATCGATGAATGCGCTTACAAACAAAAAGGAGGATTGATGCCTTACTTGTACAACTTCACTATACACCTCTTTGTATAACTACTTCTTTGTTGGTCCTTTACCTTTTAGCTTCTAAACATCTTATTACCTGTTTCACAAAACTATATGAAGGATGTGAGTGAATGGTCATTTACGGAGTTTCTTTATTGTCCATTTGTATGTTGGTTGGTGTCTTTTTGGGTGATTTATTGGGAGGACTTGTTGGTGTTAGCGCTAATGTTGGTGGTGTTGGGATTGGAATGTTGCTTCTCGTTTTATTGGTTGATAAATTACGGAAAAAGAATCGACTAAACGAGCAATCTCAAGAAGGATTACAGTTTTGGAGTGCCATTTATATTCCTGTTGTCGTAGCGATGGCAGCCCAACAAAACGTCGTAGCCGCACTTGACGGCGGGCCTCTTGCCCTATTAGTTGGACTTTTTGCTACTCTTGTCAGTTTTGCCCTTGTTCCTTTATTAACTAAAATCGGAAAAGATAATAACGACTTACCAGAAGAAGAAATTCTGTTAAAAGAAGCTAAATAGGGGGGATTTTTTAATGCTAGATATGATAACTACAGTTTTAGAAAAAAATGGACTTGTAACAGCCTTTGCCCTTGTTGGGATTACCATGTATGTTTCTTACATCATTTCAAATAAATTAACAAAAGGGCGAATCCATGGATCTGCAATTGCTATTATCTTAGGTCTGGTCCTTGCCTATTTTGGCGGTATTCATACAGGAGGGGAAAAAGGCCTCTCCGATATCTCCATCTTCACTGGAATTGGATTGATGGGTGGCGGAATGCTTAGAGATTTAGCCATTATTGCCACTGCCTTTGGGGTTCGACTTGAAGAAGTGAAAAAAGCTGGATTAAACGGAATTCTAGCATTATTTGTAGGTATTTTCTCTTCCTTTCTCGTTGGTGTCATTGTTGCCTTATCATTTGGATATACCGATGCAGTCAGTTTAACAACAATTGGAGCAGGGGCAACCACTTATATTGTCGGTCCTGTAACCGGAGCTGCTATAGGTGCAAGTTCGGAAGTCATGGCGCTTAGCATTGCAGCGGGATTAATAAAAGCGATTTTAATTATGGTCGCTACTCCATTTGTTGCAAAGTATATAGGCCTAAATAACCCACGTTCCGCAGTAGTATACGGAGGACTAATGGGTTCGACGAGTGGCGTAGCAGGCGGATTAGCAGCAACTGACCCAAAACTTGTTCCTTACGGAGCTATGACGGCTACTTTCTATACCGGATTAGGTTGTTTATTAGTTCCATCTATCTTATTTTTAATTATGCAAGCTATTTTTGGATAAAGATATATTGGTCAGGTAGGATTAAGGCTAAATTTAAAATTTAGCCTATTTTTGCTTTTTTTCTCTAGTTTTCCATTAGAAATGCACACTTTATTTTAGCTTTTCAAATGCTTAAAGCTTTAGAATTTGTTATTCCAAACAACATATAATAACTCTTAATGCAATTAGACTAATTGTCACCAAAAGTTCTTTTTATTACCTTACCATAAATCTATGAAAATAGACTTATCCCTTATTAAAGAAACGCGCCTGTTTGTTGAAGAAAGAAAATACAAACTTCTCTCGGGATAGTATGTCTTAATAGAATAATTTTATATGCCGTTCTCTATTACTTTAAATCCTTAGTTACTGTAACTTAATCTTAATTTCTATTTTCATAAAAAATCATATTTCATTATTATTATCTAGCATATAATTCTCTTCTTCTGTTTCTCCAAAAACTCCAACTCGTTCATTTATTAATGTCTACCGTACCCATCCATCGGTGCAGTATATATATATGTCCAAAATATATTTCTCCACCTTCCAAACCAAGCATTTGACTATACCATTTTTTTGCTTTCTCAAGGTCACTAACTAAATAAACACTCCGCTAGGGGAACACGAAAGACCAAATACGCGATGAAGGCAGTAGCTAAGGGGGTTACCCCCATGAGTAGTGACTCGTTTTCATTTGTTGGATCGAACAATTTCCAATAAATATATTCCAAAGTTTCAGGAAATCCTTTTAATTGTTCAACTTCATTTGGAAGTTTCTTTAATTTAAATCCATTTTTAATTGCGATTAACAATTCTTCAGGTTCAATCTGATCTATATCTTCTCGATCAATCTTCATTCCCACTTCACCAACAATAAATATTTCCCCTTAACTTCATACATCGTTGTAATTCGTGAGATATGTAACCTCTCATAGATGATATTATTTTTGATGCTTCTCGAAATGCTTCCTCATATTCTTCTTTCATACCCTACTTAACTTGTAGCAAGAGAGTTTACCAGAAATCATATTACTACAGATGGAATAACTAGTGATTTATATGAAAAAACAAGGTAAAACCCAAGTTAAATTGGTGTTTTACCTTGTTTATGTATTACAAAAGAAAGACTCTGAAACTTATAGATAAGATTGTCTAATTCCTGACTACAGTGGAGAGTTTCAGGACTTGCCATACCTTTTCTTTTAGCGATATTAATCATTTCCATCTTCTTTTCTTCTATTTTATTCTTCAATTTCATCACTGTAGCAGTCATTTTCGGATCCCACCTTATTTAAATCATTGCATCTATTAGGCTGTTTCTTCTACTATCGCATCGTTCACTTTATTAGCAAACGACTGAACAATCGCTTTTTCCAAAATGGAAATTTCAATAGTTGGTGATTCACCTGCACTATTTGTTATTTTCAACCTCGAAGTATAACAATTTAATAACGGCAAAATACCGATTAAAAATATTATGATAGCCCTAGGACCTTCTGACATTCCTGATAGTCCACCAAAAGTAAAAATTAGACCAAATATAAATCTAAATTCACCACAGCAATACTCTCTTTGGCAACCGCTAAAACTCTATTTATAGAAATCAACATTTTCATTTATAACATTCTAAAATCGCCACCCTATTTGAGTGGCGATTTTATTTTCTAATTTATTATGCACAAATTTTAGCTTGCCTCATGCTTAATAATTAACTAAACTCTATCGAGATATATTTAACTTCTAAGAATTCTTCAATTCCATGATGTCCTCCTTCTCTACCAAGACCACTTTCTTTAAAACCTCCGAAGGGAGCTTGTGGTACAGAAGGTAGACCATCATTAAGACCAATGATTCCATACTCTAGGTTCTCACTTATTCTTATTGCCCTTCCAAGATTTTCTGTGAAGACATAAGCAGCAAGTCCAAAGTTAGTGTTGTTCGCCCTTGCTACTACTTCCTCTTCTGTTTTAAATGTAGTAATGGGAGCTAACGGTCCAAATGTTTCTTCTAACATACAAACCATTTCATCTGTAACATTCGAAAGGACAGTCGGTTCAAAAAATGAGCCATTTTCATCTTCTAATTTCTTACCACCAAACTCAATTTTTGCACCTTTATTCTTTGCGTCTTCGATTTGCTGAATGACTGTATCTATTGCAGCCCTGTCTATAAGGGGACCAATATCTGTTTCAACATTCATTCCATCTCCAACTCTTAGATTCGATACTTGACTAACTAATTGATCAATGAACTCTTTTTCAATTGACTCATGTACATAAATACGGTTTGTACAGATACAAGTTTGACCAGCATTTCTAAATTTCGAATTTATAACTCCAGAGACCGCTTTATCTATGTTCGCATCGTCCATCACTATAAAAGGTGCGTGGCCCCCTAATTCTAGCGAGACCTTTTTAACTGTATTAGCACTCTCCCGCATTAAAAATTTACCGACCTCCGTTGAACCTGTAAACGTAATTTTTCGGACTCTCTCATCTTGTAGCCAAACATTACCTATTGCTTGAGAATCTCCTGTTACCACATTTATTACTCCTTTTGGGATGCCTGCCTTTTCGGATAATTCAGCTAATTTTAATGCTGTTAAAGGGGTTTGCCCTGCAGGTTTAACAACAACTGTACAGCCAGCTGCTAATGCCGGCCCCACTTTCCGTGTGATCATAGCCGCTGGAAAATTCCATGGTGTTATTGCTGCGACCACACCGATCGGTTGTTTTTGAACTAAAATCCTTTTATTCTGGTGAGATGAAGGAATGGTTTCCCCATAAACTCGCTTTGCCTCTTCTGAATACCATGAAATAAAACCGTTCGCATACTTAATCTCTCCGATGGCCTCAGTTAAGGGTTTCCCTTGCTCTTTTGTTAAAATTTCTCCTAGTTCTTCCTTATGAATATCGATAATCTCATACCATTTTCTTAATAGGGTACTTCTTTCTTCTGCAGTTAATTTAGACCAGGTTGTGAAAGCTTCATGTGCGGCATTTATAGCTAGGTGGGCTTCTGATTCTCCACCTTTAGGAACAGTCCCGATAATTTCATTATTAGAGGGATTATAAATATTGATTTTTTCTAGGTTTTCTCCCGTCCATTCACCATTAATGTACATTAAGTTTAGCATTTGATACGCTCCTTTTGTGAACACTAGCCCCTTTTAAAAAAATTGTTAATGCAGATGTTAGTCCACCATTTCCAAATTTGGTTCTTTTACTATTTTTAATACAAACACATTCCAAAAAATTAAGGATTATTTTTCTCCTTAGTTTGATTTCTTTTATCCCATTTTCATAAAACCAGAAATCTATTGTATTATAGATACCTCTATTAATCCCATAGACTTCAAGACATCGGTTAGCAAAAGAAAGATCTGTGAGATTAATATCAATTAATTCATGTACTTCACTCATGACAACCCAATCTCAACCCTCTCTAATAAACCAAACTTGGTCTTAACTTCTTTTATATCATTTCCCATTTGTGAGATTAAGTGGTAAATTGATGTGAATTGTTTTTCTTCTCTAATAAAAAACTTCACTTCGACAGTAAGGTTTTCACTATAAATCATTTGATTAAAGTTAAAGATGAATATTTCGTGAGACTTTTCTTGACAAGGGTTGTTAAAAGTCGGTTTCACCCCTGTATTCATTACCCCGTAATATTCAACATTTTGATAAATGACCTTCACTCCATACACACCATTTTTTAAGTTATGCTCTTGTGTTATGGATTGCAAATTAGCGGTAGGATATCCCAACTTCCTTCCGAGCCCTTGCCCATGTGCTATTGATCCTTCAAATCTACAAATATAATCAGCACGTTTGGCCTTGAACAAGTCAGAAATACTAACACAAGGAATATTATATTCCTCTGAAATTTCCATCGTTTCAAACTGTGTTGCGACTTCACCATCTTTATTTAAAATTTCACATAGATAACTAATGTCTGAAGAGCATTCAGCCTTTCTTGTTATTTCTGCTGTTGCTTCAGCAATTCCAATATGGTCTAATATTCCATTCTTAAAAAAAATCAAGGGGAAAACATGTCCCGGTCTCTTAAAGTCATCTGGCTTTGTTTTTAGGTCAGTCATAGCCTTGATGGTATCAGCTCTCTCAAAGGCTGATATTCCTGTAGTAGTTGTTTTATAATCAATAGATACAGTGAACTTTTTCCCGTTATTTTGACTAGACATTAATGGAAGGTTGAGATAACTAGCTCTTTCACCATCTATACAGACGTATACTAACCCTTTACCGATCTTGGCCATGAAATTAACATTTTGGGCCGTGACCTTTTCTGCTAAACCCATTAAATAACTTGTTTGAGTGTCTACATCATCAATGATAATAATCAATTCACCATTTTTCACACAGTCTAAGACATTGTTCTGAACTAATGGAATCATAGATACCCTCCTAGCTTAAAACGCTGGTTGATTAAGATTTTATTGTAGAGGTGGTACCTTTTAATTGGTTCTGCATAAAAACCACTTCTTCCGCCAAGCTTTCAATGCGAGTTAAGACATCTTCATCTGTAATTTCTTTTACTTCGTTAAAATGGGAATCATGAGCGTATACATAACCTGGCGCAACATACGCTCTAAAATAACCAGCAATTGGTTTTAATTGATTTTCAATCACTAAGTAATGTTGAAATGTCCCGCCTGTTGCTACAAATCCCATAACCTTACTTCTTAGAGCACTTATAGGGACCAAATCAAATACATTTTTCAAAGCACCCGTAATAGATCCTTGGAAAATTGGTGTACCAATAATATAAAAGTCAGCTGAACTTACTTTGTCTATTAATGATTTTGTATCTCCAGTATACGTACTAGGATCTCTCCCATCACAAAACTGAACATCATAGTCTTTTAAGTTCAAGAGCTCCACTTCAATATCTACATTTAAACTTTCAACCTTTTTTAGTACTTCCTTTACCAAAATTTCTGTTTTCGATCCTGTTATTGTTCCAGATATACCAAGTAGTTTCATTAGGATCTCCCCCTAAATATATTTATCTCATAATAAATGGATCTTGAATTTTTTCCGAAGAGGTATTTACCCATACTGTTTTCGTCTGTGTATACTCATAAATAGCCTCTATTCCACCCTCTCTACCGTACCCGCTTAATCCTGAACCACCTATTGGAGCAATTGGCGAGACACTTCGATAAGTGTTAATCCACACGATACCTGCTCTTACTCTTTTGGCTACCCTATGCGCCTTAGCTATATCGGATACCCATATTCCTGCGGCTAGTCCGTAGTCAGTACTATTTGCAAGTTTAATAACTTCTTCTTCTGTTTTAAATGGGATGACACTAAGAACCGGACCAAATACTTCTTCTCTCGAAATACGAGATTCATTATCAGGGTGTTCAAAGATCGTAGGTTCATAGTAAAATCCATCAGTTAAATATTCTGGCCTTTTCCCACCATGTATAAGTCTTCCACCCTCTTGTTTACCTAAAGAAACGTATTTCTCGACATTTTCTAATTGTGATAATGTAGCCAGAGGTCCCATTTCAGTATCTTGAGACATCGGATCGCCTACTTTAATTCTTGATACACGGTCTACGATGATTTTCATTATCTTGTCATATATAGACTCATGTAAGAAAGCCCTTGAACCTGCAACACAGCTTTGTCCTGAAGCACCATAAATTCCTGCGATTATACCCATTGCAGCATTTTCTAGATTAGCATCTTCAAATACAATATTAGGAGATTTTCCCCCGAGTTCTAAAGAGACTTTCGAGAAATTATTAGCCGAATTTCTAACTACGTGTTTAGCTGACTCACTTCCACCTGTAAAAGCTATTCGTTTAACTAATGGATGTGAGGTTAATGGACTACCCACACTATCCCCAAATCCTGTCAAAATATTTACAACACCTGGAGGAAAACCAGCTTCCTCGATTAATTTTACAAATTCTAGAAGTGAAGCAGATGTATATTCTGATGGTTTAATCACTATTGTATTGCCTGCTGCCAAGGCAGGGGCCAGTTTCAAAAACGTCAAATATAGTGGTGAATTCCAAGGAGTAATAGCAGCAACTACGCCAATAGGTTCTCTAGAAGAAAATACAAACATATCCTTCTTATCTATTGGCAGAGTCTCACCATGAATTTTATCGGCCAGCCCAGCATAATAATAGAAAAACTCTGGTAAGTAGTTTAGTTGTCCACGCATCTCTCTTATTAATTTCCCATTATCAAGAGTCTCATATTGTGCAAGTTCATCAGCATGAACTGCTAATAAATCTCCAAGTTTTCTGAGCAAGTGTCCTCTTTCGGTATAACTCATATCAGCCCAATCAGAATTAGTAAAGGTATGATGTGCTGCTAAAACAGCCCTATCCACATCTACCTCGTTGCCTCTTGCAATTAAACACCATGGTTTCCCAGTTGCAGGATTGACACTTTCAAAATACTCACCACTTGAGGGTTCAACCCATTGACCATTGATATACATGTTGTATTTTTTAAAGTTTCCCAATATAAGTACCCCCTACAAATGACTGCAATGCTTTTTGATAAAAGAATCAAGAACTTGATTTACTATATCTGCTCCTTCAATGGGTAGCATGTGCCTTATTGAAGGAATAATCACTAGCTCGGATCCTTTTATTCTTTCATGCATTTGTGTTGCCATAACCGGAGATGATCCTACATCTGCTTCCCCGGTCATAATCAATGTTGGCTGATTAATTTGTTCTAATTTCCCCCATAGCTCTTGGTCAGCATTGGCAAATACCGTATACGCTTTCAAATATGCTAAAGGATCATTTTCCTTAAGTTTATTTTTAATTGACTGAATGATTTCAGGATTACTTTTCATATAATGTTCATTAAACCAACGTGAAATAGCTTCATCAATTGTAACTAAGTGGCCCTCTTGTTCTACTTGTTTCACTCTATTAAGCACAGCTTCTTGTTGGGCTTTGGTACGGTTAGCTACTGCACTCATAAAACACAAAGACTGGACTCTATCTGGATGTAACACTCCAAATAGTTGAGCCACCATACCACCCATTGAGAATCCAATTAAATGGGCTTTAGTGATAGTTAAACCATCCAAAAGCATTAGAAGTTGGTCGACAAAGTGTATAAGCTCATAATGTTCACTAGTTTTTTCAGATTCACCATGACAAAGCATGTCATATGCTATTACTCTATGGTTCATTGATAAGTAGTCTATTTGTTGTTTCCACATGGTGTGGTCTAAGCCCACACCATGTAGTAAAATAACTGGTTCTCCAATTCCCTTTTCAACAAAGTTGATTGTTTGATCGCCAAAACGTACCTTTGGCATATTAGACCAATCCCATTTCTTTCATATCAGAATGTCTATCTCCTGTTCTTGGGTGTGGGCGCCCACCAGTAGAGGCTCCAATAGCTACAACAATTTCATCAGCACGAGGGGCATCTCCAATACTAGTTTCAAAAGTAATGTAATGTGATCTTTTGGAATCATCATGCTTATCAATCATTGGAATCGTAATATTTGTTCCAGGTCCCCCACGCTTATTTGTAAAACTTAAAAAGCTCGTTCCTTCTACTGAATTTCTAAATTTATTACCAAATTTCAAAGTATGGATATACGCAGAGGCGTGCTCCATTTCACCGTCTACCCCCACTACAGCAGCTTTACCAAAAGCTTCAACATTATCAGGAGATCCAATAGCCTTTAGTAATTCTTCTACAAGTAACTCACCTAGTTGAGGGGCGTATTCGTCAATTTTTGGTTTAAGATCCTCTACATATCCTTGATTGGCCCATGGATTTTTTATAACAGCAACAGCAGCAACCATCTTTATTGGGTTCTCAATCGCTCTCCCACCATCAATACGTGTCTCTTCAATCGTTGTTAAAATCTTTCTAATTTCTAACATTTTACTTTTCCCCCTTGATTTCATTTGTTTGAAAATTCGGCATAACTTTTTCAGTGAACAACCTTAAACTTTTCATCATTTTGTCATGAGGTAGACCATTATGATTCACCCATAACAATAGATTTTGTAAATTTAATTCCTCTTGTAGCTCTTTAATTTTCTCTGTTACATACTCAGGTGTACCAAACAATAGATTACGAGGATGTAAGAAATCGTACGTTAATTCCTGTCCCGGTTTCACCGTTTCACCAGGATCCATTAGATTTCCAAGTCCTCTCCAATGACAAATCCAACGGTAATTGTTTAACACGGCTTCTGCAGCATCTTCGCGTGCTTGTTCCATCGTCTCAGCAACATAAACATCCCTTACTAACGCAATCCCTTCTCCTAAAGGAACGTCTCTGCCTTGTGCTTTAGATGCTGTATCCCTATATAATTCGAATCGTCCCTTTAATTCCTTTACAGTAGGCATCCAGAACATGCCATTTAAACCGTTTGCAGCTGCCAGTTCAATTGAGCGTGGAGAGTCAATCGTTTGCCAAAATGGCGGCGGCGACTGTACAGGACTTGGAATAATTGAGATTTTATTAATTTCACCTTTTTCAAGGTCCATAAAGTCTTCTGAAGCAGGGCTCATTGGATGATTCCACTTTAAGCCCTCAGGTGGAAATTGATATATATTACCTTTGTGGGAAAAGAATTTTTTAGTCAGGGCTTTCTTTAAGATTTCAAAAGTTTCTTCAAATAAAGCTCGATTTTGTTCTTGATTTTTTGGATCAGCAAGACTATTTAAATTGGCAGCCTCACGCCCATACAATCCACGAGCTAAGCCAACTTCTACTCTCCCACCACTTAGCTGGTCAAGCATGGCGATATCCTCAGCTAAACGAAGAGGATGCCAAAACGTAATCACGTTTGCCGCTTGCCCTATGCGAATATTTTTGGTTCTAGCTGCGATATCTGCTCCAATTAAGAGGGGATTGGCAATTAACTCATTTCCTTCATGACCGAAATGATGTTCTGTGTACCAAATTGAATCATAACCAGTTTCATCACAATAAACCGCTTGCTCTCTTGCTTCATCTAGCAACTTGTCAAATTCATCCAATCTTCCTCTTCCAGCTAAGTTTGCAAATATTCCAAATTTCATCCTTCTTTTCCCCCTATTTCTATTATTTATAGAGTTTAGTCATTATACCTGTTTGGAGATGCAATGCACTTGCTTTAACATGGTTTCGCATAGCTTCCTCAGCTCCTTTACTGTCACCTTTTTTAACCAAATCTAGTACCTCCTTATGCTCTAAAAGTGATTGCTCAAGACGATTAGGAACTTCGATACTCAAGTAGACGTAACGATTATAAGGAATTTGATTTAAAAGGATATTGAAAAGGTAGCTCAACTTTGAATTGTCCGATCCCTCAAGGATAGCTTTGTGAAACTCGCTGTTTGCTTCAACAAAAAGAGAGTTGTCAGACACCTTAACGGCTTGCTCCATTTTCGCAACAGCTTGCTCCATGTCTAAAATTTCCTTGAAACTACCCCTTTCAGCAAGTAAACCTGCTGCCAATCCTTCCATTACTTCCTTGACAGTAAACAGCTCTTTTAATTCTTTGTCTGTTGGTTTAAAGACACAAGTCCCTACTCTAGGAATAATTTCTACTAACCCTTCTCTTTCTAACTGTTTTAATGCTTCTCTAACGGGTGTTCTACTAACCCCGAAATGTTCAGATAGTGCTGCTTCAGATAGTTTTTTACCGGGTTCATACTCACCGGTTACTATAGATTGACGTATTGCATTTGTCACTTGTGATGTAATACTTGAAGTTGAAATAACAGTCATTGGACCCCTCCTGGATTGCCATGTACCATGGTAAGATTTTATAAAAAAAAGTACTTACCTTTATATTAAGGTATTAATAGAACTTTTCCAATACTATTTCGGCTTTCAATCCACTCATGAGCGGCAGGAGCTTCTTTTAAAGGAAACTTTTTAGTAACTACTATACTTATTAGGTCATTTTCCATATATGATATGACCTGTTTTGCTATTTCCCTTACTTTATCTGGTCTCAAACTTCTATACTTCCCGAAGCTAAATCCGATAACTGCCCGATTACTAGGATATAATTGATCGATATCAAGAGATGCTTTCTGTCCATTTGCATTACCAAAGTAAATAAGTCGACCAAAAGGTGCAAGACACTTCATATTTTCCTTCAACATTTCTCCACCTAGTGAATCTAAAATTACATCAACGCCTTTCCCCTCTGTCATTTCTAGAATCTTTTGAGAGAAATTTTCTTCCGTATGATTAATCACATAGTCTGCTCCAACTTCTTTTACAATGTCTGTTTTGTGATCAGATCCGACAGATGCAATAATTTTGTTAGAACCAAATAACTTTGCAAATTGTATAGCGGTCGTACCAACACCTCCACCAGCAGCATGAATCAAAACACTTTCTCCCTTTTTTATTCGTGCAATATCATTTAATAAACTATATGAAGCAAAAGCTACAATTGGAAAAGCAGCAGCTTTTTCTAGACACATAGATTCTGGTATTGGAAAAGTTAAATTTTCATCAACTGCAATGTATTCTGCATACGAACCATCATCAGGTAAAGCTATAACTTTTTGGTCTACATTCAGATTCTTAACATTGTCGCCCACGGCAACAACAATGCCGCTAGCTTCAAGCCCTGGGATAAATGGTAGTTGAATTTTGCCCGGATAAGTACCATTTCTTTTTTTTACATCGGCAAAATTAACACTTGTTGCCTTTACCTTTATCAACACCTGATTTCCTTTAATTTTGGGCGTTTCAACATCTTTGTATTCTAAAAAATCAGGTCCACCGAACTGCGTAACAACCATTGCATTCAGTAGAAACACTCCTCTCTATAAAAGTCCAAAATTACATCATTACCATGTACCATGCAAGATGCACCTTCAGTATACTCGGCTACCGATGAGTCAGTCAACAGATTTTTCCGAAATTTCAATAAACTTTTTCAGTATAGTTTTTTTCTATTCCCTTATTTGTTTCTTATACTATTTTTTTTTCTGTCTCTTCACTCTCACTCTTAGTTATTCCTTGTTCTTTTGCTAATATTTTTGCAATTTGTGGTGCATGCCATAGTGAAGGTAATAACAAAATCGACACCGGAACAGCAGCAATTACTACAAATGACTGTAGTGCACTAATGCCATCAGTGCCTAAATTAATTAAGATAATGGAGATTACCCCCATAAGTACTGACCAAAATACTCTAACAAAGTTAGGTGGATTCCCTTCACCAGTTACACCCATAGCAAGCGAATATGACATAGAGTCAACTGTTGTGATGACAAATAGGATTGTTAACACTAGAAAAATCATTGGCATTATTGTTCCAAGTGGTAATTGTTGTGCAATTGCAATAATTGCAGCTGGTAACCCATTCTCAAATAATGGTCCACTTACAGATTCGGCATTATTTATTTCATAAAAGATTCCTGATCCTCCTAGAATCGTAAACCAAAAATTGGACGTTAACGAAGCAACAACTGAAACGACAATAAAAATCTCTCTTATACTACGTCCTTCTGAAATTCGAGCTACTAGTATAGCCATCATTGGTCCATAACCGATAAACCATCCAAAGAAAAAGAGCATCCACCAACTAAGCCATGCTTCATCTTGACGAAAACTACTTATATTAACAAATTCACTTACATAAAACCCAAATGACGAGATAAATGAATCAATAATAAAGCCCCCTGGGCCAAATACCAATATAAATACTCCAATTATCACCGCAAGTATGACATTTACTTTACTAAGCCACTGTATCCCTTTATCAATACCAGTTATTGTTGAAATAGCAGCAACAACAATCAGACCTACAATCACAGATACTTGAACGAAAGTATTATCTGGTAATCCAATTATTTGATTAGCACTATAACTCACTTGTAGCCCAAAAAAGCCAATCGTACCTACTGTTCCAGCCGCTGCCCCAATAATACAAATTGCGTCAGCAAGTGTGCCCCATTTACTAGTTAATATTTTTTCACCTAGAAAAGGATATAACAACGTTCTTGGCTTTAGGGGCATTCCCTTATGGTAATGTGCGTACATAATGATAATTGCACTGATTGCACCGTACACTGCCCATGCAGTAAATCCCCAAGACATATAGGACTGTGCTAAAGCAGGTGCTATTGCTTCATTAGTACCTGGTAAGATATTCGAATGCATAGGGGGAACTTCCAAAAAATAATAGATAGGTTCTGCTGCTGCCCAAAAGACCCCTCCTGCTCCTAAACCTGAGACAACAATAACTGAAGCCCATTTAAAAAAACTACCCTCAGGCTTAGTTAATGTTCCCAATCTAACGTTACCATATCTAGAAACAGACAGAACTAAACCTACAGCAAAAGTAAAGAACAGAAGTATTTGCCAATAAGCACCAAAGTATTTTATGGATAGATCAAACCCTGTATTAACCATTGTGGTTACAGCATCTAAATTTATTAATGATACTAGAACGAATATCACTAATAACCCACCACTAATAATAAAAACTGGCCAGTCAATACTACCTTTTATTAAATTCCATTTACTCTTCAACTCGATTCCTCCTTAATAAAACTCTTAATTGAAATAACCTTGCTAGATTCAACTCATTTTCCAACAGCTGAAAGATCTGCCCCCCCTAAAAGAAACCGCTTCCATTTCAAATCTAAAAAAATTGAAGAAACAAAATTTATCTTAACTTACATGTTACATGTACCATGCAAGTTAAGATAAATTTACATTACTTGATTATTTAAGTCAACAAAAATTCTTAAACTTCAAAAAATATAAAAAAAACCACTAATGCTCTTGTATTTTAATACTTTCATCCATACAAACTGTGAAAATATTTACAAGAATAATTAAAAAAGCTACCACATCTAATTCTACAATTGCTGGTATGGAACCGAATCTATCAACATATCTATGTAGAACAAAACACGTTGTACAATTAACATATGGTGTTTTAGCTAATCTAAATATTCCGAAAGTTGATGCTAATGCCTGTCCTTAGTCTGACCGATATAATAACCAGATAGATTTATTTTGGAGAAAGGAAAAGACGCCTTCCCAAATGTGAAACTGCGACAACAGCTTCACGGAAGACGTCCTCCATAAACAACATATGGTTATTATATCAAATTATAGACTTGTTGAGAAGCAACCTGGCGTTTTTTGTTAGGAGTACGGAATCTATCCCCTGCCCTTGCTTTGGAGGTGCCGTTGTGCTCACGATCATTAACTATCTAATCTGCGCTTCTATGAATGAGTTCAAAAGTTATCGAGACTGCGCAGATCTAGGAGATCAATATGGACTGCCAAAGGTCAATCTCCCTACACTCTCTAAGAAAGCTGGCCATGTAGACTACAACATCATGAAAAAATTATTCCATTTAGTCATGTCTAAATGCAATCGAGTGACACGCCGATCATTAAAGATTTCTAAAGAGCTTCTCTTGGTAGACTCCACCGCGATTACAGTTGGAAAGTCACGTCTTCCTTGGGCCCGATAGGTTAAAAGACCAAGAGCCTTCTCTTGGTCTTCATTCTACATTCCAATGCCATTGTCTGGTTTCGCTTTCTTGAATCTCATAACAATAGAGAAAATAAAAATGAGAATCGCAATCACCATTATCGTCCCCGAAATCGGACGTGAGAAGAAAATTAATCCTCCAGTTTGTGAAATAGAGAGTGACTGTATCAGTGTTTTCTCAATCATAGGAGCCAAAATGAAACTCAGGATAAAGGCAGCGATGGGAATATCTAATTTCCTCATGAAATACCCGACTACCCCAAAGATGAGCATTACGATCATTTCCACAAATTATTATTTATACTGTATGCACAAAGTCAGGTTCTAGTCCTGAGATAAAAAGAAAGTCATCGTACGAATTTCCACCCGAACTAACCGCGTCAAAATTAAGCATGATTTAAATCAAATGGTTCATTTTCCACTTCATGAGCTTTGACATAAAACTTTGCTAACATAAATTCCTGATTTTCTCCTGGCTCATCATTGAACTCATTACCTTTACGGATCATATCACAAGCTTTATCGCCACTAATAGTTCTAGCATTTCAATTTCTAATTTGACATCACCTTGAAAAAGGTCGTTGTAAAAAAGGGTTACCCGTTCACCAATCGTCAGTGGATTGTTTCGAGTACCAACTTCATTTTCATTACCTTCTGACTTTCTTCCGCTTCATATTTGACTGAAAATACTGGGACGGTTCCGATGCTTCTTTTATTTAGGTATAAGAAAGAAGCACGAGCTCTAAAAAAGCCTCTTACGAAAATTCATTCGTAAGAGGTCGTATTTTAATAATATAAATTGTTTTTTGGATTTTTAGCCGTTTTTTCTTGGGATTTAATTAGACCTTGCAACAGATAAGATAAAAATTTCTTGTGAATCCTTCTTTTTTGATGTACCTTTATTATGCAAATTCCCCATTGTTTGTATAAAATGCATATCACCCAAGAAACGGAAACAAAGTTTATGAAAACGTAAAATATCAATATCTAGCTTATTTTTTCTAGAATTTTTAAAGTTTCTAACATATAAAAGGAAGACGATTTTGTTTAATGGCTATGTGCATAATGGACCCATTCACGAAACAAAGTATCAATTTTTCTATTACACCTGTTCACGTGGCAAATGTTCAACAAGGTTGGTAGCAATATGAAGTAGCATAGTCATCATACTCACCTTAGCATTTTTGATAACCCCTTGCCGTATCAAGCGTTTAACCTTTTTCCTTTTAAAAACTAGCTTGCTTCTACCTCCCATTCCTCTTCTGTCGGTGGGGAAGTTTTCTGAACTTTAAAGGAAAGAATCAACGCCACAAACGTCAACACCCCAATCATCCCAAATGAGATGATGGCTCCAAATATATCGGGATTCGAGATCTGAGGAAGACTAGCTCCAGCCCTTTCTGCTGTTGTCATCGTTGCACGAGTAATCCGGTTCCAATAGACGCTGACATCTGACGCACCGTGTTCGTTACCGCTGACCCATGGGGAATCAATTTTCTCGGTATTTGATTCAGTCCTGCTGTATTGACTGGCATCATACCATTGAGAAACCAAACATCCGAATCGCATACATCACCATTAAATACAAAATGGATGTGGTTGTATCAATGAAGAGAAATGCAAAGGATGAGATCGTCATGATGATTAATCCAGGAATAGCCAACACCCGTGCTCCAAATCGACCGAATATTCTTCCTGTAATTGGAGCCATTAAACCTGTTATCAGTGCTCCAGGGAGCAAGACCATTCCCCCCTCCACCGCCGTAAACCCACGCATGTTGTGCATATATAATGGAATAAGTGTCTCAAGCCCGATAAGGCCCAAAAAGCCAATACTGCAAATGATTGTAGAAAGAGTAAACATACGTGCCTTAAAAACACGAAATTCCAACATCGGATGGGACAATCCAAGCTGGCGCTTAATAAAAAAGTAGATCATTAACAATCCAAGGGTAAGGAAGATTACTGTTTATGAACCCCCCCAACCATTGTTCCCTGCACTGGTGAACCCGTACAGAAGTCCCCCGAAACCAAATGTAGAGAACACAATCGATATCGGATCAACTTTCGGGTTTTTTAGTTCCGTCACATTCCTCATACTAAAATACGCTAAAACCAACATCAGCAATGCTAAAGGGATAATTCCATAGAACATATAGCGCCAGTCATAATTCGTGATCATCCACCCAGACAACGTCGGTCCGATTGCTGGTACAAACGAGATCACAAGACCAATATACCCCATAGCCGCTCCCCGTCGTTCTACAGGGAAAATAAGTAAAAACACCGTCTGCATTAATGGAATCATTACGCCTGCTCCAAATAGACTGAATAATTCTGCCTGTAAGCAAGATAGGAAAATTTGTCGCCATTGTCGCGACTACAGTTCCTATCGTGAATATTCCCATTGCCGTTAGAAAAAGCTGTCTCGTCGTAATTTTTCAATAAAAAAAGCAGAAATGTGTACCATGATGCCCATCACCAGCATAAACACGGTCGTTAACCATTGCCCCGTATTCGCCGTGATATTTATTTCTACCATCAGCGGGGGAATGGCTGTAATCATGAGCGTTTGGTTCAAAACAGCAATAAAAGACCCTATGAGTAATAATCCAGCAATCAGTACTTTACTATAACTCTCCTTATTTTCCATATAAAAACCCCTAATTAATAATATCTTCAATAATTATACTTCGCAAAACGAAATATATTCCCTTTTTTAAAAGGGACATCAGGGACAGGTTCATTGAATCCCAGGATCGTGGTTCCTGTCCCTTCGTCCTTTCATTTCATATAGCGATACTCCAGCAGACTATTCAAAATAGAGACTTCCTGTAATATTTCCTCTCCAACATTCGTTTCTAGAACCTTTTTTCTCTCTAGTTCTTTATCCACCAATCTTTTTACTGATAAAACATCCGTTCCATTTATAAGGACATCTTCTTTTGAATTAAAATATTTATGGGCGACAAGTTGCATACCGAAGGAGTTGCATAATAAAGTATATCCAGCAATACCTGTTGTTGATTGATAAGCCTTGGAAAAGCCTCCATCAATAACAATCATCTTTCCATTTGCTTTAATTGGATTTTCTCCGTCAATTTCTTTAACTGGTGTATGGCCATTTATGATATGTCCTTGATCAGGATTAAGATCAAATTCTGCTAGGATTTTACGGCAGATTTCTTCATTTTCACGTAAATGGTAGTATGGGTTCTTTCTCTCTTTATGGGTTTTTTTATCCTTTATGAAATACCTTTCAAAGGTCGTCATTTCTCTTTTCCCAAATAGTGATGAATATTCTCCTGTCCATAAATACCAGACCATATCTTTCGCAAGATCATCTGTCTCTTCAGGATGAGCAAAAGCATGTCGTAAATAATGTTCAAACGTATCAAGTAACTCACGACCAGCATAGGTTTTATTTTCAATGACCATTTTTTCCATATTTCCTTCTTCATCTAAAGGTATACAGCCGTGTATTAATAAGTTTCCGTTATATCTTAAATAAAGGCTGCCTTTTTTCATAAGAAAATTCATATGTCTAGCCAGCTTTTCCGAGTGCTGGACAGAAAATAACAGTTTATCTATTACTTGCTCTTCTTCCTCTAACAGTTGATCGGGTTGTTCCGGATTAAACGTCGCAAAGCAAGTATTATCTAGTGGGTATGTTTTCCCATGAATCGTTATTTCGTTTCTGTCATAATCAATTTTCTCAAGCAGAAGTCTTTCTGACATCTTAAAGTCCGGGCGTCTCTTTATAATAGGGCTTTCAAGTTTGAACTGAATCATGGCAATGGCTTGATGAATTTTCGTAATTTGTAATTCTTCTTCCTCAGATCCTTTTTTATCTGAATGTATTTTTGGTCTAAAGACTGAATTGTCGTTATAATATTTTTCCGCAAGATTAAGAAGTGGCCTGAGGTTGATTCCATACACATCTTCAATAATATCCAAATTGTCGTACCTGGCACAGATACGAATAATGTTAGCGAGACAAACCTTGGATCCAGCGAAGGCCCCTAGCCAAAGGACATCATGATTTCCCCATTGAATATCAACGGAATGATAATTGATGAGAGTATCCATAATTTTGTCAGGTTCGGGGCCGCGATCATAAATATCGCCCACTACATGAAGATGGTCAACAACCAATTGCTGAGTCGTATAAGCAAGACCTATAATGAGCTTATCAGCTTGACCTAGGGAAATAATTTGCTGGACAATTTTGGTATAATAAGGTTCCTTATTTGTGAATTCATCCGTTTTGTATAAGAGTTCTTCTATAATATAAACAAACTGATCAGGCAATGCTTTCCGTAATTTCGAACGAGTATATTTAGAAGAAGCATAAGAAACGAGATTAATCATACGCTCAATGATCACTGTGTACCATTGATGTAATTCTCTATCATTATCAAAATCATTCTTAATTAACTTTATTTTTTCTTCAGGATAATAAACTAATGTTGCAAATTCTTTAATCTCTTTTTCAGTTAATAACTTTTTATAAAGGTCTTCTATTTTCCCTTTTACATTCCCCGAACCATTTCTTAACACATGTTGAAAAGCTTGATACTCCCCGTGTAAATCACTAACAAAGTGTTCTGTCCCCTTTGGTAGATTAAGGATGGCTTCTAGATTGATAATTTCAGTGACCACTTTTTCTTCACAATCATATTTTTGGGCCAACAAATCTAAATATTTCGAGTTCACAATTATGTATCCCCTTCCAAAATTAACTATTGTTTAATATCGAAAAGATTGCAATTAAATACTTACATCTCAAGAGAAACTCAAATCGAAATTAGATTTATATTTTCATTGTCTATGTTAACTTTAAATATACCAAATCGATTAGTTGCTACTATTATATCACAACGGGACAAGGGGACAGGCCCGCCTTAGGGGTGATCCCGAAACCCCCTCTCCCATTAAAGAATATTCAAAAAAATCCTAAGTTTAACCTCAGGCTTTGGATGATCCCCTATAACTCTTCAGACATTAATGCTGCTTGATCCGATATTAAATGATGAGTCAATACTCTTCACATCTTCCATTGCTAAAATACGATGTTCTAATGGACTAGTAATCGTTCTCTCCACTTAGGAGCAAAGGGACAGGAGCAAAGAGGGAGCAAAGGGACGGTTCTTTAAGGGGACAATCGGAAGTTTTGCGCGAAAGAAGGCACAACGAGCGGATTTTTATCTGCTCGTTGTGCCTTTATCTATCTATATATTTATACTCACACGCAAAATTTTTGATTGCCCCAGAAGAATGAAGTCGCGACCTCCAGTATAGCTCCAAATTATTATTAACTGACACGAAATGTCCATAATTCGAAGGAGGAATTTCGCTACCTGTATCGAATAATGGAATTTCAATCTTTTTCCTTCCATAGGTGTATTTATTGCCAATTTTATAACAACATTATACTCTATGTTTCTTTAAATCGCATTGGGGTTTTGACCTTTAGCCATCGCATAGCGATTTCGTTCTTCTCTTGCTTCCCTGGTTCAGATACGGTTAGTTTAACATCGTGTTTCTGATGTAAGGTTTCAGTAAGTTATTTGTTTCAAACTGTAAGATACTCTTCTATCGGTGCAATCTCTGTAATCATTTCACCTCTAACTAAATGAGTAAGTTCGTTTTTCTTTTTGTTTTATTAAATTAAAAAAATTGATCGTTTGAATTAATCTTAATCCAATCCATAATAAAAATATTGTTGAGCTATAGCCAAGCGGTAAGGCAATGGACTTTGACTCCGTCATGCGTAGGTTCGAATCCTGCTAGCCCAGTTCATACAAAAGGCTCCTCCCTACGTTCTTAATCAACTGGGGGGGCCTTTTTATTAGAGCTATTTTGATCAATTCACCAGCTACATTCTCTACATGTTAATGAATAACCTATCAAAACAGCTTTTTAAAGAAGCACGAGAACCGTCCCCTTGCATCCGTGATTGATGCTATTAAGTCATTGAAAGTGAATGGCTTGCTTATATAATCATCCGAGTAATAACTAGTAAAGATCAACACTCCAAAAAGAATGAACTGTATACAGAAATAGTTTAAAAGGTTCATACCTCGTATCCCTCTTCTTATTATTTTCTATAGGCTATTCACTAAGTCCAATAGACTACCATACTGTGCTCTATTGGAAGCATCTCTCATATTTCTTCCAGGATTTCGCTTTAACTCTTCTTGTCGTATTCTCTCTCTTTGTCTTTCAGGACTTTTTCATTTCCCTTCATACATTCACTCCCTATTAAAATATTAATAAATGTAAAGTTCTTCTGGTAAAAAATTTTAATTAAAATAAATTCAATCAATATAATCAATTACAAAATTAGAAGATATTAAATCCATATTATCCAAATTCCAATCAAAAATTAAAATCGCGGATTGTGTAGATTTATGTGAAAGAAGTCGTTTACCATTCTTAATAACCAAACTTTCTGCTTCCCAAAAGGAGACGGTTTTATCTTCCCCAGTACGATTACATACAAATATAGGTAAGCCAGTATCAATGGACCTTTGCTCCCATTCACCATTCGGCCCGTGCAAACCTGGTCCCCAAGATGAAGGAGCAATTAAGATTTCTGCACCTTTGGTCAACAGGGTGTCCGCAATATTTTTTGTATAGGAATCTGCGCAGATCAATACACCAACTTTTACATACCCCAAATCTATTGGTTCAATAAACCTACCTGATTCAGACCAATTATCTACCCTAGCAATCTTTTTTTGTTTTCCTATTAATTCACCTTTTTGATTAATCACGAAAACTGAATTGTATAGTTTATTATCCTGTTTTAATTTTTCAGCACAACCAATAAATACAGTTGTTTTAGACAAATCAACCATGTTATGTAAATGACTCATCCATTTATCGGGTTGTTGTTTTATCCAATCAGTTCCGATGAGATGAGTAAACTGTAATCCACTAGTAGCTAATTCTGGAGTTACTAGCCAATCGACATTTTTTTCTGCTGCCCTTTTAATTGCTTTTTCTATAAGATTTTGATTATATGTAATATCACCAGCAATAGGTAATAAGTGCAATAAAGCAATTCTTATTTTCTTCACTAAACTCCTCCTATAAGCATCTATAATGCCTGCCATTAAGATAATATTACTATGTTTTGAAGGACAGGGGACAGGTCCCTCTTCCCATTCTTAACGAACACAATGAATTATACTCTTGAAGCAAAGAGGCCGTTCTCACGCTTCCTTTGTTTGCCCAAACGAAATAAACAGTACCTGTGTCTGTATATGTCTGTGAGAACCAATTACAATCTATTGCTTTTCTAACAACACGGAATTGCTGCTAACGGGCTCACTTCTTGACCGTTCAACAATCTTCTGACCTCTATACTATCAAATATTGAGATCAAGCGAGTTTTTCCTTTGTAAACATGACATCCAGCTATTAAAATATTCTTTATCAAGATGGTTCGTTATTACCTATTTAAAAACGGTGCCTTAAATGTTCCACCGTTAAACACACTCCATTCTCCTTCCTATGAAGCATCGCATGACAGTTCGGACAAACAGGGATTAAATCTTGTATTGGATCTACAATATAGCCCTGTTTTATTTCGCGAAGTGGTACAATATGATGGACATGAATAAAATCTTTTCCTACTTCTCCGTATGTATGTTCAAAATTCAAATCACAAACTTGACATTGAACTCCAAAGTGATTTATACATCGCTTACGAGCAATAGGGTTCCGTTCATAGACATTGACGCTAACCGTTTTACACTTTCCTTCTTCTAAAGTTTCAGAGACTTCATCCGGATAAAAACCTTCTGTCAAATCATGTTCAAAGAACGACATATGTAATCCCGAAGTTCTCCATTTAGTTTCATTGAACCTTGAATATTCCCTTTTAAACCATGGTCACGTAATTGAGCAAGAGCTAAATCAGAAGTATCAACCTCATCTACTAAACGAAAACGTGTACGATTCCATTCTTTTGATTGCTCAAATTTCTGATCATCCATCCAAAACATTCTATCGTAACTAACATCATCAGTTCGTACTAATCCTTCTATCACTTCCACTTTATAACGGACTTTTTGAACGTTCCCTGAAACATACATAAATAAAATATCGCCATTTTCATAGTTATAAGAACGCTTCCAGCCTAATGCATCATAACGGCTAAATGCACTAGCTAAGTCATATTCTTTGGGATTCGCTGGAACTAACCAAACACGACGAGAATTTTTATGCCCTCTTTCTTCAAGTTCTTTACGACGCTTCGTTGAAATTTCTTCTGGAGCGACAAAACGATATTCGTCCTCTTTAACATAGTAAGGAATGTTATAAACGTAGCCACGTTCAATTGTGTCATAGCATTTATATTTAGTTGTATTCAAGTGCTCTGCTAGGAATCTTGCAGCTTCTTGGATAGTTGTTGCTTCAAATAAAAGGTCGTCATTTTCAAAAATAGAAATTGGGCTAATCATATAAATTACCTCCTTAATATGTAAACCAACTTACTCTCAGAACTAGTATCAATAAAACTATTAACTACATATTTAGCAACATATAAAACCTTCACTTTATAAGTGATATATAGGTCTCTCACTTAAGACTATTATATATTACAATTCAACAATTTTTTACATTAAGTAATATCACTAAAATTGTAAAAAGCCCATACAAAAGTGGCAAGTCGTGCCTGTGTCACCACTCGAAAAATGTTAGTTTTTTTCGGATATTTATAAATAAAAAAGGTTCCTGACCCCAGGCTTTAAAGCGTTAGAGGTCAGAAACCTTGCTATAATAATAGGCTAACAGTTCATTTATAATGGTCTAATAGCCTCTAGCTACTGCTTACTCCTCAACTGATCAAACAACTTCTCAACCGTTCCAACACCAACATTTTCATATTTCGCAAGAATGACAAGTTCTTTTGGCAATTGACCGACTGTCTCGATTTTATCTTCATTTAACTGTCTGAGAAGACTTGGAATCCCCGTAAATTCTGATGTCGTAAGAGGGATATTGGATAACTTCTCTGTCACGACAATGTGGTCGGCTTTGTAGAAGAAGAATAGTTCACCTGCACGTTCGAGTGTAAGCTTTCTACGAACCTCCTCTTCTTGAATAAAAGTCTTTAATTCATCGTAAAGAATTTCATCATTTTTTTCATTGTATCGTTTTACGTGTTTATGCAAACCTTCAAGGTTGTTCGGTAATTCACTCACGTGCCTGTTGTTCTCCTCCAAGTCTGATTAGAAATGTTTCCGATTTATCAAATCTTTGTGGCAATAAGAATGCATCACGTAGAAAATAAGGGACATCGAGTTCCTGACCTTTATATACGAGAGTACGAATTGGCGTGAAACCTGGAAGTTTTGTATCTACAAGTTCCTCGGTTGTAGCAGCTGCTTCCGTTTTTCCTGGTTCCTCACCTTGAACTTGAATGGAAGCTTTAAGTAATTCTTCCAATGATTTAAGGCGTAACTCAAGTTCTGTAACATCTAGCGACTGCTCCATAATTGGTGAAGGATCTTGATAACTCGGAACAATAAAATTGACAGGGCCATATACTTCGACATACCATTTGACAATTCGATAGATTGCTTCCCATGACAATAGCGCTTCAGAGTATCGAAATGGACGAGAGTCGTGTGTAGCTTGGTTTCCTATTTGACGAACATGGTGAAGCGCATCTCGTATTTGTGGGGTTAAGTAACCTTTTTCGTTAAGTAAATCAAGTCTTTCTTTTAAACTCGCTCTTGGCTCATCAGGTAGCTTCTCGACTTTTATGATCTGATGCAGCATATTTTCGACAAAAATTCTTGAATGTGTAAGCATCATGCGCGGGCTTTTAAAATACTACTTTCTAGTTCCCGCGCAACATGTGCTAATTCTTTTGAAATAGGCTCTAGAAATTAATAGAAGTAAGATGGTTTTATCATTTGGTCCTCCGGTTAACAGTTAATTTAAAAACGATTTTTTATGCAGAATTTACTATTATTTAATATTCCTATTTATTAATTCAACAGAAAATTTAATCATGTCTTGTTCGTTCATTCTCTCACCTGCTTATATACCCTACCAATTCACTTCAGAATAAACTTTTTTTAAAAATCCAATAGTGTAATATTCTTCAGGCACCCATCCAGACCTCTTAAAGAAGAAGCATAATTAACAATCGTTTTTAAAAATTCGCTCTTAATTTGCTATTCTTTCCTGTTTGTTTCCTTACATGTCATGTGTACCAGAAAAATATACTTATTATAATTCGGGCTTGCAGTACTTCCCCAATTCATAGATTTGGTAAAAACCTTCTCGCCGCTAAGAAAAACCATGTACAAAGAACAAAAGGCATTGTTAAAGTAGGTAGACCATATGGTAAAAGAAATATGCTAATGCTTGCTGTTATAGGTATTGTTAAACAAGCGGCGATTATACCAGAAAATAGTGCAAAACGGTTATTTTCACTATTAAAAACAGCAGATACGGCTATAATGGTTAATATCGCATTATACCCGTAAAGTCCTGCTGTAATTAAAGTGTGCTCTGCTCCTAAAACATATGCAATAATGACAGCAGATACACTTCCAATGACTGCATAAAATCCTAGTTTTCTTCCCGCTAAAAATACAGCAATAAATAATAAAATCCCAGATATTGTGTCATCTAGAAAAACTATTTGTCCAAACCCATGAATGATTGCTTCTATTAACTTGATTTCTCCTACTATATTTATTTCCCAGGTTGTTAAATCTTGAGGCATCAATTTAGAACTTATGTTAATATTTTTAAAATTGTAAGTAGAAAGCAGTATAAACCATGTCAGGATAATAAAGGGGGTAGTAAGAATCGGTACTTCTGTTTTCTTCATAAAGTGATTCATGGCTGCTGTAAAAATCGTAGCTACGGCTGATCCAACTAAAGCAACAAACCACACATACGGTCCAGTTAAGAATATTGCTAATGCTATTCCTGTCACCACGGAATTAAATCCTAATAAGCCTTGATTTATACTCTTTTCATCTGCCCCCCCAAGTTTTGCAACTAAAGTGCCAATAAATGATGATAGTAGAGCAATGATACCTAAATAAAAAGAAGTAATTGTTATTGCAATAAGAATTAGTAAACCGGTAATGACATTTTCAATCAAAAATACTTGAGAAATTCCTTTGAGGGATGCCGATACGAAAGGGAAAAACACTCCTTTATTTAATATATTGGGTTTTGTTTGCATAGTAATCCCCTTTGGATACTAAGTAGAAGTTTGAGTCTTATTTCAAAAAACACCTTCAGAGAATCACGAATATCTTCATGACATTCGCTCCACTCGTGAAGGTGTTTAAATTAATCTTTTATTTTAGATTCTGTGAAAAAGCTCACCCTACCTATGGAATGAGTACTCTTGAAGTACTAAATATTACTCCAACCCTTCTATATTATTGAATTTTTGAAGAACGCCTGTTTCAATCAGATATTGGTTCTGTTCTGGCAATTCTGGGAGCACAACTGGTTCATATCCACCATTATAATATTCTTCTACGTTTTTTTTCGTGAGCACTACCTGAGGGGAAAAAGTTACTTCAGGTGGTTCGGCACCGTTCAGTATAGCTACGCCCATCGCCATGATATACTGTCCCCAGCTACCCATAAAGAAACTTCCTTCAGCAACCCAATTCTCATTATTTCGTAATTCATCTAACCCTTGCTTGCTTCCACCCAATCCCGCTACCAACGTTTTCTCAGTACGGTTGGCATCTTCAATAGCACGCCATGCTCCTAAAGAAGAATCATCATTTATGGAATACAGAAGAATATTACGGTCTTTTGGAATCGTTTGAATCACGTTCTTCACTGCTTGATAGCTTGATTCTAATGTAGCCTCTGAATCAACTTGTATAAAGTGTTCCCCAATTTTTGTGGTCATCGGAGTGATGTCTTCAGGTTTAACTTCTTGCATCCCCGTTTCCTCCGCAACAGTAACATAGAAATAGCGGACACTGTTGTTTATTTCCCATCCACCTTTTGAACTTTGTACCAAGAGTACTGTTGTATTATCTGCTGTCCAACCTTTTTCCTTGGCGACCTCTGCAACTACCTTTCCAGTATCGATTCCAATTTCCTCATTGCTTAGATTAAACAATGGACTTCCAGGAACAGGAATGTTAACCGCAATTGTAGGTATGCCTGCTTTTTTAAACACGGCTTCAAGTGATTTACCTACTCCTTCCACACCATTATATTCGATGATTAGGTCTGGTTTATCTTGAACCATTAATTTAGAGTTTTGTAGAGCTGTAGGGCCATCAAATTTGTTATCGTATGTTTTCAATTTAATACCGGCTACTTCTGCAGCCTCTTTTACCCCTTCACCTAGCTCAACGAATAATGGACCTGACTCCGTGACGTTAGCAAAGGTAAAAAAATATTCTTCTTGTTCAGTTTGTTTTTCTGCATCGTTGTTTTCAGATTCAGGATTTTCAGAATTTTTGTCTGAGCTTGCCGGATTACTGTTTTCACCACATGCTGCAAGTAATGACATCAATACAATGAGAGTGAGGACAAATAACTTTTTACTGTAAAATTTCATCTAGTTCTCCCCTTTTCATATAAGTAATTGGGTATTTCCCCTTCAATTAGTGGTTATTCCTCCGAGTTGTCATTGCGAAGGCGACTTGAAATGACGGCAATTAATAGCACGACTCCAGTTGCAATTTGTTGGTAGAAGGATTGAACCTGGATTAACGCCATACCATTTGAAAGTGTACCGAGAATGAGAACGCCAACGAGAGTTCCAATAATTCCACCAGTTCCTCCTGCTAAAGACCCCCCCCCCAAAATAACAGCAGTAATGGATAATAAATTAGTGTCAAGTCCCATCGTCCCTGACCCAGCCATCAATTGACTCGCCACAACAATACCTGCTAACGCAGCCAAGATGCCACTAATAACGTAAACTAAAAACGTGATGAAATCCGTTGAAATTCCGGCAAGTCTGGTAGCTTCTTTATTTCCTCCTAATGCATAAAGAGTGCGGCCGAATAAAGTATAATGCAGTGTAATAAATCCCAATACACTTAGTAATATTAGCAACCATACATAATAAGAAATGCCACCTACTGAACTGCCAGCAAGAAAAGCTGCATCAGGATTGTCTAAGGCGGTTGTCAATCCACCGGTAATGACGCTCGCCAGACCGGCCGTAACCGAAAAAGTACCAAGTGTCGCAATTAATGGAGTAATCCTCAACTTACCTATCAAAAAACCATTAATCAAACCTACCATCGCCCCTATAGCGAGGACGATTATTATCGCTAAGGGCACGTTAACTCCTGCATTTATAATGGTTACATAAATGACTGCTCCTAGAGGAACTACTCCACCAACTGAAAAATCGAATCCACCTGAAATGATGGTAAATGCTTGACCAATGGCTACTATTCCAAGCACCGCTATACTATCAAGAATATTTAATGTATTGGAAAAACTAAAAAAAGAATCAGTAAAGGATGTAAAGAAAATGAGAATCATCACATAAAATAGAAACAGCAATGCGACATCGTTTAACTGCTTTCTTTTTCTTTTAATCGGAAGTGCCGATGGTAAAGTAGATTCAGAATCAGCATTTAATTTCATTTAAGTACTCCTCCATTTATCTAAGAAGTTCCTGAGGCTAACCGAAGAACTTCATCTTGTGAGATTTTTTCTCCTTTTAATTCACCAACCAATGCACCGTCTCGCATAACAAGTAATCGATCACTAATATTAACTGCTTCTTCCACATCAGAGGTTACAACAAGAATTGCGGTACCTTCAGAAGCAAATTCCCTAAGTTGTTTATGAATTTCCAATCGTGCCCCGATATCTACACCACGTGATGGTTCTTGGAGAACCATTACTTTCGGGTTCATCGCAAACCTGCCGGCCAAAAGAATTTTCTGTTGATTTCCCCCACTCAACTCTGATACTTTTTGTTCAATATTCTGACATTTTGTGTTAAAACGTGAGGTGTACTTTTCTGCAGTTTTACGCTCTTCCAAAGAGTTCATTAATCCTAAGTTTGATAATAATCTTAAGATTGGAAGCGTTGCATTTTTTCCTATCGACAAATTCAATACCAATCCTTGTTTCTTTCGGTCAGCTGGTACATATGCAATATTGGCTTTTTTAGCCTCTAAAGGGTTACGAAAAATTCTGTGCTTTTCACCTTCTAATATTATCTCTCCTTCAATCCCTTTTTGGAGCCCAACAAGTCCTTCAGCTACTATTTCCGCACCACATCCGCGTACCCCAAAGATACTAACTACTTCTTTTTCTTTCACATTAAAAGTCACATTTGATAAACTTGGTAGCCCTCGGCTAGACCAATTTAGAACTGAAAGAGTTGGATTAGCACTAGGATACTCGAACTTCTCGAGGGTAATCTGTTCTCTCTTTTTCCCAAGCATATGAGCAATTAATTTTTCATGATCACTATCTGCTGTCTGTTCAGAAGCAACAAGTCTTCCATTTCTGAAGACATCGATTCGATCACTAAAATTAAATACCTCATCCATTCGGTGGGATATATAAACGATTCCAACCTTTTCTTCTTTCGCAAGCTTACCGATAATACTAAACAACTTTTTGCTCTCATTATCAGATAATGAAGCTGTAGGCTCATCAAGTAAAATTACACTCGCTCTTCTTGATAAAGCCTTAAGGATTTCTACAATTTGTTTGTCTGCTAATTTCAATGAGGACATCTTACGCAAAGGATCAATATTTAATCCAAAACGTTCCGCCTCATGTTTTGTTCGTTTTACCATCTCTTTATAAGATATGAATCCTTTTCGATTCGGGAGCCGGCCTAGCATAACATTTTCAGCAACGGTGAGTTCCGGTACATAAGCGAGTTCTTGTGGAATAAAGGCAATACCGTTCCTTAAAGCATTCTTAGGAGGGAATAATGTCACTCTGCGGCTTTTTACATAAATTTCACCTTCATCAGGTTGGATTGAACCTGCTATAATCTTAGCGAAAGTTGATTTACCAGCCCCGTTTTGTCCAATTACTGCAACTGTTTCTCCTGGCGTTAACGTGAATGTAACATCTGAAAGAGCTTGGCTGGAACCGTAGCTTTTCGATACTGACCTTACCTCAAACAAATAATCTTGTTTAGATGACACTATCCACCCTCCCATTTTTTCAATTTGTTATACTTTTCCTTATTACCAATCTACGGATATCCACTTATCGATCAATACTTATCTCTACAAAATATATGTGTTGCTTCTACTTAACTCTTAGCAAGGATCAATTGGAGTAATAACATCTGAATGAGCCTCAATAATCTCAGCGGCTTCAAGCAAAATATCCTCACGAAACCTTCTTCCTAGAAGCTGAACTCCAACGGGCAACCCTTCTGCAATGGATGTAGGTACAGCAAGAGCTGGAAATCCTAGTAATGGTATTGACACCATTGACCACTGTGCTGCCGTAATCCGACGCATACTCTCTTCGCTAACTATATCGGCATCCTGCTCAAACGCTTGTTCAGCTGATACCGGTAGCAATAATATGGGATAATCCTGTAAAAACTGCTGTAAATTTGCTATTAGAGTACCACGACGTGCATAGCCGTCCATATAATCTTTAAGACTAGGACTCGGTCCCCACCAATCCTGCTGAACTGCATAGTAGTGTTTGGCCGCCAGTTTCATACCTTCATCTCCAACCTGTTCAACAAGAGGCATAATCTGACGGAACTCTTCCATACATAGTAAAAACCAAAGTCTGTATGCTTCAGCGAATAATGGTATCTCCACCTCTTCTACAACATAACCAGCATTCCTTAAATTCATTGCTGCTGTATCTAAGGCCTGATTAACCGCAGGGGTAGGTTTAGCTACACCAACATCCCGCAATAATCCGACACGAATTGGCTTTTGGAGAGGCTCACCAACTAATGGAACCGGCATATACAACGGGTCACGTGGATCAAAGTTACACATACCTGAAAGTGCCAATCGAAGGTCAGCCACCGTACGTGCCAAAGGCCCCTGAACTAACATGGATTGATTTGATAAAACTTGATCAACATCCACCGGCCCACTCCACTGAGGGACTCTCCCAACTGTAGGGCGTAATCCAGTTATTCCACATGCATAAGCAGGATATCTAATCGATCCACCACTGTCATTACCGTGGGCAATCGGTACCATTCCTGTCGCAACAGCTGCAGCACCACCACCAGTTGAACCACCTGGGGTTCGTGAAACATTCCATGGATTGAGCGTTCGTCCATGCAAATCATTATTTGTAAACCATCTAAAATTGAATGCTGGAGAATTGCTTCGTCCTACTAAAACTGCTCCCGATTTTCTTAAATTGGCAACTTGAGGACTGTCTGTAACAGCCATGTTGTCTTTAAAGGCAACAACACCGTTTGTGGTTGTATGATTTGCCTGGTCACTGTTTATCTTTATGGAAACAGGCACCCCATGGATTGGGCCTAATTGTTCTCCATTTGAGACAGCCTTGTCGGCTGCATCAGCCGCAGCTAACGCCTCTTCTCTGGAAACCTCCACAAGGGCATTAACTAAGGGATTCACTTCCTCAATGCGATTTAAGCAACTGATAACTGCCTCACGCGATGAAATTTGTTTGGTTCGGATTCCAAAAGCCAATTCCGTTGCAGTCAATTGCCATAATTCATCTTTGATCATTTTTTAACCCCCTCTATTATTTGACTATTTATAATATTTAAACTTAATGATATTATAAATCTAGAAAGCGCTTACGAATATGGCTATAATAAATACTTTATAGATAGAAAAGGTACTTAAATTAGTATCTAGATGAAAGGGGGACTGTCGTATGCTTTCTCAAATCAACTTGTCCAAATCAGAGTGTGAGCGCATGATGCAACTAATTTCCGCTTTATCCGTCAATTTTAAAAAAGGAACAGATGAACTCCAGCATTTGCTATCTCAATATTTCGGTTATCATTCGTCAATTTTTTGGAAAATTGACCAAAAAGGCAACTTATCCAATCCGATCAACCACAGAATTAGTGATTATTTAGTAGAAGATTATGTTAATTATTTCCATGATCATGATTATTTGCACCCCCAAAAACACTTAGATTTATACCGTGAGAACACAGCTTTACGAATGGAAGATGTAGTTTCTTTGGAAGAATACAAATCCTCAAACTATTACAGGGAATTTATGAAAAAACACGGCCAATATCACAAAATGACGATGACATTTTATTCACATAATAAGTTTGTCGGTGTTCTTGGTATGTGCAGACCCCTATCGGAAAAAGGGTTTACTGAGGTTGATTTTCAAAGGGCACGGACCCTGTCCCCAATCGTATCAAATTTATTATACTTAGAAAGAGAATATGAAGAACTGCGCCAAGAGAAAGAATTATTGGAGTCATTTGCTTCTAAAAGTGATACGGGCTTAATATTGCTCGACCAATACTATGAGATTAACTATATGAACCAGGCTGTATGGGATATTTATAGAGAAACAAATGTATATAAAAGTATGGAGGACTTTGTGGAAAAAATAGTTTCAAACCTCTCAAATCATTTTTTGAGTTCACCCGTGCTGAGGCTTCTAGGATATAAAATTAAAATCATAGGCCATCAAGAGCTATTTTTATCAAAGGAAAGCCGTTATGCTATTATCATAGAAAGAGATAAAGTAGTAACCTTACAAGAAAATGATCTATTTAATGAATTGACAATGCGAGAAAAAGAGGTTTGTTTTTATTTGAAAAAGGGTTGCACCTATAAGGAAATTTCAAAATCATTATTCATTAGTGTCCACACAGTAAATAAGCACGCTAAAAATATTTATAAAAAGTTAGGGGTCAACAGTCGATCTTCATTACAAGCCAAGCTACTTTATGAAGGAACCGAGTAGGATTTAATATAACGCCGGAAATTTATCCGGCGTTTTTTTGTCTATTTGATATTTATTTACAGAAACAAATTGGGGGACATAGGCTTCTGGTTGATTTGATTTAGAAAAAGGAAAGTTATATGTACAACAAACGCTAACATACACAAAGGAATCAGTTCACATTTTATCTCTATCTAAATAACCTTCAACAAAGTTAAGCATTGTAGACTTTCCTGATCCCCGTTTACCATTACTAAAATTGCATATGGAAATCTTGATTGCAATCTGTGCCTGTGGTCAATACCCAATTATTTGGACACTTATAATTTCGACAGATCCACCTTTAACGGCACCTAAAAAGATAGTTGACTTTTTGTGTGGATCACATATCCGTGAGCTTGACAAGGAGCCTCTGCGAGCATGATTTTCTTGCCAAGGCCCAACTTTAGTAAAAATAGATTGGCATACCGAATCAGGTTATCACTGCCCGCCTCTCCATGTAAAGCGGTGTTAATGCTTTGATCCAGGCTCTTGGACCAGTGCCTGGTCTTGCCTTTATCTATGCTAACATCACATTAAAATACTGAGCTGGAGTCATATTATTAAATCTCTTTTGATACCTTTGCGTATTAAAATACTTAATGTACTTAGACACAGACTCATAAGCTCCCTTAACTGAGTCGCAAGGATAGAGGAGAAAAGCCTCTTCCTTGGAGTGGGAAAAGAAACCTTCTATACATGCGTTATCTAGGCATGTACCCTTTCTTGACATACTTGGTGTAAGATTATATTCCTTAATTAATTCATAGTATCTATTGGAACGGTACTGCATACCTTGGTCACTGAAGTACCCTATTTAATGATTTACACAAACTTATTGACACTACCGAAAATCTATCTAGGAAAATTGCAAAAGAGGGTACATGTGTAAGATAGAAGGTAGAAACAAAATAGACGCATGTTCTTATTTTATGCTTAATTTGGAGTATAGTTATCGGAATCCTTCATCTCCTTACGAAGCGAGGCATCGTGCATAATCCTTAAACCTGGTCGACCCACTAGAAATAAACTGCCGCAAAGGTATAACACGTTGCCAAAAGTCTCTGTCGCTGAATAGAAGTTAAGACAACTTCCAGCTACAAATAGCATACCTATTAATAAATCATTTACTGTTGTAATGAGTTTATATCTTTTTTTGAAGTATAATCGGAACCGTCCTACTTTTACCTCTAATTGATCTTTCGAATCCCAAATGTCAGGCATAACTCCTCCTCTTTTTCCTCATTGTCTGAGTGATTTTTCCCCTTATAGAACTACCACTATCACATATAGAGAAATTAAACTCATAAATAACAGATTTTCTTATTTTTGAATCTGCTTTATTTTCCATACGCAGTACTCTATTTAATTTCCCTCATTCAGTATTACTCACATTTACCAAAGTGGATTGATTAACGGTATTAGACTTTTTAATTACAGATATGTTACCATCTGTCTCTAAAATAACAGCTTCAACATTTTCCATTGATCTGATATTATTCGATCGGGCCGCTTGGAGAATTTCAATTTCTAGAACTCGTTTTTCTTTCATAGCTGCGCTCAAAAATTGTCCATTATAATAGAGAAGCTCGGGATTTGACTTTATTATCTGACTAAACTTACTTGACCTGACTGACAGCCAAGCTAATATATACTGCATGCCAACTAACACTGTAAAAGCAGTTAATCCTTCTGCCAGCGCTATATTTTGGTTTAATAGAATCGTTGCTAGAGTGGAACCAAGTGCTACCGTCACAATTAAATCAAACGCATTCATTTTTGAAAGCGTACGTTTTCCTGAGACTCTTAAAATTAAAATTAATCCTATGTAGGCCAAAACCCCTACAATTATTGTTCTGCTAATTGTTTCCCAGTCATTGAAAAACATAGTACCCCCTATTCTTTTTGACCTTTTACTTCCTTATTCCCGCTTACTATTTTTACAAAACGAGTTAAAACGTAAAAAGGGGCTGCCCATAAGGTCATAAAATGACCTTATGGTGAGTGTCACCACCGTCCTCGGACCAAAGAGTGGGTAGTTACGAGGCCGCTAGAAAAAGTCTGTTTAAAGAGAAAAAGAAGCTATCCATCTACTATATGTAGATGATTAGCTTCTTTTGTTCTCTGTATGTCGATGAAATTCTTCATTATTTTCAATAAGCGTTCCTTTTTAAGTAGCCTCAAAAACACTCCTTTTGAACAGATACTTTAAGCGATTCCCTCTGTTTGATTTCGAAGTTTTTCTTTTTCGCTTTTTTGGATGTCTAATCGAAGGAAGATAGAGACAAAGAACGCGACCATAATTAATGCTGTAAAAACGTAGAACACAGGAATGTAACTTTCCGTTCGTTCTCTAATTTGTGATACTAAGAGAGGACCTAAAATCCCGCCTAATGACCAAGTCGTTAACAAAAGACCATGAATGGCACCAAGTTGTTTCGTTCCAAATAAATCACCAATAAACGCGGGTAGATTTGAGAAACCGCCACCGTAACAGCTAACAACAACTAAAATTAGTGCTTGAAACAACAAGACATTCGTTATCGCAGGAAGTAACAAGAAAGCGATGATTTGCAGAACAAAGAATAGTAAGAATACAGTAGGGCGACCGATATAGTCAGAAAGGGCAGCCCAACCAAGTCTACCACCGCCATTAAAAATTCCCATCACTCCGACCATGGTTGCTGCGGCTACGGCTGTTAAACCAACGACTTCTTGCGCCATCGGAGACGCAACAGAAATCATCATAATCCCTGCCGTTGTATTGATAAGCATCATCGTCCATAACATCCAAAAACGTCTTGTACGAACAGCTTCTTTAGCGGTTAATTGGGACAAATCTTTCTTAACTACCTTTTTTCCAGAGGCGATGTCCTTTTTCATCTCATTTGGCATCCACCCATCAGGAGGTGGGGCAATATAAGAAGCACCCAACATCATAACGACAAAATAACTACCACCTAAAATATAGAACGTTGTTGTAATTCCAATCGATGCCATCAGGCTAGCTGCAATCGGAGCCGTAATCAAAGCACCTGCACCAAATCCCATGACCGCCATCCCTGTAGCTAACCCTCTACGATCAGGGAACCATTTCACCAAAGTTGAAACGGGTGAGATGTAACCAATTCCCATTCCAAGCCCACTTGCAACCCCGTAAGTAAGAAGAAATAACAGTTGAGAGTCAATGGCAATCGCAACTCCAGAACCTGCTTGCCCTAAACCAAACAGTAGGGCTGCGAGCATTGCTGACTTCCTTGGGCCATTACGTTCAACAAATGTTCCAAAAAATGCAGCTGCGATCCCAGCAAGCGCCATCATAATCGTAAACGCTATCGTAATTTCTGTCGTTGACCAGCCCATCGTATCACGAATTGGGTTCGTATAGACGCTATATGCGTATGCGGCACCAATGGAAAGGTGGATGGCAATCGCAGATAAAGCGATGAACCACCTGTTTTTCGTTGTTTTCATTTTATTTCCTCCCTCGTTCATTTAATAGCTTTGAAATCAAGGATCCAAAGCACAGGTCGTGTAAGTATTATGCGAGCCCCTACTAACTACTTATTAATAGAAGGGAAGAACCTTCTTAATGAGCGGTCTGAGGTTTGTAAAAAGGCATACATTAATGAACTGTTGGCTATTTATTCTTCCATGGTCGATAAATCACCTGTTGGAAGGTTAAGCTCCCATGCCTTTAACACTCTTCTCATAATCTTTCCGCTTCTTGTTTTCGGTAATTTATCTTTAAATTCAATTTCTCTTGGTGCCGCATGTGCAGCGAGTCCCTTTTTGACAAAGGTACGGATGTCTTCTTGCAGTTCTGCGCTTTGTTCATAGCCGTCTCGAAGTGAAATAAAGGCTTTGATGATTTCTCCGCGAATCGGATCTGGTTTACCAATCACTCCGGCCTCTGCAACAGCGGGGTGTTCAAGTAGTTTGCTTTCTATCTCAAAAGGGCCGACCCGTTCACCAGCTGTCATAATAACGTCGTCCACCCGGCCTTGGAACCAAAAATAGCCGTCTTCGTCCATGTAAGCCGAGTCTCCTGAAACATACCAATCACCGGCAAGGAAATAAGATTCATATTTTTCTGAACGATTCCAGATTGCTCTCATCATTGAGGGCCAGCCTTTTTTGATGGCGAGATTGCCCATTCGATTTGGAGGAAGCTCGTTCCCATGGTCATCGACAATCGCCGCTTCCACCCCAGGTATCGGTTTTCCCATTGAGCCCGGTTTGATTTCCATTGAAGGATAGTTACAGATGAGTTGAGCTCCCGTTTCCGTCATCCACCACGTATCATGGATTCTTAAGTTCATCACCTGCATTCCCCACCGTATTACTTCCGGGTTTAGCGGCTCTCCTACACTTAATACATGTCGTAAGGAGGAAAGATTGTATTTTTCAATTAATTGATTGCCAGCGCCCATTAACATCCGGAAAGCAGTCGGTGCACTATACCAGACGGAAACGTTATACTGTTCGAGGGTCTGATACCAGTCATCAGTACTAAATCGCCCTCCTCGGACAACGGTTGTGGCACCGGCAAGCCATGGCGCAAAAATGCCATACGATGTTCCTGTTACCCAACCTGGGTCTGCGGTACACCAGTAAACATCATCCTCTTTTAAATCGAGGACCCATTTAGCGGTTTGGTAATGTTGGACCATCGCGTTGTGTACATGTAACACGCCTTTGGGCTTTCCTGTTGAACCGGACGTGTAATGGAGGATCATCCCGTCTTCACGATCGACCCATTCAATCTCTAATTTGTTGCTCGCTTGTTCAAACTGGGGATGAAAATCAATATACTTCCCGTCTTCTTTGACATCGTTTCCGACAATCACAATCTTCTCAAGATCAGGTAGTTCGTCAACGGGAACACGCCCAACTAATTCAGGGGTTGTGACAAGCACTTTTGCGCCACTGTCTTCAAGACGATCCCGTACTGCTCCTTCCATAAACGCTTCAAATAATGGCCCAACAATTGCACCAAGTTTAATCGTCCCTAGTAAGACGAAATACAGTTCAGGAGAACGAGGCATGAAAATGAAGACCCGATCGCCTTTTGTCACGCCAATATTTTTTAAGACATTTCCTGCTTTATTGGAGAAATCTCTCATTTCTTTAAACGTATATTCTTCTTTTCCGTTTTGATCTGAATAATAGAGAGCAACGTTATCGCCTTTTTCTGAATCAGCATGACGATCGATGGCTTCATGCCCCATGTTAACAAGACCCGTTTTATGCCAAGTGAAATCTTGTTCTACTTGTGACCATTGAAAGGAATTGTATAAGTCATCGTAATGTTTCAAGTTGTGATTTCCCTTTTTTGTAGAAAGTGTTTGTGATATCATTTTCTAGTATCCCCCTTTGGTTATTTGCGATGAGTAAACGATTTTAGTCGTTAATAGGACTTTCATTATTTTGAAGCGCTTTCATTATGTTGTATACTAAAGTTAACTAATGGCAGAATAAATTGGTTCGGATCCTGCAAATACTATATTTATACAATTACTCCTATCCAAACGATAACAATTTATCTGTTTTAATTGTATAAGAGAAGAATGATTTTGTGTCAAAAAAGTGACAAATCGTTATATTTCTAGATAGAATACAAATAGATGGTATTAACCAATCATTTCACATTACTAAATCGAAAAGGAGGAGGGAAATTTTGAAAAACGGTGATATTCGTCAATTTTCCAAATTCATTGAGGATTGGGTTCCGGCAGAGGCTTCTATCGCAATTGCAGGTGGAGATAATTATGTCACGTACATTCCTGGGAGTCATGACATTCGAATTAATCAAGGGCAACCGATTCCTTCGGGGAGTATTACAGAGCGTGTGTATTTGCAGAAGAGTCGGGTTGAATCTTTGGTTGATAAATCAGTGTTTGGTACTCCTTATTATGGGGTTGGTTACCCGCTTGAGGATGCAGAGTCAGGTTTCAGAGGTGCTTTAACCGTCATTCTACCACCAGACTATTCGTTTAAAAAAAACACATCTCTTTCTTTTATTGTTGGTAGAAGGGCGGATGTTTGGATTCCGATTTCTATTGAACAGGTGATTTATATTGAAAGTCATCAAAAGAAAACGCTTATTTATACAGAGGATGGCTGCTTTACTTCAAAATTCCCTCTTAAAACACTGGAACAACGATTACCAGACTCGTTTATTCGGATTCATCGCTCCTATATCGTGAATATTTCTTCTGTTAAACACATCTCTCGTGATCTGTCATCAAATTTAGAGGTTACGTTAAAAGGGCCAGACGGTGCAACTCTTTTGATTAGCCAGACGTATGTTCAGAGGGTGAGGAAGGTTTTGGGTTTTTGATATTCAGGTGCCTGGTCACCACCCGATGATAGAGTATGAGAATATGATAAAGGTGCAACTGACGATAGTTGGTTGTTGTTAATTTTGTTGTATTATAATGTCACATTGTTGACGTCCTTGCCTGTCCTGAGCTTGATGGATATAATGTCCCTCAACACTCTAGAAAAGGAAAAGGACGTCTTTTTGGTCGACGTAGCGGGAGATCGGTTCCATAAAAATAATTGACCTGAAGTTGCATATGCTAATTATTTAGAATAGATTCCATACCTGTGCGTTGCGATCCCAAAAGTAGACACTATAAATTTGAATTTACCCAAAGGAACTAGGGGCAAGTAGGTTTGTGTTCCTTACCTTTTCTTAGCTTGACCGAGTGTCTCAGACTACCGGACGAATTTCATATTTTCTAAACATTGAAGCAAAAAAATAACCCCTATAGGCTTGATGACAGGCTTCCTGCTGTAGACCGCAAACGGCCTAATTCACGATAGATGGCGATTCCTATAAAAATAGCGACTACTCCAGCCACAGTCCCAGCTTCTGTAGGAGTAAATACTCCGCCATAGATTCCGCCTAGGATAATAACTGGCATCAGGATTCCTGGAATAGCAGATATAATAATTTTTATGCTGTTGTTTTTCTTCTGTGGATCTAATTCCACTTTCTCTTTTAGTGCGCTGGCCAGTTCATGATTTACCATCTTCCGGCTATAGGATATTGATCGTTGAAAAGATGATGATTAGCAAAACAGCAGGTCCAACTGTTGCTAGAAAAGCACCTAACACGGAAGTACCTGTCACCCACCCATAAATAATTAAGGGAACAATTGGCGGTATGAGAACGCCTAATATCGAAGACACACTGACTAACGAAGTTGCGTAACCCCTACTGAATCCTTGCGCAATCATCTGCGGGGTCATAATTGGCCCTACTGCAGCAATACCAGTAAAAGCACTGCCGAATATGGCGCCTAATAGCCCGCATGCTAGGACAACCAGCACCCCTATTGCACCTCTTATCTTCCCTACCAAAAGGTTAATAGCAGCTAGTAAATATGTCGTTCTTTTCTTCATTGAATTGGTTTCCTTTACGGACCATATCCCAAGCTTCATCGCCACTAATGAGTTCTAGCATTTCAATTTCTAATTTGACAGCACCTTGAAAAAGGTCGTTATATGAAAGAGTTACCCGTTCTCCAATTGTCAGCGGATTGTTTCGTGTACCAACTTCATTTTCATTGCCTTCTGATGAATCGACCTCAGCTTCTTGACTTTCTTCCGCTTCATATTTGACTAACAGATCTTCTCGTGGTGTATCTGCTGATAGAAGTGTCCGCAACTCATAATAAGTATCACGCATCTCATCATCTTCAATAGTAGGGCTAAAGATCCAGCCTAGTTTGTATTCGTAAATAAAGAACAACATTTCTTCAAACTTCCATCTTGACCTTGTAATCTGGCAAAAGAATTCCTGTTTCTCCATCATCTTCATGCTCCATTGATTCAATAATTGCAAACTGATTTAAGTCAATCGTTGTGAACTCAGATTCTTCAGTAAAACCGTTCATCAGATGAAACAACGGTTGAACATCAGGGTGAATGAAATCATCAATCGCTTTTTCACGTGCTTCCTCATCGGTCGTATAAGAAATGTTGTACGAAGCTTTTAATCATCTGCTCTTCTTCTGTTAGATTGTTCTTTTCTTCTAACCAATTCTCTTCTTTCTTTGCTTCTGCACTTACTTCCGTTTCTCCATCAACCTTCTCAATCGTTGCTTCCTCGCCACAACCAGTTGCAATCATAGCTGCTGCTACAACTGACATGAATAATTTCCCTGTTTTCTTCATTTCGTTTCCCCCTATTGAATGTGATTTACATTCATAGGATAACAAAGTGAAATGACAACCTATTGTAAGCGAAAAAACGTTTTATTGATAAATTTTTAACCAGTGGCGAGCATCTGTTTCATTTTTTCTTGGTATTCAATTGGTTCAATGATCTCTGCATCCATTCCTTATTGCATGATCCATTGCAGAAATTCTCAGTCATGGTTCAATGTAACCTCAAAAAACAAGCTTCCATCTTTCTTTTCCGTGAGCTTCGGTGTCACAAAGAGCTCCTCTTCTTTTATGTACGGGCCACATTTGAGTTAAATAAAACCTTAAACGACCACCTGCTAAAGCAGGTGGATTTGGACATAAAATGTCTACGACTAAAGTCGTTTCTTAAGACTGAAGTCCTCTCCAAGTCCAAATGCTTTAAGCAAACTAAATTTTGACTAAACTCACTCTTCAATCGTGAATATGTCGTTCTTTTCTTCATTGAATTGGTTCGCAATATAATTTCTTATTGTTTCTTC
>NZ_JAJAFR010000014.1 GCF_020734105.1 Alkalihalobacillus deserti
CCAACAATTTTAGAGTTCGGATTAGCTAAGTATTTAGCTGCAATCCCAGTTGCTGCTCCTGTCCTCATAGCGCTTACAATAGTTCCATCCATAATCGCTAAAGGAAAACCGTTATTAGGGTCGGTTAAAATTATGATTGCTGAGGCTCTTGGTTGACCAATTTTTTTAGGATTCTCTGGCATACTCGGAATCCATTTCATCCCCGCTACGTCAAGATCCCCACCTAGATAAGAAGGCATCGTCATGATTCTTCCTCTTGTCTCTTCCGTTTCAGGCCCTCCCCAACGAATAACTGGTTTAGAAGGTTGAACAACTTCGTTGTGTCCATGTAACTCGAAAGATTTTTGAATTGCACTCAGTGTCCCCTCCATATTCAGACCGCAGCTTTAATGCAATCCTCTTGTGAAAGGTAAATGAAACCAACCCTCTTACTTTGTTCAAGTTTCTCAAGCTTTTTTAGTGTACTCAACAATATTCCCCTAACTCCCTGAAATGACTTTTTGAATATCCCAACTTCTAAATATAGAATAGCATCGTTTAGATTCATTGTAAACCGTTTTTTAATAAAAAGGTTCATATATTCCTTTTTAGAGCTGACTAGTCTAAAAAAATGACATTACCTTTGGGCAAAATGCCTTAGTAATGTCAGGTAAAACGCTTTTATTCAACTATTATTTTTTTATCTTTTAATGTGTTGACTAAAGTTTGTATTTTTTGAATGGACGTTTTTGATTGACTTATTCCTAATTCAATCACTATAGACTCAACCAGCGCAATAATCGGAATTATTGTATAATGATTTTCACTAGACTCAGTTTTTAGTATAACGCTTGAATAACTAGCAATCGGGCAAGACAAATGATCTGTAATTAAAATAATAGGAATATCTCTTTCATATGCTACTTTTGCAGCATCAATTGCTCGCTGGGTATCCGGAGCAAAGCTAAAGATAATAAAAATTTCATTCTTCTCAAATTGAAGAATTCGATCAAACATAGAGTCACTGTCATAACTGAGTTGCCTCGTTTTTGAGTGGAACTCTTCTATAAGTAACTCTAAATATATCGCAATTGCTTTGTACGGACGTAATCCGAGTATATTAATTTTTTCAGCATTTGATATTAAATCCATTGCTACATTAAAGCTTTCAACTAATTGAGGGTTAAGAGTTTTATCCATTAATTGGACACCTTCTTGAAAAACAGTAGAAAGCGTCTTGTAGTTTTTTTTATCATTACTATCAAAAGATTTTTGCACATTCTCCCACTTATCTGAATAATCTTTTTGAATGTCATGAAAATCTTTTCTTAAATCAAAAAAACTGTCGTAACCTAATAATTTCACTAACCTCAGAACAGTCGTAGTTCCTACACTCGCCTTATTTGCCACTTCTTTTACAGTAAACATTCCAATATCTTGGTGATTGTTTAAAATGTAATCACATAGTTGTTTCTGCTTATTAGGCAAAGTATCTTTTATAGAAATAATACGTTCTAAGACATTCATTTTTTCTTGAACTTTTTCCATATTCCACCTACCTGTTAATTTCGTTGATTATTAATAATGTTCCCCTCTTAACATATTCACTTAAATAATTATACCATATACAAAAAATATACTTCTACGCTTATAATGATGATATTACGATATTAAAACGAAGATTGACTAGTGCTCTTGCTAGATTTTCCGATACCTTCTTCCTTCTAGCTTTTATCCATCGATTTACTTATCATGATGTAGCCCAAGCTCTAAAGCAACAGAAGCCACAGATCATTTTTTTTCATGGTCAATACTCCAATAGACAGTAAAAAAACGACAAAATTGTAAATGATTGCATAAAAGATAAACAGGCAACGTCCCAACCGAAGTTGATACGTTGCTTGTTTGACTGATATCGTTTATCCAGCTTCCTTAACATCCTCTTTGCTTTGTTTACCAACCGTTTTATTTCGATCCATTCTAAACTGACCAAGTCCGAGCTCTTTTGCTTCCTGTTTTAAAGATTTAAGTAAGCTGACTACCATTAATCCTATAATCACTGAAAATGGAAGAGCTGCAATGATCATCGTGTTTTGAAGAGCTTGCAAGCCCCCAGAATAAAGAAGAGCTAGCGCAGTAATCGAGAGAAAGACGCCCCAAATGACTTTAATTGATGTACTTGGATTTTGAGATCCATTCGCTGTCATCATACCTAGAACAAACGTACCAGAGTCAGCCGATGTAACAAAGAACGTGACAATGATCAAAATGGCTAAAATGGATAACACCATGCTGAACGGAAACCCTTCTAACACGCCGAAAAGAGATTCCTCGGCAACTAATGAAGAAATCGAAAGCAGCCCTGAAGATTCAGTTACAACGGCTGCACTCCCAAAGGTTGAAAACCAAAGGAATCCAATAAGCGACGGAACGAATAAGACACATACAACAAACTCGCGAATCGTTCGACCCTTTGAGACTCTAGCAATAAACACACCAACAAATGGCGCCCATGCAATCCACCATGCCCAATAAAAGATCGTCCACCCATTAATCCAGCTACGGTCCTCTTCGTTCAGGGGTGCAATCCGAAAACTCATATTAATGAAGTTTTGCATGTAAGCCCCTACCGTATCTGTAAATAAGTTAAGCGTAAAAAGTGTCGGTCCAAAAATAAATACAATCAAGAAGAGGACAGCCGAAAGTCCCATATTCAAATTACTTAGGATCTTAATCCCTTTGCTTAGACCCGTTAAGGCCGAAATCATAAATAAGGCTGTAACAACGAGAATGATGACGGTTTGGCTCGTCATAGTACTAGGTACTCCAAATAAGTAGGACAGTCCCCCGTTAATTTGCATGGCACCAAATCCCAAAGTGGTGGCGATCCCTATAACCGTAGAAATTACGGCAATAACATCAATCGCCTTCCCAACAGACCCATCCGCATGTTTCCCAATCAACGGTCGTAAGGTTCGACTAATTAAGCTCAGTTCACCTTTTCTAAAGGTAAAGTATGCCAGAGCCATCGCAACCGACCCATAAATCGCCCATGCATGGATCCCCCAATGAAAGAAGGTAAACCTCATCGCATCCTTAATACCTTGATCCGTGCCCACTTGGCCTGTAGGAGAACTAACGGCGTAATGGCTAATCGGTTCAGCTGTACCATAAAAAATTAACCCAATCCCTACACCTGCACTAAAAAGCATCGCAAGCCAAGTTGGACGTGAAAACTCAGGCTTGTCCTCCTGTTTCCCAAGCTTAATCCGGCCAATCGGACTCACTAATAAATAGAAACACACAAACACAAACAACGAAACAATGACTAGGTAATACCACCCAAATGAATCGGTAATCACCCCTTGTGTACTACTCGTGATACGCTCTAACGATGCGGGCATCGTGATTCCCATAAGAACAAGACCTGCCACTAGGGCTAATGATATATAAAAAACAATTGAAGCATTTCTCATATTAAATTTCAACTCCCATCTTTGATATGTTCGCAGAGGGTCTTACTTCGATTAAAGAACATATAAAATGTAAAACCACCATACAGTATTTTTTGTGAAACAACACCAACAAAACGAACCCTTAAAAATTGCGTTAATTCATTTACTCTTTTCTCTTAACTACGACATTTTAAATAACGTAAAATTACCATTGTCCATCTGTTTGGTTATTGGATAATTAGAGAGATTGAAATACACAGAAGTATTCAGTAGGAGATCACGTTTATAGGCTTTTTGGGGGATTATCTAAACTATACCAAGAAATGTTCAATTGGTCACATACGAAATACTAGCTTATTTAGGTCTCTAGTCTTACTATCCCTTCGTACTAGGATTACTCACTACATATTCTTAATATAACTATCGGATCCCCTATATTAGGCCGATATTCAAGAGGTAGTTATCCTTGTAATGATGAGCTCACCATTATAGACACACCCATGCAACTCATATGTTAGATTGGAGAAAACCCTAAAATTGTTGCAGACGATTAGGCCATACTCGTGTTGGTATTACATTAGAGACTTACTCTCACGTCAATCAAGATATGCAAGATCGTGCCGCTGATAAATTTGAAAGTGCCTATTTTCCTTCATAAAGCTGCTTTATAAGAGATTAGCTGAATTTCAGATTGTAAATAACAAATTATTAGATTAAATAAGAAAAATCCTCCTCTTAAAGAGAAGGATTATACTGAGTAGTAAATAACCTTAAGGGAGTATAAATTATTTTGTGTAAATGGGAATTGCTCTAACTATGATAAATAGGCTTTACATGGAGTGGCGGGCATGATAGGCTCGTCAGCTAGGGCGATACATTTTCATAAAGTATGGTCTCGATCTTCCAGCGATAACGATACAAGTCACCGATTTCTTCGGCAGACAAGTCAAAACAGTTTGTGACGATCATGACGACGTTTCCCTGACTATCGTGTGTCTCGATTAAGCGCAAGGGATGGGTCATTTTTGTCCCATTTTGCGAGTTACCTAGAAACACTTCCTGGTCTAACACAATAGGTGAACCAACTTGCGGAACTTGTTCAGATAGCACTTCAACCTGTGCATTCTTCTTCAAACGAGTAATAAACCGAACATCGTGTAAACAGAGATGTTCAAACTGTTTATAATCGATATAGCCACGGTCAAACAAGTGAATCGCATCCGAATCTATGTCAATGAGATCTCCCATTTGAGTGCGGTCTGCAAGTTTTGGCATGTAAAAGAATTCCTTTATCGGGTAAGGTTAACTCTTTCGTGACGACAACCCGTAAATGAAGTCGAATTCCTGATTTCGTTTTGCGAAAAGTCGCCCAAGGGTACTGACTTACACTCATGCTCATCGTTGTTGAATCGATCACGTGTAAGCGACCGATCTCACGAATGATCGGCGATTGCTTCGTCTTCGCTTGAATGTTCAAAACGAGATAATGAAAGATCTTTTCAAATAACGTTGGCGATAAATCACCCAATTTCCTTGAAAGCTGTGAAGTGCTAATCGTATCAAATGTAAGTTGAACTTGAAGTTCTTCCTCATCTCTTAGCTTCTTTGACATTTGAGTTAAGCTTTTCGTTTCTTTCAATTGCGAAATGATAAGCAATTGAAGAAACTTATAGGCTGTTAGCTTTTTCACGTATTTATCAAGGTCTATCACGTTAATTAGGTTGGAAAAAGTATGTTCATCAATGACTTTTAGTAGTTCATTTATTGTAGATTTTATGGTATTCTTGTCCATGGGAAGGCTCCTTTTAATTGGGATTTGGACAGAACTACCAAACCTAATTATAAGGAGTTTTTTTATGTCTTGAAACCATAAATTTCTACTCGAAACTACTTGACAAATTTTTAATAACTTTATGCAAAGCTAATGACCTAGTTATACTGACGCCCCAATACCTTTAATGCTCTATATCATCATTCAGCTAACCCCTGTGTTACTAAGGTCTCAGTGATTGCTTTTAGTGCTTCGTTTTCGTCTGATCCTGTTGTTACAATTTTTATTTCAGCTCCTGCTGGGATTCCTAAAGCCATAATGCCCATAATTGACTTTAAATTCACATTTTTCTCTTTATATTCTAGACTCATATCACCTTCAAATTGACCTGCTGTTTCACTAACATTGTTGCTGGTCGTGCATGAATGCCTGTTTTATCAATTACTTTAAATGTCTTTTCTGCCATAGTGGTATTCTCCTTTTTATGCAGTTTAGATAATTTATATTTTCAATATCAATTAGTCTGAGAATGTTGGTTCTCCTTAATATATTTTATTAACTCAACCAGTTCCATGTCCGCCATGGAATTGAGTCTATACTGATAATCTTCAAACGGTAAGTGTGAAGTGATTCGATTAGGTACGATTACGCAAGAAAGACCTGCTCTTCTTGCGGCGGTTAACCCGTTTAATGAATCTTCAAAAACAAAAACATCATCTTTTTTAAGTCCAAGCCCTTTCACAGCTTGTTCATAAAGCTCTGGGTCTGGTTTGACTTTATGCACATCATCTTTCGTACGAATTATCGAAAAATAGTGATCAATTTTGTGATGAGTAAGCCACTTATCAATCCAACTTCGCTCAGAACTAGAAGCTAAAGCGATCTTTAACCCTTGTTGTTTAGCTTGATCTAAATATTCTCTTACCCCTTTGCGAAGATCTGCTTTCTCTAGCACTTCCAAACGATGTTTTTCTAATTTCAGATCTAACTCTTCATCTAGTACAGACTGACCAATCTGTTCTTCTAAATATCTATACGGGTGAAACACATCTAGTCCAGTCCCTACAATTTGTGCAAACTTTTCAAGAGGTAACTCCGCATTAAATCCTTTAAATATATGTTGGTACGCTTCATACAGCGGAGTTTCCGTATCAAAGATAAGACCATCAAAATCAAATATTATTCCTTTCATTTCCTCACCTCATGAAAATAATTAGATCGTTACCGTCCCAAAACGCTCTTGCCAATCCTTCGTGAATTGATTAACACTGATTTCAGAAGATGGGTGAGAGTGGAGTTCTTCAATGACGTCTGGACTAGCTGTAATGAATTGCGCCCCTACTAAACTGCACTTGTGCACTTGATTAACATTCTTAAAGCTCGCTGCCATGACCTCCGTTTTTAATTGATGCGTATTAAATAATTCGACAATCTCTGAAACAACCTTAATCCCATCACCTGAAACATTATCAATTCGGTTCACATATGGTGCGACATAATTCGCACCACATCTCGCAGCCATTAGAGCTTGCTGGGCAGTGAATATAGCCGTTGCCAAAGTGTTAATCCCCAAATGATGTAATTCCTTTAAAGCCTTATAGCCTTCTTTAATCGCAGGAACTTTAATGTAGACATTCTCATCAATCTCAGATATGATCCGTTTTGCTTCGTCTACTATATCTGCAGCGTTTTCTGATATCGTTTGAACAAAAAACATTTTATCTTTACCAATTATCTTCCGAATCTGTTTTAACTGTTCCAAATAATCTAATTGTTCTTTGGCCAGAATCGTAGGGTTAGTAGTAACCCCTTCAATTTGATAATAATCAGTTAGATGTTTAATATTTTCAATGTTAGCTGAATCAATTAATATTTTCATAATAGTCTCCTCACCTTGATATATTTATATAGAAGAAAGTCATTATGCTGTTAAGAAACATAATGACTTTCATAGTATTAGAACATCACTTGGCCACCAGTAACATTTATAGATTGCCCAGTACAATAACCTGCTTTATCCGAAGCATAGAAAATTACGGCATTAGCGATGTCATCATACTCACAACCACGTTTTAGTGGTACCTTATCAATATACACTTGTTCTACTTCGTTCTCAGGAATTCCAAGTTTTTTCGCATATTGCGGAAGTAAGCTCTGGAACATAGGAGAGCTTAATAGATTTCCTGGCATAATTGAATTCACACGAATGTTATGTTCTGCAAGATCCAATGCTAGACTTTGAGTAAGACCTACTCCGCCAAATTTAGAAGCAGAATAACCAGAATTATGCTTACTTCCTACCTTTCCTGACTTCGAGTTAATTTGGATGATGTTTCCGTAACCTTGGTCAATCATAACTTTTGAAACTTCACGGGCACATAGGAAGTAACCTGTTAAGTTTACAGCTACTGATGTTTCCCAAGCATTTAATTCAAAGTCAGTGATTTTTGAACTTTTCGCATAGCCTGCATTATAGACTAATAGATCGATTTGGCCAAATTCAGCAACTGTCTTTTCGACCATAGATGCTACTTCTACTTCATTCGTTAAATCTACTTTGATACCGATTGCTTTACTAGAAAACTTTGACTCAATTTCAATTGCAACATTTTTTGCATTCTCTTCATTTAGATCTGCAACCACAACATTATATCCGTCCTCAGCCAAACGATGAGAAAGCGCCTCTCCTAAGTTTTGGCCTCCACCAGCAACAATTGCCACTCTTTGTAATCCGCTCATAGTTTCTCCACTCCTATTTCCTTCTTTTTATCGAACGATCTCTAGTGTTTCTCCCTCAAAAATCTCTTTAATATCTTTATCTTCTAAGCAAAGCATTCCCGGTAAATCTGCTTCTGTGCTTCCATCAAATCTAATCGTAATATGGCCTAACGCTCCAAGGTTTTGGTTTACTGCACTTCCAACTGCTGTTACTTTATATTCGTTTTCACCAATTTTAAAAGTATCTCCAACAAGTACGTCTCCATTTAATTCATTCTTCTCATGAACAATACAAAATTCTTTTAATTCATCTGGTGCATCACTTTTAAATAGGATAATCATCTTATCTGCATAAAAAGTAGGAGCCATAGGTCCAATGCTTGTTACATTTGTAAAATAAACTTTAGTCATACTAACACCTGCTTAATCTCAAATTTTTTCTATTTAGTAATATGCTCAATAATAGTCTTAGAAATCCGTATAAATAGCAAAACTTGCTAACCAAGCTACAAATACGGTTGGTGCCCCGGTCAAGAACCTCGAGTACAGAACAGCCGGAACCCCTACTTCAACAGTCTCTGGTTCTGCTTCCGCTAAACCTAGTCCTACAGGAATAAAGTCCGCTGCGGCTTGTGAGTTGATTGCAAATAATGCCGGCAATGCAAGTTGTGGCGGGATATTACCTTGCCCAATCTCGGTACCAATTAGCACACCTACAACCTGAGCAATTACTGCTCCTGGCCCTAGAAACGGTGATAAAAGCGGGAACGAACAAACTAATGAAATTAAAAGCAATCCCGGTAAAGAGCCTGCGTATGGTGATAGGAAATTGGCAAATACGTCACCAATACCTGTCTCTAAAATAACCCCGATAAGCATGGCAACAAACGCCATAAACGGAAGAATCGTTTTCAATACTGTATCAATCGTGTCACGACCAGCTTGGAATAACGTACTTGTAAAATTACCTATACCCATTCCAACCTTGACCATTATGCCTTTTGGCTTCTGTTGTTCACTAATTTTTTTGTCTGTGCTATACTTATATTGTTTAGTATTAGTCTCTTGCGTTTCTGTTTCGCCGACAGAAGCGCTTTCTTTTTGTGCACTTGCTGCTACTTCTCCATTTGCCACTTCAATATTATTAACTTTAACTCCTGAAACATAAATATCTTCTGTAATATACTTTGCTAAAGGTCCACTTTGACCTGTTGGCATAATATTGATGGTTGGAATTCTCTTTTGTGGATAAATTCCACAACGCAATGTTCCACCACAGTCAATAATGACACAAGCTGTTTCATCATCTGGTACCTTTGTTTTAAATCCATCAACTAACTCTGCACCCGTTACATCTGCAAGCTTTTGAGCAATATCTGGTTGATTCCCACCTGTAATGTAGACAATCTTATTTTTCTTTTCATTTACAATAATATTTAATGGGCCACCAAAACCACCTGGTCCTGCATGAACAATAGCTGAATTGTAGTTTGACATGTTGTTTCCCCCCTTATAGTTCTACAGTGTCTTTAAGTTGAACTTTTTGTTGTTTTGATACATAAGCTACAGTCCAGTCTGTAACCACACCACGCATAAAGTTTGTAACCACACCTACTAGAAAGTACATAACTGCTAATTCTGCAATTGGAAGTCCTAAAGCTGTAATCCCTGATGCAATCCCTAAAAATACGAATAACTCGCCTGGATTTACGTGTGGAAACAAGCCGTTGTGTGTATGACAAGAAAACGATGCCGCTGAATAATAACCCGGCTTGTGTCTCTCTGGTAAAAATCGTCCTAATGACAGCGTCATAGGATTTGCAAAGAAAAACGTACCGAACACTGGCAGGAATAGATATCTAGCAAAAACATTTTTTCCTGATTTCGCTGCAAGTCGCTCTACTCTTTCTGTCCCAACTAAACGAACAACCGCATTCATGGCAACTAACAAACAAATTAATAAAGGTACAATTCCTGTGACAAGATCCACAAATACCTCGCCACCTCTTTCAAATAACCCCATAAAACCATCAGCTAACATAGTAATAATGTCCATATTAGTTCACCCCTTTTTTTAATGTAACTTTTTGTACTAGACGTTCAAACAAAGTCTTCTGAATAGGAATCTCACCTCCCTTAGAGATAACCTTAACGTTCGCAACCGCATCTTGAATGGCCGCTATTGTTAATTTGTCATATATTTGCAAGTCTTGCTTCGTAAGTTTAAGCAAGTCTTTGCCATCTAATCCTTGCATGGGCCTCACTCGTGAAAACACTGTAACCCCTTGCATTTTTCTGGCTTCAATAATCTTATTCCCTTTGTTTATGGCAATAAGGATAACTGTACCAGCTTTAAAGAGTCCTCTCTTCCTTCCAATAGCCACTCTTCCTTTTTGTCTTAAAAAGCTGAAATGTTTATTAAAGTTTTTAATTTGGAAAAAGCCTAAAAAGCTTTGAACAAGCCACGCTATCCCAACTAAAATGATTAAGTAGATAAACATCTTGGTCTGACCTCCAATCTCTCATAGTTGCAGAATAATAGCTTTTGGTTACGTTCTCATCTAACCTCATAAAACTATATTTGTTTCAAAAGTTCTTCTGCTGTACTTTCATTGGTTATTAGAACATTAATATATCTTCCTCTTAAAGCACCTATAATAGATGGTACTTTATTTTCCGATTCAGCAACTCCAATTGAATACTCAAGTTCTTTTAACTTTTCTAATTCAATCGCCACAGTTCTTTCTGCTACTTCTGACTCGATTACATGACCATTAATATCATAAAATCTTGAACAAATGTCACCGACTGCATTAAGGCTATTTAGTTCGTCTATTTCTCTATCCCCATAAAACCCTGTCCATATCATGTTGGATGAAGCAAGAGGTGCACCAATTCCAACTACTGCAATGTTTAATTCGTTCCACATATCCAGTATTTTTCTGAAAAAATTAGAAGACACAATGTCGTTCTTAGTCTCTTTTTTTTCTACTACCGCAGCTGCGTCAATGAAATGAGACGATCCACCAAAAGTATTTGCGACATTATAGACAATCGTATTTACATGATATTTACTATCTAATGTTCCTGGCCCGCCAACTAAAGGAACAAAGTCTGCCTTTCTTGCCTTGTATTCAACAGGTTGGCCAATCATACTTCCCATGGTTCTCCCCCATGCAAAGCCAATTGTATCGTCATCTTTAATAATTCTGTTTAACATCTCTAATGTTGCAAGACCCAATGTGGTTTTCCTTTTTTCATCTGAATCGCTTTCATTATTTGGTACAACTATGACGTCTTTAAGCTGAAAAACTTGTTTAAGTTTTGTTTCTAACTCAAATGTCTCATAAGATGTACTATCTATATGGATTTGTACAATGCCTTCTTTTCTTGCTTTTTTCAACATTCTTCCAATTGTCGTACGGTATATCCCTAGTTCCTTTGCAATCTCATTTTGAGTCATGTCTTCCTCGTAATACATTTGTGCAACTTTTACAAGTAACCGTCTTTCTTCCCAGTTAGACATCTTCAAACCTCCGATATAACCTTGCCGTGTTATTATCCCTGTAACATTTGAATAACTTGCACATATGAGCAAGGTTTTGTCATTTGTGCTTGTGTTTAGTATAGACTTATCTCATTTTTGAGTCAATACATTTTTATAATTTAACCCATTTTACTGAAAACCAATAATGTAGAAGCTAATCAATCATTTCTTTATCAATTTTCAACTTTTATTTTAGCGTTTACATTTTTAACTCTCAATCGATTGCAACCATTAGGATAAACGTAAAAAAGATTGCCTATTTGTAGTACACAAAGGGCAATCCTCTTTAAATATTCTTTTTCATTCATATTGACGATTAAAGCAAATTTACTTTTTTATCCGGTGTCTAGAAACTGAGCAGTACAATAATAGGATAACATCATGCCGCCCATATTCGTGTCGAGATTCCTTAAGTTAACTCTATTGTACTTGTGTTCATTTCTATTAATTTATCAACTGTTTGAGGATTACCGAATCCACTATGGATAATCCTCATTAATTCTTTTTAATTCTATTAAGTGGTCAATCTGTGATCACCGGAGCTCACTATAGATGATTTTTAATATCTCGAGCAAATTGCTGCTAGATTTATAAAATCACACTTAGGTGAATATTCATCCAAGTTATGAGTTTAATTTAGACTCGTATAAATTAAGAGTTACTGATCTCCACACAGCCAATGGTTGTTGTTCTCTCTTTCGCAAGGCAAATAGCCTACCACACTCACCACTCCATATAAAGCGGTGCTAATAATTAGGGTAGCGCCTGAGCTACTCCCTTAATGCTGTTCTCTACTTCTTGTGGCGTTTTATAGCCTAAACCGCCATGGATTCTTTTACGGTTGTACCAGCCTTCAATGTATTTAAATAACGCTATTTTCGCTGATGAATAGTCTAAGTACTTTACACGATGGACTTCTTCTTTCTTTAAAGTGACATGAAACGATTCAATACAGGCATTGTCGTATGGGCAACCTTTTTTGCTGAAAGATTGTTTCATCTCTTTTTCTTGAACATCCTGCGTAAATTCTTCACTTGTGTACTGAGTTCCTAAATCTGTATGCAAGATGAGTCCTGCTGCTGGTACTTGTGTAGAATAGGCATTCGCTAATGCTTTTATTACTAAGTCCGTAGTCATTGTTTTTGAAAAGGAATAACCAACAATTTTTTTAGAATGCAGATCCATGACAGAAGCAAGATAACACCAACCGTGTTTAATGGTATAGATATACGTAATATCAGCTACCCATTTCTCATTAATGGTTGTCGTGGTAAAATCTCGATCTAGCAGATTTCCACGCTCTATCACGGTTTCATTACTAGAATAGGGTCGATATTTCTTCTTAATAATCGATCGTATATCGGCTTTCTTCATTAAACACTGAACTCGTTTGAGACTCACTGAATAACCTTCTTTTCGAAGGATATGATGAATTTTCGGAGCTCCATAACGTTCCTTACTTTCTGTATAAATCTCTTTTATTCGTTTGGTTAGTTCCTTGTTTTCACAATCACGATTGGACTCAAGCTTTTGGGAAGCCTGATAATACGTACTTCTAGCAATCTCTAGCACATCACATAAAGTTTGAATGGCATACTGCTCCTTGTGTTGATTAATAATGGTTGTTAGCTCAGTCAGACTTACTTTTTCGCGAATATGGCCATAGCCTTTTTTAAGATATCGTTCTCCTCTTGAAGACGAAGAAGTTGCTTTTGTAACTTAACAAAATCATCTGGAGTTGCCGAGGTTCCATCTTCCAGTTCCATTGGAGAAAGCTTTTTAATCCATTTGTAAATCGTGACTTCTGATACGCCATATTCGTTACTTAAATCTTTCACTGAGCTACCAGTATGATAAAGATTAACCACCATTTTTTTGAAATCGTCATTGAAGTTTTTACTTACTTTTTTGATCCCCATACGGACACATCCTCTCGTTAAATATTCTAGTCAAATTTTCCAGAACTTAACTAAGATGTGTCCATGAAAATATACTAGCATCAATAACATGATATCTTATGAAGGTTAGCTTTAAAACTACACTTATCTTTATACAATACAATGTATATATTTACTTTTTTCTTTTACATATTATTAAATAAATAATTTTCCGATCTCCCCTTCATATATGAAAGAGAATATTTGTAACGGTATTATACTCTAAAAACGTATAAATTAAATACCTTACTAGTGACCAAAGTTATTTGACAAGTGTATTCAAGAAATAATAATTTCAACATACTTCAAACGACATATAGGATATAAGACCAGAGAGTGAACAATTCATAATATTACGATGCCTTTTATCAATAGGGGGAGGTGATTAAGCCACAATCTATTGAAGAGTATCGTTGTACTGCGCAGCAAATAACTTTGTTTTGTTAGTTGTTCTTCTTAATACAGATAGGTAAGAGTTTGAAATTATCGCCCCCTTTTCCCCCTGTTCACACCGTACATGCGACTTTCACCGCATACGGCGTTCCAGCTAATCCAATTCATTCAGTTCTATGTATTTAATTGAAGCGCTTTTATCCTAATTTATGATTAAGTCGTTTTTGCATTGTTTTCGTAGTTCATTTACCTTTTGAATTTGCTTGTTATTCAGCTCCAAAACCTTGATTAGATTTTTAATTTTCTCATGGTCTTTTAAGTGTACCAGCCGATGAACGGATTCATGTAACACTATCAAATTTGAGTACGTGTCATCTCTTGAGAGATGATACGGATTTTTATGATGGCAGTGCCAGTCATGTTTCCCAAGCTCAATACTTGTTAAGGCACATTTTCCATATTGGGCAATAAACTTGCTAATGCGGTTGTCGTTATACTCAATCGTTCGATTGGGAATAAAGTTTTTCATGACATGAGCTAAAACATTTTTATCAGTCGCTTTAAGATTGTGGTGTATTTTGTCTCTTCCTTTTACCGTATAATTACAAATATCTTGAGAGAAACATAGATTTGTCTTGTGCTTTTGGGCATGAATAGGGACAAATACCATATTCTTTATTTTATAAAGCCTTGATGTACAGCCTTTATATCGTTTTTGTAATGTAATAGTCATATCGGAGAATGTTGCTTCTTTTCTGGAGTGCTTTAGTCGATTATATAACGTCTTGTTTAGATGGGTGCTCAACTCACTTAAATTTTTCATAATTTCAGTCGCTGCTGCGTAATAGTTCTGAATCCCCATTACGACAGTATTATAGTGCCAGACTGTTTCAATACATGGTTTCTTCTGAATTGCTTTTATAGAATCCTTAATTTTTATAAGTGCATTGGACTTTGCTTTCTTCGTCATATTGGATTTGGCTACATAACCAAATCTAGTTTTTCCTTTCCTAATTACCTGGAAGGAGAATCCTAGAAATTCTGACGAATTTTTCTTTAAGTTAATAACTTTTGATTTTTCATCACTTATCTCAAGATGTAACCTAGTTTCAAGAAAATCTTTAATGGCATAGTTCATTTTAATCGCTTGTGAACGTGTACGGCATAATACCTTAAAATCATCAGCGTATCTAACGATGTAACATTCTTTTAAATTGGATTTTTTGAGTGCTTTTACTTTGCTTCCATTATGTTTGTAGTTATGGTTGCTTTGAAAAGTTTCCCATTGATTACTTACCCACCAATCCAGTTCGTTTAGGACAATATTTGATAAAAGTGGTGAAAGAATACCGCCTTGCGGGGTTCCTTTAGTGGGAACACCCTCTCCAACAATTTCTGCTTTTAGTTGCTTCGAAATAATCGAAAGTAGAGATTTATCTTTTATTCCTAATGACCAGATTTGTTTAAGTAATTTGCTGTGATGAACATTATCAAAGAAACCTTTTATATCTACATCTATACAATGATAAAGACCCACCATATTGATAAGCGATTCTAATCTCGCCTTCGCATGATGAGTGCTTCTGTTTGGTCTAAAGCCGTAACTGTGTTTATGAAATTTCGCCTCGCAAATGGGTTCTAATACTTGTAAGATACATTGTTGGAAAATTCTATCCCATATCGTTGGGATTCCTAGTGGTCTTACTTTGCCATTTGCTTTAGGAATAAAGACTCGCCGAATACTTTCAGGTTTGTATGCTTTGAACATAGTTTGAACGTGTTCAATTACATCCTCTACTGACAAATTTTTAATATCATCAATCGTTAACTTGTTTGTCCCTGCTGTTTTACTCCCTGTGTTTCGTTTGATATTTCGATAGGCAAGACGTATATTTTCATTCAACTGATCAGTTCCATTAAATCATAGAAATTTTGACCATTGACACTTTGAGCGTAAAGATTATCAAAACAATGTTGCATATCGTAATACTCACTGTGTCTCAGTTTCTTCCGTTTCAACAAGTCGGTGACTCCCTTAGGAGTTGAGCCTCTATTAGTCTCACAAGAACCTTGTTAATCGATAAAGTTCTGCCATACATGGTTGAATGATTCTTCATTAGTCTAGTGGCTATCCCTCCGGGTTGATTACACCTTTCATCGGTACTGTGCCACCACTTTCACTGATATTAAGTGAAGTTATACAGTAGCTAATTTCACTAATGTTTTCCTTCTCAACGTTTCATTGAGAGTAAGCTCTCCACGTTATCAGCTTACAACGTTGAATTATATCTATTAAAGAATGAACTTAGGTGCTTCCTGTAAGCCTGTTAGTCGGTCATATGCCTTTAACATATCATGGATTTTCATATATGTTAGTCTTACTCATCCACTACTAACCTCACAATTAGGTGATATACACATTTCTATGTATCGTGCGTTTAGACCCGTACATTCAGAAGTTTGTCAGCGTAACCTTTTCTTATAGGTTGTCTTGCATTCTCACCATATTCATTCAACTCAAGCATCATGATTTACACCACCCCCGCGGGTAGGCTTTCGTCAGCTAAACTACACTGTTACGGTAAATTCTTACGCCTTCTCACCGAGCTCTTAACACTATCTTCCTTACCGAATCTAGTGCTAATCGACTAAGAGAGAACCCTTCCGAGCGTTACCTCTTCATTTGATTCTTCGATATAATCCTTCAATTCCACAAGGAATTGCCTAGCCTTTACCAGAGAGATGTAACCATCCTCCATTTAAACTAGGAACATTTCGCACAACATAAGCACCCGTTCGTTTAATTATTTTCAAAAAACACTTGTAGTGAAAATTATCACAATAAGTGTTTAGGGCTTTTATTTATTAATTAGTTGCTTCCGTTCTTCCATCTGAGGGGGTTCTTCCATCCACCCATTGTTAATCATTATTTTTGCACCTTTATGGGCATATTCAAAGGTATCTTTCATAAAAATAGCCATTTTTGCTGGTAAATCATTTCGTAAACTAAAAGCAGTTCCTAATGAGCTGCTCCCCATAGCAAAACTACAAAATAGACTTGTGCAATACATCATCAATTTATCAGAAAATGGAGCCACCGTTGAACGAGTTGTATTGCCACCCGATGATTCAGGGGTTTGTATACCGCTTTGTAGTAAGGATTCGCTTAATTCCTTTATAATACCTTTAGCAAGTTCTGCTCCTTCGTTAAAGAATTTACCGACTTCTTCTTTATTTGCACATTGGGCAAAACCTGTAATCAGCTGAATCCCAGTGAGATTTGATTCAATAGAATGATGAAGATGAGCAACCTCTACCGTATTCAATGTCCGTTTTTCACTAAATGGATTAATGGCGAGTCCACCTAAATAGGTTGTATTTTTTACAAACTCAACCGATTTTGGCATTGAAACATAAGGAGGGCGAGCAAGCATACCTTTTTCAAGCAAATATTGTGTGCAAAGATTGTAATACTTTTGAGTAATGGCAGTAAGTTCATTAAAAATCATAACAATATCTTCTCGATACGCCATAGTTAAATTTAATGAATGCAATGCCATACTAATTTCTTTTAGTAGACGAACAAACATTATGTCGAAACCGTTATCATATAACTTCGGCACCCCTATGTTGACATCTTGATCGGTATAACCAACTGGTATTACAGCACCTTCATTTTGTAAAGTTTCTGTTATTTTACCAACATAAAGGTCAATTTCTCCATGTAAATTAGTCATAATTCCCTTGGCTTTTTCGTCATCGGCTTTCTCAATAAAATACTCTAACATTCGTAAAATCATTGTTTTCTGTTGGTATGTTAGCCATAACGTACCTAGTTCAGATGACGTAATTGCAGGTTTCTCTGGCATATAGCGTTCCTCCCTAAAGTTATTCTCACTTTAGTTTGACCTCATTATTTAAATTTATGCTGTACTAATCCATAAGAATAAGGTCATAGAATCCGTTAATTCTATTACATCTTCTTAAATTTAAGGAATTATTCTATTTTGTTGAGGTAGTTGTTCAAACCAATGATTATCAATCATTAACTTTCGACTTTTTTCGCTACCTTTGAAGTTGTGTTTAACAACTCCATGTAATGCCTTTTTAAGTTATCCTCATGCTAGTCGCTAATGAATGTAGTGTAATCAGAAATCCTATCATAGTAAAAACAGTCATTTCAATAAATTATTTCCCATAATGTATCCTCTCTTCCACAGGAAGATGAACAGGAACATTGAAACACCAAAGTAGGAAAGTGGAAACAATTCCGAACAAAATATATGTTAACAAAGGGTGATTTACATGCAGTTTTAACATAGGAAACATTACAAAAAGTACGGCTACCGACCACAAAAACGTCCATCCGAATTGGTACTCAATGTGTCCTGTTAAATTAAACATGTATTCCCAGATTGCATAAATAAAAATCCATTTTAAATTATGTAAAATCTGTTTTATGACTCCTTCAGGGTAGTTCTCTAAAAAGAGCAGACCTGTTGCTGGGAAAATAATAAATGTATATTTTATTTCAGTAAGAGTATGGTTTGAAAATGAATCAGCATCTAAACGCCACAAGAAGTAATTTGCTGTTAAGAAATTATAAGCAAGGTTCCCAAGAGCAAAAAAGAGTAGTGTTGCATGATATTTCTTCCAATTTCTCCAGTTCCCCCAAACAAAAACAGCAATGACACTGATAATGGCAGTAAGAACATGCATATATTTTCACCCTTTATGATTATTTAAAAAGCCAACGCATTAAATGCGTTGGCTTTTTAAAAAGATAATATTAAACTTTTCAAGAAATTCCCTTTGCATTAGCCTGCCAGTTACTTTAATAAGTCCTAAAAATAAAAGAGCTGCCGAAGCGACAACTCCAGTTGTTAAAGTTTTGTATCCGTTTGTTGAATAACACTTTACGTTTATTGGAACCTTAAAAATGACAATTCATTATGTATAGTTGAAAGGAAGGAAACATACGATGGTCGAAACAGAGCATAAAATTGAATTTAAATCAGCAGAAATAGCAAACTTATGGACCAGTTACATGAAAGAAACGATGTCAATATGTATAATCGAAAACTTTTTATCAAATGTTGAAGATCGTGAGATCCGTTCTGTCCTTGATTTCACCTTGCAGTTATCTAAAGTTCGTGTTCAAAAGTTAACGTCTTTTTTTAATGAAGAACAACTTCCTGTACCTGACGGTTTTTCAATTGAGGCTGATGTGTATATAGAAGCCCCGCGATTGTTCACCGATGATTTTTATATCTTTACAATGCAAAATTTCGCAAAAATGAATATGGAGAATTACTCATATGCTTTATCAACTTGTGCTCGATTCGATATATCCGAATACTTTACTGAATGTTTAAACGAATCATCCACACTATTCAACAAAGCCAGTAAAGTGATGCTGTCCAAAGGGATATTCATTAGAGCCCCTTACATTCCAGCACCTAAAAAGGTAGAATACGTCCAAAAGCAAAGTTACCTAACGGGTTGGTTTGGGACCCGTAGACCGCTAAACGTCATTGAAATGGCAGCGATTTATCATAATATGACCAGAAACCAAATGGGACGAACATTGTGCATGGGTTTCAGTCAGGTGGCAAAATCCAAAGAAGTACGCGATTATATGATTAGGGGAAGAGATATTGCAGATAAGCATACTGAGATCTTTGGTTCTATTCTAAGTGATGATTTACTTCCTTCGGCAAGTGCTTGGGACGCTTTACCATCCGACTCAAATGTGCCTACCTTTTCCGATAAATTAATAATGTCCATTATAGAAGCATTAAACGGAATGGGAATCGGGCACTATGGGAAAGCTCTTGGTACAAGTACCAGGCGAGATTTAGGGGCACATTATACTAGGCTTATATCAGAAGTTGCTCTATATGCAGAAGATGGTGCCAATATTATGATTGAGAATGGATGGATGGAACAAATTCCCCAAGCACCTGACAGGGATCAATTAGCAAATAAAAGATAATGAAATAAACAGACTAAACATTTGTGAATGTTGGTCTGTTTTATTGTGCTATCCTACTCCGTTAGCTTAAGTAAATTCTTTCACAAAGTCACCTAAAAATGAAGATATTTATTGCGCAGTATTTAGTCTACTACGTAATATAATAGTTACTCCACAATCTGGCACTTATCTACAGTACCAGCTCAAAAAAGGTGAAAGAATGCACCCTTTTTCGTTGATTACATGTAGTCATAGATAAACGTTTTAAAGGCATACCACAAGCCCCCTGTGGATGGAATTGATACTGAAGCTTGTGCAATTTTTTCGTTAGGCAACAAGCCTATCTATCACACCTACCGCGCTTACGCTTACTGTCCTTGAAGTTTAATCTGGAAGAAGTACACTTCCACACTAAACTTCAAGGTTGTTTCTTTCTCCAGTTCGCCAAGTCCATTTCCCCTTACCTTTGAATACGTTGAATACTATAAAAAATAACTGTATATAATGTTTCCACAAAGATAGAAATCTGGTTGTTTTTGTATCATTACATTCGTTAAATACGGTAGAAAAACATACTGTAGATAATGGCCCGTTTGCAGAAGAATGGTCTTATTGAAAGTCAATCAGTTTTTAACATTTTTGATTCTCAAAACTATGGTTATATCTTTTATCACTAGAAGGGTTGCAGTGGTAAACGGTCTGTCATTCTTTGGTACACTTTTTGTCATTTGGTAGTAAATACTATGTCAGAGGTGGTACATTTCAATGGCTGTAATCAAATATAAGTCTGCCTTTAAATGTATCGACGTCCTCCAAACCATTCAGCACTATATAATTAGCATAGAAAAAAGAGGAAACCTTTCTGATAAATTCTATTAATTAAATCTAATGTATTAGTTCCCACAGGAGCATTAGGCATCCCATCTTTCCCTTGTTCAACCTATTGTGCTAACAACCTCATCGAAAAAAAAATTTAATAAATTATTCGCCACCAATATGCCCCCAACTGGGGTGTTCACACCAAAATAGTTCAATCTGTTATACTCTGTTATACAAAAAAACCCCTTGTATACCAAGGGGTTCAGCTTTTTCTTATGAATGACCCGTACTGGGTTCGAACCAGTGACCTCCATCCTGTCATGGTGGCTCGTTAACCTCCTATAATACTTACTATTGTCCGAAAGCCTTTTGTATTAGGGCTTTCGGATATTTTATTTATCTGCTTTTATTTGATAATTTCATCTAATAATTTCTTTTCCGTGACCACTGTGTGACCAGAATGGTATTAGTTACTTTTGACAGTTAAAAGCATATTTTGTTAAGAAGTGGTTAAACCACCTTTGAGCTTTGCTTTTCTAATTTTTAATTTCCTTTGATAGAAAAACCTCCAAGAGTTTCTCCATCTCCAAATTCCATTTTTGGAAATCCAGCTGTTATGTACTGTTCTATATCATCGGAATAAATTTTATAAACTACAACATTCATAGTACCGCTAACCCCTTCCATCTTAAGGCCATTTTCGCTAACGATTTTTGATACCTCTCCCATTGACATTCCCGCTTCCAGTTCCTCATATACTTTCTCAATAACAGTAACGTTTTTTAATTCCCGATTTTCTTGTTCTAAATACTCAATTCTCTCCTCTAACTGTACAATTTGTTCTTCTAATTCCGCAATAATTTGATGAGGATTCTCTCTTAATCCTCTATCTTCATTCATTACAGTCATTCCTTGTTTCTCTAAGGTCTCCTTTTGTACTCCCCCACTTTGGGGATTTGTACAACCTATACATAAAATAACTAGCAGAAATGAACTCATTACTAAAAGATTCTTCTTCAAAATACCCCCACCTTTTTCTGATTTTCTTTCCAGAATCGTTTTGTTTAAAGTGTTTGTATTATGAAATGAGAGATACTATCTAGATAATGGAATTTATAATAAACGTATATTTCTTTTGACCGTTCACACCAATTGACCTTACATGTCAAACAAACTAAAATTTATCAAAGAGAGAGAGAGGTGTTAGTATTAATGCCAAATTTTGTATACGGTACAACAACCATAGATTATGAACTTGAATACAGCTCTGATAAACAAGACGTATCTATTGCAATCGAATGGCTAAACGGCGTTAAGGTGACAGTACCAGATCACATAGACGAGCATCAATTGCAAGTAATCCTACATAAAAAAGCTCCTTGGATTTTAAATAAATGGAATGCTATTAATGAGTAGTCGAAAAACCTACTCCAAAAGAATTTGTTAGCGGTGAGAAATTTGCTTATTTAGGAAGGAACTATCGGTTGAAAGTGCAAAATTCAGAGGATATAAAGAACGTTCGTCTTACCTTTAATAGAGGTCGATTTATAAGTGAGATACCTTTTCATTTCTCCGAAAAAGAAAAAAATGAAGAGCTTTCTCTTGCTTTTAAAAGGTGGTACTACGAAAACGGTGAAAAAAAACTGAACGACAGGCTATCCATTTACACACCAAAGATGAACGTTGTCCCTTCGAAAGTAAAATTAAAAGATCAGAAAATGCGTTGGGGTACGTGTACACCAGATGGTTCAATCTATTTAAACTGGCGAATTATAATGTCGCCTATACCTATTGTTGATTATTTGCTTGTGCATGAGTTAGCTCACCTTAGATACCCTGACCATTCTAAAAATTATTGGAAGTTTGTACAATCAATTATTCCTAACTATGAGCAACGGAAAGAGTGGCTCAGAATCAATGGACCACTGTTATCATTATAAATAATGAGTTAATAGTGTTAAGAAAATTTCAAATGCGTTTAATTTTAATGCTGCCCTTATTCAAAAAAGCCCCCCGTTACTTTACTTCACAAACAACCTCCTTAAGGTGTACTATAAGTAAGCATTCTCTTTTTTATTTACTCCAATACTAAAATTTTCTAGTGTTGATTCCTCGAAAGCAGTCACGAATTGAAATATTTTTTAATTAGCTTTGACCAAAATGTTTCTCGTTTTTTGATGATCTCAATAATTTGCGGTGAATGACTAAACCGCGTGTATTCAATCATTTCTAGTTGTCGAGGATGATTCACTGGCGGTAATCGTTTATATAAAATCTCCATTTCACCTTCGTATTCTTTGAAGCCTGTCACAATGTATTCGATTCCGTTATAATATTGATCCATGCGAAATGTTCCAGTTTGATCGATATACCCTAATACCTTTATTTGATCACCTATTTCTGCATAACCGTTTTTTACTTTGCATTGCATTATGAGAACCTCATCTTTTAGATAGTTTTGACAAAAACGTTTTTTACTCAATTTCATTGTGTATACTTCGGGGCTTCATTAAACTTGTTCATTTGACACTTAACATAACCCATTCCATGTAGGACTAGTTTAAATTCACTTGTTTTTTGTAAGATATTTGATTAAGGAAATCTAAATAAAGTGTATCTGCTTTTAAAATTCGCCTCTATCAACTAACTCAAATGCTAAAGATATTTGTTCTTTTATACTGATCATTTACTACCCTTTCTAGCACACATTTCACCAGAAAAAACACATATTCTTCTTTCACTAGCCTTTATAGAGTCATAATTGAAGTAACCTGCCACGTTTGAGGAACAAAGGCAAGCTATGCCTTGTTAAAGCATCGCACTCGTTAGTGTAAGTACAATCATTCACAATCTTTGCTACTTAAATAAAAACTCCCATCTTTTTTGAAGGGAGTTTTCGTCTAATTATCTAAGGTTGGTTAGAATTATTCGTCTTTTTGCAAGTTTTGTTTTTGCTGCACTTCTTCAAAAAAATCCAAAGCTCTCTATCAGCAACAGGCGCTTAAATAACCTATCTTCCAATAGTTACAATCATATCAGCATACTTAGTGATGCCTCCATCAGTGTGGATGTTCTGGTGCTCTACATCAATAATACGAAGATCATGAGCTAGAGCTTCATTAATGGAAGTTTGATAATACTGCACAATAACCCAGTTAGAATACTGTACAGGTACAGATAATGTATTAAGACCAACAATAGAAGCGTGACTATCAAAGCCAATCTTTCCATCTAAATAGCTCTTAACATCTGCAAAGATTGGAGATAGCATATCAATCTCAACAGGAGCAGGTAGAGTCTCTACTGGAGCAACCTCAGCAGGAAGCGTAACAACAGGCGCTTCATAATGAGGATTTTTAGGATTATTCCATCCATTTTTATTACCATTGTTACCTTCCTTAGCAAAAGCTTGAGTACCTGAAGCTAAAAGAACTACTATTGTTAAACTTGACACCAATTTTTTAATCATCTATTCAACACTCTCCTAAGTTGTTTTTTGTTTTGTATCAACTTTGTAACATCAACAAGGACTATTCTCATCAAACTTTGAAAGTACCAGTCTAATTCCATATAGCTTTAATTCCGTTATATATGAATCATCATCACAGGGTTCATTTTCTTTTTGTAATAGCATTGGTTCAAAAAACACTTTTACCACCACAATTATACATACAATTCCCTATGGATTCATTGGTGACTAATTGTCATTTATGGAATCTTTGACTATGACGCATTTGTTTAGAAATAAAAATAGAACAGCCACTATGATTGCATTGACATTAAGTGGTTTAGTCCGCTAATTAGATTGTTATTTTCTATGTTTCTCCACAAAAACGAAACTACTTATATAATTATGTGAGGGCTTTTTATTGGCTATTTAACGTTTGGATTAAACTGAGGAAAGATTCCGTCTGGATTACCTTGCTATACACAACATGTAATCGTTAGTGAAAAAGCTTTTGGTTTCTCATCTGGAACTCGATGTTTTTTGTATTTGCCTATGGTTGCTTATACATTCGCTTATTACCTTTTAATTAGAATGAAAGCAAATCTGGTAAAACGGAAGCAGCTTTTTTGCCAATCATTTCATGCATAGAAGAAAACGCAGAAGAGCAGTTAAAAGTGTTATATATTTCTCTGTTAAAAGCGTTGATTAATAACCAATTTGTGCGGATTGAAAAACTGTGTGAGAATAGCGGTATTCCCATACATAAGTGGCACTTGTTTCAATAATGACTGGAATTGTTTTATTTTGAACGGGAGTAAGTTTATCCCAGTTCATATCCGAAATTTTCTTTTGCATTGTTTTCGAGAGTAATTGAAATGAAGTCATAACATTAACTACCCTTCCGTTCGAGAAAAACGAGAGTTGATATTCGGTTCTGGTACTTTTTCTTCATTATTTAGCTTACCAAATAGTTTGGCACGCTCGTAATTTGGATTTTGCTGAAGAATATTTAATGCACCAATAAAATTACGGATAACTTCACCAACTGTTAAATTCTCCTCTGCACCAGGCCTAGCATATTCTTCTTGAATAAAACTCATGATTTCATCATCATTGACCGAACTTTCATAACCGTAATGAACAGCATGGATATCCCTTATTTTCTGTAACAAAACAAACGTTTCATCGCGTTTTAAAGGGGTTAAAGTGATAACAGGTTGTGATAAATACGAAATTCAGTTGTTTCAAAACGATTGGATTGTAGGAATTTGAATGCACCGTTCAAATATAAAAGACTTTTTTCAATCGGTTAACAGCATTCATTTTCTAATAAACTTCATAAGAAAAACACCTGCAAATAAACAGGTGCTGGTCACATTCATTTAATGGAAACCTTGTGTTAAAGGCATTGAGGGCTTAAATTCCGGTCACACTATTGGTCACAATGACGTTAGAATTCCGATAATCATCCTTCTCCTACCTTCCAATCCTCTTCAACACCTCATCCAAAGGCTCCGGCTTCAAAAACTCAACCGGAGAAACCCCTTCTCAAACGTAAATGCATCCCCTTCAATCACAATCACATATTTTCCATTCACCTTAGCAATATGCAGTGATTCACCGAAATCAGACAACATCGCCTTCACATCAAACGCTGGGGCTTCTGGCGGAGGAGAAGATAAGCGTTTATTCCAGGAATGCACTCTAAAAGCGCTTCTCTCATTTTTAGCCACTCGCCTAATCTCTTTGAAGATTGTAGCATAAGCTTGTCCACAAAACGATCCGTTAATTCTTCTTCTGTATTTGAAGCATGTGCGTTCTCAAGCTCAGTATTTCTAAAACAGAAAGCCGTTATTACGTTCGCCTCTTTCCTTAACGTAGGTGGTTCAGTTACATTCTCAGCTCCAAACATGCACCCCATTTTTAATACCCACATAACTTCTTTTTCAATGAACTCTTCTGAATTTCTATACATTACCTCTTTTAATAAATTCTCTACATCGCTTAGGTCCTTAATCATTTTTGTCAATTCCTCTCATGTTGTAATATTCTAATTGGTTTTTCCATCTTTGCAATTACTAACCTCTCTCACAAATAAATTGCAGCATGAATATGCTACATAGTTAACCTATTAAAATTTACAATATTTTTTGAGGTGACAATAATGAATGGTGCTATTTTCGGTTTGTACATAAAAAAACTAAGAAATGAAAAGAACATTTCTTCAAGAGATTTATCGTCTGATGTAGGAAAAGCTATTACATATGTTTCGCAGCTAGAGCGAGGTCTGATCAAGAAGCCTGACTTTAACACTTCCTATCATTTATTGTTGAAATTAGGCGTTGATAAGATTGAAATTAAAAAACAGCTTGAGGAATATGGAATCTTATCGGAAGAGAGAGAACGGGAAAAAATGAAAGAATACACACAACAAATAACAATTGAAGATGTGACCTCTATCAGGTCTGACGATGACGCTCTTTCTTCTACCGTACCGTTTACGAAAGAGCAGCTAAAGAAGGAGAATGACCGTATTCATGCCTGTATAAACAATGTCATCACAAAAGACTTGAATAAAGCTGCAAAATTATTAAGGAAAATTAATCGGTTGATTAACGAGCGAATAGATTGATCTGTATAAATTCTTAAAAACAGCAAATTATAACAGTAATTATGTTATTAGGAGAGAGAGTGAATGAAAGAAAAACATCAAACCAGATTAACATCTTCAGAAATTGCCGCACTTTGGAGTAGTTTTCAAAACAATAGCATGTCAGTCTGTGTTTTTAAATATTTTATAGAACATGTTGAGGATGAAGAAATCAAATCAGTTATAAAATACGCACTACATATCTCAGAAGAAAGTCTTAGCCTATCAGAAAAAATTCTTAAAGATGACAACCAGCCTATTCCTATTGGTTTTAAAGATGAGGATGTCAATCCCAATGCCCCACGTCTTTACTCAGATACATATTATTTATACTATATTAAGAATATGGCAAAGGTAGGAATGTCCGTTTACGGTGTGGCTCTTGCAACTTCAGCAAAACCAAGTGTCCGTAATCTTTTAAGTAAAGCTATACAATCATCAACAAATTTGTACAACAAAACAAGTGATGTTTTATTATCTAAAGGATTATTTGTCAGACCACCTTATGTTTCAACCACTAATGAAATTGATTTTATTGAACAAAAAAGTTATAAAGGTGGTCTATTAAATATAAACCGTAGACCAGTTAATGTTATTGAAATTACTCATGTTTATGCCAATATTGAAACCAATTTAGTCGGACAAGTATTATTAACTGGACTTACACAAGTTGCAAAGTCTAAAGAAGTGCGTAAATATTGCAATAAAGGAAAAGATATAGCTACCAAACATGTTAAACTTTTTTCCACTATTTTAACGGACGATGACGTTCCTGTACCAATGCCATCAGACCTTAATGTATTTAACTCCACGATAGCACCATTTTCGGATAAACTAGTCATGTTCCAGACAGCCCTATTGATACAATCAAGTACCTCAAACTACGCAACAGCGGCTGCAGCTAGTTTGAGAACGGATATAGTCACAACGTATGTTCGTTTGACAACAGAAGTCACTGGCTTCGCTAATGATGGTGTAAACATTATGATTGATAATAGCTGGTTAGAAGAACCACCTCAAGTAATAAATAAAAAAAATTTTTCTAATCAATAACGTGTATAAATCAGATGGAAAACAAAATTGAAAAATTGTTATGGAGTATAGCACTACCAGGGTTTGCACAATTTCTAAATGGGAAATTGATGAAAGGAATTGTCTTTATATCTCTAGAGCTGTTAATTAACGTACAAGCTAATTTAAATTTAATTATTATTGAAAGTTTTCATGGCAATATGTTAAAGGCTATTGATTTAACTGATTACCAATGGTTAATGTTTTACCCATGTATCTATATGTTTGCTATATGGGATGCCTATCGTGATGCAGGAGGAGGTAGGAACCCCTTCTCCTTTTTACCTTTTGTATTTGCAGCTTTTCTATCAACCATAGGCGTTATTTATTCTCCCACCTTGAAAATATTTGAATTCTTGTTGGGACCAATTTTTTCTCCTATAATCTTTCTCCTCATTGGTGTCATAATCGGCTGGATCATTAAATTATGCATACTTAGTATTTGCAAACTCAATCAGTAAATATAGATTGGGTTTGCTTTTTTTGATTGTTATTTTATTTCACCGATTTTTCAACTATTATGCTCGTTACTTTTAGTACACGCTTTCACATTCTTCTATAGATGATATTATATTATTGATCTAATCCATTAATAACTTTCTAACAAAGATCATCTAAGCTTCATCTAAGGTGTATATATGTGTCGAGCTACGCTCGACACCAGCAACCTGCGAATAGGTAGACTTAGGTACCCCAACCACCTAAAAACTTAATCATAATCCTAAGCATGCCAATCATCACATTCTTGATCTACTATAACCGTGTCAGGCAAAGTTTCAAATTGATCGCTGTTTAGGTATGTAATCAAAAGGTTGCGCATTCTTCTGTATAGGCTGCCCCTCTCTTATTCGGCTTCTCCATACCCACTGAATTAACTCTGACAAAGCCCATCTATCTTCCTCAACTTTTATTCCATATTGCTCAAAAAATTTCTTTTCAATTGGGTTCATAAATCGATTGACCAAATAAGCAAGATTAAATCGATCATTATATTCATTTGTTGCTCTAGTTGTCATGGCTAAGAAGCAAGTAGCAAAGTTTTTCGGCTTAACATTGTCCTTTATCTTATCGTTTTCTCCTTTCACTGTCGTCCACAACGTATCACAAACCTTTGCCTTTACTTTATTGGTGAGAAAGTTGTAGGCTGCCTTACAAAGTTTATTCGCATTTCCCCTTTTCGACAGCCATTTTTTAGATAGGCTAAAAGCTGGATCACCAATAACGTTTAATTTGCCTTCATATATGTTTGTTTTAGCTTTCAACCATGACTTATCATGTACATTCCTTTGACAGTAAGGCACTAATTGGTGTGTTTGATTTTCACACCTAACTGATAGGAACTTATATCTTATTTTGTGTAAGTCAAAATAATAGCGTTGGATTTGACCGTAAAACATGTAAGTTAAAACAAAAACCTGTTTGAATAACCCGAAAATGTCACAGGGGAAATTTAAAATCAAAGCGCTATCGTTATACATCATAAGATTACCACTTAATGCCATACTTTTAATGTCGTTGTACTCAGTGTCATATGATTTTTTTTTGTTGATTCCATCTGACGAGCTGCTTCCCCTTATAATCTTCTATATAAATCGCATCCGCTTCAAGTAACAGGTCTAAGCTGTTTCTCCTTATTCGAATCTGTTCAATTACATTCAATACTTCATCTAAAATCAGCGTATAACCTTTTCGTATTAGTAGGCGGTGTGTTTCAGAATTAAACAACTTAAACAGCGCATGAGTTGTACAAACATCTCTCCCTTTTTCTAACAGAATGTGTAAATCATCTAGCTTTGACTTCCCTTTCTCTATTATAGGCTCATAGACTTCTCTCGTTTTGACCGCCTTTTTAATTCTTGCTATCTCATTCAAGAAAGGTGTTAGAAAAGAAATTTGTGTGAGTCTCTTGTCGTACCATTCATGTACTCAATCGCCCATGACGTTTTACCAGTCCCAGGTGGACTATCAACAATGTTGATCAAAGGTTGCATTGTCTAAATTGACCTTTTTCCGTTTAACCAATTCAAGAATACTTCCTTAGAGATGAGTATTCGCCTGTTTACTCTCGTCACATGGAACTGATTAGAGTTTACAAGGTCATAGGCTTGTGACAACCCTATCCCTAGGACTTCTTTTACGTCTGAAACAGTCAGTACCACTGGAAGTTCGTCTAAATTTTTCATGTATTTCCACTCCTTCTAGTTGTTCAAAAATATAGTTCCTACATTTTTTATATTTTATTCATATTTTTCATACCATAATCGAGATACTTAATTTAGTTTTTTTATAACACACCCTTTTAATAAAGCACTTTCTTGGAAATATTAAAAATACAAAAACTACGATAATGAAATTGTTCGTATTATAGGAGGTTGGCAAATATGAACGGTATAGAGTTCGGAAAACACCTAAAAGCTTTAAGAATAAAGAAAGGGGTAGGATCAGCAGAGCTATCAGAAATGGTAAATAAAGCTACCACATATGTGTCACAACTTGAAAGAGGTAAAATAAAGAAGCCAGATTATATGACCTCATATAAACTTCTAGAAAAAGTAGGTTACGACCCTGATAGCATAAATCTGATTTTGAAGAAATTTAATATATTTTCACCAGAGGAACAAGTAAATCGAATAGAAAAGGATTTACAACAAATCAATCAAGAAGAAATGGAATTATATTTTCCTTTTCAAAAGCCTCACAATAATCAAGGAAAGATTTTTATAAGCTGGTATGAGAGCGAAAAATCCTACTTAAAAGAGATTAGAGAAAATATCAACATTATTCTTAATGAATTTGTAGAATACGATCTATCAAAAGCTCAGCTTGTATTAATTAATGTTCACCGACTCATGAGAAGCAAAGAAAACTTCAATATTTTTTGTGATATCTTTAAACACGATATTAGTTCTTTTAACAGCGATAAAACCAATGCATTACTGTCTTTATTAAACAACTTAGATGAAAACATCGAAGGAGATGATGAAAATAGGATCGGTGAGGAAAGAAGGTAAAAGTTGGTATATTATTTATGATATTAGAGATAACGGTACGAGGAAACAAAAAAAGAAAAGAGGATTCAAAACAAAAAAAGAGGCACAAAAAGCTCTTGTTGAGGTTGAAAATTCGTTGAACAAAGGTCTTTATTTTGAACCTTCGAATACACCATTTGGTCTATTTTTAACCGATTGGTTTAAAACAAAGCGAAATATGATTGGAGATCAAACAGCAAAGCTGTATCATGGGTATCTAAAAAATCGTATTATTCCTGCATTAGGTGAAATACCTGTTTCGAAATTGACAACTCTACACATTCAAAACTTCTTGAACGATTTAACTGAGGAAGGATTATCTGACTCAACCGTTAAGAAAATATAAATATTATTAGGAATGCGCTCGAACACGCTAATGACCTAGAAATGATAATGAAAAATTGTGCATCAAAAGTTAAGCTCCCTAAAGGAGCAAAAAAAGAAATGTTGGTTTGGAATGAGCTTGAGATAAAAAGGTTTTTAGAATTTGCTAAAGAAAATCGTTACTATATTGCTTTTGAACTTGCATTACTAACTGGGATGCGTCAAGGAGAAATACTTGGCTTACGCTGGAAAGATATTAATTTAGACAAAGGTTATTTAGTCATCAATCAAACTTTAAGTCATGACGGTAAAACTTTTTTAGTCTGTGGTAAAACAAAATCCAGTAGAAGAAACATACAACATCCAAACTCAACAATTGACGGATTAAAAAGGCATAAAATTATCGTTAATAAAGAAAAGGAAAATGACATATACACTAATAATGACTTGGTTGTTTGCACACAAGTCGGAACACCGTTAAATCCTGCTAACTTACGAAGAAGTTTTAATAACCTTATAAAAACAGCACAAGTCCCCCAAATTCGATTTCATGATTTGAGGCATACTCATGCAACATTGTTGCTTTCAAAAGGGGTGAACATTAAAGTGATATCAGAACGTCTTGGTCACAGCAACATTAAAGTGACTCTTGATACCTATTCTCATGTATTACCGACCATGCAAGAGGACGCTATCAAAAAGCTTGAGGGGATTATCTAGCAAAATACCTGTGACCACCAAATGTGACCATTTTACCCTCGTGACCAAAATGTGACCATTAGTTTATATTGCATTATTCCCTAGACGATTTTGTAAGATGATAAAAATAAAAAACCCTTGTGTAGATAGGGTTTTAAACTTTATTCTTTGAATGACCCGTACTGGGTTCGAACCAGTGACCTCCACCCTGTCAAGGTGGCGCTCTCCCAGCTGAGCTAACGGATCAAGTTATATAGTGTATCGACATTTAATAATATACTTGATTACTAGCGAAATGTCAACATAAAATGGCGCGCCTAGTAGGACTCGAACCTACAACGCAAGAACCGGAATCTTGAATGATATCCCTTTCACCATAGGCGCACAATGACTAAGCGACATGCTCTAATATAACATAAAAGAGAGGAGTTGTAAAGGGCTCCTCTCTCAATTACATGTTTACCAACATTATTTCGCTTCTTTAGCTGGAGATCCTTCTTCAAGCATTTTATTAAAACGCTCACTGATATCTTCTTCCGTATAACCAGCTTGTCCTAATCGAGCTGCAAGGTTTTTCGCCCATAATTGAAGACGTTGAGCCATTTTTGCATACTTTTTAGATTCTGAACCTTTGGTAGCATTCGCACGTCCTTCAGCATTAGACATGATGTTTTCGACGATAAAAAGGCTTTTCCAAACTCCTTCTTCATCAAGTGTCTCATGAACATCTCCTAATTCTGCTGTTACTTTACGGTAATATTCGCTAAATTCTTTAAACGAAATTTCCTCTTGCATATTTAAATAGACTTGAATTTGATCATACAAAGCTTGCATGTATTGTACACTCCTTATTTAACTTATACCGTAGTATATCATAATTTTCTTTTGCCATGAACTAAGTGTATCATTTGAATCAAGTAAATTGTCAAAAAAAAGAGACTCAGATAGAACGTACCCTAACTAAGTCACTCTTTTTAAAGCAAATTATTTAGCTTTGCAATACTCATCAAACGCTTGCTCAAGCTTCTGAACAACTTGAATTGGCTCATGTCCTTCGATCTCAAAGCGCTCAACCATTTTCATGATTTTACCGTCTTTAAGTAAGGCAAAAGAAGGTGAAGATGGCGCGTAACCTGTGAAGTACTCTCTAGCTTTAGTTGTTGCTTCTTTATCTTGTCCAGCGAATACTGTCACAAAACGATCTGGTTTTGTTTCGTAATTTTTCATATAAGCAGCTGCTGGACGAGCGATTCCACCAGCACATCCACAGACAGAATTAATCATCACAAGTGTTGTCCCCTCTTTAGCTAATGATTCATCTACTTCTTCAGGAGTTTGCAACTGTTCATAACCTGCTTCAACCATTTCTTGACGTGCAACATTAACAACATCATTCATAAAAAAATTAAATTGTTGCATATTTCTCCACCTCTCTAACATAGTAGTATTTATATTGTACCCTGTTTCTTAAAGAAATCCAATTGTTTTACCTTCCTTTTAACTATAATATCCCAACGATTCAGAGAGAGCCTGTACATTTTAAAAAAGGACGAGCTTTCGATTCATAATCCAATTAGTTTTCTTTTAGAGGATTATGAATCTTGCTCAGCCCTTTATCATTAATCATTTATAAATCCTATCAAAAAACTTTTTTAGTTTCTCGATCATCTTTCAGCATTTCAACAGCTTCTCGGAAACGTTGAGAATGAACAACTTCTCTCTCGCGTAAATAAGCGAGACCATCATTTAAATCAGGATCATCTGACATATTAATAATCCATTGATAGGTTGCCCTTGCTTTCTCTTCTGCTGCGATATCTTCGTATAAATCTGCGATCGGATCTCCCTTTGCTTGAATATAAGCTGCTGTAAATGGTACCCCAGCAGCATTATGATAAAACAATGCACTATCATGATTAACATAATGTTCAGCAAGGCCAGCCTCTTTTAGCATTTCAGGTGTTGCGTCTTTAGTTAACTTATATATCATTGTTGCTATCATTTCTAAATGGGCAAATTCCTCCGTACCGATATCTGTTAGTAAACCAATTACTTTATCAGGTATTGTGTAGCGCTGATTTAAATAGCGTAGAGCTGCAGCTAGTTCCCCATCTGCTCCGCCATACTGTTCTATTAAATATTTGGCTAATGTCGGGTTACAAGTGCTTACTTTGACAGGATATTGAAGCTTTTTCTCATAGATCCACATACTAATCTCTCCCGCTCTTATGAATTTACAATTGCCATGGCCAAGGTGAGTCATTCCAGTTCCACGGGTATCCGCTGTAACTGTTCCCGTATTGCTGTAATGGCCCATAGCATTTTTCAACTTCAATCTTTAGTTGCTGACGATATTGAGCTGCTTCATTAAATTGTTGAATTGCAGCTTGATCATTAGGATGTGTGTCAAGATAAAGCGTTAATTCCACTAAAACAAAATCAATCGCTTGCAACTGTTCCATCAATGGATAAAATTCTGCCGGCAGTTGTTTATGTGTCATCCTCTTACTCCCTCCCTTGCTCGTAAGGATTTGAATACGGAGAGTATAAAGCTGGCCACAATGTTCCACAGTATAAAGCATCGAGCGGTTTAAATTGGTCCAATCCATAAGGCTGATAGCCTAAATAAAGCTGAGGCGGGGTTTCATATGACTTAACTGGAATAGGGGGACACGGATCAAATGGACTTGCATACGGGTAATAATACTTTCGTTGAGTATAACCATTCATTGTAGGCACCTCCATGTTGTAAAATATATACTCCCTTCACTCTTATGCATCGTTATTTCATTTCAGACATTTAATTTTCACGAACAATTAAATAGACTACAACAAAAAAAACCACCTACATTCAAGTAGATGGTTTAGATTGAATCAATTCTTACTGAAGCGCAGTTGCTAATGCTTCAATATTCTTTCTCATTAAACTAAAGTAATCCTCTTCGTTTTGGATGTCTTCCTCAACAAGCGCTTCAAGATTGTGAAGGTAAAGAGCTTCTGCTCCTACTTCATCCCTTACAACATCAGCTACTTTTGCTGGAACATTTTGTTCAAACATTACATATTCTAGGTCGTATTCATTAGCAAATCCGATAAGATCTTGTAGTTGACGTTGAGATGGTTCATTGGTTGGTGAAATACCTGCAATTCCAATTTGCTTCACACCATATCGTGCTTCCCAATAACCATAGCCAGCGTGAGAAACAAGGAACGTATCTTTTCCTGCCGCATCTACCATTGCCTGAAATTCTCTGTCAATCGCTTCTAACTCTGCTTTGACTTCTTCAAAGTTGAAAGTGAAATACTCTTCTTGTTCTGGAAGTAGCTCAATCAATGTATTTTTGATATTTTCGGCAAGTGTAATAGATCGGATTGGATCTAACCACACGTGCGGATCTTTATCATGATCATGGGCTTGCTCATCGTGACCGTGATCTTCTTCCTCTTGCGCATGGGCTTCTTCAGCATGATCATGATCCTCTTCCTCTTGCGCATCGGCTTCTTCAGCATGACCATGATCTTCTTCCTCTTGCGCATGGGCTTCTTCAGCATGATCATGATCCTCTTCCTCTTGCGCATCGGCTTCTTCAGCATGACCATGATCCTCTTCCTCTTGCGCATCGGCTTCTTCAGCATGATCATGGCTCTCTTCTTCATGCTCATTTTCACCGTGTGCTTGATCGTGTTCCTCTTCATGCTCATCGTCCGTATGATTTTGCTCTGCATCAAAATCAATGAGTTCCATACCTTCTGAAGCCTTTACGATCTGAACTTCTTCACCTTCAATGGTATCAATAAGGGCATCAACAAAGCCCTCAAGGCCAGCACCGTTGTAAATGAATGCATCGCCTTCTGCCACACTTATCATTTCTCTTGCAGTTGGTTCAAATGAATGTGCATCCGCTCCAACTGGAACGAGATTGGTTACATTCACGTAATCACCACCAATTTTTCGTGCAAAATCTTCTAAAGGAAAAATAGTCGTATATAATTCCAATTGTTGAACATTCTCTTCACTAGGTTGTTCTGTTGCCGGTTGTTGTTCCGTCTCTTGATTGCTACATGCAGCTAGAAATATAGAAAGGATAAGAACAGAAACAAACAAACTAAATAGCTTTTTCATAAATAAACCCCTTTCGTAACGATTACGTTTTATCACATCTATGAATTATATCGTAATCCTTACGATGTGTAAACTGTAAATAAAAAATCTGCCTTCAAAATAGTGAAGACAGACTGTAATTTTACGATAACTTATTTAGATTTAAACGCTGTTTAAACAAGGAATTTAATTCAGCATATTGATCAAACATTTGAGGTAAAATTGTTTTCAACTGCTCATCGTCACGTTTTTCAATTGCATTATTAAATGCCTTTTGCAGTTCGGCATGTTTATCTAACCAACTCTTGTCAACAGCTTGGCCATTTTCAAGTTCACCTCTTTGTTTGGCTTCTTTCAATTTCTTCTGCAATAAATCACGTTCAACTCTTATTTCTTTCCATTGCTCTATTTCGTTAGGGGCATATTTTTCTGCGAGCAATTCGTAATAAAAATCAAGATGGACTTTAAGTTTCTTACTAATTCCTTGCTCATGCTCCCAACAAGTTTCTTCCTTTTTATCTTCCGACACTTCCGCTTGTACAGGTGCCAACGATGTAACCACAATCGAAGCAATTAACATGAGTTGAGCAAAAAGAAACAACTGGTGAAAACGTTTCATGTATTGGTCACCCTTTCCTTTAATTACTTATAGAGTAACCAGCTCAAAATCAGTTTATGTAAGAGACCAAAAAAAAGCTGAGATCTCTTCTCAGCTTTTTACTATCATTAGTAAATCGACGTTGTTTCTGCTGTCATCGTTTCTAGAGTTTCTTTTACTCTTGCTAAAAAGCGACCACAAACGAGACCATCTAACACTCTGTGATCGAGCGAGAGACATAGATTAACCATACTTCTGATAGCAATCATATCTCCTGACGCGCTTTCGATGACAACAGGTCGCTTCACAATCGATTCAATTGATAAAATTGCCGCTTGTGGATGATTGATAATTGGCGTTGACAGCACAGACCCAAATGACCCTGTATTGTTCACTGTAAACGTGCCACCTTGCATGTCTTGACCGCTTAACTTACCTGAACGAACTTTTGAAGCTAAATTTTGAACTTCACGCCCGATTCCTTTAATCGATTTTTCATCAGCATTTGGTATAACCGGCACATATAATGCATCCTCTTTTGCGACAGCTATAGAAATATTGATATCTTTTTTCTGAATGATCTTATCCTCTGCCCACATGGAATTCAACTGTGGAAACTCCTTTAATGCTTCAACGGTTGCTTTAATAAAGAATGGGAGGAACGTTAAATTAAAACCTTCTTTTGCTTTAAAGTCTTGTTTAATCTGATTACGGAAATGAACAAGATTGGTTACATCAACTTCTACCATCATCCATGCATGTGGTGCTTCATGTTTGCTTTTGACCATATTGGCTGCAATCGTTTTTCTAATTCCATTAACAGGAATTTCAATGTCACCTCTATGCGCTACAGGTACATCTTCCATTTTCGATGGTATTTGTTTCTGGACGACTGGTTGTGCATCTGTAGTAGGAGTCGGCTCTGCTATATTAGCTGCAACCGGCGCAGCAGGAGGTTTTTCTCCACTATCTATTAAGCGCTGAAGATCTTTACGCGTAATTCTTCCACCTTTTCCTGATCCAGACACTTGCTCAAGGTCAATACCGGACTCTTGTGACATGCGTAGAACGGCAGGTGAGTAACGACGCTTTTGCGATTGATCTTTTGCTCGTTCTGATAAGGTCGATTCAACAGCTTTAGGTTCAGGGGCACGCTCTGGCTTTTCTACATTGGCCGCTTCTTCTACATCAATCGTACAGATGATAACACCAACTTCAACGGTCTCATCCTCCTGAACGAGAAGGTCTTTTATCGTCCCAGAGTAGGATGACGGAACTTCAGCATTTACTTTATCCGTCATAACTTCTGCAATTGGATCATACTTGTTCACATATTGACCTGGTTCAACAAGCCATTTACTAATCGTGCCTTCTGTTACACTTTCCCCAAGTTGGGGCATCTTCATTTCTGTCGTCATTTATGATTTCCTCCCTTCATTTAAAATTCTGCTAGCTCGCGCATCGCTTCTTCCACTTTATCTGGGTTAATCATAAAATGCTTTTCCATTGTTGGTGCATAAGGCATTGCTGGAACATCTGGACCGGCTAATCTTTTAATTGGGGCATCTAAGTCAAATAAACAATGTTCTGCGATGATCGCAGCCACTTCTCCCATGATGCTGCCTTCTTTATTATCCTCTGTAACAAGAAGAACTTTCCCTGTTTTACTAGCTGCTTCAATAATCGCTTCTTTGTCAAGTGGATAGACCGTACGCAAATCAACGATATGCACAGATACTCCATCTTTTTCAAGTCGTTCAGCAGCTTGAAGCGCAAAGTGAACTGATAAGCCGTACGTAATAACGGTAATATCGTCTCCATCTCGCTTTATATCAGCCTTGCCAATTGGAAGTGTGTAATCATCTTCTGGTACTTCTCCTTTTATTAAACGATAGGCACGCTTATGTTCGAAAAATAGAACGGGATCATTATCACGTATTGCAGCTTTAAGTAGACCTTTTACGTCATACGGAGTTGAAGGCATCACAATCTTCAAACCTGGAACACTGGCAAAAATGGCTTCAACAGATTGAGAGTGATAAAGAGCCCCGTGTACTCCCCCACCATAAGGTGCTCGGATCGTAATTGGACAATCCCAGTCATTGTTTGAACGATAGCGGATTTTAGCCGCCTCTGAAATAATTTGATTAACAGCTGGAAGGATAAAATCAGCAAATTGCATTTCTGCAACAGGTCTCATCCCATACATTGCTGCACCAATAGCAACACCAGCTATCGCCGATTCCGCTAAAGGTGTGTCAATGACACGTTGTTCACCAAACTGTTCGTATAAGCCATTAGTAGCACGGAACACACCACCACGCGCTCCAACATCTTCGCCAAGTATGAACACTTTTTCATCGCGCTCCATCTCTTCTCGTAAAGCTTGGGTCACCGCTTCAATATAAGAAATTATAGCCATTCTTTTTCCCCCTCTCTATTCCTCTGCATACACATGCGTCATTAGATCTTCTGGGTCTGCGTAAGGTGCTTGCTCTGCATATTCCGTTGCTTCATCGATTATTTGAGTAAACTCTTTTTCGATTTCAGTTTCCAACTCATCTGTTAAGACAGCTGTTTCCCTTAAATAAGAAGCAAAAGTAAAGATCGCATCCAATTTTTTTGCTTCTTCCACTTCCTCACGAGGGCGATAAGCACGATCATCGTCATCACTTGAATGTGGAGTCAAGCGGTAAGATACCGTTTCGATTAAAGATGGTCCTTCCCCTCTTCTTGCGCGATCTGCTGCTACTTTTACAGCCTCATATACCGCAAGAGGATCATTTCCATCAACCGTTACTCCAGGCATTCCATATCCGATGGCACGATCCGATACTTTTTCACAAGCAAGTTGTTTTTCAATCGGAACTGAAATTGCGTATTTGTTATTTTCACACATAAAAATAACAGGAAGTTTATGGACACCTGCAAAGTTAGCCCCTTCATGGAAATCTCCTTGATTTGAAGACCCCTCACCAAATGTAGTAAAAGTAACGAAATCTTTCCCTTCCATCTTGCCACCTAGTGCAATCCCAACAGCATGAGGTACTTGAGTTGTCACCGGTGAAGAACCTGTTACAATCCGATTTTTCTTTTGACCAAAGTGACCAGGCATTTGGCGTCCCGCTGAATTAGGATCTTCTGCTTTAGCAAAACCTGATAACATCAAATCTTGTGCTGTCATTCCAAACGCTAATACAACACCCATATCGCGATAGTAAGGAAGGATATAATCCTTTTTACGATCAAGGGCAAAAGCAGCTCCAACTTGTGCCGCTTCCTGACCTTGACATGAAATCACAAATGGAATTTTCCCTGCCCTATTTAATAGCCACATACGTTCATCAATTCTTCGTGCAAGGAGCATGGTTTTATACATTTCAAGTATGGTATCGTCTGTTAAACCTAAAGCACGATGTCGATTTTCTGTCATCTTCTTTCCTCCTCTTCTATGCCTTTTTTATGAATGAATAGCAAGGCCATCCACAGCCAAAGCTGCTTCCCCAATGACTTCAGATAATGTTGGATGAGGGTGAATCATTTCAGCTACTTCAAAGTGCGCAGCGTCTAACACTTTTGCGAGTGTAGCCTCTGAAATCAGATCGGTAACATGTGGACCAATCATGTGTACACCTAGTAAATCATTGTTATCCGCATTAGCAATGACTTTCACAAACCCTTCAGCATCCCCATAAACCAATGCCTTTCCAACTGCTTTAAATGGAAATGATCCCACTTTGATCTTAAAGCCTTGTTCCTTCGCTTGTGTCTCCGTTAATCCAACACTTGCCATTTCTGGACTACTATAAATGCACTTTGGAATAGTATTATAGTCGATAGGTTCTGGCTTTTTGCGTGCCAAATGGTCAACAGCAATAATTCCTTCATGTGACGCAACATGAGCAAGTTGTAATCCGCCAATAACATCACCAATCGCATACATATGAGATTCTTTTGTTTGACCATATTCGTTTACTTTAATGGCGCCGTTCTCTAATTGGATGTCTGTATTTTCTAAACCAATATTGTTGATATTTGGACTACGCCCTACCGCCAGCAATAATTTATCTGCTAGAAATGTTTGCTCTGCTCCATTTAGATCTGCACGAATCGTAACTTTTTGATTTTTTTCTAATGTCTCAGGTAAAACCCTTGCATTCGTAACAATCTTAATTCCTTTTTTCTTTAACAGTTTAGCAGCTTCTTTTGCGATGTCAGCATCTTCAGTTGGCAGAATTTGTTCAGCAAACTCAATCACTGTCACATCAACGCCAAAATCTGAAAGCATCGATGCCCACTCAATGCCAATCACTCCACCACCCACAATAAGAATTGACGATGGGAGTTGTTCAAGTGCGAGTGCATGATCAGAAGTAAGTACATATTGTCCATCTGGATCTAAGCCAGGAAGCGACCTTGGAGAAGAACCCGTAGCAATTAAAACATATTGAGGAATCAACATCGTATTTTCTAGTCCGTCTGTTCGTTCCACCGAAATCGTCCCTGGTGTAGGCGAAAAAATCGAAGGTCCGAGAATTCGACCTATGCCCTCAAATACATCAATTTTCCCTTTTTTCATAAGGTGCTTGACCCCCCGGTGCAATTGATCAACAATCGAGTTCTTTCTTTCCTGAACCTTTTTAAAGTCTAGATGAACATCGCTTGTCACGACACCGAAATCTTCTGAGCGCTTCGTTGTCGCAAAAACCTCTGCACTTCTTAACAATGCTTTACTCGGTATACATCCTTTATGCAAGCAGGTTCCGCCAAGTTTTTCTTTTTCTACAACCGCAACTTTCATGCCATGTTGAGCAGCACGGATAGCAGCAACGTAGCCGCCAGTCCCTGCCCCTAAAATGACAAGATCATATTCTTCAGCCATCTATGTTCTCCTCCTCGTTCCCTGCTCCAACTAATATTTTTAGCTACGAGATAAAATATGGTGTCCATTTTGTAAAAACTGTCGGCGAGATCTTCTCATTCTTTCAATACGTTCCTCTGCCATCCGATCTGCTGCTTTAAATGTAGGAATTTGATCACGCTTTGAGATCGTTAAAACCTTCTCAATGTTTTGGTAAATTCCTTCTACTTTTTTCAGAGCACGTTCACTGTTATAGCCATTTAACTCATCAGCTACATTAATGACGCCACCTGCATTAATTACGTAATCTGGAGCATAGACAATTCCCATTTCATGAATCAGACTACCATGACGTTCTTCCTGCAATTGATTATTTGCTGCACCTGCAATGACTTTTGCTTTTAATTGCGGTATCGTTTGATCATTAATGATCGCCCCTAATGCACAAGGAGAAAAAATGTCACACTCTATTCCGTATATATCATTTACGTCTACTGCTTTTGCGTTAAAATCCGTAACAGCACGTTCAACAGCTTCCTTATGAATATCGGTTACAACCAAATTTGCGCCTTCTTCATGAAGATGTTTGCATAGATTGTACGCTACGTTCCCTACTCCTTGCACGGCAATTGTCTTACCAGCCAAGTCATCTGTTCCAAAGGCTTCTTTTGCTGCTGCTTTCATTCCCACGTAAACACCATAAGCCGTTACCGGCGAAGGATTACCAGATGACCCAAATGCCGGTGAAATTCCAGTTACAAAGTCTGTCTCTTCGTAGATTATATCCATGTCTTGAACCGTTGTTCCAACATCCTCAGCTGTAATGTAACGCCCATTTAAACCTTGAATATAACGACCGAATGCACGGAACATCTCTTCGTTTTTATCCTTACGAGGGTCTCCAATAATAACTGTCTTTCCGCCACCTAAATTCAAACCAGCAGCTGCATTTTTATAGGTCATTCCTTTCGCTAAACGCAGCGCATCCTCGAACGCATCAGCTTCTGAGTTATACATCCACATTCTCGTTCCTCCAAGAGCAGGTCCGAGTGTAGTATCATGAATGGCAATAATCGCTTTTAATCCTGATAATTTATCTTGACATACGACAACTTGCTCATAGTCATAGTTTTCCATATATGAAAATAATTCCATGTTGTAACCTCCTTGATAAGTCATCCTGGCATCAAGATGTTGTTACTCTTCTTTTTTGCAAGTATCATGCCATATCCGAGTTATAAGCAAGAATCCTTATTAGTCTTCACAAAACGATCACATCCCATAATAAAGCGTGCAATTCTCTTCACTGTTATGCAAGGTTTTGCATGCACATTTATGCAATGCTGTATTTTTCCATCTTATAATAAAGTGACCGAATCGATATACCTAATGCTTTAGCCGTTTTTGTCCGATTGTTCTTGTAACGTTCTAATGTTCGAACAAGGACATCTTTTTCAAAGCCATTTAATAAATGTTCCAAACTGCCTTCTAATTCTGGTCCGATAGCACCTTCATTAATGTGAATTGATTTAGATGCTTCCTCATCTAGTGAAGGCAAGTGATATCGCTCTATGTGTTGATTGGAAGGCTCCATGTAAATCATCGTTCTTGCAAGGACATTCTCTAATTCCCTTACATTTCCTGGCCAGTGATAGGTACTTAAGTAACGGATCGCTTCATCTGAAATTGATTGAACGTAACGACCATAGTCCCTATTAAGTTTTGTGAGTAAATGAACCGCGAGTATCTTTAAGTCATTCGCTCGTTCACGTAATGGAGGTATGTAAATAGGAAATTTATTTAACCGGTAGTAAAGATCCTCACGAAAACGTCCTCCCACAATCGCCTTTTCTAAATTAACGTTGGTCGCCGTAATTATACGAACATTAATTGTAATCGGTTTGGTCCCACCAACTCTAACGATTTCCTGTTCTTGTAAAACTCGAAGGAGCTTCGCTTGCATTGAACTTGAGAGCTCACCCAACTCATCAAGAAAGATGCTCCCGTTATCGGCTTCTTCAAACAGACCTCGCTTGCCACCTCGTTTCGCTCCTGTAAAAGCACCTTCCTCATAACCAAATAATTCGCTTTCTAACAAATTCTCAGAGAGAGCTGCACAATTCACCCGGACAAAGGCATTCCCACGCCGCCTGCTTTCATTATGTATAGCATGAGCAAATAACTCTTTCCCAGTACCTGACTCTCCTCTTAATAAAATCGTTGCTGGTGTAGATGCAGCTAATTTCGCTTGCTCTTTAGCGACGCGCATCTCGTCAGAATTTCCAACGATCTCATCGAATGAATACTTAGCTTCCAACGTCTGGATTCGCTTCTTTGCTTTTTCAAGCTGATTATGTAAGGAAGTTAATTCTGATACATCATGAATAACACCGACGCTTCCTCTTTTTTTACCATCAACGATAATTGGAGCTACATTCACGATTACGTCTTTCATGTTTGGTCCAACTTTTAATGGAACTCCCCTTACAGCATTCCCTGTTTCAAGCACTTGCAAATGCATACTTTCCCCTTCAGAGATATCAGCTGTTGCAGGGTGTCCAATCACTTGTTCAGGCGCTAAGCCCGTTAATCTCGTATAAGCAGGATTAATCATGATCCCACTGCCATTTTCATCGACGACCGAAATGGCATCATTGGATGATTGAATAATCGCTTCGAGCATCGTTTGAATTTTTTTTAGGTTTGTTACTTGATCTGAGATCTCAACGATTTCCGTAATATCTTTAAAAACAGCCAATGCACCAATAAAGCGACCTTTCTCAAACATAGGCACTCTCGTTGTAATAACATTCGTCCCATTTTCAAATTGCTGTGTACGATGATGTTCAACTTGCTTCGTTTTTAATAAGCGTGGAAGCCCACTAGAAGGCAACACTTCTTTAATTGACTTACCGATTATGTCTTTTGCGTTCATATTAGAGATACGCTCGGCTGCCTCATTAAAAATTAGAATTCTCTCTTTGTTGTCGATCGCAATCATACCGTCATATGTAGAATTTAAAATCGTTTCTTGTATTGACATTTGCTCATTTAACCGTTGAATCAGTTTATCTTTTTCTTCCATTAAAGAATAAAAAAGACTTGCTAATTTTGAAGGAACAATCATCGTCCTATCCTTAAGACTTTTTCTTAAATCGATTAATACATTTGGATCTCCAGTCGCTTCAAAAACAAAATCAATGTTTTCATAGTCACACTCTTGCCAATCCATTCCCGTCCTTACTTGATAACTATCAGCTTCCTTTAATCCAGGGGCAGATGGGTCAATATCAAACACAGCCATAACTTGAATGTGCTCCATATCCATAAGCAAATGACACAAAGCAGTCCCACCTTGACCAGCTCCGATAATAATAGCTCGTTTCACTCACACTCCCCCTTCTTTAAGACTTGGTCTTAACTTCTAGTATCAATTCTCTCTTTACTATTACGCAAATGACACAAAAATGCAACTACTAAACGTGTACACAAGTAAAGTTTTTAGGTAATATAGAAGGTAAAGGTTTCTTCTTTTAAAAAACTAAGAAGAACGAAACTAGCCAGTTATTAACAGAGTATTACTTACTTAATACTACAACCGATCACTACACATACTTAGAATGAAAGAGGCATAAATATGGGACGTTTTTTAGCTTTAATGATTTTACTTATACCAGGTGTGATTGCTGGTTATGGAATTAAATTAATGAGAGATACAATTTTCCAATTATTAAATAGCCCGTTTCCTAATTTAACGTTGCAATTTTTTGGTGGGCTCATTCTTTTCCTTGTTTGTGTAAGCTTCATAGGTGGCTTTATTTTTTATCGTGATCGTAAAAACGGGAAAATTTCCCCTAGGTTTCAAAAAAAGTAAATACTGTGATTGGCCCCTAGTTTAACTTTTGGGAAACTAGCGGCCTTTTTTGGTTATTGATCATTTTCTCATGATACCGATTCGATCAATTGCTCTTAAAAAAGAGGAACTTTCAATCAAAGCAGAAAAAGAGTATTTCTCTGATACTAATATCAGCACTAAAACAAATACAAGTAATCCGTATTGAACGGATAATGAAAACTGATTGACAACAATGACGGCTAAAATAGCTCCAATACCAGTTGCACCATTATCCCCCAACATTGCTTTCCTGTAGCCTTCTAAGACATACCAAATATAAAATACAGTTAAGACCATGAGAATAAATCGAAAAGACGGGAGAGGATTGAATACCATGACTAACGCCAAAAGACTTATAGCCAATTTCCAAACACGAAGTGGCCTAGTGTCAAACAGGTTCATAACATGGGGTAGACCTGTTAATAACAAAAAGGCAACAAAATAAGCCAAGTACGATCTTAACTCACTCACCCAAAGAAACACGATGGCAGTCACAACCGTACCTCCTGCCTTAAGCAGACCTGTTGTCAAAATGTGGTTTTTAACGAAATAGATCATATGCCCCTTTAATCCTTTTGGGTATGGCTTACCATAGACATCATCTATTAAACCGAGTAGCCAAATACTTAAAACAAAGACAAATGAAGCAAACGACAAAGATGGGTTTAGACGAGGTGGAAAAGCGTACATAAACGAGTAGCTGTAAATGATCAGCACCCCTAAACTATATGGAACATCTTTCCCTTCGTAATTCTTCACGCCCAAATTCATCATCTTAAATGCAATCATACTTAAGTAAGCAATGATTGGAACCGAGATAAAGAAGACAATCATGACTGAGCTCCCCTAAGTTGCCTTTCAATATCAATCCATTGCTTCAGCCGATGGAAGAAGCCTTTAAGATCGCGCCCCATTTCTCGATGCTGCATCGTTGTGGCTACCTCGAGATAGTTCGCTCCTGCACACAGTAAATCAATTGTCATTTGAGTTTCAATACCAAATCCTTTATAAGTTTGATTAAGGAGCATTGGGAGCCACTTACGGTGAAAAACGCGTTGACCGGATAATGGCGCTTCAAGTTTCACACCAGTTTTTTTATAAACAAGTGCTTGTACTCTTTTTTTAACGATTCCAGCTCCTGCTTTTTTTCCTGGTTTTATAATGGAGATTGCCACATCTGCTTCTCCGTTTCTAATTGGCTCAATTAAGGAAACAATCTCTTTTGCTGTCTCTTCTAAATCCGCATCCAGACATGCAATATACGTCCCTCTTGCTTCAAGCCAGCCTTGCTTTAGAGCATATCCTTTTCCTTTGTTAAATGGATAAGATATCACTTGATCAGCAAAAAGTTTAGCAATTTCAGCTGTTCGATCCGTGCTTCCATCATTTACTACTATAATTTCACTTGAAAGAGAGAGACCCCTTAATGCTTCTAATGTATTCGCAATTCTTCCTTCTTCGTTAAAGGCTGGAATGATATAGGACACATCAATCATGGCGAAGAACCTCCTTCTTCTTCCAGGTTGTTATTTTGTTCGGAAGAAGATTTTGTAAGGATTCTAAGATGGTCGACTTTTGATCTCTTCTATGCCAATTAAACGACAGCACTCTTGGTTTACCTATTAAGGTGTGAATTCCTTTTAAATCTGTAAGTTTCTCCCCTGCTTGAATACGACTTAACCAAGTCGATCCCATGCCAGCCCGGCCTTTTTCAAGAAACTCTGTCATTCCAATTCGACATCCAATTAAGTAAATATGGTCGGCTCCAGTTAAATAAGAGGCTGTTATCGCCACATCCTCACTTGTACCAACAAAACAGATGGTTTCTACTTCGTATCCTAACTGTTCTAAACGATCTCTTCCTGGAGAAGAACCGTTTGGGTGCTCGTGACATAATAACGTCGCTCCACATTCAAATGCCTCAGTGCTAATCGAATCCATGTCGCCAATAATAAAATCAGGGCAGATCTTTTGTTTCAATAAACCGTCAGCTGCTCCATCGACTGCCATAATGATGATTTCTTTTTTCACTAATGCATGACGAATAGCACGAATATCCTTTTCATAATTCGTATTCCTCGCTACAATAAAGACTTCCTTATCTTTAATAGTGTGAAGCGAACTTGGAAGCGAAATATGCTGAGTAAACCAATGACACTCTTTCTTTGCATACCTTAACGTATTATGAACGAAATTTTGAAATTGTTGTGAATAATTCGCGATCGCTTGTCTATCTTTCATGTCAAGCAATTCATCATTATAGGCAAGCAAGTTCGCTATAAGTCGTGGTTCGTTCTCTTGAAATCCTTGTATATAAAGCTCATTTTGAAAAATGATTGCTTCCTCTCCTTGATAAAATCCTTTGTCCTCTAACACGTTCAAGGATGTAATATCAAAGACTGGAATCCCAGCTTCTAGAAGCAGCCTTACTTGGTGCTGATTATATCGACCACTCATTGATGCCCTGCCATTAATAACCGCTCTTACCTTAGCTGCTATTAGACCATCAACTGCAACTCCATCTAAATCTTCATGCCAGAGAAAGACAATACTCCGGCTCGGCAAATAATGGAGTAATTTTTTAGTTTGTGTATGTTCATAAATAGGTCCTTTAATAAGCTCTACCATATGAAAACCCTCTTTGCACCGTTTGTTCATAATATAAGCAGATTCACACAAATTTATTAGAACATTTTTTAATGAATTCATTGAATGACACTAGTAATTCCTGGTTATTTAAAACAAAAAAATCAAACTCCACTTGGAATTTGATTTTTTTATTTCTCATTTTTTAAGAAACCTTGTGTTCAATTCTTAATTTATCCGCAACCATTGCGATAAATTCGCTGTTTGTTGGTTTTGCTTTTGAGTGACTTACGGTGTAACCAAACAAACTTGAGATAGAATCAATGTTCCCACGGCTCCATGCTACTTCAATAGCATGTCTAATCGCTCGCTCAACACGACTTGAAGTTGTGTTGAATTTCTTTGCAATATCTGGGTAAAGTACTTTCGTAATCGATCCAAGTAACTCAATATCGTTATAGACCATTGTAATGGCTTCTCTTAAGTACATATATCCTTTAATATGTGCGGGGACACCAATTTCATGAATAATACTCGTAATGCTTGCGTCTAAATTAAAACCTTTATCTTTTTGTGGCGTTGAAATAAAAGATTGTGTAGATGTTTGTTGAATTAAACCTCTAGTTTGCCCATTAATTTCACGAATGTTAGTAATCAATACTTCCATATCAAAAGGTTTAAGGACATAATAAGCCGCCCCTAAATTAACAGCTTTTTTCGTTACGTCTTCTTGCCCAAATGCTGTTAACATAATAATATGAGGCTTCTTCTTCATACTCGATGTATTAATCCTTTCTAGAACAGCTAATCCATCTAAATGAGGCATAATGATGTCAAGAATTAGAACATCTGGTTCTTTTTCTTCAATTAACCCTAAGCATTCTTGCCCATTATAAGCCGTACCAACCACTTGCATATCGTTCTGAGCTGATATGTATTCATTGAGTAGATTGACTAACTCACGATTATCGTCGGCAATACAAACATTTATTTTTTGCACCAAAAATCCTCCTCTGTATCCACTTTTTCTGTCTTACTGTAACTTTTTCGACAAGCATTCGAAAATACCTTCTATTTTTCGGTATTTATTTGTTTTTTTAAAGCTTTTCTAATGTATACTTCAATTTACTTGTTTTTTCGACCATATTCGCATCTCATCAAAAAGAAGGCTGTGCTTTTGTCGAATTTTCTTTATCTGGATTTATCATACCACAAAAATAACAGAAGAAAAGAAGCCAAAACGAATTAGCTTGCTTTGGCTTCCTGTTTATTTGAGAAATGATCTGTTACTCCTGCTTCTTCTAACATCCAGCTAATGTGACAACCATATCCACTAGTTGGGTCGTTTACAAATACATGCGTAACAGCTCCAATAATTTTCCCATCTTGTATAATCGGACTTCCACTCATGCCTTGGACAATTCCACCTGTAGCTTCTAACAACTTTGGATCGGTCACTTTAATGACCATTCCTTTTGTTGCTGGTTGTTTTTGAGGGACAGAGCTGACAATTTCGATATCATACTCTTCTACATTCTCACCTTCTACCACTGTTAAGATCTTTGCAGGACCTTCTTTAACATGTGTAGATAAGGCAATCGGCATCTTTTTATCATGAATATTATTTTTTAAATTTGCCTCTTTTAGCGTTCCAAAGATTCCAAAGGAACTATTTTTTTCGATTGAACCCAATACTTCACGTTGCTCAGATAAACTAGCTAATTTTTCACCTGGATCTCCATTACTGCCCTTTTCAATGGATGTTACAGATGAGCGAATGATTTGACCATCATGAACAACAATCGGTTTTTGTGTATCAACATCAGAAATAACATGTCCCAATGCCCCATATTTTTTTGATTCTGGATCATAAAAGGTTAACGTTCCAACACCAGCAGCTGAATCTCTAATATAAAGACCCATTCGGTACGAATGTTCCCCTTTTGCTTTTAATGGAGTTAAATCTTTTTCGATTGTTTGATGATCTCGTTTAATTTCCATTTTTACTGCGCGCCTTTCGTCCCCTGCGGCTTGAACATACTCACCAACTTGACTCATGCGCTGTATTTCATGTCCATCAATTTTCAGGATCATATCACCTATTTCAATCCCAGCTGCTTCACCAGGGGAAGAGCTTCCGTCATCTGTTTCGACTAAATGATGTCCCACTACTAAGACTCCTTCAGTGTTCAGCTTCACTCCAATTGACTGGCCACCTGGTATCACTTCTTTTTTAGGTAAAGATTTAACATCAATACTTTTCACCGGAAACCCAGCAACTTCTAGTGATACATTTTCTACAATTTCATTTTCACTTACTCCGCTAGGTTGGAAAGCTTGTGCCGCGGTACTAGTTGAAACGCTTACTGCATTTAGTGATTCTGTCGCTTCAACTACTGGCGTTAATTCCCCTTCCAATACAGTCATAGCTGTTGGGATACTTGCCCATTCGCGGACTTCATGTGATAATCCCAAGCTTATTATGAATAGCAGAACAAGGACACCTATTATTTTTCTACATACATCGCCTCTCACTCACTTCACTCTCCTAGCTCCTTGCCCACACCTCCATTATTGGCTGTACTACTAATGTTGCCTTCTGGTGGAACATTTATAACTGGAACAATAAGAAAAAGCTAACCTAATTTGGGAGTGCATTAAAAAAGGGTCGGGTTTTGCCTTTTTTAATGCTCCCCGCAATGAGCGGAGCTGTTGCCTGATTTTAAAGCCTGCTATGAGTGGGCTTCTCAATAGCAGGCGCGCAACCATTGCCTGCTTCCTCTAAACTGCTAAAAGAGTCTTATTCAGTGGTCTCAGCTTTTTATAGAGGGATGTTTGAGCTTTTCGGCTAACTCTAATAATTCCTTTGCATGTTCTAATGTCAAATCTGTAATTTCGACACCAGAAATCATGCGCGCAATCTCAGTAATTTTTTCTTCTTTTGTTAATACGTTCACTGACGTTTTGACGCGATCTCGCTCTTCATTCTTTTGAATATAAAGATGAGAATCTGCCATAGCCGCTACTTGCGGTAAATGTGTAATGCATAATACTTGAGAACCGAGTGAAATACCATGGATCTTTTCAGCAATGGCTTGAGCTACACGACCGCTTACGCCTGTATCCACTTCATCAAAAATTACAGAAGTAACGCCTTGTTGGTTGGAAAATATCGATTTAATTGCTAACATGATTCTAGAAATTTCGCCACCCGAAGCAACCTTTGATAATGGCTTCATTGGTTCTCCTGGATTTGTTGATAAGTAAAATTCAATAAGGTCGATCCCATCTTGACTAAACGGAACTGTTTTTCCATCAATGATGGGTGAATACTTACTTGGTAATTTCTCATGAACACGGACATCAAAAGTCGTTTTCTCCATATATAATGAACGAAGCTGTTGATGAATGGCGTCTGTAAGTAGGGCTGCAGCTTGCTTTCTTACTTCTGTCAGTCCTTTTGCTTCAACAAAGAGATCTTGCCATAATCCATCTAATTCATCTTGAAGCTTGTTAATTCGATCATCTTTATGAATGATGGAGTCCAGCTCTTCTTCCACTACGGAAGCATGTTCTAGTATTTCATCTACAGTTGAGCCGTATTTTCGTTTTAAGCGCTGGATATCATGCAACCTACTTTCGATAAACTCTAGTCGACTTGGATCAAACTCAATTTGCTCAACTCGGTCTCTAAGTGAAAAAGCCGCTTCTTCAAGTAAAAAAAAGCTATTGCTTACAGATTCAAACAAATCTTTTAACTCTTCATCAATCGTAACAGCCTCTTCAAGATGAGAAACCGCTGTTGACAGAAAGTCGAGCCCTCTTCCTTCTCCATATAAACTGGAATAACTGTCTTGCAAGAGCGAAAACAACTTTTCACTGTGAGCGAGTCTATGACGTTCCTGACTCAATACAAGATCTTCATTAGGCTGTAAATTAGCTTGTTCTATTTCTTGTAGTTGATACTGAAACAAATCAATCTTTTGTGCCATCTCTTGCTCATTTTGATTAAGACTCAGTAATTGTTTTTGCAACTGACGAGCTCGTCTGAAGAGGCTTTGATACTCGATCAATGCTGGAGTAAGCTTTTTCTGAGCAAAACCATCCAACATAGAGATGTGTTGCTCAGCATGCATTAAAGCCTGATGCTCATGTTGACCATGAATGTCTACAAGTGCCTGTCCTATCTCACGTAAAATCGCAAGCGTAACTAATTTTCCGTTTACTCTGCATATGCTTTTTCCTTGAGATGTAATATTACGTCTTAATATGAACATCGAGTCCTGAACATCCACCCCATAACTAATTGCCTTTTTTATTGCAGGATGAATATCCTCGACGATAAATAAACCTTCAATCTCAGCACGTTTCTCTCCGTAGCGAACAAATTCCGCTGAACCACGTCCGCCAAGAAGTAACCCAATGGCATCAATAATGATTGACTTACCTGCACCTGTTTCTCCTGTTAATACCGTTAACCCTTTTTCAAACTGGACCGTTAATTCTTCAATAATGGCAAAATGCCTAATTGATAATTCGATTAACATTCAGTCACACCCTTATAGCATATCTAAAAATCTTTGTGTTATTGCGGGACACTCTTCCCGATTTTTGCAAATAATAAGAATTGTATCATCTCCACATATCGTTCCCATTATTTCTGTCCAATCTAAATTATCAATCAACGCACCAATCGAATTGGCATTCCCTGGTAATGTTTTCATCACGATCAGATTCTCTGAAAGATCAATACTCACAAAACTATCCATTAAAGACCGCTTAAGCTTCTGAAGTGGATTAAAGCGTTGGTCCGCTGGCAAACTGTATTTATAGCGTCCATCAAGCATAGGGACTTTCACTAGGTGAAGTTCCTTAATATCCCTCGATACCGTTGCTTGTGTGACATTATATCCTGCACGACGAAGTTGCTCGACTAAATCATCTTGTGTTTCAATTTCAGAATTTGCAATAATATCTCTTATTTTGATATGTCTTTGCCCTTTATTCATTTTCCCACCCAATCTTTCCACAATCTCTTCTCTTCATTATCTACGGATTCTTGTCTTAATACAACTAAAGAAACGACAAAATCAAGCAAAAAAAGCAGAAAAGTACAAAAAACTATCATACAATAAAATGCAACAAGGATTTTGCCTTTTAAAGAGCGAATGAATATATTAACATTTTATGGAAGCGGTGGATGATATTGACGATGAATGACAATGAACGTATGAAAAATTTAGAAGATAGGGTTGCGAAGTTAGAAGAGGACCTATCGAAGTTAAGAGATCGAAAAACAATTCCACTCTCAAAAATCAATAAACCAATCTCTCCAACCACTAAATTGCCAATGAAAAAAGAAACAGATTGGGAAAAGAAAATTGGACAGGTATGGTTACCAAGAATCTTTATTTTCGTTTTGCTTTTAGGAGTGATTTGGGGTTTTAAAGCAGGGACTGAAATGGGTTTCATTAATGATTATGTACGAATTGGAGCAGTATACATAGCTGGATGCTTGATTCTTTTTATGGGTCATAAACAATGGCGTAACCAAAACATTGTTCTCGGGCAAGTTCTACTAGGTGGGGCGATAGCTATTTTCTTTATAACTACATTTACTGCCCATATCTTATATGATTTAATCCAATCTCCTACTGCTTTTACGATACACATTGTAGTTGTTCTAGTTGGATTTTTATTTACGAAATATTACCAATCACAAAGCATTGGAATTGTAAGTAGTATTGGGGCATGTTTAGTTCCGTTTCTAATTCAATCAGAAAGTGGCAACCTCTTATTTTTTGCTTTGTATGAACTCATCATTTTTGTAGCTTATATGATCCTTGCTTTGTCGCAAAAGCTTAAAGCTCTTTATTTAGTTGTGACATATGGTCTTCACTTATGTTTTTTGGTTTTCGCTTTTGTTCAATGGAATGCAGACATTCGGGCACTTGCGTTTGCAACTCTTGTCCAGCACATGATCATTGTGTTCTATTTTCTTTATCGACAGACACTGAAAGAACAAGTAGCTTTTACCTTTTTAACAAGTTCAGTGCTCATGTCGTTGTGGTTTCTGGCCTCTTTTACTTATTCGTATTGGTTAACGATCCATATAAGTGCTTACTTGCTTTTTATAATCATTTTCAAAATGGATAAGAAAAAGCGATCCGTCTTCCTTTCAAGTGCAACCTTAACATTATTGCTTCTTTTATTAGACCTTTTTGAACAATCGACACTTGGACTGTTTCTTATTATCGAAGGGTCAATCGTCATTTATTTAAACTATCATTATCAATCAACCTTACAAAGATGGGTTGGATTTGGCGTTTATGTTCTTGGGGTTATTAGCATCCTTTCATTTCCAATTGAACGGTTTATTTCCATTGAGACATTAGCTTGGACGGTTCTGATGTCATCATTTTTGTTTCACTTCAAATCCAATCAAATCATAAGTCAAAAAAAGGAGTTAGCTGCTTTTATAAAAATTCTAATAACATTTCTCGGCCTTATCTATCTATCACAGCTATCGTTATTGCTGACGAATTCTTTAGAACTTGAATCAATCGTTTTATCCCTGACTTGGATTATATATGCTGCTGCAAACGTTATTTATGGTCAGATAAAACAAGATAAGCTATTTCGTCTAATTGGTATGTTTATGATAGTCTTTACACTTCTTAAAGTTATTTTCATTGACTTACCTACTGTTTCGATTTTAATAAGAGCTATTTTATTTTTATTGGTTGGTGGAATAGGTTTGGCTATTTCTAGACTTTTTTACAGGAAAGATCATACAAAAGATGATGGTCGAGAAAATTAGAAAAAAAGGACTGAACCTTTATGGTTAGTCCTTTATCTATTTGACCCTTCTACTCCTGGCCACCTTCTTGCTTAACCTTTAATTGCTCATGGGCAGAATCTACCACTTCTTTTGTAGATATATTATCAGCAACATGTCCAACTTCTTTTTCACCAGTGAAATGGAGATGCATAAGAAATTCAATATTCCCTTCCCCACCTTTAATTGGAGAAAAGCTAAGACCCGCTACATCAAACCCTTGTTGAACGGCAAACTCAGTGATTTTCGTCACCACTTCTTCATGGACTCTTTTATCACGGACAATTCCTTTTTTACCGACCTGTTCTCTTCCAGCTTCAAATTGTGGTTTAACAAGAGCTACTACGTCACTATTTTGTACAAGAAGAGTTCGTAAAACAGGTAGGATCAGCTTAAGCGATATAAAGGAAACATCAATAGTCGCAAATTGAGGCAGTCCCTTGTTTAAATCCTCTGGCTTTACATAACGAAAGTTTGTCCGCTCCATGACGGTAACACGTTCGTCTTGACGAAGCTTCCACGCAAGTTGATTATAGCCAACATCAAGAGCGTAAACCGCTTTGGCGCCATTTTGCAAGGAACAATCTGTAAAACCACCCGTCGATGCCCCAATATCCAAGACAATTTTATCTTTTAATGAGAGATCAAACTGTGTAATTGCTTTTTCTAATTTCAGACCACCACGACTTACATATGGCAGCGGATTTCCCTTTACTTCCAAAGGGGTTTCACGATCAACTTTCAATCCAGGCCTATCAACTCTTTCTGTTCCTGAAAAAACAAGACCCGCCATAATCGATCTTTTGGCTTTTTCTCTTGTTTCTATAAGTCCACGCTCAACTAGCAAGACATCTATTCGTTCTTTCTTCGTCACGATCGTTACGCCCTTTGTCTTTTCTTTGGTAATAGCGTCATGACTTGATCTAACACATTGGCTGAAGTAAGTCCAATTTCTTCAAGTAATTCAGATACGCTACCATGTTCAATAAATTCATCTGGGATTCCCATCCGTTTGACTTCCACTTTGTGATAGCCATTATCATGGAAAAACTCAAGCACTGCACTTCCAAAACCCGCTTGCAATGCCGCCTCTTCTAACGTTAACACCGGAACGTCTAACTTGGCAATATCATGCAAAAGAGCTTCATCTAACGGCTTAGCCGAGTTGGCATTAACCAACTTAACGGAAATGCCTTGCTTCTCTAATTGATTCATCGCTTCTTCTGCTACTGGAATCATCGTTCCAAAAGTCAAGATACAGGCGTCTGTACCGTCCTTTAACGTTTCCCATTTTCCGATCGGAAGTTGCTTTAATTCATCATCCATTTTAATACCGTATCCATTTCCACGAGGATAACGAACAGCAATTGGACCACCATCATATTTACAAGCAGTATAGATCATATGCTGTAGCTCATTTTCATCTTTTGGCATTAATATTTTCATATTAGGAAGATGTCTTAAAAAGGCAATATCAAACACTCCTTGATGCGTTTCTCCATCTGCTCCAACAAGTCCAGCACGATCAATCGCAAATACGACATTTAAATTTTGTCTACAGATGTCATGAACGACTTGATCGTATCCACGCTGTAAGAAGGTTGAGTACACGGCAAACACAGGTTTCATTCCTTGCGTAGCTAACCCTCCAGCCATCGTTGTAGCATGCTGCTCAGCAATCCCAACATCAAACATCCGCTTTGGAAATTCCTTAGCAAATACATCAAGTTTCGTTCCACCAGGCATGGCTGCTGTTAATGCCACAATACGCTTGTCTTCACGGGCAATCTTCTTTAACGTTTCAGCAAATACCCCACTATAACTAGGTGGTCCTGGCTTTTTAACAACTTCACCTGATTCAATCTTGTATGGTCCGAGTCCATGCCAAGTTCCATACGCATCATTTTCTGCCGGCTCATAGCCCTTTCCCTTTTTCGTTAACACATGAACAATAACTGGACCTTTTGTTTTCTTGGCATACTTTAAATTTTCGGCTAAGTCATCAAGGTCATGTCCATCAACTGGACCTAAATAAGTAAATCCTAATTCTTCAAAAAAGATTCCAGAAACAAGTAAATACTTTAAGCTATCTTTTACTCGTTCAGCAGTAGCGGCAATCTTGCCACCTAAAGCAGGGATTTTCTTGATTAATTGCTCAAGCTCTTCTTTCGCTTTATGGTACTTACCTGCAGTGCGCAAGCGTCCAAGTACGTTATGAAGAGCGCCAACGTTTGGCGCTATAGACATTTCATTATCATTTAGAATCACGATCAAATCCGTTTGTTCATGACCAATATGATTTAATGCTTCAAGAGCCATACCACCTGTCAGGGCTCCATCGCCAATAATAGCAACAACATTTTCATCCGTACCTTTAATGTCACGAGCGGTTGCCATTCCCATTGCAGCAGAAAGCGAAGTAGAACTATGTCCAGTTTCCCAAACATCATGCTCGCTTTCATTACGCTTCGGAAAACCACAAAGGCCCTTATATTGGCGTAATTGATCAAACCTGTCAGCGCGACCGGTAAGAATTTTGTGTACATACGCTTGATGCCCTACGTCCCAGATGAACTTATCTTTAGGACTATCAAACAAATGATGTAAGGCGAGGGTAAGCTCCACCACACCTAAATTAGGTCCTAGGTGACCACCCGTCACCGATAATTTTCCAATTAAGAAATGACGGATATCTTCTGCTAGGTCCTCTAATTGTTTCTTTGAATAGTCGTTAAGTTCGCTTGGGTCTTTAAATTCCTCTAGTTTCATAAAGGAACCCTCACTTTCGAGTCAGTTTGTCTTTTTTCTTCGTCTTCCCATTACTAACCGAGAACACTTTTATCTTTAATCTTACCTCTAAAATGTATAATAATCTACCAACTTGATAGATGATCGCAGTAGAGTAATGGATGGCAAATGTTTTTCCAACTGCTTTACCACCTACTGTTAAGGCTGCTACAACGCTTGTGAAAAGAATGGAAATGGCAAATTGCTGATAGGACGTATCGCTATAGCCAAGCTGTAAAGACAGCTGTAAAACAACGTAGGCAGAAGCCGTACCACTAATAATCCCAGAAATATCTCCAATTACATCGTTACAAAAGTTAGCAAATTTATCCGCATTTCTTGTAATCAAGACGGCATGCTTTGCCCCTTGTAAACGATCGGATGCCATCGCATGGAATGGCTTTTCATTAGCTGCTGTCGCGGCTACTCCAATTGTATCAAAGAACACCCCTAAAAAGACAATAATGAAAACGATCCCCATCCCAATAGCCCAAGTAACACCACTTAATATAAATGTGGAAATAACTGAAAAAATAGCCGCTAGCACGAGTGTGATAACGGCAATACCCAAACTCCAATGTATCGATTTCAGAATAACTTTCATAATTTTCTCAAAATCACCTTTTTAAGAATAGACTATGTATAAATGATGGAGTGGTCATTTAAAGAGTAAACTCTGTAGCTTAGGTCCAGTAGGTTTTCCCAATTCAGAACCAATGCGTCGCCGCAAAGGCGGTTTCCCTTTACGCTGAATTTGACGTTGTCACCAAGCGTCAGACTAGATTACCACTTAGTCTACACTGCAATCCTCTTTAAATGTCTATTGAACAGTCTAGGAGATTTCCTCGGCAGTTCCTTGCCGTTCTTTTATCCTCTTTTGCAGAGTAGATTTCATATGACTTAAGGTTGAAAGCTGTTGGCCGACAGATACCAACCTCATCTCCATAATCCCCTCTTCCTCCACTCAAGGCAGGCTACGCTGCAGACAAGCTCCCTAGCTTGCCGATGCAGGTTCATACCCATTGCACTTGTACCTTACTCGTGTAAGGACCGAGCAAAAGGCCTCCACAGTAGGAGGGTCAACGCCCACATGCCTTTGTGGATCGCCCTACTACCTTATCTCCCAATCAAGACCCAAAGCTGGGCGCCTCAAGCCAAGACAAGGAGCTTCATCGATGTGCCCTTTGGCGGATTTTTAGCCCCGCCTTCAAGAACGGAGAACTGACTAGAATACTGCACCACTCTCGTATCCTGCTATTATAGCATGGCGACATTGTAAGCTCAATGGAAATGCTTTGAAATTAATGGTCACGATCTGCTACATAGTTGGTTAAAGCTAATAGTAATTGCTGTTCCATATTTACATTGGCTAAAAATTTCTTCGCTTTATCCTTATGCTCATTAAGCATGGATTTTGCTCCCTCTAACCCTAAAAGATTGGGATACGTACTTTTATTATTGCCATTATCACTACCGATCGGCTTACCAATTAATTCCATATCCCCCTCAACATCAAGAATATCATCTTTAATTTGAAACATTAGTCCTAATTCTTTTGCAAACAGTTTTAGATTAGCAAGATCATTTGTAGTTGCCCCAGCAATAATGGCTCCTGAAATAATCGATGCAGATAATAAATCTCCTGTTTTATGTTCGTGAATATACATGAGTTCCTCAATAGAAAGAGCTTGGTTTTCGCCTTTCATATCAGCTACCTGCCCACCTACCATTCCCTCTGGTCCTGAAGCCTTTGCTATTTCTTGGACAAGCAAAAGCTTTTTTTCTGACGAAAGGTTCACTCCTTGCATGTTAGCAATAAGTTCAAAACTATATGTAAATAAGGCATCTCCTGCTAAAATCGCCATCGCTTCTCCAAATACTTTATGGTTTGTAGGCTTGCCACGTCTTAGGTCATCATTATCCATAGCTGGCAAGTCATCATGGATGAGAGAATATGTATGAATCATCTCGATGGCACACGCCACTTCATACCCTTCTTCCATTGGTTTTCCAAAGCTTTTTAGTGTGGCAAACAACAAAGCAGGACGAATTCTTTTTCCACCCGCATTAAGAGAATAGATCATTGCTTCTTTTAAGATAGATGGAGCTGCAAGCTTCTCAATATGGCTTGGTAGTTGCTGTTCAATATTAGCTTTTACCTCATTTAGAAAATAACGAAGCTCTTCACTCACTGTTATTCATCCTCCTGAAAATCTAGCAGTTCGATTTCTCCATCTTCATGAAGGATTTGATCCATTTGTTTTTCCACCTGTTCAAGTTTTTCATGACATTTTTTAGACAAAGCCATTCCTTCCTGAAACATTGTAATCGCTTTTTCGAGTGGAACATCTCCTTGTTCAAGTTGTTCTACTACTTGCTCTAATTCAGCCATCGCCTCTTCAAAGCTTAGCTCTTCTTTCTCAGCCATTTTTTCTCCCCCTATTCCGTTGTCTCTATATCTTCAACCAAACAATGAATCGTTCCATCTTTAACCCGTATATTTAATTTTACTCCGCTATTAACTTGTTTGACCGATTTCACTAGTGAATGATCCTCTTTGTAGGCTAAGCTATATCCACGATCCATCATTCGCAAAGGACTTAACAAATTTAAGTCTCCGAGTGCTTTTTCAAACGGTAGACGTTTTTCTTTCACTTGTTGTTTTATCGCTTTTATTAATGCGTCTTGCAACTGTTGCTTTCTTTCTCTTGCTTGCCCAACTCTGATATGAGGATGCAATCGATTAAGAGCTTTATCTAGGTGTCCTAGTTGATTAGCAGGTTCTGTTACAGTCATTACAATGGAACGTTTTAAACGATCAATATATCCATCTAATTGTTGTTCTTTCTGACGAATTAACTGCTCGGGATATCTGAAAGCATACGATCGCTTTAGCCGATCCAACTTGTTGGTTTCCGTTACTAGTCTGTCACCCATAAGTTTCTTCAAACGTTTCTGCATCATCTGAAGAGAACGTTGAACTTCTCTTATATCTGGGACTGCAAGTTCAGCTGCCCCTGTTGGTGTAGGTGCTCGTAAATCAGCAACAAAGTCACTAATCGTAAAATCCGTTTCATGTCCAACCGCAGAAATGACAGGGACTCGAGTTTCGGCAATAGCTCGAACGACTCCCTCATCATTAAAAGCCCATAACTCCTCAATGGAACCCCCACCACGCCCAACAATCAAACAATCAAAGCAATTAGCAAGATCTGCTTGCCTAATGGCACGAACAATAGATCCTGGTGCTTGCTCTCCTTGTACGAGGACAGGGAGCAAGGTGATTTGAGTAACAGGATAACGTCGCTTTAAGGTCGTCACAATATCTCGAATCGCTGCTCCAGTAGGAGATGTGATCACTGCAATCCGAGAAGGAAAAATAGGGATCGGCTTTTTTCTTTCTGCATCAAATAAACCTTCATGCTCAAGTTGAGCTTTTAATTTTTCATAAGCTAAATATAGACTCCCAATTCCATCCGGTTGCATTTCTTTTGCATAGAACTGATATTGACCATAAGGCTCGTAAACATTCACCTCTCCACGAACGATTACCTTCATACCATTTTCCGGCTTAAATGCCAAATACCGGTTATGACCAGCAAACATTACAGCTTGCATTCTTGATTGATCGTCTTTGATCGTGAAATAAAGATGTCCACGGCTATGCAACTTTACATTGGAAAGTTCTCCTCTTAACCAAACATTATGAAGGATGGAGTCTTCCTCTAAGAGCGATTTGATGTAGCGAGTCGCCTCAGATATGGACCAAATATTTTGAGTTGCCATTTTCTCTGAACCTATAAACGCTTTCGTGCTGATTGAACAGTATTTTCTAAGAGCATCGTAATCGTCATCGGACCAACCCCACCTGGAACAGGAGTTAGATAAGAGGCCTTTTCTTTTACACTATCAAAGTCTACATCACCACAAAGTTTGCCATCAACTCGATTTATTCCTACATCAACGACGACTGCTCCTGGCTTTACATCATCTGCATTTATGAAATTAGCTCTTCCGATTGCCACTATTAAAATATCCGCTAAATTCGTCATCTCACGTAGATTTTTTGTTCGAGAATGACAGTATGTAACTGTAGCATGTTCATTTAAAAGTAACTGCCCAACAGGTTTACCAACAATATTGCTACGACCCACAACGACAACATGCTTGCCTACTAGATCGATTTTAGCTTCTTTCAACATTTCAACAACACCATATGGCGTACAAGGCAAGAAGGTCTCTTCCCCTACCATCATTTTACCAATATTAATTGGGTGAAAACCGTCTACGTCTTTTTCAGGAGCAATCTTTTCAATAACTGCCTGTTCAGAAATGTGCTTTGGAATTGGAAGTTGCACTAAAATTCCATCTATGGAGTTGTCTTCATTTAGACGCTCGATATCAGATAATAATTCTTCTTCGGTAATCGTATCTGGCTTTTTAATTAAGACAGAATGGATACCAGCTTGTTCGCAAGCTTTTTGCTTTGCTTTTACATAGCTTTGTGAAGCTGGATCTTCCCCTACTAAAATTACGGCTAGTCCAGGAATTACATTTTCAGTTGTCAGTTGGTCCACGTCTTTTTTTAATTGCTCTCTTTTTTTCGCTGCAAGTTCTTTTCCATTCAATAATAAAGCTGTCATTCTTTTTCCACTCCCTTAAGTTTTAAATTTCTTCCATAGCTTTGGACAATACTCCATTTACGAAGCGTCCTGACTCTTCCCCACCAAATGCTTTTGCTAACTCAATACCCTCATTAAACGTTACGTTTACTGGAATATCTTCAATGTATTTCATCTCATAAAGTGACATACGAACAATCGCACGATCAACAAGACCCATTCGATCAATGGTCCAGCCTTGAAGGCTTGCAGAGATCAACGGATCAATTGCACTTTTTTGTTCAACCGTTCCTTTTACAAGGTCGGTCATAAAATCACTTGCCGTTTCCTCATCATCAAGCACACTATGTATGGCTGAGTCTATATCTGTATCCGCTAAATCAATTTGATAGAGCGCTTGTGCTGCTCTAAGTCTTGCTACTCTTCGATTCATTTGTAAAACTCCTTTTTAAAAGTATGCATAAATAGATCGCATACTTGTACAATTAATATGTTGATGATAGCATATCACGCCATGCTAAAACAGAACAATTTAGATTGAACACATTGATATCTTTCGGTTTCAATCAAACTGACTTTATATATGTGTGTGTTTCACGTGCAATGACTATTCCTTCCGCCTAGACACGAACAGAGTATAAAAGGCTCTGCTTACTTAGGATACCTATTCACAGAGGTTATTCATGCTACAATTCTGACACAAAGACAATGGCTCTATTCATAAATAAAAGAATTTAAAGGAAGGTTTGAAGCTATTTTCTTTTCTTTTCTTTTTATTATATCCCAAAATAACGAAAAGACAGTCGAGGATTATACCTCAACTGCCCAAAAACTATCATTGTTTAGTTTTCGTCTTCGACAGGTTCAGCTGTTTCAAACTGTACGCCTACAACATGAACGTTAATCGCTTGTAATTCAATAGCTGTCATCGTTTGTAAAGCTTGTTTAATATTTGATTGAATCAGGTTAGCCACTTCCGGGACCGATACTCCATATGTGATCACAACAGAAACATCGACTGTAATCCCATCTTCAGCAAGCTCCACTTTAACGCCTTTCCCATGGTTTTTACGACCTAATCTCTCAGCTACTCCAGTCGCGAAGTTACCACGCATTGTCGCTACACCGTCTACTTCTGATGCAGCAATACCAGCAATGACTTCAATGACTTCTGGTGAGATTTCAACTTTACCAAGTTCAGACTTTTGTTCTTCGAGTTCGAGAATATGATTTTCATTCATGCTATGTTCCTCCTAATTAATTTAATTTGACGGACATGACATCATGCAGTTCAAGGAATTTCGTATTAAAATCACCTGAAATAAACGTCTCATGATTCAGGAGGCGAAGATGGAAAGGAATTGTTGTCTCCACACCTTCAATTTCAAATTCCTCAAGCGCTCGTTTCATTTTTGCAATAGCTTCAGCTCGGGTCGCTCCATGCGTAATAACCTTAGCAACCATTGAGTCATAAAATGGAGAAATGACATAACCTGGGTAGACTGCAGAGTCAATTCGAACCCCTAGACCACCCGGTGCCAAGTAATTGGTTATCTTACCTGGAGAAGGCATGAAATTCTTTTTTGGATTTTCTGCATTGATTCGACATTCAATTGACCATCCTTGGAAGGTAACATCATCCTGTGTAAACGTTAATTCTTCTCCACTTGCTACACGGATTTGTTCTTTAATTAGATCAATTCCAGTCACCATTTCTGTAACAGGATGCTCTACTTGTATACGGGTATTCATTTCCATGAAATAAAATTTTCCATTTATGTGATCATAAATGAATTCAACTGTACCAGCCCCAGAGTAATCAACTGCCTTAGCTGCATTTACCGCGGCTGTTCCCATCTCGTTTCTTGTTTTAGCTGATATGGCAGGTGAAGGAGTTTCCTCTAATAGTTTTTGTAACCTTCTTTGGATACTACAATCTCGTTCACCAAGGTGAATCACGTTTCCATAGTTATCAGCGAGTATTTGAATTTCAACATGTCTGAAATCTTCAATGTATTTTTCAATGTACACACCGGGATTACCGAATGCTGTCGCTGCCTCTTGTTGGGTAATATTCATTCCCTTTTTGAGTTCTTCAGCTGTTCTAGCAACACGAATTCCTTTTCCGCCACCACCGGCAGTCGCTTTAATGATGACAGGAAATCCAATTTCTTCTGCTACTGCTAGGCCTGCTTCTACATTTTCTACAATTCCTCTTGACCCAGGTACAATAGGTACTCCCGCTTTTGCCATTGTTGCTCTTGCCACGTCTTTTGTACCCATTTGATTAATTGCATATGGACTCGGTCCGATAAACGTTATATTACACGCCGCGCAGATTTCCGCAAAATCAGCGTTTTCTGCTAAGAATCCATATCCAGGATGAATCGCATCAACCTCCGTTAATGTCGCAAGACTCATAATGTTTGTTACATTTAAGTAACTTTTATTAGAAGCTGTTGGACCAATACAGTAAGCTTCATCAGCTAACCGTACGTGTAAAGAGTCTTTATCTGCTTCTGAATATACTGCTACTGTTTCAATCTCTAATTCTCTGCATGCACGAATAATACGGACAGCAATTTCTCCACGGTTGGCAATTAAGATTTTTTTAATCATCTGATCTCTCCCTAGCTATACAAGCTCTACAACAAATAATGGTTGACCGTATTCAACAAGCTCACCGTTTTCAGCGAGAACCTCTACAATCTTCCCTTTAACTTCTGCTTCAATCTCATTCATTAGCTTCATCGCTTCGACGATACAAACGACTGATTCGTCTGTTACCCGAGCTCCTTGTTTTACATATGGCTCTGAGTCAGGTGATGGTGCCGAATAGAATGTTCCTACCATAGGTGATGTGATTGTATGTACATTCGCATTTGTTGTTGGCTCTTGAGCTTTTGTGATAACTGACTCTGCGGTTACTTTTTCTTCTTGTTGTACAACGGGTGCTGCTACTGCTACTGTTTCTCTTGGTCCTTCTATAACCTTGTCAACAGCTGGTGCTGGTGCAGCCTGCTTTTTTAGAACAAGCTTAGTACCATCTTGTTCGAATTTTAATTCATTTACATTTGACTGATCTAATGCTTTAATTAATTCTTTTAATTCTTGTACTTTTAACATCTTTTGTACACTCCCTCATTCCCTATCAAAGTTATGGATAAGGATTTCTAGTTTATCGTAGTTTACCGCTATTATAACATAATGATTTCGACAAAAAGGATTATATCCCTCTATATCTTATTAACAAAAAAAGACTGAATCTATTAGAAGAGGCTACTGAAAAAGGTCGTTATTTACCTTTTTCAATAGCCTCGAACCAAAAAGTGGTTCTTGGTGTGAGATATCACATCTTTAGCTTGCAATGAGAAACCCACTTGCGTGCAATGTGCGGAGACATTGATCTTTGAAAGGTCAGTGTTTGCCTTTTCAGTGCCCTCTATTAGAAAACCATTTACATGAATTAGCGGAGTTAGCCTTTATTCTTGTGAAGTCTCAGCTGCACTTTCAGATTCAACTTCATTTTTTATTAAAGCTTCCTTCTTGTATTGGCGGAAAACAGGAAACTCTGAAAGGTTGTCTGGAATCTTTCCGTTTTCTAATAAAATAATTTTCACAATATTTTTATTACGCGCCATGTGAAATTTATCGCCATATTCATTTTCCTGCGTATAACGCTTTAAGCTTTGATAATCATCTTCTTTAATTGAAACTTTGTATGTATCTTCATCGTTATCTTCAAATTGCTGTTCAAAGCCAACTTCAAATTCGACAATTTGGATATGATCATTTTTAATATTACGTGTCTGCTCTAAAACGGCCTTCGCACCTTCTGTTAAATCATTCCATTCCATTTCATATCGCTCCTCTGTCATTAGTTACTTTGCGTATTATATCATAGACAAATGACGAGATGCATCCTTTCTAAAATTGGTTTTTCCTTTTTTTATGGACAAAGAATTAAGAAAGAAAGCAACTAATGCCACTTTTGATTTCTTTTATACTTTTAATCCCTTTTAATTTTTCATTGCATTTTATTATCCACATTTACTTTCTCCGCTTTTATTTCGTTTCCCATCACTAGAATTTATGCCGCTTTATTTATAACTAGTTTTCAAATGACGAAAGCCGCCAAATTGGCGGCTTCTTCCTTTTTATTTTGAAGCTTGGTGCGCTACCGTAACCTCTGATTGACTACCTAAGTGATTAAGTGTCAAACTAAGAATCTCATTAGCTTCTGCTGCAGAAAGCTCTTCCGTTTGAACAATCACTCGCACTTGATTATCCTCTGCTAATACAAGTGCATCTTCATAACCTTTAGCGATAATTAATGTTTCTAATTGATATTCTTTTTGTCCTAAACGTTGTAATTCCATGCTTTTTTCATGTGCATCGACTTTTTCTTCAGCAGATGCATCTGCAGAAGCTCGAATATTTGTATACTCTTCAACCATACGGTCACGTGTTGCTTGAAGCTCCATACGAATTGAAGCAAAAGCTTCATTCGTAGTAATTGAAGAGATCATTCCTGATTCTGCTTCTTCAACCTCGTCTAATTCTTCAGCAATGTTAACAATGACTTCGTTCGCATCGCCACTGGTTGGCTGCTCAAAATCTAACTCTTGTTCCTCTTGATTTTCCCCTACAAACGCAATTTCTTCACCTGGAGCTTGCGGAGATGAAACATAGTACACCGAAAGTACAATAATCAAACTTAACATCGTTAACAACCAAACTGTCTGCTTTTTCAATACCATTTACGAGTCCTCCTTAGTTTTCTTCGGCATAACCGAAACTCTATGTGTTGGTACATCTAATGATCGACTTACTGCTTCTACCACCCAACTTTTCACTTGAGCATTTTCAACCCCTTTAGCCACAACCAAAACTCCACGGATAGATGGTTTTTCTGTTTGGACTAAGATAGGTTCTTCTTTTTCACCGTTACGAATAATGACTAGTTGTTCGTCACGAGAAATATCTTCTACTTTTCTAGTTCCACCTTCTCGGTCGGTTTCATCTGTATGTTGCTGTTTTTCATTCGTATTTCTCTCATACACATTTCGCTCTGTATCGGCTAAATTAATCATGACTGAAACATCTGAAATACCAATGATCTGTTCAAGTTGCTCTTTCAACTGATTTTCATAGCGCATTTCATAGTCTTGCATTGAATTTGGTTCCACTGACGAACCCCTTTTGAATACCGGCTCATCTTCCTCTTCTTTTTCTTCATTAAAAGCGGGTAAGGAATGTTCTTCGTCTCCTGCTGGATTGGTCAGAAGGTTGCCCGTTATCATGAGCGCAAGACCTACACATCCAAGAAGCAAAACATAGTGAAGAGGTAAACGCCGTTTTTTTCCTTTATCCTGCTTCTTGAATAGGTTCTGTAGCCATTGTTGATCCTTCTGTTCGTCGCGATTCATTCTGCTCGTTTCCCCCCTTCCCAAGCTAGTAAAATCTTTTCTTTAGGGATGTACCAGTTTTCTGAGAGAAATTGTTGAACAGGTTCTAAATCATGACTCGTTTCATCGATTTCGTCCGTAGTTGTAATTGGTTTAGATGTATCAATATGAACAACTTGAACAGATGAATTTCCTCTTGATTTTTCTTGTTCAACAGTTGGTTTCGACGATGATTGAACATAAACATGAATAGCTTTGATCGCATAAATCATTTGTTCCTCATTCAGTTGCTGCTCTTGACTATCTAAATGTTCAAGTACATCGTCATCCAATTCAACAGCGACATGGTCAATTGTCAGCTCATGCTGTTCAAGCAATGTCTCTGCTACTTGTCTCTCAAGTTGGACAGCCACCTGTTCTAAATGATATGCACGTTGTCCCAACTCTATTTCTCTTTTTTGCAAATTTATTTGATGATTTACAGATTGTTCAGTTTGTACCGTCACATTTGACAAGGAAAAAAGCCATTCATCAACGTCTTCAGTGAATATTGAAAGTAATGGTTGAAGCATGACAACTAATAAAAGTAAACCAACAACCATTTTTACATAGCGCTGCATATTCGAATTGGGTAGCATTAACTCTAAAATAGTAGCAAGTAAAATTAATAGAATGATGTTCGTAAGCCATTCTGTCAAAAAGCCCATTGGTTTTTCTCCTTTCATTAGAATTAAGAGACAAGTTTGGATTTGCTGAATGAATACCTTGTTATGTGCGTACATGTTTGCGATGGCTCCGCACGCTGCGCGCCTTCTGAGAAGATCGCTCAGAAGGCTTAAAACATGGCAGCGGCTATGCCTAATCGTGTCGAGTTTGTCAAAAGGTGAATACGCCCTTCGGCCTTGTTATGTGCGTACATGTTTGCGATGGCTCCGCACGCTGCGCGCCTTCTGAGAAGATCGCTCAGAAGGCTTAAAACATGGCAGCGGCTATGCTCATCGCGACGATTTTGTCCCAAAAGGTGAAGTGCACACCTTTTGGGACAAAATCTATCTCATCATAATAGACAAATTCCCCGCTGCTACCATGATGGTGATGGCTAGGAAGAACATAAGGCAGACGACGGCCATGGCTGCGAAGACAAAAATGACGGCTTTTCCGATGATGGACAAGCATTCGATGATGGCCCCTCCGCCTAGTGGTTGAAGGACAGCTGCAGATAAGTTAAAGATGATGGCAAGGGATAACACTTTTAAAGCTGGGAATGCACATAGCATTAGAAGAATTCCTAAACCAGCTATCCCGATCGTATTTTTTAACAATACAGATGCTGAGAGCACGGTGTCTGCTGCATCTGTAAACATCCGACCAACAACCGGTACTAGGTTTCCAGCAATAAACTTAGCCGTTCGCACCGTAATGCCGTCTGAAACTGCAGTTGCTGCCCCTTGAACAGATATGACTCCAAGAAAAATGGTTAGAAAAATTCCTAATGTACCTACTGCTATATTTCTTAAAAACGTGGCAAGCTTTGTTACTTTATAGTGGTCAGTTAGTGTTGAAACAATGCTAAGGACTGCTGACAAGAATAATAGTGGTAGCACGACATGCTGTATTAATAATCCACTTGTATTCACAAAAAATATAATCAATGGATGAAACAGAGCAGCTGATGTAATACTCCCAATTGCAGCCATCATAGCAAGCAACAAAGGTAGAAGCGCGATCATAAAATGGACCATGTTGTTGATGGCGTCTGAGGCGTAAGAAATAGCCACGTGAAAACTATTTAAAGCGATAATCATGAGCACCATATAAGTGATCGCATAAGCTACTTTGCTGATTGTATGTTGTTCAAACGCATTTTGAAGAGACTGTAAGATCATACAAAAAACCGTTAGTAAAATAAGTGACCCTAGTAATTTTCCATTGACAAGTAACTCGTGTAGTAAAAAGCGAAGGAGGCCTAGTCCCCATTCCTTTATGGAAAACTGCTTTTCACCTCGAACGAATTCCATAAACGTTCCTTTCTGACTTTCAGGTAGGAAGCCACCGTATTCCGTAGAAATTTCCTCCCAGTATGCTCGGACTTCGTCTAATTGGAGTTGTTCCATTTGTTTTTCAACAAAGCCTTGCTCGTCCAATGGGTCATTTTCAGCCGAACTGACTGGTGCAAACATAAGTAGAATGGAAGCTACGATTATTCCTTGGACGATGAACCGAATCACGCTTGTCCCTCCCCTTTTTCGCTCTTTATGAAGGTAAAAGAGCTAGAACCATTTCGATTACTGCTGTTAAGATTGGTATTGCCATTACTAGTATAAGAATTTTACCTGCTAATTCAATTTTAGAAGCAATCGCAGCTTGTCCTGCATCTTTAGCTATTTGTGCACCAAACTCTGCGATATAAGCAATTCCAATAATCTTTAAGATCGTTTGTAAATACATCATATTCATATTTGCTTGCTCAGCAATTCCCTCGAGCATGTTAATTATTTTGGCGATTTCATCTATTAAAAACAGAAAAATGAGGATTCCAACAAAAACAGTTAACATAAAGGCAAACAACGGCTTTTGCTCTTTTATAACCAAGGCTAGGAAGGTTGCGATAAGCCCTAACCCGACTATTTGGATAATATCAATCGCAACTCACCCCTTTACCCCTGAAACAGGAAAACCCCTTTGATTTTCTGAAAAAGATCATCCACGATCGTGGCAACCATATACAAAACGACAACGAAGCCAATTAAGGTTACCCAGTGGGCCCAATCTTCCTTTCCCATTTGCTTCAAAACCGTATGAATCATTGCCACAACTATTCCGATTCCTGCTATTTGAAAAATGGTGTTAACATCGTACACCACGACCTCTCCCCCTCCTACTTCCTACTCTTGCTCTATAGCATGAGAATGACAATTAGCAACCCTGTAAGAAATCCTAGACTCTTAATCATTCGTTCATAACGATGTTGGCGTTCTTTAGCCTCATGTTCTTCACGTTCTAGGTGAGCCAGTGTCAATTTAATCTGCTTTTGCTGCTGCTCTCGGTCATGCTGCCCAAGAGTTGCTCCAAATTGCATCATGACTTCTCGTTCACTATCAAGCATAGATGTTAAGTTCCAGGTTTCCTTTAAACTTTCTTCCCAAGCTTCAAATGCCGTTTCTTGCTTCGTGAGTAACCGGTCAGAGAAGCGTTCAAAAAAATAAGAAATAGGCCTTGGCATTTGCTTAGCAATATGCATACTTGCTTCGGCGAGCGGGGTTAATCCATACATGATCTCGGCTTCGAGTGACTGGATCGCAACTTTTAATTGACGTAATTGCTTTGGCCTTTCACTTAATCGTTTAGCAAATTCAAATCCAAGCCAGGTTGTTGCAAGAATTATGATTACCGCACCTAAAAGCTTCATTTTACTCTCACCACGTCTCGCCTTTGTTGATTTCGAATTCGACGAATTACACCTGCCTGGGTTGTTCTTGTTAATTCAACACAACGTTCAAAAGCTTCCATTTCAAGCAACGATTTCAATGCGGGACGCCGTTCAATATCTTCAAGCGAGTAACCATGAGCCGTTGTCATTACTTTTACCCCGGCATGAAGAGCTTCTTGAACCGCAAAAACATCCTCTTCTCTTCCAATTTCATCGACGATAATAACATCTGGACTCATTGAACGAATGAGCATCATCATCCCTTCTGCCTTTGGACATCCATCAAGTACGTCTACTCTTGACCCTAGTTCAAGCTGAGGAACACCCTTCATACTTGCCGCTATCTCAGACCGTTCATCAACAATTCCAACTTTTAATGGCGCAATGTTTTTACTCGGCATTCCTTGACTAATTAATCGTGCTACATCTCGTAGCATTGTCGTCTTTCCTGTTTGCGGTGGACCAATAAAAAGAGTATTTAACCATTTTTGGTCATATAATTGTGAGACAAGCCGATCCGCAACACCAATGGTTTGCCTAGCGATCCGAATGTTAAAGGAGCTTATGTCTCTTAATGTTTTAACTTGTCCGTGATCAAGAACGACTTTTCCCGCCAAACCAACTCGATGTCCACCTTTGATCGTAATAAATCCACGTCGTAATTCTTCTTCAAAGGCATACATCGAATACTGACTCAATTGATTTAATAAAAATTTGGCATCATCAGCTTTAACGATGTAATGTCGATCGTTGACACTTGGATAATAGGGTATTCCTCTTGAAATGACTTCGAGAGGACGTCCTACTCGGAGGCGGATTTCTTCGGTTTTTTCTAGGATTATTGGTGACAACTGTTTAAGTACTTCTCGAATATCCCCTGGTAAAATTGCTACAACATCTTGTAACATGATCCCTTCGCCCCCCTTACTTTCTAATTCCAATTAAAATTAACAACACCCCGGCTCCTATAAAAACAAACTTAGATGCAGAAAGTCGATCTGACATTCCAATTAAACCAATGGCCACTGATGTAATAAAGATAGCTGGACCAACGATAGCAAGGACCGCGTTTAAAGCTACAGCTTTTTCTATACTGTTAAATTTCAATATCAATCCCGCTACGGTAAGTTCGATTAATCCTGAAACGACTCGTAAACCAACCATTACAAGTAGCGCCATTTCAACTGTGTAGAACCAGGTCTTCATACTTCCACCTCAACTTAAAAGTCACTTTGTACAACCTATGAAAGAAGATTTCTATTCAGAACAAAAAAGACGAGCTAGTTTGAATTTCACTAGTTCGTCCTATTAAATGAATTAACATTTCCAATTTTGCAACTAAATTTAAAAATCTACTTTTCCTTATATCTCTCATAGTGTACTGATAGGAGCTTTGTTTATTATTAAACAAAAGACAGCCAGGCTCTCAATGAACCTGGCTGTCTTTTACTATGCACGTGAAACATATGAACTGTTACGAGTATCGATAATGAGAACATCACCTTGGTTAATGAAGAAAGGAACTTGTACTGAAAGCCCCGTTTCTAATATTGCTGGCTTCGTTCCACCTGAAGCTGTATCACCTTTAATGCCAGGCTCCGTCTCTGTTACTTCTAGTTCAACAGTATTGGGGACTTCTACACCAAGAGTTTCCCCTTGGAAACTCATAATTTGAACGACCATGTTTTCTTTTAAGAATTTTAGTTCATGTTCAATTTGAGCTGTTGGTAATTCAATTTGTTCGTACGATTCATTATCCATGAAATTATGCATATCACCACTTGCGTAAAGGTACGCCATCCGACGGTTTTCAATATGCGCCTTTGAAACTTTTTCACCTGCACGAAATGTTTTTTCTTGAACTGAACCTGTTCGTAAATTACGCAGCTTTGAACGAACAAAAGCAGCTCCTTTACCTGGCTTTACATGCTGGAATTCCATCACTTGCCAAAGTCCATTATCCACTTCAATCGTTAAGCCTGTTTTAAAATCGTTTACTGAGATCATTGATTATTCCTCCATCTTTACATCCAAATATAATTGGATATCAGTCACAGTCATTACTATACCACAGCTTGGAAAAACTTTCTCCTCAAAAATTATTCACCAATTATTAATAATTCTTTAGTAGAGTGTGTAAAAGATTTATTTCCTTCTGCTGTAAGGAGAGTATCGTCTTCTATTCTCGTACCGCCTACCCCAGAAATATAAATCCCTGGTTCAACGGTTACGACCATTCCAGTTTCCAGAATGGTTTCAGATTTCATTGAGAGAGATGGACCTTCATGTACTTCCATTCCTAGACCATGTCCAGTAGAATGACCAAAATACTCGCCATAGCCTTTTTCAGTGATATATTCACGAGTTAGAGCATCCGCTTCCTTTCCCGTTAAACCAGGTTTTATTCCTTTCATCCCTAAAAGTTGAGCTTCTAGTACCGTATTGTAAATAGCTTTTAATTCATCATTTACATTTCCTACTGCAACTGTCCTAGTAATATCAGAACAGTATCCTTTTAAGTAAGCACCGAAATCTAATGTGACTAATTCCCCTTTTTCAATCACTTTCTCACTCGCAACACCATGTGGTAGAGCTGAACGATAACCTGATGCAACGATAATATCAAAGGATGAACTAGCAGCACCTTGCTTTCTCATAAAAAATTCTAATTCATTTGATACAAATAATTCTGTCATACCTGGTCTAATAAAGGTAATGATATATTCAAATGCTGCATCTGCAATATCAGCTGCATTTTGAATCATTTTGATTTCTTTTTCATCTTTAATGAGACGAATACCTTCTACCAAACCTGACACAGGTATTAACGATGCGGTTTCAACATGCTTTTCATAGATCTGATGTGCTTCATATGTAAGATGTGATTGTTCAAATCCTACCTTTTTTAAACCGAGTTTCGCCACTTGATTAGCTACCTCTAAATAGATTGGACTTGTATGCTGAACAATTTCAAAACCTTGTGCCTGCTCTTTCGCTTGCTCTACATAGCGAAAATCGGTGATGAAAATGGCCTTTTGCTCCGAGATTATCGCGACTCCTGCCGTTCCAGTAAAGTTGGTCGTATACTGTCTATTATAAGGACTTGTAAGAAGTAACCCATCAATCCCAAATTCCTTTAACTTAGAACGCACTGCTTCAATTCGACTCATCCTATACCCTCTCCTTTATGGGTGCATGAAGAGGTCTTGTGATTTTCCACAACGGCTGCCACTCACATGACCTTCAGCTTTATAACACATGCACCTTTTCATTTACTGTTTAGGAACACTACTTTTTTATTGTAGCATAAAGCTTGATAGGAGAAGCCTACACATTTTGTTGCTGTTCGGCATATTCATAAGATATAGAATAGCCAATAAATGTGCCATAAAGGACATAAAGGCAAATTGAAGTAAGAATCGTATTCATATCAAGATTTTGAATAGACTTCAGCCCAGGGAATATTGGATTTAAAAGGTAAAAGACAACAAGCCATAGGACTAATCCAAATCCTACTCCTACCCAAATTTTATTAATTTTTTGTAGAATAAGTCTATATAAAAAAGCGATTCCAATGGAAAGAACAGAAATGACTGCGACCCCAACTAATTGACCTATATACGTATCTTTCCAATCTCCTAAGGCAAAAGGCATCAACGCAAGGGCAGGCCCTACTCTAATAAATTGAAAATAAAAAGTGAAGTATCCAACAAGCGACCATATTAAACCACCAAATAGTCCTATCAACGCAACTTTCATTGGGTACGACATTTGTTCTTCTTGTCTATTTCTTGCACTATGTTGTTTTTCCAAAATGACCACCTCCACGCCTAGTATGTCCGTTTTTAAACTTGAAAACTCATGAAATTTATCTTGTCTACCTAGAATGAATGTCCGATAAATTGGATATACTGTAAAAAAAAGATTCTTTTACTTGATTACAAGAGCAAGCACCTACAAAGAAGGATTTTTTAAAATTCATGTAGAATTAATTAATAATATCTGAAATGTAGATAGGTTGGTGTCATCATGTCAAGGAATCAACCAAAGACCGCTTACGGTGGGCAAGCACTCGTAGAAAGCATCATGTTTGATAACAACCATTTGTAGAAAAGATCCGAATCATGTTACTCAGAGCTTATTACAAGGGTTCATCATTAAGTTTCTCTCTTTTAAAATACACATTTACTCTCCCCCTATTAATACGAAGAGTTTTCCATTATCACGGGGCTGAAGATATAGTGATTAATGCATATGAACGAAAGTCGCCATTAACTATTGATCATGTTCAAGAACAATTAAGACTACACTATCAATGTGGGAGTAGTTTTATCTTGTTTACCATACTTGTTGAAGTCTTTATGATAATATCTTTGAGCAATTACATCGAATTGCTCACATACCTTAGTTTGGGGACTTTCTACGAAGCACAACCATTAACCAACTAAATTTAGGAAATGGCTTGGTTATCCTGGGCTCCCTCTTTAGCTCCATACAACAAAGAGGAACCTTCGAATCATCTGTTACAATTACTTCCTTTAACGAGATGCTGAAACGTGAAGCATATTTAGAAAGCTAGTTTTGCAAAAGCAAAGGAAATTGTGTAACCTTTGATCGTCAATATATTGGAGGTGCAGATACATGCGTTCGATTATGAAGTACATCATACCGGCTGTTTTGATTTTTGCCATTATTGGGCTTGGTTACGAGCTTCTCTTTAATCCCCTTGGCTTTTTAACGAGAATATTAATGATGATTGGGTTTATCGCAGTCATTTTTATTATCTATCGTTGGTTTATGGCTAGACGCTACGGAACACCATTATTTCCGTCACAAACAGGTCCAAGTGGAGCACAGTTAAAGAAAGCCAAACGAACAAGTACACAGCGCCAAGCATCTTCGCCATCAGGTGCTGTATTTAAAAGTAAAAGGGTAACGGCACCCCAAACTAAAAAGAAGCCAATTCGTTCTTCTACGAAACAACGTCGTGAAGGCCATAATCTTAAAGTGATTGAAGGTAAGAAACAAAAAAAGAAGAGCCGAGCATTTTTTTAAACACTCGGTTCTTCTTTTTTTCGTCGAATAAACCCTTTATATAAAACAAATCATGCATCGATTTGTATAAAAAAGGGAAGACCGTCCTTTTTTACCTTGGTTTTCTCTTAACCCTTTTTGCATGGCTCCACTCGCTGCCCGCCTTTCGAGAAAACCGCTCAAAAGGCTTAAAACCTTGCAGCGGTTCCGCTCATGCATCGATTTGTATAAAAAAGGGAAGACCGTCCTTTTTTATCTAGGTTTTCTCTTGACCTTTTGCATGGCTCCACTCGCTGCCCGCCTTTCGAGAAAACCGCTCAAAAGGCTTAAAACCTTGCAGCGGTTCCGCTCATGCATCGATTTGTATAAAAAAGGGAAGACCGTCCTTTTTTATCTAGGTTTTCTCTTGACCTTTTGCATGGCTCCACTCGCTGCCCGCCTTTCGAGAAAACCGCTCAAAAGGCTTAAAACCTTGCAGCGGTTCCGCTCATGCATCGATTTGTATAAAAAAGGGAAGACCGTCCTTTTTTATACAAATCTTTAATAACTCCAGTTTTTTAAAAAGTGCTTGGTTTCTTTTTTCCCAATTGTAACGAGATTATCCTTTTGTTCGTCCGAGAGTTCAAAATCAGTTGCTTTAACATCCAGTACCGGAATAAAGACGACATTTTTCTCATCGGCTGAATCGACATATCTCAAATCGTGGGCAGAAGTCATTGTTTCAAACAACGCTCGGTATAGAGTAATAGCATTTTTAATTTTTTTAGGTGGGATTTCACTTAATTCTGGTTTTAGGTGAAAGCCAATCGCCGGCCGCTTCCACCTTTTCAGGTTACCATCCATGAACAACCACATTGGAAAATTACTTAAAAGCCCTCCATCAACAATATAAGAAGCTTCCCCTCCATTTCCACGGTCATAGATTTTGACCGGTTCAAAGAAAAATGGAATGCTACAGCTCATTCGAATCGCCCTAGCTACAGGAAATCTTTCAGGTATTAACCCATATTTTCCTAAGTCATCAGGAAGAACAAGTAATTTACCTTTTGATAAATCTGAAGCAATGATACGTAATGATCCCGTCGGTAAATCTCCAAATGTTCTAATCCCTTTTGCTCCTAAAACTTTCTTCAACCATGCCTCAAGCGCATTTCCCTTGTATAATCCAAGGCGATAATACATATGCACCCATTTAGCAATAGTAAAAGGAAGCACCGACATTCTCTCATCTTTAAAGGATTCTACATCTAATTCATCAAGTAACTTGAATATCTCATTACTTGTATATCCAGCTTTAATAAGTGCAGCAACAATTGCACCAGCACTCGTTCCTGCTAAACGATCAAATTGGAAGCCTCTTTGTTCCATTACTTGCAGGGCACCAACAAATGCGAAGGCTTTAACACCACCACCTGCAAAAATTCCATCTACAATCATCTGAAATCACCTCCCACTTAAACCATATGACGTCTATTGAGAGGGACTACCTTACTTTTTTCTTGTGAAATTTAGGTTACACCTTCACTGAGTGCAACCTAAAGAAACATTCGCAATCACGCATGCGAATGTTTCCGGTTACTCTTCTTCATTACGTTTTTGAATATCTCTTAGTGCTTCAACTCTTTCTTCTTGTTCTTGAAAATACTGAACAAGGTCTCCGATTCGATCAATCGCATTCCAACTAAGATGATGTTCAATTCCTTCAACATCTTGGTAAATGTGAGAATCGTTAACACCAATAATCCTCATAAAATCTTCTAATAGCTCATGACGATAAACTAAGCGTTTTCCAATTTTTTTACCCTTAGTTGTTAGAACTAGTCCACGGTACCGTTCATATATTAAGTATTCACTTTTATCAAGTTTCTGGACCATTTTTGTCACTGAAGAAGGATGGACTTCTAATGCCTCTGCAATATCGGATACTCTGGCATAGCCTTTCTCCTCAATCAACATATATATTCTTTCTAAATAATCTTCCATACTAGGTGTTGGCATAGTGTCCCCTCCATATTTACCATTAACAATGGTGATCAAAGCGTATAAAGTAAACTGATGTAGTAATTGTATTCTATTTTTACAATATTGTTACTGAAAATGAGCAACAGTTTTATTTTACACCAGAATATAGGAAGAGGACAATGCACAACAGACAAGTTTATGTGAAGTATTCCATTTTCGCTTCAGGAAAGAAGCGATCAATATATGTTTGAATCGTTTCTTTTAATTCATCAGCTTGCTCATTCTTATAGACGTATTTCCCGCGTCCATAGCGCCCCCACTTATACTTTCGCTCTTCTTCGTTCATCTCAAGTTTTGATTTAGGATAACGCTTTTGGATGATGTTTTTTGCTGTCTTTGTGAAACGGTGTTGAATTAACTCAAATGTTAAATCTTTTTTTGCATAGAAGGGAAGAATGGCCTCTAAACGTTCAAAAAGGTCATAGTATCCTTCCTTCCAATTTTCATGCAAGATCAGTGGAGCTACAATAAAGCCTAACGGATAATCGGCTTTTGCCACTTTTCCCGCTGCTTCAATTCTTTCTAAGAAGGAGGAAGTACCTGGCTCAAATTGTTTAATTACATAATCCGAATTCACACTAAAGCGGAATCGTGTGTTTCCATTATGCTTAGCATCAAGTAAGTGATCGACATGGTGGTATTTTGTAACAAAACGCAGGCGCCCTGACTCAGTTTGCCCCATATGTTCAATCGTTTTTTTCAATGAATGGGTTAGATGATCAATACCAACGACATCAGAAGTACAAGCCGCCTCAAACCTAGTAATGTTAGGGCTTCTTTCCTTAATGTATTTGTCGGCAGATTCGAAAATTTCTTCTAAGTTTACATAAGTGCGGATATAAGGCTTATTTCCAAGAGTCGTTTGTAAATAACAATAATGACAATGTCCCATACACCCCGTTGCAAGTGGAAGTGCATATTCTGCAGAGGGCTTTGAAGTATCAAATTTAAGTGTTTTTCTTACACCAATTACTAGGGTCGATTTAGCATTACGATATTGTTGAAGTTCATTATTACCAGGTATATTTCTGACTTGATTATGCGATGTGGTTTCTCGAATTTCCACACCTTCTTTTTCAAATTTCATTTTTAGTTCTCGTCCCAAAGGGTATTCCAATGCTCCTGGTTCAATATAAACCAATTGTGGAGTAAAAGATTTCAAAAACATGCACCTCTCTTTTTTTATAGCATGTGCACAACGAAATAAAAAAGCCAATCCAGATAATAGAAAAGCCGATGTTTTAAGAGTCTTAACTATGGGTCGTAAAAGAGGCAAAAAATCAAAATGCATGTAACAATAAAAAAAGCGCATGGATTGTTTTAAAATCCTTGCGCTTTTTGCTATTAATTAAGAAAGGACTATTTGCGGTAAGATTAAAGACCGCACTTCAACTGCGCACCGCAGCTTGTGCATGTGTTACATCCACCAATGTCCTCAACTTGTCCTTCACGACATACAGGACAAGTGTTTCCAACTTCTGAACCAATTGTCACGTTGGTTGATCTCACTTCAGTAACTGTATTGACTAAAACTACTTTGCTTTCAGATGGGGATGATTTTGATGATTCATCATCAAAACGGTTGTCTTCTGCTTTTAATGAGAGAACTTGAGCATCGCGACTTCCATCTACATAAACGGTACCGCCTTTAGCTCCACCTTTATATAGTCGCTCATATACACCTTGAACCTGCTCAACCGTATAACCACGTGGCGCATTCACCGTTTTCGATAGAGAACTATCTACCCAGCGTTGAATGATACATTGAACATCAGCATGGGCTTCCGGTGAAAGCTCCATTGTCGAAATAAACCACTCTGGTAATTGATGTTCATCTGCATGAGGGTTTGCATCCAAATATTCTTGAACAATCTCAGCTTTCACTTCGATAAATTTACCTAAACGACCACTTCGGAAATAAGAGAAAGAGAAATAGGGCTCAAGACCTGTCGATACTCCGACCATCGTCCCTGTACTACCTGTTGGTGCGACCGTAAGTAAGTGAGAATTCCGAATACCGTGCTTTAAAATACCTTCTCGAATATCCTCAGGCATCTCGCTCATATAACCAGTATTAACAAAAGCCTTTCGAAGTTCTTTCGTTTCTTCATCAGTTTGACCAACAAGAAACGGAAAACTTCCTTTTTCTTTTGCTAATTCGATGCTTGTACGATACGCAGTTGTTGCAATCGTTTCGAATACACGATCGACTAGTTGATTCCCTTCTTCTGACCCATAAACAGACTCACAATAAATTAACAAATCATGAAGACCCATGACCCCTAGACCTACCCGACGCTCACCTTTAGCTTGTTTCGTATTAGCTTCTAGGAAATAAGGGGTTGCATCTATGACATTGTCTTGCATTCTTACGCCGACTTCAACCGTTTTCGTTAATTTATCAAAATCAATTTGCTTTAAATCTTTATTCGCCATTTCAGCTAAGTTGATCGCTGCAAGGTTACAAACAGAATATGGTGCTAGTGGTTGTTCTCCACAAGGATTTGTGGCGACCACCTTTTGTCCATATGCTTTCGCATTCGTTTTATCGTTGGCATTATCAATAAAGAAAATCCCTGGTTCTGCACTATATGTCGCACAAATGTTGATCAGATTCCAAAGCTCCTTAGCTTTAATAATACGGTAAGTTCTAATACCGAATCCACGAGCTTTCCATTCACGAACATCGCCAACTTGATGCCAAGTCGTATTATAAGTAGCCATATCTTCTTCGTTATAATTCTCAACATCTGGGAACCGTAAGGCATACTCTTCGTCATTTTCAACAGCTTCCATAAATTCCTTTGTCAAGCAAACTGAAATATTAGCACCAGTTAAAAATTCAGAATTGTTAACAGAATAGGTTCCGCCAACTTGTAACTTCTCTTCGGCTTCGTTAATAACCTTTTGGTCGAATCCACCTTGTCCTGGGATCGCTCTGTAATTCAAGATCCCTTGGTACATCGATTCTTCAACTGCGTTTAATGGAGTAAAAGAAAGTTTGTCCTTAACTAGCTTTTGAATGACTTCATCTGTTGTATTTTCAAGTAAAAATTTTAAAATACGTGGATTTTGCATTTTAGAAATAATAAATTCTAAAATATCTGGATGCCAGTCCGCAAGCATGATCATTTGGGCGCCACGTCTTGACCCACCTTGTTCAACAAGATGCGTTAATTTTGCGATATCATCAAGCCAAGAAACAGAACCAGAGGATTTACCATTGACTCCACGAGCTAATGTATTGCGAGGTCTCAAAGTGGAACCATTTGTACCAACTCCACCACCGCGGCTCATAATTTCCATAACTTGCTTACGGTGTTCTGAGATGCCTTCTCTTGAATCTTGAACATAAGGCATTACATAACAGTTGAAATAAGTTACATCCGTCTCAGCTCCAGCTCCGTATAGAACACGCCCAGCTGGAATAAAATTCATTGATACAAGTTGCTCATAAAATTGCTCAAATGCTTCTTGTCTTTTCTCTTCAGTTGTTTCAACAGAAGCTAAGCCAGTAGCATTTCGTTTTGCGATTTGCTCATAGTAAAGTTCAAGTGGCTTTTCAATCGTATCTAATGAACGATATACGATTCCACTTTCTGCTTCATCGCCATCTAAAACCCCTCTAAAGTCTTCATCAATAAGTACCTTCGCACGATTGTTTTCACGATCAAGTTCGACAACAAACCCATATCCACGCGCAGGAAATTTCGGATCATCTTTAACCGTTAAAACAACAAAGTCTCCATTCTTTAATGTCTTCTTCTCCGTATCTTTGAATGTGTATCTATCTAACATTACGAGCCTAGATACTCCTTTTTTCCGAATGTTCATATCCCCCGTAATTGGGTGCACTTGTGAAAAAAGTTCGATATCCTTATTTAAACGCTCAACATCTATGCGTAACACATTTGACAACGCCATTGCCATTCGCTTCTCCTCCTCATAATTACATGGATATCTATACTATCAATCTAGTTGTTGATTTTTAATGGTCGTCCATGTACAAATTATTCTTGGGTAAGCTTACCACAAGTCCCAATACAGATTCAATATATTGTGCTCACTTTTATTTAAAATACACCATATATTGTGTCAGGATTCATTTCTAGTTATTTTGTCAACTGCGAAATGGCTAAATAATAGAAGTATAAACGAGTTTATTAGTCTTTAATCCGCTTTTTTTCGACATTTTGAACCAATTTGTCTCTTGCCAGAATCATTTTTAATTCAAAGCCTTGGTACAGCATAGATTGTCGTTACATCCATTACATTTGACAAAAAAATTTCATTCCTTTTCATTTTATTATGATATTCTAGAAACGTACTTTCACAAAGTTACCTTAAATAGCAAAGTTTATTCTGCAGGAGGAATGACAATGGAATATATTATTCAAAACCAACAACTACTACCGAAGAAAGAGGCTTCTATTAATTTTGAAGATCGTGGTTATTATTTTGGAGATGGTATATATGAAGTAATTAAAATTTATAACGGACAACCTTTTGCCATGGATCATCATTTAAAACGACTTCAGTCGAGTGCAAAAAAGTTAGATATCACTCTTCCATACGCAGAGGAAAAAATAACCGAACTCCTTATGAAGCTACTTAATAAAAATGCGGTTGTTGACGGCTTTCTCTATTTTCAAATTACTCGAGGAGTAGAACCAAGAAACCATTTATATACAAGGAATTCACCTGCTGTTTTTACAGCTTTTACACAAGCTGCTCAAAATCTTGAAGAAACACAAAAAAACGGGGTCAATGTTTGGCTAACAGATGACATTCGCTGGTTACGATGTGATATAAAGACAATCAACTTACTAGGTAATGTCATGGTGAAACGAGAGGCAGCTGACCATCAATGTCATGAAGCCATTCTTCATCGAAATGGAATGATTACTGAAGGATCATCCTCTAACTTATTTCTAGTTAAAGATCAGGTTCTATACACTCACCCTGCTACGAACCTGATCTTAAATGGTATTACAAGACAACTACTAATTGATGTTGCGACAAAACACAATTATTCCGTTGTTGAAGAACCATTCCCTGTTGAAGTACTAGAACATGCAGACGAAGCATTTATTACAAGCACTTCCGTAGAAATTACTCCTATCATATCTGTTAAAGGACAACTTGCTACGACATTTGAAGTAGGTCCCGTGACAAAAGACCTACAAACTAAGTTCAAAGCTATTCTACCTAGAAAATAATCAAAGAGAAACTTCTCTTTGATTATTTTCTAAAGTTCCATTCATGATTTTCATACCGGCTTTTCACGATTTCATTAACTACTTTTTCTTCTTCATCAGTTAGGGTATAAGGCTCTAATTCAATGTTAAGCCCTCTTTCAAAACCTCTTTTAAAAGCCTTTTTAGCTTCATCGATCGATAAAGGTTCCTTTCGTAAAGCATTAATCGCAACTGCTTTATTTTTAAAATTCTTTTGCATTCGCTCTCTTAGTCGATCACTAGAATACTTAAACAAGTCAAAAAGTTTATCCTCGTCAATATCTAAAATGATCGATCCATGCTGTAAAATGACGCCTTTTTGTCTTGTTTGAGCACTTCCAGCGACTTTCCTCCCTTCGACAACAAGTTCATACCAGGAAGGAGCATCAAAACAAACAGCCGATCGGGGATTTTTCAACGCATTTTTCTCTTCGTCTGTTCTTGGAATAGAAAAATAAGCATCAAGGCCTACATCTTTAAATCCTTCTAAAATGCCTTGTGAAATTACGCGATAGGCCTCAGTTACCGTTGCAGGCATTTCCGGATGATCTTCAGAAACAATTACACTATACGTTAGCTCTTTATCATGTAAAACCCCACGACCACCTGTAGGTCTACGTACAAAACCTAAACCGTACTCTTGAACCTTTTCAAGATTAACTTCTTTTTCAACTTTTTGAAAATACCCAATTGATAAAGTTGCCGGATTCCAACTATAAAACCGAATCGTTGGCGGAATTAATCTCTTGCTGTGCCAATCAAGTAACGCTTCATCCAAAGCCATATTATAAGCCGGAGAACAATCACCTGAGTCAATAAAACGCCACGTTTCCTTCATTATACACCGCTTCTTTCGTTCATTTATCTTAATCATTTTAACAAACGAACGCTTACTAGCCAAACTATATGCCCAATGAGATCTTATTGCTTAAATGTCCAACGACTATTATAATAAATAATGACTGTAGTACGTAAAGGAGTGTAGAGATTAACATATGGTATATTTATGGCTAATTCTGCTTGGTTTTGTGGTTTATACTGTGTTTAAGCGCTTTTATAATCCAAAATACTTAAAAACATTATCTCAAGACGATTTCATTAAAGGGTATCGCAAAGCTCAATTAATTGATGTACGTGAACCTCGTGAATATGATGGTGGTCACATCCTCGGAGCCCGCAACATTCCGATGTCACAAATTCGTCAACGAATCAATGAAGTACGTACAGATCAACCAGTGTATTTGTATTGCCAATCTGGTGCACGTAGTAGACAAGCTGCTCAATTACTAAAAAAGAAGCGTGGAGTGGAAGACATCTCTCATCTACAAGGTGGATTTAAAAAGTGGTCTGGTAAAATTAGAAAGAAGTAAAAAGATAGACTCAGGAAGGACTAATCTCTCCTGAGTCTTCTTTCAAGCTTAAGCGTGATGCTTAGGCTTTTTCATATTTTAAAATTGGTTTTCGCGCAGCTGTCGTCTCGTCGAGTCTTGAAATAACCGTTGTATGTGGAGCTTCTTGAACAATCTCTGGATTTTCTTCCACTTCACGAGCAATTTGAATCATTGCGTCAATAAATTCGTCTAATGTTTCCTTCGACTCTGTTTCTGTTGGCTCAATCATCATACATTCCTCTACATTTAATGGGAAGTAGATCGTTGGTGGATGATAACCGAAGTCCAGCAAACGCTTAGCAATATCTAGAGTACGGACGCCTAATTTCTTTTGGCGCCGCCCTGAAATAACAAATTCATGCTTACAATGTTGAGTATAAGGTAAATCAAAATAAAGCTCTAATCTTCTCATCATATAGTTAGCATTTAAGACCGCATATTCAGAAACCTTACGCAATCCATCTGGACCCATTGTCCGAATATACGTATATGCACGAACATTGATTCCATAGTTACCATAGTATGGTTTTACCCGACCGATCGACTGTGGACGATTGTAATCAAAATCATAGCGACCATCACGCTTCACGATAAGTGGTTTTGGTAAAAACGGAATTAAATCTTTTTTCACACCAACCGGACCTGATCCCGGACCACCGCCACCATGTGGTCCTGTAAACGTCTTGTGAAGATTTAAATGGACAACATCAAAGCCCATATCTCCAGGTCTAGCGATTCCTAAGATGGCATTTGAATTGGCACCATCATAATAAAGCTTCCCACCTGCATCATGAATGATTTTCGCCATTTCTACAATATATGTTTCAAACAATCCAAGCGTATTAGGATTTGTTAACATGAGTGCGGCTGTATCTTTACCCACTACTTCCCGTAAATGATCTAGATCTACAAGACCATTTTCATCCGTACGAACTGTTACAGACTCAAAGCCAGCAACCGTTGCAGAAGCAGGGTTGGTACCATGCGCAGAGTCAGGTACAATCACTTTTCTACGCTCTAAATCACCATTTCCTTCATGATAAGCACGAATCATCATTAACCCTGTCCACTCACCATGGGCTCCAGCTGCAGGCTGCAAAGTAACTTCATCCATTCCCGTAATCTCAGCTAAAGACGTTTGCAACTCATAAAGCATTTCAAGAGATCCTTGAACTTGCTCGACTGGTTGATATGGATGAATATGAGCAAGGCCTTCAAAACGAGCGACGTTCTCATTGATTTTCGGATTGTATTTCATCGTACAAGAACCAAGTGGATAGAACCCTGAATCTACACCGTGATTTCGTTTAGATAACGCCGTATAATGCCGCATAATTTCAAGCTCAGAAACTTCAGGTAGCTCTGGCTCGATTTCTCTTAAAAATTCACTAGGAATTAAATCGTCTATTTTTTGTTCCGTGATATCTAAAGTAGGCAGGCTGTGTCCCACTCGGCCTGGTTTACTACGTTCAAAAATAAGTGGCTGGTCTTTTGTTATAATCATACTAGAGCCCCCAATTCTTTAGCAAAGCTATCAAGTTCTGTTTTCGTACGTACCTCAGTTACTGCTAGTAACATTTGTCCTTCTAGTGCTTCATGATCTCTGCCAAGATCATAGCCACCAATAAATCCTTTTGTTAGTAAAATCTCATTCACTTCAGAAACAGGTTTATTCACTTTCACAACAAATTCATTGAATGTTGGTTGTTCGAATACCACTTCAACGCCGTTTGCTTTTAATTGCTTCTTCAGATAAGCCGACTTTTGAACATTTTGATAAGCCATTTCTTTAACACCCTTTTTACCAATCGCCGTCATCGCAACAGAAGCTGCTAGTGCATTTAGGGCTTGATTGGAACAAATATTAGATGTCGCTTTTTCACGTCTTATATGTTGTTCACGAGCTTGTAAAGTTAACACAAAACCACGCTGACCATGCTCATCGGTTGTTTGTCCGACTAAACGACCAGGTATCTTACGCATTAATTTCTTCGTTGTTGCAAAATACCCACAGTGTGGACCTCCAAATTGAGTAGCAATTCCAAATGGTTGAGCATCGCCTACGACAATGTCAGCTCCAAAATGACCAGGTGGTTTTAATAAACCAAGGGCAAGTGGATTACTTGAAACCACAAACATCGCTTTTCCACTATGTGTGATCTGCTCTAGTTCAGCTAATGGCTCAAGATTTCCAAAAAAGTTAGGATGTTGAACAAGGACACAAGCTGTGTCTTCTCCGTACAATTCTTTTAACTGAGCAAGGTCGGTAACACCATTTTCTGTATCAATTTCAATCACATTCAAACGCTGACCCGTTGCGTTCGTCTGCAAAACAGCGCGAGCTTCAGGATGCACGGCTTTTGAAACGAGAATCGTTTTCTTTTTCGTTTGACCAGCACTTAACATAGCAGCCTCAGCAAGAGCGGTTGGACCATCATACATTGAAGAGTTGGCTAAATCCATACCTGTCAACTCACAAATCATTGTTTGAAATTCGAAAATTGCTTGCAATTCTCCTTGCGAAATTTCAGGTTGATATGGCGTATAAGCCGTGTAAAATTCCGAACGAGAAATAACGTGATCAACAATGGAAGGAATGTAATGCTCATATACACCAGCACCTAAAAACGACGGCACTTGTTTAATTGAAACGTTCTTGCTTGCTAGACCTTGAAAATAAGAAACTAACTCAGTCTCTTTTAATGCTTCCTTCAGGTCCATTTCTCCTTTGAATCGAATGTCCTTTGGGATATCAGAAAATAAGTCTTCGATTGATTCAACACCAATCGTCTTAAGCATTTCCTTTTGATCTGCTTCTGTCATTGGTAAATAGCGATGATTCATAAACGTTCCTCCTACGACTTTTTATAAAAAGGGGTTGATACCACTTTAGCTTTTAAACGCTTTTTACGAACTTGTACTTCTACTTCTGTATCAAGGTCTGTACAATCAAGATCAAGAATAGCAAGACCGACATTCTTTTTAAGTGTTGGCGATTGTGTTCCTGTTGTTACAAAACCAACTTGTTTATCATGAACGAATACCTTATATCCTGTCCGTGGAATTCCTTTATCAATCATCTCAATGCCAACAAGCTTTCTAGTTAACCCTGCTTCTTTTTGCTTCTTTAATACAGCTTTCCCAATAAAATCAGTTTCTTTATTCACTTTTACTGCAAAACCAATACCTGCCTCTAGTGGAGAAATTTCTTTTGTAAGCTCTTGACCATACAAAGGTAAACGAGCCTCAAAACGGAGGGTGTCACGGGCACCAAGGCCACACGGTACAAGACCATCTGCTTTCCCACTCTTTAGTAATAGGCTCCAAAGCTTTGGAGCGTCAGCAGCCACACAGTAAATCTCAAAACCGTCTTCACCGGTATATCCAGTTCTAGAAACTAGAGCGTCTACTCCTCCAATTTGAACATTTTCTGCAAAATGAAAAAAGCGAATTGATGACAAATCAAAAGTAGTTTCCTTTTGCAAGATCCTTTCTGCAAGTGGACCTTGAATCGCTAATTGTGCCATGTCACTTGAAATGTTCTTAACCGTTACATTAGCAGTTAGATGCTGCTCCATCCACTCAACGTCTTTTTCAATATTAGATGCATTAATAACTAGCAAGAAGTTATCTTCTGACTTACGATAAATAAGCAAATCATCGACGGTTCCACCATTTTCATAACACATGGCTGTATATTGAGCCTGACCATCGATAATCTTAGAAACGTCGTTAGTCATGAGCTTTTGCAAGTAATTAAGCGCACCTTGACCTTTAATTTCCACTTCACCCATATGTGACACATCAAATAAACCAGCTTTTGTTCTAACTGCTTCGTGCTCATCTTTAATACTGGAAAATTGAACAGGTAAGTCCCATCCACCAAAATCAATGGTTTTCGCTCCATTCTCTTTATAAAGACTCCATAAAGGTGTTCGTTTTAATTCTGTCATTTATCGTATACTCCCCTTTCAAATCAACTCATTTTAAACAAAAAAGGACAGAGTTATACACTGAAATGTGTATAACTCTGTCCTTATACCAGAAAGTTTCCTATATTCAATAGCAAAGAATATAGTGTCTTCGTAGGTGGCTTTATCAGCGCTCTCCAGAGCTGCGTCAAATAAGAGTCTTTTTGCCTGAGAGATTCGAACTGATAACACATTATCAGAAACTTGCTCCTTCGGCGTCACAAACGTTCTTGCAATCTCTCCCCTTATTCTCATCCGCATTGAATTCAATTGTTTCCTATTTATACTCATGAATTTTTAACAATTGGTACATACTAACTATATACTACTTAACTTTTTTAGAAAGTAAGGTTATTCGGAATTTATATTAATATCCTAACAAGTTAAACGATTAGACGCAACTATTATTTCTTAAATCATATTTTTTTATATATTTTTGTTGTTTTCATTCGGATATTGACTTAAGTTTGTTCGAAAGGATGATAGATGGTGAATATAGATATTCATTTTGATCAAAAGTGGAAAAACACCTTTTTAGAAAGGTTGGACCAAGATGGACCTTGGTCTAATTGGGAGCTCTTTAAACTCGCTTATGAAGCTGAAGAACATCAAGTCATACCCGAGTTTCATGGATTACTAGCACCACAGCATCTCCCGCAATTACAGCCTTTTCCTCACCAGATTGAAGTAGCAAACACGGTCATTGAACAAATGAATGGGAAAGCTATATTGGCTGATGAAGTAGGACTTGGAAAAACAATTGAAGCTGGTTTGATTTTAAAAGAATATATGATTCGTGGACTCGTTAAAAAGGTTCTCATTTTAGTACCAGCTTCTCTTGTGTCTCAGTGGGCGATTGAATTAAATACCAAATTTCATATACCTGCTGTTGCTCAGCGTAAATCATATGTATGGGAGCAATGTGATGTAGTTGTCGCTTCTATCGATACAGCCAAACGACAGCCTCATCGTGATATTGTTCTTAACCAACCATATGACTTGGTCATTATTGATGAAGCTCATAAACTAAAAAACCCTAAAACAAAAAACTATGAATTCATCAAACACCTAAAGAAAAAGTTTTGCCTTCTCTTAACAGCAACTCCTGTTCAAAATAAATTAGAGGAAATCTTTAATTTAGTATCCCTGTTAAAACCGGGACATCTAGGCGATATCACTTCTTTTGAAAAAGAGTATCGTTCCAACAAACGCTCGCCTAAAAATGAAGAGAAATTAAAAGAGCTTGTTAATAAAGTAATGGTTCGCAATCGGCGGGAAGAAACAGGAATTGAGTGGACAAAACGCATCGTTGAAACCGTTCCAATTGAATTTAGTGATTCAGAGCGTGCTTTTTACAGTGAGATTGAGCAATTGAAAGATGGTTCTAGTCACTTTGCTTTATTAACGTTAAAACGAGAGCTTTGTAGTAGTAGAGAAGCGGCTTTTATGACTTTAAAAAACATGATTGAACGAGCACATAAAGATGGTCGTTCCTTACCTGATGCTGAAAAACTCCTAAATAAAATAGGAGAAATTGATGGCCATGCAAAGGCTGAAAAAGCGCTTGAAATTATTAAAAAGATTGATGATAAAGTAATCATCTTCACCGAATACCGAGCTACTCAACTTTATTTACAGTGGTACCTAAAACAAAATGGGATATCGTCTGTACCTTTTAGAGGTGGATTTAAACGAGGAAAAAAAGATTGGATGAGGCAACTGTTTCAAAACCATGCGCAAGTGTTAATTGCGACAGAGGCTGGTGGAGAAGGAATTAATCTTCAATTTTGTAGCCATATCATTAATTATGACTTGCCTTGGAACCCGATGAGAATCGAGCAACGGATTGGACGGATTCATCGTTTAGGGCAAAAAGAAGATGTTCGCATTTACAATTTTGCCGTAACAGATACGGTCGAACAACATATTCTTAAGTTATTGTATGAAAAAATTCACCTTTTTGAATCAGTGATTGGAGAACTTGATGATATTTTAACGAAGATTGAACTTCCTTCAGTTGAGGAACATGTTCAAGACATCCTGTTACAATCGGACTCAGAAGGAGAAATGAGGATTAAATTTGATCATCTTGCAGCCATAATGAATGAAGCCGCTGAAGAAGCTGCTCAATCCAAAGAGGAGGATCCTATCGATGCAACAGCCTCAAGTTCATGATTTTTTAGAGCGTTACTTTAAAGCAAATGACAGTCCAATCATTGAGAATACTTCTAGTTATTTACAGATTCAACTATCTATTGAGCTAGACAAGCTCCTAATGAATCGTCCCTTTTATTGGCATTATCTCGAGAAAACCGGTGGTGAGCCACGTCCGATGCAAGTAACATTCATCACCGATCAAACTCATGTGCCTGATGATATCCGCGGGGAACAAATACATTTTGGGTCACCGCGATTACGACAATTATTTGAATCAACAAGGGAACTAGGAGGATTCATTCGCCTCTTCGAACGTATTGAGGCTTCTGGAAATAAATCGATTTCCTTACAACCTTGGCTGTGTTTAAATGCAAAAGTTTCTTTTCAATGTGACCGTAAAAAGGACGTTTTGTTGTCACTAGGACTCAATTTGATACACGGACAAATCGTTCCCCAGTTTTATGATCGGATTCGTGAAAAAGATTTGACTCCTAACATTCCTGACTATTGCTTTAAACTATCACCATTAATTACAGTTAAGAGTGGGTTAATCCGTCTTCAAAAAATGGTCCAAACCTACGCAGAGAATGAGGACGATACCTGGGCTGAAGAAGCTGTCGAAAGATGGGATGCCGATTTAAAACTTTTAGAAGCCTTTTATGAAGATCAAGAAGAAAAACCTGAAAGTTATCATGTTGAAAAACAAGCTCTGAAAGAACAGTATGAACCTAATATCCATGTTTCGGTTGTAAATGGTGGGATGTTCTATCTTCAGCAGCAAGTTTTTTAAAGAGCCTTCTCTCAAATAATAGCTCATAGACACACTCATTGAACCAATAAAAAAAAACGAACTACACGGAGGTAGTTCGTTTTTTTATGGCTTAGTGAGCTACAGGAGCTCCTCCACCTGTTGTAATGATTGCGATGATTGTCGCAATTGAAAACCATCCAAACACAACAAATGAAATTCCTGCAAAGCCAACTGCGAAAAAGTTCTTTCTTTTAATTTCACGAACGATCGCAACAGCACTTAAAAGTGCTACAATTAAAAGGATGATAGATAAGATCATACTGACTTAACCTCCTTATGTAGAAACTAAGAACCCAGCTTAACTAGTCCAATTATAAGACTATATGAGAACGTTGTCAGCCTTAAATTTTGACAAAGCTAGCACAAAACTAAACTTTTTAATTAGGTTGGGCATTTTGCTCTTATTTTACTCTTATTTTAAATATTTGTCGAGTCGATTTCCATAATGTATGATAGAACTATCTTATTTTATTGGAGGTTAATAAATATGAAATGGACTCAACTTCCCCTCGGGCCATTACAGACGAATGCTTATGTAGTTCAGAACGACGCAAGAGATGCCATTGTTATTGATCCAGGTAGCGAAGGCCCAGCCCTTGTACAATGGCTTACTGAACAAAACTTAAAGCCTACTGCCATTCTTTTAACTCATGCTCACTTTGACCATATTGGAGCTGTTGATGATGTGCGGAATGAATTCAAATGCCCTGTCTACATACACAAAAATGAACAAGATTGGCTTTCTGATGGAGAAAAAAATGGTTCAAAACGCTTTTTAAATGCAAACGCTATAACAGCTAAACCAGCTGAACATATCATTGAAAATGAAACAAGCCTTGTTATTGGATCTTTTCAATTAGAGGTATTTGAAACTCCAGGACATTCTCCAGGAAGTGTTTCTTTTTATTTAAAAGAGCACTCCATCGTTTTCTCTGGTGATGCTTTATTCGCACAAAGCATTGGTCGTACAGATTTACCTGGTGGAAATCACCAACAACTGATTGAAAGTATCCATCAAAAGCTCCTTGAGTTACCTGAAGACACCATAGTTGCTTGTGGTCATGGGTCAACGACCACAATAGCAAGTGAAATGGATAGTAACCCATTCTTATCAGGCTTTTAATACTAATTCATTAAAAGCTATCTGTCACCACTTTAATGCAAAGATAGCACCGATGATTGAGACTACTGTTAAAAAATCTATTTTTACTTTTTTCAGTAGTCTTGAACAATCTGCGTAGCCATTTCCGCTTCTTCAAAGACCTTTTTAGTATTGCTGCTCAGATAGTGTATCTGTTTAGTCGGAGCCAACACATTATATTTATAAAAGTAGGTAATTCTATTTCTATAATTTGTTATTACTGTTGACATAGTGATAAACTATTTTATAGAATGAGACTTAGATGGGTGGGTCTTTGAATGGGAGTCCCCCTCCCCTCAATGTTCTTACATCAATACGATTTACTTCCCATGTGGCCTTCAACGATGTTGAAGGCCGCTTTTTTTTATAAAGCGGCACAGCCGTCATTTCTTGCGAGTAGGCTTTCATACTTGAAGCCCACCCTTCATTCAATCAAATTTCTTATAAAAAAAGAAAACCGTCCCCTATTAAATGAGGAAACGGTTCCGATCAGTGTATATGTACCAAATATTAATGTCCACCAAAGCTTGGTACTAATAAGAATGTTGAATAATACGTGAAGCCAACGAAGAAAATCGTTAAATAGGCGCCAAAAATATAGATATATACACGTTCAGATAAGTTTAAGTAGCTTAATGCTAGAAGTGCACCAGTTTGTGCGAAGAATAGCAACGCTACATTAAACATATCTCCTACAAAAAACAGAACAGCAAAAATCCCTGTCCAAAAAGCTAAAACACGAAACATACGGTCCATTCGTTTCCCCTCCTTCATGCACAAATTATTACCACGATGGCATTATTTGCTTAGGATATCAAATGATAGAGTACAGACTTATTATATCGACTGTCTCTTTATTTGTAAATGCTTGAACAATGGCAAAACTGTGTCACTCAAGATTTCGATAGTGTTACCACAGCATAAGAGCAAGCCTTTGCTTTAGGATCGGTTAATTTTGAGTTATCTTTAAGAATATGATCCCCAAGAAACAATGAAAAAATCCCTTTAAATAATTCATGGTGCATCGAGCAAAGTGAAACAGAGTGCTCAGTCATTAATTCTTTAAAGGTACAATTATAAATACTAAACTCAATTTCGTCTTTTTCCTTGACGTATTGTATTTCAGGATTTAGCCCTTGATTAATAGCAATTTCCTCAATCATTCTCACTTTCTCTTCCATGGAAAGAGTGGCGATGTCTACTTGAAGTTCTTGAACATACAGTTCAGCACTCTCTCGGCCATATTTATAACCAACTTTATGTAAAGCATCTAAACCTACGTCCCCAAGTCCAAACAATGATTCTATTGCCATTTTAGATAAGCGTTGATAGTCTCTAAATGGAAATTGTAATTGGATAACCTCATTAGAAAGTTTATAAAAACGGCTAGGCCGACCGCCTTTACCCGTTTTTTGCGTTTCAGAGATAATCATTTTAACATCTTCTAGTTTGGTTAAATGAAGACGTGCTACATTTGGATGAATACTAAATTGATCAGCAATTTCTTGTACTGTTACGTTCTCACGTTTTCTTGAAACATGTTGATAAATAGAAAACCGCGTTGGATCAGACAACACACTAGTTATCTTCAATGTGTTTTGTTCTTGTTCCATAATATTATTCACTCCTAGACTACCATCTTCTTCCCATTATAGTACAGTTATGGTTGCAAATAAATCATTTTCAACAAATAATGACAAAGAAAAAGCGAAGCAACTGTCAGAGACAGCGCAACGCGATTACTTTTTCTTTTTTCGTTTTCTCAAGTACAAGGATATTCCTAAAGGAATCATACCAAAAGCCTGAGTAGAAAAAGGCTTCCGCTCTACTTTTCTTTCTAATTTTTTCGACCGTCTCTCTTCTTTTGGTTGATCCATTCTAATTACAGCCTGTTGTGTTAAAAATTTAACGTAATCATTCAATGACATACTCTCACCTCTGTGACGTTCTAGAAGCTAGTATACCCAGATGATAGAACTTTTAACACTGTACTACTTCATCAAACAGTTTTGATAATCAGTAATTGCAGAGAAGTAGAACCTGGATTGACACTCTCCCAATAGTCATTAATTTCTGAACTTTCCCAGGTATATTTAAATCCAGCTATACGTTTGTGACCAGATTTCAAACTAACCGTTACGTAAATGAAACTAACCCCATCATCCAAACTTCGAGTGGTAAAGGTAACGTTACCTGTTTCATATGAAAAAACGATGGGCTGAATAATAATTGGATCATACTCTCCCCTTTGAAATTCTTTGATCCCTACTTGAAGAAGATATTCGAGTTGCAGCAATCTCTCTTGTTCATAGATAAATCGTTTTTCTGTTTGATAAAGATGAATTTGTAGTATCAAAATGTGTATGATAAGAAAGCAAAGAAACAAAGTAGTAGGAAAAATAAATCCCTTTTCACTTTTCATGGGCTCTCCACTTCGTTACCATAGGGTAGTAGGAACGATTTATTAAAAGAAGCTAGACTTTTGATCACAACCTTACAATGAACAATCTGCTTATACGTGCTACATGAAAAAGTATCTACTTCTTCTAGTAGTAACACATTTCCTTCTCCATCTCTTGTTCTCCTCACCTGACCACTCGATAACAACCTAATCTCAATATCTTTTTCCTCTTCGCTTCGCAAGATTAAAATTCCTTGTCCGACCTCTACATTTGAGGTCACCCTAAAATCCTGAGAAATTTGATTGAAAAACATCGTTACTTGTTGAAACGTAATTTTATCGGTTTGATAACCTTTTGTTACGGTTAAAACGAAAGTTGAGAAAAATGAAACGATTAATAGAAAAAGAGACAAAACCAATAATATCTCAATTAATGTAAAGCCTTTTTCAATTCGCAGCCAATAAGCAATGTTCATATTCCCTCCCATTTGAGCCAACCCAAGTACAACATGTATTAACAATTCCATCTTTCACTATATCACTGCTAATTTCATATTGATTTATTGATTTCAAACCAGGAACACCATCAACAACAAATTCAAGTACAGAGTCCTCCAATATAGTTAAAGCTCTTACTTCTTCTCGTATCGTTACTCTTTCTGAATATACAATTGTAAGTAAAGGAACAACAGTTGCAGAAAACAGGACTAATAAAGACAGTGCTCCCATCACTTCAATAAAAGTGAAACCTTTATAATTTCCTATAAGTAATCATTCCTTTCCCTATATGAATTGTAAATGTATAACGATGATGACCAACCTTTAATAAAAATGTTCCAGACCTAGAGGGATGTCCGTTAGCTAGAAAGGCAACACTTGATGGGGAAATAGTTAGCGACTCAAAAAGCATGTCTCGATGCTGGTAAGGTATAACAGAATAATTGTCAAAAGGAGCAAACCTGATCGTAAATTCTTTAGTTGAGTTATCTGTTCTTATTTGAGTCAGGCGACCAGTTGACATGGCAACTTGCTGTGCGAGTAATAAATTTTCTTTTACTTGTTTTGCAATGATATCAGCTTCAAGTGAGGTTTCATTTAATTTAGGAAAAGTTACTAGTGGTAAGCTAACTAAAATGGAGAGTAAGGAAAGGGTAATAAGAAGTTCAACTAAAGTGTAACCGGATTCAGCATGCTTCATTCTGTAGTAGTTTGTGATGGGGGTGTTACGTTTCCAGTCGTTGGATCATAATTAACCATTGCTCCATTGGGACATGTTATATTATCGACATATTCGCTGTTTGTTAGAACTTCAAGAGAAGCAGGTAAATCTTCTTTTTCTAATTTGTACGCATGTACCTGTGCTTGTAATAATTTAATCGTCGCTTCACAACCCTTTCCACTTGCAATCTCATTATTCTTGCTCATATTAGGAACTATAATTAAAAGCAATACGGAAATAATCATCAATACAATAAGCATCTCTACAAGCGTAAATCCATCTTCTTTTTCTAACTTATTCATTTTTATCACCTCTGGAGTTTTTAATTCGGGGGGACGGGGAAAATGAAGAGAGTAACTGGCGGTAATAGACTTTCTATCCTCCTTTTCGTGTCGATATTTGTTATAATTAGACATTGGTTTGATATTTCCTTCTTAAAATTAACTTTTTTTTGAAAGGTTGTTGTTATGAAGCGTTTTTTTTTATTAATCATTACATTCTATCAGCGTTTTATTTCTCCTTTAAAACCTCCAACCTGTCGATTTTACCCAACTTGCTCACACTATGGTTTAGAATCAATTAAAAGATTCGGAACACTTAAAGGGACATGGTTAACGATTAAAAGAATAGCTAAGTGTCACCCCTTCCATCCTGGAGGCATTGATCTAGTACCGGAAAAAGATAACATGGAATCCAAATAAAAGCTAAAGAAAAAACCGCAAAGGTTTTTTCTTTAGCTTTTCATACTTCATTGAAACCCATCTATATTTATTCGATTTTCAACTTCCCACTAATAGGAAATTTCCCTTTTTTACCTCAAAAAAAGCATACAATATGTATGCTCAGATTGTTGAGAAACCCCCACTTTTTAAGTGGGGGTTTCTCTTTGAAGTTGGTTCTTCTCTTTGAACCACAGTAAACGTTCATAAAATGAGGATCGCAAACCATCTCACCCTCTGGTGAGGTGGTTTGCGATCTTCTTTATGTTCTGTGCTACAGCTGTCATCAGCGCTTGTTCGTTAGCGCCTTTCAAGCTGCGCAACCGGCAGTAGCGAAGCCCGTGGAGTTGTTTCGCATCCGCAAAGCTTCGCTCGATTGTTTCTTTTCTCTTTTTGTAAATCGTCTTTCCTTCTGGAGAAAGACGATTTTCCCTGACTTTTTCTTTACTACTTTCCCAAACGTGTCTAGTTATGATCTTTTTATGCTTCTTAGCCGTTGTACATTGTGAAAGAAAAGGACAGCTTTTACACGTTTTGGGATTGGAGTGATACTGACGATACCCTTCGCGATTCGTAGTTGAGTAAGTCAAAGTCTCTCCATTGGGACATGTGTATGTATCGGATTCAACTTCATAAGTAAACTTCCATTTTGGGAATAATCCTTTTTTAGGCGAAAAGCGTCGATGGGCAATGACACCCATGATTTTTCTCTGTTCAAGCCCATGACAAATAGGCATGGTTAAATAACCAGCATCGAGCCCAACAGCTTCCAATTCAAAACCAAAACGTTCTCGTTGACGATCTAAACGTGCTAAGTAGGGACGGGAATCATGAACATCGCCTGGTGTCACATGGACATCCGTTATAATGTTAAATTTAAAGTCCGTTGTACGATGGTCCAGATAGAAGAAGCCCTCAGGCTTTCCATCTCGAAACATATAGCCACTATCTTTATCTGTCGTGCTGACCTTAACTTCTTTTTCTTCTACCTCCTTGTCCTTTTTTGGTAAAGACTTTTTCCGTGTGCTTTTCGATCCTCTTCAATAGCTTGGTCAAGTTCCTTGATATAATCGTGTGTCTCTACTTGAACAGTTTCCTTAACGAATTTCCGTTTGTTTGCATTTGCCTTTAAATGAGTAGAGTCGGTGAATAGAACGCGTCCACCTACCATGCGGTGTTCAACTGCGAAATCAATCGTTTCATCGATCTTTCGCAAAAGATGATCTACTGGAACAAGTTGATCAATCGAAACCATTTCAAATCGGATTTAGAAAGCAAAAAAATAGGCTGTTGAGAAGACTTTCTCAACAGCCTGAGCATACAATATGTATGCTTTTTATAATGCGGGTGAAGGGACTCGAACCCCCACGTCATAAGACACTAGATCCTAAGTCTAGCGCGTCTGCCAATTCCGCCACACCCGCGTATAATTGGAATTTTATAAAAAATACCTTAAATGATGAGCCATGAAGGATTCGAACCTTCGACCCTCTGATTAAAAGTCAGATGCTCTACCAACTGAGCTAATGGCTCTTACTAATTTGGATTAATCTCTAAAATAATAGAGAGATTTGTTGGTGACCCGTACGGGAATCGAACCCGTGATACCGCCGTGAAAGGGCGGTGTCTTAACCGCTTGACCAACGGGCCACTATATAACTTTTTATGGCGGAGAAGGAGGGATTTGAACCCTCGCGCCGCGTAAACGACCTACACCCTTAGCAGGGGCGCCCCTTCAGCCACTTGGGTACTTCTCCATGGCTCCACAGGTAGGACTCGAACCTACGACCGA
>NZ_JAJAFR010000015.1 GCF_020734105.1 Alkalihalobacillus deserti
AGTAGAAGAAACAGATAGCACAGAAGATGAAGGAACAGAAGAAGTAGTAGTAGAAGAAACAGATAGCACAGAAGATGAAGGAACAGAAGAAGTAGTAGAAGAAACAGATAGTACAGATGAAGTTGTAAATGATACCGAAGACGTTGCTAGTGATGATGCTCTTGAAAACGAAATTTACGATAACTATCAATCTATTTTCAATCTTTATGATCAGTTAATTAGCTATCAAGGTTTCTACATTGAGAATACTCTTCAAAACCTTGAGACTGAGCCAGTAACAGAAGAAGCAGATCCAGTGCTTGATGAAGCAGCACCAGTGGTAGAAGAAGAAACAGAAGAAGTAGATACAGTAGTCGATGAAGCAGCACCAGTAGTAGAAGAAGGAACAGAAGAATCAGACCCAGTGCTTGATGAAGCAGCACCAGTGGTAGAAGAAGGAACAGATCCAGTGCTTGATGAAGTAACACCAGTAGTAGAAGAAGGTACAGAAGGAACAGATCCAGTGCTTGATGAAGTAACACCAGTAGTAGAAGAAGGAACAGATCCAGTGCTTGATGAAGTAACACCAGTAGTAGAAGAAGGAACAGATCCAGTGCTTGATGAAGTAACACCAGTAGTAGAAGAAGGAACAGAAGAAGTAGATTCAGTAGTAGATGAAGTAGCACCAGTAGTAGAAGAAGGAACAGAAGAAGCAGATCAAGTAGCCGATGAAGTAACACCAGTAGTAGAAGAAGGAACAGAAGAAGTAGATTCAGTAGTAGATGAAGTAGCACCAGCAGTAGAAGTAAGTACAGCAGATGCGGGAAATACTAGTGCAGAAGCAGATCTTGGCGCTGAGGCTGATGCTGATGTACAAACGGACACGAATGTAAAATATGAAAGTACTTTGGATAAGCTAGTTGGATATTATGATAGCGTGAAGACGGCTTACTCAAACTTTATTTCTTTCTTAAAATAAGTATAATTGGGAATGTAAATTGATCGAGGAACCTGAAAAAGGGTTCCTCTTTCTTATGGAAAACCATTAACTGGGACTTATGTAAGTCGTTAAGTTTAGAATTGGAAAGAAGTTAGGCACTAGTTTCAAACTTATGTCCCTTGTAACACCCTGATTGTTAATGCTACCGTGTATAAGTGTAAAAGCTTCTTTCAAATGCACACTTCCACAATAATACTAGAATACTAGGAATTAAAGGAGAGGTTTTATTTGCTTAATGTTCTGGTAGCTGATGATGACGACAATATTAGAGCGATTATCTTCCATTATTTAAAAAAGCAAAATTTTAACGTGGTTGAAGCTGACAATGGCAGGGATGCGTTAGATTTAGCATTAGAAAAACAAGTGGATATGGTTATTTTAGATAAACTGATGCCTGAAATGGATGGTTATGATGTTTGTCGTGAGATTAGAAAAGTATCGAATCTGCCTATTATTATGTTAACAGCAAGTGGTGATGAATTTGACCGAGTTCTTGGTTTAGAGTTGGGAGCCGATGATTACATCATCAAACCATTTAGTCCAAGAGAACTTGTCGCTCGAATGAAAGCCGTTTTAAGAAGAGTGGACTCGACAAGCAGAGATATAGTAAAAGAACAAAGCTTTACATATGATTATGGGGAAATCAAGATTGATGTTGATCGGAGAGAAGTGATTGTTAAAGGTGAGAAAGTGACTTTAAGACCAAAGGAATTTGATTTATTGGTGCACCTGGCTAAAATTCCCGGTAATGTCTATACACGTGAGACTTTACTTGAACATGTTTGGGGATATGACTTTTTGGGAGATATCCGTATAGTCGATGCTCATGTAAAGAAAATTAGAAATGAATTTAAAAAAATTGGTTGTGATGTGCTGCGTACAGTTTGGGGTGTCGGTTATAAGTTTGAAGTGTAGCGTGCCTGTCACAACCCGAAGATTGTTAGATTTTGTCGAGAAATAATAACAGTAACAGAAAAAGAGAGTCGGTCATTATTTCAGATAAGGATCGACTCTCTTTTATTTTGATCGATTTTCCAAGTTTAACGGTCAGAATATTTGCGAGTGATCAATGGTGGGTTTTTCTCTAAAGTAAATAAGGAAAAGAATAAGTTTTTAAAAAATTTCAAAGACACCCCCTAAAAATAGAAAGTCGCTTCGTAAAGAGTAATGTAAACCATTTTTGGAGGGATTATTATAATGTCAAAAAACAAAATGCTTTTCAGTAAAAATGTTCGTAATGTTTTAGCTACTGGTGTGATCACAACGGCTTTAGCCTTTACTTCGGTAACAGGACAAGCTTATGCGGATAATCATGAGCCAGAAGCGAACTCTCAAGTTGGGGAAACAACAGAGGGGTCTTCAGAAAATGAAACTACTCAAAATGAAGTAATAGTAGAAGATTCAATTGAAATTGGTAATGATGTTCATACCGAGGAAGACGTTGTAGTAGAAACACCTTCACTTCTTCCTGGTGATCTCTTTTATTTCACTAAAAAAGTAATGGAGAACATTCAACTTGCCTTGACATTTGACGATGTAAAAGAAGCTGAATTATTGATTTCGTTTACCCAAGAGCGTATCAAAGAGGCAGCAGTCTTATTTGCTGAAGGGGAAGACGATTTAGCTTATGAAGTTCTTCAAGAAGCTCTTGACCAACAGGAATTAGCATTAGGAAAATATGAAAGCTTAACTGAAGAAGAGGTTGCCGAAGAAGAAGAGGTAACTGAAGAAGAAAAGGTTGCCGAAGATGCAGAGGTAACTGAAGAAGAAGATGTGGTTGCCGAAGATGGAGAGGTAACTGAAGAAGAAGAAGTGGTTGCAGAAGAAGAGGTAACTGAAGATGAAGAAGTAGCTCTTGAAAATGATGAGGATACACAAGAAGAGGATCAATTAGATTCGATTCGCGATGAACTTGAAGCAAAGTTTTCTGCGAACATCCTTGCGCTTCAAGCAGCTCTAGATAAAGTGAAAAATCCACAAGCAAAATTATCTTTACAAAAGAATATTGTAAAGGCTCAAGAAAGACTTGAAAAGAAAATCAATAAAAAATTAGCCAAGCTAGAAGAGAAAGTAGTTAGCGAAGAAGAATTGGCTTCTGATGAAATTCAAGCAGACGAGTCTATGGAAGAAACGGACGAACTTAACGAAGCCGTGACCGAAGATGTAACTGCAGACGAGACGGTAACAGCAGCAAAAGACGTTCAAGATCAAGAAAATAAAGCAGCTAAAAAGGCTGAAGAAAAGCAACGTGAAGACGCAAAGAAAGAAAGAGAAGCAGCTAAAAAGGCTGAAGAAAAGCAACGTGAAGATGCAAAGAAAGAAAGAGAAGCAGCTAAAAAGGCTGAAGAAAAGCAACGTGAAGATGCAAAGAAAGAAAGAGAAGCAGCTAAAAAAGCTGAAGAAAAGCAACGTGAAGAAGTAAAGAAAGAAAAAGAAGCAGCTAAACAAGCAGAAGAAAATAAAAAAGAAGTAAACAATGAAAATAGTAGATCTGAAGAGGCTAAAAGTCAACGTGAGGAAGCTGGAAAAGGGAATTAAGTAAAAAATAGAGGACCGTGTTGCATCACTGTGCGTTGTACCTAAAAAAGTCAGGATACATACGGTTTGAACATGAAGAACTAGAGCTAATCGGCTTTGGTTCTTTTTCTTTTACTCGCTAGTTTGGACTTTAATGTAAGAGACTAGAGGGAAACTAGAAGAAGAAAACTTCAGTTAAATATTGGAGAACGAGGGATCAAGAGGATATAAACTCATCTTAGAGGAAATGAAAAGGATGAAGAAGTCACATCGCCTTACTACAATGTAACATGCTATATAGTGAAATTTCAGAATTTACCAACTTTGCCAATTGTTTTGAAAGTGATTAAAGTTATAGGGTCAATAAGTTTTCAAACAAAAAAAGGGGGAATTTTCTTGAAAACTGGTCAAAGAAATAGACAGAGTTTAAAAATGAGAGATATGCTTACCGCGTTTGTGACAGCAGCATCATTGATGGTACTAGCTGCATGTGGAACATCGGAGGATGTGCAAACAGGGGAAGAGGCACCGGATGCGGATGAAGTTCAAACGATTTCTGTTGCTGTTGTACAAGACTATCCACCATTTGAGTACATGGTTGATGGCGAATTAACTGGTTTTGATGTTGAAATCGTAGAGGCGATCGCTGCGAATCAAAATCTAGAAGTGAACTGGGAAATCATGAAATTTGGTGGAATCATTCCTGCACTGCAAGCGAATCAAGTAGATGCGGCTGTATCGGCAATCACGATTCGGGATGATCGTGCGGAAGTCGTTGATTTCACAGCACCTTATTTTGAATCTGGTTTATCTCTTGTCGTGCCTAAAGATAGTGAGATTAACAGCATTGAAGATTTAGCAGGAGCAACAATCGTTGCGAAACAAGGTACATCTGGTCTTGAAAAAGCGAGAGAATTTATTGAACAGTACAATGGAGATGAAATCGTACTTCAAGAAGATGCAACGATGTACATGGAAGTGATATCTGGGAATGGCGATGCCTTAATTAATGACTATCCAAGTGTTGCTTATAAAATTGCAACAGATGGTGAGGACACGGAAATTCGGATCGTCGGCGACCGTCTAACAGGTGAAGATTACGGAATTGCTGTTTCAAAAGGGGCAGAAGGTTTACTAGAAAAGTTGGATGCGGGTCTTGCTGAAATCATTGGAAACGGACAATACGACGAAATTTACGAATCATATTTCGCTGAATAAGCAGTTTTCTAGAAAAGGTGCGACTTTATGGTCTCACCTTTTTTAGAAACAAGATGGGAGGAAACGACGATTGATACGATAACGATCATCATCGATGCGATGCCAGTGTTGTTAAAAGGGATGTGGATGACGATTGTCATTACGGTCATTTCTCTTTTAATTGCACTAGTGATTGGATTGGTATTAGGTTTATGCAGCATTTCTACAAATAAGCTGTTAAAAATAATCGCAACGATTTACGTAGATGCAATCAGAGGCACACCGATTTTAGTGCAAATTTTATTTATTTATTTTGGTTTACCGTCAGCAACGGGAATTACGATGTCTGCGTTCGCAGCGGGTATTATTGCGATAAGCATTAATGCCGGTGCTTATTTAGTTGAAATTTTCCGTGCTGGGATTAATTCAATTGATAAAGGGCAAATGGAAGCGGGTCGAACACTTGGATTTTCATACGGGGAGACGATGAGAATCATCATTTTGCCTCAGGCCGTTCGCCGTATGATTCCAGCGTTTGTTAATCAGTTTATTGTTAGTATTAAAGACACGTCACTTCTATCGGTCATCGGGATTGCCGAATTAACGATGTCGGGACAATCGATATACGCGATGAATTTCCGTGCCTTTGAAATATTAGGGATGGTCGGTATTTTATATTTCATCTTAATTTATATCCTCACGTTATTTTCCCGTTGGCTTGAAAGGAGATTAGATGTAGCATGATCAAAATTAAAAACTTGCAAAAGTCTTTTGGGGATCTCGAAGTTCTCAAGGATATGAGTATGGACATTCAATCACAAGAAGTCGTCTGTGTGATTGGGCCATCCGGTTCAGGGAAAAGTACGTTCCTAAGATGCATTAACCGCTTAGAGGAACCAACTGGCGGCTCTATTTATATAGAAGGAACCGATATTACCGATCCGCAAAACAATATTAATAAAATGCGTCAAAAACTCGGGATGGTGTTTCAACAATTCAACTTATTTCCACATATGACCGTTTTAGAAAACGTTACAGCTGCTCCAAAGCGTTTAAAAGACAAGACGAAAGTGGAAATTGACAGCTTAGGTAAAGGTCTTTTGGAGAAAGTGGGATTGTCGGATAAGGCTGGTGTCTATCCCGATAATCTATCAGGTGGTCAAAAGCAACGGGCTGCGATTGCTCGTGCGTTGGCGATGGAACCGACGATTATGTTATTTGATGAACCAACATCAGCACTTGACCCAGAGATGGTTGGCGATGTGTTAGATGTGATGAAGGATCTAGCAAAAGAAGGAATGACGATGGTGATCGTGACTCATGAAATGGGATTTGCGAAAGAAGTAGCGGATCGCGTTATTTTCATGGATGGCGGTTATATTGTGGAGCAAGGTAAGCCAGGAGACTTGTTTGGGGATCCGCAGCATGAGAGGACGAAGGCATTTTTGTCGAAGGTGTTGTAGTGCCTGTCACGACCAGAACATTGTTAGATTTTGTCGCCCATTTGGGATGCCTGACCCCCAATGCGTTAAAGCATTAATATGGTGGGACCAGCACTAGGCTTCCAAATAAGAGCGTTGAGTAAAAAATGTGCCAGTATAAAATGAAAAATGAAAAGGGTAAAAGCAAATAATGGTCGAATATAAAAGGTGAGGAGGGGTGGTAAACGATGAGAAGAAATTATGGCTATTTCCTAAAAATGGTTCCGAAGGTTTTTCAAGTCGTTTTGAATGTTTCTCTAGTCTGCTTAGCTGGAATACTTTCTTTTTTATTAGTGAAGGAATTGGTCGTATTTGCTCAGATTTTAGTGGCAGATGGTGCTAATGATTATAAGGTCTTCCTTGCTAGAATCCTTGTTTTCTTTTTATACTTTGAGTTTATTGCGATGATTGTAAAGTATTTCAAAGAGGAATACCACTTTCCACTCCGGTATTTTATGTACATTGGTATTACGGCGATGGTGAGATTAATTATTGTTGAACATGATAACCCGTTCGACACGTTGTTGTTTACCCTTGTTATTTTAGTGTTAATTATTGGCTATTTCATTATGAACATGACGCCTCGTGAAAGACCTGAAGTTAAGAACTTAAAGAAGGAGGAGTAAGTGTTCGTGATTTGTCACTCCTAAAAAAGGGGATGGCCTACTTTTTTATTCTTAAAATAGCCTTTACAAACATTTATAGATGAGCATTTCTTGCAGCTAGATCGAGATCACTTCAATAAATGAAATAAACCACCACCAGATTATTAGATTAATTCTGGTGGTGTTTGTTGTTTATAGTTTAGCTTTCCTTGTTTGGAGTTAAAGACTCCTTCTTTTAATGGGTGGAATTAATTTCTACTATTCTGATCAGCATTAAAAGTTCGAAGATGAAAAAAATTAATTTCAACCGACTGCGATATCCCGATAGATCTTTAAAATCTGCCGAGTTGTTTTCGTCATTTCAACAGGTAAGTTATTCAAATCAAAATAGTTAAATCTAGATATTTCTTTATCATCGACTTTTATTTCACCAATTGTTGAATCGACTAGATAAATGGCAATAATACTATAAACTTTATCCCCATTTGGATATTGATGATAAAAGTCCTTGCCAGAAAAGACATGGAATAAGTTCATCTGATTGATCGATAGATTCAGTTCTTCTTGTATTTCTCGTTTAGCAGTTTCCTCCAAGGTTTCTCCCAATTCCATATAACCACCTGGAATGCCCCAATTATTGGTATCGATTCGGTAAGAGAGTAGAACTTGCTGTTGTTTTCTAATGATAACTCCTGCAGAGTTAAGAATAATCGGCATGCTACCAACTAGATCTCGAAGTAGCTTGATGTAATCCAAATAGACCACCTCATTTTTTTTCGCTTATATTTTACATGAAAACGTTTTATCCTAACTATAAACAGTGTAGCTTAAGGTAGAATCCTATTATTACCTTGATTTTAAGTGCAAGATAAAATAATAAGTAAGGACATGTTTTATGTAAAGGAAACCCTCACCAGAATCTGGGTGGGGGTTTGTAGTAAATTTGTCAGAAAAAATTGTTGAGATTACTCTTCTGTCAAGCTGGTTACAGCAACACTTTGTTTAATATCTGGAGTGTTAAGGGGATGGATTGTAGCAGTTTCCTGGTCTTGGTCCACATGTTCAATGTAGATAGGTTCCCCGTTATACATAACAGTTACCATATTAGTTGAAGATGAAATTTCTTGTGCTCGTTGTGCGTCCATTTTAGCCACCTCCTTAAGAGATAATGTTTATACTATTTGCAGTTGATTAAATGGATATACAATTTTTCTTGAAGGGACCGATTAGCCTTGCATGATAGTAACTTAATAATATTCAAAAAAATCACATTGTTTTTTATAAATTAGCAGAAAAATTTTTTGTGTCGACTATATTGTTGAAAAGGTAAACGTGATGTTCGGGCGATCATATGAATGATAAAGACGAGCACAATTAATTGGAAGGTCCCGAATAATCGGGTGACGCCATCAGAATTGGAGTTTAACGGCTCAATTTAGTCTAGTAAGATTAGGAGTACTAACATTAGCCATAACCATCGTCTATTATAAAAAGGGGTAGCTATTTCTATAAACTCTCAGTTTGTCGAAGCAATTCAAGCTGCGTGTAATTACATCAATTGAACAATCACAAATAAATTTGATCGGTTTGCACAATTAAAATTGATCATTCTTTTCCATTTAAGATTGAGCACCTTACTTCCGAGGAAATAGTTTTTCTCTATTCTTAGCTAATCGTCCTCCTTAAAAGAGATCATCGCTGACCTTGCCTTGGAGTATTACAGGTTTAAGCGTTAGGGGTCAGGAAAGATTTTGGAACCGATTTTGCGCTACATTTATCTTATAAAGTTGTTCTTTTAACAAAGGCAAATTCAACTCGACTTGTTTTTTGATACGAGCATCTAGTGGAAGGTTCTTAATACTTTCAATAGAATAATAAAGTGGTTTTTGGACACGATCTAGCAGTGCCTCTTGCTCTTCTTTGGTAAAAGAGAGAACGAATTCTCGTTGTTCAAGAGTCAAGGAATGTAATTGTTCTTGTCTTTTCTTTGCCAATTTCCATTCTTTTACTTCCACTTTTTGTCGTTCAAGGAGTGGGAGATGCAGTTGGATTTGTCTTTGAGTGGTTTCCTCATATTCCGAGATTTCTTCATCTTGAAAAAAACCTTCTACTATTCCATCTTCAATGGATAGAAGCAATTCTCTCCGATCTTCCGGGTTCATTTTTGAAACAAACTGTTGTTGTTTGATATTTAATCGTTGGAACAGAAACGATAATTTCTTTTCTTCCTCGTAGCGTGCGTTAATCCGCTCGACCAGTGCAATTTGGTTATCGGATAACGGAAGCCCTGCTTCATATTGGTCAATAATGTCCTGAGGGAGAGATAAATGCAGATAAGAAGCTAAAGGGTAAAATAAGTTCTTTTTATATTTAACTAGAATATCATCTCTTTCAAGATCGATTGCATACATCCCGTTTTTCACATCTTTAATTACAGAAGAAGGAAGGGAGAGGTAGTTTTCGAAACAGTTCTCCCCTAGATATCTTACTGCGCCTTCTTTTTTGTTTTGGATGAGATATTGGAAGCGAAGGGATTGACCGCAATCGCACTTATGAGGCCGTTTCTTATATCCGCCATCCAAAATGTCTATCAAAACCCAATCCTTAATTTTTCCTTCGATGTCTTGGTGGCTCATCGTTTCGTTTATGTCTATTCCTTTGTAGTTTGCTAGTACTTGTAACCATCGGCTCTTCTTTTTAATTTTCATTCTGTGTGTCAGAAAGTAGACTTGCTCATCATTCAATTTGCTCATGATCGCTTCTACCTCTTTTTGCGCAAGGAGTACCATTGGTTCGACACCTCCATTTAAAGGGATTCTATTCGTAATCTATTAAATGGTTATGCGTTTGGTGAGAGGTTTATGCTGTAATTTATTTAAAATGCGAGATTTGTGAAGGATAGTAACAGTGCTCCCGGACTTAGCAGAATGAATGCAGTGCCTGGCACCTTAGATGAACAACACAAACAACACAGAAAAAGCAGTTGGATTCCCAACTGCTTAGTCTATCACTTCCCCTTTACCAGACAAAATCTTCATCTGATCATTCTCATATCCTACCGCATAGGTCACTTTGTATTTACTATACGTATGGCTGCCGTTCTTTCGCTCTTCGGCTGTAATGATGGCCGTAACGATTGTGTCCTCTTCTGTTTTAACGATTAAATCATCAATGACGACTGATTTAGTATCTAAATAGCCCTCACGGAACGATTCATAGGACGTTTTCCCCTGCCAAGAGCTTCCTATTAAAGAATACGCTGTTACGTAGTCTTGAACATTGAGGCTATCATAGAAGTAGCTTACTAGATATTCTGCTAAATCTTCGTCTAAATCCCTTTCTCCGTCATATGCATAACCAGCTGCATTTTCCACGATATTTGGTAAGGTAGTCATTGGTGCCTTGGACCATCCCTCAATTAACGTAATAACGTTTGGTAGTGGAATACTAAATCCAATCGATCCTTGATCAGCCTCCGCAGAATTAATGCCGAGAACTTCACCTGTGTCACTATTAATTAGAGGTCCTCCGCTATTTCCTGGTGCAATCGGTGCTGAAATTTGATAGGCGTCCTCAAAGTGATAAGGAGGTAACTCAAAGTCGCGATTCACTCCACTGATAATCCCAGTCGTGACCGTATTTTGAAATCCTAGTGGGCTGCCTAATGCAAGAACTTCATCACCTATTTCTGCGAACTGCTCTCTACTCACTTTTAATGGTTCCGTTCCTTTTAACCCATCAACACGGACCACGGCAACATCTGTACTTTCGCTGATTCCAATGACCTTTCCGGCGAATTCACGGTTGTCTGTCGTTTTCACCTGTACATCTGTTGCACCAGCAACGACATGGGCATTTGTCACCACATCTCCTTGATCATTATATAAAAAGCCAGAACCTAAGGAGTCATTTGCTGTTTCAATCTGAACGACTAGCTTTTGCGTTTCATGGATAATTTCTTTTAATTCCTTTGATTCAGCTGGTGTAGAGACTTCCTCTGATGCAATCAGTTCTCCTGCCAATATGGTCGATGGGGCGTTAAGTTGGTCTGGAACAGATCTCTTTACGAACGTAAATCCATACGCGGCGGCACCCCAGATCATCATAGTCGCAATGCAACTAATTATCCACTGCTTCTTCATTTCTTCCCTCCTTACTCGACAAACCAAGTTATGTTATCAACTTCAACGTTTACATCTTGCGAAAGATAGAACACAACATCCTCGAACGAGCCTTGTTCTCCTCGATTTACATAATAGGGGTAGACTGTAGTCGAACGATCATCAAGAGAGTTGCCCTCTAAATCGTAAATCGTATAATCAATCGTAACGGAAGAAATGTCTTTCGTCGCTACGTTTGTCACTTCTCCATATAGATATAAGTCACCATATTCATCGACTTCATATTCAAATGACGTGATCTCAACAGCTGCAGTATAATTTTGTAAGTCCTCTCTAGCTGCGGCCTCTATCGCCTGTTCTAGTCGCGTCTGCTCGGCTTCTTCAAATGCAGCTTGTTCCTGTTCAATTTTTTCCTTGAAAGAAAGAAGCGTTTTATTATCTGTTGCGTATTCAAGTCCTTGATTTATAGTCGCAATGGCATCTGAAAACTGCTTTTTCTGTAATTGTTGCTCTGCATGGTCACTCGATATTTGAACAATTTTTGTGAGAATTTGTTCTTTGACCGCGGCTGCTTCTTCTGAAGGTAATCTAGCAACCAGAGTGAGCTTATTTATCAACTGATTAACAGTTGTTAACTCACTTAGTTCCTGTTTTATTTTCCCGACGGTTATCGTTACTTCCTTGGCCTCGATTAACTCTGTAAAAGGTTCAAATAACGGGTCAACTTCAGATTCGATCGTTTCCTTTAATGAAGAAAGAATATCCTCCGCTTCGACAAAGTTCTGCTCTTTAATTTTTTCGCTAATAGCTGTTAGCTCAGCCATATTACTAGAGGCACGATGAACAGCTTCCATGTCCTGCTGCAAGACTGCATAAGCTGGACGCATGTGCAGCGCGCTTTGCAACGCTTTTTCAGCCTTTGTATATTCACCATTTAAGGCAGCGGTCTCAGCTGACTGCTGCAAAGCAAGAACTTTTTCATTCTTATTTGTTTCATTAAAATAGGATGCTGATACACCTCCACCGGCTAATAACAAGCTAACGACTGGAATCAGGATTGGTAGTTTTTTTAGAAAGCGACCACGGGGAACATCGGTTTGTTGTATTGTTTGACCTTCATCTTCTTCTGGTTCAAAAGCTTCAGTTGTTGCCGCTATCTCTGCTACTGCAGTTGTTTGGTTTTCGGTAATTGTCCGGGAAAGCTCTTGATCTAGTCTAGATTTTTCAGAAGTATGTAACTCAGAGCCCAGGGATATCTCTTTTGTATCTAGCGTCTGTTCAACACGTTCCTCTGTCGTTAAGACCTTTTCACCACAGTTCGAACAAAAACGAGATTTCTCAAGCAATTGCTCACCACATTTATGACAAAACATGATTAAAATCCTCCTAATCAAGTTTATATTTACTATAATAGTAGATTATTATACAAGATTAGACAATGCCAATTGATAAACAATTTATTCGGGTGATTGTCACAGTAATAAAATTTCAAAAGCCCCCCCTAAAAAATTAAAGTCTTTTCGTATAGATTAATAAAAAACAATTTTGGAGTTCTTTATTTGGAGTTCTTTATGTCGAGTGCAAACGTTCGAAATGTTTTAGCTACTAGTGTGTAGATAATGACTTTCGTTTTTTACTTTGGTAACAGGACAAGCTTCTGCGGATAATCATGAGCAAGAAAATGATTCTAAAAGTGGAGGAACGGTTCAGCAAGAAGGTGAAGATCCATCAACTCAAGAAGGAGCAACAGCAGAAGGGACTTCAGAAGCTGAAAACTATTAAAGATGATGAGGGTTTCGAAGAATTAATTGAAGTAGATAATGATGTATATAAGGATGAAGAAGTTGAAGAGAAAACAGAAGAAATAGAAGAAGAAGATCAGGAGTATTGAAGGGATTTTAGAAAAATAGTCAGAAATTGAAAAAACTAGACCAAGTCTAGTAGTGCGTGCTGCAATCACCCGGAATGTGTTGATTAATTGTTATTCCATTTCCTTTTTTTGGGTGTTATTATATGTAAATGATTTAAAGTAGCTTAGTGTTCTAGTAGTCTTTGTCAATAGAGACAGAGCATTAACTACCATTTGTGGGGAGAGAAGAAATGAGTGTGCTTAAAGAAGTCGAGATGTTAACACAAGAACGTCTGTTGAAAATATTAGAAGCTGCATATAAAAAAGGTACGGAGTCTGCTAATGTGACGTCTAAACAATTAGTAGACGAAATTTCCGCAGTCTTAAAGCCATATGTTAAGCCCGAGAAATAAATAAAAGTTCGAAGCAACAGTACTTGTAAGCAAGTCAGTCGCTTAGAACTTTTTCTTTTTAATTGGGGAAAAATTATATAAGAAATTTTTGTGCGATCTCTAAATAAGCTCTCTCTCAGTAAAGTCAAATTTCTGAACAAAGTTACACTTGGAGCAAGCCCTTCCTAGTTGCTCGTTGGTAAGAGGACTTTTGTAATAAACTTCATCAAATTCACATACAGGGCACTCAATAATATGAAGAATTTCTCTCTGACCTAAAACTACATTAAGTAAGTTTTCAAAGTACATAATCCTCACCTCTATATGTTATTTCTTACCTATTTTAGCAAATAGGATAGGAGAAGTATGATGAAGTTTGTCAGTGATAAAGGAGTTATTTAACGACAAAAAGTGAGATAGAAGGTAATCAGAATGCTGTGTTTTGTATCTGGGCGTCGATGGATTCCAATAGTTTAAAATCCGATATGGATTCCAGACCTCTAGTACACAAAAGCTTTAATAAGGTGGGGGGCAGGAACCTTAACAAGGAACGATTGGTTAGAAGTGTTTGATCATAGATTAAAGAAACGATTTTTCAGAAAATTGAGTGAAACTACATAAAGCAGATGGCGACTGAACTCCCTCAGAAAGGGGAAGGCATATGAAGACTAGTCTCCATTGTCGTCTATCTTTATAAAAAGAAATAGCCATCCTGCCGCCAAGTAATTTGAGCTGTATCTATAGCAAAAATTTAAGATGATCAATCGAAATTCAGTGGCGGTATCAGAAGCGGTGCCAGGCACCCAATACAAAACCGTTCATTTCCCGGAAAATTGTCGAATTTCCTATTATTAAGTTGTATAATAGATGAAATTCCTAAACAGTTTGAAAGGGGCAACGGTGTCCATGAAACAATTTTTAATTATTGCTATTCTAATAGTTAATTTAGTGGCTTGTCAGTATACAGAAGAAAAAGCGATTAAAGAGATAATCGCTGAACCTATAGTAGGGTCTGAAACCATTGAATTAATAGAAGAGGAAGTCAGCATTACCATTGGCTCGATTGGAGATGTTTTATTACATAGTCGAGTATATAACCGAGCAAAGACAGAGGACGGATATGATTTTTTACCAATGTTGGAATTGGTTGAACCGCTTTTACAAGCTCCTGATTTCATGATGGCTAATCAAGAATCCATGCCAGGTGGAGAAGAGCTAGTACTGTCAACTTATCCAAGCTTTAATAGCCCTCACGAGATTGCCAGTAATCTGCAAACAATTGGAATTGACATGGTGATTGGAGCGAATAACCATACGCTTGACCGAGGGGTAGCAGCAGTAGAAAGTGCATTAGATTATTATGACAAAATTGATATGGACTATGTTGGGGTTTACAGGGATACAATAGATCGAGCAAGAGACCGGATTGTATCGGTTGAGGATGTAACCATAGGTGTGTTGGCGTACACCTATGGGACAAATGGTATTTCAATCCCAACCGGACATGAAGACATTGTTGCTTTAATCGATCCTGAAAGAATGGAGCAAGATGTAAAGAGACTTCGTTCAAAAGTAGATGTCCTCATTGTTCACATGCACTGGGGAGCTGAATATGAAAATGAACCTAATGAAGAACAACGACGATTCGCTCAACAACTAGCAGAAGCTGGAGTCGACATTATATTTGGACATCATCCACATGTGTTGCAGCCTATTGAAGTGATTAAGCTGGATTCTGGGCATGAGACGACGGTTTTTTATTCTTTAGGAAACTTTATATCATCGCAAAATTTTGATCTTACTGATATTGGTGGGATAGCGACTGTTGAAGTGACGAAAAATTGGACTGCTGAGGAAACAACGATACGTATTCATTCTCCTTATATTGAACCAACTATAGTAGAACAAGAAACATACCGAGTGTACCCGTTTGCTGAAACTGAATTTGGGTCAATTAGTGGCAGGACGTTTGAAGAGACGCGTGATCATACACAGAAGTATTTTACCCATTAGACTTTTATAGTCCAAATAATAAATTACAAAACAAAAGAGGTAAACCCCTAAGGAGAAGTAGTTCCGTTTTTGTGGAGAAGAAGTACACTTAAAGTACGAGCAAGATAGTTTTGTAATCACTTAAATGTTTAGCGGACACAGGAGACCTTATTACTCGAAATAGAGGATATTTTTTTAGAGATTTGTTGAAATAAGGGACCTGGTGTCCGTTTGACTCATGAAAATTGTATGACCGCTAACCATCAGTCAACGCCCTTTATTTAATAGGGGCGTATCTTAAATTAGATATATAAGCTTGGATTAGATTAATAATCCAAGCGTTTTTGTGTGCTAATTGTTTTGTTATTTCACTCGTTATTTATACTGTTCTTTTACTTTTTCTCCACATTATCGGAACTACTTACCATAAGGGGTTCACCTCTTTTTAAAGACAGCAATTAAGAAAGAAATACATAAAACCATTTAATCCATCCAAAGAAAGAAAGCCATAACGGAATACTCAGGGAAACGCCCCATAATAATCCAGTTAAAAAGGTATTATGCTTATTCATATGTTCAACCTCTTTTCTTCTTTGAAAGGATGACAAAGCATAATCTAATTATATAAGAAAGCGCCTACAAGCAAAGTCAATTTCGTTCATCAGTTTCAGGCAAATTTCTTCGTATTTACTAATACTCATGCATAAAATGACACTATAGCTAGCTATAGTGTCATATCTTCTGTTACTATTTAATGGTTTTTCGCTTGTTAATCCAATAAATAAAAATCAGCATGAGAAAAGCTCCTAATGAGTCAATCAAAACATCCGTCACCAAAGCGGAACGATTTGGTAGAAAGGATTGATGCCATTCATCAATGGCACCGTAAATCGATGCGAGTAACCAAGCGATAAAATAACGGTATTGTGATCCCCGTAAAGCGAGCCAGAGAAAAAGTGCCAGCAAACCAAAAGCAGTGAGGTGCGTAGCTTTTCTTAGAACGTAATTTAAAATAGCTGAATCAAAAAAGGGATTTAATAAAAGTTGTTTTGTAGAATCTCCTGTGAAAAATGGTTGTCTTGTGGCTATAGCAATAGCAAAACACCAGATTAGAGCTATCGACCACCACAGTTTAGAATTGTTCATGTTATCACCCAAAGTTGATTATACACGAAAAATAGCTGCTCAGTATGAAAAATGGTAGACAAAGAAAAGCCCCTTATACTCATTTTTCTGAATAAAAGGGGTCACGATAACTATATTAACTGCGAACAATTACTCGCTTCCAAAAAGCTGCTCAGTTATTGTTTGTTTTCTCAATAATAACTCGTCATTTACAGCACCTGGAAGGGCTTTATATTGACCAGCCTTTTTGATTTCCTCTGCCCGCCTTTCTAATCGGTTAAGCATTGCATAATCTAATTTAGCTTGTTCTACCTGATTATTTGTAATTAATTCATCAATTTCTGTCATTAATCGTAACATTGATACTTCATAAATCGTTCTTTCGACTGCTATTTTTGCAGGGGTAACGTAATCGCTATTAAGTGAAGATCTAGTGCTGGCACCAGAAACTTGACCTATTTTTTGCTCTGTTATCTTTAGTTGTTTAGTAAATGGGTCGTATTGATTTTCAATAGTGGAGATATTACCACTGTCAATTGTGGAATTAAACTCGATTAGGTGTCTAGACATGATAGCACCCTGAGCATGGGCTTCACGCTCTTTAAGTGTATAGTGGACAGCATTAGGTAGTTGCTTATAGTTACCGGCTTGTTTAATCTCCACTGCTCGCCTTTTTAAACGTTCTAGTTTTGCCATTTCACTCTCTGCATTTTGAAGGCTACCTGATTTAGCTAATTGTTCAATTGATTGAATCAAGCGAATTTGTGATACTTCATAAATAGTACGCTCAATCGCCACTTTGGCTGGAGTAATATACAGGTTTCCAAGTTTGTCTCGAGTGCTTCTTCCAGCAACTTGACCAATTTTCAACTCTGTTAATCGTAATTGACTAGTGAAATGATCGTAAAGATGATTAATTGTAGTCATATTTCCACTGCTTATAGCGCTCTCAAATTCCGCTAAACGTCTAGTTAGAATAGAACCTTGAACACGAGCTTCACGTTCACTAAGCGTATGATTAACACTACTTGGGAGATCTTTATAATTCCCGGCTAGCTTGATTTCAGCAGCACGTCTTTTCAGGCGTTCTAGTTTAGCCATTTCATTTTCCGCTTCTGAAAGGTTGCTTGATATAGCTAACTGTTCGATTTGTTGGATCAGTCTGTATTGAGAAACTTCATAAATGGTTCTTTCAATCGCCTCTTTGGCTGGTCTGATGTATCGATTGCCAAGTTCATCACGGTTCCTACTTCCTGAAACTTGACCAATCTTCTGTTCTGTCGTTTTTAATTGTTTAGTAAATCCATCGTATAACTGATTAATAGTAAGAAGGTTCCCATTATTTATAGCACGATTGAAAGAAGTGAGTTTCTTTTGTAACTCATTTCCGGCTTTAACGGCCTCCATGTATCTTGCTTGCTCTGGATTTAAATACCCATGGCTTACTGCGATTGTTGCAAAGGAAGACTTAGAACTTGTAATAACAACTTTAGTATTTAGGTTTACTCGTGAATAGAGCCATCTCACTTCATCATTGTGCATTCGAACACAGCCGGCACTTACATAGTTCCCTATTGAACTAGCATTATTATTTCCGTGAATTGCATATGTAGTTCCGTATGTACCACGAGCGTCAAGACCTAACCAACGGTCACCTAATGGGTTAGAAGGAGATCCCCCAGGTATACCTCCACTGTAATATGGACGATTAGTGATTTTATTTACAATTCTAAATGTGCCTTCAGGAGTTAAAGTTGAATTCCTACCGGTAGCTACTTGAAACGTCCTTACTAATTTCCCACCTTCAAAAAAGGCTAGTTCATTTACAGACTTATTAATAATAATTAATTGTTCCTGAGTTGACGCATGAGCAGAATTACTGGCAAAAAAAAGACTAATAAAAACTAATAAAAATGACAAAATTACCTTTTTCATCAAAACACCCACCAATCATAAAAGTCAAAGTAAAACTAGTATAATCATTAACTTATAAAAAGGGTGTAGAATTATAGCGAATAGATCTAATGAAATAAAAAAATAAGTTATAAGACATAAGATGTAAGACGGATATAATTTGTAAAATTATTTATATAAACAATAGAAAATTTGAAAAAAATGCCTTATGATAGTTCTTATGACACAAAAAAATTCATTTCCAATGCTTTACAAGAATTCAAATTTATATTGATTCCATACATAATTTGTGAAATAATATCAAAGTGAAGCAGAGTACTAGTTTGATAAGTACATTCTATATTTGAATGTTGAAATTACTATAAATACATAAGAAGAAAGGGGCTTTTTTCCTTGAATAAGAAAAAAGTAACAAAAGTTGCATTAGTATCTACACTAGCTACAGCTGCATTTGTAGCTGCTACACCAGCTGATGCAAGTGCTGTAACGCCACAAGAATCAGTAAAAAATGCTCAATTAGAAGCGAACAAACTTATCCCTCATTACAATTTAGTATCTAAAGGTAAGTTTGAAGCAACAGCGGCATTCGAAAAACAATACAGTGTAACACTTCAAGCAATTGAAGAAGCTAAAAAGGCAATTGGTCCTGTTAAAGGGGCAGAGCGTGTTTGGTTAAACGATCAGCTACGTTATGCGGATGTACAACGTGTTCGAGCTGCTCGTATCATTGATGCTGGTAAACATATTCAACCATTAAATGTAGCGGTTGAAAACTTCCAACAATACTTAGGTCATGAAGTTACTGCGGATACAGTTGAAGCGTATGACGCACTTTCTTCTGAAATTAAAAATGCAGAGCGTGCAATAAGCCGTATTTACGGACCTGAAAATCGTGCCATTGCAGGTAATGATCTTGTTCAACCTGCCAAACTGATCCGTGAACAATTAATGTGGGAAATCTCTGTTTATAATCTAGTTAATGAAATTGATGGTTTACTAGAAGCAGGAAAAGTTGAGGAAGCTGAAGCGAAATTTGCTGAACTTGATCGTGTTAAAGAACGTGCTGTAGCATTTAAAGAAAAAGGTCAAGCTCTTTATCCTGGATTCTATGAAAGATATGTACAAGTTGACGCTCAATTAGAAGCGAAAGAAGAAGCGGCAAAAGCTGTGTTTGCTGAATTAACTGATGAACCAGTGGAAGAAGAGCCGGTTGAAGAAGAACCAGTGGAAGAAGAACCAGTGGAAGAAGAGCCGGTTGAAGAAGAGCCGGTTGAAGAAGAACCGGTTGAAGAAGAGCCGGTTGAAGAAGAGCCGGTTGAAGAAGAGCCGGTTGAAGAAGAGCCAGTGGAAGAAGAACCAGTGGAAGAAGAACCAGTGGAAGAAGAGCCAGTAGAAGAAGAACCAGTAGTAATCGATGGTGGACTTGAAGTAATTGACTTCGACCACACTTCAATTACCGTTACTGGTTGGGCTGAAAACACTGATACTGTAGAACTTGAGCTAGTTTCAGATGAACTTATTGTAGAGCTTGGTACAGTAGCTGTTGAGGTTGATGGTTCTTTCGAATCAGCGTATACGTTTGATGAAGAATTACCAGCAGGTTCTTATGATGTTAATTTATATGTAGACGGAGAGCTATTAGATTCTACTACTCTAGTATTGGAAGAAGTAGAGCCTCCTGCGCCAGAATTTGTCGCGTTAGGTAAGGCAGCTGAAATTGGTATAGTAGCAGATGCATTTGTAGTAAGAGTCGTAACAGTTTCACTTGACACTGTTGGGGATGCTTCAGAAGTTAAGCTTGTTCTTGAATCTGGTGAAGAGCTTGAATTTGCTTTTAATGCTGATGATTACAATGGCGATGGTGGATATCGTTTAACGACATCTAACATGGCTCATACTGTAGCAGTTTTAGGTGCAGGTACTATTTACGCAAAGTAATAGTTAGGTCGTTAACAACTTGATAAATTTATGATTTTAGCTCTACCTGAGATTGTGTAACGTGAAGAAATCGGGTAGAGCTTTGTAGAAGATAGGAGGTTTTTATTTGAAATTCTCAAATAAAGTGTTTGCTGCGGCTTTAGTAGGTACTGTAGCTGCTACTGCTTTTGTACAGACGGCTCCTGCTGAAGCAGCGTCACCGACTAAAGGGTTTGTTTTTGAAACAACTGAAGGTAAAGCAGTGGTAAGTTTAGACCAGTTGATTGTTGTTATTACATCTCCAGGTCATGGATTACGTGATCATATCTTTGAAGGGTCGAATTTGAAAGTCCCTTATGGTTTCCAGGATAATGCTGACCGCTTTATTACATTAGATGCTTTCATTAATGGGTTAACATCAAATGCTGGTAAATCAGTAGAAGAGGTATTTGGACTAATTACTAATACTGTACCGACAGAGGAATCAAACCAATTCCTTATCCCAAGTGTTAATAATGGTCAATTAGTCTTCACACCAGTTGCTGGTGACCAAGAAGAAGAGCCATTTAAAGTTGTAGATATCTATTAAGCGAACGGTTATGAGTAATCGTTAGTGGTAGTAAATAAGCACTTAGCTAAGGTGGATTCAAGCCGAAACTAAGTGCTTTTTATTTTATGAAAGAATTGTAAGTAAGTGATCGAACGAGAATTTGGTGTGGAATTTTTCGATAATTAGAGCAATGTACTTTGGATTGAAGAATTTTTAATTCCATTCCTACTTCTAGTCTAACTAGATCAGTCTTATAAAAATAGTCACTTTTAGAGCTTGTTCAAAAAGGGCGGTTTTCCTTTTTTGAACAAGCTCGAAGCAATGAGCGAAGCCACTGCAATGTTTTAAGTCGATCCGAGTGGTTTTCTCGGATAGACGCGCAGTGAGTGAAGCCATTGCAACGCCGCATTAGGAGAGAGGATATTAAAGGGTTCAAAAAGGGCGGTTTTCCTTTTTTGAACAAGATCTTTTATGGGTATGTGGATAACTTAATTTCCTTTGGGAAGTACTGGGTATTTCTTGGTAGTTTGATAGAATAGGAAGAGAGCTGATATAGAAGTGTTTAAGAAACTAATAGTCATATGTTTATTCACATCAAGTTTATTATTTACTCAACAGTCGGTGTTTGCAGAGGAAATAGATGAATCTATTATAGAAGAAGACGAGCTGAAGAAAAGTGAAGCTCTTGTAGACGATTCAGAGGCGGAAGAGGAACTGGTTAAGTCCGCTCAAGAAGAAGAGAGAGTGGGGGTGAATCCATCCGAAACGGAACTGCGTCAAATGCTTACGGAAAAAGCATTAGAGCATGGAATACCGCCTGAGATTTTAAAGGCGATCGCGGAGAAAGAGTCACAGTCAAAGCAGTTTGAAAATGGAAAACCAAAGATTTCAGTGATTGATGGTGGAATTGGGATTATGCAAATTACACCAAGCCGAATAGAAGAAAATCGTTTTGATGAAGACAGGCTAAAATATGATATCGAATGTAATATTGAAGCTGGAATTGATATCTTATTAGAACGTTGGAATGATTTTAGTGGAGGAATCATTCCTCGCATTAATGCTATGGACCCAATGATTCTAGAAAACTGGTATTTTGCCTTAATGGCTTATAATGGACTTGGTCTTGACGGGGAGGGGATTGGCTATAATAACCCATTTAGCAGAGTTTCTACGTACCAAGGTCAAATTTATAATATTATTAGAAGTAATAGTTACGTGCAGACAAATGTAAGTCAAGTCCCGTTTTTCGAGATTATTGAGTCAAGAATTATGAAATTTCCTTCGCCTGAATTAAATTGGCCGGATGCAATCACTTATTCGACTCAGATGTTTGATGCGGGAAACCGGGCTATGATTTTAAATGAATTAGAGCCAGATGATAAGGATGATTATGCTTATGGAAATCTGCGTAGTGTGCCAGATATGCAAAGCGGTAATCCAAAAGGCATCCCGCTGTATACAGAAGTTGAAATCATCAGCGGTCCGTATTACCAGGACACAAATAGAAATAATCACTACATTCAATACGAGGTTCAAGGTGACAACATCAGTGGATTTATGACTTCCTCTAATTTACGTCATTTAAAAGAAAAAGAGTTTGCTCCATGGGAGAAAGAAATGGGAGCAGTTGACCAAGAGAAACAATGGACAATCGCCTTTAACCAACCTTTAAATGAAGAAACTGTACAAGCACGTACGGTTTATGTACGGGATGATCGCGGCAATGGGGTAAGAGGGACGGTCACGTATAATCAAGAGGACATGACCATTACGGTGAAACCGCGAGAAGAACTTTATAAAACAGATCGAGCGTATACCCTTCATATTGATGGGGTGGAATCAGCAGAAGGAGAAGTTTTAGAAAGCGCCATCCAAATGGACTTTTCAATTCAATAGATTGATAGAAAAAAGCTGCGCGGAGCACAAGCCCCAACGCAGCTTTTCTTTATTTATAATACTCAACCTTGCCTTGTTCTAACTCTTCTACTGAATACGTACTTGCAGAAACCGTTACAAAGTATCCACCAGTATTATCATAAAGTTCAGGGTTAAACTCCATTAAAAGTGGTTCTTCACCCTTCATTTTAACGAATATACGCAGGTCAGAATTAGGGTGTGGTAAGCTTTTTAAAGGAACGGCAGCAACTGTCTCTACATCAAAAAGATTTTGAACGAGCCCACCTAATGAATTAGCAGTTCCTAACGCATACTTCGTTTCGACAGGTTCTTCTTTTCCTTCCTCTTTCACAATAATTTCAACATGGTGCTCCGGGTACTTGTCTTTGACTTTATCTGTGTATGAATGAATCACTTTTTCACGCTCAGCGCTGCTCGTCTCAGGTTTAAATGTAATCGTTGTTTTGGCAACCTGTTTACCAACGAAAACTTCGCTAGCAACAAAGCCTTCTGATTCACCCTTCAAACTAGATGTGGCTTCATTAGAAAGCTCTTCATCTTTTTCTGTTTCTTCATTAAAAGACTCAGCTGATACGTTGACTATGGGATTTAAACCAGTTTCCATTTCTTCGGTTGTAGCTTCAGCTTCCACGTTCTCATCATCTTGAATTTCTCCAGTCGCGTCAGTAGCAGTCGGTGTAGATGTTTGTTCCGAAATTTTGTTTGAAAGGGCTACGATCGAAACGATCAAAACAACAACAAGTACAGCAGCACCTATTCCTATATATTTCTTCATCTTGGGTTCCTCCAATATATCTTTATCTCTCCATTAGTAAGTCTACTGAAAAAGTCATGCAATATCTACTGTTTTATTAAAGGAAATAGTAAAAAATGTTTAATAATGACAGATGATTTATAGTAAAACGAGCTAATTAATCATCATAAACCCTCTTAAATTAGAAAAAGAGTAAAAGCTTAGTCATGATACCAATCAAAAACGCTTGGAAATCGTCCTCCAAACGTTTTAATGACGGTACAACTCTATCTAACCGGAGTAGCCTTCCACTTCGATAAGTCAGGCTTGTCCTTCTTTAACAGATCTTTCGTAAAAATAAACGTCCATGGCTTACTCGTATTCGCTTTAATCACAAGTGGATCCAGTTTAAAGCCACCTTTAGCAACGACATCATTAGCGGCATCCTCTACTTGAAGGGAGAGCTGCTTTAGTGTCAAGGCTTTGTCATGACCATTACGAATCAGCATCGTGACATGCAACAGACCATTTCGATCAAACTTGGCTTGTAATCCAAGAAAGTTAACTTCTCCAGGTTGAAGGGGAGGCAATTTCTCTACTTTTTCTTGTAGCTGTTGCTTCGATGCAACCGTTAAGGCTTTTTCCCATTTTTCGTCTAGGTCGAGTGCATGCTTTTGGTCGGATGGACTTAGTGAAAAAGCCAATTTCCAGCCCTCATCAGGTACATCTGAAAGAATCATATCCTCTGTCTTAAATTCAAACAACCAAGGACGGCTACTTGCTGCAGGGATTTGCCCAAGTTCGCCAAGTTTAAATATCTTTTCAGCAAGTGTTTGATCATCTCGACCAATTAGGGCAAGTTTGGCGTCTTTTAATCTAACGGCTTTCTGTAGTCCATTTCTGACAAAAGCTGTTACTTTAAAGCTATCACTCGTTCCCTCAATGGAGATTCCGTGTAAAGACAATTGATTGGATTGTAATGGCGGCAAATCTTGGTGTAAAAATTGATAGACATACAAATCCTCTTTGCTTATATTCCAAGAAGGATGCAAGGAGAGTGTTGTTTCCACTTCCTTTTTTCCAGATGGAGGTGTCTCTTCTTCTAAGAGATCGCTTGACAAGATTGTATTTTCAGCCCCTTCTAAGGAAGGTTGGTTGTTCCCCTTTTTCTTGAATAAGAATCCCACTACATTCATACTCCTTTCAAAACCTAATGACTGCTTTTATTCATTAAAGGCGTGATTACTTTGGCGAAACGGATGCTAACATCCCTTTCATATGATTGATACATGTGTTGGAATAATTGAAAAGCTTCACGGTTATAAATTCTGATAGGATCCTCTTGGCTATATCCGCGCAACCCAATCCCCTCTTTTAACCGATTCATCTCTTCAATATGCTCGAGCCAATGATAGTCTATAGTCGCTAGCAATAGTTTTTTTAAATCAATACCTACCCGCTGTTGCGGAAGGTAGTCTAATTGATAGAAGATCGAACTTATTTCCGTATTAACGAGTTCCTTAATATCTGTTAATTCCAATAGAGAACGACGTTTATTCGTGAGATTGACATGTATCGAAAGAGTAGAGAGAATCGATGTTAACTCGTCTAAGTCCCACTCCTCTGGCAACAGTTCCTTTGAGCACGATTGATCGACGATTTGATCGGTAACGTTTTTCATCATTGAATGAATGACCGGAAGAAGCTCGTTCGCTTTTAAAATCTCATTTCTCTTTTGATAGATGATGGAACGTTGCTCATTGACAATATTGTCTAGCTGTAGGATATACTCACGAATGGAGTAGTTGTGGTTCTCGCATGACTTCTGTGCTTTATCGACTAACTTATAGGCCTCTTTACTCGTGATCAAACCGTTTTGGTTAACAGAGAATTTCCTTATCGCCTTATCCAATTCTTCCTGAGCATAGCGTTGGACAATATCATCTTCAACGGATGTCATTAATTGGGTCTCACCACGATCACCTTGGCGACCAGATCGCCCTTTCAATTGATTATCCACTCTTCGGCTTTCATGACGTTCTGTCCCAAGAACAAACAGGCCACCGAGTTCACTTACACCTTCACCAAGCTCAATATCAGTTCCACGCCCTGCCATGTTCGTCGCGATGGTAACCTGATGTTTCTGCCCAGCTAGAGAAATTAACTTTGCTTCATTCTCGACACTCTTGGCATTTAAAAGCTGATACGGAATGTTGCTATTCTCTAAATAAGCAGCCATCTCTTCTGATTGTTGAATGGAGGTTGTTCCAATTAAAACAGGTTGACCAATTACATGACGTTTCTTCACTTCTTCTGCAGCTGTTTGATATTTGGCTTCTTTCGTCATAAAAAGAAGCGGTTCATGATCGATGCGGATTCTAGGCTTGTTCGTTGGAACTTGAATAACATCGATGGAATACAAAGCTTGAAATTCCTTTTCTTCGGTTTTGGCCGTTCCCGTCATCCCAGATAAGCCTGGATACATCCGATAATAATTTTGAATGGTAATCATCGCTTGCGTTTTATTTTCTTCGGTAATGTCCAGATTTTCCTTTGCTTCAAGTGCTTGATGTAAGCCATCGCTAAAAGAGCGCCCTTCCATAATTCGCCCAGTGAACATATCAATGAGCTTTAATTCTCCATCTGTCACGATATAATCTACATCCAGTTTGAACATGACATGTGCTCGTAGTGCTTGGATGACAAAGTGATAAAGAGTTTGGTGCTCTAAATCATACAAGTTATCAATGCCAAACGCCTTCTCAACCTTGGTAATGCCATGTTCGGTTAGATTGGCTGCTTTTGTCAGAGGATCAAAGGTATAGTCAACCTCAGACGTGAATGTTTTTACGAGTTTGGCACAGATATAGCATAGACTCGTATTAACTTCTGATTTAGCCGCTAGAATTAACGGCGTTTTCGCCTCGTCAATTAAAACACTGTCAATTTCATCAATAATCGCGAAGTGAAAAGGACGCTGAACCTTGTCGGCTTGATTGTAAACCAGATTATCGCGGAGAAAATCAAAACCAAATTCCGTTCCAACCCCGTACGTAATGTCAGAAAGATAGGCCGCTTTTTTTTCTGCGGTGCTGAGCTGAGGGAGGTTTAGACCAACCGTTAAGCCGAGAAATTCGTGGACTTGTCCGATTAATTCTCGGTCACGTTTGGCTAAATATTCATTTACCGTTATCACATGAACCCCTTTTCCTTCAAGGGCTCGTAAATAACTTGGCAGAGTGGCAACTAAGGTCTTTCCTTCTCCGGTGGGCATTTCCGCAATGTTTTGATCAGTAAGGGCCAATCCACCAATTAATTGAACATCATGATGGCGCAGACCAAGCACACGTCTTGAGGCTTCACGGACAATGGCAAATGCCTCAACAGTAATATCGCTGATACTCTTGCCTTGAGCCAATTGCTCCTTGAAGTAAAAAGTCTTTTCGCGAAGCTTTTCATCTGAAAATTGCAGGTACTCCCCTTCAAGGACATTTATTTCCTGAACAAGCAGTTCATAGTGCTTAAGTTCTTTGAATTGTTGATCACCAACAATTTGTTTTATGTAAGATAACATTAATTTTCTCTCCTTACTTCTAGTAAAAAAGACATAGAAGTATTCATCAATCAATTATAACATTAACGATAAAACCTTATCTATATGAGATGATTCTATTTTCAATTTATTTTCCAAATTGATCGCCATCTTCTTGCTAGATTTCCCCGCTTTTCCTTCAAGCGTTTTTCCAACCATATCAACCATTCCTGTCATTCTGCTGGAATGATAAATTTCTATCTGAAGCTATTAAAATATGAACAAAAGCTATTCTCGTGTTTTAGTACGAGTTTTTTAATCGTACTTATGGACTAACAAACTACCAATTATGTATAATTATAGAAGAATTATGTGGAAATGCAAAAAATGTTAAATGTATGAGGAGGACTTATATTGAAAAACTTTGTAAGTAAGATGTTCTTTTTATTTACTATCGTTCTGTGTACGTTACCGTTCATCCACGTTTCAGCGCCGATTGTGGCAGCTGAAGAGGATGGAAAGTGGAGAGTGATAGATTCAGTAGAAAATGTACCTTTAAATAAGGAATGGACCATTGAATTTAACGAGGATGTCGATCTATCGGCTATTACGTCTGATCACATTTTTGTGAAAGATGAAAGAGACCAGGTTGTGTCGACTACAACGGTTCTCGTTGATCATGGGACGACTGTAAAGGTCTTACCACCTCTAGATGGGTATCAACCTTTTCAAACGTATACACTTTTTGTCGGTGAGCGCGTTTATTCAACAAAGGAACGTTCATTACATGAAGGTGTAAAACAATCATTTGAAACAGGTGATTTTGAAGAAGAACTAAGTCCACCTTTTGAGACTCGCTCTGATAGTGCCAATGAGGTTATTTACCAAGATCATGTAATTGAATTAGAAGAAGAAACTTTGTTAAGAGCCCAACTGTTGTCGGTGGAAGACAACCTCTTTATTTTTGATGGCGCTCCGGAAGAGATTACGAAGTTAGAAAAAGGAGATATTTTTATCTTACCTCCAACAGAAGAGTATCCAATGGGATGGGCCAAGAAAGTGGTCTCCATTAAAGTAGAAGCTAACGTCACCAGTGTGGTGACAGAGGAACCGACTATGGAAGAAGTCCTTGAAGAAATTGACCTTTCCCAAGCCATTCCGGTTAAAGCCACTGACTTTGAGATTGACCCAGAACTATTCCCTAACGCGATTGAAGAAGTATCTGAGGATGGTAACGAGGTCGTCTACAGTCAAGCGACTGACCCGAACGTGAAAATAACGATTACAACGAAAAACGGCGATCCTCATGTGAAATTTGAAGGAATTGAAGTTTTTCCTAAAGGGGACAACCCGGGGCCGGCTATGTTAAATGGAGACATCACTTTTTTAGTACCAGAAATCCATTTAGACACTAAGGGATTAAATATAAATCACTTAGAGTTTACGAGTGGATTTGAGTCGAATTTAAAACTGGATTTTCCAATGGTTCAAGGATTCAATCCACCCCCGACTCAAATTCCTAAGCTTCCTATTAAAATTCCCGTCAAAGCATATGGAATCGCTGGTGCTTCTATTAATTTAAGTTTATTTCTAGAAGGAAGCGGTGAAGTGAATCTTAGTGTCTCATCCAAAGACTCATTAATCATTAATGTTGGTGCGACAACTATCGATGATACCTTCACTCCATTTAATCGGACAAGATATACATCCGAAGCAAAAATAGGGATACTAAAAGGCACGATTAAAGGGAAAATGGGGCCGCGAATTAATGTGAATGCTGAGGTGTTGCAATTTACGTTAGGTGGTATCAATCTAGACGGGGGATATAAGTTTGAAATAAACGGCGAAGTTGATTTGCAGAACGTTTGCTTCAATAGAAAAGAGGAATTGTTTCTAGAAGCAAATGCCTTAATCGGTAAAGAACCAAAGCCATTAAAGAAATACACGCTACCAGTTTGGTCTATGCCACTTAATCATCTTTCAACTTGTACATATGATGAGTTACTCGTGACACCGAACGAGGTTGTATTAGAACCAGGTGAGCATATTCAACTTGATCTGCAAGGTAAGAGGTTTAATACCATTGATGAGCTAGAATTTCCGGACTCCAACATCAAGATGATTTCGTTAAATAATGATGTCGTAAGAGTCAATTCACTAGGCTATGTGACTGCACGGTTTGGCGCTGTACCTGGAGCCCAAACGACAGTCATGATCAGTTATAGAAATGGGGAAGATGGGACGGTAGAAGCTCAAATCCCCATTACTATTGCAGGCAATTATGTGGAAAAAGAAAAAGAGGAAATGATCGAGATCTACTCTTCTGTATCCGGAGCAATCTGGGAAGAAATTCGTGGAAGTGAAATTCATCAACAATATCCGGATATCCCAGCATTTAGTGACATTCGTTCAACTCTACTAAACTATGGGACTGAATCGTTTATAGATGGGCCAATTAAAGCGTTTTATGAAGAGGCTTGTTATTCTTGCGATTGGATGTTTTTCCCCTGGTTAGAGGAAGATATCAGGTGGAAGGTCGTCAGTCAAACTCCTAAAACGATCCAATTTTATGCCGTTGAGTTTGAAGGGCATCTTACTTTTGGTGGAAACTATACCATCACTCTAGAAAGTGAAAATGGAGACTGGAAGTTAGCGGATATGAGCTTTGAAAGTTTCGAAGATCGAAGTTTAGACCTAACACGTGAAGAAGCAGAGAAGATTATCTATGACTATTATTCGCAATGGAATAGCAATCTATCAATGACGTACTTAAGGCTAGATAGTAACCGAGTTCAAAATTGGTATACGGGAGAATGGTATACGAAGCGAGAACATGTATTTGAAGTAGTGGGCGATGATTATACATCTGAAGTGGCGATTAATGCGGATACAGGATTTACTCCTTAATCGGAACACAGAAGATTTTAAAGATCCTTCTCATATGAAGTGTGAAACGAAACTAAGTCAGTAAATATCTATCAGTTTGGAGATGCATGGTTCACTTGCATCTCCTTTTTCTTATTACCAGCAAAATATAGCACTCCCGCCCGGGTTCAGCAACCGCTCGCATGCTAATTGCGCGCAATCGGTCATTAATTGCACGACTATCTAATTAATTGCAAAGGAAATACAACTAATTGCACAAAAACAAAAATAAATGCACCGAACACAACTCTTTTTGCACGCGCATCAAACTGCTGTCACCTCTAAAAAAAGCGATCTACATTTAAGATACTCTATCTATAAGTAAAAACAAAAACCCCCTAGATTCTAAAGGCCACTGAAAAAGGTGAAAATCTTACCTATTTCAGTGGCCTCAGATTCTAGGAGATCTTCACATCAACTTACTCCACCATTCCACTCAAACGATCTTCCCACTCATTAAGGAAATCAGTATACGCGGGAAGATCTGGGTACATTCCAGGATGGAGCTTGTTTCCTGCTGCTTTAATATCAAGACTTCGAACCTTTAAACGACTCAGTAAAGCAAAGTCTTCATCAATCGTAGCGAGATTGCCATTATTAATATCCTGTTCCATCCGCTTCAACACTTCATAGATCGTCACTTCCCAAATAACGGTTTCTCGTTCAATTTTCGCTGGAAGGACAAATTGTTGACCGGCTAAATCTCGATTGCCCGCTCCATAAATCCGGTAAACGGCCCGCTCGGTTCGTCTAATTTCGCTAGAGAGATGATGGTATGCATCGACTGCATCTTGATTCAGAACGCCTTTGCTTACATAACTGTGCAGGTTCGCTTGAGCATTCTGCAATCCTTGGCTCGTTTTCGTTGCATCAATAATCCGCGCCGCTCTTACTCGTAATTCATCTGCGTATCGGAGTTGTTCTTGAAGCCAATCTTTTCGCTGTCTATTTGTGACTGCATCAAGCGCGCGCTGTGCCGTTAAAATGTTCTGTCTGGTTTCATTATATGCAGTATGGTATGCAGTGTTTGTGACAGCATCTTCAGGCTTTTGCAGTTGGTAAAAACTGCGCAGGTTGTTGGCGCTGATTTGCGCTTCGCCAACTAGCTTGGTCGCTTCTGCATTAATATGCGCTTCAAGTAGTGAATTCACTTGGTTGGGTAGACCTTGAACAACGAGAGGGTTTTTGTTTGGATCAAGCCATTGCAATAAGTGAACCATGCTTTGCTCGGATACCGCCACACAGCCTGCAGTGGGACTCGTAGATGAGCTCCAGACGTGGATGAAGATGGCACTTCCTTTACCCGGTACAATCGGGTTCATGTTGTAGTTAATGACGACACCGTATTTGTATAATGGATGATTCATTCGCTCGAAGCTTTTCCATTTTGCTTGCGGATTTCCCGAAAAATTCACCCATTTATTGTAGTCTGGGGAAGAAGGGTCATCAATCCAATAGTCATGGCTCCCTGCACGACGGTAAGGCATGCTTACTCCGGAAGGTTTGGGAGCATGTCCAAATGCAGTGCCAAGTTCAAACACTCCTATCGGGGTTTTGCCGTCACCTTCCTTTGTTTTGTGATCGATACCGCTAGTACCAAGGACGGCTTGCATCGGTGAATGGACTTTCACCCAGCGACCATTTTGTTTTTCGTAGGTTTGAAGAGTCGCTCTTTGGTTGCCGATTCGATCAGCGGTTACCACAATGACTTGCTCCGATGAAGTCAGTTGATTCATTTGAGAATAGGTAGCCGCTTCTGTGGTCATCGTCCATAAAAACATGGGAGCAAGGACGATGACGCTAAGAAAAACGTTAAAAAGGACAGATAATTTCAAAGAACGCACCTCGCAATAACAGATTTTAACATCCTCATTATACGATAGTTCAAAAACGGGTGCGATAGTAAATAATAGAATTCCCCCACAAACTATGAATAGATAAAAGGGAATCTAAAAAGAAGCTAGAATAATATAGAAAAGAAAGGTAAAATAAAGAAAAAATTAGTGAACATTTGGAAAAGGAGGTTTCTCTAGATGAAGGAAGCATCAACACTCAAAAAAGTCGTCCTTTCTTCGACGTTTGCAACAGGTCTTATGCTTGCGACGCCACTTGCAGCAGATGCAGCCCTTGGAGATCAAACGTTACGAATCGGAATGGATGATCCCGACGTAAAAGATTTACAAGATACGCTTAAGAATAAAGGTTTTTTTACCCATCCCAGCTCAACAGGCTACTATGGATCGATTACAGCAGATGCAGTCCGTCAGTTTCAGGCTAAGCATAACTTACAAGTAGATGGAATTGCCGGTCCACAAACGTTAAGGGTTCTTTTAAAGAAAATGGATGGACAAGCTCATACAGCAAGTGCTAAAACTGTAACGGCACAGTCTTCAAGCCAAGTCGTGCAGTCGACAACCTTATTGCGATCTGGATCAAGCGGTACACAAGTCGAGCAACTGCAACAAAAGTTAAAGGAACGTGGTCACTACAATTACACGATTACAGGTCAATTTGGAAGAATTACCGAAGCGGCAGTGAAAGAGTACCAACGAGCCAATAACCTTGTCGTCGATGGCATTGTTGGACCACAAACGCTTGGGCTTTTAATCAATGAGCCAACAACGGCTCAAGCACCTACTTATCAAACGGAAACTAGAGATGAGAAAATAGCAAGTCGAACGGTAGTCAATACGACACCATCAGCATCCACACAAACAATATCCGTACTCAAGATCGGTAGCAGCGGTACAGCGGTTACTGGGTTACAGGTAAAGTTACGCTCTCTAGGATTATTCGATCAAGAGCCAACGGGATATTATGGAGAGGTCACGGCAGCGGCCGTTCGCAGCCTGCAACGTCTACATCAATTGACGGCAGATGGGATTGCTGGGCCCAAAACGTTAAATACATTGAACAGTTTGGCTACGAATCAACCTGCAGCACAGGCGCCTTCGATTCAACCTGTGGCGACAACACCGGCACAACAAGCACCAACACAACCAACTGCAAGTCCTGCTGCCCTTGTCACCAATCTAGTTGCTGAAGCCGCTAATTACATAGGAGTACCCTATTTATGGGGCGGTACATCGACTGCAGGGTTTGACTGCAGCGGCCTTATCCAATATGTCTTTAATAAGCAAGGCATTTCAATTCCACGTACCGTCGCGCAGCAGTGGAATGCAGGGAAAACAGTTGCGCAACCAGCTGTAGGAGATCTCGTATTCTTTGAAACGATTTCTGCTGGCCCATCCCATAACGGTATTTACATTGGCAACAACCAATTCGTACATAGCGGCTCATCAACGGGAGTGACCATTGCGAATATGAATAGTAGCTATTGGAGTGAACGCTACCTCGGAGCGAAGCGACTCTATTAAAAAAGGACTCTCTCATTCTAATAAAAAAAGTGAGGGAGTTTTTTAGTTTGTTGAAATAAATAGAAGTGAAAAGGGGCGAAGGGATGGATGATGAAACAAACGGTGTTCACTTAATAACAAGCAGCAGCCACTCCGAAAAAGATAAAGGCACATTGCATTCGAAAACGGTGTTTAAAACGCAACGACTAAGCAAAGGCAACGGCGAGTAGGATCAATTTGCAGAACAACGACGAAGTGAAAATTTTAACTTCCAAAGATTTCAAATAAAAAATGCTCCCGCAAAAGCGAAAGCATCAATACCAATTCGTTTAAAGCAGATTACCAAGCAGCGAAGCACCAACAGCTAATGCAATCGCTACTACTGAAGCTAAAGTGATAATAATATACCCCTTAACCTTTTTCCTTTTTTGCATTTGTTCGGGTGTTAAAAACATATGTATACCTCCAGTAATGTAAAATGAATCATACGGAGGACAAACCTTTCGGCAGCTGGCTGGCATAGTGGTTTTCCAATGAAGCCCCTATAGCTTTGCGTCATCATCTTTCGGTGATTTTGCTATTGTCGTATGATCTCAATATATATATCGACAATATATGACAAAGTTTTAGTGATTTCCTCAAATAAAAAAGTCACTCTCAAAATGAATAAGAGTGACTATTGCGTTCATTTTATTCTAACCCTAAATGAGTTCTTAATTCAGACTGTACCCTTGCTACTTCTTCATCTGGAATTTGTAAGTAATAAACGCCATTCATCTTCGTTCCTGAACCTTTGATCTCCATTTGTTCGACTGAATGACGTGCACTTCTGTAATTCGATTGAATCTTCCACATGTCATCCAACGTCAAATCCGTTCGTACAGACTTCCCAACTTCATTTAATACATCTCCAGCTTTTGTAATCGAACTAATTTGAGCTCCCTCTTGAATAACCGCTTCAACAATTTCACGTTGGCGATTATTACGTCCAAAGTCTCCGCGAGGATCCTCATAACGCATGCGAGAGTAAGCAAGTGCCTCTTCTCCACTTAAGAATAGTTCCCCCTCTTTAAACGTAAAACCATTCTGGTGAAATTCAAATGCATTGTTCACCGGCACACCGCCAAGAGCATCCACCAAGCCTTTAAATCCTTCCATATTAATACTGACGAAGTGATCAATCGGAATATCCAAAAAGTTCTCAACCGTATCCATCGTCATCTCCACACCACCGAAAGCATAGGCGTGATTAATCTTATCTTGTATGCCTCTTCCAATGATTTCAGTACGAGTATCACGAGGAATACTAAGCATTTTGATCGATTCTTCTGCAGGGTTAACTGTCATGATAATAAGCGTATCAGAGCGACCAGAGTGATCATCTCCTCTGGAATCAACACCTGCTATTAAGAATGAAAGGGGCTGCCTATTATCGACATCCACTTCTTCTTTTCTTTTATCCGTTTCTCGCTCAAGCGGTTCATGTATTTCCTGAACCGTATCCGTCACTGATTTATACAAATAAAAACCATAAGCTACAACTGCTAACAAAGCAACACCGAAAATAAGGCCTAGAGTAATAAGAATTTTTTTCTTCATAATTGTACGCCTTTCTCTATTGAATTTAATGATTTCCAGAAAAATAGTATAGATTTACTTACGTCATTATAGTTAAATTGTTACTAGTGAGCAACAAAAATTTCAACAGCATACGACAATCTGTGATATAATCCTTTTTGTTGTCATGTTACTAATTTTAGGAGGTTTTCAATTAGAATGGAAGAAACAATTAGTTTAAAAGATATCTTTCAAACGTTAAAAAGACGATTGAAGCTTATAGTCCTTATTCCTATTATTGCTGTTTTAGTCAGTGCGCTTGTTAGCTACTTTCTATTAACACCAATCTATCAGAGCTCTACGCAAATCCTAGTAAACCAAGCCAAACAAGATCAGGCTTTCAACCAAGCTGATATTCGTACAAACATTGAACTAATAAATACGTATAACGTAATTATTAAAAGTCCGATCATTTTGGAAAAGGTTATCAAAGAAGCTAATCTTACTGAATCAGTAAGTGAATTAAATAGTAAACTTAGTGTAGCAAGTCAAAATAACTCACAAGTGGTCAATATTACCGTTGAACATGAACAGCCAGCGATCGCTGCTAAAATTGCCAATACAGTCGCGTCCGTGTTTCAACGTGAAATTGTCTCAATTATGAATGTAGATAATGTTAGTGTTTTATCACAAGCACAAGTAAGTGATTCACCATCTCCGATTAAACCAAATCCCACATTAAATATGGCGATTGCTTTTGTCGTTGGTTTAATGACAGCTGTTGGACTTGCTTTCTTATTGGAATATTTAGATACAACCATGAAAACAGAAAAAGACATTGAAGATATTTTAGAACTACCTATTTTAGGCGTCGTTGCAACGATGGAAACTAATGAAGGAAAGAAAAAGTAGAAGGAGTGAGGGAGAACGTGTCTCGTAGACAAAAGCAACCTAAAGGAAATAACCAACGAAGCCTGATTGCTGATACAAGCAAGAGTTCACCGATTACGGAACAATATCGAACGATTCGAACGAATATTGAATTCTCTGCGATTGATCACGAAATTAAAACGATTGTCGTGACATCTGCAGGGCCAGGAGAGGGGAAATCAACAACGGCTGCCAACCTCGCTATTGTCATGGCCCAAAATGGAATGTCTGTTTTATTAATTGATGCAGATTTGAGAAAACCAACGGCTCATTATACGTTTGGTGTTCCAAATATGAGTGGATTAACGAATGTTCTAACGAAACAGGGACTATTAGAAGACACGGTCATACAAACAAAAGTAGAACACCTGAAACTATTACCGTGCGGTCCAATCCCACCAAATCCTGCTGAATTACTTAACTCAAACATGATGAATTTGCTTTTAGAAGAGGCTCAAGTATTATTTGACGCCATTATTATTGATACTCCACCAGTCATGGCCGTAACAGACGCGCAAATTCTTGCGAGTAAATGTGATGGAACTGTTCTTGTTTTATCGAGCGGGAAAACGGAACGGGAAGCAGTTATAAAGGCAAAAGAACAATTAACAAAGGTGAAGGCAAGAATTTTGGGAGCGGTATTAAACAATAAGGAAATGGATTCTGGTCATTATTACTATTATGCGAATAACTAAAATAATTATAATTGACTAGATTATAAGGAGAGGGGATAGCGAACTATGATAGATATACATTGTCATATTTTGCCGGGCGTAGATGATGGCCCTAAGACTCTAGCAGAAAGTTTAGAGTTAGCGAGACAAGCTGAAGCTGAAGGCATTACAACGATCATTGCAACACCGCACCATCAACACCCCTCTTTTGAAAATAGTGGACCTTCAGTTTTAAGGCAGGTAGAAGAGTTTAATCAAGCATTACAAGAAGCTGATATAAACATACATGTGAATCCATCCCAAGAAATTAGACTACACGGTGAAATGATTCAGCACATCGACTTAGGCGATGTGCTACCGATGACACCAGAGAGTTCTTATTTATTGATTGAATTTCCGACTAATAGTATTCCTCGTTATGCAACCAGGTTGTTTTATGATTTGCAGTTGAAAGGATATACACCGATTATTGCTCATCCGGAACGGAACAAGGTATTTGCTGAGAGGCCTGAGGTTTTGTATGAGATGGTGGCAAATGGAGCATTAACGCAAGTGACTACATCTAGTTTGACAGGGCATTTAGGGAAGAATGTGAAGAAGTTTACAGAGCTGTTGATTGAGGCGAATTTAACGCACTTTCTAGCATCGGATGCGCATAATCTTGGAGAACGGCCTTTTCGATTTCAGGAAGGTTATTCGGTGCTTGAAGATGTTTTTGGGATGGATATGGTTTATCAGTTTAAAGAAAATGCTGAATTACTATTGAATAATAATCATGTGCACATGCTGCCACCTGAACCGGTGAAGAAACGGAAAAAGCTATTTAGTTTCTTTTAGAGTGTGTCTAGGTTTAGTGTTTTGCCTTTTGGGGCTTCAGCGAAGAAGTAACACCCTATTCTTTAAAAGTGAGGGTGTTTTTACATGGAGTAGAACAGTCAATTCCTGACTCTTTTCTGAGTCAATACTCACAAGGCTTTCTTATTGACTTTTGCGAAAGATGTCGAATGATGTGGCACGCTATTTGTTGAATTTTGTAGGAACACCTATTAAACTAGTAAAGTGCCAAAATAGATCTTTATTAGCATGAGATCTTATTCCACAAAGGAATATGTAAATTTCGGAAACCTAAATTTTGATAAAGATTTTTGCTTGACCTGTGTTATTATAGACGAGTTAAGAGATAACTGTCGTTTTTTGATGGAAAGCGCAAAAGGTCTTTAGTCCTGTTTATAGAGTTGGCGTAACTAAAGGATATTGAATGTCAAACAAGGGTTTAGGGAAATTCTTGTCCCTTTTAATGTAAAGGAATGTTAAATATGAAAGAGTTAGACCAAATGCCTAAATCAATCGTAAAAGCACTAAGGTATATAAAACAAGATGCACCGAAGGACAAGCTCGATGTCATTCACCAGCTTTTACAGCAAGCAATAGCGCAAAGGAAGCTAGAAGAAACTCGTTAAGAAAAGTGAAGAGCTTTTGGCAATGCCTCCTTGCCCTTATCGATGGAGGCACTCGATTACGCTGTGGGTTCGACTGAACCTTAGACGCATTTTGTCGTCAGTGGTGTGATGTGAGGAGGGGTTGGATGCCTCTTTTTTTAAATAAACAAAAGAAACAACTTAGAACCTTAAGCTATCGGTCTTACCTTAATTAAAAAAGATTAGTAGCTTAAGGTTTTAATAATAGATAAAGACATATAAGAATTCACTGGAGGTTTCACCGTGTATAGAAAAGTACGTAAAGCGATTATCCCAGCAGCGGGATTAGGAACTAGATTCCTCCCGGCAACCAAAGCGATGCCAAAAGAAATGCTACCAATTGTTGATAAACCAACCATACAATATATTATCGAAGAGGCGATTGCTGCAGGAATTGAAGATATCATTATTGTCACTGGTAAAGGAAAACGTGCAATTGAGGATCATTTTGATCATGCGTTTGAATTAGAGCAAAATCTAATTGAAAAAGAAAAATTCGCCCTTCTTGATAAAGTACAAGCTGCTTCAAAAGTTGATATTCATTATATTCGTCAGAAAGAGCCTAAGGGATTAGGTCATGCCGTTTGGTGTGCACGTAAGTTTATCGGGGATGAACCGTTTGCCGTTTTACTTGGTGATGATATTGTGGAGGCAAGTACACCTTGTACGAAGCAATTAATTGATGTTTACAATGAAACTGGCTCTTCTGTTATAGGAGTTCAAACCGTAGCAGACGATCAAACACATCGGTATGGGATTGTTGATCCAATTTCACAAGATGGTAGAACGTATCAAGTGAGTAACTTTGTTGAGAAGCCAGCACAAGGCACAGCTCCTTCTAACTTAGCAATCATGGGCCGTTACTTATTAACACCTGAAATCTTTGGGTTGTTAGAAAACCAAGAAACGGGTGCAGGTGGAGAAATTCAGTTAACAGATGCGATTCAAAAGTTAAATGAAATACAGTCTGTTTATGCTTATGATTTTGAAGGGGAACGTTTTGATGTTGGGGAGAAGTTAGGTTTTGTGTTGACGACGTTAAAGTTTGCTTTGAAAAATGAAGAGTTAAGAGAGCCGTTGTTAAGTGAAATAGAAGAGCTTCTTAATAAGAATAAGATTGTGTTGAAATAGTGCTTTATTTAAAAGAAGGGATTTGATATCCCTTCTTGGTTGGTTTTAATACCTTTAAAAGATTTATGAAAGATTTTCGAAGAAGGGCAATGGCTCCGCACGTTGCGCGCCTGTTATGAGAAACCCACTCATAACAGGCTTAAAAGAAAGCAACGGCTACACTCATTGCTTCAAGGCAACTAAAAAGGTGTAAACCGACCTTTTTTAGTTACCTTAGAAAGGGGAACAATTTATGTCATATCGCAAACGTATAGCTGCTCTTGTTACAGTTGATTCGCTTATTGTGTTAACGGCCATTTTTATTAGTCATTTTTTATTAATCCCTTTAGCAAATCCTTTTACTATTGTCTTACTTGTTAGTGCTATCACTTTGTTAGTTAGTCATCATTTTTTTGCTTATAAATATCACCTCTATAAAAAGGTTTGGCAATATGCGAGCATTTCTGAACTAACGGGAATCTTCAAAGCTGTTACGTTTTCGGTTGCGGTAGCAGGTGCCGTTCAGCTGATTTTCTTTCAAGAGATTGCCTTACGAACATTAGCGATCACTTGGATGATGCACATTCTTTTTATTGGTGGTTCACGTTTTTCATGGAGACTTTATAGAGATTATTACATCAAACCAGCATTATACAAAAAAAATACGCTGATTATCGGTGCTGGAGCAGGTGGAACAATGGTTGCTAGACAACTCCAACAAAGTCAAGAATCTGAATTAAGTCCAGTTGCCTTTGTGGATGATGATTTCACAAAACAACATTTAGAATTACTAAACCTGCCAGTTGTTGGTGGGATAGAAGAAATAGAGGTAACCGTTAAAAAGTTAGAAATTGAGCAGATCATTATAGCAATCCCTTCCCTTTCTAGAAAAGAGCTAAACACAATTTTTCAAGAATGTTCAAAAACAAAAGCAAAAACACAAATCCTCCCTAGTATTGAGGATATTATGTCAGGGAAAGTATCGGTTACTCAGTTTCAAGATGTAGAAGTAGAAGACTTACTCGGACGAGATCCAGTCGAGCTCGACATTGATGGAATTGCAGAGTATATCAAAGGCAAAACCGTGCTTGTTACCGGTGCTGGTGGATCAATTGGTTCGGAAATTTGTCGTCAAATTTCTATTTTTTCTCCGAAAGAGCTTGTTTTACTTGGACATGGGGAGAATAGCATTTATTCGATTGAGATGGAGTTGAGACGAACGGCACCAGAGTTGAATATATCGACTGAGATTGCCGATGTTCAGGATCGAGAGAAGATGTTATCGATTATGACTAATCGCAAGCCGCATGTTGTCTTTCATGCAGCTGCTCATAAACACGTGCCTTTAATGGAGCGTAATCCAGAAGAAGCTGTTAAGAATAATGTGATTGGAACGAAGAATGTGGCTGAAGCTGCGGATGCAGCGAAGGTCAATACCTTTGTGATGGTTTCGACAGATAAGGCGGTTAACCCTACAAGTGTAATGGGGGCAACGAAGCGGATTGCTGAGATGGTTGTACAGCATATGGATATGGTTAGCGATACTAGATTTGTGGCAGTAAGATTTGGGAATGTGCTTGGAAGTCGTGGTAGTGTGATTCCGCTCTTTAAGCAGCAGATTCAAAATGGTGGGCCTGTGACGGTTACGCATCCGGATATGGTTCGTTACTTTATGACGATTCCGGAAGCTTCAAGACTTGTGTTGCAAGCGGGGGCGCTTGCTGAAGGTGGAGAGGTATTTGTGCTTGATATGGGGGAGCCGGTTAAGATTGTGGATTTGGCGAGAAACCTTATTAAGTTGTCTGGTTATACGGAGGATGAGATTCCGATTCGTTTTACGGGGATGAGACCTGGGGAGAAGATGTTTGAGGAGTTGCTTGGGGAGGATGAAGTGCATAATGAGCAGGTTTATCCGAAGATTTACCGGGGGAAGACGCCGGAGGTTAATATTAATGTGACTTATGAGTTGGTCGAGCGTTTTGGTGGACAGGATCGGGAAGCGCTTCGGCAGGAGTTGTTGGATATTGCTAATTTTCGGGTTGGTGGGTTGAGGGTTTTGAGTGGGGTTAAATAGAGTAGTGGGCAATTTTTGTTAAAGTATATTTGATTTTGAGATGGCTTAAGGTAAAAGAAGGAAAGATACGTGATTTCCTTCTTTTTATATGTCTGGGGTTAACAAAGAATACAGATTGTTGTTTCATATAGGTTAAAAAGTACAGGTGAAAATGGGCTACATCATTACAACTAAGAACCGTCAGTTTGCTAAGGCCCTTAATCTACTTTTAAAGGTGGTTATTGGCAATGGACAGACTTACTATTATTAAGTACACTGACATCTTAAGTAAAAGACTTAGTGATAAAGGTCTTACTTTAATTGAAGTTTTGTTGGTTGTTCTCATCTTGGGAATACTTGCTGCAATTGTTGTTCCAACATTTTTCGGGTTGGTTGAAAAAGCGGAGCAGGATGTTTGTGATGTGAATGTGATCCAGCTGGAAAGAATGTACGAATCTTATCTGGTTTTGGAGAATATTGACCATTCAGATGTTGTTTTTACTCAATATTTGCTGGATTATGGTGAAAATATATGTGATGATTGTGATCTATCCTATGTTGATGGGAAAGTTATATGTAATGTGCAGTCAAGTGATGAAGATGAAGATGAAGGGGTTCCGTTTTTTTGATTGATGATGTTTATTTTAGGTGAATGATTGAATGGGGAGTGGGGAAGTCAGAATGGTGAGTAGATGACCACTATATGTTGTGTGATTTTTAGTGGAAAATCAATAAAAGATACAATATATGGATTGTATCTAATGTACATACTTGCCTTGGGGTCACTATGGAGTAGATAAAAAGGTCATTTGTAAAAATATAGGTGCTAAAAACGTTGATTTGACGGGCTTTTTGAGTGTGAATATTCTGAAAGTTGATTGAATGTACATTAGGAACTGACTATCGTGAATAGATGACATGCTGAAAGCCTTGTGGGATAAGGGTTTTAGACGTTTTTAGTGAGAATTATAGATTGATTGAATGGTATATATAATAGGAAGAAACTCGGTTAAGGTTGGTTTTGAAGTGAATATCTATTTCGTATTTGTTAGGTAGATTGAATAGATATTACGAGGTGGGTATTGATAATAGATGGGTTTGGTAGGTTAGTAGTTAGTTGGAAAGTCTTCTAGTTAAGTACTAAGTTACTAAATGTATATGAAACCTAATCTTTCGATAAAGTGAGGAAAACTAAGATGAATGACACTAAAGTTAGAAATATCCCTTTCTCTCCGCCGGACATTACAGATGCGGAAATTGAAGAAGTCATAAAAGCATTAAAGTCTGGATGGATTACAACTGGACCTAGAACAAAAGAATTTGAAAAGAGAATAGCTGAATATGTCGGAACGAATAAAGCTGTTTGTTTAAATTCAGCTACAGCAGCGATGGAACTTACTTTACGCATTTTAGGAATTGGACCGGGTGATGAAGTAATAACATCAGCCTATACTTACACGGCGTCTGCTTCAATTATAGATCATGTAGGTGCCAAAATAGTACTAGTTGATACCGCACCAGACTCCTTTGAAATGGACTATTCAAAGCTTGCAGACGCGATCACAGAGAAGACGAAGGCTATAATTCCTGTAGATATTGCTGGGAAGATGTGTGATTACGATGAAATTTATAAAATAGTTGAAAATAAAAAAGAACTATTTAAAGCAAAAAATGACCTTCAAAAGTTATTTAATAGAGTAATAGTAATGACTGATGCAGCCCATGCTTTTGGAGCTGAAAGAAAAGGTTTAAAATGTGGGCAAGTAGCAGACTTTACCTGCTTTTCTTTTCATGCGGTAAAGAATTTGACAACTGCTGAAGGTGGAGCAGTTGTGTGGCAAAGTATTGAAGGTCTAGATGAGGAATGGCTATATAAACAGTATATGCTCTATAGTTTGCATGGGCAATCGAAAGATGCACTAGCGAAAACGAAAATAGGTGCATGGGAATATGACATTGTATATCCAGCTTATAAATGTAATATGACTGATGTAATGGCTGGTATTGGTTTAATTCAGTTAAATAGATATGAAGATTTGATGAATAGACGTAGAGAAATTATTGAGATGTATGATAAAGCACTTTTACCATTAGGTATTAAAACCATACAGCATTATGCTCATGACTATTCCTCATCAGGGCATCTTTATTTGGCGAGGATTCCCGGAATAGGAGAAGCTGAAAGAAATGAAATAATTTATATTTTAGCTGAAGCAGGAGTGGCAAGTAATGTTCACTATAAACCACTTCCGATGTTTACGGCTTATAAAAATTTAGGGTTTGATATTAAAAACTATCCAAATGCTTATGGTATGTATGAAAATGAGATTACACTTCCCTTAAATACTATAATGAGTGATGAAGATGTTGAGTATGTAATTGAAAAATTGAAGGAAATTGTAGTAGGAGATTTAAAAGTTTATAAATGATGTCAAAGTTTAAATGAACTCGAAATTATGGAAAATGAATACTAGTATTCAAATTAGGTGATTAGTGACTTTAAAACAAATTCATTCTATAAATAGTACAACCGAAAGTGAGCTGTAAATATGTATATAAAGTTATATAAGAGATTAATAGATATTCTTTTGTCAGTTTTCGGATTTATCCTCATTTCACCGCTTTTTTTGTTAGTAGCACTATTAATTCACTTCGAGGATAGAGGTCCTATTTTTTATAACGCTAACAGACTAGGTAGAAATGGTAAAGTATTCAAAATGTACAAATTCCGTTCTATGAAAAGTAATGCTCCTGATATAAGAAATGAAGATGGTTCTACTTTTAATTCTGAATGTGATATGAGAGTTACAAAAATAGGGAAGATTATTCGTAAGGCAAGCATTGATGAATTACCACAATTGTTGAATGTAATAAAAGGTGATATGAGTTTAATCGGACCAAGACCCGATTTACCTGAAGCTTTAAATATATATAGTGATGTGGAAAGGAAAAAATTAACTGTCAGACCAGGGATAACGGGGTATAACCAAGCTTATTATAGAAATTCAAACTCTCAAAGTGAAAAGTTTAAGAATGATATTTTTTATGTAGACAACATTTCATTTAACATGGATTTTAAAATATTATTTATAACTATTAAAAATGTTTTAGCACGGAAAAATATAAATAATGCAAAAAAACCAGTTGTAAAAAATTAATATAAAATTCAATGTACTCGCTATGGAGAATAATATATTGGAGATGTTTATATGATTGTTGGTGAAAAAGTTACACTAAGAGCGCTTAATCAAAAAGATTTTGAACAAATACTTGAATGGGTTAATAATCCAAAATTGAAGTATTTAACTGGCACACTTTATCCAGTTTCAGAAATTGAGCATGAAACATGGTTTAAGAACAAAATATTGGATAATAAAGGAAAAATATTCGGGATACAGGATAAGCCGAATAGCCAACTAATTGGTATTATAGGTTTAAAAAACATGGACTTTATTAATAGAAATACTGAGCTATATATTTATATAGGGGATGAAAATTATTGGGGAAAGGGGCTAGGAACAGAGGCTACTAGCTTAATAGCAAAATTTGTTTTTAATGAATTAAATTTTCATAGGATTTATTTATCGGTTTTTTCTTATAATGAACGAGCAATAAGTTCATATGAAAAAGCTGGTTTTAAAAAAGAGGGCGTTATGAAAGAAAGTCTTTTTAAATCTGGTACCTATCATGATATTGTATTAATGGCATTAATTAACAAGGGGTAATCTATACTAAAAAGGAGTTGTACAATGGTAAATAAAAAAATTATGATTCTTGGAGCAAGTATATTACAACTTCCTGCCATATTAAAATCTAAAAGCATGGGGTTACAAGTTATAGCTGTAGATATGGATAAAAATGCTATTGGGTTTAAACATTCAGATGTTTGTCTTAATATCAGTACGGTAGACATTCCTAAAGTGATTCAAGCCGCAAAAGAGTTTGAAATTAATGGTATTTTTACTCTTGCGAGTGATAAACCAATGCGTACGGTGGCGGCTGTATCAGAAGAATTAAATATAATTGGCATAAATAGAGAAACAGCTATTAATGTAACAAATAAAGCTGAAATGAGAAAAGTGTTGAGGGAAAAGGATGTTCCTGTACCTGCATTTTTTAAAATTGAAACATGGAGTGAATATATTAGCGCTGTTAAGAGTTTTAAAAACAGATTTATTGTAAAGCCTGCTGATAATTCGGGGAGTCGTGGGATATTTTTGATAGAAGATATTAATAACAAAGAGAATATTGCTTATGCATTCAATTATAGTAAAGAAAATTCTCATAGCGGTGAAATAGTAGTAGAAGAATTTATGAACGGGCGGGAGGTAAGTGTTGAAACTTTAAGTTTTGATGGGAACAATCATATTATTGCAATTACAGACAAAGTGACAACTGGTCCCCCTAAATTTGTAGAAATGGGACATTCTATACCTTCACAATTGTCTAATCAAACAAAAGCGGAAATAGAAAAAGTTGTTAGTGAAGCATTAAATGCTGTAGGACTTACAACTGGTCCTTCTCATACAGAAGTTATCATTACAGAAGACGGTCCTAAAATTGTAGAATTAGGTGCTAGGTTGGGAGGAGATAATATCACAACACATTTAGTACCTCTTTCAACAGGAGTAGATATGGTTAGGTGTTGTATTGAAATAGCAATGGGTAAAAAGCCATTTTTAAATAGTAGAGTTGAAATGGGTTCTGCAATACAATATTTTAACCAAGGTGAAGGTATAATACGAAATATTAAGGGACTTGATGATGCCAAGAAAATACCAGGTGTAGAGGAAATTTATTTCATGAAAAATATCAATGATAAAGTTGTTGAAATCTCTAGTAGTGTAGATAGATTAGGATATGTTATTGCAAAGGCAAATACAGCGACTGAAGCAATAGATGTTTGTGAAAAAGCTAGAAAGAGGCTATACATTGATATACAAAAGCCTGAAATATATGAAAGGACTTGAATATATGAAATTACTTGTAGTATTAGAACATCGATTCTTTCAAGATTCTGATGGGGCAGTATATTGTGAACGGGTTGTTGATTACAATTTTATAAAAAGATATTTAAATGTATTTGAAGAAGTAGTTGTTTGTGGAAGGTTTAAAACTACTGATACTTCTATTAATAGAAGGTTACGTGTTGATGGTGAAAATGTTTCATTTGTGAAGTTACCAGATTTCAAAGGTCCTTTAGAAATGGCCTTTAAGTATTTAGTGACAAGAGGAATTGTTAATAGTGCTATTAAGGACTGTGATGCTGTCTTGTTAAGAGCACCCAGTCCAACTTCTTTTATTTCACTATCTGCTTTGAAAAAAGAAAATACACCTTTTGCTGTAGAAATGGCCGCTAATCCAAGAACAGCTCTAAACGCAACTACAGAAAAAAGCATTTTAAAACGTATTGCATATCGATTTATACAATTAGTTTGGATTAAGCATGCAAAAAATGTTTGTATGTCCGCTAATGGAGTTTCGTATGTAACAGAACATGCTCTACAGAAAGAGTATCCTTGTCGTGCTGAAGTGTATGGCGAATCTGAAAGATTCTTTGAAGATTCCTATTCAACTATTAACTTAAAAAGCTCACATTTTTGCTCAAAGAAAAAGCAGAAACCTCAAAATTCAATTTTTACTATTTGCCATACTGGTTATATGGACGGAACCACAAAAGGGCATATTACAGTATTAGATACTTTAAATGTTCTTTTAAAAAGAGGGTATATAGTTAATGTGAAATTTATAGGTTCAGGCGACTTATTAGAATCATTTAAAGATTATGCAAAGAAGCTAGGGATTAATGAGAATGTTAAATTTGTAGGCAATCTTTATGGATATAGTGAAGTTCAAAAAGAATTATTGGCATCTGATATGTTCTTATTTCCAACTATGTCTGAAGGATTACCAAGATCATTAATTGAAGCAATGGCAAATAGATTACCATGTGTATCAAGTCCAGTAGATGGTATTCCAGAGTTGCTTAATTCAAAATTCTTAGCTCCAAATAATTCTCCTGAAGAAATTGCACAAATAGTTGAATATTTAATAGATAATCCAAGTGTAAGGGAAAAAGCAGCTCAAGATAACTATAATAAATCTAAAGAATATGAAGAAGCTGTATTAACACCACGTAGAAATAGATTTTATACAAAGTTATATAATCTTGCACTCAACAAAAATTTGATAAACAACTAATTTTTTCTGTTAAAAATATTGCTTAAAGAAAATTAATTGAGAATAAATTAGCTAAAAATAATTGTTAGGAAGTCGCAAATGAATGATAAAAAGAAGGTATTAGTTATATCATATGTATTTAGTCCGAATAACACTGTTCGGGCTTTTGTAGTTTATAAGGCACTATGTAAAAAATATGAAACAAATATATTATACGCGGATTTCGACCATTATTCAAAAAAACATATTACTTACGATAACTCTGATTATAAAAGCATTCATGTACCAAGTTATAAAAAGAATCTATCAATAATGCGTATGGTTTCTACTTTAATCTTTGGAGTAAAATTAAATAAAGAAATTAAAAAACTAAATCCCGATCTAGTTTATGTGATAATTCCAGCAAATAGTAGTGGCTTTTTTGTAAGCAAATTATGCAATAAATTAGGCATCCCCTGTGTAGTTGATGTCGTAGATCTACACCCTGAATCACTACCATTAAATGAGAGATTAAAAACTGTTGGAGACTTTTTTGGTCTATATTGGTGGAAAAAAATTAGAGAAGTTACAATAAAAAATGCAAATAAGGTAATTTTGGAGTGTAATTATTATAAGAAAATTATAAAAGAGGTATATCTTCCAAAAACAACTACAGTTTATTTGACTAAACAGTCTAGTACAGCTCTTACTTCGTATAATGCACTCCACAATAATAGCATTAATATATTGTACTTAGGGTCTATAGGCCACATCTATGATTTTGAATCAATTATTTATATCTGTGAGGAGTTAAATAAAAGAAACATAGACTACAAATTGCATATTATTGGAGATGGTGTTAAAAGGAAGTGGTTAATAGATAAACTAAAATCAAAGAAATTAAACTTCAAATACTATGGGAAAATTTACAATGAGTCAGAAAAACAAAAAATTATGGAGATTTGTGATTTTGGTTTCAATGGCTTTAAAAAAGAAACATCTGTAGGTTTGTCATATAAAAGTATTGATTATATGGATTATGGATTAGCTTTAATTAACTCTTGTAAAGAAGATACTTGGAATTTAATTGAAGATTATGAGGCTGGTATAAACTATAATCCTGATAATTTAAAAACTTTAGTAGATGAAATTGCAACCAAAAGTATAAATGATATTATAAAGATGAAAAAAAACTCTCGAGTATTGTTTGATAAGTTCTTTGATAAGGAAATTTTTGAGAAGAATATAAATAATCAAATTAAAGATTTATTATAATCTATTGAGATAGAGATGTTGAACGATTAAAAAGGATAATGGGGGTTTAAATATATTGAAAAAAAAGGTGTTATTCTTTTTATTTAAGTTAAATGGTGGAGGAGCAGAGAGAACAGTTGTAAATATTGTAAACAAATTAGATGAAAATAAATACGATGTAGTACTAGTCCTTGGTAATGATAAAAATAATGAATATTTAAACCTAATTTCCAAACATATTACAGTGAAATTTTTAAATTGTAATAAGTTGAGATATTGCCTGTTTAAATTAAGAAAATCAATCATTGAAGAAGAGCCCAATTTAATCTTTACCACTATGAATCCGAATAATTTAATGGTTATATTATCAAAGATAATTAGTTTGAAAAAAACTCCTGTAATAATAAGGGAGGCTAATAACAGGACTGAATCGGGGAGTGTTACATGGCTTAATAAATTTATGACAAAAGTTTTTTATAATATCTCAGATAAGGTCGTAGCACTCTCTCAAGGTGTTAGAGAAGATTTGATTGAAAATTTTGAAGTCAATAAAGACAAAATTAAAGTAATTTATAACCCTGTTGATATTGGTTATATCAACAAAGTAAAAGATGAAGGTATTGAAGATATAGATATAGATCCAAGTCAAAAGCTAATTATTTCCGTAGGTAGATTAGAAGAACAAAAAGATTTTTCAACACTGATTAGGGCATTTAGCTTAGTAGTTAAGAAAGTTGATTCCAAGCTTATAATATTAGGTAAAGGTTCGCAAGAAAAACAATTAAAGAGATTATGTGAAGAGTTGGATATCGCTGAGAAAGTGCTATTTCTGGGGTTTAAAGAAAACCCACAGAAATATGTCAATTTATCAGACCTATTTGTATTAACGTCGAAATGGGAAGGTTTTGGGCATGTGATAGTTGAAGCTATGGCAGTAGGTACACCTGTTATAGTTACTAATTGCAAATCTGGGCCGAATGAAATAATTAAAAATGATCAATATGGTATTTTAGCAGAAGTAGAAAATTATCAGGATATAGCAATGAAAATAATTACTCTATTAGAGGATGATGAAAGGCGCTTATATTACTCTAACAAAGGATTAGAGAGAGCTTGTGATTTTAATAGTGAAGAAATAGTTAAACAATATGAGAAGTTGTTTACCAAAGTCATTGACGGTAAGGTGTGAAAAATGAATTTACATGAAAAAGAATTTAAAATAAGTTTGCCCAGAATAGTCATTGGGTTATTTTGTTCTGTACTTATATGTATCGCAGTTATAGTAGCATATGATTACTCAGTTTCTGTTGTAGGGTTGTTTGTTTTAATTTGTTTTTTACTTATTATTTTACCTATATTTCTATTGAAAGATATTTTTCATCCTTTTATTATTCTTGCAACTTCTACCTTATTAGCAATTATAGATTTTTTAAATAAAGACCTGATTGGAAGTCAATATCCCAACTATATAATTGTATATTCATTAATGGTATTTATTTGTTGGTATTTATTTGTCTACTTAGGGTATCTTTTAGCTTCTAGAGAAACAATAAAAATTACTGCTAACAAAGCGACACTTCCTAAAATTAACAACCCTATAAAAATATCAATAGTGATATTAAGTACAGTTTTATTAGGCTTTGTTTATAGTATGTCAATTATGGGAGGTTTTCAAGGGATGTTAAATGCTATGACTAATACGACAGTAGCCTATTCTGGGTTTGGTTATCTTAGGCAAGTTGTTGGGTTAGGTGGTATTGCAGCTCTATTACTACTATATGGCGGCTATAAAAAAACTTCAATGTTAATCTTAATAGGTACAGGTGTTATGTTAACATTTTTTGGTGGTCGAGCTAATGTAATTTTAGGAACAGTTTTGCCTTATTTGATGTTATACCACTATAAAGTTAGAAGGTTTAAACTTTGGCAGCTATCGTTACTAGGGGGAATAGGTTTAATATTTGTAGAGGCTATAGGTGTCTTACGTAAAGCAAGTCAATCGCATTTTTCTATAGATAGTATGTGGGGTCTTATTACTAATGCAGCTAGTGCTACGTCTAGGGCTAATACTGTCCCACTTTTAATTGAATCATTATTGAATGGTAATGTAGATTTCCAATATGGCAAACCATTAATTAATATTATTTATGCCCCAATACCAAGAAGTATTTGGGACAATAAGCCAGAGATTATTGATGGAACAGTATTAATAGCATATGAACTAACTGGGTCTACCAGTTATGGTATGCCTGCAGGACCATACGGAGAAGCATTTTTTAATTTTGGCTGGATAGGTGTTATATTGATGGGATTTTTGACAGGATTTATAGTAAGGAGAGTTTATAGTAAATTTGTAGTTAAAAAAATTGAAAATGCTGGTGGTATAATGGGTTTAGTTTTTTATGTCCTAATTATTCAATCGGTATTTAGTATATTCTCAACTTCGGCACAAGCAAAAATATTATGGGTTGTTGGTATTTTTACTCTAGTATATTTCTTAGACTTTGTATTTGGAATTAGATTAGCTAAAAGTCGAAAACCGTCTCAGGCTTTTTCTAATAGAGTAAATGAGACTATATTGAATTCAAATAAATAGAAATACTATTTACTAAAATTATAATTAAAAAAGTGCATCTATAAATGTTAAGAGAAATTTATAAAACATATAGAAAAAATTCATAATAAGAAGGAATTATCTATACAGGTGTATTTATCCAGGGAGTATTTTATCCTTACGCTCACCTATCTATTTTAAAGGGCAATTAAGATATCTGCTTTTAAATTAGGGTGGTAGGAAACTTGTCTCGTTCTCTAAGAAAGCTATTACTGAGAATATCCCAATATGGAAGGGTGAGGACTTTGAAGGTTTTACATGTATTCAACAATGAGAAATTTGTTAATCAATATATAGAATTTATGGATCTGAATTTTGATTATTCAGATCATTTTTTTTTGATAATTGGAGATAATAAAGGGTTTGAAATTAAATCAGGTCAGAATGTTTTACAACTAACTAAAGATATAAAAAGTGTTAGAACTCTTATAAGTAAGATGAATAGGTGTGATAAACTTATAATTCATGGGTTAAGCAATCCTAACCTAGTAAAAGTATTGTTTATGTTACCTTGGGTTTTGAGAAAGAGCCATTGGGTAATTTGGGGGAGCGACCTTTATTATTATAACTTTAAAGATAAGACTTTTAAAAATTGGGCATTTGAGATTGTGAGAAAAACAGTTATTAAAAATATTAGTGGATTTATAACTCATATAGAAGGAGACTACGATTTAGCTAAGAAATGGTATGGTACAAAAGGTGATTATCACTACTGTTTTATGTATCCTAGCAACCTTTATAAAGATTATAAATTAACAAATGAATTAAAGAATACTAAACGCATTATTCAAATTGGTAATTCCGCTGATCCATCGAATAACCATATTGAAATTTTTGAAAAGCTAGCCCTGTTACCAGACAAGAATTTTGAAATTATTTGCCCTCTATCTTATGGAGATCCAAATTACGCTAGATTTGTGATAGATAAAGGTAAAGAAATGTTTGGAGATAAGTTCCAACCACTTACCGAGTTTATACCATTTAAGCAATACCTTGAAACATTAGCTAGAATTGATATTGCGATTTTTAATCATAAGAGACAGCAAGCAGTGGGGAATATAACAACACTGCTTAGTTTAGGAAAGAAAGTTTATATTCGCAATGATATAACTACTTGGCGATTTTGTGAAGAGCATGGGTTAAAAGTTTTTAGTACTAATGAACTTCAAAGTCTATTTAAACCATTGCCTCAGGAAATTAAGGATAATAATCAAAAAAAAATGATGGAACAATTTTCGAAAAAAAAGCTTGTAAATGACTGGAAGAATATATTTGAAGGGATTGAATAAAATTGAAGCTCGCTTTTTATTTAATGAATCATAAGGGTTATTCAGCAATTGTAGATTTTCTTAATAAATTCAATTCTTCTTCAGTCGAATATGTTGTACTATCTCGAGACGAACATGTAGAAAAGGATTACTATAATGAAATAAAAAACCTTTGCCATAGTCATAGTATTGTAGTTTTTGATAGAAAAGATAATATTCCAAAATATTCGGGCTATAAAGTTGCTATTGGATGGAGATGGTTAATTCGAGACACTTCAAAGCTAATTGTTATGCATGATTCAATTCTTCCCAAATACAGAGGCTTTTCACCGCTTGTAAATATGTTAATAAACGGTGAAAAGGAAATAGGTGTTACGGCATTGTGTGCTTCTGACAATTATGATGAAGGCGACATTATTGAACAGAGAAAAGTTAAAATAGAATATCCGATTAAGATACATGAAGCTATTGATAAAGTATCAGCCTTGTATTCATGTCTGGTTATTTCAATTTTTCAAAAGTTACTAGTTGATGGATGTTTAGTAGGGTCACCGCAAAATCATAACCAAGCTACTTACAGTTTATGGCGAGATGAATTAGATTACCTTATTGATTGGTCTAAAGATTCATCTACTATTATACGAACAATCGATGCTTTAGCATTTCCATATTTGGGGGCAAAATCATATTTTAATGGTAAATTAATTACGATTACTGAAGCTGAGGAAGTTAATGACGTTATGATTGAAAACAGAGATTTTGGGAAGGTTATTTTTTTATCTAATGGATTTCCAGTTGTAGTATGTGGTGAAGGGTTAATTAAAATCAGAGGTGCATACGACAAAGACAATAATCCTATTCTTCCATTAAAGAAATTTAGAAGTAGATTTGGAGTGAAATAATATTATGATTCCGTTTAATAAACCACCTGTGGTCGGTAGAGAAATTCAATATATACAACAAGCAATAGAAAATCATCAAAAACTAAGTGGCGATGGTCCTTTTACAAAGCGTTGTCATGAATGGTTTGAAGAAAACTTTGATACCTCCAAAGCTCTTCTTACTACATCTTGTACACATGCGTTAGAAATGGCTGCAATTTTGATCGATATACAGCCTGGAGATGAAGTAATAGCTCCATCTTACACTTTTGTCTCGACAGTGAATGCCTTCGTTCTTCGCGGAGCAAAAATTGTCTTTGTTGACATTCGACCGGATACGATGAATATAGATGAATTGTTAATTGAAGCTGCTATCACTGAAAAAACGAAAGCTATTATCCCTGTCCATTATGCTGGTATTGCTTGTGAAATGGATATGATCATGGACATTGCCAAGCGTTATAACCTTTATGTAATTGAGGATGCGGCACAAGGAGTGATGTCGACTTATAATGGCAAGGCGTTAGGAACTATTGGTGACCTTGGTTGCTTCAGCTTTCATGAAACAAAAAATTATTCTATGGGTGAAGGCGGTGCTCTCCTTATTCAAAACGAGAAGTTCAAAGAGCGTGCAGAAATTATCCGAGAAAAAGGAACAAATCGTAGTAAATTCTTTCGTGGGCAAGTTGATAAGTATACGTGGGTGGATATCGGTAGTTCCTACCTTCCAAGTGAGTTAAATGCAGCATATTTGTTAGCTCAGTTAGAAGAAGCAAACACAATCAATAACGATCGTTTAAAAAGCTGGGAGTTATATTATAACTGTTTAAAGAATTTAGCTGAACAAGGTTTCATAGAGCTACCAGTTATACCAGGAGGTTGTGAACAAAATGCACATATGTTTTACATCAAGTGTCGCAATATTGAGGAAAGGTCTAAACTAATTGAGTATCTAAAAGAAAACGAAGTTCTATCAGTATTTCATTATGTTCCACTTCATTCTGCTGATGCGGGCTTAGTTTATGGTGTTTTTCACGGAGAGGATCGCTATACTACAGTTGAGAGTGAACGATTATTGAGACTACCGATGTATTATTGCTTAAAGGAGTCTGAAGTTTTAAAAATATCTAAATTAATAAATGAGTTTTATATCTCATGATAGAGATTTATATTTATGCATAATAAACTCATAAAAAAATTCCTCTCTTTTTCATACGGAAGTGTGATCGGTGCTGCAATTGCATTCATTACGACTATGGTCACAACAAGATTACTGCAACCCGAAGAGTTTGGTAAAGCTTCTATGTTTACATTGTTTGTAAGTATAGCAATGATCCTCGCAGTTTTTGGTACAGATCAAGCATTTGTTCGTTTCTTTTATGAAGAGAAGGAAAATAAACGAGGCGCTTTATTATATAATTGTTTAAAAGTATCATTCATTATACTAGTCCCGGTTCTGCTTCTTGTTGTTGTGATTCGAATTGATTTACTTAACTTTTTATTTTCTGAATATAGTGTAATGACCTTTATTGTTCTCCTAATAGCTATTTTAGTTCAAGTATTATATCGTTTTGGAACGTTAGTAATTAGGATGCAACAAAAAGGAAATATTTATTCAATGCTTGAAATATTAAACAAAGTTATTATTCTAGTTGGGGTTGTAACTTTTTATTTTATATTTGGTAAAACTTATGAAATTTTGATTTATTCAACCGTTATTAGCTTTATTGTTCTTCTTATTTTTCTGATTTATTCACAAAAAGGTTATTGGAGATTAAGCAATCTACATGTTGTGGGTTCTTATCATTCTAAATTTGAAATTTTTTCTTTTAGTTATCCACTAGTTTTTACAACAGCTGTAATGTGGATTTTTGAAGGTTTTGATAAGTTTGCTATTCGCCAGTGGTCTAATTTTAATGAGTTAGGGCTATATGCTGCGGCATTTAAAATTATTGGTTTGCTCGCTATTATGAAGATGGCTTTCACTACTTTTTGGACTCCAGTTGCTTATGAAACATATCAAAAAGATCCTACAAATACTTCTTTTTATGCGAATGTTTCCAAGCTTGTTAGCTTTTTGATGATGATGGTAGCCATAATGGTTATTATGATGAAAGATATCATTATTATGTTATTAGGTGGAAGCTATGGTGGATCAAGTTTAATGCTCCCGTTTTTAGTATTTATACCGATTATGTATACAATTTCAGAGACTACAGTAATAGGAATTAATTTTCATAAAAAGGTAAAGTGGCATATTTTAATAGCAATTTTTGTCTGTATTGTGAATATTATAGGGAATTGGTTGCTAGTCCCTAAATACGGAGGAATAGGTGCTTCTATTTCGACGGGGATTTGCTATATTTTATTTTTTACTCTAAGAACGGTTATCTCTCTACATTATTATAAAGTGGATTATGGACTAGTTAAAGTTTATACATCAACAGCAGTGTTATTGGTTTTTGCTAGCTATACGCTATCACCTATCCAACCGCTTGATGAACAGATCATTGGTTTATTGGCAATGGGTTTAATCATTCTTATTTATTCAAGTGATATGAGGAATTTTATTAAACTACGTAAAAGGGGTTCATCAGAATAAAAGATATCTTTTCAGCCGGTGGTTCTGAAACGTAGCATTTATTCTTTAATGGAATCAGACTACTATAGTAAATTTTTGCATTCAATTATGATCTAAATAGAAAAAGATATTCCATTTACAAATTAATACTTTAAAGGCTTTTTTACTTACTGTTAACAATATTAAAGGAGTTGATTGTGTTGAAAGGTATAATTTTAGCAGGAGGTAGTGGCACGAGGTTATATCCCTTAACAAAAACTATTTCCAAACAACTACTGCCAATATACGACAAACCAATGATTTACTATCCTTTATCTGTTTTAATGCTTGCTGGTATTAGAGATATACTAATAATCTCTACTCCACAAGATACGCCAAGATTTGAGCAACTTCTAGGTAATGGTAGTGATATTGGAATTAATCTTAGCTATGCAGTACAAAAATCGCCTGACGGTCTAGCTCAGGCTTTTTTAATTGGTGAGGACTTTATTGGTGATGATAGTGTTGCGTTAATACTAGGAGATAATATTTTTTACGGACATGGCTTTACTAAGTTGCTAGAGAATGCTGCGTCAAGAGACAAGGGTGCCACGGTTTTTGGATATAATGTGAAAGACCCACAGAGGTTTGGTGTAGTGGAGTTTGATCACGAGGGCAAAGCTATTTCAATAGAAGAGAAGCCCGAAGATCCAAAGTCGACGTATGCCGTTACTGGGCTTTACTTCTATGATAATAGAGTGGTAGACATTGCTAAACAGATCAAGCCTTCAGAGCGCGGTGAATTAGAAATTACAGATGTTAATAAGGCCTATTTAGAATTAGAAGATCTAAATGTTGAATTATTAGGTCGTGGATATGCTTGGCTCGATACAGGGACACATGAATCTTTGCTTGATGCATCGACATATATTGAAACTGTTGAAAAACGTCAGAGTTTAAAAGTTGCTTGTTTAGAAGAAATAGCTTATAGAAAGGGGTATATAAATAAAAGCCAATTATTAGAATTGGCTGATCCACTTAAGAAAAACGAATATGGACAGTATCTAATTAGATTGGCTAATCAACATAAAAATGTATTGCAACAAGAGGAGGTTCTTGCTTGAAATTTACCGAAACTAATTTAAATGGGGTATTCATTGTAGAACCAACGGTCTATGGTGATCATCGTGGATGGTTTATGGAAACATTCAGCCAAAGCAATTATAAAGAAGTAGGAATAAATTTGAACTTTGTTCAAGACAATCATTCATTCTCAGCAGTCAAAGGTACATTGAGAGGGTTACATTACCAGTTAAACCCAAAGGCTCAAACAAAGCTTGTGCGATGTACAAAAGGAGCCATTTATGATGTAGCAGTAGATATTCGTAAAGGGAGTCCCACTTATGGGCAATGGATTGGGACCAAGTTAAGCGAAGAAAATAAAAAGCAATTATTAGTTCCGAAAGGTTTTGCACATGCCTTTATGACGTTAACCGATGATGTAGAAGTTCAATACAAAGTCGATGAGAAGTATTCTCCAGAGAATGATCGAGGGATAATTTGGAACGATCCTGAGATTGCTATTGAGTGGCCTGTAGATATTTCACCAATACTTTCTGAAAAAGACAAAAAAGCACCGATGTTAAAAGATGCTGAAAACAATTTTGTTTATGGAGTGTAAATGATGAAGATCTTAGTGACTGGCTATAGTGGACAACTTGGACATGATGTTGTACGTGAAGGCTTAAAATGTGGTTTTAATATACATGGTATTGGCAGAGACGAAGTAGACATTACTAATGAAGAAGATGTTTATCGATTTGTAAGAAAAGTAAAGCCAGATGCAATTATTCATTGTGCAGCCTATACAGCAGTGGATAAAGCGGAAGATGAAAAAGAAATTTGTCAAAATGTAAATGTAAAAGGTACAAAATACTTGGCTAGTTCTGCTAAAGAAGTAAATGCAAAGTTTATATATATTAGTACTGATTATGTGTTTGATGGAGAAGGAGAAACTCCCTTCGTAGAGACAGATACAGCTGATCCTATATGTTACTATGGGCTAACAAAGTACGAAGGTGAAAAGATAGTAGAACAAATGCTTGAAGACTGGTTTATAGTTCGGATTTCGTGGGTTTTTGGAATTAATGGAAACAACTTTGTTAAAACTATGTTGAAATTAGCAGAAACAAAAACTCAATTGAACGTTGTAGGAGACCAAGTTGGTTCCCCAACTTATACATTTGATTTAGCCAGATTATTAATTGATATGGTTCAAAGTGACAAGTATGGAATATATCATGCATCTAACGAAGGTTTCTGTAATTGGGCGGAATTTGCAATGGAAATTTTTAAACAAACTAATAAGGATGTTAAAGTAAATTTTATTACTACGGAAGATTACCCGACTCGAGCAATGCGGCCAAAGAACTCCCGTATGAGTAAACAAAAACTAATTGACAATGGATTTAAACCTTTACCAAAATGGCAGGATGCATTAGAACATTATATAACTGAATTAACCTAAGAGGTGACATAAATGTATAGAAAAAAAATTCTTATCACTGGTGGTGCAGGTTTCATTGGTGGTAATTTTGTGCAATATATGGTTAATAAATATCCTCAATATGATATTTATAATTTAGACTTATTAACTTATGCCGGTGACTTAACAAAGCATAAATACATTGAAACTAAAGACAATTACCATTTTATCAAAGCGGACATAGCAGATCGGAATACAATCATTCCCCTTTTCGAACAAGAGAAGTTTGATTACGTTGTTCACTTTGCAGCAGAAAGTCATGTTGACCGTTCGATTACTGATCCAGGGATCTTTGTAAAAACTAATGTTGTTGGAACCCAAGTATTATTAGATGCATCAAAAGCTGTTGAACTAACAAAATTTATTCACGTATCAACAGATGAAGTATACGGTGAATTAGACTTTGATCCAACTACGTTCTTCACAGAAGAAACACCGCTGCAGCCTAATAGCCCGTATAGCGCTAGTAAAGCTTCGTCTGATCTATTAGTTCGTGCTTATCATGAAACGTATGATTTGCCAATGAACATCACTCGCTGCTCTAATAATTATGGACCATATCATTTTCCAGAGAAATTAATTCCATTAACGATTTCGCGTGTATTAAATGATGAAAAAGTACCGATATATGGGGACGGCAAAAACATACGTGACTGGTTACATGTTATAGACCACTGCGCTGCAATAGACCTAGTACTGCACGAAGGTGTTAATGGTGAAGTATATAACGTAGGTGGCCATAATGAGCGTACGAACTTAGAAGTAGTAAAAACAATTATTCAAACATTAGGAAAATCTGATAACTTAATTGAGTTTGTAAAAGACCGATTAGGTCATGACAAACGTTATGCAATTGACCCTACTAAACTAGAAAAACTAGGGTGGAAACCTACGTATACATTCGAATCGGGAATTGCTCAAACTATTCAATGGTATCTTGATAACAAAGATTGGTGGGAGCAAATAATTAGTGGTGAGTATCAGAATTATTTCGAGAAACAGTATAGTATTTAACCTCTAGGTTAAGAGAAAGGAAGACATAACTATGTATAAAATAGCAGTAGCAGGAACAGGATATGTTGGTTTAGTCGCAGGTGTTTGTTTTGCCGAAGTTGGTCATCTAGTTACTTGTGTCGACATTGATGAGAGTAAAGTTAATGTAATGAAATCAGGTGTTTCGCCAATTTATGAAGCAGATTTAGAAGAGTTAATGCAAAAAAACTATGCGGCTGGAAGAATTGATTATACAACAGATTATAAATCAGCTTACAAAGATGCAGATGCAATTTTCATCGGTGTAGGTACCCCAGAGCAACCAGATGGTTCCGCTAATCTTTCATATATTGCAACTGTTGCTAGACAAATAGCTGAGTCGATTGAAAAGGATTGCTTGGTTGTTGTTAAATCCACTGTTCCTGTTGGAACAAACGATAAAGTAGAACAATTTATTCAAGACTTTCTAGTAAATGATGTGAAAGTGGAAGTGGCATCAAACCCTGAGTTTTTAGCTCAAGGTTCTGCCGTACATGATACACTCCATGCAGAAAGAATTATTATTGGAACAGAAAGTAAGTGGGCTGAAGAATTACTAATTAAGATCTACGAGCCGTTTAACCTACCAATTGTTTCAGTAAACAGAAGATCGGCGGAAATGATCAAGTATGCATCAAACGATTTCCTTGCTCTCAAAATATCTTATATGAATGATATTGCAAACCTTTGTGAACTAGTTGGAGCGGATGTACAGGATGTTGCAAAAGGAATGAGCTATGATGCTCGTATTGGAAGTAAATTCTTAAACGCAGGTATAGGTTATGGTGGTTCATGCTTCCCTAAGGATACGAAAGCACTAGAAAACATTGCTAAGCAGCATGGATATGAGTTAAGGACGGTTAAGGCCGCAATAGATGTGAATACAGACCAAAAGACAATGTTATATAAGAAAGCTAGTAAAAGACTCATTACTTTTAATGGTCTAAAGGTAGCTGTGTTAGGTTTAACGTTTAAACCTGGAACAGATGATTTAAGAGAAGCTGCATCTCTTGAGAATGTACCATTATTAATAGAGCAAGGTGCAGATATTTATGCGTTTGACCCTGTAGGTGCTGATAACTTTGCGAAAGTACATCCAGAAGGAATAAATGGCAAAGGCAGTATTACGTATGTTACGAATATTGAAGATGCTTTAAATGAGGCGAATGTTTGCTTTATCTTTACAGAGTGGGGCGAAGTAAAAGCAGTTACTCCTGAAAAGTATAAGGAGTTAATGAGAACTCCTTTAGTATATGACGGAAGAAATATTTATAGTATTGAAGAGATGCAAGGAGCAGGAGTAGAGTACCATTCGATTGGAAGAAAGGCCGTGGAGAGAGAAGTTTCAAAGGAGTCGAGAAATCTTGAATTACAAACCGTTAGATCCTAGTAAAGTTTATCTTATTACTGGAGCTGGAGGTTTCATCGGATATTATTTATCTAAGAAACTATTAGAACAAGGTTGCCAAGTAATAGGTATTGATAATGTAAATGATTATTATGATGTGAACCTTAAAATGGATCGTTTAGACCAACTTCAGCCTTATGATAAGTTTACTTTTATTAGGGGAGATATTTCAGACAAGCCTTTAATCACAGAACTCTTTGAAAAGTACAAGCCAAATGTTGTGGTTAATTTAGCAGCCCAAGCGGGAGTACGTTATTCAATAGAGAATCCAGATGTTTATATTCAAAGTAATATTATTGGATTCTATAACATACTAGAAGCTTGTAGGCACAATCCAGTAGAACATCTAGTGTACGCATCTTCAAGCTCTGTTTATGGTGCCAATAAAAAGGTGCCATTTGAAGAAACAGATTTTGTAGATACTCCTGTATCCCTTTATGCCTCTACGAAGAAATCTAACGAATTAATGGCTCATACGTATAGCCATTTGTATAAAATTCCATCGACAGGTCTTCGCTTCTTTACGGTATATGGTCCAATGGGAAGACCAGATATGGCTTACTTTGGATTTACTGATAAATACTTTGCAGGGGAGCCAATTAAGATCTTTAATAATGGTGATTTTGATAATGATCTCTATCGTGATTTTACGTATATCGATGATATAGTCGAAGGAATAGAGCGACTTATTGGTAAACCCCCAGTTGATAAGGTTCCTCATAAGGTATTTAATATCGGTAACAACAATCCGGAAAAGCTGATGACCTTTATTAATACATTGGAGAAGACTTTAAGCAAAGCTTTAGGAAGAGAAGTGCAGTTTGAAAAGGTGTTTGAACCAATTAAGCCTGGAGATGTACCCGCTACGTATGCTTCAACTGATTTATTGCAGGAAGCGGTAGGGTTTAAACCGAAAACATCGATCGAAGAGGGTTTGCAGCAATTTGCTGATTGGTATGTTGAGTATTATAAGAAGAAGTAAGATTTGAAATTATTAAAACACGCTAAGCAAATACATGGCTTAGCTGGTAGAATTTTTTGTGATCGAGACCGAAAGTCTCGTAAAGATAAGCCCGTCAAGCTATCAGTCATGGTAGTTTGGCGGGCTTATTTGTTTTGCCAAAATGCGCTAATTAAATTCAGTCTATCATGTGAAGTGTGGTGGTTCTGGTGCCTGTCACTCCCCGAAGATTGTAAGATTTTGTCGATAGATTGATATAATATTAGAAAAGGGAGAGCTGATTATTTATTATAAATGGTTGGATTTCTTTTCTCGCAATAGATATACCGATATTGGTATTAGTAAGAGACCTCATTATAGAGGATGACGGACTTTTTCACAAGAACCCTTTATCCATCCAACTTCCTAAGGACAGGGGAATAGGTTCCTTGTCCCTAAAGAAAACAGAGTGAAATGATCAAGCTTTCGGGTTTTTGAGGAGAATAAAACCAAACATTGCTATGCTCTAGCTAGTCATGAAGATACGGTGACTACCGTCGCTAAGAATGAGGGTAGGGTAATGTAAATTAAGGTGCGTCTCTATAACAGTAAATTATAATGATAAAAACAAATTTTTAACGACCGTAGAAGAGAATGCTTTTATCCTATGTGATGTTAATCTAATAGCCCCTGTAACCGTTGGAAGAAGACAAGTTGTAGCTGCAGTCACTTCCAACGGTTACAGGGGGGCTATATAAAGTAAATCTTTAGAAATAGCACGTTCGAGGCAAGTAAACAAAGAATCCTATTACAATAAATAAGTAATTCAAATAAAGGAGTGAAATTATGGGGAAGTATTTTGGAACAGATGGAGTACGTGGTGTAGCAAATACGGAATTAACACCAGAACTAACCTTTAAACTAGGCCGTTTTGGAGGTTATGTATTAACCAAAGGATTGAAGAATAGCAAAGTAGTAGTTGGCCGCGATACTCGTGTTTCTGGACAGATGTTAGAGGGATCTCTTATATCAGGATTATTATCAATAGGAGTAGAAGTTGTTCAACTTGGTGTAATTTCAACACAGGGAGTAGCCTATTTAACAAAGACATTAGATGCTCAAGCAGGGATTATGATTTCAGCGTCTCATAATCCAGTTGAAGATAATGGCATTAAATTCTTCGGACCAGATGGATTTAAACTACTAGATGCACATGAAGAAGAAATAGAGAGATTACTAGATCAAGAGAGTGATGTTTTACCACGTCCAACAGGTTCTAATGTGGGACAAATGAAAGATTATTTTGAAGGTGGAAAAGACTATGTAAATTACCTTAAAAAGACAATTGATGGAGATCTTAAAGGAATAAATATTGCTCTAGATTGTGCTAATGGTGCAACTTCATCTTTAGCACCTCAACTTTTTAGTGATTTAGGTGCGAATATATCTACAATGGGCGATATACCAGATGGCTTTAATATTAATGCAGGAGTTGGATCTACGCACCCTGAAGTTTTATCCTCTTTTGTCCAAGGTGATCGGTGCCTGTCACTCCCCGAAGATTGTAAGATTTTGTCGATAGAGTGATACAATGGTGTTTCGGTGCCTGTCACTCCCCGAAATTTGACAGATTTTGTCGAGAGAAAAAGCTCAAAGGTATAAAAAGTTACTAGCTTATTAATTCTATCATTTGCTAAACTGAATGTAGCAATTACATAAGCTGATGGGCGGTTGACCCTCCTGGTGAATAGGGTGTTAATAATGGTGACACATGAAGCAACGAATACGCTATTTCAATACGGGACATTGATCGTTACAATGTTTATCGCAGTTGTAGCGATGGTCGCGCTAGTCACCAATAAAAAGAAGTAACCGCCCGTCCCGACCAAAGAGTGGGTGGTTACTTCCTTTCAGTATAAACTTTAAAATTGGTCAGCCGTTCTTCATGCGGCATGTAGTTAAGTTGACCGTATGTCTGTTTATAGATTGGCATATTACCAAAAATATCCCTAATTAATTTTTTGAAATGTAGGTGAGAAGGGTATGACGTGTGAAATTTGTGAAAGACAAAAGGCGAAAATAATTATTAGCCAGGATGAAGAGCAGAAGCAATTGTGCTTAGGTTGCTATAACCGTCAATTATCTGCAGAACTGAATGTAGAGTTACAGTCTCAGCCGGAAGCTTTTTCCACTACCGATTATGCAGGGGTTAGAAGAGAATTTATTATTACACAAAGACTTAATCCAGTAGGTATCTTGATCGAAGCAGAAGAAAAGAAAGAATATGGCTATAAGTTTGCTGTTCATGGTGAATTGGACTGTGATCAAGTGGAATTATTTCAACGTTTGCAAGAGAAAGTGAAGCAAGGTATAACTACGTCCTATGTCACAACAAGGAAGTTTCCGAGTGGACAGCAAGTCGAAACGATCAAAAATGATAAAATAGTTGGTCGGCTGGACTATGATGAATTGAACGAAGATACACCAATGGTTGTTATTGATGGAAAGCCTTATACATGGGAACAGTTGGGGAAAATGGTACAAGCATTTGAAGGGTTTCAAATAAAGGTGAAAATGGTTGATATGACTGATAATGTGGAGTAGTGACTTCTTTAGATGCGGTGCCTGTCACTCCTCGAAGATTGTAAGATTTTGTCGAGAGGAATCGCTCGTCTCACTTGTCACCAACAAAAAGAAGTAACCGCCCGTCCTCCGACCAAAGAGTGGGTAGTTACTTCTTTTGTAAGTATTCTGCTGCCTTGCTTCACTATCGGAACTACTTAGCCTGAACTTATCCCTTATACTCCTAAATCTTCGAGTAGGTTCATTAAATTCGTTAATTCATTAATTGTCTGCAGTAGCTGAGAGCTTTCTAATTTATCCAGTGCAACTTCACCATTTATCATGGCGCTTTCGATCAACTCTTTAATTTGTTCATTTTTATCTACTACTTGTTGATGGATATCTTCTGCGATTGATGGAAACTCTGTTTGATTAAATTCTTCAATTTGTGTTAACATAACTGTTAATTTTTCTTCTAATTCAGCTTTCGCATCGGGATTATCTATTGCTTCTTGAATCATCTGTGGGGCTTCCTGTCCAAAGTCATTCCATGTATTAATATATTCCGTAGCTTCCTTTGCATAATCTAATGAATTATTGACTTCCTCCAACAAGGAACATCCACTCAATAGAAAAGAAAAAATTAGGGTAAATAGGATTACTGTTTTACGCATGATTTTCCTCCCGTTGTATCTATTATTTCATTCTTTTTTTAACTTCTTTTATTACTATAGGCATTAATTTTTCTGTTGCGAGTTTTTTGCCGTGTTTTATAATCAACCCTTTTATCAGACTTTTGACCACCAATTTTTCCGCCTCCTTTCGTGCCTTTTAGCAGGGAAGGTATTTTTTTAAAAAAAGAAACAGAAAAGACCCCTGCCAGAAATGTACTGACAAAGGTCTCGCGAACAGAAATAATGCCTGCCAACAAAGCCGGGGATTGGAATCCCGTAATGACGACTTTGCTGTATAGCTACTCCCCTTTGGGATATAATCTTAATTTATATTCATTATAATATAGTAATAGAAAAGGTCAACGTTTTTTTTAGAGGTTAAGTGCCAGTCACTCTCCCAAGAGACAGTTTTCAAGCTTCCATAGATACAAGAAACCTCCACAGCCCATTCTAAGCCAACCTGTTGATGTTTTAGAGGTTTTAAAGCCCTTCTCAATATTATTTAGGAGTGTATGAGATTGTTTCCGAAAAGTTAATATCCATACTTTCAGAGTTTAGTAACATTTATCCGAACTATTAAAATTAAGGTTGCTTTACTGTTTAATAAATCCAAGTGGATTTAAAACGGGAAAAGACAAACAGTATTATTACACGTTTTATGGATTCCTATCTCCTTTTGCTCATAGCAACTTTGGGTAGATGCGACTTTGGGTAGATGCGGTGCCTGTCACTCCTCGAAGATTGTAAGATTTTGTCGAGGGGAATCGCTCGTCTCACTTGTCACCAACAAAAAGAAGTGTTTACCGATAGCGTTTTCGCTACCCTCAAGTACAACTTCATTGTAAACTTCTTGAGGGATGTAAATATCAAAAAGTCCCCATAACAACTCAAGCTGTCCAATCATGGACAATCCGATAATTGGACTTGTATTACTTATCGCTTTGATCATTGTCATTTTTCCCTAAAATAAATTCAATGGTTTCATTGTCTTGCTTATTATGGTCTTCAGTATATTCAGCCCAATGAATACCGTGGTTGATTAATATTTGAACAAAATCGGCAATGCTTCTATTGGATAGTTCTGCGGCTCGAGCTAAAGTTATCTTTTTAGCGGTAAATAAGTAAATGGCAACTGACAGATTTACATCTGCATCAACAGAATCACTATCTTGTTCTTTTAAAAAAGGTAAGAACTGAGGATTTATTCTCACTTTTAATCTTGACTGTTCCATTGCCATCTTACCAGCCTCCCTTTCTTGTACTTATAATATTATAACACCCTAGTGTACATAATTATCTTTACTTAGCATTATTTTTAAATTTATGTAATTTAGAGGCGGTGCCTTAGATTCTGTGCCAGTCACTGCTCGAAGTTTGGCAGATTTTGTCGATAGATTGATGTATAGTAGGAAAGCTGATTATTTGTTATAAATGATTAGCTTTCTTTTTTTTTTATACAAGTATAGGTAATTTGGTTATTTCTCTTTTTGCTAGAAGCTTTAAAATTTTTTGAAAAGCTAAAGGAATTCTTCAAATCATGTCGAATCATTATAAAATACGTTATCCATTCCTCTTTGACCCCTTCTATGCCTGTTTGTTCTCCTTAGGATTCGTTACGTTTAATTTTTTATTTCTCATCCATCCGCAGTAAATGTCTCCTTATTAAATATCCTAAACTCTTAAATCATCTAATTTCATAGAAAGAAGGAGGTCTTTTTTTGACTGTTAATATCTCGAGCATTGGTCTGAAAGGGTTAGAAGGTTATCGTGTTCAAGTGGAGGTGCAGGTTTCCAAAGGAACAGAGTCAATGGTTATTGTCGGGCTTCCGGATGCGTCGGTGAAGGAATCGAAGGAACGAGTGTTATCAGCGATACGGACATTGGACTGTGATGTCACCGATCACAAGATTGTCGTAAATTTATCGCCATCGGAACAAAAGAAAAATGGTCCGTTATTTGATTTGGCTATGGCGATTGCGGTGTTGAAGGAAAGAAAGCAGATCAAAGAGGAGATTCCGCAAGATACAGCTTTTCTTGGAGCTTTGTCTTTAGATGGCACCGTTGTAAAAGTGGAAGGGATGTTGCCTTCTTTGATTGCAGCCAAAGGTTTAGGGTTTAAACGCGTTATTCTTCCATATGATCCGCTCCTTCCACTTGAGATGTTAGAGGGGATTGAATACGTCGTTGTTCACCATATAGTTGATGTGCTACAGTCTATACGTGGACAAATTCTGCTGCCTTTTCACAAAGTACCGTCGTCCATTGAAAAAACGATATCAACGGAGTATCAAAAGGACTTCTCACACATTATCGGTCAGGAGAAAGCAAAGCTAGCGCTGGAGGTGGCGGCAGCTGGTGGTCACAATGTGTTGATGAGTGGTCCTCCTGGGTGCGGCAAGAGCCTGCTTGCTGAAACATTCCCATCGATCTTACCGTTTTTAACGAAACAAGCGCAATTAGAAGTCATTAGCTTGTATCAGCTCGCGCAAGAAAAGCTTCTCACTCCACAACTTGCTCCTTATCGACATCCTCATCACTCCGCTTCATCCGTCGCGATTATTGGTGGAGGATCAAATCCAAAACCCGGTGAAATTTCATTAGCGCATCATGGGGTCTTATTTCTAGATGAAATGGCTGAGTTTACAAAGAAAACGTTAGACATGTTACGGCAGCCACTAGAAACAGGAAAAGTCACGATCAGCAGGGCGCACTCTACCGTTACGTATCCATCCTCCTTTATCCTCATCGGTGCAATGAATCCTTGTCCTTGTGGGTATCTCGGCGCTAACACGCACTATTGTGCTTGCACACCAAAACAAATCCAAACGTATCGAAATCGCGTTTCAGGACCTATCTATGACCGAATGGATGTCTTGCTATCATTAAACCCTGTCAGTCTCGATCAGCCTTCTGAAACAAGGGAGTCATCTTTGGTGATTCGAAAAAGAGTCGAACAAGCAAGACAAAGGCAATATGACCGCTACCAGGCAGAACTGTGCAATGCAAGAGTTACCTTTGAGCAACTAGCAGAAGTGAGTCTATTAACAGACAGTCAGCGAAAAATGATCACTCAAGTTTCGTCTAAGAAGCAATGGAGCAATCGCGTCCAAGTTAAAATGATTCGCCTGGCAAGAACCATTTCTGACTTAGCGGGAGATTCACAGATAACAGACGAAAGCATCTGGAAAGCGATGACATTAAGACGAACGAATCTAGCCAAAGACTCATTGAGAGCGAGGGAGAACTAATGCCTCGTCCGAAAAGAGTGTGGATTCCTCATCGCTTTTATCATATTGTTAGCCGGGGAAACCGCCGTGACCCACTTTTCCGCTCTACCACTGACTTTCAATCTTTTCTTCACATCCTGCACCAACTCCATCAAACCACTCCATTTGAACTCGCTTCTTACTGCTTAATGACCAATCACTACCACCTGCAAATCCGCTCCCAAGAAACGTCGCTTTCAACAGTGATGGCTCTTATTAATAAAAGATATGCCAACTACTATAACACTCGTTATCGCTTAACGGGCCACGTATTCGAGAAACGTTTTTATGACAAAATCATCGAGGACAAAGAAGGAATGATTGAAGTCAGTCGCTACATTCACCTTAATCCAGTTGAGGTGAAAATGGTAAAGCGGCCAGAGTATTATCCTTGGAGCAGCTATTATTTGTATTTTTACCCGAATGCGATGCAACCGAGGTTTATGAAAATAGAAGAGATATTGGATTATTATGTTGGAACGGTGGAGGATAGGAGGAGGTTGTATTGTGAGGGAGTGTTCTAAGGTAGGCATTTCTTATAATTAGTCTCTTTCAAGTCAATTTCCGATCCACATTATTCATTAATGATTGGTCCATCTACAGAAATAAAGGATAGTTTAATTGGAAATTCTACCATAATCAAGCGATTCGTCGTTCGGAATAGTATGATAGGGTAATGCAGTGATAGGTACTTTTTTACCTATCCGCCCCCTTTCGATTTTAAAAGGATGATACTAATATTGGGAACTTTGTTGAGGTGGAAAAATCAACAATGGGTAAAGGGAGTAAGGCTTCTCACTTAAGTTATATTGGCGATGCAGAAACCGGTAATCATGTAAATGTAGGCTGCGGCTCTATAACCGTTAATTATGATGGTCAAAACAAATTTTTAACGACCGTAGAAGATAATACTTTGATCGGATGTAATGTTAATTTCATAGCCCCTGTAACCGTTGGAAAAGGAGCAATTGTAGCTGCAGGCTCTACGATTACGGAGGACGTATCAAGTGAATCTTTAGCAATAACACGTTCGAGGCAAGTAAACAAAGAATCCTATGACAACAAATAAGTCATTCAAATAAAGGAGTGGAATTATGGGAAAGTACTTTGGAACAGATGGAGTACGTGGTGTAGCAAATATTGAACTAACACCAGAACTAACCTTTAAACTAGGACGTTTTGGGGGTTATATTTTAACCAAAGGAATGAAGAATAGCAAAGTAGTAGTTGGCCGCGATACTCGTGTTTCTGGACAGATGTTAGAGGGATCTCTTATATCAGGATTATTATCAATAGGAGTAGAAGTTGTTCAACTTGGTGTAATTTCAACACCGGGAGTAGCCTATTTAACAAAGACATTAGATGCTCAAGCAGGGATTATGATTTCAGCGTCTCATAATCCAGTTGAAGATAATGGGATTAAATTCTTCGGACCAGATGGATTTAAACTACTAGATGCACAGGAAGAAGAAATAGAGAGATTACTAGATCAAGAGAGTGATGTTTTACCACGTCCAACAGGTTCTAATGTGGGACAAATGAAAGATTATTTTGAAGGTGGAAAAGACTATCTGAGTTACCTCAAAAGGACAATTGATGGAGATCTTAAAGGAATAAATATTGCTCTAGATTGTGCTAATGGAGCAACTTCATCTTTAGCACCTCAACTTTTTAGTGATTTAGGTGCGAACATATCTACAATGGGCGATACACCAGATGGCTTTAATATTAATGCAGGAGTTGGATCTACGCACCCTGAAGTTTTATCCTCTTTTGTCCAGGACAAAGGTGTTGATATTGGTCTTTCCTTTGATGGGGACGGTGACCGATTAATAGCTGTAGATGGAAAAGGAAATATCATTGACGGAGATAAGATCATGTACATCTGTGCTAAGTTTCTAAAGGAAAAGGGCAACTTGCAGCATAACACAGTTGTTTCAACCGTAATGAGTAGCTTGGGCTTTTATAAAGCGTTAGAGACAGAAGGAATTCAAAGCTCTACAACAGGTGTTGGAGATCGTTATGTGATGGAAGAAATGCGAAAATCAGGTTTCAATCTCGGTGGCGAACAATCTGGTCATATTATTTTCCTTGACCATATCACTACAGGAGATGGAATGTTGGCAGGTTTACAATTGGTAAATGTGATACGCGAATCAGGCAAGTCATTAGTTGAACTGGCAGCAGAAATGCAAACTTTCCCACAAGTATTAAAAAATGTCCGAGTAACAGATAAGTCAAAAATGGATACTAATAAACGAATTTTAGAAGCCATCACAGAAGTTGAGAAACATATGGCAGGAGAGGGCCGAGTATTAGTTCGCCCTTCGGGTACGGAACCACTTGTACGTGTCATGGTAGAGGCACAATCAGAAGAACTAGCTACTTACTATGTTAAACAAATTGTAGATGTAGTGGAAGAAGAGATTGGTTTAGGTGTGTTCGTTTAGATTTGTTTACGTGGTTGGGATCTCAAAATCTAATTCCTGACTTTCGGTATGGTAATGTATCTTAGTTTTTGAGCTAATTAATGAAATTAACGCCTCTAGTAATTAATGATTACTAGAGGCGTTAAACGTGATGTCTCATTGTATCGCCACTCGAAATTTGTCGATCAATAAAGGTTCAATTTAGGGGTATACAGTGATATTATATGTAAATGAACTAGAAAAAGTATAGTTAATTAGAAGTGGTTTTTTAATAGAGATAGTACTTAGATGCTTGTATAAAAGACCTAAATGAGTCTTTAGTAATAAATGTTGTAGGTGGTGAAAAAGAAGAAATGAGTCTGGTAAAAGAAGTCGAAATATTGACACAAGAACGTTTGGTGAAAATTTTAGAGGATACGTATAAGAAAGGGTCAGAGTCTACTAATGTTAATTCTAAACAACTAGTGGAGGAGATCGCTACGTTCTTAAAGCCGTATGTAGAGCCAGTAAATAATTAGTTTAAGAGCCCTAAGCAATATAACCTGATCTCAGGTTTTGTTGCTTAGGGCTTTTTGATTGAAAATTAGTTTTACACAAAATTAAATTTGTGAAGAAAGAAACACTTCGAACAAGTTCTTCCAGTTTGTTTATGGGTTTGAGGGTTATACATGTTACACTTTTTCCGAATGCTTCGGTATTTTTAAAGATTCAACTATGGCCACTGATTGTCTAATACATACAAAGACGAAAACACAAAGAAACACACCTGACCAATTAATGATGACATCAAGTATACGCCCATCCCGGTGGAAAAACGGTTGAATCATTTCAGTAGCCAACCCATAAGCCAAGCCAATGAAAAAAACCTTATGTAAACTGCTAAAACAAAAGATGAGAAAAATAGTTAAAAGTACAAACGCTAGAAAATGCCCAGCCTTTTGGACAATAATTAGCGAAGAATTAAATTGATAAAACACAAACAAATTTGAAAAGTCAGGGTTAGAGGTAAACGAAAAAGCTAAATCTCCCTGTTTGATCAATCCTTTGAAATTACTATTAATCGAAAATACTAAAATAAGGAGCATCCAGCTTAGCGATAGAAAGATTTTAATTGGTATCACACTCTCATGTTTTTTTAGTAGTTTTGACAGCATTATGATTAAATATACTAGTGTTGGAGGTTCTGGGGGACAGGTTCCTTGTCCCGAAGTAGAGTGAAAGGATCTAGTCCCAGTCACTCCCCGAAGATTGTAAGATTTTGTCGAGAGAAAACGCTTAAAGGTACATTGATCGTTACAATGTTTATCGCAGTTGTAGCGATTATAGCGCTAGTCACCAATAAAAAGAAGTAACCGCCCGTCGCTCCGACCAAAGAGTTGGGTGGTTACTTCTTTTTTAGTATACTGCTTTAATTTGGGTCAGCCGTCTTTCAAGCGGCATGTAGTTGCATTCACCAAATGTTTGCGCACTTGGTCTTTTTTTATTCTTGGGTAATTATAATTTAATTATACACGATCGTTAAGTAACTTGCATAATAGTTTATTTATTTGATTGTGTCAATCTTTTGTGGGAGAAGTACAAGCAAAGGAGGGTTAAGGAAACTGGTTCCTTGTCCCAAAGCAGAATGAAATACAATTTGCAGAAAAGTTCTGGTGCTTGTCACTCCTTGAATATTGTAAGATTTTGTCGACAGATTGATATAATAGTAGAAAAGGTGAGCTGATTATTTATTATAAATGGTCGGCATTCTCCTTTATTTAGTCATATACATATATTGGTATTGGTAATGTTCTTATTTCTCTTATAATAAGCCATAAAGTATTTTTAGAAAGCTAAAGGACTGAAACATATCTAAATCGAGTTTCTGGACCGATCTATGACCGAATGGATATCTTACTATCATTGAACCCTGTCAGTCTCGATCAGCCTGTTGAACCAAGGGAGTCATCTTTGATGATTAGAAAAAGAGTGGAACAAGCAAGACAAAGGCAATATGATCGTTATCAGGCAGAACTGTGTAATACTAACGTTTCCTTGGAACACTACAACAAGTGAGTCCATTAACAGACCATCAGCAAAAAATGATCACTCAAGTATCATCCAAGCAGCAATGGAGCAATTGCGTCCAAGTGAAGATGATTCGTCTAGCAAGAACCATTTCTGATTTAGAGGGAGAGTCACGGATAACAGACGAAAGCATCTGGAAGGCGATGACATTAAGACGAGCGAGTGGAGTAAAAGACCCATTGAGAGCGAGGGAGAACTAATGCCTCGCCCGAAAAGAATATGGATTCCTCGTCGTTTTTATCATATCGTTAGTAGAGGCAATCGCCGTGACCCGCTTTTTCGCTCCACCACTGACTTTCAATCCTTCCTTCATATCCTGCACCAACTTTATCAAACCACTCCATTTGAACTGGCATCCTACTGCTTAATGACGAATCACTACCATCTGCAACTCCGCTCTCAAGAAGCGTCCATTTCAAAAGTAATTAAGTTTTATGTCCCTTCCAGAGTCAGGTGTCTCGCCTCAGATAAAGTGAAAAACTTTAATGTGTTATTGTAAGACTGTGGATTAGTTAAGAATAGAGAAAAGGATATTTGATCAACAATAAGTGTATAACTCTCTCTTTATTCAGAGGTTTTTCCACAATACGTCTGATATCCACAAGGGTGACGAAGATGATTTCTCTCAATGAATTGGTTATCCACACTTTTTTGGCGTTTTGCGGTGCCTGCTCCGCGGTACGTTCGCATTGCGATTAAAAGAAGAACGGAGGAGCATAGGTTGTATGGTCTGGAGTGAGCGGGATGTCCCCGTCCAACCACTTTGTCCAAGCGTCCCTCTCATTCGCAATGTGATGCTTTTCTTCATACAACATTTTGTGCACAGTGCCATAGAAATAGGGGACAAAGCCTTTTTAAATCGCGTAGTTCTTATAGAGATAGACTGTTTGCTTAAATGCTTGGATGATCGTAGGAAGAAAGTGTTCAATCGGTTGTTTCTTAGATCTTAGTGAGCGGTAAGCCATTAAGGCACGGTCCAAGAGAGTGCAAATCTCTTTTGCGTTATGGTCGAACGTTTAAAGCAACAACGGTTGGTCAAAATTCTAGAGGATGCCTATAAGAAAGGGTCAGAATCTACTAATGAAAATGCTAAAGAATTAGTAGAGGAAATGGTTACCTTCTTAAAGCCGTATGTGAGAACGAACAGTAATCGAAGAGCTCTAAGCAACAGTACTTGTAAGCAAGTCTTGTCGCTTAGAGCTTTTTTTCTAATGCTTTTGTTCTTGAAAGTTGAATTTCTGAACGAAGTGGCAGTGAGAACACGCTCTGCCTATTTGTTGGTTGGTGACAGGGTTTTTATAGTAGACTTCTTCAAATTTACAGATAGGGCATTCTATGATGTGTAGAATTTCTCTTTCTCCTAAAATGGCATTTAGTAAGAGTTCAAAGTGCACTATTCATCACCTCTCATCAATTCTTACAGTAATGTTAATAAATGTTACATAAGAAGTAAGGCGGAGTCTGTCGTGGATCATGAGTTCTTTGCGACAAAAAGTGCTTCTGGGGTGATATCCATTATCTTTATTTTATTTATTGTGTAATTTATTGTAAAAAACTATTAAAATAGTAGAGTTGATTATTTTTTTAATAATGAGAGGACGATGAAAGTGAAGAGATCTAGATTGAAAAGATGCTTAGTTTATATAATGATCGTTCTCCTTCTCCTCCCACCTATCAATGGATTGGCAGAGGGAGACTCAACCCCACCTGTATTAGAGAGTTTAGAAGTTTCTCCTAAACAAGTAGGTGTCGGGGAAACGGTTGAATTTACAGTAGAGGCAACGGATGATCAATCGGGCGTAAGGCAAGGATATGTCACATATAGACCCCCTTCCAGTACGTCACTGCGCTATATTTATCTAAAACTGGATTCAAACACAGGTTTGTGGAGAGGGAGTTACTCCATACAGGAATACGATGGAGGAGGAGAATGGCAGATAGCAGAAATTGTCATGTATGATTATGCTAATAATCGCTTATTTAATTCAAATCCATCATCAGAATACAATTTTATAGTTGAAAACGAGGAGGGGGATATAACCCCACCTGTGTTAGAGAGTTTAATCGTTTCTCCTAAAAAAGCGGGTGTAGGAGAAACGGTTGAATTTACAGCTGAGGTAACGGATGATCAGTCGGGCGTAAGGCAAGGATATGTCACATATAGGCCCCCATCCGGTACGTCACTGCGCTATATTTATCTAAAACTGGATTCAAACACAGGGTTATGGAGAGGGAGTTACTTCATACAGGAATACGATGGAGGAGGAGAATGGCAAATAGCAGAAATTGTCATGTATGATAATGCTAATAACCGTTCCTTTAACTCAACCCCTTCATCAGAATACAATTTCACTGTAACGCATGGAGAAGAGGAGCCAAGTCCTCCAGAAGTGGAGGAACCACCTTTTATAGAAGCGCCTATCGTGAACGAAATAACAGATCAGTCAACGGTAGTAACAGGAATGGCTCCAGTGGGTACAACCGTGGAAGTGAAGATTGAAGGAAGTGTACTAGGAAGTACCATGGTGGAGGAAGGCGGTTATTTTCAAATAGAAGTACCCCTTCAGCACGCAGGAACAGAAGTATCTATAGTAGCGGCGGATAATGTAGGAAACAAAAGTGAGGTCATCACGAGGATCGTTGTAGATGTGACGCCGCCGGAAGCACCAAGTGTAGGAGAAGTAACGGACCAAACTACAGAAGTGACCGGGCAGGCAGATCCGAATTCTACAATAGTCGTTAAGGTAGAAGATCAAATGATAGGAACCGTTGGAGTTAGTGAGGATGGGTCATTTATTGTAGCTATTCCTCAACAAGATGCAGGAACCGTTCTACAGGTGTTGGCTATTGATCAAGCTGGCCATGAAAGTGAAGCGATCACACGAACAGTTGAAGGCATTCGACCATTAGCGGACACTGTCTTATTGCAAAATGAAAATTGGACGAGTAATACGATTAAAGGTGATGTATACGTTGGTCCTGAAGCCGTTCTAACGATCAATGGTTCTGTATCAGTAGAAGGAAATATGTATGTTCTTGGGGCTGTTCGGAACTTTGGTCATTTAAATGTTACTGGAACTGTTTATGCAAATCAATTTAGTTGGGGAAATTCGACATTATACCACGGGACTTTTCTTATGCTCGGTGGGAGTAACAGTATTGGAAGTATGAATGCTTCTAGCCAACCGATAAAGGAAATGCCGCTTGAAATCTATGCAGATCATATTGTTTCTCATGACGGGATTTTTTCAATAGAAGGAGCGACCTTGCCAATCATGGATCTCTATGTAGAGGGGAGCCAAGTAGAGGTACGGAGCAATGGCACCTTTAAGATCAAGGATGTTCATATTGGGTCAAAAGAAAACATAATCTTTACCTTTGTCGATGTATTTGGCAATCACCTCTCTAGATCTTTCCCGGTGGAAGTGGTCGATACGATCCCGCCAGCTGCGCCAGAAGTAGATGAGATCCATGACCAGATGCGTGTTGTGAAGGGACAGGCAGAACCGAATTCTATTGTAGAAGTGGAACGCTCAAATAAGGTAATAGGTACCACCACTGTAAGGGAGGATGGTAGCTTTGAAGTTGAGATACCGGTTCAACATGCTGGGTCGATCTTAAAGGCAACAGGAACAGACGAAGCGGGGAATCGTAGTTTGGCGACAGAAGTAACGGTTCAATTAAGTTCGGTTTGGACGCAATGGGAACAGCAGACGTCTAAGGATCGCACGAAAGAGTGGACAATCGCATTAAGTTCAGAAGTCAATGACGAATCCCTCCATCATCAAGCTGTCTATGTAACGACAACCGATGGTAGAATCGTGGGAACGGAATTGACACTAGGAGAAGATAGTAAGTCGGTCAAAGTCAAACCGCTAGAAAACTATCAAATAAATCAGTCTTATTATTTGTATATTACAGATGGCCTCACGTCTGTTTCCGGAAGTTTGATTCAAGACCAGATTGTCATGAAGTTTTTGATAACTGACAATTAGTGATTGCTGGCTTTTATAGGTTCCTGCCCCAATGTTAAACCGTAATGGGGCAGGAACCTTTTATTAGAAAAAAAGGATAATGTAGGGGAAGGCGGAAGGGCTCATGAGATTTACAGCGTTTTTAACAGCAATCATCGTAATCTTTAACTTCGTGCAATTGAATTCTGTTTATGTATTAGCAGAAGTTACAAAACCAACCATTGAAAGCATGAGTATCGATAAGAGAGAAGTCACTGCGGGAGATACCGTTAAGGTGAGTATCAAAATTAAGGAGTATCAGGATTTTCGTTATCTGAATCTTTATTATACTTCGCCGATAACCAATAAGGGGATAACGATCAGTCTCAACTTTAATGATGAAACCAAAGCGTTTGAAGGAAGTATTCCAATTTCAGATTACATCGAATCAGGAAATTATAAGCCACATATGTTAAGCCTATATGGAGCTAGTATAACGACAATTTATAGCTCGGAATATGACAAGTTCGATGACGGAGAATTTCTTGTTAATGGTACAAGTGGGATCGAATTAATTGAAAGCATAAGTGTAAATAAAAAGGAAGTCACAGCAGGGGATACGGTTAAGGTGAGTTTGAAGACATCCGAGCATTTAGGAATCCGTTATCTGAATTCTTACTTTAGATCACCCATTTCTAATCAAACATTATCCGTTTCCTTATACTACAATCCCGAAACGGATACATTTGAAGGGGATATTCCTATATCTAGTATTACAGAGTCAGGAACATACAAGCTTTTTATGTTAAATACGTATGAAGATGGTAATAATACAACAGCTTTTTATCATTCTTATTACGCTGATGTGTTTCAGAACGGGGACTTTAGTGTTAGCGGGACAAATGCAGCAAATCTAATTGAAAGTATAAATGTGAGTAAGAAAGAAGTAACAGGAGGTGAAACCATTACATTCACTGTGGACTCTCCTGAGCTTGTTGGTATTAGCTATTTAAATATCTATTACTCATCGCCGATAACCAATCAGACGTTTTCTGTAGACTTATACTACAACAGTGAAACCCATTTGTTTGAAGCAAGTTATGTAGTTCCAGATCATTTCGAATTAGGTCTGTATACATTATTTATGTTAGCAATATACGACACTTCGGGGAATACAACGGCTTTCTATAAATCGAACTTTTCTGACCAATTTGAGTTGGGCAATTTCAGTTTTATTGATTTGCCAATAGAAGAACCTGTAGCGGAGTACGAATTTAAATCGTGGGAATCTAAGTTTGATGTTGATGTAAATAAAGTTTGGCAGGTTGAATATAATCTCGCGTTAGATCCTTCAACTATCATTGAACAGAATATATACATTACAGATGAAGAGGGTAATATAGTACCAATTGATCGAACAACAAGCCATTCGGCCGTACAATTAGCTCCAGTTAATGCTTATGAACAAGGTAAGACGTATATACTGTGGATAAAGGACATTAAAGCTAAGAATGGTAGACTTCTTCAGGAAAACGTTAAAATGGAGTTTACGATCAGTAACTAGGTGGTTCACATTATTTAGGAATGATAAGGGTAAAAAGATCGAGTGTTGGTGCACCACGCATGCAAATATTTTATAGGGGTTAGTACCTATCAACCCAATGGATGAGAACCGCTGTCATCACCTGAATATTGTTAGATTTTGTTTGGTGATTTTATCGATATAAGCAATATTTTAACAATCTCTTTAGTATCAATCAATTTTAAAAAAATAGTTGAGCCATATGTCGTCACCCTTGTCATCTCCTCCAATGAAAGGGTGACAACATCGTTAGTCTAAGGCCCTGATACGCTTACGCCCCGAAAAAGCGCGGAGGATCAAAGCGACCCGAGAAACGGACAATACAAAAAGAGGTGCGATGCATTTGCCTTTCAAGGGTACTAAAGGAAACATTAATGGATAGGTGTTGATCATTTTTAAACGTCACAATTGATTGGTTACTTGCTTTTTGATGGGGTTTAATGGATTTGATATGGTGAAAGAAGATCCAGCTGCATTCGAATTGCTTTGGTGAATGAGTGGGGAAGGCATAGATGTCTTCGCGTGGGTTAATCGGAATCGGAACTTTGTTTCGCACGCCAATTTGATGGCTTACAGCATCTCGGCGGCCTTCATAGCTGGCACCGCCTTCTAAGCAAGCGGGTTCAATTAATTGGCGTGTGGTCTTTTTCACATATAGTTGTTGATCTTTCTCAATGACAATGGTGTAGTAGTCTACGTGTTTCGCAGGTATCAGGGCAAGCGTATCTTTACTGATTTCATAGTCATTTAATACATGTTTGGTCATTGGCATAGACTCCTCTACTTTTTAATGGCACAACATTGAGATTGGCTAATTGAAGATATGAGAAGAAAATCAACTCCTTTCATGTGAATTGGGGGAGGATAATAGGTCGTATGCTTACTTTTTTGAAGAGCTGATTTAAGTATTAGATAGGAGCAGCCGTCTTTATTAGAGATTGAGTGTGTTATTTTGCTCTAGACATGCGGATAGTGATGGACAGCGGCTCGCCTACTGTCAGAGCTGCTCCTCTCTAATAGACTTTCTGGATCAATTGGACGGATGTTTTTATCTGAGTTGGAGTTACATTTGTGAGGGTTGCAAAGAGGTGGATGTTTTTGGGCATCGATCGAAGCTTTTTTGTAGGTTGTTCTAGTAAGCATTCTAGGATTAAGAGAAATTTATAGGGTGACAGGGGTGTGTTAGCCCTTATCATAGAACTCATGTTTTCTTAAGAAATCTTCTATCTCGCTTTTTGGATTGGCTAAGGCACGGTCATAAGCAGATCCAAACAGAGAGCTGAAATAAAGGGAGATTTGATGACTCATCGTGACTTCCCCTCGTTCAATTTTCCCCATATGAGCAAGGGAGATGCCTACTTTGTAAGCTAAATCAACACGTGAGAAGTTATTCTGTTTGCGAAGCGCTCTAACGATTTTACCGACCTCTTTATCTATCTCCTCTTGTAAGACTTTTCTTTCTTGTTCAATCTCTTTTTCTATGTTGTCCCTTCTATTCAATGGCCAATCTCCTTTTTAAAACAATCTTCAGTCAAATAAAAGAGATTAGCGACGTACTATAGTAGACATAATGACATATTTTGGATATTTGGATAAATATTTTTTTCGTGTGTTCATGCTTATTGCCTGAGAAAACATTCTACTCGTCAGGTATTGCTTTTCTCTCCTTGCCATTCGATAAACCCTACTTCACCTAACCTCCTCATGCTATTATCGTAGGGAGATGCTGGATGTTACTTGTTAGTAAGCTAGCTACCTGTCTGTGCTCCTGATAGCCATGTAAGAAAAGACTCACTCTTAATCCGTGCATGGTTCTCATCTAACCAATTCCAATGCTCGATAACTGGATTTTCTTTTCTTTTTTCAATATAGAACAACTTATTCACCGTCCCGTAGAAATAGGGAGTGAAGCTTGTTTTGATTTGATTGCTTTTCAACTGGTAGATGGATTCTTTGAACGCTTGAATCACAGTATAGACCTGTACATCAATCGGTTGTTTTAGTTGATTATTACGGTGAGCTATCCGTGCTCGATCCCATAAGCTACAAATCTCCTTTGCTTTGTTGAGAAAAGGTTTAACCGCTGTGACAAAAGGTTCTGGAACATAAGAAGGAACAAAAGTGAAATCGAGTGATTCTAATGATTCTATACGTATCTCTTGTATTAAATGATCTTTTATAGTTTTAGAAGAATTTAAAGATTTGAAAGACCTAGTTTCGGATGGTTGATTTGTGGTTGGAGTGATTGCTGGTGTTGGAGTTGAGAGCTTTTTACGGTCGGTCAAAATCGCTCCATCAAATCGGTGGAAGATATAGACGTTATGAGAGTAACCACCTTTTTCTCTAATCGTGTGGTGGACAGAAAGAATGTTGTACTTTTTTGCTTTTCTAAGCATGCGTTCAAAGGTCGAGCGGGCTTGTTTCTTTGTTTGTGAGGCCTGAACTAGCTTATCAATTCGTGCATGACAAACACCAATATGTTTGACACTAAACTGTGCGAGCGTGAACAAAGCGGCGTGTTCTCCTTTTGTGAAATGATGTCCGTGTAGATACCGGGCTTGTTTCATCGATTCATTGAATTCCTTCACCGTTTCAAACGGACTTAAGTGTGCGAATTGCGCTATTTGACCTGGCTTCATTTGGTAGCCTCCTTAGATAGAAGTTGTGCCTTTTCTCGCTGGTAGCTCTACCATAATGGAGTTTTTACGATCCGTCATATGTGAAAAAAGGATATTTGGTAAGGTGAATAGGTATGGTTTTTGAAGTTTGATCTAGCCGTTTTGCAAGAATGGGAGTGGGAGTGAAGGTGGTTTTGTGGAAATGGTGTAGTTTTGGGGATGCGAGGGGGAGGTACCTGTCAATCCTCGAAAATGGAAACGGAACCGAAATAAAAATTACAAACAAAAGAAAAGCTGTCCGATTATCTTCCGGCTGAAATCACGGTATTGAGTACCTGTCACTACCTAAGATTTGTATAAAACTGTAATAAAAGCATGAATTAAAAGAAATAGCCACACTGCCTTACTTATAAAAGGCAGGTGGCTATTTTCCATGTATGTTCTAATACTCTCTTAACTTTTGCAATTTACTCTCGTGATACTGAAAGGGTCAGACACCGGGCTTTACGCCATCAAAAAAGAACGCCTCTCAATCAGGCGTTCGGTTGAGTTTTTCTTCAACCAACCCTCTACTTACCGACAGGTCGTTGACTAACCTTATGTCGGTCAAAATCGATTAGCGAGGATTGCGGGGCAGCTATAATAAACTCCTCATTTATATATTTTTGTTTCACTAATGACTTGTTTCTTACTTGAGCATCTTCTAAAATAGGGGTCTTTTCCGTTAAGATGGATTTTTTCATGCCAGATAGCCAAGTGTCGAGTTTATAAGTTCCTCTTTCAATGATTTGACACAGATCTTCTAGCGTTTCAACCAACTCCATTAAACTATCAGATCCACTTCTTAACACTTGAGCACCTTTGGAATTTGCTTTTTCCACTGAGTGTTCCATTCTGTACAAGACATCCTGATAGCGAAATTCAATATAACAACTGCTGCGGTCCCAATTATAATCGAAATAGGAAACGTTTAGACATTTCATAATCCTTATAAGCTTTCTCTCACATATATCTTGCTTATTACTTTTTATTTTGAGTATATCAAATATTTTAAACATAACATTCACCCTCCGTTTTTATAAACTCTAGTTTTGCAATCCGTTATCTAACCAATGAGTTCTACAAAATAAGCCCATCCCCTTTTGTAATCGTTTTACATTTATCGACCTTCTTATACAAGGTAATTGGGGGAGGATTTCATAAAACAACAGATAACTGCATAACTAGTAAGATAAAGAGGTTTATGAGGGATGTCTAAATTTGTAACGTATTGTTGAAAACTTTTAAGAGAATTCTGGCTCTAGAACCCTACTCATTTAATAGGGCATTGAACTCTCTGGTATGAAAGAATTCTTTTCTGGAATTACACATGAAGAATAGCTGTCGTCTCTGAAAATGTAGGTACGAATTCTTCTCTTTCATGCTGTGAAGGAGTAACGTCATAGGGGAGAGAAATCGAGTTTTCCGAGTCTTTGAGCCCGCCATAATCAAACCAACCTGAATGAGTTTTCGCACCTTTTGCGACCTTTCTTTTTTCCATGTTAGTAATCTATAAGTCGTCGCGTAAAAGTATGGGGTAAAAGCGTTTCGAATTGAATTTCGCTTATAACAAAAAAGGGTTTCCTTGAATGCTTTGATGATGACCGGAAGCAAGTCTTCAATTTGTGGTTGGTAAGATTAGATTGCGTGCCAGTCACTCCTCGAAGTTTGTAAGATTTTTTCGATAGATTGATCTTATGAGTCCGGGTGAAAGACTCAGCTTTTTATTCTATTTAGTTGGTAAACTGCATTAGCTCTGAAAGTCCGATTTCCGCGAGCTTTTCCTGTCCTGCTTTTGTAGGGTGAATATCACCAGCTATTACAAATTCAGCTTGTTTGATGCCAAATGCACTATAAGCGTCGGCGATGACTATATCTTGATAAGGCTGGAACGGTCCAGCAACGAGTGCGTTGAGTTGATAGTTAATTCCAGGTAAGACATTATCCGCTACAGGGTAAAGAGGGTTACTGATTTGAAAAGGATTATAGACATTGTAAAAGATAATGGGTGCCTCTGTCAGTGAGCGAATTTCACTAATAATAGCTGGAAGGTTGGTGGCAAGTTTAACCCCAGCAGTAGCAATCTGTGCATTGAGATGGTCGGGAAGGCTTTGAAGGTCTTTGCCGCTTAATTCCCAAGCTGTATTTAGTGCTAGAAGCAAATCATTATTTCCAATCGTAAGAGTAATGTAATCTGCTTGGCTGATAGCTTGGCGGTATTTTTGGTCAGTTTGAAGCGCGTTTAGCATATGCCCGGTTTGCCATCCTGGAACAGCAAGGTTGCGGACGCGCATGTCGGCATCATTTCCGATTAAGTAAGGGTAGGCGTATTTGGAAGTAGAGGCATTGTTGTTATGGCCTAAATTGTAGCCGTAAGGGATTGAGTCACCTAAGGCAACCAGTGATAGTTTGGCGTTTTCGTTTTTGGCTAACGCATTTGTGGAAAATAAGAGTGTGAGCACCAAGAGCAAAGTGAGCGATCGGATGACTGTTTTCAATAAAATTCCTCCTTTAATATGAAACTCAGGTTTTATTATAGAGAAGATAATGGAAGGAGGGTGTCGAACGGAGAGAGGGGTCAAAAAGAATTTTATCCTTTTGACTAATAGGGGGTGTCCCGCCAAATTGTCGCTAGTTGAATATTAAAAATAAGGGCTAGTAAATAATAAACAACGAGAGAGGATCGAATCGTGTTCGATCTCAATCCCGCCGTCACAACTAAATGTATGACTAGCTAAAGGATTGCCGCTTGAATGAAACGGTTTACATAACAAATAGTGAAGGGAGTTTACTAGAAACAGAAGCAACAGTAGGTGCGGATGGTCAATCGATTGAAGTGAAAGCTTCATCTGATTATCAAGTGAATGAATCTTATTACCTGTATATTAGTGATGGGATTAGGTCAGAATCAGGCCAGGTTTTAAAAGAAAACGTGATGATGGAATTTATGGTTAGTCATTAAAGAGTCGACCATTTATCGTCTTACTTGTTCATAAGTTTTTGAGACTCCGATAAGTTAGATCTTGTCGGAGTTATTTTTATTTAAAAATGGAATGAATTGTGTAAAAAAAACGAGAAAATATGTTAATTTAGCCAGCTATTAGATATATAATGAGAACTGGAGATTACATGTTTAGGAGGTAAAAATGTTTGAGGCAAACGAGTCAGAGCACCTTACTACACTTAGGAGGTTATGTCCTTCAAAGGTCTTGTCAAGGACATATTCCTATTCATTACCGTCCAAAAGCAAAAACAGTCTTATTCAGCAAAAAAATGACGTATGCCAATTCATACGTCATTTAAACGTCCTAAATCCTTTATTGTTAAATCCATTGCATTTTTTGTTGTTAATATAGTTATGATAACGGTAAATTGTTAATAAATAGGAAATTCCCATATCTACTAGTAAGAAAGTTGTGGTATTATTTATATGGATGTACAAATAGTGGGTTTATGCCAATCAATGTTAATGCTAATTTAGTATCATTATAGGGTATTAGGGGTGATTCATTTAGGTGAAATATTATGTTTTTTTGTATAAGGAAAGGCACTTTTCCTTTAGTTTACTTTTGCTAGTAATGCTCTTAATGGTTTTGTCTACTGACTCCGTTAATGGAAGTGGGTTTGAAGAAAAAATAAAAACCGAACAGGAGCTAATGAAGAATCGTGAGAACGGTTATATCGCTTGGTATGGTTCTAAAGGAGCGGGAATACAAGCTAGTAATGTTACTAAAGAATTAACGGGAGATTTCCAGTTAATGAAATTAAAACAGACAGAAGAGCTACGAAATGATCATTCCATTATTCATCTAGAAGAAAATAAAAAATTATATATACTTAATAACTCTCCAAATGATCCATATTATGCAAAGCAATGGGGACTGCATTCCATTATGACTGAAGAAGCATGGAGTGAAATTGAAAAAACGACTCAAGAAGAATCAATCACCGTAGCTGTAATTGACTCTGGTATTGATGTAACACATGAAGATTTAAAAAATAGGATTGATGATGACGGGTATAATTTTATCTTAGATAGTAATGAAGTATATGATTTAAATGGTCATGGAACAGCTGTTTCTGGTGTCATAGCTGCAAAGACAAATAACAGTATAGGTATCTCAGGTGTTGTAGGTGCGTTAGATGTGAAAATCCTTCCATTACAAACAGCAGATTATAAGGGAGTAAGTTATCTTTCTGATGTATTAAATGCAATCAATTATGCAATCGAAAAAGAAGTTGACGTGATTAATTTAAGCCTTGGGAGCAATACATACTCAGATATTGAAAATGAAATGATACAAAAGGCTATAAATAAAGGCATTATTGTTATTGCTGCAGCTGGTAATAATGGAAACTCGTCTTATGTTTATCCAGCCTCGTACAATAACGTTATTTCAGTAGGATCTACTTCAAGGGACGGGACACTTTCATCATTTTCAAACAGTAATGATAAAGTCGATTTTCTAGCACCAGGTGAAAAGATCTACGTCGCTTCCAAAAATAATTCTTATGCCTATGTTGATGGTACATCCTTTTCGTCACCTATTGTATCAGGCATCGTTGCAGCGTTATTAGCTATAGAGCCTTCATTAGATTTAAGTGAAATCAAGGACATCCTTACTAACTCAAATGAATCACTCTTAAAACAACCTCAAAAGAACGATCAAACGGTAAACTTTCTTCTGGCGATAAAGCAAATTGCTAATTCCCATTCGGTTCCCGTTGAAAAGTTGTCTTTAAATAGAACTGCCCTTCATCTTCAGTTTGGACATTCGGAAAAGTTACTAGCTGAAGTTTCACCGACAAATGCAACAAATCAAACTATTTCTTGGGTGTCGAGTAATCCAAGTGTGGCAGTTGTTGATTCGCTCGGGAATCTAGTCGCTGTAGGGGAGGGCGAGGCTAACATTATAGCTATAACAGAAGATGGCGGAAAAACAGCTGTGACTGCTGTTACAGTTTTAAAACCTGATAGAATCTGGGGATTGTATACCGATGTGGCAGCTAATAAAACTTGGACGATCGAATTAAATCAAAAGCTAGACTCTGCTTCTGTTAATGAGCAAACCATTTATATTTTTGATGATTTGGGGAATTTGATCGATACCAACATTAAACAAGTTGAAAATACTATAGAAGTAACACCTTTACAACCATATCTAAAAAGTAAATATTACTTATTTATAAATGACGGACTACTCTCTAATCGTGGTGTTTCAGTAAAAGAAAGTATCTTATTAGAATTTACCGTCAACTAATCTATGTAGTGAAAAAGGGGAATTTTAAATTGAGGCTGAAAACGTTTTTATCGGCACTAACTTTTGTCATGGCAATATCTGTATTCTGGCAAGCAAGTGTATTTGGAGAAAGCCATTTAAATGAAAGTTATCTAAATTTAGTTGAAAGCTATGACGAACATAAATCAGAACAAAGTTTAACAGAGAATAAAGCTTCTCTAGAAAATACAACACAAGTATTACATGAGCTTTCTAGTAGCTCAGATAAAGAGAAAAGCCAGTTAGGTGTTTGTGAGAATTATGAGATAGAACCAAACAATGATCGTAATTTAGCGGATAGGGTTTCATTAGATTGCTATGTATATGGTTTAATAACCGATAACTACTATGACCTCGATTATTACGAGTTAACTATTACGCAAGCTGGTGAACTTAACATCGTGGGGGTTCTAGGGAGCTACGCTAACTATAGCGAATATCTTGGAATTCTTTTATATGATACAGATGAAAATTTCTTGGCAGGAAGCTCTTTGTTTGTAGGTCCAGATTCGGAAGCTCAGGCTTTAAGTCAGTATGTTACACCGGGCACCTATTACATAGTAGTTTTACAAACGAGTGAATATAAGTATTTATTAGTAGATGAACCATATATAATTCAACCTTATATGACAGCAGGGTCAACGAATGTGCCTGTAAGCTATGTCGTAATAAATGAGGATAATACCGATTTAAAAGTAGGAGAAACAAAGAATGTAACAGCTTCTATTGAGCCGAGTAATGCAACTAATAAAGATGTTACATGGTCAAGCAGTAATCGTTCAGTTGCTACAGTGGATAACCAAGGAATGATAACAGCAGTAGGGAGCGGAACGACAAATATTATCGTTACAACTGCAGATGGGCAAAAGACAGATAGTATAATAGTAACGGTATCAGAACGAAATATCCCCGTAGAGTCAATCAGCGTTGGCGAAAGTGAAATAGAATTAACAATAGGATCTTCTAAAACAGTCAGTACAACAATTGCACCTAATAACGCTACAAATCAAACCATTTCATGGGTTAGTAATAACCCTTCTATTGCTACGGTTGATCAAGGTGGTAAGATTAGCGCTGTTAGTGAGGGAAGAACAACTATAACTGCTATTACTGCTGATGGAGGAAAGCATGCATCCGTTTCAGTTAATGTGAGCAAGGAAGACGACTTTGAACAATGGGAGCCTAATTTTGATGTTGAGGTAAATAAAACGTGGCAGGTTGAATATAATCTCTCATTAGATATCTCCACTATTATTCAAAAGAATATATACATTACAGATGAAGAGGGTAATATCTTACCAATGTTATATATTATTGACCGAACAAAGAATAATTCAATCGTGCAACTAGCTCCAGTTAAAGATTATGAACAAGGTAATACGTATACAATGTGGATAAAAGACATTAAAGCGGAAAACGGTAGCATACTTAACGAAAACGTCAAAATGGAGTTTACGATTAAAAATTAGTTAGCTAAGCACTGTTAAGGAAATGGTATAGCTGAAAATGAGATCGGGTGTTAACGCGCTCGATGTTTGCAAGACTTAGAATTTAGTTTGAGGAATTGTTTGAGTGGATACTAGAGAAGTCAACGAGTTGTTATTAGATTTTTCCATATGAAAGGAGAAGTTGGAGAGTGATTATTTGACTAATTAAAAAGCGTTGATGAGGAACAAGAGAAAAGGAAGAGGTTATTTGCAATTCCTACTACAACGCTTTTTCATGCCCAATTGTGTCTATACTAATTCGATCACGGCGCCTAACCAATTACATGAAGATGAAAACGAATGGTTTTTCTGAATGAATGTATACCATTTGAGACTTTTATCAAAGAGGAAGCCTTTATGGTCAAATAAGCTAACTACCTTCCAAACCTGATTAAACAGCGTATTCATTACTTCACCCCTTTTTTTTGTATTTTTCTACAAAAATCGGGAAATATGCATGATGGTTAAGATTTTTGAGGAAAGGAAAGGAAAGGCAATCTAGGCTCCTTATGAATTAGATAGGAGCGATGACTGTAAGTAGAGCTATCCTTATGGCGTGATAGGCATGATTCTAAGTAATTATCCATCTTAATTGAGCCATTAGAGGAGTATCATATAAGTGATTGGTATTACTACTGGTACAGGTCAAAAATTAAGTTAAATAAGTGTTGGAGTGTATGATAACGAATAAAAGGAAGAAAAGCCTCAGTTTTTGAGGCTTTTTTTTGCAACAAATCAAAAACAGACAGCTAATAAATAGCTGCCTGTTTGCTTATTGACTTAGAACTTCAAACATCGCTTCAGCCCATAATACATGTCCAGCTTCATTTGGTCTGGCGTTTTCAATATAGTTGTTAAGGTCAGTATCTTCAGTCGAAGGCCAAAACTGCCAGTGGTCCGCGTAGATATATTCATTCTCTAAAGCGTATTGTTCTAATTGGTCCACCTGTGACAAATAGAAACCGGTACTGTTTAGCGGGTTTGCTGGTAGCAAGACAATTTCTGTTTCAGGAAGTTGTTGCTTTAATTGTTCCATCATGATGTCTAGTGCATCTAATGAATCTTCAAGCCTAATTTGCCCATTATCATTTAAGAAAAAGGGTTCAAATAAAAGGACATCAGGTTGGCTAGCAATGACTTGATCTAGAAAGTCTGATTGTAATACATCGATAGAAGTGGTTCTTTCTACATCAATTAAAGTTACTTCAAAAGATGAACTTGAAACGTTATTAATGGTTGATTCAAAAAGAACGGGCCAAGATGTGCTTGGATCTTCATCATTAGTAATAGAAGTTGAACCGAAGACGGTCATCGATACGGTATCTTGTACTTCTGACCATGTTCCTAGTAAACCAGTTAATTCAGCGGTCTCATCTACTTTCTCTTCCTCCTGAGTTGTGAGTGGAGGGGAAGGATTTGTGGAAAGCGTCAATGGAACCGACTCAGCTGCAATGGCCTCTAGCTTCTGCTGATAGTAAAAGTGTCCGACAATAACAATTGCGATTGAAACGATAATACTGCTTACATAAAGAAAAGATTTCAAGGGAATGTGCCGCCTTTCTAAGACTGATCATTTACATTTTTATCTTCCTCTGGATCGGGCTCCGGATCGTTGTTTGTGATTTGTTCAAAATTGGCTTGAAACGATACATCGCTATTAACAGTAACTGTTATTACCTGGTTATTAATGGAGGAAGTTCCGCTCCAACCAGTAAATTTCCATCCAGATTGTGGAATAGCTGTCAAAGTGACGATCGTACCAGATTCAAATACAGAGCTACTAGGATTCGTTCTAACAGAACCCTGTCCTTGGGTAGATGTACGTAATGTAAACGTTTGTGTCGGCTTTTTTTCAAAAACCGCTATGATAGATTTTGCTTGATCCATTGTTACTGTTAATGGATTCGTTGCTCCAGTGTAACTACCTTCCCAACGTATAAAACTCCATCCATCCTTCGGTTGAGCTCGTAACGTTAATGAGGTTCCAGCTTCGTATTGGTTATTTTGCTGACTTCGAGTAATGGAACCGTCACCTCGAGTTGAGATGGATAGCGGATAAGAATGTTTATCGTTTTTTGGAGGTTCCACTCTCTTAGGTGATTCCTCATCGTTTTCTTTTGGTTGTTCTGTCGTTGATTCATTTACTGGTGTAGTGGCTTGATTTGTTCCTTTTTGCTTAAAGACTGCACGTACCGATAGATTATCATCCATTATAACCGTAATCGTCGGATTGGTACTCGAAACGGAACCTGTCCATCTTTCAAACTCATACCCTTCTTGTGGGCGAGCTGTCAACGTAACCGACTCACCAGAGGGAAGGTTTTCGGACAGGGAACTTCTTAAGACCTTTCCATGTCCAGAAGTAGCCACTAATAATGCATATGTCGATTCCGCGTTTTCAAATATAGCTCGAATCGTTAGGTGAGAATCCATTGTAACCGACTGAGAAGGAGTGGTCCCTGTTAGGTCACCTTCCCAGCGAACGAACGTCCATCCTGGTTCAGGTTTAGCTTGAATTTGAATAGTTTCACCCGTTTCGTAAACATCTTTTTGAGGTAATGTTTTTATTGTACCTTCACCGGAAGTTGTTGTCACTAGCGTTTTCTTCTCGCCAGCTACTCTTATGTCGATAGAGATCTGTAACCCATCATAGTCAGCGTAAATGGTTTCAACCCCTTCATTATGGGCGGTAAAAACAGCCGTATTGGTTTCTCCAGGGGTGAGTTTACCTAACTTTTCCTTTAACGTCCAATCAGGAGAAATGTCAACGGGTTGCTTATTTGAGTCAAAGGCACTAATTTTAAGTTCAATTTCTTGATTAAGTCCAAGAATAGGTTCCTCGGATACCGTCCAATCCATCTCTTCCACTACTTGTTCTTTAATCTCAATCTCCAGTTCCCGTGTTAGCTCTTGAGCCGTTGCTGTTACGATTACGGAACCAGATGTAAGTCCTTTCAGAGTGGTTTCTTCGTTTTCAACTGTCTGAAGGCTTGCGATTTTAGTATCAGAGATTTTCCACTCAGCCTCTAAGGGAATGATTCTTCCTTTATCATCCGACCATACAAAATGGATGAGTCGTTCGAAACCTTTTTGAATAAAAGGTCGCTCGATTTCAATTTTAATTTGAGATAAAAAGGTTTCAAATTCTTCTTTAAATTCAGCGTTGTCTGTATTGTCCATTCCTTGTTCCAAAATGGTTAAAGCAGACAAGATATCAGATTGGTTCAAATATAGCTTTGACAACTGAGAATAAAAAAGAGGTTCAGCAGAAGTAAGTTGAATCCCTTCCAGAAGAGTTTCTTCAGCAAGGTCTAGTCTAGCAATTCCTTGGTAACTATTGGCTAACCCAATTCTAGCCTGAATATGAGTAGGATCGAGCTCTAATATTTCCTTGTAGTATTCAATGCTGCTTTCGAAATCGGCTTGTTCAAAAGAATTTTTCGCAACTTGTTCAAGCTTACTAATTTGACCACTTGATTGAAAAGGAAAGAACACAACTGCGCCAATCACAATGACTAAAATGAAACTAATTAAAGGAAGGAAGATTTTCTTTGACATGAAAATATGTACCTCTTTTCTTAAAAGCAGTTTATTAAAATGAGAGAAAAGTAGTTGATCTAAGTTCCTACTATTATAATAGACTCTGCCAAATAACGGAATAGAAGGAAGAAAAAAAGTAGATTTTGTCGCCTAGAAAAATGGAAAAGAGAAAAAGGAAATGAATCGTTGATTATTTACAACCTAATTATTCCCTTTTTTACAAGAATGATAAAGAATATGGTGAATTTTGTAGTATAATTGAAGGAGCACCGGCCTACTAATCTAGTTTGAAAGTCCGGTAGACAATTCAGTTAGGAGAATGGATATGGATTTTAGAAAGGTTTTTATGCTTTATTTGGCTTTAATTTTAATCATTCAGCCGCTTTTAGTTACTCTAAGTGCGGGAGATAAAGTTCTGGCTGAAAGCGCTATTGAATTATCTATTGAGGATAGAGAAGAGGGAGTTGTCGTAACAGAGGCAAACTACTCAGTTGATGGAAGTAAGCTTACTGTTACAGGTACAGTCGAGAATAAATCAACTTCCAAAAAGGTAATAGGTCTTATGGCGGTCGGATTAGATGAAAATAATAATCCAGTCGAAGTAGCTTCAGATTACAGTAAAGGTACTTTTGGAGGAGTGCAAGTAGCAGCAGGTTCTTCTCAATCTTTTACTGCAACTTTAGAGAACAAAGCTGAAATCAATAAAATTCATGTCAAAGCAACTGGGAATAGTACAGAGGTAGAGTTACTTGGCTTTGGAGTTATACAAAAAGATCATCAGATTATTGTTACTGGTGTTATTGAGAATGGATTGAGTCAAGATCAAATGTTGACGATGGATGTTGTTACATATGATGGACAAGATAACGAAATTGAACATATGAGTGTGGATTCTCTTAATTGGATGGATAGAGCGGGTACAGTTAAGCCGGGTGAACCATCTAATCTAAAAATAGTCATTGATGATCCAACTGTAAGAAAGGTGAAAATAGATACAGTTGAACAGATAAATTCTTCAACAAATGTAGTTACTACACCAGATATATCTGGGCCACTAGTCAGTGAGACGTTACCTCAGGGTGGGGTGGTAAGTAAAAAAGTACCGAATGAGATAAAGATTACTTTTAATGAAGCGATCGTTCGAGGACCAGAGTTTAATTCAATCAGTGTCTCAGGTTTAATGGATATAGAACTAACCGTCGATTCCCACGTGTTATCGATCAAATCTAGTGAAGCTTTAGATTTTAATAGTACGTATACGGTTTTTATTCCCAAAAGTGCAGTTAGGGATGTAGCTAATAATGAATTAGTAGAAGATTACTCTTTTGAATTTCTTACCACTCAGGAATCTAAGAAGTTTGAAGATTTTTACATAATCACTGGAAATGAAACATTAACTGATTCACAGAGCTATGATAAGACCGTTATTATTGCACCGCATGTAACACTGACTGTTAATTCTGGAGCAAGTGCGTCATTTAATGAAGGTTTAATTGTATATGGAACATTGACTAATAACGGAAATATTAATGTTTCTAAAACTGTTTATGCGAATAAATATAGTGTTTTTTCTGGTGACCTTAATTATCCAAACTTTGGAGTGATTGATGGGAGTGGAAGTGCCAGCTTAAGTGGGTTAGTAGTAAGTGCTTCGCAATACCCTGCACCTCCATTAACGATCATTGAACCAAGTGACGAGAGTGTTGTTACAAAGCAAAGCGTCGATATTATTGGTTATACAGTACCGGGTTTTGAAGTGAGTATTAATGAAACATCTGTAACAGCTAACAGTGCAGGTGAATTTAAAATAAATAGAGATATGGAAGATGGAAATAATACATTCATCATTAATGGTAAAGATGTCTTTGCCCAAGAATTCAGCTTGAGTAAGTTGTCACTTACATCTGTAACTCTTCCTCAAACGCCAGAAGTCGATGAAGTGACAGACCAATCAACAGCCGTAACCGGGCAAGCAGAAGCAGGATCCACGGTAACGGTTAAAGCAGGAGAAAACGTGCTAGGAAGCGCTGTTGTAAAGGCAGATGGAACCTATCATGTAGAAATTGCAAAACAAGCGGCAGGAACGCAAGTCGAAGTGACCGCAACGGATGAAGCAGGACATGTAAGTGAA
>NZ_JAJAFR010000016.1 GCF_020734105.1 Alkalihalobacillus deserti
AAGATGAGATTTCCCATGGATTAATCCAGTAAGACCCCTTAGAGATGATGAGGTTGATAGGTCTGGTGTGGAAGCGTGGCGACACGTGGAGCTGACAGATACTAATCGGTCGAGGACTTATCCAATATATTTCTTGACGTCATATTTTGAATAAATATGAAAATGTTTCTATTTTGCATTATCTAGTTTTGAGAGAACCTTAATTCTTTCAATGGTATTTTATTAAAAATACCTTATAGTCTGGTGGCGATAGCGAAGAGGTCACACCCGTTCCCATGCCGAACACGGTCGTTAAGCTCTTTTGCGCCGATGGTAGTTGGGGGCTTCCCCCTGTGAGAGTAGGACGTTGCCAGGCAATCTAAAAGCATTCCATTGAGGAATGCTTTTTTTAATGTGTAAATTTAGAGAGGGAGCTTAAGAGCATTTGATCGAGAGGGGACGGTATCATCTTAGAATGGAGCCAATGGAACATCAGGAGTAAGCTTCATTGAAATACCACGGGTTCCCGGGTGGCGAACACGTTTCTCTTAGTGAAACACATCTATGAAGGTATCGTGTCTACTTTGCCCGTAGAAGTGTAATGGTGAGTCAGGACATTGGTAGGTTGAAAAACATAACGTTCAAGGCCTTACGTGAGAGAAATTTGATTTTCACTAGATTGGAGTTCGGATAGAAATAAAGGTATTCGGACATGAAATTACTGCTCCAGATAATAAAAAGTGCTTACCAAATAACAAACATAATTCTATGTTCCAGACTGACTTGAAAATGCATGAACTACTATATATTGGAGAAACCTAACATTACATTAAAGTTAGGGGAAGGTGAAAGTGAATGCCATCTATAATCTCCGTTAGTACATTTAATCCACCATATACATTAGACCAAGAAACAACAACTGAATTTGCGAGAGAGTTATTTAGTGAGAGTTTTCAAGATATTGACCGGCTGTTAAAAGTTTTTAAAAACGGGCAGATTGATGAACGGCATTTTGCTGTACCTATCAAATGGTTTGAAACCGAACATTCGTTACAGGAAAAAAACGACCTTTATATTGAACTTGCGACAACTTTTTGTGGAAAGGCAATTAAGAAATGTCTTTCTTCCACAAACGAGTTTTTAAATGAGGAGGTTGCTGTAAGCGAAATTGATGCTATTGTATTAGTTTCAAGTTCGGGTATGTCGACTCCTAGTTTAGATGCACGGATTATGAATGAAATGTCTTTCTCGCCACATACAAAAAGAATTCCCTTATGGGGTCTTGGCTGTGCAGGTGGTGCCGCTGGAATTAGTAGGGCGAATGAGTATTGCAGGGCGTTTCCTGAAGAAAACGTTTTAGTCGTCTGTGTTGAACTCTGTAGTTTGACTTTTCAAAGGAATGATCGTTCCAAAAGTAATCTAGTTGGAACTTCGTTATTTGCTGATGGCATTGCTTGTGCACTTGTTACTGGAGATGAATCGTCATTAAGTATGAAAATAGACAAACCAACTAGGCCGACCGTTGTTTCAAGTCAATCTACGCTTATGCCTTATTCAGAAGATGTGATGGGTTGGGAAGTGAAGGATAGCGGATTACATGTAGTATTTTCGCGGGATATCCCAATCATTATAAAGGAATGGTTGGAACCAAATGTAAGAGACTTTCTTGACCAAAATAGAATGACACTTGGACAGCTTTCATCATTTATTGCTCACCCAGGTGGTAAAAAAGTATTAGATGCTTATGTTGAAGCATTACATATTGAAGAAGGGATGACAAATGTCTCAAAGGAAATCCTTCGAAAGCATGGAAATATGTCTTCGCCAACCGTTCTCTATGTTCTAGAGCAAATTATGCTTGAAGAACATGAAGAAAATGAATATGGACTGATGGCTGCTCTTGGTCCTGGATTTTCATCAGAATTAGTTTTATTAACTTGGAAGGGAGTTCACTAATGATTGCTGTATATCTTTTCATCTTGTTGGTTGTAGTTCAAAGAATCGTTGAGGTACTGATTGCGAATCGAAATGCTAAGTGGATTAGAAGCCAAGGTGGGTATGAAGCAGGAAAAGATCATTACAAATACATTGTTGCCCTTCACTTTTTATTTTTCATTTCTCTTCTAATAGAAGTAACAGTTACAAATCATACGTTTATGTTATGGTCTGTTTTACCATTAGTTGTATTTCTTTTAGCTCAACTAGGCCGAGTTTGGGCACTGTCATCTTTAGGACGTTTTTGGAATACGCGAATCATGATCTTACCTGGAGCTAAAGTGATTGCAAAAGGGCCATATCGCTATTTGCGTCATCCCAACTATGCTATTGTTGTAACAGAATTAGCGTGCCTACCTCTAATCTTTCAAGCTTATTGGACAGCGATTGTTTTTACGATTTTGAATGCGGTTATCCTCTCTACTCGTATTCAAGTCGAAGAGCGTGCACTTGAAGAAGCCACAAATTATCAAAAAACTTTTGAAAAACGGCGAAGGTTTTTTCCTACATATGAAAAATAAATGAGAGGAGGCAAGATGAGTCTACCCTCTTCCTTAAATGAACAGATCATGTTACTCTTACGTAAATATATAGTCGAAATATGTTAAATAACGGAGGTACATAATTTGGCGCAAAAAAGAAAAGAACGATTTGAAGTAAAAGAAACAGAAACGATTGAAGAATGTTTAGAAAGAATGAAAGCAGAAGGATATCAACCTATTAGAAGAATGGAAAAACCGATTTTTGAAGAGAGAACGGTGAATTCCAATAAGGAGTATGTACCTGTTAAACAACAAATCATCTTCGAAGGTCTTTTGGTAGAAAGCGAACAATAAAAGTCTGTCTTTTTTAATCGTTCGACTTTTTGTTGACAGTAACGGATGATGATTGTAAGATATACACATAAGAATGCTCAAAAAACGAATAAGACCTCATATAATCTTGGGAATATGGTCCATTAGTTTCTACCCGATTACCGTAAAAAAATCGGACTATGAGGGAAAGTGGTTGCTTAGATTGATCCAAGTGTTTTCTCTAAAACCATGAAAGCGCAGAAGTGGCTTCCTTTCTCTCAAAAAAATGAGCAGATGAAGAAAGTGATTCTGCGCTTTTTTAATGTAATAGAGCAAAAATCGACAAAAATTAATGGAGGAATTCAATAATGAATCCTGAAGTTGGCGTAATAATGGGAAGTACCTCTGATTGGGAAACGATGAAGGCAGCTTGTGATGTGCTTGAAGAGTTAGAGATTGGATTTGAAAAAAAAGTCATCTCAGCACATAGAACTCCTGATTTAATGTTTGAATATGCAGAGCAAGCAAGAGACCGTGGAATAAAAGTGATTATAGCGGGGGCTGGTGGTGCAGCACATTTACCTGGGATGGTTGCCGCAAAGACGACTTTACCAGTAATTGGTGTACCCGTACAATCAAAGGCGCTCCAAGGTTTGGACTCGCTATTATCGATAGTTCAAATGCCTGGCGGAGTTCCTGTTGCAACTGTTGCTATCGGGAAAGCAGGAGCAACAAATGCAGGATTACTAGCAGCTCAAATTTTAGGAGCAACTCAATCACAAGTCGCAAAGCGTCTTGAAGCGAGAAGAGAAAAAACGAGACAAGCAGTGATAGAAAGCAGTGATACCCTATGACTAGAGTCATTAAGCCAGGTCAAACAATTGGTATCATTGGTGGAGGACAATTAGGACGTATGATGGCGATCGCAGCCAAACAAATGGGTTACCGTATCGCGGTCCTTGAGCCTACGGAAGATTCTCCATGTGGACAAGTTTCAGATATTGTAATAAAAGCTGCTTATGATGATCCAATTGGAGCAGAGAAATTAGCTGAAGTATCAGATGTGATTACGTATGAATTTGAAAATATAGATGAACAAACAGCAAATTGGTTAACGAAAAAGTCAGATTTTCCTCAAGGAGCAAAGGTTCTAGGGATCACACAGCATCGTTTAGCAGAGAAAGAAGCGATCCAATCATTAGGGATCTCACTTGCTCCATTTCAACCAATCCGTACGATAGAGGATGCTGAAGAAGCCGGTGATAGATTAGGGTATCCAGCTGTTTTGAAAACTTGTCGTGGTGGCTATGATGGCAAGGGTCAAAGAGTAGTTCGGAACTTAGAGCAATTAAAACAAGGAGCAAAAGAACTACTTAAAAATGGAGAATGTGTCCTAGAAGCATGGATTCCTTTTGCGTTAGAATTATCAGTTATTGTAACACGTTCTAGAAACGGGGAGACAGCTGTTTTTCCAGTGGTAGAAAATGAACATCGAGATAATATTTTATATCGCTCACATGTACCTGCACGGGTAAGTAATGAGGTTTCTGAACAAGCAAAGGAAATGGCTTTGGAGATTGTAACGGGTCTAGATGTCATAGGTACACTTGCTGTTGAACTTTTCATGCTCGAGGATGGCAGATTATATGTCAATGAGCTAGCGCCCCGTCCTCATAACTCGGGGCATTATACCATTGAGGGATGTGAGACTTCACAGTTTGAGCAGCATATAAGAGCTGTTTGTGGTTTGCCTCTTGGGCCGACGACTCTTCGTTCACCGGTTGTCATGGAGAACATTTTAGGTGAGCAACTAGCCCCTATTATGGATAATGTCGCGAAGTTAGCAGATATTAAACTACATCTTTATGGAAAAAAAGAAGCCAAAGAAAAAAGAAAAATGGGTCATTTAACTGTAACCGCTGATTCAGTAGAAGAAGCTTGTACAAAGTTAGACGAATTAGACAAATAGAACGGTTTAAACTAATAGATAAAGTGGAGGTTGGTCATAGATGATTGAACGTTATACTCGACCAGAAATGGGAGCAATATGGACAGAGGAAAATAAATTTCAAGCATGGCTTGAAGTAGAAATTGTAGCATGTGAGGCTTGGGCAGAACTTGGAGACATTCCGAAAGAGGATGTCGCTAAAATTCGTGAAAATGCTGGTTTTGATATTAACCGCATCAATGAAATCGAACTTGAAACTCGTCACGATGTTGTCGCTTTTACACGTGCTGTTTCCGAAACATTAGGAGAAGAACGAAAATGGGTTCATTACGGGTTAACGTCAACTGATGTCGTTGATACAGCTTTATCTTATCTATTAAAGCAAGCCAATGAAATTTTATTGGCTGATATTGAGCGCTTTATTGAAATCTTGAAAACCAAGGCTCAAGAGCATAAGTATACGGTTATGATGGGACGGACTCACGGCGTCCATGCAGAGCCTACAACGTTTGGTTTGAAATTAGCATTATGGTATGAAGAAATGAAACGTAACTTGGAACGTTTCAAGCATGCTGCTGAAGGAGTAAGAGTTGGGAAGCTTTCTGGAGCGGTTGGAACATTTGCAAACATCGATCCTTCCATCGAAGCTTTTGTTTGTGAAAATCTAGGTCTTCAAGCTGCACCGATTTCAACACAGACATTACAACGTGATCGTCATGCTGAGTATTTAGCAGCGATTGCGCTTGTGGCAACATCGATTGAGAAGTTTGCGGTAGAGGTTCGTAGTCTTCAAAAGAGTGAAACAAGAGAAGTGGAAGAAGCTTTTGGTAAAGGTCAAAAGGGTTCTTCAGCTATGCCACATAAACGTAACCCAATTGGGTCAGAGAATATGACGGGACTTGCTCGTGTGATTCGTGGACATATGTTAGCAGCTTATGAGAACGTGCCATTATGGCATGAACGAGACATTTCTCATTCTTCAGCAGAGCGTATTATCCTTCCAGACGCAACAATTGCCCTTAACTATATGCTTAACCGCTTTGGAAACATCGTGAAAAACTTAACGGTCTTCCCTGAAAACATGAAGAGAAACATGACTCGTACTTATGGTTTAATTTACTCGCAACGTGTACTTTTATCACTCATTGATAAGGGGATGGCACGCGAGGAAGCGTATGATCTTGTTCAACCGAAAGCAATGGAAGCTTGGGAAAAAGGCGTTCAATTCCGTGAGCTAGTAGAGGCTGAAGAGAAAATCACGGGGCTATTAACTCCGGGTGAGATTGAAGAGTGTTTTAATTATGAACACCATATGAAGCACGTAGATACGATTTTTACAAGAGTAGGATTACAAGAGTAGAAGGTGTGGAGGGCTAGTCCCCCTTCATTTATAAAAATGTTTATATTCTGTTTTTCGGAGGGTGAACCATGGAAAAAGGTATCTTGCTTTATGAAGGAAAGGCAAAGCAAATTTTTGAAACAAGTAATGAGAATGAGCTTTGGATCAGTTATAAAGATGACGCTACAGCTTTTAATGGAGAGAAGAAAGAAACTCTTGCTGGAAAGGCTCGATTAAATAATGAGATCACATCATTAATTTTCGCGCATTTGAAAGAAAAAGGTGTGGAAAGTCACTTTTTAAAAAAGTTATCCGAAACAGAACAGTTGGTCTTAAAAGTAGATATCATTCCTTTAGAAGTTGTCGTTCGTAATGTAGTTGCAGGTAGCATGGCTAAACGACTTGGAATCGAAGAAGGTACTGCCCTTTCCGAGCCGATCGTCGAGTTCTATTACAAGGACGATGCACTTGGTGATCCGCTCGTAACAGAAGATCATATCGCTATTCTAGAAGTAGCATCTGATGCTGATTTAGCAGTACTTAGAGAGAAAGCAAAAGAAGTAAATAAACATTTGATTAATTTATTTGATAACTTAAACATACGTTTGATTGATTTTAAATTGGAGTTTGGTCGTACGACTGCAGGGGACATTCTTCTAGCTGATGAAATCTCTCCTGATACTTGTCGTCTTTGGGATAAAGATACAAATCAACGTTTTGATAAAGATTTATTCAGAAGAAATATAGGAAGTTTGCAAGAAGGGTATCAAGAAATATTATCACGCTTAGGAGGCGCATCATGTTAAAAGTAAAAGTTTACATTACGTTAAGAGAAAGTGTTTTAGATCCACAAGGAGGACAGGTAAAACGTGCTCTTCATACAATGAACTATTCTGAAGTAGAGGAAGTTCGTATCGGTAAATACATGGAATTAACATTGACAAATACAGATGACGTTGAAAAGCGAATTGATGAAATGTGTTCAAAGCTGTTAGCTAATACGGTGATTGAGGATTATCGTTATGAAATCGAGGAGGTTGTCTCGTCATGAAATTTGCAGTAATTGTTTTTCCAGGTTCAAACTGCGATTCAGACATGTTCTTTGCGATCCAAGATGCACTAGGTGAAGAAGTGGCGTATGTTCGTCATGATGAAACGTCATTAGAAGGCTTTGATGGTGTTCTTTTACCAGGCGGCTTCTCTTACGGAGATTACTTACGCTCTGGTGCAATTGCATGTTTTTCACCGATTATGGAAGCAGTGAAACAGTTTGCTGAAGAAGGGAAACCGGTTCTTGGAGTTTGTAACGGATTTCAAATGTTACTTGAATTAGGATTGCTTCCTGGCGCAATGAAACGTAATGATGGCTTGAAATTTATTTGTCGACCAGCTGAGTTGAAAGTAGACAACAATAAAACGATGTTCACATCAGCCTATGAGCAAGGTGAAGTGATCATAGTTCCTGTTGCTCATGGTGAAGGAAACTATGAGTGTGATGAAGAAACATTAGCAAAACTTGAAGCCAATAACCAAGTTGTTTTCCGTTATTCACAAGCTATTAACGGCTCAAAAGCGGATATCGCTGGAATTACAAATGAGCGTGGAAATGTTTTAGGAATGATGCCGCATCCCGAGCGTGCAGTAGAGTCACTACTCGGCAGCGCGGATGGGTTACGTTTATTTCAATCGATCGTAAGAAATTGGAGGGAATCTCATGTCACTACTTCTTGAACCAACGGCTGAGCGAGTGAAAGAGGAAAAGCTTTACCGCGAAATGGGCTTAACAGATGACGAGTTTGCAATGGTAGAAGATATTCTTGGTCGAACTCCGAACTACACAGAAACAGGTCTTTTCTCTGTTATGTGGTCTGAGCATTGTAGCTATAAAAATTCAAAAGTTCTATTAAAGAAGTTTCCTACTGAAGGAGAACGTGTTTTACAAGGTCCGGGTGAAGGAGCAGGTATCATTGATATCGGTGATGAGCAAGCAGTCGTGTTCAAAATCGAAAGCCATAATCATCCTTCAGCGATTGAACCTTATCAAGGAGCTGCAACCGGAGTTGGTGGAATTCTTCGAGATGTGTTTTCAATGGGAGCTCGTCCAATTTCATTACTAAACTCATTACGTTTTGGAGAGTTAACGTCTCCACGTGTTCGTTATTTATTTGAGGAAGTCGTAGCAGGTATTGCTGGTTATGGTAACTGCATGGGTGTTCCAACAGTAGGAGGAGAGATTCAATTTGATCCTTGCTATGAAGGAAACCCGCTTGTAAACGCTATGTGTGTTGGTTTAATTGATCACAAAGATATCCAAAAGGGACAAGCTAAAGGGGTCGGCAATACAGTCATGTACGTTGGTGCGAGCACGGGTCGTGACGGAATTCATGGTGCAACTTTTGCTTCAGAAGAGCTTGGAGAAGATTCTGATGAAAAGCGTCCCGCTGTTCAAGTAGGAGATCCATTTATGGAGAAGCTATTACTTGAAGCCTGTTTAGAGTTAATCCAAAATGATGCACTTGTCGGGATTCAAGACATGGGTGCTGCAGGTTTAACTTCTTCATCTGCAGAAATGGCAAGTAAAGCTGGATCAGGAATGGTAATGAACTTAGACCTAGTTCCACAACGTGAAAAAGGAATGACACCTTATGAGATGATGTTATCAGAATCTCAAGAACGTATGCTGATCGTTGTTAAAAAAGGCCGTGAGCAAGAAATCAAAGAAATCTTTGATCGTTGGGGATTATTATCAGCAGAAGTTGGTCATGTAACAGATGACAAGCGTCTTCGTCTGCTTCATAAAGGTGAAGTGGTTGCTGATTTACCTGTTGATGCGTTAGCTGAAGAAGCGCCGGTTTATCATAAGCCATCAAGCGTTCCTGCTTATTATGAGAAGTTCCAACAACAAGAAGAAAAAACACCAGTAGTTGAAGATTATAAAGAAACCCTTCTAAAATTGTTAGCTCAACCGACGATTGCAAGCAAGGAATGGGTTTATGATCAATATGATTATATGGTTCAAACGAATACGGTTGTTGAGCCGGGTTCAGATGCTGCTGTTGTTCGTATTCGTGGCACGAGAAAAGCCTTAGCGATGACAACAGACTGTAATTCTCGCTACTTATACCTTGATCCAGAGGTAGGCGGTCAAATTGCTGTTGCAGAAGCCGCACGAAATGTTATTTGTTCTGGTGGTGTTCCACTTGGTTTAACGGATGGCTTGAATTACGGAAGTCCTGACAAACCAGAAATTTTCTGGCAATTAGAAAAATCAACAGATGGTATGAGCGAAGCTTGCCGAGTGTTAGAAACTCCAGTTATTGGTGGTAACGTGTCTCTTTATAATGAAACGGCTGGTGTAGCGATTTACCCAACACCTGTTATCGGAATGGTTGGTTTAATTGAGGATATTGATCATATTACGACTCAATCGTTTAAAACAGCTGGAGACGTTATTTATTTAATTGGTGAGACGAGACCTGAGTTTGGTGGAAGTGAATTGCAAAAGCTAGTAGAAGGCGATATTTCAGGTAAAGCGCCATCACTAGATTTAGAATTAGAAAAAAGACTTCAAAAACAACTTCTGACAGCTATTCGTTCAGGTGTTGTAGCCTCTGCCCACGATGTTGCAGAAGGTGGAGTAGGGATTGCACTGGCTGAATCTATGACTTCAGGTAAAGTTGGTGCAAGCGTAACGTTAGCTGGAGAAACGACAGCTGCCCTATTTGCTGAGTCACAAACTCGATTTGTTGTCACAGTACCAAGTGAAAAAGCAGAGAAGTTTGAACAACTTGTTTCAGCTAAACGAGTCGGGGAAGTAACAAATACGAAAACTCTTCAAATTAAAAATGATGAACAACGTATCATCCTTGAAGCATCACAGGATGAAATTGTAACGGCTTGGAAAGGAGCCATTCCATGTTTGCTGAAATCAAAGGCCTAAATGAAGAATGTGGTGTGTTTGCTATCTGGGGACATAAAGATGCAGCGCACTTAACGTATTACGGTCTTCACAGTTTACAGCACCGCGGGCAAGAAGGAGCTGGGATTGTTGTAACAGACGGAGAACAGTTAAAGGTTCATAAAGGGTTAGGGCTTGTTAATGACGTTTTTAGCCCAAATGATTTTTCGGCGTTAAGTGGACATGGTGCGATAGGACATGTCCGCTATGCAACAGCCGGTGGAGGGGGATTTGCCAATGTGCAGCCCCTGCTTTTCCGCTCGCAAACGGGAAGCTTAGCGATTGCTCATAATGGTAATCTTGTTAATGCAAACAGCATGAAGCATCAACTTGAAGGCCAAGGAAGTATTTTTCAATCAACATCAGATACAGAAGTAGTCGCTCATTTAATTAAACGTAGTGGCTTTAACAAGCTTGAAGACCAACTGCGCAATTCTCTTGAGATGCTTAAGGGTGCTTATGCATTAGCTGTTTTAAACGAAAAGCAGCTGATGGTTGCATTAGACCCTAATGGTCTTCGTCCACTTTCAATTGGTCGTCTTGGTGATGCTTATGTTGTTGCATCAGAAACTTGTGCATTTGATTTAATTGGAGCTACGTATGAGCGTGAAGTTGAGCCAGGAGAGCTCATCATTATCGATGATGAAGGATTACGTTCAACGAGATTCTCGGGTTCTGCGACAAGAGCTATCTGTAGCATGGAATATGTGTACTTTGCTCGTCCAGACAGCAATGTAGATGAGATTAATGTTCATACAGCAAGAAAGAGTTTAGGAAAACAGTTAGCTATCGAGGCTCCAGTAGAAGCCGATGTTGTAACGGGTGTTCCCGATTCTTCTATTTCAGCCGCGATTGGGTATGCGGAGCAAACCGGTATTCCTTATGAGCTAGGCATGATTAAAAATCGTTATGTTGGGCGTACGTTTATTCAACCGTCACAGGAGTTACGGGAGCAAGGGGTTAAGATGAAGCTCTCAGCTGTACGTGGTGTTGTCGAAGGAAAGCGTGTTGTCATGATTGATGATTCGATTGTTCGTGGTACAACAAGTAGAAGAATTGTGAATATGTTGCGTGATGCAGGGGCAAAAGAGGTACATGTTCGAATTAGTTCACCTCCAATTAAGAACCCTTGTTTTTACGGAATCGACACGTCTAATTCAGGTGAATTAATTGCTGCTAATCATTCTTTAGAGGAAATGCGAGAAATGATGGGAGCCGATTCTCTTGAATTTTTATCAACAGAGGGCTTGAAAAAAGGGATAGGCCGTTCTGATACAACGTCTAATTGCGGTCAATGCCTTGCATGCTTTACAGGTGAATATCCGACTGAAATTTACCCAGACACGTTACATCCATACGCAAAGGTTTAGAGGAGAAGGGAGCAAGAAGAATGTCAGAAGCTTATAAAAAAGCAGGAGTCAGTCTTGAAGCGGGGTACGAGGCAGTAGAGCGAATGAAGAGTCATGTAAATAGAACAAAGCGTTCTGGTGTGATGGGGTCACTTGGTGGCTTTGGGGGAATGTTTGACCTATCTACATTAAATCTGAAAGAGCCTGTACTTGTTTCAGGGACGGACGGAGTAGGGACAAAGCTGATGCTTGCCTTTATGTTAGATCGCCATGATACGATCGGAATTGATGCGGTTGCGATGTGTGTGAATGATATTGTTGTTCAAGGAGCAGAACCCTTATATTTTCTTGACTACATTGCCTGTGGAAAAGCGGTTCCAGAACGGTTGGAAGCGATTGTAAAAGGTGTGGCAGATGGTTGCGTGCAGGCTGGCTGTGCGTTAGTTGGAGGAGAAACGGCTGAAATGCCTGGTATGTATAGTGAAGATGAATATGACTTAGCGGGTTTTTCTGTTGGAGCTGTGGAAAAACAAAAGATGGTAAACGGTGAATCAATTAAAGCAGGTGATGTTGTCATTGGTCTAGCGTCAAGTGGACTACACAGTAATGGCTTTTCACTAGTGCGGAAAATCTTACTTCATGATCATTCTTTTTCTTTAACGGATCATGTTGAAGAGTTAGGGCAAACACTTGGTGAGGAACTGCTAACTCCTACTAAAATTTATGTGAAACCATTACTTGCTTGTTTGAAGGAACATACAGTGCATGGAATGGCACATATAACAGGTGGCGGTTTCTATGAGAATATTCCTCGTATGTTACCAGAAGGTGTTCGCGTTAACGTAACTAACGGATCTTGGCCTGTTCCTCCTGTTTTTAACTTATTAAAAAAATATGGAGAGTTAACAGATAAAGAGCTTTTCTCTACTTTTAATATGGGAATTGGGATGGTTATGGTTGTGCCTGAAGAAGAAAGTCAAGATGTACTTGGTCTATTAAAAGAACACGGAGAATCTGCTCATGTTATCGGTCGAGTAGAAGAAGGATCAGGAGTTACAATCGGAGGCATTGAGTAATGAGGATCGCTATTTTTGCATCAGGGGCTGGAACGAATGCAGAAGCAATTATTAAAGCAACACAAACTCAACGCCTTGATGCTGAAGTTGCTCTTATAGTCACGGATAAGCCAAAAGCTAAGGTAATTGAACGAGCTACTAATTATAACGTTCCCGTTGTTGCGTTTGATCCTAAGTCTTATGAAACAAAGGCAGCATATGAACAAGAGATTGTAAATGAACTTCATAAGAGAGAGGTATCATTTGTCGTACTAGCAGGTTATATGCGATTAATTGGAACAACCTTGCTAAGTGCCTATGAAGGAAGGATCGTTAACATACATCCTTCCTTGCTTCCTTCTTTTCCAGGACTTGATGCAATTGGACAAGCCTTTCAAGCAAAAGTGAAAGTAACGGGAGTCACGGTTCATTATGTTGATGAAGGAATGGACACAGGATCGATTATAGCGCAAGAACCGGTCAGAATTGAACGACATGATACAGTCGATTCTTTGCAAGAAAAAGTGCAGGTCGTCGAGCATCGATTGTACCCAGAAACATTACAAACGATTATAGATCAGATGGAAAGGTTGAGTTAGTAATGAGCAAAAAGAGAGCTTTGGTCAGCGTTTCAGATAAAACAGGGATTGTTGAGTTTGTGAAAGAACTAGTAAATCAAGGATTTGAAGTTGTATCAACAGGCGGAACGAAGAACGCATTGCAAGCAGCGGACGTGCCTGTAATTGGAATATCTGAAGTAACAGGTTTTCCAGAAATTTTGGATGGACGAGTGAAAACTTTACACCCTAATATACATAGTGGCTTACTTGCTATGAGAGAACGTGAAGAACACAGGCAACAACTTGCTGAACACAACATTTCCCCGATTGATCTTGTCGTTGTTAATTTATATCCTTTCAAAGAGACGATTGCTAAACAAGATTGTACGTATGAAGATGCGATTGAAAACATTGATATTGGTGGTCCAAGTATGCTTCGTGCAGCGGCTAAAAATCACCAGCACGTAACGGTTGTCGTTGATCCAACTGACTATCAAACGGTTCTCGATGAGCTTACAAATGGCCAGGCTGTTTCGCTTGAGACAAAACGCCGTCTAGCAGCCAAAGTGTTCAGACATACTGCGGCTTATGATGCGTTAATTGCAGAATATCTTACTGAGGCTGTTGGTGAAACAGAACCTGAAACATTTACGGTTACGTATGAACGCAAGCAAGGGTTGCGTTATGGAGAAAATCCTCATCAAAAAGCAACGTTCTATCAGAAACCGTTAGCTGATGAAAGTTCGATTGCAAGTGCGATTCAATTACATGGAAAAGAGCTTTCTTACAACAACATTCATGATGCTGATGCCGCTCTTGCTATCGTTAAAGAATTTGCTGAACCAGCAGTTGTAGCCGTTAAGCATATGAATCCATGTGGTGTTGGAACAGGTACAACCATTGAAGAAGCTTATGGACGCGCATATGAGGCGGACTCAGTTTCTATTTTTGGAGGAATTGTTGCTGCCAACCGTGAAATTGACGAAGCAACGGCTGTGAAGATGAAAGATATTTTCTTAGAAATTATCATTGCTCCTTCTTTTACACAAGAAGCGTTAAATGTGTTAACAACTAAAAAGAATTTACGTCTCTTAACAGTTCCTATGAATAAACAAGAACGACCTGAAGCGATGCTTACATCGATTCATGGTGGATTGCTTGTTCAAGATGAAGATCATTATGGACTTGATGATGCAACGGTTTCTATCCCAACAAAGCGCGAACCAACAGAAGCAGAGTGGGAAGCTCTTAGAGTAGCTTGGAAAGTAGTTAAGCACGTAAAGTCAAATGCGATTGTGTTAGCTAACGGTCAAATGACCGTTGGAGTCGGTGCAGGTCAAATGAACCGTGTAGGAGCTGCAGAGATTGCAATTGCTCAAGCAAATGAGCGAATTGAAGGAGCGGTAATGGGTTCAGATGCTTTTTTCCCAATGGGAGATACTGTTGAACTAGCTGGTAAAGCAGGTGTGACAGCCATTATTCAACCAGGTGGATCCATCCGTGACGAGGAGTCTATTGAAATGGCTAATAAATATGGAATCGCAATGGTTATGACGGGGGTCAGACACTTTAAACATTAATTCAACATAGGAGGGGATCCCATGAAAGTTCTTATTATTGGTAGCGGTGGTCGTGAACATGCAATTGCATGGAAAGTCGCTCAAAGCAATCAAGTAACTGAAGTGTTTGTAGCGCCGGGAAATGATGGAATGGTTGATGTAGCAACTCTGGTTAAAATTGATGAAAATAATTTTGATGAGCTCGTTGCGTTTGCGAAGGAGCAAGAGATAGGTTTAACGATTGTCGGTCCAGAGGTTCCTTTACTTGGTGGAGTAGTCGATCGCTTTCAAGAAGCAGGATTGCGCATTTTCGGCCCAAGAAAAGGTGCAGCAATGCTTGAAGGAAGTAAATCGTTTGCCAAATCAATTATGAAAAAGTACGATATCCCAACAGGAAGTTATGAAACATTCTCTGATTATGAAAAAGCTGTGGCTTACGTGAAAGAACAAGGTGCTCCTATTGTCATCAAAGCAGATGGTTTAGCAGCCGGAAAAGGTGTTGTTGTCGCAATGACGGAAGAGGAAGCTATTAACGCCCTCTCTGCGATGTTAAAAGACCAAGCTTTCGGAAAAGCTAGCGAACAAGTGGTGATCGAGGAATATCTTGAAGGTGAAGAGTTGTCGTTAATGGCTTTTGTGCATAACGAAACAGTTCTCCCTATGGTCGGAGCACAAGATCATAAACGAGCTTTAGACGGAGATAAAGGTCCAAATACAGGTGGAATGGGCGCCTATTCACCAGTACCTCAATTTTCAAAAGAAGATGTTGCCGAAGCAGTTGAAAAAGTGTTGCAACCAACTGCCAACGCATTAATTAAAGAAGGAACTCCATTTACGGGTATTCTATATGCAGGATTAATGATGACATCAGCAGGGCCGAAAGTCATTGAGTTCAATACTCGTTTTGGAGATCCGGAAACACAGGTTGTCCTTCCAAGATTGAAATCTGATCTTGTCGAGGTTTACACAACATTATTAGATGGAAAAACACCGGAATTAGAGTGGTCAGATGATGAGGTTGTAGGTATTGTCGTTGCAAGTGAAGGCTACCCGGGTTCCTATGATAAAGGAACGATCATTAAAGGTCTTGACCTAGTGGGAGACGATATTCTTGTGTTCCATGCTGGGACACAAAAGGTCAATGACCAATGGACAACAAATGGTGGTCGTGTCTTGTTACTGGCAACAAAAAAAAGCTCACTACATGCAGCTCAACAGCGTGTTTATAGCGAGCTCGATAAAGTGAGCAAGGACGGATTATATTACCGGACAGATATAGCTCATAAAGCTATTTCGCGCGTTTCTTCTTCATGAACATATAAATTAAAGCAATAATGCTACCAATGACCATAATATAGATAAAAAGGCTATCAGTAGCGAATTCTTGAACATTAAACATGTTATCATCTCCTTAGATTGTTAAAAGGGGGAGAGGTTGTTCAAATTGAACAACCTCTAAAAAAATCAGAAGCCGTATAAGTTCACGTAGAATTTTATACGGCTTATTTATTGACTGCATCTTTTAATGTCGGTGATTCTCGTCTTGACTTTGTTCTTGCATTGTGGACATGTTGTTTTCTGCCAAGTAAGTAAGAGGACAGAACCTTGTAATGCCTTCTGCCACTTTCATCCCTCCACACATTGCAGCAAAAAGCAACGTTCCCTCGTTTGGTTTTCGAACAAGCTTTGCGGTAGAACAGGCTAATACGGTGAAACCTAGGGAAATACGACATAACGCATCAACTCGACCGATATTTGGTTTCATAATTGACCCACCTTTCACATGTTTGTCAAATATTACAATAAAAGATGTTAAAAAATTTAACATTGTTAGTGAATGTTTTAACAATTTTGTGTTACGATTAGAAAAATAGGAATTGACGAAATGGGTGATGACAGGATGACTGAGAGACTTTACCGCTGGACAAAACAACGTTTACGACAGCAATTGGCTGTAGTAAAAGGAGAGAAAGCTCCTTCACTTGTCCTCCGGAATGCTAATTATTTAAATTTTGCACGGCGTAAATGGCTTACCGCAAACATATGGATTTCCGAAGACCGCATTGTGTACGTCGGTCAGGATATGCCAACCGTTTTAACGGATACAGAAATTGTAGATTGTGAAAATAAACGAGTTGTACCAGGTTATATTGAGCACCACGCTCACCCGTTTCAACTTTATAATCCCCATAGCTTTGGGAAGTATGCAGCAACTAGGGGAACAACTACACTTATTAATGACAACCTTATGTTTTTTTTGCATCTTGAAAAAAAGAAAGCGCTTTCTTTGATTGAGGCACTTGATGAGCTGCCTACGTCAATGTATTGGTGGTCTCGTTATGATGCGCAAACCGAGTTAAGGGATGAGGAACCACTATCGAATTCAAAAATGAAGGAATGGTTAGAACATCCCCTTGTTGTTCAAGGGGGGGAATTAACGTCTTGGCCAAAAGTCTTAAATGGTGATGATTCAACCCTTCATTGGATGCAGGAAACAACTAGACTTCGTAAACCAATCGAAGGACATCTTCCTGGTGCCTCCGAGCGTACTCTTGCACAAATGGCTCTTCTAGGAGTGACGTGTGACCATGAGGCTATGACAGGTGAAGAAGTCATTAGAAGGTTGGATAATGGCTATACTACTTCGTTAAGACACTCTTCAATACGCCCTGATTTACCGAGGCTTTTTAAGGAGATGCAGGAATTAGGGGTTGACTATTTTGAACGTTGTTTGATGACAACAGACGGATCTCCTCCTTCATTTTATGAGGAGGGGGTCATGGACAATCTAATAAAAATCGCTTTAGAAAGCGGTATAGATACAATAGATGCGTATGCAATGGCTAGTTATAATGTGGCAAAATATTACAATCTTGACCATAAGCTAGGGATGATTGCTCCAGGTCGAATCGCACATTTAAATATTCTCGATGGCATAGAAAATCCAACTCCGCAGTCGGTGATTGCGAAGGGACAATGGGTTGTTCGTGATGGAAGACAATGTGATTGTATGACGTCTTTCCCTTGGGAGGAATATGGAGTTGAGCCATTTAAGATTGATTGGGATCTAACTGAAGATGATTTGTATTTTTCTATGCCAATGGGAATTGAAATGGTGAATTCCGTTATCTTAAAACCTTACCAAATTCCGATTGAAAGTACGAATCGAGTATTAAGTACCGACCATGATGAAAGTTTCTTTGTGATGATTGACAAGTTTGGCAAATGGCATATCGCGACAATGATCAAAGGTTTTGCAACACATGTTTCAGGTTTTGCAAGTTCATTTACAAATACAGGTGATATTATCCTGATTGGAAAAAGTGTATCGGATATGATTGTAGCCTTCAATGCTTTAAAAGAACAAGGTGGAGGAATGACTCTTGTAGAAGGTGGAGAGGTTATTGGTCGTATTGAGTTAGAGCTATTCGGTATCCTATCTGCGAAAACGATGGAAGGCGTTATGGCAGATGAGAAATTTTTTGTCTCTTTGTTAAGGGGGCGCGGTTATAAATATGAGGATCCTATTTATAGTTTATTTTTCTTCTCCTCAACGCATCTTCCATATATTAGGGTGACACAAAGAGGGATTTATGATGTGAAAAAGAAAACGGTACTCTTTCCTGCTATTATGCGTTAAACTAAGAAAGTGCACTGTTGTGCTTTAGTGTGGTAATTTAAAAAAGGTCGTGTGTGTGATGAATAAAAGTTGGAAGATATCTTTCCTTATAGCTGCTTTTATGATAAGTGGATGTGCAAATAACAATGAACCAGTAACTGAGCTAGAAGAGGTAGAACCTGTCGAAGAAGAAGAGCTTGTTGAGGCTCCTTCTTTGTATACATATCCACTCACAGGGATGGAATCGGAACAGGAGTCTAATCGTCGTGTTATTGGGGTAACGATTAATAATCACCCGGCAGCTCGCCCACAATCTGGAATTAGCGATGCTGACATTATTTATGAAATCTTATCTGAATTTGAAATTACACGGCTAGTGGCTCTATTCCAGAGTCGTTTGCCTGAACGGGTTGGTCCTGTTAGAAGTGCGAGACCTTATCATATTGATTTGATAAATGGGTACAATGGGGTAATAGTTCATCACGGATGGAGTCCTGAAGCAAGACAGAAAATTGAAAGAGGAGAGATCAATGCTTTAAATGGCCTATTTTACGATGGAACCTATTTTAAACGCTCTTCAGAACGCAAGGCTCCACACAATTCATATATTACATCAGATCATATTCTTGAGGGAATGAGTTCATTAGGCTATTCTTTAGAAGGCGAGACAACCCCTTTATCTTTTTTTGAGCACGAGGACATGAACATCGTCGGTGTAGAAGGTAAGGAGATCGAGGTTAATTATTATAATATTAACCGTGTTCAGTATAAATTTGATGAGCAGTCTGGACTTTATCACCGGTTCAACGGAGAAAATCAAACAGTAGATTTTGAAACAGAGGAATTGATCGAGATTTCAAATCTGTTTGTTGTAGAGACTGAACATATGGTATTAGATGACCAAGGTCGACGAGCCATTGATTTAACATCAGGTGGAAAAGCAATTCTTTTCCAAAGTGGAATTGCCAATGAAATAAGTTGGGAAAACCGCAATGGACAAATTGTGCCAATTCAAGATGGTCAATTAATACCGTTAAAACCTGGTCAAACTTGGATTAATGTAGTTCCAACATCGCCAGGATTAGAAGAAACGGTTTCATACTAAAAAGGATTAGGTTGCGAAGGATTGAAAAAGGTAAAAACCGCTCTTTTTCAATAGGATCTAGGTGCCAGTCTATATAAACATCTCGTGAATGCTAATGCTTCAAGAAAGGAGTGAAATAAATGCAAATAGATAAACTTCGGGGGAAAGAACTTGATCAGTTATTTAAAGCGGTATTATCGCTAAAAGATCTTGAAGAGTGTTATGAATTTTTTGATGATCTTTGTACAATTAATGAAATTCAATCCCTAGCACAACGTTTAGAAGTAGCAAGGATGCTACAAAATGGTTATACGTATCATAAGATTGAAACAGAAACCGGTGCTAGCACAGCGACAATTTCACGAGTGAAACGCTGTTTGAACTACGGAAATGATGGGTATAAAATGACATTGGATCGAGTAAAAGAAAACGAAGTAAGTGTTGAAGAGTAAACCGCAGGCTATCCTGTGGTTTTTTTATGTCTCCAACCACTGAGAAAACAAGTATGAATTCACTTTTTGTAAGATAACCTCTCCGAACATGTGTAATTTGATCGATTTAGTACTACAATAGATGAAATATAAGGTAGATCGGAGTGGTGAAAATGATGAAACAACAACTGAGTAGAAGAATAGCAGCAGCAACGAAAAGAGAAAAAGCAAATTTAGTCATCAAAAGAGCGCACATTATAGATGTGTTTACGCTCACCACTTATGAGGCAGATGTAGCGGTTACAGACGGTGTCATTGTCGGTGTGGGAGCGTATGAAGGCATAGAGGAAGTAGATGTAAATGGGGCATACATAGCTCCAACATTTATCGATGGACATGTCCATATTGAATCGGCCATGGTACCGCCTGAGGAGTTTGCAAAAGTCGTCGTACCTCGGGGAGTTACGACCATTTTTGCCGATCCACATGAAATAGCTAATGTGGGAGGTCTTGAAGCAGTTACGTACATGATTGAAGCAGCAAAAGATCTGCCACTTGATGTAAAAATCATGGTTCCTTCAAGTGTCCCAGCGACGGACTTTGAACACAACGGCGCAGAACTAACATCATATGATATTGAAAAGTTATTCGATGAATACGGAGCATATGGTCTTGCTGAAGTGATGGATTATCCTGCTGTATTCTCTGCCGAAAAGAAAATGATGTCCAAACTTACAGCTGCGATGGAACGTGGGAAGCTAATAGATGGGCACGCTGCAGGTCTAGACGAGACGGGGTTGAATGCTTATCGTGTTGCAGGAATACGCAACGATCATGAGGCTGTTACAGCTGAGGAGGCTCTTGCTCGCTTGAGAAGGGGTATGTTTGTGTTAATGCGTGAAGGAACAGCTGCTAAGGATATCGAGGCTTTACTTCCTATTCTTACTCCAGAGAATGCACGGCGTTGTGTGTTTTCAACAGATGATAAGCATCTAGACGATCTCGTAAAAGAAGGCTCAATCGATGCTAGTATTAGAAAAGCAATAAAACTTGGAGTAAACCCACTTCAAGCGATTCAGATGGCAACTTTAAATGCAGCTGAGTGCTTTGGATTACAGGATAAAGGTGCTATTGCCCCTGGATATGAAGCAAGTTTTGTTTTGATTCGCGATTTAGATAAACTGAAAATTGAAGCGGTCTATATTAAAGGCGAAAGAGTTGCGGAAAATGGAAAAATGACTGTAGGAATCCGAGATGCCTTACTTCCACCGGCTGCTCTCTTAAATAGTGTGCATTTAGCTCCAATAACAACAGAAAGTCTAAGGCTGAAAATGGAATCAGCAAAAGCCCATGTCATTTGTGTAACACCAGGATCAATTGTAACCGAACATCTGGTTGAAGAAGTCGATTTGGTCGAAGGCTTATTTACACCGTCGATTAAAAACAATCAATTGAAGCTCGTTGTAGCTGAGCGGCATCGTGAGCTTGGTTATGTTGGTGTAGGCATTGTAAAGGGAATACCAATAAAAGAGGGAGCCATCGTGGCAACTGTTGCGCATGACTCTCATAACATAGTTGCTTGTGGTACGGATGATAAAAGCATTAAAAACGCGATTGAACATGTGGCAGCAACAAAAGGAGGAATTGCCGTTGTGAGAGGCGATGAGGTTCTTGCGGAATTGCCATTACCACTGGCTGGATTGATGTCGCTGCAACCATATGAACAAGTGAATGTAGCATTGGAAAAAATTGAGGATGCATTAAAAGATATTGGTTTTCAAGAAAAATGGAATCCGTTTTTAACCTTGTCTTTCTTAGCACTTCCTGTTATCCCTTCATTAAAACTAACAGATTCCGGTTTATTCAATGTAGAGAGCTTTCAACATATATCTGTGGAGATCATTGATGAAAAATAAAACTACCATGTGTCCTCTTTAAAAGGAGGCACACGCGAGGGCACTGAAAAAGTCCCTTTTAGTAGATTCGAGGATTTGGCAATGACTCCACACGTTGCGCTCCCTATAAGAAACCACTCATAGGGCTTAAGACAAACCAACGGTTCCGCTTAAAGGCCACTGAAAAAGGTGGAAATCACACCTTTTTCAGTGGCCTCGCACACGCTAGTTTTTTTTCGCGTGTTTTAGGGCCTAACTTAACGTCTAAGTAAAGACCGATTCGTTGAATAGGGTCTTTAAGTTCGATATTGGTAATCTCTTGAATCCTTTTTAAACGATAGCTTAGTGTATTGACGTGTATATGGAGTTCTTTTGCAGCCTCATTCATATTTGTATCTTTGCTTAAAATTACTTCAAGAGTTTCATATAAAGATGTCGCATGCTGTTTGTCATATAATTTAATTTGCTGAAGGGCCGGATTCATGACCAAATTCTTTTCATCTTGTAACAAAATATCGAGATGTCGGAAAACCCCTAGTTCGTGATAAAAAAAAGCACGCTTCATTATTACGTCACGATTCTGTTTTAGTTCAACAACCTTTTTAGCCTCATGGTAACTCTCAGTTAATTTAGAATAATCATTATATAAATAGCCACAACCAATGTGGATATTCTCAACTTTAAAGCGTTCTTTCATTTGGAGTTGTAGAGTCTCCATAAAATGAATCAAGTCCGTTTTTCTCGAATGATTATGAACAGGGTTAACAAGACAAATCATTTGATCTTCATCAATCGTATGAATAAGCATCGTAACCTTACTAGTTGTTTTGATAATATACATGATGTTTCGGTAAAGAACATCAGATATTTCTTCAAATTGAAAGATCATAATTGCTAAAGTTTGCGCTCTAATATTTACTTTCTCAAGCAAAAGAGCCGTATTTTCGTGTGTCGTTGTATCTGTGATAATCTGCCAGAGTAATTGTTGATGATTTTTTTCACGACGCTTTTTTTGAAGATTCAATTGAAGCAGTAAATTTTTTGCTTTGCTCGCAGCTAGTTTTAATAGTTGTTTTTCTTGATCTGAGAGTTTTGTATCGACTTCAATCACCCAAATATAACCTAGTACTTCACTGTTTTTACGAATGGAAACAGCAACACGATTACGAAGACCCAATTCTGAGATACTATGAATATCTAATGGCTCGTTGCTTTGATTTAAGGCCGGAATCACGCCATCTTTCCAGAAGCGGTTAATCACCTTTTCCGGCACACGCCTGCCGATAATCGTAGAAATTCTAGTGGCGTCTGTTGTATCGTCATGCGAACTGTAAGCTAATAATTGATGGTTAGCATCTTCGAGAGTGACTGGGCAATTAAGAACATTACTAACTGTGTCAACGAAGTCTTCAAGGGAATCGAAAACACGGTCAAATTTTTTTATATCCATGATTTAACTCCTACTATTCTCACCGTTTGATACTAGTTACTATAGCATAAGTTATAAAAATAAACTTGCGCTCACTATCAAATAGTATCATTATCATTATATATAATGATAATGATGAAAGGGGCTCATATGAAATCTAAAAAAGCCGACCTTATGCTTCATCCAGTCCGTATGTGAATTATTCAAGCGTTACTCTCATATGAGAAAATGACGGTTGTGCAATTATTAGAAAAACTTGAGGATATTCCTCAAGCGACAATGTACCGTCATCTAAAGCAACTAAACGATGCAAACCTGATTGAAGTTATTGAAACAAATAAAGTAAGGGGAACAATTGAAAAAAACTATGCGGTCAAGAAAGAAAATGTAAAATTATCCGAGTCGGATATAGAACATACTTCAGTTGAAGAACATCTACGTTATTTTATGACGTATCAGGCTAATTTGCTTAAGGAGTTTGAGCAATATGCGAATAAACCCCAACCAGTTCAGTATAAAGAAGATGGGTTGGGGTACTGGCAAGCAACTCTACATTTAACCAACGATGAAATGAATCAATTTGGAAAGGAACTAAGCGAGGTAGTTCAAAAATGGACGGAGGTTAAAGCTTCTGAAAAACGGCAAGCAAGAACTTTTGCAACGATGTTTATTCCGCAAAAATAATGGGAGGGAACTCGGATGAATGAAAGAGAGATACAGTTTGAAAGCAGTATAAAAGTTTTTGGTACGATAACTATTCCTACATCTTCTGATGATAAGAAGATGGCTATTCTACTTGTTCCAGGATCAGGTCCTTTAGATCGTAGTGGTAACGGAAAAAGAAAAAGCCAAACATTAAATTATACAAACAGCTAGCCTCCTTCTTAACGAGAAATGGATTTATCACATTACGCTTTGAGAAGTGCGGGACTGGAAAAAGTGAAGCCGCCTTTATGGAAGCGGGCTTTTGAGATTTGGTTGAGGATGCTAGGGCTGCCATTAAATTTCTAAAAGAAGAGCAGTTGGTTGATTCTGATAAAATGTCTATAAAGGGCTCTCAGAGGTTGAGTGTCAAATTCTTGCGGTTACTGGTGCAAAGGATCTTCAAGCAACTCCGGAACGAGTATATGAGACAGGAAAGTATACAAATGTCGAAACGGAAGCTCACATTATTGATGGAATGAACCATATGCTCAGGGATCAAGAAGAAGATATAGGTATACTTCAATTGAAAAAAACATACAAAAATGTAGGGAGACAACCGTTTTCATCTGCTTTTTTAGAATTGCTAAGATCATGGTTGAATAAGCATGTCTGATTTACTAAAGTATATTCTTATTGTGTTTATTGTTATCTTTCAACTCGGAGGATTGGTTCTTTTATTTTTCAATAAGGCTTGGGCCATCATTGCTTTTTTTACTTATGGAGTTCTTTTACTGATATTATTAGTTGTTTTTATTGTGGAGCGTAGGAAAGAAAAAAAGGAGGAAATCGATTATGATGATTGTGACTACTGATCAAGTAGCTGGGTATGAAATAACGGATGTTATGGGGTATGTCAAAGGAAGTACAATTCAAACCAAGCACATTGGGCGTGATATCACGGCAAGTTTAAAAGGTATTGTCGGTGGTGAGATTAAGGGATATAACGAGATGATGACGGAAGCTCGTAAATTAGCGATGCATCGTATGGTTCAAGAAGCAGAAGAAAAAGGAGCAAATGCTATTATCGGAATGCGCATGCAAACGTCAACAGTGATGAGTGCAGCGGCTGAAATTATTACGTATGGGACGGCTGTTGTGATTGAGAAGAAATAGAAGAATCGTATCGTCTAGAGGAAAGCGCATTTGGACGTTTTTTTAATTTGTAAAAGGAACTTAGACTTGCAATCTCGCACTGACTCTATTACTATATACAATATATCGTAATCTAGTGTTTTGATTATAACTATATATTGATTTAAGCGGAATAATAGGTGCCGTACGGCTTAATAGGGAATCTGGTGAAAAACCAGAACTGTCCCCGCAACTGTAAGTGTCGACAATTCAGAGAATACCACTGTGTTAGCAATGATGACACGGGAAGGTTCTGAGGAGGTTGAAACACGAGTCAGGAGACCTACCTATATTCCTCAGTCAGGTTTCTTCGGGGTGTGAGAAGTGAGACGGCAATTAACATCGACAATGAAGTTTAGTTGTTTGTGTGTCTTTCTCTTACGCCGTTTTACGCTCTTCCTTATAGCTGAGGAAGAGCGTTTTTTATTTAGATTATGAGGAGTGGTTGTTTAATGGATACGATGACGGTAGAAAAATCTTTAGTTGAAGAATTGAAAAATAGATTTCCAGACCTATCTATTGCTGAATGGTGGAAAGAAGAATCAACCTGGGAAAAGCGAGCGCTTGATGCCTTAAACTTTCTTGATACGGACCAACCTGATTGGACGTATATTGCTGCGCAAGCTTATTTAAATTCACTTTACGAGGAAGTAACAAAAGTAAGAGGATGGTCCACAGATTGGAAGGTTGGATTTGCTGATTGGGTAAAGAAGCTGATTGAAGATGGCTTCTATGACCAAAGACTGCAAAGCTATTCAAAAAAAGAATTAACGGAATTAGCTCACTCGATCACATTGGAACAAGATCAACATTTTACATACATTGGAATCAAAACTCTTGCTGATCGTTATTTAACTAGGCACTTTGACCGAACTTTACTTGAGCTACCACAGGAGCGATGGATGGTGATAGCCATGACGTTAATGGTAGAAGAACCAATAGAAAAAAGACTAGAACTAGTAAAAGAAAGTTACTGGGCTTTATCAAATTTATATATGACAGTTGCGACGCCAACTCTTGCAAATGCTGGTAAAAAAGATGGACAGCTTTCGAGTTGTTTTATTGATACGGTAGAAGATGATTTAAGGTCTATTTTTGATAGTTGTACAGATGCGGCAACAGTGAGTAAAAATGGAGGTGGTTTGGGACTTTATCTCGGGAAAATTCGTGCAAAAGGCTCATCTATCCGTGGTTTTAAGGGGGTATCATCAGGTGTGATCCCTTGGATGAAGCAATTAAATAATGTAGCTGTAAGTGTCGATCAGCTTGGACAACGTCAAGGGGCAATTGCTGTTTATTTGGATGTCTGGCATAAAGATATTTTTTCCTTTCTTGATGCAAAACTAAATAATGGCGATGAACGACAACGAACTCATGATTTGTTCACGGCCATTTCAATTCCAGACGTGTTCATGGAGGCCGTTGATAATCGTGAGTATTGGTATTTGTTCGATCCTCATGAAGTGCGTCAAGTAATGGGTTTTTCACTTGAAGATTATTATGATGAGGAAAAAGGAAACGGATCTTTCCGAGAAAAGTATCAATTGTGTATTGAAAATCAAAAATTATCAAGAACAGAAGTCCAAGCAATTGATATTATGAAGCGAATCATGCTTTCACAATTGGAGACAGGTAGTCCGTTCATGTTTTATCGGGATACGGTTAACCGTCTTAACTCAAACCGTCATAAAGGCATGATTTATGGTTCGAATCTTTGTACGGAAATTATGCAAAACATGAGTCCCACCGTAATTGAAGAAGAAACAACAGAAGACGGAAAAATCATTACGACTAAAACACCTGGTGACTTTGTCGTTTGCAATCTGTCTTCTATTGCACTAGCAAGAGCGGTAAATGATGATGTACTTGACCGATTGATTTCGATTCAAGTAAGAATGCTTGATAATGTCATTGACTTAAACACGATTGAAGTAAAGCAAGCTCAGTTGACAAATGAAAAATACCGTGCCGTTGGGCTAGGTACGTTCGGATGGCATCACTTACTAGCAACAAATGGAATCCGATGGGAAAGTGAAGAAGCGGTTGTCTATGCAGATGAAGTCTATGAAGAAATTGCTTATCTAACTGTGAAAGCCTCCTTGCAGCTTGCAAAAGAGAAAGGAGCTTATCCAGCTTTTGCAGGCTCGGATTGGGAAACAGGAGAATTCTTTGATAGACGAAAGTACGATTCTACAAGGTGGAATGATTTAAGAGCTGAAGTGAATGAGTATGGAATTCGAAATGGCTATTTAATGGCTGTTGCGCCAAATGCAACGACCTCATTAATAGCAGGTTCAACCGCTTCCATCGATCCGATTTTTGCAAAATCGTATATGGAAGAAAAGAAAAATTATCGGATCCCTGTTGTCGCACCAGATTTAAATGCTGAAACAACGTGGCTGTACAAGCCGGCGCACGTCATCGATCAAAAGTGGAGTATACGTCAAAATGCGAAAAGACAGCGTCATGTTGATCAAGGCATTTCTTTTAATCTCTATGTTCCAAACACGGTAAGAGCAAAAGATCTACTAGAAATGCACCTACTAGCCTGGGAGAATGGTTTGAAAACGACCTATTATATCAGATCGACATCTGTTTCAATAGAAGATGATTGCGAAAGTTGTTCTAGTTAACAAGAGGGGGAATGAGTGTTGGATCGAATGCAAAAACGTAAATTATATGATGTCAAAGCACCGAATGCTTCAACGGCATTAATCAATGGAAGAAGTTCGAATGTTTTAAATTGGGATGATGTCCGTTTTTCATGGGCCTATCCTTTATATAAAAATATGTTAGCCAACTTCTGGACGCCTTTTGAAATTAATATGACCCATGATGCAAAACAGTTTCCAGCCCTTACACAGGATGAACAGGAAGCGTTTAAAAAGATTATTGGCTTACTAGCTTTTCTTGATAGCATACAGACCGACTATACGCTACGTGTGGCTGACTATTTAACAGATTCAAGTATGGCAGCGCTGATGAGTGTGCTTTCTTTTCAAGAGGTAGTTCATAATCAAAGCTATTCTTATGTTCTCTCGAGTCTTGTTCCAAAGGCCACACAAGATGAGATTTATGAATACTGGAAGCATGATCCCGTGCTTCGTGAACGAAATGAATTTATCGTTGATGGCTATGAGAAATTTTCCTCGGATCCAACACCGGAAACATTAGCCAAATCCATTGTTTATGATGTGATCTTAGAAGGCTTAAATTTCTATTCAGGTTTTGCATTTTTCTATAATTTAGCTCGTAACCAAAAAATGGTATCTACGTCAACGATGATAAATTACATTAATCGTGATGAACAGCTTCATGTCTATTACTTTACTAATCTATACAAAGAACTTTTAAAAGAAAATCCAGAACTAGATACACAAGCAATGAATCAGTTTGTTGAGGATGCTTTTAAGAAGGCGACCGATCTTGAGATCGAGTGGTTCCGTTATGTTATTGGAGATAAATTAGATGGAATTGATCCGCAAGAAATGGAATCGTACTTAAAATTCATGGCGAACAAACGAATCAAGCAGCTGGGTTATGAAGCAATTTTTCCGGATCATCGGACAAACACAATGAGATGGATTAAAGCTTATGAGGATGTAAATGCAGCAAAGAGTGATTTCTTTGAACAAAAGTCACGCCAATATGCAAAAGTATCGAGTGACAATGGCTTTGACGAGTTATAAATGTAATATTATTGTGTTAGATTTTCAAGAACCCTACCTTATATTAAAGGTAGGGTTCTTTTAAAAGTAAAAAAAGGGAAGCGTGCACAGTTTTCTAACGTGTGGATGGCTAACACTTTTTTTGTTCTATGAACTGCTATTACTAACAATTGTTAAAAAAAGCTTTCAAGCAGTTTATTAGCAATCATGTCTAAAAACAGACAGAAAGAACGCTAATAAACCAGGGGAAATCGCAATGCAGGGTGAATTTTCACAATGAAGTCGAGTGAGCTGTTAACATCTGTATTTCACTGATATACGTAAAAAATCACAATTAATGCCCTTACGAAGTTCCTCAGGCTTGTCGTTATTGGAGTAATGGAAAAATGATACTGTTATTATTTAGGTAATATAAACATGGACTAAACTATTTTGTCTGATTCTAACTCGATCTCCAGGTATATTTTACTTCTTTCCAAGCCTATTCCCTTTTGGAACAAGCTCTTAAATACAGATAGTATCGGCAAAACTAAAATATAATAGCTTAGCGCTTAGCAGGAGAGAATTTTAAAAATATTGGATATCATCCTCGGGCGACAACCTAACTCATCTTTGATATAATGACTAATCAGATATGTATTTTTGTTGGTAATTAGCATGTGCGGGAGTGGTAAAAATGCTTGAGGTAAAAGAATGGAGACATGTATTTAAATTAGATCCAAACAAGGAGTTAACAGATGAAGCATTAGAAGCTATTTGTGAGTCAGGTACAGACGGATTGATTATAGGTGGAACAGACGGGGTAACTCTTGATAATACCTTGCAGCTGCTTGCACGAGTTCGCCGGTATACCGTTTCGTGCGCACTTGAAATTTCAAATTTGGATGCGATTACGCCAGGATTTGACTATTTCTTTATTCCATCTGTGATGAACAGTCCTGACTTAAAATGGGTTCAAGGCTATCATCACCAAGCAATTAAAGAGTTTGGGGCTATCATGAATTGGGATGAAATAGCGGTTGAAGGCTATTGCATCTTGAATCCAGAAGCCAAAGCCGCGAAGCTAACAAAAGCCAAAACGAACATAACGACTGCAGATATTGTTGCCTATGCCCGTATGGCTGAGCACCTTTACCATTTCCCCATCTTTTATCTTGAATATAGTGGAACGTACGGTGATCCAAAGATTGTAAAAGACGTGTCTGCTGTATTGAAAAATACACAGTTATTTTATGGTGGCGGAATCCGTTCTGTGGAACAAGCAAGAGAAATGGCCCAGTTTGCGGATACTGTAGTTGTTGGGAACTTTATATATGAAGATTTAATTTCTTCATTAAAGACCGTGGAGGCTGTTAAAAGCACGAGTATATAAAATAGATTAACATAGGTAACAAGGAACATTGAAATCCAATTAAAAACAAGCTAAAATAAAAGAACATACGTTTGGTGGTGAGGGTGTGCAAGCGAAAATAATTGAAAAAATGCTCTCTGGTCTAAACCCAGAGCAAAGACAAGCCGTCCAGCACACAGATGGTCCTTTGCTGTTAATGGCGGGGGCTGGAAGTGGTAAGACACGGGTACTAACACATAGAATTGCCTACCTTTTAAGAGAAAAAGAGATTGCACCTTGGAGTGTCTTAGCGATTACTTTTACGAATAAAGCTGCACGTGAGATGAAAGATCGTGTTGCTCAACTAGTTGGCCCAGTGGCAGAAGATATTTGGATTTCAACATTCCACTCAATGTGTGTCAGGATTTTGAGGAGAGACATTGATCGAATTGGATACAATCGAAACTTTACGATTTTGGACTCCGGAGATCAGCTATCTGTTATTAAACAAATTTTAAAGAATAAGAACATCGATCCGAAGAAGTTTGAAGCAAGAAGCATTCTTGGGACGATTAGTAGTGCGAAAAATGAGTTGAAAAAGCCTGATGCTTTTGCAAAAACGGCGACGGGCCCATATGATCAAACAGCAGCCGATGTCTATGTTGACTATCAAAAGCAATTAAAGAAAAACCATGCGCTTGATTTCGACGATTTAATCATGAAAACGATTGAGTTATTCAAATTAGTTCCAGAAGTACTCGAATTCTATCAACGCAAGTTCCAATATATTTTGGTTGATGAGTATCAAGATACGAACCGAGCTCAGTACATGCTCGTGAAAATGTTAGCGGAACGCTTTAAGAATATTTGTGTAGTCGGTGATTCCGATCAGTCTATTTATCGCTGGCGTGGAGCGGATATCGCCAATATCTTATCGTTCGAAGAGGATTATCCTAAAGCAAAAGTTATTCTCCTTGAACAAAACTATCGTTCAACCAAGACGATTCTTCAAGCAGCGAACCATGTCATTGAAAACAATTCGAATCGAAAAGCTAAAAACCTTTGGACGGAAAATGATTCCGGAATGAAAATTGGCTATTATGCAGCAGATACCGAGCACTCGGAAGCTCAATTTGTCGTAGAAAAAGTAAGAGAAGCCATGCAAATAAATGACTATAGATATTCTGATATAGCGATTTTATACAGAACCAATGCCCAGTCTCGTGTCATTGAGGAATACTTTGTTAAGTCTAATATTGATTACAACATCGTCGGAGGAACAAAGTTCTATGATCGTAAAGAGATTAAAGACGTCCTTGCTTATTTACGTTTAATCGCTAACCCAGATGACGATATTAGTTTACAACGGATTATCAATGTACCTAAGCGTGGGATAGGAGCAACAACAGTTGATAAAATTGGAGCATATGCGATTGATCAAGGGATATCCATTTTTGCAGCGCTTCAAGAAGTTGAACAAGTTGGACTTCCTGGACGTACAGCGGTGAAGTTACAAGAATTCTCTAAACAACTGACTCACTGGGTTGAAATGCAGGAGTATTTATCTGTAACGGAATTGGTCGAAGAATTATTAGAACGGACCGGCTATCGTGAGATGCTTAAAAATGAAAAGTCACTTGAAGCTTTAAGCAGGATTGAAAACATCGATGAATTTTTAACTGTAACGAATGAGTTTGAAAAACAAAATGAGGATGACAAATCACTTGTTGCGTTTCTAACGGATTTAGCCCTTGTTGCTGATATTGATAAGCTAGATGATGAGAATGAAGGCAAGCCAAAGGATGCCATTACGCTTATGACGCTTCACGCGGCTAAAGGATTAGAATTTCCACTTGTCTTTCTAATCGGATTAGAAGAGGGGATTTTTCCGCATAGCCGCTCGTTATTTGAAGCGGAGGAAATGGAAGAAGAGCGTCGTTTAGCTTATGTGGGAATTACAAGAGCGGAAAAGCAACTTTACGTTACTAATGCAAGATTAAGGACAATGTTTGGTCGAACGAATACCAATCCTCCTTCAAGGTTTATCAATGAGATTCCAGAAGAGTGTCTTGAATCTTTAAATGAGCAACAGAAAAAGCAAACCCCTGAATGGATGAAGACGTCTCGAAAAACAACACCAGCTCAGCCTAGTCGTAACATTGAGCGACCTAGAGTGATTCAGACAGGTGGCGACCAAATTTCTTGGAATGTCGGTGATAAAGCATTCCATAAAAAATGGGGAGTTGGAACGGTCGTTAGTATTAAAGGAGCAGGCGAATCAGTAGAGTTAGACATTGCCTTTCCGAATCCAATTGGTGTAAAACGTCTTTTTGCTAAATTTGCACCCATCACTAAACAGTAAAGTATGGTAGGTAAAAAGGGCATTTAGAGCCCTTTTTACCTACTCAAGAAAGGACGAAAGCCATGGAGCAGCAAGCCCAAACAAGACTGGAGGAGCTTCGTAAGCTTTTAGAAGAGTACGGTCATCATTACTATGTACTTGATAATCCAGTTGTTTCAGATGCTGAATATGACGCTCTCATGCAAGAACTATTACAATTAGAACAACAGTATCCTCAGTTTTTTAGTGAGGATTCTCCATCGATTCGAGTCGGCGGGGAACCCCTTCCATTCTTTAAAAAAGTAGAACATCGTTCACCAATGTTAAGTTTAGGGAATGCTTTTTCAGATGGAGATCTACGTGACTTTGATCGCCGTGTTAGACAGTTAGTAGGAAATGATGTTACATATACCTGCGAGTTGAAGATTGATGGTTTAGCGGTGTCACTTATCTATGAAAATGGAAAATTCATAAGAGGGGCAACGCGTGGAGATGGGACGGTTGGAGAAGACATAACAGCTAATCTTAAAACCATTCCTGCAATTCCTCTTCGTTTAAAAGAAAAGGTTAATATTGAAGTTCGTGGTGAAGCATTTATGCCCAAAGGATCTTTTGAAGCGTTGAATATGGCTAAAGAACAAGCAGGGGAAGAGAAATTTGCGAATCCAAGAAACGCAGCGGCAGGTTCACTGCGACAATTGGACCCGAAACTGGCAGCAAAACGTAATTTATCTATTTTTATCTATGCGATTGGCTATCTTGAGGATAAGGAAGTTCCGTCGCACCAGGAAGGGATTCATTATTTACACGACCTTGGATTCCGCGTAAATAAAGAAAGCAGAAATTGTTCTTCTATTGAAGAAGTTATCGAGTATACAGGAGAATGGGTTAAAAAGCGCGGAGAACTCCCTTACGAAATAGATGGGATCGTCATTAAAGTAGACCGTCTAGAACAACAAAAGGAAATGGGATTCACAGCAAAAAGTCCACGGTGGGCAATTGCATTTAAATTTCCGGCTGAGGAAGTTGTGACCACACTTGAAGATATTGAACTTAATATAGGGCGAACAGGAGTCGTCACACCAACAGCGATTTTATCACCGGTTACCGTTGCGGGTACAACCGTAAAAAGGGCTTCTCTTCATAATGAAGATTTAATTCGTGAAAAGGATTTGAAGCTTGGTGATTCTGTTGTCATTAAGAAAGCTGGTGACATCATTCCTGAAGTTGTAAATGTTCTGACTGATTTACGGAATGGGTCAGAACGTGAATTTACGATGCCAACTCATTGTCCTGCTTGTGAAAGTGACCTTGTACGTTTAGAGGGAGAAGTAGCATTGAGATGCATTAATCCACAATGTCCGGCACAGATCAAAGAGGGATTGATTCATTTTGTTTCAAGAAACGCCATGAATATTGACGGCCTTGGAGAAAAGGTCATTAGTCAATTATTTGATCATGACCTCGTACATGATGTAGCTGATATTTATAAACTAAATCGAGATGAATTATTGAAGCTTGAAAGAATGGGAGAAAAGTCGGTAGATAAATTGCTTGCTGCGATTGAAAAGACAAAGGGAAATTCGCTTGAACGTCTATTGTTTGGCTTAGGGATTCGTTTTGTTGGAGCCAAAGCAGCCAAAACATTAGCTATTGAATTTGAAACGATTGATAACATTCAAAGGGCAACAGAAGAAGAGCTGATTGCTGTTAATGAAATAGGTGAAAAAATGGCGTCTTCGATAAAACGTTATTTTTCAACTCCTGAAGTGTTAGTATTAATTGATGAGCTAGTGAGCCTTGGAGTCAATATCGTCTATAAAGGTCCGAAAGCTCTAGCTGACAGTGAAATTTCTGATAGTCTGTTCGCAGGAAAAACAGTTGTGTTAACAGGTAAGCTTGAACAACTCACGCGCGATGAGGCTAAGGAAAAGATTGAGGCATTCGGAGGGAAAGTGACAGGAAGCGTAAGTAAGAAAACGGATCTTGTCATCGCTGGAGAGGATGCTGGCTCAAAGCGAACAAAAGCAGAAGAACTCAATATTGAGATTTGGGATGAAGCGAAGTTAGTTGAGATGTTAAATTCTAAATAAAATAGTTTTAAAGAGAGGAGGGGAGTGGATCATGTTGAAACAGTGGGGAGCTACTTCTCTCATTCTGTTTTTTTTGACGGGGTGTTTTTCGAGTTTACCCGAAGAAGAGCAGGTGGTAGAAGAAAATGTAAATGAAGAAGAGCAGATAGTAGAAGTCGTTCCACAAATCATTACGCCTGACAACTATTATCAAAGTGTTTTATACGATGGTTCTTATAAGCATGGAGAATCAAGAGGATTTGGAAATTCAGTTATTTATAATCGCCTTGATTTAGATCAGCTAGAGATGGGTTTAACGCGCATTGCTCAGCAACATTTTGATCCGAAAGATTACTTCTTTAGAGAAGGACAATTTATCGAAAGAAATAAGCTAAATAATTGGTTAATGCGTTATAATAAGGACTCTAATCCAGATGGACTTAATCCAGCACTTGGGTCAGGAGAAGATATGCGTGCAAGAGAAGAAAGTCAGCCTCGCTATTTATCCCATATTTTGGAACATAATTATCTTGTTAAAGATTCAAATGGTCAATTAAACCTTGGTGGGATTGTGATTGGACTCTCGATGAATAGTGTCTATAATTTTAGAGTTGAGGATGAACAAGGCCGTTACTATTTCTATGAACTTCCACTATCCGAGCAAGCAATTGAACAAGAAGCTGAACGAATTGCAAAAGAAATTTTAAGTAGATTACGGTCAATGGAAGAAGGGGTTTTTCAGGATATTCCGATTCTTTTTGCGGTTTTCAAAGAGCAACCTCGTGAATCTGTGATTCCAGGGCATTTTTTTGTGAAAGCGCTAGCTGATCCAAGAGGGGATTTAGGTCGTTTTCAACGCTTAAATGAACGATACCTTCTGTTCCCTTCTAGTGAAGCAAATCAAGAAGCTCGAAATGAAGCCGATCAGTTCCAGCGATTTAAAGACGATATTCAAGATTTTTTTGATACGTATCTAGGGGTAGTTGGAAAAGGACGTTATGTGGATAATCAAATTCAAGAATTGAATATTGAAATTCCTTTACGTTTCCAGGGGAAAGCTGAGATTGTCGCCCTTTCCCAGTATGTAGCTAGCCAATTACAACAAAGATTCCAAGAGCATTATAAAGTAAGTGTTGAGATCACATCTGTTTCTGGAAATACAGAGAGTATTATTGTTCGAAATCCAGACGAGGAACCATTTATTCACGTGTTAAATTAGATTGAAATAATAATTCCAAAAATAGTAGTCCCCTTTTAAGTGCTTCACTTTAAAGGAGACTACTATTTTTAAATGCTTTTGTTGAAACGAAAGTTATTAAGTATTTATAAAAAAAACTATTTATTAATCCTACCTTACATGATTTATTTATCTCGCCGACTGACACCTTATAAGGGGTCTGACGTCTAACGAATTATTTTAGTTACGATGCACTCGAAAAGTCAAACAGTTTTAATTAGGTAGGAATAGAAATCAATCAAAGTTGAAATCCTATACAAGAAATGTTTGGTATGAAAGGGTACTTCTACTTCTAAGACTGTGTGACGTACATAAGGAAAGCGTTCGCACGATGGAAAAAGGGGGATATTACATGAAAAAGTGGTTACGTACGTTAACGGTGACAGCAGCTGCAGCAGTTGTTTTGTCAGCTTGTGGAGCGGGTGGTGAAGCTCCTACTACCGAAGATGAAGCAGCTCCAGGGGATACAGATGAAGCTGTGGACTTTACAGTAGGAATGGTTACAGATGTTGGCGGAATTGATGATAAATCATTCAACCAATCTTCATGGGAAGGTCTATCTTTGTTTGGACAAGAAGTAGGTTTAGAAGAAGGAACAGGCTATCGCTATTTACAATCGGGTGATATGGCTGAATTCGAACCAAATCTTCGTACGTTGGTTCGTGAAGATGTCGATCTTGTTTGGGGAATTGGTTTCCTTATGGAAGATGCAATTCGTACGATCGCACAACAAGTAGAAGATGCTCAATTAGCGATTGTCGATTCTGTCGTAGCAGATGAGGATGGTGTTCCATTAGCTAATGTGGCGAACATCACCTTTAAAGAACATGAAGGATCTTTCCTTGTAGGTGTTGCAGCTGGTCTTCAAACAACTGGAAATAAAGTCGGCTTTATTGGTGGAGTTGAAGGGTCTTTAATTAAGAAATTTGAAAATGGATTTAAAGCAGGTGTTAAAGCAGTAAATCCAGATGGAGAGATTATTGTTCAGTATGCTGAAAGTTTTAACAATCCTGACCGTGGTTCACAAATTGCAAATACGATGTATAGCCAAGGTGCTGATATTATTTATCACGCAGCTGGTGATACGGGGAATGGTCTTTTTACAGAAGCGATTAACCGTGCTCGAAATGGTGAAAATGTTTGGGCAATTGGCGTTGACCGTGATCAACATGAAGAAGGAGTATTTGGTGACGATGGTCAATCAGTAACTCTAACTTCAATGATAAAACGTGTAGACAGAGCTGTATATTTAGTATCTGAGCGTACGATGAGTGGAGACTTCCCTGGTGGTGAAGTTCTTGAATTTGGTTTAAATGATGAAGCAGTGGGAATTGCTTCTTCACAAGACAACATGTCTGAAGAAGCTCTTCAAGCCGTTGACGATTATCAAGGACAAATCCAAGAAGGCGATATTTCAGTTCCGCAAACCGATGAAGAATACGAAGAATTCCTATCTTCACTTTAATTTTCTCATGACAAAAGGCTAGTAGCGCACTAGCCTTTTGTTTTCAATAAAAAGTCTATACATAAATAGTTGGACAAAGGGACAATGAAGGATTGTTAATTGCCCAATCCTTCATTGCCTCTTTATTTAAAGACTAAGAAAGTTTGAATTTCAAGTGAATACAGGACGAGTTCAATAAGGTCTGAAATCCTACTTGAAGAAAAGCAGTGGCTCTATATATTGCGCGTTGAATGACAAAGACCAATTGTCGTTTGACTTAAAAGAAGTAGCTGTTCCGCTCATTGCTTCTAAGAAAAGACGGCTGAAGCCATTTTGCTTAACCGTTATATAGTCGAAAGGTGAGGAGTGATTTACAGATGAGTTATGTTATTGAAATGAATAACATTCGTAAAGAATTTCCTGGAATTGTGGCAAATGATAATATTACTCTTCAAGTGAAACATGGAGAAGTTCATGCTCTCCTTGGAGAAAATGGAGCTGGGAAATCGACTTTAATGAATGTGTTATTTGGACTGTATCAACCTGAAAAAGGTGAAATTGTCGTTCGTGGTGAAAAAGTACAAATTACCGATCCTAATGTAGCGAACAATCTTGGGATCGGTATGGTACATCAACATTTTATGCTCGTTGATAAATTCACTGTCACAGAAAATATCATTTTAGGAAATGAGCCCAAAAAAGCAGGCAGGATTAACTTAAAAAAGGCAGCTAAGGAAGTAGAAGAGATTTCGAATCGATATGGCTTAAAGGTAGATCCTTATGCCAAAATTGAAAACATTTCAGTGGGGATGCAGCAAAGGGTTGAAATTTTAAAAACGCTTTATCGTGGTGCAAACATTCTTATTTTTGATGAACCTACCGCAGTCTTAACACCACAGGAGATTCAAGAGCTTATCAGTATTATGAAGACATTAGTCAAAGAAGGGAAGTCAATCATCCTAATCACACACAAACTAAAAGAGATTATGGCTGTTTGTGACCGCTGTACGGTTATAAGGCGTGGAAAAGGAATTGGTACTGTTGATGTGAGTGATACCAATCCTGATAAATTAGCTGCAATGATGGTAGGACGTGAAGTCAATTTTAGTATAGAAAAAGGTCCGGCTAACCCAAAAGAAACAATTATAAGTATAAATAACTTAACTGTAAACGATTCACGTGGGGTAACGGCTGTTAACAACTTAAGTTTAGATCTGAAGGCTGGAGAAATCATTGGACTTGCAGGGGTCGATGGAAATGGGCAGTCTGAATTAATTGAGGCCATTACAGGTTTACGTAAGGCTGAGTCAGGCACCGTTTCTTTGAATGGAAAAGATATTACCAATTTTAAGCCGCGTAAGGTTACAGAGGCTGGGCTTGGGCATATACCTGAGGATCGTCATAAACATGGTCTAGTTTTAGATTTTACCATTGGAGAAAACATCGTTTTACAAACTTACTATCATAAGCCTTATTCGAAAAATGGAATTTTAAATCATAATGAAATTTATAAAAAAGCGCGGACTCTAATTGACGATTATGATGTTCGTACACCGAGTGAATACACATTGGCTCGTTCTTTATCTGGAGGAAATCAACAAAAGGCCATTATCGCGCGTGAGGTTGATCGGTCACCAGACTTTTTAATTGCGGCACAGCCAACTCGAGGATTAGATGTCGGGGCAATTGAGTCGATTCATAGAAGACTCGTGATGGAGCGGGATAAAGGAAGAGCGGTCCTTCTTATGTCGCTTGAATTAGATGAAATTCTTAACGTAAGTGACCGAATCGCTGTTATCTATGAAGGGGAAATTGTCGGAATTGTAGATGCTGACCAAACAAATGAACGAGAATTAGGTTTACTGATGGCTGGTGGAAAGAAGGAGAAGGAAGGTGAAGCAAGATGATGAAAAAATTGCTTCGAAGAAATAAATTTCTCTCGCTACTAGTCCCGCTAATAGCTGTCTTGTTAGGGATTTTAATAGGCGCAATTGTAATGCTTCTGACTGGTTACAATCCAGTGTTAGGGTATTCTGCTTTGTTAAAAGGAATCTTTAGTGATACGTATTATATGGGTGAGACGATAAGAACGATGACACCTCTTATTTTATCTGGTCTTGCGGTAGCATTTGCTTTTCGTACGGGACTTTTTAATATTGGGGTAGAAGGTCAAGTGATTGTCGGATGGCTTGCTTCAGTTTATGTCGGGATTGCTTTGGAACTACCTAAACTGATTCACTTGCCGGTAGCCATCCTTGCTGGTGCTTTGGCAGGAGCGTTATGGGGATTCATTCCAGGGATTTTGAAGGCGCGTTTTCAAGTTCATGAAGTAATTGTAACCATTATGATGAACTATATTGCTTTATACACAGCGAATTATCTAATTCGAGCATTTTTACTTGTACCAGGAGAACGAACAGAAGCTATCTCGCCATCAGCTTCATTAGCTTCTCCATTCCTGGAGTCGATAACTGATTACTCGAGACTGCACTATGGGTTTATTGTAGCTCTTATAGGTTGTATAGTGATGTGGTTTATCTTATGGAAAACTTCAAAGGGTTTTGAGCTTCGTGCGGTTGGGTTTAATCAGCATGCTTCACAATATTCTGGAATGAATGTAAAGAAAAACATCGTTCTTGCGATGCTTATTTCCGGTGGATTTGCTGGTGTCGCAGGTGCGATGGAGGGCTTAGGAACTTATGGTTATATGAGCATTCTTTCAGGATTTACTGGAGTTGGTTTTGACGGGATCGCAGTGGCCTTATTAGGTGCAAATACTGGGGTAGGGGTTTTATTAGCGTCGTTCTTATTTGGTGGTTTGCAAATTGGCGCACTCAATATGCAATCAAAAGCAGGGGTACCTGTCGAATTAATAGACATTGTGATTGCTCTAATCATTTTCTTTGTGGCTTCTAGTTATATCATTCGCTGGGTCATGAATCGAATTAAGAAGGAGGGGATTTAGATGGATTTCATGCAAATTTTGGCGCTTGTTATACCTGCAGCTATTTACGCCGCTGCTCCCCTTATCTTAACTGGTTTAGGCGGTTTGTTCAGTGAACGATCAGGCGTTGTTAATATCGGTTTAGAAGGACTTATGGTCATAGGAGCGTTTACAGGAATTGTGGTCACTCTGACACTAGAAGGAATGGGGTTAGGAGCTCCTTCAGTTTGGCTTGCGATGTTAGCGGCTATTTTAATTGGAGCCATTTTCTCGTTATTTCATGCGGTCGCTTCAATTACATTTCGGGCTGATCAAATTGTTAGTGGTGTAGCACTTAACTTTTTAGCCGTAGGATTAAGTGTATTCCTCATTCGATTAATGTATGGCAAAGGACAAACGGACTATATTCGAAATCGAATTTACCGCTTTGATGTTCCGGTTCTTAGTGATATTCCGATTATTGGTCCATTGTTTTTCTCTAATGTATATATTACTTCTTACATTGCAATCCTATTGGCTTTCGTTGTTTATTTTATTGTATTTTATACTCCATTTGGTCTTCGTCTCAGATCGGTTGGAGAACACCCAATGGCTGCTGATACGATGGGGATCAATGTGATTCGCATGCGTTATATAGGAGTCATGTTAAGTGGAGCTTTTGCTGGCCTAGGGGGAGCTGTATTTGCCGTTACGGTCTCTGGCAACTTTTCTGGAACGACGATTGTCGGTCAAGGCTTTATGGCACTGGCTGCGTTAATTTTTGGGAAGTGGAATCCACTCGGGGTGTTGGGAGCAGCCTTATTCTTTGGATTGGCTCAAGCGTTAAGTATTACGGGAGCACAAATTCCAGTGCTTGCTAATGTCCCGTCTGTGTTTCTTTTGATCGCCCCTTATGTATTAACGATTTTGGCACTTGCTGGATTTGTAGGACGTGCTGAAGGACCTAAAGCAATAGGAAAACCATATGTAAAAGGGTCAAGATAAAAAAGTTAGCCTTCTGATGAAAAAAATCAGAAGGTTTTTTTGTCGATAAAAATTGATTTTTACGTACTTGCTTTAGTACGGAAAAGAAATTAATTAAGATTAGTTAGGTTGTATGTATTACACTAAATAGCTATGAAAACGTTTATATATGAAGGGAGTATGAATAAAAATGTATAAAGACGAAGGATGTAAACTATTTGAAAGTGTTCCGGAACTTATAATATGATATGGTAAACAACATGTCCAATTCAAAGAGGAGAATTAAACAAACGCTTGTTTATGTCATGTTATACAAAATCGTTGCATAGATCTTCAAAAAGCGGATTTATGAAGGAGGTGCACAGATGGATTACGGATTAACAACAGCAACTTGGTTTTTGCTGTATGTTCCAATGCCTTTATTAATTGTCTTATCAATCATCTCATTACTTAAAAGGAGGAGTGAGTAAAATTGGAATTAGCAACGATTATTACGTTTATTATTTATTTAGTAGGGATGCTTTTAATCGGACTAGTCGCGTACCGGTTAACTAGTAATTTATCTGATTATGTTCTTGGTGGACGTCGTCTTGGAGGAAGTGTCGCTGCTCTTAGTGCGGGTGCATCTGATATGAGTAGTTGGTTGTTACTCGGACTACCAGGTGCAATGTATGTTGGTGGAATGGGAGAGATCTGGATTGCAGTTGGTTTGGCAATCGGTGCTTATTTAAATTGGCAGTTTGTTGCAGCAAGACTTAGAATTTACACAGAAATAGCGAATGATTCTATTACGCTACCAGACTTTTTGGAGAATCGTTTCCATGATCGCTCGAAGGCATTGCGTATTATTTCGGCCGTTCTTATTCTTATTTTCTTTGCTTTCTATACGTCTTCAGGACTTGTAGGCGGTGCTTTGTTATTTGAAGCGTCGTTTGGTATGACTTACACGCAAGCTTTATGGATTGGTGCATTAGTCATAATTTCATATACATTTTTAGGTGGTTTCTTAGCGGTAAGTTGGACGGACTTTTTTCAAGGAATTCTTATGTTTTTAGCTTTAATTATCGTTCCAATTGTGGCGATCTCAAGTATCGGTGGATGGAGTGAGACGATTCATGCAGTCGGAACGATTGACCCTGCATACTTAGATGCGTTTCAAGGAGCCACGTTCATTGGTGTCGTTTCCTTACTTGCATGGGGGTTAGGTTATTTTGGTCAACCTCATATTGTCACACGTTTTATGGCTGTTAAATCTGTGAAAGAAATACCGAAAGCACGTGCTGTGGGAATGACATGGATGGTACTAGCGTTATTTGGAGCGATCTTCACAGGGTTTGTTGGGATTGCCTACTTCTCGGAAAATGGTCCTGGAGGCCAGCCTCTTGCGGATGGATCACATGAGACATTATTTATAATGTTTACTCAAGTACTCTTTAATCCGTGGGTAGCTGGGTTCCTACTGGCAGCGATTCTATCAGCCATCATGAGTACGATTGATTCGCAACTTTTAGTGTCTTCTAGTGCTCTAGCAGAAGATATCTATAAAAGATTTATTAGAAAAGACGCTTCTCAAACAGAACTTGTTTGGGTAGGTAGAATTGGCGTTGTTCTCATTGCGTTAATCGCCATCGTGCTTGCATACAACCCTGAAAGCTCCGTTCTTGATCTAGTCGGTTATGCTTGGGCTGGGTTTGGCGCTGCTTTTGGCCCTGTTCTAATCCTAGCGTTATTCTGGAAACGAATGACGCGTAACGGAGCTTTAGCTGGTATGCTCGTTGGTGGTTTAACCGTTATTCTGTGGGCGGAGCTTGATACTTGGTTCAGCTTATCAGCGGAGCAATTTCCAATTTTAGGTCTTTATGAGATTATTCCAGGTTTTATTCTCGCTTGGATTGCAATCATGGTTGTCAGTGTGCTTGGCCAAGAGCCTTCGAATGAGGTTCAGGAAGAATTTGAAAAATCAAGGAAGGAATTACTATAGTAAGATATAAATCCCCTCTTAGTCTAACAACTAAGAGGGGATTTGTTTTCTTATGTAACTATTTCATCACTTAGGGTTTGTTGCCTATGAAAGTGTAATTTGGTATTATAATAATATTGTCAAAATGCTCGAATTTTTTCGGAGGTGAAGGAGAAATGTCGCGAATCCAAGAGGAACAAGTCAAGCACGTAGCTCATCTAGCTAGACTTGCGATTACAGATGAAGAAGCGAAGATGTTTACAGAACAATTAGATGCGATTATTACATTTGCAGAGCAGCTGAACGAACTAGATACAACAGGTGTAGAACCAACTACACATGTTCTTGATATGAAGAATGTATTACGTGAGGACAAATCAGCAAAAGGACTACCAATTGAAGATGTATTAAAAAATGCACCAGATCATGAAGACGGACAAATCCGTGTACCGTCAATTATAGAATAGTAGGGGAGGACAAGCTTCATGTCTTTATTTGACCATAAGATGTCAGAGCTACATACAATGCTTCTAAACAAAGAAGTGAAAGTCTCTGATCTCGTTGATGAATCATACAAGCGCATTGCTGAAGTAGACGGCAAAGTTAAAGCGTTTGTCACATTAAACGAAGAAAAGGCACGCGCTTATGCGAGTGAGTTGGATGAAGCTCTTAGCTCAAACAGCGAACGCGGTCTTTTATTTGGAATGCCAATCGGAGTGAAAGATAACATCGTAACAAAAAACCTACGGACAACTTGTTCAAGTCGTATTCTAGAGAATTTTGATCCGATTTATGATGCTACTGTTGTGCAAAAGCTAAGAGGCGCTCAAGCAATCACAATTGGTAAGCTGAATATGGACGAATTTGCGATGGGGTCTTCTACAGAGAACTCTGCCCTTCAAGAAACGAGAAATCCTTGGAATCTAGATACGGTACCAGGTGGTTCGAGTGGTGGTTCAGCGGCAGCAGTTGCGGCTGGAGAAGTTCCTTTTTCTTTAGGATCAGACACAGGTGGATCGATTCGTCAGCCAGCTTCGTTTTGTGGTGTCGTTGGATTAAAACCTACATATGGACGAGTATCACGTTACGGATTAGTGGCCTTTGCCTCATCACTTGATCAAATTGGTCCAATCACTCGTAACGTAGAAGATAATGCTTATTTGTTACAAACGATTACAGGCATAGACCCAATGGACTCAACGTCTGCTAATGTCGAAGTACCGGACTTTTTATCTGCTCTTACTGGTGATGTGAAAGGACTAAAAATTGCTGTTCCAAAAGAGTATCTAGGTGAGGGCGTACAAGAAGAAGTAAAGCAATCTGTCCTTGCTTCTTTAAAAGTACTTGAGGATCAAGGTGCTACATGGGAAGAGGTATCTCTACCCCACTCTAAATACGCGCTTGCGACCTATTATTTGATTTCTTCTTCTGAAGCTTCGGCGAACCTTTCTCGCTTTGATGGTGTTCGTTATGGCTACCGTACAGATAACGCAGAAAACCTTCTTGAGATGTATAAGCAGACTCGTGCGGAAGGCTTCGGAAATGAAGTGAAGCGTCGTATCATGCTTGGAACCTTTGCGTTAAGCTCTGGTTATTATGATGCCTACTATAAAAAAGCACAGCAAGTACGTACGTTAATTAAACAAGATTTCGAAAAAGTTTTTGAGGAATACGATGTAATCATTGGACCTACAACGCCAACACCTGCGTTTAAAATCGGCGAAAACACAAAAGACCCATTAACAATGTATGCAAATGACATCTTAACCATTCCAGTTAACCTTGCTGGTGTTCCGGGAATTTCTGTCCCTTGTGGGTTTAAAGATGGCCTTCCACTTGGGTTACAAATTATTGGTAAACATTTTGATGAAAGCACCGTTTATCGTGTGGCACATTCTTTTGAACAAGCAACAGATTATCACACGAAAAAACCGACGTTATAAGGGGGGAGACAAGCGATGAATTTCGAAACCATTATCGGACTTGAGGTCCACGTTGAATTAAAGACAGAATCGAAAATTTTTTCAGCTAGTCCGAACCATTTCGGCTCAGAGCCGAATGCGAATACTAGTGTAATCGATCTTGGATATCCAGGCGTTTTACCAGTATTAAATAAGTCAGCTGTTGAATTCGCAATGAAAGCAGCTATGGCTCTTAATTGTGAAGTAGCCACTGATACCAAATTTGACCGTAAAAACTACTTTTATCCTGATAATCCAAAGGCTTACCAAATCTCTCAGTTTGATAAGCCAATTGGAGAGCATGGTTGGATCGAGATTGAGGTAGATGGCTATAAAAAACGAATTGGAATCACACGTCTTCATTTAGAAGAAGATGCTGGTAAGTTGACTCACTCTGGCAATGGTTATTCCCTTGTAGATTACAATCGTCAAGGGACACCACTAATTGAGATTGTATCTGAGCCTGATATTCGTACACCAGCAGAAGCTTATGCTTATTTAGAGAAGCTAAAAGCGATCGTTCAATACACGGGTGTCTCTGATTGTAAAATGGAAGAGGGCTCACTTCGTTGTGATGCGAATATTTCTCTTCGTCCAGTTGGACAAGAGAAATTCGGAACAAAAGCAGAACTTAAAAACTTGAACTCATTCAACTTTGTACGAAAAGGTCTTGAGTATGAAGAGAAGCGTCAAGAGCAAGTGCTTCTCTCAGGTGGCATTATTGAACAAGAAACACGGCGTTTTGATGAAGCGGCTAACAAAACTGTCCTAATGCGTGTAAAAGAAGGTTCGGATGATTACCGTTACTTTCCAGAGCCGGATCTAGTTGACTTATACATTGATGAAGAATGGAAAGCTCGTATTCGCTCTGAAATTCCTGAGCTTCCAGATGGAAGAAAGAAACGCTATGTCGACGAACTTGGATTACCAGCTTATGATGCAGCGGTCTTAACCTTAACGAAGGAAATGGCTGATTTCTTTGAAGAGACAATTGGACAAGGTGCAGGAGCAAAGCAAGCTTCTAACTGGTTAATGGGTGAAGTATCAGCTTATTTAAATGCTGAACAAAAAGAACTTCAAGAAGTACCTCTTACTCCTAAAGGCTTAGCAGGTATGATCGACCTGATTGAAAAAGGGACAATCTCTTCTAAAATTGCCAAAAAAGTTTTTAAGGAATTGATTGAAAACGGTGGAGAGGCTGAACAAATCGTTAAAGATAAAGGTCTTGTTCAAATCTCTGACGAAGGTGCACTTTTGAAGATGGTGACTGAGGTTCTCGACAACAACGTACAATCGATTGAGGACTATAAAAACGGGAAAGAACGAGCAATTGGCTTCCTCGTTGGTCAAATTATGAAGGCGTCAAAAGGAAAAGCGAATCCTCCATTGGTGAACAAACTGTTGCTTGAGGAAATAGCGAAGCGTTAATTGAGATTGATCAACATGTATAGATTTTAAGCCAACATTAATTAGTGTTATAGATCTGGTTTCTCTAACTATAGAGAAATCAGATTTTTTAGTAGAACGTGTGTATGAGTTTGTGAACAGGGATCTTTTAAGGTACAATAAAACAAGTAGTGACAAAATTTGGAGATAATTACGTTAATAAAGTAGGGGATCTACAATGAAAAGAGCTCGGCTTATTTATAATCCAACGTCTGGGCGTGAACAAATACGGAAAAGTTTAGCTTATATATTAGAGCGACTCGAAAAAGCAGGGTATGAGACTTCGGCACATGCGACAACGGGTGAAGGCTGTGCAAAGCGAGCCGCCCGCAAAGCGGGAGAAAACGGTTATGACTTAGTGATTGCCGCCGGTGGAGATGGAACGATTTTTGAAGTGGTAAATGGTTTAGCCGCCTTAAAAGAAAGACCAAGCCTTGGTCTAATCCCTGCAGGTACGACAAATGATTTTGCTAGAGCTCTTCATATTCCTCGGGATATTCAAAAAGCCTGCGATGTTCTTTGTGGAGATCACTTCGAACCGATTGATATTGGACGAGCTGGTGATCGTTACTTTATCAACATCGCAGCAGGAGGAACGTTAACAGAGTTAACGTATGAAGTTCCTAGTAAGCTGAAGACAGTAGTAGGTCAACTAGCTTATTATATTAAAGGACTTGAAAAACTCCCTCAAGTAACCCCAAGAAAGGTCAAGATTGAATATGACGGAAAGTTATTTGAAGGAGAAATTATGTTGTTTCTTGTTTCCAATACGAATTCGGTAGGTGGATTTGAGAAACTCGCTCCAGATGCTTCATTGCAAGATGGAATGTTTGACTTTATTGTCGTGAAAAAGCTTTCTTTCCCAGAATTTCTACACCTATCTACGTTAGCTCTTAGAGGCGAACATATTCATCATCCGAAAGTCATATATGTTCATGCAAATCGCATTAAAGTAGAGGTTGAAGGCGATATGCAACTAAATTTAGATGGAGAGCATGGTGGGGCATTACCGACTGAATTTGTAAATTTGTATCAACATTTTCAAATGCTGACACCAAAAGATCGTAAGCTACGAAGATAGCTTTTTCTAGATGGAACCTTCCTATTAGTTGTAAGGGGTGCAGTTCTAGGAGAGAAAACGTTAAATACATGACTTAATAACATGGTAATTGGTCGTTTATTTAACAACCAATAACACTATAATTAAACGCTTGGATACAATATCTGAGCGTTCTTTACTATATTAACTTACTTAAAACGCCTGTTCGTTACAGAGAGGTTGATTTCTACTTTGTGTCCGCATAACATTCATATGTGAAACTAACGGACATCAGATACGCTATTTGCTTAAAATCATTACTATTGGTAAGGTTTGAGGACACCAGATCCGTTATCGAATGAAAATCAAAGGAAAATGCCCTTCATACAGACGAATAACGAATCCTGTGTCCGGTAGATCCACAAATAAGCTCTTTCTCACAAAATAACGGAACCTATGTCCGTACATAAACTAAAATCGGTAATTTTTATAAGACAGCTTGTTAAAGTATCATGCTTCGTTAAATAGTTGATACTAGCATATTAACATAAAACCCCATAAATCCTTGGTAACGCCTCTATAAATAGTAGTTAATTAACAGTCGTTTTTACACAAGTTTTAATAAGTGAATAATAGATATTAGCACTTTACCTTGCTAATTCTTATGTTAAAAACTAAAAAATGCTGATATAACAAGGAAAAGAAGAAGACAAAATCTTATTCGATTTGGTCTTAAAATAGGTGTTATTTTGTGATTTTCTCTCCTGAAACTGAACCCGTTACTATTAGTGGAGGGTTCTTTTTTCTAAGAACAAGAAAGAAAGACGAGCTCTCTAATACGTCGACATTTCGAGTAATTCTTTGATTGTGGTACAATAACAAAACGAATAGACCTAAAAGGACGGAATTGAGAATGAAACAACAAGTACCGGTTAAAAAAAATGATCAGCTTCAGGTAACGATTGAAGATTTAACACATGAAGGAGCTGGAGTTGCAAAAGTAAATGGCTACACATTATTTGTTCCCCAAGCTTTACCAGGGGAAACAGTTAAAATTAAAGTAGTGAAAACGAATAAAGGCTATGGCTTTGCTCGCTTACTTGAAATACAAGAGGCGAGTGAACATCGTGTTGAACCACCTTGTCCGATCTATCATCAGTGCGGCGGTTGTCAAATTCAACATTTAAGCTATGAGGCTCAGCTAGTCTCGAAACAAAAGCAAGTGAGAGACGTATTAGAACGAATTGGCAGTCTTATAGAAGTAACCGTTCATCCTACAATGGGAATGGAAAATCCTTGGCGTTATCGGAACAAAGCACAAGTGCCAGTTGGTGAAGAAGGCGGCCTTGTCATTGCAGGGTTTTATCAAGAACGAAGCCATCGCATTATTGATATGAATGAATGCTTGATTCAACATGAAGACAATGATCAAATCATCCGAGTCGTTAAAAAGATTGCCAATAAACACGGAATTCGTGGCTATGATGAAGAAAAGCATCGTGGAATCTTAAGACATGTGGTGGCACGCATTGGGAAGATTACTAATGAAGTTATGGTCGTCTTAGTGACAAGAGGAAAAGAACTCCCAAACAAAAAAGCGATCATCGATGAAATCCTAGCTGAAGTGCCAAACGTAAAATCAATTGTTCAAAACATCAATACGAAACGAACCAATGTTATTTTTGGTGATAAAACCATCGTTCTATGGGGCGATGAATACATCCATGATTATATAGGTGATATTAAATTTGCGATATCAGCTCGTTCCTTCTATCAAGTTAACCCTGAACAAACCAAAGTACTCTATGATCAAGCGCTGAAATATGCAGAATTAACAGGTCAGGAAACGGTCATTGATGCTTATTGCGGAATTGGAACCATCTCACTATTCCTAGCTCAAAAAGCAAAGCATGTCTATGGTGTAGAAATAGTCCCTGATGCGATTGCTGATGCCAAGCGAAATGCTAAGTTAAACGGCTTTACGAATGTTGATTTTGCTGTTGGAGAAGCAGAGAAGGTCATGCCGTGGTGGTATGCACAAGGAATACGTGCAGATGTAGTCGTCGTTGATCCCCCTCGAAAAGGTTGCGACCAAGAACTGCTAGAAACGATTCTATCGATGAAGCCGGAGCGCGTGGTTTATGTATCCTGCAATCCAGCTACCTTAGCAAGGGATTTGAAAATCTTAGAGGCTGGTGGGTATAAGACGAAGGAAGTACAACCGGTGGATATGTTTCCGCATTCGACCCACGTTGAGTGCGTCTCGCAGATAGTTTTAAAAGAAGCAGAATCCCCAAAATAGGGGATTCCTGCTGTGTTTATTTGATTTTTGGAGCTGAAAACCGATAGTGGATTATAGGCGCTCCATCAGCTTTTACTTCAATACGATTAATTAAACGATGTAAAATCTCTGGTTTTAACTCATCAAAGTTTAGAAAATGAAGTAATTCTTGTTTTAACAACTCGATGTTATCCACTGTTTTTTCACTTGCCATTGCTGTAAGTAAATCGGTCTTTTTCTCGACTAACTCTTTAATTTCAATATTATTAACTTCAACAATTTCGCGGTATTCCTCTTGAGTAATAATCTCTTCGGCTAACATATTAATGTATTTTCTTTTTAGACCCTTTATTATATTGACTTGGTTCTCAACTTTATCGAGTTGCTTTTGAAGGCTTTGCTTCGATTTCTTTGATTGAGCTTCTAACTGCTTAACGTATCGCTCTTGATAAATTTCTTTTACTAACTTTTGAATGTCAGTTAATACAGTATCTGTGAGTAAATCTTCTTTAATTGAATGACTACTACATGCCTTTTTACCGTGCCGTGCATAATTTCCACATACATAACCCTTTCGGTTACTACGGTACCACATTCCTTTTCCGCAATCAGAGCAGAATAGAACATTCGTAAAAAGATGTTTCTTTGGTGCCGTTATAAACTTAGTGCGAATTTTCAATTGCTGCTGGACCGCATCAAACACATCCCGTGGGATTATGGCTTCATGCGTATCTTTAACGATAATTTGATTTTCCTGTTCAACTTGTCTCCTTTTCTTACTTGTAACACTGACAGTAGTTGAACGATTTTGTACTAAGTCCCCAACGTAATGAGGATTAGTAAGAATAAGCTTAATGGTTGAATCATTCCATTTATCTCCTGCATTCTTTTTACCAGCTAAATCAGCTGGTGTTGAAATGCCTTCATTGTACAGCCTTCTTGCGATACTTTGTCTACCACTTCCAGCTAGATACTCTTCAAAGATCCTTTTTACAATACTAGAGGTAATATCATCTCTAACATACAGTGTTCCTTCTCGAACCTCATATCCATATGGGGGATTAGAACCCTTGAAAAGCCCTTTTTTGGCTCTAGTTCGTAAGGTCTCTTTCACCCGATTCGATGTATTTTGAGATTCCTGTTCATACATCCAGGCATATAAACCAAACATGTTAGTGTTACCTGTCAAAGTATTAATCGCATTATCTAAAGTGATGATATGGATCCCTTGATTCTCGCAAAGGTTTTTAATTTTGTAGGATAGTTCTCCATTGCGGGCTAGACGAGAAAGTTCTTTAGCTAAGATGATATCGAACTTTTTTGCCTGAGCCTCTTCAATCATCTTTTGAAGGTTTTTTCTTTTTCCCGTAGTTCCTGTCTGGACATCCACATAAAATTCATATATGTCCCATCCTTTTTCTTCAACATACCTGTAAAAAAGCTCCTTTTGGTATTTTAACGATGCTTTTTGCTCCTCTTTATCAGTCGAAACTCGAATGTATATTGCACATCTCATTCTTACATCATTTCCTTTATGAGTAATTTGAGATGTAGCAGTGTTTACCTTAATAACATTATGGACAGGACAGCTAAAATTATAAGGTACCTTGATTCATAAGTTGAAACATTAAGTAAAAGTATTTTTTATATTCTATAATCGGTCCAGATTGTGGAGTAGCTATTCATTACGTAGTAGACGGATACTGCGCAGCAAACAACTTCACTTTCAAGTGCCTTTGTGAATGAGTGTAGTTTTGTATATTAATCCAGAGTAGAAATATTTAAATTTTGGGGATTGGGTAATTTTGAGTATTCAACAAAAAAACACTAACCTTTATAAATGGAATCTGTGTTTCTTTGTTATTTCCGCAAAATCTTCTCTAGCGCTTTTCCTTTTGCTAACTCATCGATAAGTTTGTCCAAATAGCGAATTTCCTGCATAGTTGGTTCTTCGATGTCTTCCACTTGGACACCGCAGACTACATCTTTGATCAAAGCCCTCGAAGGATTCAGTTGAGGAGCTTCCGCAAAGAAGGTTTCAAAGTCTGTCTGTTTTTCCAGTTGTGCTTCTAACTCTTCCTGGTTATACCCTGTCAACCAATGGGTGATTTCATCGACTTCTGTTTTGGAACGTCCTTTTTTCTCCGCCTTCGTAACATAATGGGGATAGACACTTGTGACACTCATTCTATAGATCTTATGTTTGGCCATGATACACCCTCCCTTATAGGGTTTTCTTTATTATAGTACAAAAATATGCGGGTTCAAACGAAGTACCAGTCAATTAATTATGGACTAAACCCTTACCAATCTGATGTATAAGTTATAAAATTTAACAATTTAAAGTAGAGCGTTTTTTTGAATGAAGAATGCTTTTTATTTGTGCAGAAACAAAACCTAATAATAAAAATTTCATTAAATTTAATAAATATTTATTGTAAAACGATAAAAAATATATTAAAATCAAAATCAAAACAAATAAGTGAGGTGCTTTAAATGGAAAAAGTTACAACGTTGTTTTTAAAAATAGCGGTTATTCTTTTAGGAGTCCCAGTTCTCGGTCTGTGCATCTTTTTGGTGCCTGAGCTGGCAAATCTTTCAGCAAAATTGCTTCCAGAGTTTGCTTTTATAAAATATTTTGCTTTCATCGTTTTTGATGGATCGGCGATACCTTTTTACTTTGCTTTGTATCAGGCTTTCAAACTCTTACGCTATATTGACAAAAATAAAGCTTTCTCTGATTTATCTGTAAAAGCTTTAAAGAAAATCAAATACTGTGCAATCACAATCAGTATTTTACATGTGCTAGTTTTACCGCTCTTCTATATTTTTGCGGAAATAGACGATGCACCAGGAGTTATCTTTGTCGGATTGGCTGTTCCTTTCGCTTCGCTGGTTATCGCAGTCTTTGCTGCTGTTCTCCAAAAACTATTACAAGAAGCAATAGATATTAAATCAGAAAATGATTTAATAGTGTGAGGTGTAAACAATGGCAATTATAATTAATATTGACGTAATGCTTGCGAAAAGGAAAATGAGCGTAACAGAGCTTTCGGAGAGGGTTGGGATAACGATGGCCAACCTTTCTATATTGAAAAATGGAAAGGCAAAAGCAATTCGATTATCTACTTTAGAGGCAATTTGTAAGGCTTTAGAGTGTCAGCCTGGAGATGTTTTAGAATACAAAAGTGACGAAGACAGTTAATCAATGTGGAGAAAACTTACTGTACAGTATTAGAGGAGGTTTAACGATGGAATTTAACAATTCGATTATTGAAAACATTGCTAACCCTTATGAACTTGAGAGACTATATAGACAAGACCCAAAAGCTTTTAAAAATTCATTCTTACAAGCATGGGAACAAAATCCTGATTCTCAGATTCTTGGCGTTTGGTATGAAAGATTGCATTTCAAGGAGACAGCAAATACAGAAAAATCTCCCTTGCTTCGAAAAGATTTCATTTTTATGGGCATTTTAGCCATTCTGGCAGGGTTAAGCACCAGGATCATTTTCCATTATGTCGAACAGGAAGTAATTACTCCAATTAACCTGGCTTTTGGTATAATGCCCTTTATTGCTGGCTATTTTGTTTACAAAAATACCCCAAACAAAAGTGTTATTTATTCTCTTGTAGCGTTGTTCCTAATTTCTGGGATTTATCTTAATATGCTGCCATTAAATTATAAAGACAGTATTATTCTTGCTTATTTACACCTACCAATATTCTTATGGGTATTGGTAGGGCTTGCATTTACAGGAAATGAATATTCAAAAGGGAGTACTAGATTAGCCTATATCAAATTTAATTTGGAATATGGTATTCTCTACGCTAGCATGGCTGTTAGTGGAATGGTGCTGGCAGCATTAACCATGCAGCTATTCAGCTTTATTGGCTTGGATATAGAAGGTTTTTATTTTAGTAATGTCGTTTTATTTGGTGCTGCCGCTCTCGCTATTGTTGCTGCATACCTGGTCTCAATAAATCTTAAACTTGCTAAGAATATTACACCATATATAGCTAAGATTTTTAGTCCTCTTGTCCTGATCACATTGTTGGTCTATCTTATAACGGTTATATGGGTAGGAAAAAATCCATTCTTGGATCGTAATTTCCTCATAGTCTTCAATGGGATACTTCTTGGTGTATTGGCGGTTACCATATTTTCCATTACTGAAAGCGACTCAGACAAGAAAAAGAACATTTCAGATTATATAAATTTTGCCTTAATTGTTCTTGCGCTTATCATTGACAGCGTGGCTCTATCAGCCATCGTTTTCAGACTTTCTTCATATGGGATTACCCCTAATAGACTTGCTGTTTTAGGAGTAAACATACTGATTTGGGCAAATCTAATTTGGATCATGGTCTCCTATATGCGTTTTCTAAAAAAAAATTCCGGACCTTCAACTATCCAAGATGCTATTACTAAATATTTGCCGGTCTACGGACTTTGGGCAGCTTTCGTTACATTTTTATTTCCTATCATTTTTAATTAGAAAGGCGCTGTAAATGTAACGAACGACAAGCTAACCATTCTATAATGGACACAATCCTTAGAGCCAGAGTCGACACTATGCAGCTTTTTATACAGAGCTGCATAGTTTTGGTTTACTTTTTTTACTAAAGTTAAAGCGGATATTTAAACTAGTATTGTCGGTAGAATTTGCATCAGAAGCTTGTTGAAGTAACATGGGAGAGTAGTTAAAAAGTTATTTTTCCTATTGAAACATGCAGTTAAATGTAGCATATGGAGGAAAGTATGAAGTTAAAACGAAATATTAAAAGGTTTTTTATTTTTCTATTTATTTTAGTAGCTTTTATGTACCTAAATAACACATCATTATTTACAAAAGATAGTAATAGAGACCCTTTATTACTGGCACATCGTGGATTGGCACAGACTTTCGATATGAAAGGAATAACTGGGGAAACATGTACAGCAGAGAGAATTTTCGAACCTGACCATCCATTTATAGAAAATACAATACCTTCAATGGAAGCAGCTTTTAAGGCAGGAGCCGATATTGTAGAGTTTGATGTTCAACTCACAAAAGACGGAGAGTTTGCTGTTTTTCATGATTGGACACTAGAGTGTAGAACAAATGGAGAAGGAATAACAAGGGAGCATACTATTCAAGAACTAAAACAGTTAGATATTGGTTATGGCTATACGGCTAATAACGGAGAAACTTATCCTTTCCGTGGCAAAGGAATAGGACTTATGCCTACACTTGAAGAAGTGTTGTCGCATTTTCCTGAACAATCTTTTTTAATTCATATTAAAAGTAATGGCCCAAATGAAGGCGAGCATTTGTCTAACTATCTCACAAAGGTTCCAGATAGTCGGTTAAAAAACCTTTCAGTTTATGGTGGCGACAAGCCGATTTTGTCTCTGAAAGAAAAACTACCTGAACTTCGTGTCATGTCAAAAGAAACGATGAAAAGTTGCCTACTTCCATACATAGCAGTTGGTTGGACAGGATATGTACCGTCAGCGTGCGGAAACGCACAATTACACATTCTAGAAAAAATTGCACCATATTTATGGGGATTTCCAAGCAAATTTCTAGACAGAATGGAGGATGCTAATACAAGAGTAATTCTCGTAGCGGGCGATGGTGGATGGTCAGAAGGTTTTGATAAAAAGCAAGACTTAGAACGCCTTCCTAAAAATTACACAGGTGGTATATGGACTAATCGTATTGATATTATAGCCCCTATTTTAGAAGAATAATTATCGTGCAAGTTAAACGACTGGATTGTTCTATGTAGAAATGTATAAACTAACAAAAGAAAGTCAATTTACTGCATAGTACAACGATACTAGTAACGGGATATAAATTTTAAAAGACGGTCACTTTAAAGTGATCGTCTTTCTTATTTGACTAAATACCATGTAATAAAATTTTTTTTAATAAAGGGATTGTAGAGGTATGTATAAAGAAACCCTTTTGCCAAAAGTGTAGGATTATAGGGGAATCCCACCATTGGTGGGTATTGAAATTTGTAGAGCTACATTATAAAGTTTTCAAAAAGAACAAAATACCTTATCAGTAACAAAATGATAGGTCTATTCGTAAAAAATATCTCTTAGATATTAATAATGTTTTATGATAATGGAATAAAAATACCAAACCTTGTTTGGTGTTTTTACTATACATAACTTGCTTTTTGATTAATTAAAATAAGTATAACTTACAGGGGTCCGACTTATAGTTAAACTTCATTTAAGACACTAAGAAAATCTTAAGAATTTCATAAAGTATATATTAAGATTTTGTTGATATCATTCCCTTAGTACTTTAAAGAGGTGATATCGAATGTCGAAAATCAAAATTAGGAGGAACTTACATGAACATATTGGTTTGTGATGATGATAAAGCAATTGTAGATGCAATAGGGATCTACTTAGAAAATGAAGGCTATAAAATATTCAAAGCTTTTAATGGAATTGAAGCAATTAAAATAATTAAAGATCATGAGATTCATCTCATTATCATTGATATTATGATGCCTAAAATGGATGGTATCAGAGCTACCAAGAAGATTAGAGAAGAAAATAATATACCTTTAATCCTTCTTTCTGCAAAATCAGAGGATTCAGATAAAATCTTAGGATTAAATTTTGGAGCAGATGACTATATCACCAAGCCATATAATCCCTTGGAATTGATAGCAAGAGTTAAGTCACAGCTGAGAAGATATACAGCACTAGGAGGTCTTGAAACTAGGAGTAGTGTATACCGGACAGGGGGACTTATGATCGATGATGATAGTAAAACAATCACAGTCGATGATGATGAAGTTCACCTTACACCCGTGCAATATAAGATACTATTACTTCTGAGCGCAAATGCGGGAAAAGTATTCTCGATTGAGGAGATCTACGAGAAGGTATGGAATGAAGCGGCTCATAGTCCTGAAAATACCGTAACCGTTCATATAAGAAAAATCAGAGAAAAAATAGAAATCAATCCGAAAGAACCAAAATATTTGAAAGTAGTGTGGGGAGTTGGATATAAAGTTGAAAAATTATAGCTATTTATTTATAACGAAAATCGTAGTTTTTATGATTGCAATTATCTGTTTGACGGGTGTCATGAAAGCAGTCGTAGAAGTAGAAATTGAAAATGATGCGGAATTTAGCAACGCGGTGGAAGATCATTATTTTCAAAGTTGGTCATATGTACAGGGAAGTGAAAAACTAGTCCGTAACCTCACAACCCTTATAGAGGAATATAAGAGTGAGGAACATATCTTAAATGGCGGAACGATTGGTGAAGATGAGTGGAGGAGTGTAGAAGAAAATTTATTTTCAGATTACTATCACCGTTCTAGAAGTGATAATCCTGAGTTAAGTAATGAGGAAAGTTATGAGATGTTTAAACAGGAAAATTATGAGATGTTTAAACAAGAATATGAAGATGAATTAGCCAAGGCAAAAGAAAAGATGATAAAGGATGATTTAAAAGAATATCACATGCTCATGCAAAACCTAGAAGAGAGTAAGGGACCATTATTTTATGCAAGTGATGGTACAAATGTGTTCACAAACACGACTATGATAGAAAAACAGCAGTTTGAAACCTATCCTTCTTTTATTGTATTTGAAAATTACAAACAAGAGATTTTTCCAAAGGAAATAAAAGAAGAAAATGATTATTTAAATCGGTTAACACGACACTTTGATAGATTGAACCCAGAGAACACGGTGTTTTATCTTGCCTTCCCAGAAGAATTTTTAGAGTCTGAAATAAAAGAATGGCAAGAAAACAAAGCGATTGCCACAAAAAACTTGTATAAATTAGTAGGATTTTTGGCAGGATTTATTCTTTCATTTTCCTATCTTGTCGTCGTCATAGGAAAAAAGTCATTTCAGGATCAAGAGTTACACTTACACGCAATAGATAAACTATACAATGATATAAAAATAGTGATGTGTATACTACTTATACCTATTTGGATTTTGTTGGTAGAGGAGGCCTCTAATAGTATTGAAATATTCCTCATACCAATAACGGTTCCTATTGCCATTGTTGGTTTAGTACTAGTACTAGTACTGTCACTCGTGAAGCATATCAAAAAGAAGACATTTTTCAAGCATACATTGATCTTTAGCCTAATCTATAAGATAGTTTCATTTGTAGGAGATGTATATAGAAGTGGTAATGTCGGCGTTAAAACGGTGCTGATCGTCATCGGTTATCCGATATTGATTGCTTTGACGTTCTTCATGTTCCCGGTAACTATTGGTATAGCAGCTTGGTTTGCCTTTAAAAAGATCAAGACCTTTAAGGCGTTACAGGAAGGCGTGGAAACAGTAAAGGATGGAAATCTTCATCATCGAATAGAAGTGAGTGGAAACGGAGAGTTTGGAAGGCTTGCATCCAATATTAACAGCATTACGGATGGTTTGAAAAAAGCAGTTGATAGTGAACTTAAAAGTGAGCGGTTAAAAACGGAACTGATCACTAATGTATCCCATGATATAAGAACTCCGTTAACTTCTATTATCACTTATGTTGACTTATTAAAACAGGAGAAGGACTCATTGAGGGTAGAAGAATATATTGAAGTATTAGATCAAAAATCGAAAAGGCTAAAAGTATTGACAGAAGATTTATTTGAAGCAGCAAAGGCTTCTAGTGGAAATATCCCAGTTCATTACGAGAAAATTGATATCGTATCTTTGGTAACCCAGGGGCTAGGGGAAGTGAATGATAAAATTCAAACCATGGATTTAGACTTTAAGATGAACTATCCAGAGAATAAGGTCTATATTTCAGCAGATGGAAAATTATTGTGGCGGTCTGTAGAGAACTTATTATCGAATATATTTAAATATGCAGCAGAAGGGTCGAGAGTATATATAGATATCGAGGATTTAGATAACGAAGTACTTCTCACCTTCAAAAATATTTCAGCAACTGAGTTAAATATCTCAGCAGACGAATTAATGGAGCGTTTTAAAAGAGGAGACGAATCCAGAACGAGCCAAGGCAGTGGATTAGGCCTGTCCATCGCAAAAAATCTTATTGAAATCCAAAAGGGGAGATTTAACATCCACGTTGACGGAGATTTATTTAAGGCTAGTATCTCCTTACCTAAGTATAAATATAGTAATGAGTAATTACAGAAAAACAAACAAAGCTCGATAGCTTTTCTTTTGTTCAAGAGCGGGATAGTTAAGTATTAAATAAAAAAGTGGGTGTAGACTAGGACATATTAATGAAAAACAGGCAGAAATGGTAGAGCATTTCTGCCTGTTTTAACTTTTTGAAATTAATATGATTCTCCATCATTTGGTACTAAAACATTAGAAGAAATTTTTTTTTTGATTCGTAAAGCTTTTTAATTCTTCTCTAGATAATGTCCAGTGGTTAGTTTAATAATAAGAATTGTGACTCATTTCTTTAGGAGATGGGTCTTTTTTTGACTGAACGGAGAATTTTGGAAAACAAAAAAAGTTTAAAATTATTATAAAGAATTTCAGTTATGCTAATGGGGGTTGTTTTGAAGAAGAGCAACTAACAAAACAAAGATATTTACTTCGCAGTACAAAAATACTGGTAACTAAATATACGTTTTAAAGGCGATCACTATCTCTTTTTTAGTGATCGTTTTTCGTATTAGACCATTACTGTGCAACAATCGGGCCATATTGTGGAAGATCAATCCCGAAGAAATTTGGATACTTATGTTAAAATATAGAATAGATTATGGAGGAAAAATCAAAAAGTAAAATCGTAACAAATATTTTTTAGAGGAGCTAATTTATATTGGCTCCTCTTTTTTTTAGCGATCTTTGTAATAGATATTTCTTTTAAGAAGGAAAAATAATTCTCATACCAATTTCATTTTTAAAGGTTTTTATCAGTTATTTGAACATTATAAAATTATGCAGGATTAAATCTTTTTTTATTTAATTTCGTCTTAATTGGGTGAGGTGATGAAAGTGCCTGATGACCAAGAGCTAATAGAAGAAATATTAGGCGGTAGTCAAGCTGCGATGGAGGTGTTAACGAGAAAGTATTACAAATCCATCTATGCTTTTATCTACCGTAAAGTGGGCGACAAGGAAACCGCATATGACTTAACTCAAGAAGTATTTATAAAAGTCATACAAAGAATACAATCGTATTCGCATAAAGGAACATTCAAAAGCTGGCTATTCTCAATTGCCATTAATCATTGCAGGGATTACTGGGGAAGTGCGTATTACAGGCATACCTCTCAGAAAACAGAGTTACCTGAGACATTAGAAAGTGGCGAGAAAAGTATTCCTTATATTTTTGAACGGAAAGTGATGAGAGAACAAGTGAGATTAGCTCTAGCTAGCCTACCTGATTATCAGAAGGAGGCTCTAATTCTGAAATATTTTCACCACATGAAAATAAAAGAAATTTCTAAAGTGACAAACACTAGTGTTCCTACAGTTAAATCCAGACTGAAACAAGGGCTGAATAAATTAGCCAAACTTTTGAGAAGAGGTGAGGTAGATGAGCAAGAAAAAAATGGACAAGACTGAATTTGAATATGATATGGATTATGATCCGGAACTGGACGAACTCGAACGAGAAATAGGGCTTTTGTTAGATGAATACGATGTGGAGTATCCTAGTGAGTCAGAAATGATGATGACCATTGATGCTATTAGACCTTATGTTCCTGTTAAAGAAAGCAAATGGAAAAATCGTTTTGAGGGCATGTCTGCTATTATGAAGCAATCCATAATTGAGTTCTTTTATATGAGCCCTATATTTTGGTTTTCAAATAGTTTATTTCTCCTTATAGGTCTTTCTGCTGTTCTTTTATCTGAAATAAATCCCTATGTGATTTTATTGTTACTTGGACCAATTCCTACAATCACTGGTTTGTTGGAAGTGATAAAGAGAATGAATGCTGGAATGGCTGAGCTCGAGGTGACTTTTAAATATAGTTTACAGGAGATTATCCTATCTAAAATGGTTGTAGTAGGTGGGTTTAACTTGATCATTAATTTATTTTTAACGTTCAGTACATCTTTTTTCTATCAAGATGTAGTGATTTGGAAATTGATGCTTTATTGGATTACACCTTTCACTGTAATCACAGCAATTTCATTTGTCATTGTTAGTAGATTTAGGCATGTATATGCAGTAACAGCGGGGCTTGCGGTTTGGATTGTCTTTGGTAGCATGATTAGCCAATCAAAATTGGTTGAAAGAATAGAAAGTATTCCAATAGTAGTTCATATTTTAGTGTCTTTGATTGCTGCGATAGTTGTCATTATTCAATTGAATCGAATTTATAAAAGAGGTGTTAACTATGAACTTAACCATTGATAAGGTTTCTAAAAATTTTGGAAACAAAAAGGCTTTAAATGAAATAAATTTAGAATTAACTACTGGGGTATACGGTATTCTTGGGGCGAATGGTTCAGGGAAAACAACGTTAATGCGAATTCTTGCTAGCGTGACAAAACCTAGCTCTGGAAAAGTGTTTTTGGATGGTCAAGATATTGTTAGAATGGATCATCAATATCGAGAGTTAATCGGATATTTACCACAACATGTAGGATTGTACAAAAATTTCTCAGCCGATAAGTTTTTGAAATATATCGCTTCTGTAAAAGGGTTGTCGAAAAAGAAGGCACAAGAAAAGGTAAATGAAGTATTAGCTCTAGTCGGATTAACCGATGATCGCAATGTAAAAGTGGGTAAATTCTCTGGAGGAATGAAGCGACGGGTTGGCATTGCTCAGGCGTTATTAAACGATCCCAAGATTTTAATTGTAGATGAGCCAACAGCAGGACTTGATCCAAAAGAAAGAATTCGATTTAGAAATTTACTATCTAAAATATCGACAAACCGAATCGTATTATTATCCACTCATATTGTATCGGATATTGAGGTTATTGCAAAAGAAATTTTAGTCCTAAAAAATGGTCGGTTAATTGAAAAAGAAACTCCACAAAAATTATTAAAAGGGATTGAAGATAAAGTGTGGACGGCTTTTGTAAGTGAAGCAGAAATTTCGAACTTTCAATCCAAGTATAAAGTAGGAAATATTGCTCGTGCTCAGGAAAAATTCCAATTGCGAATTATAAGCGATTCAAAACCCCATGTGGATGCAAAAAATGAGGTTCCAAACTTAGAAGACCTATATCTTTATTATTTAGATGGAGAGGTGATCGTATAATGCAACTTTTGAAATTTGAATTATATAAAATTTTTAAACAAAAAAGTATCTGGATTACACTCATTATTCTATTAGGCATGTCTTATCTAATTTTGGATTATCCTTATGATCCAAATGTAGAAAAAGAGTTATATAAGAAGTGGGAGGGTCCTATTACGGAGGAAAAAGTTAAACTGGCTGAAAGTGAATATGAAGTTTTGCAGTCAAAAGGAACACAACATAGTGTAGATCCAGGAGATAATTACACTGATACTAAATTTATAGAGCCGCAAATTCTTGAAAAAATTATGATGGTAGATACGATAAAAAATAGTGTTACACAAAGGTTAAACGAACTAGAAGGCGAAAACAGTGTAAAAGCGAATGTGGAAAAGAATATGTTGGAAAAAATAAACCTCAATTATTTTTCCTATTTTACAGGACCTTCGCAAATAGTTATTTTTGTAGCAGACGGTGGTTTCATGGTTCTTGGAGTTATGCTGCTACTTGGATTGTCCCCAATATATTCTAATGAATATAGTTCGAATGTTGATAATTATATATTCAGTTCCAAAAAAGGTAGAAAATCGTTAGCTTGGGCAAAAATGGGTGCATCGCTTATTTATACTCTAATTGTTGTTTTTGTATGGGAAATGTTTAGTTTGCTAATGAATTTCCTCCAACACGGGAATGATGGTTGGAGCACACCGATTCAATTCTTAACGGCTCCTTATTATAGGGATTCTCCGTATTCTTTTACAGCATTAGAGTACCATTTCGTTCAATTAGGTATACATTTATTAGCAGCATTCGCCTTTGCGTTATTGATTGTATTAATTTCGTCTATTAGTAAAAATTCATTAATCGCCTTTTTTGTTTCATTATCTATTTTCGCAGTACCCATAATCATAGATGGTGTTCAGTGGTTAGAAACGATTCTAGCATTTTCTTACACTGAAGTTTTGAGAGTACAATTTTTATTTAATGAATTTAAAACAGTTGACGTCTTTGGATATCCGATTTCATACCCTGTTTTCGCTTGTTTAATAATGATTATGTTACTACTGATTTCCATTAAGACTGTTTTACAAATAATTAAGCATAAAGAAATCACGTCGTAAAAATCACGGAACTTATATTACGAGATGCCAAATATAATCCTCTCCTAGTTATTACGTTATCGGGCGCTTTTATTGAATAAGCAAAAATAAAACAGCTTTATTTACTGCGTAGTACAAATATACTGAGAAAAATTCAAAGAGACGATCATTTATATTAAGTAATCGTCTCTTTAACAATTACTGCTCCACAAAAGTTTTCTATATTAAAAGAATGTGCTTGAAGTGCTGCGTCTTTTACTAATAGTGATAGTTGATCTGCGTAAGGTAAGAGATAAGAACCTCCAATTGTTAATACTGAAAAAAATTGATATTATCCTATACTCTTTTGTGTATTATTAATCCGATTATGCTTTTTCGCCCATAGTTTTTCAATATAACCTGTTCCAGATAGAACTCCAGCTACAATAAACACAAATCCAATTAATTGTGAAGCTGTAATGGTTTCATTTAAGAAAAGTGCGGAGAACACAAGACCAAAAAAAGGAACAAAGTTATTAAATATGGCTGTTTTTCCTGCTCCTATCTGCTGGATCGCTGCATAAAAAACTATATACCCCACACCTGTTGCCACTACCCCTGACACAATAAATAAAAAGTAAATAAAGAAAGTGGCTGAAGTCATTTCGTTGAATCCTTTAGGTTCAGTTATAAAACTAATAATCAACAAACCTATTGAACCTAATAAATACATTATTGTTGTTACCTGTTTGGAATCGAGAGTTGCTGTTGCCTTTTTTACAAAAATAAAACTAATGGCTTGGACGAACATTGCAATAAATAAAATCAATTCTCCTTGAGACAATTGCATATTACTGAATGAACCACCTTGAATAAAAAAGACACCAGTTAATGCAAGGATAAATCCTATGATTCGTAATTTTGTTAATTGTTCACCTAAAAAGAGGACGGCAAGTATTGCTGTTGTAAGTGGTACTAATGATAGAATTAAAGAAGCATTCGAAGCATCAATAATTGTTAAGCCTATTGCTATAAGCGAGTGATGTAGAATGACACCAAAAACACACCCGAGTAGTGTATAAATCCATTCTCTTTTCGATAAACGACGAAATGATTTTCCAAGAACAATTATGATCAATGCCGTAATCCCAGCCATCATAATTCGAAATGCCGTCATGGTTTGTGGAGGTAAATGTTCCACCAATACTTTAATTAAAACCATATTAAGTCCCCAAATAGCTGTGACAAAAAATACTAAACCATAGATTAGTAATAATCGCTTTTGATCCACAAACTTCCCTCCTTTGAACCTTTTAGTTTTCATCGTCTACTCCTAATAATCTCGAAACTGCTTATATTTCGCATAGAATTAACCTGTTATTAAATAAAGTAATGAATCACCATTCTTTTTCCGAATTTAGACTTCGATTACTGTCGGAATGTGCTTTGCATAGGTTAGGAAGTTATTGACGATCAGCTTTGTTTTGACCTTCATATATCCGGTTGTCGTTCCATCGCTACATCCATACCACTCTTCCCAAAGCACATCCCTATCAAAAACAACCTGCACAAGATTTTCCTTGTCCATTAAAACGCCAAATACAGTAGCAGCACCGATTTTTACGCCAAGAATACTTTCCATTAGTTCCGCCGGAGCAAAGGATACGCGTGAAATGTCGAGTGCATTGCTAAAATCTTTTGATTTGAATGGCTTATCAGCGGTGGTTATAAATAAATAAAACTTTGTCTTTTTACTATTGCAGAGCAACAGCGTTTTTACCATTTTCATATCCAATTTTTGATTGATCTCGATACAGTCCTCCATTGATATGGCTTCATCTGTGGTCACTCGTTTAAATGAAATCTGTAACTTTGTCAATGATTCGTAGACCATTTCTTGTAGCGGAGACTTATAGCTATCTGGTACTTTTTCCATAATATCACTCACAAAAAACATCTTTATATCCCTAGCCTTTCCTAACTTGAATTTTTGATAGTAATAACATATCATGTTCACATGTATTACAAAAACGAATTTTCGTCATGATACGCATGACAAAAACAGATGGAAAAGGAAACGAGTATGAATATCCAAAAATATGTGGCGTTTGTAAAAGTAGTAGAATTGGGTAGCTTTACAAAAGCTGCTCAAAGCTTAGACTATACACAGTCGGGGATCAGCCGTATGATCAACGATTTAGAAACGGAATGGGGGGTTTCCCTTTTTGAAAGAGGACGTGCCGGTATTAATTTAACCTCTGATGGCTTAAAGTTACTGCCCCAATTAAAGAGAATATGTAATGAGCATGAAATCTTAATGACTCAGATCGAAGACTTACACGATATAAAGACTGGGGTGATTCGTATTGGGACATTTTCTAGCGTAGCAACCCATTGGCTTCCTAATATGATTAGAATTTTTAAGAAGGATTACCCAAAAATCGATTTTGAACTTCTGCTTGGTGATTATACAGAAATTGAAAGTTGGATTCTAAATGGACGTGTTGATTTTGGATTTGTGCGACTTCCATCAAAACCAGATTTAGATACTATCTTTGTGGAGCAAGACCGTTTGCTGGTCGTGATGCCGTTAAATCATCCTCTTGCTAATTGTGAAAGGTTTCCAATCAATGACTTATTGAATAGTCCGTTTATGCTACTGGAAAAGGGAGCAAAAGCAGAAATCTCTGAAATTTTTGAGATGCACCAAATTTCACCCCAAGTTAATTTTACAACATGGGATGATTATGCCATTATGTCTATGGTGGAAAACGGACTAGGAATCAGTATATTACCAGAATTGATCTTGAAGCGTATTCCTCACAAGATTATAGCGAAAGAGCTTGAAATTCCTGCTTTTAGAAATATTGGTATAGCTACAAGGGACCAAAAATCACTTTCCCTTGCGTCCAAGGAATTTTTAGAATATTTATCATATAGGAACATTGAGTGAATAAGTATGATGAATCAAAATGTAAAATACACATGACAGTCAGTTTGAAATATTTGAAATCATGGTTAGCGACTGTACTCTAGTCCGGACCTTTTAAAATACTCAAAAAAGGATTCAGACAGGTAAGAATGCATGTTTTTTCGCATTTTCAACTATTCAGGAATAGAAGCTAATGTTGAATAATCAAGCCGAAAAAACAACAGATCTATTTGCTACGTAGTACAACCATACTGTTTAAAAATTACCTACCTAAGAGACGATTACGCTCAGTGTGATCGTCTTTTCGTATTTGACCTATACTGCGCAGCAAATGACTTCATTTTATTCGAGTTTGTGAAAGATGTACTTAAGTTAATGAGTTTAGTTGAATAGAGACTTTATTTATTGGCTTAAACATCAGCAAAAAAGGAAGATTGTTATCAAAACAAACTCCCTTTCATATTAATTTTTTGCTTTTTTAGTTCTTGTTAGCTACTTGTTGAATGAAATCCTCGGTCGAAATAACATTGGCATATATTCCATTAAGTGCGCTAATGAATGCATAATGAACCTGTTCTGCTGGCACTATCTTACCTTGGTAAGCTAAGTCTGTTGTCGTACAAGCATCTTCTATAAGTGTAGATTCAAAACCTAGCTCCATTGCTGCTCTGACTGTGGCATCCACACACATATGCGTCATCATACCTACAATCACTAGCTTGGTCACTCCGTTTTCTTTTAATTTGCTTTCTAAATCAGTATTGAAGAAGCTGTTAGGTGTATGTTTTATGATAATATTCTCTTCTTCTATTGGTAATACAGCCTCATTTATTTTTACTCCCTCAGTATTTGGAAGAAAGAAGCCTATCCCTTCATCATCCGAAATATGCTGGACATGAAAAATATTATCTTTGTTATTCTGCCTAAACCATTCAAGAATTTCACCTGCATTATTAGCTACTTTTACTGGATTGCTTAATTCCATTTTTCCGTTTGGAAAATAGTCGTTTTGAATATCAATAATAATTAAAGCAGTGCTCATTTTTTTCACCTCATTAAAATATTTAATATAATATAATGATAAATAATATCTTGATTTTAATCGATACTTTGATGAAACACTTCTATATCAATTAATTTCATAGTGAAAGGAATTTTTTATGGAACTTGATAATATCGATTTTCAGATCCTTCGGTTACTATCCGAAAATTCCCGTGTTCAATGGAAGGACTTAGGAGAACAGATTCATATGACTGGGCAAGCAGTAGGGAATCGTATTAAAAAACTTGAGGAAAATGGTGTAATTAAAGCCTATTCCTTAATCATTAATGAAATGAAATTAGGACTTCCTTATACGGCGTTTGTCATTATGCATATGAAAACAGCAAATCATGATTCGTTTATTGGTTTTATTAATGAGAGGAATGAGGTAGTGGAAGCTCACCGAATATCTGGGGAAGGTTGTTACCTTTTAAAAATAAAAATTAAATCCCAAGAAGAACTAAATATTTTTCTTAATAAACTTCTCGAACATGGAAATTATAGTTTAAACCTATCTATACAAGAGATAAAACAACGTCATCCGCTGACTGCTACATAACAATATGAATCTTAATGAAAATACAGATTGTTATGAATTATACTTGAGCTAAAGGGTGCTTAAGTTAAAAAAATTCTAACAAAACATAATCGTTTGCTGCGGAGTACAACGATTATGTATGAAATCTTAATTTCTGCACACTATTACTTGTAAATACAATTGTACTTACAAGGGATGGGTGAGTTATGAATTTATTGCTTAAACAAAATCTTCTTTTAATGATAAGAGCTTTATACTTCTGTGCGGAAGAACAGTGGGCTAATCTAGGAGAGAAATATAAGATTTCACCAGCACAACAACATATCTTATTTTTACTTGTTAGTAATAATAAACTTACCCCAACAGAAATAAGCCAGTTGGGATGTTGGCACATTTCTACAGTGACAAGATTATTGAAACCATTACACTCACACGGGTTAGTTGATATATCTAGGGATAGAAATAAACCAAAATTTAAAAATGTAACAATTACTTTAAAGGGTATTGAATTGTTTAATGAGTTAGTTACCTCGGTACAACAAATGGAAACATTCCCTTTAGATACGGCTCATCTTACTAGTGAAGAACTTGATGCTTTTTTACAAGTTGGACAACAAATTTTAAAGGCTCATAAAGGAGAGAGTTTTAATAGCAAGGTTATAAATGCAAAAGTAAAGGGGATAAAATATGTATAAATGAGAACATTGAGCAAGTCGAGATACGGCATAAAAAAGAAGAAGATCCTGTTTATTCATCAATAACTTATTTTACAAAAAGGAGGAATATCTTTAATGGTATCTTTTATTCGAATCGGAATGTTTGCTATATCCTGGTTATCAATTGTTTTTTTGCCCAAAAATTCCTTCAAAAGATATTTACCTGTAGCCAATTTGGCAATAAGCTTGCCATTGATACTAAGTATGTTTGCTGTTCCTTACAAATTATGGAGAGTTGAAAAAGGATTTAATGATAAAATTTTCAATGATTTAAGCATAATTTTAGGACCATTTTTTACCGGTACCTTATGGATATTCCATTTCACCTTTGGTAAGTTTCGGTTATATTTACTAGCTAATATCATCATGGACTTTTTGCTTGCTTATCCTATATGCTACATTTTGCAAAAACTTAAGCTTTTTAAATTGGATAACTTCAGACCAATTCACATTTCTAGTACATATGTTTTATATTCAATTATTATTTATAGCTACCAATTATTCTTAGAGAATCCGAAGAATAAACTTAAAAGTTGGATTTATTGAAGTGAATTATTGTAGGATTCTCTTCATTTATTGCTTGCAGGATAGGACACCTTGTGGTCTGACTTCCCTGTCAAAAACAATGACTTTAGCCTTTCAAGACCAATCATGCCCACAGAGGTTCCAAGTCAAGTCCTTAAAAGCTTATCTATGGTTACATGTAAACATAGATAAAAGGTGTAAAAAGCCCACCACTACCATCATTGTGGGGGCTTCCATTACATGGTTAGACATATCTATTCGCGAGATGTTTGTTCATTGGATACAACCATGTATTTTAATGGTATCCAGTAAATGTAAATGTTATTCGTGTATGATACCGCTTACTAAAGGTCAATCCATAATAAGTGAAAAATTATAACGATCAATAGCTGGTGTTTTTATTAGTTCTTTAGATAGACCTCTTTCTTCGATCTCCTCTTTTAAGATTGAAATAAATTCTATATCTAAGTTTTGTTTAATGGCTTCGGAGTAGGATTCTAATAGAGACTCATCACTTAACAAATCTAACACATGCTTCCCTCCTTTTACCTATCTACTTACATATAATTATCTTTGTTTTAAACTGGCATGGTAGTCATACGTAATATTTTAACTATTTAAGACGTATTAATAAACCGAATTAGTAAAATTAATTTATTAAATTTTCGACAAAATATACATGGATTATCTATTTATTCGATAAAAAATATTGATGAAAAATGGAAATATGCTACTATCATAGAAAAGGAGTTTTTACTTATGACATACGAAAAACTTGTAAAATTTTTTGAGGAAAAATTACAACGAGATTTAAAAGAGGGAGAAATTACATTTATTAAATGGATGGTTGAAAATGAAAAACAAAAGTCCTCAATATAACCCCCAATAATTCTCTCCAGTTACGCTTTAACACCTTTTTTAGTGAAGTGCGGAAGCCGGTTAAGATTCTCTCTATATAGCTACGCCAAACAATCAAACAATACAAGTCCTTAACTCACTTTATAATTAAAAAATCCCTCACATCATGAGACGAGGGATTAATTTACATGGTTAATTAGTTTGTTTAGAGCATTCGTCAGTCGTGAACCACTAATTGTAATAATTGATAAAATATGTATTTGTTATTCGGGGAATAATCCACACATTCTATTTGTTTTTTTCATAATGTAACTATGAAAAAAGGAGTGTTGTCCATGAAGCTAACTTTTGCTGAAGTTGTTAAACATTTTGAATCAAAGCTTAACCGCAAATTAACGGATGTTAAATACCGTATACTATACTCAAATTTTGTTAAGTCTTCTAAGAACCTCAAGTAATCTTTCCTTATTTTTTCCCAGTCCATAATAGTAATTGATTACAGCCATTGAAATGTACCACCTCTGACATAGTATTTACCACCAAATGACAAAAAGTGTACCAAAGAATGGCAGACTGTTTACCACTGCTATCCTTCTGGTGATAAAAGATATAAAACCATATTTCTGAGAATCAAAAATGTAGTAAAAATTTGATTGATTTTCAAAAACACCGTCTTCTGCAACAGGCCAGATTAACTCTTGTATTACGTAGTAGACTAAAAACTGTGTAACAAGTAATAAGCCTGATCCAATTAGTTTTCGGGAACAGGCTTGTTAGGAGCTTTTCTGATTATTGCTATGAACGTACGAGAAATTAGAAATGTTATTACTCATTGTAAAGAAACTAATAAATGAATTCCATCCTTTATGGAAACTAATTAAACTCGTTCGTTTTTCAAGAAAGTGTTCGATTATACCCATAGGAATACTAAAACATAGTGTTTTAATCAATATCCCCAGATAATTTGAGGTTTTAGTAACTTGATTATAATAGACACATATTATTGGATATATTAAATAATCAAATACAAAGCTGATATCACAGCATTTAGCTAATTTAACTGGATATTTAATATAGCCTCCGCGAACTATTACTTTATCAAGTATGGATGCAAGGAATCCTTTGAACAGAAATACTATCACCCAATCTTTAGCAGGTGGTTTTCTTGTGATGTTTATACATGCAATTAAACCAAATATTAACAAGAACCTTAAAACGTTTTTTTCAAATGTTTGTTTCATGGGTACACCTCCGATTTTCAGTTTGTCTTTTATTTGAATTTTTATTCAGATCCGATTAATAGTAAAAAAATGATGTACAGTTCGATCATTATTATGTAATAGAAAAGAAGGGTTTTGTTGAACTAACGAGGCATAATGTGGAATAAGAAAGTCATCGTTTCCTAATACGTAGTAGACCTAGACTATGCAACAAAAGTCTTCATTTTTAGTTGACTTTGTGGAAGAATGTACTTAAGCTAACTACTGTTTGTTAGTCATGCCTTCCATAGCTAATTGAGGCTCTCTGCCAGTGATATTTTTTTCGTGTGATATAAATATTTATATTTAAAAGGAGAAACCCTTTTTTGTTTTTAAAAATTCGATAAAAAAATGGTTGCAAATTATTTGCAACCATTTTTTTATCGCCAACAACCGTAAGGGCGTTAGTGAATTGGTACTTAAATTTAAAAGTGGGGACTGGCAAAGCCAGTCCCCGAATTTAAAAGGAGGTTTATCTTCGTATTAATAATTAGTCATCCGTTTGGTGAATTATAATTCTATTAATATTATTGTCAATCATTTTTTTACTCTTGATACAATTTCGTTATTGAGTATGTTTTCGGATTCCAAATTCGCAGCGTGAGAATATAGAGAACGCCTTCTTTCAATTTCACTCAAATTAGGATAAAGTTTTTTATTTTTCTTATCTACTCGTATATAACCCTGCCTAGGGTTATATACGAACCATTCATCGTTATCTATTTTCTCTTTTCTTTCCCTTAGTAAATTATCAAACATAAAGAGTGTCTCTGTAATAATGCCAAATGATGATTTTGTATCAAGTCTATTTGCATAGTCACGATGTACGTCAAATGGTTGATTATCCTCATATTGTTGCATATATTCCAGTGTAATTATTACTTGTTTTTTAAATCTTCTAATTGATTGTTCCAAATAATAATGTTCTTCCTGTGTTAAATCTCCATAAATAATAAACAGCAAATCGAAATAAAATCGAGTATCGCCTAAAAAGTCCTCAACCAGATTAAGGTGTTTTTTTATGATTAAGTAAGTTTTCCGTTCGATTTTTTTAAAGTTCACATTTAATTCTATTATTTGGGGTCTTCTATTAACAAGATAATCCCAAATAAATGTAAATGTTTCATTCTCTAGGGTTTCCATGTCGAATATTCTTTTCTTCCAATCATCGTTATTTTCAGGCTTTACCTCTATATAGTGTCCCTTATCAAAATCGTATAAAAAATAGAAATCGATAGCTTCAACATCCTTTTCTTCCCTAAACCTGTAATCACTTCTTTTTCTAATTTTCTTTCCGTATCGAAATTGAACATGAACAAGACCTAAGCCAAATTCGCTCTTTTGATAGTCACAAAATTTGTGAAATCCCCAGGGAGGAAATGCTCCTTTAAATATTTGTTGATCATCCCAAATAGGGAGTTCGATAGTATTTTCATGTAATCTTGCTCCAGTTTTTATATATGGCTTTAAAGTGGATTCATCAAATTCTTTTTGTGTTATCCTATCGCTTTCTATCTGCTGTATCAAAATTTTGAATTCAGGAATATTTTTTGCTCATAAGAGCTGTTGCTTCATTTGTTTCAAATTAATCACCTCCATATTAAACAATTACCTTATACCATGGTTTTAAAAAAAGTGGATTTTTTTTCACACAATTTTTAAATCGGTGTTATTATCTGAAGGATTTAAAAAGTCGCAAAAAATGTGCGAGCGTTGCGGCAACGATTACTAGTGCGAACTAGTAACAAATACGACAATATAAATGATAAGGAGGTTGCAAGATATGCAACAACCACAAATTGAAGAAAAAAAGACAGTAAGAAAAAGGAGGTTAAGTGTTGTAAAAGTTCAAATGTTGAAGGAAAAAACATTTCCTTATAACACGAACAAAATAACAGATCCAACATCAGCAGTACGACTTCTTGAAGAATTTATTGGAAAAGAAGATAGGGAACATTTCGTACTTATTTGTTTGGATACAAAGAACAAAGTAACAGCTCTTAATACAGTTTCTATCGGTAGTCTTAATTCGGCAATCGTTAGTCCAAGGGAAATTTTTAAAACAGCAATACTAGCAAATAGTGCAAGTATTATTGTTGGACATAATCATCCAAGTGGGTGTCCCATCGCTTCACGCGAAGATATCAGTGTTACGGAAAGAATTAAAGACGCTGGAAAGTTATTAGGGATAGAGCTACTTGATCATGTAATTGTTGGTGACGATGGTAAGTATTTTAGCATGAAGGAAAAAGGATATATTTAAAGATTTTTGGAAGTGAGGAATTGAATATGACCAACCGACAAGCCATCGGATATATGCTTTTAGCCTGTAAAAAGGCTAATTTAGAAAAAGAGACTGTAAGAAAATTATTTCAAGAAATGTATTGGGAGTTTGATTTAAAAACGGTAGAAGAAGCCCAAGAAAATGGGTTTGAATGGTACCACAGCTTAGATGAAGATTCTTAATTATTGGGAGGAGGAAATTTTCCTCCCTATTAATGTAAAAAGCTTAATTATGTAATATATCAATTTTCACATCTGATCCGACCACTGTCACGGATCTAAAGCTAAAGTGCAGTCCATTATTAATTCTAATGCAAGAGCATTAGGACATACTTGGTCAGATAAGATGAATGAGTATAGATAAATGTTTAGGGAAAATAGATAAAGTTTTTGATAGGGTTAAAGAAAAGTGTTTGACCTTTGGAAGTCATCACCGAAAGAAACAACTGTCAGATCGAACAATTAAAACATATCGTGATGTGGTCAAAGCATATGCAAATTATTTATATCGTGAACACGGAATTTCTGATTTAGCACGAGCGAAACCGAGGTATGCTTATGATTATATTGATAATCAAATTAAAAAATATCAAGTTAATGATCCTAATGTTTCAGCTTATACAATGCGGCGTTTCGCCCACGCCCTCCATTCTTTTCATGAAGCATCTAAGGTAACTGGTGTTTATAAGGGGAAAGTAAAAGTAGGGGATAAGAGGGTTATTTTAAAAAAGATTACAGATGCAGGGATTTATAGAAGAAGTGTTGATTCAAAAGCATTAAAGGCAAATCATTCAGACTATGAAAAGGTGCAATGTTGAATTTTAAAACTCCGTTCACCAAATGCAGAAGTCATATCAAAAATCCATCAAGTACAAAGATATTTGGGTGCACGAATAACTGAAGCTATCTCCTTAAAAAAATCCGATTTAATATTTAACAGTGATGGCTCTTTAACAGCCCGAATAAAAGGGAAAGGAGGGTTAGTTCGTTTTGTAAAAACAACAGACAGTGAAACGATAAAAATGTTGGAAAACCAGGTAATGGACAAAAAAGAGGGTGCACCTGTTTTTCAGATAAAGAATATTGAACATCAGGATAAATCAATTCGAAATTCAAAAAACCAAGTAGAAGAGAATATACGAAAGGCTGCTTTAAAAGCTGGTGTTGATAGAGATGGTAAAAAGTACAGTTCGCACTCAGGTAGGAAATGCTATGCACAGGCTCAAATGGATAATTACTGTAAAATGACAATTTCTCAATTAAAACGGCAAGTTGCCGATAAAATTGCATTAGATCCAAATTTAAAACAAAAACTCAAGAATACACTGAAAAACATTCGGTCAAAGATTAAGGATGAAGACCGCTCAAAACGTCAGTTGTCTCATAAAGAATTATGCCAATGGCTTACATCTGCGGATTTAGGTCATGGGAGAATCGATATAGTTCGTTTTTATGCTGAATATCGTTTAATGTAGTACAGTTTTAATGGATTATTATGGAGTATTATTAAAAGGCAATATTAAAATGACAGGATGTTGTAGCAAGAAGACTTATGAATAATTGTGTTAAAATAATTATTAAACTATAAGTTTAGACAATGAATATAAAATGAGGTAATAATAATGTTAAAATCTAAGCCGATTTATGTTGAGACACTAATAAATAGTGATATCGAAAAAGTATGGGGATACACACAAGATCCCGAAATACATCAACAATGGGATTTACGTTTTTCCAATATTGACTATTTGCCAAAAGAAAAAGAAAATGATCCACAAAGGTTTCTTTACAAAACAAATATTGGTTTTGGAATTAGTATTGCAGGTAAAGGAGAAAGTATAAAAACAATACATAAGGATGATGAACGGATGTCCTCGTTAAAATTTTGGACAGATCATCCTTTATCATTAATCGAAGAGGGGAGCGGGTATTGGAAATATGTTACTACTGATAGTGGAATCAAATTCTTCACTCAATATGACTATAAAACAAGATTTGGCTATGTAGGTAGGATTATTGATCAACTCTTTAAACCACTTATGGGTTGGGCTACTGCTTGGAGTTTTGATTGTTTACGATTGTGGTTAGAAAAAGAAATACCTCCTCGTATTTCCTTTATTAGAAGTATAATTCATTTTATTTCGAGTTTTGTTTTAGCTTTTATCTGGATTTATCAAGGATTAGTTCCTAAGGTTCTTTATCAAGAAGCTGGGGAATTAGCTTTATTAGAAGGAACAGGATGGTTTCAAGGTCAAGAGGGGCTATTTTTATATGCTTTAGGAACGATTCAAATCATTTTTGGATTGCTTTTCCTTCGCTTTAGTAGAACAAAATTGCTCCATATAATAAACATTCTAGCTCTTTTGTGTTTAGGATTCGGTGCTTTAATGAGCCAAGGGATCGTTTTTGCTGCTCCTTTTAATCCAACAACAATAACAATCGCTATGATTGGTTATTCAGTTATTGCTTTGGTAAATATTCGTGATTTACCAAACGCTTCAAACTGTAAAAGACAACGAGTTAGTAGAAGGTGAGAACAATGATTTCAATATATGAACAAGCCTTGGGGGAAGATTATAAGCAACTTCATCCTCAATTACAGAAAAAATTTGGGCTGACAAGTGAAGCAAAAACGGCAAGTATTTGTAAGGGAGTTATGGAGGAAATATGGGGTGGCAGCTCTTATATGTACACATTTCTTCAGCTAGGTACTCTAAAACATATCACTTTTCCAGAAAGGGGGAGTAACATCCCCTTTACCCTAGAGAATTATGCTTATCAAAATTCCTTCGGTCACGAGTGTATGGCTTGGATACGAAAATTTCATTTTGACAAGACGAGACATTTTGATGCAACTATGATATATAGTTCAAAAAGGCGAGGTATAGTAGATTATTTAGGAATTGATCAGGACTTGATAACAGACATAGATATTTCTGTGTTAAATAATGGAGGGATTAGACTTTTATCAGGTCCCCTAGTTTTTTATAAAAAAGGTGTGAAAATACCAATACCAACATTTTTTTCTGGAATTGCTGAAGCTCAGGAATGGTATGACGAAGATAAAGAGCAGTTTCACATCAATGTCGAGGTAAAGAATAAACATTTCGGAACGATTTTTGGGTATAAAGGAACATTTACGATAGATTATTTTAGTTGTAATGATGAAATACCTGAGTATGCAAAGCCAAGAAGGGAAATTTATCTTAAATCGATCTAATTGTCATTCATGCAATAAGGGAGAATACCTATGAAGAAAATTATTACCGTACAAGCGTCATTAGGACTGCTTTTTTGGCTAATATCTTTTTATTTCCTTGATGTTCCACAAATAGAAAGGTTATTACTTTTTGCGATGTTAGTGATCCTTCCATTGACGCTATATTTAACCGAAACGAAAGATCGTAAAGGAAATTATTTCAAAACTTATTTGTTAAGCGTTTATCTTTATCCTGTTGCAGCTCTACTAGCTTTTATTTCATTTTTCTTTCCGATTGGTATAACCGCAGGAATACTGTCAATTGCATGGTTGCTTTGGACTTCTCTCGTTTTTTTATATGGCTTATTCAGACTTCTTGCTAGAGGTATATACTTTATTGAGGAAATAAGCATTGATATTGGATTGATGTATCTCGTTCTTGGAGGAGTTTGGTTTTCAATTTTTCAGTTTGGGTTCGATGTGATGGAATTTGGTTCTATAATTATTCTATTAACTGCAATCCATTTTCATTTCTCTGCATTTATTACTCCTATATTTGTTGGTCTATTGGGAAGAGTATTAAGACATTGTGATGGGCATTTACATATTATCTATCGTATTATTGCGATTGGTGTAATGGTTAGTTCACTAGGAATTGCAATCGGAATTACTTTCTCTAGATTAATTGAATTTATTTTTGTTGTGGTTTTTGTTATATGTTTATGGGCTTATGCTTATTTTACAATTGTTACTATTCGAAAAGACTTATTGAATAAATTTGCTTATGTTCTATTAGTGTTTTCTTCAGGTACATTAGTCTTTACGATGGTACTTGCTTTTTATTATGGATTAGGTAGGCTTCTACATATAGAACTTATCTCTATCCCTGATATGGTATGGCTGCATGGTATTGGGAATGCTTTCGGGTTTGTTTTTCTAGGTGTAATTGGGTGGTTTTTAATAAATCCTAAAATGTATTTTAATCCATATGGTATCCCATATAGTAATTACTATGGTCAATGGAGAATTGGAGCGGATTTTTTTCAAGATCACGTTCTTCACGAAGAACATAGTGTTCCTTACCACGGTTTAGTGGATAACTTGAACACTTTTCAGCAAAAAGGTTTTGAAAAAAATGAAGTTCATCCTGATATTAGAAACTTTTATGAAAATACTTTAGAATATCAATTATTATCAAAAACCTATTGGCATAGGGGATTTCGTGGTCTATCTCGTTTGTATAAAATATTTAGTTCAAAAATAGAACAAATTAATCTTCCGCTAAATAATGAAGATGGTGAGTTAGTAGTAGATAGTAAAATTATCGCATTGGATAGTAATAAGGATGGAAGGCGTAAGGTTCGTGCTTGGATCAGAACATCAAGAAAAACCAAAAAAGCAGTCTTTGTCGCAGCTTATTCCTACCATGAACATGATAAGAAAGTTTATTTAAATATTGCACTCCCACTTCCTTTTGGACAAATGACGGGTGTACTACGTTTTGAAAATCCACATATGGGAAATAAAAGAAATGGGTTGATCCTTACTAGCTTAGAAAAACGGGATGACAAAGGGGATGAAGGAATCTATTATGTTACAAAGTGGTTTACTATACGGTTACCACTTAATGAGCGTTTTATTGTTTGGGTACCAGCCTCTACACCAAATAAAATCAAGGCAAGTCATGAAATGTGGATGTTGGGCATAAAATTCCTTTCAATAGATTATTCAATTGAGAAAACCGAGTCGTAGGTGAAGTGTTTTAGAAAGAACGATGAATATCTTATGTTATTTAGTCTCCTTTTAAAGCATTATTAATAAAGTAGGTGAATACTGCTACATTTTATTTGGTTACACTGGTTGTCAATAATACAAATTCAAGTCATGTGGAGTGCGTCTCGCAGATAGTTTTAAAAGAAGCAGGGTCCCTCAAATAGGGGTTCCTGCTGCGTTTATTTGATTTTTGGAGCTGAAAAACGATAGTGAATTATAGGCGTTCCATCAGCTTTTACTTCAATACGATTAATTAAACGATGTAAAATCTCTGGTGTTAACTCATTAAAGTTTAGAAATTGAAGTAACTCTTGTTTTAACAACTCGATGTTATCCACTGTTTTTTCACTTGCCATTGCTGTTAGTAAATCGGTCTTTTTCTCGACCAACTCTTTAATTTCAATATTATTAGCTTCAACAATTTCGCGGTATTTCTCTTGAGTAATAATCTCTTCGGCTAACATATTAATGTATTTTCTTTTTCGACCGTTTATTATATTGACTTGCTTCTCGACTTTATCGAGTTGCTTTTGAAGGCTTTCTTCAATTTCTTTGATTGAGCTTCTAACTGCTTAACGTATTGCTCTTGATAAATTTCTTTTACTAACTTTTGAATGTCAGTTAATACAGTATCTTTGAGTAAATCTTCTTTAATCGAATGACTACTGCATGCCTTTTTACCGTGCCGTGCATAATTGCCACATACATAACCCTTTCGGTTGCTCCGGTACCACATTCCTTTTCCGCAATGAGAGCAGAATAGAACATTCGTAAAAAGATGTTTCTTTGGTGCCGTTATAAACTTAATGCGAATTTTCAATTGCTGCTGGACCGCATCAAACACATCCCGTGGGATTATCGCTTCATGCGTATCTTTAACAATAATTTGATTTTCCTGTTCAACTTGTCTCCTTTTCTTACTTGTAACACTGACAGTAGTTGAACGATTTTGTACTAAGTCCCCAACGTAAGGAGGATTAGTAAGAATAAGCTTAATGGTTGAGTCATTCCATTTATCTCCTGCATTCTTTTTACCAGCTAAATCAGCTGGTGTTGAAATGCCTTCTTTGTACAGCCTTCTTGCGATACTTTGTCTACCACTTCCAGCTAGGTACTTTCAAAGATCCTTTTTACAATACTAGAGGTAATATCATCTCTAACATACAGTGTTCCTTCTCGAACCTCATATCCATATGGGGGATTAGAACCCTTGAAAAGACCTTTTTTGGCTCTAGTACGTAAGGTCTCTTTCACCCGATTCGATGTATTTTGAGATTCCTGTTCATACATCCAGGCATATAAACCAAACATGTTAGTGTTACCTGTCAAAGTATTAATCGCATTATCTAAAGTGATGATATGGATCCCTTGATTCTCGCAAATGTTTTTAATTTTGTAGGATAATTCTCCATTGCGAGCTAGACGAGAAAGTTCTTTAGCTAAGATGATATCGAACTTTTTTGCCTGAGCCTCTTCAATCATCTTTTGAAGATTTTTTCTTTTTCCCGTAGTTCCTGTCTGGACATCCACATAAAATTCGTATATGTCCCATCCTTTTTCTTCAATGTACCTGTAAAAAAGCTCCTTTTGGTACTTTAACGATGCTTTTTGCTCATCCTTATCAGTTGACACTCGAATATATACTGCACATCTCATTCTCACATCATTTCCTTTTTGAGTAATTTGAGATGTAGCAGTGTTTACCTTAGTAACATTATTTACAAGACACATAAAATTATAACGTACCTTGGTGGAGTGAATATCACCAGATTGTGTTTTAGAGGTGTTAACTGCACATCTCTATGTAATTAGAAAAGATATTTGGATTTTTATGTTAAAATATAACAGAGTTTAAGTACATAATTTCACAAATATAAAGAAGCTGATATTCCCTAGACTTAGACGGGAAATCAGCTTTTTAGATTCTATCTTCTTTGAAGTTATTGCGCGTTAGACTAATACTGCGCAACAAGGGATTTCAATTCTAGATGACTTTGTGAAAGAATTGAAGCAGTTACCACAACAAAGGTAATGCTTATTCTGTTTGTAAAGAGAAAGATTAATTCACCTGGAATTTGGAAGAGAAAGCAGGTCCCTGACCAAGGGGGATCTGCTTCTTTTCATGTTTAGTTTCGAAATTGGTATGTATCAGCTAATAAATAAGATTCACAATCTTGAGTATTTTTAATATGTGTGATACTTTATAATAAGTAAAAGTTATTTTAGATATAATAAAATTTTATATCCTTATAATGATAGTCTCATAGACTATTTAAAACATGATTCCATTCACAAGGAGGATAATAATGAAAAATGTTTATCAAGATGGTAAGGATTTTGCAAAGTCCTACATACTACCTTACACTGAATTGACGGATCAGGAGTCGAGATTTCCTGAAGAGTCGTTCAAGGAACTGGGGGAAAAGGGCTTTTTAAAACTGCTTGTACCTGAAGAATATGGTGGATATGGCAAAGGACTTGTGGAACATGCTCAGGCTTGTCTAGCCTTTGCAGAGACGTGTGCTACTACTGCTCTTTGCTACATGATGCATAATGTTGCGTTAATGTGTGTTCTAACGCATGGAAGTGACGAACTCAAGAAAAAGATTTTTAAAGACATCGTAGAAAAAGGGGAATTCTTAGCTTTAGCCTATAGCGAAATCGGAACAGGAACACACTTCTATAAACCAGAAATAACAGCTGAGGTTAATGGTGACTACACAACTTTTAACGGTACAAAGAGCATGGTCACATCTGCTACGTATGCTTCCTGTTATCTCATTCTTGCTCCATCTGTAGAAGAAGGAAAAATAAACAACTGGGTCATCTCTCTGGAAGAAAAAGGCTTAACTTTTGAAAGTTCAAGTTGGAATGGACTTGGAATGAGGGGGAACTCGTCATGTCCTATGCACATTAATAATGTGACTTTGCACTCCTTTTACCGCATTGGAGCAGAAGGTTCTGGTGAAGAGCAAGTATTCAACGTCGTAGCACCATTCTTCATCACAGGACTAGGAGCCGTTTATAGTGGTACTGCCATGCATATGTTTGATATCGTAAGCCATTATGCTGTGGATCGGAAATATCCTGATGGAAGTTCACTTTCAAATATTGAAACGGTACAAGTGCATATCGGCCATATTTATAAGCAGGCAGCTGCAGCAAAAGCAATGACCTTAGATGCTGCAAATGCAGGAGCCAACGGAGAAACAGATGCGCTTGCAAAGATACTGGCGGCCAGAATCTTCGCATCTGAAGCTGCAATCGAATGTGGAAGGCTTGCCATGAGAGTTGGAGGAGGGAAAGCTTACAATAAGGAATTACCGATTGAAAGACTTTTGAGAGATGCATATGCTGGGCAAGTTATGGCTCCAAGCACCGACGTTCTGACTGTTTGGCTTGGCAAATCGCTAACAGGTCAGATGATTCCATAAAAAACAATAAGGAGTGAGTTCATTGAATAACGATAAAATAAAAGTAGGAGCCGTAATTTATGATCCGAGGGTTACAGTGATCTGGGAGATCATAGCTGATTTTTTCAAGGAGAAAGGAATTGAAATAGAATGTGTCTTCTATAAGGATTATGAAGGTCAGGTAGACGGATTATTGAACAAGGAAATAGACATTGCCTGGAATTCTCCTCTAGCATGGTTGGACACATATTTGCGAACCGATGGGAAATGTCAGATGGGTTCAATGAGAGATACGGATAGAGACAGAAAGACCTGCATCATTGTCAGAAAAGACAGCGGTATCACAAATCTTATAGAGTTAAAGGGCAAGACGATTGGTTTTGGTGCTATAGACTCACCTCAAGCAAGACTGATCCCGATCAACCATTTACATAAAAAATATGGGCTTGAGTATGGTGAAGATTACACGGAGAAATTGTTTAATATTGGCATCGGTCTTCATGGAGACCACGTAGGAGGAGAGTTAGATGCCATCAAAGCATTGTTGGCAGGTACTGTAGACGCATCTGTCACATTGGATTTAAACTGGGAAGCTTGGAAGAAGGATGGCACGATTGATGAAAATCAATTGGTATGTATTGATACGACAGATGTATTTGATCACTGTATTTTCGTTGCGCATCCTGATTTTTCAACGGAAAGGTTTATAGAATGGGAAAAAGTGCTTAATAAAATGGATTACAATAACGACGACCATAAGAAGATGATGGATATGGAAGGCCTGAAGGAATGGGTTGAAGGCAGAATCACAGGATATCAGCAATTACGTGAAGCGAATGATTATCTGAAGTTCATTAACAAGTAATTTCTGAGGAATCGAATTTTACGTGTCGGTCAGAATCAACCGTTTCTATTAAACTGGTTTATTCAACAGCAATGAAAAAGAGAAGCGTGGGTTATCCGTTGCTTCTCTTTACCTATTTACATCCACTTTAGGAGATGAGAAAAATGAAAAGACCATTACCGCTATTTCCTACTTCTTTAATGGGAAGCATGCCTAGATCGAAAGAAGTACTAAGCGCACTCAGAAAGATGAGAAGAGGAACGATTGAACGAAATGACTTTAACAAGCTGATTGAGATGGAAACGGAAAAGGTGATTAAGCTACAAGAGGATCTTGGGATTGACATCATCACAAGTGGAGAAATTGGGCGGGATAACTATGTGTCCTTCGTTTCCGATAAAATTGGTGGCGTTGAAATGATGAGCATGAGTGAAATGCTCGATTATATTGATGATAAACAAGCTTTTGAAAATATTTTGACCACGCTTGATGTTCCAGCAATCAGTATTAAAAATGCCATTTGTGTCGGTAAGCTGAAATACAAAGGTGATATTGTCGCAGATGAGCTTAGGACTATGAAGAAATTTACCGATAAACCCGTAAAGATTACATTACCAGGCCCCTATCTCCTTACTAGATCAATGTGGCTTCCTAATCTCTCTGGTAATTTTTACGGGAGCAAGGAGGAACTTGGGCAAGATGTTATAAAGATTATGAAGGAAGAGATAGACAATCTGATCAACATCGGAGTTGATGTAATTCAATTTGATGAACCAGTATTGACCGAGGTTGTTTTCACAGATGGAAAGCCAAGGTCGTTTATGTGCGCTGCTCTTTCCGAAAGAAAGGATCCTAAAGAGGAGCTAGAATTCGCCAGCTCCTTGATTGGGCAAATTATGGAGTATATTGATAGAACAAAGACCGTTACTTCTCTTCATGTCTGCAGAGGAAACTGGAGCAAGAATGAGAGCATATTATTGACAGGCCCCTATACGCCGCTGCTTGAGTTATTTGCGAAGGTGAATTCAGATCTATTGACACTTGAATTCTCAACACCAAGGGCAGGAGAGCTGAGCTCCTTATTGTCTGATACAAGAATTCGTGAGAATACAGCACTTGGTTTAGGTGTGATCAATCCACGTACAGATGAAATTGAGACAATGGACTCGATTCTTTCAAGAGTGGAAGAAGCCATGAATGATCTTCCAAAGGAAAAAATATGGCTCAATCCTGACTGCGGGTTTGCAACCTTCTCAAGTAGTCCAGTTAACATACTTGAAAATATCTCGGGTAAAATACGCTCACTAACAGAAGCCGCTTCAATGCTAAGGAGCAAATATGAATAACCAGCCGAGAGATGAAATAAACACATTATATGAGTCCAGAGTTTTTGATATGAGCTTTAGGGGAACGTCTAATGATCTCTCATCTGTGAAAATTTTTACAAATAAAAATAGCTTTCAGATTGAAAAGCAAGTAAGTTTTGACTCAGAATACGAACAAATCAGCAGTCTAGAATACTTTGCAGGGTCTGTTTTAAGTAGCATTATATTGACGCTTTTAGAGCAGTCCAAAAAGAAGGGTTCCATTATTGAAGAAATTGAAGGAGTTTTGAATCTTTCACTGGAAAACCCTCTATCTTTGTTAGTTGTAAGAGGTTATGATGAAGAACCGTGTATTAATAAAATAACGGTAACCGTTTATTTATATGTTGAGCTTGAGGACAGTGACCTTTCTGATTTTTGCACTAAGGCGCTCAATCATTCACCTGTTTATAATACTTTAAAGAGATCCATGGATCTTGAAGTAAACTTTAAAAAGCTTGTATGAGGAGCCAAGTTCAACAGATCCAAATGATGCCATTCATTATGTTCGAGTCCGAGAATCTGTAGGAGATTCTCGGACTTCTGTTACTAGATTGAGAGCCATTTTTCCTTTCTGTTTCATGGACAGTAAGGTTTTTTCTCCAATACCGGGGATGGATTTGATAATATTATATTCTTCAATTTCTTTAGCGAGAGCGTCTATCTCTGACTCTAATTTTGATAGATGCTCTTTGTATTGAAGAATAATGTTAATGTACATACCTAAGCTTAATTTTCTTTTCTGGCTGACCTTATAATACGAACGGGCAGCATTCCTGTAATGATAAAAATGGAGTTTGAACAAAAAAATAACCTCTTGGTATGATATAAATGTCCGAAGCTGGCCAGCGAAAGGACAAATTATATAAACCAGGAGGCCTTCAAATGAATTATAACCAAAATAATAAAATTGCTCAAATTACTTCTCAAACACTCATTATAGGTGTTGATATTGCGAAATTCAAGCACGTAGCTCGTGCTCAAGACTTCAGAGGTTTGGAGTTTGGAAAACCTTTACACTTTGAAAATACAAAAGATAGTTTTGATGTATTTGTTGAATGGATTAGAGAGATTCAGGGTCAACAAGATATGAATAAAGTAATTGTCGGTGTTGAACCTACTGGTCACTACTGGCTTAATTTAGCTCATTATCTTAAAGAACTTAATCTCAAGCTTGTCGTTGTTAATCCAATGCATGTTAAGAAGACGAAGGAATTAGATGATAATTCCCCCACAAAAAATGATGTGAAAGACGCTAAGGTTATTGCTCAATTAGTGAAAGACGGAAGATACGCTGAACCTAAAATTCCAGAGGGAGTATATGCTGATCTACGAATCGCAAGAAAAATACGTGATCTATTATCCGTTGATCTCTACAAGGACAAATTCACAATTGGATTGATCGATATTTTCCTGAATTCTTAACAGTGTTTAAGGATTGGGAAGGGCAGTCAGCTCTTCAAATATTAAAGCTAAATCTACTACCACATGAGTTAGTTCAACTCCCTGATCAAGAGATATTAACTCATCTAAGAAAAGCTGTGAAACGTGCAGTGGGCATAAGTAGAATAATAGAATTAAAGAAGGCAGCTAGTGTTTCAATTGGAATCCGTGAGGGTT
>NZ_JAJAFR010000017.1 GCF_020734105.1 Alkalihalobacillus deserti
GTGTTCCTCCACATATCTACGCATTTCACCGCTACACGTGGAATTCCACTCTCCTCTTCTGTACTCAAGTCTCCCAGTTTCCAATGACCCTCCCCGGTTGAGCCGGGGGCTTTCACATCAGACTTAAAAGACCGCCTGCGCGCGCTTTACGCCCAATAATTCCGGACAACGCTTGCCACCTACGTATTACCGCGGCTGCTGGCACGTAGTTAGCCGTGGCTTTCTGGTTAGGTACCGTCAAGGTGCCGCCCTATTTGAACGGCACTTGTTCTTCCCTAACAACAGAGCTTTACGAACCGAAATCCTTCATCACTCACGCGGCGTTGCTCCGTCAGACTTTCGTCCATTGCGGAAGATTCCCTACTGCTGCCTCCCGTAGGAGTCTGGGCCGTGTCTCAGTCCCAGTGTGGCCGATCACCCTCTCAGGTCGGCTACGCATCGTCGCCTTGGTAAGCCATTACCTTACCAACTAGCTAATGCGCCGCGGGCCCATCCCGTAGTGATAGCCGGAGCCATCTTTTATTCTAAAACCATGAGATTTTAGAAATTATCCGGTATTAGCACCGATTTCTCGATGTTATCCCGATCTACAGGGCAGGTTGCCCACGTGTTACTCACCCGTCCGCCGCTAACGTCATAAGAGCAAGCTCTTAATCAGTCCGCTCGACTTGCATGTATTAGGCACGCCGCCAGCGTTCGTCCTGAGCCAGGATCAAACTCTCCATAAAAGTGCTTGATTTGTGCTCAAACTGTATCGCTAACGATACGTTGTGATTTTACTAAATCACTTAAAATTGACGAGAAAATTATGTTTTCTCTTTTCGCTTGGCTTTTGTTCAGTTTTCAAAGAACTATCGTATCGCTCGTTGGCGACTTTCATAATATATCACACCGACCAATTACTTGTCAACACCTGTTAACAACTATTGTTTTGGCGACAAGAAATAATATAACACATAAAATAATCATAAGTCAACACTTCATCTAAAATTAAAAGGCAACACATACTCATTGTGTGTTGCGCCGATTCAAAAGATACTTCATTGTTTCCTTTGGTGATACAAATCGTTTATAGATTTTAAAAATAATTTGATATTTTTCTTCCATTGCTCGCTTCACTACTTCATCAATACGGGGATCAGACATATCTAAAAGTAATTCTTCCATTTCTCTTTTTAGCATATACTCTACTTCTTGAACTTCCTTTTCGTTTAAAATAACCCCTAACACGACTACCACCTCGACTATTGTGACTAAACAACTAAACGATATCGACAACCGCAACATTCAAACTTTTAAAATTACACTTTAGATCATTAAATTATTTTCTATTTGTTCCAATTTTATTCATATCTTCATCCTTTTCACCATAGATTGGTCATAACAATGGACAAGGAGGGTAAGAAAATGAAATTCTTTTGGATCTTTCATGCTAAACGAATTAAGCAATTATCACTTATAATCGTTGCTGCTTTCTTTACAGCTGGTTTGCTTTATGTAGAACGCTCACAAATAGCCGTATTTTCTACCTCGGATGGACCACAAGCTTTCTATAAAGCTGAAACTGATGATAAACAAATAGCCTTAACTTTTAACATCAGTTGGGGGGAAAACCGCATCGGCCCGATTTTAGACATTCTAGACCAAAAAGAAGTAGATCATGCAACCTTTTTTATATCAGCCTCTTGGGCAGAGCGTTATCCTGATCTAGTTCAAGAAATCAAAGATAGAGGCCATAGCATTGGTAGTCACGGTTATCAGTATAAAGATTATACGAGCTTGGACAACGAGAAAGTTAGAAAAGATATTAATCAGAGTAGTCAAGTCTTAGCCGAATTAACAGGTGAACGTCCTATTTTATTAAGGCCTCCAAACGGTTCTTTCAATAAGAATGTTCTACAAGTTGCAGATTCACAGGGGTTCTCTGTCGTTCATTGGAGCGTTAACTCAAAAGACTATCAAAACCCAGGGGTAGATTCCATTGTTGAAGAGGTTGTTCCCTCCACTGATTCTGGTGATATTCTATTGTTCCACGCTTCGGATTCTGTTAAACAGACTCATAAGGCACTCCCTATCATCATTGATCAACTTCGCGGAAAAGGTTTTACTTTTACAACCGTTGAAGATTTAATGGCTAGTACAAAGGCTAAAAACGAAGAAATTAAATAAATGAGGTTTGTTTGTTCTCAAGTCTAGAAATAATAACACTATAGAGCATTGGCATAAAAGATCAAAACCTTCCGCAAAAATTGCGGAAGGTTTTGGTTATTTTGTTTGAGTTAATCGATGTAAGATTAAGACCTGCCATGTATTCGCTGTAATTAAAGGTGTGAGATAGAGCCATAGCCACTTTGGATCATTAACAGTAAGTGCCGGTACCCACTCAATTACCGTAATCACAACGATAAAGAATAGAGAAGGAATAAACGCACCTTGGTTTGTATCCTTTGCCTTTAAATAAGCAACTAATAAACCGTAAAACAATAGTATAATCGGCATCACTAGGTAATGAATAATCGTTTCATTCGGTTGTGCAAAAGCTATATAGCGAAAATAAATTAAATCAAAAACAACAAAAGCAATAATAATAACTTGTACATAATTCCACAATTTTTGTGATTTAAATAAACCTAAACCAAATCGATGAACTGTTAAGTAAGCAAAGAAACCCATCTGACTAATTAAACTGAAAGCAGCACAAATGCCTAAGAGCCAGATCAAACCAAAAAACGTATTAAGAAACGTTCCCTCAGTATATACATGATAATCTAAAATAAATCCAACAATCGCACCACTTATACTCCCAACTAAAAGCGTGGTAAAAAATAATTTAACGACTTTCCGACTGTTCACAGGCCAATCCTCCAATATCCCATTCTGCTTTCATGATTGTATCAATGTCCTGTAAAAATTGCTAGCCTTCACCTTATCGAGATGTATAAAACCTAACGAAATATCTCAAATTAATGACAAAATGATCGAAAGGAGCTTATACAGCATGAAAAAAATCACTTTTGTATTTATATTTACTTTGCTCCTCACTCTTGTTGCTAGTTGTGCTCAAGCTGAAGGTGGTAATGGAGCCACTCCCGATTATGAGAGCACAAAAAAGATGATGGTTGATATGCTTAAAACAGATGATGGCAAGAAGGCGATTCAAGAAATTATGGGAGATGAAGAGCTCCAGAAAGAAATCGTAATGGACAATGCTTTCGTCAAAAAGACAATTCAACAGACACTTACATCAGAAGAAGGTAGAAAATTCTGGCAAGAGGTGATGAAAGATCCTGAATTCGCTAAAACATTTGCCGAGAGTATGCAAACAGAAAATGAAAAAATGTTAAAAGGCTTAATGAAAGACCCTGAATATCAAGCAATGATGATCACTATTCTCAAAGATCCAGAAATGGAAAAAGCCCTTCTCGAAACCTTGAAATCAAAAGAATATCGCCAGCAGGTGATGACAATTATGACCGAAGCTTTTGAAAGTCCATTTTTCACAGCTAAAGTAAACGAGATCCTGACTAAGGTTGCCCAACAACAAATGGAGAAACAAGAACAAGGATCTGGCGGTGGCGGAGAAGGTGGCGGAGAAGGCGGCGGAGAAGGTGGCGGTAAATAGAAGTCTTCTTAGAGCCTTCTAGAATCTTCAGTATAAAGCGAAGAGGATGACAACAAAGGTCAAAAAATCACCTATGCGTCATCCTCTTTTATATTAGCTTGTCTTTTCAATTACTCGTTTAGCAATTTGAGCGTATATGTCACCAATAGGATGGTCTGCCGCATAGATAGAAGGGGCAAAGTCATCTTTGTTTATATCAGGTTGTCCGAGCGGAATTTTCCCTAATAAGTCCGTTTTTAACTCTTCAGTCAAGCGCTCTCCTCCACCTGTACCAAAGACATATTCTTTCTCGTTTGTTACACGACTTTCAAAATACGCCATATTTTCCACTACTCCAAGGATTTCATGATGCGCTTTAATGGCCATTGTCCCTGCACGTGCTGCTACAAATGCTGCTGTAGCATGCGGTGTTGTCACAAGAATTTCTTTAGAGTGAGGAAGCATTGTATGAAGATCTAATGCTACATCTCCCGTTCCAGGAGGTAAGTCTAATACTAAATAGTCCAGGTCTCCCCATTCTACTTCGGTAAAAAATTGATTTAGCATTTTTCCAAGCATGGGTCCTCTCCAAATGACAGGTGCATTGTCTTCTACAAAAAAGCCCATAGAGATTACTTTTACGCCAAAACGCTCAACAGGATAAATACGATCGGCGATCACTTTCGGCCTTTCTTCAATTCCCATCATATCTGGAACACTAAACCCATAAATATCAGCGTCGATAATCCCAACTTTTTTTCCTAGTCGCGCAAGAGTCGTCGCTAGGTTCACTGACACAGTAGACTTCCCGACTCCACCTTTCCCACTTGTTACCGCAATAAAGGTTGTTTTACTATTAGGAGCTAGGATTGATGGACCCTGAAATGCCGGTTCATCAACACCGCCGAGCTTTGAAATTTCTTCAGTCGTTAACTCTTCAAATCGAAGTCCGACTGAATTCGCCCCTTCTCCTTTAACCACATTTACAATTTCTTGTTGAACTTCCATTTGCTCAGGGGTTCCTGTTTTTGCTAAGGCAATTTTCAAACTAACATTTCCATCTTTTACCTTAACCTCGCGGACTCCCCCTGTTTCCACTATGCTTTTATTTAAGTCTCGGTCCTTAACACGCTTTAAGGCTTCGAGCACTATAGCTTCAGTAACCAACACGGACACACCTTCCTTTATTCCAGTTATATGCCTATTATAGCACAAGAAACTAGTCGAGCGTGAATCCGCTTGCACTTATTATTCAGGGACTTTTTCATCTGTATAATAACGTAAAATTCCTTGGTAAATGGCTGCTGCTACTTTTTGTTGATACTTTTCTGTTTGTAACAATTCCGCTTCTGTCGGATTCGACAAAAATCCTGCTTCTATTAACACACCTGGAATATTTGCGTTTTTCAACAAAAATAAATTATGAATTGGTTTTGCCTGTCTGGTTGTATTTTCAAGATTACGCCTTACTTCATCCTGAACAAATCTCGCCAATTCTTCATTTTCTGGCATCGCTCTGTTGTAAAACGTTTGCGCCCCACTCCATTTAGGAGAGGGAATCGCATTTAGATGAAGACTAACAAATAAATCAGCATCGGAATCATTAACAATCTCTACCCGACGCCTTAGATCTTCATTTTTGCGTTGTCGCACTTTTCTTGTATCTGCATTTGCCAAATCATGGTCATCCTCTCTTGTCATTAAAACAAGAGCACCCGCTTCCTGCAAATAATCTCTTAACTGTTCACTAATAAGCAAAGTAACCTCTTTCTCAAGAATCCCACTTTTTGACAAAGCCCCACCATCAATTCCACCATGGCCAGGGTCTACTACTATCACCTTACCTGATAAAGGAAGATTCCACGTTGTCCACGAATCATTGCTAACAAATTGATATTGGATGATAAATAATAAAACGACGACACCTAAAGCAAACGCGCCACCCTTTATCCATTTAATTAAACTCACTGCCATCCCTCCTCGTCCACTCTTCTATATATATTGGGACAAGAGGAAGAATATGAAGTGAATTTATAAGATTGTATTAGAAAAACGGCGCTAGCCATCTTTTTTTATAAGTAATGAGTGAAACGGCTACTTTCTTTTAAGTCAAACGACAAGTGGATTTCTTTTCTAGTCGAATCAATTCAGCTAGCTTATGGAGTCATTACCAAGCAGGCTTATACTTCATTGAAACTCAAGCTTTTTTCTTCATCTGAAAAGGTGATATACCCTTTCGAACAACCTTAGGTACAAAGCCATTTACCATATTTATACAAAACCAATTAATAATTATTAATGCAACCTTAAACGATATCGTTTCTCTCCCTCTTTAAAACCTTTCATCCACCAATGCTCAACAAATGCTTCCGTCGATATTTGGAGAGAGCCCAGTAAATAGTCAGAATCCATTAACCACCCTTGGAGCAGGTTAAATATACAATGCATAATTTCAGTTAAGTCATCGTCGCATCTTTCCTTTACTTGCTTTTCCGATTCACCTAAATAACCGAACTTCCCGTATTCCGCTCCTAGTAAAAAAGCATCAATAGCCATATCCATACATGGATCTAATAAAAAAGGATGGGAGAGAAAGTGAAACGGAACGACTGGTTTGAAATGCTCTTCAACGTTTGCTTTGAGATCTTTTAATGATAAGTTTTTCAAAACATTACGTTCAAACTTCCATTGCTTCTCTCGGCGTTTGTCAGATAGCACTGTCACATTCATTAACTTCCCCTCCATTCATTTGTTTTCTATTCTTTTAGTATGACGAACTCCAATTACAACATGCAGTGGAAAAGCTGTCGATATTGTCCAGTAAATTGAGATTGAATAATAATTTATTCTTTGAGGAAGTTACTTTACAGGAAAAAATTATCGCGGAGATCTTTTAAAGTGAATTTTTCATTGATAAATTCAACCACTTATCTATTTGTAGAATATTTATAATTATAAATGGAAAATTGACTGAACATTTTAAAAAAATTGTATTAAAATTTCAAAATTTTGGATCGGTAGCTGCATAAGGTTTTCCAGATAGAAAAGGGAGGAACATCACCAAACTTAAAAATTAACACCAAACTAAGAATGGAGAAGATATTTATCAATCTTCAAATGAAGTGCTTGGCATGACATCGGAGGTGGTAAATTGATGGAAGCGATAGACCACATCGTGCAAGAATCCGTACAAAAAGTCAAAGGCTTAGATGCACAGTCACAGGAAATTTCCAAATTAGTTTCAGTAATTAAAGATATTGCAGAACAAACAAATCTTTTAGCTTAAAACGCAGCGATTGAAGCAGCTCGTGCAGGAGAACATGGCAAAGGGTTTGCTGTCGTAGCAGACGAAGTACGAAAACTTTCAGAACAAGTTGGTGTGTCGGTTACGGATATCACAGGAATTGAAAATGCCGTCAAAGAAATGGTTGAGAAAATTCAATCTGTTACAAATCATTTATCTAGTATGTCTGCGAGCAGTCAAGAAATGAGTGCTTCTGGCACCGCATCACCATTCATAACTACGGCACATACAAGGTTCCCTCCTGTTTAAAGCAGAAGCAAGTATAAAAAAGGACAAACGGTTTACTTTGACATTCAAATGAGTATGAACATCACCCACACGTTAGAGTTACCATAAAAGAGCAGACAGCAGGCAAGTTAAAAGTACATTGAGCTATGGTTTTTGTCAAAATATATTCTCGTATTCAAAATCAAATTTCAAGCACAAAAAAAGACCCCTAAACCAAAAGGTTCGAGAGTCTTTGAAACGTATAGATTAACGTTTTGAGAACTGAGGTGCACGACGTGCTGCTTTAAGACCGTATTTCTTACGCTCTTTCATACGAGCATCACGAGTTAAGAAGCCAGCGCTCTTTAATGAAGGACGGTTGTCAGGATCTACTTTAAGTAGAGCACGAGCAACACCATGACGGATAGCACCCGCTTGTCCTGTGTAACCACCACCATCAACATTTACGTGAACGTCATATTGACCTTCAACACCTGTTTCAACAAGTGGTTGTTTTACGATAAGTTTTAAAGTTTCAAGACCAAAATATTCATCTAATTCGCGACCGTTGATAACGATACGGCCGTCACCCGGCATTAGGCGTACGCGAGCAGTAGAATGCTTACGACGACCTGTACCATAATATTGTACTTGTGCCAAAATAATACCCTCCTATCGATTAACCACGAAGTGTGTAAACTTCTGGTTTTTGAGCTTGATGTTTGTGTTCGCTTCCTGCATATACATGAAGTTTCATACCTTGAGCGCGTCCAAGCGTGTTCTTTGGAAGCATTCCTTTGATTGCAAGCTCAAGCATACGCTCAGGCTTGTTAGCACGCATGTCTCCAGCTTTAGTCATTTTTAAACCACCTGGATGATTTGTGTGACGGTAGTAGATCTTGTCATTTAATTTGTTACCCGTTAAGTGAATTTTCTCAGCATTGATGATGATAACGAAATCACCTGTGTCAATGTGAGGAGTAAAAGTTGGCTTTTGTTTACCACGTAGGATTGAAGCTACTTCTGAAGCTAAACGACCAAGCGTTTGACCTTCAGCGTCGACTACAAACCATTTACGCTCAACTTCGTTAGGCTTTGCCATATATGTTGTACGCATGAATTTCCCTCCGTATTTTAGAAAATCTATCAATTTTTTTAAAACCAGTGTCTATTGTAACATTCCGAACCCGGGGCTAGTGGGTTTTGGAATTACCATCTAACATCATATAATATTGGAAACCCAATGTCAACAACTTGTTACACTAGGAGTCGTTGTCATATACATTTTTTTATAATAAGCCATTTTTTCAATAATTTCCAGTGAAGATAGACGTTTCATACGTGACCTTCCATAGAAATAATCCGTTTCCAGGAGCAGTTTTTCCTGCTAATGTTCGATCTTGAGCTTGAAGAATCATTGACATTTCAGACGGTTCCCATTTTCCGACTCCAACCTCTAGCAATGTACCGACAATTATACGGACCATATTATACAAAAATCCGTTCCCTACTAATCGGAAAACAAGCTCATCTTGCTCAATCTCAATTGAAATTTCATATACGGTTCTTACTTTGTCTTTAACGTCTGTATTGGACGCACAGAATGAGCTGAAATCATACGTCCCAATTAACAAGGAAGCCGCTTCCTTAATTTTTTCAAAATCAAAAGGGTATGGGAAATGAAACGTTGTATTCCTTCTCCAAACATCTGGTTGTTTACTAAGTAAAACTCGGTAATGATATTCTTTCTTTACTGCCTGATACCTGGAGTGGAAATCATCTGACACAAAAGCAGCTTCAATGATTCGTACATCGTCTGGCAAGCAGGCATTCATCGCTTTTGGCCACTTGTCTAGTGGAATCAGAAGAGGAGTGTCAAAGTGAAGAACTTGTCCTCTTGCATGCACACGAGTATCGGTTCTCCCTGATGAATGAACACGAATGGCCTTCCCTTTATGAAGAGTTGCTAGTGCTGCCTCTATCTCTCGTTGAACCGTTCGTTTCCCTGGCTGAACTTGATAACCGGAAAAAAGAGTCCCTTCATACATCACCCATAATGCCACACGTTTCAATTTTACCACTCCCTAGACCCAAATATATCTCATTGCTCCAATCATAGCACCAAACGCTATACAGACGATTATAACAAGGGTGTCTTGTCCTTTCCAAACCAAAAGGCGATATTTTGAGCGGCCTTCTCCACCACGGTAGCCTCTTGCTTCCATGGCCAATGCCAAATCCTCAGCCCTTTTAAACGCACTAATAAATAATGGAATAAGTAAGGGCAATAACGCTTTAACCCTTTTCCCCCAAGGTCCAGATGTAAAATCAACACCGCGAGCCATTTGTGCTTTCATGATCTTCTCTGTTTCCTGTAGCAGAGTAGGAATAAAACGTAAGGCAATCGACATCATTAAAGCTAATTCATGTGCAGGTAAACCTACCTTTTTTAACGGGGTAAATAGATTCTCTAGTCCATCGGTTAAATCAATCGGCTTTGTCGTTAATGTCACAAGGGAAGTAAGCATGACGATTGTAATAAAGCGTACCGCTATAAAAACACCTTGTTTTAACCCTTCTTCATAAACCGATAGGATACCAAGACTAAATAAAACATTCCCTTCCCTTGTCATAAATAGATGTAGAATCAGCGTAAAGAGAACAAGCCACAAAATTGGCTTTAGACCTTTGTAGAGAAACGAAAGAGGAACTTTTGATAAAATAACCATCAAAATTGTAAAAAGAATAACAAGACCGTTAGCATACCAATTATTCGCTAAGAAAATAACAAAAACCAGTAAAAAGACACTGATCAGCTTAGAGCGTGGATCTAAACGATGCAGGAATGAGGCCCCCGTAACATATTGTCCAATAATTACATTTTGTAACATAGGCCTACTCCTCCTTTGCTCGCAAAAGCTCTGCTATAAATGCTGAGGTCCCTTCAACATCAAATCGGTTAGGAACCGAAGCTAAATGAAACTTCTCTTTTACCCCCTGTAAGAAACGAACCGTATTAGGAAGACCAAGGCCCAATTCCTCGAGCCTTTTCGCTTCTTTAAAAATCAAGTCTCTGCCGCCAAACATTTCGATCTTTCCCTTGTGCATAACAATGATTTGATCGGCATATTTGGCCGCATCTTCCATATGGTGAGTAACTAAGATTGTTGTTGTGTTATGTTCTTTATGATAATTTGAAAATAACTCCATCATCTGGTTTCTTCCCTCAGGGTCAAGACCAGCAGCAGGTTCATCAAGCACAAGCACAGACGGCCGACTTGCTAACACACCAGCAATGGCCACCCTTCTCATCTGCCCACCACTTAAATGAAAAGGAGATTTAGCTAAAAAGCTAGTATCTAAACCGACTACCTTTATTAACTCTTGGGCTCGTTTCGTGGCATGTTCCTTTGATAGCCCAAAATTAACAGGACCAAAACAAATATCTTTTTCTACGGTTTCTTCAAACAACTGATGTTCAGGATATTGAAAAACATGTCCCACTTTTCTACGTAAGTTTAACAAGTCTATTTTCTTTTCTCCTGCTTTTATCGTAAAAGGACCAACTTGCACAGTTCCAGAGGTTGGCTTTAGCAAACCATTGATATGTTGAACTAATGTAGACTTTCCTGAGCCTGTGTGGCCGATAATCGCAGTAAAAGAGCCTGATCGAATCTTCATGTTCACGTCTTCAAGGGCGATTTTTTCAAAGGGAGTCTTAGGCATATAACAATGGTCTACTTCGCTGAATACGATATCCATAATTCCGAGATCAGCTCCTCTTCCGTTAAACATACATTCTCAAGTCTAATTCCCTTATCACGAAGCTCATTTTGCAATTGGACCGAAAAAGGAAGCGTTAATCCTACCTGCCTTAATAGGTCTGGGGCTTGGAATACATCAATAGGGTGTGCATCTTTAATTATACGCCCCTTATCAAATATGATCACGCGGTCGGCAAGTACGGCCTCGTCCATATCATGAGTAATAGAAATAATCGTAATACCACGTTGGTGAAGCCTCTTTAACGTATCTAGTACTTCTTTACGGCCGACTGGATCTAGCATAGAGGTCGATTCATCAAAAATCAAAACTTCTGGTTCCATTGCCATTACCCCAGCAATAGCCACTCTTTGCTTTTGACCACCTGATAAGCGGTAAGGCTCTGCATCTAGTAAATGGCTAATTCCAATTAAATGAGCGTATCGATCAATTCGAACTTGCATCACGTCACGCGTAAGACCTAAATTTTCTAAGCCAAAAGCAAGATCATCTCGTACTGTCGTCGCGACAAACTGATGATCAGGATTTTGAAAAACCATTCCAACAGTTTTTCGAATGTTCCATATTTCCTTTTCATCAGTAGTGGACAATCCATTAATTATCACGGCTCCACTTGTTGGGGGTAATAGTCCATTGAGCAGGCGACCAAATGTTGACTTTCCTGAGCCGTTACGGCCTAAAACAGCAATCCATTCTTTAGCTGAAATAGTGAGACTTAAATTTTCTATAGCCGACTGACCACCTTCGTCATATTGAAATGTAACGTCCTGAAGTTGAATCAGAGTAGACACATAATCCCCCCTCAAACAAGCAATTTATTTAATTCTAGCATTTATACGCAAAGATTATACCTTAAACATTTGACAGCCAAATGTAAGTCTAAATGAGCAGCCAAAGGAGTGAGAAACTTCACTCGATTCTCCTTTTTCAGAAAACGCAACTTATAATACACTCAATAATCTAATTATAAAGTACTGATAAAGTTCAAATTATCTATGCGGTGTTCTACTCAACTATGATTCATGTATCAACAATGGCTTTACCACACTATTCCGCCAAAGTTGACAAATAACAGCGATCGTTTTTAAGCAAAATCAACGTTGCTTAAAAAAAGGCAAACAAAAAAGGGCCCAGAAACAGAGCATACGTGCTCAGATCTGATTTGCCCTTTGTCGCCTCATCTATTCACTCAACGAACAAATTGATTATACGAGTTCAATAATAACCATTGGAGCACCGTCATCACGACGAGGTCCAATTTTAAGAATACGTGTATAACCACCTTGACGTTCTTCATAACGAGTTGCAATATCAGAGAATAATTTTTGGATAGCGTCTTGACCAGACTCCGTATCAGCAACTTCTCTACGAATGAAAGCAGCAGCTTGACGACGTGCATGTAAATCTCCACGCTTACCAAGAGTAATCATTTTCTCAACGATTGAGCGAAGCTCTTTCGCTTTTGCTTCAGTCGTTTGGATGCGCTCATTGATAATAAGATCAGTAGCTAAATCACGGAATAAAGCCTTACGACCAGAACTATCACGACCTAATTTTGCGTATGCCATGTTGTTTCCCTCCTTTGTTACCTGCTCAGTTAAAACGAGCAAAGACTATTATAAACGATTAAGATAGATTGCCTACCTATTCTTCTTTACGAAGACCTAGACCAAGCTCCCCAAGTTTCTCTTGAACTTCTTCAAGTGATTTACGACCAAGGTTACGAACTTTCATCATGTCTTCTTCAGACTTATGAGTTAGTTCCTGAACCGTGTTGATCCCAGCTCGCTTCAAGCAATTGTAAGAACGAACAGATAGATCTAGTTCCTCAATTGTCATTTCAAGAACTTTTTCTTTCTGATCTTCTTCTTTTTCAACCATTATCTCAGCGTGTTGAGCTTGATCAGTCATTCCAACAAAGATATTTAAGTGCTCTGTTAAGATCTTCGCACCTAAAGAAACAGCTTCTTCAGGACGAATGCTTCCATCAGTCCAGACATCAAGAGTTAGTTTGTCATAGTTAGTTACTTGACCGACGCGTGTATTCTCAACTTGATAATTTACTCGTGAAACCGGTGTGTAAATAGAATCGATAGGAATAACCCCAATTGGTTGTTCATCGTTCTTATTACCCTCAGCAAGGATATAACCACGACCTCGCTTAGCTACTAAACGCATATGTAAATGCGCACCAGCAGCAAGCGTAGCAATATGAAGATCTGGATTCAGTACTTCAACATCACTATCATGCGTTAAATCATTTGCTGTTACAACTCCTTCACCTTGAATATCAATCTCAAGGGTCTTCTCTTCATCTGAATAGATTTTAAGAGCAAGCTTTTTTAAGTTCAAAATAATTGTTGTTACATCTTCAACTACACCTTCGATGGTTGAGAATTCATGTAAAACCGAATCAATTTGAACAGAAGTTACAGCAGCGCCAGGCAAAGAGGAAAGAAGAATACGACGTAGGGAGTTTCCTAAAGTTGTACCATATCCACGCTCTAATGGTTCAACGATAAATTTTCCATACTTTGCGTCTTCACTTACTTCAACCGCTTCAATATTTGGCTTCTCAATTTCAATCATTAAACAAACCCTCCTTCAAAACGTCGAACTCCGGTAGACTGCAAGGATTGCCTAACCGGATAACCAGTAGGCAATTCCTAAGCTTACACCATTTTGCCAACAGGACTGTTATCGCTCTATCCATTATTGACAAATTAGGGAAATCTATACAATGATTGATTCCGTTATACTCTACGACGTTTTGGCGGGCGACAACCGTTGTGAGGAACTGGAGTAACATCTTTAATCATGTTCACTTCAAGCCCAACAGCTTGTAAAGAACGGATCGCCGCTTCACGACCTGCACCTGGTCCTTTAACTGAAACCTCAACAGTTTTCATGCCATGATCCATTGAAGCTTTACCAGCTTGCTCTGCAGCCATTTGAGCAGCAAATGGAGTTGATTTACGAGAACCCTTGAAACCTAATCCACCAGCACTTGCCCAAGAAATTGTATTACCATGCGTATCTGTAATTGTCACAATCGTATTGTTGAACGTAGAACGAATGTGAGCAATCCCAGATTCAACATTTTTACGTTGGCGACGCTTTGGACGAGTATTCGTTTTCTTAGCCATTTTTTATGCGACCTCCTTTACTACTTTTTCTTATTTGCTACAGTACGACGAGGACCTTTACGCGTACGTGCATTGTTTTTAGAATTTTGTCCACGAACAGGTAATCCACGACGGTGGCGAACACCACGATATGAACCAATTTCAATAAGACGTTTAATGTTAAGTGAAACTTCACGACGAAGGTCACCCTCTACTCTGTACCCTTCAACCGCTTCACGAATACGTCCTAATTCTTCTTCAGTAAGATCACGAACACGTGTATTTTCAGATACACCTGCTTTCGCTAGAATTTCAGACGACTTAGTTTTGCCGATTCCAAAGACATACGTTAGTGAAATAACTACGCGTTTATCACGTGGAATATCGACGCCTGCGATACGTGCCATGTGCAGAACCTCCTTATTTATTAACCTTGTTTTTGCTTATGCTTAGGGTTTTCACAAATAACCATTACCGTTCCCTTACGACGGATAACTTTACACTTTTCACAAATAGGCTTGACTGATGGTCTTACCTTCATTTTTTTTACCTCCTATATGGTACGGAGTGCACTGATTAGCAATGTAATCAGATTAAAGCAAAACAACAGTATATTATTTTGCTAGTCGCTCTCGCAACGTATTATTTGTATCGATATGTGATTCGTCCACGTGTTAGATCATAAGGCGAAAGTTCTACTGTCACCTTATCACCAGGGAGAATTCGAATGAAATGCATACGAATCTTTCCAGAAACGTGGGCAAGAATCTTATGACCATTTTCTAGTTCAACGCGAAACATTGCATTAGGAAGCGGCTCAATAACCGTACCTTCCACCTCAATAACATCTTCTTTAGCCACAGGTTCACTCTCCTTCCTTCAGTAAATCAGACCGTTGCTCTAAAAAATTCGTTAGCGCATAACGTAATTTTCCATTAGTAACACGTCCTGTTTCTATAAAGCTGCCCTTAACTTCATCAGCAATGTAATCAATTAATTCTAGGTGATAAATATTCTTTTTCTTCGCGCGGTCAACTTTACGCTTATCGCCATCAGCAATCCTTACAAAACGTTCGTCAATCAGATCAATAATAATTCCATAATCACCTTGATCTCGACCTTTTGTAACCATCACGATTTGACCAATCTCCGGAGTTTGACCAGAGTCTTGCATAGAGATCATCACCTACAATTAAGCTTTTGTTAAGATTTCATAACCTGATTCCGTAATAGCAATCGTATGCTCAAAGTGTGCACAATTCTTTCCATCGACTGTGACAACAGTCCAGTCATCAGAAAGAGTACGTACATAGCGCGTGCCAGCATTAATCATTGGTTCAATCGCAAGTACCATACCCGGTTTAAGTCTAGGACCTTTTCCTGGGGGACCGTAGTGAGGAATTTGAGGATCCTCATGCAAGTCTTGCCCAACGCCATGTCCAACATACTCCCTGACGATTGAAAAACCAAATGGCTCTGCATAAGATTGAATAGCATGTGAAATATCTGATAAGCGATTACCAGGTCTAGCAAACTCCAATCCTTTAAAAAGAGAAGCTTCTGTCACATCAAGTAACTCTTGATCTTTTTCAGAAATGTTGCCAACTGCATATGTCCATGCTGAATCTCCATGATAACCATTGTAAAAAGCACCAATATCAATACTAATGACATCGCCATCTTTAAGCACTCGCTTCCCAGGAATTCCGTGCACTAATTCCTCATTTACCGAAGCACAGACGCTACCTGTAAACCCATTATAACCTTTGAAAGATGGAGTTGCATCGTGTGAGCGAATCAACTTTTCTGCAATCACATCTAATTCTTTTGTCGATATACCAGGTTGAATATGTTCTTTTAACGCTTGATGCGTTAAAGCAACAATTTTACCCGCTTCTCGCATGATGTCTAGTTCTCGTTCAGTCTTACATATGATCATGCACGAAGTCCTTTCAAAAGCTGGTCGATATCTTCGAAAACTTTATTAATATCTTGATCACCATTGATTTCACGTAAATAGCCTTTCTCAGTGTAGAAATCTACAAGAGGTTGCGCTTGTGCCTGGTTTACTTCAAGACGTTTTTTAACTGTTGCAGGTTTGTCATCATCGCGTTGGATTAACTCACTTCCATCAACGTCACATACACCTTCTGTTTTAGGAGGATTAAAAATGACATGATACGTTTTCCCAGACGTAGGTGAAACCCTGCGACCTGTAAGTCGATCTAATAGAAGACTTTCAGGAACCTCAACGTTCAGAACATAATCAATTTTGCGCTCCATTGAACTTAAAAGATCCTCTAATGCTTCTGCTTGAGCAACTGTACGAGGAAAACCATCAAGTAAAAAACCGCTCTGACAATCCTCTTTCGTTAATCGTTCACGAACAATACCAATAGTCACTTCATCAGGAACAAGTTCACCAGCATCCATAAAGGACTTTGCTTTTAAACCAAGATCTGTTTGACCTTTTATTGCGGCTCGAAACATATCGCCAGTTGAAATGTGAGGAATGTTATATTCTTCAACAATTCTTTCTGCTTGTGTACCTTTACCAGCCCCAGGTAAACCCATTAAAATTAAATTCATTTCAATCTCCCCCCATCGCTCCGATTTAACAACAGAAGGCGAACGGGAAAGATAACCTTCCCAGATCCCCTTATTACTTAATAAAGCCTTTATAAGATCGTTTTATTAGTTGACTTTCGATTTGCTTCATCGTGTCTAATGCTACACCAACCACAATCAATAATCCAGTACCTCCAATTTGTACTGCAGGAGGTAAATCCATGAGACGTGTAAAGAATACTGGGATAATAGCAACTGTAGCTAGGAAGAGTGCACCAACAAACGTTAAGCGATATAAAATGCGTGTTAAGTAAGTCTGTGTTGTCTTACCGGGCCGAATGCCTGGGATGTATCCACCTTGTTTTTTAAGGTTGTCAGCCATTTTTTCCGGATTAACTTGAATAAACGTATAAAAGTACGTAAACCCAATGATTAATAATGTATACACGATCATACCGATTGGCTGTGTATAATCAAATACTCTTGTAACCCATGCCGCAATTTCGTTTCCTGTCCCAAAAAAGCCAGCAACAACTGGTGGGAACATAAAAAGAGAAAGTGCAAAAATAACAGGGATAACACCAGCAGCATTCACTTTTAAAGGTAAATGCGTGGACTGTCCACCTACTGGACTACGTCCCACTAGACGCTTCGCATATTGAACCGGTACTTTTCTTAGGGCTTGTTGAACAAAAATGACAACAACAATAATAGCCAAAACAGCAAGGGCCATAAGAAGAACTGTCACGATACTTAAGAACAGTTGATCTCCAGCACCTTCAATCTGTTGTACATAGATTTGGTTAACTCCATTAGGAATCCCAGCAGCAATACCACCAAAGATAATAATAGAAATACCGTTACCTACACCTTTAGCTGTTATTTGCTCACCTAACCACATAAGAAAGGCAGTACCAGCCGTTAATACTAAAGCAATAAACAAATAAGTTGTAACGCTTGGATTCGGAATTAGACCAGGGAAAAGTGAGTTAAACCCAATTGACATCCCTAATGCTTGAACAAATCCTAATACAATCGTTCCGTAACGGGTAAACTGAGCTAATTTACGTCGACCAGCTTCCCCCTCTTTTGCCCATTCAGCAAACTTAGGTACAACATCCATTTGTAACAACTGAACCACAATGGAAGCAGTGATATATGGCATAATACCCATGGCAAAAATTGAAAAGTTCCCTAATGCTCCACCACCAAACGTATTTAAAAACCCAAATGCATTCGCTTGATCGTGAAAATTAAGAACATCCTTGTTCGCGCCTGGAACAGGAATAAAACTTCCAATACGAAAGACAATGAGCATAAGTAGGGTGAAAATCACCTTTTGGCGTAAATCACCCACTCGAATAATGTTGGAGATCGTCCGGAACATTAAATCACCTCAGTTTTTCCGCCAGCAGCTTCGATAGCTTCTACTGCAGATGCTGAGAACTTATGTGCTTTAACAGTTAATTTATTTTCAAGTTTACCGTTACCAAGGATCTTAATTCCGTATTTAACGTTTTTCACAGTTCCTGTTTCGATAAGAAGTTCAGGAGTAACCTCGGTACCCGCTTCAAAGCGGTTTAACGTATCAAGGTTTACTACTGTAAACTCTTTGCGAGTAGGATTTGTAAATCCACGTTTTGGTAAACGACGATATAAAGGATTTTGACCACCCTCAAATCCAGGACGTACACCACCGCCAGAACGTGAGTTTTGACCTTTATGTCCTCTTCCCGCTGTTTTACCGTTACCAGAACCAATACCGCGACCTACACGGTTACGTTCTTTACGTGATCCTTCTGCAGGCTTCAACTCATGAAGTTTCATGTTGACACCTCCTCGTTATTATAGATAAGCAATTAAGCTTCGATTTCTTTAACAGTTAAAAGGTGAGATACCTTATTTACCATACCGCGAATCGCAGCGTTATCTTGTTGAACAACCGTTTGATGCATTTTACGTAAACCAAGAGTGTTCACAGTAACGCGTTGGTCTTCCGGACGCCCGATAAGACTACGAGTGAGGGTAATTTCTAATTTCTTAGCCATTTATTTTCCCTCCTTAACCTAACAGTTCTTCCACGGATTTGCCGCGAAGTTTAGCAACCTCTTCAGCACGTTTTAAACCTTGTAGTCCTTGCATAGTTGCACGAACCATATTGATTGGGTTATTTGAACCAAGAGATTTTGAAAGAATATCACCGATACCTGCTAATTCAAGTACGGCACGTACTGGTCCACCAGCGATGATTCCAGTACCTTCTGAAGCATTTTTTAGAAAGACGCGTCCAGCACCAAAATGTCCAACAATCTCATGAGGGATTGTTGTACCAACAACTGGTACTTCAATAAGGTTCTTCTTTGCATCTTCTATAGCCTTGCGAATCGCTTCTGGAACTTCTTGAGCTTTACCCATACCGAATCCAACATGACCATTTTTATCGCCAACTACAACTAATGCAGCAAAGCGGAAACGACGCCCACCTTTAACTACTTTAGCAACACGATTAACAGCTACTACTTTTTCTTCAAGTTCCAACGTATTAGGGTCAATACGACGCATTCGTTTTCCCTCCTTTTTCTTTAGAATTGCAATCCAGCCTCGCGGGCTGCATCTGCAAGTGTTGCTACACGTCCGTGATATAAATAACCACCACGGTCAAACACAACTACTTTATGTCCATTCTCAATCGCACGTTTTGCTACGAGTTCACCTACAAGTTTAGCCGCATCTACTTTCGATGCATCTGCAACTACCTCTGAGTCAAGTGTAGAAGCAGAAGCAAGTGTAACACCATTTACATCATCAATTAATTGAGCGTAAATATGTTTAGATGAACGGAAAACATTGAGGCGAGGACGTTCAGGTGTACCTGTAATCGCACGTCGAACATGTGCATGTCTTTTCTTACGAGCTACGTTTTTATTACGCTTCGTAATCATTGAACGTCATTCCTTTCCGTAAGTTAATGATTATTTACCTGTCTTACCTTCTTTACGACGAACAAATTCGCCTTCATAACGAATCCCTTTACCCTTGTAAGGTTCAGGTAAACGTACAGAACGAATGTTAGATGCAACAGCACCAACGCGCTCTTTATCAATACCTTTTACAATAACCTTCGTGTTAGAAGGAACATCGATCTCAATTCCTTGTTCAGGAGTGATTTCAACTGGGTGAGAGTAACCAACGTTAAGTACAAGCTTTTGACCTGACTTAGTAGCACGGTAACCGACACCGATAAGCTCAAGACCACGCTCATAACCTTTTGTTACACCTTCAACCATGTTATTGATCAAACTACGTGTTGTACCGTGAAGCGCACGGTGCAACTTGTTGTCAGAAGGACGTTCAACTGTAACTAGGTTTTCCTCAATAACAATTTTCATATCCTCATGAAGGTTACGCTTAAGCTCACCTTTAGGACCTTTAACAGTCATTAAAGTGCCATCTAGAGTGATTGTTACTCCACTTGGTACTTCAACTGGTTTTTTACCAATACGAGACATTCTTGTACACCTCCGTTCATTTCAAGGATTATATTACCAAACGTATGCTAATACTTCGCCACCAACTTGTTGTTGACGTGCATCCTTGTCTGTCATTAAACCATTTGATGTTGAAACTAATGCGATTCCAAGTCCACCTAAAACACGAGGAAGTTCGCCAGCTTTTGCATAAACACGTAGTCCAGGCTTACTAATACGCTTAAGACCTGTGATTACACGCTCATTTGTTGAACCGTATTTCAAGAAGATACGAATAACACCTTGTTTGTTATCTTCAATGTATTCGAAATCACGAATAAAACCTTCACGCTTAAGAATATCAGCAATTTCCTTCTTCACTTTTGAAGCAGGTAATTCTAACTTCTCGTGGCGAACTGTGTTTGCATTACGAATACGAGTAAGCATATCTGCAATTGGATCTGTCATGACCATAATTATTTACCTCCTTCCCGTTCTTGGGATTACCAACTAGCTTTTTTCACACCAGGAATTTGTCCTTTATGAGCAAGTTCTCTGAAGCAAATTCTGCAAAGTTTAAACTTACGCAAAACTGAATGAGGACGACCGCAACGCTCACAGCGAGTATACTCTTGCACTTTATACTTTTGTGTGCGCTTTTGCTTTGCAATCATTGATTTTTTCGCCAATGTTTTCCCTCCTCTTCGAAACGACTTCGATTATTTTTGAAATGGCATTCCCATTTGAGTTAAAAGTTCACGAGCTTCTTCATCCGTGTTAGCAGTTGTTACTAGAACAATATCCATTCCACGAACTTTATCTACTTTATCGTAATCAACCTCAGGGAAAATTAATTGCTCTTTTACACCTAATGTGTAGTTTCCGCGACCATCAAAAGCTTTTTTTGAAATCCCACGGAAGTCACGTACACGAGGAAGTGACACGCTAATTAATTTATCAAGAAAATCATACATACGCTCACCACGAAGTGTTACCTTCGCGCCAATTGGCATACCTTCACGCAATTTGAAACCAGCGATAGATTTCTTTGCTTTTGTTACTAATGGCTTTTGTCCAGTGATTTCAGCTAACTCTTCAACAGCTTTATCAAGTGCTTTAGCATTAGAAACTGCATCACCAACACCCATATTTACAACAATCTTTTCAAGCTTAGGAACAGCCATAACAGATGAATAGTTGAATTTCTCTACTAGGCTAGGAACGATTTCACTTGAATACTTTTCTTTTAGACGACTCATACGATTGACCTCCTTTCACACACTGACTACTTATCTAAAGATTCGCCAGACTTCTTAGCAATACGTACCTTTTTACCGTTCTCTACTTTATAACCTACACGTGTAGGTTCGCCAGACTTAGGGTCGATAGGCATAACGTTGGAAGAATGAATAGGTGCTTCTAGATTCAAGATTCCACCTTGTGGATTATCTTGAGAAGGTTTAGCATGTTTTTTCACAATGTTAATTCCTTCAACAAGTACACGGTTCTTCTTCGGGAACGCCTCAAGGATTACACCTTGTTTCCCTTTGTCTTTTCCAGAGATGACCTTTACTGTGTCACCTTTTTTGACATGCATATTTGCCATGTTCGCACCTCCTTGACAGGGCCTTTCAATTATCTTTTATTAAAGAACTTCTGGAGCAAGTGATACAATCTTCATGAATTGATTTTCACGAAGTTCACGTGCTACTGGTCCAAAAATACGTGTTCCACGTGGGCTTTTGTCATCACGAATGATAACTGCAGCATTCTCATCAAATTTAATGTAAGAACCATCATTACGACGAGCACCGCTCTTAGTACGTACGATAACAGCTCTGACAACGTCACCTTTCTTGACAACGCCACCTGGTGTTGCTTGTTTTACCGAGCAAACAATTACATCACCAATGTTAGCCGTCTTACGACCAGAACCACCTAAAACTTTGATACATAGTACTTCACGAGCACCAGAGTTATCAGCAACTTTTAAACGGGATTCTTGTTGAATCATACAAACTTACCTCCCTTCAAACCAAGGATTCTATTAGATAATAACCGATTCTTCAATGATCTCAACTAAGCGGAAACGTTTGTCCTTAGAAAGTGGACGAGTCTCCATAACTTTAACGATATCGCCGATTTTAGCGCTATTGTTTTCATCATGTGCTTTGTACTTTTTAGAGTACTTAACGCGCTTGCCGTATAGACGATCTTTTTTATATGTTTCTACAAGGACAGCAATTGTCTTATCCATTTTATCAGAAACTACACGTCCTGTGTAAACCTTACGTTGGTTGCGTTCCATGTTTGCAAACCTCCTTTTTAGCCGTTGTTAATTCCAAGCTCACGTTCACGCAAAACTGTTTTCGCACGAGCAATTGCTTTACGAACTTCACGAATACGGGCTGGATTATCCAATTGACCAGTCGCTAGTTGAAAGCGAAGGTTAAACAATTCTTCTTTAAGTGATTTCGTCTTTTGCTCAATTTCAGCAGTGGTTAAGTTACGAATATCATTAGCTTTCATTTGCGTCACCACCCACTTCATCGCGTTTTACAAACTTACATTTAATCGGTAATTTATGAGAAGCTAAACGTAAAGCTTCACGAGCAACTTCTTCTGAAACACCAGCAATTTCAAACATAATCTTTCCAGGTTTGACAACAGCAACCCAACCTTCAGGTGCCCCTTTACCAGAACCCATTCGAACTTCTAATGGCTTAGCAGTGTAAGGTTTAGAAGGGAAAATCTTGATCCAAACTTTACCACCACGCTTCATGTAACGAGTCATTGCAATACGAGCAGATTCAATTTGACGGTTTGTGATCCAAGATGCTTCTAAAGCTTGAAGACCAAATTCACCGAAATGAACTTCAGTACCACCTTTTGCACGACCACGCATCTTTCCACGGTGTTCGCGGCGGTATTTAACACGTTTTGGCATTAACATAATTAGTTGCCTCCTTCCTCTTTTTTCGTTCCTTTCGTTGGAAGGACTTCACCACGATAAATCCAAATTTTTATACCTAATTTACCGTATGTTGTATCTGCTTCAGCTGTACCGTAATCAATATCAGCACGAAGAGTGTGAAGTGGAACAGTTCCTTCATTATAATGTTCAGAACGAGCGATATCAGCACCACCAAGACGACCAGATACTTGAGTTTTAATCCCCTTAGCACCTGCACGCATTGTACGTTGGATTGCTTGCTTCATTGCACGACGGAACGAAATACGATTTTCTAATTGACGAGCGATATTTTCAGCAACAAGCTTAGCATCCATATCAGCATACTTGATTTCAGAGATATTGATGTGAACTCGTTTGCCTGTTAATTCATTCAATGCTTTACGTAGTGCTTCAACTTCTGAACCACCTTTACCGATTACCATTCCTGGCTTAGCGGTAGAAACCGTAACATTGACACGGTTAGCAGCACGTTCGATCTCAACTTTAGAGACAGAAGCGTCTTTTAAACGTTTTTCAATATACTCACGAATTTTAATATCTTCGTGTAAAAGATTAGCATAATCTTTATCAGCGTACCATTTTGAATCCCAATCACGGATAACTCCTACTCGAAGTCCAGTTGGATTAATCTTTTGACCCACGCTTATCCCTCCTTCTTCTCAGTTACAACTAATGTAATATGGCTAGTACGTTTGTTGATACGGCTAGCACGTCCCATTGCACGTGGACGGAAACGTTTTAACGTTACACCCTCATCGACAAACACCTCACTAATTACAAGGTTGTTAGGCTCCATTTCATAGTTATGTTCAGCGTTCGCGATTGCAGAATTTAAAAGCTTTTCTACAACAGGTGAAGCAGCTTTAGGTGTATGGCGTAAAATTGCGATAGCCTCACCAACTTGCTTCCCACGAATCAAATCAATAACCAAGCGAACTTTACGAGGAGCAATACGGATTTGTTTTGCTACTGCTTTAGCTTGCATAGGATTGACCTCCTCTCTTACTTACATATTAACGTCTTGTTTTCTTATCATCAGCGGCATGACCTTTATACGTACGAGTTGGTGCGAATTCACCAAGCTTGTGACCAACCATGTCCTCAGATACGTATACAGGCACGTGCTTACGGCCATCATAAACTGCGATAGTGTGACCGATGAACTCAGGAAAAATCGTTGAACGACGAGACCAAGTTTTGATAACTCTCTTATCTTCAGTTTCATTCATTACTTCAACTTTCTTCATAAGATGATCATCGACAAAAGGTCCCTTTTTCAAACTACGACCCATGAGAAAACCTCCCTTCGTGATTGGCTACGGTTCTAGTAGAACCGCAGTGCAACCCCGTTATTTTTTACGACGACGTACAATGTACTTATCTGATGCTTTGTTTTTCTTACGAGTTTTGTAACCAAGAGTTGGTTTACCCCATGGTGACATTGGTGATTTACGTCCGATAGGTGAACGACCTTCACCACCACCGTGTGGGTGATCATTCGGGTTCATTACAGATCCACGAACAGTTGGACGTTTGCCTAACCAACGTGAACGACCTGCTTTACCGATGTTAACTAATTCATGCTCAAGATTACCAACTTGACCGATTGTAGCACGGCAAGTAGCTAGAATGTAGCGAGTCTCACCAGAGTTCAAACGAACAAGAGCATAATCTCCTTCTTTACCAAGTAATTGAGCTTCTGTTCCAGCAGAACGAACTAACTGTCCACCTTTACCAGGTTTAAGTTCAACATTATGAATCACTGTACCAACAGGGATATTTTTAAGTGGTAACGCATTACCTACTTTGATATCAGCTGTTGCACCAGATTCGATCATCGTGTCAACTTTAAGTCCTTTTGGAGCAAGGATGTAACGTTTTTCACCATCAGCATAGTTGATTAGTGCGATGTTAGCAGAACGGTTTGGATCATATTCGATCGTAGCAACGCGGCCTGGAATACCATCTTTGTTACGTTTAAAATCAATTACACGGTATTGACGCTTATGCCCGCCACCTTGGTGACGTACAGTTAGCTTACCTTGGTTGTTACGTCCACCTTTTTTGTGTATAGGTGCTAGTAACGATTTTTCAGGCTTATCAGTTGTGATTTCCGCAAAATCAAGTACGGACATACCACGACGACCGGCACTGGTTGGTTTATACTTTTTAATCGCCATTTTCAGTTTCCTCCTTCTCTATTATTTTTTAAACACCTTCAAAGAACTCTAATTCTTTGCTCTCAGGTGATAATGTTACGATCGCTTTTTTACGACGAGCTGTATAACCCGTATAACGACCGAAACGCTTTGATTTTCCTTTATAATTAAGTGTGTTTACTTTATCAACTTTCACTTCAAAGATTTCTTCGATTGCATCTTTGATTTGAGTTTTATTAGCACGTACATCAACTTCGAATGTATATCTTTTATCACTCATTAGATCGGTTGAACGTTCAGTAATCACAGGGCGCTTAATGATATCACGAGCGTTTGACATTACGCAAGCACCTCCTCTACCTTTTGAACGGCGTCTTTCGTAATAACAAGCTTATCATGCTTAAGCACATCAAGTACGCTTACTCCCTCAGCTGTAACAAATGTTATGCCAGGTAAGTTGCGCGCAGAAAGAGCAACCGCATCGTTGTAATCAGCAGTTACTACTAACGCTTTGCGATCAACAGATAGGCCAGAAAGAACGGCAGCCATTTCTTTTGTCTTAGGTGTTTCAAATGATAAGTTGTCTAATACAACAATTTCTTCTGCTAATACTTTACTAGAAAGAGCAGATTTGATTGCTAAACGACGAACTTTCTTAGGTAACTTGTAGCTATAGCTACGAGGTGTTGGTCCGAATACGACACCACCACCAACCCATTGTGGCGAGCGGATCGATCCTTGACGAGCACGACCAGTTCCCTTTTGACGCCATGGCTTACGACCACCACCACGTACTTCAGAACGTCCTTTTGTTTTGTGTGTACCTTGACGAAGAGATGCTTGTTGCATAACTACTGCGTCATGAAGCACACTATTATTTGGTTCAATACCAAAGATAGAATCAGCTAATTCAATATCTCCAACTTGTGAACCAGTTTGGTTAAATAAAGCTACTTTCGGCATGATGTGTCCTCCTTTCTTTCAATCTTTATTTTACTTTAACCGCACTTTGAATTTGCACGTAGCCTTTTCTAGCTCCAGGAACATTACCTTTAACTAAAAGCAAGTTACGCTCAGTATCCACTTTTACGATCTCAAGATTTTGAACAGTGATTGTTTCTCCACCCATACGTCCAGGAAGTGCTTTCCCTTTGAATACACGGTTTGGAGCAACAGGTCCCATTGAACCCGGGCGACGGTGATAGCGCGAACCATGAGACATCGGTCCACGAGATTGGTTGTGACGCTTAATAGCACCTTGGAAACCTTTCCCTTTTGATGTTCCTGTTACATCAACTACATCACCTTCAGCGAATGTATCTACCTTAACTTCTTGACCAACTTCAAACTCGTCAAGATTTACGTTACGGATTTCCTTGATGAAGCGCTTAGGAGCCGTGTTTGCTTTCGCAGCGTGGCCTTCAGCTGGCTTGTTAGCATTTGCTTTCTTTTGGTCTGCAAATCCAACTTGGATTGCTTCATATCCGTCAGAATCAACAGTTTTCTTTTGTAGAACTACATTTGGTTCTGCTTCGATTACTGTTACTGGGATTACTTCACCATTTTCAGCAAAAATTTGAGTCATGCCAATTTTTCTACCTAAGATTCCTTTGGTCATCCGTTACACCTCCTATAAAAATCATATTTTATTTGCCATTTTCATATCATAATAATGAAGAATCATTATTTAAAGTTAATTTACAAAATTAAAGCTTGATTTCGATATCAACACCAGATGGTAAATCCAAACGCATAAGCGCGTCCACAGTTTGTGGCGTTGGATTCACGATGTCAATAAGACGTTTATGAGTACGCATCTCGAACTGTTCACGAGCATCTTTGTACTTATGAACCGCACGTAAAACTGTATATACAGACTTCTCAGTAGGAAGTGGAATCGGTCCCGATACACTTGCACCTGAACGTTTTGCTGTTTCTACAATTTTCTCTGCAGATTGATCAAGGACTCTGTGATCATATGCTTTTAAACGAATGCGAATCTTTTGCTTTGCCATTATAGCCCCTCCTTTATCGTCCATTTTTATAAAACAGACATACTCCGCGAAAATTTCCTACACCCTGCCATGGCAATGGGGCCTGGTGTGTCAGCAACCTTCCGCATCATCGCTGTCAATGATCAACATTCCACATTATACACAAAAATAAAAACCAGTGCAAGTGGAATACTTACGCTGATCACACTTTTACTATTATATAGCCCACATCATAAAAAAGCAATGTTTTTTACTATTTTTTATTCATTAGTTGCATTAGTAAATGCTGTAAGTTCGTTCATCTGCTAAAATTCATTTATAAGACTCGAATAAGTGGAGGATAAACATGCAAAACCCTAAACGTTTGCTTTGGCTTTTGTCAATTGCTCAATTCTTAGTTATGCAAGTATGGTTTAATTACTCTTCGATTATCCCTGTTATCGAGGATGAATGGAAATTAACGTCTAGTGAATCTGGAATTATTTTAGCTTTCTTTCACATTGGTTATGTGTTGGCTGTTATTTTTTATAGTTTTTTAATATCTGCTTATAACCCTAAATATTCATTTGTGTTCGGTGCTTTTCTTGCAGGTTTTTCTGGACTGGCTTTTGCTTTTTTTGCAGAAGGTTTTTGGTCTGCTTTGCTACTTCGAACTCTATCAGGGATCGGTGTTGCAGGTATCTACGTTCCTGGCATGAAAATAGTGGCTGAGCTTTATCCACCCAAAGAGAGAGGTCGTGCCCTTGGTATCTATGTCGGCTCATTAGTTGTTGGTTCAGGTAGCTCGTTACTCATTTCTGCTTTATTTATAAATTGGGTAGGTTGGCAAGGTGTTATTTTTATTACTTCCCTTTTCAGTATTCTAGCAGCTTTTTTAGTTTTACTTATTAGGATCCCATCATCCATTAAATTAAAAGGGCAAACTTTAACGATTGAGAAGATAAAAGGGGTATTCAAAAAGAAAAATCTTTTAATAAACGCAGGGTATACTGGTCATTGTTGGGAGCTTTATGCGATGTGGTCGTGGATTGGTCCTTTCTTGGTCTACTATTTTATTAACAAAGGGTATGATCAACAACTAGCTTTTCAATTAGGAAATACAATGGGGGCATTCATAATCATTATTGGTGGTGTCGCCACTTATATAGGAGGGAAATTATCTGATTCGTTAGGAAGAGGTAGAGCATCTGTTCTCTTCCTTGTTATTAGTATTATTTGCACATTATCTATTGGTTGGCTATCATTTGTTCCTATTATAATTATGATTCCTATTGCCATGGTGTATGGATTTTCAATTGTAGCCGATTCACCGATTTACAATACCGCTATTACAGAAGTGACAGAACCTGAGTTACTTGGAATAGCATTAGGTATTCAATCCGTACTAGGTTTTAGTGCAACTATATTTGCACCTTTGTTTTTCGGTATATTAATAGATGCTTTTAACTGGGGAATTGCTTTTACAGCGATTGGCATCATGACACTATTCGCTCCCATTTGTATGTATGCTTTAACAAGAATAACTAATCAAACAGTCAAAAATGGTTGATTATGTTCAGTTGATTATAATTAAATTTCAAGATAAAAAAACCACCTTGATCGAGCCAAGGTGGTTTTTAAAAAGTTAATTATTTTTGGATTGATGCAACAACGCCGGCACCAACAGTACGTCCACCCTCACGGATAGAGAACTTAGTACCTTCTTCGATAGCGATTGGAGCGATAAGCTCAACAGTCATCTCGATGTTGTCACCAGGCATTACCATCTCAACGCCTTCTGGAAGATTACAAATTCCAGTTACATCAGTTGTACGGAAGTAGAACTGAGGACGGTAGTTAGTGAAGAATGGAGTGTGACGTCCACCTTCTTCTTTTGATAAAACATAAACTTCAGCTTTGAAGTTTGTGTGTGGAGTGATTGTACCTGGCTTAGCAAGTACTTGACCACGTTGTACTTCATCACGAGCAACCCCACGAAGAAGTGCTCCAATGTTGTCACCAGCTTCAGCATAATCAAGAAGCTTACGGAACATTTCAACACCAGTACAAGTAGTTGATTTAGGCTCTTCAGTAATACCAATGATGTCGATCGTGTCACCAACATTAAGTTGGCCACGCTCTACACGACCAGTTGCAACTGTACCACGACCAGTGATAGAGAATACATCCTCAACAGGCATCATGAAAGGTTTTTCTTTGTCACGCTCAGGAGTTGGGATATAGCTATCAACAGCTTCCATAAGCTCGATGATTTTAGCTTCCCAAGCCTCGTCGCCTTCTAAAGCTTTAAGAGCAGAACCTTGGATAACTGGAATGTCATCACCAGGGAAATCGTACTCAGAAAGAAGATCGCGAACTTCCATTTCTACTAATTCTAGTAGTTCTTCATCGTCAACCATGTCACACTTGTTCATGAATACAACAAGGTAAGGTACACCTACTTGACGAGATAAAAGGATGTGCTCACGAGTTTGTGGCATAGGGCCATCAGCAGCAGATACTACTAGGATTCCTCCATCCATTTGTGCAGCACCAGTGATCATGTTTTTAACATAGTCAGCATGTCCTGGACAATCAACGTGTGCATAGTGACGAGAATCAGTTTCATACTCAACGTGTGCAGTTGAGATTGTGATACCACGCTCGCGCTCTTCTGGAGCACCATCGATAGCGTCATACGCCATTGCAACACCTTTACCAGATTTCTTAGCTAAAACTGTTGTAATTGCAGCAGTTAGAGTTGTTTTACCGTGGTCAACGTGTCCAATTGTACCAATATTGGCATGTGTCTTGGAACGATCGAATTTTTCTTTAGCCATGATTCATTTCCTCCCTTAATTGAACATAAGTATAAATAAGTATTTTTATGGATAAGAAAGGTGCAACATCCATTGAAGAACAACACCTTTCTTAGCTTACAACAAAATATTATCTGAAACAATTATCAAGTCAAAAAAATCTTATTGACCTGTTTGTTTTTTGATAATTTCTTCACCAATGCTCTTAGGTACTTCTTCATAGTGATCAAATACCATTGAGTAAGTTCCACGTCCTTGTGTACGTGAACGAAGTGAAGTTGCATAACCGAACATTTCTGAAAGTGGCACAAATGCTTTTACGATCTGAGCATTCCCACGAGCTTCCATTCCTTCAACGCGTCCACGGCGAGCTGTAACGTCACCCATTACATCTCCCATGTACTCTTCAGGAATAACAACTTCAACCTTCATTAATGGTTCAAGTAATACAGCACCACATTTTGACTTTGCATTTTTAAGAGCCATTGAAGCAGCAATCTTAAATGCCATTTCACTCGAGTCAACATCATGGTAAGAACCATCATAAAGTTTAGCTTTGATATCGATGATTGGATAACCAGCCACCATACCATTTACAAGTGACTCTCTGATTCCTTGTTCTACCGAATTGATGTATTCACGAGGAACAGATCCACCGACAACTGCGTTTTCAAATTCAAACCCAGCTCCCTCTTCATTTGGAGAGAACTCAACCCAAACGTGTCCAAATTGTCCACGTCCACCAGATTGACGAACGAACTTCCCTTCAACTTGCGCTGATTGGCGAATCGTTTCACGGTAAGATACTTGAGGAGCACCAACATTAGCCTCAACCTTAAACTCACGCTTCATACGGTCAACAATGATATCAAGGTGAAGTTCACCCATACCAGAAATAATCGTTTGACCTGTTTCTTCGTTTGTTTCAGTACGGAAAGTTGGATCTTCTTCAGCAAGCTTCGCAAGAGCCATACCCATTTTATCTTGGTCAGCCTTAGATTTAGGCTCAACAGATAAAGAGATTACTGGCTCTGGGAAATCCATAGATTCAAGAATTACAAGATTCTTTTCATCACAAAGAGTATCCCCAGTTGTTGTATCTTTCAAACCTACAGCAGCAGCAATATCCCCAGAGTAAACCGTAGAGATTTCCTCACGAGAGTTTGCATGCATCTGTAGAATACGTCCAACCCGCTCACGCTTGTCTTTCGTAGAGTTCTTAACATAAGAACCTGCATCAAGTGTACCTGAGTAGACACGGAAGAATGTTAACTTACCAACGTAAGGGTCAGTCATAACCTTAAACGCTAGCGCAGAGAAAGGTTGATCGTCACCAGATTCACGAATAATTTCTTCTTCGCTATCAGGTACGATACCTTTAATTGCAGGAACATCTAATGGTGATGGAAGGAAATCAAGAACAGCGTCAAGCATAAGTTGAACACCTTTGTTCTTAAATGCCGAACCACAAATTACTGGGTAAAACTCAACGTTACAAGTTCCTTTACGGATTGCAGCTTTAAGTTCTTCCTTTGTAATCTCTTCACCTTCTAGATACTTCATTGTTAACTCTTCATCTAGTTCAGCTACTGCTTCAACTAGTTGTTCGTGTAGCTCTTGCGCTTTATCCTTGTATTCAGCAGGAATCTCTTTCGCATCAGTACGAGTTCCAAGATCATCTTCATAGTAATAAGCAACCATGTCGATTAAGTCAATAATACCTTCGAAATCTTCTTCAGCACCAATTGGTAATTGGATTGCATGAGCATTTGCATGAAGACGTTCACGTAAAGTACCTAATGAATAAAGGAAATCAGCACCCGTTTTGTCCATTTTATTAACGAACACGACACGTGGTACACCATATGTTGTTGCTTGACGCCAAACTGTTTCTGTTTGAGGCTCAACACCAGATTGAGCATCAAGTACTGCTACAGCTCCGTCCAATACACGTAATGAACGTTCTACTTCAACTGTGAAGTCTACGTGTCCAGGTGTATCGATGATGTTGATACGGTGACCTTTCCAAGCAGCTGTTGTAGCAGCAGAAGTGATCGTGATACCACGTTCTTGCTCCTGTGCCATCCAGTCCATTTGAGATGCACCTTCATGAGTTTCACCAATTTTATGGATACGTCCAGTGTAGAAAAGTACACGTTCAGTTGTAGTTGTTTTACCAGCATCAATATGAGCCATGATCCCGATATTACGTGTATCTTTCAAGGAGAACTCTCTTGTCATAGGGTATTTCTCCTTCCTAATTCAATCAATTTATTTGATAGATTTAAAATTCTACCAGCGATAGTGAGCGAATGCTTTGTTTGCTTCTGCCATTTTGTGAGTATCTTCACGTTTCTTAACAGCAGCACCTGCGTTGTTAGCAGCATCAAGAATTTCGTTAGCTAGACGTTCTTCCATCGTCTTCTCTCCACGTTTACGTGAGTAGCTTACTAACCAACGAAGACCTAATGTAGTACGACGTTCAGGTTTAACTTCGATCGGCACTTGATAGTTAGCACCCCCAACACGGCGAGCCTTAACTTCAAGAACAGGCATGATGTTCTTTAGAGCTTGATCGAAAACTTCCATTGGATCATTTCCACTACGTTCTTTAACAAGATCAAATGCGTTATAAAGAATCGTTTGGGCTTTTCCACGTTTTCCATCCTCCATAATACGGTTGATTAAACGTGTTACAAGCTTAGATTTGTAAATTGGATCTGGTAATACATCACGACGAGTGACTGGTCCTTTACGAGGCATAAAATTCCCTCCCTTCAACTATTATTGGATTACTTCTTCGCTTTTGGACGCTTAGTACCATATTTAGAACGACCTTGCATACGGTTTTGAACACCAGCCGTATCAAGAGCTCCACGAACGATATGATAACGTACCCCCGGTAAATCCTTAACACGTCCACCACGGATAAGAACAACACTGTGCTCTTGTAAGTTGTGACCGATACCTGGGATGTAAGCTGTAACTTCAATTTGGTTCGTTAAACGTACACGAGCATATTTACGAAGAGCTGAGTTAGGCTTCTTCGGTGTCATAGTACCAACACGAGTACAAACTCCACGTTTTTGTGGTGAAGAAAGGTTTGTTTGAGTCTTCTTGAAACTGTTGAAACCTTTGTTAAGAGCAGGTGAATCTGACTTCTTAACTTTTGCAACGCGTCCTTTACGAATTAACTGATTAATTGTAGGCATTTTATTTCCTCCTCTCATTAAGTGAATTAAGACCACTGGTCCTGGTGGTTCATCTTTAGGCAAAAGGAAAGTTTTTGCCAAACGGATGACGCCGAGTGGCAAAAACATCTATTTACTTCCTAAAAGCAACAGTGGCAGCGCCGACTTCGATTCCACAAGCTTTACCAAGCTTTTTCATCGAGTCAACATATAATAGTGGTATCTCTTTGGCTCTTGCTAATGCTTCAACTTTGTAGATTACTCGGTATTCCGCATCCTTAGCAATAAAAACCTCAGTGACAATACCTTCATCAAGCGCCTTAAGCGTTTGTTTCGTACCTATTACTAGGTCTTTTGCCTGTAAAACTTTTTCATAAGACATGAATCATCCTCCAAAGCAACAGGTTTTCTCAGGCACACTAGGATATATTATCATTCTCGCACTTCACTGTCAACCATTCTTTGAAATTATTTATTCGAAGTAAGAACTTCTTCTACATCTGGTTGGTCAGCTGATTCATTTTCAACTTGGTCATATTCAGATGTAATATTTAAATGACGGTAACGAGGCATGCCAGTTCCTGCAGGTACAAGTTTACCGATGATAACATTTTCCTTAAGACCAAGTAATTCATCTCGCTTACCTTTAATTGCCGCATCAGTTAACACACGTGTTGTTTCTTGGAATGATGCAGCCGATAAGAACGAATCTGTTTCAAGAGATGCTTTTGTAATACCAAGCAATACCGGTTTACCAGTAGCTGGCCGTTGCTGTTCAAGAAGCACCTTTTTATTTTCATCGTTAAACTGTTGGATCTCAATAAGAGAACCTGGTAATACATTTGTTTCACCAGCATCAACGACACGTACTTTACGAAGCATTTGACGTACCATAACTTCTACGTGCTTATCGCCAATTTCTACCCCTTGCATGCGGTAAACTTTTTGTACTTCACGGAGTAAATATTCTTGAACACCGCTCATACCTTTTACCTTTAACAATTCTTTAGGGTCAATTGAACCTTCAGTGATTGGTTCACCGAATTTAACAAAGTCCCCGATAGAAACTTTAATACGCGCACCGTATGGAATCGCATAGTTCTTCGTTTCCATCTCACTTCGGATCGTGACTTCTCGTTTATCTCCTTCTTTGAAATCAATGATTTCACCATCAATCTCAGAGATAACCGCTTGACCTTTAGGGTTACGAGCTTCAAAAATCTCTTGGATACGCGGAAGACCTTGAGTGATATCGTCTCCAGCAACCCCACCTGTATGGAAGGTACGCATAGTAAGCTGTGTTCCTGGTTCACCAATTGATTGAGCCGCAATAATACCAACTGCTTCCCCAACCTCAACGTCGCTACCAGTAGCTAAGTTTCGGCCGTAACACTTCTTACACACACCATGACGTGTATCACATGTAAATACTGAACGAATCGTTACCTCTTCCACACCAACTTCAATAATCATTCTAGCGATGTCTTCATCGATTAGTTCATTCTTTTTAACTAACACTTCGTCGGTCTCTGGGTGTTTAAGTGTTTTAAATACAACACGACCAACAAGACGGTCATATAGATTTTCAATCACTTCATTGCCTTCTTTTATTGCACGAACAGCTAAACCGCGGTCTGTACCACAATCATCTGAACGAACAATAACATCTTGAGCAACATCAACAAGTCGACGGGTTAAGTAACCTGAGTCAGCAGTTTTTAGAGCTGTATCAGCAAGACCTTTACGTGCACCATGAGTAGAGATAAAGTACTCGAGTACGGTTAGTCCCTCACGGAAACTTGATTTAATTGGAAGTTCGATAATACGACCAGACGGGTTAGCCATTAGACCACGCATACCTGCTAACTGAGTAAAGTTAGATGCATTACCACGGGCACCAGAGTCACTCATCATGAAGATCGGGTTACTTCGATCAAGCGTACCCATTAATTTATTTTGAATAACATCTTTCGCTTCACTCCACACAGAGATAACACGGTCATAACGCTCTTCTTCCGTAATTAAACCACGGCGGAATTGCTTTAGAATCTTTTCGACTTTCAGTTCAGCCGCACCAATAATTTCTTTCTTTTCAGCTAAAACAACGATGTCAGCAACCCCAACTGTAATACCAGCTCTTGTCGAATGCTTAAAGCCAAGCTCTTTCATTCGATCAAGCATTTTAGACGTTTCTGCAATCGCAAACTTCTTGAATACTTCCGCAATGACGTTTCCTAAGAAACCTTTCTTAAACGGTAAGATAAGTTCGTTTTCAGTAAAATACTTCTTTACATCAGTCGTACTAGGAACGATGTACTTATCTGGTGTTTCAACTTCTAAGTTAAACTGTGTTGGTTCGTTAATATACGGGAATGTTTCCGGTAGAATCTCGTTAAAGATCAACTTACCAACCGTTGTTAATAGCAATTTGTCATTTTGTTCTTCACGGAATGTCGGCTTGTTAAGTGACGAAACTGGAACTGCTACACGAGTATGCAAATGCACATATCCGTTTTGATAAGCAATTAATGCTTCATTTGTATCTTTAAAGATCGACCCTTCACCTTTAGCCGTATCTCGCTCCATAGTCAGATAATAGTTACCAAGAACCATATCCTGTGATGGAGTAACTACAGGCTTTCCGTCTTTCGGATTCAAAATGTTTTGAGCAGCAAGCATTAAAATGCGAGCCTCTGCTTGGGCTTCGGCAGATAATGGAACGTGAACGGCCATTTGATCTCCATCAAAGTCAGCGTTATAAGCTGTACAAACAAGAGGATGAAGCTTAATCGCACGACCTTCAACAAGAGTTGGTTCAAACGCTTGGATACCAAGACGGTGAAGCGTTGGTGCACGGTTTAGTAAAACCGGATGCTCACGAATCACTTCTTCTAGTACATCCCAAACTTCTGGTTGAACACGTTCTACCTTACGCTTTGCACTCTTAATGTTATGAGCAAGACCTTTACTTACAAGTTCCTTCATAATGAACGGCTTGAATAATTCAAGCGCCATTTCTTTCGGAAGTCCACATTGATACATTTTCAAGTTTGGTCCTACTACGATAACGGAACGGCCTGAATAGTCAACACGCTTACCTAGTAAGTTTTGACGGAAACGTCCTTGCTTCCCTTTTAACATATGAGAAAGTGATTTAAGTGGACGGTTACCTGGTCCTGTTACAGGACGACCACGGCGTCCATTATCAATCAATGCGTCAACTGCTTCTTGAAGCATACGCTTCTCATTTTGAACGATGATATTTGGAGCCCCTAAGTCAAGTAGACGCTTCAAACGATTATTCCGGTTGATCACTCGACGATATAAGTCATTTAAGTCAGACGTTGCAAAACGACCACCGTCTAACTGTACCATTGGACGAAGCTCCGGTGGAATAACAGGAAGTACATCAAGTATCATCCATGAAGGCTCATTACCTGAATGACGGAATGCTTCTAACACTTCAAGACGTTTGATCGCACGAGTGCGGCGTTGTCCTTGAGCTGTTACAAGCTCCTCTTTTAATAAGCCCACTTCTTTTTCTAAATTAATATCGGCAAGCAACTTACGAATCGCTTCAGCACCCATTTGTGCATTAAATGAACGACCATATTTGTCACGATATGTACGATATTCCTTTTCTGAAAGAAGTTGTTTCTTTTCAAGTGGTGTATCGCCTGGATCTGTGACTACATACGAAGCAAAGTAGATCACTTCTTCTAACGAACGCGGAGACATGTCAAGGACTAGACCCATTCGACTTGGGATTCCTTTGAAATACCAAATATGAGAAACCGGTGCAGCAAGTTCAATGTGACCCATGCGTTCACGACGAACTTTAGCACGGGTAACTTCTACTCCACAACGATCACACACAACACCTTTGTAACGAACGCGTTTATATTTCCCGCAATGACATTCCCAGTCTTTTGTCGGTCCAAAAATACGCTCACAGAAAAGACCATCCTTTTCTGGCTTTAGTGTACGATAATTAATGGTTTCAGGCTTCTTAACTTCCCCTCTTGACCAAGAGCGGATTTTATTTGGTGAAGCAAGACCAATTTTCATATATTCGAAATTATTTACATCTAACAAGGGGCTAACCTCCCTTTTCGTTTCCATGTCTAATTGAGCTCGTAAATAAAAAATTCCTGATACGCCATTATCTAATCATTTAGATAGACAACTTGAGGGAACTAGATTTTCACTAGCTCCCATAGCTGTTTTATACGTTTGACTCACTTGATTCAAAGTTGAGATTAAGTTTCTCACTTGTCTGATCGTCTTCATCATCAAGGTCTCTCATCTCAATCTCTTCTTCATTACTAGAGAGCATCTTAACATCCATCCCTAAAGATTGAAGCTCTTTGATTAATACCTTAAACGATTCTGGAACACCTGGTTCAGGAACATTCTCACCCTTAACAATCGCTTCATAGGTCTTCACACGTCCAACGACATCATCTGATTTAACCGTTAAGATCTCTTGAAGAGTATAAGCGGCACCATAAGCTTCAAGCGCCCAAACTTCCATCTCACCGAAACGCTGTCCACCAAACTGAGCTTTACCGCCAAGTGGTTGTTGCGTAACAAGAGAATACGGTCCAGTAGAACGAGCATGTAACTTATCATCAACCATGTGCGCAAGTTTGATCATGTACATAATCCCTACAGAAACACGGTTATCAAAAGGCTCTCCAGTGCGTCCATCATACAAGACCGTCTTTCCATCACGTGCCATGCCAGCTTCTTCAATCGTACCCCAGACATCTTCTTCATTCGCGCCATCAAATACCGGTGATGCTACATGAATACCTAATTTACGTGCGGCCATTCCAAGATGAAGTTCAAGTACCTGACCAATATTCATCCGAGAAGGTACCCCAAGTGGGTTTAACATGATGTCAATTGGAGTTCCATCTGGTAAATAAGGCATATCTTCCTCAGGAAGAATCCGAGAGATTACACCCTTGTTACCATGACGTCCCGCCATTTTATCCCCTTCGTGAATTTTACGTTTTTGTACGATGTATACACGAACTAACTGGTTAACACCAGGTGGTAATTCGTCTCCATCTTCACGATTGAAAATTTTAACATCAAGAACAATTCCATCTCCACCATGAGGTGCTCGAAGTGATGTATCTCGTACTTCACGAGCTTTCTCACCAAAAATGGCATGTAAGAGACGTTCTTCCGCTGTTAGTTCCGTTACCCCTTTAGGTGTTACTTTTCCAACAAGGATATCGCCATCTTTCACTTCTGCACCTGTGCGAATAATTCCACGCTCATCAAGATTCTTAAGCGCATCTTCCCCAACATTCGGGATATCGCGAGTAATTTCTTCAGGTCCAAGTTTTGTGTCACGAGCTTCTGATTCATACTCTTCAATATGAACAGAAGTGTACACGTCATCTTTTACAAGGCGCTCACTTAAAATGATTGCATCCTCATAGTTGTAACCGTCCCAAGTCATAAATCCAACCATGACGTTACGACCAAGTGCCATTTCGCCTAGTTCCATTGAAGGACCATCAGCTAGAATTTCACGCTTATCAACCACGTTACCTTCTGCCACAATTGGACGTTGGTTATAACTCGTTCCTTGGTTCGAACGAATGTACTTTTGTAATTTATACTTATCAAGGTCGCCTTTAACTTCCTTACCGTCCACTTCTTCTAGACGGCGTACCCAGATTTCTTTCGCTGTTACACGTTCTACAATCCCTTTAGACTTAGAAACAATCGCAGCACCAGAATCTCTTGCAGACACATGCTCCATTCCAGTACCGACAATCGGTGCTTCAGGAACGAGTAAAGGTACAGCTTGACGTTGCATGTTCGCTCCCATTAGGGCACGGTTTGAGTCATCGTTTTCTAAGAAAGGAATACAAGATGTCGCAGCAGAGACAACCTGCTTAGGCGATACATCCATATAATCTAAACGTTCACGAGGGACAACTGTGTTTTCCCCACGGAAACGAGCAATGATATTATCATCAATAAATGATCCATCATCTGATAAACGTGCGTTTGCCTGAGCGACAACATAGTTATCTTCCTCGTCAGCAGTTAAGTAATCAATTTGTGTCGTTACTTTTCCGGTTTCAGGATCAACACGACGATATGGAGTTTCCATAAACCCAAATTCATTTACTTTTGCATAAGAAGATAACGAGTTAATTAAACCGATGTTCGGTCCCTCTGGCGTTTCAATCGGACACATACGACCATAGTGAGAGTAGTGAACGTCACGAACTTCAAACCCTGCACGTTCACGAGTTAAACCACCAGGTCCTAGTGCAGATAAACGACGCTTATGAGTTAACTCAGCTAACGGATTTGTTTGATCCATGAACTGTGAAAGCTGAGAACTACCAAAGAACTCTTTAATAGACGCGATAACGGGACGAATATTAATTAATGCCTGTGGCGTTATCATATTTGGATCTTGAATCGACATACGCTCACGCACGACGCGCTCCATACGTGATAACCCGATACGGAATTGATTTTGCAGGAGTTCTCCTACTGAACGAAGACGACGATTCCCTAAATGGTCAATGTCATCTGTATCACCAACACCGTGTAACAAGTTGAAGAAATAATTAATAGAAGCAATAATATCAGATGGTGTAATGTGCTTCACCGAACGGTCAACCATTGCATTTCCGATTACACGAATTGTTCTTTCTCCATCTTGATCATTTGGAGCATAGATCTTAATAGATTGCAATTCAATATCATCATCACCAACAACACCACCTGATGCGTTCACATGACGGAACCCTATGTTATTTTCAATATTTGGTAGGATTTTATCAAGCGTACGACGATCTAGTAATGTCCCTTCTTCAGCAATAACTTCACCTGTTTCAGGGTCGACTAATGTTTCTGCTAAGCGTTGGTTGAACAAACGATTTTTAATATGAAGCTTCTTATTAATCTTATAACGACCAACATTCGCTAAGTCATAACGTTTCGGATCAAAGAAACGTGAATCCAATAAACTTTTCGCATTTTCAACAGTCGGCGGTTCACCAGGGCGAAGACGTTCGTAAATTTCTAGTAACGCTTTCTCGGTTCCATCCGTATTGTCTTTTTCTAACGAGTTGCGAAGATACTCATCTTCGCCTAATAAATCAATGATCTCTTGATCAGATCCAAAACCTAACGCACGCAAAAGAACCGTCACTGGTATTTTTCTTGTGCGGTCGATCCGAACGTAAACGATATCTTTAGCATCTGTTTCTAGTTCCAACCACGCACCACGGTTTGGAATGACAGTAGCTGTAAAACCTTTTTTACCGTTTTTATCGGTTTTTTGACTGTAGTATACACTAGGAGATCGAACAAGCTGAGAAACAATGACACGCTCGGCACCATTAATGACAAATGTCCCCGTCTCAGTCATGAGTGGGAAGTCTCCCATAAATACTTCTTGCTCTTTCACTTCTCCAGTTTCTTTGTTAATGAGACGAACCTTAACACGTAATGGTGCCGCATAAGTTACATCACGCTCTTTTGATTCATCAACTGGATATTTCGGTTCTCCAAGACTATAATCAATAAATTCTAGAACTAAGTTTCCTGTAAAGTCTTGAATGGGAGAAATATCTTGGAACATTTCTCTTAGGCCCTCATCAAGAAACCACTGATAGGACGCTGTTTGAATTTCAATTAAATTCGGCAGCTCCAATACTTCGTTAATCCTTGCATAGCTTCTTCGCTGGCGGTGGCGTCCATACTGAACTAGTTGACCTGTCAACTGATTCACCCCTCAAATCTCGCGTTATAGTATCTAAAAATATTTCCTCTACCTGATCAGCCATATCATCAGATTAGATTCAACATTTTTATAGATTAAACAAAACTCGCACACTAAGTATGTACGTACATTAAAAGAAAGCTCGATTTCTTTCTTTTAACAAAAAAAATAGATAGTGACCTATTTTCACAAACTTCAATCGATTATTTCAGTATAACCACTACTCAAGATCTTTATTCAAAAATTGCCACTTGACTTTTATCAAAAATACGATCTAAAAATAGGTAGTTATACGCATTAAATAACAATATCACAAAAGACAAGCTGGGTCAAACTTTTTTTGCTCTAATAATGAAGTAGCCTTTTTTCTTTTCGACAATGTCTACATTATTAAATAATTCTTCTAGTTTTTGGACTGCAGATGGTGCCCCTTGTTTCTTTTGAATAACCACCCAAATTTCACCCTCATTCGCTAAATGATGGTAGGCTTGTTCCAAAATCGAGTGTACCACTTGTTTACCAGCACGTATGGGCGGATTCGTCACAATCGCTGCAAAACTAGTTTCCGATACATTTTCTAGACGGTCACTTTTATAGATTTGTACATTTTTAATTTGATTTCTTTCTGCATTTCGTTCCGAAAGCAGTAAAGCTCTTTCATTCACATCAATCATATGTACAACTCTGGTAGAATCAGATTTAGCAATCGCAAGCCCAATCGGCCCATACCCACAACCTACATCCAAAATATCTCCTGTAACGTTAGGAAACTCAAAAACATCTGTTAACAACTTACTTCCAAAGTCCACTTCTTTCTTTGAAAACACGCCACGATCCGAGAAAAAAGAAAAGGTCATTCCCCTTAAATCAGATGTCCAACTTCTCTCCTTGCTATCTACCTCAGGTTTTTCCGTATAATAATGGTCCGACATAAACATCGCTCCTTAAAAAAATCATCCACTTCATTATAGACCAAATACTCTTCAAATAAAAAAGGACTCGCCAGAAGCGAATCCCCTTTATAAAATCTATTACTTAACTTCTACAGAAGCACCTGCATCTTCTAACTTGCCTTTTGCTTCTTCAGCTTCTTCTTTAGAAGCACCCTCTTTGATTGGAGCTGGAGCACCATCAACAAGAGCTTTTGCTTCTTTAAGACCAAGGCCTGTGATTTCACGAACAACTTTGATAACGTTGATTTTAGAACCACCAGCAGATGTAAGGATTACATCAAACTCAGTTTGTTCTGCAGCACCAGCGTCTCCACCAGCAGCAGCTACAGCTACAGGAGCAGCAGCAGATACACCAAATTCTTCTTCGATTGCTTTTACAAGGTCGTTAAGTTCTAAAACAGTCATTTCCTTAACCGCTTCAATGATTTGTTCTTTAGTCATTTTAAAATCCTCCTATAATTGGTTTTATTTGATTTTTTACGCACTAAGTAGAACTAAGCACGTTCTATTACGATTAGGCCGTTTCAAATCGAGTTTTAAAAACTCGATTATTATGCGCCTTGTTCTTCTTTTTGTTCTGCAACAGCTTTTGTAACCAACGCAAGTCCACGAACTGGAGCTTGAAGCACGTTCGCAAGCATTGAAAGTAGACCTTCGCGTGATGGAAGTTCAGCAAGAGCTTTTACTTCTTCAACAGAAGCTACTCGTCCTTCAATGACACCAGCTTTGATTTCAAGAGCATCATGCTTTTTAGAGAATTCGTTAATGACCTTAGCAGGAGCAATAACATCATCATTACTAAACGCAATAGCAGTAGGTCCTACTAGTTGCACATCAAGATCAGTAAGTTCCGCTTCTGCAGTTGCGCGACGAGCAAGTGAGTTTTTGTATACTTTGAACTCAACACCAGCTTCACGAAGCTGTTTACGAAGTTCAGTTACTTCAGCAACATTAAGTCCACGGTAGTCAACAACAATTGTTGCTTTACTATCACGTAGTTTCGCAGCAATGTCAGAAACGACTTGCTTTTTTTGTTCTAATACGCTCATTCTTACACCTCCTATGGTTTTTGTACCATACCGTAAAAGAAGCATATAAAAAGCCCTCATGTAGACATGAGGGCATACAAACACAGTTTTAAATCCTGTATCTATCGCTTACCTCGGTAGGGAATTAAGTGTGAGTTACACACCTACTGTCTACGGTATGACATTTAATTTTAAAGCGCCTTATGTAAGACACTCTTAAGAGTATACATACACAAGTCATCTATGTCAATCATTATCTTGCGAAAACAGATGCGTTTACGCGTACTCCAGGTCCCATTGTAGAAGCAATAGCAACATTCTTCATGTAAGTTCCTTTTGCAGCAGCAGGTTTTGCTTTAACAAGAGTTTCAATGATTGTCTTGAAGTTTTCAGTAAGTTTTTCAGTTTCAAACGAAATTTTTCCGATAGGAACGTGGATGTTACCAGCTTTATCAACGCGGTATTCAACTTTACCAGCTTTGATTTCATTTACAGCTTTAGTCACATCAAATGTTACCGTACCAGTTTTAGGATTTGGCATTAAGCCTTTCGGTCCAAGGACACGACCTAGTTTACCAACTTGAGCCATCATGTCAGGTGTCGCTACGATTACATCAAATTCAAACCAACCTTGAGTAATCTTGTTGATGAAGTCCTCATCACCTACATAATCAGCGCCAGCTGCTTCAGCTTCTTTCGCCTTTTCACCTTTTGCGAATACAAGAACACGTTGTGTTTTACCTGTACCGTTTGGAAGAACAACAGCACCACGAATTTGTTGGTCTGCTTTCTTAGGGTCAACCCCAAGACGTACAGCTACTTCAACTGTTTCGTCAAATTTCGCCGTTGCCGTCTTTTTAACTAACTCAATCGCTTCTTCTACTTGATACGCCGTATCACGATCAACAAGCTTAAGAGCATCTACATATTTTTTACTTTTCTTAGCCATGCTATTTCCTCCTCGAATGTGGTTTTAGCGGTAATACCTCCCACTATTAAAGGTTGCGAACCTAATGAATTAGGTAAAGAGGGTATATCCTCATCGCAACCTCCAGAAACTTACAAATTAATCTTCAATCACAATACCCATGCTGCGAGCAGTACCTTCAACCATACGCATAGCCGATTCTACACTAGCTGCGTTAAGATCTGGCATTTTTGTCTCAGCAATCTCGCGTACTTTATCACGCTTCACTGTAGCAACCTTTTTTGAATTAGGCTCTCCAGAACCAGACTCGATTCCAGCAACTTTCTTAAGAAGAACAGCTGCAGGTGGAGTTTTCGTGATGAATGTAAACGAACGATCTTCAAATACTGTGATTTCAACTGGAATAATTAGACCAGCTTGATCTGAAGTACGAGCGTTGAATTCTTTACAGAATCCCATAATATTTACACCTGCTTGACCTAATGCAGGACCAACTGGTGGCGCTGGATTAGCTTTCCCAGCAGGAATTTGTAACTTAACCATTTTAATAACCTTTTTAGCCACGTGACACACCTCCCTTAAAGTCCGTGATGTGGTATCCGGGTGTTTAAATTTGCACCCTCCCACTCAAAAAACGGATGCACTCATGCACCCGATGGTTCATTTAATGAAACCATTTGTCAACCATGAAGATTCTATCACTTCTAACACAGGATAGCAAGTTTTTTTCGAATTAAATCTTTTCCACTTGGTTAAAGTCAAGTTCAACCGGCGTTTCACGACCAAACATATTGACGTGCACTTTAACTTTTTGCTTATCCATTTGAATCTCTTCAATCGAACCAACAAAATTAGCAAAAGGACCTTCTTTAACTTTTACAGATTCTTTAATCTCAAAATCCACTTCAGCTTTAGGTTGCTCTACACCCATTTGTTTTAAAATCGCTTCTGCTTCTTCTGGGAGAAGTGCCGTTGGTTTTGAGCCAGCACCCGAAGAGCCAACAAATCCAGTTACTCCTGGTGTATTTCGGACGACATACCAAGAATCATCTGTCATAATCATTTCAACAATGACATAACCAGGGAATACTTTTTTTGATACAGTCTTACTCTTACCGTTTTTAATTTCCGTTTCTTCTTCTACAGGCACAAGTACGCGGAAAATTTTATCTGTCATGTCCATAGATTCTAGACGTTTCTCCAGATTTGTCTTCACCTTATTTTCGTAACCTGAATACGTATGAAGCACATACCAATTTTTTTCCATTTTTTATTAGGACGATTTTGTCCTTCCCTCCTTCGCTACAGCTCTTTAATGATCTATCTACTAATTAGTTTAAGAAACGAAGAAGTGTTGAGATTCCGTAATCTACAATAAAAAAGAAAACAGAAATAAAAGCTACCGTACCGATAACAACCCAAGTATAACGGGTTAGTTCTTTTCGAGAAGGCCACGACACGCGCTTCATTTCTTTCACAACATCCCGGAAGAAGCTTCCGAGGTTTTTTACTCCGCCAGCCATGACAGACACCCCCAGCATCAATCAATATAGACAAAATTGCCCTTATCTATTCGAATCTAGTTATAGTTAAGTAATTTGGCCGAAGCTTGTCCGATACAAACATTTCAAATTCAACTAATAAACACTACTTGGTTTCACGATGAAGGGTGTGTTCTTGACATGTCTTACAGAACTTCTTCATTTCAATCCGTTCGCTCGTATTCTGTTTATTTTTTTGTGTTGAATAATTTCTTGACCGGCAAATTTCACATGCTAGTACAACGTTCGTTCGCACTTCGCACCTCCAGCATTTCAAGTACATACTATTTCAATCTATCACACCCGTTTTATCGTGTCAATTATTAGAAGAATAAAAAAACTCAGTAACCATTGCCTTTCGGGCTTCTTATTCTTATTTGAAAACAGCATGAATTTTACCCTTTTTTTCTTTTAAACTTGTTTTAGTAGACTCTAAATCAATAAAGATAACCCCTGGATTTAATCTTGGCTTTCACAAATGTTAATGGCCAAATTACAGGGGTTATCTTAAACAAAATATTAAGTTAGTGTTACACCTTTAAGCTCAACATAACGTTCTAGTTTTCTTTTCACACGTTGTAAGGCATTATCAATTGATTTGACATGACGATTTAAATCAACTGATATTTCTTGATACGATCTGCCATCAAGATAAAGCATTAAAACCTGACGTTCTAAGTCACTAAGTAATTCTCCCATTTTTAATTCAATGTCGGCAAATTCTTCTTGGTTAATCAGTAATTCCTCAGGGTTCGTTACACGCGTACCACAAATGACATCGAGTAAAGTTCGATCAGATTCCTCATCGTACAAAGGCTTGTCCAATGAAACATAAGAATTTAACGGAATATGCTTCTGTCTCGTCGCCGTTTTAATGGCCGTAATAATCTGTCTTGTGATACATAATTCAGCAAAAGCTTTAAAGGATGATAGCTTGTCACCATTAAAATCACGAACCGCTTTATAAAGTCCGATCATTCCTTCTTGAACAATATCCTCGTGATCCGCACCTATCAAAAAATAAGATCTCGCCTTTGCACGAACAAAGTTCTTATATTTATTGATTAAAAATTCTAGTGCACCACTGTCACCATTTCTCACTATTAAGACTAACTCGTCATCGTCTACAGTGTCATAAATCGGTTTTACTTTCTTTTCTTGAAGGTCCATGCTCACGACAATCCCTCCGACCTTGGCTGTTGTCTAATTATAAGGTCATTATATAGCACAGATTTCCAGATGGTCAACCATACTTCAGCGCTGTCGACGCCATTTTTCAAAAATTTCGGAAATTTCGGCACTAAGCTGGATTTTTGTCGAATTTTTCTTTTTTTGCGTTTTTTGTACTTCTTTGTCGATGCCTTTTTCGGTCGTCTCTATTTCTATAAGAAGTTCCCTTGCTGATTTTCTTAAAGCACCACTTCCAAAGGTAAGGGATTGTTCCGTAAAATCGGATGTAGCAACATGAATACGTGTGTCGATTCTTTTTAATTGGTGAACTAATTTTTCAATCCGTTCATCTGCCGTTTCATTCTTTCTAGTATAGATGACATCAATAAGATGGTTGTGATAGTTCTTTCCTACCCCCTCAACCATATGGGCATCAAAGATCACTTTCACCTTAAATCCTGTATAGGCTTGGTACTCTGCCATAATTTCAACTAACCGGTCTCGTGCTAAGCCTAGATCTTTATCTTTCAAGAGACGAAGCTCAGGCCAGGCGCCAATCATGTTATAGCCATCCACGAGCAAGATATCTTTCATTTTTATTCACTGCCTACTTTATTTCGTCTCCGATAAACTTCATACATAAGTAAACTAGCGGCTACCGATGCATTTAGCGATGTTACGTGCCCAACCATTGGAATTCGTACGAGGAAATCGCACTTTTCTTTCACGAGACGACTGATTCCCTTTCCCTCACTACCAATCACTAATCCAATCGGCATATCAAATGAAGCGCGTCTGTAATCATCTGTTCCCTTAGCATCAGTTCCTGCAAACCAAATGCCACGTTTCTTCAAATCGTCCATCGTTCGCGCCATGTTTGTGACGCGAACGACCGGTACATATTCAATCGCTCCTGTAGAAGATTTAGCTACAGTTTGCGTTAACCCCACCGCTCTTCTTTTTGGAATAATGATTCCGTGTGCCCCCACTGCATCTGCGGTTCGCAATATCGATCCAAGATTGTGTGGATCCTCTACTTCATCTAATAAAAGAAAGAATGGCTCTTCGCCCTTTTTTGCTGCTGCTTGAAACAGATCATCTATCTCGGCATACTCATAAGCAGCAATCGAGGCAACGACTCCTTGATGGTTATCTGTGTCCGCAAGCTGCTCTAATTTCTTCTTAGGAACATGTTGAACTAAAACACCACTTTCCTTGGCTAGCTGTGTAACTTTTGTCATTTGTCCCTTTTGGGAACCTTCTGCAATCCAGATTTTATTAATAGAGTGACCGGATTTTAGCGCTTCAATAATTGGATTTTTACCAACAATAAATTCTTCACTACTCATATTTATTTCCTCCCTTCTTCTACTATCAATACAGCCTTTTTCATGATTTCATCAAGTCGATTCTGTTCCCCTTGAAAATAATGATAACCTAGCATCGCCTCAAAACCAGTTGAATAACGGTAGGTGTTAAGATCCGTATTCTTAGGAATAGAACCAGACTTCGCATTACGCCCCCGTTTGAAAACAGCCATTTCCTCAGCTGACAAGAAGTCTTCTTCTATCATTTTCCCCATAATAAAGGCTTGTGCTTTTGCTGACACATACTTTGTTGCCTCAACATGGAGGCGGTGTGGTCTGACATTCCCTTTGGCAATTAAATAGAAGCGAACGTACATGTCTAATACCGAATCGCCCATATAGGCAAGAGCTAATGCGTTTAACTGTGTTAAATCAATCGATGCATCGATAATCTTCATCTTATCCTCGCTTCCAGCGGACACCTTGTGCCGTATCTTCTAGGATAATTCCTTGCTCTTTTAAATCATCACGAATTTGGTCGGCTAAAGCAAAGTCCTTTTCTTTTCTAGCTTGATTGCGTTTTTCAATCAATTGCTCAATCTCCTCATCAAGAAGTTCTTTTTGCGTATGAAGAGTTAAACCTAATACATTAGCTAAATCAATAAATTGTGTTATAAAAGCTTCTAAAACCTCTTTAGACGTTTTTTCCTCACGCAAGTAACGATTTGCTTCTTTCGCTAAATCAAACAAAATAGCAATCCCATTCGCGCTATTAAAATCATCATCCATCTCTTTAATAAAACGTTCCTTCAGTGCAGTAATTTTCTCTAGCCAATCACCCGTTTCACCAAAACCAGCCGATTCCTCTAGTCTATGCTCCAAACTTGAAACGGCTGTTTTTAACCGTTCAAGTCCGTTTCGCGCTCCCTCTAATAACTCATCACTGAAATTAATCGGACTACGATAATGAGCAGTCAACATGAAAAAACGAACAACTTCTGCCGAATGTTGTCGAATGATATTGTTTGCTAAAACAAAATTTCCGAGCGATTTCGACATCTTTTCATTATTAATGTTAATAAATCCATTGTGTAGCCAGTAATTAGCCATAGGTTTACCTGTTAAAGCTTCCGATTGAGCAATTTCATTTTCATGATGGGGAAACGTTAAATCTTGACCGCCTGCATGAATATCAATCGTGTCACCTAAATATTTTTTTACCATTGCTGAACATTCAATATGCCAGCCCGGACGGCCTTCTCCCCAAGGACTATTCCAAGACACTTCTTTTTCTTTAGCCGCTTTCCAAAGAACAAAGTCGAGAGCATCTTCTTTTCGCTCGTCTACTTCAATTCTTGCCCCAGAACGCAGGTCTTCAATCGATTGTGAAGAAAGTTTTCCGTAACCTTCAAATTTTCGCGTTCTAAAATAAACATCTCCTTTTGATTCATAGGCATAGCCTTTTTCAATAAGAGCCTCTACAAAAGAAATAATTTCTGGTATTGTTTCTGTGACTCGCGGATGAATGTCTGCTTCTTTTACACCAAGAGCACAGGTATCGTGATGATAAGCTTCAATAAAGCGATTAGCCACTTCAAACACATCTTCACCTAATTCATTTGCAGCTCGGATGATTTTATCGTCGACATCAGTGAAGTTAGAGATAAAGGTTACGTCATAACCCCTGTATTCTAAATACCTCCGAACCATATCATAGACGATTGGCGGTCTGGCATTTCCTATGTGAATGTAGTTGTAGACAGTTGGTCCACATACATACATTTTCACCTTTCCTTCTTCTAATGGAACAAAAGGCTCCTTTTTCTTCGATAAACTGTTGTAAACATGAATAGACATTTGCACGACTCCTTCTACCGAATCTTGAATCTTTACTCCACTATATGCATGAAGCTATTCTCTTGAATAAGTTTTCTGTACCTGTTCTCTTTCTTCTTTTAAGGCTTTAATTTCATCTTCTAATTCTTTTAATTTATCGGCAATCGGATCTGGCATGAGATGATGGTTCAGTCCATGCTCAACTTTCACCCCATTCTGGGCGACAATTCTGCCCGGAATTCCTACAACTGTTGAGTTAGCTGGTACTTCTTTTAAGACAACTGAACCTGCTCCTATACGTGCATTTTCCCCAATTGTAAATGAACCTAATATTTTAGCGCCTGAAGCAATTAACACATTGTCTTCAACCGTTGGATGTCGCTTCCCCTTTTCTTTTCCTGTTCCTCCAAGTGTTACTCCTTGATAAATTGTTACGTTATCGCCAATTTCACAGGTCTCACCAATGACAACACCCATACCGTGGTCAATAAACAACCGTTGGCCAATAACTGCACCAGGATGAATTTCAATCCCTGTAAAAAATCGACTCACTTGAGAAACACTTCTGGCAATAAAAAACAATCTCCGCTTCCAAAACCAATGCGCCAGTCTATGTGCCCAAATCGCATGAACACCGGAATAAGTGAAGATGACTTCCAAACGACTTCGTGCAGCAGGGTCTTGTTCAAATACAACATCGACATCATTTAATAATGTACGAATTTTTTTTCCCATCTTCTCCATCCCCCTCTTGTCTATCTAAAATAAAAAAACGCCTCTGTGCATGTATGATGCACAGAGGCGCGGTGCGCGGTTCCACTCTGTTAAATAGTAGGTTGACCTACTAATCTCTATTAGCCTTTAACGAAGCTATCCGCTTTTTCCTACTATCATTTCAGAAAAAGGCTCAAGGGTGCATGTTCAAAGCGAGTGACCTAAACCATTCTCAGCCGTGATGGTTCTCTCTGAAAGGCTTACTCCTTTTACTTTTCCCTCTCAACACTTTTGTGATTTAACTTTTAATTATTCAATAAAAGCTGTAAACGAGCTGTAACAACACCTTTACCTAAGAGCTCAATTGAATCTGCAAGATCTCGACCATGTATCTGTCCTGTTGTCGCAACTCGGATTGGCATAAATAATTTCTTGCCTTTTTGGCCTGTTGCTTTTTGCGTAGCTTTCATCGCTGCTTTAATTGAGGCTGTATTAAACTCTTCAACGGCTTCAAGCTCTTGAAGAAATTGACCTAAAACTTCAGGTACTTGTTCCTCATCTAAAACGGTTTGTGCTTCCTCATTATACTCAATTTCGGTCTTAAAGAAAAGTTCTGTTAACTCAACTATTTCCGCACCGTACTGCAATTGCTCTTGGTACAAGCCAATAAGTTTACTTGCCCAGTCTTTTTCTTCTGCTGTCATATCTTCTGGAAGCCTTCCTGCTTTCACCAAGTGTGGCAAGGCAAGATTAACAACTGTATCAAGTTCCGCTTTCTGCACATACTGGTTATTCATCCAAGCAAGCTTATCTGTATCAAAAACTGCCGGAGCTTTTGATACACGCTCTAACGTAAACTGCTCACCTAATTCTTTCATTGAAAAAATTTCTTCTTCGCCTACTGGTGACCAACCAAGAAGGGAAAGGAAGTTAACCAATGCCTCCGGGAGGTAACCAAGTTCTTTATATTGCTCGACAAATTGAATAATCGATTCATCACGTTTACTCATCTTTTGACGGTCAGGATTTAAAATAAGAGAGGCATGTGCAAAATGTGGCACATCCCAACCGAATGCTTGATACAACAAAACTTGTCTAGGTGTATTCGATAAGTGCTCTTCTCCGCGAATCACATGAGAGATTTTCATTAAATGATCGTCAATGACAACAGCAAAGTTATACATAGGAATACCATCTTTACGAGCAATGACAAAGTCACCAATGCCATCAGATTCAAAGGTCACTTCACCACGTACCGCGTCATCTATTTTAATAACCTGTCCTTCAGGCACTCGAAAACGAACAACTGGTTTAAGACCTTTTGCTTCATAAGCGTTACGTTGTTCTTCCGTTAAATCACGGTCACGTCCACTATATCGCGGCATTTCACCGCGAGCTTTTTGTGCTTCGCGTTCAGCCTCAAGTTCTTCTTCTGTCATATAGCAATAGTAAGCTTTTCCTGATTCAAGTAGTTGCTGAATGTATCCCTCATATAGGCCAACACGTTCCATACAGCTATATGGACCATATTCACCTCCAACGTCAATACTTTCATCCCATTCCATTCCAAGCCATTTCAAACTATCTAAAAGTTTCTCTTTCGCTTGGTCGACATTGCGAGCTTGATCGGTATCTTCAATCCGTAAAATGAATTTACCTCCTTGACTCTTTGCAAACAAATAATTAAATAATGCTGAACGAGCACCACCGATATGTAAATGTCCTGTTGGACTAGGTGCGAACCTAACACGAACATCGTTCCCCATATATTAACACCTTCCGTTTCTAGCATAATTTATGCTTTTTTCACTTAGTCTATTTTAGCATTTAGACTCTTTTGGTCAAGTTTTGGTTTCCTGCGGCCGTGAATGGCTACTACTTGTAGAGTATAAACGGTTATAGCCTTCACACTTTAATCTTTCCTGTAGCCGTGGCAATGGCTCCGCTCAGCTAGCACGCCTTTCCTGAGAAGTTCACTCAGAAAAGGCTTAAAAGACAGCAGCTGCTCAGAGAAAGGTTAAAAAGGTTAAGTTCGACCTTTTTAACCTTTCTCTAATAAAATAACAGCCTGTGAGGCAATCCCTTCTCCTCTGCCTGTGAAGCCAAGTTTCTCTGTGGTCGTTGCTTTGACGTTAACTTGATTAGGTTCTGCTTCTAATAATTCGGCAATACGAGCTCGTATCGTCTCAATATGCGGAGCCATCTTTGGTTGTTGTGCAATGATTGTACAATCAATATTCCCTAGTTTAAAACCTCTGTCTTTCACAAGTTCCCAGACGTGGGTGAGGAGTTTTGCTGAATCTGCATCTTTAAAGGCGCTATCTGTATCAGGAAAATGCTTTCCAATATCGCCTTCTCCTATTGCTCCGAGTGCTGCATCAGCTATGGTATGTAATAATACATCTGCATCAGAATGTCCAAGTAATCCTTTTTCATATGGGATTGTAATTCCCCCTAATATAAGAGGCCTACCTTCAACTAACTGATGAACATCAAAACCTTGTCCAATTCTCATTTCTTTCTCTCCCTTTCCTTTAAGATCGCTTCAGCAAATAGCAAATCATCAGGTGTGGTCAATTTTATATTTTGATAATCTCCTTCGACGATTGCCACGGTATGACCGATCCATTCTACAAGGCTAGCGTCATCGGTTCCTAACATTTGTTTCTTTTGAGCTCGTTCATGGGCCTCTTTAATAAGTGACCATTTAAAAGCTTGTGGTGTTTGTACCGACCACAACTCTTCTCTATTTTGTGTGTCCATCACCACTCCTTCTTTTACCCTTTTAATTGTATCTTTAACAGGTACAGCAGCAATGGCCGCACCCAGTTGACTTGCTTTTTGAACGAGTTTATGAATAACATCGTATGTAATAAATGGACGAGCTCCATCATGAATCAGAACGATTTGCTCATTTCTAAGTGAATCTATTCCGTTTTTGACACTATCTTGTCTTTCTTTTCCACCTTCAATTATAGCTTTAACTTTTTTTAGCTGATGCGCCGTGGCAAGCTCTCTCATGGTCTGACATTCTTCTCTGTTTGCCACTAGTACAATTGTCTCACATAAAGGGTCTTGCTCAAACAAACGAAGCGTATGGATAATTAGAGGCTCTCCTCTTAACTCAAGAAATTGTTTGTTTTTTCCAGCTTTCATGCGTTTGCCTTGACCAGCTGCCGGAATGACTACGCTATAATTCATTTTAAACTCTCCCCATTTATTATGTGGTCAAGCATGGCAATGACTACATTCATTTCCTATATGTATAATAGACGACTATACACTTAATTAAAATCGTATTTATTTTAGCATGTTCTTCCACCAAGTGACATATGTTTGTTTTAGAATGCTTGTACGTACTTTCTAGAGATGGATTTTGACAAACGCTTACCCAAAAGTATAATTTGCTTCAACTACCAGGTGATGACACTTTAGTTGCTTGCGTACAAAGTAAAATTAATAACCTCTACAACAAAAGAGAAGCGCCAATATCCACGGATGGAAGATAGCGCTTTTTTAAAGTATATTAAAAAGATAAATTCATTTGGCAAAGACTTCAATCTTTATATTTTATAAAGAGATAAAGCCAGATCTTATTTATAATGCTTTTTCTAGCACCTTAGGTTTAGCGAAAATCATACGCCCTGCACTTGTTTGTAATACGCTTGTGACAACGACATCAATATGCTTTCCAATATAATCACGTCCACCCTCAACGACAATCATCGTTCCATCATCTAGATAAGCCACACCTTGATGCTGCTCTTTTCCATCTTTAATAACCTGTACTTTTAATTCTTCACCAGGCAAGACAACTGGTTTAACCGCATTTGCTAAATCATTAATATTTAAAACGGATACACCTTGCAGTTCACATACCTTGTTTAAGTTAAAGTCATTAGTTACGACCATTCCGTGGGAAATTTTTGCTAATTTGACTAATTTACTATCGACCTCTGAGATATCTTCAAAATCACCTTCATATATTTCCACATTAGTCGGTAACTCTTTTTGGATTTTGTTTAAAATATCAAGACCACGGCGTCCTCTATTTCTTTTCAACACATCTGATGAATCGGCAATATGTTGAAGTTCTTCTAAAACAAACCCAGGGATGACCAACGTTCCTTCTAAAAATCCGGTTTTGCAAATATCAGCAATACGACCATCAATAATAACGCTTGTATCTAGAATTTTTAATTGTTTTCCGAGAGCGGTATCTTCTTCCTCGTCCTCCTTTTTCTTGCCAAGGTTGCGAGTTAGCGTAAATAAATTAATAAGTTCATCTCTCTTTTTAAATCCAATTTGAAATCCAAAATACCCTACAAAAATCGTTACGAAGATAGGCAACACTGTACTTACTACAGGGATATTAATGGCATTCAACGGTATTCCAATTAAATAGGCCACAATCAGTCCAAAAATTAAACCCATCGTACCAAATAACACATCTGTAACTGGTGCACGTACAATTGCTTCTTCCAAAAGCTTCATCACATTCACAATATAATCAGCAAACCAATATGTTGCAATAAATAAAATAATAGCACCAAACACTGCACCCGCATAAGAACTCGTAACCCAATTAGGAACTTCGCCTAAATTAATTATATGGATCAGTTCTGGAATGTAGAGAAAACCTAAAGTCCCTCCGACAAGAACGAAAAAAAGCTGCACGATTCGCTTTAGCATCCATATTCACCTCCTTTTATTATTATAGACAAGATTGCGGAATTGAAACCTATCAAACTGCATTTCACATAAAATCTCAAAATTTGTTCGTACTACTTTAACGTAACAAACTTACAATAATTTGTCAATTATGAAAACTTATAATTATACCGCTACTTCAAGAGAGCGTCAACCATTTTGGCTAAATATGTCGATCTACGAACAATTGTTCCTGTATGCGATTAAGCCCATCTTTAATCATTTTTGCTCTCGGTTCTCCAATTCCTTCTACTTCATCTAAGTCCTCTGTGCTAGCAAAGAGAATACTCGTTAAGTCCCCATACTTCTCAATTAAGTTATCAATAATCGTTGATGGCAGCCTTGGAATTCGATGAAGAATTCGATAACCTCTTGGAGAAACAGCTTGCTCTTGAATATTAATATTTTTATTATAGCCAAGAACTTTCACGATCTCTTGCTCATCGAGTAATTCTTCTGTCTGTGTTTTTGTTAGTTCCTTTAGAATCTCAGGCACATTTTGATTAGCGTTTTTCACATAGTCTTTTAATAATAAAATCGCTTCTTTTTCTGTATTGGCAACTAATTCATTTAGTTGCATTGTAATTAATCGCCCTTCATTGCCAAGTTCGTTAATGTAGTTCAAAATTTCTCTTTTTATACGAAGCACCATTTGTACACGGTGAATGACCTGTGTAACTTCATGAAAAGTAACGAGTTGCTCGAACTCTAGCGCTCCAAGATTTGTGATCCCCTGATCAAGTACGACTTTGTATTTCTCCAACGTTTGAATCGCTTGATTGGCTTTTGTTAAAATGACCCCAATATCTTTCAATGAATAGCGGTAATCGCCTTGATATAAGGTAATGACATTCCGTCGCTGTGAGATCGAAACAACTAGATTTCCTGTTTGTTTGGCAACACGTTCTGCTGTCCGATGGCGAATTCCCGTTTCAGTAGAAGTAATGCCATTATTAGGAACAAGTTGAGTGTTGGCATATAAAATTCTTTTTCCATCCTGGCTTAAGATAATGGCGCCATCCATCTTAGCTAACTCATATAAATAAGCTGGAGAAAAGCCACAGTTAATGAAAAAGCCCCCATCCACTATAGGAACCATTGTATTGTCATACCCTATGACGATTAAGCCCCCTGTTTTGGCCCGTAATACATTATCAATTCCTGCTCGTAAATCTGTTCCTGGAGCCACTAACTTTAGTACATTCTGGATAAAAACATGACGCTTTTTCCCTTCATTCATTGATTACCCTCCTAATCCGACCTCTAACGCTCTCTCTAAAGTTGGCACACCAACTACTTGAATTCCTTTGGGATAGGTCCACCCCCCTAGGTTTTTCTCAGGAATGATTGCCCTCTTAAAACCAAGTTTAGCTGCCTCATTCACTCTCTGTTCAATGCGTGAGACTCGTCTGATTTCTCCTGTTAACCCTACTTCACCAATTGCGACGTCCGTTGGCCTTGTCACTTGATTTCGGAAACTAGAGGCAATGCTTAGTGCAATGGCTAAATCAATGGCAGGTTCATCTAAACGTATACCCCCTGCAACATTTAAATAAGCATCTTGATTTTGAAGCAATAATCCTACACGTTTTTCAAGCACAGCCATTAGTAGTGAAACACGGTTATGATCGACTCCGGTAGCCATACGTCTTGGGTTTCCAAAACTTGTAGGAGATATTAATGCTTGTAATTCTACGAGGACAGGCCTTGTACCTTCCATCGAAGCAACAACAATAGACCCTGCCGCTCCCTGTGACCGTTCTTCTAGAAAGATTTCTGAAGGATTAAGGACTTCTTCTAGTCCCATCTCTTTCATTTCAAAAATCCCCATCTCATTGGTAGAGCCAAACCTATTTTTAACCGCACGCAAAATTCGATACGTATGATGTCTTTCTCCTTCAAAATAAAGCACTGAATCAACCATATGTTCGAGTAATTTCGGTCCAGCAATCGAACCTTGTTTCGTTACATGGCCAACAATAAAGATAGCAATTCCTTTTGTTTTGGCAATTTTCATAAACGCTGCCGTACACTCTCGTACCTGAGCGACACTACCAGGTGCTGATGTAATATCATCTTGGTACACCGTTTGAATCGAATCAATAATGACTAGAGTTGGTTGAACTTCATCAATCGCACGCTCGATAAAAGAAATATCTGTTTCAGCTAATACATAAAGATCAGCAGATGAAACTCCTAACCGTTCAGATCTCAATTTCGTTTGTTTTACCGATTCTTCACCAGATATATATAACACTTTATGCTTCGTTTCTGCTAACTTTGAGGAGAGTTGAAGCAAAAGCGTTGATTTCCCGATTCCGGGATCTCCTCCTACAAGGACTAGAGAACCAGGAACAATCCCTCCTCCAAGTACACGATCTAACTCCAACATCGTTGTACTAATCCTTGGTTCAGTCTCGCTTTCAACCGAAACAATGGATTGAGGCTTTGACCCAGTCGTAGCTCCTGTCACATAACTGCGACTTGATTGCTTTGCGGTCTGTTCAAACTCTTCAACCATCGTATTCCAGCCTTGACAGCCTGGGCACTTCCCCATCCATTTCGCTGATTCATACCCACATTCTTGACAGACAAATTTCGTTTTTTTCTTTGCCATACTCCGCTCACTTCCTTCTTACTCTTTTGCTTCTATTGTATCAGAGTAAAGAAAAAAGGTCGCTTTTAGCTATTATATGGTTAAAAGCCGAGAGATTATGACAATCCCCCGGCTTTTCTTCATTACTTTCTTGTTTTATTTATAAGAGGGATTTTAAAAAACTACTGTCCTTAAAGTTCGACCTATTGGACTTACTCATATATGGAGTGGTTGCATTGGCTCCGCACGCTGCGCGCTTATTAGGAGAAACCCACTCCTAACAAGCTTAAAAGATGACAGCGGCTCCACTCAATGCATCGTCGGTCTCCAAAAGGTAAAGTTCGATCTTTTCGACTTACTTACTCATATATGGAGTGGTTGCATTGGCTCCGCACGCTGCGCTCAATGCATCGTCGGTCTCCAAAAGGTAAAGTTCGACCTTTTGGAGACCGACTCTTATACTTGTAAATTCTCTATAGAGTCTACAGTTTCGACAAATAGTTCATCATTTTTTACATCAATAATGGCTTTTTGTCCTTTTACAATGGTTCCTCTTAATAACTCTTCTGATAAGCGGTCTTCAACCTGCTTTTGGAGGGCGCGACGTAATGGACGAGCGCCATACTCAGGATCATAACCTAAATCGGTAATTTTGTCTTTTGCAGATTCTGTTAATTCAAAATCAATTCCCTGCTCAGTTAAACGTGATTTCAAATGATCAGCCATTAATGTAATGATTTCGCGGATATGCTTTTTCTCCAACGAATGGAACACAATTAATTCATCGATACGATTAAGGAATTCCGGACGGAAGCTACGCTTTAATTCCTCCATTACTTTTTCCTTCATATCTTTGTATTCGTGGTCATCACCTTCTGTAGCAAACCCTAAAAACTTAGTACTTTTTAACGTGCTCGCTCCAACATTTGAAGTCATAATAATAGCCGTATTTCTAAAGTCGACTGTTCTACCTTTGGAATCTGTTAAACGACCATCTTCAAGCACTTGAAGTAAAATATTAAACACTTCAGGGTGAGCTTTTTCAATTTCATCAAGTAAAATGACTGAATATGGCTTGCGGCGTACTTTTTCCGTTAATTGTCCACCATCATCATGACCGACATACCCAGGAGGAGACCCAACTAGTCGACTCGTTGTATGTTTTTCCATGTACTCAGACATATCGATGCGAATAATAGAGTCTTCATCGCCAAATAATGTTTCAGCCACCGCTCTTGCAAGTTCAGTCTTACCAACCCCTGTTGGTCCTAAGAAAATAAAGGAACCAATTGGACGTTTCGGATCTTTTAATCCTGCTCGCGCACGTCGTATAGCTTTAGAAATTGATTTAACCGCTTCTTCTTGACCTACTACGCGTTCATGAAGGATATCCTCCATCTTCAACAAACGATCCGTTTCTTCCTCAGCCAACTTCGAAACTGGGATCCCGGTCCAACTTGCTACTACTTGAGCTATATCTTCTACGGTAACCTCTGTATCCTCTTGACCTTGTTTTTGCTTCCATTCATTCTTCATTTCCTCTAATTCTTCGCGCAGACGTTGCTCAGAATCACGTAAAGAAGCAGCCTTTTCAAACTCTTGGCTTTGAACAGCAGCATCTTTTTCTTTTCGTGTTTCATCTAGACGCTGTTCAAGCTCCTTTAAGTTAGGCGGAGCTGTATACGATTTCAAACGTACCTTTGAACCAGCTTCATCAATTAAATCAATCGCTTTGTCTGGTAGGAAGCGGTCAGAAATATAACGATCTGATAGCTTAACGGCTCCTTCAATCGCATCATCCGTAATCGTTACGCGGTGATGAGCCTCATAGCGGTCACGAAGCCCTTTTAAAATTTGAATCGATTCATCTAGTGTTGGTTCATTTACCTTAATTGGCTGGAAACGACGCTCTAGTGCAGCATCTTTTTCAATGTATTTACGGTATTCATCTAGTGTCGTTGCACCAATGCATTGCAATTCACCACGTGCAAGTGACGGCTTTAAAATATTTGAAGCGTCAATGGCACCTTCTGCTCCACCCGCACCGATTAACGTATGAAGCTCATCGATAAATAAGATGACGTTCCCTGCTTGACGAATCTCATCCATCACTTTTTTCAAACGGTCTTCAAATTCACCACGGTATTTCGTACCAGCTACAACCGTACCCATATCAAGAGTCATAACACGCTTGTTACGAAGAGTCTCTGGTACTTCATTGGCGATAATCGATTGAGCTAATCCTTCGGCAATGGCTGTTTTACCTACACCAGGTTCACCAATCAAGACAGGATTGTTTTTCGTACGACGACTTAATACTTGGATGACACGCTCAATCTCTTTACTACGACCAATAACAGGATCAAGAGATTCTTCTCTTGCTACGGCTGTTAAGTCACGAGCTAAGCTATCAAGAGTTGGTGTGTTTGCATTGCTAGAACCCGCACTTTGCCCAGAAGAGCTGCTCATTTCATTGCTCCCTAATAATTGTAAAACTTGCTGACGCGCTTTATTTAAACTTACTCCAAGATTGTTAAGTACACGCGCTGCAACGCCTTCGCCTTCACGAATTAAGCCGAGAAGAATATGTTCTGTTCCTACGTATGAATGACCTAATTTACGCGCTTCATCCATTGAAAGTTCAATCACCTTTTTAGCTCTAGGAGTATAGTGAATCGTCTTAGAACCTTCTTGACCTTTACCAATTAGAGTTTCTACTTCTTTTTGAATTTTTTCTGAACCAAGACCAAGAGCTTGAAGGGCTTTTGCAGCAATTCCTTCTCCTTCTCTAATAAGTCCAAGTAAAATATGCTCTGTTCCAATATTATTATGGCCTAGTCTTACGGCTTCCTCTTGCGCTAATGCTAATACCTTCTGTGCTCTCTCTGTAAAACGTCCAAACATCATAAACGTCCACCTCCAGGTTATTCGTTGGTTTCTTCCTCTAACATTAATCGTTCCCTAATAAGTGTTGCTCTTCTTTCATCGCGCAACTCAGCTGATAGCACTTCACCGGCATACTGCTGGAGAAATCCTGGTTGAGTTAAAATCATTAGTTCATTTAAAATGTTTCCGGAAAGACCCTTAATCAACCCTAAGTCTATCCCGAGTCTAACATTCGATAGACGCTGTGTCGCCTCTTTCGATTCAATTAAACGACTATGCGCTAAAATACCGAATGAACGATGAACGCGATCTTCTAATTGCATTCTTGACTGGTCAAGCAAATTTTCTCTTGCTGCTCGCTCCTGTTGAATGAGTTGCAAAACAACGCCTCGTAAATCTTCAACAATATCCTCCTCCGATTTTCCTAACGTGAGTTGATTAGAAATTTGAAACAGGTTACCTAAAGCTTCGCTACCTTCCCCGTAAATTCCTCTAACAACTAATCCTAATTGATTAATTGCTGGTAAAATTCGGTTCAGTTGTTGAGTCATTGCAAGTGCCGGTAAATGCATCATCACCGAAGCTCTTAAACCTGTCCCAACATTTGTTGGACAACTGGTTAGATAGCCTCTCTTCTCATCAAAAGCATAGGTTAATCGTTGCTCAATCCAATCATCAATTTTAAAGGCACATTCTAGACCTTTCCCTAATTGGAAGCCTGGAAGGAGACATTGAATGCGGATATGATCCTCTTCATTTAACATGATGCTAATAGCTTCATCTTTATCAAGTAAGACCGCTCCATGCTTGGATTGGTCAGCTAAATGAGGACTAATTAAATGTTTTTCAACGAGGACACGCTTTTCATTTGTTTTCATATCATCAATACGCAACCATTCAAATGGTCCAATTGATTCAAACTCCTCCTGTGTTAACGCTTCACCGACATGCTTACTAGTTGCATATGACTCTTCCATCGAAGCTAAAAGAGGAAATTTATACTCTTTAAGGTTTCTTGCTAATCTTATTCGGCTACTTAGGACAATATCCGAATCTGGGCCATCTTTTTTCATCCACGGGCTTAATGCTTCAGAAATAAACTGCTGGAGTGACATCTTATCAGTCCTCCTTTTGTTCGTTCTTTTGTTTTTCTAGTAAACGGATTTCATCTCGAAGCTCAGCAGCTTGTTCAAACTCTTCTTGATCAATTAAACTTTTAAGTTGCTGTTTTAAATTTTCAATTTGTCTTTGAATCTGAATTCCACCACCGATTCGCTCGGGAAGTTTTCCTGCATGTGTATGATTGCCACTATGCACTCTTTTTAAGATAGGATCTAATTTAGACTCAAAGCTTTTATAACAATGTGCACAACCAAAACGACCCGCTTGCGTAAATTGTTCATAGGTCATCCCACACTTTTCACATTCTAGTTTAGTGACTGGTGTCTGTTCATGTCCCTTTTGTAGCGGCTGTTCGAAATTCAGTAAACCTGATAAAAGTTGATGGATAGAAAAACTATTCGTCCCCGGAAAATATTCTCCTTTTTCCTTCGCACATTGTTCACAAATATGAAACTCTGTTTTTTCACCATTTATAATTTTGGCAAAATGTAAACTAGCCTTCCTTTTATTACATTCCTGACAAATCAACAAAACTCCTCCCGTCTACGATAATTCTTTATATTTTAATGTTTGTAGCATCGTTATTAATATATTTGCCCGCACCTCATCACGATGAGGTATATTGGCATTATATAATGTACGATCCATGACACTTATCATTATATTCGCTTCTCTTTTTGTAATTGCCTGCTCTTCGTATAAACGAATAATAATATTTTCAGCCGTGAGTTGATCAATGTTTGTTCCAATGATCTTTGTCATTTGGTCAAGTAAATCTAAGTGATCGTGAGGACTGACTCTTATGATTCGAATATAACCTCCACCACCCCTCTTACTCTCCACTTGGTAGCCTTTTTCAAGGGTAAATCTAGTTTGAATCACATAATTGATTTGTGAGGGTACACATTGGAATTTCTTGGCGATTTCACTTCTTTTGATCTCTAATAGATCGGCTCCGCTATTTTTAATCGTTGCTTTAAGATACTCTTCAATGATGTCTGAAATATTTTTCAAGCTCCGCCCTCCCTTCCCTTGTTTGACTTTGACTTTCTTTGACTATATAAATATTATATTCGTTCACCTTAAAAAAGGCAATATGTATGCATTCATCTAGTATAACCAGGCTTATGTAGTTGATAACCTTATATTAGTTGAAAAATTATATAAAAAAGAGGTTGTCCTTAAGCCTAAATAAGACAACCTCATATTTTATTAAGAAGCTAGTACTTGATCTACAATCTCTTTTGATGTGAATTTGGTATAGTTTTTATTAATAATCTTTATATTGATAAACTTTAAATGTTTAACAAATTCACTTATTAGTTCTTGTTCACCGACTAAGTATATGTGTTGCCATCCTTTTTCTTTTGCTTTCTTGTCTAATTCACTTGCTATATGCTTATACCACCTTTGCTGAATCGCTTCAACTCTTTGATCATACTTATCACGGTGATTGGCACTAGATGCCATTCTTTCTCTGGCTCCTACACCCTCATATTGCTTCCAATCTTCATTTTCTAAATCAAGTTCATAGCTAATTTCATTATTCACTTCACCTAGACTCGTTTCAATGATAAAGACATCTTCTTTTTGAATAAATAAAATTCCTTCCTGTGGGTAGTCCGACTGTATTTGCTCTAGTTGCGAAATAACAGGTTTCTTTTCCCAATGGAATTGATTATTTACGCGTAGTTTAAGCTTTTTTATAAATAGGTCGCCGTTAGCAGTAGCAATTAAAACAAGGCTTTTCGGTAATTCTAACTGTAATTTAACGATTTCTGCTTTTGCTTTTCTCTTTATTTTTTTATAAGTACTTAAGTGCTTTCGATCACTTGATTCAATATATTCCTCTAACTTTTTCAATCCATTTTTTAAGCGAATTTTCCATTCCCCTTTTTGTTGGTCATTACTCGTTTGGTCGGTATTTAAATAGATGGTTAAAACACCTTCTTCGCAATACTGATCCTTTAATTGTTGGAGTTCTTTTAAAATTGCCATTTGGATCCTCCTCTAATTTTTGAGAATGGTCTTTATCTTTCTAATTGGTCTATAGCCTGTTAACCAGAAATTTAAACATGCTCGTTCATGTAAAAATCAAAGCTTTATTTCTAGTTACTTTAATATATTGATCATGACAAATAACCTTAAATTTAGACTTCTATAGTAATATTTCAAGATTTCCGATAAAATAATCCAGCGAAATAAAATGATTTATCAACATTATATCAAAGCTCCAAAAAGTGTGAGCCGTCACGAATCTTATATATTTCACAATTAATATGCTCACCTCATTTTTTGAAGTAGTGGTAAGATTATAGTAATGCTAACCCGTACCAATCTAAAGACATGTTTAGTTGAATTGTAAAATTGAAGGAGATGGAATAAGAAATGCTTTTTTTATTATTATGTTTGCTAACAGGAGCCTTTTTTATTGAATTAATTCGAAAATATATATTCATGGAAAAAAAGCCCAACCATGAAGAGTTATGGTTAGAGCTAATTAGACAAGAATGGTTCCAAGAATTGTTGGAAAATCAAGAAATGAAGGATTGGATAAACTCGGATAAGGAAAATGGTTTATTGCATGATCCAAATTATATTCGTAAAATTTTAGACAAAGAAATGCATAGAGAAATATTCATTAGGTACTTGACTGATAAAACCAAGGTGAATAAGTATGGGTAATCTCTTCAAATTCTGGATTGGCTATCTTGCCTCTCCAAATAAACGGTACATCTTACTTCCAAGTTTAAATTGTACTATTGTAATTTAATGTCATACTGTTTTAGTTAAAACTAGCAAAAACTGTTCACCTCATTTGTCAGTCACAACAGATTTTCAATCATATTTATATCCCACTTTTATGACAACTCTAACTATTTTGATAAACTTCGTCACACATCTGCAACCTGAATGACTCGGTTGTGATAATCCGTTCATGTTCTTGCGCTTATTTACAAACCGTAATCTTTCATGTTTCCATCCCTACTCAAGCATTTTCCCTAGCGGCTTAAAAATTTGATCAACCAGCTCGGTTGGACCAGGCATTTCTGGGAAAAAGAGAAGGAGAACAGCAAGAATCCAGCTCATAGCTGAGAGAACAACAAACGTATACTTCTCCTTTTTTTGCGTTTGATTTATTTTTGGCCATTCATACAAAAACATCAGAACGATTACTATTGTAATGCCTAAAATGATAAGCCCTTTCACTCTTCTTTCACCTCTTTTTCTGGCACTGTTGGAGGTGTAGTAGTACTACCAGGGCGTAGGACATGTACTTTGATCTCATAAACAATCTCAATCTTCGGAAAAATAACATCCCAATTTTCTTTCGCTGTTTGCCACTTTTTCTTGTATTCGCGTTGGAAACTAGTGTTAAATGTGAAAATATCTACTTTCATTTCTTTTTGTGCCTTATCAACTGCTTTCTTTATTCTCTCTTCTATTGTTTTCTCTAACTCCTTTTCGATCATCTTAATAAACTCTGGATTTCTTAAATCTAGGTTACTCGCATTTTGAATGATATCATCCTCAACTTCGACTTTAACAGTCATTTTCCATGTGTCATTTTCAATGCTAGGAATAAGGTCTGTCTGAGCCCGTATCATTTCTGAAGATATTTTCCCTTCTCCAACTGGAACATCAACGGTAACGGTAGCATACTGAATCTCATCTCGTAGCCATAATAACCCTCTTGTAACCTCACTATCCAAGGAACCTATCATTTTATCATCTTTAAACACAGCAGTACCGCTCAACTTCATTTGAGTTTTATCCTCCATTTTCCCTTTTTCCTGTTTGAAAGGAACGGTCTCAACCATCGGCAAAGCGACCCCCCCTGCCTCACTTTTCAACATTTGCAACAAGTCCTTCATTGTCACCTCCATCCCAATTTGAAACTGAGCTAATTCTTTCAAGGTATCGGATGAACTATCTTCGAGGTGCGGAAGACTTGATATAAGGTCTTTAGCTGTTCCTTTACTAACAAAAATATGGTTTCTTAAGCGGGCTTCCGGTAACCGTGCAAAGAAGTCTATGTGTTCCCTTATGCCTTGTTCAGCCAACTTTTCTCCAATTACGGTAACCTCAGCATGCCCCCAGATTAAAAAACGAGCAACTTTTTCCTGCAGCTTTGATCTAGCATCCGCCATCGTAACGCCTGTAGCTGATTCAACAAACGTTGTCCGCACTCCTCCACCACCTCCCCCTTCCATTATTTTTCCGGACATCTCTTCTGGCATGACGATTTCAACCGAAAGCTCAATCTCCTTTTCATCCTTATAGTCGATCCCTGTATTTAAGATGATGGCTATATCATTTATTTCACGACGATCCCAACAGCCAGTTAGGAGAAAAAGAGTATCACAAAGGAGAAGTATAATGACAACTTTTTTTATTAACTTAGTTATATAAAAGGTCTTCATCCTTGGACTCCTCCCTTTTGTCGCATTCTTTTCCGTAAATGAACAATCAATAATAAGAGAATAGACAGTACAACTTGTATAAAAAAGGTGTAGAAGACAGACGATGTCCCTATGTAATGCTTTAAATCGATTAGATTAGGGTTCCAAAGAGTAAAAAGAACAATTAGAAAACCAATTGGTAAAACAATCGATTTATACTCCGAAAGATTTAACCATTGAGCCGTACTTAGAGATACGACGTAATAAAACACAGAGATCTTAATAAATGCGCCAAAAACCCAAATGGACATGATAACCGATTCCAAGTGTGCAAAAAATTCACCAACTTCAATATATTTCCCGGCAGTCATGATTGGATAAAGGAGATCGGCTGTGATTTCACCAAATAAAAACAGAGCAGTTACATTAGTGATAATCATAAGTAGCAACACACTAAGAACGGAGAGGTTTCCCCATTTTAATCCTTTTTTTGGATCTGTTAAATATGGAAACATAAAAGCAACGAGAATAAATTCGCCAAACCAAGTTGATAAACTGAATGCTCCCAAAATAGAAGGCATGACACCCTCTTCCAATACGGGAAGCATTTTGGTTGGTTCTAATTCCGGAGTCAGGAAAAGAACAATCATTAAATAGAGTAAAATAACAATAGGGGCAAAGAGTTGAGCGGTTCTAGCAATCACCTCCAAACCGCCACGTACAGCAAAAGCACAAACGAGTGTCATACTAGCGAAAATGACTACTCCTGGAGTTTTCAGTAAAAAATTCCCCGCAATAAATTCTCCATATTGTCTTAGAATGATCCCTGTCGTATGCAGGAAAAAAAACAGATATACAAACCCGATAACCTTTCCTGGGATACGACCAACAATATGAACACTATATTCAATAATTGTTTCCTTCGGATAGTGTTTATGTAAATAATAAGCAATGAATACCGTCAGAAATCCCATGGAGGAAGCCCAAATAGGAGATAACCATAAATCACGCCCTGCTTTAGCTGCTGTAGCTGAAGGGACAAGTAGAAGACCAGTAGCTATGACCGTTAGATTCATCATGAACGCCATCTGAGCAGAGGAAATTTTCCCTTTTTCAATCATTTATTCACCACCTTTAGTTGGATCTGGTTTTTGACCGGGAGCTTCCCGCTGCTTGTTATAGTCTCCTGTTAAATGAGGACGTGATGTATTCGCCCACCTTGGAAGACGCATCATGACATCTTTCATATCCCGAGCCTTCATCGGAGCCATTGGATATAAATAAGGCACTCCAAACGAACGCAATGTGCATAAATGCGTTACAATCGCAATAACGCCAAGTATTATCCCTAATAAACCTAATGATCCCGCTAAAATCAGCATCGGAAAACGGAGCATTCTTAAGGCCATTCCCGCATTATAGCGGGGAATCGAAAAGGAAGCGATTCCCGTTACAGCCACAACCATGACCATTGGAGCAGATACAATCCCTGCTTCGACTGCAGCTTGTCCGATAACTAAAGCCCCAACAATACTAACTGCGGCCCCTATCTGTTTCGGCAACCTGAGTCCGGCTTCACGTAAGGCTTCAAACATAATCTCCATTAATAACGCTTCGATTAGGGCAGGAAATGGAATTGGTTCACGAGCCGCTGCCATATTAATTAAGAGTGTGGTTGGGACCATTTCATGATGATATGTTAATACAGCTACATAAAGGGAAGGTAGCAAAAGAGACATCACAATAAATAAATAACGGAGCCAGCGAATGGCTGTACTCAACAGCGGACGCTGGTAATAATCTTCTGATGCCTGCATCAGAGAATAAAACGTAGTAGGCGCAACGAGCACAAAAGGTGTGCCATCAACTAAGATTGCTACATGACCTTCTAATAAATAAGACGAGATGACATCGACTCGTTCTGAATTTAAAATTTGCGGGAAAGGAGAATAGGGGTTATCTTCTATAAATTCCTCAATATATTCGCTTTCCAAAACACCGTCGATATCGATTCGATTCAAGCGACTTTTAGCTTCATCGATTAATGTCTGATCGGCCACCCCCACAATATAAGCAAGTGCTACACTTGTTTTCGTTAAGCTCCCCAATTCCATTTCTTCCATTTTTAGCTTTGGACTTCTAATCTTACGTCGAAGAAGAGCGATGTTTACTCCAATTGATTCAATAAACCCTTCACGCGGTCCCCGTATGACGGATTCAGCTGCTGGCTCTTCAATCGCTCTTTTTTCCCATTTAGCTAATGCTACGGAGAACCCGTGATTTTCTTGGTCGATTAGAATAACAGGGTTTCCTGAAGAAATTTGGTTAATTACATCGGTATAGGTTTGTACCTCTTTTATATTAGCTACGGAGATTTTTTTTTCTATTTTGGACGTAAAACTAGACTGTTGATTTGCATCTTGTTCTGTTGGTTGCTTTGATGTTTCCTTCCCTGAAACTTTCATCAGCGGGGTAAGGACATTGTCGTTAAGTTCCTCGACATTAGATAATCCATCTATATATAGTAAGACTGCTTTTTCTTTTCCTTCTATTAAAAATGATCGAAAAACAACATCAGAACAGTTGTCATAAATAGAACGTAAATTGGTGATATTTATATTTAAATCACTTGAGAGATTATCATCCGGTGTTTTGGATGGCTGCTGATTGTTTTGAGGCGATTGTTTTTCTTGCTTTAATTGTCCAATTTTTTTGATTCTCCCCAACCTTCGCAACAAACTAACCAGCTCCTTGAAATCTTATCTACTATTGGTTATCTTGCTACAAACAAATTAATATATGTATGTGTTGTATATATTTAACTTTACTATCCATGATTTACATCCAATACTAAATCAAAATCATCTTGGAAATTCTAGAATGTGTATACACGTAAAAAAACGGAATGAATTCATTCCGTTTTTTCAAATTAATATGCTTCCATATTGGATGTTATACAATTCTCTTTGTCCTATCTGTGAGCATACTTGGGTTTGTACCTCTTCAGCGCCTAAAGAGTTATGTTTATGCACATAAAAAAAGCACAACCCATTGGGTTGTGCTTTATCGCCTGGCAACGTCCTACTCTCACAGGGGGAAGCCCCCAACTACCATCGGCGCAAAAGAGCTTAACGACCGTGTTCGGCATGGGAACGGGTGTGACCTCTTTGCTATCGCCACCAGACTATAAGGTATTTTTAATAAAATACCATTGAAAGAAGCAAGGTTCTCTCAAAACTAGATAAGGCAAATTAGAAACATTTTCATATTTATTCAAAATATGACATCAAGAATTATATATTGGATAAGTCCTCGACCGATTAGTATCTGTCAGCTCCACGTGTCGCCACGCTTCCACACCAGACCTATCAACCTCATCATCTCTAAGGGGTCTTACTGGATTAATCCATGGGAAATCTCATCTT
>NZ_JAJAFR010000018.1 GCF_020734105.1 Alkalihalobacillus deserti
TCTGGGCCGTGTCTCAGTCCCAGTGTGGCCGATCACCCTCTCAGGTCGGCTACGCATCGTCGCCTTGGTAAGCCATTACCTTACCAACTAGCTAATGCGCCGCGGGCCCATCCCGTAGTGATAGCCGAAGCCATCTTTTATTCTAAAACCATGAGATCCTAGAAATTATCCGGTATTAGCACCGATTTCTCGATGTTATCCCGATCTACAGGGCAGGTTGCCCACGTGTTACTCACCCGTCCGCCGCTAACGTCATAAGAGCAAGCTCTTAATTAGTTCGCTCGACTTGCATGTATTAGGCACGCCGCCAGCGTTCGTCCTGAGCCAGGATCAAACTCTCCATAAAAGTGTTTGAATTGCTTCACGTATGTGTTGCAACAAAGCTCAAGTTATATCACGCTAGCGATATAACAATGTAATTTTGCTAAATTACTAAAAATTGACGAGATAATCATGTTATCTCTTTTCGCTTGGCTTTTGTTCAGTTTTCAAAGAACTACATCGCGTCACTTCGTTAGCGACATTTACTATCATAACACAACGACTCATTCTGCGCAATAACTTTTAAAAAGTTATTTTCGCGAATCGTTCTGAAACAACCAGTCGTTAACGGCGACAAGTAATACTATACCACAATAAATAATTCCGCGCAATAACTAATTTAAGATTAATTTTTGCGGCTAGGTTTAATAATTTACCACACTTCAAAACCATTAGCAACAAATAAAAAGCTCCTACTTCTTTATTGCCTTTTCACTTATTAGCTAAACATCCAACAAAGAAAAAAGAATCAACTGTTCCAAAAACAGTTGACTCTCTTTTTTCTACCTATTTAATGGTTCAATCCTATTTTAATAATATAAACAGAGATCTACTACCTATCCGAGTTCACAGCGATTGTGACTACCCGTCCATCACCTCCACTGTTTCAACCTAACTAATCTCACACTAACTTCCCAAGTTCGTCCACGAAAGCTGGTCTATTGATATACTGCTGTATTAAGGAGTTGATTACTTTCTGTGCTTGAATGTCACCACATACCTTTTGGAACCTTTGGATCAAGTAACCTACCTTTTTATATTGTTTTCGATTGCTCGCCCGTGCAGCCTCCGCCTTGATCAAGGTTTTAAATAGTTCAATCACTTCTTCAAGATGCTCTTCAATTAGAAAAGGATAAAGATCTTCTATAGAAGAAAGGTGACGTTCGCAATACTGAAGTAACTTACCCTTCATATTTTCTGTTTTTATAATTTCTAAATAAGCTGAAGGAGGATAAGTTTGTTTCTCGAACGTGGTAAGAATCTCTTCGAGGACTTCACTCCACTCAATTGGCTGATACAGCCCTTTTAATTTAGAATAGTAATCAAAGTCACCATTATTTAATAAATCTAATGCCAGTTTCCTTTGACCTTCTATATCACCCAGTGCCTCACAGGCCAGAAATCGATATTTTTTCCATGATCGAACGAGTCCTGGGTACTCCTTATTTAATTTCTCCCCTTCGTTACAAAGCCTAATCACATCAGAAAACTCGCCTGCTTCCATATGCGACGCAATCGCCATTTCTCTAAAAGTACTGTACTTGATATTAGCGGTTATAAACTCTTGTGCCTTTTCCTTAGTGTCGTAACGCTCTATCATCTCAAGTTGAAGTCGTTTTAATTCTTTACGATGATAATCTGAACTCCAAGAAGAATCCGGGAGGTTTTCAAGCATGCTGTTAAGATGCTCTTCAAGTTTAGCCCTTAAAACGGGGTTATTAGAAAAAGAAATACAGATCCTCAATAACCTTACTGACCAATCACTCCATCCGTCATAGCGTTTGTTTTGCGCTTCTTTTAAGATGGTAGAAAAAATCTTCCGTTGTTCACGGTCCGATAACTGATACATGCCCATCGAAACGGATTCATCCATGATCTCTAAGCTTCCCTCGATCACACCGCCCACAATTCCGCTTGAGTCATCACAGTACTGGAGCATATCAACAACAATTGATAACACCGCTTTACATAGCAACACAGCGCTTTCCGTATCACCTGCTATCATTTTGCGATGAGCTTCTTCTAAGGTCATCTCTGCTCCCACTACCGCTTGCCCCACGTCTCTCCACTCAATGAAACCACGACGCTTATATTGATTTATGTACTCCCTAATCAATTTCTTACTAGTAGATATCTCCGTTTCCATCCTTTTCTACCTCCACCTTGCTCGTTTTTAAAATCCGTACAATCACTCGGAAACCACACTGTTATAAAATCATACTATCATCGATCCGACAAAACTTTGAAAAAAAATATATACATCGATCAATTAGCTCTGAATCAAGATCTCTTTACCAACTTTTAAAAATTCTATCTCCCCTTATGTCCCATAGGATTTGCTACCTCCAGAGAATAACCTGTACACAATACAACAAAACTCACTAATAAAGGTAGTCTCCTACTACTAATTTATCAGTTCATAATAAATATGAGTAGTAATTGGATCATATTTATCCTGCTCGCTTGCAGGATAGCTAATACCCAATCTCCTTATATAATCCGTCCTTCAAAATCTCAATCCGACTCCACGCCCCGTTCATTTGTACCTCAACATCCTTAAACCGATCATTCTCTACCCCACTCGCCGCGTCTAACTGTTCGGAATCCAACTCGACCTTAATCCTGTCCGACACCCTTCTCAGCATCTACCAAACCGTCAACTCATCCTTCGATAACAACTCCGGCAGCTCCTTCGCTTCCTTTAGCCCCTTCAATCCGTTGAGTACCTAGGTCATGACTTAGGTATTAGATATATTCAATAGGAAGATCTGTTACTGTCTGACCACCCTGCCTTTCCCAAAATCTTCTTTTGAACTCCCCCCCGTCTTCGCAGAACCAGCATAGTTCAATTCTCGATTGGCCTTCTATTTGTTCTCAAAAAATAAATTCCACGGTACAACCACGACAAACTGTAATACACAAAATGGAATCGTCAAGTCCCCAGTAATCTAAACAGGCTCTAATATTTAATGAACCGTAACCTTATTATCGTGCTGCACGATTTTTTCCCCTTTTGCCCGTAATAGAAGTCACCTCGTCACTCCGTTGCCAAAAAAACTAAACATCAAATCCCAACTAGAACAATAGTCTCATCAATCCCTCATACTTTCACCCCTATAATCATCCAGTGTTTTCATAATCAACTATTACTAATTTCTCAATTCAATTAAATTGCCATTCTGCCCCCCTAAAAACCCCCTTCCTGACCATATAGATTAGGTAAGAGCCAATTCTTCCCTTCCGTTTATAAAAAGGGACATACATAAAAAAGGTGGAGCAATTTACATAAAAAACTCGTGCTCAACCTTAAAAAACTTACTAGATAGGAGAATACATATGATTCCCAACATCACGTACGCAGTAAGAAATCCACTAGTCACAAAAGCGATGCAAATCTATGCAAGTAAAGATCGTCGCAAGAGCCAACAAGAATTGAATCACTCTCCTAAACGAGAAACACAAGGATCAATTACAGACAAAGTTAAATTACACGGTGGTAGATATGAAGTAATTGAAATGGAGAAGCAAAGTTCGTTTGATGTAAGAGTGTAGGGTCTTAAGTTATCTTCGTGAGAGGATATAATAAAAGAAATAACTTTAATGGAGAGCAATGAAGAAATATATCAATATAACAAGCGAACAATGTATAATGGAGGATTATATCTTTGACGTAAACATAATAGCTAATTCCGCTTTTCTTATCTTTCAACAGTTTCTTTTGGCCAAAGACATTAATGAGCACGGCTTGAATCCGGTTCAATACCGCATTCACACCAACCAATTAGCTGCTTAATATAAAACTCTAACTTTTGGGGGTCACATCATAACCAGACTCCTGTGAAAATTGTTTTTGTTAGAAATCGCAATAAGAAGAGCGAATGGCTAGCGATTCTAAGAAAATTAGTAATAGGTTGATATCAAAAATTTTGGTTTCTTCCTCCCCTGCGCATCACTAATCGGCCGGACCACCACCTGACCGTTGGGAACCTTCCTTGCAAAAATAAAATTAGCCCAGTTCAATAAACTGAGCTATTACTTGCATTTAATATCAACCTATTATTCAACTGCGTCTATAGTTTAATTATTATGATTCACAATCTTTCTGAAGTATTTCTTTCTCGCAGACGATCCATAATTTCATAACGCTGAGATTCTTAATATATAAACATCAATGGTTGTCCTTTTGAGCAACAGTCATTGTTATTCTTAATTTCGTTTTCGCTGAGTTCTTGAGGGTAAAATGTTAATAACATCAACGTAGCCATCACTTTCATGAACTGCATAGTAAATGATATAGTTTAACATTATATGTCTACTTTTTCCGTAGGTTATTCTCCTTAGCCCTTCAAAACTACCACTTTCAACAGATTTCCCTATGAAAGGGTTCCGAGAAAGAGTAACTTCAATGTGATCAATGATTTCATCTTCTTTAGAAAACCACCATTTCAAAGTTTCTTCTCCTTGGTCAGAGAAAAATTGCTGGATTTTATCTAGACACAATTCAAACTCCTCTGTAAAAAGCACTATATAATGACTGCTATTTTCTTTTTTCATTACGCTTAGATTTCAGCTCGCTTCCAGAATACCTTTTCATTTCTGGGGTGTCTAAATACCTTGACAATGAAGCTTTAAGTTCAGGATATTCATCAATTTCTTTTGATAAATCATCAGTCAACTCATTCCGTAAAACGGTATTATCCTTTTCCACTTCAATAGAAAATAATTTACCATTAATAACAACAACGCCTGACTCTTTTCCTTGCAGAGCATTATATAATTCTTTTTTTGCATGTTCACTTAGTGAATTCATTACCATCACCTCAGTTATATTATATCAAATCTAGGTTTAGGAATTCCATTCATGGTCATATAATATTGCAATATTTGTTCTTAAGTTTGTAATCTAATGCCCCCATTCACTTAATTGAATAAAAGCATTATTCTATTCTCCTTTAAACGAAAAAGGGCTTGTCATAGTCATTCAAATGACTGTGACAAGCCCTTTTGCTCCATACACACCTGTTCCTTGTTGTAGTCTTGGTTTTAATTGTTACCATTTGTCTCATCGGTCAAACTAGTACCTAGAAACAATAATCCTCTAAAATAATCCTTATTGTCTTCATTTCTTTTCCTACTTATATAGATCTTGTTGATTCATTCACTGGAAATTTTTAATTCTCTCCTTGTTACTTAAATAAAGACTCCTATAAATCATGTTACGTGGTTTCAAGAAATCATTGTTTGTTTAAAATGATTTCTTCTTTTTTATTCTCCCATATGACAGTGGAAGCAATTTCTTCCGCTTTCTTTAATCTAAATTCAGATGTTATATCAAATATTCCAAATCTCAGCGTCCCGTCCTCATTTACTCCTTCACCTTCCATGTCAATCTCCATATTCTCACCGTTAATAACATATCTTACTAAGTCGTTTGGATATGCATTTGGACGTTTATAACTTAAAACAACCTCTACATGATCTGTTTTTTCTCCACCAGAATTCAGTTTAGCTTTCCAACTTTCACTCTCACCAACAAAAACATATGGACCTGATTGACAGCCACTAAAGATAAATACGATCATCATTAAACTTATTATAAAGTTACGAGACAAAAAGAATTGCACCTCCCTCTATAAAGTTCCTTTTATAATAGATGTCCTAAATTAAAAAACATACCAAAAAAGCGTTACTGATGGTGTGACAGTAACGCTTCCCGTTAAGAATAGACTTCACTCTTCTTAGCTCTCAAAAACCCTCAAAACCTCCCGAAACACTCCAGTAGGCCTTCTCCTCAACTCCTCCATCTCAACCACTCTCTGAACTCTAGCCTTCACAATCTCAATCACACCATCTTCACTATTCATCCGTACCTCTACATCCTTAAACCGATAACTCTCACCCCCACTCGCCTTATCCAAATGCTCCGCATCCAACTCCACCTTCACCCGGTCCGACACCCTTCTCAGCATCCGCCAAACCGTCAGCTCATCCTTGGACTTCATAAATAACTCCGGCAATTCCTTCGCTTCCTTCAACTGAGCAAGCGTCGTCATCGCATACCCAGCAATTCCGTAATTGACAGGCTTAATCACATCCGGAAGGTTCACCCATGACTCAACCGTCAATCGAACCTCACCATCTTCACCCACCGTAACATCCTTCACCTGTCCGTAATTCCGTACACCATTCCGACCAACGCCAGCTTCCTTACTCACATACAAAGCCACATACTTCGCTTCCTGCCAGCCAGTCTTCAGTTGTTCGGGATCCAATACATAAACAGTCTCTTGCATACACCGACGAAACTGCTCCTCCGTTGACACAACCCCTACCAACACTTTCTCATCCAAAGAAGAAATCCACTCTTCCCTCGTTCCTCTCGGCAAAATGCCTTCCTCTTGTATCTCTTCTGGACTCTTTTCGATTAACCTCTCAACAAACTGCTCCACCAAATTCGTAGCTGTTGGTAAAAACGGCAAGCCCCCAATATTCACTTCATCAATGCTTTGATAAAAATAATGCTCCTGATACACCTCTTCATCTTTCCATGGAAACAACACATATGCCCCAAAGGCCGTTCGCTCATAGGGCCCTTCCTGCCTCGCCACAATCGAATCCCGGTAGCGATGCATCGTATTAATATCCTCTTCTAACGGACCTGGCGTTTGATAGCGATTTCCATAAAAGCTATCCTCCACCGCAAAATCAATTCGGTACTTCGCATCAAACACATAGTTAAAGGAATAGTCCTTCCCCTTCTTCTCGATACTCAAGACACTATCTGGCTTTTGCGTTGTCGTTGGATTTTTCTCCACCATCTGATACATTAAGACAATTTTCTCGTCAGTTACCGGATGCTTGAACACTCGTTTCGCGGATTGATTCGTATCTAACCGTACGAATAAACCATCTCGATTCACCTTGACAATATCTTGGCTAATGTGTATATATTTCCTACGCAATAGTTGTCCCAGCTTCAAAAACGTCCAGCACTCATACAGCTCTGCGACATCCTTGACCGACATTTGACAGAACTTACCCTGCAAAGCAAGGCCTTTTGACACCGTTAAATAAATTTGAAACGCATCCCGGTATCCAGGTGCCATCTGCAACACAAGACTCATCACCAAACGGTTCAACACCCCAACTTCTTTCCAAAACGGATTCTTCCTTTTGACATTTAGCTTCTGAATCATGTCTTTTACTTTATCCAAAAGCTCCTGATCCGCCTCAACCTTCCGCCATTTCTGATTCGTCAGCTTGCCATACAAATACTCCAGTTTATCGACAAGCCTCGACATCATCCATTTCACATAGCGGTTTTCTGTCGTATCATAGGTGAGCTCTTTTTTGATCTTCAGTCCCTTACTCGGCATGACCCTCTTATCCTTAATGCTTACACCATTCTTCACTTCCACAAACACATGTGGATTCTTCCTGAGGTAACTCCGCCCCTTCGAATCAAGGCGCTGCAGCTAATCCCCTCTCGCTTTCTCGTGTGTCTTCACTAGCTTATGATGCGGCTGCCGCTCAATCCGTTCAATCGCCTTTAAAAACGTCTGAAAATGAACCGTGATCAACCGGTAAAACTCCGCCAGTGAGGGTTGTCCATCTAGTTTAATTTGTGCCCCTAAGTACGTCTTTTTCAAAAAATGATAAGCCAGGTTGTAAATCTCATCGTTCACTTCTTCTAACAGCTTTTGATAATCTCGCTTGTAATCCAGCTTCGATGGAAACACTTCAATCGTCACTTGCAGCAACGTTTCACGCTCATCTTGAATCTCAAACGTCGAAAGACCAACCTCGTTTTGAAACTGGAGATTCCCCATTAAGATGTAAGACGTACCAAGACTCACCCGACTAATCGCCTTTCGTAACCCAGGATGATCATGTAAAACCTTAACTCCTGATCTCCCTTTGGATGAACGATCACTTGATACACACTATTCTCAAAGAAAATCGGCCGATGCTTGTCATAGCTTACAAGCGCTTGCTGCTCAATATCATACACAAGAACCTTCTCTACCGATTTCCCATGAACATCAAATTGCATGACATCATGAAAATCAAGTTTCCTATACTGCCGCAATCCCTCATACCGCTCATGATACGGTCTCCCTTTAATCACAAGCGAAAACGTTGTGGTCTCAATAACAACCAGCTCGACTTCCTTAGGAGCTGATCCAGAAGGAAGTAAAGCCATCGTCCTCTAACCTCCTCATCATCTCTAACACTTTTTCCGCGCTCTTTGGATAAGCCGAATAGGTGACATCCTCCATCGTCACGTCCTGAGCATATTCAATCTCTTTATTCGTAAACAACTTAAACAACGCTTTCAGCACCCGTTCAATCCGCGTATCACTCCCTGATAAGCGCGGCAAGATCTTCTGTAAAATACAATGATCCAAAGCTTCATTCCGTTTCATCAGGTTGCTGCCCTCGTTATAAGCGAGATAAAAACAAATCTCATCCCGTACCCGGTAGCCAATGTTCGTTGAATTGATTTGCAGTACCTTATTAATCTCCACAAGAACACTCGTCACCTCTTCGACTAAATCCGGATAAACGGAATAGACATCCTTTAAATGAAGATACTTGGTCGCAAACACATCATTATGTAAAACAAGCGCATCCTTCTCTTCTCTGTCTAGCAAGAACGCTAAGTAATCAAGCTTCACCCGATTAAACTCGAGCGTATTCGCCCGGTCCAACACCTTCTTACTAAACGGATGAGTCGTTTCATCCATATTCACCGTTCCAATAATGTACACATTAGCAGGAAGATAAATCTCTTTTCCCGCAACCTCCTCTGATAGAATCGTCGATGTGACCAACTTTCCATCCTCCCACTTCCGACTCTCCATCACACTAAGCAAATCACTAAAATAATGCTCCACCCGCGCTAAGTTCATTTCATCCAACAAAACGAAATAAGGACGCTCTGGATGATTGATCGCTCTTTTCAACACACTTGTCAAAGGACCTTTTAAATTCTCCCTTAATATCTGTGTATCCAAGTAGATCCGATCCATCGCTCCAATCTGGTCGAACAGGGATTAAGGCAAATTGACCGTTTTCTTCAGTTGCCCCTACACTCTCGGCAAACCACTGAACAATTTTAGTTTTACCTGTGCCTGATATACCAGATAAGATGGCAAAAGGCTTGGTTTTTAAGGAGAGAAAGAAATTGGTGACTTCTTCTTTTTCGTAGTAAAAGCCTTTGCTCGTTATGTAGGAATGCACATGCTCAATCACATCTCTAGAATTCATCAACTTCCCACCCTCTTCCGCAACAGGAGATACACCAGAACTCACTCCATCATACTGTCTCTTTAAAGCGATATACTCCTCGTAATAGGAAGTCATCTTTTCTAAATCCTGAACAAGTTCCGCTTCAGAAGGCATCTCATCAACTGAGTATTGAATATAAGCAGCTGTTGAATTCGCATAATCGCGTGCACGCTTGGATGGACCAAGATCAATCTGGTCATCCTTTCTTACCTTTGGATCCATATCAATCTTAGAGCGAATCTCTAGGTTGATTGCCGCCATTTCTTCTTTCGTTGTTTCCGTCACTCCTTGCGCCAACGTTAAGTAAAGCTTTTTCATATCCTCACTAAACAGATAAACGATGTAATAGCCACGCTGTGTTGAAGTGGTAATTGCATTGTTCATAATCGCAACCCATGGAACGATCGCCCAGTTTCCTTGTCCAACAGAACCGGTTACTGTGTAGATTGAGTGGATAAATGGTAGGCTCCTAATCTCGTTAGGTACCTCGTTTCGAAGGACAGAGCCCATTGGGTTGCCTGCGAAGGATTGTTGTCTGGTTTCTATGTAGTTGTTCATGATATGTAAGAATTGATTGCGGAGGTTGGTGGTCATGGTTGTTTGCTCCTTCTTTTATCGATTTTAAATGAGTTAAAATAGACTCCCATTTAAAGGGTATAGTTCATTTCACCTTCAAAAATAGAGCATACTACATGTATTCCACTCTTCAATTTAACTTGTTTTTATCATTTCATCTAAATAATAGCCTTGATAATGCATTAAATTGCCAGAATGGTACTTGTAATTTTTCCAAATTCCTAAACTAACAGCTATTTGTAAAATTATGATTAATGTTGTAAATAGAGTGAATTCAGCATAAAGTACTACCCAACCACTAGATAATAGTATTGTAAAAAACATACTAAACAATAATGTTCCTAAACTATGGATTAAAGTTAACCTATCCCTATAACGCTCTTTTATTTCGGCCCTAACAGATTCTGTTTGCTTATTAATCAAATTATCCCACTTATATTCAATAAAAAAATACTTATCTTTATCATTCATTTCATTCCACTTTAAGGGATAAGGAAAATTTTCTACTTTTCCTGTTATTTCTTTAATTTTAATTTTTCTAATTGTCCAAAAAATAGCAAAATAAAGTTCATGTAGCAAATAACCTAAGGGTACCCCTATACTTGCAAGTATTGCAGTAATACTTAAAGACTTAAATGCATCTTTTTCCATGATATAAGTTACTGTTCCTGGATCTGTAATAGTAATAACACCTAGTAACCACGCCATAAGAATCCAGCCTGGTATTCCCCATCTAACTATTTTACTTCCTTGAACCATGCACACCACACCTTATTGTTAATTATTTAACTAATTTCATGAAAAAACCACCCATAAGCGAGTGGCTCTCAACTATAATTATCATCCTTTTTAATAAATCTTTTAATTGTTTGATATAAAATTATAAAACTTAGTAATATCTCCAAATTGTTAATGCTTCATTTGCCATTCTTTGCTGACGTGTTGTAATTGCTCCAAAATCCCAAATCTTTTGGGATGCATATAACTCTCTTGGATAGGACAAGCCTGAGTCTTTGTAAATTGGCTTCTTATCTGAAAAGTCTTTATTACTAACTTTTTGGTTTAAATCACTTTCTAAGATAATCAAATTCCCCAATCTATAAACAAAGTCCTTATATTCTGGATTATTCCTCACATGATTCCACTCTGCTAAACGTCTAGCAGCCTGTGAAGGTTTTTTAGGCATTATATGTTCTACATGTTGTGACGGACTATGCGGTAAAGGAACAACCCCAGTCATCCTTTGCCTTTCTAAATTCTCCAAAATATAAAATGCTATATTATTCGATTTTGTTGAAAAGTTAATGAAGTCTGTAAGAAACTCCTGATCTGATGTTAATTGTTCCATGTAATTAATAGTATCCTCTAGTGTCCGATTAGAATTTCTCAAAGCCTCCGACATTTGCCCAATTTCCTTTTCAAGATTCTCCACCGAGTTTTTTCCTAAAGTAAAAAATCTAAAACAAAAAACTAATGTTGCATTAACAAGCCTCTCAAAATTAACTTCTTCATTATTAAATAGAACTGCACCAGTTAATAACAAGGGTAATGAATGTGTTATATCTAATGCCTTAAAAGCTGTTAACTTTTTTGTTATTTGCTCATTCCAGTGCGAGGCTCCAAGTAAATTTATTCTCGCATACCAAATCGATTCATCTTTCAATTGTTCTAAGTATTGTATTGAATCTACTTTAGCAATTAAATTACTAATAACTTTAAACAGACTTACCTTTTTTACCGGTCCGTGAACAGAAGCATATTGAAAACGCAAATAGTCTGTTAAATCTTCAGAATCTATATTTTCAATGATAGTATCCCATTTTTGCTTAATGCTGTCTCTTCTGTGCTCTTCTACAGATTTAAAAATTTCATTTTTAATAATATCTGAATCAGTTAGGTCTTTTCCTCTATTATTTATAGTGCCGAATATTGTATATGCTGTTTCTCTGTCTCTAACCCTAATTTCAAGAACAGTAAATAACCTAATGAATGTACTTATATAACATTTCAATTTTTCATGTAAAATTTCTTGAGTAATGTTTTCTGGAAATTCAATCGATAATTGCTCAAGGAAAAAATTATAAGCTTCTTTAAGCCTCTGCCTAGATGAAGGAGGATTTTGCTTTCCAATAGGATGAATTCTTAGGTAATTTTCTCTGTCAGTATCACATTTTGATAAAACTATGTAATTTTTATATAGGTCATTTACAGTGCTGTCCAAATAAAGTCTTTGCTCAAAAGGTTGGTCGTAATCATTCCTTTGAAGTAATGGAGTAATTATTGAGCTAATCCCAGATTTCTCAGTTTGATTATTTAAACGAAACGATACTTCAAGTAATACTTTTAAAAAAATTGTACTTACCGTTAACCTTTGCTGACCATCAGTGATTTCAAACTCATTACTAGATTCTGTTAGAAGAATTGTTCCAAAGAAATGAGGCTTCACTTCTAACTTTTGCACAAGATTAGGAGTGTAAGCATTTTCGAATGTATTCTTAAAATCAATCCAAAATTGTTCCAATTCATCTAGGGTCCAAGCAAAATTCCGTTGATAATCAGGGACTCTGAATACTCTGTTTTCATTAGTTAGAATTGATTTAATGTTATGTTCCTTCGCAATAAAATAATCTCTCGGTTCCACTATATTATACCTCCAAAATTTAATCCAATAACATCTTACTATTAATTACCAATTATATCATTAATAACCTAATGTTTTTAAAAATTAATTTACTTAACTCGACAGAGAGTGAAATGTTAACCTATTATTTCAAAGTCAAAATTCAAAGTCGTCTTATTAGAAAGAAATTTATAATATTCCCTGTTAGATTTCTACAAAAACCAATGCAATTCGCTTGAACTTGTCTCTATTCTTATATATTATAAAGTTATAAAATTACGTACGTAAAAAGGGTGGATGTATATGAACTCAGCATTTAGTTATAATTTTCCTGCTTTAAAAGGTGTACAAGGTGGAAAAGAGTATTATGTTGTTATGGTCCCTTTAAGGCTTATCCCGAAAATCTTTCTATTTGATGAAGAAGAAATACCACCTGAGCACCGCTCTCAGAGAATTCTAAACAAATCTCGAGTACCTGATATAGCTAATTATATGCTCGAAAATTCTAAGGAATATGTCTTCTCTTCATTAACTGCATCCATAGATGGGCAGATACAATTTGAAGCATTTAGTGATAATCCAAACTTTAAAGATTTAGGCAATTTAATAGTTTCACTTGATTCAAAATTTCTTATAAATGATGGACAGCATCGCCGTGCTGCTATTGAAGAAGCATTAAAGATATCACCAGAACTTGGAGAAGAAACAATTTCAGTAGTCTTCTACCACGATCACGGTTTATCTAAATCACAGCAAATTTTTGCAGACTTAAATCGACATGCTGTCAATACCACTTCTTCCATAGGTATCCTTTATGACCACCGTGACCAACTGGCTATGTTAACTAAAGAAATCATATCAGATACACCATTACTTGCACGCTATACCGACAAAGAACGTGTTTCACTTTCAAAGAATTCACCGAAGCTATTTGCTTTAAATCATATTTTTAATACGAATCAGAAGCTCCTAGGGAAAAAGAAGGGTGAGTTCATATCTGAACAAGAAAAATCATTCTTGAAAGAATTCTGGGACACACTTACTAACTCTATGACTGAATGGAAACAAGTACTAGATAAAGAACTAAACCCCAGAGAACTTAGGGCCAATTACATTGTTGGACATGGTGTATTCCTTGAAGCCATAGGGATTGTGGGGCATTACCTTTACTTTAATCATCCATCTGATTGGAAAAAATATATCGATAAATTAGGCTATATTGATTGGAATCGAAGTAACAGCAAAGATTGGATGGGACGGGCTTACGGTCAAACTGGTAGAATTAATAAGACTAACCAAACGATCACATTAACTTCTAACCTAATCAAACTGAAATTATCTCTTCCGCTAACTGAACAAGAGGAAGAAATGGAAAATCTATTAAAACAAGGTGTGTAATATATGATAAATAATTTGATATCTAATATGATAAATAAAGACTTCCCTATAGTGGATGAAGCTAAAAAACTAATACAAGAAATGTATTTAGAAGATCCCCGTCCATGGGTTGTTGGCTATAGCGGTGGAAAAGACTCTACGGTCGTCGTTCAATTAGTGTTTGAAGCTCTCTCTGATTTACCTAAAGAAAAACTTCATAAAAAAATATACGTAATCTCTTCAGATACACTTGTTGAGACTCCTTTAATTATTTCGTCTATTAACAATACATTAAGAAGAGTGCAAGACCAGGCCTTAAAATTAGGATTACCTATCGAAACACATAAAGTAAAGCCGCCAGCTGAAAAATCTTTTTGGGCAAATATAATAGGTAAAGGTTATCCTTCGCCTAATCAAAAGTTTCGTTGGTGTACCGATCGATTGAAGATTGAACCAGCAAACCAATTTATTTTAGATAAAGTATCCTCTTTCGGTGAAGTTATCATGGTGTTAGGTGTTCGTGATGATGAAAGTGCTACAAGAGCTAATGTTATGAAGTCACATACAGTTGAAGGTAAAGTCTTAATGAGACATTCAACCTTATCTAATGCTTTTGTATTCGCACCTATTCGCAATTTTTCATTAGATGATGTTTGGAGCTATTTATTGAACTATGAATCTCCTTGGGGTGACGACAATCATGCTCTTAATAAACTTTACCAAGATTCATCTAGTGGTGAGTGCCCTCTCGTTGTTGATAAAACAATTAAAGAAAGTGCAGGCTCTTGCGGTAACAGCCGATTTGGATGTTGGACATGTACTGTTGTGACAGAGGATAAAGCACTTAATGGTTTTATTGAGAGCGGTGAAGACTGGATGCTTCCCCTTCTTGAATTCCGAAATTGGCTTGCAGACATTCGTGATGTTCGTTCTTACAGACAAAAATATAGAATGAATGGTCAAGTTTATTTTAGAGATGTTCGTATTGAAACAATCGACGGAGAAGATTTTGTTCTTATTCCTAAAAAATCAAGAAGAAAAGAAGAAATAATCCGTTTAGACACATTTACTATTGTTGAGAAATCAGCACTTAAAGAGTATTTAATTGAACATAATATCGACCTCTCAAGTAGTGATGAACCTAATATCCTTATTAGAGATGAAGATAAGTATCAGCGATTAGGAGTAGGACCATTTACAATGGAAGCACGTGAGTTGATCTTACGTAAGCTTTTAGAGGTTCAACGTGATTTAAAACACCCTACTGAACAAAATCACGAATTAATCAGTGAAGATGAATTAAAGGTAATCAGACGTAGCTGGTTAGAAAACGGAGAATTTGAAGATCGAGTTCCTCAGATTTTCCGAGAGGTAATGGGATATGATTTAGAATGGGAATATGATGACCGTCCGTTATTTGATGCTGAACAGATTACTGACTTAGAGCTTCTGTCCGAAGAAATGAATGTTGACATGAAATTATTAAAGAAACTTATTGCAATAGAAAAAGGCTATAACGGTTATAAAATACGACGTGGAATTGGCCAAGAGCTCGAAAAAGCGTTAAAACAAGATTATTTACACCTATAAGGGGACTTAAACCATGCAATTAAACAAAGTAATTCTAAATAACATAGGTGCTTATAAAGGTGTACACGAAATTGATTTATCTGTATCCCCACCAAATCAAAACGTGATTTTATTTGGTGGCGAGAATGGCGCCGGTAAGACAACACTTCTTAACTCAATCCGACTTTCACTCTTTGGCGCTTTTGCTTTCGGCTATATGACTGAAAATGATAACTACTATAAACAGATCTATTCACTCTTAAATAAGTCGGCAATCCTTGAAGGAGTAGATCATTATCAAATCATTTTGGAGTTTACTGAAGTTGAGCACTATGTAAAAAATGAATATCGATTTATTCGAAGATGGCATTTAAATAATGGATCTCCTAAAGAACAGTTTACGATTATGAAAAATGGTCAGTGTCTAAATGAAGTTGATAAAGAAGCCTATCATTCTCGTTTAAAGGAGACAATTCCTCCAGAACTATTTAATATGTGTCTATTTGATGGAGAAGAAATATCAAGAATTGTAAATGATAATCGTCTCTCCGATTACTTAAAGGCTTCAGCTAAAGTTCTTTTTAATTTGCATCTTTTTGAAGCACTTGAAAGTGACTTATCACAATATATTAAACAAGCACAAATGGAAAAACAATTGTCTCAAGACGAAGAAGATATTTACAAACTTGATGAAGAGATTCTAAGTTTCTATCGTGACTATGAGAAATTTATAGAAGAAGAACAACAGATTCAAAGTCAAATTGTAACTCTTGAAGAGAAATCTGAGGAACTAAAGAAACAATTTGACCTTAATGGTGGTCTTGTAAAGGAAGAACGCGAATCCCTTCAATCTAAAGTAAATGACATTGAAAACCAACGTAAACATAACTCTGAGAAAATGAGAGACTTTATTTCTACAGAACTTCCTTTGTTTTTGTCTAGAGACTTGTTCTTTGATGTAAAACAGCAAATGGATCTAGAATATTCTTTCGAGTTACACGACCAACTGTCTCAAAAGTTAACAGATGAAAAGATGGCTGAACTTGTAAGTGGTATCGTAAATGGATCTACAGAACATACAACTGAGTTGAAATCACGTTTTCTAGCTTTGTTTCCAAAGCCAGATTCAGACTTAATACACCGGGCTTCCTTTACTCAAAGAAGTGAAATTCAATCAACCGTAACTGAATTAGAAAGATTAAATATTAACTCGTATATAGAATTGATTGAAGAGAATCAACGTCTTCTAGAAGAAGCTAGAGCTCTTCGTAAGAAGATTGAGATTAATGATTCAACACATGACTTTAAAGATATTATTTTTGAAATCGAAGATATATCTAAAGACGTAACTAACTTACAACAAAAATTATCGTCAATTGAAATGGATCGAGAGTCATTAGGACATAATATTGCTGAAATAGAAAAGACTCGTGACAGTAAAAAAGAACAATTGCTTGCTAGTGCAAAAGCAACAAACTCATTCGCTATCGCTCATAAAGTACAATTATTAAGTGAACAATTTCGTATTCAACAACTTCAGAAAAAGTTACAGCATGTCCAAATTGAAGCTACCAGAATGTTAAATGACCTTATGAGAAAAAAAGATTATGTCACAGCTGTTAATATTGATCCAAAAACATTCAATGTAACTCTGTATAACAATAATAAACAGGAAATCTTAAAAGATCGCTTATCATCTGGTGAAAAAGAAATCCTGTTATTATCTATCGTTTGGGCAATGTTTAAATGTTCTCGAATTAAACTGCCGTTTATTTTCGATACATTACTTGGACGTTTAGACAAAACTCACAAACAAACAGTTCTATCAAAACTGATTCCTACTTGCAGTGATCAAGTTATTATCTTAAGTACTGATTCTGAAATCGACAAAACTCACTACGATATCGTAAAACCATACATTGCAAAAGAATATACTCTAGACTTTGTTATATCAGAGGAAAGTGTAGCTATTCATAATCGATATTTTGAACTTTCTCAAACCGAGGTGGCAGTTAAATGAATTTCCGATTAAAGACCTCAAGTTATGTAGCGGATCGCTTAAAACAATTACAATCTTCTACTAACTTAACACCAAACATACTAGCAAGAATCGGTGTCTCTCTTTCATTAAAACAAGACTCTATTCCCACTCCGCCCTCTTCTGAGGCTGGCGGGCTTGAATTCAATAGAAATACGTTAACTGGTGAACACGACTACTTATACAGAGCCCTAATTGCACAACACGCTCAAAGGGAAGTTAGTGACGACGAATTCTTCCCTAACCTTTTTAACGCTCATTTAGAAAGAGGAATTAGACTCCTCTCTGGTGAATATCAACATGCCGGAAACTACGATAAATTTATTCTTAATTTACTACGCCAATCATAGTAGGTGACTCAGATGCTCTATCTAGATAATAGTGCTACCACACAAATGTTAGTTGAAGTTAAAGAAGCCATGCTCCCTTTCTTACTCGAAGAATTTGGAAATCCTTCGAGTAAGTATTATTCGTTAGCTATAAATGCTAAGAAAGCAACTGATAAAGCGCGTGGTCATATTGCAAAATTACTCGGTTGCGATTCGGATGAGATTATTTTCACCAGTGGCGCAACCGAGAGTAATAATATGATTATTAAGGGAATTGCTGATTATTATGGACAAACAAATAAACATATCATAACTTCAAAAGTGGAACATCCTTCAGTTCTTGAAACATGCCGCTACCTTGAAGGAAAAGGATTCACTGTAACATACTTAGATGTTGATTCATACGGACGTGTTAATTTAGACAAACTAAAAGAAATAATTATTCAATCTCCCCCTCTTCTTGTTTCGATTATGTGGGGAAACAATGAATTAGGATCTCTACAACCTATTGAGGAAATCGCTACTCTCTGTGTTGAACATAACGTATTCTTTCATACAGATGCCACACAGGTTGTCGGTAAAGTCTTTACTTATATGTTGAATATTAAGGGCTTAGATTTTCTTTCATGTTCAGCACATAAGTTTCACGGTCCCAAAGGAATTGGAGTTGCTGTCATTAAGAAAGACCGTAACAACCTAAAAACAAAGATTACTCCCCTCTTGCATGGTGGAGGTCAAGAAAACGATTATCGAAGTGGTACTCTTCCTGTTCATAACATAGTAGGTATGGGAAAGGCAGCGGAGTTAGCATGGATTAATTTTGATCAAAATGTTGAACATCTCAATTCATTAGAAATCCACCTCCGTTCGATTCTGAAAAGAAAATTTGGAGATGTCGTCGTGTTTAATAGCGATGATTCTGATAAAATTCCAGGCATAATTAGTGTTCAATTTAAAGGAATTAACAACGAAATGCTAATAAAAAATCTAGCTGAAGTTGTAGCTTTATCCTCAGGATCCGCTTGCAGTTCATCCAAACCAAGTCATGTATTACAAGCAATTGGGCTTAATACCGAGGGGATAAGATCGACCATCCGCTTTTCACTTTCTCCTATAGTTAAAAAAGAGGAATTGGATATATTCAATCAACTATAACTAGGTTATTGGAGGAATTAGTATGAAAGAAATAAAAAGACGAGAGTTTGAACTCTTAACAAATATATGTAAGGATCACGAATTACCTCATGATTTAGTTAGTAAGTTACTAAAAACTTCTGAGATAAATTCATATGAAAACAAGCCCTCACGTGTAAGAAAGAAAGAATTGTTAGACCTAATTGAATTTCATTCCAAAAAGTCTAGGTGATATGAATGCTACTTAAAAGATTAATATTTGATAATTATAAAACTTACTACGGGCATCAAGAATTAGATTTATATATCCCTCCACAAGCTCAACAAGAAGAAAACAAAAATATTATATTAATTGGCGGACTAAACGGCGCTGGGAAAACAACAATTCTTAAGGCTATTTTATTTGTTTTATTCGGAAAGCGTGGAATGAGCGATACTGAATATAAGAGGTTATTTTCAAATGTAATCAATAATACTTTCTTTGATGAAGGAGGAAGAGATTGTTCCATCACTCTCTTCCTCGAAACTGATAAGAAAGAAGAATGGGAACTTAAAGTCTCTTGGAGCTTTGATCAATATAAAAGAGTCTTAAAGGAAAACCGCGACATCACCATCAGAAAGCACAATGCTCGTCATGGCCAAACTGCTAAAATTGATAATATTGAAGTATATAACCGGTTTATTGATAAAATTATCCCTTATTACGCAGCTCCCTTTTTTATATTCGATGGTGAAGAAATTAAGGATACCATATTAAGACAAAACAGCCGTGAAATGAAGGAAGCAATTCAAAAGATCACTGGAATGAATTCGTATAAAGACCTAATTACAGACTTAAATGAGATTAAAAAGAACCTTCAAACGGAAATTGCAAAAATAGGCAATAGCAAAAAAATCGATAATGTTCAAAAAGCACTATTAGAAGAACAAAAAAAGATTGATGAATATCAATCAAAGGTTGATCATTTCACAAAAGAATTAAATATATTTAATTCTGATGCTCAAAAGATAAAAGAACGCCGTGATGAAAAATTAAAATTAAATATGAAGTCACGAGACAAATTAATTAAGAAAAGAACGGAACTTGAAACAAAGATTAAATATAAACAAGACCAGTTTAAAGACACCTTCAACAGTAATGCAATTTCAATTATTCTTGATCCTAAGATTAACAACTTAATAACGGAAGTTAAAAAGGAAAAGTCCCTTAGAGATAAAGCTATGATGGTTGAAGCATCTTTAAAACCATATCATAAGTTCATAAATGAATTGTTAGGCCATGAAATCTCACCTTCTTTAACTGAGGAACAATATAAGCAGATAAAAGATATTGGTGAAAGAATTTGGATGAAAGAAGACAGCATTTCTAGTGAAAGTACAGACTATATTGAACTCCATGATCTATCCCCGAGAGAGTACACAACACTCACTTCGAAAAAGAATGTAGCTACACAACCTATAATTCAATTAGTTAACGAAGTTGAGAAACTCAACCAACAAATTGAAGAAATGGAACAAGACATTTCTTTAGCACCGGATGCTGTAGATGTAACCCAAGAAACTAATGAACTAGACAAACTATTGAAAAAAACCGGTGAAATTGAGTTACGGTATAAAGCAATTAAAAGTAAATTGCGTAGTAGCCTTGAAGTAAAGAATACTCTCGATCGCCAAATGGATAATGCCTCAGGTCAAATCGGTGATTTAGGCAGTGTTGAAAGAAGATATAATGATGTTGTAAAAATCATAAATGCTTTGGAAGAATATATCATTAAGAGTACAACTCTAAAAGCTGAATATATAAGTGAAGAATTCTCTAGAATGTTGGTTAAGTTGTTTCGTAAACAAGATGAGTTCGGAAAAATTGCTTTTGATACGGAGACCTATACGGTCAGATTATATAATGATCGAGGGCAAGAAATTAGCATACATGACCGATCTGCGGGAGAAATGCAAATGATCTCCTCTTCTCTAATATGGGCACTCACGAAAGCTTCAGACTTGAGCCTTCCAATGGTAATTGATACCCCACTAGGGAGATTAGACAGTGTTCACAGAAACCATCTTATCAATCACTATTATAAAGAATTGAGTGAACAAGTTATTATCTTATCAACGGACACTGAAATTACGGATGAATACGTAAATTTAATGAAATCACATTCATACAGACAATATATGCTAGATTATAACGAAGATAAAAAGTACACTGTTTTACGTGATGGCTATTTTGAATTTTTGAAATCGTGAGGGGTTAGTAATGGCAAATCGCAAAATGAACTTATCTATGACTGGAAAAGAGACGTTGGACTTATTAATTGAACATCTAGATTGCGAACGCCCTTTTGCAATTAAATTAGCTTTAGCTAAAGGGTTAGCTAAAGCCAACGGCACTGTTTCTCCGAGTCAAGATTACTCCAATGGAAAATGGACAATTCCGGATAATATAATTAGGGACGATGATTATTTACTCTTTAAACATTTAATTATTAATGAAATTGGACAACCACTATCGGAAGATGAAATTGATAAACATATGATCCTTTTTATTGAATATGGATTACAAGTCATTAAACAGGAAATAGATGAGCTAACGTCACTTGAAGATTACCGAATTAAAATTCTAAGTTAAATTCAAAAACCACCCTGTTGGGTGGTTTTTAAGTTTAAAAACGTTCACTTAATGGTGAAATATTAACAATTGAGACAATTGGTTTTGTTAATTCGCCACGACTATCAAGTACTGGTCCATGTACAATACACTGACCTTTTTTCAAACTAGACAGCTTGTTTTCCCATTCTTTTTTCTCTGCTGGGCTCTGTGAAAGACTAGCAGCTATATGTGAAACTTCCTGCTCTGGTGGTGAAAAATAAATCTTCTGAGATGCATTTTGTAATCGGGCTAACTCATCCGTGCTTAGTTGCGATTTTAAGAATTGCGTTGCATACCAAGCGGACCAACCAAATTTTCGTCCCTCTGTTAAGATACGTGCTGAAGGTGATTTCTCGGTGTGATCGAGATTTTGCGCTTCATCCATCACAACAGGCATTGGAATATTCTTATGTCCATTGCGAACAGAATAACTCCAAAGATCCCATAAAATGAATTCCGTTATCATTAACTGAACATCTCTTGGGTAACCTGTTAATTGGATGATATAGACCATACCATTAGCATCGATGATTTCTTTCCAGTTCAAACTATCTAATGGATTAAATGGATTTCGATCAATCAGATTTCTAACTTGAGAAAGGGCAGTTTTGGAGTAACTCGAACCTTCCTCTTCTAATTCTATTTTTAGCTTTAATAAATCCATACTGTCGCCATACTTTTGAACACCGTTACGTGTTGCTTCATAAATCGCATTAAGCTGTTGCACCCCTAGTGATGAATACACAGATCCAAACACACTCTTAATTCTTTCCGCAACATCAGTTTCATTTTCTGGTAACTTTATTCCACCAATTTCTCGTTCTGCTCGTTTAAACGGGTTAATAGGGAATTTTTCACTATAGACGATTTGTTGCTTAAGTTGTTCTCCGAGAGCTCCTGTAAACTCAGGCTCAAGTTGATTCGGTAAGAATCCCTCAGTGTAGTCAATGACAATACTGGATAGCCCATTTTTAGCTTTTTCTAACAACAGACATTGCATGAAGTATGTTTTACCTTGTCCCGATTTCCCAGATATCAATAAATGTCTATTAGCGAGACCTGGATTACCATATTCCCAATAGATGTTGCGATTTGAATTATCGAGTTTGCCTATAAGGATTCGAGTGTCTTCTAGGTATGTTTTAGTTGGATCATTAGGCGGGATTACTTCTGTTCCCCCATTAGATTGATCGATTAAATCCTCCTTGTTTTCTTCCTCTCCCTCAACTCTGCTTCTACCACTGTTAGATGTAAGTTCATAACCAGCAGAATCTGGAGGATCCGCAACCATCTGTTGCTGTTCGTTTGACGAGTATTTATAGTTATAACTCAACAATTTCTCCTTCTCAAAGTCAGTCTTTCCTTCTTGAATTCGATTAGCCAACTCATTAATGGATTCTGTAATCCCACGATATCCATCTTCTTCAGTAAGGTTTACTACCATAATACCCTCACTTAACTCTGCAGTACGATGAAAGGCATCTTTTTGGAAAGAGAGAATCGCACCATTACCAATTAACGTTTTTAAATCATTAGAGATCTCGTAATCATCATTTAGAAGCCTTTGTATGATTGAATCAGCTAAAGTATATTCCTTTTCTTCCCAAAAGTGGCTCTGCTTTAACCTTGCTGCATTTGAAATAAATAATTGAGCAAAGAAGTTACGGTAGAAGATGTTTTTAAATTTAATATCAACACTCTTCTGAAGCTGCGTTTCAAAGAGCTTTCTTGTATTTTTTATTTGACCTCTTGCTTTTTCGATAACCGTTGATGAGTTAATGCCAATCTTAACTTCAACCGGGTAATAATGCAGCTTTAGTTTCTCATCATCTTCTTCTAACCCAATTAGAAGTAGGTCGTCACTATGTGTACCTCTAACTCCAAGGTTTTTCGCTGTAAACACTCCATCACGCCTATTTAGATTTACAGCACCAGCTACTCTTAAGATCTCCTCCAAAGAAATTGGAACCCAAAGTATATTGTCATGGTTAAAATATGAAAGACTGTATTTAATCGCAGAGATAATACTTAACTTTTCTCTAGAGAACTGACCTTTACTTCCGATAATTCGTAATAGCCACTCTCCATTAAATGTATTAAATGCTTTGATTGTATTCGCAACACTTTTCTCATCAGCTTCAACGTCTTTAGTTGCGAGATATTCTCTAATAACTAAATTGAACTGATCTGATTTATCAGTGACAGTAATGGCATCATAGCGGCTGGAAGATGTGTACTGATCATTATAATGAATGACAACTAAACTTCGATCATATTCTTGGAAAAAGGCTAAATCGACACTAGGATCGATAAAAGTAACCCAATACGAAGATTTGAAAATTCTTTGTAATGTTTCTTCATCTTCATTAGCAGTCCTGGAGACAATTGATTCGCCTTTCCGGTACGTATCGGATCCATCATTCCTCATATTAGCAGCTAGTTCATTCACATAATAGGCTGTATTTAATAGCAGATTGTCACCTATGTCTGCACCTCTTACTCCAAAGCCACTCCTATAATCTTCTTCCCCCTTCATAGAAGGAATTGTCGTCACTAACCCATCAAGAGAAATCCCCGTTCTCATTTCTTCCATAGGTTGCAACGCATAATTTTCCTGTGATTGCATCTTATAAAAAGAAATATGAGCATAACGATAATCACTATCAATTTTCTGCTTGTAATAGAATAAGTTTTCTCGAATGAAACGAATTATGTCATTTTCATCGTACTTTTGCGTCTTGAAAGGAATATCTAGAAACTCCTTAATCGTTTCGATTGATTCTAATCTAGAAAACTGATCAAAGGCACTTTGTTGTAATTGATCTTGATAAATTGTAACTTCAACAGGGTTTAAAGCTTCAACGCCTTTTGTTTTGATACGTTGTACTAACCAATTTATAATCCCTTTTAATACTTCTTTATCATTTGTGATATTAACGACATTAAGTTTTATTGGAGCCTTAGAATCACTAATAAATAGATAATTAAAATGTTCCTCAAACTGGTTTATTTTATCTTGAACAACCTTTGCTAAAAACTGGCTTGCATCCGATACTGTTACTTCCCTAACTGGCTTAAATATGACCCATTCTAAAGCAGCCGTGTGGCTATCTGGTTTGTATAACTGATCATTATGATTATATATATATGGAAGTAACGCATCTGCATTTAATCTTGTTAATATACTAGGATCCAATTCTTCCTGCTTTAATTGCTCCGCTAAGGATAATTGATACGCAATTACAAGTGGATGGAAAGGCGTTAGATACATTTGCCCTCCTGATTCCATTACACCTAACTTCATCAGATTCCGTCCCTTACTACCTGGAGCCCTTCCTTCCTCAAATAGTCCAATCTGCTTTAGGTACTCTTTTATATATTCAACTGCTCTTTCTTTAAGTGCTTCGCTAATATGACACAAACTTGGTGTCCCTTTATTGATCCTAAAATATTGAATAAATCTACTATAAGCTTCCCGTAAATCTTCATGTAGTTCTAGTGGAGTTTCTAGTACCTCATCCGCATCCAAAGTAGCACTTTGAATTCCTTTTTCAATCCAAGTCTCTTCCCATTCAAGGAACTGTTTATACTCTTGATGAATATAGAATTCTCTACTACCAATCACTAAGCGGTTGTTAGTCTTTTTAAAATCCTGACTTAATTCCCGTTTCATTCTCCACAACCGCATTCCAGTGATAGGAATAGATTCTGGCAAATCATTTTTCAAAAGAATTGGTAGGGTACAATCATTATATTTAATATTAAAGAATAAGTTATCCTCTTCATCAAATGCATCAGCCTGAGGCAATATCTTTAATTCTGTATCTTCCTCTAATTCAATTATTTGATTAGATTCAGTGATCTCAACTTTTTCTGAGTTTATTCCTCTCCCAATTTTGATCTCTTCAGTTTCAGATTCAAGTTCAATACATTGATTTTTTACATTAACAATATATCGAGTCTTTAATTCTAATAGAATCGTTTCATCAAATGGGATAACCGTAATGTGAAATTCACTTCCTTGAGAAGCTTTATTCTCATGTTTATAAGCAACTCTTACAAAAGTAGGGCTGTTTTTTTGAGTGTGAATATTTAAATTTGCATTCGTTCGCTTTACATCTAAGGTTACTAAAGAACTTTTAGAGACAGTAAAATAATCTCGAACTAAACTTTTTTCTTTACTTCCCTCAATATCAAAGGCTACTTGTACTTCTACATTGTCATCTACATTTGGATTAAAGATAACTACATGCCTCTTTCTTTTTCCAGCTGCTGTTTCAGAGAGAGGCTTTTCCCAATAGACTTGTCCGCTTTCTAATTTCAAATGTTTTAATTCAACTTTAGTACTTTTATTTTCTTTATCCTTTTCCTCTGCATACCGATTTACACTTTGAAAGGGAACATCCGTCCACTCTTCTTTTTTGAGTTCTGGCACTCCTCTAACTGAGAATCTTTTTTCAAGATCTTCTTCAAAAGAGCCGAAGTCGTGTGATTTCTTTACATAATCAAACAATTCTCTGTTTCGATTTAAACGTTCTTTTAGCTTGTTACCAGTAAACGTAGCTAACTCATCATCTTTAAATAAACCAAAGTTCTTATAATCCTTATCCTCGAGTGACCCCTTAATTAACACATCAAAAATATCTTCAAAGTCTAAAAGAGTTAATTGGAGAATCGCATGATCGTCCATTAAATGATTTAGGTTATCAAGTAAAATTAACTGTTCGTTCTTTGACAAAACACTGTTTTCAATCTCAGCCTTAATCCTTTTAAATAGAGATGTAGGATGGAGCGGCATCCCTTCCTTCTGAAGGTCACTACTTCCCCCTTGGATACTATCTAACTGCTCAGATACAATACTTAAAAGAGCCGTTCCTTTCCATACCCCATATTGCTCCCCGACCTGATTTCTTAAAGTAACAAGAAAATCAGGTTTAACATCAGTTGAAGTATGAGCAATCACTAACTTCATATTATTTATTTCGAGGTAGGCAGTTTCATACTCATCTCCAAGAGAATGCTTATAGATAAATGGATTTGCTAATGAACTTTCTTTAAGGTTAGAAACCAGTTCAGCTACTTCTTCAGGACTATCCAATTGCAAATAAAAACGATCTCCCTTTGATAAACTTGTCTTTGCAAAGAAATCTAAAAGTAACTCTCCTACATATTTATAAAATTGGTTTAACATACTGTGCATCACCACTATCACTTTTCTTGTCTAGTATATTTAAATTATCTAGCAATTCTATAACCTCTTTCTGTGAATAGCGATCAAGAGCTATTCCTCTTTTCTCGAACTCCTCGAACAATTGCTTAAGAGGGATTCGATCATTCTTAACAGCAACTGCTGTAATCATTAGTAAGAAGTCTTGAGTTAAGTTCAATGTATAACCGAGGTTACCTCTTACTTTTAGAAATTTATCAACAGCGGTATCCTCAACAGATGTACCATATTTCAAAACAACAGGGGTACTCATTCCTTCTTTTAAGCATTTAAAAAGCATTCTAAAAGCTTCTTTAACATTTTCTGACCTAACATACGGAATTTCAATCTTTGACCGCTCGATATATTCCTTTATCCATTCATTTAAGCTATTTAAAAAAGTAGTCTGGTCCTCTTCACTAGTTTCATTTAAGGTATTATAAATATCTACATAAGTCATAAACATTTTATTTTGGTTAAAAGTATTATGACTTAATTGAGATAAAGTGTGAATATGAACAAATAAATGTTTTGCTTTATCTTTAAGCCTTTTATAGCCTTCCATTTCACTTGCAGCTTTCCTACGCTTATTAATTGATTCCCATTCCAAACCAAAATATAACGGTTGAACTTGAGCATAATCGGCTGATTCAAACTCATCAAATTTTAAAGTAAGCTGAGTTACATATAGAAAGAAATAATAATGAACCAATAAAGGATAATGTTCCAAGAAGTAATCTCTATACTTACTAATAAAAATTAAATCTTCTTTAAATCTCTCAGATATGACATTTAAAACTGGAGCATAAGAACTTTTTGGTTTTTCAACATCCACAAGGTTGTTTAACTTCTTTAAAATAAGGGAAGTCAAAATATCTTCTCCCTCATTTTTTTCGAATAGGTATGAAAGTTTATCCTTTTCCCCAATTAATACGTCTTTTGTAAATTGAGCGAACTTTTTCTCTTCCTTTGACTTTTCTGAAAGAGGGTAATAATTATAAACATATGGGTGAATAGGCTTTATTCTATTACTGTTTCCATATAGAAAATCATCTAGGAAACGGTGTAAATCATACCGAATGTCTTCATTTTCACACATAACAACCTCAGTCACTTTAGATAATGTAGCATTTTCTCCAAAATGTGTTTCTAAGTCCTGGCCTTCTTTCTCTACGTCTAATTTTACATTCGAAAGTAAACGAGTAAACTCACCCAAAACTTGTGAAAAGTTATACTTTATAATATTTGTCTTCTTGCTAGATACAAAGGGCAAAACAGCAGTAATTTTCCCAGTATCGTGAGTGACACCTATGCCTTTTGTTTTTGGTTTTATTAAGTTTTTTAATTCCTCTACATCTAATAAATAATTCATCCCTTATCTGCTACTCCTTTTCATACACAAACCCACCAAAATCGTCTAACCCTAGCTTGTATATTTTTTGTTCAGATGGGATATGGATTAATAACTCTTCGTTACGTTTTCCAAATCTCATTATTTTTTCAATGAATTCCACAAATTTTATGGCATCCTCTTCATCCTTTTTATTAGGACAATAACCATTCTGTACATTTAACAATAACTCATAAAGAGGATAATCAATTTCCACTAATTGCTTCTCCTTAATTTCCCCTCCATGATAAGCAATTGTAAGTGTCTGTTTAAAACTTGTTAACACATCATCATGATTCGTTGTTAGATGGTCAATGCTTGGCCTTAGGTCTATGAATTGAGCTACTCTGAACTTTTCATTTGCTTTATTTAAATAGATATAACTCTTTTTGGGACTCCCTTTCCATTTGAAGATTGATGTCTTTACTTCATCATAAAGAGTTCTAATCATGGTTATCTCTTTTTTATTAAAGAAATACAAGTGATTCATATATTTTTTATAGGCAATTGGCGTTGCGTTAATTGCAAATTCTCTATTACTTAAGTAAGTTAAGCGTATAAGTGCTTGTGTAAATACATTTGCAGAATACGAGCTAACTTCTTCTTGATTAGTGATAGGATTCAACCATTCTTGAACTGTTGAAATATCCTTAATGTAATTTGTTATCAGCTCTTGCCAATCACTAAATGTGTTAACATCAATAATAACTTTATCAACTGCTTCAGTACGTATATGAATTGGATCTAACTCCACCATCGTTCGTAAAATAAATGACCGCTCACGACGTCTAAATAATAAGTTAGGGACGGTATGATTTAGCTTCTCAAATTGAGTCCACTCACCATCAAGCTTTTCCTCGTATTGGTCAGGAAGAATAAGATCTGCGATGAAGTTATAGAATGCACGTGCCGAGATAACTAATTTGTACTTAACAATTGCTTGGATAATCAACTGAATGATCGTTTGTTGAACATCCTTGTTTAAAAGAAATTCGTAATTCTCATGGATAATAAGCTTATGATTGAGCTTAAGATCTTCTTGATAAGCGATATAAAAAGGGTTATTTTCATCTTCTGAAAAAACTCGTTCAACAATCGTTGCGAAGAATGTTGATGTTGGACCCTCTTTTGTTAATTCGTATGCATGATAATCGCTGAAACCTACTAAATGAAATGACTGCTCACTATACTTAGTGGTTACATTTGGAGAAAATAAATGACTATTATCAATAAACTGTTTCAATCCATTAAAAGTCTTACCTTCATGCTCTTGAGTAATGAAATTATGTAAAACTCCTAAGTTGATAGCCAGGATAATATGGTCATTTGAATCTGAAATCTTCTCATCTGAGAATCCATCCAAAAGTTCAGACAATGTCTCAATTGCATTCATATTTGGACTGAAACTTTCAGTAGCATCATTTAAAACCTGAAACCCTTCAAGGAGCTGAGGTTTATTCTCATTTAAATAAGCAAGTAAATGTGATTTCCCATCTCCTACACTTCCGCATAAAAGGATCAACTGAGGCCCATGTTCACTCTGCGCTTTCTCAAGTATACTTTCAAAGTCCTTTTGAATTTTACGCTCAACATGCATATAATCCTTAAACCTACTAAATGAATTAGCATTTTCAACAGCTTCTTGGGCCGAATCTTGAAGCCTTCTCATTTCTCTTAACAAGTAGCTCTTACCAACAGGAAGGCTAAGATCGATAATATTGTCTTGCTCTTCTTCACTCTCCGGCTTTTCCTGTGTGACTTCTGAATGAACCTCAACTTCTTTTTGAACATTTCCATGCTCTTTTAAAGCCTCATGTATAAAACTAGTTATATCCTCTTTACTTAATTCCGCTTTTGGAGGCTTCGGATTACGATACTCCGGAATAGCAATGTTTTCCGTCGAATAAACTTCCGTGTACCATGTTGCCAATTTATGCATCATTTTATATACTTTTAAAGCATCGAAAATATCATCAAAGTCTGCATTATGAACTGCCTTATTTCCTGAAATCCTAATTGTATCAAGAGCTTGTTGTATATCTCTGGTTAATACACCTTCTTTAGAGAGATGATTAATTCGCTCAAATGCTGAAGGAAATTGATATTCATCATATTCTTCTATTACAAATACATCTTTTATTATCTCTTCTGCAAAGAGCCTCGCTCTGAACATAGCTCCTTGTGGGTCTGAGAATATAATCTCTTCCATTTTCTCTGCTGTTTCAGCAGCCTTTTCATTTAATGCCTCAAGGAAACTCAGTAGGTAATTTGAATTACTCAAAATTCACAACCCCAATCAATTATTTCGATAAAAATAAACACTTTACATATTTTGTCGATTCTTATTAAATTTTAACATATATTTTGTGATTATTCCTGTCCAAGGATTTATTGACAAATTTATTAAATATGTACTTGCCGCCATGGTTTATACGGCTTAATGTAATAAGCGTTTCTGCTGCTGCAGAAACGCTTTCTGTTAGTTGACAACAACTATAAACGAAAATCTTCTTTCATAATTCTTTAGGGGATCGTAATGATTAGCATCCTACGTAAGCTATGAACTATTAACTTAACGTCTAGGACTTATACTTAAAACATTTAGTAATTTATAATGCTTTAACCATTCTAATACTTTTGGTGTTAGGTGTTGAACGGTTGCCTCTGATCTATATACTTTTTCAAGAAATTGAATAATATCGTTATTTAAGTTGAGGCTTGTAATAATGCTGTTACCTTGACTTATAGAGTGCTCCAATTGGGTGAAACTTTTTTCATCGGGTTTTCTTTCAAGAAGTACATTTAGATTTTTGATAAGCACACCGACTTGTTGTTCGTGTTTTAATAGATCTTTTAATATTTCTAAGATGTTTATAATTGGGTTTATCTTTTCAGCTGCTATCTTTCTCCATGCAACTTCTAAATTTTCAAGGTAATCCGTCAAACCAACTTTAATGTCCATAATCTCTTTCTCTGTAGGAATTGTTCCAGAGTCAATCGTTGCTGTTAGCTGTTCCAATCTCTTGCTATAACTCTTCGACTTAATAGATGTATCAAGTCGAATATCCCTTTTTAGGAATTCCGTTTTCAAAGCGTTTGCTTTTGCCCCTAATGAATAAACATCATCAAGAAATCTATCTAAGGTTTCCACTCGTCTATTATTCTGCTTTATATCATTTAGTTCTAAGCTATGAGTAATTACATCGACAGTCTCATCAATTTTATTTAATAGCATATTCTTCATTATCTCCTAAATTCGTTAAAGATTGATGTACCTTCTTTACATTCTTTTTTAAATTTTCGAGATTATTATTGTAATCTTCTACTTGAATTTTATTAGATTTAATTAAGCTATTATATTTGTTAGAGAACTGTGTTACGATCTGGTCCGTTTTCAAGAGAAGCGTCAGATAATCAACTAAGGAATGATATGAAAATCTAGAGATATCGACCATGTTTTTTAAATCATTACTTTTGACTTCATCTATTCTCTGAAGAGTAAAACGAATTATATCAGCGAATTGCTGGATCTCTTCGTCACTAACCAAAACATGTTTAAAGTCTTCTTCGGAATAATATTCTTTTGCTTTCCCTCGCAATGTAGTTTCTAAGAACGATTTTATCTTATAAAACGATTTTTCGACCTCATCGTCTACATCAACATATTGTTTAATTTTATCAATTACAGTGTTAAATTGGTCGACTTCAGATTTCAACAGCTTAGGTAGTAAATCCCTTTGTTGTTTTGCTAAATTGTAGGAAACATACAGCTGGGAGTTAAGAGAAGCTACATCAGGCAATTTATCTATAGTCCAGTTTACCTTACCTAAGTCACTAATTTCTTGTAAGATTGGCTGGGCGTTAATAAAGAGCTTCGTTGAGTCGGCTTTGGCCTCACCTAATAAAATGTTTGAGTTTTTAATTAGGAAATCATTATTATTTTTTATCTCCTGGTCTTTTAAAGGTCTTAAAAGATTATGCCAACTATCAGAATGATCGGTATTACGACTTAATTGGGAAGTATTAATCAATTTAAGATAAAGTTCTTCCACTGTTTCTTTTCCGTCTATTTGACCGTTTAAAACGCAGACATAGTATTGATTATACACTGCCCACTTCATCATACTCCACGATCCGCCATCTTCCGTATTCGTTATGATTTTTACTAAATGATCCATATTTTCTGAAATCCAATTATAGACAAGTAATAAATAATCAGTCGAATTTGCAAAGTCCCAAGTGCCCTCGCCTAAAAATTTATACGCTAGGATCGATTCTATAAATTGATAATTTAGCTTATTTCTCTCTAATACCAAGCCTGATGTGTTAACCTCTACCGTTTGACCTTCAATCCCAATTCGATTAATAGAGTTATTTCCAAAAAAGTTACTTACTAAGAAAATTGAAACTCCATAATTCTGCCAAGGGATGAATGAATTTAAAAAATTCACTATTTCAAGTCTTACTATTTTGTGATTTGAAAGGGCTCCATTTTGCTCGTACCAGTCACGCAGTACTTTACGCTCTTGCTCATATTTGGAATGAACAACAGGTTGGACTTTCACTTGTTTTGTACTTTTATTGTTGTCAGTCGGCTTCGTGAGTATTGGCTTTGCTGATTTATCGTCCGGTGGAAGTGTTTCATTAAGTTGTTCTTTCCCTTTGATCGGTGAAAGGTGAAAGGTTTCAAACACTTCTATTGGTAAATCCCCTATTCTCACTTCACCGTCAACTGTAGTTCTAAAAGCAGTTCTATTTCCCCAAACTCTCAGTAAACAACTTATTTCATCTGCATGTTCTGGAGATTGATTATCTAACAATGTTTTATGCAACTCTTCCGCCCACTGGGGAATATCATAATAGTTTCTAAAGTCCTGCCACTTTCCAGGAAAGGCTATAGGATTTTGCAAGTATCGTTCATACACATGTTTAATAATTTGCTTAAGAAAAACACGTGGTGTCTTTTCCTCTAATGTTTGATATAGCTGAGTGATCGCTCTTTTATTGAAAGGAAATAAGCTAATTTCCCCTAACAAAGGGTCTTTAAAGATAGTCCATGTATGTTTCTCATACAAAGTTGAAATAGGTAAGTTAGACGAATTTGCACCAGATGTTAACCAATGGGTTAATACGTCACTTTTCGTATTGATGGCATTCAAATAACGAGCGGCCAAGATTACGACGTCGTCTTCTGTTGCAAATAATGAATCTAATTCAATAAAGATTCTTCCTGTCACTCGTTGCTTTAAGTTATCAGGAAAGAATGAGTTGTAATAAGATGTAGTAGTACCTATAACTGAAAAAAGCCTGCAAATTTCCTCATTGTTGTGATTTGACACGTTGAGCGCTTCAATTAACGATCGATCAATTCCAGTAAATGAGGTAATGTCTTCAATAAATAAAGTTAACACTTTATCATTTTTCTTTAGATGTTTCCGAAGATCATAGATGATTTGTCTAAAATCTTCTCCGCTCATTTGAAGACAGAGTTGAATAACTGAATCAATGTACGTATTTAAATATTCACTTACCCGTACTCTAAAATCTTCTTTGCGGTAGATATCTTTAGCAAAACTACTCGCACTTCGTGTAACATCTTCATAATCCTCAATTTCTTCTCTAAACTCTAAAGAAATTTTAAAATCGTCCGGTGTAAATCTAGCGTCAAACTCATTTTGTCGTTCATCCTTCGCATTAGAAGAAATCTTATGGAATAACCTAGTGAAAGGACCATTTTTGGTAGCAAATAAATGCTCCATAGCATAATTACATTTAATAAATTCAATTAATTTATCAGATTCTCTTTTACTAATAATGCAATCAGTAAAATCTGTTTTCGACTCTAGCTTTGTTAATAAATTATTTTTTATTGAAAATAGAAGTTCATTATCATCAAGTAATTCCTTTGCAAGTGATAACTTTTTTGAAATTTCTTCGTTATTTATTTCACTTAGAGCCTCTGATTGTAAGATTTGCATTATTGCTGATTTTAATGTGTTTTGGTGCCTCTTAATCGAAACGATAACTTCATTTGAATCTTTGTGAATCATATATTTTTCCATGACCCAACGAATAAAGTGAGACTTACCAGAACCACTATCTCCTTGAACCACTAAAAAATTATGTTTATTCGCTTCTTTTATTAAGTAATCAGAGAAAAAATCTTCTTCGTTGATACTTTTCTCGATATCATTGCCTATGCCGCTGGAAGTATATTTTAAACCCGTAAAAGGTAAATGAGTCGCAAGGAATTCCGCTGGGGACGTATACGTAGCATCATTTACTATTACTTCATCTAATCGCTTTAGAAGTTGTTCGTTATTCAATATGCTCCCCCCTTATATTAATATGGGTTGCTTTTTGGTCTACCTCATGAAACACACTTGGTGTTAAACTCCAAATGTTTACATAATCTTGATGATACTCTAATTTTATTACCCCTTGATCATGTAAATCTCGTAAAGCCATAGATAGAAAAACAGATATGGAGTTATCGTGTAAACATCCGTTGAACTCCGGACATTTATTCTTTAACCAAGTGAAAAATTCTTGTAATGGCACCCACTTATCTATCTTTAATTCGTCCGCATAATACTGAATGATATCTTTGATCCTTAAAGACGAATTAGGAACAAAAATCTTATTATGCAAATTACCGATGCCCAGAAAAACAGCCCATAATCGCCACTGCAAATGAAAATTTGCATTTCCTTCCCGAACCAAGTCTGGGTTTTCTTTGTTGTAATCATTCACCTTTATGCCTAGAATTTTTTCATCTTGGCTGACTACCCACTCAGTAAACAAATAGAAAATTGTCTTATCACCGGAAAATAAAATGGAGTTTAGTTTCATTCTAAAGTTTTGAATAGAATGAATATCTTCCTTGTTGATATTTAACTCATATTTACCAGCAGCGTTTTCAGAAACCCACCCACATGTCTTTGCATAGTTTAAGACTGGACTTAACTCTCCCTCATTACTTAAAGGTTGTACTAAATGTCTTAATTCCTCTCGAGTGTATTGTTTATACTCTATTAATTTTAATATTGCATATAGTCGATCAGGCAATACTTCTAATTTAAAATTAGTATCAATTTGCATGGAGTCCCCCGCTACAATTCTTTATTGGCCCATCTACTAAATCACGTAGTTTTCGCGCCTCGCTCTTAATAAACAAATCCTTCATCGTGACATAGATATATTTGTTGTTTTCCATCTGTCTCTGATTATTTTTTATATAGGAATAAATCTTGTCTGTTTTAGTAGAGCTGCCTTTCAAAACAACACAAACAATTCCACTTAGAATAAGATCGTCTCCAGAAAGAACTTCATTAAATTCATAGACGATCACTTCTACTTTATTTAAATAATTAAACATGACTTCATTTCTGTTCTCCACTAATAACACGTCAAATTGATGCTCCGATAAATAACGAGGATTAAATTCCCCTTCATACTCATAAATCGATTCTCTGAGCATAAATTGGTCACTATTTCGGTATTGCTTCAGATAGCTCAGAAAATCCATACGGCCTTCACTGATTGTAATATGCTGCTTACTAAAAGTAGCTTTCCGCTGTTTCACTCTACACGATGGGCATGTACGACATGCCCTTGTTGTATAGGTGTATACATTTTCATAGTGGTACCCAAAGCAAGTTTTTTTGGCTTCCTTAAACATCGCTCTTATAAAAGAAACTTGATCGTTTATTTTGCTTCGTTCTGCTTCCCTCGGGCCATCAATTTTAGTTAAAAAGTCAGATTCGGAATGTGTAATACCTAAATCTTTAATTTTAATCAGAGTATTATATTCGGAATTCCCTATCCACTCTGCATCTAAAATTTCGATCAAATTGTTTCTTTGCAAGAACAACAAGACATATCCATACCAGTTTGCAAATAATCTACCCGTAAACTCTTCCTTCCTGTTAAGGGGCTTAACCATTGTATTTACTACTAATTTGTCTCCGCCTTCTATAGTTACAGGTTGTTGGATTAGGTCGATGAATTTCTCTCTGATTTTTTCTGTCGTTAACACTTTGCTATTTGTTAAATGATTTACTAACTTTATATCCTCTAATTGGTAGAGTAAAGAAATAGATAAGCTTGGAAAACCATCTCTCCCCCCTCTACCAACTTCTTGATAAAAACGGTCAAGACTTGGTGGCATATATAAATGAACCACTGCTCTCACATCTTTTTTGTCCATACCAACACCAAAAGCAGATGTGGCGACGATAATATCGATTTCATCATTTTTCCACTTGGTAATAATTTCTTGCCTGTCTTCATTACTAGTATCTCCAGTGAATACAGCTACACGAGAATAGTGGTTATCCTTAATAATCGATGCATACTTTTCAGCATCAGCTCGAGTCCCCACATACACAATAAAAGGTCTTGGGATTTTAGGTAGAAGCTCAGCGAAGTATTGATTTCTTTTTGCATTTCCTTCGCAATGTTTATAGTAATACTGTATTTCATCTCGGAGAGTATCCGTTCTTATTTCTACTAAATTAGTTTTTTCTGAAAACAATTCTTTTAGAAGGTCTGTACTCTCTTCTGATAATGTTGCTGATAGAAGAATGGTCTTTAATTTGCCATTTGTTCGTTCTAGTAATTTTCTTCTCATGACTGCTAACATTTGAAAATCGATTCTGAACAGATCTCCCCATTCGTCAATAATATGTGCCTCATCAATTACCAACCGATTTAATTGATTATCCGTTGCTAAATCGAATAAAACTTGTTTAAACCAAGGCCTTAACACGACTTCAGGGGAAGTGAAAATCAAAGAGACCGTTCCATTTTTTACATCTTTTTCGATTTCTTTTCTTTGGCTGGTTGAAACTCCAGAGTGAATAACGCGAACGCTTAGTTCATTATCGGTATACGCAGCAGATATATTTTGTTGTTGGTCCATTGTTAAGGAAACGGTAGGGACAATGACTACTGTTACACCAGATTTGTCATAAAACGCAGGCATTTGAAAAACAAGAGATTTTCCGCCACCTGTTCTTAGTGCTGCTATTAACGTACTACCTTCTTTTTGTGTTAGCGCTGCATGTACCAAGTATTTTTGACCTTTAGAAGTGTATTCTTTGTAACCTGTCATATGATACAAAAAGCCATCACCAGCAACACGATGGTCGGAACCATATTGATAGTTATAGATCTCGTTAATTTCTTCACCAACTTCTAACCAAGAAGGATAATCAGAAGTACAAGAAATTTCAACTACATCACCAAAATGATAAGAGCGTATTCCAAAATACTCGATATTAGTGGAGATGTTGCTAAATACATTCTCTGGTAATTGTAGTTTACTGTTTGAGATTAATAGATAGTGCCTGAGATTGGCGAGAAAGTCACGCAGTCCATTACCAGTTTGCAAATAATACTCATAACAGTTTATTGTTCTTTTCACAACAGGATCTATTGGTTCAGCTGCACTATTCTTATTAATTTCTTCAATAGCAATTTTCGGGTTTACTTTTCTCGAGAATACATCCTCTAAAATAGTTTTATATTGTATCACTGTTTTCTCACCCTGACATAATAAACGGAATCTAATTCATATTTACAGTGGAGAATTCCTTTAACAAGTAACTTATAAAGTTCACTATTAGCTGTATCTAATACTGTTTGATCATCATAAAATGAACGAGATTGTTGGTGGCCTCGATTTTCAAGACTGTAATAACTTGAAAACTGTTTTTTTACCGATACTAACCTTTTTTGTGCCTGCTCTTTTATTTGTTCGAGACTGCGATTGTGGGCTTTAACAACTAATCTTTCCCACTTCTTCGGAGGGTATAATTCAATAAACTTGTCAATTTCACTAACCCTTCCGCCCCTTCTACCCAAATGGTTAACCATACTTTGGCTTTTAGATGTAACTAACTCGTCTATTACATCGACGGTTATCAACTCCTCTCCTGAAATTCTGATTAAATTTTGTTCTATTTTCACTAAGTTAAAACCTTTAATTAAATTTAAGTGATCCAATGAGATATCATTATCTAATAGATACTTGTTACGAAAGCTAGTTTTCCATTTGAACACTAATCCGCTAAAATCAAAGTCACCTGCTATTTCCATTGCACAACACGTGCCTTTATAGAATGAACTAGCATGAGTTAACAACGAATCAAAAATCGGCTCTCCTGGTGCAAAAAAGGCCAATTCTTCTTTTTTAATAGCCATATCTCGATCATAGGTTCCAACTATTTCATTAGGGTTGTTTGAACGCTTTAAAATTTCTTCTGTCTCTAAAGGAACATATAGCGCTTTTCTAAATGAGCCATAGCTAAATGCTTGCGGTGAAAATTTTGCTAAAGGTTGATTATTTTTAAGCACAGATTCACTTTTAAAACCAACCATTCTCCCCCATGCATTCATAGCGTTGGAGAGGTTTTGTCCCTGATTATCATCAATGGTATGAATCAAATTTTCAATCAGCCGTTGTAAACGCCTGCTCATTTGCCTGTTGGCATCATATAATCTTTCTTCACGAAGTACTTTATTTAATTGTATTGACTTCTTCTGAAACTCTTCTAAAATAAATTCAAAATCTCTATCCTGATAATTTATTAGATAATCATTGATTATATTCTCAAATTCTTCTAGTGCGATTTCTAACCCACTTAATGATTCATTAAAAATATTAAACGCACTGTCCCAAATTCTTAATAACTCTTCTTCAAGACTGTCTTGAGAATAAAAAACAACAGACAATACATCTTTTTCCACATCACGGCCTATTCTGTCTAAACGCCCAATCCGTTGTTCAATTTCTGATGGTGATAATGGTACATCAAAATGAATAATTGCATCTGCAACTTGAAAGTTTCTTCCCTCGCCAGCTGTATAATCACACAGCAGAATATTAACATCCGGTTCTATTTGAAAATCGTATACGTTTTGAGTAAGATCATCATTACTTATTCCTGCATAGAAATTCCTAAATTTTCCAGCACCAATATAATTTTCTAGCATTTCTTCTAGCATTTTTGCTGATTCCGTGAACTTAGTAAATATGACAACCTTTAGATCGTAGGCTTCTTGGTCAAGGTAATCTATCAGCTTTGTAACCCTACTATTTATTAATTCCGGATTATCTAAAAAATGTGTAGGCTCTTCGATTTCTTTTTGAACGGCTTTACCGTATTGATTGAGTTTATCTACAAGCTCTTTGTAGATAGGTCCACAATTCAATAACCCTGAATGAAGCTCCAGATAAGAATGTAACGCATAAGGTGAAGAAAACATTCTACTTAGTAGCTCTTTAGCAATACTACTATCCACCATGTTGTTTTCTTTTAATTGATTAATTAGTTCAAGGAGCCATACATATGTTTCATGCTCAAAATAATTGTTATTACTATCTTGCATCATATACGATTGTTTTAATAACGTTCTTTTTGCAAATTTATTTTTTAATTCGTCACGTCTATGTCGAATAATATCTCGATCAATTTGGTAATATTCCGCAAGATATTCAAGTAATGTGTGGATGTAAGTTAATGCGTTATCCGTTTCATCCACACTAATCTGATCGAACGTTGAATTTATAAAGTCATCTTCCACGTAGTCATTTATCTCTTCTAGTTCAAAGATAATATCTTCAAGCAACCCAGTGTCCTCAGCGGATGAATCATAAAATTCTTCCAATAGGTTTCTTATTTCACAAACATGCTCTTTTATCTTATTATTTTTATCTACTAGTGACCCGAATTGAGTGAGAGACATATTATGATACATTTCGGGTTTTAGTAATTTTAATAGATGTAAATATTCACTCCGTCTTGAGGTGATCGGTGTAGCGGTTAGAATTAGTACATTTTCTACACGCCTAGACATTTCATAAATAGAGGAATAAATGGAATCGTTGGAAATTACTTTATGGACTTCATCAACTATCATTAAGTCCCATTTTTGTTGTAATAAACGTTTGTATTTATGATCATTTAACCGTTCTAACGGAATGATTACAACATCACTCAACTCGTTAAGGTCGTCTTCCTCATAAATGGTTGCTGCCATCCAAAGTTTAATTTCAAATTCGTTTTGCCATTGCTTCATCAAAGTTCCTGGTACAATTACTAATGTCTTAAAGTTTGCTTTTTTTCTGCTCAATGTATTTGCTATGATTAACGCTTCAATCGTTTTACCTAAGCCAACTTCATCTGCTAACATTAATCTACAGTTACTGTCTTTTGAAGCTCGCATAATAGTATCAATTTGATGTGGGAATAAATAAGCACGTGCTCCCACTAACGTTTCAAATCCTGCAGGAGCATTTTCCAAAGAGGTAGAGAATCTACTGACGACTTGACGATTTAAATACCATTTTGGATTTTGAAATTCATAGGATAATAATTGGTGGATTGGATTTATACTTCCCGACTGGAAAGAGGCACTAATCTCCGTTTCACAAACCTTCACAGGCTTATGTTGGTCGTGGATATAATAATAGGCGAAAGGAACATTTTTTCTTTTAATTTCGTCAATTATAATGCCTTTTTTCTCGACATTATTAACAGAATAAATAACTTCCGTACCTTTTTGAATGGATGCTCTATTAACTTCATATTTACTATAAGTACGACGGATCGGCAATGTTGGTAGATACTGTCTAAGCCCATCATAGTCATAAAAATTTACGTTGATTTCGTCCGCTTCTTCATTACATGATACAACTTTCCCTAGAATAAATGATCTGGGATCGGTTTCGCTTTCATCATCGAAAGGACATCTAACATACATTCCTTCCTCTAAATGTACTTCTCTCATATTAATCATCCTCGTAATTAAAAATGTCTTTCTCCCCGGTCTCATCATGAATAACTTCAAAGCTATAACCCTTATTAGGTACATATATAGCCGTGAATTGAATGACGTCATTCGTATAAAAGAAAGGTAGGTAAAATGAGTACTGGGTTAAAACTCGTTCTTTCCTAATACCTTTATCTTTCCATTCTTCAAAAACGACTAAATTAATATGAGTATCTAAGGCAAATTTCACTGGAAATAAAACACTTCCACTGATCTCATTATCGAAGGAATCTAGCTCCATGATAGGATACACGCCACTTAGATAACGTAATTTAATTTGTTTCGTTCTATTTGAACTTAATCCAAGTTCACTAATCGTATAGATTAGTTCTTTTACTTGAATGCATGAACAGTTGAAAAAATGTTGTATAGGTTTCTCTAACCAAAAAGCTAACTCACTTTTACTTACTAATATGATTTCCTCTACAACATATTTCGAAAGATGAAACTTCACTCGTTTTATAAGATCTTCAACCTTTTCGTTAATCTCACTATTTTTGCTACTCGTGCTGCCGTTCCACTGCATCCGTGTGTTAGCCTGTTCCAGAATAGATTCGAGCTGCTGTTTCAGCGTTGGATTAAGCAATGTATATTCATGTGATTTTCCTACGAGCAAACTTTCATAATAAAAAGTCAGCTCCTTTTCTAGTTCACTATCCACTAAATGTTGTTCGACAAGAATATCATAGGCCATTTCCGCTTCAATGGTTTTAAAGCCCAGCTCTAAGAACTCGTAATCATACAGGATCTGTTCAAAAATAATATTAGTTCCCACTGAAGCAGGTCCGAAAATGCATTTAACATGTAAATCCTCAACATAGATAATTAATAAGTTTTTCATCCCATTCCCCGCTATAACCAGTGTAGCCCAGCGATCCATTCAACATTATACTTTTCATATTTATACAGGATCGCAAATGTGGACTTATCTTTACTATTAATTAGGTTTTTATACTCAGTTAATCTATCAGGTAAAGTATCTTTAATTAGGTGATGTAGTATATATGAGCCCCACCGAACATCTTTAATTAAGTAATCATTACGGACCCCGTTTGCCCAGAATTTAATTCTTAATTTTTCCCTATTCACATATATTTCTTGAACAGATGTGATCTTAATTATTGAAAACTTTTCTACATTTCGATTAATTTTAAAAGCTTCAATATTGACAGTCTCTCTATCAAAAAATTTACTTAGTTGATTACGAGTGTAACGCTGAACAATTGATTTAGTTCCAACTGGATAGACAAAATCACCTTCTCTTAATGTCTCCACTTCCGTCACGGCCCCGATATCGAAATAGACAATTTCACCTTTAAAAATCTCTTCTCTATGAAGTTCTATTGAAATAAGCCGACATTTTAGTTCATCGTAACAAATAATAACAAATTCATCTTCTCCACTTTGTGAAATTGCAAGTGTTAGTAATTTTCTAGACATCTCTAGCTCTCCTTAACCTTTAACCCATACGTACAAACATACTTTTGATTACAAATATCACATATTTTCCAATGGTGGTTCTTTGGTAAAAATGGAAAATCATCGTCGTTTATAAACCGGTCTAAATCTTTGATAAATTTATTGTATTTAATCCCACTCAACTTATCCGCCTTTAATATGTGAGATAAAACATTTTTCCCATTTTCTTGCTCTTTCCAACTTGCATATTTAAACTCCAATTTTGTATCAATATAATTATTCTCTAAGTTGCTATTATCATTTCTTTCAACCATTTTTCTTATCTGCCTGTGATCTAACACGTCCATAAACGGGAAAAGGTTCTTAAATTGATCTAGTGTAGTTTCTATAGATATCCTTTCTTCCTTAAACCTTTTAATTGAAGTATAGGTAGCTAACAATTGAGAAACATACTGAAGACTAAACTCATCATTATAGTACGGAAATTCATCTAAACAATGGTTAAATAAAAATTTAAGGTAACAAGCTTGTCCAGACCGTTTCATGGTTGCGTCCATTTCTGTATCAATAGATACAGTGCTACCCTCATTATAAGGTAGTTTCAGTTCCGTATTTTCAAATTCATTATGCTCTTCAAAGCACTCAATTGGTAACCCAAGAATTTTAAAAACTGAGTATGGTTGTGCATCTTCTTCTCCAATTTCTTCAATGTAACTTAGCTTTATCGAGTTAATCGGCGATAAAAAATAAGTTCCATAAAATAGAGAAAAACGTAAAAAATGAATATACTCTTTTTTACTAGTAGCAACAATAGACGCAACATCATTAATTCCATCGATCATTTCGATTGTTATTGGGAATGGCAATGATTTTTTCGTTTTATTTAATAGGTTCTCATCAGATAATCCAGCAAAATGGTAAGATGGGATAACACCGCCCCTTTTCTTCTCTTCTCTGGCTTTTGCTAGAAGTACACCACCATCAATTTGCTCAAAATCTCTAACAATCCACTCAGCTTCTTGATCCTTATTTTCTTGAGCTGCTAAATAAAAGTGTAACGTTTCTTTTATATCTTCTATATCAGCCACAACGTTTTCTATAGTAATTGATTCCAGACGTCTTTTGATGTCGGTAATAAAAGCTACTTCTTTATCGCTAATTTCTTTTTTATTCATATTTTCAGAAATGTAATCAATTAAGCCTTTGTAATGTTCTTTTAAATCGACTTGACCTCCACTAAACAACTGTGATGCAAAGTTATCTATATATTCGATAACGCTTATAAAATCATCAATATCTCGTTCTGTATACCGGAAAAAAGAAAGTTTACGTGTCCTGTTTCTTTCCTTCCCCCTAACTGTTTTTTTAACTGTTTCTAAACGGTCTTTATACTGCTCTAATGTTTCGGCTCCTTTAAAATAAAGTGCAAGGTCATAATACATTTGCAACGGAGTTAGACCGTTACTAAACTTCCAAATATTCAATGCTAAACATTCTTTTAAATTGTTTTCATCTATTAATAGCTCTTTATTTTTTTGGTTCCACATGTTATAAATGCCCAGAATAAATTGACCAATTGGATAAGATAAGAAGTGTCTACTACCAAAATGTTCTGGAAAATAAACCTTTAGCAATTCATTCATGTCACTTCCATCAACAGCATAAAATTGCTCTTTCATATTCTTGATAATATCTATTTTATTCCCTTTATAATTTTTCGCTTCTTCTGCACTTGTCTTTGCTGTTGTATAGATTGGTGATACATAATCAGTAAATGCTGTTAAATTAGTGAATTTTATTAACGTCTCGCCCGTCTTTCTGACATTCCTTACGTTGCCTTCAAAGAGCGAACCAATATTTTCACCTAATGCCCTTGTGTTCACTTGTGTTGAACTGTTAGACGTTTCTATATCTTTCTTTGTCCACTTATACACGTTGGCCCACGTACTATAGATAGTCGGAAAGCCTTGGCAATAGTTAAAAAGAAATATCACCTCAACCCCGATTGACTCCAGCTTAGAAACAAATTTATGGATCAAAGGTGTAAATTGATGAACTCCATGAATAACTACTTTATCAAAAGGTATATCATTACTTAAGATAGTTTTGATGTGCTCAAGAACTTTCTTTTTCTTTTGGTCCTCTTGCATATTTTGAATTTCATTTTTAATTTGTGTAAGTCTATCTTGGTTTGTATCATTTTTTTTTAGATTTAGTTCTCGTTCTAATTCAGTTAGCAATATTTCATATGAGCAAAACTGTAAGCCATCAACCCCTCGTGCGGATTGATGAAAAAGTCGCTGAAAGCAATCATAGTTTATCAGTTTACTATATATCTCCACTAAGCACTTTTGTTCCTCAGTTAAATTATGGACTTTCTGAAAATCAATTGGCTCAATCCCACATTCAATTACGAATCTAATAGACTCTAAAATGTCATTACGATTATGAGTAAACGAATTCCTTAGTTTAAAATTATCTATTTGTTTTATCTCCTTAGATAATTCGATGAATTGTAACAGTTTTTGTTCATTGTTTCCGTGCCACTCACTATAAAACTGCTTTAAGAAGTTATCAATTGTACATAATAGGGAGAATTTCTCGCGACCATAATACGCTTTTAACCCCTCGACCAGTGTTTGTGATACGCATAAGTGTGGATATTCACTTATGTTTTCCCAATAATCGAGATCCACTAACTCAAACGGATTTTCATATGTTAATAGCTTCATTTTGTAGTTCACCCTTCTAATAACTTGCGCCATGATTGGTTAATATCTGATTCACTAGTTAAGGATTTAAACCAAGTAAAGGATTTCTCTGCCCTTGTCATTGCTACATAAAGAATTCTAGCTTCTTCTTGAACCTTGTACTTCATTTCATTTTTTCTTTCATTGTAGAAGATATCGTTTGTAACCAGCGTTTGACCTATCCTTAATTGAAGGCCAATATCTTTGTTACTCACAAGCATTTCATTTCCACTGATTGACTCTAGTTCAAATTCACAAAAAGGTAAAATAACATGAGTATACTCAAGTCCTTTTGATTTATGGACTGTCGTACAAAGTAACTTTTTACTGCTACTATGTTCTACTGTTCTCTCATCTTCATGTTGGTTTGCAAAAATCATGATATATAAAAAGTCACTAATTTTGTTAATCGTCATATACTCATCATTTGTTCTTTTAATAATGGTTTCAATTAAAAGATCCATGTTTCTCTTATAATGTTTTTTCTTTTGCAATATTTCATCTTCATTTTTTAAGCCCAGATAGTGTACATAGTGATTCCAAGGTTTTATGTCATAAATGATTTGCTTTAAGACCCTAATTACCGGTTCTTTTTTCAATCTAGTTACGTAGTCGTTCCACCCAGGGATAATTTTATTTTCTAAAAAGAGTTGCGAAATATATACCGGATTATCTCTATGCGTGTAAACAATTCTATTACTAATTTTCTTAGAAAAATTAGAAAGAGAAAGTGCATATAAATGTTTCGGGCTATTGTTGAATTGTAGTGCTAAAACTAGCTTGTATAAATCTACAGTAGAATCTAACTTGTATAAGTTATCGGCAATATCTGTTTCAATATCTATTTCGAATTTTTTACAGATCTGTCTAATTTGTTCAATCTCTTGGTTTGTTCTAGTAAGGATGGCAATGGACTGTTTCTCTTCACCATTATTTTTAAAATTATTCACGGTTTCTACTAATCTCTGTTCAAACTCAGTCTCCGTATTAAACGTTAAAGAGTTCATTAGAATAGAAGGTTTTTCTGATTTTTCAACGCCTTGTAAAGCCTCATCATACTTAAGTAGTTTTAGCCTTTTTAAGTTGGAGAAGTGGTGGTGATACTCTTGCAACAGTTCATCATATGTTCTGTAATTTTTCGTTAACGAGAATGTTTTTTCCCAGTTCGTCATCCCATCTAAAAGTAATTCGAAAGCGTTATCTTCTGCACCCCTAAACCTATAGATACATTGCTTGATATCTCCAACCACAAATAGACGAAAACCAAACAGTGCTTGAAACCTTTTAATTGCCTCAATTTGAAAATCGTCCGTATCTTGAAACTCATCAACAAACAAATACTTGATAGGATGGTCAACCGCATGTAAGCTTTCAAGTTGTTGCAGTATTTTCAATAAATAAATCATCAAATTGCTCAATTGAACAGTGTTATTTTCTATATCACTGTTTATTGTATTCATTTGTACATTTGCAGCAGTTTCAATTAACAGGTTAAACAGATCTAGATGGTTTTTAACTGTACCAAAATTGTAATCACCTGATAAATCGATGTTTTTTTTATCGAATTTGTCTAAGAGAGTGACAACTGTCTTGATCAGTTCATACTTATCATAATGAACAGTACAATTTAAATATTTTTCATTATCATTTACTAATTTATTTAATTCCTTAACAACTGCTTCGCGTCGCTTATACATTCCTGATTGAATGGATATATCTGTTCCAACTCCTAGATAGACTGAGTAATGTTGAATAATTTTTTTAACTAGTGAATGTATCGTCGAAATATTCATCTTAGCCACTACTTCCATATAGGAGAGATAGAGTGTATTTTCTGTAATGATGAACATGTCACTAAAGTATTCGTTGAGTCTTCTTTTCATATTGTTTGCAGCTTCATTCGTAAAAGTAATCATATAAATAGACTTTATAAGCTCTTCAGGTGTAAACCGATTCTTGGCAACTAAAAAACTGATTCTCGAGATCATTGAATGAGTTTTTCCAGTTCCTGCACCAGCAGAAACTAAAATATGTTTGTTAACATCAGCATGCTCTACCTTATACTGATTTAAATTAAAAGTGGAGTGCTTATTAAAATATCCCAGAACATCCTTTACATGTTGTTCCTCTATCACTCCATCATAAATAGTAAACTCTTCTGTAAAATGCTCTGTGATTGCTTCGTATATTTCTAAATGAAAGATCCGATTTTTTAATATATTCTTATCTTGATCGTATAATTTAAATGCAGCGTACTCATCTAAATATTCAAATGTTGGATTGGAAGTTAGCTGCTGGTAAATAACTTTATTTATATCCTCAATTTCTGATAAAATGATTATCTTTATACCAAGTTTCCAGTCATCTAGTATTTCTTTTATTGTTTTCTCAATTTCATCTATTTCAAAATGCCTTGGGATAAAGACTAATTTAGAATACAATTTTTTGTGATTACTCTTAATGAAGAAGTTATAGGATGTGACCGGGTTTTTTAGAATTTGTTCTTCTGTTTCAAATAATCGTCTAAGCTGATGATGGATTTTTCCATCTACTTTTGATCCAGAAACTCTCTGTACCAATTTTGCTTTTCTTAGTAAAGTATCCATAAAAAACTCTGGTTTATCAAAGTCATCCTTTAGCAAAGTGACGCTACGGTCCGAAATGATATTCATAGATTTCTCTTCAAATGTTTTTTCTGTCATGTTGGGATAACAAACAATTGGCGCAACAAACGTATCTAGCCCCATCGTTTTTTTGATTTTATTTGAAAGTTTAAAGCAATAATTTCTACATTGCTTAAGAGGAGAATTTGCTTCCTCTTCTATATTATTTTTTGTTATATAATTTACTTTTTCGCTATCAACTGTGGTAATAGTATGTCCGTCCCATGATTTTACTTCTAATATTAAAAATCCAATTTCAGGGATCAATATACAAAAGTCAGTCTCTACTTCCTCAACAAAATAATTAAAGTAGCCAATGAATTTATTTGGTAAATTCTCCTTAAGAAAAAAATACGTAAACCTCTCACTTTCATACTTAAACTCTGATACATTCTCCGGGTACATAATAGCCATCGTTGTCACCTCTACGAATCATATATTTTTACAATAGGCTGGAAGTTGTATATATAAGCATTATTATACTCCCGATCTTGTAAGAATAGTAGGGATTACCTAGCAACTATTATGTTAATTAAGTATAAAATTTACTATATTACATATATTTGAAAGATATCTAACAACATTCCTCTATGAAAATGTGATAAAAGGAGTGTTGATGCACCCCTTATTGCGCTTTTCTCGGTTCCTAACGGCTGGTTGTTGCCTATTTATTTTTCGAATGATTTTTTTTAATTCGTTGCATCTTTTTAAAACGCCTTTTAAGAGTTTGGCTGTCTGGTAGCAAACAACGACATCAAGCGTCTCTTCATCGGTATGTTCATTCCAATAACCGGCTGATAGGTTTACGCTTTGAATACCATTGCCTGCCCAAATTCTCGTATCACTGCTTCCACCCATTGTGGTTGCCCAACCACTTAGTCCTTCTTCATCTGCCACCTTTTCAAAGAAAGTACCATAGTCTTGATGGCAAAACGGGAGGAAGTTTCCGCAAGACGTTAAACAATATCTCCATTGCCACGGCGGTCTACAACTATCGCTCCATCGGTTCCCCAAAGGAAATAATCGTCTACCTTGCTCGCACCAACTAAACCACATTCCTCTTCGACTGTAAAAATAACCTTCACCTTCCCGCTAAAAGACGAATGATAAAGGTGTTCCACCAAGTGAAGGATAACCGCAACACCAGCGCGGTCATCAGCTCCCAAAATTCCTTTACTGCTCGACCAGACCGTTCCATTCTTAATAATTTTTCGTCCTTCTTCTAGTTCATATACTGTGTCAAGGTGAGCATTTAGCAGAATCGTTGGACCGTGGCCATTTCGATACGTTTTTTCCGCTAAAACATTTCCACCATGGTCGATGGCAAGATGATCCATAAAGGGAGAGAGTCTATCAATAACATGTTCTCTTACTCTTCCTTCATTTCCACTTGCTCCCGGTATCATGAGCAAATGTTCAAGTTGAAGATAGAATAATTGTTCTTTGATATATTCAACGCCGCCTTCTCCTACCCAGCTTTCCTCTATTTGGCTCCATTTTTCCGCTAATTCTAGTAGTTCATGTTCCCTACAACGTAATTGTAATTGGTAATGATTATGACGTTCGATGATGTGAACACGCTTCATGCCAACTGCAAGCAATAGTTCTTGTAGCATTTCGATGTCACAGTCTTTCGTAAGCATCACATGTGTCGCTCTTCTGCCATGCCCGCCCGTCACAGGAGCCCATCGTATAAAAACCAAAGCGATTTAACTGGCGCACAATTCCACTAATATATAAGTCGAGTTCACTAACCTTTGGTACTTCTTGACCCGGTCGAAACCATAAGCCTTCTCCTCTTCCCCGACCTGGAAATTGAAGAGCTTCGGTCCAGCTTTCTTCACCATCTATTTCCTCAAGAAGGATTAACCTATCATCATTGATGGTATATGGGATGCGCGCCTTATCCTAACACTCCCATAAAAATTGCAGGTTTAACTCGTTTTCATTTTCACATTTAAATATGTTTCTTTCCTCTTCCGACAACATCCATCCATGACGATTTAATAATTGATTCCACGTTTTCATCATATCATCTCCCTTTCAATTTCTTGACTCATTATCGCAAATATAATGTGACATCCATGTCACACCCCACATTCCTCACGTCATAGAGCCATTTGTCCAGCATTGCCGACTTAAGCACCTCGCTTCTTTTAGTAATCGGTGACTTGCTTCATGTTGTCGTAACGTTTCATAAACGAAAACTCGGTGTTTGTTTTTCATTCGTATCATTCTCCTTTCTCTCTCTTCACCATGAGTATAATGAAGTAGCTGTGACAAGGTTGTCATATCATGAGATCTTCATCTCCTTCTGCTCTATTTTCTTAAAATAGTTCTCACTGCCGCTAAGCCACCGTGGATCCACCCGCTCGATGTTAACTGTTTTCATGATTTGTTCGATTTTCATTGTTAACATCGACACCATCTCCTCGTTATCTGATACCTAAAGTTTACAAGATCGGTTGTGACACCCCTGTCACAACAAAAAAGCCCCTGGATTAGTCCAGAAGCAGATCAGTACTTACATCTCTATTATGTTTAAACATTCGAAACTCATATAAAGAGTTCCAGCGGTAACCACCGTCGATCGTTTGAATTACATCTTGCAGTGGGTGCAATGGTTCTAACCTATCCCTTAACCTTGATATACTGCGCCTTAACGTCGCATAAGGATCTCTCGATTGTCGATATCTTCTCTCAATAATTACTTGACGACTAACGCCTTCAGGATGGCGCATTAAAAACTCGAGTAAAGGTACTTGTGTCGCTGGAATAGATATTTCCCGCCCGTCTAAGGACAGGGTCACATCATTCATACTTCGATGATTTAAAATGAAGCAATTTTTATTTTCAAAGGGATCAGAAAGTTCCTCGTATTCACGTACACTAACTTCACTGAATTCCGTTCCATTGACAATCATCTGATACGGCTTTTCTTCAGTTTGCTCGGTTGATTCCAGTTCTTTTAATAAATGTTGGATTTCGCCAAATAAATTCAAGTCTTCAACTGGAATTCGTTCAACTTTTTTAAGGAACTCTTTTGAGATAATTTGAGTCGCTTTTAATATGTAGTAATGGGCTTTGACCTGTTGTTCCTTCTCAAGTCGATTACGGCTCTGTCTAGGATAACAATGGAGAGACTGCTGAAAAGAATCGACTGATTTCGCCCATTCTTTCTGATAAAAATATAGAAAACCTAAACGATAATACGCTCTTGCATTTTCAGGGTCGACTTTTACCACTTGATTGAATCTCAAGGTCGCTTTCTTGTAGGAATACTGCCGAAGCTTTAGGTCTTCGCCTTGCATCAGTAATAAATAAGCCAGAGTTTCTTTATAGCGGATTTCTTTTGGGTTAATCCTTGAAGGTTTCTAAATATACTTTCTCCTTCAATAACCCAATTGAGGTTCGTCTCATCCTCATTTTCCTTTTCTAGCAGCTCTTCTTCTGAAAAATCTGACATTCTGATCATTTGTCGCTCTCCTCTTTTTATCGGTTTGATTACTTTTATTGTAGCAGCGTTTATCATATTAGTTACCACTTGTTTTATTAACGTCTTCTAAAATACTACTTCAAAATCACAGATTTCCCCAATCCCTGACTAATAGCGAACAGCGCCAGGCACTGTTTGCTTTTATATCCAATAACACGACAATTCCAACGAGAAAAAGTCGAATTTCGCGGTGAAAAGGCCAATTTTTTACTAATTAGAGAACATCTTTTTGCAGTAAAGACAGAACTGAGTTTCAAGAATCCAATATCTATTAATTACTGTACACTCCTACCTATCCAATAAAAACCCCAAATAAATAACAGAATTTCGAATTCAAAAGTCAATTGACTGGAGCGCTCTTATACGTTTATCCACCTCAAAGTCTTAATTTCGTTTTAATAATTCATTTGTAATTTGATCAATCTGATTTCTTGTGTCGTATGGGATGAGTTTCTTTGAGACCCACTCCTGTGATTACTGTTAAGAATATAAATCATATAGAGTCTAGTGTAACTACTCCTTTTCATCTAAAAAAAAAGCTGTATAATTTACCATTATATGTAATTATGATGGTTATACCCATTCGATATAACTCCTTAAATGACTGAATATAGTCTTAAAAAGGAGCTAGACTAGTGGAGGAAATAGATAAACTAAGAGAAAAAAAATTAGAGAAACTATCAAACAAAAAAATAGGTATTCATATTCAAGGATTACGGAAAACTCAAGAAAATGACTGGTGAGGATTTAGCACATAAAGCAAAAATGAACCGCACTCACCTTGGTGAAATAGAACGCGGCGAAGTGACAATATCCTATTTTACTTTATTAAAAATTAGTAATGCCCTTGAATTAGAAAGCCCTAATATTCTTTGTTCAGAAGTAAATGCCGAAGTAAAAAACTTTTTAAATGAACTTAATTAGGAATAGTTCCCTTACTCAACCTCTACATCCTCACTCAAAAACTATACTACTAATTAATAAAGGAGCCCCGCCTATGACAAACGAAATCCTGATTCACTACGAAATTAACAGAGAAACTTCTGTCCTTCTTCCCGCTGAACACCTAGAATATAACTCTATCGTTTGGGAAAAAGATCAAGTATTTCACGTTAGAAAAACCCCTTTCCAGCTTATAAAGGAAGCTTGTCTAGAAGGCGGTGCTGATTATGATGGCAGAAAAGTTGCTGTTACATATAAAACAGGAATTCAAAGTAAAATTCCGATTCCAGTAAATCCACTCGAACATATCTATGCGTTTCCTACTAACTCCCCTAAGCTATTCGAATGTAGCTGGATTTTCTACCACCACGTTAAATCCTTAAAAAGACATCCACATTTCTCTAACCAATCCATTATTACCTTTAAGAATCACAAAGAACTTCACCTTGAAATTTCTTATAATACTTTGGAAAGACAATTGCAGCGCACCTCTTATTGTATTGTACGCTTCTCCCGCTTGGATAATCAGTCACCTTATCAATTTGGTTGACACCCTGTAAATGATTATAGTTTTGGTGAAAATGTGATTATACCAGTCTAGCTCAAGTAGTTCTGACCTTACTGCTGGTCAGGCATGGAATTTTCCATATCTTCACCTAACACGTTTTTGATACTCTAATAGTCGATTTCGTAATGCTTCATCACTAGCATATAGAAATAGTCCTTTTATGCCACGTTTCATTAACACATTGACTGAATTTAAAATGATTCGTTCTTTTGCTTCTTTAACATTCTTAATACCCTCTGTGCCTGTAAAAGCTCCTAAATCTTTATATTGATCTACTTCAACAACTAATTGATCACTTTGTTCATCAAAAGTAATTGACGGACCTAGAATGACACCTACATAATTTAAATCAAACCCCTGTATCGTATAAATTGAACCTGCTTCGTCTACAGTTGATGCTTGCTCGGCCCAAGTGTATTTACTATTAGTTATGTTCCAAGGAATTTGATAATCCCCGTTATCTTCCTTGATATAGTAAATACCCCCATCTTTTTTATGTAGATAATCGAACGTCGATACGACACGACTCAAACCATGGCGTTCATTCTTCATCTTAATAGCTTCATGCATATTTTTAAGTGACCCAAAGACCTTAAATTCGTAATCCTCGTCAACAGGTAGTGGTAATAACCGTTTTTGTTTAAATTGATTAATCCATTCAATGACTTCATCATTCGCTCGCATACGAAATTGATTCGTTAACTCATACCTTTCAGAATAAGCACTTTTTGAAATTAAACTTTCTAATGTCATTTCTTGCCACAAACTTTTTAACTTTAATACTTGATCACCGTCATAAACTACTACAACCACTTTTGCAAGCTTCAGTAATTCTTCTAACTGGTTCTGGTCGTGAAAATTATTGTATATATCTGGACGTGTTAATAGCAGATGCGCTTCATCAACTACTATAATATCTGCTTTACTATCGTTTTTCTTTAGTTGATTAATTAATGGAGTTGCCTTAGCAAAGTTTTTGGCTCTTAAATGTTTTAACTGTGCAGCTATGCCTTTATAAGTCTTAATCATTTCTTCATGGTTTACGACTAAATAATTTTCAGTTTCATATAAAGGTGATGATGCCTCTTTTGTGTATTCCTGTAAGGTATTGAAAATAGAACTTAACACGACACTTTTTCCAACCCCAGCTTCACCCTTCACAACATACAAACTGCCAAAATCATTTGGCTCGAGTTGAACTTGTCTTTCACAAAATTGTATAACCTTCTCTTTTAGATCTAGTTGTTCGATTGATAACTCTTTAAAGGGTGATAATTTAAAAATATCCTTGTTCTCAATCACATGTTGTTCATTTGTTACAATTCCTTTTGTAAAAAGTTCTTGCCAAATATTCTTAAAGGTCATATGTTCGAAATGCGGTTTATTATGATAATTATAGGAGAAATCATTCGTTGCTTTACTTTTATTTTGAAGTTTATATTTCTCATCACCTAGAAAGTAATTAATTAACTTGGTTTCCAAATGAAATGTCGCAGAACGATTAAACTCATCGTATTTAATTAGATGCATCTGATTCAACTTTTTTCGCTCAGGTGTCTTTAAATGGGCACGCATACGTTTCTTGAAATAGACGGTCTCACCAATATATGCTTCCTTCGCACTATTCAATAAGTAAATAACTGGATAATTTAAATACGACTCCCTATTATTAATTTGATTTAAACTCTTTTCTTGAAAAGGCCACGTAACAATCTCTATCTCTGACATAAGATCCCCTTAATTTAATATCATTTTCACTAAGACACCGATAGTGAGTAGACTGGTAGATGTAATGTTTAATATTTAATGTCTATTATACTTAATTTGGTGATTTTTGTAAGAAGCTGAAAATGTATATAGCGGATCTTTTTGAATTAGACGTTACAATTCTCTCCTTTTATTGAAATGATGACCTAGAAGAGTAATGCACGCCTGTTGTTCTCCCCCAAGCCTGATGAGGAAGGTTTCCGATTTATCAATACTTTTTAGCGCCTTGTGCATTCCGTTATGCGTACTAAAAAGAGGCTGGGACAAAACTCAGAATGGACAAGGGGACAGGTCCCTCGTCCCATTCTACCCATTAACCTAACTTGAAATAAATAGTCTTGAGCGTTCCTAAAATTGCCCCCCACTTCATTAGCCAAGGCCAGCACCGCATCTTCCGAGCCTATTTGATCGCAACTTCTTTTGGTTTTACATAAACCTACAAATGGTTCTTTCACTCTGTATTCGCTTTGGACAAGGAACCTGTCCCCTTGTCTTCACGTATAAACGCTTTGCTCGACTCGTTCATAGTGATTAGTTGAATGTTTTTGCTGAACCCCCTTTAATCTATCTAGTTGAAATTATCAAACTTATGCCTTATTCATATTTCTTTTTCAAACGTAACAGTTCTTGAAATTCCGTTAGATTGTTTTTCCATAAACCATTTTTCAGAGCCTCCTCAACTTGCTGGGTATAAAATACACTGAGTGACTTCTGTATAATACTATCAACTTCTTCTCTAATCTCACCGAGTTCTACATCCCTTGTTACAGTAGTAAGGTCAGTCAACATTTCATCCGTATAACTGTGAATCCGATCAATATTTAATTTGTACTTATTATCTATTGGATCAACTTGAACAACTACTGCTTTTTTTCCTAAGTACTGTTCCATTCTAGAAGTAAAGATATCACTACTATCGGAACCATAATTATAATATCTTTGACCAATGACTAAATTGTCTTTTACATGTACTGTTTGACCAACGTTATATTTATTCACCGTATTACCTCTCAGAATTATCAGAAAACAAAGGCTGCATTCTCAATAATTACAAATCCTAAATTTACTCCTAATAGAAGATGATAAACTTCTCCTAAGCTAGTTTTGTCTTCATCAGTACTTCACTAAGTATTTGTTTATTATTAATACTACTGACAAACACAATGGGTTTTCCAACATCAATGGCCCATTCCTTTGCCTCCCACATCGCTGCATGAGAGATATAATTGGTAATAATCGCAATGACATCACACTTTTTCAAGGTGTCATGAAATGCTACATCTAATTTTTCCCCACTATGCTTAATAATCTGACATCCATTTATATTTTCTTCCATTTCCTTTCTTCGATAACCCCCGATAATACCTATCGTTTTGCCACTCAGCCTACTTAGGTCTATATTCATATCTCTATCTTCGTCAACTACATCTTTCTCAGAGGTCTCTTCTAATGGTTGTTCTGGAGTTGTTTGTTTAACTTGTTCAAGAAGTTGTTTGTTTATTTCCTTTAATTCTGAGATTAACCCTTTATAATCTTGTATTTTCCGGTTCGTATCTGGATCCCTCTCAATTGTTTTTGGAACTTGGAGTTCTAGCTCGCGTTGTTTCTCATAAAGTGCAGCTACCTTTTCTTCTAATTGATATTTTTCAGCTCGTTCTTTTTGTAGCTGACGAACTGAGCTTTGGTAACGATGTAAAAGATTCATATGCTGGGACTCAAGTCTTGTTAGGCGTTCAACTATCATCTTTGTTTCACGTTGAGGCTTCTTAATTACTTTCATAATATGTTTTACACGAAACATCTCGAGTTCTTGAGGTAGTGGGAAATGTAAGATAAGATATTTCGTTCTTTCTAGGCCAAACATTTTTATGTCTTTTTCAACTTCCCAATCTTTTGGTGAGACACTTGCATAAATATCAATCACTAATTCGGTGTTTACTTCTCTCCAAAATATCTTCTTTTCTTTTACTGACGTACAATACCTTTTTACGTCTCTACGAAGCTCAGATAAATTTTCTTTTGGATGAAAGTGCTGATGGTTTAAACGAATGAGTGCATCATTAATTTCTTTTACAGTTAACTCTCGACAAATTCTATCCCATATCTCGAGTGCAAATGTAGTATAAGCCTCCCAAAACTGGTCTTCATGTTCGTTTAATGTAGGTCTTTGTTTACTTATACCTATCTCATGAAGTTCCGCTTCCTCCTCTGATAATACAGAACCATATATATCTCCGGCATCACCCATTACATCAATGTCTTTTCCAATGATACGACGGTTAATATTTTGATTTGAAAGCTGATCCTTTAAAATGAGCTCTTCTGGGTACATATCTTCACCACACTTACTACAAAAAATCTGCCTTATAGCTAGCTTTAAGTTAGAACTGTTAAATTCTTTTAATTTCATTTCCCCTAAATCATGTGCTACCTTCATGACAGTGCTATTACAGTCGGGACACCGATTATAATAAAAATATGTTAAGTGAACTTGTTGGTTAGGATGAAACATGATGAATCCCCCTTTTAATTAGTGACTTACTTTCTCCATCCACGCTACTAAATGATTCAACTGACCATTTAAACGAAAAGCTTCTGCTACTTCTTTCATTTTTTTACTTCTTTTAAAATATGTGATTTTTCTTTCTTTGATTTTAGTAGAATTGTCTTTTAATCGATATGCCATTTTTAACGTATCTTCATAGATCTTCTTACTATCCCATTGTTCTGTAGCTGTTTTTTTAGCAACAAGCCTTGATCCTGTACCACCTTCAAATTCGACTTCCCATGTATAATTCAAATTCAAATCGTTTAACATTTTCTTTTGTACAATGCTAAACCAAGCTCCGTTATAAACTCCAGAAAATTGAAGGTTAGGTGCATGTCTTAAATGACCATCACAACCAGCTACACATGCAATTCCTGTTTTGTTAACTGCTTTCACCAAACAAGAAATAAAAGGGTCCAATTTCAACGTATCTACCTTTAATCCATGTTTTCGATTTACAAAAGCTCTCCATCTAAAATGATATCCATTTAAGCTAATTGGGAACTCTTTCCCTCTGTGTGTAGTAATCCTTTTCATCATCATTACAGGAAATTTGTTCACAAGTAATTGGAAGTTCTCCTCATTCCAATGAATAGGGATATTATACTTGGATAATAGAGCTTTCACATCTGAATAATCTGAAGCTGCACTCCCTTTAGCCAATGCTAAAAATGGCCCCTTCTTCTCCACTAAAAACCCTCTCATTTCTAATGCCTCAAATAATCTTTCTTGACCATCCATTAATTCAAGTGTTAGTAAGTTTGATCTCATCCTAATCGCCTCCTCATTTGTTACTTTAATTATAAAACAAAGAAGATTACAAAATTGTAATCCCCTCAAGAGTGCGACCGCTACCATAGCGCCTTATACTTTTATAATGGACATTACCTTTTAAAAGTTCATGGTTCCAAACATAACTATTTCCTACAGTCTTTAAAAGTTTTTTTCCATCTGTACCTGTTGCTTTCTTTATGTCCGAACGAATTTTATTAATCATTCTTGGAACATATGAGTCTGACATATCAATGGAAGAATAACCAAACAGAACTTGAGCAATTTCAGGTATCGATAATCCTTCCTCACTTAACATAACCGCTTCTAATATTTGCGTATTTACTGGTGAAAACGAAACACTTTCATTTTCACCATTTAACACAGCTTGGTATGGGTTTACGATAAGAACGACACGTTCTCCTCGTGATACACTGTTTTCAATTTCTTCTTCTGTCTCTATTATAGTCCCATGCTGCTGTGAAAGAGGAATATATCCCTTCTTTTTTGAGGACTTTATTTTTGCTTGATATGGCTTTAGAAAAACATCAAGAACTTTGTCACTCTTTGCTTTATTCTCAACTTTAATCAAGTATTGTATCGCTTCTTTAAAGAACATCAACTTGTAATAACATAGTGCCATATTACAAAAAAGTTTATCTGTTTGCCTGTCGTCTAACCCTAATTTAATGGCACGTTCAGCATAAAAAAGTGCCCCTTCGTAGTTATTTTGCTTCTCTAATAAAAAGGATAGGTGATAACAAGGTCTAGGATCTATTGGATCAATATAAGCTGCTTGCTTCATGTTACGAACTGCACGATCAAAATTAGAGAATTTCATCTTTTCATTTCTTCCGAGGTTCAAATGAAGTCTGGAAAGTGCCTGCAAGTATTCACTTTTATTCTCCTTATCTAGCCTTATACACTTCTCATAAAGTGTAATACCAGATTGGATCCACTCCTGTTCTTCCTCTTCATCATCAATCCCGTGAAGGTCTGCCCAATCTTCAAGTTGCTGTTTTAATTGTTCGATGTTTTCCATTGCTTTCCCCCTCATACAGTTAATCGGATTGAAATGTTTTTATTAAACTCATCACCCTACCTCCATCCGTACGTACCATAACCGTCACCAAATCTTACTTCGCTGCACTAAAAGCCAATATCACGGAAACAGCATCCCCATGAACGGTAGAAATTCCTAGCAAATACACAATTATTTAAAGGGAAACTTGACAAGTGAAGAGAATTTTCCGGGAACTATTGAATTCTGAATTTAATTTCCTACATCATAAGGATAGAAACAAAAATGCTATTACTGCACAAAATATCACTAATCCCCAACCAAATAACAGTAGCAATTCTCCACCAATATTTTGTTTGTAACTTTGTTTCCCGATGTTAATAAAGAATAGACCACCTAAAAATATAAACAGCCAAGCAAAAAACATGTGACTTCCCCATCCCTGCTTTAGGTTCTAGATTCGATTATCTTCCTGTTGATACATAAATTCTAAAATACAAAAAATATTGCTGAACTCTTCTAATGAATAGTTGTTTACTAAATGGTTAACGCTTGGTTTATTAACACATAATTCTTCGTAACCGGTTATTGTATCTATTGAAGTTTCTACTAGCATGAAACAGATTACTTTAGCCATATCTTTTTTTATTTTCTTTATCTTTGTGGAATATACATCTTTACTTATTATTAATTTATTTTTCTCTATTTCTTGTTTTTTGCCTTCCTTCTCCATTTGTTCGTGACGCATCTCTTACACAGTTGGTTTGAATCTAGTGATTTTACTAAACTATTGCATTTTACACACCGGTTTCTCTCTATAAATTCTGTAGAAGGCTTTATTTGATCACATATCAAGCACCTTTGCTAACTCATAGTAACTCCTTATATTTTACTGTTTTGTTCTGAGACCTACTTTTTTCTGGGATCAAGTAATCTTTGTTATTCCTAATAAGTTGTTTACTCTGTATTTCTCTAAGTATAGCCTTTAATTCTCTTCCTCTATTAAAAATTCCTCTTAAACGCAACGTAACTTGATAACAATCTTCCACATTAATGTATTCTTCTTCGGTATGTTCATACCTATTTCTAGCAGAAAGAATTCGCTTAATAGGCCTTCTTGTGCCCCCACTTATTCAAAGAATATTCCGTAAGCATCATTACAAAACGGAGTATATGGTGCCTGTTCACTATCCGGTATTATGTCGATATAAATTCGACACACTTCGAGCAGTGACAGTGAATTGCGCCATGATAGTAGACACTTATAATTCGGGAAATCCATGACCATAATTGTCATAAAAGGAGAGGTTTGCATGTCTACTAAAAGAAGAAATAATAAAAGGTATTCATTCGAATTAAAACTGGGTGCAGTCAAAAGGGTTATAGCAGGAGAGAGTGTCATCAATGTAGCCAAAAAGCTACAAACAGTTATCGTAGGTGCTCGAGTATCTGTAAAGTTCTTAAGAAAGGATTACCCAAATCATTTGTATGCTTTGAGGCAGTCGCTCTCATTTCATTAATGCATGATGTGTAATCTTGGTTGATCACTAGTAGTGTGTCTATTTCTCTTAAGATATCGGTGATATAACCTGCTTTTACATATGGAGACCAAAACATAAATTCTATATTAGGTATGTCCTTTAATATTATTTCGGCATACTCTTTTGGCACTTCATGCTTTTGGATTATCTTTTGTACAGTCCGTTTTCATTTATTACCTCTCTCCTTTCACTAGCCCTATTATTCTTTCAATTCAAATCCATACTTTTTATTTATCCTTTTTGCGATCTTATCTAAAAAACTTTCAACAGTCGTCTTTTCAACATTTTTTGTATACCATGCTAACTTTGCTCCTTTAAGTTTGCCGTCATAATAAAACTGAATACAGCCACAATATTTTGACCATCTCTGCAATGTTTTTTACTAGAAGTTGCCACGAAATTTACCAGTTGCTGTCAAAGTGTTTGCTAATAGAAGAACGTCAACATTTTGAAGTGAAAAAGCCTAATCCTCTTTTTCTTCTTTACCAAGGAATTAGGCTTTAGTCTTCCGCAATCGAGCTAATTGTGGAATATCATTTTATTGAATAGTATTCTTGTACTGCGTAACAAGAGAAATGTTTCGTCTCTCTTATTCAAATTATAAGAAAAACTAAGGCTTTCGCTTATAATAATCTTAGTCATCAGCCTAGTCCTCAACTTCAAAGATATTTGCACTTGAAATACTGTTTTTATATCCACATTCGGTACATTGCCAAATGTACTTATGGTCATCAAAACCAGCTTGGTTATTCAAATATTCATCACAACTATCACAATACCACTCGATACCTGGAAACCTATCACCCATAATTTTATCCTCCTAATCTTTTAAGTGCCCTTAGTTTTTTCTTCATCTTCTTTTGTGTCCAACGATAAAGTTTATTAGCTTTCAAATACCACAATAGTAGTATGTTTCCCATGTTGACCATCATCAAGATCACTCTAGTCCTCAAAAATATCAATTTCGCTTTGACTATAATAGTAGTCATGTATTACTGCGGTTTTTTGATATAATTCGGCAAGCTATAAAATGGTATAATTTTTCGGTATTTAGACAATCCAACTTAAACAGAAGTTCGAAGGTGTCAGGATCTAAATCTTCCATTAAAAAAACTCTGCATCATCAAAATCTACGTCATTTAAATCAACACCTCGAGCATTCAAGTCTGAGCGTAACTGTGTGTAAAATTTTTCTTCTATGTCACTAGGTATGAAACCATGGTCAACATTACCTGTCGAAGAAAAGTAAATAGCTACCTTATAATTCGAATATTCATCATTCCATTCAACATCTGCCCCCATAGTAATAGTACCTTTACCGGTAAAATTATCATCAAACTTTTTATAATACGGATAAGTATACGAAAATTCATAAAAGTCTTCCCTTTTTGCCATTTTTCTAATCTCCTTTATCAATTGTATTATGCCTTATGTTCAGTTAGGAAAAATAAAGCTTCTTAAAACTTGTTCTCCAAAAAGTATTTTTCAACCCATCACCCACCTATTCAGAAACTGCCAATCCTTCACAGTTCCGTCCTCATTCAGGATATTCAGGAACGAGCCGTCCCCTTTTCCTACTTGCCAGATGGCTTGGGCGGTGGTTTCTTTGTCTGAAATTCCACTGGTTTTTATATAATTGAAAAACGTGTTCTTCCCAGGCCCATAATTTTCTGCCACGAATGCCACTAAGTAGATATCAATGCAGCTTGCACCTAAATCTTCTGGATGGTGGTTTAAGATATGGTTTCTAATCAAGCCCATTTGGTAATCTTGATTCAACTCTAGTAATTCCATTTTAATTTTCTCTAAATGATAGGCTTGATAGCTTCTTTTTTCCCATTGCTTTAGTTGAGATACGTCACCATGGACTTCCTTAAGTTTCTTTAAGGTATTTTTCAAATTACAAACAGTAGGGATGACGTTAAAATGAATGCTTCTGCCTCTTAGGTTATTTGGCAGATTATCTGCTGCCTTATGTAAATGAATAGGGTTTCCCGTGTTTACCTTTTGTTTTTCTCCAGTCACCCAGCCAAAATAGAGATGAACACCATTAACCAAAACCGGTCCAACAATAGCATCTTTTTTTGAGATGACCTGAAACATTTTGACAAACTCCACATAATCGTCGTACCACTTTCCTGTTTCACTAAATGAATGGACGAGCATAAGTGCATTTTTGGCTTGCACCTTACTTGCTTCGATCACTGTCGAAGCCGTTCGATGCAGGAGCTGATATCTAGTATTTAAAGGAGCTTCGGCCAAGTCTAGTTTCTTCAATAAGTAGTCCAGCCGCTCCCTTTTTCCCGTACTAGGGTTGTCTCCTAACCAGGCTTTGACTGTCTCTCCGAAAGGCTCGGACACTTTTCCTTCGACCATTACCGTCAGGAGTTCTTCGCCGGCTTTGGCTAAAACATAGAGGTCGTTCTGAGAGCTTGTTGAACCGCCAGGCAAAGGGACCTTGTACTCTGGAAATCCATATAAGAATGTTACGTCTTTGAACAATTCATGTTCACTCGTTTGGAACGCATGTTGAACACAAGCTGGAAAGCCTTTAGCCTTCTCCCATCTAGCGGCCAGTTCCATTGCTGAATATCCAGCCTGCCACTGTTTCTCCGGGTCTGCCAGTAAATTTCTCCAAGCCTCTTCTCCTTTTGACGGAATATAAAATGCTCCCATCGTTCTCCCTCCTATGAGTACGTTTTTACTCGTCCTAGAATCTACATTTTTTCTAGTCTTGTGGACATTCAGGGTCTGGCCCCGTTAACCGGAGAAATTGCTTTTTCTAGCTGCAGTTTTATTGGTTCTGTTGTGTTGGACCATTGTTCATGGAATTGGGCTGATAATAGTTGGTTCCAAGAAGTGTTTGCGCCTAGGTGCACTGCAGAAAGTTAATAACGTCAAAATAGTTTTATCCTTTTGGATTTGAAGTGGATGCTTTACAAAGGAGGTACTCATATTTCAAATAACAAAGTTGAAATTCTTTACATTTTGCCTTTTCCTCTTCTAATCTTTATAGATTATATACTTCTCCGATCAAATACTCTTGTATTAAACAAAAATGAGTGGATTCATTCCTACACATTTCCCAACTATCCTTATTAACTTTTTTGTTTCCTTTTGTTTTGGAATTCAATATATCTTTTAAGTGTGAGGCGATAATGAGAGTCTTCTGGATATTCCCTATCAACAGACGCTATCAATGAAGGAGTAAGCTCTGTTTCTCCATTATATAAACCTTTATTAAGGATTCCGTTCCACCGACTAATATAATCTTTTACAGATTTGTCTCTTAAATGATAATTTTTTCTTAGAAAATCCTCAAATTCCATACCATATCCCTACGCTCTCTATTATTTTCTAATCTATTTATTCCCTACCATTTGCTTCTTTTCCTTTTAAATGGGAGCATAAAAAATAAAAAAGTAAAGAAATTTACTGCGCAGTATCCTTATAGCCTAGACTTTCAAGCCTTCGTAGTGAATGTCGAACAATGGATTGTTGTTTTTGCTTATCGAAGTAATCTTCTCCTAAATCGACGTACATTTCTTTACGGGTCAATAAGTAATAGGAGATTCGTAATATCGCATGCGCGACTACAACTGCTGCCCGCTTTTTACCTTTACGTGCTGCAGTACGGCGATAAAGCGCTCCGAGGTAGTTTTTTGACCCTCTAATAGATTGGGCTGCTTCAATT
>NZ_JAJAFR010000019.1 GCF_020734105.1 Alkalihalobacillus deserti
AGTGCTTGATTTGTGCTCAAACTGTATCGCTAACGATACGTTGTGATTTTACTAAATCACTTAAAATTGACGAGAAAATCATGTTTTCTCTTTTCGCTTGGCTTTTGTTCAGTTTTCAAAGAACTATTTTGTCGCTTTATGGCGACTTTCATATCTTATCAAACCTTGTTAGGTTTGTCAATATGTTTTTCCGAAAGTGTTTATGTCGTTCTTGGCGACAAGAAATAATATACCATTATTAAAAAAATATTGCAAGATCTTTTTGAAAAAAGTTAAAAAAAGAGTGGGGCCAGCAAAACCTTGCTAGTCCCACCTAATGACTCTCTTTATTCCCCTTGCTCACGATGACGCATTTGCGGAAATAAAAGCACATCTCTAATAGAAGGTGAATTCGTTAGTAACATAACTAAACGATCAATCCCAATTCCAAGTCCACCTGTTGGAGGCATACCGTATTCAAGTGCCTCTACAAAATCTTCATCCATCATATGTGCTTCGTCATCCCCCTGTTCACGTTCAACAAGTTGTTGCTCAAAACGACCACGTTGATCGATAGGATCGTTTAATTCTGTGAACGCATTGGCATGTTCACGACCTACGATGAATAATTCAAAACGATCAGTGAAACGTGGATCATCTGGATTCTTTTTCGCTAATGGTGAGATTGCGAGTGGATGACCATAAATAAACGTAGGTTGAATTAATTCTTCTTCCACAAAATGCTCAAAGAATTCATTAACCACATGACCATATGTCATTGTTTCTTTAACAGGAACCTTATGTTCTTTTGCAATGGCACGAGCTTCTTCGTCAGAAATCTCTTTCCAGAAGTCTACACCTGTTTTCTCTTTAATCGCATCTACCATATGGACCCTTTTCCATTTCGGCTCTAATTCAATTTGATAGTCGCCATACGTTACCGTAGTAGTGCCAAGTACTTCTTTAGCAATATGTGCTACTAACTCTTCTGTTAACGCCATAATGTCTTGATAATCTGCATACGCTTCATATAACTCAATCATTGTAAATTCAGGATTATGTCTCGTTGATACACCCTCATTACGAAAAACACGGCCGATTTCATATACTTTTTCTAATCCGCCGACAATTAATCTCTTTAAATGCAACTCAATCGCAATACGCATATAAAGCGTCATATCAAGGGCGTTATGATGAGTGATGAACGGACGCGCAGACGCTCCACCTGCGATCGAATGCATCATTGGTGTTTCTACTTCTAAATATCCTTTAGAATCAAGATAACGGCGCATTGACTGTAGAATTTTACTACGCAAAACGAATGTATCACGAACCTCTGGATTCATAATTAGATCAACATACCGTTGACGGTAACGCTGCTCGATATCTTTTAAGCCATGAAACTTATCAGGTAAAGGGCGAAGTGATTTGGACAACAATAGAAACTCAGTCACTTTAATCGATAACTCGCCGACCTTCGTTTTAAACGCCACACCTGTGATACCAACAATATCCCCGATATCAATGGTATTAAATAATTGATATTGCTCTTCCCCTACTGCATCTTGTCGAACATATATTTGAACTTGTCCCGTTAAATCTTGCACATGAGCAAAACCTGCTTTTCCTTTGCCACGCTTTGTCATAATACGACCAGCAAATGTAATCTGGTGGTTTGCTTCATCTAGAGATTCTTTTGTTTTATTGCCAAACGCTTCATTCATTGAGCTTGCTGTATGAGATCGCTCAAAGCGAGCACCAAATGGGTCATTCTCTTTTTCTTGTAACAGGTTTAACTTTTCTCTACGTACCGCTAATAAATCATTTAACTCGAGTTCTTGAGTCATTTGGATCACCATCTCCTCTATATTCAGTTCAAATTCATCTCAGTTGGTTCTTCTATGTAGAAAAACTGCCAGTGAGGCACACTGGCAGCATATTAATCACACACGCATTATAGTGAAGTCAATCAAAAAAGTCAAACTGCGCTTAATTGTTCGACCTGACGAGCCTCTACTTCCTCAATAAATGCATATAATGTACTAGCAACATCATCTCTTGTCTCAAAGCCATTAATTTTATCACGTACGCGTCCATTTCCACGCATTCCTTTTAAATACCACGCTGCATGCTTACGCATCTCACGAACAGCTACATTTTCACCTTTTAATTTAATCAAACGGTCCATATGAATCATACACACATCGATTTTTTCACGCGGAGTTGGCTCATTCGGAGTCACCCCATGCTCAAGGTATTGAATCGTTTGATAGAGCATCCAAGGGTTTCCAAGTGCCGCTCTTCCAATCATAACACCATCAACACCTGTCTCATCTACCATACGACGGGCATCTTGAGGGGTCGTTACATCCCCATTACCGATTACAGGAATATTCACCGCTTCTTTTACTTCTTTAATAATGTTCCAATCGGCTTTTCCTTCGTACATTTGTACACGTGTACGACCGTGTACAGCTACTGCACTACCACCTGCACGTTCAACTGCACGAGCATTCTCAACCGCATAAACATGATCTGAATCCCAGCCAATACGCATCTTGACCGTTACAGGCTTATCAACAGCATCAACTGTTGCTGCCACCATCTCATAAATTTTATTAGGATCTAATAACCACTTCGCTCCCGCATCACATTTTGTAATTTTCGGAACTGGGCAACCCATATTAATGTCGATGATGTCCGCATTCGTATTTTTATCAACGAATTTAGCAGCTTCTACTAATGTTTCTCTTTCACCGCCAAAAATTTGCAAGCTCAATGGCTTTTCACGTTCATCGACATAAAGCATACTTAATGATTTTTCATTTTTATGAAGAATCGCTTTATCACTTACCATCTCAGCACAAACTAGACCCGCACCAAACTCCTTAGCGATAAGGCGAAAAGCTGGATTACACACACCTGCCATTGGTGCTAATACCACTTGGTTTTTCATTTCAATATTCCCGATCTTTAACATACCTTTCACCTCCAAAAATTTCAACTTAACTTAATTCCTGTTTGCTTATATTTAAAACCGACACCATCCGTTCAACAATAGATTCACTAGGTAGGCGGGTTCCTCTTTCTACTTCTCCTAACACAGACACAGATATTCCTATTTGCTTGGCAAATCCTTCTTGAGTGTATCCTTTGAGTTTGCGGTAGGCTCGAATTCTTCTTCCGCTGGTTCTGGACTCCATATTCGTACCCCTTCTTTATCTGGTAATGCTCTATATATCTCTTTAATCGACTGCTTTAAATGTGTGGCATAAAGATCCGGGTACACTTCCATTAACGGGGTGATCACAAACGCCCGCTCCCACATTCTCGGATGAGGGATCAAAAGGTTCTCCATCACTATATTTTCTTGGTCAAAGAGCAAAATGTCAAGGTCTATTGTTCGAGGCCCCCATCTCACATCTCTCGTGCGGCCACACCGCTCTTCAATTAATTGTGTTGCCTCCAATAATACCCTCGGGCTTAAACTTGTATTCACAACTACAACCATATTCAAAAATGACTGCTGATTCACATAGCCAACAGGTTCTGTTTCATAGATGGAAGAACTAACAATAAATTCGATATGAGGATGCTCCCTCAAAAGCTGTATCGCGCTCATTAAGTGCTCGTATCGATCACCTATATTAGATCCTAATGCAATATAGACGTCATGGCTCATTTGCGTGCCCTCGTCAATTCTACTGCAACCGACTGATAATGACCAGGAATGGGCGGATCTGGCTTAATGACTTTAACCGTACATTCTTGCAAAAGAGGAAAAGAATTCAATAAATCATTTGCTATCCTCTCTGCAACCGATTCAACAAGTCTAAAAGATTGTCCTTCTACGATTTCTTTTACTTTTTCATATACCTCACCATAGTTAATCGTATCATCCAAATGATCCGTTGTTCCAGCTCGAGCCAATTCTACTTGTAACACTAAATCAACAATAAAACGCTGACCTAATTTTTTTTCTTCTGCAAACACACCATGATATCCATAAAACGCTAATTGATTCATATAAATTTTATCCATTTAATGAATCTCCTTTTCTCTCTAAGGCATCGATCATTTTAGCCATACGGGATATTTCCTTCACGTCATGAACTCTCATCAATTGACACCCTTTCATAATTCCATAACAAACGGTTGCACCAGTCCCTTCCATCCGTTCGTCAACAGGTAAATTGAGAGTTTTAGCGACAACTGATTTCCGCGACGTGCCAAGAAGGACAGGATATCCCATTTCAACGATGCGATCGAGATGCCTCATAACTTCCATATTCTCTTCATAGCTTTTCGCAAAACCAATACCTGGATCTAACAAAATATGTTCTTTAGGGACACCTGCATTCAAACAGATAGATACGCTTTCTTCCAGATCTACAATTACATCAATCATCAAATCAGTGTATATTGACTTTTTACGATTGTGTGTAAGAATGATTGGAACCTGATACTTAGCGGCTATCTTTGCCATCTCCGGGTCCCACTTAGCTCCCCATACGTCATTAAGAATGCTAGCACCTGCTTCTAATGCCTGTTTCGCTACTTCTGCTTTATACGTATCAATTGAAATTGGAACATCGATTTCACTAGCTATCGCTTTTATAACAGGTATAACACGACGAATCTCTTCATCAGCTTCCACCTGTGTTGATCCTGGGCGCGTTGATTCGCCACCAACATCAATAATATCTGCTCCATCTTCCACTAATTGCTTCGCTCTAGAAACAGCGGTGTTTAATTCGTCAAACTTTCCCCCATCTGAGAACGAGTCTGGGGTGATATTTAAAATTCCCATTATTAGTGTTTTCTCTTTTAATTTTTGAAGCAACTGATCATTCTGTTTTCGTTGTTCATTCATCACAAACCTCCATAATTTCTGACCGACTCCACAAATGACCTCGATAACGATCAAATTCACGCTTAAGTTCACATGCAACAAATCGTTTCCCTTTCAATAATTCACCATTAATTGAACAAAGAGGAATGATTTCTTGAATGGAGTTCGTAATAAAAGCTTCATCTGCTTCAAGCAGTTCTTCCTCATGATAAAAACCGACCTCGTAAGGGATCGCCTTTTTATCTAATAGAGCTAATACAAATCTTCTCGTAATTCCGTCTAAAATACCTGTTTTAACAGCCGGTGTATAAACAACACCTTTCTTTGCCCAAAACACATTAGAAACAATGCCTTCTGCTACAAATCCTGATTCTGTTAAGAAGATTCCCTCACTCTTTACAGCATCGCCTATTTCACGCTTTGCCAACACATTATTTAGATAGTGATGTGATTTTAATCGATAAGAGCCTTCTGGTGTGTTTCGTCTTGTTGAAAGAATTCTAGCTTCCTTTTCCGTCCCTACACTTGGGAGCGGCTTCATATAAACAATTAAAGTAGGTTTTGTATATTCGCCTGTGTAAAGGCCTAACTCCTCAGATCCAGCGGCAACATTCCATCTCACATAAGCACTACTCAATTGATTGGCGGCCAAAAGCTCTTGAATGATCATTAAGACTTCAGATTTAGACATCGACCAAGTGATCCCCATCATATGAAGTCCTTCTTGTAAACGCTGAAAATGGTCATCCAATAAAAAGGGATGACCATTTTCAACACGAAATGTCTCAAAAAGCCCTAGACCATACAAATAACCATGATCAAAAGCAGAAACCATCGCCTGTTCTTTGGGAACAATGGAACCATTTATATAGACGTACACGTTGATTTCTCCTTACCATACTTTTCAATAAAATTACGAAGCAGTTTCTTTCCATCTGAAGTCATAATTGATTCTGGATGGAATTGAACACCCTCTATCGGCAGATCACGATGGCGCAAAGCCATAATCTCCCCTTCATCTGTTTCAGCCGTTATTTCAAGGCAATCAGGTAATGTTTCTTTTTTGACGATTAATGAATGATATCTAGTTGCTGTTAACGGAGATGGTAATCCTGAAAAAATTGATTCTCCATTATGGATGATCTCAGATGTTTTCCCGTGCATCAGTCGATCAGCACGAATAACATCTCCACCAAACACTTGCGCAATTGATTGATGTCCTAAACAAACCCCAAAGATCGGTAATTTCCTAGCAAAATATTCAATAGCTTCTAAACTAATTCCCGCTTCATTCGGACTACAAGGCCCTGGAGAAATCATAAGAAAATCCGGGTTCATCTGCTCAATTTCTTCAATCGAAATTTGATCGTTACGACGAACAACAAGCTCTTGTCCCATTTCTCCTAAATATTGAACGAGATTATACGTAAATGAATCATAGTTATCAATCATTAAAATCATTTTTTTCTCCTCCTCAGCTCATACTCACTGTTCTTTTTCTCATCTCTACTTCACTTTGCTCTAGTGCGTGCCAAAGCGCTCTTGCTTTTTTCAATGATTCTTTATATTCATTAGATGGAATCGAATCAATCACAATTCCCGCTCCGGCCTGCACGTGGGCTTGTCCATCCTTACAAACCATTGTTCGAATGGCAATATTTAATTCCATATTATCATCAAAGCCGATCCATCCTATAGATCCAGTATAAATCCCTCTTCTAACTGGTTCAAGCTCTTCTATAATTTCCATCGTCCTTACTTTCGGTGCACCGGTAATCGTTCCACCAGGAAATGTCGCTCGAATGACATCATAAAGATCATTTCCTTTTGCGAGAGTTCCTTTTACGTTTGAAACGATATGCATGACATGAGAGTATTTTTCAATGACCATTAATTCATCTACTTCTACACTTCCATATATTGAAACTCTTCCTAGATCATTTCGCTCTAAGTCAACGAGCATAACATGTTCAGCGCGTTCCTTTTCGTTATGAATTAAAGAATCAGCAAGTTGTTGATCTTCTTTTTCGTTCTTACCACGAGAACGTGTTCCTGCAATCGGTCTTGTACTTAGTTCTTCGCCATTCTTTTTAACGAGTAATTCAGGAGAGGCACTGACAAATTGAAAATCAGGTGTATGAAAATAACTCATATACGGAGATGGATTTAACTCTCTTAAAATCTCATATACATGTAATGGATCTGCTGTTAGCTCTTGTGACTGCCTTACTGACAAGTTCACTTGAAACACATCTCCTGCTGCAATATAGCTTTTGATCTTTTCTACCGCATCACAAAATGCTTCTTCGGATAATGAAGCAGTTTTCTCTGCCGGCTTTCTAGAGGGTTTTCTTTGAATGGGTGAAGAATGAACTACCTTTTTCCATTCCTCTACATAATGAGCCACTCTCTTTTCAAGGACTTCATAGGCATCTTGCTGTCCATGACTGATGACCCACATCTCTTTTTCCAAGTGGTCATAAACAAAAACGTCATTAAAAAGCATAAAATAAAGCTCTGGAAGTTCAAGATCGTCTGAGGCTTCATTAGGTAATTTTTCAATTTCCCTGACAATATCATAAGAGAAATAACCAATAGCACCGCCTTGGAAAGGAGGTAATTCTTTAATAGTTGGCAGATAGTAAGGAGCAAGTATTTCTTTTAAGCTATCTAGCAGAGGCCCGTTTTTTATTTCGGTTTCCCCATCCATTTCTACTGTTAATCGATCTGCTTTTCCTTTGACAATAGCAAACGGCTCCAACCCCATAATACTATAACGCCCATCTCTACCACTTTCTAAAAGAACATGCTGCACATGATCAGCTGCTAATTTTACATATCGGGAAAACCAATCATTTTCCTCAAGCGGAAACGACCTTACTACACTCGTCCGATTAGATTGTTTTTCATTCTTCTGTTGCACCGCGTCCACTTCCGTTTCCGTTCTTTTTATCTATTCTACATGAGAACTCGAGAGAAAAACAACAGTGACTGCTCTGCTAAATGTTATCAAAACCAAATGTTTACGCTTTTGTCTGCTTTTGGTCTCTTTCTTCGATGAAAAATTGCCCTTTCATATAACTGCAGTAAAAAATATTTTTAGTACATTGATATCCCATCTTACTTAACTCACTTAAAAGCCACTCTTTTGTTTTTTTGATGATGAGGAGGTGTTCATCTTGAATTTCCCCATCTTGAATTAAAGGTAATGTAAATAAAGAAGTTGTTTCATCTTTTTTAAAAATGGATAGATTACCTGATCTCTCTAGCATCGCATAATCGACTTCTCTAATATCCGATATTCCTTTCTCACGTAATTGGAATAAAACATCATCTATGTTATATCTTTGTTTCCTCATGTTCATTTGGTTCATTTTCCCATTTTCAATTATCATAATCGGCCTACCTTCGATCATATCTCGGAACTTTTGATTTTTCAAACTAATAAATGTTAGTGTAACCTGTATAAAAATCAGTAAAAAAATTGGAGCAAGCCCTCGCGCCATCGATACATTAGGATCCTCAATCGCAATAACGGCTAATTCGGCAATCATTAATGAAACAATAATATCTAGTAGACTTAATTCACCTAGCTCTTTCTTACCCATGAATCTAAAAAACATTAGAATGATGATAAACACTACGATCGTCCGAAGTAAAATAGTCACAATTTCACTCACTTCAAGCATGCTCCTTTCATCTTCTAATCACCTATTATCTTTCCCTTTGCTTCTAAATACATACAAAAAAGAAGATAACTCAGGAAGGTCGTTTTAGACCTTTATAAGTTATCTTCTCAAGGGTAATCTATGAGTTAAAATTAATCTTCAAATTGGTAAAGTGGTGTACTTAAGTAACGTTCACCATTTGATGGGATGATGGCTACAACTTTTTTACCTGGTCCAAGCTTCTCAGCAAGCTTAAGAGCAGCTGAAATCGCAGCGCCTGAAGAAATACCACCTAAGATCCCTTCTTCTTTAGCCGCACGACGAGCATATTCAAATGCTTCTTCGTTTGAAACTTGGATGACTTCATCATAAATTTCTGTATCTAAAATTTGAGGTACGAAGCCTGCACCAATCCCTTGAATTTTATGTGGTCCAGGGTTCCCACCAGAAAGGACTGGAGAATCCTTTGGCTCAACCGCTGCAATGTGAAGATTAGGGAAGTGTTCTTTTAGGAAACTACCTGCACCTGTAATCGTTCCACCCGTACCAATGCCAGATACGAAACCATCTAATTGGCCATCGGCTTGCTCAAGAAGTTCCTTGCCTGTTGTAAGGCGATGAATTTCTGGATTTGCTTCGTTTTCGAATTGTTGTGGCATGAAGTAGCCTTCTTCTTTTGAAAGCTCTGTCGCTTTGCGGATCGCTCCACCCATTCCTTCTGGACCTGGTGTAAGAACTAATTCAGCTCCGTACGCACGTAAAAGGTTACGACGCTCCATACTCATTGTTTCAGGCATGACTAATGTAGCTTTATAGCCTTTTGCGGCTGCAACCATCGCAAGACCAATTCCAGTGTTACCACTTGTAGGTTCAACAATTGTTACTCCCGGTTTTAATTTCCCAGCTTTTTCAGCAGCTTCGATCATCGCAAGACCAATACGATCTTTTACACTGCTACCTGGATTCATGTATTCTAATTTCAAGTAAACATCCGCGTGTTTCTCTGTTACAAGACGATTTAATTTCACTAATGGCGTTTGTCCGATAAGCTCTGTAATTGAATTTACAACTTTCACAAAAAATGCCCCCTAAATCCCAAGTAAGTTTATTGGTTTTATTAAATTTATATTATCAGACGTTTTATGATTAGTCAATTAGTTAAGCTCAATAATTTACCAAAAATTACTTTCCTTGTTCTAGGAGAACTTCTAATTCCTCTGCTGTCAAATTATATTGTTCGTTACAGAAAGAGCAAGTCGTTTCTGCCCCACCATCCTCATCAATCATCGCTTGAATCTCTTTCTTACCTAAACTGATAATCGCATTTTCAATTCTCTCTTTTGAACATCTGCATGAAAAGCTCACTGGTAGCTTATCAAGAAATTTCACATTGTCATCCCCAAGTAGAGCTTGTAGCATTTCTTCAGGTGGCATTCCAGCTTCTACTAATTTTGAAATCGGAGGAATGGTAGAAAGACGTTTTTCAATTTTATCAATAACAGCATCATCAGCACCCGGCATCAATTGAATTATAAACCCTCCCGCCGCTAGAATGGAGTTATCTGGATTGACTAAGACTCCGACACCAACAGATGAAGGTGTTTGTTCAGAAGAAGCAAAATAATACGTGAAGTCTTCTCCTAATTCCCCTGAAACGAGCGGTACACTTCCCGTAAAGTTCTCCTTTAAACCTAGATCTTTTGCCACAGATAAGTAGCCAGTTGTCCCGACTGCACGAGCGACATCTAATTTTCCTTGGCTATTTAAATCAAAATGAGTTTGGGGATTACTCACATACCCTCTTGTTTCACCTTTCGTATTCGCATCGACAATAATCGCCCCAATCGGGCCTTGTCCTTCAATTTTTACGGTTAATTTTGAATCACCTTTTAACATCATCGCCATCATTGTACTAGCCATCATCGCTCGACCTAATGCTGCCGACGCAGTTGGCCATGTGCCTTGACGTCTAACCGCCTCATTAACCATATTGGTCGCTACCAAGGAATAGGCTCTGACACTACCCTCAAATGCCGTTGCTTTCACTAAATAATCTTCCATTTTTTATTCACGTCCTAACGAGTTTTTTTCGTAAATCATCTGTAAACCTTTTAATGTTAAAAATGGCTCAATGACATCAATTGTCTCTGACTCAGAGGCAATTAACGTAGCAAGTCCACCTGTTGCGATAACGGTAGGATTTTCATCGGATAGAGATTTCATTCGTTTTACGATTCCATCAACTTGACCAACATAACCGTAATAAATGCCCGCTTGCATCGCATGAACCGTGTTGGTCCCCAAAATATTTTTCGGCTTAGCAATTTCAATCCTAGGTAATTTCGATGCTTTTGTGTACAAGGCTTCTGTTGAAATTGAGATACCTGGAGCAATAGCACCACCCATATATTGTCTGTTTTCGTTTACGTAACAGTAAGTCGTGGCTGTTCCAAAATCGACGATAATGAGGGGCGCTCCGTAGAGTTGAATCGCCGCTACTGCATTGACAATACGATCAGCTCCGACTTCCCGTGGATTATCATATTTCACATTAAGCCCTGTCTTTATACCAGGACCAATGACCATCGGCTTTATATTAAAGTATATTTTACACATTTGCTCTAACACAAACATAATGGGCGGAACAACAGATGATATAATAATTCCTTCTATTGCATCAAAGGATAAATCCTCATATGCAAATAAACTCTTGATCGACATAGCCCATTCATCTTCGGTTTTTTGTCTGCTCGTAGCCATTCTCCAGTGATATTTCAACTCTTTTTCTTCATATACACCTAAGGAAATGTTTGAATTTCCTACATCCACTACCAATATCATATGCAACCCCCCCTCTCTATTGGAAATGAAAAAGGTTGGTTTAAACCTTTTTTATTTTTCTTCCAAAGGTTTTTTACTTCTCCATTATAAATCAACTCAAATAAAAACGATTGATATTTGCTTTTTGTTGCAACCAAAAGGGATGTCGAAAAACGACATCCCCATAGGTATTATTCATCTTTTTTCTTTTCATCCGTTGAAGGTTGCTCATCCTTTTTTTCAGTTGAATCATCAGCATTCACATCATCCTTTTTAGAATGGATGTTCACCTTAAGATCTGCATCTGAAGTTGAATTATTTCCTTCTAGGTGGTGTTTGGTTGTGTGATGATTTTCAGGAAGCTTTCCTTCATTGATTAACGACTTGATTTGTTCAGCATCAAGTGTTTCAATCTTCATTAACGTCTCTGCAACAAGATCTAAGCTTGCTTTGTTCTCAATTAGAATTTGCTTACAACGCTCATAACATTCTTTAATGATATGTTGTACTTCTAAGTCAATTTCATGAGCAAACGCTTCACTATAGTTCTGTTCATTTTGAATATCTCGACCTAAGAAAACTTGACCGCCTGAATTTCCAGAGCCAAACTGCATTGGGCCGATTTTATCACTCATTCCATATTCCATTACCATTTTACGAGCGATACTAGTAGCACGTTGGAAGTCATTGTGAGCCCCTGTACTTACTTCACCGAACTGGACTTCCTCAGCTACACGACCACCAAGCAATCCAATAATTTTATCAAGTAGTTCAGGCTTGGTCATAAAGTAACGATCTTCTTTAGGTAGCATAACGGCATAACCACCAGCCATTCCCCTTGGAACAATCGTTACTTTATGCACCATATCAGCACTCTCGAGTTTCACACCTACAACTGTATGCCCAGCTTCATGCCAAGCCACAATTTTCTTTTCTTTTGGAGATATAACACGGCTCTTTTTCGCAGGACCGGCAATAACACGGTCAATTGCTTCTTCAACATGAATCATATTAACTTTTGTTTTATCGTTTCTTGCTGCAATTAAAGCTGCTTCATTTAATAAATTCTCAAGGTCGGCACCTGAAAAGCCTGGTGTACGTTCTGCAATTGCTCTTAAATTTACATCTTCGTCTAGTGGTTTATTACTAGCATGTACCTTTAAGACATCTTCACGTCCATTCACATCTGGACGATTAACTTGAATTTGACGGTCAAAACGACCTGGACGTAAAAGAGCTGGGTCTAGAACGTCAGCACGGTTAGTCGCAGCGATGATAATGATTCCTTCATTTGCACTGAAACCATCCATCTCAACTAATAACTGGTTTAATGTCTGTTCACGTTCATCATGCCCACCACCAAGACCTGCTCCACGTTGACGGCCGACGGCATCAATTTCATCAATGAATATGATACATGGTGCATTTTTCTTTGCATTTTCAAATAAATCACGAACACGGGATGCCCCGACACCGACAAACATCTCAACGAAATCTGAACCACTTATCGAGAAGAACGGCACTCCAGATTCACCTGCAACAGCACGTGCAAGTAATGTCTTACCAGTACCAGGAGGTCCTACTAATAGAACACCCTTTGGAATACGAGCACCAATGGCAGAGAATTTTCGCGGATCTTTTAGAAATTCTACTACTTCAACAAGCTCTTGTTTCTCTTCATCGGCCCCAGCTACATCTTTAAACTTAGCTTTCTTCTTATCATCACTCACCAACTTGGCTTTACTTTTACCAAAGTTCATCACACGGCCACCGCCGCCTTGAGCTTGACTCAACAAGAAGAAGAATAAAATAAAGATAATAATGAAAGGTATAATAGATGTAAAGAATGTAACCCAGCCACTTGTTTCGTCAGCTGGTTGAACATCTACAGCCAGTGGCACTCCATCTGGTCCTTGTGCATTAGCTAGTAAATCAGCCGTTTGTTCACTTCTTAACACATATGTCTCAAAAAACTCATCTTCAGCTTGGTCAGTAAATTGTCCACGTACTAAGTAAACTTGACGGTCTGGTTTAACGGCAAGTTCACGAACCTCCCCACGCTCAAGTCTTTCTGTCAGTTGTGTATACGTCACACTTTCTGTCTCAGTTTGATCAGAACTAAATACATTTACAATCCCAATAATTACAAGAAAGATAAGTAAATAAAAAATGGTGTTACGGAATATACGATTCATCCTTGACCTCCTCCCACGACAATACAGCTTTGTTTATCGTATCAAACTTTTGTTTTGTTAACAAATATTAACTCTCATAGATCTCAGGTTTTAAAATGCCAATGTAAGGCAAATTGCGATATCGTTCAGCATAGTCTAAGCCATATCCTACAACAAAAGCATCTGGTACCGTAAAACCAGTAATATCTGGTACTAAATCAACTTTACGACCTTTAGGTTTATCTAAGAGGGTAACAATCTTCACAGACTTCGCTTTACGATAATGGAAAAGTTTCACGAGGTAGCTAAGCGTTAGACCACTATCAATTATATCCTCTAAGATGACAACATCTCTACCTTCGACGGATGTATCTAAATCCTTTACAATCTTAACTTCTCCAGAAGAAACCGTTTCGGATCCATAGCTTGATACATCCATAAAATCCATTTCAATATGCGTATCAATGCGTTTTATAAGATCGCCCATAAAAGGCATTGCACCTTTTAGCACACCTATTATTAGAGGGAACTTCCCTTCATACTCTTTTGTAATTTGTTTTCCTAGTTCTCTACATTTAGCCTGAATTTCTTCTTCAGAAATAAGTACTTCTTTAATTTCTTCCTTTATCAATTAAATTAACCTCCTACTTTTTCGGTCAACCATCACGACGTTCACATGATATCACTAAGACTTTTTCCGTGCGATGATCAATGTTAGCGAGCTTCGATCTGTGTAAGAAAGGTACCCATAACACTTCTCCCTTGCTATCAACAAGGAGAGGCCAAGACTCACGTTCTTGTTTAGAGATCTTGCGGTCAATAAATAGTCGTCCTATTTTTTTTGTTCCTTCCATTCCTCTACAAGCCATTCGATCCTGTGGTTGTTTAAAACGAACAAGAAGAGGTTCAACAATTTTTTTATAATCTAAAACAATTTGATGACGACTTTCCACTAAATGAACGTTTTCGGTTACATATGTATCTATTTCCCATCTTGCCAGCTTTATCCTGCCTGGAATTGTAAGAATTTGAGCTTGTTCTTCCATCCTATTCATTAAACCCAGTGAAAAATGACAAAGATCATATTCTCTTCTTACTAATAACGTGTTGGACAAGTGAAGCTCGGCTGTTGTTTTCTGGCGTTGCAGCACGTTTAGCACTTGTTCAATATGTATAGACGTAATAAATGGGGAATTTTTCCCGTAAAGATAACTTAATATTAGATGAATCACTCTTCTTTGTAAAGCGACGCCTATACGTAGAAAGGTTATACGCGAAATTGTAACGTTTCGTTCACTTTTTCGGATAATAATTGCAGGTATTTTATTTTCAGCCTCTGCCATCAAGTAGTCGTGGTCATCACTAGCCCATTCATTTTGCCTCTGCATGTGAAGATGGATATTTGGGTTTTCCTTCTTTAAGAAGGGCAAGACCTCTTTACGAAAGCGATTCCTTGTATACGTAGAAGAATAATTGCTTAAATCTTGTCGTGGGCTTATAGAAGCTTCTCTACAATATTGCTCTATTTTCTCTTTCGTTATTCCTAAAAACGGGCGAATTATAAATCCATTTCCTAACTTACGCTTAGCTGGAATTCCAAATGTATGGAGTGGCACAGTTCCTCGAACCATTTTCATCAACATTGTTTCGATTTGATCATCACCATGATGACCTGTCACCAGCTTATTATTAGAACACTGAAGAAGTTCAGCAAACCAAAGGTAGCGTAGCTCTCTTGCTGCAAATTGAGTTCCTATATTTTTATCCTTTGCATATCCTTTTACATCAACTCGTTTTTCAAGAAATTGAATTTTGTGATCCAGGCAAAACTGCTTGACATAGGTAGCATCGGTATCTGCCTCTTCCCCTCTTAGTTGATGGTGAACATGACAAGCAACGAGCTCAATTTGATCTAGATCTTTTCTTGACCACAGATAATGAAGAAGGGCCATGGAGTCAGGTCCTCCTGACACAGCAACAAACAGAGTATCTCCTTTTTCAATTAACTGATGGTTTTGAATGAAATTATGTACGTCTGCTTTCATAGCGCTGTCCAATCCCCCCTTTACCAATTGAGAATATGGATAATGCAAACACAAGTCCTGCTGCAATTGCACCCGCACGGAGCATCGTCTCCACTCCTAGTTGAATTCCATTTAAGTAATCACCTTCAACAAAGGCAAGCATCGTAAAGTAGGCTTTACTACCTGGCACCAATGGAATGATTGCTGGAATACTAAACGTCGTAACTGGAACACGGTATTTTTTAGCAAGCAGATGCGAAAATGTCGCACAAACGAGTGAGGCAACGGCTGTTGCAAATACATCAGACATCCCATATGTAGGTAAAGTGGAATAAATAAACCAAGCAAGAGATCCAATAACCCCGCCAATCCATAACACACGGTTTGGCACATTAAATATAACGCCAAATGCTACCGTTGCAGCAAAACAAAAGATAAGCTCCAATATCATACTAGATCCTCCTAAATGTCTCTGTCTAATAAGAGACAATGGCTCAGCTAGCCTGCTACTTTAAGCGCATAAACAAATATCAAAAACATAACAGCTAATCAACCAAGGCCAAATCTATAAATTGCCGATAGTCCATATCTCTTCCATAAAATACTTTTCTATTTGTTCTTTATAAACTTTGCTTCATTATTTTGCTCTATGTAATAAATAATTATAACTGAAATGACAATAAGTAACCAAACACTATCTAAAAATTGATTATCCCATTAAATGTCCTAGCACTAAAAAAGATTAACGATACCTATACGTTATCAAAAAATGATATTCTCATTCTTACTATTTCCCTTCAAACATAAAAACTACTATTCTTATTCGTTGAACTTTATTTATACAAAGCGGCAAAAATAAAAGCCCCTTTAAGAGCGTGTTCAAAAAGGTACTCTATAAGACTTGCAATAGCTCCGTTCGCTACTCGTCTTACTATGAGAAACCCACTCATAGTGAGACTTTTAAAGATGTAGCGACTACGCTTATTGCTTCTTAGTCTGTTCAAATAGAGCACGTTCTTAAAGAACGCTATAAAAATAATGCTATTGCCAAGGCGATACCAGTTGCTATTGATAGGGCTGTGATTACAGCTTCGGCTCCTCTACTTACTCCGGCGACTAAATCTCCGGACATTAAATCACGGACAGCATTCGTTAATGGTATGCCAGGTACAAGGGGCATTAAGGTTCCAATGATGACTTGATCTAGATTTTCTCCAAGACCTAAAAGTACGAGTCCAATTGCAACCGTTCCACCTAAGAACGCTGACATGAATTCTGCAAAAAATTTTACTTTCGTATAGTCTTGAAGAAAAACAATACACCAACTTGCAACAAACCCAGCCAAAAAAGCGGGTATCGTGTCGTATATATTCCCACCAAATAAATAAGAGAAGGCCCCTCCAGCAATGCCGGAGGAGAAGTGTAGTAAAAGCGATGAATAGTTCGCTGGTGCTTTGGCAATTTCCTCGAGTTTTTCAAAGGCTTGAGCACCATCTAGTTCACCACTTACAAACTCTCTTGATACTTGGTTCACAAGCGTAACCTTATTAAGATCCTGCAACCGATCATCAACGCGGATCATTTGCATGACATCGCCTTTACCTTCTTCCTCAAATGAAAGGAAAATGCCTGTAGTCGTTACGAAACTATGTACATTTTTAAACTGAGCTGATTTTGCCATCCGTTCTAACGTTTCTTCCACACGATATGTCTCGGCCCCATATGTCAGCATAATTTCGCCTGCAAGAAGGCAAATATCCATCATACGATCTGCATTCATTCCAACAACCCCATTTATACATTTAACCAAAACTATTCTGCCTACATCATTTCTCCAAATAAGTATAGGATATATGCTAGTAGAAGAAAAGAGGAAAGAAGGAAGATTTCAACAAAGTAGGAAGATTTCTTTTCTCTTTTCTTCACTTGTTGTTTTTTGTTGGCTTTCACCTTCTTCGTTGTGCCTTGTCTTATCTTATCTTTTGTTGGCACATGCTTATAAGTAGAGCTTTTTGATACTGCCTTTATCATATCTTGCCTCATTTGAAGCGCATTCTCATATTTCCCCTGTAACGCTTGACTCAAAACGTCTCGATACGGCAAAAGAAGTCTTTGTTGCTCTATTTGTTGTTTAAGAAATACAATAGGCTTTTCCCCTTGCTTATCAAAACGTTCAGGGTACGCACAATTGAGCATAATCATAGCGACAGCAAACAAATCATAACTAGGTTCTGCTTTCCTGGATCCAAGTCCCCAATATCCGCGATCAAAAAACTCTGTATATTCTTTGATTGAACGCCCGATCAGCGTTGTTCCCCCAACATCAATCCATCTAATTTTAGCTGGAGGACCGACAACAAGCACATTATCTGGTTTTAAATCACCAAATACCCAACCGGCTGAATGAAGCCGATTTAAGTCTCCAAGAAGCTGAATCATCAAAATCCCTAACCACTCTATTCCGCGGTTTTGCATGTAATCGATCAGTGGGTCTCCTTTTAAATATTCCATCGCATAAAATGGGAATGTTCCTTCTGATGAAACCAAATCATCGACATCTAGCAAAGAAGGTCCAAGAACTTGTCCTTGAACCTTAGAGAAATGCTTTAGAACGTTCACTTCTGACGTAATAGACATGCTATCTGAACCTACTTTTAACGCAACAAGACCGCTTGCTGACTCAGCTAAATAAACCGTTCCCGTTGCCCCTGCACCAAGTATTCTTACAATTTTATAAGGCTTGTTATGCCATTTCCCAAGGATTTTACTCCCTGATGCTAACTTACATACCGGAATCTTCGAATAGCTGTTCTTCATCACCAGCCATCAAACTCCTTCTTGAACCAGACTTCGAAAATTTCTGAAGGGCCACTTGCAGGGCAGGTCCCGTCGGAGTAATTCCACCAGATGATAGTTTCTGAAAAATGCCAGTTAACGAATTAAGTTTGGGGGACCAATCAAGTAATTTATCAATATCTTTTTTCTTACCTGGGAATGAATAAAGAGCGAAACGATTGGCTCCCATTCTTGATGTCAGACTAATAGATAAATCGGTTAACGCTTCTTGAACCATCGGCAATTTATTTCTCATACTTGCACTTGTATCGACGAGAATAAGTACATCTAAGTTCATTGTTTCACCCAACTCATCGACGACTTCCATCACTTGTCCTCTTTTGGCCGGCGAGAGATCTTCCATCTCTTGATGCTTGCCTAAAATTTGTGTTAATTCTTTGTTTATAACACCATGAATCGTTTGAGTCATCGCCTTTCTTGTGACCATTTGTACGGTTTGAGCTAGCTGCTTTGCATAAACAACTTGGCTCACTCCTCCTCCTGCCATGGCAATAGCTTCAACCTCTTCTATTCCTTGTTCATTTAAATGATTACCATCTACAACACCAATTACATTTACAATAATCCCTTGCTCTCTAGCCAAAGCAGCAATTGCTATAGGGTCTTCACCTTGGTTCGAATGCCCATCTGTTAATAATAAAATTTGCTTTAACGTACCTTTACTCATCTCGTGTCCCCTCCAAGTAGTCTAAATGTTACCATCATTCACTAGCCTCAGAGGTTTTATACGTAATGAAGGGATTTGTCGAACGATTTTAAAAAAAATCAATGACTCACAAGACGTATCTGAAAAATTAAACTCTCCCGATACTAAGATCGCCAACTAAAGCTCGCTACTCACAGAGGATGACCCTTTCTTTGCTAGCTTAATTGACAGAAGACGAGACGAAATGTTCTTTTTCGTTTCGTCTCAGCTAAAAACAATTTCACTCAAAAACGTTTAGGAGAACTAACTTCTTAAGAACTTACTTTTTTCTTCGCTCTTTTCCTAACCATTTTAGGAGTATTATAAAGTGGAATGGCTGACCACTTTGGTGTATTGCGTTTTATTTTAGAAACAACAACGGTCATATCGTCATCAATTGACCCATGTTCCGACCTGATGATTTTTTCGAGAATGACATCTGCAACTTCTTGCGGATCATCTGTTTCTATTTCGCTTAACAAACGCTTCATCCACGCATCTTTATTTTCAACATGCTTCGGTGCATCATAAATTCCGTCACTCATCATAATGAGGAGATCGCCTGCTTTAAGTTGTTCACTCACAACGTCGACATCAAACTCTTGAATCATCCCCATTGGAAGATTACTTGCTTCTATTTTTATTACTTGATTGCCTCTTTTAATAAAGCTTGGGATTGAACCAATTTTCAAGAATCTCGTCGTCGCATCTTGGAGATCAATCATTGCTAAATCAAGCGTTGAGAAAATCTCATCAGTCGTTCTCAAGGACAAAACGGAATTAACTGATTTAATGGCGACTGTCTCTTCTATTCCTGATTGCAATACTTTTTGTAAAAGCTGCAACGTCTCATTGCTTTCAAGATGAGCACGCTCGCCATTTCCCATTCCATCACTTATCGCAATTGCAAATTTCCCTGACCCTAACTCGATCGTGGAGTAGCAATCACCAGAAACATAAGCTCCACCTTTTGCCACATGAGCTACACCGGTATCAACGACAAACTGTTTGGCCGACCCAAACGATACATGACTGAATCCGTTTGGATAAAAGGCATTCTCCTCCTTTTTAACAGTTACTGTTTCTTTTAACAAATCTGATAACATCGGTGCAATGATCTTTTCTGATTGTCCATGTTGATTGTCAGAGGAAATGCTCATTTCGATCTCAAGGTTTCCTTTTTCCAAACTATATATATCTATATGTCCTATTTCAAGACCGGCACCACGCAACGCTTCTAGCATTTGCTCCTCTTGGTAATGATGGGCTTCTTTCTCTTTTTGGATTTCTTTAGCAAAATCACCCATAACACGTGAAACACCTAACAATTGATCGGCTACTAGCCTTCTACTTTCAATGACTTGCCTTTTTAATTTTTGATTGGCTTGATGTTGATTCTGCTCAGATTCAATGGCTTTAATTACTTTCTCTGGCTTGATGCAATGCTTTTTCCACTCAGCTAGTAACACTTGATCTTTTATTCCGCCATGTTCCTCTGTTTCAGTCATAATCCGTTGCATCGAATCATATGTTTTAGAGAAGTCTTGAACCCAGCAACGTTCCTTTTTGAAACAAGTTTGACATGTTTTTTCTGTGACGTTACTTAAAAAATAATCAACCTCCCTTTCTTCATCATCTGCATTTACGGGTTGCGGAATGGTTTGAAAACTATTTGATAAAGTTTGAAACAATGTTGAGAACTGTTCTACCCGACCAGCTGTTAAATCTCGTATTTTTCTCAAGTACTGTTGCTGCTCTTTTGAATGCTCTACTGTTCCTGGAATATATCTGGCAAGGTTACTAAAAACATTCTTCGGGGTGATGAAGAAAATTAAAATCGCTAACATCGATTCCATTAATGTAATAGATACTTCTGTAGCTCCTTCACCATATAAACCAATTAAAAGTGTTCCTACGAGCAGTCCAATACCTACTCCCACTTTCTTCCCTTCTTTAAGAAGACCACCTAAAAGACCAGCAAAAGCAAGTAAACTCATTTGATAAAGACTTGCTACACTCGCTAAACTTAAGATTAAACCCGTTACAACTCCAACTGTCGACCCGATTGCTGCTCCACCAACAAAAGCAAAAGTAAGCACTAAGTAGCGCGCTAGGACATGCTCAACGTTCATATCATAGATCATCCAACCAATTGTTCCCGTCATGACCGAGGCGAGTAGAATAATAAGACAAACGATTTCTTCATTCCGAAGTGGTTGTTTTAATTTACGTGATGTTACAATAGGAACACTTTGTACAAAAATCATCGTTAAAATAAAACTTAATCCCGCTTCAACCGAAGCCATCATTAATGCATAATTTGAGAGCATACCTTCCGTAAAAAAGACCACTGCTAATCTTGTCACAATGCTTGCTCCAAAGACTGTGTATGGTAAAGCTTTTGTCGCATCAGTTGCGAACTTGGTCACGACCTTTTGCAAGAGCACATAAGCGATTATTGCTAAAAACACAAAAGTGACTTGGCCATGAAAGCCAGTAGCAGCACCTGCTAGTAAGGAAAGAGCTGCTAAACCTGCTCGCTCCCGCTTAAGCATATAAATAGCTGCCAAATAAGGTAACACAAAAGGAGCCAGTTCTGATAAGATCATTGCTCTTCCTAGCAAAAATCCAATGATGGCGATCATCAGTCCGTACTGAATAAATGCAACCCGTACCCATGTTGAGACTTTCTCAGTTACGCCTTTTGTGAAGGTTGTCCATTTGTTTTGAATCACTGTTCCTTCTTCAACGGGTTCCGTCCATTCCTTTGCAAACTTTTGAATCATCAACATCCACCACCCTAGTTTTATTCGTATGTTCATTATAAACAGAGCTGGGGTTCAGTTTTTGTCAAAATCACAAAGTGCCATAAAAGAAATGTTCGACTTGTTTCGTCTCAAATAGGTAGCAATAGCTATAGAATTTAGAAATAAATAGAGATTATAGTTATTTTTATAGGGGATTATTGCAGACTATGGTGAAAGTTGAGGAAGGAAAGTTCGAATAAAATTCACGATGTTCGTTTACTTGGATTTTGATGAGGGAAAAGGAGTTTTTTAAGAGCAAGATTTGAATTATGACGAAATCAAGATTAAAAAACCTGCATCCAATGGATACAGGTTTGAAAATTAGTTATGTATTGGTAGCGGCGGAGGGAGTCGAACCCACGACCTCACGGGTATGAACCGTACGCTCTAGCCAGCTGAGCTACACCGCCAAAACAACAATTGCGACATGTATTAATATACTATTTTCAGATCATAATGTCAACAAAAAAATACGTTAACCGTATTTTTTTATTAGCATTTAACGGAGCCGTTACTATATTTTAACCCTTTTAGGCATGCTCCCTCATAAAAGGCGTACAACGTGTGGAGCCATTGCCCTTCCTTGAGTAACCAAAAAGGCTTTGATTAGAAATTTTATAAATTCCTATCTTTCAAAAAAAGGAGTTAGGCAATTTCATTGCCTAACTCCTCAAATAAATGTCCTCGCACTAGAGCAGCAAGTTATCCTCGACGGGCGCCTCGACCCCCGCGTTTAGATTCTGTTTGACGCTTCAATGTAGAGATCCGCTCTTCACTGTCTTTTAAGAAACGGCTCATTTTGTCTTCGAAAGTAACTGTCGGACGTGCTTGATTTGGCCTTGGTCCACGACCACCGCCGCCTTGTGGACGGCCACCTTGCGGGCGTCCACCTCCACCTTGCGGACGGCTTGGGCCTTGTGAGTTGAATGGGCGATCTGGGCGGCTTGGACGTGCTGGTCGTTCAGGAGCAGCCGGACGATCGACTGCCTTACGAATAGAAAGTCCGATTTTTCCATCAGTCTCAACATTTACTACCTTTACAAGCACCTCGTCCCCAACTTTTAAGATTTCGTTAATGTCCTTAACATAATTATCAGCGACTTCACTAATGTGTACAAGGCCTGTAGAACCACCCGGCAGCTCCACAAATGCACCAAAATGAGTGATTCCTGTAACCTTACCCTGTAACTTGCTGCCTACTTCGATTGACATGAAAAAATAGATCCTCCTTAAGAAATCTGAAAATGTTCATTTTTTTTATATTATACCTGAATCTAAAAAAAAGTGTCAATTTGACGAGGAGTCAGGTAATTTAAACAAAGTTTCGCCTGGCTTAGATAAATAGTAATCTCTTCTAGCAATTTCAGCAATATAATCAAGATCATTATAGTTAGCAATGTCTTGATTCAAACGTTGCTCTTCTGCTTTTAATTGTTCTAAACGCTGGTCTAGAGCTAATTTTTCTTCCCTTTTTTCTTCAAGCGAATGAGCTTGGGCATAAATCGTCACAAACCCCACTGTTCCTAGAGCAATGATAATAATTGCTAATGCAGTTAACCTACGAAAAAGCCCTCGACGTTTTCTTTCTTCAAGCTCGAGTTCTTGTTCACGCTGCTGAATATAAGCTTTATCCATTTCTCTTACTCTAGACGTCTGATTTGAGACCATGTTATCACCCCTTATTCTTTCTTTTTCCTCATCGATTGGATAAATTCCTTCATTTTCCGTAAAATGGGTTTAAATTTATTTAATTGCTTGTTTAGTCCTGTCCATTTATATAAAAGAAGGAGCATCCATCTTAACGGTTTCCAAATGAGGTTCAGTAAGAATACTAGAACGGTTAAACAAGCTGTTAATACCATAATACATAAGGAATACAAGACTTTCAATAAGTACTTAATCGGGTTGATCAATAATATTGTAATCAACTTGATTGTCATTCGATACGTTTGTATGATTATCGTGATCACTCGTTCTAAAAGATTTTGATAAAAAGTTTGAAACAGACCCCGATAAGCAGCAAACCCACATACTAGCGCTAAGAATATATAAAGACGAATTTCACCATTGTTAGCTTGTAGCAACACATAAAAAACAACCAGAGCCTGTACGAGCCAAAATAGTACATCATTGCATGCAACGAGCCAATTGAATGAAGGTCTCTTACGAGTGAATCGCCCATACGTATCAATAGCTGCACCGATATAAATTCCCATTGCAGCCATTGATAACATAGTATAGAGTTGGATTGTTAACGTCACTTAAATAACTTCCCAAAGAAGCCTTTAGTTTTATCTTGTTGATTCTGATCAAGATAAATGAGGTCATACACCTTACCTTCAATTGACACAATTCCTTGCTCGACATTCAAGTTTTTCATATGCAGATTTTGTCCGCGTACAGATAAAAACCCCATGACTGTCTCTAAAAGAAATTCTTCATTATCAAAGCTCTCTACTTGTTTAACACCCGTGATATCTAATTGTCTTCTAGCTTTTAAAATCACATCGTGGTCGTTGGTTGGTCTATCTCGGCCCATGGGTGTTCCAAATTCATAATGCTGATCCATTCATAAGTCCCTCCTCCATATGCTTTCATAGCAGTGTATGAGTTTGAGACTTAAAATAGAACAAGCTCTATTATTTAAGACTCCGAAACAGGGGTTTCACTAATAATGGTATACATCGTACCCGCTTCATCTTTCCTAACGATTTCCCGAATCGCATCAATTCTGACAGTCACAAGTTTTTGTCCAAAGCGAACGACTAATTCATCGCCCGCTTTTACCGCCGATCCGGCTTTTGCTACTTGACCATTAATCTTAATTCGACCTTGGTCACACACTTCTTTAGCTAAAGTACGACGTTTAATTAAACGAGATACTTTTAAAAATTTATCTAAACGCACTAAGAACACCTCATTCTTCTTTTTCTAATCGTTTTGCTTCTTCCCATTTTTGATCTAACTCTTCAAGAGTAAGCTCGGTTATAACATTTCCTTCTTTTCTTACCGCATCTTCTATGAAACGGAAGCGTCTCTGAAACTTACGGTTTGTACTTAAAAGGGCTTCTTCGGCATCGACTTTATAGAAGCGAGCCAAATTGACGACCACAAACAGAATATCTCCTAGTTCTTTCTGCATGTTTGCCTTATTTCCTGCTTTAACTTCTACTAAAAACTCAGCCAGCTCCTCCTGCATTTTCATCCACATTGGTGCAACATCATCCCAGTCAAATCCTACTTTTGCCGCTTGCTGCTGTAATTTAGTGGCTTCGATTAATGCAGGTAGCCCTTTTGGGATTGAAGCAAGGATCGATTCCTCTTCTGTATGCCCTTTTTCTTGTTTTTTAATCTCATCCCAGTTTGATACCACTTCATCGGCATCGTTGACGGTTACTTCGCCAAATACGTGAGGGTGTCTCCTGACCATTTTCTCTGTAATCCCATGAATCACATCACGGATCGAAAAGTATCCATCATCTTCTCCTATTTGGGCATGTAACATAATTTGCAGAAGAACATCTCCTAGTTCTTCAATTAAATGCTCATCATCTTCATCATCTATCGCTTCAAGAACTTCATAGACTTCTTCAATAAAATACTTTTTTAACGATTGGTGGGTTTGCTTTTGATCCCAAGGACAGCCATTTGGCCCACGGAGAATGGCGATGACCTCTTTTAATTTGTCAAACTCACCATAAAGAAGCTTATCTTCTCGAATAGGTGGAACATAAACAGCTGTTAAGTTGTTTAAAGTGATCGCACGATCGAGTTCATAAAGAGGAACTTTCGTCAATTGCTCTTCTTTTGAACCAACTGCAGTGGCAATGATTACTTCATAATCATCAGGGAGACGTTCCATTAACGTTAATTTCACTTCAGAAGCAATCATCGAATCATACACTTGGACAATAATAAGATGGTGTTTTAGTTCAATTTCGTCTCTCCTAAAAGCCGTGCCATCAACAATTTGACAGCCTTCGATCGGATCAATACGAAGGGCGGTGTACATCGCATCCAGAAAACTTTGTCCACCTAAAAAATTCAATTGTACTTCATCTTTTTGACTTGCCTCCACTAACAGTTGAATCGTTCGTTCAGCCACAAAGGGATGACCTGGGACAGCATAGGTCACGTCTTTTTCCGTTGCCTCTTCTAACAACTGATTAACAATGGACTGATAGACAGATTCGAATTCATCATGCTCTTCATAGGTAGAGTCAAAGGAACGAAACGATACGCCTTCTTCTTTTAATTCTTGGACTGCTGGATGATCTTCTGTTCGAATATATACGTTTTTTTGTTTTAGTAAATGGCGGTAGATACCGAGTGGCATTTGTTCCAAGTCGCCTGCCCCTAATCCTAAAACGGTAATTTTTTTCATATTCATCCTCCATTTTTCTTCAGTGTAACAACTTCTTTAATCTCACTCTTACCTTATTTAACTTCGGAATATTTCCCCATTCTTCCTCTGTAAAAATCGGCATCGTAAACAAACATATTGCTACAATTGCTCCTCCAAATCCAGCCGATGACAACGCGATTATGGCACTTAGTTCTCTAGAATCACCAGAAAAGAGCGACGTTAATCCATTTTTCCAAAGAAACGTCAACAATCCCATTCCACCTAAAACGCAGATGATCGGTACATAAGAGCTGAAAAAGCCTAAATATAGACTTTTTTTCTTTTTGAATGCTAGCAATAAAAAGGCAACCATTAAAATTACTGCTAAAACGGTAGACCATGCTGCTCCTAATGTACCGTAAATAGGAATGAGAATGAAATTACTGCTGAATTTTATGAAAACTCCAAGTACAACAGCTATAGCTGGTAAATATGTATAGTTATACCCTTGTAATACAGCTGAAATCGTAGTAAAAAGCGAAGAAAATAAAATCGCTAGACTCATTACTCTTAACACATTTGTACCAGTTGTATCGGTAAATAGTAGATAATTAGTCGGTTCAATAATAACAAATAACCCAACTGTAGCAGCTCCCCCAACTAAAATAGTCAAACGATAGGACAGGTTCTGATATTTTCGAGCTAGAGCCATATGTCCTTCCATAACCGCTTTTGACAACATCGGGACTAAAGCCAATGTCAAAGTAGTTGTTAGAATCGTACCAAGTTGAAGGAGGGGTTGACTCCGGTCAAACACCCCTTTTGCTTCAAAAGCTATTATTTCTATAGTGCTACTCTTTTGTAACAACCTGACAACGGTAAAGGCATCGATCAGTTGAAATAAGACTAATATTAACGCTGTTATGCAAATAAATATACTTTGCTTCATCAGTGCAAAGTTTCTCTTCATCATACTTAGGAAGTTCAGATCAAAAGGATGGACCAATTGCCTCACCCAGCGTGCTTTTGTCAGAAAAAGTAAAAGTAAAACTCCTGCTATTCCCCCAAAGACAGATCCATAAGCTGCTCCTGTTCCAATTGTATATGCATCAAATCTTAATTGCACAAACACATAGGTAAAACCTAATATGAATAATACACGCATAAATTGTTCCGCTATATGTGAAACCGCGGTCGGAATTAAGTCACCTTCTCCTTGATGGAAACCCCTTCCTACACTTAAAAACGGGAGCAGTAACACCACATAACTCATCGCTCGAATCGGGGTAGCTAGTCTGATGTCACCCATCATAAAAGCAATGCCCTTAGCAAATGTGAACAAACTGAACCAAGCCACAGCCGAAAACAATAGGAGCCCATAAAAGAACAAACTCATTATTTTTCTTGCTTCTTCTTCTTTCCCACTTGCTAGCAATTCTGCACGTTGCTTTGAAAGAACAACTGGAAACCCATACATCGCTAGAACCATGATGATTCCATAAAGAGGATAAACTTGTTGGTACACATAAAAACCGAGGTCGCCTGATAAATTTTGATAGGGAATTCGGTAAGCTGCACTTAATATTTTTGCAAGTAGTGCAACTCCAGATAAAAGGGCTATCCCTTTTAAAACACTTCTATTGTTTGAATTAGTTCCCTGCACGTTTCCTTTTCTCCTTAACTTTCTTTGAACCATCTTATCATAGATGATGCCATTTATAACAGATGGTCAGGGATTCACTTAAGTAAAACAGTTGAAGGATAATCGACATTTTTCCCATTACAAAAAAGCTCGTCCTCCTATAATGAGAGACAAGCTTTTTTTGATTAAGTATTGTTATTGCTCCATTTGCTTTGCTAAAAAGCTTGCTGCTGTTTCCGCTAGCTTTTGTTCAACCATCCCAGAAAGCTCGACTTCCTTACTAAAAATGACGACAGCGCCAATTGGATCTCCATTCGCAATAATTGGTGTAATAACATAGCCTTTTAACTCATCTGTATGGTCACCGACAAGGTTGTGCTCACCTGCACTTGTTTCCACCATTGTCTTACGATCATCCATACATTTTTCAACAATTTCACCGATAGCCTTATTAGCAAATTCCTTCTTTGGTGCACCAGCAACAGCTATAAATGTGTCACGGTCAGCAATCAATACATAGTGATTTAAACTATCATAAAGTGCCTCCGCATACTCTTTTGCAAAATCACCTAACTCAGAGATAGGCGAATATTTCTTTAAAATCACTTCGCCATCACGATCGACAAAAATCTCAAGAGGATCTCCTTCACGAATTCGAAGTGTTCTTCTGATTTCTTTCGGGATAACAACCCGTCCTAAATCATCAATACGTCGTACGATTCCTGTAGCTTTCATACTGTATTGCCTCACTTTCTAATGATGTATTCACTTGATGGTAAGTGGTAAGAAAATAACCATTTCTTTTCTTAACTATAGTATCTTTCTTAAAAAAAGAACTATTCACCAATCCATGAATTTGTTTGAAACCCATCATTTAGAAAAGGCAAGGAACTTTCAATTTATATTGTTATTTTTTTCCCTTCAGAATCCCTTCAACAATCTTTTCAATAAAAGATAAAACTTGTTCATCACTCAACGTTTTTGTTTTAATAACAAATTTAATCTTTTCTCCTGCTGTACCTAAAGCAACCTCTCGACCCATTTCATGAGTTAATTCAAACAGTTTCGATCCATCCATTAACTTCGAGGATTCTGCTGACAAGAGAATGTCAACTTGATCTTTCGCTTCCGTTATTTGCTCAATTCGCTCTTGATTGGCAAACAATTTAATTTGGGTCAAGCGAAGGAGAAAATCAACCTGTTTTGGATATTCACCAAATCGGTCAAACATTTCATCCTTTAGATCCGTAATATCTTCTACAGATTCTGCCCCCTTAAACCTTTTATACATTTCAATTTTTTGTTTTGCATCTTGAATATAACTCTCAGGAATATAGGCATCAATTTTCACATCCATTTCCACTAGGAACGGAGGCTCCTTTGGTTTATCGCCTTTTCTTTCCTCAATTGCTTCCTTCAACATTTGTGAATATAAATCAAAACCGACCGACTCGATAAAGCCGTGCTGCTGTGCTCCTAAGAGATTACCAGCACCTCTAATGGTCAAATCACGCATCGCAATTTTAAAACCAGATCCAAGCTCAGTGAACTCTTTAATGGCTTGTAGCCGTTTTTCTGCGACCTCTGTTAAGACTTTATCACGTTGATACGTAAAATAGGCATAGGCAACTCGGTTTGAACGGCCTACACGTCCTCGAATTTGGTAGAGTTGGGAGAGCCCCATCCGGTCCGCATTGTAAATAATCAACGTGTTTACATTCGGGATATCAACACCCGTCTCTATAATCGTAGTTGTTACTAGAACATCGCTATTTCCTTCTAAGAATTCGAGCATAATTGTTTCTAATTCACGCTCATTCATCTGTCCATGAGCATAACTGATCCGTGCGTCAGGCACAAGCATCGACAGTTGTTCCGTCATTCGTTCAATATCTTCCACTCGATTATAGAGGAAGTACACTTGACCACCACGAGTCATTTCACGCTCAATTGCTTCTCGGACGAGAGCAGCATTATACTCAACCACATACGTCTGAACCGGAAAACGATTTTCCGGTGGAGTCTCAATAACCGATAGATCACGAACACCAAGCATTGACATGTGCAACGTCCTTGGGATTGGCGTAGCTGTTAATGTGAGAACATCAATATTTGATTTGAGTTGCTTGATTTTTTCTTTATGTGTCACACCAAACCGCTGCTCTTCATCAACAATAAGTAAGCCTAAATCTTTAAAGAGAACATCTTTTGACAGAAGTCGATGTGTACCAACGATAAGATCGACTGAACCTGCTTTTACTCCTTTTAATGTTTCCGTTTGCTCTTTTCTTGAACGAAAGCGACTTAAAACCCCTATATTAATCGGATAATCAGAAAAACGTTCTTTAATCGTTTCATAGTGCTGTTGAGCTAAGATCGTCGTTGGAACTAAAATAGCGACTTGCTTTCCATCCATAATTGCTTTAAAAGCAGCTCGAATCGCTACTTCGGTTTTCCCATAGCCAACATCTCCACATAAAAGTCGATCCATTGGTCGAATATTTTCCATGTCAGCTTTAATTTCTGTAACCGTTCGAATTTGATCTTCTGTTTCTTGGTACTGAAATGATGATTCAAACCCTGCTTGTTCCAAACCATCTTTTGAAAAGGCATACCCTTTACTTGCTTCGCGCTCGGCATAAAGTTTAATGAGATCATCAGCGATATCCTCAACCGATGATTGAACTTTCTTCTTAACCTTCTTCCAATCATTACCGCCAAGTGCGTATATTTTGGGATCCTTCTCTTCAGACCCTACATATTTTTGAACTTGATCAATCTGTTCAACTGGGACGTAAAGTTTATCATTACCTGCATAACGTAAATGCAAATAATCTTTATGAAGTCCATTAATCTCTAATGTTTCAACACCTAAATATTTCCCAATACCATGGTTCGTATGCACAATTAAATCGCCAACTTTAAGCTCGGAGTAACTTTTGATTCGCTCCGCATTTGAGATGGCTTGCTTTCGCTGAGGTCTTTTCGCCTTTTTCTTAGCAAACACTTCCTCTTCTGTCACAACAACTAATTTACTTGCTGGCAATTCAAAACCTGATTGCATGTCACCAATCATAATTTGAACCTGTCCAGTTACTAATTCCGTAGCTTGTTCAACAATTCTCGTATCAATTCCTTCATCCTCTAAGTTGAGAGAAAGTCGTTTAGCACGCTCCATTGATTCAGCCATGAATACAACGGCTTGGTTGGCCTTTTTCCATCTTTCGATTTCCGATTGAAGCAGTTGCATTTGACCGTGAAATTGCTGCATTGATTTGCAGGTTACACTTATTACATTTTCTGGATTAGTCGATGCAACATGTTTTAAGAAAAGAGAGAGATAAAGAATAGAATTAGGCATTTTTTTAAATTGCTCAATTACTGGAACAGACATTGTGACATCATGAATGATTTCTCCTTGTTCCAGTAACGCTGTATTCCATTCCGCCTCTTCTTTTTCTAAGTTATCTGAAATCTCTTTCACCCGTGAGATCTCATCGATTGTAATTACGGTATCTTCGGGAAGATACGAAAGAAGGCAATGGTCGCCTTCATAATAAAGTGACATGTATTTGTACATGCCTTGAAAGGTCGATTGTTGTTTTAATTGTCCAATTTCATAAGATATATGCTGAGATAGTTTTTCTTTTGATTCCTTTGCTTTGATTTTTTTTAAGGAAACGGTCAAACCCTCTGATAGCAATTGTGATGCTCTATGATAGTGGCTCTTTTGCAAAATGATCTCTTGAGCTGGACCAATGACAACGGTTTTTCGTTCTTCTTTAGACCTTTGGTTGTCTACCTCAAATGTACGAATCGAATCAATTTCCGTATCGAACAGTTCAATTCGAATTGGGTTCTTTTCCGTTAATGGATAGAGATCAATAATACCTCCTCGAACACTTACTTCCCCTGGTGATGCCACCATATCAACGCGTTGGAAGCCCATAATGATTAGTTTTTCTAGCAAGGTATTAATATCACCAATATCAGTTCCAACTTCTAATGTAATTTGAGAGTCGTTCCAAACCTGAACAGGTGGAAGCTGCCTTCTTACTCCTGCTAATGGCGCAATAACAATTCCTTTAAATGATTGCACTAATTTATTTAAAACATCGATTCTTTGTGCCTTCATCTCAGGACTTGCAATCGCAATTTCAGCTGAGATCAATTCATTGACAGGATATAAAAGAACATTCTCTTCATTTAAGAAACTAACTAAGTCATCGTATAATTTTTGTGCTTGATATAAATTATGTGTGATGACAAGCATAGGTCTTCTTGATTCACGGTATAAAGAAGATATAAATAATGTCCTCGCAGATCCAGTTAACCCAGAAATAAGTTGTTCTTTCATATTGGTTTCCAAACCGTCTGAAACCGCTTTTACCTCTTCGTTTGATCGTAAGTACTGTTGCAATCCTAACATGATGTTCCCCCTGTTATTTCTTTACCTACAATGGGTTTCACTACCCATCTATGTATGTTCATCCTCTTGCCACCTATATTTATTCAATCACTCTTCTCTCTATTCTTGCTCAAGAACTAGAATCCTGCTCAAGGGTTATTCCAAAAGGGAAAATAATCAACTTCTTGAACAACCTTAAAGCACTAGATGGATTCCCTACTTGCCGATTTAGCTTAACGATTTTAATTCAAAGATAGTTAGAACAGAAAAACGCTTTGGTTATGAACCAAAGCTAATCCTCAGTGTGGAAATTATTGTATAACGTTATCTAATTCATACAAGTCTGGATTTCGTAATAAGGCTTCATGACAGTCTTCACAAATGGTATCTACATGAATATCCCCACTTGAATGGTATTTTACCATATCCGTTCGTTCTTGACTCGTTAGCTGATTAAATCCTAAAGTATCTGAATTGATCTGTTGCTCGATCTCACCTAACTTAACCTTACAATGGCGACATTGATAGTGAATAGCCAAGATAAAGCCCCCTTTTTGCTGATAGTACTACTCTTATTCTTAACAGCAAAGAAGCTCTCTATACGATTCTAATTAAATTCGTTCATAACTTCAAGAAAAGACTTTGACGTCCATGCTCGAACGGCTTTTGCAGCTTGAGTAATGGAATCCTTGACGGGTCCGCGCTGATCAGGATGATACGTTCCAAGCACATAATTTACAATTGGTTCTCCATTTTGAGGACGGTCAATTCCAATCCTAATTCGGTTAAACTCTGCTGTACCCAAATGTTGAATCAACGACTTAATACCGTTATGTCCTCCAGCACTGCCCTTTTGTCTTAGTCTGATTTTTCCTACTGGTAAGTCCATATCGTCATAGATGACAACAATATCCTTAATCCCAATATTAAAATAGTCCGCAAGTGGCCGAACCGATTCACCTGATAAATTCATGTATGTAAGGGGTTTCAACAAAAAAACCTTTTCCCCATTTACCATTCCCTGCCCATATAATCCTTTAAATTTAGTTTGACTTAATTCAATTTGCATTTCTTCGGCGCAATAGTCAATACAATCAAAACCGACATTATGCCGCGTACCCGCATATTTTTGACCTGGATTACCAAGCCCGACAACTAGCTTCAACTAAACCTCTCCTCACACTTTTAAAGAGAGGGCGACTGGGTCACCCTCTCTTAAACCTATTCTTCTGCCGGTTTTTCTTCTACTTCTTCCGTACCGCTTACTTCCTTATCACCAGCTTGGCCGTCCTCTTGCTCAGCTGCTTGTACCTGTACCGTAACAATTGTTTCATCGTCGGCACTTGTGATTGGAACAGAAACAGATGAACGAATATCAGCTACTTGAATCGAATCGCCGATATTTAAATTGGAGACATCAACTGTAATCTCTTCTGGGATATCTGATGGTAAACATCTCACCGTAACCTCATACATAAGATGGGATACCATACCACCTTCCTTTTCCCCAGGTACTTCCCCTTCTAACCGAACAGGAACACTCGCATCAATTTCTGAAGTCATATCGACTTCAAAAAAATCAACATGTGTATATTCATTCTTTAAAGGATCGATTTGCATATCATGAATCATTACCTGATGGTTTTTCTTTCCTGCTACATCAAGAGAGAATAATCCATTTTTTCCAACAGAGCGCACGGTTTTGAGAAACTCGACGCCTTCAACTGACACTGGTTGACTGTCAATTTTATTTCCATAAAGGATTGCAGGAACAAGCCCTTGTTTTCGAATCTTCCTTGTTGCTGAACCTCTTAAATCTTCTCTAGGGTTTGCTTTTAAAACTGTAGCCATGACTTTATCACCTCATAATAGTTTTAAAACTCTCTCTATACATATGTTCCCTTCTAGAGAAAATTTAAACGTTTTTTAGGGTGAATAAAAGGGTAAGGCTTGTTTTTTAGCTTGCTCGAGTAGATGGTTTATAAATTTTTAAACGCTTTTTTAAAATTTTCAAGGAAGCTTAAGCAGATTTGAAGATGCAATGGCTCCGCACGCTGATTTTTGCTTTAAATCTCAATCAAAGAGTGTACTTACTGATTGATTCTCATGTACGCGTATAATCGCTTCTCCCATGAGTGATGCTACTGAAAGTTCTGTTACTTTTTCGCTTTTCTTTTCATCATCTAAGACAATCGAATTGGTTACAACAAGTTCTTCTATTTTTGAATTGTTAATGCGCTCCATTGCAGGTCCAGATAATACTGGATGCGTACAACATGCATATACTTCTTTTGCCCCATGTTCAACGAGTGCATTAGCTGCTAACGTAATTGTTCCAGCCGTATCGATAATATCATCAATGATGATCGCTGTTTTTCCTTCAATGTTTCCAACGATGTTCATTACTTCAGAAACGTTAGGCTTAGGTCGGCGCTTATCAATGATGGCAATAGGAGCTTTTAATCGATCAGCCATTTTACGCGCACGTACAACTCCACCATGGTCAGGAGATACAATAACAATATCGTCTAATTCCTTTTGAGAGAAATATTCAGCTAAGATCGGCACACCCATTAATTGGTCAACTGGAATATCAAAGAAACCTTGAATCTGCGTTGCATGAAGATCAAGAGTTAGTACTCTTGTTGCACCCGCTGTTGTAATTAAGTTTGCAACAAGTTTAGCCGTAATAGGCTCACGAGCTCGTGCTTTGCGATCTTGGCGCGCATAGCCATAGTAAGGCATAACAACATTAATCGTTCTAGCAGATGCACGTTTTAAGGCATCAATCATAATTAAAAGCTCCATGATATGCTCATTTGCAGGAGCAGAAGTCGATTGAATTAAATAAACATCACAACCCCGGATACTTTCTTCAATATTAATTTGTACTTCGCCATCACTAAAACGAGTAACTGAGCTTTTACCCAATGTAACTCCAATATGATCTGAAATTTCCTGTGCTAGCCCTTTATTTGAATTCAGTGTAAAAACCTTTAAACTTGGATCGCCGTATTTAGCCACTTTTTTCCCTCCGCTATTCTAATTAGCTCTTTATTTCTTCTTTAAATAATCAGGTTTATTTGTTTGTCTTGCACGCGCAATCGAAAGTGATTCACCAGGTACATCATCAGTAATTGTTGAACCTGCCGCTACTAATGCGTTTTTACCAACTTTTACTGGTGCTATTAAATTGGCATTACAACCAATAAAGGCACCGTCATCAATAACCGTTTTAAACTTATTTTCACCGTCATAGTTAACTGTCACAGCACCACAACTGAAGTTTACATTTTCACCAATCTCAGCATCGCCAATATAGCTTAAATGAGATGCTTTGCTACCTTTTCCTAATGTAGCTTTCTTTGTTTCGACAAAATTACCAATTCTCACGTCATCAGAAATGACTGATTGTGGTCGAATATGTGCAAAAGGTCCAATAGTTACATTGTCTCCAACTATGCTATTATACACTACTGATTGTTTGATAACCGTTTTATCACCAATGGTACTGTCTTTTATTTCAGAATGAGGACCCACCAAACAATCTGCTCCAATTGTGGTAGCTCCTAAAATCACAGTTCCAGGCATAATAACCGTATCCTGACCAATTTCTGCTTCCGTTGAAATATAAGTATTAACAGGGTCGATAATGGTGACACCTTGTTTCATCCAATGTTCATTAATCCGGCGTTTCATGATCGTTTCTGCTTCAGCTAGTGCCACGCGATCGTTTACACCAATCGTTTCATCAAATGATGGCGTTTGATAAGCAGAAATTGTCTCACCATTATTTTTTAAAATTTCAATAACATCTGGGAGATAATATTCACCTTGAGCATTGTTATTTCCAACCTTCTCTAAAGCAGCAAATAAAGCAGCATTATCAAAGCAGTATGTTCCTGTATTGATTTCTTGAACGCTACGCTCTTCTTCTGATGCGTCTTTATGTTCAACAATTCGTGCAACAAGTCCGTCGTTGTCCCGAATAATTCTACCATATCCTGTTGGGTCTTCAGCCACTGCTGTTAAAATTGTTGCCTTAGCTTTTTCCTCGGCATGGCAAGTAAGCAAACGGTCAATCGTCTCGGCTGTTAATAGTGGAGTGTCTCCACAAAGAACGACTGTTGTACCACTTTTATTTTGTAAAATATCTGCGGCTTGCATAACAGCGTGTCCCGTACCTAATTGTTCTTTCTGAATGACATAAGAAACTTGATTCCCTAACTGCTCTTGAACGATTTCAGCCCCGAAGCCAACGACTGCTACTTTTTCCTCAAAACCTAAACTAGTAACTTGATCCACGACATGTTGAACCATTGGTTTTCCGCAAACCGGGTGTAATACTTTATATAATTTAGATTTCATTCTTGTTCCTTGACCTGCTGCTAGTATGATCGCATAACGATTGCTCATATTTCCCCTCCAGCTGTTCCGTTTTCCCTTACGAATATATCTTAAAACAGCAGGTATTTCAAGGAAATATCGCTTCTTATTACATTGACAAATTTTTGACACAACATTTTAAACAATAAGAGACCAGTAAATAAAAAAAGAAGATGACTCAAAAGGTCAGAAATTCACCTTGAGAAACATCTTCAGTAACGTTTAAGAAGCTCCAGCTTCTTCAAATTCAACTTCTTCGTATTCTCCTGCCTTCTCATACTCCGTTAAGACCGCATTTTGTATTTTTTCTCTAGTTGAAGAAGAAATTGGATGAGCAATATCACGGAATTCACCATCTGGAGTTCTTTTACTTGGCATTGCAACAAATAAACCGTTATTACCATCGATTACGCGAATATCATGCACTACAAATTCATGGTCAATTGTAATTGAAGCAATCGCTCTCATTCTTCCTTCTGTATTAACACGACGCAATCTCACATCTGTTACCTGCATGCTGGTCACCACCTATATTTGTGTTTGTCATACTTAATCAATTCTCTACAAAACTGATAAATCCTTCTTTAGTCAAAAAATATTTTATACTTTTTTAAATGAATTTTCTCATACGTTAATTAAGAACTTTAAGATCTATTAGTGAAATCGTATTTATTAGCTACTTCACTAAAAAAGCTGGCACATCTACCAAATTTAGAAAAAAATAAAAAAACCTTTAACCATGCTAATCCAATTGGAATTAACTAGGCTAAAAGTCTCTTTTTTAAAATTTAAAGAAGGCAGCGGTTACGCTCATTGCTTCTAAGAAAAGAAGGCTACTTATTTAACTAACGCAATAACTTCAATTTCAATTTGAACATCTTTAGGTAAGCGCGCTACCTCTACACAAGATCTCGCTGGTTTGTGCTCGCTGAAATATTGACCATAGACTTCATTAATTCGTGGAAAGTCATCCATGTCTTTAATAAAAACTGTAGCTTTTATAACGGTCTCGAATGACGCACCGGCTTCCGTCAAGACAGCTTGAAGATTCTTAAAAACTTGGTGTGTTTGTTCTTCTACCGTCCCTTGTACTAAATCGCCCTCAGCTGTTAATGGAATCTGACCAGAGCTATAAAAAAGGTTATTAACAATCATCCCTTGAGAATAAGGTCCAATTGCGTCTGGTGCTAATTTAGTGTAAACAGTTTTCATTTTTCATCCCTCAATTCGATCGTTTTTAATAAATCTAATACATTTCCTGGTTCTACTTTAATGGTTCTATTTCTTACATCAACTTCAGTAAGCCTTGTAATAGACATATACTCGTCAATTAATCGCTCTTCTACTCCAATTGTCTCGACTAGTACACCAATTCCTACTAACTCTGCTTGAAATTCTTCAAGCAAGTCCATCATTCCTCTAATCGTTCCACCGGCCTTCATAAAGTCATCAATAATAAAAACCCGTGAACCTGGAGCCAAACTTCTTCTTGCTAATGTCATCGTTTGAATTCGTTTAGAAGACCCTGACACATAATTAATACTCACCATCGAGCCTTCTGTAACTAAATGGTCTCTTCGCACAATACTGACAGGTACATTTAAATACTGGCCAACTGCATATGCTAACGGAATTCCTTTTGTTGCAACCGTTAGAACCGCGTCAATTTTTTGATTTGCTAGAACCGAGGCAAATACTTGACCGAGTTTTTGAATGAATTTAGGATTCCCTAATAAATCCATCATATATAAGTAACCACCAGGAAGAATACGTTCAGGTACAGCTAGTTGCTCAATGACTTCATTTACAAATTCCTCAACTTGTTCTTGATGAATTCGCGGGATGTACTTAACCCCACCGCTTGCTCCGGAAATCGTTAAAAGGGAACCATACCCTTCATCTTCAAAAATTTCTTTTACAATTACAAGATCCTCACTAATAGAAGATTTTGCTGATTGGTAACGTTCTGAAAAACGAGTAAGTGAGATCACTTCATGAGGATGCTGAAGTAAAAAATGGGTCATATCTACAAGACGACCACTACGTTTTAGCTTTTTCATGCTACCTCCAAAAACCGAATATTTTCATTTAATATACCACGTTTGTTCGGTTTCTATCAAGAGTCTGTTGAACGTATGATCCGAACGGCAAAGACATCCTGACAAAACCCCCTCAAACCATTGTAAACTCGGTGCAAGCGTGATTCATGTTCAACAAGTCCAAATACAGTAGGTCCGCTACCACTCATAAGAACACCATCCGCTCCAAAGCGAATCATTTGTTCTTTTATGTTTTTTACTTCTGGGTATAAATCCAATGTAACCGATTCAAGAACATTATGTAAGTTGTTGCAGATTCCAGAAAAACTTTGCTCTTCAATTGCCTTAATCATAGCTGATGTGTTCGCATGCTCAACCTCATTTACCTTTAAACGTTTGTATACTTCGGCAGTTGACACACCAATTGGTGGCTTGGCTAAAATCACCCAACATGGTGGTGGAGAAGGAATCGCTTTTATCATTTCCCCTCGCCCTGTTGCCAAAGCCGTCCCTCCATACACACAAAATGATACGTCTGAACCAATCTCTGCTCCCATCACGGCAAGCTCGTCCAAACTTAAACCTAAATTCCACAACTGATTTAACCCTTTTAATGTGGCTGCAGCATCACTACTGCCGCCTGCCAAACCAGCAGCAACTGGAATTCTTTTGGTAATATAAATCGATACTCCCCTTTTTATTTGGCAATGTTTGCGCAACAAAGAAGCAGCTTGATAAGCTAAATTCCGATGATCATTAGGAACAAACCCTTCGGAAACATCGACTGTGATGAGCCCATCATCGGTGTCGGTTAAATCAATTCGATCAGCTAAGTCAACCATTGTCATAATCATTTCAACTTCATGAAATCCATCATCTCGCTTATTTATCGCATCAAGCGACAAATTAATTTTCGCCGGTGCTTTCACAGAACATTTCACACTAGTCACCTTCTATATCCATTTGCTTAAGCTATTTTATCATTTGTCCACTTAACATACCACAATCTGATCATTTTTCTATCATGTCGGTAATAAAATGAGGTCATTTTTTTATAAAACGGAATTTCATTAGTCTTTCATCAGTTTCACCGACTATAAATAAAACAAACATGAAATGATTTTAAAGATCAAAAAAACCAGGTTTTACACCTGGTTATCAAATCACTATCTTTTCTGGCTCTGTTCATTTACTAACTGTTGCTCAGCTATTTCTATGGCTCTTTTAACCATGTTACCAGCATCCCTTGCGCGAATGCCTCCCCACCCCTCTTTTTGAACGGTGTCATAAAAGCCAAGCTCTTTCGCTAGTTCTTCTTTGAATTGGTCAGACATGATTCCTCTTCTTCTACTCATGTCACAACAACTCCTTTATCAGCTAATCAGAAAAGTGTTAGCGCCTTGGCACGTTGCTCGTACCGAGACGGTATTAGTATTTGTCATCACACAAATATAACCCACTGAAGAATTTACCTTCAGTGGGTTATGTTTGTGTGTATATCTAGTCATACATTATGCTTTTATAACAGTTGAATCGATGCCTTCTTCACAAAGCATTAATTCTACAGTTTCCGTTAGGATATCTGCATAACTGTAAGAAACTCGTTCAAACGCATTTTGTTGTTCATCCAATTTCACGATAAACACAGAAGGGTAAGTTTCTTCAAGGAGACCAGAACGTTCTGACGTTTTCCGACGACCACCATTTGCTTTAATCGTGATTCTCTTACCAACATTAGCATCTAATGCGCGCTTAATGTCTATTAACGTTTTTGCCATTACTACACCCCACCTCACTGTATATGTAGTATACCACAATCTACATTTTTCGTCAAATAAATTTAAAATTATAACAAGTGAACAAGATTTTTGTCAATGATTTTGACGATAAAAAATAAAAAGTATTACTACTAATTCAAGATTAGTATGGCAGAAAGGGAAAAATTTTATGTATAGAAAAAAAGTGAAACTTCTTTGAAGACTATTCCAGTCAAATGCTACTGGTTTAATTTATGAAAAAAGATGACTCGAGATCTTTATTACGACTAGTTTCAAAAACAGTAAATAAAGACCTTCCTGAGTCATCTTAATTTAATCATATTTAATTGGCATCCCGCGTCTCATAACTCCCTTTGTCTCTATCCCACCTAGCCCTTGTTCGCCACTTATTGTATTGCGCAATACATCAGTGAGACTAATACGGTCCATAAAGGACGTAAGACTAACTCTTGCGGCAATATAAACAGGATCTAGGGCGTGTATATTGATCCGCTCAGGTGAGCTAGCAAAATTAGCGCCTGCTTTAATTAATGTTTCAAAATGAGACTGACAGGCACCAGCAAAAACCACCAGTTCATCGCGATGCCTAGCATGCTTTCTGGCGGCTCTTACACACTTAGCAAAATACTTAGTATGGCGATAGGACCTAGAATCGTCTTCAGACCCTTTTCCCTTTAAATAAGCATCATGTCCTGTGACAACCACAATATCTGGCTGAACCATCTCAAGCAAAGAACTAATTTGTTCAGGCATTTCCTTTTCATGAAGATGAACACCATAAACAGGTACACCTAACTTATTGTAAAGATCTGTACATTTACGTAAATACAAAGGATCTCCATCTATATGCAGGACACGTCCTCGCAACTCAAAATAATTTGGTTCTCTTTGATAGCCAGATGTTACTTCATACTCTCCTCGCTGTTTCATGAGCTTTGCGTCTTGTCTAAAAAGCAGATATGAATGCTCTTCAATCTCCTTAAATTTTTTCTCGTGTTCAGATCGATCTTTTTCAGAAACGATTACGACATCATCTAGTGGGGCATCGGCAAGTAGACGCATATCCTCACCAGCGAGTACCACATAGTCTGGATATACCTCTATTACCCTAAATAACAGATCGCACTGATACGAAGGGCGAGCGACGATATCCCCTTTTTTCAGTTTCATTGTCACGCCTCCTCTCCAATTAAAATATGTGGGGAGGCGGGCTAATGTGCGAAGAACCTTATAATCTTTTTAAAAGAGCGTCGCTTAATTTAGCAAACTCGTCCAATGAAAGAGTTTCTCCTCGTCTTCTCGGGTCAATTCCAGCTTCTTCTAGTGCTTCTTCTATCGCCGTTTTTTTCTCTTTTGTTCCTAAGTTATGAACTAAGTTATTAAGAATTGTTTTACGTCTATTAGCAAAACAAGCATGAAACACTTTGAAAAAATAAGCCTCATCTTGTACAGCTACAGCCGGCTCTTCCCTGATCGTCAAACGTAAAACGGCTGAGTCCACTCGTGGTTGTGGGACAAATACAGTCGCTGGAACAGTCATAACTTTTTCAGCTATTGCATAATACTGAGCAGCAATCGATAGCGCTCCATATTCTTTCGTTCCTGGTTTTGCAGCTATTCGATCTGCTACTTCAGCTTGAATCATCACAACGACTCCACGGATCGGCAAATGCTCCTCGAGTAGCTTCATCAAAATAGGGGTTGTGACATAGTAGGGTAGATTCGCGACCACCATTAAGTCATCTACACCTTGAAACTGTTGTTCAATAGTTCCCTCTATATCTGCTTTCAAAACATCTGAATGAATAATTTCAACGTTATCATAGGGTTGCAACGTATCATCGAGTACTGGTAACAATCTTTGATCAATTTCAAAAGAAACAACCTTTTTAGCTTTCTTCGCTAACTGTTCTGTTAAAGCACCAATCCCAGGACCTATCTCAATGACACCTGTTGCTTCTGTGATGTTGGCCGCAGCAACAATGTTTCGAAGCACATTCGTATCAATTAAGAAGTTTTGACCTAAACTTTTCTTAAAGTTAAACCCATATTTATTTAAAATTTCTTTTGTTCTTTGTGGTGTTGCAATGTCTTTCATCATGATTCCTTTTCCTCCTCAAACACGCACTCCATCGCTTGTGAAAACTCGGCAGCTGTAATCCGAAACTTTTGTAGTCTTTTATGTAGTTGTTTTCCATTGGCATAGCCAATTCGTAGCAAGTCCCCTATTCGCTCACGTCTTTTTCTCGAGGTAGGTCCTGCAATTAGACCCGCATCATGAAGATCTTGCCACGTAATCACTTCCAGATACTGTTCATTTTCTTCTTTTGCATGCAGCAACGCTTCTTGAATCGCTTTTGATGATGCATTTTCTACACCTAGATCGTCAAGATTCTTAGAAATGGCTTCTTTCTTTGGCAAAAATGCATGTTTGCATGCTGGGATGCGTTTGCTAATGATATGCCGAATCCGATCGCCCGGATAATCAGGGTCTGTAAAAATGATCACACCGCGACGTTCTTGTGCTAATTCAATTTGCTTAAGTGTACTTTCACTAACAGCAGAGCCATTTGTTTCAATCGTATCTGCTTCTACCGCTCTTTTTACAGCCACTGTATCATCTTTGCCTTCAACGACAATCACTTCTCTTATTTTCATCTTTTTACCCCTAACAAGATGTAGCAACTGAAAAAGATAAAATCAGCCTTCTTCAGTAGCCACAACAAAATAGGCTTCTCTTTTAGTTTAGCCTTTACCACCTGTTTACATAAATATAAGCGAAATCAGTTTAAACAACAAGAAAAGCACAGGGTGGTTAGCCACTCTGTGCCCGAATATAGGTTATTTTATAATGGTAACCTTTACTGTACGCGTTCCCCAACGGTAAGCGTCTGACTTCGTAGGGACGTGAACATCAATCTTGTTCCCTTTAATTGCTCCACCTGTATCTCCTGCAATCGCTTCGCCGTATCCTTCTACATGAACACGTGAACCAAGAGGAATGACATTTGGATCTACAGCAATCACTTTCATATTACGGTTCTTATTCAAATTAATGCCCGTTGCTGTGATTCCGCTACATCCACTACATCCAGCTGTATAGGCTGTAGCTTTTACTGTGAATGTCCGACCATTACTTGATGTTGTATTACTTGAACTTGAGCTTGGAGTCGACCCACGTGATACAGCCGGTGCTGGTTGTGTACCAATCGCTACAATACGATCCTTGCTTTCTATTACTGTGTCTGTTTTTAACAGCTTTCTTGAAACTTCATTTCCATCTTCAAGAACCACTTCATAATGCTTAGTAACTTTTCCGTTTTCTCCTGATTGAACGACCTTTTCTTTCCCACTACGCAATTTTTCATCTTTGCGAGTAACCGTTCCAAAAGCAACAGACTCTTCCACCACATCGGTGACTTTTTCTACACGTATTACTTTAATCTCTGATTCCTGGTTAAGCCTAGCTGCTAAACCTGGCTCAACACGATCAAGCTCACCTAATGTAACACTTTCTCTCTCTAAAAAGTCAGCGACAGTCGTCGAAGTTGTCCATAATTCATGTTGTTCACCGTCACTAGTAAGCTCAACTTGAAAGGCAGATTCATAGATTAGATTCATTCTATCAGTTATTTCTTCACTCAATGCTGGTGCAATAAAATCATGTTCTTTTACTTCAATATTTAATTCTTTTATAAATTCTTCAACATTATCTGCGGTTGTCCATACCGGTTCTTCATGATTATGCATCGTGACAAATACTTCTTTTGCTTGCTCCCAGGCAATATTCATATTACCCGAAATCTCAGCATCTAACCCGGGCTCCACTTGATCATATTCTTGGACGTTCCATTCCTGCTCCTTCATCAACTCAGCAACTGTCGATGCATGCGTTTGCACCTTAACTTCTTCTCCATCAATAGAGATTGTTACAGTTGCCTTTGTCGCCTCATATGCAGCGTAAGTAATCACGCCTGCGAAGAGAATGAGACTGACAACGGAGATTACCAACTTCCTTCCAAAACTCATTGCGGAAAGGAACTGGCTCCTGTTTGTTTCCATCTCAAAGCATTCCTCCTTCTAACGTCAAAAATTATAAACACTGTTCCCCCTTTTGTCAATGCTCTAATTTTAGTGAATTCCGCATTGTTCTCATTATCTATGAAAACAAGTGCAAAGAAAACAAAAACTTATCGACACGTCCACTGTATGATGACAAGTTACTTTGTAGAACTAGTTCGAATCAGACGAAACTTAGACAAGCCTCGTCATTACTCTTCACCATTCGCTATCAAGATAGGCCAAAAAGTTTTTTTGCATTGGCAGTTGTTTGCTCTGCGATTTGCTCATATTCCATTTCGCGTAATTCTGCAATTTGTTCTGCCACAAGCTTTACTAACGCTGGTTCATTTCTTTTTCCTCGAAAAGGATGGGGAGCTAAATAAGGACAATCTGTCTCAATAAGTAAACGGTCTAACGGAATTTCCTGGGCCACTTGTTTTGGACGTTTTGCATTTTTAAATGTAACCGGGCCCCCAAGAGATATATGAAAGTTCATACGCAAACATTCCTGTGCAATCTCAACACTGCCACCAAAACAGTGCATGATGCCCCCCACTTCATGGGCTTCTTCTTCTTTTAATATATTTACAATATCTTGATCGGCATCCCGATTATGAATAACAATTGGCAATTTGACCTTTTTAGCTAAGCGAATTTGTTTACGAAACACGACTTTTTGAATGTCCTTTGGTGATTTGTCCCAGTGATAATCAAGACCCATTTCACCTAATGCTACCACTTTAGGGTTTGAGCTTAATTCCTCTAACCAATCTAAATGCTTGTCTTCCATATCGATTGCATCTACTGGGTGCCAACCAACTGCTGCATATAAAAAATCATATGTATCGATCAATTTTAACGCACGATTAATTGTTTTTTCATCAAAGCCAACGACAACCATCGTTTCAACTCCTGCTTCTTTGGCACGAGTGATAACTTCTTCTAGGTCTTCATCAAATTGATCTGCATTTAAGTGTACATGTGTATCAAATAACATTGTTTTAGCCCCTTTATTATTTTACTAATATAATAAAGGAGAGAATAATTACTCTCTCCTTCACTTGTATTATTTTACTTTTGCTCCATTTGGTAAACTTCCATCAATTGTAGCCAGTTGTAGTTTCTTTCCTTTTGACCCAGCTAAAATCATTCCTTGAGACAGTTCGCCGCGAAGTTTGACAGGCTTTAAGTTCGTCACACAGATTACTTTTTTACCAACGAGATCCTCTGGAGAATAGTATTTTGCTATACCAGATACAACCTGTCGTTGCTCAAATCCAAGATCTAATTGTATTTTTAGCAAACGATCTGCTCCTGATACTGGTTCCGCTTTTAATACTTCTGCTACATGCAGTTCTACTTTCGTAAAATCTTCAATGGTAATTTCATTTTCATTTACTTCAGGTACTTCTTGATTTGTAGGTGCTTCCGTCTTTGTACCACCCATCAGACTAACGATATGGGCAACTTCTTCTTCCATATCTAGACGTGGGAAGATCGGCTCTCCTTTTTCGACATTTGTGCCAACTGGTATTTGCGCAAATGATGCGAGACTCGACCATGTCGTGACCTCTGCTTTAAGACCTAATTGTGCCCAAATACGCTTTGGTGTTGCCGTCATAAATGGTTGCACCATAATCGAAACTTGACGCAATGATTCAGCTAAATGGTACATAACGGAGCCAAGTTCTGACTTCTTCGTCTCATCCTTAGCTAGAACCCATGGCTGTGTTTCATCAATGTATTTATTTGTACGACTAATTAATTGCCAAATGGCCGTTAAAGCAACTGAGAATTCCATCTCTTCCATTGCTTTTTCTACTTTGACAACCGTTGACTGAACTAAATCAACAAGGCCCGCATCAAAAGGTGTTGCATCCTTCACATAAACTGGAATTTCACCATCAAAATACTTATTAATCATCGCCACTGTGCGATTTAATAAATTGCCTAAATCGTTAGCTAAATCGTAATTCACACGTTCAACAAAACCTTCTGGTGTAAACACGCCATCCGAACCAAAAGGAACTTCACGAAGGAGATAATAACGCAATGCATCTAAACCGTAACGATCAATAAGTGGCACCGGATCTACAACATTGCCTTTTGACTTTGACATTTTTCCATCTTTCATTAGAAGCCAACCATGTCCAAACACTTTTTTCGGCAATGGTAAGTCAAGTGCCATCAGCATTATTGGCCAATAAATCGTATGGAAACGAACAATTTCTTTTCCTACTAAGTGAACATCAGCTGGCCAATATTTATTATAAAGCTCTTCATTCTCGCTGCCATACCCAAGCGCAGTAATATAATTAGATAACGCATCAATCCAAACGTACACAACATGCTTAGGATTACTTGGAACTTGCACGCCCCATTTAAACGAAGTACGAGATACAGCTAGGTCCTCTAGACCTGGTTTAATAAAATTATTAATCATTTCATTTTTCCGAGACTCAGGCTGAATAAATGTTGGATTCTCTTCGTAAAACTTCAATAGGCGGTCAGCATAGTTGCTCATTTTGAAAAAGTAGGATTGCTCACGTACCTTTTCAACTGGATGTCCGCTATCTGGGCTTTTTCCACCAATCACTTCCCCAGCTTCATTTTTAGTCGGATCGACAAGTTGACGCTCTGTATAGAAGGTCTCATCAGGTATCGAATACCAACCCTCGTATTCATCCAAGTAAATATCGCCCTTTTCAAGCAAATGCTCAAAGATTTGCTCAACGACTTTTTTGTGACGATCTTCTGTCGTACGAATAAAATCGTCATACGAGACATCTAACTTCTTCCAGAGCTCTTGAATACCAGCAACGATCTGATCGGTAAACTCCTGTGGGGTTTGTCCTTTTTCAGCTGCCTTTGTTTCAATCTTTTGTCCATGCTCATCCGTTCCCGTTAAAAACCGGACCTCATAGCCACGTAAACGTTTGTAACGAGCCATCGCATCCCCAGCCACAGTCGTATAAGCATGGCCGATATGGAGCTTATCACTCGGGTAATAAATTGGTGTTGTTAAATAGAACGTCTTTTTTTCAGTCACAATCTTTCCTCCTCATTTTCTGCATACAAAAAGCCCTCATCCTAGGGACGAGAGCTCCTCTCACGTGGTACCACCCAAATTCCCTTTCTGTCTCACAACAAAAAGGCTCACGAAGTCAACAAGACTTCCTCTGTTAACGCCAGTTACGTCACACTCTTATGTATGTAAAACACTCGAGAGTAAATTCCTCACAGGACCATCTTCAAACCATCATCTATACCGGTTTTCAGCTACCCCGGCTCTCTACATAGCTAGCACTACCTATAGATAATCGATCTTACTCATCCCTTCATCGGATGTTACCATATTCATCTATAAAGATTCTACCCAAAATATACCTAATCCATGCATACTAGTCAAGGTCGTGTATACAAAGTAGCAAATGGTGTCTTTTCTTTTTTGATGACACCCTCGGTACTTAATCGTTCAAGTTCTTGCTTCCACGTTTGCACGTCCCAGCTTTTTTCTGCCTCCCGATTTAAGTTCGTTAAGTGATTCATGATGCTCATTTCAGCTAAAGGTAAATAGGAATCTAGAGTTTTTAAAAGTTGCTCTGAATCTTGTTCCTTTATTTTCTTTAATTCATCAAATGGATTTAGCGTGTGTGGACTCGCTGAATGAGCAAACCTGATTCGGACGGCCATCGTTCTGCCCATAATCGCAGAAGAAATAAAAACATCTCCTGATCGTAAATAGGGTAACCGCTTTCCTTCATCATGCGTTAAATCCGTTTCTTCTTTAATCGTCTGTATATCAGTCCCTCTCACGGTTCGAAAAACAAATTTCGAATTTAATTGAGCTGTAATCGTTTCATCTAGAAGGGTAGGGCGCTGCGTTGCAAAAATGAGAAAGACCCCGTATTTCCTTCCTTCTTGAGCAATTTCCTTTAAAACGGATTTCGCCGGTGCATCAAAACCTTTTGGAGCAAAGTTATGGGCTTCATCCGTCACGACTATAAAAGGCGGAAAGAATTCTCCTTGCTTTTGTTGCAACTTGGCATCTCGATACGAGCGCCGCTTTCCATATAACGCGCCAATGACATAGCTCGAGAAGACTTGCAGAAGCCACACCGCTCCTTGGATAACAACGAGCTTTCCTGCATGAATGCCTTGCTCAATCGCACGAATATTTTGCTGAAATAAACCAGCTTGATAAAGACGGTTGACACGCCACTGTATCCCCTTAATCGAGGCTAATGGTAAGCTTCCATACTGGTCTAATAATTTTTTAAATGTATCAAAACGGTTGATTTCATCTCTTGTCATTCCAGCATCATGGAGCATTGCCTCCACTTTTTGTTTACCAAGCTCTAATGCTTCTGCTAAGTTAGCCACTCGATCACTGAAGGACTGATAACTATCTTTGCGCTTATGAACCGTTTGGATGACATTAATCATTGATTCTGTTAGCGAACCAGCTGCAGACAGCAAGCGCTCCACGTCTCTAGTTGAGAGCGCTGAAAAGTCAACACCGACATCTTGACCAATTTGCACGACAATATACCGATCTCTATAAGAAGGAGCATCAGATACTTCTTTTGCCTGAGTCGCAAAATTCATTTCAAAATGAGGATCAAAGACTAGTGATGGAATTTGTAGTTTCATAATCTCTTCAAGCATGACACGTAAACCAAATGATTTCCCCGAACCCGACCCACCAAAAACACCAATATGAGGATATTGCTGCATCGCTCTAATATCAAAGATAAAGGGCACACCATTTTGCTCACGTACTTGATCATGATCTTGAATATGTAACAATCCTTTTAATGTATCAGGTAGAGTTGGTTGGATGAAGTCCGTTGATTTGACTTCTCCAAGCAAAAGCCCATCTTCAGGTGATGTCTTTACTAATAAAGATGAAATTTCGTCAAACGCTGGATGACGGACATCTGCTCCTGTTTGAATCGGTTGAATCGCTTCTTCAAAAAGACGAACTTTAGCAAGATGAATGTCATCTGCTCCAATATCATAGCCAATCTGCTCAAGTGTCTTTAATACTTGGTCATCAGCAATGCCTTTATCAAACCCCATAGGGATATAACGATTATAGGAGAATGTTTCAACCACTTCACCCTTTGGTAAATACAGTGATTCATCTTCTATCACAAGCATTTCATTCATTCTAAATTTATGAGTCTTAGAAGCCACATACACTTCATGCTGCGTAGTTACACCAACAATTTGCATGGTTGTCCCCCCTGTTTATTTAAATAACTATGACAAGCTGCTACTTCAATAACATAGGAGCTATTGAAACACTCTTTAATCAGTTTGAAATAGAAAATAATCTCAAGGCCACTGAAAAAGGTACGATTTTCACCTTTTTTAGTAGCCTTTATAATCTCTACTTTTTAGAATGGTCTTGTTCCTCGTTTCTTTTCAAAAAACCTCTTTTTCATTTCTGGATCAATATATTGTTCCACTAATGCTTCAACTAGCTTGTCGGTGACTCGAACCTCTAGGTCAACATGGTCGAGCCAAAGCGGAATGCCTCGACCATCTCGAGGCGTTAAGGTTAATAACAGACTAGCAATCTCTTCTTTCTTGGAAGCTTGCTCTTCAAGGACATCAAAGCCTGTAATAGCAGGATCAGAACTCAATCTAACCCAAACTGATTGTAAACCAGCCTTACTTTGAATCGATTCAATATAAAGCATCTCTTCTCTTTCCAAAACACCAAAGAGTAAATCACGATCATAGGTATGAGGTTGCTTACCATAATCAGCAAAAGCACCTAACTTCACTAAGTTTTCTGTTGTAATCTCCTCTGATACACCTACTAGTAAAACATTTTGTTCAATCGCTTTTCTCTTCAACTGTTCCCATTCATCCGGAGCATCAATTCGGTAATGGTACAAAGCACCATCCATTAACATGATTGTTAATGATGTTTCTTCTATTAATTGGATTGCGACCAATAATTCCAATTTTGCTAATAGATGAGACCGCCAATTCTTTTGATTTTCTTCATCTATATTATCAGCTAATAAGGGCGAATAGATGTCTGCTGCTTGAGCAGTATGGCCAGATGTCGTCTTAGCTAATGCCTGGAATAAATAGAGAATATGCGGAGGGTCACCCTTTGTTTGGTTAACAGACCCATCTACAGCCGCTACATTTCTTCCTTTCAACCAATTTTGTAATGCCTCTGTCGAAAAGCGTTGAATTTGTCGAATTTCAGCTGTGGAATGAAGGAGTTTTTGTCGAATAATCGTTTTGTCATTATCTGAATGTTGGTAAATATTTTGCAAATTTTCATTTACTATTTTTAATTTTTTTACTAGTTCAGGATAAATTTGTAACATGAAACTTTTCCACCTCACTCTGTAACTTGCATTTTATCAACACTTCTATAAAAAAAGTAAAAATTTTCTTGTTCTGAAGGTATAAAAAATAATTGACTTGATTTGGAAACACTGGTACTCTAAAAACAGATAGAAAAATGTCGAATAATGACAACAAAATAAATGGTTTTAGTTTGAGAGGAGAAAGTAGAATGAAATCTACAGGTATCGTTCGTAAAGTTGATGAATTAGGACGTGTGGTTATCCCTATAGAGCTTCGCCGTACTTTAGATATTGCTGAGAAGGACGCGCTTGAAATTTATGTTGATAATGATCGTATTATTTTAAAGAAGTACAAGCCAAACATGACTTGTCAAGTGACTGGTGAAGTTTCAGATGATAACCTTTCTATTGCTAATGGAAAAATCATTCTTAGCCCACAAGGTGCTGAGGAAATCATCAAAGATCTTCAAGACTACCTTTCACGTTCAACTCAAGCTTAATGGTTCTTCTTTTATAAAAGGGGTACCTCAATCAAGTTCTACGTCAATACATTTAAGTATTGCGTATGTTCTTGTTGAGGTGCCTTTTTTACGTTCGCCAATCAGTATCTTCCTCAAGATCTCTTATCATTAAGCGATATTTTTCTGCAACTTCAATTTCGTATTCTAATGGACCATTTATTCCTGATGATACTCAGCGTAAACAAGTCTCTTTTGCATAGTACGTTCAAGAGCAACCTGTTTAATGGCTTCTTTTGATGTCATCCCAAGCCCTAGATAATGTTCAACATGCTGGTTAATAGAAATGGTATCCCACCATTGTTCTTTTTCTTCTTGTGTGGAACATCCTTCAACAACAATACAAAACTCTCCTTTAATTGTTCCTGTTTCACACCAACTTACAGCTTGTTCCAACGTACCACGTTGATATTCCTCAAACTTTTTTGTCAGCTCACGGCTAATTGAAATATGTCGGTTTCCAAGCACCTTGTACATCGCTGTCAACGATTCCTTTAAACGGTGTGGTGATTCATAAAAAATAAGAGTTGCTAGATCTTCTTTTATTTCTTCTAAAAAGATTTGTCTTTGTTTGTTTTGCCTAGGAAGAAAACCAATAAATTCAAATCGCTCTGTTGATAAACCAGAAGCGATTAAACTAGTTAAAGCGGCATTAGCACCTGGTAAAGATATGACTTTAATCCCTTCTTTGATGCATTCTTGAGCTAAGTCTTGTCCTGGATCTGAAATCGCTGGCATTCCTGCATCGCTAACAAGTGCGATGTTTTTTCCTGCTTTTATTTTTTCAATCAGTGCTTCTCCTGCTTTTCTTTTATTATGCTCATGGTAACTAACTAAGGATGTTTCAATGTCAAAGTGTCGACATAGCTTCATCGTTTGTCTTGTATCTTCTGCTGCAATTATATCAACTTCTTTTAAAATTCGAACGGCGCGAAACGTCATATCCTCAAGATTTCCTATTGGTGTTGGCACCAAATAAAGAAGACCTTCTGTACCTTCACCTATAAAACTAGATTGTTGGTTCATGATTATTCCTTTCCTACATCAAAATGGTCATTTTCCTTCATACACTTCACTAAACGGTTTCGTGTATTCTCCTACCTCATTGTACACGACTAATGGGGGAAGACAAACTACACCTGACTTTCCATCTTTAATTCCTTCCACTAAAACCATATTGGCCTCTTTTTCGTTCTTTGGGTGGATAAATTGAATTCGCTTTGGCTCAATTCGGTGGGAGCGCATGTATGTCATAATATCGGTAAGTCTTTCCGGACGATGAACGATGGCCACCTTTCCTTTTTGCTTGACGTATTGACTACTAACACGTATCACATCCTGTAATGAACAGTAAATTTCATGTCTCGCAATCGCTAAATGTTCATTGCGATTTCGTTCCTCCTCTGTGACCGTTTCAAAATAAGGAGGGTTGCATGTAACGACATCAAAAAATGACTTTTTTATATGAGGAGGAATTTCATTTAAGTCTGCTTCTATCATCTTGATCTGGTTTTCTACCTGATTTAATACCGTATTCCTCTTTGCCATATTCACTAGTTTCGGTTGAATTTCCACTCCAGTTAGATTCGCTCTCGACCGCATTGTGAGAAGCAAAGGAATCACTCCATTACCTGAACAGAGGTCGAGTATATTTCCTTTTTGTATAGGGACTTGAACAAATCTCCCAAGCAGCACTGCATCAATTGAAAAAGAGAATACCTGCGGACTTTGAATCACTTTTAGTGGCGTACCTGCGATGTAATCTAGTCGTTCTCCTTCTAATAATTCCACGTTTGTTTGGCTCCTTCTAGTGTTAGGTTTAAAGTATAACGATTGATTATTGTCAACATTCTTTATTTTCTTATCCGGGATCGGGAATTTGTGGTTAAGTGTTTTGAAAGATTCACCCTCGATTGTAAAATATCTCTATGGAAGTGGCAACGGCTCTGCTTGGCTAGCGTGTGCCTTGCTAATAGTATCTCGCTTCGGCCTTGGCAACGGCTTCACTCGGCTAGCGCGCCTTTTATGAGAAGAGCGCTCATAAAAGGCTTAAAAGACGGCAGCGGTTCCGCTCGTTGCTTAGAGATTTAAAAAAGGTGAAGTTCAACCTTTTTTAAAAATCTCTAAAAAAAGATCCTTCGCTCTATTAACGAAAGATCTTTTGCATTTATTTTTGGTGTAGAAATGACAAACAGAATAAGCAGTCGTCTCCATCAGAACGTATACTCCCATAATGGGTATTACACACATGAAAACCTTCTTGGTAAAGTCTTGCTAAATTATCATAGCCTTCTCCGACAAATGACTTATTTTCGTTTGTTTTATTTTTTTGACCTTCTTCTTGAACTTCCTCTTGAGCTTCTAATCTCTCACGTAGATTTTTATTCTCAATATGAAGGTAGTGATTCTCTTCAATTAAGTAAGCTAATTGTTCTTTTAGCCCTCTTAATTCATGATGCAATTCACCTAATCTTTCTTCTAGTTGGCTCACCTGTGTAAAAATCGCCTTTTTGTCCACGATGCTCCCACCTCTTTATTCTGTAGCCTTGGTCGACACAACTTCTTTGTTCATTAATTCTTCCATTGTGTACTCCACTACGCGGTCCCCTTCAGCTAGTTCTACTTGTATTAATCGTTCTAAAAGGTTTAGACCCACCACTTTCCCTTTTCCTTCAGGTGTTCTAATTCTTTTACCGATGTCAGGAAGTTCTTGTTTAGCGGATTCATACATATCATTTTCATATTTTAAACAACACATTAAACGACCACAAAGACCTGAAATTTTCGCTGGATTAAGAGATAAACTCTGATCTTTTGCCATTTTAATTGAAACAGGTTCAAAGTCACCTAGAAACGAGGAACAACATAAAACTCGTCCACATGGACCAATTCCTCCAAGCATTTTCGCTTCATCACGAACACCGATCTGACGAAGTTCAATTCTTGTACGAAAAACAGCTGCTAAATCTTTAACGAGTTCTCTAAAATCAATCCGTCCATCTGCTGTAAAATAAAACAAGACTTTATTGCGGTCAAATGTATATTCAACGTCGACAAGCTTCATATCAAGATTGTGCTGCGTGATCTTTTCTGAACAGACTTCAAAAGCCTTTTTCGCTGCCTCTAAATTCTCTTTTACAATCAACTTGTCCTTATCTGTGGCAGTACGTATGACTTGTTTTAGTGGAAGAACCACATCGTTCTCACCGACTGTTTTGACTCCAATGACGACCCGTCCGAACTCAATGCCTCTAGAAGTCTCGACAATAACAGTTTCTCCCTTCTCTAATTGAAAAGTACTGGGGGAGAAATAATAGATTTTACCAGCCTTTTTAAAACGCACACCTACAACTTGATGCAATCTTCTATCCCTCCTGTATATTAAGTAACAGCTTCTCCATCAATAACTGAGGATTCACATTTGCTGTTAAATGTCTTTTTGCCTGAAGGACAGCAGACATTTTACGGCCTAATACATCCTGCGAACTACCCAAAGCTTGCTGCTCTAATTTATTTTGTTGATCAACATAGGTGAGAGAATTAACTTTCCCAACCTTTGAATACATCAGATCTCGTAACCATAGGAGAATCATATCTAAACCTATTTCTTGTTCGCTACGCTCTTTGAAAAGAGGTAACCATTTCTCTTGCAATGTAAACAATACTTGGCTAGGTCTAGAATATACCTCTTCCATCAATTGTATCACTACGCTTCGTGCTTGTGCAATCCAATCTCCTTCTAACATCTGTTGTGCACCTTCATAACTTGTTGTTAAACTAGCCAATAAACTGGATATTGTACTGGAATTACCATCTTCTATTAATTTTTCAAGAAATCTCTCCCTTAATAATGGAGCGAATGCTAAGTTTTGACTTCTAGAATGGATCGTTGGTAATACTTTACTGCCTTGCTCTGTAAGTAATATAGCCAATGTTTCAGCTGCTGGTTCCTCTAAAAATTTTAAAATACTGTTTGCAGCACCAACAGTCATCAGATCAGCATGGTTAACAATATACACCTTTTTAGCTGATTCAACACCGCGATACGCAAACTCTTTTTGTAGATGCTCAACTTGGTGCTTTTTAATTGATTGTCCATCTGGGTCAATCATATGGACATCCGGGTGATTTCCGTGTTCAATCCGCTTACAATCTGGACATTCCATGCATGGATCTGTCCCTTGTCTAGCTCCACAAAAGAAGCTCTTCGCAAGGTGAAGAGCCACTTTTTTCTTACCTGTTCCACGAGTACCCTCAAATAAATAAGCATGGGCAAGACGATCTTTTTCAAGAGTTCGAACAAGTAGATTGATAATCCTTGGTTGTATTTCTCTCAATTCTGTCCATGTTTCCATCGCCTTCAACACCTTTAAAATTGCTCAAACTGCTCAACTGGTAATACAAATACGGTAGCTCCTCCTACCTGCACCTCAACTGGATAAGGGACATAAGAGTCTGCATTGCCTCCCATTGGAGAGATCGGCGCAACTAGTTGCTCACGACTTTGGCAATTCTCTTTGATAATGGACATCACATCTTCTACCTTTTCATCCTCTGTTCCAATTAAAAAAGTCGTATTCCCTGCCTTTAAAAATCCACCTGTACTTGCCAATTTTGTAGCTCGATAATCCTTTTTGACTAAAGCATCCGAAAGTCTATTACTATCCTTGTCTTGAATGACAGCCATTATTAATTTCATCTTTGACAGCTCCTTTATTAGTAAAGTATGCTACCTTACAAAGTGATTAATTTCTTTCATTGCTTCAAAAAAAACTTCATTAATAGATTGATTCGCATCAATTCTTTTGATTCGCTCTGGATATGCATCCATTACTTTGCTATACCCTTCGCGAACTCGTTCATGAAATTGCATTTTCTCTTGATCAAGTCTGTTTATTTCACGGTTTTGATCTTGATGAATCCTCTGAATCCCAAGCTCTGGGTCGACGTCAAAAAATAATGTTAAATCGGGTAAATACCCTTCTATTGCAAACTCATTAATCGCTTTTACCTCGTCAAAACCAATTTCTCTCGCATATCCTTGATAAGCAAGACTACTATCAATAAAACGGTCGCATAGAACAATCTTCCCCTGCTCTAATGCGGGAATCACTTTTTCAACAAGATGTTGCCTTCTAGCTGCTGCGTAAAGCAATGCTTCTGTACGACTGTCCATTTCTGTATGAGTTACATCTAAAATAACCGTTCTAATTTGTTCAGCTATTCGTATACCACCAGGTTCACGTGTACGAATAGTGTCATAACCATCTTGCTTTAATTGTGCTTCTATTTGATCAAGAACAGTAGTTTTCCCTGCTCCTTCTCCACCTTCTACCGTAATAAAAAACCCTTTACTCATGTTCATCCTCCGAATTAACAACCCATACATCTTTTAGTTCGTGTTCAGACTGAAACTTTGCACCAGCCTGCTTTAACATTTCTATTTCTGCTATAGTTTGTGCATCTACTTTTTCACCTGGTATCACAATAGGTATGCCTGGTGGATAAGGAATAATTGGTTCTGCAGCAATCATACCAATCGCTGCAGGTAACGCTACTTTCTTTTTAGGTAAAGAACGTATTTGCTTCGCAGAGAGCCCAAGTTTCTTAATCCGGCTATGACCAACTACAACAGTCTCATTAGTCATTTCCTCGACAACGTCAAACTGATTAAGTGTTTCTGCTAACTCGTACAACACATTTTGTGGGAGTGTATTTTCACCTAAACCGAAAACAAGTAAGACATGCTTTTCATCTGCTAGTTCCGTATAAAGATGATGTTGATAAAAGAGCGATTGTAATTCAAATCCGGTTAACTTTGTTGTTGTCCTTATTGTAACTTTTAATGGATCGGAAAGATAGTTTTCTTGCCAATTGACTATTTGAATTTGTTTGATTGTAGCTAATTCTTTTTTTACTTGCTCAACTCCTGCAAGAATATTTGTTATTTTCATTTCATCCAAGGATTCAATATAAGCTCGTGCTCCATCTAAAGAAGCCATTAATAAATAAGAAGCGCTACTGGACTGAAACATGGCTAGAGCCTCTTTTATACTATGTCGCATATCGTAATTTAGTTTATGACTTATATGTAAAAAAGAGCTCATCGTTAATGCAGGTAACATCTTATGAGCCGATTGTACAGCCACGTCCGCTCCTAGTTCTAACGTTGATGGTGGAAACGGCGTCCCTATGCAATAATGAGCAGCATGTGCTTCATCTGCTAATATAAGTAACTGATTTTGCTTTGCATACTCTATAATAGATTGTACAGGTAGACTAACTCCATAATAATTAGGATAGGTTAACACCAGTCCTTTTGCCTCTGGATAGAGCTTAATAGCTTCTTCAAGCGTTTCTACTCTTAGACCAATGGCCAGTCCAGTTTCCAAGTCAATTTCAGGGGATAAAAGAACCGGAGTTACCCCCGCAATTTGAGCAGCATGAAAAATAGATTTATGACTGTTTCGTTGTATGAATACAACATCACCTGGCTCGAATAGCCCATACATCATCGCTAAATTACCGACCGTTGTTCCTCCGACTAGAAATAGAGTTTCGGCCGTTTTGTATAATTTCGCAGCTGCTTGCTCGGCTTGAAGAATTACACCTGTAGGTGCATGCAAATCATCTAAGCCATTTAACTCTGTCACATCGTAAGGTAATACGCTGTTAAAGTCAGCGAGGGCTGGGTGAAATATTCGGCCATTTTTATGACCAGGTACATGTAATGAAATAGGTTTATTTTTTTGATGGTCTTGTAAGGCTTTAATTAAAGGAATATTCAATTATACGTTCCTCCTAAAAACAGTTCATACATACTATCATACTTTATTCTATACTTGGATGGAAATTGAAAGAATGATTAGGCTTAGGATTTAATCTACGACCTTTTACATCTGGATTTCATAAAAAATAAATGAAGAAGAAAGGGGGAAATAATGAATAAGAAAATTGTATTGATTACAGGTACAAGTAGTGGGTTTGGCTTTTTAGCAACGTTAGAACTTGCAAGAAGTGGGTACTTTGTCATTGCCACCATGAGAGACATTGCTAAAGCCAATTTATTAATGGAACAAGCGACAAAAATGAACATAGCGAGACATATAGAGATTTTACCATTAGACGTAGTAAAGGAAACACAAATTAAAGAAGTAAAAAGATATATACAAACTCACTATGGAAAGCTCGATATTTTAATTAATAACGCTGGTTACAGCTTAGGTGGACTAACTGAATTTCTTGAGTTAAAAGACTGGAGTGCACAACTAAATACAAACCTTTTTGGTGTAATTGCTGTAACAAAAGCCTTTCTTCCATTAATGCGAGATAACCGTAATGGTAAAATCATCAATCTTGGCAGTATAAGTGGACGAATAGGATTTCCTGGGCTTGGCCCCTATGTAACCTCGAAATTTGCACTCGGCGGGTTTAGTGAATCGCTTCGCCTTGAACTATTGCCATTTAATATTAGTGTTAGTTTAATTGAAGCAGGTTCATTTAAAACGGAAATCTGGAAAAAGGGATTATCTAATGTAGCAGCAATTGAAGATGATGACTACACATATATAAAGAACATTTATCAAGCAGCAACAGAATCAGCTGAGAAGGCTGCTAATCCAAATGAAGTCATCAACGTGATCTTACATATTTGTCGTTCTAAAAACCCGAAATTTCGTTATCAGGTAGGTAAAGGAGTCAAACGAATGATCTTCCTTAAGGGGATTCTTCCCTGGTCAGTGATTGAGTGGGCTATAAAAAGAAAACTATTAAACCGATAACCTAAAATACATTTGTTTACACACCGAAAAAGACCCAAACGTTACCCTTGAAATTTGAACGTTTGGGTCTTTTTCGTTTTTTCTCTCGATACGATCTCTTTAAACATATTGAGAAGACAATGTTCTCATTTGTTTGATATACTCATTATACAGTTGATCTTGTTCATCTAAATGAACAATCTCATTTTCACATGTTGTGCAAATAAATGATTTCGCTATAAGGATTCCTTCTTCTTTCCTACCCTCACATATTACACATTGTTTCCCTAGCCGCATCTTCATGATTTTAGTCTTCGGCATCTCCATCACCCCTGACTTCATTATCGGCCTTAATTTCGCAATTCATACATCTTATACTGTTAATCTATTCTTCTTTTCTAGTTATGTGCCTATCCCAGATAAGATTTTATTAATTTTAGCTTGGTTAGTGACAGGATGATAAAAACCAGTGTCACAACAGAAGACAGAGACACTGGTTCTTTTATTATTTGAATTTGACAAAGCTCAAACTTTGTTTGTGAGCGGGACTTATTGAATATGCGTGTTCCAGCCCTTTTGTGTTAATATCTGCTTTTGATACCACTTTGTACTCTAGACTTGTTTGAAACTCGTTAACAAATGGGAATGCCCTTACGCTAATTCTTTCTTGATCAATCCATTTGCCATACAGGGGATGCCGGCCATCGTTAAACGGTTCACTCTTACTAAAACCATTTTTAAACCAAAGGTGCTCATTTTTCTTACTCGCACCGGGTTCATTTAAACAGACATACAAAGAAATATCATCGCAAACCTGTAATAATCGAAAGTGTTGATGAAGTAACTCCATATCGAGCCGGTTTACTTTTTCCATAATTTGTTTTTGTCTTATTTCTTCGTCCTTTAGAAATTCTAATCCATGTTTATCTTTTGCCTCAGAAAAAAAGGTACAATAATGCATGCTACATAATAAAGCAGCATACGCACTCATCTCTTGAATCTCATCCACACCTATTCTATATTGGTTTAACTTAGGTGTGAGTGGGTAATCAGCAAAAGAAAAAGGTGCTTCTTTCTGCTCATTCCAAAGTGGAGCTTGATCTAACGTTATCCATCCACGATCATGCTCATATATAGCTGTGATCACTTCTTCCATGTGATCTTCTGACTTAAAAAAGTCTTTCTTAAAATGTGTTGCTAACTTGCCCGATAGAAAAGCATGGTTATGCTGTGGAATTAAAATATACTCACGTTCTCTTTCTCGAATGATCATTCTACGGCTCCCTCATTTCGTCTTTTATATAGACAGGCACTTTTTACAATAATAGTAAATCTCCCCCTAGACTTAGACACTAATAAAAGGAATAAACTCCTTTCTAAGGAAGGAGAGAATTTGTTATTAAATGAACAGCTCTCTTAGTTTGTAGTTTGCACTATTTATAATGAGGATTCAAGAAATGGTTATATATCCATCTCCTTTTCCCTCTTATGTCACAACTTTAGGTTAACTAAGAGAGAGGGATGGGTGTATTTTTTTGCCTCTGAGGGAACACCACCACATAGGATAGAGCCGTTGTTAATCACTGACCATTCACAGTTATATTTTTGCATATAAAAAAAACACAACCCATTGGTTGTGTTTTATTAGCCTGGCAACGTCCTACTCTCACAGGGGGAAGCCCCCAACTACCATCGGCGCAAAAGAGCTTAACGACCGTGTTCGGCATGGGAACGGGTGTGACCTCTTCGCTATCGCCACCAGACTATAAGGTATTTTTAATAAAATACCATTGAAAGAATTAAGGTTCTCTCAAAACTAGATAATGCATTATAGAAACGTGTCAAGAATTAATATTGGATAAGTCCTCGACCGATTAGTATCTGTCAGCTCCACGTGTCGCCACGCTTCCACACCAGACCTATCAACCTCATCATCTCTAAGGGGTCTTACTGGATTAATCCATGGGAAATCTCATCTT
>NZ_JAJAFR010000001.1 GCF_020734105.1 Alkalihalobacillus deserti
CAATCTTCCATACTTGGTATCTAGTTGCCTTTGATAGAAACCGTTCTTCTGGTTTTTAAACTCTGGGTGTTCATGTTCAAAAAAGCTATTCATTTCTTCCTTCATCAGGGTCTCAAGTTTTTCTTTAACAAACTCACGAACCATAGAATCTAATTGATTTTCAAGTGTGTTTTGTCCTATACTAGTACTCATAGGTAGGGCATCTCCTCTCAGTTGGTTTAGCGGTTAACTAGAGGGTACCCTACCTCTTTTTTTGTTTCAATTCATTTACACAAACTATTTTACGTCATCTAAAAAGATAGGTTCTCAGTGAAAATAAGGAATATTAATTTAAAGAGGTTGTTCAAAACCCCCTTGTTTAAGCAAAAACTATGATGAATGAAACTAGGAGTAATGACTTAGTTTCGTATAAACCGTCTTAAAGGGCTTCTTTACATGAACACACATTAAACGCTTACTTGTTTTTGCTTTTCACTGTGATTAATAGGCAAATTTATTTCAATAGTTGTCCCAACGTTCTTTTCACTTAAAATTTTAATATTCCCTTGATGTTGTTCAATAATCTTATAGCAAACCATCAATCCTATCCCCGTACCCTTTTCTTTGGTAGAATAAAACGGCTCTCCAAGTCTATGTAACCGTTCTTGAGGTATTCCATTCCCACCATCTATCACATGTACTGAAACGTCCTTCTCCCCTTCCTTTTTTACTCGAACTAAAACATGTCCATTATTCCCAGTTGCTTCAACCGCATTTTGAATCACATTAATAAACACTTGTTTTAGCTGGTTTTCTAAACAATTAATTAAAGGAAGATCTTCCTCAACTTTCAATGTAATTTCAATATTCTCCAAAATAGAGTTTGTTCTTAGTAAATCTGTGACTTCCCTTAATATCGTTGCTATACTTTGTAACTCGAATGAGTTTTCATGATGTGGTTTTGCAAGGTTCAAAAACTCGCGGATGATTATCTCGACACGATTTAACTCTGAAATAACAATCCCCATATATTTACTATTTATCGTCGAGGACTCGTTCATCATTTGTAAAAAGCCTTTAATTGACGTCAATGGATTTCGAATCTCATGCGCAACTCCCGCTGCTAAACGACTAGCAACCGACAGCTTTTCTGATTTTAAAATTAGCTCTTCGGTTTTTTTCTTCTTCGTTACATCTTCTCCCATAACAAAAACTCCAACAACTTGGTCATTAACAATTGAAGGAATATAGGTTAAGTTTAAATCAATTGTATTTTCCATTCCATTTACAATTGTCGTTTCAAATGTTTTAGGAACTCCTTTTAATGCGCTACGAAAATACAATACTAACTGATCATCAGCTTTAAATTCTTTTATAATATCCAAATAATGACTGTTAATGATTTGATGTTGGGGATAACCTAATATTTTTTCACATGCTCCATTTGCTAAAAAGATGTTCCCTTGCTTATCTATGAAAATAATGGCATAAGGATGGTAATCCATTAATGACTTATGTCTTTTTTCACTTTCAATTAAATCATTTTTTAGTTTTTCTAATTCAATTGTTTTTTTGGTGACACGTTTAAGTAATTGATCATTTTCTTTAAGCGTGATAATTTGTCTAATTACTAATAGCAAAAGGACTACGGATCCTCCAATCAAAATACTTGTTAATTCATCATCTTTCTTGATGAAAAATAAAATTAAAAAAATGCCGATACTTAAATAAGGAAAAACAATCCTTCGCATTGAGGCCCTTTGGTATAATTTTATTTTTTCATGACCGTTTAAATGCTTCTCTTCTGAGCAAGGATTATTATTAAATAAGCTAGAAATTGCAATAAGTAAAAGGCAAATGTTCCACATAGGGGTAAAAAAAGAAAAATGCTGATAACTAGCGTAAATCGACTGATATAAATAGATAAAATCGGCAATTATGTACATAAGTACCCCTACTAAGTTGAGAGATAAAACGACAGGAGAAAACAATGGTTTAGAAGAAAGAATGAGAATGATTCCTAACAACACTCCTAAAAGAGCAACTGGGTACCCTAAAAACAAAAAAAATTCGAAAGTAGAGACAGACTTATTCATTAAAATAGGTTTGATAAAGTAACTCCAACAAACAGTTGTGATGACAGTCATAAAAATAAAAGCATCAAGAAAAAATTGAATACTTTTTGAAAATTTTCCGTTCCAAGTCGCAGATACTTTATATATTAATGATCCAGCGTAAATGAAGACAAACATAATATAAAACAAATCTGCATAACCTGGAAAACTATATCCTGTTCCTAAAAACACGATTGAGTATCTCCATATTATTTCAGCAACCAAATAAGTAAAGCAAGCTATAAGTATTAAGCTCCAAAATGTCCTTTCGACTTTGCTTGTCTTCATTTTAATTGAATACAATAAGATCAGTACGGCTAGTAATGGACCGACAACCCCTAAAATTCCTCCTAGAATTAGTGACGAGCCACCACTACTTCCAGTAATAATCCACAAATAATATATTATGGAATAAATTACACTCATGAAAATAGCTTGTTTTCTTGTTTTTTCGATTGAAAGTACCATTATTTGAACACTCCTTATACCTCATCTTGTTATCATGATTACTTTTATAATGATGATTATATAATAGTTATAATTTATTTACAATTCTGATTTTTTTACATCTTTTGAAGTCATTAAAAAATGGCCATTGTTAGCCCTATTCAGTATCTCTAAATTCATTGAATGACTAGCTCATTATTTTTAATACTATTTTGAATTGATTTATAATCATGATTATGTTATGATCATGATTGTAAATCAAACTATAAGGAGATGCTCTTATGTTAAAAACGAAAGGTTTAGAAGGTGTAGTTGCAACCACATCAAGCGTTAGCTCAATTATTGATAGCGTCTTAACTTACCAAGGATTTAACATTGATGATCTTGCAAATAATGCTAGCTTTGAGGAAGTCATTTATCTATTATGGAATGGAAGATTGCCTAAACAAGACGAGCTAAATCTATTAGTTGAAGAGCTTTCCGAAAACGCTTTCATACCAGAGGCTATATTAGATCAAATCAAGACCTCGCCAGTTGAGATCGTTCATCCAATGGCGGCGCTTCGTTCATGGGTTTCAAGCTTAGCTCTATACGATGAAGAGGCGGATGACATGTCTGAAGAAGCCAATCGACGTAAGGCTATTCGACTCCAAGCAAAGATCCCAACAATTGTGACTGCATTTTCTAGAATTAGAGAAGGGAAAGACCCGATCGCTCCTAATAAGGATTTATCCTATGCAGCAAACTTTCTTTATATGTTAACTGGGAAAAAACCTGATGAAATTTCAGTAAATGCCTTTAACAAAGCGCTTGTTCTTCACGCCGATCATGAACTGAATGCTTCTACGTTTACAGCTCGTGTTTGTGTGGCTACACTTTCGGATATTTACTCCGGTATTACAGCAGCAATCGGTGCTTTAAAAGGGCCTTTACACGGTGGTGCGAACGAAGCTGTCATGGCGACTCTTATCGATATTGGAGAAGTAGAAAATGTAGAATCGTATATTCGTAAATCATTAGATAATAAAGAAAAAATTATGGGATTTGGACACAGAGTATATAAAGATGGAGACCCTCGCGCTAAGCATCTTAAAGAAATGTCAAACCAGTTAACTGTGATTACTGGTGAAAAAAAGTGGTATGACATGTCGGCAAAAATAGAGGAACTCGTGACAAATGAAAAAGGATTACTACCGAATGTAGATTTCTATTCCGCCTCTGTCTATCACAGTTTAGGAATAAAACATGATTTATTCACCCCTATTTTTGCTATCAGTCGAACATCGGGATGGATTGCACATATTTTAGAACAATACGAGAATAACCGTTTAATTCGTCCACGTGCAGATTATATTGGAGCTTTCAACCAAAAGTACATCGCCATTCATTCACGTTAAACAGCAACTACCGATTGATTTAAAACTCATTTTCTATTAACAACATAAAAGAGAAGCAGCTCTCCATTTACCATTGAAGAGCTGCTTTTCCTATTTTGGCTATAGGTCTTAACTGTTCTATCAAGTTTAAATAATCTCTCGGAAACGTTTAATCATCATTATCACTTCCTCATCAGTCACCGTTCTAAAGTCTATGAGAACCTTGTCATCTTTAAGTCGGGCAACGATAACTGGTTCACCTAACCGTAGTAAATCAACAAGATGTTGTGAGTGTATATCAGGATGGCTAATAGCAACTATAAAAGTTGAAATTTCCACTCCCGGCATTGTTCCACCACCTATTTGCGAATGATCTTCTCTCACCTCAAACTTCCAACCATGATTGACTTCTCTTAGCTCACAAATAAATTGATCTGCTTTCTCTTTTATAATAGAGAGAGGTAGCAATAGGTCACGCAGCGTTGGAATCGTCTCTTGATTTCCTTGAATATACGATTTTACTGTCGCTTCTAATGCAGCTAGTGTCATTTTATCTACTCGTAAAACACGTGCTAACTGATGTTTCTTTAACTTATTTATTAATTCTTTTTTACCAACAATAATACCAGCTTGAGGACCACCTAATAATTTATCCCCGCTAAAAGACACGATATCTACACCTGAATTCAAAACTTTAGCTACAACTGGTTCATCGCCAATTCCATGGTGTTGGAAATCATATAATGCACCGCTTCCTAAATCTTCATAGACTAATACATGGTCATGTTGAGTAGAAAGTTCTGTCAATTCTTTAGTTGATACAGAGGCGGTGAACCCAATTGTTTTAAAATTACTTGTATGTACTTTCATTAGCAAGGACGTGTCTTCATTAATAGCTCGTTCATAATCAAATAAGTGTGTTTTATTTGTCGTCCCAACTTCTACAAGCTTCGCTTCACTTTCTTCCATAATTGATGAAACTCTAAATGAACCTCCTATTTCAACAAGTTCTCCACGAGAAACAATTACTTCCTTGCCTTTAGCAAGTCCTCTTAAAATTAAATAGACGGCAGCAGCATTGTTATTTACAACCATCGCTGCTTCAGCACCTGTAACTTCCATTAAAATCGATTCAATAATATCATGTCTTGAACCACGAACACCCTTTTCAATGTTATATTCTAGATTAGAATAATTCATGGCAACTTGAATAACCTGATTTATCGCTTGTTCACTTAATCTCGCTCGACCTAAATTGGTATGTAAAATCGTACCTGTCGCATTGATTACACGTTTTACAAAATATTGATGGAAATCAATTGCTCTTTGTTCTACCCTTTGAAAAATATATTCTGTAAATACCTGTTTCGATATCTGTTCTTCTTTCCAAGAGTTATTTAATAGTGCTTCTCTTATATGATCAATTTCTTCTTGAAGCCATTCAGTTACTTTATTAAAGGGCACTTGTTGCTCTTCTAATAATGCTAAAAATTGTACATTGTTTTGTAGAGTATAAATAGCTGGCAATTCACGTAGATATTGTTTCATTCTGTCCCCTCCCGTTCATTAAGTTTATATGATTCCATAATTATCTCTGTTCAATGATGTTAAAAATACCATTATAGTTAGTCATCCATTTAAACATTATCATTTTATAATCGTGATTACAATATGTTGTCAGCCTATTTTATTTAATAAATCACGACATTGAAGTAATCATTTGAGGTGTGTTACTATTAGTGCGGGTTCCATAAGGATGTGTTCAGCGACTTAGCTCATTGATTTAAGATAATTCAAGAAGGAAAACACCTTGTTAAACTACCTTTAAAAAATTCGTAAGTGGGGATCTAACTATGAATCTAAAAAGAATACATACTTTTATTTTACTTATAGACCACAAAAGTTTTTCAACAGTAGGAGATATTTTAAATATAAGTCAGCCTGGGGTTACTAAACAAATTCAAACCTTAGAAAAAGAATTAGGTACCTCACTCTTGTATAGAGACTCACTAGAACCTACTGATGCCGGCCGTCTCGTATACAGAAAGGGGAAAAGTCTTTTGTACGATTGGCAAAAATTAGAAGAAAAATGTCGAGCATTTGAAAATCATCTAACTGGTCTTCTTAAGGTTGGAGCAAGTTCAATTCCTAGTACATATATCGTCCCAACTATCTTAAAACAATTTTTAAACCAGCACCCCCAAATAGAAATAAACCTTTCAGTTTATGAATCTGATGAGGTATTAGATATGGTACAAAATGAAAAATTAGATATTGGCTTCATAGGATCTAAACCACAGACTGAAGGCTTAAAAAGTACACTCATTGCTAGAGACCGTTTACTATTAATTGGTCCACCTGATAGTGAAGAGATTAAAGGCTTTGAAGATATTAAGGACTTTCCATTTATTTTTAGAACGGCTCGTTCAGGCACATGGAAAGCGGCTCAAAAAGGAATGCTAGAATGGGGTGGTTCTATTAATGAATTAAAATGCTTAGCTACTGTTCACAGTACTGAATCTGTTATAACCATGGTGGAGTCAGGGTTAGGTTATTCGATTGTATCCGATATTGCAGCAAGATCAGCTAGTAAATATAACAGAATTAAGATACTAACAGAACTTCCTGTTAGTAGAGAGTTTTACTGTGTTTATTCCCCTTACAAACAACATCACCCGGCTATAATCGAATTCTTAGAACAGTTAAATAAGAAAAATGAATTTTTATAATTCAATTAGCTAATAAGTCAAGATTGATTTTGCCATACCAATTAAGGTAATTAATTCACACGTCAAACAAGTTGCGACTATAAAATAGGCTGTCCCTAAGTTCGTTTTTGACCTTGGGAACAGCTCATTATATTAGGAGAAAGGTAATTAAAAAATGGGGATATTCCATTCTAAATTAACAAAACGATATTTGATTGTTTCCCTTATTGCAAGTGTTTTTTCGTTAGCACTTGTCTATGTGATAACAGTCCATGTAGTAAATACTTCAGTAAGGGAAGGGCTAGGGGAACGGAACCAATTAATGGCAAAGACTCTGACCAAACAATCAGAAATAAGATTACAACAAATCATTAGTGATATTAAAGGCATCTCCCCATACGTGTTAGCAGAAACAGAGAGTAGTAAAAAAAATTATTTAAATGATATGAGGCAGTTGGTTATAAAAAATCCTCTCTATAGATCTATCAAAGTGTTCGATAAAAACGGTAAATCACTCGCTTCAGTCCATGGGGTTGGTTTTACGAATACGAGTGAGTTTAAGCAGATACTAAATCGACTTAGTTGGAGTAAAACATATCACATTTCTAATCTGATCACACTTGATGCCCAAAAACAAGTAATAGCAGTTTCTTATCCTACTGTAGATGAAGACGGGGAATTTATAGGTGGAGTGACCGCCCTTATTAATTTAAATACTTTATCTAACTATTTAAATCAAGTTAAAATTGGTGATGAAGGTATCAATGTTTTAGTAGATCGTGAGGGGAAAATCATTATTCATAGTGATGAGCGATACATTGGACAAGATATAGAAGAGCATGTTTTAAGTACCTTCTTAAAGAAAGGCAGATTCGGAGATTGGGAAGGGTTTTTATTCGGAGAAAAAATGTTATTATCCTATCGTTCTATTCCGATAGGAGGGTTTGGCATAATTGTTGGTGAAACAGTAGAACAGGCAATTATCCCTGTAATTAATTTACAAAGGATTTTAATGGAAAGCTTCCTTATTGTACTGGTTGTAACAATCACTTTCACTATAATTGGAACAAAGAGAGTGGTAAAACCAATTAATGATTTAATCAAACAAGTAAAAGAGTATAAACAGAGAAAACGAAGTGGATTTCCCCTTTTGAACACAAATGATGAGTTACAAGAATTATCCATCACTATGCATGAAATGGCTCAGGAACTGATTAGTACTGAACAAAGGTTGTTTAATATTTTGGAGTCCATTCCTTATGCTGTGATCACAACTAATAAATATGGAGAAATTGCCACCTTTAATAAAGCTGCTGAACAGTTAACACGGTTTTCAAGAGAAGAAGTTACGGGAAAATCCATTTTTGACTTTCCTATTCAAGAAAATAATAGTGAGAAAATTATTACTTGGGAAACATTTCTTGAAGGAAGGGAACTTAATGAATTAGAAGCGAGGATTATCGATAAGGAGAAAGAAGAGCATGATATACGTGTTTATTCTTCTTGGTTTAATGATGAATTAAAAAATAAAGTGGGCACTCTGTTAATCTTAAGAGATGTTAGTGAAATTAAAAAATTAGAGGATTATCTTAAGCAAAGTGAAAGATTAGCTTCTTTAGGACAATTAACAGCAGGAATTGCTCATGAAATCAAAAATCCTCTAAGTATTATTCAAGTGGCCGCCGAAGCTATTCGCTATGAAACTGGGGATAAGCAAATGGATAAACAATTCATTAGAGAATTAAGTGAAGATATTTTGGAAACGAACGATCGACTTAATTTACTTTTAACTGATTTCTTAAAAATGTCTAAAGATGAAAAAGGGACTCGTAAAGAAAAAGTAGATCTCGTATTTGTTATCGATGAGTTGTTAATCCTATTAAGGAAAAAAGTAGAGGAGCAAAATATTACGGTTATTTCAGCATATAAGGAGTTAGATGAAGCTAGTGTATATGCTAGCGAAAATAAACTAGTTCAGGTATTTTTAAATATTTTATTAAATAGCTTGCAAGCCATGGAGCTAGGAGGAAAAATTGAAATAAATATCTATAATAGAGAATTAGATTGGGAAGTAGAAATTAGAGATACAGGGAAAGGCATACCAGCATCTAATATCAATTGGATTTTCAATCATTTCTATACGACCAAAAAAGAAGGAACAGGTTTAGGTTTATCCATTTCCTATGATATTATTGTGCAAAGTAAAGGAAATATAAGAGCAGAAAGTAAAGTGGGAGAAGGTACGTCTATATTTGTCAGCTTACCTAAATTTAAGGAAGGGGAACAAGCAGATGAAATCGATATTACTCGTGGATGATGAATATAAGCTATTAAAAATCCTCCAAGTATCCTTAAAAAAAAGACAATATAATGTTTATACAGCAGCGAATGGTCAAGAAGCTCGAAAAAAAATAAAGGAATTAGAAATTGATATTGTTTTTCTTGACCTTAAATTACCTGATAGCAACGGAATAGAATTATTACAGGAATTTACCACCATATATCCTAAGAAAGTTTATATCATGATGACCGCATATGGAAATGTTGAAAATGCGGTGGCTGCTATGAAAGGGGGGGCTTTTGATTATATTATAAAACCAGTAAAGCTTGATCAAATATCTATTATGATCGAAAAAGCGTTTGAATGGTTACGAGTAAAAGAAGAAAATACTTTATTAAAAGAGGAATTAAAAAAAAGTTCAATGATAGACGATTTATTTGGAGCAAGTTCGGTAATGAAAAAAATCTCTGTTCTTGTTGAACGAGTTGCAACAACAGAGGCCAATATCTTACTACAAGGGGAGAGCGGAACGGGTAAAAGTATGATAGCAAGAGCGATTCATAATTTAAGTGAACGAAAGCAAGCTCCATACATACCTGTTAATTGTGCATCGATACCAGAACAATTGTTAGAAAGTGAACTTTTTGGTCACGTAAGAGGAGCTTTTACTGGCGCGCAAACTAATCGAAAAGGAAAGTTTGAAGCTGCAAATGGAGGAACCATTTTTCTTGATGAAATAGGTGAGATTTCCCCTTCTTTTCAAGCGAAGTTACTTCAGGTTACACAAGATAAATCGTTTATGCCGGTAGGTAGTGATGAAGTTAAACGTGTTGATGTTCGAATCATTGCTGCAACAAATTGCAACTTGAAATTAATGGTTCAAAAAGGAGAGTTTCGAGAGGATTTATATTATCGTTTAAATATTGTTGATATGTATATCCCGCCACTCCGAGAACGAAGAGATGATATCCCCCTTTTAATTGAAAAGTTTTTGGAAAGGTTTCGCATTAAAAATGGGAAAAATTATGAAATAATGCCGGAGGCAGTTAATTTTATTAAAAACTATGATTGGCCAGGGAATGTTAGAGAATTAGAAAATGCTGTTGAGAGAGCAGTAATCTTATGTCGAGATGAACAATTATTTATTGATGATTTTCCAGAGGAGATTAGATATCCCCAAAATAAGAATAAAGAAATGGATATTTATCATGATGAAATAACGCTTGCGGAAAAGTTAGAATTTATAGAAAAAAAACTTATTCTTAAAGCACTTGATGAGGCTACAGGTCAGCCTGCTGCTGCAGCTAAAAAGCTAGGGATATCACGTCAAAACTTGTTATATAAAATGAATAAGTACTTTCAAAAAGAGGATACAACGACTCCTTAAGCTGCTCGCCGTACTTGCGGATCTGATCATTTGTCCGAGGTTGTTTAAAAAGGTAAAGCCGACCTTTTGAACAACCTTATTTAACATTATCTTAATGAGAAGGGTAACCATCCATGTATTTAAGGTCACCCTTCTCTTTTTGTAAAAAAATTATTACGCATTTGATCACTTTTTTTACGAAACCTTAGATTTACTGCTTTAAAAGATGCTATTTATTGGCATGTAATTTGCATACTAATATGTAAGGAGCGGTTATATGAAAAGAATGGTTTTTTCATTGATAAAAAGTTTTCTTGTTCTTATTTTATTAAACGGCTGCCAGACTCATCAAGAAAATCAAGATGCTAATTTAGATAGTTTTGAGAAGGGTCAATTAATCATTGGTGCAAAGGGTTTCACAGAACAATTAATTCTCTTAAAAATTACATCTATATATTTAAGAGAAAATGGATTTGATGTGGAAGAAATAAGTAATATGAGGAGTTCTGATCTCCGTTCGGCGCTTGAAAATGGCCACATTGATCTTTATTGGGAATATACAGGAACCGCGCTTATGCTCTACTTAAATCAAGAGGGAGAAACAGATCCGACTACAGCTTACGAAAAAGTAAAAAATTTGGATCAAGAAAATGAAATTGATTGGCTGAATAAATCGGAGTTTAATAATACTTATGCGATCTTAGTAAGAAAAGAGTTTTCAGAAAAATATGAAATAGAGTCTATTTCCGATTTAGCTCAATTCATTAATGATGGTGAGAAGCTTAAGTTTGCTTCTGAAACTGAATTTTATGACCGTAATGATGGACTAAAAGGGCTCGAAAACAAATATAATTTTTATTTACCATCTGAGGATATTATTCAATTAGATTCGAAATTAACATACCATGCTTTGAAAGAAGGGGAAGTTGATGCGATTGTTGGCTTTGTAACAGATGGCAGTATTCAAGAGTATAATCTTGTTTTACTAAAGGATGATCAAACTTTTTTTCCGGCATATAATGCGGTACCTACAGTAGGTAAAAGAGTACTAGAAAAACATGAGGAATTAATTGATTTATTAAATGATATTGCTGATCGCCTAAATACCGATACTATGATGAAGTTGAATTATGATGTAGACATTAAACACAAAGACCCTTTAGAAATTAGTCGTCAGTGGTTAGAAAGTGAAGGCTTACTTAAATAAAAAGTTCTATTCATTATATTTTATTGATTATTTTAAGGGGGTAGTGAAAGATGGTTAAAAATTATTTAGCGGAGTTTATTTTAGAAGAGAAATTCAGTCATTGTCATATAAATACGCAAGACGTATTTAAAAAAATAATATTAGATATTGTTGGATACACAGTTGCTGGCTCTCAAACGGATGAGGCAAAGTTAGCAAAAGACTTTGCTCTCGAACTTTGGCAAGAAGGCGAGTGCTCTATTTTCTTATCTTCTGAGAAAATAAATTCAGTTGGTGCTGCATTTATTAATGCAACAATGACTACTGCGCTTGATCTAAATAGTGAACATCGAATGGTTAAGGGACAATTAAATTCAATTATTTTTCCTGCCATTCTTGCTGCCTCTGAGGAAAGAAAAATTAGTGGTGAAGAGTTTCTTTCAGCATTACTTGTTGGATATGAAATTGGAATTAGGGCAGATAGGATTGCTCATGAGACAAGATCCAATTTACAGGCTATATGTTCAGCGGGGATGATTGGTGCTACTGCTGGTGTTAGTAGGGTAATAGGATTATCAGAAGAGGCACTAGTTAATGCAATTGGGATTACAGAACATTATTCCACTTATTCACCGTTAATGAATTCTATTGAACCTGTAGGAGAGCAAGAAGCGATAAGTTGGGCTAGTATGGCAGGAGTGAATTCTGCTATGCTAGCAGAAAAAGGATTTAAAAGAGAATCAAAAACGTTTTCCGAAATGAATTATTTTGAAAATCAACATGTTCAAGAACTAGGACGGAAATATTTAGTTGAACAACTGCTTTATAAGGCTCATATTTGTAATCGGTTTCAGAGTGAAACTTCAGAAGCGCTTATGTTATATGGAGAGGTTTCAGAGAAGGAAATAAAACAAAAGTTCTTGTCACTAACTGAGCCTGTTATTGGACGGGAGTGGAGTGGTCAGTTAATTGAGACTATTACTCATTTGGAGGAAGTTAAAAACATGAGAGAGTTTACTTCCCTCATTAATAAAATGATTTTAAAGCAAGTTGTATAAGGGAATTGTCAATAAGGTTGGTTTTACCTTTTTGAAAAATCTCGAAGCAATAAGCGGAGACATGCTGTCCCTTAAGCCGACTTTGAGTGGGTTTCTCGGAAATGACGAGCTGCGAGTGGAGCCATTGCAACCTTCATTGTACACAAACTTATAGAAAAGAATAAGTTGAATTTACTTTCTATGGAACCTGTCATTTTAAATGACAGGTTTTTTGCTAACAGCTTTAACAAAGCGTCTTAGTCCAGAGACTATAGACGCTTTGTTTTTTTAAAACGTTTACTCACCTATTTCTAATAGTAAATCACCTGTGGCAATAGACTCACCGTTAGCAACATGAACGGCCTTTATTGTTCCATTAAAGGGTGCTTGAACAGTTGTTTCCATTTTCATTGCCTCTGTAATGGCTAAATGATCACCTTTTTTCACCTTTGTATCTTTTTCTACTAACACTTTTATGACCGTACCTGGCATTGAAGCCCCTATATGTTCAGGATTCGTTTTGTCAGCTTTTGCCTTGATTGTATTAGATGTTTCAATGTTTAAATCTCGAACAGAAACCTCTCGTGGTTTACCATTCAATTCATAATAAATAGAGCGAGTACCATCTGTTTGAGGTTCACCGATCGAGACGAGCTTTACAAATAACGTTTTTCCTTGCTCGATTTTAACATTGATTTCCTCCCCAGTACGCATTCCATAAAAGAAAGTAGGAGTATCCAAGGTAGACAAATCACCGAATTGTTCTCTGAGTTTGGTATAGTCTAAAAATACTTTTGGATAAAGTGCGTATGATAGGACTTCGTGATCCGTCACTTGACGATTAAATTGTTGAGAAAGATCGTTTGTGATTTTCTGGAAGTTAACTGGATCTAATCGTTCCCCTGGACGAGTTGTAATTGCCTCGCGTCCTTTTAAAATGATTTGTTGTAGTTCTTTTGGAAAACCTTGATAAGGTTGCCCAAGATAACCTTGGAAGAATTCAACGACGGAATCCGGGAAATCTAATGAGTTTCCTTTTTCATGGACGGTAACCTCTGTTAAATCATTTTGTACCATATATAGAGCCATATCGCCAACAATTTTTGAGGAAGGGGTAACTTTTACAATATCACCAAATAAATCATTAACACGTCGATACATACATTTGATTTCTTCCCAACGTTCTTCGAGTCCAACTGCTTTTGCTTGCTGTTGTAAGTTACTGTACTGTCCCCCTGGCATCTCATGTTCATATACTTCATGATGAGGGGCTATCATTCCACTTTCAAATCCTGCATAATACTTTCGAGTGTCCTCCCAGTATTGGGACAATTTATTTAACCCCTTTATGTCAATATCTGGTTGGCGTTCTGAATGTTCGAGTGCATAATAAAGCGAATTAGCGCTTGGTTGTGACGTTAATCCGGCCATGGAACTTACTGCTACATCAACAATGTCAACACCAGCTTTAATAGCGTGAGAATACATTAGAATTCCATTGCCGCTTGTGTCGTGTGTATGAAGATGAATAGGAATATCAATGGTTTCTTTTAAACTCGATATTAGCTCATAAGCTGCTTGTGGTTTTAATAATCCAGCCATATCTTTAATTCCTAATATGTGTGCACCTAAATGTTCCAGTTCTTTAGCAAGGTTTTTATAATATTCTAAATTATATTTTTTTCTAGTGGGGTCTAAAATATCACCTGTATAACAAATAGAGGCTTCAGCAACTTTATTCGAATCTCTTACTGATTCAATTGCAAGCTTCATCCCCTCGACCCAATTTAAGCTATCAAAAATTCGGAAAACATCAATTCCAGCATCGGCTGATTTCGTAACAAACTCTCTGATTAGGTTATCAGGATAGTTTGTATATCCTACTGCATTTGAGGCGCGTAATAGCATTTGAAACAAAATATTTGGTGACTTTTCCCTTAATTTAATTAATCTTTCCCAAGGATCTTCATTTAAGAACCTCATCGATACATCAAAGGTTGCTCCTCCCCACATTTCAAGGGAAAAAAGATTAGGGACAAGTTTAGATGTGGGTTCAATAATGTCTAGCAAATCTTTGGTTCGTACTCTCGTTGCTAGAAGCGATTGATGACTATCGCGAAATGTGGTGTCAGTTAAAAGTACTTTGTTTTGTTGTTTAACCCAATTTGCAAGAGCGTCTGGGCCAGATTTATCTAAAATTTGTTTAGTTCCTTCTGGGAAAGCTTCATATGATTTTATTTTTGGAACTCTTCTATTTGAAAAAAACGGTTTTTCTTGCTTTTCTAGTCCAGGAAATCCATTTAACGTTGTCGAACCAATATACGACAACATTTTGGTGCCACGGTCTTTTTTAATAGGGAAAACGAATAGCTCAGGAGAAGATTCAATAAACGATGTATCATATTCTCCTGAAAGAAATTTTTCATGTTTAACCACATTTTCAAGAAATGGAATATTTGTTTTAATGCCTCGAATTCTAAATTCTTTTAAGTTACGTAACATCTTTTTAGAAGCCTGTTCAAATGATGAACCCCACGTTGAAATTTTCACAAGTAAGGAATCATAGTGCGGTGTAATGATGGAACCTTGATATCCATTTCCCGCATCAAGGCGGACTCCAAATCCTCCACTCGAGCGGTAAACGGTAATTTTACCAGTGTCTGGCATAAAGTTATTTGCAGGATCTTCGGTCGTTACTCTTGATTGTATCGCGTAGCCATTTGTGGTGATGTCTTTCTGTAAAGGAATATTGATCTGGTTGCCATGTAATGTATGACCTTCTGCAATTAAAATTTGTGATTGAACAATATCAATCCCTGTGACCATCTCAGTTATTGTGTGTTCAACTTGTACCCTTGGATTTACTTCAATAAAATAAAATTGTTCATCTGGAGTTACTAAAAATTCGACAGTTCCTGCATTTAAATAATTGATGTTCTCTGCTAACTTTACAGCAGCCTGACAAATTTCTTTCCTTAAGTCTTGATTAATGGAAATGCTAGGAGCGACCTCGACTACTTTTTGATGTCTACGTTGAACAGAGCAATCACGTTCGTATAAATGAACAGTATTTCCTTGAGAATCTGATAAGATTTGAACTTCGATATGTTTTGGGTTTTCAACAAACTTTTCTGCATATACTTCATCTCGGCCAAAAGCAGCTTTAGCTTCAGATTTTGCTCGGTCATATCCTTCCTTAAGCGACTCTTCGTTTTTAATAATTCGCATCCCACGACCACCACCGCCAAGGGAAGCTTTAATAATAATTGGATACCCATGTTCATCAGCAAACCTTTTTACCTCGTTAAAGTTTTGGACCGGACCATCGGTACCAGGTATAACTGGGAGACCGGAATTTATTGCTACATTTCGTGCTGACACCTTGTCGCCAAACATAACAAGATGCTCCACTTTAGGACCTACAAAAAGAATACCTTCTTCCTCACAGCGTGATGCTAGTTGGGAGTTTTCTGATAAAAACCCATACCCAGGGTGAATGGCATCGACACCGTTATTTCTTGCTATTTCTATAATACCTTCAATATCTAAGTAAGCATCTATTGGTTTTTTATCTTCTCCTACAATGTATGCTTCATCAGCTTTATAGCGGTGGTAAGCACTTGTGTCTTCTTTGGAATATATGGCGACCGTTCGGATGTTCAACTCTGTACATGCTCTAAAAATTCGAATGGCAATCTCGCCTCTGTTTGCTACTAATAGTTTTTTAATGTTTTTTTTCATTGATTTTCCTCCTAAATTTTAACATTGAGTGAAACGTTTTTTTGTAACTTAAAAGGTGAATTAGTTTTAGTAACGTAAAAAAGAAATATGATATACTACACTTATCATAATTAAAACTTAATCATAATTATTAAAAGTTGATTCGAGGTGCTGTAAATTGAAAAAGGCTAAGAATAAAGAAATTCAGACAAATCGTATGCTAGTTTATTTTATTGACGCAACATCCGAAATTATCGAACAGGAGGGAATGGACAAACTCACTATTCGAAAAATTGCTGATCTAGCAGGATTTAATAGCGCAACGATTTATAATTATTTTGAAGAATTATCCCATTTAATCTTCTTTGCTTCGATGCGCCATATTAAAAAGTATATTAATGCCTTACCTGAACATCTTTCTACTGCAAAAGATCCACTGGACAAATACTTTAAAATGTGGGAGTGTTTTTGCAAGTATTCATTTGAAGATCCGGAAATCTATTATGCTGTGTTTTCATCAAATTTAGGTTGTCCCCCTGAAAAACTACTAAAAGATTATTACGGAATGTTCCCTACGGATCTAATTCAAGTTCCAGAGGATTTAAGAGAAATGATATTAGAACCAAGCCTGGCAAAACGAGATCGACTAGCCCTTAAAGAATGTGTTGAAAATGGTTACTTAAATGAAGAAGATGTAGAACGATTAAGTGAAATGCAATATCTCATTTGGCAAGGAATGCATACAATGTTTTTAAATAAGCGGTGTGACTATTCAGTTGAAGAAGCAACTGAGATCACAATGAATCATATTCGTAACACCATTATGAGTTAATTATTATTGGGCATGTACCTTTTATTTTCATATGATGTTTTTTTGCTTCTTAATGCTTCTCTCAGTTTTTTTTTGCGAATGATCTGATACCTTATCATGTTCTGCAATTAACCCTTTTAATAGGGAAAAGCACATTACCGTCATTATAATAGTAAATGGAAATGCTGCGGCTATCGATGCAGATTGTAGAGTATTTAAACTTCCACTTAAAAGTAAGACTATAGAAACAAGCGATAGTATGAACCCCCATATGAGCTTGATTTTCCTGGAAGGGTTTAAATCCCCTTGCGAGCTAAATACGGATAACACAAATGTCCCAGAATCGGCTGATGTAACGAAAAAGGTAATAACAAGAAGAACAGCTAATATACTTAATAACGATCCTAATGGAAAGTATTGAAGAAAAGCAAAAAATGCTATAGATACATCTGATGTAGCTGTTTCTGCTAAAGCAATATTACCTAACTCATGAACGAGATTTAAGCTTGCACCACCAAATACAGAAAACCAGACAAACGTACCTAATGTAGGTATGAATAATACACCGAGAATAAATTGTTTAATGGTTCTCCCTTTAGAGATTTTTGCAATAAAACTGCCGACAAATGGTGCCCATGCAATCCACCAAGCCCAATAAAACAATGTCCATCCTGTAATCCATGAATTATCACCAAAAGGTCTGATTCTTAAACTCATATAAAGTAAATTATCTAAGTAACTACCAGCTGTGCTAGTAAAGACTTTGAAAATTTGTGCCGTTGGTCCTACACTTGCTATTATTAGCATAAGTGTTATAGCTAATAAGATATTGAAATTTGAAAGGATTTTCATCCCTTTGTTAATTCCTATATAGGCTGAAGTAACAAAGAGAGCCGTGACCAGACTGATAATGATTAAATGTGTATTGAAGTTATTAGGAACATCGAAAAGAAAGTTTAATCCACCAGCGATTTGCAACGTTCCTAGGCCTAAAGAAGTTGCAAGTCCAAATACAGTTGCAAATATAGCCAGAACATCTATTCCTTTTCCGATTGGACCTTTTATTCGATCACCTAGAATTGGATAAAAGGTTGAACTGATAAGTCCTGGTAAACCTTTCCTATATTGGAAAAATGCTAGACTTAGGCCGACTATTGTATAAATGGCCCAAGGGTGTAGTCCCCAATGGAAATAAGTATAGGTCATTGCTGTATTTGCAGCATCAGCTGTTTGTGCTTCACCAGATGGTGGCGTCATATAATGGAAGAGTGGTTCAGCAACGCCCCAAAATACTAGCCCAATCCCCATCCCTGCACTAAGCAACATAGATATCCATGATAATGTTCCATAAACTGGCTTATCAGTATCCTCGCCTAAACGAAGCTTCCCAAATTTCGAAAACATTAATAAGACAGCCATAACTAAAAAACCAAGTGTAGCCGTTAGAAAAAACCAACCAAAATATTCCACTGTAGTCTCTAAGAAGTAATTTACCCCTCTTGATAGCAAGTCATTAAAGAAAACTCCGAAGGTAACAAAAACACTCGTTATTAATAACGAAATACTAAATACAACGTTTTGCTTAATATAATTCCTCATGTGAAATCCCCCTAAGTTAAATTATTTTTTCTTTCATTCGTAAGAAAGTCCACCTCCCTAGAAAGCGTTTTCATTTATTTTAATACGACCTATAACCGTGATGTTACCATAATCATGATTATAAAACAATTATTTATTTTATTTTCTGAAAACTATTTATCCTGAAATATTTTTATAAAGAATAGTCAAGCCACGGAAAAAAACTGTTAAACAACCAGCTATGAATTTTTCTTTTTCACTTAATAAGTAAAAGGAGCCGAATGTTTGAAGTGTTAAACCTAAACATATAATGATTCGGTTCCGTATCATACTCGTCCAAATTATGAAGTATTTATTTGAAAAATCTACCAACACTTTAGCGGGTATCAGGATCAGGTCGATTAACTTAGGTTTGAGCATGTATTTACGACCAGCAAATGTCTACACGTTCAGAGCAAAGCTTTTATCATTAATTACGATTGAAAACTTAATCAAAGAAGGCAAAGGGGCTTTGAGTTTGATCTATTAAGCATTCGGATCTGTGATACCAACCCAACAAAACTCAGATCTCCGTGCAACGTTAGTTTTTTCTGCGACTTTACATGCCAAAGATAAAGAAGGTTCTCCAATAGAGAAGGTTCTTACCTAACTTGTAAAAATTGCAGGGAATATCGTGAGATCATATCAATAACATCATTTTTAAAGAATGCAGTAGCTGTCTTTATTTAATATGAATACAGGCCAGCACTTAAATATATAGAAGAATTGCCTTCTCTTTGAGTAGAAAAAGCAAATTAACCACAAAAACCATATAAAGAAAATTCGTACAAAGGGATACGTCTGTCCTTTTCTATCATTGAAGGAATAAAATGATATAATTCCGTTCGCTGTTGCTCAAAAAAGGTGAGAATTATCAAATTCTTTTTGAACAACCTCTCTTACTATAAAACCGTTTTATATACAGAGAAATTACAGTCTATGAAAATATAGACTTTTTTGATTTTAATAATTTTTTTAATAATTCTTAAAAAAGGCATTTACATTTTTAAAAATCAAAACTATACTATAATCATAAACAAATTAACTGATGTTGATTTTTTTATAATCATGATTAATAAAAGGAGGGGAAGTTGTGAAGTTAGAAGTTGGAAATTTTAATGTGAAGGAAATTGTTTTTGGAAACGATACATCCTTCCAAAATGGGATTTTAACTATCAATAAGGAAGAAGCCTTACGTTTTATTTATGAAGACGATAGGATTACATCCGCTGATCTTATCATTACAAAGCCCGGTGAATCAGTGCGAATTACTCCTGTTAAAGAAGCTGTAGAACCTCGTTGCAAAGTATCTGAAGGAGTAATGTTTCCAGGTGTTACGAACAAGTTGGTTGCAGCTGGAAGTGGAAGGACCCATGTTTTAAAAGGGGCTTGTGTTTTAGCTGTAGGACAACACTGGGGGGGATTTCAAGACGGACTCATTGATATGAGTGGTCCAGGAGCTAGACAAACGATCTTTTCTGATTTGTTGAATATATGTTTAGTTGCTGATACGAATGAAGAGTTTGAAAGATATGAGCAACAGAAAAAAAATACAGCATTGCGTTGGGGAGCAATGAGGTTATCTGAGTATTTGGGTAACTGCGTAAGGGATTTGGAACCTGAAGAAATAGAGATCTATAACCATGAGCCACTTGATCAACGAAGCGAAGAAGTTAAGCAACTTCCAGGAGTGGTCTATATCCTTCAACTTCAATCGCAAATGCTTGAAAGCGGTTACAATGCACTCGTATATGGTTGGGATGCTAATCGGATGTTACCGACATACTTAACACCAAATGAATTATTTGATGGAGCTGTTGTATCTGGAAGTTTTATGCCATCATCATCTAAAATTTCTACGTATCAACATGTAAATAACCTTGCAGTTAAACGGTTGCTTAACGAGCATGGTAAAACAATTAATTTTCTTGGAGTCATTATCTCAAACTTAAATGTTCAATTAGATGAGAAAAAACGTTCAGCCCTTTTCGTTAGTAAAATGGCTACATCTTTAGGAGCGCAAGGTGCGGTGATCTCTGAAGAAGGGTATGGAAATCCTGACTCTGATTTTATTCTAGTATACGACCAGTTAGAAGATTGCGGGATTAAAGTTGTCGGTATTACAAATGAATGTACAGGTCGTGACGGGAAATCTCAATCATTGGTTGATTTATCGCAAAAGGCGAATGCGATTGTATCGACAGGGAACGTTTCCGAGCATTTGAAATTAGGTCCAATGGATAAAGTAATCGGTGAACTCGAGGCCTTGGCTAGGGACGGAAATTCTGGTGGATGGGAAGGTTCCGTAAAAGAAGATGGATCTGTCGAAATGGAGAATAACGGTATCTTTTGTGCGGATTCTAGTACCGGAAATCATTATAAAACAGTAGTCGAATATTAAAAAGGGGGGGAGAAAAATGAAAAAAGTTATTCATTATATAAATCAATTTTTTGGTCAAATCGGTGGTGAAGATAAAGCTGATTTTGAACCGGAAATTAAAGATGGTGTCGTTGGACCAGGATTGTTACTCAATAGCTTGTTAGCTCCTGATGCAGAGGTAACACATACGATTATTTGTGGGGACAATTTTATGGGTTCGAGCAAAGAAGAAGCGATTGAAAGGATTTTAGGATTTCTAGAAGATAAAGACTTTGACCTTTTTGTTGCTGGTCCAGCTTTTATGGCAGGACGTTATGGAGTGGCATGTGGGGAAATCTGTAAAGCTGTAAAGGATAAGTTTGGTGTAGAGGTTGTCACGAGCATGTATGTAGAGAACCCAGCAGTGCAAATGTTCCATAAAGATATTTATATTTTCCCTGGTGGAAACAGTGCAGCAGCAATGAGAAAAGACGTTCCTAAAATGGCTACCTTTGTGAAAAAAATTATTCAAGGGGAAGGTCTTAAACCGGCAAAAGAAGAAGGCTATTTCCCGCGAGGCATACGTCATGAGGCTTTTAAAGATTCAGGTGCCGTTGGTGCAGACCGTGCTGTAGAAATGCTGCTAAAGAAACTCAGAGAAGAAGAGTATGAAACGGAAATGCCAATGCCTGTAATAGAAAGAGTTCCGATCGCTCCAGCAGTTAAGGATTTAAGTCGTGCGACAATTGCTCTTGTGAATACAGGAGGAATTGTACCTTTAGGGAATCCTGACAGAATACAATCCGCTTCTGCAACTAAATGGGGAAAGTACGATATAACTAGTCTTGATTCTTTAAAGGCAGGAGAATGGGAAACGATTCATGCGGGATTCGACCCGTCGGCAGCAAATGCAGATCCAAATGTTATCGTACCTTTAGATGCTTTAAAATCACTAGAGAAAGAGGGTAGAATTGGAGCAGTGCATGAGTATGTGTATTCCACTGTAGGCACTGGGACTACTCAGGCAGAAGCGAGCCGCATGGGAGCTGAGATTGCTCAACAACTTCTAGATGCGAATATTTCAGCAGTAATTTTAACTTCCACCTGAGGAACTTGTACTCGTTGCGGGGCAACGATGACCAAAGAAATCGAAAGAGTAGGAATTCCAATAGTTCAAATGGCTAATTTAGTCACGATTGCAGAGACAGTGGGTTCGAATCGAATCGTACCAACTATTTCAATCCCTTATCCTTTAGGAGATCCAAACACATCCAAAGAAGAGCAATGGAAGTTACGTAGGCATCGTGTTGAAGTAGCAATTAACACATTGGCTAGTGAGATAGAAGAAACAACTATATTTGAAGTTAAAATCTAATTTAATTGTTAAAGGGAGGAAGAAAAATGTTAGCAAATAAAAAGGTATTTGTTTTAGGAGAAAGAGATGGTGTACCAGCACCAGCCATTGAAGAGTGTGTGAAAGCTATTGGAGCGGAAGTTATTTACAAAGATACTCAGTGCTTTGTTTGAACGGCTGCAGGTGCAATGGACCAGGTGGTTCAAGAAGAATTAAAGAAAGCAGCAGAAAAATACGGAAATGAGAATGTCATTGTCATTTTGGGTTCACCAGACGAAGATAGTGCAGATATTTTTGCTGAAACGGTTACGGTTGGTGATCCAACCTATGCAGGGCCGTTAGCGGGTGTTGCGTTAGGTTTATCGGTATATCACATTTTGGAAGATGAAGTTAAACAAGACATTCCTGAAGAGGTCTACCAGGAACAAGTTGGTCTAATGGAGCTATCACTTGATAGAGACCTAATTTGCACGACGATGAAAAATGCTAGAGAAAAATTTTTGAAATAGGGGAGGATTTTATGAGTACTGAAAAAGTGTATGATGTCATCATTGCAGGGGCTGGTCCAGCTGGAATGACGGCTGCTGTCTATACTTCTCGGGCAAAGATGGAGACTCTAATGATTGAAAAGGGGCAACCTGGTGGACAAATGACAAAAACAGAAGACATTGAAAACTATCCAGGTTTTGAAACCATATTAGGTCCAGAATTATCAACTAAAATGTTCGAACATTCAAAGAAGTTCGGTGCTGATTATATCCGTGGAGAAATTAAAGAAGTAAAAGATGGTCACCCGTTTAAAACCGTGATCGTGGATGACAAAGAATATAAAACAAAATCAGTCATTATAGCAACTGGTGCCCAACACCGATCAATGGGAGTACCGGGAGAAAAAGAATTGTCTGGTTTTGGAGTTTCCTATTGTGCGGTTTGTGATGGGGCATTTTTTGAAGACCAAGAGTTAGTCGTTGTAGGTGGTGGTGACTCTGCTGTTGAGGAGGCTATCTTTTTAACAAGATTTGCCACAAAAGTAACCATTATCCACCGTCGTGATGAACTACGTGCTCAAAGAATTATTCAAAAACGAGCATTTGATAATGAAAAAATTGATTTCATTTGGAATCATACTGTAGAAGAAGTTCTTGGAGATGGTCTAGTGACAGGTGTCCTAATAAAAGATAGGAATACAGGAGAAGTCAGAGAATTTCCGTGTAGCGGTGTATTTATCTATATCGGTATGGATCCGATTACGGATAGTGTAAAGAATTTAGGAGTAACTAATGAAAATGGCTATATTGAAGTCGATGAAGACATGAAGACCAAAGTCAAGGGAATTCTTTCTGCTGGAGATGTTAATGAAAAAATGCTTCGTCAAGTGATTACCGCAACAGGTGACGGCAGTATCGCAGCATTATCTGCACAACATTATGTAGAAAACTTACAAGAAGAATTAAAAGAAATGAATTTGGAGGTGTAACATGAACGCACCAGTTATTAAAGGAGCATCTTTTGTAATTACTCATACCCCGAGCTTAGTCCGTCATGGATCTAAGCCAGTTAGAGAAATTGAAAAAGATCCAGAAGTACTAGGGAAAATATTAAATGGGTTGCGTAGTTTTGAAGACGCAGTCGCTTATCCACCTAACCAAGTATTTATCGGAAACATGAGGCCAGAACAATTAAAAGAATATGAAAGACCTTGGACAAATACAAGAATTCATCAAGCAGATCGTTTTAGTCCTTATGGTGAGATCCTTCCTGAAGATGAGTTTTATGGTTGGCTTAAAATATCAGACCTTTATAATTTAATCACTTTAGAAAGTGATTTTCTGAATCAAGTGAAAACTCGACTTAACCATCACCCCCTAATAACGGATGAGGATATTGAAAAATTAGGAAGCGGTGTTGGAATCGAAGAAATTGAAGAAAAGCTATTAAAAGGTAATGCGTTACCTCTTCACGTAAAAAAAGATCAATTGATTGGTGTGATTGAAGCAGGGCATGATGAAGATAAATTTTTATCAGCACATATTTTACTAGAAAATCTCAGTAATAAAGCATCTGGAGTTGTTGCCATGCGTCATGCGCTAAAATCTTTTGATGTGACTCCAGAGCAAATTGATTATGTAATCGGTTGTGACGAGGAAGCAGTTGGAGATCGTTATCAACGTGGTGGGGGGAACATGGCAAAATCGATTGCTGAACATGCAGGATGTATTAATGCATCTGGATCTGATGTGAAGTCATTCTGTTGTGCACCAGCACATGCTATGAGTGTGGCTGCAGGTCTTGTTCAATCTGGCATTCATAAAGAGGTGTTAGTGATTGGTGGAGGGTGTTTAGGTAAATTAGGAATGAAGTTTGCTGGGAACCTCTCTAAGGATATGCCTATTACAGAGGATCAAATGGGGGCAATTGCTATTTTAGTTGGTCAAGATGATGGAAAAAGTCCGAAAATACGTCTAGACGCGTTTGGGAAACATGATATTTCGGCGGGGTCTTCGGCTCAAGCGATCTATCAAACATTAGTTGTAAATCCGCTTGAAAGAATCGGTAAAAAGATTACCGATATTGATAAATTTGCTGTTGAACTTCATAATCCAGACGTAACAGAACCTAATGGAAATGGAAACGTTCCGAGAGGGAATTACCGTACACTTGCAGGCATGGCCGTTCTTCGAAAAGAAATGGATCGCTCAGAAATGGATACATTTGAAGATAAACACGGCATGTTAGGCTTTTCGCCAACTCAAGGTCATATCGCATCTGCCATTCCATTCATAGGTCATGCTAGAGAAATGATCATGAATGGAGAAATTGAAAATGCGATGTTTATTGGGAAAGGAAGTCTTTTCTTAGGGAAAATGACTACGCTTTCTGATGGGATGTCATTCTTAATTGAAAAAAATAAAGGGGTTGAATAAGATGATTGCTGTAAATAAGGAAAATTTTAATGACGAAGTTCTTCAATCTGATAAGCCTGTAATTGTGGACTTTTGGGGCCCAAGTTGTCAGCCGTGTCTTAAATTGATGCCGGATGTCGAACAACTCTCTGAAAGTTATGGGGAGCAAGTTAAGATTGTTAAATTAAATAGTGTAGAAAATAGAAGAGTTTGTATTGATCGTCGAGTGATGGGGTTACCTGCTTTTCTAGTGTTTAAAAATGGAGAAGAAGTAAATAGAATTTCAGGTGGAGACATTACAAAAGATGATATCGAAAATTTAATCAAAGAAAATCTTTGATGATCTTTTAAGAGGTTAGTCAAAAAGAAAGTCTTTTTTACCTTTTTGAACACGTACTTTAAATTGAAAGGATGATAAGGATGGATTTAACAAGCAAAAAAGTATTTGTACTAGGAGAAAGAGATGGTGTGCCAGCCCCAGCGATTGAAGAGTGTGTGAAAGCTGTAGGAGCGGAAGTTATTTATAAAGATACTCAGTGCTTTGTTTGAACGGCTGCAGGTGCAATGGACCAGGTGGTTCAAGAAGAATTGAAGAAAGCAGCAGAAAAATTCGGAAATGAGAATGTCATTGTGATTCTAGGTTCACCAGACGAAGATAGTGCAGATATTTTCGCCGAAACGGTTACGGTTGGTGATCCAACCTATGCAGGACCGTTAGCGGGTGTTGCATTAGGGTTAGCTGTTTATCATATTTTGGAAGATGAAATAAAGGTAGCTATTCCAGAAGATGTTTATCAAGATCAAGTTGGTCTAATGGAGCTATCACTTGATAGAGATCAGATTTGCAAGGCGATGGAAAGTGCTAGAGAGAAGTTTTTAATTAGTTGATTTAGTAGTATGGGTAAAACTGGAGTGGAGAGGTTAGTACCATAGATAAAAGAGAGTGAAAGTCCCTTCCTTCTGAAAGGGACTTTTTCATACAAGTAAGATTACTCTTAGGATTTATCATAGCTAAGCCATAAGAAGATTGATGGTACTCGATTACGGTTACAGAAGTGAATTGCACTTCAAAACTAGAAAATGCTTTTTCGGATGTAATTTGTAGTGAAGAAATAAAAAAGAGTTAATAGTGTAATAAAAAGGAGAGTGTATACAGTGACCGACTTTAAAGAGGAAGCTTTGCAAATTCATCGCCTAAACCAAGGAAAGCTTGAAACAGTTCCAAAAGTAACGGTAAGGAACGCTGAGGATTTAAGTTTAGTTTATTCACCAGGGGTAGCAGAGCCTTGTAGAAAAATTAAAGAAGATAAAGAACGTGTATATGAATATACGATGAAAGGCAATATGGTGGCTGTTGTAACGGATGGAACAGCTGTACTTGGACTCGGTAACATTGGTGCAGAAGCCTCTTTACCGGTTATGGAGGGAAAAGCCGTATTATTTAAAAGTTTTGCCGGTGTAGATGCATTTCCTCTAGCTTTGAATACAACAGACATAGATAAAATTGTAGAAACCGTTAAGTTAATTGAACCAAACTTTGGTGGTATTAATCTAGAAGATATTGCTGCTCCCAATTGTTTTATTATTGAAGAGCGTCTCAAAAAAGAAATGAATATTCCTGTATTCCATGATGATCAGCACGGTACAGCTATTGTAACCATTGCTGGGTTATTAAATGCATTAAAATTGGTCAATAAATCTATTTTTGATATAAAAGTTGTAGTTAATGGAGCAGGTGCTGCTGGTATTGCAAATATAAATTTATTGCACCGAATTGGTGTGAAACACATCATTATGTGCGATTCAAAAGGTGTAATTTATGAAGGACGCCCTTATGGAATGAATGAAGCAAAAGAGAAAGTGGCAACATTCACAAACAGAGAGAGAATAGAAGGGACATTGATAGATGCCTTAAAAGGTGCAGATGTATTTATTGGGGTTTCTATTGCTGGTGCACTCACACAAGAAATGATTAAATGCATGAATGATGATTCAATAATCTTTGCTATGGCCAATCCAGATCCTGAAATTATGCCTAATGAAGCAAAAGCAGCTGGAGCAAGAGTTATCGGTACAGGTCGTTCTGATTTTCCTAACCAAGTAAATAACGTTTTAGCTTTCCCAGGTATTTTTCGTGGAGCTCTTGATGTGCAGGCTACTGAAATCAATGAAGAGATGAAGCTTGCAGCAGTTTACGCAATTGCATCTCTTATTTCGGTAGAAGAATTATCAGAGGATTATGTGATCCCAGCCCCCTTTGATTCGCGTGTTGCGCCAACGGTGGCCGCTGCTATTGCTGAGGAAGCAATGAGAACGGGTGTTGCTAGACGTAAAGTTGATCCTCAAGAAATCAAAGTGAAAACACAGCATTTGTCAATGATCGGAATCGAAGAAGCAAAAGCTACAATTTTATAGAGATGCTGTTATGTTGAAAAGGGAACAAAATACGAAGCAGTGATATGAATAAGGATATGAACTTCGAAGTGGATAAGCTCTAGATGAAAACGATAATATTCCTTCATAAGTGTATTTTAAGGATCGCCCCGTACTCATGATGTGTTATGGCTGATGCAGTTGCCCTTAATGCGACTGCATCATCTGTAACAATACAATCTTTTCAAGAGGAAGTAGGGAAATTTTAAAGAAATATTTGGCAGAAGATATCAACAACAAAAGAGAATTCGTTAGTGTGCATGGATAAATTCGTACTTACTTTGATTAGAATGGATTAAAAGGAGATAATGAATTTTTAAGTGAGTGGTGATTGATCTAAAAGTTTGAAGAAAGAGAAAAGAAACATTCAAGAGGTTTTGAGAGGAAATTAAGTTTGATAGTTTAATGGCGGGATTGTGTGGGAATCGAACCCACCGAAGACGGCACGCGCCTCCCAAAAGGTTTTGAAGACCCCGGGGGACACCAGTTCCCCAACCAACCCCATGGTTTAATTAATTCTATTATATACTAAAAGTGATTATTTTATCAAGTAAACGATTGCATTATAACAAAATATTTTTAGTGATTAAATGAAATGTGGTGATTTTATGAAAGATAGATTTTATACAATTGGTATGGCTGGGCATATTGATCATGGAAAAACAGCTCTAACAAAAGCATTAACCAATATTGAGACAGATCGGTTGAAGGAAGAGAAGGAACGTAATATTTCAATTGAACTTGGTTACGCTCCATTAAAGATAAATGCTGAATTTGAAGTTTCTATTATTGATGTGCCGGGGCATGAACGGTTTATTCGACAAATGATTGCTGGTGTCGCAGGAATTGATATGGTGCTACTTATTGTTGCAGCAGATGAAGGAATTATGCCTCAAACAAAAGAACACATTGAAGTTTTATCATTTTTAGGAATTAAACGGGGACTTATTGTCATAACAAAGATTGATCGCGTTGAAGAAGAATTTATAGAATTAGTACAGGAAGATATTAAGGTACATGTAGAAGGTTCTTTTTTAGAACAGGCACCGTTAGCATTTGTAGATAGTATTTCCGGTAAAGGTATTGATGAATTAAAAAATAAAATTCAAATTGAGCTAGTAGATATACCTGGTCGGGGGTGTTATTACCAGGGGGCATTTCGTTTACCTATTGATCAAGTTTTTACCGTGCATGGCCAAGGTACTGTTGTCCGTGGAACAGCTTATGAAGGTACTGTAAGAGAAGGAGATGTCCTAGAAATTTTACCACAGGGTGAAAAGGTAAGGGTAAGACAAATGCAAGTCCACCATCAAGCAAAAAAAGAGGCACATGCAGGACAGAGAGTGGCACTTAACTTGGGTGGGTTATCTAAAGATATGATAAGTCGAGGAGATGTATTAGTTTCACCCAATCATTTTTCAAGAACAGATACAATTGATATTTCACTTCAGACAGTTAAAACGTTAAAACTATCAATTAAACAGCGTTCTTTAGTAAAAGTACATATTGGAACAGCTCAAGTATTTGGGACGATTGTCTTTTTTGATCGCAATCAGTTAGAAGAAGACGAGGAAATACTTTGCCAAGTTCGACTCAATGAACCGATTGTAACAAAAAGAGGAGATCATTTCATTTTACGTAGACCTACACCTCCGGAAATCATTGGGGGTGGAACTGTAATTGACTCCTTTGGAAAACGCTACAAATTCGGAGAAGAGACAGTGAGGATGCTAGTTCGGAAGAAAGAGGGGACCTCGAGTGATCGAATTTTAGATACATTGAAAGAGCATAAATTAATGTCGATCAAACAACTAGTCCAAGAAACAACTTTAATTGAGGAGACAGTAATTGAAAGCATTCAGGTATTATTAGAGCAAGGGGATGTTATTCAAGTTATTGAAGGATATTTCATGATTTCGGAGATATACAATGAAATAACTAATATTGTCCAACTAGATTTACAGGAATATCATTTGAAATTTCCGATGAGAATCGGTAAAAATAAAGCTGAAATCATCCAATCCTTAAAAGCTTATGTACCTCAAAAGACAGCAGAGATTATGATTGACCAACTCATTAAAGAAAAAAAACTAGAAAGAAAAGAGCAATTTCTCACAGGCGTTGGATTTGAACCGAATTATCCTGAAAAGTGGAGAAATCGGATTGAGAATTTATTAAAAAAATTAAAGGGACAAGGATTAAATGTCGATCCATGGGAAGAATTGGTGTCAAAAGAGGGAATTCCTAAAGAGATGCATGATGATTTGAAATTCTTTTTACAAAGTAAAGGAATCACTTATTATCTAGATGAAAAGTACACCATACATAGTAAGGTGTTCGAATATAACCTGCACAAATTAATTGATAAGACGAAAGGTGAATTCACATTAAAAGAAGCGAAGGATGTCTTAACTGTTTCTCGGAAATACGTAGTTCCATTTTTAGAATTACTTGATCATTTAGCCATTACGGAACGGAAAGGAGCTAATAGGTTGTGGTCTATTAATAAAAGAGAACTGAAAATTTTATAGTACCTAAAGCCGTTCCTCCCGGTAATATTTTATTTAACTAGAAAGCTCATTCTCACTACTAAGAATGAGTTTTTGCTTACACCCCCGAAATTTGTTGGTTGTGCAATGTCCTAAGAAATGATTGTAAGCAATAGACAAAAGAAATGTTGAAACGGTAGTAATAAAAATAGAGTAATAGTCCTCATACTTTAATGGCACTATAAATAAGTCCACTTTTAAATAGTTATATGAAAACAAAAATAAAAATAAAGATAAAAATAAAGATAAAATAATCGAGGATCAAGTAAGAAACTACCTCTTTTATTTTGTATGTTCATACAAATACCTTTGTAATAAATATCAATTTTTTGGAGATTATTGAATAATTCTTGAACTTCCCCTATAATGAAAGCACTTTTAATAGGCCATCTGATCTATGTACATTTAGGGGAGTAATGATGAATTTAGGAACATTAGCACTTTTAGCATTGGTTCCAATTTTAGCAGTTTTTCTGTTTTTAGTTTTATTAAAGTGGCCTGCTAAAAGAGCGATGCCATTGTCTTTTCTGATAACAGTGCTTGTCTCACTTTTTGTGTGGGAGGTACCAGGTAATCAGATAGCGGCTGCTAGTATAAAGGGGATTACTACAGCTTTAGAAGTACTATTAATCGTTTTTGATGCAATTCTGTTATTAAATGCATTGAAAGAAAGTGGTGCTATTCGAACGATACGTCAAGATTTCATAGATATATCACCTGACCGTCGTGTTCAAGCCATTATTATTTGCTAGCTATTTGGTTCATTTATTGAAGGGGCTTCTGGTTGGGGTACTCCTGCTGCGATAATAGCACCGCTTTTAGTTGCAATCGGTTTCCTTCTTGTGTGAACTTTATATCTGAACCAAGTAACAGTGCTGATATTGAAATGAATTTAGTTGTAGGAGTCCACGGGCCAGTAAGAACTTGTTATATTATTGTTGAAGGCAAATAGAAGAAGCAGACGCATGTTAAGCGGTTCTAAACCTAGGAGGAAATCCTAAATAGCGTAGAAAATGGAGACGTAGAAATCGTATAGATTTGCTCCTCTTCTTTATTACTGTTATGTAAATAAACGCAAACTAAAGACCTTTTAAAGAATTCGATTTTGTTATTACCGAATTAGCGATCAAATGCTATTAGCCGAGAGATGGGATGACCAATTCTCGGCTAGGATAAGATGTGAATTGTACGTATAAAAACGGCACATTTTACCTGAACTCTCTACAAAGTATTTTATTTAGCCAGTTTCTCCAAATTTCCATTCTTGTCCATTTTGAATGCAGCAGTAGACAGAGATTCTTCATCTTCTAAAATAGCCATTCTTCTAGCTCTGTTCATGATCTGAATAAGAGATTGATAATCCTCTTCAATGATACTATTATCTTGCTTGATTTTCTTTAATTCCCGCTCTAGTTCTTGGTTACGTAATTGTAGATCCCGGTTTTCTTTCATTAGTTTTTCGTTTTCGCGTTCTAAAGCAGGTGATTGCGTGTTTGAATGAATCATTGTCTGTAAGTATTGAACGACAGATTCCAATGACATCTCGCTATCTAGTGATTGTGTCATGTGCTCCATAGTAGGTTGTGGTGTCCACATCGGCCTCATTTGCGGATAATAAGAGAAAGAGGCGGCTCTTTTTCTCTCTTTACGTTCTTTTTTCGCTTCAGCAATATGTTTCATATAGCGGTTACGAACAACTGCGTTCCATCTAAATCCGCAAGCAGCAGAGGTCCTGTTTAGCTCGTCTCCTACTTCATCAAATGCACGAAGTTGCGTGCTTCCTTCTTTAATATGTTTAAGGACAGTTTCTGCTAACAAAACATCATCTTCATGTGACCATGCATCTTGTCTTACTTTCATTCTTATCATCTCCTAAATAGTGTTGTTAACTAGTTGATACAAATTCTAACCAGAAAAAACAACATTTATACAAGGCTGATAGAAAAAGATGAAAGTAATTAATACTGCTTATGAAATAGTGCTTCGACTACTGAAATTAATTTAATCTATAAATATATCGGTTCATATAATTAATTGAGAGAATGAAAAAATTGAATCCATTAAACATTTCAAAGAAGGTGAATGACAGATTGTTATCTATTTATTGCTTTTTTGAAGTCGTTCATACACATCGGCCAATGTTGTTTCAAATTTCCCTGTACGTTTTGGTTGATAATACGAGTTATTTTTTAGGGCGTCAGGAAGGTATTGTTGTTTAACCCATCCATGCTCAAAATCATGAGGATATTTATAGTCAATTCCTCGACCAAGTTGAGCCGAACCTTGGTAATGAGCATCTTTTAAATGTTTCGGAATTACCCCTATTTTACCATTGCGAATGTCTGCCAAAGCGGCATCAAGAGCTTTATAAGCAGAATTCGATTTAGGTGACAGACACAGCTCAATTACAGCATTTGCGAGCGGAATACGGGCTTCTGGTAATCCAAGACGTTCTGCAGATTCAATTGCTGATAAAGTTCTAGAACCTGCTTGAGGGCTTGCAAGACCAATATCTTCATAGGCAATTACGAGCAATCGTCTATGAATGCTAATTAAATCCCCTGCTTCAATTAATCTGGCAAGGTAATGAAGTGCTGCATTCACGTCGCTCCCTCTAATCGATTTTTGGAATGCAGAAAGAACGTCATAGTGTGCATCGCCATCCTTATCATGTTGAAAGCTTTTCTTTTGAATACAAGATTCCGCTGTAGCCAGTGAAATCAATTTTTCACCTTTTTCATTTGGAAAAGTTGATAAAATGGCTAACTCTAAACCATTGAGTGCAGAGCGGACATCTCCACCACATGCTAAAGCTAAATGTTTAAGAGCCTCTTCCTCAACAGTAATTTTTTCTTTTCCATATCCATTAGTTTCATCACGCAATGCACGATTCAAAGCGAGCTCGATATCTGAAACAGTCAATGGTTCGAGTTCAAATATTTGACAGCGGCTGCGAATTGCTGGATTAATAGAATGAAAAGGGTTGGCCGTTGTGGCTCCAATTAGGATAAGAAGACCATTTTCAAGATAGGGCAATAAAAAGTCTTGTTTGCCTTTGTCTAATCGATGGACTTCGTCAAGAATTAAGATAAGTTGTCCGTACATTTTTGCTTCTTCAACAGCAATTTCCATATCTTTTTTATTATTAACAACAGCATTTAGCATTTTTGATGGGGTTCCAGTGGATCCTGAAATGGCACTTGCGATGGACGTTTTTCCGATTCCTGGTGGTCCATATAAGATCATAGATGATAATTGTTCAGCATCAACCATCCTTTTTAAAAGTTTCCCTTCCCCAATTAAATGTTGTTGGCCAATAATATTCTCTATTTTCTTAGGACGCATGCGAAATGCGAGCGGTGTTTTTTTCATTTTTATAGCCTCCATCATACTTGCTGTTATTAGTGTAATGGATGAATAACTAAATGCCAACTAACCTCCTCGGTGCAAAAGTAATAAATTGGAACGAGTAAGTTTTTTTACCCTAATACAATTCGGATAGTACTCATTTGTCTTCGAATCAATTTCTGTTACTGATGTTTTAGTGCGGGTTATTTATAACCCTATTTTCACATCGGAATTTTCCCTGTCTTATAACCAAATTGCTTGATTTTCATGCTATAATGGCAAAGACTTAGTAGAGAGAAGGGATTTCCCTTGGAGAGAATTAATTATGATAAAAACAAGCGTACATTTCTCATTCGTTGGGGTGCGTTTATGTTTGGGTTGATGGTGATGGCTCTGGGGATTGCCATGATGATACGAGCAGAATTAGGGGGTGCTCCATGGGATGTGCTTCATCTAGGGTTAAGTATTCAATTTGGCTTAACGGTTGGATCGTGGTCGATCATTATGGGGGCGCTTGTTTTAGGGATAACAGCTTTGTTAACAAAGTCTTGGCCACAAATAGGGGCTTTCCTAAATATGCTGTTTCTTGGGATTTATATAGATCTTTTTTTATGGCTCCTATCAACACCTACCAACATGATTCTTCAGTACTTAATGCTTGGATTTGGAATTTTAATCATCGGTTTAGGCATTGGTATTTATATAGCACCTAGATGTGGAGCTGGTCCACGTGACAGTTTAATGTTGGCACTACAAGAGAAAACAGGTTGGAAAGTGCAATATGTTCGAGTACTAATGGAAGTGGCTGTGCTCATCCTTGGATGGTTGATGGGGGGGACGGTTTTTATTGGGACCGTGTTATTTTGTTTTGGGATCGGCTCTATTGTAGGGGTTACATTGCCACTGTGTCAGCGAATATTTGAGTTAATTATGGAAAGAGGGAACAAGGATGAAGATATCAACAAAGGGTCGTTACGGACTTACTATCATGATGGCGTTAGCTAAACAAGTTGGTGAAGGTCCTATCTCATTAAAATCAATTGCAAAGGAATATGATCTATCGGAGCATTACTTAGAACAATTGATCGCTCCTCTTCGAAATGCGACGCTTGTTAAAAGTGTTCGTGGTGCCTATGGTGGCTATATGCTTGCAAAAGAAGCAAAAGATATAACTGCAGGCGATATTATTCGAGTTCTCGAGGGTCCAATTAGTCCAGTTGAAGTAATGGATGATGAAGAGCCAGCAAAACGTAACTTATGGATAAAAATCCGCGATGCTGTCAAGGATGTACTAGACAACACAACACTCGAAGACCTAGCAACCTACGAAGACTCAGGCGACCAAGAATATTATATGTTTTATATTTGAGAGTTACCACAAAAAGGTACGGTCTTAACCTTTTTGTGGTAACTCGAAGCAATGAGCGGAACCGTTGCAAGGTTTTAAGCCTGTTATGAGTGGGTTTCTCATAACAGGCGCGCAGCGAGAGAAGCCATTGCCCTCTTTGAAAAAGCTAAATTCTTTTAAAAAGGTACGGTCTTAACCTTTTTGAAACAACTAGAATAGATATTCTTACTAAAGAAGGTGAACTTACGTGGAAGTAGTTTATGTCGACCACGCCGCAACATCTCCACTTCATTCAGATGTAGTAGAAGCAATGCTTCCATATTTTCATACGTACTTTGGCAATCCTTCAAGTATCCATCAGATTGGCAGACAAGCGAGGCAAGCGGTAGGTCAAGCACGTGCGACAATCGCTCGAAAGCTCCATGTTTCAGAGCAAACCCTTGTGTTTACAAGCGGTGGAACGGAAGCAGATAACATGGCGATAATAGGTTACGCGCTTGAGCATGAAAAATTAGGGAATCATATTATTACTTCAGAAATTGAACATCATGCTGTGTTACACGCCTGCCAAGAACTAGAAAAACGAGGCTTTGAAGTAACCTATTTACCGGTCGATGAAACAGGAAGAGTCAAGCTAAATGATGTACAAACAGCTTTAAGGGATGATACTATTCTTGTTACGCTAATGTTTGGTAATAATGAAGTGGGAACGATTCAACCTATTAAAGAAGTTGGTGAGCTTTTAAAAGATCATCAAGCTGTATTTCACACAGATGCAGTACAAGCATGTGGCGTAGTCGATTTACAATTAAACGAGTTACCGATAGATATGCTTTCTGTCTCTGCTCATAAAATTAATGGTCCAAAGGGAATTGGTCTTTTATATATTCGAGAGACGATCAAATTAAGACCCGTTCTTTTTGGTGGTGAGCAAGAAAGGAAGCGAAGAGCAGGTACAGAGAATGTGGCAGCCATTGTCGGCTTTGCTAAAGCATTGAAGATTGCCGCTGAGTCTATTAATGAAAGGCAAGAGCTGTATCAGCAGTTTGCACGGATCTTAATCGATACATGGTCAAAAGAAGAGGTCCTGTATTCTATTAATGGACATCAACATGAGCGGCTGCCGCACATCATAAATGTCAGTTTTCCAGGTGTGAATATCGAATCGCTCTTGATGAATCTAGATTTAGCAGGGATTGCCGCATCAAGCGGTTCTGCTTGTACAGCAGGTTCGATTGAGCCTTCACATGTACTCGTAGCAATGTTTGGTGAATCAAGCGAACGAATCCAATCAGCAATTCGTTTTAGTTTTGGATTAGGTAATACAGTTGAACAGATTGAACGTGTTGCTAAAGAATCAGCTTTAATCGTAAAACGGCTCAGGCAACAAAGTGAATTTATCAGCTAGAAGACATAGGTGGTGGATGAATGTGAATAAGCGACCTGAAGAAACAAGAGTCGTAGTTGGAATGTCCGGAGGGGTAGACTCTTCCGTAACAGCCTTACTTCTTAAAGAACAAGGCTATGATGTGATTGGAATCTTTATGAAAAATTGGGATGACACCGATGAAAATGGTTTCTGTACAGCAACTGAAGATTATGAAGATGTAGTTCGTGTTTGTAATCAAATTGGTATTCCGTATTATGCCGTGAATTTTGAAAAGCAATATTGGGATAAGGTGTTCACCTATTTCTTAGAAGAATATAAGTCTGGACGTACGCCAAACCCTGATGTGATGTGTAATAAGGAAATTAAATTTAAAGCTTTCTTAAATCACGCTATGACTCTCGGTGCTGATTATGTCGCTACAGGTCATTATGCACGCGTGGAAGAGAAAGACGGAGAATTTGTTTTACTTCGAGGCGTGGATGATAATAAAGATCAAACATACTTTTTAAATGCACTTTCGCAAAAACAATTATCTAAAACAATGTTTCCAATTGGGAATATCCCTAAAAAAGAAGTACGTGAAATTGCTTTAAAAGCAGATCTGGCGACGGCTAAGAAAAAAGATAGTACTGGAATTTGTTTTATCGGTGAGCGGAATTTCAAAGAATTTTTAAGTGAATTTTTGCCGGCTCAACCTGGTGACATGGAAACATTAGAAGGGGAAGTAAAAGGTCAGCATGATGGTCTGATGTATTACACACTTGGTCAACGACAGGGTCTTGGAATTGGCGGAGCTGGTGAACCTTGGTTTGTAATTGGAAAAGACCTAGAACGAAATGTGTTACATGTCGGACAGGGGTTCCATCATGAAGGGTTATACTCGGAAGGTTTAGATGCGATCGGAATGAACTGGATTGGGGAAATACCGACAGAAAAAGAATTTACTTGCACAGCTAAGTTTCGATATCGACAAGACGATCAAAGGGTAACCGTTTATCCTGGAGAGAATGAAACGCTAAGAGTTTTGTTTCATGAACGACAACGGGCTGTAACTCCTGGACAGGCTGTTGTTCTATATGAAGGTGAAGTTTGTCTTGGTGGCGGGACGATTGATCATGTTATTAAGAAGTGGGAAAATGCCTAATTGATAGGCATTTTCTTTTTTCAGTCATCAAGAATTTGGGTACGGTTTTGAAAATAGTAATTGAAAGCGAGGGACATATATGTCTAATGAAAAAGGTATTGCATATATGAATGAGCAAAAGTATGAAGAAGCGGCAAAAATGTTTAATGATGCGATTGAGGAGAATCCTAAAGATCCAACTGGTTTCATCAATTTCGGCAACTTACTGGGTGTATTGGGAGACTTTGAACGGGCTTTAACTTTCTTTGATAAGGCAATTGAGCTTGATGACCATGCGGCTACTGCTTACTACGGAGCGGGAACGATTTATTATAAACAAGATCAATTTGAAGAAGCGACAAAGATGTTTAAGAAAGCTCTAATTGAAAAATTAGATGAAACGGATGTCCATTTTATGTTAGGGATGAGCTATTATCAACTAGGTGCATTACCACATGCTTTAGCTTCTTTTAAAAGAACGGTAGAACTTCAGCCAAAAGACATTGACGGTCGTTTTCAATATGGATTATGCTTAGCACAATTAGAAAAAATTGATGAGGCTATAAATGAGTTTGAAAAGGTTATAAAATTGAACGATCAACATGCGGATGCTTACTTTAATTTAGGTGTAGCTTACGCTTATAATGAGCGTGCAGAAGATGCTTTATCAGCTTTTGATCAAGCTCTCATTATTCAACCAGATCATGCATTAGCAGCAAATGGAAAGAAAACAATCGAACAAGCCATCAAGTAAGGATGATGACATGTGAATGAAGAATCAATTTTGCCTGAAGAAGAACAAAGCATTGAGCGAGGTTTTATAAAAGGAAATGTCATTCATATTGTTTTTCGGAATGAGGAAAACTTTTATACGGTTGCCCTCATTCGTGTACAACAAACGAATGAAGACTTAAAAGAGAAGAAATTAACAGTTGTCGGTGTTCTACCTAAATTAGAACAAGAGGAGACCTTTTTGTTTTTTGGTCAAATAATTGCTCACCCTAAATTTGGTGTTCAATATCAAGTCGAACAATTTAGAAGAGATTTACCTCAAACAAAACATGGAATCATTCAATACTTATCTAGTGATCGATTTCCTGGCATAGGAGCTAAAACAGCTGAATCGATTGTAGAAGTCTTGGGTGAACGTGCCATTACACGCATTGTTGAAAGTCGATCTGTGTTAGATGTAGTACCTAAATTACCAAAAGAAAAAGCTGATGCTTTGTATGAACAACTTATTGATCAACAAGGCGTTGAACAAGTTCTAATGACGTTATCGAAGCATGGGTTCGGTGTAGAGTTATCCATGAAAGTCTATCAAGCTTATGGATTACAAGCGATTGACATTATACAGACGAACCCTTACCAATTAATTGCCGATGTTGAGGGAATAGGTTTTAGAAAAGCGGATTTATTAGGAGCTGCTATTGGTATTACTGGGAATCATCCAGACCGGATTCGTGCAGGGTGTCTTTTCTTGATTCAGGAACTTTGTCTTCAGGATGGACATGTGTTTCTTGAGAGGCATACCCTTATTCCTCATGTTGTTTCCTTGCTTTCATCATATGAAATTAAAATAACTGATCAAGAAGTGGAACAACAAATTGAGTTGATGCATGAAGAAGATGTGATTCATCTAGAAGAAACGCGAGTATATATTAAATCCCTTTATTTTGCTGAAAAAGGAATCGTTTCAAGTGCGCGTAGACTCTTAAGTGAGGAAGTAAAAGATGAGTTCCCAGAGGCAGAATTCTTAAAAACGTTAGGAAAACTAGAAGAAGAGTTTAAAATGGAATACGCACCTTCTCAAAAAGAAGCCATCCAAACGGCTTTATCCTCTCCTTTGATGATTTTAACGGGAGGTCCGGGTACAGGGAAAACGACTGTTATTAAAGGAATCGTTGAACTATATGCGCGTTTACATGGAATTTCATTGGACGAAAAAGCATACACCAAAACAAATCCATTTCCAATTTTACTCGTGGCACCAACAGGAAGAGCTGCAAAGCGGATGAGTGAGGCTACCGAGCTTCCTGCAACAACCATTCATCGCCTTCTTGGTTGGAAAGGAGGTAACGGAGGTTTTGAAAAAGGAGATCATGAACCTCTTGAAGGAGAGCTCTTAATTGTTGATGAGAGCTCAATGGTGGACATCTGGCTAATGAACCAATTATTAAAATCTGTGCCAAAAGGGATGCAAGTCGTTCTAGTAGGAGATCAGGATCAACTGCCATCCGTTGGACCAGGGCAGGTGCTACGTGATTTTCTTGATTCAACGGTTATTCCAACCGTTCCTTTAATTGATATTTATCGACAAGCTGAAGGGTCATCTATTATTGAGTTAGCTCATGCCATGAAGCAAGGGTCGGTGCCTGTTAATTTACCGGAACCTCAAAAGGATCGCCGGTTCTTTCCTTGTCAAATGGATCACGTTCAACAGGTTGTTGCGCAAATTTGTGAAAATGCTATGAAAAAGGGATATACGGCAAAAGACATTCAAGTTTTAGCTCCTATGTACAAAGGCAGTGCTGGAATTATTGAACTAAATAGGATGCTTCAAAATTTATTTAATCCAAAGACAGAACAAAGGCGAGAATTGAGCTTTGGAGATGTGGCATTTCGAACTGGAGACATGGTTTTACAGTTAGTCAATAATCCCGATGAGAATGTATACAATGGTGATCGTGGAGAAATTGTTGCGATCTTTTATGCAAAAGAAAACCAAGAAAAACAAGATCAATTGGTTATTTCTTTTGATGGAATTGAAGTCGTTTATTTAAAAAAAGATCTGAATCAAATCACGCATGCCTATTGTTGTTCGATTCATAAAGCTCAAGGAAGCGAATTTCCAATTGTTGTTATGCCTGTTGTAAGAAACTATGGAAGGATGCTTAGACGCAACTTATTATATACAGGGTTTACACGTGCAAAGCAATTCTTATTGTTGTGTGGAGATCTTAAAGCAATTCAATCGGCTATTACGCAAAAAGAAGAATTAATAAGAAATTCAATGTTACAGTCAAAGTTGCAAAGTTTAACAGTGGAAAAAGCTAACCAACATAACAGATGAATAATTGCCACAAACTAAAACTGTTCGGAAAGGTGGCGATTGCTTTGCGTACTTTTTCAACAGTCGAAGGTTTACCGATTATTTCCTTATCTAATGGAAACGAATATGGACATGTTCAAGATCTCCTTTATCAGGATGGGTCTGTGATAGGCTTTCTTATTACCCCTAAAGGATGGTTTACAAAACATCAGTTTTTACCTGTTACGTCTATTGAGGCTATCGGAACAGACGGAGTGATGATTTCTGACTCCCATGTTTTAAAACCGATTACCGATAATGAAAAAAAGGCCTTTCCTTTAAAGACTGGAAAGAGACGTCTTCATGGTACCGCAATACTCACGGCTGAAGGGGAAAAATTAGGTCTTCTCGAGGACGTATACTTTCAGGAAGAAATGGGAACGATTATAGGGTATGAAGTGACGGAAGGGTTGGTAGCAGACCTAGTTGAAGGACGTAGTGTCGTCAAAAGCAATGCAAAGCTGACGATCGCTGGGGGACGTGCCATCCTAACGGAATAGAAGGGAGCCTTATAATCATGCGTTGTCCTAATTGCCAGAGTAAAGATATCGGAAAAATTGGTACGAACCAATATTATTGCTGGAATTGTTTTGTTGAAATGAGTTTATTAAAAGGCAGACTTTCGATGCATCAAGTAGAGGAAGATGGCTCGTTAAGCTCATTGGATGATTTATTTGAAGATCAGGACCTTCAAGTTGGAATGTAACTGCTTATTAGGTCTGCAGTCGTTTGAAAAAAGAGTGATTCTTTAAAGTTGGCTTGTTGCAAAATATAGCCGATGGAAAAGGGTCTCTCTTTTTTTGAATGAATAAATGGCGTATGAACACAATAATAGTTGGGGGTGTACAGGATGAACAAGGAAATACAGCAAAAATGGATGTATAGACTAATCCTGAGTTTACTGTCTCTATTGATCATTTACTTGACTTTCCAACTACTACCATTATTATTGCCATTGGCTAATGTCTTTAAAGCATTGCTTTTACCTGTGGGAATTGCTGTTATCCTAACCTATTTACTACACCCTTTAGTTGAGAAATTACATGATGTAGGCTTATCAAGAGGACTGGCTGTTTTACTCGTTTTTTTTATTATTTTATTTTTATTTACCTTTCTTTTAATAATTGGCTTACCAGCTTTTATCAAACAAATACAGCATGCATTTGAAACGATACCAGAACAAATTAGCCAGTTAGAAAGAGAAACAGCGCGTATTCAACAGCAACTTGATAATTTACCTGGGCCATTGCAACAACAATCCCAGGAATGGAGCGTCCAGCTAGAAAAGGTTGGTCAGAATGTCTTTGATCAAGTAGAAGCAGTCGCTTTATTTCTAGTGAAATCTGTATTTTCCTTTATTGTTATTCCGTTTCTAGTGTTCTTTTTTCTAAAAGATCATGACCTCATTCAGAAATCAACATGGTATCTTACTCCAAGAAAATGGAGAAGTGCACTCAAACGATACATTAAAGACGTTGACTATACGTTTGGGAGTTATATCCGTGGACAATTACTGGTCTCATTATCTGTCTTTATCATTTCAACAATTGGTTTATGGGTAGTAGGTGTACCATATCCAATTGTTTTAGGTTTTTTTATGGGAATCATGGATTTAATACCTTATTTCGGCCCTTTTATAGGAGCAGTTCCAGCAGTGGTGATAGCCTTTTTACAATCTTGGCAACTGGGGATGTTTACGATCATTTTAATATTTGTTATTCAACAAATAGAAGGGAATATTCTCTCACCATTGATTGTTGGGAAGACGTTACATCTTCATCCGGCCCTCATTATTTTAGCTCTTCTTGTTGGAGTTGAAGTGGGTGGGTTTATTGGGATGTTAATAGCTATACCTATATTAGCTATTGGTAAGGTTACCCTCTTGCATATTCGACTTCATTTTATGAAAGATTGACAATCGCTTTCTCTATTTCTATAATATAAGTGCAAATAGACAAGTTAGAAAACGTTGAAGGAAGAAGTATGAAGCAGCCCGTTTCAAGAGAGATATACCCATTGGCTGAGAGGTATATTAAACGAAGAGTTTCAGAAAGCTACTCCTGAGTGCAGATAATCTCTGACGTTCGCCGCGTTAAGGCATTAAGTGATAGACTTAAAATGTCTATAATTAGGGTGGTACCGCGTGATCATAACTCTCGTCCCTTTATTGGGATAGGGAGTTTTTTTTGTTTTTAAGTAAGTGTTTACACGATTTATTACATAAACAAGGAGATGACTAAATTGAAAAAACATACGTCTGCACAAGTTCGTCAAATGTATTTAGATTTCTTTAAGGAAAAAGGACATGATATTGAACCAAGTGCTTCACTTGTTCCTCATGAAGATCCAACGTTATTATGGATTAATAGCGGGGTAGCAACACTTAAGAAATATTTTGATGGACGTGTCATACCTGAAAATCCAAGAATTACGAATGCCCAAAAATCTATTCGCACCAACGATATCGAGAATGTCGGGAAGACTGCACGCCATCATACATTTTTTGAAATGTTGGGTAATTTCTCAATTGGGGATTACTTTAAAGAAGAAGCCATTGAGTGGGCTTGGGAATTTTTAACGAGTGACAAATGGATTGGTTTTGAAGGAGACAAGTTATCTGTCACGGTTCACCCTGAAGATGATGAGGCTTATGATTATTGGAAGGGAAAAATTGGCATACCAGAAGAGCGAATCATTAGATTAGAGGGGAACTTTTGGGATATTGGTGAAGGTCCAAGTGGCCCTAATACAGAGATTTTTTATGATCGTGGTCCTAGTTATGGGAATGATGAGAATGATCCAGAACTTTATCCAGGTGGTGAAAACGATCGTTATTTAGAAGTATGGAACTTAGTATTTTCGCAATTTAACCATAATCCTGATGGTACATATACTCCGTTACCAAAGAAAAACATTGATACAGGGATGGGTTTAGAACGCATGGTTTCAGTTATTCAAGATGTTCCAACGAACTTTGAAACAGATTTATTCTTACCGATTATTCAAGCAACAGAAGAGATTTCCGGAGTTAAGTACGGGCAGAATCAAGAAATTGATGTAGCTTTTAAAGTCATTGCTGATCATGTGAGGACGGTTGCTTTTGCAGTAACAGATGGAGCTCTTCCATCCAATGAAGGAAGAGGATATGTTTTAAGACGCTTGCTTCGTCGAGCTGTTCGTTACGCAAAATTAATCAACATTCATCGTCCTTTTATGTTTCAACTAGTACCAGTTGTTGGAGAGATCATGGTTGATTTCTATCCAGAAGTAAAGGCTAAAACTGAATTTGTTCAAAAAGTATTAAAAAATGAAGAAGAGCGATTCCATGAAACATTAAATGAGGGATTAGCGATTCTTGGAAAGGTACTTGAGGACGCTGTTGCATCAGGAAAGTCAACGATTGATGGTGCTGATGTATTCCGTTTATACGATACGTATGGGTTCCCTGTTGATCTAACAGAAGAATATGTCCAGGAAAAAGGACTAGAAATCGATCGTCAAGGCTTTGAGCGTGAAATGGAAGGCCAACGTGAACGTGCTCGTTCTGCACGTCAAGAATCAGGATCGATGCAAGTGCAAGATGAGATCCTTGGTCAAATTACGACAGCGAGTAAATTTGTTGGTTATGACCACTTGAAGGTTGATGCCAAGGTTGAAATTATTATAGCTGAAAAAGAGGTTAGAGATTCTGTGTCTGCAGGAAACACAGCACAAATTATTTTAAATGAAACACCATTTTATGCGGAGAGTGGCGGTCAAGTTGCCGACACGGGAATCATTCAAGGTGAAAAAGTGTTTGCAGAAGTTACTGAAGTTATTAAAGCACCAAACGGACAACATCTTCATACGATTTTGATTAAAGAAGGTGTTCTTGAAAAAGGTGCAGCTGTTACTTGTGTGGTTGAAGAAACAGAGCGTGTATCGATTGTGAAAAATCATACGGCGACTCACCTTTTACACCAAGCTTTAAAAGATGTTCTTGGTACTCATGTTAATCAAGCTGGTTCTCTTGTATCGGAAGATCGTCTCCGCTTTGACTTCTCTCATTTTGGGCAAGTAACAGCAGAAGAAATTACACAGGTAGAAGATATCGTTAATGAACAAATCTGGAACGCTCTTAAAGTTGATATTTCTTTGAAAAATTTAGCTGAAGCTAAAGAAATGGGTGCAATGGCTTTATTTGGCGAGAAATATGGAGAAACTGTTCGTGTAGTTAAAGTTGGTGACTATAGTTTAGAGCTTTGTGGTGGTTGCCATGTTCGTAATACCGCTGAAATAGGGCTGTTCAAACTTGTTTCAGAATCAGGTATTGGGGCTGGTATTCGTCGTATTGAGGCGGTGACTGGAAAAGATGCCTATGAACACATGAATGCTCAAATCCAATTGTTGAAAGATGTTGCATCAAGTTTAAAAGTGAAACGTGTGCAGGATGTACCTGCTAGGATTGAAGCAACTCAACAACAAATTCGTGAATTACAGCGTGATAATGAATCATTAACAGCTAAATTGGGTAATATGGAAGCTGGAAACCTTGTGAATGAAGCTGTAACGGTTAATGGAGTGACGGTTCTTTCTAAAAAAGTAGATGCCGCAGATATGGATGGCTTACGAGGGATCGTTGACAAATTAAAGCAAGACCTTTCATCGGGTATTATTGTTTTAGGTGCAGTCTCAGGTGATAAAGTTAATATTGTAGCAGGAGTGACAAAAGACCTTAATTCAAAAGGTTATCATGCTGGTAAAATTGTTAAGGAAGTGGCAACGCGTTGTGGCGGAGGCGGAGGTGGCCGCCCAGACATGGCGCAAGCTGGAGGGAAAAATCCAGCTGAGCTAGAAGGTGCACTGGCTTTTGTAGAAGAATATGTTAATACGATTTCCTAATTGGGGTTTTATGGTGTACAATAAAAAGTAGACAAGCCCTTGGGTAAAGATCATATTTTTAGCCCAAAGCAATGAATGAAAGAGGTGTTTGTGATGAGCTCTATGGACAAAACGATGCAATTTAATTTTCATGATGAAACGGTTGATGTTGATGTCCAAGAGGTGCTTTTCTCTGTCTATGAATCACTAGAGGAGAAAGGTTATAACCCCATTAACCAGATTGTTGGCTACTTGCTTTCAGGAGATCCGGCGTACATCCCACGTCATAAGGATGCACGTACTCTCATTCGTAAGCTAGAACGTGATGAACTAATTGAAGAGTTAGTGAAATCCTATTTATCACAGCACCGTAAGGAGAATGAATGAGAGCACTTGGATTAGATGTTGGTACGAAGACAGTTGGAATGGCTTTAAGTGATGAACTTGGATGGACAGCACAAGGCTTATCGACATTAAGACGAATCGAGGAAAATCCTGAAAAAGATTTTCAAGCAATTAAGACTATTGTCGAAGAACATGGTGTTGATACAATCGTGATCGGTTTACCTAAAAACATGAATGGTTCAATTGGACCGAGTGGTGAAAGAAGTCAGTTATTTGCGGATACATTAAGTGAGTACGTATCGTGCACTATAAAGATGTGGGATGAACGTTTAACAACCGTTGCAGCAGAACGGATGCTCATTTCCGCTGATGTTAGTCGGAAGAAAAGAAAGCAAGTCATCGATAAGATGGCCGCCGTTCTGATTTTACAAGGCTATCTAGACTACAAAGGAAACTAAAGAGAATAATAAAAAGGTTGATTTTTACCCTTTATAATTTCTCTAATCAGTGAGTTCGAAGCCGTTGCAAGGTTCTTACATCTTCCCTAAGTGGTTTTCTTAGAGAAGACGCATAGCCATTGCACATCCTGTGTTACCCCAAATTATTACAAAGAGGTGCAAGAAAATGACAGAACAAGAAAAAGAACGTATTGTAATTCCTGATGAAAATGGGGATGAGCATCTTTTTGATGAATTATTCAGATTTCATGTAGATGCAACCAACAAATCTTATCTTTTAGTGACTCCAGTTGGTGCTGATGAAGATGATGAAGATGAGGAAGATGACGAGGAAGTAGAAGTTTTTGCTTTTCGTTATGAGGACCGTGAAGGCGAAGAAGATGATATTGCTTTATTCCCTGTAGAGACTGATGAAGAGTGGGAAATGGTTGAAGAAATGTTGAATACATTTCAACCGGAAGGTGATGAAGAGTAATGGAAAAACCTGGTTACCCAAAAACGGGGTAACTTCAAAAAAACCAATTCCCAAGACCAGGGAATTGGTTTTTTTCTTTAACTTTTGTAGAATTGTAGTATAATAAGACGGTGGAAGGAGGAGAATGATGTCTGATTCCAACGAAAAACCACGAAATGAGTTGTATGAAGAACGAGTTTCTCAGGCTAGAATAGTGAGGAAAATAGTTTTTTTTAGTTTGATTGGCTTAGTAGTTCTAGGTATCATTATATTTATTAGTGCTTATTTTTATTTTAAGAATACGTTAGGACCTGTTAACGCGAGTAATCCTGAGGAAATTCAGGTGACGATTCCAATAGGTTCAACGGCTAATCAAATAGGAACGATTCTTGAGTCGGAGGGATTAGTTCGCAATGGGACTATATTTCGCTATTATGTCCGTTATAAGAATGAGTCAGGTTTTCAAGCCGGCGAATATAACCTTGCAACAGATATGACCATGGATGATTTGATCGATGCCTTGAAAGAAGGAAGAGTTCTTCAAGAGCCAGAGTTAGTGTTTACTGTCCCTGAAGGCAGATGGCTAATTGATGTAGCAAAAATTATTGCTGAAGAAACAGATCATTCTGAAGAAGAAGTAATGGATGTTTTGACTGACAAAGATTATATCGAAAGCTTAATTAATCAATATCCGATGTTGACAGATGAAATTTTAAATGATGAATTACATTATGCGTTAGAGGGGTATATATTTCCTGCTCGTTATGATTTTATCGAGAAACAACCTACAATTGAAACAATCATTGAGGAAATGCTTAAGAGTACACAGTCCGTGTTGGATGAGTTTGCTTCTGAAGTGGAGCAAAGTGAATATACCGTCCACGAAATTTTGACGCTCGCGTCGATTATTGAAAGAGAAGCGCAAAAATCAGAAGACCGATATAAAATATCTGGTGTTCTTCACAATCGTCTAGAGCTTGAAATGAAGTTACAAGTTGATCCGACTGTTTCTTACGCTCATTGGGAACATAGTTATATGACAACATATGAAATGTTAAAGATTGATTCTCCTTATAATACGTATATGTATGCAGGGATTCCGGTTGGCCCGATTGCAAACCCAGGGAAGGACTCTATAAAGGCAGCATTAAACCCTGAAGAGACCTCTGCCCTTTTCTTTTATGCACGATATGGTGGAGATGTGATTTATACCGAAACATTAGAAGAACATAGTAAAGTTCATCAACAGTATCGAGATGAATGGGTTGAAGGACAAGCAGCAGAGGAAAAACAAGGCGATTAATGAGTGAGGGGGATGTGTGAAGGCACGCCCTCTTTTCTATGTAATGAAAGCATGAATGGAGTGGAACAATGATTAATGAGCAAGTTGAAAGCTATTTAAAGTCTCTCGTACCACCACGATGTGAACAGATTGAAAAAATGGAAGTTTATGCAGAGCAGCATCAAGTTCCGATTATGGATTTAGTAGGAATGGAAAGTCTGTTACAACTGTTGAAATTACACAGTCCAAAGCGAATTTTAGAAATTGGTACAGCTATTGGCTACTCAGCGATAAGGATGGCGCAAGCTCTGCCTGATGTAAAGGTTTTGACAATTGAGCGAGATGAAGTACGTTACGACGAGGCGATTAAGAATATCACAGCTTTAAATCTTACGGAACGAATCGAGGTCAAGCTCGGTGATGCACTTGATTTAGCTGAAATACTTGAATCAGCACCCCTTTTTGATGTATTATTTATTGATGCTGCCAAAGGCCAATACCAACGTTTCTTTGATTTATACGGAAGATTCGTCAAAACTGGTGGTGTGATTTACTCTGATAATGTACTTTTTCGTGGGCTTGTAGCAGACAAGAGCATAGATAATAAACGGTTACGCAAAATCGCAGAAAAGATAAATGGCTATAATCAATGGTTAATGAATCATGAGGATTATGATACAAGAATATTGCCCGTTGGAGATGGATTAGCCGTTAGCATTAAACAATAACTTAGGAGGAAGGTGATTTAATGGGGAAAAAGCCAGAATTACTAGTAACACCTAGAGATATCGCTGCCGCAAAAAAATTGTTTCAAGCAGGTGCCGATGCGATCGTAATAGGTGAGGAAAAATTCGGTCTACGTTTAGCAGGTGAATTTTCAAGAGATGATGTAAAACAAGCTATTGAAATCGCACATGGACAAGCAAAAAAAGTGTATGTTTCGATGAATGCAATTTTTCATAATGACAAAGTAAGGGAACTGACCAACTACATTGAATTCTTAAAGGATATTAAAGTCGATGGAGTTATCTTTGGTGACCCAGCTGTGTTGATGGTAGCGCGTGAAGTTGCTCCAAGCCTGAAATTACACTGGAATACAGAGCAAACCGCAACGAATTGGTTTACAGCAAATTATTGGGGAAATAAAGGCGCAAAACGTGCTGTTTTAGCTCGTGAAATAAATATGGATTCCATCATTGAAATAAAGGAAAATGCAGAGGTTGAAGTTGAAGTACAAGTTCACGGAATGACTTCTATGTTCCAATCAAAACGGACATTAATTGGAAATTATATGCAGTTTCAAGGTAAAAAGTTAGAAGTGGAGAAAAGGGATAAAGATCGCAATCTTCATTTATATGATCCTGAGCGCGAAGCGAAATATCCAATTTTTGAAGATGAGAATGGCACGCATATTATGAGTCCAAATGATATTTGTATTATTGATGAATTAGAGGAAATGATCGATGCTGGAATCGACTGCTTTAAAATTGACGGATTGTTAAAAACAACGGATTATATGGAAGTAGTAACAGGCCTATATCGTGAAGCAATTGATTTATGTGCAAACGATCGTGAAACATACGAGGAACGTAAAGAAGAATATTTAAACAAGTTAAAAGAGATTCAACCTGAAAATCGTAAGTTAGATACAGGGTTTTTCTTTAAAGAAACGGTTTATTAGGAAAGGGGGATCTTGTATGACAACAATAGCAGAACGTACAAAAGAAGGAAAACGAGTAATTATGAAAAAGCCTGAATTACTGGCTCCAGCAGGAAATTTAGAAAAACTAAAAGTTGCAGTTCACTACGGTGCAGATGCCGTGTTTATTGGTGGACGTGAGTTTGGACTCCGTTCTAATGCTGATAACTTTTCTCTTGAAGAAATGAGAGAAGGCGTTGAATTTGCGAATAGTTACGGTGCTAAAGTCTATGTGACGACTAATATTTTTGCTCATAATGAAAATATGGACGGCTTAGATGAATATTTAGAAGGATTACAAGAAGTTGGAGTTACTGGAATTATTGTAGCTGATCCTTTAATAATTGAAACGTGCAAGCGAGTCGCTCCTAAAGTAGAGGTTCACCTAAGTACCCAGCAATCTTTAAGCAACTGGCTTGCGATAAAGTTTTGGAAAGAAGAAGGTTTGCACCGTGTTGTTCTAGCACGTGAAGTAGGTCTTGAAGAAATGTTAGAAATGAAGAAAAACGTTGATATCGAGATTGAGGCGTTTGTTCATGGTGCGATGTGTATTTCTTATTCAGGACGATGTGTATTAAGTAATCATATGACTGCTAGAGACTCAAACCGTGGTGGATGCTGTCAATCTTGTCGTTGGGAATATGACTTATATGAAACAAATGACACTGGTGAAAAAGCGCTGTTTGATGAAGGCGATGCTCAATATACGATGAGTCCAAAAGATTTAAACCTAGTTCAGGCGATACCTAAGATGATCGAGGCTGGTATTGATAGTTTGAAGGTTGAGGGAAGAATGAAGTCGATCCACTATATCGCAACAGTGACAAGCGTGTATCGAAAAGTTATTGATGCCTATTGTGCTGATCCGGATGATTTTCAAATTGACAAAGCATGGTTAGATGAATTAGATAAATGCGCAAATCGCGATTTTGCTCCGCAGTTTTTTGAGGGAGCACCAACTTTTGAAGATCAGATGTATGGTAAGAACTCAAAGAGAACAAATTATGACTTCGCTGGATTAGTACTTGATTATGACGAAGAATCTTCAATGGTTACTCTGCAGCAACGTAATCATTTTAAGTCTGGTGATGAAATTGAGTTTTTCGGACCCGAAATCACTAACTTTGTTCAGACGGTCGGAACCATTTGGGATGAGGATGGCAATGAATTAGATGCAGCCAGACATCCACTGCAGATCGTTCGCTTTAAAGTGGACAAAGCAGTTTACCCGAAAAACATGATGCGTAAAGAGGTAAGGTAATGTCAAAAAAGCCTATTGTTATCGGTGTAGCTGGAGGAACAGGATCTGGTAAAACAACAGTGGCGAAAGAAATATTTTATCAATTTAACGAACAATCTATTGTATTAATTGAACAAGATGCATATTATAAAGATCAAAGCCACCTTAGTTTTGAAGAACGTTTACAAACTAATTACGATCATCCATTAGCATTTGATAATGATTTGTTACTTGAACATTTGCAGAAGTTATCTTTAAATCAAGGAATAGAAAAGCCGATTTATGATTACGCGTCTCATACTCGTTCTAAAGAAGTGATTGACATTAAGCCAAAAGATGTCATTATTTTGGAAGGGATATTGATCTTAGAGGATGAGCGTCTTCGCGAAATGATGGATATTAAGCTTTTTGTTGACGCAGATGCTGACATTCGAATCATCCGTCGTTTAGTGAGAGATATACAAGAACGTGGGCGTTCAATTGAATCAGTGATTGATCAATATACATCAGTTGTAAGACCGATGCATTTACAGTTTATTGAACCAACGAAACGTTATGCAGATGTGATTATTCTAGAAGGTGGACAGAATCGTGTCGCTATTGATCTAATGGTGACAAAAATTCGTACAATTATTGAAGAGAAAGCGATTTTGTAATAGCATAAGAAGAAGGTCTTGCAAAGACCTTCTAAGTTAGATACAAAAACTCGGAAATCCGAGTTTTTCATCTACATACGGCTTTAATCATTTTATCTATTTTTTAAAGAAGTTATTCAAGTTTGAACAACTTCACGGCAATGAGAGTGGCCATTGCCCTATCTTTTTATACCCGCACTTATAGTAGCAGAATGAGGAGTGAAAGACATGGCAGAAGAGAAGAAGCATTATATGACGATGGATGGAAAGCGCAAATTAGAAGAGGAAGTCGAATATCTAAAGACGGAACGACGTAAAGAGGTCGTTGAACGTATAAAGATTGCTCGCAGTTTTGGAGATCTTTCAGAGAACTCTGAATACGACTCAGCGAAAGAAGAACAAGCTTTTGTTGAAGGTCGAATTGCGCAACTCGAAAAAATGATTCGAAATGCAGTCATGATCGAAGAAGAAGAAGGCGCAGCCAATGTGGTTTCTTTAGGGAAAACAGTTAAATTCATAGAGCTACCTGATGGTGATGAAGAAGAGTATACGATTGTAGGAAGTGCAGAATCGGATCCAGCAGAAGGTAAAATTTCAAACGATTCTCCAATGGCTCAAAGCTTACTTGGACGCGCTATCAATGACAAGGTAACGGTCAATACACCTGGTGGGGAAATGGAAATCAAAATTGTTGATATTCGTTAATTTTAGAAAAGAAGCTGCTCAGTCTGAGTAGCTTCTTTAGTTTGCATATTAAAGAATTTAGTTCGATTGAATCTCGCGAAATTAGAGAAGATCTTGTATAATGACGAAAAAGAGAGTGATAAAAGGAAGTGGAGATATGCAAGGATTTCGTTATGAACAACGAAAGAAAAAACGAATGAACCGTATGTTAAATGTAGCGATTAGTATTGTGACCATTCTTATTTTATTTTTTGCTTATCAAATATTCTTTGGTTCACCATCTACTGAGGAAGTAACGTCTGATGAGGTAGTTGTGGAAGAAGAACAGGAGTCAGTTGACACTGCTGAAGAGATGCAGGAGAGTTCAGATGAAGCTGACAAAGAAGAAAGCAACTCGGAAGAAACTGAGGAGGAGCCCATAGAAGAGGAAGAAACAGAAGAAAAGGAACTTGAATCAGTACCTGACGGCGAATGGGAACCAATAGGGACTGAGCAAACGGATTTCACTCCTAACTTCTCAAGTGGAAGTACAAACTGGTCGGAAATGGAAAAGGCCATACGTTATGCAACTGGTCTTGATCATAATATGACCGTGTGGCGTATCGAAAATGGTGGTTCGCCTACACGCGCAAGAGGTGTAGTAAGCGGTCCAGATAATCCAGGTCAACCTTATGAAGTGTATATTGAGTGGATAGATGGTCAAGGATGGAAGCCAGTAGAGAAAAATCAATTGTCAACAAATCCATATAGATAAAGGTTGCCATTATGGCAGCCTTCTACCAGAAAAGAAGGAGTTTGCACATGTCAAAAAAGATTATTATTAATGGAACAATCATTACAATGGATGCCCAAAACACTTTAATTAAAAAGGGTGCTATTGCTTTTGAAGATGGTCAGATTACGTTTGTAGGTGAAACCCCTAATGATTTATCAAGATATGATGAGGTTATTGATGTAGATGGTGATTATGTCTTACCTGGTTTAGTTAATACACATGGACATGCATCTATGTCACTATTAAGAGGCTATGCAGACGATCTTCCATTACAGCAATGGCTCGAAGAGAAAATGTGGCCGATTGAGGCGACTTATACAAGGGATCATGCCAAATGGGGCACGTATTTATCGATTATTGAAATGTTACGTACGGGAACGACAACATTTGTGGATATGTACGATAATATGGATGAAGTGGCAATGGCTGTTGATGCTGCAGGAGTAAGAGCTAGATTATGTCGAGGAATGATCGGCTTTGGTTCAGATGAGTTACGTCAATCTAAATTAGAAGAAGCATCAAATTTTGTGCAAAACTGGAATAATCAAGCAAATGGTCGGATCACAACGATGATGTCGCCACACTCTCCTTATACGTGCGGACCTGATTTTATTGAAAAAATCGTTTCAAAAGCCGTTGAGTTAAATTCTCCTCTTCATATACATATGTCAGAAACGCAATCTGAAGTTGAGCTAAATGAAAGAGAATATGGGGAGCGTCCTGTTAAGCATTTAGAAAAACTAGGTATGTTCCACCAACCAACGTTGGTCGCGCATGCAGTCCATGTGGAAGATTGGGAAATGGATATATTAGCAAAGTACGATGTGAAAGTTTCGAATAACATTATTAGTAATCTGAAACTTGCAAGCGGAATTGCATCAGTACCAGAAATGCTTAAAAAGGGGATTACTGTTTCATTAGGAACTGATAGTTCTGCTTCTAATAATAACTTAGACCTTTTTGAAGAGTTAAAGCAAGTGGCCCTTCTCTATAAAGGTGTTCATAACGATGCGACGTTAATCCCGGCGGATAAAGCATTACAAATGGCCACGATCCACGGAGCAGAAGCAATTTGGCTAGATGATCAAATAGGAAGTTTAGAAGTGGGGAAGCAAGCTGATTTAATCGTTATAAATACCAAGCAAGCATTTTACCAACCTGTTCATAATCCAATCTCACACCTCGTCTATTCTGGAAGTGGTAGAGATGTAAAGGATGTCTATGTCCAAGGGAAACAAGTTGTGAAAAATGGTGAGTGTATAACCATTGATGAAGAAAAGGTTATTTTCGAAGTAAATCGCCTAAGCCAAGAATTTTAGAGAAAGTTTGAAAAGGTTGGTTTTTACCTTTTTGAACTTTCTCGAAGCAATGAGCGGAGCCGCTGCAAGATATTAAGCTTGTTATGAGTGCTCTTCTTATAACAGGCGCGCAGCGAGAGAAGCCATTGCCATCATGTAAAGTGAGAATTCAATAAGATAAAAAGGTTGGTTTTCACCTTTTTGAACTTTCTCACACAAAACAAAAAAGTTCAAAAAGGTTAATCTAACCTTTTTGAACTAACTAGATAAGCAATCAAATGCTGTTTTTAATCAATTTTCCAGCTTTCTAAGTATACCTTTTGCTCATCTGTTAATGCATCAATTCCTACTCCTAGAGCTTCTAATTTTAAACGAGCTACTTTTTGATCTAGCTCATAAGGAACCGTGATAATTCGATTTCCTATTTCTTTATATTGTTCGTTGACGTAAGCAAGTGAAACAGCTTGTAAAGCAAATGTCATGTCCATAATTTCAGCAGGGTGACCATCTCCTGCACCAAGATTTACTAAACGACCTTCCGCTAATAAATATAACTTACGACCATCTTCTAAAAGATATTCTTCGATGTTGGCACGAACTTCTCGCTTGGATGTAGATAATGCAGCAAGATCATGTTTGTTCACTTCAACATCAAAATGTCCTGCATTTGCAAGGATCGCTCCATCTTTCATATTTTCCATATGTTCACGACGAATCACATATTGATTCCCCGTTACGGCAATAAAGTAATCTCCTGTCTTCGCAGCTTCAGTAAGAGGCATAACTTCAAATCCATCCATATACGCCTCAATTGCTTTAATGCTATCGACTTCAGTAACAATGACCTTTGCCCCGAGTCCCTTGGCTCGAAGCGCTACACCACGTCCACACCAACCATAACCGACTACGACAACGGTTTTACCTGCTACGACTAAATTGGTTGTACGATTAATGCTGTCCCAAACAGATTGACCTGTTCCATAACGGTTATCGAATAAATGTTTACAATACCCATCATTAACGGCAATCATTGGAAACGGAAGGCTACCTGATTTCTCAAGCGCTTTATCGCGAATTACTCCTGTAGTGGTTTCTTCACAGCCCCCACGTATATTCTTCATTAAGTCAGGGCGTTCTGCATGCAGTAAGGTGACGAAATCACCACCATCATCAATGATTAGGTCTGGCTCAACTTCTAGAGCCATAATAAGGTGTTGTTTGAACTCTTCTGGGTCTGGTTTGTGTTTAGCAAAAACGGTAATACCGTCCTCGACTAATGCTGCACATACATCGTCTTGAGTAGAAAGTGGATTACTTCCTGCGATATATACATCCGCACCAGCTGCTTGAACGACTTTCGCTAAATAGGCAGTTTTTGCTTCTAGATGAAGACAAATGGCGACTTTTAATCCTTTGAATGGTTGAGTGACTTCAAATTCTTCACGAATTCGGTTTAAAACAGGCATATGCTCTTTAACCCAATCAATTTTTAAGTGTCCATTTTTGGCAAGACTCAAATCACGTACAATGCTTTTCATTTTATGTATTTCCTCCAATAACTGTAGTTGTAAACTCAGTACTATGATAACTTATTATGCGTCTATATGGAAGGAGGTGTAAGTCTAGTTGGATGACTCTTCCTCACTTAGCGATTTTTACATCGTCTATTAATCTAAGAAAGGTGATAGAATGATAGAAGAGTAGGAGGAAGATAAATGGAAGAAAAAAAGATTAAACAACTTGAAGCGAAAGTAGCTGATTATAAGCAGTATGGGTTCATTTTATTGTCTTTAAGTATCTTTCTGTTTATCGGATTAGTTATTCCATCAGAAAGTTCAACCTTAAAGATGCCGGAATTATTTATTGGTGGTATTTTTGTCACATTAACTGTTGCCGTTGTCTGTCATCTATTAGCGATGAGAGCTCAAAATGAATTATATCAAGAGAAAGAATAATATAGAGATAGAGGCTAACTTTTAGGGGTGAATGGATCCTTGTTTAACGTTAGCCTCTTTGTTGAATTAACGTTTGATGATTTCTATGAAATGAGTGAGAATTCGTGCTGTCAACCCCCATATCACATAATTTTCATAGTAATAAAAAGATTCAGGGAAATCACTATAGCGATTGGTGTAAGATCGCTTATTTGCAATTTTCTCTAACGGAAAACCTTCATTTGGTTCAAATTTCATTCGCATCGTGTGTTTCAGTGGTTGATAATTTTCAAAAAAGGAAAGCGGCACGGTGAAAATATGGTCGACCTCAAATGCGTTGATCCTGATATCCTTTAAATTATTAAAGATTCCAACAAATGGGTAGATAATACCTCGAAAAGGTGTGACTAAAATATCAAGAGGTGCAACAATTTCAACCTCACTTTCAGCTATTCCAATTTCTTCACTTAGTTCTCGAACAGCAGCAGCTTGAGGGTTTAAATCACTTGGATCTATTTTACCTCCTGGAAAACATATTTCTCCTGGCTGTTTGGTAAGTGTTTTGGAACGGACTTCAAAAAGAATGGAAAGTTCTTGATTTACATAAACAAGTGGAAGGATCACAGCTGATTTCATGGAGTCTGAACTACCTAAAATTCCTGGTTTTCTATTTATTAGTTGTTTTTGAACATAAGAAAGATCGTACATCTTATCATCTCCTTCATTAAGAACATGTAGGGTGAATAACTGTTAATACTTTTTGATTCTTGAGGATTTTTGCGATGAAACTCAAGAAAAGAGTATAGCTTAGCCATAAAATCTCTAGCCTTTTTACATCCATTCCTTTAATTTCTAAATAAGCAAAAAACCACTTGTACGGAAACTCCATGATGCTACTAATAAAAATGTAAGCCTTGTTTTTAAGTATAGCATAAGGTTGAAAGGGAGATTGTGACTCACTATTTTTCTTCAATGGAAGATGGATTAACAAATTCTAAGTTCTCTGTAAGAATATGTTACAAAGATGCTGTAATGGAAGAGATAGTACGGTACATTAATTACAGGAAAGGTCATTGACCTAGCTTCCAAAAATGTTCTCTCTACTCTCCCCCATTGCGAGCGATTCAATTGATGAATCGCTCATCTTTTTTTAAAATTGTAGCGTGTAAGAATATGGTGTTTGTATCCTCACAAGATGCATATATTGGTACTATAAGAATCAGGCTTGCAAAAAGTGTCGAAATACACGACAATTATAATAGATACAATGGTAGAAGGGTAAGGGGAAGGGCAAGATGGATGCATTTTTAAACGAAAAAAGTATGCTCGACTTATTAGAGACACTCGTAAATATAGATAGTGGTTCACATAATAAAGAAGGAGTTGACCAAGTTGGTCAAAAACTCGTTCCTTTATTTCAAGAGCTAGGTTTTGAGATCAAGAGGGTGAAGCAAGAAGAAGTCGGTGACCATTTAATAGTCACTCATCCAAAGAAAAAGGTAGCCTCTATTTTAATTGTTGCACATATGGATACGGTATTTGAAAAAGGAACAGTAGCTTTACGTCCCTTTACAATTGCAGAAGGACGAGCTTATGGACCTGGGGTTATTGATATGAAGGCTAGCCTAGTATCTGTTATTTATGCTCTTCGCTATTTAAAGGAATTCGGTTCAAAGGCGTATCAGAATGTACAAGTCATCTTAAATAGTGATGAAGAGATAGGTTCAGTCACATCTAGAGAGATCATAGAAACTGAGGTCAAAGGAAAGTCTTTTGCACTTATTATGGAACCGGCGAGACGGGATGGTTCTCTTGTTACAGAAAGACGAGGAAGTGGGCGTTTTACGATCGAAGTCCATGGAAAAGCTGCGCATTCTGGGATTGAACCAGAAAAAGGAAGAAGTGCGATTGAAGAACTTGCCCACAAGATTGTTAAATTACATGAATTAAATGATCACGAGCACGGTATTTCCGTCAATGTAGGAATAATTGAAGGTGGAGATGCGGTTAATACCATTTCAGCTATGGCAATCGGTCATTTAGATGTTCGAGTTTCTACTTTGGAACAAGCTGAAGAAGTTGAACATAAAATTGAAGAAGTCTGCGCGTCAGCGGATGTTAATGGTACGGAAATTGAATTAACTGGTGATATGAGACGCCCCCCTATGTTAAAAGACAAAAAGATTGAGGCTCTCTTTAATATTGTGAAAAATGTTGGAGCAGATCTTGGAATTGAAATTAAAGATACAAAAACAGGTGGAGGTTCTGATGCTTCTTTTACTTCAGCTATGGGGATACCAACCATTGATGGACTCGGGCCTATCGGTGGTAATGCACATAGTGATAAGGAGTATTTAGAAATTTCATCTTTAAAGGAACGAACATTATTATTAGCAAAAGTGATTGAACGATTAAATCAAAAATAGAGCAGCTAAGTTTACCGGTTAATTCCTGGTTGAGATCAACCTCAAGTTGCTAAGATAATAGGTGAAATATAACTTTGGGGAAAGACGCTATCGATAAAAGGATAACGTCTTATTTTTGATTGTACAATCCTATGCAAGTGCCTAATTAAATCTGAAAAATCGCTTATGCAAGTAAGTACCTAAAAAAGTTTATTAATGGTTAATTTTTAACTTGGGCTACTGTCAAATTAACTTCGAACTCAAACATAAATTCAACCCAATTTCAACATATAACTGGTTTGATTTTGATTTCTTTAACGATTATTTATAATAACTTAACAAACCAATTTTCAAATGAATACAATAATCTCGGTGATGTCATGAAATCGCGATGATACGTACTGAAAAATAGGCGGATGCATTGATTAACGGAGGAAACGAAACAAAGATTAGTATCGATAGTTGCATCAAAAAGTCAAAGTTAAATGATTCGATAAGAGAATCTGTAATGGAATGTTCTTATGTTTTTTTCCTATTGGTCATATACATAATCATATCGATGTTTTTCCCCCACGACAATTCTTCACAAATTCCTCTCATTCCTTTTTGTGAAAAGGCCAGCAAGGGTGTTGAGGAAGTGGATAGCTCTTTCTATTCAACTGTTTTAATATAGATCGAGATCGTAAAACAAGTAAGCTGCTTTTCTTGTATTAGGGTGTTTGATATAGTCGTCAAAGCTAATGTTTAAACGTTCAATCAAGGTTTTATATGCTTGTGGTTGTTCTGCTTTCGCAAGCTCCCAATTCCTTGCTTACTCTCTGCAAAATGTAACATGAAAACCAGGACCAAAATCCGTTAATCTTCTTTGGACATCTAACCAGATGCCATGCTGAAGAATGGTTTTTGCAGCAAATTAATTGATTCCATGCTAAACTCTCTTAGTTAATGGCAGTGTATTTTCAACGACTCAATCACCTCTATCCATTTATAATTTCAATTGAATCCACTGCGTGAACACACTTCCTATTGTACAACAAAAAATTTCTACTTTATTTTTTGTTGTACAGACACGAGCAAGCCCATTTTGACATAGGGATGAAGTAACGATAATTTGGGGGTGATTTCGTGTCAGCCATAATTGTAGCGATATCGTATTTATTTAAAGAAGTGATCGTCTTTGTATCCTATGTCAAGAACAACGCCTTCCCACAGCCACTAAAAAAAGACGAAGAACGTAAATACTTAAAACTTATGCAGGAAGGCGATGCAGAAGCACGGGACCTTCTAATTGAACATAACCTAAGGCTTGTTGCTCACATTGTCAAAAAATTTGAGAATACCCGAGAAGACACAGAAGATTTAATCTCGATTGGTACGATTGGTTTAATCAAGGCAATAGAGAGTTATTCTGATGGAAAAGGGACAAAGCTAGCAACCTATGCCGCTCGTTGTATTGAGAATGAAATCCTCATGCACTTAAGGGCATTGAAAAAGGTCAAGAAAGATGTTTCTCTCCATGATCCAATTGGTACAGATAAGGAGGGAAATGAGATTACCCTTATCGATGTCTTACAAGAAGAAGGGGAAGATATTGTCGATGTGATCCAAACGAATATGGAAAAAACACAGATTTATAAGTTTATTCATGTTTTAGATGACCGTGAGAAAGAGGTAATTATCGGTCGCTTTGGATTGAATCTAGAGGAAGAACGAACTCAAAGAGAGATAGCAAAAGAATTAGGAATTTCTCGTAGCTATGTGTCACGAATTGAGAAACGCGCCTTGATGAAACTGTTTCATGAATTTTATAAGCATAGTCAGGGAAAAGGTTAACTAATGAACTAGGAGGTTTCTCTTCTAGAGCTTATTCAAAAAGGGAAGACCGCCCTTTTTGAACCTTTAGCTCCTAATGCGGAGTTGCAATGGCTTCACTCACTGCGCGTCGATCCGAGAAAACCACTCGGATCGACTTAAAACTTTGCAGTGGCTTCGCTCATTGCTTCGAGATTGTTTTTTGACATTGGAATAAATAATACATTAGGTAGGCGATAAAGGTTCTCAGTATAGGGTTAGAAGGTAACGCTAGATAAGGGAGTTTCCTCTATTTGTGTGTCTTCATAGCTTAGAGAAGAGAGCAATATGCGACGGCATTGCCGTTTCCTAATGGATCTTTTAAGAGCGATATTAGCTTTTTGAGTGTTCTCTGTCTGCAGGCGTGTCTTTTCAAAAATCGATTAATAAGTTGCACTGTTACAGATAACATCTAGTGGTGGAAAGGGATTATGTAGACGAGGAATAGAAGATGAAGAAAGAAGCGAAAGGTAACGGACTTATTAGAAAATCAAAGGAATTCATCATGAATTCCTTTGATTGTAAGACAGCTATTTGGTTCGAGTCTACAGTGGTAACCGAATCTCAAATACCGTTTCATCCTGATCAGAAAGACAGTTCATCGTGCCATTATGTTTTTCGATGATGTTTTTACAAACATACAGTCCGATACCAGTGCCGAGGTCTTTTGTTGTAAAGAAAGGTTCAAATATCGTTTCTCGAACTTCGAGAGGAATCGCTGGTCCGTTGTTGGAAATCTGAATCATAACATCTTCATCAAGCTTGTACTCAACGGTAATTTTAATTTCTCTAGGTTTTTCTTTTTGTTGTATGGCATCAATCGAATTCATCAGTAAATTGACAAAAACTTGTTTCAATTCATCTTGATATACTTCGATCTTTAAATCCTCTTTCATCATCAATGTAACATTGACATCGACATCAACAAAGCTAGGGTACAAAAAATTTAAAATGTCTTCTAGTAATGTTTTTAATTCTACCTTTTTCTTGGAGTCACCAACAATGTCCATTTTCGATGTGTGAAGGAACTGTGTGATTCGAAATTTTAATTGGTCAAGTTCGAGTTCGATTATGTCTAAGTATTTTAAGTTTGGGTATTCACTGCGAAGTAATTTGTTGAATCCAATAATGGAGGTTAGTGGATTTCTAAATTCATGAACGAAACTTGAAGACATTTGACCAAGTATGGCCAGTTTATCCTTATGCGATTGACTGATAAAATGCTTACTCTGTTGTAATTCTTGATTTTTAATCTCTGTGTATTTTGTCACCGTATGGTAACAGAACTGGTCAAACTGTTGGTTAACTAAAGTGACTGACATCTGTAGTTTCTCATTTTCAAGGCCTGCATTAAGAATGAATTTGACGAGAATGCTTCTCCCCAGGTTCACATTAAAAACAAAGTCACCAATATTACTGTTTGCTTCAAAGCGCTCATGAGCCACTTTGATAGCTAATTCTTTTAACTGAGTCTTGTCTATCTGTCCAAGTAGAGTATTTCTCACAAGTTTATACATCATAAGACCATTGTCTTTGATGTTATCTTTAAAGATGTCATGTGGGTCTAGTAAGACTTGGTCTGTCCATTCTTGAAAGAAGCATGATTTATGTTGTTCCAGGTATTCGTATAATTCTTCAAAATTGAGGTTTGAATTTGTTTCCAACAGCATTCTTCGTCACTACTTTCTTAAAAGAAGGTATTACTACTCTATTAGACAAGTATTGCTGTTATCCCTTTATTTTTGACAAAAAAAGCTGATTCAAAAGGTTGTTTATAACCTAGTTAAATCAGCCTGCTGCTTTTATCCATTTACAATCGATCCCCCGTTGACATGAATAATTTGTCCAGAAACATAGGAGGAATCCTCGGAAGCAAGATAAACGTAACTTGGTGCTAATTCTGCTGGTTGTCCCGGTCTTCCCATTGGACTGGTTGTCCCAAATGAGGCGACTTGATCTGCAGGGAATGAAGCAGGTATTAATGGCGTCCAAATAGGGCCTGGAGCAACGGCGTTGACTCGGATTCCCTTAGATACTAAACTCTCGGAAAGTGACCGAGTAAGAGCAACTATTGCACCTTTTGTTGATGCGTAATCGATTAAAACAGGATTTCCTTTATAAGCAACAATTGATGCCGTATTAATAATGGTGCTACCTTTCTTTAAATGGGGCATAGCTGCTTTAATGAAGTGAAAGCATGAAAAGATATTGGTTTTAAACGTACGTTCAAGTTGTGCAGTACTAATATCTTCAATGTTTTCTTGATAATGTTGTTCACCTGCATTGTTGATCAAACAATCTAGTTGTCCGTAGTTTTCAATTGTTTGCTTTATTGCTTGTTGACAAATGGATTCTTCGCCAATATCACCAGCAATTAATAAACAATCTCCACCATACTTCTCAATTTCTGCTTTCGTTTTATGGGCATCGTCATGCTCTTCAAGATAGATGATGGAAAGTTTAGCTCCTTCTTTAGCAAAAGCAATCGCAATAGCTCTGCCAATGCCGCTGTCGCCCCCTGTTATGAGAGCTACTTTGTTCTTTAATTTTCCGCTTCCTTTATAGTTAGGGTCATCATAAACAGGTGATGGCTTCATATTGCTTTCTATACCAGGCTGATGGTTTTGAGTTTGCGCAGGTTGACCATTAGCTTGTTTGGATTCTATTTCATTATAATTCATTTATCATCACTCCTCTGTTATTTGACTATAGATCTAGTAATTCCTTGTATGTCATATAATTAAACGTTTAAAAAGAAATTTTCTAATCGGTCATTAAATCTCTACAAATATTGAAAAGGCTAGCATTGAGTAACACTCAATGCTAGCCTTTTTAAATGTATTAAGCAGCTTGTTCAGGTTTAGCTATTAAAGATTGTTTGTTGCTCTTACGTATTTTGTTTATATACCAAAGGGCAACAACTAGCGTGATCATTCCTCCTATTGTCAATGAGAGTTCATAAGATAAGGAAAAACCCTCAGGAGCATAAAGAAAATAAGTAGACACAACAGCTGTCATAAAAAGAGCGGGGACGCCGCAAATCCAGTGGAATTTTCGTGATTCAAGCAAATAGATTGCCCCAGTCCAAAGCATAATGGTAGCGACTAGTTGATTGGTTCCACCAACATACCTCCAAAGAAATGTATAATCGATAGTAGCAAGATAAAAGGTTGGAATAGTAACAGGAATGGTTGCTAATAAAATGCCTCTTAAACCACGTACTTTAAAGAACTTTTCAATTACTTCAGTTACCATCATTCGCGATGAGCGTAGTGCTGTATCACCGGTTGTTATCGGTAAAATGATGACTCCTAAAACAGCAAGAATTCCCCCGAGAGTGCCAAGTAATGTCGTGGATATCTCATTGACGACACCTCCAGGACCACCTGCAGCAAGGGCCTCTTGAAGTCCGCCAGTACCTCCAAAAAAGGTCATACCAGCAGCAGCCCAAATAAGAGCGATGATTCCTTCAGCAACCATAGCACCGTAAAACACTTTTCGTCCGTCAGACTCATGTTTAATTGTGCGTGCTAGTATTGGACTTTGTGTACTATGAAAACCTGAAATGGCCCCACAGGAAATCGTAACCATCAAAAGAGGCCAAATTGGTAATTCACCAGGATGTAAATTGGTTAAGGTTAAGTTAGGAATCGATCGGTCTGTAAATAATAAGGTAAGTCCAATCGATACAGCCATGAATATTAAAATCGCTCCGAATAGAGGGTAAATCTTTCCGATTATACGGTTAATAGGTAAAACAGCTGCAACTAAGAAATAGGTGAAAATAAGGACAAGAGCAAATGTATACGAAAGCGGTGTTAGACTTGCAATTAATTGTGCTGGACCAGCAGTGAATGCAGCCGCAACAAGGACCATTAACACGATGGAAACAATATTAATTATTATTTTCATGTTGTTTCCTAAATAACGTCCAACTAAGCTAGGGAACTGAGCACCATTATGACGTAATGAAAGCATACCAGAGAAGTAATCATGCACTGCTCCAGCAAATAAGCAGCCGATCACAATCCAAATAAAAGCAACAGGACCATATAGAGCCCCAGCAACCGCCCCAAAAATAGGGCCTAACCCTGCTATATTTAATAACTGAATTAAACTTGCTTTCCACCAAGGCATTGGTGTGTAGTCAATTCCATCGTGACTGGTGTAAGCTGGTGTCTGCGTTAAATCATTAATTCCGAAAATACGTTCCACCACTTTGGAATAAACGAGATAACCTACAATTAGTAGGGCAATGGCAAAAAGAAAAGTAAACATAAATATAAAGCCTCCAATTATCAGATAAACGAAATCATGATAAGTATTGTAACGATTTCTGACAATTGGATCAACCTATTTTTGCAGAGAAACAACATATTCGATAAACAAAATGTTTCTAAAAGGAAGAAAGTGATTATTCAGATAGAACTTGGTCACCAATAGCGATAACAGCAACAAGACAGGAACCTATGAAAAGAGGATCTTGTCAGTAAAGTAGCTATTACCCTTTAGATCTAGGTGCTGTTGGATCACAGTCAGGTTCTTCAAGATGTGACGATCGTGCTAATTTTAGTAAATAATAACATTCTTCTCTAGCCATATGATCAGCCATGAGTCGATCGAATGTTCCAAGTAGGTGATTGTTCATTTCCATTTTTTCAAGTTCATGTAGGAAAACTTTAAATAAGGCAATCTCTAGTTTAACATTCTCATTAAAACGTTCTAGAGCAGGGAATAGCTGTACATTAGACCTTAGATAGCCCGCCATCTCTACAGCTTTAATATAGAACTGCTCAAATCTTTTCGTGAATGCTTCACTTTTTTTTTGCAGCTGTTTTTCCACTATATCTAAATTCCCTGTTATTCCCCCTGCATGTCCGGCAGCGTCTAATAACCAGACGAGGTGATGGTGAAGGGGATGTGATAAAGGGGGCTCCTGCTGTTGAATTAGATAAGATAAAAGACGTAGATATTCTTCCACTTCGTTTACCATATGATTTAGAAATGTCGGGGATAGACCAATTGTCACGTCACCGACCAAATGTTCACGAATAATTTCTAATTTAAATGATCGAATTTCCTTAGCTTGTTCATTGGCTGTTTCAGTAAGGTTCTGTATAGCTTCCATAGATAGGTTTTGGCGACTATCATGAAGGAGGGAATCAAATCTCTCGATAAATTGAACGGCTTTTTTCACCAATTCAGTTTCAGTTGGAGATAGAGTATCACGGATAAACCTTGCATGATCACCTAATACTTGAAGCCAAAAGCGATGTTCAAATAAAGCATTTTCATAGAATGAGTTCATAAAGCCACCCCCATCATCATTAATCTTTTCACTTTATGACAGGGGATAAATTTTTATGATGATTATTATAAACATACTTTGTTTAGTATGGTCAGTTAAAATTCCAACTTAATGTTATAAAAAAACGATGAGAGCTTGTCTCATCGTTTTACTGACTATTCGTTTACAGCATCTTTAAGTTGTTTACCTGGCTTGAAAGCTGGATTCTTTGTAGCTGGAATTTCAATTTCTTGTCCAGTTTGAGGATTACGGCCTTTACGAGCAGAACGCTCGCGAACTTCGAAGCTACCAAAGCCAACTAGTTGAACTTTTCCACCTTCAACTAGTGCTGATGTAATGCTGTCAAATACAGCGTCGACTGCTTTCGAAGCATCCTTTTTAGAAAGGTCTGCTTGCTCAGATACTGCGTTAATTAAATCTGTTTTGTTCATGAAAAAAACTCCCTTTCATACCTTGTTTTGAAAAACACATCATCCGTAGATGAAGTGCTAGTTCTTCATTTTTGAGTAATCTTGCCAATTCGACAAGCTGAAAAATAAAGCCGCAACTTCATTTAATAATGAAACCCTAATGGTGTCAAGACTTTCCACGGAAAATAAACCATCTAAACCCATATTTTTCACTTTTTTAGATAATATAGGGTCAATTATTGTCATTTACAACCGTAATTTGTCAAAAGAGAGAATGATTATGCTAACTATATTAACTTACATCTTTCTGACTTTAAACGTACTAATCATGCAAACCCCAAAAATTAATGTAGCAAATAAAAAGTAGGGTCCTGCAATATAGGGAACGAGTAATAAGTGAAACGTTAACACACACCCAGCAGCCGTAATGGGGAGTCCAACAAAGAAACCTGTATTCTCTGTGATGTTAAACCGTGCTAAACGAATAGCTCCGCATGCAATGAAGAATATAGTAAGGAACATTCCAGGTAAACCAAACGTAAATAAAACAGCTTGATAAATTAAAAATGCTGGAGCTACACCGAAGGATATGATGTCACTTAATGAATCTAATTGCTTTCCAAATTCTGATGTACTATTAAATCGTCTTGCAGCAGCACCGTCCAACCGATCTGTAAGTGCTGCAATCGTAATAAATAAAAGACCTAAACGTAATTCATCTTGTATAATAAACATAATTGCAAAAGCACCTAATCCTAAATTTACAACCGTTAGAGCATTTGCAATTTGCCCTTTTAGCTTTTTGACGGTATGATCCAATTGATGTAAAAGGAACAAGACATCAACTCCTTGCATGATTTGTATAACATTAACAATTAAATTAATCATATGATCTTAATTAATAATCATACCATAGGTTCGATTAAACGACTAGGTGGCACGTTTTGTAGAGAGCTGCTAATTTTTAAAAAGGAGGATTTTAGAATTGAAAAAGGTACTCTTTAGATCATTCATAGAACTAACGAATCACCGCTTGTCTTCAACATTGATTCGGAATTTTTCGAGGTCAAAGATAAGCAAACCATTTATTAAACCATTTTCTAATACGTTCAAACTAAATGAGTCAGAAATGGATAGATCGCTTAATCAATACAATCATTTGCATGATCTATTTACGAGAGAATTAAAAAAGGGAGTACGTCCTATTGAAGCACAAAAAAGTGCACTTGTAAGTCCTGTAGATGGGGTGATTGCTCATTTTGGCAGATTGGAGGAAGAGACATATTTTCATGTAAAAGGACAAACTTATAACATTGAAGAGATGCTTGGTTCAAAAGAAGCAAGCAAACCTTATCTTAATGGTTACTATTTTATCTTATACTTAAGTCCGAGTCATTATCACAGAATTCACAGTCCAGTTGATGGAACTATTAAGAAACAATGGGTTCTTGGCGGTCGATCTTATCCTGTGAATGATCTAGGGCTTCGCTATGGAAAAAAACCATTGTCGAGAAACTATCGATTAATTACAGAAATGAAGGTGCTTGATAAATACATGGCCGTAGTAAAGGTTGGTGCAATGAATATTAATACAATAGAAGTTACGCATCAGGATAACCGGCTTCGTAAAGGAGAAGAAGTGGGCTTTTTCTCATTCGGATCAACTGTTGTCTTACTTTGTGAGGAAGGCTTAGTTACAGATGTAACGATCAAAGACCAAACTGACGTTAAAATGGGGCAAAAAATAGCAACAATGGGGCGAAGTTGAGGTTATTCGGCCTGTAGCACAAAGGGATAGTTACTTTAGGTATCAAAAATAATAAAGGCTTTAAGTTGGCTTGATTTTAAGTTGAGATAAAGGAAGGCACTTATCCAAGGGGACGTATTGCATGAATGAAGGCGATTGTGGGCGGCAAGAAGGCTCCTGACGCAGACTTCGAGAGATAGTGAACATTTATGCTTAGGATGTAGAGTTTATGAACCTGTGCGCCTTTTAGGAGTGATATGGTCATTTATAACGGCAATCCCAGGTTATTTGTTGGAAATGAAGAGGGGATCGAGCGCAAAGGAATGTTTATAAAAACGGTTGTTTGTTCATATTGTCGACTTGGTATCTGAAGAAGTATGAGAAGCCGAAACTAATTCTTGAAGTCATTTAAATGATTTTTAAAAAAGCTCCCCCAGTTAAAGGGGAGCTTAGTCGTCTACTGCTTGGCGTTAGAAGCTGAACGTTTCTTTTCTTCCACAACTTCTTTTAAATCATCCTGGACACTCTGTTCCCAAAGGGGGACCCCTGAATAGTACGCAGCTCGACTTATTAAGTGACCGGCCACAGGAGATGTAATTAAGACAAAAATAATACCAAGAATTAAGCGAGCGTCAAGTCCATAATCTTGATAAAAGAAAATCAATGCAGCGAGTAAAATAAGCATGACTCCGAGAGTAGCACTTTTAGAAGCCGCATGTGACCTTGAGTAAATATCAGGGAGTCGTAAAAGACCAACCGTTGTCACTAAGCTTAGAAAGGTCCCTGCAAGAACGAGAATTGCGACAATGACATTAGTGATTTCGTTTTCGCTCAAGAACAACACCCCTTTCAATAAACTTGGCAAAGGCAACCGTTCCGATAAAAGCTAGAATCCCTATAAGTAGAATTACTTCTAGAAAGGCCGAAGTTCTTAATAAGATAGAAAGTACAGCTACTAAAGCAATCATTGTAATCCCAACTGTATCAAGCGCAATGACACGATCAGCTGGTGATGGGCCTTTGATTATGCGATAAATACTCCCCGATAATGATAACGATAAAAGGGACATGGCTATAATAAGCACTGTTGTAAGCATAGGTTATCGGCTCACCTCCATAATAGCTTTCTCAAACGTGTTCTTAATAGAAGAGATAGAATCTTCGATGTCGTCGATATTCATTGCGTGAATGTATAACGTACGTTGATCGTTTGATACATCTACCACTAGTGTTCCAGGTGTTAATGTTATTAATGAAGAGAGCAAAGTGATTTCCCAGTCGGATTCTAAGTCCGTGTGCAGAGCAAAGATACCTGGTTTAATTGCTAATTTAGGCTGTAGAACTTGTTTGATAACCGTAATGTTAGAGAGTACAAGTTCTTTTAAAAATAATAATATTAATTTAATTACTGCATATATCTTAGTGATATATAAAGGTCCATTAAAGAACCGTCTCACAATAATGAGAATTAGCATCCCAACTAAAAAACCGATAATAAAGGATGGTAAATCCCAAGCACTGTAAAGAAACATCCAGGTAAACGCAATTATAAGGTTTAGTAAAAGTTGAAAGGCCATTCTTACCTACTCCTTTAGTACAGCTTCAATATAAGATTCAGGATTTAAAAGGGTCGAAGCAGCATCTGCTACAAAAGGATAAATGACTTCAGCTCCCATACCCATTAAAAATGACAAAGCAAGTAAAAATATACTTGGATAGACTAGTCCTTTTACATTACCTCTTTGATGCGGTTCAGGCAATTTCTCTTCTCCTAAAATCATTAAAAAGAAGATTCTCATAACAGAATAGAGAACAAGTAGACTTGATAGTAATAAAATACCGACAAATACATATTGTTCTGCTAGAAATCCACCTTGGATTAAAAGAAGTTTTCCGAAAAAACCACTAAACGGTGGGACACCTGCTAAAGAAAGGGCAGCGGCCAAAAAGGACCAACCTAGTAAAGGATAACTTTTCATTATCCCACTTGCCTGACCGATCTTTGTTGTTCTTGTTACAACAACAATAGCACCAGCCAATAAAAATAGAGCTGCTTTTATAATCATGTCATGCAGCAAATAGAATACTCCTCCAAAAATCCCATCTGAATTAAAGGAAGATAAACCAAGAAGAATAAAGCCTACCCCTGCAACCACATTATATACAAGTATCTTATGAATATCATTGTATGCAATCGCTCCAATAGCACCAATGATCATTGTAATGGCAGCCAATACCCCAATTGTATAATGAGTAACTTCAGGTTGATGGTAGAAAATAATCGTAAATACTCGGTAAATCGCATAAATCCCTACTTTGGTTAATAGACCAGCGAAAATAGCTGAAATAACTGGTGGTGGCGCTGAGTAAGCACCTGGTAGCCAAAAGTATAGTGGGAAAATAGCTGCTTTCATTCCGAAAACAATTAGGAAGAGCAAAGCAATGACTGTTACCAAACCTGGTTGGTTGATTTCTGCAATCCGAGCAGATAAATCAGCCATGTTTAATGTTCCTGTAACGGAGTAAAGAAAGGCAACAGCTGTAACAAACAAAGCTGAAGAAATAACATTTACAAGAACATATTTAATCGATTCTCGTAATTGAGTTTTGGTTCCTCCTAAAACAATTAGAGCATACGAGGACATCAGTAAAACTTCAAAAAAGACAAACAAGTTAAATAAATCACCTGTCAAAAACGCTCCAATTACACCAGTAAGCAGAAATTGAACGAGTGGGTAATAATAGTAATTTTTGCGTTCTAAATCCAAACCTTTGAATGTAAACAAGGTTGTTGCTACTAGAATAATACTAGCAAATATGACAAGTAAAATCGCAAATGAATCTGCCACTAAAGCGATCCCAAAGGGTGGTAACCATCCACCTAAAAAGTAAGCTTGAACTCCATTACTATTGACATCCATAAGCAGTAATATGCTAGTAATAATAATGGCGATCCCAGAAAGGATACTTAATGTTTTCTGTAGGATGATCTTTTTTCCTAAAAATAACAATATAACACCAGTTAGTAACGGTATTAATAACGGTAATATAATAAGATTATTCATCATTTTCCAACCCTCTCATCTTTTCCATGTCATCTGTACCATGGACATTATAAGTTCTATACGCTAGAACAAGAAAGAAAGAGGTGACCCCAAAGCTGATAACAATTGCAGTTAGTATTAGGGCCTGTGGTAAAGGATCGGTATAAGAAGCTGCTTCTTGTCCTAATAACGGAGCCGCTCCTTGTTTTAATCCTCCCATCGTCAGTAAAAGCAAATGGACACCGTGACTTAGAATCCCCGTTCCAATAATTATCCGCGTAATATTTTTTGAAAGGATAAGGTAGGTTCCTACTGTAAACAGGATCCCTACAACGATGGAGATTAGAATTTCCATTATTGATCCTCCCCAATTGTAAAAATAATTGTTAGCGTAACACCAATTACCACAAGATAGACTCCAATATCAAAAAGTAAAGCAGTAGCTAATTCGGTTTTCCCGAGTAGTGGTAGTTGGAAATAGCCAAAGGTATGACTTAGAAAGTTAGCATCAAAGACAAAGGCTCCTATGCCAGTTAAAACGGCGATTAATAAGCCAATCGCCGTAATGATTTTTAAATCAATAGGTATGATTTTTTTTACGGTTTCAATGTCAAAAGCTAGTCCAAGCAAAATAAAAGCTGCAGCCGTCATTAACCCACCAATGAACCCTCCACCAGGGTTATGATGCCCAGCAAGGAAAACATAAATGGAAAAAATAATGATGATAAATGTAACAAGTTGAGTAGCAGTTTTAAGGATTACATCATTTGTCCGCATTTATTGTTCCTCCTTTGCTAAACGTAGTTTAATCATTGAGTAAATACCGATCGCTGCAATGCCTAACACTAATATCTCAAATAAAGTATCAAAGCCACGGAAATCCACGAGAATGACATTGACCATGTTTTTTCCACCGGCTTCATCATAACTAGCTGCAACAAAGTAATCTTTTAGTGAATCAAACAATTTAGAGTTGTGTGAAGAAATAGCAAGCATGGTAACGAGAATTCCGACACCTAAACTAACCATTAAATTGCCCAATTTAAACTTAACATTTTCGAATTTTTGCTTGAACATTGGCAAGTGGTAAAAACACAACAAAAATAAAACAGTTGAGACCGTTTCAATAACCATTTGAGTAAGAGCTAGGTCAGGTGCTCGGAAGAAAACAAAGAATGTCGCTAACGAATATCCTACTGCTCCTAAACCTATAATGGCAGTCAAACGTGTGCGGGCTAAAGCAACAACAATTGCTGCGATTACCATGACAATAGCTATAGCAGTCTCGAAAAATGTTATTGGGGCTGTTTCACCACCAAATGCAAAGGCATTTAGGCGGACAAACATAAATCCAATAAATAAAACTAGAAATGAGAAAATGTAGATTAGGTAATGTCTAATACTACCTGTCATATAAAATGAAGTAAGTTTATTACCTCCTGTTGCTAAACCAGAAAGTGTTCCATCATATACCCTGTTAAGTGGATCTCGTTCTCTTAAATAAATCGTAGTTTGAGCCCATTTTTTCATCAATAGGAATAATATAGTACCAAATACAATGACACCAATTGTCATAAATAACTCTGGGTTAAAGCCATGCCAATGGTAGATATGTACCTTGAATACATCGTCCCCCCCCAATAGAGTTGGCAAGATTGCAGCCATAGCAGGCTCAATTAGTGTATAAGCCAGTAAATTAGGGAACAAACCGAAAATAATTACAAGTGACCCTAAAATAATTGGGCTAACTAACATTCCGATTGGGGCTTCGTGTACGTGCACATCATAGTTTTCTGGCTTGAATTTACCTGTGAACGTCTTAAAGAACATAATTAAGCAGTATAAAAATGTAAAAACACTAGCAATCCAAGCTAAAACTGGGAATAACATCCCCCATGTTTGCATGTTAAATATAGATAACTCAGTTGCATTTAACACTCCAGTAAAAAACATTTCCTTACTTAGAAAGCCATTAAATGGAGGTAATCCAGCCATTGAGGCTGTTCCGATTAAAGAGACAGTGAAAGTAATCGGCATAATTGTCATTAAACCACCGAGTTTGCGAATGTCTCGTGTTCCGGTTTCATGATCAATGATCCCTGCTGTCATAAACAAGCTTCCTTTAAATGTCGCATGATTGATCAGGTGGAAAACAGCTGCCAGAGTTGCCGTCGTATACACCGTTGATTCCGTACCATATCCAAAATAAAGAGAGGCCGAGCCAAGACCGAGTAAACACATGATTAATCCAAGTTGACTAATAGTTGAAAAGGCTAGAATTGCTTTTAAATCCTTTTGTCGGACCGCAGAGATGGAGCCCCAACATAGCGTGAGCAACCCAATTCCAGATAAAATCCAAAACCATTCTGCGGCTCCACCGAAAACAGGTGTAAGACGAGCAACTAAATAAATACCTGCTTTGACCATCGTTGCCGAATGAAGATAGGCACTTACTGGTGTAGGGGCTTCCATCGCATCCGGTAACCAAATATGGAATGGAAATTGAGCAGATTTGGTAAAGGCCCCTAGTAGTATAAGGATCATCGCTGGAATAAAGAGTGAACTTGAAGTCACTAATTCAACTTGACTAATGATCTCGCGAATACTAAATGTTCCAGTCATAAGGTAGAGTAAGGAAAAACCACCGAGCATTGCAAAGCCGCCAAAGACAGTAATAAGCATCGACTTTAGAGCTCCATAAGTCGATTTCTTCCGATGATACCAATAACTAATTAACAAAGATGAGGCCAAACTAGTGAGCTCCCAAAATGTGTATAAAACAATTAAGTTATCTGATATAACAACCCCGAGCATTGCTCCCATAAACATAAGTAAATACACATAAAAGTTGTGTAGTCGTTCCGTTTTTTTCGAAAGATAGTAGATCGAATATAATACGACTAGGGAACCTATACCCGTTATCAGCAATAAGAATAATAGGCTAAGCCCATCAATGTAAACAGTAAAATTAATTCCAAGAGAAGGAACCCAAGGGGCACTATACTCGATAACTCCACCGTCAGATGTAATTGGTAAAAAGCTAATAAAATAAATAAACAACACGAGCGGGAGTACAAGGACGAACCACCCCGTATGTATCGGTCTTGCGTACTTATACAAAAAAGGAATCAAAATGGCTAACAAAAATGGGGAGATTGTAGCCCAGTGTAAAACCGTCAAATTACATACCTCCTTTTTAAATTTTCAAATCATGTAGAATGTTGCGACTCAATGCTTTTATCCTTTCTTTCTAGCTTTTTGTAAGCATGTCCTTATAGACTAAATAAAATTATAACCTACTTTTCAGACACATGCATCCCAGAACACCTTTAGGTTTAACCGATTTCCTTGGTCTTATTAAATATGTAGAAATGCGATAGTGTGGGGGGGGGAATTTTTTTTTATTTTGAGAAACTTTATATAAAATTTGAAAACGTATGTATATTTTTATAAAGGGTACGACACTCTATAGATAAACGACCTCTTTTAAATAGAAAAGACCGTTGCCTAATGTAGGAGTGACAACTATGAATAATAAACAAAAGGGGTTAGCGGCCGTTAGTATTTTCCTCGTCCTTTTTTCAGGTGGATGGTATGCGAACGAATTTAATAATCGTACGATTCATGAAAAAGGATTAGACCGGCCAGGCTCTGTTGATGTCCAACAGTTAGATCATAATCATATTGTGCCAACGACAGGACCATTTCAACCGAGAGAATACATTCGTATTGGCAACCGTATTTCAAAACAAGCTGAATAAATGGACAACAAAAAAAACAGCTATCGTGAAAAACGATAGCTGTTTTTACTGCAAAGATAAAAATTCAAGTATGCAGGATGAGCTTATATGAAAAGGGGCTAACATCCGTTTTATGCGAAAGTATGGTTTGAATATATGTAGAAAAATAGATAAAAAACTCCCGTCTGAATCCAAAAATCTTGCTTTTAACAAAACAAGAACATGAGCAAATGCTCTTAAGGACTCTGGCGGAAGCTAAGTTTGTAATCATGATGAAAGTTTTATTTTGTCTGAGAGGGAACGTTTAGCAATTTCTACTCGGATTAGTTCAATGAAATCATGATTTAAATTTAATTCTACCGCCTTATAATAAGTCTCAATTAATAGTTCATCTGATAGATTCTGCATATAGTCCTGTCTACTATAACGACAGGTTCACCTCCTCGTCAGGGTTTGTCGAAATTAAAAAGGAAATTCGTTGTTTTATATGAATAAACTAGTACGTTATTCGTGTGATTTAATCCTACCACGACTTTCAAAATAGAACAACTGTTCCTCTTATCCACACTGATAAGTGGATAAGTTGTTAATTCCCTGTTTATGACAAGATGAAACCCTTATGTTTATTATGGTATAACGTGTATAAAGTTATCCACAATGTTGAGTGTTGATTAGATTTGTCGAAAAGTTTTTTAAATTGATGAAAAATATAGGAATATTGACAAAATAGTACAGAGGATGACAAATCTCAATTTCCGTGATTGAAAAAAAAGGTGAGTAAATGTATAGTTAAAGATTGGTAAGTGTAAGGTTGTTGGAAAAAGTTATTTATCTAAATAATTTGAGTTTATAATTATGCGGGATGAAGGAGTATGTTGTCTCTAATAATATAAGAAGAAAAACTAAAGCTTTTAATTTTAAAAGAAATTGGAGGATCACAATGGAAGAAAGCAGACCTATTTGTTCTGGATGTGGTGTTCATATTCAGACAGAAACAAAAGAAGGATTGGGCTTTGCGCCGCCATCGGCATTAGAAAGAGAGGTCATTACTTGTCAACGTTGTTTTCGCTTAAAACATTATAATGAAGTTCAAGATGTTGCTCTAACTGATGATGACTTTTTAAAGATTTTAAATGGTTTGGGCCAAAAAAAGGCTTTGATTGTTAAGATTGTTGATATCTTTGATTTTACTGGTAGTTGGTTACCTGGTCTTCATCGTTTTGTTGGGAATAATGATGTATTGCTTGTTGGGAATAAAGTAGATTTGTTACCCAAATCATTGAATCACAACCGTTTAGTCAATTGGATGAAAAAATCTGCAAAAGATCTTGGGTTAAAACCTGTTGATGTCCTGCTTATGAGTGCAGAAAAGGAAGTTGGCATCGTTGAAGTTGCTTCTGAAATTGATCGCCTTAGGAAAGGTCAAGATGTCTATGTGGTTGGATGTACAAATGTAGGGAAATCAACATTTATCAATCAGATGATTAAGTCTTTTGGTGGGGATACGGAACAATTAATTACTACATCACATTTCCCTGGAACGACGTTGGACATGATTGATATTCCTTTAGAAGATGGACAAGCACTTTATGACACACCAGGAATTATCAATCATCATCAAATGGCTCATCATATAGATAAACAAGAGTTAAAGGCTATTACACCTAAAAAAGAAATAAAACCTATGGTATTCCAGCTGAACGCTGGTCAGACTTTATTTTTCGGAGGACTTGGACGGTTTGACTTTGTGCAAGGGGAACGAACATCTTTTACATGCTTTTGTTCAAATGAGCTGCATATTCATCGAACAAAAATGGAAAAAGCAGAGGAGCTTTATCAAACCCATTTGGGAGACTTGTTAATTCCTCCTGGGCCGAAGACGAAAGAGTCACTACCGCCATTGGTGAAGCACACATTTCATATTAAAGGAAATAAAGCGGATATCGTGTTTTCTGGATTAGGTTGGATCACGGTTAACGGCACAAATTTGAAAGTAGATGGTTATGCTCCTAAAGGAGTAAATGTTACCATTAGAGAATCTATTATATAAGTAATGAAGGAACAAAGCTTTTTTTGAAGTCATTTCTTATTCGTTAAGGGAAATGGGAGAGTGCTTCTTAAAAACGTGAAAAAGGTTAAGTTGAGCTTAAAGGTAGAAGGGCATCCAAGTAAATAGATTGTGTAAACGCTCGCCCACTCTTTTACCATACCAAATTCAAATGAAGATTTATCTTTCGAGGAGGAGAAAAAATGGAGAAAGTATTTGGGCTGTTAGGTCATCCGGTAGGACATTCAATGTCTCCGCTCATTCATAATGATGCATTTGCTAAATTAGGGATTGAAGCAAGGTATCATGCTTTTGATGTAAAGCCAGAATTGGTCAAAGAAGCAGTTGATGCGATAAGAGCTTTGGACATAGCTGGTTGTAATGTCACCGTCCCGCATAAGATAGCAGTAATGGAATTTCTTGATGAGATTAATGATGAGGCGCTTCAAATAGGGGCTGTTAATACGATCGTAAACAAAAACGGGAAGTTAATTGGATATAATACGGATGGTCGTGGGTACGTTCAATCGTTATTAGATGAAACAGAGGAAGAAATCCGCGAGAAGTCTATTTTAATTATTGGTGCTGGTGGCAGTGCTAGGGGGATCGTTACTGCGCTCCTGCGATATGGTGTTGGAAGGATCGAATTTACGAACCGAACAATAGAAAAAACGGCTTCATTAATTAAACTTGCGGAAGAGTTTAGCATACCTTCTGCAACGGTTGAGAGAAAAGTGGCAGAGGAAAGCTTAAACAAATATGATGTCATCATCAATACGACATCTGTTGGGATGAGTCCTAATTTTAATCATTCTCCTCTTTCCCTTGAATTATTAAAACCAGGAACCATTGTAAGTGATCTGATCTATAATCCATTAGAAACGCAATTTTTAAAAGAAGCCAAAGAACGTGGTGGGAAAATAGTAAATGGGATTGGAATGTTAGTTAATCAAGCGGCCCTTTCCTTTGAGCATTGGACTGAAATAACACCAGATAACAAAGAGATGAAAAAAATCGTCTTACAACAATTAGGAGGTTGAACATGTTAACAGGAAAGCAAAAAAGAGTTTTACGTTCTAAAGCGCACCACTTAAATCCTATCTTCCAAGTTGGTAAAGGTGGAGTAAATGAAAATATGACAAAGCAAATAGAAGAGGCTCTCGAGGCCAGGGAGCTAATTAAGATAAGTATCTTACAAAATTGCGACGAAGAAAAAGATGAAGTAGCAGAAAAAATCGTTGCTTCAACTAAAGCCGAACTTGTTCAATTAATAGGTCATACGATTGTTCTATACAAAGAATCAAAAGAAAATAAGGAACTTATTCTCCCGTCTTAATAAAATAAGAGGAGAGGAGCAGAATAAATGAAGAAAATTGGGTTGTTTGGTGGTACGTTTAATCCTCCGCATACAGGGCATTTATTGTTTGCTCAAGAAGCTCTTGTCTATTATGAGCTGGACGAAATTTGGTTCATTCCTGTGAATAAACCGCCTCATAAGGAAAGCGAAGACTTGGCTTCCAATGAAGACCGCCTTGATATGTTAGTTAGTGCAACACATGATAATGAGCGATTTCATGTTTCAACCATTGAATTAGAAAGAGAAGGTCCTTCTTATACAATTGAGACAATTAAAGAATTTAAAAAGATATATCCAAATGATCAATTTTATTTTTTAATTGGTGGAGACATGGTTGATTATCTTCCGAAGTGGCATAGAATAGATGAGTTACTAGAACTTGTAACGTTTATTGGTGTAGAGCGTCCTGGGACATCGATCAAGCAATCTCATTATGCAGAACAGGTATATTTGTTAGAAATGGTGCAGGTGGATTTTTCATCTTCCCTTATTCGTAAAAGGATTCAAGATGGCAAACCAATTTCGTATATGGTCCCTAAAGAAGTGGAAGCATTGGTGAAAGAGAGGTCGTTATATGAATCTAGAACAGGCGTTGGAAAAGGTAAAGCCTCACCTTACTGATCATCGCTACACACACACACTTGGGGTTATAAAGGCCGCAGAGGAGCTAGCGTTTCGTTTTGGAGCGGATAAGGAAAAAGCGATGTTAGCAGCTGCCTTTCATGATTATGCAAAGTTCCGTGATAAGGAAGAAATGAAACTGCTTGTTTGGGAGAAACTAAATGATAAGTCACTCTTAAATTATGGTGACGAACTTTTACATGCTCCTTGTGGGGCTTATTATGTTGAACGTGAAGTTGGTATTACAGATGAAAATGTACTAAATGCAATTCGGTATCATACAACAGGCAGGCCAGGTATGACGGTTTTGGAAAAGGTGATTTTTCTGGCCGATTATATTGAACCAGGGCGACATTTTAAAGGGGTAGATGACGTACGAGAGCTTGCGAGAAAAGATTTAGATGAAGCTATTATTGAAGCATTAAAAAATACGATGGTATTTCTTATGAAACGAAACCAACTGATATTCCCAGATACGATAGCTACTTACAACCAGTTAATTAAAGAAAAAAAGGAGAAGTGATGTTTAGTGAATGAAACACCTATTTTAGAATTAGCTGTCAAAGCGATCGATGATAAAAGAGCAGAAAACATTGTAGCATTAAATATGAGAGGGGTTTCTTTGATAGCCGATTATTTTGTTATTTGTCATGGTAATTCTGATAAACAAGTTCAAGCAATCGCGTACGAACTAAAAAAAGTAGTGCAAGAAAAGGGAATTGAAATCAAGCGTCTAGAAGGATTTGATCAAGCGCGTTGGATATTAATTGACTTAGGAGACGTTGTTGTTCACGTTTTCCACAAGGATGAACGTGCATACTATAACCTGGAAAAGCTTTGGGGCGATGCTCCAGTTGTTGAATTAGAAGGGGTTTTAGGTTGATGGATCTTAAGCCTGGATACAGTGTCAACCTTGAAGTGGTACGCGCGACAAACTTTGGTTTTTTTGTTAGTGATGGAATAACCGATGTTCTTCTCCATGAACGTGAAGTTACGAAAGACTTAGAAATTGGTGATCATGTCGATGTTTTTTTATATCATGATCATCAAGAGAGATTGTCTGCTACGATGGAAAAGCCGCTTTTAAAAGTGGGGGAGATAGCCTGGTTAGAAGCTGTTGAAGTAAAAACTGGACATGGAGTTTTTTTTCATAATGGCATTTCACGTGATCTCTTTTTATCTATGGATGAACTGCCATATGAACGCGAGCAATGGCCTAAGCCGGGGGATAAACTCCCGCTTTCGCTGACGTGGGATAAGCGCGGGCGTTTGATGGGGAAGCTTGTAAAGGGTGAACCGATTGAGCGACAATCCATAAAGGCTCCTGCGGAAATGATGAATAAAGAAGTGCGTGGATATGTTTATCACTTTCTTGATGAAGGAGCCCTTATCTTAACCGATCAAGGTTATATTGCCTTTCTCTATAACGATGAAATGCAAGGAGTTCCAAGGTACGGTGAGTATATTCAGGTTCGTGTTCAATTCGTACGTGAAGATGGACGCATTAATGTGACAATGAATCCCATTAGATCGGAACAGCAAGAAGAAGATGCCGAGCGAATCTATCACTTCTTAAAGGAGCGCGGAGGTTCTATGCCCTATTGGGACAAGACCCCTCCTGAAGACATTGAGTTGCGTTTTTCAATCAGTAAGGCAAAGTTTAAGCGTGCACTTGGCAAACTGATGAAAGAAAAGAAAATAGAACAACGTGATGGTTGGACATATCTAAAAGAAGATAAATAGAAGGAGCTTTTATGAATTATCAAGCTTTTGCTGCTTTATACGATTCGTTAATGACAGATGCACCTTATGAAAAATGGGTTGAATTTGTTCAGAAGCAACTTCAGCAACAAAATTTAGAGGGACTGTCTATTCTTGACGTTGGTTGTGGCACGGGAGAACTTCTTGTTCAATTACAACAAAGTGGTGCGAATGTGACGGGGGTTGATTTATCTGCTGACATGCTTTCACTTGCAAAAGAGAAGTGTGACAGGGCAGGTTTTTCCCCTCCCTTATTTCAACAATCCATGACCGACTTAGAAGGATTAGGGCAATATGATGTTGTGACCATTTTTTGTGATTCCCTCAATTATTTAGAAACAGAGGAAGACGTTCATAATACGTTTAAAAGTGTACATCAACAACTAAAAGCTGAAGGAATACTGTTGTTTGATGTACATTCCATCGTTAAGATTAATGAAGGGTTTATTAATCAAACATTTGCTGATGATGTTGAAAAAATGGCTTATATTTGGACGTCCTTTGAAGGTGAGCATGCTAATAGTGTTGAGCATGAAGTAACCTTTTTTATTGAAGATGAGGAAACTAGACTGTTTGAACGTAGTTTTGAATTACATAAACAACGAACATTCTCGATCGATCAATATAGGAATTGGCTTTTCGAAACGGGTTTTGGTGATGTTTCAGTTTTTGCAGATTTTACAAACTTTGAGCCAAAAGAGGAAAGTGAGCGAATATTTTTTTTCGCAAAGAAAAAGAATTAAAAAGGAATTACACATAAAAGAAGCGAATAAAAAAGGAAGAGCCTCTGCTCTTCCTTTTTTAGAGATTTTAGAGATGAAAAAGTTTAAATTTGAGTGAACAAGAGTTATCAAAGTTTAACCGAATAAGAAAAGACGGATGCGGCGTTTTTCTTATTTTACCTTTCACCGATCATTTGAGAATGCCTCTGCTATCAATTCTTGATCTTCGTAATACTTTGCGTGTGTTTGTTGAAATAAATGGTCAAACATTGACCCGATTTCTGCCTCAAGTACTTTTATTCCTTCACCTGTAATACCGCCAGGAACACAAACACGTTTTTGTAATGTAGGCAATGTGTAGTGTCCTTTTTCAAGTAACTTCCCCATTCCAATCATCATATTAGTCGCAAGTGTCGTTGCATCCTCTTTAGAAATGTTCGTTTGTCTCACTGCGCCATCAATAAATTGTTGCATAATATAGCTGAAAAATGCAGGCCCGCAGCTTACAATATCGGAAGAGACACGAGTGATGTCTTCATCGATAACAAGAGGCTCAGAGATAGCAGACATAAGTGTTGTTAGGAATTGTTTATCTGTATCTTCGCACCTACTACCAAAGCTTAAAAGAGAAGATCCTGTTAAAGCTCTATTTAAGATACTCGGTATTGCTCGAGCAACCTTACAATCGACTTTGCCTTCTAATTGTTCTACTGAAATTGGACTAGTAATCGAAATTAAGAATTTGCCTGCCTGACAAAAAGGTGCAATCTGATTAAGGACAGCTGGGAATTGTAAAGGCTTAGTACAAATAAAGGTGACATTTGCTTCCTGAACAACTTCTCGTGCATCTTTCCCAATTGTTAAATTTGGAAACCGTTTTTTAAGTGCCTTGGCTTTGTCTTGATTTCGATTTGTAATCACTATTTGACTTGGTGATATTACACCAGACTCAATCAAAGATTCGAGTAAAATACTTCCCATACTCCCCGTTCCAATGATTCCTATTTTCAAGTTAGCCCCCTCCTTTTGCATGCTCAACGCGAACACCCGTTATGACTAAACGTATGAAGGAAGGGACTCTGTTATGACCTCTTTAACGAATGTTTAAGTAATTTATTACCATTTGACGAGTGACGAGCTTCCGCGGAGGAAACTGAAATTTCATAGCGATACTGTTCATTTCCTCTGTTATTTGATTGATCTCAGTTATTTGAACTTCTTTTCCTACCTTTGCTAATTCAAGTACTCTTTCTATTGCGCGCTCCCTAGAAGCATCGAGGGCAAGGAACTGTTTTTGTGCATCACGATGTTTCTTTACTTGTTCTGCAATTTGTAGATGTACAGCCATAAATAAATCGACTCCTTTTTTAAATAGTAATAATGTAGTTTCTATTATTTTATTATAACTCAATTAAAGGTAAAGGGTGTGAAGATAATGGCGAAAAAGGAATATGTCGTGTTTTCAGGTATTGTAGTACTATTAGTTAGTGTAGTATTGTTTTTACATTTTCGTAATTCAGAAGAAGAAGCTATAGTCGATTTATTTCAAGCTGATTTACATACGGTTACTTCGGAAACAGATAAGTCCTTAAATAATCAGGAGACTTTTATTATGATCGATATTAAAGGAGCAATTGCACGACCTGGTGTCTATGAATTAAAACAGGGTGATCGCGTGTATCATGCCATTGATAAAGCGGGAGGTCTTCTTACTGAGGCGGATGAACAGCAATTGAATCTTGCCCAACTTTTACAAGATGAGATGGTAATTTATGTTCCGGTTCAGGGAGAAGATGTACAAAGTTTTCAGGGAATGAATAGTGTTTCAAGCCAATCTGAAGGGAAAATTGCGATTAATCAAGTAGAGGCAGGGGAAATAGAACAGCTTCCTGGAATAGGGCCTTCGAAGGCCGCAGCTATTATTAGTTATCGTGATGAACATGGTCCATTTAAAGACATTAATGATTTGTTAAATGTTTCTGGAATTGGACCCAAATCTATTGAAAATTTAGAAGAATATCTGATCTTTAATTAACTTACTCTATATATTGACGGTGGACTGGCTTTTCACTAAACTTATCTTAATCACTTTAAAGAGGGAGGAAGAAATGGACAGAATATCATGGGACCAATACTTTTTGGCTCAAAGCCATTTACTAGCATTAAGAAGTACTTGCACACGCCTTATGGTAGGAGCGACGATTGTACGAGAGAAGAGAATCATCGCTGGCGGCTATAACGGTTCCGTTTCAGGAGGAGCCCATTGTATAGATGATGGATGTTATGTCGTTGATAATCATTGCATCAGAACGATTCATGCAGAGGTGAATGCTTTGTTACAGTGCGCTAAATTTGGTGTTCCAACCGAGGGGGCAGAAATTTACGTCACTCATTTTCCTTGTGTTAATTGTTCGAAAGCCATTATTCAAGCAGGGATAAAAAGTGTTTATTATGCAACGGATTATAAAAACCACTCTTACGCCGAGCAAATGTTTCGTGAAGCAGGAATTCACGTAGTGAAAGTCGAGTTAGAGGAAGTAAGTTTGGATCAATCTCATCATGAAAAAAAGGAGTTTACCGTTTCATTATTAGATAAATTAGCTCAAACTGGCATGGAAAAAGACGAACTCTTTCAACTTAGAGAACAAGCAAAACAATTATTTACTCAGAGTTTTTATAAGGGGTGAGAAAGATAAGTCGATTCCTTTTTTTAATCCCCCTCTCCGCAACGCTCGGTCTTTTCCTTGCCCTCGGCGGATCGAGCCCTCTTTATTTCATTCTATTAATTTTGTTTCTTTTCTTTTGTTTCATTCATCGTTCCTTCTTCAAAGAGAAGTTAGTTATCATTACTATTCCTTTTCTCCTCTATTATCTCGTTGGATATGTTGCGGTAAGTCAGCAATTGACTGCTTATGATGAAGGGAATCAAACCATTTATGGTGTAGTTAAAACTACACCTAATATAGACGGCGACACTATGTCCTTACGTTTACAGAGCAACTTAAATGAACTTATTCAAGTTCAAGCATTGCTATATGATCAAAGCGATCAGATTAGGTTGAAACAGCTATCACCAGGAGATACGTGTATGATTAATGGGAATCTCACATCCCCTCTGCCACCAACAAATTTTAGTGAATTTAATTATCAAAAGTACTTAAGGGAGCAGAATATTTTTTGGGTATTAAGACCAGAACGTGGCGGTATACAATGTATTGAAACGACGGGAAATTTATTTCTCGCTCTTCAGCGCTGGAGGCATACACAAATTCGCAAGGTTGAACAGCAGGTACATCCAGAATTTAATGGCATCATGGTTGCATTAGTATTTGGAGATCGAACTTTCATAGACGGGGAAGTACTGGAAGCTTACCAGCGTCTTGGTATTATTCATTTACTTGCTGTTTCTGGCTTGCATGTTGGGATGATTGTCACGATGCTTTTTTATTCCTTGATTAGAGTAGGTATTACTAGAGAACGAGTTATAGAAATTCTTCTTTTTATATTACCCTTATATATGATTATTGCTGGTGCGGCACCCTCGGTTATTAGGGCATCGATTATGGCCATGGTCGTCTTAGTTTGTTTACGTTTTAAAAAACGGGTGTCCCCATTAACTGGAATATCTTCCGTTTACCTCGGTTATTTATTCATTAAACCATTCGCTCTTTTTCATCTTGGTTTCCAATTGTCCTTTCTAATTTCATTTGGACTCATTATTTCAATCCCTATGATTCAAAAGAGGTATCCTAATCGCTATATTCAATTATTGTCGGTGACTTTGCTCTCTCAGGTGCTGTCTTTTCCTCTATTGTTGCTTCATATGTTTGAGCTTTCTATGTTAGCAATCCCATTAAATTTGATTTATATCCCCATTATAACGGTATTCGTTTTACCGCTCACTTTATTGTCTTTTATGCTTTCTTTCTTTATTTCGTCTGCCTTTAATTATCCCCTTCTCCTGTTGGAATTTATTTTTCCGTTTATTCATGAATTATTGCGAAAAAGCGCAGAGTTTAGATTTTCCTCCTTTGTGGTTGGAAAGCCTTCAATGTTGCTTGTTTTTGCTTATTATCTTTGTGTATTTTTCGGTTGTCTGATGTGGGAGAAAGGTACTAGAGGTTGGTGGATAAAACCAATGGCAATTTTAAGTATATTATTAATCGTTCAAGTCAGTTCACCTTATGTAGATTCAAGAACGAAAGTGACCATGATTGATGTTGGCCAAGGCGACAGCATATTAATTGAATTCCCCTTTCGAAAAGCGATTTACCTCATTGATACTGGGGGGACAATATCTTTTTCTGATGAGGATTGGCGGAAACGAAGAAAACCGTTTGAAGTGGGTGCAGATGTGGTAGTTCCAACTTTGAAAGCGCGTGGAATTAATCAAATAGATCGACTTATTCTAACACATGGACACTTGGATCATATCGGTGGAGCGATGGCGCTATCAAAAGCCTTTAACATCAAGGAAGTCAATTATAGTCAAGGGGTCGTTGAAGGCGAGTTTGAAAGAGAATTATTAACTGAATTTGCTCGAAAGCAAACCAAAATTAGGTTTGTTAAGGAAGGAGTAAGTTGGAAAGACGCCGGAGCTACTTTTGTAGTTCTTTCACCAAGTGGAATGGAACAAGGCTTAAATGAACGTTCAATCGTATTAGTTTTAGAAGTAGAAGGGATTAATTTTCTGTTTACTGGAGATTTAGAAGAAAGTGGTGAAAGGAGATTAATTTCAACTTATCCTAATTTACAAATAGATGTATTGAAAGCAGGGCATCATGGCAGTCGAACTTCAACGACGGAGGCATTCTTAAATCATATAAATCCTAGATTAGTTTTAATATCAGCCGGGAGAAGAAATCGCTTTGGACACCCTCATCCAGAGGTAGTCGAGCGCATAGAAGACAGGGGAATTCCTTTGTTGAGATCGGACCTAGAAGGGGCCATTGAGTTAACTATTGAGAAGCAAAAAATTGAAGTTAAAACAGCGCTAGAACAATAAAAAGAGGATGAACGAAATCATCCTCTTTTTAAGTATATCGGGTTTATTGACTTACATAGCGCTAAATACATCAACAATTGAAGCGATGATAAATATTGTAGCGAAGAAACCAAAAGGAATGATAAACCCGATAGCAGAGTCAATTGCATCATTTCGTTTACATTGTACTTCTTTTTCAAAATGCATCAGACATTCCTCCTTTAACAAATTAAGTATACGGGATGGGCTCAGAAATTGCTAGTTCGATTCTTTTGGTTAGATAGCTAAATGCAACATGTTCATGAAATTGTTAGAAAGTTTTGACCTTGTTGGTTCGTCTGTAAAGAGTTGTCACCTATAGTTTGGCACTGCATAGGATATGATAACTAGTGAAAGCGATCATGGTTATCGTCGTGAATAAGATATCCCGGGATCTTATTTTATGGCGTTTATCATAAATGGGGGTCTGGCATTATGGGCTAGATCCCTTTCTCATATTTCTTGTTTTTTTTGTATACTTTGGCTATCCTAAAAAAGGACAAACATATAATTTTAGTGTAGCCTTCCCAAATCTGTGGGAGTTATGCAAGTGAAAATGAGGAATAATTTATGTCATACTTAGCAGTAAAAAAAGAGGTAAAACGAGGAGATATTAGACCGATCTATTTTATGTATGGAACTCAATCTTACTTAATGGAAGATTTGGTGTTGGATATCATTAAGCAGACAGTTGGTTCTCAGGATGATCCGAATGTGATTTCTTTTAGTATACAAGATACGCTTTTAGATATTGCGATTGAAGAGGCGGAAACATTCCCTTTTTTTGGAGGGAAGAAAGTGGTAGTGGTAAAAGACTTTTCGATTGTAACTGCCCAAAAACAAGAAGCGAAACTTGACCATGATTTGAATCGGTTACTGGAATACATAGAACACCCTTCACCTGAAGCTATTCTTATATTCTTAACACCTTTCGAGAAATTAGACGAAAGAAAAAGGATTACAAAAGCACTAAAGAAAAGATCTGCTGTCGTTGAATGCTCGCCTTTTGATGATAAAATGTTGTCACAATGGTTAGAAGTTCAAGCAGCAAAGAAAGGATTTACTTTTTCAGTTGATGGGAAAGAACGGTTGTTAGAAAGACTTGGACCACAACTTCTGCTGTTAGTTTCAGAAATGGAAAAACTTTCGTTGTATGTGGGTAATGAAGGGGTGGTAAGCGGAGAAGTGGTTGACCTTTTGGTGGCTCGTTCGCTGGAACAAGACGTTTTTGCTTTAATTGATTTTGCCGTCAAAAAGCAATTAGATAAAGCCCTTGTTATTTATCACGATCTTTTAAAACAAAAAGAAGAGCCATTAAAATTACTTGCATTAATTGCAAGGCAATTACGCATTTATTATCAAGTGAAGGAAATGAGTCGACGATCTTACTCTCAAAAAGATATGGCTGCTCAATTAAAATTACACCCCTATGTCGTGAAACTGGCAAGTCAGCAGATAAGTCGATTTGAGGACACACAATTGCTGCGCTTGCTTGAAGAAGCGGCAGATACGGATTATGCAATTAAATCAGGGAAGATGGAAAAAACACTTGCTGTCGAGTTATTGTTAATGAAGTTGGCAACAATAAAAAAATAGAAAGAAAAAAACACACGATTAATCGCGTGTTTTTTTCTAATCGGCTTAATGATTATGCAGAAAGTCCGTTAAGCTTTTTAGCAAGACGAGACTTTTGACGTGATGCTGCATTTTTATGGATAAGGCCTTTGTTAGCTGCTTTATCAAGCTTTTTGCTTGCTTCAGTATAAGCAGCTTTAGCTACTTCTACGTCACCAGCTTCTACTTTTGCTTCAAAGTTCTTGATTGCAGTACGTAGAGCAGATTTCACAGAGATATTCTGAGCACGACGCTTATCAGCTGTTTTTACACGCTTAATTGCAGATTTAATATTTGGCATATCTTTCACCTCCTAATAAATGTTGTTCAGGTTCTGATCCCAGTCCATCTATTATGAACGGTTTCGCTTACTTGTTCAAGGTACGGTGACACTAATGTATCATTCATACAACAAATTGCATTCTATCAAATTCGACGAGAAAAAGCAATAGCTAGAATGAAAACGATCCCTGCCGGAAACACTAACATGAAAGAGATTCTATAGTAGGAGTGTGAAATAAATGTCTGAGGAATTGAACTTAAATCAATATCAAGTTCGTACTGATCTTGCGGTTGAAGCTCATCAAATCGTGTTAGAGCAAGAGGAAAAAAATGGTAAGTATTCAAAGGAAGTAAATGGAGTACAAATACATGAAGAAACGATTGACGATGTTACGGTTACACGTGTAATAATAGATGAAGTAGGAGCGAAACGCTTAGGAAAGAAAAAAGGAAACTATCTAACTTTTGAATCATTAGGTATCCGTAAAAAAGATACAGAAATTCAGGAAAAAATGGAGCGTGTTTTTGCTGATAAATTTCATGCTTTTATGCAAGAGATCGGAATAAAAGATACAGATACATGTCTTGTAGTTGGTCTTGGGAACTGGAACGTTACACCAGATGCATTAGGACCGATTGCGGTTGAGAATTTGCTTGTGACTAGACATTTATTTGAACTTGCTCCTGAGCAAGTTCAAGAAGGCTTTCGTCCAGTAAGCGCTGTTACACCCGGTGTAATGGGATTAACAGGAATCGAAACGAGTGATGTGATTTATGGAATTATCGAGAAAACAAAACCTGATTTTGTAATTGCTATCGATGCATTAGCTTCACGTTCAATTGAGAGGGTGAATGCAACGATTCAAGTTTCAGATACCGGTATTCATCCTGGAAGTGGTGTTGGAAACAAGAGAAAAGAATTAAGTAAAGAAGCGTTAGGGATTCCGGTCATTGCAGTTGGCATTCCGACCGTGGTTGATGCCGTATCAATCACCAGTGATACAATTGACTATGTATTGAAGCATTTCGGTCGTGAAATGAAAGAAGGGAAAGCTCCTTCACGTGCACTTGCTCCGGCAGGAATGACTTTCGGTGAGCAGCGAAAGCTAAAGAATGAAGATTTGCCGAGTGAAGCGAAACGTGAAACGATCATGGGTATGGTTGGTAATTTGCCTGAGCAAGAAAAGCGACAACTTATTCGTGAGGTTCTTGCTCCACTTGGACACAATTTAATGGTAACTCCTAAAGAAGTAGATGTTTTCATCGATGATATGGCTAATGTCATTGCTGCTGGTTTAAATGCTTCTTTACATCATAAAATTAATCAAGAAAATGTCGGTGGTTATACGCACTAACCATAATTTTAGAACCCCAACTTGAAAAAGAGTTGGGGTTTTTGTCGTGGAATGGGTAGGCAAAGTTTAAGCATATTGGTTCTATTAGTCGCCATCTTTTCATAATAGTTGTTTAAAGGCTCCTTTAATTGCAGTACTGGACAAGTTAACACACGAGGAGAAGGGATGGGACCATGAAAAGAAAACAAATGCGTAGCTTCACGGTTTCAATAAATCGGACGAGCTTTAAACGACTAATTGTCATGACTATTATAGGAATGATGGCATTATTTATTTTTACGGGCATGTTAACATCTTTTGAACCTGGATATGGATTAGCCTCAAATCAAGTACATGAATGGGCAACAGGTGTAAAAGGAGAAGACTTTGTTCATGTGCTCGGAATGGAAAATAAATTTTTCACCCAAGTATTACCAGAGGATAGCCGGCCCCCGAGTCTTTCGAATTTAGCCTTTGAAGTAGCAACAAGTATAAATCCAGATGATCCCAGAAGCTTACTTGGTCGTGAGTTACCGGGATTTGCCTTATTTGACGGGCAAATTATCGTTGCAGGGGATGGAATGGATTATACGACATTGCCAATTGAGTCATCTCCCCCCATGGATGTCATTATGGCAGAGAGGGAAGCAACACAAGAAAGCTTAGCGAGATTAGAAGAATTAAAAAAAGAAGCAGTACAATCGCAAGGGACAACAGACGGACGAAAAGTAGTCCATATCATTCATTCTCATAATACAGAATCGTTCTTACCTGAGCTTGAGACAAATAAGCCAAACGAGGCTTTCCACAAGAAAATCAATATAACATTAGTTGGCGAGAAGTTATCACAAGAACTTGAAAAACGCGGAATTGGAGTTGAAGTAGAAGAACGGGATGTTCAAGCTGGTCTGGTTAATAAAGGATGGCAGTACTCACAATCCTATGATGCTTCTCGTAATTATGTAAAAGAAGCAATTGCGAACAATGATGATTTGAAATTTTTCTTTGACTTACACAGAGATACTCTTCCTAAAGAGAGAACAACCGTAAAAATCAATGGAGTTGAATATGCTCGTACAGTATTTGTCATAGGTGGAAGGCATAGTCATCATGAACAAAATTTACAGTTAGCGAAACAACTTCATAATTTGCTTGAAGAAAAATATCCTGGATTAAGTCGTGGGGTTATTCTTAAAGATACACCTGGATCTAATGGGATTTATAATCAAGATTTATCACCTAATTCAGTTCTAATTGAAATGGGTGGCCTTTACAACACACTTGATGAAACATATAAAACTACTGGTGCGATAGCGGAAGTATTTTCCGAATACTACTTTGAAGCTGAAGCGGTAGACGCTGAATAAGGAGAGGGAGACCGCATGAAAAAGCTAGTTGTAAGAATTTCTATTATTAGCTTGCTGCTATTAATTGGTGCTTCGTTCGGGGTTCAAGTAATGAATGAAGAGCTTGGAATTTCGTGGCCAGTTCCCCTTATTGTTGAGGAAACAGAAAATAGTTCTAGTGCTGAAGACAAGGCAGTAGATAAATCAAAAATTGTCATTACATCCAAAATAGAACTTGCCGAGAAAAGTCAAAAGGTAGAAGAGGTAGGTCGATTTAATTTCTTTTCTGATATGGGAAGTTATCTTGCTGAGGGAATGAATTATGCTAGCCGAAGCTTACTGTCTCAAGTGATGTCATTTGTCAACAATGTTTTAAATGGAAATGGGGGAGATAAATGAATAACTAGAAAAAGGGGCCAAGTTAAAGGCCCCTTTTTTTATCGACAAAATTAGACTGTTCCTGGAGTAGCCCAAGAAGCCCCAATTATCACTAATAAGATGAAAAGGACAACGATTAAAGCAAATCCGCGGCCAGTTCCAAAACCAGCAGTTGGTGCTCCGTACCCAGCAACTGGTGCGCCGTAGCCATAGCCTGGTGCTACACAATCCGTACCATGTCCAGCACCGTAACCCGTATAACCTGTTTCAAATCCAGCTGCGCCAGTCATTGGTTCACCAAAATTATACATTAAGAAAAACCACCTTTCAAAGAAGTTACTTTCACAGTATGCAATAGTTTTTTAAGTGGGATAGTAACTAGAGCCCAAATTATGATTGGCTAAGAAAAACGGTGAATACGACGATATGAAAAAGAGAGTTGTTGCTTGACTCCTGATCGATTGGTATAATTAGAAATAGTGTACATTGTACGAGAATGTAGGAGTGATCATGTCATGAACAAAGAACAAAGATTAGCGCGTCAGGCGAAGATCCGAAATTTTTCAATCATCGCTCATATTGACCACGGGAAATCCACACTTGCCGATCGAATTTTAGAAAAGACAGGTGCCCTAACACAACGTGAAATGAAAGAACAAACGCTTGATGCAATGGATTTAGAGCGTGAGCGTGGAATTACGATTAAACTAAATGCGGTTCAGCTTACTTATAAAGCGAAAGACGGCGAAGAATATATTTTCCATTTGATTGATACACCTGGGCATGTCGATTTTACGTACGAAGTTTCACGTAGTTTAGCAGCCTGTGAGGGGGCGCTATTAATCGTTGATGCTGCTCAAGGAATTGAAGCCCAGACTCTTGCTAATGTTTATTTAGCGTTAGATAATGATTTGGAAATTTTACCTGTTATCAACAAAATTGATTTACCAAGTGCTGACCCTGAGCGTGTCAAGCAAGAAGTTGAAGAGGTTATCGGTTTAGACACTTCTGATGCGGTTTTAGCGTCTGCGAAAAATGGAATTGGAATTGAAGATATTTTAGAACAAGTGGTCCAGAAAGTTCCTGCTCCAACTGGAGATTCTGAAGCACCTCTTAAAGCACTTATTTTTGATTCGCTTTATGATCCTTACCGTGGTGTTGTAGCATACATTCGGATCATGGAAGGTACGGTTAAGCCTGGACAAAAAATCAGAATGATGGCGACAGGGAAAGAATTTGAAGTGAATGAAATCGGTGTGTTTACTCCAAAGGCTGTAAAGCGTGATGAGTTAACTGTTGGTGACGTTGGATTCTTATCTGCTGCGATTAAAAATGTCGGAGATACAAGAGTCGGTGATACGATAACAAGTGCCGAAAATCTGGCTGACGAACCATTACCTGGTTACCGCCGCATGAATCCAATGGTCTATTGTGGTTTGTATCCAGTAGATACAAATGAATACAATGATCTACGTGAAGCATTAGAACGTCTTGAGTTAAATGATGCATCATTACAGTATGAACCAGAGACGTCCCAAGCATTAGGATTTGGTTTCCGTTGTGGTTTCTTAGGACTGTTACACATGGAGATCATCCAAGAGCGAATCGAGCGTGAATTTAATATTACACTTATTACAACGGCTCCAAGCGTTATTTATCAGGTAACAACGACAAGTGGTGAAGAAATAAAGATTGATAACCCAGCCAACATGCCTGATATCCAAAAAATTGACTCCGTTGAAGAGCCTTTCGTTAAGGCAAAGGTGATGGTACCTAACGATTACGTTGGGACTGTAATGGAACTTTGCCAAAAGAAACGTGGTAATTTTATAGATATGCAGTATCTTGATGACAATCGTGTCCAGATCGTTTATGAAATTCCACTTTCTGAGATTGTTTATGATTTCTTTGATCAATTAAAATCAAATACAAAGGGTTATGCTTCGTTTGATTATGAGTTAATTGGATATAAGCCATCAAGACTTGTTAAAATGGATATCCTCCTAAACGGTGAGACTGTTGATGCCTTGTCTGTCATTGTTCATAGAGATTTTGCTTATGAACGTGGCAAAATTATTGTTGAAAAGTTAAAGGAATTAATTCCTCGTCAGCAATTTGAAGTACCAATTCAAGCAAGTATTGGTCAAAAGATTATTGCCAGATCTACGATAAAAGCAATGCGCAAAAATGTTCTTGCTAAATGTTACGGTGGGGATATATCACGTAAGCGTAAATTGCTTGAGAAACAAAAAGAAGGAAAAAAACGTATGAAATCCGTAGGGAACGTAGAAGTACCTCAAGAAGCCTTTATGGCCGTTTTACGGATGGACGATTAATGTTGACATCAACCGCAGGATTGCTCCTGCGGTTTTGGTTGTTAAATGGTCGCCCAATGGCTAATATAACCTTTGGATTAACTTCTTAACATGAGTGATTAAATCTAATGTCGGTGACTAGGCAAGAATGAGTTCTCTAGAAAGGAGAAGATGCAAATGGTCAAAGCTGCTTACGTACATATTCCATTTTGTGAACACATTTGTCACTACTGCGATTTTAATAAGGTTTTTTTGAAAAATCAGCCAGTCGACAAATATATTTCTTCATTACTTGTAGAGATGGAAAGAACGATGAAGAAACACCCAACAACAGCTTTAAAAACCGTTTATATTGGTGGTGGAACACCTACAGCGCTAACTTCTGATCAATTGAATACTCTTCTAAGAGGGATGAAGGAAGTTCTTCCATTAAACGATTTGGAAGAGTACACAATTGAAGTGAATCCAGATAGTATTGAAGAAGATAAATTAAGTGTATTAAAAAATAACGGAATTAACCGTTTAAGTATGGGGGTCCAAACGTTTAAAGAAACTCTCTTAAAGGAAATAGGAAGAACTCACTCCAAAGCGAGTGTAGTGGACGCTATTAAAAGAAGTAGAGAAGCAGGGTTTCAAAATATTTCATTAGATTTGATGTTTGGCTTACCGAGCCAAAAGCCTGCTGACTTTCAAGAGACTATTCATGAAGCGATGGCTTTAGGAGTTGAACATTTATCGGCATACTCTTTGAAGGTAGAGGAGAAGACGGTCTTTTACATTCGTCAGCGACAAGGCAAATTGACTTTGCCGCCCGAGGAAGATGAAATCAAGATGTATGAACAATTACTAGTTGAAACACAAAAAGAAGGGTATCAGCAGTATGAAATTAGTAATTTTGCAAAAGCCGGTTATGAAAGTAAACATAACCTTGTTTATTGGAATAATGAAGAATATTATGGTTTTGGTGCAGGGGCCCATGGCTATGTGAATCAAGTCCGATATCAAAATCATGGACCACTTCCCAAGTATTTAAAAGCTATAGAAGCAGGCCTTCCTCCTGTATTGGCTGAACATCAGGTTTCTCCTGTCGAACGAATTGAAGAAGCTATGTTTATGGGATTGCGGAAGAGAAGAGGGGTTAATAAAGAAGAGTTTAAACATTTATATGGACGGTCCCTTGATGAATGTTTTAGTAAGCAAATAGAATTGCTTAAAAAAAGAGGCTTATTAACTTCAAATGAACAATCTATTAAATTAACAGAAGAGGGTTTACTACTAAGTAATGAAGTATTCGAGCAATTTATAGCTGTATTAGATCATTAAGTAGGGGGTCAATTGTTCAGAAGCAGAAGATTTGCTCTATTTTTCTAAGATAAATAAGGTTTATTTGTTGACAAAGTGCTTCCTTTTTGATAATTTATCATTAGATTTAGCACTCGAATGTAGTGAGTGCTAACAGAGGAGATGAAGGGATGTTGACAGATAGACAATTGTTGATTTTGCATGCCATTGTTGATGATTATATCCGTTCTGCAGAGCCAGTTGGCTCGAGAAGCATCTCCAAAAGAGAGGATATTACATTTAGTCCAGCTACCATTCGTAATGATATGGCAGATTTAGAGGAGTTAGGTTTTTTAGAGAAACCACATAGTTCAGCCGGGAGAATTCCTTCTCAAAGGGGATATCGTTATTATGTAGACAATCTTCTGATGCCTCATCATTTAACCGTCGATGAAGAGTTAGATATTCGCTCGATCTTTTCAGAACGAATACGAGAAGTAGAAGAAGTGATTCAACATTCTGCGCGTGTGTTATCCAATATGACAAGTTATATCTCTCTTGTCTTAGGTCCAGAGATATTTGAAGCTACATTAAGAAATATTCAAATTATTCCATTAGCTAAGGGTTCGGCTATTTTAATTCTTGTAACAGATACAGGACATGTTGAGAATCAAACAATCGCTGTACCAGATAAGATAGAAGCTTTTGATTTAGAACGTACTGTCAATATCCTTAATGAACGTTTAATGGGTGTGCCTCTATATAAGCTCAGAGAGAAATTGCAGTCTGAGGTAAGAGATGTTTTGCGTAGCCATGTTCAAAACTATGATCACGTATTAAGTATGCTTGGATCATCCTTAGAAATAGATAAAGCAGAAAAAGTGTTTTATAGTGGGAAAACAAACATTTTGACGCAACCTGAATTCCGTGATGTTGAAAAAGTGCGAATGTTACTGAATATGCTTGATGAAGATGAAACGATGCACCAGATTTTACGTGTGCCGACAACAGGAATTCAAGTGAAAATAGGACAGGAAAATAATTTAGAAGCCTTTGATAACTGTAGTTTAATAACCGCGTCATATTCGATAGCGGGAAAACACATGGGAACAATTGGAATCCTTGGTCCAACTAGAATGGAGTATCGAAGAGTGATCGGAGTTGTCGATACACTTTCAAAGGATTTAACAAAGCTGTTGACAAACTTGTATCAACAAGGCTAGAAATGGTAATATTGACAATTAGTTGTGGTATTCTTAACTAATTGTCATACTACATAGAATTAAATTAATTTTACTAGGAGGTGAATGAGTTGACAGAAAAAGAAACACAAACAGTGGAAGAAGAAACAGTTGAATCCGAAGAACTTGAAACAGAAGTAAACGGTGAAGGTGAAGAAAAAGTGATAGAAATCACTGAAGAAGAAAATTCACAAGCTGAAATCGCTGAACTCAATAACCGAATCCTACGTATTCAAGCTGATTATGATAATTTCCGTCGGCGTTCTCGTGAGGAGAAAGAAGCGGCTGCGAAATATAGATCACAAACCGTCATTGAAGCGCTTCTTCCTGTAATTGATAATTTTGAGCGTGCGCTACTTGTAAAACCGGAAGCTGAAGAAGCTAAATCCCTTTTACAAGGGATGGAAATGGTTTATCGTCAATTTCAAGATACTTTGAAAAATGAAGGAATCGAAGTGATTGATACAGTAGGTCAAATGTTTGATCCTCACTTGCACCAAGCTGTTATGCAAGTTGAAGAAGAGGGGTTTGAATCAAACCAGATTGTTGAAGAATTACAAAAGGGTTATAAATTAAAGGATCGCGTTCTAAGACCTTCTATGGTCAAGGTTAACGCGTAATCCTTACATATAAGAGGATAAGAAAAGGCCGATTTTACCTTTTTGTTAATACTCTAAAGCAATGAGCGGATTCATTGCAACATCCCTTACAGAACATGAATATACAGAGTATTAGAATATTAGAAAGCTAAATGCTGAAATGGAGGAAGAAATCATGAGTAAAATCATTGGTATTGATTTAGGTACAACAAATTCTTGTGTCGCGGTTATGGAAGGTGGAGAAGCTACAGTTATCCCAAATCCAGAAGGAAACCGTACAACGCCATCTGTTGTTGCATTTAAAGATGGTGAGCGTCTAGTTGGGGAAGTTGGAAAGCGTCAAGCGATCACTAATCCAAATACAGTCATTTCTATTAAGCGTCATATGGGAACAGATCATAAAGAAACTATTGAGGGAACAGATTATACACCTCAAGAAATTTCAGCGATCATCCTACAAAAGTTGAAGTCAGATGCTGAAGCATATTTAGGAGAAAAGGTGACGAAAGCAGTCATCACAGTTCCAGCTTATTTCAATGATTCACAGCGCCAAGCAACTAAAGATGCTGGGAAAATTGCGGGTCTTGAAGTAGAGCGTATTGTCAATGAACCAACTGCTGCTGCTCTTGCTTATGGATTAGAAAAAGAAGAAGATCAAACGATACTTGTTTATGACCTTGGAGGCGGTACGTTTGACGTATCTATCCTTGAACTTGGAGAAGGTTTCTTCGAAGTAAAAGCAACTTCGGGTGATAATAAACTTGGTGGAGACGATTTTGACCAAGTCATTATTGATTACCTTGTTGAGCAATTCAAAAAAGACAACGGTATTGACCTTTCACAAGATAAGATGGCTATGCAACGCTTGAAAGATGCAGCAGAAAAAGCGAAGAAGGATTTATCGGGAGTGACTCAAACTCAAATTTCACTTCCTTTTATTACAGCAGACGCTACTGGTCCTAAGCATTTAGAAGTAAGCATGAGCCGTGCAAAGTTTGAAGAGCTCTCTTCTGATCTAGTTGAGCGCACACTTGAGCCAACGCGTCGTGCTCTTTCTGATTCAGGACTTTCTGCTAGTGAAATTGACAGAGTCGTTCTTGTTGGTGGTTCAACTCGTATTCCAGCCGTTCAAGAGGCGATTAAAAAGTTAACAGGTAAAGACCCGCATAAAGGGGTAAATCCAGATGAAGTTGTTGCACTTGGTGCTGCAGTTCAAGCAGGTGTACTTACTGGAGATGTTAAAGACGTTGTTCTTCTAGATGTAACACCATTATCACTTGGTATTGAAACAATGGGTGGTGTATTCACAAAGCTAATCGAACGTAATACTACTATTCCGACATCTAAATCACAAGTATTCTCTACAGCTGCTGATAGTCAACCATCTGTTGATATTCATGTGCTTCAAGGTGAGCGTGAAATGGCAGCTTACAATAAAACACTTGGACGTTTCCAATTGACTGATCTTCCACCAGCACCACGTGGCGTTCCTCAGATTGAAGTATCTTTTGATATTGATGCGAACGGTATTGTTAATGTTAAGGCGAAAGATCTTGGAACAAACAAAGAGCAATCAATTACGATTACATCTTCTTCAGGTCTTTCAGATGAAGAAGTCGAAAAGATGGTAAAAGATGCTGAAGCAAACGCAGAAGAAGATAAGAAGCGTCGTGAGGAAGTAGAACTTCGCAACGAAGCCGATCAACTTGTTTTCCAAACGGAAAAAACCATTAAAGACCTTGGTGAAGGTGTAGAGCAAGAGGAAAAAGACAAAGCTGAAGCTGCAAAAGATAAATTAAAGCAAGCAATTGAATCTAATAACATTGACGAGATTCGTACGGCGAAAGATGAGCTTCAAGAAATCGTCATGGCATTAACGACGAAAATGTATGAGCAAGCTGCTCAAGCTGCACAAGGTGCTGAAGGCGGAGACGCTGGTGCAACAAATGCAGATGAAAATGTGGTAGATGCTGATTATGAAGAAGTAAAAGAAGAAGAAAAGAAATAAGTGTTCGATCGATTGATTGGGCAGCGTCAATATTAACAGATTGACAAACCTGTAGAAAAGTCAAAGTCAGCGTATATGACTTTGACTTTTTCTTCGAGTGTATACCAAAAAGAGGATAACGGTTCTTCTCACCTATGTCTTGCAGATTTAGACAGAATGATGATAAGATGAACGTTATGGAACTTAATCGGGAGTGGATGACATGAGTAAAAGAGATTACTATGAAGTCCTTGGTGTCGATAAGAATGCTTCTGTTGATGAAGTGAAAAAAGCGTACCGTAAATTAGCACGCAAATATCACCCAGATGTCAACAAGGAAGCAGATGCTACGGATAAATTTAAAGAAGTAAAAGATGCATATGATACATTAAGTGATCCCCAGAAAAAATCGCACTATGATCAATTTGGTCATACTGATCCTAATCAAGGATTCGGCGGCGGCTCTGGAGACTTTGGTGGAGGATTTGGAGATATTTTTGATATGTTCTTTGGTGGAGGAGGGCGTAGAAATCCGAACGCTCCACGTCAAGGCGCTGATCTTCAATACACGATGACACTTCAATTTAAAGAGGCCGTATTTGGTAAGGATACGGAAATTGAAATTCCACGCGAGGAAACGTGTCAAACATGTACAGGTTCAGGCGCAAAGCCCGGAACTAAACCAGAAACATGCTCACACTGTGGTGGAGCTGGTCAATTAAACGTTGAACAAAACACACCATTCGGACGTGTTGTCAATCGTCGTGTCTGTCACCATTGTGACGGCACTGGTAAGTTCATTAAATCTAAATGTACAACTTGTGGTGGTAAAGGCAAAGTACGTAAACGTAAAAAAATTAGCGTGAAAGTTCCTGCAGGTATTGATCATGGGCAGCAATTACGCGTATCGGGTCAAGGAGAAGCAGGTGTCAATGGTGGTCCAGCTGGTGACTTATATGTAGTCTTTAATGTGAAGCCACATGAGTTCTTTGAGCGTGATGGTGATGACATTTATTGTGAAATGCCGTTAACATTTGCTCAGGTTGCACTTGGAGATGAAATCGAAGTACCAACTTTAAATGGAAAAGTAAAATTGAAAATTCCTGCTGGTACGCAAACAGGAACTAATTTCCGTCTACGTGGTAAAGGTGTTCCGAATGTTCATGGACGTGGTCAAGGAGATCAACATGTTAAAGTTCGTGTGATCACGCCTAAGAATTTAACTGAAAAAGAGAAAGAGATGATTCGTGAATTTTCCCAAATGTCTGGAGGACAACCAGATGAACAAAGTGATGGTTTTTTTGCAAAAGTAAGACGCGCCTTTAAAGGAGAATAGCAATTAAGGATGGAGTTGGAGATTATGATGAAGTGGTCGGAATTTAGTATTCATACGACAGAAGAAGCCGTCGAACCGGTTTGTAATATTCTACATGAAGCTGGTGCAAGTGGCGTCGTAATAGAGGACCCAAAAGACCTTGTGAGGGAATGGGGCGATAAATTCGGCGAAATCTACCAACTCTCTCCAGATGATTATCCTGAAGAAGGAGTTATAATCAAAGCTTATTTCCCTGTTAATAGCTTTTTAGCTGAAACAATTGATGAAATAACAGAATCAATAAATGGCTTGCCTTTGTATGAAATTGACCTTGGTCATAATAAAGTTCAAATTGCAGAAGTTCATGAAGAAGACTGGGCGACTGCGTGGAAAAAATACTATAAGCCAGTTAAGGTGTCAAACTCTATTACGATCACTCCTACTTGGGAAGAATATGAGCCTACGGAGAATGAGATGATTATTGAGCTTGACCCTGGCATGGCTTTTGGTACTGGGACGCACCCAACAACGGTTTTATGTATCCAAGCTTTAGATAAGTACATTAAAGGTGGAGAAGAAGTTGTAGACGTTGGTACAGGTTCTGGGGTATTAAGTATCGCTGCGGCAAAGCTAGGGGTGAAAAATGTCTTAGCGCTTGATCTTGATTATGTTGCAGTTGAAAGTGCTTCGCTCAATGTGAACTTAAATCGTGTTCAAGATGTTGTAACAGTCAAACAAAATAACTTACTAGAAGATGTTAATGGACAATATGATATGGTAGTGGCGAATATTTTAGCAGAAGTCATTGTTCGGTTTGTTCAAGATGCGGCAGCGGTTCTTAAACCAGATGGAGTGTATATTACTTCAGGTATTATTAAACGGAAAAAGCAAGAAGTGAAAGACGCCCTTGTAAAAGGTGGCTTTACGATTGAAGAAGTTGTTGAAATGGATGATTGGGTAGCGATTATCGCTCGTAAAACATAATAGAGTTTGTTTGAGGATAAATACCACTTTATAATAGTGAGGACGATGAAGATGCAACGATATTTTGTTGCGAAAGAGCAAATGACCAATCAGGAAGTAAAGGTTACAGGAGAAGATGTCAAGCATATCTCACGAGTAATGCGAATGGATGTCGGTGATGAAATCATTTGCAGTAATAACGGTTCACGTACGGTCAGATGTGTTATTTCTGCGGTAGAGGATCAAAAAATAACGGCTAATATTATTGAAGATTTAATCCCGAATACAGAACTACCTATTGAGGTAACGATTGCCCAAGGACTTCCTAAAGGGGACAAACTTGATTTAATTATCCAAAAAGGCACGGAACTCGGAGCAACAGCGTTTATTCCATTTTCTGCTTCAAGGTCAATTGTTAAGTGGGACCAGAAAAAAGCTGGTAAAAAAATCGAACGACTAGAGAAAATTGCGAAAGAAGCTGCAGAACAGTCTTATCGAGAAAGAATTCCAGCAGTTCATAACATTCATTCTTTAGCGGAACTGAAAAAGCAAATGGCTTTATTTGACTCAGTTATTTTGGCTTATGAAGAAGTGGCCAAAGAAGGAGAACAAGCCCAATTTGCAGCAACTTTAAAGACACTTTCACAAGGTCAAAAGGTTCTTGTGATTATTGGTCCAGAAGGTGGATTAACAGGAGAAGAAGTGGAGCAATTAAGTCTTGCTGGTGCACTAGCTTGTGGGTTTGGTCCAAGAATACTACGTACAGAAACAGCTGCGATGTATGCACTTGCCGCTCTTTCGTACCATTTCGAATTAATGAGGTGAAGACAATGCCTACTGTGGCGTTTCATACATTAGGTTGTAAAGTTAATCATTATGAGACAGAAGCGATTTGGCAACTGTTTCAAAAAGAAGGCTATGAGAAGGTTGAATATGAAGCTACTTCAGATGTTTATGTTATTAATACATGTACAGTAACGAATACTGGCGATAAAAAAAGTCGTCAAGTGATACGTCGTGCGATACGTAAAAATCCTGATGCTGTTATTTGTGTCACAGGTTGTTACGCTCAAACATCGCCAGCAGAAATTATGGCTATTCCTGGAGTCGATATTGTTGTTGGAACTCAAGATCGTGTGAAAATGCTTGAATACATCGAAGAATTTAAACGTATACGTGAACCGATTAATGGTGTAGGCAACATTATGAAATCACGTGTTTATGAGGAGTTGGATGTTCCAGCATTTACAGATCGTACACGTGCCTCTTTGAAAATTCAAGAAGGTTGTAATAATTTCTGTACGTTTTGTATCATTCCATGGGCTCGTGGTCTCATGCGCTCTCGTGATCCGAAAGAAGTAATCAAACAAGCTCAGCAACTAGTAGATGCAGGATACAAGGAAATTGTGTTAACTGGAATTCATACGGGTGGGTATGGAGAAGATTTAAAGGATTATAGCCTCGCACGATTATTAAAAGACTTAGAGAAAGTAGAAGGATTGAAAAGAATTCGTATTTCTTCTATCGAAGCAAGTCAGCTTACAGATGAAGTTATTGGTGTAATTGATCAGTCTGAAAAAGTCGTTCGTCACTTGCACATTCCTTTACAATCGGGCTCAAATACGGTATTAAAGCGAATGCGTCGTAAATATACGATGGAATTTTTTGGTGAACGATTAGATCGTCTAAAAGAAGTTCTTCCTGGTCTTGCCGTGACATCAGATGTAATTGTTGGTTTCCCTGGTGAAACAAAAGAAGAGTTCCAAGAAACCTTTGATTTTATTGCTAAGCATAAATTTAGTGAACTACATGTATTCCCATACTCAAAACGAACAGGAACACCGGCTGCTCGTATGGAGGATCAAGTGGATGAAGGAATTAAAAACGAGCGAGTTCATCGCTTAATTGAGTTATCAAATCAACTTGCAAAAGAGTATTCTTCATTGTTTGAAGGTGAAGTTCTTGAAATGATCCCTGAAGAGCAAGATAAAGAAAACCCTGATAGTGGGATGTATATCGGTTATACAGATAACTATTTAAAAGTGAAAGTACCTGCAACAGAAGAGATGATTGGGAAATTACTTAAAGTGAAAATTACAAAAGCTGATTATCCTTATAATCAAGGAGAATTCGTTCGTGTAATGGATGATTTACCAGTGAAACAAGTTGTAAATGGTTAAAAAAAACATCAAAGCTTCTCTTTTCAAACGAGAGAACTTTGATGTTTTTTTACAAGATGGCAATTTATTAGGACGGCATCTGAACAATTTTAAATTCTTGTATACCAAATGAAGGATAACATGAATCAGATAATTATTTCGATGAAATGGGTATAATAATAGGTAGGATTTCACTGACATGAAAGGTAGAAATTTGCTGTATCTGATTTGAATCTATGCTAGGATAAGATGAGGTACGAACAACTTACATATAGAGAGGATGCTGACGCGTGAGTAGTCAATCAATCGTAAGCTTAATTGATCATACGGCATTAAAAGCAGATACAACAAAAGATCAAATTTTAACATTATGTTCTGAGGCAAAAGAGTTTAAGTTTGCATCAGTTTGTGTGAATCCAACTTGGGTTAAACTTGCTGCAGAACAATTAAAAGATACGGAAGAGGTGAAAGTTTGTACGGTTATTGGATTTCCACTTGGAGCTTCTACAACCGAAGTAAAAGCGTTTGAAACGACCAATGCTATTGCAAATGGTGCGACAGAAGTGGATATGGTAATTAATATTGCTGCTTTAAAAGACAAGAATGACGAGCTAGTTGAGAGAGATATTCGAGCTGTAGTTGAGGCGGCGAGTGGAAAAGCATTAACGAAAGTAATTATTGAAACAAGTCTTCTTACGGATGAAGAAAAAGTAAGAGCCTGTAAATTATCCATAAAAGCGGGTGCTGATTTTGTGAAAACATCTACTGGTTTTTCAACGGGTGGAGCGACTGTTGAAGACATTGCATTAATGAGAAAAACAGTTGGACCGAATGTTGGTGTTAAAGCTTCAGGAGGCGTACGCGATCTTGAAGGTGCAAAAGCAGTGGTAGAAGCAGGTGCTACCCGAATCGGGGCAAGTGCTGGTGTTTCAATTGTAAATGGTGAGAAGGCAAATTCCGATTATTAAAATCTATCAATTTTCTTATTCTTATCGATAACCTGCTCCCTTTTGGCGATCAGGTTATTTTTTTTATATGATGTTTGATCTTTTATTCAAAAGGTGTCAATTATTGGTCCCAATTTTACTATGATTACATAGAATGTGCGTGTAACCATTTATAGGAGGGGATTTATATGCATCGTAATAATGAGTATCCTAGCTATCCGAACTATGAGGGATCGTTACCTGGCCCCGGAAACCATCAAGGCTATCCCGGCTATCCGAACTTTGAAGGACCACTACCTGGGCCAGGAAACCATCAAGGCTATCCCGGCTATCCAAACTTTGAAGGACCACTGCCTGGCCCCGGAAATCATCAAGGCTATCCCGGCTATCCGAACTTTGAAGGACCACTGCCTGGGCCTGGGAACCATCAAGGCTATCCCGGCTATCCGAACTTTGAAGGACCACTGCCTGGGCCAGGAAACCATCCCGGCTATCCCGGCTATCCGAACTTTGAAGGACCACTGCCTGGGCCAGGAAACCATCAAGGCTATCCCGGCTATCCGAACTTTGAAGGACCACTGCCTGGGCCAGGAAATCATCAAGGCTATCCCGGCTATCCGAACTTTGAAGGACCACTGCCTGGGCCTGGGAACCATCAAGGCTATCCCGGCTATCCAAATTTTGAAGGACCACTGCCTGGCCCCGGGAACCATCAAGGCTATCCCGACTATCCAAATTTCGATGGTTCATTACGAGGACAAATAAAAAAGTAGGAAAATGTGGGACGGTCAATCTAATTCTCTTAGGTTGACTGTTTCTTTTTCTAATTTAAATACTATAGCTTTGAGGAATTAACCTTTTTTCATCATGGACTTGGGGAAGAGCAATTGTGAAAGTTGTTCCTATGCCTGTTTTACTCGTTACAGATATTTCACCTCTCATTGCTTTAATAATGCTAAATACAACCATTGTTCCAAGCCCCGTCCCCGTTGTTTTCGTGGAATAGTAGGGTGTCCCCAGTCGGCGAATTTGCTCTTCATTCATGCCAATACCAGTATCTGTGATTGAAATGATAGCGCTTTCTTCTCTACTATTTAAGGTGATTTTCAACTCTCCTCTATCGGTCATAGCTTCTATTGCATTCTTGGCTATATTGATTAAACATTGATGAAGTTTTTGACGTTCACCTACAATGGTAATATCTTTTGTTTTTTCAAAATTTACATGTACACCTCTCATCGTTGCATAAGGGGTAATAACTTTTAAAATATATTGAATTTGTGTGTTTAATTCTAGCAACTCTATGTTTTCTAAAGAGGGTTTGGCAAAAGTTAGATAATCAGAGATTATACCTTCAGCCCGTTCTAATTCATCAAGGGAAAGTTTAATATAGAAATCTTTTTTTTCTTCTGTGACGGTTCTATCTTGAAGTAACTGAAGAAATCCTTTTGTAACAGTGAGTGGATTTCTAACTTCATGAGAGATACTTGCAGCGATTTCACTTACGACTTTTAGTTTTACAAGTTCTTTTAATTCACTTAAAACAATACTTTCTCTTTTAGCTCTTTCAATAAAATGGATAAAGAAGAACATGACTATAATCTGCGAAGTATAAAAGAAAGTTAAAGAGAACCAGCCCAATGTAGATAAATTGATCTTAAAAAAATAAATGACCGTTAAAAGGATAATAATTCCGACGATATTTGTTACAATAGCTAGTATGATTTTTCTCTTCAATTGTGTTGTTTTATTAAAATGAGGCGATATAACACATAAAATAAAAAAGATAAGTAAATAGATAATGACAGAAGAATAAAAACCCGCATCATAACTGATCATGAAGCGATACGATAGTAAAACTAATAATAAGAAAAAACCGACTTTTCGACCACCATATAACGCACCTATGATAAATGGAATTAAGCGGTAGTCAAAAAAGAATCCTGGAGATGGGGAAAAAGGAAAAGACATACATAATAAAATGGAAACAGCAGATATAACACTTATAAAGATTTCCTTAGATACTTTGTTGATTTTTCCCTCAATATATTTATGATGAATAAAAAAAAGAAGAAATATAAATGAAACGTTTAATAAGAATATTTGAAGATCGAATATTAGTTCGTTCATAAGTCCCCTCATTTTGTCGAATTATAGTATAGTTATAATTCTCTATTAGGATAGAAATACCTTTTAAATTTTAGATTTTGTTTCTAAACGTGAAGTAATAGGGCAATTACACGTGTTTAGATTAACCTATGAGAAATGCATACATACAAATTCTTGAATATGGCAGGGGTTATTTAATAATCCTGAGATTAGAAATGGTGGTTTTCTTATGCTGTTAATAACTAATTTTTTTGTGAATAAGGAGAAGAAGATGATTCGATTGTCACTTCAAACAAAAATTATAACTGTAATTATCTTCATCATTCTATTTATAACAACCATGCTTACGGGAATATATGCATATTTTGAGTCAGAAGAAATTGAAGAAAATATTGGTAATACGGCTTTAAGGATTGCTACAACGGTTTCATTAATCCCCGCAATAAAAAGTTCTTTTGAATTAGATGATCCATCCATTGTTATTCAGCCACTTGCTGAAAAAATCAGAGGGATAGTAGGTGCCGAGTTTATTGTAATTGGAAACAAAGAAAATGTCAGGTATTCCCACCCCGATGTAAATAAAATAGGAAAAAAGATGGTTGGCGGTGATAATGAATTAGCCTTACTTCATGGAGAGCATTATTTATCAAAAGCAACTGGTAGTCTTGGCCCTTCATTAAGAGGAAAGGCTCCAATTATTGACGACACTGGAGAGATAATCGGTGTTGTTTCAGTAGGATTTTTAATAAAGGATATTCGCGAGATCATTTTCGGGACTATACTTAAAATTAGTCGTATTGCTATTGTCATTCTATTGCTAGGAACGTTAGGAGGAATATTGTTAGCTCGTAATATTAGAAAAGATACTCTTGGTTTGGAACCGCACCAAATTGCGTCATTGTACAGAGAAAGAAACGCCGTATTGCTTTCAATTAAAGAAGGAATAATTGCTGTTGATGCTCAAGGAAGAATTACAATGATCAATCATTCGGCAAAAGAACTGTTAGCGATAAAAGACGACTGTGTGAATGATATGATAATAGATGTATTTCCTCAATCAAAATTGCTTGAAATTTTCATGTCAGATCATACCGACCAAGATATAGAAATAGAGATAAATGATCTTGTATTAATTGTGAACAGGACACCTATTATAGAAGATAATCAAATAGTAGGGGTAGTAGCAAGCTTTCGTAATAAAACTGATTTACAAAAAATGGTTGATACTATATTTGAAATTAGAAGATATTCAGAAGATCTACGTGCACAAACTCATGAATATACGAACAAACTGTATGTTCTTTCTGGTTTGTTACAGTTAGGTCACTATCATGAAGCGATTCAAATGATACAAAATGAATATATTCAGCAGGAAAGTCAAAATAAAATTTTATTTGATCAAATTCATGATCAAACAGTACAAGCTATCTTGCTAGGGAAAATTAGTACTTCTTCTGAAAAGAAAATTACTTTTATTATAGATGATAATAGTTCATTAGACTTATTACCTAAACATATAAATCCATCAGATATTATCATTATTATCGGGAATTTAATTGATAATGCGTTCGAGGCAATTGATAGGCAATCTTTAAAGGAAGTAACGTTCTTTATTACAGACATAGGGAACGACATTGTCATTGAAGTTAGTGATAATGGACCAGGAATCCAAGATGACCGATTTCATGCCATCTTTAAAAAAGGATATTCGACGAAAGGTTCTAATCAACACGGATTTGGTCTTACTAATGTAAAGAAGACGGTAGAAAGTTTGAGTGGAATTATAGAAACAAAAAATCAAATTCAGGGAGGTGCAATTTTTACAATTTTCTTACCTAAAAAAATAGATGGTATTGGAAAGGAGCAATAACTGTGATTAAGGTGGCAATTGTTGAAGATGACTTTAGAGTTGCGATGATCCATGAGGAATTTCTTTTACAAGTTAAAGGAGTTAAATTAGTAGGAAAAGCATTAAATGGTAAGGAAACAATAGAGTTACTAGAGAAAAAGGAAATTGATTTATTGCTATTGGATATCTATATGCCAGATGTGCTAGGGGTGGAATTAATGAAAGAAGTACGTCTTAATCACCCCAAAGTAGATATTATTATGATTACTGCTGCCACAGAGATGCAGATGGTAGAGTCTGCTTTAAGAAATGGAGTAATTGATTACATCTTAAAACCAGTAACAATTGAAAGATTTAAAACGACAATAGAACACTATTTACAGAGAAAGAAATTTTTCGAACAAAAAAACGAAATGACACAAGACTCAATTGATCAGTATCTTGGAACGGTTAAACCAAAAACAATAGAGAAAGAGCATACACCTACTGGAATTGACCCGATCACTTTAGAGAAAATAAAAGAAATTATGACACAACAAGATGGAATTACGGCAGATGAAGCAGGAGAAATAATGGGTGCGTCTCGAACAACAGCAAGGAGATACTTGGAGTATTTGATTTCAATAGGAGCAGGAAAAGCTGAACTATCATATGGAATAGTTGGTCGACCAGAACGAAAATATTATTTAACATCTTGATATCGAGCAAGATGTTTTTTTGTTTTTACATAGTGAATTTTTACATTGTGAACAAAATGAACAAAATAGAATTAAAATTTTTAAAACACTTAAATTTGTAAACGGTTACATTACCGAGAAAATACTATAAGATTCAGATAGATAGAAAAGAAAGTCTTTTCAAAATTAAGAATGGGGGAATTGAAAGATGAAAAAAATAGCATTCTCTTTTGTTTTAGTGTTAATGATGATTATTGTTGCCGCCTGTGGTGGTGCAACAAGTGAAGAAACTAGTTCAACTAACTCAGATGCATCTAGTTCTGAAGGATGGGAGCCTACAAAGCCAATTGAAATTGTTGCCCCAAGTGGTGCTGGTGGTGGTTGGGATACGACAGCGCGTATGTCAGCAAAAGTATTTGAAGAAGCGGGTATTATTGATCAGAACATGGGTGTTGTAAATAAACCAGGTGGTGGTGGAGCCGTTGGTTGGGCTTATATAGCTCAAAAAGAAGGAAACCCGCATCACTTATTTGTAAATTCACCTCCAATCCTTTTAATTCCATTGGCAGGTCAGTCCCAATATGGACATGAAGATTTTACACCTCTTGCAAATGTGATTGCAGACTACGGGGCTTTTGCGGTACATGCTGATGCAAAGTGGAATGATCTAAATGAACTTTTCGAAGATATGAAGAAAGATCCATCAAGTATTACAGTTGTCGGTGCCTCTTCTCCAGGTAGTATGGATCATATTCAGTTTGTGAAAATTGCAAAAGCAGCTGGAGTAGACATTACAAAAGTAAAATATGTTTCAGACCAGGATGGTGGAGCATTAACTTCACTATTAAATGGAAGTGTTGATGTTTACTCAGCAGGTATTGCCGAAACAGTTGAGCAGGTGAGAGCTGGCAAGATTAAAGTACTAGGAATTACAGCAGAAGAACGTCTGGTAGGGGAAGTGATTTCTGATTTTCCAACAGCTACAGAACAAGGTATCGATGAGACATTTACAAACTGGAGAGGTTTCTTCGGTCCTCCGAATATGAACCCGGAAGAAGTTGCTTACTATGAACAAAAATTCAAGGAATTAAGTGATTCTGAAGAATTTGCAGAAATTCGTGCTCAATATGGTTGGGATGAATTTTACATGAATAGTAGTGATTATAAAGCATTTCTTGACGCCGAAAAAGAAGAGATTCAAGCACTTTTAACTGAGCTAGGTTACTAGTAATAAAAACAAGTACCAACGATCTCTTTCATGGATCGTTGGTACATAATTATTTTCAGAATTTATTCCAGTCTATGAAGAAGTAAGGATCAAATTTAAGGTGGTGAAGCATATGTTTAATACAACAAATCGTAAATTAGGTAGTGTCATACTAGTATTTTCAATCCTATTTCTTGTTATGAGCTATCAATTGCCTTCTTCTCAATTTGCGACAGTAGACGCTGATGCCATACCGAAAGCGTTAGGTTGGATACTGCTTGGTTTGTCCATTATCTTATTCATTCAGAAGGATAGAGAGACAGAGGAGCAGAGGCAAAGAAGACAAATCCCTAAAAAGGAAATTGGAGTACTACTTATAGTAGCTTTACTTATATTCTTATATATCTCTTTATTAGAAATTCTTGGGTTCGTTATAGTCACGATGTTATTTATCTTCGTTTGTTCAAAATTCCTAGGATATGACAGCTTAAAATCAAATATTGTTGTTTCAATTTTATTTCCAGTAATTATGTATGGGATCTTTGTTTATTTACTACAAATCTCGCTACCAAAAGGTATTTTACCAATCTGAAGAAAGGAGGTTCAGTCTAAATGGATGTATTATCAGGAATGATGTCAGGGTTTGAAGTGGCTCTAAGTTTAAATGGAATTTTATTTGTGTTAATTGGTGTTTTTGTTGGGACATTTATTGGAATGATGCCAGGATTAGGACCAATTAGTGCCATTGCAATTATGATTCCTATTACGTATGGAATGAATCCTGCATTAGCTTTAGTTATGATGTCAGGGGTATACTATGGTGCAGTGTTTGGTGGTTCGACTGCCTCAATTCTATTAAATGCCCCTGGAATTTCCGGTACGGTTGCTACAGCTTTTGATGGTTATCCAATGGCACAGCAGGGAAAAGCTGGTCAAGCTTTAGCAATTGCAGCAATCTCTTCCTTTGTAGGTGGTACGGTTAGTGTTATATTATTGATGTTTTTAGCTCCAACACTTGCAAATGTAGCAGTTGTCTTCGGACCTCCGGAGTATTTTGCCTTAATGTTACTTGGACTTACAGCGATAACAAGTTTATCCGAAGGTTCAGTAGTAAAAGCACTTATTTCGGCAGTTGTTGGTTTTATGATTGCTACTGTTGGAATTGATGGTCAAACAGGAACTCCTCGTTTTACTTTTGGAAATGTCAATTTACTTGAAGGGATAGATTTTCTAGTTATTGCATTAGGGTTATTTGCATTAGCAGAAGTTTGTACATTAATTTTAAACCGTAAAGGTAGTTTCTTTGAAAATGGTCAGTCAATTGGAAGCTTAAAGTTAACGAAGCAGGATTTGAAAGAGATGGTCGGTCCTATGGGAAGACAGTCCATTCTTGGGTTTATTCTAGGTATTCTACCTGGTGCTGGCGCGACCATCGCTTCATTTATTGGATATATTACAGAAAAGAAGATTGCAAAAAAACCTGAAGAATTTGGTAAAGGCTCTATAAAGGGGTTAGCAGGTCCAGAAACAGCAAACAATGCTGCAACTGGAGGAGCGTTTGTTCCTTTGCTCAGTCTTGGCATACCAGGTTCGGGGACAACTGCTGTTATGTTAGGTGCATTTTTAGTTATGGGATTACAACCTGGACCATTATTAATGCAAGACCGTCCTGACGTATTTTTTGGAATTATTGCAAGTATGTATGTAGGTAATGTATTTCTTTTAATATTAAATTTACCTTTGATTCCTTATATTGCAAAAGTGTTAAAAGTTCCAAGACCAATGTTAATTGCTTTAGTCATTATGTTTAGTTTGGTAGGTGTCTATGCTATTAGTTTTAATACTTTCCATCTGTATTTATTATTAGCGTTTGGAGTAATCGGATACCTAATGAGGTTATTCTCATTTCCGGCACCTCCGTTTATTCTTGCGTTTATCCTAGGTGGAATGATGGAGCAATCTCTAAGACAATCTTTGACAATCTCAAATGGAAGCATTTCTATTTTCTTTGATAGCATGATAACTATTGTGCTTTTAATGCTTACTGTTGTATCTCTCGTTATTCCATTAATAAAGAAGCCGAGAGCTAAAAAGAAATTATAAAGCCGTAAGGGTGACTTAATCAAAAGTTTTAACTTTATTAAGTCACTCTCTTTTTCAAGGAAGTTAAAGGTGGTACATGTAAATATGATCATAATCGAAATTCTAAAAAATATAATTGTACCGCTACTACTGTTAATAAGCGCAGGGTATATTTTAAATCGAATTTTCTCGTTTCATGTCATTACATTATCTAAGTTAACATTATATTTTTATATTCCCATTTTGGTTTTCACAAAAATTTATGATACAAACTTAAATTTTAAACTTCTTGTACTAATCGTCTTTATTGTATGTGTTCAGGTAATTTGTTTATACGGATTAAACTATTTTGTGTCGAGAATTTTACAGTTTAACAAAAAGATAAGAGCTAGTTTTGTTAATAGTGTCATACTTACGAATGCTGGTAACTTTGGTCTCCCAGTAAATAGTCTAGCTTTTAACCATGACCCATTAGCAATGTCAGTACAAATTATAGTTATGGCTATTCAAAATTTCATGACATTCTCGCTTGGAATTATGAATGCAAAATCCTCTGCAGATGCCAGCATTCTACAAGATTTAATTGGATATATTAAATCGCCGATTTTTTTTGCTGTTTTTCTAGGGATCATTGGTAACATCACAAATGTGGAAATTCCTTTGTTTCTAAAAGAGCCAATCTGGTCAATTGCAGATGGTTTTTTTGTAATTGCGTTAATAACCTTTGGTGCCCAAATTACTTTCAAAGATTTGAAAGGTTATTTTGCTCCTTTATTAGCAAGTGTATTTATCAGATTAGTCGTATCACCAGCTATCGCATTTGGAATTCTATTGTTACTAAATATTAATGGGGTAGTAGCTGCAGCTTTGTTTATTGCAAGTGCTCTTCCGACATCGAGAAATAGTGCTTTAATTGCGTTAGATTATGATAATCATCCAGATTTTGCGGCTCAAGCCGTTTTATTTTCTACATTATTTGGTAGTTTATCTATTACTTTTATTATTTATTTAGCTACGATTTACTTTTTATGAGAGAAAATTTAGGCTTTTTCTACTCAAATTAAAATTGAAAAAGGCTGCTGGATGATAGCAGCCTTTTTTATATAGTTTTGACGAATAAGCTAGTAAGGTACATATTATTTGGAGGGTGAATTCCTTAGTATAAAGAAAATATTAATGGTGAATTTTATAAACTGCTTTCTCTGTCTCGATCTTTAGTGCATTTCCTTCATTTGAAGTAATTACGTTTCCGGTCAGTGGAATTTCATATGCGTCTTGAGGTAAATCCTTTTTTCCTTCTTCACTGTTAATATTCCCTTGTCCATGAAGGATTAGTTCTTGTTGGGGAATATAATCGTCTATATTTTCCTCGTTTGAAACAAGAGAGATATGATCAAGCTTGAGTGTGACTTGATCAATATCAAAGATTTGTTGTAGCCCTGTAGATAACTCTCCTTTATGGATGGTCAATGTCTCCCCTTTATGTGACTCCAACCAACTTGACAACTCTTCAATATCTTGAGCCATATTCTACCTCCTTAATTTCTTTTGTACTTTTCCCAGGTTGGGGCTTGTTCATGCAACGGTAATATTAAGAACAAGCTCTATAAATAGTGCTAAAATAAACAAATTGTTGAACAATCAAAAGTCGATGATTAAGAAATGGAGCAATATTTAAGTTTTTCCTATTTCAGAGAACGTTAGAAGCTATACAAGTATTTTATCCAATGAAGAGAAGATCATGCTCAAAACAGCATACTGATTTTAAGATAAAATAAGAGTGTTTTTTTGGCATTAGAATGTCTCCTGTGCTTTAACATTATCTAGTTAATATTGGAATAGACAATTTAAAATATAAAAGTCAATTCTTGTTCATAATAAACTTTGTCCCGACTTGAAAGCAGTTTGGGATTGTGTTTCATATTGGAGGTGCATGATCATCGATGGAATGTTATTCTTCGTTGTCATTGTGCTTGTTGCCGTACTTGGTGCTTTAGCTTTTTTCTTTAGAAATAAGCCTGAACCGGCTCCGGCATATATTGATCGAACGGATTTGAACAACATGAACCAAGAACAGTTTAAGGAGGAGTTTGGGATGGAGAAAAGCACAGAAGAAATGGTGAAACAAGCAGCGGAACGAAAAGCAGAAGAAGAAATTGGGGAAGAAATCAATCCGCTTAGAGGCCATTTAGAAACGATGCAATCTACATTAAATCAACTTCAATCTACTCAACAACAAGCAAATTCAACAATGTCTTCATCAGGACAAGACCAACAACAAACAAATCAGCTTTTACAACAGATGCAACAAATTAGTACTCAAGCACAACAACAACAACAAAAGACATTCCAACAGTTACAGCAATCTATTCAGCAAGCTACTCAAATGTTAGGGAATGTTGGTCAATCGATTCAATCCATTAATGTATTGAACCAAATGACTCAACAAATTAATCAATCACAGCAACAACTGCAACAACAAAATCAACAGCAACAACAACAACAACAAGAGCTTCAGAAGTTACAACAAATGCAAAGTCCACAAAGTCAGCAAAGTCAATTTGGCCAAGACTATAATCAATCTTATCAAAACTAACTATTCATTAAAAAGGTAACGGTTGACTTCTTGTTAACCGTTACCTTTTGATCTTATAAAGATTTTCATTAGAATTAACATAAGGTTCACAGCTGATGATCGGATGATACAAGTTGATTAAGCTTTCTTTAGATGAAACCATTCAATAAATTTAGCGAAGTATGTAACAAGTGGCAGCATGATAATGGAGCAAATGACATTGAAAACTAAACTAGCATGAGCAAGTTGCATCATGGGTGAAGAAGTAAGGCTACTAGCCAAATTGCTTAACGATCCAATTAGTGGAATAAATACAAGGACTCCAAATACATTTAGCCAAATATTAGCATAAGCAACGAGTTTTGCACTACGTCCAGAACCAATACTTGCAAGATAAGCAGTAACACATGTACCTATATTCGCTCCTAACATAATGGCTATTCCAGCTTGAAGGGTTAAGACTTTATCCCCCATGAACCCCATAGCAATAGCAGTTGTTGCTGTGCTCGATTGTATAATGGCAGTTAGCACGGCTCCAATTCCAACTCCAAGTAACTCATGTTCATTTGTTAAATTAAAAAAAGAATGAATAGAAGGAATGGATGCCAGAGGATAAGCCAGCGTCTCTAATCCGTCCATTGCAATAAAAATGCAAGCTAGTCCAAAGGATAGACATCCAATTGCATAAGCCCGTGTACCTGGAAGTAGCAATGATAGTAAGCCGATAAGCAAGAGAGGAACGATAAACATAGACAAATCTAGGGCAAGTAATTCAGTTGTCATAGTGGTTCCAATATTGGCTCCTAAAATGATTCCAATAGAGTGACGAAAGGAAAGTAACCCTGTTGCAACAAGTCCTACAGTCATAACGATAATAGCGGAGCTGCTTTGAAGAATTGCTGTAGCCATTGCACCGACAATCATGCCTTTCCATGCAGAGTTCGTTAATTGGTATATTATTTTTTGAAAGCTCGCTTGTCCGAGTTGAAAAAGGCCAGCCCTCATAACAACCATACCAAATAAGAATAACGCTATAAAAACAGCCAATAAGGAAAATAGTTCTTTGATCACTGTGATCACCTCTCTATTCAATCTATGGACCAAACTCAACAAGCATGACTGAAAATAAATAATTTAGTAAATGAATGTTCGGAATAGCGATTGTAGAAAGAGAATTATAAGCGAACAAGACTAATTATTTGATGTCGCTTTAGCAAATTAACTAGTCAGTTTATCTACTAGTAACTCACAGTGAATCCGGTTACCTATTTAAAGTGGTAAAGCCATTTATGGTATACTAGAGAGAATGAGTTAAGAGAGATTGTGAGGCGACAACATGAAGGAAAAAATAATAGAAGTGAGTATCGATTTATTTGGAAAAAACGGTTTTACAGAAACTTCGATTCAGGATATTGTAGAAGCACTTGGCGTGACAAAAGGAACATTTTATTACTATTATAAAAGTAAAGAAGAATTGTTGATGGAAATTCATCTGCGCTACATTGATGAATTATTACAGCATCAAGAAGAAATATTTAATAAAAAAATGAACTCTGAACAAAAGCTATATAACATTGTTTATATGATTATGAAACATATAGAAGGACATGGTCAAAGTGCAAGAGTGTTTTTTAGAGAAATTCAGCATTTGAATGAAGAGCATTTGGAGGATATTTTTAAAAAGCGTGACTTGTTTAGAGGTAATTTGAATAAGGTGATTCAAGAAGGAATTGACACCGGAGATTTTCGCGAAGACCTTAATGTTGATATTGTTGGACTAGCGATTCTTGGGGCAGTGAATTGGAGTTATCATTGGTTTGATCCTAAGGGGAAGTTAGACGAAAAAGCAGTAACAACGATATACATTGATTTTATACTAAATGGCCTAAAAGCAAAATAAAGATCCTTTAGAGTAGGATCTTTTATTCTAAAAATACTATCTGGTTAGTACCTATTATTGTTAATAGTAAGGTTGTTTATGCTAAGTTTAGTTCATCTCCAATTAATTTAGAAGGAAGATTTTTGAAGAGTACCTTTACTTTCATAGCAGATTGAAGTTGTAAAAACTAAGGAAATTGTCGTTTTTCGGTTGACCTATAGACTTCCATATATTATAATTCTATAAGACGTGCACTTGAACTAAATGTACGTCCTGAGTTGGTTGTTTCGGAGGGAGGGAAATATAATGGCAGAAACTCGTGTTCGCAAAAACGAATCGATTGATGCTGCACTTCGTCGCTTCAAGAGATCACTCTCTAAAGAAGGAACGTTGGCTGAGGTTAAAAAGCGTAAGCACTATGAAAAGCCTAGTGTTAAGCGTAAGAAGAAATCTGAAGCAGCAAGAAAACGTAAGTTCTAATTGAAGTGAGAGGGTGCTTTCATTGAATCTTCTTGAACGTTTGAATCAAGACATGAAGAATGCGATGAAGAACAAGGAAAAGGATAGACTCTCTGTCATCCGTATGGTAAAGTCGTCGTTGCAAAACGAGCAAATAAAGCTCGGACGTGAGTTGACGGACGATGAAAGCCTTACGGTGCTTAATCGCGAACTGAAACAACGCAAGGATTCCCTCCATGAGTTTGAAAAAGCTAACCGAGAAGATCTAGCTTCCAAGCTACGTGATGAAGTTGCTGTGCTTGTGGTCTATATGCCAGAACAGCTTTCTGAAGAAGAAGTATCGAAGATTGTTGTAGAAGCAATTGCCGATGTAGGTGCTTCAACCAAAGCAGACATGGGTAAGGTCATGGGAGCAGTCATGCCTAAGGTTAAAGGAAAAGCTGATGGTGGTCTTGTGAATCGTCTTGTGCAACAACATTTATCATAATGACACAAACGTCTCATCTCTTTTTTAAAAAGAGTTGAGACGTTTTTTTGTTTTTTTTGATAGCAGTGGCCTTACTTTTCAAGTTTTTTCATTTGAATTAGTGTGAGCTAAACCATGTTATTGGTACTTACTAACTAGAGATTGAATACTTACTCGTGATATGATTTAAAGAGAATAGGATAAGATAAAATAAAAAAACCTTTTAAAAAATGAAACCATTTGATATCTGGTTCGTAAAAATAAATAGGATAATTAGAAGGGAGGGTTTGTATGGCAACAAGAAATCAACGATTGATGTTCTTCATTACGTTGCTTATTCTAGCTGCTTTTTTAATGCCCATTCAATCGCTGGTACATAGTGAGAGAGCGAATAAAGGAGAGCCGATTGTCTATTATATTCCTGTTGAACAAACGGTAGAAAGAGGACTAGAAGCTTTTATGGCTCGGTCATTTGAAACCGCCGCACAAGAAGGTGCCACACATATTGTGTTAGAAATGGATACACCTGGTGGAGCAGTAGATGCGGCGGGTAATATTGCTACTCTAATTCAAGAAACAGAGGTAAGAGTAATTACGTTTGTAAAAAGTAAGGCAATTTCTGCAGGAGCTTATATCGCACTGAATACGGATAAAATTGTGATGACACCAGGAGCAACAATGGGTTCTGCTGCGGTTATAGATGGTGCAGGCAATGCAGCTGAAGATAAAACTCAATCATATTGGCTGTCTGAGATGCGTAGTGCGGCTGAGTTAAATGGCCGCGATCCGCAATATGCCTTAGCAATGGCCGATAATAGAATTGATCTACCGGAACTCGGAGCGCCTGAAGGAGATTTGCTAACACTAACTTCTAAGCAAGCTCTGCAAGTAGGATATGCAGAAGCGATTGCCGCTAACCGGGTTGAATTACTTGAACATTTAGGACTTGAAAATGCAATTGAGCGAGAAATGGAAGTTAGTTTCTCTGAGCAACTAGCGCGGTTTGTTACTAATCCGGTTGTCATACCAATACTTTTATCAATTGGAAGTTTAGGGCTTGTTCTCGAACTTTATTCACCTGGATTCGGTGTGCCAGGCCTGATGGGAATATCAGCTTTATTGCTATTTTTCTTTGGACATATGTTTGCGGGTTTTGCTGGGTGGGAATCGATGATTTTATTTGTTGTTGGCTTTGTCTTGATATTGATTGAAATTTTTGTCCCAGGCTTTGGGATATTCGGTTTACTCGGAATTGCGGCTGTAATTGCAGGGATGCTTTTGGCTTCATTCTCAACTGCTTCGATGTTGATTTACATTGCTATTGCTTTAGTTATCACAACTGTTGTAGCGATTTTGATCTTTCGTTATTTTGGACATCGAGGTCCAATGCGTAAAATCATTCTTACTGATTCAACGAGCGCCGAGAAGGGTTATATCTCAAATGCAACAAGGAAAGAGTTGGTTGGTCAAATTGGTGAAACCTTAACCCCTCTTCGTCCTTCTGGGTCGGTGGTTTTTGGAAATGAACGCCTTGACGTTGTCTCTGAGGGAGGATATATTGGACAGGGAAAGAATGTCGAAATTATCTATACAGCTGGTTCGCGCATTGTTGTAAGAGAAGTAAAGGAAAACTAAAAATAAGAGGAGGAATTTAGATTATGGTTTTAGATCCTGGTAGTATTGGTTTATTGATTGGTTTAGCGGTTTTATTAATTTTGCTTGCCGTATTATTTACATTTGTTCCTGTCATGTTGTGGATTTCAGCTTTGGCAGCCGGAGTTAGGATTGGAATTTTTGAATTAGTTGGGATGAGGTTACGTCGTGTTATTCCTGCGCGTGTAGTAAATCCATTAATTAAAGCAGTTAAAGCTGGTATTGATTTAAGTACATCAAAGTTAGAAGGGCATTATCTAGCAGGGGGGAATGTTGACCGTGTTGTTAATGCACTGATTGCAGCACAACGTGCAAACATTGACTTAAGCTTTGAGCGTGCAGCAGCGATTGATTTAGCAGGTCGTGATGTACTAGAAGCGGTACAAATGAGTGTTAATCCGAAAGTGATTGAAACACCATTTATTGCTGGTGTGGCAATGGATGGGATTGAAGTGAAGGCAAAAGCGCGCATCACGGTTCGCGCAAACATTGATCGACTAGTCGGTGGTGCGGGGGAAGATACTGTCATTGCTCGTGTAGGTGAAGGAATTGTTTCAACGATTGGTTCGGCTAACAATCATAAAAAAGTATTGGAAAATCCAGATATGATTTCGCAAACAGTTCTTTCAAAAGGGTTAGATGCGGGTACGGCTTTTGAAATTCTTTCGATTGATATTGCAGACATCGATATCGGTAAAAACATCGGTGCTGAACTTCAAACAGATCAAGCGGAAGCAGATAAAAAGATCGCTCAAGCTAAAGCAGAAGAGCGTCGTGCAATGGCTGTTGCAAAAGAGCAAGAAATGAAAGCGAAAGTTGAAGAAATGCGTGCGAAGGTTGTGGAAGCAGAAGCAGAAGTACCAATGGCGCTTTCTGAAGCATTGCGTAAAGGTCATATGGGTGTCATGGATTATATGAACTATCAAAATGTGATGGCTGACACGGATATGCGTGGTTCCATTAGTAAAGCTACTGATGGAGATTCAAATAGTCCGAAACGAGATTAATCATGAATCCTTTCCAAGTAATGAAAGGAGGAATTGACTGTGACATTGGACCAAATATTTGATCTTATCACTGAAAATTTTATTTTTGTGGCTTTGCTAATTGGTGGGTTAATAAGTATGTTTGGGCGATTGACTGGTGCTGGTCAACAACAAGAGCAGCGTCCAAGCCGTCCACAACGTTCTGATGCACCCCAACAGGAGAAGGTGGATTGGCGAGAGATCTTCAAGCAGGAAGAGGTGGATCCTGAGCCAGTGCAACGACGTACTTCAACGAATATAGAACCACCTACGCAACATGTCTCTTTTGAAGAAGGTGTCGTGGGCCGTCAACAAGAACTTCAAAATCAATATGAAGAGATGCAACGAAAAAGAGAGGTCTCTTCAAGGAAAAGTAAGGAAATACGAAAAGAAGCTAGTACTTCCGAACTGGAGAAAAAGGATAAATTAGATCTACATTTAAATAATTTGTCTAATAAAGAAGCGATGAAAGCCGTGGTTTGGGCAGAGGTGTTAGGACCACCTAGGTCGCGCCAACCACATGCTACGTTTGTGAAAAAACGTTAATAAGTCATTCTTAGAAGCAGTGCCTACATGGCGCTGCTTCTTTTTTGTATAGTAGCAAAACGTTTGCGACGGCAATAGAAAGATTTAAGTTCAATATTTTACTTTTTATAAAGGATTCATTGTGATATCGAGCAAAAAATGATCATAAAGATTAGAGGAAGGGGGTTCGCACATGAAAAAGATGAGACAACAAATGAAGAACTGGATGACGAAGCAGATGCAACTTCCTGCAGATGTCATGATGGACCTGCCGCGAATTACAATGATTGGCCAGTTACATATTTATATTGAAAACCATCGCGGTGTTTTACGATTCTCTAATCAAGAGCTCCGCTTGTTATTGAAGCAGGGTCAATTATTAATAAAAGGTGACAATTTTGTTATTAAGACGATATTACCTGAAGAACTATTACTTGAGGGGCGGATCGATCAAGTCCTGTTTATAGAGGGAAAAGGTACATAGCTAGAAAGTTTGCTATAGGGTATACGCATGCTCAGAAGGGGGAAAAACTGTAAATGAATAATAAATGGACTAACCATATTAACGGTTATGTACGAGTGAGGATTGATGGGGATTATCCAGAGCGTTTTTTAAATAGATGTATTGAACATGACTTTTCCATTTGGCAAATAAAAAGAATAGATGACCGTAGAATTGTTTGTTATATGGATGTAGAAGATGCTAAGCGAATACGACCTTTACTTAGACAGACAAATTGTAAGGTATCGTTTGTGCAACGGAGTGGGATGCCCTTCCTTCTTAAACGCATTCTAAAACGATCTGGTTTTTTAGTGGGGATCATTTCCTTCTTAACGGTTATGTTCGTTCTATCAAATATGGTTTGGGATATCGAAATAAAAGGTGCCTCACCTCAAGTCGAACATGAACTAAGGCAGGTTGTAACTGAAATGGGAATCAAAAGAGGAACATTTCAATTTTCATTGCCAAGTGTAGAATTGATTCAACGTGACGTAACAGAATTGGTTCAAGGGGCTACATGGGTAGGTGTGCGCCAAAAAGGGACGACCTTTGAATTTGAGGTTGTTGAGCAGCAGTTACCAGATGAGGCTGAACGTTATAGTCCACGACATCTTATCGCAACGAAGAAAGCTATTATTCATAAAATATTTGTGGAGCACGGGCAAGCTGAAGTTAAACCAAATGATTTTGTCCGTAAGGGAGACAGACTTGTTTCTGGTTATATTGGTAAAAAGGATGCGGAAGATGAAGAAAAGGAGTTAGTACCAGCGCAGGCTATGGTGTTAGGGGAGATTTGGTACAAGTCTGATGTATCTGTGCCATTAGACAACTTGTTCACAACTCTAACAGGTGAAAAGAAAGAAAGGCACTATCTTTCTTTTTCAGGATTTAATATTCCGATTTGGGGATTTGGTAAAGTGAAATTCCCTGAATATACTCAATTTGAGCATGAACGTCAATTTCAATTTTTGAATTGGTCATTGCCAATTAGTTATAAAAGAACAGAATTTCTTGAAACCTCTCAATTAAATCGAACGTATACAAAAAAAGAAGCTGTGAGCGCCGCTAGAAAAAGGGCTCGTGTTGATCTTAAGAAGCATTTGCCCTTGGGTGCGGAAATCATTGGCGAAAAAGTTTTGCACGAGGACGTGGAGAATGGTAAAGTTAACTTAAGGATACATTACCAAGTAATAGAAGATATTACATCGGAGCAACCGATTATTCAAGGAGATTGAGTCTATTGACAGAAACTAAAACAATAAAGCTAGAAGTTAAGAATGCCAATGAGGCACAAGCGCTTATTGGACCTCATGACAGACACCTTAAGCGAATGGAAGAACAACTAGGAATAACGCTTGTAACACGAGGTGAAGAGGTACAAGTTACTGGAGATGCAAAAAAGACAGAAATCGTTGGCAATGTTATTGCTGCCTTAATTCAGTTAATCCGGAAAGGTATATCAATATCGGAGCGTGATGTCGTTTACGCTATACAGTTAGAAGAAAATGATCGTCTTGAAGAATTATTGGAACTTTACGATGAAAAGATAGCTACAAATGTTAAAGGTAAACCAATTATTGCTAAGACATTAGGGCAACGCCATTATGTATCAGCTTTAAGAAAGAAAGATATGGTGTTTGGTATTGGGCCAGCAGGTACTGGGAAAACCTACTTAGCTGTAGTCATGGCGGTGACTGCTTTAAAAGAAGGTCAAGTAAAACGAATTGTACTAACTCGACCAGCTGTAGAAGCGGGAGAAAGTCTTGGGTTTTTACCTGGTGATCTTAAAGAGAAAGTAGACCCTTATTTACGTCCCTTATATGATGCCCTTCACGATGTCCTTGGGATGGAACAGACAGCTCGCTTAATGGAACGCGGAACGATTGAGGTGGCACCTTTAGCTTATATGCGTGGTCGGACACTAGATGATGCTTTTGTGATTCTGGACGAAGCTCAAAATACAACAAAAGAGCAAATGAAAATGTTTATAACTAGACTAGGTTTCGGTTCTAAAATGGTCATTAATGGCGACTTAACACAAATTGATTTACCAAGAGGAAAAAAATCGGGTTTGAAAGTAGCAATTGAAATTCTTTCAAATGTTAAAGATCTTTCTTTTATCTACCTTCAACAATCTGATGTTGTCAGGCATACACTGGTTCAGCAAATTATAAACGCCTATGAGCAACAAGAAGCTACCCAAGAAAAATGAAGAAATCACTCATGCTACCAGTCTGATAAGTTGAAAGTGGACTGAATACAGAAAGCCTTTGCCTAAGAGGCGTTAATAGGAAGACCCTCTTTTAGAAAGAGGGTCTTCCTTTATAAATAAGATGGCAGTTTGGAACGTGAGGTGTTTCATTTGAAAAGACGATCGTCAATTGATCAACACAAATGGTGGAAAAGTATTCGGGATCATCAATACATAAGAGGCATTCTTTTTTTCTTAATTGGAATCCTTCTCTATATTCTGTTATTAGGTAATATCATACCAGAAAAAATAGACGTACAATTATCGCAGATAGCAGATCAGGATATAAGATCTCCGATTACGGCTGAGCACAAAACGGCTACTGAGGAACGAAGAAGTGCAGCGGTCGATGAAGTTAGTCCGATTTATGAGTTGAAAAAAGAATATGCACAAAATCAGGTGCGGAAAGTTCATGATATCTTTGATTTAGTTAATCAAGTTCGATTAGACGAATTAGAGGACAATGTCGAGATTGAACAAGATGAAGAGGACATTCTTAATCGTCAAATTAATTTTGTTAAAGATGTACTAACATCAAGAACAAGCAATGATATTTCTGATCAGACTTTAGTAACGTTTTTACAAGCAAGTGATTCACAATTACAAATTGCAAGAGAAACAACGACAAATGCTGTTTATGAAATTATGAGCGAAAGAATTTCAATTAAAGATTTGACAGAAGCTAAAGAAGAAGTACGCAGTCAAATTGCTATTTCAACAGTTAGTAACGATCTCCTTGAAGCGATGAAAGAGATAGCCGAGTTTGCGATCATTCCTAACTATATTTATGACGCTAATGCTACTGAACAACTAAGACAAGAGTCTGCAGAGAGTGTAGAACCCGTATTGATACGTGAAGGACAGCTTCTAGTTAAAGAAGGGGAAATGATTAACCATGAGATTTATGAACAATTAAGAATCGTTGGTTTATTGGATGATTCTTTTAATGTATTTCCATATGTAGGATTAGCCATTTTGATTGGATTAATTATTAGCATGCTTTCCTATTATGTTAGTGAAGCCCAAACATCTGTACAAAAAAACAATAGTCATTTGTTAATGTTCACCCTTGTTTTTATTGTTACCATCGTTATTATGAAGATTACAAGCATGTTTGAAGGATTAGAGATACAAGGTATTGGTTTTGTTGTCCCTGTATCAGTTGGGGCTATGCTTATTACCTTATTAATTCATACTAGGTTAGCTTTATTTACAGGTATTATGTTTGCAGTAATTGGAAGTATCATGTTTAATAATGAAACTGTAGGGACTTTTCATTTCAGTTATGGTTTTTATATTTTATTCAGTTCATTTGCAGGGGCGTATTTCCTTAGTAAATCGAATCAACTTTCTCGAATTCTTCGAGCTGGTTTGTTTGTTTCAATAGTGAATATGGTAGCTGTTGTTGCATTACTATTTATGAAGACGGTTCAGAGCGGTTGGTTTGAGGTAGGAATGCATGTTGGTTTTGCTTTTTTGTCTGGTTTTGTGGCTGCTGTACTAACTATTGGTTTGTTGCCATTTTTTGAAGCGGGATTTGGGATTCTATCTACATCAAGGTTAATTGAACTCTCTAGTCCTAATCAACCTCTACTTCGTAAGATTTTAGTAGAAGCTCCGGGTACCTATCATCACAGTGTTATTGTTGGGAACTTGGCGGAGGCAGCGTGTGAGTCAATAGGTGAAAATGGTTTGCTTGCTCGAGTTGGCTCCTATTATCATGATTTAGGAAAAACAAAAAGACCACACTTTTTTATTGAAAATCAGATGAAAATGGAGAACCCTCATGATAAGATTTCTCCACAATTAAGTAGAACGATTATCATTGCTCATCCTTATGATGGGGCTGATTTATTACGCGAATTTAAAATGCCAAAAGAAATAATTGATATAGCTCAACAACATCATGGAACAACATTATTAAAATATTTTTACCATAAAGCTAATAAAGACTCGGACCAGGTAATACCTGAATCTCAATTTAGATATCCTGGTCCAAAAGCTCAAACAAAGGTTTCAGCAATTGTAGGAATATCCGATAGTGTTGAAGCAGCAGTTCGAACGATACAAAAGCCCACTCCTGATAAAATTGAAGCACTTGTACGGAAAATTATTCAAGATAAACTCGAAGATGGACAATTCGATGAGTCCGATTTAACCTTAAAAGAACTAGATCGAGTGGCCGTATCCATTTGTGAAACGCTCAAGGGCACTTTCCATCAACGAATTGAATATCCAGAAGACGTTAAAGAAAAAGGAGATAAAAAGGATGAACGTAACAGTTGATTTTACTGACGAAACGAATGCTTTAACAAAAGAACATCAAGTGCTTGTTGAAAAGGTCATCATGTTAACTGCCAAAAGGGAAGGATTAAATGGCGAGGTAGAAGTTTCAGTGACAATAGTAGACGAAAAACGGATTCAAGAGATTAACTTGGAATATCGAGATAAAAACGAGCCTACTGATGTTATTTCTTTTGCGCTAAATGAACAAGGGGAAGATGAACTAGAGCTAATTCCTAATCCTGATATGCCCAATGTTCTAGGTGATATCGTCATTTCTCTAGCACATATTAAGGCGCAGTCAGAGGAGTACGAACATTCTTTTGAACGTGAATTAGGTTTTTTGACTGTTCATGGTATGCTACATTTACTCGGATATGATCATATGACAGAAGCCGAAGAGAAGGAAATGTTCTCAAGGCAAGAGGACATTTTATCTGACTATGGGCTTACACGATAGAAATCAAAAAGGGTTTAAACGTTTGCTAAGATCGTTCATGTTTGCAACTCAGGGATTAATTTTTGTAGTAAAACATGAGCAGAATATGCAAATACACTTAATAATAGCAGGAGTCACTTTAGTTTCAGCATACCTATTAAGCCTGCCACTGGTGCAGTGGATGATTTTACTTCTAGTCATTGCTGGGATGTTTTCTTTAGAGATTATGAATACCGCTGTTGAACGAACCGTAGATTTGATCACTGAAGAATTTCATCCATTAGCGAAGAGAGCCAAAGATATTGCAGCAGCAGCTGTGTTTGTGTATTGTATTTTTGCCGTTATAATAGGAGTGATTTTGTTTGTCCCTGCTTTAATCAAACTGCTTTAGAATAGTTTAAAGAGGCGATGGTCCCCTCGTAATAAATTTAACATGGACCGCGTCATCGTAATCCCCTTTTGATCGAAAACTTATAGATTGGTTGAGAGGAGTACCCTCTATTATGTGGAAAAGGTTTCAAAAAAATATTATCTCTGGAATCATTTTTTTACTTCCAGCCATTGCAACAATCTATGTAATCCAATTACTTTTTGGACTTGTAGACTCGTTTCTTGGAGCTTTTATAACAGATCTGTTAAAAGCGCTTAATGTTATCACAACTGTTGAAGGTCGTATCTATTTTCTGGGAGTATATACACCATTCTCAGAACGTTTACTAGGGATTGGTTTTGTCTTAACGATCTTACTTATTACGTGGGTAGGAGCTATGCGTATTCAAGGGAAGGGAAGCCGAATTTTTGGAACGATCGACCGCACCTTTCGTCGGATTCCAATTGCAAACTCAATTTATACTTCTGTTGAACAAGTTATTCACGCATTTGCTCAAGAACGTTCATCGTTTAAGAATGTTGTGCTTGTTGAATATCCTAGAAAGGGACTTTATACGATTGGTTTCCAAACAGGTGAATCTAGAGGTGAAGTTCAGCGATTAACCTCTAGAGATTGTATAAATGTCTTTTTGCCTACTACCCCAAACCCAACATCGGGTTGGCTTGTTTTAGTCCCTAGAGAAGATGTAATTCTTTTAAATATGTCAGTTGAACAAGGACTTAAATTCATCATATCTGGTGGGGTCGTCGTACCTCCAGACCCAGGATCTGTTGTGGACGATATGGAAACGGAAGTGGACTTTCACAATATGGTTGTTCATGTTCGTTCGAGAAGAAAGGATGATGAGAAATGAATAAGCATGAATTAATAGTTGAAGCTAAACGTGCAAGGGAGCAAGCGTATGTACCTTATTCTAAGTTTCCAGTGGGAGCAGCTATTTTAATGGAGGATGGAACCGTGTTTTTAGGTGCTAATATTGAAAATGCTTCTTTTGGTTTAACAAATTGTGCAGAGAGAACAGCTTTGTTTAAAGCTTATTCAGAAGGGAATCGTAAAGTGGAAATGGTTGCTGTTGTGGCAGGATCTGATCGTCCTGTACCTCCATGTGGAGCCTGCCGTCAAGTGATGGTCGAGCTTTGTTCCCCTGGCACAAATGTAATTCTTACAAATTTAAAAGGTGATATATTAGAAATGACGGTAGCTGAATTGCTGCCGGGAGCATTTACAGCGGAGGATATGAATGAATAATCAAAAAGGATTTAAATCAGGGTTTGTCTCTATTATTGGTCGTCCTAATGTCGGAAAGTCTACGTTAATAAATCATGTTATTGGTCAAAAGATTGCCATTATGTCGGACAAGCCACAAACAACTAGAAATAAAATACAAGGCGTTTACACAAGTAATGAATCACAAATTGTTTTTATTGATACACCAGGAATCCATAAACCTAAACATAAACTAGGCGATTTTATGATGAAGGTAGCTCAGAATACGTTAAGAGAAGTTGACCTAGTACTTTATGTTATTGATGCAACAGAAGCTTTTGGATCAGGAGAAGAATTTATTATTGAAAAGTTAACGGGAATAAAAACTCCAGTTTTCTTAGTCATTAATAAGATCGATAAAATCAAACCGGATGACATTCTCGGTGTGATTGAAACGTACAGAACAAAATTAGATTTCAAAGAGGTCATCCCAATCTCAGCTCTTCAAGGGAATAATATTCCAACTCTTATGGAGCAAATTACCAACTACTTGGACGAAGGTCCACAATATTATCCTAGCGACCAAGTGACCGATCACCCAGAACGATTTGTAGTAAGTGAGCTCATTCGAGAAAAGGTTCTCCATTTAACAAGGGAGGAAATTCCTCATTCTGTTGCTGTTAATGTGGAACAAATGAAGACGCGTGGGAACGGGGAAACTGTCTATATTGGGGCTACAATCATTGTTGAGCGTACTTCTCAAAAAGGGATTATTATTGGAAAACAAGGCTCGATGCTAAAAGAAGTTGGGAAATTAGCAAGAACGGACATTGAGACGTTATTAGGATCTAAAGTCTTTTTAGAGTTATGGGTAAAGGTCCAAAAAGACTGGAGAAATAAGGCTTCCCACTTACGTGATTATGGATTTAGAGAGGATGAGTATTAAAGAGTAGAAGAAAAAGGTCAAATTTATCCTTTTTCTTCTGCTCTTAGCAATGAACGAAGCCGCTGCCATGTCTTGAGTCTTTTCTGAGTGGGGTTCTCAGGAAAGGCACGCAACGTGCGGAGCCATTGTCAAAACCAAAGTAAGAAGGTAGTTTGAATCCGTAATAAAAAACTAGAAGCAACTTAAGTAGTCATTGCCATTTCAGGTGGGTGATTTCAAATTGAGTGGCGAGTGAACACTCCTTGAAAGAGGGACGCGAATTAGAAAATAACTCTCATATTTCTTTCCCCATTAAACAATGACTAGGTGTCTAGCCATTGTTTTTTTTTATTTGAACGCTTATCATTAGAGTAACGATATCCCCTTAGGGAGATCTAAAAAGTCAAGTGTTTTTAATTAACAATTTTTCCTTAACATGATTTAAGAAAAGAAGGTCATCATACAAGTATAGAGCGTTGAAGTCTTATGAAGAAGAAAGGTGGAATCTGATATGCTCGATTTTTCTTGGAAAGTCTTTTCAATGACAGGTAATGTGGATACGTATTTATTATTGAAAGAGCTAGAGCGAGATTCAGACGAACAATTCGGACAAGAAGACATAGAGGACATTGAAACAACAGACTCGCCAACGCATTAACAGTATGTTGACACCTCACGAAGAATGTGTGGTGATAGAATGATTCAAAAAGTAGAAGGTTTAGTTATTCGTACGACGGATTACGGGGAATCAAATAAAATTTTGACGTTATTTACTAGGGAATTAGGTAAGGTTGGAGTTATGTCTCGAGGAGCCAAAAAACCTAAAAATCGTTTATCTGCGGCTTCCCAATTGTTCATGTATGGTACTTTTGTTTTTCAGCTAAGTTCTGGACTCGGAACATTAAATCAAGCTGATATCTCAAATTCGTTTCGAGAGGTTCGGAATGATTTATTTCGAGCCTCTTATGCAACGTACATAGTCGAACTTACGGATAAATTAACAGAAGATAGACAACGAAATCCCTATCTTTTTGAATTGCTTTATCAAATGCTCTATTATTTAAATGAAGGTATAGATCCAGAAGTATTACTTCGGATTTATGAAGTGAAGATGCTTGCTGTTGCAGGAATAAAACCGGAGTTAGATCAATGTGTAAGTTGTGCATCGACTGATGTTCCTGTTGCCTTTTCTATTCGACATGCTGGATTTTTGTGTGAACAATGTTTACATCAAGATACAAAAGCTTACCGGTTATCAGCGCATGCAGCTAGACTATTGCGATTGTTTTATTATTTTGATTTACAAAGACTTGGCGAGATTTCCTTAAAGAAAGAAACAAAAAAGGAATTACAAATCATTATTTCGGCTTACTATGATGAATATTCAGGATTACGGCTAAAGTCTAGAAGGTTTCTTGAACAAATGGAACGGATGAATGGATTTGAATAATGGCAAGTTGACAGTCAAGTTGGATTTTTAGTATGATGCTAATAATAAGATATGGTGCATAGATGGAAATTAGTATTTACTCTCCTCTTATGAAAGCGAACCTAGGGTGGTGTGAGCTAGGGCTTAAGAAAGTAAAGAAGGCATTCCGGAGCATATTCGTTGAAAGTGATTAAGTGGGTTGCATTATAGTAATCTTCTTAATAATTAGGGTGGAACCGCGGGAAAAGCTCTCGTCCCTATGTCTAAAAATGACATAAGGATGAGGGTTTTTTCTATGCCATTTTAAATGCGAATGTCACCGATCAAGAATAAGGAGGTAAGAACAAGTGAATGTTCAAAATATGATCTTGACCTTACAAGAGTATTGGTCAAAACAAAATTGTATGATTATGCAAGCGTATGATACAGAAAAAGGGGCTGGAACGATGAGCCCATTTACACTCTTACGTACAATTGGACCAGAACCGTGGAATGTGGCTTATGTGGAGCCTTCTCGTAGACCTGCTGATGGAAGATACGGTGAAAATCCGAACCGCTTATACCAGCATCATCAATTTCAAGTTATTATGAAGCCATCTCCAATCAATATTCAAGAGCTTTATTTAAAAAGCCTTGAGGCTCTTGGAATTAATCCACTCGAACATGATATTCGCTTTGTAGAGGATAACTGGGAAAATCCTACTCTTGGTTGCGCCGGTTTAGGATGGGAAGTTTGGTTAGATGGAATGGAGATTACTCAATTTACCTATTTTCAGCAAGTTGGAGGCCTAGAGGCAAATCCGGTTTCAGCGGAAATTACGTATGGACTAGAAAGACTTGCATCCTATATTCAAGATAAAGAAAATGTTTTTGATCTTGAATGGGTAGAAGGATTCACTTACGGCGATATTTTTAAACAGTCAGAATATGAACATTCTAAGTACACATTTGAAGTATCAGATAGTCAAATGCTCTTCTCTCTATTTGGTACATATGAGCAAGAGGCAAAGCGTGCTTTGGATGAAAACCTTGTTTTTCCAGCATATGATTATATTTTGAAATGTTCACATACATTTAACCTGCTTGATGCTAGAGGAGCGATTTCTGTTACAGAGCGTACAGGTTACATTGGTCGAGTTCGAAACTTAGCTCGTGCTGCAGCAAAACTTTATTATAATGAGCGTGAAAGACTAGGATTTCCAATGTTAAAAAAGAAGGAGGGAGAAAATAATGAGCAAGCGTGATTTTTTACTAGAAATTGGATTGGAAGAGTTACCAGCCCGTTTTGTGACGGATTCAATGAACCAATTAAAAGAAAAAGTAGAAACGTGGTTAAAAAATGAACGCCTAGAATACAGTGAAATTCAAGCCTTTGCTACACCAAGAAGATTAGCTGTCATAATTGAAGGGCTGGCTGAAAATCAACCGAATATTGAAGAAGAGGCTAAAGGCCCTGCCAAGAAGATTGCTTTTGATGAAAATGGGAATTGGACAAAAGCAGCGGCTGGATTTGCAAGAGGACAAGGAGTAAGTACGGATTCATTATATTTTAAGGAAATCAAAGGTGTTGAATACATTTATGCGAACAAATATATTCAAGGAAAAAAGACCATTGAACTTCTACCGGCATTAAAAGAACTTATTACTTCTCTGCATTTTCCGAAGAATATGCGTTGGGGAAACAATGACCTTCGTTTTGCTCGTCCAATTAGATGGCTTGTGGCAATGTATGGAAAAGAGGTTATTCCTTTTTCAATTACATCAATCAAAACGGGATCTAAAACATATGGACACCGTTTTCTTGGTAATGAAATAGAAATTAGTGAGCCTTCAGAATATGTAACTTCTTTACTAGCGGAATATGTAATCGTTAATCCAGAAGAACGAAAAAGAGGAATTCGTAATCAGATTGAATCGATGACAGAAGGAAATAATTGGCTTGTTTCCATTGATGAATCACTTTTAGAGGAAGTAACCCATTTAGTTGAATACCCAACAGCCCTTTCTGGAAGTTTTGATAAGAGCTTTCTTCAGTTACCTAAAGAAGTTTTAATCACTTCAATGAGGGAGCACCAGCGCTACTTCCCAGTACAAGATCATTCAGGTGACTTGTTGCCTTATTTCATTACTGTCCGTAATGGGGACCATAAACATTTAGATAATGTCTCTAAAGGGAATGAAAAGGTATTAAGGGCTCGATTATCAGATGCAGCGTTCTTCTACGCGGAGGACCAAAAATTAAAAATCACGGATGCTTTAACTAGATTAGAACAAATTGTCTACCATGAGGAATTAGGTTCAATCGGTGATAAAGTACGTCGTGTAGGTGAAGCTGTAACGAAAATGTCTCAGTTGTTAGCTGTAGATGAAAAAACAGAAAAGACAGCTAGTCGTATTGCTGAAATTGGTAAATTTGACCTTGTTACACAAATGGTTAATGAATTCCCGGAATTACAAGGTAGAATGGGAGAAGTTTATGCTGATCTCGCTGGTGAGAAAAAAGAAGTGGCTCAAGGAATAAACGAACATTACAGACCGCGTTTTGCTGGAGATACAAGTCCATCTACTTTAGCTGGAACCATTGTCAGCCTTGCAGAAAAGCTAGATACAATTTCGACATGTTTTGCAATTGGACTAATACCGACGGGTTCACAGGACCCCTATGCACTTAGACGTCAGGCGGCTGGTATAGTTCAGATGGTTAATGACCATAAACTGGACGTGAGTCTTGAACAGTTGGTTTCCATTAGTCTTGAAGTGGCTGAATCAAGAAAATTATTAAAAAGTGAAGCAGGAGAAATTAAGTCTGACCTCTTAGAATTCTTTAAGCTAAGAGTAAAGGCATTATTACAAGAACAAGGTGTTCAATACGATGTAGTCGATGCTGTGCTAAACGATCAAATAGGTCATATACCAACGTTAATTACAAAGTCTGTTATCATTTCAGAATTGCATCAGGAAGAAGCTTTTAAGAAAGTGGTGGAAGCATTAAGTCGGGTTACAAATATTGCAAAGAAAGCCAAAGATAGTGGAGCCATCGATGTTGATCTATTTGAAAAAGAAGAAGAAAAACAGCTTTATACTCTTTATGAAGAATTATCGATACAAGTCGAGCAAGCATTAAAACAAGGTAATGCCAAAAAAGCGTATGAGGCACTAGCGAGTTCAGAGCCAATTATTAATCAATATTTTGATCATATTATGGTTATGACTGAAAAAAGGGAAGTGCGAGATAACCGATTAAATCAAATGAGAGAGTTGTCAAAAATTATTCGTTCTTTTGCACAGTTTCAAGCAATTGTCTTTGCTTAAAAGAGGTAGTTATTATTCTAAAGGTAAAAGAGCTGTTCCACCAATGTATTGGTTTGAATCCGAATTTCAAATGTTTTACGGTGATTTTTAAAGAACAAACTCCAACGATGTGAAGTCTTGTAGCAGTTTGTAAAGAGAAAGAAGGATGATTCTACAAAATTTTCATTGATATTCCTTTTCATAAAGGCTTTCATTCGTATATAATAATTTTATATTAGTATGGCACTTTTGTGCTAAGGACGGTGAAAACCAATCGAACTGACAAGCCGGCAAGAAAAAATTGTAGAAATTGTAAAAAATAGTGGGCCTATTACTGGGGAGCATATCGCTGACCAGCTTTCGTTAACACGTGCTACTCTTAGACCTGATTTGGCTATTCTCACAATGGCAGGATATTTAGATGCAAGGCCAAGGGTTGGCTATTTCTATACCGGGAAAACGGGTACGCAACTTTTAGCTGATAAAGTTAAACATATTACGGTAAATGATTATCTATCACGACCAGTAGTTGTTCAGCAATCTATAACTATTTATGATGCGATCTGTGCGATGTTCCTTGAGGATGTTGGAACGCTATTTGTAGTCGATACAGATACAACACTCGTAGGGGTCCTTTCAAGAAAAGATTTACTAAGAGCTAGTCTTGGGAAACAAGCTCTTGAGTCGATGCCTGTAAGTATTATTATGACGCGCATGCCTAATATAACCGTCTGTAAGAAAGAAGACCTAATTATTGAAGTTGCAAGTAAATTAATTGATAAGCAGATTGATGGTTTACCTATTGTGATCGAAGTCGATCGTGGATCTGGTTATGAAGTTGTTGGTCGTATTACAAAGACGAATATAACCGCACTGCTTGTAGATTTAGCAAATGACGAAATGATCTAAATAAAGGAGGGAATGGAGAATGGAAGAGATCAAGCAGCGTCCTGTTGTATATGTTGTTTCCGATTCTGTTGGAGAAACTGCTGAACTTGTTGTAAAGGCAGCTGCTAGTCAATTCAGTAGTGCAGGACTTGAAGTAAGACGCATTCCTTACGTGGAAGATAAGGAGACCATTGAAGAAGTCGTTATTTTAGCAACTAAAGCGAAAGCATTGATAGCTTTCACATTAGTGGTACCAGAGATTAAAGATCATTTACTAACATTGGCAAAAGAGGCTAATGTAGAAACGGTTGATATCATTGGACCTATGCTAGAAAAGATAGGTGTACTCACAAATAAGGCACCGCGTTATGAACCTGGGCTGATTTATCGCCTCGATGAAGACTACTTCCGTAAAGTGGAGGCTATTGAATTTGCTGTTAAATATGACGATGGGAGAGACCCAAGGGGGGTCATCCGAGCGGATATTGTTTTAATAGGAGTTTCAAGAACTTCGAAAACTCCACTATCACAATATCTCGCACATAAGCGGTTAAAAGTAGCGAATGTCCCTCTTGTTCCTGAGGTCGAACCTCCTAAAGAGTTGTTTCATGTAGCACCGAAAAAATGTGTGGGCTTAAAAATTAGTCCAGAAAAGTTAAATGATATTCGGGCAGAACGTTTGAAAGCACTTGGTCTAAAAGCGCAAGCTAATTATGCCAATCTGGATCGCATTAAAGAAGAGTTAGCGTATGCAGACAAAATAATGCAACGAATTGGTTGCCCTGTTATAGACGTTTCTAATAAAGCCGTTGAGGAAACAGCTAACTTAATATCAAGTATGTTTTTAAAAAAATAGAGGGAAAGAGTATCCTGTGAGACCAGGGTGCTCTTTTTTGATGAGCTGAATAGCATAGATTTTTCATCCTTATAGAGGCCTTGTTTTAAAGTATTTTTTTGTTTCTCAGAACGATTAATTTCAGATAAGTAATCAGGTTTGTGGAAATTAAGGTTTTCTAAAATATTTTCACTATGCAAAGCAGGAGAAGTTGCGTATAATAAAGAATTGTGATTCTAAAGGATTATTTTTTTGTCATAAATAAAAAAAGAACAAATAAATTTTAAAAGTCAAGACTTTTTCTTAGTTTTTTGGTAATGATAGTAAGGATAAAAAGAATGAATCACGTAAAAGTTGTTTCGTTCGACAAATATCTACGAAATTCTTTAAAATCATAGCAGGATTTTTGAGAGGAATGTTGAATTCAACTATTATGAATCCTTCAATTCGAACAGTATTCGTGGATGCAGATGCGTGTCCCGTAAAAAAAGAAATAGTAGAAGTTTGTGAGCAGTTACAAGTTAAGATGGTTTTTGTTTCATCGTATGCTCATACATTAACTTTACCGCCTACTGTAAGTATAGTCACAGTTGATAATGAAAAAGAAGCTGTCGATTTATATTTAATGAACAAAGTTCGAAAGGGTGACATTTGTGTTACGCAAGATCATGCGTTAGCTTCGATACTGCTTTCAAAAGGAGTGGTTGTGCTTTCTCCACGTGGACTTGTTTATCAAGATGATACGATTTCACAGATGTTAGATGCAAGATACTTGTCTCAAAAACAGAGAAGAATGGGAGAAAAAACAAAAGGACCAAAACCCTTTCGACAAGTAGATCGGATGAAGTTTACGGAGCAGTTTCTAAAAATTCTTTCTTGAAAAGAAGAGGCTAAAAAAAGCTCGAAATTTAAAAGTTTTGTGATGGTGATGATATTGTGAGCATACGGATACCGGATGAACAGGTTGAACATATTAGACGCTCAGCGGATATTGTCGAAGTGATTAGTGATTATGTACAACTAAAAAAGCAAGGTCGACAGTATATTGGATTATGTCCCTTTCACGGTGAAAAGTCACCGTCCTTCTCTGTTTCATCGGAGAAACAACTTTATCATTGTTTTGGTTGCGGTGCGGGTGGAAATGTATTTTCGTTTTTAATGGAACTTGAAGGACTTACGTTCATTGAGTCTGTTAGAAAACTTGGTACAAAGTTAAATATTGATTTACCTGAAGAAGCGAATTCAGAGAGAACTACAGCTGATGGGCCTCATGAAACGATGCGGACCGCTCACGAGTTAGCTGCAAAACTTTATTACCATGTCTTGACGTTAACTGAGCAGGGAGCAGAGGGGCGTGAATACGTTGAAAAACGAGGGTTTACGAGGGAACAAATAGAGCAATTTCAAATTGGTTTTGCTCCAGACCGATGGGATTCTCTTACAACTATCTTAGATAAACGTGAATATTCTCTTGACTTAATGGTAGAAGCAGGATTACTAGTCGAAAGAGAATCGAAAGACGGTTATTTTGACCGTTTCCGAAACAGACTTATGTTTCCCATATGGGACGGACAAGGAAAAGTTATTGCATTCGGTGGTCGAACAATCTCTGATGAAAAACCTAAGTATTTAAATAGTGCTGATACTCCGGTCTTCCATAAAGGACAGACGCTGTACGGTTTACATTTGGCTCGACCATCCATTCGTAAAGAAGGTTCAGTTATTCTATTCGAAGGGTACGTAGATGTGATTGCAGCATGGGGAGCAGGCCTATCCAATACGGTTGCGACTCTCGGTACCGCTCTAACAGAAGAGCAAGGACGTATTATAAGACGTAATGCAGAAACAGTAACGATTTGCTATGATTCTGATAATGCAGGAATTAATGCGGCTTTTAAATCGGCCAGTATTCTTAAACAAGCTGGTTGCATCATAAAGGTTGCAGATATGCCTGAAGGTATGGACCCCGATGACTATATTCGTACATACGGTGCTGATCGCTTTAAATCGGATGTAATAGGGGCAAGTTTGACATTTATGTCATTTAAGATGCGTTATTTGCGTCGAGGAAAGAATTTAACAAATGAAGCAGAACGAATGCGTTATATTGAGGAAGTTCTTTTAGAAATTTCTATGCTTTCACGAGCAGTTGAGCGAGATCATTACTTACGGCAAATAGCGGAAGAATTTTCTCTCTCTCTAGAAGCGTTAAAACAAGAACTTCACCAAAACATTCGTGCTAACAAAAAAGAGAGTCAATATTCATCTAATGATAAACCGGCACCAACCCGTAAAATAATTGAGACCAAAAGGCTTTTACCAGCTTATCATAATGCTGAGCGTTATTTACTTGCTCATATGATGAGAGATGTTCAAGTAGCAGATGTCGTTTTGGAACGGATTGGTGGCGCATTTAATATTGATGAACACCAAGCAATAGCAGCATACCTTTTTGCCTTTTATGGAGAGGGAAACGAGGCAAATCCTAGTCAATTTATACAAAGCTTAAAGGATGAGAAGCTTATTAGAATAACTACTGAGCTTGCCATGCTTTCGGTAAATGAACATTATCAAGAGCAAGAGTTGCTTGATTATATGAAACAGATTGAAACTTATCCAAAGCGGGTACAAATACAAGAAAAGGAACTTGAAATGAAACGGGAGCCAGATCCTTTGCAAGCTGCAAAGCTGTTAATGGAAATAAACCGTATGAAGCAAGAACTTATTAAGTATTAGGCAAAAGCTTTGGTTGTGAACAATGGAAGGAGGGGATCGAATGGCAGATAAACCATTACGCCCGTTAGCGGAAGGTGAATTGTCCATCGATCAAGTTAAAGAACAATTAGTGGAGATTGGTAAAAAGAGAGGGGTTCTCACGTATGCAGAGATCACAGAAAAACTTGCAGCGTTTGACCAAGACTCCGACCAAATGGACGAATTCTTTGAATACCTTGGTGAACAGGGTGTTGAAGTACTCAATGAAACCGACGACGCGCCAAATCTTCAGCAAGCAGCAAAAGATGAAGAAGAGTTTGATCTAAATGATTTAAGTGTACCTCCAGGTATTAAAATTAATGATCCCGTAAGGATGTATCTAAAAGAAATAGGTCGTGTTCCCCTTCTTTCGGCTGAAGAGGAAATTGAGTTAGCCAAGCGAATAGAACAAGGTGACGAAGAAGCAAAAAGAAGATTAGCTGAAGCTAACTTACGTCTTGTTGTCTCGATTGCTAAACGCTATGTTGGGCGTGGAATGCTATTTCTTGATTTAATCCAAGAAGGTAATATGGGACTGATAAAAGCAGTTGAAAAATTTGACTATGAAAAGGGTTATAAGTTTAGTACGTATGCAACTTGGTGGATTAGGCAAGCGATCACTCGTGCTATTGCTGACCAAGCACGTACAATTCGAATTCCCGTTCATATGGTTGAAACAATCAATAAATTGATTCGTGTTCAACGTCAGCTTCTTCAAGATTTTGGTCGAGAGCCTACACCTGAAGAAGTTGCCCAAGAGATGGAATTGACACCAGATAAAGTTCGGGAAATTCTAAAAATTGCACAAGAACCAGTATCATTGGAAACACCTATCGGTGAAGAAGATGATTCACATTTAGGTGATTTTATCGAAGATCAAGAAGCACTTGCTCCTTCAGATGCTGCTGCTTATGAGTTATTAAAAGAACAACTAGAAGATGTTCTTGATACATTAACAGACAGAGAAGAGAATGTTTTACGTTTACGTTTTGGCCTTGATGATGGACGTACTAGAACATTAGAAGAAGTTGGAAAAGTTTTTGGAGTTACTCGTGAACGTATCCGTCAAATTGAAGCTAAAGCATTGAGAAAGCTTCGTCATCCAAGCCGGAGCAAGCGTTTAAAAGATTTCTTAGAATAGAACGTAAGAGCTAATTTTTGTACTAGGGTTACTTGATAAAGTATACTGTTTCTAAAGGGTCTTGTTCAATACATTAGCAAATGCAAAGAAACGTCTGTATTTCTTTGTGTTTGTTAATTTGCGAACAGGGCCTTTGATTTTATAAGTATTGGTTGGTATTCGGAGGCAAGAGATGGAGTATAAAAGAAAAGAAATCATTATAAAAGAAATCAAGTATTGGAAACAGTCCAAGCTTTTACCTGAACACTACTGTGATTTTTTGCTCACTCTTTATACAGAGGGAGAATCCCTCGATCAAGAGTCAAAAGAAAACAGCGCGGTAACAAAACTTAAACCCTTCCTTTTCTTTATAACTGCCCAATCATTGTTTCTTTTAGCGGTTCTTGTCATTTATTTTACTGATTTTTCTTTAATAATGCAAATAACTATCGTCCTTTTTATTGCCATTACTCTTCTCATTATTGCAAAGAAGTCATTAATTGAATTGTTATCAAACTTATATCTAATGATGACAGCATTTGTTTTTCTTTTGTTAACTGTACATATTGTGTTAACATTTTCAGATGGGAACTCTAATTATTTACTGATATCCATTTTAAGTCATTGTTTAATTTGGTTTTGGATTGGTTGGAAATGGTCGATTCGATTTTTTACCATTTCGGCGATATTAGCTTCAATGGTTTTGCTTTTTTTTCTGTTCCGTTAAAAGAGTGACAAAAAAAGTAAAACTATTAAGTATCCCTTTTCATTGTGATTAAATTCAAGTAGAATGAAAAGGGAATCTTTAAGCGTCTACATAGCTGTTTGACGATATGTGTTTGATCCGATATAACTTAAAGGAGGATATGACGATGAAGGGAAGACCACTTTTACCTTTTGCAGTAACTGCAATTGTTGGGATTTTGCTTATGATTGCTCTTTCTTTTGTAGGGCTAAACCAACGTACTGAAATGAATGCAGATCCTGCAGAAGAAACAGAAGAGGTAACGGAGTTTGAAGATCCGGTTACTGCTGGCGGGGAGCTTGCTCAACAATCATGTATTGGCTGTCACGGTGGAGATCTCACTGGCGGAGCAGGTCCGGCTTTAACGGCACTTGATGGTGTTTATTCGGTAGAAGAAATTGCTGAGATTATCTTAAACGGTAAAGGTGCAATGCCTGCTGTTTCTAATCTAAATGATGTTGAAGCAGATGCGATTGCACAGTATCTATTAGCAGAATCTGAATAATAGTATTAAGACGAGAGTAGCTTTTAAACTCTCGTCTTTCTTTTTGTAAGTTGAAATCCGTTCTTAGAATTAGTAGTATGAAACTAAAAAGGTTGGTTCAAAAGACAATTATCCCTTTTGAAAATCGCTTTAATGGTTTGAATGGTTGTAAAGAAGCTCTTTATCTAGAAGGAAAGCAGCTACTGTCTTTTTCCTGCTTTTTTCTAAGACACATATATAGGTGATAAAATGAATGAAAAACAATTATCTGAAAGATTAGTTCGAGTGGCTAATTATGTTCCAAAAGGCGCAAAAATAGCTGATATTGGTTCAGACCATGCCTATTTACCTTGTTATTTATGTTTACAGGATCCAATAACAACAGCGATTGCTGGAGAGGTGAATGAAGGCCCCTTTCAATCTGCCAAAAGTCAAGTTGTAAAAGTTGGCTTACAAAATCGAATTGAAGTTAGAAAAGGAAATGGGTTAGCCATCCTAAAAAAGGGTGAAGTAAATACGATTACAATTGCAGGTATGGGTGGTGGACTAATAACGGATATCCTTGAGGTAGGAAAAGATAAACTAACAGAAGTGACGACTCTTGTATTACAACCTAATGTCTCAGCTGATATCATTAGAAAGTGGTTGAGGAAAAATGGTTGGATTCTCTCTGCAGAAGAAATTCTCGAGGAAGATGAAAAAATTTATGAAATCCTTGTTGCTCATCCTGGTAATGATACAGAGTTATATACAGAACAAACAGAAGCAAAATTATTATTAGGACCCTATTTAATGGAGGACTGTAATAATATTTTCAAGAAAAAATGGAACTATGAACTGGATAACTGGAATAGAATTTTAACTGAGTTTGAAAAAGCTACTGACACGGAACAGCTAAAACAAAAACGTTTTAAATTAAAAGAAAAGATAAATATGGTGACGGAGGTTTTAAGATGAGTAAATACATAAATGGTCAAGCTATTATTCAACAATTTGAGGCCTGGTCTCCTAAATCCTATGCTGTAGAAGGAGATAAGAATGGCTTAATGATTGGTACGTTAAACAAGCCAATTAAGAAGGTCATGGTTGCATTAGATGTGTTGGAAGAAGTGATAGAGGAAGCGATCAATGAAGAAGTCGATTTAATTGTAGCTCATCACCCTTTGCTGTTTCGGCCGTTGAAGAAAATCGACCTTGATACATCGCAAGGAAGAATTATAGAAAAGGCGATTAAGCATAGAATAACCATTTACGCTGCTCACACTAATTTAGATGTGGCGTTGGGTGGTGTGAATGATATGATGGCTGAAGCACTTGGTTTACATCAAACTGAAGTACTTTCACCTACTCAAATGGTGGGTTTAAAGAAAATTGTGGTCTTTGTTCCTGAAACGCATGTTGGGACAATTAGGGAGGCATTAGGAAAGGCTGGTGCTGGTCATATTGGAAACTATAGTCATTGTACATTTAACAGTAAGGGAGAAGGAACTTTTAAGCCCGAGGAAGGAACGAATCCGTTTATTGGGCAGCAAGGTGAACTGGAATATGTTAAAGAAGTAAAAGTAGAAACAGTTATACCAAGTCATCTTCAAAAGAAAATTATTTCAACGATTATTAAAGCCCATCCATACGAAGAGCCAGCATTTGATATATATCCTTTAGAAAATAAAGGGGAAGTCCTCGGACTTGGCCGAGTTGGACTATTAAAAAACGAGATGACCCTTGCAGATTTCGCTAACCATGTAAAAAAAGTTTTTGATGTAAAAGGAGCTCGTGTTGTTGGGGATTTACATTCACCTGTTCGTAAAGTAGCTGTACTAGGAGGAGATGGAAACAAGTATATGAAGGATGCCATTTTTAAAGGTGCGGATGTATTTGTAACAGGAGATGTCTATTATCATGTAGCTCATGATGCCATGATGGATGGATTGAATATAATCGACCCAGGTCATAATGTCGAAAAGATTATGAAAAATGGAGTAAAACAATTCTTTGAACGTTTCTTAGAGCAAACAAACTACGATACGAAGGTCATAACATCAAAACGAAATACAGATCCGTTTCAATTTGTATAAGAGAATAACCAAACAGGTCGGTTTTTACCTGTTTGGTTATTCTCTTAGCAATGAGCGGAACCGCTGCCAGCTTTTAAGCCTTTTCTGAGTGTACTTCTCAGGAAAGGCGCGCAGCGTGTGGAGCCATTGCAAACATGTTCGCACCCATATAAGGTCGAAGGACGTTATTTACCATTATGAATCAATAGAACGAAATGAGTGAAGCGCTACATCTTTTAAGTCTACTATGAGTGGGGGTTTCTCATTATAGGAGTGCAGAGATTAACGAGTGCTAACGTCTTTAAATGCAGTAACAAAAAACCACCTTTCGAAAGGTGGCTTTTTGTTACTGCTTCGTTTTAACTTTTGGGAGAATCTTTTGAAGTGACACTTTATGTTCAACCGTCCAAGTAGATTCATCATCAGAATTGTATTTTTCTAAAAAAGAAATAACTTCTTTCGTAATTGGAGTAGGGGTAGAGGCACCTGATGTGACACCAACTGTCTCCACACCTTTCAACCACTCAAGTTTCAATTCCGAGATGTCCCCAATCCGGTAAGCTGTTGTACCGGCTATTTGTTCAGACACTTGTGCTAAACGATTGGAATTGTTGCTTTTTGGGTCACCTACAACAATTACAAGATCGCACTCTTTCGCTTGTTCAGCAACTGCTTCTTGTCGAACTTGAGTAGCAAGGCATATTTCATTATGAACCTCAGCATTTGGATATACTTCCATGGCTTTTTTCATAATGTCACTAACATCCCATTGACTCATAGTTGTTTGATTGGTGATGATGATTTTTTCTGTTGAAATCGATAAATCTTCAACATCAGCAATCGATTCAACGAGATGAACAGATTCTGGAGCAACACCGATAGCACCCTCAGGCTCTGGATGGCCCTTTTTTCCAACATATATAATCTGATAACCATCAGCCACCTGATCTCGAATCAAATCATGTGTGCGGGTTACGTCTGGACATGTAGCATCAACGACTGTAAGACCTTTTTCTTTTGCTAACTTTCTTACTTCGGGTGAAACTCCGTGTGCTGTAAAAATAACGGTACCTTTGTTGATTTGATTTAAAATTTCAACACGATTAGGACCATCTAAAGAGATAATCCCATCTTCTTCAAAAGCATCTGTAACGTGCTTGTTATGAACAATCATTCCTAAAATATAAATGGGTCTTGGTAAATCCAAGTTTGCTGCAGCTTGTCTAGCGAGAACCATGGCATCAACCACGCCGTAGCAATATCCTCTTGGAGAAATTTTCTTTACATTCATGAGAGGCCTCCTACGAATAGAACGATTTAGTAAAAAAGTTCTTTTAATAAGAATAGCACCATCCGTAGATTACCGAATGGTGTATTTTCTTAAGCTTTATTTAGTATAAAGGAGTTTTTAATCAGTGACAATGCTTACGCTTCTTTTAACTCAATAAGAGCATCGTCTATAAATTCATATGCTTGCTCCTCAGTCATATCGTTAACGAGTACTAATTCGCTAGCAATCATTTGACGAGCTTTCTGAAGGTGATTACGATCTTGGATGTGGAGGCCATTTGCCCGTTCTGTTTGTTTCCTTGAAAGAGAAGAAATCAAATGAGCTGCATCAATGATGCTTCCGCTCTTTAAGAGATTTTCGGTCTCACGAGAGAAGTGACTTGTAGAAGGTGGAATATCTGGTCCATTTTGCAAAGCATCTACAAGAGAATCTAACTCTGATTGGTCTATAATCTTACGCAATCCAGAATCATTAATTTTGCTTTCCGGAAGCATAAGCTTCACATCAACGAGTGGGAAATTAAGAATAAAATAAGAATGTGTTTCTCCTAATACATCCTTTTCTTCTATATCTTGAATTGTACCAGCGCCGTGATAAGGATAGACTACGTGATCGCCAACTTTAAACATGGGCATTCCTCCAATCGGGTTGTAATCACAGTATAACATAAAAAAAAGCAAAAGTAAATTTTACTATCAAGAAGCGATTCTTGTCAATAAAAAAGTTAGTGAAATAATGAATTGTTTTAATTGTTAGTTTATCCCATTAAAAGTTATACATACAGTTTTGGTGCTGGAATATTATCTATTGTTTTCGGTTTTAGGAGTGTAGGTTTAACTTTTTTAGATGAGAAAGTCTCATCAGAAAGAGTCTGTACCTGAGTAGTAGAAACTTGATCTTCATCTTCTATAGGTATTTCAGTTGTTGATGCTACATTCATTGCTTGTTCTTCAGCTGGATTCGGTTCATCTGTTGAATTATTGCTTCTCATTAACTTCAGTAAGGCGGGAGCGTTACGAATGAGAGGACCGTATTGTTGGACCATGGGCATAACTTGTTGGGTTAATCCTAAGACTTTTTGGGCATTCGTTAACATTGAAGTGAAGTTCATCCCTCCAGCTGCACCAGCGGAAGAAAGACCTCCCATTGCCGGGCCACTAGCCGCGTTGGATGCTCCACCTAAGCCTCCTAATAGTCTTGATAGCAGTCCACCTCCTCGCATTGCTTGACTTCCAACTCCAGCCATTGGTGGCATTTGACCTCCAGAAGAGGCTATGTTGGCTGCTTGAGACATACCTTGCATTGGAGCTTGCATGGGCATCGAACTAAATGGTGGGCCAAAAAATGGTTGCATGTAAATGTCTCCTTTCCTAGTTTCAATCATTTAAAAAGTGTATCATCTGTCTTTTATGGGAAGAATAAAATAAGCTAAAACACCGAAAATGTTATTCTCATAATTAGATATATGCAATGAATGAAATGGCGGTGAGTTTTGATAAAGATATATCATATTAGCCATGATCTGACAAAGTATGATAAAATGAACTATTGCACAAAGGAATCGGAAGGAAGATGAATTGTTATATGAAATCAGAAAACTTTAAGAGATTTGAATTGAAGCCCTTTTTAATTGAAGCCCTAAGTGAACAAGGGTTTACGTTACCAACAGATATACAGGAACGTCTCATACCGGCAATTCGTAATGGACGAGATGTAATTGGACAGTCGCAAACAGGAACGGGGAAAACTCTATCTTTTCTTTTGCCAATTCTAGATAAGATTGATTCGCAAAAAGATGAAGTACAAGCCGTGATTACAGCACCTACACGTGAATTAGCGGGTCAATTATTTGATGAGTTAAAAAAGTTATTGGAATTTTGTCCTGAAGACGAGCAAATTCATGCGAAATTGTTAGTGGGTGGTACGGATCGTGCTCGCGCTATTGGTAGTCTGAAGGTTCAACCTCATATCGTTGTGGGAACAGCCGGACGTATGGCAGATTTAATTGATGATCAAGCACTTAAGGTATACACAGCATCTATGCTCGTAGTTGATGAAGCTGATCAAATGTTAGACATGGGATTTATTGCTGATGTGGATAAGGTTGCATCTAGAATGTCAGAAAAACTACAAATGATGGTTTTCTCTGCTACGATTCCAGAAAAACTACAACCATTTTTGAAAAAATACATGACGGACCCTCGTCACGTTCAAGTGGACTCTAAACATGTGACAGCTACAAAGATTGAACATCGAATCATTCCACTTAGACATCGTGAGAAAATTAAATTTGTTGTTGAAATTGCTAAATCAATCACTCCTTATCTAGCTATTGTGTTTACAAATACAAAAGAGCAAGCAGATGAAGTGGCCGATGCTATGTATGAAGCCGGCTTAAATGTGGAGCGTCTTCACGGTGGCCTGCAGCCGCGACAACGAAAGCAAGTTATGAAACATGTTAAAGAAGTTAAAGTTCAATATTTGGTGGCTACAGACCTAGCCGCTAGGGGAATTGATGTTAAAGGTGTTACGCATATTATCAATTTTGGGTTACCGCAAGATTTAGATTTCTATATCCACCGGGTTGGTCGAACAGCACGTGCTGGGATGGATGGAATTGCTTTTACCATCTACGAAGATCATGATCAGCAAGCAATCGAAAAGTTATTGAAACGTGGAGTGAAATTCACTTATTATGATTTTAAACAAGGTGAATGGACAAAGTTAGATCGTGTTCCTCTTGGTGTACCGGGAAAGAAAAAGTCCTCACGCACAACAGATACAAAAACAACAACGATTAAAAAGCCATCCGAACAAAAACGAACAGGTGGAAAGGCTGTCGCAAGAGCGAAGGCGGTTAAGCCAGGCTACAAGAAAAAAGCACGTTTCAAACAAGCGAAAGAAGATCAAAAACAAAGACGGATCAAAAAGAAAAAGTAAGTAGTTTAAGGGAGAGAGAATAATGAAAGTTCGTTTAGGGTCTCATGTTTCGATGAATGGAAAAAAGATGCTTTTTGGTGCAAGTGAAGAAGCGGCATCTTATGGAGCAAATACCTTTATGATCTATACAGGAGCTCCTCAAAATACAAGACGTAAACCTATAGAGGAATTAAATATCGAAGCTGGGCTTGCTCATATGAAAGAGAATGGTATGTCAGATATTGTTGTACATGCACCTTATATCATTAATATTGCTAATACAACTAAACCTGAGACGTTTGAATTGGGGGTTCGGTTTTTAAGATCTGAGATCGAACGAACGGAGGCTCTTGGTGCAAAACAGATTGTACTTCATCCCGGTGCTCATGTGGGTGCTGGTGCAGAAGCAGGAATTCAAAAAATCATTGAGGGTTTAAATGAAGTATTTGAAGAAAAGCGAGATGTTCAAATTGCTCTTGAGACGATGGCTGGAAAAGGATCAGAATGTGGAAGAACCTTTGAAGAGCTAGCAGCAATTATTGACGGTGTCACACATAATGAGCGTTTATCTGTTTGTTTTGATACTTGCCATACACATGATGCGGGATATGACATTGTATCTGATTTTGATGGGGTCCTTGATTCATTCGATCGTATCATCGGAATCGATCGTTTGAAAGTTCTTCACATCAATGATAGCAAAAATGAGTGTGGTGCTGCGAAAGACCGTCATGAAAACATTGGCTTTGGCCATATTGGTTATAAAGCACTTCACTACATTGTTCATCATCCACAACTAAATGATGTCTCTAAAATTTTAGAAACACCTTTTGTAGGTGAAGATAAGAAGGATAAAAGAGCACCTTATAAGCATGAAATAGACATGTTACTTGCAGGTGAGTTTGATGAAGATATTCGCAATAAGATGATAAATTAAGAAAGAAGCAGAAGGATACCTTCTGTTTCTTTCTCTTGGTGCGTCAGGCATGCACATATTCTTTAGGGTTTAAATTCCGAACAGCGACGAAGGCAGTAGTATCAGTTAGCTTAATTACAAGGGTGTTTGCAGTGACCCAGAATTAGAAGGAAGTCGGCGCAAATTCCTGCCTTGGGCATATAAGGCTAGGTGTAGGATGGGACAACGTTTTTTATCACTCGGAGAAACAGATGTCGGCAAAGAGTTCCCTATGTAATAAACAGTGAAATCTGTTGAAAACCGTAGAAGTGTTCAGAGTGGATAATGAACAATGAGACGGAAAAGCAAAACGGTCAATGAAAGAATATCATTGACCATCTGACTTTGGGAACCGTTATTTTGTCTTAAGCCTGCTATGAGTGGGATATCAATCCGCAGGCGCGCAACGTGGGGAGCCATTGCTGCTTCCTCGAACTACTAAAAAGGTTTTTTCATTGGTTTCGGTTTGAGAGGTCGGAGGAGAATCACCACTCTCACTCCTACTCGATTCTATGATATGACTTCACTTTATAGGTATTGACTAAATTGTTGTAATAATTGTTGAATAACAGAAGAAACATACTCATCGACTTCCGTTTGAAGGCGATGGATGATTTTTTCAACTTGGGCTTGGTTCGAAACATCAATTTGTTCTGATCTTAGAATTGCTATGACTTCTTTAGCCTGTTGTGGAGAAAGCTGAATATTGTACTGGGCAGCAAGGTCCAATAGTTCCTTTGAAGTAAGCGAATTAACTTTATTGTTAACAAGTTGTTGCATAAAAACATTCATAAAAAACACCTCTTTTCATGAGTTAAACATAATGACAGTTTATGAGGGGCCAAGAAAAAATGTGCAGAAAAAAAAGGAAATTTTGTAAGTGATAGCGAATAATGAGTTAGAGTAAAAAAAGAAGATCATTTTAAAATCATATATAGATTGCAATAGGGGGGTCTTATGGACAATAAGCACCTAAGTGAGGAAATAGACCCAGTAGGGAGTAAGTTAATGACAATGAGATCTGCTGTAAGAAGTGAGACGTCGCATGTGCAGTCATCGACACTTACGGAGGAAAAAATGATCGAGCAGCATTTATTAATTGAAGAGTTGGGTGTTCCTTTTTTAGAAGTAAATAAATATTTACAACCTCTTAGTTGGAACCAAGCCTTTTTAGATCTAACCTATACAAAGAAATCTGAGTTGCAGGTTTTTTCCTTGGAAGAATTAGGGCTTAATAATTCCATTTTTTTGTTTAGCAAAAAGCTCATACAAAAGGCACTGGAGAGTAATTGTAAACAGGAAGAGGACTTTGAAGAAGTTGATTTACTTTATCGAATTAGGGCAATACCTTTTAAAGATGGGGTTGTGTACTTGATTTTTGAAGATCGCTCACTTCAAAAGCAATTTGAAAATCTGCTTACTTTCCACGATCAAATGGAAGCTGTTTCACATATTGCTGCTGGAGTGGCTCATGAATTACGTAATCCTTTATCGGTGATCAAGGGCTTTCTACAATTGGCCAAACTGACAAATGATCATCAAAAATATTATGATACGGTTATGTCTGAATTAAATCGAATGAATGGGATACTTGAAGACTTTTTATCAGTTTCTAGAAGGAAAATTGATCGTCGTTTGCAATCACCAGTTAATATTATGAATTCATTAATAGAGATTATAAAAGCAGAATGTCTTCTTCATGATGTCGAGTTTCATTTAAAGTTAACGGAGACAAATCGGCAAGTACATGTGAATGAATCGATGGTTAAACAAGTGATGCTAAATTTACTTCGTAATTCGGTGGAAGCTTATGGAGAATCAAATTCAAACAGAAAGTTAACAATAGAGACAAAGATTGAAAACAATAATTATGTGATAGCAGTAAAAGATAACGGAAAGGGTATGCCAGAATCGGTTTTAAAGCAATTAGGCAAACCGTTCTTCACGACAAAAGCTAGAGGTACTGGAATTGGCATACCTCTTTGTAAAAAGATCATTGAAGACCATGGGGGGACCTTTCACATTCAAAGTGTATTAAATGTCGGTACAAGTGTATTAATATCCTTACCCTTAGAAATACAAATAAATAACTCCTGATTTAGGGTTTTCTAGTCGTCGATACTAGAAAGTCTAGAATTCGAGGAGTTATTTTTTTTTGTTCTTTTTATCATTCTCTTTTTTAAAACGAAAGTGCAATTCAGACAATAAAGGGTTTCATCCACCAAACTTTTTGGCTTAGACTTTCTTTTCGTCGGAAGAAGGGTAATACAAGAAAGTGGGAGATCAAGTAAGGTACAAAAAGTATAACGATAATAGAAAAACAAAGCCCCGCGCTTCGTCTTTTTAAAAGATAAGAGTTTAAAAAAACAGTGATACAGGGTAGATTTCAATTTAGTATGAAAGTCTAGAAAACCCGCTCTGCGGTTTTCTTACTTCATTCTTCACTGACCGTAAAACTGGCTGCAATTTCATGAAACTGCAATTGGCTTTGGACGGGTTGGGTGTGTTGAGGTCTGACAACATAATGATAGCTACCGTCTGCATTTTGTTCACGCGTTTTTGTGTTGTCATTTAACGTTATCATCAGAATGTCTTTAATACGCTTTTTGTTTTGTTCACTAATAATTGGAAATAAAATTTCTATACGTTTATCCATATTTCGGGTCATCCAGTCTGCTGAGGATAAGTAAAAGTTTTCATGTCCACCTTGATAAAAATAAAAAATACGACTATGTTCTAAAAAGCGATCTACGATACTAAAAACACGAATGTTCTCGCTAACCCCTTCGATTTGAGGACGAAGACAACAAATTCCTCGCACAATTAAATCAATTTCAACTCCTACTTGTGACGCCTCATATAGCTTTAAAATAATTGGTTTATCAGTGAGGGAGTTCATTTTAGCAATAATTCTCCCTTTGCCATCTTGTTTATGAAGCTCAATTTCTTTATCGATTAGACCGAGGAATTTACTTCTTATCTCAAATGGAGCAATACTAAGATGGTGCCAGATCGGTTTGTCACTATAGCCACTTAAAAAATTAAAAAAATTAGTAGCATCGATGCCAAATTCCTCATTTGCCGTAAGATAGCCAATATCTGTGTATAATTTTGCTGTTGAATCGTTGTAGTTCCCCGTACCTAAGTGAACGAATCGTTGTATTTGATCGTCCTTATGACGTACGACAAGCGTTATTTTACTATGGGTTTTTAATGCTGTTATGCCATAGATTACATGAACTCCTGACTTTTCTAACTTTTTTGCCCATTGAATATTATTTTCTTCATCAAAACGTGCCTTTAATTCCACTAGCACAGTAACTTGTTTTCCGTTTTCTGCTGCAAGTGCCAATGCATTAATGATAGGAGAATCTCCACTTACGCGATAGAGTGTTTGTTTAATAGCAAGCACGTTAGGATCCTCGGCCGCTCGTGCTATAAAATCGATGACGGGTTGAAACGATTCATATGGATGGTGAAGAATGATATCGCGCTTAAGTATAGCTTGAAAAATATCTTCTTCTTCCATTAGATCTTCAGGCGGTTGAGGAATTAGTGTTTCATTGGCTAAATGCTCATGATCCTTTGCAAGTTGTCCGTAGAGTTTAAATAAAAACGATAAATCCATGGGGCCTTTTAATGAATATACATCGTTTTTATGAAGTTCCAACACGTCTAATAAAAGGTTTAAGACATTCTGATCCATCATGTCTTCTTGCATTTCCAAGCGGACAGCCGAACCCCATTTACGTTTTTTTAACTCTTTTTCAATTTCTAACAGTAAATCACGTGCTCCTTCTTCATGGATGGTCATATCTGCATTACGAGTAATCCTAAAAGGAGAGACGGATTTAACAGCGAAACCATTAAACAAATCATTGATAAAATAGCCAATGACATTCTCTAGCAAGATAAATTGTTCTTTTTCTCCTTTTGAAGGGAGTGTGATAAAACGGTTTAATACAGCAGGGACTTGAACAATAGCTAATTGTTCTTTTTCTTCCCAGTTGCCAAGTCTTTTTAACATGACAGCAAGATTCAAACTCTTATTTAATAGCATAGGAAAAGGTCGGTAAGCATCAATCGCCATCGGAGTCAAAACAGGAAAAATATAGTGATTAAATCGTTGTCTTAAAAATTCAACCTGTTCGGCATTGCATTCATCAATTGTCATAAATTGAAAGCCTTCCTGATAAAGCATTGGAACAATTGTTTCTGTATACACCGTGTCTAGTAAACGCACTAATTTATGATTTTTTTCAGCAATGTACTTTAATTGTTGTTTCGGTGTTAATCCGGCCTTGTTTTCCGGTTTGTTGTATCCAGCTTTTACTTGATCTTTTAACCCAGCTACTCTAACCATAAAAAATTCATCTAAATTCGAGCTGAAAATGGCAAGAAACTTCAGCCGTTCTAAAATAGGATTTCGTTCATCTATTGCTTCTTCTAAAACTCGCTCATTAAAGGCAAGCCAACTTAACTCACGATTATTATAAAAGGTTGGGTTATTGAGATCGATGTATTCATGAGTTTCATTTTCTATCATTGTACTCAACCTTTCTACTGAATTAGCCCTTCTCCATTTTAACAGGTGATTGTAAATTTTATGTTGATTTTTCATTTTTCAGAACTTATTAGAAGGTGTGTATTGGAACTCAATTGGATGCTTAATCGCTTTCTCTAACGGTTTCTTATTCTTTGCTGCTTGGATTTGTTCAAAATAAGGATCTTCACTGTAAAGGAGTGGTAAGACTAATTTATCATTCTCTTTTGCTACATGTCCTATTGTGATGGCTGTTCTTCTTGTACGATCTAAAGAATAAGCAAGTTTCATTATGGAACCTAGGAATTCAAACAACTTCAAATCTTCTTTTTGAATAATTTGCTTGAAGGGTTCCGCAAATTTTATCATTTGGGACTTCGATTTGTACGAAGAGATAAACGCAATCGCTAAGCGTTCTTGATGAGATAGCCCTTCAATGGTCATATTCGTAAGCAAATAAAAAGTATTTTGACTACTGGATTCACTGTTGATCGATTCTCCAATGTAAAGAACTCTAGCGCTTAAATTAAGCCATTTGAGTGCGATGCCATGTTCGTGCTGCACTTGAGCGTATGAAGATAATTCTTTATATAATTGAGTCGCAAGCAAAGAAATGTGGTTGGCATGTTCTAACTTGATCTTATATTTAGACGTAATTTGGTGCATATTCTCTTCTATTACGTTTGGAAAAAGATTTGTTTCCATCGTTTTAAGCAGTTCCTCGTAAAATATACCATCTCTTAATCCTTTTCTACTCATGACAAATTTGTCGGCTTGTACATGATCTACAATTGAAGAAATGACTTCAGCTGCTGGGACAATAATTTCTACACGATCCTTAGAAAGTCCGTCAATTTGTGAACGTTCCTCCACAGTGGATTGCTGTAACATGTTATTTATATGAAATATATCGTCTCTATCTATTTCATATTGATGAATGCCTGCAAGAGGATACCTTTTTTTATGTTGATGAATAAGCGAGATATTTCTTGCACTCCCACCTATACCGATGACAGGGTAATGTAGATGTACTTTTAGCCAAGGGAGAGTCAATAATTGTTCGTTAATATATTGCTTTAGTTTCTGTATAGAACCCTCGAGGTCCTGGGTTTGATGAAAGAATTTCTGATATAAGGTAATTGCGCCAAAAGGAAAGCTGTGATAATGCTTTAGTTTTCGATTTTCAAACAAAGTAACCTCAGTACTTCCTCCACCAATATCTACGGTAAATCCTTCAGTAATATTTGTCGAATTAGCAACGGCTAAATAACCATAGAAAGCTTCTTCATATTCACTTAGTATCCGAATCGTAATACCGAGCTTTTCTTGGACAGTACGTATGATTTCCTTTTGATTTTCTGCTTTACGCATAGCAGCAGTAGCAATCACAATCGTTTTGTTAACTTGATGGTAGCGCGTTACTTGTTTAAAATGAGTGAGTGTATCCAAAATAATGGCGACTCCCTCTTTAGACAGATCCCCTTCTCCTGTAATAAACGTACTAAGTCTAGCAACTGTTTTGAAATTATATAGTTCTTTATACTGACCGTGAGTATCTATTTCATTAATTACTAGTCGAAAGGAATTTGATCCCATATCTATAATGGCGTATTGATTTTTACTCACATAACCCACCTCTGACCTAATGATATATTCTATTCCTGATTATACCAAAAGCATCAACTAGTTCTCAAAGGTAGACAGAATAAAAATAACCTTTATAATAAGAAAGGACATCATACTAAATCGTAATTGTTCTTATAATGAAAAACTAGGAAGGGAGAAGGGTATATGCATATTCCTATTCAAACTGAAGCAGTCAAATTAGAAAATATCTCATTTCAATATGGTAATCAAAAAGTTCTTGAAAATGTATCGTTAACGATACAAAAAGGATCTTTTTTAGGGTTAGTAGGACCGAATGGATCGGGCAAATCTACATTGATTAAATTAATGCTTGGATTATTACCCACTCAGCTAGGAGATATTCAATTGTTTGGCGAAAAGGCTTCTAAATTTCGTCATTGGGAAAAAATTGGTTTTGTTTCACAAAAAGCGAATAGTTTTAACACTGGTTTTCCAGCCACTGTTTTTGAAGTTGTATCAATGGGCTTATATGGAAAAGTAGGCTTGTTTCGATTTTTAACTCGAAAGCATAAACAGCAAGTTAAGGAAGCGATAGATCAAGTTGGAATGTCTACCTTTATTCATAAGAATATTGGAGAATTATCTGGTGGACAGCAACAACGTGTCTTTATTGCCCGTGCATTGGTAAGTCAACCTGAATTGTTAATACTTGATGAACCGACAGTGGGTGTCGATGCAACCAATGTTCGACAATTTTATGATATGCTCGATCACTTAAATAAAGATAGAGGGATTACTCTTGTCATGGTAACACATGATATTGGTGCGATGACGGATCACGTCACCGATGTAGCATGTTTAAACAAAACTCTTCATTTCCATGGAAATACTGCAGATTTTGAAGCAAATCAAGATTTATCGACATTTTACGGCCATGATGTTCATTTATTGACTCATAACCATAGTCATGGAGGACATGTATAGATGATTGATGCTTTTTTTCGCTATGAATTTTTACAAAATGCATTTTATACTGGGGTACTAATAGGTTTATTAGCACCTACCTTAGGTGTATTTTTAGTTGTTAGAAGACTTTCTCTAATTGCGGATGCCTTATCTCATATTACGTTATCCGGTATTGCAGCAAGTTTGTTACTAGCTAAACATGTAACTTTTTTTCAAACGCTCAATCCACTTTATTTAGGATTGCTTTTTTCGGTTGGCGGTTCTTTATTGATTGAACAGCTGAGGAGTGTTTATTCCTATTACAAAGAGATTGCAATTCCCATTATATTAACGGGTGGCATAGGTTTAGGCGTTGTTTTTATTTCACTTGCAGATGGGTTTAATAATGATTTGTTTCATTATTTATTTGGAAGTGTGATGGCTGTGAGTCGATCTGATTTGTGGACGATAAGTGTAATTACAGTTGTCGTATTGGCTGTATTAATCCTTTTATATAAGGAACTATTCTTTTTATCTTTTGATGAAGAACAAGCAATTGTTTCTGGTATTAATCGGAGGGTCATTAATTTCATTTTTATTATCATGGTTGCATTAGTCATAGCTGCATCGATGAGGATAGTTGGTATTTTACTTGTGTCTTCTTTAATGACTTTACCAGTTGCTACGGCGATGAGATTAGCTAGAGGTTTTAAGCAAATGTTTCTTTACTCTATTTTTTTTGGGGAAATTGCCGTAATTGGAGGGCTAATCTCAGCATTTTATTATGATCTTGCTCCAGGTGGAATGATTGTAATTATCGCTGTTGTTCTTTTACTCTTAACCATGGTTATAGAAAGAGCATGGGGAGAAGTGAGAAAAGTTAAAAGGCAAAAAATGAGCTTAAGAGATAAGGAATGTTAGGGGCTCTAAAATGGAATTATTAACACAACTAACGTTTATTGAAAGAGGAATTTTAGCAGGGGTGATAATTGGATTCATTGCTCCAGTAGTAGGGGCCTTTCTATTAGTGCGGAGAGTATCGATTATCACAGAATCAATCTCGCATATCACGTTAGCCGGAATATCAGCCGGTGTGTTTATCGGAACACTTGGACCATGGCTTCCAACAGTGAATCCAATGTATATGGGTGTTGTGTTTGCTCTGATTGGGGCTCTAGTTACAGAGCGATTAAGGACTATTTATAGTCATTTTCAAGAATTAGCTGTTCCGATTATCTTATCAACGGCTATTGGAATGAGTGCGATCTTTATTTCATTAGCACGAACAGGATATAATGAATGGTATGCGTATTTGTTCGGAAGCATTGTAAGTGTAACCATTGGTGATCTTCATTTTGTCTTGATAACAGCGGTGTTTGTTTTACTAATAATTGCTTTATTTTATAAAGAATTTATTTCGATTTCATTTGATCAGGAATTTGCTAAGGTATCAGGTATTCCATTAAAGGTTGTAAATTTTATGTTTGCTTTGTTAATTGCTTTGGTAATTTCATTATCAATGAAGGTTGTCGGAATTTTACTAGTTGGAGCTTTAGTCGTTATCCCAGTAGCTACGAGTATCCAATTAGCAAAAAGTTTTAAACAACTTGTGGGATATGGGATTATTTTTGCTCAGATTGCTATGTTGGCTGGATTATTTTTCTCTTATCAATTTGCGATCTCAACAGGTGGAATGATTGTTTTAATGAGCTTATTTATCTTAATCGTTGTACTAATAGTTAAGAAAGTGCAAATAAAGTAAAAGGAGGGCTTATTTTTGAATGTAAATGAAGCAATGAAGCTCTTAAAAGAAAAGGGTTATAAACATACAGATAAAAGAGAGGATATGTTACACTTATTCGCTTTGGAGAAACGATATTTATCTGCAAAAGATGTATTGGAACGTTTGCAAAATGAATACCCAGGTATGAGCTTTGATACGATTTATCGGAATTTGTCTTTGTTTGCAGACCTTAATATACTCGAAGAAACAGAATTAGATGGTGAGAAAAGATTCCGTTTTAGTTGCTCAATCTCAAAGCATCATCATCACTTAATTTGTCTTGAATGTGGGAAAACAAAGCACATCGACAGTTGTCCAATGGATTCCATTCGTCAGCAATTTCCGGATTTTGAGGTTACAGGACATAAATTTGAGATTTACGGAAAATGTCAGGAATGTGTGACTATAAATTAAAAATGGTTAATTGATTGGTTTTGTCTCCTCTTTTTTCATTGGTATGATAACTAAGAAAGCTTAAAAAGCACATCGGGAAGTTAGATGTGCTTTTTGTTGTGATTTGGCTCATCCATTGTTACTCTTATGAAAGCGTTTGCTAAATGTGATTTTAGGTGTATAATAATAAAGGTTATGAATTATTCTTTTTTTTGTGAATTGGTAAAAATTTAAGAGGACTCTAATGAAAAGTAAATATTAAAATAAGATGATTAAATTATTGAGGTGATTTAATGGAAATATGTGTAGATTCTTTGACGAAGGATTTTGAAGAGCAACTTAAAAGAACGTTAAAAAACAATGAAATTGAATTTATAAAGTGGATGGTTAGTAGTAACCTCGAATATAATCATCCCAAATCTGCAGATGAGCAATTAAAACATCCTTAACCATAAATTGATAAGGATAATAACGTACAAATGTCCAATCCTAGAAATTAGGAGGGGATACTATGGCTAATCCATTTGTCAAATGTAACGTAGCAAATTGCACATTCTGGGGAGAAGGAAACAAATGTCAGGCTGACTCGATTCTCGTGGAAATTGATGCACACGCAAACCGTGATTACAATATGGAAGCGGGAGAAGAACCTTACGAAAAGGCAGAACACCATGATGCAGCCCAGGCAATTAAAGAAACTTGTTGTCATACCTTTCAACCTAAAGAATAATCAAAAGTAAAAGGGCTTAGCTTTCGCTAGCCCTTTTACTTTTTTTGTTAACTGTTTTCTTTTAACCAATTGTCTACCCAATCTTTTGCTTCTACCCAGCTATGAGCCCGAATGACTGATTTAGGAGCAGGTAATCGATTGTACGGAGTATCTAATAAGATAACTGGGATATTAAATTCTTCAGAAATTGCTACAGCATTATCGTGTTTATCTTCAAAGAAAATATCGAGTTGATGTTCACGAACAGCTTCTAATTTATCGTGTTTACCAACTAATTCAATATGATCAAAAGGAATTGCTTTTGTTGTAAACCAGTTAGTGGTGATATCTGCTAAATGAGTTCTTCTTGCTGTAATGTAAATTAAATCATGAAATTTGGTCCAATCATGTAATGTATTTTCGGCGTGAGGAGCAAGTTCTGCTTCTTGATAAATTAAACCTTCATGCTGTTCCATCCATTCCCAAAATTGCTTTTCTGTAATATCTAGAATAGAAGTTAAGTCGTATTCAGTTAGATCATCTAACGTTAACGTTTTATTAAAATGCTTATTTAAATATGGAATAAATGTATTTGGACTCGTTATAGTACCATCGATATCAAGCCCTATTCTTTTCTTTACGGACATAAATTCACCTCATAAATACCTTGTTTCCTTTACCTTACACGAAAAAACGAAGTCGGTCTAGTGAACCGTTCCCTTTGCAAGAAAAGATTAACACCGATAATAATCAAGAGGTGCGCCATACTAAGGACTGTTCCCCGAAATAAAGAAAGTGAGGGATTCATATGGCAGACCGAGAACATCCAAAAGATGAACCAATAAGGTTATTTGATGAAGATGATCGTTCGTTAACTTTGGTTAATAATCATGTTGAAGGTGGCGAATATGAAAACGGACGTAGTGATACCCGTAGCTTAGAAACTGAGGAAGAAAAAGATCAACCATTCGTTACAAATTTTCAAGAGGAAACAGCCGTTGAATACGGAGCAGCGAACGATTTGGTTGAAAAAGATAAGACTGCGCGAATGAACGAAGATGATGTCACGGCTGGACGTGGTGTCGGAACGTTTGCGATCGTATTATCGATCCTCTCTTTATTCTTCTTGCCAGTATTGCTTGGAGCAGCTGGTATCGTAGTAGGTTTTGTTTCACGTCGATATGGCTCCACAACGCTAGGTAACTGGGCGATTGGTATTGGTGCGATTTCGATTCTCATGACCGTCTTTTTCTCTCCATTTTTCTAACTTAAGGACTAGGATGAGAGCGGGGAACATTGAAGAAGCACTAGCCAACGCTAGTGCTTCTCTTTTAAGCTTTTTCTAATTCTTTTTGCTTTTTAAAATACTCTTCCGCAAGTTTGTCAATTTCAATTTTAAGTTGTTCAACCATGGTTTCCTCAGGAACTTTTCTAACGATTTCACCTTTCATAAAAAGAAGACCTTCACCACGAGCTCCAGCAATTCCGATATCTGCTTCTCTCGCTTCTCCAGGTCCATTTACAGCACAACCAAGGACAGCAACTTTTATAGGTGCTTTAATGGTGGAGATGTAGTCCTCAATCTCATTTGCAATACTAATTAAGTCGATTTCAATTCGACCACATGTCGGACATGAAATAAGCGTTGCTGCATTAGCTGCAAGCCCAAAAGATTTCAATAACTCACGAGCAACTTTGACTTCTTCAACAGGATCTGCACTTAACGAGATGCGAACTGTGTTTCCGATACCCATATTTAGGATAGCTCCAAGTCCAGCTGCACTCTTGATGGTTCCAGCAAATAAAGTTCCTGATTCTGTGATTCCTAAGTGTAGTGGATAATTAAAAGCCTTTGCTGCTTTTTCATACGCCTCAATCGCTAAATTTACATCGGAAGCTTTCATTGAAACAATAATGTCATGAAAATCTAGGTCTTCAAGAATTTGTATATGGTGAAGGGCGCTTTCAACCATTCCATCCGCAGTGGGATACCCATATTTATCAAGAATACGTTTTTCTAAAGAGCCGGCATTAACCCCAATTCGGATTGGAATCCCTTTTTCTTTAGCCGCTTTTACTACCGCCTCGACTTTATGACGTTTCCCGATATTTCCCGGATTAATACGAATTTTGTCTGCGCCACCTTCAATTGCTTTTAAAGCCAGCTTATAATCAAAATGAATATCGACAACAAGTGGGATGTTAATTTGAGCTTTTATTTCAGCAATTGCTTCAGCTGCACGCATATCAGGACATGCTACACGAACGATTTGACATCCAGCTTCTTCTAGTCGCTTAATTTCTGCAACAGTTGCTGCAACATCATGTGTTTTTGTCGTTGTCATGCTTTGTACAACTACTTCATTGTTTCCGCCAATCGTCAAATTGCCAACCTTAACGGGTCGCGTTTTTGTACGATGAATAATTTCGGTCATAGACCAATCGCTCCTTTATATTGAAGAGTGGACTCTTCACCTTATCTCACAAAGAGAATCGTCTTCATTTTATCAATGTCAGTAATTGTTTGGCAAGGATAAAGTAAAATCTATTTAAGAAGGACTATCTTAAGTCCAATCAAAATAGGAGTTTATTGTCTCCCTCAAAGTGCTCGTCTACTTTAGGAGTTGGCTTAAAATAGATTTACACCTAAATCTTTGCGCGATCTCTAACATTTGATTAAAAATCGAAACATTTTTAATGATAAACAGGGAATAAATATGTTTCACCTATTTGAATTTCCTCAGGCCTAATTCCCCCATTTAACTCTTGAAAATCATAAACAATTTCTTGAATCGTTGCTTTAATCGTTCCTTCATGCAGGTGTTCCACGATGGAAAGAACGGTATGACCAGGTTCAACAGTCACTTCTTGAAATGGATCAAGTTCTAAAATCGTTGTCTCTTCTTCGGCTATGTTAGTGCTGGTAGCTTCTTCATCCGTTATTGCTTCAGCAGCTTCTGTAAGTCCATTGGGTAAAGTACCAACAGTTAGATCATAATAAGTACTATATAAAATAACGAGGATAATGAAAATCGTTCCCATACGTTTCATTCAGCTTGTCCTCCTCTAAAATATTCATTATTCATTTAGAGTATATGTTCTTTCTTTCTAAATATGATAAAGGCAAGGGAAAATACATGCTATAAAAGTATTAGGAGTGAGTAATGTGACGCTGCGTCCATCTTATATGTTATCTTTCATTGGCCTTTTGCCTGTTATCATGGTTTTAGGCAATTCGATGTTTATTCCATTATTGCCACAAATACAAATGGATATGGGGCTTTCAACGATAGAGAGTGGATGGTTGTTAACAAGTTTTTCTATTCCAGCAGCCTTTCTTGTCCCCGTTGGAGGCTTTTTATCGGATCGATATGGTAGAAAAAAAATAGCGCTCATAGCATTACCAGTGATTATGAGTGGTTGTTTGATTTCGGCGCTTGCCGGTTTAAGAACAGGGTCAGCGAGTTTGTTCCAGTTAATGATCGTGGGGAGGGTTTTTCAAGGAATCGGTGCCGGATTAGTGACGCCGCTAGCGATGGCGTTTATTACCGATATTTACCATGGAGAACAAAGGAACCGGGCACTCGGAAGCATTGAAGTTTTTAACGGGATGGGTAAAGTAATAAGTCCAATTATTGGTGGTATTATTTTAGCTGTTTCGTGGTCGCTTAGTTTTGTCGTTCTTTTAGGTCTATCTTTATTTGCTTTTTTAGGAATATTATTATTAATCGACACTGAAGTACTCTTAAGAAAAACAGTTGAGGCTACAAATGGAAAAAGAGAGAGAATAAAGACGCTTTTTATTGCACATTGGCGTTGGTTACTTCCGGTTTTTTCTTCGGGTGCTATTGGCATGTTTTTGCTTTTTGGTTATTTATTTTATTACTCGTATTTGTTAGAAGCAACACTGCTTTCACCACTTTGGCATGGTTTATTACTTGCTGTACCCTTCTTCATGCTAACCTTATTTTCATACGGTACCGCTAGAAAATTAAACGGACAAGAAGATCATTATAAAAAGGCAATTATTACTGGTCTAATACTTATGGTTTTCGGTTCCACATTGATGATTAGTTTGGATCATTTAATCCTTTTTATCAGTTCACTAGTTCTCTTTTCAAGTGGATTTGGTATAATGCTACCAGCTGCCAATGCGGCCCTTGCTTCAATCGTGCCAAAAAGAGAGAGAGGAACGATCTTTTCATTTTACGCTATGATGCGGTTTATGGGTGTTGCTTTTGGTCCGCTTTGTTTTGGAATGTGGATACAGAACATAGAACAAATGGTTTTTACAGCTTTATTTTTTATTAGTCTAAATTGTGTTGTAGTACTTTATAGTTGGCCATGCCTACCAGTTGGAAAGAAATGTGATGTGACTGAAATATCACACATTTAATAAGAAAAGCGGCATTAGCGTCTTTCTTTAAAAGCAATGAAGCGAAACTGCTGCCTTCTTTTAAGCAAAACGATAAGGGGGTTTCTTGTCGTTCGATACGTAGCGTGTAGAACTATTTCCATCTTGAGTAGCTATCTTGCTCATTGAAACCCATCCAGTATTCACTCAATGCATTCTTATCATTAAAAAAAAGTGACTAAAGCCCCTGTTCATAGTCATTGAAAAGGTGTTTCTTATTTAGTAAGGCACTCGTCTAATAAGAGGGCTAGACTTAGCGAAAAAAGACAAGTCAAAAAAGGAGAGATGATAAAAAATGAAGTTGGTATGGAAAAAAGGAATTGCCCTAACGCTGGTGTTAGCTTTAGTATTTCCAATGTTTGTCTTTGCAGATGCTGTGCCAGGAGACGTTGTTATTACACTGGGAGAAAATTTATCGGAGACACAAAAGCAAAGTTTATTAACGGAAATGGGAGCAACTAAAGATGATCTCGTCATTTATGTAACCAATGCGGAAGAACATCAATACTTAGGAAATTACATTAGTGCTTCTCGTATTGGAACTAGAGCTTTGTCTTCATCTAAAATTACACTTAGAGAAGCAGGTGCGGGACTTACTGTGGAATCAAATAATATTGATTGGGTGGCCGATGAGATGTATTCCAATGCTTTAATTACAGCAGGCGTTGAAGATGCTGATATTTACGTGACTGCTCCTATTAATGTGTCTGGAACAGCTGCATTGACTGGGTTAATTAAGGCGTATGAAATTGCAACTGAAATCGAAATTCCTGAAGAACAAAAGCAAATCGCTAATGAAGAAATGGTTCGAACTGGTGAATTAAGTGAATCGATTGGGATTGAAGAAGCCACAGAATTAATGAATCGTATTAAAGAAGAAATCGCAAATAATCCAGTTGAAACGGAGGATGATTTACGTCAATTAATTCAAGGTGTAGCAGCTGAACTCGGCATTACTTTAACGGATGAAGAGTTAAATGGTCTTGTTTCGCTCTTTATGCGAATGAAAGATCTTAATATCGATTGGAGTCAAGTCCAAGATCAAATCTCACAGGTTCGTGAAAACTTAGGGGAGTTTCTTAATCGAGAAGATACTCAAGGATTTATTAGTAATTTTCTTGATCTAATTAACCGCCTTATTGATTCCCTCCGAGGTTTATTTAGTTCATAAAAAATAAGAGAGGGGTAAATCCGAGGGTACTGAAAAGGTGAAAATCGTACCTTTTTCAGTGCCGTTAATCCCTCTTTAAGCATAATTCACCCTAAAAAATGAATTATGACATAAGATTTGTAAAGCTTTAAAATTACATACATATTATAATTTAGTGAAACGGAATGGTTTTATACTCGTATACATACAAAGGAGGTTTGAGTATGGATTGGTTAAATTCCGCTAGTTTTGGCTTTGTTGTCGTTTTTTTAGGAACATTATTTCTAATTGGAGAATTGCTCGTTCGGGCGAAAGGTCTTTTTGCTATTTTGGGTGTTGCAATTATGGCCATGTATTTCTCATACCACCTTTCAGGAGATGTGGGACTATGGGTCGTTCTCTTATATATAGTTGGATTATTAATGATTGTCATTGATGGTAAGGTTATTACTGATGGAACGATTGCTCTACTCGGAGTCTTATTGATGATTATTGGTATTGCAGTTCCTGCCCCTAACTTCATTTATGGTGCAATGGTTTCTATGGGTTTTTTAGTAGGAGGGTTTAGTTCAGCTCTCTTTCTTAAAGTATTTCCATCAAGAAATTTATGGGCAAAAATGACATTAAAAGACCGATTAACTGGTGACATTGGTTATAATTCCATAAACGAACGTTATCATGAGCTTGTAGGAAAGCAAGGAAGAACAATTAGTTCATTCCGTCCAACCGGTACAATTGAAGTAGATGGAGAACAGTACAGTGCAACTAGCGGCGGACATTGGCTTGAAGCTAACATGAATATTATCATAACGTCTGTAGATGGTACGAGAATCCTTATAAAAAAAGTTGAAGTTGAAGATGAGAAAAGCGAGTGAACCAATTTGGTTATGCACTCGCTTTTCTTTTTGGAATTGGAATTGTTCTTACGGCCATAACTACCAGTAGCAAAGTAGAAAGAACAAAAGCACTAAATGGAATCGAAGTTACCAGTGTGTCTATCCAATAAAGGACAATAACAGGTAGTGTAAGGGCGTGAGCGGTTATCGTCCATAAATGACGGTAGTGCAAGGAAGGGCGATTCCCCTTAAATAAGATAGCAATAAGCGCGAGTAAAGAGATTCCTAGATAAGCAAGCCCTGAAAGTCCTACATAAAGTAAAAGCGTTACAATAAGCTGCAATATGGGCAAGAAACCTTGCAAATCCTGAATTCGTTTAACAAATTCATCTTTTGTAAATTCATCTAGTCCTAGCAACGTATAGGAGATGGTTTGAATGTTTCCATTTGTCACAAGAAGGATGTTTTGCTTCTGTAGTGCTATCCCTTCGTTGAGTTGTTTTAGTTCGTCGTCTGAGAATTTATTCTCTGGATCGATCAAAACAAAACCTTCACTTAATTCATCTGTATAAAAGGTTTCCATATTTTCAAATTGTAATGAACCGTTCACAATTTGAAAGGAAGGTAATTCTCCTACTAACAGATTATTCAATCGATCTATACCAGTATGAGCTGTTATATTTATAGAAATAAAATAAGGGATACTGGCAATTAAAACGATAAAAAGGACATAACCAATTGTCGTTGTAATGGGGCGGAAACGGCTATATGCAATTGTTTTTCTACTATAAAAACTTTTTAGAAACCATTCCCAATAATTCAGGTTAATCACCTCTTTCATCCTTTGCTATTTTATCTAAATAAGCGTAAAAATGCTATGACTTTTATCAAATCGATAAGAAATGACTCAGCAATTAAAAAAATATTAATTGATTACATTATGAGCTTGTTCAAAAAGGGTGGTCTTCCCTTTTTGAACAAGCTCTTTATGAATGCTTAATAATAGATAGAGTGTCCATGTTGATGTTTGTCGAATGGTCAGGATAACGTATCATATGAAATGAAGGAATGAGGATGTGTGGGGTTTTGCGGGGCTATTTGTTACCTTACTCCTACAAACGAGTACTGGAACTACGATTTTAATAATAAGATTTGTTAATGCAGGGGTTATGACTTTAAAACAGGCAATAGGTGTTATAATGGCGGCTAATATTAGAATAACGATAATAGCCTTTATTAATTTCAGCATATGACTTACCTATTGTTGCAGTTGGAGCAGCCCTTCATTTCTTTTTCAAAGCTAAAAAAGTCAATAATTATGGGCAAGTAGTTTTTTGTTTTGTTTATCGACTTGAATTAATGGGGACTGGACAAAAACTTCTCCGAGAACTAGAATCTTTTACAGAACAACTGTTAGTGAGTGAACGAGGGTATTTGTTCTGGGTCGGCGATTGTGTTTGTTGATATTGTTAGTAATCTCGAACGTATAGGCAACCACTCAGTTAATATAGCTGTAGCGGTTATTGGTGAAGAAAACTAAAGTGAAAAAATGACTCAGAAGGTTAAAATGCCGTATGAGTCATTTTTCTTTTGTTGTTCAAGTAGAGAAACAAGCTTGTCTATCCTTGTATTATGTGATAAATTAAATCAGTAAGTTCAATCTAGTTTGTTGTAAAAAAGTTATTGACTCATTTTATTTAGTATGGTATTATTATTATTGTCCGAAAAAGACATTCCACAGTAGCTCAGTGGTAGAGCAATCGGCTGTTAACCGATCGGTCGTAGGTTCGAGTCCTACCTGTGGAGCCATCATATGGCGGTGTAGCTCAGCTGGCTAGAGCGTACGGTTCATACCCGTGAGGTCGTGGGTTCGACTCCCTCCGCCGCTACTTTTTAAATTAATCTTACTCTATGGCGATTGTGGCGAAGTGGTTAACGCACCGGATTGTGATTCCGGCATTCGTGGGTTCAATTCCCATCAGTCGCCCCATAAGGACCCTTAGCTCAGTTGGTTAGAGCAGTCGGCTCATAACCGATCGGTCGTAGGTTCGAGTCCTACAGGGTCCACCATACGGAGGAATACCCAAGTCTGGCTGAAGGGATCGGTCTTGAAAACCGACAGGCGGGTCAAACCGCGCGGGGGTTCGAATCCCTCTTCCTCCTCCATTACATATTAAAGTTAAAGGATCTGCATTTGCAGATCCTTTTTTTAGTGCGCCCAGCATGGGTGCACTCTATAGGGTGAAAGTCCCTAACTGCGAGGGCATAAGTAACAGTAGCTTAACGCAAGGGTGTCTGTGGTGACGCAGGATCTGAAGGAAGAGGGCGGCGAATTTCCAGTCTGAGGAACACGAACTTCATACTAAGGCTAGGTATCTTGGATGAGTCTGCTAAACAAGACAAAGCCTTTTTGCCAAAGGTGATACAGAGTAATTGAAGTAGATAGATGGCACTCTTGGCGAGGTCTGACTGATAAGTCGAGCATACTCGGTAACCTATTCTGTGAAGAGTAGCTGAACGTCAGAAGTCAGCAGAAGTCATAGTACCAGAGAAGCTTGGAAGGGCTGAACCCAAAAGAGTGTGAAATAACCTCAACGTTTATTAACCCTTGAAGAAACAGTTGTCTGCAAAGAGCTCCCTATGGAATAGACAGTGAATCCTGTTGAAAACCATAGATGAGAGTGGGTGTGAACAGTGAGACAGAAAAGCATAACGGTCAATGATAGCATACTCATTGACCGTTTGAATTCGGAAACTACCGTATACGGAACCTTACATGAGGTCGGGGGTTAATCACCTCCTCCTCGGCTAGATAAGAAGATTTTACTGAAGTATGAAAGTCTACGCGTGTTTTCTTGTTCTTTTTAAAAGGAAAGCAACCTCAATACATTTCTTCTACTAATAAAAGTGGCTTGTTCTTTTACTATAGAAAATTCCAAGTTAAAATACCAAGAGCTATACAAAAGCCAGCAAAATAGGTTAGCTTCGTATTCTCAACCATTGAGATGATCCATTTTATTCCTACTAAAGCAAACAGGAAAGAAGTAATAAATGCAGTTGTTAATGCAAGAAGCTGTGTCTCACTGTAACTTCTTAGTAATTCAGGGAGCTTTAACAGACTCATTCCGATGAAAACAGGAATGGATAAAATAATGGTGTAACGGAGAGAGTTTTTTTTATTTAGACCTAAAAGGAGAGCGGTAAATAATGTGCTACCCGTCCTAGACATACCGGGGATGAGTGAAATCGCTTGGCCAAGTCCGATCATACATGCATCTTTCCAGTTAAGTTGAGTAACCGACCTTTTTCCAACCGTTAAGCCGTGTTCGATCAAACCGAGTGATAAACCGGTGATAATTAAGGATACTCCTATGGTAGAAGGAGTAGTGAAGCCGTCTCCTAGACTAAATTCTAAAAGAGTTACAGCAAATATGGAAATGATTGTTGAGATTATGATTAATAGAGTAAAACGGAAATTAGCCTTGGTCTTTTGTTGTTTGATTCGTATGTGCTGCAAGAAATCTTTCGCTATTTGGCGAAGGTCTTTTCTGAAATAAACGACCACTGCTAAAACAGAAGCTATGTGTAAGAACGTTTCAAATGCTAATTTAAAATCCTCGCCTATACTTATGTGAAGAAGACGCTGCACAATTAGCATAAGAGCTGTACTCGATATAGGTAAAAATTCTGAAATACCTTGTACAAACCCAATTAAAAAAGCTTCGAACCAATTCATATTCTAAATGCCCCCGTCTTGTCTCTTTCTATATGTGTATGAACTAGCACAATTGTTATGACGTTGACCGTGTTTATTTCACACATATGAGGGGTAGAGTAAAGAAGTCTGCTTTACTAGAAAATAATGAGCATAAACATTGCAAGAATGTTCAAATTTTGGTAATGTAAGAACTGGAAGACTTATGAAACATTTATGTTGATAAAGTTACATTAATCTGAGGAGGAATTATTATGGCTTACGAATTACCGCAATTACCTTATGCAGCAAACGCACTAGAACCACATATTGACGAGACAACAATGAACATTCATCATGGTAAACACCATGCTACTTACATTACAAAGCTTAATGCAGCACTAGAAGGACACGAGGAATTAGCTAGCAAGAGCATTGAAGATTTAGTTTCTAATCTAGATGCAGTTCCTGAAAACATTCGTGGAGCTGTTCGCAACAATGGTGGAGGACACGCAAACCATGCTTTGTTCTGGCAACTTCTTAGTCCAAATGGAGGCGGAGCTCCTTCTGGTGAGCTAGCTGATGCAATCAATTCTACATTTGGTAGCCTTGATGCATTTAAAGAAGAGTTTGCTAATGCAGGCGCTAACCGTTTCGGTTCTGGTTGGGCTTGGTTAGTTGTTGATGGTGGAAAGCTTGCTGTAACAAGCACTCCAAACCAAGACACTCCTCTTATGGAAGGCAAAACGCCAATTCTCGGTCTAGATGTTTGGGAACATGCTTACTACCTAAATTATCAAAATCGTCGTCCTGACTACATTAACGCATTCTGGAATGTAGTAAATTGGGATGAGGTTGCAAAACGTTATAACGAAGCTAAATAATACTTAGAAAATGAATGAACCCAGGAAGATATTTCCTGGGTTTATATTCTATATTTTTCTAGAGAACAACCTAAGGAAAAAGCGCCTTAGGTTTTAAAGATGAGCCAAGAAAAAACGCCTTGGCTTTCAAAAAAGAACAACCTAAGGAAAAAGCGCCTTAGGTTTTAAAAAGATGAGCCAAGGAAAAACGTCTTGGCTTTCAAAAAAGAACAACCTAAGGAAAAAGCGCCTTAGGTTGTTCTTTTTTTTGTATAACTACATTTAGTGGTGACACACTATTTGTAAGGGTGGTGGAGTCGTGAATAAGTCTGTACTAAAGAAAGTGATTGGTGATATAGAGGTGACAAGAGACTTAACACTTTTGCTTGTAATTGGAGGGCTTTATGCGTTAAGTTTTGCTTTGTCAAACACATTTGTAAATGTATATCTATGGAAGCAATCTGGGGAATTTGTTGATATTGCTCTTTACAATCTAGGCTCTGTTGTTATGCAACCTTTTGCTTTTATTATAGCTGGGAGGATCGCCAAGAAAGTTGACAGGGTTGTGGTTCTAAGGAGCGGTGTTATTACCCTTTCCATCTTTTTCTCAACTGTATTATTTTTGGGTGAAAATGCAAACGAATATCTCTTGCTTTTAGGTGCTTTAATCGGAACTGGAGTTGGTTTTTATTGGCTAGCCTTTAATGTGCTAACCTTTGAAATTACAGAGCCTGAAACGCGAGATTTTTTTAATGGTTTCCTTGGACTTTTAACTTCATTTGCTGGAATGATTGGCCCGATCTTAGCGGGATTAATCATTACACGGATGGAACAATTTACAGGATACACGGTTATTTTTACGATTTCTTTATCGCTTTTTGTAGTAGCTGTTTTAACAAGTTTTTTGTTAGAACGAAGATCCGCGGAGGGACAGTTTTATTTTAGGAAAATTCTTAGAGAACGTAAACACAATCCGAATTGGCGACAGGTAACACGTGCTCACTTCTTCCAGGGTTTACGTGAAGGAACATTTGTGTTTGTCATTGTTGTTTGGGTTTATATTGCTACAGATAGTGAGCTTGCCATCGGTACATATGGGTTAGTGGCTTCAGCTGTTCAATTTGTAGCGTACTATATCATTACTCGCATGATTAAACCAACTTTCAGAAAGAAGTTGATTTTAATAGGTGGAATGATCTTATACGCTGCCATTTTTCTTATTGTGATAGGTGAACTCACTTTCATGAAACTAATTATGTATGGGGTTGTTGTCTCAATTGCGTACCCTATGCTACTTGTCCCATATGTCTCATTAACATTTGATGTAATAGGTAAAGGTTGGAAAGCTGCGGAAATGCGAGTTGAATATATTGTTGTTAGAGAATTATTTGTTAACTCTGGACGAATTGTATCAGTTTTAGCATTTTTAGCAACAATTACGTTTTTCTCAGAGGAAAAAGGCATTCCAGTATTACTTCTTATTTTAGGTGCAGGACATGCTGTTATTTATTTCTTTGTTCGTCATGTTCGATTTAAAGATGGAAAAGGTGGAGAAAGTTATTCATTCGCTAGACAAAAAGGTGGAGATGGCGATTCTACAAGTGAAACAAGAGTATAACCAATCTTGAATGGGTTGCTTTCCCTTTTGACAAAAAAGACCGATATGCTATAATAAAATTAAATAAAGTTACCTGCCGTGTTAGTCAGCTTCTCCTTGTTTCGAACCTTGCATTTTCAAAGGGAGTTCTATATTGAAGCTCAGCCAACAAGCCAACATGTCTTGGAAGTTGAACGAGGTTCTGCGAACACCCACCTACTTAAGTAGGTTCATGAAACAACTGAAGCAACGGCATACGCGGGTTAACAAATGATTATTCTAGGCACCTCATAGTAGGTGTCTATTCTACTTTTTTGGGAGTTTGGAGGAGTAATATAAGTGGGAAAAATAAGACTAAAGAAAAGACATCATGTCCCCATGCGTTTAAATGTACTTTTTTTCGCGGTTTTTATTTTGTTTTCAGTCCTTATTCTTAAACTAGGAATGGTCCAGATTGTTCAGGGACAAGAATTTGTGAAAGAGTTGGAACAAACAAGTAATACGACAGCAAGAATTGATGCACCAAGAGGCATAATGTACGATCGATATGGAAATATAGTTGTTGATAATGAACTTGAACTTTCGGTTACATACACCAATCCTTCTAGAAGTACGAGTTCTGAAACCATACTTAGATTAGCTCGGGAGTTAGAAGAAATGATTGATGTTGATACAGATCGAATTACAGAAAGAGATAAACGTGATTTTATTTTACTATTGATGACAGAAGAAGAGAGATATAAACTAGTTACTCGTGAAGAAAGAAAAGAACTCGAAAATGCGAGCGACGAATACGGTCTAGAAGTTGAGCGTGTTTCTGAGGAAGCCCTACAAGCATTAACAGAACAAGACTTACGTGTGTTGGCCATTTATAGGGAGATGTCACGTGGCTACGCGAATGCACCTCAACGAATCAAACGTGGGATCACAGATGAAGAAGCTCACCAATTAAGTGAGAATTTGTATAGATTACCAGGAATTGATATTCAACGAGACTCCAGACGTAACTATGTTTATGGCAATTCTTTTCGTAGTTTGTTTGGCTCAACTGGTTCTATACCAAAAGAACAGTTAGATAATTATGTATCTAAAGGCTACGATCGCTCTGATTTTGTTGGCACTAGTTTTCTAGAATTACAATATGAAAACGTTCTTCGTGGACAGAAAGCTGTAATAGAAAGCATTACGTCTTCAAGTGGAGGCGATGCTATCGAAAGCGCTACTAATGAACGTCTAGGACAACGAGGGAATGACCTAGTTCTTTCAGTTGATATGGAATTGCAGCAACAACTTGAAAAGATTATTGAAGAGGAAATGAAAAAAGCGGGAAATTCGTTTATCCTTGATCGCTCAGCCTATGGAGTGTTAATGGATCCTAGAACGGGTGACATTTTAGCGATGTCTGGTTTTTCTGATTCTGTGGGTCGTAACAGTGATGATAAGACGGATCATATTGGGAATGTGACAAAAGCTTTTGAAATGGGTTCTTCGATAAAAGCCGCTTCTGTTTTAACTGGTTTTGAGTCAGGTGTTACCTATCCGGGCAAGACGTTTAATGATCGACCGATTCGACTACCATCTACACCTGAAAAAAAATCAGTCCGTAATTATGGATGGGTTAATGATCAAAAAGCTCTTGAAGTGTCTTCTAACGTATATATGTTTGAGATAGGGATGTTAATGGCGGGTTGCCAGTATCCTAACAATTGCAGATGGACTAATTTGCAGGCTGCATATGACGAAGTAAGATATAGTTTTAGTCAATTTGGTCTAGGTGCTGAAACCGGTATCGATTTACCTTCAACTTCAACTGGTTTAATCGGTAAAAGTGAGGTGCCAGGGAATCTCTTAGACCTTATGATCGGACAGTATGACACGTATACCCCACTTCAATTAGCTCAATATATTTCAACCATTGCTAATGATGGGTATAGAGCACAACCGCGTTTAGTAACTGAGATAAGAGAACCTATTGCTGATCGGACCAACCAAGGAGCTGTTGTTCAAAAGTTTGAACCCACTATTTTGAATCGTATTGATATGAGTGACGAATATATCAGTCGTGTTCAACAAGGGCTTCGTAACGTTATGACAAGCGGTACTGCAAGTGGTCGTTTCTCCAATAAATCTTACCAACCAGCTGGAAAGACTGGGACAGCTCAGGTGAGAGTAGCTGTTGGCGAAGGGGATAACCGTCGATTAGTTGATGGCAATACACAAACGTTAGTTGGTTATGCACCTTTTAACAACCCAGAAGTCGCATTTGCTATTATCGTTCCAAATGTTAAGTTAGAAAGAAATGGTGGTAGACAAGGAATGGCACAGGAAATTGCGAGCAAAGCATTAGATGCCTATTTTGAACTGAAAGAAGTTCGTAATGGTCCTAAAGCATCTGCTCGTCCTTTACTTGAACAACCTGATAATGAATAACGGTTAATTGGAAGAAGTCGGGAACCATGGTTGTTAGATAATTTATGTACTATATGCTAAGAGGGTGTTGTTAGGTCAAAACTGACCTAACAACACCCTCTTTTTATTAAAAGATAAGAAAGTATAAAATTCGAGTGAATACAGGAAGTGTCTTCAATGGCTCCAACGCTGCACGTCAAACGACAAGAAACCCACTTGCTATTCAACTTAAAGGAAAGCAGCGGTCCCGCGCATTGCTTCTAAGAAAAGACGGCTAGCGCCGTTTTTTCTTATGAAATCGTTTGAATAATTTTTCTATTGTCATGTCACTGCTAAGTTCGTAAAAACCAGTCTTTAATGATGTCGATAATCCTAATTGTTCAACAACATTCAGGAATTGGTCGCGATCTTGAATGATTTGACCATTGACTAGGCGATCAGCAATTTCGAAACTTGACATACGAGGATCGATTTCAAGAAAAAGAATATAGACTGTTTTTTGAATCTCTTCAATTTGTTTGTCTAGATGTTCTAAGTTTTTTATCCTCTTTTAATTGCCTTAATTCTTTCTCAGGTAAAACAGTGAGACCATGGTTAGCCATTTTCATTTCCTCAATTGTAAGTGGTTAAGCTATAAGTTCTTCAGAGACTTTGCCCTGAGTAAGATAAAAGGTGCCTGCTAAAACAGCAGTTGCAAAGGTTTGTAATCCATTGGAACTCATACTACATCTCCCTAAAGCTATTCGGTTTGAGCTTTGACTCGATTAAATGGATCACTTCATTTTTTGACAGGTTAGTCTTAGTTGCAATTGATTGTATGTCAAACCCTTGTTCATAGAGTTCAAGAATCTCTTCCAGTAATTTACTGTGTGAATTAGAATGGTTTTGTCTGAACGCGGTCGATTGTTCAGCACTTATAAGTAATTCGTCCTCGAGAAGGCGAACTTTTCTTTTTAATTGGTAAATCTCCTGCATATAGGTTATGGATATTTGTTCTACTTGTTTTTCCAATTCAGCTGTTTTGTCTTTTCTAAAAAATGAAAGGATAAAGAGAAATGCTGCAAGCGAAAATAAACAAATTAAAACGACTTCTAACATATATTTACCTTCTTTCTACAATCGTTTCGAGAATGGCATTAAGACTTTTGCCAACGCTCTGAGTCTAGTTTAGAAATGACAAGAGGTATATGTGCTCTATGCTTTCTTAGTAAAATAATGGTCTATTTGCATTATACATCTAAAAAAGATGAATGCGAAACGAAAGTCTTCCAATTTGAATCGTATATCGACAATTTCTCGTTTCTTTTATTAAAGACGAGTGATTACCTGTTTATTCAACAAGATACGACCTCTTTTTGTTGACAAAATTTGCTATCGAATGAAGGCGAATAATTTTTTTAGTTCTTGAAGGTGACAACTAGCTTAAGCCTGACAAAAAAAGACAAATTAGCCTGCTTGTTCATAGAATTTTGGAGCTGTATGATTAACGTAACAAAAGAAATAGTCATAATAGAATAGAAACAACATAGAAAGATGCCGCTTGACTTTAAATAATGATAAAAAGTAAGTGACAACTAACTAATAATTAGGAGGTGAAGATAGTGATTGAACAAATATTAGCCCTTCGTGAAAAAGGTTACTCTTTTCGGAAAGTAGCAAGTGAATTAGATACAACAGTTGGAAAAGTACAATATCGATATCAAAAGCATCTTCAACAACAAGAAAACCCTGATCATGTGGATGATGAGAAGGTTCACTTCTTACAAAGTATACCTGCCAGTTATGACAGAGATGAAGTAACCTTGCTGCCGCAAAGCCCAACGGTTATTCACGCCTTTTGGGAATTAAGTGGATCTTTGCGTCAAATGTCAGAACATCAATGCAGATTACCATGGCATGAATTAAGAAAACAATTACGAGTATATGATTGCACGATGATTGATTTTAATGGTCACAACGGACACCGATATTTTGATATTGAGATTCCAGAGATGACTAATAATTGGACCATCCACGGTCTAGAACCGAACCGAACGTATATGGTTGATTTTGGAGTTATCACAAGACAACACACGTTTCTCTCACTTCTTCGTTCCAATGCCATAGACACTCCGAGATCTACGGATAGTCAAAAGGGATTACATGTGAACGCAGTTTATGAATGGAAACAGGGTCAATCTAATGAGCCTAAATGGCTAGAACATTTTAGCACGTATTCATATTACGAGACGGTAAAGTAAGGGGGGATTATTTATGAAAGAAGGCTATTTTTCGTTAGTACTACATGCGCACCTGCCATATGTTCGACATAAAGAAGAGGGGCGTCTAGAGGAACGTTGGCTATTTGAGGCGATAACAGAGTCTTATATTCCATTGTTGTGGGAGTTAAATCAAACCGATATTAAAGACGCGTTAACGATATCGTTTTCCCCTCCCGTATTAGAAATGTTAGCAGATCCAATTATTCAAGAACGCTACCTGGACTATATTATCAAAACGGAAGAATTGCTTCACAAAGAAGCAGAATCTATCATAACGTCAGAAGAAAAAGAGCTTAATAAATTTTACATACACCGATATCAGAAAATTAAGGATACATTTCTAAATTTGGATAAAAACGTACTATATGGTTATCGTGAACTATTCAAAAAAGGGGCTATTTCTTGTATTACGAGTGCTGCAACACATGCATTTTTACCTTACGTGAAAACGAAAGCGGCCATTCGTTCACAAGTTGTTGAAGCGATCCGTTGTTTTCAACAACATTTTGGAGTGAAGCCAAAAGGTTTTTGGTTACCCGAGTGTGCAATAGCTCCTGGTATAGATCGAATTCTTGTTGAAGAAGGAATTTCTTATTCTTTTGTTGACGAGCATGCATTAATAAATGCTGATCCAAACCCTACTAAAGGTTCCGGGGCGCCTATTTATTCTCCGCATGGACTTATTCTTTTTCCGAGGCATACAGATCTCTCAAGCAAAGTATGGAGTTCCACTTTAGGGTATCCAGGAGACGTAGATTATCGCGAATTCTACCGAGATATTGCATATGAACGTGACTGGGACTATATCAAACCTTTTGTGCATGAAGAAGTAAGAATAGATACAGGAATTAAACATAAGCGAATTACGGGTCATGGTGAAGAAAAAGACATTTATGTTCCTGATTGGGCAAAGGGAAAAGTGCTGGCTCACGCCGAACATTTTCTTGGGTCGATTGAACAAGAGATAAATGATCACGGCGATCAATGCTATCCTCCTTACTTAATGGTAACCCCATTTGATGCCGAGCTTTTTGGGCACTGGTGGTTTGAAGGACCTGACTGGATTGGACAAGTATTAAAAAAAGGGCAAGGTCGAGTTCAGTTTATAACACCTGAGACTTATATCAATCGTCATTACCAAGACTTTGAGACGGCTCATGTTTCATTTTCGACTTGGGGTCGTGATGGTTATGGGCATGTTTGGATCAATGAAAAGAATGATTATTTATATCGACATCATCAACGAATGGAAACGGATCTTACGACCATGGTTGCTTTGTTATCACAACCTAATGAGCTTGAGAAACGTGCATTGAAGCAAATGGTTCGTGAGTGGATGTTGGCTGTAAGCTCTGACTGGGCCTTTATTATCGATGGTCAAAGTGCAGTTCAATACGCTGAAGAGCGATTTTTAACGCATTTATCCCGATTTGATGCTTTAAAAGAAAAGTTACTAGACGGAAACATTCAAGAAAACTGGTTAATCGTGATTGAACAAGGATTTCCGTTCTTAAAAGAAATTGATGAACAAATATTCTTCTCTCCTCATGATGCTTATGTCCAATCAAATAGTGTAAAGCATGGTGAAGGCGTTAAGAAACGTTCTATTCTAATGTTAAGTTGGGAATTTCCACCAATGATGGTAGGAGGTTTATCACGTCATGTATTTGATTTATCAAGAGCAATGGTTCATGCAGGACATGAAGTACATGTTGTGACATCGCATGTGGCTGGTTACCCAGACTTTGAAACTACTCAAGGGGTGAATGTCCATCGAATCAAAGGGTTGCAACCTGAATCAGAACAATTCTTTGACTGGGTAGCTAGTTTGAATCTATCAATGGTGCAATACATTAACAAGCTTACTAGAAAAATAAATTTTGATATTATTCACGCTCATGACTGGCTAGTAGGTGTTGCAGCAACTGCTTTGAAGCGTTCGCTTCAGATTCCTTTACTTGCAACGATCCATGCAACTGAACATGGGAGAAATAATGGAATTCATAGCGAACTCCAATATGAAATTAATCAAAAAGAATGGGAATTAAGTTATGAAGCAGATCACATCATTGTTTGTAGTGATTACATGGAAAAGGAGCTTCAATCTATATTCTCATTACCAGAGGAAAAGGTTTCTGTTATTCCAAATGGAGTTGATTTTGAACTGATCAAACCACAAAAAAACTGTAATTCTATAGAAAAGAATGATGCTTTCACTATTTTTTCTGTTGGTCGAATGGTGAAAGAAAAAGGATTTCAATCAGTCATTAATGCTGCAGCTATTTTGAAGGAACGAAACGTAAAGATCCGCTTTGTTATTGCTGGTAAAGGTCCGATGCTCGAAGCTTATCAGCAACAAGTGAGGGAAAGACAATTAGAATCTTACATTAATTTTCTTGGATTTATAAGCGATGATGAGAGAAATGAATGGTTTTATCGGTGTGATGCAACCATCTTTCCGAGTCTATATGAACCGTTTGGAATTGTTGCTCTTGAAGGCCTCGCAGCGGGTAAAGCGACAATTGTATCAGACACAGGTGGGTTATCAGGGATTATTCGTCACGATGAAAATGGAGTTAAGTTTATTCCAGGTGATGAAGGAAGTCTAGTTACTCAAGTACTCTATTTGTATAATCATCCCATTTTAAGAGAGGCATTAGCTACACAAGGACTGAAGGATGTAAAAACACGTTTTGATTGGAGCACAATTGCCGATCAAACTGAGATAGCAATAAAGAAGTGTCTAGGAGAAGAGCTAGAGTTATCTATTTAATATAGGAGGTTTGATGTAATGAAAGGTGTCATCATGGCTGGAGGAAAAGGAACAAGACTACGCCCATTAACTTGTAATGTACCAAAACCAATGGTTCCATTAATTGAAAAACCTGTTATGCAATATAGTATTGAGCTGTTAAAGAAGTATGGAATTACGGATATTGCGGTTACAATTCAATATTTACCAGATGTAATAAGAGATTATTTCGGAGATGGTTCCAAGTTCGGTGTAAATCTAACCTACTTCGAAGAAACAACCCCTCTGGGTACAGCGGGTAGTGTAAAACAAGCTGAATCTTTTCTAGATGAACCTTTTATAGTTGTAAGTGGAGATGCCTTAACTGACTTTGACCTAAAAGCTGGAGTGGACTTCCATAATGAGCATAATAGTGTTACAACCATTTTTATGAAACAAGTCGAATGTCCGCTTGAATTTGGCGTTATTATGACAGATGAACAAAATCAAATTATTCGTTTCCTTGAAAAGCCAAGTTGGAGTGAAGTATTTAGTGATACGGTCAATACAGGGATTTATATTATGGATCCTAGTATTTTCTCCTACATCCCAAGGAATGCAATTTGTGATTTTAGCAAAGATGTATTCCCGCGTCTGTTAGAGAAAAAAGCAGGGCTTTATGGGTATTCTGCAACAGGGTATTGGTCCGATATTGGGAACTTAAAGCAATATCGTCAGGCGCATAGTGATCTTTTAAATGGAGAGCTTATTGCTGATATTGCTGGAACCGAAGTGGAACCTCATATTTGGATCGGTGAAAATGTCATTCTTGAAGAAGGTGTAACGATCGAAGCTCCTGTAGCTATTGGTTCTAATACGATTATCCAAACAGGAGCTATCATCGGTCCACATACGATTATTGGTTCAGGGACAACCATTTCGAATCGAGCTTCTTTAAAAAGATCAGTTATCTGGAATGGGAATTACATTGGTGAAAACAGTGAGCTAAGAGGTGCGACATTATGTCATGGGGTCACAGTAGGACCGAAGACCTCTATATATGAAGATGTAGTCGTTGGACATCATAGTACAGTGGGTGAAGGAGCAATCATCCAACCTGAGGCTAAAGTATGGCCATATAAGAGAATTGAGGAATTTTCAACGGTTGAAAAAGCCTTTATTTGGAACGAAGTTGGCGTTAGATCTCTCTTAACTGGTCATAAAGCTACTGGAATTGCAAATGTTGAATTGACTCCTGAGAACGGTTCGAAATTAGGGGCTGCATACGGAAGTCTGCTAAATCAAGGAGACAAAGTGTTAGTGGCAAGCGACGGAAACTCATTCTCAGAGCTTTTAAAACTTTCTTTGATCCAAAGTTTACAAGCAGTTGGCGTTCATGTGGTCGAACTTGGACAGACAATGCTTCCAATCTTAAGATATAGTGTTGAAAACGAAGCAGTACAAGGTGGAGTTTACATTAGACTATCTGGTCGGAACGCAGAAAAGCAAATGGTTATAGAATTTTTTAACGAAGAGGGTTTACCAATTGATTCAACCAATCAACGTGAACTCGAGCAAATTATCTTATTTCATGCCTATCGTCGAGTAGCGTTTGATTACATTGGAAAATTAGAGTATAACAGCGCACTAGAAGATAAGTACGAACAACAACTTATAAGGAATGTCAATCAGATAGCAGTTAAAGAAAGAAAGTGGAAGGTAGGACTTCATAATGAAGCGGCAAATGAACTAACATTTTTACCATCAATGCTAGAGAAACTTGGTTGCGTTGTCTATCAAATTCCAAAACAGATTGATATCGAAGCTATGAAAACTTATTTGCTCACCCTTAACATAGATTTTTCAATCATGTTAGGTGAGAGTGGTGAATTTATCAGCTTAATGACAGAGGATGGGAAACTTGTCACTGAGGAAGAACAGATGACATTGTTTTTATTATTACAACTTGAAAAAGGATTGCGTTCAAAACTAGCTATTCCACTTTACGGTGGATCCGCCCTTGAGGAGATTGCAGCTAGTTATGATAAGACATTAATCCGTTCTAAGACATCAGCTAGAGCAATGATGGAATCTGAAGGTACTGTACAAATGATGTATTATGACGCTCCTTTTGCGATCACTCATTTATTGGAATATTTAACAGAAAAAGAAATGTCTTTATCAACACTTTTGACAAAGCTACCAATTCAATCGATTTATAAGGAAGAGATTACTTGCAGGACCGAGCAAAAAGGACTTGTTATGCGGAAGTTAATGGAGTCTATCAAAGGAAAAGAAGTCGAACTTATTGATGGAATGAAAGTACATCAAGAAGATAGTTGGACCTATATTATACCAGACCAAGAAGATGGATTATTTACAATCTATGCTCAATCTAAAGATGGAGAGCATGCAAAACAATTGGCGGGTGAATACATTGAACAAATTAACGTTATTAAAAAGCAAACATCCTAAACGAATTACAACAACACACTATCAATCTCAATTTATAAAGAGTTTTGGTATATGGATGGATGGAGAATGCTCTTGGTTAAGTAGTAAGGAGTGGGATCTGTCTCCGAAATTAGATCACACTTCAACATTGTCGATTTTAGTGGCCTATCATAAAAAGTGGGGAATGCAAATCACTGTTTTACAAGAAAGCGCTCCAACCGATCACGAAAGTGTCATGACTCTTATTTTGAAAAACCAAACTGAATGCAAAAAAGAAGTGAAATTTGTTTTCTATTGTCAACACAATCAAGAAAAAACAAAAAGCATTTCATTTGTATCTCCTTCTAAGCATGCTATCATGCAGCATAATGAGAGTCAGTTAACTTTAGTTTCTTCGAGATTTAATAGAGAAAAGGAAAGTCAACTTGCTGTTGGAAAAAAGGAGAAGATATGGTTTGAACGAGAAGGTAGATTGGCTCTTGCGCCTTTATGTCGTGACGGTCTTGAAAGTATGATTGTCACCAAGGTGGAACTTGAACCTTGGCAAGAAACCTATGGACGTATTTGGGAAATATCCGGACATTCTGAACAGGAAATCTATGCGAGACATGATAAGCAAAAGATGTATCATCAATTAAAAAGTGCGGCAGAACGAACGTTATAAATCTTGCTAATATAAACGAAAAATGAGAACTTAACTTGTGTTAGACATCCTTTACTGGAACTAATGAACATCACTGTAAAGAAAAAACACTTGATTGCTTCCCGAGAATTTGCTATTATATTCAAGTATGAAGTAAGCATAGTTTGGAGGGATAGCAAATGCGTGTACAAGTAACTCTTGCTTGCACTGAAACAGGAGATCGTAACTATATTACTACAAAAAATAAACGCACAAATCCTGAGCGTATTGAATTTAAAAAATACAGCCCAAGATTAAAGCGTCATACGCTACACCGCGAAACAAAGTAAGCAGCTGGTTTATCCGCTGCTTTTTTTTTATAGATGTAAACTAAACTGTGATGCAACTGAGCAATATAGGGCAGATCTATAAATAAAGGAATTTATAAAAAAGGGAGTAGTGGGCGTTTTGGAGAAAAAGCTATCAATTCGCAAACATGTGACCGAGGTACTTGGTCGTCTTACAGAAGAACAATACATAGAAGAGTCAAAGCAAATAGCACAACACTTATTTGATTCGCCATATTGGAACGGTGCTCAAGTAATAGCATTAACCATTCCTCGTGATCAAGAGGTAGATACATATGAAATTATTAAAAAGGGATGGAAAGAAAATAAAAAAATCGCGGTCCCTCGAGCGGATTTTAAAACGAAAAAAATGACTTTTTATGAACTTACTAGCTTTGACCAATTAGAACAAAGTGCATTTCGAATGAAAGAACCTAAAGAAACTCTTTGTCGAATTATTAGCAAAGGAGAAATGGAGTTAGTCATTGTTCCTGGAGTAGCCTTTGATAAGAGAGGGTATCGTTTAGGTTATGGTGGAGGGTTCTATGATCGTTTCCTACCTCATATTAAAGCACCGACAATTGCGTTAGCCTTTTCATGTCAGCTGGTTAAGGAAGTCCCCGTTGACATTCATGACTGGAAAATAGATCATATTATAAGTCCAACGGGTTTTTATCGATGATACCGATAACGCTTCTTCTTGTTGGCGTTTTCATTTTAGCATTTTTCACTTTTTTGAAAAAAAAGCTCACGATATCAGGTTTGGTTGCTGCTTGCATCGTTGGCTCTCTTATTGCACTTGGTTTACAAGTGTTTGGTTTATTCTTACTTGGAATTTTCTTCTTAAGTTCAACTTTGCTGGGGTCTTTAAAGGGAAGAAAGAAGAATGAAGTTACAGAAAAAGGAGAAAAAAGAGATGCTATTCAAGTGCTAGCAAACGGTGGTATAGCAGCTTTACTTGCATGTATCTATCCGTTCTTCCCATCCTCCATCATCATTTGTGGATTTGTAGGAAGTTTGGCCGCAGCTAATGCAGATACGTGGGCATCTGAGGTTGGAGCTTTTAGTAAAAATAAACCCTTTCATTTAATAAAAAGAAAACGTGTGGAGGTAGGAACATCTGGTGCTATGACAGTACTAGGGTCAACAGCTGCCTTTGCAGGTAGTTTTTTGATCGCTATGGTTGCTATTTCCTTTTGGTGGCGAGATTATGATAAAAGCTACATGCTTTTAATGATCCTGACTTTAACTGGATTTATTGGGCATTTTATTGATAGTTTGCTTGGGGCGATATGGCAAGTCTTTTATCGTTGTCCTACTTGCCTAATTGAGACTGAAAGTAAAAGACATTGTGGGGTAGAAACGGTTAGAATAAAAGGAATAGAATGGATAAATAACGATATCGTTAATTTGGCATGTACGGTTTGTGGTTCTCTTATCGGCATTACTGTTGGTTGGTTTGTAACAGCGTAATAGAATGCCCTAGGAGAATCTGTGAGTTAATCTAGTCTATCTAAGGAGGAATATGAATGGAGGAGTCATTAGAACGTTATTCAAGGCAAATACGTTTTTCACCTATTGGCGAAAAAGGTCAAAAGGAGTTGGGCACCAAATCGGTACTCATTGTTGGCGTTGGTGCGCTTGGAACCGTTCTTGCTAATCATTTAGTGCGAGCCGGTGTAGGGCTCGTTCGAATAGTGGATCGAGATTATGTTGAGATGAGCAATTTGCAGCGGCAAATGTTATTTGATGAACAAGACGTTCGCGATAGTTTGCCTAAGGCAGTAGCGGCTGAAAGGAAATTAAAAGCAATCAACTCATCTGTTTCTATAGAAGCGATTGTAACAGATGTGACAGTTGCGACATTACCAGGGTTATTAGAAGGAATTGATCTTGTTTTAGATGGAACCGATAATTTCAGAACCCGTTTTCTTTTAAATGATATGTGTTTTAAATTAGGAATTCCATTTGCTTATGGAGGAGCTGTAAGTGCAAGAGGCATGTCTGCTATGTTCATTCCTAACAAAACTCCTTGCCTGCGCTGTTTTATTAATCATGGTGAAGGCAATGGACAAACATGCGATACAATAGGCGTGATTAGTCCTGTTGTTGATATTGTTGCCTCTTATCAGGTGATTGAGGTACTTAAATACTTGGTTGATGATCATCAAGCACTTAGAGGGACATTACGAAGCTTTGATGTATGGAGAAACCATCAATTTGATTTGAAAATGGATGCACCTAAAAGTGATTGTCCTACGTGCCAGAAAAAAGAGTACCCTGCGTTATTTGATGAAGAAGATCATATTACGACTCTTTGTGGTAGAGAGACGGTTCAAATTCAACGAAAAGAAAAAATTGATTTAAACGTTTGGTCAAAAAGGCTAAAAGGAGTTGCTGAAGTACAAGTAACACCTTTTCTTTTAAGAGTTCATTTAAAAGAAGGAGAAAGGCTAGTATTATTTCCTGATGGACGAGTGCTCATACAAGGGACAGAGGATATGACAAGAGCAAAGTCTTTGTATAGCAAATATATGGGTGGGTAAACTCAGCATATTAAGGAAGGGGGCTGGCTGTTTATGGAGCGTATAGATAACAGATCAAGAGTTGTAGTAATTGGTACTGGGTTTGTTGGTTCGAGCTATGCATATGCCTTACTGAATCAAGAAGTAGTTGATGAACTGGTATTGCTTGATGTAAACAAAGAAAAGGCAGAAGGAGATGCGATGGATTTAAATCATGGCCTTTTGGTTCGCCAATGAAAATATGGGCTGGGACTTATGAAGACTGTAAAGAGGCTGATCTTGTCGTTATTACAGCTGGAGCTAATTCTTAATTGGACGGTATTTTAATGTAGACTCGCGAAATGTTCATGCTTATATTATGGGGGAACATGGAGATACAGAACTGCCTGTGTGGAGTCATGCTGATATTGGTTGTAAACCAGTTTTAAGTTATCGTAATATTGATATGCATCAATTAGATGAGATATTTGTCGAAGTGCGTGACGCTGCGTATCATATTATTGAAAGAAAAGGCGCTACTTATTATGGGATTGCTATGGGGTTAGTTCGATTAACTAAAGCTATCTTGCGTAATGAGAATTCAATTTTTACAATATCAACCTTATTACAAGGAGAGTATGGACTTGATGACGTATACATGGGTGTTCCAGCTGTTATTAATCGTCAAGGCGTCAGAGAGATTATCGATTTAAAACTTAGTAAGGAAGAGCAAAAAAGCTTCATTATTCGGCTAACGTGCTATTAGAAGCGACGAAATCTGTGCATGATTTATTATCATACTAACATCTATTCTCTCACACTAAGAAGGTTTGGATAAAAAAGCGGCTTCGAACACAAATTAAAGGTAGGAGGGATGATGATGTTCCAACGCCTTATTTCAATTCTATCGTTTGTATTTTCAATGTACTTTGCCTATAAGTACCGTTATCGCCTGGTTAATGCCGTACTTGGGCGTCGGATGTTACGAAAGCTTGCAGTGATGGTCGCGATGCAAATTCCATTTATTCGCGATAAAGTACTAGGTTCAGTTTTACAGTTTAATCGTCCACAACAGAATATGTAAGCAGTAAGAGCCTGTCTTCAAGGGTTATTGAAGGCAGGCTCTTTTTATCTTAGATCTTCTTCAAGAAAAAGTAAAACTTGTTATAATGTTAAAGAAACCATTTTTGAAAGGAGGTTCTTTATGGAACAATTAAACCAAGACTATTTCTATTGGAGATTTATTCACCACTATGTTTTTCAAAAGGGGTATCGAATTCATAGGCTAAACAACAAAGAGGTATGGCTAGAAGATGAAGACTCCAAACCAAGGCGTCTTATTCGGGTTGTTCGCGTCGATCTAGACTTTTCTAGTTGGTTAAGAAGAGATGTTCCTGAATCAGTAAAAGCATTTGATCTAGTACGAAGAAAATTACGTTTAGGAAGTGTAATTGGAGAAAATGTTTATATAAGTGTTTATCCTCCTGTTGACCAGTGGGATGAGATCAATAAACCATTCTATGAAAGTAGAAAAAAACGAACGACCGTTTTTTCCTCAATTATTGATCGTTTAGAAGCAAATCAGATGGAACTTTCTTCTGCGCCTTCTATTCATACAATTGAGGAGTTAGAAATGACCATTTTTTCTTTACAACAACAAATCCATCAAGCTGTCGAGCAACGTGAAAGCAAAGAAAAATTATTGTTTTTCTATGGGAAACCAATTGCTACTTATCTATTATTAGTAAGTGTCGCACTCATGTTTTATATCTTAGAACAAAATGGTAGTAGTACTTCAGTTCTTACGTTAATCGAATTTGGTGCAAAATATAATCCACTTATTCTAGAAGGAGAATGGTGGCGGCTATTCACTGCCATGTTTTTACATATTGGATTCCTGCATTTATTTATGAATTCTCTAGCGCTGTTTTATCTAGGAGGAACAGTAGAGAGAATGTTTGGAACAATTCGCTTTCTTATCATTTATTTAATAGCTGGTTTATCTGGTTCTGTTGCTAGTTTTGCTTTTAATGAGCAGGTAGCAGCTGGTGCATCTGGAGCCATATTTGGTTGCTTTGGAGCGCTTCTTTATTTTGGAATGATTCATAGAAAGCTGTTTCTTCGTACGATGGGGAAAAATGTATTAACAGTCCTCGTTATTAATTTAGTTTTTGGCTTCGCCTTTCCGATGGTGGATAATGGTGCTCATATTGGCGGACTAATTGGAGGTTTTTTAGCTGGTTTTATCGTTCAATTACCTAAACATCGAACATCAGTAAAACAATTTGCCTTTTTAGTCATAACGCTATTTTCTGTGATGGGTCTTTATTGGATTGGTGAAACAAATGACAGCAAAGCGAGCTCTCCTTTATTAGAATTACAAATTGGGCAAGAGTATCTGCAAGAAGATAAAATAGAACAGGCCTATCCTTTTTTGAAGCGAGCTGTTGATCAAGGGGCAAACATACCAGAAGCAACTTTCCTCTTAGCTTACGCAGAAGCCAAGTTTGAGAACTATGAAGAAGCAAAAATGTTATTACTTGAAACGATTAACAGGCAATCTGATTTCCATGAAGCTCATTATAATTTAGCCCTGGTTTATGTAGAACTTAATCAGTTAGATGAAGCCCGTGCTTCAATAAAAGTAGCTGTACAAATTCAACCTAATCAAGCCTATCTTGATTTGCAAGAAAAACTTCGGTAGTTGATTGAAGTATGGTAAGCACAACGTGAAGTGAAGTAGGTGTGAGTTTATCTCACACCTACTAGGAATAGGAATACATAGAAAAGTATTAATTTTGAAGAGTTTGCAGAAGTTGAATGGGCTCTCCATCTGATGTCCGAAAAAGGACAAAAAAGTGGTCGGCAGACTTGGGTACGAGAATAACAGGGACGGTACTTCCAACAGGGCTAACGGTGGTTCCGTCTTGTTTTGTAATTCCTAGTACGTAGTGTTTATATAATCCTTCCCACAGACCTCCTAGGAATTGAGCAGTTTTTTCCTGAGTTAAACCAGGTAAAGGTTTTTCTTCGTATAGAACTAAATCGGTTAATGCTATACGGAGATAGCCATCTTTTGGAAGATTGTAATAGTCAAATAAAGAATCCCAATCATAATCTTGCTGTTGTTTAATAATATAATCTAATATTCGTTTACTTTCTTTTTCTTCTTCCGTTTCCGGGATGCGAAACGCATGAAGTGGACTTAAAGGAGAGTCAATGACATAAAGCTGATCAAAACTAAGTTTTTGAGCACTTTTGATCTCATCATTGGGGTAATGTAATTCAGCATGGTGAAAGGTCACAACTCGATAATTGCCACTATCATCTGACTTAATATCTTTTTCCATTTGAATAGTTGATGTATTCTCTTTCCAAGTAGAGAGTGTATCTTTTAGATAACCATCTTCAAATAAAAGAGAAACATCCTGTCGTAAATAAGCGTCCTGATTTAAAACGGAAGTAACTGTCCAATCAAGAGTGTACTCATCTTCATCTTCCATCGCTTGGAATTGAATTCGCGACGTGGACTCTTCAAAGGTAGCATTTGGATCTATGGGGAAGAAAATTAACGCGTCCCTTAATGGCTCAGGTTTAATCGTAATGACAAGAAAGAGTCCAACGCAAAATGAAGTAATTAATAAAGTGATTGCAAATTTCCATTTACTCATACTAGTCCCTCCATGGACAAACTATTTGCACCATTTATATGTCTTTAACAAAGACATTATGCATGATCAATGCATGGATTTAGATAAGAAAGCAAATAATGTAAAGGTATTGGAGGTGGCCATGGATGAGCAACAAAGACATTAAGAATCCTGTAACAATCATCTATAAACAGAATGTTGAGTTTTTAAAAAAGGAACTAGATGTAGATACAAGTTTTGATTTAATCCATTTAGAGCTTGAACACGCTGATCGAGAAATGTCGCTTTTCCTTGTTGATGGTTTTGGGAAAGATCAAGCCATTACTCAGATTCAACGTGAATTGCGTATAATGAAAGCATCTGATTTAGCGGATCGACCATTAGATAAATTAATTAAGCACCATATTCCTTATGCAGAAATAGAAACAACCAACGATTTAGATAATGTAGTAGATCAAGTTCTTGCAGGACCAGCAGCATTAGTTGTCGAAGGCCTTGATAAAATAATTTTAGTCGATACACGTGAATATCCAGTGCGTGGGCCGGCAGAACCTGATACTGAGAGAGTAGTCCGCGGTTCAAAGGATGGATTTGTCGAGACACTTGTTATGAATGCGGCTCTTATGAGAAGAAGAATTCGTGATAGGACGATGAGAGTTGAGTATGTTTCAGTAGGTCGACGATCTAAGTCTGATTTGGCGATTACATATATTGCAGATATTGCCGACCAAGAAATTGTACGTGAAATTAAAGATTCGCTCGCTAAAATTGAAACAGATGGACTGCCAATGGGAGATAAGACAATTGAAGAGTTTATTTTCGACCATAATTATAATCCTTATCCGATGGTGCGTTACACGGAACGGCCTGATGTTGCGGCTACGCATTTATTGGAAGGACATGTCATTATTATGGTGGATGGTTCCCCTAGTGTGATGATCTCTCCGACAACATTTTGGCATCATATGCAGCATGCAGAGGAATATCGTCAAAAACCAGTTGTTGGAACGGCCTTAAGATTTGTCCGTTTTTTGGCAGTATGGGCATCGCTTTTCTTAATTCCACTTTGGTATCTTTTAGCAACACATGATCAATTAGGCCCGCATACTTTAGATTTTATCGGAGCCCAAGAGGAAGGAACTGTACCCTTATATATTCAGTTTTTAGCAGCTGAAACTGGGATAGAAATGCTAAGGATGGCTGCGATTCATACACCTAACGCCCTTGCTACTGCTTTAGGACTTGTTGCAGCCCTGTTGATTGGTGATGTGGCCATTAACGTCGGATTATTTTCACCTGAAGTGGTTCTATACTTAGCTATTGCTGCAGTTGGTACATTTGCAACCCCAAGTTATGAGATGAGTCTAGCTAATCGTTTAATTCGAGTTGTTTTATTAATTAGTACGGCTATATTTGGTTTACCTGGATTTCTAATAGGGATAACCATCTGGCTGTTAATGTTGGTTCACCTAAAAGCTTTAGGTACCCCTTATATGTGGCCGTTCATTCCATTTAATGCTTTAGCATTACGTGATGTCTTGTTCCGTGTTTCCATGCCGGTCAAGAAACGTAGACCAACAGCGGTGCATCCGAATGACCCAGATAGATAAGTATTAGAAATTGTACACTATGGTTTTAATGTAAAAGGGTGACTCAATTATTAGTTGAGTCACCCTTTTTTACAATTGTTCTTCCATTTCTCGTGAATATAAATCATCTTTAATAAAAACATTGATTTGATCGACAGCACGAGATTGATCTGCTAATACAAGTCCAAAAGGAGTTTTTTTCTGTGGACTCACGATCGTAAAACGAACACCAAGTTTGTTTGCCTCTTGAATATAATTGGAATAATTACTGTAATTTAAATCTCCATTGACATACAAATGTAAGGTCGATTTTTGCTTCATAATTTCTATTACTTCAGGGTATATCCCCTTATGAATGACTTGTTTTTTTGTGAGTGCGATATGAATTCGTTCTAATATAGTAGATAAGAATAAACTTCTTTCTTCAGGTTTAATTTCAGGAGTACCGTAAATCGCACGGTCAATGATATCTTGAACTTTTTCGCTCATTATTTTTCCCTCTTTTCAAACTGTACTTTGTCCTTCTTTTTTTCTTGAGACAAACATATCATACCATAACAGGCTTTGCATAACAGTGTTCTTGATATGTTGTGCGAGAGTTATCAATTCAAAACGCGCCGAAAAAAGGATGGTGTTTTCTCATGTGGATCATCATGATCATTTTAGTGTTTGTTTTCACAATTGGATTAACGATCGGTGGTTTATTGGCTGCTCCACGCGAGCCAGTTAAGCCACTTCATCTTTTCTTATTTTCTTTATTTTTCTTATTTCTATGTTATATGGGAATGATCACTGGAATGTTTATTAGTGGATGGATGGCTATTCGTGTAATTGAAATTGTATTAGCAATATTGGCGATTTTATTTATTGTTGCATGTTTTAGTCGATATCATCCAACTTTAGGATTTTTCCATCCTGAGGATCGGGTTCTACTCAGTGTTTTAGGACTGATGTTTTTTTTCATGGGTATTGAATGGGGATTACTAGAATTTAGAACGTTTTTCACAATAGTTTCAGGCATATTATTCACTGTAGCATTGGCCTTAGGACTCTACATGCAAGTGCAAATTCAACATGCCTTAAGGCGCCATTCCTATTCTGCTTTCACTCCTCTTGTTTGGCTTCTTTTCGTATCGGTATTGAAGCTGTTATAATAAAACTGAGGTGGGCTTATGAAAACAATGTATGACATAGGGCAGCTATTAAAAAAACATGGAACCATTATTTATACGCGTGACCGTTCTCTTGATCTTATGCTAATGGAGGACGAGTTACGTGAACTGTACGATATGAAATTAATAGATGTCTATCAACTTCAGCAGGGGTTACTCACCTTACGAAATGAAAAAATAAATAAGGTTGAGGGTGGAGAAACATGAATAAGAAATGGTATGTAGGTGTAGATGTCGGTGGAACTACTATTAAATTGGCATTTGTAACATCTCAAGGTGAGATTGTAACAAAATGGGAAATACCAACGAATAAAATGGAAGATGGAAAGCACATTACTAGTGAAATAGGAAAATCAATTGAAGAGAAATGTGAGGAACTAGGAGAAAAGAAGGATTCCTTAATTTCGATAGGATTAGGTGCCCCAGGATTCATCAATATGGAAACTGGCTTCATCTATCATGCAGTCAATATTGGCTGGAGAGATTTTCCGTTAAAGGATAAACTCGAGAAAGAGACAGGTCTTACTGTAACGGTAGATAATGATGCCAATATTGCAGCACTTGGTGAAATGTGGACGGGTGCAGGTGAAGGTGCAAAAAACCTTCTTTGTGTAACTCTTGGAACGGGTGTAGGCGGTGGAATTATAACAAACGGACAAATTCAGCATGGGGTTAATGGAATGGCTGGGGAGATCGGTCATTATACATCAATTCCAATAGGTGGAGCGGCTTGTAACTGTGGAAAAACAGGTTGCTTAGAAACCGTTGCATCAGCTACAGGTTTAGCAAGGCTTGCGGTAGAAAGCCTTGAGTATCATTCTGAGAGTGTTCTTAAAGCGATATTTGATAAGAATGCAATAATTACATCTAAAGACGTTTTTGAAGCTGCGGAAGCAGGGGACAAGCTTGCTGTTAAAGTGATTGAAGAGGTGAGTTTTCACTTAGGTCTTGCACTAGCTAACCTTGCCAATGCTCTAAACCCTGAAAAAATTGTTTTAGGTGGTGGAGTTTCAAAGGCAGGCCCACTTCTTTTAGACCCACTAGAAGCACAGTTTAAACGCTTCGCATTAGATCGAGTCGAAGAAGGGTGTGAATTTAAAATTGCCACACTAGGAAATGATGCAGGTGTCATTGGTGGAGCTTGGCTTGCTAAGCAAGGATAGGGTCACACTAGCTTTTTTTACACATACACATATAATAGAGAAGAAAACCGATAAATACTGGTAGTTTTAATAAAGGAGATAAATGTGAATGTCAGAATTCAGAACGGAACGAGATCTAATTGGGGAAAAGCAAGTACCTAAGGAAGCCTATTATGGGATTCAAACGATGCGTGCGAGGGAAAACTTTCCAATTACTGGATATCCCCCACATCCTGAGCTTATTCGTGCTTTTGGTTTCGTGAAAAAAGCTGCAGCGATGGCTAATCGAGATGTGGGCGTTCTACAAGTCAATATAGCCGGCGCTATTATAGAAGCGGCTGAAGAAGTGATTAATGGAAATTTTGATCCTCATTTTATTGTCGATGCGATTCAAGGAGGAGCTGGTACTTCTTTTAATATGAATGCGAATGAAGTCATAGCAAACCGTGCAATTGAATTGCTAGGTGGTAAGAGGGGAGAGTACATCCGTGTTAGTCCTAATACACATGTTAATATGGCCCAATCGACAAATGATGCTTTTCCTACAGCTATTCATATTTCCGCACTTCGATTAGCGGACGGTTTAACGATGGAATTAGAAAAGCTGATAGATACAATGAAAGAAAAGGAGACTGAGTTTGACGATGTTTTAAAAATGGGTAGAACACATCTTCAAGATGCAGTTCCAATTCGATTAGGGCAAGAGTTCGGTGCTTATCGTCGTGTTCTAACTCGTGACCTTGGCCGAATCAAACGATCTGTTGGTCATTTATACGAAGTGAATATGGGAGCTACAGCCGTGGGTACGGGATTAAATGCAAAGCCTGAATATATTAAAAAGGTATCATCGTATTTGGCTGATATAACAGGCTATCCAATTAAAACGGCTGAAAACCTTGTGGATGCAACTCAAAATACGGATGCTTATACGGAAGTTTCAAGTGCTTTAAAAATTACAGCAATTAATTTATCTAAAATAGCAAATGATTTAAGACTTATGAGTTCAGGACCTCGTACCGGCTTTAATGAAATCAATCTGCCATCCAGACAACCAGGTTCATCGATTATGCCTGGGAAAGTGAATCCAGTTATGTGTGAAGTCATTAATCAAATTTCTTTTCAAGTAATTGGAAATGATCACACGATCTGTTTAGCCTCAGAAGCAGGACAGCTTGAACTGAATGTGATGGAGCCTGTTTTAGTATTCAACTTATTGCAATCGTTTTCGATCTTACAAAATGGAATTCGTGTCTTTAGGGACTATGCGATTGATGGATTGACAGCTAATATTGATCACTGTCGTGAGTTAGTCGAAAGAAGCGTTGGGATTATTACAGCCATCAACCCTCATGTTGGATATGAGGTCGCATCAAGGGTTGCAAAAGAAGCGATCAAATCAGGTCGCCCCGTAAGAGAAATTTGTCTAGAACGAGGGATTTTATCTGAGGAAGAGCTAAACGAAATCCTTGATCCTAAAGAAATGACAAACCCAGGAATTGCTGGTGCACGTTTTATCCAAGGCTAAAAAAGAAGGAAATTAACATAATGAACGTAGCGCTTAAATGATATAGAAAGGATATTCATTACTTAAAATTAAATAGATTACTCAATCGGCTTTCTTTAAGTGAAAAATAGTGCAAAATGATTCAATTTCGCGCTATAATGTAGTTCTTTAGAGAATCGGTTGAGTGATCTTTTTTTTGAGTGTTTTTTGATGAGTTTGAAACATTTTAATGCAATTATCCGTCTAATATATATGGAACCGTCGAATACTAAAAATGGACAAAGAGAAGGGGATGAGGCTGTGAGAAAAGTGATTTTAATAGTTATACTACTGACAGTAACAGCCTGTACTGAACCCCCGCTCAAGAGTCAGCCTTTACCAAAAAGTCTTATTGATTCACCAGTAAAGCGAGATGTACCAAGCTCATTTTTTAATGGATCTGCAATTGTTCCAGTGCATGAATCTAGTCAAGTAGTAGAGGTCATGAATTGGTTCGATGACGAGACAGTTTTATTTTTACAGGAGGGTATTGAAGGATCAACCTTACATAAGCACCATCTTTTCACGGGAGAGTCTTCTATCTTTTTTGAGATGGAGGGTTGGATCGTAAATGTCAATGTCAATGTCGATCATTCGTTGTTTGCTGTGCATGTAATAAATGAGCTAGATCAATCTGAAATTGTCATTGTAGACAAACAAGGTGAGAATAAACTAACGATAAAAGATTTTGGTGAAGAATATTCGGTTTATTGGAACGAATATGAACCTGCTTCTTTCATTATGACAGCTTATTTACCAGATTGGGATTTTGAAACGTATTTTGTCAATGTCGAAGAGGAGAGGATCAAGCAAGTTAACCTAGAACAATCTTATATTCAATGGATCTCTTCTGATACGGTTGCTTATTTAAAGTGGGATGAACTAGAGCCTAGTTTTCGTGCTCCTCTTTATCAAGCCAATGTGGAAACGGGTGAGACAAAGTTGTGGAAGGAGGATGTCATTGCTTACACAAGTTTTCCAGATGGCTTATCTTTGTCGATAACAGTAGAAACAGATTATGATCTTTATTCTGTCTATAAGTTTTATGATAATCAAGAAAGGTTTAGACAGATAGAAGTCCCCATCTTGAACACTTATTCAGAACAGTGGTGGATCCCTTATTACACATATGACAATGAAAATGGAATTTTTTATTTTCTTCGTCCGAAATCAAGTGGTGATTTCATTAGCTATACGGAAGGATATGATTTAATTGCCTATAATGTATATGCTGATTCTGAGACGAAGCTAACAACGCTAGATCACCATGTTCCGATCTCTATTTCTCCGGGGGGGGCAAGTATTCTGATAGGAGACCGATTTGAAAATGTATTCGATTTAAGTGAGGGCATTCTTAGTCCGGTTTGGGAATATTAAAGATTGAATAAACAGTTTCAGCTCTTGATTTTTAGTAAGAGTCTGTCATAATGAGAGTAATAACTAGTAGTATTTTCAAGACTAGGGGTGTCCATGTGAATGGGCTGAGAAAAAGGAGTTCCTTTTACCCTTATACCTGATCTGGATCACGCCAGCGTAGGGAAGTCATCGCAGCCGTATTCCGTTCGTTCGGATACGGTTTTTTTCATATTAAAGGTTGATAAAAAAGGTTGTTTCTTTATTAACGCTGAAAACTAAGTGGCTATTGACTTGTTATCTTGAATATACAGATTATTGATAAAGGTGGAGTACAACATGAAAGAATTTAAGTTATATGCAATTACAGGTGAAGAATTTCACCAAGGACGTGATTTAATCGAAGTGATGGAGCAAGCGATTCGTGGCGGTGTTGATATTATTCAGCTTCGTGATAAGTCTAGTAGTAAGAGGGAGGTCTTAAAAAAGGCAAAGGCGTTGAGAGAGTTAACACGTAAGTATGGTGTTACGTTTATAGTAAATGATCATATTGATGTCGCGCTTGCGGTTGATGCAGATGGCATTCATATAGGTCAAGATGATTTACCATTAGCTGAAGCTAGAAAAATTGTTGGAGATAAGATCATTGGAATTTCAACACATAAACTTGAAGAAGCTCTTGAAGCCGAAGCTGGTGGTGCTGATTACATCGGTGTTGGCCCGATCTTTCACACAAATAGCAAAGTGGACGTTGTTGACCCAGTGACTACTGCTTATGTTAAGCAAGTTGCTGATGAAATAACGATTCCGTTCGTAGCGATTGGTGGAATTAAGTTGCATAATGTTGATCAAGTGCTACAAGCAGGTGCAACTAGAATTTGTATGATTAGTGAGATTGTTGGTGCAGATGATATAAAGGGAGTTTGCGAAACATTCATAAAAATTCTATCTAAAAAGGGAGAATAAACGATGCGTTTAGTTATTAATGGAGAAGAACATGAAATAGAGATTTCTAATCTTACTGAAGTTATTACACATTTTGGCCTTGATCCCGATCTTGTTGTTACTGAAGTGGATGGTGTAATTATTGAACGTAGGAGCTGGGAAGAAACAAAATTAAACGATGGAATGAAAATTGAACTTGTTCAATTTGTTGGAGGTGGATGAAGATATGTTAGATAAAAAATTAACGATTGCGGGGAAGGAATTATCATCGAGATTTTTTCTTGGTACGGGGAGATATCCTAATCCTTTTGTTCAAAATGAAGCCATTAAAGCTTCTGAAGCAGAGGTTTTAACATTTGCAATCCGTCGAGTAAACCTAGGTGCACCGAATGAAGATGCAATTTTACAACATCTTGAAGGAATGTCTTTTACGTACTTGCCTAATACATCTGGTGCCAAAACCGCGGAAGAAGCGATCAGGATTGCGAGACTCGCAAAAGCTTCTGGCTTAAGCGACTGGATTAAAGTGGAAATTAGTGCAGATGAAAAAACACTTCTTCCGGATCCTATTGAAACATTAAAAGCAACTGAAGTACTAGCAGCAGAAGGATTTGTTGTGCTGCCTTATACATCAGATGACCCTGTACTTTGTAAAAAACTTGAAAGTGCTGGGGCAGCCGCAGTTATGCCAGGGGGAGCACCAATTGGTACTGGCTTAGGAATTTTAAATCCTTATAATTTACAGCTTATTGTGGAACAAGCGCAAGTGCCAATTATTGTTGATGCTGGACTCGGATCAGCGATGGATATCGCTCAGGCAATGGAACTCGGGGCAGATGGAGTACTAATGAATACACCAGTAGCTAAAGCGAAGGATCCGGTTAAAATGGCGATGGCTATGAAATATGCGATTGAAGCAGGTCGGTTATCTTATGAAGCTGGACGAATTCCGAAGAAAAAGTATGCCACAGCAAGTAGTGGTTTAGCTTCATACGTTTCAAAATAGAAAGAGCCTTAGGGGGAGAATGATTGTGCAGGAACGAGTACTGATTCTTGGGGGTGGCGTGATTGGTCTTGCGACAGCCTTTGAGCTAAGCAGACGTAATTACAACGTTACGGTTTTAGAGAAAACAACTTGTGGGGGACAAGCCTCAGGAGCTGCAGCTGGAATGCTTGCTCCTTTTTCAGAAATTGGAGAAGATCCTGATGATTTTTTCAGGTTATGTTTAGATAGTTTACGTTTATACAATAAATGGCAAGCCGATGTAAAAAAAAGTTCACAGATGGATTTCGAGTATACGGAAAGTGGTAGCCTCCATGCGGTTTATCATGACGCAGATGTATTAGCACTTGAAACAAGACAATCGTGGCAGCGCGAGTGGGGAGCTGAGGCTGAGCTGATTTCAGGAGAGCGCTTATGGAAAATGGAACCTTCACTCGCGAAAGATGTAAAGGCGGCTATGTATTACCCTGGGGAAAGTCATGTTTTTGCTCCAGATTACGTAAAGGCGCTTGAAGCTGCATGTCGTATAAATGGAGTTGAGATCATTGAACAATTAGAGCAAGTGAAGATACTCGATTGGAAAAGTTCCATTACTGTACAATCAAAAGATGGTCAGAAATTTATTGGAGATCGGCTCATTGTTTGTTCAGGAGCTTGGTCAGGTGAACTTGAGAATACCTTTGGTATTCGAATACCAGTTTATCCAATAAGAGGACAAATCTGTGCATATGAAATCCCAGTTGAACGAGTGAAACATATTGTATACACAAGTCAAGGCTACCTCGTTCCTAAGGCTAATGGAACATTAGTCAATGGGGCATCTGAAGACATTGCTGGATTTAAAACGGATGTAACAGAAAAAGGAATTGCCCGTTTAACCAATTGGAATAAGCATGTTTTCCCATTTCTAGAGAAAGAAACTCCTTTTCATACGTGGGCAGGTTTACGTCCAGCAACTCAAGATGGATTTCCGCTAATCGGAAAACTAGAAGGAGCACAACATGTTGTGTTTGCAACAGGACATTACCGAAATGGAATATTACTAAGTCCTATCACAGCAGTTGCTGTCGCGGACTTACTTGATGAAAAGCCATTTTACCAACCACTTCAATCATGCAAACCAGAACGGTTTTAGAGTTTAACCCCCAAAAGGTCGAACTTTACCTTTTGGGGGTTAAACTCGAAGCAATGAGCGGAGCCGATACGTGGTTTTAAGCCTTTTTTGAGTGGTCTTCTCATAAAAGGCGGTAGTGAGTGGAGACATTGCAAATATGTTCGCACAAAACAAGGCAAAAGGTCGAACTTTACCTTTTGGGGGTTAAACTCGAAGCAACCTGTATACATATGCATTGAAAGGATGAAACATATGTCAATTGCAAAAACTTTAACGATTGCCGGTTCCGACAGTGGTGGTGGGGCTGGAATTCAAGCTGATATTAAAACGTTTCAAGAACTAAATACATTTGGCATGAGTGTAATTACGGCATTAACGGCTCAGAATACACTTGGTGTTCATGGAGTTTTTCCACAAACACTAGAAGCAATAGAAGCACAAATAGAAGCTGTTTTATCTGATATCGGCACAGATGCAGTTAAAACGGGAATGTTATTTTCGGCGGACATTATTTCATTAGTTGCAAGAAAGTTAAAAGAGTATGAAGTGAAGAATATTGTCGTCGATCCAGTTATGATTGCTAAGGGAGGGGCGGCTCTATTACAAGAAGAGGCTATTAGGGCTCTGACCAAAGAGCTTCTACCAATTGCGACAGTGATTACTCCTAATCTACCTGAAGCCGCAAAAATGCTTGGGCGTGAAGAAATGAAAACAATCGATGAAATGAAACAAGCAGCTATTGATCTTCATAAGCTTGGCCCAGCCTATGTGGTCATTAAGGGTGGTCATTTAACAGAAGGGCCAGCAATTGATTTGTTGTACGATGGTAAATCCATTCATGTACTAGAGACAAAACGAGTTGAAACTAAACATACACACGGTACGGGATGTACATTTGCTGCAGCGATTGCTGCGGAACTTGCTAAAGGGGTTCCTACTAAAGAAGCAGTTGAAACAGCAAAAGCTTTTATTACGGCTGCCATTTCTTCTTCTCTTGAGATTGGCAAGGGGATTGGACCGACTAATCATTCGGCTTATCGTCGCTTCCAAAGTGAAAAAGCCATAATTGAGTAAAACGTAGTCCGTTGTCAAACATACCAAAACCTAAGCCCGCTAGGAGAAAATCCGTATAGCGGGCTTAAATGTTACTTAACCCCGGCTTTCCGTAAAAAGGAAGGTTGCGTTATAATGAAAGAGAAGTCGATTATACAGGAATATAGGTAGAATTGGTTAAAGGAAGTTCAAGAAAGGCACAGAAAGGAAGACGACAACGATGTTCGGTGGAAATAAACCTGTACTCATTTTACCAGGTATTCTGATGTTGGTAATGTTAATTGGAGGCTATCAATTCTTGCAAAACTCTGAAACGATTACGAATGAGGACCTTCAAACGATTTTAAATTCTCAAGTAAATATTACTGAAATAGAAAGTGGTCTACAGATAGAGGCAGGATGGGATTGGACTGTGATGCCAGCAGAAGGCTTATACGGTGAAGATTACATCGGTATATATGTACTTGATAGTTCGACAGGAGAAGTAAGAACGGATGTAGATATAAAAGACGGGCTTGTTGAACTTCTTTATTCAGAACATGTGATCGAGGAATCTGTAGGCACCACTGTTGAAAATGGGGTGATCTTTGCTTTCTCTAACAAACTAGTTGACCATGAAAGCTATGGAAATCTAGGGCAAGTTAAGGTGAAAATAGAAGGTGCAGATCTTAACGTTGACGATGTTAAGGTTCAACTTCTCCATACTTGGACGGAGCATAGCCCTCTTGAAAAGGAAGATGCAACGTTCTCATCACCTGTTTTTACAGGTGCAACTAATGTTCCTTATTGGATTAAAGTGTTTGAGTGATCGGTTAAGGTGTGGAATGACATGCTAAAACTGTGATGAGCTATAAAAAGGTAGAAATGACTTTTTTAATACCTCTATATAAAAAAGGACTGGTATCTAAGTGAAAATTAGAGGACTCTCTTATCAGAATGGAATCTTTTACATAGGGAAACAACACATTTCGTGTGCATACCATGAAAAAGGTATGTTAAAGAGTTGGCTGAAGCCGATTGGCGGTCGTACAATACTTACGATGATGAAGCAGATTATGTGGTCAATGCCAATATGGTTTAAGTTTCTCACTTTCACTTACATAGGGCTAATTTTTGTACCTAAAATCATTGCAATTTGGCATCCTATAGGATGGAATGGTATGCCCTTATACTCCATTTTTTATCTAATGTTTGGAACGCATTTTCTTTTTCCTAATGAGTTAAAAAAATATCATGGAGCCGAACACAAAGTATTTAGTGATAAAGGAGTTATCAGAAGGCCGCGAATGTTTCAAATTAAAAAAGCTAGTATTACTAACCGGTATTGTTCTACAAATGCCGTGGTCATTTATTTTATGAGTGTATTAGTCGGTGCAGCCGTTTTATTTGGTTTGACTAGACAAGCATCTACTTCATTAGAAATGGCATCATATAGCGGGCTAATTCTTGTGCCAGTCGTTCAAAGGCTTATGAACGTTAAGAAGTTTACTTGGCTGAGAAAGGTGATATTAAGTATTTCCTATTGGTTGCAGATTCATGTGACAACAACAGAACCAGAACGAACCCATTTAATGGCATCGATTGAGTCATATCGACGGCTAGCGAGCAAGGAGTTTCCAGAAAGATTAATCGTAAGGAAACCTACATCTAAAAAGGAGGAGAAGCAAATGGCAATTGTAGATGTTACTGTTATCCCAATTGGTACAGAAAGTCCTAGTGTGAGTAAATATGTAGCTGAGATTCAAGAGGTTTTAAAGTCATATGATGACAAAATCAAGTATCAACTTACACCTATGAGCACGTTAATTGAAGGAGAGTTACCAATCTTATTTGAAGTCATACAAGCTATTCATGAGGTGCCATTTAAACATGGATTAAAGCGTGTGGCGACGAACATTAGAATTGATGACCGTAGAGATAAGCCTTCAACGATGGAAGGAAAGCTTGAAGCTGTAAAGGCGCATCTTCGTGAAGTGAGTAAAGAGCTTACTGAAAATGAAACTGACGATTCGAAATAAAAAGGAAAGCTAACTACGTCTCTAATGAGGAGTTAGCTTTCTTTAATCGATCATAAATCTAACGTCTTTATCATCGTTACATGAGGAATACCAGCATCCAAAAATTCACCTGAAACTGTTTCATATCCCTGTTTTTGATAGAATGTTTGTGCTTGAATTTGAGCATTTAATTTCGTCTTCATTGCTCCTTTACTACGGACAGTTTCTTCGATTTTTTCCATTAAAACTTGTCCAACTCCGGTTCCTCGGCTTGTCTTCACAATACAAATGCGCTCTATTTTTCCATATCCATCTACAAATCGAAGTCGGCCAGCTCCGATCGCTGCTTCATTTTGGTCATAAACTACAAAGTGAATCGCTTCATCTTCAAATTGATCAATTTCTTCTTCCAATGGAACATTTTGTTCTTCAACGAACACTTCAGTTCGAACACGATAAGCGTCATCTAGCTGTTTCTTTGTTGCAACTGTTACTACATTCATAAATCGTTAAGCATCCTTTCTTAGATGAAATGTTTCGTATACGCTCCAAGAGTCGTTGTCTAATTGATAAAGCAATTGCATTCTATTAATGACTTCTTGTTGCTCAAAGTTTCTCATTTTCAGCCTACCTACTACGTCTGCATGTTCATCATCGGAAAGATCTTGTCCAATGGTGAGATGAGGAATAAAAGAATATTTGTCATTTGGACTAAACGGATCACTATGTAATTGCTCGTATAAAAATGTTAATGATTCATGTTCCCGTATTTTAAAGAATATCGTATTCGATTGCGGATAAAAACTATCAACTTTATAAATGTCAATCATAGCAGGCTTTGCATTTTGAGCAATTTCACTTAAATTCGCCACTAATGTTGGAATTTCATCATCTTTTACCTCAAACGTTTCTTTTAACGTGATATGTGGAGGGATGAATGCATAGCGAGAGTCGTAACGCATGCGAAATGAATTAGCTTGATCTTGTAATTGTTTTGATGGAAACAAAGCGATTCCAAAGTTCATCGTAACTCCTCCTTAAGATAATAATGTGGTTAGTCCTCTAGGTAAATCTCTTTGCCAATAAGTCCAAGTGTGATCGCCGTCAAACTCTTCGTAGGTATAGGAAGCAAACGGTCTTTTTTTAATAGTCTCACACATTTCCTTATTCGGTGTAACAAAGTCAACAACTTGACCATCAGTTGTTTTTACGGCCGTCTCCTTTTTTCCAATTACATGATAGAGTACAATTTCTTCAGGCTTTTTACAAGTTTCAATTGCACGAAGGACCGTCTCGTTTACAAAAGGTGAGTGCAACATTACTTGGCCAAATAAACTTGGATAGCGTAATGCAGTTAAAAGTGAAACAGTAGCGGCAAGAGAATCACCAGCTAGTGTCCGAGCAGTTGAAAGCTGGTGAGTTGGGTATGCTTTCTCAATAAAAGGAAGAAGTTCGTTTGCTAAAAAACGTATATATGCTTCTACCTTTTCTCCATTTGGGTGATAACGTTTACGTCTTTCATCAACAGAGGGGTAAGGTACACCTACTACTATTGTCTCTCTGATCTCACCTTCCTCAATTAGTTCTTCAATTTGTCTTGGTATACGACCAAGTTGGAAATAATCATTCCCATCTTGACAAATAAGAACGTCATAAGTTTGCAAGGGTGTGTAATTGGGCGGAGTATAAATCAATAATGAAATTTCTTCATTTAATTCCTGACTAATAATTTTACTATCAGAAACCAAACCTTGTAATGGTCTTCTTGCCAAATGCCTCATTCCTTTCCTTTGAAACTCTCTTTTTATTCTACCTAATCATTAATGAGAATGCCATGTTAAGCCATTTAATCATGGATATAATAAATGGTATGATTTATATTTGATGCATTAAAACCTTAGAATTTGCTTTTAAATCATACTTATTTGCAGAAAAGAAGTTATAACCAATTGAGAAGTTCATTAATATTTTGTAATATAAGTGATGAATAGTCTTTGAAAGGTAGAGATAACATGAGAAAAATACCAAAGTGGATCTATTATAAACAAGTCTTTCGTTCCAAGTTCCAAGCCGGTTGTATAAAAGCAAAGATTGAAGACAATTGGGTCAATGGTTATGAAGTGGGTCCATTGGTTGAAATAAAAAAATTAAGAACCGATAAATACGTAGTCAGGTACACGTATGATGAAACGATATAAGAGATGAGATAAAAGCTAGGAAAGCTTTAAATAAGGATTAAATAAAGACTAACACATTGTAGCTGCAATAAAGGGGTGACAAAGGTTGAAACGAGCCTTGTTGTCACCTTCTTTTTTAAAGGAATTTCATAAAAATTAACTTTATACAATTGCGATGTAATAGGATGATTGGATGTTAGGAGCAAGTAGAACCCCTCTTATTCCGTCACCACTACAACAATCATAAAAAGCAATGTGACGTGTCCTAATAATCCATATTGCGTCATAATGTGTAAGTCATCTAAACTGAAGAGGTCAGAAAATAATCTTCTCGCCCAATATTAGATCGGATTTTGTAAAACCAATTGGTGTAAAAAATTGCTCTTGTAAACATAGTTAAGCTGTACCATTAACATATTGTTCCCACCATTTACCCTCAGCAGGTTTTTTATGCATTTAATCACCTAATACATATCCAAAAGTATGGGTATTGGTTGGAGAATTAATAATCTTCGATTGAGGATAACTCTGATTGAAATTAAAAGAAGGAAAAGAGACTCGGTCTCATTTCCTTCTTTTTGTTAAGAAAATAACTTTTTATAAACACTGTACCCTTCTTTTTCTAGCTCTTCCTTTGGAATAAAACGAAGAGCGGCTGAATTAATGCAATAACGTAATCCATTCGGGCCTGGGCCATCATTGAATACATGACCAAGGTGCGAATCAGCGTCCTTACTACGAACCTCGGTTCGAATCATAAAATGACTGTGATCTTCTTTTTCAAGAATTTCTTCATCAACGATTGGCTTTGTAAAACTGGGCCACCCACAACCTGCATCGTACTTATCAGCTGAACTAAATAAGGGTTTTCCAGAGACAATATCGACGTAAATTCCATCTTCTTCTTTTGTATAAAACTCATTCTGAAAAGGTGGCTCCGTTCCGTTTTCTTGAGTGACATGATATTGCATCGGTGTAAGACGTTGTTTTAGTTGTTCCTTTGATTCTTTACTCATTAAAATTCCCCCAGTTATGATTTATAAAAGCCTCTCTACCTGAGCCCGTTCGATAACGATTATAGTGTAATGGATTTTTCTTGTAATAATTTTGATGATATTCCTCTGCTGGGTAAAAAGGCTTTGCTGGTAGTATTTGTGTAGTAACCGGTCGATTGAATTTCTCACTATCACTTAGGTCTGCTTTTGATTGCTCGGCTAATAGACGTTGTTCTTCATTGTGATAGAAAATAGCTGTTCTGTAGGAGTCACCTCTATCAAAAAATTGTCCACCTGCATCAGTAGGGTCAATTTGTTGCCAATAGATAGTTAGTAATTTTTCATATGGGAATATAGATGGGTTGTATGTAATTTGAACCGCTTCATAATGCCCAGTTGTCTCAGAACAGACTTCTTTATATGTGGGGTTTTCTGTATAACCACCGGTATAACCTGACACAACCGATTCAATCCCTTCGTACTGATCAAAAGGTTTGACCATACACCAAAAGCATCCTCCGGCAAAAGTGGCCACTTCTAAAGTTGGAGTTGTCATTTTATTACCTCCTTTTTCATTAGTATATCAGTGATCTCATTAAAATTAAAAAATAATGACTTGATTAAGGTTGAGGATGAATGCCACCTGATCTGATGAAAAACCCCCTAACTATCATGCCAATTAGGTAGCCAGCAAGAAGAGAAAGGATGGGGAGCCAAACAACCCCGATGATATGTCCAGATAAGGCAAAGCTTTGCGAATAAATCACTCCAATTGTTCCGGTGTAAGCAGCAATGGCAAAAGGAATCGCTGCATAAGGAACATCCTTTCCACCAGCATCTCTGTACGCATCATACATGGAAAATAGGTAGATGCACGGATAGAACATTATCCATTGATAATTAACGGTTGCATTAGAAACTTCTCCTAAGCCGTAAAAGCTCGGTATAATGGCAGCATTTAATCTTGCTTGAACATTAACAAGGAATTCTAAAAAGATAAATAAAAAGCCTTTTGCATATTTTTTATTTAAAAACTGTCCAAAACCAGGAAATGCTATGCTCCAAAAAATTGCCTCAGTTTTGCGTTCTCGACTCATTGCAACAACCTCTTTCAAAATAACGATTAAATTTGTGAACTCTTTATTCTTGATGTACATTTAGCTTCGAGCATTTGAACCCTTTATATAGAGTGTTAATAGTTTATCTTTTTAAGCGTTTTTTACTCCCAAATAATTTACAGTAATTTGCGATCTGTTCTAGTCCTTCTTCTGTATACTTTTCTTGAAGGTTACACAGTAAGAAAAAAAGTTTAATATCGGAAACAGAGGGTATATACGTAATTATTGGATACATACTGGGAATTTAAGGTTTTTAGAAAGGAAGTTAAAAATGAGTCAAACTAATATGTCTAATAATCCAGGTGTTGTTCTGGTTGTTTCTGCCATAATTGTTGGTTTATTTGTGGCATGGGGTGCTCTTTCTCCAGGATCCTTAGATGCAGTAGCAGGACAAGGACTTGTGTGGATGTTAGAAAACTTTGGTTGGTTTTATATGTTGTCCACGGCATTTTTTGTTTTATTTGTAATTGTATTAGCTATTAGTCCGTTCGGTAGAATTAGACTAGGGAAATCAGATGAACGCCCCGATTACTCTTGGTATTCATGGATTGGCATGTTGTTTGCAGCGGGGATTGGTGTTGGTTTTGTATTTTGGGGTGTAGCTGAACCAGTTCTGTATTACTTTGATACTCCTATGGGGTATAGTCCGGAAACTCCTGAAGCCGCTGTTGCTGGTTTACGTTATGCTGTTTTTCATTGGGCGTTACATCCATGGGCGATTTTTGCTATTGTCGGTTTAACACTTGCCTATGTTCAATTTAAAAAAGATCGACCAGCTTTAATTAGTTCTGCTTTCTATCCGATTATTGGAGATCGAGTGAACGGATGGATGGGTAAATCAATTGATATTTTGGCCGTAATCGCCACTTGTACGGGTGTAGCAACGACATTTGGTCTAAGTGCGCTTCAAATTACCGGAGGTCTGTCTTATATATCTGATATTCCGAATACAGCATTGACACAAACCATTATAATTGCCATTGTAACTTTTCTATTTATGTTCTCAGCTGTAAAAGGAGTCGACAAAGGTATTAAAAGGTTAAGTAATATAAACTTAGCTGTAGCGGCAATCTTATTAATTTTTGTGATTATAGTTGGGCCTACTTTGTTTATCGCAGAGAGCTTTGTCACTACCCTTGGTGGTTATATCACAAATGTAGCAGCGATGAGTTTGACGATGACGCCATTTACAGAAAGTACTTGGCTTGGAACAAACACGATCTTTTTCTGGGCTTGGCATATCGCGTGGGCTCCATTTATGGGGATTTTTATTGCTAGAATTTCGCGTGGGCGTACAATAAGAGAGTTTATGACAGGAGTATTACTGGTCCCATCCCTTTTAGCTGTTATTTGGTTTACCACATTTGGAGGAACGGCTTTGAATCTTGAGATTGCAGGAGCAGCGCCAATTGGTGATCTAGTCATGAGTAATGTTGAGCTTGCGCTTTTTGCGACCCTCGGAGAACTACCTTTAAGTGCTATTACAAGTTTCATTGCTGTCATTTTAATTCTCATCTTTTTTATAACGTCTGCAGATTCTGCATCCTTTGTATTAGGTGCCATGACGACTAACGGCAGCTTGAACCCCAGCTTATTTGTTAAAATGCTTTGGGGGATTTTAATAGCAGGTACAGCTAGTGTGTTGCTGATAAGCGGGGATGGCGGTCTAAGTGCATTGCAGACGGCTTCAATTATTGCTGCGCTTCCCTTTGCAATCATTATGACCATTATGATTATTTCGGTCTTAATTATGCTTGGTAAAGATTTTAATTTAGAAGGGAAAACGCGTAAAAAGAAAAACCGGAAAGAAATTAAAGCTGAAATTCGTGAGGAAATGTATGATGATATAAAAGAGGAAGTATTAGAAGAGATGAGAGGTGAAGTTTTAGAAGAGATAAAAGAAGAAGTCAAGAAGGAATTAAAGGATGAGATTAAAGACAATATTTTTGAAGAATTAGATATCGAACAAGGAAACAATAATAAGAAAAAAGAATGAGCGAATATGTAAAGGGTTCAGTTGAATGGAGAGGGAAAATTACATTAAGAGTTGAAATAGCAAATAGAATAACAACAATAAGCGCTTGGGATTTCTGAATTGCCCCAATGCGCTTATTTTATTGGACCTTCTCGAATCATAGAATCAATACTTCAACAATGAAAAAAGAAGAATAAGCTTTTTCCTATCGCAATAAACCTGTTATTTACTGTTTTCTCCCCTAGTTGCAACTCGTTCCCAAAACGCTAATCCTCTTTTTCTTTAGCCTATTCTCTGTAAGCATTAACACATTCTAAGCGCTTGTATCATAAACTAATAATGCCATTCGGCTACACTTAGTAAGAAAGGATGCTTGATTATGGGAAATTATCAGCAAGACCTTATGGATATAATGGTAAAGAAGGTTTTAGGTAAGCATAAAGTAACACCTGTATCAGATTTGTCAGAAGAGGATAAAGAGAAAGTAAAAAAGGTGGTTGGTGAAATACAATCTGAAGTGGAAAGTTTTTTAGAAAATCAAAATAAAACGTTAAGCGAACAAGATTTTCAGAGTGAGGAACAGTCGAAAACAAAGTCTAAAGGCAAGACTAATCCGGTTGTAAATGAATCATTGCAAAAAATAATAAAAAGTAAAAATGATTTAAATAAAGTAAAAATGTTTTTTAATAAAAATAAATAATCTGTTAAAGATGGTCTCTTGATAAGGCACTGAAAAAGGTGAAAATCATACCTTTTTTCAGTGCCTTTTGAGATAGTGAGGCCATTTTTATTTATAGGTGATTATAATTAGGCGCTAGAATTGAGGCAAACGACCTAGCAAATATCTTCAAAGTTCATAATGTACAGTAGAATGGAAAAGGAGGAAGTGAAAAATGAATCACGAAATTACCCAAGAGGCTGATCAGATAAATAAAACGATGCAGCAATCGAAAGAGCTTATTTTTATTAAAGATTCATGTGATATAAATGTAAGCTCAACCGATACAAAAGCAGCTGTTTCATTACAGGCTTCTTTACAAGCAGCAATCGCATTAGTAATTAGCATTTCCGTTGCGAGTAGTGAACAAGCAGAAAGCATCACTCAAGAATTATTACAAACAACTAAAACAAAGCAAGTGACGATACAAAAGACCGTAATTGAGAATTCTAAAAATGTAGATGTGACTACAACGGATACTCAAATTGGAGTTAATATTCAATTATTACTGCAAATTCTTTTAGCGCTGTTAGTAAATCTGGATGTTTTATAGAAATAGTTGATGTTGTTAGAGATCTCACGAATCCTATGAATTGAATATGGATTATAAAGAGCGGCTACATCTTTAGAGCTGCTCTTTCTTTTGAATTTAAAGCTAAAACGTAAAATTAGACGCATTAACCGAGGCAAATGACCAAGCAAATCTTACATAGAGACATAGTGTAAATTAGAAAAGGAAAGGAGGAAATGAAAATGAATCAAGAGGTATACTATTCATCTAAAAAGGAAGAACCAAGTTGGTCTGCACTTGATCCTCAAGCATGTCATCCATCAGAAAATGCAGCTGTAGAACAAGAGGCTGTTCAAGTAGACAAAACATTACAATTCTCTGAGGAGTATATTTTCATTAAAGATTCTTGTGATGTAACAGTGAGCTCAACGGATACTAAAGCAGCGGTGTCGTTACAAGCGTCATTACAAGCAGCGATCGCGTTAGTAATCAGTATCTCTGTTGCAAGTAGCGATCAAGCAGAACAAATCACTCAAGAATTACTTCAAAGCACAAAGACGAAGCAATTGAACTATCAAAAAACAGTCATAGAGAACTCTCGTAACGTGGATATAACAACAACCGACACTCAAATTGGTGTAAACATCCAACTATTACTTCAAATTCTCCTAGCGTTACTAGTTAACCTTGATGTTCTATAAGATTAAAGTGGTATAGGACGGGATCTACCTGTCCTATTTTTTTGTTTGGGCCGACCGTGTATATCTTATTTGAAGTAATCAGGAAAACTTCTTTTACGGTAAAGAAATCATGTTGATATTTGGAACTTTTACCCAATTAAAAAGAATAGAGTGATTATATGAAATGACAACAGACCCTGGTGTTAAAGATATGCTTTCCTTCTTAATAGCGCGAGATGATGCACCAGAATCCGTGGTATGTAGCAATTTGTGAACTAGAAGAAAAAGAAAATATTGTCGTTCCAAGTACATTCCCTCGTGCTCTTGAGAAACAAGAGGTAGCTTATGATTATTATGATTTATCTGGAGGCACAGCAAGTAAAGAAGGACGTTGGGCACAAGGGCCAAGTATGGATGGCTTAGGTGAATTCAAGTATTATCATAACCCTGAACCCTTTGGTAAGATTCCTAAAGTAAGACTAGCTCCTCCATATGTACACAATACAATTTTTCCAAAAGGACCTCATATACCGCCTCTTATAGGATAATATTTTCTTTTATTTTTGACAAAGGGAGTTCATTAGGAATGAGCTCTTTTTCTTTTTTTTTTACCTTGATGAATTTTAAGATAAGCAGTGATAAAAACAAAGCTGTAAAAACGGAAATAATAGTTAAGCCAACTAGTTCAAGGAAAGTGCATTTGAAATTATGCTTCCAATCATACTTATGTACAAGGTTCTAAAAACTTTTTCATTAATTCCTTCACCAATACCAGAAACCGGAGAAGTAACCAATAATTATTCCTAAAAGTATGCACCAATAAATCTCCATAAATCCCTCCTTATTTTATTATAAAATAATTCAGCTTTAAGACATAGAAAAGAGTCGATGAAAGAGCATGCGAGTTTGACTTAGCAATCTGACTTATACAATAAGAGCTTGGTACATGAAAGTACATGTAATTCGGGAAAATGTATAAAAATAAAGAGGATTTAGTGGGAATTTGGAGAATTTTATCGATACTAGAGTTTTGTTAGGAGAATGTAAATGAATGGTTCCGTTTTTTCGCTATGTCTAGAAGCGTCATTACAAGGACAAGCAATTTTAAATGAAAAAGGAGAATTTCTGTTCGTCAATCGAGCTTTTTGTGAACAGGTTGGATATACGAAACAGGAAATTTTCTTGTTATCTATTGAATCGTTTGTCATTGCTGAGGCTAATGATGATCTTATGAAAAAAGAACCGATGATCCAAAGGGGCATTCAGCAGAAACAGTTAGAAAAGCTCATAATACATGGAAATGGTTATTTACAAAGTACACTATTTACGATAACTGATGTTTCTAACGATGCACAAGTTTACTTCCATGTTCAGTTAGATAAAATAGTGACTACTTTTAACGATGGTGATTATTCATTACTTGAATCAAGGATACATGAACGAGATGAAGTTCGTTTGCCTAAAAAGATTTTAGACGGGATAAAAGATGCCATTATGACCATTAGGCTAGATGGTCAGTTTCTATACGTGAATGAAGCAGCTGCAACAATATTGAAAACAGAAAAGGAAGAACTAGTCAGCAGTGATTTTTGGTCTTGCTTAAAACAGAATAACGATGAGATACTTTTAGGTAAATTTTATCAGTTATTAGCGGGTGAGGATTATAAACAATTCGAACTGTATAGAAAGAATCAAAATGAGTGGTTCGATGTTAGAGCCTATCGTTCGGATGATCAAGTAACATTTTACTTTATTAATATTAGTAATCGAAAACAAATGGAAAAAGAATTAAGAGAAAAAGAAATGAATTATAGAACTTTAGTTGAAGAGTCTCCGGAAACTATATCAGTTCATGATGGGAAGGAATTTATCTATATTAATCCAGCTGGAAAAAAACTTTTAGGTATTAAGAGTTTCAAAAATGGTGAGATAAAGATTTTAGATGTAATTGCGCTTCAAGATCAAACTAGAGTACGTGAGAATATTCGCTTGCTTTTAACAGGTAAGAAAAAAATGACTAATTCTGTTTGTACATTAACAAGCATGGATGGTAAGAAATTCGAAGCCGAAGCGACAACAACTCTCATCACATTCCAAGGGAAGCCAGCTTTTAGAACGATTTTAAAGGATATTTCTGAGCGGAAAAAACTAGATGACCTTATTAGGAAGTCAGATAAATTATCTGTAGTAGCCCAACTTGCTGCAGGCGTAGCTCACGAGATTCGTAATCCTTTAACAACGGTAAAGGGATTTCTCCAACTTTTTCAAAAAGAACAGCAGTTTAATCCTTTTTATGTAAGTTTAGTGTTGGAGGAACTTGTAAGAGTTGAATCCATTATTTATGAGTATTTAACATTAGCAAAACCGAATGTTGAAAGTGTATTTAAAAAAATTGATATTCACGTACTAATTGATCAGATCTTGACGTTAACGAAGGCACAATCCAATATGAATAATGTTACTTTGGAATTCGAGTATGAACAAGTACCAGTTATTTATGGTCTTGAGAAACAATTAAAGCAAGTGTTCATCAATTTATTGAGAAATTCAATCGAAGCAGTTACTGAAAGTGGAATCATCCATGTACGAATCTTAAACCATCCAGATAGCCAAGTATGCATTCAAGTAGAGGATAATGGTTGTGGCATACCATATGAACGAATTGAGCGCCTTGGTGAGCCTTTTTATTCAACAAAAGAAAAAGGAACAGGTTTAGGTCTTATGGTTTGTTATAAAATTATCGAGCATCATAACGGTGTTTTAAATATTCATAGTGAAGAAGGATTAGGAACAAAAATGGAAGTAATCTTACCCGCAAGCTCATAAAAATAAGATGGTCTTTTAAGCATTAGCCGTAAAACACGTAAAGGTTTTACGGTTAATTTAATAAGTACTATTTTCTTCTTTTCTGATAGGACAATCTTTTTCAAGGTCCTTTTTTCTTTGGAATTATCAAAAAGTGATTAGTGAGGTTGTAATAATGTCAAATGAATCTATGAAAAAATGTAAAAGGGAGAGGGATCCTTCTAACGACTCAAGGAGTTTAGTATGATAGGGATAGTTGGAAGCACATCATACAAAATCAAATTCCAACCCAACTAAAAAGGAGGAATTTACGATGAGTAAGAAACTACTTTATACGATTTTAGCAGGAGCACTTTCAATTAGCGTGCTAGCAGCATGTGGAGAGCCAGTTGACGAGAACGCACCAGTCGAAGATCCAGCAACGATCGATGAGCCTGTTGGTGAAGAAACAACTGAGTAATAATACTTAACATCACAAAATGAATATATACTAGCATTAAATGAGTGACTCAATAGTTAAAAGGCTGTTGAGTCACTTTTTTTAGGGAGTGAATAAAAGCACTTCCATTTGTTTTGTGATAATAAATTAAATATACAGAAATAATAAAAGAGTTTGATAGATAAACTACAAAATATATTGAAAAGACAGCGGAATCCTGTTACTTGTATTAAGACACCTTTTTCGGAGCAAAAGTATTTGCATTCATAAAACATTGTGTTAATATGCATGTACAAGAATAATCATTATATTAATAGAGAAATAGTGGGGGTTTACAATGACGAAAAAATGGTGGAAGTTAGGTATGTCTGCAGTTTTATCAGTAGCTTTGTTAGCAGGGTGTGGAACAGGCGAGGACGATGCAGCAACTGGTGAAGAACCTGTAGAGTCAGATGCTCCAGAAACAGAAAAAACAACTACGCTTGTGATGGGGACTTCGGCAGATTATCCTCCGTACGAATCGATTGACCTTGCAACGCAGGAAATTATTGGTTTTGATGTTGATATTGCCAAGTATATTACAGAAGAGTTAGGTTATGAATTGCAAATTGAAGATATGGATTTCAATGCGTTAATTCCAGCAATGGAAGCAGGTCGAGTTGACTTTGTATTAGCTGGGATGACACCTACAGAAGAGCGTAAAGAAAATGTTGATTTCTCTGATATTTATTATGAAGCAACAAATTTAATTGTTTCAGGAGAAGATGCTAACCTTTCAACCCTTGAAGACTTAGAGGGTTTAAAAGTAGGTGTACAATTAGGCTCTATTCAAGAAGAAGAAGCTGACGCACTTGCAGAAGAGTACGGTTTTGAAGTTGTTAAATTAAATCGAATCCCTGAAATCATGCAAGAGTTATTAGCTGGACGTATTGACGCAATCTTAATGGAAGACACAGTGGCAGAAGGTCACTTAGAAGCACAACCACAGTTAGTAAGTTTTGTAGTTCCATCTGAAGGTGAGTTGGGGTATGCGATCGCTTTTCCTAAAGGGAGTGATCTTGTCGAACCATTCAATGAGAAGTTGAATGAGTTAATTTCGAGTGGTAAAATGGACGAGTTAATATTAAACTGGTTTGACGCTGAAGAATAAGAAATTTTTAGACGCACCCGCGCGCATGATTATGTCGCGGGATGTGCTGTGTTTTAGAAGATACAAACAGGAAGGATAAGTTAGGCATGAATTTGGATTTTAGCCAAATCGTGCCCCATATCCCTTTTTTATTACAAGGGATCGGGGTCACGTTACAATTCGTATCTGCAGCATTAGTTTTAGGGCTCGTTTTAGGAGTCATTTTATCTATTTTTAAAATTGGTAGGTTTCGTGTACTTCGTTGGTTTGCAGATGCTTATACATCTGTTTTTCGAGGGACACCTCTGATTTTGCAATTGTCGATTATCTACTTTGGTGTTCCTCAATTTGGATTTGAGATCTCTGCATATATAGCAGGGGTTCTTGCTTTTGGTTTAAACTCTGCAGCTTATGTTTCTGAAATCATCCGTGCCGGAATTCAAGCCGTTGATAAAGGCCAGAAGGAAGCAGCAGCGGCTCTTGGAATTCCGTATCGTCCAACGATGTTACGGATTATTTTACCACAAGCATTCCGTAACATTTTGCCTGCTCTTTTCAATGAATTTATCAACTTGACGAAAGAATCTGCTATTGTCTCGATTATTGGTGTAATGGATTTAATGCGTCGTGCTCAGGTGCTTAATGCGCAAATATACAGATACTTTGAGGCCCTTCTTTTCGTTGGATTGATCTACTATTTGCTAGTAATGGTGTTGACGATCATTGGTCGTCTCATTGAAAGGAGGTTACAGCGCAGTGATTAAGGTAGATGATTTGTATAAATCGTTTGGGAAGGTAGAAGTGTTAAAAGGAATTTCTACTGAAATAAAAAAGGGTGACGTTGTAGCCATCATTGGACCTTCTGGGTCAGGTAAATCAACGTTACTAAGATGTATGAATCTACTTGAGAAACCAACTTCAGGTAAAATTTGGGTCGATCAAGAAGAATTGACAAGTTCAAAAACAAATGTACTTCGTGCCAGGCAGCAAATTGGAATGGTGTTCCAACACTTTCATCTTTTTCCCCACATGACCGTTTTGGGCAATTTAACATATGCTCCGATGACTGTAAAAGGACTTTCCAAGAAAGAGGCTACTGAGAAAGCAGAAATTCTTCTTAAAAAAGTAGGATTACTCGAGAAGCGCGATGAGTATCCAAGCCGTCTCTCGGGAGGACAAAAACAACGTGTTGCGATAGCAAGAGCACTTGCGATGGAACCAGAAGTGATGTTGTTTGATGAACCCACTTCAGCACTTGATCCTGAGATGGTAAAAGAAGTGCTCGAAGTGATGAAAAATCTTGCTACGTCCGGGATGACAATGGCTATTGTTACTCATGAAATGGGGTTTGCTCGTGAGGTAGCTGACAGAGTGCTATTTTTGGATCAAGGTATTTTAATGGAAGATGCTCCACCTAATGAATTTTTCAATGCTCCACGTTCAGACCGAGCTAGGGATTTTTTAGAGAAGGTATTATAACGCATGTAGACTTACAGGGAAAAACTGTAGGTCTTTTTATATAGTCGTAAACTTGCTTTGTTGACGGCATCTAAGGAGTACGCTAATTTGTTTTCTTGAAGGTGAATCAATAAGTGACATATTGTGCTAAACTAAAGAAAAATCATCCATATATTAGGGGGGACAAATGCCTTTTAAAATAGGTTATCGTACGTTGAAAACAGCTGTTGGTGCTGGGTTAGCTGTTGCTATTGCTCAAGCAATGCATCTTGATTTCTATGGATCAGCTGCTATTATAACAGTTCTTTGTATTTCTGTTACAAGAAGAGATTCAATTAAAGTATCTTGGGCTCGGCTGGTGGCCTGTGTCATTGGGATGGCTATTAGTGGATTTTTATTTAAGTGGATCGGTTATCACCCATGGACATTAGCATTGATCATTATCGTATTTATTCCCATAGTTGTTAAGTTAAAGATGAATGCGGGAATTGCAACTAGCTCTGTTATTATTCTTCATCTTTACACGGTAGGAGGAATCTCAACGGCTCTAATAATCAATGAACTCTTACTAGTTGTCATAGGGATTGGTGTAGCTCTTTTAATGAATCTCTATATGCCTAACAATGATTTAGCCCTAAGGAATTATCATAAAGAAATAGAAGAACATTTTAAAACCATTTTACATGAGTTATCTGTTTATTTGAGATATGGGGAAAGTAGTTGGGATGGGAAAGAAATTCCGGAAACGGTTGATCTATTACAAAAAGGCAAGAATCTTGCGATGCGGAATATTCAAAATCAAATTCTTCGTTATGAGGATCAGTATTACTATTATTTCAAGATGCGTGAAAAACAATTTGAAATATTAGAGCGGCTGATGCCTCATGTCTCAAAAATCACTAGTACGTTTGAACAAAATGAGACGGTGGCTGACTTTTTAGATCAGTTAAGCAAATCAGTAAGTCCTGCCAATCGAGTCCCCTATTTTCTAGATCGAATAATCAGTATGAAGAAAGGATTTGAAGAAATGCCTTTACCGACTTCAAGGGAAGAATTTGAAGTGCGTTCATCCTTATTATATATCATGCATGAGCTAGAGGAATACTTACATATTAAGGATCGATTGTGGAATCACGCGGATAAAAAGAAATTATAGGGAGAAACTAACAAAAACAGTTGAGGGAGGTTATCGTATGCAACTCTCACTTCTAACTTTGTTAACACTTTTGGTCATTTCTCCTATTTGGCCTCTTGGCGAAAATCCAACGGTTGGAGATCCTTTTCTCATAGTCAATGTTGCCACCAATGAGCTTGCGTATATCAATGACGGCGAAATTCAAGAAGTCTATAAGGTTGCAACGGGGAAAGCGGGCGACGAAACGCCTACTGGTACCTTTTCAATTATTGTCAAAGCAAAAGATCCATATTACCGGAAAAAAGATATTGTAGGTGGGGATCCAAACAACCCATTAGGCTCAAGGTGGATTGGCTTTAATGCGAATGACACAGACGGTCGGACATTCGGTATTCATGGCACCAACCGTCCTAATTCAATTGGTTATTCAGTTACAGCAGGATGTATTAGATTGCCTAATCAAATTGTAGAGAAGTTATTTGAAGAGATACCTCTTGGAACAAAAATTTATATAACAGATAAAGATGAAACATTTATTGAAATGGCCAGGTCGAACGGCGCCATAGAATAGTTAAACCCCTGGTACAACCTGTACCAGGGGTTTAATATAAGTTACCGTTAGTTTCTTTAGAAGAAAGATACGCCCATTAAAAGGGTGCCAAGAACCATTGTTATAATCATAAGATAAATGATAGCTTTTTGAAATTTACGTGGCATAAGAAAACCCTCCTCTACAATACCTCACTCTATTTTACTTTGTTATTTCCTTTTGGACAAGAGGAAACTAGAAATACCATATAAAAGCAGGATTTAAAGGAATGATCGAGAACATAGTAGTAAACGCTTATGAAAGAGTGGGGAATGGCAGATGAACAAGCCAAAGAAAATCGATCATATTGGAATAGCGGTTGCATCAATTGAAGAAACACTACCATTCTATCTTGATGTCTTAAACTTAGATTTACTTGGAGTAGAAGAAGTGAAATCTCAAGGAGTTAAAGTTGCTTTTTTAAAAATAGGTGAATCAAAAATTGAATTACTTGAGCCATTATCAGATGAGAGTTCTGTAGCTCATTTTATTAAAAAAAGAGGTGAGGGGATTCATCATATAGCATTAGGAGTAACGAGTATTAAGCAAAAAATTGAAGAGATAAAAGAAAAAGGTTTGCAAATGATCCACGACGAGCCTGTAAAAGGAGCAGCAGGTGCTAAAGTAGCCTTTCTGCATCCTAAGTCTGCTAAAGGCGTTCTCTATGAATTATGTGAAAAGGAATGAATGTGGTGAGACTTGAGGGCACTGAAAAAGTCCCTTTTAGCAGATTCGAGGAAGCAGCAATGGCTCCACACGTTGCGCGCCTGCTATGAGAAACCCACTCATAGCAGGCTTAAGACAAAGCAACGGTTCCGCTCATTGCTTAAAGGCCACTGAAAAAGGTAAAAATCGTACCTCTTTCAGTGGCCTAGTGAGACTTGCGCTTTTTAATTTAGAGCGTTACCATTTAATGGGTTGTTCGACTTGAACAACATCGAATCAATGAGTGAAGCCATTATCTGACGTTAAAAATTGCGACTAAAACTTGGAGGGCAAAATACATATGATTAATGAACAGCGCTTAGTAGACGAGTTTCTTGAACTAGTTCAAATCGATTCAGAGACCAAACATGAAGATGTGATCGCACCAATTTTAAAAAAGAAATTTGAAGATTTAGGTGTAAATGTCGTAGAAGACGATGCAGCAAGTAAGACGGAGCATGCTGCTGGGAATTTAATTTGTACACTTGAAGGTACGAAAGAAAACGTAGATACCATTTATTTCACATCACATATGGATACAGTTGTGCCAGGTGTTGGTGTAAAACCTTCTATTCAAGATGGCTATGTGGTAACAGATGGAACAACCATTCTTGGGGCAGATGATAAAGCTGGAATTGCAGCGATGTATGAAGCGATCCGGGTTTTGAAAGAGCAAAATGTTGAACATGGTACGATTCAGTTCATCATTACAGTGGGAGAAGAATCCGGCTTAGTCGGAGCAAAAGTGGTTGATCCTACTCTTCTAAAAGCGAAATATGGATTTGCTTTAGATAGTGATGGACCCGTTGGAAACATTATTGTCGCAGCGCCAACACAAGCTAAAATAAAAGCAACTGTTCTCGGCAAAACAGCTCATGCAGGTGTAGCACCTGAGAAAGGAATCTCGGCTATTACAGTTGCGGCAAAAGCGATCTCTAAAATGCCATTAGGTCGAATTGATGAGGAAACAACAGCGAACATTGGACGTTTTGAAGGTGGAACACAAACCAATATTGTTTGTGACCATGTAGCCATATTAGCAGAGGCAAGATCATTAATTGCTGAGAAAATGGACGCCCAAGTTACGAAAATGAAAGAAGCGTTTGAGTCTACAGCTAAGGCAATGGGGACAACTGCAGAAGTAGAAGTGGAAATTATGTACCCTGGATTTAAACTGGGAGATGGCGATGAAGTGGTAGAAGTTGCAAAGCGCGCAATGACGTCTATAGGCCGTAACCCAGAATTGCTGCAAAGTGGTGGAGGGAGTGATGCCAATATTTTTGCAGGACATGGAGTTCCAACTGTAAATTTAGCAGTAGGCTATGAGGAAATTCATACCAAAAATGAACGGATGCCAATAGCTGAATTGGTTAAACTTTCTTGTGCAGTGGTGGCTGTCGTAAAAGAAGTAGCAGCAAAATAAAGATAGTAAAAACGTTGTTCAAGTAAAATCATTTTAATGATGGACAGATAAAAAAGAGTGATTTTAACAGAGTTTGTTAAGTTATCTTTTTTATTTTAGTTAAATCGATACACGAATGTTCTTCAACGTTTAAATGTCAGCATTCGTAATAATGTAGAATATGAGTGTGTTCTCTTTTAGAAGATTAAGGTTCATGAGAAATTGCGAGAGTGACAATGAACACTCGTTACGATGTTATTTTTGTGGATGAAGGACAAGCTGGGATATTGACAGCTTACGAACTATACTAAAAACACCTGAAAATCCACTTCATGTAGACATAAGATTTCACTGGCTGTTTACCAGCATGTTCAATTATAAAGGGTTTGTTGGTGGGGGGATGACGCGTGTTCCTACGCAAGTTCGTGCTAATGGAGTTCATGTGGCACGCGCCATTGTTCGAAAAGATATAAAAAGTAGGCTGAAAAAGGTTGATCAACCCTTTTAATGCTGTAAGAGCTGTTATAGGTAGCTTAATGAACGACTTCAGTAGGATCAGTTCTACCAAGCTCTAGACATTCTAAAATATGTTCTTCTGAATCACCAGTGAGCGCTGATATTTCAGCGATCGTAGGTGATTTTTTTTGTTGTTTTACATGGTTATGTTGAAGGAGTATTATGTTTTCGAATAAAGCGGAGTAGTTTGAATGTACTTTTAGCTTTTTTGTCGTCATAAGAGCTCACTCCTTTATATAATAACTTTACAAGAATTGGTTTACGATTGCAACTAGACCGAGCTTTCATTAGCGAACCTATTTTCTTATAATGATGAAAGAGGGGGTTGGACATGAACCAGGCACGATTAATCTTTCACCTTGATATGAATAGCTTCTTTGCATCTGTTGAAATAGCTCATGATCCATCATTAAAAGGGAAACCGGTCGCGATTGCAGGTAATCCTGAAGAAAGAAGGGGAATCATTGTAACAAGTAGTTACGAAGCAAGAGCAAAAGGGGTTAAAACAACCATGCCTCTTTGGCAAGCTAAGAAACTATGCCCCGGTTTGATTGTTCTTAGGCCAAATGGCGAGCGCTATCGTGCTGCTTCAAAAGCCTTATTTGAAATTCTTTTTACATACACTCCTCTTGTCCAACAAGTATCGATTGATGAAGGTTATTTGGATCTAACTTCTTATTTAAAGGAAGTTCACCCAATCAAGCTTGCCCAATCGATTCAAGAAAAAATAGTAACTGAAATTAAACTCCCATGTAGCATTGGGATTGCACCTAATAAATTCCTAGCAAAAATGGCTAGTGATATGAAAAAGCCTAATGGAATAACCATTCTTAGAAAAAGAGATATTGGAAATATGCTTTGGCCGTTACCCATTCATGAGATGCACGGGATCGGTAAAAGAACAGTTGAAAAATGGAAGAAAAATGATATTTTAACGATTGGTGATTTAGCTAAAGCAGATCATGAATGGTTGCTAAAAAAATTCGGGGACCGGGGAATACAATTGAAGGAAAGAGCAAATGGCCAGGACGATAGGCCGGTTAATCCTCATGCCTATTCTGAGTATAAATCAATAGGTCATTCCACAACACTGCGTGCAGATACAAAGAGTTTGCCATTAATAAGAGCCACTTTCGACAACTTATCAGAACGTGTACATCAACGGTTACGAAAAAAAGATATGTTTACAAGAGGAGTACAAATCACTATTCGTTATCATGATTGGAAAATGATAACGAAAAGTCATAAAGTTTACAATCCTATTCACTCGAAAGAAGAACTTCTGTCTGAGGCTAATCGGTTATTTGATAAAGCCTGGAATGGAGAAGCCATACGCCTGTTAGGAATTAGTACGTATGATTTGCTTGAGAAAAAGTACGCATACAAACAGCTTGACCTATTTACGTATAAAGAAGATTTAAAACAAGGTGTATTAGATGAAACGATAATACAGTTACGCGAGCGATTTGGGGATAATATTGTTCGTAAAGGTTGGAAGAAACAAGAAGATGAATAGAGTTAACAAATGATTAGTTCCGACCGATAGTAACAATAAGATATCTTCAAATACAGATTGCAATGGATAAGCTAAGCTAGTGTGCTAGATATGACTTAAAATCCCCTTATATTTAGCTTTTCTGTATGAGATTGTTCTTGTGCTACTAGCAGAGGCTACGTTCGTTGCTTGAGGTTTTTTTAATCTCCAGTAGATTTGAAAAGAGCGGAGCGTGAACGTTAAATGCAAATTCAAAACCATCTTCACACATCGGGACAACAGAAAGAGAAAGTGCAGCAGATGAGAGATGGAGAAATTTACCAAGCGAAAGTGAAAGAGCATACGGGAAAAGATGAAGCTTTGCTTTCTATCCGTGGTCGTGAAGTCAATGTGAAATTTGAGGGAGAAATTCCTAAAACAGATCGAGTCACGGTACAAATTGTTGATTCGAAACAAGATGTCATTAAAGTGAGAGTTGTTGAGGAGAATCGTTCTTCTGTAGTTCCTGCTTCAAGGGCTGAACGGGAGACTGTAAGTCAAGCTCTTCGTCAATTAGGCGTTTTGCAACCGACACCGGAATTAAAACAAGCTGCTTCAATGATTTTAGATAAAGGAATACCGTTAACGAAAGAATCCGTTCAAGATTTACAGCGTTTCATGAAAGGAAAAGCAGAGACACGTCTTCAAACAGTACAGGCGATAGCTAATAAACGTTTAGATGTGACCGAAACCCATCTTCGTTCTGTTCATGAAGCGATGCACGGAAGGCCGTTAAATGAAGTATTAAATGATCTATCAAAAGAATTAGACCAGGATTTCAAGGTACAACCCCCTGTAAGAGAGCGACTAGATCGTTCAACAAACCAGGATCAGCTTCTGAATAGGATTGAATCAAATGCGATTAGAGAGCAGCAACCAACTATTCGACAAAGTCAAGAGGGAAGGGTTCAAGAACAGATTAGACAAGTGAGTGAATCGGTTCAAAAAGAAACGTCGGTTGCTCGAGCTGTAGACCGGATACAATCATTGGTGAACAACCCCCAAATCAATATGGATACGAGTCGAACGTTAGAGCGATCAATATCGGAATCGATACATCTTGACCAGGTAGCAAAAGAAAGAGTCACCCAAGTATTAAGTCAAATTGAACGGACAAGCTCAGCTCAACTAGAGCAAAATAGGGCTAAAGAAGCCCGAATGTTGATTCAAAGAGAGGGTCTAACACAGGAAGCTCTTGAGCAAGTTAAGAGCATGATTAACCAACGTGGAGTAGTTAATACCGAAACGGATGAACAGGTGGATAAAATTTTAAAACAAGCTGAACAAATACTAGCTGTAGCGAGAGAAAGATTAGTTTCAGCCGTTCATCAGCTTTCTTCTAAAGCCACTGACCTTGTTCATGTGACAAATCGTGACTTGCCTTCCTTAAACGAAGCAGTTAAGGAAGGCAAGGCTGTATTGGAAAAAGAAGCTAATTTTGATAGGGCGATTCAACAAATTCAATCGTTATTGAATGGTCAGGCTGGTCTCGATGAAAGTTTAAAAGTAGAGTTAACGCAAACATCGCAAACAGCAAGAGATCTGCAACAACAAGGTCGCGAGATGAAAGCAAGGCAAGAAGTGGCGGCCGTACTTGATAAAATTGAACAAACCTCCAAGCAAGTTGTTACGTTGCCATCAACACCAGAAGCTAGAGCCTATTCAGAAAATGAACAGTTTCAAACAAGTGTAGAAATGGCAAGCAAGTCGATTGCCGTGACAACAGTTACAGAAAAATTAGCTCAAATGACTGCCGACTTTAAACATTTGCAGAGAGATATATCGAGAACACTTGATCAGGTCAACAGGCAAATCGAGCAATTTCGGAATATGGCGCAACCTGTTGTTAAGCCATTACTTGAGACAACGATTAAAAAATTAGATAATGCTATTCTTAAAAGTGAAATGATGCTCTTAACCGATATGAAAACGGAACGGCAACTGATGCAGGCGAGTAGTCAGTTAGCAGAAGCGAGAAAATTGCTTTCGCGGGGCAAGCACCGTGAAGCCAATCAAATTGTACATGATGTCAAGCAATTAGTTGATAAAATGAATTTTCAACCAGCAGAGTCAAAAGTGAAGCATTATACGGCAGTCAATGAAAGGGCGTTACGAGAGGCTAGTTTGCCATCTCAATCCTTTTCAAGTCAATATAGCGAAACCATTCGTGGCCCATTGCAAGAGGGGTCACCTAGAGCAATGTTTGAAACGGTCAGAAGTTTAGGGTTGAACCGTGATAGTGAAGTGGCTCAATTTCTTGCTTCTGGGAAAGAGCAACAGCAAGAACAAGCGCAACGTAATTTAAAAACATCGTTAATGCAATTAGCACAAGGCGAAGAAGAAACTAAAGTACAACAATTAGCGAATCAAGCACTTCAAAACGTAACGGGACAACAGTTAATGAGTCGATCTGATCAACAAGGAAATTTACAAAGTTTATTTTTCCAATTGCCGTTTTTACTACAAGAGAAAGTAGAGAATCTACAAGTCTTTGTGAATTCTCGTAATGAAAGCGAGAAAGTAGATTGGGAGAATTGTAGTTTGTTCTTTTTAATGGAAACACCAAAGATGGGCGAGATTGGAATTGCTATTTCAGCAAATGAAAAACAATTATCGGTTACGGTCAAAAATGATAAAACTGATTTTCAAATGAAGATGGAACCACTTGTGCAATTAGCCGTAGAGAAACTTTCCGAGATTGGTTATTCCATCAATGGAATCAAGTATGCAAAATTTAAAAATGACGTGTCAGCCAGTTTGGAAAAGGAAGAAGGTACTTCGCGACAAAAGCCTGTTATGACGGAGAAAGGGTTTGACTTGAAAATATGATCGTATCTAAACATTTTAATCATAAGCAACGCAAGCAAATAAACGGTCCGACAGCAGCAGTAATTCGTTATGACGATGGGAACGAGGGAGTGCCTAAAATTGTTGCTCAAGGAAAAGGACAAGTGGCCAATCAAATTATTGATTTAGCCAAAAAGAATAATATTCATATGCAAGAAGATGCACGACTAGTTGAAAATTTACTTGATATGGATTTAGGAGATAATATACCTCCGCAATTATATTCAGTCATGGCGGAGATTTTACTATTAATTGAGGAGATGGAGAAAAAATATTAAACTTTCTTCGACATATTCCGATATTAATAATAAGTTAAGAAAAAGAATTTGGAGGCGGAAGAATTGACCACGTTCCTAACGAACGAAGCGCTTCATCAAAAATCATCACAAGAGCTTACTGCTCTCCTTTATGAAGCATGTCTTATCAATTTAGAAGATTCAATTATTGATTTAGATAAAAAGGATTTTATTACTGCTAATAAAAAACTTCAAAAGGCAAGTGATATCATCCATCGTCTTGGTGCAGGTATTAACTATGAAGCCGGGATTATAGCTGATCAGCTTGAACAAGTTTACAACTATATTGCGGATAAACTATTTGAAGCAAATTTTAAAAAAGATAAATTAATTATTGAAGAAATAATACAACTCCTTACAATGCTCATGTCTTCATGGAACGAAGCGTTAAAAACAAAGCATGACGTTCAACCGAAAATGATTAGAAAAAAGACAAACGTATACGATAATTTCTCAATATATGATAATTAAAGGCGAAAGGACGTCAAACCAATATGAAAATTAATAATAATATTCAAGCGTTAAATGCGTATCGTAACTTGAATGCAAACCAATTTCAAACGTCGAAAAATTTAGAGAAGTTATCTTCTGGCTTGCGTATTAACCGTGCTGCAGATGATGCAGCAGGTCTTGCAATTTCAGAAAAAATGCGCTCACAAATTCGCGGTCTTAAGCAAGCAGAGCGTAACTCGATGGATGGTATTTCACTCATGCAAACAGCCGAAGGGGCATTACAAGAAGTTCATGCCATGCTACAACGAATGCGCGAATTAACTGTCCAAGGTGCCAACGATACAAACACCGAATACGACCGTGAGCAGATCCAAAAAGAAATTGATCAATTAAAATTAGAAATTGATAGTGTATCGGAGAAGACGGAATTCAACACGAGAACACTATTAAATGGTTCTAGTGCGGTGTTAACAACTTTTAAAGATGCAAATACAACGAATACGGCAAACTTAACCGAGTTCCCAATGGTTATGAACCCAGCTTTAAAGTCAGGTGATTACCGTTTAGATATTACGGGAACAGGTGCTACACCTACAGTAGTAGAAGAAGTAGTTCGTATTACTCAACCTGCTGCAGGAATTGGTGAAGCGGCAGATGTGGTATTTGATGATCCAAGTGAAGCAAACGCTTTAGGAGAATATACGATAAATATACGTAACTTTAATGATGGTGGAGCTTCAATCGAGGTAATTGGACCCAATGGAATTCCAATCGATAAAAAGGCTGTTGCAGTAGGAGGTACTTCTCCTAAACAAGTGATAGGTGGTTTGGAAATTGATGTTTCAAAGATTACAGGTGCGGGCACTGTAAAAGTATCAATGGAGATGAAAGCAGAGTTTTCAGTTTTCTATAAAGAGGATGATCCATCTGCTAGTTATGAAAAAGGTGAATTTGATAAAGAAATCACCACTCGAAACGGTGTGATCCGACACGGTGGCTTAGAATTTAAGTTTGATAGTAGTATAAAAGTATCAGATGCCACAAATAAAACTGAATTTGCTCTTATTAACAATGCTCTTGCATTCCAAATTGGGCCAAATACGAATCAAAATGTAATGATCGATATTCCTCAATTAGATACGGTTCGATTAGGAATTGAGAAAATCGATGTCACGACTCAAGTAGGAGCAAATGAGGCTATTTTCACATTGGACAAAGCGATTAACATCTTATCAGATGTCCGCGCGAAACTTGGTGCAACACAAAACCGTATGGAGCATACAATCAACAATTTACAAGTAACTCACGAAAACTTAACGGCGTCTGAATCCCGTATTCGTGATGCTGATATGGCGCTTGAAATGACGGAGTTTACGCGGAATAATATTTTGAACCAATCAGCAACGGCGATGCTTGCTCAAGCAAATCAATTGCCACAAGGCGTGTTACAACTTTTACAATAAGAAAGAAAATGGCGGGAAGGATTTACCTTCTCGTCATTTTTCCATTATTATTTATGTCTTAGATTTTTCGTGTTTATGATAAACTTGTAATAAAAGCACGTTTTTAGAAAGTAGGTGCGAATTGGACGTACAACGAATTGGAAAAACGGGAATGAACCGAGTCGATACCAAGAAGACAGGCCCTGAAGCGAAGGTTTCCTTTCATGAAGTGATAGGGAAACAGCGAGATGAAAAAGCGTATGAGCGTTTAGCGCAGCTTATGCATAAAATTGATGATCAAGGAAAAGTGTTATCTGAAACAAGGACCGTTGATGAACTGCGAAAATATAAGCAACTAGTCAAAGAGTTTATGGAAGATGCAGTTCAATTTGGTCTGAGCCTTGAAGAACGTCGTGGTTTTAACCGGAGAGGTCGCACTAAAATATACAAGATTGTTCAAGAGGTCGATCGTAAACTATTAGATTTAACAGATGCTGTGCTCGAAAAACAGAAAAAAGGATTAGACATTTTGAATATGGTTGGTGAAATTAAAGGATTATTAGTGAATATATATGTATAAAAAATTGGGTGACTCAGCTGTGTTCCTATCAGCTGAGTCGCCTTTTTAAATGAGGGGAAAGAGGACGAGGAGAAATCCATCAAAGTGATATGTGAGACAATCGGAACCCCAATATTATTCGTCCGTAAATAAAGGAGAGACCAGACGAATCCGGCTGTGAGAGCTGCTAAGACAAGCAACATACTTCCTGTAGCAAAATGGGCACCTGCATACAATAGAGTTCCGACTATCGCTGCTTGGTCGTTTGTGAAATAGGTACTTAATCTTTTTACAATAAAACCACGCCAAAACCATTCTTCGCCCGGTATAATAATGAGAAAAAGCCAACTATAATGGATGGTTTCAGTTGGTTTGACTAGTCGGTATAAAGATTCTAATTCGGTCAGTAAAGGCATATCAGTTACGAGCACAAACCATTTTCCAAAAGCAAATAAACTGTAAAGCACTATTCCACATAAGGTAGCAGCTAGCAACATTGTTATAGGAGGTAGTCTCAAGTTATGCTGTTCAAATAGCCAGCTCCAAATTGTTAAGATGAAGAGAGAACAGGGAAATAACACCCAGAAATCAAGAGGCTGCCAGGAAAAACCTACATAAAGTAAGATAAATGCGAGCAGTAGTCCAATGTAAAAGGATTGTTTTTGATTCAACTTTCAAATCCTTATAAACTCATATTTAAGAACAAGCTCGAAGCCATTGCAACTCTGCATTAGGAGAGAGGATACTAAAGGTTCAAAAAGGACGGTCTTCCCTTTTTGAACAAGCTCCTATAGATAGACTTATCTAGAAAGTCATTTAAAAATAAAACTGTTGTAAAGGAGGATTCCAATGACCTCATTCGTTTACACGTACCAAACCATTATAAATGCACCAATTGAAGATGTCTGGAGTTTTTTCTCATCGGCTACTAATTTATCTAAAATAACGAGCTTTCCTAAGATTGAAGTTACCTCTGATCTAAGAACAATGGAAGGAAATAAAATGGAGATGAAGTTAGGTTTTGCCGGTGTTCGTATGAAGTGGATATCACTTATTCATGATGTTGATGCCCCTACTCAATTTGTTGATACTGGGATTAAGCTTCCGTTTCCGTTTACGGAGTGGAAGCATATACATGCATTCACCTCTCAGGGAAATCAAACCGTAATGGATGATCAGGTTCGTTGTAGTACGGTCTTGCCAAGCTTTATGGTCAAGCCATTGGTGAACAACATGTTTAAAGGGCGTGAACAAGCCATCAAACTTCATTTCACAAAATAATCGTTGTCTATATAGCACTTTCTATTCGATTGGTTTTATCGTCGTCCTTTTCTGGGAAAGCTAGACAGAAAAGGAGTGGCTTAGAATGCATTCAAAGCAAACTGTTAAATATGTATGTGAGACGTATCCATCAGGCAATCATTATTATTATAAAATTGAACTTATCACTCATGATTCATGGAATAATATTGAGTCATTAATGTGGTCGACACCACGTCCGATCTCTAAAGAAACGTTTCAAAAACGTAAAATCGAGGGATATAAAGTAGAATATGTAACAATGAAAAATAAGCCAGCAGTCATTCTCCCTTTTGCTCAAAAGTGAGGAAAACGTGAATTTTCAAAGGTTGTAAGTATATTCTATTGGCTTAAAAAAGAGAATTTCTGTAGACTAGAAGATAGGTTGTGCAATATAGACAGGAGAGAATAAAATGATTGGTATTAAACGATGGTTAATTTCAGCTATGATTCTTGTTGCTTTAACAGGTTGTAACATTATCACATATGAGCATGAAGAAACGTTTACATTAGATGGAGAAGGCGTTACAACACTTAACATCAATCATGACGAAGGTGATGTAACGGTTAAAGGTGTCGAGGGGATTGATCAAATAACAGTTACGGCTATTTTCGCTGCTTGGAGTGATGATAGTGTTGAACATGCACAGACATTTAGTGAGGAAAATTTATCGGTTGAGCTCTTTTCAGAAAATGAAGAAGCCTTTCTTAAGACAGCTGTAAACCGTAGAGATAAACCGGAGCAAGGTTTTATCCATCTTCAAATAGAAGTGCCTAGTCATGTAGCGATTGAATATCGTCAAAATGAGGGGCAGTTGCAAATAGAATCGATGCGTTCGGACCTGAACATACAGCATGGCACGAATCAGCTGGTTCTTAAAGATATTCAAGGGAATATTCAAATAATAGATGGGGCGGGAAACGTGTCGTTAGAAGGGGTTTCTGGAGAGATCGTTATTAATAATAACGCAGGTGCAACTAAAGTAACGAATTCGATTGGTGTAGCCAGTATTATCGCAGGTTCCGGTCAGGTTGAGATCAATGAACATGAAGGAGACGTGACGGTTCGAAGTGGTCAAGGTAATATAGATATAAATGATGTAAATGGAGATGTAACGATTCTAGAAAGTCGTGATGGAATGGTCACGATTGAGAACGTTTCTGGTAAGGTAAATCAACCATAGTGAAAAAGTGCAGGGCCGTCGGCTCTGCACTTTTTCATTTGAAAGCAAGCATACAAGTGAATCCTGGATGGGTTTCTAAGCAGTATGATAGCCTACGCAAAAGCTCGACACGCTTGCTGAGTGGAACGACAAGAAACGTACTAGAAAAGGGCTTATCCCGTTTTTTTTTTAGTTGCTTAATTTTTAGATTTATAAAAAATCGATATTGACTTTTTGCGATATGACCGATAGAATACTATTAAACTAATAAATCATATCAATTTACAAGGGATTAAAACTATCGAACTTAATTACCTTACCTAAGGCTTGTATGACTGATCAATAAGAGTTAAAAGGCGCAGTAATTAAATCTGATTATCATTATCGGGTTAAAAAATTAGAATGATAAAAAAATGTAAACATTGTGTAGAAATGATGTGGATATTAACAATATGTCTTTATAAAGGGTGAGCATATGAAATTACAATTCGATGTATTAAACAAGGAAGATTACGAAGGAATTAATAAAAAATTAGAGAGAAAAGACTCATTAGATGTCTTAAAATGGGCGTACAGCGCTTTTGGTGACAAACTCGTTTATTCCTGTAGCTTCGGAGCGGAAGGTATGGTGCTAATTGACTTGATAAGCAAGGTCAAAAAGGATGCGACCATTGTTTTTTTAGACACTGACTTCCACTTTAAGGAAACTTATAAGCTTATTGATCAAGTTAAAGCACGTTACCCTTCATTAAATATTGAGTTAATTAAACCTGAACTAACACCCGAAGAACAAGCCAAACAGTATGGTGATCGCCTTTGGGAACGTGAACCAGATGCCTGTTGTAACATACGTAAACTAGTGCCACTTGAGCGCGAGTTAAGTCGTTATGATGCTTGGATCTCTGGATTACGCCGAGAGCAATCACCAACTCGTGTAAATACACAGTTTGTTAATCAAGACAATCGCTTCAAGTCGATTAAAATCTGTCCATTGATCCACTGGACGGAAGAGGAAGTTTGGATGTATATCGAGCTTCATAAGCTGCCTTACAATGAATTACATGATCAAAACTTTCCGAGTATCGGTTGTGAATACTGTACAAAACCAGTTGCAGAAGGTGAAGATCCTAGAAGTGGTCGTTGGGCTAATTCAGAAAAAACTGAATGTGGTTTGCACAGATAAGTGACCTGCATGATGTGAGCAACATAATGTAGTCTATTTCCAAGAAGAAAATATAAAATTTAGAGAGGAAGTTAATTATTATGATACAGGCACATGGAGGAAAATTAATTCAAAAATTCAATCCCAATTATGATTTTTCAAACGTAACAAAGGAAATTGGGCTAGATACGTTCTCCCTTTCAGATTTAGAGTTAATAGGAATTGGGGCATTTAGTCCTCTAACTGGTTTTCTTGGCGAAGAAGATTATGAATCTGTCGTAGAGAAAATGCGTTTAGCCAATGGAACGGTATGGAGTATCCCTGTAACCCTGCCTGTGACAGAAGAAAAAGCAGCTGACCTTGTAATTGGCGAGCGAGCGAAACTAACGTATAATGGCGAGGTTTATGGTGTCATTGAAGTAGCGGATATTTTCACACCTAATAAAGTTGTTGAAGCAAAAAAGGTTTATCGCGCAACAGACGATCAACATCCCGGTGTTCAGAAAATGTTTGAACGTCCAAATGTATATGTTGGAGGAGAAATCACTTTGACAAAGCGCGTGAAGCATGAGCGTTTTGATTCGTACTATCTAGATCCAAGTGAAACAAGAGCAAAATTCGCAGAGCTGGGCTGGAAACGTATTGTTGGTTTTCAAACACGTAACCCTGTGCACCGTGCGCATGAATATATTCAAAAATCAGCTCTTGAGATCGTTGATGGGCTTTTCTTAAACCCGCTCGTTGGCGAGACAAAGTCAGATGATATTCCTGCAGATGTTCGAATGGAGAGCTACGAAGTGTTGTTAGAGAAGTACTATCCGCAAGATCGAGTTTTTCTAGCTGTATTTCCGGCAGCGATGCGTTATGCTGGTCCACGTGAAGCTGTATTTCATGCGATTGTTCGCCAAAATTATGGTTGCACGCATTTTATCGTAGGTCGCGACCACGCTGGTGTGGGTGATTATTATGGGACATATGATGCGCAACTAATCTTCTCTGAATTTGAAGAAGGAGATTTAGCTATTAATCCATTATTCTTTGAGCATAGTTTCTATTGTAAAGCTTGTGGGAACATGGCTTCGACGAAAACATGCCCACATGGAAAAGAAGATCGTGTGATTTTATCAGGAACGAAGGTTCGTCAAATGCTATCGGAAGGTGTGACACCGCCACCTGAATTTAGTCGTCGTGAAGTGGTGGAAGTTCTGATACGTGGTATGCAGAAAGTACATGTTTAAGAGGAAGGAAGAACAAATATGTTAACCATTGTCGCCATTATCATTGCCTGTTTCTTTGCGATGAATATAGGAGCAAGTGGAACAGCTGCGGCAATGGGCCCTGCTTACGGAAGCGGAGCGATTCCTAATAAACGTAATGCTATGATCCTTGTTGGAGCATTTGCGTTCTTAGGGGCTCTAGCAGGTGGCGAAGTAGTTCGGACAATCGGGAGTGGGATCATTCCTGTTTCCATTGTTGATGTAGAGATCGTCATCATTATACTAGCAGCTGCTTGTCTTTCCTTATTTATTGCTAATTTACTTGGCATTCCTTTATCGACTAGTGAAGTGGTTGTAGGAGCGATCGTTGGTGCAGGAATCGCCTATCAATCGCTTTACTTTGATAAATTAATCGTCATCGTATCGTTCTGGGTGATTATTCCGATTGTGGCTTTTCTGCTTGCTTTTATGTTCGGTCATCTTGTTCGTAAATTAGAAAAAAAATATCCTGATCTAACAGGGAAGGGCAAGTGGAGAACACCTTTAGTTGTGCTTCTGATTGTAAGTGGGTGTATGGAAGCTTATGCAGCCGGAATGAATAATGTAGCCAATGCAGTTGGTCCACTTGTTGGTGCAGGATTGTTAGACATCACACCTGCCATTTTAATGGGTGGCTTTTTCGTAGCAATTGGAGCTTTGTTACTAGGAGGACGTGTCCTTGAAACAAATGGCAAGCGAATTACGAAATTAAGTCTTCTGCAAGGCAGTACAGTTTCATTAACAGGCGGTTCCTTAGTAATTACAGCATCCATTTTTGGTCTCCCTGTTCCTTTAACGCAAGTAACGACTTCAGCGATTATCGGAATAGGAACGGTAGAAGGCGGACTCCGCTTATGGCAAAAAAGTATTTTAAAACAAATTTTAAAAGTGTGGATCGTTTCACCATTGTTCTCGCTTGTCTTATCATATGGACTAATTACACTGTTTAAAGAAGGTAATTATTATATCCTTTTTGTTTTACTAAGTGTTTTAATAGCGACAGGCGGCGCATATAGCATGTATCAAACAGCTAGAAAAGAAAGAAGATCCACCTTTGATGACGGTGGTGGAATTTAAGAGTTCGTTCAAAAAGGTCGGTTTTTACCTTTTTGAACGAACTCGAATCAATGAGCGGAACCGCTGCAGGGGTTTTAAGCCTTTTCTGAGTGGTTTTCTCAGAAGAGGCGCGCAGCGATAGAAGCCATTGAAAAAAACAAAAAGGTCGGTTTTTACCTTTTTGAACGAACTCGAATCAATGAGCGGAACCGCTGCAGGGGTTTTAAGCCTTTTCTGAGTGGTTTTCTCAGAAGAGGCGCGCAGCGATAGAAGCCATTGAAAAAACAAAAAGGTCGGTTTTTACCTTTTTGAACGAACTCGAATCAATGAGCGGAACCGCTGCATTTTTAAAGCTAGTTTCCCAGTTCATCCAAGAAAATCTATTGACAAAGAATGTGAAGAAACGTATCTTAAAGCGTAGTAAAACTATCTGAATTTTTTGTGAGCCGGGAGGGGGAGCTTTAATGTCACAGCAAAATATTGTTTGGCATGAGACAACAATAAAAAAAGAAGAGCGCCAAGAAAGAAATGGCCATCGCAGTGCCATTTTATGGTTTACTGGACTTTCTGGAGCAGGCAAGTCTACACTCGCGAATGCATTAGAACAGCAGTTATTTAAACAAGGAAAAAATAGTTATGTATTAGATGGCGATAATGTTCGTCATGGTTTAAATAAAGGTCTCGGTTTTAGTGATGAGGATCGTAAAGAGAACATACGTAGAATTGGTGAGGTTGCAAAGCTTTTTGTTGATGCAGGGACAATCGTCTGTACAGCCTTTATATCACCATTTAAAGAAGATCGGAATCAAGTGCGTGAATTAGTTGAGGATCGGGAGTTTATTGAAGTGTACGTTCGCTGTTCTTTAGAAGCTTGTGAAGAACGTGATCCAAAAGGATTATATAAAAAAGCCAGAGCAGGTGAGATTTCTGAATTTACGGGTATTAGCTCACCATACGAAGAACCATCAGCACCAGAAATTATTATTGATTCAGATAAGCAGTCAGTTGAGCAATCTATTGAAACAATTCTAGCTTATCTTCAAGAGAAGAATATTCTTTAACATAAAGTGTTCTTGAACAATTTTGAGGTTTTTAAAGTATTGGGAGAAAGGCGTGAGAACAAATCTCACGCCTTCTGTAGGTGCAATGTGTTTCGTATATGAACGACACATACACATTGAGATATAATTTCAAGGGGGAAGTTGAAGCATGGGGTATGAAAAAATTTGGTCTTCGGACTTAGATAAGTTAAATAAAGACGAGCTTCGCAAGTTAGAGAAGGATGGATTAGAAATTCTAGATGATATTAATAAATATGCAAAGGAAGGGTTTGAGTCCATTCCAAAAGAGGATTGGAGCTTATTCAAATGGGCTGGTCTTTATTTGCAAAAGCCAAAAGAAGACGGGTATTTCATGATGCGCGTTAATATTCCATCTGGTTTAATCACAAATGAACAAGCTGAAGTATTAGCTGGCATTGGGCGAGACTACGGTCGTGATGTGATTGATATTACAACTCGTCAAGCAATTCAATATCACTGGCTTACAATCGAGAACCTACCTGATATATTTAAGCGGTTAGAATCAGTGGGTCTCTCGTCAGTTGGTGCCTGTGGAGATATTCCTCGTACGATAATGGGGAACCCCCTTGCAGGAATTGACCCGAATGAATTATATGATACAAGGGAGATTGTTGAGGATGTTTACCGTTTCTTCCAACGCAACCCTGACTTTTCAAATCTTCCACGTAAATTTAAAATGTCTATTTCCGGCAACATACATAATGCCGGTCATGATCGCATTAACTGTATGTCCTTTACACCAGCTGTGAAAGAAATCGATGGTGAGGAAGTAATTGGATTCCATGTAAAAGTCGGTGGAGGACTATCAGCCAAGCCATATCTCGCAGAGGAACTGGATGTATTTGTACGTCCGGAGAAAGTAAAAGAGGTCGCTATTGCAATTGCGTCTATATACCGTGATTATGGCTATCGTGAAAAGCGTCACCGTGCCCGTTTGAAATTTTTAATCGCTGATTGGGGCGTTGAGAAGTTCAAAGAAAAACTGCAAGAATTTGTTGGCGAACTTCCGACAAAAGGAAGTTGTAAGCTTGAAAAATGGAATGGTGGCTATTTCTACGGAGTTAAGCCGCAAAAACAAGAAGGTTTAAGTTATGTAGGGTTTAATGTGCCAGTTGGTCGTATGAATTCTGACGAATGGTTCAATCTAGCTCGGATTGCAAGAGATTATGGAAATGGTGAAATTAGAACGTGTAATACGCAAAATCTTGTCATTCCTAATGTTCCGAATGAAGAAGTTGAAGCTTTGTTACAAGAGTCTCTTTTTGATCGAATTAAATTAGAGCCCAAGCATTTCATTGGATATTCTGTTTCCTGTACAGGGATTGAGTATTGTAACTTAGCTCTTGTTGAGACAAAAGAGCGAATGAGACGTGTGGCTGAATACTTAGATGAGCACCTAGATATCGATGTCCCTGTTCGAATTCATATGATTGGTTGTCCAAATGCTTGTGGTCAACGTCAAATTGCAGATATTGGCCTTCAAGGTGTCTTAATGAAAAACAAAGACAAGAAAATGGTTGAAGCGTTTGAATTTTATGTGGGTGGAACACTCGAGCAAGAGGTTGCTCAATTCAATAACAAACTAAAAGGAAAAATTGAAGCTGAAGAGTTAGCACCAGCTTTAACTTCATTATTACGCTACTATGAAGAAAACAAAGAGCCGAATGAAGAATTTTTTGATTTCTATAATCGGGTAGGTCATGATGCCCTTCAAACAGCGTTAGATGAAATCCTTGCAATCGCTTCATGATGTATTTATATCGATTTGAAGTTGAAACTGAGGAAAAAACGTTGCATGTGATCGTTGCTGCCAACGATCAAGAATCGGCGTTTACAACGGCTGAACAAGAAGTGGAGAAAAATTTTCTGAAGCTTCCGAGCATTTCTGCTGTTACCTTATTAGAAAAAAAACCGATTCGTCAAGCAACAGGCTTTGTTGTTGAATAATAAAAAATCAGCCTCTCTGTTTGTTAAGAGGGCTGATTTTTTTATCTCATTAGCTCATATTAGAATCAACCATTAATTTGAAATAGATTTTAAGGCAGCTGCTACATCAATCTCCCCAAAACCATAATAAGGATCATGTCCTTTTGTTCCTAGATCTTTCGCTGTTGTTCTCATTACATCATATACTTCTTCGTTCGTTAAATCAGGTCTAAGTGAACGGATTAAAGCTGCAAGACCTGCAACATGTGGTGCAGCCATTGAAGTACCTGACATGACAACATAGTTGTTATCAGGAAATAAACTTGGTATATGCTCACCAGGAGCTGCTACATCTACGTGTTTTCCGTAATTGGAAAAGAAAGCGCGGTTTCTTGTGTCATCTACAGCTGCAACTGTAAATACTTCTTCGTAATTTGAGGGATACATGGGATCTTCGACATTGTCATTCCCAGAAGCTCCAACTAAAACGACATCTTGTTCATAAGCATATGAGATGGCATCATATAATAAATCAGATGGATAGTAATCACCGAGGCTCATGTTAATCACGCCTGCACCTTGTTCGACGGCCCAATATATACCCTTAGCTACCTCAAAGGATGAGCCTTCACCTTCGTCGTTGAGCACTTTCACAGGGAGAATGGTGCTATTAAAGGATATACCTGCAATCCCTGTTAGATTATTCGTTAAAGCAGCCGCAACACCAGCTACATGAGTCCCGTGTCCATGTGCATCTGTATAGTTATCAGAGTCGTCAATAGCGTTGTAACCAGGTCCAAGTTTGTCTTTTATGTCTAAATGATCTCGATCGACCCCTGTATCGAGGACGGCAATCTTGACGCCTTCTCCTCCAGATAAATTCCACCCCTCATCAATTTCAATTTGATTAAGATTCCATTGATAAGGCTCGAAAAACTCATCATTTGGTAAAGTCGTTAATACCGTTTGATTAGTCGGTTGATGATGTGGCTTAGCTTGTCTTGGTTTCTCTTTTGGTTCATTAGGTACGGTTGAAAAGATCGTAACCTGTTTTGAAATAATGAAATTCGGTTCTACGATCGCTAAATCATAATCACGTTTTAAACGCTGAATTAACTCTTCAGTTGACTCTGTGCTTGATTTAACGACGAATAAAGGGTTATTGTTTTCAACAATCACTAAATCAGGTTGATCGTTAAACCATGTTTCTGCTACTTCGGCATGTTTAAACTTAATAACTGCTTCGTGCTCATGATAAGTTTGCTGTAACTTTTCTGGCTTTTGGTTATCAGAATGTACGACAATTTGCCAACCTAACTCGGGCACTGTTTCGGACCGGAGATCTTCGGGGAGATCTTCGGTTGTTTCCCAATCGACTTCCGGGTCTGAGCCAGACACGAAAAAGGTTCCGTTTGCATCTGCTACAGAAGCCATATCTTTCACAAAGGATTTAACAAAGGACAAGTCTACTTCTCCTACAACAGTACGGCCATCTTTCATCTCCTCACCCATTAACATAAACTGCTCTCCGTCAATCAGATAAGGATCTGAGAATTTACTTTTCATATGGTAATGAGTCAATTTAGAGAGATCTAATCTTTTTAAATCTCCAACCTGCTCAACCACTTCACCTTTTTTAAAAATCGCAAAACCGTTAAAGTGAGGGTGTTCAGAGATTTCCTCTTTAAAGCGTGCTCGCATTTCTTCTTCGTCTAGATCAGCGTCGGCCCACCTTTGCATTTGAGCGGATAGTTGCTTTAAAAACATAGATGTTGTAAGCGAGAGGTCTTCAGCCATTAAATGATCCATTGCTGAAACCTCTAAATTTTGCGGAATGTTTTTTGTTTGAATGGAATAGTTGTTATCATCAATTAGGGCACGCCCTATAATCCCTAAACCAAGACCTACTATTGCAACAATTATTACTGTTTTTGCCATTCTCCACATCATTGGCTAGTTTCACCCTTTCGTTTGTTTGAAAAAATACGCCATGAAGATTTCATGATCATAAACGCCATTAATACATACTTGGTCTTTCTGAACACCTTCTGTAACAAAGCCATATTTCTCATATAAACTTTTTGCGATCGTATTTGATTCGAAAACGGTTAAGCATAATTTGTGTAATTGGTGAAGACGACACCAATTAAGTGTGTAGTCCATAATTTGCTTTCCGATCCCTTTTCCTTGGGAATCATTATGTAACCAAGTTCTAAATAGACCAGTATGACGCTTCATAGCTAAATCTCCTCGGATTACTCTTGCAATCCCTTTGACGTTTCCGTTAACCTCGACGACTGTATACATATTGTCTTGAGCAGTCATTTCTTTAATGAACGCATGCTCTTCTTCAACGGTTCTTGCTTTTTCTTTTTGGATAGAGGATCCTTGTTTGATGATGGATTCAACTGAATCAATAATCTCTTTTGCATCATGCAGTTGAACGGGTCGCAAAACGACCTTTGAATGGTCTTTAGCAGTGAACGCTTTTTCTTGAGTTAGTTGCTTAACGGTGTTCAAATAGGAGTCTCCTTTCTTGCTTGCCAAAAGCCGGAATGATCATGATCGATTTCGGTGTCTAACAAATGTGACATCGGAACAATATTTACATGTTCCTTAGAGAAAATAGAGAGTGCATGCTCGACTCCAATGTAAGTCTCATTCCCTTTAACTCCAACATGACCGATCCCAACAGCTTTTTTGTTTTTCTTTGCGATCTTCAAAAGAGATGTCATTTGTTTAGCCACATGTTGCTGTGTTGAAAAGGTATCGTCTAAAAAAACACTTCGTTTTGCATAGGGAATATCTAATTCCTTCGCTAGTTTTGAGATGACAGAGGCTGAACTTGTTCCACTATCTACTACATATAAATTATGTTCTTTTGCCACTTCAAGTATGACCCTGATAATTCGCTCGTTTTCAACGATTTTTGAACCCATATGATTATTAATACCTTTTGCGTGAGGAACCTTTTCAATGGCTTCCATTACCCTTAATCGAACTTCTTCGTTGGAGAGATCGCTTGTTATTGCGTTTGGTCCTAGCCAAGATGTCTTACCTTTTTTGGGTTCCATTGGCATGTGAATCATTACTTCTAGTCCTGCTTGATAGGCTCGTTCAGCTTGCTCTGTCGAGTGTTCCATAAATGGCATAATCGCCACGGTAATAGGAATGGAGCCTGATAAAAAAGATTCAACGCCTTTTACATCTCCACCGAAGTCATCAATAATAATGGCTACTTGTCCATAATCATTTGCTTGAGTGTAAGAGTGGCAAAAAAATAAAACAAAGATAAAAACAAAAAGCGAACATAGAACGAAATGTAGACGCATAGAAACCACCTCTTTTTAATTAATTTTTATATTGTTTAGTTTGTCAAAGGACGTAACGTTCTATGTTAAAAAAGATAAAATAAGCCAAGGGCTTTAAAGACAGTAAAAAAACACATATATTAACGAGTTTCTCGTTAATATATGTGTTATTTACGAATATTAAATGCAGCATTTAACTGACCACGTAGCATGCGATCGCGTACTTCTTGCTTTTGCATTTGTTTTTGCTCCATTTTTCGAATCTCAAAGGTTTGCATCCCGTCTTCCATTTTATTGGCGATGTCAAGTAGTCGCTCTACATCTAGGAATGAATATTTACGTGTTCCGCCTTTGGATCGTTCTGGATAGATTAATTTTCTTTCTTCATAATAGCGTATTTTTCTCTCTGATAGGCCGGTCAATTCACTAACAATACCAATCGTTATCACTTTTTTATCTTTGTATGATGACACCCATTCCACCCCTTATTAAGTCAGAATGTTTCAGATCTTTTTTATATCATAGCATAGCTGATAGTGGGAAACGACTGGAAATGTTAGATAATCTGACATGGTTTATTGGGTATTTAACATTTATTGGTAAGTAGTTGATTCGATCTTTTAAATATATAGGATTTGTCAAACAAATATAATTGAGGTCCTATCTGACTTATATTATAATTGATAAAACACATAAAATAACTCGGAATAAATTTAGACTTATGAAAAAATCGAACTTGATGTAAAATACGAATGACATGTTGCAATCGTCGAAGGAGTGTACTAATGGAAAAAGGCTATGTATATTTAGTGGGTGCAGGACCAGGAGATATTCGTTTATTAACTGTAAAAGGACAACAGTGTCTAGAAATGGCTGATGTTGTTTTATATGATCGTCTTGTAAACCCGTTAGTTTTAGAAAAAACAAAACCAGGAGCAGAACTTGTTTATTGTGGGAAATTACCCGATCGTCATCTTCTTAGACAAGAGGCCATTAATGACTTGCTTGTTAAATATGCGTTAGAAGGAAAAGTAGTTGTTAGGTTAAAGGGGGGAGATCCTAGTGTTTATGGACGGGTTGGTGAGGAAGCGGCTGAACTGGAGAAATTTCAAATTGACTATGAGATCGTACCAGGTATTACAGCGGGAATTGGGGCATCGACTTATGCCGGTGTTCCAGTTACCCATCGGGATTATGGCGCCTCGTTTGCTATTGTGACAGGACATGATAAATCTGCAGATGGACAACCTTTGATTGATTGGCAAGGGTTAGCTAAAGCAATCGATACAATTGCTTTTTACATGGGAGTTAAAAACCTTCCCTATATATGTGAACAGTTGATAGAAAATGGTCGCAAAAAAGACACACCAGTTCTACTTGTGCAGTGGGGAACGTTAGGGAAACAAAAAACGCTCATGGGTACGTTGGAGACCATCGCTCAATTAGTGAAGGAACAAAAATTTTCAAACCCAGCTATAACGATAGTTGGAGATGTTGCTAAGCTTAGAAAGACAGAAAGTTGGTTTGAACGCCAGCCTTTATTTGGAAAACATATATTGTTTGGTCGAACATCAGAAGGAGAAAGTGAGATTGCTTCCGAGCTTACTCGTCTTGGAGCTGAAGTCTTAGAATATCCTCGATTTATCACAGAAACGAAGGAAATAGATCTTGATTTCGCAAACTATGATGAAATTATTTTTCATTCACCAAAAAGCGTGAAGTGGTTTTTTAACCAGTTAAAGAAACAGCGGTTAGATATTCGTTCTCTGACAGCAACCCTCTATGGTGCTTCTATGAAATCAATTAAGGCAATTGAATCTTTTGCTTGTCTAGGTTTTCCGATTCGTGAGATGATGGAAGGGAGAAAAAGACTGCTAATTGGCCCTGACGTTTGGAAAGAGCGTGTCCAACAAAGAATGGAGCTCTATGGTCAACATGATTTCCTTGCCTCTCATTCAGAATTGATTGTTGCGCAATCAAACTTCACTTGTCAACGAATCCTTGATGAAGATCGAGTAGATACAATTGTTTTTCCGAGTGCAGAGTCAGTGAAAGTCGTTACGGAACAAATCACTGCCTGCAATGAAACACCTGCGACACTTTCGGAACGCGCCGAGATTATTTGTTTCGGGCCTGCCACGTACAATGCTGCTATCCGTTATGGTTACCTGGTAACAACTACGTTACAAGAACCTTCAGGACACGCATTGGTAAATGAACTAGTGAAAACCAGATCAAGTTAAAGGAAGGTGAGCTCTTTGCAAGCCATTTTATATATTGGACATGGTAGCCGAGTTCAAGCTGGAAATGAGGAGCTGAATGCTTTTGTAGAAAAAGCAAAAGCGGCTCACCCAAATGTTGAAATTCAAGAATGTTGCTTCCTTGAATTAGCAGAGCCAACGATTCAAGAAGGGGTCGAATCCTGTATCAAAAAGGGAGCTACTAAAATTGCAGTTGTTCCCGTTTTACTGTTAACTGCGATGCACGTAAAAGTAGATATTCCAGAAGCGATCGATAAACTGAAAAAACGTTATCCTGCTGTTTCATTCGCATATGGGCGCCCGATTGGAATAGAATCTACCGTTATTGACATAGTGAAAAATCGTCTGAAAGAAGCTGGGTTCCCGTTACGAGATGGACGTCCAAATTATGAAGCCAGAGAACCTATTTCTATTCTTCTTGTTGGGAGAGGGAGTAGTGATCCTGACGCGACGAGTGATTTGATGAAGATTGCTCGTTTAGTTTGGGAATTTACTCCTGTAGCGGATGTGGATGTTTGTTTTCTTGCTGCAACACGGCCAAATGTAGACGAAGGTTTAATGCGAGTGAATCGCCTCCCAAATGAAAAAGTTTACGTTGTACCTTATCTTCTTTTTACAGGGGTTCTGATGAAAGGCTTACAAAAACAGCTGGATGAGTGGTCAAAACAATCAAATAAAGAATATATACTTTGTGATTATTTAGGATTTGACGACCAATTAATTACAGTTTTAGCAAGACGTGTTCAAGAAGTATTAGATGAGAATGTTTTGGTCAATTGTGACACTTGCTTGTATCGAACTGGCTTCTTCGAACAACAAGGAGCAAAAGGATGAAAGGCTACCTACCTTTACTATTTAAAGTTGAAGGGAAAAGTGCTGCAGTGATTGGTGCAGGATCTGTAGCGAAGCGCCATGTTTTAAAATTGATAAAAGTTGGGATCAGCGATATTATCGTATATGCTCCGAGCCTAGACGAAGATTTCCAAACGTTTGTAAACAGGGAGGAAGTCACATGGAGGAAAGGAGAAGTTCAGGCTTCTCAGTTATTTATTGAGAACATGTTATTTTTAACAACGAATAATTCAGAACTTCATCTAGCAATCTATCAAAATCGACAACCAAATCAACTTATATATATGGCTGACCATCCTGAATTAAGTGATTTTCATTTTCCACTGACTTTAGAAAAGGGTCTTTTGACAATCGCTCTGTCAACTGGTGGGGCAAGTCCATCTTACGGAAAACAACTGATGACAGAGTTTGAATCGTTTTTAACGGACACTATTGAAGAGGATTTAGATTTTTTAGCAAAAGCTAGACAGCAAGTACTAGCTAGTGGACTAGATGAGCAGACGCGAAGAAATATATTAAAAAGAACTGCAACAAAAGCATTTTTGCATAATAGAGAACGTGGAACATTACTAAAGCAATTACTAGATGAACACACGAAAAAATCGACCTAAGCAGTCGGTTTTTTTCATAGTCACAACTTGTTTGCGGTGTTGGTAGAAGAATACTGGTTAGGAGAAGTTAGCTTAGTTTAGTTTAGGGAAAAAGATCAACAATAAATAGGATTTAGTAGTTATAATAAAGGAACATGATGATAAGGAGTGAGGGAATGCAACGACGCATCATCGTTTCAGGTACGGCTAGCGGTGTTGGGAAAACAACGGTAACACTTGGTCTAATGGCGGCTTTAACTAAGCAACAAAGGATTGTACAAGGATTTAAGTGTGGGCCTGATTATTTGGATCCAACCTTTCATTTAGCTATTACCAATCGAATATCACACCAACTTGATAGCTGGATGCTATCTGAAGAATGGATCAAAACGATTTTTTATAAACATAGTAAGGATGCTGATCTTTCTATCATTGAAGGAATGATGGGATTATTTGATGGACATGCAGCCTCAAATAATGTTGGAAGTACATATGAGATAAGTCAAATCCTAGATGCACCTATCTTGTTAGTAGTCGATATCAGCCATTGTGCAAGAAGTGCTGCAGCAATCGTTAGAGGATATCAATTACTAGAGGAGGATGTAAATCTCGCAGGGGTTATTCTTAACCATGCTGGCAGTGAGGGGCATGCTAACCTCTGTCAGGAAGCCATTGAACAAATGTGCGACATACCTGTTGTAGGCTATTTAAAATCAGATGATGTGCCTGTTCTTCCTGAGAGGCACTTGGGGCTCGTTTCAGCACTAGAACAGGGCCAGCACGATCTCCTTATCGAAACTTTGGCTCGTGTTGTAGCCAATCAGTTTGATCTAGCTAAAATCCTAGATATCGCACAGCGGTCAACTAGTTTAAAAGAAGAAAAGTTTATATTCAATTGGCCTGTGGAATCTAGACATGTCCGCATCGCTGTGGCATATGACGCTGCTTTTCATTTCTACTATGAAGAGAACTTTTCCCTTCTTAAGAAGGCAGGAGCTGAGTTAGTCCTGTTTTCTCCATTGGCTGGGGAATCGCTTCCTTCTGAGTGCGATGGAGTTTATTTAGGGGGTGGCTTTCCTGAAGAATATCTCGAACCACTAATGAAAAATAAGAAACTAATAGCAGATATTCAAAAAGCTAGTAAAGATGGCATGCCTATTTTGGCAGAATGCGGCGGGTATATGTTTTTAGCAAAGGAGATCCATGTTAACGGAAAGACATACCCAATGGCAGGTGTGATTCCTATGGAAGTAACAATGCAAGAGAAACTAGCGGCAATAGGTTATCGCGAAGTGGCAACAGTGACGGAGACCATTTTTGGAAAAAAAGGAACTTTAATTAGAGGGCATGAATTTCATTATTCGACTTCAAGATTCATTGAAGATGTTCAACCGGCATTCACCTATGAAACTCAAAATGGAGAAAGGCATCATGTCGGTTTTCAATCAAATGAAGTTCTTGCTAGCTACATCCATCTTCACCTCGCTTCAAATCCAGAAATGGCATTAGCGTGGATGGAGACATGCCAACAATATCAATTAAAAAGGGAGAACAGCAAATGACCATTGAGACATTTAACGAGGTGGTTCTAACCGATACAAAAGCTCGTTTAAATCAACTAGCCAAACCTTTCGGAAGCCTTGGAAGATTGGAAAAATTAGCTATTCAATTAGCAGGAATTACGGGACAAGTTCAACCTATAATCGAAAAACCAGTAATTATTGTCGCGGCGGCAGACCATGGGATTGTAGTAGAGGGTGTCTCAGCCTATCCTCAAGAAGTTACGGCATTAATGATTGAGAACTTTGTTCGTGGAGGGGCTGCTATTAATGTGTTTGCTAGGCAAATAGGAGCTGAAGTGGTCGTTGTTGATGTCGGGGTCAACGCTGATGTTTGTACGCAACCAATCATTCATCAAAAAATCAGAAATGGAACTAGGAATTTCCTTCACGAAGATGCTATGACGGAAGAAGAAGCTTTGGCCGCCATCTCAGTCGGTAAAGAGATCGCCAAAGAATCCATCATGAAAGGTCACCGCTTACTGATTACAGGAGAAATGGGAATAGGAAACACAAGCGCATCTAGTGCTCTTGTTGCTTGTTTGACAAAAGAGCCCATTGAAAAAGTAGTGGGAATTGGAACCGGATTAAAAGAAGAGGAAAGAAGAAAAAAGGTTACGATTATTAAAGAAGCAATAGTGAATCGTAATATAACTGCTCACACATCTCCATTGTCAATCTTAGCGAAAGTAGGAGGCCTTGAAATCGCCACTTTAGCGGGTGTCATTTTAGAAGGGGCAGTCAGACAAACACCAGTACTAATTGATGGTTTTATTTCGACTGCAGCGGCTTTAGTAGCGAAAAAATTAGAACCTGCAATCGGACCTTATTTAATGGTTGCTCATCAATCGACAGAACTCGGGCATGAAGTTGTGATGAAATATTTAGACGTCGAGCCTATTTTAAAGCTGGACTTACGATTAGGAGAAGGTACAGGAGCAGCACTGGCTTATCCAATTGTAGAAGCTTCATCTAGAATATTAAGCGAAATGGCTACTTTTAAAGATTTAGGATTGTAATAGGTTTTACATAAATTCGAACGATACTTTAAAAGAAAAGGCAGGTGAGAAAGCTCTCATCTGCCTTTTTTTACATTTATTTAGTATAGGTTAGTTTAGCGATTGCGTCATGTTGGTGGATGGACTCTTCATTACGACATTCAACGGTGAATGATTTGACAGCATCATTTTCATATAAATCAGCTGCAACAAGGCGAACGAGATCTTCAACAAAACGTGGGTTTTCGTAAGCATGTTCTGTTACAGCTTTCTCATCTGGACGCTTTAATACAGGGTAAAGAATAGAACTTGCATTAGTTTCAGCTGCTTCAAGAAGGACAACTTTCCAATCAGCCGCATAGTTGTCATCGACCGTGACAGTCATTGTTACGAAGCTACGTTGATTGTGCGCACTGTATTCACTAATTTCTTTAGAACAAGGACATAGCGTTGTAACAGCACCAGTTAATGTAATAATAGATGTATAACCTTTTTCTTCATTGAAAGAAACATCGTATGTTACATCAGCATGAGCCATCCCCTCTTTTTGCATCGCAGGGCTTGTCTTTGTAAAAAACCAAGGGAACGTAACACGGACATTCGCCGCTTTCTGATTCATTTCTTGAGCCAAGATAGCAGTAAACTCACGTAGTGTTTCATCCGTAAGTAAATGAGATTGAAAAAAATGATGCAGTTGTTCCGTTAAACGACTCATGTTAATGCCTTTAAGATCTTGCTCTAAACTCGTTGTTAGCGCAAAAGTAGCCGTTGTCGTCTGAGTAGTTGGTGCGATTTCTGATTCAATCATTACTGGATATTTCACGTCTGAAATCCCTACTTGTTGAATGGGAAAGTAAAAATCTGCTGGTTTATTTTGAAGGTCTGGCATTTTTTCTTTATCGGTTGGTTTTGTCCCAATAATGGGGTCAACAGTACCAAAATGACGATGACGCTCAGCCTTATGTGGTAAAGAACGCTTCATTTTATGATCACTCCTGAAAGTTAATTCTCTATTAGAAAAATTCTAGCATAACTTTACATGAAAACTGACAATTATATTTCAGTACCAAAAAAGTTGCGAGTTATACTTACTACATATTACACTACAATGGGAAAAGGAAACAAGAAAGTTGACTGAGGTTATCAACCTTTAGATTAAAAAGGTGAAAATGTTAAAAGGAAAAGAGGTATATGATGAAAAAAGGAACGATAATATGGCTAGTGGTAGCAATAGCACTAATTATTTTCGGTTTCACAATCGAAGTGACGGTGACCCCTTCGGATGAAACCAGAGTTATTATAGATCATACTCAAAAAGTTTATAGTGCACCTGCTTGTTATGACCAAGCCGAACTAACAAATAATCTAGAGGAAACAACACTTGGACATGCAAAAGATCTAGAATATGTAAGTGAATCAAATTGTACAGAAAAGGAATTTTCAGGGGAGAAAAAGCCGTTTTTATTAAGTCTATTTTAATAACGAGTGAAAGGAGTGTGGTAAATGAAGAAATCATTATTTATCATCATATATCTCCTTAGCATTATTGGTTGCGATACGATACTAACTGCGGAAGGAATTCCATCAGAGAGACTAGGAGAAATCACTTTATCAGAAAATGAAAAAGTGATTTTTTCTTTGTTGACTGATGAAGTTTTTTAAGTTTTAGTTTCTAGAAATAGGTGAAGGGGGTTTTAAGAGAGAGAGGTCGACTAGGCTTTCTTCTATCAGCCTCATTTTTGGATTCAAGAGTCAATGCCAAGAAAAGGTGTGTATTGTATGGAACAATGTGGTGAGTCTAGCTGAGGAAGAATAAGGCGTATATGTAAGTGTATAACGTTAAAGAATCACTTTGCAGTTCCGATTTTAGTATGCTATATTGGGAATGTTCTAAAAACTTAAAAAGCAGAGAGAATTGAAGGATAAGGGAGCTGGAGACAACAGATGAAGGTAGCGAAATTTGGGGGGACATCGGTAGCAAGTGCAGAGCAAATTAAAAAGGTAGCTGCCATAGTGTCAGAGGATAAAGAAAGAAAAGTTATTGTGGTATCTGCACCTGGTAAGCGTCATAGCGACGATACCAAGGTAACAGATCTTCTCATTCAATTAGGAGAAACTATGCTGCAAAAAGGAGAAGCGGAAATCGAGTTAGAAGAAGTCGTAAAGCGTTATGAAGATATCGCAGACGGTTTGGACCTAGGACGTGACATCGTTGCGACGATTGAAGCAGATTTGCGGAAAAGACTTGAATTCGATTTGAGTCGGTCAGAATCGTTTATGGATTTAATAAAAGCGAGTGGCGAGGACAATAATGCTAAGCTGATTGCTTCTTATTTTCAAAAAGTAGGATTAAATGCTACCTACCTAAATCCTCAAGATGCTGGATTGTTTGTTAGTGATGAGCCAGGAAATGCTCAAGTACTACCAGAGGCATATGACCATCTTATTAAATTACGTCAACGAAATGAAATTATTGTATTTCCGGGCTTTTTCGGTTATTCAAAAGAAGGAACTCTTGTTACATTCTCACGTGGAGGTTCAGATATCACGGGCTCTATTTTAGCTGCTGGTGTTAAAGCGGACTTATACGAAAACTTTACAGATGTTGATTCTGTTTTTGCTGCAAATCCTAATATTATTGATAACCCAGTAAAAATTAAGAGAATGACATACAGAGAAATGCGGGAATTATCTTATGCTGGTTTTTCTGTTTTTCATGACGAAGCTTTATTCCCTGCTTTTAGAAATGGAATCCCAGTTTGTGTAAAAAATACAAATAATCCATCTTCTTCTGGAACGATGATTATTGCTGAAAGAGAATATTTTCTAAACCCAGTAATTGGAATTGCCGCAGATGAAGATTTTGCAACTATTTATGTTCGTAAATATTTAATGAACCGAGAAGTAGGATTTGGTCGTAAATTGCTGCAAATTTTAGAGGATGAGGGTTTATCTTATGAGCATATGCCATCTGGAATTGATGATACTTCAGTTATTCTACGTCAAGAACAATTAACAGAAAAGATTGAAGAAAGAATTGTCGCTAGAATTAATGATGAACTTTGTGTAGATGATGTCTATATTGAGCGTGACTTTGCTATGGTCATGATCGTAGGAGAAGGGATGCATAATACGATCGGAATTTCTTCACGTGCGACAGCTGCTTTAACGCGGGCAAACGTTAATATTGAAATGATCAACCAAGGGTCATCAGAAGTAAGTTTAATTTTAGGAATCCATGCCTCTGACGCTGACCGTACAGTAAGGGAATTGTACCAGGAATTTTTTGGTGGATCAGATGAGACTGTTCAATAAAAAATTGCCATACTTAAGTAATAGCGAAATTGTAAAGAAAAACAGCCTGAATGTGATATTCAGGCTGTTTTTCTTTACTTATTATCAGTGAGCTTTTGGAGCATGGCTTTCATTTCTGAGATCTCAGCTTTTAATTCTTGTAATTCAGTGTTAGTTTCCTCTTCTTTTTCAGCTTCATTCGCTTTTTCAACATTATTAACAATGACCCCAATAAAGAGGTTAAAAACGATAAATGTACCAACTAGTATAAAGACGACAAAGTAGATCCAGGACCAAGCTAATTCAGCAAAAATTGGACGCATGACGCCACTTGCCCAGGATTCCAAAGTGACGACTTGAAATAAAGTTAAAAGAGAGAGTTGTAGATTGCCAAAGTATTCTGGTGCAACACCTGCAAATAACATCGTTCCCATAACCCCAAAGATGTAAAAGATGATACTCATGAGAATCATAATATTTCCTAATGCTGGTATCGTCATCAATAAAGCGTCAACCAGACGCCGTAATGATGGGATTACGGATATGGCTCGAAGAACACGTAACACGCGAAGAATTCGCAGGACGGTAATAAAGTGGGCACCTACAAACAGATGTCCCGCTGCTATAATTAGGAAATCAAACCAATTCCAGCTGCTTTTAAAGAAATTCTTCGTCGGTTTAGTTGCAATAAAACGCATCGCTATTTCAATGGTAAAGAACCATAGCAACGCATAGTCTGCTAGAAAGAACCACTCTTTATAATCCTGATAAATGTCAGGATAGGTTTCAATTCCAACAAGAATGGCATTTATGATGATGAGGCCAATTACAGTAGATGTAAAGGCACGATGAAAAACAATGCGCTGTATGGAACGAATAAGTTTATTTTCTGATAGTTCTGTGTTTGAGATTTCCATAATGCAACTTAACTCCCCTATAAACAATTTAACTTTCATTTTACTAGTTTTTACTGCTGGACAAAAGCTTTAAATTATTAATGAACAAACGTTCTTTTTTCGATATCTATTCTTGATACTATAAATTAAGAAAGCATAAGGAGGGAAAGAACATGGAAAGGCTATTAAATCGCAGTGTGAATGAGGCGCTTAGATTAGAAGTGATTTACACCAACTTTAGAAATACCGTACAATAATCACTAGAGTATGGGATGCATAATGAGTCAGTCGTGCACCCAGGGGGAAATCGAATTCTATTATTGATACAGATTTAAATTCTGGTACACGCGGTTTAAATGATCGTTCTGGATATGATGAGGAAGAAGAGAGTTTCAAGGGAAAAGGTCGATATAATTATCTAGATTACTTATATAGTTATTAAAGATGAAGAAAACAACTAGTTTCGAATCTAGTTGTTTCCTTCGTTAAAGTACAATTATTTTTTCGTGTTTGAAAATACCGCTCCTAATTCTTTAGAACGTGTAATAGCGTTTGTGATTGCGTCTATCATTGCTTCTTGGCTATGTCTTTCTTGTAAAACTTTCATACCTGCTTCTGTCGTTCCATTTGGACTCATAACCTCTTCATAAAGCTCTTTTGACGTTTTAGTTGTAGTTTGCAGACGTTTCCCAACACCCACTACAGTTTGTGAAATAAATGCACTAGCTTCTTCTTGTGAAAGACCGGCTTTTTCAGCTGCTTTCTCCATCGCTTCAATCAGATAATAAAAATAGGCAGGTCCACTTCCAGCAAGACCAGTTGCTGCATCGAGTTTTTCCTCATTAACTACCACAACAGTCCCAACTGCTGAAAAAAGTTTCTCGACTTCATGCAATTGTTGGTCGTCTGCAAAAGAGCCCTTAGTTATAGCTGTTACAGATTCACCCACTTTTGCTGATGTGTTAGGCATTGTTCTGATTACACCAGCTTTGTGACCGAGTAAATCTTCAATATAACCAGTAGGAATGCCTGCTAAAACAGAGACAAATAATTGTGTGGGGTTGGTGTTTTGCCTAACATCTTCAATCGCTTCTTTTACAGCTTTAGGTTTCATCGCCAATACGACAATGTCGCCTTCCTTTACTGCTTCCTCTCGATCACTGTTTGTTCGAATTCCATATTCGACCTCAAGATAGTTTAGCTTTTCTTGGTCACTTAAGTTTGTTGCAATGATTTGATTAGGTTCGACCACTTGAAGCCTGACAAGACCAGCAATGATCGCTTCAGCCATCGATCCAGCACCTAAAAAAGTAATTGTTTTATTTTTGAGCAAACTTTCTCACCTATCCTTTCACCTGTCCCTGACCTTGGACGATGTATTTAGTTGATGTTAATGCTTCAAGCCCCATTGGACCACGAGCGTGAAGCTTCTGTGTGCTAATACCAATTTCTGCTCCAAAACCGAATTCAAATCCATCTGTAAAACGAGTAGAAGCATTATGGTATACGGCAGCTGCGTCTACTTTATTTAAAAAGCTTTCTACATTCCGTGAATCCTCGCTAATAATAGACTCAGAATGCTTTGTTCCATACGTATAAATATGATTAATCGCTTCATCAACAGAACCAACAATTTTTAAGGCTACTTTCAAATCAAGGAATTCATTTTCCCAGTCAGATTGAGTGGCAGGTTCAATGTGGCTGTCATAAACTCTTGTTTCTTCATCGCCAACAAATGAAACGTTTTTCTCTGCAAGTTCTTTTAGAAGATCATTCATATGAAGGGTAGCCCACTCACGGTCAACTAAAATAGTTTCAACGGCATTACAGACGGAGGGGCGTTGTGTTTTAGCATTTACAGCAATCGAAATCGCCATTTGTTTATCAGCTGTACGATCAATGAAAAGATGGCAATTACCGACACCCGTTTCAAGTACAGGGACAGAAGCATTTTTAACGACTGATTGGATTAAAGATGCTCCTCCTCTTGGAATGAGGACATCTAAATAGTCGTTTAATGTAAACATGTCTGTTGCTGTTTCTCGACTTGTATCTTCTATTAATTGAATCGCTTCGACTGGTATCGTTGTTTGTTCGAGAGCACGTTGTACGACCTTAACAAGTGCTGTATTTGAATAAATGGCAGATGAACTTCCTCGTAATAAAACGGCATTCCCCGCTTTTAAACATAAGCTAGAAGCATCAATGGTTACATTAGGACGAGCTTCATAAATCATTCCAATCACACCAAGAGGTACACGGACTTTGCTAATCTCGAGCTTATTTGGACGTGTATCAGTCGATAGCACCTCTCCAACTGGATCTGGTAATAGAGCGACTTGTCTTAAGCCTTCCGCCATATCGCTTAAGCGGCTTGACGTTAAAGTTAAGCGATCGATCAGTCCTTCATTTGTCCCGTTCTGACGCGCAGTGATGATATCTTTTTCATTCTCTTTAAGCAGATAGGCTTCTTCTTTAATCAGTTGTGTGGCAATTAAGTGAAGAGCATCATTTTTCTCTTCACTTAAGACTGTTGAAAGAATTCGTGCACATTCACTTGCTTTTTTCGCTTTTACGAGTAATTCGCTCATTTCATTGTCTCCTTTATATTGGGAACCCATTCATTCCGATGGATCACAACAGGTTGTTTATATTTTTGTGTTTTATCATTTTCTTGTAGTTGCTCTTGAAGTTTTTTTAGCTCCTGAACGGTGATATTTGTTTTGCCTTTGCCAATAATCGAGCCTTTTCGATTGCGAACTTCAATCACATTACCTGCAGTGAATTCTCCATCTATTTTGACAATTCCAACAGGTAATAAACTTTTCCCTCGATATAGAAGAGCATGTTCAGCACCTTCATCGATAGTAAGACGAGCAGAGCTTGTGGAATGAAGAGCAATCCATTGCTTTGTCTTTTGCATAACGGCTTCATACTGAAAAGAACCAATATAAGTCCCGTCTCCTTTGCCACTTAATATATCAATAAATGTTTCAGGCTGATCTCCTTTGCCGATAAAGACATTAACCCCAAGTGTGAGAGCTGTTTGGGCAGCACTTACTTTGGATTTCATTCCTCCTGTACCAACTTTTGAGTTGGAGTCTCCTGCAAGAGCAAGTAAATCTTCTGTTATATATGGAAGATAGTTTATTTTTTTCGCTAAAGGGTTTGTCTGGGGATTAGCATCATATAGTCCATTAACATCTGTCATGATACAAAGGGTATTAGCGTGAATTAATCCACTAACAAGAGCTGATAACATATCATTATCACCAAATGTTAATTCCTCAATCGAAGTGGAATCATTTTCATTAATAATAGGTATGGCATTTCTTTTTAGTAATTCAGTTAATGTCGAATAGGCGTTGCCGTAACGTGTTTCATCAGAAAAGTCTTGTCTTGTTAATAGAAGTTGGGCAGGTGTTAAGTTGTAAATAGAAAATTGCTCGATATAAGCTTGCATAAGCATGGCTTGCCCGACTGCAGCGGCAGCTTGTTTTCCTGCGATCGTTACAGGACGACTTGGGTAACCAATTGCTTTAAATCCAGCAGCAACAGCACCAGAAGATATAACAATGACCTCATGACCATCTTGTTTTAGTTTAGCAATTGCTTGAACAAACCGAGTAACTTTATCCATACTTAGAGCACCTTGATTTGTCGTTAATGAACTACTACCAATTTTAACGACTAGCCGTTGTCGATTCATGTTTTTCTCTCCTCGTTTCTGTAAATAGTTAGTAAGTGTGTGCCCATAAAGGTGGGGATATCTGGTCAATTTTTATAAAAATAAAAAACTTCTCTGTCCTAGAAAAAGGACGGAGAAGTTTCATCCGCGGTACCACCTTTGTTGGCAATAAATGCCCACTCTAACCCGTAACGTGGGGAACGGTCTATTGAACTTAAGAAATCCATTCAACGTGACTAGCTCCAGGGCAGGTTCAACAACATTAGTGGTGATGACCTTTTCAGCCGGTGAGGTCACTCTCTTTTCACATAATGAATTGTCTAATAATCCCTATCGATGCTTTTTGTATTGTTTTTTCTATTATATGAGGGTGAAGGGTTTGAGTCAACTATCAGTTCCATAAAGGGTAGTGAGAATCGATTATTTCTTGTAGAATTAAAAAAGATAATGGAGAGATGAGGAGTTTAATATGAGAAAGACAAAAACAATATGGATAACAGGCGCATCCAGTGGTTTAGGGTGGGATATAGCTCTTGAAGCCGGAAGAAAAGGCTATAGAACGGTTTTGTTAGCTAGAAACACAAAAAAATTACATCAATTGCAGAATTTAATTGAAGAACTTGGTGGGGAGGTATTTACTTATTCGTTAGATGTGAGCGACCCGGAGATGATTACAAAGGTGACAGAGCATGTTATGACTGAAGTAGGACAAATTGACGTCCTAATTAATAATGCCGGTTTCGGTGTTTTTGAAAGAGTAGAGTCGACCAATATCAAAACAGTTGAAGAAATGTTTGCGGTTAATGTGATCGGTTTAATTGCGTTAACGAAACAAGTACTTCCTTATCTAATAAAGCAAAATAGTGGACATATCATTAATATCGCCTCACAGGCTGGTAAGTTGTCAACGCCTAAATCTAGTGTTTATGCAGCAACTAAGCACGCTGTATTAGGTTTTACAAACGGCCTTAGGCTTGAATTACTTGATCAAAATGTTCATGTTAGTGCAGTCAACCCTGGTCCTATTAAAACTGCTTTTTTTGAAAGAGCTGATCAAGAAGGAACGTATGTGAAGAATGTTGAAAGATGGATGTTGGATTCTAAAGAAGTCGCCAAAGCGACTATTCGTTTAATCGAAAAACCAAAGCGTGAGCTCAATTTACCGAAATGGATGAATATGGGGGCGACCCTGTATCAACTTATGCCCGGAGTGGTAGAGAAAATAGCAGGGAAGAAATTCAATCAAAAATAAAGGCTAGGAAACGGTCTTTTACAGGTAGGTAACTAGAGAAAACCAGGGGATTTAACAGGGGGTTATTATGAAAAATCGTTATCATTGTTGTGCAACATGCCGCCATTTTTCTGCGAAAAGGAAGGAGGGGAGTGGCATGGTTTACCACTGTATGCGATTAGGTTTTGAAACGAAAACAAGCTATACCTTTAATTGTTGGGACCCAAAAGATCAGATCAAACAGCTGATGGAAAAAGAAGGCTATTCATCGTCTTGGCCGGTGAAAAAAGAATAGACAGTATCATGGATGATGTCTCTCAAGTCCATTTGTTTGTGTTCAGTTATCCTTTTTAAAATTCTTTGAACAAGTTCATGTTCTTCTGTCTCAGTTAAGGGGAGGCAGAATTCTTGATCTGTATAAGTTTTAGCAACAGCTTTAATTTGTTTTGATATTAAATTAGTATCCATAATTCTCACCTTTTATAGAGAGTTTTTATTAAGTATAGTAGCTAATGAGGGAATGGTAAACAATTTGACTTAAATCAGGAATCATTTTACAATCAATCTTGTAATAATCTAATAGCCTAAAACTCTATATACTAATAGAGAGTGGACTTTTCTAGAGAAATCTATTTTCACCACACGTGACTTTAAAACGTGTGGCTTTTTTATTTGGAAAAAGGAGTGAATGTAAATGCAGACATGGCAATACGCGGCCCTGGTCTTTTTAGCTGGATGCTGTTTTGGTATTTTAAAAGGGTACCAACTATAAACTGTCCTCCTGTTACTTCTGCAAGTGAAAACCCTGCCTGATATGCAAGCTTGACAAAAGTAGAAAGATTGGGATGCTGGCTTTATTTTCAAAACCGAAAAAACTACCTTTAGGGCAAATCGTTCGTTTATTGGTTGCTGGAATCCCCATGGGGTTAACAGGTATTTTCTATTACCAATCTTTGCAATGGTTGGACGCCTCTTTAGCGATCATTTTCTTATTTCAATTTATATGGATTGGTTCCCTAATGGAGTGGATATGGGAAAGGAATAGGCCGTCAAAACTGAAACTATTTTCGATAACGGTATTACTGGTTGGCTCTGCTTTTGCAGCAGGAATTTCCACACAAGGAGCAAGTAACTTCTCTATTTATGGCGCAGTTTGGGCAAGTTCTGCTGCCGTTATGTTTGCTACATTCATCTATGTAAGTGGAACTGTCGGAAAAAAAGTGCCGCCGGTTCAAAGAAGTGCATGGTTCTCAGTCGGAGGACTTCTTTCTGTTTTGATTTTGTTTCCGCCAATCTTCTTGACACAGATCCCGCTACTAATTGAGCTTTCGCCTTATGTTCTGGTTCTTGGTTTTTTCGGTGTTGCATTACCACCATTGTTATTTTCAATTGGAATGCCACATGTAGGAGCTGGTCTTGGAACGATTTTGTCATCATCTGAGTTACCGGTTGCGGTCGTTCTTTCCACCCTTGTTTTAGGTGAGCCTGTTAGTTGGTCACAATGGATGGGAGTGGTGATTATTTTAGTGGGGATTGCCATTGGAAATAAAAAAAAGAAACAGATAAGCAATACGAATGTTCATACATCTAGTCTGTCCACGTAAAAAAAGGGTAGGAGTTATTTAATCTCTCCTGCCTTCTTCTCAAATTCCTCAATAATCGTTTCTAACACTTTAATTCGAGCTGATTGTTTATCATTGCTATTAATGATATGCCATTTAGCCCATATTGAATTGGTTTGCTTAATCATTACCTTGATTGCTTCTGCATATTGATCCCACTTTTCGCGATTTCTCCAATCTTCATCAGTGAGTTTCCAACTTTTTAAAGGGTTAGTTTCTCGTGCTTTGAAACGTTTCAGTTGTTCGTCTTTTGATATATCCAACCAAAATTTAATAATGATATGACCATCATCGACAAGCATTTTTTCGGTATGATTAATCTCATCATCTGCTCGCGTCCATTCGGCTACTGTTGCAAATCCTTCTACTCGCTCGACAAGAACACGCCCGTACCAAGAGCGGTCAAATATGCTAATCTCCCCTTTTTTAGGTAAGACCTTCCAAAAGCGTCTAAATATAGTGATAATTTAATTCGTGTTCATCTGGAGCTCTAATGCCATAAACAGAGTACCCTCGTGGGTCAAGTCGTTCTGTTATTCGTTTAATGGCACTACCTTTACCAGCTGCGTCCCACCCCTCAAAAATAAGAATAACGGGAATATTTTGTTCATACAATTCTCTTTGGAGACGTATTAATTGTAATTGCTTCTTTTTTAATGATTTTTTATAATGCTTTTTTGAAGTGAAATGTGGCATTTCATCATTTGACTGAAACATGACATTGCTCCTTTCAGCATGAATGTTTATTCTTTAGTTTTTACGATTGCAGAAATAATGTGTCACCTACTTAGTTTGAATAAATTGAATAGTTGATACAAATAATCACAACTGCCTAGTTACTGAATAGGATAGTTTATGGGTATAGAGCCTGCATGGGGCGATTGAGAAAGTAGAGGACTGAGTTGAGTTGATCCTATTTTATCATACTTAACTCTTGTGGAAAAATTTCCCAAAAGGGGCTGATGAATACATGTGTGGAATTACAGGGTGGATTGATTGGCGGCGAGATTTAAGAAAAGAAGAGAATCAAGTGAAAAAAATGGCAGAGACGCTTAATCATCGTGGGCCAGATGATCTAAATGTATGGACGACAACACATGCTGCTTTTGGTCATGCACGTTTAGTTGTCGTTGATCCAGAAAATGGGATTCAACCAATGAGTCGTACTTATAAAGGTAAAACGTATACGGTTGTCTATAACGGCGAGCTTTATAACACCGAGGAGATTCGAAAAGAACTTCTAGTACGTGGCCACGATTTTAAAGGTCACTCAGATACAGAAGTACTATTAAAGTCTTATATTGAATGGGGGTATCAAGCGCTTGAGAAGTTCAACGGCATTTTTGCTTTTGCGATCTGGAACGATAAAGATGAAGACCTGTTTATGGCGCGTGATCGTTTAGGTGTGAAGCCATTATTTTATACGGTTCGTAACGGCTGTTTGCTTTTTGGATCTGAGCTCAAGGCTTTATTAGCACACCGAGATATTGAACCGATTGTAAAAACAGAAGGCCTTGCTGAGATTATGGGCTTAGCTCCATCACGTACTCCAGGTCATGGAGTTTATGATGACATTCAAGAATTAAGACCTGCCCATATGTTAATTTATGATCGGAATGGGGCAAAAATTAGTCGCTATTGGACATTGAAAAGCAAAAAGCATGATCAATCAGTTGACGAAACAGCAGAGAATGTGCGCTATTTGTTAGGGGACGCTGTAGAACGTCAGCTATTTGCCGATGTTCCTGTTGGGATGTTCTTGTCTGGTGGGGTTGATTCAAGTGCGCTAACAGCATTTGCGGCTAAGGTTTATCAAAAACAAGGGAAAGGCTCAATTAAAAGCTATTCAATAGATTACGACGAAAACGATAGGTACTTTAAAGCAAATGATTTCCAACCAAACTCGGATTCGCCTTGGGTGAAAGTGGTTTCCGATGCGCTTGGCACCGAACATCATAACAAAGTCATCTCGATCGATGAACTCGCTAATCGTTTAAAAGAAGCTGTTGATGTACGCGACTTACCTGGAATGGCGGATATTGATTCATCTTTACTTTGGTTTAGTCATGAGATCAAGCAGGATGTGACGGTTGGTTTATCAGGTGAGTGTGCTGATGAAATTTTCGGAGGATATCCTTGGTTTCATAAACCAGAAATTATGAATTTTGATGGATTTCCTTGGATGCGTTCCATTGCTGAACGTGAAAACCTTTTAAATGATAAATGGAAACAAAAATTAAATTTGAAACAATATGTGTATGATCGATATAAAGAGACGATTGCGGAGACACCGCGTTTTGATGGAGACACTCCTGAAGAAGCAAGGAGAAGAGAGATCTCTTACTTAAATATTATTTGGTTTATGACCAATCTTTTAGATCGTAAGGATCGAATGAGTATGGGAGCTAGTCTTGAAGTACGTGTGCCTTTTTCAGACCATCGTCTTGTTGAATATGTATGGAATATCCCATGGGAAATGAAGCAACTAGATGGACGCGAAAAAGGAATTCTGCGAAAAGCATTGGAAGGACTTTTACCGGATGACGTTCTTTACCGAAAAAAGAGTCCTTACCCGAAAACACATCATCCTAAGTATAAGGAGGCTGTTCAAAAAGGAATGCAAGACGTTCTTGCTCAAAAGGATGCACCTATTTTTGAGTTTATCAACAAAGATGTGTTAAAGGAACTGGCAGAATCAGGTGGGCTTCCAACAGGTCAGCCGTATTTTGGTCAATTAATGGCTGGACCACAGCTACTAGCTCATTTCATTCAAATGGATTACTGGTTAACGAAGTATAATGTGACAATTAAAGAGTAGAGCGAGGAACCGACTAATTTCGTCGGTTCTTTTTCTTTGAAACATTTATTTACTCGAAATTCTTATAGAGCTTGTTCAAAAAGGACGGTTTTTCCTTTTTGAACAAGCTCGAAGCAATGAGCGAAGCCACTGCAATGTTTTAAGTCGATCCGAGTGGTTTTCTCGGATAGACGCGCAGTGAGTGAAGCCATTGCAACGCCGAATTAGGAGAGAGGATATTAAAGGTGCAAAAGGGCGGTTTTTCCTTTTTGAACAAGCTCTTGTAGACGCTTTTCACTTTATTTATGATCTTTAAACGTTCAATTTGATTTAGCGTATTCTATTTATATTTGTTGAAGGGGGCATATAAGGAGTTATTTCCGATAAGATCGTTCAAACAAATGCGAGGCTATTCCTCGTTCAGTAAAAAAATCTTATTGTTCTATGAAGTGTTAGAAGACACCATTGGTCACTATACCTAACTATTTATGATAATCTGAAACATCAAAGGTCTATTTGCATAAGGTGTAAGGAAAGCATGGGTGTGGCCGCATCCACTTTCACCCTAGGGATATGAGAAAGCGATTCAGTAAACTACTGAATCGCTTTCTTATGACTAATTTTTTGGATAATGAAGGATCAGATTTGGATTAGATGTTGTTGCGTTTTGTGATAGCGAAATGAGTTTCATAGTCGCCTCTTCTTTTATAATTACGATTTCTTTTAAATGTATAATATTTGCAAATATTTGCATGAGTCTAAAGGTAGAAATTAGAATGAATGAACGTACTGATCGTTACTGGAGCTGGTTAAGGACTTGGAGCTTCAATTGCTAAAGCATTTGCGAATCAGGAGACATTGTCATTGTTACAGATGTAAACGAGAGGAATGCAAGAGCAAGTTAAGCCATTTACGGTAGCTTGCTAGAAATTTCCAGGCCTTATTCCGATGATTATACGAGTTGGTATTTATTGTATGTTAGTTTATAGGAGTAAGTATAGATAAAAAAGGGTCATAATGGAAGGTTTTTTGTGGAAAACACGAATAAAATAATGTATTTAAGTACATTAATTCGTTTATTTAGAGTTTGTTCAGAGATGGAAAAAGATATTAAATAAATTGATCTAATAGGCCTCTTTGTACTATTTCACTTTTAAGCAAGATGATGAACTCTTCATCCAATTGTAATTCAATTGATTGTCGATAAGACTCTAAAATAATGTGATCATCTAAATGGTGAAGCATAGAAATCCTCCTTTCACTTCATGTATTTACTTTATTTTACATTGATCAGGATTATTTTATAGTAATAATGTATGAATTTTTAACAAACTTTTAGTATATATTTCCTGAAAATTATTTTTTATAGTGCTTTTTAGTTGTAGATGAGAAAGGATGATTGAAACTTTTCAATTCTCATTTTGGTTTGGAGCGATCATGTTTATTGTGTTAATCGTGACGATCTTCTTTTTGTGATCTACTAAAAAAAACGGGGAAACAGCGCCCGGTTTCCCTGATCTATTGATTTCAACTATGCTTAATTTGTTTTGTTCTACGATTAATTCCTGTATAGCTTGGCGTATCAAATTCTTGTCTTTCAGCGAATCGGTCAGAAACCGGCTGTTTTTCTCTCAATATCAGCTAGTCTGTAGCGGTATCGCTGCTCCTTCTGATATCTCACACCAACCGAGAAAAATCGCCAAACTCATACGCTGGGCTTACGGTCTTGGCTATTTTGATCAATAACTTCTTTATATTTCTTTAATTTATAGATGACAGATGGTTGACTAATCCCTAAATACTCTGCCATTTCATAGGTTGTTTTGCATTGGACGTATGCTTTTGAGATTAATTTATATTCGACTTCTTCCAATGTTTCTTTTAAAGACTTTCTTTCTACGAAGTCTTGATCGAAGCTCCACGGCTGATCAACCGTTTCCTTGATATTCTTTTGCAGATCTACAGGAAGATGTTCGGGTGAAATGACCTGCTCCTCGATCGTTAGGATAAGGCGTTCTAGAACATTTTCGATTTCACGGACATTTCCAGGCCACTTATAGTGAATCAATAGTTCATACGTAGTTGGATGTAACTTCTTGGTAGAGTTATATTTTTCATTGATTAGTTGGAGGTAATGCTGCAAGAGAATCGCGATATCATCCTTTCTTTCCCTTAAGGCAGGAATGTCAATCGGAATGACATTTAATCGGTAGTATAAGTCTAGTCTGAATGTTCCTCTATCAACCATTTGCTTTAAGTCTTGATTGGTTGCTGTAATTAAACGGAAATTGACGAGGCGTTCGTCTTTTCCGCCGACCCGCATCAATTTTTTCTCCTGAATCACCTTCAATAATTTCACTTGAATCGCCAGGGGCAATTCTCCAATTTCATCTAAGAATAAGGTTCCGTGATTGGCTTGTTCAACTAACCCTTGTTTCCCTTGTTTTTGGGCTCCAGTAAATGAGCCTCGCTCATAGCCGAACATTTCTGATTCAAATAACGTTTCAGGGATCGTGCTGCAGTTCACTTCAATAAAAGGTTCTTTATGGCGGTCACTTTGATCGTGAATAAAACGAGCAAGTGTACTTTTACCGACGCCTGATTCACCTAGAAATAAAATCGTTGCATCCGTTTTAGCTACGCGCTGAATCGTTTTAAATAGTTGCTGCATTTTGGAGCTTCGAAATAAAATTCGATGACTTGCTTCTTTTTCACGAAGTTCCTCTACTTCCGTTTGGAACCCTGCTATTTTCGTTTGTAATTGTTTGTACTGTACTTGTAGCTGGACAATCTCTGTTTGATCTTGGCTGTAACTGATCGCTCTAATTAATTGTCCTTCTTTATTAAAGACGGGGTACCCAGTTGACATCACAACTTGCCCTGTTTTCGTATGCTGCAAAATTTGAATGAATGACTTCTCTTTTAATACAAGCGCATTAACAGAAGGGGAGAGAACCCCTTCGTCTTCTAAATCGTATACGGACTTTCCTATATATGAATCAGCGTTTAACCCGTACATCGTCCAATGATTGGGGTTTGATCGTAAAATAATGCCATGCTCGTCTGTGATCGTAATGTTGTTATTGGACGTTTCAATGATTTTATTTAATTCCAGTTGTAACTCTTCTTCCACTGCAAAGCGCCCCTTTCATCAGTAGTTGATTTAAATATGAATCAACTTGACAAGATAATCAATAATTAAATCAAATTCAATCGTTTTTAATTAAAAACTTGATCAAAATGAGTGATTGGTCTGTAATACCGGCTTGAAAAAGTTGGCATCCTTCTTGCAATAGTTAAAGTATAAATACCTTATGGAAAGGGAGTCATCATTATGAATAATTATATCCACGAATTAGAGGAATTAGATAAAAAGCACTTTCTACACCCAACGTCATCGATTCAACAACAGCAACAACATGGTCCTAGCTTTATTTTTACGAAAGGTGAAGGAGTCATGCTAGAGGATATTAAAGGAAATAAAGTGATTGATGGAATGTCGTCTTTATGGAATGTCAATATTGGTCATGGGAGAGCAGTGATGGGAAAAGTAGCGATGGAACAAATGTCGAAATTAGCTTTTAGTTCTTGTTTTGCGACATTTAGTAATGAACCAGCTATCAGGTTGGCGGCTAAACTAGCTGAGATTGCACCGGGGAATTTATCAGCAACGTTCTTCACTTCAGGGGGGTCCGAATCCAATGATACGGCTTATAAGCTTGCGAGACATTATTGGATTTTAAAAGGATTGCCGAATAAGCAAAAAATTATTACGAGAACAAAGTCATACCACGGGGTGGCGATGGGAGCAACAAGTGCAACGGGATTAAAGCCTTTTCGTGACTTTACGAACTCAATAGCACCAGATTTTCATTATGTCGAAAATACATCATCGGCAGCTCTTCGCCAAATGATAGAAACAGAAGGACCTGATACGATTGCAGCCTTTGTTGCGGAACCAGTCCAAGGAGCTGGTGGTGTGCATATCGCACCGGAAAATTATTTTAAGGAAGTCAGAGATATTTGTGACGAGTATGACATTTTATTGATCACAGATGAAGTCATTACGGGTTTTGGGAGAACGGGTATGTATTTTGGGATTGAACATTACAATGTCGTTCCTGATATGATGTGCTTTGCCAAAGGCGTTACAAGTGGCTATGCTCAGCTAGGCGGAGTGATGATTTCGGATCGTATTCATGAAGACATTGCCGAACATTCAACAGGTACTTTGCTACATGGTTATACGTATAGTGGTCATCCAATGGCTTGTAGCGTCGCGCTAAAAAATTTAGAAATTATCGAAAGTGAAAAGTTAATCGATCAAGCGAAACAAATGGGTGCATATATGTTAGCTGGCATTAAGTCATTGCAAAAAAGCCAAAAGATTGTTGGTGAAGTAAGAGCTCTTGGCTTAATGGGAGCGATTGAATTGGTGAAAGACCAACAAACAAATGAGCGCTTCCAGGTACCGGTCGCACCACTAGTCGTTACAGAATCTGCTAAGCGTGGGCTCGTAATTCGCTCGGTCGTTTTTGATGGTCAGGATACGCTCGTCATAGCCCCGCCATTAGTCATTAATAAAGAAAAAATTGATCAAATGATCGCGATTTTAGCAGACACGATGTCAACAATCGAAACGACTAATAAAAGGAGGAACGACGGATGAAAAAAAAGTTATTGATTAACGGCGAGTGGGTATAAGCCAAAAAAACGACAGCTCTTTTTGCCCCATATAGCGGGGAAGAAATGGCTCAGGTTGGAGCTGCTGATAAGGAAGAGGTTGAATGAGCGTTAGAAGCAGCTGAGCACGCAAAAGTTGCGTTGGCAAAAATGCCGAGTCACGAACGTTCGTCCATTTTAGAACATGTTGCAAGATTACTAGCAGAGAAAGCAGATGAAGCGGCTGAAATCATCGCAACAGAGACCGCTAAACGCTAAGGGAGAAGTTCAACGAACGGTTCAAACAAACGCATTCATGAGGAAAGGAGGCGAAAGAAGAGTGGCTTATACGGTCCATGAACCGATTGGGGTCATTGGAGCGATTACGCCGTTTAATTTTCCCATGAATTTAGTAGCACATAAAGTAGGCCCAGCGCTTGCAGCAGGGAATACGGTTATATGCGCTGGGGGTTCTCAGCGCTTTTTGCTATTTCTAAGCAGGGTTTTATTTAAATGAATGTTGCTATGATATAGTAAACTCACAAACTAATTAAGGGAGATGCCATAGTGAACGTTCGTTTTATTTTATCTAGCTTAGTGTTTATATTCGTTTACAACGGCATGTTAATTTATATTGGATGGAATGGATGGATTTGGCTGCAGTTTCTATTAATTGATTTAGTCGAAATCAACCTATTTGTATATTCTTTGATGATCATCATGCTTGGGTATGCTTATATTCTGGCCCGTTTTATTAAGGGACTTCCTTTTTTGAAAATAATAGGTGCTTGTTGGTTTGCTGTTATTCAATATGCATTGCTTTTCTTGCCGTTAGCAAATATAGCTGTTTTATTAACGGCATTTTTAGGAGTGGACAGAGGAACTTCTGTAATAGTTACAGGATGGGCCGTCGTTACCGGATTTATCTTCATCTTTTCTTATGGAATATATAACGCTTATAGTCCCGTTATTAGGTCTTATCAAATTACGATTCCTAAAAAAGGAACTAATCAGTCGACGCTGAAAATAGCGGTTGCTTCAGATATGCATTTCGGTACGCTATCTGGCAAAGCTCATCTCAATCGTCTTGTTGCACTTATTCATGGTTTAAAACCAGACCTTATATTATTGCCTGGTGATATTATTGATGATGACCCAAAGCCGTTTGTTCAAAAAGGAATGGATCAAGTAATGAAGGAATTGACAGCTCCAATGGGGGTATATGGCGTATTAGGTAATCATGAATACTATGGAGGTCAAATCCCTCAATTCATCAAACTAATGAACGATATCGATATCAAAATTTTACAGGATGAGATTATTGAATTAAAAGGTCAATGTTATTTGGTTGGTCGCAAAGATAAAACAGATAAAAAAAGAAAATCGATTAAACAATTAGTAAAGGAACTTAACCATGACTTACCGATTATAATGATGGACCATCAACCTTTTCAATTAGATGATGCCATGAAAAATAAAGTAGATGTTATTGTGTCTGGGCACACTCATCGAGGTCAGATGGCGCCAAATCACCTCATTACAAAACGAATGTATGAGCTGGACTGGGGATATAAGAAGAAAGAGCAATTACACGCCTTTGTTTCTTCTGGCTTTGGTTTTTGGGGACCTCCAATCCGTTTAGGTAGCCGTTCGGAAATTGTCGTTATTGATCTTGTCTTTAAAAAAGACTCGGTATAATTAAAAAACAGACCAAGCATACTTGCTTGGTCTGTTCACATTAAAAGCTAAAACGAGGATAAACATATGGGCTTTTAGGTTGTTCGACCACTTCAATTTCCTTAAGCTTAATGAGTGGAATTTGAAAATCATGATAGTCTGTTTTATCTAAAACACCCGTTACTCTTACCCACGTGTCATTCTCGTATTGGTCAGCATCATCAGTTGATATCATTGTCCCATAAACAGAGGAATCAGCGACACAGCATGTCATTCCAAAACGAGCAACAACAAGTTGATCATCAGCAAGTTCCGGTTCTCGGTAGACAAAACCAACGATCTCAATCGTCTTTCCGATAAAACGGTCAATGTGCAAATCAAGAACGGTCATCATATCTAAATAGTTTTCTTCTGTTACAACTATAAGATCTTCAGCAAGGATTTCTTCGGTTAGATCATCATAATATTGATTGTATCCTTCTTCAGTATAGTACTCCTCAACCGTTATATTCTCACTGTCTGTATCTTCAGGGGTTGAGCCAGTCTCTAGTTCGTCGAAATAACCATCTGGGTCATTAAGAAAGGCTTCAGCTCGTGATGTAGAAGAGTTTTCATTGGGTGACTCTGTATTTGTTTGATCAGCAAGAATACCTGATCCAAACTGAATCCCACGATTGGCTGCGACTGAGCTATCTAACAATTTATCAGGTAACACAAAACCAAGAACGATAGGGGTAATGAATATAGAGTAGATAAGTAATTTTGTTACAGGTGAACCAGATATATTATGATCGGTCCCACAGTCACAAAGCTGTTCTTCCTCTTGTCCCTTGGCGGTGCTGCGAATGATTTGAATAACCCCAAGCAATAAGAAAGTGCCTGTTGCGAAATAAATGAATGGCATCATCTTTGGTGCAATGTAATACGTAATGTTTCCAGTGATAATAAAAGCAAGCATGAGCAAGGCAAAGCCAATCAGGATAATTCCTCGAATATAAGCATGGAAGCCTAAATCAGTTTTTTTTTCCACTTCACAGCTCTCCTTTTCATTAAATAATCGTTAATAACTGCAACAAGACAACAGCGAAAAAAACAATTGCGGTAACGACTCCGATAAAGATCAAAACAAATCTAGCTTTAAAGAAAGCAAACAACATAATCGTATTTTTTAAGTCAATCATTGGACCATAAACTAAGAATGCAATTAAGGAACCTGTTGTAAAGGTATTACTAAAGGATGCGGCAACAAAAGCGTCTGCTTCTGAACAAAGAGAAAGCAAGAAAGCAAAAGCCATCATCACAGCGGTGGAACTCCACTCGTTGCTACCAATCGCTTGCAATAAACTTCGATCAAGGAAGGTTTGGAAAAGGGCAGCAATAAAAGCACCCAAAATTAAAAATTTCCCCATTAAGAAGAATTCATCTGCAGCGTGATAGAGGGTTTGTTTTAATCGATTCATTTTTCTAGGCTGAGCATTTGTCTCTAGTACAACTTGGCGCCCAACTAGCTCTTCTTTAGTCCACTTCAATTGATCACGGTTTTTAAAAACAAGATATAAAATTCCTCCGATCAGAATCGAGAGAATAAAGGCAAGTCCCATTCTTGCATATAACACGGTTAAATCATTTCTAAAAGCAAAAAAGGTCGAGATCGCCACAACAGGGTTTAAGATCGGAGCCGCAACGAGAAAGACAACCCCGACATGTAGTGGCATTCCTTTTTTTATAAGACGGCGGACAATCGGAACAATTGCACATTCACAGATGGGAAAAATTGCACCTAAAACCGCAGCTGGTACAAGAGCGGCGTAAGCATTTTTTGGTAGAAAACGATGAATAAATTCTTCTTTCACGTAAATTTGTATTAGTGCAGAAACAAATACTCCTAATAGAATGAAAGGAACAGCTTCAATCACAATTCCAAGAAAAATGGTGTTTACATTTAACCATGAGTCGGGAACGGTAAAACCAGCTCGTTCGTTTTTAAAAGATTCTATATTAAAAAACATTACTAAGAAAAGCACTAACAATATAAAACCTAAAAAATCTTTTCCAAAAGACAGGAAAAATTGTTTGAATTTTACCATTATCTGCTCCTTATCGCTATCAAAATAGTTCTTCCGTTATTTTATCATAGATTAAGTGTGGCAAGTGTGGAAAATCATTATGTAAAAGAATTGAAAACTTTGGCAGAATTACAAAAATCCTTTTGAAAAATAGGCTAGCTTCAAAGCTTTTTTCCTGTTACACTACGATAGTTATTATAGATTGAAAGTTGGTGTTGAATATGCTTCAAGCTTTAATTATCTTTCTCGCTCAACTGATTTATGTACCTGTCCTAACGCTTCGTACGATTACGATGGTGAAAGGGATGAAAGGAAAGGCTTCAGCACTAGGAACTCTTGAAGGTGTCATTTATGTTGTTGCGATTGCAATTGTTTTCAGTGATTTATCGAACTATTTAAACATGGCGGCCTATGCAATTGGATTTGGTGTAGGTTTATATATTGGTCAAATAATTGAGCAAAAACTGGCAATTGGTTATGTAACCATTGAAGTAAATATAATGAATAAGAATGAGCTATTAACTGAGAGACTACGCGAAGTAGGTTTTAGTGTATCAACGGCCGAAGTTGAAGGGATGAACGAGGTAAGACGTTTTCGCTTAGATTGTACGGCAAGGCGAGACCGTGAGCAAGAGTTTATTAAAATCGTCTGCGATTATGAACCTAATGCATTCATTGTTTCCTACGAACCACGTAATTTTAAAGGTGGATATATTACTAAAGCCATGAAAAAACGTAAAGAGAAGTTCTTAAAAAACAAGAAACAAGTCTCGTAATATGACGTGAGTCGCTTTTCGAGCATTAAAATGGTATATTTGTTGAGTTACGCGATTGCGTTTTAAAAAAGTAAAAGCACATCAATCCTCATATTGATGTGCTTTTACTTTTAATTATTTTTGATTATATAGACCTGAGCGCTAACTAAGTTACTGGAGATTGACTTAAGATCTGCGCTCATAGTTAATTGCATGCTTATCATTGTACAAAGTAAATCAAGATAGGTAAAGGAATATATAGTAACGACAGTTGATAATCTATGGCGTTAATAAATAAGAACGATTCCTATTTGTAATTAAACTAATAGTTATGCTATTTTTAACAGTAAGGGGGGAGTAGCGTTGAATAACAAAATACCAGTGTATATCCTTACGGGTTTTCTCGGAAGTGGAAAAACAACCATTTTAAAAAAGATGCTTAATCATGAAAAAAAGGTAGGCAAAAACCCAGCTTTAATTTTAAATGAACTTGGTTCGGAGAATGTAGAGAAAGAATTGTTTGAAAATGAATCGATGATCGAAATGCTGAACGGTTGTATTTGTTGTACAATTCAAGAGGATTTGAAAACGGAACTCGCTCAATTATTACGTACTAGACAAGATTTGAACGTTCTATTAATAGAAGGAACGGGAATCGCAAATCCGGGAGACATTGTGGAAGCCCTTACTCATCCAGATTTAATTGATCTAGTAGAAATTCAATCTGTCATTGGCCTAGTAGATGCTAGTAGATATTTAGAATATCAAAGTTTGTTTCAAAGTTCTAAAGAAATCAGAGTCATGTTGAAGCAACAAATAGCATCGAGTACGCTGATTATTGTAAACAAAATAGATTTACTAGATGACAAAAAGTTGAATAAGGTAATAGCAAAGATTGAAGATATAAAATTGAAAGATGCTCCCATGGTTTTCACCACCTTTGGAGATGTAACAACAGAGGTAGTGTTCGCTAAACGATTCTTAACGGAAGCTCTAGACATAAAGGATAAAAAGCATCACCACGATCATCATTCTCATCCATTTCAAGCAGTAAAAATTTCAGGATTTGAAGCCGTTTCAAAAGGAAAATTTAAAAATTGGCTAAACGATCAGTCTCATTCCCTGATAAGAGCAAAAGGATATATTTGTTTTCAAAAGGATGATACTCTTTTCTCCTTTCAATATGCATCGGGTCAATTACATGTAACTCCAATTGAATCGAACAAGGAAACTTGCATGATTTTGATTGGAACCGATTTAGATCAAAAGACTCTTATTTCATCATTTGATCAATTTGTCAGGCAGATTCATTGAATCCATTGAGAAATTGTTCCACAATAAAGAGGTAGGGAAGAAAGTTTAATTGAAGGAGTGATTTTGTGAAGGTACTTGTTATTGGTGCAAATGGGCAAGTGGCGAGACATACACTGACAAAATTAAAGGATGAGAGACATCAAGTTGTGGCGATGATTCGAGATTCTGCACAAGCTAAAGAATTAAAAGATATAGGAGCAGATGAGACGGTTGTAGCTGATTTAGAAGCAAACTTTGATCATGCTTTCAAAGGAGTGGATGTCGTCATTTTTGCTGCTGGTTCTGGAGGTCACACAGGTGCAGAGAAGACAATTCTCATTGACCTCTGGGGTGCTATGAAAGCAGTAGATGCAGCTGAGAGGCTTGGGGTAAAGAGGTTTATCATGCTTAGTTCAATGGGGACCGCTGATCCAGACAAGAGTGAGCGCATCAGGCATTATCTCGTCGCAAAGAAATTGGCTGATGACCATTTAAAAAGATCTTCACTTACCTATACAATTGTTCGTCCTGGTAGTTTGACAAATGAAACAGCACAAAAATTCGTTAAATTAGAAGAAGAAATACAAGTACGTGACGCTTCAATTTCGAGGGAAGATGTAGCGATCGTGCTCGCTAAAGTAGTGAATCTAGAAAATACATTTGGAAAAACCTTTGAAATATTAAATGGCAAAGCCCCTATTGAGGAAGCTTTGGGCCAACTATAAGATTTAAGGTTACGAAGGTTATGCTTGCGTAACCTTTTTTTTTACCATGCATACACTAAACCGTCGTCATTTGAGATCTAGACAATAAATAGCTTCGATCGAACAATAAATCAAGCCTGGATGACAGAAAACCTTGGCAATTGGATAGCCAATGGCTTCAGTCGAGCAAGGATTAAAAACAAATATGAATTGAAAAAATCTGAATATTAATTTTTTAGAACTTGCTTACCTATATAGGTGGTTTTAACAACGGTATAATTTGGAGAAAAGAAGGGTGATGAATGGAAAAAGAAAACTTTAAATGTTCGACCTTGTTAATACGTTTTCAACCGTCCGATTTGACCCAAATACAGGCTTCGGGGGAACGGATGATAAATTAATTTGAGTAGATGATCACATAGAACCGATTATTGAATAAGAAAGATTATACAATCTACATCAATTATATTTTAATAAGCCTGAGAAAAAGGAAATATTCCTGAAGTGAAAGATGATATTAAAGCGAAGATCATTTCTCATTTAACCACACTAAATTACTTGTCCCTGAACCTGTGAGTAAAGACGAAGTATTAGAAGCGATTCAATCCTTTCATTTAATTGAGAGTTTTGATGAACGGGTTTTAGAAGCTAGTTTTAATGATCAAAAAAAGTGTTGGATTTTATCGAGCAATAGCCGACCAAGTTCAAAAGTAGACTTTGGTCAAGAAAATGAGAAATCAGCCTCTTGTAGTTAGGGGAATGTGATGAATGCTATTCTTAGCCTGATACAAGAAATGCTTATTCTATTAGTGATCGCTTTAATTGGGTTTGTTATGAGAAGAAGAAAGATTCTGCCAAAAGAAACCGACTTTGTTCTTACCCAAGTGATTCTTTATATTACTTTGCCGTGCCTTATTATTTACTCCATGGATGTTACGTTTTCTATGTCATTATTAGTTGACATATCTTGGTTATTAGGGCTTTCTACTTTCGCCTTATTAGGTGCAACTTTAATAGGATATTGGATGAGGAAAAACGCAAAGTTACAGACCGAGCGTAAAGGAGTATATGAGGCAGCAATTATTTTTGGTAATCAAGGATTTATGGGATTTGCCATTGCCTTTCTTCTTTTTGGTGAGATTGGCGTGTTGTATACAGCATTTTTTATGATTTTTTTTCTGTTCTATGTATGGACTTATGTCATTTATGTGGTGGCACGAGTCGAGCAGAACATGACATGGAAACAGCTCGTTTTAAATCCTGGGGTTCTAGCAACATCGGTTGGTTTTATCGTAATGGTTCTTCCCTTTAATTGGCCACCTCTCTTAATGAGTGTTCTAGTGGACGTAGGACCGATGACCTTACCATTATCTATGATATTAATTGGAAGTTTACTAGCAGCTATTCATTTCAATGAATTTATGCAACTTATGAAAAATAGATATGTCTGGTATGCTACGGGTGCTAAATTGCTCTTAATTCCTTTGCTATTAGCTCCATTTCTATGGCTACCTGTTTCTACAAATGTTATTGGAGCGCTATTAGTTACTGCAACTCCATCAGCTCCAACTGTTTCAATGTTTGCGCAAAAATACGGAGGAGATGTTACATTTTCATCCGTTATTGTAGCGACAACGACGATTTTATGTGTGGTTACGGTACCGCTTCTATATGGATTTATTCTTTTTGTGAGATGAATTTGACGGAGAAGCGAATAAAATATAAAAACAAGAGCCTGATCAATTGATTCTGGCTCTTGTTTTTATACAGCATTTAAATGTTGACCCTTCTTCAAAGACGAATAAAATATAAAACTTGAGTAAATACAGGTTGGGTTTCAATGAAGCATGAAAGCCAACTCGAAAAGAGCAATGGCTCCACACGTTGCGCATTGAGCGACAAGAAACTTACAAGCAGTGGCTCCGCTTATTGCTTCTAAGAAAAGACGGCTAGCATTATAATTCAATAATCATGCTGTTGTCTAAGAAGAAATAAACAAAAATGGCTGCAGCAAAGCAGTAGATAGCGAAGTAAACAAGTTTACTTTTCTTAAGAAAATCAATTAACCAAACAATCCCTAGCCACGAAAAAAGGAAGGTTACGATAAACGAAACGACTAAAGCAATAACTCCGACCTCCGCGACCATAGCTCCGTCTGTAAAATCACCAACAGCTAATACACTAGAACCTAGAATAATAGGTATAGATAGCAAGAAAGAATAACGAACAGCCGTATCGCGACTTAATCCAACAAATAAAGCTGTAACAAGTGTTGCGCCTGATCTAGAGATCCCAGGAATTACGGCTAAAGTTTGACCAAGCCCAACGACAATTGAATCACGGAATGTCATGTTTCTTTCTGTTCGATTTCCATACCGTACAAAACGTTCAATAATAATAAGGAATAGACCAGTTACAGCTAAGGCAATAGCGATAAAAGGCGGTGTTTTAAGAGAGGGACCAATGAAGTCCTCTAAGGTCAGGCCTAGTACTCCAGTGATACCAGTTGCGACAATGATATATAATCCAAAGAAGAATTGCGTACGATTGTAGGTTGAACGATTGGCAAAGTAACCGAAAAAACCTTGTATCACTTCTATTAAATCTTGTCTAAAATAAATAACAACCGCTAAAATGGACGCGAAGTGAAGATAAATTTCAAAACCAAATCCAGGAAATGAATAGCCTAGGAGGATTTGCGTAATAACAATGTGCGCGGTACTTGAGATCGGTAAAAACTCAGTGATACCTTGTACAATTCCAAAGATAATAGCTTCAATAACTGACATATGTTAAATCCGTCCTTTCATAAATAGGGTAGTGTTACTGACTTGAAAAAAACACTACCTGAATGATTCTATCAAAATAATCTTTTTTCGAAAAGCTAGAATTGTTCATTATTAAACACCAATCCTTGCCTTTTAAAGAAATACCTCACTATAATAAACTCTAGGACTAGAAAATGGAGGTCAATATGAAACGAAATGCAACAATTATAGTACTAAGTGCAGCTGCTATACTTTTAATAGCGATTATTTTTTTCCAAGACCGTCAAGAAGTTGGAAGTGAGCCTGGTATGATGGCTGAAAACTTCACTTTACCGATGCATAATCAGGAAACTGGAGAACTTAATGATTACATAGGTGATGTCATCATTCTAAATACGTGGGCCTCTTGGTGTGAGCCGTGTCGTGATGAGATGCCTGATCTCATGCGATTGCAAGAAGATTATGAGACTGAAGGATTAACTATCCTAACTGTTAATATGCAAAAATTAGAACGAACGCTAACAGATGCGCCTCTTTTTATTGACGAGCTAAACATAAATCTTCCGGTATTTTTTGACGAAAATGGAACCGTGTATGAGCGCTACAATATAATCGGGTTGCCCACTACCTATATTATAGCAAGAGATGGAACGATCGAGCATCTCATAAGAGGAGAAGTCGATTACGAAGGTCTAGAATCCTTAATCGAACCTTTACTTTAAGAGGTTGATCAAAAAGGTAAGGTTTTCACCTTTTTGATCAACCTCGAAGCATTGAGCGAAGCCGCTGCAACTCTCCAAAAGAAGATACACTTTTCACCTTTAAACTAATTTCTGAATAAATGGGTCTTTAAATTGGCTACACTAAGAAAATATGACATAAATGGTAAAAAGTTTAATTAAGGCGTGAGACTATGTATAAACAAGTGAAAACAAAGGTTGTAAACATTCAATATGAAGATAAGGAGATTCAGAAGTTAACAACCGACAAAGGAGCAAAGCGCGCGATTCTTTATAAAACCATAACACAACGAGTGGAAATTGGAGCAGATGTTCTCGTAAATGTGACAGCTACTGATTTAAAGCTTGGTACAGGTGGATGGGACATTGTTCGTGAAATTCTTCCTGTTACTAATTGGAGTCTTATGGAAGTTCAAGGCCACATTATGAAAGTACGCTATACGCCTATTCAACATAGCGTACTCGCTATTGAGTCACAAGAAAGTGAGTATCATCAACAATTCACAGAATCCTTTTCATTAATGGGAAGCCCTGTTTGGCTTGCGGAATTACATAGTATGGTTCCGCTTTTTTATTTTGTATCCCAAGAAATAAAAGCGGACAGCCGTTGCTGTGTTATTTTTGATGATCAAGCAGGCTTAGCTTTATCGATGAGCGATCAACTTAGAGCCTTACATCAACAAGACAAGTTTCATTCCATTACGGTTGGTCAAGCATTTGGTGGTCAATTTGAAGCAGTAACAATTGCTTCAGCCTTACAATTTGCAAAAAATACACTAAAAGCAGATTTTATCGTTATTTCTGTTGGACCTGGTGTTGTTGGTACAGGTACACGTTTTGGTTTTTCGGGAATGATTATGTCTCATTGGTCACACACGATTAGTGCTCTTGAAGGAATACCCATTTGGATTCCAAGATTGTCCTTTGCTGATTTTAGAAAACGGCATAATGGACTTAGTCATCATACTCTCACTCCTCTTTGTCAATTTACGTTTAAACAAGCTGTTTTACCGCTTCCATATTTAGAGGGAAAGGAACGTCAGAAGGTTACAGAGCAATTGAATGGTTACCGTCCTTTTCAAGTAGAACATAACATCCACTTTGCCTCAAAGGACCATGTTACGGACCTAGTTATTCAAGCTCTAAAAACGGCCAGTTTGCCTATTCAAACAATGGGTCGCAAATATGGAGATGATCCGTTGTTTTTCTGTGCCGTTGCGGAGGCAATTCGAGTAGGGCTTTTAACTTCTGTTTGACGATGGACACTTTCGACCCAATCTTCAACGAGGTCAAATGATTTTTTTGCTTGTTTTAATTTGGCTTTTACTTCCCAAGCCTTTCCAGCTAAAATAATTCCTTGGTCATGAACGTAAATTTTCATTGGGCTCGTCCTTTCATATAGAGGTATGCTACAGTTTTATGTAGAAATGAGAAAAAAAGAACCAAATAATGAAGGGAGAAAACGATGAATCACTTATATGAAAAAACCACAAAAACAACTGAAGTTTATAAAGGTCGTGTCATAGAGTTACAAATAGAGGAGGTTGAACTTCCTAATGGGAAAACTAGTACGCGGGAGGTTGTGAAACATCCAGGTGCAGTTGCAGTAATTCCGATAACCAAAGAGGGGAATATCGTCCTTGTAAGGCAATACCGAAAAGCGTTAGATAAGGTGATTGTTGAAATTCCAGCGGGTAAACTTGAACAAGGTGAAGATCCACTTCATTCTGCTAAGAGAGAACTTGAAGAAGAAACAGGTTATAAAACGGAAAAGCTAGATTTTATTATCTCTTTTTACACTTCACCAGGTTTTGCTGACGAGTTAATCTATATGTATTTTACAGACACACTTAAGAAAGGTTTTAGTCAAACAGATGATGATGAATTTCTTGATGTATTAGAAGTGAATCTTGAAGAAGCAGAACAAATGATCAAGGATCAAGTTATTCACGATGCTAAAACGGCATTCGCTATTCAATATTTGAAAATGAGAGAGTTGAGGAAGTCGTGATAGAATTACAAGATTATGTTGCTGATTTACATATACACATTGGGCGTACGCGATTAGGAGCAGCAGTTAAAATAACAGCTGCTCCTTCATTGACCTTAAAATCGATCATTCACTATGCTAAAGAGATAAAAGGGGTTGATATGATCGGAGTAATTGATTGCCATGTTCAAGAGGTTATTAATGAAATTGAAGATGATCTCACGAGTGGTGAGGCCTTTGAGTTAACAGACGGTGGAGTTCAATATTCAGGAGTAACGCTTTTGCTAGGATCTGAAATAGAACTTTATGATGAAAACTGCCGTGGACCGATTCATATTCTTGCTTTCCTTCCAACGATAAAAGCGATGCGGGAGTTTAGCGAATGGATCGCCCAACGAATGAAAAATTCATCTTTAAGCTCTCAGAGAATATATGAAAGAGCGAAAGTGCTACAAAGAAAAGTTCGAGACTTAAATGGTTTATTCATCCCTGCTCACGTTTTTACTCCCTTTAAAAGTTTATATGGTAAAGGCGTTGAAGAGAGTTTGACCGAGGTATTTGACCCACTTTTAATTGATGCGATTGAACTAGGTTTAAGTAGTGATACAAGTATGGCTGATCAAATAAGCGAATTACACCGATACCCTTATTTAACCAATTCGGATGCACACTCTCTAGAGAAAATAGCAAGAGAGTACCAGGTGTTAAGATTAAAAAATCCATCATTTGAAGAATTTCAGAAAGCCTTACAGAATACTGAGGAGAGGCGTATTAAAGCAAATTTCGGTCTGAATCCGTTATTAGGGAAATATTTTACTACCATTTGTGCAAAATGTTCAGTAGCTACAAAGGATCAAACCTGTTTAGGTTGCGGATCAACTGTGTTCATTAAGGGAGTATCTGATCGTTTACAGGAGTTGGCTTCTTCGTACTACGATACGAATCAAATGGAGAGGCCACCTTATCATCATCAAATTCCGTTAGAATTTATTCCTAAGTTAGGCAAGAAAACATTAGAAAAGTTACGTGATCATTTTGGGACAGACATGAACATTATACATAACGTTACAAAAGAACAGTTAAAACAAATTGTCTCTTCAAACGTCTCTTCTGCCATCATAGCTGCAAGACAAGGAACTCTATCTATTAAAGCAGGCGGTGGAGGGCTGTATGGGAAAATAGAATAAGGTTAAATGTAAAAAAACGAATGAAAACTACCTTTTTTAATAACCTCTGCCATATCATAGTCATAGATTTCCGATTTGTCTCATAGATTGGACTAAGAGCAAAAGAGGGGGTCATGACGTAATGAAGTACGGTTTAAGAGAGATGATATCTGCCCATCTAGAAGAGAATCGAACGATATATGTTTTTACGACAGTATTATTTCTAATTGGAATTGTATTTGGAGCGATCATTGTTAACAGCTTGAGCTTAACGCAAAAGCATGATTTATATATGTATTTAAGCCAATTTTTTGGACATGTTCAAGAAGGCGAGCTTGCGCAATCATCAGCGATCTTTAGTCAGAGTTTTGCCCACTATGCCAAATACTTTGGTTTGATGTGGATTTTAGGTTTATCGATCATAGGTTTACCTGTTATCTTGATCCTCCTTTTTTTGAAAGGTGTCGTTGTTGGATTCACGGTTGGGTTTTTAGTCAACCAGATGGGTATGTCAGGTTTCTTCCTAGCCTTCGTCTCAATTATGCCGCAAAACTTCATTCTTGTTCCCGCGTTTATTATTGTTGGAACAGCTAGTATCTCATTCTGCCTTAAAATGGTGAGACAGCAATTTATAAAACGAACAAATATGCCTATCTTCCCGCAGTTTATGAAATATTCTTTACTCATCCTTTGTGTAGGATCAGTTCTTGTATTCGCTTCGGCTTTTGAAGCATATGTTTCACCTGTCTTAATGCGTTGGGTAATAACAACTAACGTATAGAAATAACAATAATAATTATATGATAATTATTATTGTTATTTAAGGTAATAATCATTATCGATTGACACTGTTTTTTTGAATGATTATAATGAAAGGAGGTAAAAGGGTTGAGGGGAGGCATGAACTATGGAGAAACGACTAGATCGGATAAAAAAACATCTGCACTCACAAAGTTATAAGCTTACACCACAACGAGAAGCAACGGTAAGAGTGCTGCTCGAACACGAAGAAGACCATTTAAGTGCAGAGGATGTTTACCTCCTCGTAAAAGATAAATCACCTGAAATAGGACTAGCTACTGTTTATCGCACACTCGAACTACTAGCTGAATTAAAAATAGTAGATAAGATAAATTTTGGAGATGGTGTATCTCGTTTTGATTTACGTCAAGAAGGAGCAGCTCATTTTCACCATCATCTCGTTTGTATTGAGTGTGGAGCTGTGGATGAAATTCAAGAAGACTTATTAGGTGATGTAGAAGAAGTAGTTGAACGAGATTGGAATTTTAAAATTAAAGACCACCGCTTAACATTTCATGGTATATGTCATCGCTGTCATGATAAAGAGGATGAAACAGGAACGGAAGAATAATGGATTCGGAAAGAGGCTTGTTCTTTAAGAACAGGCTTTTTGTTTAATTTTGTTTAATAAAGTAAGGAGCAGTGAGTTAACTAAAGTTGCCGGAAAAGGACTCGAAGTTGCTGAATTGTTGCACGAAGTTGCCGAAAAAGAGCTTGAAGTTGCTGAATAGTTTCATGGAGTTGCCGGAAAAGAGCTTAAAGTTGCTGAATTGTTACACGAAGTTGCCGGAATCTATAAAACTTATTGAATAATGGAAGTGGCACTGGCTCCACACGCTAAGCGCCCATTCTAAGAAGTGCACTTTAGAAGGGGCTTAAAAGAAGGCAGTGGTCCCGCTCAGTGCTCAGACTATAATCAAAAAGGTGAAAACCGACCTTTTTGATTATAGTCTGGTATATTCTCTATGGTTTTTGGCATAGCTTGTATTAAGGGCTTAATGACTCGAAGTCAAAAGCGGAGGTATGTCCCATGAGGTCATGGTTTTATTTAGTCATTCAAACATTAAAAGTGTTTCTCTTGTTTATGGGATGCACTCTTCTCTTTTATTATGGTATTCTATGGGTAAGTCAAGAATATGAAAGCTACCATCGCTATGATGAGCCTCAAGGAAAGGCTGTTAAAGTCTTTCAAATGGAGACTAGTGGTGTGAATTCAACTTCTTGGATTGAACGGTTAGTGATGTTTTACCGAGAAGGAGAATAGTAATTAGCTCATGATGGGAGCGATTTAGTTTGGGGAAAGAGATAACCGAGTTTTTACATTACATACAAGTGGAACGTGGCTTGGCAAGAAATACAATTCAATCGTATGAGCGCGATTTAAAGCAGTACGAACTATATGTGAAAAATGTTGAGAATAAGGCTAATATCAAGGAAATTGATCGACAAACCATTGTTCAATATTTATATATCCTTAAAGAACAGGGACGTGCTGAGACAACGATCGCTAGGACCATTGCCTCGATCAGGGCCTTTCACCAATTTGCTTTGCGTGAAAAGCTAGCTGATCAAGATCCTTCTGTACATTTAAACATACCCAAAAGAGCAAAGCGTCTACCTAAAGTGTTATCGATGCAAGAGGTAGAAGCATTATTAGCTGTACCAATTGATAGTGATCCTTTTTCTATTCGAAATAGAGCGATGTTAGAGACACTCTACGCAACTGGTATGCGTGTTTCTGAATTAATAAATTTAACTGTAACAGATACTCATTTGACAATGGGTTTTGTGAGATGTATTGGAAAAGGAAACAAAGAGAGAATTATCCCATTAGGTGGAGAAGCAACAAAAGCTTTACAAAGGTATCTTGAAAATAGTCGTCTCGGTCTTATGAAAAAAAATCGTCATGATGTGTTATTTGTTAATCATCACGGTAAACCATTATCGAGACAGGGTTTCTGGAAAATTTTAAAACAACTAGCAGAGAAAGCAAATATTAAAAAGCCATTAACTCCACATACATTAAGGCATTCATTTGCTACACATCTGCTTGAAAATGGAGCAGACCTTAGGGCTGTTCAAGAGATGCTTGGTCATGTAGATATTTCGACTACACAAATATACACCCACGTAACAAAAGCAAGAATGAAAGATGTCTATGCTCAGCACCATCCACGAGCATAGAGATTTATATCTAAAGAGGTCGGACTTCTGACAACTTTCTCACTTTCAAATTATAATAAAAGTAGGGCATAGTATAAGAAAAAGGGGGAATCTAACTTTGGGTACGTTTCGATTTGATCGAGTATTTTTAATTGTTATGGATTCTGTTGGAATTGGAGAAGCTCCTGATGCAGCTGAATTCGGCGATGAGGATTCACATACACTTAAACACATTGCTGAAAAAATGAATGGTCTTAAAATGCCGAATATGGAAAAGTTAGGTCTAAGTCACATTCGTATGATCCCAGGAATTGAAAAAGTGGAAAAACCGCTCGCTCACTATGGCATCATGCAAGAAGCTTCGAGCGGAAAAGATACGATGACAGGACATTGGGAACTAATGGGCTTGAATATTCAAGAGCCCTTTCAAGTATTTCCAGACGGATTTCCGCCGGAGTTAGTAGCGGAATTAGAAAAGCAGTGGGGGCGTAAAATGATTGGCAATAAGGTAGCCTCTGGTACGGAAATATTAGATGAACTTGGCTCCAAACATGTTAAGACAGGAGATTTAATCGTATATACGTCCGCTGATTCGGTTCTTCAAATTGCGGCACATGAAGATGTTGTTCCGATAGAGGAGCTATATGAGATTTGTCAGAAAGCTCGTAAGCTGACACTAGATCCTAAATATATGGTAGGACGTATCATCGCCCGCCCTTTTGTCGGAAGTGAAGGAAATTGGGAAAGGACACCAAATCGTCATGATTATGCCCTTAAGCCATTTGACCGTACTGTCATGAATGAACTTGCCGATAGTGGATTTGATTCAATTGCCATTGGTAAAATTTCTGATATTTATGACGGTGAAGGAATTACAGAATCTATTCGCACAATCTCGAATGATGATGGAATGGAAAAACTGATCGAGACCATTCGTAAGCCTTTTACTGGTCTTAGTTTTGTAAACTTAGTTGATTTCGATGCGAAATATGGTCATAGACGGGATCCAATTGGGTATGGGCAAGCACTTGAACAGTTTGATTCGCAGTTAAAGCAGGTAATAGATGAACTGGGGGAGAAAGATTTACTAATCATTACCGCTGATCACGGAAATGATCCAACCTATTCAGGCACAGATCACACACGTGAATTTGTCCCTTTAATTGTGTATAACAGAAAACAAACGGAAGCAAGAAACTTAGGTACGCGTCAAACTTTCGCCGATATCGGAGCGACCATTGCGGATAATTTTGCCGTTACACGACCAAAATATGGAACTAGTTTTTTACAGAAGTTATAGGAGGGGAATTAAAATGAATCCGATTGAACAAACTACATCTTTTTTAAAAGGAAAAACCAATCAAACACCTGAAATTGGTCTTATTCTAGGATCTGGTCTTGGTGTACTTGCTGAAGAGATTAAAAATCCAATTAAGGTCCCTTACAATGAAATTCCAAACTTCCCAGTATCAACTGTTGCTGGACACGCAGGGCAATTAGTCTTTGGAACACTAGAAGGCAAGCAAGTAGTGGCGATGCAAGGCCGCTTTCATTTTTATGAGGGATATAGTATGGACGTGGTCACATTTCCGGTACGTGTGATGAAAGCTTTAGGTATTGAGAAGATGATCGTCACCAATGCGGCAGGCGGTGTAAATGAAGCTTATGAGGCAGGCAATCTAATGATTATTCAAGACCAAATTAATAATATGGGGCAGAATCCATTAATAGGGCCTAATGATGAATTAAAGGGTGTACGTTTCCCAGACATGTCGAACGCCTATTCAGAGCGTTTACGTAAGTTAGCGCGTGAAAAAGCGGAAAGTTTAAACATCGCAATCCAAGAAGGTGTTTATGTTGGTAATACAGGACCAGCATATGAAACTCCAGCTGAGGTAAGAATGCTTCGGGTAATAGGGGCTGATGCAGTTGGAATGTCAACAGTACCAGAAGTGATCGTAGCTCGTCATGCAGATCTAGAAGTGTTGGGAGTCTCATGTATTTCAAACATGGCCGCAGGCATTTTGCCACAACCGTTGTCACATGATGAAGTAATAGAGACGACTGAGCGCGTCAAAACAGACTTCCTTTCACTTGTTAAAGCCATTGTTAAGGATATGTAGTTAAACCATATATTAATATAAAGGCCTACATATGTATAACTTATTATTGTGTCAGGTATTGCCAAGATTGTTGGTTGAATATTGAAGAGTATTAACACGACTTGTTAAAAGGGAGTGGACGCATATGCGTATGGTAGACCTTATAGAAAAGAAAAGAGATGGCCAGGAGTTAACCAAAGAGGAGATTCGCTTTGCAATCGAAGGCTATACAAAAGGTGACATCCCTGATTATCAAATTTCGGCTTTTGCCATGGCGATTTTCTTCCAAGACATGACGACAAATGAGCGTGCAGAATTAACAATGGCGATGGTAGAGTCTGGTGATCAAATTGATTTATCTGCAATTGATGGCATAAAAGTAGATAAGCACTCAACAGGAGGAGTTGGTGATAAGACAACGATTGCGCTCGCTCCACTTGTTGCTGCAGTAGGTGTTCCCGTTGCTAAAATGTCAGGTAGAGGTCTTGGTCATACTGGAGGAACCATTGATAAGCTCGAGGCAATTCCTGGTTTCAATGTGGAGATTGATACAACTCAATTTACTGAACTTGTCAATAAGAATAAGCTTGCTGTTGTAGGACAAACAGGGAATTTAACACCAGCAGATAAAAAGCTTTATGCTCTTCGTGATGTTACGGCAACAGTGAATTCCATTCCTTTAATTGCAAGCTCGATCATGAGTAAAAAAATTGCGTCTGGTGCGGATGCGATTGTGTTAGATGTTAAAACAGGTTCAGGTGCTTTTATGAAAGAGCTTGAGCAATCGAAAGAATTAGCTGAAGCGATGGTGGCTATTGGTAAAAATTTAGGACGTGATACGATTGCGATCATATCAGACATGAATCAACCGCTTGGACGAACAATTGGCAATGCTCTTGAGGTAAAAGAAGCCATTGACATGCTCAGAGGAGAAGGACCAGATGATTTGAGGGAACTTTGCTTAACTTTAGGAAGTCAAATGGTTTATTTAGCCAAAAAAGCTTCTTCCATTAAAGAGGCACGCAAGAAGTTGGAGGAAGTAATCGCAAACGGAAAAGCTCTTGAAACATTAAAGGTTTTTATTAAATCTCAAAATGGAGATGCATCGATTGTAGATTACCCTGAAAAACTACCTGCTGCCAAATATCTGATCGATATAAAAACTAAAGAAACTGGAACCGTTTCATCGATCGTTGCCGATAAAATGGGCACAGCAGCGATGTTACTTGGTGCAGGTCGTGCTACAAAAGACTCTACCATTGACTTAGCTGTTGGACTTGTGCTGAATAAAAAAATCGGAGATCGAGTCGAAGTTGGAGATTCACTTGTGACGGTACATGCCAACAAACAAGAAATCAGTCAAGTAATTGAAATGATTTTATCAGCGTATTCGATTACGGATAAAGGAATTGAAAGACCACCACTGATTTATAATGAAATTCATTAGAGTCTTATTTCCAGAGTATAGATGCTTCAAGAGGTGACAAATGAATTTTGTCACCTCTTTGAACTGCCTACTTTAGTTAACTACATCAGAACGTGCTACCAATAGAATCTTAGATTGACGTAAGCCATCCAGCTAATTGATAGAAAAGAGGGATTCCGATAATTAGATTAAATGGAAATGTAATTCCAAGTGCTAAACCTAAGTAAATCGAGGGATTGGCTTCTGGGACTGAAGTGCGAAGTGCAGCAGGAGCGGCGATATAAGAAGCACTTCCAGAAAGAACGCCCATTAGAGTCATTCCCCCAACAGATAATCCAATCGCATTCCCAACTAACACTCCGAGTGCCCCACCAATGATCGGCATGATAATACCAAATAAAAGAAGCTTTGGACCATGTTTTCGCACTTCTGGTAGACGTTCACCAGCTGTTAACCCCATACTTAATAAGAAAAGAATGAGCACGCTGCTATATAAATCGATAAATAAAGGTTGAATGATTGGTACCGCATTCTCTCCTACGACCAGCCCAATAAGAAGTGCACCTAGCAGAAGAATAATACTTTTTCCAAAAAAAGCTTCCTTTAAAACTTCCTTATCAAGGAAAGATGTCGCTGGAGATGAAATAGCCAACTTTTGGGGGTGATAAACTTCAGAGCTAATTTCTTTCCGATCCAATACTTTTAGTAAAATAAGTGAAATGATAATAGCTGGACTTTCCATTAACACGACCATTGCATTCATAAATCCCTCATAACTAGTTCCAACATGATCGAGAAAAGAAATGGCTGCCCCGTACGTCACAATGCTTACAGATCCATAAGTAGCGGCTAAACCTACTGCATTTTTTGTATCCAGCTTAATTGTTTTTAACAGAACAAGAACAATGATTGGTAATAAAGAACCAATAAATAAAGTAGCTATTACCGGACTAATTACTTCATGAAATGAGTATTTAGAAAGTTCAATCCCACCCTTAAGACCAATCGCAACTAATAGAAAAATGCTTAATGTTTCATTTAAAGCTTTTGGAAATTTCAAATCCGATTTAACAAGTGCTGCAAATAATCCTAATACAAAAAACAAGACAACCGGTGAAAGTAAATTTTGAAAGATAATTTCATACATGTTTTTCTCCTCCATTTCAGTTTTTACATAAAAAAAACCGACAATTAACAGTACAGACTCTATCTGAGTCATGTAACTAATAATTGTCGGTTTACCTTTAACAAGCTAAAAGTAGCTGTTTAAAGATCTCCCTTATTAAGAATCTAATGTTTTTTCAATGTCATTGGCTAACCTAAAAACCATAAGGCGCTCACCGGTTTTCGTGCTAATATCCGTATGAAAGGTAATAACTTCTTCTCCAACTAATTCCTGAATAAGCTCTCCTAATAGGTCTCGACCAGACTCAACGAGCTCACAACGAATTTTTTTAATCGATAATCGGCCTTCATCTTTTTGGCAGAGTGCGTATTCAGCTGGAGTAAGTACACCTTTAAGCGTCACAATAATCATATCGCGAATAATATCAGTTTTTACAGAAACCGATCCTCTTCCTAAGAAGTCCTTCTCCCACTGGGTTAAAGTTTTAGAGATGGTGGCCTCTAACGTGCCTTTCTTTTTAACCACTTGCATATCATACCTCCAGTTGCTGACTTTGGTACAAAAAAACGGCATACTTCTTTCATCTTGCGAAAGAAATATGCCGATTTACCATAAACGTAACAGACCGAAGTAGCCGAGACTTTTTCTTATTATCGATTTTTCATCAACAACAAGCTAAAGTGAGCCTTACTTCTATCTTTCCCGTTTGATCTCTCGGTAGTCCAATATATTAATAATAGATCTAGTTGATTTTTTTGTCAATGGTTATTTACTTGTAAGATCTTTGGAAGGCCTCTTTAGCTAGCAGGATTAATGTAAGGTCATCCATTGGCGGGTTATGAAGCCCGGCACGGACATCACGATAATAACGCTGTATCGCATTGTTTTTAAACAAACTTTGAGCGCCAACGACTCTCATTGCGCGGTCGACTATACCAATGGCTGCATTAACAACGTGATATTTCACAGCACCAAGTTCTGATTGCATCAAATGTTGTTCTTCTTCGTTACTTGAATCCCATTTCTTTGAAACGCCATAGAGAAAGTAGCGAGCTTGCATTAGAGCCGCTTCATTTTCACCAATCTTCGCTTGAACATTGGGCAATTCTTTAATAGTACCATCAAGGCTATTTGGAGAATAGAATTTTGCAAAGTCAATCGCGTAATTTTGAGCTGCTTGGGCGATGCCTAGATAGCAAGCTGGGATATGTAAAAGCCAGCCTGCTGGTCGTTTGTTTCCTGGATGAATGACTTCTACAAAATGGTCTTCAGGAACTTCGACCTGATCTAGGTGTAGATCGTGGCTAGCTGTGCCTCTCATTGCAATTGAGTTCCACGTCTCTTCAATTCGAACACCTTTAGCAGAATGGTGAATTAAAAAGTTTCCAACCTGACCATCTTCCATAGTTGCCGAAACAATAAAATAATCTAAAGCCGGGGCCATAGAAGTAAAGTTTTTTCGTCCAGAGACGATCCATAAATGACCGTTCTTATGAGCAAGAGTGGTCGGTTTCCCTCCTCGTGTCGGACTTCCTGTTTCCGCCTCGGACGCAGCGGCATTAAGTAAATTACCTTCTTGCACAATCTCACGAAATAGTTGGCTAGAAATTTTCCTAGGCCAATGTAATCGTTCGCCTAATTGTGAAACAATTCCCATATGCCAGCCAATTGACAATGCTGTTGAACCATCTGCTTCGGCAATGATTTCTTGCAATGGTAGCCATTCAGATAATGGAAGACCTTGTCCACCAAAGGATTTTGGAACGGTGAGAGAGGTATATCCTATATTTTTTAGGTCTTCGATGTTCTCTATCGGAAATGTATTTTCTTCATCGTGTATTTTTGCACGTTTAGCAAAAGCCTTAACTGTTTGTCGTATGATTTTTTTTCTTTCTGCTAATGTTGTTACCTTGTGAAGTTGCATTCCCATACCTCCGATTCTTCTTTTTATCAGTTTATCATAATGGGACGAAGGTATAGAATGTTTGCGCCTATGCTTTATCTATGGTCTGATATAAACTGCAGTCCCATTGGGAACGGTTCTGGCTAATTCCTCCACATCTTGGTTATACATCCTAACACAACCGAGAGAGACATAGTGTCCAATTGAACTTGGATCATTTGTTCCATGAATTCCATAAGACTTTTTGGATAAACTCAACCACATAGTGCCAAAAGGTCCACCAGGATTAGGGGCTCTGTTCACAATGACAAAATCCCCCACTGGAGTGTCATGGAGCATCCTTCCAACTCCAACAGGGTAGACTTTTTGAACGATTCCTTGATTCATTAACGTAAGAGTTCGATTAGATAGAGAGATGTGAATGGTATAGGGGATGGTATCAGGTGAGGGAAGGCCAGGTATAATTATTTGTTGCCCGATCAAAATCATATTAGGATCTATACTTGGATTCGCGGCGATAATAGCTGAAAGAGGGGTTCGGTAATCTTCAGAGATAGCAAACAATGTTTCACCAGCTTTAACGATATGGATCATGTAGGGTACCTCCTATATTTGTAATTATGTTAATTTTAAACGAAGTGATAACTATCTAAATAAATATTGCATTGGATCATCATTTCAAAGTATGTTTAAATAAAACTAATAAATTATTAGGGGGATGACGATGAGACCATTACAAATCTCTGCAGACACGGCTCAAAAACTAGCCAAATCACTAAATGTTCCACTTGAACAAATTATGCATATGCCACAGCATATTCTGCTTGCCAAATTAACAGAACTTCAGAAAGATGAAAATAAAAAAGAATAAGAGGGATAGAGAGTCTCATTTACGTATGAGACTCTTTTTCTAATTGATCTAATGAAGGTAGGAAAGTTTTCGTCGTTAGTGTCAAAGTTTCACCACTTCTATTTTGATGCAGTTCTTAAATGGAAATATTGATAGGCAAATAACAATCTAATAACATCTACTAAAAAGCAAAAGTATGCAGGCATTAAGTGAATAAAAGTGATGTATCCTATTTTAACCAGCTTTTAAGACAAAATAGATCAACTGTAATAGTTATTCTTTCGAAACAGAGAAGAAAACTACGAATCAACATACGTCCGGAGATGCAAACAACGTCAGTTTGTATCTCCTCTTTTTTGTTAAATGAGTAAATCTATAAAACTGAGCAAAAAAAATTAAATTAGGCTTAAAATCTATTCACCAAACCTGCCATTTTATATTGAATTTCAATAATTGCATGGATTCGTAAATAATTGCACCACCTTTGCTCTAAGCACCATCTTGTTGCTAAATTGTTTGTTGATTTTTTATAAATAGAAACTAGCTTGGCATTTAATCTATTTTCAACTACGATAGGTAAATAAATAATACTTTTATAAGGGGTTACAAATGAAAAAGGTGATTCTAGTCTTGGCAGTGAGCTTATTATTAACTTTTTTAGGAACAACGGTAAATGCTGATGAAGCAACTATTCTTGTGGTCGGTTATGATCCAAACCTTCCTCCAATTAACTTTACTGAAGACGGAGTGCCCGCAGGTTTTGCCGTTGATATGATGAATGAAATTGCCGTGCGAATGGGAACTGAGATCAAATACATTCCAATCCCACAAAAAGAGGCGATTACAAAGCTTCAATATCAGCAGATAGATCTTTTATTAAGTGCCCACTTTAATGAAAAACATGCTCGGGTGATGGATTTCTCTGACTCGATTTTAGGGACATCGATTGGATTACTTGTTCATGAAAAAAATAATGAAATTAAAGGGCTAGCTCAATTAACGAATGCGGTGACCGCCCTCCAAAGCGATACAATAGAGTATGAGTTCTTACGCAATATTCGTAGGATTAAGTATCATGTAGCAAGCAATCAAGTTACTGCTTTAGATCTACTATTTAAAGGTCGTGCTAATGCATTTGTTGGAAATGTGATCACAGCTCAGTACGTGTTAGAGCAAACAGGAAGGCAGGATGATTATCAGATTGTCGGCAATTATTTACTCCCTATTGATTATACGATGGCTGTCAAAAAAGAGAATTATTTGTTACTTAGTCAATTAAATCGCGCCATTCGGGAGATCAAAAGTGATGGCACCTATAGTGCATTATATGAGAAGTGGTTTGATTGGGGGAATGACTTAACGGATCGCCTCTGGCTCGTTATTCAAATCATTGGATCGTTGCTTTTTTTAGCTATTATCTTTTCCTTTATCGGATTGCGTTGGAACAGACAATTACAAAGAGAAGTATCAAAGAAAACGAATGGCTTAAACCAAATAAATTATCAGCTTCAAGAAAAAATAGCACAAATGAAAAACAGTGATGAATTTCAGAAACAAATACTAAATAGCAGTCCGCGTGGAATTGTTACGGTTAATCAAGATGGGCTGATCACATCTTTTAATACAAAAGCTATAGAAATATCAGGAGAACCAGACCCGGTCGTCGGTCTGCATTACGAACAAGTTCTGTTGTTACAAAAACTATTGGAAGGCCGTTTTGCTCAAGTGTTTCAAACAAAAAACTTATTTTTAGGTGAAGAATCCGTCTGGGAGCGCGATGAACACCGTACTTTCTATCTACGTTACTATGTTTATCCTTTATTTGACTTTAAAAAACGCTTAAATGGTCTCATTGTTACATTTGAAGATATTACAGAAGAAAGAAAGTTACGTTTGCAAATTTTCGAACAAGAAAAAAATAAAGCTTTGGGCAGAGTCGTTGCTGGGATTGCACATGAAATTCGTAACCCGCTCACATCGATTAAGACATTTGCTGAACTGATCCCCCGCAAATATAATAATGAACGTTTTCAAAAAGAGATTTCCACGTATGTCCCTCAAGAAATTGAACGAGTCAATCAGCTAATTGAAGGTTTAATTGATTATGCGAAACCAAAACAGTTAAATAAAGAACGGATTGATGTATCTTTAATCACGAAAGAATGTACGATTTTATTTGAGCGTACGGCTCTAAATAAAGGGATCTCTTTAGTATCCGAAACAGAAGATGAACTCTGGATTGAAGCCGATTCTAATCAATTAAAACAAGTTATTATTAACCTCATTATTAATAGCTTAGATGCTATCGATACTAACGATGAAGTAGAAGATCGGATCGTAAAATTAAAAGCATACTCAAAGGATAACGGTATTGTGATGAAAGTCTCAGACAAAGGAGCTGGTATGGATGAAACAGAGCAGCTCCAAGCTTTAGAGCCCTTCTACACGACAAAAGAAAAAGGTACCGGCCTAGGTTTAGCGATAGCAAACCAATATGTTCATGAAAATAAAGGAAGGTTAGAAATAGATAGCAAGAAAGGGAAAGGGACAACGATTACATTAACATTTTCACCAAAGAATGGAGGGTAAATGTATGAAACGGATCATTGTAATTGATGATGAAGCTTCAATTTGTTCTTCTTTGGAATTTGCTTTAGAGGACGATTATGAGGTAGTGACAACGACTAAACCGCATGAGGGATTGAAGTGGATAGAAGAAGAACATCACGACTTATGTTTGCTTGACTTAAAGGTTGGTCAAGTAGATGGTCTTGAAATCTTAAAGAAAATTAAACAAGTTAGTCCAAGGACCGTGGTTATAATGATTACGGCTTACGGAACGATTGCAACTTCGGTCAGAGCAATTCAAGAAGGAGCCTATTCATATTTAACGAAACCAATTAATATTGAAGAACTTTACTCGATCATTCAACAAGCGCTTCATTATCAACATTTAAATGAACAAGTCGATTATTTAAGTCAAGAATTAGAAAAAAAATATAGCTATGAAGGAATTATCGGTAAAAGTGAAGCAATGGCTTCGATTTTTAACTTGATTGGAAAAGTAAAGGAAGTAGATTCAAATGTGTTAATTGTTGGAGAAAGTGGGACAGGAAAGGAACTAGTTGCAAGAGCGATTCACTTTTCGGGAAAGCGTCGACGAGCGCATTTTGAAGTTGTTAATTGTGCAGCGATACCGGACCAACTTCTAGAAAGTGAGCTATTTGGTTATGACAAGGGAGCTTTCACTGGAGCTGTTTCCAGTAAGGAAGGGAAGTTTCAGCTTACGAATGGAGGAACGATTTTTCTAGATGAAATTGGTGATATGCCCCTTTCTTTACAGGCAAAGCTTTTACGAGTCCTACAAGAAAAAGTCGTTACAAAGCTTGGTTCTAATAAAGAAATAAATCTAGATGTGCGTGTGATCGCAGCAACAAATAAAAACCTTGAAGAAGCGGTGAGAAACGGGGAGTTTCGTGAAGATTTATATTTTCGCTTAGACGTCGTTAAAGTGCCATTACCTCCTTTAAGAGAAAGAAAAGAAGACATTCCCTTTTTAATTAAGCACTTTATCCAACAGTTCAACCTGGAAATGAGCAAAAAGGTACAAGGCTTTACGAAAGAAGCAAATCGGATTTTACTTAATTATGATTATCCAGGGAACATTCGAGAACTCTCTAATATCATAGAATCGTCCATGGTTCTTGCAGATGACGAATTTATTGAAGTGTTAGACCTGCCACAACAAGTTAGAGCAATCCATTCCGTTGAACGAAAAGAAGGAGAAACGATTCTAGATTTTGTCGGAGTTCCTTTAAAAGAAATAGAGAAACAATTCATTTTAGCAACGCTTGAGGCAAATAATGGTCACCGGAAAAACACCGCTTTAATGCTAGGGATAAGTGAAAGAGGTTTACGTGACAAGTTGAAACAATATGAACAATAAAAAGCGGCAAAAATTGCAGGGCGGCAAAATATGCCGCTTTTGAACCGGCATAAATGTATCCTTTCCTAAGTAAACGGTTACATTTATGCCTTTTTAAAGTTGGCACAACATTTGCATTTAATTAAGTGAACTAAAAAGGAAAATAAAAAATTAGGGGGAAGTAGCATGAAAAAGTTTTACACATTATTTGTGGCGTCAATGCTTGTTTTTCTAACGGCATGTGGGGGCGAAGACACTTCAAGTCCAGAGCTCGAGGGGACAGAAAAGACTGAAAGTGAAGAAGGTAGCATGGAGCTAGAAGATTTATTCGTTACAGTAGCCACTGGAGGAACGTCTGGGGTTTACTATCCTATCGGTGGAGCAGTTGCAAATATTATTGAGAAAGAACTAGGAGTTGATTCTTCTGTTCAAGCCACTGGTGCATCTGTTGAAAATATTAATCTTATCAATACAGGTAGAGCAGAACTTGCGATAACAATGGCAGACGCAGTTTTACAAGCTTATGAAGGAAGCGGTGCTTTTGAAGGTGAGCAGCCTATCGATTCCTTAAGAGGATTAACAGCACTTTATCCTAACTTTGTTCAAGTTGTTACAACTGAAGATTCAGGGATTGAGAGTGTTGCTGGTTTAGCTGGTAAAAGTGTTGGAGTTGGGGCTGCTAACTCTGGAGTAGAGCTAAACGCACGTATGGTTTTAGAAGCACATGGAATGTCTTATGATGATGTTGATGAAGATTACTTATCTTACAGTGAAGCAATTGATCAGATCAAAAACGGGATGATCGATGCAGCATTTGTTACAAGTGGTGTTCCTAACGCTACAGTCATTGACCTAGATACAACTCATACAGCTAAAATTCTACCGATCGAAGGCGATGCGATCGATTACTTAACTGAAAATTACCCGTTTTTCTCAAGTGAATTGATCCCTGCAGGTTCTTATGGAAATGAAGAAGATATCCCAACGGCTGCTATCACTAATTTATTATTACTATCAAATGATGTTTCTGAAGATGCTGGTTATGAAATTACAAAAACATTGTTTGAAAATCTTGATCAAATTCAAGGATCACACAATGCTGCAAAAGATATTACTTTAGAAACAGTTGGCGTAGGTATGCCTGTACCATTCCATCCAGGAGCTGAGCGTTACTTTAAAGAAGTTGGAGCACTAAACTAATAATATCCAAGAAACTGACTCATGATCAACGTTCTACCTTTTAAATAAATCGGTAGTTTGTCCGAATGAGTCAGTTGTCTATTTTTATGCTGGTAGGGGGTTGAAGAATGAGAATCTGGTTCGTTTGGATTGTTTTAATGTTATCGGCTTGTACAAACCCAGATCAATTGACCCTAATTGTTCAAAGCCAAGAAGATGAAACCGTCTATAACAAAGTGAAACATTTGAAGGGTGGAGATACATTCACAATCAAGTGGATTCATTCTGTTGAAAAAACGCCATGGCGTGAAACCTATCAACTTACCGATGAAGGAGAGCTTTTATTAATAGAAACGGCCTTTCAATCATTTGGTGCAGGTGTTCCTCATCAAAAAGGAACGATGACCGTAGAGGATGGTGAAGTGGTCATTCGAGATATTAATGAGCAATTATCTGTGTTTCGATGGATTCATTCACAAAAGGTTAATTTTGAACTTGAGATTAATGATATAACCGTGTTTGATGCGGAAGACCTGCCCCACCATGAACGAATGAAAATATTTGTAGAGAAGAGGTGACTGTCATGGGGAAACGTTCAACTATAGAAGAACCTCAAATGACTAAAGAACAACAAGAAGTTTTAGAAAAATACGATGCAGAATCACGCTTTCGAACTTTTTCGAACAAGACGGTTGCAATTATAGTTTCGATCATTGCGATCTCTTTATCTCTTTATCATATGTACACGTCTTATTTTGGCACACCAGCAACGTTGCAACACCGTTCCTTACATGTTGCAGCCGTATTAGCGCTAATTTTCTTATTATATCCGCCGTTTAAAAAGGCAAGCCGAACGAAACTTCCTTGGTATGATGTCATTTTTGCTTTAATGGCTGTTTCAACATCTGTTTATATTTTCGTTGATTACTTAGGAATTGTGAATCGTGGTGGTTTACCGAATAATTTCGATTTATTCTTTGGTGCAATGTTAGTTCTACTTATACTCGAGGCATCTCGTCGTGTAACAGGCTGGGGTCTACCAACGATGGCTGTTCTTTTCTTTCTATATGGATTATATGGTCGTGAGCTATCGGGGATTTTCCGCCATCGTGGCTATACATGGGATGAACTTGTCAATTTCATGTATGTGACGACAGAAGGGGTGTTCGGAACAGCAATCGGAGTCTCAGCAACATACATTTTTCTCTTTATCCTATTTGGTGCATTTTTATCAAAGTCAGGGATGGGGCAATTCTTTAATGATATGGCATTAGCGATTGCTGGAAAAACGAGGGGAGGCCCCGCTAAAGTTTCTGTTATTGCAAGTGGTTTCTTAGGGAGTATTAACGGTGCAGCAGTTGCCAATGTTGTAACGACTGGCTCTTTTACGATTCCATTAATGAAAAAAATCGGTTACAGTCGCAACTTTGCTGGGGCCGTTGAGGCAGCAGCCTCTGTAGGGGGACAAATCCTACCACCTATAATGGGGGCAGCAGCCTTCATCATGGCTGAAACTTTAGGAATTCCGTACAGTCAAATTGCTCTTGCAGCTTTATTACCAGCTTTACTTTTTTATTTAGGAATTATTGTTCAGATTCATTTACGGGCAACAAAAGAAGGATTGAAAGGGATTTCCAAAGACAACCTTCCAAGAGTGATGGAAGTTTTAAAAGAGCGTGGCCATTTGCTTATCCCGCTTATGTTCCTTATGTACATGCTATTCTTTAGTGGACGTACGATTATTTATGCAGCGTTACTAACGATTGTTATTACTGTTATTGTTGCGATGTTACGAAAAACAACGAGAATGTCCTTACGGGATATTATTGATGCATTGGAACAAGGTGCGCGTACATCAGTAGGCGTAGCAATTGCCTGTGCCTGTGTCGGGATCGTAGTTGGTGTGGCAACGATGACTGGATTTGGATTAAAGCTAGCAAATGGGATTGTCACGCTTGGTGGAGAAAGTTTATTCTTAACCCTTGTCTTTACAATGATTGCGTGTATTGTTCTTGGGATGGGTTTACCGAGTATTCCAACTTATATTATTACGGCAACGATGGCTGCACCAGCGCTTATCACACTTGGAATTGAGCCATTAGTGGCCCATTTATTCGTTTTTTATTTTGGTATATTTGCAAACATTACACCGCCGGTTGCTTTAGCCGCATTTGCAGCTGCAGGAATATCAGGCGGAGATCAAATGAAGACTGGTTTCCTATCGATGAAACTAGCGATTGCAGGTTTTATTGTTCCATATATGTTTGTTTACAACAACTCTCTTCTCTTGATTGATACTACTTTTGGAGAAGGAGTGTTAGTTGTCGTAACGGCGGTTACGGGTGTGGTCATGTTAGGAACGGCAGCAGAAGGGTATCTTTTAACAACTATGAATCCAGTATTGCGTTTATTTTTATTTGGAGGCTCCTTGTTGTTTATGAATCCAAATCTGATCCTAGATCTGGCTGGTTTTGCGATTATTGCCGTTGTTGTGTTGATTCAATGGCAAAAGGAAAAGAAAAATAGACCTATACAACCAAATTCAATTGAGATGTAATGGAGGTGGAAAAATGGAATTAGGATTAAAAGATAGATCAGTTCTTGTGTTAGCATCAAGTAAAGGTTTGGGGAAAGCAAGTGCTCTAGAATTTGCGAAAGAAGGAGCTAAGGTGATGCTTGCTAGTTGGAAATTTGAAGAGCTCAGCGTTGCTGCAAATGAAATTGAACGAGAAACGGGAAGAAAGCCTAACGTTCAAATTTGTGATATAACGAACCGAGAATATAAAAAAACTTGTTAAAACGACTGCAGAACTACATGGTTCGATCGATGTACTTATCAACAATGCAGGTGGACCGCCAGCTGGTGGCTTTGATCTATTTGACGATGAAAAGTGGCTTGAACTCAACTTACTTAGTTTTGTTCGTGCGATCCGAGAAGTGCTTCCTTATATGCGAAAACAAGGAGGAGGTCGTATTGTGAACATTGCCTCCTCCTCTATTAAAGAACCGGTAGATGGATTAATTTTATCGAATACGTTTCGTACAGGTATTGTTGGCCTGTCAAAGACGCTTGCTAAAGAGCTTGCCCCCGATCAGATTTTAATTAATACAGTTGGACGAGGGAGAATTGGTACAGATCGAGTTGCAGAACTTGACCAAATCCGAGCTGACAAGCTGAATGTCAGCTATGAAGAAGGTCGGAAGCAAATGGAGCAAGCTATACCGATTGGACGTTACGGTGCACCTGCAGAATTTGCAAAAACGATTGTCTTTCTAGGTTCATTCACAAACACGTATGTGACAGGTCAAGCACTTGCCGTAGACGGTGGAGCGACTAAGTCATATTAAAAATTATTCAAAAAGGTTGATTTTTACCTTTTAGATCACACATTTTGATTAAAGAAGAGGTGGACTCATTAAGAGCCATCTCTTTTGAATTTTACTGAGTGAAAAGGGGGATAATATATTCATCTACTACGAAGAGGTGTTAGTTTTAATGACTGTTTCTGAAATTATCATCCGTGCCACGATTGGATTTATTGTCCTGTATACTTTGTGTCGGTTGCTTAACAAAAAGTTAATTGCTCAGATGACCTTTTTTGATTTTGTAGCAGGGATCACGATTGGATCGATTGTGGCAAGTTCAATACTTATGAAGGATATTCCGGTTTGGATCAGTATGATTGGATTAGTTTTATTTTGTCTTTATACTTTTATCACTAGTATAATCGCAATCAAAAGTTTACGTGGGCGGAAAATATTAGAGGATGAGGAAACGTATTTAATTCAAAATGGACAAGTGCTTGAAGAAGGTCTTAAAAAAGTGAGAATGTCGATGGATGGATTGCTTACGAATTTGCGTAAGAAAGGCTTCTTTTATGTCGATCAAGTTGAAACGGCGATCATGGAGATGGATGGTTCTATATCTGTTTTAGCGAAGCCACCCTATTTAAATGCCATGCAAAAGGATGTCTTTAATGTTCAGGCGAGCCGTGGTTTAGTACAGGCTTTTATCATTGATGGACAGATTCTCAAGCAAAGTCTGAAAATCCTCGGAAAAGACGAGGATTGGATAAAAGAAGTTTTGCTCACACGTAACATTCAAAGAATTGAAGATGTTTTCTTTGCTCAAATAGATGAGCAAGGAACGATCTATATAGACACTCGAAACGATTTCGTTCCCAATCCATTTGAGTAGAAAAATAGACGCTTTCAAATTTGAAAGCGTCTATTTTATTTGTTAATAGAGCTTGTTCAAAAGGGCGGTTTTCCCTTTTTGAACAAGCTCGAAGCAATGAGCGAAGCCACTGCAAAGTTTTAAGTCGATCCGAGTGGTTTTCTCGGATAGACGCGCAGTGAGTGAAGCCATTGCAACTCCGCATTAGGAGAGAGGATATTAAAGGTTCAAAAGGGCGGTTTTCCCTTTTTGAACCTTTACTAGCAATTTATTTAATTTTTTTATAAAAAAGGTCTTAATAGAGTTCCTTAGGAAACCTTTAGTAGCCCTTCTTATAATCAAGGACATTAATCGTAAGAGGATTTTCAGCTATATAGTTCTTTAGATTTGGAATAAAAATATCTTCAATTACACGCTTATCATAATGTTCAGTTGATCCAGAAGTATGCGGAGTGACAATCACATTTTCCATATCCCATAAAGGACTTTCTTCAGGTAGGGGTTCTGTCGTAAATACATCTAATCCTGCGCCTGCAATTTTTTGTTCAAGTAGTGCATGGACTAGATCCTGCTCAACAACAATTTCTCCGCGACCAATATTAATGAAAAAAGCAGATGATTTCATTAGGTCGAATTGTTCAGCACCTAATAAATGCTGTGTTTTTGCAGTAAGAGGAAGAGTTACAACAACATAATCACATCTTGGCAATACGCTATTTAATTGATCTGTCGTGAACATTTCATCGACAAATTCGGTTGGTTCTCCTGTATGGCGTAAGCCTAAAACATGCATACCGAAAGCTTTAGCAATTTTTGCTGTTTCTCTCCCGATTGAACCTACACCGATAATCCCAATCGTCTTTTCATGAATTTCGAGTTTCATATGACCATGATGCCATGTTTTAGCTTGTTGATTTTTTACATATGTATGAATTTTTCTAGTTAGACCTAGCATCAGTCCAAAGATCGTCTCAGTTATCGGATAGGAGTGGACGCCATTTGCACTTGTTATTTGAATCTCTCTAAGCTCTAACTCTGTCAATGGAAGGGAATTAACACCGGCAGACCACGTTTGAAGCCATCGAAGCGAAGAGTCCTCTTTTAGAGTGTAATTTTTCATTTTCTTGCTCCAACCAGCAATGATTTCAGCGTCCTTAATATGTTCTTCCCATTTAGATGGATCTTGACCGACAATCACTTGCCAGTCTGGTACAACTTGTTTTATTTGTTCGATTAAGTGATTATTTATATTTTGAGCCACAATCAATTTTCTTATCTTCATTATTTTGCTCCCTTTGGATTGATAATTAAATCTTTTCATACTTCTTTGAATTTTTCAATCACTTTTACATTAGTGAACGAGATCACCAAGCGTTTAGTTCAACAAGCTGAGTCTCAACTTGGAGGTTCTTAGTTTTAATTTCAAACTTCCTAGTCCACAATGATTTTTATGTCCCCGTCGTTCACACGACGGGGTTTTTAGGTGACGGTGTTTAATACAGTGACTTTTAGTGAATAGTCATAGAGAAGGATAAAGCAATGAAGGAGAGTGTTAGCAAATGGCAGATATTTTATTTACAGCACAAGCAAAAGCAGTTGGTGGAAGAAATGGTCATGTAACTTCTGAGAATGGAGTATTGGATCATAAATTGGTCATGCCAAAGGGGAATACGCCGGCTACTGACGGAACGAATCCAGAGCAACTGTTTGGAGCAGGGTATGCAGCTTGTTTTGATGGAGCCCTGAATTTAGTAGCATCTAAGGAAAAAAAGGAAATCAATTCAGAAGTTAATGCTAAAGTAAGTTTAATAAAAGATCCAAAAGATAACGGTTTTAAGATAGGAGTTGTTCTTCATGTAACAGTCAAAGGAGCCTCTCAGTCTGAGGCAGAAGAACTTGTGCAAAAAGCACATCAAGTTTGCCCATATTCAAAGGCAACAAGAGGAAATATTGACGTTCAACTAATTGCTAAAGGCGAATAAATAAGGTAACTCCACATTCTAAAGAGATGTGGAGTTGTTTTGTTGAAGCAACTGTTTTAATAGTGATTGATTTTTCGTTAAATCGGCTAACGTATAATGATCAAGAACTTCTAAGTAGGCTTTTAATGCCTGATCCAAAACTCCCTTTAATTTACAAACTGGAGAAATCGCGCAAGTGTTTTGTTCAGGGTTAAAACATTCAACGATGTTTAAGTCATCCTCAGTATGTCTAACAACAGAGCCGATATTGATCTCGTTTGGCTCTAGCGCAAGACGAATTCCTCCGTTCCGGCCACGGGTTGTTTCTATAAGACCGAGTTTTCCTAATTGAAAGATAACCTTCATTAAATGATTTTTTGAAATGCCATAAGCAGTAGCTATTTCTTTTATATTGGTTTTTTCATTCTCTGAAAGCGTTGATAAGTAGATTAGAACACGAAGAGAGTAGTCTGTGTAAATCGTTAATCTCATAGTCATAGCCTCACAATATTATTTACATACAATCATTTTATCATAATCTTTCGGTAAAGTTTAAGAAAGTAATCTAATGGTTCTATTTAGCGGCCGACTTCGGGGAAATAACTCCTATCAGGTATGACAAACATTCTCACACAAAAGACACTAACATCTAAAAAAAAATGAACCAATTGTGACCATTTCATTAAAGGTGTATTTAATATATTGCTTTAAGTGATATTCAAGTTTAAACTAAAAGAAGTATTTAAAATACATCTTTTAAGGTAGGGGAATGGAATATGTTAACCGAAAAGACTATTCAAATTGTAAAATCAACTGCACCAGTGCTTGAAGTAAAAGGGAAAGAGATTACAACTCATTTTTATAAAACGATGTTTGAGGCACATCCGGAATTGTTAAATATTTTTAATCATGCCAATCAGCAAAAGGGCAGACAGCAAACGGCTCTTGCTAACACGGTTACGGCTGCAGCTAAATATATTGATCAGTTAGAGGTTCTACTACCTGTAGTCAGACAAATTGCTCATAAGCACCGTAGTTTAGCGATTAAAGCAGAGCATTATCCAATTGTAGGAGAATTCCTTTTGAAAGCGATCAAAGAAGTATTAGGAGATGCTGCGACAGAAGAGATTTTACAAGCTTGGGCCGAAGCATACGGCGCAATTGCTGATATTTTTATTCAAGTTGAAAAGGAAATGTACGAGGAAGCAGAACAACAAAAGAATGGTTGGAAAGACTTTAAACCGTTCCGTATTGTGAGAAAAGTAAAAGAAAGTGAATCAATCACCTCTTTCTATTTAGCTCCAGCTAACGGTCAAGGAGTATCAAGCTTTATCCCAGGACAATATATCTCATTACGTGTCAACATGGATGGAGAAACGTATCTTCAAAATAGACAGTATAGTTTATCGGATGCGCCTAATGAAAAAATGTATAGAATCTCAGTTAAGCGTGAAAATGAAGGAACGCCAGCTGGGAAAGTATCAAACTTTTTACATGAATGCGAAGTAGGGTATGAAGTAGAAGTAAGTGCCCCTGCAGGAGATTTTGTACTAGATACGAATCAATCTAAACCGGTCTACTTAATTAGTGGAGGAGTAGGGGTAACACCGATGCTTAGCATGTTAAAGACGATTGCACAAGATCAACCTGAGCGCAATGTGACTTTCATCCATGCGGCTCAAAATAGCTTGGTGCATGCATTCGGTGAAGAAGTGAAGGATGTGGTTTCATTGTCTGCAAATGCAAGTAGTTATCTTTTTTATTCTAATCCTACAAGTGAAGATAAGGTAAAACAAAATTATGACTACGAAGGATTTGTCAATCGAGACTTTTTTGAAAAAGTGATAGAAATGGACGGACAGTTTTATGTGTGTGGTCCAATTCCTTTTATTAAAGAAGTTGTAACTCAACTAACAGCATTAGACATTCAAGCAGAAAACATTCATTATGAATTTTTTGGCCCAGCTATTAACCTAAATGAACCAACACCGGTTCAATAACAATAAGCCCTCGGAGCGATTAGCTTCGAGGGTTCTTTCTGTTTTCAAGCCACTGACATGTTTTGTGAAATAATTCATTTTCCCAAGCAGTATTCGTGAAAGTATGGTCAGCCCCTACTATATAAGAAGCGTCAATTACTCGTTCATTTCTATTTTCCTTTAACTCTTTTAAATAGGTAGTGACATTTTCTTTCGGAATATCTTGATCTTGATCCCCATGAATGAGCAAGACTGAACCTTTATAGGAAGTAATTTTCTTAAGGGGATCGTGATGCGATAAATCGTTGAAGAAATCATAACTTAGTAGAAAACCTTTATAGTCAAAGACACCTTCTTTTTCAGCGGTGTTAATCGCTTCAGTCCCTGTTATAGAACGGATGTCAAAATAGGGCCTAGCTACTGGTGACCAAAGAACAATGGTTTGGATGGACGGAAATTGGCTGGCTGATAAAGCGGTAATCGCACCTCCCAAACTGTGACCAACTAAGGTCATCCGTTCTGGATTGACTCCATCTAAACTAGAAACATAGTTGATTGCGGTTCTTAACTCTTCAAGTTGCTTTGTTACTGTCACTTCTTGATAATCGCCATCGCTTTCACCACAGCCTCGGAAGTCAAACCGAAAACATATAAAACCTTTGTTCGCAAAATAATTTGCTGCTTTTACAAAAAGCCTATGTTCTCCAACTTTGCTACTAACGAATCCATGTACAAAAATAATAGTAGGAAAGCTAGATTGTTCATGGTCAATGGGGTAATGGATGGCAGCTGATAATTGATTTGAATGAAACCGAATTGCAGTAGAAGTCATTGTTTATATTCCTCCGATAAGATCTCTTATTAGAAGTATAAAGGAATAAAGTTGAACAAACAATTAAAACTCATAAAATCGGGTTGTATTGTCGGAATTAATTTAAATGAGTAGGGAATGGAAAGCATTTTAAGTAAGGCGACAAAGCTTTTTTTGACGGCTTTCTTTTATGCTATCAGTAGTTTTTATAGATTCCTAGTTGGTCGAAAGATGACTAATTTACATTTTTTATGTATAAAAGATTATCAACTGGAGAAAATGGGGGGTAGCCAACTTGGGTGAGTTTTCCTTATTTTGAAGAATATTGGATCACCTAAGGAAGACTATGAAAATGAGATGGAGGTCGGATGGAGATGAGGAAAGTTCTATCCAGTTTATTAAGCGGATGCCTTGTTTTAAGTTTGTTAGCACCAATGGCTAGCGCCGAAGAGTCAAAAGCGAAGTTAGCGGAAAAGGCATCTTCGGCGATAGTAATTGAACGTGATACTGGTGAAGTGATTTTTGATAAAAACAGTCAGGAAAAGCTTCCACCAGCAAGTATGACGAAGATCATGACGATGCTTTTGATTATGGAAGCGATTGATAAAGGGGCACTTGCCTATGATGATATGGTACGGACAAGTGAATATGCTGCCTCAATGGGAGGCTCACAGGTTTTTTTAGAACCGGGTGAGGAAATGAGTGTAACCGATATGCTAAAATCAATCGCAGTAGCATCAGCAAATGATGCGTCTGTAGCGATGGCAGAGCATATTGCGGGAACAGAAGAAGAATTTATTGCGATGATGAATGCCAAAACAGAAGAGCTCGGGCTTAAGAATACGAACTTTGTCAACACCAACGGACTGCCAGCAGAAAATCACTATACGACAGCTTATGACTTAGCTGTTATCTCAAAAGAACTTTTAAAGTATGAAGACATTACGAAATTCACAGGGATTTATGAGGACTACTTAAGAGAAGATACAGATGATAAATTTTGGCTTGTCAATACGAATAAACTAGTAAAGTTTTATCCTGGAGTAGACGGATTAAAAACAGGATTTACAAGAGAAGCGATGTATTGCTTAACGGCAACAGCAGAGAAGAATGGAATGCGTATTATTACGGTAATTATGGGGGCTCCAACGCCAAAAGAACGGAATGCACAAATTACTTCCATGCTTGACTATGCATTTAGTCAATATCAAACGCATAAGCTTTACGACCGTGATCATATTTTAGCGGATGTAGAAGTAAATAAAGGTGATAAAGATACGATCCCTGTTGTTACATCAGAATCAGTGTCCATTTTAACGAAAAAAGGGGTAAAAGTGGATGATGTTGTCGAACGATTAGAAATTGATGCTAATCTAAACGCTCCTATCAAACAAGGAGAAGTTATTGGGAAGCTATTTATTGAACGAGAAGGTGAAATCTTAAGTGAAACAGAGCTTATAGCCGGTAATGATGTCTATGAGGCTTCATGGTGGAAATTATTTAAGCGTGTAATTGCGAAATTTGGAGCAGCGTAACGCTTCTTTTGACAACTTTCTTCGAATCAAGACTAGTTTTGTCATCTAGCAGGAAGCACGAAGGTAAAAGGCGAAATTCTCTCTAGCAAAGAAAGTATAGGTGAATCATCATCTATGCGATAACTCATGATTGATGAGCTAACTAGAGGGAGTGATTAAAATGAGTTTTAAAATGGATCTAGAAAAAAAAGGAAGTGTCTTGCTAGTACGATTAGAAGGCGAGCTTGATCACCATACGGCAGATGAATTAAGAACACAAGTTGAGCAGAAACTAGCTGACGGTCAGGTAAAGCATATTGTCTTAAACTTAGAGCTGCTTTCATTTATGGATAGCTCTGGTCTAGGTGTCATTCTTGGCAGATATAAACAAGTCAAAGCAAATGGAGGCGAAATGGTCGTATGTGCCATTTCATCATCAGTCAAACGTTTGTTTGAAATGTCAGGTTTGTTTAAAATTATCCGTTTAGAAGACAATGAACAATTTGCTTTACAAACTTTGGGGGTGGCTTAAACGATGCAAAATGTGATGGATTTGAAGTTCTCAGCTCAGAGCCAAAACGAGTCGTTTGCACGAGTGACTGTGGGAGCTTTTATTGCTCAACTTGACCCAACGATGGATGAAATGACAGAAATTAAGACAGTGGTTTCAGAAGCAGTAACCAATGCGATTATTCATGGTTACCACAATCAATCGGATGGCATGGTTTACATTCATTGTACGCTGGAAAACGGCACAATAGAACTTACGATTCGAGATGAAGGTATGGGCATACAAGACATTGATGAAGCACGTCAACCATTATTTACAACAAAACCGGAACTCGAGCGTTCGGGGATGGGATTTACAATTATGGAAAATTTTATGGATGAGCTCCAAGTTGTATCTGAACCGATGATTGGCACAACTGTATATTTAAAAAAAACACTCACAAATAGCAAAGCTATGTGTAATTAAGGAGTTTTGCCTATGGATGTCGAGGTAAAACAACAAAAGAAGAAACAGGCACATTTTTCTGATGCAGAAGTAAAGAAGCTCATTGCGAAGAGTCAAGAGGGCGACCAAGAAGCGAGAGACTTAATTGTTAACCGTAACACTAGACTTGTCTGGTCGGTCGTTCAGCGCTTTATGAATCGAGGCTATGAAGCGGATGACTTATTTCAAATCGGATGTATCGGGCTTATTAAATCGGTTGATAAGTTCGACTTGTCCTATGATGTAAAGTTTTCGACTTATGCAGTGCCTATGATAATTGGTGAAATCCAACGTTTTTTACGAGATGATGGAACGGTCAAAGTTAGTCGCTCTATTAAAGAGCTAGGTAATAAGATCCGAAAAATGAAGGATGAAATGACTAAATCTCTAGGTCGAACTCCAACGGTTAATGAAATTGCGGAACAGTTGGAGATTACACCAGAGGAAGTCGTCTTTGCCGGAGAAGCAAGTCGCTCTCTTTCATCGATTCATGAAACGGTTTATGAAAATGATGGTGATCCCATCACTTTACTAGATCAGATAGCTGACCAAACGGAAACAAAATGGTTTGATAAAATCGCCTTGAAAGAAGCGATACGAGACCTTGACGAGAGAGAACGATTGATAGTTTACTTACGTTATTACAAAGATCAAACCCAGTCAGAAGTTGCTGCTAGGCTAGGGATCTCACAAGTTCAAGTCTCAAGACTTGAAAAGAAAATCCTTGAGCAGATGAAGCTAGAAATGGGAGATGTTTAGCATCTTGTCTTCTAAAGAAACCCACTTTTCAATTGAGAAGTGGGTTTTTTAGGCGCAAGCAGAAAAAAGATGGCTCAAAATGATTATGAGGTTAGCAAAAGAGGGAGTTCTATTAAAAAAGGAGTCGCTATTAACGCCAAAGTCTTGTTCATCTATAAACAAAAAGGATAGAAAATCTCTTGGAGGAGAGTTTTCTATCCCGGAACTACGCCATACTCAATTATTTAAAAAGATCGGCTAACTTTGTTTGATAGTCACCTTGGATCATTCCTTTTTCTGTAATAATACCTGTGATTAATTCAGAAGGTGTTACATCAAAGGCTGGATTGAAAACCTTCATATCAGGTGTGGTAATCGCTTGTCCATTTAAGGTCCGAACTTCATCGGGATGACGCTCCTCGATTTCGATCTCTTCACCAGAAGAGGTAGCTATATCAATCGTAGAAAGGGGGGCTGCGACGTAAAATGGAACGCCAAGTGCTTTAGCAATTAAAGCAAGACCGTATGTTCCAATTTTATTAGCGGTATCCCCGTTAGCTGCAATGCGGTCAGCACCGACGATAACCGCTGTAATTCCTTTTGATTTAATCGTATGAGCAACCATATTATCGGTAATTAATGTTACATCAACGCCCAGTTGTTGTAGTTCCCAAGCTGTTAACCTAGCTCCTTGTAAGACAGGGCGAGTTTCCGATGCGTAGGCTTTTAGATTTAGTCCTCGTTCTTTGGCGATATAAAATGGTGCAAGTGCTGTACCATAGCGAGCTGTAGCAATCCCACCAGCGTTACAATGAGTTAAGAGGATGTCTTCATCTTGAAATAAGTCGATGGCGTATTCACCAATGGAACGACAAACACCTTCATCTTCTTTTTCAATTAATTTTGCCTCAGTTAAGATGATTTTCTTTGCTGTTTCGACAGTAGAAGCTTGTTCTACGACTGAAAGGATACGTTTCACAGCCCAAAATAAATTAACAGCTGTGGGACGAGAACTTTCCAAGTAGGCGCCTTGCTTTTCAAGCTCGGATCTAAACTTATCGAAATTAGCTAACTGGGTTTGCTGTGTCCATAAAGCTAATCCGTAAGCAGCAGCAATCCCTATTGCAGGAGCACCTCGAACCTTTAGTTGAAAAATTGCATCCCATACATCTTCGATAGTAGTAAGGGAGAGAAACTCAATTTTTCCAGGTAATAGACGCTGATCAAGCAATGTAATATGAGTGTCACTCCATTGAACCGAGCGAATAGGCGTATTAAGCATGGTCAGACACAACCTTTACAAGTTTCTGAATAGATGTTAGTTCTTTACGTTCTACTATTAACTTCTTGCCTAATGTTAATGCTTTCTTCTTAACTTGATTTCGGAGGTCCACATCCGAAATAGACTCAACATCTTCTACTCCAGCAAGTCCAATCATTCTACGGATTATTTTACAACCAGCGAAGCCAATCGCATCGGTAAAAATTGTTGATAATGTTTGTTCAAGATAGCCATCAATTTTCATAAATGCATCTTGTGGATGTTTCTTCCAAAGAGTTGTGAATTCTTGCTCAAACACCGTCCAAGTTTCTGTGATAACACCAAGCAAATACCGTTGATATTCGGTTTTATTTTGCGGTTGATCTTCTAAATGAATATCTTGAGCTAAGTAATTTAAAATTAAGTTTGCGATGAACGCACCTACATCAAAACCAAATGGACCGTAATAGGCAAACTCAGGGTCAATGACAATGGTTTCTTCGTCACTTACAAAAATGCTTCCTGTGTGAAGATCACCGTGAACGAGTGTTTCTCCTTTAGTTAGAAAGGCTTGTTTTAATTGGGCAACCTCAAGCTTTAATAATTGGTCAGACCAAATGGTAACTGCAACAAACGGTTTCAAGGAGCCGTCAATATTATTAGTATCGTGATCAAAGAAGGGGTCTGTAAAAACGAGATCCTCAGTAATTTTACATAATTCAGGATTAATAAACTGGCTACTTTGGATCTTTTTCTCTTGTTGATTTAAACCGAAATCAGAATTGAAGAAAAGGGTATGGGCTAAGAAAACGCCGATATTTTTGGCTAATTTCGGATATTGATTCCCGGCAATTAACCCTTTTCTCAGGATGATTAAGTGAGATAAATCATCCATAACTGTAACAGCTAAAGTAGAATCGCTATAAAATACCTTTGGAGCGAATTGAGGTACAAGCTGGTATGTTCTTTTGAGAGATTCACTTTCAATACGTGAACGATCCAGTGTTAAAGGCCAGCTAGTACCGACGACTTTTGCATAAGGCAATGCTTGCTTGATAATGAAAGATTGATCCTTTTTTTCGTTTCGAATGCGAAACACTAAGTTTAAATTCCCATCACCGATTTCTTCGGCAGAAAGTTGGTCATCTTGGTTGAATAATTGTAAATCTTTACTGAGTTCTATTGCTGTATCTGTATTTAATGGTTGGTAGGCCTTTTGAATTGTCATGTTAAATCCTCCATAAGATGTTATTAAAAGAATGTTTTCTATAAGGGCTACCACCTTATTAATCATTGCAGTTTTCCCCAACATGCAGTTTGCAAAATTAAAGCAAATAAAAAAATCCTCCTGCATATAGATCAAGAGGATTGAAACGTCACGTTCGTCCCTCTTATCTGTCAGAATGTAACATTCTGTTGGAAGTAGCACCATTGCTTTTACAAGCCGGTTGCCGGGCGTCATCGGTCCAATTCCCTCAGCCTTCTCATCATAAGAGTTTATGAAATTTAATAATTGATGACATCTTACCCTTGATTAATGGAACATGTCAATTAATTTTGAAAACTTAATTGTTCATTTATCTTAATAAATTTTGAAATTTGATATACTACTAAAGAAGGCTGTCCAGGTATTTGAAAAAGATTGACGACTAAAAAAAATGCTGTCAAAATTAAAAACTATCAAAACTGTTAATTTCTTCCGGTTCCCTTGGTTAGTGAATGCAGTTTTATGGAGGGGAAATGTAGTGAGTGAGGTACTAGCAACATATATTCTCGAGGTAAAGAAAGACAACTTAGCAAAAAAAGCAGAAGCTATTGCGACTGGACTTACAGTCGGCTCTTGGACAAATCTCCCAACTGTTGAGCAAGAGCAATTACAACGACATAAAGGAAGAGTAGTTGAGACGAAGATGGTTGCCGACAACAAAGCTGTTATTACGGTCGGATACCCGGCTATTAATTTTTCAAATGATCTACCAGCTGTGTTAACGACTACTTTCGGAAAATTTTCTCTTGATGGAAAAGTTAAGCTTCTTGATCTATCGTTCAGTGAAGAGATTAAACGTAGCTACCCGGGTCCACAATTTGGAATTGAAGGAATCCGGAGCTTAACCAATACATACGAGCGTCCATTATTAATGAGTATTTTCAAAGGTGTAATCGGACGCGATCTTAGTTCTCTAAAAGAACAAATGAAAGCTCAAGCTCTAGGTGGAATAGATATTGTCAAGGACGATGAGATTCTTTTCGAGAATGAGTTAACACCACTTGAAAAAAGAATACCAGTTTGTCAGGAAGCGTTGCGTGAAAGCTATGAGGAAACTGGCAAGAGAACACTTCACGCAGTCAACCTAACTGGGAAAACCATGGAGTTAAGAGAAAAGGCTTATAAAGCAGTGGAGCTAGGCGCAGATTTGCTTCTCTTTAATGTGTTTGCTTATGGTCTTGATGTCATGCAGGCACTCGCTGAAGACCCTAATATTCCACTGCCTATTATGGCTCATCCAGCCTTTGCTGGGACGATGATTTCTTCACCTGATTACGGTCTTGCACCGGGGTTATTACTTGGTAAATTAGCAAGGATGGCTGGGGCAGATTTGGTATTGTTCCCATCACCTTATGGGTCTGTAGCGATGGCGAAGGAAGAGACCCAAGCAATTGCAAGAAATTTAATAGAAGAAGACCAGTTTAAAAAGGCATTCCCAGTTCCGTCAGCAGGGATTCATCCAGGACTGACACCGAAACTAATTGCCGATTTTGGCATGGATAGTATTATTAATGCAGGTGGTGGAATACACGGACATCCAGGCGGAGCAGCTGCAGGTGGGAAAGCGTTTGTACAAGCAATTGATGCAGTTTTAAACAACCAAACATTAAATGAGGCAGCGGTTGATCATCCTGAGTTGGCTAAGGCCATTGAATTATGGGGTGGCGAATGAACGAGAAAAAGCGACCAATGATATTTTGTGACTTTGATGGAACAATTACGGTTAATGATAACATTGTTGCCATTATGAAGAGGTTTGCGCCACCAGAATGGGAAGCGATTAAGGACGATGTATTGGCTCAGCGTCTTTCCATTCAAAAAGGAGTTGGACAGTTTTTTAGACTCCTTCCCTCTTCTCTTAAAGAAGAAATGACTGAATTTATATTAGACGATGCTAAGATTAGAGATGGTTTTGGAACCTTTGTCGAGTATACAAAAAAGCATGACATTGATTTGATTGTAGTAAGTGGGGGGATGGATTTCTTTGTCAATCCGCTCCTTAAGAGCTATCAGCTTCCTATCTACTGCAATCAAGCAAAGTTTAATGAAGAGAAGATCCGTGTGGAATGGCCACATGCTTGTGATTGTCATTGTACGAATGAGTGTGGATGTTGCAAACCCTCTATTCTACGAAAAATCGGAGAGGGTCGGTTTACAATTGTGATTGGTGATTCCATTACCGATCTTCAAGCAGCCAAACAAGCGGATTTTGTGATTGCCAGAGATTTTCTGTTAGAAAAGTGTCAAGATCTTGAATTACCACATGCTTCTTTTCAGACATTTCATGAAGTAATTCAGATTTTGAAAGATAAAGAGGTGACAGCATGATCTCAAAGTGGAATGAGTTAGCTACTGTAAAGCGAGAGCTTGCAGAGAGAGATTGGTTTCCAGGAACAAGTGGCAACCTTTCAATAAAAGTAAGCGATGATCCATTAACTTTTTTAGTTACAGTTAGTGGAAAAGATAAATACAAAGAAACAGAAACGGACTTTGTCCTCGTCGATGAGCAAGGCAATCCTCTTTCAGACCAAGGGAAACCATCTGCAGAGACAGTTATTCATTTAGAAGTGTATAAAAAAACGGATGCAGGTTGCAGTTTGCATGTTCATACGTTAGATAATAATTTGATTTCTGAGTTATATGCAGAGAAGGGGGCAATAACTTTTCGTAATGTCGAACTTATCAAAGCATTTGGTATTTGGGAGGAAGATGGGGAACTTACCATCCCAATCGTTGAGAATTGGGCTGATTTGCCTAAGCTTGGTCGTGCTATTGGTGAGAAGATTGAATCAGTAACAAAAGCGATTCTCATTCGTAATCATGGGATAACAGTATGGGGAAAAAATGCATTTGAGGCAAAAAGACATCTTGAAGCTTGTGAGTTCTTATTTTCCTACCAAATGAAATTATTACATGCGAAGGCAATTAATCTAAAGGAGGTTTTATAAATGGCAGTTATTAGAGTGAGAAACAGCGGTAAAGTAGTTGAAGGACAAGATAACGTTCATGCGTTTTTAGAAGAACAAGGGGTATTCTTTGAACGTTGGGACATGGGGAAATTACCTGAGAGTTTAGTTGAGAAGTTTGACTTAACAGATGAAGACAAAGCTGAAATTTTAAAAAGTTATGATGACGACATTCGATCTCTTGCAGACAGAAGAGGATATGTGAATTGGGATGTGATTGCCTTATCAGAAAAAACACCAAACATTGAAGAGTTATTAAAAAAATTCGAGCAAGTTCATACTCATACGGATGATGAAGTGCGTATTATTACAGCAGGTCACGGCATTTTTATCGTGAAAGGCGACGACGAAACGGGCTATTTTAATATTGAGCTTGAAGCTGGTGATGTTATTTCTGTTCCAGAGCACACACCTCACTTCTTTACATTAATGGAAGATCGTCAAGTGGTGGCTGTCCGCTTGTTCATCGATACAGATGGATGGGTTGCTCATCCATATGAAGAGAAAAACCATCAAATCTAATCTAAAAAAGACAATTCCTATCACAATGTTGCTGGGAATTGTCTTTTTTTTGATGTGAGCAATAAATTTAATATTATTTTCTTTCTTAAACAATTCTATAAATATTTGCGTTTTTGATTGAAAAATCAATTATATGACTGGGCGCTCGAATTAATCAAAGACAGTGAAACGAGTGAATACATCTTTAAAGTGTATGTCAGACAATTATTAGATGATCATAACCTGAACAAAGCTGATTACAGTAGAAAAATTTGGACTGTACTCTCATTTATGGTGTGGCATCAAGTTTATGTTGAGCAAAAGTTTAATATGAATGAGTGGAAACAGCATGTCGTGTACAGAAACAAGATGTCAGTTTTTTTTCTATAAATGTAGGCATGTAAAGAAAGTGAGGATAATTCGTGGGGAAATTTCCATTGATTCATCCTCTTTTCCTTTATTTTAGAATGAAGGAAGGATTCTTCAGTCATACTAACGGTAAAATCAAAATGAGTGGATTATCGTGAGTTTTAAATCAGGATGTGTGATCAGAGCTGGGGGGTTGAATTTTGAGTAAGGATGAACAAAAACAATATCAGAAAAACATAAAGCTCTATCAACCAAAGAGTCATATTATCAAAAATGGTGTGAAGGCTTTTGTAGTGGGTGGTTTAATTTGTATGTTAGGCCATGGAATCAGTCAAATTTATATGACTTATTTGCCAATCACTCAAGAAGAAGCGATGAGTCCGGCGCTAGCGACATTAATATTATTAGCGGCTCTCGCCACTGGTTTTGGTGTTTATGATAAACTAGGGCAATTTGCTGGTGCAGGTTCACTAGTTCCTGTTACAGGATTTTCCAATGCGATGACAAGTGCAGCCTTGGAGCATAGAAGTGAGGGACTTGTTTTTGGTATAGGTGCCAATATGTTTAAACTAACAGGTGCAGTTATAGCTTTTGGTGTTCTCTCTGCATATTTAGTCAGTTTAACTAGATTGCTTGTCGAAATGTTGATTAACTCGTAAAGGGCGTGTTGGGATTGGAAAGACGTGGAAAGCAAACATGGCATTTTCACAATCCTGTCTACGTACAGGGAACAGGGACTGCAGTTGGCCCTGAAGAATCCAAAGGGCCCCTCGCGGATAGTTTTGATGTTTGCTACGACAATTTATATGCAGGGGAAGAGAATTGGGAGTTAGCGGAACGACGATTAATGAAAGACGCTGTTGAAACAGCATTAAAGCATGCGGAGAAAAAAAGTCTTGAAATCGACTATTTCTTAGCTGGTGATTTACTTAATCAAATTGTTACATCAAATTATTACGCTAGAGAACTGGAAATTCCGTATTTAGGGTTGTTTTCTGCGTGTGCGACAGTCATGGAAGGGTTGGCTTTAGCTTCTCTTTTTATTGATACAGGAGTAGCAAAAAACGCACTTGTGGCAGTTAGTAGTCATAATGCAACAGCTGAAAGGCAATTTAGAAACCCAACTGAATTTGGTGGTCAACGTCCTGATACGGCAACATTTACCGTTACCGGTGCTGGTGCGATCATTGTAGGGACAAAGCCTGCTCCTATTAAAGTGACAGACGCTACGATTGGTAAAGTAAAAGACTTGGGTATCAAAAATCCATTCGATATGGGATCCGCGATGGCTCCAGCGGCCGCGGATACCATTGTCACACACTTGCTAGAAACGAAACGTGATCCTTCTTATTACGATGTCATTGTTACAGGTGATTTATCACGTGTAGGAAGTAGTATTTTGCGCAAGCTAGTACAAGATAAGGGAATTCATTTAGATCGTTATGAGGATTGTGGTGTGATGATTTATCATCAGGAACAACCGATATTTGCGGGTGGGAGCGGTGCAGCCTGTCCAGCTGTCGTAACATTTGGCCACTTATTGAAAGAAATGAATCGGGGTAGAATCAAGCGGTTGTTAGTTGTTGCTACAGGTGCACTATTAAGTCCTCTAATGATACAACAAAAAGAGTCGATACCATGTATCGCACATGCATTGTCATTTGAACGGGAGGAGTAAACATGTTTGAATATGCGGCAGCTTTTGTAGTTGGAGGGTTGATTTGTTTTATAGGACAAATGCTCATGGACATAGGCAAACTTTCTCCTACCCATACGCTTAGTACACTAGTTGTTGGTGGTGCCTTGCTAGATGGATTTCATCTGTATGATCGGTTAATTGATTTCGCTGGTGCAGGAGCCACTGTTCCAATAACTAGTTTTGGACATTCGCTTGTACATGGAGCGATGTCCGAAGGTGGTCGCTACGGCTTTTTCGGAGTCGGAATGGGGGTGTTTGAAGTGACTTCTGTAGGGATATCATCAACGATTTTATTTAGCTTTTTAGTAGCGATGTTCTTTAAACCAAAGGGGTGATGAAAATGGAGAGACGAAAAGTGATCTTAGTAACGGATGGGGATGAGCATGCACGGAAAGTCATAGAGTTGGCGGCAGAGGAAGTAGGTGGAAGGTGTATCAGTTACTCGTGGGGGAACCCAACTCCAATTAGCGGAGAAGAAATCGTCTCTCTTATTTTACAGACTCCTTATGATCCAGTCCTAGTAATGTTTGATGATTGCGGGCAACATGAAGGTGGATTAGGAGAAAAAGCGATGCAATATGTCGCCTTACATCCGCAAATTGACGTGTTGGGAGCAATAGCTGTTGCTTCCTCGACTCACTCACGTGAATGGACACATGTTGATGTAAGCATTGATCGATATGGAAACTTAACAGAATTTGGAGTCGATAAAGAGGGATTACCAGATTTGGAAATAGGAAGAATAAATGGCGATACAGTTTATATTTTGGATGAATTAACTATTCCGGTTGTTGTTGGGGTTGGAGATATAGGCAAAATGGCTGGATTTGATTCGATCAAAAAAGGGGCCCCAATTACAAAGCAAGCAGTGGAAATCATTTTGAAACGGAGCGGATATCATGAGTCACGTCCATGAAAAAAAAGAGACCCCGATATCTCGAAACATTGTTGAAAATGAAGCAGAAATAAAAAAGAGACTTGGATTTGGAAAGTCCTTTGATGTTGGAGTCCGTACCCTAACCATTCTAGATAAACACATTCAAATTTACTTTGTTACTGGGTTATGTGATATTCAATACATTATTGAATTGTTAAAAGAGTTAATGGATTTAGATGTCCGTGGTCGCAAAACAGAAACGACGAATGTGAAACAAGCAATAACGAACCACTTGACGCATGTTCAGATAGAGTATAAAAACACGTTAGAAGATTCGATCACACAAATGCTCTCTGGTCTGATTTTCATTTTAATTGAGGGTGAAGACCAGGCGATTGTTATTGATGTGAGAAGTTATCCTGGTCGTGGACCTGAAGAACCCGATACAGAGAGAGTTGTTCGTGGGGCACGTGATGGTTATACGGAAAATATTATTATCAACACAGCTCTTACCCGGCGTAGAATTCGTGATGAACGATTACGCCATGAAATTATGCAGGTAGGAGAGCGTTCTAAGACGGATATTTGTTTATCGTATATTGATGGAATCGCTGATCCGAAAATGGTCGAGATATTAAAAAAAGAACTTGAAGCCATTAATATAGACGGTTTGACAATGGCGGATAAAATTGTGGAGGAATATCTGGTTAAACAAGGATTTAATCCATTTCCACTTGTTCGGTATACAGAGCGACCAGATGTGGCGGCCAATCATTTACTCGAAGGTCATGTCCTAATTATGACGGATACGTCACCAAGTGTAATTATTACGCCTGCCACCTTTTTTCATCATGTCCAACACGCCGAAGAATACCGTCAAGCTCCGTTTATTGGAACCTTGTTAAGGTGGACTCGATTTATTGGTATTATTTTCTCGTTAATGGTTTTGCCTTTTTGGCTATTGCTCGTTATGCAACCTTCTTTGCTCCCTCCAGCCTTGGATTTTATTGGGCCCAATGAAACGAATAACATCCCTGTTTTCTTACAAATAGTCTTTGCTGAACTCGGGATAGAACTGTTAAGGATGGCAGCCATCCATACTCCTTCTCCGCTCGCGACAGCACTCGGTTTAGTTGCGGCTCTCTTAATTGGGGAAATAGCGATTCAAGTTGGTTATTTTACTCCAGAGGTTATTTTATACGTTGCGATAGGAGCAATCGGCATGTTTGCTACACCAAGTTATGAACTAGGCGTGGCATTAAAAGCAGCAAGAATGATCTTGATTTTTGCCGTAGCTATCTTTTTAGCTCCTGGATTTATCATTGGAACCACACTGTTTATTTTAGCACTTGCAGTGATCAAAACATTTCAAAAACCATATTTATGGCCATTTCTCCCATTTGATCCCCCTGCGATGTGGCATATCCTTGTGCGAGCGTCTGTACCAAGTGCCAGATTCCGTCCAAGAATTGTTAACCCGCAAGATCCGATTAAACAAAAAGTTAAGGCAGAATAAATGGGAAAAAGCTTCGCAATTTTGCGTAGCTTTTCCTCTTTGAGTGGAAAAAATTGATATGTTAACTTTAGTAGAAAAGCATTCATTTAGAGAGCAGGGGTATTAGAAGGAAGGTTCTACGTTTGACCGATTGAACTTATGGCATCATAGTAACCATAAGAGCAATAGTGTTTATATTAGACCGTTTCTAGAGTTACCGATTCTTGCAGGGATAAAAAGTTTTGAAAAGAAAATACAAGAAGAAAAGTTATCTAAAAAAACGATGCTCTTGGTGTAGGTTGTAAGTGGCTTTTAACAGCTTTTTAGAACTCTTGAACATATCTATTTAGTGTGATAAAGTTATACTCATAATTTTATAAATCTTATGTACGATTTAATAGATTTTTAAGGTGGAATTTGCATGCATATAGGTATGTAACTAACAATGTTTTTACCGTAAGATTAGGTTACTCTTGTGCAGTTGTAGCAGCTAGTGTACCAACATTAGCTGCTTTTTTAAGTATTCAACTAAGAAAGGAAGTAAACATAAATGTATACAAATGGTACGAGTCGTATTAATGATCAAGGTCAATTAGAAATTGGTGGAGTGAATACAGTTGATCTCGCAGCAAAATATGGAACCCCTTTATTTGTGTATGATGTTGCCCTGATTCGCGAGCGAGCGATGCAGTTTCAAGAAGCTTTCAAAATGGAGGCAGTTCCTTTTCAAGTCGCTTATGCAAGTAAAGCATTTAGCTGTTTAGCGATGTTTCAGTTGGCTGATGAGTTAGGTCTAAGCCTTGATGTTGTTTCAGGTGGTGAACTTTATACGGCCATTGAAGCGGGTTATCCAATGGACCGTATTCATTTTCATGGGAATAATAAAAGCCTAGCTGAACTTGAAATGGCAGTTGAAGCTGGAATAGGTTGTATTGTTGTTGATAACTTCTATGAACTTCGTGAGTTAAGTCGTATTTGTAAAGAGCGTCAGCATCGTATGGAAGTCCTTCTTAGGATTACCCCTGGAGTCGAAGCGCATACGCATGATTATATCTCAACCGGTCAAGAAGACTCGAAGTTTGGTTTTGACCTTGTAAGTGGTCAAGTACATGAAGCGGTGCAACAAGCACACGAAGATGAATTTTTGCACTTACTTGGTGTACACAGTCATATCGGATCACAAATATTTGAAACAAAGGGTTTTGTGATGGCGGTTGAAAAGATGTTTGAGTTAATTGAAGTATGGAAAGAGAAATTTGATTTTACGCCTAGTGTTTTAAACTTAGGTGGCGGTTTTGGAATTCGCTATATTGAAGGCGACACGCCTCTTCCAGTTGGAGAATATGTGAGGAAAATGATTGAAGTTGTGAAAGAAAAAGCTGCTGCAACGAATTTAACAATGCCTGAAATCTGGATTGAGCCAGGACGTTCCCTTGTTGGAGATGCAGGAACAACTTTATATTCAATTGGTTCTCACAAACACATTCCTAACGTACGTGATTATTTAGCTGTTGATGGGGGAATGAGTGATAATTTGCGTCCTGCCTTGTATCAAGCTGAATACGAGGGCGTATTAGCGAATCGCGCCAATGAAGAAGCAACTGAAACCTTTTCGATTGCTGGTAAATGTTGTGAAAGTGGCGATATGTTAATTTGGGATTTACCGTTACCTAAAGCTAATCATGAAGACATTTTAGCTGTTTTTTGTACAGGAGCATACGGTTATGCGATGGCAAATAACTATAATCGAATTCCTCGTCCTGCTGTTGTTTTTGTTGAAAAAGGTGAAGCTTTTGAGGTGGTTAGACGTGAACGATATGAAGATCTTGTTCGTTTAGATTTACCATTAGTAAAAAAAGTGTCAAACTAGATTTGTCTTGGTTTAAAAACGAGTGCTTACCAATTAAGGTAGCACTCGTTTTTTATTATAACTCAGAAGAACCAGGTGTTAGAATTTGTAATGTTATGAGTTATTTTCTGACTTCAGTCATTCGATTTCACATTCCAAAGCTAATCGTGTACAATAAAGTGAATCTACTCAAAAATGGAGGCTATACATATGAAAAAAGGTACTATTTCTTTTGAAAATGGCGAAAAACTTGTAATTGAATTTTTCTCGGAAGCTGCACCGGGACATGTTGAAAACTTTGAGAAACTGGCTAATGAAGGTTTTTATAATGGATTAACATTTCACCGTGTAATTCCTGGTTTCGTTGCTCAAGGTGGTTGCCCAACTGGTAACGGAACGGGTGGTCCTGGCTACACAATTAAGTGTGAAACAGCAGGTAACCCACATAAGCATGTTGCGGGTTCTCTTTCAATGGCACACGCTGGAAAAGATACGGGTGGAAGTCAATTCTTCATCGTGCATGAGCCACAACCACATTTAGATGGTGTTCATACTGTATTTGGACAAGTTGTTGAAGGGCTTGATTCTATTTACCGTATTAAGCAAGGCGACACGATGCAAGAAGTCAAGGTTTGGGACGAAGAATAGAATACGACGAGTAAAAGAAGGGCAGACTAGGTCTGCCTTTTTCATTTTGTCAGAATCGAATTAAACTCGGAAAGGGGTTTAGACAATGGATCAAAGAACGGTTGATGTTGTCATTGTGGGGGGCGGTCCTGGTGGTTTAAGTGCGGCCCTAGTACTAGGACGGTCACGTAGAAGTGTCGTGTTAATTGATTCAGGTCATCCACGGAATGAGGTGACATATGAGTCCCATGGTTTTCTAACAAGAGACGGGATTAAACCTTTTGAACTCAGAGAATTGGCCCATGAGCAAATGAAAACCTATCCGAATGTAACCATTGTGAGCGATTTAGTGGAAGGAGTCGTAAATGAACAGAAACAGTTTAAAACCACGACCCAAACAGGTTCTGTCTATTATAGTAGAAAAGTGATTTTTGCAACGGGGTTAAAAGAAGATATCCCTGATATCCCAGGACTTGATCAAGTTTACGGAAAATCAGTATTCTCATGTCCTTATTGTGATGCTTGGGAACATTGTGATCAAGCAATCGCGATGATTGGAAATAAACAAGACCTCATTCATTACATTCGTTTAATTTACAATTGGAGTAAGGACTTAATCGTAGCGACAAATGGACCTGCTAAACTAACTGAAAAAGAAAAACAAGAGTTGAGCCAACACAAGGTTCGTTTGATTGAAACTCCGATTAAAGAAGTAATATCAAAGGACGGGTTTTTAGAGCAAATCGTTTTCAACGATGGAGAAACAATCTATCGAGAAGCTGGATTTATTGTAGATACAGGTGCAGAACAAGCAACGATGCTTCCTAGAGAGTTAGGAATAAAATTAAATGATAAACATGGATTTGAAACAAAAGAGCATGGTAAGACAAGTATAGATGGACTCTTTATTATTGGTGACGCAGCAAAACGCTTTACTGGATTAATGGGAGCGGCAAGTGAAGGCTATGAAACCGGTGTATATATGAATAAAGAATTTGTGGAGGAAGATTGGTTTAAATAATATCTAAGTCTCTGTTAAAAGAGAACAGGCTTTTTTGTATAAGTAACTCAACCATTCTATAAATGATCGAGGAATATACTTCTGATTGGAAGAATGAAACAGTGGATAATGAATTTATTCGAGATGCAATGTAGCAGGATCAACAGAAATGAAAATTAAAGGTAAGACCAGATAAGGTTTATTAAGAGGGATAGGTCTAGGTAAAAATAGGTAGATTGATTCTAAGAATTTTAGTATGATGTGGATATTAAGAATTGATGAATAAAAGTTGAAAAATTGGGTAATATAGTTTCATCATTTATTTTAGACTAATCAATACGAACAGGCAGATCCTTAAAGGGCTGCCTGTTTTTATGAAACTAGTGTTCACTAGGGAGTAGGTGCGAATTTGTGTAAATACAAATATCCTGATTACTGGAAAAGGAAAGTAAAGCAAGGAGACAGCTGGCTTTCTCCAAATAATCAAATCTATAAGCAGAACGATTTAATTTTTATTGGTCAAATTCTGAATTCATATTCGGGTCAGCAAGAATCGGTTCGTTTACTTTTTGAAGATATTAAAGCGGTTACAGGGTTTGTTCAATATATTTTCTTGCCAACGGCCTTCATAGGCTATTTTATGATTGATGAGATGGATCCGAAAACGATTATGATAGGCGATGAATCCTTTTCAAAAATATTAGAGCAATTACCTCTTAGAGAAAATGTGGAACCTGATACGACCGAAAAGATGAAAGAGATACTAGAGACTCTTGAATTAAGTTGGGATTTCGATGAAATAGAAACCTCCTTTACATTAGAGCGAGTATTAAGGCAACTTGAGAAAATATCTATTGATCACATCATTACATCGTTTAATATATTGAGGTCTCCAAGTGGTTTAGCTACATGGTTAGTGAATGAATATGAAAGTGAGCCGATTCTTGGGGTGCACTCCCTAGAAGAAGAAGTGAATATGAATATTGATGAATTTATTCAATTAAGTAAAGAAGCGGAATCAGAGCCTTTTCAATCAAAACGTTTCTTTCACAGTCTAGATGGTGTGATGATCTTATAATCATTGCATAGACACCCAATCAAACTAGTTGTTTCTCCATACACTATATAGTAAATCTAATGGTAAAGGAGAATTCAGCATGTATGAACATCGAAATCCAACAATTGGAAGAGACATGACAACGCCAGGGTCAAAAGGGAAAAAAACAAGCAAACCAGTTGAGGATAAAAAGCTGGTATGTGAACAACCAGTAGAAGAGCCAGTATGCAAACCAGTTGAAGATAAAAAAACAGTAAAAGATAAAAAAACAGTTGAAGATAAAAAAACAGTTGAAGATAAAAAACAAATAAAAGATAAAAAATCAATTGAAGATAAAAAGCCAGTAAAGGGAGAGAATAAAGACCCTAAAGAAGAAAGGGAAATGATTGATCCTTGGTCAAAACTTCTTTTCGGGACACCTAGACCCGCGCAAACTCAGTCTGCAGATGATAAAAAAGCTGAGCAACGTCCAGGTTTTTGGTGGATCTAACGAATGGAAACGTTGAACAAAATCAATAAAAAGACGAAGAGAGAGGCAAAAGATGCTTCTCTCTTTGTCTTTTTTTCATCACGTATACCCGTTTAGCGCGATCCTGCCCCAACGGTTAAGGAGTCACCGAGGGGCTGTATAGACGTAAGATATTATGATCCTTCCCTAAATAAAGTTATTTGTATCGGGGATGAGTTTTTTGAGTTTGAGAAACGGCTTTCACCACAGCAGGAAGTAAGACAGAATAAAAAAATCAAAAAGCTTATTAAAAAAATTAAACATAAACCCAAACATGTTGTTTTTAAATTGCATATAGTAATGAAGAATAGTAGTTATCTGCTATTTACTTACTGGTTCGAGGGAGGTGTTCTACATGTCTGGATACGCACACGGAGGTGGCTTTGCATTACTTGTTGTATTGTTCATCTTGTTAATCATCATTGGCGCATCTTATGGTGGCTACGGCTACTAATAGGATTAGTGACATGTAGGAATTGTTCCACTTTGACCGTGGAGCAATTCTCTACTTACCAATAAGAGGAGGATGTATTTTGTTTGGAAAAGGTTTTTTTCAAAACATTGAAAAGAAAACTGGCGTTAAGATGACGGATGTTCTAAAATTGGCAAACTCATTTCAGAACGCTAATTTTAAAGACGAACACACGGTTAGGCGAATCGTTCAAGAGGTATCTACTGTTGCCAATAAAAAGGTTTCTAAAGAAATGGAAGAAAAGATCGTACAAACCCTATTGAATGATTCGAATTCAGTAAACTTTGATACGGTTACTAAAATGTTAAATCAGAAAAAATGACGATAGAAATCTTGTAACTAGACACTTTTGTTACAAGTTTTTTTTGTTTTTTGAAAAATCGACAATAAGTTGATGCAATCATCATAATTTAAAAAAGAATACATAGTCTGTTAATAAATAGATCTCATATTAACGATGAATTAGATTTGAATGAGCGGAGAACCCTGGATTGGAACATAGAGAAATCTCAACCGTATTTCTGCTTAATAGATAAACCAAGTGCTAAACCTGCAGTCAAGTGTATTTCTATGTATAGAGGATTTAAAATACATTGGATAAGTTCATTTAGTAATTTTAGGAAAATGAATGTGACAAATACTCACGCAATTGCTGATATTGGCAAAAAGGAGCATTAAAATATAATAAATACTTAGGAAAATAAGAGATAACTATTAATCAAGTAAGGGAGTGATGTAATTAATACAAAAGCAAAGGTTACTTGTAAATGGAAAACGTCTGAAAGATGAACTTGAAATTTTTGCTGATTATGGACGTACACCGAATAATGGGGTTACAAGACTAGCTCTATCGGAAGAAGATCGCTTAGCTAGGGATTATTTTTGTGAATGTTGTGAACAACTTGGAATGACGGTGAAAGTAGATGATAAGGGTTCGATTTGGGCTACATTACGCGGCATTGAAGACAAACCTCCTATTATAATGGGGTCTCATTTAGATACAGTTAAAAAGGGGGGGAGGTTTGACGGTGTCCTCGGTGTTTTAGCGGGACTAGAGGTGGTTCGAACATTAGTAGAAAATAATATAACTCCTCGTATTCCTATTACGATTGTCAATATCACGAATGAAGAGGGGGCAAGATTTGAACCTTCGATGATGGCTTCAGGTGTGCTATCGGGTAAATTTGATAAGTCAGAGATGTTGAAAAAAAAAGACAGTGATGGAGTTACCTTTGAAGATGCTTTGGAGAAAATTGGTTATACTGGTGAAATTAAAAACCGTCTTGAGGAAGGAACTGCCTTTTTAGAGTTACATGTTGAACAAGGCCCGGTATTAGAAAGTGAAAATTTTGCTATCGGGGTTGTAGAGGCGGTAATGGGAATGGTTTGCTATGAAATTGAGATTACTGGTGAATCGGATCATGCGGGAACAACACCAATGGCAATGAGAAAAGATGCTTTGTTTGCAATGAATGACTTCATACAATCAATCCGACCTCAATTAGGGAAATTAGATGATGAACTTGTATTTACTGTTGGACGTGTCAATGTCAAACCCAATATTCATACCGTAATTCCAAATAAAGTGGTTTTCTCGCTTGAAGCAAGGCACAAAGATGAGTCCGTCATAAAAGAAGTGGAAAAAAAGATCCAAGAACATTCACAAATGATTATTAATCAAGGGGATTGTGACGTAAAACTGACGAAAATGTGGTTCCGTGATACAGTTTGGTTTGATGAAAAACTAATAGATTTATTAGAGAAAGCTGCTCAGACACTTGGTTATTCTTATAAAAAGATGATTAGTGGAGCGGGACACGATGCACAATTTATCAATCGAATTATTCCATCTGTTATGCTTTTTGTCCCTAGCAAAAATGGGAAAAGTCATTGTGAAGAGGAAGCAACAACATGGAGGGAATGTGAACAAGGAGCAAATATGTTATTAGAGGTGATATTAACAATGGTTAAAGAGTAATAAGGGAAAGACGACGAGAGGGACTAACCCACTCGTCTTTTTTATTCATAAGCGAAAGTATAAGGTGAAAAAAAGGCTATCGAATTTTTGCAAATTGTAGCACGACCAGAGAAAAGTAGGAGTAAAAATAGATATTACAGGGAGAATTAAAACCTAAAAAAACGATTCAATCGCCCTGACAAATTGTGATGATGATGACTATTACAGTCCGTATTATCTGACCTTTAACCCAGATAGTTGTGGTTATAAATGAAGATGATTTTAGTGGAAAGCAATCGTTACTACAATATGCACACATATTAGACGGTCTAACGATAAAAAGAAGCACAAATCAGTGTGATCTGTGCTTTTATTTTATTAAATAAACTTAGAGATACGCTCAATATCTTTACAATTAATAATGGTGCGGAGAGCTGGTTCAGGCGGAGAAACCATTGCACATTGATCAATAACAACACAACCATCTTTCTTGACTTTTACTATCGTACCTGTAATAGGTTCTCCAGATTTTGTACGAATCGACACTTTTCTTCCTTCAAATTTCTTTATGATCTTACAAATACAATCTTTTTTTGATTTAAGGTTTTTAAGTTTCTTTAAATGCTTTAGATCGTCTAAGTCATCAAGTTTGTCGAGATCTTTCAAATGCTTCAACTTTTTTAAATATTTACGATCATTTGAGTTTTTTTCTTCCTGAGGACATGCAGGTTTTTTGTATGTTTTTGGTTTGGATGGTTTCTTAGGACAATCTTTTTTCTTGCTATCTAATTCAATTGGTTTCAGGTCAATACAATCCATTACTGGTTTGTCAAAATCCTCTTCCTTATCACCTTTATCTTTTGAACTTGTATCCTTATGATCGTTATCCTTATTTTTATAATGGTGTAGTTTCTTGTTTTGGATTTTTTTCATACAAAGCTCAGTGAATTTCTCGTGAAAATCAAAGTCTTTATCCATTCCAAGGTCAAGATCGAATTCCAAATCAAGTCCTAAGTCAAAGTCGAAATCAATTTTTTTCTTGGCCATCGTTTACTCTCCTTTCACTTGCTTTCAAAATAGTCTATTCACAAATATTCTGAGTGGAAGGGTGTATGCCCCTAAACAGATGACCTATTTTATGGGTTAATGAAACATTTTTTCTTATAGAGCTTGTTCAAAAAGGGCGTCTTCCCTTTTTGAACAAGCTCGAAGCAATTGCAATGTTTTAAGTCGATCCGAGTGGTTTTCTCGGATAGACGCGCAGTGAGTGAAGCCATTGCAACGCCGCATTAGGAGAGAGGATATTAAAGGTTCAAAAAGGTACTCTATAAGACTTGCAATGGCTCCGTTCGCTACTCGTCTTACTATGAGAAACCCACTCAAAGTAAGACTTTTAAAGGTGTAGCGACTAAGCTTATTGCTTCTTAGTCTGTTCAAAAAGGGGAAAAACCTCCCTTTTTGAACAGACTCTTATATATTAGAAGATATATTGATTAGACAAAAACCATTGAAGTTTTAAAAAAGTGGCTTTATACTTAAATTGATAATGATTATCGTTTCACATTAAATCATAAATTAAGAATGCCACGAGCTGTGATCTTTAAAAGGGGGAGAATAATGGATAAAGCTGTCTATAATAATGTACTAGAGAAACATTTTTTTCTTTCTAGTAAAGGACAGGAAGGTGTTTACCAAGAGATTACGCTAGAATATTTATGTCAATCGAATCAAGCTACTCTTTTTTTAGAGCAGTATAGTAAGCAAATAAAAGCACTGAAGCCACAAGTTCCAGCTACTTATTTTTTTAGTATGTTTGGAATAACATGTTCAGGATTTCTTGCGATGCTGATATTGCATCAAGTGGTTGTACCATTATCACTTAGCACGGTTTCCGCTCAGTTGTATAAAATTGAAAAGTATCAATCGAAGGCGATAGCGTTTAAAGTTAGCAGTGAGGACTGGCAAGAAGGAGACGGAACGGTAGAGTGGAGAAGAAAGCAAATTTCCTCTTTTTTCACATTAACAGTTACACCACTATTGGATTCCATAGCGAAACTAGTTGACATTCGCCCGCGAGAACTATGGGGACAGCTTCTTCATGGGTTTGAATATGGATGGAAGGTAGCTTTAAATTTAGCCGCGAATGAAGAAGAACGGGAAAGTTTGAATCAAGACTTTCAATGGATTACGAAAGAAGCAAGCCATGTCCTTTTTAATAGTTTGAAAAACCGACTAGACTTCCCTCATATTAAAATTGAGAATCCTACAACTCCAGGCTTAATGCAGAGGCTAAAGCCAACTTGTTGCCTCTACTATCAGACTGAGGGAGCAAAGGCAAAATGTTATACTTGTCCACGGATGACGGTCAATGAAAGAGAAAAACGAAAAAAAGAGATCATTGCGGAGGTCACTCAGTAGAGCGGTCTCTTTTTTTGTTCCTTCTTTAAATTGACTGATCCCTTATAATAAAATGAGTAAACTGACAGCCTACCTAGGTAAAAGACCATTTAGTCGTTAATATGATCTAGTCATTCTAAAACGCTTCTTCACCCTTTAAGAATGAGTTTCTTGAGCTCAATGCACCAAGAATGTTCTTCAAAAATCCATTCAATTTATCAACCCTGTTATTCAAAATAAGATAGGCCTTTTTAAAGTCAAAATTGGAAAAGCATGTACGGCGAATGAGAACGTTAAACTAAAAAAGCGTGATCGTCTTGTGTATGAACACTTTTGACAATTTAATTATTCGATACACCTATTATTTCTCCGCCGAAAACAACTTCACCTAATACACGTTCACTTTTTCAACCAGTTGATCCTCGCCCATGTCCATAAATATAAGCCTATTTCTAGCTTTGAATCTAAATTTTCTACTAGTGCTTTAACTGTGTCTGGCATAAATAGTAAGTGACATTTGAGCGTAGTAAAAACCTAATTCGTTTTTTGATGGGTCTCTTCGGTAGCCAAACCATTCAATTGGGCATGATTACAGAGGAGGAACAGGTGCCAAGGGGCAGATTTAATTGTTGTTGTTCTTGTAATGCTGTTTTATAGTAAAAAGAAGAGATTTATTGAGAATGACGATGCTACAAAAAGAAATATATGGTGTAACATGGTTCATTATTTTCTTTAGAGCATAGATACTAGGGAATTATCTAAAAACTAATTAGTGTTACACGGTTTTGGGAATCTTGAAAAGATAACCAATGATAGCAACTTAAATTAGGAGATGTAAAGTATGTGGGAATTGATATTAGTTATGCTAGAGCGCTTAGGAATTATCGTTACAGTGGCTTTTGTCATGACTCGCTTTAAATTTATTAGACATCTGATTGAAAAAAAGGAGATTTCCACTCGTAATCAAGTGAGTGTAATTTTGATGTTTGGTTTTTTTGGAATTATCGGTACATACACAGGGTTAACGATTAACCCCGGACAAGCAACTTATCTCCGCTGGGCTGTCGACTTGGGAGAAGGAGAAGCCATTGCCAATTCACGAGTAATTGGTGTTGTTGTTGCAGGACTATTAGGTGGTTGGAAGGTTGGTGTTGGTGCGGGGCTCATTGCTGGTGTTCATCGCTATTTTCTTGGGGGTTTTACGGGATTTGCTTGTGGCTCATCCACGATTATTGCGGGGGCGATTGCTGGCTATTTTTATAAAAGAAATAAAAACAATCGCATCATCTCCTTACAAACGGCCTTAATCGTCGGGATGTTAGCAGAAGCAGTTCAAATGGGAGTGATTTTACTGGTGGCTAGGCCTTTTGAGCAATCATTACGGTTAGTCGAAAGCATTGGTATTCCCATGATTGTAGCAAATGGAATTGGAGCAGCGATCTTCATCTTAATTATTCGTAATGTAATTCATGAAGAAGAAAAAATGGGATCGATGCAGGCTCAAAAAGCACTTAAGCTAGCTAATCTCACATTGAAGTATTTACGGAAAGGATTAACTTTTCAATCTGCACAACCGACCTGTGAAATCCTCTTGAAAGAAGTAAATGTAGATGCTGTATCCATAACCAATCAAGAAAAAATTATTGCATATGTGGGGATAAGTGAAGACCATCATTTAATCAATGAAGATATTAAAACAATTGCGACAAAGCGTGTGCTAAAAGAGGGTAAATTAGTGATTGCTGGACCGGAAGAAATCAATTGTGGAGTTGAAAATTGCAAACTCCATTCTGCGATTATCTCTCCTCTTAAAATTAAAGATGAAACAATTGGGACATTAAAATTTTATTTTAAATCAGAAAAGGATCTATCTCCTACGACAATTGAATTAAGTAAAGGACTTTCCACTTTATTAAGTCATCAACTAGAGTTATCAGAGGTAGATCGCCATTTAGAATTAGCTAAGCAAGCTGAGATAAAAGCCTTACAAGCCCAGGTAAGTCCTCATTTCTTATTCAATGCGTTAAATACGATTGTTGCTCTTGTGCGAACGGACCCATTAAAAGCAAGAAAATTATTAATTTCTCTCTCTCACTTTTTTAGACAAAATCTAGCTGGAACAACGGCTACACAAACGACATTAGAGGAAGAGTTAAAGCATGTAAAGGCGTATTTAGAAATAGAAGAAACTAGGTTCCAAGACAGGTTAACCATTCAATATGAAATTGATGAAGAGGCGTTACAGATTAAAATACCACCGATGACGTTACAACCAATTGTTGAGAATGCTATCAAACACGGTGTGAAACAACTGCACAGTAACAGTCGCATTCTTATTCAAATCAAAAAGGTCCAAGGGGCAGTTCTTTTATCGATTAAAGATAATGGCAAAGGAATGAACAAAGAGCGATTAAAGGAGCTTGGAAAAGAAGGACTGGAATCCTTAACTGGAACAGGGATTGGGCTTTATAATGTGAATCGGCGTTTAGAGATGATGTATACTGCTGAATCGAGATTAAGAGTGGAAAGTAAAGAAGGGGAAGGGACGACTGTTTCTTTTGATATCCCCGTTATTAGGAGGAGCATTAATGAGCAGGGTAATTAAAACGGTTATTATTGACGACGAGCCTTATAGTCGAGATGAGTTAAAATTCTTACTTGAACGATACGAAGACATAAATATTGTTGCTGAAGCGGACTCTGGTGAAAAAGGGTTAGAGATGGTGATGAGAAAAGAACCTGATGTGATTTTTGTTGATATTGAAATGCCACAAATGTCTGGTTTAGAATTAGCGAAAGCACTACAAAATTTAAAAAAAGTGCCCCTTATCATTTTTGCTACAGCCTATCCTGACTATGCTGTCAAAGCCTTTCGTGTTCAAGCATTAGATTATTTAGTGAAACCATTTGATGAGGATCAACTTTCAGAAACAATGGCTAGGATAACTGAGAGCTTAGGAAGAGCGAAGGAAACAAAAGACGAAAGACCGAAAGCTAGCGCGAGGTTGGCTATTGAACATGACGGTCGAATTGTTTATGTTTCTCCTCAAGATATCATCTATGTTTTTCGTGAGGAACGTGAGACGATGATTTGTACGATTAATCATACTTTCAATACAAAGACACCTATAAAAGAGTTAGAAGAAAAGCTTAGAGGGTTTCCTTTCTTTCGCACACATAAAAGTTATTTAGTTAATCTAGATAAGGTAGAGCAACTAATCCCTTGGTTCAATGGTGCTTATCAAGTGAAAGTAGTGGGACAGAAAAAGGAGATACCAGTGAGTAGAAACTATGTAAAAACTTTAAGGGAACGCTTAGAGCTTTAATTTGTGCATTTGAGACTTCAATATAAACATCTTAGCAGCCTTTTTTAACATGTTATCACAATTTCGACACAAATATGCTTTCATGTAGTTATAATGAAAGCGTATTCAAAAATTGGAAGAGGTGTTGAAATGATTACATTCTTAGGATCTATTGCACTTTTAATCATTGCTTATTTCACGTATGGTAAATTCATTGAAAAAATGTTTGAAGTAAAATCAGCAAGACTAACCCCAGCTCATAGCATGAAAGACGGGGTCGATTACATTCCAATGGGAACCAATCGAAATTCGTTGATTCAGCTTTTAAATATTGCCGGAGTTGGACCGATTTTTGGACCGATCATGGGTGCTTTGTATGGTCCAGTCGCGTTCATTTGGATCGTCGTAGGTTGTATTTTTGCAGGGGCTGTTCACGATTATTTAACAGGGATGATCTCAATTCGTAACAAAGGAGCTCACTTGCCTCAGCTTGCAGGGAAGTTTCTAGGGAAATTTATGAAACATTTCGTTAATGCAGTTGCTGTTCTTCTATTACTACTTGTTGGAACCGTTTTCGTAACGGCACCTGCTGGACTATTATTTAACTTAATGGATGGTTGGGTTGCTTTAGGGGTAATCACAGCAGCAATCTTTGTTTATTATATTTTTGCGACATTGCTACCGGTTGATAAAATCATTGGTAAGATTTATCCGATTCTTGGTGCACTATTGTTGATCAGTGCACTCGGTATTGGTGGTATGCTAATTGTAACAGGGGCACCAATTCCTGAATTAACATTTGAAAATATGCACCCAGCTGGAACAGCTGTGTTCCCAATTCTCTTTATTACCATTGCTTGTGGAGCTGTTTCTGGATTCCATGCGACACAGTCACCGATTATTTCACGTACTCTTAAAAATGAACAAAATGGACGTAAAGTATTCTACGGAATGATGATTGTGGAAGGGATCATTGCGATGATTTGGGCAGCTGCAGCAATGAGTCTTTTCTATGGAACAGACTTAAGTGAATTGATTGCAACTGGTGGAGCAGGTCTTGTTGTAAGTGAAGTATCATTTACATTACTTGGTGCAATTGGTGGAACATTGGCTGTACTTGGTGTTATCGTTTTACCAATCACTTCTGGAGATACAGCATTCCGTTCAGCACGAATGATCATTGCTGACTATATTAAAATACCACAACTGAAATTTGCAAGCCGTCTTTGGATCGCATTACCGCTATTCGTGATTTCATTCATCTTAACTACAATGGATTTCACGCTTTTATGGAGATACTTTGGTGTAACGAATGCAGCGCTTAGTGCCATTGCTTTATTTGTTGGAGCTATGTATCTAGCCATTCAAAAGAAGTTTCACTGGGTTGCAACGATTCCAGCAATCTTTATGACAATGGTCTCACTCACATTTATCTTTAATGCACCAATCGGATTTGGTTTGCCAATTTCAACTGCATACTTTGCAGCATCAGTTGGAACCATTATTATCTTAGTGCTTTTCTCTTACAAAATTAAGCTTAACCGTGCAGTAACAAATTTTGAGTTAGACGATGATATCGATAAAGTAGCTTAATTTAATGGAAAGAAGCGAGGCGTAACCTTTTTAAGGGTTGCGCTCTTTTTTTATTTGTTGCTGTTGACCTATTTGTAACAATAACGGACAACTAAAGCACACTTCTTTGAACATGAGCATTGTAGGAGCTACATGTATTATCAATAAATCAATAAATAAATAAATAAATAAATCTCTGTCCAATAGTTATCCCATGCATTAGACTATATGCAAGAGTCTCGTGTAACTTGGATGAATCACCTACTAATCGGTAAAAGTATATAAAAACATGTAAAATTATTTAAATGTAATAAGGGATTGTCGTTAAATTGAAATGTAAATGAAATTTCTTATCAAAAAAAATTTGTTACAATAACGGGATAAAGCTCACTCATTTTTAATATACTTAATTTTGGGAAAGTATTGGATCTTATTTCAAAGTGTCCGATCTTTTGAACACTCTTTATAACATCGGGGAAGGGAATGACTATGACACTAGAAAATGAATTAATCCAAAAAATATTTTATAAGAAGTTTATCAGCAAAGAGGAACAGACAGATCGTGTTCAGGTGTTAGCAGAAGCTTCTTTAGACGAATTAAAAAATGAATTACCAGATCTATCATACATTCGTTTTTCGCAAGGTGAGATCTATTATAATTATAAAGATTTTGAAGCAGCCATTTTCAAATGGGAAAATATTCACAATGAATTACAACCTTGGGCAAGAAAAAATATCGCTGATTCATACTTTGAGCTCGGCATGCTTCAAGAAGCTGAAGAGATTTATTTATCAATTGACGCAGACAATTTAACTCTAAAAACGGAAGTGTCTTTACAACTATTCTCGCTTTACATGGAACAAGAACAGTTAGATAAATCAGTTGAAGTCATAAAAGAAACGGTTGCAATAAACCCAGACTATCCAAATGTTACAGCGATAGCGAGATCATTCTTTGAGGAATACCGAGATTATAGCAATGTAATAGAACTAACTGTAAATGAAGCGTTACGTACGGAAAACCTTGATTGGTTTGATGCCCTTAACACTTATGTGAATAAAAGGTTAACTAAAACGATCGAACCTGTTTTCTTCAATGAGATACTTAGCAAATTAGCACAAATGGACCAGAAACGATTTGTGCGATTAACTTTATCTTTTTGGAAAAATTATCAGAACGGGCCATTTTTTTTCGAATGGATCAATCAAGTTAATCAACTTTTTTCAACGATTGAAGTCCTTCAATCAGAAGGATGGCAGGATCTATCAAAACAGTTACAAGAGACCTATTTTCAGTTAATTGATGGGACGTATTACATAAGTGAAATAGCGGATGTTATACCTAGCCTTTTAACGAACTGGTTGAAAATCACCGATACAAAGGCCGTAACGGCAGCAGCCCTCCTTGCGTGGGAGGAAATTTTCCCATCAAAGTTAAGCCATGTTGTGTTAAATGATGCTAAAAACATCATTAATCAATTAGAAATGGAAACAGGTGAACTTCAACAAAGTTTAGAATTATATCAATCTATTGTAAAATGGGCGGAAAATCACGAGATAGAAGTTGGAAAGCAAATTAAATGGATGATTGAACAAATCGTGGATACAGATGTAAATCATCTTCTAATCGCTGGAAGCGCCGGAAATGGAAAATCATCATTCATCAATTCAATCTTAGGTACATCGATATTAGAAGCATCTTATTCAACAATTGTCATTCAAGATCATCTTGAATTAGAAATTAAGAAAATAACCGATTCAAGTGAAGAATTAGGCTTAACATTAGAAGATTTCCAGTCAATTACTGCGTTACGCCGTCAGCCTCATTTAATTGACTTAAAGTTTCCTTCAATCTACTTAAGAGAGAATGCTTTAGCATTCATTCATACACCTACCTTGATTGGTGATAGAGAAGGCAAAGAATCATACCTGATTGATTTAGCAGATAGTGTTTTATTTGTTCTAAGTGCTAATACGCCATTTTTAGATGAAGAGTGTCAAGTGATTATGAATCTCAAACAACAGGAACCGAATTTACCCATTCATTTTATCTTAAATAAGATAGATGTTCTTAATGAGCAGGAATCAACAAGAATTCTAGAGGAAACTGAGGCTAGGATTCACTGTTACTTCCCAGATGCCAAAGTCGTTGCTTATTCATCAACTCTGAGTAAGCCACATCAGAAAGATTTATCGGAATTAAAATTGATCTTACCAACTAGAAAGAAAGAACAGTCGAAAAACAAAAAAATATTACTCTTTATTCGCAAGACGATTACGTATCTGCTTCAAAAACGACTGGATCTCGAAAATGAATTAATCGAGTCAATACATTGGAATAAAGAAGCAGTAACCAAACTAAATGGTGCTATTCATCAATTAAGTGATTTGGAAAAAGAAAAAATTCAAATTATTAAAGAATCCTACCAAGCGGTAAAAAATGAAATGAAAAGCAATTTACAAAAGGCCATTCCTGAATTACTGAGACAGTGTTCGAATTACGTAACCGAAACGAGCGATTTTCGAAAACTTCACGTTGAACTAAATAAAGAAATGAATAAACAAATTCAAAGTTATATTCGGGATTCGCTCCTACCATCTTTTTCAAATTCGATTCAACAATGGCTTGAAGTGTCTAATGTTGAATTTATTCGAAGTCAATCTTATTTAAAGGAAATGTGTGAGGGGTTTAATGGATTATATCGAAAAGAACGATTTAAATTCAATTGTGATTTTAGAATCCTTGATGATTGGTATCGCGATATTGATCGGATGGCAAATGGTATCAGTCTAGATGAGGTCAATGTTTTATTAAGACTAACTCCATCGCAGTTGCTGTTGAAAAGTTCTGGGAAGTTATTTGGAGTCTTACCAATGACTAACTCGATGCTGTTTACCATGTATAAAAAGTTTATAGAAAATGAGAAATATGAACAAGTGACGGAAACAATAGTGAAACAATTTATGATGCAGTTTGAATTATTTGAACGAGGATTAGAGCGAGATATCTCTATGTCCTTTAGAGAGCCATTCTCTGTCATTGATGAAGCTATTAAAGAAGCTGAATTACAAATCGATGACAAGCATAAATCTTTAAATAAATTAAAATCAAATCCGGAAGTATATGTAGATCCATTAACTTTATTTAAAGTGAAACTTCGTCAATATGAACTACTCGCAAACAGTAAAAAAACACTACACCCTGTAGGCTAACAGCTGTCATAAAGAAAACTCATTCACCTTCGGGTTGAATGAGTTTTCTTTATTAAATATATTATTCAATATTTCACAATGCTCTCTCTGTTAGTAAGCACTATATTTTAATTGAGATTCTCTAAAACGGAGTTCATATGTATTTTATTAGGAGGTCATTGTAGCAATGTTTTAGTTAATTTTAATTACTATTTTAAAAAAATTCTAGAAGACCCCCTTAAAAATAAGAGTGTGTGCGTATAGAATAGAGATCGGGTTTTTAAGTTAATTTATGTACATGACAAGTGAGGTGGTCACCATTGTTAAAAACGCGATTATTTTCATTATGTATTGCATTAACGCTGTTCGTTGCCGCTGGATGTGAAGCAACACAGGCTGAAGTATCAGAGAAAGCGGTAATCTATGAGAATGAAGAAGCAGGGATCCAAATCTTTGAATCAGGCAATTGGACTTTAGATGCAGAAGTCTCTACTGAACCGTTAAATGCAACGTTTAAACAAGATGATATGCGTGTAATTGTCTCGGTTATTCCGAGTGTTAAAACGCTTGATCAGATTAAAACGGAACTTAATTTAGATGGAGATTTTATTGAAATGATTGATGAAACAAAGGAAAGTTTAGCATTTAAACTTAATCAAACCGAAAACACGCGTTCAGATCTTTTTATCGAGGCGTCCGAAGATAAAACACTTGTCCTGACCTTTTTTACACCTGTAAAAGAATACCAAACTAATCTCAAGAAAATAGAAGAATTTAGGAAGAGTATTTCACCATTATACTAGAAAGGAAGATAGTTATGAAAAAGGTTGTAGCACTTTTAGTAGTGGGTTCACTATTCATTGCACAAACGGCATATGCAAGCGAGGTTACGATTGCTGTTGAAAAAACGATACATACAAACGAATTAAATATGACCGAAGCGGAGGGAGTCTCTGTTGATCCGGAACTAATTGGATTTGTCGATGTTTTTCAAGAAGTAGCAGTCGAGTTATCAGAGACAGAGAAAGATAAATTAAAGCTTCTAGTTAATTTTATCGCTCAAACAAATAAGAGACTAGAAACTCTTCTTACAGAAGAGAAATTCGACGATGCTTCTATTATGCTTGAAAATTACAATGCTGATATTGATAAAGTCCAAGAGCTCCTTGCTAGATCTAGCATCGCTGAAGTTGAAGAGGAACTAGAAGTAGTTGAAGAAATCGAAGAAATATTCGTAGAAAAAACATCGATGCGTAGTGTGAACCTACAAGAGTTACTTAACCGAGAAGATCTTCCGGCTCCTGCATTAGCAGGGATTGAGAAGGCACTAAAAAATCAAAAGCGAGCAGAGGAAAAGCATCAACTGGCTCAAGAAAGAAAGGCACAACGTAAAGCATTAAAAGCAGAACAGAAAACAGTGAAACAGGAAAATGAAGAGGATGAAGTAGTAAAAACAGGAGAAGAGGAAGAGCTAGCTTCTTCTACACCTGTTCAGAAGCAAAATGGAAAACCTGAAAAAGCTCAAAAAGCTCAAGATAAAGCAACAAAGCAAGCTGAAAAAGGAAAAGAAAGAGCTGAAAAAGCACAGCAAAAGGCTAGCGAACGAGGTCAAGGGAATAACGGAAAAAATTAATAAAATTTACTTTTCAAGCAAGTCATTAAAGAGTATTAGAAGATGGGTAGCAATTACTAGCAGTTGTTACCTATTCTCTAGAGTTCTTGAACGTGCTATCTTAGATAGATCAATATAAAAGGTCACTAAGTAGGTGTCAATAGATGAAATCAGTTGATTTACAAGATATTAAACAAATTAAAAGTGGAGATGAAGTAGCGCGCGAACGAGTTATCCAACATTACAAACCATATATGATCAATGTCGCTGGACACGTTACTCGTAAGTTTGTCTCTTGGAGTGATGAAGAATCTAGTATTGCCTTATTAGCTTTTAATAAAGCGCTTGATACATTTGATGAAACGGCTGGACGTCAGTTTTTAAACTATGTGTATTTGTTAATAAAAAGAGATTTAGTCGATTTCTATAGAAAAGAGAAAAAGGAAACTCACTTGTCACTTCATTCAACAAATGAAGATACAGAAATAATCTTTGAACAAGAAAGTGAGCAGTCATTGGAGCAGTATGAAAAACAAGTTCAAACAACAGAGCTGGTTGAGGAAATACTAGAATTAGATGCAGTTCTGAATCAGTATCAAATCTCATTTGAGGAACTAGAACAGTATTCACCCAAACATAAAGATACACGAATTACTCTGTTTGACCTCGCTGCGTTGGTGGCAGCAGATCTTGAATGTGTTGAATTATTATATCGTAAAAAGAAATTGCCTATTTCAGCTATGGTGAAGAAGTACAGTCTCAAGAAGAAGACACTTGAACGTCATCGCAAATATCTAATTACATTAATCATACTCACACTGAATCCACAATGGGAACAGCTTTCGCAATTTGTGAAAAAGGAGGGAAGATCATGAACAGGAAAACGATAAATGGCACTGTATTGAAAGTGACGGAAACGAAAATCGTCTTGTTAACAAAGGAAGGAACATTTAAAAATGTCCCTAAGCCCTCAACTGAAATACCTTTGATTGGGCAAGCATATTCTTATAGAGAAAACAAAAAAATAAATAACCGATTGCTACAGTATGGAGCGATGGCAGTTGCGCTATTATTCCTTATCTTCACTTCTTTCACATTTCCATTTGGTGGTAGTGCAGAAGAAGCCTTTATTGTAACCATTGATATTAATCCTAGTATTGAAGTGACCACAGATGATCAATATCACGTCATTCGGGCTGAAGGCTTAAACGAAGATGGACAAAAAATCCTAGCCGCGCTTCAACTAGAAAAAAATTTATCAGATGCCATCCAGCAAATCATGGAAGAGACGATTAGAAATGGTTTTGTTCAGGTAGAAGAACCGCTTATTGCGACATCAGTTGTTCCTTTAGAAAAGGATTCAGAAGAAGTGATCTCTATTCTAGAACAAGCGATTCATATTTCTCTTGAAGAGCATCAGATTGTTTCGAAGGTGATCGTTTCAAATGAGGAAAAGGAATTATATGAAGAAGCGAAGGAACATGATCTCTCAGTAAATTACTATAAAGAATTTAAAGTATTAGAAGCTAGCGGAATCGTCAAAAAGCAAAATGAGATTAAAGGAAAGACGCTTGCAGAACTTAAGCGAATGGAAAACAAAGAACGAAAAGAAGATAAGCAAAAGGGTGCAGCTGATCAAATTCCTAAGAAGAATACTCCAGCAGTAGAACGGTCAAATTCTGACCACCAAAAGAAGAATAAAGAAACTAAGCCAGCAGCAGATAACAATAAGAATCAGTCTGAACATAAAGTTAAACAGAAAGAAAATGTGAAACGATCAACTTCACCAGATAAAAAGAAAGACACTAATAACGCTCAACAAGGAAATAAAGAGCAAGGTCCAGACCAAAAGGGAAAATCGAGTAATAGCGATAGGAATAACAGTAATAGTAATAGTAGTAATAATAATAATAAATCTAGCGAACATGGTGCTCGTAATTAGTGTTAATGTCTCAAAAATATAAAAGGAGTGCTAACTCAGTCAGTTAGCACTCCTTTTATACATGTAAGAAAAAAAGAGCGAATTAGAATAACGCATGACGTTAAATTTAGACAACAAAAGGCTCAGGGGAAGTTCAAAGATATGGAAAGTTATTCAGCGCTATTGCCGATCTCTTCAATCTTCTCAGACGGATAAAGCATTACCCTCTTCACATTCAATTGTGCTACTTTAAACATTGCATGTGCAACCGTAATACTTTGAATGGCTTTGTATTTTTTTAATGGACCTACAAAGATAAAAGGAAAAACGGAAAATAGGACTTCAGCGCTTTTTTCTCCAAGTCTGAATTCTTCGCGATTTCCTAGGAGAAGGGATGGTCGAAAAATAGAAACGGAATCAAAGCAAATCTTTCTGACATCGTTCTCCAATTCTCCTTTTATTCTTGAGTAGAAGATGGGTGATTGAGCGTTTGCATTAAGAGAACTTACAAAAAGAAATTGCTTAGCTCCCATTTTTTTAGTGAGTTTTGCAATCGTAAGTGGGTAAATCACATCAACTTTTCGCATCGCTTTTTTTGATTGAGTTTTTTTATCGTGGTGCATAGGCAACTAAAGACATCAGCTACGCGTAAGTCAACTACAGTGTCGTCTATTAAAATCGATGACTTTTTCTTCTAGTTTAAAATTTGCTATTCCTAGTGGTTGTCGAACGAGTACGACCACTTTTTTATATTCCGGTTGCTCAAGTAAAATGCTTAATAATTTACTTCCAATTAGCCCTCCTAGGTGACGGAATATTTGCATTATATTACCTAAAGTGAAAAAATAAAGCTGATTAGTTAGAGGCTTAAAAGTAGCTATTCGACTTGTTAGTCTGTCTAGGGTATTTTTTATATTTGGACTTTCTCGAAAAACGAGGTAGTGAGCAAAAATGAAAGGGATCTGTTAAAATGATAATAAACTAATGATAATGAGGAGTGTTTTAATGATAGAGAAAAAAGATATTAAATTGATAGCGGTCGATATGGATGGAACGCTCTTAAATAACGAACACTTGATTTCTAATGAGAACAGAAAAGCGATTAAAGAAGCTGAAGAAACAGGAATTCACGTTGTCATTAGTACGGGACGGACAAGAATAACTTGTGATGATTTGGTAAATTCATTAGGGCTTCACGCCCATTTAATAACCGTGAATGGGAGCGAGATTTGGGACGAGCAAAGAGAGTTAGTTGAAAGACAGTTACTTGAACTCAAACACATTGAACAGATGTGGGGACTTAAACAAAAACATCAAACAACTTGTTGGGCAGCAACAGTTAATCAAGTGATAAGAGAAGATTTTCCAAAAGATATTTCTACACATGAATGGATGAAGTTTGGTTTTGATGTAAAGGACGATGACGTGCGACAATTGATTTTAGCAGAGTTAAAGGAAAACCCAGCTCTTGAAATAACCAATTCTAGTCCGACCAATCTTGAGATCAATGCAGCAGGAGTTAACAAAGCAAAAGCGTTAGAAAAAGTGTGCAATAGACTAGGCATCACGATGGACAATGTATTAGCGTTGGGTGATAGTCTTAATGACTTAGCGATGATTACCGAAGCTGGTATTGGTGTTGCTATGGGAAATGCTCAGCCTTTTGTGAAAGAATCAGCAGACTGGGTGACGTCATCTAATATAGAGGATGGAGTAGCGGTAGCTATTCGTAAATGGGCGCTAAAATAAAGGCTAAATCGGACGATTTTAGAGCCACTATTTAGGTGAGCTCATTATTTGAGTTTTATTTTGCAAATATGTTTATGGTATTTGTTTTTTTACTGGTGCCTAGTATTGACATTTTTCCTTAAGAAACAACAAAAGTTGAATATGAATAAGTTGGTATAAATTTTATTATGAGTAAATAATCTAATGGAAGAAGCTAGTTTAAAGGTGTTGAAAATATAAAGAGTCGTAAGAATGCTTTGAGGAACAAGGTAAGAAATGATAATAACAAAGGAGGTAACGGATGGACTATCTCATGTTTTGTGACCATTGTGGAATGCCTAAACCAATAGAAGAACACATCATGAGGGAGTATTTTTGGATAGCGAATCAAGTGTATTGTAACAATTGCGAACGATCAAATAATATACCGAAATATTTACAATCATTAGCTTTAGATAGTAGAAAAAGTCGTTATGGTAGTAACGATTAATGATGTTGAGTTTGAAGTTGATATTTTGAGGACAAGTGAAATAGGGCTGGATAATAATGTATATATCTTCTATCAAAGCTCTCACATCTTGGAGTCTGTTCGATATTAGATCGGATAGACTTTTTTATTTTGTTTATTTTTAAGAGAAAATGGGAAACTAATAATTAAGCTTTTTCAGAGGAGGACTAAACGATATGACTAGACTCTTTCGGTTAATTAAATGGGGATTTGTCATCTATCCCGTAATTAGAAAAATGATGGCGAAAAGACGACTTTAAGACTGTTTTTATCAATAAGGATAGAAAAGAACCAATTAGCTACAAGCGTAATTAGTTCTCCTGAAATATTTCTATTTAAATACAGTGACTTTCACGTCTCGAACACCCCAGTTGTTGGCATCCTGTTTATTAGGTATGAAGAGGTCAATTTTATTTCCAACAATCGCTCCACCGGTGTCTCCAGCAATGGCATGGCCATAGCCTTCAACATAGACTTTTGAACCTAGTGGAATAACAGAAGGATCCACGGAAATAACCTTCTTGTTAGGGTTGTTGATTAAGTTAATACCTGTCGCTGTAACACCTGAACAGCCACTACATGAAGCTGTATATGCGGTTGCTGACATCGTAAGCTCCTGAGTTACGGCTTCTTTACTAGGCTCGGCTACTTCTGTTGCAGGTTCTTGCTGTTGTGATGGTTCTTCGGTTGTTTTTTTGGCAGAAGAAACTGCTTTTGTACTTTTGACTTCTACTTGTTCTTCTTTTGTTGTTACAGAAGCAACCGAGGGCTTTCCGTTTATGTAGATGTCTAGACTCTGGCCTGTAACAATTAATTCAGGATTATCAATTTGGTTCCAATCTTGAATCATCTTCCATGTAACGCCTTCAAATTTTGCAGCAATACCTAATAGAGTATCTCCTGTTTGCACTTGATACGTTTCTGTAGCAGCTATTTTCAAACGATCATCTGGAAAAATAAGGTTGCTAGATAGTTCGTTCCATTCTTTTAATTCTTCTACTGATAAATGATGTTTATTAGCTATTCCCCACAATGTATCTCCTTTTTGAACAGTAACTTCTTCGGCTGACGCGCTAAAACCAAAACCTAATATTCCTGTAAGGGCTGCAACGGTTACTAGTGATCTAATGCTTTTCTTCATGTGATACCTCCAAAATATGTTGTAACTCCTCAAGCGATTTCACTATAACACGTTTTTTTATGAGGCAAAGAACAGGCTCGTAACAATTAGATTACATAAATAACAGTTAGATGATAGGAAGGTTACAAGCCTTGAAAATTTTTACACATTGTGATTATTTTAGCCTGATCGTTACATATTTTTGTGGAAAGTTATGGGACAACTAAAAAAGGTATCACTGTATAAACAGTAATACCTGATCTTTGAAAGTAAATAAGTACTCCTACTTCCTAACAATCAAAACATCGCACTTAGCACGCCTTGCTATGTTTTCAGACACACTACCAATTAAAATTCTTTCAACCGTATTAATACCAGTTGCACGGGCAATAATTAAATCAACATTGAAAGCAGTGGCAATATCTTTAGGAAGTTTCACTTTCGGAGAACCGTGTTCAAGAACTGTTTCTACATCCGATAAACCTGTATCGATAGCGGCATTTTGATATTGTTTCAACAAATCTACTCCAAACTTTTCTGTTTCTTCAGCAAAAGTTCTCTCATAATACTCAAATGAAGCCGCCGTTCTGTTATCGATTACATATGCTATAGCAAGTTTGACATCGTCTCCTGTTGCTAGTTTAATTGCTTTTTGTAATGCCAGTTCTGACTCAGCCGATCCATCGACTGCTACAAGTATTGTTTGATAATCCAAAGACATTCTGATCCTCCCTGTATATTATTGAATGATGTATTTGAGTTAAGCATAATGGATTTTTAATAATGATTAAGTGACATAGATCACGCTTTTGAAAACCTTCCCATAAATAATTTCACATTAGAACCGGAATACTCATTCTTCATTCCATACGTAAAATAAAGATCTACAGCTGAGTACTACTGCTTTCTTACAATCAAAACATCGCATTTAGCACGTCTTGCAATGTTCTCAGACACGCTGCCAATTAAAATTCTTTCAACGGCATTGATACCAGTCGCACCTGCAATAATTAAATCAACATTGAACTTAGTGGCGATATCTTTAGGGATCTTCACTTTCGCTGAACCGTGATCAAGTACTGTTTCTACATCGAATACACCTGCGTCGGTAGCGTCTTTTTGGTATTTTTTTAACAAATTAACTCCAAACTTTTCTGCTTGTTCAGTAAGTGTTGGGTCATAATGCTCAATCGAAGCATATGTTCTAATATCAATGATATATGAGATAATAAGTTTTGCTTCTTCTTTTACTGCTAGTGTAATTGCTTTTTGTAACGCCAATTCTGACTCAGTCGATCCATCGACTGCCACAAGTATTGTTTGATAATCCAAAGACATTCCTGATCACTCCCTGTATATTGTTGTTGATGTATTTGAGTTAAGCATAATAGATTTTTTATAATGATTAAGTGACATAGATCACACTTTTGAAAACCTTCTTTTTAGTCATTTATGAAAAGGTAATTCTTTTTAAGTACATAGGTTCTTAGGCAAGGGTACTAAAAATAAGGATAAAACTTCAAGGCTAGTGAAAAAGAGAAATACTGCTCTTGTTCAGAAACCCCTTTAGGATTCCTTCACCAGAGCTATAATGCTCATTCTTCCTTTCTACGGTAAAATAAAAATATTAAAAAGTAGGTGATTAAAATAAACATTATAATAGCATCTGATTCTTTTAAGGGAAGCTTATCTTCTACGGACGTTTCGACTTCTATGAAACAGGGGGTTTTGAATGTGCTTCCGCATGCAAATGTTGAGTGTGTTCCTTTGGCGGACGGCGGGGAAGGAACGATAGATGCTTTAATCTCATATACGAAGGGTCAAATTTACACGGAAGAAGTTCAAGGTCCTTTAGGCGAGTTAGTTCGGGCGAAATAGGGTTTATTAGGAGACGGGAAAACAGCAATTATCGAAATGGCTGAAGCGTCAGGGTTAACTTTAATACCTAAAGAGAAATTAAATCCTTTAAAAACCTCGACTTATGGAACTGGACAATTGATAAAAAAGCCCTTGATCCCGGTTGTCAGAAAATCATTATTGGAATTGGTGGTAGCGCAACAAACGACGGTGGAGCTGGGATGGCTGCTGCACTAGGGGTGAAATTTTTAGACTCCAAGCAAATGGAGCTACCTCTTGGTGGGGAAAGCCTCTTACACCTTGAAAGACAGATAGGCAAACAAGTTTCGGGAAGGTTCCATGGGGTGTGGCGATACGTGCGAAGAAATACGGAGTTCCTGCCGTTTGTATATCTGGTAGCTTAGAAAAGGGTTACGAGAATCTATATGATCAAGGAATTAGCGCTTTTTTTAGTATTGTTAGTTCGCCTATGGAGCTACAAGAAGCGATGGAACAAGCAGGCCATCTTTTAGAGTTGACAACCGAGAATGTGTTACGTCTTTTGTCTGTAAAAAAAAGTTGACGGATTCATAACACTAGTTTATGATTAACCAAATAATACTATCATATTTCTCCTAAAGGGGAGTAGCTTTTACAGCAAAGTCGTCATTACGGAGTGTCCTGCTCCCGGCTTTGTTGGCGACGTTCGCGTTGTTAGCAAGACCTTTACAATAGTTGGTAAAGGGCTTTATTTTCATGTTGAAAAACCTTTACCAATCCTATGGTAAAGGTTTTTTGTTTTTCCAGTACAAAAAAGAACGGTTAAAGGTGGTGGTCAAGTTGTTTAAGTTTTTGAAAAGATTTACATTCCTCTTGAAGTTTTGGAAACTAATACCGTTTCTAAAGGACTTTTTTACATCAAAAGAGGTACAAATTCACAAAAAAGTTTTAGCGGTTACGCTTATTGCTATTTATGCATTATTCCCGTTTGATATCATACCAGACTTCGTTGCTTTTTTTGGAATTCTTGATGATGTGATGCTCGCAACCTTTATTTTAACTAGAATGGTCAGTATAGCTCCACAATCTTTAAAAATCAAACATAATTTACTCTAATAAGGTTTAGATAAGTCGATTGCTGTTAAAGTATGGAGTATATACCTAGACCCGATGTCTTGGATGAACCCCGATATCTATATAATTAACTATAAGAATAAGATAAGAGAGGATTTGAATCAGTTGGACATTTCTTTACTACTTGAATACAGCTGGGTGCTAATCGTATTAATTCTGCTTGAAGGACTCTTGGCGGCTGATAATGCGCTAGTATTAGCAATTATGGTTAAACATCTTCCAGAAGAACAAAGAAAGAAAGCTTTGTTTTACGGACTTGCAGGTGCCTTTGTTTTTCGTCTTGCTTCGCTTTTTGCGATATCATTCCTCGTAGGTGTATGGCAAGTTCAAGCAATAGGGGCTTTATATTTATTATTTATTGCATGTAATCATATTTTCAGAAAAGTACTCATGAAAAAAGTAGAAGTGAAAAATGATGAAGTAAAGGAAGGTAAAAAATCAGGGTTTTGGGTCACAGTTCTCAAGATAGAGTTGGCTGATATTGCTTTTGCCGTTGATTCGATTTTAGCAGCAGTCGCACTAGCTGTGGTCCTGCCTGATACACCTTTACCACATATTGGTGGTTTAGATGGAGGAAAGTTCTTAGTGATCTTCGCTGGAGGCTTTATTGGTCTAGTGATTATGCGTTTTGCAGCTACGTTATTTGTCAAATTACTTCATGCAAGACCAGGGTTAGAAATTGCCGCTTTTCTTATTGTCGGTTGGGTTGGAGTGAAGCTTGCCGTTTATACATTGTCACACCCTCAGTTAGCTGTCTTACCTGAAGCATTTGCTAAATCAACGGGTTGGAAAATGACCTTTTATGGGGTGTTGATTTCGATTGTCTTAGGTGGTTGGTTTTTATCAAAAGATAAATCAATTAATGAAGAAGAACGGACGAAAGAAAATCAAAGTGCTTAATTAAATATTGATTAAAAAAGCATAAACCAACCTTGAAAAGATTTTAGAGGCTACTGAAAAAAGAGAAATTCACCTTTTTCGGTAGCCTTGAGTATTAGGAGGGGGGATGAAATTGAGATGGACCATATTGCGGAACTGATTAAACAAGTAGAGATTGTGGCAAGTAAAGAGAATGAACTTGTAACAGTCAAACAAATCCCTAACCAACTGGAATGTATTGGTGTCGGTACTGATGCAGCTGTCTTTCGTTTGACTGATGCACCAAAGTTTGCTCTCAAAGTGTTCAGCCCTGGTAATCTTGAGAAACTTGAAATGGAAAAGCAGGTTTATGAAAAATTAGGACACTCAATCTATTATCCTGAGTTTTACGGGAATGGACTTAATTATCTTATACTTAGTTATGAAGAAGGTTTAACCCTGTATGATTGTTTGCTCCAGGGAATACGGATTCCTGAACAAGCCATTAAAGATGTCGATGCGGCGAGAATATATGCATTAAGTAGGGGACTTAATCCAAGAGATATCCATCTGAAAAATATCCTCCTCCATGAAGGTCGAGCTAAATTAATAGATGTCTCTGAATATTTGAAACGAGGAAATGATCTTAGGTGGGATTATCTTAAAAAAGGATATCAAGAGTATTATGATTTGATTAGTGGAAAATCGATTCCAACCTGGATGATTGAAACCGTAAGAAAGTGGTATAACCAAACAGAGCCTAGTCATTTTCACTATCAAGAGTTTGTAAAAAAACTTAGTAAGCTATTACGAATTGATTCTAAATTTAAATAATCACTTTGTAACGTTTCTATAAAATCCTTCGTTTTAATAATAAGATGGCATTAGCATTTCTTAAGTTGTATATCTGATTTTAGAGGTGAAGTGATGGGAATGATATTTATGTTATTTGCTCTGTTACTTACCATTGTAATTGTTTCCTTAATTTCTTTAGGTGCGAAGCGGGTTACAACTAAGTTAAATGAGGAGGAGAGGGAAGATATGGTGAAACAGATGTATCAATACGCGGTTGCATTTATTACGCTAATCATGGTAATTGGTGGAGGGGTTTTTGCCTTTATGTCAATCGCAGATTATATTTCTCCTAACACGTATGTAGAGTCTTTTGAAGACTACAGGAGCATGAGGGAATATAAATCTGAAGACGATAACGTCACTAAAGAAGTTTCTGAGGAAGAACTGCGGGACCGATACGATTCAATGATTCAACAACAATTGGATAACAGTAAGCAATCGGCTTTAAATAGTTTCATTAAAAGCTTAGGTTGGATTTTAATTCCGCTTCCCATCCTAATTTTCTTTCAACGACGGATAAATCAAGATAGAAAACAGATCAAATAAAACATCTGAGCGAACAAGAAGTGTTCGCTTAGATGTTTTACTTTTTCTATGCTACTGTGAGTACAGAGATTTGGTCTTCAAAATTGGTATCCCGTTTTAGTGGATAATGACGCACTTGATTTTTTTCGTGTATATAAAGATCAATGTCACTCTCGTTCCCTACAAATTCAATTTGAATTCCTTGTTTGTTGTAAAGTCGAAAGGTTTGTAGACAATGAGTGGGATTCGTGTCACTAGGCAGTTTATGTCTACATAACCCACTCTTAATACTATGGCTAAATCCACGTTTTGTGAGGTAACTTAATATGTTTTCAACAAATGGATCAACGACATCAAAGGCATACGCTTCAATGGGATGATTAAAATAATTAATATTTAACTCAGTTTGAATATGGATTTTTTGATCGCGAAATGTAATAGGTGTATAAAAAGGCAATGTAAATGAAAACGGAATTATTTGCTCTTCATAAGGTTTAACGACTACTGGTTCCGTAATCTTTATTTCCAAAACAGGCTCAGTAACATCACGGAATTCAGTCATCTCATCATCAAATCTATGGAACTCTGTGTCTACATGAATATAAATTTCCGAAATGGTTTGTTCAACCTTACCACCAAAAACATGAACTTCGCCATGGACCTCTTTGCCTCGCTCAATTTTTCCTTGATATAGAACGGTATTTACTTTAGCGGACCCAATACCTATTGAAGAAAATATTCTTTCAAACATAAACCTCTCTCCCTCCGAAAATGTTTCTATAATATATGCAACTTTCAATAAAGTTCTTGTACTTATAGGTTGTTTAAAGAGAATTGATTTTTCTTCTTTTAGATCAAACTTTATTATATTGATAGGATACCAATTTTTTGAGCAACTAACTACTGAAATATGAAAAAAAGTGTGTTTTTTATTAAGTCTTTTCATGATAATCTGTGATACACGTACACTTCCAGAAATAAGGTAGCGAGATTAGCACTAATCTAGTGTAACACTTTTATCGGTTTAGCCACCATTATATTGGTAGAATGAAAGCTAAAGAGATAGAAAGGGTTATCTATTTATCAGCTTTCTAATGTTTTTTGTCCGAAGGTGTAACCGTATCATCGCTGGTACTTGTTATGTGAAAAAGCTTATATTGAACTATATAAAGAGAAATTATTAGACCGGAGCAGTTTCATTTCAGTCAAGTATCGAAATCGACACACACCTTATTCAAACAGCTGTGAAGAGTAAACTTTTCTAGAATCACTCTAACCGGTAAAATCATTTCGTTTGAAAAGTGAAATTTTACCAGTATACTTAATCTATTTTTTTGCCGAAAAGGCTAACATCATCCTCTGCTATAATAAAATTGCTAGGTAAACCTTACTTGTATGGGTTTTTCCAAAGCAGTCATATCCTCTTCTGTTATTCTGCGGCTCCGAATCGCTTCTAACGGGTTTGAGGATTTTTCTTTTGCCGTTTTTTTGAGAGTTGTAAAAACGATTGATCCCTTTTCTTAAAGCTGTATGATGATGTTTTTAATTTAGACAAGAAGATCATGATTTTTCATTGCTGTGTAATTGTGACTATTGGCATGTTCAATCTGATAACGAGTATTTTTTTGTTGATTATAGCCTTATTTTTCGATTTTCCAACGGATCCGACCCGCGACAATCAGTCTTCTGCATTCTTCTTTGTTATTTTTAAGTCCGTGATAAATACAAACTGAATGTTTTTTCCATCCTCTGTTTCTAGCATGGATTCTATTAGATTACCGGTTCTTTCGTTATAGGAAATGTCATTTGCCCAAAAAGATTATCCTGCTTTTGACTTTGTTCAATTTCTTTTATTGATTTGAATTCGGACGCAATGCTTTTGATTCTGCCTTCTTTAAATCGGCATAAGTATTTCCATTTATACTTATCACAACGACTAAATACAGATTCGCATGCATAAAGGCCAGAGCTGTTATTCAAACCGATCCGACATTAGCAGAGAGTGAGATGTAAATCTTGAATGTTCTCCACTTTTCTAAGGAAATGTAAGCGCTTAGTTCCTTATATTTAAGGTACAAAAAACCTAAGAAAAATAATACTATTTAAATAATCAAACAATTTAAATTAAAGATGAAATATAAATTTACACAGGGAGGGCTTAACATGACAAAAGTAATTGGGGTAGTAGGATCAGGGACGATGGGTGGAGCGATTGCTCATCAAGCTGCCATTTCAGGATTTACGGTTATTCTACGAGATGTGGAACAACGTTTTTTAGATAACGCATTAGCTCGCATGCAAAAATTAATGGATCGACAAATTACAAAAGGGAAATTAACGGAGGAACAAAAAGTAGAGATCATCCAACGAATTACGTTTACAACTAATTTAGAGGATATGAACGACTGTGGAGTTGTCATTGAAGCAATCATTGAAGACTTAGAAGCGAAAAAAGAAGTTTTTCGCAATTTGGATGAAATTCTTAGACCTGAAGCGATTATTGCTTCAAATACATCATCTATGTCAATCACAGATATTGCATCAGCAACAAATCGTCCTGAACGTGTAGCTGGTATGCACTTTTTTAATCCTCCACAAGTAATGAAGCTAGTCGAAGTAGTGAGAGGATACGAGACTAGTGATGAAACAGTAAAGGAATTAAAGAAACTTTCAATCGATTTCAACAAAGAACCAATCGAAGTGAAGAAAGATACCCCTGGATTTATTGTCAACCGAATCATGATTCCACAATTTATTGAAGCTATTCGTTTAGTCGAAGAAGGCGTGGCTAGTCCAGAGGATATTGATAAGGCCGTAACGCTTGGGCTGAATTATCCGATGGGACCATTTACACTGCAAGATTACGCAGGCGTAGATATAGGTCTACATGTAATGGATTACTTCTATGAAGAGTTTAAAGATTCACGATTTGCAGCACCGCTAACGCTAAGAAATCTTGTTCGAGCTGGACGCGTTGGAAAAAAGGCAGGAGCAGGCTGGTACGATTACAACAAGTAAAAGGAGATGTAAAAATGGAAACAGTAGAATACATTCTCGATGATAATCACGTAGCGACGGTTTATTTAAATCGTCCTCCATATAATCCACTGAATACCCAATTATATCAAGAGATGGCAAGTCTCTTTGAAGAGTTAGAAAAGAACCCGCTTGTTCGAGCTATTATTATTACAGGGAAAGGGGACCGTGCTTTTGCTGCAGGAGCCGATATAAATGAAATGATGAATTTGAATGGAGCAGAAATGCTAGAGATGTCCAGAGTATCTAGAGCGGCGTATGATAAAGTTGAAGCGATTAAAAAACCAGTCATTGCAGCTGTAAATGGTCTTGCTCTAGGAGGAGGCTGTGAATTAGCGCTTGCATGTGATTTTCGGATTTGCTCGTCCAATACAAAATTTGGTCTCCCTGAAATCAATTTAGGGATAATTCCAGGTGGTGGTGGCACACAGCGTTTGCCTCGTTTAGTTGGTCAATCAAAAGCAAAAGAATTGCTATTCTTTGGTGAGATGATTGATTCAGAAAGAGCGGTTGAAGTTGGTCTTGTGAATAAATCAGTTGAGCTAGAAGACCTTCTTTCAGAGGCAACAAGATGGGCTGAAAAATTAGCAGAAAAACCTAGCATTGCTATGCAAATGCTTAAGAAATCCATAAATCAAGGTGCAAGTGTTGATTTGCAATCAGGTTTGGATCTTGAAGCGGCTTGCTTTGGAAATGCATTCGCAAGTGAGGATCGTAAAGAAGGTATGCAATCTTTTGTAGATAAAAGAAAGCCACAATTTACTGGCAGATAGGTGGGGTATATATGACAAATAAAGAAATTGTTGTGATTGATGGTGCACGAACAGCTTTTACAGAATTTGGAGGTTCATTTCGTGATGTATCAGCTATTGATTTAGCTGCAGCTACGGCGAAGGAAGCGATGAAGCGTTCTTTCATCGAGCCTGAAGAGGTAGATCAAGTAATAATGGGAAACGTGATTCAATCTAGCACGGATGCGGTTTATATGGGCAGGCATGTGGGGTTGAAATCAGGAGTCCCTGAGCATGTACCTGGATTAACTGTTAATCGTTTATGTGGTTCTGGTCTACAAGCAATTGTGAATGCGGCTCAGTCCATTCAATTAAATGAAGGAAGAGTAGCCATAGCCGGTGGAGCAGAGAATATGAGTCAAGTTCCTCATGTTGTTCGAGGGGCACGTTGGGGGTTGCCACTAGGAAAGGCACCAATGGAAGATTACTTATGGGAAGCGCTATATGATCCATATGGAGAATGTTCAATGGCGATCACGGCTGAGAATCTTGCAGAAAAATATGAGATTTCCAGAGAGGAAATCGATCAGTTTGCGGCTAATAGTCATCATAAAGCGGTAAGTGCAATGGAAAAAGGCTATTTCGCAAAAGAAATTGTTCCTTATACGATAAAAAGTCGAAAAGGAGAGCAGGTGATCGATCAAGATGAGCATCCAAGAGAAACGACAACGGAAAAACTAAATAAATTACCTGCTCGCTTTAAAGAGAATGGGGTCGTTACACCAGGGAATGCAAGTGGAATTAACGACGGGGCAGCTTCACTTGTCGTCACGTCAGGGGAGTATGCCCAAAAGCGTAATCTTCAGCCAATCGCACGCCTTGTCTCGTGGGGGATTGTTGGGGTAGAACCTAAGTATATGGGGATCGGACCAGCACCAGCCATTCGTCAAGCATTAGAACGGGCAAATATGAGCGTTGATGATTTGGATTTAATTGAAATCAACGAAGCCTTCGCAGCTCAGTACCTTGCTTGTCAAAAAGAACTCGGTTTTAACCCTGAAATAGGAAATGTAAATGGTGGGGCTGTTGCCCTAGGTCATCCACTAGGTGCTAGTGGCGCAAGAATTAGTCTATCACTGCTTTACGAGTTAAAGAGAAGAAATAAAAAATATGGAGCATCAGCATTATGCATCGGTGGAGGGCAAGGAATTGCCGCCATTTGGGAAGTGTTATAAAAAAATAAAGGGATGATGATATGTATAGAGAACTTGGTCATTTAAGCGTTTCGCAATTGCTTGAAAACGCTACTAAAAGTGGTCTGAAGCGAGAAGTTCTTTTTGACCGTATTTCGAGAATGTCATATAAAGATCTCTGGGATAAATCGATTAGTCTCGCCTCATCATTACAAACACTAGGAGTGAAAAAAGGAGATAAAATTGCAGTTTGTTTGCCTAATTGGAATGAGTTTGTCGTCATTTATATGGCGGTAGCTCACTTAGGTGCCATTCTTGTTCCTTTTAATACTCGTTACAGAACGGATGAAGTAGAATATATCCTTAATAATTCTGAAGCAAGAGTTGCCTTCTTTACGAAAGAATTTAGTGGAATTAACCATGCTGAACAATTTATTCAGGCAATGCAGACAGTGAAAAGTTTAGAGATGCTTATTACTGTACGTTACCAAGATGAAGGGTTACTGAATTATGAAGAATTAGTTGAAAAAGGGCGAGGTTCTTCTATTACACCTGCGCAGATTCAGCCTGAAGAAGATGTCTTCTCCATTCTTTATACATCTGGTTCAACCGGGGCACCAAAAGGAGCAATGTTAACTCATTCAAATGTCGTCAAAACAGGGGCGATTTCTGCTGAAGAAATGAGTTGTACAGCCGAAGATGTCTTTTTAGTCGCCGTACCAGTGTTTCATGTATTTGGGATGGTTCCTAGTATCATAAGTGCCATCGCTTCTAGTGCAAGAATGGTTTTGATGGATAAGTATAAACCAAAAGAGGCGTTAGAAGTTATTCAAGCTGAAGGAATAACGGTCAAACATGGAGTTCCGACTATGTTTATTTTAGAGCTCAATCAACCGGACTTTTCAGATTATAACTTGTCAACGCTACGAACTGGAATCATTGCAGCAGCACCATGCCCGGTTGAGGTCGTAAAAAAAATACGTAATGAAATGGGCTGCGACATTGTGGTTGCTTATGGACTTAGTGAGACGTCGCCAACTTTAACGATGACAAAGTTTGACGATGATGATATTGTTCGTGCAGAAACAGTGGGGAAAGCACTCCCTGATACAGAAGTGAAAATTGTAAACAAAGAGCGCGCAGCAGTAGCTGTTGGAGAGGTCGGGGAGATCGCATGTCGTAGCTTTGGTGTGATGAAAGGGTATTACAATATGCCTGATAAGACAGCGGAAGCTTTGGATGACGATGGCTGGTTTTACACAGGAGATCTAGGTACTCTTGATGATGATGGGTATCTTCGAATTGTCGGTCGCAAAAAAGAGATGATTATTCGTGGCGGGTACAATATTTATCCACGTGAAATAGAAGAAGTCTATTATACTCACCCAGATGTTTTAGAAGTTGCGATTGTTGGCTTACCAGATACCGTTTTAGGAGAGGTGTCGTGTGCTTGCATTAAATTAAAAACATCTGCTGAAATTGATGAACAAAGTTTAATTGAATTTATTAGAACTAGAATTGCTGATTATAAAGTGCCGGATAAAGTTTTGATTGTTGAAGAACTTCCGATGACGGCAAGTGGGAAAATTAAAAAGGTGGCTCTTCAAGATCAATTAAGGAAAGAGCTTAAAGCGGAGTTACGATAAGCTTTAAGCTTAGTCTTTTTTTAGAAAGGGTGAATCAAAATGAATTCACAAAATGTACAAGAGAGCCGTTATGTTTCAGCAGATAAAGAGTGGAAGCCACTTCCTTTTGAAGGTGTATTTATCAAGACCCTTTATAAATTTAAGGAAGGGGGAAGTACCGTTCTCATTAAGATGGAACCGAATAGTTCCTTTCCGTTACATGACCATCCTGCTGATGAAGAAGTCTATGTGATCGAAGGTGAATGTCGAGTTGGAAAGTATCCTTTAGTAAAAGGAGATTATCTTTTTACAAGCCAACATACGATTCATGCTCCGTTTACTCGTGAAGGGTGCATTTTACTAGCCAGAACTACAGAAGCGTTAAAATTCATCCAACCATCAGAAAAATAAGCTTCTTAGAGTTGGGGAAATAATGAGTCATCAATTAATAGAAAAGCAAATCGCGAATTAGTGCCATTTAACATTTATTTTTGTAATTCGAATATAACACCATTATTGAGGGGGAAGAAACATGGCACTTTATAAGCGTAAAGATGGAGAGGAACAACCATTTTGGAAACTAGGACCTTTTCAAATTAGATTACCGTTTGTTCATTTTCGACTTGAGACTCCGGAACTTATTCAAGGGTTTGTATTGTTTTCAATAGGGTTAGCTGTTATCCCACTGCTACAAAATTACGTTGGTTTTTCCTATGATGCAGCTTTAGCCGTAGCACTTATTTATCTCGTAACAATGCTCATGGGACCATTGATGGGTGTTCCGTTAGTGCCAGGCTTTATTACGGCAGCCATCCCATTAGTTATCATTTTTCTAGGGAACTTTGAACCTGGACCTGAGGCCGTCAAAGCCCTTGTTGCCCTTCAACTATCGGTTGCTTTTATTTTCTTGATCTTAGGAATTACCGGTTTAGGAAAAGTAATTGTAAAAATACTACCAAACTCTTTAAAGGGTGGAATTTTAATTGGTGCAGGAATTGCCGCCATTCATGGCGAAATTATTGAAGGTGGTAGATTAGCAAACACACCAATCTCGTTAATCATTGGTACTCTTGTCTGTTTCTATGTGATGTTCTCAAAATCATTCCACAATTTATATAAGACTAATAAAATTGCTAGGTTTGTCGGTAATTACGGGATTATGCCAGCAATCGTTGTGTCAATTATTGTTGGGTGGGTAACAAAAGAATATCCTGCACCAGCGATTGAATGGGGAATTGTCGTCCCTAATTTCACAGAATTATGGAGCTTTACCCCCTTTGTTGTAGGGTTTCCGAGCTTAAGTGTTATTCTGATGGCGATCCCTACAGCTTTACTCGCCTATATTATCGCTTACGGAGATATTGTTGTTGGCGCGTCTTTGTTCCAAAAAGCAAGTGAGTTTCGCATAGATGAGAAGGTTCATTTGAGCTTAAGTAATATGCATACGCTTACATTTATCCGGAACTTTATTCATGCCTTGTTTGCACCACACCCAGGGCTTGCAGGTCCAATATTTACAGCTGGTACAGCTTCGGTAATGGAAAGATATAAATATGGACGTAAAGCAATGGACTCGATTTATTCTGGCACAGCTTCATTAATTATGGCAATGCTTTTGGCAACTGTATTGCTACCATTAGTTACTCTTTTTCAACCAGTTTTACCGATCGCACTATCGTTAACCTTAATAATTACGGGTTATCTTTGTATTTCGATTGGGATTGAGCAACTTCAAGATAATACTGAACGTGGGGTAGCGGGAGTGATGGCAATAGTTTTGTTTGCATATGGTGCAACGTACGCGATTGTAATCGGAATTGTTCTTTACTTGGTCATTCAAAAGACTAGCTTATTTAAAAAGGATGTGGATCAGCAGAAGAAAGAAAGTATTGAAAAAATAAGTTAGTTTTAAATTATTCATTTGTATCATTTAAATGAGTCAGCTTGAGAGTACACTTTCAAGCTGACTTTTCAGTACATCTGCACAATAAAATAGTTGAAGTTGTTCCAATGGTTGGTTCTCACCTTAGAAACTAGTAATATAAGGGGCGTTATGAATGGATCTGAACGTGAAGCAGGAAAAATTAAAACAGAAAATTAATACGCATCTTCGAAATATTACCCGTCAACTGATTAAGTTCGATACGTTACAAGAAACCTTGAATTATTTATTAGAGTCATTTTATAAGGAATTCACATGTGATTTAGTTGGGGTCATCTTAAAGGAGGATAATCAATTAATTCCCAAAGTCTGGATTGGTGATGAATTTACGATTGAGGAAACATTAAAATTGAAAATAGACGACTGTTCATCTAACCTATTACAAGATGCGCTTTGGGGGCCTGATGATCAAGAAGAAGGAGTTGCCTGTAGTTTTAAAAAAGCCATGGAAAAAGAACAGCTTTCAACGTGGTTTACCGTGCCACTTAATCACAATAATAAGCAATTTGGTCTTTGTGTAATTGGGTTTCGTGATTTTATTCCTCTCGTGATAGAAGCGGAGAAAATATTCGTAGAATTCGGACATGATGTTGCTGTTGCAATGGATTTGGCAAAAGAGAAAGAAAAACAGAAGCGGAAAATAAAAGGTGTTGAATGGATTAGGGAAAATATATTTCCAGGTTCAACTATCGAACATTTAATTGAGAAAATAGTAGAACGCGCTGGTAAAGGAACTCAAGCAAAAGGGGCATGTGTTTATTTATTTGATGAAACAAATAGTTGTTTTACTCCTCATCCGCCAAACTATGGCACTATTACACGATCTGAGCTTATTACAGTCGATACGAATCTACCCATTGATAACTACTTTCCATCTGTAGAGTTACCTAGTAGCAATGAATTAACAATTCCTCTTATTGTCAATTTAAAGACAATTGGAGTGCTCTATGTTTGTAAAGAGGATAACCACGTATTTTCAGATGATGACTTAGAGTTTTTAGAATTTGTCTCAGCTTTTGTTTCGATGCAAATTGAAAACGCAAGACTGTATGAATTAGAATCTGAAAGCAAAAAAAGAATGGAACGGCTAATGGAACATCATCAAGAACTCGTAAAAAAAACCGTTCAGGGGCAAGACTTAAATGATATTTCTAAAACAATAAGTTCGATGCTAGAAAGTTCAATTCTCCTTTATGACCGGTTTTTAAAACCGATTTCTACTTACTTTAAAGATAAGGAAACGCATCTACAACCTATCATTGAAAAAAAAGTAATAGAACAAAAACAGGAAGTTACTCAGCTGAAATCACGCGAGTTATGGCTTGATGAATGCGAAGAAGAACCCTGTGCTGTTTGGCCAATTATTGGCGGGAGAGATGTGCTAGGTTATTTAGTTATTTGTTTACCGAAAAGAAAGGTAAATCGTATGCTACGGCTAACGCTTGATCACGCGCTCAATGTTTATGCGATTGAATTTATTAAGCAAAAGCTAGTACTTGATGCTAAGGAACAAGTAAAAGAAAGTTTCGTTAATCAGCTTTTTTCTGAAAAAATCGATGATCAAGATAAAATTATTCAATATGCAACATTAATTAATTGGAATGTATTAGAACCCCATCAAATCGCTACTTTGTCATTAGAATTATATGATCATGATGAAACGAATTTGGTCGTACTCGAGAGTTATAAGTCCTGGCTTTGGGATCAAATCAAGACAAAGCTCGCATTATATGACGCGTCCATCATATTCACAAGAAAAGATAAAGATTTTATTTTCATTGTGCAACCGTTAAACATCAAACAACATACAGATTATTGGAATGGTTTGTATCAACGGATAACTAGCTTGTTGAAAAAGGAAAGAACAAAAACAAAAATATTTTTGGGTATAGGTGGAAAAACAGAAAAAATAGGGGACTATTACTACTGTTACGTACAATCAGTTAAAGCGAAAAATGTAGTGTCTTATCGTTATGTTCAAGGTGGGTTTTCCTTTTATGATGACCTTGGTTCCTATACAATTTTAAACAATACGAGTGATTCATTAGCATCTGAATTATTTGTTAAGAAACATCTAGGACCATTGATAAAGTATTCCCAGAATAATCATGTTGATTTATTTGAAACATTGCAAGTATTTTTGAATCATAATGGAAACCTACGTGATGCCTCGAAACACCTTTTTATCCATCGTAGTACTTTAGAATATCGACTTGAACGAGTAACAGATCTGTTACAAATCGATTTAAATGACGCTGAGATGAGGTTTGAATTAATGATGGCCTATAAACTTCACTCTCTTTTTAATTTTAATCCAGAACAATTAATATAAAAGGGGAGTTGCATATCGTAAAATGTGTACTAAAAGAGAATGTATAAGGAAGAGAGGAGTTTATCATGTTAGAAATAAATTATGACTTTAAAGTTGAATGGGGAGACACGGATGCGGCAGGAATTGTTTATTCACCGAACTATTATAAATGGATGGATCAAGCCACTCATCATGTATTTGCAAGTATAGGTTATCCTTTATCTAGGCTTATTAGTGACGAGAAAATTGGGATACCGATGATTGAATCAACCTGTCATTTCAAAAAGCCTCTTTATTTTGAAGAAGAAGTAACGATCATTTCAACTGTATTGGAATTACACGACAAGGTTTTTAAAATTAAGCATGGATTTTTTAGGGGGGCTGAAGAAATTGCTCATGGCTTCGAATTAAGAGCACTTGCTAGTTTTGCTGGGGAGAAGCCAAAAGCGATTTCTATTCCTGATCCGATACGAGTAGCACTGTTGTAGTAAAGTTTCTGTGTATTCTTAGCTTTAGAAAAGATTTATTCATCATATAACTCATAGTAACAGAAACAATTAAATTTAAGACATCTTGATAAAACACTTGGATTTCAAGTGTTTTTGCTTTGCTGAAAACAAGCAGGTAGTTTGGGTACAAAACAGATCTTTATGTTACCTTTCAGCCATTATTTTTTACGTTGGTTAAAAAAACGTAATGAAAAGTGTTGACTATGTGTAGCAGTTATATTTTAATGGAAATACAAAAGACAAAATTTTCTAAAGATAGGAGAGGGTTATGAAAGGTGTTAATGATAGTTTTTTCTCTAACTGGAAGGCACAAGGAATTGTAAACGGTTTCATAGCTTGGCTTTTTGGTGTTACCGGTCCGCTCTTAATTGTTTTGAATTCAGCTGAAGTGGGAGGACTCAGTGATTCAATTACAACGTCTTGGATTTTTGCTATCTATGTAATAGGAGGTCTTTCTACAATAGGTTTATCTGTGTATTATAAGCAACCAATTGCTGTTGCCTTTACGATCCCTGGAGCTGTTTTAGTTGGGACGACGTTAATGAGTCACTCTTTTACGGATGTGTTAGGAGCTTATGTTGTGACTAGTGTGCTCCTGCTTATTATTGCCATTACAAAATCTACTAGTCTATTTATGAATGCGATTCCTTTACCGATCATGATGGCCATGGTGTCAGGCGTATTATTGCCTTTTGGAATCAACATTTTTATGTCTGTCTTGGAATTGCCGCTAGTAAATGGCGCTACTCTTATTGTCTTTTTGGTTTTGACGTTTTTCAAACGGATAGGAGCGTTTATTCCTCCTATCTTAGGAGCCATAGTTATTGGATTTATTTTACTCTCTTTGCAACAACCCGTTTCCTTGAAAGCTAATTCATTCGAAATGTCGACACCTGAATTATTTCTCCCAACATTTAACCTTAGCACGATCAGTGAGTTGACGATTCCTTTGCTAGTTACCGTTATTGCGATCCAAAATGCTCAGGGAATTACGATTCTAAATAGCATTGGATACAAAGCACCTGTAAATGCATTGACAACATGGTCGGGTCTTGGCTCGTTAATCAACAGTTTTTTTGGTGCACACTCAGCCTGTATAGCTGGACCGATGACTGGGATCATTGCAGATAAAACATCCGGAAAACTTAATCACCGCTATAAATCAGCTGTCATCATGGGACTTCTTTGGATTCTCTTTGGGTTATTTGCTGGATTTGTCATGGGGGTTGTTCGTGAGATTCCGATTTCATTAATCCAATTATTAGCGGGCTTGGCATTGTTAATGGTTTTAAAAAATTGTCTTGCTGCTAGCTTCTCCACTAAATTTCAAATTGGCGCTCTTTTTTCTTTTATGATAACGTTATCTGATTTTACTTTGTTTAATATTGGCTCTCCATTTTGGGGACTCGTGTTCGGTACTTGTTTGTCCTTTGTTTTTGAGAAGGATGACTTTCAGAAGTCTAAAGGAAAAAAGATTAAAAGTGATGTTAGTAACACTCATGAACTAAAAACAGAGAATCTCAAGTAATGAGGTCCTCTGTTTCTTTTGTTGAATAATGCCAAACTCCTTTAATCAGTTGCTTTTCAACAACTCCCTCCACCTCTAAATAATCTAAATGACCAATAATTTCAGACATCACAAGAGAGAACTGATTGTTGTAGCTTTTTTCATAAAAGGTTTGTGCGAGATCATTTGCTGTTCTTATTCCTTGCTCGATGAGAGTCTTTAACTTTCTTGCTTTTTCTTCAACACTATCTAATCTTTTTTGAATTAATTCATTGGGGTTTTCTATCATGACGCCGTGGCCAGAGAAAACAATATCAATAGGTAAGGCTTGGCATTTTCTTAAGGAATTCATATGATCAACTAGTGTATACATGCGTTTACCATTTTGATCAGGTTCAACAAGAGCATTGCTCGAAATGTGATTGATTAGTAAATCACCTGAAAAGAACCATTTCCTAGTTTGATCAAAAAGGGCAATTTGATCAGGTGCATGCCCAGGAATATCAATAACTTCAAACTCTTTTAAAAATGGACCACGAATCGGGGTAAGACTTGATTGAATAGCATTATGCTTGTTTTTCTCTACGGATGCTTTTAAAAAGTCTACTTGCCTTCTACCAGCTTCTCCACACCCGAGGTTCTCGTATAAATGGGTAAAGAAGTCAATCCTCATTTCAAGGAAGTCTTTATCTCTTTTTAGACGTTGAATCGATAAAGGATGAACGTATATTGGAATTGGCTGTATAGACACAATTCTATTTACTAATCCAATATGATCGATATGATGATGAGTTATTACGATTTCGGTTATATCTTTGATTGTCAATCCTTTTAAATTCAAGGTGTCAACAAGTGCTTGAAAGCATTCATCTGTGTTCCACCCTGCGTCAATTAAAGTAAGGGACTGATTGGTTCTAATCAGATAAAAATTTATACTTTTTAAGCTTGACTGATCAGGCACGATAATAGGATAAACTTCATAATTCATTTTCTTTAATTCAATCAATACTACACCCTCTTCCTTATACTAAATAGTGACTAAAAGACATAATGTATTATTTACGAAAAAAAATATTGTATAATGAAATAAATAACTACTTAGATGGAAATGTTATATATATCATATTATACCGTACTATTTTGTTGTCGTAAAAGAATTTATTGTTTGTTTTTTTAACGAAAGGGTAAAAAAGGTATTGAAAATAATCGTTATCAGATATATTATAATATTTAGAATACATAGGAGGGGGAATGAGAACTTCTGTTTTGAAAGCGTTTACTATAAAAACAAAGAGGTGGATGAATGTGAAGAGACAATGGTTATTGATTATTAGTTTCATCTTCGTGTTAACTATGCTTGCTGCTTGTGGAAATAGCGCTATACAGTCAGGTTCTGATTCAAGTGAAACAGATAGTTCAACTGAGCAGAAAGGTGAAAATGAGAGTAATGAGACAGTTAAAATTGGATCAATTCTTCCATTCTCAGGTGTATACGCGTCGTTAGGGAAAGACTTATCTGATGGAATGAAACTCTACTTTGATAGTATTGATTGGGAAGTAGCAGGAGCAAAGATTGAGTTAATAGAGGAGGATACTGAAGCAGATCCTCAAGTTGCTTTAAGACGTGTCCGTAAGTTAATGGATCAGGATGGCGTTGATATCTTAACGGGTGCAGTAAGCACGGCTGTTGCATACGCGATCCGCAACGATGTTGACTCTAATAAACTACCCTACCTCGCATCACATGCCGGAGGAAATGATTTAACAAGAGCACAAAGAAGTGATTACATTTGGAGATCGTCTTTCTCTTCATGGCAAATTGGAAACTCGATGGGTAAGTGGGCATATGAAAATGTCGGAGGGAAAATGTATATTGCTGCTGCCGATTATGCTTTTGGTAAAGAGGTGTCAGCTGCATTTAAAGAGGCGTATACAGCTGCTGGTGGAGAAGTCGTTGGTGAAGTGTATCCACCTTTAGGTAATAATGACTATGCTTCATACTTAACAACAATTGGTGGAGTAGAAGCTGATGGAGTATATGGATTTTTTGCAGGAAGTGACGCTGTCCGTTTCGTTCAACAATATGAACAGTATGGAATGAAAGACAAACTTCCTCTAGTAGGTTCTGGTTGGTTAGTTTCAGAAGACTTACGTGAATCAATTGGAAAGGCAGCAGAAGGAACCTTTGCATCGACTTTCTGGGATTATAGTTTGGATACAGAAGAAAACCAAGCGTTTGTGAAAGCGTACGAAGAAGCTTATGATCGTCGTCCTACTATTGAGGCATTAGAAGGATATGATGCAGCACGAATTCTTGTTGAAGCTCTTGTAAGTTTAGAAGGAGATGTTTCTGACCCAGACGCAATTGTAGAAGCGATTTCGAATGTGTCGTTTGTAAGTCCACGTGGGCCAATTGAGTTCGATCAGGACACTCACCATATCATTCAAAATATGTATATTACTGAAACGGTTCTTGAAGGTGACAAAACAGAAAATAAAGTACTTGAAACAATAGAAACCGTTCAGGATCCAGGCGAATAATAAAGTAGGGAGTGAGTTTGACGTGGATATTATCGGAGCGCAATTGGTTAATGGGTTATCGTATGGTTTACTATTGTTTATCATTACATGTGGTTTGTCACTTGTTTTTGGAATATTGGGAGTTTTAAATCTAGCTCATGGTTCTTTATACATGTTTGGAGCATACGTTGCCTACTCCCTTACTGTAACATTTTCGCAAAGCTTCTGGATGGCCTTACTTATTGCGCCGATTGTTGTTGCATTATTAGCATTGGTGGTGGAGCGTACGTTGCTCCGCCCTACCTATCATTTGGGGCACTTGTCGCAAGTGTTATTAACGTTTGGATTAGCTTACGTTTTCCATGACATTGCAAAATTGATTTGGGGTTCGAACGTTCTTTCGATTTCAGTTCCTCCTATCTTCTCGGGATCAACGTCAATCTTTGATCAAACATTTCCTGTTTACCGCTTAGTTGTGATCGTGGTTGGGATTATGATCGCTGTTTTATTATGGTTGATTCAAGATAAAACACGATGGGGAGCTATCATTCGCGCTGGCTTAAGTGATAAGGAAATGATTGGAGCACTTGGTGTAAATATTAAATTAGTGTTTACCATTGTTTTTGTAATTGGAGGAATATTAGTAGGTTTTGGTGGTGTCGTAGCAGCTCCTATTCTTGGAATTTATCCAAGTATGGAATTTCAAATGTTAATTATCGCCTTAGTCGTACTAGTAATTGGTGGATTAGGTTCTATTGCAGGGACATTAGTTGCAAGTATACTTGTCGGTGTTTTAGAGACATTTAGTCGTTTTCTTTTTCCAGAATTAAGTATGTTTATAGTATTCGGATTAATGGCAATTATTCTAGTATTTAAACCTAATGGGTTACTAGGAAAGAAGGTGGCTTAAACATGAAAAACATATGGTTTAAATTTCTCGTTGCTATTGTTGCTTTAGGTTTAGCCCCTTTTGTTCTATCGCTTTTTCATCTTAATTTAGTATTAGAAATCTTAATATTTGCCGTTTTTGCCCTTAGTTTAAATATATTAGTTGGTTTTACTGGACTAGTTTCATTAGGTCACGCAGCATTTTTTGGAGTGGGTGCATATACGGCTGGAATTGTTGCTCAAGATATTTCTAGTAACCTATTTGTATCTTTAAGTCTAGCGATTGTGTTTTCAGCCATTGTAGCAGCTATAGTTGGAGCTTTCTGTATGAAGGTAAGCGGATTTTATTTCTTGATGCTCACCTTAGCTTTTTCACAAATGATTTACTCATTCATTTATCAATCAACTGATCTTACCGGTGGTTCGAATGGTCTATCTGGTATACCAAGGGTGACCGTAGGAAATTTTGAGTTTTCTAATCCTGTCTATATTTTTTACTTAGTGTTAGTGGTGTTCTTTCTTATTTATGCTGGTTTACGAATTTTAATGAAATCACCATTTGGTCAAGTATTAATTGGTATAAGAGAAAATGAAACGAGAGTCAAATCAATGGGGTATAATACAAACCTTTATAAATATACTGCTTTCATCATGGCTGGAGCGCTAGGTGGATTGGCTGGTTCATTGTACACCTATTTTAATGGTTTTATTGCACCGAGTGATGTGTATTGGACGACGTCAGGTGCTGTATTAATTATGGTATTAATTGGAGGAGCAGGGACGATACTTGGTCCGGTATTAGGTGCAGCTTTAATCGTCTCCCTTGAGACTATTGTTAGCTCATATACCGATTTATGGATGTTAATTGTTGGAGCCGTTTTCATTATCTTTGTTATTTTCTTTCCGAAAGGTATTGTCGGAATTGGTCAGAGTATTTACCGTAAGTTGAAAGTTAATAAGCAAAGGTCCTATCTAAAGAAAAAATCGCGTGCAGCTTAAAGTGAAAATGAAATTGAGGTGAGTTGCTTGGAACAGGAAACGATTTTAACGATTAGTGGTGTTGGAAAAAGTTTTGGTGGTTTGCATATTTTAAGAGATATTTCCCTTGAAATAAAAAAGGGAGAGAGAATTGGAATTATTGGACCCAATGGAGCGGGTAAAACAACCTTTTTTAATCTATTAACAGGGGACTTGGAACCATCACATGGGGATATTTTTCATTATGGTAAGAACATTACAAAGCAACCTAATTATAAACGGGTTCGCAACGGAATGGTTCGAACCTTTCAGAAAAATAATCTGTTAAATGAGTTATCGGTTTTAGATAATTTATTGTTGGTTTTACAAAGACAAGAAGGATTCGGTCGGATATGGTTTAAGTCAAGGGGGACAAAACAATATCCTCATTTATATCAAAAAGCCGACGAACTTCTTGAGACGTGGGGACTTTCTCATCAGCGTGATGCTATCATTAAAAATCTTTCTTATGGTGAGCAGCGTCAGATTGAAATTTTATTAGGTGTTGCTACTGAACCTTCTATCTTATTACTTGATGAACCTACTGCAGGTATGTCTCAATCGGAAACCGATTATATTGTTGACTTGCTTTACAAGCTACCCAAAGATCTAACTTTGATGATCATTGAACATGACCTTGAAGTCGTCTTTGGTTTAGCAGATCGTATGGTTGTATTATACGATGGCGGTGTGTTAGTAGAAGGAGAGCCTGAAGAAGTAAGGAAGGATGAGAGAGTGAACAAAATTTACATTGGAAGCGGGGATGAAGTCGAATGCTAAATGTACAAAATCTCCATGCCTATTATGGAGAAAGTCATATATTGCATGATGTGTCTTTACATGTAAATAAAGGTTCAGTCTCTGTTTTACTAGGTCGAAATGGGATGGGGAAGACAACGACACTTCACTCGATTATGGGAATGGTTCCCACTAAAAAGGGATCGATCGTCATGAACGGTCAAGACCTTCAAGGGAAACCTAGTTACCAAATTTCAAAAGCTGGGATCGGCCTAGTTCCACAAGGTAGAAGAATTTTCTCGAATTTAACAGTGAAAGAGAATTTATTAACGACATATAGACCCGTTAAAGATGGTTGGAATTTAAGTAAGATCTATGATATGTTCCCTAGGTTAAAAGAACGTGAGACTTCAATGGGTGGGAATTTAAGTGGAGGAGAGCAACAAATGCTATCGATTGGTCGAGCTTTAATGACCAATCCAGATTTGCTTCTACTTGATGAGCCATCAGAAGGTCTTTCTCCATTAATGGTAAGAGAAGTCATAAAAATCATTAAGAGATTGAAAGAAGAGGGCTTGTCGATGTTACTAGTTGAACAAAACCTTTCAATGGCTTCTGACCTAGCAGATTATGTCTATATATTAAATAAAGGAGCCGTTGTTTTTGAGGGTTCGTCTGAGGAATTTGATATAGAAGTTCGAAATAAATTTTTATCTTTGAGTTCTTAGTAGGTTGTTTCAAAAAGGTGCGTAGCCTTTTTGAAACAATTTTAATTAAAGATAAGAATTTATAAAAATTTGAATTAAAATTCAAGCAGTGTGAAAGTAGTTCAAAGAAGCTCTCTAGACAACTCAACGAAGGGCAATGGCTCCGTACGTTGCGCGCCTTTTAGGAGAAGGGCATTCCTAAAAGGCTTAAAATCAAGGCAACGGCTCCGCTCATTGCTTCTAAGAAAAGACGGCTGCGCCGTTTTTCTTATATAAATAAGTCAAGTATTACACTTTAGTAGTGTATGCAACTCAAAAATAGCCCGTTATACCTAGCTATTTTTGAATGGTGAAGTAACATGTCTGAAAGTGTGAGATTTAAGTTTAAGGAACTCAATTTACTTAACCAATACATAGCAAGTTTATAGATGACAAATTCTAGAGGTGTATATAATGAAGATCGAAAAAGGTGTTGGTTTCACGAATGTGTTCTCTGATTTCAGGAGAGATATGAACTCTAAAAATTTTGCGGCAGGTTTAGTTGCTGGAATATTTGGCTTAAGTGTCGGTTTGGTTTTTATTAGTGCTGGAACCGTTGCTGGTTTAGGGTCAGGATTAATCATGATGTGGATTACTAGTTTTTATTTAATAAATGGGCTATTTGGAATTTTGGTTCCCTCTTACTATCGCCAACCATTGGCGATGGCAAATTCGATTCCGGGAGCTCTTTTATTCACGGCAGCGATCCCAATTGTCGGTCTAGCACCTGTACTTGGAGCTACTCTACTTGCAGGACTAATATCTTTGCTAGTTGGTTTTTCTGGTGTTATGGGAAAGGTGATGCGATTTACACCTACTCCTATTGTAATGGCGATGATTGCAGGTGTTCTGTTGAAATTTGGTTTAGATATGGTTCGGCCATTAGAAAATGCATTATTGCCCACGCTAATAATGGTTGGGACATTTTTAATCCTATCTAAAGTCACCCCTAAATTCCCAGCAGTTCTTGGTTCGTTAGTAGTCGGCCTAATTTATTTACTTATTAGCGGTGTCAACTTTACAGGTATTGAATTCACAGTCAATTATCCTCAATTTGTTATGCCTCAATTTACATTAGAAGCATTTCTGGCGTATGGACTTCCTCTTGCTATTATTTTAATTGGGATGGAAACACCAGTAGGAGTTAGTTTATTGAAGTCAGCGGGGTATAAACGGATACCAGTAAACGGCATTACAGCTGTCAATGGTTTTGCAACGATGATATCGTCATTCTTCTATCTTCACAGTACGTGCATTGCCGGACCAATGACGGCGATTAGCTCATCTCCAGATGCCGGGAAAAGAGAGCAAAGATGGGTTGCTGCAGTTATTATAGGGATTATTTTCACGGTTAGTGCACCGTTTTACGGTGGTCTGGTGAAATTATTTGAAGTGATGCCAGCTTACTTTATCGCTATTATTGCTGGTTTAGCATTAGTCAAAGTATTGATTTCAGCAATAAGCGTATCTTTTGAAGGCACTCACAGAATAGGGGCTATATTTACTTTCCTTATAGCCGCTTCTGGAATTCAACTATTTTCTGTAGGTGCTCCATTTTGGGCATTAGTGTTTGGAATCGTTGCTTCGTTAATCGTTGAACCGAAAGATTTTAATTTTAGGTTAAAAGACGAGGGTTCAGAGGAAGAAGAGGATATTGAGCTTGAATCTAAAGGAGCTTAAGTCGTATTTAGTATTAAAGGGTGAATGGATTGTAATCCATTCACCCTTTTTCAATGTTGGTGCTTACTTAAACGTTAGCGTGAGTATGAAAAGGTAGTTCGGATACTTGAATTGATTCAGTCGGACAACCTTCTTGTGCGTCAACTAAATCATCTTCTAAATCACTACCAACTTCTGTGATCCCTTGATTATTATCGAGGATTGCTTCTGCAATGCCTTCTTCATCATAATCAAATAGGTCAGGAGCAGCTGCTCCACATGCTCCACATGCGATACATGTATCCTTATCTACCATTGTATATTTAGCCATCTTTATCGCCCTCCAGAATATTAATTTTAAGCAAAAATACTCGTACTATGAAGCGGTTGTACTTTAGCGCTCGATCAATAAATGCTTTCGCAATGTTAATAGCAGTTGGAACTTCACCATAACCAGTAGCGATTAGTTTAACTTTTCCTTCGTACATATACACCTGCTGATTTACACACCTAGAAAGTTTGTTTCCATTTTCGAATTAACGAATTTGAGTTTTTATCAACTGTTTTATCTTTTCCATGTTCGACTGTTACGGAATGAATAAATTCGTTATCTCCATTTTAAATAATGAAGATTGCTAGTTCGTTATTTAACAGTTTATTACAAGTCGATTTTACGAGGTTTAAACGTTTCATTTCCAGCTGTGAAGATGACTGTTTTTGTTAGGTGTTCTTCTTTATTCGTTGTAAGACGAATAATCCCATTCTCTAACACTTCTAATTTCTCAACCATTTGTTCAAGCTTACAGTGGGGTTGATGGCTTACTCTGTTAAGCCATCAACTAATTTTTGTGCCCGCACTCGTAAATCGAGCTTCATCATAAGTGTATTTTTCGGAATACAAAGCAGATAACTCCCGCCCAATGGGGATAAACTTTGATATTTTTTATGAGGAATTACGCATTCCTGCATAAAAGGCTGCGAATAAACCAGTAGGTCCTCCACCAATAATCATAATTTCATTAATGTTGTTTTCTGACATAAGCACACCTCCTATAACTTGTGAACAGAACATATATTACGTTTATTTAACTATCGTTATTTATAAGCAATATAGAATATTCTTAAAAGTCTGTCAAGGTGTTTTCAATATATAGATAATGTTTATTTAATTTCATCCCACGGCTAATCACATACATGGCATCTTTATCTTTAACGAGAATCTTCAGTTTTTGCCGACTGTGTTCAACGGCATTTATAACAACGGCTTTATCAGGATATACCGTATCTTGATCGACAAAAACCAATCTAAAATGAAGTTTGAAACACCCTTGCCCTTCCGAAATATACGATTTACAACGGATGAGATTATGCGGCATGGTGCTTGAATCAATGATTTTCAAGGAAAAGGTGACTAACATCGTTTAGTCTTCATCTGAATGTCGAACTAATTCAAGAAAGACCATGGAATACAGAGGTAAACTATAGCCCTGTTTTTACGAGAAAGTTGAGATAAATATTCTTATGTAAGTTTTCATCGGCTAGTTCTGTATTCAACGCATGAAGGCTTTCCACTTATTTCAGTACTAGAGAGTCGTTTTGTGAAAGTGGACATTGATATTTCTTCTTATGTCTAATGTTGGATAAATATTTGGTTAAATTCAAAATACACCTAATACTTTTTTAGTTCGTGAGCTCATAACAAACATTAATAATAGAAGTACAGGTTGTTCCTGTCTAAATACAACGAAATAGAAATCAGCTGTCGATAAATATAGACTTTTTGATGAACAAGTTGAAAAGGGTACTGGGTAGTGTCATTCCTTCATAATGAACTTCGTATAAGTAAAATAAGTAAACAAAAGAATTGTGTATTTTTTACGTTCGTTAAAAAAATAAGAATAAGAGAGTATTGAAGAGATAATTAGATTATTTCATGTATTAATCGATCAAAATGAGACTTTTACCCTTTTGATAATTGTAGAAACATTATGTATATTATGAATTAGTTACGAAAGAAACAAAATCATATTAGGAAAAACCAAGGAGGTTCTTTACATGTCAACAACACTAACGGGAACGAAAACGCTTACAGTTAAGAAAGCAAATGGGATCGCAGAGGTACACATTCATGTGAACAAAACAAATTCTTATGATCTTGATTACTACAAAGAGTTAAATGCAGCAATTGATGATATCCGTTTTGATACAGATATTAAAGTAGCGGTGTTAATGAGTGACATGCCGAAGTTTTTCTCGGCTGGTGCGAACATTAATTTCTTAAAAGCATCTGAGCCACGTTTCAAAACTCAGTTCTGCTTATTCTGTAACGAAACACTTGATAAGATTGCTCGTTCACCACAAATTTGGATCGCTTGCTTAGAAGGACATACAGTAGGTGGCGGTTTAGAAATGGCTCTTGCTTGTGACCTACGTTTCATGGGTTCTGAAGCAGGTAAGATTGGTCTTCCAGAAATTACACTTGGTGTACTAGCAGGTACAGGTGGAACGCAACGCCTACTTCGTCAAGTTGGCCACTCTAAAGCACTAGATCTTAACCTAACAGGTGACACGCTTTCTCCACAAGAAGCATTAGATATTAGATTAGTTGATCGTGTCTTCCCACAAGAAGAAATGAGAGCTAAAACATTAGAATATGCTGAGAAAATTGCAAACAGTGCTACATATGCTGCGCAAAATATTAAGCTATCTATCATGAATGGTAAGGAAATGCCTTTAAATGCAGCAATTCGTTACGAAGGCGAACTTCAAAACTTATTATTCCGTTCAAAGGATGCACAAGAAGGACTAAGTTCATTTATTGAAAAACGCGCTGCAAATTGGTCAGGTCAGTAATTTAAAAACGTAAAATGGCGATATCGGTATTCCGATATCGCCATTTTAAACAGTATGACAATTTCTCTAGAAGTGGAAGTGATGATTATGAGAGATAAGATACAAACTTTAGCTGAAGCAGTTGAATCGCATATTAACCACGGTGATTCTGTTGTCTTAGGTGCATGTCTAGAACCTATGATTCCGTTTGCAGCTGCTCATGAAATTATTCGACAAGAAATTAAGGATTTACAATTGGTTGCTCCTATTTCCGATATTTTATTTGATATGTTGATCGGGGCGGGGAGTGTGAAGAAAATCACTGCTGCTTGGGCAGGAAATGTAAGCGCAGGACTTGGCCATAATTATCGACGTTCCATTGAAAAGCAAGTACCACATAAAATCGAGATTGAGGATCACAGTAATTTCTCATTAGGTTTGGCTTTACTTGGAGGTGCAATGGGAATCCCATTCTTGCCAACAAAATCCCTTTTAGGAACAGGGCTTCTAGCTAGTAATCCAAGCTTCAAGGTTCATGAGTATGAGGGAGGAAAGCTTGTTCATGTTCCAGCCTTAAATCCTGATGTAGCTGTCTTAGGTGTCCAAAGAGCTGACAAACAAGGAAACGCACATCTGTGGGGGAATATTGGTGTTGCCCAAGATGCCGCACTTGCTAGCAAAAAAGTCATTCTATTAGCTGAAGAAATTGTTGATACTGAAGTGATTGAAAGTGATCCTAATCGGGTTTTAGTTCCTGGTTTTAAAGTGACATCGGTTGTTCACTGTCCAGCTTATTGTCACCCTTCTCCTATGCAAGGTCATTACGGTCGTGATCATGCGTTCTTCCATGAGTATCATACAGATACAAAAACGAGAGAAGGCTTTACAGAATGGATTAATAAATGGATCACAAGTGTATCCACGCACGCAGAGTATTTGGAATTAGTTGGTCAATCAAGAATTAATAAATTAAAAGTAAAAGGCGAGTACCTAGCTTCACCAGTAAATTACGCCTCTGAATAGTAGAAAGGAGTGAAAAAAATGACATATACAACAGAAGAACTAATGGTTGTTGCTGCTGCAAGAGAAATTCAAGATCATGAAGTTGTCTTTGTTGGAATGCGATTGCCGATGCTTGCATTTGCTGTGGCTAAAAAAACACATGCTCCAAACGCAGTTGGGTTCTATGAATGTGGGATTGTTCGTGATTTCCCTTCAGAAACGTTGCTTTATACGATGGGAGACACACCTAATGTAATTGGTGCTCAGTGGTGTACAACAACGAACCATTTGATGTACCTCATGCAACAAGGCAATGTAGATTGTGGCTTTATCGGTGGAGCAGAGATTGATAAATACGGAAATGTTAACACTTCTTATATAGGCAACTATGAAGATCCAACACTTAAATTACCAGGTAGCGGTGGGGCTGCTGATATTGCTTCACTTTCTAAAAGGTTACTTGTCATTATGAATCATGAAAAACGACGCTTTAAAGAAAAAGTTGATTATATTACATCACCAGGATACGGGGATGGAGGAAATTGGCGTGAAGAACAAGGCCTACCTCGTGGAGGGATTGGTGCCTTAATTACCACTTTAGGATTAATGAGGCCAGAGCCTGTAAACAATGAATTAGAGTTAATTTCTCTCCACCCTGGTGTAACTGTTGAAGAGGTTAAAGAAAATACTGGATGGAATTTAAAGCTCTCAAGTAATTTGAAAGAAACAGTAGCTCCTTCAAAAGAAGAACTTCAAGTCATTCGTGATATTGATCCAGAAGGCTTTTGGACTGGGAAGAAAAGGGGGAGTTAATGTGAGGTCAAATGAAATAGAAATCTTGGTGAATTGGGGAGATACCGATAAAGCAGGAATTGTGTATTACCCGAATTATTTTAAATGGTTTGATATTGCGGGACATCAGTTTTTTCGCAGTTGTGATTTAGCACCTAGTAAACTGGAAAAGGAAAGACAGATTATCGTACCATTATTAGATGCTAGATGCAGTTTTGAAAAGCCTTTATTATATGATGATGTATTAACAGTAAGAACCGCAGTGGAAGAGATTAACAATAAAACGATTAAACTAAAACATGAAGTTTATAATGGTGAAATTCGAACAGGACATGGGTATGAGCTAAGAGGTTGGGTGAAGCAAACAGCCAATGAAATTAAGGCGGTTTCAATTCCTGAAGACGTTATAGCTATCTTAAAAGAAGACATTCACTCAAATCAAAGTAGGAGTAGAACACCGTTTAATGCATAAAAGGTAACAATCCTCTATAATAAAGGATGTCTCTAGATGGAAAAAATAACAATACAACATGGACGGTGAACTAGTTTGAAGCCAAGGTCATTAATGTTTACATTATACGGAGAGTACATCCAATATTATGGAGGAGAAGTTTGGGTTGGAAGTTTAATTCAGTTGATGAGTAAATTTGGAGTATCTGAGTCTTCTGTCAGAGGAGCCATTTTTCGCATGGTTCAGAAAAATTTATTGCAAGTTAGAAAAATAGGCAATAAAAGTTATTATTCTGTAACTGAATTAGGAAAGCGAAGAATAGAAGATGGGGTAAAAAGGGTTTACACCACTCAAAGTCAAACATGGGATGGAATGTGGAGAATCCTTACATATTCGTTTCCAGAAGAAAAACGAGAGCTGCGCAATGTGATTAGAAAAGAATTAAATTGGACTGGATTTGGTGTGATTTCCAATAGTACATGGGTAAGTCCTAACTCGCTAGAAGAACAAGTGATAGAGATGATTGAAACGTACAAACTACAAGAACATACTTTTTTATTTAGTTCGTCATCCATTGTCTCTCACGACAATGAAAGCATTATCAATAAAGGGTGGGACCTACAAGGCATTTCAGATGAATACGATATTTTTATTGAAACATTCTCACCTAAATTTGAAGAGTTACGTGAGAAAGCATTAAATAACTTGTTAAAAGATGATGAATGTTTCATGGAAAGAACAAAACTTGTTCATCAATACCGGAAATTTCTATTCCAAGATCCTGGTTTTCCACGCGATTTGTTACCACCCCATTGGTCAGGAACAAAAGCGAGAGAATTATTTTGGAACATCCATCAATTAATATCGATTCCCGCTGTACGATTCTTTGAATCATTTTACGAACCCGCCCCAGATCGAGAAATAGAGGCAAACCGCGACAAAGCAATTAACCCATTTAGGAAAATTTATATGTAAGACTTGGTTCCAAAAGGGCGAATTTTCCCTTTTGGAACCAGGTCAAAGCATCGAGCTACGACGTTAAACTTTTTTTGAAGATGCTAAAAGGAAAATACTTGTTTTATTTGAAATTTTTTAGTGGATTGAGGGATGATTATGAAAAAGGTTATTTTAGAGATAAGCAATCATTTGGCATTTGTCACGATCAATCGACCAGAGCAATTAAATTGTTTTGATTTTGAAACGCTCGTGGAATTAGGAGACATTATCGAAGAGATAAAATTGGATAAAGAAGTGCGAGCGGTTATTTTTACCGGTGCTGGTGACAAGGCGTTCAGCGCAGGGGCAGATCTCAAAGAAAGACGCACATTAAATGATAAAGAAGTACGTCGAAACGTAAGCAAAATTCGTGATGTGTTTACAATGATTGAGGAATTACCTCAGCCGACGATTGCGGCTATTAATGGTTATGCACTTGGTGGTGGATTCGAACTTGCGCTAGTTTGTGATTTCCGTTATGCCGTTAAAAAGGCAACAATGGGGTTAACTGAAGTGAGTTGGGCTATTATTCCTGGTGCAGGTGGAACACAACGGTTAAGTCGCTTAATTGGAACTTCACGAGCTAAAGAGCTGATATTAACAGCACGAAAAATTAATGCTGAACAAGCTTATGAAATAGGTATTTTAAATAAAGTCGTAGAGGAAGACGAATTAAAAGAAAGTGCAGTCGCTCTTGCTGAAGAAATTATGAAAAACGGACCGCTAGCTGTTATACAAGCAAAATATGCAATTAATTATGGTAGCAATGTAGATGTGAAAACAGGGCTTGCGCTTGAGTCAAAAGCGTATGAAGTCATTATCCCTACAAAAGACCGAGTTGAAGCTCTAGAAGCTTTCAAAGAAAAGCGACCAGCTCAATTTAAAGGTGAATAGCAACCGTTAGGAGTGGAAGAAGTGAAGGATCTCTTAAAGGAAAACCAAATTACGAAGCTCCTTGGCATTCGTTACCCAATTATTGAAGGGGGAATGGCCCAAATTGGTGATGGAAATTTAGCTGCCGCTATTTCAAATGAAGGCGGTTTTGGACAAATCGCCATTTCTGGTATGAGTCCTAATAAGTTTCGTCAAGAACTAGAACTAGCAGCTTCAAAAACATCGCTTCCTTTTGGAGTGAATATTCCAATCAGTGGTCATTTTTCATATAATGAATATTTTGATGTGATCGAAGAAAACAAAGAGCTAATTTCAGCTGTCAGTCTATCTTCTGGGGATCCTCGATCGTATATTCCCTTTTTCAAAAATTTAGGACTGAAGGTAATGGTTGTAGTCGGTACGGTTAAGCATGCTAGGAATGCTGAAAAAGCTGGTGCTGATATAGTTATTTGTGAAGGATTTGAAGCGGGGGGACGAAACAGTCCATATGAATTGACCTTGTTTAGTTTAATTCCACAAGTCCGTAGAGCAGTTCAAATTCCAGTCGTAGCTGCAGGTGGCATTTCAAGTGGACAGGGGATGCTAGCAGCACTTGTCTTAGGGGCTGACGGAGTTCAAATAGGAACACGTTTCATTGCAACGAAAGAGTGTATTGCTCACGAAAGCTACAAGCAATTGCTTGTTGATTCAAACGATTCAGATACGACTATCATGGAGCGCAGCATCGGTGGAGTCAATCGTGTTGTGAAGAGTAACTATGTTGATGGTGTGTTGCAATTAGAGAAGCAAGCGATATCATTTCAAGAATTATTTCCATATATTAATGGATATAAAAATAAATTAGGGGCCTTACAAGGTAATTTAGAAGAGGGATGGGTTCATGCAGGGCAATCGGTGGGCTTAATTGATTCGATTGTAAGCGTAGAGGAATTATTTGTCCAAATTATGCAAGAACTGAAGCAATCTCATCAATCTCTTTTTCAGAATGTAGAACAGATCTTAAAATAATAGATAATAGGTGATTTTAATGACAAACTATGAAACGATTCATTTACAAATTGAAAATCAAGTTGCTTGGCTTACGTTAAAAAGAGCGCCGGTTAATGTATTAAATATTGAAATGATGCAGGAAATTGTAGACGCATTAGAAAACCTTATTGCAAATGAAGAACCACATGCATTAGTTATTCGAGCTGATGGAAAAGCCTTTTCGGCTGGTGTGGCAATTGAAGATCATATTGGAGATAAGGCAGAACCAATGATTCATGTTTTTCATAAAATGTTTCATTTACTGGCAAAGATTCCTTGTCCGACAGTGGCAGTAGTAGAAGGAGCTGCTATTGGAGGAGGTTGTGAAATTGCTAGTTTTTGCGATATTTCCGTTGCAACAGAAAAGGCAAAATTTGGTCAACCTGAAATCAATTTAGGTTTATTTCCGCCTGTTTCCGTTGCAATCTTCCCTTTATTAATGGGATTTAATAAAACAATGGAACTTCTCCTAACCGGAAAAACAATTTCAGCAGTAAAGGCGAAAGAATTTGGTCTTATCAATGAAGTCGTTGCTGAAGGTGAGCTAGAAGACTATCTTGAAGATTTGCTAGATTCATTTAGGTCAAAAAGCAGAGTGGCGCTCGAGTTTACGAGAAAGGCCATTCGCGAAGCAATGGCAACTACATTTGCGCAAACAATTGGGAAAGTGGAACAGATTTACTTGAATGATTTAATGAAAACAGATGATGCCAAGGAAGGTCTGGATTCATTCTTGGAAAAACGTAAGCCAGTTTGGAAGCATTCGTAGGAGGTGCATTATGAACATAGAGGAAATTGAAAGTGGTGGATATCGGATTGGAATTCCTATTCCTTTTCCAATGAAATATGTGTACTGTTACCTCTTTCCAAAAAATGAGGACTATGTTTTAATTGACGTCGGCTTTAACTATCAAGCTGGTAGAGAAGCATGGGAAGAAGTGTTCACATATTTAAATATTAATCCATCTCAGATCAATACCATATACTTAACGCACTTTCATCCGGACCATTCAGGGCTATGTGGTTGGATGCAACAAAAAACGGGTGCTAAGGTTTATATGCATGAAATAGACATGAATATGATGGAGCGAGTGTGGGGAGAAAATAGTATACAAACGAAAAGTATGAAAGAAATGATACTTGATTATGGTGTGCCCGCACAATTAAGTGAAGTGATTATTGAACATATGGAAAAAATAACAAAACACGTACTGCCATTACCGAAGATTGAGCCCATTAGTAGGGAAGTCGAATTTGGTGAGAAAATATGGGATGTTATTCACACTCCAGGACATAGTACTGGTCACATATGTTTTTATCAGAAAGAAGAACAAATCCTTATTGCAGGGGACCATGTCCTTGATAAAATAACTCCTAATATAAGTGTTTGGCCAGGATCTAGCCAAGAACCATTACATGAGTATATCGATTCTCTGCTGAAAATAAAACAGTTTCCGATAAAGGTCGTGTATTCGGCACATGGTAAGTTAATAGAGGATTTAAATACCCGCATCGATGAGCTAATCTTGCATCATGAGGAACGATTATCGAAAATCGAAAACCATGCAAATACGAAAACAGCCTTTGAGATTGCTGAAGTTTTATTTGCTCATAAAGAATTATCACCTCATCAATGGCGATTTGCTATTGCTGAAACGCTTGCACATTTGTTTTTCTTAGAGCAAGAAAATCGTGTTAGTAAAGCTGGCACGAGACCAATCGTCTATCAAAGTAAATCGAGTGTCATCTAACACTAAAAATATGAATTTAAAAACATGTGTATCTTTTTCAGGTACACATGTTTTTTGTTGCGAAAGGATAATATATAACTCTATCTTTTTTTAAAAGTGTTTTATCTGCATATAAGATGATTGAGTTTAAGGTGGCCTAGGTTAATAGGTATTTCTCTTTTTATTTACTTTCGTCAGAAAAACATAATAAAGGTATTGACAAATAATTGAGAATATTTTATATTACTTAATATAGACGATGTTTTAAAAAACATAATAATGAAGAGGTGTTATTAAATGAGCGTAAATCAAGCGGAAGTATTATTAGAAAAAGTTCAAAATGGTTTTAAGATTGAACGTACAGAAGACATGAACGAAGAGTACTTAAAAGCGCTAAAGCAAACTTTGACAATAGTAGGAGATACTGAGTTATTAAGTGTTCCTCCACTTTTAACTGTCTACGATCAAGCACCGAACTTAAACTATAAAATTACAGCATTAGCGGTTATGCAAGATGAGATTGGTCATGCACATATCGCTTATCGCTTATTAGAAGATTTAGGTGAGGATGTGGATCAACTTTTATACGACCGCCTACCAAACCGTTGGAAAAATCCATATGCATTTGATTTTAAACTTGATAACTGGATTGAATTAGGTGTATTCAATGGATTGTTTGATCGTGCTGGTTATACATTACTAGGCGATGCTCATGAACATACATCATACGGACCGTGGAAGCGTGCATTAGTAAAAGTAGACAAAGAGGAATTGTTCCATTTAAGAAATGGAGAAATCATTATGAAAGCTGGTATGAAAAAGCCAGAAACAGCGAAACAAGTGCAAGAGGCTGTTGATTGGATGTTCTTGATGGCACTTGAATTCTTCGGAGTTGCAGATAATCTTAAAAGTCGTTCAGCACAACTTGATTACAGATTAAAAGGAAGAACAAACGACGAATTAAGACAAAAATGGTTATCCACTGCAGTTCCTTTCTGTGAGTCGATCGGCATTAATGTTCCAGCTCACTATGATGAAGATCAAGAAAAATATGTAATTGATGTGCCATTCCCTTGTAAATTTGATATTGAAAATAAGCAGTGGTTATACGATCAGCCAGACACTTGGGACGGAGTAATTGAGCGATTTAAAAAGCGCGGACCTGAAAACCAAGAGTTTGTTGACAGAATTCAAAAAGGAGCAAGAGAGTTAGAAGCAATGAGAACAGAGGGGGCTTAACTGATGAATGAAGCAACTATGAATGATGTGCCGACAAAGAAATATTGGGATGCATTAAAAGAAGTTATGGATCCGGAATTTCCGATAAGTGTAGTGGATATGGGATTGATCTATGAGATTACGAAAAAGGATAATAATTTAGAAGTGTTGATGACCTACACGTCTACTGGATGTGCTTGTATGCAATGGATTGAAAGCGATATCAAAGGACGTTTATTAAAGGAAGAGGAAATCGATGAAGTAGACATCCAAGTTGTTTGGGATCCACCATGGACAGTTAATAATTTAAGCGAAGAAGGTAAGAAAAAATTAAAGCATTGGGGGGTAAGTTCATGATCAATCAACCTGTCGAATATCTTCTCCTTACACGTATAAAACGAGGAGATGATTTAATCCAAGTTGGCTCGTTTAAAGCCGTTAGTGATGAATTAGCAAAGGTTTATGCCCAACATATTTATGATGAGGAAGATTGGGTAGAGATGCATATCGTACGGAAAGATGCTCTAGTAGGTGTACGAAGTCCAGAGCCATTATTTAATAAGGAAGGAGTGAGCTAATGTCGAACTCAAAAAACATTTCATTAGTGGAATTGGCAGAAACAATTGCAGATAACAAGTATATTTTAGGTGATAGATTAGTTGAAATTGGAATCAGTGGACCTACGCTTGAGTCAACGCTTTCGTCAATTGCGATGGCTCAACAAGAACTAGGTCATTCAAGATTAATTTATAGGTGGGCTTTCGATTTAAAAGGACTAAATGGTAGTAAGGTTGAAATAAAAGATCAAACAGGTAAAGCGTTTTCAACAAATGTAGAAACAAGCAATTGGATTGAATTAATCGCTGGGCTGTATACAACAAATGTTGCTATCGACTTAGTCATGCGTGCGATTATTGAATCTGATCATCCAGAGATTAATCCACCGTTTAGCAAAATGCTAAAAGAACAAAATGAACATCTTGTGTACTCAAAGAGCTGGTGTAAACAGCTTTTGAATGATAAGGGTTCAATCCCTAGAAGATTTAAGGAAGCGTACGAAAAAGCAACAAATGATGCTTTGAAGTGGTTAAATAAAGTAGAGAATGATCAACTTTTAATCTCTGAAAAAATGATTGCTGCCAACACGAATCTTGCATCAAATTTTAAGAGCCAGGTAGATGAACTATTAAATGATGGTGCTGTTACCAATGTCGGATAAAAACGTCAAATGCTCTTTCTGTTCATCAGATAAAGTAGAAAAAATCTCATCATTTGGTACAGCGCAACTAGTTAGACAATATTATTGTAACGATTGCAAGAGTGTCTTCGAGTATATTCGTTGGCAGGAAGAGCAACCGAATAAATGAAAGGTGTCGAATACTAATGGATCAGATTAAAAAAGTCGGGGTAGTCGGTTCTGGAACAATGGGAGCAGGAATTGTTCAGTTAATGGTTCAAAACGGCTATGCTGCAGTTATGTTCGATATCGATCAAGATACAGTAGAAAAAGCAAAAGCTGGAATCGAGTCCAAATTGGATCGTCTAGTGGAAAAGAAAAAAGTAAGCGCTGCAGAAATGAATTTAGCTAAAGAATTGTTAGAAGCGACAACGGATCTAAAAAAGTTTAAAGATTGTCAGTTAGTGATTGAAGCTGTACCTGAAAAAATAGAAATTAAGAGGTCGATATTTCAGCAATTGGAAGAAATTTGTTCTGAAAATACAATTTTAGCGACAAATACATCGTCTCTTTCCATTACTGAAATTTCTGGTACGGTGTCACATCCAAAAAGAGTGGCAGGATTTCACTTTTTTAATCCAGCGCCCGTAATGCCTTTAGTTGAAGTCGTACAAGGGTTAAAGACAGCGCCAGAGACCATTGAAGCACTTGTTCAATTTGCGAGTAATATTAATAAAAGTCCAGTTGTATGTAAAGACACTCCAGGATTTATAGTGAATCGTGTTGCTCGTCCTTTTTATAACGAAGCTTTACGTATCATGAACGATCAGGTTGCAAGTGTTGAACAAATTGATCGCATTATGAAAAAAGCAGGGAACTTCAAGATGGGACCTTTTGAACTTCAAGATTTAATAGGAATTGATATTAACTTTGCAACAACGAAATCGGTTCATGCCAGTTTTTATGGTGAAAGTCGATTTAGACCACATTATTATCAAGAACGTATGGTTCAGTCAGGAAACTTAGGTAGGAAAACGAAAGGAGGATTCTTTAGTTATGACTAGTAAATCTATTGTAGTTATAGGTGAAAACTTACTGGCTAAAGAACTTTTCGGAGCTCTCCAAAAAAGTGAGAAAGTCGAAGTGACCTTTAATCAATTTCCTATCAATCATCATGTTGATGTTGTGATTGAGACGACAAATCTTGATTTAGAGCAAAAGAAAAGTAATCTTCAAGGCATTGAATCACGAGTTTCCGCTCATACGTTAATGTTAACAACAACATTACATGTGACGGCAACAGAAGCAGCTTCTTGGTTAAGTCAACCTGAAAGACTAATAGGGTTTGGTACTTTCTCAAACTTCAATAATGGTGCTTTGATTGAGGTTGCTGCTCCATTGCAAGCGGATCCCGAGTATTTACAAGTGGCTACAAATACGTTTCAAGTAATAGGGCAGGAAACTGAAATTGTTGAGGATGAAGTAGGTTTAGTTTTCCCACGTATCCTTTCCTTAATTATTAATGAAGCGGCATTTGCATTAACGGAGGGGACGGCAGCTGTAGACGCCATTGATACAGCAATGAAAAAAGGGACGAATTATCCTTTAGGTCCACTAGAATGGGCTGAAAAAATAGGAATTGATGATGTCTATTCTGTTCTACTTGGGTTGTATAAGCAATTTGGTGAAGAACGCTATAGACCAGCACCGATGATCAAGAAACTTGTTCAAGCAGGCTGGGTTGGTGGTGAAACAGACAAGGGTTTCTATCACTACCAAAATCGTAAATCGAAGGAGTATTCAATATGAGGGAAGCAGTCATTATTGATGCTGTTCGCACACCGATTGGCAAAGTAAATGGTACGTTAACGAGCGTGCGGCCAGATGATTTAGCTGGTCATGCTATTAAACAATTATTAGCAAGGGTTAATGTTGATCCCGCGCTCATAGAAGACGTCTACTTTGGATGTGCGAATCAAGCAGGTGAGGACAATCGAAATGTCGCGAGAATGGGTTTATTGCTAGCCGGTGTCCCTCAAACGGTTCCTGGTGTTACAGTCAATAGATTGTGTGGTTCGGGATTAGATGCTATTAATCAAGCGTCGGCTGCGATTAAATCAGGTTTAGGGGATGTATTTATAGCAGGTGGAACTGAAAGTATGACTCGTGCTCCATATGTGATGATGAAACCACAGTTATCAAATGCCCGTGGGAATCAAACATTGCATGATACGACACTCGGTTGGCGTCTTGTTAATCCTAAGCTTGCAGAGATGTACCCACCGATCAGTCTTGGAGAAACGGCAGAGAATGTTGCAGATAAGTATGGTGTTTCAAGAGAACAACAAGATGAACTTGCTTTACTTAGTCAGCAAAAAGCTGCAGTTGCTATTGAAAGTGGTAGGTTTAAAGATGAAATTGTTCCTATTGAAGTTCCACAAAGAAAAGGGGACCCAATCATCTTTGATACAGACGAACATCCAAGAGCTGGAACTACATTGGAAACATTGTCAAAGCTTCGTCCCGTTTTCCGAGATGGAGGAACCGTTACAGCAGGAAATTCTTCGGGCATAAACGATGGTGCTAGTGCTGTCCTGATTATGGATAGAGAATTGGCTGAAAGCCTTGGCTTAAAACCAATTGCACGTATTGTCACATCTGCTGTAAGCGGTGTTGATCCATCTTATATGGGTGTTGGCCCAATTCCAGCCACTAAGAAAGCGCTTCAAAGAGCCGGACTATCAGTCGATGACATTGATTTAATTGAAATCAATGAGGCTTTTGCGGCACAGTCGGTCGCATGTATTAATGAGTTAGGCTTTGATATGGATAAAGTGAACGTTAATGGTGGAGCGATCGCTTTAGGTCATCCACTAGGATGCAGTGGATCAAGGATTTTAACGACACTTGTCCATGAGATGCAAAAACGTGATGTAAGGTATGGACTTGCAACTATGTGTATCGGTGTAGGTCAAGGAATTTCCACGATAATTGAGAAAGTATAAGGAGTGAGTGATACGTGATTAAAGATACAGTGGTAAAAAGTACAGTAATCAAAGATACGTACCAATTATTAATTAATGGTGAATACTCAAACAGTAGCAGTAATGAATTTTTTGAAACGTATAATCCTGCTACTGGAGAAGTGTTAGCAAAGGTAGCGAAAGCAACGAAAGAGGATGTAGACCGTACGGTAGAAGCTGCAAGAACGGCGTTTGAATCTGGAAAATGGCCAAGGACTTCTCATACGAAACGTGCAAGATTATTAAATAACATTGCAGCGATTATGAGAGACCGTTTTAAAGAACTTGTTGAAGCTGAAGTACTTAATAGCGGTAAAACAGTAGGGGCAGCGCAAGGTCAAATTACGCAAGCTATTGAAGACTTTGAGTTTTATGCAGGAACGATTGCAACATTTGGCGGTCGTACGAATCCAATGCCTAACGGATTTTTCAACTATACGTTAAAAGACCCAGTTGGAGTTTGTGCACAGATCATTCCTTGGAACTATCCATTGATGATGGCAGCCTGGAAGATTGCGCCGGCTCTAGCTGCTGGATGTACAGTTATATTAAAGCCTGCATCACATACACCAATCACTGCTTATATGCTTGCTGATATTTGCCATGAAGCTGGTGTTCCAGCAGGGGTTGTAAATGTTCTTACAGGAAGTGGTTCGGAAATCGGTCCATACTTAACTGAACATCCAGGTGTTGATAAAGTGGCATTTACTGGAGAAACAGAAACTGGTAAAGACATTATGGCTAAAGCATCTCAAACGTTAAAGCGTGTGACCCTGGAACTTGGCGGGAAATCACCAAGCATCGTGTTTGATGACTGTGACATCGATGGTGCTGTAGCTGGTTCAATTTATGGGATTTTCTATAACACAGGTCAATCTTGTGAAGCGCGTTCTAGACTTTTTGTTCATGAAAACATCTATGATGAATTTATAGAGAAATTTGTTGAAAAGGCAAAATTGTTAAAGGTTGGCGATCCTTTCAATAAAGAAACTCATATGGGAGCTTTAATCTCAGAGGGGCATGAAAAAGTCGTTGATAGTTATGTGAAAATAGCTGTTGAAGAAGGTGGAGAAGTCCTTTATGGAGGGAAACGTCCTGATGCTTCAGAGTTAGGTACAGAACTTGAAAATGGCCATTGGTATATGCCGACTATTATTGGCAATGTCACGAATGATATGAGAATCGCTCAAGAGGAAGTGTTTGGTCCTGTTGTTGTGGTCATGAAGTTTAGTGATGAAAAGGAAGTACTTAAGCAAGCAAATGACTCAATCTTTGGTTTAGGTTCCGCAGTTTGGACAAAGGATCATGGAAAAGCTCATCGTTTTGCTGCCGGATTACGTGCAGGAATTGTAATGGTTAACAACCCAATCTCCGCTTTCCCTGGTACACCATTTGGTGGCTATAAGCAATCTGGCTTTGGTCGAGAGTTAAGTGTGGAGACATTAGATTTGTATACAGAAACAAAGAGTGTTGTTTCATATATTGGTGAGCGTCCGTTAAATATTTTCGGGATTTAACCAAAGTTCTAATTTCTTAAGACAAAAAAAACTATTAAACAATTATAATTGGAGGAATGTTAAAATGACAACAGTTCAAACAGGTTCAAAAAATCTTACAGTGGTAAAAAATAATGGTATTGCAGAGGTACACATTCATGTGAATAAAACGAATTCTTACGATCTTGATTACTACAAAGAGTTAAACGCAGCAATTGATGATATCCGCTTCGATACAGACATTAAAGTAGCCGTACTATTAAGTGATATGCCGAAATTTTTCTCAGCTGGTGCGAACATTAACTTCTTAAAAGCATCTGAGCCACGCTTCAAAACTCAGTTCTGCTTATTCTGTAATGAAACTCTTGATAAGATTGCTCGTTCACCGCAAATTTGGATCGCTTGCTTAGAAGGGCATACAGTAGGTGGCGGTTTAGAAATGGCACTTGCTTGTGACCTACGTTTCATGGGTTCTGAAGCAGGTAAGATTGGTCTTCCAGAAATTACACTTGGTGTACTAGCAGGTACGGGTGGAACGCAACGCCTACTTCGTCAAGTTGGTCACTCTAAAGCACTAGATCTTAACCTAACAGGTGATACGCTTTCTCCACAAGAAGCATTAGATATTAGATTAGTGGACCGTGTCTTCCCACAAGAAGAAACAAGAGCTAAAACATTAGAATATGCTGAGAAAATTGCAAACAGTGCTACTTATGCAGCACAAAATATTAAACTATCGATCATGAATGGTAAAGAAATGCCGTTAAATGCAGCAATTCGTTACGAAGGTGAATTACAAAACTTATTATTCCGTTCAAATGATGCACAAGAAGGACTTAGCGCATTTATTGGAAAACGCGCTGCAGATTGGTCTGGACAGTAAAAAAACGGTAGGACCCGAAACGAAAGATCAAATTCAGGTTAGTCTTATTTTCAAGGTAAGAGCAAAGCTTTTACCTTGAAAATGTTAAGGCATCATCCGGACGAAAATCTCGTTTATGTGTCCTTCAATTATCATTTGTCATTGGGGGGGAACTAAGTGATAGAACCAGCATTAAATCTAAGAGGAATAAAAGAACATTACAATGCAGCTAGTCGCTTTATTGAAGATAATGTACGTAAAGGTTTAGGTAATAAAGTAGCGATCATCTTTGATGATGAGCAGTTAACCTATAATGATCTACTTCGTAGGGTGAATCAGTTTGGAAGCGCATTAAGGAATGTCGGTGTAGAAAGTGAAAATCGGATTTTATTGTTAACTTACGATTCCCCGGAATTTGCGGTTAGCTTCTTTGGAGCAATGAAAATTGGTGCCATTCCTATTCCGGTTAATACGATGTTGCAACCCAATGATTATGAGTACTTACTAAATAACAGTCGAGCAAAAGTTCTAGTTATTCATGAAGACTTTTGGGATGAAATTAAGGAAATAAGAGAGCGCTTTATTTATCTTAAACAAGTCATTGTTATTTCTGAAAACGTCTCGAAAAATACTGACGTAATTGACTTTCTTGAATTTATCGATTGTGCATCAGAAGATCTTGAGACCTATTATAGTACATCTGAGGATCCTGGTTTTTGGCTTTATAGTTCTGGAAGTACTGGGAATCCTAAAGGGGTCATTCATCATCAAAAAGGCATGGAAGTTGCCTTTGACAATTATGCAAAACAAGTGTTGCAAATAACAGAAAATGATACTACCTTTTCTGCCTCAAAACTTTTCTTTGCATATGGTTTAGGAAATGGAATGTACTTTCCGTTTGGAGCGGGAGGTACGGCTATTCTAATGAAAGAGAGACCTACTCCGGAAAAAGTTTTTGAAAAATTAATAGAATCTAAACCTACTATTTTCTTTGGAGTTCCTACTCTTTATGGTGCGATGATTAACTATGTTGAGAAGACTGGTATCGTTCCTGATCTGTCATCTGTAAGAGTTTGTGTCTCTGCTGGTGAAGCACTCCCTGGAACGTTTATGAGTAAATGGAAAGATCTTTTTGGTCTTGATATTCTTGATGGGATTGGTTCAACGGAAGCCTTGCACATCTTCTTGTCTAATCGGATGGGAGATATAAAAGCAGGCAGTACAGGGAAAATTGTACCTGGCTATGAAGCTAGGATTCTCAATGACCAAGCAATTGAAGTAGGACCTAATGAAATTGGGGATTTAGTTATTAAAGGTGAAAGTCTAACAGGTGGTTATTGGTGTAATCTAGAAGAAAATCATCGTAAGTTTTACGGCGAATGGATGCACACTGGAGATAAGTATTATCAAGATGAAGATGGGTATTTTTGGTACTCAGGTCGTTCAGACGACATGTTGAAAGTTGGGGGCATTTGGGTATCTCCAATTGAAATTGAAACCGTTTTATTTCAACATGAGAAAGTCCTCGAAGTGGCTGTTATTGGAAAGAAAACGGAAAACAATCTTGTCTTTCCAAAAGCATTTATTGTGTTGAAAGATGGAGTGACTCCTTCAGAAGAACTAAGTGATGAATTAAAATTATTTGTTAAAACGAACTTAGCTCCGTACAAATACCCGAGAGAGATTGAGTTTAAGGATGAATTACCAAAAACGGCAACAGGTAAAGTACAGCGTTTTAGATTAAGAGTTTAATGAATTGAACCAGTAAAAATAGCCAGGTACACTGGCTATTTTTATTAGGTGGTTAAGAATAAAATACAATGGAGGTGATTTAACATGGGTAAAGCTGTTATTAGTGGAGTAGGTTCGTATGTACCTTCAACCGTTATGACGAACCAAGATCTCGAAAAACAAATGGATACGTCACATGAATGGATCGTAACTCGAACGGGTATCCATGAAAGAAGAGTGATTGATGAAACAGAAAATACATCTGATCTGGCCTATAAAGCTAGTTTATTAGCACTAGAAGATGCTGGATTAGAGCCTAAGGATATTGATATGCTAATAGTAGCAACGGAAACTCCAGATCATATGTTTCCTCCCGTTGCAACTAAACTTCAAACGCTATTAGGTTGTAGGACCATTGGTGCTTATGATGTACATAGTACTTGTGTTGGTTTTATCTCCGCTTTACAAATCGCAGAACAGTTTACTAAAATCGGTAAAGCCAATCACGTGTTGGTAGTTGGGGCTGATGCTCTATCCAAAATTGTTGACTATACAGATCGTTCGACTGCTATTTTATTTGCCGACGGTGCTGGCGCCTTTGTCGTTTCTAGAGTGCTAGATACCAAATGTGAGGGGATAATCGATTCAACGATTCACTCTGATGGCCAGTATTACGAAGATTTATTTGTTACTGGTGGTTTAAGTCGTGAAAAAGACAAAAGTGATTACCGCGTCCCGAAAATTAAGATGAATGGAAATAAAATATTCAAATTAGCCGTTAATGCGATGTCGAGCAATGTAAAGGATTTAATAAAGAAAAATAATCTCCTTTACGATGACATTGATTGGTTAATTCCACATCAAGCTAATCAGAGAATCATAGATGCAGTGGCAAGAAATGTAGAGTTTCCTTCAGAAAAAGTAATTAGTAATATAAAATACTTTGGAAATAATTCAGCAGCGACCATTCCATTGGCATTTACGAAAGCGAGAGAAGAAGGAAAAATTAAGCGTGGCGATCGAATCGTGCTGACGGCTTTTGGTGGAGGACTAATTTGGGGTTCATTGCTTTTTCAATATTAAAGAATTAAAACACTTTAATCCATAAAAGGATTAGAGTGTTTTTCTTAGTTAGGAATGTTATAGAGCTTGTTCAAAAAGGGCGGTCTTCCCTTTTTGAACAAGCTCGAAGCAATGAGCGAAGCCACTGCAATGTTTTAAGTCGATCCGAGTGGTTTTCTCGGATCGACGCGCAGTGAGTGAAGCCATTGCAACGCCGCATTAGGAGAGAGGATACTAAATGTTTAAAAAGAGCGGTCTTCCCTTTTATACGAAAACTAAGGCGTAAGTCCCAGTTTTCATTCATCGTGGTGTTTGCTAAAACATGGGGGTTTTGAACAAGCTCTTATAAGTGCGTAATGTTAGTTTCATTTTCATAAATTTACCAGATAATAGAAGTGTGGATTAATTATTATTTGGTGGGATGATGAACAAAGGATAGAGTATAATCAAAGGTACTCATATTATTTACAGTCGAAAAGATGAATCTAGTGACTGTTTACTGCCAGGCTAATAGCTTAATCTACAAGTTTATATTTAAGTGATCTGAAATTTGGGATACCATGAAAGCCGATTGTTATAGCTGATTTAGAAGGTGAAAGTATAAACGCTATTTTTCTTAACTTTTTGAATTCTAATTGATATTATTACATTGAGAAGGAGGCTGAAATGTTCATGATTGATTTAGAAAATTTTGAGAACTTATCCAATTTTGATAATATTTTAGTTACCGATGAAAATGGAACAATCATTTTCTATGATTTAGCAGATTTAAATGTTTTAAAAGAACTTGATGTTAGGCCAGAAAATTTTTTAGGGAGAAAAATTACGACATTTTATAAAAACCTCACCAATGAAAATAGCACTGTGATGAGAGTGTTAAAAAGTGGCATTCCATTATGCAATGTAAAACAAGAAATGATCACAAAAAGAGGATTTGTGATTAACTCGATCAGCTCTACGTACCCGATAAAAGAGCAGGACAGGATAATTGGAGTAATTGAATTCGCAAAACACTATTATGCAAAAGAGAATATTCATTCTTTAGATAAATATGCTAGTAATAAAATTTACAGGAGAAATAATACAATCTACACAATTGATGACATCATCACTTCGAATCCGATCATGGAGTTGGTTAAAAGTAAAATTAACAAAGTTGCTAAGACGAATTCTACAGTATTAATATATGGTAGGACTGGTACTGGGAAGGAAATGGTCGCACAAGCAATACATAATTCGAGTGATAGATTTGATAAACCATTTATTTCATTAAACTGTGGTGCTATTCCCGAAAGTTTAATTGAAAGCACTCTTTTTGGGACAACGAAAGGTAGCTTTACTGGGTCGGAAGATGTGCCAGGGTTATTTGAACAAGCTGAAGGTGGCATGTTGTTCCTTGACGAAATTAATTCACTTAATATTAACTTGCAAGTAAAGCTTTTAAAAGCGATTGAGGAAAAGACAATCAGAAGAATCGGCGGTAAAAAGAATATAGGTTTAAATATAAGAGTCATTGCGGCAACCAATGAAGATCCTGAAGTATTACTAGAAGAAAATAGAATAAGGGAAGATTTATTTTATCGATTAGGAGTCGTACAGATTAATTTGCCTACATTAAAGGAGAGAAAAGAAGATATTAAGGTTTTACTTGATCATTATATAGAATTTTACAATAATAATATGAATCTATACATAGAGGATGTTCAAAAGGATGTTTTAGAGTGTTTTAAGAACTATAGCTGGCCGGGAAATATAAGAGAGCTTAAGAATGCGGTAGAAACCGCTTATAATAATGTATCCTCAAATGTAATTACAATTAATGATATACCTGATAGAATTACTAGCTTTCGTCAGACGTCAAAGATTGCAAATGCAGGGAGTGAAGTAAGATCATTGAAGGAATCTGTTGATGCCTATGAAAAAGAGATCATTGTTAGCGAATTGAATAAGGCAAACGGAGTAATAGCAGAAACTGCAAGGCGTTTAGGTACTTCTAAGCAATCATTAAAATATAAAATGGATAAATATAGATTGAGGTAAAAATATTTTTACTGAAGAGGGGGAAAATTTTCCCCCTCTTTTTCTTTAGTTTAATGTTTTTGTGGAAAATAATTCAAATAGATTTAACATTAGTTACTTCATAATTTGAATTTCGTATTTGGGTAGATTCATTATGATTCATGTTCATACAGCTCTATTAGTATAATTTATTCAAGGTGTTTTCATTAAATTAACTAAAAATTCACATGTTTTTAATATTTGGCATAGAAATTGCAAGTATGGAATTGAGAGTGGAAATCATTTTTAAATATTTAGGGTGGTGTTTAAGTATGAATAACGCTTTCCAATGAATCGTTATGAAAAAACTTAGCGAAAAAAACTTTAGCAAAGCGAATGAATAAGAATACGAGAGATAGTTTTATTTTTGGTTTTACGCTATTTTCGCTATTTTTCGGATCGAATTTGTTTTTCTCGCCGGCTATTGGACTTGTTTCAGGTGATAATTGGCCTATTGCATTGCTAGGTTTTTTTCTAGCAGGAATTGTGGTACCAGTATTAGCTATTATAGGAGTTTTAAATTCAGAAGGAAGATTTGAAATAACTAACAAAGCCTATTAGTTCAATGTTTTATAAGATTTTTAATCTGGTTGTGATGGTAGGAATCGGGATGACTGTCGGTATACCGCGAACAGCAGCCACGACACATGAGGTTGGTAGTCAGATATTATTTCCTCAAATTCCAGCAGTAGTTACAATGCTAGTATTTTTTCACTGAGCCTTTACATTACTTTACATTAGATAAATCGGACGTTATTGATGAAATTGGAAAATTTATGATACCAGCTTTGCTTGTCATTCTACTGTTTATCATCATTAAAGGAAATTAGATCCGATTGGAAAGCTAGTCGTAACTGAGCTAGATAGCCTATTTGTCTATTCTTTTATAAGCGCTTACGAAACAGGGGATCTTCTAACAGGTCTCTTATGTGCATCGATCTTTATTTCTGCAATTATTGGTAAAGGTTATACTGAAATATCTGATATAAGGAAAATAACGATATATGGTACTAGGGTTCATTTACAAATTTATTACTAAAAAATATGCGTATGAAGAAGTTCGTTCAGACTCTGTTAGGAAAAAGCAGTTAGAGGAAATCACATTAAAAAGTGTCATAACAAGCATAGCTATAATAAGAGGAGGCAAACAATGAACTTAATTAAAAATGGTGATTCTATATTCATTAATGGGAAAATCTTCACATCAAATAGAGAACAACCTAATGTTAGTGCCATGGTCGTACGTGATGGGAAAATTGTTTGGGTTGGAGAACAAGCAGAATTAGATGTAATGGATAGTGCTTGTATCGATCTTCAGGGGCGTCGAGTATTACCGGGATTGATTGATGCTCATTTACATCCGCTATACTTAGCAAATGCATCTAAGCAAATTGCTTGTACTCCGCCACTCGTTGATTCAATTGAAGATTTAAAACAACAAATTCGAAATCAATGTGAATCTCAACAAAAAGGTACGTGGATTGAATGTTGGGGATATGATGAAGGGAAATTGAATGAAAGACGGGCACCTACTCGCTGGGATTTAGACCAAGCAACAACAGAGTTTCCTGTCATTGTTACCCGTACTTGTGCTCATATTGCTTCTGTGAACAGTATCGCTTTGGAAATGGCCGGAATTAATAAAGACACTCCAAATCCTCCAGGTGGGCAAATTGATAAAGATGCTAATGGTGAACCAACAGGAGTACTACGTGAGAATGCAAAGGAGTTAATCGCAAAGGTCATGCCTGTTCAAACATTTGAGAATAATGCTACTGCTCTTGCTGAGCTAAGTCCACAGCTTCTTGCACATGGAATTACAGCGATAACGGAGTTAATGGCAAAAAGAGAGCCTGTCGATTATTTTGATTTGTACCAAAAAGCTCGTGAAAAAGGGCTCAAGCAGCGAACTGTTCTTTATTATATATGGGGAGATTTAAAGAGAGAATCCAACTTAGCTGAAGAAAAAAGATGTAGTGAAAACCCAATACACATTGGGGGGGTTAAGTTGTTCTCAGATGGAAGCGTTTCCGGTCAAACTGCATGGGTAAACCCGCCATTTAAAGGTGGGGATGAAATTTATGGGATAGCAATGACTTCTGAACAGGAGTTAATAGAGGCCGCTGAGGCAGCAAAACAAAACGATATTCAATTAGTTGTCCACGCAATGGGTGAGCAAGCAATTGATTTCATTATCGATACATTTTACGGCAAAAAAGGCTGGTTGAAGGATGCACCTTCAATTAGAATTGAGCATGCCTCTTTGCCAACGGATCAAGCCATTCAACGTGCAGCTGAAACGGGAATTGCTTTCGTTACCCAACCGATCTTCCTTTATGCAGAAATTGAAAGCTACCTTAACAATTTAGGGGCCGAGCGTACAAAGAAGTCATATCCAGTTAAATCAATGATAGAGGCAGGAGTTCCGGTAGCCTTTTCTTCAGATGCTCCAGCAACTGCTTGGGCGGATCCGGTGAATCCATTTGTTGGAATGAAATCTGCTGTTACGCGGTTTGCCTATGACAATACAGATACCGGTCAAGATGAACGAGTAGATGTTGAAACAGCCATTACTCTATATACTCGAGCTGCTCAAGAAATTACAAGAATTCCAGAAGTAGGACAGCTAGTACCAGGTTATCATGCTGACTTTATTGTTCTTGATCAAGATATTCTTGAGATCAACCCTGAGAAGATTGATGAAATACGCGTAGAAGAAACTTATATGAGCGGAAGCTTGGTTTATGAAAAGAGTAAGGATAAAGTATTGCGATAAGATCGAATATTTTGAAATGAGCAAAGACATCCCTTTTAAATTTATTGATTAGTAGATGAAGTTAATTTATATAGCTTCTAATTATTGAGGAGGATAAAAATGTTTACTCAAACATTAAAAAAGGCAGCAGAAAGCGTGAAAAAAGATGTGATTGAATGGAGACGTCACCTTCATCAAAACCCTGAATTATCTTACCATGAAGAAAAAACTTCACAATTTGTCTACGAAACACTTCTATCATTTGGCAATCTAGAGGTTACACGCCCTACAAAATATAGTGTCATGGCGCGCTTAATTGGAGATAGACCTGGGAAAACATTGGGCATTCGTGCAGATATGGATGCATTACCGATTGAAGAAGAGAATTCATTGGAGTTCTCTTCACAAGTACCAGGGGTTATGCATGCTTGTGGTCATGATGGTCATACGGCCATGCTTCTTGGAACAGCCAAAGTTCTATCTGGTATGAAAGAAAAAATCAATGGAGAAATACGTTTTTTCTTTCAACATGCAGAGGAGCACTTTCCAGGAGGAGCGCAAGAAATGGTAGAGGCTGGCGTCATGGAAGGTGTCGATATGGTTATTGCGGCGCACCTAATGTCTAATCTCGAGATTGGCAAGGTTGGTATTGCTTATGGCCCAATGATGGCAGCAACGGATGGTTTTTGGATTACGATCAATGGAAAAGGCGGTCATGGTGGAATGCCACACCAAGCGATTGATAGCATAGCGATCGGGGCTCAAGTGGTCACCAATCTTCAGCATATTGTTTCGAGAAATACGGACCCTTTAGATAACCTTGTCCTTTCAATAGGCAAGTTTGTTGGAGGAGAGGCAGGCAACGTGGTTGCAAATTCTGTGGAAATTAATGGAACGGTACGTAGTTTTGATGTGAAGTTCCGGAAAATCGTACCAGAACTTATGGAACGAGTAGTAAAGGGGATTACAGATGCACATGGTGCTTCGTATGAATTAAAGTATCAATGTGGATATCTACCGGTAATTAACGATGAGAAAATGACACAAACCATTGAAGAGACAGTCCGTGACGTTTATGGAGATGAAGCGGTAGAAATCCAAAGACCTAATATGGGGGCTGAAGATTTTTCTGCATTTCAACAAAAGGCTCCAAGTGCCTTTTTCTGGATTGGAGCAGGGAATGAAGAAAAGGAGATCACCTATCCACATCATCATCCTCGCTTTGATATTGATGAAGATTCATTGGAATATGGGGTGAACATTTTTGTCAACTCAGTATTTAAATTTTTGTCATAGTAGTCAAACAAAATGAATTCGATTTAAAATATCTATTTTGAAGTTCAAGTCTTATGTTACTTAGAAAAAGTAGGAAGAGGAGAAATGAATGGGAAATGCATTGCGTAAAGAAGTCAACGAAGGTGTTACACCCAAACCTGAGAGAAAGTGGTTAAGACTTCCTCATGTTTATGTTATTTTAGTTTTGATGCTAATATTAGCGTATGTAGCTACATTATTAGTGCCAAAAGGTCAATTTGAACGAGTAGAAGGTCCAACAGGAGCAGCTCTCATAGTACCGAACACATTTCAGTATATAGAACAGCCGAATTTAACAGGTTTTGATCTAATGTTTTCAATCCCTACCGGAATGGTTCAAGCGAGTGAGATCATTTTTGGGGGATTAATGATAGGGGCATTATTTGTTGTTCTAGAACGAACAGGTTTGCTATCATTAGTTCTCCAAAAAGTTATTGCAACATTTAGTAAAAAAAGAATTTTCGTTATACCTGCAATGATGTTACCTATGGCTGTTTTTACGACATTTACAGGTGCTATGGAGCTTGCGCTTATTTACGTTCCGATCATGATCCCGTTAATATTGAAAATGGGATATGACCGGTTCACAGCTACTGCCATGGTTCTCGTAAGTACTAGCGCTGGCTTTTCTGTTGCTCTTACAGCACCAGCAACAGTTGGACTTGCCCAACGATTATCGGATCTGCCATTATATTCAGGGATCGAATATCGTGCGGTTATTTTAGCGGTTGTTGTTGCTATAGGGGTTTGGTATGTGTGGAAATATGCTAGGAAAATTGAACGAGATGCCACACTCGGCTTTTTATATGGTGATGGGCTAGATGCTCAATATATAAATGATGAAGAGGAAGTAATTACGAAGGTATCAAAAAGAAATATGATTGCTATAGCCTTCTTAGCTACGGGAATGGGTATCATGATATATGGCTTGTTAAATTGGGGATGGTATTTTATTGAGATTGGCGGTTGGTACGCTTTTATGAGTATTGTCCTCGGTTTTATTTGTGGAATGAATGCAAGTAGCATTGCTGAAGCATTTAATGAAGGTTTTAAGAAAATGATCGTTGCTGTTGTGGTCATCGGATTATCACGATCCATTTCAGTTGTTCTCCAAGAAGGAAATATATTAGATACTATAGTACATGGTATAAGTGAAGTGGTAAGCGGAATGCCTACGGCTCTTACAGCTATTGTAATGATGGTGGTACAAGGGTTGTTTAACTTCCTAGTAGGTTCTGGAAGTGGACAAGCTATGATTACGATGCCTATCATGACTGGCTTATCTGATTTACTCGGCGTCTCAAGGCAAACTGCAGTACTTGCTTTTCAGTTTGGCGATGGTTTTACTAACCTCATTTACCCAGTTAGTCTGGTTTTGGCTATTTTAGCCATGGCCCAGATACCTTTTACGAAATGGCTTCGCTTTATTACACCGCTACTCTTTCTGTGGTTAACGGTCGCTGCCATCTCGCTCATTATCGTCGAGTTTATAGGATGGTAAATGTAATATATTGTCGAAAAGACCTCGGACTAACCGAGGTCTTTTTAGTCTTTTCGGTAAAGAAATTTTTACTATAAGGGGAAAATTTCCCCCTATAATTAATGTTTTTAACAAAAATAAAATTAAATATTCGAAAAAAACACAATATTCTTTAATGTTTTTTTGTGTAAAAGACATTGTTTTGGGCAGTTAAGTAGTTTAGCAAGAAAGGGATATAAAAAACTGGTACAAAGTTTGCATTATAACTTATTGAAGGCTTAGGAAGGAGGATGAAAAAAAGAGATAGGAAGTTGTAATGTAGAAGTGTTTCGAGTTGTCTAGATTAACACAAGGACATTAAAGGGGGAAGAATACTGTTACTAAAGTTAATCAAATAAGTATTTATTTTTAAGGGGGAGGAATATAAAGATGATTTGTATGTGCTACCTAAAATGACAAACAAATAAATTTGGTTTATTTAGTCAATCGAAATCACATTTTTTTCAATAATTGTGAAGGGAAACATGAATGGATAATCTGTAGAGAGGCTAGTATCTAAAATAGTTAGGAAATTCATCATAGTTAGTTAATTTAAGATTTGTTATTGATTGTTCATTGATGAAATTGGGGGATTTACTTCGTAGTATTCTTATTTATTAAAGTAGATTTAGATTCACTTTTTCATTTCTAAATTTATTCCCAGATCTTGTTTTGCAGTGAACCAGTTTTTTAATAATAATTGGATTGCCTAATTTTGAAGAAAGTGTGGTGAAAATATGAAGAATTTATTGGAGGTTGTTAATTTACAAACGGCGTTTAAAACAGATGAAAGTGAAGTGGTTTCTGTTGATGATGTAAGTTTCGCTCTTAAGCCGGGAGAAACCATTGGTATAGTTGGAGAATCTGGCTGTGGAAAAAGTGTTCAAGCGCAAATTTTAGATATGATGAAAAAATTACGCGAAGAAACCGGAACAGCCATTATGTTGATTACTCATGATTTGGGTGTCATCGCTGAGATGGCCGATAAAGTGATCGTCATGTACGCTGGACAAGTGGTAGAGGAAGCCGATGTATATACATTATTTGAGTCATCCAAACACCCTTATACGCAAGGGTTGATGACATCCATTCCACATATTGATTATGAAGCGAATGAACGTCTTGTTTCTATAGCTGGAAACGTACCATCACTGAAACGAATGCCAAAGGGGTATCGTTTTCAAACGCGTTGTTCATATGTAACTGATCGTTGCTTAAAGGAACAGCCACCAATGTTTCTATCGGGTAAAGATCATTGGTCTAGATGTTGGTTGAACGAGGCAGATCAAAAGGTCACTACTGGATGATGGAAAGGAGATAGACCGTGAGTATTCAAGAATTATCACAATCAGAACCACTTTTAAGAGTGGAACAATTGAAAACCTATTATCCTATTAAAAAAGGGATATTTTAAAAAACGGTGGGGCAAGTGAAGGCTATTGACGGAGTCGATTTTTCTATTTATCCGGGAGAAACGTTAGGATTAGTAGGCGAATCAGGATGTGGAAAATCAACACTTGGAAAAACGTTGCTAGGGTTGGAATCACCAACGGAGGGGAAAGTTTTTTTTCAAGGTAAATGATGAAATTGAGGAGGCGTTGAACATGGTAAAGAAGACTTTTATCTTTTTATTTATTGTCTGTCTCATTGGAAGTATGGGAACGAATTGGGGAACGATGGCCATTACTCAGGATGAAGTAGCAGATCTAGTTTTTGAAAATGGTGAAATTTATACAGTTGATAAGGAGCGGAGTTGGGCTGAAGCTGTAGCTGTAAAAGATGGAGTTATTGCTTACGTGGGAAGCAATGAAGGGGTGGCTCCTTTCAAAGGACCAGATACAGAAGTAGTGGATCTTAAAGGGAAAATGGTCACACCAGGGATCATTGATAGTCATAACCACGCTTATTTAATGGCAGAAAGTTTATTCTGGCTCGACTTGAACCCTTACCGAACGGTAGAGGAATACCAGCAGGGCATTAAACAATACTTAGAAGAAAACTCAGAACTTGAGCAGTTACGCGGAGTTGGCTTTAGAGAGGCTCTCGTTACGAACCATCCAAGCGGGCTTTTGCCGAAGGAATTGTTGGACGAGGTGGTCTCTGATATTCCTGCTGTTTTTATTACAAATGGTCATCATGATATTTGGGTTAACTCGAAAGCGTTGGAGTTGGCCGGTATTGACAAAGACACCCCTGACCCACAGGGAGGCATGATCGATCGCGATCCTGAAACAGGAGAACCAACAGGGATTTTGCGCGAATTTTCTGCTCAAAACTTAGTGATCGATGAGCTACCTCAGCCAGATTTCACGGTGGAAGAGTACGAAGAAGCCCTCCTGGCATTTCAGGAAGCTGCGGCAATGAGAGGGACGACATCTGTGTTTGTGCCTATTCATTACCCGACTGAGTCTCTCCTTCAGGCATTTCAGAAACTTGATGATACCAAACAGTTGACGGTACGATATGATTTAGGCTTATGGGCAGATGAAACGAAAGGAGCAGATCAAATTGATACATTTATTGAAATGCGTGATAAATATCAAGGAGAGCTGTTTAATATAACATCTATTAAAATCTTTGCAGATGGTCACGGCCATCTTGTCTGGGAGCAAGATGATTTAGAGGAAACGTTCGCTGCTTTGGATAAGGAAAAATTCCGCATCTATATTCACGCGATTGGTAATATGGACATTGATCCCGTTGGTTACTCCCTGGATGCCATCGAGTATGCGTTTGAACAAAATGGCATAAGAGATGCACGCCACGCTATTACCCATGTTCCTTGGGTCAAAGAAGAGGATCTAGCTCGTTTTAAGGATTTAGGGGTCATCCCTATTGGCCAACCGGCTTGGTTCCATCGTGACAGAGGAGCAACTACGGAAGAAGAGTTTGAAAACTTGAACCGTCTGAAGAGCTATTTTGAAGCTGGTATTCCATTTGTCTCCTCTAGTGATTATCCTGTTTCTGATTTTTGGCCTCTTGAGGGAATAGAAGTAGGGATGACAAGACTTCCTCCAAGCGAAACCAACCTTGACAAAGTGTTATGGCCTAAAGAAAGAGCGTCCCTAGAGGAAATGTTATCAAGTTATACGATCAGCGGAGCTCACGCCATTTTCTTAGAAGAGGAGATAGGTTCGATTGAGGTAGGCAAAAAAGCCGATTTAACCGTTATTGAAAAAAACCTATTTGATCTTCCAGTCACTGATATTAGCGAAACGAAGATTTTAATGACATTGTTTGAAGGACAGGAAGTATTTCGTCATCCGTCTTTCATCAGTGCAACTGACATAAAAGTAGCGATTGACCGTTTCGAAGCAGAAGGAGAATTTAAGAACCATGGTGTTGCTCGCTCCCTCCAGGCACAGCTGAGTAATGCAGAACGTTTTGAGGAAAGAGAAGAAGCTGAAAAACTAGTCAAGCATGTTCAGGACTTTCAGCAGCTGCTAGAAAAGCATAAAAACAATGGTTTGATGTCAGAAACAGCTTATAACTACCTGAAATCTAGTGCTGATGCGTTAATTGAAAAATGGTAGAATTGTGTGTTGTGAGTGGTTAACGCTTCTCTCTATTAAATCGAAGAAGAGGCGCCCATATTAGTATAATTAAAACAACTCACTGTTAATTATGTTTTGACTGTGAGGAGGGCACCGCTCCCCCTAAAGCACTATAGGGCACTAAAAAAGGTACAATTTTCACCTTTTTCAGTGGTTTGAGCACTATATACAGGGGGCGGGTACCATTGGTACCGACCCCCGAAAGTTAGAGTGAAAAAAGGTGACTAAAGTGGTGGGGGTGCAGGCATGATCGAAACACTTTTGATCTTTTTTGTTCCACTAGCGCTCAAAGCGAGCTTTAACATAATCTAGTTCAATAGGAGAGAAAACATTTTCCCAAGGGAAATCAAGCGCCAATTTTACATAAAGGAGGTGGCGCAAAGAGGAAAAAGCAACTTGCGTAAATGAAAATGAAGGTTGAAGATAGATTACATTTGAATAAGATTTTGGTATAATGGTGGAAGTCATAATGAACTCCTTTCGGGATAGTTGTTTCGACACTTCTATTTTACCAAAGGAGACTCATTATGGCTTTTCTTTTCGTCTAAATTGACAAAGTTCCTATTTTACATAAAAACCCTGTAAATAATTGGGTTCTCCATGTGAAAGAATGACCGATTATGGCTATATTTCGGCCAAAATGGGATTTGACAAATCAACTGGAATTCGTTCCAGCAAGTACTCGTGGGACCACGTTCACAAGGTTGCTTTAAATGAACCTAGTATTATCAAGGGTCTTGGATTTTTGTCCGTTGGCTCTAACTTTATCGTCTATTTCTAATCTCAAAGATATTGTCTTTGTCTTTATTTCTTACACCGAATTGGTTTCATATTCCATTATTTGTTGGATGGCTTTTTATTTACTTAGCTTCAACTTCATTTTGACTATAGTTCGAAATTCTAAACTGAAGAGGTCTATGCAGACATGGTTACGTTACAAGACATCCTTTTTAAAACAAGAAAAATCAATAAACATAATTGCCCCCATATAGTATAAAAACTAATAGGGTTACATCTTATATGGCTTTTCTATCTTCCTCGTCCATTTTTTTATATTCTTCGTTGGATAAAGGGGTTATGGAAAAGCCAGTCCAAGCATAAATAAGTGAAATGAACGGGACAACTAAATTTAAAATGGCGTAAGGAGCGTATTCTAATGGATGTACAGATAAAGTCGCGAAAATAAAAATAGCACATGTATTCCAAGGAACAAAGACCGATGTTAACGTACCTCCATCTTCTACGGCACGCGATAGGTTTTTCGGGTGCAACCTCTTCTCTCGAAAACTTTGAACATACATTCTGCCTGGAACGACAACAGATATGTATTGTTCTGCAGCCGCAACGTTTGTTAAGAATGCTGAACTGATCGCGGTTGTAAGCAAGCCTTTTCCTGTTTTCGCTACTTTTAAGATTTGATCAACAATTGCTTTTAACATTCCCGTATTTTCTAGAACGCCACCGAAAGTCATAGCCACGATCGTTAACGAAACGGTATACATCATGTCGTCAATCCCACCGCGGTTAAACAAACTATCAATCATCTCATTTCCAGATTCTATTGAAAATCCACCTTGGAGTGTATTAATCGCATCATCAATGGCACCACCTTGTACCAAAACGTGTGCTAAAAACCCTAAGATGACCCCGATTGTTAAAGCTGGTAAAGCTGGTACTTTTTTTGCGACAAGGAGAATGACTATCGCTGGGACGAGTAAGAGCCATGGAGTAATGACAAAGTTAGTTTGTAGTTGTGTCATGGTATCGGCAATATGTCCATCCTCAATCGAAGTAGTAGAAAATTTTCTGCCAAGGAACCAATAAACGACCAAGGCAATGATTAAACCTGGAATGGTCGTATAGAACATATGTTTAATATGCTCGAAAAGATCCACTCCGACGACTCCAGCAGCTAAGTTGGTTGAATCAGAAAGAGGAGACATTTTATCTCCAAAGTAAGCACCGGAAATAATTGCACCAGCAATCATCGGTGCTGGTATGCCCATACTTAAGCCAATACCCATTCCTGCTACACCAATCGTCCCCATTGTTGACCATGAACTACCAATGGCAAGGGAAACGATGGCAGCAATGATCGTAATTGAAACTAGAAAAAGGGAAGGGGATATGAGCTTTAACCCATAATAAACCATCGTAGCAATAATTCCACCGCCAATCCATGCACCAATAATAATTCCAACCATAATGATGATTACGATTGCTGGGAGTGCTAAGCGAATCCCTTTATACAGTCCCTCTTCAATTTTCTGCCATGAGAAGCCGCACTTCCATGCGATGAGAGCGGATACAAATGTACCTAAAATAAGAGGAATGTGTGGGTCGCCGCCAAATACAACAATCGTAAATGACATGGCTGTAATCATGACAATAAGTGGAATAATAGCCCAGCCAAAAGGAATCTGATTTTCTTCATGTTTCATGTTATTGCCTCCCTTACAAAATTTAAAAGCATTTTCATTAAGCCACTGGCTGCATCTCCAAAGTCATTATCAATCTAAAAATTATTTCAGAGAATACAGCCCATTTTAGTTGAATCTTATAAACCTACACCTAGCAGTTTTGTAATTTTACCGATACTATGTATTTGATCTTATCTAAATGAGTGCGTTTTTATTTTTTTGATAATAGTCAGTAATTTAGTGAATTAGACTTTAACAACACAAACTGTTTTAACCTCCTCCGTCTTAATTTCTAATTGAAACGATAATATCTAAATATTCTTGAAGAAAGACCCTGAACAAGGTTTGAAATTTCTTTACTTTCTCATTTACCAATTATTGCAATTTCTATGCCAACTTTAAGACCCATCAAACTCAGGATTCTCTATTAATTACCGAAAGTTTTTTTTCTTTTCGAAAGGAAGTTTTACTTAAGAAAAAAATCTTTCGAATTTTATAAGGTGTCTAAAAGTCAATATTTTTAGACAAGATGAGGGAGTTTATGTACATCCATTCACAATATCCCTATAGTCTTTTCTGATAACTACTTCATTCAAAAGTTCTTTCTTTTTAAACCTACCCAATAAATAGCACGTATATTTCATTGTTTTTGTGAAATCATAATAAAATCTGTGTTATAAGTTGCAACTACCACTCACAAAAATTCTCCCTTACTTAACAAAGGAGGCAATCATGAAGATACCAGGTTACAGAAGCAAAACAGGTTGAAAAATAGGACTTGCTACAGTGGGTTACGAACTACTTTACTTGGCCTTATCGTAATAATTCTGAGTCCTTTCACCCGATGAGGCAGCTGATTTTAACGGAATAACAGCTCGAAGTGCTCAGGAACCCTCTGCAGAGATCCTTGAAGTTCGAGATGGATTAGTGACCCGATACCAGAATGAAATTGAACGGATTACTTCTTCTTTAAACGTTGCTTTATCGAGTCTTTCTAATCATTTAGTGAACTTTGATTCTAGTTCTGACTGGATAGAAACAGCTCGCGAGGAAAACAATGTAACGTTTACACTAGCGGGGCAATATAAGGAGTTTCAAAATGTACCGGGACACTTTACATCGATTCATGGAATTTTCATAGTAGGGTACCGAAATCTTGAACAATTTCATGTCATGTTTGCGGAAACCTCCGATGTAATGGAAACTTACATAAAGATCCTGTAAATAATTGGGTTATCCATGTAAAAGAGTGACTGATTATGGCCATATTTCAGCCAAAATGGGGTTTGACAAATCAACTGGATTCGTTCCAGCAAGTACTCGTGGGACCACGTTCACAAGATTGCTTTAAACCTAGTATTATCATGGGTCTTAGATTTTTGTACGTTGGCTCTTATTAAAAATGGATTCTTTTTTCACTTTTTTAATGCACTACCGGTTACCAAGAAAGCTTATTAGATAGGCGTTGTTAGCTTATCACGGAAATTCTATGAATAATTCAGGAGTATATTATATAGATTGGGAATAGCTTACGAGTATTTTGTGAAATTTGACAATGTAAGCGTTTTCAATTATAGTGGATTTAGGTCGGGTAGCAACAGTGGCTACCGTGGTATTTAGCGAAGGCGGGGCTGATACTTGGGAAAGGTTTCCTTTTATGTTTCAATAAACGTGCATATCATCTATAAGTAAATGAAAATTAAATAGCAGGAAAGAACCTACATTCATTTTGCAGAGTAGTAGGTTCTTTTTCGCTTTGTTAGGCTATACTTGCTGTTGAGGTGATAACCATGTGCGGAAGATTTACGTTAGCTGCACCTAAAGAACAAATTGAAGAACAGCTATTAGTAGAATTGTTCGATTATAATCCATGATTTAATATAGCACCGAGTCAGCCTGTTCTGAGCATTATTTCAAATGGAAAAAAAGAAAGCTGGTTATTTACGATGGGGTCTTATTCCTGTCTGGGCAAAAGATCCAAAATACAGTATCATTTTCAATTGTATTCAACGTAAGCGCTGGAAAAAGTCGTTTCGCAAAGCCTCCTAGCCAAATCCTTGACCACTTTACATGCTTGCATCTACACAAAGATAAAAGGTTCATTCTACTGAAATTTGAATTTCATTAAGCTACAGCATCTTTCGAAAACTGGTTCGTAGCTCGCTTGATACTAAGTCAAGGGGTTTTTTATTATGGAAAAACGAGTTATTCGAAAGTTCAAGCGAGAACCTTCTACTCCTAAAAACGGTTGAGCAATCTCAAACTATGAACGAAATGGTTGAACAATTCATGTTGATAAAAAATCGGAGGGCCTTACTACAATCAGTAAATTACCAGTTAAAGCACTTCTACTGATTGCACATTAAAATTTCATTCAGTCCCTACCCCTAGTTTCGACATTACCGCAAATCCTGTTTGTTATTTTGGAACCCAATTGACATAGCAGCATTCCTAATAAAGCCGCAATTAGAATATACATTCCGGCAAAGATTTGTATAGCTCCTCCTGCGAGACCTGCAATGATCACCGAAAATTCCCCTCTTGGCACCAGGGTAAATCCAGTTTCAAAGGATTCCCGCTTGTTTAAGCCATACCACTTTCCTCCTGCCACTCCAACAATCAGTTTGTGAAAAACCGACCACAGGACAATCGCAAATAGGAGCCCCAAAGCCGGGACTTCACTTGTAAATTCGAGTGAAATACCAAAGTTCAGAAAAAAGAATGGTAAAAACAAATTTCTAACAGGCAGTGCCACTTCCTTAATTTTATCTTTAAAGTCTGTTCCTGCAAACATCAAACCTGCCAGAAAAGCTCCAATAACCTCTGACAAATCCAATAATAGAGCAAAACCTCCATATGCCAAGGCCAGACCTATGATATAGATCAGCATATAATCCTCATGAAGAAATTTCTCGATTAGAGCATATCCCTTTTTCTGTATGAATCGGCTGATCAGCACCGCTAAACCTATAAGTAACGCAACTTTTAAAAAGATCAGAATGAATTCTATTACATTGAATCCTTCTCCACTGAATCCAATCAATATTGTAATCAATATGGGCGCAACCATATCTTCGAATATCAATAGGGCAAGTATATAACCTGATTCTTTTCGATCCAACTTGTTCTGGTGTTCGAGCAGCTTAATGGTAATAGATGAACTAGTCGCATAGACCAGCCCCCCTATTAATAGAGAATTAAACAAACTCTGTCCAAATAGAGCAGAAATCCCAGCAGTGACACCTACTCCGAGAATGAAATCCAATAAACCTGGTTTCCAGATCTTCTTGCCTTTAGCCGCAATCTCCTTCAACGGGTACTTCATTCCCAAAAGAAAGAAAAGCAAAATTAAACCGATCTCCCCTGCAACTTCTATCGTTTTAACTTCATCGAGCAGTCCGCCAAGCGAAATGCCTGCCCCAAGCAAAATATATATGACAATGTCAGGTATGCGCAGAAATTTAGTTCCAAAGTAAGCCGTGATAAATATCACTAAAAGAAATAAACCAAGAAATAACGGTAAATTCAATTTTTGCACACCCTCTTATTCTTCAACATTTAATTTCAATATTCTACAATACCCCTCTCTCTCGAAATCTAAGCTTAGTATAAACTGGTATAACATTCGAAATGTGGATCGTGACTGCACTGTCACCCAGAAAAGAATTAAAACTCTTTTCGGAGAATTTGCAAAAGTAGCTTAACACCCCTTTTGTTAAAAGGCAGCCATTTCATGTCAGCAACCAAGTGGCTAATGTACCCTCCCGCATAGGCTATCAGTATTCCGTCAGTCCTTAGACTGATTTGCAGATAATAGGCGATAACGGTGAAATAAGCCAGACCTAATAGATAGTGGGTATAACTTCGATGAGAGACAAAAGAAGCAATGATGATATAGAATCCAAATAACGCCAGCCAGTTTTCAGCGAGAAAAAAGCCTCCTATGGTGACTCTTTTCAAAGTCTATTTGGATCAACAGGTTCTATCCCACGTGAAAAATTAGATTATTATTTATCAAGTGGCTATGACAGATCGGATATTGTAGGAACAAGTTTTCTCGAATTGCAGTATGAGAACGTGCTCAGGGGTCAAAAAGCTGTCGTTAATAGTCTAACGACTTCTGCAGGTGGAGAAACCATTGAAAAGTCAGTTATTGAACAATTAGGGAAGCGTGGAAATGATCTTGTTTTAGCTCTAGATATGGAGTTGCAACAAGTTGTTGAGAAAGCGATTGACAAAGAAATCAAAGAAGCAGGAAATTCATTTGTAAAAGACCGTTCTGCCTATGCCACTTTTATGGATCCTCGAACAGGTGATATTTTATCAATGGCAGGTTTTTGGGATCCTGCTGGTAGTGATCAAACAACTACTTCTAACCATATTGGAAATGTTAACAAATCGTTTGAGATGGGTTCTTCTGTAAAGGCCGCTTCCGTATTAACTGGGTTTCAATCAGGAGTAACCAGTCCAGGTACTAAATTTCATGACAGGCCAATTCATTTACCAGGTGCCCCTACGATGAGTTCGTATAAAAACTTTGGTTGGGTTGACGACAGACGTGCACTAGAAGTATCTTCAAACGTCTATATGTTTGAAATTGGTATGCGGATGGCAGGTTGTTATAATCCGAGTACCTGTAGTTTTCCAAAGCTCGAGGAAGCATACAGTCAAGTACGATATAATTTTAGTCAGTTTGGTTTGGGTGTGGAAACGGGAATTGACTTACCATCGACTGCAACTGGACTAACGGGTGGTACAGCCTTACCAGGCAAACTGGCTTATTTAATGATTGGTCAGTTTGATACGTATACTCCACTACAATTAGTGCAATATATTGCGACGATTGCTAATGATGGGTATAGAATGAAACCTCGTTTAGTAACTGAAATAAGAGAGCCTGTATCTGATCGTGATGATCAGGGGGCGGTAATGCAAAAGTTTGAACCGTCGATTCTTAACCGAATTGATATGAAAGATGCTCATATTGACCGTGTAAAACAGGGACTGCGTGATGTAGTAACAAAAGGAACTGCGTCAAGTCGTTTTGCGAATGCACCGTACCAGTTGGCAGCAAAAACAGGTACAGCTCAGGTTAGTGTAACGGTTGGAGAAGGAAGTAGTCGTCGAAGTGTTGAGGGAAATACGCACACGTTCGTAGGATACGCACCATATAAGAACCCTGAAATAGCATTTGCTGTGGTTGTCCCTAATGTTAAGTTAGACTCACGTGGAGGGACACAAGGGATTGCACAAGATATCGCTAAAGATATATTAGATGCATATTTTGAAATGAAAACAGTTCGAAACGGTCCGCAAAAAGCAGATCAACCGGTTCTTGAAGATATGTAAACAGAAAACAAGTGAGGTACAATTGTCTTTGTCTCACTTGTTTTTTAGTTATTTTCTTACAATTTCCCCCCATTGTCATTGATTATTTCTTATGATAACCCATTTTCTTCAACAAAATTTATAAATGTTGTGGGATCCTTGATAATTTCCCCCTGTACAAGCTGGGACGTAATATCAATACTTCAGTCATTCCTGTTGTAATGGCTAAGAACTGTGTATAATTTATCTGCCCTTCTCTTTCGTCATAGTGCTCCTGCTCTTATTTTTGCTAAGCTCTTCTTCTGCTAGTGTGATAAACCATTCTTTTTCAAGCTTTTGTTTCGTCTCCAAAAATAGTGGGGGATGCCTTTAACAATGAATAATTATTTTTCTTATTATAGCAACGCAGATTAGCACAACAGGTAATTTTATAAAAACTTAATAGTATCCTTTTAAAAGCGCACACTATTTTTAAATGAAGTGTGCTTTTTATAACTATTACTAGAGGATGAAAACATATGCATGTTTTTACTGCCATTATTAGTATCATTGCTGTTTTTATTTGGGGGGACTGGAGAAATTGGAAAAAGTATCATGCAACGTTACTATTCTTTGCTCTAGGGAACTTAGCTTATAACTTCTTAACAGCAAATTACTTTTTGTGGCGTTTGGATGCTGATTTTATTTCTAATCACACCCTTGCAGAAATGTTATATACGTTTATTGTTTTCCCAGCTACTGGAATTCTTTTCTTAGGTAATTACCCTGAAGGAGTCATAAAACAGATTTTACATACATTACAGTGGATTGCGATTTATGCATTTTGGGAATACATTTTTAATTTAACGGGAAGCATTCAATACCAATACGGATGGACATTTTGGTGGTCTGTTGCAACTCTTTTTGTAATGTTCCCTCTATTGAAACTGCATGTCAAATATCCATTGTTAGCATATTTTTTGTTTGGAATTGTTTCAGTTGTTCTACTTTGGTGGTTTGACGTTCCTGTTCATCTGCCTGTTGAAGAAAGGGGCTATTATGGAAAATAACTATGAAATACTGTGGAAAATTAGAGAATTACAAGAACAAATCATTCAGTTGGAAATAAACAGATGGTTGCAATATCATTTATTCTCATGGAATTGGTGGTTATTAATTGTATTCTTGATTGCTCCGTGGTTTATTTGGATTAAATTCCTTGACCGAAAAAGAATTTTCGAAATTTTTTCTTTTGGCATGCTAACCAGTTTAATTACAGTTTTTTTCGATGCTGTTGGGAAAGAGCTGGGATTTTGGGTATACCCTATAGAATTAACACCATTCGTCCATAGTGCAGGGGCTTTTGATTTTAGCGTGATTCCAGTAGCTTACATGTTGATCTATCAACATTTCAAAAGATGGAAAACTTTCATAGCCGCTTTAGTCTTTATGGCGTTAATTTATGCATTTATAGGGGAACCTTTTGCACACTGGGCAGAATTAACTTATTACCTAAAGTGGAAATACATTTATTCTTTCTTTTATTACATTTTAACTGGAATGTTAGTGAGATGGATTGTGGAGAAACTACTTAAAATATCAAGATAGGCTATAAAATGTTTTATTTTTTAATCTTCTAATTCAACGGGTGCTAGTAATAAGCGAAACAAAAACAGGACGGAAATAGGTTCTGTTCTTAGTGTTTTATTAATGATAATTGGGCTTTGCTTTGGCTTTTAACTTTAGAGTAAATAGTAGAGCGTGGCACACCTGTCATTTTAACAATATCGTTGACGCTCAATCCACTTGATTCTCTTTCATCATAAAGCTTCATAGACTTTAGACTTTTAACGTCCTTTTCAGCCTTCCCGATACGTCCCATATGCTACTCTTATTCCTTGCTGTTTCACATCCTTTTGCTGTTTTTTCAGCTATTAAATCGTTGGTGGGCCGTATATTAATAATTTGTAAACTGTGTTAAGGTTTCTACTAAACCATTTGATTATTTTTAAAAATGAGGTATTCTCAAGAAAAAGGAGTGAAAATAATGATTACTATCAATGAACTTAAAAAAGAATTTGAAGAAAAATTAAATAGAAATCTTACAGAAGAGGAATTAGATTGTATTAAATGGATGGTTGCTTCTCAAGATCATCAAGCCTCAGCTTAAACCCACTTAGCAACTTCTCTACTTTCGTATTAATCTATCATCAGATTTCTTCATTAACTAAAAAATAAGGCCGATTTGATTTTATATCCTATTCTACATTTATTTTATTTACCAATTAACTAGTCTCGACTATATAGTTCTGAACCCATATCCCAGTTATTGGGATTCTTATGTAATTCATGGGATTACCTAATTTCTCACATATCTTAATATGTTCATAAGCAAAATATTAATACATCTTAAATAAAAGGAGGATACAAAAATGGCAAATAACAATAGTTCAAACCAATTAGTTGTACCTGGAGTACAGCAAGCGTTAGACCAAATGAAATATGAGATCGCATCTGAATTTGGTGTTCAACTTGGTGCAGATACAACATCTCGTGCAAATGGTTCTGTTGGTGGAGAAATTACAAAGCGCCTTGTACAAATGGCTGAGCAACAAATGAGAGGCTTTCAAAAGTAAGTCTCACTATATCCAAACTTCGAGAAATTGAATATATGGCTAAGAAGCAAAATTCAATTTTGCTTCTTTCTTATGGTGTGCCCGGCATGTGGCCATTCTTAGGGTTCAAGTCCCGAACTGGGAAGGCAGTAGTAACAGTTAGTGGATAGGCTACACTTAGTTGGGCAACAAAAAATCTGGGGCTAGTTGAATAATACACAACGAGTGAGGAGAGAATTCCACTATGTCTAAAAAAAGAAAACCGTTTACCACAGAGTTTAAGAAGCAAGTGGTTGCTCATGAAAGTGGAAAAAGTCGTCAAGATATTGTCCGTGAATATGAATTAACTGATTAGACAGATGGATTACTCAATTTCAACGTCTGTTTCGTTCAAAGAGAAAGACAATCAACCCCCTAAATAACAAGAATTGATTGAGTTATGAAAAAGAAATAAACAGCTAGAAATAGAAGTCGATATTTAAAAGCAAGCCACGCTGATCATGGATCAAAAATAGAGGTGATCGAAAAAAATCGACACACCTATTCGGTATCAGCAATGTATGAATTCCTACAAATAGCTCGGGGTGATTTTATTATAAAACAGAAATAGCAGCTCAAAAACAACTAGAAAAGGCTGCGGAAGAACAAAAATTAAAAGAAGAAATACTAATGATCTCTTTAACAAAACCGTCAAGTATATGGAACTCGTAAAATGAAAGGTGCTCTTTTAAAAGCTAGTCACACAGTTTCCAGGCGTCGCATAATTGATGGGAGAGCTTGGAATCCAATCGAATTATGCACAACCGTCCTACAAGCCAATGAGCTCCCGACCAAATGATGAATCCGTTCGAAACAAGTTAGGTTGAGAATTCCGAAGAAATATTAATGCGATAAATCACTCTTTTTGAGTGGCTTTTTTATTTAGATTAAGAAGGAATTATCTCTTCGAAATTGGGAAACATGACGATAAAGGGAGATGATTCAAAATGGACGATGCTAATAAAATGATTGCTAAATTAGGAATGGAAACAGTAGAAAATAGGATTGAGATAGAAGCTTTAAAGGAGCTTCTTATGGAAAAAGAAGTATTAGCAGAAGACGATATCTTATCTAAATATGAACAAGTACGTGAAGAAAAGGTAGAAGCTTATGCTGCGGAATTATTAGAATTAAGTATCGAGGAATATAATGAAATGACTAGAGCTGAAGATGAATAAAGAAAATGAAGGCATCCATTCAATGGATGTTTTTTCTATGCATTTTAGGAAGAGATAAGTGATGAGTAATTTTTATTAAAAGCGTTGAACCGCAAATCATGAGGTTAGAGGCACTAGGAATGTTTTAGAATATAGTAGATTGTTGATTAGTTATCATGTCCATTATTCGGTTAGCGATGATGGAAGAGTGAGTGTTGATTAATCCAATAGCAGAAGCCGAGTATGAGATAGCTAGACGAATTAATAGTAACTAAATGAAAAGTCTAGTGAGATTAATATTGGTATTTAGTTTGACTTGATAACGGATGAGGAGATTGAAAAGCGTTTGGAAGTGGAAACCCCACGAGATTACGTCAAAGGATAATTAATTGGAAAAAGTATTACTAATCAAATCAAAACAAGAGAAAAGTGATTCAAAGAGCAATAGAATACTCCCTGAGAGGCAGAATTGAAGTTCGTATCGACTTGGCAAACCAACTTGACTACCCGCATTGGAAAAATGGTAAAGGCTGTTCCGCAGTCAAGTCACGTTGAGTGCGTCTCGCAGATAGTTTTAAAAGAAGTAGCAGGCCCCAAATAGGGGATTCCTGCTGCGTTTATTTGATTTTTGGAGCTGAAAAACGATAGTGGATTATTGGCGCTCCATCAGCTTTTACTTCAATACGATTAATTAAACGATGTAAAATCTCTGGTGTTAACTCATCAAAGTTTAGAAATTGAAGTAATTCTTGTTTTAACAACTCGATGTTATCCACTGTTTTTTCACTTGCCATTGCTGTGAGTAAATCGGTCTTTTTCTCGATCTCGTACTAATTTAAACAAATCATCTAGTTTCAAAAGTTTGTCGTTATATCGGTAGCGTTGCTTCATTTGTTTGACCATCCCGATCACAAACAATCCTTTTTCTGTGATCGACTCGATCAAAGGTGCATGTGTAACCCAAGTATCCATTAAAACATAATCGGCAACTATGCCTTTATCTAAGGCATTTTGAATAAGATTAGCTGCCACATCAGGCTTAGATTGTATAGCTTCCATGCGACGTTTAAAGCCTGAAGTTCTTTTATCAATAGAAGAATCCATTTCACAATAACGATTCTCTTTTTTGGCTGAACTGAGGAGCGCAAAGTCAACGGGTACAAACGAAAATCCGTCTGACCAACCAAGTGTTAACATCGAAAAACCTTTGACAAAATTATGAGAAACATGATCATGAATACGTGCGAGTAACTCAACCTTTTTACTACGATTCCGTGAATAAACCGAGTCATCTAATAAAAAAACAGACACTCTCTTTGATGAGGTTAACTTTTGAAAACGTTGAGTAATTTCAAGCGAAAGCGCTGATAAAACTGCGCCAGTTGAATGTCGGCACTTTTAAAAAGTCATAAATCACATCTTTACTTGGAAGATCAGTAGCTTTTTTATTTAAACAAGCATGGTACCAGTTCCGATGCTCAAAAACTAATAGGAACAATAGCTGAAAAATAGTAAGGCATGAAAATACCAGTTTTTTCGTAATCCCAGCATTGCGTAAATGCCTACCTACATTTAATTCGGAAAAGCTGTTTTTCATAGCTTGTGACAGGTGGACAAAAGACGATTTTTTCGATAACATAATGGTGACACCTTTCTTTGTGTAATTGGTTTAGTCACCATTATTTTACCAAAGAAACAGGTGTCTTTCTTTTTGTCTGCACATAAAAATCAATGAAAGACAAATTGATAGTAAATTGTGTTCTATCCAAGTTACCATGAGGCTTTAGAGTTCGGATTCAACTCCGAAAGTTGAGTTATATAAAAATATGCAGGTAAACACCACTACATCAATTCTATCTTAGTTCACCATCCAAGCCATGTAGAAAATGTTGCGGTACTTGAAGTAAGGAATTGATCAAATGAGCCCAAAACTGGGCTCATTTTTGAATTTGTAAATCTTTTTTGTCTACAGCTAATAGGGTAAAGTGTTTAACGAGGTATTTGGATAGAGATGCAAAACGTAGATGGTTTTGCGAAAGCGATATTGAAGTAAAGGCAGTAAGTGAAGGTTTTATTAATACCAGCTCGTTTTGTAATTCTTTTAATTACATGTCTCACTTCGATGAGGGGAACGAACCGTTACAAATAAGGATTAATCATTATCCATCCTATCTTGAAAAAAGCACTTTAACCCAATGTCACACCGTATTGATATATACCTCTCGGGCCGTTCCTTATCACCTTTCCCCCTTAGAATTGCTAAGCGATTTGATATTAGAGAAAATATAAAACAACACACTCAGACAATACTGGGCGTGTTGGAATTAAATTAATTATATAACTATGATAACAGCGCAATTTATTCGACGACTTAAATACAACCACATGACTTCCTAGTTATTAAAGTAGGTGGAAGTTCGATATGTTTTACATAGTCTGGATTATTTATTTTGCTTAAAAGTACGTCAAAAGCAGTCCGACCTATAACATGTGGAGGTAAGACAATGTTTGTAACGGGAGGGTCTATTATTTCAGAAGAGGCAAAGTCTCCAAATCCAATGATGGCAATATCTTTTGGTATATTTAATGAGAGTTCCTTAATTCTTTGAATTACACCGATTGTCATCAGGTCATTTTGAATAAAAAGTGCAGTTATATCACTCTCTCTTGCCAGCAAGGATTGAACAGCGTTTGCTCCACCGTTTACAGTAGCATAACCAACTTCTAAATAGCTTTCTTTAAAAGGTAAATTATACTTGTTTAATGCAGCTTTATAACCGTTAATCCTGTCAAGTGTTGTGGTTACATCGGGCACTGAGTAAATAAAGCCAATCTTTTTATGTCCGTGTTTTAATAGATGCATAGTTGAATCATAACCAGTTTGATGGTTGTCCCCAGTTACTCTAGGGATGTTATGAATGTTAGGATCGTAACGGTTAACGAGTACAATTGGAAAATTCTTATTGATAAATTCATTTAAATATTCAATATTTTTAGCAGTGGGAGATAGAATGATCCCATCAACCATTTGTGAATGGAGAAGATTTATCGTTTTTTCCTCATATTCAATGTCTTCATTAGTGTTAATCAGTAATAGATTGTATCCGGTTTCTCTAGCTCGTTCTTCTACTCCATAAACCATTTCAGTAACGAACGTATCAGGAAAACTAGAAACTACTAATCCTGCTGTTTTGGTAGTTTGTTGTCTAAGATTTTTAGCAGCTGAATTCGGAATATATTTATACTTCTTGATTATTTTCATGATTTTATCATGTTTCTCTTCACCAATGTGTTTTGTCCCATTTATTACGTGGGAAACCGTAGCTACTGATACATTTGCTTCTTTAGCAATATCTTTCATTTTTATTTTCAGAAAAACCACTCCTTAGGTTAAACCTTTTACTAAAATAGCCTCTTTCGACATTTTATCTTATTTATTTTTTCGGTGCAATTAATTTTACTATAACATTGTTATTCAGGGGATTTCACTTTACAATATACCTTTTATTCAGTGAATTGTACAAAAATATTTATTGACACATGAAACGCTTACATATTATGATTCTTTCAAAGACGGTAAAACGATTAACTAAGTTTATTAAGAAAGTAGAGATGAAAATAAGAAAAGTTACCTGTTAAATACAAAAGTGCATAGTAAGCAGCTAAGATTGTTCAATAAACTTAAGGAGGTTAATTAGATGAAAATACTTCGAAACATTATGATATTTGCTACAGCTGCTCTAGCAGTAAGTATATTAGTAGTTTTCATATCTACTAGTAACATTGTTGAATCTGAGGAAGTTAAATTAATAAGGTTTGGACATGGTGCAGCAGAATCTAATGAAAGACATCTGGCTGTTATGAAGTTTAAAGAACTTGTAGAAGAAAAATCAGAAGGAAGATTAAACGTTCTAGTTTATCCTAGTGAACAACTTGGCTCCGAGGCAGAAATGATTGAAAGCGTCACCTTTAATGACCTTCAAATGGTAGCCTCAAGTGCGTTTAGTCAGTATGACCAAAGAATAAGCGTCTTTGAATTACCTTATCTCTTCGATTCGTATGAAGAAGCATGGAGTGTTTTAGATGGAGAAATTGGACAAGACGTGGCTGAACCTTTCTTAGAAAATAATTTAAGAATTATTGCCCATTTCGAGAATGGCTTTCGTCATGTTACTTCTAATGTGCCAATTGAAAGTCCTGAAGATTTAAGAGGATTGAAAATAAGAACTCCCGAGTTTCCGTTATCAGTAAGCACTTTTAGGTCTTTAGGTGCTAATCCTACTCCAATGGCTTTTGGGGAATTATATATGGCCTTACAACAGGGGACGGTAGATGCTCAAGAAAATCCAGTTGCCAATATTTATGCCAGTAAATTTAACGAGGTTCAGAAATATCTCAATATGACTTCCCATCAGTATTTTTCCTTGCCTGTAGCAATTAGTGAAGAATTTTGGCAGTCACTTACTCCTGAAGAACAAGAAATGATCGAGACTAGCGCTAAAGAATCAGCACAGTTTCACAGAGATTTATTAAGAGAAAACGAAGAGAATATGATTGCAGATCTACAAGCTGCCGGGATGGAAATCGTTGAACCAGATTTAGAAGCATTTAGAGATAAAGCAACACCTGTTTATGATTATTACAAAAATAGATTTGGTGAAGATTTAGTTAATAATGTATTGAAAGCGGTTGAATTAGAGTCAGATAAAAATAACTAAAGGCGAGAAGCTCTTTAAGGGGGGAGGAAATATGAAATTAATCAAATGGTTAAATGAATATTTAGAAGAATACGTCTTAATTTTACTAAGCATTTTAACAGTAGTAATCGTTTTCACACAGGTTTTTATGCGTTACGTGCTAGGAGATTCTCTTACATGGTCTGAAGAAGTTGCGAGATATTTATTTATTTGGATGATTTATATTGGTGTTAGCTATGGAGTAAAGAAAGGGAAGCATCTTGGTGTGGATGCTTTTCCTATGATGTTTGAAAAGAAGGGGAAGCTTATCATTGATATGATTACGACTATTGCGTTTTTTATATTTGCTGTGGTCATCTCTTATTATGGATTTGATATTGTTTTAAGAGTGACAAGAGAATCTGCAGCATTAGAATTGCCTATGGGTTGGGTATACGCTGCTCCGGTTGTTGGAATGGTGCTAACTGCGATCCGTTTGGTTCAAAAATTCATCTGGCAGGTTAAAGAGTTAAAAAAAATGAACCAAGCCGACCCAGAGGAACAACCAGAACTAAAGGAGGGAGTCGCATGACTAGTTTTATCTTATTTGGAAGTTTCTTTTTGTTTATGATCCTTTCAATTCCAATTGCCATTTCTTTGGGTTTAGCTGGTCTTATTGCGGCCCTTTATTCACCTAATATCTCAATTACATTATTAGCCCAAGGCTTAGTTACTTCAACGGATAACTTTGCATTAATGGCAATCCCATTTTTTATTCTTGCTGGCGAAATAATGGGGAAAGGTGGAATATCAAATCGTTTATTTAATTTAGCAAATGTATTCGTTGGACGTTTTACTGGAGGATTCGCGATAGCAGCAGTTATTACTTGTATGTTTTTTTCTGCGATATCTGGATCAGGTCCAGCAACAGTAGCAGCTGTTGGAGGCATTATGATCCCAGCGATGGTGGCACAGGGATATGATAGGAAATTTGCTACAGCCATAATTGTTACAGCAGGATCAATGGGGATTATTATCCCACCAAGTATACCGATGGTTCTCTATGGTGTTTCAAGTAACCAATCAATTGGCGATTTATTTATGGGTGGTATTATCCCAGGGGTTTTAATTGGAATCTTTTTAATTTCTTGGTGTTACTTCTATTCGAAAAAGAAAGGATATTCAGGTTCGGGTGAAAGTTTCAGCTTTAAAAGAATGCTTCTTGTATTAAACCAAGCAAAATGGTCACTCTTAGTACCCATAATTATTTTAGGAGGTATTTATGGTGGTATTTTCACTCCAACAGAAGCAGCGGTTTTTGGAGTTGTTTATGCAGCATTTGTAAGTCTTTTCTTGCATAAAGAGGTTAAAATTGTTCAATTTCGACGAATCATTGCAGACGCAGCTATGAGTTCAGTAGCAATATTGATTATTATCGGAACCGCAAATGCATTCGGTACGATATTGACAATGGAAAAAATTCCACAAGTAATTGCAGAGGCTTTCTTAACACTGTCTCAGAACTCAATTGTAATTATTTTGTTAATTATTATTTTGTTATTATTGATAGGATGCTTTATTGATACATCAGCAGCCGTTATTATCTTTACACCAATCCTTTTTCCGGTTGCCATTCAACTAGGGTTAGATCCGATTCATTTTGGGATTATCATGATCGTTACATTATCAATCGGTTTTATAACCCCACCACTTGGAGTAAATCTTTTTGTTGGGGCGGGGATATCTGGATTGAGTATGCCTGCATTAGTAAGAGGCGTTGTGCCATTCTTCTTTATCATGTTGCTTGGTTTAACTGTAATAGCAATAATTCCACAATTAACATTGCTATTGTTGTAGGCGGAGACGGAGAATTTTGCACTTAATTACTTGCGGTCTATGAAAAAGGCTAGTAGTTGGAGGCCACTGAAAAAGGTTGTGTGTGTTTTTAACCTTTTTCAGTGGCCTAGTTACCTTTTCTTGGTGTACAACCTGAAAAAAGGTCTTTTAATTCCTTGTGTTGACAATAACTAGTATGAGAAGTACACTCTTAATAATCGAGTCACTTAGTATACAAGTAGACAAATCGATCGAAAATTGGATTACTAAGATATTTTTACGTTCGAGACTTAAAGGAGGAATTGGTATGGCTTCAATTACATTTTTAAATGATGCTATTACATTGTTAGGAAATGAAGTGAAAGTTGGGGACGCTGCACCAGATTTTACAGTCCTTGATAACGCTCTATCTCCGGTGACACTTGCAAATTCAAAAGGGAAGGTTCGTTTAATATCTGTGGTGCCTTCTATCGACACAGGGGTTTGTGATGCTCAAACCCGTCGTTTTAACGAAGAGGCTTCTAATCTAGGGGATGTTGAAGTTTTAACTATTAGTGTTGATTTGCCTTTTGCACAAAAAAGATGGTGTGGTTCAAATGGACTTGAAAATGTTAAAACTCTTTCTGACCATCGTGATCTTTCTTTTGGTGAAGCATACGGAGTTCATATTAAGGAATTACGCTTATTAGCACGTGCAGTTTTTGTAATTGATTCAAAGGACAAGGTGACATACGTTGAGTATGTAAATGAAGTAACAAATCACCCTAATTACGAAGCCGCGATTGAAGCTGTTAAAACTGCAAAATAATAATTAAAAACGGGATAATGTTCCCTATTATGAAAAAAGTAAAATGCAGCCTTTCCTCGGTATTAAACCTGGGAAAGGCTATTTTTCTAATATGTCCATAGAGGGAAAGTTACATAATCCTTATTTAAGCATCCTCAGAGCTTATCAAATTAATTTGCCTCTCAACAAAAAATTAAAGTGAAATATTTTTGTACACTTAGTAGACAAGTGAACCAAAGGTGTGTATACTGAAACTATAAGTAACTTGTTAGACAAGTGAACAAGATTATAAGTTAATATTTATTAAAAATCTTAGTTGAGGTGAGTGAAATGATAAATACAAGTATAGAAGAATTAAAAGAAAAAGCGATTGAAATGAGAAAAACAGCTGTAACTATGATTCACAGAGCACAAGCAGGTCATCCAGGAGGTTCGCTCTCTGCAGCAGACCTTATGACAGCTTTATACTTTAAAGAGATGAACATTGATCCTAAAAATCCTACTTGGGAAGATCGCGATAGATTTGTTCTATCTAAAGGTCATGTTTGTCCTATCCAATATTCTGCTTTAGCCTTACTTGATTATGTCCCGTATGAAAAGATTTACACGTTAAGAGAGTACGGCTCACCATTTCAAGGGCATCCAGATATGAAGAAGTGCCCAGGAATTGATATCTCCACAGGGTCACTAGGACAAGGACTTTCCTGTGGCGTTGGAATGGCGATAGCAGGAAAAAGAGATAAAAAAGATTATCGTGTTTTTGCATTGCTTGGAGATGGCGAGTGTCAAGAAGGTCAAATATGGGAAGCAGCTCAAACAGCTGTAAAATACCAACTTGATAATTTAGTTGTGTTCGTAGATTATAACCGACTACAAATTGATGGAACTTGTGAAGAAATAATGCCGTTACAAGATTTAGAAAAGAAATTTGCAGCTTTTGGTTTTGAAACAAAACGAATTAATGGACACTCTATGGAACAGATTGTAGAAACATTAGATGAAATAAGAGACGTGAAAAACGGTGTACCAAAATGTATTGTTCTAGATACAGTGAAAGGCAAAGGAGTTTCATATATGGAGGATGTCGTTGATTGGCATGGGGTTGCTCCAAATGATGAACAATTTCAACAAGCACTTGAAGAAATCGCAGGGGGGTTAAAATAATGAGTATTATGGAAAAAACTCTGAATGTAAAAAAAGCAACAAGAGCGGCCTTTGGTGATGAGATATTAAAACTTGGTAAAGAGAATAAAGATATTTATGTTGTAGATGCGGATATTGCAAAATCTTGCAAAACTATTAATTTTGCAAAGGAGTTACCAGATCAACATATTAATGTTGGGATTGCTGAGCAAAATGCAGCTGGTGTCGCAGCTGGCCTTGCAACAACTGGAAAAATTCCTTTTGTAAGCACTTACGCTGTGTTTGGCTCTTTAAGAATGGCAGAACAAATTAGACAGGAAGCTTGTTATCCAATGCTTAATGTAAAAATTGCTTGTTCCCACGGAGGGTTAACTCCAGCTAGTGATGGTGGAAGTCATCAAGCTATAGAAGATATGGGTATTTATAGAAGTATGCCGAATATGACTGTAATCATGGGTTCTGATTACTACTCTACTAGAAAATTAGTAGAGCAAGCAGCAAAAATTTATGGTCCTGTATATCTACGTTTTACCAGAGGTGATATTCCAGTTATTTATGATGAAAATGAAGAATTTACAATAGGTAAAGCCAAGAAATTAAATGAAGGAAAGGATCTTGCAATAATTGCTAATGGAGATACGGTCCATTTAGCAATGGAGGCTACAAAGCTTTTAGAAAAAGAAGGGGTTTCTGTAAAGCTATTAGATATGCATACAATTAAACCAATCGACCGAGAAGCGGTTCTTGACTGTTTGGAAGTAGGGCGTTTAATTACAGTTGAGGATCATAATATTTTAAATGGTTTAGGAAGTGCAGTGTGTGAGGTAGTTGCAGAAGAAGGTAAGGGTAAGGTAAGAAGAATCGGGGTTCAAGATCAGTTCGGGGAATCTGCTCCATACGAGAAATTATTAGAACTTAATGGAATTACGGTTGAAAACATAATTAACACTGCTAAAGAATTGCTTTAATTAGAAATAAATAACTATGACTCTAGGAGTGAATGAAAAATGTTTGAATTAAAAGATAGAGTAGCTATCGTTACAGGTAGTGGATCACCAAAAGGAATTGGACGTACAATTGCACTAATACTTGCTAAACAAGGAGCTTCAATTGTTGTCGCTGATTTAAATTTAGAAGGAATCGAAGGTACTGTAAAGGCTATTGAAGAAGCTGGAGGAAAAGCTTTAGGGGTAGAATTAAATGTTACAGATAAAGATTCTGTAGACGCAATGGTTGAAAAGGTTATGGAGACTTATGAAAGAATTGATATTCTTGTGAATAATGCAGGAATTTCACAAAAAGTAACAGTTGCAGATATGACAGTTGAAGATATGGCAAAAGTCTTTAATGTTAATATGTATGGATTATTCCTGTGCACCCAAGCAGTACTAGAACCAATGAAAAAACAAAAATTCGGAAGAATTATTAATCTTTCATCCGTTTCAGCCAAAAGAGGTGGTGGAGTATTCGGTGGTGCCCACTATTCGGCTTCGAAAGCAGCGGTGTTAGGCTTCTCAAAGAACCTTGCTCGTGAAGTTGCGTTGGATGGAATCACCGTTAATTCGGTTGCGCCAGGACTTGTTAATACTGAAATTTGGAAGGCTCTTCCTGAAGAAGATGCGAAAAAAGTTATTGATGGAATACCGATGGGAAGACCTGGCGAAACGGAAGAAATTGCATCAACAATTGCATTTTTAGCTTCAAAAGAAGCATCGTATATCACAGGCGAAGAAATAGATATAAATGGTGGTTCACACATGGATTAATACGTTTTATTGTAAATTACACAGGCTTCCCGGACGGGATTGCCTGTGTAAAAGTGTTTAGTTTGGTAAAAATAGTTTTCTCCAAGTTTAACAAGGAAGTATCAGTGAGGGAGGTGTAATATGAACTTTAATCCTGTAGCCAATAAAAAACTATATATACAAATTTATTATCAAATATTATCAGAGGTAAAGTTAGGCTCATTCGAAATAGGTGATAAGCTGCCTTCAGAAAGAGAGCTTTGTGAACAGTTTGGTGTAAGTCGTGCGCCCATTAGACAGGCACTCAGTGCATTGGAATTAAATGGTGTCATTTATTCCCGACAAGGAGAAGGCGTGTATGTAAAAAACAAGGAGACATTATCTCAAAACTCTCAAACAACGTTTTTTTTGGAATCAGTCTCACCAGAAGATATTGTTGAAGCAAGGATGAATATTGAGCCGCTCATTATCCAATTTGCAGCCTTAAGAGCGACTGCTGAAGACATTGTGGGACTTCGAGCAACTTTAAAAAAAATGGAAGAAGAAACAAAGGAAGGAATTTATGTGCCTGAGACTGATGAGACATTACACAGCCAGATAGCAAAAGCTTCTCAAAATGATTTATTTATTCAATTTATGTCGGCTATTAGTAATGCTATGAAACAACAGGAAATGTGGCAATTTATTCGAGATCGGACTGTAACTAGACCGGATTACAGAGAGATAAACTTTAAAGAACACCAATCACTAATCAAAGCGATAGAAGATCATAATGAGAATGCAGCAGTGGAATTAATGACTACTCATATGCAAAATTTATATGAAAGATACTGGAAGAGTTAGGCTAAATAGTTAAATCATTATTGTATAGAGGTTAAAAAGACTAGTTCTCCGTTATACTCTTCTAATAGATAAAGGAATAATACTTTTTATAAACTATTATTCCTACTTTGTTTTCATTCTAAATATCATCTAATTTCAAAGTTAAAATTCATCACTAAGAAAATTTAAAGCAACGCTCTAATTGTATTGACAATTAGGGTAAACAAAAGTACAATTTCCTTATAAGTAAACTTAGTAGACAAGTATACAAGTTGGTAACGATACACGAGGAGGTATTTTAATATGGGTACAATTGTTTGCCAGGATTGTTCCAAGACGGTCGATTACTTTAATGATGAAAAGGTAACTGTTCTTTATTCTAAGTGTGATTGCTGTGAGAAGAATAAAAGAGATACTTTGGAGAAATAGCAAAAAAAGTTTTTTAACTACGAAAAATGTAAAGGGTTTCAAACGATTAAATGTTAAGTTGAGTAAGAAATAGGTAATAAGGACGAAGAACTGATCGTTCATGAGTCGTATAGTGTAGCGATATAAGGGGGAAGTAAAATGAAAGTAGCCATTGCATCTGATCATGGGGGTATAACCATTCGTAAAGAAATTATTTCTTTAATGGATGAGATGAATATAGAGTATATAGATTTGGGGTGTGAATGCGAGGCATCTGTTGATTACCCTGACTATGCGATTCCAGTAGCTGAGAAGGTAGTAACTGGTGAAGTCAATCGAGGCATTTTAATTTGCGGGACAGGTATTGGTATGAGTATTGCAGCAAATAAGGTAAAGGGGGTTCGCTGCGCACTTGTTCATGATATGTTTAGTGCTAAAGCAACAAGAGAGCATAATGATTCCAATATTTTAGCTATGGGGGAGCGTGTAATCGGTCCAGGGTTGGCCCGTGATATAGCAAAGATTTGGCTAACAACCTCTTTCGAAGGTGGAAGACATGCAAATCGTGTAAATAAAGTCGCTGCATATGAAAAGATATCTATATAAAATAAAATTAATTAAGAAGGCTACATTTATACTGAATGTTTTGAGTATACTTGTAGCCTTCTTATTGTAGTGTAATCTAATAAAATCGGCGACTATTTAACCTGGCTTCAGTCTAACTTACATAATTTATGTAGATAAAGGGCAGGTCTACAGATATGGCCATTCACCAATAAAATCACATGCATACATATTTTCATTTCTGTTATAGTATTGCCCTTTAAAAAAGAAAAGCTTATAATTAATTGTGATTATAAAAATATTAATCATTAAAAGAATAATTATTGAGAGAAGTGATTATTATTAGCTTTAATCCAGTATCCAGTAATAAATTATATATACAAATTTATAATCAAGTTCTTTCTGAAATTAAATCAGGGACGTTCAATATCGGAGACAAATTGCCTGCAGAAAGAGAACTTTGTGAGCAGTTTGGAGTAAGCCGTGCACCTGTAAGACAAGCACTAAGTGCCCTTGAACTGAATGGTATTATTTATTCACGTCAAGGAGAAGGAGTGTACGTTAAAAATACCCAGTTATCTACTGAAACATCTCAATCAGGTGTTATGTGGGACTCAACTTCCCCGGAAGATATTGTCGAGGCAAGAATGAATATTGAGCCTCAAATTATCAAATATGCGGCGTTACGAGCTACGGATGAAGATATTAAAGAGCTTCGCATGATAATCAAAAAGATGGAAGGTGAGACAAATACTGGAATTTATAATCCGGAGACAGATGAGGCATTACACAACGGAATAGCAAAGGCTTCTCATAATGATTTATTTGTTAAAATGATGTCGGCCATAAGCAGCGCAATGAAACAACAGAAAATGTGGCAATTTATTCGAGATCGTACTGTCACTCGACCAGATTATAGAGAAGTAAACTTTAAAGAACATCAAATGATCATAAAGGCAATAGAAGATCGTAATGAAAAAGAAGCCGTAAAATTAATGACTTCCCATATGCAAAATTTGTATGATAGATATTGGAAGGAATAATGAAGTTAGCAAACAAAAAGGAATGAACGGAACAAGAAGCAATTTTCTTGTTCCGTTCATTCCTTTTTTTAGACATTTGTCAAATTGAATTCATTACTTATCTATATGTTAGTTAAAATTCAATTAAGATTTATAAATTAATTGATTGACATCAATGCACTCTAAAAGTATACTGTGGTTATAAGGTTACTTAGTATACAAGTGGTCAAGAATACAACGATTGGAACCGATGGCATTTTCTTTTAGTTTGAAATGTAACCGCTTAAAAAAGTTGGTTTGCTTTCGATACCACTTTCATGCTATTTACTCTCATTTTTTAATGCGTATTGAAAGCGTTTTCCTAATTGATTTTCTACCTTTTTAAAAGAGTTAAAGACAGGAGGAATTATTTTGAAAGTAGCTTTGTTTGACCGGAACAATCATATGACATTAATAGAAAAAGAGATGCCTAAACTTGAAGATCACGAAGTACTAATTCAAGTCAGAAAAGCAGGGATATGTGGTTCTGATGTCCACGCCTATATGGGAAACCATCCTTTTCGCTTTCCCCCAAGCATATTAGGTCATGAAATAATTGGCAAAGTTAGTGAAATAGGTAATAAGGTAACTAGTAAGAAAGTTGGAGACGTAGTGACCATTGAACCGCAAATTAGCTGTGGCCATTGTCAACCATGCAGGGAAGATCAATACAATCTATGTAAAGAAAAAGTTGTCCTTGGAACTCCGAAATGGGATGGGGGATTTGCAGAGTATATGGTGGCTCCGCAGCAAACTGTATATAAGATCCCAGATACTGTTTCCCCTGAATTGGCAGTCTTAACAGAGCCCTTAGCTGTAGGGGTTCATGCAGTTAATGTTGCGGATGTAAGAAAAGGAGATAAAGTAGCCATTCTTGGGTCGGGACCTATTGGCCTCGCAACAGCGGTTGCAGCACATTATAAAGGAGCTACGACCATTTGTTTGACAGATGCAATAGATGTCAATTTGGAAATAGGGAAAAAATTGTGTGCTACAGATGTAGTAAACATAAATAAACAATCATTAAAACAGTATGCCTCAGATTATATTGGTGAATTTGATCATGTTTTCCTTTCAGCTGGTCATGAATCTGTAATTAAAGAAGCGTTCTCAGTCATTAAAAGAAAAGGGAAAGTCATTTCACTTGCTTTGTTTGAGGAAAAAGTAGCTATTGATTTAAATGAATTAATGATTGCTGAAACGCAAATGCTTGGGTCTGCGATGTATGTTAAAGAAGATTTTGAAACAGCAATTAACATTATTGCTAGTAAACGGTATCAGTTGGAATCACTTATTACACATCGATTTGATTTTAATGAGATCAGTCATGCAATGGAAGTGGCTTTAACTAAAGAAGGTTATCCTATAAAGATAGTAGTCGATTTTTAATAAAGTAATATTTTTTTGCAGTTCATTCGTTAAAAACTAGATGTGTTCTAAGTACTTTTTTAACATATCTATTTTTATATAAAAATAAATTTAGGGGGAAGAAAAATGAATAAACTAAGTAAAGGCTTTATCTCTATGATCTTAATTGTGATGATCTCGCTATTAGCAGCATGTGGGGGAGAAAAAGCAACGAATGAGAGCGAGACAACAAATGATAGTAGTGGAGAAGAAATTAAGATTAAATTTGCACATAGTGCAGCTGAATCAAATTCAAGACATGAGGCAGCATTGAAATTTAAGTCATTAGTTGAGGAAAAGTCAGACAATCAAATCACTGTTGAGGTTTTTCCAAATGAAGTATTAGGAAGCGAACCGCAGATGGTGGAAGGGGTTGCATTCGATGATATTCAAATGGTAGCAGCCAGCACGTTTGCACAATATGAGTCTAAAGTGGATGTTTTTGGATTACCATTTTTATTCGAAACAAATGAGCAAGCTTGGGAAGCATTAGATGGTGAGATTGGGCAGGCAGTATTTGAACCGTTATTAGATGACAACTTAAGAGTTTTAGGTCATTTAGAAAATGGATTCAGACATGTTACAAATAGTAAAAAATCAATTGAAACAGTGGAAGATTTAAAAGGAATGAAAATCAGAACACCTGAAATGCCTATTTTAATCAGTATCTTTAGGGCTCTCGGATCGAACCCTACTCCGATGGCGTTTGGTGAATTGTATATGGCATTGCAACAAGGTACGGTTGATGGGCAGGAAAATCCTATTTCCAACATTCACGCAAGTAAGTTTTCTGAAGTCCAAGACTATTTAAGCTTAACAGGACATTCTTATGCCCCAACAACTGTAGCAATAAGTGATAAATTCTGGAACACTCTAACACCTGAACAACAAGAGATTATCCAGTCAAGTGTAGTCGAGACTTCTGAGTTTCATAGAAATAAAGTTATGGAAGATGAAGCTGCTTTGCTTGCTGAGTTAGAAGAAGCGGGAATGAAAGTAAACCGTCCTGATATTGCATCGTTTAGAGAAGCATCACAGGCAGTCTATGCAGAATATGAAGATGTTTATGGAAAGGATCTTATTGATAGTATTCTAAATGCTCAACAATAGTTCAATTGAAAGCAGAATCTATCCTAACTATATCTTAGGTAGGTTCTGCTTTTTCATCAGAGGGGGCCAATTATGAAAGTTTTACATTGGTTAGATAAGAACATAGAGTCGTTTATACTTATAGTTTTAAGTATTCTCACTGTTGTGGTTGTTTTCGTGCAAGTCTTTATGCGTTATATTCTAGATTCATCTTTAGTTTGGTCAGAAGAACTAGCTAGATATGCATTTATATGGTTGATTTATATCGGAGTAAGTTTTGGAGTGAAAAAACAAGCGCATATAAAAGTAGATGCATTTGCTTTACTATTTAAACGAAAAGGGCAATTGGTATTAGGTATCTGTGCTAATCTAACATTCTTAATTTTTGCTGTCCTGCTTGCTTACTATAGTTTTGAGGTTGTGGCCAACGTGACGCGTAGTTCTCCTGCAATGAATATTCCAATGCAATGGGTTTATGCAGCTCCGATGGTTGGATTATTATTAACTGCGATTAGGATCATTCAGCAAATGAAAATTCAAATTCAAACTTATAAATCTGAAGAGTAGGTGGTCTTATGACAGCACTTGTATTATTTGGTAGTTTTGCATTTTTTCTACTCCTAACAGTACCGATCGGCATTTCGCTTGGATTAGCTACACTTGTGACAATTATCTTTGCTGATGTAGTTTCCATTCAATATCTTGCACAAAGTTTAGTTCAATCCACAGACTCTTTTCCATTAATGGCTGTTCCATTCTTTATATTAGCGGGCGAAATTATGGGAAAAGGAGGAATTTCAGAGAGGCTTTTTAAACTGGCAAATGTTTTTGTAGGTAATTTTACTGGAGGTTTTGCCATAGCAGCCGTCTTAACTTGTATGTTTTTTGCTGCTATTTCTGGGTCAGGTCCTGCTACAGTTGCGGCAGTAGGAGGCATTATGATCCCAGCAATGGTAGGTTATGGGTACGATAAAAAATTTGCGACAGCGGTAGTTGTAGCAGCTGGTTCATTAGGTATTATTATTCCGCCTAGTATCCCTATGGTTATTTACGGTGTTGCTGGAAGTGTTTCGATCGGTGATATGTTTATAGCAGGAATTTTACCAGGTATTCTTGTTGGGTTAGTTATGATGGTATGGTGTTATATTTATTCGAAGAAGAAAAATTACAAAGGTAATGGAGAAAAATTCACATTAAAAAGAGTAGTAATGGCAGTTAATGAAGCAAAATGGGCAATACTTATCCCTGTGATTATCTTAGGTGGGATATATGGAGGTATTTTCACCCCGACAGAAGCTGCAGTTGTTGCAGTTGTGTATGCGACAGTGGTGAGTGTTTTTGTTTATAAGGAATTAACCATAAAAAAATTTCCTAAAGTAATACAAGATGCTGCTCTTACTTCTGCGACTATTTTAATTATTATCGGTACTGCCAATGCATTTGGAAGAATATTAACGATGGAACAAATCCCGAAAATGGTTGCAGACCTTTTGTTAAGTATTTCATCTAACCCGATAATTATTATGTTATTACTAATTATTTTACTTTTATTTGTTGGTATGGTTATGGATACAGTCGCAGCGATTATTATTTTAGTTCCTATTTTATTGCCAATTGCGGTAAGTATAGGAGTGGACCCTATTCATTTCGGGATTATTATGATTATAAATTTAGCAATTGGTTTTATCACGCCACCAGTAGGTGTCAATCTGTTTGTTGGATCAGGAATTTCAGGCTTAAGTATTGAAACGTTAGCAAGAGCGACAATGCCTTTCTTTATTGCGATGATTTTAAGTTTAGCTGTTGTAACACTTATTCCTGAGCTATCCTTATTTTTAACAGACTTTTTCAGATAGGGGAGATATAAATGGAATACCGTACAGTTGGGAAAACAGGAGTAAAAGTCTCAAGTTTATGTTTTGGAACGATGTCATTTGGCGGAGGTGCCGACAAAGAAACTTCTAAAGAAATGTTTCATCGAACACGTGAAGCAGGTATTAACTTTTTTGACTGTGCCAACTCATATTCTAATGGGGCAGCAGAGGAAATATTAGGGGAGTGTATCTCTGATTGTCGAGATGAGATTATCCTTTCCAGCAAAGTATATAATCCAATGAGTGCAGACATAAATGCGAGAGGGTTATCGCGCCGCCAAATTATGCTCGAGGTGGAAAATAGTTTAAGAAGATTGAAAACGGACCGGATTGATTTTTATTTTGTTCATCAGTTTGATCCAACGACACCTATGGATGAAACATTAAGGGCATTAGATGATTTGCAATCTCAAGGGAAAATCTTATACCCAGCCGTAAGTAATTGGGCAGCATGGCAAATCGCGAAAGCACTAGGTATATCTGCAAAAGAACAATTAGCTCGGTTTGAATTAATTCAACCAATGTACAATCTAGTAAAACGCCAAGCAGAAGTAGAAATTTTACCACTCGCTCAATCTGAACAAGTAGGTGTGATTACCTACAGTCCTCTTGGTGGTGGCTTATTAACAGGGAAATATGGCGTAGATAAAATGCCAGCATTGGGGAGATTGGTCGAAGACGAGGCGTACACAAAACGTTATTCCGGTCAAAGCAACTATGAAGTGGCTGAGCTGTTTTCAGTACATGCTAAAGAAAGAAGAATCGACCCGGCTTCCCTTGCCATCTCATGGGTGATGTCTCATCCTGGAGTAACAGCACCTATTATAGGTGCAAGAAATCTTGAACAATTAAATGCTGCCTTAGCATCCCTTGAGATAAAGATGACAAAAGAATGGCGTGAAGAGATTACTAAACTATCTGTTGCACCACCATTTGCTACTGACCGAACGGAGGAGATTTTTAGACCTTTATCTTCTGAAAAGTAATAGGGTATATTCTCTATTACTTTTTTAACTTATATAATTAAGATCTAGATGATGACATCCTATCTTATCTCTAATTAAATTAATAATATAGAAACTAAACATTCAATCCTAAAATCGTTGCTATTCGTCTATAAAATCACTCCAAAGTTAAGTGTGTTAAAACATAGAAGCTCTATACTTATTAGTCCCCTTTATAATTCCCTTGAATAATTCCATTTCCCAAGTAATAGTAGTGCATTGCATTAACAAACTGTTTAATAACATAACTTTTTATTGACAGCAATGATTTGTAAAAGTAAACTTAACTTAGTTAACTTAGCAGACAAGTATACAAGTATACAAGTATAGGCGGATTGGAGGTTAAGTATGAAAAAGGTAGCGGTTTTAACAAGTGGCGGGGATGCCCCTGGAATGAATGCAGCTATTCGAGCAGTTGTAAGACGTGGTATTTATAATGGCCTGGAAGTTTACGGGGTCAGATATGGGTACACAGGCCTTATGGAAGGTGATTTCTATCAAATGGAACTCGGGAGTGTAGGAGATATAATTCACCGTGGAGGAACGATTTTAAGGAGTGCTCGTAGTGAATTTTTTAAAACGACCGAAGGCCAGCAAAAAGCAATTAAATCATTAAAGAAAGCTGGTATTGAAGGATTGATTGTGATAGGTGGTGATGGTTCTTTTAGAGGTGCAAGTAAATTAACTGCACAAGGATTTCCTACAATTGGGATTCCTGGAACAATAGATAACGATATTGCTGGTACCGACTATTCGATTGGTTTTGATACAGCTATTAATACTGTTGTAGAAGCTATTGATAAAATACGGGACACTGCCTATTCTCATGAACGTATCTGTATTATAGAAGTAATGGGTCGCCATGCTGGTGATATTGCCTTATGGACAGGTTTATGTTCTGGAGCGGAATCTATTATTATTCCAGAAGTATCATATCAACTAGATGATGTTCTTACCCGAATAAAAAAAGGAAAAGAACGTGGAAAAATGCATAGTATCATCGTTTTAGCAGAAGGAGTATGTAATGGAGAAGAACTAAAAAAGAAGCTTCATGAAAAATTAAAGCATGAATCAAGGGTAGTAGTGTTAGGTCTGCTCCAGCGAGGTGGAACTCCTACAGCTTACGATCGGATGATGGCTAGCAGATTTGGAGCTAAAGCCATAGATCTATTAATAGACGGTGAAAAAGGTGTAATGGTTGGGTGGAAAAATTGTCAAATCATTCATATGTCCTTTGAGAAAGCAGCAGAAGAACAGCACATTTTGAATATCTCAGATTATCAATTAGCTAGAAGTTTATCGATCTAAATGTGTTTCTAGTGAATAATGAAATAACTGCAAATAAAATAATATTTGTTTTAAGGAGGATTTAAATTGGCTTTAGAATCTATGAAAGACATGTTAAATAAGGCATTAAAGGAAGGGTACGCTGTTGGTCAGTTTAATATCAATAACTTAGAATGGACGCAAGCTATATTAAACGCTGCCGAAGAAGAAAAGTCACCTGTAATCCTTGGAGTATCTGAAGGTGCAGCTCGTTATATGGGAGGATTTAAAGTTGTTACTGCAATAGTAAAAGCACTAATTGAGGAATCAAAAATCACAGTTCCAGTAGCAATTCATTTAGACCACGGTTCTAGTTTTGAAAAGTGTAAAGTAGCAATTGATGCTGGATTCACATCCGTGATGATTGACGCTTCTCATTCTCCGTTTGAAGAGAATGTAAAAGTAACAAAACAAGTTGTTGAGTACGCCCATAAACAGGGAGTATCTGTAGAAGCGGAGCTAGGCACAGTTGGTGGGCAAGAGGACGATGTAGTGGCTGAAGGTGTTATTTATGCTGATCCAAAAGAGTGTCAAGAGCTTGTCAAACAAACAGGGATTGATTGTCTAGCACCAGCATTAGGCTCAGTTCATGGTCCATATAAAGGTGAGCCTAAATTAGGTTTTAAAGAAATGGATGAAATCTGTAAAACGATTGATTTGCCATTAGTATTACATGGTGGTACTGGTATACCGACTGAGCAAATTCAAAAAGCAATCTCATTAGGAACTGCAAAAATTAACGTTAACACAGAAAACCAAATTGCATTTACTCAGGTAGCGCGTGAAGTCTTAAGTAATGATAGAGTAGTATACGATCCACGTAAATTTATAGGACCAGGTAGAGAGGCTATTAAAGAAACAGTTATTGAAAAAATGCGTGCATTTGGGTCTTCTGGTAAATGTTAATAAAAGATTAGATGAAAGTAGTAGCTATATAGAAAAGAGATAACAACACTGGATGTTGAGACCCTTTCATATTACGTACTATTGCTGCTGATATAAGAGGTAGGAGACAGGTCACTTGTGGTATCCTTTAACTCGTTGGGTTGCTTAGTATACAAGTTTACAAGATAGTGAATATACAATCTTAATTATTCATTACTATTGTTATTTGGATGACTAAGATATCTACTGCAAAGACCTAAAAGGCGGAATTGGTATGGCTTCAATTACATTTTTAAATGACCCTTTTACATTATTAGGAAATGAATTGAAAGTTGGGGACGCAGCACCAGATTTTATAGTCCTTGATAATGATTTATCCCCAGTAACACTTGAAAACTCAAAAGGAAAGGTTCGTTTAATCTCTGTTGTACCTTCTATTGACACAGGGGTTTGTGACGCTCAAACACGCCATTTCAACGAAGACGCATCTAATTTAAGGAATGTTGAAGTTTTAACTATTAGTGTTGATTTGCCTTTTGCACAAAAAAGATGGTGTGGTTCAAATGGACTTGAAAATGTTAAAACTCTTTCTGACCACCGTGATCTTTCATTTGGTGAAGCATATGGAGTTCACATTAAAGAATTACGTTTATTAGCACGTGCAGTATTTGTAATTGATTCTAACAACAAGGTAACATACGTTGAGTATGTAAGTGAAGTAACGAATCATCCTAATTATGACGCAGCGATTGAAGCTGTTAAAACTGCACAATAAAAATTGACAGAGATACTTGTTTAAGGATAAAAGGAGGGTGACCCAAGAATATAAATTTTGGGTCACTCTTTATTACAAACACATACTTTAGTAGAGCAAAAAAATTGCAGACTTAATTTATTCAATTGTCTTTGTTAACTCAATCTTCTAGACCTCATAAAAACGTAGATTTACAATTTTAGTAAATTTAACCCCTATTTGTTCCCCAATTAATTTTAGTATGTCAACACTAAATCAAGCAATCTTTTTAAGGGCTAAGTTTCGGTATCTACTGGACTTAATTAGCCAAGTGTACTGAGCGAACGGATATTATTGTATCAATTGACATAATCAAAAAGTTCAAGATCAAGCTGGTGAGGGGTGGAAAGTGCGCTCCGTTTATTAATTCAGTTTTTAGGATCTTAAATGTTGCTTCTGCCACCGCATTATCATAAGGGTTTCCTTTATGGCTCAAAGAGCGTTCAACCTCATATTCACTTAATAATTCATCGATACCAATGTTTTTAAACTCAGATCCACGAACTGTATGAAATAGTTTCACATTCTCTAATGGGCGATTAACAGTTGCGAAGGCACGTTGAACTAAAGTTGCGTCTTTGCGCTTTCCAACGCTAACCAACTATTTCTCTATATAGGTCAAAAAACAGACGTAGTTCCAATGCTGGTCTACTTTGACATACGTTAAGTCACTCACCAATACAGACATCTCATCATCTACTTGAAATTCCCGATCTAACACGTTTCGATCGGATTCTTCATTTGGTCGGGAGCTCATTGGTTTGTAGGAGGTTGTGCATGCTTCGATTCGATTCCAAGCTCTCCCATCAATCTACCTATGCGACGTCAGGAACCTATAAAGCACATCTCTACTTCCACATCATAAATCCTTCCTATGAATGACATAATAATTTTGAATTAAGGAAAACCTAAGAAGGTGGGAGGTTTTATAATAAATGAGACGCTTAAGAAAAAGAACGGTAGTAAACAATCATTTACCTCAAACTAATTCAATTGAAATTAATAAGCAGGAAAAGTCGCTCTATATAAATCTTAAAAAAAATATTCAAATCATTCAAGAGACACTTGGAAACAGTTCTGACATTATTATTAGACAGATTAGTATTGGTCAAGACCGAGATGTTCAAGTAAGTATCATTTTTGTTGACGGATTATCTAACAGCTCTTCGTTAAATGACTTTGTTCTTGAATCCTTACTTTTTAATGCGGATTTTAAATCTACAACAAAAGACCCTTTTCACGTATTGAAGGAGTTAGTCATCTCAGTTGGTGAATTAAAAGAAGTAGGAGATTTTGAGACTTTGCTGGCAGGAGTCTTATCAGGGGATCCTGCAATTTTATTGAATGGATATACGACTGGATTTCTTGTCGGTTTAAAAGGGTGGGAAGAACGTGGAGTTCAAGAGCCCTCTTCGCAAACGGTAATCAGGGGGCCGAGAGAAGGCTTTTCTGAAAATATCCGTTTTAATACTGCTTTAGTCAGGAGGAAAATTAAAGATTCAACTCTAAGGTTAGAAGAGCAGCAAATCGGAAGAGTTACAAAAACAGTAGTAGCTCTTATGTATATTCATGGAATTGTGGATGAAACAGTTATTAAAGAGGTTCGTCAACGACTGAGTCAGATAAAGATTGATGGGATATTAGAAAGCGGCTACATTGAGGAACTTATTCAAGATCATACATACACACCATTTCCTACAATTTTTAATACTGAAAGACCAGATACCGCTGCAGCTGCACTTTTAGAGGGACGCGTTGTCATACTCATTGATGGAACTCCTTTTGTTTTAATCGTTCCAGCTATTTTTCCTCAATTTCTACAATCAGCAGAAGACTATTATCAGCGCTCAGAAATTTCATCGCTTCTTCGACTGTTGCGTTTTATTTCTATTTTCATAACCTTTTTAGCGCCTTCTATGTTTATTGCTGTTACAGCTTTTCACTATGAAATGTTGCCTCAATCCCTCTTAATAAACCTAACTGAACAAAGAGAAGGGGTTCCGTTTCCTCTCATTATTGAAGCATTACTGATGGAAGCAACTTTCGAATTGTTACGAGAGGCAGGGATAAGAATGCCGAGAGCTGTTGGCCAAGCTATTTCAATTGTAGGTGCGTTAGTCATTGGACAAGCCGCTGTAGAGGCAGGACTTGTTTCACCGGCAATGGTTATTGTAGTAGCGATAACAGCAATTACAAGTTTTGCAATACCTGCTTATAATATGGCGAATGCTTTTAGAATCTTACGCTTTGGAATGATGATTTTAGCCGCATCATTTGGTCTTTTTGGAATTATTTTGGGGATGATATTAATGGTCCAACACTTATGCAGTCTGCGATCGTTTGGTATACCATTTATGTCTCCATATGCTCCTTCTACTAAAGCAGATTATAAGGATACAATGATCCGCGTACCTTGGGGGAAAATGATTTCAAGACCGCAATTTATGGACCAAATAAATGTCTTACGCAATAACAATAGGTCTAAAAAACGTTAGAGGGGATCAATGTGATAAAAAGGATAAAAAAGTTAGCTGTATTACTAGCAATATTGACGTTGGTAACGGGGTGTTGGAACTATAGTGAGTTAAACGAACTCGTATTTATTTTAGCGTTAGGTCTAGATAAAGAGGGCGATCAAATTACTGTTACAAATCAAGTGATTAACCCAAGTGCATTAGGAGGCGAAGTGCCTTTGCAAGATGCTCCGGTAGCGAATTTTCAAGGAAAAGGAAATGGAATACAAGAAGCGTTACGTAAAATGACTACAGAAAGTACAAGACAGCTCTTTGTAGGGCACTTACAAGTGATTGTCATTAGTGAAAAATTAGCTAGGGAAGGATTAGGAGAGCTATTTGATCATGTAATAAGAGATCATGATTACGGAAAAGACTTTTTTATTGTTGTCGCAAAAGGATCAGAAGCACAGGAAATCCTTGAAGTATTAACACCGTTAGAACAAATTCCTGCGAGTAAAATGTCGACTTCCCTTAATGTTTCCTCTGAAGTTTGGGGTGGAACGACTGCATTAATGTTTGGGGATTTAGTTGGTGACATACTTAGTAGCGGAAAAGAAGCTGTAGTAGCAGGCCTTGAGATTGAAGGAAATGAAGAAGTAGGAAAGACAAAAGAAAATAAAACACGGATTAGTCCGCCCGCTCATTTAAACTATTCTGGATTAGCGGTGTTTAAGGAAGATCGATTAATTGGCTGGTTAAATGAAAATGAAAGTAGAGGTTATAACTTTGTTCAAGGAAATATAAAAAGTACAACGGTTAGTTTTCCCTGTCCTAATAAAGGAGATATCAATGTCGAAGTACAGAAAGCGAAAGAAAAAACAGAATTTGAATTAAAAAATGGTAACCCTCAGATTACTATTACTGTTGATGTAGATGGTGCTATCACACAGCTTGGGTGTGACATAGAACTGTCTAATCCGGAATCGTTCAATAAACTTGAAAAAGAAACAGAAACAACGATAAAAACTGAAATTGAAGAAGTAATAGAAAAAGTTCAATCGACATATCAAGCAGATATCTTTGGCTTTGGCAGTGTTATAAATCGGGCCAATCCAACGTACTGGAAGAATGTCCAAGATGATTGGGACAACCATTTTGAAAACTTAATGGTTAAAGTTGAGGTCAACGTTACTATTAAACATGCATTTAGAAGTAATAAATCTTTTCTTGAAAGGATGAAGAATAATTAAGATTGATTTTTTGAAAGGGTGAATTTTTTGGTACAAAATATAAAGATAGGACCACGTCAGTTTAGAAAACTGGTGATATTATTTACTGTCGGAAACTCGATATTATTCCTACCAACGTTACTTGCAGAGGAAGCAAAGCAAGATGCTTGGATTGCTTCCATTATTGGTGTAGGTGGGGGACTTTTGCTTGTATGGTTTTATCAGACAGTGGCTCGGTTATTTCCAACTATGACGTTCGCTGAATACATTCCTACAATCTTTGGTAAGTGGCTAGGCAGAATGATTGTTTTATTATTTTTTGCTTTTTCGTTTGGACTTTCTATTATTCTTCTACGCAGTCTAGGGGACTTCATGACGATTACTACGTTACCTGAAACTCCTAAGTTAGCCGTACATATCTTTTTTTTAGGTGTTGTTATGTTAGGTGCTATATACGGGCTTGAAAATATTGTACGAACATGTGAAATTTGTATCCCGTGGTTATATATTTTTATGCTTTTATTCTTTTTGTTGGTCATGACAGATATTAAACTTGATAATGTACGACCTGTTTTTGAACAGGGGTTGGTTCCTATTTTGAATGGATCGTTTTTGCTGATAAGTTCTACTTTTCTGGAGCTTGTTCTTTTTTTAGTTATCTATCCTCAAGTGAAAATAGAGAAAAACACAAAAAATCACTTTTTACTAGGGGCTGCAATGGGAGGGGGAATTTTAATTGTTAGTTCATTTCTTGTCGTTTCTATTTTGGGGGCAGAAGAAACTGCTACTCAGTTATATCCAATTTACATTTTATCCCAACAAATTAAAATTGAGAATGTTATCCGACGAATAGAAGGGTTATTATCTGCAATCTGGATCGTTACTATATATTTTAAATTGTTAATTTGCTTTTACATATCGGTAATTTCTCTAACACAAACGTTAGGGCTCAAGAATTATCGACTTCTCTCTTTACCTTTAGCTGTTATTTTGGTGACTTTATCAATAAAACTTTTTTCAGACATCAACCATTTTATAGAATTCATGACAAAAATATGGCCAAGCATTTCATTAGGCTTTGGTTTACTTCTACCTTTAATTCTTTTATTAGTTTGGGCAATCAAGACTAAAGTTTTTAAGTTAAAAAAGTAAAGAGGCGTTAGAGCATAATAAGCTATCCATATGGTAATCTGTACCCTATGTAAAGGACAATTTTAAAAAAGACTATGCTACATCTAGAAGGTGATTTCTGTATTCAACAGGGGTCATCTTCTTTAAATTCCATTGATATCTATAATGGTTTAATACGTCATATAACTTTTTATTTCCTTTTTAAGCTCTTCTAAAGTCGAACACGGTTTATATATGCTTCGTCCTAAAAATGCCCGAAAAATGATTCTTGTGGAGCGTTATCCCAACAGTTTCCTCTTCTAGACATAGATTGTCCTTCTATAGCCCCAAAATGAACTTGGACAGCTCTAACTTGTTATTTCATAATAATATTAACTTAAGTATTTCCTCTTTTTCTTCATCGGGCAACTTATTTTTCGGCACAGGTCTTCTCACAAATGGACGCTGATCGACCTTTACATCACCCTCTGCCACCCAGCGCTCATATGTTCGAACGCTGATATGAAGTTCCTCGCAAGCCTTTGCTAATCGCGCACCGGTTTGATTGGATTCTTGGATGAGTTCGACAGCTAATGCGCGATTTGACGGGCTAATCATTCTGCCTCTTCGTCCCCCAAAATCGCTTGGGCCTTTTTTCTAAGCAATAATAACGCCGCTGCTTCCACTAATGCCTTTTCCTTCTTTTGTAGCTCTTTTTCTAATTGCTTCGAACGCTTCTGTTCTTCCTTCAATACGCCATTTAACTGCTTCGATTGATCAAATACTTGTCCATTTCCCTGGAGGCAAGCCGTTCTCCGTGTGTTCGCGGTATCAATTACTTATAATTTTGACGGCGATAACACTTGGTGGTTAATATCTTATGATAAAGACAACGAACTAGAAGGGGATGAGCCATTCTATACTACTGAAGAAACAGAATTTGTAGACTATGTTGTACAACTTCATAACTTAAAAAAAGGATAAAGAAAAATTAACTTCACTGCACCATGAAGGCTCTAAAAATATTAAGAAAGCCAAGCTCCATTGAGAATAGCTTTTTTTATGACTCAAAAAAATAATCATTCTAAGTATCCATAACCCATAAACTTCCAAAAAAAAGGAGTAGTTAAGGGCTTTGCTATGTTTTACTAGGAAATTCACAAATAACCTATTTTATTAATTTATATGTTTAAAAGAGTGATAGTTTGGTAATCATAAAGGTAAGGAATTTAAATAAAGGGGGTAAAATTGTGTCTAGAGAAAGTAAATTAAACTTGTCTGATTTTGTTAATAGAGATCGATTTGAACTAAATTCATACCTGACTTATTTATTAAATCAATTTTATGATAATTTTCCGGAACAAGTCGGAAGATAGAATTCGACTATATACTTTTTGTCGTATAGTGGTCGGAGCTTCATTTATTTTCATTAGCTTACAGTATTTCTTGATATTCTTAACCTTTTTGCAATTTTTCGTTGAGACAGAACTCATGTAAGAATATTTTAGCAAGCCGCGCTGATCATAGGACGAAAAAAGAAGTGATCGAAAAAAATCGACACATCTATTCGGTATCAGCAATGTGCAAAGTTCTACAAATAGCTCGAAGTACTTTTTTACTATGAAACAGAAATTACCGCTAAAAACGAACAAGAAAAGGCTACAGAAGAACAAAAACTAAAAGAAGAAATATTAAGGATCTTTAACGAAAACCACCAAGTATTTGGAACTCGCAAAATAAAAGGTGTCCTTTTAAAAGCTGGTCACACGGTTTCCAGACGTCGCATAGGTAGATTGATGGGAGAGATTGGAATCCAATCGAAGTATGCACAACCGTCCTACAAACCAATGAGCACCCGACCAAATAAAGAATCCGTCCGAAACGTTTAGATCGGAATTTCAAGTAGATGAAGAGATGTCTGTATTGGTGAGTGACTTAACGTATGTCAAAGTAGGCGAGCATTGGAACTACGTCTGTTTTTTAATTTCCTATAACACGGCTAGTTCTTCATGTTCATCTAGCTACTCATCAAACTGTTCAACTTCTTTCTCTTTGGCAATCGAATTCTCTAATGTCGTATAAGGGACGTTTTCCTTCTTGCTGACCGTTTTGATAGTTGACCCAAGACATTCCTTATAAAGATAATCTCGATAACGGGTTGTTTGATGCTTGTTTAGTGTTGACACACCATCCTGTCTCCGATTGCTACTAAAGAATCTATATAAATGCTTATTCTACTTAGATGAAAATAATTGCTCATCCCAATGTAAGGAAGCATCATGTTTCTTTTGAATATGTTTATCAACATAACCTTCTGTTGTTGTTTTTGATGAATGTCCAACTGTTTGCTGGACGACTTGGTAGTCCTAACTCAATGACACTGTAATTTACAAAAAAGTGGCGGGCCCAATGTGGAGATACGTTTCCTTGTAAATTAAGACGCGGATATAAGGGTAAGTCGTATGGACTGTCGCAGGCATTAATCATGTAGAGATGATACCCGTTGAAGTACTTTTCTCGATGACTATTCCAACCGCTGTCACAGTCTGGCTGGGAGTGCTTGCGGCATGATTGCATTTCATTATACCTTGTGCGCGACAGTTACAAGTGGTTCTTGCTTCGGATGTGGGATGAAGTGACAACGGGCGTACCGTCGCAGGCAACGTTCAGTTGTTCTAGATTTCCGAGTAATCCTAACTTGGCTGAAATAGCAAGAATTTGAGTTTGAAAGAAGTGGAAACAGCCAAAGTTCTATCTGGTATGAAAGATAGAACAATGGTCTCGATCTCGCTCATTATCGTCGAGTTTATAGGATGGTAAATGTAATATATTATCGAAAAGACCTCGGACCTACAGACTTTGGAATGTTTTATAATATTCATGAATGGATATTGTAGAATAATAAATTATTGAAGAGAAAGCCCTTAATATAAGGTCTTTCTCTATTTTTTATTGAAGGTGTAATCTTTTTTGGAATTGAGACGCAGTATTAACTATTGACTATCATTCGAAGTCAGGTTGAAACAAGTTTTATTGAAGAATTGTTAAATCATGTACTGTATTATTCTGATTCTACATAAGATAAAATAATCTACGAATCAATATCAAGTCTCTTAATACGATATTGAAGAGTTTGTCTGCTTAAGCCTAGTTCATTTGCAGTTTTGGTTTTATGAAATTTATTTTCTTCTAAGGATTTCTTAATGTAATACTTTTCTGCTTGAAGTAAATAGTCCTTTAAATTGCCGCGCGGAACTGCGCTGTTTAATTCATTGTCATTTAAGCGATCTTTAGGAATTGTGCTATTGTTTTCATTATTTGTATTATAGACACCTACCATTGATGACTCTATTGTTGAGGAAAGTGCTGACTTGTTTCTAAAGTGAAACGGTAAGTGAGAGAAATCGATAATCGATTCTCCTATTAATACATTCATTGATGCCTCAATAATATGTTCAAGTTCCCTGACATTTCCTGGCCAATCATATTGCTTTAATAATTGCGTGACTTCTTCACTGACATTAGTTACTTCCATTTGAAAAATGTGATTATATTTCTGTATGAAACTGTTGACTAAAAAAGGAATATCCTCTTTTCGCTCTCTTAAAGGAGGAATGAACAGAGAAACAACACTCAGGCGGTAATATAAATCTTTACGTAATCGGTTGTTAGCAATTGCTTCGACTGGATCTTCATTGATGGTTGCGATAATTCGAACGTTAACCTTTCTAGTAATCGTATCGCCAATTCGCTTAATAGACTTTTCTTGAATGGATCTAAGAAGTTTTGCTTGAAGCATTGGGCTTAATGAGTTAATCTCATCTAATAAAAGCGTACCTCCTTCCGCTTGTTCAAATAACCCAACTTGATCAGTTGCTCCTGTGAATGCTCCTTTTTTAGTTCCAAACAGCAGACTTTCAATCAGTGTATCGGGCATGGCGGCGCAGTTTTGAGAAATAAAAGGACCGGAAGAGTGTTCACTTCCATTATGGATACCTTGAGCGAATAATTCTTTACCAGTACCTGTTTCGCCAATAATCAGAACCGAGGAAGGCGTTCTAGTCGCTCTTTTGGCAATTTCAATTACTTCTTTAATCGCATCGCTTTCACCAATTAAACTATCAAACGTAAAACGTGTGTCACCTTTTAGGTTCAAATTGTTTTTAATCAGGTTTTCTAATTTTGTAACATCTTTGGCTATTTCTATAGCCCCAATTACTTGATCGCCAAGATAGATTGGAAACGTATTATTGATGGTCGTAATCGCCTTTCCGTTTTTCGTAAAGTACGTCTGTCTCATATTTGTAAATTTCTTTTTTTGAAACAACGCTTCAAGCAAAGTGCTTCTTTGACCTTCTTCAAATTCAAATACTTCTAAAAAATCCTTATTAAATACGTCTTCTTTTGAAAGAGATTCAATTTCCATCATTTTATTATTGTACATAACGGTTTTGCCAGATTCATTGATTGCATGGACGCCGACATCGATTTCATTTAATAACGTTTCATAGATCTTTACTAGTTGGTTGAGTTCGTTTTGGTTTGAGTGCATGAAATAGCACCTCTCTTTTTTATTTTCGATTATTACTTGCTTTGTTATCTTTCTTTAAGTTTATACGTGAATGTTTAGAATGACAATTTTTTTTATATAAAATAGCCAGTTTACTAGTCTATTTTCTTATTATGTATAAAAAAATTTCTTTTGTAAAATTATTTATACAAAAAAGAAAAAATTTTTTCTTTTTTGAGGGGGGATAGCTGAGTTTATCTGTTTTAAAAGTTGGCACAGAAATTGCAAGTATAAAAGTGAGTGTAAAAAATAAAATGAAGTTTTTTTAGGAGGAATGACAATGTTAAGTACAACAATTATTGAAAAAACTGAAACGTTTGGAGCTAGAAATTACCATCCATTACCGGTTGTTATTGCAGAAGGAAAAGGAGCTTGGGTGAAGGATCCTGAAGGAAACAAGTATTTAGATATGTTAAGCGCTTATTCTGCAGTTAACCAAGGACATTGTCACCCGAAAATTATAGATGCATTAAAAAAACAAGCCGATAAAATCACATTAACTTCTCGTGCTTTTCATAATGATCAGCTTGCACCATTTTATGAAAAAGCAGCTCAGTTAACGGGGAAAGATATGATTCTTCCTATGAATACAGGTGCTGAGGCAGTTGAAACGGCTGTTAAAGCAGCTCGTCGTTGGTCTTATGATGTTAAAGGTGTAGCAGAAAATCAAGCGGAAATTATCGTGTGTGAAGAAAACTTTCATGGTCGAACAATGACTGCGGTTTCCCTTTCTTCTAATGATGAGTATAAGCGTGGATTTGGTCCGATGCTTCCGGGAATTAAGATTATTCCATACGGTGATATCGATGCATTAAAAGAAGCTATTACACCTAATACGGCAGCGTTCATGTTTGAGCCGATTCAAGGTGAAGCGGGAATTATTATTCCTAGAGACGGATTCTTGACGGAAGCATTCGAATTATGTAAAAAGGAAAATGTTTTGTTTATCGCCGATGAAATTCAAGCAGGCTTAGGACGTTCAGGAAAACTATTTGCTTGTGATTGGGAGAATGTAGTACCCGATATGTATATTTTAGGAAAAGCTCTTGGCGGTGGCGTATTCCCGATTTCAATTATTGCGGCTAATCAAGATATTCTTGGAGTATTTGAGCCAGGTTCTCATGGTTCAACGTTTGGTGGAAACCCACTTGCTTGTGCAGTTTCCCTTGCTGCTCTTGAAGTCATCGAAGAAGAAAATTTAGTTCAACGTTCATTCGAACTAGGAAACTATTTAAAAGAAAAACTAGAACAAATTGACAACCCAATCATTAAAGAAGTTCGAGGTAGAGGTTTATTTATTGGTGTTGAACTTACAGAACCTGCTAGAAAATATTGCGAGCAATTGAAAGAAGAAGGTTTGTTATGTAAAGAAACACATGAAAAGGTTATTCGCTTTGCACCACCTCTTGTCATTGAGAAGGAAGATCTTGATTGGGCAATCGAAAAAATTTATAAAGTTCTAGGGAAATAATAGATTAGGCAAAAATGAAAATTGAGGTGGAAGTCCGTGGGAGCTGTCATTGAACAAGGCAAAGAGGCTAGCGTATTATCATCAACGCAACAAGTTATCAAACAAGCCTTGAGTAAGTTAGGTTATAAAGATGAAATGTTTGAATTGCTTAAAGAACCGGTCCGTATGTTAACAGTCAGAATCCCTATATGCATGGATAACGGAGAAACTAAAGTGTTTACTGGTTACCGCGCGCAGCATAATGATGCAGTTGGTCCGACAAAAGGGGGCATCCGCTTTCATCCGGAAGTGACAGAGGATGACGTAAAAGCTTTATCAATGTGGATGACTTTAAAATGTGGAATTGTCAATGTACCTTATGGTGGTGGAAAAGGCGGAATCGTCTGTGATCCAAGAACGATGTCTTTTCGAGAACTTGAGCGCTTGAGTAGAGGGTATGTTAGAGCGATCAGTCAAATAGTTGGCCCCACAAAGGATATTCCAGCTCCAGATGTCTTTACTAACTCTCAAATAATGGCATGGATGATGGATGAATATAGCCGGATTCGTGAATTTGATTCTCCAGCCTTTATCACGGGTAAGCCAATCGTATTAGGTGGCTCCTACGGTAGAGAAACAGCAACCGCTATGGGCGTTGCTATTTGCATAGAAGAAGCGGCTAAGAAAAAACAAATGAACATTGTCGGAGCAAAAATTATCATTCAAGGTTTCGGTAATGCTGGTGGGTACTTGGCTAAAATTTTATCAGAGCAAGGTGCGAAAATAATTGGAATTTCCGATGCGTATGCTGCTTTATATGATGAAAACGGATTAGACATTGATTATTTACTAGATAAACGTGATTCTTTTGGAACCGTAACGAATTTATTTAAAAATACAATTACAAACAAAGAACTACTTGAATGTGAGTGTGATATATTAGTGCCAGCTGCGGTTGCCAATCAAATTACACGAGATAACGCTTATCAAATTAAAGCATCGATCGTAGTTGAAGCAGCGAATGGACCGACGACAATGGAAGCAACAACCATTTTAACAAATCGTGATATATTGATTGTTCCAGATGTGTTGGCAAGTTCTGGCGGCGTCACCGTATCTTATTTTGAATGGGTACAAAATAATTTAGGATACTACTGGTCAGAAGAAGAAGTAAGTGAAAAGCTTCGCGAAAAAGTAGTTAATGCATTTAATTCAGTTATTCACACAGCAAATTTGCACAAAGTCGATACAAGGCTAGCTGCATACATGGTTGGTGTACGAAAAACAGCTGAAGCATCAAGATTCCGTGGTTGGGTTTAAGGAGGGATTCATTTGGGTTACCTGGCAGTAGATAGTTTATCTGACGGCGTTGTAGAGAAAGTATTCGTAAGTGAAGGGTCGTTTGTTTATGAGTGGGAACCTTTATTTCTAATTAAAACAGCAAACGGAACTATTAAAAAAGTAGAATTAGGGGCTAGTGGAATCGTCTCGAAAGTACATGTAACTCTAGGAGAAAGAGTGTGTACACAGATGACGTTAGCTGTATTGAAAGAAGATACACGTCCAACTGGTAGTGATTAATCTAGCAAACAATAAAAATGAAAAACTTGGAGGAATAACATATGTTAACAACTTATAAGCATGAACCATTTACTGATTTTAGTGTAGAGGAAAACAGAATTGCATTTGAAGAAGCATTAAGAAAAGTAGAAAAAGAACTTGGAAAAGATTATCCACTAATTGTCGGTGGGGAACGTATTACGACCGAAGCGAAAATCGTATCAAATAATCCATCGAACAAAGAAGAGGTCGTTGGAACGGTTTCAAAAGCGAACAAAGAAATAGCTGAAGCTGCGATCCAAGCTGCGGACCAAGCATTTCAAACTTGGAGAAATGTTAATCCTGAAGAAAGAGCTAATATTCTAATCCGTGCGGCTGCAATCATTCGCCGTCGTAAGCATGAATTTTCAGCGTGGCTTGTAAAAGAAGCAGGTAAGCCTTGGAAAGAAGCAGATGGAGATACGGCTGAAGGAATCGATTTCCTTGAGTATTATGCACGCCAAATGATCGAGTTAAAAGATGGTAAGGCAATTAATAGCCGTGTTGGTGAACAAAATCGTTACATTTATCAGTCGACTGGTGTATGTGTGACTATTTCTCCGTGGAATTTTGCTTTTGCAATTATGGCAGGAACAACTGTAGCACCGATTGTAACAGGAAATACAGTGCTTTTAAAACCTGCAAGTACAACACCTGTAGTAGCTTATAAGTTTGCAGAAGTTCTTGAAGAAGCTGGTCTTCCAAAAGGCGTTTTGAATTTCATTCCAGGAAGCGGTGCAGAAGTAGGGGATTATTTAGTTGATCACCCGAAAACAAGTTTAATTACTTTTACAGGATCTCGTGATGTTGGTGTTCGTTTATATGAAAGAGCAGCGGTAGTTCACCCAGGTCAACAACATTTAAAACGAGTAATCGTTGAAATGGGAGGAAAAGATACAGTTGTTGTCGATAGCGAAGCTGATTTAGACTTAGCAGCGGAGTCGATTGTCACATCTGCATTCGGATTCTCTGGACAAAAGTGTTCGGCAGGCTCACGTGCGGTAGTTCATCAAGATGTTTATGATGAAGTGCTTGAAAAAGTTGTCCGTTTAACAAAGGAACTATCTGTTGGCGAACCAACAACACGTGAAATGTACATGGGTCCAGTTGTTGATAAAGCTGCTTTTGACAAAATCATGAGCTATGTCGAAATTGGAAAAAAAGAAGGGCATCTTCTAACTGGAGGAGAAGGAGACGACTCTAAAGGATTCTTTATCCAACCGACAATATTTGGTGATTTAGATCCGAACTCAAGAGTTATGCAGGAAGAAATTTTTGGTCCAGTTGTTGGATTTAGTAAAGCAAAAGATTTTGACCATGCTCTTGAAATCGCAAATAATACTGAATATGGACTTACCGGAGCCGTGATTTCGAATAATCGTGCACATATTGAACAAGCAAAACAAGGCTTCCATGTCGGAAATCTTTACTTCAACCGTAACTGCACAGGTGCGATTGTAGGTTATCACCCATTTGGTGGTTTTAAGATGTCTGGTACGGATTCCAAAGCAGGCGGACCTGATTATTTAGCGCTTCATATGCAAGCTAAAACAATTTCAGAAATGTATTAAAAAATTATAGGTTTAAAGCTTCCCTACTCAAATTTTTGAGTAGGGAAGTATTTTAAATAAACCTTTTTATTGATGTAAGCACATGGGAAGAATTTGCTAAAAAAATCTATCAGGTAAGGCCTGGAGAAATGAATGTGTTTTATTTAAATAACGATTTATTAATTGAAAATATCGATTTAAATATTGATCACTACTCTATTAATCCATTAGAGATAGAAGTTAATAGAAGATTCAACGGCCATTTAATTAAGGTAGATTTCAAGATAAAAGCGTTAAGTGAAAATCACTAGATAGTTGTAATCACTTTTTTTCAAAAGTTATAGGGGGAAATTATGAAAGATATAGCGACAGAACGAGTTAAACGTGGTATGGCAGAAATGCAAAAAGGTGGCGTGATCATGGACGTCATTAATGCAGAACAAGCAAAAATAGCAGAGCAAGCAGGTGCTGTCGCAGTTATGGCGCTTGAGCGGGTGCCGGCCGACATTCGTGCAGCAGGTGGTGTAGCGAGAATGGCTGATCCGACGATTGTTGAACAGGTGTTAAATGCTGTATCGGTGCCAGTTATGGCAAAAGCTCGTATTGGCCATATTGTAGAAGCGCGGGTACTTGAAGCGATGGGTGTTGATTATATAGATGAAAGTGAAGTATTAACACCTGCGGATGAAGTGTTCCATTTGTATAAGCGTGACTTCACTGTACCATTTGTATGTGGTGCGCGAGATTTAGGAGAAGCCTCTCGTCGGATTGGTGAAGGCGCATCAATGATCCGGACAAAAGGTGAGCCTGGTACAGGGAACATTGTTGAGGCTGTTCGTCATATGCGGATGATTAAAGGGCAGATTCAAAAGGTTAAACAGATGTCTACGGATGAATTAATGACGGAGGCGAAAAATTTAGGTGCATCATTTGAGCTGTTATTACAAATTAAAGAGACGGGAAAACTACCTGTCGTCAACTTTGCAGCCGGTGGAATTGCTACTCCTGCGGATGCAGCATTAATGATGCAATTAGGTGCAGATGGGGTGTTTGTAGGTTCAGGTATTTTCAAATCGGATAACCCTGAGAAGTTTGCACGTGCAATCGTTGAAGCAACTACTCACTATGAAGACTATGCTTTAATTGCTGAGCTTTCAAAAGGATTAGGAACGGCAATGAAAGGGATTGAGATCTCTTCCCTAAACCCTTCTGAACGGATGCAAGAGCGCGGTTGGTAGCAGGAGGCGTCTATTTTGTCGGAGTTGCTTATTAATAGAGCTAAGATAGGAGATTTAAAAATGGCAAATAAAGAGTGGATTGAGTGGCAAAAGAAAGTCATACGTGAAGAGCATGTAATGCCTGAGCTGCTAGACGAAAAAATAAAGAATGCTAAAAGAGATCATTTGCTTTTGGGATATGTAAAAGATTCAAGCAAAAGAAAGTTCGACCCTATTAGATATTGATTGTAAAACAAACTAGTTAATATCGGGTAGATAGTGAAATAAGGTGCATTCTTTACCTCTGTCAGTTCGTAACCTATGAGGATACCAATAGAAAGCTCTTGTTGTTGATGAACTTTTATATTGAGCGTTGCATGTATTCTAGCATTCTCAATTTAGCCACAAGGGTTTTGTCAAAAACAATAGGTTGAAGCATAAAGAATTAAGACATGAATCTATAGAGATAGCAGAGAAACTTAGTGGCAAGAGCGATTTAGAGTGGAGGGCAAGAAGCCTTATTTGGCGGCTGGTGGCTTTGGAAAAATATTTCCTCGTAGGGATATCATGCCCTCCGAGCTCTATGTCAAGCAAACCGTACATCAAAGTATGGCGAGAACATCTAATTAAATGAATAAAAAATGAATAAAAGAAGTGTGTATCGTTAAATTATACTCGTATTAAGAGAGTGGGTATAAAGAAGTATGAGCTAACTCATCAAAATTAGTAAAATAATAATAGATATTCTGAAGATTCACAATATATCTTGACACTATTTTGAAAGCGGTTACAATTAAACTATATTCTGGATAGGAGGTAAATTAAAACTATTTAAACAGTCTGGTTAAAATTACATTTAGGATAGTTGTCAAAGAAAGGGGAGTGAACCTTGAAATAATTCTTGGAAGGTTAGAAAAAACTAAACAACCAACTTAGAGTCTCTCAAAAAAATGTAAAAGAGTAAGGTTGTTAACGAACTGAGCGGTCGCTCTTATAAAGAAACGTTAAACTTATTTTTTAGGGGGTACTTATGGGAGCTTATAAAAAAGAAGTTTGGTTTACTGTTGTGATGTCTCTCGTTTTTATCGTTGTTGGCAATGCAGGATTATTTTTTTCTATCTTTCCAGTTGATGGAATGTTGTTCGGATTTCCAGTTATGTATATAATTCCTATTTTTCTCGGTTGGTTCGGCATCTTTATTTTAACAATCATAGCGGGCAAGATCGGCAATCATATTGATGATGAAATCGATCGGGAGAGCGCTATGACAGTTGATACCGAGAAGCAGAAAGGAGTGTTATAAATGGGAGAACAAGCATGGCAATTATCCAATCCACTACTTGGACTCGTTGCAATTATAGCAACATTTTTGTTGTTTTACGTAGTTGGCTATATTTCCAATCGTAATAGTAAATCGGTTCAGGATTTATACGTCGCAGGAGCTAGTGTAGGACCACTTACGAATGGTTTGGCGATGGCCTCTACATATATGAGTCTTGCCACATTCCTTGGCATTACTGCCCTAATTTTAAAGCTTCAAGTTCCTTTTATTATTCTCTGGATTCAGCTCATTCTTGCGATCCCTCTTATCACAATAATTTATGGGACGTGTCTTCGTAGGATGGGAGCCTTTTCTCCAACACATTTTATTCGAGAGCGATACGGGGTGAGTGCATCGATCATAGCTGCCCTTTTTATGATTCTCGTATCGATCATGTACGCCCTTGGTCAAATGATTGGAATTGCCCTAGCATTTGAAACCGTTCTCGGTATCCCATATATGACAGGTCTAATTGTAGGCGGTCTTATTATCGTTGGTTACATTACGCTTGGTGGAATGGCTGGGGCTACTAATAATGCGGCCATTCAGATGGTAATTATGGCTCTTATGTTCATCGTTCCACTCGGTGCTATCATGAAAGCTGTTGGTGGCAGTGGCTGGTATTTCCCACCGCTCCTTTATGCGGATATGGTACCTGCAATGCTTGAGGCAATGCCTGGATTTTTTGATTATCAATTTTCACCGAAATGGTACTTTTCAATTATCCCTGCCCTGACAATTGGTGCTCTAGGTCTGCCGCATCTTGCTATGAGAATTTATACAGCTTCAAATTTAAAGAGTGCTAGGTCCGCTATGGTCTGGTTTGCGTTCATTCTTGGTCTCGTTTTCTCTGCCACGTATGCAATGGGCTTTGTTGGTGTATTCGCAACTGAGTCTCAGGGTATTGTCATTTCAGATGGTGATGCTGACAAACTTACACTCATTTTGAATTTAGTTTACAACCCTGAATGGGTCACAGCACTTGTAATCGCAGGTGCCATTTCAGCAGGTCTTTCAACGTTAAGTGGTAACTTGTTGGCGATTGGGGCCCTGCTGTCACAAGATATTGTTACAACATTAAAACCCAATCTAACAAATAAAATACGCGTTCGCCTTGGTTATATTGCCATCTTTTTCGGTGGAATAGTCAGTATTTTGCTTGCTATTAATCCCCCAGCTTTTCTCGTTGTTAGTATCCTCTGGGCCTTTGGTCTTGCAGGAGTGACAAATGCTCCATTAATCTTGATGGGGGTTTGGTGGAAGGAAGCAAACAGAATTGGTGCTATTTCCGCTTCTGTTATCGGTGGTTTGCTCTATATCATTGTTTCACCATTTGTCTTCCCAAGCATCGTTTTAACTGGGCATGGGGTAACCGATGGAATGGGACTTTCTGGAGCGATGCTTGCAGTACCTGTTAGTTTTATACTTTTAATTGTTGTGTCCTATGTAACGAACCGAATACCGGCACTAAAAGGAAAACTAACTCCTGAAGCAGATGAAGTTTTAGTAGAGAGAATCCATGGCTGGAAGGATGTTCAGCCTTATCGATACAATAGCAAGCTTGGGGCTCTGGTTACGGTTATCTTTTGTACAGCTATTGCTATATGGGCAATTTTGCCATGGAATATGTAATAGATTAAGGGGGATTCCCATTGTTTGGAAGAATGATTGCTTTAGATGCACAAGCCTTCCGGGTATTTGTTGATACCCCGAAGGCCCTGTTGTACAGTCGAATGATCCTTCTCATTGTCGGCCTTGGTTACGGCATTTTTTCCATTATCGCTAACGCCAACTATATTATAAGCTTTGAATCACCTATGCTTCGAAGAGTGATTGTCCCATCTCTATTCGTGGTGTTTGGTCTTTTGACTGTGATTATAACGAAATTAGGACTTACACTTCTCTTATGGGCGGGGGCAAAAGGGTTCGGAGGTCCTGGTAGGATGAGGGAATTAAACAATTTTGTTTCCGTTGCATTGGTTCCAGGTCTTCTTGGAGTACCATTTCTGGTAGGAGCTGGTGGGCTAATTCTCGTAGTGCCTTTAGTTTTAGGTATTGGATGGATGTTTCTTATTTGTGTGAAAATCGTAGAAGTGACACAGGAATTTCAGGGCATTAAAGCGTATCTATCTGTATTGGCTGTTTTCATATTTTTTGCTAGCGTCTACTATCTTATTATGCCAACTGGAACAATCAGCTAGAAATGTAAGGTTAGGATTGTTGAGAGAGATGAATATTTGTTCATATAGTCTCTTTAAAAACTACAAAACGTTTAAATTGCAAATGCAATTTAAATAAGTTAGGGGAGAAAAGATGATGGATCAACTTAATTTACAAGCACCAGAATACTATAACATGGCTCAAGATATTGATCGATTTGCCGACGAGCCAGAGAAAGTAGCCCTGCTCTGGGAGAATGAAGAGGGCGAAACGAGGGAGGTAACTTACTCACAACTAAGAAAAGAATCAAACAAATTTGCCAATGCCCTAAAAAAAATAGGGTTAGAACAAGGTGATACAGTCATCATCACGCTCCCAAGAATTCCTGAAGCATACTCTATTTATCTCGCTGCATTAAAACTAGGGTTAATCATTTCTCCAGGATCAGAGATGCTAAGAGAGAAAGACCTTCTGTATCGTGCTGAGCATTCAAAAGCAAAAGCGACGATTTGTATCGATACCTTAACGGATCGTTTTGATCAAATTTGCTCTAGTGCCAAAAGCTTAACGCACTTTATTACGGTAGGTAAAGAGAAAGAAGGCTGGATGACGTATGATCACTTAATAAAATCAGAATCCGATCAATTTGAGATGGTTCAAACAAAAGCGAGTGACATTGCTTTTCTGAACTATACGTCTGGTACGACAGGGAATCCTAAGGGCGTGATTCATCCTCATAGTTGGGCTTATGCTCATCAAGCAGTAGCTGCTAAATTATGGCTTGATGTAAAAGAGAACGATGTCGTTTGGGCTACGGCCGCGCCTGGTTGGGCGAAATGGAATTGGACCCCTTTTATGTCAACCTTAGGGGCTGGTGCAACTGGTTTCGTATTTAATGGCAAATTCAATCCTGAAAAATACTTAAGCTTAATGGGGAAATATAAAGTCAGTGTTCTTTGTTGTACGCCGACTGAATACCGTTTAATGGCAAAACTAGATGGACTTGAACGCTTTAAGCTTCCTGCTATGCGAAGTACCGTGAGTGCCGGTGAACCATTAAACCAAGAAGTGATTGATACATTTAAGAAGCATTTTAATGTTCAAGTTCGTGATGGATACGGACAAACGGAAAATACGCTATTAGTCGGCACCTTAATGGGGATGGAAGTAAAACCAGGTTCGATGGGAAAACCGACACCTGGAAATCAAATAGCGATTATTGATGAAGAGGGTAATCCTGTATCGGCTGGTCAAGTAGGGGATATTGCTGTTCATCGTAGTACACCGGCTCTTTTTAAAGGGTATTTAAATGATCATGAACGAACGGTAGCTGCCTTCCGTGGTGATTGGTATTTAACAGGAGATCAGGCATCATTAGATGAAGACGGCTATTTTTGGTTTGAAGGACGTTCTGATGATATTATCATTAGCTCTGGCTATACGATTGGTCCCTTTGAAGTAGAAGATGCGTTAGTTAGGCATGCGGCGGTGAAGGAATGTGCGGTTGTCGCTGCCCCTGATGAAACTCGTGGGTCGATTGTCAAAGCTTTTATTATTTTAAAAGAGCAAACAGAAGGAAATGAAGATTTAGTGAGGGAATTACAAGAGCATGTCAAACAAATGACAGCTCCGTACAAATACCCAAGAGCGATCGAATTCGTCGAGGAACTTCCTAAAACTACGTCTGGAAAAATTCGTCGTGTTGAATTAAGGCAGCTTGAAAAAGGTAAGAGTACTTTGTAAACAATACTAGATCATTATAAAACTATTTTTTTAGTAGGTACTAGTAGTTAAGAGGTTTTATTTTGAGGCTTGGGGGAAGTTGAACCCCTAGCCTCTCTTTTTAATTCTAACTTCTTGTTAGTCTATCTACGATGACTTTTTATGCGTCTGTAGCCTTGTTTAATTTGGATTGATCAATAAGAGGAAAGACCTAGCATACAGAAATATCTTTATGGTCAATAATTACGGGGGAAGTTCTTCATTAATTTACTGACCTTGAGTTCAAAAGCATGATAGGAGTAAAATGATAAGATTGAACAAACCATCTGAACCGTAAACGGAAATTAGATGAAGTTAAACAAGAATATCCAAGTATCATTGGGCAAATAAATTGAAATGAAGGTGTTTTTCATGAATTCATACATTGTAGTTGGAGCTGGTATTTTAGGTGCTGCAACGGCTTATCATCTTGCAAAAGCAGGGGCAAAGGTCACGTTAATTGATCGTCAAGAGCGAGGGAGAGCGACGGACGCTGCCGCTGGAATCGTTTGTCCTTGGCTATCTCAACGCCGTAACAAAGCTTGGTATCAACTAGCGAGAGGAGGAGCGAGGTATTATCCGGCTTTAATTTCCGAATTAGAAGCGGAAGGAGAAACGGAGACAGGTTATGCTATGGTCGGTGCCATTAGTCTTCACTCGGAAGAAGCTAAACTAGATAAGATGGAGGAACGAGTTCGAAAACGTCGTGAGGAAGCACCAGAGATCGGTGAAATTAGAAGGTTGTCACCTTCTGAAACAAAAGCTTTGTTTCCACCACTAGCAGACGAGTACGGATCTATTCACGTTAGTGGTGCCGCCCGTGTGAACGGAAAGTCCCTTTGTGAGGCATTAATTTCAGCGGCGAAAAAACATGGAGCCATATACATAGAAGCAGATGCAAAGTTGATGTTTGTAAATAACCAAGTGACTGGAATTCAGTTTGAAGGGAATAAATTGTTTGCTGATGAGGTAATTGTTACAACGGGGGCTTGGGCGAATGAATTGTTGCAACCTTTAGGCATTCATTTTAAAATTAAGCCGCAAAAAGCTCAAATCGTTCATCTTGAAATACCAAATACAGATACAAGTTCTTGGCCTGTTGTCATGCCTCCTACGAATCAGTATTTGCTAGCGTTTGAAGGGGGGCGAATCGTGGTCGGAGCGACTCACGAAGATGATCGAGGCTTTGACCACCGTGTAACAGTTGGGGGAATTCATGATATCTTTGATAAAGCTCTTAAGATAGCACCGGGCTTATTTGATAGCACAGTACTAGAGACAAAAGTAGGTTTCAGGCCGGTAGCCCCAGGTTTTCTCCCGGTAATTGGTACTGTCGCAAATTATCAGGGAATTTTGGTTGCAAACGGATTAGGATCATCAGGGTTAACAGTTGGTCCATATCTTGGAGCTGAGCTTGCTAAGTTAGCACTTGGAAAAGACACGGAGATTGATCTTAAACTTTATGATGCAACCGCTGCATTTGAAGCGAGTAAACACTAGCAGAACTTTTTATCAAAGAATCAATTAGTTTTCGAAAGAACTAACTTGGTTCTTTTTGTTTTCAATGGAAATACAGGGATTTTGTTCGTGTACATTGAACATTAATAGATGAGAAAGGGCTTAAAGAAGCGAATGGATTAATAGTTAAAAAGAAAAAAAGCAGAGATAGGCGGCCTCATATGAATAAGATTATTTTTTCACTTTTAGTCATCTTAACAACTGCTTTGATGGGATCATCATTTGCCATAGGAAAAATAGGTTTAGAATATTCTTCGCCACTTTTACTAGTGGCTCTTCGTTTTACGTTTGCGGGAATAATCATGGCTGTTATCGTTAGGATGTTTAAAAGAAATCATCCTAAACAAGGCGGTGACTGGTTCAAAATAGCGATAATAGGATTCGTGCAAACAGGAGGAGTTATGGGCTGTATTTTCGTTGCATTAGAAACGATTAACGCAGGAGAAACGTCCATTCTTACTTTTATAAATCCTATACTCGTAGTCGTTCTTGCCACTTTATTTTTGAAGATAAAATATGGGCTTCGCCAGTGGCTAGGAGTTATCATTGGCTTTATTGGGGTTTTTATCACATTAGGAGCACACCTTGATTTTAAGATCGGAACAGTATTAGGTTTTTTATCCGCTTTATCATGGGCGATTGGTACGTTACTTATAAAAAAATGGGGAAATCTGTTTGATACGTGGGTGCTAACTGCCTATCAAATGTTATTCGGTGGTCTTACTTTATTAGTGTCAAGTTTTCTTCTTGAAACGCCCTTCTTTATCATTTCATTCCAATCGATTACGATTTTAGCTTGGCTAGCGATCATGGCGTCGATCGTTCAGTTTGCAGTATGGTTCTATCTATTGGAAAAAGGTGATCCAGGCAAGGTTAGTGCATTTCTCTTTTTAGCTCCTTTTTTTGGTGTCCTTTCAGGGTGGGTGCTATTAAATGAGGATATTAAATGGTATATCATGTTAGGTGGCTTGTTAATCTTTACTGGAATTTTCTTAGTAAATTGGAAAGGGAAGAAAGCAAATGTTGAGAAAAAATTCACAAAGCAGGAAAGCTTATAGGAATAGTTATAACAAGAAGCAGATTCCAAGGGCACTGAAAAAGGTGTGATTTTCAGTGCTCTTGAAGCAATGAGCGGAATGGTTGCTTCGTTCTCACAGCGGGCGCGCAACGTGTTGAGCTATTGCTACTTCCTCGAATTTGCTAAAAGGGACTTTTTTAGTGACCGAGGGCACAAGACAAGTGATGGAATCCTTAGGCTCGTTGAAAGGTCAACCTGATGTTTACTTAAGACCTCCAGGTGATGATAACCACGAATCAGGAACCGTCGCATGGGGATCGATCCCTCAACTTCCGCCGTCAATCAGTACGGTCAAATACATGGATATCTGGCCTTATTGTCGCAGATAACAGCGTTCTGCCCTCACTTGGGGCCAACCCCACACTTTCAACGGTGGCATTAGCAATACGTACAGCAGATTATATTATTCAGCAATCTATATAATGAGAGCGTTCTTATAATTAGATGAACTACAGGTAATATTTACTTTTTAGAAAAGATCGACCCTTTATAACTTGATCCGAGCGATAGATGTTTCGAATTTCTGAAGAGAGGACATCATAGAAGACGGATAAAGCCTAGAAACAGTGAAAAAGAGCTCGAGAGGTCGTTAAAGAAGAGGAATGAAGCCCTGAAAAAAAGCTTAAAAGCATGTAAGAGAGTCGGATTGAATTTTTTGAGAAATATTACAAAGTAATTAGTGACTCTTTCTTTCCTTGAAAAGGGATTAAAGATCAAATAACAAATAGGCTCGATCTTTAAGATGGCAGTTTAATATACTAATATTATTACATGTAGCCTTTGTGAAGTTTTCGGATAAACGATACTACAAGGTGGGAGGATGAGTCAAAAGATTTTCTTTTGATTCATCCTCTTTACTCTTCATTAAGTACTAAAAACATGTTATTTTTCTTTGTTATTTTCAATTATTGCGGTAGATTGTGAAGGAGTATATTTAAAATTATGACGCAGTTAGTTTAAGAGAACAATTGTTAAAATCAATTTGAAGACACAATTCCATAAAAAATCAAAGACTTATAATTAACTATCTTTATGATATAGTTTCCTTACTATCTAATCATTTATGGAGGCGTTATTTTGACAAAAAGATTTAAAATAGAACTTCCGAAAATTCCACTAGATTTAGAAACAGCAAATTTACAAGACATTTATCATGATGAAGATCCATATCTATCTAACTGTATTATTACTAATCAAAGAGTCGATTATGAGGAGATTGATCATCTAAAGTCATTTTTAAAAATGTAACGTTCATAAATGCTTCCTTTAATAAAATCGATATGACCGATGTGACTTTTGAAAACTGTGATCTGTCTAACGCTAGCTTTAGTGAAGGTATTATACATAGAGTCACTTTTACAGAATGCAAACTAATGGGATTAGATTTTTCAGAAGCTAATCTTGGAAATGTTTCATTTGAAAATTGCATCGCAAATTTGAGTGACTTTGTAGATGCTCGATTAAAACAAGTAATATTTAGTGATTCGTCGTTACAGAGTGTTAACTATTCCGACTGTAAACTTAGCAAAGTAAAGTTTCATCAATGCGATATTAACGATATTGATTTTACTCAAACGCTACTAAAGGGAATAGATATTAGTACGTGTATATTTGACCGACTCAATGTAGCTCTGGAAAATTTGGACGGTTGCGAAGTTTCTCCTGAACAAGCAATTGGATTTGCTACAATGTTGGGATTGAAAATTAAAGAATAGAATTTATGATATAGTTCTTTAGTGAATTAACGGATGATGATTTGGAACAGCTCGCTTCATGCGTCGCTGTTCTTTTTTATTAAGGCTAAAGGAAGCGCAGTGTCCTAAAAAAATCCCTAAACTGCTAAGGTTAAAATTACATGTTAAATAGCTTTCAAGAACAAAAATAGGAAAAACAATGCGATTTAAATTGTTTAGCTAAGGCTGTATAATGAGTAAATATATTAATTACAAAAATTTGAAGGGGAGAGTTTATGAACTTATTTCAAAAGCTACTGGGGAAAAGGGGGGACACCTTTCCTCTGAAAGATTTGAATCAAAAAAATATTTCAGCAGGTCTTGTAGCTAGTTTACTTGTAATGACAGGACCACCAGTACTTTTACTGCAAGCATCAGCCAATGGAAATTTTACGATGACACAGACAATTCTTTGGATGTCTTCAATCTACGTTATTGGCGGAGTATATAGTATATTACTTCCACTGTATTATCGAATACCTATCGTTGGGGCACATACGATTACAGGAATCGCGTTTCTTGCAACGGTTACCTCTTTAGTTTACTTACTATGAGTTATTAGGGGCTTATCTTTTTTCGGGTCTATTAATGTTTGTCATTGGCTATTGTGGTTTATTTGCAAAACTAATTTACTATGTTCCCAAAGAAGTACTTGCAGCGATGTTAGCAGGAATGATCATGAAATATATGATAGATTTCGTTGGTTCGATTCAGCAAATGGCATCGATTGGTATTGCTTCGCTTTTAGTTTATTTTGTTGTTAGTAATTGGGTAAGGCAGATACCACCAATGCTCGCGGCAATTACCACGGCATTTATCATGTTCGTCTTTACACAATCACTAGAGAGCGGGATTACGCAAACATCTTTTGTTTATCCGACCGTTCTTCTTCCCCAATTTAACCTATTAAGCTTTCTTTCGGTTTCGCTTCCGCTTTCCCTGCTTATTTTAAGCAACGATGCAGCAGTCGGTATTGGGGCGTTACAACAAAATAATTACCGCCCACAAGTAAATCGGATTATTTCATCCAGCGGTATTTTTTCAATGATTACTAGTTTTTTTGGGGGACAGTCTGCGAATATAGCAGGAATGATGACAGCGATTTGTGCGGACAAGGAAGCAGGTCCAAAGGAAAAAAGGTACATGGGGTCGGTTGTTTCAGGGATAATAATCATTTTATTTGGATTACTTTCATATAAACTAGTCCCATTTATTTCTTCATTACCACAAGCATTTGTTTCCATCCTTATTGGTTTTGTACTAATTAGCGTATTCGCAAATAGCCTACACCTTAGTTTCTCAAACCCAACGGTGAAACTGGGTGCAACATTTTCGTTTGTCATCGCGGTTTCCAATATTACTGTATTTCATATAGGTGCACCAGTTTGGGCATTATTAATAGGTACACTTATTGCAAGGTTTGTTGAAAGAAATAGAAGCAATGTTGCCACAAGAACAGAGCGAGGAAAGAGAAAATGGTCTGCATAGTAAACAGGCTTAAGATGAGAATCGTTCTTCTTTTTGCTAATGAGCACAATTCCTGAAAACATAATTGGTTCTTTAAAAAAGGTAACCGACTAACATACAGACTCTATAACCCAAACAAAGGATTCTTTTCACAGTTTCATTTATTCGGATTATAGTTCATTCTTTGATTTAAACGACTGATTTTCCGTTAATGCGATTTAACTCCCCGTTTAAACGGTTGATTTCTTGATTAAGTCGTGTGAGTTCTCTGACTTGCTGCTGATTTTGTCTTCCGAGTTCATTTATTTTGTTTTCAAGATTCTCCCTTTAAGGTTGCTGTTGAAAAAAGCCATTTCGTTCTGGTTGCGAATAAGAATTGTTATAAGGATTTAAACCAAGTGATTGCGGGGGGAATATCCGTGATAGTGATAGAGGTTCATTTGGCAATTCTCCTTAAAAGGGTCGATTTAGATGATATTCCTAATAACTTATGTAGGAAGAGGGCAGAGTGCTAATGAACTGAATTAAATTAATCAATAAATTAAGTCCTGATTCTGTGGAAGGTCTGTATTCATTAAGTTAATCCATTTTATAAATTAATGGAGATTGACAAGTGACAATGAGCAAACGCCTTAGAAAGGTGATTTAACCTTTTATCACCTCCTTGTTTAGGAGACTTTTCGATAGAGAAATATTCAGTTATTCTTTATTATTAAAGAGAGTTATAGATTTGCAACGGTCGTCATAGGTATACCATTTTCGGTAGACCTTTTCTGACATACTGTATATAGAATAAATGACAGTATCGATTATGTTGTAGCAAGTGTGATTTTGAGTTATAGCTTATTTAATCCACGAAACGGTAAAAGGACGGTGTTCAATTTGAAATTATTTCATACGGCCGATTGGCATCTTGGAAAGCTTGTTCAAGGTGTATATATGACGGAAGACCAAAAATATGTTTTACAACAATTTGTACAAGCGGTTGAAGAAGAAAAGCCGGATGCTGTTATTATTGCTGGAGACCTTTATGACCGCTCCATTCCACCAACAGATGCGGTTGATTTATTGGATGAAATTTTAGAGACGATTGTTATTAAGTTAAAAACGCCAGTTCTTGCCGTAGGTGGAAATCATGATGGGCCAGAGCGATTAGATTTTGGCAGCAAAATCATGAAATCAACGGGATTTCATATTAAAGGTTCGTTTACGAAGTTAGTGGAACCGATTGTTCTTCAAGATGAGCATGGTGCTGTACATTTCCATCTCATTCCATATGCAGAACCAAGCAAAGTTCGTTATGAGTTGGAAAACGATGAAATCCGCACGCATGATGATGCGATGCGCGTGGTTATAGAAGAAATTTCAAAGTCGATGGATCGTGATGCTCGTCATGTGTTTATTGGTCATGCTTTTGTAACGCCAGGTGGTGAAAAAAAAGAAAACACGAGTGATTCAGAGCGCCCTTTAGCAATTGGAGGGGTCGAGCATGTGAATGCAAGTCTTTTTGATTCATTTCATTATACAGCTCTTGGACATCTACACCAAGCCCATCATGTCGGAATTGAAAAAGTTCGCTATGCTGGTTCTCCGTTAAAATACTCCATTTCTGAAGAACGCCACAAAAAGGGCTATTATGTAGTTGAGCTAGATAAAGACGGACAAACAACCGTTGAAAAAAGACTGCTTGAACCAAGACGACAGATTCGAACGGTGGAAGGCAAAATAGATGAGATCGAACAACATGAACGAAATGAAGATTATGTATTCATCAGATTGTTGGATGAAAACCCAGTCATTTACCCAATGGAGCGTGTTCGTTCTGTATATCCAAATGCAATGCATGTCGAACGAGCGATAAAAGCCGTAATGACAAGCGAGGAATCAACATCCAAAGTCTCCCGTTCTAAAATGGACGACCTTTCTCTTTTCAAAGCTTTTTACAAAGAGGTGAAAAACGAAGAAATACAGGCAGACGCAGAACAGTTATTTCGCGACGTTTTACAAGAAACTTTGCAAAGGGAAGGTGAGCGAGGATGAAACCATTAAAAATCACGATCACGGCCTTTGGACCTTATAAACATCAAGAAACCATTGATTTTAAAAATTTAAAAGAACATCGTCTCTTTGTCATTTCTGGGAATACAGGAGCAGGGAAGACATCGATTTTTGACGCGATTTGTTTTGCTTTATACGGAGATGCAAGTGGTGAAGACAGAAGCGATTCACGAATGTTACGAAGCCAGTTTGCTGAAGATGACGTTCATACTTCTGTTAATTTTGAGTTTGAATTACGTGAACGGTCGTATCGTGTTTTTCGACAGATGCCTCATATTAAAGGAACCAACAAAACACCAACGGGTGACAAATACGAATTATATGAAACGACAAATCAATCTGAAATTCTATTAGTGGATCGGTTAACAGTAGGGAACGTCAACCAAAAAATTCAAGAGATCATTGGTCTAACAAAAGATCAGTTTAGACAAATTGTGATGCTACCACAAGGTGAATTTCGTAAGCTGCTGACGTCAGATACCGAAAATAAAGAAGAAATTCTTCGTAAGATCTTTCGGACTGTTCATTTCAAGCAAATGACGGAGGGACTGAATGAAAAACGATTGGCATCACAAAAGCAATACGAGAAACAAAGCCAAGAGCGAGATCTTTATATAAAGAATCTAGAGAAAAATCTCCCGAAAAGAGACGATTCCCTTCTTGTTCAGGTGTTTGAACAAGAAAACCACAATACTTATCAAGTGCTTGAAGCGTTAGCCGAAGAGATTGCTTTCTATTTTGAGGAACAAAACAAACAGCAATTACTATTAGATAAAAATAAGAAACACTTACAAGAAAAAACAAATGAGTATCATTTAGCGAAAGCGATCAATGACCGGTTTGCTGCGCTAGAAAACCAGCGCCAACAAAAATTAAAACTGGATGAGCAGCTTCCCATTATTCAGGAAAAAGAACAGAAACTTAGCCAAGCCGTGAAAGCGAGTCAAATTGAAATTCATGAGAGTTACTTCCTTGAAGTAACAACCGAGGAAGACAAGCTGCAGGAAAACCGAAAAACGGCAAAGTCAGAATTAATAGAAGCAGAAACATCTTTCACGAAAGCGCAAATGGCTTATTCAGAGGAAGAAAAGAGGAAGCTAGACCGTGAAGAAGCTAGTTTAACGATTAATAAGCTTAAAGATTATCTTCCTGATGTATCAGAACTGGATCAGAAAAAAAAATCGGTTGCTTTATTGAAACAAGAAGTAAAGGAGCTTCAAGAAAATGTTGAGCAGATTGTGCTTATACTGACAGGCAAGAAAAATGAAAAGACAACTCTTGTTAAACAAATCAAGCACTTAGAGATCAATATAAAAAAAATACCTGAAACAAGTGAAAATTTACAGGTCGTGCAGTCGCAACTTAAAGCAGTAAAAGGCTATCTAGCTTTATCAGCAAAGCAAACAGAGCTTTCTGATCAAGTTTTGCACAAAGAGGAAAAGTTAGGGGAAATAAAGGCTTCTTATGACCAGTTAGAAACACTTTGGATTGAAGGACAAGCAAGTTTACTTGCCAAGCATCTCCATCAGGGGGGACCGTGTCCAGTATGCGGTAGTGAAGAGCATCCAAACCCTGTAGAGTTTACAGCGGAAATCCCAACAAAAGAATTGCTTGAGCAAAAGCGTCTCGAAAAAGATGCAGTAGATGGGGCTTACCGAACTTTGCAGGCTGAACTAAGCGCAGTCTACTTACAGACAAACGAGAAAGAACAGGAATTGCTTTCCTTAGGGGTAAAGGTTAAGCAGACCGAAGCTGACCTTCAGCAGTTATCTCTGGTTGAACAAGGACTTCAAACAGAAATGACATGTTTAAAAGTTGACCAAGAAAAAGTTGAGCAACTAAAAATAGCGCAAGAGAAAATAGAAGATAACATAGAACAATTAGAAACGGAAAAAACGCAAACTGAATCTTTGTTGAATCAAAAACAATCAAGCTATCAAACAGAGCAAGCGTTACTTGAGCAGAAAATGAACGTGATTCCTGAACAATTGCAATCAATTGAAGCACTTGCCGGGGAAATAAAGATTGCGGAACAAGTGAAACAAAAGTTGGAACAGAAGTGGCAGTTTGTTCAACAACAGCTGAATCAAGCAAAAGAACGCCAACTAACAGCAGACATGACATTGAAAAATTTTATTCAGCAGCTTGAGGTAATGTTAGAAAAAAAGGTAAAAGCTCTTACTATGTTTAAGGAAGCTCTTTTAGAGGCGAATTTTGCTTCGGAAGAGGAGTATGTTGCTTCAAAAATACCTAAACGAAACCTTGAAGCTATCAAGACTGAAGTCGAGTTATTTAAAACGAATATCTCTTCACTAACACAACAGATTGTCGATACAGAAAAAGAGCTTCAAGGCAAGGAACACCAAGATTTAATGGTCCTAGACGATCAGTTGAAGTTATTAGGTCAAGAGATAGAAGTGGTTCAACATGATTTAACACAAGTGAATCAGTTCTATGAAACTGCGGTTAAGGCAAAAAATAATATTCAAGTTGCTCATGAACAAGTTAAAGAAGCAGAACAAACGTTTTATCTTCATAAAGATCTTTACGATGTGGTTAGAGGAGAGAACTCGAAAAAGATGTCATTCGAGCGCTATTTGCAAATTGAATTTTTGGAACAAATCGTTCAAGCCGCAAATCAACGTTTAAATCGTCTATCGAATGGTCAATTTCATCTGATCCGAAGTGAACGACTTGAAAAAAGGGGAAAACAAAGTGGCCTTGGTCTTGATGTATTTGATAACTATACTGGGCACAACCGTGATGTGAAAACCTTATCCGGTGGTGAAAAATTTAATGCCTCCTTAAGTTTAGCTCTTGGTATGGCTGACGTTATTCAGTCTCATCAAGGTGGGATTTCCATTGAAACGATGTTTATTGACGAAGGGTTTGGTTCTTTAGATGAAGAGTCCTTAAATAAAGCGATTGATACATTGATCGACCTACAACAATCAGGAAGGATGATTGGAATTATCTCTCACGTTCAAGAGTTAAAGCAAGCCATTCCAGCTATTTTGGACGTGAAGAAAACACGAGAAGGACATAGTCGGACGACTTTTATAATTAAATAGATGACGAAAGCACCCTACTTACGATAGAAGCCACTGAAAAAGATGAAAACGAGAGGCCACTTACAAAGGTAAACATTGTCCTTTATTCAGTGGCTGTTTTCTTTGTCAGACAATAGAAAACGGAGGAAACAAAATTTTAAAAAAGTTTCAGCAATCTTAACAGTAGAAATCCTTGTAGCGAGTGGAGACGATGGATTAGTTGAACCAATACTAGGGGAAGGGTTCTTCGAATAGTATGGGAACGAACTAAGTTTCTATTTTTTTGTCAGCAAGATTTATTACGGAAGAGGAAAAAAGAAACCTTGTTCAACAGTTGAAGAAACTAACGAGTCAACATCTAGATCTAGCTAAGACGTTTCCAGATCCGATTGTTTATCATCAATCGATTAACAGTGACATCAATTAATCAAGTTTCATATTGACCAGATTCATCAAGCGATAACTGAAAGCAAGATCATTTCTTTTCAGTATGGTGATGTGAACATACATAAAGACTTTCAATTGCGACATAAAGGGAACCACTATCAGATTAAGCCTTATGCCCTTGTTTGGGAATCTAATTTTTATTATTTGATAGGGGATGATATCGCATATGATAAAACCAAAAATTCAAGACATTATCCGCTTGCCCGCATGCGGAATGTTTCGATTACGTTTGAGAAGTTCATCAAGAAATCAAGGGATATTAGCTCATACGTTCAACATACATTCAACATATCAATCGCTCCTTTAAATTAAAATGAAGATAACCTCTTGTTAAGTTGTTCTGTTAATTCTAGAATAAAAGAATTACTAAAATATAACTGTGATTTGAATCACAGTTATATTTTTTTAGATTTTTAATTTTGGAATCCTAATTTTTGTATGTTTAACTTAGAAAACCAAATAATAGAAAAATACAACATGTTATACTATTTTTACCTTGAGAAGTTTAAAGTGCTATTCAGTTGGTTTTGTAAAGAAATGCATTAAAGGAGAAAAAAGATGCCAAAACATAAAATCTTATTTCTTGATATTGATGGAACGATTTTAACTCCAGAAGACGAGATTGAAAGATCGACGAAAGAAGCGATCAAACAAGTTCAACAAAAAGGATTAGAGGTGTTCCTTGCAACAGGACGACCACTACATGAGCTTAGTGAAATCGGAGAAGAATTACAAATTGAATCCTTTATTGGTTACAATGGAGCCTACGCTATACATAAAGGAAAAGAGGTATGTATGGAGCCGATGGAGGCAAGGAAAGTTGAATTTTTTTTAAAAGTCATGAAAGACAAGGGTCATGAAGCGGTCCTGTACACAAATGAAAAAAATCTTCTCACTACGAAAAAAGCTCCGGTTATGAGAAAATTTATCAAGCAGTTTCATTTAAAACATAATGATTTGTATCATTCAGCTTATAGCCATGACATTCTAGGGATATCCCTAATGAATCTAGATGTAAATGATGTAGCTCTCTATGAGGAAACTGGTGTCATCCATCTGTCACCAATCAATGTAGAAGGATTTAAAGATCACGCCTATGACGTAATTCGTGACAAAGTTAATAAAGGATTCGCTGTGCAGCAGGTGTTAGATTTCCTTGGCTATCACAAAGAAGCAGCTATTGCCTTTGGAGATGGGATGAATGACAAGGAAATGCTTAGTTCAGTTGGGGCTGGATTTGCCATGGGGAATGCTCAACCGCAGCTTTTTCCATATGCTAAGCATAAAACAACTGATGTAACGAATTCAGGAATCTTTAACGGATTGAAAAGATTAGGTTTAGTTGAATAGAGAAGTAGTTAGTAGAAATTTTACATTTTTAGAACTGAAGTATGCAACGAATAGAGCATGAATAAATTAAGGCTAATTGATTATTACTAAAAATTATAGGGGTCGCTCATTCTCAACGTTTTATCAGTTTATGGGCGAAAAGTCTTTCTGAATTCTTAGAAGGACTTTTTTAGCTCATTTGTATTGGTGTAAACTTAACGTTTAGTGAAAACGAGTTATTAAGGACTTTCTGGCCAAGGAACAAATGAAGCTTAACAAGTTTAAGTCTCCTTTTTCTGAGACAAGGATAGTACACAAAGGCAGGAGGGCGACCCATGGAACGAGAAATCGCATTCAAAGCATTAGTTGGATCAGCTAACTATAATTTAGCCACTCCAGAATCAGATAAGGATTATAAAGTGTTTGTGATTCCTATGTTTGCTGATTTATATCATGGAAAGCTTTACGCAGAGAGCAAAGTGGGGGAAACAATTGATGAAGAATTTCATGACATAAGAAAATTAGTTCATCTTTTCTGGAAGTCAAATGTGAATTTTGTTGAAGTACTTTTCTCGATTGATATGACGATCAATCAAAATAGACCGATAAATAATTACATCCAACAAATTATTGCGCAAAGAGACGAGATTGCTACCATGAATCTGCCTTATTTATACAGAGCATGCAAGGGGATGTATGAAAGTAAAAAAAAATATATTAAAAAGGGAAATAAAGGAACACGATACTTGGTAGAAAAAGTTGGTTTTGATTCGAAGTCTGCAATGCATGCCTATCGTATTTTAGATTTTATCGAAAGATTCTCAGCAAATGAATTTACAAGTTTTAAAGAGGCTATTCAGTACGATGATAAGAGTCGAAAGTTTATGATTGGAATCAAAAATGGATTATTTACGAAAGATCAATACGATGAAATAATGAAAGAGAAATTAACCGTTTTTCAATTGTTAGAAAAAAAGTACATGGAACAACCATCTAGAGAAGAGGTAAAGGAAACGGTAGCAAATATTTTATATAAGATGATTGCTCAAACTATTTCACTTGAAATACAAAAAAGTTCATTTCGAATTTAGTTTGCTTACTTGAAACAAATTTATAACTTATCTCTTAAATGTATTTTTTGTCATCATTAACAAAAAACGCTCATTTTATTTTTAGACCTATTGGTCATTATATAAACAAGCTGATCATTTAGGGGGAAACGAAAACATGGATGAGCAATGTTTTTATTGTGAAGCAACCTTTGAAGATAATTATCATCATGGGTTATTTATTCAAAGAAATGAACACGTAGATAAAGCGTTATGTCCCGATTGTTACAAGGATTGGCTTGAAGGGATAAAAGAATAATGATGCAAAAAAGACAAGGAGTCTTCCTTGCCTTTTTTGCTATTGTTTTGTAATCCATCAGACCGACTGGTTAGTCTTTCTATTCTATTAAGAAACGGCGTGCTTTTGTTTTTCTTGCAGTGCTTTTTCACTCTTTTTAATATCTAGCTTCATCATAATAGAAATAATGAAGGCGAAAAGTATTAATGCCAAGAAAACGTAAAAAACAGGAATATAACTATCCGTTCTCTCTTTAATTTGAGAAACGATCATCGGTCCAAAAACACCACCTAAAGACCAAGTAGTTAGCAGATAGCCATGGATTGCACCGAGCTGTTTCGTTCCGAATAAGTCTCCGACAAAAGCAGGGAGGTTTGAAAATCCGCCACCATAGCAACTAACAACAAGCAGAATCAGAATTTGAAACATAATAATGCTTGTTATAAAAGGCAGTGTTAAAAAAGCTATAATTTGAATTGAGAAGAAAATGATAAACACTGTAGGGCGTCCTATATAATCGGATAAGGTTGCCCAACCAAGCCTACCGCCACCGTTAAAGATTCCCATGATTCCAACCAATGTAGCAGCGGCAGCGGCTGATAAACCTACCACTTCCTGAGCCATTGGAGAAGCTACAGAAATCATCATGATTCCAGCGGTTGTATTGATTAGCATCATTGTCCAAAGCATCCAAAAACGTTTCGTTTTTACTGCTTCTTTAGAGGTTAATTGTTGTAAGTCTTTTTTGATGATTTTTTTTCCAGAGGCAATGTCTTTTTTCATAGAAGCTGGCATCCAGCCCTCTTCTGGAGGCGCAATATAAGAGGCGCCTAGCATCATTAGAATAAAATAACAGCTCCCTAATAAATAGAATGTATTTGTTATACCAATTGTCGCCATTAAATTAGCAGCAACGGGAGCTGTGATTAAAGCCCCTGCACCAAATCCGAGTACGGCCATTCCTGTTGCCAATCCTCTACGATCGGGAAACCATTTAACAAGTGTAGACACCGGTGAAATATAGCCGATACCTAGACCGAGGCCACTTGCTAGACCATATGTAAGTAGAAAAAGTGGCAATGATCCAATGGCAATGGCAATACCAGATCCAGCTTGGCCTAAACCGAATAGTACGGCAGCAAGCATGGCCGATTTTCTCGGTCCATTGCGTTCGACGAACTTTCCAAATAAAGCAGCTGATGACCCTGCAAGTGCCATCATAATGGTAAAGGCGATGGTCACCTGGGTTGGTGACCAACCCATAGCTTCGCTGATCGGATAGGTGTAAACGCTATATGCGTAGGCTGCACCAATAGAGAGGTGTATAGCAATTGCGGATAACGCGATGAACCACCTGTTTTTAGTTGTTTTCATGTTCTTCCTCCTTTAAATCAATTTGAAAGCCCTTACATATATTAGGATATATCCCATTATGATAAAAATCAATGAATTTAAATAATTTATAAACATTGTATGGTGTAACGCAGGTTGAGTTATTTTAAGTTCAGCACTTGTTGCTTGGTGGAAAGGTTATTTAGCGATGTTTTATGGCGGCCTTACCGAAGAAATCATGCTTCGGTTGTTTGGTATGACTTTGATCGTGTGGCTCAAAGTGTTAACCTCAAGCAAATAAGGGGAAGAGATACCGAATTTTCTCGTAGCTCTTCTGTTCGGAGTAGCACATTTGCCACTACAGCTATCGTTTTTGGAGACTTAACAACAGTACTAGTACTGCGAGCATTAGGGTAAACTGATTTATTTTGCTAGCTAGAAAAATAAATCAGTTGAAGTTCTTTCTAGAGGTACTTTACTTCTGAAACTTGACTTGAATCAAGCGAACCTTCGATATTCGAGTTACTTTTTGGTTTGAAAAATGGAGGGCTTCTTAATCGGTGTGATGAGCAGTTATTTCTATGTAGGAAACGTGGTTAAAGTAGAATTTAAAATAGTTAGATATTTGTAGATTTAAAGAGAAAAATAAAGTAAAAAGTATAATAACTACAAAAAACTAACTAATCTGAATATTTACAAAAGTTTAATTATTCACTATGATAAGTGTAGGCAAAAGCCTAAGCAATCAAATTTAATGAAAGGAGTTAAGGAAGTGAAGCAGTTCTTCTTAGCAGGTGCATTACCATAAATGAATGCCATGAAAGGACTGATTCCAATGACGTAGCGTTAGCGAAGTGTATCAGATGATACACGGGGTATAAGGAAAGTAAATACATCACTGTGTAAGAAAGGGATTAACAAGTTCATGAATGACGAATCGATAGTATAGCGACCTCTTATCCAAGTTGGGTAGGAGGTCGTTTTTGTTTTGCCTTAGTTGCCATTCTAGAACAAGTCGTAAAAACCTTTATTCTTTATACACCCACTTTCCTAAGCCTTCATAAACTAACGATAACATCATTAAGAAGGAGTGGATATTTTGAGCAAGGAAAACGAAGTGAATACAAACAAAGAGCCTAAGGTATATGTAGAGAAACAACCCAACCATGTTAATCAACCATTCTTTTATAGAAACAGTAAAATGGATAATATCCACGCGCGTTTCAGTGAAGTACAACGAACGATCGGAACTCATGGGCAAGTTCATAGAACCTTTTCAAACCAGCTTAATGAGCAGCAAGGATTCACGCAAAAGCTTGAAAGAATGCATGATGAACTAAAGGAGACAGTCCAAGAAAAAAGTGATATACAGCAAGAACTCCTTATGAAAGTAAAAAGATATGAAAAAGAGAATAACGATTTTAAAAAGCAGTTTGAAGAATTGATACAATCTAAACACATGCTAGAAGAGCAAGTTATTCATCTGGAAAAAGCAAAAAAAGACTTATATGGAGAAATCAGTCAACATCACACTTATATACAAGAACAAGTGCTTCAGTTTCAAAAAGTGGAAAGCGAGCAACTTGATCAGAAAGTAAGGCATGATGAATTAGTTCAACAAGTTGCGTTACAAGAGATTGACCATGAAGACTTACTAAAGAAAGTGAAAGAGAATAAAGAAGAGTATAAATTGACTCAGTTGCAAGTAGAGGATTTGCTGAAAAAAACAGCAGCGTTAGTGCTACAACATAGAGAGCAAGAGAAAATGCACTTAGAACTATACACACAATTGATCCAACTTAAAGCGGTTTCGACAGAAGTAACGAAACATCTCAATCAGTCTTTGGCTAAATTAAATTCTGAGGTGAAGCAAATTCAAACTCAGAATAAATCAGCTTTTGATTCTGTTAAATCTGTTTAGTCTCTCTTTACTTAGAAAACATAAGAAATGACGGGAGTCGTTTTCTTATGTTTTTTTATGTAGGGAAGGCAGTCTTGCGTATAGAAAAAAGCAAAGACATTTCAGACTAGGAAGTGTACAATAGAGGGATGCTCCTTTGACCAAAAAGTTAGGAGCCTTTTGTGTTCCTAATTATTAATGCGGTTGAGATATAATGAAAAAGTGTAGTGAATTGTTAGTTGGAAGTTTTATTTAAATTGACCGTATAACTACAAAAATAAACGACTAAGATCATACATTACGGAGGAATTAGCATGTATCATGCGGAAATATGGAAAGAAAAGCTAGGGTTATTTTTGGCTATCTTATGGCCAATTATGGTGACTCAAGTTAGTTTTTATGCAATGAATCTAGTCGATACGATGATGTCGGGGCGGGTTGGAACAAATGATTTAGCAGGGGTAGCCATCGGGTCGAGCTTATGGTTGCCAGTTTTTTCTGGGATAAATGGAATTTTACTAGCTGTTACCCCAATTGTAGCGCATTTAATCGGTAGTGGCCGACGAGAAAAAATATCTGATTCTGTCATACAGGGACTTTACTTATCGGTAGTGTTGGCTGTTGCGGTTGTTCTTGCGGGATTTTTTTTACTTGATCCAATCCTAATGCTCATGAATCTGAACCCCGATGTTTACCATATAGCTTTTCATTACTTGATAGGTCTTGCTCTTGGAATTATTCCTTTGTTTGTTGCCAATGTTCTTCGCTATTTCTTTGATGCACATGGGTACACGCGAATCACGATGATTATTACGGTTCTAGCTGTTCCGTTTAATGTTCTTTTAAATTATGGATTTATCTTTGGGAAACTTGGTTTGCCAGCACTCGGTGGGATCGGAGCCGGATATGCAACTGCAATCACCTATTGGATCATTCTTTTATTTAGTATTTGGATGACGTTTAAAGTTGAGGCAATTAGGAAATATCGATTATTTATTCTATGGGCCGTGCCTTCGTGGAAAGCGTGGAAAGAACAGCTTTCAATTGGAATTCCAATTGGGCTTTCGATTTTCTTTGAAGCAAGTATATTTGCCATTGTCACTTTGTTGATCGGAATGATGTTTACGACCGTTACCATTGCTGCACATCAAGTGGCATTTAGCTTTACATCCCTTGTTTTTATGATTCCGTTAAGCATTTCAATGGCATTAACGATTGTCGTTGGCTTTTCGGTCGGTGGAAAGAAATTTAAAGCAGCTAGACAATATAGTCTTCTTGGTGTTCTAGGAGGAATTGGGATCTTAATCATTGGTTCTGTGTTTCTTTTTGTATTTAGAGAGCCGATTGCCTACCTTTATACGCAGGATCGTCAGGTAGTCTTACTTGCAGGGCAATTTTTCATCTTAGCGATTTTTTATCAGATCTCTGACGGTGCACAATCAGGATTACAAGGTGTTTTAAGAGGGTATAAAGATGTAAAGATTCCGTTTATAATTGCTTTTATTTCCTATTGGATTGTTGGGATTCCATCAGGTTATGTGCTGGCTGCTTTTACTACTCTCGGTCCTTTTGGTTTTTGGATTGGTATTATTCTCGGTTTGACTTGTGCAGCGATTGGTTTTCTTATTCGGTTAATTATCGTGCAAAAAAGAGTGATTGAAGCGAGTGAGGGTATTTGACCAAGCATTCGAAAAATCCCGAGTAAATAGTTGCTAGTTTTTGTTACTTGATTCCCCAATGACAAAAGTACAAATAAAAGCACCGTTTCGAGCTGATCATGTTGGTAGTTTCTTAAGACCAGAGCGTTTAAAAGAGGCACATTATGGAAAGATTACTGCAAGTGAATTACGTTCCATTAAAGATGAAGAGATTGTAAGTCTTATGGAAAAGCCAAAGGAAATCGGATTACAAGCCGTAACAGACGAAGAATTCTGACGCGGTTGGTGGCATTTATTACATGTCAAAAGATCAATTTTTGAAGAAGGTCGAAACGAGGTCATTGCAGCGTATACTCGTAAATTATGAGAAATTTTAATGAGTGAGAGAGTTTGAAGCAATCATAAAAGAACAGGATGCAGTTTTACAATGGAGGAAGACAAACCAGAATTGTATTTTCAGCTCGTTCGAAAACAAAAACACTGGGTTGGTTAAACCGATACCATTATAAGTTGAGAATCCTCACTTGGTTTAGTGGGGACTTTTTGTCTGTAGGAGCGTGTTTGCATAAGCGTATTCTTTTTATTTAATAGAAACTGTGAAACTTTCATAATTTCAAATTAAGAGATACGCATAATTCCCTGTTTTTTTATAGTAAGTCCGTAATAGATAGCCTGTTAAGACAAGTGTAAGGCTATCCTTACACTTGTCTTAACAGGCTGTTCGGAAATGTTTACACATAATGGGGTGGAAGTTATTTCAATTATATCTTCACGTGCAAATTATCTCATGAAATCGTAAACTAATAGAATGCACAAATACAGCAAGTATAACGAGCACCAGAAGGAAACAAGTAACCATGAATGCATTTCCAACTGAGAAGGACGGACAACAATGTCTAGATCTACTGATTAATCAATATAAAGTACCAGACAAAATTATTAAAAATATGTTTAGTCAAACGATGAGCTCAATAATTGCACAAGATTCGCGAACTTATCCACGAGAATAAAATTAATTGCACAAGATTCACGAACTTATGCACGAGAATAAATTTAATTGTACAAGAAACGTGAACTTAAGCACTGAGCTCAAATTTAAGATGATTATTAGTATGGTATAATTTGGTTTTAGTACAACCTGAAAATGTGAGGCGATTACGTTGGCAAAAGCATTATTATTTGATCTAGATGGAACTTTACTTCCGATGGATACAGATCAATTCATCAAAAATTACATAGCTGAGCTCGCTTCAAGAGTGGCACATATCATCGACCCAAATTATTTTGTTAAAGCACTTTGGGCTAGTACGGATGCGATGATGAAGAATGTGGACTCTACCAAAAGGAATGAGCAAGTGTTTGAAGAAACCTTTTTACCAATGACATCTTTGAAAAAAGAGGAGATTTGGCCAACCTTGGATGACTTTTATGAATCAACCTTTCCGACTTTTTCTCATTTAACGAAGCCAACTTCAATGGCAAAACAAGTAGTTGAAGAAGCGATAAAACAAGGGTATAAATTAGCGGTGGCCACAAATCCAGTTTTTCCAAAGGCTGCGATTTATCACCGATTGAAATGGGCAGAAATAGCTGAAGTCCCATTTGAACTCGTCACTGTATATGAGAATATGACTTTTACGAAACCACATGTAGAATATTATCATGAAATATCAAAGCAGTTAGGGGTAACGCCTGAGGATTGCATCATGATCGGGAACGATAAGCAAGAAGATATGGTTGCAAGCTCCATCGGGATGAAAACCTTTTTAGTTGAGGGACATGTTATTGACCGTGGAGAACCGCGTTATTCGATTGATGATCATGGAACACTGGAAGAGTTATATAGTAAATTAACTAAACAAGAAGGGTTATTTAGCAAGTAAGACCCTCTAAAAAGAATGCTCACTTTAACAAAAGTGAGCATTCTTTTTTTCTAGCACTTTAATGAATTGAAAAAACATGTCATTAACGGGAGTAGGAACTTGGAGTTCTTGACCTAGCTTACAAACAGTTCCAGCTAAATAATCCACTTCCGTTTTTCGACCTGCTTCAATATCTTGAAGCATTGACGTTTTCCCTTCAGGAGACAGGTCTTCGATTAAGATCTTTTCGAATTTATTTAAATCATCGTTCGATAATTGAATGCCCTTTTTTTGAGCAAGAGATACGACTTCTTGCATGGCAGAAATCATTAAATTACGGGATTCTGAAATTTGTTGAAATACTTTATAAGGTGCATGTAAGATCGCAGAAGTCTGATTGACCCCTACATTAATCATGAATTTCCACCACATAGCGTGAAGGATGTCGTCTGGAACTTCATAAGGAATCGTTGCCCGATCAAATAATTCTTTGACGCTGCTCACTTCTGAAGAAAAGCTTGCATTCTTTGTGTCTCCAAAACAAATTCTCCCAATGTTTGAGAACCTGATTAATGTATTTTTTCGAACGGCATCAATTGCTACACACATAGCGTGCAAGAGATGATCATTACCAAGCTGATCAGCAATGATCTCTTCGCTCGCAATACCGTTCATTAAAGACATGATGATCGTATTTGGGCCGACATGATTTCGAATCTCTTTTAGAGCTTGATCAAGACCTTCATACTTGACCGTGATCAAGAGTAGATCTGCAGGTTCAGTTTTTTCTTCAGGTGTTATGTAATTAAAATCATACCGTGCACCATTAATGAAGATCCCTTTTTCTTTATAACGGTTAATTCTTTCCTCATTTGCAATGACTTGTAGGCATTGTGGATCCATCGTATGTAATCTACTGGCATAAGCAGCTCCGATTCCTCCGAGTCCAATTAGTGAAACTTTGTTAATCATGTTTTTTCCTCCATAACTATTAGCTAGTAATACTAAATTCAACAAAAAATTTATTTCTCCTACAAAAGGATATCGATTGTAGTTTAGATTCATTGAGAACTTCGTTTTTAACAGTGTGGTGAATGGAATATTCAAGAAGAATATTAGAGGTATTTACTTACTTTTGTAAAGTTCCTGATAATAATTGCTTTGTTCACTATAAAACGGTAACCCCTGTCTCTTAAAAAAGATCAAGGGTTATTTGTTGTGAGGAACTTAGTATCATTTGGTCTTGATTTTAGCGCTAATAGAAGGGTTTTAAAAGTATAAGAAGAATATATACAGCAAAGAAAATCCTATTTTGTAAGTTTAAATTAAGGAGTTCTTTTATTTTCAAAAAAAATTATATTGTTGCTCATAAAAGAACATATATGTTGTTTGATTAAAAAATCCATATTACAATCAAAAATAGAAAATAAGGAAAATTCAAAAAGTTACCAAATAACTTATTGGGTTTTTATAAAGGGAGGTCGTATAACAGAAAAGGAAACAATTAATACTCAATTTGTTTTTAAGTTGATTTACAAAAGAAAAATCTTGGGGGTATTCAAATATGAAAGGGTTTACATTTAAGGTTTCATATATCGGTTTACTAGTTCTCGTATTATTTCTCATTTCAGCATGTGGTTCAACTAGTTCATCAAACCCAAGTGGGGATGAGAGTAGTTCTGAAACGACTGAGACTACAGAAGCTAGTCCATCTGCTGAATCCGTAACATTTAGTATGGGGCATATGAATTCGCAAGATCATGTGCAGGATTCTATGTCAATGAGACCATTTAGTGAGGAAGTAGCTGAGGCAACAGAAGGGCGTTTTAATTTTCAACTATACCCTGGTGGAGCGTTAGGTTCTCCAGCTGAAACGTTTGATAATATAGTTACTGGTATTATGGATTCTGGTTGGGGACTACAAGGATACAATGCTGGAAAATGGGAAGTGCATTCCGTGATGCAATTGCCATTCTTAGCAGAGGGAGATGCAGCTAAATTAAGTGTCATTGCCCAAAAATTACATGATAAATTTCCTGAAATCGAAGCGGAATATGATGACGTAAAGTTAATGTGGGTACATGCAGCTGACCCTTATGCGATTATTACTAAAGGAAAAAAAGTAACGAGTTTAGAAGATTTAAAAGGTTTAAGATTAAGAACACCTTCAGTTGAAGGCGGTAAGATGATTGAGTCTTGGGGAGCAACGCCAGTTTCAATGCCGGCACCGGAAATTTATGATTCGCTGCAAAGAGGAGTTATTGACGGAGGTGTACTTCCTGTCGCAGCTCTAGCAGATTTTAATTTATTTGATGTCGTTGACTATGTAACAATTGGTAACTTTAACACTGCGTTATTCTATGTAGCGATGAATAAAAATAGCTGGAGTAAAATACCAGCGGAAGATCAAGCCATTATTGCAGAGATGATCGGAGAGCCTATGGCTAGAACTTCAGGAGAAGCATTTGATTACCAAAGAGAGCAAGCTATGAATAAAGCAAAAGAAGTGGGCATTGAGTTTACTGAGCTTGATGAAGCTGAATTACAGAGATTTAAAGATGCTGCACAAGGTGTAACAGAGGAATGGCTTTCTAATATGGAATCAAAAGGGATTGACGGTCAAGCCATCTTAGATGAAGCTTTGAAACTAATGCAAGAAAATTAAGACCAAATGATAATCCTTTTGGGGTGATGGAAATGAGCTCTAACGCAAAGGAAGTTCAAAAGGAACTGTTGGGATCTGAGGATCCCAACAATTCGACTTCTTTAGAAGATAAATCGAGTAGATTTGAAATGTTTGTTGATTCTCTTAATAATATTACACATAAAGTTTCAATGATTGTTCTCTTCTTAATGATGTTTCTTACAACAGGTGATGTAATAGGAAGGTATTTCTTTTACAAACCTATTACAGGGACATACGAATTAACAGGTTTGGCAATGGTGGTTGTGATCTTCCTAAGTTTAGGTAAAACTCAGCTAAAAAAGGAACATATCTCCATTGATTTTCTAACAAGTAAATTACCTATTAAAATTGAGAGTATCCTAAATGTATTGACATCGCTCATTATGTTAGTGCTACTTAGTTTAACTTCTTGGCAATTGTTTGAGTACTCGAGGAGATTTGGAAATCAGACAAGTGGGGATTTAGGCATACCAATGAGTATTTTTGCCATTGTGGCGGCGATTGGTATACTATTTTACGCTCTGACCATTGTTCTAACGATGTGGAAATCTGTAGCTAAGGTGGTGCAAAAGAATGAGTCCTGAAGTAGTTGGAGGATTGGGCATTATTCTTTTATTAGTGCTTATTCTTTTAAATGTATCCGTAGGGCTCTCGCTTTTTTTAGTGGGGTTTCTAGGTGTCTCATTATTAACAGATTGGAGCGTTGGTCTAGCTCAGTTAGGAACAGCTGCTTTTGGAACAGCGAATGCGTATAGTTTAAGTGTCATTCCGTTATTTATATTAATGGGGATGTTTATGTCCAACACTGGGTTAGGTCAGGACCTTTTTAAGGCAGTGGATAAATGGTTAGGCCACACACGGGGGGGATTAGCGATTGCAACGATTGGTGCGAGTTCTATTTTTGCAGCTATTTCAGGTTCTACTAATGCAACTACTGCAACAATGGCCAGAATTGCCATCCCGGAAATGGATAATTACAAATATAAATCCTCATTGTCAACCGCTGCTGTAGCAGCAGGTGGTACGTTAGGTATTCTGATTCCTCCTAGTGTTATTTTAATCTTATATGGAGCGTTAACACAGGAACCAATAGGTCCTTTGTTAATAGCGGGAATCGTACCAGGTATATTATTAGCACTCGTTTTTATGATTACAATTAATATACAGGTTCGTTTAAAACCGGATATTGCACCAAGAGCACTGGAATCGGCAAAATTTAATGAGAAAATTCGTTCATTAGCTACGATTTGGCCGTTTTTACTCATTTTTATGGTGAGTATTGGAGGGATTTACTTAGGTGTGTTCACACCAACGGAAGCAGGAGGAATCGGGGCAATCGGGGCTTTTTTTGTCACTTTAATTACGAGAAAACTAACATGGTCTAAATTACTATCGTCCTTAGATGATACCATTCGATTGTCAGTAATGATTTTTTTAATTTTAATTGGTGCAAGTATTTTCGGTAGATTTCTAGCGTTAAGTCAGATCCCGATGAAACTTACCTCTTTTGTTGGATCACTTGATGTTTCTCCATTTGTCATTTTGGCTTTGATTTTATTCGTTTATTTAATTCTAGGAATGTTTATGGAAGGGATAGCTATTATGGTATTAACCCTACCAATTGTTTATCCAATGGTTACACAATTAGGGTTTGATGGCTTATGGTTTGGGATTATTTTGGTTATGGTCATTAACATTGGGGTTCTAACGCCGCCTCTTGGTCTTAGTGTCTATATTATAAGTGGAGTCGTTAAGGATGTCCCTATTCAAAAAATATTTAGGGGTGTAGCACCAATGGTTGTTGTCATGGTCTTTTTTACGATCCTCTTAATCATCTTTCCAGAAATTGTAACTTATTTACCGAGTTTAACTAGGTCTTAATGAATGCTTCTACTAAAAACCCTCCTTATTATATAGCAACCTAATGATAAGACTTTAGGTTATATAGTAAGGGGGTTTTTAATTTGATTAATAAGTAGATTGATGTTTAAATATGATTATCAATTGCTTACAGAAACTGGGGTTGAAAATGAGAGAACTGAATTTAGAACCAATTCAATCAGTAGAAAGAGCTATTCAAATATTAAATTGTTTTAGTTTTGAGAAAACAGAATTGTCTATTGATGAGATTATGAAAAAAACAAAATTAGCTAAAACGACAACCTATCGCTTACTTTGGACTTTAGAACGTAATCATCTTATACAATATAATCAGAAGACTAATGAATATCGACTTGGATCAAGATTACTAGAATATGGGGGAGTCGTGTTAGAAAATCTAGATATTCGTAGAGAAGCTGAACCCATCATGCTTAAGTTGCATGAAGAAACAGGTCATTCTGTTATTTTGGCGCAACCTCAATCTGAATCAATCCAATATGTTTTAAGACTCGATAGTGATGAAGGACTTCAACCCAATAATTTTGTTGGACGAAGAAGGGTCTTACATAACGGGGCTCTTGGTATTGTATTACTTGCTTTTATGGATGAAGACTTTATTATTAAGCTTCTGAAAGAATTTCCACTTGAACCTTACACACCTAAAACAGTAACCGATCAACGTGTATTTCTGAAACGGCTAAAAGAAATAAGATCGAACTGTGTTTTTGTTGATGAAGATGAAACCTTTATTGGCTATACGGCTATAGCAGCACCTATTTTCCAAAATGAAAATAAGGCAATTGCTTCTATTGGAATTTCTGGCCCATCTTTTAAGATGGAAGGGGAAAGACGAGAACAGTTAATTGATAGTATAAAAAAAGCTGCTCTTGAAATCTCTATACAGATGGGCTATCGATATTAATGCGTGTAATCAGTTAAAGACTATTTACTTAAAATATAATGAATTGAAATCGAGGTGGAATCGTTAAATTCACCTCGATTTTTTGTGATGTTGATAGGTATGTCTAATTTGTTTTGTGGCAATAAATATCTATTTCAATATTCATTTAATATTGACAAAGCGGAAAAAAATGGGTAAATTTAAGACAGTTAATTCATTATGTAAATCGATGATTCGCAATGCGGATTGAAAGCGCTTTATATTAATGCTTTCTTAAGAGAGGGGATGCTTCAATGATTAAAAGAGAATTGGATGAAAAACTCATTCGGCAATTAAAGGAGAAAATGGCAGAAGGTTTATTTCCACAATGGGTTATTACAGATCCAGATATATATGAACTTGAAAAGGAGAAGGTATTTGGTACGACTTGGCAGTTTTTAGGTCATGAAACCGAATTAAAAGAAGCAGGAAGCTATGTAACGAGATGGATGGTAAATGATCCGATCTTACTAGTTAAAGACAGTAAGGAACAAATAAAAGCTTATTTAAATTCTTGTACACACCGCGGTACCCAATTATGTACGGCTGATCGTGGAAAAAAGAAAACGTTTACATGTCCTTATCATGGTTGGAGCTATAATTTAGATGGGAAATTGGTTGGGATTGTTGCTGGTAACAAAGTGTATGGGGAAGAAATGTGTAAAGATGAATGGGGACTACGTGAGATCCCGAGACTAGAAAGTTACCGTGGCATGATTTTTGGCTGTTTAGATTCTAATGCAGAATCATTGGAAGACTACTTAGGGGAAATGAAATGGTATTTTGATATGATGCTAGGTAGAAGCGATGGTGGGATGGAAGTGATTGGTCTTCCACAACGTTGGGTCGCAAAAGCGAACTGGAAGTCAACAGCGGAAAACTTTGCAGCAGATCCTTATCATGTCCAGACTACTCACCGATCTACAGTAGAAATGGGAATTAGTCCAGAAGATCCTCTTTATGCAGGGTATGGCCATCAAGTTGTCATGAAGAATGCGCATGGAATTAATGTGATTACATCAAAAACAGGGCGTTCAAGATCGGAATTCCAAGGAATGCCGCAATCAATGTGGCCAATGTTTCAGCGTAATTTGACACCTGAACAAGCTGATATTTTAGAAAGAGTCACCGTCTTTGTTGGAGGAGTTTATCCGAATCTTTCATTTGTGAGCCCTATTCATGGAACGGAAGGACATTTACACAATTATCTTAATTTTAGAGTATGGAGGCCGATCGGCCCTGATAAAGTAGAGGTTTGGTGTTGGTTTATGATTGATAAGGCAGCTCCAGAAGAATACAAAGCAAATGCGTACAGAGGCTATCTTGGATCATTTGGTCCAACTGGAACTCTCGAGCAAGATGATACGGAAACCTGGGCACGTATTGTTGAAGTGAGCGGTGCCTCGATGATGCGCGATAAGGAGCTAAATTATAATAATGTAAGCAACTACTTAATGGGATTTAGTCATGATAAGCAAGATGAAACATTTCCGGGGCCAGGTGTAGCGTATCCAACAACCTACTGTGATGCTTTATCAAGAAGAATGCATGAACATTGGCTAGATTTGATTACAGAAAACGCTTCTATAAAGGAGGAAAGCAAATGAGTAACGAAGTGAAATCACAAATTTCTCTTGAGACGAAAGACGAGATTACGAATCTCCTTTACCAAGAAGCCTACTATCTAGATAATCGAATGTACAAGGAATGGCTAGAATTATTAGCAGATGAGCTAGATTATAAAATGCCTTTACGTGAAACGGTCGAAGGGGTGAATATTGATAACATTTCAACGGACTCTGCGTTTTATGAAGAAACGAAAGCCTCTCTTCGAACTAGGGTGAATAGACTTTATACGAAATCAGCTTGGGTTGAGAATCCAGCAACACGTCAACGACATTTTATTTCAAACGTGGTGATTGAACCAGGTGATAGCGTGAATGAGTATTGTGTTCGGAGTTATTTCTTATATAAGAGAAGTAGAGGTTCAACTAGCGATATCGAAGAAATGTTTGGGCAACGAAATGACATTGTTAAAAAAATTGGTGATGAATGGAAAGTAGCTTCGCGTACCATCATTCCAGACCAATCGGTTATTACGACCATGAATATGAGTATGTTTTTGTAAGTAGTTTAATAAAATAAGTAAAATTCCCGTGAGTGTTTCCGCTTACAAGAACGTTTTTCTTTGAAAAAAAGAACATCGCAAAATCTGTTGTAGGCGCTTGCTATAACCTAGAGTCTAAAGATTCTGTGGCGCTTGAATTAGGTGGAAACAGTCCGTTTATCGTGCTAGCGGATGGCGAAGAAAGCAAGTTTCATTTGATGTTACTATACAATCTAAAAGACTCATCATACAGGTCAAGGTGCAAATAATGCTATTCAGGATGCAGGAGTTTTGGTTGAAGCTTTACGTGAAGCTGACTCTATTGCGGAAGCGTTACAAACATTTCAGTCAAGAAGAAAACCAGTAACAGATAAATACCAAGAATTATCTCGTCAGGCCCCAACACAAGGGGGTGAAAGCGTTTTCCTGAAAAAGGCCACTTTGAAAAAGCTTAGGCTGATCATCTGAATGGGTGAAATAACCAGCCTTTTTGTATCAAAGCTTATCAAACTGTCGTAAAGGGTTTTCGATTTATTTTCAAATAGTTATGCTATTATGCCCATTCTTCATTAAAATAAATAACTGAAACTATAAATTTCTCAACTTTGGCACCTGAAAAATAAGTGCAGTCATTGACGTTATTACTTTTGTTATCAGCTAAGTAGGTTCCTTGACACTGTGTTCAATAAATGAAAAAAAAACTCGTTCTTTGGTATAGTGAGATTGTCGAGAAATCACTACCAAACAGAATAGGTGCCTCTATATGATATTACGCCTTCAAAAAGAGTTTCAGAGGCGTTACAACCATTGTATTTGTCTGATACGTTGTCCTGTCTTGGGTCAACGTACAATCGGAGGTCCTTTCTATAACCTTTGTGATGAATTAATGAACTCGACTGGCTGTCGCATTACAGCAATTGTTCGAGCTTCTTGAAGATGCCATCAATAAGACAAATAAAAAAAACAAAAAACTAATTAAAAGTCAACTCTAGCATGGTTTGGCAATTTGCCTAGTTATATCAAGGCAATTTGCCAAAGTCACTCTGCGAAAGTTGAGTAAGGAAGTATAAAAAAAGAGTATACCCTTATGCATTTTTCGAGTGTTTAAATCTATTGTCTTTTAGATAGGTTAATGTCAGAATATAGAGAAGATTTAAATAGTGTGGTAATAGTGAAAACCACCTCATTTAAATTGGTAAAACCGTAAGTAGAGAACGTTGTAAGGTGTGGTATTGGTCCCGAAAAAAATGAAAGCGTTTTCGGTCTTGGGGTTTGAAGTTAGTAGCTTTATATCGTTATACTAACTTTCATCCAAAAAGAAAAAAACAATGAAACTAATCTAAGAAAGGGTGTTGTGTAATGGCTGTTGCTGTTGAATTACCAAAGTACCAAGAGTTATCAGATGAGGAATTAATGGAATGGACACCTGCTGAATTTGTGGAAAAAATGATTGGGAAGTCGGAAATGTTTGCTGAAAACTTTTTCCTTAAAGAGAATTGGGAGGCTGTTGAGCTTGATGAACAGACACGACAAAACAATTTGGTTGAATTCTGTGCAAGGTTAGCGTGGCGAGAATTTTATAATGGTGTACATCCACCTTCAAAACAGTTAGTGATGTTAGAAAAAAAAACTGAAGATTTAGGAATCCGCATTCGTCTTGCACAACAAATTATTGATGAAGTGCAACATCAACGTACATGGGGGAAATGGTGCAAGCATTATGGAGGTAGCCCGAGATTACAAGATTACGAGGTTAGTCCTGAGGTTCTCAAACAGTTCCAATTGACAAATGATTATGATGACCCTGCCGAAATTGCAGTAAATCTACAATTAACAGGAGAGCCCATTTTAGTTTATTTATTTGGTTATGGAACCTTAAAACCTGATGAAAGTATTACCTATAGTTTATTGCCAAAAGAATTGCTGAAAGATATTAAAAAGAGTGTGGTAGCTGATGAACCAAGACATATTGCTGTAGGAAAAGATATTATGAAGAAATATTGTGGGGACGCAAAGAAACGTCGCAAACTTTTAGAATTACAATGTAAACGGTTAGAAAATACGATTAAAATTCTTGTTAGAGATCTAGAACTTTTGGGCGCTAAGCCAGTTGGTCAATTTCCAACTATTTAAAAGAAAACAAAACAAAACAAGAGAAAATACTTGGGGATTGATTTTAGATCCCAATAAATTTCATTTAACGGTATGGTTGGAACTAGAAGAAAATTAGGAAGGATGATTAGGGGAAAGATAAAATATGTTTTCTCTTGAATTTGGAAAGAAGACTATCATTCAATTCATACAGATCGACAAGCCAGAAACGCACCAATAATATTTAAGCGGTTACATTCAAAGTGAGTTTCCAAGGACAGTCACTTTAGGGGGGGTTTTTAGAATGAAACCAAGCTGTTTTAAATAGTATCTTAACTTGGTTCCCCTCTTAGTCTGCCGTCCTAAATTTCTTCTCTCTTTCAACATTCATTCATAAAGGAATGGTGACTAATTATAGTAAAGGAAAGGAGTGTCATAAAGTGGAGAAAAATAACGAAGAAATCTCTAAATTCAGGAAATTTATGGGATGGCAGGCATTTCTCTGGGGCCTGTTATTAGTCCTAATCCCCCTTTCTGGTATTTTATTCATATTGTCTTTTTTTGATTATTTTGGTATTTCGATCATGAAACAACAATATGCAGCTTGGTTTATGGGATTAGTACTTTCGGCAGTGTTTATTGGTGTCCCAGCAACGATACGCTCTTCAAAAACAGTTATTCCATGGTATGACTGGTGTATGTCTATTTTAGGATTTTGTGGTGGGTTGTACATCGTCATTTTTTATCCTGCCATCCTTTATCAATTTGGAGTCATTACTCCGCTTCGCCTTTTTTTTAGCGGCATAGTCATTCTTTTGATTCTAGAAGCTTTAAGAAGAATGTTTGGTTTGTCGTTAGTGATCATTGTAGCGGTATTTTTAAGCTATGGGTTCGTAGCTCCTTATATGCCGGGAGCATTTAAAGGTCAAGGAACGTCTTATGACCAGTTGCTGAACTATTTATATTTAGATGCGAATAGTTTGTTAGATCTCTTATATTTAGCGGCCACTATGGCTTTTGCTTTTATCCTTTTTGGTCAAACATTATTAAACTTAAAAGGTGGAGACATATTTAACGATTTAGCTGTTAGAATGTTTGGGCGCTTTAGGGGAGGTCCCGCAAAAGCCTCTGTCGTCGGATCAGGTGCAGTAGGGAGTATTACAGGAAATCCGGTTGCAAATGTCTTGTTAACGGGTAGTATGACTATTCCATTAATGAAACGAAGTGGTTATTCAAGTTCCCAATCTGCGGCCATTGAATCCGTAGCTTCTACTGGAGGAACGATTACTCCTCCAATAATGGGAATTGCAGCTTTTATGATGGCTGAAAACTTAGGAGTGTCCTATCAAGTCATCGTAATAGCTGCAATAGTACCTGCTTTTTTATATTATCTCTCCTTATTTATTCAAGTAGATTTAAAAGCAGGTCAGAACAATATTAGAAAAGTTCCAGAGAAAGATCTTCCAGATAAAGCTTCTGTTTTAAAAAAGACTTGGTTGATCGTGCCTATCTTTTTCTTTTTAGTCTACTTTTTGTTTGCTCAAGGCCTTCCGCCGGCAACAGCAGGAGTATACGCATCAGGTATAGCCGTTATCGTTTTGTGTTTGCAAAAACAAATTCGACAAGAGTTTTTACCTAGAATGATTAGTATTTTAACAGATACAGGAAAGACGATGTTAGAAATAGGTGTAATACTAGCCGCTGCTGGTTTAATAGTTGGTGTAATTGCCATTACGGGGCTTGGATTCAATCTTGTGCAAGTGATAACGAGCTTTGGTCAACATGGCTTATTTGTTTTGTTAATTGCTAGTGCGGTTGTTTGTATTATATTGGGGATGGGTATGCCAGCTGTTGCTGCTTATGCTATTGTAGCTGTGTTAGTTGTACCAGCGTTAGTAGAATTAGGTGTTGAAGCAATAGCAGCTCATTTCTTTGTATTTTTCTTTGCGACGATGTCTAATATTACACCACCAATTGCGTTAGCTTGTTTTGCTGCAGCGCCTATCGCAAAAGAGAGTCCACATAAGATTGGGTTTGAAGCTACTAAGCTTGGAATTATCGGGTACATTATCCCCTTTGTTTTTGTATATAATTCCAGTATTTTATTAAGTAGTTCTCAAGACGCTAATATTACCAGTGTTTTATTATCAATCTTACTTGCGATTTTTGCTGTAAGTAGTTTATCAGTAGCTGTAGCTGGGTTTTTATTCGAAAATTTAAATTGGATAAAACGATTACTATTGATATTGTCTGCAGTGTTAATTCTGATCCCTGGAACTCTTGGAATGGGTTGGGGGGGGGATCTAGCTGGATGTGTTATAGCAAGTATTGTCTTTACACTAGAGTATCTAAGAAGAAAAACGTATAAACAAGCTCTACTTGTAGAAAAAGAAGTACAAATAAGCTAAGAAAGTAGGTAGACCAAAAATGTTTTTAAAAAGAAGGTCTCTTCAGAGAAAATTAACCACTATCATGTTTTTAATTGTTGTAACAGGCGTAATGACAGCATGTGGTGGGTCTGACTCAGCTACTGGTGAAACAGAAAATTCTAACCTAAGTGTTGCTACCAATCCTTCTGGTTTATTTTTTAATAGCGCAGGGTCAGCCATTGCAAGCGTCGTTAGTGATCATTCATCAGTAAATGTTACAGTCCGTCCATATGTAGGAGCAACTCAATGGCTGCCTCTACTTAACGAGAGCCATGTGAACCTGGGAGTATCCGAAGAACCAAATGTTTATTGGGCTGTTAATGGTGAAGGGATGTTTAATGAAAGTCATCAAAACATTAGGACGATTGCTTCAATCGGAATGCTCAATATGAGTGGCTACACTGTAAGAGAGAACTCAGGTATAGAAAAGTTAAGTGACTTAAAAGGGAAAAGAGTCGCAGCAGGTTATAACGGAGAATGGATAATACAATATTTATTAAAAGCTCAATTAGCATCTGTAGGTCTAACAAGCGATGACGTCACTTTAGTAACGATTGCAGATAACAACGCTGGTCTGGACGCTTTGCGGGAAGGAAGGGTTGACGCAGTTTTTACAGGAAACCCAACTCAAGGGGCTTTTCTTGAACTAGATAATGCTATTGGAATAACAGCATTGAATTATGCAGATGTCAGTCCAGATGAATTAGATATATATAAGGACGATCTTGTAAAAGACATGCAGAAATTTGTCCCTTCTCTTGAACCAGTAGTAGTTAAGGGTGGGATCATTAAAGAAGATACAGTTATATATAGGTTTGGTGTTACATTAGTTAGTTCTAATCAAGTCTCTGACGAGGAAGCTTATGAGATCACAAAAGCTTTATGGGAACATTATGAGGAGTTACCAAAAATATTTGGTTGGTATAAAGACTTAACTCCAGATAAAATGTTTAATCCTGCACCATCTGCTCCATATCATTCTGGTGCTATAGAATATTTTAAGGAAGCTGGAATTTGGACAGATGAAGCTGATGAATATCATCAAGAACTGATGAATTCTATAGAGTAACAGAACAAGTAAAAAAACAGTGAAGATATAAGAGGAGGATAATATGTTTGATTTTGAGGTGTGGAGTAAAAATGTATTTGAATTAATTGATGTAATTGAACAGCGTGAAAATAATCACGAGGATGCTTCCATATATAAAGAGGAGTTAAATGAATTATGGAATGAATTGTTTCAACAAGAAGACGATATGTTCGTGCAATTTTTAAAGGAAATATTAGAGATAACAAAAGAAGTAATAAACGGTGAAAAAGATCGATCCGAGCTTAATAAGGTTGTAGATGATATGCGTGAGAAGGTATTAAAGTATTAAACTTAAACAAAATGAAACAAAGTATATTAGGTTTGTGACAATGATAAATGGTGAAGGAGTGGGTGATGTGTTAACAAAAGCTGCAGTTACCTTAGGTAAAGGAGAACCGTTTCAAATTACAGAACTACAAATAGATGAACCAAAACCAGGTGAAGTTCTAGTGAAAATAGCAGGTTCAGGAATATGCCATACCGATTTGGTCGTAAGGGATGCTCAATTTCCAGTCACTTTTCCGATTGTCTTAGGACATGAAGGGTCTGGGGTAGTTGAAAAGATCGGTGAAGGTGTAACCAGTGTGCAACCTGGAGATCATGTGGTGCTTTCTTTTAGCTCATGTGGAACCTGTAAGAACTGTCATAATGAGAAGTCTTACGCATGTGTAAACTTTTTTTCTCTGAATTTTGGTGGAAAGATGATAGATGGAACAAATCGATTATCTATGGAGAATGGTACTGAGGTTTCGAGCTTTTTTGGACAGTCTAGCTTTGCTAATTATGCAATAGCTTCAGAGAGAAATGTAGTCAAAGTGTCGAAAGATGTTCCGATAGAAATGTTGGGTCCTCTTGGTTGTGGAATCCAAACTGGCTGTGGAGCGGTTATGAATAAATTAAAGCCGGAACCTGGTTCCACAATGGTTGTATTTGGATGTGGCTCTGTTGGTTTAAGTGCAATAATGGCTGGAAAAATCGTAGGCTGTACAACCATTATTGCCGTCGATGTTCAGGATAGTCGCCTTGTATTTGCAGAAGAATTGGGTGCTACTCATACTATCAACTCTAGAGAAGTTGATAGTATGGCAGAGATTCAGAAAATAACAAAAATGGGTGCCGATTATTCTCTAGAAACGAGTGGTAGACCTGAGGTACTTCGTCAGGCGGTTGATTGCTTAGCCTCTTTAGGAACGTGCGCTGTTATTGGAGCAGCTCCTATTGGAACAGAAGTCAGCCTTGATATTAAAACGATGCGGCAGGAGCGTACAATTACTGGTGTTGTTGAAGGTAGCTCACAACCTCAAGTTTTTATTCCACAAATGATTGAGTTATATAAGCAAGGGAAACTACCATTTGATAAACTGATTTCATTCTACAAATTGGAAAAAATTAATCAAGCGACTGAAGATACAAAAAATGGAACTGCGATTAAACCTGTGATTCTATTTGAGTAGAGTTAAGAAAGATAAGAGAAGCTCGTATTATTAAGTTTTATAGTCAATAGAAGTTCAGAATATAAGGCTATGAGTTTTAAACAATTATTACTTCATCTTTTAATTCATTTTGACTAATGAATGTAAAATGGGTATTGATACAAAGACCATATGCTCACTATTTGTTCAAATATGATCATAAACTATCTGCTTTTTCATTGAATTAGACTAACTCGGTTTACCGACGTTATGCTCCATTTTTTTTGTTAATACGACACCGACCCGTTTCTGCAAGGGATGGTGTCGTTTTTATTTTCGTGAATCACCAAAAGAAAAGGTACGAAGCGGATTATCCGGACTGTAGTTCCGTTATATTTGTCATAAGGCTTTAATTTCAGGGGATAACGGATTGTGGTTCCGTGATTATGGAAATATCAGTTACATTTTAATTATTTACAACAAATAACGGATTTTGTGTCCGCTCAAAAGCAAGAGTCGCGCGCTTTCTTCAACATTACTGATAAACAAAATTTAAAACTCCTTATAATTGAGTAGATTTCATGATTTGAATCCTTAGTCTCGCAAGGTTTTCAAGACCGAAAAAAGCAGTACCTCCCCAAAAGTCGAATAAGTTAGATACCAGACCAAACTAAAGACTGGAGGAAGACTCCCTTTATGACCATTATATGACAAGGAAGCCATACCAAAAGCGAAAAAAAAGAGGGGAAAATATTTAAATTTAAAAAAAGCAAGATTTTTAGAAGGTGAATTAAAGGTGAAATTAAGAGTTTAAAAAATTAGATATGAGCACGGCTCTTACACTTTCAGAACAGGATCTTGTCCGTATATACGGCATGCGCTTGGATACCCTATCCACTATTACACTTTCAAAAAGAGTTAGGGGTGTTCAAATCCTGTTACTAAAATAAAGGTCATTTTCAATTTTAAAGAGAATAAGGAGATAAGGAGATAAGGAGATAAGGAGATAAGGAAAATTTATAGATTCATCACCAAAAATTGTGAAAAATGTATAAAAACAAATAAAACACCTGTGAAATCCCGGCAATAATGTTAGCGACGAAACAAACATTAACAGGAGGAATCGCAAGTGCTTTCGTTACCATTAGATTTGCCAGAATTTGAAGTTCTTAAACTTACAGTTCAAGAATCTTGTTATGAATTTGAAGTTCAAAAATCTAAGGATGAACGCTGTCCTTATTGTGGATTCAAGGATTATAAACGCGATGATCGTACACGTAAAGTTCGAGATTTAGCGATATTAGAAAAAGCTTTGTACTTACTTGTTCATGTCACTCGTTTCCGTTGCCAAAATTGTGATGAAGTATTCTCTCAAGTCCTTTGAATCCATTAAAGGGAATCAAGGTCAAACCATTAGATATCGTGAACATCTTTATGAGTTATGCTTAGGAACGACGATTAAAGATGGCAGTAAAAAACAAAAGATTCCCTATACAATGCTTGAAAGAATCTTCTATGAAATTGCCGAAGAAAAAGCTCAGAAACAACAAGAACAGGACAGGTACAAGACCAAGCATCAGTTATTGGATAGATGAAGTAGTTGTACGAAAAGGTCATTACGAATTTAGCCGTTGGTAACGTCCTTGGTATGACAAAAGATCGCACAACACAAGCTGTTTCTACTTTTGTTCAAAACGAGAAAGTGTTGTCTCCAGATTCTATTTAAACGGTCGTCAGTGATATGTGGGAGCCTTTTTATAACACTGTAAAAGCAACACTTTCAAATGCCAATATAGTCATAGATAAATACCATGTCATTCGAAAAGTCACCCAAGCATTAGACCAAGTGCGCAAAGAGATCCAGTCTAAAAATCGCTCTTTAAAAAGAGGTGGATTACTGTTACTAAAAAGCAAGGAAAACTTCAAGGATTGGCAAAAGAAAAACTAGATCAATACTTTGATCATGTTTATGAATCTGACTCATATTCTCAAGCAAAGGAAAGGTTATCCGGTGTGAACTAGTTCGTATTAGTCCTTTTAAAGCCTTTAAGAAAGCAGCTAAACGATTAAAAAGTGGGAAGAAGAAATCCTCCAATATTTTACAACTGGCTACACAAACGCTAGAACAGAAGGAACAACCCATAAGATTAAGAACATTAAGCGTAGATCTTATGGGTTTAGAAACAGAAAACGTTTTAGAACACGTGTGGTTCTTGAGTGTACTAGAAAACTTCAACATTCTTTAGTTAGTTTCTTGATCAATGGGAATACTAAGCTGTGAAAATCCTCTTTTTTGGCTTTTTCGAAGTGTAGTTGGTAGTGTGCTAGCTGTCAAGGAGAGCACTTCAACTCTCACACTACAAAACTGAATCGAGGTTAAGCCAATAAAGAAGGGAACTATATTCATACTTCATCTCAGCTAACATAACCCCCAGATTCAGGTAAATCACAATAATTGGTGAAGAGACAATTTATAAAGGTAATAAAGGAGATGGTGAAAATAAATATTGACAATTTAAGAATATTCTGCTTAGTCGTTGAGGAGAAGAGCATTAGTAAAGCTGCACAACTTAGCTATGTTTCGCAACCAGGAGTGACTCGCCAGATCAGAGCACTAGAAGATTTCTATGGGTTATCACTATTTAACAGAAAAGACAATAAGTTAACAGTAACGAAAGCCGGACGTGCTTTATACCCAATAGCAAAGGCTATAATTAATGATTTTAATTGTTCCATAGAAATGATGAAAAGAATGAATGATGAACACCATTTCACACTACATGTTGGCGCTTCATTAGGAGTTGGAGAATATATATTACCAAAATTATTAGGGGAATTTAAAAAGAATCACCCTGAAGCAAAATTATCCTTAAAGATTGGCGATACAAAGAACATTGTTGATGGACTCACCCAAGGTACATTTCATATTGGAATAGTAGAAGGTGAATTTGATCATCAAGAATTTCATACAGCATTATTGACTGAAGATGAACTCATTCTTATAATCGGTCCTGATCATCCTTGGCGGTTTAGAAAAATGATTGAATTACATGAAGTAATTAATGAGCAATTAGTACGAAGAGTTGCAAAATCTGAATTCCGATTAAGAGTTGAAAAAGAGTTAAGTAAGTACAATTTACTTGATAGGGTTACGACTTACATAGAGTTAGAAACTACTCAAGCGGTAAAAAATGCTGTGGAATCAGGACTTGGTATCTCTTTTATCTCACGAATAGCTGCTGAAAAAGAACTAGAAGCAGGGAGGCTGATAGAAATTGAAATCATAAATTTCAAGATAATCAGACCACTATACGTCGTTATGAGGAAGAGTCGATTTCCTCATTTGGGGACCGAGAAATTTATTGATATGTTAAAAGAAATGCCAATATACAAAACAAGAAAGAATTTATCATTATAAGCAAATATAACAAAAAGGTATACCCTTATGCAATTTCCGAGGTAGAAATTGCATTGTTGTTTAATTAGATTAATGACATAATATAAAAAACAATTAAAATATTCTGTTAAACAGAAAGGAGAGAAGGGTTATTTTTAAAATAGCTCCTGAGCTTTCCACCAACGACTCACATAATGTTTAAACGATTTTTTAACAAATGACCACCACTTTTGTTCAAAAAGGAGAGAAGTAAATAGCATTATTAAAAATGGGGCTGTTAGCATTATGTCCTAAAAAATGAATTATGTAAGCGTTTACTATATTTCTGATTATAAAAGTTATTAGTTTTTTATTATTTTTATTTCAAGAAAAAATTAATTTAGAGAGGAAGTTTTAAAGTGACTGTTGCTGTTGAACTTACAAAACCGTTTGTTTATGGACGATGATCCAACAGTATCCCCTTTTTTTTGAGCAAATCGAAGACATCAAGGTATGCTTGTAATAAGAGAATAAATTTAGAAATTTTTCTGGATTTATTCTCTTATAAGATCATGTAACAAACCCAAACCTTATCCGTAAGTGTATATTCAGATTGATTTAGTCGCATTTTCAGGTGAAGTCATTGTTCCAGAAGAGTGAGAAGTAATTAAAGTAGATTAAGATATATGAGAGTTAACCTATGGCGTGTCAACTCCGATAAAGGGATGGTAACGGCTCTAATTTAAAGGGAAAACGAGGAGGAAACAAAATGAAAAGTTATTCGGAGTGGTTTATGTGCCCTATTGCTGGAGAGTGGAGAGATGGTTCAAGTGATCGAGTTTTATCTGTGGAAAATCCATATACGAATAAAGAACTCGTTAAAATTAAAATGGCTACTACAAGCGATGTAAATAAGGCGTATGAAGAGGCGGAACGTGTACAAAAGAAATGGGCTCAAACTTCACCTTATGAAAAAGAAAAGATTTTAAGAAAAGCTGCCGATTTACTAGAAGAAAGAAGAGAACAAATTGTTGATTTAATTATTAATGAAGCGGGGGGGAGTAGAATCAAGGCGAACATGGAAGTTTCAGGTTCGATAAATTTAGTAAAGGAAGCAGCTTCGTACCCTTTTCAAATGGAAACTCGTATATTCCCTTCTATTGTACCAGGAAAAACAAATATGGTAATTAAAGAACCAGTCGGGGTTGTCAGTATCATTACCCCATGGAATTTCCCATTTTCACTATCTATGCGTTCTGTGGCTCCAGCACTAGCTACAGGGAATGGAGTAGTCATAAAGCCATCACTTGATACACCAATTACTGGTGGACTCCTGCTTGCAAAAATATTTGAGGATGCAGGATTACCAGCGGGGTTAATAAGTGTGATTGTAGCTTCAAGCCAAGATATTGGCAACTCATTTATTACAAACTCAGTTCCGAAAATTGTTTCTTTTACTGGCTCGACAGAAGTAGGAAGAAAGATAGCGCAAGTAGCTGGAGAAAATTTAAAAAAGGTTTCTCTTGAGCTTGGCGGAAATAATGCATTCATCGTTTTAGACGACGCGAATATTGAAAATGCTGCAAAAGCTGCTGTTTTTGGTAAATTCCTACACCAGGGGCAAATCTGTATGGCTATTAACCGGATTATTGTAGACAAAGCTGTTTATAATGAGTTTGTCGAAAAGTTTGTTCATAAAGTATCTAATTTAAAAGTAGGAGATCCCGAGAACCAGGAGACTGTAATTGGTCCATTAATTAATCAGAAGCAAGTCGAAACAGTTAAAGGTTTATTAGAAAAAGGAATCGAAGAAGGGGCGAAAGTGGCCCTTGAAGGGAAAATAGTTGGAAATGTTGTAACCCCATTTGTATTAACCGATGTCAAAAATAATATGTCAATCGCACAAAGTGAAATCTTCGGCCCTATTGCCTTAATTATACCAGTTCAAGATGAAGATGAGGCAGTCCGAATTGCCAATGATTCACAATATGGATTAAGTGGAGCTGTTTTTTCAAGATCTACTAAACGTGCGCTTAACGTAGCTAAGCAAATTAAGACAGGAATGATCCATATCAATGATCAAACCGTTAATAATGAACCAATGGTACCTTTTGGGGGGGAAAAAGATTCAGGTATTGGTAGACATGGAGGAGAATGGTCTGTTGAAGAGTTTACTACGGTGAAATGGATTTCTTTACAGGAGAAAGAAAGAGCCTTTCCGTTTGGAGCTAGTAACTAACGTTAACTTGGTGTATGGACTAACCTAAAACAGTGAAAATAAAATACCTCTGAAAATGGTACAATCAAAAATAGTACTTTTATCAGGGGTGTTTTTTTGTGACGAATTGTAATATTAAGTGGGCAGTTGTTAGGGATAAGTGGAAAGTAAATTAATAAATCAGGAAATAATGGACGATTTTGGATAACAAGTTGAAGCATGAGGGGAATGATAAAGAAAATCGATACGTTGAGGTAAGCAAGTATAAGCATTTAGTAAACGGTTTTGAAACGGGCCGACAAAACGGTAACGTAGTCTATTAGGACAGGCGTTGTTCATGAAAGTCTAAGGGAACAAGGTTGGTGTTTGTGTCAGATAAATCAGATACAAAGAAGCCTAAAAGTACCTTAGAATTCCACCGACTTTAGTCATGTGGAGTTTCAGTTGAAGCAACTGAAAGAATAGCTCTAAAAATCTGTGAAAATGTACTTCTTTCTGTTTTCGCAACTAAACTGGCGGTATATCAAAGATCTTTGGAAAAGACTAAATTGGGCTTCTTGAATTGAAGAAGCGACCGTTAGGGAGCACGCCTTCAAAGCATCAGTGAAACGGCCATTTCCCTTCAAGTGTTCATCATGAATCTCTCGAAAGCCCTTCGAGAAATTTTTATTTTTTTCATGGGTTTAGAACCAGGAACTTCAGTACCGATAAAAGTAAATTGAAATCGTGTGAATCTATAGAGTTATTCAGCAATACTTAAATAGACATTGGAATTCACTGAGTGATAAAATAAAAATGCGAGCTATTCTACTAAAGTTGGTGTATTAATTATGCTGAAGTCCTTTATAAAAGATGAACTTCCAAAAAATCAAATTTTAAAAACGATCTATTTATTGATCCATGACCATGGTCCAACTACTAAGACAGACCTTTTAGAGAAGACTAATCTGACACAGACAACTTTGTTTCGTATTATTGAACGTTTGGAAAAGGAAAAGTTGATCGTGGAGTGCGGATACGGGGAATCAAACGGCGGGCGTCCACCTATTCTATATAAGATCAATGCTCGATTAGGGTTTATCATTTCTATACATATTAACAGGATGTTTACGAGAGTTTGTTTGCATAACCTTCAATTTGAAAGTCTAGATGAAGTTTCTATTTCAATGACGAAAAGTCATACACCTCGGGTCGTGATCGATGAGACTTTCAAGAATATTCAGCGATTTATGAGTAAACATCATTTCACAATAGACGATTTACTCGGAATAGGGATTGGAGCAATTGGTCCACTTGACCGAGAACAAGGGGTCATTCTAGAACCAGAACCGTTTGCTGCTCCAGGATGGGAAAATGTTCCGATTGTAGAGGAGTTTAAAAAACGTTACCCGGTGAAAATAATGCTTGAGAACGGTGCAACATTGGCAGCATTAGGAGAATATAAAGGAGATAGTTCAAACTATAAGAATATTCTTTGTTCAATCAGTAGCTGGGGAATAGGATGCGGTATCATTTCGAATGGAAAAGTGGTTAGGGCTCATAATGGAAATGTCGGACTATATGGTCACATGGTTGTAGATATTGGTGGAAATAAATGCAAGTGTGGTAAAAGAGGCTGTCTGCAAGCATATACTTCACTTTATGCGATTTTAAAAGACTTGGAGTCTAATTATCTTTCAGAGAAAAGGGACTTAACTTGGTTCAGAGATAATACAATTCCATTGATTAAGGAGCTAAACCGTAATCGCGAGGTTACGTATGAAGCTGTTATGCGTTCAGCTTATTATTATGGGGTGGGATTGTCTAATATTATTAACCTTCTTGAAACTGAAGTGGCAGTACTTTCAGGACCACTAATTCAATTGTACAAAGGCTATTTTGAAAAGGTAAAAGAAACAGCCATGCAACATATTACTTTGAATAAGAACGTAATAATTGTTCAAGAAAAATCATTGCAGGCATCTGCTTCAGTTGGGGCAGCTGTTACTATTTTTTCTTCATTATTTGGGAGAGAAGAAAATTAGTTGATTGTATATAATTTATTGAAAAATTTAAAAATTCTATTTATTTTTTCGTTTGAATGAGTTATTATATTTTTAACCACTTTTATCCAAAATGAATTTAAGGTTGGTGGAGGAATAAGGATTAAATACACCGGAAAATGTAAGCGGTTCATTTTGGTCTCTTTTATCCAAAATGAAAAAAAGAAAAACAGGATCGGAAAAAAACAAAAACAATAGGGAGTGATTACCATGTCAGAAATCTCAATCGTTATGCTAGGAACGGGAAGTCCACGTCCAAATTTGAACAGATCACAACCAGCGCAGGCACTGGTTATCGGCAATGAAACCATTTTAGTTGATTGTGGGGAAGGTACGACTACTCAGTTAATGAAAGCCGGGATTGTGCCAGAGTCAATTAATTATGTAATTTTTACTCATTTACACTCAGATCATACGCTAGGGTACGCTCAGTTTTTACTTGGTGGTTGGGGACAGGGCAGGTCAGAACTTACTGTTATTGGTCCAAAGGGAACAAAGGATCTTCATGAAAGTATCTTGAAAATGTATTCATATGATATCGACTATCGTTGTTCACTTGGCCGGTCTGGAGCGGGGATTCGTGATGTTCGTATTATTGAATTCAGTGAGCCTGGAGAATTATTGGAGAATCCTTTACCATACAAGATCACTACAGCACGTATGATACACAATGTTCCTACTTTTGCTTTTCGTTTTGAAATCGGTGGGAAAACGATTGTTATATCAAGTGATACATCACCGAATGAGGAAATTGTAGATCTAGCAGAAGGGGCCGATCTATTAATTCAGAATGCAGGTCTGACAACAGGAGAGAAGAGTCAAGCCCTCGAAAAAATTTGGGATCAGCTCCAAAAGGAACATTGTAGTCCTACCCAAGCTGGTATTATTGCAAAAAGAGCGAAGGTAAAAAAGGTTGTCCTTACCCATTTTCTCCCGGAGGCTGATGGACGTATTGCATTCAAGGAGGCATCTGCTGTGTTTTCCGGAGAAGTAATTGTACCAGAAGATTTGGAAGTTATTGCAGTAGAATAAGGGTCTAATTTAAACTTTTGTAAGAGTTAAAACCAAACTAGGGGAGATGATTTAATGAAGCATGTTCATGTCGGTTTAGTTTTCCTATTTCTTGTTTCACTTGTGCTTGTTGGCTGTGGAAATGGTAACTTAAGTCAACCAACAAATGATGAGAATAAAACAGAAGGTAGCTTTTCAGGGATAATTCCTGTCTACACACCAGGTTCTGGCGGGATTAATTATATTATAAGTGCTGGTTTAGCCAATATTTTAAATAACGAACAGGTCATCCCTGGTGCTTCATTTGCTACTGAAGCGACGAATGGAACATCAGAAATTGTGCAATACATGTCTGAACGGCATGAACAAGGTAGACCGGCTTTTGGCGGAATAGGGTCAATAGGAGCTGATCAAGCTTTTAATGGAGTTTTAGATCCGGTTCCTGGAGAACATGATTATTTAAGAGGTGTAGGTTTCTTAAGTTATAATGCTCTTCATTTGGTCGTTCTTGAAAAATCTCCAATTCATTCATTTAAAGACTTAGCTGGAAAACGGATTGGAGTTGCAGCGATCGGAACACCTCCTACTGAATTACTTGAAGATTTGATGGAGGCTCATGGAGTTAGTAAAGACAATTATCAATTATTACCACTTAGCAGTTTTACGGAAATACAAGAAGCTATTCTTAATGGTAGTGTAGATGCAGGTTATTTAATGGGAGCGATACCTGCGCCAACAGTTAGAGAAATTGCCCAAACTGAAGATGTTAGAATTATTCCTGTAGAACCTAGCATAATGGCGGATTTTGTTGCACAACAACCTTATTATTCCTCTGTCGACATTGCAGCTGGCACATATAAAGGACAAGACGAGGATATTAGTATTGGTGCATTCTATTCCATTTATATAACGCACGAAAAGACTGATGATGAAATGGTCTATAAATTTTTAGAAACGATAATGGAAAATGCAGAAGGCCTTAAAGAGATACATCCAACATTTGATATCGTACCGGAAACAGTGGTAGAAGGTGTGACGATACCATACCACCCAGGAGCGCTACAATATTTTGAAGATCACGGTATAGAGATTCAACAATAACTTGAAATTTCAAAACAGCAGGTTCGAGAATAATGCAAAAGCATTTATTCTCGAACAGTATCTTAAATTAATGTATGTAACTTCCGGAAACTACAGTGAGGAGTGTAGATTATGTTTCAGAAAGGGATCACTAGGGTCGTAGTAATTCTTGCTCTATTCTTGGCTTTTTTTCACCTTTATGCCGGAGGGATTCAAATATTCCCTTCTATGCAGCAGCGAGGAGTCCATCTTGGTTTTGCTCTTGCTCTGATTTTTTTACTATTTCCTTTTATTAAAAAATCTAATGAAGAAGATTTAGCATCTCGAGGGAAATTAGCTTGGATCACAGATACTTTACTGGCAGGGACGACGATTTTTGTGTCTGTGTATATTTATTTGAATTTTATTGAATTATCGATGGCTTTTAGTTCTCCAACAACGACGATGTTAGTAGTGGGGATATTGAGTATTGTTTTAACATTGGAAGCAGCGCGTCGTATTATTGGTTGGGCTTTACCGATATTAGCCGCTTTATTTCTTGTATACGCTTTCTTAGGGGATAAATTACCTTTGCTTTTCGCTCACTCAGGTTATAGCACTCAGCGTATTATTACTCAGGTTGGATTATCAAATGAAGGGGTATACGGTATACCTCTTGGTGTTTCTGCTACATACGTAGTGTTGTTTGTCCTATTTGGGTCTTTTTTAGAAAAGTCTGGAGCAGGAAAATTTTTCATCGACATGGCATTTTCTTTAGTGGGACGCTTTAGAGGTGGGGCTGCTAAAGTTTCGATTGTAGCTAGTGCGTTATTTGGCTCAATTAGTGGAAGCCAGGTTGGAAATGTGGCGACAACAGGAATATTAACCATTCCGTTAATGAAACGTGGAGGATATAAGGCTCAGTATGCAGGAGCAGTTGAATCAGTTGCGTCAACAGGTGGGATGCTTTTACCTCCGGTGATGGGCGCGGTAGCTTTTTTAATGGCTGATTTTTTACAAGTAGAATATATTAAAGTTGCTCTAGCTGCTTTAATCCCAGCACTGCTTTATTTCATAGCCATTTTTATTATGGTTGATTTAAGAGCTGCTCGCATGGGAGAACAGGTACAAAGTGACTATCAAGTTCCAAATCTTAAAGAAATGATTATAACAAAAGGACATTTAATTATTCCGTTATTAATTTTAGTTTATTTATTGGTTGTTCCTCAGCTTGCACCTCCAGAAGCAGCATTTTGGGGTATTGTTGCAGTTCCTCTTGTCTGTCTGTTACGTAAAGAGACTAGAATGAGTTTACATGATATTAAAGAAGCCATTGTTCAAGGAGTGAAGCTATCATTAGTTGTAGCTGCTGCTTGTGCTTGTGCTGGTGTTGTCATAGGTGTTATCAACATGACAGGGATGGGTTTAAGGTTTTCTGGTATCTTGATTGAACTTTCTGGTGGTCATTTATTTCTATTGCTTTTATTAACAATGATTGCTTCTGTCATTATGGGAATGGGTTTACCTCCTGTAGCCTCTTATATCATCCTGGCCGTCTTAGCAGCACCAGCAATAACGCAACTTGGAGTACCAAGTATGGCAGCTCATATGTTCATATTTTACTATGGAGTACTCTCCGGAATTACTCCTCCAGTAGCGATAGCTGCGTATGCGGCGAGTGGGATAGCTAAATCCAATCCCATGGCAACATCGGTGACTGCAGTGAGATTAGCTTTAGTAGCTTTTATCGTTCCCTTCATGTTTGTCTATGGTCCAGCATTAATTTTCCAAGGTAGTGTAGTAACGATTGTACTTGCTTCAGTTACCGCACTTATTGGGATATATGCTTTAGCAGTTTCTTTAGAAGGGTATTTAAAACAACCAATCCTAATCATTTCAAGATGCATGTTATTTTTAGGAGCCGTTTTCTTAATAAATGTAGGAATCATACTTGACTTCATTGGTCTATTAATGATTGTTCTCACATTGCTTTATGAATTAAAAGGCAGGAAATTAATTGTTGAATCAGATTATAGTGCAAAAGAGATTGTATGAGTAAAATGTTTATGGGAGAAGATACCGTCTGCTGAATGAGGAGACGGTGTCTTTTGTTTAGTGGTTTAGAAAACCCCTGGCTATGCCAGGGGTTCTAAAGAGCTTCTAGCGTGGTATTAAAAAAAACTCACTTGATGGTAGGATAAAGTTGGTTTCCCGACCACTTCATCTCACCATAGAAGGAGGTATGCCCGTGAAGGACATGAATAGTTTAGCACACACAACATGGAATTGTAAGTATCACATAGTTTTTGCTCCAAAGTACAGAAGACAAATCATAGATTTCCAATTAAATACAACTAAAGAAAACAGGTTAGTCTTTTTGGCAAAAAAATAGATTAAGTATACTGGTGAAATTTTACTTTTTAAACGAAATGATTTTACCAATTAGAGTGATAATAGAAAAGTTTACTCTTCACAGCTGTGTCGAATCATTGGTAGTTGACAAGTTTGTAAATCATGAAAATATTAAGACAACCTCACATTGCCTCTAGCGCTTACAATAGTCTTTAACACCTTACACACATGAATTCCTTGAAAAATGAAAACAACTGATGATCATGCCAACGTTTTTGAACAACCTTTTGATTAATCTTCATATTATTTCTACAATAACTCCCTTTTTTTCTATATTATATAGTACCTAATGATAAACTCAGGTTATAGAGTGAGGTTTTTTTGATTTGATAAAAAAGTAGATTGATGGTTAAATATAGGAACAATCGCTTATAGAAACCGAGGTTAATCATGAGAGAACTTAACTTAGAGCCAATTCAATCATTAGAAAGAGCCATTCAAATATTAAACTGTTTTAGTTTTGAAAATACGGAACTGTCAATTGATGAAATTATGCAACAAACGAAATTAGCTAAAACGACAACCTATCGTTTACTTTGGACGTTAGAACGTAACTATCTGATCCAATACAATCAAAAGACTAATGAATATCGGCTTGGAACAAAGCTATTAGAGTATGGAGGAATCGTGCTAGAACATCTAGATATACGAAGAGAGGCTGAGCCCATCCTATTGGCATTACATGAAGAAACAGGTCACTCTGTGATTCTCGCACAGCCTCAATCTGAAACGATTCAATATGTCTTAAGATTCGATAGTGATGAAGGACTTCAACCTAATAACTTCGTCGGCCGGAGACGAATTTTACATAACGGGGCTCTAGGAATTATCCTCCTCGCTTATATGGATGAGGAGTTCATTAATAAGCTTCTTAAAGCATATCCGCTTGAACCACACACCCCAAAGACAGTTACGGACCAAGGTGTATTTTTACAACGACTTAAAGAGATCAGGGTGGAAAATGTATTTATTGACGAAGACGAGACTTTTATAGGCTATACCGCAATTGCCGCACCCATTTTTCAAGGCAAAAATAAGGCAATTGCCTCGATTGCCATTTCAGGTCCCTCTTTCAAAATGGAAGGCGAAAGACGAATACAATTAATTGAAAAAATCAAGAAAGCAGCCGTTAAAATTTCGATGCAGATGGGGCAATCATTATCTAAACGATAATGAAAAGAAAGAGATGTTTGATGATTAGAGAAAGTTTAAAATGAGATGGTATTACTATATATTACAGGTTCGAAATAGAGGTTAATACCATACCAAGTTTAGAGAGGCGGAAATCAGACCGATTTTCGTCTTTCTTTTTTCTGTATGATCATTAAATTTTATGTGCATTTGTTAACCGAAAATCTTACTGACTAATTGTTATTCAGTGGTAGGTGAACCCTGATGCCGTTATATTAGCTAATTAATGAATGGGAATTTATTTGAATATTCATTTAATATTGACAGGACGGAAATAAATGGGTAAAATTAAGATACATAGTTCATTATAGGAACTTACGATTCACAATGCGAATTTCAGGACGCTTTATATTATTGTTAATTAAAGAGAGGAGACGTCTCAAATGATTAAGAGAGAATTGGATGAACCGTTAATTAAGCAATTAAAGGGTAAGATGGCAGAGGGGTTATTACCACAATGGGTGATAACAGATCCTGATATTTATGAGCTAGAAAAGGAGAAGGTATTCGGAACGACATGGCAATTTTTAGGCCATGAAACTGAATTAAAAGAAGCGGGAAGCTATGTAACGAGATGGATGGTAAATGATCCAATTTTACTTGTTAAAGACAGTAAAGAGCAAATTAAAGCATATCTTAATTCCTGTACACACCGTGGAACGCAATTATGTACAGCTGATCGCGGAAAAAAGAAAACGTTTACATGTCCGTATCATGGCTGGAGCTATAATTTAGATGGTAAATTAGTTGGAATTGTCGCTGGTAACAAGGTGTATGGGGAAGAGATGTCTAAAGATGAATGGGGATTGCGCGAGATTCCTAAACTAGAAAGTTACCGTGGGATGATTTTTGGCTGCCTAGATCCTAATGCAGAAACGTTGGAAGATTATTTGGGAGAAATGAAGTGGTATTTTGATATGTTACTAGGTAGAAGCGATGGTGGGATGGAAGTCATTGGCCTTCCGCAACGTTGGGTTGCAAAAGCAAACTGGAAATCAACAGCGGAAAACTTTGCAGCAGACCCGTATCATGTTCAGACGACTCATCGATCTACGGTTGAAATGGGGATTAGTCCAGAAGATCCACTTTATGCGGGGTATGGCCACCAAGTTGTCATGAAGAATGCGCATGGCATTAATGTGATTACCTCAAAAACAGGACGTTCAAGATCAGAATTCCAGGGTATGCCGCAGTCGATGTGGCCAATGTTTCAGCGCAACTTAACGCCTGAACAAGCTGATATTCTAGAAAGAGTCACGGTCTTTGTTGGAGGAGTTTATCCGAATCTTTCTTTTGTAAGTCCTATTCATGGAACAGAAGGGCATTTACATAATTACCTCAATTTTAGAGTATGGAGACCGCTCGGCCCAGATAAAGTAGAAGTTTGGTGTTGGTTTATGATTGATAAGGCAGCCCCAGAAGAATACAAGGCTGATGCCTACAGAGGTTATCTCGGTTCGTTTGGCCCAACTGGTACTCTAGAGCAAGATGATACGGAAACATGGGCACGTATTGTTGAAGTAAGTGGTGCCTCGATGATGCGCGATAAAGAATTAAATTATAATAATGTAAGCAACTATCTTATGGGCTTTAGTCATGTGAAGCAAGATAAAACTTTTCCTGGACCGGGTGTTGCATACCCAACAACCTATTGTGATGCTTTATCAAGAAGAATGCATGAGCATTGGCTTGATTTACTAACAGCAAACAACTCTGTAAAGGAGGAGAGCAAATGAGTAACGAAGTAAAATCAAAAATTACGCTTGAGATGAAAGATGAAATTACGAATCTTCTTTATCAAGAAGCGTATTATTTAGATAATCGAATGTACAAGGAATGGCTAGATTTATTATCAGATGAGGTTGAGTATAAGATGCCCCTACGTGAGACAGTCGAAGGGGTGAATATTGAAAATATCTCCATCGATTCTGCTTTTTTTGAAGAAACAAAAGGCTCTCTTCGAACTAGGGTAAACAGACTTTATACAAAATCAGCTTGGGTTGAAAATCCAGCAACACGTCAACGACATTTCATTTCAAATGTGATGATTGAACCGGGTGATCAAGCGAATCAATATCGAGTACGAAGTTACTTTCTATTCAAAAGAAGTAGAGGTTCAACTACTGATATAGAAGAAATGTTTGGACAACGTAATGATATAGTACAAAAGGTTGGTGATCAATGGAAAATAGCTTCCCGTACCATTTTTCCTGATCAATCAGTTATTACGACAATGAATATGAGTATGTTTTTGTAAGGAGTTTACTATTTTCATCAATAACGATAAGCAGAAAGTAATCATAGCTATGTAAATTTGATTGTAAACAGCGTTTGAACTCTTTCCATAACTTTTTAAGAACCAAGTGTTGCTTCATTCATTAAAGAACAATTCAATTTGCCAGCGATTCCGGTACAGATCACTGATTTCCTTTGCACTCATTTTCGCATCATTAATGATGATTCTGATAAGATTTCCTTGACTATCTTGTGTTTCAATTAATCGAACTGGATATTTCATCTTTCCTAGTTTAACCACAGCTTCTCGTAGAATCGCTGATGACGGATTCACAGGGAGTTCTTCAATGACATGGATGATTGTATTGTCCTTAATTCGAGTACAGAAGCGAATATTGTTCTTACAATAATCATCAAATTTTTTGGAAATCAAAGTACCCTCGATTAAACACATGAAGGGTATCCTTTTCTATAGAGGTGGACCTATTTTGATGAGTGCTATTGCTGGGATCGACCAAGCACTCTGGGAATTAAAAGGAAAATATTATAATGCACCTGTATATGACTTAATGGGCGGGGGATGTAGAGATTCGATTCGTGTCTATTCATGGATAGGTGGAGACCGACCATCGGACGTAGGGGTAGCGGCTAAAAAGGTAGTAGAAACTGGTTTCACGGCAGTCAAAATGAACGGAACGGAAGAGATGCAGTGTATTGATTCCTACGATAAAGTTGACCAAACCATTGAACGGATTGTAGCAGTACGAGAAGCGGTTGGCAATGATATTGGAATAGGGATCGATTTTCATGGTAGAGTTCATAAGCCGATGGCCAAAATCCTGGCTAAAGAGTTGGAACCTTACCGCCCAATGTTCATAGAAGAACCAGTTCTAGCAGAAAATAATGAAGCGTTAAGAGAAATTGCAAATTGTACCCATATACCGATTGCAACAGGTGAGCGCATGTTCTCTAGATGGGATTTTAAATCTATTTTAGCTGACGGCTATGTTGATATTATTCAACCAGATCTCTCTCATGCTGGAGGAATCACAGAAACAAAAAAATTGCAACTATGGCGGAAGCATATCAGCTGTGAAGAGTAAACTTTTCTATTATCACTCTAATCGGTAAAATCATTTCGTTTAAAAAGTGAAATTTTACCAGTATACTTAATCTATTTTTTTGCCAAAAAGACTAACCTGTTTTCTTTAGTTGTATTTAATTGGAAATTCGGGGTTTTACCCTTTTCTTCGCATCACATCCTCTGCTATAATAAAATGGCTAGGTAAACCTTACTTGTATTGGTTTTGCCAGAGTAGCTAAATCCTCGTCTGTTATCTTGCGGCTCCGAATCGCTTCTAACAGGTTTGAGGATTTTTCTTTTGCCGTTTTTTTGAGAGTTTTAAAAACGATTGATCCCTTTTCGTAAAGCTGTATGATGATGTTTTTAATTTGGACAAGGAGATAATGATTTTTCATTGCTGTGTAATTGTGACTATTGGCATGTTCAATCTGATAACGAATATTTTTTTGTTGATTAAAGCCTTGGTTTTCGATTTTCCAACGGCTCCGACCCGCGACAATCAGTCTTTCTGCATTCTTCTTTGTTATTTTTAAGTCGGTGATAAATACAAACTGAATGTTTTTTCCATCCTCTGTTTCTAGCATGGATTCTATAAGATTAACGGTTCTTTCGTTATAGGAAATGTCATTTGCCCAAAAAAGATGATCCTGCTTTTGACTTTGTTCCTTCTTTTATTGATTTGAATTCGGACGCAATGCTTTTGATTCTGCCTTCTTTAAATCGGCATAAGTATTTCCATTTATACTCATCACAACGACTAAATACAGATTCGCATGCATAAAGGCTATCTCCTATGATACAAATAGGTAACCTTTTGAATGTTTGTTTTAGTTTCTTCGCCAGTCTATGGAATGCTTTTAGTTCACAATCCTGCTTGGTGACATCCTCCGATTCATTTTCGATAAATTCCGAGCTAATGCTAAAAACCATGTCACCTACTACTAATTTTGCTTCGAGTACATGGTGCATGTAAGTCGTTTTGATTTCTCCTGTTTCTTTATTGGTAGAATTCCTTCTCAAACAATGGTCACAATGTTTCTCATGAAAGGTGTGTACTCCAGTTCCATCAATAATGACTCCCCAATACTTCCCCTCTATTCTGTACGAGTCAAAACATTTCTTTTTTAACAGTTCCTTTATCATATAGTTTCTGATTTCCTCTAGTTCCGTCACTTCTAGTCTAGAAAGAAAATCGTTAATGGTATCATAATGAGGCAGTTCCTCTAGAAACTCCAAATCTAAAACTGTTCTTATATTCTCGATACATTCCTCTTTATTAAAACCATCGCTCATGCTTCTCATGGATTTCAAACCCGTCATATTTTTCAATAGAATGGTAAATAAAATAATTTCTGAACCGTAGGTGATATAGTTTTGTGATCGGTGGTCTTTTACCTTTTTTAGTTTATTTGTAAGCTCTTTGAAAAAATGCTTCTGAATTTTTAGGAACTCGACAAAATAATTTATTTCTTTTTCCTGTTCTCTTTTCTCTCTTCTCGTAGCCAAAATGAAATCCCCCTAAAACGCCCTGTATGACAGTGTTATTGTAGTTAAATTATCTCATATTTAGCATATTTTAGGGTTAGTATTGTCGAAAATTATCCCGAAGAATTTTTACTCCTCAGAGCTGGCCAACGATACGCAACATGGGCTAAGTTCGGCGATCTTCACGAGTGATCTTGAGCGCGGGGAAGAACTCGCCTTGCAGGTGGATGCGGGAATGACGCATTTCAACGATCAAACGGTCAATGACGCTCCTCATATTCCGTTTGGTGGAAATAAAGCGAGTGGACTAGGGCGTTTTGGAAACCCGTGGGTGGTGGAGGAGTTTACGACGACCAAATGGGTGTCGGTGCAAACGAAGTATCGTCAGTTTGCTTTTTAATACAAAAAATCTAATGAGCCAACCCGCTTCTTTCATGAAGCGGGTTGGCTCATTTAATAACTATTATTCTAGGGGAATAAATAATCAATAATAGAAGAGTGTCAAAAATAAGGATTGCTTTGTAATAGTTAAGCTCTAAGTTTTTCGGGTTCCGACTGGAAAACAAATTGACTCCGACCAGCATATAATCCAAAAATCCCCATTGTAATTGAAAGACTAAAAAATAAGAGGAAAGCTGGTGTCCAAGACTGAAATATATCAAAGAAAATACCCATAATAAGAGGCCCCATCGCAGCTAATAGATACCCTATAGATTGTGCCATACCAGATAAATTAGCGGCATCATAGGTGTTTTGAGATCGTAAACCAAACAAACTTAGAGACAAGCTGATCCCAGCTCCTTGTGCGACACCTAAGAAGATCATATAAAGGGTAATAACCCCGATATTCCCTCCGAAATAGAGTCCTAGGAATCCAAAAAAATAAAGAAAAGTAATGACTAAAACAATACTCCTTTGGTTCGTTAGACGCCCTGCTAAAATGGGGATGAAAAGAGTTGCTGGTAGACCAGCAATTTGAGTAAGCGTTAAAAGCCATCCTGCCGTTGGTATGTCGACCCCGCGACTAACAAGGATTTCAGGAACCCAAGCAATGATGCAGTAAAATATACAAGATTGCAAACCCATGAAAAGAGTTATTTGCCATGCAAGGGAGGAAGACCAAATCGAACTTTTTGAATATTTGGAAACTGTAGTTGTTTTTTGCTTATTTCGTAATTGTGGCATCCAAATGATGACAGCAATTCCTGCTAAAATAGCCCAAACGGAAAGGGACTTTTCCCAGCCTAGATTGCCCCCTTGTGCCAAAGGAATACTGACTCCAGATGCGAGTGCTGCCATAGTAGCCATCGAAGTTATGTAAACACCCGTCATGACTCCCGTCTTTTCAGGAAATTCATTTTTAACAATACCTGGAATTAAGACATTGCAGATGGCGATTCCTAGCCCTAACATTGCTGTTCCAACAAACAAAGCAAAAACCATCCCGATTGAACGAAAAAGTATTCCTATAGTTAAAATAATTAAAGCGATAAATACGGTTGTTTCGTTTCCCCATTTCCGTCCCAACCTTGGTGCGAGGGTTGAGAATATACCAAAGGCTAGTAAGGGTAAAGTAGTAAGTAAGCCTATGGAACTGTTAGAAAGGTTTGTATCTGCACGAATGAATCCAATTAAAGGTCCAACAGCTGTAATAGATGAACGTAAATTAAAAGCTACAAAAATGATTCCAATAAGAAATAGAAGGTTTTTATAGGTGAATAATGATCTTGTATTCATGGACACCTCTTTCTGAGTAGAAGCTCTATAAATAATTCCCTCCATTCATTTTACACTTTATGTAAATGATAACAAGGACATGATTACTTATAGAAGAACATATGATTAGGAATTGGATGTTTTTAATAGTTTATTAGACTCTTCAGTAATTTTATTAGCTGCTGCTTTTACTAATTTAACAAATTGATCTATTTTTAATTGATTCACTCTAGTTGTGGGGCCTGCGATGCTTACCGATGCCATAACTTTACCTTGAGTATTCCTAATAGGTGCTGCAATAGATGAAACACCTTTATGCATTTCTTCTTGGCTAATCGCAAATCCTTGTTTTCGAATAGTCGATAACAAGTTAGTAAATGTAACGGGCGATGTAACCGTTTTAGTTGTATAAAATGGTAACCCTTGCTTGACAACTTCTTCGATGATAAATTCCGGTTGATAAGCAAGAATCACCTGTCCAGAGCTGGTGCAATGGATGGGGTTTTGTTTTCCGGCATGTGAAAGTAGGTGAACAGGATGCAGACTATCAACTCTATATAAGTAAACAACTTTGTTTCCTTTTAAGATCGAGATATGAGCTGTTTCTCCTGTATTCTTTGTGAGTTCTTCTAGGGTCGGTTCAGATATTTGATATAATCGATACTTCGATAGAAAGGTGTTCCCCATTGATAAAATGGAAGAAGCGGGGCGATAGGTTTTTAAAATCGGCTCTTTTACTAGGTAGCCTGCATGAGTCAACGTACTAGTCAAGCGGTGCGCGGTACTATGGGCAATTTGTAACTTTTCAGCCATTTCACTTAACGTTAATTCTGGTTCATCAATCGTAAACAAGTTTAATAGCCGTAGTGCATTTCTCATTGAAGAAAACGATTCTTTGTTAAGAGCTGGATACCTCATAGATTTCTCCCCTCTACCTTTTTCGGCAATTTAGTGATGGATATAGCCTAATTTTTTCGAGATCTCCTGACCTGCTGTGGTGACTGCTTTTATGTATTCAGGGAATTGATCTTTCCTCATCCTCTGACTAGGTCCGACGATACTTACGGATGCCATTACCTCACCTGTATAGTCTTTAACCGGCGCAGCAATGCTGACAACCTCTTCATGCAATTCGTTCACACAAATGGAAAAACCTTGTTGGCGAATAGCTTGTAGTTCTTGTAATAATTCTTCTCGATCCGTAATGCTGTTAGGTCCACATTTAGGAAGTCCGTTATCAAGGACACGATGAGTCACTTCCGTTGGCTGAAATGCCAAAAGAACTTTTCCTGAACTCGTGCAGGTTGCCGGGTTGTTTTTTCCAATAAAAGACATGAGATGAACGGGTTGTTTGCAATCAACCTTATGTAGATAAGTAATATTTGAGTCTTCAAGAACAGAAATGTGAGCGGTCTCTTCTACTCTCGCTACTAGTTTATGTAAAGAAGGCTTCGCTTCACGAAAAATCTCCAAATGAGAAGTAATGACACCGCTTAAACAAAGCACGGAAATCCCAAGTTGATAGGTTGTACCAGACTTTTCTAAAAATCCTTCTTCTACTAGTTCTTTTACAAGACGACTCACCGTACTTTTGTTTAAAGACAGAACATTTGCAATTTCTGTGATTCCCCAATTTGATTTTTCATTTGAAAATAATCGTAAAATAGAAAGCCCATTATGAACTGATTTTAAGATCCCTTCGTTTAGCACTTTATAAAATCACCTCAGAATTCGTTAGTTGTTTCATATAAAAGAAACCTGATCTTTTATTCTGAACATTCTTATATTAACATTTTAAATGAGTTAGGTAAGCGTTTACAACGATTAATTGAACAGAGAGGGGAATTTTGATGAAAACTCAAGTAGGAATTATCGGTGCTGGTCCAGCTGGTCTTATGCTTTCACATCTTTTGCACCTTGAAGGAATTGAATCTGTCATTCTTGAAAATCGGTCAAGAGAAGAAATAGAAGGAACGATTCGTGCAGGTGTACTTGAACAAGGAACCGTTGATCTATTAAACGCTACAGGGGTCGGGGAGCGAATGATGCGTGAAGGTCATCTTCACCATGGAATTGAGCTCCAATATAATGGAATCAGGCACCGTGTCAATATGCATGAACTCACAGACGGAAAGAGTATCATGGTTTATCCTCAACATGAGGTAATAAAAGATTTAGTTGCAGCGCGCCTTGAAGCCGGTGCAGAGATTTATTTTAGTGTGAGTGATGTGACTCTACATGATGTTGATAGCGATTCACCAAAGATTCGCTTTAAGCATGATGGAGGAGAGGAGGAATTAAGCTGTGACTTTATTGCAGGCTGTGATGGCTTCCATGGACCAAGTCGGAAAATGATTCCTGATGCAATTCGGGAGGAAAAACAGCAAATCTATCCATTTAGCTGGTTAGGAATTCTAGCTGAGACTCCGATTGCGAATCCGGAATTAATCTATTCCAATCACGACAGAGGCTTTGCTTTAATAAGTACACGGACACCAGAAATACAACGACATTATATTCAAGTTGACCCAAGTGATGATATTGCTAATTGGTCGGATGATCGAATTTGGACAGAGCTCAAAGCAAGAGTTGAAACAAAAGATGGCTGGAAGTTACCAGATGGCCCGATTATACAAAAGAACATTGTTTCGATGCGGAGTTTTGTTTGTGAACCCATGCAATACGGTCGCTTATTTATCGCAGGGGATGCTGCTCACATCGTTCCGCCAACCGGTGCAAAGGGATTGAATTTAGCGATGTCTGATGTCCAGGTTTTAAAACGAGGTATTGAGACATTTTATCAAACAGGGAGTACGGATATGTTAAACCGATACTCTGAAATTGCTTTACGTCGTATTTGGAAAGCGCAACGTTTCTCGTCGTGGATGACAACTACACTTCATCGCAACTTTAGTCATAGTTCATTTGAAAGAAGTATTCAGCTTAGTGAATTAGAATATGTAACTTCATCTCGGGCAGCTTTAACAAGTTTGTCTGAAAACTACATTGGTTTACCATTGGAATGGGAAAGTCCGAAGTCATTGCTAGTCTAAAGTAGTCGTTATTAGAAAATGAAAGGGCTACCATTAGTGAAAATGGTAGCCCTAACGATTATTTAAGTCGTAGTAAGGAGTCGGAACCCTTTGCGAAATCTTTAATGGGAGGCCAAGAACATAAATCAAATGGGAAGTCAGATCCGGGTACAATTCGATCTTCCCCAACCGTTTTAGCTAAGTATTCTAAGGTGTTTGTATCCCATAAGACGCTGTCATACCAAAAATCTTTTAAATATTCAATCGGTTCTTTATTCAACGCATTTGAGACTAAAGGCCATTGCTCATATCCTTTATTTAAACGTCCAATTTGATAAGGAAGGAAGCCGCCACCATGAGCTAATAAGATGTTTACATCACTGTATGTATCTAGCATCCCGCTAAGTAATAGGTCTGTTGCTGATATGGTTGTTTCCCACGGAACCCCAATCAAGTTCGGCATCATCCGTTGTTTCAAACGTGGGTCTTCGCATAATAAAGGATGAATAAAAATGATTGCTTTTAGGCTATTTGCTTCCTCCCAAAAAGGAGTAAACTGAGGATCTGAAAGCAGTTTACCATTTAGGCCAGGACCAATGATGGCTCCTTTCAACCCTGCATCCATAGCTTCTCTTAAATCACGAGCAGCTAACTCAGGATTGTTAAGAGAAACGGTTCCTAAGGCTGATAACTGTTCGCTATTAGATCGACACCACTTTGCAAGCGAAAGATTATAGACCGTTGCTAGCTCGCTTGTAATCTCAGAAGCAAATTCATATAAAAATAGCTGTGGGATCGGTGAAACAATCGCATGAGAAACGCCAATTTTTTCTTTTTCTTCTAGATACAAGCTAGCATTAGTAAATTCTTGTTTTAACTCAAATGCCCATTTGTTGTTGATCGATAGGAAAGCTTCTTTCTCTGTGTTCTTCTTGACCCAATTAGCGTTTACGGTTTGTTTGTTGTCCTTAATCCACGTTAAGACTTCTTTAGGAATAAAGTGAGTATGAAAATCATGCATGATGAACAGCTCCTTTTTATTTTAGAAATGATGTGGTCTGTAGCCTAGTCTCTCAGAGATTTGCTTACCAGCTTCAATGACTTTCTTAATATTTGGAGGAATTGTGCGATCATTTAGACGTTGCATAGGTCCGACAATGTTAACGGATGCAATGACTTGTCCTGTGTAATCTCTAACAGGAGAGGCGATAGAGACAACGCCTTCAAAAATTTCTTCAATGCTAATTGCATATCCATTTGTGCGAATTTCTTCAAGAGCTTTCATTAATTTCTTTGGATCGCTAATGGTATTTTTTGTGAATGGCTCCAGTCCTCTCTCAATCGTCCTTTCTACATAATGATCGTCATTAAAGGCTAGCATTACTTTTCCAGAACTTGTTGCATATGAAGGATTTCTTTTACCAATATGAGTAAATGCCCGGACATGATGCTTACTTTCTACTTTATGTAAGTAAATGACATCAAGCCCATCGAGAATGGCTAAATGCGACGTTTCACCGGTCTTTTCAACAAGATCATGCAAAACTGGCATAGCTTCTTTATGAATTTCAAAGTTAGATGTACAAACACTGGCAAGAGATAAAATCGATAATCCTAAACGGTAACGTTGATTGTCAGGATTTTTTTCTACAAAACCTTCACTAGCTAATGTTGACATTAATCTTGAAACTGTACTTTTTCCTAAGTCTAAGTCTTTTGCTAAATCAGTAATTTTCAACTCAGATTCATCCATAGAAAACCTGCGTAAAATGCGAAGTGCATTTCTAACCGATGATAGCGTGTAATCTTTTTTTTCTGTCTGCAAGATGAATACCTCCTTTTGTTGTTTATAGAGGAACTGTGTTCTTTTATGGGATTTGAATTTACTATATCATATTAATTGAGAAAAATGAATAATCTAAAAATTTTTAAAAAAAGTTTTTGATGTTGCATATAGAGGAACTATGATGTTTTATAAGGTACGAAAATTGAGTATTCTAAATGTAACAAAAGGTAACCACTACAAACTTTAATAAATGGAGGAATTAAACATGAAAACGATTACTACGGCAACAGGAATTGATTGCAGACATTACATTAATGGAAAGTATATGGATTCTATCAATAACAAAACATTTGTAAATACGAATCCAGCAAATGAAGAAGTACTTGGCTCGGTTTCTGAAGGTGGAGAAGAAGAAATTCACCTAGCTGTAACAGCTGCAAGAAGAGCGCTTAATGGTCGTTGGAAAACAATGCCGCTAACAGAGCGTTCAAAAATCTTACGTAAAATTGGAGATCTTATTTTAGAAAGAAAAGATGAGTTGGCTCGTTTAGAGTCATTAGATACAGGGAAGCCGATTTGGTTATCAAGTACGATTGATATTCCAAGAGCAGCATACAACTTTCATTTCTTTGCGGATTATATGACGTCAATGGGAACAGAAGCTTATCAGCATGATGATGTAGCGATTAACTATGCTGTTCGTAAACCAGTTGGGGTTGTTGGTTTAATTAACCCTTGGAATCTACCATTGCTTTTATTAACTTGGAAGCTTGCTCCTTGTTTAGCAGCAGGTAATACAGCGGTAATGAAACCAGCAGAGTGGACTCCAATGACAGCAACAGTGTTAGCAGAGATTTGTAAAGAAGCAGGAGTTCCAGATGGCGTTGTTAACGTCGTTCATGGGTTTGGACCGAACTCAGCTGGTGCGGCTCTTACAGAACATCCAGATGTCGATGCAATTACATTTACTGGTGAAACATCAACGGGAACAGCGATTATGAAAGCGGCGGCTAATACACTTAAGAAGCTTTCATATGAACTTGGTGGAAAGAATCCGAATATTATCTTTGCTGATTCAGATCTTGATGAAGTGCTAGAAACCACGATTAAATCAAGTTTCATTAATCAAGGGGAAGTGTGTTTATGTGGATCGAGAATCTACGTTGAACGTCCTGCTTATGATGAATTCATTGAAAAGTTTGTCGCAAAAACAAAGGAGCTAGTGGTTGGAGATCCATTTGATGAGAAATCCAATCTTGGTGCTATGATTGGTAAGGAACATTATGATCGTGTCTTAGGCTTTTTAGATTTAGCAAGAGAAGAAGGCGGAACGATTCGTACAGGTGGCGGTCGTCCAGATGGATTTGAAAAAGGCTATTACATTGAACCGACGATTATTACAGACCTTGATCGAAATGCTCGTTGTGTCCGTGAAGAGATTTTTGGACCAGTCGTTACGGTCATTCCTTTTGATTTAGAAGACGAAGTGATTGCGCAAGTAAATGACTCTCATTATGGTTTAAGCGCTTCGATTTGGACGAACGATCTTCGTCGCGCACATCGTGTAGCAAATGAAGTAGAAGCAGGAATTGTTTGGGTCAACACTTGGTTCTTAAGAGATTTACGCACACCGTTCGGTGGACTAAAGCAAAGCGGCATTGGGCGTGAAGGCGGAATGCACAGCTTTGAATTCTATAGTGAATTAAAAAATATTTGCATTAAGCTTTAAGGGAGGAATAACAATGAGTTCAACTGAATCATTCGCCAAACAACTTTTACAAGCCGAAAAAGACCGAGTCGGAACAGCTGCTTTAACCGATCAAAGCGCTTCCTTTACGACTGAAGATGCCTATGCCGTACAATTGGAAGTGATTAAACAAAAATTAGCGCAAGGTCAGACCATTGTTGGAAAGAAAATCGGTTTAACTTCACTTGCGATGCAGAAATTACTAGGAGTTGATGAACCAGACTACGGCCATTTACTAGATGGAATGGTCGTAGAAAATGGAAGTGAATTATCTTATCAACGCGTCATGCAACCAAAAGTAGAAGCGGAAGTCGCATTTGTCTTGAAAAAAAATCTTAAAGGACCCCATGTCACACCATTAGATGTGATTCAAGCAACAGATTATGTTCTTCCTTCTTTAGAAATTGTTGATAGCCGTGTGAAGGATTGGAAAATAAAATTACCAGATACGATTGCTGACAATGCATCTAGTAGTCATTATGTTCTGGGTGGAAAGCCGGTTGCGATTGATCAGGTTGATCTAGCGCTAGCGGGCATGGTTCTTATTAAAAACGGAGAGATCATCAACACAGGCGTAGGAGCGGCTGCACTAGGAAATCCAATTAACTGTGTAGCGTGGCTTGCGAATAAATTAAGTGAGTTTGATATTACGTTAAAAGCAGGAGAAGTCATTCTCTCTGGAGCTCTTTCGGCTGCTGTAGAGGCAAAGCCTGGAGATGTTTTCACGGCAAAAATTGCCCATTTAGGAGAGGTTTCTGTACGTTTTTCTTCATAATTAAAGGTGGGAAAGGTGATTCACATGGGAAAAATTAAAGTAGCGATAATTGGAACCGGAAATATCGGTACAGATTTGATGTTAAAAATAGAAAGATCAGCTACGCTTAAATTAACAGCCCTTATTGGAATTGATCCTGATTCAGATGGCGTGATGAGAGCAAAGGAGCGAGGCTATCAAACGTTTACAAATGGATTAGAAGAATTTTTAGCAACGAATAGCGAAATAGCAGATATTTTCTTTGATGCGACCTCGGCAAAAGCGCATGTTAGACACGCGAAATTATTACAAGAAGCAGAAAAGCAAGTGCTTGATTTAACGCCAGCTGCAAGAGGACCTTTTGTTGTACCACCTGTTAATCTAGGAACGAATTTAGATGTACCAAATGTTAACTTGATCACATGTGGTGGTCAGGCGACGATTCCGATGGTGCACGCTGTTAATTGTGTGTGTCCTGTTGAATATGCGGAGATAGTTGCGACGATCTCAAGTGAAAGTGCGGGTCCAGGTACAAGGGCGAATATCGATGAGTTTACGCAAACAACGAAGCGGGGTATTGAGGAAATTGGCGGTGCCAAGAGAGGGAAAGCAATTATTATACTAAATCCTGCCGAACCACCAATTCTGATGAGAGATACGGTTTATGCGGTTGTAGAGCCAGGAAAAATGGATGAAGTAGCCATTACAAAGTCTGTTAAAGAAATGGCCGAGAAAGTTCAATCCTATGTACCAGGTTACCGGTTACGTACAGAGCCAATCTTTGATGGCAACCGTGTGACGATTTTCTTAGAGGTGGAAGGAGCAGGTGATTACTTACCTTCTTATTCTGGAAATCTGGATATTATGACGGCTGCAGCTGTGAAAGTCGCAGAAGAGCTTGCAAAAAACAAGCTGAACTCAGCGATTTTATAAAATTTGCCTACTCACAGAAAGGAATGTTTTGGATGACCGATAATCGAGATATTATTATTACTGAAGTTGCCTTGCGTGATGGAAGTCACGCCATTAGACATCAATATACGATTGAACAAGTAACAGAAATAGCTCGAGGATTAAATGATGCAGGGGTACCGTATATGGAAGTAGCTCATGGAGATGGATTAGGGGGATCTTCCCAGCAATATGGTTTGTCGCTCACTGATGAAATGAAGTTAATTGAAGCTGCCGTATCTGTTTGTGACCAAACGAAAGTAGCAGTTCTGTTAATTCCAGGGATTGGAACGAAGGACGATCTAAAACAAGCGGCTGAAATTGGGGCGAAAATGGCAAGAGTAGCAACTCATGTAACAGAAGCAGATGTGTCTCCACAACATATTAATCTAGCAAAAGAACTAGGTATGGAAACAGTTGGTTTCTTAATGATGTCGCATATGGCTCCAGTGAATAAGCTTGTTGAACAAGCAAAATTAATGGAGAGCTACGGGGCTGATACTGTTTATGTTGTTGATTCAGCGGGTGCATTACTCCCAAATCAAGTACGGGAAAGAATTAGAGCATTACGTCAAAGTTTAACAATCAACATAGGCTTTCATGCGCATAACAATTTGTCTCTTGCGATGGCGAACACTCTTGTTGCAATTGAAGAAGGAGCTACAAGAATCGATGGTAGCGTTCGTTGTTTAGGAGCAGGAGCTGGAAATACACAAACAGAAGTATTAGTCGCTGTCTTAGAGAGAATGGAATTAAAGAGCGGCATTGATTTATATAAAATGATGGATTTGGCTGAAAATATTGTTGCGCCTATTTTAACGCAGCCTCAAGAGATTACAAGAGATAGTTTAGTGATGGGCTATGCAGGTGTATACTCTAGCTTCTTACTTCATGCCCAAAGAGCAGCGAAACAATTTAAAATTGATCCTCGAGATGTTTTAATTGAACTAGGAAAGAGAAAAGTCGTCGGAGGGCAAGAAGATATGATTATCGACGTAGCTGCTGAAATAGCAAATAAAAAAAATAGTCTTAGAGTTTAATAGGGGGAAATCATATGAGTATGTCGAATAAAGAAATAGCTGAATTTTTATTAGATGCAGAATTACAGAGAAAAGATGTTGTACGAATCACATCAGATAAAGTTCCTAATTTAACGGTAGAAGAAGCATATTCAATTCAAGAAGAACTAGTAAATTTAAAGTTAGAGCAAGGTCATTCAATTGTTGGACCAAAAATGGGCTTAACAAGCCGGGCAAAAATGAAACAAATGAATGTCGAAGAACCAATTTTTGGTTATATTTTCGATAATATGGTTGTTTCAGAGGGATCTCAAATTTCGTTGGCTGATTTTATTCACCCTAAAGTGGAGGCTGAAGTAGCCTTTATCCTAGGAAAAGATATCGAAGGACCGGGTGTCTCTGGAGCTCAAGTTCTAGCGGCTACAGAATATGTCTGTTCGGCGCTTGAAATTATTGATAGTCGCTATGAAAATTTTAATTTCACCCTACCAGATGTGATTGCTGATAATGCCTCATCTTCTAAAGTGGTTTTTGGAAACAAAGTTCGTAAACCAGAAGAACTTGAATTGGATCTTGTTGGAACCGTCTTATCTATTAATGGTGAAATAAAAGATCTGGGCGCTGGTGCGGCAGTCTTAGGTCATCCGGCAAATTCAGTTGCGATGCTCGCTAACATGCTCCACCGCAAAGGCGAGAAGTTAAAAGCAGGGCAAGTCATTTTAACCGGTGGAATCACAGGAGCTGTCCCTTTATCCTACGGAGACCATGTAACCGCTAAAATTGACGGACTAGGTGAAGTAAGCTTTTCAGTAGGAGAATAAGAGAGATCGTACAAAAAGGCGGTTTTCCTTTTTGTACGATCTCGAAGCAATGAGCGAAACCGCTGCCATGTTTTAAGCCTTATGAGTGGTTTTCTCATAAGGCGCGCAGCGAGAGAAGCCATTGCCTTCATAGAGTTTGCTAAATCTTTAGATTCAAAAAGGTGGTTTTCCTTTTTGTACGATCTCGCAAATCTTTTTATAGAATAGAAGTTAATAGATCTCAAATTTAACCCAATAAAACATAAAGATAATTAGAAAGGAGAACGCAGATGCCAATTGTAAACGTTAACATTATGGAAGGGCGTCCTAAGGAAAAAATAGAACGGGTTATTGCCGATATTACGGAAACGATTACAAATACGTTAGAAGTTCCGAAAGAGACGGTTCGAGTGATTGTCACGGAGATTCCTAAGAGTCACTGGGGAATTGCAGGGGAATCTGTAGAGAAACGTAACGCTTCAAAGTAGCCTTGAATCACAAATAAATTAAATGTAGGAGGGTTATTTATGACTATTGAATTAGGCATTTTAGCTGCTCACGTTCCTAGTATTTGTCATAGAGAAAATGTACCTCAATTTCAACAAGATATCGTCACAAAAATGGATGACATTGCAGTGAAAATAACAGAAATGAAGCCAGATGCCGTAATTTTGGTTTCGTGTCATTGGCAATCGACTTTTCACCATTATGTAGATGTATTACCCGGACATAAAGGAATTTTAACCGCATTCGAATGTCCCGATATTATTTCTGATGTTGAATATGATTATCCTGGCGACCAAGAGCTTGGAAACGCATTAGTATTGGCAGGAAAACATGCTCAACTTCCCGTTATTGCTGTAAATGATCCAACATATGTATGGGACTATGGCACAGTCGTTCCTTTACGTTATCTTGTACCCAATGCAGATATTCCAGTTGTCAATTTGTCTATCACGATGGCAGCTGGTTTAGAAGAAACGTATAAATGGGGCGAAGAAATAGGCAAAGTGTTAAATCAATCCGATAAAAAATATGTGTTTGTTTTTAGTGGTGCGCTTGCTCATAATCTAGTACGTGGTCGTCATCATATGCCGACCGTATCTGAACAGGCTTTAGATAAACAGTTTATTGATTATGTGATGAATAAAAACTGGGAACTAGCTAATGAGATGCTTCCACAATATGCGAAAGTCGCTGGGGTGGAAGGTGGAGGGCGTCATCTTGCCATGATGCTAGGTGCTTTAGAAGATCAATATAAACCAACTTTTCATACGTATGCTCAATCATCAGGAAGCGGGAATGCCATCATGACATTTGAATTAGAAAATCATTTACAAGGTACAAAATGATTAGTGCGAACACTGCAAAGAATGCTTGCAAAAAGATATTCTATAGAGGAATGTCTTTTCTCTTTTTTATTTGAATTTTTGACTTGATTGAGAGTGCAGTCCATATCCCTTAAACAGACCAAATAGTCTTTTTTTTAAAAAACAATAGATTTTTTAGGGGAAACTGTAGGTAGGAACGAAGGCATTGAAAAAGAATAAAGTGATTTATAAAATATCTTTAAAGATATTCACCAAGTATAATAATGTGAATTCAATTGTTGTAGTAAAAGCGATTCATGTGGGGAAATGAGAAGATTCAAACAGGGGATTTGTTGTTGGAGTTGGAAGAGGGTTAATAGGAACTTGTATATTGATAGTATATTTAATGTTGAATAGTTAGTATTTATGTCTCTTTTTTTGCTTATAACTCACATAAGTTAAAGAAACATATTTAAATATAATAATTATAATTTTCCGAATTTAGTTTACATTCAATTTCTCTATCGTTATAATATTTATAGATTAATTTTTATATGTATAATTAACTCGATTTAGTTGTAAAGTTTATTTGTGGTTAATCGAAGATAGGTCTAAAATTAAGCAATGTAAAAGTTTAAAATACTTGGTGAGGTGAAATTTATGCAATTTAATGATGTGAAAAATACTGAACAGAACAAAGAAGAAAAAGCGGTTTCAGCTACATATTCAAGGACGAATCCGTTTCTAGCCGAAGTGCTTGAAACCTTAAATTTAAATCGACCTGGCTCTAATAAAGAAACGCGACACATAGAATTATCATTAAAAGATTCGAACCTTTCATATGTTCCTGGTGATTGCCTTGGTATCTTTCCAGAGAATGACCCAGAATATGTGGCTACACTTGTTGAGGAAATGAAATGGGACGCACATGAAAGCGTTACAATTAATAAAAAAGATGATAAGCTTCCACTACAGGAAGCTCTGACAACATACTTTGAAATTACTTTATTAACGAAAAAGATTCTGCAACAAGCGGCACAACTAACAGAAAATGAGGAAATTCAGAATCTTGTATTACCGGAGAACAAAGATCAACTAAAAGAATATATGGAAGGGCGCGATTTGCTCGATCTTTTGCGTGACTTTGGTCCATGGAAGGGGTCAGCGCAAGAGATTGTCTCTCTATTAAGAAAGATGCCACCACGTCTGTATTCTATTGCCAGTAGCTTAACAGCAACTCCAGATGAAGTGCATCTGACAATTGGTGCTGTTCGATATGAAGCTCACGGACGTGAGAGAAAAGGGGTATGCTCTGTACAATGTGCAGAACGTCTTGACCAAGGAGACACGATTCCGGTTTTCATTCAGCAAAATAAGCACTTTTTTCTGCCAGACTCCACAGATACAAAAATAATTATGGTTGGTCCAGGGACAGGAATCGCCCCATTCCGTTCATTTATCCAGGAACGCGCAGTGAATGGAGGAACAGGTGAATCTTGGTTATTTTTCGGGGACCAGTATTCGGCAACTGATTTTCTTTACGAAGACGAGTTGGAAAAGTACCAAAAAGATGGTGTACTAACAAAACTAAGTACTGCGTTCTCACGTGATTCAGAAAAGAAAGTATATGTACAGCATAAAATGCTTGAAAACAGCAAGGAATTGTTTGCTTGGCTAGAAGATGGTGCATATTTTTACGTTTGTGGGGATAAGCAATATATGGCCAAAGACGTCCACAACACGCTTATAGATATTATTGAAAAAGAAGGCGGTATGAGCCGTGAAGCAGCTGAAGAGTATTTAACTGAGATGCAAAAGCAAAAACGATACCAGCGTGATGTATATTAAAAGAAAAAGTTTAATGACAATTATAATCTAAACCTCTTTAGAGACAGGACTTTTCCCTGTCTCTTTATTTGTGTGTACGAGGTATCTTCATTAACTAGGAAGTACAAGTCCGCCTTTGGGGAGCTCAGATAAACCATTAATAGACGGTAGAAAGGATGCGTCCTTTTGTGCCGTGGGATGTCTAACTGTAGAAACTGTTCATATGCCTTTCTTCAACGTTTAAAAACATTGATTACGTTTATCAGATTAATCATTTCTAATTAAATTTGGGCAGGAACTTTTTCCACTCAGGCCTTTCGTACAGTTTTCTAATAAATAAATTCAAACCAATTTTAAAGACTGGATCGATGCTTTTTGACGATCTCGTATATGTCATCTCAATTATAAAAGGATACGGCGATGGCGAAAAATATAATTTCAAGAAAATTTCTGATTGCGTTTTTGATGCCTGTCATTATTTTAGGTGGAATTTACGGAGGGATATTTACGCCAACGGAAGCAGCGCTTGTCGCAGTTGTGTATGGCTTAATTGCAGGAGATAGGATTTACCGAGAAATAAAGTGGAAAGATTTGCATTATATATTCACTTCTTCCATTCAAATTACATCTGTCATTATGTTTATAATTGTTGGGGCCTCTGTTTTTGGGTCTTACTTAACACGAGAAAAAATCCCAGCTCAAGTTACAGAGTTTATGTTAGCGATTTCGGACAATTGGATTATAACTCTATTAATTATTAACCTTTCCTAAAGGTCAACTTTTCGCTCTTTAGAAATCGATCTAGTTTTTTCGTTTGATGTTGCTTTTGTAGATAAATAAACCCCGGCAATAACCACAATCCCCCCTAATAACTGAATGATCGTAACGGTTTCTCCTAAAAATAGAACAGCCCCAATAATCGTAAAAAAGGGTATCAAGTTTAAGAAGATAGATGCCCGAGCTGGGCCGATAGCAGCAACTCCTTTATTCCAAAAAATTAAAGCAATCACAGAAGGGAATATTCCTAAATATAGAAGTCCAACGATCAACTTTGGATCAAATAAATAATCGAAGCCCTTTCGCCATTCATAGACAGCAAATGGAAACAAGATAATTAAGGCTATGAACAACATAACTGCTAGACTTCCATATAAAGGGTACTTATGATTGTGTTGTTTAATTAACAAAGAGTAGATAGCCCAAACAAAAACGGCAATTAAGACAAGGATATCTCCAATATTAAATTGAAATTGACTAATCACTTCCAAGGATCCTTTTGTGATCACCCATAAGGCACCTACTAATGATAAAAAGATCCCAACGTATTGTACGATGTTTAATCGCTCCTGTAAAAAGACCATTCCTAGTATTATGGCAAAAATGGGGGTGCTTGCTTCAATGACAGCTACATTCGTTGAAGAAGTATACTGTAAAGAGGCATACAAAAAGAAATTAAATAGAACAATCCCACTCAAAGATAGAGAAACGAGAGGTTTCCATTCCTTTATCCAAAGTGAACGATTTTTCTTTAGTTCATTAAAGCCGAGAGGAAAAAGAATCGTAAAAGCAATGCAACAACGTAAGAACGTAATCGTAACCGGAGGCAAATCATTAATTGCTTTTCCAATTAGAATATTGCCTGAAAACAAAATCATAGTTATTATAAGGAACAAATAAGAGCGTAGCATATATAAATCTCCACCTTTTCTCAGTGGTAATTGTAACACAAAGGTATCGCAGCTATATAAAATACCGTTTTGGAATTTATTTTCATTAATAATCGATTACTTTGTTGGGAAAAAGATAGATTATTTTTTTGTAATCATTTACTCTGTAAAAGTATCTATTTTTGTTTGATAGACATTACAGTTAACGTATGTAAAGAAAGAAGGGAAAGAATGGATTCAATAAGTTATAAGAAGTCGACGATTGTTGCACTTTTGCTAGCAGGATCTTTTATAGCAATATTAAATCAAACGCTAATGATAACAGCAATACCGCCGATTATGGAAGAAATGAATGTGACGGCAAACAGTGCACAATGGCTTACTACCGTATTTATGCTTGTAAATGGAATTATGATCCCGATAAGTGCCTTTTTATTAGAGAGATTTACAACGAGACAGCTCTTTATTACGGCTATGGGTGTCTTTGCTTTCGGGACATTAGTGGCAGGTGTTGCACCTAATTTTGAAGTGTTACTTCTTGGTAGAATTATTCAATCAAGTGGAGCGGGTGTGATGCTTCCGCTTATGATAACCGTCTTTTTAATGATTTTCCCTGTTAATAAACGTGGTGCAGCGATGGGGTTGGTTGGACTCGTTATTTCGTTTGCTCCGGCCATTGGTCCAGCTTTTTCTGGTTGGGTAACAGGACATTACTCATGGAGACTTTTGTTCTTTATCATTTTACCTATTGCTCTTATTGATATTTTAATTGCTTTTTTTAAGTTGAAAAATGTAACGGAAGTCACTCGACCAAAAGTGGATGTTCTTTCAATTATGTTGTCGTCCTTTGGGTTTGGAGGACTTCTTTACGGATTTACGAGTGCGGGAAACTACGGTTGGACGGCGTCACTTACCCTTTTTTCACTTGGAATTGGAGTGGTGTCACTTGTCCTATTTATCACAAGACAGTTAAAGTTGGTCCATCCAATGCTTGAGTTTCGAGTTTTCCAATATTCCATTTTTCCGTTCGCTGTCATCATAGGAATGATTACCTTTATGGGATTAATTGGTGTTGAGACGCTCGTTCCCTTGTTTATGCAGAATATGAGAGGATTTACAGCGTTTGAAGCGGGGCTTGCCCTGTTACCTGGTGCTGTTATAACAGGGATAATGGCACCGATAATCGGTAGGGTCTTTGATCGAATAGGGGCTAGATGGTTAGTGATGATTGGCTTAACGATTCAAACGGTGGCTTCATTTAGTTTTATTCGTTTAGGGCCTGAGACATCCTTTTCTTTTATTACAATCATGTATGCAGTAAGAATGTTAGGATTAGTCATGGTCTTAATGCCAATTCAAACCGCTGCTTTAAATCAGTTACCAAAACGTTTGATTCCTCACGGTGCGGCGATGGATAATACGATGCGGATGATTGCAGCTTCAGTTGGGACGGCTATTCTTGTGACTGTGATGACAACGGTAACCTTGCAAAGTGAACAACAAGCTGATATCGCCTACCCAGACATTCATGGAGCGAACGTTGCCTTTATCGTCGTTGCGGTTCTTTCGTTAATTGGTCTTATTACCTCATTTTTTGTGAAATACAATAAGCCAAATGAAGAAAGGCTTAACCCGCAGCCCTCTAAAAAGTCAAATTAAGAGATTAGTAGTGAAGCTGAATTCAGTTATGGAACAGCTTCACTTTATGAATAGATAAAATCATAAAAAATTTGAGTGAATATAGGATGGTTTTCAATGAAGCATGTCAACTCGAAGGTACAATGACTTTACATGCTTGATCGTCATTCGGCTTAAAAGAAAACAGTGGTATCGCTCATTCTAAGAAAAGACGGCTAGTGCCGTTTTTCTCTGTTTAAAGCCATTTTTTAGCTTTTTTATAGGCGAGAGAAGCTACGTACATCTTTTGTAAATTGCGACAATAATCGCTCGTAATATCGAAAGAACTGGGTGCTTCAATTTTTTTAAAAAAGGAAAATACATCTGAATTCCCTGGGCAATACCAATCGTGATGGTCGGTGAAAGTATGGGTGACGTCAGCCCAGCTATCTTGTAAAAAAGGACTGTAAATTCGGTTTCTAAGTCCACAAGATGTTTCTCCTTTTAAGCTATCATTCTTCTTGGTCGTGAAGGTGGTTGGCCAATAATCGGAACGAGAACCTGTGTGGGGAATTTCTGTTGCAAAAAAATAAATGTCATCATAAAGAGGGGTCAGCCCAAAGAGCATGGCATAGAGTTGTTTCCCAAAATCGATTCGTTCAGATAAACAAGCGAAATCCGCTAAAGAAAATCCGGCTAGCCGCTTTTTCGTCTCATTATAGTGAAAGGGAAATAGCACATGAGTCATTTGGAAAAGCTCCTGAGCCTGAAACAGAAGGGTATCTAGTACACGTTCCTGATAAAATGAATCTTGAATAACTCGTTTTTCAATGTAATGCTGTTCATTTATAATTAAAGCTACAGTTAAAAAGTTTGAATCTTTTGATGTGAAAAAATAATCCCAAATGGGCTTCATAAATCGCGACACCTGAAAATAAGGAAGAAGGTGGAATAAACTTTTGTTTTGTTTTTTACTTTCTTCATAAAGTAGTAGTTGAGGATAGGCATCATAAAAAATAAGCGCATTAGAAAACTCTAGAAACATAAAGAAATCCTTCTTTCTGCCTTGAGTAAGTATATCCGTTAACCCACCTTGAAGATCAGTCATGTTCCAGCCACCGTTTCTTGAAACGAGATGAGCTAATAAAGCCCAATGGAGTTCGGGGTGTTTTTTGTAAAAATGAAGATAGGCATTTGTTCGAGTCGCATTGTTTTGATTAGTCTTTTTTACTTTATGTTTGAGGTGACGGATTAGATTTTGTTCAACGTCTGATAAAGATGATAGAGGTTCTTTTTTTTGAAAGGGTTGTTGTGTGATTGTTTGTTTCAATTTTTTGAAAACCGTTGAATGTATCGCTAGTGGAGAATCGACTAGGCGGCATTTCGCCTGATAGTGTTTTTTTTCGAATGTATGAATGATGGTTTGCTGGATCATGTTAGGGATTTGGAAGATTTTTTTTATCATATCCAAGTTCAAAACCTCCTTCTTTCTACTTTATGTATGAATAAGGAGATTCGTTTAGAAATGGGATAGGTACCTAATGTAATTCCAAAGTCTGTACACACACTGAATATTAGCTTAAAAAACCTATAGCTAAAGCCATGAGGTACTGAAAAATTCAGCAATCAACTTTTTGATTTTCCTAAAGCTATGTGGTTGTTTTTGTTAGTTGTAAATAGTAACCCATTAAAGGTATGGTATGTGCATATTAAGTTGAAAGTGATATATACAAGAATTAATAATGGCAGAATTTCAGGATAAGATGGCGGACTGTTTAGGGAAGAAAAGCTCTGTTTTTCCGATGGAACGATAGCTCAGCAAATTGCGCTAACAATCTGCTGTGATCATTATGCGACTTTTCTACAAGAGCGAATAAGTTGAATAGGAGTAAACAAATGAAGGAACAGGATTATGATAAATTGTTGAACGTTGAAACAGGAGAAGACGGTAAGGAATTCCACAAATCTTGGCATTATAACCGTTATGAAGCAACCCCCTATCGTGCTCTTGAAACATTATTTTCTCATTATCAATTGAAGAGTAGTGATCGAATCGTTGACTTTGGATGTGGAAAAGGTCGATTGAATTTCTTTATTTATGATAGGTTTCAGGCATCTGTTGTGGGGATTGAAGTAGATGAAATTTTGTACAGAGAAGCGATGGTTAATCAGAAATATTATTTATCCAAAACAAACAAAGGACAAGAAAAAATCCTCTTCCTTTATTGTAAAGCCGAAGATTATCAAATTGACGAATTAGACAATCGATTTTACTTTTTTAATCCGTTTTCAATTCAAGTGTTTAGACAGGTCATTAATCAAATATTGCTTTCAGTCGAGAAAGCAGTCCGGGATATAGAGATTATTTTATATTATCCATCCAAGGATTACATTTCTTTCTTAGAGACCTATACTTCTTTTGAATTACAGAAAGAAATCATCCTACCGGAATTACATGAAAAAAATCAGAATGAGAGATTTTTAATTTACCAATTGGTTTACTAGGAAAGCAGGGAGTCTCTTTAAGAGAGTCTCTGCTGCCTTAGTGTTATTTGCATAAAGAAGCCACTTATATGGAATTCAACGGGAAGTTAACTCTAACCAAGGAATTTCAATTGGCAATTGTTTGTGAAAATATTGGCATATAAGATGATTTAATACTGAGTAGAAACCTTAACAAATATTAGGGAGAGCTACGTTATGAAAATTATCCTAGTCTGAAGGATATTTTGTCGAATATTTATCTGGTCATGTTGTGAATCAATTGGCTCGTAAATTCAAGAAAAAGCTAGATGAACAGATTACGCCTCTTGGGCTATACAGTTCCCAAGGGGCGTTATTTATTATTGAGCAGAGAAAGGAAAAGTTAGTTATTAAAAAGCCTAAAGACTCGGCTCATGTTAGTTAGATCCACAATGACATTACTTTAAGTTTCATATGTAAAAATGCTACGGAGTTTCTAAAATTCATAGCATTTTTTATACCTCATCTCATCACGACAACTTTTTACTCTAGCTAAAAAATGTTTTGAATTTTGTGTGATTTGTTCGGGTAGCCATTTCAACCTAATTCTTCTATGAGTAATAAACCGAAGCGAGTTGAAACAGAGATCATGACCAGAATCGAAAAAAACACAGTCATACAACACTGATTTGAGTTAAATGAGTTATGCTGTTCTTTTGAGCTGTCTTAAACTGTTATAGATGAAGGGGAAATGCCAATTAGATTCACGTGTAAGAGATTTGTTAGTGGAAGGAAGAAAAAAGCACCTGCTCGAAATCAAGAGCAGGTATACAGAGTTCTTATCGATTTTCTAAACGAGCAATCCGTTCATTCAAATCAGGATGGGAGGAGAAGAGTTGCATCACTCCACCTTTACCGTTGATTTTCATCGTTTGGATCGCTGAATCATCGGTACGATCATTAACTTTTGCACGATCGACATAATTTTTTAATGAACGTAGGGCATGGGCCATTTTGTCGCGTCCTGCAAGATCTGCGCCCCCACGGTCAGCGTGGTATTCGCGGTGACGGGAGTAGGCCATAACAACCAGACTTCCTAGAATAGAAAATAAAATTTGGAAAATGATGATAGCAACAAAGCGGACAATCATTTCCATTTCAGAACGGACTAAGCGTGAAACAAGAATCGCAGCGATTCTGGAGAAAAAGACTACAAAGGTATTGACGACCCCTTGTAAAAGAGTCATTGTTACCATGTCTCCATTTGCTACGTGAGCTATCTCGTGAGCAATAACTCCCTCTACAGCATCGTCATCCATCACAGTTAGGAGACCAGATGAAACTGCAACAAGGGACCGTTTCTTTGAAGGACCTGTTGCAAATGCATTTACTTCAGATGACTGATAGATTCCAACCTCTGGCATATGTGTTAAGCCAGCTGCACGAGATAGACGGTGAACCTTTTCAACTACAGAACGCTCCTGTGCGTTTAGTTGGCCTTCTGGCTTTACCACCTTGACATTCATCATTTTTTTAGCCATCCACCTAGACATTGCTAAAGATATAAATGATCCAGTGAAACCAACAAGTAAACTAAATACCATGAGCCCCATGTAATCAATTCCTAGTCCAGGACCACCGTTTTCAAACGACCCATTGATACCTGTAAAAGTCGTAATGATCGACCAGACAATCACAATCGTCGTCATCACAAGAATATTCGTTAAAATAAAAAACAATAATCGTTTACCCATTATACGCCTCCAATTGTAAGTTTCCTATTCTAGTTTAACATGTTTAGACAATAAGGTTAGAAGATTAGCATTAGTTGAATAAACTCATTAAATTACTCTGAAAAAAATTCAGCTAAAAAACTTATTTTCAGTGGAAGGAACTATTTTTCTTACAATAAATCACTCATCCTTAATTCTGTTGAATGAAATTAAACTGTTAGTAGTGAATGAGTCTTGATAAAAGGACGTTTAATGATGAAAGAAATCCTTAAATCTTTTTTGATTAATTACTCAAAAAAGATAATTGCCATAGAAGTGGTAGAACTAATTTCCCACTCTCATCAGCTGTCATATGACAAGTTTGCTGAAGCCTTTTTGGTGAAGTACATAGATTAGGAGACTCAAAGAATTTTTTGAGTCTCCTAATCTGATGTTAAATTAAGAAGTAGATTCAGGTTCAGTTAGTAGCGATGTGTGGATATAGCCTGTTTGTTCAGTACCAGGAACGGCTACTTCAATTTCAGTCATGTTAACATCCAACACTTCTACTTCCGTTCCCTCTTCATACAATTCGATTGTGTTGTCTTCGATCATGTCTTCAAGTTGACTACTGGAATAATCGACTTTATACAAGTCATATAATTCCTCATATGCACTATTAGTAAAGGTAACAAACGCATCAGTAGCTAATTCTGCGGTTTGTCCCGCTACAAAAAATGATCGATCTACACTCTCATTATCTATTCTAACTTGATTGTTTGTAAGTACTTCTTCGAAATTGTCTTCTAATGCCTCTTGAGTCAGAACCTCTCTATCAACATTGCTACATGCACCTAGAAGAATAACTATTGATGCGATTACGATGAAGTGTTTTCCCATTATAATCATCCTTCCTTAATTATTTGTTATTACCTATTTAAAACGATCAATCGGAATCCCATCCAACTCTGAAATGGAATCATTTGTACTTGAATTTTTTTCAACATCGTTTGAAGTGAGATTTGTTATGATTTCTTTACTAACCCAATCAATGGATTCAATCGATTCTGTAGCTAATGCGACCTTTCTCCCTGGTAACCAAGATCCTGTATCAACGATTAAAGAATGGATGGCCCAAGAATGATCATCGATGACAAAGTCAACAACATGACCAATCTTTTTATCTGTACCCATAACGTTATATCCAGTTATTTGTCCTTTAATTTCGTTTATACTTCTTAAAGCGGCATCGGTTTCATCGTCTGGTTCTCGATCATTTTGCAGTTCGCGTTGTTGTTCAGCGATAGATGGGACATTACTCATTCCCCATAAACCACTTCCGATCCAGTAAGGTGCCCAGCCATAATAGCTATGAAGTTCTGTTTCTTTTTGACGAGATAGGGGCTGATGTTCTTCAATAGATGGACTATTTTCTATTTGTTCTTTAGTTGCTAAAACAGATATTTTGTTATCTACTAAATCAACACTGTCAAATGAACTCGGTGACACTAATACTTTTTGACCTGGTAGCCATTTAAGCGTATCTATTACAAAATAACGTATCACCCATTTTTCACTATCGAAGTACAAATCTTTTACTTTGCCTAATTCTCCGTCTGTCGCCCTTACAACACAAGATTCTACTAACTTAGCTTTGTAAAGAATAATGAATCCCTCCTCGTTAATATGATCTACTCTTGTAAATATCCACTAAGAAGAAAAATTAAACATTTGCAGGTTAGTTAAAAACTATGAATCTATGGTGGAAGGGTTATGATGAGGGGGGTAATGACGTTAAGTATCTGTTTGCATCTTTTAAGAGTTAGTTTTTCAAGGTGAAGAACATTTTTAAAATTTAGAATTAATGGGTGTGTGGAAAAAGAGGAATATAATTTAAAGATAATCTCTGAACTAGGAGTGGTTTAAAGAAATATTATGCAAGATTACTAAATCAGGAAGGATAACTAAGACCAAATCATCGGCAGATTGTGATGGGAAAAGTTTAATATACTTCAAAGCGGAATATAGAAAGGCCTCTTCTAACGATTTAAAATGAAATAAAAAGCGAACAGGGCCAAGTCTGTTCGCTAAAATGTAATGATTTCTACGCACTTGTTTTCTGATTTGGCATGCTTTCTGGGTAACCGTAACTGCCATGTTCACTTAAGTCAAGTCCAATAATCTCCTCTTCCTCAGATACACGTAAGCCACCTACCAAAGATTTTGTTAGTAAAAGTAGAACGTAAGAAACAATGAAGGCGAAAGTCGCGACAGCCACAATTCCTAAGAGTTGTATTCCTAGTTGAGTGAAGCCACCGCCATAAAAAAGACCAGCACTACCTTTGCCGTTTAACTCTGCAAGTTCAGGAGTTGCAAAGAATCCTGTAGAAAGGGTTCCCCAAACTCCTGCTACACCGTGAACAGACAGAGCGAATATAGGGTCATCAATTTTTGCTTTTTCGAAAAGTTTCATACTAAAGAAGATGATACCCCCAGCAACGACACCGATTAGGGCAGCTGCCCATGGAGCAACGAATGCACATGATGCTGTAATTGCAACTAGACCTGCTAATGCCCCATTTAACATTGTAGGCACATCCGATTTACCTGTCACCGCCCAAGTGACAAACATGGCAGCTACTGTACCTGCTGCAGCTGCAAGCTGAGTATTTAAAGCAACATACCCAAAAAAACCATCAGCTACCCCTAGTGTACTTCCGGCATTAAAGCCAAACCAACCAACCCACAAAATTAAAACTCCGAAAGCAGTAAAAACCTGGTTGTGTCCAGCTAAATCATTAGCCGATCCATCTTTATTAAATTTGCCTAGACGTGGTTTAAGTAAAATAGTTGCTGCAAGAGCCGCCATCGCACCAGTTAAGTGAACGACAGATGAACCTGCAAAATCTTGTTTTCCTATATGAGATAACCAGCCACCACCCCAGATCCAATGTGCGACGATTGGATAAACAAATACTGAGAATAAAGTTATGAAAACAACATAAGTGGATAGTTTTGCTCGCTCAGCTAATCCTCCCGTAGCAATTGTGACGGCAATCGCTGCAAACATCATTTGAAAAAGGAAATCGACCGAACTCACTAGCCCCTCTTCACTTACCGAATAATCCCCAAAAAAGAAATCAGTTAATCCAATGAATGCATTTCCTTCTCCGTATGCGAATGCCCAACCGACTGCCCAAAACACTAGTGAGGAGATTCCGATTGTAAAGATTGTTTTACCAGCAACGTGTCCGGCATTTTTCATACGTGTAGAACCTACTTCTAATAGAATGAATCCACCTTGCATAAATAAAACTAAAATGGCAGAAATAATAACCCAAAGATTATCCATCAGGACTAATTCAGACATTTATTGACACCTCTCTATAAGTAACTTTTTAATGTGAGTATAGTTAACATCTGTTGTTAGCTAGTATAGAGTTCTTGATTTTCAGTTTCCACAACAATGTAAGATAATCTAACGGTGTATCAATTTTTTTCCATTAATGGGATGAGGGTTATGAATTAAGAATATTTTCATGAAACGAGTCAATCGTGGTATCTATCTTAAATTTCATCCAATGAAAGATTAATTACAAGAGAGTTGGAGGAGGGATTGACAAGCAATGATTTTAGTTAGCAGTTTAAAGTTAATATAGATGGATAGATCGAGTATTTAGATTGAAAAATTTGAAATTAAACTGATATATTAAAGATCTAGCTCTATAACTTCAATAAATAGTTGAGATCTGAATTGGCTGCTTTGGTATGTAAGTGGAGGAAGGAAATAGACGAAGAAAATAAAAAATGAAGTAAGACTTGCTTTTACTAATTTTATCTGTTATTCTAAGGAAGAATTATTTTTGTTCATCTGTAATTGAAGAAAAAGTATTTGAACTTTTCGCCTTTGATATCTAATTGAGCAACTATAGTAATAAAATGTGAATTTTAAAATTCACTTAGGAGGAAACACACATGCAAGAAGGTACAGTAAAATGGTTTAACGCAGAAAAAGGATTTGGTTTCATTGAAATCGAAGGAGGAGAAGATGTATTCGTACATTTCTCAGCTATCCAAGGCGAAGGTTTCAAATCTTTAGACGAAGGCCAAAAAGTTACATTTGACACTGAACAAGGTCAACGTGGACTTCAAGCTACTAACGTTAACAAAGCATAATTAGAAAAGGACTCTATTATAGAGTCCTTTTTTTTTTGGAAAATAAGAACGTATAAAATTAGAGTGGATACGGGTACAGATGGGTTTCAAGCATGAAAGTCAATTCATAGGTGGCAATGGTTCAACAGGCTGCGCGTCGAACAACAAGAACTTCACTTGTCGTTTAGCTTAAAAGAAAGCAGCGATTGCGCTCATTGCTTCTAAGAAGACTTTGCTAGCGCCGTTTTTCTTATCTAAAAATAGACGAAAAAAGACTGACGCATTCTTGCTCGATTTTAAAACCTAGCTATACAAGGATTTTGAAGTCAAAAGCCTCTATATAAAGGTCTTGGATCAGACAAGTTTAGCCAGTCTTGAAGACAACCTATAAACAAGTGGTAAAAAGGTTAGACACAGCATAACACATTAGGTCGAGAATACCTAAATAAATTTAAAAACTAAGTTTTTATTTGATAACTAAAAAAGGATGATTTAATAGTCAGAGAGGACTTTTTCATTCATCTTTTGCTTGGATTAGAATAATAATCCAAGCGCTTTTGTGTGCTAATTGTTTTGTTATTTCACTCGTTATTTATACTGTTCTTTTACTTTTTCTCCACATTACCAGAACTACTTAGTCTCTTTAGGGTGACTTTAATACTGAACATACGGCCTTGCATTTAATAAGAAATTCTTATTAGGGTTTCTTAAGAAAAACGCAGAGTCATTCAATCCACTGAACAATGTCCTTCATATCTTTTCTAGTTTTAGGACGGGGTTCGTTTGCACGATAGCCGAATGCGGCCATGACCGAAATGGCTAAATGCCCATCTTCGAGTAAATTTTCTTCTTCTAACACTTTCTGCACTTTTTCAAAACTAAAACCTTCAATTGGACAGGAGTCAACGCCGATTACAGCTGCTGCTGTCATCATGTTAGATAATGCAATATAGGTTTGTTTTCCTGCCCAATCCAACATCGTACGCTCATTTTCCAAAAGTTTAAGATCTTTTTCTTGGAAGGTCTTGTAGCGCTCTTTGATCTGATCAAAGAGCTCTGGTGGGAATTTTTTCACGCTTAGCATTTGATTCTTTACGTAATCGGAGTCATATTTTGTGTCTTTGATGGTTCGTGCAAGAATTACGACAAAATGGCTTGCTGTTGGGAGCTGACCCTTTAGCCCCCCAGGAAACTTCTTTCAGTTTGTCTCTAAGTTCATGGTTTTGAACTATAAGAAACTTCCAAGGTTCATAGCCCACCGAGCTTGGAGATAATCTTCCTGCTTCTAAAATAAAGTTAAAATCCTCATCGGATATTTTCTTTGAAGGATCAAATTCCTTTGTAGTATGTCTAAAACGCAGTGCATCTAGGATATGTTTCTTTATAGTTGTGTTAGTCATATGTAATTCGCCCCGTTTCTTGAACGTTTGAGGATTGATAGGTTAACAGTGGATAATTGTGGAACTTAAATGCTTCTCTCATTGTAACAGTCTCCGTGACGGCTTTTTACTCAACTCCTGGAAACCAACCTGGTGAAGTAACAATTTTATTCCAAAGTGGGTCTGGTACAATAAGTCGATCTTGTCCTTGTAAATCCAGCTTTGTTTCAATTTCTGATTCACGGCCTTCCTTTACCTTTGCAACCCAATCTGGGTCAATAATGAGTTGTCTACCGAGCGCAATTAAAGGCACACCTGTTTTCATAGCCTTTAGGGCATCTTCTGCTGTCTGGATTGAACCGACTCCAATCACAGGAACGCGATCCTGTACTTTATCTAGCACTAATTCTAAACGTGAACGAGTATCATCCCCCCCTCTTCTTGAAGATGAATCAAATTCCATTAATGAGATATGAAGATAATCAAGTTCCTTGTCAGCTAAAGCATGGATTAATTCAAGTGTGTCATCCATCGTAATCCCAGGTGTTGAAGGTTCTTCTGGTGAGAAGCGATAGCCAATAATAAAGGGATTTTTGGCATGATCGTTTACCACTCGTACCACTTCATCAACAACGGCTATCGGAAAAGTCATACGCTTTTCTAAACTCCCACCAAAGCGATCTTCGCGGCGGTTAGAATGTGGTGAAAAGAATTGTTGAATTAAATAGCCATTTGCTCCGTGAATTTCGATACCATCAAATCCAGCTTCAATCGCACGTCGGGTCGTTTCACCAAAAGCATGGATCATATAATTGATTTCTTCTTCATTTAAGGCTCTTGGTACAGGTCCTGTTGATTCACCTTGATCAGCAGCAACTGCAGATGCGCTAACAATATTGCCATCAGGCACTAAATCTGGTGGACACATACGACCACCATGGAAAATTTGCAAGATAGCTTTTGCACCTTGTTCTTTGATGGCTGTGGCTAGTTTGCGAAGACTCGGAATCATCTCATCACGGTCTCCCGCAAATTCGCCTGGGAACCCCTTTCCATTTGCAGTCACATTTGTACAGGCCGTGATCACCATGCCGACTCCTTTGGAACGACGTATATAATAATTCACCTCATCCTCTGAAACAGTACCATCTGGATTTGAAGAAAAGTTAGTCATAGGTGCCATAACAACACGGTTTTTCAGTTGAAGACCTTTTCTCAAATCAATGGTTTTAAACAAGTTACTGTATGTTAAATCCATTTTTCTGTTCCTCCTGTTGTCAGTCTCTTCAAAATTTACTTTGAAGAGACTGAAGATGTTCGTGCAAGTGTTATAGTATGCTTTCCTTATTCTTGCAGTCAAATAACTTGCTTGAGCGTACGGGTCTAATAAAGTAATTTTTGAAAAAATGGGGTAAATCTGAGGAAGCTAAGTCATTCTTAGTAGAAAAGTGAGTATATCTATGATTGAGCGAGATAAACAATGATGTTCTCCGTTTTCATCACGAAGTTTTCGTTTCCATCGGTTTTTACAACTTTTGTAAAAAATTGGTGGGTCGATCATAATAAGAATACACTAAATCGAAAGAAGGAATTTATTATGAGAAATTTCTTATCGAAGCTATATGTAAACTTATGTGAACATCAGCAAGAACGAGTGAAACAGATGATGAACCAAGGATATTATTATTAAATCAAAAATTCGGACCTCCCAAGATGAGAATTGTGGGAGGTTTTTTTTCGCTATTCTAATCGATTGAGTGCGATCTCTATTTAGATAGTTGGTTCTAAGGGATGGTCAATAAATAGAGAGTAACCAATTATCTATAAAGGAAAATCGTTACAAATGTATGATTTCTTCACAGGATGCTTATGACTTACAATTAATAAATCTAGATTGTTATTTAAGTGGGAACCGATGAATATAAATTATAGAATAAGTTAACAGACAGTAAAGGACTGATAACATGGAAGACAAAGTGTTGATTGTAGAAGGCAGAAGTGACCGAAAACGTATACGGCAAGTCTTGGCTGAAGAAGTCGAAGTCGTTTGTACGAACGGAACATTAAGTCAAGAAAAGCTAGAGACGTTGATTTTTCCTATTGAGGACATGGATGTATTTATCCTTGTAGATGCTGATGATGCAGGAGAAAGCTTGAGAAAACAGTTGAGAAGGGAATTGCCAAACGCCACTCACTTATACACTCAAAAGGAATATGGACAGGTCGAGACAACACCTTTTCATTATCTAACTCAAATATTAAGAGCGCATTTTGAAGTAAAAGAAATATTCTAATGTTAAACCATCATTAAGATTAGTTAAGACCTAAAGAAGATCGAGGTTTCATCTTTGAGGATAAAAGAAAAGACAATAAACCATACTACTAGTAGAAATCCTAACTAGGAGGGCCTACTATGAAAAAGGATCAAGAACAACAAAAGATGCAAACGACATCTGACCAACAAATACAAGCAACAGCTGATCATCAAGATCAAAGTGATAATGAAAAAACAGCACAGAATGACGGATTTCGTTATGATTATGACGATTCGTCTGATGTGTGATTATACCGACTCAAGCCATCCTTATATAAGATAAGGGTGGCTTTTTTATACAAATAAGTAAGTGGGCTTAAAAGTTTAGCTTACAAAAACTAAAATTTATTAATCCTTCAATAAATTAGCAAACTGTGCGTTTGTGATCATGATTAAATCGGCCACCTTTAATTCAATCTGCATACCAATCAGCCCTCCACTGACAATAATCGTTTCAAGTTGCTCAGCCGTTTGATCAATATAAGTAGGAAACAATTTTTTCATCCCGATTGGAGAACAGCCACCACGCACATAACCGGAAACTTTCGTAATATCCTTTACTGGTATCATCTCAATTTTCTTTTCGCCAACTGCTTTCGCTGCTTTCTTCAAGTCAAGCTCAGCTTCCACGGGAACAACAAAAACAAAATAGGCCTTGCTTGAACCTTGAGCGACTAATGTTTTAAAAACGATCGCGACCTCTTTGTCAATTTTCTTAGCAACGGATATCCCATCAATTTTGCCATCTTCTGCACGGTAGGATAACATTTCGTATTCTACTTTTTCTTTTTCCAATATTCGCATTGCATTTGTTTTTCCTTTTTTCATTTCATTCTCCTTGCATTGTTTTTAATTGTAATCAGCTGTATTAGTTGTTTAGCTGACAAAAAATTCATTATAATAAGGTGAATAAGCATTCTTTTTAGATTATACAATTACGGAGATACTTATAGTAGTTGATTAATAGGAGGTCTTTAAATGAGTAATGTGTTCGAGGATGACGGTTTGGCTCTACATACAGATGCTTACCAAATAAATATGATGGAAACGTATTGGCACGACAATATACATAATCGCAAAGCTGTGTTTGAATTGTACTTCAGAAAGATGCCATTTGGGAACGGTTACGGTGTATTTGCAGGGTTGGAACGTGTAATTGAATATGTGAAAGAATTCCGTTTCACAAAGAGTGATATTGATTATTTGCGTGATGCGGTTGGATATGAAGAGGAGTTCTTAGATTACTTAAAAACCATTAGATTCACAGGATCAATTCGTTCAATGAAAGAAGGGGAGCTAGTCTTTGGCAATGAACCAATTCTGCAAGTGGAATCAACCCTTGCTGAGGCTCAATTGATTGAAACAGCGCTGTTAAACATCATTAACTATCAAACATTAATTGCGACAAAAGCTTCAAGAATCAAACAGGTCATAGGCAGTGAAAAAGCGATGGAATTTGGAACGAGACGAGCACAAGAAATGGATGCGGCCGTCTGGGGGACGAGGGCGGCCTTCATTGCAGGATTTGATTCAACGAGTAACGTGCGTGCGGGAAAGAAATTTGGGATTCCTGTTTCAGGTACACATGCACATTCGATGATTCAAGTGTATAAAAGTGATTACGTGGGAATGAAAAAATACGCTGAGAGTTGCGCGAGGCGGAAAAATAAAGTATTTATTCCTCTTGTTGATACATATGATGTTTTGCGTTCAGGGGTCCCCGCTGCTATTGAAGTAGCAAAAGAGTTTGAAGGGCAGATTGATTTTACAGGGATCAGATTAGATGGTGGTGATATGGCCTATTTGTCCAAAAAAACGAGAGAAATGCTCGATCAAGCTGGATTTCATTCCACTCTGATTGTCGCTTCAAGTGACTTAGATGAACAAACAATTCTTAGTTTAAAAGCGCAAGACGCAAAAATTGATGTCTGGGGAATTGGGACAAGACTTATTACGGCTTATGATCAGCCGGCACTCGGAGCTGTTTATAAAATTGTCGCGATTGAAAATGAAAATGGGGAAATGGTGGATACAATTAAAATATCCTCGAATCCAGAAAAAGTCACAACACCAGGAATGAAAAAACTGTACAGAATTGTGAATACCCTTAACCATAAATCAGAAGGTGACTATATTGCTCTTCAAGATGAAGAACCACAAAAAGAAGAACGGCTAAAAATGTTTCACCCAACCCATACCTTTATTAGCAAATTTGTTACTGATTTTGAAGCGCGAGACCTCCATGTAGATATTTTCCTAAACGGAGAACTTGTTTATGAAAATCCTGATATTTTTAAGATCCAGAAATTCGTCTCTGAAAATTTCAATCTTCTTTGGGGAGAGTACCAACGTACATTAAACCCTGAAGAGTACCCAGTTGATCTAAGTCAAAAATGCTGGGATAACAAGATGACGATTATACAAGAGATAAAGTCAAAGGTTAAAGGCGGGACCAGGATATAGAGATGTTAAGAATAAGTAACCTATTCTATACCTGATTCAAAAGTCGGTGCCAGATCCCACAATGCGTCAGGGATCTGGCACCGATCTCATTTTAATATAATGCTTTGAATCGATTGCGAGGATAAAGATAGAAGACCAAGGTTATTTTCAACTTCAATGATAGAATTATGATTGACTGGCTGATAGTTTATTTGATCTTTCCGTAATTACGCTTACTAAGGCTATCTGTATTTCCCACTTGTTCAATATGGTAGGAATCGTAATCATGATCGTGATTTCACTGAGTTTGAAAATGAAAATGGAAAGTACGATCCCATTAACGCTCATTACAGTGTTAGCTATCATGAGTGCCCCGGGAAATGAAGATCTTTTATTTACCTTAAATCGCTTTTTGATTATCCTTGTCGGTACTGGCTCTGCTATATTTGTTAACCTTATGATTTTGCCACCAAAATATCAGAGAAGCTACCTTGAACATATACATTCAACTTTTCAATACATGTCATTATTAATACGAAAGGGTACTAGCTAGCCATTTCGAAAAGTTGAAACTATGGGGCTATGTAGTGAAAATAGCAATAGTTTACAGTGAAAACGTTGGAGTACAAGTGATTTTTGAGGCAACTAAAAAAGAGATAAACAAAGGCAAGGGGACCCAATTCCCTTTCCTTTTCTTGATTTCTATTAGAATGTATACGCTAACCCTATAAAAACAAGCAGGATAAACAACACAATGATTAATGTAAAGCTACTTTCAACCTCCAATAACGTCCCTTATGAACAATTCCTCCTTTTAGCGCTACACAAATAACCTTATGAGGAGAAATTGTGAGGTGTGGGAGAAAATAAGCAGGAGTTTAAGATAAGAGACTGGTCTTTTTTTATACGGTAAATGCCCTTTATGAATGTTATATGTTTATTCGATTGAGAACCGGGTACACATTTAGTAGAGACAAATTATTTATTCGAAAGGATGATTTTAGTGGATAACAAAATGAGCGAGTTAATTGAAGGACTAAATGAGGACCTAGCGAATGAGTATGCTGCAAGTATTATGTACACCAATCATGCTGCAGTCGTGTCTGGTCTATATAGACAAACATTAAAACCCTTCTTTGAAAGCGAAATTTCAGATGAACAAGGACATGCTCTTTACTTAGCCGAAAAAATCAAGGTTCTTGGTGGTACGCCAACAATGAAACCAGCTGAGTTGGAGCAGCCTGATACCGTACAAGAAATGCTTGAAACAGCGAGAAAAGCAGAGAAAGATACAATTGATCGTTATGAAATGCGTAAGCAGCAAGCTGAGGCATTAGGTCAAACGGAACTAGTTGTAAAGCTTGAAGATATGATTGCCGATGAGACTCATCATATGGAAGAGTTAGATCGTATCCTCACGGATGCACATTTTAACTAGAGTGGTAGTTTGCTAAAAAAGAATTAGATTTTAAAAAGGGAGGTTCTATTGATGATTGCAATAAAACCGAACAATTTAGAAACCGTAATTGAAGTTGTCGTGAATGGAAAAATAACCAAAAAAGAGATTGAAGACTTCGAAAAGGATTTTAAAGAGAAGAAAGAGAAACATGAAAAGACAAATCTTTTATTGGCTGTCCATGAAACGGATTACTCAGTAAAGGGATTGATTGAAGATTTGAAATTTAGTGCAAGGCATTGGGAAGAGTTTCATAAAATCGCTGTTTTCAGTGACAAAAAGTGGATTGAGTTAAGCGCCAAAATCAGTGAATATATTCCTGGTGTTCAAGTACACCACTTTGATTTTGGTGAAAGAGAAAAAGCCTTAGATTGGTTTGAGCGTTAGAGAGCAGTTACTATACAAAGATAAAAAAGCCAAGCGTTCGCTTGGCTTTTTTATAATCAAATTGGTTATTGTTGAGCAGAATGATTCATATTAATCTCAGAGATATCTGTTATTAACTCATAAAAAATATCTTCTTTTTCAGGAAAATAATGTTCCTTCAAATGAGCATTAATTTCATTTTCGTTAGGCTTTTCTTCAGACTCTACAATAATCCCTTTAAAAGGGATTTGGTATTCTTCAACAATTTCTTTACCTAATAACACTGACCAAGTTTTTTTCAAAATAAACACCTCCTTTTGATTATCGCATACCGAATAAAATTACTTTTCCTCTTCTTTAGGAATATATGTTATGATTTTTCGCAATTTTATTTGCTGCTTCATTTACACAATTATCAAATGTAGTAAAGCTACTTTGAAACAATAACTTCTTTGTTATTGTCTAATCAAAAGCTAAAGTTTGTATTAAATGGAAAGTTGATGTAGAAACTATTAGTAAAGGCATGTTTTTAATCCTTAGGAAAAAGAATTTCTTTTCTCGTGTTGGTGAGAGGCCTCGAACATGAACTTAATTTTAAAAGAGGGGATGTTGTCATGAATAAGCATAGATATCCGGTTGCACAAGGCTTGTATCGTCCTGACTATGAGCATGAAGCTTGCGGAATTGGAATGGTGGCTAATATTAATGGGGAAAAGTCACATGACATTGTTGAAAATGCGATCACAATTTTATGTAATTTAGAGCATCGGGGTGGACAATCAGCTGATACAAGTACGGGGGATGGAGCTGGAATTTTGACACAAATTCCCCATGCTTTTTTTGAAAAACAATGCGATAAAGACAATATTACTCTCCCTGAAGAAGGGGGATATGGAATTGGAATGGTTTTTTTGCCTCAAGACCCTGAAACGAGGAAAAAAATGCAAAAACTAGTCCAATCGATCATTGAAGATGAGGGGCAAGTCTTTCTTGGTTGGCGAACGGTGCCAACGAATGATTCATTTGTTGGGGATATGGCAAAGAAATCAAAACCTTTTATTCGCCAAATGTTTATTGCTCCTTCTAGTGTGATAACAGACCAAGAAGAGTTTGAAAGAAAATTATATATGATCCGCAAACGTTTGGAAAAAGAGACGCAGGCAGCAGATAAGAAACATCAAGAAGGTCTTTATATTTGTAGTTTATCGACAAGAATCATCGTGTATAAAGGCATGTTAATTCCGGAACAGCTCGATTCCTTTTTTCTTGATCTAAACAATCGTTATTTTAAATCGGCATTGGCTCTCGTGCACTCACGTTTTAGTACGAATACGTTTCCTAGCTGGGAGAGGTCTCATCCAAACCGATATACGATACATAATGGCGAATTTAACACGATCAAAGGAAATGTGAAATGGATGCAGGCGCGTGAGGCTCTTTGTAAGTCGGAGCTGTTTCAAGAGGAAGATCAAGACAAACTATTTCCGGTAATTGACACCGATGGCAGTGATTCGTCGATGTTTGATAATTGTTTTGAATTTCTTCATCTTTCAGGACGATCGCTTGCTCATACCGCGATGATGATGATTCCTGAACCATGGGTGAATGACGAAACAATGGATGAGGAAAAAAGAGCTTTTTATGAATACCACAGTTGTTTAATGGAGCCGTGGGATGGTCCGGCTGCAGTGGTGTTTACGGATGGAAAACAAATAGGGGCAACCCTCGATCGAAATGGCCTTAGACCTGCAAGATACTATGTGACGAAAGATGGCATGATCGTTTTAGGTTCTGAAGTTGGCGCGTTAGAGATTTTTGCTGAAGATATTGAATACAAAGAAAGACTTCATCCAGGAAAGATGCTCCTTGTTGATTTAGAAAAGGGGAAAATCATTCCTGATGAGGAAATTAAACAGCAGATCGCCAAAGAAAAGCCGTATCAAAAGTGGTTATCAGACCATTTGCTCCACTTAGATCAGTTGCCGGAAACAAAAGAGCGAACCGAACCGCTTCATGCAGAAGAACGGATGAAACAGCAGCTTGCCTTTGGCTATACGAACGAAGAGTTAAATAAAATCATGAAGCCGATGGTCACCGATAAGCAAGACCCTGTTGGCTCGATGGGATACGATTCCCCACTTGCCGTTTTATCAAAGAGGCCGCAGCTTTTGTATAATTATTTCAAGCAGCTGTTTGCCCAGGTCACGAACCCGCCAATTGATGCAATTCGCGAGAAAGTCGTGACTTCCATTCAAACAACAATCGGTCCTGAGAAGAACTTACTCAACCCAGAACCTGAAAGCTGTCAGCAAATTCAGATTGCAACACCGATTTTAAGCAATGATCAGTTAGGGAAATTATATCAGTCGAACTTTAAGAGCGAGACATTTTCATTACTTTTTTCAGTGAACAAAACTCCTGATTTGGCAGCCGTCTTGGGTGAACTTTTTGCCAAAGTAGACGAGGCGATTGAAAAAGGAGTATCTTTGCTTGTTTTATCAGACCGAGGAGTAAATAGAAAGTCGGCTGCTGTACCAACTTTACTCGCCGTTTCCGGTTTGCATCACCATCTGATTCGCCAAGGAACTCGTGCGAAGGTCAGCATACTTGTTGAATCAGCTGAGCCGAGAGAAGTGCATCATTTCGCAGCATTACTTGGATTTGGAGCGGAAGCAATTAACCCATATTTAGCGCTTGAAACTTTACAAGGTTTAATTGAAAATGGAGACCTACGTGATATTGATTGGGAGAAAGCTGTCGAAGTTTATATTAAGGCGGCAACAGACGGCATTGTAAAAGTACTATCGAAAATGGGCATTTCAACGATTCAAAGCTACCGCGGTGCTCAAATTTTTGAAGCAATTGGAATTAATAAAAATGTCATCAATCAATATTTTACAGGAACCGCGTCACGGATAGGTGGAATTGGTTTAGATATTATCGCCGAGGAAGTGATCTTAAGGCATAAACGAGCATTTGTTGATGCTAGAGGTTCTGAGGATTCATTAGAATCGGGTGATGATTTTCAGTGGCGCCAAAATGGAGAAGATCATCAGTATAATCCCAAAACGATTCATTTGTTGCAACAAGCGTGTCGCTCGAATAATTACAAGCTCTTCAAAGAGTATTCAAACTTACTAACAAATACCGATCATAATTTACAGTCGATTCGCGGCTTGCTTTCTTTTAAGAAAAGAGAACCGGTTCCATTAGATGAAGTCGAATCGATTGAGTCGATATGTAAAAGATTTAAAACTGGAGCGATGTCATACGGTTCGATTAGTAGCGAAGCCCACGAAGCCCTTGCAATTGCGATGAACCGTATTGGTGGGAGAAGTAACTCTGGTGAAGGAGGAGAAGATCCTAATCGATTTACACCTGATGAAAATGGAGATTTACGACGAAGTGCAATTAAGCAAGTAGCTTCGGGACGATTTGGTGTAAACAGTCATTATCTAGTCAACGCTGATGAAATTCAGATTAAAGTCGCACAAGGTGCAAAACCAGGAGAAGGCGGACATCTCCCTGGGAAGAAAGTGTATCCGTGGATTGCAGAAGTGAGAGGCTCGACACCTGGTGTTGGCTTAATTTCACCACCTCCTCATCACGATATTTATTCCATTGAAGACTTAGCTGAGTTGATTCACAATCTGAAGAACGCCAATCCAGCAGCTAGAATCAGCGTGAAGCTTGTTTCAGAAGTAGGAGTTGGAACGATTGCGGCTGGTGTAGCAAAAGGCAGAGCCGACCTTGTTTTAATCAGTGGTTATGATGGTGGAACAGGCGCTGCGCCAAGAACGAGCTTAAAGCATGCAGGATTGCCATGGGAAATTGGGCTAGCGGAAACACATCAAACCTTGCTTTTAAATCGGTTGCGCGATCGAATTGTCGTTGAGACGGATGGAAAGATGATGACAGGTCGAGACGTGATTATTGCGACCTTGCTCGGAGCAGAGGAATATGGATTTTCAACAGCTCCGTTAGTTGTACTAGGCTGTATTTTAATGAGGGTTTGTCACCTTGACACCTGTCCAGTAGGAGTGGCAACGCAAAATCCTGAGCTTCGGAAAAAGTTCCCTGGTCAAGCGGAGCATGTCGCGAACTTTATGCGTTTTATCGCAACCGAAGTAAGAGAGCTTATGGCAGAACTCGGATTCCGCACGATTAATGAAATGGTTGGTAGAACCGATGTACTAGAAGCGAACCAAGCAATTACTCATTGGAAGACGAAAGGAATTGATTTATCGGAACTGCTTTATCAACCGGATGTACCAAAGAGCGTGAGTCGTTATGCAACCGTTGAACAAGTTCATGGACTTGATAAAACATTAGACATGCAAGAACTAGTTCCATTATGTAAAGAAGCGCTTGAAAATCAGGAGCCGTTGGAAGCGACATTATCGATTCGCAATATTAACCGTGTAGCAGGAACGATTCTCGGAAGTGAAATCACGAAGCGATACGGGGCAAAAGGGTTACCAGAAGATTTAATTCAGCTAACGTTTAAAGGCTCGGCTGGGCAAAGCTTTGGTGCCTTTATTACACCAGGATTGACGATGAGATTAATTGGAGATGCAAACGACTTTATCGGAAAAGGTTTATCAGGAGGGAAAATAATCGTTCATCCTTCCCGGAGAAGTACATTTATTCCAGAGGAAAACATTATTATCGGAAATGTTGCTTTTTACGGAGCAACGGCAGGAGAAGCCTATATTAACGGGATTGCCGGAGAACGGTTTTGTGTTCGAAATAGTGGTGCTAATGTCGTTGTAGAAGGGGTTGGCGACCATGGCTGTGAATACATGACAGGTGGAAGGGTCGTCGTCCTAGGGAGTACCGGGAAAAACTTCGCTGCTGGTATGTCTGGTGGAGTGGCCTATGTGCTAGATGAGTCCGATCGCTTTCATACGAAATGTAATCTGGGTCAGGTTTTACTAGGAGCAATTGAGGATGAAGAAGAACTGAAAACAGTTTATGGCATGATTGAAAAACATGTACAGTACACGGACAGTCGCTCCGGGAAACGAGTCCTCGAAAACTGGGGTGATCTGAAAACCAAATTAGTTCGCGTGATTCCAAAAGATTACTTAGAAATGCAAGAGAGAATCAAATACTACGCAGCAAGTGGGTTAGAAAAACATAAGGCAGCCCTTGCGGCATTTGAAGACAGTAGAAAAGTTGTCAATGCAATGAAGGATGGAGGGTGACGACAATGGGAAAACCAACTGGCTTTATTGATTTCAGACGTCGAACGCGTCCTGAACGTGACCCCGCTGAACGAGTAAAGGATTGGGATAATTATACATTACCATTAGATGAAAAAGAGCTTCAGCAGCAGGGAGCTCGTTGTATGGATTGTGGAATTCCAACGTGCCATACAGGAACAATGCTTAACGGGATGACTTCTGGTTGTCCTGTCCACCACTTAATTCCCGAATGGAATGATTTAGCGTATCAAGGTCAATGGGAAGAGGCTTTAAAACGAGAGCATAAGATGAATAACTTTCCTGAGTTTACCGGGATGGCTTGCCCGGCTCCTTGTGAAGGTGCCTGTGTGCTCGGGATTAATGAACCACCCGTAGCAATTAGGTCGATCGAACTTGAAATTATTGAAAAAGGATTTAAGGAAGGCTGGGTGAAGCCTCAACCTCCAGAAGTGAGAACCGATAAAAAGGTGGCGGTGATCGGGTCTGGACCCGCCGGCCTTGCTTGTGCTGCTCAGCTGAATAAAGCAGGACACAATGTCACAGTGTTTGAGCGCCATGACCGCGTTGGTGGGCTTCTGACATACGGTATACCTGAGATGAAGCTTCCCTATTCGGTAGTCGAGCGTCGTGTAAATCTCTTGAAAGAAGAAGGAATTACGTTTGTGACGAATACGGAAGTCGGAAAGGATTATCCCGTTTCTGGCCTTCAGTCTGAATTTGATTCAATCGTTCTTTGCGGTGGTGCAGAGAAACATCGTGATTTGGAAGTTGAAGGCAGAGAGTTAAAAGGAATTCATTATGCGATGGACTTTCTGCATGCGAATACGAAAAGCTTATTAGACTCCGGTTTAGAAGATGGTAACTATATTTCCGCCAAAGATAAAGATGTCATTGTGATCGGGGGAGGCGATACTGGGACCGATTGTTTAGCTACTTCCGTTCGCCATCAGTGTAAGAGTTTAACGCAATTTGATATTTATGAGAAAAAAGGTGATACCCGAGAAGATGATAACCCTTGGCCACAGTGGCCTATCATTCACCGCGTGGAGTATGGTCAGAAAGAAGCGACAGCTGTATTCGGAGACGATCCAAGGGCGTATGCTGTCATGACGACCAAATTTGTTGGCGATGAAAATGGTCATCTCAAAGAAGTTCATACGATTAACGTGGAAACGGCCGTTGATGAAAGCGGAAAAAGAGTTAGAAAGCAGATTCCAGGTACAGAAAAAGTTTGGCCTGCTCAATTAGTGTTGCTCGCGATCGGATTTAGCGGACCAGAGCAAGGACTAATCAAGGAGCTTGCTGTTGAAACTGACGGACGCTCCAATGTCAAAGCGGAGTACGGAAAATATGAAACGAACTTAGAAGGTGTCTTTGCCGCTGGTGACATGCGACGAGGCCAAAGCTTAATTGTTTGGGCGATTAATGAAGGTCGAGAAGCAGCCAGAGAGTGTGATCGATTTTTGATGGGCGAGACGAGATTGCCGTAGGGGTACAGGTCACTTGTTTAATACAACAAGTGACCTGCTACTATTTTTTGTTTTTCACATGATCGTGTGTACGAAAATGAGTGTTCAGGCTTGAATTTCGGTGAAGCTTTCAAAACAGGATAAAGAGGATCTGTTGCTTTTAGTTTGTTTTTTAGAGTAAAGGGTATATGTTTTAATGATAGAGAAAAGTTAGAATAGATTCTTTTTACCACAAAAATAGGAGGTTTTTGTTTTTATGGCAAGTCAAACCGGAACAATTGTTCAAGAATCATTAGCTGCATTATTAAAGGATTCTTCTTTTTTACCTGAATTACAAAGTGAATCGAGAGAACAAGCATTTGCATCTTTGGCTTCAATTCTTTCAACACCGAACAAAATACATAAAGCCTTTTTACGAATTTCTATGGATAATGGCGAGGTTGTTCGAATCCCTGCTTTTCGCGTTCAACACAATCACACACTCGGACCATATAAAGGGGGGATCCGTTTTCATGAATCCGTTAACGAGGACGAAGTGGTTAACCTTGCTGCCTTAATGACTCTGAAAAATGCCCTTCATGAAGTTCCTTTCGGTGGAGGGAAAGGCGGGGTTGTGATCAGTCCGAGGGAGCACTCAGCCAAAGAGATCAATTTAATCTGTCAAAAGTATGTTCATTATTTTAGTGATATATTAGGTCCTGACAAAGATATTCCTGCACCTGATATGGGATCTGGTGACCGTGAAATGGATTGGATGATGGCTGAATATAAAAGCATTCGCCCAGGCGAACCATATAGAGGAAGTTTCACTGGGAAAAGCGTCGTTAACGGTGGGTCTTTAGGGAGAAGAGAAGCGACAGGAAAAGGAGTATACTTTACATTTAGATATATGCTCTATGATTTCTTGAAGGAACAACGGACATTTCTATCGAATACAGATAACAAGTTTGCTCAAACGTTACTAAGCTATGCCAATAAACCGATGTCCATTGCCGTTCAAGGATTTGGTAATGTTGGTTCGGTTGCTGCTCTTGAGGCTCATCAGTGCACGCTGTTACAAAATAAAGTTGTTTCTGTTAGTGATCGAAATGTAATGCTGTATAATTCAGATGGTTTAGATATTCAAGCTTTAATTGACTTTACAACAAAAAATAAAGGCGAGCTACCAACAACAGAGGAACAATTGTCTCTATTTGACATCAAAGCCGATATCCATGATAGAGATCAAGTGTTAGATCTTGATGTTGATGTCTTAATCTTAGCGGCGTTAGAAGACCAAATTCATAAAGGCAATATGGAGCAAATTAAAGCACGAATCATTGTCGAAGGTGCAAACGCACCAGTGACAGGTGAAGCGGATCAGTACTTGAGCGAAAAAGGTGTCATTATCATTCCTGATATTCTTGCCAATGCAGGAGGAGTCATCGTTTCGTATTTTGAATGGCTTCAAGGTCGCGAAACTCAATTTTATAGTGAAGAAGAAGTATTTAAATTGCTAGTTGAAAAGATGAAAGGAACGATGGATACGATCTTGCCACAGTATTTTGGAGATCCTTTTTCCTTACGTCAGAACTGTTTCATTCATTCTGTGATGAAGCTAGTTACGGTGATGTATCGTCAAGGGAAGTTGTATTAAACTACGAATAGGGCAGTTGCTATAAGCAACTGCTCTATTTTTTTAGGATGGTTTTAGTTAGCCGATGAAAACTGATGTAGGCGATAAATGTTAAATTTTGGTCGGTGAACAAGCCGAAATAGCAGATATATTTCAATAATAGGACATAGATAAAAGACTTACTCTTCTTAACTTCAAACCTCAATGGAAATTAATAATCCGAACATTACCGTTTTTTTTATTTTTCCAATAGCTGTTAAAATTTAAAAGATTAATATCTTTCTGGGAAGCATGCAAACCATTTAATCCTGTGATTATTAATGTGTTTTTTAAGGATTTTCTAGTAGCTCTATATCTTTGTGACGATTGACAAAGGTAGGTACTTTTAATTTACTTTTAATCTTAAATATTAAAACTCCGATTTGATATCCTTTTTAGCTCATTATTTTTCCTTCTTCCTGACCAATGTTTAAGATAAAAGTGTTTCCATCATTTGTATGTTTATGAACGTGAGGATATACCTGAATCTCCTATCGGTGATTGGGCTGAAGACTACCCGATATATCATCAAATGGGCTTGTCGTTTGGAAAGAATATGACAAAAAATCAAATTGAGTTGGCAAAGCGTGCTTTCTATGCGTCAGTTACCCATATCGATAGGCAAATTAATAGAATTCTTGGAACTCTTTCGGAAGAGGGTATTTTAGATAATACTTGGATTATTTTCACAGCAGATCATGGGGACAATTTAGGAGATCATAACCTCTGGCAAAAATTTAATTTTTTAAAAGGGTCTTGTAACATTCCATTAATTATTAAACCACCATATCAAGGAGACCAGCGTTTAGAGGACAAGTGGGAACCAAATAGTACGAATAATACAGTTGTAGGTTTGCAGGATATATTACCAACACTTGTTGATATAGGATACGGTTCCATTCCTGAGGGGATTGATGGTAGAAGTTTACTCCCGCTTGTTAAGGATAATTCTAAAAAGGTTCGGGAAGTACTTTTAGGGGAACTTGGTAAAGATGGATATCGATCCTTTATGGTAACAGATGGAGAATGGAAGTATATATGGTATGAAGAAGATGGTTATGAATTATTATTTAATATTCAAGACGATCCCAATGAAATTTACAATCTTGTTCAAAAGGAATTTGAAAAAAGAACAGAGTATCGTAAAAAATTAATTAATATATTGTCTTCACGAGAGCAAGATCCTGCTATCGATAAAAATGAGTTAAAAGCAACGTCTCCTGGGAAGAAAGTAGTTAAAGGTAAGCGTCCGAGAATGAATTCATATATAGCTTACGAAAGTCCAGTAGGACATCATTAACTTAAAAGGTTGGAAGAGTATGGCATAATCTGCACCAGCGACCCGTCCATCAACGGTTAAGGATGGAGCATGTCGGATTCAGTTAACTGTTACCGCAGAACATTCCACTGATGACAGCGATCGATTAATCCGTGCTAGTGAAAAAGGCGGTATCTTGTGTTAAACAAGATACCGCCTTTTTAGTGACCTTATTTTTCTGGAATTTCACATCCATTTTCATCGCAAACCGCTCCGTTTTGTTCTTCTCCTTTTGTGAAAGGACCATCTTGTTCGATGATTTGTTCCAAGGAATTGACAAACGCTTGAGTTGGCTGAGCACCAGAGATGGCGTATTTTTTGTTAATAATGAAATAAGGAATGCTTCTAATGCCGAGGTCCTGTGCTTCCTGTTCATCAGCGCGAACCACATCACTCATCTCACTGCTTGAGAGCATCTTGGTGACTTCATCACGATTCAAGCCAACTTCTTCCGCTAAATCGATTAGTGTCGCATGATCCCCGATATGCTTGGATTCAGTGTAGTAGGCTCGTAATAATCGATCTGTCATTTTATGCATCAACCCTTGACTTTTGGCGAAACTTGCCAAACGATGCGCGTCAAAGGTATTCGTTAAAATTAACGTATCTAAATTAAATTCTAAACCAGCTTCCTGTGCCATTTGAACCATGTTCAGGCAATTTGCCTTCGCTTGATCTAGGCTCATACCATATTTTGAGGCCAGTTTTTCATAGATATTATAAGGGACATTCCGTTCAACGGTAGGATCTAGCTCGAACGACCGATAAACTACTTCAACGGGTTGTTCTATTTTCTGAATTGCGTCCTCCAGACGCTTTTTGCCAATAGAGCAAAATGGTCAAGCAAAGTCAGTCCACATTTCAATATATAACATAGGATCTACCTCCATCTGATTTCTATATTCCCACATAGTATAAACGATTTTCGTTAGTCTTGACCAATCTTCAGCCTTCTCTCATCAGTAGTAATCTGCCTAAAAATGTTAGGTGATTTTGATTGTTATCAAACAAGACAAAAACTAAAGTTAATCTGAATAGTTCAACATGTACATTAGACTCCATATTCACATCTTTTTAGTTGTGATATGCTTCAAAGTTCGATATAACACAGGATACGGATAAGTTGTCGCATTGCCAACATCTCCAGGAATCAAGGGGACAAAGCTATCAAGCATTAGAATTCCAATGGTGTGACCGTAAAACACTTGACCTTTTCTTGCATGATAAATCATAAAATACCCCTTTCTGTTATGTTGAAATTAATATCACCAGCTTAAGTGCTCCTAATTATAATAAAGATGAGTTACTATTTAATTTTAAAAAAAGTTGTAAATAGTTGATAATAATACGTATTAGCAGATATATTTAAAGAATAGATTGATAAAATTAGAAATGAGCTGATAGATCTATCGAATCGGTTAATCAAACCTTAAATTAACCGATATATTTCCACCGTGCAAAGTTAAAAATCGATATGACTCGCAAAAGGGGATGTTTCCATGACAGATCAACAAGCTAGCAGCTCGATACTCATACAGCAAACATGACAAACTAGTTTAAAAAAGACGGTGCCTTTAACTAACGATTGTTATTTAGAGAGTTTATTACAGATTCGGATATTCGTCTTTATGCAACATTAAATCGTTTTGATGTAGCTTTAATACCAATCGAAACCTTATCCGTGAATACGAGCATTTATGGGGCTATCTTCGCGACTTATATCAAACACCAAGTTTTGGAGATACAACAGATTTTGACACGATTAAAAAGCATTATCACACATCGACACTGTTTTTCAAAATAATGGTGACGTAAAAACCTTGCCTAAATGGCCAGAGCTAAAGGGACTTCAGTCGCAGCATAATCGTTACTTGCTGAGTAAACAAGAAGAAAAATTTCTAATTAACTAAAGGAGTTACGAACGAATGAACATACGTGATGCTTTAAAGGAAGAATTACTTGAGATTCGTACTAAAAGATTGGATGCATATAGTGAACATGCACAAGCTATTACGGAAGAACATTGGCAAGCTCTAAAACAAGCGATTTCTTCAGAAGCAGATGTGCAAGAAGGTGTTGAACTGATTGTTGCTGAAATTGATGGAAACATACTAGGAAGTGTCGCTCTATTTCCTCCTAAGTCAGATGCCTATGAAGGGCTTGTTGATGAAATCGATTATTCCGAGATCCGCTTACTCGCTGTGACCTCAGAAGCAAGAGGTAAAGGCGTTGCAAGAGCGTTAATTAATGAATGTATTGAAAGAACGAAAGCAAAAGGCTTTGATGCGATTGGGTTACATACGGCAGATTTCATGAAAAGTGCAATTAATCTATATGGGAAGATGGGCTTCGAGCGATTGCCGCAATTTGATTTTGAACCTGCGAATGACGGGGTGATTGTGAAGGCGTTTCGGCTTGGGATTTGATGAAGGCGTATAAAATGCGAGGTTGCATGACTTGTAACCTCGTATTTTTTATGATTGCCATTGGAAATTTCATTAACTAGGCCTTAGATATGAAACTTATTGAAGCATAGGAATCATCAAATCAATATAAAAGTAAACTAAAAAATAAACCAAAAAATAAACTGACAGATAACTCTGTCAGTTTATTTTTTAGAGCTAAGCCATGGGTACAATCTATAGGATGCAAGTTTTGAAACGTGAACGTTTTCTAGAGTACAAAAAAAGGTTGGTATGAGAGTATTTATGTTAAATTCTGAGTACTGTAGATGTCAAAAATAGGGTGCTGATTTAGATCTCATTCAATTAAATCAACATTTTCCAGGGAAATTGTTAACCTGAAATAAAATCTTGTTGACATATGTAATGATCAAATTGTAAACTTATTTTTAAATATAGTTAACATTCAGAAAGGAGAGGGGATGGAAAATCTATGAATGTTCATAACCTATTATTATTAGCAAGTTTTATAATCGTTACAACGATGACCAACCTACATCTATTTATACCTAGCTTAGAATTTCAGTTAGTAGCTTCCATTATTAATCTTCCTGCACGTTTGGCTCTTTCAACTACACTTCAAGTAGAAGTATAGGCACTAATTGGAGTGCTACCTGCAATAATTGTGATTTTACGATTAGCTAAGTTTCATAGAGATGTTTTAAAGTTAGGGGCTAGACAATATGCAGGATAAATTTTTTAGCGTTCGAATGAGAGCTGCAAAGGACGCTTCCCATGAAAAAGGGGGGAAGCATATTTCAGGAGGAGAGATGCTTGCAACTTATGAAAATATAAAAAAGGCAATGAACACCCTAATGGACAAGGCACTTTCGCATGCCAGAGGAGCTCCTGATTTTATGCAAATTCAATTTGAAGAAGTGGATAAACCCTTTCATTTACTAGCACCATTACATATTAAGACAAACACTGTTTCAAACGCAGATGAAGGCCATGAGGTAGCCATTAATCTTCTAAAGAAATGTGGAGTACCTAAGCAAACGATTGACATGGCATATGATGTAATCTCACAAAATGATGGAATGAGGGGAGCCATTTTAATAGATGCTCATTCAGGTGAACGGGTGGACAATAGAGGCAAAAAAGGGATTCGTGTTTCACGGATGGATTGGTTTGACGAAACCTTTGAAAAATGGGCTACGAGACAGAATATGCCTGTTCATTTTAGAGTAAAGGAAGCGGTTACTCTTGCAACTAAAGTAGCCAATCATCCAGACACAATCGCTGAATTATGTTGGTCCGATGATCCGGACTACGTTACTGGCTATGTTGCAAGTAAGGAGCTCGGCTATCAACGAATTTCAAACCTTAAGGAATATGGTGATGAAAGAGGCTGTCGTATTTTTTTTGTAGGTCGTTCTGAGAACATAGAAACGTATATAGACTACCTTGAAAAAGAACCAATACTACTAGAGTGGGAGGAAGAGAATGACACACGAATTAATTGAGAAAAGCAAAAAGCACTTATGGTTACCTTTTACACAAATGAAGGATTATGATCAAGACCCTCTTATGATTGAAAGTGGCGATGGCATTAAAGTAAAGGACATTAATGGGAAGGAATATTATGATGGCTTTTCATCCGTCTGGCTTAATGTCCACGGACATCGTAAAAAAGAATTAGATCAAGCGATTAGAAATCAACTTGAGAAAATTGCTCATTCTACTTTACTCGGAATGACAAATGTACCGGCGACAGAGCTTGCAGAAAAGCTAATAGAAATCACTCCTGAAAATCTAACACGTGTTTTTTATTCAGATAGTGGTGCTGAAGCGATGGAAATTGCTTTGAAAATGGCCTTTCAATATTGGAGTAACGTTGGAAAACCGCAAAAGCAAAAGTTTATCTCGATGCGAAACGGTTATCATGGCGATACGATTGGAGCTGTAAGTGTCGGTTCGATCGACCTTTTTCATCACGTTTACGGTGCACTAATGTTTGATAGTTTTAAAGCTCCAATTCCTAATGTGTATCGATCAAATAGTAAAGATCCCGAACAATGTCGGGATGAATGCTTACAAGCGCTTGAAGAACTTCTTGTTGAAAGTCACGAGGAAATTGCAGCCCTTTCGATTGAATCAATGGTTCAAGGTGCAGCAGGCATGATTGTAATGCCTGAAGGATTTCTATCAGGTGTAAGAGCACTTTGTACAAAATATGATGTCCTAATGATTGTTGATGAAGTAGCGACTGGCTTTGGTCGTACGGGTAAAATGTTTGCGTGTGAGCATGAAAACGTTCAACCTGATTTAATGGCAGCCGGTAAAGGTATTACAGGAGGGTATCTCCCAATTGCTGTTACCTTTACGACGGAAAAAATCTATCAAGCTTTTTACGATGACTATGAAAAGTTAAAAACCTTTTTTCATGGGCATTCTTATACAGGGAATCAGCTAGGGTGTGCAGTTGCAATAGAAAACTTGCGACTGTTTGAATCGGAAACGATTGTTGAAAACGTTGCTAGTAAGTCAAAAGAATTAAAAACGATGCTAGAAGAGTTCAATTCGTTCGCTCATGTTGGTGACGTTAGGCAGTTAGGATTTATGTGTGGGATTGAGCTTGTTCATGACAAATCGACGAAAGAGCCCTTTCCAAGTGAAAGAAGAATTGGCTACAAAGTCTCATTAAAGATGAGAGAACTTGGCATGCTTACGAGACCACTAGGAGATGTCATCGTATTTATGCCTCCACTCGTAAGCACGAAGACAGAACTTCTAGAGATGGTAAACATCATGAAAGTGGCAATCGAGGTGATTACAAGAGAGGAGGCAGCATCATTTGTACGGAACGTTTGATTCTTGGTTATCGGGAAGAGTTAATAAAATAAAAGAAAAAGGACTGCATCGAACATTTAACGTTATGAATAGTGCAGCTAAACCTCGTATGGAAGTTAACGGAAGGAAAGTCATCGTGTTTTCTTCAAACAATTACTTAGGTTTAGCTAGTGACGAACGACTCATTTACGCGGCCGAATCCATTCTGCATGAGTTTGGTATGGGAAGCAGCGGATCAAGATTAACGACTGGAAATACGCGCTGGCATGAAACCCTTGAAAAAAGAATTGCAAGTTTTAAGCAAACAGAAGCAGCCCTGCTTTTTTCAAGTGGCTATCTCGCAAATGTTGGTGTCCTGTCCACTTTACCTGAAAAGGGAGATGTTATTTTAAGTGATGAGCTTAATCATGCAAGTATAATAGATGGCTGTCGTCTATCAAAAGCAAAAACAATCGTTTATAAGCATGGGAATATGGATGATCTCGAAACCAAATTAAAAGAAATTCAAATGTATCAACGCTGTTTTATCGTGACAGATGGTGTATTTAGTATGGATGGTGATCTTGCTCCATTAGATAAGATTATGTCTCTAGCAAAAACATATCATGCGTATGTCATAGTCGATGATGCTCACGGTACGGGTGTTTTAGGTGAAAGAGGCAGAGGTACGAGTGAGCATTTTGACGTGAAACCAGATGTGATGATTGGAACTTTGAGTAAAGCAGTAGGGACAGAAGGGGGATTTGTTGCTGGTTCTAGCATATTAATAGACTTTTTAATGAATCAAGCGAGAACGTTTATATTTCAAACCGCTATTCCCCCTAGTGTTTGCGCAGCTTCTTATGCAGCGATAGATATTATTGAAAATGACCGGACAATGAGAAACTCATTAAAAGGAAAAGTGAATTTGATAAAAAATAAGTTAACAGAATTAGGCTATCACGTAAAAGGGGATGAAACACCGATTATTCCCGTTATCATAGGAGGAGCGGAGGAGGCAGTGTGGTTCTCTAAGAGGTTAGAAGAGTATGGCATATTTGCACCAGCCATTCGGCCGCCAACTGTTAATGATGGAGAAAGTCGAATCCGCTTAACGGTTACTGCAGAGCATTCCATAGAAGACATTGATCAATTAATTAGTGCTTTTAAAAAGATCGATAAAGTAATGGAAGTGATGATTTGAGGGGATTTTTTGTTACAGGTACAGACACAGGTGTTGGTAAGACCGTCATTTCCGGTGGGATTGCAGGAGTACTGAAGGATGAAGGCATGGATGTTGGTGTGTTTAAGCCAATGCTGAGTGGAATGAAACGGGATGATCCAGAAAGTGACTCATATTGGCTCAAAAAGCTGTCAAAAACGTCACTGACCCTTGAGGAAATCACCCCATTCCAATTTGATGAACCTCTTGCTCCAGGTGTTGCTCAAGAACTTGAAGAAAAGCATATCGGACTAGAAGATATTGTGAAGCATTGGAATGTTATTCGGGAAAAGCATGAATTTTTCATTGTTGAAGGAGCTGGTGGGATTTCTGTTCCATTAGGGAAGGGTTTTTTAGTCAGTGACGTTATAAAAGCACTTAATCTACCCATCATAATTGTCGCACGACCAAACCTAGGAACGATTAATCATACGTTCTTAACGGTAGAATACGCTAGAAAATTAGGCATAACCGTAAGTGGAATTATTATAAACGGAATGAGTGAAACACCAGATTTGGCAGAGCAAACAAGTCCGAAGGTGATGGAAGAAATGTGTGCTGTTCCCATTTTAGGAATAACGCCAAAAATAAAGGAAGTTACCGTCGAAAGTAGTAAGCGCTTAATTAAGGATCATCTTGACTTAAATAGATTTTATAAAAAAATGGGGGTATGAACATGAATCAATGGATGGAGCTTTCAACAAAAGTATTAGATGGGCACGAATTAAGCGATCAGGAGGCCCTTTCAATTTTAGATTGTCCCGATGATGAAGTATTGCTGCTTATGCATGCTACTTATCAAATTCGAAAAGCGTATTTCGGGAATAAAGTGAAGCTGAATATGATCATGAACGCAAAATCGGGATTGTGTCCAGAAAACTGTGGATACTGTTCTCAGTCTTCTATTTCAGAAGCGCCAATAAAATCATACAGAATGGTCGACAAGGAATCAATCCTCACGGGAGCCAAAAGAGCGCATGATTTAAATGTCGGAACTTATTGTATTGTAGCTAGCGGAAGAGGTCCATCTAACAAGGAAGTGGATCAAGTGGTTGATGCGGTTAAAGAAATTAAGGATACATACGGCTTAAAGGTTTGTGCCTGTCTTGGAATCTTAAAGCCTGAACAAGCGAAACGTTTAAAAGAAGCTGGAGTTGATCGCTATAATCATAATTTAAATACATCGGAGAGTCACCACGATTCGATTACAACGTCCCATACGTATGATGATCGTGTAAATACAGTAGAACTGGCAAAGGAGTCTGGTCTTTCTCCTTGTTCAGGAGTCATCGTCGGAATGAAGGAGTCTAAGCAAGATGTCATTGATGTGGCAAAAAGTTTAAAAGCACTAGATGCAGACTCCATTCCTGTCAACTTTTTACATGCAATTGATGGTACTCCATTAGAAGGGGTAAATGAATTAAAGCCACTCTACTGTTTAAAAGTTTTAGCTCTTTTCCGTTTTATTAATCCAACAAAAGAAATTCGGATTTCTGGCGGACGAGAAGTTAATCTCCGTTCATTGCAGCCGTTCGGACTCTATGCAGCAAATTCAATTTTCATTGGAGATTACTTAACAACTGCTGGTCAGGAACAATCCGATGATCATAAAATGCTCCTTGATTTAGGGTTTGAAGTGGAAAGTGTAGACGAAATGAAAGCAAGCTTAGCCGCAGGAAAATAATTGAATTTGAAAAGAAGAGGTTACAGAGGTCACTGAAAAAGGTGAAAATCGTACCTTTTTCAGTAGCCTCACACATCTTTTTCTTTGGGAGGTATATTATGATGAATCAAAGCGTAACTCTTACGACTCCAGATTTTGTCAAAAATCCGTATCCCTTTTATGATGAAATTCGTTCAATACAGCCGATTTATAAAGGGAATTTCTTTAAGTATCCGGGTTGGTATGTGACTGGGTATGAAGAAGCTAGTTTGATACTAAAGGATATTCGCTTTCAAAATCGTGTTCCAATTCCCGAGACAACTAAGAAATATGAAAACTTGAAAAATGTACAAAACAAAATGATGCTTTATCAAAATCCACCTGACCATACTCGGTTAAGGGCGTTTGTCCGAGAAAGGTTCACCTTTAGAGCTCTGGAACAATATCGTCCTATTATAGAGGAAATAGCATTGGTACTACTTCAGAAAGTGAAAGACCAAAAGAAGATGAATGTCATTTCTGAATTTTCCTTTCCTTTAGCTAGTCTTGTGATTGCTAAAATGTTAGGAGTACCAGAAGAAGACAAAGATCTATTTCGTGAATGGGCTTTAACCTTAATTAAAACGATTGATTTAACACGTTCTAGACAGTCGCTTGTTAAGGGAAACGATACAATTATGGCTATGCGTACGTATTTTAAAGAGCTTATCGCTAAGCGGAGTCAACATCCCAAGGAGGACATGATTAGTTTATTAGTAGCTGAAGGTCAAAACGGAGACAAGCTTACGGAAGAGGAATTACTGTCGACATGCATATTGCTTGTCATTGCAGGTCATGAAACAACGGTAAATTTAATAAGTAATTCAGTCTACTGTTTATTAACGAATCCAACTGAGTTTCATAAGTTAATCGAAAATCCATCACTTATTGAATCGACAATTGAAGAATGTTTACGCTATGAGAGTTCAACACAAATGACAGCCCGTATTGCTTCGGAGAATGTCAGCCTAAATCAAACGGAAATCAAAAAAGGCGATCATGTTTATGTCTTTATGGGAGCGGCTAACCGAGATCCTAAGCAATTTGCGAACGCAAATGTCTTTGATATTACTAGGAACCCCAATCCCCATCTTTCCTTTGGCGCGGGTATTCACTTTTGCTTAGGTGCTATATTATCAAGAATGGAAGCACAAATTGCTATACAAACGCTCTTACAAAATACAGTAAACCTCCGACTGGATACAGATGATGTACAATGGAGAAATCTTACTGGATTTAGGGCATTAGAAGAATTGCCGATTAGCTTTAGTTAAGAGAATATAAAAATGATTACACACTAGATGAGGAGCAAATAAAGAAACTTCTTCAATTCATTGCCTTATGAAGGGATTAGATTTTCTTAATGAATGATGGATCAGTATGGAAGAGACGCCTATTTGAAGCCGGTGCAAAAAATGAGGGACTTGGTGTACTTAACTTGGGAGTGAAGCATTTAATTGCCTAGTGCCCTCCTTTAAAGTGTTGGGTTCGAAACCTTTTAACTAAAAAGACTGATTCTACTTAGGTCCTTCAGTAGAATCAGTCTTTTTAATGCTAGGAATGTTCAACGTGTCTTAGACATTGTTCACATTGAGTGAAACAGGATTCTTGTATCTCTACGATGTGATCTCCGCAATCATGACAAGTTTTCGGCTCTAATGTTGAGAAGTAATTCATGGTTGGGTGCATTGGATACTTTCTCATTTTAAATCCTCTCCATTCTGTTTTATAACAGTACTTGAGCGCGACAATTATTAGGAGTGCTCAACGTGTCTTAAGCATTTTTCACATTGGTTAAGGTAGGATTCATGCATCTCTTCAATAGTATTCCCACAATCTGTACAAATTTTCGGCTCAATCTTTCTAAAATATTCTGGTGTTGGTGTCATTGGTAATCCCTCCATCTGTTATTGTTATCTTTATTGTATTATAACAGATAGGTAATTGCAATACTGTTTTACAATAAAATTCAGAATTATTTTTGTTTTTTATTTATTATCTAGCATTTGTACTATATCAGAGCTGTAAATGGGTGTTCAGAGCATTTAGATGTTTTGCAAAAAAATAGAGGTTCTTGATCGCTCCTACTCTTTAAGCGTTAAAGACGGTCAAAAGCCTTATCGATTAATTCCGTTTGTTCAGTTTCTTTGAATCTAAAATGATTTCGTTTAAAAGAGTAAAGATTTCAGTAAAGGTCTGATCACTGTTTTTTGCAGAAAGGGAAAGTCAGACTGCTTCATCTTTTTTATTAAATGGTAACTTCAACTTATTTAAATGAAGGTTAGAGGTAGGATGATTTTTGATTTGCTATGCTTCATGGTGCGTTTGGCTCGGCCTCTTACTAGTGTCAAAACATTCATATTCCTCCCAAAAACTACTGTATATCCTTCACGAATGAGATATGATACGAGTGATCGCTAGTGCTTACAATCTTACCCGTTATATCTCGTACTAAGCTTATCAGGAGCATATTCGGTGGATTATGGATCGACTTTGGAGATATCAATTTTGATGTTGCTTCAAAAATTGGATGAAATTATAAGCAGGTGTTCCTCCCCTAAAGAGGATGAGGCTGTAAAACATAACCAGAGACTATTATTGTCGGTTGGGGGGGGATGTTAGCACAGCTGCATTCCGATAAATTTATTTCTCATGTAAAAGGATTGAGACATTCTAAACTTTTCAACCGAAGCCGTTGCTAAAAGCGAAACGAATGGAATGGTTGGAACGCATGGATGTGCTTAAGGGTGAAATGCTTGTATCAAAGGTTCCTGACTCCCAGCGCTTTAATGAGCTGGGAGTCAGGAACCTTTTTTTGGTACTTTATAAATGGCATAATAATTGCATTTAACATAGATGGAGTTGATTGAGTATTTCCTTTCTTGTAACTTGAAGTTTTAAAAAATATTTATAAAGGGTGATATTGATGAAAATAGCTGTTATTGGTGCAGGTGCTGTAGGAGGTTATATAGGAGCTTTATTAAAACAGGCTGGTAGTGAGGTTACCTTTATAGCGAGGGGGAAGCATTTGAAGAAAATGAATGAAGAAGGTTTACTGGTTAAACATCATTATGGGACCTTTAAGGTTTACGAACATTTTACAGATAACTTCAGCTGCATAAAGGAAGCAGATTTGCTGATCTTCACGGTTAAATCTACCGAGACGGAAGAGGTTTGTGAGCAAATAAAACCATATATTAAGAAGAATTGTTATATATTGTGTTTGCAAAATGGGGTAGTTAACGAAGAGATTTTATGTGAGAATTTTGGCGATGATTCCATATTGTCGGGCTCTGCTTACGTAACAGTAAAAGTACAAGAATCTGGTATTATCTCGCAGAGTGGAAAACATATTTTTTTTATTGGAGGTTTAAAAGAAACTCAGAAAGAGTTTATTGATAGAGTGATCGATCTTTTCCAAAAGGCGGGTATTCGTAGTAAATATTCCAACAATATAATAGAAAAGAAGTGGGAAAAATCATTATGGAATGTCACTTTTAATCCATTATCTGCTGTTACTAATGCCACAGTTGGTCAAATCTTAGATAATGAAAGATTAAGCTGTACATCTAAGTCCATTCTTCGAGAATTAGTGCAAGTTGCCAAAAGTGTAAATATAGAAATAACCCAAGAAACAATAGATAACGTATTTAGAGATGCTGAAATAGCCAGAACTCATAAAACTTCGATGCTTCAGGATCGTGAAAGAGGAAAGAAGATGGAAGTCGAGGCTTTATGTGGATACTTTGTAAAACTCGGTAACCGTTCTGGGGTAGATGTTCCTGTATTAAGTACAATCTATGCTGTATTATCATTTATTGACGAAGTGGAATAGTTTGTACAAGTTAATTCAAATTTGAATTTTTTTTATCAAAAATGAATCATTTAAAAAGGAAAAGAATGTCTGACCCCCAGTGCTTAAGCAGAATTAAAGGAATTTTTACTAACAATAGATACTGAAACACATTCTATAACTTAGGTTGAACGAAAAAATCGTTTAAAAAGTTAGACAAGAAAAGCAAAGAGCTTGAATACAAAGCGTTAAACGAAACGTTAAAAACAATGTTAGAAAGATTCATTAAGGGTCATACCTAAAGAGCTAGTGATGAAATCTACACGAAACTCTAAACGGAAGAATTATCCTTTTCAATTAGTAATAAAATACTATTGAATCCCTCAGCTAATAAACGAGCGATTTTATTACACTAGTGTCGCATAAATATTTCCTTAAAATTCAAAATACACCCAATATTCAAATTTTAGTTCGTAAGCGCATAAAAATTCCTTTACAATGGAAGTACAGGTGGTTCCTATCCAAATCCAACGTAAAGGATATCAGCTATGGACAAGATACACGATTATCTTCACTTGGTAAATGGGATGCACCCATAAATATGAAACTTTTTAATGAACAAGTAAAAAAAGATGGACTGGATAAGTATAAGAAGAAATTATCAACGTCCTTTTTACGAAACTATTTCTCTATGCACACTTGAAACAAGTAAAGCCTTCATGCGTTAAATGCAGAACTAGCCGATGAAAACTTACAGAAAGAATTGGGGCTCAAATCAATCAGTGTCTCTCAGCTTTCTCGCAAAAACAGGGCCATAGATTCGTCTCTTTCTTTCATGGTCTTTTTTGAATTAGTTCGACAGATTCAAATGAAAACAAACCAACATAAATCAGCACTTCCTTTAAAAATTGTCGATTCAAGCACCCTGCCGCTAAATCTCACCCGTTGTAACTGGGCTACATTTCGTAAGAGCAAGGGTGGTGTCAAACTTCATCATAGATTTGTTTTTGGCGATCAAGATACGGTCTATCCTGATAAAGCCGTTATCACAAATGCCGTTGAACACGATCGGAATCAACTGGAGATTCTCGTTGATGACAAAGATGCCATGTGTTTGATCGTGGATTTATCGACTATGAACGATTTGATCGGTACTTTGATGAAGGAATTTTTTTGTCTCAAGACTTAAAAAGAATGCCGTCATAAGAAAAGTTGAATCCTACTCTTTACCTGAAGGAAGTCCGATTACATCGGTACATCACAAAAGCGTACTGAAAATGTATTTCGAATCTTTGAAATGGTCGATTCGAAAGGGAATCCTATACGTTTGATCACGAATCGCTTTGACTTAAAAGCGGAAGAAATAGGCGACCTGTACCGTTCAAGATGGGCAATAGAGTTATTTTTCAAATGGTTAAAGTAGCACGTTGAAATAAAAACATTTTTTGGATACAGCGAACAAGCTGTACACAATCAAATTTTCCTTGCATTAATTACGTATTGCCTGAATGTACTCCGTTCAACTTGAAATCAAAGGAAAACCAACATTATTACGGATACCCGATGGCTCAAGGCAACCATGTGGAGACCAGCAAGAGTATGGTTCGGATTCATTGAGCAAAGAGGAAGTCCCTAACATGTACTTGTCGTTGTTGTCAAGTGGAAATTGTATAAAATTTCCAAATGGACAGTGCCACCTTTTGCTTGGGATTGTCTTTTTAGCTCATTTTCCAGAAAAGAATATAAAGAGAATATTCAAATTATAATTGTGTGGTTTTATGCAACACTAGTGATTTTATTAGTTGAATTAAATTACTTTTTATACAACCGTAAATTGCTTTGGCTAATTCATCTAAATTAATTGTTTAATTAATGGAGGTAAATCAATGGAAAAATTAAATCGAAGTATCCACTTAGTCAGTAGGCCAACTGGAGTGCCGAAACCTGAAAACTTTCAGCTGATTCTTAATCATATCCCGAAGATCAAAGAGGGAGAGCTATTAATACGGACAATTTATCTTTCAGTTGATCCATATATGCGAGGAAGAATGAGAGGAATAAAAACATATGCCAATCCTTTTGAATTAAATGAAGTATTAATAGGAGGGGTTGTTGGAGAAATATTAGAAACTAAGAATCCAAGTTTTAAAGTAGGAGAAATCGTTGAGGGACGCTTAGGGTGGGCAGACTATTCTGTTTCAAATGGCAGCAATCTAAGAAAAGTAGCTCCTAGACTAGCCCCGATTTCAACCGCTCTAGGGGTTGTTGGGATGCCGGGACTAACCGCTTACTTTGGCTTACTGGACATTGGGAAGCCAAGGCAAGGAGAGACGGTAGTGGTTTCTGGAGCAGCTGGGGCTGTTGGAATGGTTGTAGGACAAATTGCAAAGATAAGAGGTTGTCATGTTGTTGGAATTGCTGGTACAGATCAAAAAAACCAATATTTAAAAAATGAACTTGGATTTGATGAGACGATAAATTATAAAACAGAAAACGTGTTGGAAGCACTAGAAAAAACTTGTCCTAAAGGGGTGGACGTTTATTTTGATAATGTAGGTGGTGATATTTCGGACGCCGTTATGAATCTAATTAACTTTCAAGCTAGAATTGTCCTTTGTGGTCAAATCGCTGAATACAACCAGGAAAAGCTAGAGATGGGGCCACGTGTACACAGAAAATTAATCCACAGCAGTGCACTAATGCAAGGTTTTATCGTATCAAACTATGTACAGCGTCAAGAAGAAGGATTAAAACAATTAGGTGAGTGGGTAAATGATGGGACAATAAAATATCGTGAAACAATTATTAAAGGATTAGAACGTGCGCCACAAGCATTTATAGGACTTTTTTCTGGAGAAAATATAGGGAAACAACTTGTAAAGGTTTCATACGAATAAATACAAAAACTAGAGAACCTTGTCTGTGAGAATTAGAGATTTTTTATTGTAGCCAAGTAGCTAAGATTAATAAAAACAGCTGGGAGAGAACGAATTATAATCAGCGCTTCTTTGACTGGACGAACATATAGTTCAATAACTGCAGCCCATTATGCAGTAAGTAAACAGGAATAATAGCCTTGACACGCCAATTACCTGGTGTGTGAGAAGATACGGAATTTATGCCAATTCCATTGCTCTAGGGCGGATTGATCCCCCGTTGATTTGGAATGTTTCAAAAGAGATTAATGATCAAGTGATCGCAAAAACATCTTAATTTATTGGATATTCTGTATGAGTATCTTTACCTAATTCCTTCGGGTTTAGTTAATTCTACAGACGGATTTATCTCAAAAAACATGAAACCCGAATAGGGGCACTTTATTATAGGTGTCCATTATTTGGGTTTCATGTTTTAAGAATATAACGCGACTATTATTTCTTTACTAAAACATTATTGTTCTTTAAATAATTTTGAGTGAAAGTAAGGAAGGTATTTACAGCAGGAGATTTTTCATCTTTGTGCCAAGCGCAAGAAGTTTGAAGATTAGTAACGGGAGATATCTCCTTGAACACAATGTTCGGATTTGTATGTTTTTCGTAGGATAGTCTAGAAATTAGTGCGACTCCCATTCCGGCAGCAACTAGGGATATGATTGTTGGTAATCCAAGTGCCTCTTGAGAAATTTTAGGATGAAAACCTGCTTGGTTGCAAATAGACATGATATGACTAAAATAGATAGAAGTTTTGGTAGTCGCAATGAAAGGAACCTCGGCTAATTCACGCACCGCAATTGGAGAAGTTCTTTCTGCTAATCGATGTGTTTTTGGTAAAATCACACCGTAAGGAGACTCGGTGACAGTCTGAAATTGTAAGAATTCACAATCGAAGTATGGCATAACTCCAATGTCAATACTTCTCTCTCTTAAATCTTCAATTATAGTTGAAGATAAGGACTGCTGTAATACAATTTTAACATTTGGGAATTCCTCTTGAAATAACAGAACTATTTGGATCAATACTTCATTCATCCCGCTTGCATAGCTGATTAACAACGAACCCTTCAAGCCCTGAGATATATTTCGAACATCTTTACATGCTTTATCAACCATTTTTAAAATTTCATAAGACTGTTTCAGCAGTTCTTTGCCTGCATCGGTCAGCTCTACTTTTTGTTTTGTACGAAAAAATAGTTTAACTCCTATTTCATCTTCAAACTGGCTTATTTGTCGGCTAAGTGGAGGTTGAGAAATATTTAATCGAGTCGCCGCTCTTCCAAAATGTAGCTCCTCCGCAACTGCGATAAAGTATTTAATATGACGAAGTTCCATAGTATTTCCCCCTTATATATGTCGGAGTCCTTATGTAATGTCATTGCTCGATATTAAGACTTTAAAGGTATTATAGTAGTTATAATTTGATATTAGACTATATTTACAAAATATTCTACCATAAACATATATTATGAATATTTCATATATTCAGAAATCTAAAGTCTTTTCAATCGATGGACTTTTTCGAAAGGATGAGATATTTAGTATAGCCATATTTCATAGTGTGGAATTGTGTAAGTAACGCGTTATTGCCTCTGCATTAACGAGGAGTTGTTGAAAAGTGGGTAGCCACTAGAGTGGATATCTTCAATTCTACTTCTTATTTAACTCAATGAGATTAATTTCGTAAAGCGAAGTAATTTCTATTAGTGAGACATTATTTAAATTAAATAGACTTGAGGATGGTGAAATGATGAGGAATTTCGAGGGAAGAACAGCTCTTGTTACAGGTGGAAGTCGAGGAATTGGAAAAGGGATTGTGGAGCGCTTTGCTGCCGAAGGGGCAAAGGTTGCGATCATTGATGTAAATGAACAGGCAATGAAGGAAACAGAAGCAGAGTTAAAGGAAAAGCGAATTCCCGTTTATACAAAAGTAGCGAGTGTGACAGAGCGCGACCAAATAGAACAGGCAATGAAGGAAATAGTGGAAACGTTTGGATCTATCGACATTCTTGTTAATACCGCTGGTGTGATTCGCGATAATTTGTTGTTTAGAATGACAGACGAAGATTGGTTGACTGTCATGGAAGTCCATTTAAAGGGTGCTTTTTATGCCACTCGCGCTGTCCAGCAATATATGGTGAAAAACAACTATGGAAGAATCATTAATATATCTTCAACATCTGCTCTAGGGAACAAAGGGCAAGCCAATTACGCAACAGCAAAAGCTGGTTTACAAGGATTTACGAAAACACTCGCGTTTGAACTAGGAAAGTTTGGGATCACGGCGAATGCCGTTGCACCAGGTTTTATTGAAACAGAGATGACGAAAGCAACAGCAGAAAGAGTCGGGGTTACCTTTGAAGAATATTCAAAAGCAGCAATTAGTAAGATTCCAGTTGCAAAAAGTGGTAAGCCAGAAGATATTGCCAATGCCGTCGCGTTTTTTGCAGATGAGCGCTCATCATTTGTTAGTGGTCAAGTGCTGTATGTAGCAGGAGGTCCGAAAGGGTGAATGAAATGTTTCAGAATATAGTCGGAAAAAGATCAGCAAAAGTAAAAAATATAGTTGAAATAGGCTGGGTAAAGAAATTTGCTGAAGCAATAGGTGATATAGACCCAATATATGTTGATGAAGAAGCAGCATCGAGAACGACACATAAGAAAAACATAGCCCCTGTCACCTTTCCAGTCACATTTGATTATGGGACGATCCCAGATGTAAAAGTCCCTACAAAAGGATTAATCCACGGGGAACAAAAATATCATTATACCCGCCCTCTTTTTGTCGGAGAAACAGTCTATTGTTATGCAGAAGTGAAAAACTACTATGAAAAAAAAGGAACATTCGGCAATATGGGATTTCTAGTCTATTCAAAATGTGTAGAAGATGAACAGGGTGAGCTTTTGTGTAAAACAGAATATGTGATCATCATAAGCGAAGCTGTGAGGAAGGAGATGTCAAATTGAAATTGAAGAACATAGCCGAATTGACAGTAGGTGAGTCTTTAGATGAAATACAAGTTGGCCCTGTGACACGTTTAAGTTTGATTAAGTATGCAGGGGTGTCAGGAGATTTCAACCCTATTCATACGATAGAGGAAGAAGCAGAAAAAGCTGGACTTCCTGCTATTATCGCTCATGGAATGTGGACGATGGGGAACTTAGCGAGGGTATTTACCCCTTTTTTAGGAAATGGATTTATTAAAGAATATTCCATACGATTCCGAGGCATGGTGTTTTTGAACGATGTCGTCACGTTAAAAGCAACAGTAGAAAAAATACATGAAAATACAGTGACATTTACTGTTTCAGCGATCAATCAAGAGAAAAAAGACGTGTTGAAAGGCCAAGTGGTCTTTTGTCCATCTCTTTAGAAGGAATGTCTAGTGAAAAGATAAAATAACAAAGAAAAGGAGAATGATAAATGAAGAGAGATGCAGTCATTGTTTCAGCTGTTCGTACAGCAATTGGAAGACAAGGTGGAGCGCTTGCTACCGTACCTGTTCACGTTTATGGTGCAGAAGTGATCAAAGAGGCAATGAAACGGGCAAGTGTGACTCCGGATATGGTTGAGGATGTCATTATGGGTAATGTATTAAGCGGGGGAGGAAACATCGCGAGATTAACAGCTCTTCAAACAGGACTTTCGAAAGAACTTCCTGGTTTAACTGTTGACCGTCAATGTGGTTCAGGGATTAATGCAGTCGTTCTAGCTGCTCAGGCAATTAAGTCTGGAGCTGGAGACGTTTATATTGCTGGCGGAGTAGAAAGTATGAGTCGAGCTCCTTATTTAATGGATAGAGTTGATAAAGCGTACAGTCCTACCTTGCCAAAGTTTAGAAAGTCTCAGCTCTCACCAAAAGAAGTTGGTGACCCTCCTATGGGAATAACAGCTGAAAACCTTGTTGAAAAATATGAAATTAGTCGTAAGGAGCAAGATGAATTTGCGCTTAGAAGTCAACAAAGAATGGCTAAAGCAATGGAAGAGGGACGTTTTGATGAACAAATAGTTCCAATCAGTATCCCTGTAAGAAAGGCTGAACCGTTTGAATTTAAGAAAGATGAGCATCCACGTCAAAATACAACATTCGAAGGGCTATCGAAACTATCTCCTGCATTTCTTTATGATGGTTCTGTTACAGCTGGGAACAGTTCGGGGTTAAATGATGCTGCATCAGCCCTTGTAATTATGTCAAGAGAGAAAGCAGATCAATTAGGACTTACACCATTAGCGGTTATCCGTGAATCAGCAGTAGCTGGAGTGGATCCAAATATTATGGGGATCGGACCAGTACCTTCGTCAAAAAAAGTAATGGAAAAATCAAATCTATCAATAGATGATATGGACATTATCGAATTAAATGAAGCATTTGCAGCACAAGTAATTGCTTGTGACAGGGAACTAAATATCGACCCAGAAAAGCTTAATGTCAATGGCGGAGCCATCGCGCATGGACATCCCCTTGGGGCGACTGGAGCAATTCTTCTAACAAAAGCAGTATACGAATTGAAACGAATGAATGGGAAGTATGCTCTAATTACTGCTTGTATTGGCGGAGGACAGGGAATTGCGGTAATTATTGAACGTAATGGTTGAGGTAAATCATAGGAATCGACCAGTAAATAAATCAAGTTTTGTAGTTTACTTGGAGGTGAAAGCGCTTGCGTTATTTAAAGGACAGACCATGGCATAAACATTATCCAGAAGGTATGTTGCTAGAGATACCAGAAAAATCGGTCTATTACATTTTAGAACAATCCGAAAAAAAGTACCCGGAAAAAACAGCGATTATTTTTGAAGATGATAGAATAACTTTTCGCGAGTTCAAGGATCAGGTCGACCGTCTCGCTGGAGCTTGGGAGCAAATGGGCTTTCAAAAAGGTGAGAGAATTGGGTTAATGCTCGCTAATCACCCTCACTATATTATCAGCTATTATGCTGCTCTTGCACTAGGTCTTATCGTTGTACAAATCAACCCAATGTATACACAAAGAGAACTACTTCATATATTAAATGATTCACAAGTCTCTTATATCGTTGGCGATTCCATAGCTAGAAAAACAATCCTTGAAGCAACTGAATTTTACAATTTCAGTTATATGTTCAGTTCTGAAAATAGTACTGACCCTACAAATAAGTTTATTAGTTTAGAAAATTGCATTCAACATCCGTCGCTAGTTCAGAACCCTGTAGAAGTTGATGTGCATTTAGATGTTGCTGTTATTCAGTATACAGGGGGGACAACAGGGAAGACAAAGGGAGCAATGCTGACTCATTATAATCTTGTGGCGAATGTAGTTCAGAGTCATGCTATGTATGGAGAACAAATGGAGTTAGGGAATGAAACAACTTTGGCAGCGACACCATTGTATCACGTCTACGGAATGACAAGCGCAATGAATCTCCCTATTTATATAGGTGCGGCAATTTTGTTGATCAGGAAGTTCGAGTTGATAAATGTACTTGAACAAATAAAAAAATATCAACCGACCTTTTTTCCAGGAGTTCCGAAGATGTATATAGCTTTTGTTAACCATCCAGGCATTGAACAGTATCAATTGAACTGTTTAAAGTCTTGCTCTTGTGGCTCTGCGCCCCTGCCAGTAGAAGTTCTTAAGCGTTTTGAAGAATTGACGGGTGCGGTGATTGGAGAAGGATTTGGATTATCGGAAACTTCACCTTCAACACATCGAAATCCGCCATTTGGAACAAGAAAAGTGGGAAGTATCGGGATACCCTTTCCAGAGACGGACTGTATTATCGTCGACGACAATAACAACGAACTTGGTGCCAATACAATCGGGGAATTGCTGATAAGGGGACCACAAGTTATGAAAGGTTATTGGAATAACGAAAAAGAGACAAGAACAGCGCTTAAAAAAGAATGGCTCTATACTGGTGACCTTGCAACAATGGATGAGGATGGCTATTTTTATATCGTAGGCAGAAAAAAAGAGATGATCATTGTTGGGGGATTTAACATTTACCCGCAGGAAGTTGAGGGGGTTCTTTATGAACACTCAGTCGTCCTAGAGGCAGCTGTAGTTGGAATTCCTCATGAAGAGCATGGCGAGGTGATCAAGGCATACGTTGTATTAAAAAGCGGAAGGAAGCTTGATCCTGAAGAGCTAAAAGATTATTGCAAAACAAAATTAACACGCTACAAAGTTCCAAAAGTGATAGAAATCCGAGATTCCCTTCCAAGGAATACGGTAGGAAAACTTTTAAAGCGACAGCTTGTAAAAGAAGAACTTGAGAGAGCTATGCAAAAAAAATAAAACTGAAGAATTGCTTAAAATAAACTACCGAAAAGAAATTACTGAATTTTTAAAAAATAGATTAAATTAATAGGGAACTCTATTAATTTCATAAATACAAAAATACCAGGGGGAAAACGATATGAATTTACGATTAAATGAAGAACAAAAGATGGTACAACAGACGATTAGGAAATTTGTTGAAAATGAGTTAATACCTCTTGAAAATGAAGTCTTGAAAAATGAGAGGGAAGGCAGACCGAGTATCTCTCAAGAAAAAATGAATGAGCTGCAATTAAAGGCAAAAGAGTTTGGATTTTGGGGGATTAATACACCAGAAGAGTATGGTGGAGCAAACCTTGGGCAAATGATGATGGCTATTGTAGAAATGGAAGTATCTAAAACATTTGTTCCATTTAAATTTGGTGGCAGAGCTGATAACATCCTCTATTATGGAAATGAAGAACAAAAGAGAAAATACTTAATTCCAACAATAAATGGTGAGAAGAAATCATGCTTTGCGATGACAGAACCTGGTGCAGGCTCAGATACACGAAATATTAAAATGACAGCCGTAAAAGACGGAAATGAATGGGTACTTAATGGTGAGAAAACATTCATTACAGGTGGAAATGAAGCAGACTTCGTTATGGTTATTGCTATTACTGATAAAGAAACGCATGCTGCAACAGGGAGAGATGGCGTAACATGTTTTATCGTTGATCGTGAAATGGGTTGGAAGTCAGAATTTATTCATACGATGGGCGAATGGGGACCTGCGGGCTTAGTTTTCGATGATGTTCGTGTACCGGAGGAGAATATTCTTGGTGAGATCAATGGCGGTTATAACCTAGGTTTGGAATGGATTGGTTTTGCAAGGTGGATCGTAGGGGCACGTGCTGTTGGAGCTGCTGAACGCTTGCTTCAAATGGCGATCGATTATTCAAAAGAGCGTGTTACATTCGGACGTCCAATCGCTGACAGACAGGCAATCCAGTGGCAAATTGCCGATTCAGCTGTTGAAATTGATGCGGCTAAATGGCTTGTATTAAACGCGGCATTTACACTTGATCAAGGTGAAGATAACCGTCATCTTGCATCGGTCGCAAAATTATACGGAGCGAATATGGGGAATCGAGTGGTTGATCGTGTATTACAAATTTACGGAGGTATGGGGTATACGAGAGAGCTGCCAATTGAACGCTGGTACCGTGAAGCAAGATTGTGGAGAATTTACGATGGTACGGACGAGATTCAACGCTTGATTATCTCTAGAAACTTACTTAAAGGACATGTGAAGGTAGGACAATACATTTAAACTAGATGAATAGGTTTATTGAATGCTAGTTTTCTTAGAAGGAGGAATTACCGATTAAAGACGTTCCTGAATTTGAAATTTACATTAGGTTTTGTGAAACCGATGCTGTTGGGCATGTAAACAATGTGAGCTACTTTATCTATTTGGAAGAAGCGCGTACAAGATTTTTTGAATTCATTCAAATGGATCAATTAAAACAACGCTCAGGTGGTAAGCTTCATTTTATGGTAGCTTCATCGAAATGTGATTATCTCAAACAAGCATATTCGAGACAAAGAATCACTGTTCATACTAAAGTTACAAGAATAGGCACTAAGAGCTTTCAACTTGACCATGAAATAAAAAATGCAGAAACAGGAGATGTTATTGCAGCTGGTGGCGCTACTTTGGTTTGCTTTGATTTTCTAGCACAGAAGTCCGTAGAAATCCCGTTAGAAATTCGTTCTGTGCTCGAGCAATATTTATTAACCCCTGCTAAATTATAAGCGAATCTTAGTGTAAGTCAGTTTGGACTATCTTTTCTTTTGCTAAATTCAGTTGCATTATTTTGTTTTAGCAAATCATACACCTTTTATTAAGTTAGGCAATATCCTTAGTCTTTAGCATATTCATTTTGAACCGTGCTTTTGGACTAAAGGACTTGTCTTCCATTCTCTCAAATATTTTATTACCTGAACTTGAAAGTCATCTCCAGTGATAAAATTTAGATACCTTTTACAGGGCTATTGCTGCAATCTGATAACAGAAAGGAAATGATTAATGATTTACTGCCATGAAAAGGAGTCAAGACTTCCTTTTTTGTAAGCGCTTTATTTCGAGAGGGATCTTTTTAAAACTATTAGACTTTAAAGGGGATGAATTATTATGAATTGGTTAAAAAACAGCTTTTACTTAATTGTGATTAGTTTAGTATTTCTATTAGCTGCTTGTGCTGGAGAAACTACTTCAAATACAAATGAGGCTGCTGCAGAAGAGAACAATGAAACCACAGCTAGTGAAAAAGAGAATACTAGCAATTACCCTACAAAGCCAGTTACTCTCATGATTCCTTTCGGTGCTGGTGGGTCTACTGACCTTTTCGCACGACATTTTGCCAGCATTGCCGAAGAGCACTTAGGTAAAAGGATTATTGTAAAAAATGAAACAGGAGGTGGGGGCTTGACTATGTATCAGTCTCTATATAGAGCTAATCCAGACGGTTATGAAATGGCTTTAGGACTAGGAACAACTTTATATGCGGTCAATCCACATCTTAACATGATCGATTATGATAAAGATGACTTCACACTTATTAGACCCACTTTTGGATACCAGTACATGATTGCTGCTTCTAAGGATGCTCCATTTAAAACATTTGAAGAGCTAGTTCAATATTCAAAGGATAATAAGGTTAACGTTGCTTCAGCTTCTATTGTTAACAGTCTATTTATAGAGTTAATTAAACAGGCAGAAAACGACGAATTACAATGGGATATTGTTAACTACAACGGTGCTGGGGAAGCTACTGCGGCTTTAATGGGAGGTCATGTAGATATTTCAGTAGACCCACCTATAACATATCTTGGACCAGCGGAATCAGGAGAGATAAATTTATTAGCAACTCTTAATGACAATAGGGTGGATATATTGAAGGATGTCCCTACTTTAAGAGAGTTAGGTTATGATGATTTAGTGTTAAATGCAGTAATCGGTGTAGGGGGGCCTCTAGATTTGCCTGACGATGTTGTAAAAAAGTGGGATGAAGTTATTGTCAAAACTTTAGAGGATCCTAGAATTGCTGAATTCATTAATCAAAATGGTTTTATTTCAATAGATATGAGCCAAGATGAATTGATGGACTACTTTGAGAATATGAGTGAGGATTTTGGAAACGTGATTGATCGAGTAGTTCAGTAATTGATAACTGCCCTTCAGGCGATATGAATGATGTAGAGCTTGGAGGGCCTGTTTTTAGATGTGAATTGAAGTGAACTTTCCTAGAAGCGGTTCACCTTGCAATAGTAGCCGCTTTAACGTATTGAGTTGTTAAACTTCGATTGGTTTTGATTATAAGAGAAAGGATGATGAGAATGAACGTTCAAGAGTTATTTGAGTTAACAAATAAAGTTGCAGTTGTTACAGGAGGAGGAAGAGGTCTGGGTAAGCAGATAGCTGAAGTGTACGCAGAAATGGGGTGTCAATTGGCACTTTGTTCACGGAAAAAAGAAAATTGTGAGGAAGTGGCTGAAATGCTTGCCCAGGAATATGGAGTAAAAACAAAAAGCTATGCACTAGATGTTACAAATGAAGCACAGGTAGAAGAAGTCGTACAACAAGTGTTAGAAGACTTTGGGCAAATTGATATTTTAGTCAATAATAGTGGAGCCACTTGGGGGGCGCCAGTAGAAGAAATGCCTCTAGAGGCGTGGAATAAAGTATTAAATGTTAATGTAACAGGCACGTTTTTAATGAGTAAAGCTGTAGGAAAACATATGATCGAACGAAATTATGGAAAGATCATTAATATTGCATCCGCAGCTGGGCTTACGGTTAGACCGCCTGAGGTAACCAATACAATTGGATATACAACTAGTAAAGCAGCGGTTATCCACTTTACAAAGGATTTAGCGATCAAATGGGCAAGACATAATATTTATGTTAATGCTATTGCCCCAGGAATGTTTGAAACAAAGATGACGAAAGGCACATTAGATCAAAAAAAGGAATCAGTACTCAATCAAATTCCGTTAAATAAAATTGGAGACGAAAATATGTTAAGAGGAGCTGCAATTTATTTAGCAGGGAAAGCAAGTGACTTTGTAACTGGTTCCGTATTGAGTGTGGATGGCGGGAGCACATTATAGTAGTCCTTGTAAAGATCAGCTGTCTAAATATTATCTGATCTTAGAGAAGGTTTACCCTCACGTAGCATGTGAGGGCAACCTTTTAAAAATGTTTTCATGTAGAATCTATCATTTATTTTGATAGCGCTTTCAATAGTTGACTTAACATTATACCGTCTAGTGTAAAGCATTATGTCTAGAAACGTTATGTAATGAGAGGGTCTTGAAGATAAGGGAGGGAATAACTGACAAATGGATAAAAAAATAGTTGTCAAAGACACATATATTTTTCTATTTATTGCTGTTATAAGTCTTTTGTTTTTAGTAACAATCATACCGAAGGAAGTGCAGAGTGGAAATCCTCGACTCTTTCCAAACTTATACGCCATTGGATTATTTTTAGTTAGTTTGATCATGATTATCCATATGGTAGTTAAAAAGCAATCGAAAAGTTTTTATTTTGATAAGACTATTTTTAAGTGGGTAGGAGTCAATATTTTAATCTTTTTCTTTTATATTTTCTTGATCCAATATATCGGATTTTTTATTATGTCTATTATGTTTATTATCGTTATGATGCGATTTTTAGGAGAAGGTTGGATCATTTCTATTATTTTATGTGTTGTTTTACCTGGCTCTATTTATTTCTTGTTTACGAAAGTGTTAGTACTATACTTCCCGTCGGGGATCTTGTTTTAAGTAAAAGGGAGGTGCATATTTACATGTTTGCCCAAATAGTAGATGGTTTTGCTACCATGTTAACCCCAATGTCCATTTTATTAATTTTAGTAGGTGTTATTGCCGGTACGATCTTAGGGGCTATACCAGGATTGACTGCGACAATGGGAATCGCTTTAATTTTACCTGTAACCTTTTATTTAGATCCTATAATGGGTATTAGTATGTTAATAGCTATGTATAAAGGTGGGATGTTTGGAGGAAGTATTAGCGCTATTATGTTTAATGCCCCAGGTACTCCTGCAGCTGCAGCAACAGCACTGGATGGATATGCACTAAAAAAGAAAGGATATCCCCGAAAAGCATTAAGGCTTGCGTTAATTTCCTCTACGGTTGGTGATTTAGTAGGGAATTTGACATTGATTTTTTCTGCGGCGCTACTTGCAACAGTAGCATTAATGTTCGGGCCACCAGAAAATACTGCGCTCGTTATTTTTGCTTTAACCTTAATCGTATTCGTAACAGGAAATTCGATTTCAAAAAATATTATAGCGATCCTAATCGGTCTGATGTTGACTACAATGGGATCAGATCCACAAACTGGTATCCCCCGTTTTGACTTTGGAATTATAGGTTTATCAGGCGGTATTAGTATAATTGCCTTGGTAATTGGTTTGTTGGCTGTATCAGAAGTGTTTCAAACGATGGAAGATCATTACCGTTCTAAAGTCAATAAATCTAAACCTGGTAATTCTGATAATGATTCCATTAATGTGATTGCAGCAAAAGAAGATGATAATATAACACTAAAAGATATTAATGACGTAAAAAGAACGCTTGGACGTTCTTCAGTAATTGGTACAGTGATCGGTGCACTTCCTGGCTTGGGACCTGTAACGGCTGCCTTTGTAAGTTACGCTCAAGCAAGAAGTAAATCCAAAAATAAAAAGAAATTTGGGGAAGGGGAGAAGGAAGGACTTGTTGCAGCAGAAACAGCAAACAGTGCCGTAGGGAGTTCTAACCTCATTCCACTTTTGTCTTTAGGGATTCCAGGAGATGCAACAGCTGCATTGATATTCGGTGCATTAATCATTCATGGGATTATACCAGGACCTCAACTTATTCAAAATAACGGATCCATTGTCTATGGAATATTTGCAGGTATGTTACTAGCAACCTTATTCTGTTTAATTTTTAATTGGTATGCAAGTAATATTTATCGTAAAATTGCTGTTATTCGACCAACCGTTCTAATTCCAGTAATTCTCGTATTGTGTATTGCGGGAACTTATGGTTATAGCCAAGCTACATTTGATATTATTGTTATGTTTGTATTTGGTGTTGTTGGTTATATAATGAGAAAGGTAGAAATACCACTTGTTGGAATTATTATAGGATTTGTTCTTGGTCCAAGACTTGAGGAGTCGACTCGTCAGGCTCTGTCTATATCAGGCGGCAAAATTGATGTGTTCTTTATGAAACCGATATCACTCTTTTTATTATTGCTATCCTTGTTCATTATTCTTAACTTTATAAGAAAGACTATCAAAACAAAGAAAAACATGAATAACGATATAGGGCTGTAATAAAAAGTAAGGTAGGATTTTTTAGAACTTCTAGCACTATCTTTAGTTACATGTCTATGCTGCATGATCATGTATTGACCGAATAGTTCTTGAAAAAATTGATTTAAATTTGAATTCTTGTGTCAAAAATGAATCGTTTAAAGAGGCGTAATTTTCAATATTGAATTATTTTACACTTGAGAGTAAAAGAAAGTGCTTTATAACAGCACTTTCTTTTTTTGGCATGATTTTTGCTTGTAGAAGAGTAGGAGGCTAATGAAAACGATCTACTTAGGTTAAAGTTGAAAGAATGCAGGGGATAACGTTCAATAATTTGTTCGTATAAAAAGGAGTGAAAGCATTGTTTAATCTAGACAGTCCACCGTCAAGAAATGGTCCTTTTACTAACCATATTAAATTTACTACAAATTTAGATGAGAATAATAAAGTAATTACGGCGTTGAAAATTGAAGAGTATCACTTAAACAACAAAGGAATTGTTCATGGAGGAGTAATCGCGACAATGTTAGATAATGTCATTGGTGATTCCATTTCAATGGTCGTTAACTCATCAGTTATCACCATAAATTTAAGTGTAAATTATCTAGCGCCTGTAAAAGCTGATTCATTTCTTACAGCAACTGGAAACATTCTTCAGCAAGGATACAAAATTACGACCGCTGAAGGAATCATTAAGGACGAAAAAGGCACTTTGATTGCGAAGGGAATTGGCACATTCAAAGTAATTCGAAAGTAAATGGGAGTTTTAATTAAATAGTTTTAGGACTGATAACTTTATAATAGGATGGAGAATAAAAATGAATAATGATGTTGTAATTGTAAGCGCAGTTCGAACAGCAGTAGGACGGTCCGGTGGTTCGTTAAAAGGATTAAGTTCAGGGGATTTAGGTGCCATTGTTATAAAAGAGGCACTTAAGCGAGGAAGCGTCTCACCAGAACTGGTAGATGAGGTTATTTTAGGTGAAGTACGTCAATCAACTGAATCATCAAACGTTGCTCGGGTTGCATCGTTAAGAGCCGGCATATCTGAAAAAGCTTCAGCTTATACAGTAAATCGCTTGTGTGCATCAGGTATGCAAGCAATTGCCTCAGGGGCGCAACAAATTATGTTAAACCAATCAGAAATTGTTGTTGCTGGTGGAACAGAAAATATGAGTAGAGCACCAATCTACTTAAGAAATTCACGTTTCGGGGAAGGAAATCCGAAATTGGTTGATTCAAATACGGAAAATGGACAACAACCACAGGAGATATATGGTAGTCACCTTGGGATGGGAATTACTGCTGAAAATGTAGCGGAACGATATAACATTTCACGAGAAGATCAAGACCAATTTGCATTGTTAAGTCAGCAGAAAGCTTCAGACGCCATTCAAAATGGTCAATTTAAGGATGAAATTGTACCGATTCAAATTAAAGAAAGAAAAACTAGTTTTATATTTGATACGGATGAGTTTCCAAGACCTAACACTACATTGGAAGCGTTATCAAAACTTAAAACTGCATTTAAAGAAAATGGCTCTGTCACAGCGGGAAATGCATGCGGAAGGAATGATGGTGCGGCCGCAGTTGTTCTAATGTCTAGTACGAAGACTCAAGAACTTGGATTAAAGCCACTTGCTAAAATTGTAGATTGGGTATCTTCAGGAGTATCACCTGAAATAATGGGTATCGGACCTGTCCCTGCTCTAGCAAAACTACTTCAACGAACGGGTAAAAGAATTGAGGATATCGGGTTAATTGAACTAAATGAAGCTTTTGCCGCACAATCCTTGGCTGTCATTCGTGAAGCGGGACTTGATTCTGAAAAAGTTAATGTTAATGGTGGAGCAATTGCCTTAGGTCACCCACTTGGTGCCACTGGATGTAGGATTGTTACTTCACTTATTCATGAGATGAGCAAAAGAAAAGAGAAATATGGGGTTGCAACTTTATGTGTTGGCGGTGGTCAAGGAATGGCAATCATGCTGGAGCATCTATAATCAAATTGCTTTTTTGGAAAAGAAAATCTAGTAACATAAGTTGCTAGGTTTTCCTTTTAATTATCTAAAAATAACTTGGTTATTCGAAGGAGGAGTAATGATGAGTGTTTTTCAATTATTTGATTTAACTGGAAAAGTAGCTTTAATTACAGGAGGAGGAAGAGGTCTTGGTAAACAAATTGCTGAAGCCTTTGCAGAAGCGGGTTGTCAAATCATTGTTTGTTCAAGGAAGTTAGAGAACTGTGAAGAAACCGCTAAAGGACTACAAGAAAAAGGCACAAAATCGATGGCGCTAGCTTGTGACGTAACAAATAAAGAAGATGTTGAGCGCGTTATAAAAGAAGTGATTAATGAATTTGGAAAGATAGATATATTAGTAAACAACAGTGGGGCAACTTGGGGAGCACCTGTTGAAGAAATGCCTGAGGATGCTTGGGATAAAGTTATGAACGTTAATGTCAAAGGTACTTTCTTGATGTCACAAAAAGTAGGAAAACATATGATTCAAAACGGAGCTGGAAAAATCATTAATATTTCATCAGTCGCTGGTATAAAAGCAGAGCCAGAAGAAGTTCTAAATGCCATTGGCTATAGTACAAGTAAAGCTGCTGTTATTCATTTTACAAAAGATCTTGCTAGAAAATGGGCACATCATGGAGTTTATGTTAATTCTATTGCACCTGGGTTTTTCCCTACGAAGATGACAAAATCAGTTCTTGAAAAAAAAGGAGATGATATTATTTCACATATTCCTTTAAAAAGGATTGGTGATGACAACATGTTAAAAGGTGCTGCGCTATATCTTGCTTCTACAGCTAGCGACTTTGTGACAGGACAAACGATTGTCGTTGATGGCGGAGCTACACTGTAAAGAATAGTGTTTTAAAAAAATATATTAGAAAAGATTATCTCGTGTTTGGGATAATCTTTTTTTCCTAATATAAAAAAACGAGAAAGTGGTCAAGAAGATCACTATCTTTTAAGAAAATAAATCGCCTTTATAAACAAATAAATGGATATTATTCTAACTTTCATGCTTGATCGCCTTGGAGAGTTCATAAATAATATGATATTCTATGATTGTTAAATGTTTTTAATATTCAACAATATCTTTTTTTACAGCATTATCTCCATGCATAAAGTGCAATAGGACAAGTTGAAAAAAGTATTTATACAGTATGTTAGATCAAGTTTCATGTTAGTTGGCTGTTTCGTGTTCCATTAGAATAAGGAAGAGAATGAATCTAAGAAGAGTGAGCACGCCTTAACGAAAATTATTTTTTTATGGCTGTTAAATGTATGCGCTTTATCTAGAGTTTTTCGCAGATATAAATCTGCAAGTGTAAGATCTATTTGTAAATACTAAAGTATTAATTCATCTTCTTTAAAAGATGGTCGTTTGCGGAGTGAGATTTAGTTTCCTACAGATTGTATTTCACATATAAGGAGGAAATTTATGCTAGAGCTACAGTTAGAGTTGAAGTTTTTGAATGTATTACCTTATCCATTGTTTGTAACAAGTAAACAAGGCGAAGTTATTTTTCAAAATAGTAAAATGATGGAGTTTGTGAAAACGAAGGAATCAAAGAGTTCTGAAACAAAAAATATAATAAATTTCTTAAATGATAATACGGAGGATAAGTTTATCTATACTAATATGGATAATCGCTCTTTTCTTTTTGTGAAATCAGTTTTCAGTCATATGGGGGATTATTATCTTTACATGGGGATTGAATCGAGCTCTGTAGAGAAGTTAATAGAAAGATTAAAAGAGACTGAGCAGTTAAACGTGGAATTAGATACAATCATTGAGAATTCGTATGATGGGATATATATCACTGATTATGACGGGAAGACCTTGAAAACAAATACAGCGATAGAAAGAATAACTGGGATCCCAAAGGAATATTACATAGGAAAAAAAGTAGATGAGCTTATGAAAAGAGGAATTCTTGAAAATTCTGTAACTCATAAGGTCATTAAGGAAAAAAGAACGGTTTCTATTGTTCAAGCTAATTACAAAGGAAAAGAAACACTTATTACGGGTAATCCTGTATTTGATAAAAATGGGCAGATTACAAAAGTTGTAACGAATATCCGAGACTTATCCGAACTTAATGAATTACAAGCTGCATTAAGAAAAGCAAATGAACTAAATGAGAATTACAAAAAAGAAATAGATAAATTAAAAGGTAGCAATAGAAATATTGATGGAGTTGTTGTTTCTAGTCAAGAGTTGAAAATTATTTACGAAACCGCTCGTCGAATCTCCAATGTTGATGCTACTGTACTTATTTTGGGTGAGACAGGCGTGGGTAAAGATGTGTTAGCGAAATTTATTTTTAACAATAGTTTAAGAGCGAAAGATGGAGAGTATATTAAAGTAAATTGTGGTGCTATTCCGGCAGATTTATTAGAGTCTGAACTTTTTGGATATGAAAGTGGCGCATTTACTGGTGCCAGTAGAAATGGTAAACCTGGAATGTTTGAACTTGCCAACAACGGAGTGCTTTTCTTAGATGAGATTGGGGAATTATCGCTTGCCCTTCAAGTAAAACTATTAAGAGCATTACAAGAACATGAGATTCAACGTATTGGTGGAACAAAAACGAAAAAAATAAATGTTCGCGTAATAGCGGCGACAAACCGTAATCTGAAAGAAATGGTGAATGAAGGTACATTCAGAGAGGATTTATTTTATCGTCTTAATGTCATTCCTATTTTAATTCCTCCATTGCGTGAAAGAAGGAATGACATACTTCCCCTTGCAGGTCTATTTTTAAATCAAGTGAATAAAAAATATAGTTTTCATAAAACTCTAGATAAAAATTTAAAAGAATTTCTTAAGAGTTATAATTGGCCAGGAAACATTAGAGAGTTATCCAATTTAATAGAACGAATGATTTTCACAACTGATAATGAAATGTTAACTATTGAAAATTTACCTTATGAATACCGAGAATCGTCTAATATTAATGAGATGATTACCGAATCTATTACTTTAAAAGAGGCAGTGGAGTATACCGAAGAAAAAGTGTTATCAAATGCAGCTAAGAAATATAACACTACGTATGAAATTGCCAAGGTATTAGCGACTAGTCAAGCTACGGTAGTAAGAAAGTTAAAAAAGTACAAGATTACATTAAAAAATAAAAAAAATGGAGAATCTTAATAAAGATTCTCCATTTTTTTAAAATAAAATCGATAATACAATATTGAATCATTGAATCTATCCTGTTTTGAACGTTTTTACGTTATTTAGATTCATTCTTGAATTAAAAAAAGAAAATGTCATGCTGATAAAGTACAAGTCATTTAAAGTAGCAAGCAGTTTTAGCACTTATTTTATTGAAAATCCTTGTAAATAAGCATTAAATAAATGATTCCCTCTATTTTTAAAAAAAGTTGGCACGAACATTGCATTTTAAAGTTAGTGAATAACAATTCAGGGAGGAATCTAAAATGACAGTAGTTTTAACAGATGAAATACAACAAATGAAAACAATGATTCGTAACTTTGTAGAAAAGGAAGTAGAACCATTTGCTCAACAAATTGAGGAAGAAGATGCCATTCCTCAGCACCTCGTGGATAAAGCAAAGGAACTAGGACTTTTTGGAATGAGCATACCAGAAGAGTATGGTGGAATTGGACTAAATACGGTTGGCAAGGCTGTTGTATTAGAGCAGCTTGGAAGAACACATAATGGGTTTGTTTCATTAATTAGTGCGCATACGGGAATAGGTAGCACTGGACTTGTTAAATTAGCATCTGAACATTTAAAACGTAAATATTTACCAGATATGGCTAGTGGTGAAAAAATTGCGGCATTTGCTTTATCAGAGCCTGGAGCTGGATCGGATGCAACAAATTTATCTACAACAGCCGAGAAAAAGGGAGAATATTGGGTTGTAAATGGTACCAAGCACTTTATTACAAATGGACCTGTTGCTGATGTGTTTACTGTTTTTGCTTTAACGGATAGAGAAAAAGGAGCAAAAGGCGGAATCACAGCATTCTTAATTGAAAAAGATTTCCCAGGGCTCATTGTCGGTAAAAAAGATAAAAAGATGGGACTTCGTGGTTCTTACACATCTCAAATTATTTTTGAAGATTGTATTGTACCTGAGGAAAATGTCATTGGCGAAGTAGGGATGGGTTATATAAATGCGCTAACAATCTTAGGAGAGGGCCGCGTCGGTTTAGCAGCTAGAGCAGTTGGATCATGCGATAAACTAATAGAGTTGTCTGCTAAGTATGCAAAAGAACGGGTGCAATTTGGTAAACCAATTGCAGATAATCAAGGAATTCAATGGATTCTTGCAGATATGGCTACTGAAACAGAAGCAGCAAGAGCATTAGCGATGAGTGCAGCACAGAAGATTGATGATGGACAGAAAGTAATAAAGGAAGCATCAATGGCAAAGCTCTTTGCGTCAGATGTATACAACCGTGTAGCTGACAAGGCATTACAAATTCACGGAGGAATCGGCTACATAGCAGAGTACGCTGTTGAGCGTTTTTATAGAGATGCTAGGATTACAAAGATCTATGAAGGAACGAATGAAATTCAGAGAATTATTATCTCTAGACGAATTCTTGAGGAAAACTAAAAATGCACCTGCCATTTTGTATGGATTATTACGTTCATTCGGTTTATATAGTGAGGTGGTGAAAATATGAAAGATATAAAAAAGACTCCCCAAAAAATTGATACAGCGATCCAAGAAAAACCATCATATATTGAAACATTATGGAAAAGCAGAGGAACCAAGTGGAATAAAGCTCGACTATTAACTTTAATAATAGCCACTCTTGCTATTGGACTATCAATCTTTCACATTTATACGGCAGGTTATGGTACATTGCCGTCATGGCAGCAAAGAAGTATCCATGTCATTTGGGCAGTATTATTAATTTTTCTTTTGTTTCCGTTTAAAAAGGGAAAAGAATTTGGTTGGCTAGACATTATCTTTGTCCTCATAACATTAGCTACTGCAGCTTATATGTTATTTGATGCACAAGGTATTCAAAGTAGACAGGGGAATGTAAGCATAAATGACATTATATTTGGTACGGTACTAATAGGGTTGATTCTAGAGGCGACACGCCGTACAAATGGGATATTAATGGCTCTAATTGGCTTGTTTTTCATGGCTTATATCTTTTTAGGGCAATACTTCCCTGGTGCTTTAGCTCATCCAGGAGTGCGCTATGGGAAAGTCATTGATCAGATGTTTAATAGTACGTTAGGGATATTTAGTTCACCAATCTATATCAGTTCTACGATGCTGATTTTGTTCGTGATATTTGGAGCGTTCTTGATGAAATCTGGCGGAGGACAATTTTTTACTAATTTTGCTTTTGGGGCGTTAGGCAATAAACCTGGTGGACCGGCACTTTCGGCAGTTGGTGCGAGTGCATTGGTGTCAACAATTACAGGCAATGGAGCAGCAAATGCCGCAATTACGGGTTCTTTTACGATTCCCCTTATGAAAAAGCTTGGGTATAAAAAGAAGTTCGCAGCAGCGGTTGAAGCCGTAGCGTCTCAAGGCGGGCAAATCATGCCGCCGATTATGGGTGCATCTGTGTTTATTATGGCGGAGGCAACAGGAGTTCCTTACATTCAGCTTGCTCTTTATGCGCTTATACCAGCAGTCATCTATTTCTTGATCGCTGGGCTTATCGTATATTTCCATGCAAAACGCTTGAAGTTAGAGGGTATTCCAAAAGAACAACTGCCTAGTGTGAAAGAAGTTTTGTTAAAACAAAGTTACATGTTTTTACCAATACTATTAATCATCGGATTAATGATTTATGGTTTTAGTCCAATGAAAGCAGGTTTCTATGCGATTATCGCAACGATTCTTTTAAGTTGGTTAAGAAAGCAAACGAGAATGGGATTACTTAGTATTCTCGGCGCTCTCGAAAACGGTACCAAGGCTGCGTTAGCAGTTATAGCCGCTTGTGCAACTGCTGGCATTGTCGTTGGAGCGGTTTCGCTAACTGGACTAGGCTTAACCTTTACACGTTTTATGATTGATGTAGCTGGTGGAAATCTCTTCGTATTACTTTTGTTAATGGCTGTTGCTTCTATTATTTTAGGAATGGGAATGCCAACCGTGTCTGCTTATGTCATTTTGTCAATTTTGGGTGTGCCTGCATTAACAGATTTAGGTGTTAATTTAATTGCTGCCCATATGTTTGTCTTCTATTTTGGTGCTTTATCAGGACTCACACCGCCTGTGGCAATTACAGCTTACACGACAGCGGGGATTGCTGGATCAAATCCGAATGCAACAGCACTGTATTCAATGAGAATCGGTTTTGGAGGGTTCTTTCTCCCGTTTATCTTTGTATATAATCCGCAATTGCTCATGCAAGATGGAAATGCAGTAGAAATTATTCTCGTAACTGTAAGCGCTTTAGCAAGTTGTTTCCTCATTGCTAGTGCAGTAGAGGGATATCTTCTAAATGTTTTAAGTGCTGTGCAGAGGATTATATTGTTTATTGGTGCGACAGCACTAGTACTTCCGGGGCTATTGGGAGATTTGTTCGGTGTAGCAATATTCATCCTAATTATTTTCTGGCAGAAATCCAAAAACAAGGATGAACCGAGACAGTTAAGCGCATAAAGTCTTTTAAAATATATTTATGGGGGATAAAGATGAATAAGAAACTATTAAGTGCATTTTTTATCGGATTGTTGATAATGGTGTTAACTGCATGTGGCGGGGAGCAAGCTGATAGTGAGAGTGAAGCAGCTAGCGATTCAAGCGGTGAAGCTACATCAGAAAAACTTACAGCTCCTGACAGGTTTTTACGAATTGGTTCAGGACCAATGGGTTCAGGTTGGTATCCAATTACAACATCGCTTTCAGAAATTTATATGGAAGGATTTGAAAACCTAAATGCATCTCAACTGGAAGGTGGATCTGTTTCGAACTTGAAAGCAATGGAAATTGGAGATATTGAATATAGCATTAATTACACATCTGATTTTGTTGATGCGTTAAATGGAACGGCAGAATTTGATCAAGCTTTATCGACACCAGCTGGTCTCGCATCTATTTACCCTGTATATCAAACAATTGCCACACTTGCCGAGAACAATGATATTAATACGATTGAAGACATTATTAGTAAACACATTTTCTTAGGACCACAAAATGGTGGTGGCCCAGTAAGCTTTTGGAGAATGATGGCTGAATACGGATATGATGAAGAGGCAATTCGCCAAGCTGGTGGACGAATTTCTTATGGAAATTACTCAGATGGTGCAACAATGCTGACTGATGGAAATGTTGATGTGTTCGTTGCTGGTGGAGCACCGCAAGTAACTGCATTACAAGAAATTGAGTTAACTAGAGAAGTTAAGATTCTGCCAATTGAACAGGATAAATTGGAGAGTTTGGCGGATAGAGGATTTGGTATTTCTTTTGATAGCATTCCGGCAGGCTCATACAAAGGACAGGATGAGGAGATTCCGACTTACACGCTTGTTACGATGTTGACAGTTTCCAATAATCTAGATAAGGACTATGTCTATAATCTAACAAAAATGTTCTGGGATAACATGGCTGAATTCGAAAAGTCAGTACCAGCTCGTGCAGAAAACTTCACACTAGACACTGCACTAGATGGTATTGAAGCAGAACAGCTGCATCCTGGAGCAAAAAGATATTATGAAGAAGTTGGAGCATTAAACTAGTAGAAATATTCCAGCAACCACTTTAAGTAGTGGTTGCTCTAAAAATAATGTCAACGGTTTTTAATGAAAGGGTGAAAAAAATAGATGACACGCCCATGGCAAAAAGGAGTACCTAGTATTCAAAAGGATTTAATTATACCAGAAATTTCTTTATATGAAATTTTGAAAAAAAGTGCACAAACATATCGCGATCGTGCAGCAATTATTTTTGAAGATGAAATGATCTCATATAAGCAACTATTCGATAGAGTCAATAGATTAGTCGATTCTTGGAATCGGATAGAGATGAAAAAGGGGCAAAGAATTGGGTTAATGCTTTCTAATCATCCTAATTATATTCTGAGCTATTATGCAGCCCAAGCTCTAGGAATGATTGTAGTCCAAATTAATCCGATGTACACACATAGAGAGTTACTGCAAATTGTCGATAACTCCAAACTTAGTCACATCGTTGTCGAGCCAGAGTGTCTTGATATCGTAAATCAAGTTCAGTTTATGTGTACGATTGATACGATCATCGTACCGGGAGATAAACTGGAGTTAAATGGAAATAAGAATGGAACGTATTACCTTTTAAAGGATTTAATCGATAGTGGCGAGCCTGCCGAGGTAAATCCAGACATAGCGGTTTTTGATGATGTTGCAGTTATTCAATATACAGGCGGTACAACAGGTAAGATCAAAGGTGCTATGTTAACACATTATAACCTTGTTGCTAATGTCGTACAAAGTCGCCTAATGTACGGCGAAGAAATGAAGGATGGAGAAGAAGTAGTATTGACCGCAACCCCACTTTATCACGTGTATGCAATGACAAGTGCAATGAATTTAGGACTATATATGGGAAGTACCATCTTACTGTTAAAGAAATTTGAAATAGAAGAAGTATTACAAAACATACAAACTTTCAGACCGACATTCTTCCCAGGTGTACCTCGAATGTACAATGCCTTTGTTAACCATCCAAAAGTTGAGCAGTATGGGCTCGATTGTTTGAAGTTTTGCTCAAGTGGATCAGCGCCCTTACCAGTAGAAATTATCAAAAAGTTTGAAAGGTTAACTGGTGCGATCATTGGGGAAGGGTTCGGAATGACAGAAACTTCACCATCTACACATCGAAATCCGATATTTGGTGTTAGAAAAGTAGGGAGCATTGGTATTCCCTTACCGGGTACAGATTGTAAAGTAGTTGATGATGATAAAAACGAATTACCACCAAAATCTGTGGGAGAGTTAGTTATTAAAGGACCTCAGGTAATGAAGGGCTACTGGAATAATGAAGTAGAAACCCTCCTAGCAATCGGAAACGGCTGGTTAAATACAGGCGACTTAGCAATGATGGATGAGGATGGATATTTTTATATTGTTGGTCGAAAAAAAGAAATGATTATTAATGGCGGCTTTAATATATATCCACAAGAAGTGGAAGGTGTGTTATATGAGCACCCGCATATAAAAGAAGCTGCTGTTGTGGGGATACCAGATACAGATAAAGGTGAAATTGTAAAAGCATTTGTTGTACCAAAAGAAGGATATCAACTTGATATCGAGGAGCTAAAAGGACATTGCTATCGGAATCTGACTCGATATAAAGTTCCTAAATTATTTGAGATTCGTGAGGCTTTGCCAAGAAATACCGTCGGAAAACTTCTTAAGCGTAAGCTAGTTGAGGAAGAAACAAATACTAAGTAGAAAGAGGATGAGTAGATGACTAGATATACTATTAAACAGGTTGCAGTTATTGGTTCAGGTACAATGGGCTCTCAAATTGCAATGGTTTGTGCTTTAGCTGGTTACAATGTCATTCTTCAAGATATTAGTGAGGAAAGTCTATCAAAAGCTAAAGAATCACTTACAGGCCATATGGATAGAAGAATTGAAAAAGGAAGACTAACAGAAGAACAGGTTAATCAAGCGTTTAATAGGCTTTCCTTTTCTTCTTCCCTTGAGTCATTAAAAGAAGTTGATTTTGTGATTGAAGCAGCCGTAGAAAAATTGGAGATAAAACGTGAAATTTTTAAGAAGCTAGACGACATCACACCAAAGCATGCGATTTTAGCTACCAACAGTTCAACGATTGTTAGTTCAAAGGTGGCCGATGTAACGACAAGACCAGAAAAAGTGTGTAATGTACATTTCTTTAATCCCGCACTTGTAATGGAACTTGTTGAGGTGGTACAGGGACCCCATACATCTGACGAGACAGCGCAAACTACAATGGAATTCATCAAATCGATTAACAAATTCCCAGTTCTGCTAAAAAAAGAAATTTCAGGTTTTGTTGCAAACCGAATCCTAGGTAAATTAATGGACGAAGCCGTATATTTACTAGAAAACGGATATGCGACACATGAAGATATTGATATTGTATGTACAAAAGCATTAAATCACCCAATAGGTCCTTTTGCATTAATGGATTTAACAGGGATTGACGTGAATTATTATGTTCGGATGCAGCGGTATCAAGAATCGAAAAACGAAGCGGATAAACCAGCAAAATTAATTCAAGAGAAAGTCGAAAAAGGGGAACTTGGACGAAAAACGGGAAAAGGTTTCTACACATATAGTTAAGCCTTAGCCACGTATATGAGGAGGGAACGTATGACAGACGCAGTAATTGTATCAGCAGTAAGAACGCCAATTGCCAAGCAAGGAGGCTCTCTGGCAACGATGGACCCATCAGAGTACGGTGCAGCCGTTATTCAAGAAGCAATGAAAAGGGCAAACCTAAATGGAGAAGAGATTAGTGACGTCATCTTTGGCAATTGCTTATCAGGCGGAGGAAACATAGCTAGGTTGACATTGTTGCAAGCGGGCCTGCCTATATCCGTACCAGGACTTACTATTGATAGGCAGTGTGGGTCTGGAATGAATAGTGTAGGGCTTGCAGCTGACAGAGTGAAGTTAAACCCAAGAGAGGTTTTTCTAGCAGGGGGAACCGAGAGTATGACACGCTCCCCTTACTTGCTTGCACCTCAACAACGGCCATACGACCGCATGCCTCCTCAATTTGTAAAGAGAAGACTTTCACCAGACTTTATCGGTGATCCTGGAATGGGTATTACAGCTGAAAACTTAGTTAAAAAATATAATGTTACAAGAGAAGAACAGGATGAGTTTGCTCTTAGAAGCCAGCTTAACATGCAGCATGCAATGGAAAATGGTTATTTTGACGAACAAATTGTCCCGATTCAACTATCTGGAAAAAAAGGCCCGTATTTATTTGAGGCTGATGAACATCCTCGTGCAAATTCAACAATAGAAGGCCTAGCCAAGTTAAAACCTGTTTTTAAAAAGGATGGAAGTGTTACAGCTGGGAACTCATCAGGCGTAAATGATGGTGCATCTGCAATCGTGATGATGAGTGCCGAACTTGCAAAAGAAAAAGGATTAGAAATTTTAGCGAAAGTAACAGAATGGACAGTTGCTGGTGTTGATCCAAACGTTATGGGAATTGGTCCAGTTCCAGCAGTGCGAAAGTTGCTAGAGAAAACAGGTATGTTGCTTGCTGACTTTGATTTAATTGAATTAAACGAAGCGTTTGCGGCTCAAGTTATTGCTTGTAACCGTGAATTAGAACTTGACATGGAAAAGGTGAATGTTAACGGGGGGGCGATAGCCCATGGTCATCCTATAGCAGCAACAGGTTCCATGCTAGTAACAAAGCTTGTATATGAAATGAAACGAAGAAATGTAGATCGAGGCTTGGTGACTGCTTGTATTGGCGGTGGTCAAGGTATCGCTCTTGCATTAGAAAGAAGTGCTTCTTATTAATCTAGTAAAAGGGGTGGGAAAATTGTCGTTTTCTAATATTGAAGTTTTAATTAAAGACCAGATTGGCTTTATTACGATTAATCGTCCTGAGGTACGGAATGCTCTGAATAAAGAAACATTAGAAGAATTTGTGATCGCACTTAATCAACTAAGAGAAGATAGTGAAGTAGGGTGTCTGGTCTTTACTGGAAAAGGAGAGAAATCCTTCGCTGCAGGTGCAGATATTGCACAACTTAAGGAAAAAAATATGATTGATGCATTTAGATCTGGCGGAATGCAGGAAGTATACGATCTCATTGAAGCGTATGAGAAACCAACAATAGCGATGGTTAATGGTTTTGCTCTTGGTGGAGGATGTGAGTTAGCGATGGCTTGCGATATCCGAATAGCCTCTTTGAATGCAAAATTTGGATTGCCAGAATTAAATTTATCGATCATTCCAGGAGCTGGAGGGACACAACGATTAGCTCGGCTCGTAGGAAAAGGAAAAGCGATGGAACTGATACTAACTGGTAAGGTAATTACTGCAGAGGAAGCCTATCGTATTGGGTTAGTTTCAGAAGTTGTCCATTCTGAAAATCTACTAGAAAACGTTCAAGAAACGGCTGCTAAAATTTTAGCAAAAGGTCCGTTAGCAGTAAGGCTGGCAAAACTTTCTGTTAACCAAGGAACAGAAACAGATATGAAAACTGGTTTAATGATCGAAAAGCTCGCTCAAGCGATATTGTTTTCTTCTGAAGATAAAAGAGAAGGGACTGCTGCCTTTCTTGAGAAGCGAAGTCCGAATTTTCAGGGTAAATAAAAATGACAACATTAACTTTAAATGATATGAAAACGAAGATTGAGTCTAGTAGATTTATGAAACATCTTGGATTTGAGGTTGAAGAGTTTACAGAAGAAAAGGTAGCATTAAAATTAAAAATTACAGATCATGCCTTAAATGTGAATGGAACCTTACATGGGGGAATTCAAGCGTCAATGCTTGATAATATAACGGGTATGGCAGTTCGAGCAAAAACGAAAACGGACTGCGTAACGTTAAATTTGAACATCCATTACTTATCTGCTATTTCAGAGGGTGAAATTTATGCAACTGCTACGATTATCCAACAAGGACATAAAATTTTAACCGTTGAAGGAGAGATTCGAACATCACAAGGTGTTTTAGTTTCAAAAGGTGTAGGAGTATTTAAAGTGATTTCACAAAAGAAGGTGGAACGTTGAATTTACTAGATGGAAGAGTAGCTTTAATAACAGGCGGTAGTAAAGGGATTGGCAAGGAGATAGCAAGAACGTTTTCTTCTCAAAGAGCAACCGTTTATATCATTGATTTGGATGAAAAAGCTCTTAATGAAACAAAAGAAGAGTTTGCAAACGATGGGTTAGAGATAGCGACGTTTAAAGTGAATGTTTGTGATAAAGAAAAAATAGATGATACGTTTCAACAAATAGCTAATAAACATGGGAATATGGATATATTGGTGAATAATGCAGGTGTCATACGAGATAACCTATTTTTTAAAATGACGGAAGAAGATTGGGATACTGTCATGAATGTACACGTAAAAGGAAGTTATTTTTGCAGTCAAATTGCTCAAAAATACATGGTACGTGAACAATATGGAAGAATTATCAATATTTCTTCTACCTCTGCACTCGGGAAGAGGGGCCAAGCGAATTATTCAACAGCAAAAGCTGGCATTCAAGGATTCACAAAAACACTAGCGATTGAACTTGGAAGGTATGGCATTACGGTTAATGCCATAGCACCTGGTTTTATTGAAACAGAGATGACAAAGGCAACAGCAAAAAGGTTAGGCCTCGACTTTGAAGATCTGATAGAAAGAAATAAGAATACAATTCCTGTAGGTAGAACTGGAAAACCAGCTGACATAGCAAATGCTGCATTGTTTTTTGCACTAGAAGCATCGTCATTTGTTAGCGGTCAAGTGTTATATGTAGCTGGAGGACCAAGAACGTAATAAATATTTAAAAGGGGTATTCCAAAGGTTTTTATCTTTTGGAACACCCCTTTTATTTAGTTATGATACAAATTCGTATTATCTACTACGTTTATAAAGGATATTTCAGAGATACTATCTCGTCGTTTTCATGAAAATTCACTGACGAATTAAATGATGCATAATTGAATTAGATTATATCGATTCCTCATTTTATATACGATTTTCAAAATGATAAATAGACCGTTTACATTCGTAAAAGGCGCTAGTATAAGGATTATAAAAATATATAAAAAAATACCTTTAGAAATAAAGTTGGCATGCGAATTGCATTATTAAAAGGTGTAACAAGAAAAATGATATGGGGGTACAAATTATGGCAGCGTTATTTAAAAGATTACCCAGTGCATGTTATTTCTACGATCTACGTATTTGACGTAGAAACCTTAGAAATTCAGCGTAATATCTTTAGTAGGAATTAAAGAATATTCGATAGAAGAACTGATTAACGGAGGCAAGATGTGGAATCCATAAGAAGCGGATCTATCTGGGTCCTAGTAATTACGTTTTTGATCCATACCTTCTTTGCTTTTCCATACGGGGAAAGAATTTTAGGATTTCTCACACTTATCGTTGTTCTTTTACTTCTTTCAAAGTTAAATGGATTTTCTAAAGCAATAAGCTCATCCATGCTTTTGATAGGGATAATTGTAATGATTAGTAGTGGGAATGTTGAGAATTGGGAAGAAAGTGTAATTGTCAATTTACCATTAATCGTGTTGCTAGTTATCGTTCCTATGTTGTCTTTTCCGATAGGGATAGGGAAGTACGATGAACATATTGGTTTCTTTATTAAACGATATAGTAGTAGTCCAAGGAAACTATTTTTATCAATCACAGGACTTTTCTTTCTTATCGGTCCAATTATAAATATGGGAACAATTAGATTAATGGATGACCTGTTAAAAAAATTAAAACTACCCAATGAATTCTTAGCTAAAAGTTACATGAGGGGCTTTACGGTCACCATTATGTGGTCACCTTTCTTTGCTTCTCTTTTACTAGTGCTGCACCTTGTGAATGTCCCTTTGTATTCATATTTACCAGTAGCTTTAGTAGTAGCACTCATTCACCTTCTAGTAAGTAATCTATTATTTTTGAGAGATTCGAAACATATTGAATGGACTTCAGAGGAGAAACCTTCTATTAATTTGCGCAAAATTTATGAGTTATTAATTATCTTTTTTCTGTTTTTTTTAATTGTTTTTTTGCTCGATTTTATATTCGAACTAAAGATGGTTATTAATGTAACGATAGGAGCTTTTATATTAACTCTCTTATGGAGCCTTTATTTAAAATCATTAAAACCATTTCTCACAAGATTAAATACATACAGGAAAAATTCTGTTTATCAAAGTGCAAATGAAATCGTTTTATTTCTGACGGCTGGATTTTTTGGTTCGGTTATTTCAAAAACCACCTTAGGTGAGTGGATAAATAGTGCTATAGTGCTTTTGGGTAATATTTCCATTTTATTATTAATATTTTCGATTATCATATTTACTTCATTGTTAGCTATGGTAGGAATTCATCAGATCGTAACAATAAGTGCTATTGCAACAAGTGTTGTTGTTTTTGATGTTGGAATTCATCCAGTTGCTTTTGCTTTAACGTTAATGTGTGCTTGGACGACGGCAACGATTATTTCTCCTATTTCAGCGGTTAATGTGATTTTGTCTAATTTGTTAGACAAGGTATATAGGGATGTTGCGATAAGATGGAACGGAACTTTCACATGGGTCATTATTATGGTTTATACACTTTCAATTTATATCACAAATTTTGTTTTGAACTGGTTGTAGTAAGAGAAATGAGTGTTCACTACTTTAAATCGACACGATTAAACAAAGTAAATCATTGAGTAGTCAAATAGCTACTTATCTAAGGAGTGAGATAAATGAAGAATATAGCTGTCATAGGTTCGGGAGTTATGGGAAGAGGTATAGCCTATGTTTGTGCCCTTAATGGTTTTCAGGTTCATGTAAACGATATTAATTCAGATTCGTTAGCTCAAGCTAACAATTATATCGAGAATGAATTGAGAAAGAGTGCTGAAAGAGGCTTCATTGAAGAAGGTGATGTTAAAAAAGCACTAAATAACCTAACATTTTCTACGGACCTTGAAATTTGTGTAAAAGAAGCAGATCTTGTAATCGAAGCTGTACTTGAATTAATGGAGTTGAAAGTGCAAATATTTAAGGAACTAGATAAGTTGTGTTCACCACATACCATTTTTGCAACTAATACGTCTACCATGAGCCCGACTGAAATTGGTGCTCAAACATCTCGTCCAGATAAAGTAATCACCATGCACTTCTTTAATCCAGTTCATAAAATGAAGCTAATCGAAATTGTAAAAGGTCTAGATACATCAGTAGAAACGTTCAAACTAGCCGAACAAGTTGGGAGGCAAATGCAAAAGGAAACGGTAGAAGTGAATGAATTTCCTGGTTTTGTAACAAGTAGAATGAATTGCTTAATCGGGAACGAGGCAATGAATCTTCTGATGGAGGGGGTAGCTTCTGCAGAGGATATAGATAAATCTATGAAACTTGGATTAAATCACCCAATGGGGCCACTTGAACTGGCTGATTTAGTAGGTTTAGATACAAGACTGCGCAACATGGAGTATCTTCATAAAACATTAGGTGAAAAGTATCGTCCATGTCCGCTGTTAGTTAAATATGTAAAAGCTGGGAAGCTAGGAAGAAAAACAGGTTCAGGGTTTTATCAATATAACTAAAATGTAAGCCCTTAAAAAATTATGAGATGTAAATATTAGAATGGGAGAGTGTGAATCAAATGGATTTTAGTTTTTCTGAAGATATTGAATTGCTTAGAAAAGGTGTTAGGAAATTTATTAGAGAAGAAGTAGAAAGTGCAGCTATGGAAATTGAAGAAACAGATCAAATTCCTGAAAGAATCAAAAAGATGACTAGAGATATGGGGCTTTTTGGTTTAAGTATTCCAGAAGAGTACGGTGGACTTGGATTGGATATGGTTGGAAAATGTGCAATTTATGAGGAAATTGGAAAAACACATAACGGTTATACAACACTAGTCGGAGCTCATTCAGGGATTGGTAGTGTAGGAATAGTAGAGCTTGGGACAGAAGAACAAAAACAAAAGTACCTACCTAAGATGGCTACAGGAGAATGGATTGGTGCTTTTGCCTTGACAGAACCAAGTGCGGGATCGAATGCTGCTAATTTGAAAACAAGAACCGAGAGAAAAGGCGATAAATATATTATAAATGGGTCAAAACACTATATTACCAATGGTCTTGATGGGCATGTATTTACAGTAATGGCGATGACAGATCCTGAAAAAGGCGCGAAAGGGATTACGTCTTTTATTGTTGAGAAAGACTTCCCAGGTTTTAAAGTTGGAGCGGTTGAAGAAAAAATGGGGCTTCGTGGTTCGCATTCTGTGGAATTATTCTTTGAGGATATGGAAGTTCCGGTAGAAAATGTATTAGGTGAAGAAGGAAAAGGCTATATTAATGCATTGAAAATTCTTGCAAATGGAAGAGCGGGTTTAGCTGCTCGTAATCTAGGTTCTTGTGAAAGGCTGCTAGAACACTGTCTTGATTATGTATTTGAGAGAGAACAGTTTGGGAAACCAATCTATGAACAGCAAGTCATTCAACATAAGCTTGCCAATATTTCTATGGAGATAGAAGCCTTGCGCTCCCTTACATACCGTGTAGCGTGGATGACAGATCAAAAACAACGTGTTGTTAAAGAAGCGGCAATTGCCAAGTTGTATGGTTCAGAAGTTTATAATCGTATTGCAGATATCGCTGTTCAGATTCACGGAGGAATTGGTTATATGAAGGAATATCCGATCGAGCGCTATTATCGTGATGCTAGAATTACAACGATTTACGAAGGTACATCCGAGATCCAACGTAATATTATTGCCTCTGAATTAGCTAGAGAAGTAAAACAGTAAAAAACTCTATTAGATGAAAAGGAGAGATGAAAATGAATATTTTTGTCATCATGAAACGAACGTTTGATACAGAAGAGAAAATCACGATCAGCGAAGGAAGCATTGATGGGAGTGGCGCTGAGTATATTATCAACCCTTACGATGAATATGCGATTGAAGAAGCAATTGTTCTTCGTGACGAGCATGAAGGGGAAGTTACAGTTGTAACTGTTGGAGAAGAAGAAGCCGAGAAAGAGCTTCGTACGGCATTAGCAATGGGAGCTGATAAAGCAGTTTTATTAGATAGTGAAGACATTGATGAACTAGATCAGTTTTCAACAGCTACTCTTCTTGCAACGTATTTAAAAGACCAAGAGATTGATATTATCTTAGCAGGAAATGTAGCGGTCGATGGTGGCTCAGGTCAAGTTGGTCCACGAGTCGCTGAATTATTAAATATCCCACAAGTGACAACAATTACAAAATTAACTATTGAAGACCGTAAGGCAACGATCGTTAGAGATGTCGAAGGTGATGAAGAAACGGTTGAGGTGGCCCTTCCTGTTTTAATTACTGCTCAGCAAGGGTTAAATGAGCCGCGCTATCCATCTTTACCGGGAATTATGAAAGCGAAGAAAAAACCTTTAGAAACACTCGATTTAGATGATTTGGACTTGGACGAAGAAGATGTAGAAGCAAAAACAACAACTATAGAAATTTACCTTCCGTCCGCAAAACAAGCTGGAAAAGTCCTTGAAGGCGAACCAGAAGCACAAGTACAAGAGCTTGTATCATTACTAAAATCAGAAGCGAAAGTTATTTAATAGGAGGGATTATCATGGCAAAAAAAGTTTTAGTGATCGGTGAAGTACGAGACGGTGAATTACGTAACGTGTCTTATGAAGCAGTTGCTGCTGCAAAGACCGTATCAAATGGCGGAGAAGTTGTAGGTGTACTTTTAGGTGATAAAGTTAGTGGTTTATCTGAAATGTTTATTCAATATGGAGCCGATCGTGTTGTTATTGTAAATCATACAGACTTAAACAGTTACACGACAGATGCGTTTCAACAAGCGGTCTTACAAGTTTTTGACGTAGAAAGTCCAGAAGGTGTAATACTTGGTCATACTGCTATTGGAAAAGACCTTGCTCCAAGACTTGCCATGAAGCTAAATGCCGGGCTAATTTCGGATGCTGTTTCAGTTGAATTAGATGGTGGAGAGGCTGTATTTACTCGTCCTATCTATTCAGGTAAGGCATTTGAAAAGAAAAAAGTGAATGGAGGCATCATCTTTGCAACGATTCGACCAAATAATATTGCTGCACTAGACCAAGATTCTTCTCGCAGTGGAGAAGTTTCAGTCATAAAAGTTGAAATTACAAATTTACGCACAATCATTCGTAACATCGTTTGCAAGGCAACTGGTGGTGTAGATTTGTCAGAGGCAAATGTTATTGTTGCAGGAGGACGTGGAGTTAAAGGCAAAGAAGGTTTTGAACCACTACAAGAACTCGCTGATCTATTAGGAGGAGCTGTTGGGGCGTCGCGTGGGGCTTGTGATGCTGATTATTGTGACTACGGGCTGCAGATTGGCCAAACAGGGAAAGTCGTAACACCTGATCTTTATTTTGCGATAGGTATTTCTGGGGCAATCCAACATTTAGCAGGGATGTCTAATTCAAAAGTCATTGTCGCAATTAATAAAGATCCTGAGGCTCCCATTTTTGAAGTAGCCGATTATGGAATTGTAGGAGATTTGTTTGAAATTCTCCCGATTTTGACGGAAGAACTAAAAAAGTCGCTTGTTACAAACTAACCATGTATTAAAGTAAACCTTGGACAAAAAAGGATTCTCAAACTCCTTTTTTGTCCAATCGTTTTATTTCCTGCAAACAGATCACTTTTTCTTAGTAAAAAGTAAAAAATAGGCACCAATTTTACCTAGTAGTAGTTCATAATCAAAACTTGAACTAGAAAAGAGGTTTATGATGAACACGTTAATATTAATAAATACTCTGTTATTCTTAGCTGTCGCTGCTTATGCAGTTTCTTTATTTGTTAGGCTCGTACTGACGAGGTACCAATACATTAAACTTGGAAAAAAAGCGGATTTTAACCATACAATGAAAGAGCGTATGAATGCAATCTGGGTCAATGTATTCGGACAAAAGAAAGTGATGAAGGACAAGAAAAGTGGAATCATTCATCTGATGTTCTTCTATGGATTTTTACTTGTTCAACTTGGAGCAATTGATTTAATTTGGAAAGGGATAGCGATTGGCTCACACTTGCCACTCGGACCATTGTATTCATTTTTTACTTTTTTTCAAGAAATTGTTGTATTGATGATATTGGTCGCTGTTGTCTGGGCCTTTCACCGTCGTTATATTGAAAAACTCGTCCGCTTAAAGCGTGGGTGGAAATCAGGGCTCGTCCTGGTTTTTATTGGGGGATTAATGACCTCAAAGCTGTTAGCAAAAGGAATGGAAATCATTTGGTTAGACAAATCCTTAAGTGGGTTTGAACCGATTGCGTCGGGGATTGCCGCTGGATTTAGCTTTGTTTCTCCTGCTGTAGCAAGCGGACTATTCTTTCTGTTTTGGTGGTTACATTTATTATTTTTGCTAACATTTCTCGTTTATGTACCACAATCTAAACACGCCCACTTAATTGCTGGCCCAGTAAACGTCTTTTTAGGACGGACACATAAAGTTGGTCAATTGTCTTCAATTAATTTTGAAGATGAAAGTCAAGAAGTGTTTGGTGTGAATAAAATTGAAGACTTTAACCAGAAGCAATTGGTTGATTTATATGCTTGTGTCGAGTGTGGACGCTGTACGAATATGTGTCCGGCAACAGGATCAGGAAAGATGCTGTCACCTATGGACTTAATTGTCAAAATGCGTGATCACCTCACTGAAAAAGGGGCTGCGGTCACTTCAAAATCAGCATGGCTTCCGGAGTTTGCGTTCTCAAACACGAAAGCGAATCAACTGGCGATGCGCGGAGCTGCGGGACAGGAAGCCGCAGCTGGATATGATGTAAGCTTAATAGGAGATGTTATTACAGAAGAGGAAATTTGGGCGTGTACGACTTGTCGTAACTGTGAAGACCAATGTCCTGTTATGAATGAACACGTTGATAAAATCATTGATATGCGCCGTTATCTTGTTTTAACAGAAGGGAAAATGGATTCGGACGCACAACGAGCGATGACGAACATTGAGCGTCAAGGAAATCCATGGGGAATTAGCCGTAAAGAGCGTGAAAATTGGCGTGAAGGTCGTGATGATATTCACGTACCTACTGTTAAAGAAATGGAGAAGGTTGGAGAAGAATTTGAATTCCTTTTCTTTGCCGGATCGATGGGTTCGTATGATAAGCGAAGTCAAAAAATTGCTCAATCATTTGCGAAAGTAATGAACGAAGCTGGTGTTACTTTTGCAATTATTGGTAATAAAGAAAAGAATTCGGGCGATACACCGAGACGACTTGGAAATGAGTTTTTATTCCAAGAGCTTGCAGCAGCGAATATTGAACTCTTCCAAAAACACAACATAAAAAAAATTGTCACGATTGATCCGCATGCTTATAATACGTTTAAAAATGAATACCCTGAATTTGGCCTTGAAGGAGTAAAAGTCTATCACCATACCGAACTCTTAGCAAAGCTCATTAATGAGGGGCGTATTCAACCAAAGTATGAAGTGAAAGAGAAAATTGTTTACCACGATTCTTGTTATCTTGGCAGGTACAACGAAGTATATGAACCACCACGTGAAATTTTACGAGCCATTCCTGGCGTTGAAATTGTGGAAATGAAACGAAGTCGCGAGGACGGCATGTGCTGTGGTGCCGGTGGCGGAATGATGTGGATGGAAGAAGATGCTGGTCAGCGCATTAACGTAGCTCGGACAGAGCAAGCGCTTGAAGTACAGCCATCTGTAATTGGAAGCGGTTGTCCGTATTGCTTAACGATGCTAAGTGATGGAGCCAAAGCGAAAGAAGTCGAAGAAGAGGTTCAAACACTGGATTTAGTTGAAATTTTAGAACAATCGTTGATTCAAAAACAAGAAGTTGAATTAGCGTAAAGGTAGATCAGGAAGCTGTAAGTTAATGTAAGTTATCTCAACGATAATGCAACTTGTAATAGGGCAACATCGCATTTTGTTGCCCTATTTATGGGCTTTCAATTATTTATTAAGTTTAAGGATTATAAAGTCTGTGATAACAGTTTAATCACAAACTTAATCAATGTCAGTCTTTATTCTTCAAAACTCGTATTCTCATAAGATCAGACTCGAGGTAAGGGTAGAAATTCAAATACTTTGGAGGTGGCTTTATGTATGATTTCGCAATCGTGGGTGGAGGAATAGTAGGCCTTTCTACAGGTCTAGCATTATATGAACGCTATCCTAATGCAAAAATTATCATTTTAGACAAAGAGAATCAAGTCGCAAAGCATCAAACGGGTCATAACAGCGGTGTCATTCATTCAGGAATTTATTATAAGCCAGGTAGCTTTAAAGCACGATTCGCTCGTAAAGGGAGTCAGTCGATGACCGAATTTTGTAAGAAGTATGACATTGAACATGACATATGTGGAAAAGTTATTGTTGCAACAAAGGAAGCAGAACTTCCTATGCTGGATCATTTATATAAAAGAGGTCTTGAAAATGAATTGAAGATTAGAAAAATAACTTCAGAAGAATTAAAGGAAAAAGAGCCTTTTGTAAATGGAATAGCGGGCATTCTTGTACCAATGGCTGGTATTGTTAATTATAAGCAAGTTAGTGAAAGAATAGCTGAAATGATCCAAGTGAAAGGTGGAGAAATTCAATTAGGAGCTGAGGTGAAAAAAATCACTGAAACCGCAGATGAAGTCGTCATCGAAACGAGCAATCAAACGATTCATGCACATCTGATGATTAACTGTGCAGGTCTTCAAAGTGATCGGATCGCACAGCTGGCAGGTTATAAAACGGATATGAAGATTGTTCCATTTCGAGGTGAGTATTATAAATTAAAGCCTGAAAAAAGATATCTAGTTAAAGATCTTATTTACCCTGTTCCTAATCCAAACTTTCCTTTTTTGGGTGTTCATTTTACACGAATGGTTGATGGAGAGGTGGATGCAGGACCTAATGCTGTATTAAGCTTTAAACGCGAAGGATATCGTAAAGTAGACTTTAATTTAAAAGATTTCTCAGAAGTAATGAGTTACGGAGGATTTTGGAAACTTGCGAGTAAGTATATGAAGGAAGGCATTGGAGAAATGGTCCGCTCAGTTAGTAAAAAGAGATTTGTTGCTAGTTTACAAGAGTTAATTCCGGAAGTGAAAGAAGAAGATTTAGTTATTGGGCCGTCTGGAGTAAGAGCGCAAGCATTGAGGTCTGATGGAAGTTTAGTTGATGATTTCGAAATTATTATCGGAAAAAAAAGTGTACATGTTTGTAATGCCCCCTCGCCTGCTGCAACAGCGTCTATTGAAATTGGCAAAGCAGTGGTAGAACGAATTCCAGTACAACAGCATTTGAGATCAGTCATTATTTCTTAAATAATCGTTAGTTGAGAGAGGTAGGAATAGGAATGGTGAATCCTAATACGCTGCTTATTGCGGGACATGCACGACTGCCTCAAGGGATGGCAGCAAAAAGTGTATTTGATACACTAACAATTACAGCGGAAGTAGATAGAAAGTATGGAGTTATTGTTGAGGCTTCTTGTACATTAGCTACGGATCAGGCGCGAGCGTTTATCGGTCATATTCTTAAAGGAATCAGTCTTAATGAAGACATGGAATATGCTACGAAATTAATTACTGATAATTACAGAGGAAAAGCCACTAATGCTTTAATTGCTGCATTTAAAGATTTACATGTGCATTTTCAGCAATATAGAAATGAGGTTTATTAATACTAAAATCCCTTTGTATGGGGCAGAAATTAACACACCAAGGAATTTGAAATCTTCAAATAATGTGTTGATTTTTTCGGGCCAGTAAGATATGATTATAAGTAGGAATTAACCAAATATATTCACCTTAGGAAGATGACCTCTTTCGAATTCGTGAGTAATTTCATGAAAAGTATTGTTAAAGAACGAATAAAATATATGTGCATAACTGTAATATTTACTATGACTCTAACAACCTTAGAGCAGTAAAGTAATAGAAGCCAGTTATATTATAAGGAGTACCCTTTTTAAGGGTGCGCTATAATATAACTGGCTTTTTATGTTTTATTCCCCTTAACAATATTTATTGTTCCTAAAAAGAAAACATTAGGAGGAATTTGAAATGAGTATGATAGTAGAAAAAACAAGTAGGTTTGTACAAATAACAGAAAGCTATGAGGTGAAACAGCACCCGCAAAGCAATCGCCTATATCATATTGAGATTAAGCAAGGGATTGTCCAACAATTCTTAAAGTTAAATAAAGATGTATCTACACAAGCGCTTGAATATGTACCTTATATGCGTCACATTGTTGCTGGCCAACTGCAGCAATTACTTGGTACATCTTTTACATCGTTAGTTCGCAATATCCTTAATGATCGAGAATCTGGCGGATTTACAATTGGGGTTCAAGGTGAAACGAAGGATAAAGAGAATTATGTGTTGTTTTCAACTGCCTTAACTCACCTTATTGGAACACCTAATTTTGATGCAATGTCGGGTAAATATTATGCTAGGTTTACGGTGAAAGATACAGATAATAGTGATTCTTATTTACGACAAGCCTATCGGTTATTTACGATGCACACAGATGGGACATTTGTGGAAGAACGTACAGATTGGTTGCTAATGATGAAGATGCATGAAGAAAATGCACGAGGTGGTGAATCGCGTTTACTGCATCTAGATGACTGGGCGGAACTTGATAAGTTTTATAAACATCCATTGGGTTCTTATGAATTTACGTATAAAGCACCAGCGAGTAAGAATGTTCAGGAAGATGTTACAAGAGCTCCATTCTTTAATTATAATAATAAACCATGTATCTGTTTTATTGATCAATTTGTTTACCCAAATAGTATTGAGCAGGCAAAATATTTACATGATCTATCAGAGTCATTAGAAAGTGATAACAATGTAATTGAGCTTAAATTACCTGTTGGTGATTTAGTGATGCTTAACAACTTATTCTGGTTACACGGACGCGCGGCTTTTGAAAAGGATCCAAACTTAGATCGTGAATTACTACGTCAGCGAGGAAGTTTTACGCGTTATTAATCTAAAGGACAAAGCCAAAGTGTACTCTAGAGAGTTTTCTCTGCAGTACGCTTTTTTGTTTGAGATTCTTAGAGGTGATTATATATTATTGATTGATAACATGTATATTTTGTGCTGATAGCACCTGAAGAACTTGGTAGAGTAGAAAAAGGAAATTTTTCACAGTTATATAAGAGTCTTCGCTAATATATTCAATAATTCGCATAAAGCAAAAGACAACTGCAGTTTGAGCTCTAAATAAAAGCTTCAGCTAACTTAGGATCATAGAGGAAGCTTCATCTTAACTCGCATCAAAGTAACTCACCCTGAATGATAACCCCAAGTATAATATTCCAGCTCTATCACAAGATAAGAACACATGAATTTTTTAACAAAAGTCGGATTCAAGATAGGTGATTGAAGATGGAATCAAGTTGGCTTTCGATTATCCCATTTTTAGTGGTGATCCCAGTGGCAGTATATACGAAACAAGTGCTCCCGGCCCTCTTTTTAGGGTTGCTAGTTGGGTCTTATATTATGGAGCCTACCATTTTTGGCGGTGTACAAGCGTTGTTTGTCTACGTTGTACAAGCGCTCATTGATACAAATAATATTAAAATTATTGTCTTTTTATATGCTTTTTCCGGACTGGTAGGGATGATTAAGATGACTGGTGGAATTAGGGGATTTGTTGAGAAGGCAGCAGAAAAAATTCAAACAAGAAAACAAGCCCTCGTTCTAACATATGTGTCGACGATCGGGACGTTTGCAGCTCCAACGTTCCGCTTTGTTACCATTGCTCCGATTATGAGAGCATTGCTTAAGAAGGTAAAAATGACGACGGCCGAGCTCGGCTTTGTGATCGAGACAACGGCAACTCCGATTATTGTGCTGATTCCTGTGGCCACTGCTTTCGTCGGTTATATGGTCTCCATTATCCAAATAGCGACTGAAAATCAAGGAATTGAGTTTGACCCTTACTCGCTTTTTATACAAAGCATTCCTTTTAACTTTTTTTCAATCGTCATTATTTTGTTGGGGATCTATTTAAGCTTTTTTCACCATTCTAAAACCAAATCAACTGCGCCGGTGCAGATTGATGAGCAAACAGTTGAAGAGGAAGACGACTGGCATGATTGCCACCCAGGTGTCTCAAAAGAGTTACCGATAAAACCAATGAATCTTCTACTGCCATTGATTTTGGTCATTGGTCTGACGTTATTTTTAACCTGGTGGGGTGGGCATGTTAAAGGATTTGGTTTCTTTGAAGCTTTTATTAAAGCGGAAGTACTAGATGCGATGGTTGTTGCGCTCCTGATAACGGTTCTACTCTCTATTGGATTTTATCTGATTCAGCGATTTAAACTTGAAGAATTGATTTCAGGTTTTATTGCTGGCGGAAATGAACTAATGTCCGTCATCTTGCTTTTATCAATTGTGTGGGGGCTCTCTTCTATTACGGATGACTTAGGGTTCTCAGCTTTTGTTACAGCGCATTCAGGGTGGATTCCGCAAATGTTCATCGCACCCCTCATCTTTATATTTGGGGCCGTGGTTTCGTATTTTATTGGTTCTGCCTGGGGGACATGGGGGATTTTAATGCCACTTGGGATATCTCTTGCAACTGTTGGTGATGTGTCTCTTCCATTAGTAATAGGTGCAGTCTTTGCAAGTGGTTCGTTTGGGGCGTTTGCCTCCCCTTTAAGTGATGATACGAATACAATTGCCAAAATTTTAGGGCTTTCAGTGATCGAGTACGCAAAATATAAATTGAAACCGGCATTAATTGCAGCAGGGATAACGACGGTGATGTATGCAGCTGTGACGTTTCTATTCTAAGGTATATAGCGGTAGGAAAAAGTATACATGATAGGGGAAGTTAAAAGACTTGCCCATTTACTCTATTGATACGGAAGGTACGTGTGTACATAATGACGTAGAGGGTATAGTACTATCTAGCTTTACTAATACGAAGTTTAGTTGATTTTTAAAAAGAAAGAGGGAGTAAAATGGCTAAGAAAAAAATGGAACATGTGGGGGTAATGGTAAAAGATCTTGAAACGTCGACTCAGTTTTACCAAGACATTGTCGGTATGCAGTTGACCCTTGGTCCATTCCGATGGGCACATGCGACTTGCTTTCCTTGGTTTTAATAAGGAAAGGGAAACAGAACTTGAATTAATTCAAGGCTATAATGATGATTTACCAATTGAAGGGAAAGTCCACCATTTTGCGATTACCGTCGATGACATCGAGGAAGAGGTTAAAAGAATTAGAAACCCTGCTGTGAATCTAATTGATGAAGACATTACTACGTTGCCGAATGGATCGAGATACTTTTTCTTTCACGGACCAGATGGTGAGTGGATTGAGTTCTTTGAGAGAGGGAAATAACATGTTTACATTGTACTCCAGGAGGAATTCTTGGGTTTTTTTTGTTGTTAATATGAGTCTCTGTCAGGCTAAATTTACCTTGAAATGGGGAATTTATTAATAAGAGGAGGTGAAAAGGATGTCAGAAAATAATAGACAGGTATCTTATCAACAAACTCTTGGTACTAAAACAGAAATAATTAGACAGACAACAAAAGAACAGGAACAAAATTCCAATCGTAACAACAATCAACCAAGAAACGAAGGGGATTTTCAAGTAGAAGAATAACTTTTAAAAAAGAAAAGAGCACGGTTAACGGTGTTTTAAGGGGAAAATACGTCAAGTTAAAGAGTAATTAAAGTAGAGGAACGAACTATGTATCGAAGGTTTTGCGCATCTGGTATTCACACTAAGGTAGTAAATATGAAGCTTTATGATTAACTATTTTCCTTAGTTAATCCACATCCTAAGCAGCAAACTTAAATGAACTTCAATAACATATTTCAAAAAAAGTAGTTGATATTATAAGTGTCTGGCTATGTTAATTGAGGAAATGAGGATGGCAAATGGAAAAAGAAGTATTATCATATGGTAGTGATTACAAACCAATCCCTGCAACATCTGCAACAAGTGGAGTTGGATTAGAGGTACTTCCTGATTTATTTTGTTACAATGTGCAAATTGTCAATATTATGTTAGTAGGTGATCCGAAGAGTGAGGATTTTGTTTTAGTTGACGCTGGTACACCAAAATCGGCAAATGAAATCATTTCTACTACGGAAGAACGTTTTGGAAAAAACAGTCGACCAAAAGCCATTATTCTAACTCATGGACACTTCGATCATGTAGGGTCAATTCTTGAATTAGTCGAGCATTGGAATGTTCGGGTCTATGCCCATGAATTCGAGTTCCCGTTCTTAACGGGGAAAATGGCCTATCCAGATCCTGACCCAACCGTTGAAGGAGGAATGGTGGCAAAGATGTCACCGATGTTTCCAAACGAACCGATCAATTTAGGAAATAAAGTAGAAAGACTTCCTTCTGATGGGGGCGTTCCTCATATGCCGGATTTCCGTTGGATTCATACACCAGGTCATACTCCGGGTCATGTTTCATTATTTAGAAAGGAAGATCGCGCGCTTATAGCAGGAGATGCATTTGTTACGGTTAAGCAAGAATCTCTCTACTCTGTCTTAACACAAGAGCAGGAAATAAGTGGTCCGCCGAGGTATCTTACACCAGATTGGGAAGCCGCCTGGGATTCCGTTAAAAAGTTAGAGGCCTTAAATCCTTCTGTTGCAGTAACAGGACATGGATTGCCTATGACAGGTGAAATATTGAAAATGAATTTACAAATGCTTTCTCGTGATTTTGACAAAATTGCGATCCCTGACTACGGTAAGTTCGTTAATAAAGATATTAAACATTAGAGTTTTAATAAGTATCCAAAAAAGGAAAAGTCATATTGACTTTTCCTTTTTGGAATTTATTTAATTTGGAGTCTGTTACTCCATATCTTCCGTTATTTGTCCACCGTAGCTATGTGGCTTAGGGGCTTGTTTTAGCTGTTTAGATTCTTTTGTGTTTGGCTCTATTTCGTAAGAGTTTCTTTTTATTTTTTTTTCAGATAATCCTTGTTCGTTGGTGTTCAATTCGCCTACCTCCCACCTTTTAATAATTTCATCAAGAGCAATTTTTTATCCTACTCTAATTGCACTTAAATAGACTACTCACATTAAATTTTGCGTGTTTGTATTTTGTCTTGGCATGTCCATTGGTTGAAACATGTTCATCATTTGGGTGGTTTGTGCATTGTTGAAATTTTGTGGTTGGTAATATCCATTTTGATTCATCCAAGTCCAGATTTCGTAGGCCATCTCTTGACATAAATTAGCACCATTCACATGGTACATTCGGATTTGTGGATCTACGCACTCGTTTGCCCACTGCATTCCCATTACCGAGCCTGATTTATGAGTATTTAGAGCTAAAGTTGCCATTGTTTGATCTGATAAAGTTTGTGTATTCATCATTGGGGCTGACATCGACACTTGATGATGAGCATTAGGGTTTACATTTTGAGTATAGAAGTTTGGAGTTTGATGAGTCAATTGAGCTCCTCTGCCTTGCATAAGGTTAACTCCTTGTTGGTAGGCAGTAATCATTTGCTGTTGATGCTTTGCTAAAATTCCTTTTAAGCGTTGATCTCTACATTGGTTAGCAAATAAACCATGTTGTTCAATCTCTGCTGCTTTCGTTCTCAAGGCTTCTTGTGTTTCTAAAAGTTCATGTGCTGCTAAATTCACATTTCATTCCTCCAAAAAGAATAATTAGGTATGACCCCAAATTAGTTTATGTGCAGAGGATTTTTACATACACTAAAATATAATTTGAAACCATCTAGTAATAATTAAATGTTTTGATCTAATTTAAATTATAGTTAAATAATGTAAAAGCTTAATATTAGAATAAAAAAAGCAACATCATTAGCGTTGCTTAGCGATTAATTAATATTTCTACTATTTTTTAAGAACTTAGCTTCCTTCGATCTTAGTCATTGCCTTTTGAATAACTTCAACAACAAACTGATCTTCTTTTTGCAATTCATTAAGTGAAACAAGTCCATTTACTAAACTATCTGAGATTTGATTAATATCTTCTTGAACTGAAATGGGGACTTCATTTTGTGTTAACATTTTTTGAAGTTCATTAGCAACTTTGGTCTCCTTATTCATTTCTATCACCACCTTAATACAGCTAATTTTTTAAGTGGATCTTAAAGATTTATCCGATCATTTGATAGGGATTATAGGTTCTCAATATCCCAAAGACACTTGGTTATTCTAGTCGTTGTAAGGTTTGAACAATTTGTTCTCTTGTAATTTTGTCACTATCAAATTCAATCTTCACTTCTCCATCAGCTGTGTCCACTAGAACTCTTTCAATTCCTTTTAATTGAGTCAGACTTTGTTCGATTTGTTGAATGGGCTTGATAGTTGTTGCATCTTTCACAAAAATGGTTTCTTGTGTCATAGATTAAATTTCCCTCCTGAAGATGTAGACATCTTTATTTTCTCTAAAGTATTTTATTTTAAACCAAGTTTGTTTTATAAAAAAGCGACATATGTGAGAATAAGGATGACAAGATAGTTTTTTAGTATATAAAATGTCACTAGTGTTGCATTAATAATAATTGAAGATTTGAAATCCTTTGAATCTTCAATTATTAGCTGTTTTAGACATAAAAAAATCCTTTACAATGGAAGTATACTTTACGGCACACGTTAAGCAAGGGGATCGGATCAGAAAGGGACAGCTTTTAACAGAATTTGATATCGATAAAGTTAAAGAGGCAGGCTTCGATTTAAGCACGCCAGTTCTGATCACAAATCCAGGTGAACATAAACTGATTTTCACGACTGATCAAGAGGTTAAGTCGGGAGATTATTTAATGACAGTGGTAAAATAAACGAAACGAAAGAGAAGGGGACGGGCAATACAGTCCTCTTCTCGGTCCTACATATTAGAAGGGGGATATTTGGCAAATCAATTTCCAGAAAACTTTTTATGGGGCGGGGCCCTTGCTGCCAATCAAGTAGAAGGTGCTTACTTGGAAGACGGGAAAGAATTAACCCTTGTCGATTTACTCCCGACAGGAAAAAAGCGTTGGGATATTATGTTTGGGAATATCGATCAATTAACTCCTATCGAAGGGGAATTTTATCCTTCTCATGAAGCAATTGATTTTTACTATCGTTACAAAGAGGATATCGCCCTTCTGGCGGAAATGGGGTTTAAGGCGCTACGGGTCTCGATTGCCTGGTCAAGGATTTATCCGAACGGGGATGACGTTGTGCCAAACGAAGCAGGGCTTGCTTTTTACGACCGCTTGTTTGATGAAATGTTGAAGCATGGCATCGAGCCGGTCGTAACGATTGCTCACTTCGATGTTCCGGTCAATCTAATTGAGAAATATGGAAGTTGGAGAAACCGAAAGCTCGTCACGTTTTTTGAAACGTATGCAAAAACAATATTAGCGCGTTATAAAGAAAAAGTGAAGTACTGGATGACTTTTAATGAAATTAATATGTTGCTGCACTTGCCGTTTGTCGGCGCTGGCCTTGTTTTTCAAGAAAAAGAAGAGCTTTATTGGTATGAGGAAGTCATTGCTAGCAACGGGGAAAAATTAGACTAATTTTTTGTTTCCAAAGAATAAGGATAATCCCTTGTTCTTTGGTTTTTTTTAAAAGTTAAGAAAAAGATTTGTGTTTTTGTTGTCAAATGGAGGGAGAAAATGAAATGAAACTTATTGCATCTGATTTAGACGGGACCCTATTAAATGAAGTTGGTGAAGTTAGTTCTGAAAATGCTGCTGCCATAAAACGCGCGCAGCAACAAGGAATCACATTTGTTGTCGTATCAGGAAGATCGCACGAGTATGCCCGCAAGCCCCTTCAGGATGTCGGCATCACTTGTCCGGTCATTTGTTTTAACGGAGCAGCAATTTATTCCGAAGAGGGAAAGCTGATTAAAAAATCTCCGTTATCAAAAAGTATTGCCGAGCAGGTTCTCTCTAAGGTCTTAGAAGATAACCTCTATTTGGAAGTTTTCACAAATGAATGTCCCTATTCCACAAGTTATGAACGCTTTACACAAGTAATTATTGATATTTTTCAAACAGCTAATCCTACTATGGATAAAAAAACGATTCTGCAATTTGCCCGGAAACGTTTTGAGGAAGAAAATGTACAGGTAGTAAATGACTTTCAAGAAGTGATCGATAACGAAGAAGTGGAAGTTTATAAAATGCTTGCTTTTTCCAAACAGCAGGAGCCGCTCGAATCGATTAGAGCTACATTAGCTCCTATGGAAGGACTAATTACTACCTCTTCAGCAAGCAGAAATCTGGAGTTTAATGACCCAGAAGCCCAAAAGGGAATAGCATTAAGTTACTTTGCTGACCATATAGGAGTTGAAATGGCTGATGTGATGAGTCTAGGGGACAATTTTAATGATGAGACGATGTTAAAAATGGCCGGCCTAGGTGTCGCAATGGGAAATGCAGAAGAGGAAATTAAAGCGTTAGCGGACTTTACGACGAAAACAAATACCGATCACGGCGTAGCCTTTGCAATAGAAGAAATGTTAAATAATCATTTACAAAAATAACGGCTAAGGTTCCTGCCCCCAATTGCTTAAAAGTACCGGGGACAGGAACCTTTTATGTTAAACTACTTGCTTTTAGAAGTTTTCTATATTAAAAAGGGTTTATTATACTTGTCCTTTCCGACTTTTTTCAACGGTTTCTCCTGTTGATTTTCTGTCCGGCAAAAAGAGAGTGATCATGACCATCGTTCAACCGAACAATAAGAAGATAAATTTATTATAAATAATAGGCACATTTTGTTAAAGTGTAATCATGACAATTCGAGTATTAAACAAGTGACCATATGACAAACATTAAAGGATTAGCAAGGATGGCTGGAGCATCAGACACTGTTTCCCGTTAATTTAACGTGGAACGATGTGATATAGACGGAACATTGCTTACTCATGATAAAGAATTGCCTCTTTCAACAAAAGAAGCCGTTTTTTCATTAAAGGAAAATGGACATGTAGTATCCATTGAGGAAGGGCTCCTTTTATGTATGAGGATTTACGAAAGGAATTGGATATAAATACGTACGTTAGTTATAACTGTCAATATGTTGTGCTAAATGGGGAAGTTCTCTATACCAATCCATTAAAGATTTCATCACTAGAAAAGTTAACAGCAGCAACTCTTATTAACAATCATACCTGTTGTCTTTATGGATCATGAGGACATGAGGGCAAATGTTCCCGAACATGCCTACATAAAGGAAAGCATTGAAACCTTGAAAATCAAGCGTTTTCCTACACATGATCCGCATTATTACAAAGGACGTGAATTGTACCAAACTCTTCTATTTTGTCCAGAAGGGCAAGAGAAACAATATGAACAACAATTTCAAGACTTTGATTTTGTGAGGTGGCATCCTGTTTCAGTCGATGTTCTTCCTAGGGGAGGTTCCAAAGCAAAAGGTATTGAGCAGATTGTTCAAAAACTAGGATTTTCAGAAGAACGTCAATATGCATTTGGAGATGGGCTGAATGATGTGGAAATGCTTTCAACTGTAAAAAATAGTGTCGCAATGGGGAATGCAGAAAATAACTTATAAGATGTCGCAAAATATGTTACCAAATCAGTTGAGGAAGATGGGATTTTCCATGGTCTTCAAATGGTATAAATGAATTAGATTTAAAAGCATGAAAGATATCTTTAGAAGCCAAAATATAGAAGAATGATTAAAACTTGATGAAAAATTAGATTCACTTATGAAAGCTTTAAAGTTATTCTTTTAATTAATATAGTTCGGCAATATTTTAAAAAGAGGTTTTGTATATGAAAATTCACAAAGTCATTAACAACAATGTTATTAGTGTACTAAACGAACAACAGAAAGAAATGGTTGTAATGGGAAGGGGGCTTGCTTTTAAAAAGAAGCCGGGAGAGCCTGTTGATGAATCGCTAATAGAGAAAGTATTTACATTAGAAAATATAGATGTTTCAGAAAGGTTTAAGACCCTTCTATACGAAGTTCCTTTAGAATACATGGAAATCTCTGATGAAATTATTCATAATGCGAAGGATGTTTTGGGGAAAAAGTTGAACGAGAGTATTTATGTTTCTCTAACAGATCACATCCATTTTGCTGTTCAAAGACACCAAAAAGGGATGGATATAAAAAACGCCTTACTTTGGGAAATTAAGAAGCTTTATAAGGACGAATTCGCGATTGGTAAAAGAGCATTAGACATCATTAAGAATAAATTAAATATAACCCTCCCTGAAGATGAAGCTGGTTTTATTGCGATGCATATTATTAATGCTGAATTAAACGAAGAAATGCCAAACATTGCGAATATTACGAAGGTCATTCAAGAGGTTTTAAACGTTGTAAAGTATCACTTTAAAATTGATTTTGATGAAGATTCACTTAATTATTTTCGATTTATAACACATTTAAAATTCTTTGCCCAACGAATGTTCAGTCAAAACTATTACTCTGATGAAGATGATTTCCTTTACCAAACAATAAAAGAAAAATATAAAGAAGCAGTGGAGTGTACTGAAAAAATTGCTGATTTTGTTTCAAAAAAATATGAGTATGAGTTAACGAAGGAAGAAAAGCTTTATTTAACAATTCATATTGAACGGGTCGTAAATCGGAATTGATTTTTTGGTGAAAGCGTTGACAACATTTTTAGACCATGCTATGATTAGCTCATAAATTAATACACCTTAAATCTTTAGGGTTGTTACTGGTAAAGCAGGCAAAACCTAAATTGTCACCTAACTCTTGGTGTGCAATTTAGGTTTTTTTGTTGCTATAATTCCAGTGGAGCTTCTCCGATCCGGACGGTAAAGCCGCAGAATGAACCAGAAGGTGTATTCTTTAAAATTTAATACTAAATTCAGGATTGTTACTGGTTAGGCAGGCAAAACCTGAGAAGAGAAAAGGTGCATGAATTTCTACCTTATTCTCTTCTCAGGTTATTTTTTTACCCAAAAAAGGAGGCATTGACAATGGACTATCAAAAAACAGCAAAAGACATTCTTGAGCTAGTAGGCGGAGAAGCAAATATACAGAACGTAATCCACTGTATGACAAGATTACGTTTTAACTTAAAAGATAATCAAATCGTCGATAGAAAAAAGATCGAAAAAGTACCTGGTGTGATGGGAACTAATATCAGTGGGGATCAATTCCAAATCATTATCGGAAACGATGTACCAAAGGTATACCAAGCAATTTTAGACAATAGCTCGATTAAAACAGAAGGTAATCAAAAATCAGGGAAAAGCAAAAATGCAATCAGTGCTATTTTTGATGTAATCTCGGGAACATTTACACCAATTCTTCCGGCTATTGCTGGAGCAGGTATGATCAAAGGTTTACTTGCTATTGCGGCTTCAATGGGATGGCTGACAGCTGAGAGTCAAGTTTATGTGATTCTAAATGCAATTGGAGACGGTGCTTTCTATTTCCTACCGATCTTACTTGCAGTAAGTGCAGCTAGAAAGTTTGGAAGCAATGTATATGTAGCGGCGGCAATCGCAGCAGCGCTATTGCATCCAACGATTACAACACTATTTAGTTCTGGTGAAAAGGTGGCGTTTTTAGGCTTGCCTGTAACCGCTGTCACCTATGCTTCTTCTGTTATACCGATTCTGTTAGCAATATGGCTTGCCTCTTATGTAGAGAATTGGATTGACAGAATTATACCAAGTATGTTCAAGCTAATATTGGTTCCCACATTAACAATGTTAATTATTGTTCCAGTCACTTTGATTGCAGTAGGACCACTTGGAACAATCATTGGTAATATGTTGTCAGTAGGAGTTGGAGCACTATTTGACAATGCAGGAATTCTCGCAGGAGCAATTCTGGGAGGGACTTGGTCCTTAATCATCATGACAGGTATGCATTATGCATTCTTACCAGTAGTAATGAACAACTTGACCACAAAAGGGTATGATGTGATCCTTCCATCTATGTTTATGGCTAATATGGGGCAAGCGGGGGCTGCGTTTGGAGTGGCACTACGTTCAAAAAATAAGACGTTTAAATCACTTGCGATGACAACAAGTATTACAGCTGTGATGGGTGTTACAGAACCAGCGATGTACGGGGTAAACATGCGTATGAAAAAGCCGTTTATCGCTGCTTTAATTGGTGGAGCAGTAGGGGGAGCCTACTACAGCGCAGTTGGAGTAAAGTACTATATTCTAGGTGGAAATGTAGGTTTACCAGGTATTGCTTCTTTCATTGGAGACACCTTCTTACTAGCAGTATTAGGGTTGCCAATTCCTTTCATCGTAGCAGCAGTTGTTACTTATATTTTGAGCTTTACTGATGTAGAGAATGAAGAAGAAGAAGAAGTTGTGGAAGAAGCTGCAGTAGCCAACAAAGAAGTTGGAGCTACGGTAGTAACAGCAGAAACGATTTACAGTCCTTTAAAAGGTGAAGTGAAAAGCTTAAGTGAAGTAAACGATGCAACGTTTTCAAGTGAAGTAATGGGAAAAGGAATTTCTATTTTACCAATAGAAGGTGAAGTTGTTGCACCTGTATCAGGAACGATTACAACGGTTTTCAAAACGAAACACGCAATTGGTATTACAAGTGAAAATGGAGCTGAGATCTTAATCCATGTTGGTATTGACACGGTTCGCTTAGATGGAGAACACTTCACTGCACACGTGAAGGATGGAGATATAGTAAAAGTTGGTGATCCACTTTTAAGCTTTGACATGGCAGCTATTACAGCAGCTGGTTATGACCTGATTACTCCGATTATTGTCACGAATACAGGAAACTATCAAACGATAAAGCCTTTAAAAGATGGTTTAGTAAATAGTAAAGAAGCTGTTTTAACACTTAGTTAATAAAAGGGGGATTGTTTCCCCTAACAAAAAAATTATGAGGTGAATGATAATGTCAACAAACACAAAAAGATTTCCAGAAGGATTTTTATGGGGCGGAGCAACTGCTGCCAATCAATTAGAAGGTGCTTATCAAGAAGGTGGAAAAGGTCTTAATCTGGCTGATGTACTTCCTGGTGGGAAAGACAGATATAAACTATTGACTTCTACTGGTTTTAATTTTGAAATGGATGAATCAAAATATGTCTATCCTAACCACACAGGAATAGATTTTTATCACCGTTATAAAGAGGATATTGCTTTATTTGCGGAAATGGGATTTAAAGTGTTTCGTTTGAGTATTGCTTGGAGTCGTATTTTTCCTAAAGGTGATGAATTAACACCAAATGAAGAAGGTCTAGCTTTTTATGATCGTGTGTTCGATGAACTTCAAAAATATGGTATTGAGCCGCTAGTAACGATTGCTCACTATGAAACTCCTTTACATCTGATCAAAGAATATGGTGGATGGAGAAATCGTAAATTGGTTGATTTCTTTGAACGTTATGTCACTGTGCTCTTCAATCGCTATAAAGGCAAAGTGAAATATTGGCTAACATTTAATGAGATTAATGGTGCAACCCATTTCCCGCTTTTCGGTCTTGGCTTTTCACCAGATAGTGAAGAAACACGTCTTCAAGACAGTTTTCAAGGTCTTCATCACCAATTTGTGGCGAGTGCTAAAGCAGTGAAATTGGGCCATGAATTGATGCCTGAGTCCCAAATTGGTTGTATGCTCATCTATGCGCCTACTTATTCTTATGATAGCAATCCGGAAAACGTCATGTATGCCTTAGAACAAGGAAGACTGTTTAATTTCTTCTGTGGTGATGTACAGGTTCGTGGAGAGTACCCATCATTTATTAATAGATACTTTAAGGAACACAATATCAATTTAGATATCGAAGAAGGCGATTTAGAAACAATTAAAGAAGGAACAGTTGATTTCATTTCATTCAGTTATTATATGTCGCTCACAGAGAAAAAAGAAAAGACTGAAGAAGAAGTAGGTCAAGGAAATCTAATTGGAGGAGTTAAAAATCCGTTCCTTAAAGCAAGTGATTGGGGATGGGAAATCGATCCGGTAGGTCTTCGTGTAGCTTTAAATGAGTTGTATGACCGCTATGAAAAGCCATTGATGGTTGTTGAAAACGGATTAGGTGCCTATGACAAAGTAGAAGAAGATGGAAGTATTAATGACGACTATCGAATCGATTATTTACGTGAACATATTAGAGCAATGGGTGAAGCCGTTGAAGAAGGTGTTGAATTAATAGGTTACACATCATGGGGATGTATTGATTTAGTAAGTGCATCAACTGGAGAAATGTCAAAGCGTTACGGCTTTATTTATGTTGATAAGCATGACGACGGAAGTGGAACTCTAGAACGAAGTAGAAAGAAATCCTTCTTCTGGTATAAAGATGTAATTGCTTCAAATGGGAAAAATCTATAATAAAAAAGCAGCGACAAGAAGACTGGCAAAGTCAGGAAATCAATGAAATGGTGAAAAAGTTGGACATGAAAGGTATTGTTCAACCACTTAAAGAAGTGGATGAATATACGAAAATGACAGCATTCCAAAATATAGAGATTGGCTTCTTTAAAATGAGGATAACTATAAAAACCTACACTATTGTAGGTTTTTTTCCTTTTTGTTAGCGAAATGGTTACAGCTGAATTTGTCATCGTGAGAAGAGGAATCATCTGCTTTAAGATGATAACTATTTAATAAAAGAAAAATTTCATCCTCTCACATACTTGATTGTATTGGGATTATAATGATGCTTATCTTATTTTTTAACAATTGAAACCTTTTTAACTTTTTCTAACTGTTGGAGCTTATCAATGAGTTCCATTGGTTCAAATTTCTTTTTTATTTGAATTAAAATCGTATAGGTAGCATGATTAGGCGAGTAGACTTCGTTTCCGTCCTCAAATTTACTCTCGAGGATCGTTATGTCCTTTTCGTTTAAAAGAGGAAAAATTTCATTAAAGGTCTGGTCACTCTTTTTTGCAGTTAGAGAAAGTAAAAATGTGTTATCTACTTTATTAAGTAAGGTAGCTTCAACCTTACTTAAAGAAAATAAAGTTAAGAGGACCATTAGTGTTGTGACGATTGCTTCAAAATACATCCCAGCTCCTACGACTAACCCAATTCCAGCGACAATCCAAATCGATGCAGCTGTCGTTAAGCCTTTTACACTTAGACCGCCTTGAACAATAATGGTTCCAGCTCCTAAGAACCCAATCCCACTTATGACATAGGAGGGGATTCTACCTGGGTCTACTCTTGCGACGTCTTGATAACGTTCGATAAAATCAGAAAAGCCATTGAGTGATAGTAGCATTAATAAACAAGCTCCTAACCCAACTAATATGTGAGTACGTAACCCTGCAGGATGGTTCGTTATTTCCCTTTCAAACCCAATAAGTCCACTCAGTAAAATACTTAAAAATAAAGGTATTAACGAAGCTAACATGTCATTATCCAATGATTTTCATTCTCCTCCCTCAAAAAATTTATGATTTAATTTTGCTTATATGTATTTCTTTAATAAATTGCAGTAATGGTCTTATTAAAAAAAATACACTTGCTATGATAAATAACCATATACCTGTTTTTTCTGTGGAGCTCCACAAAAAGAGAATACTTCCTATTAGAAACAGTACAGCAATAAAAACATCGTTTAATATTGATAAAAATTCATATCGTTTCTTTATTAGAATTTCATGTTTGCCAATAAATATGTCGATATCATTATTGTTCTTCATTCTAAAAAAACCTCCCCTTTGTTTCTTTCCACTTTTAAAAAGGAATAAACATCAATTTTAGAGTAGGAGGATGGGTTTGGAGAGAGACAACACAAATGACAATGAATTTATTAACAACAAACAGCAGAATGGAAAGGTAATTGTGTTTATAGCTTCTAAAGACATGATGAATAAATAGTGACGGTCAAGTAAACATTATAAAGTGAAATAGATGATCCAATAAAACAACAACCATGAAAATGATCGTTCAATGATCCAATTTCTGAAAAGCGGTATAGTTAAAACATTAACTTATTAGAACTACACAGAAATATTGGCTATATTATCCAGTAAATTGGTTTATTTCTACATATGAGAATCAAAAGAATATTGCAATAGTACCAAAGCTGAAAAAATGAAAAAGACAGATTATCAAAAGAGCGTGATGATAACATTACTCAAGTTTAATTGACACACACTTATATGAAGGAAAACCAAGAATTAATTAACTAGTGTAAAGGACTTTTCTAAAAGCAATAATAATTGGATAAGGGGGATTTAAAAATGAGAAAAATTGCTATATCAGTTACAGCAACAACGATACTTTTAGGTGGCCTTGCAGGTTGTGGAGGAGACAATCTAGCATCAAACATGGGTGCTAATAATCAAACAGGTCTATCGGCGCAGGATATGTATGTTGGTCGTAATACTGATACACCAGGTCAAAATGAAAGTTTATTCGGAAACCAAAGTATTGCTGGTCAAACAGGCCATATTGCAACAGGTCAAGGCGGAAGTTTCCAAGGTAATATCGGACAAACAGGCCTACGTACAACTGGGCAGGATCGAATTCAAGCGCATGGTGGAGTTAATTATCACAAAGATTATGATGAACAAACAGTTCAACGAATCGGTGATCGAATTGAAGAAGTTGATGGTGTTGAAGAAGCGTATGTAATCGTACATGATGATGATGTCGTTATTGGCATTACAGCCAATGCACATATCAAAGATGTGAAAAAGGAAGTGGAACGTAGAGCAAAAGGTTTAGCAGAGGAAAAGGAAGTTTGGGTTGTAACGGATCAGGATGTAGTTAGTCGTATTCGCACAATGGATAACCAATTACGTGCAGGAACGGCTTTTGAAGAAATTGGTGCAACGTATACAGATATGCTAGGCGATTTACATCAGGAGGCACAACGTCCCTTTGAGCGTTCACGTTAATGCCTTGGGGCAATTTATTAAGTTTGAAGTACCAAAGAGCCTTTAACTTTCTCAAGAGTACAGAAGCAGGTAAATCGATGAAATGAGATAACTAAATAGTGGAAGGGCTAATAAAACACAAAAAAACCGATTCTCTTTTTTATTTGTGAGAATCGGTTAACGGATCACTTTGGTTTTTTAGAAATGAAATCATCGTATCATCCTTACTTTTGGATTTTAAGTTATTTCTCTTCTTTTTTTGGCTTTGCATTTAATCTTTCTCTGCCTTCCATTCTACTAAACGCATCCGCGTACATATCAATTCTATCTTTAAAAGTTTCTAAAAGTTTTTTCATCATTTGTTATTCCCCCTTTATTTGTTATATCTATATTATGGTATATACGCAAATGTTTAACAACGATGATGGAACCGGTAACATTAAGCATGAAAACGACAACATCATTGATGAAAACAGGACCAAGTACATTTATCTTACATTTGGACCGTTTTGCTTGTCTATCGTGACTTAGAAATCCAAAAAATACATTCTTTACATCGACTTTAATCTAAGAAAACGAGAGCGAATAGGATTACTAAACTTAACTCAAGAAAGAGTAACACCCATCTTCTAGATGAATATCATGGTATCGAAAGGAGATGAGGAGAAAATGAATATGTATCAGAGTGACTTAAGGAATATGCACGACCAATGCAAAAATTACTTGTCGTATCATGTTACATTAACGATGACAGATGGACGAACGATGGATGGAATCATTGATAACGTAACATCGGATTATGTTTCTGTGTTAGTTGGGGAGGATGTAATGGACCGAGAAGAGGGAGAAGAATCTGATACTCGGTATTATGGCGGGTATGGTATTCCTAGGAGAAGGTTTCGACGCTTTCGACGCTTTGATTTTCCACTAGCTACACTAGCTGCATTAGCGCTATTACCATACATTGCACCACCACCACCACCGTATCCTTATTATCCGTACTATCCGTATTATTAAACTGAGGTTGCTTGCGCCTTTTGATTTAGGTCTATTTAAACATCATTTATTGAAAAAAACATGATGAGGTTCTAAAGAATTTACTTCGGAAGTGCAAACAATTCATTAGATAAATTACATGTTTGACAAGAAAATTTCGTGTGATTTTTTATTGTCATATCAAAGATTTAACTTAATTAAGAGTACACACCTAGTGAGAGGAGGAAATAAATATTTGCACCTCTCTAATCCTTCTGCGTTTTCGTATGTGTAAAAATGGTTACTTATGCTAAATCCTGCTACTGTCACATCAAATCTATATTACACTCCATATAGACAAACAAACGTAACCTTTAGGTAACTAGATCGATAAATCGTTGAAAAGTCTCCCCGGTCAAGTCTGAAGGGGAAACTTTTCTACTTATAGTGTTGTTATCCTGACAGTCAGTAATAGTGGTTTCTATAACTATTACCTTATTTCTGACTTGCTACTACTTAAAAAAAATTAGTCAACAACAATATAAGCAATCATAGGTCCATTATTTTCAATATTTGAGTGAGTCGTGCAAATTAACCGGTATATGCCATCTTCATCAAACTGAAGATGAGTAACCGTTTCTTCTCCTTTACGTACCATTCCTTTTATATCTGTCCCCTCAATAACAAAGGGATGTTCTTTGCCATTTACACCAAAGATGCTCAGTTTAACTTTTTTTCCTTTTGGAACGTTAATTGTTCCAGGGTCCCATCGATAAGCCTCAAGTTCCTTTCCATCCTCTGTTTTGGTCTTGAACTCACCTGTTACCATATGGATTTCAAATTCATTAGCAACTGCTTGGGTAGCGACAGTATTTGCTTGCTTTTGAGACATAACAACATACGTGCCCAAACCGACAAATAACCCGATTAACGCCAAAGTAATCCAACTTTTTTTGATAAAAATAAATTTCATCTCAGCTAGTCCCCCTTATATAAACTTATCTAACTATATGCAGACAGCCCCACCATACTTGTCTAATTATAAAAAACATTGGGACATTTAATCTTTTTGGTTGGAATTTTTAAGGAGATTAAAGTTAAACTAGTATAGATATTAAGTGTGAATTTTTACTATACATTTATATGAGGGAAAGAGTAATCGCCACTCCTATCAAAAACAGAGGTTGATTAAAAGAAACAATTTGATAAAGCAGAGATTTATTATTTGAGGAAAAATTACGAAGAACCAATTATCGGACGGTAAGTTTATACAAGATTCTTTGATAATAGCGCTAAAATAAATAGTTGTTTATTTCCTCTTATGATTTTTGATCTCTGTTTTTGCATGAATAGAAAGCAAGGTCCATAGTAAGTGCTAGACACAAAGAAAAGACCTATTGCAGTGAGACTTTCTTTATGTCTTTATTTTAATATTGAACGTTATCCTACTTCTATGCTCCAAGTATGTTTAAACGTAACAGAACCTTTGAGTGTTTGAGCGACTTGACAAGATTGTTCAAAAACGGATAAAGCCCGTTCTGCTGCGTCTAGTTTACCATCTGGTACTTTGACCTGATAATGACAGCTGATTGTAGTGATTTTTACGCCCTCGGGTGCCTCAATGATACCTTGAATTTGTGCTTTCACTTTATCTGGTGGAGGTAACCTTAATACATATTAATAATTAATTCAAACAATATTAGGAACTTTAAGTAAAGAAGGGATATAACAATCCGGAGGCAAAGAGATGTACAAGATCTTACTGCTGGTTTTAGACATCCTTAAAACAAAAACTGATTAGAAAGCTTCTTGAAAGAGAGGTGTTTTGTAACTTGGTAAATTCGACAAGTGACTAGCACTTTTTTTCTCCATGCAGACGAATAACTTTAAGCTTGTACTGATTTTGCAGGATATCTAGTCAGAAGTTATTTTAGCTGACAGGCAATCTGTTATTATATTTGCTCAAACAAAAGAAAAGGGTTGTATCAAATCCCAGTCAATGGTAATATACTATTTAATCAACCTGTATAACACATTAATGTAAAAAGAGTTAATTAGTATAACACATATCACTCTACTTAAATGTTTGTTGTAACATAGCCATTTAAACTAACCAAGATTACTCATAACCCTTCTTCTCTAGAAGCTAGAGTGCAAATTTTCACTTTTTTAATGAAATAATAAAAATTATTTCAAGTAATAGAATTGATTAATTGTTAACTAGATTCCCTCTTTGTCTCATATGGGGTGAAAATAGATACTACAGTCAATTTAGTAAAAATGGTTAAACGATAAAGCGTAAAAGGGGGATCGCGTGTGAATAAGAAGGAAATGGTCTATGTCGTTTCTGACTCAGTTGGCGAAACAGCTGAGTTGATGGTAAGAGCAGTTGCCTCGCAATTTAATGGTGGATATGTTGAAATCCAGCATATTTCTTTTGTAGAGGATATTAAAGATCTTGAGAATATAATTGCTCTTTCAAAATACAGTCATTCAATCATTGCTTATACAATCGTGATTCCGTCATTAAAGAAATATCTAGATGAAAGGGCAAGAGAAGAAGGAATTATTGCCATTGACTTAATGAACCCTCTTATGGAAGCCTTTGCAGAAAAATTTAAAAAAGATCCTAAACGGGAGCCAAGGCTCATGAGGAAATTAGATGATAACTATTTTCGAAGAGTGGAAGCGATTGAATTCGCCGTAAAATATGATGATGGTCAAGATGTACGAGGGTTTAAACGGGCAGATATTGTTTTAATTGGTGTCTCTAGAACTTCCAAGACACCACTTTCGATGTATTTGGCTCATAAGAGGTTTAAGGTAGCCAATGTTCCTTTAGTACCAGAAGTTGCACCACCAGCTGAACTATTTGAATTGCCAAGAAATAAATGTGTTGGGTTAGTGATCACACCAGATAAATTAAATGAAATTCGTAAGGAACGATTAAAACATTTAGGGTTAATGCCTGTTGCGAATTATGCCGATTTAGATCGGATCCTCGAGGAATTAGATTACGCTGAGAAGATTATGAAACGAATAGGTTGTCCAATTATTAATGTCTCAAATAAAGCAGTTGAAGAGACGGCAGATATTATATTAGCGATGTTAAAAAAGAGGGGAGTTTGATATCATGAGTAAATTTGTATTCATGTTTGATGAAGGAAACGCCAATAAAAAGGAACTATTAGGTGGAAAGGGAGCGAACCTGGCAGAAATGACCCGAATTGGTTTACCAGTACCATTCGGTTTTACCATTTCAACAGAGGCTTGTAATGCCTATTATGATGAAGGGAAATCGCTTCCATCAAAGATTGAACTTCAAATATTAAAAGCTCTTCAAAATCTTGAATATAAAACTGGGAAAAGACTTGGAGACGCATCAGACCCATTATTAGTCTCTGTCCGCTCTGGTGCTGTACATTCAATGCCAGGAATGATGGATACCGTGTTAAACCTTGGAATGAATGATGAAACCGTGGAAGGGATGGCAAAGCTGACAAACAATGCACGTTTTGCCTATGACTCATACCGTAGATTCATTCAAATGTTTAGTGATGTTGTCCTAGGAATCGATGGTTTTTACTTTGAACAGCTATTAGAAGAAATTAGAGACGAGAAAGGCTATCAAACAGATCCTGAAATGTCAGCAGAAGATTGGAAAGAAGTGATTAAAGGATATAAAGCTATTGTTAAAAAGCATGCTAAAAGGGCTTTTCCTGAAAATCCAAAAGAGCAATTATTCCTTTCCATCAGTGCCGTATTTGATTCTTGGAATAATCAACGTGCGATTGTATACCGTCGTCTTCAGAAAATTCCAGGTCATCTAGGAACAGCTGTAAACATTCAAAGCATGGTCTTTGGAAATATGGGAGATGATTCTGGTACAGGAGTTGCTTTTACACGGAACCCTTCGACAGGTGAATCCAAGCTTTATGGTGAATATTTGATTAATGCTCAGGGAGAGGATGTGGTGGCTGGAATTCGCACCCCTCAGCCAATTGTTACCCTCGAAAATGAAATGCCGACAGTCTATCAGCAGTTTGTTGATACGTGTCATCTTCTTGAAAAGCACTACCGAGACATGCAAGACATTGAGTTTACTGTAGAGCGTGGTGAACTATTTATTCTTCAAACACGGACTGGTAAAAGAACAGCCGAAGCTGCGATTAGAATAGCGGTTGAGCTAGTTGAGGAAGAGCTTATTAGTAAGCAAGAAGCGATTCTACGTGTAGATCCTGAGCAGCTTGATCAGTTACTTCATCGTCGAATTGATGATTCATTTGTACGGAACCCGTTAGCTAAAGGTTTACCAGCCTCGCCTGGAGCAGCAACTGGGCAAGTTGTCTTTGATGCAGATGAAGCAGAAAGATTAGCGAAAGATGATCAAAAGGTTATTCTTGTTCGTCCTGAAACGACGCCTGATGATATTCATGGAATTGTAGCTGCCGAAGCAACAGTCACGAGCCGTGGAGGAATGACAAGCCATGCAGCTGTTGTGGCCAGAGGAATGGGGAAAGCTTGTATTTGTGGCTGTGAATCATTAGCGATTGATTTGAAGCTAAAACAATTTAAAGTAGGAGAGACGATCGTGAAGCAAGGCGATATCATTACGATTGATGGTTCGGCTGGCGAGATCATCTTGGGTGAGATTCCAATGATCGAACCTAAGCTCTCAAACGAATTTCAATTGCTTCTTACGTGGGCAGATGAAGAGCGAAGACTTGGCGTCCGAGCCAATGCTGATAACCCAGAAGATGCGAAAAAAGCTCTTGAATTTGGAGCGGGTGGGATAGGATTGTGCCGTACTGAACATATGTTTATGGATGCACTTCGAATCCCAATTGTGCAAGAGATGATCCTTGCTGACACAAATGAGGAACGTGGATTAGCTCTTAGTAAGCTGTTACCAATGCAACAAGAGGATTTTGAGGGAATCTTTGAAGCGATGCAAGGGCATCCTGTAACGATCCGTTTATTAGATCCTCCTCTTCACGAATTTTTGCCAGATAAGGAAGAACTACTGGTCGAAGTAACTAAGCTACAAATCTTAAATCCAAATTCTAAAGAGCTGAAGGAGAAGGAAGAGCTTCTAAGAAAAGTACGTCACTTAGATGAATCTAATCCAATGCTTGGACACCGTGGTTGCCGACTTGGAATGAGTCACCCGGAGATTTATGTCATGCAGGCAAAAGCGATCTTTTATGCTCTTGCAAAGGTAATGGAAAAAGGAATCAAAGTAAAACCTGAAATTATGATTCCTTTAGTGGGCCATGTCAATGAGTTAAAGGAAATGCGTCAATTGGTCATCAATGTCGGACTCCAGGTGAAGGAAGAATTAGGGCGGGAATTTGATTATCTCATTGGGACGATGATTGAAGTTCCACGAGCGGCGCTAACAGCTGATCAAATTGCTGAAGAGGCAGACTTTTTCTCCTTTGGAACAAATGATCTAACGCAAACAACGTTTGGATATAGCCGTGATGATGCAGAAGGAAAGTTCCTTCAGAATTATATTGAAAACAAAACGCTACCAGAAAATCCATTCGCTTCTCTTGACCAAGAAGGCGTAGGAAAACTTGTTGATACGGGAGTAAAGCTTGGTAGACAAACAAAGCCAGGATTGAAAACAGGAATTTGTGGAGAACATGGAGGAGAAAAACATTCAATCCAATTCTGCCATGAAGTCGGCTTGGATTATGTAAGTTGCTCCCCATACCGTGTACCGCTTGCACGCCTTGCAGCAGCTCAAGCAAAGATTAAAGGTGAATTAAAGCAATCGGCAGTTCGAGTTTAAATATATTTTGCTTCAAAGATCCTCGTAAATACGGGGATCTTTTTGTTGGTGCGAGGCTCTAAGTAGCTAGTTGCTAAAGTCCAATACAGGCTTAGCAGTAAACTGTTAGCGAAAGGCAAGGGTGTCTAGGGTGTTCTAGAAGGTGGAGCCAGAAAATACAGCGAATGTATGTAGTGTGTTTTGCGTGAACTTAGAAGAAAGAGATGGTGAACGTTCAGAATTGATTAGCACTCGCTTTAAAAGCCTCATGAAATTAAAAATTCCCAAGCAAAAAGCTTGAGAATGGGTGAACATACGAAAAGGATATTGGCGTATAAAGAGGTCGGGGGTTATTTCACCACTCCTACTCGATTAAATACAGCAAGAGTTCCTAGATTATGGTTATTGTAGTGACTAAAAAGGACATAAGCTAAGCATGCATCTTTGTTTACCAAACGTCACCTAATATCCAATGTCAATAAATTGTAGGAGCTAATTCAACAGTAATTATCTTCAGAAGTTTAAATAAAAATTAAAAAACTTTCGAAAAAAATTATAGCATAAAAAACTTCACATTAAGCAAAATACTGAAGGGGATTAATACTCCTACTAAAACTTTTTGGGGGCTTATTATTATGAATCAACAGGACCAATTACAAGCAATTCAACGTGCTGAACAAGCTGTACAGCAGGCGAAGCAAGTCGTACAACAAACTCAAGCAAGTGGGACGCCACAGGAAATGCAACAAGCACAGCAACTAGCTCAACAAGCACAACAGCAGTTAACTAAAGAAACCCAACAATTTCAGCAAGCTCAACAAAATCTACAGCAAGCACAACAACAAGTACAGCAGGAAGCACAACAAGTACAACAGGCGCAACAAGTGGTCCAGCAAGCTCAATCAATTGCAAAGACACAAAATAAGCTCCAATAATTTTTAGTGAACTATTAAGAAACAGAGAGCCAACATTTACTGTTAGCTCTCTGTTTCTTTTTTTATCATTCATTGGAAACTAGTGTAGTTAATGTAAGAATAGCGGTTAATAAGGTTCCAAAAATGATAACAAATAATAAAGTGAGAATTGAAAATGGAAATATGAACACTTCTTGCCCTAGGTAGGTGAATCACGCTTCTGGCAATGCCACCAATAATCAAAAGAAAGGGTGACTCAAACGGATCGCAACATGCGAACTTTTTGAGTCACCCTTTTTACCCATTAAAAGCATATGGTTAAACAAGGATCGATTAAGCTAAAAATCAGATGATCGAAAAGAAGACGTAAAGGGTTTTTCATCTAAACTAAGATAACAACAAAGTACAAGTTCCAATACCAATTAAACAGTAATCCAAAAATAAGTACTTCTTGAATTTTTTTGACAGGTGATTCACCTTCAAAATATACTTTTCTCTATTCTTTCAACACTCTTTAAAAAATCAATATGAAAGAATAAAGAGTGAAATTATGGGAATAATCGGAGGATATTAGTATATATCACTCAGATATTCAACTACATCATTAATTTTCAACTCCATAAAAGTAACAATAAGTGAAACGGTCTCGCTTATTATAAAAATCTTGAAAGAGTAAGGACGAAACTAAATTCGATTTATAAAGAGAACATAAATAGATCTTGATGAATGCGAGGTAGAAATAGGTGACTTTTAATACAGACTGAAATGACCGTTGTTTAACATTTAACAGAACTAAGGAAACGATTAATCATCATTGTCGCGCTCCAATTAGAAGAAGAGAAAAAAGAAAAGAAAGAACAATTATAAAAAGCAATAAAATTCTAAAAAAGCAGACTGCTTGAGAGAAACTCTTTACAGCCTGCTTTTTTGTTTATTTGCACAGTAACTGATAAAAGAATTTGCTGTATTAAAATAAGAATTAAATCAGACAAGTAAAGATTTATATACTTATTGCAGTGCATTAGGGATTGTTGCAATGTGCCATCGTTAAACAGCTTGCGTATAGAGGTACATTTCATGGGAAGTTTATCAGCAATGATTAGTCAGATACTGTTATCAAACCATTTTTTTTGCTATTTTGGTAAGGTTGAGAGACTCCCTTTTTGTGTTTTATTGGAGTTGGGTGTTCTGAAATCATTTACACATTCTATCCTTCATTTTAATGGTATAATCGTTAACTGTATGGATTGGAGGGAACAGCATGGACCGTCAGATAATAAAACACCAGCCTATCTTTTTTGCTTTTCTTTTGTCTTTATCGATTATTATAGTTGGATGTGGACAGCAACAAGCACCACCCCAAACTAATGATGAAATCGAACAACAAACAGATAACGAACAGATAGATTCAGAAACAGCGGGTGAAGAGAGTCATACGGAATCAACCACGAATAACGAATCACCTGAGGAGGAAGAACACAGTAGTCAACCAGAAGCATCTGGAGAGTTAGCGGTTCACTACATCGATGTTGGTCAAGGGGATGCCACTCTGTTAATAGGTCCTAATTTTACAATTTTAATTGATGCAGGAAGACACGATGCAAATGATGTAACACCGTATCTTCGAAGTCAAGGCGTGTCAGACATTGATTTAATGATGATAACGCATCCTCATTCGGATCACATCGGCCAGGCAGATACAGTCATGCAAGAGTTTAATGTCCAAGAAGTTTGGATGAGCGGAGATGAACATACTTCGCAAACGTTTGAACAAGTGCTAGACGCTATTCTTACTTCTGGTGCTGATTACCATGAGCCAAGAGCAGGGGATTCTTATAGATTTGGTTCTGCACTTGTAGAAGTAGTTAGTCCAAAAGATGTAACAGGGGATTTAAATGAAGGAAGTATTTCTGTTCGGATCACTTATGGAGATATTAAATTCCTCTTCACTGGCGATGCTGAGCATCAAACAGAACGTGACATGATTAATCGTAGCCATGATTTACAGGCTGATATTTTTCAATTGGGACATCATGGATCGACAACTTCTAATACGCAATCTTTCTTAGATAACGTCCAACCTGAGGTCGCTATCTATAGTGCGGGAGAGGGAAATAGTTATGGCTTCCCCCATGATGAAATCATCAATCGAGTAAAAAGCATCGGTATTGACCTTTATGGAACAGATGTACATGGTCATATCATTGTGACAACAGATGGGGAACAATATAGCATTTCAACTAACAAAAGTGGGACGGTCACAGGACCACCAACCTCTACTGAGCTTGAGCCAAAAGAAAAGCAAGAAACAGGGCCTAACTGTATTGACATCAATACGGCTCCAAAGGAGAAGTTAATGGAAATCACTCAGATTGGTGATGCCAGAGCGGATGATTTGATTCAATTACGTCCATTTAACTCCGTTGATGACTTGAACAGGATTAAAGGCATTGGTCCAGGTAGGGTGGCAGATATTAAAGACCAAGGACTTGCTTGTGTACAGTAATGAATCATATGGAAGCTGGATGTATTAACTTAACGTAGCGGGAGTTGAGTGAGAGTGGTAAAAGCTGTTGTAGATCGGATAGTGGACGGAAAACATGCGGTATTATTAGTGGGGGATCAAGAGGTTGAGAAAGTGATTTCTTCCTCGAAATTACCAGATAGCGTAACTGAAGGATCATGGGTAAAAGTCGAATTCAATGGGGATGAGTTAGTATCTATTGAGGCAGACGAAAAGGAAACAAATCAAACAAAGAAGCGGATTAAAACGAAAATGGAAATACTGCGACAACGCTCCAATAGAAGAACCTAGTCCTGAGGGACTAGGTTCTTCCTAAAATATGAAGAGGGTTAAACGGATTACTTTTAATTAGTCGATAAAAAATCATCTAGCTAGTTATTTAGAAAGTAGTAGCTGAGTTTTGCGATCGGTTGTGGAATGAAACCATTTAATAAAGCGCTTACATTATAACTTAAGCTAAAAGACCTCGTCGAAATAGTTCTGCTACAGCTTGTGTCCGATTTTGTGCGTTAAGTTTGTTAATTGCCGATTTGACGTATTGTTTTACAGTTGCTTCCCCAATTGCCATTGATACAGCCATGATCTTTGTGCTTTCTCCCCACGAGATTCTCCTCATTACTTCCATTTCTCTTTTGCTCAAAAACACGGGGTCTTCTGAACTATGGAAGTTCTCCAATGCTTTTCCAACGAGTTTTCCATACAAAGTATAAGAAGGAAGAACATGCTGATCGATTAAAGTTCCCTTTTCAAACTCTGATGTACAAATATAGCCAATCGTAACGGAACCGAAGCATATGGGAACAACAAGCAAGCAATTAATTGGAGATGGCAAGATATATTTGCTGCTCACGTTAATAAAATGCTCAATTCCTGAACAAAACTTAGCTTTTCTTTCACGTATCGCTTTGTAAATGATCGGCAATGACCTGATATCATCCCTTAAATCTCTAATCTGAGTAAATCCAGAGGTTGTAAAGGCAACAATCCCTTCTCCAAGATATCCTAAAGGGGAGTACCGTAATAAATGAGAATCCTTAACGGGGAATAGGTCCATATATACTTCGAGAACCATATACAATTGCTCTTCATGACTAGAAGCAGTTTCTATTTTTCGTATGCTTTCCTGAATGGTAAACTGAGACGGCAATAAATCATCTCCTTTTTGGGGTAGTGGTACCATAAAAATTGGGAATGTTCTTATTATACAGAAAATTATATCCTTTAGATAGGCCTCTTAGAATAGATTAATTAAGAAAAACTCTAAAAATAGGATCGAAAGGATGAATTCAATGCCTAATTTAGACCCGCAAGCAAAAGCTTATTTGGAGGGATTCAACCAATTACCGGAACTTCACAAAATGGAAGCGCAAGCTGTTCGAGATTTGTTTGCTTTAGCTCCTCCTGTGGAGGTAGAACTGGCACCACTTGCAAAGGTTGAGGATCGATTGATTCCTGTCAAGGATGTGGAAATCAAAGTTAGGATATACACACCAGAAGGAGAAGGTCCTTTTCCTCTTTTTGTCTATTACCACGGGGGAGGCTGGGTTATAGGTGATCTTGAAACAGCAGATGCAAGCTGCCGAATGATCGCTAATAAAACTGGTAGAGTAGTCGTTTCAGTAGATTATCGACTGGCTCCTGAATATAAGTTCCCAGTTCCTTTAAATGACTCCTATGCAGCATTAAAGTGGGTAAGTGAAAATGCTGCATCAATAAATGGAAGCGATTCCAATATAGCGATTGGTGGGGATAGTGCAGGAGGAAACCTTTCTGCTGCAGTAGCATTAATGTCTAGAGATCAAAATGGTCCAGCTATCGCGGCACAGGTATTGATTTATCCAGTAACTAGTTTGAGTTATGACACTGGTTCATACCAGGAATTTCAAAAGGGATTTGGTTTAGATAGGGACCTGATGATTTGGTTTGGAGATTATTATATTAACAGCAGCGAGGATACGAGAAATAAATATGTTGCTCCATTAGTAGCAGATGACTTAAGTAATTTGCCTCCTGCTTTTGTGATCACTGCTGAATGTGATGTACTTCGAGATGAAGGGGTGGCATATGCAAAGCGTCTTAAGGAAGCTGGGGTAAAGGTTGAAACGAGTAGTGAGACAGGATTAGTCCACGGTTATTTTACGAATATGGCTGTATTTCCTGACCGTATAAAAGGATCGATTTCTAATATTACCCAATTTTTAAGTGGAATTGAATAGAAGAAGTTTTATCGAATAATGAAATGTAAGGGTTTACAACAATGCTTGTACCTTTAATGAGGACCTTTTAAAAAATTCATATACGTCAGAGAGTAGTAATGGAGATATGAGAATGAAGGAGGCAGCTATAAATGGCTCGGAAAAATGAAGTAATGGAGTTAGATGCAGTCGTTATCGGGGCAGGGTTCTCAGGGTTGTATATGCTTCATCGCTTACGGGAGGCTGGTTTACAGACACGTGTCTATGAAGCGGCCGATGGTGTTGGCGGAGTCTGGTATTGGAATCGTTATCCGGGGGCTCGGTGTGACTCGGAAAGTATTTATTACAACTACACGTTCTCTGAAGAGCTTTATAATGAATGGTCTTGGTCTTCTAGATACCCTGAGCAACCAGAAATTCTCCAGTACCTTAATTTTGTGGCCGATAAGTTCGATCTTCGCTCTGGCATTCAGTTTAAAACGCGGGTTACGACTGCACGTTATGATGAAGATTTAAATAGGTGGCAGATCGAAACGGATGATGGCGCTGTTGTATCAGCTAAGTACTTTATTACTGGTGTTGGCTGCTTATCCGCGGCCAGTATCCCTAAATTTAAGGGCTTAGACAGTTTTAAGGGAGAGTGGTTCCATACGGGGCACTGGCCGCACGAAAAAGTAAACTTTGCGGGTAAACGTGTTGGGATTATCGGTACTGGCTCAACCGCAGTTCAAGCCATCCCAGTCATTGCGAAAGAAGCAGGGCATCTCACTGTCTTTCAGCGGACGCCGCAGTACAGTGTTCCAGCAGGAAATCATCCGTATGATTCAGAGTATGTCCGTCAAGCGAAAGAAAATTTCAGCGAAATAAAGCAACAAATGCGTGAATCCGCAGGTGGCATACCGACGAAACCAGCGAATCCTTCAGCCTTAGCAGATACTCAAGAAGAGCGGGAGAGGGTGTATGAAGAAGCCTGGGCTAAAGGGGGAGTTGGATTTTTCTCTGAAACCTATTCTGATCTGACTATAAACGAAGACGCCAATCATACGGCAGCCGAGTTCGTGCGCTCCAAAATCAGCGAGACCGTTCATAATCCTGAGGTTGCCAAAAAGCTGATGCCAACATATTACTATGGCACAAAACGGCCAATTATCGACACGAATTATTATGAGACATTTAACCGTGAGAACGTCAGCTTGGTCGATGTAAAAACAGCACCGATCGTTGAGATCACGCCAAAGGGTATAAAAACAACGGAAGGAGAGTATGACCTAGATGCAATCGTTTTTGCAACCGGTTATGATGCCATGACGGGAGCTTTGTTTAAGATGGATATTCGCGGTAAAGATGGAGTAACGCTCAAGGAAAAGTGGGAGGAAGGCGAGCAGACAAGAACGTATCTAGGGATTGCAACTGCTGGATTCCCAAACATGTTCATGATTACCGGTCCAGAAAGCCCTTCTGTCCTAAGCAATATGCCTGTATCAATTGAGCAGCATGTCGAATGGATTGCAGATTGCATTGATTACCTTCGTGAAAATGGTGTAGAAACCATTGATGCAAAAGTTGAATCAGAAGAAGACTGGAGTAAACATTGTCGAGAGGTAGCTGAAGCTACCCTGTTTACAAAGACAGATTCTTGGTACATGGGTGCCAATGTACCAGGTAAACCGCGTCGATTCTTAATCTATCTTGGAGGTGTTGGCCCATACCGAGAGAAGTGCAGTGAAATAGCGGCTAAAGGGTATGAGGGATTTACTTTGGAGGCCTCTTCGAAGACGGTGAAATAATAAGCGTTCATATGATTGGTAAAGATAAATAAAAAGATTTTTTAAAACAGACAAAATGGTAAGTTGGAAGGTTCCTAGTTAGGGACCTTCTTTATTTTTATTTAAGATCTACATAGTTTAAAGGAATTGCAAAAGGTTATACCAAGAGTTCTTCCCAATTAACAGTGTCAATGCTTCGGACAATCGGCATATTTATGTTTAATGCAGTTAATAATCCAATAAACTTTATCTGAATCAATGGAAAATGATGAAAGTGTAGTAGAACTTAAATTGCTAGTTGGTGATTTGGTTGGGCTTAATAATTTATTCTGGTTACATGGTCGAGCAGCTTTTGAGAAACACCCGGAATTAAATCGTGAGCTTCTTCGTCAACGTGGACGTTTTGCTGAATGATAACGAAATAAAATAAAGTATATTCAGGCTGTTGAGATATATGATTCTCTTCAGCTTTTTTTACTTTTACTTGAATCTTGTTGTTAGGTTCTTAACTAGGGGTTTTTTGAATTTCTTCCAAATATGTTTATTTTTTCCCTTTAGCTATTTTGCTAAGTTGACGCGTTTTGTCAATCATTATGGCAATCTTTATAGATTTTCCTTTTTGTAGGTGAAATGAGCTTCAGCTTCAAGTCTTAATACTTTGACGAAAGATTACAGAGTTAAACAATGATGTAGCTTCAAATTCAATACTTGAACTATCAAGAATAGTTGTTAATATCAATAGAACATTCAATGTATTTGTGTACGGAACATTAGGCAGATTATCACTTATTAAAAGATTGAAGTGCCTGTCCGTGCGGCCAAGCTTAGGTCGGCATATATAGCGGGTGTGATTCCCGTCGAGAAAGAGCTAGCCACCTACTCGTAGCGAGTCTTGGAGAGTGTCGGGTAACCGGCACCTTTAAGTGTAGACAGTTAGTTTGTGGACCGAAAGTCAATTGAGGTTGAAGGATAGCTCCGAAATACTAGGACGAGTAGGCTGATGTATTGGAGGTTAGGGACGGGAATGGAAATAGGTTAGCAGTGCCTACCAATCTTTCAAAGTACTTGGTCGCCCGATTTCTTTAACAATAGTTTTCAGAGTCTATTGAATATGGTCATTTCCTATTGTATTATAGTTTTAGGTCTTAATTACTATGAAATACTACTTATAAACATCAGTTGTTAATAGATTAGACAGAAGTAAATGCGGGAGATGAATTCGTTTATAGAGTTGACCGAGAAAGAATTGGACGAACGAAACATCTTTTTTTCAGGGGAAGCTTCAAAAGTGAGATAAATAACAAGTGTTTTCAAGGGAGAGTATAATTAACATGTTTAACCTTAAAAATTTAAAAATAAGAACTAAACTAATTATAACCACGTTATTATTATTAGTTATCCCTAGCGTTTCTATAGGAATAATTAGTTACCAGACATCAGCAAACAGTTTGGATAATGCAGGGGAAATCAGGTTACAAAATAGCGTAAATATGACGATTGAACTGATTGACATAATGAATAAGGAAGTTGAAAAGGGTCATCTTTCATTAGAAGAGGCACAAGAAGAAGTAAGGACTATGATATTAGGTCCGAAGCAAGCAGCGGGTACCCGTCCAATTAATAAAAATATTAACTTAGGTGAGAACGGGTATATTATTATTTTAGATGAAAGCGGTACACTAATGGCTCATCCCAATATAGAAGGGAAAAATACTTGGGACACTTTAGATAAAGACAACGAATATTTCACACAGGATATAATAGAGACTGCTCAAGCTGGTGGTGGTTTTACCTATTATAAATGGCCGTTACCCAACGACCCGAATACAATAGCTGATAAAATTTCATACAATCAACTAGATCCAAACTGGGGCTGGGTTGTTAGTGGTGGATCTTACATGCAAGATTTTAATTCGGATGCAAATAGTATCTTGAAAACGGTTGTCCTTGTATTACTTGTTTCTTTGACGATTGGAATTGTTATTATCTTCCTTTTTGCAAAGCATATTTCAGATCCCCTTGCAGTTGTCAGTAGACAAGTAGATGAAATTGCGAAAGGAAACTTAAAAATTGATAAGATCAGTCTCAACCAAAAAGGTGAAATTGGCTTGTTAGGGAATAATATTAATAATATGGTAACAGTATTAAGAGAAATGATTGGAAAAGTTTCTGAATCATCTGAGCATGTGGCTTCATCTTCTGAGCAGTTAACTGCAAGTGCGGATGAAACAAGTAAAGCAACGGATGAAATATCGGAATCGATTCAGTTTGTTGCCTCTTCTGCGGATAATCAAATGACCAGCGCGAGGAATGCTATGGAGTCAGCTTCTGCGATATCGAATGGGATTGAGCAAATTTCTAGCAGTATTCAGTCCGTTAACGATGTTGCGTCGCTAACGAAGCAAAAATCAGAAAGTGGTCAAGAGGTTATTCAACAGACTATTAAACAAATGAATGTCATTCATACTAAAACCAATGATATTTCAGAAGTTGTTAATCAATTAGGCAGTAAATCAACTCAAATTGGAAATATTGTCTCATTGATTACGAGTGTTGCTAAACAAACAAATCTTCTTGCATTAAATGCAGCAATAGAAGCAGCAAGAGCTGGAGAACATGGGAAGGGTTTTGCCGTTGTTGCAGATGAAGTACGGAAATTAGCCGAGCAAGCTAGTCATTCGGCAAGTGAAATTAACCATTTGGTCGGTGATATCCAAAAGGATATTCAACAATCTGTTGTTACAATGGATGAGGGGAAACACGCCGTTCGAGATGGAATTACATTTGTTGACCGAGCTGGAAATGAATTTGTAGATATTACTCACTCGGTTAGTGAGGTGACGACTCAACTTCACGAAATTTCAGATGGCATTGTACAAATTACCATGCAATCTCAATCGATGGTAACGGCAATTGAGGAGTCGTCTAATCTAGCAGAAAATTCAGCAGGCTATTCTCAAAGTGTGGCAGCTTCAGCAGAAGAACAAAATGCATCAATGGAGGAGATTGCTGCAACTGCGACAATCCTTTCCAATATGGCTGAAGAGCTTCGGGAATCAGTGAAAAGATTCAGACTGTAGGCTCTGCAATACAAAAACTTTGCTAAAAGCCAAATTCGAAATAACTGAATTCATCCCAGGCAGGCATATTAGCGTTGCGAAAATAATATCATTGAAATATTCACACTGGTAAAAATCCCCAAAAGGGAAACGGGGTATTAATGACCTCGTTCCCTTTTTTCATTGTGTTTGCTACGGGATAACAAATGCCGTTGATCGTTCAACTTTTTCCAATATAATATATGTGACCTATATCACACTATAGTTAAAAAGTTTTCAGTATAATATAGGCAAATCAATAAAAGAGGATGAAATGCATGTGTGAACAAACGGAATTAGACTATATCTAAAAAAAACTAAAAGATATTAAAACCGCTTTAAATGAGGCTTCGATCGTAGCAATTACAGATCATAAAGGAGTCATTCAATTTGTAAATAAAAAATTCTGTGAAGCATCTCAGTATAGCTGTGATGAATTAGTAGGAAATGATCATCGTATTATTAACTCTGCTTACCATAGTAAGAAGTTTTTCAAAGAATTATGGAAAACGATTGCGGAGGGGGAAGTATGGCGAGGAGAATTCAGAAACAAAGCAAAGGATGGTTCATTTTACTGGGTTGATACGACGATTGTGCCTTTCTTAAATGATAAAGGAAAACCGTATCAATATATCTCTATTCGTCATGATATTACGGCTCGTAAACAAATGGAAGAAGAGATAAAATTAATGGCGTTTCATGATACGCTCACATCTTTACCTAATCGAAACTATTTAAGTCACTGGATAGAAAAACAATTATACGAAAAAAACAGTAATGATAAATTAGCTGTACTCTTTCTAGATTTAGATCGGTTTAAATCGGTTAATGATAATTTAGGCCATGATATTGGTGATTTATTATTAAAAGAAGTGAGTCAACGGCTAAAAAATTGCCTTCGGAAAACTGATTTTATTTCGCGTCAAGGAGGAGACGAATTTATCGTCGTTCTCAATCATATTACAAGTAAACAAGATGTTGTAACCTTTGTTGAAAAAATTAATAAGCAGCTTAATTTGCCTTTTTCTATTAATAAGGAACAAATTATCATCTCTACAAGCATAGGAATTAGCATGGATACATTGGATGGTGACCAAGACAATTACAAGGGGTTTATTGATACATTAATGAAACAAGCCGATATAGCGATGTACCATGTGAAGCAGAAAGGCGGCAATACATATTGTTTTAACACCAATAACCAAAATCTCGAATTGGAGCGATATTATCAGCTTGAACAAGAGATACCAAAAGCGATCGAACAGAATCAATTTTTCGTCGTTTACCAACCATTAGTAAGTTTGAATAATTCTAAAATAGTTGGAATGGAAGTATTAATGCGCTGGTCAAACCCTGCCCTTGGTAATATATCCCCAGTTGAATTCATTCCCATCTTAGAACAACTGGGCCATATTATTTCAGTTGGCAATTGGGTGTTGTACACTGCTTGCTCACAAATGAGAAAATGGTTAGATGAAGGGCTCGACTTAGAGCGAATAGCTGTTAGTGTGTCACCCATTCAATTTAGAAACGAACTGTTTCTTGAAGACCTCCAACAAGTCTTAACAGAAACAAAGCTAAAACCCAATTATCTCGAACTGGAAGTAACGGAAGGGACCATTTTAAGCATAGACGAATCATTAAAAACATTAGCTGAACTGAAATCTATGGGTATAAGAATTTCTATTGATGATTTTGGAACAGGGAATTCTTCGTTAAGTTATTTAAAGAAACTTCCTATTAATACATTAAAGATTGATAAATCTTTTATTAATGATCTAGATATCGACTCAGAGGTAATCGTCAATACAATTATTAATATGGGTAAAAATCTAAACTTTACTGTTCTTGCAGAAGGAATCGAAAACCTTATACAAGTTACTTACCTAAAAGATCAACAATTTCACTTAGGCCAAGGTTTTTTTTAGTAAACCACTAAAGGTTGAGGAAATTCCCAAAATAGTAAACGACTATCAAGTTATTTCAGACTAATTTGTTTAAGGCTACGAATGATTCTGATGTAAGACGCAACTAGACTGACTGAAGTACTTTAAAAGCATTAGCGGTCAATTTTCTTTTATATATTCTTTACTCAAAAACACTCTGTACTTTTTTAATTTAAAGAAGGTCGATTCATAGTATGGCGCATAGTGAAAATACCATACATCAATTGAATTTCCAGAAAAAAACACGGAAAAAGAAAAGGGTTTTTGCTCATACTAAATGCCGTACGACACAATTACTTTTGGGGGGCATTAAACATGATGCAAAATCAATATACTTCTTCTCAACAACCATTTGGCGGGCAGTTTCAAATGCCACAATCGAATCAAATTCCTAATCAAATGAATCATGGAGGTCACGAAGTTTTTGATCTACATGAGGTACTGTCAGGCATGATTAATGTGTTAGATCAATATATGATGTTCCGTGTGTTTGTAAAAGGGCCTGAACTGATGAATATGATAGATCGTCAGTATTCATTTATTCTTGATAATTACAATATTACGTGTGAAGCTTTCCAGACAGGGACAGAGCCCTCCCATCACACGAAGAAGTATATGATGAACGAAAGTAACACAGTTACATTCGGTATTAAGCCTTCTCAACCGAAAAAACCGAATCAATCAATTGAGGACATTAACGATCAGGGGATTGCTGGGCATATGCTTGGGTTAATAAAGTCAACTGCATCATTATTAACAATGACCTCGCTTGAAGTAACAAACCCAGTGGTACGACGTGTTCTTGTGGACAGTGTTCCGAATTTTGTTGAGATGGCGTATGAGATTTTCTTGTATCAAAACAAGCAACACCAATATCAAGTACCGCAACTTTCTCAGCAGGATATGAATTCAATGGTACAAGGTTTTGCTCCAATCACAGGCCAACCAACAATGCCAACACCAAGTCAAATGTATAAGCCAATGCAATAACTCGTTAAAAATGAAAGTGGCAGTCCGATTTTTCAATAGGACTGCCGCTTTTATGTGTTTAAAAGCACATTTTGAAGATAATTGATTCTCAGCTTTCAAGAAATATTGTGTTGCCATTTATGTCTTCAAGTACATCGAAATTAGAAAGTGATTAGTAAATATGGAAAATTGATTTTACTAAGGCATGTAAAGGAGGTCAACAAAAAGAAAAAAACTGAAATAATGTCACACCACAATCGTACATTTCAGCTTCATATCTTAGGCTGCGCGTATCTCTTTTATTATAATTGTATTCCTTAATTTAAAATACTTATTCCCTACCATTCTGATCTGATTTGATGGTATAATAATTCAGAATAGAGAAAAAAGGGGAAAGTTTATCTTGCTTAATCATATCGTCAAGTCAAAAAAAAGTGTGCTCCTATATTTGATGATAACTTTGATACCATCTATGACGATTAGTCACTTTATAGCTCAACAAAAAATTCAGGAGCATGATAGTAACTATTTAAGTGAAGCCCGAGACTACGCTCAGCTTCACGCCAATGATATTGAAAGGTTTATTGGCGAGACCAGTAGCCGGCTAGATATGTTAGCTACTTTAATTAATATCAACCCCAATGACTTATATAATGTGAAAGAAATTCTTATGAGAACTCATGCAAAAGATATTCGATTCTCTGGTTTTTATTGGGCCAATCCAGAAGGTGATTTAGTAATAGGAACGAATCATTCTCCCACGCCAATAAATGTATCGGACCGTGAATACTTCCAAAAAGCGATTGAAACAGGGAATCGTACCATTTCACCGGTACACTTGGGTCGAGTCACTGGACGGTTTGTTATTACAATTGCTGTCCCTGTTTTTCAAAATGAGGAAGTTAAAGGCGTATTACTGGGGAGTTTAAGAGTAGATATGATAGAAGAAGTTGTTCAAAGTAAAATAAAAGATGAAATTATAGTTGTTTCAGATAACACAGGACAACTATTAATAGAATCAAATTCTTCTTTTCTTGAAGATCAATTATTTAGCTATTTAGTTAAAGTGGAAAGTGTACCTTGGACGGTTAGTGCTTATGTAACACCTGAAGAAAGTTATATATACGAACGAGCATTTTTGATGAGTTTAGGGCTGTTTCTTATTTTGACTCATATTTTCTTTTTACTTTTTCAGTACTATTTACTAAAACATCGAGTGAAACTTGAGCTAGAACAAAACGAAAGACAAAAACTAGAATTGGTAGAAAATCTTGCAGCTAGTACAGCTCATGAAATTAGAAACCCACTAACTGGAATTAAAGGACTCATACAGCTGTTAAGTGAAAAGTATAAGGATAAGAAAGATCAGCTATATTTCCAAATTATTCTAGCTGAAGTAAATCGAATTAATTCGATCGTTAGTGAATTATTACTCCTAGGAAAACCAACAGCGCATACGTTAAAAACATACAATGCCAATGATATCATAAAAGAAATTGAGCCTATTATTGAATCAGAAGCCAATTATAGTAGTGTACGTTTATCTATTCGTTACTCTTCTTATGAACTCCCTATTTCATGTGTAGCGGACCACCTTAAGCAAGTCATTCTTAATTTAATCAAAAACTCATTAGATGCAGTAAGTACTGATGGAGAAGTTATCATTTCATTAGTAAAATATGATGAAAAATGTATGATTAAAGTGATCGACAATGGAAGTGGTATGCCAGAAGAAGTACTGAAGCAAGTATTTAATCCTTTTTTTACAATGAAGAAAAGTGGTACCGGATTGGGATTAGTCGTTTGTAGACGCATTATTCATTCATTTGCTGGAAAGATCAATATTAAAAGTATACCTAATGAGGGTACGGAAGTTGAAATAAGTATTCCATTAGCAAACAATTAAAATAAAAGTGCCTGTTCGCCAGTGTTTTAAAGTACTGAGGGACAGGCATTTTATTCAGTTAGAATAGATACTATGTATTATAAAAAGACGAGAATAGGTGTCAAAATAAAGATTTGAAAACCTTGAAACAGAAGTAAAGGCGAACTTGGACCTCGAAAAGGTTTAATTCGAAGGTCTCTCAATTTACAGTAGATGCTCAATTTCAGATAGAATCACGTGATAAAGTAACTAGTTTTGATGGACCAGGAGATGTACGTATGCTTTGGGATTTTAAAGGGGAAACAGTTTAATAGTATTCCTCCATGATCACAAGAGCTGCATCATGGGTATTGTATGTTCCCTCATTTCCATTTCCTTCATTTAAAACCATATGGAGGTTATTCTTGGATAAAAACATTAAGGGGATTATTTCCAAGTGGGGGCCGTACGTTAGTTGAAAAGATAGTAATGAAGTAGGCAAAATATCAGCAAAAATTTTGAAAAGGAAAGCGTGTAGAAACGTACATTGTAGAAACATTAGCGTGATAAAATCTTGAGAACAAAAGTTAAAGCAAATAAACTTTGTTATAGAAAAAGCATTGGAGATTACAATTGATTGTACCCTACTTAAACAATCACACGAAACTTGTTTATGTTACTGCTGTATTCTCGGCTACCCAACATAAGTAGGGCACCTAATCATTTTTTTCTTCTTTTAATAAAAAATAGACTACCAATTATCGCAATCGCTACAAATATCGATAGTAGATAACCAAAGCTACCCTTTATTTCTGCTTCCACTTCAAAGTCTTGCTGTACAGATGGAGTTTGACCTTCACCGAGTACGTATAAATCATCTTGAGCATCTGCTACCAATGCTGTTCTTGAACAAAGTGATACCTCAAAACCATCAGCACTCTCATGGGCATAAATTAGATACTCACTGTTAACTTGAAATTCAAATCCACAACTAGCTGAACTTCTAGCGGTATATACGATAACGTCTGAATCCACTATCCCTTTCCATGTCTGGTTAACTTCAACTAAAACAGCAAGCTGATCCGCTGAAGATTGAATTGGACTAGGTTTATCTTCCACCGTCACCTTCCTTATAATTCCCGAAAAAATAGCAGTTTCTCCACCTAATAACTCTTCCACAGGAGGAGGTGCAACACACGAGCAAGCAAAGCTCGTTGAAGGAAAAAAGGAAATTAAAAAGCTTATGGCAAGCACGCTCAGAATCAAATATTTAAGCTTTTTCACCAATGTTCACCACCTTTCTTTCTATATAAGACTGACTCACTGACAAAATGGTTTCACCATATGTTGTTAGAGTTTATAAAGAAGTATCGGAATCACCCACCACTTTCTCGTGTCATTAGAAACAAATCAGTTGGTGATTTACTTGCAGGAAGGTGGTAACGTAAACGGAACCTTTTTAAACAGAGAAGAACTTTTTTCACCAGTTAGAGATTTAGAGATTGAAGGATTTAGATAATAAAAAGATAGGAACCCAAAGGGTGTTCCTATCTTTTTTTGTTTAGGATTTTATCTTTATTACTATCTACTTTTTTGATAAAAGACTTTGAACGTAAGAACTATTAAAGTTAGGATTCCTGGGTTTTTCAATGTATTTGACATGTGTACGACCTCCTAATATAGTGAACGGCTTGTTATAAAATCATCATATCAAGTAATTTAAAAGTTGTAAGCGATTGTGACAGGAAATGTAACAAATAACATGTATTTAGAATATACGTTTAAGAAGTACACATGTGATGAAGAAAAGAAACTGCTAACGGTAAAAGAGCATTTTTAATGAAGTAATGTAGGTGGCAACCATTTTTTATATCGGTGACAAATAATGTGATTAGACATAAAACGGTAAGGAGAGATTAAGTGATGAACCATCATAATATAGGAATAGCTCAGAACCTCTCGCAACAAGCAGCTACAATTAACCGAACGTTACTGGCTCTACTTCAAGCAGGAGGATTAATTCTATATGCTAGGCACGCAGAAGCAAATGTGGGAGAAGACCAACCTTTTCTCAACTTCCATAATTGCCTCAGCCAAAGAAATCTTTCCGAGGTTGGAAGAAGCCAAGCAGTAACTTACGGGGAGGTACTTAGCCGTTTGCGCATTCCTGTTATGTACCCGGTGCTCGCCAGTCCCTTTTGCAGAACTAGAGAAACTGCTGCGTTGGCTTTTGGAGTCGATTATGTTCATATCGACCCTTTTTTGGTTGAATTGTATAAGTTGAGCGTTAATATGAGCGCAGAGAAACAGGAAAGGATATTAAACGATCTCCAATCAGATTTAGAAATTTTACCACCACCAGGATATAATAAGGTTATTATCGCTCACAGTTTACCAAGAGGGGTTGGTTTTGGTCAAATTCCAGATATGGGAACTGTTGTCGTGAAACCTCGTGGGCAGGGGAATGGTTATGAAGTGGTGACTCAAGTATCTTTAGCGGAAATGACAAGCTTGCTCGAATTAATGCCAGGTACCTCTCAGTTTTAAGATAGATTACTAAAAAGGTCGATTCATCTCGAATAATTTCTCAGTTTTCAGGAAAAATAATGCTGAGGTGAGGGAATAAATGGGTTTTTTACATTATTTTAGTCGATTGGTTGAAAAGAGAAATAAGAAAAGAATTGCATTCTGCAAATTAGAGGGTACATGTCCGGAGTGTCAAGGTAATGGTGTTAACATGTTAGGAATTGAACAATATACAATGAGTTATTATTATGTTTGTAATGGTTGTAATGGTAGTGGTTCTTTTTCTGATTGGGTAGAAATTAATTAAATGCTTATTAACAAAATGTTTCATCTATCAGATCCATATTAAAAACATCCGAGAAAACAACGCATCGATACTTATTGATGCGTTGTTTTAGTTGAGCTTACCAAGTTTAGTGGTAATATTTTTTTTGTGCATATATTTGAGATCTTGTGCAATTATTAATGACTTTAGTGAAATTAATTAAAAACTCGTGCAATTATTAGTCAAATTCGTGCAAATAAAATAATTCTCGTGCAATTAGTTACATTTGCGATCTCTTCTAATTTACCTGGTTTTTAATATTGATAAATTCTCTTTGAATATAAGGAATTTGGACCCATTTGCCGAATAACGGCTTATTATTAGAACTTTTGTCGTGTGGGAGGAAAACGACTATAGTCGTATCAAATATGTACCTTACCATTTAATTATTAAATGAATATAAGGGGTGAGCATATGGTGAATGGACAAAAGAAGTATACAATCAAGGAGGTTTCAAAAAGTTTAAAAATACCAGTAGGGAAACTTAGAGAATGGGAAGACTTGTTTCCGAATGCTCTTTACGTGCAAAGAACAAAAACAGGAGCAAGACTGTACAAGGATTATGAAATAGAGACTTTAAAAAAAATTAAAATACTGAAGGATCATAATATTAGCGAGGAAAACGTGAACTTTATTATTGATGTCAATACTGAGATTAAGCAAGAAGGTCAAAGCGACCAATCTCGAGAATATGTAGAGATGCTTTTATCCTTACAAAATGAAACGACCGAAACAATGCAAAATCTAACCGACTCCTTCGTCAGACTTAAGGAAGAATTCATTCAAGATATCAAAGAGGAATTAAAAACAGAAATGAATGTAGGGCATAGTAAAACGACATCTCTTATTCAATCATATTCCAATATGATTATAGACACAGCAGACAACACACAAGAAGAATTAATACGAATAAGACAAGACTTTTATCGGGAAGAAGAAGAGAAATTATTTATTCAACAAAAGCTTGAAGAAAGAGAAGAACAATTCCAAGAATTTATTTTATCTTTTAGAGAATCAGCTGCTGCAAAACAAAAACAACGGTTTCCCAATTGGCTAAAGATTTTCAAAACGAAAAAAGATAGTTCCATCGATTTTTCTTGAAAAATATGTTGAAAACGCTTTAATTAGCTAACGCTGGCTTGCGTGCTGATCGCCCTACTATGAGAAACCTACTCATGGTAGGGCTTTTAAAAGATCAATAGCCCAACTTATCGCGGGTATAAATTCTAGAGGCATTTAATTTTGATTCCTGAGTTTAACTTGTTACTATTAATGTTGTAACTTCGTCAAGAAAGGACAAATGTAAATGTCAAATATACAAATACCTGTATCTGTCTTAAATCTGGCCCCTATTCGCAAAGGACAGGGTCCTAAAGAAGCCATTGATTCTATGGTCGATTTAGCGCAAGCGACTGAGAAGATGGGCTATACACGTTATTGGATTGCTGAGCATCATAATACGCCGACACTAGTAAGTTCAGCAACTTCGATGTTAATTAAACATACGTTAGAACACACAGACCATATCCGTGTTGGGTCTGGTGGAATTATGCTACCAAACCATGCACCTTTGGTAATAGCCGAACAATTTGGAACGATGGCAACGATTTATCCGAATCGTCTAGACTTAGGTCTTGGTCGGGCGCCTGGTACAGATATGATAACGGCAAATGCATTAAGACGATCGCAAAATGATTCTGTCTATACATTTCCTGAGGATGTCAACGCATTGCTTACGTATTTTGGGCCCGAAAAGCTTCAAAGTAATGTCAAAGCATACCCAGGTGTTGGCACGAATGTACCGGTTTATATCCTTGGATCTTCGACGGATTCAGCTTATTTAGCCGCTAAATTAGGCTTACCATATGTATTTGCTTCACACTTTGCACCAAGGTATATGGAAGAAGCTATTTCGATTTATCGTAAAAGATTCCAGCCATCTGAATACTTGGACTCTCCACATATGATAGTATGTTTAAATGTGATTGCAGCTGAAAGTGATGAAGAGGCCCAATTTGAATCGACAACGATGCAGCAATTTTTCCTTAATGTGGTTCGAGGTTCTCAGACGCCGTTAAGTCCTCCTGTTGAAAACATGGATGATATTTGGAATCAGCGCGAAAAAGCAATGGCTACTTCGATGTCTAGTGGGACTCTGTTAGGAAGTAAAGATTCGATACGAGAACAGCTGACGAGTTTTCAAGCGAAATATAACGTTAATGAAATAATGGCGGTATCTTATATGTATGATCCTAATAAACAAAAACGTTCTTATGAACTATTAAAAGAAGTGGTTGATGGGAATTAGGGTAAGAATGTAAGAAGAAAATCCTGTCTACTGCGCCTGTCATAACCCGAGTTTAATCGTTTTGTTGTAAACAAATACGTGAAAAGAAGAGGAGCATTTCTCCTTTTAAAGACAATAAAAGTAAAAGAGCATTGGATAATAAAAATCCAATGCTCTTTGCTGTTTAAATTTATCCATTCACTTTAAGCTAAAGTTAGGTACTGTATATCAAAAGCAAATTAAACTTTTACGGTGAAGCTGGAAATTCTCTCTACTTCATGATTTATTAAGAATAAAATATTTTGTGTTAATAAAAATCGTTTAAAAGATCGATATTAATAGAAAAATAGTATGAGTGTAGAAGGAAATATAGGTTTAAGTAGAAATTTGGCACAAAAATTGCATTAATAACTGTGAACGAAAAAGGGAGCTGAGAAACTATAGAAATGTAAGCGGTAACAGTTTTGAAATTTTGAAAATGGATGTGAATTATGTAATGAATAAAACGACATTAAACACACTGGTTATTGGTTTTGCCTTATTTGCGCTATTTTTCGGGGCGGGTAATTTAATTTTTCCTCCTTCCATTGGATTGAATGCTGGAACGGATTGGGTTGCTGCATTAATTGGTTTTTCAATGACGGGGATTGTGCTTCCGTTGTTAGCTGTTTATGCAATTTTAAATGCTGGTGGGAAATTTGAAGAATTAACGAAACCTATTAGTTCTTGGTTTCATATTGTTTTTAATTTAGCTCTAATGGTTGGGATTGGTATGTTGGTTACCGTTCCGAGAATGGCGGCAACGACTCACGAATTAGGAGTCAGTCAACTGTTTCCGGGGGTTCCATCTGTTGTTACGATCATCATCTTTTTTGCTATCTGCTTTTATTTTGCGATGGACAAGTCAAATGTCATCGACAAGATTGGGAAGTTCCTTACGCCGCTTTTAGTTATTATTCTATTATTAATTGTAGGAAAAGGTATTTTGGTACCGATTGGAACACCGGTTGCAACAGATATTGAAAACTCTTTTTCGAATGCCTTTATTAATGCCTATCAGACAGGTGATGTGATTACAGGGATCTTTGTTGCCCCTATTTTTATCGCTGCGATCGCTAGTATGGGGTATAAAGGGGCGCAAGTGAAAAAAATTGCTATCTCAGGTACGCTCATAGCGGGTCTTGGTTTATTAGTTGTTTATGGAGGCTTGCTCTATCTTGGAGCAGCTGGGAATGCACAGGTTCCTCCAGGTATTAGCGACACAGCGCTTGTTTCAGAGATCGTTAATATTATATTAGGAAACTTCGGGGTGCTCGCATTAGCGATCACAGTAGGTTTAGCTTGTTTGACTTCAGCGATTGGTGTCGTTGCGGTGATCGCGGAGTTTTTGAGTAGCCTTACGAAAAGCAGATTAAGTTATCGTAGTTGGATATTTATCGTTTGTTTAACAGGAGTTGCAATAGGATCGCTTGGTGTAGGAAAAATTATTAACTATGCAATGCCGATCTTTTTAGCACTGTATCCTGTTGCGATTGTATTAGTATTGCTTGGTGTATGTCGTGCATTTATTCCGAATGCGGGCTCTTATCGAGGTGCGATTCTGTTAACATTTATCGTGAGTTTAACGGAAACGTTAGGTGTCATTGGGCTGGAGATTCCTGGTGCGCTGAAAGTAATTTCGATGATTCCGTTAAGTGCTGATGGATTCGCATGGCTTCTACCAGCGATAGTTGGGTTTATAGTAGGAACGATCATTCATAAACAGGTTACAAAACAGAAAGAGGAAGATCTTTCAGTAAATCTGTAATAATGATGATAGAGAAAGAGGGATGTCCGTAATAGGGTGGCCTAGCTTCCGATTAAGGAGGCCACTGAAGCAGATTCGAGGAAGCAGCAATGGCTCCACACGTTGCGCGTCTGCGGATTGAGAAACCCACTCTAAAACAAAGCAACCGTTCCGCTCATTGCTTAAAGGCCACTGAAAAAGGTGAAAATCGTACCTTTTTCAGTTCCTTTCGATTAAGTGGTAGGGGTAGGGGTAGGTAAGCTCAACTTCCTTTCTTTAAAAAATTTAACTAGTGGAAGAGGTGTACGGCTGGACTCTGTTTCTCATTGTTCTTTTAGAGAGGGCTTACTGCGTTAACTTAATAAAATAGCAGAGAACTACCAAAAGAAGCGCCTATTTTTCATCGTAATGAAAATTATTTTTCAAAACGATGAAAAATGGGCATTTTCTTTTTTCAGCAGGAGTGGTTATCACCTGAAGTTTACTCGTTTTTTACGAGAGAGCAATCCTAGATAAAAAGAAAGAAAAGTCGATCATAACGACTCTCCGAAAAGGGCGTCTGCGTCCCAATTGGACGATGCGTTTAATTGGTGAGGTTAGGCACCGCAAAATGTGTGTTGAACATATCCAGTCGATTTTCGTGCAATAAATCCGATACTCGTGCAATTGTAGGTGTTCTTTATATGATAAATTTAAAGCTTGTGCAATTGTGAGCGATTTTCGTTTAATAGAGTTCTTATTACGATGAGTACTCTAGTTGATGAAACAGATATGCGTTAAGTCAAGGGCACAAAATCCTCACTCTTCAACAACTTCCACGCTTATTCTACCTTCTGTCGCTTCATAATCAACAGTACCAACCGCTTTCATTAATTGTTTGGCATAGATCAGCATTGCATTCGTGATGAAACCAGCTTTCTTCTTTTTGACATCACCAACGAACTCATAGCCATCACCACCAGTAGCGAGAAAGTCAGATACGGCAACGACATAAATTTTTTCCAAATCAATAGGCTGTCCATTATCATATACTTCCGTCTGAATTAATGCGCCATTTTCGTCTGTTAATACTTTGTAGGTGAATCCAGCAATTTGCAGATCTATCTTGTTTTCGCGTTGATATGAGTAATCAATTACATTTTTAATCGCTTGACCAGTCATGTGAATTTCAATCATTTCATTTGAGAAGGGTTCGATTGTGTAAATATCATTTGTTGTAACCATCCCTGGATCAATGCTTGCGCGGATGCTGCCATTATTGATTAGAGCAACATCCGCCTCGGATTGATTTAGCATCGCATCTGTCCAGAAGTTCCCGAGTGAAACATCCATTTGATCGCGATTCTCTCGGTATAAACCGGTGTTCGTGCGGGCAACTTCTTTGTTTAACCATTTATCCGTCTCTGACTTGTATTGTTCCACTAATTGTTGAACGTCTTTGTCTACTTCTGTTAACTCCTTAACACTTTGTAAGAAACCAGTGACAGCGACTTCATCTGTTATTTTGTTGTAATCTAGCGTAATATGACCAATATTGTTCCCGTTACTACCAGTTTGAGTAATTGGTGTCCTGTTAATGATCACAGGTTCTTCGATAACGGTATGTGTGTGTCCGCCAATAATAAGATCAAAAAAGTCAACTTCTTCTGCTAACAGTTGATCGGCCTTGTAGCCGATATGGGTAAGCGCGATTAAAAGATCGACTTCATCTGCTAGGGAGCGATATTTATTAGCTGTTTCGACATAGTCAAAAAACTTCAGGCCAATTTTCCCTGCTGGAGCGGCTGATGGAGGATTTTCAGTTAATGAAAAAACGCCGATTTTAAGTCCGGAGATGTCAAAAATTTGATAAGGCTTAGGCTGTTTGATCGGAATAGCATCATCGACCACTTTTGTATTGGCACTTAACCAAGGGAAGGTAGATTGTTTTACACGAGCGGCAAAATGCTCTTGCCCATAATCAAACTCATGGTTTCCAATCGTATGTGCATTAAGATTGAGCTTGTTCATCAGCTCAATCATTGGTTTACCGTCATTCAAATCTACGACAGGATTTCCACTAAAGAAATCTCCTGCATTTAAGTAAAGAGTATGCTTATTTCTTTCCCGTTCCGCTTTGATATAAGCAGCCATTTTACCAAAATCATCAATCTTCGCATGGAGATCATTCGTGTGTAAAATGGTTATCGTTACAATGTTATTATCAGCAGAGACATGCTTGTATTCAGGTAGACCTACTAAAAGAAAAATGATTGAAAGAAAAGAAACGATCCATCTCTTCTTCTTGTTTAATTGCATGGGAAACCCTCCAAATAATGTATGGTTTAGTTTTCCCATGTGTCATAAAAGTATGTAAACTAGGTGAGTTGGTTAAAAAGTGTGGCTGAAGAATGAGAAAATCTTTAGGGTACAAACGGTCTGGGGTAAGTAGCTCTAAGGATAATCATAATGGGGAAGTCAATTGTATCTATTAAAATATAGGACGTGAACATATTATTGATGAAGCCTTACTTGCCTAATAGTGAACGGCGTTAAAAGAATTAGCAATCTTAGCTGGGATAAAAAAATTGCTCTCCTCTTAACCCAATTGGCTTGCTCTATCAGCAATTACTGTGACGTTTCCTCCTTACGAAAAAAGAGTATAATATACGGTGACAAATGATCAGGTACCTTCGGAAAAAGGAGTGAAGTGTTTTTAATGAAAGAAAAAGTAGGCAAGTGTTCTCATTGTGGAAGAACGATTTTTTGTATTAGTGGTTTTTTAAATGGGGTTATTCATAAGGAAGGCGTACTTATTTGCTTCCCTTGTGTAGAGAATCATAGTCAAATAGAGAACAAAGAATAAAATATAAAAGAAAAGTTGTTAGAGTGGGGGCAATCGTTGTAATTGGTAATTGATCAGTATTTTTTCAATTCATATCTTCTTATCGAACATGCGGGTCACCATCCCAAAATATCGCTCTGGAGCGACCAAGTTCCCGTTAAACTTAGTTTGTTACCAGCAGAAACAAGTGAACTATGCCTCATAAAAAAAGTGTCCCATAGGTCAATATTAGACCATTAGGACACCTTTTTTATGAGGAAGTATGAACCTTGCTTTTTACATGCTTATTTTTCGTTTTCTTCATTGCCTTTGTGATGTATCCACCTTTGAAATTACGAGGTTCATAGGATACGATAAAGGCACTCGGTTCGTACGTACTAACAATTTTTATAAATTCACCTTCGCGGTCACGTCTAGCTGTACAATCAAGTCGATATCTCCGAGCTTGATTCATTCCTTCAACTTCTGCCGTTGATACACTGAAGCCTTCATCTCGCAAGTGATTCGTTAATTCTTCGTTTTTATTCAAGATATTCACTTCGATCGAAACAAAGCCAATAGCTAGCTTTTGTTCGATGATTTGACCAATATATAAACCTATACCGAAACCTAACGCATAGGCAATCATGTTTAAATAATTCGATAAATCACTAAAAACAATTCCAAGTGTAATAACGTAGATGATTCCTTCGAGCATCCCGAGAGCAGCAGCCTTTTCTTTCATTCCCTTGACCATCGTAATTGTTCTCAATGTTAATACTGGAACAAATAACAGTTGGGCAATGAAAATGATAAGTGCTTGAAGCATCATATCACCTTCACCCTAAAAAATTTTCAACTTATGTAGTGTAACAAGATTTTATTGCTGAAGCTAGTCATTTTTACGGAGCAGTGTGATTCTGACCTTGTAGGTTTATATTAAGGGAATGAGAAGAGGAAGGAAATTTCAAAGGTGTTTTGATTTTAAATTTAAATGCATGTAACTTCTTGATTGAATGTTGATTATGAGGTTTGCTATGATCGGTAACTTCAAGAAATGATTAGACCGTACATTCTATAATCAAGTTACTGTCAAAACCGTGAAGATACAACTTTTTTGACAGTAACATTAGTATCATATTGATGTTTAAGGCGACAGAATTCTTATTTAGGCAATTAACTTCTCTTTTTAAGGTTCATCGTTTCTCTTGATGCTTGCAAACGATTGATCAAGACATAGAAGGTTATGGTAATGATACATACAAAACCGGCAAGGTAGATAAATAGGTTTGAAAACCCTGTATAGGGGACGACTATTCCTAAAACGAAAGCTCCTGCTGCGAGTCCTGTATCATACAATGTAAAGAACGTTGCCGTTGCATGGCCATTTCGATGTGCAGGCACAAATTGAATGGACAATGACAATAAAAAAGGTAACAAAGACCCGTACCCTATTCCGATTACTGCAGCAGAAATTAAAAATAGAAAAGCTGTTTCTGAAACACTCAGGATCATAAAGCCGATAGCGAACATAACTAAGCAAGGTAGAATAACAACTTTTGGTCCACTCTGGTCAAATAACCGACCTAAATATGGTCTGGTGGCAAGCATAGTTATAGCAAATACAAGAAAGAAGTATCCAGATACCTTTTCTAGTCCAATTTCCAGCGCATAAACTGAAATATAGGATAGAATGCCAGCGTATGCAAATGCGACTAGGCAGCTTATTAATGCGATAGGCATCGTCTTCAGTTCAAAAAAGTCATCAATTGACAGTTTTCTTTTTCTATAAGAGTTGGTTGGTGTTGCTGTATCCTTTAGCTTTACTAGGAAAGCACAGATTACACTGATTAGTACGAAAGCGCTGAGGATAAAAAACAATTGTTGAAACGAAATGGATTGGATGAGTGTAAGCCCTAAAAATGGTCCGACGACTACGGCTAGATTCATAAACATTGTAAAATAACCAAGCCCTTCTCCTTTCCGTTCATTGGGCACTATATCTGCAGCGATTGCTGATGTAGCTGTAGTCAAAATTCCAAAAGATAAACCATGAATAAAGCGCAAGATCATCATCGGTATGAATTGCTCTACCCAGATATACCCAAATGACGTTGCTGCAAATGCTAAGGTACTAATTAAAAGTACTTTCCTTTTGCCAAATCGTTCTAGTAAATTTCCTGAAAATGGCCTCATAATAATGGCAGCTAAGAGCATGATTGTAACAACCAGGCCGCCCTGTGCTTCTGTTCCTTCCAAGTCGTAAATCACATAAATAGGCAAGGTAGTTAATAATGCGTAGAAGATAATAAAGACAATTAAATTTACAAAAGCAATACTCAGGAAGTTCTTTGTCCAAATCGGTTTCTTATTTGTTTTCATCTAGATCACTCCTTGTGGTCCCTAACCTCTCCAAGAGACGCTGGAGCTGTTGTTGTTCCTGTTCTGATAATTGACCGACGTATTGTTGGTCGAAGTATTCAATAGACTTTTTCACTAATGGGAATTTTTCCTTTGCCATTTCTGTTAATTCTACGGTTCGCTCGCGTTTATCTTTTCCTGATTTTCTAATAATCCAGCCACTTGATTCCATTCGAACAAGCGTCCTTGTCACTGTCGGTGCCTCGACTTTAAGGTATTGCGAAATACCAGTTTGGGTCATCGGTCCCTTTTGACTGAGGATGTAGAGAATGGTCCATTGAGACATGTATAGGTCATATTCCTGCAACCGTTCATTTACTTCCTTTGATAATAGCCGTACTTTTTGATTTAAGGTATGCAGAAGATTACTCGTATCCATTGTATGATATCCTCTCTATATTACTTACCTAGGTAAGTAATTATTGAACCAATTATACTAAGGTTAAAGCTTAAAGTAAACCCCTTAATGACCTAGATTAAGTTACTGACCCCTAGTGCTTGCATTCGTGTTCTTTGGATAGAGGGTGCTGTTCCGTTAATCTCGAGGTTTTATATTAAAAGGTAATGATGAGTCAATTAACTTGATTATTGACAGCGTTTATAGAAAGATTAGCTTAGGAATAAAAGTGTGTCTATTGTCGTTAATGAATTTAATTTTGTGCTAGATCAAGACAGGAAAGTGGAGGGAATTTTGTGGAAATAGGTGTGAGCACGTTTGTAGAGGCAACGCCGGATGTTGAAACCGGTGAGGTGATCAGTCACGCACAACGAATACGTGAAGTGGTCGAGGAAATTGTACTAGCGGATCAGGTAGGGTTGGATGTCTTTGGCGTAGGTGAACACCATCGCGAAGATTTTGCGGCGTCTTCTCCTGCAGTTGTGCTGGCTGCGGCTGCATCGCGAACGAAACGGATACGATTAACAAGTGCGGTAACGGTGCTTTCTTCTGCCGATCCTGTGCGCGTGTTTCAGGATTTTGCTACGCTCGATGCGATTTCGAACGGGCGAGCAGAGATTATGGCGGGTCGGGGTTCTTTTATTGAATCTTTTCCACTGTTTGGATATGACTTAAGAGACTACGATGAGTTGTTCAATGAGAAACTGGAGTTGTTGTTGAAAATACGTGATTCCGAGAAAGTGACCTGGAGAGGTGGGCATCGTCCGGCAATTGAAAATCTCGGGGTATATCCACGCCCAGTTCAGAATCCTTTACCTGTTTGGATTGGCAGTGGTGGTAACTCCGAATCCGTCATCCGTGCAGGCCTCCTTGGATTGCCACTCGTTCTAGCGATTATTGGCGGCCGTCCACTGCAGTTTGAGCCGCTTGTGCAGCTCTATAAGAAAGCGGCAGCACAAGCAGGCCATGACATATCGAAGTTATCAGTTGCCTCACATTCGCACGGTTTTATTGCGGAGGATACAGAAGTGGCAGCTGACAAATTTTTTCCTTCGACCCAGCAAGTTATGAACAAATTAGGGCGAGAGCGTGGATGGGGACCCTATGACCGAACCAGCTTCGATGCTGCTCGCAGCTTAGAAGGAGCATTATATGTAGGCGATTCGAATACGGTTGCCAAGAAAATCATACACCTGCGTAAGAATGTCGGCATCACACGTTTTATGTTGCACGTACCGGTTGGTTCAATGCCTCATGATGATGTGATGAAAGCGATTGAACTGTTAGGAAAAGAAGTGGCACCAAAGGTTCGAGAAGAAACATTTAGATGGGAAGTTGAAAGTTTGGTCTTTTCTAATCCTTGTTATTTGGATGATTATTAACTTTTACCTGTAAACAATCTAAATGACAGAGCAATAGCTTTTGTCAACTTGTCAATAAAGGTGATAAACCTAAGCAACTCATTATTAGATCGTCATGTTTTGCGGTAAGATAGAAGAAATCCCTTTTGGAGGTATTTAAAAGATGGATACAAAATCAAAATTGGATCACGTTGAAGACGTTTACAATCAGCGTCTGCGAGGAGCGTTCTTTATATCGACTACAGATGGTAAGAGGACCCATTTTCATAATGGGTGTTGGGTGACTCAATGTTCGCATGAACCACCACAAATGCTCGTTTGTTTTCCTAAGGAGATGGAGGGGGCAGAGATTGTTACACGTGGCCGAAAATTTGCCCTTAGCATGGTAGCTGAGGACCAAGAGTCTTTGATAGATCGTTTTTTTTCTGGTGATCAGGATATTGCGTCAATGGGCGAAGAGGAATTCATATATATGAAAACTGGATGTCCAATCTTTAAAAATGCTCAAGCCTATTTTGATTGTGAGGTTGTCCAAATGATTGATAACCGCGATTTCCTAATCGTTATCGGTAATGTCTTAGCCGCTGAAATTCTTCATCCAGAAAAGCGGAGCCTTACCGTAAATCACTTAATGGAACGCGAAGGTGGTGTACCAGAGAATGCAATCGTTCCTTTAGTTGGGTTTGATCATAATTGAAATTTAGCTACGGGTATGGGTTGATTTAATTTAATTTAATTTAATTTAATTTAATATGGAATAGTAGGCAGGTAGTTTAAAGTGTTTCACTTTTGAGGAATACTCATTAATATAAGAAAAATCACCCCTCTCTTACTAGAAGAGAGGGGTGATTTTCTATAGCTTGGACTATTATAAAACAGCCACTTATTCTAACGCTGCTCTATTAGTCTGTTTATTTATTATTCAGGAAGTCGTAAAACGATCATTTTTGTTTCAGTCATATCTTCAATCGCAAAACGTGGACCCTCACGACCGATTCCGCTGTTTTTCACGCCACCATAAGGCCAGTGGTCAAGTCTGAAGTTGGATGTACCATTAATGACAACTCCGCCCATTTCAATGGCGTGAGCAAATTTATAAGCAACATCCATTTGATTCGTGAAAATTCCTGCTTGAAGGCCGAAATCTGAGTCATTTGTCGCATCAATTGCTTCTTCAATCGTGTCAAAAGGAATCACGTTAACAATTGGTCCGAATACTTCTTCACATACAGCTTTACTGCTTTTGGTGAATTTAATAGAATAGTTGGTTCAACGGTTGCACCGTGCTGTTTACCACCTAAGATTAACTCCGCGCCGAGTTCAACAGCTTCGTTAACCCACTCTACGATACGGTCTACATTACGAGTATCAACTAGAGTACCAATATCCGTATCTAGAAGCAAAGGATCGCCAATTTTTAGTTTTGCAACAGCTTCTTTTAATAGTGCAGTGAATTTCTCTACAACTGGCTTGTGAACATAAATTCGTTGTACAGAAATACAACTTTGCCCTGAATTACTGGAACCTGTTGCTGCGCACATGCTTGCAGCACGCTGTAAATCAGCATCTTCATGAACAACGGTTGCAGCATTTCCACCTAGCTCAAGTAGAACTTTTTTCATTCCAGCTAATGAACAAATGTTTTCACTCGCAACAGTTCCACCAGTAAATGAGATTACATTGACACGATCATCTTTGACAATCTGTTGTCCTACTTCTCTTCTCCCGATAACCAAATTGATCGCATTTTTTGGAAGTCCTGCCTCAAGTAGAAGTTTAACTAATTTAGTTGCAATCAATGTTGTTTGAGAAGCTGGTTTTAGAATTACGCTATTACCTGCAGCAAAAGCTGGTCCAACTTTATGACAAACAAGGTTAAGAGGTGCGTTAAATGGAGTAATGGCAGCTACCACTCCTATAGGTACGCGGAAGGTAGAGGCAATTGCTTTAGCACGTACAATAAATCAAAAAAGCTTACAACCTTTTTAACTAAATTGTCAAAATCTTTTGTTGATAAAAGGAAATAGTTGTATTGGCTTGATGATAAATTTTTAGTTGGAGGGAGCAGGAATCTTTTCTCAGATGCGACAAGGTTAACGCAAATTGGAGATGGGGAGAAGATTGTTGAAAGTAGAGATCGTCAAACTGTTTATAATTACAGGTACTTGATACATTTTAACTTTATAAATGTTAGAAAAGTAGAGTTAAATGAACTTTTATAGAGTTTTACACCTGATGAGATTAAGACGGAACGTCGTCTATTTATTGAATAAATAATTGATTGCTTTAGTAAAAAAAAGGAATTAAAATGAGCGTAGTAATACTGTCTAAAAGTGTTTAGGGTCATGACAATGTTTGATTGTAGGACCCTTGCCTTTGGTAAGGTCTTTTTTTTAAAACGATGGTGAATAGTGAGGTGGGAATAAGTGTCTGACAATAAGGTGTTTCAAGTAATTGTTCGAATTTTGATTGTAGCCATATTGCTAGTTCTTGGCTGGTATATCTTTTATTATGTTGTGTGGCTAACCTTTCCATTCTTAATTGCTGTAGCATTAGCGTTCTTAATTAATCCAGTCGTGAGTTTTTTTGAAAAAACAGCGAGATTTCCGAGAATCCTAGCCGTGTTTACGGGTATTTTATTTTTATTTGGATTAGTAGGTGGAGTGCTCACCTTAATCATTATAAAACTTATTGATGGATTCCAATACTTATCTCGACTTGTTCCAAACCAAATTGAACGGATTTCGATTCATATCCAGTCATATGTAAATGAACACTTTTTTCCCCTTTGGGTAAAAGGAATTGGGCTAATCGATCACTTAGATGAGACACAACAAAATGCAATTGAAAATAGTATTCAGCAGTTGGGCGGTCAGTTCGCCGCAATACTTGGAAATGCAGGTCAGGCCATCGCTAATAGTCTCTCGCACTTTGTTGGTGCTTTACCGATCACACTAACGGTTTTTGTTTTTATTATTCTTGCTCTTTATTTTATAAGCAAGGATTGGAATCGACTCCAGGCAAACGTAAAAGATAAACTACCCCCTCATATTTTTGATCAGTTTGGTGATGTGTATCAAGATTTAAAATCAAAAGTTGTTGGATTCCTTACCGCACAGTTAATTTTAATAAGCATGACAGCCATTTTAAATTTTATTGGGCTTCTCATTTTGAGAGTTGAGCAACCGTTAACAATCGCTCTCATTATTGGTGTTGTTGACTTATTGCCTTATCTTGGAACGGGTATAATTTTAATTCCATGGGCTGGTTATAGCTTGGTAACAGGCAATTTTTTTCTTGGATTTGGCTTATTAATCTTATATATTTTAACGATTACACTAAGGCAATTGGCTGAACCAAAAGTACTTTCATCAAGCTTAGGTCTAAACCCATTAGCGACACTAATTTCTTTATTTGCTGGGCTACAATTATTCGGCTTTATGGGACTGTTCATTGGTCCTGTCATCTTAGTTTTACTCCTGTCATTTTACCAAGCTAACGTATTTGAAGGAATATGGCGTTTTATAAAAGGAGAGTCCTAAAAAGAGGAGCTGAAAAAGGTAACGGGTTCGGAATAGAGGGAGAAACCTATAAGAAACATACCATTTAGAGACGGGATTCGCACCGGTTTTTGTCTCTTCTACTGTTATACCAAGTGTTTTGCAATATTAATAAGTGTAATAACAGCCATATTAACACCTGTTTTAGCAAGACCGCATAAATTTATGCGATCTGTTAAATAAGTTATTGATTCATTTTTTTCACCCTCTCAACCGAACGGCTTATGAAAAAGGTTGACTTTTATCTTTTTCAGTGGTTTTCCTAAGAAAGTAATTATTGACAAATGTAGATGCAACCCTTACGATGAAAGTAATTAAATAGTATTCCTAAAGGGGAGTAGCTTTTACAACACAGTCGTCACTACAGAGTTCTTTGCTCTCGGCTTTGTTGGCAATCTAACATTGTTAGCAAGACCTTTACTGTTATGGTAAAGGTCTTTTATATTTTAAAAACCTTTGCCGGTCGCGGTAAAGGTTTTTTATTTTTTGAATTTCATGAATTTCTTCTGAGAATTGACTTTTGTGATAGTAATTTAGAATTTTATATGAAAATACGATAACGATAATGGACAGGGAGGATTACTTTTGATATTGAGAAAGTACGCATCACTTATAGGAATAGGCTCTGCACAAATTGATCTTATATTGCCTAAGGAAACTTTTAAGCGCGGTGACGAGATTGTCGGTTACTTTTTAATAAAAGGTGGGATCGTTGAACAGCAAATCAAGCGGATTGACAGCAATTTAATTCGAATTGACCATATGAATAATGAGGAAACGATTCTAAGTACTAAAACAATAACTGTAGCAAAACGAATTAATCAAGACATGGAAGAAAAATTATCATTTAATTTTAAGTTAGATGCTGATACCCCAGTTTCCACCCATAAAAATTCATATGGTTTTAGAACGAAGCTTACTTTTAATGAAGGGGTTGTCAGTACAGATTTGGATTATATAAAAATTATTTAACAAAGCTGTAGAGTCTATAATGACATTGTTTTGTAATGGACAGTCGGGGAAGCTAAAATGATATTGTTACCGGTGCCGCCGTAGAACAGTCTAAAAAAACATTTTCTTACTTAAAGGCATAGCAAAGCAATTATAGTTTTAGAATTTAATAAAGAGGGAATGACCATTGCTAGGCTATCTAAGTGTAAGGTTTTTGAATAGCTGGTAGAAGTGGTTTCTCCAATAAAGAATTAATCAATAAGTACGATAAGAGAGAAAGGTTAATAGGTGGATCCCATGGATACAAAAGAACAATTAATGAAGGAATTGAACCATATTCACAGTTGGGAATCAGGGCAAAAGGGACTGTGGTTTTGGGAAAAAATGGGGCGTCTGCCTTTCAAGTTACTTGATCGCTTTACACCGCAGTTTATTCATAATAAGATCGGTCAAGCTCTTAATGAAATCGGAAGTTATCTTCAAACAGGGGGGCGTTATTTATATAGCGAACAAGGTATGTTTAAACGTTTTACGGAAAAGACTGGAGAAAAGGAAGTAACTCTGGAATTTATTTCCAAGCTACCGATCGATCATATGGACGAAGTAAGCGATAAAATTATTCATTCGAGAAAGAAAGTAGCTATGACTCAAGGAGCCACAACTGGAATTGGAGGCATATTCACTTTAACGATCGATATCCCAATCATCCTTGGAATTTCATTGAAAACTCTTCAAGAAATCGCCCTGAGTTATGGCTATGATCCAAATGACAAAAAAGAGAGAATTTTCATTGTAAAATGTCTTCAGTTTTCTTCTTCAGATATTGTTGGCAAACAAGCAATTTTGACCGAACTTTCTGCTTATGATAATTTAAAGAATAATGATCAAACATTATCACAAGTTCAAGGGTGGAGAGAGGTAATGATGACGTACAGAGATAACTTAGGGTGGAAGAAGTTATTTCAGGTAATTCCCATTGCCGGAATGATTTTTGGTTCTTTGATCAATAAGTCTATGATTAGTGATATTGGAGAAACAGGAAAGATGTTCTATAAAAAGCGACGAATTATGGAAAAGCTTTCACTTTTAGATAAACAGCCACTTGAAGAAGATAAATAGTAAAAAACATTGGAATTTTATGAATTTAAGATGCAAAGTATCGGCCATTGTATAGCTTATCCTGATTCGGTAATTTACGCTAGATTGTATATACTAATCTTATGATGGTTTTGAATAGGGGTGGATAAACGTGACTTATATCCTTTTAGTTATTGGCTTTGTTTTACTAATTAAAGGGGCTGATTATTTTGTTAAAGGTGCTTCAAGCATTGCGACTGCTTTGCAGGTTTCCCCTTTATTAATTGGTTTGACGATTGTAGCGTTTGGAACTAGTTCACCTGAAGCAACTGTTAGTATGGTTGCAGCATTTGAAGGAAATGCAGGGGTGGCAATTGGAAATGTTGTCGGAAGTAATATATTTAATATTACCTTTGTTGTTGGGGTGACAGCTCTTTTATATCCATTAAAAGTAGAGAGTGAAACGATTAGGAAGGAAATTCCATTTACGTTATTAGCTGGAGTTGCCCTACTCATCTTAATAAGTGATATATTTCTCCAATCAATAAGCGGAAATTTTATTACGAGAAGTGACGGTTTCATTTTATTACTGTTCTTTGCTGTCTTTTTATACTATATATTTGAAGTTGCAAGACGCGATCGAAAAAAAGGAACGAGTGGCATTTCAAATCCAGTCGCTACTTCATGGGGGAAGAATATCGTATTTACAATCGGTGGTCTTGCCGCCATTATTTTTGGCGGCGATTTAGTCGTAGACGGTGCCACTGAGATTGCAATTTCGCTCGGAATGAGTGAAACCTTAGTTGGGTTAACGATCATAGCTATTGGTACTTCCTTACCTGAATTAATCACTTCGATTACGGCGGCAATTAGAAAAGAAAGTGAAATTGCACTCGGAAATATCGTTGGTAGTAACATATTTAATATTTTCTTTGTTCTTGGGGCGGCTTCTGTTATTTCTCCGCTTGCTGTAGACAGTAAAATATTTGTGGATGTCTTCTTAATGATTATCATAACGATTGTATTACTCCTGTTTTCAAGAACGAACTTCAGAGTTGGAAAGTTTGAGGGGATCATTCTGGCAATCGCTTATATTCTCTATATGATTTACATTATTATTAGAAATTAATCGATAGCAATGAATGATACATGGTAGAAAGGCAGGACTATTTGAGCTAGAGAAATGAATGAAATTGGACCCTGTACTGCAAACTCTCGCTCTACAAGGTCTTTTTGTGGGAAAATACAAATTAAGAATAGAGGTCGTCATAGCAGCGTACTGGGAAAGGATTCACTATTTTTAAATCACACGAGCATCGATTTAATCCGCAATTAACCCCCTAATTACACAAGTGCCCCCATACATAGTCCCAATAAGTAACTAATTCAGATGCTGATAGAATATAAAAAATCAAGTATAAAATCTATGCGATTTTACACTTGATTCCTATGTTACTTCTCTCCACGGTAATGCTTAGAATGGTTCCCTAAAGTTTTAAATTTACACTCTCAGTAGAACTTTCAAAGCGTCTTTATGACCGTTTCAACGTCAAGAAAAATTTCGTCAATGTGATTAAAGCTGCCTTTAATCCTCAGCAATTTTCTAATAATATCCCTGGTTTCAGCTTTGATTACTAATTCATCTTCCCAGCTTTGTTCTTTTTGGGAGGTAGGATGAAATTGGGAGTACAGTAAAAAAAGAAGGAAGTGCCCTAATGCATAGAAATCACTTTTATAGGACCGCTCTTTGAACAATGTCTTTTCAGATGCATCGGTTGTGGAAACCGCAACCTCATTCATTTCACCAAAGACAGCAAGACCAAAATCAATTATAAACACTTGGTTTTTTTAAAAATAATACTAGGCAGTCGTAAATCGCGGTGGATCAGCTGATTCTCGTGTAAATATTTAACCACTGCTATTACTTGTAAAAATAGTTGTAAACTTTCTTTTTCGCTATATGATTGACCGCTATTTAAAATAAGATCCTCAACATTACTGCCATCGATATAATCCATAACAAGAAACCATTTTTGGTCTTCTTGAAAAAAATCTATACACATAGGAATCGATGGATCGTTAAGAGAAGAAAGAGTTTTTGCTTCACCTTTAAGAATTTCTTTACTATTATTATCTTTTCTCTCTCTATGCTGTTTAACAACAACCGTATTTTGATTTTTCTGATCAAAAGCAAGATAGACCTGCCCGTAACTTCCTTTACCGATAAAGCGAAGTATGTGCTTTGAAATTCTACCATTTTAAGTTGTAATCTGACTCCTAGTGATTTCCAGTAGAGTAAATTTACGTTTCAGTCTCTAAAAACTCCTGTAATTGATCGATACGTTTGTCAAAATCTTTCGTATCAACTTCTTCTTCTATTTTATCATCTAACTCAATATTTTCCCATTGCGATGGATTATTATGAGCCCCCGCTTGAGTCGATTTACTCTTCGGTTTTTCAATCTCAAGAGGAGTAGCGGGGACCTGTGTTCCTTCAAGCTGGTCAATCTCTCTAAGTCGAGAAAACAATTCCTTATATTCATCTTGTAGTCTCTCACGTTCCTGAAATATTTGTTGCATCCGCAGTTGGATTGCTGCTCTCTCATCAAACACCATGTCCTCACTCCTATAAAAAAATAATATTTTCTAAATCATATCATAATTTTATTTACTTGTTGCATGTGATATCTCGGATGGCGATAGGTATCTTGTATTTGAATTCGATATAGGGAGTTAAAAAAATTTGTAATTTTAATGGTAGTAGGGCTTATTTCTTGAACTTACCTTTCCTCTGAAACTAGGAAATCCATTCCATGCGTAATATACAGTATCGCCAAGTTTATATATTCTTCTGGTGACAAAGTGCTATTATGTTGCCAATCCACTGAAGCCCCGTAAATTCCCCAACTTAGTATCAAAGCTGCAATTCTTAAAGATTCATCAATGTCAGTAGGATGTTGTTTTACAACATCTGATGAAAAATCCTTTCTAGTTCTTTCTTTATAATGACTTCAATTATTGCTGTAAAAGCCTAAAAGCTTCTTCGATATAGTGTTGCTAAAGACATTTGAAAATTGGTTACAGCTAAGAAAACACTGACGTAAAATTACAGAAAGGAGTTGCTGATTTAGTTAATGATTTAGATCCACATTCAGAAAGGGAAGAAGGAGTTCTATTCCCAATCGGAAGAGATGTATCTTTGTTATGGAATACGAACATGATCAAGCAAAAGGCAATTTGAAAAAGTTTCTAGAAACTACAAATGATTTAAAGGATAACCTATCAGCATGTTCCTATAGAGTAGGATCATCCCCCGTGCATGTATACTCAAACATGCGTTATTTTCTCTTGATGGCTAACTAAAAAGACATAGTAAACCGTTATCAATTAAGTCAATTGATTTATAAGTTACCCCCTCTTGTATTTACCTTTCTAAAAAATCCCTTTATAATGAATTTTATGTGAATAAATCTAACAAGTCTCTTGACTTTTTTGTGTGAAAGAAAGGTGAGGTTTGCTTTTGTCTTTGGATAATGGAGAAATGAAAAAAGCTGTTGGTTTGGAAAAGGGATGGAGCTTTACACACTATTTAAGTAAAATGAAAGGGGTTAGTGCTCAAGATCGTACAGTCCTCTTTTCAGACTCTTTAGTATCTGCTGGTGGGGGCTTAATTGCAATGACAATTATAAGCCTTCTAGCTGTTAGTCTTGGGTACCCGATGGCTCTAGGCCCTATAGGTGCGAGTTGTTTACTAGTTTTTGCAGCGCATGAAGGTCCGTTTTCTCAACCGCGCCACATTATTGGCGGGCATTTACTTTCAACTTTTGTAGCATTATCGATTTGGGATTTGTTTGGAAGGTCTCATATAACAATTGGAATCACTTTAGCTGTTGTTGTATTACTTATGATGATTACAAAAATGATGCATCCACCTGCTGCAGCAAGTGCTGTAGTTGCAATTAATTCCCAAGTTGGTTGGGGGTTTCTTCTAACCGTTGTTTTTAGTGCCATACTAGTAGTTGTCATATCTATTTTGTATAACAATTTGTTCAAAACTAGGAATTATCCTCAAAGGTGGATGTAACAATCATTTTTTAAACTTTCATGAGAGAGAGGATGAAACGAAACCATGGAATGTGTAATATTCGATAGCATTTTATATGTTAACTTCAGGTGTTTAAGTTCTGACCCCATACAATAAAATGGTGGAGGTCGGAACCTTTTTGCATTAATAACTATAAGTTTCAACCATTTTTAGTATATAAGTTTAAGTTAAGGTTTCTGAGTGATGAATGGCTCCGACCGCACATGTAAGTGAGAATATTCAGAAAGTATTACAGAGAGGCTTTTAAATAGATGAAGTGGTTTCGGACTATTCATTTTTAACAGTAACTAATTCAGACAATAAGAGACAGGGTTACTTTCGAATTTATAATGTCACCAATGAATTTCCACGTTACCCCAATGACGAGTGGTCGTTAAAAACAAACGACATATAAAGCAAGTTTTGACATATTGACTGATTTGACTTTCGTGTCACTCTACTCCAACAGGATCGATACGGCTGTAGTAGATTGAACCTCGCTGATTTTTCTTAGAGGAAAGCTGGATTATTGCAAGAAAAATTACGAATACATCCTGGATTATAAGAGATGGGCCAACGGACTCCGCCTCAATCTGAATAGTTATGTTCATTTTCTTGTGCATCTAAAAAAACGTTCACCTGATGCGGGGGTTAGTATTTTGGGACAAGGAGCAAGGCTAGAATGAAAATTTGAGACTTCACAGTAGTTAGGAAGGAAAAATATTTTGAATGCTTGTAAACAAGAAAGAATCAAGAAAGAATCAATTTGGATTTATTTCGTTTGAAATTAATATCCCCATAGTCTTTTTGTGTCTAAAGGTATATAGACCTTATCGCCTTTAATTTGTCGATGAATCAATGGTTTGTTGAAAAGCTGTTCAATATCACCTATTTTTTGCTTATGTCTTACTTTTACAGGTACAAAGACTTCATAATTCGTTAACATGTTACTAGTTCCTCCAAAGTGGGTAATATGTAAATTACATCCTATTTTCTTCCTGTTTTTTTATTTTATGCAGAATTCTAAAGAAATTAAACGTTACCTATGATTGGCAGGTCCTAGTTTGAATTTTCGAATACACTAATTTTTCAAGTTAAAATCTGATGGTGATTTTAATCTTTTTACTCATAATTCTTCGTTCAATTCATATTTTTGCGTAGCCTCACTTTACGTAACCTTTTTATGATAATGGAACCATTTTTAACGACTTTGATAGGCATTCCCGCAATGATCTTTCAAAGACTATACTTTTAGGGAAGAGCCAACTCGCACCAATGGCTAACTGAAATAACTAGATCAAAATTAGTTGATCTGCCAACGACTTAACTGCCATGATTCGGAAGGCTAAAACCCTAACAACAAACATACTTGTGCTTTAGCAAACGAAATCATATATTCCAACCTCAATCATACTTGTTTCTTAATCCTCTCCTATGTTTGTTGATATTGCGGTTCTTCAAATTCTATTTGCCCCTTTCTTTTTTGAATTTCTTGTATGACTTTTCGTGTTTTTAATGCTCCCTGATGAAAAGCTTCCCATGCCTCAGGCTCATTTGTTTTTAATGTAAGAGACGATAGTGTTGCATTAATTGACTGTAGTGAAATAAGCAATCCCTGAACTTGACTTCCAACTGTCATTTTGCTATTCTCCTTCATTCTTTGTCCTTTTAGTTTAAATACAAGTAAGGTGATAAACCCAGAAATACATTGCTGTGGGAATCCGGCGTTTGTCACTTCAAAAATACCTGTAATCACACTTACCAAGACATTACCAAAGCTTCAGCCATAGCCCAATGTACAAGTGAATTAAGCTTGTAATAGATACAGTAGCACCTGCACCAGCAAAGTCTATTAATGGTTCATATAATTCTAAGCAATCAAACCGGAACCAGATACAACCAGCGCACTCATCGTGTGTGCAGGTGTTAATTTAAATACATTCATAATGGTTATATATAAGATAAGGTGACTCTAAAGAATCTGCCCGCATTGTAAAAGCATGCGACCAGACCTTTTTTGTTTGAGTCACCCAAATAGCTTATTCTTGTTTATATTGAGGCTCTTCTTCTTCAATTTGCTGAAGACGAGGCTCCAAGCCATCAACGATTCCTTGTGTTTGTTGAGCAGCTTGTTGAAAAAGCTGTTTTGCTTGTTCATTTTCTGTTTCAAGTGAAAACGTTTCTAAGCTCGCTTGTGCACTCTTTAATCCCGCTACTGTTTGTTTCATTTTTGCTGCTACTGTCATTTGTATGTCCTCCTTGGTTTAACCCGATTTTGAAGTGATAGCTTCGTTTTATCATGATGATATCCTCAGTAAATTATTAGTCATAAGTTTTGTAAATATTTTCCTGTAGCTTTGTATTAAACTAAGTTTACTGATAGCAGTTTTTTAGTTTGGTAATAAAAATCAAAAAGAAATAATCAAGAGATTGTTAGAGACTAACGAATAATTTGATAATGGTTAGTTAAAAGAAATAATTAGCCTTGTATACATACGGCATAGGAGAGAAACAAGAACAGAAATTACTTTCTAGGCATAGATTAGCCAATAACAGTTAGATAGGCGAGAGGTGAGTAGAAAGTGGAACAGCAATACGTAATCAGAACAGAAAAGATACCTGTTCAATTCCCTTCACAGCACCAACCGTTTCATCCAGGGTTTGAATGGATCATGACACCAAGACCAATCTCTGAGAATCCAGCATATCTGGCATCGGGGAAACTACAGGGGAAAGTAGCTATTATTTCAGGGGGAGATAGTGGGATCGGCCGAGCAACTGCCTATGCATTTGCCAAAGAAGGGGCCAATATCGTTATTGTGTATTTAAATGAACATGTTGATGCGCTTGAAACGAAACAGCGTGTGGAGCAATTGGGACAGAAATGTCTTGCCATCGCCGGGGATTTAGGTCAAGAGCAAACAAGTCATGAAGTCGTAGATCGAACATTACGATTGTTTGGGGAAGTAGATATTATTGTTAATAATTGTGCCGAGTCTTATCCAAAAGATCAATTAACGGATATTAGCGCTAAGCAACTTTTTCGAGTTTTTCAATCTAATGTTTTTTCATACTTCTACTTAACAAAAGCAGCTTTGCCTTACTTAAAGCAAGGTAGTTCAATTATTAATACTGCCTCAGCAGTGGCTTATGAAGGCCAACGAGGAAACCTCGATTATTCTACATCAAAAGGAGCAATTGTGACATTTACTCGTTCCCTTGCTCTTGATTTAGTTAGTAAAGGGATTCGAGTCAACGGAGTGGCGCCAGGGCCGATTTGGACACCCATTATTCCTTCAAGTTTTCCGGCTGAGGATATGCTAAGCTTTGGCTATTCAACACCGATGAATAGAGCAGGTCAGCCTTATGAACTTGCTCCAGCATATGTTTATTTAGCAAGCGAGGATTCGAGTTATGTGACTGGTCAAATAATTCATGTTAATGGGGGCTTAAAAACAAGCAGTTAATACAAAAAAACAAAATGAAATAGGTCTAAAAAAATAAGAGGGAATTTTTTCAATAGTAAAGGGTTCATTCCTGCAATACTAGCAGGAACGTTTTTTTACTAACTACGCAGTTTAATTGAAGATAAAAACCCTTCACAAATTCCTCCATTTCATCCTATTAAATTATGTTAAATGATTATGAGAGCTGGTGGTTTAATGAGTGTTTGGGTGCTGTAGTTTCTGAAACAATAGCATTTGCATCAACCAACTTGGACGACATTTTTATTTTGATGATGCTGTTTTCTCAACGTAATTTTAAATTTAGAAATCATCATATTGTTATTGGTCAGTATCTTGGCATAGCTATTCTTACTATCCTTAGTATTATAGTGGTTCCTGTTATGCCTTCTGTAATGGGGGTTGCTGTCTACGATTCGTACGTTAATACAGTTGAAAATAATAAGCTATTCAAAAGTGAACAAAGAAAATTTCTAACAAAGCAGTATCAACAATATCGAGTTAAAATACCAGCATTAGTAGATGAGGTGAGATAATTGCAAATCTTTTCTACCTTTGAGCATTCAACTTACCTTGAATTAGCTATTACCTCATTGGAAAAAAATAGGGGTGAAAAAAGAGAAGATTCTAGCTGTACCGCTTATTAACCGAGTAGAAGAAAGAAGATTGTTTGATAACGCTTCATCGTGCAGATGGGGTTAGCCTGTTTGATAAGGAAGCTGCGATCGGAACGGCCTTTTCTGTTATTGAAGCAAATGTTGGACTCGGGTTAGATTGGGGTCCGATTTTTTGGGGGCTAATAGGTGCAGCAAGTGGATTTATTATTGGATTTATTATCGATTATATGATTTTTAAAGTAGTTCATAAAAGAAAAAGGGAAGTCAAAGGAAAAAAATCAGAAGTCGTTTTGGTTATCGAATGTTCTAGTGAACTAGTAGAGAAAGTAGAAGAGGGCTTCGGGAACACCTAGCATTGGGAGTTTCTAAAATAGATGGGTAATTGTGTTGAACGAACGGATTCAGTATGATTTGAGTTTCTACCGTTTTCAACGTATGTAATGATACCTACCATTACCCGTACTGATTATATCGTTTACTTTGTCTTTTTAATTTGTTCTACCATTTCAGCAGCAATCATCACAACGTCGTACTTTTGACACATCGAACTAAGCTTCTTAGCATAAGGTGCTGGTCTATTCATCATCTGAGCCGACATAACCTCACAGAGAAGTTCGGGGCCTTTTTCGGCATTTAACTTTCTTGTACAAATATCGTGCATTACGTTAGTTAATGGGGTGCTTGACGAAAGAGCAGGAGTTGTCGTTATCGGCAGCTCCTATCGCTTATTTATTAAAGATGCAGATTAGTGTAAGTAATAACTGTGGCGGTGTATAAAATCATATACCACAAGTAGAAAGGTTACTTTAAAGAAATTATAATGAAGCAGTAAAATAAAGTTCATTATAAAAAAAGCATTTTTTAAACCTTTTTAGCACATTACAATGGAAATTTTCTTTAGTAAAGTAATTTAAATAATCGTCTTCTCTTTGAATGTAGTCCCCCTTATCATAATAATTCATAAACCAATTACCAATCGGGGATTTTTTAAAAAAACAAGGTTCAATTAAAACGATTTTTCCATCTGGTTTTAACATTCTTTTAAATTCCTTAACATAACATTTTATCGTTTCTGGAGGAATATGGTGGAGTACGGCAATGATTAAAATGAAATCAAAGCTATTATCCTCTGCAGGAAGTTTATTCCCCGTAAAAACATCAAATTGATAATGAGGATACATACTTTTTGCAAAGTTAATTCTGTGGGAATCGGGGTCAAGCCCGTAATAGTGAGTAGGCGAACATAAGGTGCAATTAGCTCCGGTACCTGCTCCAAAATCGAGTATTTTTTTATCTGTAAAATCAAAAAACTGTCGAATATGATTATGAATATATTTTTTAGTCGTCCATTTTGGTCTAATTAGTGAATGGTAAATTCTAGGTGATAATTGCAATGAGAAGCACCTGCACTTTCAAAATGTTTTTGTTTATTTAGGGTAGTGTAACGATTATTGTTAATAACTGATTTTATTATGTTACAAATAACTAATCTAATACATTGCAAACAATAAATGTAATTAAAAGGTAAGATTCTTAACAAGGATAGTAACCTTCTTTAAGACCCCTAAAAAACCCCTAAAATGAAACTTACTTCAAATCATTAGGATTAGGGGTGGCATGCTTTTTATTAATAACTTCGTAAAAAAGTCCTCAATCAATATTAGGGGACTGGTTTTGTTGTTGTACCATTAGTCCCATCAATTTTTTAAATTCCCCTACAGTTAATGGTCTAGAATCTGGCATTAGTTCGTATCCTAACTGTCCATTCGGCTCTATTGTTGCGTTTTTTATTTCAGAAATATTTGAGACTCCTTGTTGTCGTATGTGCATCTCTAATTTATCTATAGTTAAACGCATTTTTTTGAGATTTTTTGTGTTGATTTGACCATTCTCAATAACTGGTATTGCTTTACCGTGAAAAATTTCTCAAGAGAATTAAACTTCATTTGGAGGTATTCAATAAAAACAAGTACTCCTATAAAAATAGCTATAGTAATTAGTGTTTTTGTAACACTATCTTCTATAATTGGCTGAACAATAATGGCTCCTATTGAGATCATCACAATTGTTGTAGTAATTGTCATTTGTGCAATAGACTTTCGTCCAGATATTCTGAGAAGGAGAAATCCAGAAATGACCATTAAAATTGATTCCCAAATAAAATCCATAATTGTACTGCTCCTTATAATTTACTTTAATTGCTATCTTCATTATTCAAATTTTCATCACAACTTCAACTATCATGAGAGAACGAGTTCTTTTCGTTTTTTGTGGTGAAGTAGATAATTGGATTAGAGGTTTGGTGTTCCATTTTCAATCTCCCTACCTCTGCGTTAGTGATAGGAGTGGAAGAATGGTTCTTCCACAAATTTTTGGCGAGAGGTATTCTTCGTCGAGAGGAATCATCTCCTCAAATTTATTTTTTATATAGGGTAAGAGAGGAGAAGCTTTTCTAACACTTCTCCTTTTACTTGCGCGCCAGGCATGCACACATTCTCTAGGGTTCAAGTTCCGAACTGTGTTTACAGCTAGCTTAAAACAAGGGTTTCTGGGGCAACCCGGAATCTGAAGGAAGTCGGCGGCAAATCATGTGGAAACGAATGTTGAACTGACAGAAGTCAGCAGTAGCCATAGTATCAATAAAGTTGGGAAGGGCTGAACCAAAAGGAGTGTGGAATAAGCTCAGCGTTTCTCAAACCTAAGCAATAAGGTTAATCTGTCGAACGGTGTCATAAAAGACAATATCTGGAGAAATTATTCAAGAGGATCATGTTATATAGATAATTGGTTTTTGTGGAAAAAAATGTTAATATGACCTAAGACAATATTAAGACTTCTTGTAAAGGAGATAAAAAAAATTATGGAATTTATTATTTTCTATCTACTAATAATTAATGCTATCAGCTTTAGCATGATGGGATTAGATAAACATTATGCTATAAAAGATATGCGTCGTATTCCAGAAAGACATTTATTCTTAATAGGTTATATTGGTGGTGCTATTGGTCTTTTGTTAGGTCTTAAGAAGTTTCGCCATAAAAAGCTGAAAAAAAAGTTCAGCTATGGTTTACCTCTGCTTTCGATCATAAACATAAGTGCAGTAGCTGTTTTACTGACTATTTTTTATAGGTGAACCAAAAAGTATCTTTCAAATGCAACGATCGATAAAGAAACCGACATTACTTTTAAGACGAAAAAATAAGCGGAAGCATTTACGGTAAGCCTTCCTCATATATTGCAATATAAAATCATTCCCGTAATAAAAAATTGCTAAGGTAGTGATCAAAATAGAAAGAATTAGAATCTTAATGAATGTGAGAGAAGACTTATCTTTTTTAAAAATAAGACAGCTGAGAACATGTTGCCTGCTGCCTTAACGCCTAAATATAGTTTTTAGATGGGATAATGAAATTAACTTTTGTGATCATTCAATCTTTTGGACAAGCTTTTGGTGATTTAGCCTCCAAGAGTAGACTTAAGGTAGATCTCCTTGTTGATTTTCAAATTATTGTTGTGCTATTTCAAGTTGAGATTTCACAATTAGGTAGGAAGGGAAAGGGAACTATATTGTATTCTCGTAAACATACAAGAAGCATTTTAGATTTTTAAATTAATATCCCCATAATCTCTCGGTATTTAAAGGTGTGTATACTTGATCACCTTTAATTTGTCGATGAATCAATGGGTTTTTGAAAAGCTGCTCAATATCATATTCCTTTTGCTTATGCCTTACTTGTACTCGTACAAAGACTTCATAATTTGTTACCATTTACAAATTCCCCCAATTGGGATATTAAATAGATTTTTTCACATTTTTAATTTTATGAAAGATTGCAAAATTAAACATTATCTTTGCTTGACAGATCCTGGTTTGATTTCTCGAACACACTAATCTTACCATTTGGTTCCAAAAAAACCTGTTGGACTTCTGAGGGGGACCTAAACCCTTTGACTCGTAATTCTTCGGTCAATTCATTTTTACTTAATCTTGCTTTACGTAACCCTTTCATAATAATGGAACCATTGTCAACCACCTTGATAGGCTTTCTTTGCAATGATTCTTTCAAAGACTAGACTTTTAAGGGACAGCCAACTAAAAACAATTTGGGCGATGACGAGTGCTAAAATAGCATCCACTGAAATCCATGGATTTAAATCCGGATCTGATAGCGGTTTAGCGATTAGCGCACCAATGGCAATGGCCACAACTAGATCAAAATCGGTTAATCTACCAACGGCTTGACTGCCCATAATCCGGAAGGCTGTAAGCCCAACAGCAAACATACCTAGTGCTTTAACAAACGAAATCAGATATTCCAACGTTTGTTCCTCCTTGGTATCACATGAAAAGATGAAATATATCCTCCTACTAACCCAAATAACCTATGATTTTATAAATGGTGATACCATATTGTGAACTTGTTTCATTTGTTCAGCACACCATTTATATGTTTTTTTAGCCTGGACATTTTCTGTATCAAGGGTAAACAATTCCATATCAGCGTGTACTTTTTTGATGCTTGCTTCAAGCAATGGTAATTCGGTTGGCTGTGGTACTTGAAGAATATCATCAAATAAATCGAATGTTACCTGGCCGTATTCGTCTATTTGTGCCATGAAGACATTTTCAACAATGGCATCCATTTTATTTAACTCCGTTTTTAACCATTCTTGACTTAATCCTCTTGTAGCCAAGGGTTCGTGAAGGATTTTCCCATCCATAATAACCGTTTCTGGTTCCTTAATGGGTGGTACATGATGATGCAACATTTTCGCAGTAAGAGGCTGTTGTTCTTTTTTTACAAGAACATTTAACTCGCCATTTCCTTCCAGTACAGCAAATTCAACATCGGCTACTTGAAACACTTGTTTCGTACGAAGTTTCCGTAATAACTCATCAGTTGTTAAACGCTGTTTCTTCATATTTTCCTCTAGAATTTTTCCATCCTTCATAATAGGGATCCCTTTGCCATAGATAGCGGACCGAAATGTTGCATTTTTCAAGCTAAACATAAGGATTCCGAATGCTCCCCCAATCCAAATTACAAGAGCCGCTAGCAGGTGCGAAATAGGAATTGATAATTGAATTGAACCAATTGCTAAAATGACGGCAACGGAGGCAATAAGACCAAATTCTAATTGAGAGGTCTCTCCAATAGGTTTTCGGGCAAATAAACGAGCAATTGCGAGAAATAACAAAAAAGCAACAAAACTTCGAAGTGCAACCTCAATCCAACCTTGCATGTTAATACCTCCTTTTACGTTTGTTGGTACTCGGGTTCTTCAAATTCAATTTGACCCTTTCTTTTCTGAATTTCTTTAATAACCGTCCTTGTTTTTAATGCGCTTTGGTGAAATACTTCCCTTGCTTCTTGCTCCTTTGTTTTTACTGCTAGCGATGAGAGGATCGCATCAATTGATTGTAATGAAATAAGTAACCCTTGAACCTGACTTCCTACTGTCATCATTTCAACTCCTTTATCCTTTTGGTTTAAATATAAGGGAAGCAATAAATCCGAAAATAATTGCTGCGGAAATACCAGCGCTTGTTACTTCAAAAATACCTGTAAGCACACCAACTAAACCGTTGCTCTCCGCTTCAGCCATCGCCCCATGTACAAGTGCATTACCAAAGCTTGTAATAGGTACAGTCGCACCTGCACCAGCAAAGTCTATTAATGGTTCATATAATCCTAAGCCATCCAAGACGGCACCAGATACAACGAGCGTACTTGTCATGTGTGCAGGTGTTAATTGAAATACATCCATTAATATTTGTCCAATGACACAAATAAGGCCTCCAACAACAAATGCCGATATAAAAATCACGTCATTCCACCTCCTACCTCAATTGAAACAGCATGTGCAATACAAGGGGTTGTCTCTTTTTGCTGGAAAGTCATTGGTGATAATAAGGCTCCTGTCGCTACAATTAATATTCGATTTACTTCTCCTCTTTTCATGCGATTTAATAAATGTCCATAAGTTACTGCCGCTGAACACCCCGCACCGCTAGCGCCAGCAAGGATTGGTTGTCCTTTACGATAAATCATCAAACCACAGTCTTGTAACGTACCTTCTGGTAACTCTAATCCTTTTTGCTTCAGAAGATCTTTTGCAATTGGAAGGCCAATTTCTCCTAAATCCCCAGAAGCAACAAGATCGTAATGATCTGGTGGAAGGTTTCGATCTCTAAAATGAGAGACGATAGTATCTGCTGCTGCAGGGGCCATTGCTCCGCCCATATTAAATGGATCTGACAAACCCATATCTATGACTTTTCCTATCGTAGCTGATGTTACAACTGGACCATCTCCAACATTAGATATAACGGCAGCACCAGAAGCCGTTACGGTCCATTGCGAAGTAGGGGGTTTTTGTGCCCCATATTCAGTTGGATAACGAAATTGCTTTTCTGTTGAAGCATTATGACTGGAAGCAGCTGTAACCACTCTTTCAGCACCTTTAGAATTAACGACAAAAGCTGCTAGCACTAACCCCTCCATCGATGTTGAGCAGGCACCAAATAGACCAAAATAAGGAATAGCAAGAGTTCTGCTTGCAAAGCTAGTAGGGGTTATCTGATTAATTAAATCCCCAGCAAACATAAATTAAATATCTTGATTTCGTAATTCCGCCTTTTCAATGGCACGCGAAATAGATTCTTCAACTAAAACTTTTTGAGCTTTTTCATAAGAATCTTGTTGAAGCCATAAATCATCATGTAATAAATCAAAATCATCTGCTAATTTACCTTTGGCTTCAAAAGGTCCACCAACAGTACCGGTTGAAAGAATAACAGGTTTATTCTCAAATTCCCATGTTTGATGTCCTCGTAACATTTTATAAACCTCCCCACTGAATAAGAATTGTCTTTATAATAGCGATGAAAAAGGCAGCCACTGTACCAAAAACAATAACGGATCCAGCGAGTTTAAACATTTTCCCGCCTACACCAAGGACATAACCTTCTGTTCGATGTTCAATAGCAGCGGATGCAACTGAATTCGCAAATCCTGTTACAGGCACTGCTGTACCACCACCAGCAAATTGTGCAAATCGGTCATATACTCCAAATCCAGTTAATAAAACGGAAATCAAGATCATTGTTGCTACCGTTGGATCACTTGCAGTCCGTTGAGTAAAATCAAAGAAAGTATAATAAAATACTTGAAAGCCTTGTCCGATTAAACAAATAAGGCCACCAATCAAAAATGCTCGAAGACAGTTTTTAACAACCGGACGTTTTTTTTCGTATTTGTTTGCTAATTTCTGATACTTTTCTTGAGCAGGAGTAACATTTTTCTTATTACTCGATGACATTTACATTCACCTCATTAGACTTTCATCATCTCATCAAGCTTTTTTAATTTTTGTTTTAAACGTTTTTCACTTATTGTTCTTTTTTGTAACTCTTGTTCTAGTTTCTCAAGTTCCATGAATATCTTTTGGTCCGTTGATACATGAACGGTTGCGTTTGGATAACGTTTTTTTACAGCATCATGACTTTGTTTGCGAATTTCTTTTAATCTGAAGCGATCAAAGTGCTTAACTTTTGGGGCTAAATAAATATTGTCTTCATCTGAAACGCCTTTGATTTCAACTACTTCTTCCATTAAGAGGACGATTTTCTTTGCTTCATCAGCATATTCTTGATCAATAATGACTGTTTCTGATAACTGCATTGGCCTTATATCCTGTCTTGCACCACCTGTTAATGTTTGACAACCGGCTAACAAGCTTACCACAACCATTGCGTTAATGATCGCTTTCATCATTTCCTCCTCCTTTAATGGTTATGTATAACAAAGGGTGACTCTAAAGAATCTGCCCCACAATTGTGCATAGCGCCTACTATTCGTGGGGGAGACCCTTTTTGTTTGAGTCACCCTAATAGTTTATTGTTGTTTGTATTGTGGCTCTTCTTCTTCAATTTGCTGAAGACGAGGATCCAAACTATCAACAATCCCTTGTGTTTGCTGAGCTGCTTGTTGGAAAAGCTGTTTTGCTTGTTCGTTTTCTGTTTCAAGTGCAAACGTTTCTAAGCTTGCTTGAGCACTCTTTAATCCCGCTACGGTTTGTTTCATTTTTGCTGCTACTGTCATTTGTAAGTCCTCCTTAGTGTTTTGAAGTCTGATAAACTTCCTTTTATATTGTAGATCAAGCACTATCCTGCTTGATCATTGTGAAATCCTACCATATGTTCAAAATAATGGAAACAAATCAATATTTCGGACATTTTGTACGTTGGATTGGGAATAAGCCGTTATAACTTGTATATAAACGGCTTATTTACATCCGAAAAAGAGATTATCATAAAATACATTTTTAATTGTCAAAAACACTTTCAAATGAAAAGTACTTAATAAGTTGTCAATATATTTATTCGCCTGAATTCGTTGCTGAAAAAGACTTTTTTAATTAACCCTTTAATTCTTTAGAAAATTAAAATCATTTTTATTACGATGATTGAGTTTGCAACTCTGATTGTACTTGGCTAATCCAAGTTTGTATTTGTGCAACTTCAAATGATGCTTGCTTTAACGCTTCTGAAGCAAGAGTGGAGTTTGCCGCAGATTGTTCAATTGCTTGAGCAATCATATCTTTTGTAATAGAAGCAGCAGCCTCCGCTTGTTTTAATTTATTAGTATCGATTTGATTTGTCATGTTTTTTCCTCCTAATTTTTGTTTTGTCGACAAAGTATAGGATGTATCAAACAAAATGTTTTATCCCTTGTATTTAAGGAAATTATTTTAAGTATTTTGATTAGCAACAGGAAAGCTCTGACTTAGTATTAGGAGTGGTATATAAGTGAGAATATAAGTACAGAGTGTTGCAAATGAAAAGTACATAACTCTGCAATGCTTTTAAGCAAAGAAGCTTATCAGTCCAATTAAATTTCTTCTTACTTACTGTAATAGGGCAAGAGTGTTTAGGTCATAGCTTACGTTATTGAGTTTGGGTTGGGTTTTATAATGCTTTAATCACTGAACCAAACTATAAATTAATTTTTCAGTAAGAGATACTGAAATAAAAAGAGAGTAGACGAAGAAAGTTTTAAGGAGCATTCCTGTAATGAAGTAATTTGAGGGTTGAACAAAAAAAGAGACCCTCGGTTTGATACGAGGTGCTCGGAGCTACTTTTTTCGATGTCCTTGGGGACAGGGACTATATAAAACATTTATTTTACAGCCATTGTCGATTCAGAAGTGAGAAAAATTATTTATGCGAAAAATCGTTAATGAATCGTTTTCCTCCTTAACATATGCATAAAAAATAGATTTAAAGTCATCGAATCCTTTATGTTCTAATTCGCTTTTTAACCATTCTTCTGTCTTATTCATAAAAGTGAGATTTTTAAGGTTCATTTTTACCATCTGGAGAAAAATGGACAAGTTAGTGTAATGAAAAAAAGCGAACTGCAACCTTTAACGCCAAAGGATGTCGGGAAGATAACAGAACAGGGACGAGAACCCCGGATTGTCATTTTAGATGGAAATGTTATGGAAAGAAGTTTGAGTGAGTAAGGGAATACGAAAGATTGGCTATTAGGAGAAATTATGAAGCAAGGAGTAAAGAAATTTTCGGAGGTGTTTTTTGCACAAATAGATTCGATGGGAAATGTTTATGTTGACTTGTATAACGATACATTGAAAATGCCATAAGTGAAACAAAAGTTATTGGTTGCAGCAAATATTAAGCAATTACAGGAAAATTTAGTGAATTTTTCTTTGCAAACTGAAAATAAAAATGCAAAAGATGTACAATGGCTATGCTAAACAAATGGATAAATTATTAGATGATATGAGTGGATATAAAAGAATAGCATCATAGTTCTGTCAAGCAGAATAGGTTTCCAACCTAAAGCTACTGAAAGAAGAGTTTAATTATACTTATAACTCTATGGAAATTAGGAGAAATAATCATTGTAAGTGCTAAGTAGGAAATTGGAGTGAAAAAGACAAATTTTTTATAAAACTAGTTAGCCCCTTTTATGAAAGAAAAGCGTATAAACAAAAATAACTATAGATGAAAAAACACGCTAAACAATAGAGCAATTTACTCAATACTTCTTAATGTTTTTGTAAGCTCCAGTCTACCGTTATCGAGGTTGAAGTCTTTGTTAAAGGATAGGTGTTTAGTGAGGTTTTGGTTAATAAAAAAAGTAGCTTTAAATGCTACTTTTTTATGTTCAATAAGCTTCGGTACGCGTATTCCCTTATCTAAAATAGTTAGAACTTAGTTCCTAAAGACATAAGAAAAAACTAGTAAAAGAAGACAGTAAAATACTTGCTGAGTAATTTGATCAAATTTGCGCTTATGTGCTATTTAAACTCTTTATAACTGCAATTGAGATACGCAAAAATGCCATCTTATTTATCTTAGTTTTTGGACTTCAAATTTGAAGTGAACCAGTTAGAAAATTTACCAATGCCGATACTTGTGAAAATGCTAATGAAGGCACTTCCGATGATATCAGATGGAAAATGATGTCCTACCCAAATACGCGATAATCCCGTTAGTACGGATAGACCCAACATGATTGATCCGAGAACGCGTTCCCGTAGAAAAATTGAAGTAGCTACAGCAAATACAAGCAATGTATGTTTACTTGGAAATGAAGAGTCTACCTTTGAGGGAATAAGAATGCCTACACGGTGTTTAACAAAGGGACGGGGCTTAAAATAAACGAGTCTAATCACACTATTGATAAACAAGGTAAAAGCTGCTGTTGTAATCGCAGATAGCGCTACTTTTTTGTGTGAATAGTTTCGGAATAACATAAAAATCAAAACAAATATAAATATAAAACGAACTTTGTTTGAAATAAATATCATTAGCATATCTATTAAAAAGTTACGTCCCGCCAACCGATTGAACGCCCTAAATATTTTGTAGTCCATAAATTAATCTTTTGTAGATATACATATCATACCCTTTGAAATGAGAAACATGTACTATACAGAAATACAAAGGAAATTAACAATTTTTAATGCGATTTTGAATTTTAAATTGGTACAACAATTTATCGCAGCGAATATTAACGGGTAAATGCTCTGTAATGATCGAAAAATAGTTTGGTTATTAATTTAATGGATTTGTTCACATGTTTCTTTCACTTCTCATTACAAATTAATGGTAATTATTTACAAGAAGCGTTTCCCCTTCTAGCCATTCTGCATAAAATACTTGTTTAATACTTGCAATTCCTAGTTTGTTAAGCTCATTAAGTAGCCATTCTTCGTTGTAGCCTGATTGTGCTAAATTGTCATATAAAATTTCTCCATCTGAAATAATGGTGGTAGGTAAGAAGACTGGCTTCGGTATCATATTTATATCTTGTTTCGTAGTGGTATCATACATTGATTTTTTCATTACACTGACAGAGCCATCAGATTCTAAGATAGCGTAGGCTACCTCACGGATAGAAAAGACATCCTTTTTTCTAAGAAGTATTTGTAATTGATTTATATCAAGACGATTTTTTTTCAACTCTTGATAATCAATTATTCCATTTCGAATAACAATCGAAGGTTTCCCCTCAAGAAGAGATCGGGTTTTTTTAACTTTTTGAGTGATTACTTCAACGGTGAAAATAAGTATTGCCCATAGTGTTAAAGCGTAAAGAATATATTGTATTCCTATTTCCTTATCATAAATAGCGTTTCCTAATAACTCTCCAAGTATAAGAGCAGAAATAAAATAGAAGGGAGTAAGTTGTGTAATTTGTGTTTTTCCAAGAATCTTTGTTAATAAGATTAATGCAATAAAACCAATAGTTAATTCAATTGTTAGATGAAAGAAATTTGTATTCACTTTACCTGCCTCCTTCTTACTACATAAACCTATTTTTAACCAATTAAGGGGATAATACTCAAAAAGAGGAATAGGGGGGTCCTTTTTAGATGGTATATCACTAAAAAACGGCTACATAAGCATGGAATGGAATTCATTTCGCAACGGTACCAGAACAAATGAGCAGGATGTTGTCGTAACGGCAGCCATTATCAATAAAGAGCTTTTCTTCGTTTCTAGATAGAAGTAAATAGTCGAACAATTTTTTTCAGTATGTCTCCTAAGTAGAGTGGGACCATATAAAAGATAGAGACACTTTTAAGTGAATTTATAAGGTAGCAAAATAACATAAAAATAACAGGAGGTTTTAACATGGAAAAAGATAAAAGTCAGGATGATTTAAATTTTAATTTGCAAAAAAAAGCTAACGAAGAAACTTTAGAAATAAGTTCAACAGGGTATGGATTTGAATATGTTACAAATAAAACCGAAGAAGAACAAAAATTACATCAAAAGAAATAGAAGAAGAAAGAATATTATCACCTAATACTTGAATGTTTACATCCATTAAATAAAGGTTATATACCTCTAAACACAAGAAGGAGGAATTGATCATGGCAAATAACAATAACGGGGTATCAGATAAGGTAAAAGGTGGAGTAAATAAAGCAAAAGGTGAACTGAAAGATCAAGTAGGAAATGCAACAGACAACCAAAAACTTCAACGCAAAGGTAAGAAGGATAAAGTAAAAGGTGATGTGCAAGAGGAGGTTGGCAAAGCGAAGGACCGTTAATTGAAACTATATAAAAAAATAACATATTTCATTTATAAATGACAGAGCATATAAGGATGATATCTTTATATGCTTTTTTTGTATCTGTTAATATAAAAGAGGATACAGCTTGAGAATATACTATCTTATGTTCAGGAGAAGTCGTAGCTCCTACGCAATCTTCCTTAATAATGAAACTCAGAAACTCAAAAGCAAAACAAATAAGGAACCGCTTTAAATGCGATCCCAGGCGTTAAGGTATTGAACAATGGGGGATTATACTACCGTCCAAAGGCACATAAAACTAAGAAGGGTAAAAAGCAAAATCGTTTAGAAAAAATAGTTGATGAACCTAAAAGGTTTTACTCCAATAATAAAGGTACTTATTATTAAGCTACGTCACCTCACCAGTTTAGGAAAACAGGAAAGCTTGGTATTCTGCTTTCATAAATAATTAAACTTCCTTTCTAAAGCCAAAATATTCTTCAATGAATTTGTTCCATTGGGTCCGTTACGCGATTGGAAACTACGCATAACAATTCCTATTTCATGACATACTACAAGAAACCTGAAGAGGTATATGATTAAAGACAAAGTTACCAATTAGTTGAGATAGGATTTTTTGCAGTTAACTTCAAAAAGTTATTGGTAGGAGGGATAAATATGGATAAGTTGGAATCTCTAACAAAAAAAGAACAGGAACAAGAAGATATAAAAAAATACAGTGAAGTCAACGAATTCAACCACGAACGTAACCATGTTGCCAAAGCTCAAAAACAAATGGCATCACAAGAGACAACTGGAGTATTAGATCAAGAATAAAACATCCTTATCTGTAAAAATAATAAAAGTAAACTCCAGACAACGGGTTTAATTACCGTAGTACTGGAGTTTTTTTTATCAACAATTGATTCAAGTATAGGAACGATAAAAAAGTAAGGGATACAATAAAAATATCTTAGATTTAAATTACTAATAATGATTTTAAGGAAGGTTCTAACTGAAAAGATGTTTATAGCCAGTTGGGATAATGCTTGGATTAAATACTGTTGTTATTATTTAAAGAGAAATTTCAGAATTGGTAAATCACAATGCTTTCAATCCATAATGTGTAGGTAAGCATCAGTAATACTTGGATAGAAAGAACAGCCTATCTAAGATAAGCTGTCCTATATCAACTCCAAAACGGTTAACTAATCTCTCATCTGATTAAATGCTCTTTGAACTGGCTGCATCATGTTATTTCCGTTATTGTTACGTCCCCTCATGATTCCGTAAGTAGCTGCACCTACTCCTAAGCCAACTAATGACCACATTAGAGTATTTCCATTATTATTTCGTCCCATCCCAAACATATTAACATCTCCTATCGGTTGTTGTTTGAAGCCCAATTCGTCAGCGGAGTTACCTAAAAAACGTTTGAAATATCAAATGTCTATATTCAAACATTAATTAGTCTCACTTTTGATCTTAAAAATAAACAAGGTTTTAGTTACCAAATTTTTTAAGCTAAGGGATATCCTCATCTTGATTAAATAGAAGCCTTTAATATTTAGTTCTTTTATTTTGTTCAAGTGTGAAGGGGAGTTGCAACATCTCCAAAAGGACTTAAACTTCCATATCAGCCATTTGTATCTTCCTTTTGAATCCTTTTTTTATTGAAGGACTAAGACGTATCAAAAAGAAATTATGGGAGAACTTAATTCTTGGAGGTGAGAAAATGACTAACAACAACAATCGTAATAATAACAACAATAATAAGGATAATAACAATAATGAGCTTAATGTTGAAAATGAAAATGTAGAATTTGCAATTGAAAATGACGCACAAAACTTAAACAACAGTAAAAATAACAACAATAATCGCACTAACAACTCTAATTGCTAATTAGCTCTCTCAGCTTCGTTCACACACTCGCATAGCCAAAGAAGGTGTCAACTAACAGTTGACACCTTTCTGTTGTTATCTTTCACTTAAAAGAAAAAATAGCCTTAATTTAGGATGCTTATTTAATTCAAGAAAATAAGAGAACGGGACCATCCAACCATCCAGATTATGAGTTCAAACTTATAACCATCTTAGGTAAATTTGAATAACAACTAAGGAGGTTTTAATTTTCGACACGTATCACTCTAATTGTCAAAACCATAATGGTGGCTGTCGTTCTTTGGGTTATCATGACTGCTATGTATAATTATCTAGCCCATGGAACCTTTGAAGCAAGCAGTAAGCTATATTTTTTACTACATAATTTACTATTATTTTTTGCATACTAAAATGGACTAGTTTCTTAGGTGAAATTTTAATAAGAATGATTAGGGGTGACATCAATTACTACTTCCAATAAAAAAGTTATTATGGTAATGCTTGATACATTAATGGATAAACCATTACACATTGCGTTAAAAGAGGAAACCTTACCTGCTTTTACATACTTTATGGAACATGGAACATATTATCCTAGCGTCGTTGCCCCTTTCCCTACAATCTCAGTAAATGTGGAAAGCGCATTACTGACAGGACATTATTCAGATCAACATGGAATCCCTTCTCTTACATGGTATAGCCAAAAAGAAAATAGGATCATTAATTATGGGACACACCTTTTCGATCAAATGAAACTGGGACTTAGTACATGCTTGAAAGATTCTCTTTACCGTTTAAATAATGAACATTTAAATAAAAAAGTGAAAACCATTCATGAGGAGTTACACGAGCAAGGGAAAAAAACTGCTTCTATCAATCCGCTTGTAAACAGAGGGAACGTTCAGCACCGATTAACAATTCCTGGTTTTATAAGGTACTTTGTAAGTATTAATAAGCACATTGATACATTTGCAACTACAAAATATGTCTATGGTAGCTTATCTAGGCTGAATCCTAATGGGAAATACAGCAGTATTTGGCATAAATATGGTTTTAATAATAAATTCTCGACTCAAGAATTTACTCACTTAGTTAATAATCAAGACATTCCTGACTTTTCCTTTGTCTATCTGCCTGATCATGATAAGAATGTTCATAAACGAGGGCCTATGGATACGAAGGGTATTAAGGACATGGATAGAAACTTACAAACAATGTTGGACTCCTTTCCGACATGGCAAGAGGCACTTGACAATCATATTTGGATTTTGATTGGGGATAATGGTCAATCGGGCATAAAAGATGATCGCAAACAAGCTTTTGTTGATCTAATGAAATTATTACGGCCATTAAAGATCACAAAATTGAGTAAGGGCGTGCGAAAGGAAGATCAAGTAGTTATAGCAAACAATTTGAGGTCATGTTTTATCTATTCATTAGACACAAACGATGTACCAATAACAGAGATTGTCGAGAAATTAAAAACAGAGGAACGCCTCGATATGATCTCTTGGAAAATAGATGAATGGATTCATGTTGCATCGGGTGAGAGCAAAGAAAGCTTTAAATTTAAAGAAAGTGGAAAAGCAAAGGACGAATTCAATCAAACTTGGGAGATTAGGGGAGACCACTCTATTCTTGATTTAACTATAAAGGAAAACGACGTCACTTTCGGTGATTTTCCAGATGCCCTAAGAAGGCTTCATAGCACTCTCCATTCTCATGAAGGAGACTTTGTAGTTATATCTGTAAAACCGGGTTGTGAATTAAAAGGGGAAATTACACCTTCACATGCTGGAGGAGCAAGTCATGGAGGTTTTCATAAAAATGATTCTTTGGTTCCGATGCTGGTTACAGGTACAGAATCTACTCCTGATTTTTTCCGAATGATTGACTTAAAAAAGTGGATTTTAGACCTTACTAATTAATTGCTTAGCATTTCCAAATATAAATAATAGGAACCTTATAGTGGGAGGGCATCGAATGGAAAGTATCTTGACGAAATGAAAGAAGCAATTATTCTAAAGGTAAAGAGTTTTCTCCAATGGAAGTAAATTGGTGAAAATTTTAGTCTTTGTGTTAAAAGCTTGCCGGATTCAGGGGCTGAATTTTAGTCCCATATACGTCTAAGTATCTGTAAATAGCATTTTCTCCTTCCTCGTCCCCGAACGTAATAGATTAATTGCAGGAAAGACTTTTCGTTCAGTATCTAATCCTCCTAAAACGTATTCGATCGCATGGTAGAACAATCCCAATTATAAGTCCCTGCTAACCTGTAATACTATCCGATTTTTCCGATTATACTTGCCTTCAGATACAACCTACCTACATATATTAATTAATTTCAGTTAAAGATATTGAAAGAAGAAGAAAGAAAAGAAGAAGCTTGAGAAGGAGGTTATGACTTGGATTTACATTTTATATGGAAATCTATCGTCATTGTTATTGGTGGGGTTCTTATTTTGCGATTGGCAGGAAGAAAGTCAATTTCACAACTGACGGTTGCTCAGACTGTCATGATGGTCGCCGTTGGTTCATTGATTATTCAGCCAGTGGGAGATAGAAACATTTGGATTACTATGGTAATTACACTTTTACTTGTACTCACTCTTATTTTTATTGAGTATATCGTAATGAAATTTGACGTCCTTGAAAGCATAATTTACAGCAAATCAATCATGGTGGTTGAAAATGGAAAGGTTAATGAAAGAAATTTAAAAAAAATGCGTTTAACCGTTGATATGCTAGAAGTCCGATTGAGACAGCAAAGCGTTCAAAGAATCAGTGATTTACAATGGGCTACGGTAGAATCAAACGGTCAATTAGGATATATGCTAAAACCAGAAAAGCAATACGCAACCAAAGAAGATATTCAAATGCTGATATCGACGATTCAAGGAAACATGATGATCTCACCTATCCAAACCCCAGTGACTCAATCAAATGGATTAGACAACCTATTTACTGAAGTTGAAACTAAAAAGCATATACAGGAACCTCCAGAACATTTGAAATGAGGGAAGATAGAGTGAATTTAAAACTCAGGTATAAAACATTTATTTCAACCTTATCCAAATGGATACTTTCGGGAGTAGGGATCGGTGTCATCATAGGATCGACCACGGCTTTCCTTTTACATACGAATGACTTACTCGGAGAGATACGTGAGAAAGACTCTTGGCTGATCTTCTTTCTCCCGCTAGCAGGCTTAATTATAGGTTATATATATATGAATTACGGCAAGAAATCGGGAAATGACTCAGCTAAAGGAAATAATCTGGTTATAGAGGGGATTCATGGTAAAGCTAAAGTACTACGGAGAATGGGGCCGATTGTCTATTTAGGTACATTTATTACAGTCTTATTTGGTGGGTCGACTGGAAGAGAAGGGGCCTCTATCCAAATGGGAGGAAGTGTAGCGGAAGCGATAAATCAATTTTTTAAAGTGAATATATTGGACAAAAACATTTTATTGATGAGTGGAATAAGCGCAGGGTTTGGAGCAGCGTTTGGTACTCCTATTACAGGAGCTGTTTTCGGAATGGAAATGACTGCTTTAGGGAAAATGAAATACGAAGCATTCGTCCCTTGTCTTATCGCGAGTTACGTCGGTCATTATATGTCCGAGAAAGCATGGGGAATTCAACATGAATCATTCAACATTCAAACAGTACCTGAAGCCTCTCTGTCCACATTTACAATCGTTATTCTCCTAGCAACTGTCTTTAGTCTCTTAAGTGTTTTATATTGCCAATTAAGACATGGGATACAAAACTTTTCTGAGAAGTATTTAAAGAAAAATCATATGTTAAGAGCTTTTGTTGGGGGAATCATTATTGTGGCATTAACGTTGATCGTAGGTTCGGAAGCCTACAATGGGCGTGGGTTAGACATGCTTGAACAATCTTTTAAAGAAGATGTTCCTCCCTTTGCCTTTCTAGCTAAGCTAGTATTTACAGCAATTACACTGGGAACTGGCTTTGTAGGCGGGGAAGCCATCCCGCTATTTTTTATGGGGGCCACCTTAGGGAATACCTTGTCGACCTTCATTGATTTACCTATGTCCTTTCTTGCTGCTTTAGGACTGATTGCTACCTTTGCTGGTGGTGCTAATACTCCTATAGCAGCCTTCCTCTTAGCTCTTGAGATGTTTGATGGAAAAGGAATTGAATATTTTTTTGTTGCATGCCTAGTCAGTTATATCTTTTCAGGACATCATGGACTTTGGCCTTCTCAAACGATATATGAGCCGAAGAGCCGATTATATACGATCTCTAACGAAGAAACCATCGGCCATATTGAAAAGTTGAGAAAACGTTAGCTTGGTCGGATCTCGTAATGAAATACTTAAATAATGACAATAAAGAGCGTCTCCTTGCTCCTCGAAACAATATAAAGTTGCGGCCTTTTCTTAGTATTCAACCGGGAAAAGGCCGTTATATTTTTTCCTTAGGGCGCCATCATTATAGTAAATGGTAATATTCGATAACAATATTTGTATAGTAGAAAAATAATGGTAGTGCACGTAATCCTTATTACTCACATAAAGGTTTTAAACTATCTTTAGAAATATTTTACAAATCACTTATTGAAAAATTCTTCATGAATTATGGTGGTAATGAGAAGGATAATATATAGAGAATTGGTTTGTTAGATCTAATTCATTTGTTTAAAAAGTGTGGAAAATATCGATATAAAAGAGGGATTTGATCATGATAATCACTTACATAGTGTGCATATATTTTTTGTATGTATTACTTTCAGGGTTTATTTTATTTAAATTTTACAAGCATAAGAGAAGTCATTATAAAGATAAACACGCTCCTCAACGCTTTTTTGGTGAAGAGAGTTGTCAGGATCGGGTCGCTCTTGTGGAAGAGAGGTATGAATCAGGGCTTGCTCGTATTAACCTTATTGAAAATGCGCATGAGACATTGGATATATCTTACTATATGATTAGTCCTGGATTAGCTAGTAATATTTTTCTTGCTAGTATTGTGAATGCAGCTGATAAAGGAGTTCAAATCAGAATTCTTCTTGACGGATTATTTCATCACATGAAGGGAAAGAGGAAAGATATTCTTTACTCTTTGTCTGATCACCCCAATATACAGTTGAAATTTTATGAACCTTTTGATCCTTTACGACCTTGGACGTGGAATAACAGACTTCATGATAAGATCATTATCGTCGATCATGAACTGACGATGATAGGTGGTCGGAACATAGGTGATAAGTATTTTGCTCCTGCTGGATATGACGGGGCAACAAATGATCGCGATGTAGTGATTGTTAATACGGATGTCGACAACTTTGAAACAAGTGTTATTTCGCAAATTAAAGAATATTATGAATATGTTTGGAATCACGAATTTACCAAACACCCAGTCACTCAATTAACAAAGAAACAGCAATTAATCGCACAAAAAAAACTTTCAGATATAAGGCAGCTTTTTAAAACTCTTCTCCACTCTCACCTTGAAATGTTTCAACGTGAAATCAATTGGATAGAAAGGTCTCAGCCAACTAATAAAGTTACGTTTATTCACAATCCAATTGAGCGTCTAAAAAAAGAGCCTTGGGTTTGGTATGAGATCTCAAATTTGATGAAGGAAGCAAAAAAGTCTATTTTAATACAAAGTCCGTATATCATTCCTACTAATAACATGTTGCAAACCTTAGATAAAGAAAATCTTTCTGCTGGCAAAGTAGTGGCTTTGACGAATTCACTTGCAGCCTCCCCCAATCTTTTGGCCTATTCAGGATATAGAAGGTATCGAAAAAAAATAGTTGATTTAGGGATCAATGTCTACGAATTTCAAGGCCCGTCAGAATCGTATCATACTAAATCATTTATTTTTGACAACAGAATAAGTCTAGTTGGCTCCTTTAATTTAGATTCAAGAAGTACTTATCTAAGTACGGAAATAATGGTTGTAATTGATAGCAAGGAGTTCGCAAGCCAAATGAAAAATAAGATTGATGATGTTATCAATCATAATAGCCTAAGGGTCAGAAATAACGGTTCATACATCGCTCACCCACGGATAGAAGAAAAAATGGTTTCTCCTGTAAAAGCAACTATTACTCGAGTTTTATCTGGCCTTACTCGGTTTAATGAACATTTGTTATGATCTCCCTGAAATGGATATCATTGTTGAAAATTTATATATTTGAGTATGTCTTAAAGTACCGTAGCCTTATAGTTACACTTGAGGCGAGTACTAAGCAAGTATAAACTGTGTAACATTTTAAAGTACTGTACTTGGCAATCATAAATACTGTTCAAACTTAGATTCAATAGAGAATAGGTTAATTGGTTAGTTACTCGTTCAGAGGAGGTTTTTAAAGTGACAGTAGGAACACAAGTTAGACAAGCTTTAGCAAATGCACGAAGTGTACAAGCAAATTTTGAAACGTTTGCCTTGCAAACAAAAGATGAGGAGGCTAGCGAGCGGTATAACAAAGCTGCGGCACAGATTCAAGAAATAATTGAAGGGTTAGAAATACGAATGGGAGAAATCGAGCAGGAAGAACCAAGTTTTAAGATTGATCAGTAACTTTTGAACATTCACTGTAAAAATTATAGGTCTTACTCAATAGTTTTGAGTTAGATCTATTTAATTTTGTTAGCTGCTATAAATAAAATTCAGATAATAGAGAATTTTTCTTAGCCCGATATTAGTCTCTACCTCGTCCTCATTTTTAACATTCCTTTAGGTAATGTTATTTTTTTATTCAATCTCGTGCTAGTCACTTTGTACTTCTAGAAGTTGTAAGTTCCATTTTTCGCTATTGACACATCTAAAATAAGTTTCTAAATAAGTATGTTTAGAGATCGTTTACCCAATAATGTTAGAATAGTACATTTGAATCAAATTAGAGGTGAGTTAAATGAATGAATTAGGGGTGGTTTTATTCAGAGGCGTGTTCGGAATTATTTTTTTACTAATTTTAACTCGTCTTATGGGAAAGAAACATCTTAGGAATATGACATTTTATGAATATGTTGTAGGGATTTCAATCGGAAGTTTAGCGGCGGAATTAACTTTCGGAACAGAGGTAAGAATGTCTAATTTTATTCTTGGGATGCTTATTTGGGCAGCCATACCGGTTCTTATATCGAAAATTGAATTAAAGTCATTACGCTTTCGAACACTGGTCGAAGGTACACCGAGAATTCTAATTAAAAATGGTAAAATCCTAGAAAAAAGTTTAAAAAAGGAAGATTTCACAGTCGATGAACTTATGATTGCTTTAAGACAAAAGGATGTTTTTAAACTTTCCGAAGTCGAAACAGCCGTCATGGAGAAAAATGGACAAGTTAGTGTGATGAAAAAAAGCGAACTGCTACCATTAACGCCAAAGGATGTCGGGAAGGTAACGGAACAAGAACGAGAACCCCGGATTGTTATTATAGATGGGAATGTGATGGAAAGAAGTTTGAGTGAGTATGGGTATACAAAAGATTGGCTATTAGGAGAAATTATGAAGCAAGGAGCAAAGAAATTTTCGGAGGTGTTTTTTGCCCAAATAGATTCGATGGGAAATGTTTATGTTGACCTGTATAACGATACATTGAAAATGCCACAAGTGAAACAAAAGTTATTGGTTGCAGCCAATATTAAGCAACTACAGGCAAATTTAGTAAATTTTTCTTTGCAAACTGAAAATAAAAATGCAAAGGATATGTACAATGGCTATGCTAAGCAAATGGATAAATTGTTAGATGATATGAGTGGGTATTTAAAAGAGTAGTACAGCTTGGGTTAAGTGAAAAAGTAGCATAAGTTTAAGTCATTGTTACGTTTTTATTAAACCTTTATCGGGTTCGTTTATTTCAACGATGCAGAAAAATTGAATAAGTATGAATATTATTTTCCGTATTTGAGTGATGTTTACATAGTAAAAAATTTGAACTTGATTTAAATGGCGATAAGATGATGATTGATATAAATTCAGCCTGTTTTTATTTCAAGAATACAAAATAACCTACTATGTTTGAATTTACTAAGAGGTAATACGGTGGCTTTTTTCCCTTATCAAAAGAAATAAGAGCCACAATGATGACTCTTATTTCTTTTTTTGAACTCTGGTCAGTCGGTGTGGAAATTAGTAGAACTAAAGATGATTAATAGAATGAACAATACAACGACCTAACAGTAATTTTCGTTATCAATATTGATTTTGATTGTTAGATTCAAAGCCCATTTGGTTTAAAAGTTGTTGAACAGAAAATAAACTTTGTTCTTTTTGTTGTTGCCAACTACTTATGTTTTGAATAAATGGTTTAAATTCATTTGGTGCATTTTCCAACATCACTTGTAACCATTTCGTTACTTCCTGATCTTCTTTAAGGGCATTATTTACACATGAAATCAAAGTATCAATAACTGAAACATGGGATTCGCCATTTTGAAGTCGATGAGCGGAACCTAATGCTGTAACTCTGTGATACGAAGCTGGTACAAGATGGTTATGCATTTCTGAATTACCCTCTAGGTCTTTTGTTGCTTCAATATGAAACAACTGTGAACTCGTTGAACAAACCATTTGCTCAGCAAATAAGCTTTGATTTAATAATTCTAAAATCTGGTCCCAATTTTGTCTTAAACCATAATGATTCAATTGACTAACCTGCCTTTCCATTAACAAAGTATATTCAGCTTAAAAAAGTAGAACTTAAGATTGTTCCAGTAAATTTACTGGAATAACTTTCGGATAATTGAACATTGCATGTATCGCTAAATCCCTAAAATATTCTATGTGAATAACCATTTATCAGTAACTCTATAATTGAAGGAAATGTAATTTAAATTAAGCAGACATGCAACCGGGCCAGATCGTTGAATACAGTAATAATTATTTAATCCATCATATACAGGATATAATTTCATGTATTAATGGATTGATTATTATCCGAAAAAAAGATACTATCATTTCTTACTGAATTGAATGCTAAATAAATAGAAGTGTATTTGGCGTTTAATGTTAAATTTTTCTTCTGAGCATTAACAAAGCCAAAGAGCATAATACGAATCGCAGTGAATGAAAAAGTTGTTGATAAGAAAACTTTGACCGGATTGGGGATATATGGTATGATTGTGTCAACTTAATAAGAAATCCACTAGGGGTGCCATAATGGCTGAGATAAGGAGTTTTCCTTAATCCCTTCGAACCTGATCTGGTTAGCACCAGCGTAGGAAAGTGGAGTCGACTCAGTATATTTTATGAAAATACTAATTTTACGTAGATTCGAATCGTAGTTTCATTGAATTTGAAACGAATCAACGTTTATTTAGAAAAGGTCGCTCCACTTCCGGGGCGGCCTTTTTTTGTTCGAAATAGGAGGAGTCTTATAAAAAATAGGAGGGTGTTTTCATGAGTTTTTCAGAGCAATTACGTAAAGAAGCCAATCACATTTTTGAGGCGTGTTTCAACCATCCATTTATTAAGGGAGTTGCAGAGGGGAAGGTTGAAAAAGAACAGCTGATTCACTATGTGAAACAAGACTATGAATATTTAAACGCGATGATCCAGACGAAAGCTTTGGGTATGGCCAAATGCACAAATCGTGAAGACATGGAAATGTTTAATACGAGTATTGGTTTTATTTTGAATAGTGAAATTCATCCGCATCGTAATTTTTGCGAAGTCGCAGGTGTAGAGTATGAGGACTTGCAAGGGTATCCACTAGCACCAACAGCTCAACACTATATTAGCCATATGCTTAACGTTGCTCAAGCAGGAACGCTTGGGGAAATAATTGCTGTATCCCTACCTTGCCCATGGATTTACTTGTATATCGGAGAACGGATTATGAAGGAATACAAGCCTGAACCAAACCATCCGTTCTACGAGTGGATTTCATTTTACGGTGCACAAGAGGAACCGAGAATGAATGCCTACCTAACGAAGCTTGATGAATTAGCTGAACAGGCTCCAGAAGAAGAAAAGAGAAGAATGAAAGAACACTTTGTGTTAAGTTGCCAGCTTGAATATATGTTCTTTGATATGCCGTATAAGTTAGAAGAATGGCCTGTTCAAAAAGATAGTACGACTGTATAAATTCATAGATCGTTGTTCAAAGGGGGATATTCTAAGAACTCTCTTTGAACAACTATTACATAAAAAAAGGTGGATGACGATGAAAAATTCGAAGGCGTTAAATTTAAGAGAAATTGTTGTGATGTCGTCAATTTCGGTTGTTTTTGGGATATTATATCTTGTTTGGATTTTCTTTGGTCAATTTGTTGAAGGTGTTTTTGGTCCAGTCGGGAGAGGATTGATTTCGGGGTTTTGGATTATGGCCCCAATTGTTTGTGCCTACATTATTCGAAAGCCAGGTGTCGCATTAAGTGCGGAAATGATTGCAGCAGTTACGGAAATTCTTGTTGGCTCGGTAAATGCTGGAGTGGTTCTCATTCTCGGTTTCACTCAAGGCCTTGGGGCGGAGCTTGCTTTAGCACTCTTTTTATATCGAAGCTATCGTCTACCTGTGTTAATGCTAAGTGGAATGTTTGGAATTATTGCTAACTTTATCACTCTTTACTTCCTATATGGGTATAGCCAGTACTCTTCGATTGTGACTGGACTTATGTTTGTGACGATGCTTATTAGCGGGGCTTTATTAGCAGGATGGGGCAGCAAGAGCATTGCGGATGCGTTATGTAGAACAGGAGTTTTGGATAATTTTGCGTTAGGAAAAGTGGAACGGAAAAAAAGGATTGACCATGATGCAGTATCTTAAAATTGATGATTTAACCGTCCGTTACCCCTTTCAGAACAAAGATGTGCTGAAAGGGGTTAACTTGGATATTGAGAAAGGGGAAACTGTACTGATTCTTGGACCGAGTGGCGGAGGGAAAAGTACGCTTGCTCTTGCACTCAATGGGATTATTCCGAAATCGATGGAAGCTGAGGTGAGTGGAACTGTAGCTATTGATGGTAAGGATCCAATCAGTTTAAGCTTCAGTGAAATATGTAACCATATCGGTATTCTTTTTCAAGATCCGGATACGCAATTTTGTATGTTATCTGTTGAAGATGAAATTCTTTTTGGCTTAGAAAACCTTCATCTTTCAAAAGAAGAAATGGACGTGAGATTAGAAAGAAGCTTGCAATTAGTAGGGTTGATAGACTGGAAGAAGGCTCAGATAAGAGAGCTCTCAGGTGGGATGAAACAAAAGCTAGGGCTTGCCTGCTTGATTGCGATGGATCCTGAGGTTTTCATTTTAGATGAACCAACAGCGAATCTAGACCCTGCTAGTACGGAAGAAATCTTTGATCTAATGATAAAGCTATCCTCTGAATTAAATAAAACATTGATTTTTATTGAGCACAAACTTGATCAGTTATTACCTTATTTGGAGCGGGTGATTGTTCTAGGAAAAACGGGAGAGATTATAGCCGATGATACACCGCGTACTATTTTTAATCACTCTTTCAATGAGCTCACAGAACAAGGAATTTGGGTCCCGAAAATTTGTGCCTATGCCAAATCTTTAGAACAAAAGGGACTGCAATGGGAAACATTCCCGCTTTCAAAGAAAGAATGGGAATGTGAATTTGAAAAAAGAAGGCTTACTTTACCAGAGGCGATAATTGAAGAAAAAGAGGCAGCGGCAGTTAGTCCTAACGTCAATCCTCGTTCATCGATCTTACACGTAGATCATGTATCGTATTCATATAAAAATCATCACGTTTTAAAGGATATTGATTTTTCCATTCAATCTGGTGATTTTGTTGCCGTTTTAGGTCCGAATGGAACAGGGAAAAGTACGCTCGCTCAAATTTTGATCGGGCTTTTAAAACCTCGGAAAGGTGACATTTATTTTGATGACGTTTCTTTACAAGAGTTAAAGGTACATGAACTCATGCAGAAGGTTGGATTTGTTTTTCAAAACCCTGAGCATCAATTTGTTTGTGATACTGTTGAAGAGGAGCTCGCATATGGACTGAAAATTCTTGGTTTGACAAAGGAAGAGTGGCAGCCACGTGTGAATAAACTTCTGGAGCAATTTCATCTAGTTGAACAACGGGCGTCTAATCCATTTTCATTAAGTCAAGGACAAAAGCGCCGTCTGTCAGTGGCTACGATGCTAACGAATGATCAAAAGCTTCTTATCTTAGATGAACCGACGTTCGGTCAGGATTATGTTAATACAGAAGCATTAATGAATTTATTAACAGAACTTAACCAAAATGGAAAAACGATCATGATGATTACACACGATATGGAATTGGTTGCGAAGTATGCCAATAAGATCTTGCTTTTACATGAGGGAAAAGTTGTGTATCAAGGCGATGTGCTTCCGTTCTTTGAAGAAACAGAATTACTTGTGAAAACCTCCATTCGCACCCCGATTTCCTATTCCCTGCAACAATGGGTCAAGGTATATGAGGAGGCAAAGCTGTTATGCTAGAACATTATCAAAAGGGCGAATATTTTTTGCAACGAGTGAATCCAACGATGAAGCTCGTTAGTATGTTCATCGTCATTATCTTTATGATTCCGATCTTTGACCCTTGGACTCCATTGGTTTTACTAACGTTAACGATAACGGCGATCACGCTTTTGGGAGGTGTTTCTTTCCGCTTTCTATTGATGATTCTTCTCCCATTTAGTTTATTTGCCTTTAGCTTTATCTGGATTAGTGTCGTTTTTCCTGATGAGCGTGGGGAAACAATTCTTTTTAACATTGGAAGTATGCCAGTTGCTTTAGAAAATGTATTGGTCGGACTTTCATTAGGACTTCGCTCGTTCGTATTTGCGTCATGGTCCCTTTTATTTGTCCTCACAACTGAGCCTACTAAGTTTATGTTAAGTCTCGTTCAGCATTGTAAGCTGCCGCCTCGTTTTGGCTATGGCATGATGGCTGCTTATCGGTTTCTGCCCTTGTTCAGACAAGAGTTAACACAGGTTCGGGCGGCCCATCGAATTCGTGGATTAGGAGAAGCAAGAGGTATCAAGGGACGAGTAAAGGAGACAAAGCGTTACATTATCCCTCTTTTAGCTAGTGCGATACGAAAAGCAGAAAGAGTGGCTATTGCAATGGAATCAAAAGGTTTTGATGGCGATCGGCAGCGCAGCTATTATCATAGAGTTCCGTGGAGTAAGTATGATTTGATTTTTGGTATTGCATTAGTTGTTTTGTATAGTGGAATGATTGTGCTAAGAAACACGTATTTTATTTAACGTTTTTAGAAGTTGATCAATCACCACTAAAATATTATTCAGCGTCTCTAGCAATTGATATTACTAGAGACGCTTACTTTTGTATGTTTCGATTTAAGGGACAATTAACTGAATTAATAAGATAATATTGAGAACGAGAAAAAGAAAATGATTTCTGCAAAAGAAACCAAAATAGTCATTTTGCTTATTTGAAATTAATGAAAGTAAACGGATGCTTATCTTGTTAATGTTTAAGCAATGGTCCTCAACAATCAGACGCAATCCTTCAAGAAGGGGTGCACCTGATTGTTATTTTTAACTCTTTTAAATCAAAGTCTCTTTTTTCCTATTCCTGAAACAAGAAACTTAAACAGAATTCCAGAAATGTACAATCATCTAGTCCGCCTGTCATCATCGAATTACAGCAATTGGTTCTGCTTTTTGGTTAAGTCAAGGAGAATTTCATGGATCAATTGTTACTACTTTAACTTTATGTGCTCAAAGTGGATTAAGAGAAATAGAAAAGAAAGTGTAAAGGACAAAGTTCAGAAGGTTAATGTGGAACTTTAATATATGTAACTATTTGCTCAAAAAAGTCAGAATTAACGGTTTGAAGAAAACTAGTTACTATTGAGTAATCATACGCAGTAAACAAAAAGCATTTCCACATTTCAATTAAAGGGCCGTACCCAATCAAAAGAAATTTATAAACATAGTCTGTAATGTGGAGGGAAACTTCACAAATATAGAAAGGAGTTGTTATTAATGAGTGCAGGTACAGGCGGATTCGCGTTAATCGTTGTGTTGTTCATCTTGTTAATCATCGTTGGAACAGCATTTGTAAGTCCTTACTAAGAGTACCGAAAAGAGTCAATCAGAATTATCTGTTGGCTCTTTTTTTAACATTAATTTTCACTTTTTAGCTTTTGAATCATATATATCAAATAAGAAAGGGTGGTTTTATTATGTCTAATGTACCTGTAACTGGATTTATGTATCATTCCAGTAGTGATGATCCTCTTCATTCTCATAATATGTATATCACAACATGGGATGGTAAACCAGTTCATATCCATCACTTTAGAGGTGAAACATCGTTTGATGTTGGGCATAATCATCATTACGCAGGAAAAACGGAGCCTGCTCCAAGTGGGGTACAGCATACTCATAATTATTTTACTTTTACTTCTTTTGACGCTGGACACAAACATGTGATTCGGGGAGTAACCGGACCAGCAATTCATATACCTGATAGAGGGCATTATCACGAATTTAGTGGGGTAACTTCTGTTGATGGTGATATTAGTCATACTCATAGGTACAGTGGTAAAACTAGTGTGTAGTGGGTAAATATGGAAGGTAGTAGATTTTAAGAGCCAACAGTCAGTAACTGAAAATTGTTAGTAATAATGAGTGTCTGTTATTCTGCTATACTTCTTAATCCTTTTGATTTTCAACAATCAGTAGCTATTATTGAAGAACAGACAATTTAAATAAGCACTAGTAAGTATTAAAGAGGTAGCACCAAAACTACAGTTATTTGATGTAAGGCTGTTTCTTTATAAGAAACGAAAAGGATAACCTTTTTCTGATTATTGATTAAAGAGCTGTAAAGGGAGGTTTTTTCCCTTTTTGAACAGACTAAGAAGCAAGTAGCGAACGGAGCCATTGCAAGTCTTTTAGAGTACCTTTTTGAGCAGGCTCTTAAACAAAATTATCAAGGTATGTCTAGTGAATTATTCGGGATTAAGTTCCAGACCCCCAGTGCTTTAAAGTTCTGGGGGTCTGGAACTTTTTTTACTACTCGTTGTTAAAAGTGAAAACCCAATGGATAATAGTAGTAAAACAAATTACTTGCATAGACAAGTAATTTGATTATAAGATAGAATAAAAAGGGAGAGAGTCGATGTTGGAATATCGGTTAGAAGATTCACTTGGGTTTCTTGTTGCTATGGCGGGCCGTTCTTTATCAAATAGTGTACAACGAACCTTTTCTGAGCATGGCTACAATGTAACCCCCGAACATTGGGCGATTTTGGTGCTATTATGGAACCAAGACGGACTTACTCAACTTGAACTTGCCGAACGCACAGGAAAAGATCAAGCGAGTATGTCTCGACTTATACAGAATATGTTGAATCGAGAGCTTATTTATAGAAAAAAAGATTCTGTTGATGCACGCTGTAAACGGATTTACTTAACGGAAATCGGGAAGGAACAGCAAGAGAAGTTAATGGACCTTGTCCAAACAACGTTAGTGAAGGCAACAGAAGGAATAGCAGATGAAGATGTTGCGACAACAAAACGTGTTCTTAAAAAAATCGCGTCGAAAAATTTAAAAATTAATGGGATTTATGAAGGGCCAAATAGAAAGTTGGGTTTAGATGAATAAAATTCTTTTGAAAATGGCGATTCTATCTGTTTCGCTATTAACGGTGATGGCAGGGGCTGCAATTTCACCTGCACTGGGTGATATTGCCCTTGCCTTTCCCGATGTAAGTGAAACGACAATAAAATTTATTTTAACATTACCTTCTGTAATGATTATCCCTTTTATCTTTGTTTCTAGTCATTTAACAAGGCGTTTTTCAAAGAAACATATTCTTTTTGTCGGAATGCTTTTTTACTTAGTAGGGGGATTAGGAGGGGGATTGGTATCAACGATTGAACTTCTCTTATTCTATCGCGCTATTTTAGGGATTGGTGTCGGTCTGCTGATGCCGATATCGACCTCACTTGTGGCTGACTTTTTTGATGGTGAAGAGAGAACGGCGACAATGGGCCAAGTAAGTGCAGCGAATAATCTTGGTGGAGTTGTTTTGTTTTTAATGTCAGGGGTTCTAGCTGCAATAAGTTGGAGAATGGCATTTAGCGTCTATAGTTTAGTCATCATTGCTGCGATCATTGTGTTTTTCTATCTACCTAAAACGAAGGCTGAACAACGTTCGTCAGGCATGACCTTGGCACCACTACCTAAAAAACTTTATGCTTATGGTGCGGCGATGTTTTTTATTGTCTTAGCGTTTTATTCGGTTCCTACTAATATGGCTTTGTTTATCCAACAAGAAGGAATTGGGAGCTCAAAAAATGCAGGACTTGTTATATCGATTGGAACAGCAGCTGGTTTTTTTGCCGGTTTATTATTGGCGAAAGTGAGGCGGTTATTGCAAACTTATTTTGTTGCAATACAACTGCTACTAATGGGGATCGGCTTTTTTATCACCGCAATATCAAATCACTTATTCATTATTGGATTAGGAGTTGGCTTTATGGGCTTTGGGTTTGGATCGATTCTGCCAACTGTGTTTGACCAAGTGTCACGTCAAGTTCCGAAATCACAAACCGTTCAAGCAATGGCGATTGTGACAAGCATGTTATTTCTCGGACAATTCTCTTCACCGCTCTTTCTTGATGGAATAGGTGTCTTATTCTCCAATGAGACAATTCGCTTTATGTATTTGTTTCTATCAAGTAGTATAATTCTTGTAGCCCTTGCCTTTTTTGTTGTTACATTTAAGACTGGGCTTACCCAAAAGAAGAGGATACTAGGCAATAGAAAAGAATTAATTGAATACCCGGAAGCCAATAACCAATGAAAATAGAGATAAATTGATAATCTTTTTTATAAGGATGTCATTATAAAAGCTGCTAAGCGCAATTACCTTGAAAGGGGGATTGCGCTTTTTAGTATTCTCAGCATGGGGCAATCTAACTAACTTAACATGAATCCAACTCTAATGTTTAGTAAACCCTCGCCATTTCGGCACGATAGACTTGTGTGTTCTCCAAATACTTTAGAGCAAGTCATTCCTTTAAAAAACCAACTATTTACTGACATAATAATACCTCCTTTTATTCCTCAATTATTTCTAGTTGTATCAATCTCAGCATATTATTCATATCATTCTAGAATAGTATGCCTACGTCATAACCGAAAATAAAGCAATAACAAAAAGCAACTGACATCAGATTATCATCAGTTGCTCTTATTTCGTTTATTATCTCTCATTTCCATAGTTTCTTTTTGATCTAGTTAGTTAGATACATGATATTGTCAATAAATTAACTAGAATCAAACGCTTTTTAAAAAAATAGTACCAAAGTATTAAATGTTATTTCATAAGTATAGAGCAAATGTAAGGGTTTTCGAAAGTGTATTTTTAAAAGATTCAGATTTAGCTTAAGACTATTTCTTAGAAAATGGTTATTCAGGTTTTAAAAACGTTACTTGAAAGATTCAAATGAAAGTGATGTGGCATACTACCTATAAAAGAAGTAGTGCTAGCAGACTGCATAGCCCAATTCAGGAACCTTTTTTAATTGTAATGAAGATAATTTCTAAAGTTTGAACAAAGTAAGTCTATACCATAAGTATAGGAGAGAAGTTATGTCTTCTGTTTTATTAGCTGCAATGTGGGGAGGAATAGCAGGTTCCTCACTTGTGTTAGGTGCACTATTAGGAATTTACAAGGAAATACCTACTAAAATTTCTGCCTTCGTCATGGCATTCGGTACGGGAGTTCTCATTGGAGCTGCTACCTTTGAGTTATTGTCGGATGCTATTAAAGAAGGAGGGATCCTCTATCCATCTATCGGCTTTCTGTTAGGATCAACTTTATTTATTATGATTGAGCTTTTTATTAGTAAAAAGGGGGCCAAAGAACGAAAACGGTCAAAAGGGAATCCACCAGGTCATTCGGGTATGGCGATATTCGTAGGATCTGTCATCGATGCTATTCCAGAATCAGTCATTATTGGTGTTAGCCTACTTGAGAGTAAATCCGTAAGCTGGGTCATTGTGATTGCCATTTTTATAAGTAACTTTCCAGAAGCTATGTCCAGTAGTATTGGCTTAAAAAAGGATGGATATCATAAAGGAAAAATCTTATTCCTTTGGTTAATGGTTATGATGCTATCCTCAGTAAGTTCGCTTTTAGGTTTTCTTTTAATTGACTCTTCTTCCACCTTACTAATAACAGCAATTGGAGCATTTGCAGCAGGTGGAATTTTTGCAATGGTGTCTTCGACCATGTTACCAGAAGCTTTTGAAGAAGGGGGGCCTATTGTTGGATATATTTCAGCATTAGGTTTGCTAACTTCTTTAATTCTTACATATTTTGGATAACAGGAACGGGTCACCCGCCAGTTCTCATTTTACTTTTACGTACATTATGAGTGTCAACGGTTTAGGAGGTTATGCAGCTCTGACTACCAATGTGCGTCTGGACTTGAGAGGGATTCTTTCGTTCAATATCAGAATGAAACGATTAGCTTTTTAACCAATGTTGAATTGGTTATTGGAACAAGGAATTTTATCTAAATCACCAACCATCAATCCTGTTCCATCAGTTGAGTTTATTAATAAGCAGGATTTTCATAAAAGGACTGCTTGGCGGGAGAAGTTAAGCTGGAGTCATATTTTTGCTTTTTAAGTCGGCCCACTTCATTCTAGAAAGTTTTTCATTAAAAAAGATTTATTTAATTTAATATTTTGTTATTATATTCTATGTAAAAATGGATAACCTATTTCATTAAAGGCAAAATTGAGGTGATAGCATTGAAAAAGTTCATTTTCACACTAATCTTTATATTCTTTATTTCTGCTTGTTCATTTGAAGATAATCATCAATCCGAGAAAAATGGAAGGGATGCAGTAGAAGTATTTTCAAGACAAGATGAGGTAATTGCAACAGATTTAAATATCCCTTGGAATATAAACAAATATGATAATACTTTTTATTTGAGTCAACGAGCTGGAACTATTGTTAAAGTTGATGGTGTTAGCGGTTCAAAAACAGTTCAAGATGTAGAAGTTACAAAGGAAGTCCTGCATGAAGGTGAAGGAGGATTTTTAGGTTTCATTCTTTCTCACGATTTTGAGATTTCCCGTGAAGCATTTGCTTATCATACATATAAACAAGATGGAGAAGTTTATAACCGAATTATTGTCCTTAAACTTAATCAAAATACGTGGAAGGAAGAAATGATTTTACTAGAGGGAATTCCTGGTGGAAGTATTCATAACGGTGGTCGACTCAAAATGGGTCCAGATGGGAAATTGTATGCTACCGCAGGTGATGCTGGGAACCCAGAAGCGGCTCAAAATGTTGAAATTTTAGCAGGGAAAATTTTGCGTATGGAATTGGATGGTACAGTTCCAAAAGATAATCCATTGCAAAATTCATATATTTATTCCTTTGGGCATCGCAATCCACAAGGACTAGCCTGGGATGATGACGGAAATTTATATAGCTCTGAACATGGTCAAACGGCTCGTGATGAAATTAATTTGATTGAACCTGGAAAAAATTACGGATGGCCGATAATTGAAGGGGATCAGCAAGCTCCTAATATGGTCTCTCCGTTATATCAAACAGGAGATGACACGTGGGCTCCATCAGGAATTGCAATTAAAAATGAAAAAATCTATGTGGCCAATTTACGAGGTGAAAGCATTCGAGTATTTAATCTAACTGACCATACAGTGGATACTTTATTTGAAAACGTGGGGAGAATGCGGGATGTGCTGATAGAAAAAGATACATTATTTACAATAACGAACAATCGTGATGGACGAGGAAATCCTCGAGAAGGAGATGATAAATTATTCAAAATTTCCTTATTAAAGTAGGTGAGTGTTAATTCCCTATTTATTTTGGAGAATTATTTTTATACTTTATGATTATCAACAACAATAGATGACTAGGTTTTTCGTGACATTCTAAGTGATATATAGTTTTTCCTTTTTTAATAACCAGGCGCTATCCTTGTAAGGATTAGCGCCTGATTTTACCAATGATAGCTGGTGATTGATAGTTAAACCATTCCTTTCGGGTCAATTGCCTTATTAATTTCTGCTGTTAGTAAACCTTTTTCTTGGAGTATTTGCTTTATGGTTTTATGTTCTTCATCTGCTTTCATCCCGATCTGTGAAGCCATATCGTAACCCATTATTGGACTTAATCCGGTAACCAAAGAAAGACTTTCTTTCATCCACTTTTTACATATTTCTACATTTACTTGAATGCCACTAATACACTTTGTTACAAGAGTTTGAATCGCATTTGCCAGTAATTCAATTGAGTGAAGAAACGTGTGAGCAATTACTGGCATCATCACATTGATTTCCAATTGACTTGCCATACCAGCAGTTGCGATTGCTGTTTCATAACCGATTATTTGGCAGCACACCATATGCGTCATTTCTAAAATAGCAGGATTTACTTTTCCTGGCATAATCGTCGAACCTGGTTGAACAGAGGGAAGAGTGATTTCCGATAAGCCTGTTCTCGGACCAGAGCTGAGTAGACGCAAATCACTGGTGATTTTGATTAGATGAATCGCAAGTTCTTTTAGTGTCAGCATACAGCGTATGGGCTCACTCATATTTTGCATAAATGCAAAGATGTTCACAGGCTCTCGAAAAGGTAGGTTTGTACGAGTGCAAATCTCTTGAATGACTTTTGGCGTATAACCAGGTTGTAAATTGATTTTCGTTCCGATCGCATTTCCACCTAAACCGATTTCATACAATGCATTCAGTTTCTCATCAATCTGCCAATAGACAGCTTGGATTGTTTCTGCAAAACCTGAGAATTCTTGCCCGAATCGTATCGGAACTGCATCGTGCAAATGAGTACGCCCGGATTTTAAGATAGGCATAAACTGATCGGCTTTTTTTTGAAGTTCCTGTTGCAATTGTGCTAAGGCGGGAAGTAGCCTTTGAATAATTGTTTCTGCAGCTGCCATATTTAGAGCTGAGGGAAATGTGTCGTTTGTTGATTGTGACATGTTTACATGATCATTCGGATGGATTTGCTTTGAACCAGCCATTATTTCTGAAGCACGATTCGCAATTACCTCATTGGCATTCATATTCTGTGATGTACCTGCTCCTGCTTGATACACGTCAACAACAAAATGCTCATCCCATTTTCCTTCGCTTACTTCTTCGGACGCTTGTATTATGGCTTTTCCCATTTCAGGGGAGAGCTTCCCTAATTCCACATTTACCGTTGCAGCTGAAGCTTTAATAATCCCTTGCGCTTTAATAAACGACCGTGGTAAACGAATTCCGCTTATCTGAAAGTTTTCCACTGCACGTTGAGTTTGAGAACCATAATAGGCTGATGAAGGAACCATTATGTTACCTAACGGGTCATTTTCCATTCGATATTGGTTGGAAGAATCCATTCCATCTTTCTCTCCTTCAATTATAGACATAGACATATGTACGAAACCTTATTATTATTGTTTCCATTGACGTTTGTAATAAACAAGGTTTTGATATTATAATGTGGTTTCTATGTATAGATACGGGTAGATAAAGAATTTAGAAAGCAGAACGATGGACTTTTTTAGTATTTTGAAGGAGAAAACGGGGTAAACTTAATAAAAATAAGTATGTGAATTAAGTTGTAGTGGTAAAATGATTGTTAAGGTTAATTTAATAAAAGTTTCTATATGAAGGGGAATGGATAGTTTGAGTAAAAATGAAACAAGAACAGATTTACCAGCGAATTTTAATGAATTAAAAAAATCAATTAATAGAACATCTAATTGGAGAGAGCGTTTAGATGCGATAGAAGATTTAGGTCATTGGAAAAGCCGAGAGACAGTGGAATTATTAAAGCATAGTATGACGGGAGATTCAGTTTTTAAGATACAGGAGGCTGCTTACCGTAAACTTATTGCCTTAGGTGAAAAGGTCACGATGCCTGAACGGAAGAGCGGGGAGCTAATCAAGGATACAAAGAAAATCCTAGTTAGAATTAAGAAGAGTTTACCTAAAAATCATTCATATGAAGACTTTAAAGAAAAAGTGAAAAAGATGAGAAGTGACATATATGATACGTATGAAGGAGAGAAAGGGACTGACTTTGATAAATGGCTAGAGGCAACTTGGACAACATTACCTACTAAATAATACACTTGTTGATTCTTTAGTCTTACTTTAATTTTTTAAGCTCCTGGAAATTATATTTGCAGGAACTTTTTTTAGTCTAGGAAGACACTAATATAACAAGCGTTTAAAGATACTTCGAGTCACTTTTTTAAGCATTTATTTTAAAAATAATTTCTTTTATTGTGATACATATTACATCTGCAATAAAACTCTTCTTATAAAATTGAGGTAGTTAAAAAAACTTAGTAAAGGGATGACTAGTGTGATAGTAAATGAATTGATTGAAACAAAGGAAATATATACTGGTGAAGTTGCTGAGAATTATTACGTGATTTACGAGGAGACAGTAAGTAAGGACTTTGTACTGAAAAATAACTACTTACTCGAGAAAAGTAGCATTATTGAAAAGGCGATCAATATCTTGAAAGGTGATACATTCTCAACATTACAAAAAGTGAAAGCATATCCTATTGAAAATCTAGCAATAGAGTCGATGAAAGATATAATTGAAAAGGACTACCCTGAACTATTTAATCGTGCTTATTAACTAAAAATAGAGTTTGAACAAGGTGTTTGCAATAGTATTGTGGTCCCAGTGCTTTAAAGCACTGGGACCACTTTTTTTAAGGCCTTTTTTCAAAAGCAACTCTACAACCTCATCGAAAAGATCCTACTACGTCCCTTCCTCCATGCAAGGGATCTTCTCAACTTCTAGCGCTCTTCATGTATCACCCTAAAAAATCTTATGTTTATCTTCATGCTTTACTGGGAATCCGTTCAGTGTAATCAAAATTTAGAGGAGGATAATATATGAGAAAAACAGTTATCGGTGGAGTATTTAGAAACCCAGAAGAAGCAGTTCAAGCAATTGAAGGTCTTCATGATATGGGCTATAAAAAGGAAGAGATCTCGGTTTTCGCAAAAGATAGTGATGATGTAAAAGGTATTGAAAATAAAACAAGAAGTGAAGTTACTGTAAAAGATAGTGGACGAGGTAAGAATGCAGGAAAAGGTTTAGGTATCGGTGCTGGGACAGGCGGCGTTCTCGGCGGTATTACAGGAATCATTGCCGAAATCGGACTATTAGCTATCCCTGGGATTGGTGTTCTTGCGGCCGCTGGACCACTAGCGACTGCATTAAGCGGTGCAGCTATTGGTGCTGGAGGTGGTGGACTCATCGGGGTTCTTACAGGTGCGGGAATTCCAAAAGAACACGCAAAAGAGTATGAAGACTATCTAAACAAAGGCCATATTGTTGTATTAGTGGAAGCGGATGGAGAACGAGAAGATAAATTATATGGTCATTTCTCAAACAACAACTCATTAAATACTCATACATATCCTGAACATGTGCGGGTTAATAACGGGTAAAATAAATTTTTAGAGTGTAAAATAACAAAAGCAGGGTAATGTCTTGAAGTTGATGCCTGTTACTTGTCGAATCCAACAAGTAACAGGCACATTTTTTCTGTTCTATTCTTTAACGATAAAATACCTCATTAACTTCCCAAGATTCAACAATCTGGTGAGCTGCTTGAGGGTCATAACCTCTTCCAATTAAATAACTGATCGCTGCTACTTCCCTCATGGCGTGTAGATGTGAAGTAAATTGAGCTTCTTTAAGACCGTATTGAACAATCGGTTCTACCGTTGATAATATATGATGTTTTATCTGTTGTTGTGGTTGAGGATTGAGATATTGTTGTTGATGATGATAAGGATTTTGACCTTGATCTAAATGATGAGGATTAAATGACGATTGATAATTATGCATTTTAAATTCAGCTCCCTGTTTTAACTTGATGAATACACAACAGCCTATGTTCGCATTAACTAGGAGGTGTGCCTATTTTAATGCTGAGATTCACTCTTTTTTCAGGAATAATTAGTTATTACTTCTAGACCAAGGAAGGTAACCCATTTAATAAACTAGAACCTACATTAGATTATGTATAGGTTGAGAGAATTCCTAACTATATGAATTTGTGAATGGAGAATTAGTTGCTACTATCTTCTATAATATAGTTAAATTTTTTACACGAACGGTTACTTTATTGAGGTTAGTGGTAAACTAAAACATTGTTCAACAACAGGCGTATTTCTCTAAAAGAGAGTGCGTCTTTTACTATTATGATCTGCACCAGTATAATAATGTTTACCTATTGTCTTTTAAGTATTTTATACTGATAAGAGGACATTATAACAATTTGTAAATTCAATACAATAAAATGAGTAGGAAAGATATAACGGAGGTAGTCCAATTATGAATATTTTGGTACAAGGTGCAGGAGCTTTAGGAGCATATTTTGGTGGAAGGATGTTAGAAGCAGGTTTAAACGTTTCGTTTTTTGTGAGAGAAAAACGCGCTGCTCAACTGACAAAAGAAGGTTTGAAAATAATCAGTCCTGAAGGAAATTTTGCAAGAAAAGAGGTAGCGGTTTATACATCACCTGAACAAGTGAAAAATATAGATTTAGTGATACTGACTGTTAAAGGTTATCATCTTGACCAAGTCATACCGCAAGTTCAAACGATCGTTCAACAGACGGGAGCGTTTGTGCTGCCATTGTTAAATGGCGTCGAGCATTTGGAAAGACTACAGCAAGTCATTGGAAAAGAAAAAGTGATAGGAGGATTTGCCTCTATCATAGCTACATTAAATGAACAAGGCCACGTAGAGCATACTAGCGCAAATAGTGCCATGAAATTTGGGGCTCTTGATAACGAACAGGCGGATATATGTGAGCAATTAGAAGAGATAAATAGTCATGTCAAAACGAATTTACTAAGAGAAGAAAATATTTTAAAGCATATGTGGAAAAAATACATATTTATTACGTCATTTTCTGGGATAACTTCAGCGATGCAGCTACCAGCAGGTTTTATAGCGAGTTCGGAGGCTTCGTATGTAGTTGCTAAAAAGGTAATCTTTGAAATGAATACACTAGCTGCGAAAGAGGGCATTGCTTTAACAGAGTATGAAGTGGAATCGATGGCAAACAGATTAAAAGGTTTCAAAAAAGGAGCGACATCGTCCATGCATCAGGATATGAGAAAAGGGCTCCCTATAGAAGTCGAGCATTTACATGGGGGAGCGCTGCGTTTGGCAACTAAACACGATGTGATGGTTCCTGTTATTGAAACGCTATATGGAATACTTAAACCGTATGAAAACGGTAAACCGGATTGTCTTTAGAAATAGTTAAGATCTGCAACAATTGGGCGCTAACCATTAATAGGTGAGCGTCTTTTTGTTATCTATGGACATGATCATAGGGATAGAATAAAATTTCTTGAATCTTTATTTAATTGAGCGCATCAAGAATGTTTTATTTTTAAAAATCAGCAGCATACATATGTGATATATCGCTGAAGAGGTATTTAGAAGTGGAAAACTACGGCATCGACTCTCTAGCCGATATTTCTAGAGAAAGGACAAACTGTATTTGTTCTCTTTTTTATAAAAGTATTTAGTACGAGAATGTTTAAAATTACTTGTCAAGACAAAAGGATATTTAGATTAAATACAGGAGAGAATAGGGAGGATTTCGCTTAAATTAAACAGCAATTAATTAAAGAAGGCAAGAAAAAGAAGTGACTCTCAATGTTTTCTTATAGGAAACATTTTTATATAATAGTGAAAAAACTATTGACATTATACAACTTTATTTGTTATCTTATAAATTACAAAGATTCATATAGAGAAACAACGGAGTGATCATTTTTATTTGGGTGTTTCTTAATAGAGATATTTTATCTCTCTATAAATGGATTGAACTATGATTAGCTTCTTGAGAAAAACGAATAAGAAGGGATGATTCGATTTGAATTCACCGATGATTTATGAACTTCGTAAACCAACTAATATTGAGCCCGATAAAACCTATCCTGCCATCTTTGTTATGCATGGAATTGGTAGTAATGAACAAAATATGCTGGCGCTAGTTGATGGGTTAGAAGATTTTTATATTTTTAGTGTTCGTGGTCATTTATCTCAACCCCCGGGTTTTGCCTATTTTACGATTCAAGGTTATGGAAAACCACACAAAGAAGTATTTGATCATGGAATAAGTCAGCTTACTAGCTTTATCGATTATGCAACTGAACAATATCCATTAGATCACGGCCATTTGTATTTACTTGGCTTTAGTCAAGGTGCGATTGTATCTATGACGCTTGGGTTAACATTGGGAAATCGAATCAAAGGAATTGTAGCTCTCAGTGGATATATTCCTAGATTCGTCAAGGAAGAATATGATATAAAATCTGTTGATCAGGTTTCATTGTTTATTTCTCACGGCGAACTTGACAACATCCTACCTTATGAGTGGGGAGTAGAAAGTCATGAGTATTTTCAAGGGTTAGGTGCTCAAGTAACCTTTCAAGCTTATCCAGAAGGACATACTGTTTCATTAAAGAATCAACAGGATTTTACGAAGTGGCTAGTTGATAATTTAAAGAAATAATAATAAAGAAAAGGAACTTTATTGAAGGAGGAATAATTATGCTGCCATCTTTGTTTGTTGCTCACGGAGCACCACTATTAGCACTTGAGGATAATGACTACACTCAGTTTTTACAATCATTAGGTACTTTATTGCCGAAGCCAAAAGCGATTGTTTTGTTTTCAGCACACTGGGAGTCATCTACTCAAAAAGTGAGTGATGTTGATAAGTTTGAAACCATCTATGATTTTGGTGGATTTCCAGAAGCTTTATATCGTATTAAATATCCAGCAAAAGGTAACGAGACAGTTACAAAGGAAATTGTAGAATTGTTCACTACAGAGGGTGTACCTTTTGAAGTTGATAAAACACGTGGCTTAGATCATGGGGCTTGGGTAGTTCTTAAAATGCTTTATCCTAGTGCCGATATTCCGGTCATTTCAATGTCTGTAAACCCTCACCTCACACCAGAGGAACAATATAAAATTGGAAAGTCTTTATCACAATTTAGAGAAAAGGACATTTTGATTATTGGGAGTGGTGGAACGGTTCATAATCTTGGGGTCTTAAGAATGGGTAGTGATGATGGAACGATCGACCAATGGGCACTTGATTTTGATGAGTGGATAGAACGACATATAAATAATTGGGATATCGAATCATTATTCCAGTACAACTCATTTGCTCCGGCCGCTCAATATGCGGTACCGCCACATGGAAATGAACACTTTGTTCCACTTTTTTATGCTATGGGTGCAGCAGATCACGATAGAAGTGCAAAATTATTACATCGCAGTTATCGATACGGAAACCTTAGTCATAGTGTGTGGCAATTTGGAGATTCAAAATAAATTTTAAATTAACTTGGAGGTATGAAAATGGATAAGAAATATGAAGTAAGTGTTTTAATTTTAAGGATCGTATTAGGAATAACTTTCTTTGTTCACGGAGTAGTAAAATTCCAAGGAGGAATTGAAAATACCGTTGGTTGGTTTGACAGCATAGGGTTACCATGGTTTCTAGCTTATGGGGTTGCTTTATTAGAAGTTGTTGGTGGAATTGCAATAGTACTTGGTTTATTTAGCAGAGTGGCTTCTACCTTACTTGCCTTACTGATGGTCGGAGCAATCGTAAAAGTGAAATTAGCTGTTGGCTTTTTAGGAAATGGTCAAATGGCCGGTTATGAATTAGACCTAGCGCTCTTAGCAATGGCCGTGTTTATTGCAATTAATGGCTCTAAGGCTTATGCACTTGATCAATTTATTTTCAAAGGGCAAGATACTAGTAACACAACATCTGTATAATAACTCAACTGAAATAAACAAGTATTAATCTTGTGCATTACTTCAATTCCAGAAGTAATGCTTTTTTTTGTAGTTTGTATTAAAGGAGGAAAGAAACATGCCATTATACAAATTAACGATGGTAAGAAGGAAAAGATCAAGAAACTACGTTCGCATGGGCAATGTATCTTTTAATGTCAGATAATTTCTTTCGCTTAAATGTTGATTTATCCTGTAGTGTTTACCGATGGTGTTGGGCCGTGTCGTAATCTTTAAATGGACATCTCCCACCCACAAGTGGTTATACTAGTGAGGAGTAGTTATTAATATGATATTAATTGAGCATAAAAAACTCCACCAAAATACAAATTAATTAAAAAGGGAGTAATATATATGATACAAGCAAAGTTTGACTCAAAAGTTTTTTCTTTGTTGGAAAATAAAATTCAATTAATTAAAACTAAAAAAGGAGCCATTTATTTAGTTGGACCCATTCGACTACCAGTTAATTTGTACGGGGAGACGGTTGTGTTCCAATGGTATTGTTGGTTGAATTGTAATGAAGTAACTGAAGACTATGAGAGAATTATTGAAAAATTATCTTCTGTTAATTTAGCTGAGTTACAGCAATCAAGCGTTTTAACCTATGGTGATTTTTCATATGAGGATGATGCGATTATTAGAATGCATTCCATTTGTCATACAGGTGATATATTTGGCAGTAAGCGTTGTGATTGTGGATATCAATTGAAACAGTCCATGAAAATGATTGTGGACCATGGAACGGGTGCTTTATTTTATTTAGCTAACCATGAAGGAAGAGGGATTGGATTGTTTACTAAGGCAATGGCCTATATACTTCAGGAAAACGGCTATGATACGGTTGATGCAAATGAAAGCCTAGGATTTGTTGATGATTCAAGAAACTATGATGATGCGATTGATGTTCTTAAAGCATTAAGATCCAAACCGGTTACACTAATGACAAATAATCCTAAAAAGCTAGAGGCATTGAAAAACTCTGGTTTGAAGCTTTCAGAAAGAAAGTCATTATGGGGAGATGTTTCAGAGTTTAACGAGAATTATCTAGAAACAAAAATAAAACGTTCAGGTCATCTAGAGGAGGCTTGTTCGAATGACTAACAATGAATTTTAGATGGATTTGGCTTTAAAAAATGCAATAGCAATGAAAGGACAGAACGACCCCAATCCATAGTTGGCTAATGGTAAAAAAATCATTTTTCCACAAGAAGGAGAATGAATTATCTGAACAAAAAACCGGCCGTAAGAGAAATCAAATACTAATTCATTTACTGTGGTGATCTGAGAATTATGGATGGCTAAAGCAATGGCTTAACACAAAGGGATCGTATCATAGAAAAAAGACGCCCAACAGGACGTCTTTTTATGCGTTTGCGGCGAGAGACAGCACACCACATTGTGCATTGCCTAAAAGGCGCGTCAATCTCGTCTTATGCAAATTAGCTCATCGCTAGACTAGTATACCACTGTTCATGTTGAAAGAGAAGTTGAATTTGTGGTAACCTCATATCCACTTATTACCAGTGTGGAAGTTAGAAGCAAATAATAAATGATATAAGGGTTGAATAAAAGACCTTACATTTTACTCGAAGGAGAAGCAATGGTATCGACATTTGCTGCATGTTATTTTCGAATCGGTTAGAGGTCCCCTTATTCTAGCAAGCTATGTAATGATTGCTTTTGGTTGACTGGTTTACGAAAGTAACGGCTATAGTTCAATTGGCTCAAAGGTTGAAAAAGAAAATTCCCATAATATGATTTATATCACTGCTTTACTAATTGAGAAAGCGTATCATGGGTGTATAGGGACCTAAATAATAAAAAGGGAAGTGTTATCTATTATGAAACAAACGAATTTACAAGAGTATATGCAATATAATGAAGAGAGATTTACAAAGAGGATAATATTTAAGGAAGGTGAAAGTACGGTATTTCTACTTAACTTTATGCCACAACAAGCATTGCCAATGGTAGTCTTTTTTCGTAAATAATTAACGGGTAGCATGACAAGAACAGCGGTTATGCTCTTGCTTATGCCAAGGTGTGGGATAGGGTTATTCTCTAAGGGAAACACAGATTAGCATAACCATTAGAACAGTCTATGGTTATGCTACCAATATTACCTTAAAATACTTCCGGAATTACAGGTTCTGTTCTTGACTTTTCGATGGTAATAGTTCTATTTTTTGTGTTATCTTTATTTTCTTCGTATATAAACTGTGAATGAGCATGCCAAAAATAATAATAAAAAGCCCACCTAATGCTAAGCCATTTGGTAATGGAGTTGAAAGAATTAATACTTCACCAATCATTACAAATAAAACTTGCGTAGATTGTGTAGCTTCGACAGCAGCTAATTTACCCTGGTGCTCTCTAACCCTTTCAGTAGCTATAAAAAATAAAGTGGTTGCAATGACTCCTGAGCAGATTGCCACAATAAAAGATTGGAGAAGTTGATCCGAAGAAGGTGCACCGACTTTAATGAAACCGAAAGCGCTAATGATTAGCCAAAATGGAAGACTTGCCAATGTCATCCCAAACACTCGTTGAAACGTATCTAATCTTCCGCCACATAACTCCATCATTTTACGATTTCCTAATGGGTAAGCAAACGCAGCAAGTACAACAGGTGAAACACCAATGATAATCATCTGAACGGTTAGATCATTAGCTTGTTGCCATTGAATAAGCATGACACCAAATAAAATAAGGAGTGAGATGATTAAAGCCTTCTTTGGTATCCTATGTCTAACCTTGATTAGACCGTTTTTCGATTGAATCGTCTCGAAAAAAAGGGGTCCTAATAAAACACCTGCTACAATAGTAAGTTGCCAGGTGCCTGCAACCAACCAACCTGGTCCATATGCAGACGCATACGTTAAGGGAGCGTAAAATAAAACAAATCCAACAAAACTCCACCATAACCAATGATAGGGTTGTTTTACAATTTCAGTAATCACTTGTTTTAAATTGCTTCTTAACAGTACAATTAAAAATAAAAAAGGGAGCATGAAGAGGAATCTCAAAGACGAACTCCATATCCAACTTCCTCCTGCAAGCTCCATTGAACGATTCAATATAAATGTGATAGCAAAGAACATAGAAGCTATTATGCCAATAAATATTTCTTTCATAGATACACACCTTTCATTCACCTGATGATTTTTAGTATATTATACTATACTTTTAATATATTATACTATGCAAAATAACGATAATAAAAGGAGTGATTTTCATGGATAGCACACATAATGAAGCTGAAAAATTAGCTAAACAAGTTGGCGAAATGCTTAGGAGAATAAGGCGTGAAAGAGGAATGAGTCTACAAGAACTTGCTACTATCACAGATGTAAGCAAATTAACATTAGGTAAAATCGAAAGAGGAGAAGCGAACCCGTCCCTCAGTGTTATTTGGAAAATAGCAAATGGTTTAAGGTTACCGATCTCAGCACTGCTTAATGAAAATCAAGAAGTAATAGTCTCTCGGAAAAACAAAGGAAAAAAAGTATTAAGTACTAATGAAGCTTGTGCGTTGGAACCGATATTTGATGCTACTAATTATGGTTCATTAGAAATACATCGGGCTTTTCTAAAACCTAACAGTGAATACTCACCAGGTGCTCATCAGTTCGGAGTGATCGAATATGTTACGGTAATGAAGGGTGAATTAAAAATAAAGATAGAGGATGACTATTATCATCTTGATGAGTATGACTCGATCAAGTTTAACGGTGATAGAGAACATGCCTATATTAATCCAACTAGATTTGAAACAGTATTACACTTTGTAATGACCTATTCTAAATCTTAATTTTTTGAAAATATTCATAAATTATTATTGTTATTTGATTATACAGTCTCTTCAACGGTTTTAATAAAAAAACGGTTACAAGTATTTGTTAACGTTAACTCAATATTGGCCGGCATTCCGGTAGTAAGAACACCTTTTCTTAGACACTTTTAACAAAGGAAATGGGAGGTGAAATATATTGACATTTCAAAAATCAGTAATCGAAACAATACGTACACGGCAATCAATAAGAACTTACGATACACAAGATATAACTGAATCCGATTATAAAATCATAACTGAATACATAGATAACAAACAAAATCTTATAGGCCCTTTTAATAGTAAAGGTAAGATGGAGCTTATTCGAGTAACTGATAATGTCACGGATAAAGGGATCAAGCTTGGGACATATGGTTTTATCAAAAATCCAAAAGCTTATTTAGTTGGGATATGTGAAAATAATACATACTCTTTAGTGAATTTCAGTTATACGTTTGAAAAGTTAGTGTTATTTTTAACGGATCTTCAAATCGGTACTTGCTGGATGGGTGGAACATTCAGTCGAAAATCATTTGAAAAAGAAATTTCTATTGGTGAAAGGGAGTTTATACCTTGCGTCACTCCAATTGGTTATCCAAAAGAAAAACAGCGAATGTTTGATAAGGCTCTTCGAATTGTTGTAAAAGCAGATAACAAAAAGGCCTGGAATCAACTGTTTTATGATGAGAGTTTTGAAGCTGTTTTAGATTATAATAAAGCAGGCCCTTTTCAAACCCCAATTGAATCAGTAAGACTTGGACCATCTGCTTCGAATAAACAACCGTGGAGACTTGTTTTAGCGAACGACCGTACAGTTTGCCATTTTTTCATTGAACACACACCAAACTATAGCACGAAGCTAGGTTATCAAATGCAGTTACTAGACATCGGGATTGCTATGTGCCACTTTGATTTAACTTGTAAAGAATTGAAGATGCATGGGGAATGGGAAATAGAAGATCCGAAACTGGAGCGACTGAATGAACAAGCTGAGTATATTGCTAGCTGGAGAATTTGTTAATGTCGATTTGGGGTCCGTGAAAACATTTATAGATCAGTTGAATCCTATTTTTTGTGAGCTTAATCATATTTCGCTAGGGCTTTTTAAAAATTCAATTTTTCATTCTTTAAGGTATTATAAACTTCTTCAACATTACGTTTCTTTTGTTTTTAATTGGTATAGTATGCTTCGAGGAATGAATAAATGGTGGAGGTGGATTTTTATGTCTTTTACATTTGATTGGATAATGGAAGCGGTTATAGAAGTAGGGGATGTTCAAGAAATAGGAGCAACTCCACTGAGACGAATTATCCCAATAATTGGTGGGCATTTAAAGGTCCAGGATTAACAGGGGTCATTCTTCCTAGGGGTGCTGACTGCAAATTGTTCGTACTGATGGAGTTCGTGAGATTGAGGCACGAAATACACTTGAAACTGATGATGGAACTAAAATTTATGTAGTAAATAAAGGGCTTATAAACGGAAAGTCTGAAGAACCTAAAACTTTTTATTTCAAAACCACACCTACTTTTTTTTGAGGTGGCTGGTGAAAAATATAGTTGGCTCACTCGCTCGGTTTTTATATCAAATTTTATCAAGTAAAGTAATATCTTGCTCAAACTTACCTTCATATAAGTGGGGAATAAAAGACAAGCATCTTCTTATAGTAGGCACAGCAACGCATAGCTGTGTCTATTAGGTCTGAAAAAGAATTTTTATATCGATGGAAACCTAAGAAAAAGACCTGTGCAAAACAACAGGTCTTTTCGGACATTACTTTAAAGCTTAAACGAACTCTTCAACGAAACAATTAGATTAAATACAAGGTTGCCTTTTGTCGTACTTGGATCGACATTAAAGTAACCGTGTCTAAAGAATTGAAACTTTTCTTGCGTGGCAGCTTCTTTCATATTTGGCTCTACAAAGCCTTTTAAAGCTTGAAGGGAGTTAGGGTTTACATGATCCAGGAACGTTTTTTCTACTTCCGTTTCCGTTAATTCTTCTAACTCTTCTGGTTCTTCATTTAAAATGAGTGGCTCATATAAGCGGAACTCAGCTGGCACCGCTTGTGTTGCTTCGACAAAGTGTAATGTTCCTTTTACCTTACGACCCGTAAAGCCTGTACCGCTTTTTGTTTCCGGATCATACGTACAATGGATTTCTACTACGTTCCCGTCTTCGTCTTTTATGACATCCTCACACTTAATAAAGTAAGCATGTTTTAGACGAACTTCGTTACCAGGAAATAGACGGAAGTATTTTTTTGGCGGGTCTTCCATGAAATCTTCTTGCTCAATGTAAATTTCTCTTGAAAATGGTATTTGTCTTGTACCCATTTCAGGATTTTCAGGGTTGATTTCCGCGTCTAGCATTTCCACTTGTCCTTCTGGATAGTTTGTGATCACTACTTTTAACGGACGAAGGATTCCCATTGTACGAGGTGCTTTCATTTTTAAATCTTCTCGTACAAAGAAGTCTAACATTTGCGAATCTACCGTGCCAGACCCTTTCGATACACCTGTTTCCCGCACAAATGCACGAATTGCCTCGGGGGTATAACCTCTTCTTCGTAAACCTGAGAGCGTTGGCATACGTGGGTCATCCCATCCATCGACAAACCCTTCATCAACTAGTTGTTTTAATTTCCGCTTACTCATTACTGAATTGGTGATGTTTAAACGACCGAACTCGATTTGTTGTGGAGAACTCGTCATTTCACATTCTTCTACTACCCAGTTGTAAAGTGGACGTTGGTCTTCAAACTCTGTTGTACAGATAGAATGTGTGACATCTTCTATCGCATCCTCTAATGCATGAGCGAAGGCGTACATTGGATAAATACACCACTCGTCCCCTGTGTTATGGTGTGTTGCATGAGAGATACGGTAAATAACAGGATCTCGCAAGTTAATATTAGGAGAACCCATATCAATTTTCGCTCTTAACACCTTTTCGCCGTTTCCAAACTCGCCTTTCCGCATACGCTCGAATAAATCTAAGTTTTCCTCAATCGAACGATTTCGGTATGGACTATCTTTTCCTGGCTCCGTTAATGTACCACGATATGCACGAATTTCATCTGCTGAAAGATCATCGACATAGGCTTTTCCTTTTTTAATGAGAAGTACGGCTCTTTCGTACATTTCTTGAAAATAATCGGATGCGAAAAATAGTCCATCCCAATCATAGCCGAGCCACTGTACATCCTCTTTAATAGCATGAACATACTCTGAGTCTTCCTTTAGTGGGTTAGTGTCATCAAAGCGTAGGTTCGTTTTTCCGTTAAATTCATCTGCTAAATCAAAGTTAATCACGATCGATTTCGCATGTCCAATATGTAAGTATCCATTAGGTTCTGGTGGGAAACGAGTTATAACATGGTTTCGCTTGCCGGACTCTAAATCTTCTTTAATGATATTTCGTATAAAGTTCGAAGAGTTATGTTCCATGTTTTTCAACCTTCCTTGTTATGTATTGTGCATTATATACTTTCCCATAATACACCATGTAATTAGAATATTGTATCACAAGTCATTGTGTGAGCAAATGCTCGTTTATATACAATGTAGAGCAGATACTATTAATGTGTTCTTTGCTAGCGTAGTTGGTTCAAAGTATATCAAGGATATTTATGGACGCTTGCCACATATTCCGCTTATACCTACCGGTGTAATTAATCTTTCAAGTTATATCCAAAATAGGAGCAGTTTGTTGGGTGGGAAGTTCACTCGTTAATCAAAAAAGGTTTGGACAACGTACCGTAGTAATACTGAAAAAAGGTTGTTTTAATCCGACTTTTTTTGTATTGATATACGGTTAATTTCAGGGCTTTTAGTATACGAGCGTTCCAAACCCCAATTACCTTCACACTAAAAAGAGTCAATTGAGTAAATGAATTCTTTCCCCTTCGTAAAATGATGACCGTAGATATCTAATGCAGCAGCCACTGACTTGTTAAACTCCTTTCCGCTTGTAAATTGGCTTAAGTGAGCAAATGGTTCAATTAGGCCATTGAAAAAGGTGCAAATCGTACCATTTTTCAATGGCCTCAGTAAGTGCGAAGGGGTAGTTTTTTCTGAAAGCATTTTCTTAGTCATTTCTGACATTATGTGCTAAAGTATCTTCAAGAAAGTTACATAACGTATAAGCATCGAAAAAAATAATAGGATGGTGTTCATAATGGAAATTGAACAACTTACAAGTATTGAAGACATGAATCAATTTGTACGACAGTCAGGAAAACACTTGCTTTTTAAGCATAGTACAACTTGTCCAATTAGTGCCAATGCACATAAAGAATTTCAAACTTTTGTAGAAGAGACGAGCACGTCTGCTGCGATTGTATTAGTCATTGAAGACAAACCTGTATCCAATCAAATTGCCGAAGATCTAGGAATTAAGCATGAATCCCCACAAATTTTCTTGCTTGAAGATGGAAAAGTTCGTTGGAATACGTCTCACTGGAAAATTACAAAAGATTCGTTAAAGGAGGCTATCAGTGAATGAGTAAACAAGTGATCGTCTATTCAACTGACGGCTGCGTGGAATGCACCTACGTGAAACAAATGTTAAGTGATGAAGGAGTTTCATTTGAAGTAAGAGATGTTATGGCTAGTGAGGAATATCAAAAAGAGGTGGAAAAGTTTGGCTTTATGGGTGTGCCTGTTACCGTTATAGGTGAACAAGCAGTGAAAGGATTTACGCCCGAACTTAAAGAGCTAATTGACAATGCCAAAAAGTAAAGAAAAAGAAGACTCTAACGGTCGGATTGGACCTTTGGAGTCTTCTTTAGTTATGCCATGTTTGTTAGACCTAACAAAAATGATTCGTATTGTTTTAGAAAGAGTTCACTTTGATTCAAATGCACTAAATGTCCTGCATCTGGAACTTCGACATACTGAACATGGGGGATGACTTTAAATAAATCATAGGTACAGCTTCGATATAAAAAGTCATATTCACCACTGACCCATAAAATTGGTTTTTGGCATCTAGTTAAAACCGATTTCAAATCGTATTGAAGACGAATATTCAGAGATTGTTTTATAATGGAAGGATGCATTAATAAACCATACTTCAAGAAAATATCTTTTGATTTTGAATTATAAGGGTTTGGCATTTCTTTTGTGTTTGGTTTAACTCTTTCTGCATAGTTAGTAAGCCAAATTGAATAATCTTCCATTGGCTCAATTAATGAGAGCTTAAATTGATCGAATAAAAAAGATGGATTATTATAATGACCACCGATGTTACAAATACTCATCACCTTATCAGGATACTTTTTTTCAAACGCATGGGCAATATAACAACCAAAGCTTAATGCACAAATATGAGCTTTATCAATTCTTTCGGTTTCAAATACTTCCCAAAGCTGTTCAACTAAATATTCAAGTGTAAAACGAACGTTAGTGCCTAAATCAGATCCGTGCCCTAAATAATTATAGGTAATCGTTTGATAGTTTGCGTTTAGTTGGTTGACTTCAACTTTAAACACATCTTGATTACCTACTAAACCATGTAAAAAGACGATAGGATCGCCGCTGCCTTTACTCGTAATATTCATCGATTTTCCCTTCCTTTTTCACACTCATCATTTAAAAGCATCTATCTCTAGATAGACTAACGGATAAAGTAACTGCAGGTTCAGAAATTGCTCATTACACAATGGTTATTATTCACCAATTTAATAATGTGTGAACGATATATCCAATATTTATATTTGTATCTTTACTTATATCATTATATGAAACTTATGTTCATATTACTAAATGTTATGTTGACCATCAATCGTCAATTTGTTATTCTATATTTAACTTTTTTTCATATTAGAAAAACTATTAGTCTTGTAAATTATAAAGCGTATTTGCGAAAAGGTGGAAGGAAAAGGGAGCGAAGTCAGATGAATGATTCAATTTATAATATTCTAGAACAAAAGATCGAAATAATCCATCAACAGGGGAGTGTAGACCTTGCACTTGTTGGCCCGATACAACTTCCTGTTCAGCTCAGTGATCAAGAAATCACCTTTCAATGGTATACATGGGTTTCATTGAAAGACTTACCGTCAAGTAAAGAGGATTTATTGAAAGCTTTGCCAAACGCAAATCTTGCTTTCTCACAACAATCATCGATCTTAGTATATGGTGACTTTTCAAGTGCTGATGAATCGTTCATTCGCTTCCATAGCATATGCCATACCGGAGATATTTTTGGGAGTAAACGCTGTGATTGTGGGTTTCAATTACAACAATCGCTAAAAATGATTGTCGAAAATGGCAGTGGTGCTCTTTTTTACCTAGCGAATCATGAAGGCCGCGGCATCGGTTTGTTCTCGAAATCATTAGCGTACCTATTGCAACAAGAAGGATACGATACAGTAGAAGCCAATGAACAATTAGGTTTTGAAGATGACTATCGCTCCTATGAAGAGGCGATTCGCATTCTTAAGACGTTTAGAACAAAACCAGTTAGTCTGATCACGAACAATCCCAAAAAAGTTACGTCACTAAGTGATGCTGGAATGCTTGTAGACCGAACCGTGCCATTGTGGGGAGATGTATCTGATCATAATAAAAAATATTTGCAAACGAAAATTGATAAGTCAGGACATGTGAAGGGTCTTGAGACAGGACTTCTTAGTTAAAAGCCGAAAAAAAGACAGACGAAAAGGTGATGAACATGCATCTACAGACGGATGTTTGTATTGTTGGAGGAGGACCAGCAGGAATTTTACTTGGTCATTTACTAGCAAAAAAAGGGGTCTCTACGATTGTTTTAGAACGCTCGAGCGGTGTGGATAGGGAGTTTAGAGGGGAACATATCACTTCTGAAACAGAGGCCATCTTAAAGCAACACCACTTGTTTGAAAAAGTGGAGGTAGAAGGAATTCTCAGAATGAAAAGGATAGAATTCTTTGCTGCTGGTAACATCGTTAAAACGATTGCGCCAGAATCAGCTGAAGGTCATGTCGGAATCCATGTTCCTCAATCCCATTTATTAACTGCATTCGTACAGGAATCACAGCGTTTTCCCCATCACCATATCCTTATGAATACGACTGTAACGAAATTGATTCAAGATGAAAAAGGATTTTATACAGGTGTGAAAGCAAGAAAGGGTAACGAAGAGCTGACCATAACAAGTTCGATCGTGGTCGGAGCTGACGGCCGCTTTTCGACGGTAAGAAAACTTGCCAATATAACGACGATTCATAAGTCACACGGGTATGATGTATTGTGGGCGAAGATACCAGCCCCAAAAGATTGGGAACCAACGACAAGAATGTTGCAAGTTCGTGGCCATCAACTCGCATTGTTCACGCAAACCGGAGAGTACATTCAAATTGGTTGGAATATTAAAGATGGGTCATTTCCTACATTAAAAAAAGAGCCGTTAAAGCCGTTGATTGAGCCTCTCATAGAGAGCTTTCCTGAATTAAAGGAGATTGTGTTACAGCACCTTCAATCTTGGAAAAACTTTGTTTGTCTAAAGGTAGAAAGTTCTCGTTGTGAAACTTGGGTAAAGGACGGATTGGTCATTATCGGTGATGCTGCACATACAATGACGCCAACGGGAGCAATCGGCATCAATTGTGCGATGAAAGATGCCGACATACTAGCCCCTATTATTAAGGGAGCTCTTTCAGACCAAAACACTAGTGCCAATCGCCTTAAAATGTTCGAAGAGTTAAGAAGAGTAGAAATTGAAATCCAACAAGACATGCAGATTGAAAAAGAAGATTCTTTCTCGAAGGAGTTTGCTGAGACGGCTGTTTCCTAGATCCTATTTATGTTGTAGAAATTCATCGGAACAGGTGAATAATGATCGAGTTTTTGTTCGATATTGTTTCTAAGTGATGTGATCCTGCCCGCAGTATTGGGGCAGGATTCTTTTGTGGAAATGAAAACCCTAGGCTAGGCCTAGGGTTCCAAAAAGCTTCTAGCGTGGTATTAAAAAAGCCCTTTAGCATTAATATTCTAGCCCCATCAACGCATCATGCTTAAAAACAAATTTTACAAACACTAGCTTTCACTAGCTTGTTATCAACTTTCAGCATCCCACTTGGTTACAGAATAATAATTTTAAAAAAATTCACATTTGAAATTTATTTTGTCCACAATAGGAATAAGTTTGTTAATATGTTATTTAGGACAAGATTATAAGGGTGTGTTTATATGTTACTTAAAGATTTTCTAGAAAGTCGCTCATCAAAACTGCAAGAGTTAAAGAAATTGTATCAATTTATTCAAAAAAATGGACCGGTAACAAAAGCGGAATTAATGGAATTTACAAAGATAAAAAAAACAAAATTAAACAGAATGATTGATGAGTTATTAAAAAATAACCTTTTAAAAGAGTATGGGATAGGTGACACCTCTATTGGAAGACCTCCAACTTACTATGATGTGGTGCTAGACAAGGATTATATTATAGGAATTCATATTTCAAGAATGGCTGTAGAAGTTGTTTTATGTAATGTACGTTACAAAATTATTGAAGAAGAGATATTCGTTATAACATCCATACATACCCTGGATTTTATAATAAATAAAATTAAAAGTATTATACGTAGATTAATGAAAGATCATAAATTAGAAATTGAAAATCTAATAGGATTTGGTTTTGCTACAGTGGGTCCAATAGATAGGGAAGGGGGAATGATTATAGTGAGAGAACCGTTTCTTGCCCCAAATTGGAAAAATACACCTGTAGTTGAAATGTTACAAAATGAATTTCCAGTGAAAATAATGCTTGAATTAGCCACCGAAACAGCAGTCGTTGCTGAATATGATGCATATGATTCAGTGCATAAAAATATCGTCTATTTAATTGCTGGTGCTTGGGGATTAGGGTGTGGAGTTATCTGTAATGGAGCTGTTTTGCCGGGGCAAAACTATAATTATGAGCATATGATTATAAACTTTGATGGGAAATTATGTTCATGTGGGAAAAGAGGATGTTTGATTGCTTATTCTTCTTTTAATGGGATTATTCAAGAGCTAAAAAATAATAAATTAATTGAGGAGCTGAGTAATGCACAAGTTCAACAAGCATCAGTAAATGATCTAATCGAATACTTTAAGCAAGGAGATGAAAAAACAAAAGAAATCATCTTAAATACAGCTGATTATTTAGGGCTTGGCTTATCAAATTTAATTAACATCTTTCAAGCAGAATTAATTATTCTTAGTGGTCCTTTAATTTATAACTTTGATGGATATTTTAATCGAGTAGTAGAAAGTGCATTACAAAATTTAAAAGATAGAGAAAATAATCTTATTTTCACTACAGGAAAAAGAAAAGATAGAGCGGTGGTTGTAGGTGCGTGTATCACTCTCTTCGAGTCATATTTTCCGAAAACTTTTTAAAAATTCTGTTCAAGGTATATTGACTTTTCTGTAAATTCAATATACTATGAAGTTGTAATTAAGTCCGAAGTGGGAAAAAGTGAAAGTAAAAAAGCGGAAATGCTTTTTTATTTAATGACTTATTACCAAAATGGTCAAAAAGTTTACGCTGGTATATTTTTCAAAAAAGAAGATTATAACGGAAATTAAATTTTAGGAACAGGCTTACCTAAGGATATCAAAACAGAAATGCCTCAGATGAAGAATTTGTAAATAGAATGGGGCACTGTTTTCTACGGCAAGTTGGAGTAGTTGCTAAAGAAATTAATCCTCAAAAAAATATACAAGAAAGGAGTAATCGATGGAAACTAATTTATTAATTGGTGGAAAAGAGATAAAGACTGATCAATACTTAGAAGTGAGTGATCCTGGGCGTTTAGATGATGTGATTGGTTATGTAGCCCAAGGCAACCCCCAGCATGTTGATGATGCTGTTGGTGCAGCTCACAAAGCTTATCAATCTTGGAGAAAAGTGCCCTTGGAAGATAGGATTGCTCTTGTATTAAAAGCTGCTGATCTTTTAGAAAAAGAAAGTGCTCTTATAGCTGAAGTTATTTCAAAACAAAATGGAATACTTTTAAATACTACAAGAGCAGAAGTGAACATGGCTGTAAGTGTAATGCGCAATAGTATGCAATTTGCAGAAAACTTTTTTAAACCAGTTGAATTAGAAGATGAAACAGGATGGGTAAGCATTGAAAAAAAACCAATGGGAGTTATTGCTGGAATTGTTCCTTGGAACGCACCCATTGTGTTAACTATGCAAAAGTTGGCGCCTATTTTAATTGCAGGAAATACTATAGTGTTTAAACCGTCACCATTTGCTTCTATTGGTATAACGTTAATATTACAAAAAATTGGAGAAATATTCCCTCCAGGTGTTATTAATGTAGTAAATGGAGATGGAGATGTTGGAGAGGCACTTACTACTCATCCTTTAGTTCGAAAAATTTCTTTTACAGGTGGTGGTCCGACAGCGAAAAGTATTATGAAATCTGCTGCCAATACACTTAAGGGTGTTCATTTCGAATTAGGTGGTAACGATCCAGCCATAGTGTTAGAAGATGCAAATTTAGAAACAGTTGTACCAAACATTGTAAATGGAGTCTTTAGACGTTCTGGACAATTCTGTTACGCGATCAAAAGAATTTATATCCCTTCTAGTATGTATAACCATTTTTATGATCTATTATGTGAGCATGTTGATCAATATAAGATTGGACATCAAATGAACCCGCAGGCGACTTTTGGACCTGTAAACAATAAAAATCAATATAATAATGTTAAAAGATTAATAGAAAATTTAAGAAATAGCAAAGCTGAAATGGTAGAGTTAGGTGAAAAATTGGAACCAGGAAATTGGGATAATGGATACTATCTTAATCCAATAGTTGTTCGAAATATGAAGTCAGATCAGGAGTTAGTAACCGGGGAACAATTTGGTCCGATAATTCCATTAGTATCATATCAATCGGAGGAAGAAGTCATTGAAATGGCTAATGCGACAGAATATGGATTAGGATCGTCTATCTGGGCAACTGATACAGATCGAGCATTACGAATCGCAAAGGAAATTGAGTCAGGTATGACATTGATTAATACTGCTTTTCAAACGCAATTAGGGTTTAAACACATGCCATTTGGAGGGGTAAAAGAAAGTGGCATCGGGAGAGAGAATTCTCAAATGGTTTTCGACGAATATGTAGAAACACATGCGATCAACATCAATAAGGGAATGAACTGGAAGTGATATTATGAAAATCAAAGTAGTGTTTTCAAAAGGTATGTAGTAATCCTTACTACACTTCTTCGTTCGAAGGTCTACAAGTTTGTCATTTTCAATTTTTAGTAAGGAAAAGGTTTGTAAGTTAAGAGTTTTTAAATGAAGAACTATGTCTTCCTAAAAAATGTAAGCACTTACAATAATGATCTAGAAGGAGGGAAAACATTAAAGAAACAATAAAAGTGAGGTTGCTTTATATTGTATTTATGCTAATTATTAAATCATTTTGAATTTATTTTCAAGGAGGTGGTTTGTAAATGAAGAAAGTTTTCAAATGAAGAACAATGTGTTTCTTGAAAAAAATGTAAGCACTTACAACCATGATTTTGAAGGAGTGAAGGCAGTGAAGAAAACAATAACAGTAGGGTTACTTTATATCGTATTTATGCTAATTCTCAATGGATGTTCCGCGGGGGCAACTACAGAATCATCTAACAAAGGTCCAGAAAATGGAGGAGGTGGCGCAAGTGAGCAAACGGATGTTATCCATTTAACGGCAAGTACTTATACACAGCCAGGAATTCCCGTTACCGTTGGTTTTGATACTTTGTTAGATGAAATTGAAGAAAGAAGTGATGGTCGAGTAAAGTTTGAAAGGTTTTATAACGGATCATTGACTGGTGCAGAGGATACAATTGATGCTGTTCAAAACCGGGTGGCCGATGTTGCCTTTATTATTCCAGAATTGCAATCCGGCAAAGTATCTTTAAGTACTGTTGCGACTAATCCGGCTATTTACGAAAACGTATGGTCCGTCATCAAAGCATTTCATACCTTGTATGAAGAAGAACCTGCAGTCAAAGAACAATGGGAAAGTCACGGCGTGAAAAAAATAGGCTTATATGCCGCTCCTCAATACCACGTTCTGTCAACTAAAGATGTCTCTAGATTTGAGGATTTAAAAGGATTACGAACTTTAACAACCGGGAGATCCCAGGCTTTACTGGCTGAAGGGCTTGGTATGATTCCTGTTCCAATGGTGCAAACACAAGCTTATGAAGCTATGTCTAGAGGCACAATTGACAGTATGCTCTTTAATTTTTCGGGGGGCGTTGCGGTTGGGGTTGATGAAGTGGTTAATTCTATTTGGACACTACCAGTTTCGGGGTTGACCAGTATTATTGGCATGAACCTTGACGTATGGGAATCTTTACCTGAAGATATCCAAAACATTATTGAGGAAGTGCAACAGGATTTTGATGCCAAAATGCATCATGAACTTTTTATTAAATCAGATGAAAAGTCAGCACAAACATATGCTGAGCAAGGTGTTGTAATCCATGAAACTTCGGAAGAGGATTTGAACAAAATAAGAGAAGCGGCAGCAGAACTTGTATGGGACGAATGGGTGAAAGAACAAGAAGATCTAGGGTTGCCAGGCCAAGAGGTCTTGGATACCTTTGTTGAACTGATTGAAAAATATGAACAAGAAATTCCTTATTAAGCAAACCTATGAAATGATCCCTTTAAATTCCGTTAAAAATTGTTGGCCTCTCTATGAAAGATCAGATTTTCGAGTGCCAAGATGACTATAAGATTAATTTAAATTATATGGAGGATGATCCTATGAAAACCACTGTTGAATTACCGAAATACCATGAGTTGAGTGATGCTGAATTGAAACAATGGACACCTGAAGAGTTTACACAAAAAATAATTGATAAATCTACTCAATTTGCCGAAGCGTTTTATCATGTTAGTAATTGGGAGAAAGTTAATCTTGATGAAGAGGAGAAAAAACAGAATTTGGTGAAGTTTTGTTCGCGAATTGGATGGCGTGAATTCTATCTAGGGGTTCATCCACCTTCCAAACAAATTGTGTTGCTTGAAAGTAACCCCGAAGATATAGGTATACGCATCAGACTTGCCCAACAGATCATTGATGAAGTCAAGCACCAAAGGATCTGGGGGAAATGGGCAAAGAAATATGGAGGAAGTTCTAGAATTCAGGATTATGAAGTTGAACCTGATGTTTTAAAGCAATTTCAGTTAACGAGTGATTATGATGATCCGACTAAAATTGCTATAAACTTGCAGCTGACTTCAGAAGTAACTTTACCGTTCTTGCTTGGTTACGGAACTTTATCACCAGAAGAAAACATTACAGCTCAAATAATGCCTGAAGATTTGCGTAAGGGAATTAGAAAAGAGGTAGTGGATGATGAACCACGTCATATTGCGGTTGGCAGAGATATCATGATTAAATATTGTGGAGAAGATGCAGATAAACGAAGAGCACTGTTAGAGTTGCATAATACACGTCTTCAAAACACCATGATTTTACAGTCAAATGAAGTGAATTTGCTAGGGGCGGAGAGAACAACTCCTTTTCCTAATATCTAAACATAAGGTCGGTGTATAACATGTTCGATTTTGAAAATTGGAGTAAACAAGTTTTTCATCTCACTGCACTGTTAGAAGAAACTGAGTCAGCTATTGATAAAGAAAAGATTTATAAGTATCAGTCGGAATTGCAAAAGCTGTGGGATGAAATGATACAAGATGAAGACGAGGGAGTTCGTTTTTTGAAAATGTCACTAAAGATGTCAGAAAAATCGCTTGAAGGTGACTTGTCTGCAGAGGAATTAAAGGAAACAATGGCTACCATGAGGGAAGAGGCTATTGCCAAAAAGCCATAATGGACAGTTTGTATTAAATAACAGTCTAATGTTACTAGATAGATTCTTTTCCTAAATAATGATTTATGGCGATTGATCTGCCGGTCAAATACGTTTATCGCTTCCATCTCTCCACGAACATCCGGTTGTTCGTGGAAGGATGGAGGCAAACCAATCAAGGTAATACTTGTTCTACTACTTAAAGATCTCATTAAGTATGATGTCAAAATGAGTGTGAATGATTAAAGATGCGGTATTGTGAAAGAGATGCTAGAAAACTAAAACCTGATGAAACGTTTTGAAGATCCTACAAAAAAAATCGGAACTTATATTATTCTTGTTTTTTGAAAAAAGATTCTTTTTTCCCAAGAGCAAATATTGAATTGATAGAGAATACTAAACGATTTGAGAGACATTAACGTACGGGGGGATCTCATGAATCTACTTTTTGTGAAATTAGATTACCAGTTAAGAAAGGTAGAATACTTTTTTGCATTAATTGCAGGAATGATTGCTTTGCTTGTCATGTTAATGGTGACATTGGATGTTTTATTTCGTAATTTATTCAATACACCTATAGTAGCTGTTTACGAATTGGTCACATACTCATTTATTGGAATGATTGCTCTTGGCTTTCCTTATGTACAGGCTCAAAATCAGAATGTTGTGATCGAAGTTGCCACAAGTTCTTTGCCGGCGAAGTATAAAAATGTCCTTGACTTAATTGGCACTGTGATAGGTCTGTTTGTCATCGGTATTATTGCCTGGCAAACAGGGATTTCCACTATATCTTCTTTTGTAGGAAATGAGTACAGTTCTGGGCTGATCAGAATACCAATTTGGCCAGCAAAATTGGTTCTTTCTATAGGTTTGACGTTTTTGGCTATAAGACTTTTTCTTGACTTTTTCCTTATCGCAACCAACTCAAAGAACAGAAAAGACGAATCTGAAACAACTACCATCCAGTAGCTACTTGAAATAAATAGGGTGCTGTCGATTGTTTGGAGACTTTACAAATGGGTTAATACCAGCAAGGGGGAGGATGAATATGACATTAGATCCACAGATTATTGGTTACATCGGCATCATCGTGATGTTACTATTGATGTTTTTAAGAGTACCGGTTGCATTTGCTATGGCTACTGTTGGTTTTGTAGGCTTCTATTTGATTAATGGGTTAATCCCTTCTTTAAATATTATGCAATCGACTTTTTATGGAGTATTGAGGAGTGAAAGTTTTGTTGCTGTGCCTTTGTTTATCCTTATGGGCTACTTTGCTTATCATTCAGGTATTGTGACCAATCTGTTTAAAACCGCTACGAAATGGGTAGGGCATGCTCCCGGAGGCATAGTACAAGCCACTATTCTTGGGGGAGCGGGATTTGGAGCTACGAGTGGCTCAGGTTTGGCATCCACTGCGACATTAGCCAAAATTGCCTATCCGGAAATGATTAAATCAGGGGTGGACAGAAAGTTAGCTTATGGAGCTATAGCTTCAGTCGGACCACTTGCTGTCATGATACCACCGAGTATTTTAATGATCGTCTTTGCTATTATCACACAACAGTCAATCGGGAAATTATTAATTGGAGGCCTTTTGCCCGGTTTATTTGCTGCCGTGATTTACATGGTGATGGTCTATATTTTGGTTAAAAGGAATCCTGCGATTGCACCATCGGTTGCTAAGCCTCCTTTAGAAGAACGTCTGCAATCCTTAAAAAATATATGGGGATTTGTGATTTTGGTCTTTGTGATCGTAGCAGGGTTATACTCTGGCTTTTTTACGCCAACTGAAGCCGGATCAATAGGTGCCTTCGTCGTATTTGTTATGTTGCTGATCATGCAAGGTTTTAAATGGCAGATCATCAAAGACTCTATTATACAGACAATCACGACATCAAGTATGATCTTTCTGTTGGTATGTAGTACTTATGTTTTCAGTTACTTTATTACGGTGACTAGAATACCTACCAATTTATCAAATCTTTTGGTTTCACTTCCAGTTGACCCCATTGTGATTTTGTTAGCTGTCATCCTTATGTATTTGATTATGGGGATGTTCATGGACATGATGTCAGCCATGTTCCTGACTCTACCTATTCTTTTTCCTTCCATCATTGCTTTGGGATTTGACCCGATTTGGTTTGGTGTTATGCTAGTGTTTTTGGTTGAAGTAGCCTTGGTTACACCACCATTTGGACTCAGTTTGTTCATTCTTAATGGTGCGGTACCAGGCAGTGATATGAAGGAAATTTATCGGGGGAGCATACCGTTTATCGTAGCTGATTTTGTTATTATAGCATTGTTTATATTGTTTCCAGAGATTATTACCTTCTTACCTTCGTTGATGTAAATGTGCGTTGTAAGTTGGTTCAGTTTTAATAAAAAAACTGACGAGGAGTTTCAATGGACTAAGAAAGACCGAACATCGTGATGATTTCCTTGTGATTATTTGAGAGGAATCGTTTACTAAGTAAATGATGTTTCAGAGAAGTTTGAAGGTAATTTTGAGTTTGTCTTATAAAATGATTAATTTAAACTCACAGAAATACATTTTATTAAGAAGGAGTTTTGACATTGAATATTAAAGCAGCGACTACTTTTTATAAAGGTTCTGAATTTACGATATCAGATGTCTCTCTTGATAAACCAAAACATGGAGAAGTACTAGTTCGAATAAGTGCTAGTGGAATCTGTCATACGGATCTTAGAGCACGAGATCAACTTAGGCCAGTACCATTACCTATAATATTAGGGCATGAAGGTTCTGGTATCGTAGAAGAGATTGGCGAAGGAGTCAGCAATGTGCAGCCTGGTGATCATGTCATTATGAGTTTTAATTCCTGTGGAACTTGTAATGACTGTTTAAAAGCAAAACCGTATGCTTGTGAAAACTTTCCTCATTTGAATTTTTCAGGGAAAATGAAGGATGGGA
>NZ_JAJAFR010000020.1 GCF_020734105.1 Alkalihalobacillus deserti
AGCTCTTAATTAGTTCGCTCGACTTGCATGTATTAGGCACGCCGCCAGCGTTCGTCCTGAGCCAGGATCAAACTCTCCATAAAAGTGCTTGATTTGTGCTCAAACTGTATCGCTAACGATACGTTGTAATTTTACCAAATCACTTAAAATTGACGAGAAAATCATGTTTTCTCTTTTCGCTTGGCTTTTGTTCAGTTTTCAAAGAACTCGTTGTCGTTCTTGGCGACTTTAATATCATATCAATCAATGTAATAAAAGTCAACATTTTTTTGAAAGTTTTTTTCTGAGATAAAAGATACTTTCTTGAACAACGAGATTAAATTTATCATTATCTCATCAAATAGTCAATGCTTTTTTACAAGAGATTATTAATTGTGCCATTTTTCATCTTTAATTCAAATCTCCTACCATCTCCAAAACAGAGGTTTTTACTTCAACCTCTCCCAGTAGCAAAGCATTTTTGCTATCATTTTAAACTTCTCATTCTTTCTTATTAATGATTCAAGACATAACCCTCGTCTAGTTAACTAGAGCAGAAAAAGAACAGCCTTCATATAAAGGCTGTTCTTTTTCTAAAACGTTTACTCTGATAAGAAAATGAAGTAAGCAAGGAAAACAAAGAACAAAGCATACATAATTGGATGAACTTCTTTTCCTTTTCCTTTTGCTAACATTGTTACTGGATATAATATAAAGCCCATTGCAATACCTGTAGCAATACTAGATGTCAATGGCATCGCAATAATTGTTAAGAAAGCAGGTACCGCAACTTCAAATCTCTTCCAGTCAATTAAACCTAGCGAAGAAGCCATTAAAATACCTACAATAATCAACGCCGGGGCTGTTACCTGCGCAGTTACAACAGCAAGTAAAGGTGAGAAGAACAAGGCAACTATGAACAATAATGATGTCACAACAGATGTAAACCCTGTTCGTCCACCTGCCGCTACACCCGAAGTCGACTCAACGTACGCTGTCGTTGTAGACGTCCCCAAGATGGCCCCAATTGAAGTTGCACTAGAATCTGCAAGTAATGCTTTACCAGCACGCGGAAGCTTATTATCTTTTACAAATCCAGCTTGATTCGCAACTGCATAAAGCGTTCCAGCAGTATCAAAGAAGTCTACGAATAAGAACGTTAAAATAACGACTAGTAACTGCCAAGTGAAAATAGTTGACCAATCAAGCGCAAATGCTTGACCAAAAGTTGGAGCCAAACTCGGTATTGCACCTACAATTGCTTGAGGAGGTGCAATGACCCCCGTTACCATACCAGCAATAGCTGTTAGAACCATACCGTAGAAAATTCCACCTTTAATCCCACGCACCATAAAAATAACGGTAATCACTATACCAAAAACAGCAACTAAAGTCGGCCCAGAAAGCATATGCCCTAGACTTACAGCAGTCGCCTCATCAGGAACAACAATGCCAGCCCCTTTTAAACCAATAAAAGCAATAAACAATCCAATACCGGCTGAAGCCGCGTATTTTAACTCAGAAGGAATGGCATTTATAATAACCTCACGAATTTTAAATAACGTAATAAGAATAAAAATAATACCCGAAACAAAAACACCGAATAATGCAACTTGCCATTCAATCCCCATGCCAAGAACAACCGAGTAAGTGAAGAATGCATTCAACCCCATACCTGGTGCAAGCGCAATTGGGTATTTAGCTAATACCCCCATGATTAATGTTCCAATCGCTGCAGCTAAAGCCGTAGCAGTGAAAACAGCACCTAAATCCATTCCTGCATCTGACAAAATCATCGGATTAACAAATAGGATATAAGCCATTGATAGGAACGTTGTTAATCCAGCTATCGACTCTCTTCTATATGTCGTACCATGTTCTTTAAACCCAAAATAACGATCCATTTTGTTTCCCCCAATAAATTAGTCTTACTCGTAATATAAACAAAAAAAAAGCTTCCCATGCATCTCGCTTGGAAGCTTAACTAACAAAAAATCGTATATTCCACAAATGGAACAGATTGATTTTTTCGTAGTCAAGCTCTTTACGGGATGCTCGGTAGAAACTCACAGACCATATCCCTGCAATTATACGAAAAGAATACTATTCTTTCACGAGCAGAATTGTATCAATCAATCTATTCATTGTCAACAAAAAATACGAACGTTTTCTGCTTTTTTTTATCAATCGTTCGTGTTTATACTTTTATTCCCACTCAATTGTTGCTGGTGGCTTCGAAGTTACATCATAAACGACACGGTTTACATGTTTTACTTCATTGACAATTCTTGTTGAAATGATCTCAAGAACATCCCAAGGAATACGCGCCCAATCCGAAGTCATACCATCAATTGACGTAACTGCTCGGATTCCTACCGTGTAATCATATGTTCTAGCATCACCCATAACCCCTACACTTCTCATGTTAGGAAGAGCCGTGAAGTACTGCCAAATTTCACGTTCAAGACCTGCTTTTTTGATTTCCTCACGTAAAATGGCATCTGATTCACGAACAATCTCTAACTTCTCATCCGTTATTTCCCCAAGCACACGAATTCCCAAACCAGGACCCGGGAATGGTTGACGCCAAACAATTTCATCTGCTATTCCGAGTTCCGCTCCAAGTTTTCGAACTTCATCTTTAAATAAAGTATTTAACGGCTCGATTAATTTAAAGCGCATATCTTCAGGCAGACCACCTACATTATGATGGGACTTAATCGTTTGAGCTGTATCCGTACCACTCTCAACAATGTCAGTATAAAGTGTTCCTTGAGCTAGGAAATCCATGTCTTTTAACTTTCCAGCCTCTTCATCAAAAACGTATATGAACTCATTTCCGATAATTTTACGTTTTTGTTCTGGATCCGTAACTCCTCTTAATTTACCTAAGAAACGGTCTTGTGCATCAATTTTAATCACTTTCATATTAAAACCTTCACTAAACGTCTCCATCACACTTTCAGCTTCCCCTTTACGAAGAAGTCCATGATCAATAAACATACAAGTCAATTGTTCACCAATTGCTTTATGGATCAGAACAGCTACAACCGATGAATCAACACCGCCGCTTAACGCACAAAGAACCTGCTTGTCCCCTACTAGTTCACGAATTTTTTCCATTTCGACTTCCACAAAGTTCTCCATCGACCATTCGCCTTTACAACCACAAATTTCAAAAGCAAAGTTTTTCAGCATCTCGTTTCCAAATTCTGAGTGCCGAACTTCTGGATGAAATTGAACTCCATACATACTTTGTTCTTCATTACTCATTGCTGCTACAGGAGTTGATGGGTTAAAGGCATCGACGACAAAGCCTGCAGGTGGAGCGGTAATTAAATCCCCATGACTCATCCAAGTTGATTGTTCAATTGGTAAGCCTCTGAAAATCTTTGATTGGTTTTCAACTTTAATGGTCGCTTTCCCATATTCACGATGATCCGCTGCATCGACTTTCCCACCAAAATGTTGAGTCATCAGCTGCATACCATAACAAATACCAAAAATAGGAATACCTAAATCATAAATAGCAGGATCACACTTAGGAGCACCCTCCACATAAGCACTATTAGGTCCACCAGAGAAAATAATTCCTTTTGGATTCATCGCTTTAATTTCTTCTGCCGTTATCTTATTTGAGTGCAACTCACTATACACACCTAAATCCCGAATTCGTCTTGCGATTAATTGATTATATTGTCCTCCAAAATCAAGGACAATGATCATTTCTTGGTTCAAATCCGTCATACTTTCCCACCCTTTTTTTGTTTTCATCCATTCTACCTAATAAAAAAACTAGAATCCACCCATTGTCCAAAACAATACAAAGGCAGAATTCTAGTTCTGCCTTCATAGTCAGATTGTTTACGGTAATCTGGCAGAGACTCTCAGGCCATATTCCTAAGGATATACGAAGGTTTATTCGTCAATTCACATTCTGATTAATTCTATCAGTGACCTCGCACCCGGTCAAGAATCGATTTTGCGAACGAATGTTATCCAGTTAGATTTTTGATTCGACCAACTTGAATCCATTGATTGGCCACCATACATAATCTTTTCGTACTCAACTGTTAAACTCATCATTTCATTTGCAGAATATTGCTTATCCATTCTTTCCGCATATTCCCTAAGTGTTTCACCTTCTTGTCTCTTCCAACCAAGATACGTTAACAGCCAAAGTAGACGTTCATAAGCTTGAATAAAAGCTTTGTCATCATCACGACGAGCAAACCTTGTTAATGTATAGTATCTGACAATCCGTTTATTTCTAAGCAGAACAAAAAGAAGAATTCCAACAACTGCTGCTACTAGTATCCACGGCCCACCTGAGATAGTCCAATTTCCAGAAGCTCCGCCATTTGAAGACGTAGATGATTCATCATCGCTCTCTAGGTCAGCAAATACATCTTCCACCTCTGGTTCATTCTCAGATCCTGGTTCAACCGCTGTTTCTGCGTCTTCAATTTCCACTTCAGGCTCAATAAAATCAACATTATTATCAAACCCGCGTGTTGGCTCGAATGGTACCCAACCAACTTCAGGAAAATAAACTTCAACCCATGAGTGAGCATTTCCATTTGTCACCTGATAGACATCTCTTGTATCGTCAAGAGATTCAATTACCTCTCCTTGTGTAAATCCTTTTGCCCACCTCGCCGGAATATCTAGAGTCCGTAACAAGACAATCATAGAAGTAGAGAAATTATCACAGTAACCTCGTTGCGTTTCAAACAAAAATTGATCGACATAATCTTCACCTTCTCTAGGCACAGGGACATCTACTGTCTCATATTGAAAATCTCCCAGACCAAAGAAAAGTTCCACTGCTTTTGCTCGATCATATCGATTGTCCGCATTTCCTGTAATTTCTAGCGCCAGTTTCGTAACTCGCTCAGGCAAATCATCAGGAAGTTGCGTATAATATTGTTGAATCACTTGCGGGTCTTGTTCACTTGATAAACGAAGTCCTTCAATTTGGTAACTAGGATACCTATACTCGTAACGATAATTGGAAAGTTGAACAGCCTCCGTGCCATTATACGTACTAGCTTTACCAGTATAGGCATCTTGGAACAGATCAGCATTCCTTATTTGATCTGTAACTAGCAACTCACCAGGATAAAATAAATGGTCAAAGAGAATTCCACCAGACTCATTTGTAAAAGCTAACTCTACCTCTAACTGCTCATGTGTAGCAATTGAAGGAGAAATGTCTAACATTGACTCTTTTTTCTCAAGAGGCGTTGTTGTATCCCACCCTCTACCTGTGTAAAAGTCTTTTGTCTCTCCACGCCAATAGTGTTCTTTGGTAGAAGCTGCATAAAAAACAGGCGTGTTGTCATCCAAAAAACCTCCACCAAGCCGTTCATCATTGTCTCCATAGCCAATTCTTTGGACCGGATCACCAATGCCACTCTCACCCATACCAACAGCAGCACGTACAAAGGGTACAGGATCGCCCCATTGCGGTTCTAGCTTCGGAGAAAACAACCCTAGCACTCCACCTGCCCCTATCATGATGACCAACAAGACAGCAAGTCGAACTGGCAAAAACTTAGGAGCAGAATAAGAAGGTTGCTGCTCAATCATTCGATACATTGTGACTAAACCTAGTAGCAAAAATCCAATGATAAAGGTGCGAATAATAGCAAAAGTTGCATCATAAATAGTAAATGTATCTATGACCGTTACATAAATAACGGTAAAAATAAGAAAAAACAAGATTCTTCTAGCATGAACCGTCCAATAAAACAACAAATAACTCATGATAGATAAGAGTACAAAGAATAAAAAGCTACGAAACATATCTGTTAGCGCATGCCAACCTCCAGTAAGCATTAATTCTATATTACCCTTAATATCAATCACAATGAGTCCAAGCCAGTCTAATGAAAAAAATCGACCTTCAAAAAAAACTAAATATAAACCGTAGAAGATAACAAATATTTTTAACAGCATTGAAAGAACAACAGGTAACTGTAAAAAAGTAATAAAAAAGAACACCGCTGTTACTAACACAAAAACGTAGATAAACCCAGTATCTGTTACATGCGGGAGCGGCAAAAGCCATTCCAATAAAAGCAAGAAACTAAGGCCATAAAGAAGGAAATCCCTTCCAGATTCCATTTGCCTTTTTTCTATACGCATGACTCCGCCCCCCTCTTAATTACTCATTTTTCATAAACACTGAAACTCCTAATTTCTCTAGTTGTTTCAAAAAAATTTGATCTTGATCGGTTATCGAAACCATACAAATCGTTAAAATGACATCCTGGTTTAACATCGTCTTACAAGCTTTAACAACCTGCTGATTTAATTCCGAACACACATAATATACATGCATTCCTTTCCAATCACGATAAATGACATCAATGATATTAACCGCTTGATTGATCGGTTCAGCCTTTGCTAATAAAAGTAAACCTTGTCCCACAGAGCGTTGCGTGACACTTACTGACATCCAATCGTGAAAGCGAACAGCTATTCTAGGTGGAGATTGCTTTTCCAAGAAAGTAGCGACTAGTGAAGCTGCCAATTCGATTGAATGCTCGAACATTAATTCTGATCCAGGTTGACAGTAAGAGTCAAAGGCAACAATAATACCTTCACCTTGATAAGATTCAAACTCCTTGGTCATTAAATGAGCTGAGCGAGCAGATTGCTTCCAGTCAATGGACGTCAGTCGGTCACCTGGCACATATTGCCGGACACCAGCAAGCGATCGATCCTCTTCAAAGGATTTCATAACTTGAAGTCCTTCCAACTGCCTCGGACTACCGTTAGCAGGAATTGACTTCAGCTTCTGAAAACGAGGATAGACAAGGACCGTTGTTTCACAGTTTATGGTCGATGTTCGTTCAAACAACCCAAATAAATCACCAAATACCATTGTCAGTTTTTCAAAAGTATGACTTCCTCTTTTTACATCATACACCGTGTAAGAAAAGACTAGCCTCCTCTGAAAGGAGAAGAAAAAAAGCGAACCAGACTCTTTATAGTTTCCTAGTTTACGAGGAATAACATCTTGAACACGAACAAAGAAAAAAGGTTGAAATGCACGCTTATGAATCGTTATTGTTAACGTAAGCTTTTCACCAACTTGTAAAACATCCTTACTGACTAGGCGTTCTAGACGATCGATCCGAAACGGATAAATCGCAATTAAAATTGTAGAAACCAAAACAGTCATGACACTATAAAATAAAAACCAGCTAACAAAACCACCTTGAAACATCGAATAGGAAAAAACGGTTAAGACAAAACCAATTAGAAATAAAAACTTAAAATAAGGGCGTAATTTTACCAACAAATTCACATTCACGAGCGAGTTAACTTTCTTTGATTGACCGGAATATTCACATGTTCAAGGATGGATTGGATCACTTCGTTAGCTGTCCGATTAGACATTCTACTTTCTGCTGTTAACGTCATGCGATGAGCCAAAACATAAGGAGCTAGAAGCTTGACATCATCCGGTATCACATATTCTCTCCCTTGTAAAAATGCATAAGCTTGAGAAGCTTTCATCAGCGCAATCGTCCCCCGAGGACTCACTCCTAATTCAACCGCTCTATCCTTTCTTGTTTCATGAACAAGATCAACCATATACATTTTCACTTCTTCACTAACAAGCGTGCTCGTGATTTCATCTTGAATAGCTATAACCTCATTTGTAGACATGACAGTTTCCAAGGATTCTAGCGGATGATGATGTTGCAATCTATTTAGAACCTCAAGTTCCTCTAATTCGGTTGGATAACCTAGGTTTAACTTGATTAAAAATCGATCTAATTGCGCTTCTGGTAGCGGGAACGTTCCGGCATACTCAATTGGGTTCTGAGTCGCCATAACAAAAAACGGCTTCTCTAATTGAAGGGTTTCCCCATCAACGGTCACACTTCCTTCTTCTAAAGATTCTAATAAAGCCGACTGTGTCTTCGGCGATGTCCGGTTAATTTCATCAGCAAGCACGATATTGGCCATAATAGGACCTGCACGAAACTCAAACTGTTGCGAACGCTGATTAAATATCGAAACCCCTGTCACATCTGAAGGTAAGAGATCAGGCGTAAATTGAATTCGTTTAAATTCCGCTCCAAGTGAACGCGCAATGGCTTTTACCATCATCGTTTTCCCGACACCTGGCACATCTTCAAGAAGAACATGCCCTCCTGCAAAAAGAGCAACCAGGCTTAGTTCAACTTCTTTTCGCTTTCCCACCACGACTTTTTCAATATTGGTTATAACTTTCTCTATTTGATCACGCGATGTCACCATGCAACTGCCTCCATTCTACTAAAAAAACAACTAGTTTCATCATACCATTTCATTTTCGAAATAACGTTACAATTGCATTACCAATTTTTTGAGAGTAGATAGGGATATAGAATGTTTTATCGAATATATATAACACAATATTTAAAATTCCTCGGTATACTTTCTTTCAAATTTCATATATTTATCTTTCAACCATGTTTGAGTATGAAAACTAAAAGGAGGGGTAATATGGGTCTTTGCTTATCACTCATAGTCATTGGACTCACTATAGGATTTGCTACATTTAGCTACTTTGGATTACTATTGGGATTGATCGTTGCATTACTAATTTCATTGATTACAAATCAACTCATTTATAAAAAAAGCGTAGAAAACTCTCCTTCACATTTCAATTCTGATTGAATCCTTTTAGAATTATCGATATTTCCTCCTCTCTAGTGCATACTATTTAGTAAAAGGAGGAGGAAATATGACTTATCATTTATACTCTCATAACGATTTAGACGGAGTCAGCTGTGGCATTTTAGCCAAGTTATCCTTTCAAGAAAATGTGGAAGTACGTTACAACTCCGTACAAGGACTTGATTTCCAAGTAGAGCGTTTTTTAGAACAAAAAGCTCATAACGATACTGTACTCTTCATTACTGATTTATCCGTACATAGTGAAAATGAAAAGCGCCTCCAACATTACTTTAATAAAGGAGGAAAAGTAAATTTACTCGATCATCACAAAACCGCTCTTCATTTTAATAAATACAAGTGGGCAACTGTGAAAGTGGAATATGAGGACGGCCGCTTAGCTTCTGCAACTTCGATCTTCTACGACTATTTAAAAGAAAATAATCTTATCGATGGCAATCCTGCGATTGACACTTTTGTCGACCTCGTTAGACAGTGGGATACGTGGGAATGGGATAGGAACAACACCATCGAAGCTAAACGTCTAAACGACCTCTTTTATATGATTGCGATTGATGAATTCGAAGATCGAATGATTCAGCGGCTTCAAAAAGCAAACTCTTTTTCATTCGATGATTTCGAAGAGAAGATCTTAAATATGGAAGACAACAAAATCGAACGTTATATTCAAAGAAAAAGAAGAGAGCTAGTACAAACATTTATTGGTGGTTATTGCGTTGGGATTGTCTATGCAGAGTCCTATCATTCTGAACTTGGAAATGTCATTGGAAAGGAAAGTCCTCACCTAGATTATATCGCTATCTTAAATGCAGGTGGTAAAAAAATCGCCTTTCGAACGATCCATGATGAAATTGATGTATCGAAAATAGCGAATGATTTCGGCGGTGGTGGGCATGCAAAAGCTGCTGGATGCAGCATGAATGAAGAAGCCTTCAAATTATATATAGCAGAAACATTCCCATTAGAATCATTAAGAATTGACGCTCCACGTAACCAAGTTAATCTAAAAGGAACGAAAGATGGATCCCTATACACGGACCGAGAAGATCATTTCTATTTTATTTATTTGAATTCAGATCAAGAGTGGGTCCTTAAACAAGATAAAATTATTTTAAATGGATTTAAAACCTTTGAAGAAGCAGAACGTTACATGAAACGTAAGTATGGAGCTTGGCTAGTACGAGATGACGTCTTTGAAAAATACAAGTCTAACAACAAGCAACTAAAAAGCTGAGCAAAAGCACCCTTTTATAGTCGAGGCAACAACTTGGAAAACTAATTAAAAATCTAGTCTGAACTCGAATAGGTTCAGACTAGATTTTCATGCTAAATCCAAATCACAGGTACAATGCGTCTAAATCAAACTCAGGTACTAGCCCTTCTTTCATCGCTCGGCCGAGCAAAGCCTTTACAGCCGCATACCCATCTTCTCCAAGTTTTTCTGTAAATTCATTAACATACAAGTCGATATGTGACTTAGCAACTTCAATGGATAGCTCTTGAGCATGCTCCAACACATAAGTCTGAGAAACTTCTGGATGGGCCCAAGCATAGTTAACAGAAGCTTTTACCCATTTAGTGATTGCTTCGATATCCAAAGAACGATGGGCAATAATAGCTCCCAAGGGAATTGGCAGACCTGTATCCTCTTCCCACCAATTACCGAGATCGGCCATTAAGCTGAGTTCGTAAGATGGATAAGTAAACCTCGCTTCATGTATGACAAGTCCAGCATCAATCATGCCATCTCTAACGGCTGGCATAATCTCATGAAAAGGCATTACAACAATTTCACCAACACCGCCAGGAACATTTTGAGCGGTCCAAAGACGAAACAATAAATAGGCAGTCGACCTTTCACTTGGAACCGCGACTCGACGCCCAGATAACGCAGCCGGGCCCTTCATATTACTTTTCGTTAACACTAACGGCCCGCATCCTCTTCCAAGTGCACCTCCACAGGGGATAAGAGCATACTTATCTAACACCCAAGGAAGAGCAGCGTAAGAAATTTTTTGGATTTCAGGACCTTTCCCTTCTGCAGCCCAATTATTCGTTTTATCAATATCAGCATATGTTACATCTAGCTTAGGTGCGCCAGATATTAATTCATGTACCCAAGCGTGGAACACAAATGTATCGTTTGGACAAGGGGAAAATGCTATTTCCATTAGTTAAACACCTCTCGTAAGACAGAACTAGCCTTTTCTAAAGCAACTAGTGCCTCTTTTATTTTCCACGCATCTCGATCACGCGGGCCAACCATATTGGAAATTGACCGTATTTCAAGAACTGGAATGTTCTTTCTTTCCGCAGCAACAGCAACCCCAAAACCTTCCATTGCCTCCGCAACAGCGTTCGGTACTTTTTTTGCCAACTTCTCTGCTGTTTCTAGTGTCCCAGTCACTGTTGAGAGTGTCAATATAGGACCTGACCGAGCTTGCAGACCTTGCTCAATCAGCGCTTTCGTTACAGAAGTATATAGAGTTTCATTTACCTTAATACAAGTGCTACCCAGATTCAATTCTTCTAAATTTGAGAAGCCTCCTTGTGTCTCTGCCCCTAGATCCGCAGCAATTAACTCACTCGATACGACGATCGATTCTACATCGATTTTCCCTTTAAAGCCCCCAGCAATACCAGCATTAATCACTAAGTCGAATTTAGTTGCAGCTAGAATAAATGCCGTATTCACAGCAGCCGAAACCACCCCTACCCCAACAACAGCTACTTCTACACCCTGAATATGACCTAATCCTCTTAATACAGCTTGTTTTTCAGCCTCAACAGAAGTTACGACCAGAATTCGATTGTTTTTGTTGTGTATGTATTCATTCATTAGAGACGCCCCTTTGCCAAACTCTTCCTTTTACTTCGATGAACGCGCTCGCTCTTGGCTAGTATAGCATTTTACCCCATTTAGGTCCTATCTTATCATCCTGATTCTCTCTAAATAGTTTCGTTATTGTAACAACAGAGCAATAGCTTTTGTCAACGTGTCGATTAAGGGTTAACGCATAATTAACAATAGAAATGGATGTTATTAAATCGGCGGGCAAAGTACTCATTTTCTGTAAATGGTTATACTTACAAAAAAAACCTACTCAAAAGTTTAGTCGATTGAGTAGGTTTTTTTATTTGATTAGCGTATGATTTACAATCCATTTAATAAGCAAATTGTTTATTCCCAAGCATTTTAGTTAATGTGAGCAATAACACCTTCATCATCATCGAGTACTAACTTGATTCCAGCAAATGGATCAGAATTTAAATATTCTTCAAGCCATAAGCGTAGTGCCTCAATCAGGTTTGCAGTGATTAATACTTGCTTTCGTCCTTCTACAAAAGCTTCCGCGGAAAAGCCATAGTCATCATCAAACATCAGTTCCACTTCAACTTCTTCAGGTTTTACTTGTTTTTTACGTGATATATAAACACATACAGCATTAATAATCTCTTGCTCAGAGAGTTTTAACTTCTCCATGGATGAGTTTCCTCTTTTTTCTTTTTAGATTTAAATAACACGAAAACTTTACGAATAACAACGATTAAAACGACAATCGCTAAAACATTAATCATAAAGCCAAGAATTGACCCTAGTACACCCATGTTTGTGAATAAACTACCAAATAGCAACCCAGCAAGTCCACCTAACATTAATCCTTTCATTAAACCACCTGATAAAAATCCGCCTTTTGGATTTTTAGTAGTCGTAGATTTATTAATTGCATTTGTGTCTTGTTGTTTATTTTGGATATTCGACTGATTGTTTGTACTATTCGTTGTATTATTAAAACTTTTCTTACCTGAATTGTATTTTTTGGCTTCAACTATTGTTGGTTGATCTTGAAAAACGATGTTTCCAACAGGTGAAAGCAGTAGTGCTGCTACAAGTAAAGCTGTGAATACTTTTTTCATTCATAATCCCCCTGCGACTATAGTACTTTTTGTATTTACCAGATTTATTATAATACACTAATGACAACTTAGATATAAATTACTGATATTTTTGCGAAAGAAAGGCTGCTTAACGCATTTATTAGTCCCTATTACATTTATATAGGGAGTTTATCTACTTACTATTACTTGTTCTATGATTCAATACATCACTTTGAAATTTTTTTAATCTCTTCATAGTCAGGCGCCAATCTCGTTGTTCTCGCTTTTTCTTTTTTCTAATTAACATTTTCAATGCTTCTTTGCGCGACTTGCCATTGAACATATTTTACAACACTCCTTTTTTGAAACTGTGACTATAGATAATATCTATGTCGTAACACGCCTGACTTATGAAAAAGATCCAGACAAAATAAAACCACTCATCACTGATTGAGCGGTTTGCATGTTATCTTGAAACTTCAGCTCGTGCGGTACTTTCTATTAGGTTCATCCGTATCAACCTAAGTTCCTTTCCTTTAAATTTTGCCATTTATCACTTGAATTTAACATTTGTTCCGTTCTAATTTTATCTAAAAAAGCATCAGAGAGCCCGATGCTTTATCCAAATTGTGCGTAATGCAAGCGACTATACATCCCTTCTCTCTCTATTAAATCTTCGTGTTTCCCTTGTTCAGCAATTCCTTGTTTTGTGACAACCATGAATTGGTGATTATAAAAAAAGAGAGGAAATATCAGCTCTCTACCTTGGTGTCATAAATTTCAAAGATTACTAATTGATGAAAAGAAGTATTTTGGATTGTTAATGGAACTCTAGAGCATAAGCACACCAGTGCAGCGTTTAAGAGTTACTCTAATCGAGTTGCTAAAAAGTTAACGTTCAGCGAGTCTCACAATTTTTCCAATAAATTAGACATTTCATTAAGATGGGAATATCATTTACATAACCGTAAACCGTAAGAAAGGAGACGACATATGAAAGAAGTTATTGTAGTTGGTGCAGTGATTCAAGATGAAAAGAAGCGTGTCTTATGTGCATTAAGGTCTCCTTCTATGTCCTTGCCTAATTATTGGGAATTCCCTGGCGGCAAAGTAGAAAAAGGAGAAGGCTATCCTGAAGCATTAATAAGAGAAATTCAAGAAGAGTTAGCTTGTGATGTTATAGTGAAGGAAAAAATAACTGAGGTCACCTATGATTATGAGAACATTAGAGTTCATCTGCATACTTATTTATGTAGAATCAAGAAAGGAACTCCAGTAGCTAAAGAACATGCTCAGCTAGAATGGGTTGCTTTAGAAAAGTTAATGAATTTAACCTGGGCACCTGCCGATATCCCCACTTTACATATCATTACGGAACGATAAAGGAGATGTTTATTTGACTTATAGACCTTATCTTGCAATGATTCAAGAATCAGTCCAAAAAGACGATGTGACGTTCGAAGAGATTTCCCCCTATTATTTATATCGTGCGCAAAGAGAGAAAAAGTCCTTTATTATGCATGATGTTGAAATCGGCTTAAATAATAGTGCTAGTCTAAAGTTAGCTCGTAGTAAGTCAGGAACTTACTCAGTTCTTAAAAAAGCAGGAATTCCAGCCGTAGAGCATCTTTTTTTATTAAATCATTCTTCCAGATTTTCAAAAACCAACTCTTATCAATTAGCTACCGACTATTTTCATTCTTTTAATGAGAGCGTTGTGTTAAAGCAGGATGATGGTTCTCAAGGCGAAAATGTTTATAAAATCACCTCAGCTGATGAGCTTAAGATCCAATTAAAAGCTTTGTTTTCCTTGCATTTGAATGCCTGTCTTTCCCCTTTCTATTCATCAACATATGAATACCGTATTGTCGCGCTCAAAGGGGAGCCTAAACTTTTTTTAGCTAAAGAACGAACTACTTCTTGGAAGCACAATTTGATAGGTGGTAGTCGGTCCAAGGATGTCCCTCCTGCTCTCATACCGTCCTTATCCAAGATTGCAATCGACACCGCTCAAGCGCTTGAATTAAATTTTTGTTCAGTCGATATACTAGACACGACGAATGGTCTACTCGTATTAGAAGTAAACGAACAAGTGATGCTTGATGAATATATAAAAGGAGATCCCAGCCGAAAAGAAAAGGTATCCGCTATCTATCGTGAAGCGATTTTAGAACGTTTTAAACAATTGTAAAAGAACAGAGGAAGCTTCAAAAGAAGATCTTCCTCTTATTATTTTCCGATATCCAATAAAGAGTGACCGAAAAGACGTTTGGCGTTACCAATGAACGTTTGAGTACCAATGATTACTATCAGCTCCGCGTCTTCTTCCTTCCTCACATAATTTAGCGCTCCATGAAGAACAGGAAAGCTAACACTGTTCGAATTGTATATAAGAGCGGTCTCTAAGTCATCTTTCGGAAAAGGTAAATGACTAATGTCTGGTTTTGTTACAATCATCAGGTCAGACACCTCGCTTAAAACCTTTATGACACCTTCATAATCTTTATTTGCCGGAACACCTATTATCGTTACCGTTCTCTTTGCTCTTTTGCTATCTATTATCTTTACTACTTCTTTGACATAATTAGCTGTTAATTCATTGATGGCTCCATCTAAAATGACCGTAGGACTTAATTGGATTACTTCACAGCGCCCTGGCCATTGAATGTGTGTGAAACATTCCCTTAAAAGATGTTCATTTATTGGCCCATTTACGATATCTTCAGCAATGCTTACAGCCATTCCCGCATTTAATGCTTGAAATTCCCCTAATAGCGGTACTGATAACTGAGCATAGGTCATTCGTTTCGTTTGAACAGTAAAGTGAGTACCTTTCGTTGTCATCTCGATATGCTCAATCAAGAAGTCATTCTTATAAGATTTATATACCTTATTGTTTGGCAATCTATCCTTTAATAGAGTCGATACTAATTCAGATTGTTTGTTAATAAATACAGACTTTGTCTGATCTTTTATAATTCCTAATTTATGTGTCACAATGTTTGAAAGATGCGGACCTAAATGGGTTACGTGTTCTTCCATAATCGGTGTTATCACAGCCCACTCATTATCTAGGACATTTGTGTCATCATACTTTCCGCCTCGACCACATTCAATAACATTAATATCTGTTTTATTTTCTTGAAAATAAATGGATGCAATGGCAAGAGCAATCCCAATTGGTCCCTGGTACTCGTTATCTGCTAGACTTTGTTCTATTGTTTCAACAGCACCCTTTATTTGATTACTAATTCTGATCAAATCTTGATCTGAAATTGCCTTTCCATCTATTCGAATTCGTTCATTAAAATCAACTAAGTGAGGAGAGGTAAAAAGACCGACTCTAAAACCGAGGTGGCTTAATAAAGAAGAGATAAACCTAGATGTTGAGCCTTTCCCTTTACTTCCGGTGACCAAGATGAACTTTTGTCCCTTATCAGGCGAGGCAATTAAATCTAGAAGACGCCTAGTTAACTCAGGCTTTTTCACTTTCTCGTCTCTTACTTCTGTTATATGATTAATCGCTTTTATATACGAATAGTAGATTAAATCTTCTGCGTCTTTTACTGTGTTGATGGACATGGTCCTGAATATCTCCTTCATATTCTACTTTTGTTCTTTCCTACACCATTATATTAAATTAAAAAAGGATGAGAAATGATGTTTAACTTCTATTTACTGCGGGTAACTAATATTTGTTCACATCTAAGACTGACGATCATGATGCAAAAGGACCGTACTAACTGGAAATTAGTACGGTCCTTTTTATCTTAAATCATTTGTTTAATAAAAACGTAGCAAGTCACCGTAGATAATTTTATCTGAGTACCCTAGATCTTGTTGTGCCTTATCCATATAAGGTTCACAGTTAGATGTGATTGTTTCCCATCCATACGGCTTGGAATAACATACACCTTTTGTATACACATAATCGTCGGTGATAAAACTTCCGTCCCTAAGAACAGCAAAGGAGTCACGCTCCGGTGAAAATAAATCTGAACCAAATTGAATATCATACTCCGACTCTATTCCAAGCAAGTGCATGACCGTTGGTTTAAGGTCAATTTGTCCAGATACTGTATTTTTGATTTCATGAACATCATGGCCTGGAATGTGAACAATCATTGGCACACGCTGTAATTGAATCGTGTCAAAATTAGTAATCTCTTCTTTATTTAAAAACATACTCATCGCTTTATTATGATTTTCTGAAATCCCATAATGATCGCCGTATAAAATAAAAATCGAATCCTCGTACATTCCTTCTTCTTTCATTCTAGTAAAGAAATGTTCAACAGCATCGTCCATATAACGCACTGTTGGGAAATAGCGGTTTAACGTACCACTATTCGAATCAAATTCATTTATCAACCGATCTTCTTCTCCCAATTCAAAAGGGAAATGGTTTGTTAACGTAATAAATTTAGTAAAGTAAGGTTCGGGTTGCGACTTTAATAGATCGATAGATTGTTCAAAGAAGTCCTTGTCCTTTAATCCCCAACCAATTGAATTCTCTTCATTGACTTCATAAGAATTAATGTCGAAGAAGGAATCATACCCTAATGATTGATACATGACATCACGGTTCCAAAAACTTTTATTATTGGCATGCATAACGGAAGTATGATAGCCATCTTCCCCTAAAATTTCAGGAAGGGCATTAAATGAATTACCTGAGTGAGTAAAAAAGACCGAACCGCTATCTCGACCGAACAAGGAATTCGCCAACAAGAACTCTGAATCTGACGTTTTCCCTTGAGCGGTTTGATGATAGAAGTTATCAAAGTAATAGCTTTCTTTGATTAACTCATTTAAGAAAGGAGTAATTTCTTCTCCATCTAACGTCTTATTAATAACAAAACTTTGAATCGATTCTAATGAGAGAACAATGATATTTTTATCTTTAGCTATTCCAAATAAGTCTTGATCCGGCTCTTTGTAAAGCTGATTTCGATAATCAATGACCTCTTCCATATCTGAACCGTTTGCAAAAACACGTTGTGTCTTTGATTGTGACTGAATAAAAGCATCATATATATGGTAATTGATCATTCCGATGTTTTTCACAAGCAATTCACGATCAAACGATCTTGTTAATAATTCACTACGTTCTTTATGAGCAATCTGTAAGTTTACAAAGAAAAGTAGAAACGCTAAACCAACAATCGCAAAAGCTTCCACTTTCTTTTTGCTCACTGTAGGAATTTTACCTTTTAGTAATAAGAATGTTAAAATTAACAAATCTACAATCAAGAATAAATCTTGGAATGCCATTAATTCTAACACACTACTTGATAAATTCTTTGCGTTATTCGTTTGGAATAACACGGGTAATGTAATAAAATCTGAAAAGAAACGATAATAGACTAAATTCAAGTACAAAATAATGGTGGCAACAGCACTAGTAACAATCACCATCACATTTCTCATTTTACCACTGAAAAATAAACTGAGTCCTAATAGTAGGACGGCCGAACTGATAGGATTTATGATTAGAATAAACTCCTGTAGATAATTATCTGCTGGAATATTAAACCCTATTTTATAAAGAATATATGTTTTTAATGTAAGGAAAAAGACTCCTAAACCCCAAAAATGTAATCTTGATCCTATCGACTTAATGTTAGTCATTTCTCGCAAACTCCTCCCATGAAACATCTCAAACCTGATCTGATATAGACCAGTTTCATTTAACAAAAGGAATCATATCACATAACTGCCATACTTAAAAGTCGCTTGAAAACGGTTACAAAAATACAAAAACGTTCATTATCTCCATTATTCTTCCATTTACACATTATTTGAATTTATTTTACGTCCGCTTAACAAAGAAGAACAGAATTAGACTAGCTCTAGCGTATTTAACCTCAGTCTCTATATCAATGTTCTTTACTTACGCTATTTTTTTCGGCTTAACATACAAAATCTATTATGGCTTTAACCCTTCAAAACTTATGACTTCTCATTCTTGAACTACATATTGTAAGTAGATTTGATCACTTGAAGGGAACATTGGAACTTACTTAATTTCCACGCTTCCACAGGAAAATTCACACAATTTAACACATTCTTAGCTTTATAAGCTCTTTTATTCTTGGTTAATTGTGAACAATAATCGATTAGAAAAATGAAGGTAATTTGGTGAATTATAGTGAAATATCTAGAAACTTGCGGAAATACTAGCGAACCGTGTAGTGAACAATTATCATTTTTGTCGGCAGTAACCGTAGGCTAAATATAAAACGTCTTTGGAGGTAGTTAAAAATGAGCGAGAATTCGTCAGGAACACCAGAAATTCATAAAAATGCTGTATTTAATACAGATATTCAAAAGGTTTGGAGAGCCGTAGCAACCTCTGAAGGTATTGATTCTTGATTTATGCCAAATGATTTCAAGAGTGAACTTGTCATGAATTTACGATCGAATCACCTTTTAATCCAACTCTTTGTAAAATATTAGAATTAGAACCACCAAATCTTCTGGTTTTTTCTTGGGGAGACTTTGGCTGGAATGTTACATTTAAACTAAAGGATTTAGGAAACAAGACGGATTTCACTCTCATTCATGCTGGTTGGGGGTAGTCTGCTGCCATTATCCCAGCACCATCTCAAACAAATGTAGAAATTAGAAATCGCATGGACAATGGTTGGGAGTCGATTGTTAATGATAAACTTCGTAAAGTAGTTCAATAGAAGGAACATCTACATAAAAAAAACAAGCGCTTATTCAAAAGTCGTGACCTTAGAATATATGAGAGATAAGATTGGAATATCCGTATTAATGTCTTTTTTAGATTATTATAATAGATTCTTCTTAAGCGAACGAAGCAGAAAGTTCATAATAAAATTGAAGGCTTGAGGAATTGAACCTCAAGCCCTTTGTTACTATTTTTTTCATCTAAATACCATACAAATACGAGTGCTCACTGCTCTGGAGTTGTCTCTGAGAGGAAACCTAAGAGGGTAATTTACAGATTGTTCACCTTTAAAACAATGCTGATTCTTTTGCTAATTGCTCTTTTATCAACTTATATTTAGCGTGATGGTGCGGGGTATATCTAAGGTAAAGCCTGCTGCTTTTTGAGTCGAAGTGGGTTTTCGCGGGGGGGAACGATCAATTTACGACCACATCCTTTCAACAATTTATGATAATATTCGCTATAAAGAGACAATTTCCTTTTGTTGCGTGAAAATACTTAAGTAGAAAATCTCACCTTTTGCTCCTTGGCTAATTTGGCGTTTTATCTGCTAATTACAAATTTCTAAAATGAGCCGATAGCGACTCTTTAACTTTTCGACACAAATAGACAAAACTCGCGCCTCACATTTCCCCACCTAAAAAAGCACCGGAAATCCGGTGCTTTTCTTGCTTAGTATACTATCGAACCGATATCTTATCTTTGTTTAAATCTAAACTAGGCCTCTGTAACATTGCTTAATACTCAACTAAATAATTAGACCATTAATTCAGCAGTTTTTTGCTTTCGACGATAAACACCCTTTGATAATAAAACACTGCATTCATATAGAAAGAGCAATGGGATGATAACTAGAATATCGGACAAAAAATCCGGAGGTGTTATTAGTACCGAAGTCAAAATCAAGGCAAAATAAGCATATTTCCTAAATTTCTGTAAGCGATAAGGATTTAATATTCCAATACTTGTTAAGAACATAATAACGACTGGAAGTTCAAATAGAATCCCAAATGGAAGGGTTAAATTAATCAGAAAGCGAAAATACTTTTCCGCCGTAAAGAAGCTCATAAACATATCTTCTGACAATGAAAGAAGGAAGTTAAAAACAATCGGGAAAATTAGAAAATACCCGAAACAAATCCCTAAAATAAAAAGTATAAATAAAGCTGGTATATAAGCTAAAGTAACTTTTTGCTCATTTTTATGTAATGCTGGTCGGACAAATAACCATATTTGATGAGCTGCAATTGGTATCGTTCCTGCAAGAGCGAACACACTGGATAATATTAAGTATACCCATAAAATATCGCTAGGGCCTAAAATAGCCAGCTTTATTGATAAGTCCTTAATTAGCCAGTTATATATATTTTGAACATAAATAAAAGATAAAATAAAAAAAACTATGAAAGTACCTACTATAATGATAAGACGCTTACGCATTTCCTCCAAATGACCAATAATATCCATACCTCTTTTTTCCATTATTTACACCTCTGGTTATAAAAAGAAGATGTAAGTTTAAATGAGCTACTTACATCTTACAAGATTTATTTTATTTCATTGTGCTCTCATTTTCAGCTTTTGATTGCTTTAGTTCTGGCTCGTCATCTGAAACCAATTCTCGTGTTGATTTCTTAAATTCCTTTAATGTTGATCCCACCGCACGACCGAGCTCTGGTAATTTAGAAGGGCCGAAAATGATTAATGCAATAATGAGAACCAATATCAAACCAGGAATGCCTATATTTTGCAACATAAAAATGACCTCCTATTCATATGACAGTTTTAAGTCGCTGCTCCATTTGAGGAAAGTAATTAAACAGTTTATAATCGGCTTTTTGATTACAAATCTGACATTTGTCATTTCCAAATCTTTTCTCTTGATTAGAAATTAAATGAATATGTGGAAGGTGAATGACCTTTAAACCTTCCTTCACATGTTTAGTACATACGATGATCATCCATAATGCTCCTTCCACTCCAATTAAAAATATTTATATTATAGAAGCAAACTGTTTATTTAAAACGACCACCTTGAACGGCGACTAAACATGAACGACCAAAGCTATGCCCTGGATACGGATTCCAAGTATCAGGATGTTGAACATCTAAGAACAATGTCGTTTCGTCAGGTGTTAACCATGGGCCTGTTACTTCACAGCCTCTTGGACCTGATGCAAATTGCTGTGGGATACCGTAATTTTTACCATCTGTTGGGATCATGAACACACCACAGTTTTTATAAGCCGCATATACATTGTCCTCTGTAGCACCATAGTCTTCTACAACCCAAAGGTTTCCTTTACTATCAAAGTGAAGATTGTCAGGACAAGTGATGCCACTTTGTTGTCCGCCAGCAACAAATACCTCAAACGTAAATGAATCACTGCCATGATCACCATTTTCAGGAACAAATCGGACAATTTGGCCATGGAAATTTCCGTGATTCGAATTATTCGTTAATGCTAAGAATACAGTTCCATCATGTGGATGAATTTCAACATCTTCTGGTCTGTCTAATAATGTTGCTCCTACAACACGAGCTGCTGCACGTACATTCGTTAAGACATCAGCTTGATCAGAAAATTCTTTCTGAAGAGCTGAATTCTTTGCATAATCAAGTGCGATCCATTGTTGTTTTCCAAGATTAGCTACATATAATATTCCTTTTTCCAAAACATCAACATTTGCATCACGGTTATTCGGATTGAGTTTTTTCTCACTAATGAATTTATAAAAGCACTCATCACGTTTATCATCCCCCATATAAACCACAACTCTACCGTCTTCTGTTAAGCCCATTGCTGTATTTTCATGAGCAAAACGACCTAATGCTGTATGCTTGCGTACAGGTTTAGTTGCATCAAATGGATCCACTTCCACAACCCAGCCATAATGTTCTTCAGTAAAATCAGGCCATCCATACGAACTAGCATAACCCGTATTTTCTTCACAAGATAATGCCGTATTCCAGAAGGTGCGTCCTCCACTACAGTTTCCAATAGAACCTTTAACTGTTTTTGCACCTTTGACAGCAGCACTTCCACGAGCAGGTCCTGTTAATTCGATAGTAGTTGTCCCATCTACTCGACGGTTATATGTATCATCTTTTATTAGCTTCCATTCTCCTTTTTCTTTTTTCACACGAATAACAGAACCACCAACTGCTTCTTTTTCCATTTTTAATAGCTTAGGAGAGTTCTTTAGATTTTTTTTATCAAAATTCGCTTCATTAATTCCCAGTATCTTCATATAGCTTCCTGGGTCTGGGAATTCGTGATTCACCCAAATTAACCCCTCATCTGAATTGGTTCCACCTTCTAAACTATCGATCGGAAAGTAAACTGTTAGGTCTGCTTGATCGCCAAAAATTTCACCTCTCGAGTTAATCTCCTCTCCATAAGAGGCAATAATGTTATATTTATAGCCTTTTGGCAAAATTAACTCATTCTCCCAAGATCGTTCAACAGGTTTAAAAGGAACAGTAAATGGTTTACCGCTACCCTTTGCTTGTCCATCCATTAAATGATCTGCTGTCATAGCACTAGCTTTATTTGTTAGCATATCAAGCCCTGATGATGCTGCAACCAATGCCGCAGTACTACTTCCCATGTAAGTTAAAAATTTACGCCGACTAAATTCTTTAGACAATTCGAACACCTCATTGTTAAATTTTTTAATTACAAGCTTTATTATAAAGTGTAAATGTTTAGACAATATTGACCGATTGTTAATATTTGTTACTTTAATGCAAAGAATTTAAATGGAGAATTTTGTAACTAAAGAGAATAGTTAAGAGTCTCACTGTTTGTAGAACTAGTAACAGAAGTCTTATTTAATTTATTTCTTTATTGAGGAACTTAACTTGGTCAATAGACCTATGTTAAAACTTTCCCCTTTTTCACATGGAAACTTGAGATTGTGAAAGTTATGTAAAGAGTGTTAAAATTAGGTTAATTTCATTGTACCAAGAGTATTTACTGGATATAATATGAACGAATCCTTATCCAAAAAGGTATTCATTCGACAAACGAAAAAACGACCGGAACCCCATCCAGTCGTTTTTTCATCTTTATATAAATAGCTTAACTATAAATTCTCTTCAACGTTTCTTTCATTTTAGGCTTAATACTAATTTAGGCCCGGATCTCAGTTACCATCTTTTCAGCTTCTTCTTTTGTTTTTGCTTCCCCTAATGAGAGAAGTGTTCCTATAGCACCCGTTCCTGTACGGTTTTTCCCTCCTGACCAATGAAAATAGATCTTTATTAATGCTTGATCATTTTTATCTGTCATCTTTAACCACCTCAAAGTTATTAAATCAATATTTTGGTATTTACTACTGCTGTTAAAATACAATAAAACACCAAAAACGACTAGAGCAAATCCTCTAGTCGTTTTTCTTCCTTTATTCTTCACCGATTACCTCATCTGCAATATTCACTGCATGGTCACCTATACGTTCCAAATTACTAACAATATCTACATAAACAATACCAGCTTGTCCAGTACATTTGTTTTCATTTAAACGGATGATATGTTTCTTACGAAGGTCGCGCTCCATTTTATCAATCTTCTCTTCTTTTTCAAGAACTGATCGAGCTTCATTAATATCTTCCGTATCTAAAGCTTTAATGGCTTGTTTAAGCGTAGATAAAGTAAGATCAAACATTTCATCTAGATCAGAAATAGCAGATTCAGAAAACTTAACCTTATTTGTAATTTGATATTCAACAAGCTCCATGATGTTTTCCATGTGATCCCCAATACGTTCAAGATCTCTTACCGTATTCAATAATGTATGGTGGATTTTTGAATCTTGACCAGATAAAGAATGGGAAGAAACTTGTACAAGGTAATCTGTAATCTTTTTATCTAAATTGTTAATAGCATCTTCATACTGTGGAATGAGTTCTCTATGTTTCTTACTTTGTGTCTTGAAGTAAAAACTTACCTCTCTCACACCATTTTCCGATAATTCGGCCATACGTAGAACTTCCATTTTCCCTTGACCAAGTGCTATAGCAGGAGATTGCCTAATAAACTTTTCATCTAAATGAAGAGCTTTATAGGGAATTGCTGTATCCTGTCCCGGAATTAATTTGACCACAATCAATGCAAGGATTGCAACAAAAGGCAATTGTATAAGAGCATTCGACACATTAAAAATACCATGTGCAAACGCTATTGTCATTTCAGGGCTTAATCCCCAGCTAGCCTGAATGTACTCAACTAAAAGAGTAAAAGGTCTTAATAGAATCAATACAAGAGTTGTCCCAATTAAATTAAATATTACGTGTGTTAATGCTGCACGCTTAGCAGCGATCGAAGCACCTATTGCAGCAATCACAGCTGTAATGGTCGTACCAATATTATCTCCAAAAAGAACAGGTAATGCCGCATTCAAATCCATCAATCCTTGCCCAAAAAGGGTTTGAAGCAATCCGATTGAAGCTGATGAACTTTGAACCGCTACTGTAAAAATAGTACCAATAAGCACACCTAAAAGAGGGTTCTCACTCATACTCACTGTTAAATCTGCAAAAGCTTGTACGTCTCGAAGCGGTTTTAGACCATCACCCATTAAATTAAGTCCCAAAAATAAAGCACCAAATCCAAAGACGACTTGTCCATAATTGTTAATTCTATTATTTTTAAAGAAGAAAATTAAAAATGTACCTACTGCTACAATGGGAAGTGCATACGCCGAGATTTTAATCCCAATGATAAAGGCTGTTGCAGTTGTTCCTATATTAGCACCAATAATTACGCCGATTGCTTGCTTTAATGTCATAAAGCCAGCATTTACAAGACCAATGGTTAATACGGTTGATCCTGTACTTGTTTGAAGTAAGACTGTTACAAAGATCCCTGTTAACACACCCATTAATGGGTTTGTTGTAAAACGATCAAGCATATCCCTAAGCCCGTCACCTGCAACTTTTTGAAGACCGTCGCCTAAGTACTTAATCCCAAATAAAAAGATTCCCAGACCACCAAAAAACATAAAAAGTAGCTCTTTCAAATCCATTAATTAACCCCTCTTCTTATTCATTCGACATTTTTCTTCAAATAAAAATTCCCCTCACATATCGTATAGAAGTAAAAATTAATTGTAAATAGTTTTAATGTAAAGATTTCGTAAATTTTTTTAAGTACTGCTGATTAATAAGTCCACTTTCTAGGATATCATAATAATAATTGTTAAACTAGAATTTAAAACATTATACTTGATACAGCAATTACAAAGTACGCTTACTATCATTGGAGCAATTTATAAAGTGATTTTTTAAGGGATTAACACTAAATAAAAAAATATTTTTTTGTACGCTATGGTAAATGGAGAGGATCAATTATGTCACAACGTTTATTAATCGTCGATGATGAAGAAGCTATACTCACTCTATTAACATTTAACCTAGAACAGGCTGGATTTACTGTGGTAACGACTATGAATGGTGAATCTGCATTAGAGTTAGCTACTAAACAAACCTTTGATTTGATTATTCTTGATATCATGTTACCTAAAATGAATGGTCTAGAAGTTTGCAAACAACTTCGACAAAGGAAAGTGCTGACACCGATTTTAATGCTAACAGCAAAGGTTGATGAATTTGATAAAATAATGGGTCTAGAGCTTGGTGCTGATGATTATATGACCAAACCATTTAGTCCTCGTGAAGTAATCGCAAGAGTTAGAGCAATATTAAGACGTGCCCAAGCAATTTTTTTACATAGTGTTAATACAATGGAACCACAAAGTGTTGACAGTACTATTAAAATTGGAGATGTTAATATTAATTCTGAGCATCATGAGGTGCGAGTCCAGGATCGCCGGGTTGAATTAACTCCGAAAGAATTTGAGTTGCTAGTTTATTTAGCTAAACATAAAGGACGAGTTATAACACGAGATCAGTTATTGAATGCCGTTTGGGAATATGATTTTGTTGGTGGTACGAGAAGTGTTGATGTTCATATTAGTAATCTTCGCGAGAAAATTGAGTCCAACTCGAAAAAGCCTGTTTATATTAAGACAGTCCGAAGACTTGGTTACAAAATGGAGGAACCTAAATAACCGAATAATTCCCCAGTCTACAATCCTTATATTCCGTATCCAAAAGATAATTAACCTTTTCTTTACATTAGTTTTATATTAAATTAACATTTCTCATTTATACTATTTTTGAACGGTATCATCCCTGCCATCAAGTAGAACAATTTCTATTTGTAAGAAGAACATCCCCTTTGATGTGAGCTCGATCTTAAGCTCACATCCTTTTTTATTTAATGATTAAAGGAGATATAAAAATAAAAACTCCTTTTTTAAGAGGAATTAATGGTACCATCCATTCAGATTGTAGAACAATGAAAAAAGATATTCACAAAAAGTGAATATCCTTTTATTATTATTCATTTAATTCATATCGCTTACCTTTTATTAAGTATACGATACTTTCTGATACATTTGTACAATGGTCAGCTGTACGTTCTAGATATCGACATATAAAGGACAGTTGAGTAATTTGCTCAATTGAATCAGGGTTTTTGTTCATTAATCCCATTAATTCCTTAACTGTTTTTCCGTACATTTTGTCGACTTGATCATCTATTTCAGCAACATTTCTTGCTAGTTCAACATCTTCATCGTAATAAGCTTTAAGAGAGTCCGAAAGCATCGATTGTGTAAGTTTCGCCATCTCGGGGATGTCTATAATCGGTTTGATAAAGGGTTGACCTCCAATTCGAATAGTTGATTTAGCGATGTTTACCGCATTATCAGCTACTCTTTCAACGTCACTGGAGATTTTTAATGCTGCAATAATTCTTCTTAAATCTGTTGCAACTGGTGCTTGCTTTGCAATCATTAAGATACCCTTATCATTGATTTCTTCTTCTAGTTGATTTATTTTATAATCCTTGTCAATGACTTCAAGTGCTAACTCAGTATTTTGTTCTTTTAACGCTACAATCGACTTGTTTAAAGCATCCTCAGCCATTTGCCCCATTTTTAGGAGAAGATCCTTTAACTCTTTTAGCTCAGCATCAAAATTTGCACGAATAACCATCTAGATCTCCCTCCTTTATTAACCGAAACGACCTGTAATATAATCTTCTGTACGCTTATCAGTTGGATTAGAGAAGATCGTACTAGTATCAGAATATTCCACCACTTCTCCATTTAAGAAAAACGCTGTGTTATCAGAGATACGAGCTGCTTGTTGCATATTGTGAGTAACGATTGCAATACTAAATTCTTTTTTCAATTCTTGAACTAGTTCCTCTACTTTTAACGTTGAAATTGGATCTAACGCTGAAGTTGGTTCATCCATTAAGATTACATCTGGCTCAATCGCTAAACAGCGTGCAATACAAATTCTTTGTTGCTGCCCCCCAGAAAGACCAAAAGCATTTTCATGGAGTCGATCTTTTACTTCTTCCCAAATTGCAGCACCTTTTAGACTCTTTTCCACAATTTCATCAAGAAGCTTTTTATCCTTAATCCCGTGAATTCTCGGTCCATAAACAATGTTTTCATATATTGTTTTAGGGAACGGATTAGGCTTTTGAAAGACCATACCTACTTTTGTTCTTAATTCCTCAACACGAAATTTCGGGTCAAAGATACTACGATCTCGATAAAGAATATCACCAGCCGTTTTAACAGTTGGAACCATTTCCACCATTCTATTTAACGTTTTTATAAAGGTTGATTTTCCGCATCCAGATGGTCCAATAATCGCTGTTACCTTTTTCTCTGGGATACCAAATGTGATATTTTTTAAAGCTTGATCCTGTCCGTACCATAAGTTCAAACTTTTAATATCAAAAACAGAGTTATCCATTGTTTGGTGATCACCCGCCTTGTTTTCAATCTGAGCCTTCTCTTTCCCTTTTGTTTCCTCTTTTTTCTTTTCTATAACCGCCGTAGCCAAGATAAAACACCCCTTTATATGAGAAGATTTAATAATGTCTTTGGAATTTGTTTCTTATATAAACAGCGATTGAATTCATGATAAGTAGCATAACTAATAACACAATAATTCCAGCTGCAGCTACATAATGAAATTCTTCTTGTGGACGACTAGTCCAGTTGAAAATTTGGATAGGCATGACTGTAAATTGAGAAAGTAAGTTGGTTGGCACAAAGGCAACGTACGTAAGTGCTCCAATCATAATTAAAGGTGCTGTTTCTCCGATTGCTCTTGATAAAGCTAATATGTTACCCGTTAAAATACCTGGCAGTGCTGCCGGAAATACTACCCGACGAATCGTCTGCCATTTTGTTGCCCCCATCCCTAACGATGCCTCACGTAATTCTCGAGGTACAGCCCGAATAGCTTCTTGTGAAGCAACGACGATGATAGGCAAAATAAGCAAACTCATTGTAAGAGCCCCTGCTAAAACACTTCTATTCAATTCCAAACCACGGACAAATAACGTTAAACCCAATAAACCGAAAACAATAGACGGTACACCCGCTAAATTGGTGATATTCATTTGGACAACGCGAGTAAATTTTCCTTTTTTGGCATATTCCTCTAGATAAACCGCCGTTCCAACTCCTAATATAAAAGCAATGGGAGCTGTTACAACCATTAACCATACCGTACCGTATATCGCTGATTTAATACCTGCATCTGCTGGTCTTCTTGAAGCGAAATTAGTAAGAAAATCAAGATTCAAATATCCTATTCCTTGCGAGAAAATCCGAAACAAAAGAACAGCTAATACAATTAAACCGAACGAAGTAGCGACAAAAAAGAGCCCTGTATAAAATTTATTTTTCATTAGTCGCCCTGACATTTTTGACGCTAGTTCTTTATCACTAACCAACTTCATTAGTATTCCTCCCTAAAGCGCCTTGAAATAAAGAAAGCGAGTAAATTCATGATCAAGGTAAACACAAACAATGTCATACCTACAGCATAAATACTGTAGTAAACAGTTGTTCCATAACCAGCGTCCCCTAAGCTAACTTGAACAATGTAAGCTGTCATTGTTTGGATGGCTGAGGTTACATCTAATGTAGCTACAGGGTTCGCTCCCCCTGCAACTGTTACAATCATCGTTTCTCCAATCGCTCTTGAAATGGCTAGCACAAATGATGCCATGACACCTGAAAGAGCAGCAGGTAGTACAACCTTAATAGCAACTTCAAACCGGGTAGATCCCATTGCATAAGCTCCTTCACGAATCGAACGTGGAACAGAACTCATAGCATCTTCTGATAATGAAGCAATCATTGGGATAATCATAATCCCAACAACTATACCAGGACTTAAGGCATTATAAATGGAGAGATCTGGTATGAAGTTCTTCAGTAAAGGAGTAACAAATGTTAAAGCAAAGAAACCATAGACAATTGTTGGAATACCAGCTAAAACTTCTAATACTGGTTTAATGATTTTTCTTGTTTTCATTGAAGCATACTCACTTAAATAAATAGCTGCACCTAAGCCCATTGGAATAGCTATAACCATCGCAATCAGAGCAATGAGCAGAGTACCTGATACTAAAGGCAATATCCCAAAGCTTGGATCAGAGTGCATGGGATACCATTCTTTACTTGTTATAAACTCAATAATTGAAACGTGATTAAAAAAGGTAATAGTTTCAAATAAGAGTGTAAAAACAATTCCAATTGTTGTCAGAATAGAAATCGTTGCACAGATTAAAAATAATTTAGGCATTGCTCGTTCTACTATTACATCAAAACTTTTATTTGATGACTTTTTTTCTGCAATGATATCTTGAATCTTTTTACCATTACTGTTCCCCAACTTTAACCCTCCTAACAGGTTAAAGGTAAGTTGTAAGAATTATTACAACTTACCCTTGTTTGTCCTATTGTAAAGCTTCCTCGATCTTGCTAGTATTTTCATCATATTTCTCTTGCGGCATATTAATATATCCTACTTCAAGAGATAATTCTCCAACATTTTCATTCATGAATGTAATATAATCAAGTACTTCAGGTTTTTGTAGCGACTCCACGTTGACATATACATACATTGGACGAGAAAGCGGGGCGTATTCTCCACTATTAATCGTTTCCTCTGATGGTTCTACAGGACCGTCTCCATTATCAACTGGTACTACTTTTAATTTATCTGAATTCTCAATATAGTAAGCATATCCGAAATAGCCAATTCCATTTTTGCTACCAGCTACACCATTTACAAGAACATTGTCATCCTCTGACATTTGCGCATCTTTTCGAATGTCTGCATCTTGTAAAATAACTTCATGCCAATAGTCATACGTACCTGAATCATGTCCTGGACTGAAGAACTCGATTTCTTCTTCTGGCCAACCTTCACGAACATCAGCCCACGTTTCAATGTTATTACCGTCCGTCCACATTCTATTTAATTCATCAACTGTAAGATAGTCAACAAAGTCATTTTCTTTACTTACAGCAACAGAGAGTCCATCATAAGCTACTTCTAACTCAATATAGTCAATTCCATTTTCTTGCATAAGGGCAATTTCTTCTTCCTTAATAGGACGTGAAGCATTATTCATATCTGTTTCACCAATGACAAAACGCTTAAAGCCACCACCAGTACCAGATACCCCTACAGGCGCTCGAACACCAGGTTGTTGCATGGAATAATCCTCAGAAACAGCTTCTAAAATTGGAAATACGGTAGATGAACCATCAATCGCCACTTCCCCTTCAAGTTGCTCCCCATCATTCTCAGGCGCCCCTTGATCATTTCCACATGCTGTTAAGACGAAGAAGCTGGAAATTACTAGTAATGCTGAAGAACGTTTGAATAATTTCATTTTTGAAATCCCCCTGAAAAAATTTTTATCTATTTACAAGACCGATTATAGACCCTTTTTTTTAAGGAATTGTGGATTCAATGTAAAGGTTTTGTAAATTTTGTCGAATGAACGAATATCTTGGATTTTAAACATTAACAAGTTATTACGCTTAATATTCCTTATTGCATTAAAATTAAACAACCTTTGTTATTTTCTTTTATATTCTTCTAGCATGTATAGTAGGAGGAAAACGAGGGATTGTAATAAATATATTTTTAAGATTGAAATTAAGGAGCTTAATATGGACAATAAAAAGCGTCGAAGAGAAAAGAAGAATAATTCTGCCACGGATGTTAATAAACAGATTCAACGTGAATTTTATGGAGACAATGAAAGTGATGACATCACTCATCTAGGATATTTTATTAATAGTGTCAATCATAACAAGCGAAGAGAGTAAAAGTTGCATTTTAAAATTGGGCACTTTGTCTGCTTAAATTATTCGGTCTCCCACACAAAGTGCTCTATTTACATCTTAAATTGGTTCGTTAACTGTTTTAATTTTCTTGATAATTCATCTAGTTTCTCGGTGGGTACCCTGATCACGATGGTACTTCTTATGTCTTGAACATATAAATGGCCTACTATGTAATCCTCACCTTTACTTTTGTGGTATATCTTCCCTTCTGTATCATGTAAAATATTCGAAAGTATCTTTTCATCTAATTCAAGCGATGTCGTCTTACTTACATTAGATGGCTTAATCGTACCTTCTTCATCAATTTGAAAAAAGTCAGCATTTAAACCGTCTTGAATCAATTCGACTGCTTGAGCACGAATGTCATACTCAAATTGTTTCTCAAACTGTTCTAAATCATTTATATATGAAAGTTTCAAATACTGCGCCATTTCTTGACTAACTCTAATTTCTCTCTCAATTCTCTTTTCATTTGCAACAATTAACATATCTTTTGCCGCGTATACCTCATAAAGCCAATCGTACCTAAAGATAGAATCAAAATGCTTAGAAAAATAATCAATAATCTCGTACTGAATGAAAAATGATGGGAAAAATGCCTCTCTACATTTACTATCTCCTTTTTTGCAGTCTTCTTCTTTACTATTTATACCCTTATTGAATTTCTCTCTATTTATAAATTTCTTCATTCGTAATGCCCCCATTTTCCTTGAACAGCATCTACCATTAAGTAGAGTTATATATGCAAATATTTGTTTTTTCAAACCTTTAAAAAGAAAGAGGGTGTCTCTTAAGCCTCTAACTTCTGTTATAGGTCACCATTTCCTCAACAGTTTCCCAGAAAGTTAGATTCTTTTATTTGAGCACCCTCTACTAGTTCTTATTTTATAGCTGCTTCAATAATTTCAGCATTCTTGTCATATGTCCCTTGTGGCATATTAATATATCCTACTTCAAGTGAAAGATCCCCTACGTTTTCGTTCATGAATGTAATATAATCAAGTACTTCAGGACGTTGCAATGATTCTACATTTACATATAGATACATTGGACGCGAAAGTGGTGCGTATTCTCCACTGTTAATCGTTTCTTCACTTGGCTCTACAGGACCTTCTCCATTGTCAACAGGAACTACATTTAATTTATCCGCGTTTTCAATATAGTAAGCATAACCAAAATAGCCAATTCCATTTTTACTTCCCGCAACACCATTTACAAGAACATTGTCATCCTCTGATAATTGAGCATCTTTTCGGATATCTTCTTTTTGTAAAATGACTTCACTCCAGTAATCATACGTACCAGAATCATGTCCTGGACTAAAGAACTTAATTTCTTCTTCAGGCCAACCATCACGTACATCAGCCCAAGTTTCAACAGTATCATCTGTCCACATTTTATTTAATTCATCAACTGTTAAATAATCAACGAAATCGTTATCTTTGCTTACTACTACTGAAAGTCCATCATAAGCAAGCTCTAATTCAATATATTCAATGCCATTTCCTGCTGCAAGAGCAGCCTCTTCTTCCTTAATAGGTCGTGAAGCATTACTCATATCTGTTTCACCTACAACAAAACGTTCAAAGCCACCACCTGTACCAGAGACACCAACAGGGGCTTTCACACCTGGTTGTTCCATTGAATAGTCTTCAGAAACAGCTTCTAAAATGGGAAACACCGTTGATGAGCCATCAATAGCAATTTCCCCTTCAAGTTGTTCAACAGTCACTTCAGCATCTGCAGTTGTGTCTGTGCTTGCATTTGCACTTGCATCTGTACTTGCCCCAGATGTTTCTTCTTGTTCAGTTCCACATGCTGACAAAACCATTAAACTAGATATTGCTAGAATTGCTGACGAGCTTTTGAAAAACTTCATTTTTTCATTTCCCCCTGCTTGTTTTGTTTATTTGCTTACAAGAGTGAGTATAAAATACTATATTTAAGGAATTATGAACTAAGTGTAAATGTTTTGAAAATTTGTATTAATAATTTATAAAGGAAAACTAGCATTTCATAAAAAAGCCATTACGACGGTCAGAGATGAATATGTAAATCGGACCTTCTTTAACGTTAAACCATCAGGAAAATTGCAACTACTAAATTATTAAAATCGGTACCTCCCCCCTCGGTCATTCATTGAAAAAAGCCTCCCACAAGTTCAGTGAACTTATGAGAAGCTTTTTATGGTTATATAACTTATTCTGCGGTTTTTTCATTAAATTTATTTGCTAGCTTTTGCTATCATCCATCAATTTTATTCTGTTCTTTCTATTATGCTTTGCTAGTAAATAGTTGAACAAACAAGAGCAACAGTTTTTTTTACTATTGCATACGTTCACACTATTTCCACTATTTAAACCAGCCCTTTCTCTTAAACCAAAGATACATTGATAAACCCATTATCCCCATTAAACTAAGTGTAAGAAAATAACCGTAGTTCCACGTTAACTCTGGCATATTTTCGAAGTTCATCCCATATATCCCTGCAATGAATGTTAAAGGAGCAAAAATAGAAGTAATAATTGTGAGAACTTTCATTACATTGTTTGTTTGATGTGAATTCAATGAGAGATAACTGTCTCTTATATCTGCAGTAACTTCTCTATTAGACATAACCATTTCCGATAGTTTTAGGAGGTGGTCATATATATCAGAAAAATACTCTCTTCTTTCTCTAATGCCATTCAAATGGTGAGAGTTTAACATCCGGTAAAGTAAATCACGCATTGGATTGACTGTATGCCTAAGATTTAACAGCATGTATCGTGTATCGAATAATTCAGTCATTAAATCACTCATAGATTTATTCTGCGTGTTATCTTCAATCTTATCTAATTCATCTTCAATTTTATAAATTAGTGGAAAGTAGTTATCAACAATCTTGTCCAGAATTTCATAAAACACATAAAATGTATCCCAATTCTCATAATTTTTTCCAGACATCAATCTACCCCAAACATAAGTAATTTCTTTTGATGGCATTCGGTGGAAAGTGACCAGGAAATTTTCCCCCACAAAAAAATCTAACTCCTCTTTAATAATATCTTTTTCTTCTTCACGAACATTATGTGTAACATAAAAAGTGTGGTCGTCGTAATAATCTAATTTAGGACGCTGAAGCCTCTGTACGCAGTCTTCAATAGCAAGTGGATGAAAGTGAAAAGTATTCGCTAAATGTTTTATCTCTTCATCAGTAGGTTCATTAAAATCAACCCAAAACCATTTATATTTAGCGAAGTTTGCGTTGTATATAGAAATATCTTTTTCTAAATGATTTTCATTAGTAACTCCGATGACATTTATCATAGTATTTACACCCTCTTACATAGTAACTTCAATAAACAATATACCTTTTTTTACTAATCTGTGTCATTAACCTTAAAATAAATGAGTTGCCAAATTTCCTATACATAACTCTGAGGATGAATTTTGTTCAATTCGTGTCCATAGATCCCACTTTGGCTCAATATGAATATGAACATTTTCGATATCATGTTTTTTACTAAAAGACTATTCTCAATTTCTTCAGTAATTTGGTGACTTTCAAATACACTAAGAGTCTGGTCTGTAACAATAATAATATCAACAAATGTTTGGTTTCCGTGCATTCTCGCTTTAATACTTCTAACTTTTTTAATTTCGGTTATCTTTAATCGTTTTCTTAGTTTCATCTAATTCTTCGACTTTAAAACCATCTGTAAGTTCAAGAACAGACTCTTTAAATATTCCAATTGCTTTTTTAATGATAATTAATCCAACTACAATCGCAGTAATCGTATCAAGCCATGCCAAACCAAACCGTGAACCTAATATACCGATAAACGCACCAATACTAACGAGAGAGTCAGCTAGGTTATCTTGTGCAGCAGCCTTTAAAGAGTTTGCTTTTAACTTTTTCAGCAAAGATTGTATGGGGAATCTGCATTCACAAGGAAAATCATATTTGCCATTAGTGCAATTCGTGTAAAAGATGCATAATTAAATTCTGTATCCGATACTAGTGAGTCGTGATGAAGTTTCCACTTGTTGATGTAATTGCGTAGTTATATCCTTTTTGTTGATTAACATAATTCCAACCAACCGCTCCACTTCCACCTTCTCTATTTTCTACAAGAATATTACCATCGTAGAGGTGATGTTTTTGTAGAATTTCAACAATTGTACGTGACATTAGGTCATTACCACCACCAGGGCCAAATGCAATAGTCCATTCTAAATCTTCTTCAGGATAATTTGAACCACTTGGTTGCTCAGCTTGTTCATTGGATACGGGTTTTTAAGGTCTTTACTAATACATCCTCGGAACGGATACTTTTACTTTGTTTACGGGGAATTAATTCACTAATCGTGATCGGTTTGGTAGGAACAAAGAAGAAATTTTGAACGAGTGGAACGACATTACAAAGAACATCCATGCAGATATTGTATTACAGATTCTTTCGTGGATAGCTGAAAAAGAATGAGATTGAATGCGAAAACGGCAGCGTGGCACAGTTTTTGGTCGATCAAAGGTTACTATTTCGGAAGAATTTAAACTAGCATTCTAACTAGTGATAAGGAGACAGTAGCGCTTAAGTAATACGTACAAAATTTCTGAAATTTTGTTGATACACCTACTATAAAAATAGTAGTACAAACCATATCCTTAGTTTGTACTACTATTGTTAGTATATTTTTTTCTATTCATTTAATAAATGTTAAAATATGCTCCACGAACGGCTCGGTTTTTTCGATTTGTGTCCAGTGTCCGCACTCATTAAAAACATGGAGCTCTGCATGTGGTAACAATTCGATAAGTCTGTAACTTGTTTTTTCAATTGGAATAATTCGGTCGTTCAAACCGTGGAATAGCAATGCTGGCACTTGAATATTTTGAATTTGTTCATCTGTCAATGCCAATTCATCTAGTTTTTGTTGACGTGGCTCTGGGAACATTGCCGCAAAAGATTCTTTTACATCAGATCTCATGCTCGCTTCATAACGTAGACGAACTAACTCTTCATTATTTGCTGCTTTTTGATCATATGAGAATAATTTAATTAGTTCGCGCATAGACTCTAAACTTGCTTCATAGCCCCATACGCGTTCTAATCCTTCTGAAATGGGATGTTGGATACCAACACTTCCCATTAATATTATTTTTTTTACAAGATCTGGTCTTTGCGCGGCAACATGAAGGGATAAAGCACCACCCATTGAATTACCGACTAAATATACAGATTCGTCAGATACCGCTTCAATGAAACTAATTAAATGCTTTACCCATAAATCAACGGTATATTGATTATTTTCTAATTTATCTGTTTCACCAAATCCGATAATATCTGGTGCAAACACCTGATAATTCTCACTTAGTGGAGGGATAATTAAGCGCCAATTTGCAAAAGCAGATACACCGGGACCTGATCCATGAATTAAAATAATTTTTTCTTTTCCGGAACCTTCCTCGTGATAATGTGTGTTAATTCCGTTTATGTTCATATATTTTGAAGTGATAGTTGTCATCATTTTTGCTCCTTCCAATCTAACAAGCTAGAAGAAACTATTAATAGTTTCCTCTAGCCTGTTCTAGCAAATGTCGAGAAATTCATTTTTCATTTTTTAAATGTATTAAACTTAATCATTAATTAAACTTTTGACTTTTGCTTAACAGGTGTTGCATATTCGAAGAATTCCTGAGGTAAGTTTGAGCCATGCCAAATAATCGCATGCTCTAAATCTTCACCTTTCCATTCGATTGTTTTCCAATCTGGATCAAAAATTTGGTAGCCTGAATCACCGAATAATTCAACGCGGTTACCACCTGGTTCTATGACATATAGAAAGTTAGCTTGGGTTACACCATGCTTTCCTGGACCGGCTTCAATTTTGAATCCGGCTTCAATTAATAGATCGGAAACATCCGCTAAGTGTTGTGGATAGCCATACCAGTAGCAAATATGGTGTAAACGACCTGTTTCACCTAAAGCATCGCCCATAATTGCGATGTCATGTACTAAGTTACTTACACTTAACCATGCAGCTATATCTTTATTATCCTCATCTAAGATACGCTCGCGCACTTTAAACCCAAGTGCTTCTTCTAAGAACTCTACATTTTTATTTGTTTCGCTAGCTGATAAGTTCACATGGTCAATGCGACGTACTGGTATACCACGAGCCGGACGCTTTTGAGGACGGTTTAAAAGTGGGGTTTTTTGTTCCTCTGATGCTTGGAAATATTCCACTTCCCATAAAATCTCCATCTTATGGCCATCTGGTGTTTTGAACTGATATGCTCGGCCATGTCCAATATCCCCATCAATCCAGCCAATACCATAACCTAATGCTTCAATCGCTTGTGCACGGCGTTCTAAAGCTTGTGGAGAAGTTGCACGCCAAGCAATATGCCCTAATCCTGCCTCATCATTTGCGGTAATGATTAATGTATTATGATAGAAGTCTTCGTAAGCGCGCATATAAACTGAATTACCCTGACGATGTGATTCTTCCATCCCTAAAATCTCTCTAAAGAACTTTACAGATCCTTCAATATCTGTACTATAAATTTCAACATGTGCTAATTGTGCAACATCTAAAATCGGTTCATTTGTCATTTTCCTTACCTCCTCAAATTTTTACCACACAGGGTTTCCTTTAAAGCCGAAAATGGATTTTCCATAAGCTGCCATGGAATCTTCATAAAGATGCGTTGGATGCGTTGCGACAGTGATAATATCACGAACAAACATTTCTGTCGGATCACTCTTAAATACAGAATTACCGCCAAGAGTTAGCATAATACGTAACGCCATTTCTGCTGCATTTTTCGAAACGTACCCACGAATTGCGAATAATTTTTCACGGTCCTCTTCATCCAAAGTTACAATACTATTTTTTTGATAGTAGGTTAACTTCTCAACGTACTCATTCGCCAAGCCTTTTAACGCACTTAGCTGGATCTTCAATTCTGCTAACACACGTTGACTACTAGCAGCCTCTTTTTCATTTTGACTATTATTAAAAATACGAATACGATTTTCTGTTTTTTCCTGGAAAATTTGAATGAGTCGTTCGACCCCCCCGATTTGGATAAATTGGAAGCCCATTAAAAAGAATTGCATATATGGTACATTCGCAATTTGATAATCTGGTTCATAATTATCTTCGCCAAGCCCTTCACCGGCCAACACACGTGACATTTTGAATACACGATTTGGTGCGATATAGACGTTATCTAATCGAACACCATTACTACCCGTACCGCGTAGTCCTAATGTATCCCAATTGTTAATGATTTCAGCGTCATCTTTATGCACGATAAACAAACTATACTCTGGCTCTGTTCCATCTTTTAACTTCGCAATGGCACCTAATGCAATCCAGTCACTCCACAAAACACCGCTACAGAAGTTCCACTGACCAGATAAACGATAACCTTCTCCGTCATCTGTGACTTTTCCAACAGGTGCAAATACATCCGCCATTAAACCACCTTGATTAAACATTAAATCACGACTTTCTTTTGGTAAAAAAGCTGGCCATGTTTCATGTATTACGAAGAAGTAACTTAACCAAGCTGCTGGCACACTATAATTGGAGATAGTCCGAATCATTTCACCAAACGTGAAATAATCTAAATCTTGTCCACCATATGCCTTTGGACGTAGTAACTTATGGAATTGAGCTTCTTTGATTTTTTCGATAACAACATCGGAAAGTCTGGAATTTTGTTCTGCTTCTGAAGAATATTTTTCAGCAATAAGCCCAATTTGCTTTGCTTTTTCGAGTAGTTCATCTCGGTTGACTGTCGTTTTTTGTACTTCTAATTGATTGATTGACATTTCAATTCCTCCTTTTTGTAAGCGTTTCCAAACCCGTTTATCTGCGGTTTAGAATTAAATACATCATAACAAACAGAAAAATCAGAAAATAGATATGAAATCTATGGAAAATTAGTGTATTTTAAAACATTTACTTTTAAATGTTTTTCTAATATATAATTTTTGAAGAGTTAGAAAATGTCTAATAATGTAGTATCAATACTTTATAAGTTATAATCATTGCCATAATGTTTTTTTAATATAAATGAAAATTTGAACAAGTATGATGATTTTTTACCGATTGCAACATAAAAAAGCCTTGCCACGTTAATGAGAGGCAAGACTACTTAATTTAAATATTAATTGTCCCTTTTGATTTTAAAATATTAATGGCTAAGTAAATAGAAAATAAAGCTTGTGTATCAGTCAAATCCTGATTTAAGATTTCACTAATCTTAGTAAGTCGATAGCGTAAACCACTAATAGACATCGACATCTTCTTTGCTGTATTGTTAATGCTATTGCCATTATCTATATAAGCGTAAAGAGTCTTGATTAAATCGAATTCTTTATCTATCACTAATAACTTGCCAATATGCTGATTTACAAAACGCTCAATTAAAACTTCATCTTGTATTTGGAACAATACACTTTCAATACCAAGTTCTTTGAAATAAGAGATATTTATTTGTTCGTTTGTGGCACGTAAGGCAGCTAAAGTTTCATTATAAAGCACCGTAATATCCATAAACTTCTGAATCACTGTACTTACGCCAATGAAGAATCTATATTTAGAAAATCGTCGCAAGCAATGTTTTAATAATTGATCGATAAATTTTGATTGCGTCATATTCAAATTTTCAAAAGTAGGGTATTCAATTAAAATTATAATTTTATCGAGCTTTTGTGAAACAATCGAATTAATATTGCGCTCATTTAAAAACAAGTTAATATATCGAATTAACTCCTCATTAAATGCAATTTCGTATTCGGCTTCCTTCATATTACGATCGAGTGTGAGCATCCAGTATGCTGAAGAGGAATTAAAATTCAAATAATAAGAAATTTTATACATTTCCTCTTCTTTTAAACGACGCTCTAAAATATCATTTAAAAAATTTCGTTTAATATTTTGCTCTGTATTAATTTTAATATTTTCATTCAGTAAGATAATCGCAGATGTCAATCCTGCTCTTTCAATGATCATATAGTCAAGTTCATTAGGTTGATCTTCTCCGGTATAAAGAAATGAGCAATAACCCTTTATTTGCTGTTCATAGAAAATAGGTGTGCGTAACAATGAAAGATCATCTGAATAGCGCGTAAAAGTAGTATGTTTTGATTTGAAAAGTTGTAAATCAAGCGGTGCATCTAGATGACCTGCTTGAACAAGAATTTGATGATTTTCATTTTCTATAAAGGTAGTTAAACCCGTGGTTTCAAATAAAATGTCGACCACCTTTTGAATTCCTTGTTTTGATAACAATTCCTCAATTAAACGCTGATGGAGGTCATTAGCTTTCGTTAAATGGTCGCGCTCGATTTTAAGTTTTTCTGTAATTTCATCCAGTTCTTTAATGATGCTAGTAGCTTGATAATAAACTTGTTCACTTGCAATTTCGTCTCCCCACTTTTCAATAGGCATACAAACACATTTACAATGCTCATGACCCATAGCACGACATTCTATTTCTTTTACTAGGATTGGTTGTTGTAAGACTGTTGATAAGTAACCACTGGCATAGCCACATAATGTATGACAAACCGGTTTGGTACCCAAATCGTTTGTTTTTAAATGTTCCTCTGCTTCAAATGTATTAATCCACAGTACTTCAATAAATTCAAGCTGTTCCTTATCAGTACGCATTTCTAGAATTTCTACTTTATCTAGATAACCATGTAACATGTGAAATTTAGGTCCAGCATATACTGCATCCCAAACGCTTTCCCACTTAAACAGCTTCGATTTTTCCCCATCACTTACACCACAATGCCAGCCATATCGTGTAAATACACCTTTTGTTCTTTCTTCACCAATTACTGTAATAAGCTCTTTTTTTAACGCTGTTTTTGCTTCAATCGGTATCGTAATCACGCGTTCATAAAGCCCTTTTATAACGGTTTCTTTCTGAAAGTCAAACGCATCTTTTAAGTATGATTGTTGATTAAATTGCATTTTTATTTCACTCCTTGCTTTGATTGTTTTGACCTTCTATCTCAATACGCGTTATTTGCTAGAAGCTAGCGAAACAAGAATTGCTATTTCGTAATATCTTTTGTTGATGCATGATGGATCAATAAGAAGATAGAAAGTATTAATCAACCGAATGTCTATACTATTAAAATACTCATAGTTTCCTAATGGCTTAGTATTCTAAAAAAACATTTAAACATTTTGTACTAAAATTAATAAAAAATAGCTACTTTACAGTTGTTTTTTTAAACTTATTAAGATGCTATGCTCGAAATGTAAGATTCACTAACTATTAAAAAAAGTCCGAAAATTAAAAGAAGTAAGCGATTACATTTTCAGTATCTAACTAAAATATCACAATGTAAAGGAGAATTTAAAATGGATGATTTATTATTTAGAAAAGCAATGGGCAAATTTGCAACGGGTGTGACGGTATTAACAACAAATCATGAAGGGGATATTCACGGAATGACAGCGAATGCCTTCATGTCTGTTTCATTAAATCCCAAATTAGTTGTGATCTCAATCGGGCATCACGCACGTTTTTTAGAAAAGGTAACACGATCGAAGCGATTTGCAGTCAATATTTTAGCTGAGGATCAAGAACAGGTTTCAAAACATTTTTCTGGAAAGCCACAAGGAGAAGTACAGTTTGCTACTTTAGATGGCCTACCAGTAATAGAGGGTGCAATTGCACAAATAACATGTGATGTCGCATCTGTATATGAAGAAGGGGACCACACATTATTTATTGGGAAAGTAACCGATATTCAGCTAGAAGAAAAAAATCCTCTCCTCTTTTATACTGGACAATACTGTGAAATAACAACCCTTGAAACAAAAAAATCGTAAGAAGGTGAGACAATGGAATTCCAGGCAATAGCACGGAAATTACTAGATGCAGAGATGTTAAAACAGCCCATTGCTCCTTTAACTGAAAAAGATACACATATTACTGCCGATGATGCCTACCGAATTCAATTGCATCAAATACAGCAAAAAGTAAGTGAAGGAGCCGTTGTAAAAGGCCTAAAAATTGGTTTAACGAGCAAAGTGATGCAAGAAATGTTAAATGTGCATACACCAGATTATGGATTTATTTTAAATACCATGGTTTTTCAAGAACATACTGCTATAGATAAGGAACAATTTATACAACCAAAAGTAGAATTTGAAATCGCCTTTGTCTTTAAGGAATCTCTAAAAGGACCGAATGTGACGATACAAGATGTGATTCATGCTACGGACTATGTAGTACCGTCAATTGAAATTATTGATAGTCGAATAGAAGATTGGCGTATTAAGTTTGAAGACACAGTCGCAGATAATGGATCATCGGCTGGCGCAATATTAGGTACTCGAAAAACTCTATTATCGAATGTTGATATCGCTAATATAGGTATGACGGTATATAAAAATGATGAATGCACTGACAAAGCGACTAGTGATGCGGTATTAGGAAACCCACTAAATGCTATAGTTTGGTTAGCAAATGAAGTGGGTCGTTATGATATTAGTATTCAACCAGGCATGTTTGTCTTATCAGGTGCATTATCCAAAGCAATGCCATTTACAAATGGCGACCACTTTAAGGCAGACTTCGGTGAGTTAGGGGAAGTAAGTATTTCATTTCAAGCGGCAGAGGTGAAAAAATGAACAAATTAAAAGTAGGGATAATAGGTTCAGGAAATATCGGGACGGATTTAATGTATAAAATCGAACGCTGCGATTCACTAGAAATGAGTGTCATGGTAGGGATTGATCTAAATTCTGAAGGACTCAAACGCGCGCAAGATGCAGGATATACAGTCATTTCAAATGGAATTGATGGTTTAATGGAGCGATTAGATTTAGTCGACATCGTGTTTGATGCGACGAGTGCATATGCACATAAAGCGCATAGCGACTTACTAACATCAGCTGGAAAGAAAGTGATTGATTTAACGCCAGCAGCAATCGGTCCATTTACTGTACCACCTGTTAATCTAAAAGCTAATTTCGAATCGTCAAATGTCAACATGGTTACATGTGGTGGTCAAGCAACGATTCCAATTGTTCATGCAATTAGTCGAATTGTACCTGTGGAGTATGCGGAAATTGTGGCAACTGTTGCTAGTAAAAGCGCTGGTCCAGGTACACGTGCTAACATTGACGAGTTTACACATACAACAGCACGAGCCATTGAAGACGTTGGTGGAGCTGAAAAGGGAAAAGCAATTATTATTTTAAACCCTGCAGAGCCACCAGTTATTATGCGTGACACAGTAAATGCATTAATCAAGGATGCGAATTTCGATGAAGCTGAAATTATCGCCTCAATTGAGAAAATGGTAATAGAAGTTCAAGAATATGTGCCAGGCTATCGTTTACGAGGGGCACCACAATTTGAGGGGCAGCGTGTATCGGTCTTTTTAGAGGTTGAGGGTGCAGGCGATTTCTTCCCTGCCTATTCAGGTAACTTGGATATTATGACCGCTGCAGCTGCTAAAGTAGCCAATGAAATGGCAAAAGAATTATTAGCGACAAACGCGTAAGGAGAGGGACAAATGGAAAAAAGATCATTTGAAATATTAGATGTAACACTTCGTGATGGAAGCCACTCGATGTCGCATGCTTTTACTCCGCAACAAGTGCGTGAAACAGCAAGAGGGCTAGATGAAGCGGGCGTCCGCTATTTTGAAGTATCTCATGGAGACGGCCTTGGCGGATCGTCTTTACAGTACGGTCTGTCTACACATGACGAGTTAAAGTTAATCGAAATTGCAGCGGATGAGTGTAAGCAGGCGGAAATCTCAGTACTGTTAATTCCTGGTATCGGTGTGAAAAGTGATTTACAAAATGCCGTAAAAGCTGGCGCAAAAATGGTGCGTGTAGCAACACATGTTACAGAGGCAGACGTTGCAGCTCAGCATATTGCATTAGGGCGTGAGCTAGGTTTAAAAACAGTTGGTTTTTTAATGATGTCTCATATGGCATCCATAGAAAAAATGGTGGAACAAGCAAAACTATTCGAAAGCTACGGTGCGGAGGTCATTTATGTAACAGACTCTGCAGGTTATATGTTACCTCAGGATGTTACCAATCGTATTTCTGCATTAAAGCAATCAGTCGGCTGTGAAGTCGGTTTCCATGGGCATAATAATTTATCAATGGCTATGGCGAATACGGTTGCAGCAGTTGAAGCAGGTGCTACATTTATCGATGGTAGTTTACGTGCTTTAGGTGCTGGAAGTGGAAACACACAAACAGAGGTAATGGTTGCCGTTCTTGAACGTCTTGGGTATCAAACAGGCATTGATTTTTATAAAGTTATGGATGTAGCAAATGATGTTGTAGCAAAATTTATGCCAAGACCACAAGAAGTAACAGGTTCAAGCTTGGTTATGGGCTATTCAGGTGTATATTCAAGTTTTCTTTTACACACACAGGTTGCCGCTAAACGTTTTGGTGTTGACGAACGCGATATTTTGGTTGAACTAGGTCGTATGCAGGCTGTTGGTGGTCAAGAGGATTTAATTTATGATGTTGCTCAGAGAATAGCAGTTCAAAATTAGTGCGGTGCGGGAGGGTATTTTATGCAAACAATTCACTTAACAAGTAAAAATATGTCGCAACAGCAAAATCAATTTCAACAGCAAGTAGTTGCTATAGGCTTTTTTGATGGTTTGCATAAAGGCCACTTATCCGTCATTCAAGAGGCTAAACGTCTAGCTAGTGATTATAAAGTTCCAGTAGCGGTAATGAGCTTTTTCCCCCATCCGAAAACGATACTAACAGATCAACCAACTTCGTTTCAATATTTAATGCCGCTTGAAGAAAAACAAGCAGTACTTGAGGAGCTTGGTATTGATACATTGTTTTTAGTTCACTTTGATAGTGAAATCGCAAGCATTCCGTCTGCTGATTTCGTACAAAGCTTTTTGATAGGATTAAATGCAATGCATGTTGTATGCGGGGGTGATTTTCACTATGGAGCGCGAGGTAGTGGAAGTACACAGTCATTAATAAAACAAGGAGAGGGACATTTCCAAGTGTCTGTCGTAGAGCTAATGAAATATGGCGGAGAGAAAATTAGTTCCACACGTATTCGTCAAGCTTTAGCCAAAGGGAATATTTCCATACTCCGAAAGTTATTAGGGAAATTCTACTCAGTGAATTGGTGCCCCCAGTATGGATTATTGCCATTTTATTCATTACCAGCGCCTGGAAAATACGAAGTGAAACTACATTATAAAAACGAAATAATTTCATGTAAGGCGCAAGTGTTAAATGAAAAAGAAGCAAAGTTTACACACGATTTCAATCAATGGAGTGAATCTATTAAAATAGAGTGGGTTAGATCAATAGGAAACCTTTAGTTGTATGCTTTTAGCTTTTACTTTTTGCTGCTTGGACGCCTATACTAAAATTAGGAGTAGACGAGTAATTAGACGAAAACAAACATTTTATGGCTCCTTAAATGTCAGACCGATATTTAGCACATTTTTTAAGTGTTATTTTGCGCTTAGACTACTTCACAAGCAACAATGCAAAATTTTAGTGTTACTGCTTGTCATTTGAGATGCAACATATATATAAATATAATATTTCCCAATCCAGCATGACTAAAAGTGTATCTTTCACTTTTAGTCATGCTTTTTATTTTTCTTTTTACATCATATTATGTTCCAAAACTCGTCCTTTTCTGAACACAACACAATTACTTCTCGAAGATATCATGTTAACGGGAACTTCTTCATTTCCTGCCACGGATACTTCTGCTCCATGTATGAACATACATCTATCTCCCGTTAAACAAACAATTGGTTTTTCTGGCAATGCGAGTTTTGCTCCTATAGCATGTCTACTTGTGGACGACTGAATTGACCGAAGCTTTAACTCTCTTTTAATTGTTAACTCAAATATTTTAAAAGTTGACACTTCTTAATCTCCCCCTTATACTAAAAAAAATGTCTTTAAACTATTCAGAAAATGGTGAATGAACATGAAACTAACAAACATGATGTATGCATCTCTTTTTGCCGCACTTGTCGGTGCCCTTGGAATCCTACCACCTCTCACCCTTCCTATCTCGCCAGTACCTTTGACAGCCCAAACGTTAGGGGTTATGTTAGCTGGTGCTATTTTAGGAGCCCGTTACGGCGCACTCAGTCTAGGAATATTTGTGGCACTTGTTGCATTTGGGGTTCCAGTTCTTGCAGGTGGCCGCGGCGGTTTTGGCGTATTACTTGGTCCAGGCGGAGGGTATATCCTAAGTTGGCCAATTGCTGCTTTTGTTATTGGATCCTTAGTGGAGAGGTATTGGAATAAGATGAACACAGCCCGTTTTATTCTCTTTAACATCATTGGGGGAATCCTCCTAGTTTATGCATCTGGAGTTACCTACCTTTCCTTCACTACGGGAATCCCTTGGACAACAGCCGCTTTTCAGGCACTTATTTATGTACCAGGTGATGTAACGAAAGCCGTGATCGCTGGCGTTATTGCGATGCAAATCAAAAAAGCATATCCACTTATTAAGAAACCAGTTGAACAGAAAAAGGCTGCATAAAACAAATGATGAAGAGGGATGTCCACTGGACAACCCCTTTTTCTATCATAAAAGTTTGCTAAATGAACCGTAGATTTTCACCTCTTGAATATGAAAAAAACAATAAGTGAAGCTCTAAATTAGTTTTAAAACAACTCTGAAAGGAACGTAATCATATGTTAATCTGTGAAACCATTAAACAAACAGCCCAAATTCACCCAGACAAAATCGCAGTAAATTGCGATGGAACTCAAATAACATACAAAGAAATAAATGAAATGATTATTTCGATCCAACAACAACTTGTCACGGTTCTCGGTCCTCTACATAAAAAGAAAATTGCTTTTTTAATTAATAATGACAGTTATTTTTTAGTGCTCTTTTTAGCCATTATTCAAGCTGGCGCAATTGCAATTCCTATTGATCCTAAATGGAGCAATAATGATATGGAGCTTATCGTGACCGATTGCGCCCCTGATCTTTTACTATCTAATCATATGATTACAAATGTGCTCTGCCTATCTCTCGTACAACTAATGAAGCAGAAAAAGACAACCTTGCCTACACACAACATTTCAGATGATCATCTATTTTATATTGGGTATACATCAGGGACTACTGGGAGATCAAAAGGTTATTTACGGACTCACTCTTCATGGATCAATAGCTTCTCAGCTAGTGATCTCGTTTTTGATATTAATAAAGAAGATATTATTTTTGCACCTGGTGCACTCGTACATTCACACTTCTTATATGCAGCCCTACACGGACTTCATATAGGAGCTACCGTCTACATAACAAGGAAATTTAAAGCAGAATCTGTCTATCAGACCGTAATCACTTTTCCTATTACAATTTTATATCTCGTTCCTACTATGTTTTCAGCAATAACTGAAGTATACGAGAAAAACAAGAAATCAATTGATGCTTTAGAAAAAGTCATTTCAGCTGGAGCTAAATGGCAGCCAGCATTAAAGAAAAAATCTAAGTTCCTCATTCCGAACGCTGAAGTATTTGAATTTTACGGGGCTTCTGAATTAAGTTTAATCAGTGTTCTAGACGAAAAAGGGAACACGGAAAACCCCGAATCTGTCGGAAAAGCAGTCCCAGGAGTAGAGGTTTCGATTCGAAGACCTGATTTCACAAAAGCAGACGTTGGCGAATTAGGGAAGCTATTCGTGAAAAGCAAGCTTATATTTAGTGGCTACCACAACCTTCCAAAAGCAACGGAAGAGGTCTTTCTTGGGAGCTGGGCAACAGTTGGCGATATAGCTTTTATTGATGAGCACGGCTACATCACTCTTGCAGGTCGTGAGAAGAACATGATCATTAGCGGCGGATTAAATATCTACCCAGAGGAAGTAGAAAAAGTTTTATCTTCTCTCGAAGAAATCGACGAAGTCATCGTAATTGGCTTAGAAGACACCTATTGGGGTGAAAAATTAGTGGCTGTACTAAAATGGCGCAAAGGAAGCAAACTTTCCGATCAGCAGTTAAGACAACACTGCAAACAAAAGCTAGCAACTTATAAATGTCCTCAACAGTTTATCGAGCTTGACTCTTTCCCCTATACAACTAGTCAAAAAATCGCTAGAAAAGAAGTAATGGATTTAGTCGAAAAACAAAACGAATATTAAGGGACGTGAAACGAATGAAAGAAGCCGTTATCGTAACAGCCAAACGAACCGCAGTTGGTAAGTCAGGAGGCATATTTAAAAACGTTTCTCCTGAACACTTAGCTACTCCCCTCATTCAACACATAGTGGCAGAATTTCAGTTAGACCCTTCATCAATTGATGAAGTCATCCTCGGAAACGCAGTTGGGCCAGGAGGCAATATCGCACGCTTATGTGCCCTCTCAGCTGGTTTACCTGTTTCTGTTCCAGGAGTGACCGTAGATAGACAGTGCGGTTCAGGATTAGAGGCTATTAATTTAGCAGCTAGGCTTGTTCAAGCAGGAGCGGGTGACATCTATTTAGCAGGAGGAGTCGAAAGTACGAGTCAGGCTCCGTGGAAACTAACCAAGCCTACTTCTCTTCATGACCCCAAAGGACCGCAGCTATTCATGAGGGCTCGTTTTTCTCCAGACGAGATTGGTGATCCAGATATGGGGTTAGCTGCAGAAAATGTTGCTGAAGCTTATCAGATTTCACGCGAATCCCAAGATGAATATGCCTTTCAAAGTCAATTAAAAGCTATTAACGCCATCGAATCTGGTTATTTTAACGAAGAAATTGTCCCAGTCAAAGGGCAAACGACTGACCAATGTCCAAGAAAAAATATAACGGTTGAAAGACTGAGCACTCTCCCCCCTGTTTTCAAAGAGAACGGCACCGTCACTGCAGGTAACTCTTGTCCGCTTAATGACGGGGCTTCGATTGTCTTAATCATGTCTTTAGATAAATGCAAAGAATTAGGATTGCAACCTATTTTACGCTTTGTTGATGCAGTAAGTTCGGGAGTTGATCCAAATTATCTCGGTATCGGACCCGTCCCTGCGATAACAAAACTATTAGAACGCCAACAGCTAGCGATCGATGACATCAACATTGTTGAATTTAATGAAGCGTTCGCATCACAAGTTATAGCTAGTTTAAATGAATTACAGATTCCTTTTAAGAAAGTAAACCTAAACGGTGGCGCATTAGCAATTGGACATCCGTACGGAGCATCAGGAGCCATTTTAATAACGAGGTTATACACAGAAATGAAGCGAAATAACCTTAGAAGAGGAGTCGCGACTCTTGGAATAGGCGGAGGCTTAGGGTTGGCGACTTTAGTAGAATTGATAGAATAGAGGGAAGCGACATGATTGATCAAATATGGGCTGGAGAATCTACAAAACCTGTAAAAATAACAGTAACGAGAGAAATGATAGCGGCCTACGCAAATTCGATTCAAACAGACTTAGAGATTTATGTCGATATTGAATTCGCCAAAAGAGCAGGTTATGACGATATTCCTGCTCCACCAACTATGCCGGTGATTTTTTGGCAATATTTTGACGTACCTTGGTTACAAGATGCAGGTCCTCTTATACACCGGAAGCAGAGCTTTCACTATGTAGAGCCGCTTTTAGCAAGCCGTACTTATGTGTGCTCAATTCAATTACTAAGTGTTAAGAAAAAACAAAACAAACATGGCATGATGCAATTATCCAATCATAAATTAAATGTGGCATATAACGACTGCATTCATGCGACGGCAATTACCACACTAATCATAAATGAAAAGTAAGGTGAGATGATGGGTCTAACTAAACTACCACCGATATATATCCCAGAAATCAAAGAAGAGCATATTACTGACTACGGGAACGTTTCCAATGATTTCAACCCCCTCCACTTTGATAAAAAGGCAGCCAAACAAGCTGGATTTCCAACTATTATCGCTCATGGAATGATGACAATGGGCATCAGTACAAAGCTCATTTCCCCGTGGTTATCAAAGGATTATATTATTAGCGAATATGAAAGTTCATTTCGTCAACCACTCTTAGTTGGGGATTCCCTACATCTTGTTGGGAAAATGATTAAGCAGAAAGAAACGTATGCTCGTATCTCGTTTGAAGGTGTGAATCAAGCTAATCAAACAATTATTACAGGTAAGATTTGGGTTAACAGTATCCTAACAGAGTAATCAGTATCTACATGCTCTTCCTTTTTAAACAGGTAACGAAAAAAACCACCATTATCTATCTTGGTTCAGATATCAAATGTTGTTTTAACATTAGATGGAGCCCTAACAAAATTGCGTGATAGATCCACCAAGTAAGATTAACCCTTCGTTGGTCCAACTGTATATGTAAAGGGAATGGTAACGTGCTTTGATAGATGATTCTATTTTGACTTTAGTTTTACAAATTCAACAACAAAAACATTTCATTTTAAAGTATCTCGACTTATGATTGGTTAATATTATTAATGTCTCATTATATCCGCACTAAGCTCCTGCTGATTCACAATTGATACCATCCCACACCAAACCACTACAAAATCTTTAATTGTAGTGGTTACCTTTACTTAGATCGATTATCCAAAGTTAGATTTAATCTGAAAATGCGAAGCAAGCAATGGACTGGTTGGTTTTGGGTTAAATTCGATTTTCAAACGTTGGCTTTCTTATATTTAAGTTAACCCTTTAGAAGAAAATATATAGAATTCCTTTAACCTTAGTTTTGAACCAAAAATAAAAGGACCAAGTTTATGATAGAAGAGAATTAATGATTAAAGATCGCTTTCGTATTAAACAGGCGCAAAGTCTATTAATCAATAGCGCCCTTTTGTTGAATAATGATTTAAGAGGTTGATGTCTTTTCTGCTAGATTGTAATCACCTAACTAATTATCCCATTTAGAACTTAGGTTCAAAATTTACTGCTGATATAAAATCGTTTGGGCGACTCCAATAAAATACTCTGATTCAACAATAATATGGTTCAAAACAACTTTGGCTGTTGGATTGGCGCTAATAGGTTCACTTTCTTCCATAATTGTACGACAAAAGTTAATAAATTGTTCACTCTGCTGTAAGCAAAAGGAAATAAGCTGCATAATATCTTGATAGAGTGCCTGAGAAACTTGTCCCTTTGAACGATTGACCGTTTCAATATACCTTATTACTCGGTGATGTGCCTTGGCAAACTCTTTTTCCCATTCCATTAATGCCTTTACATATTTCTGTTCAAGATTTCCTACAAGCTCTCTAATAACAACAGTATGTTCCTCTTCTTGATGTTTCCAAAACTCAGCCTCATCAAGAACACGCAACGGCATCTGGTTCCCATAATAATACTGCATAATCAATCCTCCATCCTATTTATGTATCGTTTACTGTATATTCCAAAGGATGTGGAAGTAGAACTTTTAATAAAGGTTTTCCTATAAGGATTCCTACCCGTAAACCGTAGTTTTTTGGATTCTAAATTCAACCTAATAACTAGACTTACATGAACTTTTCATCAAAGCATTTACCACCAGTTTATTAGGTTGGGAACACTTACCAAATACGATTTAATTAGAGAAAAGTCCCTTAAATACAGGTCTTACTTACTCAATTATATGGCCCGATTCAATCAGGACGCCTCCCTCTAAGAAAGGCGCCTGATTGTTGAAAATCATTGCAAAGCCTTATTGAACAAAAGGATGCCGTTAGTTTAAGTGTAACACTTCACAATATTTTAGTTTTAAACTTTTGATATAGTAAAAAGAGGACTCTTTTCATAAAGTGTGGGCTTAATATTCGCTTGGCTAATAGGAGCGGTTCCTTATTCCGCTATTTGCCACAAATTCCTTGTTTGAGGGATGTTTTTGGATCCTCGTTCCGTTATTTGTCTTTTTCAACCCTATTTTCCATTGATTTTACACGATTAGCGGAACCAGAATCCGTTTCGACTATTTTGGAACAACTTTTCTACCTTTTAACGGAATAAGAATCCACATGGCTATAACTGTAGGATCTGTAGGATCATTCCCCCAAACCTTTTGTTTGGATTATGGCTCAGTACTCTAATGTCACGCTGCCTTGTTAGTTTAAGTGAAGCACTTCACAATCTTAGTTCTTATTCAAAACGGTCCAACTTTATTTCAAAGCTATACTGATCGAATCCTCCCTCATTTTGTTACTTCATTCAGCCTAAGTTGAACTGTTACTACAACAATCAGCTTACATACATAGATAGAATAATTACCAGTCAGATAATCTCTTATGGCGGATAGCTTTAGTTCCTTAGAATACTTTTTCCAAGAGGAAGACTCCTTTAAACCTTTCGTCCCATATTTATCAAATTTGTGAAATTCTATTCAAAATTTGTGGAGTGGTGTACCTTATACGTTGAAGCCACTTCGTTTATTGAATATTTATCATCCTCAAGAGCTTTCAATATCTCGTATTTTTCTTCTACAGAGTAGGACCTTTTATAAATAATAAATACTCCCCTTAAGTAGCCAGATTTTTTACTTTTAATCTGTCTACCTATAGGGGAGCATATCAGAAAGAAATAAGCGGGTTTTTAGCGTTCTTCCAAATTCACTCTGATGTCTCCAGGGACGCCTCGACATCCGGACTAACTTCCGTGTGAGGATAGTTGATTTGTTCCCCGAATTCTACCCAGTCGAGATTTGCCATCAGAAGCAGGTAACGTTTCCCGCTGGACGGATCGCTGATGATGATGTGGTCACGGCCAGCCGTTTCCACGCGCCCCTGATAAACCATTGCATTCCATCTGCTGTTCCCTTGGTAAGTAAAATAGAAGGTACCAACCTTCCCTTTGTTGAAGCGCAGGATATTTTCGATAAATGATTCTTCCACCACGCCTGTCGGAAGTTGCTGCCCAGTCCCCATAGGAACCACTGGGACGGAATATGACGGTCCAGAAGGCATATTCATAGGGAATCCTCCTGGTTGTTGTGCGGTCATGGAAGCTGGATAATAATCAGGATAATAATTCGTTGGATAATAACTGGAGTCTCCAAATGTCATGTGAAGATCAGCTCCTTTTTTTTATTTAGCGATAAAACTCTGGGCAGTAGCCCGGTACACCGACATAGAAGCAATGATTTTTGTGCGCAAAATCGAACTGCGTCATAGGGGATCTTGGCATCGTGGCGGTACAAGGAGCTCGGAATTGTTTCCCCGGACTGGGATTGAAAAACCACAAGTTCATTCTGGCGCGAGGTTCCCTGTAACCTTGTAGCAAATCCCTGGCCCTCTGGAGGTCAGTTTCGTCGGGACGCTGTGTATACAAAGCTCCATTTAAGACGGGCTCGAAATGAGGGATTTCAGTTCCAGGGATGGTTTGATAAATCGCATGCCTGATATTGCGCAAATTTTTGAAGTCCGGAGCACAGTCTGCCTCGACCCGATTGGCCACAACTGTTCCTACCATGCTCATCCCTTGGGCTCCTTCACCGATCGCTTCCGACAGCATGAGCCTCGCTAACGAATCTACGTCACGGGAAGTATATTTTATTCGTCTACCCATTTTCTCACCCCCTTCAGCCTATACAAGTAACTTATTGCCTGAAGATGGTTTTGGCAACTTGTCTATCAGCCCAAACTCGGGGAATTCATTCTCAACGAAAAGAGTCTTGTCCTGTCCCTTGGCATTTTGCCAAATTAACCCCCTTCTTAATCACTTTTTAGGTAAGCTAAAAATCATTTTTCCACTTTATATAAAGCAACAAAAAAAGCACCGTCTTATATCTGCAGAAGACATACCTGTGGTACGTTTCTGTAGATATACGACGGTGCTTCCGTTCCAATATCTAAAAAAATATAGAATATTAAATAATCAATAGCGTTCGACACCTAAACGACAAATAATAAAAAGAAAACTGTGGGAATAACGTATTCAGGAACGTTTCTCTAGGCATGCCTGTCACTACCGAACAGACACGCGCAATCCATCTATAATTCCAATACTGTATTCCAAACCCTGTCATCAACAGGGATTCCATTCTTCAGATTGTCTTCTCTTGTTTTTGCCGTTCTTTCCCCTGGATAATAAACACCACTATTCCCTTCTGCCGCTTCAGCTCCGTGTAAATGCGTGATTGCATCATTTACAATTTGTTCTGCAAACTCGGCTCCTGACAATTTGTTAGGGTCAACCGCGATAAACACTTGCGAAATTCCATAACCAGATGAAGTAGGACCCGGTTTAATTTCATCGATCTTGGCAGTCGATAATCCACCCGACAAAATACCTGCAATGATGTCTAGTAAAAATGATAATCCTGACCCTTTCCAGTATCCCGTGGGCAAAATCCTCATTGATTTTTCAATTTCAGCAGGGTTACGTGTTAAATTACCTTGTTCATCAAAGCCTCCGTCAATTGGTAATTCCTCACCTTTTAATCGAGTAACTTCTAACTTGCCATAAGAAAATTGAGACATGGCCATATCTAACACAACGTGTCCATTTTTGTAAGGGACAGCAAATATCATTGGGTTATTCCCCATTTTGCTATTTTTGGCTCCCCACGGCGGCATACACGATTCAGTATTTGTCCAGCAAATCCCAATGCAGCCTACTTCAGCAGCTTGCCATCCATAATTCCCCCCTCGCATCCAATGACTTGTATTCTTGATCGTTACTAATCCGATCCCGTTTTCTTTAGCAATTTTAATCGCTCGATCCATGCAATATTTTGCATTTAAATCACCAGGTCCTAGATTGCCATCATACCTTTCGATGATCCCTACTTTATCTACCACCGTAGGCTCGGCATCAATATTAACCCATCCTTTTTCAATGTAATCCGCAAAACGAGGAACCCGGTTTAACCCGTGGGAATACACGCCATCAAGGCTTGCTTGTGTAAATAATGTAGCAGACTCTTCTGCACGCGCTTCCGTCATTCCCCTTTTGATAAGGATTCGTTTAATTTCAGCTTTCATTGTTTCATAAGGTATTCTCGTCATATTCAAACTCCTTTAACAAAATAGTTTTACATCAACATATTCGGTAGAAACAGAACGATGTTTGGGAAAAATGTTAAAACGACAACCAAGAAAATAACAGATAATAAAAATGGCGCCGATTCCTTCACATACTTATCTACAGGGGTATCCGTCAACGAACATACGGTATACATCGTTACCCCAACAGGGGGTGTCATACCACCTAGCGTAATGATGAGCATCATCACAATTCCAAAATGGACAGGATCCAAACCGATTTGTGTGACAATCGGAAGGAAAATAGGTGTTAAAAGCAATACATTAACCGTTGCTTCCATAAACATTCCAGCTAACACTAAAAATAATAAGACAAGTAACAGCAAGATCGTCGGACTCTCAGATATCCCTAATATAAAGCCAGACAAATTATGAGGTAAGCGTGCATAGGTGATCAAATATCCCAAAATGGCTGCGGTTGAAATAATTAACATAATGACGCCGTTATCTGAGAGCGTATTCGTTAAAACTTTATTAAACTTTTTCCAAGTTAGCTCACGGTAAACAAAAATACCGATAATGAGCGCATATACGACCGCAAACGCGCCACCTTCAGACGGAGTAAAGATCCCAAAACGAATACCTACAATTAAGATAATCGGGAAAAGTAACGCCCAAATACCATCTTTTAAACTATCTAAAACATTTTTAAATGACGGTCTTTCTGGAATTTCTTGCGAGTCATATCCTCGTTTTTTAGCAATCATATATGAGGTAATCATTAAGACAAACACCAATAAAATTCCTGGTACAATCCCAGCCAAAAATAACTTCCCAATCGATACTTCACCAACAAAACCATATAAAATTAAGCCAATACTTGGAGGAATCGTAGCGGTTATTAATGAGCTTACTGCGATAACTGAAATCGAATATCCTCTTGAATATCCTCTATCCATCATTTGAGGTGCTAAAATACGGCTTTGCATCGCAGCATCGGCATTGGCAGAACCCGAAATTCCCCCCATTAATCCACTTAATACAATCGAAACATGAGCAAGCCCTCCAACTAAATGACCCGTTAACACATTGGCTAAATGAATTAACCGAGAAGTGATCCCTGCCGCATTCATGATATGGCCTGCTAGTACAAAAAACGGAACAGCTAGTAATGGGAAAGATTGGGTCCCACTCACCATTCTTTGAACGGCCAACGCAGTCGGAAGATTAGGTTCTAGCAAAAAAAATAAAATACTAGAAATACCGATTGTAAAAGCGATTGGCATATTGAGTAGAAGTAGGATGATAAAGACAATACTAACCAATAGCATTTTGATCACCTTCGTAGCGCGACGTCAGATTTGTCTTTTTGCCAAGCTGTTTCAAACCTTTTATGGAACGTATGATTTTAGCTATGATCGTAATCAACATTAATAAACAGCCGATCGGAACGCCCATCGTAATATAGGAGTAGCTTAATGTTGTATTACTAATAATCCGCGAAGAATTTTCCAGACTTAACATCGTACCATAATAGATCGCAAGGCTTAAAAAGCCAGCCATTAAAAGAAGTATGAGGAGTTCAATACATTTTTGCAGACTGAGTGGTAACCGACTCGTAAACACATCTACCCCAATATGTTGATTGTTCCGCAGAGCAATATTGGCTCCTAAAAAAATAATCCAAACGAGTAATAATTGTGCAATATTTACGGACCATGCAACCGGGAAACCTAACCATCTCCCAGTTGCCGCTAAGAATACCAATAACACAACGCTAACTAAAAGTACCTTAGCTAGTCCTTCTTCAATGTTTAGTAAAATCTTGGTCACTTTTTCCATATATTTACCCCATTACTTTATGACTTACCAAGTGCTTGATTGACTTGCTCACGTACCTCTTCTAATTCTGGTAGATCCTCATAAAATTGATTGCTCATTTCTTTAAATTCATTGATATCTACTTCAATAATTTCGACACCTTCAGCTTTAATTTGCTCCTCATATTCTTGTTCTTTTTCAACATTAATATTAGTTGCAAACGCACCTGCATTAGCTGCTTCTTCAACTACAATCGCTTGATATTCTCCTGGTAAACTATTAAACCAGCTCATTCCAACCGTTAACCCTGTAAGGAGCTGGAAATGACCAGTTTTTGAAATGGAAGAAACAACTTCCGGTAACCTCGCTCCATAAATCGCAGAGTAGTGAGCTTCAACTCCGTCAATAACACCTTGCTGTAATCCAGGATAAGACTCTGCCCACGCAAGCCCAGTTGGATTTCCACCCATTGTCTCAATTGCTTTATTTACAATTGCTGATCCATTTGTTCGAATCGCCATTCCGTTTAAATCTTGTGGCATCGTAACCGGTTTCGTCGTAGCAAGGTGTCTTGATCCTTGGAACCAGTTAAAAGAAAGAACTTTCAATCCTTCTGGCTCTAATTGTGCTTCCCATTCTTTAAATAAATCAGATGTAACTAGTTTTTGAGCTTCTTCTAAGTTATCAACAATATAAGGTGCTTGAAGAATTGAAATTTCTTTTACCATATCACCGAGTGGACCTGCATCGATTAAGGTGGCAATATTAGCACCAACTTTTGCTTGTTCTAACAAATCACCAGTATCACCTAATTGAGAACTTGGATAAACTTCAACTTCCACGTTACCATTTGTACGTTCTTCCACTCCTTCTTTAAACTTCATGATTCCATCATACATTGGATCATTATCATTCATGACGATTCCAACTTTTAAGACAAACGATTCCCCTTCTAAATCGGAATTGCCAGAAGAACTTTGTCCACATGCTGTTAAAATTGTTAGTAATAAAATGGTTGCTAAAAAAAATAGTTTTCTAATCATCTCCACAAACCCCCTAAATAACAGTAATTTTACTCATTCTCTTCATCAATCATTTTTATAGCACTTTCAGTTTCAGTTTCACCTACCTACATGTCACCCTCCACGGTTAATCTTTTCATGTTGATTATTACAATCGTGGATTAGAAAGGTATTGTTATTACAGGTTGAGCATCACTACGTAAGCCCTTACATTTCCACGCAAGTCAAACTTGCAAAAAATAATTTGGGAACTTCCTGAATAGTTCTTCTCTGTCAACCTTGATTAAATTTAGATGTTCACGCGTCACTTGTTCACCACGAATGGGATCTTGATTTTTGATCGAATTGACGATTTCGATATGTTGGGAAAGTAATTTATCAATATTTAATTGTTCAGAAATACTCAAAATTCTTACCCGACTAAAGTTAATACTCATCATATTTTGTAGGAGATTCCAGATTCTTGCCTTTTTACAACCAAGGTAGATAATCGAGTGAAACTGATCATCGAACTTGAAAAAATCTTCATACCTTTTTTCTGCTATACATCTTTCTTGTTCTTCTAAGTTACTTGTAAGTTCCATTAAATAGGTTACGGGGAAATCCTTGCATGCAATCGATATCGTAGCCAGTTCCAATACTTCCCTCATAAATCTAGCTTCTTCAAGCTGCTCCCAATCAATTAGTGAAATAATTGAACCTTTTTGAGGATATACGTTGACTAAACCTTCCTGAGATAAACGTAAAAAGGCTTCTCTCACAGGCGTTCGACTTACTTGTAGCATATCAGAAACTTCATTCTCACTAATAGCCATTCCAGGGGTTAGTTCTAAATTAATGATGCGTTCTCTAAGAAGCTCATAAACTCTACCTCTTATTGAGTTTTTGTTCCTATTATTAACTTGTATCAATTCCATCATAGCCTCCCATTTGTTTACTCCCGTACTAGTATACTAGTTCATCAGCCTAAAATTGTCAATATAATTTCCTGAATATTTAATATTATTAGAATATACCATTTCTATTTTGTTTGTTGAGTATAGTATTTATGCGTGATAGCTAGATATAAAAAGTGCAAAAAAAATAAACCCACCACCTATTAATTGATTAAGCCTAGCTTATTATTCCAAACCGTATATGCTATTATTAAATCCAAATTCAGGATGCGTAAAATAGTTTGTGTAAATGAATTGAAACAAAAAAAGAGGTAGGGTACCCTCTAGTTAACCGCTAAACCAACTGAGAGGAGATGCCCTACCTATGAGTACTAGTATAGGACAAAACACACTTGAAAATCAATTAGATTCTATGGTTCGTGAGTTTGTTAAAGAAAAACTTGAGACCATGATGAAGGAAGAAATGAATAGCTTTTTTGAACATGAACACCCAGAGTTTAAAAACCAGAAGAACGGTTTCTATCAAAGGCAACTAGATACCAAGTATGGAAGATTG
>NZ_JAJAFR010000021.1 GCF_020734105.1 Alkalihalobacillus deserti
ATTATGGGGAAGAATTAGTAAACTATGAAGAATTAAAAAGACGGATTGAAGAATATATCTACTGGTACAACCATGAACGATCAAAAGAAAAATTGGCTGGTTTAAGTCCAGTCGAATACCGAACTCAACCCAGCCAATCAGCTGCATAATAAAAACTCTAACTTTTAGGGGTAACCACCAAATCTAAAACAGTCCAAGAAACAGAGCGTCGGCTTTGTTTGTTTAGTGTGTCATGAAAAAGAAGAGATTCCTTTAAATGTAGCCAGAGTATTATAAAGGAGTATATGGCACAGAGTAAGCTATCGGATATTTTCTAAACAAAAAAGGACCGGGCCGTTTCTGCCCGGTTTTTCTTATTTCACTTTTGGGGTTAGGCTAAATTCGAAACAGGTGTTTTGTTAGTAATAATAACCGGTTACTGTGCCACGGCTAAATCCCTTTTATCTAGAATTCGAACCGCTTTCCCTTCTGATCTTGGTATTGACTTAGGCTTTTGAATGAATATATCCATCGATACAAGACAATGAGTTTTCATAGCATATTGAATTTTCTTTTTTAATTGACCCACACTTTCATGCGTTAAATCTTCACCAGGAAGATTACTGAAAAATTCAGGTGTCATTTCAACATGAAGTTCGACATTATCCATCGTGCCCTTCTTCGTCAAATGAATTTGAAAATGTGGAACGAGATCATCAATTTGTAGAAGGTAACGTTCAATTTCTGATGGGAATATATTTACGCCACGAATAATCAACATGTCATCGATACGGCCTTTAACACGGGCCATTCTAGTTGTTGTACGACCGCATTTGCAAGTTTCCCTTGTGATAGAAGAAATATCACCAGTGCGGTAGCGAATGATTGGCAGCGCTTCCTTTGTAAGGCTAGTAAAAACTAGCTCGCCATCTTCACCTTCTGGAACAGGTTCCAATGTATCAGGATTAATGACTTCAATTAAAAAATGGTCATCAGCAATATGCAACCCATCTTGAGCCTCATGACACTCAATCGCAACCCCTGGTCCCATTACCTCACTTAGTCCGTAAATATCAACGGCTTTAATGCCGAGCTTATTCTCAAGTGTTTTTCTCATTTCTTCAGACCAAGGTTCAGCACCAAAAATTCCATATTCAACACTAATCTCATCTGGCGTTATGCCCATCTCTTCCATTCTCTCTGCAATATTAAGAATATAGGATGGAGTACCTGCGATAATTTTTGGTTTGAAATCTTGAATTAATGTGATTTGTCTCTCTGTATTCCCTCCAGAGATAGGAACCGTTGCACAGCCGAGTTTCTCAGCACCATAATGTAGTCCAAGTCCTCCGGTAAATAAACCATAGCCGTAAGCATTATGGAAAATGTCCTCTTTTTTACCGCCAGCAGCAACAATTCCTCTCGCTACAAGTTCTGCCCAATTTTCAGTATCATTTTTTGTATAGCCTACAACGGTTGGTTTACCGCTTGTACCTGAAGAACCATGAATTCGTGTAACTTCGCTTTGATCAACAGCAAATAGACCGAATGGATAGTTCTCTCTTAAATGATTCTTTTTTGTAAAAGGAAGTTTTTTAATATCTTCTAAACTTTGAATGCTTTCTGGAGATATATTGGACTTTATTAACTGATCTCGATAGAAGGGTACATTCGTAAACACATGGTTAACGGTCTTTTGTAAGCGTTCTAACTGAAGCGCTTCCATTTCAGCGCGTGATGCAGTTTCAATTTGGTTATAAACATTCATGTAAGAGACCTCCTGAAATTTGGTTTATTTCCCTACCAGGAAAAAACATCGTAATAACAAATTTAATATAAAACGTTTTTATAACGATTTATTAAATTGCGTTATATTAAGAATAATAAGGGAAGAGACCATTGTCAATATAAAATTCAGAAAATTGTTTAAACCTAACAAGCAAAATCTATCTTAGTCAAATAAGTGAGATCTTAATTAAGGTGTGACCATGTATATACTAACATCCTTTATTATAAGTAAGAAAGGGTTTTTACTGGAAATCAACAACTATATGTAAGCCTTAGCATTTATCTCAAATGTGAGACCAAATAATTTAGAGTAATAAAGAATGGTTAATAAAAGTGAGGGTGTTCATATGAGTAGTTTGATGCATTCAATAATGAATTTAACGATTTTGAAGAAGAGATGCGAGCGCTGCATTTGGAAAGGGGAAAATTAGCAGTTCGAGGAAATGCTCTATGCTCAGAGGTGCCAATTGTTTTTTTAATTAATAAGCAGGAACCTTATTACTATAGAAGTTACTTAGAAGTTTTAGAGAAATTCTAAATAAAATAACAAATGAATCTTGCAAATTCCATAACAGTAATGTATGATTACGTTATAATAACGTTATATAAAAGACGAAGGGGGAATGAAGATGTCTGTAAATGCTACTCAAACGAACCCGGTTGAAGACATTAAATATGCTGATTTTATGGCTAGAATTGAAGCCGGAGAGAAGATTGAAGCCGGTGACTGGATGCCGGATGAATATCGGAATACATTAATTAAATTGATTTCAATGCATGGCATGAGCGAAATTATGGGAGCGCTTCCGGAAAAGGAATGGGTACCTAAAGCTCCTACTTTGCATAGAAAGCTCGGGATCATGGCGAAGGTACAAGACGAAATGGGACACGGACAACTGTTGCTTCGTGTTGCAGAGGATTTATTGATTCCTTATGGCAAAAAGCGGGACGATTTAATGCAGGATCTTTTTACAGGAAAATTGAAGTTTCATAACGTTTTTCATATGGAAGCGAAATCTTGGGGAGATGCAGGGCTGATTGGCTGGTTAGTTGATGGAGCGGCCATTATTACCCAAACGGATATGCTTGGTGCTTCTTACGGTCCATATGCCCGTGCATTACACAGAATTTGTGCAGAAGAAGTTTTCCACGCTCAACACGGAGAAGCGATCATTATGGCTCTGGCTGAAGGTACAGAAGAACAGAGACAAATGGTGCAAGACGCGATTGATTATTGGTGGGAATCTCTCTTACTTTTCTTCGGACCCCCAAGCAAGGATGAAATGGGTGCTTCGAAACAAGATATTACCTTAAAGTACAGAATCAGAACGGGTACGAATGAAGGACTTCGTCAATCGTTCTTTAACAAATATATTAAGCGGATTCTTTCCCTTGGTTTTACGATTCCGGATGAGACGCTACGATTTGATCAAGAAACAGGAAAATGGATTTATCAACAGCCTGACTGGAATAAGTTGAAGCTGATTGCTAGGAATGAAGGGCCTCGTTCACAAGAGCGCTTGGATCTTAGAAGAAATTCTTACACAAATAATAAATGGGTACGTGAAGCATTGGCTCCAAAGGTCATTTAAGGGAGGGAAAAACCATGGAAACTAGGGAAGAATCTTATTTTGAAGAATTTGAAGTATTTAGCCGTAAGACTCCAACAGCACCGATACAATATCATTTTAGCTTGCTGGCCCCAAATGAAGATATTGCTATATTGATGGCGCAGGAAAACTTTATGCGACGTGAGGCTGTGGATGATATCTGGGTTGTGAAACGTCAGCATATCCGAAAAATGACTTCGGAAGAAAAGAAAACGCTTCAACGTTTGGATAATAAAGATTACCGCACAACAAAAGGCTATGGCTATTTAAAGAAAAAATGGCGGACATACGAACAAGAAATGCTTGACGAAAAGGAAATTATGTCTTGGGCAGGAGGCGTGAAAAATGACAAATAATTCAACAGAGAATACTGCTATTAAGGAATTGTTATTTCAATTGGCGGATGATGACTTTATTCATTCATATCGTGGATCTGAATGGCTAGGTCTTGCTCCACACATAGAGGAGGACGTAGCATCTTCCTCCATCTCGCAAGATACAATGGGTCATGCGGCCATCTTCTATCAATTACTAGAAGAACTTGGTGAAGGCGATGCAAATCAACTAGCCCATGACCGTCTAGCGAATGAAAGGCGTAATGCGATTATCTTGGAACTTGCTAATGGACCTGGCTACTATATGAAAAACCCGGAATATGATTGGGCTTTTGCGGTGGTACGAAATTATTTTTATACCCAAGCTAAAACGATTAAGATTCAATCGTTACAGTCAAGTTCATACGAACCACTTGCTGAAGTAGCCGCAAAAGTACAAATGGAACTTTACTATCATCTAATGCACTGGAAAACTTGGTTTGTTCAACTAGTAGGATCAGGCCATGAAGTAGCTGTTTCCCGAATGAAAGCAGCCATTGAGAAGACGTTGCAAGATTTCGAAGGTGTTTTCTCTCTTGGAGAAAAAAGAAATGAAATCGTGGAACAAGGGTTGATTGAAAGCGAAGCTGTTTTACTGAATAAGTGGAATCAGGCTCTTGCACCTGTATTGGAAAGTGTCGGACTACAAGGAGCTATTGAAGTAGGTATGGCTCAAGGAGATGGACGCAACGGGAAGCACACAGAGGATTTAGAGAAAGCACTTGAAACTCTAAGTGAAGTTTACTCGAGTAATAAAGCAGCTTCCTGGTAAAACAAGTGTAAAAGGGGGAGGAGTACTATGTCTACCGCACTAGTAACATCAGAAGAAATATATAGAATGTTAGATCATGTAAAAGATCCGGAAATTGATACAGTTAGCATTCTAGATTTAGGAATGGTTGAGAATGTTGAGGTTTCAGGATCAGATGTTTCTGTGAAAATACTGCCGACCTTTTTAGGGTGTCCAGCGCTTCCGATCATTCAGAAAAATGTGGAAACAACCATTAAAGAGCTGCCTAGTGTTGGAAGTGTAAGTGTGGAATTTCTAAGATCTCCATCCTGGACTTCTGACCGGATTACGGAAAAGGGGAAAGCGGGATTAAAAGTATTCGGAATCGCTCCTCCCCCTAGGCAAATGAAGGAAGATGGATCGTGGCATATAGATTGTCCGTATTGTGAATCCACATATGTGACGATGGAAAACATATTCGGACCAACAGCATGTCGCAGCATTTTATATTGCAAATCATGTAAAAATCCGTTTGAAGCAATGAAACCAATGATTAAATTTATATGAAACTTGGAGGGAATAAAATGGTAAAGCTAATTGCGCTATATAAACAACCAGAAAGTAAAGAAGCATTTGATGAACATTATTTCAATGTGCACGGTCCTCTCACAGAAAAAATTCCAGGTCTTCAAAAAATGGAAGTTACGAAAATAGTCGGAACACCAATGGGTAAAGATTCTGAATATCACATTCTATGTGAAATGTATTATGAAAATCATGAAGCGCTTCAACAAGGTATGCGTTCGCCTGAAGGAAAAGCATCAGGAAAAGACTTGATGGGCTTTGCTGGGAACCTCGTAACAATGATGATTGGTGAGGAAGTATAAGATGGGACTGTTTCAATATATTGAAACTTCTATTGAGAATGAAATTGGTTTTATCACTTTAAATCGGCCTAAACAATTGAATGCACTAAACCGGACGATGGTCGGTGAGATTGTTTCGGCAGCGGAAGAATTCGACCGTGAGAACGAAGTGAAAGTAATCTTATTATCCGGACATGGAAAAGCATTTTCTGCTGGAGCGGATATTGATGAGATGGCCAATGACAATCCTGTGAGTTTAGAATTATTGAATCAATTTGCCGATTGGGACCGATTAAGCCTGATTAAAAAACCGATCATCGGTGCAGTCAAAAGCTTTGTATTCGGCGGTGGCTTTGAGCTTGCCTTATCATGTGATCTCCTTATAGCTGCTGGAGATACGCAGTTTTCTTTTCCAGAAGTAACACTAGGAGTTATGCCTGGAGCAGGAGGGACACAAAGACTGACGAAATTAGTGGGTAAAACAAAGGCGCTTGAATGGATTTTGACTGCCGAAAGAATCAATGCAGAAACAGCCTTAAAATATGGCATTATTAATAAAATTGTCGCACCTGAATTATTGGTGGAAGAAGCAGTTGGTTTTGCTAGAAAGATTGCGGTACAGCCTCCTTTAGCAGTCAGAATGATCAAAGATTCTGTTAATAAGGCAGTGGATTATTCCTTATACGAAGGAATGCAATATGAACGGAAGAATTTCTATATGCTGTTTGCATCAGAGGATCAAACAGAAGGCATGAAAGCATTTGTTGAAAAAAGACAGCCTATTTTCAAAGGCAGATAGGGGATGTTCTATGTACGAAACCATTACTTACCGTGTTGAAAACGGGGTAGCCTGGCTCACTTTAAATCGTCCGGACAAACTGAATGCCTTTACAGCGCAAATGCATAAGGAAATACAACAGGCGATTAAAAAATCGACGAGTTCAGATGTAGTGCGTGTTATCGTGATTACTGGCGAAGGCAGGGCCTTTTGTTCAGGACAGGATTTAGCGGATGTCGATGAAAACATGAATTTAGGGCAAATACTTCGTGAGCAATACGGTCCGACGATGAAGCAAATCGCCAGTTGTGAAAAGCCGATTATTGCAGCAGTAAACGGTGTATCTGCAGGGGCAGGATTTAGTCTAGCATTAGCCTGCGATTTCCGTCTTGTTTCTGAAAAAGCAAGTTTCATCAATGCCTTTGTAAATATTGGATTGATTCCTGATTCAGGTAATCTGTATTATCTTTCACGAATTGTTGGTCATGCAAAAGCATTGGAGCTATCTGTGTTTGGCGAAAAAGTACCTGCTGCTGAGGCCGAAAAAATAGGTCTCGCTACAAAAGTAATCAGTGTCGAGGATTGGAACGAGCAAGTGACAGCCTTTGCAGAAAATATCGCAAGCAGACCAACGAAAGCAATCGGCTTAATTAAAAGATATTTAGAGGCCTCCTACCACCTTTCTTTAGAAGAATATTTGAAAGAAGAAGCGGAAGGTCAAAGAATTGCTGGCTTAACAAAAGATTATCTGGAAGGTGTTACAGCCTTTTCAGAAAAAAGAAAACCTCAATTTATTGGAAAATAATATAAAAAGGGAGTGGAATTACATGGTAAAAGTTCAAGAAAAAACATTTGAAAAAGCAGAAATGAAGCGTGATTATTATCACCTAGTTATTAATGGTGAAAGAGTTGAAAGTTCAAACGGAGCCACTATTGATGCGTACAATCCTGCCACTGGTGAAATCATTGCTAAGGTTGCAAAGGCTACGCAAGAAGATGCAGAAAGAGCGGTCCAAGCCGCAAGAGAAGCATTTGACAATGGCAAGTGGAAAAAAACACCAATTAATAAGCGTTCACGTGTACTAAACAAAATTGCGGCAATTATGCGTTCGCGTTTTAATGAATTAGTAGAGTTAGAGGTTTTAAACAGCGGAAAATCAATTACTGCTGCGCAGGGGCAAGTGATGCAAGCGATCGAGGATTTCGAATTTTATGCAGGAGCAATTGTTGGACATAGTGGAACAGTTAATAATATTCCAGGTCAATTCCACAACTATACGGAAAAAGAACCTGTAGGGGTATGTGCACAAATTATTCCTTGGAACTACCCAATGATGATGGCAGCATGGAAAATTGCACCGGCAATTGCTGTTGGTTGTTCTGTCATCGTAAAACCAGCTTCGTTGACTCCATTAACTGCTATTGTTTTAGGGGAAATTTGTATTGAAGCAGGAGTGCCGGCTGGAGTAGTTAATATCATTCCGGGATCTGGGTCTGACGTAGGGAATTACCTTGTTGAACACCCGAAGGTAAATAAAGTAGCTTTCACAGGTTCTACGCCAATCGGTAGAGATATCATGGGCAAAGCTTCTCAAACATTAAAGCGTGTTACATTGGAGCTTGGTGGCAAATCTCCGAATATTATCTTCGAAGATGCTGACATCGAAGCAGCTGTAGACGGTTCACTATTTGGTATTTTCTACAATACCGGACAATCGTGTGAGGCAAGATCTCGTCTATACGTACATGAGGATATCTATGATGAATTTGTTACTAAATTCGTAGAAAAAACGAAAAAGCTTAAATTAGGCAATCCATTAGAACAAGAAACACATGTTGGAGCGGTAATCGATCAAAGTCAATTAGAGGTTGTTGATGGGTATGTACAATCAGCCATTGCTGACGGAGCTGAAATCTTAGCAGGTGGAAAGCCAGCGGTTGTTGAAGGCTTTGAAAATGGATCTTGGTATGAGCCTACAGTCATTGCGAATGTAAACCATGATATGAAAGTGGTTAAAGAAGAAATTTTTGGGCCAGTTGCCGTTATTATGAAATTTAAAGATGAAAAAGAAGCTATTAGACTAGCAAATGACACAGAATTCGGTCTAGGTTCTGCTATTTGGACAAAAGACGGAGGACGTGCTACACGTGTGGGTAACCAAATTGAAGCAGGAATCGTCATGGTGAACTGTCCATTCTCAGCTTTCCCTGGAACGCCTTTTGGTGGCTATAAGCAATCAGGTTTCGGGCGCGAACTTTGTATTGAGACATTAGATCTTTATTCAGAAACAAAAAGCTTTATCTCTTATTATGGAAGCCGCCCAGTAAATCCTTTCGGAATCAAATAATAATATTGAATAAGAGCTGGCTGAGTGATAAGAGCAGAAAAGGTATTCGGGTAACTGAATGCTAATCTGATTCTACCACAGCCAGCTTTATCTAGTTTAAGGGAGATGATTGTATGATTCAAAATCTAGTAGTCGTTGGTTCTGGAGTGATGGGGAGAGGGATTGCTTATGTAGGGGCAATCGGAGGGTTCAATGTAACATTGGTTGATGTCAATCCATCTGCATTGAACAGTGCGGAAAAAGAGATTAATACTATTTTTGAAAAAGGTGTACGTTACGAAAAGATTACCGAAGCAGAAGCGACGGCAGCCAAAAGTCGGTTTTTATATTCTTCCAATCTAGAAGTTGCTGCGTCTCAAGCAGATTTAATTATAGAAGCAGTTCCAGAAAAAACAGAAATAAAGAAAGCCGTTTTTGAAACAATTGAAGAACATGCTCAAGAACACTGCTATTTTGCTACTAATACATCGACAATGAGCCCAACTGAAATTGGTTCTTATGGAAAACGCCCTGAAAAGACAATTGCGATGCATTTTTTCAACCCAGTGCAAAAAATGCCACTTGTTGAAATTGTCCGAGGACTTGAAACAGCCGATAAAACGGTTCAGGTTATTAAAGAGGTTTCACAAAAAATGGGCAAGGAAACGGTTGTTGTCAATGAATTTCCTGGATTTGTCACAAGTAGAATTAGTGCAATGGTAGGAAATGAAGCTTTCTATATGCTACAAGAAGGTGTTGGTTCACCTGAAGAAATTGATAAAGCAATTAAACTCGGTTTAAATTATCCGATGGGACCATTTGAACTCGGGGATTTAGTTGGATTGGATGCACGATTAAACAACTTAAAATACTTACATGAAACATTAGGAGAAAAATTTAGACCATGTCCGTTACTAGTGAAATATGTGAAGGCGGGCCGATTGGGTAGAAAAACAGGAAAAGGCGTCTATGATTACACGGGTTCAAACAAATGAAAGAGGTGAAAGAAATGGTAAAAGAGGTTGTGATTGTTGATGCAGTGAGAACGCCAATTGGCCGATACAAAGGCGGCTTAAAAGCCATTCGTCCAGATGATTTAGGAGCTATTGTGATTAAGTCTTTAATTGAGCGGAATCCCAAAGTAAACCCACTAGAAATAGAAGAGGTGGTTTTCGGTAATGCCAATGGTGCAGGGGAAGATAATCGAAATGTTGCGCGAATGTCCGCACTTTTAGCAGGTTTGCCAGTTGAAGTAGGTGGAACGACAATTAATCGCCTTTGTGGATCTGGACTTGATGCTGTTACATATGCGGCTCGAGCGATTGCAGTTGGCCAGGGGGATATCTTTATTGCCGGTGGAACAGAAAGTATGACTCGCGCACCACTTGTTATGGCTAAACCGGAGGCAGAGTTTCCACGTGGTGACATGAAAATGTTTGATACAACAATTGGCTGGAGGTTCACAAATCCGTTACTTGAAGAGATGTTTGGGGCAGACGCAATGCCAAAAACGGCTGAAAACGTTGCCGAGCAATTTACCATTTCTAGAGAGGAACAAGATCGATTTGCATTACAGAGTCAACAGCGTGCGAAAAACGCAATGGAGGAAGGGCGTTTTAAAGACGAAATCGTACCCGTTTCCATCACAGATAGAAAAGGAAACGTCACGATTATTGATCAAGATGAGCATCCAAGACCTGAGACGACACTGGAAAAACTCGCTAAGTTAAGACCTATCTTTGCAGGTGGAACGGTGACGGCTGGTAATGCATCGGGTGTGAACGATGGTGCTTCAGCACTTCTGATAATGAGTGCAGATAAAGCGAAAGAGCTTGGATTAAAACCTCTTGTAAAATATGTAACGTCTGCTGTTGCTGGATTAGAGCCGCGTATTATGGGGATTGGACCAATTTTTGCTTCAAGAAAGGCATTAGAACGTGCCAATCTGACGATAAAAGATATTGGCTTGGTGGAATTAAATGAAGCCTTTGCTTCTCAATCTCTTGAATGTGTGAAGCAATTAGAGTTAGATGAAGAGATTGTCAATGTTAACGGTGGGGCGATTGCATTTGGCCACCCGCTTGGAGCAAGTGGAGCTAGAATTTTAACAACCCTTATTTATGAAATGAAGAAACGAAACGTAGAGAATGGCTTGGCGACGATGTGTATTGGCGTCGGTCAAGGAATTGCAGCGATTGTAAAAAATGTAGAATAATAGTAGATGAGAGTAACGAAGTCTAGGAAGGATAAGTTAATGGGAAATGTTAAGTATTACCAAGAAAATAATCTAGCCTATATTACCATCAATAGACCTGATGCTCTTAATTGCTTTGACTATGAAACGTTAAAGAATTTAAGAGACGTTATTGAAGATATTCATATAAACAAGGACGTTCGTGTCGTTATCATTACTGGGGCTGGCGAAAAAGCCTTTAGTGCTGGAGCTGATTTAAAAGAAAGAAAGCATTTAAATGAAACTGAAGTGAAACGAAACGTAAAAGCCATTCGTGATGTGTTTTCGGCAATTGAAGCGTTACCTCAGCCAACAATTGCAGCGATTAATGGCTATGCATTAGGTGGAGGATTTGAATTGGCATTAGCTTGTGATTTTAGACTAGCTGTACCTGAAGCAAAAATGGGTTTGACGGAAGTAAGCTGGGCGATTATCCCTGGTGCTGGTGGGACGCAACGTTTGCCAAGGTTAATTGGACCTTCAAAAGCTATGGAATTAATTTTAACAGCAAAAAGAGTTAATGCTGATGAAGCTCTTTCCTTAGGTATCTTAAATTCAATCGCGAATAAAGAGGAATTAATTCCTCAGTGTGAAGTACTAGCATCGGCGATAACGATAAATGGTCCTATTGCTGTACAGCAGGCAAAATACGCGATTCGACATGGAATGGAAGTTGATTTGCAAACAGGATTAGCAATTGAAGCGAAAGCGTATGAAGTGATTATTCCAACAAAGGACCGTATTGAAGCACTAGAAGCATTCTCAGAAAAAAGGGAACCTGCATTCAAAGGTGAATAGAAAGAGGTTGCAAACGATTTAGCAATTTTCTATAATAGAACTATTATTGAATTTGGTATCCTTTTCTAGGTAGGGCTAATTTTTATTAGCCCTTTTTTCAAACAAAAAATTCTGGGGATGAGTAGATGGAGAACACTTTAAATACAAGATCGATGATCTTTACTTTATATGGGGATTATATTAGACATTATGGAAATGAGATTTGGATCGGAAGCTTAATAAGCTTATTGCAAGAATTTGGTCATAATGAGCAATCTGTTCGCGCAGCGATTTCAAGAATGAACAAACAGGGCTGGATTCAGTCTAAAAGGGTTGGAAATAAAAGCTTTTATTCTTTAACCGATATAGGGAAAGCACGAATGGAAGAGGCTGCTGAAAGAATCTATAAAATAAAGCCTCACTCTTGGGACGGGAAATGGAGAATTTTGATGTACAACATTCCTGAAGAAATTAGAAATGTTCGTGATGAACTACGCCAAGAGTTGATTTGGAGTGGGTTTGGTTCGATGTCAACTAGTTGTTGGTTATCACCAAACCCATTAGAAAAACAAGTATATGGTCTTATTGAGAAATATGAGATTAAAGAGTATGTTAACTTTTTTATCTCGCAATATGATGGCCCTAAGGAAGACCAGAGTTTAATAAAAAAGTGTTGGAATTTAGATGAGATTAATGAGCGTTATGAGGAATTCATGCGTGAATATAGCCAGAAATATGTCATTGCAAAAAATAAAATAGAAAAAGGAAACATGACGGATGGTCAATGTTTTGTCGAAAGAACGATTTTAGTTCATGAGTATCGCAAGTTTCTCTTTATTGACCCAGGTTTACCTGCTGAACTTTTACCGGATAAGTGGTTAGGTGACTCAGCAGCAGACCTTTTTTCTGAATACTATGTTGCTTTGGCTAAGAAAGCGTCTCAATTTTTTGAAGGTGTATTTAGAAAAGGGAATGAAAAAGTGAAAGTAAGTAAAGATTTTGATGTGTTAAGTCATCCTTTAATGATTGATACAGAATAAACGAAAACAGCTTCTGAATGATAGTAATCCTCAATCATTCAAAAGCTGTTTTTTTCTATATTCTCCCAGTCGCTCTACATTTCAAAAAACGATAATTAAAATAATACGAGAGACTTAACCTTGAATAGGGTTTACTAACCAATTTACCTCAAGAGTTACCGTGAAGCTAGAATTACCCCTGTTTGAGTTGTGTTAAAAATTCCTGCCCTTTATCTCGGTAACTAGTAATGGTTAAACGAATTAAATCAAAATCCTCGTCAGTTAATTCACGAATGACTTTACCTGGAGAGCCCATGACCATCGTTCTTGGAGGAATCTTTTTTCCAGGAGGAATTAATGTGTTCGCGCCAATAAAGGCAGATTCTCCGATTTCAGCTCCATCTAAAATGGTTGCTCCCATTCCGATAAGAGCACCTGTTCGAATCGTACAGCCGTGTAAAATAACATTATGCCCAATCGATACTTCGTCCTCTAAAATAAGAGGGAATCCTGAGTAGTTGTGACAAGTTGAGTTATCTTGGATATTGCATCGCTCCCCAATTACAATGGGCGCTTCGTCCCCGCGAATAACGGTATTAAACCAAATACTAGATTCTTTACCAATCGTAACATCTCCAATGATGTGAACACCGGGTGCAACGAAAACGTTTTCAGAAAGTTTGGGATTTTTATCTTTATAAGGGTAAAGCATACTAGACCTCCTCATGATTATAAGATAAAATAAGTATAACATTATTTTTACGAGGGGTGAAATCATGAATATACTTTGTGAGCATTTATCGATAAATTATCCGATTTTTCAAGGTGGGATGGGAAATGTAAGTCATGCCCAGTTAACAGCAGCCGTCTCAGAAGCGGGTGCTTTGGGGACGGTCGGTGCCGGGACCATGAAGCCTCAAGAGCTTCAGAAAATCATATTAGAAATAAAAGAACGAACGAATAAACCTTTTGCTTTAAATATTCCAATTTCTGTCCAACCTTTTTTAGAAGAGGTAATCGAGCTTGTATTTAAACATGAGATTCCAATCGTTTCATTATCAGCAGGTAACCCGGCGCCATTTATTCAGGCCTTTCGGGATAAAGGTATAAAAGTAATTAGTGTGGTTGCCTCTGTCAAACAAGCCATAAAGTCTGAAGCTATCGGTGCTGATGTCATTGTAGCTGAAGGCTATGAAGCGGCTGGGATTAATTCAAATTTTGAAACAACAACGCTGGCTTTGATTCCCCAGGTGGTAAAGGCCGTATCGATTCCTGTTGTGGCAGCAGGAGGGATTGGAGATGGGAGTGGTTTGTTAGCGATGTTATCTCTTGGAGCGCAGGGTGTCCAGATGGGAACGAGATTTATTGCTACACAAGAAGCATTAGTTCATGAAAAGTATAAGAAGTTAATTGTTGGGGCAAACGATACAGAGACGGTCATTGTCGGTCGAACAATGGGTCGAGTTCGACGCTTGTTAAATACAGAATATGCTAGAAAGCTTCAAGAACTTGAAGGGGAGGGAATTACCCTTGATGAATTTAATCGTTTAACGGATGAAGCACATCATATTGCTAGTGCGATTCATGGTGATTTGTCTGAAGGGCACTTAAATAGTGGTCAAATAGCAGGTCTAATAGATGACGTACCAACTGTTTCGACACTCATTAAAACCATGATCACTGAGGCAAAAACAGTTCATGGAAATTTAAACGCGATTTTAAAATAAGCAGAGAAACCTGTACTATTCGTAGTACAGGTTTCTTTATGTTTTTATCCAAGGTCTTGATTTAGATGGAAAGAAACCCTGTTTTATAAGGTTGTATTGCTTGTTAAGCGATTGACTAAATATATCACTATGTGTTATGTTACGTATATAAAACGTCATACTATTTTATAATTAAAAGGAGGGTTCTTCAATGGACGATAAAATACTTGAGCATTTTAAGAAAGATAAATATGCTGAATCGTTAGGAATTTCTATTGAGAAGGTTGAAGAAGGGTACGCTGAAGTGACTATGAGTGTAAATGAAAATATGGTTAATTTCCATGGAACAACAAATGGAGGAGTTATTTTCTCTTTAGCTGATGCAGCGTTTGCCTACGCAAGCAATTCGTATGGGCAAACAGCAGTTGGGTTAACAATAACAATGAATTATATGCAAGCAGGTGTTGTAAACGAAAAATTGAAAGCGGTTGCTAAAGAGGATAACAAATCTAATCGCATAGGATTATATCGGATTGAAGTATTGAATCAAAAGGATGAGCTAATCGCTCTGGCAGAAGGTATGGTTTATCGAAAAAAGGAAATGTTCATTAACTAATGGTTCATTAAGAAAAAAAGAAAAGTGATAATATAACAGTCCGTATGTAACGATTATATTGCCAAGGTAGCAGCGACGCTTTTATCCTATTAAACTCTTACCTTGGTAATAAATAAACCAACTATCAGCGTAAAAGGAGTCCGGTATGAAGATTTTCCGAATCCATAAAGGTTGGTTCATTTTAGGAATTACGCTTTTAAATCTATTTGCTTGTTTGGGATTAGGACGATTTTCTTTAGGAGCTATCCTTCCTTTCATGAAGGAAAGCTTGAGTATGTCCTATACAGAAGTGGGGATCATCGCATCAGCCGTCTTTTTAGGTTATCTTATTGGAGCTATTTCAGTGGGGTATTTTGTCCAGCGATTTACTGCGAAACGGGCTATTATCTTGGCTTTGATTATTGTTGCCTTGGGAATGGGAATGAGTACAGTCGTTTTTAACTTTTGGTCATCTTACGTTTCTTTATTGATCATTGGACTCGGTTCAGGGGCTGCAAACGTTGCATCATTGAGTATCGTAGGAAAATGGTTCTCGGTAAAGCTTCGAGGAATGGCAATGGGAATTGCACAATCAGGCTCAGGATTAGGAATGGTCATCGGTGGATTTTTAGTTCCTTCAATTATGTTAGTCAATAATGACGGCTGGAGAATAAGTTGGGGTGTTCTTTCCATTATCGTGTTACTCATTATTTTTATCAACGTAATTTTCCTAGAAGACAATCCAGAGGAGTTACATTTGAAGCCTGTTGGAACAAAGGGTAAATTAAAAGAAGAAATAAAGAAAAACGAAAAAAAAGAGAATGGTTTATTAATCGATCATGTCTATAAGGATAAAACGATTATTCTAATAGGACTTATTTATTTAACATGGGGATTCTCTTATATAATTTTCTCTACGTTTTTAGTTGATTATTTAATCATTGATACCTCAATTGATAGCACAAAAGCAGGAAAGTATTATGCGGCAGCTGGAATCGCAAGTATTGTGAGCGGTTTTATATGGGGAATTTTGTCAGATAGAATTGGTAGAATGTTGACTTTATTTATTGTCTACTTTTTTCAATCCTCCTTATTGTTACTTTTGGGATTAACAAAACAACCACTTCTCCTGTTAGTTGTCATCATTTTATATGCATTATCACTATGGGCTGTCCCAACTGTCATTGTAGCTGCTGTAAGTGATAGGACAACTGCTCACAAAGCCTCTATGGCTATTGGATTTATCACGCTCTTCTTTGGAATTGGTCAGTGGATCTCTCCAATGATCATTGGGGCACTCCTTGATGCTTATGGGAGTTATAAGGCAGCTTTTTTTGTATCAGCATTCATTTGCTATTTTGGTAGTTTAGGATGCATCGTGATGCATGTAAAATCAAAAAACAAATTAAGAAAAGTAGAGAAATCACCGGCCTAAAAGGAGTGATAATAAAATGGATAATAAATTTAAGACGAGTGACTTTATGAAGGTGATTCATGCAGGGGGAAAACCACCTAATTGCGATGAAACATTAAATATTAAAATAAATAGAGCGCAGGATGGCGTTGCCCAATGTACGTGGGTCGTCGATGAAAGATATTTAAACGGTGTTGGAGTAGTAATGGGGGGATTTATTTCGTCAGCTGCTGACATTGCGATGGCCTATGCCATTTCAACACTGTTAGAAGAGAATCAATCATTTGCCTCGATTAATCTTAATACAACGTTTCATCGACCTTTGTTTGTTGGAGACGTTCACGTAGAAGCAAGGGTAGAGAAAAAAGGGAAGAAAATTGTCTATCTTATATGCGAGATCGTGCAAAATGGGAAAAAAGTAGCGAACGTTGATTCATCGGTTATCGTGTTAGAGAATTAATAGAGTTTTTTTAATTCTATTGACATAATGTCCTTACTACCTTATATTTTCATAGTATGACGTATAAAAAACGGTATATATATAATGGAAATACCGGAGGGTTAGTCATATGAAAAATAGTAAAGTATAGGACATAACAATTATCGGAGGAGGTCCGACTGGATTATTTGCAGCTTTTTATGCTGATATACAGAGATCATTGATGTTGACGATGTAATTATAAACTATGGCTTTGTATCATCACTAGGACCGATGAAAAATTGGGGGCTTTCGATTAAAAAGAATTCAATCGTTGTAAACTCAAAAATGGAAACCAATATACCTGGAGTTTATGCAGCAGGTGATATTTGCATATATGAAGGCAAAGTAAAATTAATTGCAACAGGATTTGGTGAAGCGCCTACTGCAGTTAATAATGCAAAATCGTTTATTGACCCTGATGGAAAAGTACAGCCTTTTCATAGTACAAGTGTATTTGCGTAGTTCTGTTAAGGTAATAATCGTTGTTCGCTTATCAGGCAGGAACCACGGACATTAGGTGGATCTCCTGTCTGTTTTTAATTGATAATATAGTCGAATCGATGGACTTAACTTATGAAAAGAAGTTTGACAGAGTAAGGTCATTAACCTTATAATGAAAGTGCTTACATTACTTAATAATATAATGACGTTATTAAACGTCATATAATTATTTGTTATATTGAGTTAAGATCTTCTGAAAATAGCCTGTGTCAAATCAGAACCAAAAAACACAGGACAGGTGAAGGAGTGGGATCGAAACGAAAGACTTATAGAACAGAAAACAATGAACTGGATAATATTGGATTGGTAAGTCGAGGAAAATCACCCGCGATGAAAAATACTGAATATTCAGTTAAATGAAACGTGTATGACCGAAAGAACGAGCAATCTTTCCAAATGTACGGAAACTAAGGAGGTTAAAGTGATGAGAAAAAAGAGGGAGTATGGTGAAATCCAACCAGGTATTAAGTGGGGACCTTTTACGTTACGAATTCCTGGAGTTCATGTTGGTATAACTCCGAGTCAACACATCCAAGGGGGATTATTACTTTTGGCTACTGGTGGAGCGACCACTCCGTTAGTAATGCATTATTTCGATGTATCATTTGACATTGCGTGGACGGTCTTGCTCGTCATGTTTTTCTGGATACTGCTCCAAAATGTGTTGTTCGGCGATGTGTATGCAGGTGGTGGCATATCAGCAGCACTTCCACTAACCATCGTATTTTTAAATGGTTTTACCCCTGGTACAGAATCGATCCATGCAATGATGGCGGTTACATTTGTTGTTGTTGTGTTATTCTTATTTTTCGGCGTAACAAAGCTGGGGGAACGGTTCAATGATATTGTACCTGGAACGCTCAAAGCCGGGATCATTATGGGAGCTGCGATAGCTGCGCTTCAGTCTGAACTAGAGCGTCTTCCGTCAATGCCTATTACCTTGATCACGGCGTGGGTTATTGTTTTAGTGTTAATGTTTTCTATCCCATTTTCTAAATTACCCAATTCAGCTCTTAAAATGTTTGTCGGAGCAAATGCATTACTTATTTCATTCCTAATCGCAGGGATAGTTGGAATGATTTCAGGTGAAATAAAATTTAGTTTCGAATGGGGATTTTTTATACCACAGATTGGTCAGTCTTTATCTACACTTGCACCTTGGTCGGTTGGCTTACCTTCTTGGAGTATGATTATAGCTGCACTCCCACTTGGGCTAATGATTTATATACTAGCGTTTGGGGATTTATTAGTTGCTGGTACGCTTCTAGAAGGAGCAGATAAAAAAAGACCAGATGAAAAAATTGATATAAACACAACACGAAGTCATTATGTTTTGGCAATTAGAAACTTTATACAGTTGATCACGGCTGGCCCGCTTGTTATGTTACACGGCCCGATCTGGACCGGGGTTCAAGTTTTCATAATTGAGCGTTATAAAAAAGGACGAGTAGTGATGGATTCGATCTTTACCGGAACCATTAATTTCTACATTGCTGCGATTCCGTTAGGGTTGTTATTACCAGTCGTTGCGATTATTATGCCTCTTTTTCCTGTCGCACTGTCAGTTACAATATTACTTACGGGCTTTGCTTGTGCTTATGTTGCGATGTCCATGGTAACTACGAATATTTCCCGCGGGCTCGTTATTACGATTGGATTGCTTACGGCAGTCCAAGGGCCTGCTTGGGGGATTGGTGCAGGTCTTGTTCTCTATCTGATATTAATCGGAAAAGAAGGGGAAAAAAAGGCTGAAGAAACTGAACAAGTAAAGATTTCTCAGAAAGCAGGATAAATAAGATAGGAAAAAAGGATCTACTAAAACTAGGCTATCATCTAACCTAGATAAACCTTATGTGAATAGCAAGCTACCATATCTCCTATAGGGGAGTGGGTAGCCTTTTTATATTAAGCAAAACGTAATTAATAACACATTATGTTGCTTTTTTCTGTCTGCATGTAAAATACACCCGTTCGAAAAGTAGAAAGGGAGTTGATAATAGAGCAATCTTCTAGCGCGATTCATGAATAAGAGATTGATAATCCTCTTCAATAGTACTATTATCAAGTTTTATTTTCTTTAATTCACGCTCAAGTTTTTGATTTCGAAGTTGTAATTCTCTAATTTCATTTTTAAAATCATCATTTTCACGTTGGAAGTACAGGTGTTTGTACACTTGTTTGATTCATTGTTTGCAAGGATTGAACAACTGACTCTAAAGACATCTCGGTATCTAGTGATTGTCCACTTAGTTCCGCAGGCGGTTGAGGCTGCCACAGAGGTCTCATTTGAGAATAATTTGAGAAAGGAAATGCCCTTTTCTTCTTTACGCTCTTTCTTTGAATCCACAATTTGTTTCATATAACTAATTCTGAACAAGAACATTCCATCTAAACCCACAAGCTGCAGATGTTTAATTCATCTCCTACTTTATCGAACGCGTGAAGTTGAGTACTACCTTCTCAGTTTGGAGATAAACATTTTATAAGTATGATGTTAATTCGTTAAACGAATGTGGGGAAAATCGATCCTGATATAGAGAAACAGCGCGAAATGGAAATCGACCAAATCATAGCCCCTTTTGTTAAACTAATTCTTCATAATCCACATTATTTAGGTGACTTAGCTCAGGGAGGTAGTACAACAAAAAAGTGTAACTGATAAAGCAAGGGAGGTTAATAATCTACAAAATTATATTGTAGTGCCTATCGATGCTTACGGATAACCTCAGCTAATTCTTGCTTTCGAAAGTCTGGGATCATAACTGTTGTAACGCGCTGCTTTATTATGGTTACTGTTCTTTTTTTTACTACCTTTTTTTATTATCTGCCTACCGCTGTATTAGCAGCCATTATAATAACAGTAATATATAAATTAATAGATATTAAGGAAATGAGGAGACTCTTTAAAGTTAACTCATTTAAAGGTTGGATTTGGGTAGCGACATTCTTTGTTACATTATTTAGCAGGTAATTAATGGGGTATAAATCTTTCAAAATTTTTCATAAGTATCCCATTTCTCGATGTTTTGGTGACCTGAGAAATTTTAAATATAATTGGAACCATTGCATTTGCGATAAGTGGAGCCATTGTCGCAGTGGAAGAAGAATATGATATTTTAGGAATTTATATACTTGGGCTTGTTACAGCGTTTGGCGGTGGTGCCATACGTAACGTTTTAATCGGCGTGACTATTTCCGCTCTTTGGGAACAGGACTCGTTATTTTTGACTGCACTAGTTGACAGCGGGCTTAATTGTCGGTCTAGGAATTGCAAATGACCCGATTGAGCTATATTTATTATTTATCATGGTTGTTGTTCTTAGAATGTGTACCGCGTACTTCAATTGGAAAATACCATACCGTTCATTAGTTGAAAACAATTCTAAAACAAGGAAGATGGACTCCTAAACTTGCTAAAGCTTCCATAACCTTAAGAGGAAGAAATGCAGGATACTTTTTCAGTGATCTCGAACATTAAATTTGAGTACACCAAAAATTAACCGAACGAGAGGTAGACAAGCTCTTTACTCATCTGTTGTCATTAGATGAAATGGAGATGAAATGGAGATGAAATGGAGATGGAATCAGAGATGGAACAAATGATGGAGCGGATAGCTCCTTATATGGGAATTGAGGATACGACAGAGTTAAGTGCCGAACAAGATGAGGCAACGTTTTCAGATGTATCAACGACTTTTCAATTAAGCGAGTCGTTTTACTTATCAGACAACCCTAGCTTCTTGATCTACAATGGGACGGACGCCTTTTGATTCAATAAACTTCGTGTCTTCTTTTTTGTCTTTAAAATTATAGAAATCCAGATTTCGGGATGTGTTTTTCAATGGTCTCGCACAGTCCATTGCCCCTCACCTATTCTATAGTTGAAAAATTTTTATATAGCATATTATTAAGGTAAAATAACATTGAGATCTTATCACTTTCTTTTTTTCTATTATATGGACAAAAACATTAAAGGTGGCATTGTGATGGATAATAACTATCAATATAAGCTAGAAGAAATGATTAGAAAAAAGAATAAAGAAATAGATTTATTAATGGAAGGGATCCGTTCCATCACATCATCACTGGATAAAGAATATGTTCTAACCCAGATTATTAAGAATGCACTTACTGTAATCCCAAATGGAGAAACTGGATTTTTAATGTTGTATGATCCATCAATTGATCGTCTTATTCCTAGAACAGTCATTGGATTTAATGATAATATTAAAAATTTCAAGACAAAAATAGGAGAGGGTATAACAGGGAAAGTATTTGAGGATGGGAAAGCAAGAATTTACGACTCCAGTTCAAAAATTTATGAAGAAATGGGTAATCTTTCAAATGAAAATTTTAAGATCCTACACGCATCATTAAGTAATAATATGCAAATAAAAACAGCTATAGGAGTACCTGTCTCGGTTAATAAAAAAAGAATAGGCGTTATGATCGTTCATCAATTCAATAATGAATGTAAACTAAGCTTGGATGATGTCAATCTATTGCAAGGCTTTGCTGATCAAGCGGCCATTGCGATTCAAAATGCAAGGCTGTATTCTGAAGTGAAGTCAAGGTTGCAGGAAATAACTGAATTAAGTGAACAACTACAGGAAAAAAACGAGTTTTTATTAAAGAGAAATAAAATACATGAAACATTAACTGAATTTTCCCTACAAAATCAGGGAGCAGAAAAAATTACAAATGAAATATCACGAATGATAAATAGTCCAGTTTATTTTATGAGTTATCTAGAGAATAAATTTTATCCAATAAAAATAAGAAACAAGACTCCCTTAAGTATCGACGAATTAATGTTATTATCATTTGACTATAAAAAACCTAAATATATAGATATAGTAGATGAAAAAGTGAATCAACGTTTTTATTTTTATCCTGTCATTAATGGTTCTATTTTTTTAGGTTGTTTTATTGTTTCGAGTAATCCTCCTTTAACGAAACTGGAAAAGATTACAATTGAGCAAGGAGCCTCGGTATTAGCTTTAGAACTAATTAGAAAGCAAACATTAACCGAAATTCAATATAAAAAAACAGGAGAGTTTTTTTATGAAATCCTTGAAAATAAAGACGAGGATTATTTGCGACACAAAGGAAATGAATTTGGCCTGAATTTAACAGATTATTTATTTTGTGTCATTTTTCAAACTTCCCAACAAGAGGATGTTCAAAAACTCGATACCAAGATACATAGATTAATTTCAGTCATAAGAAAAATTATGTTTAACGTAAATTTTGTTATTTATGCAACGAATAATAAAGTAATTTTACTCGTATCGATAAGTAATCTAGATACTCAAAAAGAAATTTTGAATAGATTAGAAATGTTTGTTAAAGATTGGATAACAGTTGAGAAGTCTCCTTACAGCATAGGAATTGGTAATATATATAATGGAATAAGTAATATAAAAAAAAGCTATAATGAAGCAGAGAAAGCTGTAAGTTACTTAGTCAATCATCAAAGAATAGGAATTATGCTCTATACTGATATAGGTCTAAATCGTCTATTTTTAAATCAGGATTCTAAAGAAATTATGGTTTTTATAGAAGAAACTTTTGAGCCATTACGAAATGAATTTGGAAGTAGAAATGATCTAGAAAAAACACTAGTTACTTATATTTCAACTAATAAGTCGATAAACTCTACTGCGGAACAACTTCATATTCACACCAATACTCTCTACCAACGGCTAAGAAAAATAGAGAAATTATTGAATATTGATTTTAATAATCCTGAAGATACATTAAAAGTACAATTAGCTTGCCATATGATTGAAACATTTAATAAATCCGTTTAGGTAAAGTTTCTATAAAAATCTCATAAGATTCCCCTAATATTCACCACAAAGCAGATACGATTTTCATCTGCTTTTTTTATCGTCAGGAAATTATAGATTTTTTCATCTGTGGATAAGCACTTTGAATAATAAGAATAGGAATCTAGCTTCACCGCCCAGCGACTAGTGTGACTTCCCTCACCCTCCTTACGATAAGTAAACAATCGATTTGCTCTACAGCTCATCGTGTATCCTTATCTCCTACAGGCGAAAGACTTGCTCCCATACGTCGCTAAATGGGGCGCTTGCGCCTTTTGTCGCGTGCCATAATGAGTGGTGATTCCACCATAAAATTAATAAGAAATATGGTTGAATGCACATTGTATAAATTTTCTGACACTTTATACTTATTACTATATATATTTTACAAAATTAATTTTGATAGTAAGGAGAGATTCTAGTGATTGAACATGTATTGTCTAAGTTTAAAGAGCTATATCCAGAATTAATAGATATTCGACGAGAATTACATATGTATCCAGAAGTAGGGTTCAAAGAGGTAAATACCCCTAAAAAAATAGCCGAGTATTTACGTAATTTAGATATTGAAGTTCAAACGGGTATTGGAGGAAATGGAGTTGTTGGAAGAATTCGAGGTGGTAAACCTGGAAAAGTAGTAGCACTTAGGGCAGATTTTGATGCACTTCCAATACAAGATGAGAAGGAAGTTGACTATCGATCTAAGATTCCAGGTGTAATGCATGCTTGTGGGCACGACCTTCATACTGCTGTATTACTAGGTGTTGCAAAAGTATTAAATGAGGTAAAAGATGAGATTGAAGGAGATGTAGTTCTCATCCATCAATTTGCGGAGGAGATCATTCCAGGTGGGGCTAAGGCAATGATTGAGGCTGGTTGTCTAGACGGCGTCGATGTCATTTATGGAGCACATGTCATGTCTCACGAACCTTTTGGAAAAGTTGGTATTAGTGAAGGTTATATGATGGCTGCGGGCGATACATTTGAAATAGAGATATTTGGTAAAGGTGGACATGGGGGGATGCCTCATACAACTGTGGATGCTCTTCTTGCTGGATGCCAACTTGTGATGAGTTTACAACAAATTGTGTCAAGACGTATTGATCCTAATGAGTCAGCAGTTGTTTCTGTTTGTTCATTTAATTCGGGAGAAGCCTCAAATGTTATCTCCGATACTGCAAAAATAACAGGAACTGTACGAACTTTCGATGAAAACGTTAGAGATCAAGTAGAAAAAACAATTGAAACTCTTGTAAAAACAACGTGCGAGGGTGTAGGTGCGACATCATCTTATAAGTATACTAGGGGATATCCATCTCTTAAAAACGATTCAAATGAGACTAAAAGAATTGAAAGATTAGCTAAAAAAATTGTGGATGAGGATAAGGTAGTACACATCCCAAAGATTACTGGAATGGAAGACTTTTCCTATTATTTAAAAGAAGTACCCGGTACATTCGTTTTTGTAGGTGGGGGAAATCCTGAAATAAATGCAATTTACCCACACCATCATCCGAAGTTTGATGTTGACGAGCGTGCCATAATAACGATTGGTCAACTTTTTATTTCAGCAGTATTTGATTATTTAAACGGAACTAGTATTGATACGTAATGTAACGATATCAACAAGAAATTAAGATAAATGATTCAAATAAAACGTGAAAATGGTAGCGTTTTCAAATGCTACCAAATATTATGAATGAGGTGAAAAAATGGATTACTTAGAAATTGCAAACAGTCCGTATATGTGGCTTGCTGCAGCTAGTGCGGTATTGGTTGTATTTGTACAAGCCTTTATATTCGTAAAAAAATCGTTAGTGGTAGGAAAAGAAATTGGTTTATCGAATGTTCAGATGAAAAGTGCTATGAAAAGTAGTATGATTTCATCAATTGGTCCATCAATTGTTATTTTATTTGGATTAATCTCCCTATTAGTAGCTATAGGGGGACCGATGGCCTGGATGAGGTTATCTTTTATAGGATCTCTGCCATTCGAATTATTGGCTGCGGGGTTTGGAGCCGAAGCGATGGGTGTTAGTTTAGGTTCTGAGAATATGACAGGTACTGTATTTGCCAATTCTGTTTGGACAATGGTATTAGGGTCTTTAGGGTGGATTGTTTTTACTGGACTATTTACACATAAAATGGAAAAAATGCAAACGTTTCTCACGGCCGGTAAAAAGGAACTTGTTCCAATCATATCTATATCTGCAATGATTGGAGCATTTGCTTATTTTAGTGCAGACCGAATTTTAAATATAGATAAGGGGACAATTGCTTTATTTATTGGAGCAATTACTATGCTTGCTTTAGCATGGACAGCTGATAAGAATAACATACAGTGGCTAAAAGAATGGGGATTAACAATTGCCATGTTTGCAGGTGCAATAATAGCATTTTTAGTTTAATTTTGTAAAATCTGATGTGCTATTTTAAATTATATATAAACCGGAGGGAAGATAGATGAATAACGCTAAGCGAGAATTACCTGTAGATTCAGAGAAAAATAATTATTTATATAAAGATGACTATATCCCTTTTATCGTAAAATGGGGAAGAATAACGTGCTTTTTAGGACTGATCTTATCATTTGCTCCTTTATTTGTTTTAACATTTATTTATGGCTTAATCCCTGATGCATCAAGTATACTTACTGGTTTTATTGCAATAGCGGGAGTTGCTGCTGTTCTATGGATTATTGAACCTATATCATATTATCCAATTTTAGGGATACCGGGAACCTACATGTCTTTTCTTTCTGGAAATATCGCGAACCTTCGCTTGCCTTGTGCTACGGCAGCACAAAAAGCTGCAGATGTTGAGCCTGGAACTGAAAAGGGGGCTATTATATCTACGTTAGGGATCGCAGTTTCAATTATTGTAAACGTTTTAATATTGACACTCGGAGTACTGCTAGGTTCATCGTTACTTGCAAGTTTACCAGATGGAGTGAAAGAAATGTTTAACTATATTCTTCCTGCATTATTTGGTGCGATATTTGGCCAATTTGCAATTTCTCAGCCCAAAATAGGTATATTTGCTATAACCGTAGCGCTAATCATGGCTTGGTTGATGAAAAGTGGCCATTTAAGTTTTTTACCAGGCCATCCTTCATATGCTGTAATCATTACTTCAATATTCGGTACGATCATGTTTGGAAAATTTCTTTATAATAAAGGTATTATAGGGAAATAAAGAATGTAGAAAAAATGGGACAGGGAAAAACCCTTGGGACAAAGGGAACTGGTTCCTTGTCCCTTGTCCATAATATGTAAGCACCACAATAAACAAAGCTAGGAATATCCGCAACCTCCTAACATGCCAATTGATATTGGTGCCTGACCCCAAGCGCATTACCGTAACGGGTCAGGTACCCATCTGTGAATTGTCGTTGTATCTGAGGGTAGTAAGGACTGGCATGGAACGAATATTGCTGATTTAGTCAGATATATTAACTATAATAATTTTGACATTATCCAAAGCCAAATCCACTCTGTATTTGACCTTCTTTATAATAGTTATTCAGACAAACTTTTAGAAGTGATGAAAATAGCAAATAAGTTTCCGAGCATAAATCTGAAAACCTATACTGTAATAGAAAAGGTAATGAACCAAGTCGAATTTAGAAGTCTTGATTTTGTACTGCATCAGCCATTACGGATGCTGATCAAAGATCCAGTCAAACTTAAAGACGATGAACGTAAATATGCAATGAATATATTAACCCATACTGATTTCGTTATTTTTAACAAATTGGATAAAATGGCCGTACTAGTAGTTGAAGTTGATGGATATGCGTTCCATGCAAATAATCCTACCCAGCTTAAGCGAGACGAAATGAGAGATCATATATTGCAAAAGTACGGGATTCCAATCATTAGAATGAAAACAACAGGAAGTGAAGAAGAAACATTACTCCGTAAGAAGCTTTTAGAGTAGCATTATCCTTTTTTGAGTCAACTTGTTTTTCCTTACCAACAAAGTCGAAAACTGGAAAACAAAGTTGGGTACTGACGTAAACACAAAGGAGATGGCTCATTCAGCTGTCTCCTTTTTTAGTTTAAATATTAATAAAGAAATTTATCAAAAATTTGGAGGTTATATTAATGTAAAACAAAGATGTTTGTAAGATCGAGATTATAAATTCCTTACTCAAGTAAAGCAAGCGAAATAACTGAAAAGAACCATTGAATTGTTCGTCTTTTATAAAGGAGGGAGGAAAATACATGAAAGAAAATAAAGAAAGCCCTGAAAGACGAAGAGAGAGGATGAGACAAGAAGAGTTAAAACGAAACCCAGGAGGAAACATGAGAGATGCTTCTAACAGAGCTCAGTATGGAGGTCTTATGGATTTAGTCATAGGTCTTGGTTGGAAAGGAACAGGCATACTTATCCTTGTTATCATCGTTGGATCCATCATCACATCTTTCTTCTTCAACTAAATTGGCAGGTTAGTTGCACAAGTTATAAATTGAATAGTTTAAAGTTATAGAGCATTTCGCAGTAATGACGAATGCTTTTTATTTTGTCTAAAATTAAAAGGCAAATTCTATAAACAATAACAATGTAATAAGAATCAATAATAATTTATTGTGAAACAATAAATTATGTGGTAGATTTAAATTAACAACAAATAAATGAGGTGCTTTTTATGAAACGAAGTTCAACACTCTTTTTAAAGATAGCTGTTATTTTTATTGGCATTCCGGTTCTTGCTTTGTGTTTATTTTTGTTACCTCAGATAGCGAATGAAGCAAATGAAGCAGCAGAAAGAGGTTCAGATTTGGCTTTTGTGGTATATGGTATTTTAATGGTTATGTATGTTTCGGGGATCCCATTTTACTTCGCTTTGTATCAATCTTTTAACCTTTTAAGCTATATTGACAAGAACCAAGCTTTCTCGGAATTATCTGTAAGAGCTCTAAAGAAAATCAAAAACTGTGCCATCACAATCAGTGGCTTATATGTGGTAGCCATACCATTCGTCTATATCATAGCGGAGGTAGATGACGCACCGGGTCTCATAATCATCGGAATGGTCATGATTTTTGCTCCCATGGTGATTGCTGTCTTTGCGGCTGTTCTTCAAAGACTTTTACAAGAAGCCATCGATATAAAATCAGAGAACGACTTAATAGTCTGAGGTGAATAACATGGCAATAATAATCAATATTGATGTGATGCTGGCTAAAAGGAAAATGAGCGTAACAGAACTTTCGGAGAGGGTTGGAATAACAATGGCTAACCTGTCTATATTGAAAAATGGAAAGGCAAAAGCGATTCGACTATCCACGTTAGAAGCGATTTGTAAGGCTTTAGACTGTCAGCCGGGAGATCTTTTAGAATACAAAAGTGACGATGATACTCAAGAATAATAGACAACAATTCTCTTCAAATTTTCAGACATGACCAGCACATTACAAAAACGCTACAAAGGATATGAGTCCAAGTTCTATAAAATAAGAGAAATGGTGTTTGTTCCAATTTATGCCCAAAAGCATAAAACAACCTTATGCTTTTCTCAAGACATCTGTAACTACACAGCTACTGGTAGAGCGAAAATCCACAAAAACTTAAAAGCAGTAAATAAAAATGTGCTTGGCTACGTTATGAAAAATTTTTCCCGAATCGAACGATTGAGTACAACGTTAATCGCATAAGTAGATTCATTGTACAATATGGAAAATGTACTGTATTAGGATTTGGACTTGGTTTTATTTAACAAAATAACCTATTGATATCGTCAAGCCGAGGAAGTAATAATTTATAAGTTAGTTGACACTAGAAAATAAATTATTATATAATTATCTCGAATTCGAGGTAAAAGAAAGAAGAATGGTAATCATGGATATTCAGGACAAAAAACAATATGAAGAGGATTTGTCTCTAAAGTTATTTATTGTTTTGTCACGAGCTTTACAATCAATAAAGAAACGTGTCGAAGAAGACATAAAGTGTTTGGGACTAAATCCAACTGAGTTTGCAGTTCTTGAGTTGATTTATAGTAAAGGAGATCAACCAATACAAAAAATCGGCGAAAAAGTATTGATTGCAAGCAGTAGTATTACTTATGTGGTAGATAAGTTAGAAAAGAAAAATTTAATAGAGAGAAAACCTTGTCCAAAAGATCGACGTATCACATATGCAGCAATAACATCAGAAGGAACTGAATTAATGAATAAGGTGTTTCCTAAATATAGAGCAGCGATTCAAGAAATATGTGATGGATTAGATTTCAATGAAAAAACAGTCTTGATTCAGTAAATAAAAAAATTAGGATATCACGCCCAAGGTTATTAAATTTTTTTAGTTTGATATCTCAAATTAATTATATATTATATAATACTATACTGATTAGTAATAAATTATGTTGATTTTTCCTACTGACACAGTTACGTAACTGTTTGTTGAGTTCTTGATAATACGCAATAGATGCCATGTTTTAATAGGTAATGATCAATTATCAATATTTTTTAGTGAAATACCTCGAACTAAAGATTTTTTAATTTGAAAGGAGTATAAAAAAGTTGTCAGATTTTATTTAATTGGTAAAAGAGAGACGATCTGCAAGCAACTTTCTTCCAGATCATACGATTACAAAGAAAGAACTAAATGAAATTTTTGATTTAGTTAAACTTAGACCTTCAGCTTTTAATCTTCAACATATAAATTATTTAACAGTTATTGATCCTTCAATAAATCAAAAAATTTACTGATGACTAAATGGTTTTGGTTTGAGTCGTTATTGAAAATTTATTAATAAGTATAAATAATATCTCGAATACATTATATATTAAGTAGTAATATACTCAATGGAGATAAGCGAATTGGAAATACTTTCGTTTGTTTACAATAAAATTGGAGGAAAAAAGATTATGTCAAACAAAAATGAAATTGGAACATTATTATTACGATTAGTGTTAGGGATTGTTTTTTTAGCACATGGTGCTACGAAATTCCAAGGTGGTATCGAAACTATAGTTGGCTGGTTTGATAGTATAGGTTTACCAGGAGGGCTGGCTTATGTTGTGGCCACACTTGAATTGGTTGGAGGAATCGCTTTAATACTAGGTTTTGGAACTCGAATTGTTTCTGCATTATTAGCACTATTATTGATTGGAGCTATTTTTAAAGTGCAATTAGCAGCAGGTTTTGTAGGTGGTTATGCTTACGATCTAGTGTTACTAATAATAGCTGTTCACCTATCATTAAATGGAAGTAAGTTATATTCTCTTGGTCAACTTTTCTTTAGAGGTCAAGAAGACAAAAGTTCGTTTGCTAAATCAGCTTAATTATCTCGAAAGAAAGAAAAATGAAATTGAGATAGAATAAATAGTTCCAAACTAGGGGAAAAGAACATGAAAACATTGAGAATCACTTATTTTCAATGGAGGTGGTTCTTATTAGAATCAGATAAAACGAAACAAGAAAAGTAGGTGTATAGGTGTGGGATTTCTAGAAAAATTATTTGGAAACACAAAGGAGACGAAAAATATGTCAAACATTAAATTAGCAGTTATTTATTACAGTTCAACTGGAACAAACTATCAATTAGCAAAGTGGTCTGAAGAAGGTGGTAAAGCAGCAGGTGCGGAAGTGAAAGTATTAAAAGTTCCTGAACTTGCACCTCAAGCAGCGATTGATTCAAATCCTGCTTGGAAAGCTCATGTTGAAGCAACGAAAGATGTGCCTGAAGTAACTTTAGATGATCTTGAATGGGCAGATGCGATTGTCTTTAGTGTACCAACGCGTTTTGGTAACATGCCAGCTCAAATGAAACAATTTATCGATACAACTGGAGGTCTATGGTTTAACGGCAAACTTGCAAACAAAGCAGTAAGTGCTATGTCTTCAGCAAGTAACGCACATGGTGGTCAAGAAGCAACAATCCTTTCTCTATACACTACAATGCATCACTGGGGCGCAATTATTGCTTCTCCTGGTTACACAGATCCTGTTCAATTTACTTCTGGCGGAAACCCGTACGGAGTAAGTGTAACTGTCGGTCAAGATGGTAACATGCAAGAAAATGTTGAAGAAGCAGCAAAATATCAAGCTAAACGCACAGTTCAGGTTGCAGAGTGGATTAAAAAAGGAAATCAATAATAGATAGTGAGCCAATCAATATTTTTGATTGGCTCTTTTTAAAAATTGTCACCGAGAGATATGATTGTGGAAAGGATGGACGTGAATGGCTATTCATATTGAAGTCATATCTGAATTAGGCGAAGATGCGCTTGAAGTAATCTGGAATAATACCAATGATGCGATATTTACACTTGGACAAGACGGTGCGGTTCTTAATGCAAATCCAAGCTTTACTGCTATTCTCGACTGGGCGATTGACGAGATAAAAGGGGTAACCCCGCCATCTTTTCTTTATAACATATCAATATAGGATTACAAAGAGAAAAAGCAAAGGTGGAAAAGTGTTAGACATCTAAGTTATTTTGATCCAGTGGTTTGCAACTGAAGGAAACCCATTGTGGAAATATATGGATCCCGGGCAAAACGATAAAATAAAGATGGTGTAGAAAAAACTGTTATTTTTGAAGCTAAGAGACTCCCTACTTGTCATGGTTGATTCTCTTATTAGAACCAGGTTTATATAACCTTATCTAGGTCAATTAACCGTCCATTCGGTTTAAACAACAATTATATTAACAACAAAACTCACATTGGATTTCAACTTCGAATGCGAGTTTACATGATAATTGTCTTGCTTAATTAAGCACCTGATAGAATTTTGGCGGACACTACGTACGTTATTTTCAAAAAAACATCACTTTGAAGGTGTTAGTGGACACTGAGTACGTTATTGTCTGAAAATCACGACAGCCTCCCTATCTATAAGCTAAATAGCGGAACCACGGTCCGTTCACCGCTGTAACAAGAAAGTCGTTTTAAAATACATATACAATTAGCATCCAATTTTTCGCAATTGCACATAAATTTATGCGGTATTGCTAAAACAGGTGTTAATATAATGGCTATTTCACTAGTTGAAAAAATGTTTGATATAACTATAAAAAAGAGAAACGAAAACGGTGCGATTTCCGCCTCTACATGGTATGTTTTTTAGTCTGTTCCAAACGAAGACTATCATGAGAATGCCATTATTAAATCTTTTTTTATTGTAACTAACGTCGATCAACTTTGAGTTTTTGTTTAGCTTAATACATCATTTCTCTTCTGTTTCTTCCGTTTCTATCTCTACCCAGAGCTGAGACCAATTTTCTACCTCTTTTAATATCGGTTCTAATGAATGACCTTTTTCTGTTAGCGAGTACTCAATAATAACGGGTGTTTCAGGTATGACCTTTCGCTTTATAATTCCTTGCTGTTCTAAGTCTTTTAATCGTTCAGACAAAACCTTTCCACTAATTCCGATAGAAGATTGGATGGTGCTAAACCGTTGCGAAACGGACAATAATTGATAGATAATTAAAGCTGTCCAGCGTTGACTTAAAAGCGAAATCGCTTTTTCAAAGCGAGGACAAATAATAGATGGTTCCATTTCTTTCACCCCTCTAGTTAAATATATCACGTTATCATTTGAAATTAAATTACTAAAGTGAATAAAGTTACTTGACAATAGTAACTTATTAAAATAAACTTACTTACATAAAGTAACTTAATAAACCAAAGAAAAATAAGAACATAAGTAGTAAAAGATTTCATGTGTAAGTTTAGGTCTTATTTTTTTGTCATGGATGTCAACCTTTCAAGGGGGCAAATTAGTAAGTAGAAAATAATAGGAGGGATGACTATGAGATTTCATCGTAAACCAACGACTTTTGTAGACCATGTAAAGTTGAGAGTAGAGAATTTAGAACGCTCTCTTCACTATTATCAAGAGGTTATTGGTTTTAAGATTCTAGAACAAACGAAAACAACAGCGAAATTAACAACAGACGGCAAAACGAGTGTGTTGTCAATTGAACAACCAGAACATGTTGTACGAAAGCAAGGAAGGACTACGGGGTTGTATCACTTTGCCCTGCTTTTGCCTAATCGCTCAGATTTAGCGAATATTGTCTTTCATTTTATTGAAAAAGAAGTCCAAATTGGTTCATCAGACCATCTTGTCAGTGAAGCTCTTTATTTATCCGATCCGGATGGGAATGGAATTGAAATTTATGTTGACCGCGATCCTTCCGAATGGAGCTGGAATAACGGGAACGTGGCAATGACAGTAGATCCGTTGAATTTTGAAGATCTTCTTTCAAATGGAAAACAGCAGGAGTGGAAAGGTCTACCAGTTGGAACTGTTATGGGACATATTCATTTACATGTAGCAGAATTGCAAAAGACTGAACAGTTTTATACGAAGGGACTCGGTTTTGAAGTCGTTAACCGCTACGGGGCACAGGCACTTTTCATTTCGACTGAAAAATACCATCATCATATCGGATTAAACACATGGAATGGTGTTGGTGCACCTACACCTCCTGTAAATAGTGTTGGATTGGAATCCTTTACGTTAATGCTTGCAAATGAGGAAACAAGAAATACGATTATGGCTCAGTTGAAGGAGATTGGCGCATCTGTCACTGAAGAAAATGGTATGTTTGTGACCTCAGATCCTTCTGGAAATCGTATTTACTTAAAGATTTAACCCAAACACGCGTATAAGGTAACTATGATGGAGGAACATTCCGCTATGAAAGAAGATATAAGAAATACAGGAATAGAAATTGGATTATATACACTTGGAGATATAGGTTCAGACCTTCATACAGGTAAAACCATTAGTGCTAGGCAACGAGTAAAGGAAATAATTGAAGCAGCAAAACTTGCTGACGAGGCTGGACTTGACGTTTTTGGAGTTGGCGAACATCACCGACTAGATTATGCTGTATCGGCTCCGCAAGTTGTCTTGGCAGCCATTGCTCAGGTAACGAAACGCATCAAATTGACAAGCGCAACGACAGTGTTAAGCACGGTTGACCCTGTTCGGTTATTCGAGGACTTCGCTACGTTGGATTTGCTATCAGACGGTCGTGCAGAAATAATCGCTGGTCGAGGAGCGTTTGTGGAATCTTTCCCGCTTTTCGGTTATAACACAAATGACTATGATGCGCTATTTTCAGAAAACATCGATTTACTGTTAAAACTGAATGAAAACGAGACGCTCTCCTGGACTGGTCACTTTCGCTCCTCATTAAGGGATGCTGAAATTGCGCCTCGACCTGTTCAACAATTACCAATATGGGTTGGGGTTGGCGGTACACCAGAAAGTGCAGCTCGTGCGGGCAAGGTAGGGGTAGGAATGGCTATGGCAATTTTAGGAGGTGATCCAGTACGATTTAAGCCACTTGTTGATTTATACCGTAAAGCTGGTACCGAAGCTGGATATGCTATTGAAGATCTCAAGGTAGGGGTAACGGGTCATGGATATATCTCAAAGACAACCGAGCAAGCCAAAGACGAGTTCTATCCTTATTATTCACATTACTGGTCGTATGTTAACCAGCAACGAGGAATGGGATTTAAGATGTCAAGAGCAGATTTTGAAGAGATGACAGGCCCAGATACGGCATTGTTCGTAGGCAGCCCTCAACAGATCACCGAGAAAATCCTGCGTCAATACGAGCTGTTTGGGCATCAACGTTTCCTTGCCCAGATTGATATAGGCGGATTGCCATTTAAGGAAGTAGCTGCTGGCATTGAGCTATTAGCTACGGAAATAGCTCCAATTGTGCGAAAAGAAACGAGTAAATGAGTTTGCATGTCGATTTAAACAAGCAAGAAGTAGTCAATATAGGCGGTGTTATAGATGGGTTTTTTAGACAGAATATTTGGTAAACAACCTAAGGAGGAAGAAACAATGACAAAGGAAAAATTAACGATCGGAATTATTTTAGGGAGCACACGTCAAGGACGAGTAAGTCCACAAGTTGGAGAATGGGTAAAAGAAATTGCTGACAAACGTGGGGATGTAAATTATGAAATCGTAGATATTGCAGACTTCAAATTGCCATTTTTAGGGGAGGGAGATGCACCTGGAATTGCAGCTTGGAATGAAAAATTGGCTACCTTGGATGGATTTGTATTCATCGTTCAAGAATACAATCACAGCATTACAGGAGCTTTAAAAAATGCACTCGATCTAGCTCGTGAAGCATGGAATGACAAAGCAGCAGGGATCGTAAGTTATGGTTCGACGGGTGGAGCTCGTGCAGCTGAACATTTACGTGGAATCTGCGGTGAATTAAAAATTGCCGACGTTCGCGTGCATCCAACATTGTCTTTATTTACAGATTTTGAAAATGGCACAGATTTCAAACCTCAATCTCTACATCTAGATAATGTCAATGCTATGCTTGATGAAGTTGCCGCATGGAGTGGGGCATTAAAAACTTTGAGAGAAAAACGTTAATTGAAGGAAAGTCGGATGGAGAAGAACATGTAACTCGAATATCGGACCCTATTAGAAAACATCTGGTATTCGGGTTTTAAAACTTTTGCGAAACAAACCTCGTCTATTATTAATCGTTTGACGAAAGGTTATTAGGAACATAAATTCATTTCCGGATATAGAAACAGAGAAGAATCAAAGTGTCTGTTTGACAACCATCTACAGTTGTAACTATAATGGTTACATGGTGGTGAATCCATATGAAAAATAGCCGATTTGCTGTTGCGATTCATATTCTGTCAATAGCATCGTCTCAACCTAGAGCAACATCTGATTTCATTGCGAGCAGTGTTAATACGAATCCAGTCGTCATACGACGCATAAGCGGTTTGTTAAAAAAGGCTGGACTCTTAACTTCACAAGCGGGAATTCCAGGTGTTAATCTAACAAAAGAGCCTTCCGAAATAACTTTGTTGGATATTTATAAGGCGGTTCAAGGAAAAGACGAAACAACTTTTTCCATACACGAAGACCCTAACCCTAAATGTGTGGTTGGGAGAAGTATTCAAGCCACACTTGAGAATAAATTCATGCGGGCACAGAGTGCGATGGAAAAGGAATTAGCAAGTCAAACCCTTGATGACATCATACAAGATCTCTTTAATTAAAGAGATTTTTTCACCACTTAAATGTAACTACTATTGTTACAATAAATCATTAGGAGGATTATAAATTATGAACATTGCAGTTATTGGAGCAAGTGGAAAAGCAGGTAGTTTTATTTTGAAAGAAGCCGTCCGTCGCGGGCATCAAGTAACAGCCATTGTACGAGATGCTTCAAAACTAGCAGACAAAAGTGTTGAAATCATTGAAAAAAATATATTTGACCTAACAACAGAGGATGTCAAGCCATTTGCCGTAGTTGTCAATGCCTTTGGTGCGCCTCTTGGTGAAGAACAAGCTCATGTCGATGCTGGTCATGCACTCATCGAGGCGCTTAAAGGTACAAATACAAAAGCAATCATTGTCGGAGGCGCTGGAAGCCTTTATGTAGATGAAAATAAAACGGTTAAGGTTATCGATACACCTGATTTTCCTGATTTTATTAAACCAACAGCAAAAGGTCAAGCACGAAACCTGAACGAATTACAGGAAACAACCGATCTAACTTGGACATTCATCAGTCCGTCAGCTGTATTTGACCCCGAAGGAAAGAGAACAGGATCTTATCAAGCAGGAAAAGATCATCTGCTTGTTAATTCAAAAGGCGACAGCTATATCAGCTATGCTGACTATGCAATCGCTGTACTCGATGAAATAGAAAACCCTCAGCATATTAATGAAAGATTTACTGTTGTTGGTGAAGCTAACTAAAATATAAGGAGCTGTAATTTTTATTACAGCTCCTTATATTTTCTAAATAGTAAGAGCATTTCTTATGTTAAACTAACGATCAGTTATATACAGTATCCTTGGGTATAGGTATCTGGATTTCTACAAATAAAATTGCATTTTGAAAAAAGATTGATCTCCGAATTTCCTTCAGTTACTTCATCACTTGTTTTTGGAACATCTTCATTCTTTAATTGTCTATTAATGAAACTTTGGAATGTTGTTCAAATAAGAACATATTCTCTTACTAAGCACAAGACGTAAGGGTATTCGCCTTGAATCAACTCCAATAAAAATGTTTTAGCACTATTCTTTTTATCATTAAGAACTTTATAACTTAGGAATTGATCTTTTTCTACAAGGAAGAATGCTCTTAAAACGTCCTACTAATTCGCCTGAAAAAAGATCCGGAGATGTTATTTTGAGAGTTATCGATTATTACGATGTTCGTATAATTAGTAATAATGGGTAGTTACTCTAAATTGAAAAGAGGTATAGGATGATTCAACTATCAGAGATGCCCTTTGAACAAAGTGACATGTGGCCGTCTGGGAGTGTTGAAAAAATAATCTTTCAACGGATGAGTGAAGATCCAATCGTTTATTCGTATCAATCCATAGTCGAATTATCGTTTGAAATTGCATTACGAAAACAGATCATGGTAAGTGCAAGAGCCATGAAAAAAAGTAATGTACAGTTTGAAACCTTTGAAAAGTCCCGTTGTAACCATTACTACTGGGATTTGGTGAATACCGGTGGGTTTTTGTTACGACCTAGTGTGAAACCATCTGACGCGATTCAAGACATTTACAGGAACAGTTCACAATATGCGTTTGAATGTGCAACGGCAATGATCATTATCTATTATCATGCGGTGCTAAATAATATTGGCGACCATGTTTTTAATCAATTATTTCAACACATTTATTTATACAGCTGGCACTATGATCCTGATCTTAGAATAAACTCAATGAATACCGACCATCTTTTACCTGGAGATGTTGTCTATTTTAATAACCCGGACTTTCATCTGGAAACCCCTTGGTGGAGAGGAGAAAATGCCGTTGTTCTCGAAGATGGTACGTATTTTGCACATGGATTAGGAATAGGGACGGCTGAACAAATAATTCACGCTCTGAACGATAGTAGAAATCTTGGGAGTAATCAATCAGCCTATCAGACAAATTTAGTAACAAGGCCATCTTTTAAAGATTTGGCGAAATTTTCGATGCTGCCACGAGGCTATATAGCTTATAAAATTCAACATGCCGTAATACACCATAACGAAAGTTCGATTCCCTGTGATCGATATCTATTCTATTTAAATAAGTTGTATAATCAGATGACCTATCTAAATCCATTCCTATGAGTAGAATAGGTTACTGAAGAGGTGTAATGATTAGGTTAGTGCGTTCCTGTTTTACAGGGTTAAAGGTAAGATACGACAGTACCCGTAGTTTATAGTATTGTCAGTAAATTAGTTGAAGAAAGCTGTAACAATTTGCCCTAAGTTGCTTGGTGGATTTGGCTCCGTTCAGTTAGCGCGCCTGCTAAATTGAGAAACCGACTAAGGTCTGTGGGCTTGAAAATGCGCGACACTTCTCATACTAATGGCTCGGCTCATTTATTAAAGGCTACTGAAAAAAGGTGGAAATCGACGTTTTTCAGTAGCTACAAAAAAGTCTGAGGGCTTTTCAAGATGGTGTAAACATAGCCATGTTCATTGTCTGGCTAAGTAATATTTAATACCTTACCAAAAGGAGCTTTAGGCTTGAAGTGATCTGGAACGAGCCAGTAAATAAATGAATTCAGAGTCAATTCCTCATAAATGTAACCAGTCAAATCAGTCACATATAATAAAGTATCAATGTTCTCCTCGTTTGCCCACTCTAATACGTCTGTATAAGAGGATTTCCCATGTTTGTAATAGGTCAGTGCCTTATCCTCTTTCACATTGGATATGTCTCGAATCTTAAAATCGGCCTGTATTAAGGTCGTTTCAGGATTCATTTCTTTGATAAATTTTCTAATATTATCAATCAACGACTGATTGGTTTGGTCATTTGAAGTATCAATTGCTAATGCTACTTTTTTATCTTTATTTTTCTGCATAATTTTAAGAAGCTCTCTTTGCCAGTTCATCTTATTCCTCCCTTTGTTAACGACATTATTATCCCTTGATTCAGATATGTTATAACTGTTTTTTACTAAAAATAGATTTTAGATCTAGTAGGGTATAAGGGAGTTAAAAATGTTACTAGTAAGCGAAAAGCTGAACGGATTTCATTGAAATTGTTTTCAGATTTCTTATTTCTTTAGTCTGTAGTGGTCTTCAATGAATAAAATGCATCAATTGGATCTCGACTGGTAACTTATTCCGCTGTGAGGTGCTAAAAGCTTAACGCACTGTAACTAGGAAATAAGGTCACCCAGTAATACAGTGTATTTAAAACTAAAAAAGAGACTAGAATATATTCCAGTCTCTAAAAATTTCTAATTTCTACTGCAAAAAGATTTATTACGTTATTGATTACCTTGTGGTACATCTTTTTCTTCCTGGCCAATGCCTTCCATCCCAATTTGCTCTTGCACATTCAATTGAACCTTTTTATCAGCTAGCTCTTCTTTTTTAAAAGATAAATCCGGTTGAATATTATTATTTCGACTAGCTTGTCTGTTCCAATCTCCCAATTCATTCACCTCCACTATTTCTAAGTATGTGATAACTAGGTTTATTTTATTAACCAACACTCATCCATAGCGGAGAAACCTTACTTACTATGCACACACGGTTAATCACAAAAATTTTGAGGTTTTTTTAATATCAAACACTTCAAGCTACTTAGCAAGTGCAACAAGCTCAACAACAATACTATAGCGAAGCTGACTATAAAGATCAGCTTCTAAATAAAAGAATTTTAAATGAATAATTGGTTTGTAAAAAAGACATTATAAGAATGTCATTGGGCTATAGCCAAGCGGTAAGGCAACGGACTTTGACTCCGTCATGCGTAGGTTCGAATCCTGCTAGCCCAGCTATATTATGAAAGCAACACTAATTGTATAGGATCAGGGCGTTGGCAAGGGAGTAGTCTAATCAGGCACCTAAAATTAAATCCCTAGTAGAAAAATTCTACTAGGGTTAATTTTAGTCTATTCGGATTTGCATTTTACCTATTATTTTATCCGTACACGTTCAGGATACGTATGAGTATTTAATGAGTTGCTATTAGAGAAATGACCATATAATTTATCTTCACGTTCTCCATCAGCTTCCACTAGTACAACAATGTGACCTTTGTTTAGATAGTCTTCATACTCTTTTGCGTGTTCTTTTGGTATTCCTGCACCTGTAAGAACTCCGATGAGTCCACCACCGCCAGCACCAATAGCTGCACCACTTAAAGTAGTCGCTAGCGGTCCAGCGGCTGCAAGAACACCAATTCCAGGGATAGCTAATAGCCCGATTTCAGCAATGATTCCTGTAATACCGCCGAGAACGCCCCCTGTTCCAGCACCGATACCTAAACCTTTTCCTGCATTCTTACCACGTCCACTATCTTTTTCAGTAACTTCACTTCTTGTTTCATTTTCAATACCTTTTACATCATCACTATCTTTTGCGAAAACCGAGATGTCTTCCTTTTTATAGCCCATATCATGAAGACCTTCAATTGCTTGAACTGCTTCTTCAGGGTTTCTGAATACTCCACCGATAATTGTTTTTCTCATATATTACCCTCCTCTAAATTTTGATTACACTGACCAGATTCCCAGTAAAGCATGAAGGTAAACATAAGATATCCTTTAAATATTTGTTTGGTTAGTGTTGATCTAATTAAAAACAAGCATATGGACGTGTGGGATACCCGTGAAGAAAATCAGGGAGATTATTGGTAAGCTATATATAAAGCTCAGAAAACAATCATGCCCCTACTGTAAAAAGAGAATGAAGCATGTGCATGGATATCGTCATCAAAGGATTATTTAACAAACCTGTAGAGATTGCCTTGGAAAAAATGAGGTATTTATGGACCTATTGTAACCGTACGTTTTATGAGAAGCTACAGATGGTGGGGCGTTATTAACGATACACAAATACCTTACAAAATATGGATTTGACCTATGTAGCCATTAGTTCATTTTGCTACAGCAATCGATTAGCAGGAATGACATTCAATGGTATTAGATGAAGTTCGTCGTGAGGTGCAATGTAACCAGCAAAAAGAACAGGTACATCCCCGGCTACAAGACGCGTATGCATTGAAGAACAAGGTAGACGAGTGGTTTAAGGAAAGTGACGGTACAACAGCTAAACAGGGATTAGAAGCCAGTTTACAAGCAATGAAAGTATCTGGCATCGAAGCCTAGCGAGTGACGAAAACATTTCAAAAATGAAACAGAGATTCTACAATTTAATAACGGCTAATAGAAGGGGTCAACAACACAATGAAAGTCTTAAAACGTGATTTCTTACGGGATCAAGAATTTTGAGCGATTAAGAAGTAAGAGTGGCAACAAGAGATTCTAAACGTGTCATGTAATTAGGATAATTAAGAGAGATGGTGGAGGGGATTTCCACCACCACATTTGACAGAGAACTACCTTTCTTATTACTGGTTTTAGATTTAATCTACGTAATTATGCTTTATATCTTTGATGATCCAAAAGTCTTCTTTTTTTGTTAGAGTAAAGTCAACTTTGACATGTCCGATAAACTCATTGTTACGTTCCTGCGTAACGGTTGCGGATTCATCGCTACTTTTAGTAAGGGTAAATGGTTGATCCTCTTTTAGAAAGGTTGGTGGCTCCGTAGCTACTACATACAACCCATCATCTTTTTCTCTGAAGTATGTATCAACCATCGATGTCGCTAAATCTCCCGACATCAAATGCTGAAAATGCTCTCGTAGTTCTTGTTTTGTAGTATATTCTCTTTGCTTAAGTTTATCGTTAGTAGAGTTGACAACTTTTTGAAAAGCTTTTTCGTACTCGGTTAACACAACTTTTGCTCTTTCTTTATCGAAACTATTAGAAGCTTCGTCTAATTGGTCATTATTTCGGTTGGATTTTTCTTTATTTGAATCATTCTTTTCATGTTCTATACTTTCCACTGGTGGGACAAGAGTATCTCCAGTTTGGTAATTATCTTCTTGTTCTTGGGTTGTTTTTGGATCACCGCTTTTTTCAGTATCTTCTTGTCCACATCCTGATAATAGTAGTAGCCCTATTAAAATAGAGATAGTAAATATTTTCATTGAAACACCCTTTTATACATCTAAATATGTAACACCAAAAATATATTAAATGCATTTATAAAATTTATAGTATGTGAAGGTAAGAAGGTTCTTCTAATAGATAATATGGTAAAACCTTTAATGAAGACACAATCATTAGTAAAAATTTTCACGTCTTATAAAACTTTTACCACTTCATCTAGTTTCTGCATATATTTCCCCTCTTTTATTCCTTTTTTCATATTTGTTAAATATTTTGTCAAACAAGGTGGAATATCTTCCTTTGGTTTTAAAGAACGTGGGTGGAGATACAACAGATGTACGATGTCTTCTTCTTTGTCGAACACGTGAGCTTGAATGCCTTTTCTCTTTTTTAAAGTAAATAATAATTTATACATTGGTTTTCATTCATCCTTTCATATTGTTTGTGGTAAAGAAGCTGATAATAAATCGTATAATTATATGCTCCTATTAACATGAAAATGGTCAAAGTATTTAATTGCTACCTTGCTTTTATAGCACTTATCTAGTTACTACCCTTTTATTTTGCTTTCTTAAACCTAAGTTTAGATTAACAAAACAAATATATATAAATACCCCTGGATTTAAACATATTACCTTGTGTATTTAACTGTTTGGTTATCACAATCGCCTATTGGCTTTCATTCATAAAATAGGAGAAAAAAGACGGGCAAAAGATTCCTTTGTTCTTAAGGCAAGCCCACGTTCCTTATAATAGGAGCTGTCTAACCTGCTACTATCCAGTAAGTCTTCTTTATAATGATCCACCAGATCTGTTACACTTTCAGTTTCAAAAAGAAATGCATTTACCTCGAAATTCAAATGAAGGCTTCTTAAATCGAAATTTGCTGTTCCCACAGATGCAAACTGTTCGTCAATAATAATTACTTTTTCATGTAGAAAGCCCTTTTTATACATATATACCTCAATATCATAATCGAGCATTTCAGAAAAATATGAACTGGTTGCATATTTAGTTAAAAAACCATCACTTTTTTCAGGTACTAATATTTTTATATCTATCCCCTTTGATCCTGCCATTGATAAGGCAGTTCGAATTGCTTTATTAGGTATAAAATATGGAGTTGCAATTAGGATTGACTTTTTTGACGATGTCAATAGTTCGTAATATAAATCGCCCATTATTCCATCAATAGGTGAGTCTGGCCCACTTGGAAGAATTTGAATGCCGCCTAGATTGCCTTCAACAAAACTTGTATCAAAATATTTCTGATCTAGTAGTGTTTCACCGGAAACGAAAGCCCAGTCCACTACAAATATATCTTGAAGTGTTTTAATGACTTCTCCTTTGATAATAAGATGAGTGTCTCGCCAAAATTCAAATTGAGGACTGCGTCCAAGGTATTCGTCACCGACATTTAATCCACCAACAAACCCAACTTCTCCATCGACTATGATAATTTTTCGATGATTTCTGAAATTTAGTTTCTGATTATAGAATCCGTTTTTAACTGGTAGGAAACTGCGAACTTCAATCCCAGCTTTCTTCATTTGGTATTTTGCTTTCATAGATAATGAAATACTTCCCATTGCATCGAAAATAAGTCGAATTTCAACTCCATCCTTTGCTTTTTCACACAACAAGTCTATGATTTCTTGACCAGTTTGGTCCGATCTAAATGTGTAATACTCTAAGTGAATGTAATTCTCAGCCTTTCCAATGGCATCTTTTATACTATGAAAGGTTTCATTGCCATTCTTTAAAATGTTTGAAGATGTATGAAAGCTGATTTGATTATTACTAAACTTCTCAATTAGTCGTGATAAGCTTTGTTGAGTTTCAGTAAGGTCATTCCAATGTGAAGAAGACTTAAATGAAAGCTTTTTTTTCATCATCTCAGTTGCATGCTCGCGTTTGCTGCGAAAAAGATGTCCTCTCACTTCTAACTGTCCTGAGAAAATAAAGAAAATATAGCCGACAATAGGAAAGAAGAAGAGTACATAAATCCAAAGAAGTGTTCTATAGGATGAACGGTTTTCCAACATCAGTACATAAGAAATAGAAAAAAGGGTCACTAGATAAACTAAAAAAGAAATGACTTTCACACTGCTTGAAACGCTTGAAATTGCAAAAAAGTAGAACGTAATAACTAGTACTATAAATAAGATAAATTGCCGGGTACGTTTCATCTGAATTCCCCTATTCATTTTGTGAGATTCAAGTTGAGGAAAAAGCACCATATAAAGGATTGGTGCTTTTAATGGCTTTCTTTCTATCGATTAATTCTCTAAACGACTTTCTTTCCTTGAACAAGTCGTACAATAATTAAAATTAAAGCGACTGCTAGTAAGATATGAATAATATTTCCTAAGAACCCTGCTACTGCCCCTATTAACCAAATCGCTAGTATGACTAAAATAATTGTCCAAAGCATCTGAATTCCTCCTTACTTAATTAACGTATTAATAGGTATTTACCCATAAATGTTGAGGATAAACTTTATTGAAACTCGATTGGACTAGGAAAATAAACAAAAATAAGGTAGGTTACACTTATGTGAGCCGCAAAAACAAAGAGAAAGATGCATCAACCACATATCTCTGATGAAGGCGACCGACTTACTGCGTTTTTTTCAGGGAAATTAATTAAACAGCAGCATGAATCTAACTGAAGCAGTTTAGTGTTCTCCGACAATCCTGGACCGTTTGTTGCATGAACGCCCCATAACTGAATTGAAAATTCGTCGTCCGCTACAGCTACTTATGCCTACTTGCACTAAAAAAATGAATAAACGGTCTCAGCCCTATAGAATATAGGGTCAAAGCCGCTTAGATCATTTTTATTATTTCCCCTGTCGACTGGACAGGGGGCAGTTCAGAACAGAGACACATCTTCCAATAAAAAGCGTGTAATACTTTTTATTCTTCATCAGGAGCAGGTTCTTCTTGGTTCGTGACGTCTTCTTCCTTTGTACTATTTGTATTTGTATCTTCTTGTTCTAGATCTGTTCTTTCTTCCTCTTTTTTGCCTTCTTCTTCTACCTCTTCATTGCCTTCTGTCTGCTCTGGATCTGATTCATCTACCTCTTCATTGCCTTCTATCTGCTCTGGATCTGATTCATCTACCTCTTCATTGCCTTTTGTCTGCTCTGGATCTGATTCTTCTATCTCTTCATCGCTTTCTGTCTGCTCCGGTTCTGATTTTTCCTGCTCTACTGCTTCCTGTTCAGTAGAGCTATCTTCTTCTCTTAGTTTACTGCTATTTAAATTTGATTTCTGTTCTTCATATTTAGATTTGGATTGCTTCTTCTCCAGTTCTGCTTCAACAAGGCTATAGGCATTTTTAATCGATGTTCCAGAAACAAATAATTCCGTTACGATATCTTTAGAAAGTTTCGTTGCTCTTTTACCTGTTTTTGTATCAATGGTGATTTCTTTGACAGAATCTGGCTTTTTGAAATCAGGAGTATTCTCATCTACCATTTTAGCCATCACTTCTCTGAATATATGTCGAGCAATTTGCTTGTCCTCTTTTGTTTTTATATAGTTCTCATCAGTTATTTGTGGGTACCCTGTCCATACAGCAACAGTATAATTTGATGTGTAACCAGCAAACCAAACATCTGGGACACCTTCTGAGATATTATACTTTTGTTTTGTTTCTTCATTAAAGTTTGTCGTTCCTGTTTTTCCTGCTACTGCCACACCTTCAATATTAGCAAGACGGCCAGTTCCTTCTTCTACAACGGTTTGTAGCATATCGGTTACCATATATGATGTATAATCACTCATTGCCACAACGGATTCAGGTTGCATATCAATCTCTTTCCCATCAGAAAATACGACTTTTCTAATAACATGAGGTTCATTATACAATCCTTCATTTCCAAACGCTGCGTAAGCACCTGCAAGCTCTAACGGAGAAATTCCTTCTTTAAAGGACCCGAGCGCATATGACTCATAAAGAGGCCTTTCAATGGATAATCCTACATTAGATGCAAACTCACCGGCACGTTTTCTTCCTACTTCTTTAAATGTTTTTACAGCTGGAATATTCCACGACTGTTTTAATGCTTCACGCATTGATACAATTCCATGATAATAACCATCATAATTATGTATCACTTGATCAGACCCTGTATAGGTCATTTCTTCATCTTTAATTTGTTGATAGGTTGACCATTTTAAATGTTCAATGGCAGGACCATAACTTAGTATAGGCTTAATCGTTGATCCTGGTGAACGTTGGATATTTGTTGCATAGTTGGATCGACTCTTTCCGGCTTCTTGATTACGACCTCCTCCTATTGCTTTAATTTCACCTGTTCGGTTATCAATAAGTGTCAATCCCGCTTGAAAACGCTCATCTGGGTAAGAGACAAATTCATCTGAATTTAACACTTTTTCCACATGTTCTTGCGCATCTTTATCATAGGTCGTATAAATTTTAAGACCGTTATTGTAAAGCATTGAAGTATCTACCTCTTCAATGCTCTCAAGTTCTTTATAAACTTGGTCTATAAAAGCATCTGAAATCTCAGAATTGCTTCTTTTTTCTTGTACCATATCTGCTACTGAAACACTTTTTGCCTCTTTATATTCTTTATCTGTTATAAAACCATGATCGTTCATAACAAATAGCACTGTATTACGACGCTCTTCTACCAGTTCAGGGTTTTGATAGGGATCATAGTCTGAAGGGCGTTGGGGAAGCCCAGCTAATAAAGCTGCTTCTTCAATTGTTAAATCATCTAGATTTTTCCCGAAATACGTATCAGCTGCAATTACAATTCCGTAAGCACCATTACCAAAATAAATTTTATTTAAATAAAGTTCAAGAATTTCATCCTTGGTATATTCTTTCTCCAATTCAAGAGCAAGATAGGCTTCTTGAACTTTTCTCTTAATTGATTTCTCCGAAGTTAAAAGGGAGTTTTTAACTACTTGTTGAGTAATCGTACTCCCCCCTGCAGAACCAAACCCATTAGTTATATTAGATATAACTGCTCCACCAATCCTTTTTAGATCGAGACCGGAATGCTCATAAAAGCGAACATCTTCAATTGCGATGAATGCATCTTGTACATGTTGCGGAATATGTTCAATCTTAGTAGATTGACGGTCTTCTCCGTTATTTAAAGTAGCGATTGGTTCATCATTTTGATCATATAGTATTGATGAGTTCGAATAAGTAAAGGCATCATCATCAATCTTAGGTGCACTTTGAACGAAACTATGTAATTGCATGCTACTGGCTAACCCAGTTACAAGGAAAAGTAGTAAAAATACGATAAATACTCTCAAGAGAAAACTTTTCGTTTTACCTTTCTTTGTTGTTGCAAGTTCTTTCTCCATAGTTTGCCTCCCAAAAAGTCTAAAAATAAATTATGGTATTACATTCCCTATTTTATAGAATCAAAACAAGGGGAGAACTAGTAATTAGATTATATCGATTTTTTATTTTTTATTATCAAGAGCCCATCAATATAACGGTGTAACATGGGGCTTTCTTATTTAAGACTTATCCGAAATAAGTCAATAAAGTGTTGTAATTTATGTTAGTTGTTCGTAATTTAGTTACAACTAGAAAACAATCAGAGCGCCCCTCATATGGAGTGGATGCAAGACAGAATTAAGACTGCAGGACATGTGCGTGTACGTACATATGCTTCGATTACAACAAGACAGTTTGCAAAAGATTAACGGATTTCGCAGCACATAAGATGCAGGTGCCTTTGCTTTTACAGATGACGGAGTGGGTGTTAATCAGTTGATATGATGCTCCAAGCAATGAAAAACAGCTCTTAAACCTTCGCAATCTTACAAGACAACATGAAAATATCACAGGAACGCGTATTTAATTAGGTTACAATTTATGGGGATTGTTGATCGGGTGTTTCCTGAATATAGAGGGGTTTTAGTTATTTATATTCGGTGGTATCACTCTTAACTTTATTAGAGTTTCCGTCTTCTGAGGATATAGTAAACGCAAGTGAAGAGACACTCACTAATAAGATAAATGAGTTTTGTAAGATTCGTTCAATGAGATGAGCAATAATGTTCTTTAGAACGGTCTGTCATTTTAGGAGATTGCTAATTGAGTTGTTGATTAAGTTGCTAAGATGAAATGTTGATATAACAATGAATATGAAAAGGATGAAATCATTGATTTCATCCTTTAATGTACTATTAATTTTATTGTTTGCACCTCTAAACGGAACAAGTTATTAAAATATCCCTCTTCATTAAGAATAAACCTTGGCAAACAAATAGTTCCTATGCAACTGTTTTATTAGTCCTCGATTACTACGAGGACCGCTGCATCTGTGATATAAGTGAATGGTACGTTTTCACTTCCTCTAGTTTTCCTAGTTTGCGATATGATTTAGCGAGCCACTGAATAGGTTCTATTTGGGTCGGATTTAATTCCATTTCCCAATTAAAACAGTCAATTGCTTTATCGTATTGCTTCAAGTCATAATAATGAAAGCCAAGGTCTAACTGGCGGTCAGGATCATTCATTAGGCTGATCATATCGCTAATCTTTTTTATGGTAGGAAGCTCTTTTTGTGTCTGCACCGGTTGTAGCCATAGATGGATATCGGTTAAACTATGATGCTTTAGGAATTCTGGGAGAGCTGTATGAAGAATCTTTTCTAGCATAAGTGGTTGTTTTTTTAGTAAGGGAAACATTCGGTCGGAAATCATTTCTAGAGAAAGATCTAAAGAAGAAAAAGGTACTTGCTCAAAGATAACCGGGAATTGATCAGTTTCTGCATCTGAGAGTGGAAATGAGAAGGCAAAAAGTAAGTTGACCGCTGTTTCGTACTCGTTTTTTTCGACAAGACGTTTATATACATCTTGATGAAGACCCGACTTAGGAGAGGCGTAAGGAAGTAAGGTATGTAGAAATAATAAAACTTCATCTTCAGAAAAATAAGTTGATACAAATTGAATGAGGTCAAGATAGCTTGAAGCGTCCTGCTGTTTGAGCCAATTACTTGTATGGATGATAATGGAGTCAATCGAACGATTTTGTTTTGAATATAGTGTCATTAACAGGTTGTAATTAGTATTTAAGTCAAGAAAATATTGTTGTTCTACATAGATTGGGTCATTTGCAAGAAGATTAGAAAGAGGTTTTTGATAATAACTGGACATATTAGCATAGTCTGGATGTTTGGTTGTAGAGACAATCCAATCTTGCTTATATCCCCTAGATAGTAAAACCATTGCAAGACGATAAGCGGCTAACAATTTTCCATTACGGCGATAAGTGAAAAAGAAATTTTTAAGTAGTTCTTCAAGTTTTTCGGCAGGGATGTAGGAATCAAAATAGGAGAAAATAAGAGCTGTTTCTTCAGGAGAATAGTTTTTATCGATTTTAGATAGTAGTTGATTAAGAGGAGTTATTTTCAAAATTGACGAAGAAGGAAGTAATTTAGAAAAAAGAGGATTCGGTGTAGCTAAGTGACAACCCTTTTTTTCTACCTGTCCTAGAAACGAAGCCTGATCAAACTCAACTAAAGGCTGTACAGTTAAGAAATCATCTTTATAAAAGAAAAGTAAATATTGATGATTGTCAGAACCGCGACACTCAATTATTTTACATTGTTGAAAAAGAGTAAGCTTTTGTCCTTGTATGGTAACAATCCCTTTGTTCGTACTTAATGTCCATTCGGTCGGATTCATAGAAAGACCTCCTTTTTTTAACTATACCATAGTTCATTATCAGATGCAGTATCAAGAAATCGCCTTAGGGTAGCATTCTCATTGTTACCAGCGCTAGCGACTAAAGAATCTGATCGTATCCTATCCTGTATGGATAAAACCTCTTAAGTTAAACATACGTGTAGGAGGAAATAAAATGAGCAAATTTGAATTTACTTTTATTAAAACAAATGGCGTTACTTTACATACAGCAGTAATCGGTTCGAAGTCTGGTCCTCTTGTTATCTTATTACATGGTTTTCCGGAATTTTGGTATGGGTGGAGGCATCAAATTGATCCATTAGTAAAAGCAGGTTACCGTGTAGTCATTCCTGATCAGCGAGGCTATAATTTAAGTCAAAAACCAAGTGGAATAGAAAATTATCAACTTGATCTATTAAGAGATGATGTTATTGGGTTGATCAAACACTTTCAGCGGGAGAAAGCGGTTCTTATTGGGCATGACTGGGGATCGCTCGTTTCATGGCATCTTGCTTCAAGTCAACCTCAGTATGTAGAAAAACTAATTGTTATGAATAGCCCACATCCGGCTGTTATGATGAAGTGGATCAATTATCTGCCATTGCAGTGGATGAAAAGTTTATATTTGCTTTTTTTTCAACTTCCTATCATACCGGAACGTATTTTTAGTGCAAACCAATTTGAATGGTTTAAGAAGGTTTTACAACTAACGAGTAACAGGGGGACTTTTGAAAAAGAAGAGTTAACTAACTATAAAGTTGCGTGGTCTCAACCGCGTGCTTTATCTTCGATGTTGAATTGGTATAGAGCGATGCGGAAAGGTAGCCTTCATCAAGTAAATAATTCTAACATTAGCGTACCTGTTTTAATTATTTGGGGCAAACGGGATTTTTTTCTATCTATTGATTTAGCGAAAGAAAGTTCTAAAATGTGTAGAGATATAAGATTGGTAATGGTAGATGCGTCTCACTGGGTCCATCTTGAACAACCTCAAATTATCAATCTGTTAATTAGTAATTATCTTCAAGTCTAATTAAGGCTTTTAGGCATCTATTTTATTAACTAGTGGTCGGCTAACCGGGAGTCAAAGCGGTGAGCCTTTTTTGACTGGAATTTATTAAACCAAAACATTTCCATGTCATTAGATCTGACATAGATGAAGATTTTTTCTTCTAATGTTCGATAGAATGAAACTGATGTATCAATTGGAAAGCGGTAAATAATATATAGCTTTTAAAACTGTGTTGGGATTCACAGTCATATAAATAGGTTTTTAAATAATGATCTGGAGGGTTTCTAAAATGGAAAAGCAAAAACTAGTCTTAATTGGAAACGGTATGGCAGGGATCAATTGCATTGAAGAAATCTTAAAGAATCAGCCTAACGCTTTTGAGATCATCGTGTTTGGAAGTGAGCGGCATTATAATTATAATCGAATTTTATTGTCAACTGTTTTACAAGGTGCAACAAAGGTGGAAGATATCACAATAAATGATAGATCGTGGTATAAAGAAAATAACATTCAGTTGTATACGGGCGAGACGGTCTTGAAAGTAGATACACAAAAGAAAGTGATTATCACAGATCAAGATAGAAATGTTTCTTATGATAAATTAATTTTCGCAACAGGATCGTTACCGTTTGTTCTTCCTATCCCTGGAGCGGATAAAAAAGGTGTCATAAACTTTCGAACGATAGAAGATTGTCAGAAGATTATTGAAATATCGCAAAATCATAAAAAAGCCGTTGTTATTGGCGGAGGTTTATTAGGGTTAGAAGCAGCAAGGGGTTTGCTGAATCTTGGAATGGAAGTTGATGTTGTTCATATTGCTGAACATTTGATGGAAAGGCAGTTGGACCCAACAGCATCAAAAATGCTTCAACTTGAACTTGAAAAACAGGGAATGAAATTTTTATTAGAAAAAGCAACGGATGAGATCATCGGGGGAACGCAGGTAGAGGGTCTACGCTTTAAAGATGGTACGGTCGTAGAAGCAGACGCTGTGATTATGGCTGTTGGTGTCAGGCCGAATGTTCAAATGGCTAAGGACAGTGGAATTGAAACAAATCGTGCTATTCTCGTTGATGATTTTCTACAAACGAGTGTACCTGATGTTTATGCAGTCGGTGAATGCGTGGAGCATCGTGGCATGGTTTATGGTCTTGTTAAACCGCTTTATGAACAGGGAAAAGTGTTAGCTAAACACATTTGTGAGATCGAGTCTTCAGGATATAGCGGATCGACTCTTTCAACTCAATTAAAAATATCGGGTGTTGACGTATTTTCTGTAGGCAATTTTTTAGGGGATGAAACGACTAAAACGATTACTCATTATGACGAGTTAGCTGGAATTTATAAAAAGATTGTATTAAAAGATGAAAAAGTGCTAGGGTCTGTTTTATTTGGAGACACAAAATCTGGTAACAGATTACTAGATATCATTAGTAAGCAAAAGGTCATAACAGACGAAGAAAAAACACTGATTTTGCAACCGTCGGATCCGAATGCCTCTCAAGTTGCATCGATGGAACAAACAGACTTGATTTGTAACTGCAATGGGGTGACGAAAGGAACGATTATCGAATCTTGCCAAATGCAAGGACTTACAACAGTAGAGGAAGTAAAAAAATGTACAAAGGCTTCAAGTGCCTGTGGTGGGTGTAAGCCTTTAGTAACCGATTTATTAGCTTATATTCAAAGTGAGGATTTTGATGAGGTCATTGAAAAAGAAACCTTGTGTTCGTGTACAACGTTAACTGATGAAGAAATTGTGGCTGAGATGCAAATCAGAAATCTGAGATCTGTTCAGGAAGTGATGACGGAACTAGATTGGCAGAAAGAGAGTGGTTGTTCTACTTGTAAGCCTGCCCTGCAATATTATCTAGGAATGATCTACCCAGAATATGAAGTGAAACAAGAATCTTTATTTATTAACGAAAGAATGAATGCAACGATTCAAAGTGATGGGACCTACTCGATCACTCCGCAAATGTATGGTGGTTTAACGAATGCGAATGAACTCAGGAAGGTCGCAGATGTTGTGGAACGCTACCAACTTCCTCAGGTTGCTATTACGAGTGAACAAAGAGTGACATTAATGGGCATTCAAAAAAGAGATTTGGAATCGATTTGGAGAGACCTTGACCTTCCACTAAGCAATACTTATGGAAACACCGTTCAAAATATTAAAACATGTATTGGGGAAACGGTCTGTACATGTGAAAAGCACCAAGCCCTAAAGTTAGCGATGGATCTAGAGAAAACAACCGATTATTTAACCACTCCTTACCGAGTTAAAATGGGTGTATCGGCCTGTATGCATAACGGCGCAGGTTCTACGACAAAGGATATTGGTGTGATTCAGTTTGATCGTGGATGGGAAATTTACGTCGGTGGAAGTAGTGGGCGAAATGTACGTCCTGCAAAGTTGCTTTGTGTGGCGGAATCGGAACAAGAAGTCTTCGAAATGATCATCGGTTTTATTCAATATTACCGTGAGACAGCTAAATATTCGGAACGATCATGGGAGTGGATTGATCGCGTGAATTTACTGCATATTAGGGAAGTTTTATTCGATTCTGAATTAAGACAGCAATTAATTCATCGTCTAAAACTCGATACGGATCAATATAAAAAAGTCTTAGCTAACCATGTCTAGTAAAAAATATATAACAGTCTTATTAAAATTTTGATCAAATAAGCAAGTAAAGGATGGTTCTCATGACAGAAATGTTATTAAGATATTTCCGAACGAAGCAGCAAGAAGCTCAAACGGAGAAAATCTATGATACGCAGTGTCCCTTTTGTAGCATGCAGTGCAAGATGCAGCTCATTGAACAATCTACCGTGACGAGAAAAAAATATTTAACCGTTGGGAAAGATAACCCTACTTCAGAAGGGCGTTTATGTATAAAGGGGCTACATGCCCATCAGCATGCGGTTCATAACGAACGAATCAAGCATCCTTTGTTAAAAGTAGATGGTGAATTTAAACAAATCTCATGGGAAGAAGCATACGAGATTATTAAGGTGAAATTCACAGACATCCAAACGAAGCATGGGAAACATGCCTTATCTGTATATGGCAGTGCAACGATTACAAATGAAGAAGCGTATCTACTTGGGAAATTTGCTCGAGTTGCATTAGAAACAAAATACATCGATTATAATGGGCGCTTATGTATGTCAGCAGCTGCCTCAGCAGCCGCCCAGACATTTGGGATGGATCGTGGATTTACCAATACGATTCAAGAAATTCCTCACTCAAGATGCCTTGTATTAGCAGGAACGAATATTGCAGAATGTCAACCGACCATTATGCCTTATTTTGAACGAGCGAAAGAAAATGGTTCGTTTATCATTGCAATTGACCCGCGCGAAACGCCAACAACTAAAATGGCTGATTTACACTTGAAAGTGAAACCCGGCATGGATGCTGCGTTAGCAAATGGGTTATTAAAAGTGATCATAGAGGAAAACTTAATAGACGAGACTTTTATCGAAAAGCGCGTAAATGGGTTTGATGAAGTGAGAAACTATATCTCGACGCTAGATTTACATGACATTGCCGAGCTAACAGGAGTTCCAGTTGAGCATATTATCAAAGCGGCAACTGTGTTTGGAAAAGAAGAATCTGGAATGATTTTTACGGCAAGAGGAGTGGAGCAACAAACAGATGGATCGACTTCTGTTCGTAATTTCTTGAATATTCTTTTAGCTACTGGAAAAATAGGAAAGAAATACTCAGGGTTTGGAGCTGTTACCGGTCAAGGAAACGGCCAGGGGGCAAGGGAGCATGGACAAAAGGCGGACCAATTACCTGGGTACCGTTCGATCGAGAATGCGGAACATCGAAACTATATCGCGAGTGTTTGGGGTATTAAAGAAGTGGATCTCCCGAGAAAAGGAGTCTCTGCTTTTGAAATGATTGAAAAAATGGATGAAGGAGAGATTAAGGGGTTATTCTTAATGTGTTCCAATCCAGTTGTCTCCAATCCAAGTGCTGAGTTTGTTAAACAAGCGATTGAAAAACTAGATTTCTTTGTGGCTGTAGATATGTTTGTTTCAGAGACTGCTAGAATGGCTGATTTAATTTTACCAACAACCTCTTATCTTGAGACACCTGGAACAATGACGAATGTAGAAGGGCGTGTTACATTACGAGAAGCGAGTTTCCCCGTTCGTGGTGAAGCTAAGCATGACTGGCAAATTATTTGTGAGCTTGCCGAAGTGCTAGGGAAAGGAAAGTACTTTTCGTTTTCTTCTCCAGAGGAAATTTTTAATGAGTTGCGAGTGGCTACCCGGGGAGGGGTTGCCGACTATTCTGGGATTACGTATGAGCGGTTGAGAAAAGAAAAGGGTATTTTATGGCCTTGTCCTGATGAGGAGCACTTAGGAACGAAACGGTTGTTTGAGACTGAATTTGCTCATGCGGATGGAAAGGCAGCGATGGTGGTTGTGACGAATACACCAGAAGTACCTAAAGAAAAACCGACTCATGATTTTCCGTTATATTTAACGACAGGTCGAGTGATGTCTCACTATCTAACGGGTGTACAAACAAGAAAGAGCTCCACACTTGCAGCAAGGGATTTCGAGTCTTATATGGAAATTCATCCGTCAACAGCAGAGAAATATCAGATTAAGGATCATACGCTTGTTAAAGTCGAGTCAAAAAGAGGCAGCATTGTCGTTCGAAGCAAGTGGTCTCAAACAATTCGAAAAGACACGGTGTTTGTTCCTTTTCACTGGGGGGACACGCAAAATGTCAACCGACTCGTTTCTAAGAAATTAGATCCAACCTGTAGGATGCCAGGCTTTAAAGTCAGTGCAGTTAAAATTAGTCCAGTTGCTGATTAGAAATAGTAAAAGCCAACCTTGATAAAGGTTGGCTTTTACCTGTCATTAAGCTATTAGTTATCAAAGTAACAGAAGATTTTCACACAATTAGGAGTCGTTTATTCCTTAATTCAAGTATTAAAAATTATTTTGTTATGCACACTACATCTAAACCGTTTAAAAAATAAGATAAAAAGGATAACATACTTATGAAAGAAAATCATCCTACGTATAGTGATATACAAAATGTCCATCAACAGTTATCTGATATGAAATTTGAACATTGGTTTCACGATAATTTGTTTCCTTTTCAATGGTGGTTACTTGTAATTACACTTGTTTTACCTTGGTTTATTTGGTGGAAATTTGTTGATAAAAAAAGGATCAATAACATTCTATTATTTGGGTCATTATTAATGCTGCTTGTAATGATGATGGATGATATAGGTGTTGAAATGCACCTTTGGTCATATCCGTATAATGCCTAGACTCATTCCTATCGATCAAGGAATAATAATTGTTGCTCATATGTTTTTATATCAATGTTTTAAAAAGTGGAAAAGTTTTATCATTGCAAATACAATAATGGCATTAATTTTTACATTTATCTGTGAGCCAATAACTGTTTGGTTAGGTATTTATAAACTAGAAAATTGGCGATACATATATTCTTTCCCTATATATATTCTAAAGGCAGTCTTTATTAAGTGGATCGTTGATGAATTAATCGTAAAAAAGAAAAATGCTAGTAAAGTTATTTAAATAAAGTAAAGTCTCTTCGGCGTTTCAGTGTCTTGTTCAGATTAATTGTGAAGGATATGATACCTTATGCATATTATCTATAATATTTTATATTTTTTAGCAGCCTGGCGTTGGGGGGACTGGAGAAACTGGCAAAATTATTACCCGACGATACTCTTTCTTATTTTAGGTGATCTACTACATAATTTTTTAGCTTATGATCATTCATTATGGATATTTCGTGAAAATCTACATCCGAGTCTTCTTACTAACCATACATCTATTTCACTAATGTATATGCTAGTTAGCTATCCTGCGACGATTTTGATTTATTTGAAATATTTCTTCAAAACAGATAAATGGAGAAAAAGAGTCTTTCATTACGTATTATGGGTTCTTATTTACATCACTGCTGAGTTTATCAACCTTCATTTTGGTTTATTTACTCATCACAATGGTTGGGAATATGGGTACTCAGTACTATTTGTTATGATGATGTTTCTTCTATTTCCAATCCATTATAGAAAACCTCTCTTGGCTTGGGGGATTAGCTTTCTTATTATTTTACTCATTCTGTTGAATTTTGACTTACCTCTTTACTTTAAGTGACGTTTAGATACTATATAACACTTTGCTGAACATATAAATAATAGTAAAAACACTCCGAGCGTTTTTGTAGTGCGCCTTGCATGGGGTGCAATCTATAGGGTAAAAGTCCCGAACTGTGAAGGCAGAAGTAACAGTATCTTAACGCAAGGGTGTCTGCGGTGGCTCAGGGTCTGAAGGAAGCGGGCGGCAAACTTCTGGTCTGAGGAATACAACTCCATATAAGGTAAGGTACCATTGGATGTCTGCTAAACAAGACAAAACCCTTTCTGTCAAAGGTGATACAGAGTAAATCAAGCAGTGTGAGGTGGTTAGCGGCTAAGCCTCCTGCTCGATTAATCATTTGGTATACCAATGATTTTCAACTTTTTAGCATGTGATTAAATAATCTTATATCCTTCAAAGCATCTATTTTGTTTCTAATTTTGATAGATGTTCTTGTTCGTCTAATAGATTAATTTAAAAAATACTTGTTGATAATTTAAGACTATGGTAAAGTAGTAAACCTGAGTAAAATGTTACCTTTATCCTGGTTCAAATCCGGGTATCGCCTCCATAGGTCGTGCCGGTTCAAGTCCGCCCCTCGGCACCAATTAATGCGCCCTTAGCTCAGCTGGATAGAGTGTTTGACTACGAATCAAAAGGTCGGGAGTTCGAATCTCTCAGGGCGCGCCATTGTCTTAATTTGATTAGATAAGTAGTTTCGTTAACGGGAAGTGGCTCAGCTTGGTAGAGCACCTGGTTTGGGACCAGGGGGTCGCAGGTTCAAATCCTGTCTTCCCGACCATCAATTTTTATATATGCGGGTGTAGTTTAGTGGTAAAACCTCAGCCTTCCAAGCTGATGATGTGAGTTCGATTCTCATCACCCGCTCCAATTCCTTTTGGGCCTATAGCTCAGCTGGTTAGAGCGCACGCCTGATAAGCGTGAGGTCGGTGGTTCGAGTCCACTTAGGCCCACCATATTCCACAGTAGCTCAGCTGGGAGAGCACCTGCCTTACAAGCAGGGGGTCGGCGGTTCGATCCCGTCATCCTCCACCATAATTGTAATAACGCGGGATGGAGCAACGAGCAACATCGTTGAATGCGCTTCGAGTAACATCGACGCATTGACTTCTATTAAATAAGAGAAGAGGAAGATGTCTTTCTTCATTGAAAAACATCATCCAAAATACTATAAAACGACGCGGGGTGGAGCAGTCTGGTAGCTCGTCGGGCTCATAACCCGAAGGTCGGTGGTTCAAATCCGCCCCCGCAATTACCAAGGTCCGGTAGTTCAGTTGGTTAGAATGCCTGTCTGTCATGCAGGAGTTCGCGTGCTAGTCCTGTCCAGACCACCATTTTAATTTTTCTCTGGCTCAGTAGCTCAGTCGGTAGAGCAATGGACTGAAAATCCATGTGTCGGCGGTTCGATTCCGTCCTGAGCCACCATTTATGTCGGTCTAGCTCAATTGGTAGAGTAACTGACTTTTAATCAGTAGGTTGGGGATTCGTTCTCTGGCCATCATCGTATTTAGAGCCATTAGCTCAGCTGGTAGAGCATCTGACTTTTAATCAGAGGGTCGAAGGTTCGAATCCTTCATGGCTCACCATTTACATTAATTATGCGGATGTGGCGGAATTGGCAGACGCGCTAGACTTAGGATATAGTGTCTTATGACGTGGGGGTTCGACTCCTTTCACCCGCACCAATAGTTTTTTTCTAGAAGTGCTTGCGTGGAATTGTTTATTGTGTTATAGTATTATTTGTCGCAGTTAATGACTGGTTGTTCCACAACAAATAGAAACCTAAAAAACTTCTTGCGTAGAAGAATTGGTTGTGGTATGATAGTGAATGTCGCTAATGAGTGGCGCAAAGTAGTTCTTTGAAAACTGAACAAAAGCCAAGCGAAAAGAGAAAACATGATTTTCTCGTCAATTTTAAGTGATTTAGTAAAATCACAACGTATCGTTAGCGATACAGTTTGAGCACAAATCAAGCACTTTTATGGAGAGTTTGATCCTGGCTCAGGACGAACGCTGGCGGCGTGCCTAATACATGCAAGTCGAGCGAACTAATAGGAGCTTGCTCCTAGAGGTTAGCGGCGGACGGGTGAGTAACACGTGGGCAACCTGCCCTGTAGATCGGGATAACATCGAGAAATCGGTGCTAATACCGGATAATTTCTAAAATCTCATGGTTTT
>NZ_JAJAFR010000022.1 GCF_020734105.1 Alkalihalobacillus deserti
TGGGCTAAGCTTGATGGAGCACACGTCTGGCAAACATAAGGGACAAACTAGAATAACCAAAAGAGGCAGGAAAAATCTAAGAGCCCTTTTGTTTAGAGTCATTATGCCGCTTGTGGCTAAGAATTCTGCTTTTAAAGCCTTACACGAATACTATACAAAACGCCCTGATAATCCATTGAAAAAGATGCAGTCACTGATAGCCTTATGTAATAAATTGATACGAGTGTTATTTGCAATCGGTAAGAAGCAGTTTGAGTTTAGTGAAGATAGAATGCTAAAGGATATTCCTCATATGACTGAATTGCCAAAGGTAGCTTAATTTTTCTCGATACTAGGAAAATAATATGGTTTTTAAGTAGATTATTTCAATAATTAATAGACATTTGAAGCACGGATTAGTCAGTAAATCAACTAAAATACGGACATTGATCCTGTCGGGCAGCATAACTGACATCTACCTCATGGAAAGGTTGGACGAAGGAATTTTGGAGCATAGACTCTGCGAGATATGGGAGGGTTGACCTCCATGAGAAATGTAGACATCCACCAGTGCGACCATACTTCAACTTAATATCCACTTTTTGGATAGAGGTGGTTTGGGTGCATACAGTCTTTTTTGCTTCTCAACTCCAAGATATACCTATAAAACAACTTTATCCCATGTTATCAATGTCTATTAAAAATGGATGACTATGAAATAGTGAGAAAAGGCTAGAAATCGAAAGATTTACCTTTCTATATAGAGGGAGTTTAGCTTTAATGTAAAATAATTAGCGGAATCCACTTCCGATACGATAGGGAGGAATTTATTACATAATAGGGGAATGATGATTCCTCGGAGTAATTGAAAGTGGATTCCTAGTGGTACCGAAAACAAGTCTTATAGATGGGATTTTAAGAGAGCTTCTGTTTTAAATCATAACGAAGACGGTACGTGATTTTCGCACCGTCTTCGTTAATTGATCCCATTTTTATTTACATCCCAAGATTTATAAAAAGTCTTTTGGCAGAAAAATGTCATCATAGATTTTAAGTTTTATACCGAGATAATAGACTGGACAACTCATCAAGATTCACTTTAAAGTTCCATTTTCCCTCCCAATCGGTTCCTCGTTCAGCATCGTTAATTAAATAGTAGTAATCGAAATTAAAGTAATTGAAAAATCGCTGATAAATATTATTAACATAGCTGTTAGACTGCAATTCCACAATTTTAGTACCAGGCCTGCAAAATATCAAGTTAGTTTCACCGGCTCCATGTGGTGTTATCACAACATCTGCTGAAGCAAATAAATTGACTTTTTCTGCAACTGATAATGAGCTTAGAGACACACTCTTAAAACCAAGAGGTTTGAGTAGCTCGATAACCTCAGTTTCATTGATAACCCTACGATAATGTGCATCAGTACGACTTATATACAATCTCTTATTGCGTTCCCAGTTATAAGGGAATTTAAATTTATTCATGAGTTTAGCCCGAACGAACTGCGCGCTCCATTTCGGATAATAAGACGTAACTCCGATCCAAGAAGTTACGATTAATTTTTTGGCTTCAAGATGAGTATCTGGAGTACATTCGATAATTTGATTCCTATCTATACCCAATGCAACAAGTGTTTCATATTGAAAAGTCTGAGACAATTTATTGAATACATATTTGTCAATTGGAATACCACTTTTCTGGATCAAGTGAATTCTAGGTAAGACATCAAAAAACCAATGGAAGTAATTTGTACTAGCAAGATCATAGGTTAAAACAGCAACTGTCTCAGAGGTGATTTGTTTGGGTGGTAAGGGTGTGGAGAATACATCTGTTTCTACCAAGGTGAAATCGCTGCAAATATCCAACAGTAATTTGTTGTTTGGAGTCAGGACGTAACCGTTTTCCTTTACCACTTTGCCTTGGCCGATCGCAGTAACATAAGCACTCCTAGAAGGGTGATATCTTTCTTGAAATTCGGGGTGCTCCATTCGTGTTAATGTTTTGCCTGCCTTAATAGGAAATTGATCATCTGAATAAATTTTTGTAACCATACCCTTGGTGTCGATGCCTATTGCTTCTAATTCTTTCACCCATTCTGATGTTGTCATGTATTGACCTGTTATATAATCCATTTAGACTCTCCTTTATTATTATGAAGGAAAAGTTCCTCACTGATATCTGTTTTGTTGTAGCAAGATCTCAATTATAACCATTATCTTTTAAGGCTTTCTTAACAGCTTCTATATAACGAAATTGGTTTTGTTTATCTGGCTCCAAATACGTTCCTTCCGCCCACTCATTCCATGCATTTATAAACAAAAATTCACTTTGGTATATGGTTTCTGCCCTTTTTATTTGCTCGCTCAGATATTTCTCAAACTTTTCAGGGGTGGCGCCTTGATAGATAGTAGCCTCGGTTCCCCTACGAGCAGTGTTATCCCAATCAAGAAAAGCACCAGGAAAGATTTTTGTATCGTCCCTGCTGTTTTTCCGACTGAGAATACACGACCAGATAGCATCATAATCTATCACTGCTTTTCTTTTCTTGTATCCAGAAACCATGCGCCAAATATTTGGACAGTTTGTATGCGCAGCTGTGTAATGTGGTTCAAATTCTACACTTGCATTAAAGCGTTCAAGCTTACTAAGCGGTAAATGACCATTCAATGTTCTGACAAAATAAATACCTTTTAAGCCGTTTTGCTTCGCTAAAATATCCCAGTAATCTAACATTTCTGAGCAGTTTGGAATACTTTCCGGTCTATAAATTAGAAATAAAGGTTTCTCCTCGACACAAATATATCGTTCATCTTGAAATGCATTTAAAAGGTAATCAAAATGTTCCTTCCAATCGTTTTCATTTCCATAGTGTTGTGGCATCAACACCTGATCATCTCTTCCATCCCATCTCCTAGTCCAAGGCTCATTAGCCCACGAGAGACAGAATGGAAAGTCTGGTTTACCCGTTCTTAAAACTTCATTAAAAGGTTTCTCTAGTAGCCTCTTTCCTTTAAACCAATAGTGATAATAGCAAAAACCATAGATCCCATACTTCTTAGCTATGTCAACTTGCCATTGCCTTACCAAAGGGTCTGTTAAATCATAATAAAAATCCTGATAGGGTTCTCGTGGCTGATAATGTCCTGGAAATAAAGGTTCTGCCTTTCGCGTATTTGTCCATTCAGTAAATCCATCTCCCCACCATTGATTATTCTCAGGAATTTCATGAAATTGTGGTAAATAAAAAGCTATCATTTTCATTTTTTTATTCTTGATCAAATTATTTTCTTTTTTGTGAGTGTTTATTTCTTCAAGTTGTTGAATATCCTTTTGCTTCGAAATGTGAGTCGAGATTCTCTCACTAAATATTTGGTTGTTTTCATGAGGATAACCGCTCCAATTTAAAACAAGCCCTTCTTCATCTCCTACTATCTCGTTATTCATACAATCGTTGATGAGATCTTCGCTTCTTGGATGATCCCATATTCGTAAATCTTTTACCGTTCCAACAAAAAAGCCATAGGGATCAAGTCCTCCAATCGTACCTGACGCATATACATCGTTCTTAGGACTTGTATATCCATTCTTCACAAACACTCCATTTATATAAAGGAAAGGTGTCTTATTTCTATAAACAATCGCAATATGAGTCCACTCTATAAGATTTGCATTATAAACAAGAGTAGCTGGAAAATAACAGTCCGTATGTTCCAATACAGTGACACCATTTGTACCAACAGATACTCCGGCACCCGCTTGGAGTAAATTATTTGGATGGCCTGGAAAGATAACATAGCGCTGTCCCTGAGTATTGTCGCCCAGTATCGATTGTTCAACCAAGCGATGATCCGCCTCTGGTTTCACCCAAAATTCATATGTGAAATTATTTTTTACTTTTTCATATAAGGGTTCGAGTTGAAGATGCATCTTACCATCAAAATGCAAGAACACTTTTTTTAGCATAATAATCCTCCAGTGCATTAATATGATTAATAAAATCTTTATTTTGACATTTATTTCTACTACAATCTTTTGAAATAGGACTACCAGTAATAAGATCATTATATCTTGGATGAAAATGAAATAATCTCTTGGTTTAATTTCATAATTCAAACTTACAATTATATACTATGTCAACAGACCTACGTTGTTAACGGCTGTACCATAGGTTAAAGTAGAAATTTTCTAAATCAAAAGAAATCTAAAATGGTGTATGAATTAATAATTTATAGCTTTAACAGCCTAATATATTTAGATGCGAACGTCATTCTATATGTTTAATTAATGGAAAAGAACGTAATGATATCATCATGACTTTTCTGATACGGATATAATTGTAATATACTAGAAGTAATATTTTTTTAAAGTGAGGATTCGAAAATGAATTTAAAAGATATTATTGAAACTGGTAGTTTTACCTTACATGTATATGAAATCCTGTGATGGGAACTATTCACCAACGGATGTTGTTGAAAAAGCAAAGAGGCTCGGTTAAAGACGATCGCGATTATAGATCATGACACCCTTTTAGGTGATAGAAGAGCTGAAAGGGCAGATAAGAAGTTCGAGTAATTCTAGCAATTGTGCTTAGTACGAAGTATAAAGGGAAAAGTATTGATATATTTTAACAATACTGCAGGGGGAGATCTAGAAACATTCTGCTACGAATGCGTAAAGGACGAGAGGGAAGAGCGAAACGAATAATTAAAAAATTTATTGATTTAGGCTTCTCTATTTCATTAGAATATCAAACTGTGTTTGATGAATAATATTTAGCAGACGGGAAACCTTGCGCGCTTGATAAAATGATCTTATCGTCAAGGAGGGGTTCCATCTTATTCAGCAGGCAGGAGAAAAAGCTGTTCTAGCGCATCCCGTTTATATTGGGGACGACCAACTCGTCCGATAATTGTTAGCTTTTTGATTTGATAGAATTGAAGTATGGCATCGTAGCCAAAATAAGATTCATAATGAGCAGTATAAAAAGATGGCAGAAGAATTTAAACTTTTATTGACAGGTGATTCAGATTTTCATAACGATAACCATCAATTAGGGCAATTTGGAATGAAGTAATATAATATTGAATTTCATTGCATTTAATAAAGTCATTATTACTATGATATAAAGAGAAAAAAGAGTAGTTCTCCTATTAGAACAACTCTTTTAGGAACCTGAAATTGTATTAATCATTTTAGTTAATCGATGATGAAATGTATGCTCTAGTAACACTCGTTGCCGTCCTTTTTCTTTAATATCTTCCCTCATTTTGTCGTTTTTGAAAAAGTGAACCACTTTCTCTAGCAAGTCCTGTTGACTTTTAAATGAAATAATTTCTTCGCCTTTTAAAAAATGCGTTGTTAAATCCTCTTTATGCTCGATTAATTGAAACCCACCGCAAGCTGCAATGTCAAAGGTACGATTATTAACACTTTGATTATTAACTCCAATTCTATTTTCATTCATTTCTTCATTATATGATCGATGTGTATTTAAAACGATTTTTGCATTTGAATAGTAAGTAGCAACTTTCTGGGGCGGAAGCCAACCTCTTATAATCTGCAATTGGTCAGATTCTTCTAAATGCTCTTGCCAACCACCTGACACAATAATTCGATAAGAAGATTCTTTTAATAATTTCTTTATGATTGTAACCCTGCTTCGATAAGGGTAACCAATTAAACAAATGTCACTCACATATTTTTTTTTGAAGCTTTTAGGAGAAAAGGTATTTGGATCGGTACCTAAAGGTAAATGATAAACGTTGTTGAAGCCTTGCAAGTGATAATATTTGAGAGCTGCGATATCGATCGTAAAAACATAATCGTAGTTAGGGAGGTGTTTTATTGCTCGATCAATATAATAGGGGTCTTCTGTCAACCATAGGGCTATTTTAAATTTCATTTTTTTAAGCCATTGAAGCATTTCTGATGGAAGTTTATCTCCAACTAAGGTTAGTACAATGTCTGGTTGAAACAATCTGCATTCCGACTTTAAGTGTGAAAGTCCCTTAGAAAGCTTAAAACTTTTAGCTTTAACATGCTTAATATTGTTTAATTCTTTGAGGATACATTGATCAAAAAAAGTATATATTTTTCCATAGCCAGAAGAAATGTATAATACCTTCATAATTTTTAACCCCTAATAAAGTTTTAAAAATATCTCTGTACTTTTGAGATATTAATCACTAGATCATTCATACCAACTATGGCTGTATTAATTCATACAAAGGTAGTTTAATGTCAGTAAATTTCAATGAAGAGATTCAGAGCATTGGGTTATTTCATTAACTGAAATAACCCAAAGATCGCATAAAATCGTCTTTAATAATTAATAATAATCTGATTTAAAGCAGCTCCGCCCTGTTGTAGTTCCTGACAATAAGCAAAGCCACTCACAACAATAGAATTTCCTATCTCAGGTGGTGAAAGTGTAAGATCAAAGTTTGAAAAGCTTATTTGTTCACCCGGATCAATAGTCGTTTGGTTTGCAGGTTTTAACCAGTGCTCTCCATTATTTTTGATTTTTTCTCTCCAATTATCATGAATATAGACCCACTCTTCTGTTGCTGATTCATCAAAGATACGGTCATCTTCCTTATCACGAGAATAAAGTTTAATCTTACCACCTAACTTTCCGCCTTCCGAAGGTGTAACACGAATACAGATAATGGGTGTTGTTAAAGGTTGATTACCTGTGTTTTTTAAAATAAAACTCCCAATCACAAGGACATTTTCCTCTTCAGGCTTCGGTAAAATGGTTGAATAGCTAAAATACACTTGACATTCAATTCTTGATTCTTCTACCTTCTCTTGAGGTTTATTCTCATTCTTTTCCAGAGCTTCTTTTAGTTGTGTATAGCCTTTCTTGTTATCTTGTAACTGTTTTTCATAAGAGTTAAGTTGTTGTTTATAACGAGAGATTTCAGAACGATAATGAATGATTTTTTGTTGTAATTGTATAATAGAATCGTTTTGAAGTGATTGCTGAGCTTTTTTTGGCATAAAGCTGACCCTCCTTCATTATATAGTTATATAGATTGTATGTAGGAAAGAGAATGACGATTATCAAAAAAATAATAAGAAGGGAGAGTAAATCCTCTCCCATAATCAAAAAATTAGCACTTGCGTTTAACTGAACCCGGGAAAATTTCTGGGCATTGTGGTGGGAAAACATCTACAGGACATAGAACATCTTCGACTGGAAGCTCTTGACGAGGCTTACAGATCGCTGCTTCTATCTCTAACTTTACAGGTGCTTCCATTTGTACATCTAAGCACAACAAGATAGAGATATCAAGCTGTTGAAAATTATCATCACAAATAACATCGGCATCACATTGGAAGTATGTTATATGACATTGTACTTCGGTTCCTTCTGGAGCACATAAGAAGAATGTTTGCGCAGTTGCAAATTGAATAGGTTCAGTTTTACAAATAATTTGCTCATTAGCATCTCTAATGACTACTTGAACTAATCCTTTTACAAGAACCTTAACTTTTTCAAGTGTAACTGTTTCTCCTGTAGGAAGAGTTACAGTTACTGGCTGTCTTCCATTGTGTTGTCTGATTTCTTGACAGAGAATAGAATCCTCAATTAAATCACAATGTACTGTAAACCCAGGGTGGGCTTCTAAAAATTCACAAAGATCCTCTGGTGGTGTGAATCCGTTAGTTACACAGTCGAAAATGTTATTTAATTCATCACCATTGAAACTCATGAGTGGTAAATCGACTTGGCGTGTTACCCAGTCATACACTTTTGGAACTTTAATACAAACTTTATGCTTATCATGGCTCATAATTGTTATACCTCCTTAAATTTTCACCCATTATAATAAATTTTAGTATTAATTATAATGGGTAGCGAACTACTGTATCCTATGAAGCTCATGGTTAAGTGTGCAGGGTTCAGCGTAAATTTTGTTCAATAGGCATATCCCTAGAAATAAGTCAAGGTTGCCAATCATAAGTATGTATAAAGAGAATACTGAAAGACGGAGGGATAATTAATGAATAAGGGTGAAAATCAACGGAAACAAAGCACGAATGACCCTATTTTACTGAAGCAAAAGTTAATCCATGTTCAATCTGAGCTTGCTCTCTATAAAGCGAAAGTAAAAGATTATCAAAATAATTATCACTATCGTCAATTAGAAGAGTTAAAAGAAGAAAACATTAAATTGCATTATGAACTGGAACAAAATAATGAGGTTTTAAATGAGAAGGATAGTTCAATAGAACGTTTAAATAAACAACATTTCCAACTGAGTGAGAAGTTAAAGGGAAAAAGCAGTGAAAATAAAAACTTACAAAATGACCTTGAGCAACTGAGTCAGGAATTAAAGGGAAAAAGCAATGAAAATAAAAACTTACAAAATGACCTTGAGCAACTGAGTCAGGAATTAAAGGGAAAAAACAATGAAAATAAAAACTTACAAAGTGACCTAGAGCAACTGAGTCAGGAATTAAAGGGTAAAAGCATTGAAAATGAAAATTTAAAAGAAAAACTTAAACAAATGAATCGGGAATTAAAGGAGAGAACTATCAATAATAAAAACGTAAAAATGCAACTGGATAAAGAGCAAGAAGCTGGTAAAAAAGTTCAAGAAACCATGGATAGTCACATTATAAAGTATGAAGAATCATCTCAGTTGGTATTAGAGTTAAAGGAATCACTTGATGTTAAAAATAGTGAAATCGATGAGTGGATAAAAGAAGTAAAAAAACTGCAAGAAAACTTAAAAGAAAAAGAAGAATTTATAAAAAAAATTGAACAACGAGAAACAAATTTGCAGAATCAAGAAGAAGATGAATCATGGTTTATTCGAAATTTAAAAGAAAAAAAGGCAATTAGTGGAGCTAAGCCAAACGGTCAATACACCGAGCAGGCCGATTCTGTATTTCTTTCAAATAAGAAAACGGAAAATAAAGAATAAGATGACAGAAAGTTAATGGTACTCCATGAAGGAGAGTACCGAACAGTTTATACCCAATTTTAAATAATGTGACCATGAAAGAATACATTTTGTACACCTTGACTTGTAAAAAAACATAAACTAATTGTAACTTCAAGTTTAAAGGTGGAATGTATATGAAAGAAAAGAAGATTAGAGGAGCATATGCTTCACCAATCTATTCAACAAGGCCAAAGGTAAGAAGTAATAGGAAAAAAAATACTTCTCATCCTACCACTTATAGTACTTCAGGGCGTTCCTTTTCAAGCGGTTGTAATTGTGGAAAACAATATAAAACAAAATAAATAATGTACTCAGGCTAAGTTATTTTCTAGCCTGAGTTTTTTAATAACCTTAATGTAAATGTTGTCTAAAATAATATTCATATCACTTATATAGATTTTCATAAATGAAAATGCGATTACCAAACATTAATGGTGTACTTTTGTTGGTTGGCAGTCCCTGTCATTTGCAATCTTCGACTTAAGGGTTGTGAATACAATAATCTAAAACGAACCATCGTGGAGTTGGCTGTTTAGAGCATGAACGACATCAACCGGTTGGCTGGTTGGCCGTCATTTTCAGCTAGGAAATCGTATTAATTTTTAACTTGTTGGATTAATAATTTGAAAACTTCAACTATCAATTTCGTTTAAAAGACAAGGCGGTTTCCCCCCACGAAGTCCTTTCACTAAGTTTTCAGCTGCCAGTTTAGACATATTGTACTCGCATTCAGTGGTGGACGAGCCTATATGTGGCAAGGTGACGATATTTCTTAATTGAAGTAATGGATTATCTTTAGGGGTTGGTTCTTCAGTGAAAACATCAATACCAGCTGCATGAATGTCACCATTTATTAAAGCGTAATATAAAGCTTCTTCATCAACATTCTTACCTCTGGAGCCGTTAATGAAAATGGCTGAATTTTTCATTTGCTTAAATTGCTCAGCTCCCATTATTTTCACCGTTTCTTTGGTAGCAGGAACCATTAAACAAACAAAGTCAGATTGCTCTAAAAGTTTGTCCAATTCACAATAGGTTGCTTGATATTTCTCTTCTGCTTCTTTATTTTGAGAGCGGTTGTGATAGAGAATGTTCATCCCGAACCCATAGTGTGCTCGCTGTGCAATAGCGCTACCAATACTACCCATTCCAATTATACCTAATGTTTTATGATGAACATCTATACCATACTGTTCAGGTTGCAAAGAGATGTTCCATTGACCTGTTTTAACAATGTGATCTAATTCAGGGATTCTTCTTGCAGTTGCAAGCAAAAGTCCGAATATGGCGTCAGCCGTTGTTTCATTTAAAACGCCTGGTGTGTTCGTTGCCATTATCTTTCTTTTAGAAAGTTCTTTTAAATCTAAGTTGTCATATCCAACCGAAACATTACAAACAATTTTTAGGTTAGGAGCAGCATCTAATAATTCCTTTGTTATGTTTAATGCTAAGCCAATAATTCCATCTGCTTCTTTTAATGCTTGTTCAAATGTTTTGTCCCCCAGATATTCATGATTACTGAAGGTTGTAACTTGAAAATCTTTCTCCAACTCATTTATGACACGATCATCAACTCTCATATAAACTAGTATTTTAGGTTTCATGGCAATCCTTCCTTTAGAGGCGAGTAAAATAATATAGTAAAACATTAACATACATCTTGTATGGAACCAATGCTGATGTAAAAAGTATAGGTTTTTCGGTGAAATATGGTATGCTTCTTTCGTAATGAAATTGATCACATGGGAGGTCATTAATGATGGGATTTTTTGATGGGATAATGGGAAACGCATCAGAAGTGAGCATTAGTGAGGTGGAAAAAGAGTTTTCAAAAGTTCTCACAAATGATGAAAGAATAGAAAAAGCCTATAAACTGATTCGAGATTTATTTATTTTTACTAATAAGCGTTTAATCCTTGTCGATAAACAAGGAATGACAGGAAAGAAAGCTGAAATCCACTCCATTCCTTACAAGAACATCATACATTTTAGTATTGAAACAGCTGGGAATTTTGACTTGGATGCAGAACTAAAAATTTGGGTATCTGGTACTTCGACACCAATCCAAAAGCAATTCAATAAGAGCTTAAATATATACGAAGTGCAAAGGGTATTGGCTGATTATGTTTTATAAGTAATTTCTAGGAAATGCAAATGGTCAACTAGGAATTTAGAGCTAATATTTAGAAAAGTGTTTTATTATTCCTACATTTGCTATATACTGGCAATGTAAACAATTTAATAGAATAACTAGGGGTGTCCAATAAGTTGGGCTGAGAGACGAGCGCGTTAAAGCTTGTCGACCCTTTGGACCTGATCTGGCTCATACCAGCGTGGGGAAGTTTAAGAAATCATCAATTTGATGCTACTTCTAATTAAGCCGGGTCCAACCAACTATTATTGGTTCCCGGCTTTTTATGTATCTTCATCCTTACTTCTTCCTTTCTTATGTTCTAGATCTCGTCCTTTCTATTTAAAAAAGGAGAGATTTAAATGACAACATCTTCATTGAATGAAAAAAACATTTCCATCATGTCTAGTTTTTCAGGTAGTAAAAAAGTGTATGTCAAAGGTTCAAGGCCAGACCTGTTAGTACCGATGCGTGAAATTGAATTAAGTCCGACCACAGGTTCCGTTGGTGAAGAGGAAAATCTTCCTGTACGGGTTTATGACACGAGTGGTCCTTATACTGATCACAATTATTCTGTTGATATTACAAAAGGGCTGCCTGCTATTCGCAGTAATTGGATTCAGGAACGGAACGATGTCGAACAATATCAAGGACGTGATATTAAGCCTGAAGATAATGGCTATATCAATAACGATGATCCACGTGAAAATGACCTTGTGTTTCCAGGGCTGAAACGTAATCCAATGCGTGCAAAACAAGGGAAGAATGTAACACAACTTCATTATGCTAAAAAAGGAATTATTACGCCTGAAATGGAATTCATCGCATTGAGAGAAAATTTAGATCCTGATTTTGTGCGTGAAGAGGTGGCAAAAGGTAGAGCGATTATTCCGGCTAACATCAATCACCCTGAAACGGAACCAATGATTATCGGACGTCAATTCCATGTGAAGATCAATGCGAATATTGGTAATTCAGCGGTTTCTTCTTCCATTGAAGAAGAAGTTGAAAAGATGACTTGGGCGACTCGTTGGGGTGCTGATACGATGATGGATTTATCGACAGGGAAAAATATTCATACGACACGTGAATGGATCATCCGTAATTCAGCAGTCCCAGTAGGAACCGTTCCTCTTTATCAAGCATTAGAGAAAGTAAAAGGGATTGCTGAAGATTTATCTTGGGAGATATACAGAGATACCTTAATTGAGCAAGCAGAGCAAGGTGTCGATTATTTCACGATTCACGCGGGTGTTCTCTTAAGATACGTTCCGTTAACCGTCAAGCGATTAACAGGTATCGTTTCTAGAGGTGGCTCAATTATGGCCCAGTGGTGCTTACATCATCACCAAGAAAATTTTTTGTACACTCACTTTGAAGAGATTTGTGAGATTATGAAGGCTTATGATATTTCATTCTCATTGGGAGACGGCCTTCGTCCTGGTTCAATCGCAGATGCAAACGATGAAGCACAATTTGCGGAATTAGAAACGCTTGGTGAATTGACAAAACGAGCATGGCAACACGATGTACAAGTAATGGTTGAAGGACCTGGCCATGTACCGATGCATTTAATAAAGGAAAATATGGATAAACAGCTAGAGATGTGTCATGAAGCACCATTCTATACATTAGGACCTTTAACAACTGATATTGCACCAGGTTACGATCATATTACTTCAGCGATTGGGGCGGCCATGATTGGTTGGTTCGGAACGGCGATGCTTTGTTATGTAACTCCGAAAGAGCATTTAGGTTTACCAAATCGAGAGGATGTACGTGAAGGCGTGATTACATATAAGATCGCGGCGCATGCAGCCGATTTAGCCAAAGGACATCCAGGGGCACGTGTACGGGACGATGCATTATCAAAAGCTCGTTTTGAGTTCCGTTGGAGAGATCAATTTAACTTAGCTTTAGACCCTGAACGTGCGATCGAGTATCATGATGAAACTCTGCCAGCTGAAGGAGCAAAAACAGCTCATTTTTGTTCAATGTGTGGACCGAAGTTTTGTAGCATGAGAATTTCTCATGACATTCGCCAGTATGCAAAAGATAATAAACTCGAAACAACTGAAGCAATTGAAAAAGGAATGAAAGAAAAGGCAGAACAATTTAAAGAGTCAGGTGGAGAGATTTATCAGTAAAAGGGTCCTAAAGGAGGTTTTGCCGATGCAAGTCCATAATGTTCAGGAAAAAATTGGTCAATTGAAAAACCAACTTACTTATTGGGAAAGTCATTTAAAAGAAATACAAAACAAGTGTAATCATGACTATCAAACAGATTCATTTTATAAAAAGTGTTTGAAGTGTCAAAAAACAGAAGCGTTATACTATTAAACTTAAAGTGCTCTATTTAAAATTTGCACGAGTCATTTAGCTACGAAGTTCATAAGATAGAAAAGAGACACAGGGGTATTATAGCTCTTGTGTCTCTTTATTTAACTGCTGACGTTCTTCTGGTGTAAACATTCTTGAACTCGCTTTAAAAATCGTTTTCCTTCCGGGCCTTCAAGTGAAAACACTCCTCGATAACCTTCGACTACAATAATCAGTTAAGTATGTTTCCTATATTCGTATTGCGCTGAACTATTATAAAAGCTATTTCGCCTAGTAATGTACCGCTATCGCCAATGGTAAATTCATTGTCGGTACAACGGTGAACTTCCATAACTAGATTCTAAGTAAAGAGAATTTTTCCTTAAGTGTTTCATCACTATGGGCTGCATGGAGCCGTTCAATTGTCAAACTTGCCGAAAATTGGGCTAGTTTAGCTTTTTTTAGGCAGTTATATTAGTTGCATTATTCTATTTACCATTAGATAGATTATAGGGACATTGCTAGTAACAATTAAAGAGTATGTGATATATCTTTTTCTGTAGACGGTAGAGCCTATCAAAAAGGTTTGGTATTAGAACGGTCACTAGTATGAATTTGATCCTTTTAATAGTAGAAGATTGGTTGAGGAAAGGGACTTTTGGGTTTCATCGACATAGAGGGATAAAAACGGTTACATATTTGATAGACCACAAATTTGAACATAAAGATAATTCAGGTGGTGAAGGTATTTTACAAGCAAGAGATGTTCAGTGGAATCATTCAGAATTGAGTGCCTTTTTCAGTAGCCTTCTCCTTTATGAAGTCTTTTTTAACTCTTTAAGGAATTTTTTTCACAATTTGCTCTATTAATGGAAAATTTCTGTTATTATTTCATAGAAGGAGTGGGATTGTTATGCAAGTTTTCCAACGTATATATGAAGCAATCATGCTCCTACTTGTCATGGTAACCATTATGACGCTTTGGTTAGAACACTCTTCGAACCCATTTATAAATTGGGTTGTTTGGTTTATTTTTTTTGTTGATTTTTGTGTTCGTATGTTTAGATCACCTAATAAATGGATCTTCATTAAAGAAAATCCATTTTTGTTAATAGCGATTATTCCATTTGATCAATTTTTTCAAATAGCAAGACTTGTTCGAATCATGTATCTCTTTCGAATGAAAACCATCACGAAATTCTATATACATCCGATAATGATGAAAATATCTTATCATTCTAAATTACTGATTTTAATGTTGGTGTCAGTTTTTTTAATACTCGAGTCCTTGATTATCCAGTCTTTAGAAGAAAATATTACTACGTTATCGGAAGCTTTCTATTATGTTTTCCTTCAACTTTTCTTTTTTGGACAACATACAATCGAAGTGGAGAAAGTGATCAGTCTTACTCTTTTTGTAAGCACGGCCGTAATCGGAGTCTTGCTTCATGGAATAGCTCTTCAGTGGTTTTTTACTAAAGTAAACTTGTATTTTCAGAAGTACAAGAAAAATAAAAAAAATGAAAAAAATGAAAATTGTTCTAATATAAGCAGCGGCTAAAAAAAGAAAAAAGGTGAGAGTAAGTTGTCAAAAATAAGTGTCATAATTATCTATCTTTCTAGCAGTTTCATCTGGTTTAATGTCAGTGAATATACGTTCGTTCATTTGCTCAATCTTAATCCTAATTCGAATGTTCGCGAATTTATCTTTGTTATCTGTACAGCTATCTTTATCTATTATTTACTAATAAAAAAAGAAAAGCTTGTAACAGCTAAAAAAGAAGAACATAAAATTTCCTCTCTCATGAATGCCATGGTAGACTTTGTTAATTTCAAGGACGGAGAAGGAAGATGGTTAACATGTAATACATTTGGTCTTGAACTATTTCAACTAGGTAACGTTGACTACAAAGGGAAAAAAGACTCTGAATTGGCACAATACACGGATTTTTATGGAGATGCTCTAAGGTATTGCGAGATCTCAGATGAAGAAACGTGGCGGGAAGGTACTATTAATCGGTGCGAAGAAACAATTCTGCTTCCGAATGGGAAAACAAAAACGTTTGATACGATTAAAGTTCCGTTGTTCGATGAAAAAGGAGATCGTGAAGCACTTGTTGTAATGGGACGGGATATTACCGAACGGAAAGAAGCGGAGGAACAATTACTTGTCAGCCAAATGAAATACAAATCTTTATTTGAACACAGTCCTGATTTAATTTACATGACAGACTTAAATGGGGTCGTTACTAATTCGAATGCTCAAATTACAGCTATTAGTGGATACTCTATTGATGAGTTAATTGGACAACCTATTTTGAAGTTCATTGCTGATCAAGATAAAGACAGGGCAGATTATGCGTTTCAGATGGTCTTGCAAACGAAAAAAGCTTGTTCGAAGTCTCATGTACATGTTAAACATAAAAATGGAAAAATGCTGTCATTGGATTGTACGTATGTTCCGATTATTGTCAATAATGAGGTCATCGGTGTAACTGGTTTCAGTAGAGATGTAACGCAATTAATCGAGACTGAAAATCGATTACGAAAAGCAGAGAAATTATCTGTTGTCGGCGAGCTAGCCGCTAGTGTTGCTCATGAAATAAGAAACCCTTTAACAGCATTAAAAGGATTCGTTCAACTGTTTAAAATGGAAGATAATGGTCCAGATCGATTTTACAACATCATGTTACAAGAGCTTGATCGTATTAATCAAATCGTCGGTGAATTACTTGTCCTTTCTAAGCCCCAAGAAACGAAATTTACAATTTGCAATATTGAGGAGATTATGGAAGATGTGATTGGTTTATTACAATCGCAGACAAATCTGTACGGTTCAGAATTGAAACTTGAATTTGAGAATTCTTTGCCAATGCTCGACTGTGAAGCGAATTTATTAAAACAGTTATTTATAAATATTATTAAGAATGCAACCGAGGCTTCGGCTAAAAGTATAACGATTCAGATAAAAAAAGACAGGGACGAACACCTTAGTATAACCATTATAGATGATGGTTGTGGCATTGCTGAAGATCGGATAAATAAACTAGGTGAGCCGTTTTACTCCAGTAAAGAAAAGGGAACGGGATTGGGTCTAACCGTCAGTTTTAAAATTGTTGAAGAACATCAAGGAACGATTCAATATGAAAGTGAAATTGGGAAAGGGACGACCGTTAAAGTTAGATTGCCACTTTCTAAATCGGAAGACAAACTAGTAAATAAACATACGTAAGGGAGTTCATTAGAACTTCCTTTTTTATAGCGTAAAAGCGGTAGTTGAAAAGTTTTTACGAACCCATAAAAACCTAGTAAATTTCTTAGAAGAATGTATTTTTCATAAAGATAAGAATTTATAAAATTTGAATTAAAATTCAAGCAGTGTGAAAGTAGTTCAAAGAAGCTCTCTAGACAACTCAACGAAGGGCAATGGCTCCGCACGTTGCGCGCCTTTTAGGAGAAGGGCATTCCTAAAAGGCTTAAAATCAAGGCAACGGCTCCGCTCATTGCTTATAAGAAAAGACGGCTGCGCCGTTTTTCTTATTTTTTGTAACCTTTTTGTAAGACTTATCGTTTCATAAGTAAAGAAAGTGAGATCGATTGAATTCGGAGGTTAATAACGATGGAAGAACAACTAATTGAACGTGCGAAACAAGGAGATGATGAGGCCTTCCAGCAGTTAATCGAAGGGCATCTAAAAACGGTTGAAAAGTTTGCTTTTCAAATTGGGGTGTCCCCTAGTCATATTGAAGACGTCACCCAAGAAGTTTTCTTGAAAGTTTATCGTTTTATTCATAAACATAATCGAGGTAAATTTACAACATGGCTTTACTCAATCACATTAAATGTAATCAGAGACTTTTACCGAAAAGAAAAACAAATGAAACGAAAAACAGTGGAACTTCAGAAGTATGCAACACAACAAACGTATATTAGCGATAATTTTGATGAAGAGGCGCAAGAGTTACATCAAATGATTCATCGATTAGATGATAAGTATAAGGTTCCAATCGTTCTTCATTTCTTCCATGGACAAAACTATCAAGAAATTGCAAAGGTATTGGGTGTAACGGAAGGCGCAATTAAAACAAGAATCTTAAGAGCGAAACAAAAGCTGAAGGCAGAGTATGAAAAAGTAGGTGAGCAGCTATGAGTCATAATAACAATTTTGATAAAACAATGGAACGACTGAATCAATACTACGATCAAATGCCAACACAATCGTCCGCTGCGAACATCATGGGAAATATTAAGAAAAAGAAAAAGCGAAATTGGGCTAGATATTATCAGCGCTGGCAAGTAGCTGCTTTAATTGTACTCATGATTGGAATTGGGTATGTGTTAGGAGTCAGTCAACTAGCTAGTCAAAAGGAATCTGCTCATCAAACAGAGTTAAGCGCTGATCGGGGATTGCCAGAGGAAAGCATGAGTATCGCAGCGATTGAAGAAACCGAGGAGTCAGAAGTTTTCAATGCCGATGATGCAGAGGTTAGAGAAATTCCAAAGGAACTTACTGATGATCAGGATTCTATGCCACTTGAAATAACCAATGAAGAAGGTATGCCAGAGGTTATCCAGGTGAAACCGTTTGAGGATGAAATCTTTGGTTTTACAACGAGATATGATGAACGTTTGGTAATAGAAGAAGTGGACAATAATGAGGGTAGAGCGATTCAATGGTTTGCTAATTATGGTAATGGAAAAATTGAACCAATTGTTTTTGAAATTTTTCAAATTAACAATGAAGGTAGTCATACTGAGCAACTTGACCTATACCGGAAGATGATGAGTGAACATGGATATACGGAGGTCGAATCGGATAACTACCTAATGTCTATAGGGCTACCTGCTGAAGGAATTGTAGAAATGAAATTTGAAAAAGATGGTTTGAACGCACATGTTGTCCAAGTTGAACAAGGTGAGAATATTTATTTCTTTAAGACAAGTTCGTTTGCTAATGACAACCCATTTATTGAGTATTCAGAAGGGTTTGGAAGACATGTTAAAGTTATTTTTGATGAATTTAGCTGGACATACAACTAACAAAGAAAAGAGGCGACTGTAGACATAAGTAGTTCCGATAATGGAGAAAAAGTAAAAGAACCGTATAAATACGAGTGAAATAACAAAACAATTAGCACAAAAGCGCTTGGATTATTATTTTAATCCAAGCTTATATATTTTATTTAAGATACGACTCCGATAAACATTTAAGTGATTACTATCGTACTCGTACTTTAAGTGTACTTCTTCACTTTTCTATATGTATTTTAACATAAAATGACAATTATCTTTTGAAGTTTATTAACATAGCAAATAGCATTCCTTTTAACATACCAATTATACATTGACAACAGCTATTGTCATGAATGGATTTATTATGTTATTTGCAAGGCAATTTCATATGTTTAAAATAAAATCATTTATATGTTATTTCTCCACCAAAACGGAACTACTTACTTAGACAGTCAGCCTCTTTTCTTTGTTCTTTATCTAGATTGTAGTAACATATACCATATAAAGGGTTTACATACTAGCGTATCGAAGGGAGTATATATTAGATGAAGGCTTATAAATCAAGAGAAGAAGTCCCGTTAAATGAAAAATGGAATTTAGCTGATATTTATCCCGACCTATCTGAGTGGGAAAAGGACTTACAATTAGTTGAAGAACGAACAGAAAAATTAAAAGAATTTGATGGGAAGATTACTGATGCAAAAACGTTGTATGAGTATTTAACCTTAAGTGAAGAAATCGGTTATACGTATAAAAAGCTTTATGTCTACACGATGTTTCAAGTCGATATTAATACAAGAGATACAAAGGCCCAATCGTTACAAGAGCGGGCGAAATCGCTTGGGGTAAAGCTTAGTTCAGCCACATCTTTCTTCATGCCTTATTTATTAAGTCTTGAAGAAAAAACGTTAAAAGCTTATATTAAGGAAATTGATGGTTTAAGTTATTTTGAGGAAGATTTACTTGAATCATTTCGTTATAAAAAGCATGTGCTAACAAAAGAAAAGGAAGAAGTTCTTTCTCTGTTAGGAGAATCACTCTCTGCCCCGAGTAATACGTATGGCATGATTAATAACGCTGATATTAAGTTTGGTGAAGTTACAAATAAAGATGGCAAAAAAGTTGAATTGACGAGGGGAATGTATTCAAAATTAATCGAGGACGATAATCGCGAGGTTCGTAAAGAAGCATACAAAGCATACTACAAGCCTTATGTTCAGCTTAATAACACAATTGCCTCAACGCTTTCTGCTACTATAAAAAACAACGTTACCTTATCAAAAATGCGTCAATACTCGTCAGCATTAGAGAAGTCACTTTTTTCAGATATGGTTCCTACTGAAGTATATGAAAATTTGATAAACGCAACAAAAGCGAATATTGAGCCACTGCATCGGTATACGAAGATTCGCAAAAAAACGTTAGGACTAGAAGAGTTACGCCAGTACGACTTAAATGTCCCCTTAGTAAAAGACGTTAAAGAAGATATATCGTTTGACGAAGCATATGATTTGATGTTGAAAAGCCTAGCTCCACTTGGAAAAGAATATGTAGAAGCGTTACGCGACTTTAAAGATAAACGCTATTTTGATGTAAGAGAAACTCCAGGTAAAAGGTCGGGTGCTTATAACCTTGGACTTTATGGGGTTCATCCGTTTGTCTTATTAAATCATCAGGATGATCTAGATAGTTTATTTACACTTGTACATGAATGTGGTCATGCGATGCATTCTTGGTATTCATCTAATCATCAACCACAGATTTCAGCAGGTTATTCGATTTTTGTTGCTGAAGTTGCTTCAACGGTAAATGAAGTGTTGCTCATTCGTTATTTACTTAAAAATACCGAAGATGAGAAAATGAAAAAGCATCTCCTTAACCATTTTATTGACAGTTTTAGAGGGACATTATTTACACAAGTCATGTTTTCGGAATTTGAAAAGGTCACACATGAAAAAGCTGAAATTGGTGAGCCATTAAACGCGGAAGTATTAAATGACGTTTATGAAAAAATCTTTCAAGAATATAATGGAGATGAGATTGTATTTGACGAAGAAGTCAAATATGGTTGGTCCCGTATTCCTCATTTTTATCGTCCCTTTTACGTCTACAAGTATGCAACAGGTTATGCTTCTGCTATTCATATTGCAGATCAACTACTTGAAGGGAAGCCGGAGACACTTGAGAATTATTTAACGTTTTTAAAGAGTGGGAGTTCGGACTATCCATTAGAACTACTTAAAGCTACGGGTGTTGATTTGACAAAGCCAGAACCAATCCAGAATGCGTTAGCCATATTTGGTGACTTAGTTGATGAGTTTTCATCTTTATAAAAGTTTCTATAGACCTACATTTTTAATGTGTAGGTCTTTTTTATGTATTTTTTTTGGTTTCAAATCGCATCTTAATAAATAGCTGTATCACATTCAAAAGAAAAATTAATGTGGTAGAAGGAGATTGTTATGACTGAGAAGAAGACCAAGGGTTTAGTCATATTAGCGATAGGATCCATTCCTCTAATTATGACTTTGGGAAATTCAATGCTTATCCCAATATTACCAAAAATGGAAACAGAACTCGGTATTACAGCATTTCAAGCTAGTTTAACGATAACGATTTTCTCGATAACAGCCGCTATCTCGATCCCGATATTGGGTTATATGTCTGATCGATTTTCGCGAAAATCGATCATCGTGCCGGCACTGATTGTATATGGTGTTGGGGGTTTATTAGCAGGTGTCGCTGCTGCTTGGTTTAACAATTCTTATATGTGGATTATGGTAGGACGGGCTTTACAAGGTATAGGAGCAGCAGGAACAACACCGATTGCCATGGCTCTAACAGGAGATTTGTTTAAAGGAGGTTCACAAAGTAAGGTACTCGGGATTGTGGAAGCCTCAAATGGCTTTGGGAAAGTAATTTCTCCGATTGTCGGTTCGCTTTTGGCGTTGTTAGTTTGGTATGGCCCGTTTTGGGGTTTTCCAGTATTTGTTCTAATATCTGTTTTACTTACAGTTTTCTTTGTGAAAGAAAAAAAGAAAAAGAAAGAAGCTCCTCCACTTGGGAAGTATGCGAAAGGATTGCTTTCGGTATTTAAACATGAAGGTAGATGGTTGTTCACAGCTTATTTAGCAGGTGCAACGTGTTTATTTACTCTTTTCGGGATTTTGTTTTATTTATCGGATACCCTAGAAACAGAGTATAATATTGATGGAGTTTTAAAAGGTTCGATCTTAGCCATTCCTTTGTTGTTTATGATGATCACTTCATTTGCAACCGGAAGTAAAATTGGTAAAGATTTAAAAAGAATGAAAAAACTAATTGTATTTGGGTTTTTATTAATGACAGCATCGTTTGCAACATTAACCTTTTTTGAGAAACTATGGCCTTTTATTGCTGTTCTAGTCGTCTCTAGTATTGGGACTGGTTTAGTTCTGCCTTGTTTGAATAGTTTAATTACAGGATCTGTTGGGGCTGCAAGAAGAGGGTTTGTGACATCCCTTTATGGCTCTGTTCGATTCTTAGGAGTTGCAGCGGGACCACCTATCTTTGAATCATTAATGAATTGGTCAAGAACAGGGATGTTTTTAGCGACAGCAGGGTTAACACTTTTAGTTGGGCTCCTTAGTTTTCTTTTGATTCATGTGAAAAATCAAAAAGGATCGAAGGAAGAAGATAGTAGTGAGGCTCATACTTTATTTAAAAAACTTCAACTAACGACAGAATAACTAGGAGGAACCAACTTGCAAATTTATTTTTCTCCCGAATTTATAAAAGAAGATTCTCAAGTTTTAAATATCGTAACTGATGATAATAAACCTGTAGGGTATTTGGCTTTTTTAATGGAAAAGGAAAAGAAAAAGATGTATGTATATGGCTTGTTACAAGAAGAAGGAGTTTGTGAAGATTTTAAAGATTTAGTGAAACCATACTTAGACGGGCTTTCGAAATTAAAGCCAGAACTAGAAGTGTATTCATACTTATCAGTAGGTGGAAAGAAAGTAGAGCTTGAAGCAGAAAGCAAGAAAAAAGAAGAATAGGCAATCTTTTAAATAAATGAGCGACACCACCCCTTGTGTGAACACGCACTTATAGGCACTTAGATGAATACCATATCCTAGCTAAAACTTGGGGGGCTAGGATATGGATTTTTTCTTTTTCTGGCAAATATTTGAGATACACCATATACTCGTGCTTGTGATTGGGTTAGTTCTAGGTATTGTAATTGGTGCGTTACCAGGATTAACGCCGACCATGGGTGTAGCCTTAATGATTCCTTTTACGTTTTCACTAGGACCTACTGAAGGTCTAATTTTATTAGGGGGCATTTATTGCGGTAGTGTATTTGGAGGATCGATACCAGCTATTCTATTTAATGTTCCAGGTGCACCAGCAAATGTAGCCACGACTTTCGATGGCTATCAAATGACGAGACAAGGTCAATCAAGAAAGGCGTTAGAACTAGCAACGATATCTTCAGTCATTGGAGGACTGTTTGGTATGTTTTTGTTGCTCTTTTTTGCACCAGTATTTGCAAGTTTCTCATTAAAGTTCGGACCGACTGAGAGCTTTTGGATTGCAATATTCGGGATTACAGTAATCGCAGCTATATCCGAAGGCTCCGTTTCAAAAAATCTCATCGGTGGATGTTTAGGGATAGCTTTGTCCTTTATTGGAATTAGCACGATTACTGGAATGGCTCGTTTTACATTTGGATTTGACAGTTTAGTTGGGGGATTGCATATGGTCGCGGTTCTGATCGGACTATTTGCCTTTCCTCAAGCCCTTAGATTAATTGAAACGTTACGGGATAAGCATGATGAACGTACTGTTACACATAAAACAACAAAATCAACGATTAGAGAATCATTTGGAGATGTTATAAAACGTCCTAAGGCAGTGACGTTAGGGAGCGGGATAGGGGCATTTATTGGAATGGTACCAGGCGCAGGGGGGAATATCGCCAGTTTACTAGCCTACAATGAGGTGAAAAGATTCTCGAAGAACAAGAAACGATTTGGAAAAGGAGAAAAAGATGGCGTTATTGCATCTGAAAGTGCAAATAATGCCATGGTGGGTGGGTCACTGATCCCATTACTTACACTTGGCATCCCAGGTTCACCAACAGCAGCTATTTTTTTAGGGGGACTGCTAATCCATGGAATTTGGCCAGGAAATAATCTCTTTGTTGATCATGCGGGGGTTGCTTATACTTTTTTATATAGTATGATTGCGGCACAAGTCCTGTTGTTATTTGTAGGACTTGCGATGATTAGATATATGACAAAATTAATTCATATTCCCGCTTATTTTATGGCGCCAGTTATTTTGTCTTTTTCTATTATTGGAGCCTACACGACTCAAAATAATGTGTTTGATATTTATACCGTTGTGTTAATCGGGCTTTTTATGTTTTTTCTCCAGAAATTCGATTTTTCACCTGCTCCTGTTGCGTTAGGTTTTATACTAGGAACGATAGCAGAGCAGGGACTTATGCAAGGCTTACAACTAGGAGGAGCAAAAGGTTCAGCCCTGTCATATTTTTTTACGGGTAGTTGGAATGTCGTTTTGTATGGATTAGTTGTAATAACGGTTGCCATCGCCATCATGCAAAACGTGAAAAAGGAAAATGGAAAAAGCATTCAATCGAAAATCAAAGTACATTCATGGAGGGAATTTCTGTCTCTTAGTTCATTGTGTTGGTTAGGATTTAGTGGAATCGTTTTACTGTGTTTTTACTTGATGTTTGATTTATCTTTTCAACAAAGGCTTTTCCCTCAAATTACGTTCATCTTTTTATTTGTGCTATCGGTCATTGAATGCATGAAAAGTTGCTTCAGTCAAACAGGAGGATCGACTAAAAAGAGATCGTCTGAATTAGTTTCCTTGATAGGAATTATAATGTTTGTCTCTGTCATTAGTTTATTAACGACACTGATTGGATTCTATCTACAAGTGCTAATCCTAATGGTAAGCATACCTTTGTATATTTACTTTAAAGGTAAGAAAGAAATCTCTATTAAGAAAATTTTAGTTGTTAGTTTATCTTTCACCTGCATTTTGTACGTAATTTTTACTATTTTATTAAGTGTACCGTTACCTAATTTCTTTTAGTTGTAAGTATTTACTTTTATAGAGATTGTTCAAAAGGGATGGTTTTGCTCTTATTACAATCTCTAAGAACGTTGCCATCAACCTTTTAGTTCAAAGAAGCACACTCAACAGTATAGAGTGTGCTTCTTTGAGTAAGGGAAGCTTTTACAAAAAACAATACATGAATAAGATAAAAGGTAGTTCAATCGAAAAATGCTGTCGAGGTGTACTCAACAGCATGAGGTTAGAAGTGATTAAAAGGCGAAGTTAGAACAAGAATTTTTGCATTTAGACGGCTAAACTCATTTTTTCTAATCAATAACACCGATTGATTCTAATAATTCTTGATAAGTGTCTGTTCTTACATCCAGATCAGCTATGACCTCTTCTCGGTTCATTATGAGCATGTCAGCCCCAGCCTGTTCCATTTCTGCTAGGAAATCCTCATCCTGTAGTACTTGTATGAACGCTTTCTCTAACTTTTCAATGATTTCAGGCGGGGTTCCTTTTCTTGCTGCAATCCCACGATCTGTACTCATAATAACTTCTGGATACCCGAGTTCTACAAATGTAGGTATATCTGGAGAAAAGGGGTGACGTTCCTCGGTTGCAATGGCTATTGGCACGACGTCAGAGCCTAGACGATATATGTCAGATAGATTCCCTGCGACAACATCAGTATGCCCACCTAGAAGTGAAGCAATTGCATCAGCAGCACCTTGATATGCAACGTCTTCCAAATCAATATCGGCTGAGTTTTCTAATAATAAAGTGGCTAAATGTTGCCCTACAAACAGTCCCGCATTCCCTACCGTTAGACTACCGGGTGATTGTTTTGCTGCAACAATTAAATCATCAAGAGTCTTTATTTCACTATCGCTCCGAACCGCAAAAACGGTTGGATCCCCACCCCAATTGACGAGAGGTTCGAAAGTATCAAGTTCGAAACTTGTTTGACCCACTAATGGTTGTGTAATAATATGCGGAAGGTTATAAGCGGCCAATGTATATCCATCAGCCTCAACTGTTGAAAACGAATTCCAACCTACTTGACCGCCACCACCAGGCTTGTTTACAATAACAAGTTCTTGGCCTAGATAACTGCTAGCATACTTAGAAATGATTCTAGCTTGTGTATCTGTGGCTGCTCCAGGAGAAAACGCAACAATCAGCTGAATGCTATTATCTGGAAAGTCATCAGGTGAAGCTTCATTTGAACAACTTGTTAAAATGAACAAACTAAAACAAAGAAAAAAAGCAATCGATTTTTTTATCATCCTTATCCCAACCCCTTCTGTTACATATATAGGAAGAATATGCAAGGAAAGGTTAAATGAGATGTTGTCTACTCGAAAAAACGTAAATGAATTCACTTTTTACGTCTACGTAAACTAAGTGGAGGGACTTGAAGAAATTGAGTCCGTAGTCGAAAGATAGCATCAACAATTCGAGTGGAAAGCCATTGGGATAATAAAGCCTGAATGACGATGGGCCAGGCGATAACGGAAGCAGTAAATACAAAGATGGATCCGTTTAAAAGAAATAGTGGTTTACCAGGTGAACTATCTTTGACCCTAGCTATAATCAAAGCGAGAACACCCATTCCTCCATTTGAAACACCTTGTCTAAGTAATATGCCGACACCGGTTCCTAAAATAATGGATCCAATTAATAAGTCGATCCACACATTGTCATACGGCTTGTACATCGCGAAATTAAAAAAATGTACACTTAACGAAGTGATCGTAATGCCATACATAGTTCCTATCGCACTGGCATTACCAAGCCATTTAATCGCGGCAACCAATAAGGAGAAGTTCACAATCCAAAGAGCAAAACTTAAAGGGATATGAATCCAGTAGTTCAGTAAAACAGCTAAACCCCCTGCGCCACCGGAGGGAATAGAATGAGGAAATAAAAAAAGAGACATCGCCATTCCTTGGATTAAACCGCCGCATGTAATTAAGATGTAAGTTCTTATAGAATGTGTCATTTTAGCTCCTATAAAATAGATTTTCTCCATGTATGTTAATTACTTATCCTAACTTAATTATATTTACCAAGCCTGTATTTATGTTAAGGCAAAAAAATGTGTACAATTTTTTTTAGGGAAAATACAAAAGAGCCCAAACGAAAATGTAAACCAGACATAGGATAAAAATGTAAGATCAACAGAAACTAAAAGGAGATGATTTTTTATGACACATGTAGCAGGATATGGTGGCGGCGGTTTTGCGTTACTAGTAGTTCTATTCATTTTATTAGTAATTATCGGTGCAAGCTGGTCAGGTGGATACGGATACTAATTAATAAGTTTAAAATAGTCGACTCATTATGAGTCGGCTATTTCTTTTTTTGTTGAAGAGCATGAATTGGCTTTGCACGTATTAGCTCCATCATTTTTATCGATTGTCTAAGTTTGCGTTGCGCACAGCAGATAAAATCACTCGAGAATGTTCCAAATAAACCGCTTGGACAACCTTTATAAAAATCATCTTTTTAGTCGTAAAAGCTTGTTCTCCTTCATAGACTGTACAGGCAGGTTGGTTGTCCGACTTATTACTCGTTACTGGAGGATGGTTGTATGAGTGTGCTTTTAGGGTACATATTTTTAGGTTTAAGTTTGGCAGCTCCGATTGGGCCTGTTAACGCAGCTCAGCTTGACAGAGGAATAAAAAGTGGTTTCTTGCATGCTTGGCTTGTAGGACTAGGAGCAACTGTAGCAGATGCGATATATATGCTTCTGGTTTTTGTAGGTATTGTTCAATTTATTGAAGTGCCTATTATTCAAACTTTTCTGTGGATCTTTGGATTTTTTGTGTTGGTTTATACGGGAATAGAGAGTATTTCTGGCGCAGGAAGAATGTCAATAAATAGTAGAAAATATAAACAGGATTCCAAAATAAAATCCTTTTTTTCAGGTTTTTTCATGTCATTATTTAATCCATTAACGATTCTTTTTTGGTTGGGGATATTTGGATCGATTTTAGCAAAAACCGTTACTACATATGGAACAAATCAACTAATAATCTATTGTGCAGCCATTTTTATAGGGATAACCGTTTGGGATATTACGATGGCTGCACTTGCAAGTACGATGCGAAAGTTTTTAACGAATCGACTCTTAACTATCATTTCGATTGTGTCTGGTTTTTCATTAATAGGGTTTGGTGTTTACTTCGGAATTCAAGCACTACTTATTCTAGTTTCGTAAATAGAGATGGTTGGTCGGGCGGCGTATCGTCTTGAGATTTTTTCCAAAAGTGACGCATGACCAAAGTCACAATAGCTACTAGTAGGATAAAGACTAAGCTGATAAAAAATCCAGGTCGGCTCGTTGTGTGGAATATCGTTCCTATCACGCCAAGGAGAACTAAAATAAAGCCTAATAGTCGTTTGATTTGGTCTTTTATTGTTAGATCTAGTAGACGACCATAAGATCCAAGTATGAATAACCAGTTGTAAAGCAACATAATACCTGCAGCGGTTGTGACGTATTCATAAAGTCGACCTGGGATGACAATAGCCAAAATAATCGATACAACCATTCCTGCGGCCGTTAGCCCAATAGCAGGTAAAGCAATGTTATTTCCTACTTTTTTTGAGAAAACGGTAGGGGCATCATGATCTTCTGCTAATGTGACAAGAATTCGAATAACAGCAAATAAGGATGCGACCATCGTTGAAAAGCCAGCTATGATAAATACGCCATTAAAGAAATGGTTAACATATGGAATTCTAAAAGCATTTAAAGCTGTTACAAAGGGGCTTTGTTCAGTCGAAACACCATTCCATGAAACCATTAGTATGGCTAAACCTATCGAAGTGATGTAAATAATAGCTAATACTAAAAGCATGACTTTTCCTGATTTCGGTGCATCTTTCATATTTTTGAGTCGAATGGCAAGTAACCCCATGATTTCAATTCCAGCAAATCCATAAAATCCATAAATAAAGGCTGGTAATAAACCAGTAACCCCATTTGGAAAGATTGTGTTGTATGTCCTAGGAGTAGCGACACTTTCTGTTTCTTGTCCAATAATTCCTAATAAAGCTAGGACAGCTAAAATAATAAACATTAAAATAGCGGCAATTTTAAGAACTGCTAGAAGATTTTCTACTCGGTCAAAGCTTTTTGTTCCAACTATTATAACAAGAATCCCTAGAGCGGCGTAGACACTTGCAAATACCCACAACGGAACGTTAGGGAACCAGAACCTGGTAAAGATCGATAAAGCCGTCATTTGACTACCCATGATGAGCATTTCAGAAAGCCAATAGACCCAACCACTGCTAAAACCTGCCCAACGACCATAGGCGTTTTTAGCATAAGATCGAAACGAGCCTTTTTGAGGGTCAGCGATTGTCATTTTAGCAAGTGCTTCAAAAACGAAATAAGTACCAACTGCAGCTAAAGCAAAGGCTAAAAGAACAGATGGACCTGCCATATCAATAGCAATACTGGAACCCAGAAAAAAACCTGTACCGATCGTACCTGCTACACCTAATAAAGATAATTCCCACCAGCGTAGCTTCTTTTCTGATTGTTCACCGGCTTTTGTTTTCATTATAAATCACTCCTCATTCTTCTGTATTGTTCGATGAAAGACATTAGTTTATGTAAGAAGAACGAGCACTTCATTTGGAAAATAAGGGTAGGAGGGCCATGATTTATAAAGAGGATACATCGACTTTTTTTGAAAAAGTTTATGTTGGAATAGACATGGTGAATCATTTTTATTGAATGCATTGAAATACAAGTAGAGGCTACTGAAGAAGGTGTTTACCTTCTTCAGTAGCCTCTAAGTCAAAGGTATGAATAGTGTCTCATACCAATATGCCTGTTTCTCAATCTTCGGGCGCGCAAAGTGCGTGGAAACATTGTCACTTTCTCGAAGATCTTTCTTTTTCTAAAGCCTCACTCTGTCTTTTCTTTTTGAATCATATTTGTTCTTTCACGGGAATATCGCACGATTAATGCCATTAATTCTTCTTTTGAAATAAACTCTCCAAATTCTTGAGTATATTGTTGTTGCAATTTCTCTAATGTACCAATTGATTTTCTACTTAATCGTGAGAATTGTTTTTCTGTTAAATCCATCTTGCCTCTCCCTTCTTTAATAACCTATATATTCTATGCGAGAAACGAATAAATATTTCTAGGATTTATGTCATCATTAAAAAAGGAATACAAGAAAAGATTTGCGATAGTATCTAGAAATGGCTATTCAAAGAGTGTATGATAAAAAAGGTCATTTTCACTTATTTTCTTGGTATGATAAGATGGTATACGTACATATATTAGCCAGTAATGGGGTAGTTAGACAATTTTACTTAGGGGAGTTTATAAAAGATGCATGTAAAGTTACAGTATGGGGTGTTAAACTATCAAGTATCAGGTGAAGGTCAGAGTATTATTTTGCTCCATGGGTGGGGAGCAAATATTAAAACATTTGAGCCTGTTCATAAACATCTAGAAAAACATTTCAAGGTTTATTCTCTTGATTTTCCTGGGTTTGGTGAGAGCCCGGAACCAAAAGAGCAATGGGGAGTAGACGATTATATGGGCGTTTTGCATGAGTTTATTACAGTGCTAAACATTGAAAATCCTATTTTAATCGGTCATTCATTTGGTGGGAGAGTGATCATTAAATATACGGCTAAATATGGTGACGTTAAAAAAATTATTTTAACGGGTGGAGCAGGGATCAAGCCAAAAAGAAAACTTAATTATTACGTGAAAGTGTATTTTTATAAATCATGTAAGAAATTATTAAAGCTACCGATTTTGAATAAGTATGAAGACGAGATCTTAGATAAAATGAAAAGTAAATTAGGTTCTTCTGACTATAAGAGCATTAGCGGAGTCATGCAGCAAACGCTCATTAAAGTCGTAAACGAAGATTTACGTCATTTATTACCAGATATCAAACCGCCAACGTTATTAGTTTGGGGGGAGAATGATACGGCAACCCCTGTTACTGATGGACAGTTAATGGAGAAAATGATTCCGAATGCAGGGTTAGTTGTCTTGAAAAATGCAGCTCACTATGCGTATTTGGAACAATTACACCAATTCCTTATTATTATTGACAAATTTTTAGAAGAGGATAGAGAGGTACGTTCATGACAACTTTATTATATTTATTAGTAATTGCATCATGGGCATTATTAACTGCAAGGCTTGTTAAACGAAGTGTTCATATGCTTCAACAAAACTCTTACCGGAACGAGCGCTATGTAAGATGGATGAAAAAGAATAAGGTGAAAGTATTTCCTATTAAACACTATTTAGTTATCATTCCGTTTCTACTAGCGTTAGTTCAATTTGAAAATAGTGCTCTTATATTATCCACGATAGTATACACGGCATTAGCTGTTTTTATGTCTAAGGAAATTGAAAAGAAAAAGCTAGTTGTTACAGCCCGTGTTAAGCGTTTATTAATCACGACAACAGTTCTATTGCTGATTGTTGCTGTTTGTTCATATTTCTTGTTTGTAGCTTTAGGAACAGGAGTAGCGCTTGCGCTGTTATTCCTTGTGATGATATTGACGTATCATTTTTTAATCTTAGCTAACATGATTAACAATCCTATTGAACTCCGTATCAATCAATTTTATTTCGACGATGCGAAAAAGCTGTTAAAAAGCTCAAAAGACCTAAAGACGATTGGAATTACAGGAAGCTATGGGAAAACAAGTGTAAAGCATTTTCTAGCAGCAATCTTAGGAACACAGTATAATGTTCTAATGACACCTGAAAGCTATAACACAAAACTAGGTGTTACGAGAACAATTCGCGAAAAGTTAAAGCCATATCATGAAGTATTTATTGCTGAAATGGGTGCGAAACAAGAGGGGGACATTAAAGAAATTTGCGATCTCGTTGAACATCAATATGGCATTTTAACAGCGATAGGTCCGCAACATTTGGAGACATTTAAAACGCTTGATAACATTAAAAAAACAAAGTATGAAATTATTGAAACCCTACCTGAACATGGCGTAGGCTTTTTAAACGGGGATGATGGGAATATCAGGTCTGTGACAGCGAAAAATCCTTGCCGTAAAGTTTATTTCGGTATCCACAGCAATGATCTTGATTTTAAAGCGAGTGATATCTCTTATGATTCAAGAGGAATGTCTTTCACGCTAACTGAAAAGAATGGAGAATCGATTTATTTCTCTACAAAGTTATTGGGTGAGCATAATGTTTACAATATTTTAGCTGGAGTTTCTGTCGCTAGAGAACTAGGTATCCCATTACAGAAGATGGCTCCAGCTATTAAGGCACTTCAACCGGTTAAGCATCGTTTAGAGTTGAGAAAGACTAGAGGCAACATTACAATTATTGATGATAGTTTTAACTCAAATCCTAAAGGTGCGAAGATGGCGATTGATGTACTCGCGAAGATGGAAGAATTTAAAGTTTTAGTGACTCCAGGTATGATTGAACTTGGAGAGGAAGAGTATGCTCTTAACAAAGAATTTGCTGAATATGCAGCGAAAACATGTGACTATATTATTTTGGTTGGGAAAAGGCAAACGAAGCCTCTACAGGATGGCTTAGCAACATCAAATTATCCAAAAGAAAAACAATATGTGGCAGCAAATCTACAAGATGCGATTGCACATATGAACGGGATCGCAAATCAAAAAACAGTTGTATTACTAGAAAATGATTTACCAGACTCATTTAACGAATAAGGGGAGGTAGACTCCATGAGAACAAAGGTTGGAGTTATTTTTGGAGGGATGTCAGTAGAACATGAAGTTTCTGTCATCTCTGCATCACAGGCAATGAGTGCAATAGATAAAGATAAATATGAGGTTGTACCGATTTATATTTCGAAAGATCGGGCTTGGTATACAGGTGAACAATTAACCAATATTGAGGAATACAAAGACCTTAAAGGCTTACTAAGCAATGTCCAAAAAATCCAGTTGCAACGAGACCCTAATGGCAAATTCTTATTACAGAAAGACCCTCAACCTAAATTTGGAAAGAAATATGTTGATGAAATTGATGTAGCCTTTCCAGTTATGCATGGTACCTACGGGGAAGACGGAGTACTACAGGGCTTTTTAGAATTGTTAGGAATCCCGTACGTTGGGCCGGACGTATTAGCATCAGCAGCAGGTATGGATAAATCATTGATGAAGAGTGTGGTTAGAGATTACAATATCCCAATTCTGGATTTTATTTCTCTTTATTCTTCAGAGTGGCGTGTAAATCAAGAAGAAGTAACAGCAAGGATAGAAAAAGAGTTAGGGTTTCCTGTAATCGTCAAACCGGCCAATTTAGGTTCGAGTGTTGGAATCAGTAAAGCGGCTGATGTGAACGAATTAGAAGATGCGATCGATTTAGCAACGTCATTTGCTGCAAAAATCGTGATAGAGAAAATGGTTACAAATATGAAAGAAGTAAATTGCTCTGTTCTTGGTGACTATGAACATGCGGAAGCTTCTATTTGTGAGCGAGTACTCGGAAATGATGAATTCCTATCATATGAAGATAAGTATCAAAGTAGTTCATCAAGTAAAGGGGCAAAAGGAATGGAAGCAACAAACCGGATCATTCCTGCTGATATATCTGATGAACAAACCGCAGAAGTTCAGGCTATTGCTGTCAAAGCTTTTCAAGTGTTAGGATGTAGTGGTGTGTCAAGAATTGACTTTATTATTGATTTAGATGATAACGAAAAAGTGTATATTAATGAAATTAACACAATTCCTGGTTCTTTATCGTTTTATTTATGGGAACCAACAGGTAAGTCATTCTCTGATTTAACAAATGATCTAATTAAGTTAGCATTAAAACGTGAACGCGAGCGCGAGAATCTAACATTTTCGATTGATTCGAATTTATTCAACACTCAAAGTGGTGGTTTAAAAGGAAGTAAAAATTAGTAAGAGGATGAGAGGTTGAGTAATCAGCCTCTTTTTCGTGTGTAAAGAATGGCAAAGTGATTTACACATACAAGTAACGCTTGGACAACTAACCAAATCCAAGCGTTTTAAAAAGCATTCATTTCTCCTACCATTAGAACAGCCAACTGATCGAGGGGAAGTTGTTGTCGCTCCCATTCCATATATAACCTAGCTAGAGCTTCAGGACCGGTATCCATTGACAATCTGTATGTTCCGTAATGCATTGGAACAAACCTTCGCGCCTCCAAGTCGATAAACGCTTTGACTGCTTTTTCTGGACTTATATGTGAAAGACCAGACAACCAATCTGGCTCATAATCACCGATGGGCATAAACACAACATCTACATCGAATCTTGAGCCAATCTTTTTAAAGCCATCAAAATAAGCTGAGTCGCCGACAAAATAAAGGGTGATCTTTCTATCTTTAATAACCCACCCTCCCCAATGTGATTTGTTTTTATCAAAAATCGTCCTTCTACTCCAATGTTGAGCAGGAACAAAATATAAGTCTAAACCTTTATAGTGAATGGAATCCCACCAATTCGCTTCACTTACACGAAGATACCCTCGGTTTGTAAATAACTTTTTTACCCCAACTGGGACAAAGAAGTGAGGACTACCTTTTAAATTTTTTAATGAAGAGAATTCTAAGTGATCATAGTGAGCATGTGAAATGAAAACAGCATCTATTTCTGGTAAGTCATGAAGAGAAATACCAGGCTTGATTAAACGTTTTTCCAGTCCCATTCTATTTGAGAATACAGGATCTGTTAACAAGTTTAATCCGTCGATTTGAATGAGAAAGGTAGAGTGACCAATCCATGTATAGTACGTTCCCTGACTAGCCTTGTTGGACCCTGTAGTTTGAGTGATTGCAATGCGTGCTTTTAAGTCTTTGCCTTTATTTCGATTGTAAAAATAAGAAACGAGTTTTAATGGATTGACACGGTTTTCTATATGATCGAGATTGTGATATCTCTTTTTCAAGTTTCCACCTCCTTAAGACTCGATAAAAGTGGCTAAAGGAAGCGGTCTATAGCCCTTATTTTCGAATGAGGAAACAAGTGTAGCCCAATGCTACACCTGTCTATAAGTGATTGTCACCGTCTCTTAAAACAGGAAGAGTACAACAACGGAATGAGCCACCCGACTTGATAATTTCTGTAATATCGACTTCGATGATTTCATAGCCTCGATTACGCAGTTCTTGGTTTACATTTGTATTAACCGGTAAACTAAATATCTTTTTATTCCCGATTGAAAGCACATTCGTTCCTAATGTAAACTGTTCTTCTTCCGATACTTCAATTAATTCAAAACGACTAGCAAGAATTTCAGTTTCCTTCTGTGTAAATGCATTTGGATAAAAAAGCGCTTCGGTTGGTGAGATAATATTAAATACACAATCTAGGTGCAAGTATTTTTCAGTAAAAGGAACTGTAACTACTTCATAATGAGGCAAGATACTTTGAAGATGGTCAATGGCTTTTTGGTTTGTCCGTGCACTAAGGCCGACATAAATGGTTTCACCATTAACGATCACATCTCCACCCTCAATTTCATCTCCTCGTAGATTGAAATAAGATATATCTTCTCGTTCTAACCAACCCTTTAATACTTCTTCCTCGCCTTGTCGGAGTTTATTGGCCATTTCAGCTACAAATAAAATGTGGCCCAATGTAAACCCGATATCGCGGGTGAAAACTTGTTCAGGAAACATTTTTAGACTGGGGAGAAGGATGACATCTACATCGTGATCCTTTAATGTTTGTATGAATTTTTTATGTTGGGCCATAGCTAGTTCAATGTGAATTCCTTCATCTTTAAACTTCTTTTGTGTTTCGTTAATCACATCACGAATTGTCATATACTCAGGCTTACATAAGATAACTTGTCGTAAAACATCATATTCACTTCGCGCAAACGGTTTTTCAGGCGATTTTGATAAAAAGGACATTGAAATTCCTCCATTACTGATTCAATATTTTCTTATTGTACCTATTAACCAAGAATTTATAATTTAATTGTTTTCACTTTTTGATATTAAACGTTTCATGAGTTTGTTACTATAACAAGTGTAGTCATAATAATAGGGGCAATTAACAATCAAGTGTTTAAAGAATGATTAATTTGTTAACACTGACTTATTAGGAAATGGTTCGATATGTATGTAAGGAGGAACTGTGAAACATTTACCAGAATTATTTCATTCACAATCAACTTGGTTCATGATTATCGGAAGTATCATCGCTGTTTTCCTTTTGGTTTCACTTCTGAAAACGTTGTTTAAGTTTGCTGTAGTGTTAGTTATTGTAAGTATTGCTGCGGTGTTTTTATTTAATATTGCTCCTAAAGACCTTGTGGAAACAGGAGCGGAATCGTTAAGATCTGGATCGGATTATCTTCAGGAAAAAATGATTCCATTAATATCAGAATTCTACTTAGTTAAGCTGTTGGAAAATGAAAATAATCCAAACGAACATATGAATCGAATGTTGGAAGATCATAAATGATTTAGTTAAAAAGACCGGACTTTTCGTTCGGTTTATTTTGTTTTTTAAAACTATTATTCTATAATAGAAGTTATTCGTAAACTTGCAAAATCTTGCTTTATGAATAGATGGAATTTTGAGGCTGTTTTTTAAAACAGTTTTAAGGAGTAGGAAATAAACTATGAAACTCATATCTTGGAATGTAAATGGAATTCGTGCTTGTATAACGAAAGGATTTTTAGATTACTTTAATGATGTTAATGCTGATATTATCTGTGTACAAGAAACAAAGTGTCAGCAAGAACAAGTCAGTCTTGAGTTAGCCGGATATTATCAATTTTGGAATGATGCTGAGAAAAAGGGTTACTCGGGTACGGCTGTTTTTTCAAAAGTGAAACCGATCACCGTTCAATATGGTCTCGGTAAAGACTTTGAAGAAAAAGAAGGTAGAGTGATCACGCTAGAATTTAATGACTTTTATCTTGTCAATGTTTATACACCTAATTCAAAGCGAGACTTGGCAAGACTTGATTATCGTTTGGAATGGGAAGATCAATTCCGCCACTATCTACTAAAATTAGATGAAATGAAACCAGTAGTGTTATGTGGAGATCTTAATGTCGCTCACAAGGAAATCGACTTAAAAAATTCAAAAACAAATAAAAATAACTCAGGTTTTACAGAAGAAGAACGAGAAAAAATGACCAAACTGCTTGAAGCGGGTTTCATCGATTCATTTAGATATTTTTATCCGACGAAAGAACTTTCTTATACTTGGTGGTCCTATATGAATAAGGTTAGAGAAAGAAACATAGGATGGAGAATCGATTATTTTATTGTCTCGGAACGGTTAACAGAAAAACTAATAAGTGCGGACATCCATTCTAAGGTTATAGGTAGCGATCACTGTCCTATTGCCTTAGAGTTATCAATGTAAGAAAGTCATGAGTTTAGGATTGCTTTAATCTAATTCCTATTAGAATCAACAGGATCATTCTATGATGAATGATCCTGTTTTGATGTTATTTAGAAACTTTAGCTAAGATAAATTTTTCTACAACTTTAGCGACACCGTCGTTCATATTTGAATCGGTTACATAATCGGCTACTTCTTTAATGTCATCGGGTGCGTTCCCCATGGCAACACCAAGGCCAGCAAATTCAATCATAGCTAAATCGTTATAGCTATCGCCCATTGCAATTACTTCATCACGCTCGATGCCAAGAGTTTGAATGAGGGTATTTAAACTAGAGCCTTTTGTGACACCTTCTTCTAGAAACTCCAAAAAATAAGGCTTTGAGCGCATGATACTAAGAGTACCGGCGAATTCTTTTTTTAGTTTTTCTTCCACTTTAATAAGCTTTTCAGGGTTTTCTACCATTAGGACTTTTACAACTGGGCCTGTAACAGATTCAACAAAACTTGCTACTTTTTTTATAGGAAGTCCAGTAATTTCACCTTCCTTTAATGTATATGGATGTTCATTCTCCGTAATGATCCAATCTTCAACATAGGTATGAATGCTTACACCCTCAGCTTGGCTAAGTTCATATAAACGATGAACCATATCTGGAGTAAGAGTACTACTGAAATGCTCTTTTTTTGTTTGAACATCAATAATTTTCGCACCGTTAAAAGATAAGATGAAGCTACCATATTCTTTTAACTTAAGCTCTTCTGCAATTTTATTCATGCCATATGTAGGCCTTCCAGACGCTAATACGACTTTTACACCTTGTTGCTGTGCAGTCATGAGGGCTTTTTTCGTTCGGGTAGAGATCGTATGATCATCTCGTAGTAGTGTGTCATCTAAATCAAGAACAATCATTTTGTATGTCATAATATAATTCCTTTCTGTAAATAGAGGATTCTTTTACTATAAAGGAAAAATAGCCGACCGACTAGTCTGTTTGTTCGAACAAAAAAAGATCAATTAAAACAAAAAGTAAGCAAAGAATTTTGCTTGCCCCTTGCTGGTTACTCATACGATGTAAAAAACATTAAAGTGTCAACAATTAGATGACGCTACTTTCAATGGCATGATCCCAATCAGGAAAATAATGTAGCGCACTTCTCATTAGTTGCGAATTTGATTTTTTATTTTCTTTTTGTTTAAGCTCTCACCCGCAGCATTTAATTGTTGAATGGCGATCACCACTTGTTTAGCCGTCATATCTACATCCATCTTGTAACCTCCTATTCAGATTTATTACAATACTTAGAGGTGAAATTTATACATTTCATTTTAAAAAAATTTAAAGGAACAAAAGATGAAAGTGTCGAATGAAGTTTAATCATTAATCATAGAGGAGGGTAATTGATGCAATTAGTTGGGGCCGTTTTTTCGTTAAATATTGGGGTTAGCAAAAATATTGCTGGCAAAGATGAAAAGAAAATTATATCGGCGATTTATAAGGATTCAGTTTCTGAACAAAGGCTATATTTGACAAAACTGGGTCTCGAGGGAGATCAACAGGCAGATCTTGTGAACCATGGTGGAATCGATAAAGCTGTATGTATTTATCCAATGGAACATTACTCGTACTGGGAAAAACAACTAAGTAAAACATTTCCATTTGGTTCGTTTGGAGAAAATATTACTTTAGCTGGAATGGCAGAGTTTGATACACACATTGGCGATATTTGGAAATGGGGAGAGGCTATGGTCCAAGTAAGTCAACCACGCAGACCTTGTTATAAAGTGGCGCAGCGACACGCGGAACCAAAGCTACCTTTATTCATTCAAGAAACAGGATATTCAGGTTATTATGTAAGAGTGTTAAAGGAAGGCTATGTATCGGCAAATGACCGGTGTATACTCACGGAGCGAACATCAGATGTAAGCATTAAATTTGTTAATCACATTACCTATCAAGATAAAAACAACGAAAACGCAAAGCAAAGATTACACGATTTAAATGAATTATCTTTGGCTTGGAAAAGTTCTTTAAAATAACAAATTAACCATGTGAATAAAACATTCATGTGGTTTTTTATTTGTATCGATCTACTTTTCTATTTTGGTAATATGCTATAGTGATATGAAAAAATAGATAAAGTTAGTTAATTCAGGAGGTGTAAGGATGCCCGTTATACAGAAAGATCCTAAAATAGGTTAGAATTTTAAGAGAATTTCAAAAATGTTTTCAATAGCGGGATCAGCCAATTACAAAACGTAATTTAGACGATTTAAATTTAGAATCTAATATAAAAATAACAGCTGATTCAAACGAAACTTTCATGATGAAAATGCATGACTATTTTGAAATGCTTTGGACGAACGATCAAGCCCAATTTACTTCCAAATACGAGGAGTATGCAGATTGATTCTTTTTTTAGAATTATTTTATATCGCTATCATACCAAATTTCACGTACCGTAATTTCAGCAAATATATTAAGGACTTAATAGCTATAAATATTATCTGAACACTATCAATAGGTCAATAGAGTTGTTCATATAATTTAGTAATTGCTTACATAGTGAAGAAGTTGAATGGTGATCTAAAAGAAGTGTGTATGAATAAGGCTTGTTACTTTTAAGTATAAAAAGAGGATAGTATTTAAGATTGAATTGACTTGATGATAAAACGATTATTTCACTTATACATTGGCTCTTTCAGTTTACCAGTTTTAAATCGTAGACGTCTTGGTTATAAGTTGCTTTAAGTATCTAGTTTCTTTTGTTGCATAGGACCCTTTTAATTTATAATTTTACGCAAACTGTGTTATTTGAATAAAATTTGCAAATAGGCGGATAAGTTTTGGTTTGTTACAATGAGAATTAGAATAAGTACCTTTATAGAAGGGACCAAATTGGATGGCTAAGATTATATTATTCGATGGTATTTGTAATTTCTGTAACGATAGTGTGCAATTCGTTATTAAAAGAGATCCAGCTAGTTTATTTGTTTTTGCCTCTTTACAAGGAGAAAAAGGAAAAGAATTGTTGAGAAAAAATCTAGTTCCTCTTGAAGTTGATAGCTTAGTTTTAATTGAAGGGGATCGCTATTATTTAAAATCCACTGCAGCATTACGAATTTGTAGGAACTTGAGAGGTGGGTGGAAATTACTTCAAATATTTATGTTTGTTCCGAAACCATTTAGAGATGGGGTGTATGACTTCTTGGCAAAAAATCGCTATAGATGGTTTGGAAAAAAAGAAAGTTGTGAGCTGCCTTCGCTAAATATTAAAAAGCGTTTTTTAGATTAACACTTGTACTAAATCTTTTTTACAGCAGAAACGATGTTTTTATTTCGTTAATCTACTAATAGCAGTCAATTAATAAGGTTAATAAATCCATATAGAATTAGCAATGATTTACTTTTTTTAAAGACAAAAACTGTGGAAAATGAAACACCATCTAGAGTAGATAATTAGATTTCCCTTTTTTAAGATTACTAGAAAAAGGATGTAAATGATCCTAAATTATATGGGTAATTATGTTAAAATGAATATTAGAAGAAAGCTAGATTCGACAAAGTTCTTAAAAGGTATGGAATCGAAAATACGATTCATGTATGAAGAAAGGATTATTGCGTTTAGTAAACGATAAGGGGTGGGGTTTTGAAACAAAAGAAACAAAAGAAAAAGAATCATTTGTCTTTTCGTTTAAATGTTTTATTCTTTATGGTCTTTCTTTTATTCTCTGGATTAATTCTTCGCCTAGGTTTTGTACAAATTGTGCAAGGGGAAGACTTCATAAGTCAGCTTGAGAGAACAAGTAATACAACAAATCGTGCTGAGGCGCCTAGAGGGATTATGTATGACCGCTTTGGAAATGTCGTCGTTGATAATCAACTCGAACTTTCTGTTACCTATACGAACCCCTCTCAATCAACTAGTGCAGAAACGATGCTTGAGATTGCTCGTGAAATTGAGCCAATGCTTGATATGGAAAAAGAGACAGCTCGTATTACTCCTAGGGACAGACGGGATTATATTTTAATTAATATGTCACAGGAAGAACGATTCGATCTTGTTAGTAAAGAAGAGAGAAAGGAAATTGATAGCATTTCAGAAGAGTATCGCCTCGAGATTGATCGAATTACAGATGAGCAAATAAATGCTTTATCTAATAAAGATTTACAAGTACTCGCTATTTATCGGGAAATGTCAAGAGGGTACGCAAACTCTCCGCAAAGAATTAAAGAAAGAATCACAGATGAGGAAGCACACATCATTAGTGAAAATTTAGATCGATTACCGGGTTTTGAAATTGCTCGTCATTCTAGTCGTTCCTACGCTTACGGTGATTCATTTAAAAGTTTATTTGGTTCAACTAATGAAATTCCAAGCGAAAGGTTAGATTATTACTTATCGCGTGGTTATGATCGTTCTGATCTTGTTGGAACTAGTTTTCTCGAACTTCAGTATGAAGAGGTTCTTCGTGGGCGAAAGGCTATTGTAGAAAGTATTACAACAAAACAAGGAAGTCAAACGATAGATAGATTTGTAAATGAACGGTTGGGACAAAGAGGAAACGACCTTGTCTTATCAATGGACATGGAACTGCAACAGCGTTTTGAAGAAATTATCGATGAAGAAATGCGCGCAGCAGGAAGGAATTCATTTATTAAAGATCGCTCTGCTTATGGGGTGTTAATGGATCCGCGGACTGGTGATATTTTGGCGATGGCTGGTTTTTGGGACCCTGCAAATCGGGAACGCGATAGTTATGCCGATCACATTGGCAATGTAAACAAAGCATTTGAAATGGGGTCATCAGTGAAAGTCGCTTCAGTATTGACCGGTTTTCAGGCTGGAGTTGCAGCACCTGGGACTCGTTTTAATGACCGACCTTTATACTTTGGACAACAAGTTAAACGTTCTTGGAATACAAGGGGTTTTGGATGGATTGATGATCGCTATGCTCTTGAGCAATCTTCTAATGTTTATATGTTTGAGATTGCAATGGGAATGGCTAATTGTAGCTATTCCCCATCAAATACAAGATGCGAAACTGTTAGTGAGGCATACAGTGAAGTTCGTAATAGCTTTCTGCAATTTGGATTAGGCGCCAATACAGGAATCGATCTCCCTGCATATTCATCAGGTCTTACTGGTGAGTCAATAAAACTCGGGAACCTACTCGATTTAATGATTGGTCAATATGATACGTATACGACTTTGCAGTTAGCTCAATATATCGCTACTATCGCAAATGATGGGTATCGAATGGAACCTCGTCTCGTACGAGAAATTCGCGAACCGGGGATTAATGAGCAAGGCGCCGTGTTACAAAAGTTCGAACCTACTATCTTAAATCGGATTGAGATGAGTGATTCACATATTAGAAGAGTTCAAGAAGGACTCCGTGCTGTGATGACAAGAGGAACAGCAAAATCCCGTTTTTCCGGGGCTTCTTATCAACCTGCAGGTAAGACTGGAACGGCTCAGGTGAGTGTAACGGTTGGTGAAGGGGATAACCGCAGACGTGTAGAAGGGAATACCCAAACTTTAGTTGGCTATGCGCCATATAATAACCCTGAAATTGCTTTTGCTGTAGTGGTGCCAGACGTTAAATTAGAACGTTACGGTGGGGCACAGGGTATTGCGCAAAATATTTCTAAAAAAGCTCTGGATAGTTATTTTGAAATGAAAGAAGGCCGAAATGGACCTACTAAGGTAGCACAACCTTTGCTTGATTGATAGAAATAGTGAGTAAAGCAAAAGAACAAGATGGGTACTATATTTCATAGGCACCATCCTGTTTTTGTGTTAAATTACTTTGCCCACTTATTGATATAGACTGGTTTAAATGCTTTCATTTTTGCTAATAAATCATCCGGATTATTAGAAATGATCAGGTTATCTAAAAATTCTTGTTTGATAAATCCTTCCGTTTTCATATGTTCAAAAAGCGATGATAATTTATCGTAAAAATGATTGGTATTTAAAATACCGATCGGTTTCTGATGATAGCCAATTTGTTGCCAGGTGAGGGCCTCAGCTAGTTCTTCAATCGTTCCAATTCCTCCTGGGAGAGCCACGAAACCATCCGCTAATTCATACATTTTGGCTTTTCTTTGATGCATATCTTCAACGATGATAAGATCTGTTAGAGTTACATGTTCTACATTCTCATAAATTTTTTGGGGGATAACTCCTACAACTTCTCCATGTTTTTTTAAAACATAGCGAGCAAGCTCTCCCATTAACCCTGCATTTCCTCCTCCATAGACTAAATTAATATTATTTTGAACTAAAGCTTGGCCAAATTTTTGTACAGCATCGACATAGCTCGTATCACGTCCAAAGCTTGATCCACAAAATACACATATATTATGTAACATCACAAGATCCCACCTATTCTAAAGTCTATATCTTAGAATAATGGAAAGTTTATAATTTGTAAATTATCGATCTCAAATCAATTTTTTTACTTTATTTTTTCAGATTAAAGGAAGATCTAACCGATTAGGTCGAATCTAATTAGTAAGGCATCATATAGGAGGGAAAACATGCAAATGGGAAAAATAGTTTCTTTAAAAAATGTAATGTGGAGCCGAGAGGGGAGAACGATATTAGATCAAATTTCCTGGGATGTTTCCCCGGGAGAGCATTGGGTGATTCTAGGTTTAAATGGTTCAGGAAAAACATCTATTCTCAATTTACTTACAGGTTATCAATGGGCTTCAAAAGGAGAAGTGCATGTTCTGGGAGAAAAATTTGGACAAACGAATATTCCAGAACTTCGAAAATCAATTGGTTGGGTGAGTGTTTCCGTGGACGAGCGCTATGCCGGACGAGGAAGTGACATTGCATTAGAAGTCGTGATTAGCGGAAAGCATGCTTCAATCGGTCTTTATGAGGAAGTGACTAAAGAGGATATCGTCAGAGCGAATGCTTTACTAACAGAATTAAGAATTGAACATTTAGCAAGACAGCCTTTTATGAAACTTTCTCAAGGGGAAAAACGACGAGTCATTATTGCAAGAGCTCTGATGGGTCAACCCAAAATTCTAATTTTGGATGAACCGTGTAACGGATTAGATCTTTATTCTAGGGAACAGTTACTAGAGACAATTGAACGTTTGGCGAGTATCGAAGGTGGTCCTACCCTTCTTTATGTGACACATCATTTAGAAGAGGTCGTTCCAACCATTAGCCATGCGCTGTTAATTAATCATGGAAAAATTGTAGCTCAAGGAGAGAAGCAATCCGTGCTTACTGAATTTAATTTAGAAAAGACATTTCAATTACCTGTTGTGGTGAAGTGGGAAGATGAGCGTCCATGGGTTAGTATCAAAAAGAGCGTAGAATTTTCTAAGAAGAATTAGATAAATCATCCTATTGTGAAATGAGAGAGAAATTCCCGGAATTGATTTGATGATACTATTACTTTATTAGATAGAACCTCTACCTTATGGAGAGGTTTTTATTTTGTTTATGTTGCAACCAATGACTGATGAGAGTCGTCTAAGTGGTAGTAGAAGTGAATATGGAGTGAGAGAAATGAAAAGTAGTAAAGACTTTACAGAAGAACTCCGGATTCAGCCAAATGAAAGACGCTTAGAACATTTGATGGATCAATACGGTGAACAACTGATACGTCTAGCTTATACATATGTGAAGGATTGGGGAAAAGCAGAAGATATTGTGCAAGATGTATTTTTAACCTGTTATTTGAAATTAGATTCATTTCGTCATGAATCATCTTACAAAACGTGGCTATATCGAATAACGATTAATCGATGTAAGGATAACTTTAAACGATGGTCGTTTAAGAATATTTTCTATTATGCTTCTTTATCAGATAAAAGGCATCCAGTAGAAGAATCTCCTGAATCGGTTTTTTTAAATAAGATTAATAAAGAAGAAATAGAGTCACTGATTTTTACATTACCTATTATTTATCGAGAAATGATTATCCTTTTCTATTATGAAGAAATGTCATTAAGACAAATAAGTCAGTTATTAGATGTTAAAAGTTCAACCTTAAAATCAAGATTATCACGGGCGAGAGAGTTGTTAAAAAAGAAACAAGATACGGGAAGGGGACCTGAGTAATGGATTCGGATGAGAAACTTTTAAGATTAAGGAAGAAATGGAACGAAACTGTTTTTAAACAACCGCATTTTACAGAGGAAACAAAGGGGAAAATTTTATCTAAATTAGAAGAGAAAAAATCGAAGAATAGGAAAAGGGAAAAAATGGTGTATGTAGCGAGTTTATCCGTTCCTTTGCTCATTCTTGTCTTTGCGATTTCTTATGTGACTAATAGTGATGATTCTAATCATTTAGCTGGAAAAGAGAGCGAAATCGCTGTAGTTGCTCCAGATAAATGGGAAGAAGATCGTCTAGAACAACCTGAGGGCGAAACCGTTGAAGTTTTAAGTGAGGAACCTGAAACGGATGTGTTCAGAGATGAAAATGCTAAAGTTCGCTATCATTCTTGGGATGAGTATACATTAGAAGAACAAGCAGAACAGATTGCTAACATAACAAGGTTTGCTAATATTAATTTGGTAAGTTCTAAGGAAATGTTCGGAATTACAAAAAGCCGCGCTACAGAAACAACGAACCGTCTGTTAGAAAGCAAAGACCCTTACTTACAAGCTCTAGGTAAAGATCTTCAACTGATGGTTAATGAATATACAGAAGAAAACGAATATGTTATTCACCAAGTTGCTCAAGATTTATGGAACTATGTGTTTGAAAGAAGGACGGAGGGTCTTCCAACATTTACTTCAGAAACAGCTAGATATATTATGTCTCAAGATATACAAAAGCAAAGAAGTGCAGCTGCGAAATTTGCCTATGAATTACACTATGAGACTAATCAGTATGTGTATGATGGTGTGGCAAAATGGAAATGGACAAAAGAAATGATTGATCAATCAATGGTGCAACAAATTAAAAAAGTCGAGTATGAAGCATTTAAGAAGGGTTTATATGATGTGTTGCAATCATCAGATCAAAAGCTCTTACAAGTAGTAGGAGAGGACTTAGATCGAGCATTCCAGTTGTTGATTAAAGGGTATGGTGAGTATAAGATTGAGTATATTGAGGAATCACATAATATTGTCAGTGACTTAAATCAACAAGTCTTTGGAGGAAAGTTAGACGACGGGCCTTCTTATGGAGATGCAGAAGCTTTAAACTATTTAGATTAATGGATTGTTTTTAAACAAACTAGAAGGAGATACAGATCGCGTAGATCTGTATCTCTTATGCAGTAGCTAAAATTACATGCGTCGGAGTAGAAATCTTTTCGGAAAATCCTCTTTATTTAAATTCCGGTATGGTCTCGTAAGCTAATCTTTTTATAATCTCTTCATGCTGCGGATAATCATTGAGCAGATCTTTCTGCGTAAATAATTCAAAGTCTTCATATTCAAAACCAGGTGCAACCATGCAACCGACTAATGAAAATGATTTTTCTTCTGAAAGAGAAGATCCGAATATCGAATGTTTTGGTACTAATACTTGCGGTACCTCTCCTTTATCTGCATTTAACCCCAGTTTTGCTTCTTCGTAGTCTCCGTTCTCATGAATGATATGAACAGACATTGAGCTCCCTGTATGGAAATACCATAATTCATCTGATTGCAAGCGATGAAAATGAGAAACGTCACCTGCACGTAATAAAAAATAAATACTCGTATAAAGCTTTCTTGCTTTCTCAGAGATTTCTTCCTTTGATTCAAAAGACCTTTTAAAGAATCCCCCTTCTGGATGAGGTTCAAGACCCAAATGGGTGATCCAATATTGTGCTTGGTTTTGGTTCAATGTAAAAAAACTCCTTCCATGTCCTATGTAAAGTATCATTCCTTATTCAGTTAAACAGAAGGAGGGAAAAGAATCAATAGTTGATCAACCCTTAATAATTTTGAAGAAAAGGGATAATCAAAACCTATCTTACTGTTGGCAGAGCAACCTGACTATGAGAATCTATGAATGAGGTGAATTAAATAAGAAGAAGCTTCGACATCTCGCTGACACATTTTTCTGCTAGGATCCTTATAATTGAAATGGTATAAAGGTTATAAATAAATACGGGTAAGGAGAGACAATCGTGCAGACTGTTTTAATCGTAGAAGATGAGATTCCGATTAGTCAGGTATTAAAGGTTTATTTACAAAAAGCTAACTTCAAGATCGAGCAGGCTTTTGATGGTAACGAAGCGCTTAGTAAGTTTGAAAACTCAAACCCTGCTCTTGTCTTATTAGATGTGATGTTGCCCGGAAAAGATGGTTGGGAGATTTTAAAGGAAATTCGTCAAATTAGTTCGTGTCCTGTGATTATGTTGACTGCGCTTGGTGATGTCCACTACCGGCTTACGGGGTTAAATGGAGGGGCCGATGATTATATTTCTAAGCCTTTTATCGCAGATGAGGTGATTGCTCGTGTTCAAGCTGTGTTAAGACGTTCAACTAATTCTTCAGAACAGGAAGAGACTGTATTACGGTTTGGAAAGTTGGAAATTGATTGTAAATCTCATCGAGTGATGATTGATAACTTAGAAGTAGTTTTAACACCGCGAGACTTATCACTGTTACTGTTTTTAGCGCGGCACCCTAATCAGACGTTTTCAAGAGATCAGTTGATCGAGCATGTTTGGGGTTGGGAGTATGACGGAAGTGATCGAGCAGTTGATCTTGCTATCAAAAGGATGAGGCAGGCTCTTTCGAATTGGCCAGAGTCTGAAGGAGAAATCAAAACACTTCGAGGATTGGGGTATCAGCTCTGTGTTTATAAAAAATAAAAAAAGAATTTCATTACTTCGTTATTGGACAAGCCGCTATTTAGTTACTCTTTGTATTGGTTTAGTCGTAATCGCCATCATTTCTGCTTTATGGATTCGTCATACGACACTAGAGCACCGTTTAAACATGACTAAATTAATGGCAGAGGAAATTGCAGATCGTTTTGTTGAGATCAGCGAAGGAAGGCCCACTCCTAGAGGAGATATTCCTGGATTTCTGATGGATCGTGGTCGGTTTATGAATATAGAAAGCGACCCTTCTATTTATATTGTGGATGCAAATGGATTGATTCTTTCGAGTAATAGACCGAGGGAGAGAGTGTTTGGACAGACATTCCCGCAGGATATTTTACAAGATGAAGAAACGGTCCAAAAATTAAGGATTGATAGTGAAAAAAACAACTTTTATGTCGTCAAAACGCCGATTGAGTCTGAAGGTCTATTGTTGGGGTGGGTGGTCATCCTCGAATACGAACAAAACTTAGCCCAAGTAAATCAAGAATATCGTCAATTAGCTATTATGATTATTGGATTAGCATTGCTTGGTTGGGCAGCTATCTACTTTTTATCAAGGAGATTGTCTAATCCGATCGCAGATGTCGCACGAGCAGCAAAGCAGGTTCAAGAAGGGGATTATAATATTAATCTTCCTGAAGAAAATATTAATGAGCAGGAAGTTTACGAATTGGTTCATTCTTTTAAGGAAATGTCCAATCGACTTCATCAATTAGAATCTTTGCGTACTGAACTGTTAGCTGGTGTGACACATGAATTAAAAACACCAGTTACTGCGATTAGCGCGTTATTACAAGCTGTTAATGACGATGTAGTAACTGGAGATGAGGCAAAAGAATTTTTAGAGATTTCGTTGAATGAGACGACAAAAATGAAGAAGATGGTTGAGGATCTGCTGGCTTTTAATTCTTTTGCGGCTAATGCCATACCGGTTGTGAAACAAGTCCATAGCTTGAATGAGCTCGTTGCTGATTTTGTTCGTCAATGGAAGATCGTTCAAGAAGAGAAGAATGTTGAAGTGGATGCTGTTTTTCTAGATAGAGAATGCCTTGTCGATGTCGATTCGATTCGATTGCAGCAAATCCTTACAAATCTTCTTAATAATGCAAAGCAATCTATGGTAAATGGCGGAACGATTAAATTAGTTTTAGCAGTTGATGGAGAACAAGTACAGATTGATGTTGTTGATTGTGGTCATGGGATACCTAAAGAAGAACAAGGACTTGTATTTGAACGTTTTTTCAGAGGAGAAAATAAGAAATTAAAAGTGAGAGGGCTTGGTTTAGGATTGCCTTTTAGTAAGATGATGGCGCGATCGTTGGATGGAAACTTGTACTTAGTGGAAAGCTCTCCTTCTGGTACAACTTTTAGGATAACCTTACCGAAAATAGAAGATGATCTTGAAAACTACTGAGAGTTCTCAGTAGTTTTTTTATGCTCGTTTTCCTTTGACATCTTCCTGACACATTAAAAAGTTAGAGTGCAAGTGTAAGACGAACAAATCTATTTTTGGAGGGATTCATAATGCAAAAGAAATTAATTGGATATGTAGTGGCTGGAGTTATAACAATTGGTTCTGTTAGTATCGCCGTTCCTGCACTAGCATCCGTAACAGAAACAGAAATAAATTAAAGCTCAAGGAGAGAGGGCTCCACGCTTTGAAGTCTTAGATGAAGAAACACGAGCCAAACTAAGGGGAATTCACGAACAAGTAAAAGAAGGAACATTGACAGAAGAAGAAGCAAAAACTCAATTAGAAGAGCTAGGAATCGACCAATCGATGAGGGGATTTAAAGGTCCAGGTAAATTTGAACAGCTAGATGAAGAAACACAAGCTAAGGTAAACGAGATTCATGTACAGGTAAAAGAAGGAAAGCTAACAGAAGAAGAGGCGAAAGCAGAGCTTGAAAAATTAGGTATCTCATTTCCAGACAAAAGGGAAATGAATAGCCTTTAATGCTAATGAAAAGAAGAAGAAATTGCTATGATGGACCAACAAAATGATAACTATGTTCAACTAGAGCGAAAACAGATGAAAAAGATCAAAGATAAGGGCTTTCTAATGACCCGATCCGGTGGGGTCATTAGATCAGCTTTCACACTTTCGATTACCCCACACTATAATCAGGCTGCTTCTATTCTTTCTGAGAATACAGTACCAGCCCAAGCAGTGACGTAAACATTCACCTGTTCGACTGCCACATTCTTCTATTGCATATACAATCGAACATGCATCAGCAGCGATTGCTGGAGTTCAATAGCAACAAAACCCACTTAGACCACTAACTGAATCGGTTGAGAGCGGTACGGGGTCTGGTGTTATTTCTAAAACACGGAAGAAGTTGCTATATTGTCACATAATCATGTCATTGAAGGAGAAAGTGAGTTTTGAAGTGTCTCTTCATGATGGACAATAGGCGGTATTTATACACGGAATTTTCAATCGATGATGAAGTTGAGATGAATACTACCATCAAGGTAGTTAAAAGTCAGCTGAAATTACACTAGGAAGTAATCAATATAAGAGGAGTTATTATGAAACAGAAAAAAATGCTTTTGTACGTATCTTTAGTGTCTATTTTAGTTAGTAGTATTGTGTTAATATTCTTTTTCTTTCAAGGAGATCGAGTGGCTACGGTTAATGGTCAATCCATTCAAAAAGAGGAATTATACGATAAACTTGTCTCTGAATATGGAGCAGAGTCTTTGGACTTTTTAGTAGCTGATATTATCACCGAACAAGAGTTGAAAAAGGAAAGTATACAAGTTAGCCAAGAAGAAATAGACGAGGAAATGACTGCTTATATGGACTCATATGGGGGAGAAGAATTGTTTACTCAATTACTTGAAGAGAGTGGAGTTGAGGTTTCGACGATTGAGAAAGATATTGAAACATTTCTGGCATTGAAACAACTTCTTCAACCGCGGATTACGATTACAGAGGAGGAAGTCAGTTCCTACTTCGAAGAAAATAAAGACTATTTTGGAGAAGAAGAACAAGTACATGCAAGCCATATTTTGGTTAAAAATGAAACCACTGCAATTGAAATAAAGGATAAGCTTGAAGCTGGAGAGAACTTTAGTGATTTAGCAACCGAGTATTCAATAGATGAAACCAATAGTGACTTAGGTGGAGATCTTGGCTTCTTTGGGCGTGGACAAATGGTTCAAGAATTTGAAGATGTTGCCTTTTCGCTTGGAATTGGTGAGTTGAGTGATCCTGTTCAGACCGAGTTCGGTTATCATATTATTAAAGTGGAAGAAAAGACTGAAGAACGAGAAGCTTCTTTTGAAGAAGTTAAAAAGGAGATAGAAGCTACATTGTTTGATCAGAGAGTAGAATTGGAATATACGACTTGGTTAAATGAGAAATTTGAAAATTATCAGATTGAGTATTTTCTTGAAAAATAAAGGATGAACTGATTTTGGTTTGTGTAGCAGGGGGATAAACCCCAAAACTAAAGATTTATGGTGGTTGATTTCTTCTCCCTATATAAGTAAAAAAGGATAGACATACTAATAAGCAGTTTGAACCTAGAATAGTTTCAAACTGCTATATGCAATAAAGTATTGAATTATCTTAGAATTGTAAGCCGCCCATTTGTTGCTCGGTCATTTGAACAAGACGTTTTGTAATTTCACCACCAACGGAACCGTTAGCACGAGAGGTTGTATCAGCGCCAAGTTGAACTCTAAATTCTTCTGCAATCTCATACTTCATTTGATCTAAAGCTTGTTGTACTCCAGGAACTAGTAATTGATTTGAACTATTGTTGTTGCTTGCCATGGTAGTTCTAGTATGTGGGATTCTTTGTTTACTATGCAAAAAAGGATGTGGGGATTTATTCCACTCTGTCCACTGATTTTAAACAATCAATCGCAACAAAATCGATCTCTTCATCCATTCTTATTTTAATTCGTTTTAAATGCAAGTCGACTTTGTCGATAATGCCAATCAGCTCATGAAAAAAGCCTTCACTCCAGTACGTTATTTTAACATTAAGCTCGTGCTTAAGTGAGTCGAGCACAATGATGCCAATCTCCTGCAATTCCTGCTCATCTAATTCTGGTTTTTCTATTTTTTTTAGTTCTTCTTTTCGAAGAAGTAATGCTTGTTTGTGCTCTGGTAAAAACATGCGGCTGCTCTCCCAGAGTAGATTTCCACGATCTAAATGTTGCTGATTCATTTATAATGTCCTCCTATCTTTTTTGAACGTTCAAATGCTTGCCCTGCCTTCGTTAAAGAGGAAGCTCGAATAAGAGAGGTCGTGCCATATTTCTCCCTAATTCCATCCATAACATAGCCAAGGTCTAATTTTTTATCTCGATCTGTATCAAATAAGTTCAGTTGTAATTCATGATCAGAACAAAGCTTAGTAAGGCTAACACCGAGACGTCTTATTGGATTCTGATCCCAAAATTGAAGGAACAGCTTTTCAACCGCTTGGAACACGTCCATCACATAATTGGTGGGCCCATATAAGGTTGTTTGACGATGGAAACCAGTTTGGATTTCATAACTAGCTCCGCTAACGCTAATGGTCACCGTTTGACCCATCACACCTGATTTGCGCGCTCTCGTACAAACTTCTTCACAAAGCTCAAGCAAAACGACGCGAATTTCAGCAAGGCTTATGTAATCACGAGGTAAGGTCATTCCGTGTCCAATTGCTTTTTGTCCATCGTGTGAAGTCGTTGTAACAGGCGAATAATCCTCACCGTGTGCGGTCATCCAAAGAACTTGACCGTTAATGCCCCATTGGTCTTGTAGACGTTTAAGGGGGACGTCTGCAAGTTGTCCAATCGTTCGGACACCCATGTTGCGCAAATGAGTAGCCATTTTTCCACCAACTCCAAACATTTTTTCTACGGGTAAAGGCCATAGTGTATGGGAGAGTTCATCTTTCTTCAGCCAAAAGATGCCTGATTTATTTTTTTTGGAAAAGTTATCACAAGCCATTTTCGCAAGAATTTTATTTTCGCCAATGCCAACTCTAGCTCTAACCTTTGTCGACTCCCATATATCTTTTTGAATGTTTAAGGCGATGTCAAACGGAGTGCCAAACAATTTTTGGCTTCCTGTTACATCCATGAATTGCTCATCAATCGAAAAGGGCTCGACTAAGTCCGTGTATTTTTCCAAAATAGCTGTAATTTCAACGGAAGTTGTAATATAATCCTGCATCCTAGGCGGAACAACGACTAAATCTAAGCATTTTTGCTGAGCCTCCCATAAGCGTTCTCCATTTTTTATTCCGTTTTTCTTTGCTAGAGGGCAAGCGGCTAATATAACACCCGATCGCCGTTTAGGGTCACCAGAGACAACGAGCGGTTTATGATGCAAATGAGGGTATCTCGCTTTCTCGACTGAAGCATAAAAAGATTGCATATCGACAAGGAAAATTGTTTTCATGAAAGCTCACACTCCGAATAAGAACGAATGTTTGTATCTATTATATGCGAAAGTACGTTCGACATTCAACATACATTTTATGCCAAGGAATAGCTGGAAGAGAGTCAAAGCTTGACTGTATACCCCACTCTGTATAAAGTATGATAAGAGTATAAAGGTATAAAGGGGTGAAACAAATGAAATACAATGATCAAATGAAAAATAGAGTGAAACGAGTAGAAGGACAAGTTAGGGCATTGCTAAGAATGATGGAAGAGGAAAAAGACTGTAAAGACCTCGTGGCGCAAATGTCGGCAGCAAGAAATGCACTTGATCGTACGATTGGTCTAGTTGTGAGTACGAATTTAGAGCAATGTGTCAGAGACCAAATCGATAAAGGCGAAGATACGGAGGTTCTCATACAAGAAGCTGTAAACTTACTAGTAAAGAGTCGCTAAAAAAGCGCTAAGGAGGGGCACGGATGTTAAAGAGTCCATGAATTGTTTCCAATGAAGTTGTGTACAACTCCTCAGAAGAAAATATAATAACGAATTTAAAACAGCGGGAGAAAAAAGGCATACTCCTAACATTTGATGATGGACCAAGTAAATATATAAACCGCTTTTTAGATATTTTAGCTGAAGAAGAAGTGACGGGACTGTTTTTTTGGCAATCAAGATTATTGCATCATAAAAGACCATGGGAACGTCTGTTAGAGGACGGCCATATGATTGGAGCGCATTCACACAGCCATCCGAATCTAACAAATCTAGACTTCAATCAGCAAATGAACGAGATACAGAAAAGTAAACAAATGATAGAGGGTATTACAGGGCAGTCAGTCCGGTATTTTAGGCCACCGTTTGGCCAATACAATCAAGATACTTTGGAAGTACTAGCAAAACTAGAATTAGAAATGGTGATGTGGGATATTTCCTCCTTTGATTGGAATTTAAAACAGGAGCCAAATCAAATCATCGAAAATGTGATGAATCATGTTCAAGATGGATCTATTCTTTTACTTCATGAGCTTGAACAGACCCTTCAGATCTTACCAACACTTATTAAAAAATTAAAAGAAAAAGGATGTCATTTCTCAAGGCTATAAAGAGGTGACATCCTTTTTCATAGTACTAGCTGATCATATGCTTGTCTTTAGAAGCAACAGAATGGGCGTACACAGTCTGTTCATGGCATAGTGAAAAGGTTTCTAAAAGTGATTAGGGGATGCTTATGCAACTTTCTGTAAAAGATTGTAATTATGATCGAGAAGACATCTCAATATTACTCACTACATTTAATGGAAGAAAATGAGAAATCAATTCGAAAAGATGTTTGTCAGTTTAGCGAATACATTAGTGAAAGCCTTAATCAAAAACGGTTTGCATGAGAAAATAACGTATTTTTATGCAAAAGGTTAGTCAATGGCAATCTATCATTGAAAATTTAAAGTTTAAAAAATGATCATGATTATTAGGAAAAGATTCTATTAAATATTGTTGAATGTATAAGTAAATGGTAAAATTAGCAACTGAGGTTATAAAACCTAATCCATATACATAAGGAGTGGCACAAATGGAAAAAGTACTTATTTTTGGTCATAAAAATCCAGACACTGATACAATTTGTTCAGCGATTGCCTATGCTGATTTAAAAAGTAAGTTAGGTTTCAATGTAGAACCTGTTCGTTTAGGTGAAGTTAATGGAGAAACTCAATATGCGCTAGATTACTTTAAAGCAGAAGCACCACGTCTAGTTGAAACAGTTGCAAATGAAGTTGATAATGTAATTCTAGTAGACCATAATGAGCGCCAACAAAGTGCGAGTGATATTAATGATGTCCGCGTATTAGAAGTCATTGATCATCATCGAATTGCCAACTTCGAAACAACAGATCCTTTATACTACCGTGCTGAACCAGTTGGTTGTACAGCAACAATTTTATTGAAGTTATATAAAGAAAAGAATGTTTCTATCAGAAAAGAGATTGCTGGGTTGATGCTATCTGCAATTATTTCTGATTCTCTTTTATTTAAATCCCCAACTTGTACGCAAGAAGATATTGATGCAGCGACCGAACTAGCCGAAATTGCTGAAGTAGACAGTGCTACATATGGTTTAGAAATGCTAAAAGCGGGTGCGGATTTAAGTGATAAAACAATTAGCCAACTGATCACTCTTGATGCAAAAGAGTTTGATATGGCAAATAACAAAGTTGAAATTGCGCAAGTGAATGCAGTCGATACAAATGATGTTCTGTCACGCCAAGCTGAGTTAGAAGAAGCGATTGCACAAGTGATTGCTGAAAAAGAGTTAAGTTTGTTTGTATTAGTTGTGACAGATATTTTAAATAACGATTCAGTAGTATTGGCATTAGGGCAAGAAACGAAAGCTGTTGAAAAAGGATTTAATGTAACATTAGAGAACCACACGGCTAAGTTAGAAGGTGTTGTATCACGTAAAAAGCAAGTGGTACCACAATTGACAGAAGGATTCTCGAAATAATAAAAGAGTTACGGGGGTTTGTAGAATTTAATCCTCATGCATACAAAAAGGGAGTGGCAAAAATGCTGTTCCCTTTATTTACGTTAATGACATGCATAAAACCACGCAATTCAACCAAATACTGAATTTGAAAAGCTCATTTGATGAAAGTGGGAATGGTGTGTGTCAATAAAAGAAATAGATGTTGTTATAATAGGTGCAGGACTAAGTGGCTTATCCTCAGCTCTTGAATTAAATAAACAAAAAATTCCCTTTGTTGTATTAGAAGCGCGTAATCGAGCGGGTGGACGCATTCATAGTATCAACTTAGAGGGAGATGTACCAATTGATTTAGGTGCACAATGGATAAGTCCTTATCATGAAAGAGTAAAAAAATTAGTAGGTGATTATGGGCTTCGACTAGTCACTACTTACCGAAAAGGCAAGACCATTTATGATATCGATGGAGTTATCCAAGAAAGTGAAGGGGCATGGCCAAAAATGTCTCTCATCGAAAAAGTAGATGTTTGGAATTTCAAAAAGGAATTAAACAGCCTTAGCAACCAAATAAGGTGTGATCAACCTTGGGAATCAAAAATGGCTAGAGAGCTAGACCAAAAAACATTGGAAGAATTTCTACAAAAACATACATATACGAAGTTAGCCAGATCTTTCTGCCGGCTTTTGCTAGAAGAAGCTCTATGCAGTAAATTATATGAAGTATCAACACTGGATTTGTTGTGGTGTATAAAGACAGCTGGGTCGATTGATCGCTTGTTAACAGCTGAAGATTTTTGGATAGAGGAAGGGGCAGAATCGCTTGTTAAGAGAGTGTCCGAGTCTTTAGATGGAAAAATTCTGTATGGGAGCCCAGTTAAAACAATAAATTATGAGGACCATCAAGCTATTATTTACACAGATGATCAAACTTTGAAAGCAAAGAAATTAATTTTAGCTTTACCTCCGAATCTAGTAGCACGAATCAAGTTTGCCCCTCCATTACCAGCTAATCGCGCTCAACTGAATGAACGAGCTGGGTTGCCATCTGTCATCAAAATTATTTTTGTTTATAATAATCCTTTTTGGAGAGAACGGGGGTTAAGCGGAATAGCTTATTCAAATCAAGGTCCGGTTAAACTAACGATAGATAGCTCACCGCCAAACAGCAAGAAAGGGGTTTTGACAGCGCTCATTACTGGAGATTTTGCACAACAGTTAACAGATTGGTCGTCTCAAAAACGAAAGGAAGAAGCAAGAAAGAATTTGGCCCGTTTTTTTGGGGAAGAGGCAATACATACAAGGGAAATTTATGAGGAAAATTGGTCAGCAGAAGAGTGGACTCGAGGAGGATATGGAACACATTTTTCACCAGGTGTGATCACTCAATTCGGCAAGACGATCTTCAAGCCAATTGGTCCCTTACATTGGGCCGGAACAGAAACGGCTACAGAGTGGAGGATGTATATGGAAGGAGCTGTTCAATCTGGCGAGAGGGCAGCAAAAGAAGTAATAGAGTATTTAAATGGAGGAATCTTTTCAAGAATATTGTTTTAGTATAGTCCGCCGCTAACTAAAGATTAACCTAGTACACTTTAATGGTGATAAAATAATTTAATGTTACAGTAGCAAACTCCTATAAACAAGCAACAAGAAACCCTTTTAACTTACAGGGCTTGGTTACTTATTCTTATTGCTGATGTAGTTCGTTTTGAAACCAATTGGAAAATTTATGTATGTAAATCTTTTATTTAAGAGATACTAACAGCAAAACTTCAAAAGGAGAATCCTTGATGACATTTGAAAAGGGAACCGAGTATAAAATTTCTCAGACAACGAAAGGTCATTTTAATTCAGCTGAAACATTAACCATTATCCGACAAAGTGATCATATTATTCAATTTACACTTGGAAATGGAAAAGGTCATGGTTCAATGCCATTTGAGCACATGAACTATCTTTTAAAAAAGAATGAGTTAACGCTTAATAAGCGTACGTTATTAAATAGCGATACTGGCGAAGAAAAAATTGGCTAGGTGCATATTAACTAAAAGAGAGCCCGACATTTAGATCTGGTTCCGACCCCCGAAAGTTAGAGTAGAAAATCAAACTTTCGGGGGTGTTTTTATGGCCAAATATAGTGAAGAATTTAAAAAAAAGCTTGTTACCGAGTATTTAAATGGAAATCTTGGATATAAATTATTAGCGGAAAAATACAATATGCCCTCTCAAACCCCAATACAAGATTGGGTAAGAGCCTATAAAATAAAAGGGATAGAGGGATTAAAGCGAAGAAAAATGAAGGAAGCGTACTCTGTTCAATTTAAATGGATACGATACAATTTATGGTAGAAACAGGTGCTTCTTTTCAGGAAACTGCTGAACAATTTCGATTGAATAACCCTTCATTAATTCACCGTTGGATGAAAACATTTAATGAACAAGGGATAGAAGGCCTGAAACCAAGATTAAAGGAGCGACCTTCTATGTCTAAAAACAACAATAAACCAAAGAAAAAAGAAGAGAAGAAGTTAACACGCGAAGAAGAACTAGAACGCGAGAATGAATTATTGCGACTAGAAA
>NZ_JAJAFR010000023.1 GCF_020734105.1 Alkalihalobacillus deserti
AATGGCTGATTTTCTCCAACGTACCCTCATATTTGTTATAATCCTAAAATTTTATTAATTTCTTTGCCCGATAATATCGGATTAGCTTCGTTCAATGCTATGAGTAATTGTTCTTCTTCCTCTGGATGTTAAGATAGACAGTAAACCGAAAGTAGTTGAAATAGTTGCAATTGGAGCTGAATGAGTTCCTTAAAGAAAGGAAACAAATGAAGTAGTAGCTCCTAACTCATGTTCAAACTAAGTTGAATTCATGGTCAAAAACCTGTCTATATGGTAGGTTTTTTCTTATACAATGACAGGAGAACTTTAGGTAGAGAGGATACGAAGAGATGGCGATGTACATAACGGAACAAGTGGCCCAAGAAATAGTGGATCGAACAATGGCGATTCTTCCTTATAATATTAACGTTATGGATCAGGATGGGAGAATCATTGGGTCTGGGGATAGGCAACGGATTTGGATCAAACATGAAGTAGCTAGTGAAGTGTTAAAGAGAAAAGAGATTATTGAGATTAGTTATAATAACATTCAAAACTGGGATGGTGTGAGAGAAGGGATTAACTTACCGATTGTTTTTCAAGGCGAAGTGGTTGGGGTTGTTGGGATTACTGGTGATCCTGAAGCGACAAGGGGATATGGCCAGTTAGTTAAAATGACGACTGAAATGATTATTGAGCAGGCGTTTCTTCAAAAACAGCTGCAGTTAGATGAACGAATTAAAGAAGAACTCGTTCACCAATTAATTAACGGGAATAACCTTGGAGAAAGCTTAGTTTTTGAAAAGGCCAAGTCCTTACAAATTGATTTAACGGTTCCAAGAGTGGTCATCGTCTTAAAAAGTAGTTCTCAGCAGGTTGATAGGAACCAGAAGCTTGAGCAAAAGATTCAAGAAATGAAGGAACAAGATGATCTAACGGTTAAAACCTATACAGGAGAAATGGTTATTCTAAAGAAAGTAGCTATTTTTAATGAGGATTGGGAGAAGGAGCTTACATTAAATACGATTCGTATTTGGCTTTCCCAACTGAAAAAAATAGATCCTTCTGTCAAAGTGGTGATAGGAAGTTATTATTCAACGTTCAAAAAGCTCCATCAGTCCTATAAAGAAGCGAAGGACACGCTTGTGATAGGGGAGAAATTAGTTCTAGAGCAAAGTCTTTTATTATATGAAAATTTCTCGATATATGTGTTCATAAATGAACTTGCTCAATCAATGGATAATCCCTTTATTGACGTCATTAACAAATTAAAAGAAGAAGGTGGGGGAGGGGACCTTCATAGGACATTAGAAGTGTATATTAATCAGAACGGCAGAGCGACCAATACGTCAAACGAGCTGTTTATCCATCGAAACTCGCTTCAATATCGTTTAGAAAAAATAAAAGAGATCACCGGGAAAGATCCTAGAAACTACAAAGATTTATTTGAATTGAACCTTTCTATCCTTATTGATAAATTTACCGGTCGTAATAAGTGAGTTGGTCCGACGAACAAATAACAACCCAAATGATAGCGGTTTATTTGTTCGTCCGACCAATGAACTTAATTTATAAAGCGCTTACAATATTACTATGATTTCGTTACACCAAAGGAGGAACAGAGATGGATGTTCAAGTAAGCGCTTTAGGTGCTCTTGTTGGTTTAGTATTAGCTATTGTTCTTATATTTAGAAAGGTACCGCCTGTCTATGCGCTAGTGGGAGGAGCGATGGTTGGGGGCTTGGTCGGTGGTGCGTCACTAACAGAAACCGTTGACTTAATGATGGGGGGAGCCCAAGGCATCATTCCCGCTGTCCTACGGATTTTAGCAGCCGGTGTTCTTGCGGGTGTGTTAATTGAGTCGGGAGCGGCAGCGTCGATAGCTGAAAGTATTGTTAAGAGAATTGGGGAGAAGAAAGCGTTATTTGCTCTAGCGATTGCAACGATGATTTTAACGGCTGTTGGTGTGTTTGTCGATGTAGCGGTTATTACAGTTGCACCTATTGCCTTAGCGATTGCTAGTCGTGCCAATCTATCAAAGACGGCTATTTTGCTAGCGATGGTCGGGGGAGGGAAGGCCGGAAACGTTATGTCACCGAACCCAAACTCCATTGCCGTTGCTGAGGCATTTGAAGTTCCGTTAACTTCTGTCATGGCAGCTGGTATTATCCCAGGGATCTGTGGCTTGCTTGTTACTTATGTTATTGCGAAAAGACTAGTAAACAAAGGATCGATGGTTTCATTAGAAGAATTGACTCAAACCAATGATCAAAAGTTACCGACATTTGGACTCGCGATCTTTGCGCCACTAGTCACGATTGTTCTCCTTGCGTTACGTCCGTTATTCGATATTGTCATTGATCCAATGCTTGCGTTGCCTGCAGGCGGGCTTGTTGGAGCGTTAGTAATGGGGAAAATCTCGCAAGTAAACACATTCATTGTATCTGGTTTAAATAAAATGTCTGGAGTCGCTGTGTTGCTTCTAGGGACAGGAACAATAGCTGGAATTATTTCAAACTCAGGTTTACGAAATGTTTTAGTAGATGGAATCGACGTACTAGGCTTGCCGTCATTTATGTTAGCACCGGTATCAGGGATCTTCATGTCTGCTGCAACGGCGTCTACAACGGCAGGGGCAGCGGTGGCAAGTAGTGTATTTAGTACAACTCTTATTGAATTAGGAGTAGCTGGTCTTGCAGGTGCAGTAATGATTCATGCAGGGGCAACGGTTCTAGATCACTTGCCGCACGGAAGCTTCTTCCATGCGACAGCAGGAAGTGTCTTGATGAATTTCCAAGAACGTCTTAAATTGATTCCTTATGAGTCACTTGTTGGCTTAACGATTGCGATAATCTCAACATTAATCTTTGGCGTATTTAAGTTATTTTTATAAACGGGAAGGAGTTCGACATGAAAATTGTTATCGCACCAGATTCATTTAAAGAAAGTTTAACTGCATTAGAAGCGGCCAATGCAATAGAAGAAGGACTGAAGGAAGTGCTGCCACATGTTGAGTATGTCAAAGTACCAATGGCCGATGGTGGTGAAGGGACTGTACAGTCATTAGTTGATGCAACAGGTGGAACGATTGAGTATGCAACGGTAACTGGACCTTTAGGGGAAAAGGTAGAAGCCTTTTACGGGCTGTTAGGAGACGGAAAGACAGCGGCGATTGAAATGGCAGCTGCATCAGGACTCGAGCTTGTACCGATGGGGAAAAGAGATCCAATGGTAGCGACTACGTTTGGGACAGGAGAATTGATCTCCATTGCCCTCGACCTGGGGGTGGAGCGAATTATTATTGGAATCGGTGGAAGTGCTACAAATGACGGTGGCGCTGGAATGGTTCAAGCCTTAGGAGGAAAGTTATTAGACGAAGATGGCAGCGAGATTACGTTTGGAGGAGCTGAACTTGCGAGACTTGCACGTATTGATCTATCGCAACTTGATAAGCGCCTTCAAGAGGTTAGTGTGGATGTAGCGTGTGACGTGGACAATCCATTAACAGGCCCAAAAGGAGCATCTGCTATTTACGGCCCTCAAAAAGGAGCAACAGAAGAACAAATTAAAGTGCTCGATGCGAATTTAACTCACTACGCAAATGTCATTAAACGGGATGTGGGAATAGATATTAAAGATGTACCTGGAGCAGGTGCAGCAGGCGGGTTAGGAGCAGGGCTGCTCGCGTTTTTACCAGCAGAATTAAAACGTGGCGGTGACTTAGTGATTGAAGCAGTAAACTTAGATCAAAAAGTTAGCGATGCTGACATCGTGATCACAGGTGAAGGGGGCATCAACCATCAGACCATTCATGGGAAAACCCCAATCTGCGTTGCAACTACAGCTAAAAAGTATCAAATCCCTGTTATTGCTTTAGCTGGCAGTCTGACACATGATTATACGAATGTGTATGACCACGGAATTGACGCTGTCTTTAGTATTGTTCCAGGGGTCGTTACGCTTGAGGAAGCACTGGAGTCTGGATATGAAAATATGAAGAGGGCAGCGAGAGATTTAGGGGCGGTGATTGGGTTGGTTCTGGGGCCAGTTACTCCCCGAAGTTTGTCGAGATTTGTAGAATGAAAGAAAAGGGCAGTCAGTCAGTCATTCAACATTACAATGTAATGTTGAATGACTGTTATTGAAAACACCTACCCTCTATATAAACATGATACTCATTCTATATTACCTCATCATTGCTAGTCACTATAGGAGCGTTGCTTATAGGATTACCTTTTGAATTTAGACTAGCTGCTGCCAAAATACCTAAAACAGCACAGACTATAATATACATGAATGCAGAGAAATACAATCCATTAAAAACTTCAATTAAATATCCCATCACCATTGGTGCTAAAAATGCACCAATCATCCCGCCGAGATTAACCATTCCAAATGTAGACCCTAACACGTTTTTTGGGAATAGCTTATGCGGTAGACTAAAAACCGTCGCTACAACGGGCCCATGGAAAAACATACAGATTGACTGATAAACAATAACTAGTGTCACTGACGGTGCATTTAATAACAAGGACAGAGATACAATCATAATGACAAGACTCACAATGGAAAGGTATTTTTCTTTTCCACTTAGAAGCGACTTAATGAGTTGACCACCGATAATAACGCCAAGCGCTCCAAAAAGGGCAGGTATCGATGTTAGCATCCCCATAGACATCAAATCAAGGCCTCTTACATTGACAAGATAAGGAGGCATCCAAGAAATGAGTCCCCATACCACTGTGCTTACTGCAAACCACATAATCGCCAACTTCCAGCTTGTTGAGATCTTTAAAACGTCTTTAAAAGATGTTATTTGAATTTGCTCTTTATAAAATGTTTCAATTTGCATATTTTCCGGTCTTAAATAATACCAAAATAGCCCTGCAAACAAGACACCAGCTAAACCAATGGCAATAAAAAGATTTTGCCAACCGATCCATACAAGTAGTGGTGTAGCAATTAAAGGAGCGATCACCCCACCAAGTGAATTGGAAGACATCATAATGGTCTGAGCACTTGTTCGTTCTTCTTTAGGGAAGACATCAGCAACAGCTTTAGAGCTTGCTGCGGGATATCCTCCTTCCCCGAGACCGAACATAAAACGAATGATAATCATGGACATAAGGGACCAAGCCATCCCGGTTAAAACGGTAAACAGTGACCAAGTCAGTATGGCTATCGTAATGACTTTTCTTGATCCAAATTTATCCGCTAGCCAGCCTCCAGGCAATTGCATTAAAGCATAACCAGCAAAAAAACTACTCAACACTACCCCCATTACAGACGGGCTAAGATTAAAGTCTTTTGCAATTTCGACAATCCCGACATTCATTGCCATCCTGTCAAGATAAGACAAACACCACCCTAAAAACAGAAGTGTAAGAATCATATGTCTTTTCTTATTTTTCGTATCTTTCATAAACATTCTCTCCCTATCAATATAACTATAAAATGTGATTAAAATTTCTTACTATCTTAATGTGACCTGTTTAAATAATCGAAAACGAGTGAAATAAACATTTTTCCAGCGATAAGAATGGACTGCTCGTCTACATCAAATTTCGGATGATGGTGTGGAAATATAGCTTGAATATCAGAATTCATTCCTCCTACATTGAAAAATGCACCAGGTCTCTCTTTTACATAGTAGGAAAAGTCCTCCATTGCCATCTGTAAGGGGGATTCCGAAACATTTTCTTTTCCTACAATTTCTTCACCTATTCGTTTAATACGAAGTGCTTCTTTTGAATCGTTACAGACAGACGGATAACCGTATTCATAAATAACTTCACAGATAGCACCCGCTGAGCTACATGCCATCTCTGCTACTTTTCTAATATTTTTTTCAGCAAGCTCTCGGGCTTCCTCGGAAAAGGTTCGAACGGTTCCAGACAAAGTCACTTTATCAGGAATAATATTATAGCTACTGACCCCATCAAACGAACAGGCGGTTATCACAGTAGGATCTGTCGCATTAATACGACTAGCGGCGATCTGCTGAATATTTGTAACAATTTGACTCCCAATAAGGACGGGGTCAATCGCAAGGTGAGGGGAAGATCCATGTCCACCTTTTCCTTCTATAACAATTTCAAATTTATCTCCAGCTGCCATCATATAGTTTTCTTTATAGCAAATTTGACCTACAGGTACATTCGACAACACATGAGCGCCATAGACGACATCTACGTTTTTAAGACAACCATCATCAATCATCGCTTTTGCACCGCCAGGAATGACCTCTTCAGCAAATTGGTGAATAAACATTACATTGCCATGTAGATTCTCCTTAACTTTACTGAGCGCATATGCCACACCTAGCAGTGATGCAGTATGAATGTCATGCCCACATGCATGCATGACACCTGATATTTTTGATTTATAGGGAACAGACTTTTCATCTTGAATGGGTAGTGCGTCAAAATCAGCACGAAGAGCAACCGTTTTTCCTGGCTTTCCTCCTTCTAATAAAGCGGTGACTCCTCGGCCTCCTACTTCGGTTTTAACCTCTAGTCCGCATTCTCTTAAATAGTTTGCAATAATTGCTGGAGTTCTTTGCTCTTCAAATGACAACTCAGGATACATATGCAAATCTCGTCTAATATGAACGAGATCTTCGAATATATTTTCTATTTCTTTGAATGCTATTTTTTTCATAATTGATTTTCCTCCTCTGTATGTTGTGAACGTTTTCAATTTGAAGAATAATAAAACTTTTCGCTGTTTACTAAATATTATATAATCTTAGGTAGAACATCAATATTGGTTTAAACAATGTTAATACACAAAAATTGTTGATATCAACAACGGAGGTGAGGGAATGGAAGGAAACGAAGTCTTTCTTAAACAATTAAGTTTAGAAAATCAAAAGGCACTGGATCATGTAATGAATTTAATGGAAAGTTTTCGAGCAATGAACTCGACTCTCGAATTGGATGAGGTACTGAAAAAAATTATGCATTATGCGTTAAATATAGTCGAGACAGCAGAGGCAGGATACATCCAAATGTTAGATGAGACTTCTAATAAACTGATTATAAAGGCGTATGTGGGCTTTAATCATAACATCAGCTTCTTTAAAGTAAATGTTGGTGAATCGATCACAGGAAAAGTTTTCAGAGACGGTTGTGTAAGGCTAATTACCTCAAGGGAAGAAATTTATAATAGTATGGGTGATTTGAGCAGAGAGAACTTTGAGTTTATCGAAAAAGCTCACTATAATAACGAAAATATAAAGTCTATTTTAACCGTCCCTGTTTCATTTGGAACAAATCGGATTGGTGTTATGACCCTTCATTGTTTTGATATCGAAGACGGCATTAGTGAAATAGATCTCCACCTTTTACAAAGTTTCGCTTCACAGGCAGCGATTGCACTTTATAATGCCAAACTCCATACTGAAGTACAGAAAACTTTGCTTGAAGCTACCCATTTATCACAAAGACTCAAAGAAACAAATACTCTATTAGAAAAAAGAACAAACATTCACAATCTACTTACGGGGTTATCGGTTCAGAACAGGGGTCTGAATGCTATTATTTTAGAAATGAATACATTGATGAAAAGAAAGTTTGTTTATGTGGATTATCTTGAAGGAACCTTTTCCCCAAAACACGATAAACATTTCGCCGAAAGTTTAGATGATATTTTCTTTCTTTTTAGAACGAAAACCAAACCTGCTTATGTATCAATCTATGACACGGTTTCTATTGATTGTTATATTTATCCGGTTAGATCGGGTTCCATTTTATTAGGTTGTCTAATCGTAGAAGGAAACGCACGCTTATCACAACTCGACCATCTAATCATTGAGCAGGGAGCTCCTATTCTTTCTCTTGAAATTATGAAACTAAGATCGCAAACTGAAATCATGTATAAGAAAACCTATGAAACATACCAACAATTTTTGAAAATTAAAAATCCTAAGCAAGCTGAGATTGTTGCCGAGGAATTAGGAATTCATAATCATTCTTTTCTTCTAACAGCTTTAATTGAGTTGGATGGAAATATCGACCTGCATTCTCTTGAAAACGAAGCACTGCTTCTGCTAGCACACCTGAAAGAGAAAATGCCCTTAAAAAATAGTCTGCTTTTTAGCTACAATAATAAAATTACGATTTTTTCTTCTGTTCAAAATGCTAATCAGGAAGCATTATGGAAAGAAATAATCGAGAGCGGCATAAAATGGTGGAACGAACGATATACCGTAGTAGCCCGAGGAGGAATCAGCACAGGGTACTACTATCATGGCCAAGCGGAAGAAAATCATTTAAAAGCAGAGAAAGCTCTTCTTTACCTGAGAAAACAAAAGGAAAAAGGCATTATTCATTACAAAAAGATTGGAATCAGTAGCTTTTTTTTAGATCGTTCTCCAGCAGAAATAGATGCATTCCTGAGGGAGACGTTTTCACAATTATGGACAGATCAGGAGAAAAACGATGAATTAATTCATACACTTTTTACTTATATTCAGAATAACCGGTCTATGACTTTTACTGCCAAGGAGCTGCATATCCATACAAACACACTCTATCATCGCATTAAGAAAATTGAGGATATTCTTGATTTGGATTTTAACCATTACGAGGATTATCTAAAAGTACAGCTTGGATTCTATCTTTTTAAAACTTTTTTGGAGCATTCGGATATGGTGCCTGTCACTCCCGGAAATGGTGACACATGAAGCAATGAAGGGAAGCATGGGGACGGTTCCCATGCTTCCTCTAAAGAATACAATAGAGGATTGTTGATTCCGTTTTATGATTTGGCGAAATACGGCGTCTTTTAGCGCGGGAAAAGTTCCCCTCTCAGGTAGAGTCTAAGGGGAGTAAATACTTGATTTATACCCGCTCGATGGCAACGGCAATTCCTTGCCTGTCGCTTTCGAACATGTTGCAATTTAGTATGAGTATATATTAATAAAAAGGTTGACGATGATACCAACTTCACAAATTAACCCCTTATTGATTCACCAATTATTAGATCAAGAAACGTTTAAGAAAGACTCCTCACCATGGATATAGTAAAAAGAGGACTCCTTTCATAAAATGTGGCTTAATATTCACTTGGCTAACAGGAGCGGTTCCTTATTCCGCTATTTGCCACAAATTCCTTGTTTAAGGGATGTTTTTGGATCCTCGTTCCGTTATTTGTCCTTTTCACCCCCATTTTCCATTGATTTTACACGATTAGCGGAACCAGAATCCGTTTCGACTATTTTGGAACAGCTTTTCTACCTTTTAACGGAATGAGAATCCGCATGGCTTGGGATGCGGTGCCTGTCACCACTCGAGACTTGTATAAAAATGAAAATAATAGCATGAATCAAAAGAAATAGCCATACTGCGTTATAAAAGGCAGATGGCTATTTTCCATGTATGTATATTTTCATACTCTCTTAACTTTTGCAACTTACTCTCGTGATACCGAATTTTCCGCTGAAACTCCACCTTCATTTTCTTGTCTAAACAATTCTGGTAGGAAATGATAGTTAGCCGATACTTGAGATAATGCCATGAAGAGTTATTTTATCTAAATCTTAAAGTGGGGGCAGGCACCGGGCTTTACGCCATCAAAAAAGAACGCCTCTCAATCAGGCGTTCGATTGAGTTCTCCTTCAAACAACCCTCTACTTACTCACTGGTTATTGACTAACCTTATGTCGGTCAAAATCGACTAGAGAGGATTGTGGTGCAGCTATAATAAACTCTTCATTTTTATATTTTTGTCTCACTAATGACTTGTTTTTTACTTGAGCATCTTCTAAAGTAGGGGTCTCTTCCGTCAAGGGGGACTTTTTCATGCCAGATAGCCAAGTGTCAAGGTTATAAGTTCCTCTTTCAATGATTTGACACAGATCTTCTAGTGATTCAACTAACTCCATTAAACTATCCAATCCGCTTCTTAACACTTGAGCACCTTTGGAATTTGCTTTTTCCACTGAGTGTTCCATTTTGTACAAGACATCCTGATAGCGAAATTCAATATAACAACTGCTGCGGTCCCAATTATAATCGAAATAGGAAACGTTTAGACACTTCATAATCCTTGTAAGCTTTCTAGCACATATATCTTGCTCATCATTTTTTATCTTGAACATTTTGAATATTTTAAACATAGCATTCACCCTCCGTTTTTTAAACTCTAGTTTTGCAATCTGTTCATCCTAATACCAATGAGTTCTACAAAATAAGCCCATCCCCTTTTGTAATCGTTTTACATTTATCGACTTTCTTAAACAAGGTAAATGGAGGAGGGATTCATAAAACAACAGATAACTGCATAGGAGCGGTGCCTGTCACTCCCAAAGTTTGTAAGTTTTTGTCGATAGATTGATAGGAGAGATCGGTGCCAGGTACTACTTATAGACGTTTTCTTTTACTTATATTTTTGGAGTGTACTGGTAAAACAGGTAGCTTAACCCTTCTTTCATCAGCTAGCTAAATAAAGGTACAATGATTTATCCGATAGGCAAATGCCTAAAAAAGATAGCCTTATTAGTTATCTTTTTTAAGGTACTAATTTTTAAGTAACTCTGGGTAGCTTTCTATTCTTTTTGAAAGGATTGGACGTGGGACCTTCCCTTTGGTATTTCATGTTTTAAAATAGAAAGAAAGGGAACAGTCTAACTAGCCATTAAAAATGGAGGGGTAAAAAATGAAAAAAATATTCTTAAGGTATCTACCTCTCCTATCTTTTAGTATGGTTATGGGTTGTAGTGATATGGATTCAGAAGAACCTGTTGTTGATCAAGCGCCAGGACAACAAGTTGATGAGACAATAACTGACACTGAAGAGCCTATAGGAGATGAACAGGAACCTGATTTAGATGAAGAACCATCAGAACAAACTGAAGAAATTGAGGGAGAGCAAAACGAATAATTGAAAACCAACCCTTTAATTCTAGTTGAATTAAAGGGTTGGTTTGGGGTTTGTAACAGCCTGTCCGTACGGCCAAGCTTAGATCGTCATATATATGGGATTCCCGTCGAAAAGAGCTAGCCGCTCACTCGTAGCGAGTCTCAGAGGGTGTTGGGTATCGGCACCTTTAAGCGTAGGCAGTTAGGTTTGTAGGTCGAAAGCCAATTGAGGTTGAAGGATATAGCTTCGAAATACCGAAATGAGAAGGCCGATGTATTGGTTAATAAGCTGATACGCTTTATTCATTAGATAACTAGTCTGACTACCATATCTACCGCGCTTCCGCATACTATCCTTGATGATAGTATGGAAGAAGCCCACTTACAAACAACCCATCAAGGTTTATTATTTCTTCATCCGATGTATCTTTGACTACGTTACATACTATAAGGTTGACTGTATATAATGTTTCCGTAAAGATGAAAATCTATCATTTTTGTACCATTTTGATATCATTACATACGTTGAATACTGTTTAAAATCATACTGTAGATAAGTACCTGTTAGTTTAAGTGAATTAGTTCACAATATTTATTCTCATTTGACGGAAACTTTTTTAAGTCGATAATAATTTCTTCTTATTAATAATGTATTGAAAACCATATAACAAAGGAGCTTTGTAAAAGAAATAAAGGAAAAATTCAAAATTATTTAATCGAACTAATTTAGCCACTTTTAACTTTTCCATTACTCTTACTAAAATAAAAGCGAAAAAAGCATTGATAATGGCATTAAGCAACAAAAACTGTTTAAAATTTCCATAAGTCCATTTTAATATCCACATAGAACCTACAAGAAACGGACCAATATTAAAAGGTAATTCCCCTGAAATATATGACTTTGGCTTATTATAAAAAGTCCACCATTTTTGTCTTTTTCCAACTTGGACATTCAATGCTTCTAAAAAAACAACAAGTATCGATGCAGGAAGAAATCTTTTTATATTTCGCCTTCCCAAAAAAGATAAGGATAACCAAGAAAGTAAAACCATTGCAATATTAATTAACCACTGATTTTTCAATGACATATTAATTTCAACTCCTTTTCTCTTTAGATTTTCCTCTGCTTTTTTTAATATTCATTTAGGGTTAATTAATGTAAGTTACTTGTAAACGAAACTGCCACGTTCGTGAAAAGTTCGACTGCTCTTGTTCCGCAATCGAACCCGTTAGGTACACTTTAATTAAACTTTATCCCATGTTTTTCTCTTGCTAATATAGTCTGCCATTAAATAAATAACGATATATATCGGAAATGAATAAATATGTTCCCAGTTTAATAAACGATATAATCCAATCCCTATAAAAAAAGGTTCCGCGAGAAAAGAGGATATTCCAGAAAAGGTAATTCCTTTAATCAGTGGATGTGTAGTAGGCTTAATTTGAATGAAAACCATAATAATGACTGGCAAAAGGGAAAAATCCCACGGGAAATAGGATGGAATAAATGGGAAAACTTCATATACGTAATACCATAATCCTAATACGACCCCTAAACAATCTAACCAAGAAGATATAAGAATGACAAAAAAACCTGCACTTAATAATCGAATGGTACTGTCCTTTTTTCTATATTTAATCCATAAAAGCCAAGGGATAATAGTTAGTCCTACCCCAAGCCACCACTGCCAAGTAAAAAGAACATCATTCTTCCAAATTTCAAGCATTTGATTATTCGCTTGAACGATAAGGTTATAAGTTTTTTCAGTTTGTTCTTGCAGAGTTTCATTCATTTTAAACAGTCACTTTCTTTTTAAAGTCATAGTCCTTCCATCCTATCATTTACAATTAAGTTCAAAACAAAACAGCTTTATTAAATAATTCTGCTCCGTTATCGCCATAAACAATAGGAGTTGCCAACGACAACTCCTGCTCTTGAATTCTTGCACCTGTTAGTTGAAGTGTAACATTTCACAATATTTTAGTTTTAAACTTTTGATATAGTAAAAAGAGAACTCTTTTCATAAAATGTGGGCTTAATATTCGCTTGGCTAACAGGAGCGGTTCCTTATTCCGCTATTTGCCACAAATTCCTTGTTTGAGGGATGTTTTTCGATCCTCGTTCCGTTATTTGTCTTTTTCAACCCCGTTTTCCACTGATTTTACTCGATTAGCGGAACCAGAATCCGTTTCGACTATTTTGGAACAGCTTTTCTACCTTTTAACGGAATGAGAATCCACATGGCTATAACTGTAGGATCTGTATGATCATTTCCGCAAACCTTTTGTTTGGATTATAGCTCAGTACTCTAATGTCACGCTGTCATTATTGAACTCTTCTGCCAGTTAGTGAAAATGTTCCTGCTGCTGTTGCAGGAACGACCCATTAGTTTAATAAGAAAAACATAAGTATATATTGTGAAAATGTATCAAAAACTAAAAAAAACCTACTATATAAAAGGGTGATACATTTGGAACAAGAAGAAAAATTGAAAACTGCTACAACCGCAATGGCGAGTGATTTAAAGGTACAAACTATGGGAGGAGCTGAGAAAACAACTAAAACTATTGTGGATATGAACACAGTTCAAGCGTTTATTAATGATTGGAATGCCATGTCTAAAAAAGCAGCTAATCTGACAATTGAACAATACGGTTCTCCGAACGAAGCAACTCCAAGTAGATTAATCTGGTATAACAATGGACCGTGGAAACGTACGATTGTCTATCGTGATGAAATTCCACATGATTTTCCACAACCTCATACTGATGTAATCGAAAACTATATTAACTACACTGTGCCACCAGAAATGTTTAGCGAACTCGCTAAGTTTGATGGTAGTGTGATTGTTGAAAGAACAAGAGGTGAAGTGTCTTCCCGATGTGATATGGAAGCAGCCAATATTCTTGCACTTAACCTAATGAATGATATTGTCACGGGTAAGTTAAACGTCGAGAAAGCTCGTGATGTTTATTGCGAAGTAACTTCAGCTTTTATGATGAATAGACCAGCACCTTATGCCGAGAAACTTCAATTCAGCGTATCAACAGAAGAAAACTACGATACTGACATAGTTATGATTGCTGATGAAATGATTGAACAAGGGATTGAAAAGGTTAAAGATATGGTTAACCCTAACCAAAACCAAGATACTAACTATCATTAAAGTCTTTGAGACTGTCGGTAACTCGGCAGTTTTTTGGGATGAGGGACCTGTCCCTCACCCCCTCATCCTTTAAACGTTTCTATAATTTTGTACATTTGTTCAATCATGGTTTCTTGTGCAGTTGTCATTAGATTGCTTAAATGAATATACGGTTGTTCGCTTAGGGCATTGGCCATTTCTGTTACGGCAGCCAAGGAAACTTCGGTATTTACATTGATTTTGCGAATGCCTAAATTGATTGCCTTTACGATTTGATCTTCAGGTGTTCCCGATCCTCCGTGTAAAACAAGAGGAATGTCGATTTTTTTTGCGATCGCCGCTAATAGATCATGTTGTAAATTTGGTTTACCTTTGTACATGCCGTGAACGGTACCAATTGATGCGGCCAGGAAATCGACATTGGTTTCTTTGACAAACCAAGCAGCTTCATCCGGATCGGTTAGTCTCCCGTCGCCCTCTTCTTCATCAGAGAAATCTCCTTTTTCCATCGAACCAATTTCTGCTTCAACATATACTCCGTTACTATGGGCGAGAGAAACGACATGCTTCGTTGTTTTCACATTTTCCTCAAAAGAAAGGGCCGAGCCGTCATACATGACAGAAGAGAAACCCGAAGCAATCGCTTGTTCAATCGTTTCTAATTCATAGCTGTGATCAAGGTGAAGGGCAACTGGAATCGCAGCTTGTTCTCCGACTACTTTCGTAAATGCGGCGAATGCTTTTAGATTCATATACTCCTTGTATCGCTCTCCGTAGGCAATAATAACGCCTTTGTTCGCTCTTTCTCCAGCCCGAACGGCTGCTTGCACGGTTTCGGCATTATAACAGTTGAATGCAGCAACGGCGCTATTCGTTTCTTCTGCCAATTGAAGCAACACTTTTGTTGTAGTAAACATAACAAACCTCCTATTTTATGTAGTTTAATTACAAGGTAATCGTAATATATAACGTGTTTTTTGTCGATAAACAAAATAAAAAGGGTTTATTGTCACTTTTTCTCTTGTGTGGGTGTTTTTTATGTAGTATTATTACTACATTATCAAATGTTGGAGGTGCGTGAATGACAAGTTTCCATGAGCGAATTCTTCAAAAGGAAGATTCACTAACGGCTTCGGAACTGAAAATCATTGAGCAACTTAAGAAACACGACAAACCCTTTTTGTTATCGATGAATGAACTTTCTTTATTAAGTAATGTAAGCGAACCCAGTATTGTTCGCTTGTATAGAAAACTTGGGTACACGAGTTACCAAGAGCTAAAAGTTACATTGGCTCAAGAACTTGCCAACCAGCCTTCGAATCAAGCAACAAATGAAACCGTGATCAAAGAAGATGATCTTTCTGACACAGTTTTTACAAAGATTGGCGATCAGTTTACAGCAGCGATGTCGATGACAAAAGAAAAAATCAATGTAGAGCAAATGGAAAAGGCTGTTCAACTCATTACAAAAGCTGAACGAATTTTCTTCTTTGGCCAAGGGCTTTCGGGCACAATAGCAGAAGATGGCGCTCATAAATTTATGAGACTTGGTGGCACTGTTTTGGCAGTAAAAGATCCTCATTATCAAGCGATTTACACAGGTCAGATGACAGAGGATGATGTTGTCATAGCCATTTCGCACTCTGGTGAAACCGTCAATATTATTGAAGTCGTGCATATGGCCCAATCAAATGATGCGACCGTCATCATGATTACTTCGAATGAACATACAACTTTAGCAAAGATGGCAGATATCCTGCTTTTGACGCAGGCACAAGAAACGGAAACACGCGCCGATGCGATGACTAGCCGTCTCGTGCAACTTGCCTTTTTAGATACTCTCTACACAAGAGTTGTTATGGTTGGAGGCGACACGATAAAGAAAGCTGTTAATAAATCAAGATTAGCTGTAACAAAAATGAAAAAATAGAGAAGAAGTAAATCGAATGAAAACGCTATTATTTTCGTTCAATTCACCATAGGGGGAAGACAACATGTTAACAGGTAATGCTTTAATTATCGCCTTTGCGATTGCTTTAATTGTGTTATTTTTACTTATTATTAAATTTAAATGGGATGCCTTTGTCTCGCTTTTAGTCGTAGCACTAGGTCTTGGAATCGTTTCGAGTATTCCGATTCACGAAGTTCCAGGTATTATCGCAAGTGGGTTTGGAAATACATTAGCTGGCGTCGGGATCTTGATTGGTCTTGGGATCATCTTTGGTCAATTTCTAGCTTCTTCTGGAGCGATTAGCAAAATTGCTTCAGGCATGCTTCAAGCATTTGGAATTAAAAAGTCTCCTTATGCACTGGCAGCGACATCGATTACGGTATCGATTCCCGTTTTTTTCGATGCAGCCTTTATTATTTTACACAAATTGATTCAAAGTCTTTCAGTTAAGACGAAGATTTCTCTTTCCACTTTTGTTACGATCTTAGCGGTTGGTTTAATTACAGCACATAGTTTAATCATCCCAACACCAGGTCCATTAGTTGTAGCAGACCAAACAGGATCTGATATTGGAATCTTCTTTATCTATGGGCTACTCATTTCCATCCCGGCTGTTCTCGTTGGTGGAGTGATTTACGGAAGATTCATCGGGAAACGAATTACGAATGAAGGACGCCTTCATGCTTCGGAAATTTCCGACGATGTCGTTGCAGAAGACAACACTAGCAGAAAAGAAATTTCTACAAAACTCTCTTTTGGCTTGCTTGCTCTGCCAATTGTCTTAATTTTATCGAATACCATTGTAAACTTAATGTATATTGACAACCCGGAACATGGTGTTGCCACGTTCTTTGCTACGATCGGTGATAAAAACATCGCCCTTTTAATAAGTGTCATTGTCGCGATGTTTGTATTAAAGCCTTACATTAAAGAAGATTCAAAAACCATCTTTGCTGATGCGTTTAATCAAAGTGGGATGGTTATTCTAATTACAGGTGCCGGTGGTGCATTTGGTCGAGTCGTACAAGAAACAGGCTTAGGAGATTTACTGATCAATTTGATGCAAGGACTAAGCATCCCAGCATTATTACTTGCTTTCCTATTCTCACAAATTCTTCGTGCTTCACTTGGGTCAGCAACGGTTGCTCTTGTCACAACATCAGCGATTTTAGGACCAATGGCTGTTGAACTTGGCGTATCTCCTGTCTTACTCGGTCTAGCTATTTGTGCCGGTGGGATTGGATTATCAATGCCAAATGATTCTGGTTTCTGGGTCGTAAGTAAATTCGGACGTCTGTCGATGACAGAGACGTTACGTGTATGGAGTTTAGGTGGATTCCTTTCAGGTGTAACGGCACTCGTATTCGTCTATATTTTAAGTGCCTTCCAAGGATTTTTACCAGGATTGTAAGAGTTACGAGCACACCTTTTTTATAACATGAATGGAGATGAATGATATGACAAATAAAGTTGGATTTATCGGATTAGGGATTATGGGACTTCCTATGGTACGTAACCTTATGAAACATGGAAACACCGTAACCGTTTTTGATATTAACCAAACAGCGGTCGATACTCTTGCAAAAGAAGGAGCTCACCCAGCTTCTTCTGGTCAAGAAGTAGCATCAGCGAGTGATGTCATTATTACGATGTTGCCAAAAGGAGAACATGTTCGCCAAGCGGTCTTCGGAGAAAACGGAGTCATGGCAGGCGCACGTTCAGGAATGACGATCATTGACATGAGCTCTGTATCGCCTGTTGATTCAAAAGAAATGGCAGACCTTGCCGCAAAAGAAGGAGTCCATTTCCTCGATGCTCCCGTTAGTGGCGGCGAGCCGAAAGCGATTGATGGAACACTTTCTATTATGGTCGGAGGGGACGAAGAAGCGTTTGAAACGGTGAAAAATGTTCTTCATGCCATGGGTACAGACATTGTTCGTGTAGGAGAGTCAGGCTGTGGAACGACAGCGAAGCTTGCGAATCAAATTATCGTAAACTTAAATATTGCTGCTGTTTCCGAAGCACTTGTTCTTGCGGCAAAAGCAGGCATCGATCTTGAAAAAATGTATGAAGCAATACGCGGTGGACTTGCTGGAAGTACGGTTATGGATGCGAAAATCCCGATGATTCTCGAGCGCAACTTCAAAGCTGGTGGTCGTGTCGATATTAATATGAAAGATTTAACAAATGTGATGAACACGGCCCATGAACTAGCCGTCCCTCTCCCTCTTTCTAGCCACTTGCTGGAAATTTTCCATAGTTTAAAAGCAGATGGAAAAGAAGCACTCGACCACGCTAGCATTATTCAACATTATGAAAAACTTGCTAACGTTGAAGTATCCAAAGAGGTGAAATAACATGAACACAGTAAAGGTATCAGAATTGTTAGCGAATGTAGGGGAACCAAATCGTACAGATGTAAAAGCACGCCTAGATAAGGAGCTAAAAGGTTTCCAGCACAAAGTTGTCGTCCTTGACGATGACCCTACCGGCGTGCAAACGGTACACGGAATCTCTGTTTATACAGACTGGTCAAAAGAAAGCATCGAAAAAGGCTTTCAAGAAGAAAACCGAATGTTCTTCTTACTCACAAACTCTCGCGGCTTCACATCGAAAGAGACGAGGATCGCTCACGAGGAGATCGCTAAACGCGTGCAAGAAGTTTCCGAACAAGAAGGCGTTCCTTACGTTCTCATTAGTCGCGGCGACTCAACGTTACGCGGGCACTATCCTTTAGAAACAGAAACGTTAAAAACAACGATTGAGCAACAGTCAAACACCTTATTTGACGGAGAAATTATTATGCCTTTCTTTAAGGAGGGCGGTCGTTTAACAATTAATAACACTCATTATGTCCAGTACGGAGAAGACCTCGTTCCAGCTGGGGAAACTGAGTTTGCCAAAGACCGGACATTCGGTTTTCGATCCTCTCATTTAGGAGAATGGATTGAAGAAAAGACAAAAGGTGAATTTACGAAAGAAAGCATGATCTACATCAGTCTTGACGACCTCCGTTCAGGAAATGTAGCTGCTGTGAAACAACAGTTAATGAACGCTGTAAATTTCCAGAAAATCGTTGTGAACGCCGTAGACTACGTGGATGCCGAAGTATTTGTCACCGCATTACTCCAATCATTAAAAGAGGGAAAAGTCTTCTTATGTCGTAGTGCCGCTGCTTTAACAAAAGTTATCGGAGGCGTAGCTGACAAACCTTTGCTTACAAGAGAAGAACTCATAATAGAGGATTCAGCAAATGGCGGACTAATCGCTGTCGGTTCCCATGTCCAAAAGACGACTGATCAATTATACAGTCTGCTTGATAGCAACTTAGTGACTCCAGTTGAATTTAACGTTCATCTCGTATTGGAGCCGGAGAAATTTGAACAAGAGACGTTACGCGTTCGAAAGACGTGTGAAGATCTTATTAAAACGGGACAATCGGTTGTTTTCTATACACGGAGAGAGCGCCTCGACTTAGGTGAAAACAAAGAAGAGGAAGAATTACAGCTTGCTGTGAAAATTTCAGACGCTGTCACAAGCATTATTCAAGATTTAAACGTTCGTCCGAACTACATTGTAGCTAAAGGCGGGATTACTTCATCGAGCATTGGAACCGTTGGCCTCTCCGTTAAACGCGCGGAAGTGGCAGGACAAATTAAACCCGGCATCCCTGTTTGGAAAATAGGCGAGGAAAGTAAATTTCCTTCCTTAGCCTATGTCGTCTTCCCAGGAAATGTCGGTACGAATGATACCCTAAAAGAAGTAGTTGAAATATTAGAAGGTTAGTGGGACAGGGACTAGGACAAAATTCCTCGTCCCTTTTTTGTTTGGGCGCAATTCACTGTCACTCCCCGAAGATTGTAAGATTTTGTCGAATAGTGATAGTTCTTTTAAACGGTTAGTATGGCAATTAAACCAGAAAAAAGAATCATTGAGTATTAACAATGACAACCTTCAAAAAAGTTGAAATTCCTATTTCTTTTGAGGTGACAGCTAAAATTTTTTTCTGTATATTGACAGATAGCTTCAAGTATATTATTATCTATGTAACCGGTTACAGATTCAACGCAAGATGAGGAGATCTTATGACAACAATCCGTGATGTAGCAAAACTTGCGCAAGTATCAGTGGCGACAGTTTCAAGAGTGTTAAATAAAAAAGGGTATGTAAGTAAGCAAGCGGAAGAAGCAGTAGGAGCTGCCATTAAGGAGTTAGATTTTAGACCAAACGCCGTGGCTAGAACACTCTATAATAAATCATCTCGGATGATCGGTTTGATTTTACCGGATATCACGAACCCGTTTTTCCCTGAATTAGCTCGTGCTGTTGAAGATATAGCACTCACTTATGGCTATACGGTTGTCCTATGTAATGCAGATGAGGATATAAAGAAGGAACGTAATTACTTAGAAGCATTGAAGCAAAAATATGTGGATGGCATCATTATAACAACGAATCAACTCTCTTTTTCGGAAGTGGATGAAGTCGGTGTTCCGATGGTGGCCCTTGACCGAGTCATAGGTGGAAATATTCCGACTGTCGTTTCATCTAATAAGACAGGGGCCGAAATGGCTGCAACATATTTAATTGAAAGCGGCTGCAAATTCATTGCTCATTTACGTGGACCAAAAGGGTTACCGACTGCTGATGATCGTTTACATGGTTTCAGAAATGTGATGGATCAGTCAGGAGTAGCCAGTGTTGTCGCAGAAGCAGATTTTCATTTTGAAAAGTCAGAGCAGGTCACTAGAGAGTTACTCGAACAGCATCCAAGCATTGATGGTATATTTGCTAGCAGTGATGTAACGGCAGCAGGTGCAATGAAGGCTGTGAATAGAATGGGAAAGCGTGTGCCAGAAGATATCCAAATTATCGGTTTTGATGGTATTCCTTTTGGAGAAATGCTAGTTCCATCCTTAACAACGATTGCACAACCTATCTATGAAATGGGTGCAACTGCGGCAAGATTATTAATCAAGCTTATTGAAAAAAAGCCAATAGAAGGATCTTATTTTGAACTATCAACAAACTTAATCATTCGAGAGACAACAAAAAGGAAGGAGGAGACAGAATGAAACGACAACCGATTATAACCGTCGTTGGAAGCATCAATATGGATATGGTTACTTTAACGAAAAAAGTTCCTGTACAAGGAGAAACGATTATAGGAGACCGTTTTGAGACGATCCCTGGCGGAAAAGGAGCCAATCAAGCAGTAGCTGCTGCAAGATTAGGTGGCAATGTCCAGTTTATTGGGAGAGTGGGTGACGATTCCTTTGGAGAACAGCTTCGACAAGTTTTAAAAAAGGAAGCCATTTCTGTAACGAATGTGGAACCGGTTACACATTGTAGTACCGGTGTTGCAACGATCCTTGTATCGGAAAATGATAACCGAATCATTGTGATCCCAGGAGCAAATGAACATCTCACTCCTAAATATGTGGAAGAACATAAAGAGCAACTATTATCTAGTGATCTTGTATTACTACAATTTGAAATCCCGCTAGAAACGGTTTGTTATTGTTTAGACCTTTGCGAGCAGGAAGGAATTCCCGTTATTTTAAATCCAGCTCCAGCTAGACAATTAGATAAAAAGTATTGGAGGAAGGCTCTCTATATTACTCCTAACGAGACGGAGGAAAAAGAGTTACGTCTAGATAAGGATGAAGAAATGGCAGAGAGACTCATTGTGACGATGGGAGAAAACGGTGCCAAATTTACGGAGAACGGAGGGCCACAGATGATCCCTTCCTTTAAGGTAGAACCGACAGATACAACTGGAGCTGGCGATACATTCAATGGTGCTTTAGCAGTAGCTATTAGCGAAAAAATGCCACTCTCAAAAGCGGTTGAGTTTGCTAATGCGGCAGCCGCACTCTCTGTTCAACGTTTTGGAGCTCAAGGTGGCATGCCTACACGCGAGGAATTAGAGCAATTCATAGTAAAGTCGAGGTAGCGTTGATGAAAAAACATGGAATATTAAACAGAGATATTGCAGAAATTCTTGCAAAGTTAGGACATACAGATACGATCGTTATTGGCGATTGCGGCCTTCCAATTCCTGATCAAGTTAGGTGTATCGATTTATCATTGAAAAAAGGGGTACCAAGCTTTTTGGATGTGCTTGAAGAAGTGTTGAATGATATGGAAGTAGAAGCAGCTATTTGTGCAGAAGAAATTAAGAGAAGTAATGAAAGGGTTTACAACGAGCTGTATAAAAACCAATTTCCTATTAAGTTCATAAGCCATGAGAATTTTAAAAAGGAAACACAAGAGGCCAAGGTGATTATACGCACTGGGGAGATTACACCTTACGCTAATATCATTCTTCAGGCGGGTGTGATTTTCTAAAAGGGGGTGTTTTTATGATTATTCATATGGGTGGAATTTCGAAATCATTCAGCGGAAACCAGGTATTAAAAGAGGTAGCGTTCTCCTTAAAAAAAGGCGAAATCCATGCATTGATGGGAGAAAACGGTGCCGGTAAATCAACGATGATGAAAATCCTTACGGGAATTTACTCTCGCGATAGCGGGACAGTGGAAGTAAAAGGAAGAAGCGTCGTATATAAAGGTCCAAAGGATGCAGAAAAAGATGGAATTGCCGTAATTCATCAGGAGCTAAACATCCTACCAGAGCTTACCGTTGCAGAAAATTTATTTTTAGGTAATGAACAAACAGTGGGAAAGACTCCGTGGTTGAAAACAAGAGAGATGAATCGCATGACCGAGGAGAGGCTGAGGGATCTTGGTTTAAAGGTTAAGGCAACGGAGCGTGCTGGAAATTTATCAGTTGGGAAACAGCAGATCATCGAAATTGCTAAAGCGCTTATGACCAATGCAGACGTTATTATCATGGATGAACCTACAGCTGCTTTAACAGATCGAGAAATAGATACATTGTTTAAGACGATTCGTGATTTGCAGAAACAAGGCGTTTCCTTTATCTATATTTCCCACCGAATGGAAGAGATCTTCTCTTTATGTGACCGGATTACCGTATTGCGAGACGGTCAATATGTAGGAGTGAAAAATATCCGAGAAACAAGCTTTGATGAAATCGTAAGTATGATGGTAGGAAGGCAGTTAGGTGGTCGATTCCCAGAAGTAACAAACCAGCCTGGTGATGTGAAACTGGAAGTGAAAAACCTAGCAAGATCAGGTGAATTTGAAAACATCTCTTTTTCGGTGAAATCTGGAGAAATATTAGGGATATCGGGCTTAATGGGAGCAGGACGCTCTGAAGTAGTGGAAACTTTATTTGGCTATAGGAAGGCAGAAAAAGGACAGATTTTCATCAATGGAAAAGAAGTTCAGATTACGTCTCCAATTGTGGCGATAAAAAATGGCTTGGGCCTAATTACAGAAGACAGAAAATCGAAAGGACTCGTGACGGACTTCTCAATTCGTGAAAATATTAGTCTAGTAAACTTAAAGTCTATTTCAAGCAATGGCTGGATTAGCCATTCGCAGGAATCAAGCTTTGTTGAAAATCTCATAAAGCGACTAGGTGTTGCTTGTTCGGGTCCAGAGCAAAAGGCAAAGTCGTTGAGTGGTGGAAATCAGCAAAAGATCGTTATAGCCAAGTGGCTCGGCACAAATCCAAGTGTCTTAATTTTAGATGAACCAACTCGAGGTGTAGATGTTGGTGCCAAGAAGGAAATCTATACGATTATGAAAGAGCTTGCAGAACAAGGAGTAGCCATTATCATGGTCTCTTCAGAACTTCCAGAAATCATCGGAATGAGTTCAAGAGTCATGGTGATGTTTGAAGGAGAAATGCAAACGATTTTAGATCGAAATGAATTAAGTGAAGAACATATTATGCATTACGCCACTGGAGGCGATAAACATGTTGGGTAAAGGAAAATTATCAGCTAATTTTGCTAAATTAGGTCCGCTCATTGGTCTAGTTGTAATCATGATTATTATTACCATCTTAAATCCAAGCTTTCTATCATTACCAAATATCTTCAATATTTTAAGACAAGTATCGATTAATGCCTTGATTGCATTTGGAATGACCTTTGTCATTTTAACGGGTGGAATTGATTTATCTGTCGGATCAATTCTCGCTTTGTCTGGAGCTGTAACGGCAACGTTGTTAGCAGCAGGGGTAGACCCCGTTCTTGCCGTTCTAGCGGGCTTGATTGTTGGAGCTATCTTAGGGGCATTTAATGGATTGATTATTTCCAAAGGGAAAGTGGCCCCTTTTATAGCAACACTCGCAACGATGACGATCTTCCGAGGTTTAACGTTGATGTTTACAGATGGAAGACCTATTACTGGTTTAGGGGATTCTTCGTTTTTTCAAATGTTAGGTAAAGGGTATTTCTTCGGAATTCCTGTACCAGCTGTCACAATGATGATTTCGTTCTTAGTCTTATACTTAATTTTGAAAAAGACGACGTTTGGCCGTCGCGTTTACGCAGTCGGGGGCAACGAAGAAGCAGCGATCTTATCAGGAATTAAAGCAGATCGAATTAAAATTTATGTCTACTCGTTAACTGGATTTCTATCCGCTCTTGCTGGGATCATCCTTATGTCGAGGTTAAACTCCGCTCAGCCAACAGCGGGTTCAATGTATGAATTAGATGCGATCGCGGCTGTAGTACTAGGTGGGACAAGCTTAACAGGTGGGAGAGGTTGGATCGTAGGTACCCTTATTGGGGCCTTGATTATAGGAGTCTTAAACAATGGACTCAATTTGTTGGGAGTAAGCTCCTTTTTCCAACAAGTCGTTAAAGGCGGAGTTATCTTACTTGCGGTTTTATTAGACCGTAAAAAAAGTGCTTAAAAGAGATTGTTCAAAAAGGGTGGTCTTCCCTTTTTGAACAATCTCGAAGCAATGAGCGAAGCCACTGCCATGTTTTAAGTCGATCCGAGTGGTTTTCTCGGATAGACGCGCAGTGAGTGAAGCCATTGCAACTCCGCATTAGGAGAGAGATACTAAAGGTTCAAAAAGGGTGGTCTTGCCTTTTGAACAAGCTCTAAAAGGAGTTGAGGATTAAGCGTATCATCTTGGAAGGAAGTTCTAGAAAAAAACATTAAATATCAAAGGGGAGTTGTGTAACATGAAAAAGTGGTTAATGCTCGTATCATTACTAATGTTAGCTTTTGTAACAGCTTGTTCAATGGAGTCACCAACAGATAGTTCAGGCACGGAGACTGGTTCAGAAGAGAATGGAGACGGTGAATATACTGTTGGTTTTTCGATCTCGACATTAAATAATCCATTTTTCGTAACTCTGCAAGAAGGTGCCGAAGCTAAAGCGGAAGAACTAGGAGTAAATTTAGTTGTTTTAGATGCACAAGATGATGATGCTAAACAAGTAAGTGACGTCGAAGACTTAGTCCAACGTGGCGTTGATGTGATTTTAATTAATCCGACAGATTCAGCTTCTGTAGCTGCAGCTGTTGAAGTTGCAAACGGTGCTGGAATTCCTGTAATTACAGTAGACCGTGATGCTGATGCAGGAGACATTGTGTCTCATATAGCTTCTGATAATGTAGCTGGTGGAGAAATGGCAGCAGAACTTTTAGTAGAATTAGTCGGAGATGGGGCTAAAGTTGCTGAGTTAGAAGGAATTCCGGGTAGTTCAGCTGCACGTGAGCGTGGAGAAGGTTTCCACAATATCGCGGAAGGAACGCTTGACGTAGTTTCGTCTCAAACAGCAAACTTTGATCGTTCTGAAGGGTTAAACGTAATGGAGAACATTCTTCAAAGTAACCCAGACATTGTTGGAGTCTTTGCACATAATGATGAAATGGCACTAGGTGCTTTAGAAGCGATTGAAGCAGCTGGGAAAGGGAATGACATCGTAGTGATTGGTTTTGATGCTACTGATGATGCTGTTGCCGCTGTGGAAGCTGGCCGCATGGCAGCTACGGTAGCACAACAACCTACACTTATCGGCTCCTCTGCAGTAGAAGCTGCACTAAATGTTCTAAAAGGAGAACAGGTTGAGGAAAACATTCCGGTACAATTGGAATTAGTAAAATAAACTGACTATTTGAACGTACAGGGTGTCGTAGATGACGCCCTGTACTTTTTGTGTTTGCCCCAAGTTCGGTTATGCTTTAAATCGGCGGGGGGGCAGGGATCGCTAAAATGAGTCGTTTGTGCATATACAGAGGGTTTACGTGCAAATAATCTGAAACTCGTGCAATTATAGTTGTTTTTCGTGCAATAAATTTAAAATTTGTGCAATTATGATCGATTTTTGTGCAATTATGATCATTCTTTATTACGGGTAGCGGTTCCGTGCACGCTTATCTGACTTCCGCTTCCACTCCTATTGTTTGATGACCAATCACATCTACCTCCAAATGTAAACGACCCTATTCCATAGTAAAGAGAGTATGATAGAAAATCATTTCAGGTATGCCGTCTCGTTTAACAAAGATCATCTCTATATCGGTTTAACGTTTTCTTCAAATAATTGAAGGTTTATTGGTGAAAACCATTGTCCAAAGGAGGATTTTAGTATGATTTTTCTCATGAGAATGGTTTTTATATCGATTGTAAAGGACTTTTTCTATACGCAAAATAAATTAATTGAACATTCCGAGTATTTTTAAAATTAGATTTTGTTGGTACAATAGTAGTGTGTAATAATAGATCAAAGAATAGAGTCTACTAGATGGCTCAAACCACTGGTGCTACCCGGAGTTTCGTCGGTAGCTTCCAATTGATGGGAGTGCAGTGGTGGTGTATCAGGTGCTGCGTGCCAGTCGTCACTAGAAGATGAGGAAATCTGGTATCACAGTTTTACCTATAGTACTTAAACAACCGTGTGATCCTTTGTTTCCGAAATAAAAGGGAGAGAATTCAATCAAATGATTGCTGACGGAACGAACGTCTGAGTAAGAGATTCCTAGATATTTCATTTTACTTGATTTTATCAAAAGAAATATAATGATGATGGTAAAAGCAGAAAGACGGTCTGAAACAGGCAATAATTAAATAGTAGACTGACTGATATGCACATTAAAAGGTAGGTAAGGACTAAACTCTATTTAGATTAGGAAATGATCTAGTAGATTAAAAGTTGCTTTTGATAAAACGAATTCGAGGTATCCTAATGGAAATAGAAACGATCATTTTTTTGCATGGAATGGTAGGAAATAAGAATGCGTTTAAAAAGGAAATAGAAAAGTTGAAAGATCAATATCTTTGTATAGCGTACGACTTTTACGATCCTAATGATTTAGCAGTTGAAGGTGTTCTATCTTTAGATCTATTGGTCGAGCAGCTTTATAGTAAATATGTGAAAGCGGGAATAGAACAAGCTCATCTATGTACACTTAGTTTTGGGAGTATCGTAGCAATGGCCTTTGCTAATAAATATCCTAATATGGTAACAAGTATGACGTTTGTAGGGGGATATTTAAGTACCTTCGCAATTTCATAAGAACATTACTAAACTGTTAGAAGAAAAACATAAATATAAATATAAATTGTGGTTAAAAAAATGTGCGAGATTGCTAAATCCTAATAAAGAATTCATAGCTGAAGACTCAGAAGCAATTTTTTTCATTATGCTCTTCAAGTACAACCAAATGTTGTGGAAAGGGTCATGCGATTGAATCTTGAATTTGACTCAAAAGCAGCGTTATCGCAAATGGAAACACCTATTTTATGGGTTATGGGAGAATATGATGAATTGTTTAAAGGGACACTTACCAATTTGAAACAAATGAACCTAAATGTGATATATAAAGAGATAAAAAATGCTGGACATGCAGCACATGTTCACCAACATAAACGGTTCATGTCTATCTTTCAATCCTTTCTGACAAAAGATAAATCAATAAAAAAAGTTGAAATTAAAGTTTAAGCTCTTTGAGTTGATGGGTGCCATTTAATCATCGGGGATTTTGTGTATTTTAACCAAAAGGTAATCCTCTACAATGGACTGTAAAGAATCACCTATACTGCCCATTGTAGAGGATTTTTTGTGTTTTAGTATTCAACAATTACAACGTTAATAAGTTAAAAATAGAAGTTATGCTATAATATTCTAAAACTTAAAACCTATCTCTATACTTTGATTATAAGACATTCAGGTGAAAGAGACGGCTTTTACAAATATAGCTTGTTTATGTATGAGGAGGTATCACTGTGTCAATAAAAAAGAAACTACCGTTGATTTTCACCTCATTGGTCTTATGTATTTTAATCGCTAATAGTACATTACACTACATACGGTCTAAAGAGAAACTAATAGCATTCAATGAAAGAGAAATAGAATTAATTACCCAGGAAGTATCCTATCAGGTGGAAAATTCAAAAAGTGGGTCTCTCTATGTAGAAGATATTATAGCGCGAGAGTTAAGAACGGCTTCAATCGCGATTAAAAACGCCCTGCCTGCACAACATGAAGATGTGACAAATGAACAATTAACAGAGCTGGCTGACGAGCTTATGATTTCTCATATTACCTTATTGGCTCAAACGGAGGACGACATCATCGGTGTGAAATCCTCTGATCCACATGAGATTAATATGTCAACAAAGGAGTGGGAATATTGGTACGTTGCATTCAAACAGCTGTTCAGTTTAACTCCTGTTACAGTTAAAGAAGGCTTAACTTTGCCAAACTATTGGTCAGGTCCAATTGAGGTTGCTGCTAGTAATCCTGACCATACCGATAAATGGGGTTATTATTATGATGGAACTACGAATTATATTATCAATCCATATTTTCGTGACAACCAAGTACTAGAGTATGAGGAGCTTTTTGGTCCAGCTAATATTATGGAACGTTTTACAAATAAACTTGAGGGTGTCCTTGAGTTGACCGTATTTAATCCGAAAAACTTTGGTCAAGAGACTGAAATGGTCCATAGAAACGGAAAAAGTTTTATTCGAATAGCTGATCAACCAATATGGTATGGAACCTATGAATATCGAAACCAACCATTAGATGCAAAATTGGTTGAAACAGTTGTAAAAACAGGAGAATCACAGAACTACACGGAAGAAATAAATGGGAAAATGGTTACAAGGACATTTGTCCCGATTAATACAGGCACGCAGGATCCCTATGTGATTGGTGTAACCTACGATTATAGCTTAATTCAGAAAGAACTTGAGAATGAACTAATGAAGCACATCCTTTTATCAATCCCGTTTATATTGATTGTGTTACTCACAAGTTTTATCTTCTCTCGATCGATTACAAGGCCGATCGATTCTATTGTCGAAAAGGTAAACGAGATTGCTCAAGGGAAATTTGGAAACAATATCGTTTTAAAACGACAAGATGAACTAGGTCATCTTGCACATAATGTAAATGCTTTATCAAAGTCTTTACAAAACTATGTCACTGATTTAAAAGAGAGCCAGGAAGTTATTCAATTTCAAGCTAATCATGATCCGCTCACAGGGTTATTTAACAGAAGATATTTTCAAGAAGACTTAAATCAGAGAATTGCAAGGAGCAAGAAAACAGGAGAGACGGTTGCGGTCTTATTTGTTGATATCGATCGATTTAAAGATATTAATGACACTTTAGGGCATGCCAAAGGGGATCAATTAATACAACAAATTTCTGAGCGAATCAAGAACTGTCTAACGATTGGAAATAGTGTTCTTACTAGACAGGGTGGCGATGAATTTGTTATTTTATTTAGCGAACTCGAAGAAGAAGAAATGAAGGGTATAGCTGATACAATTGTAACGGCCATTAACGAACCTTATTTACTAGATGGAACTGAAGTGATTGTAAGTGCAAGTTGTGGCATAAGCTTGTATCCGAAACATACTGAAAACATGGTTACTCTTATGATCTACGCTGATGGAGCTATGTATGCCGCGAAGAAACAAGGCGGCAATAAAGTTATTTTATATGATGAGGAAATAAACAAAGAGAAGAATAAGAAGCTTCGTATCGAAGCACGTTTGCGTAAAGCAATTAAAAATGAAGAAATTGAAGTCTATTACCAGCCTAAAATAGATGCTCGGGCTGATATCCTTACGGGAGTAGAAGCGTTACTAAGATGGACAGATGAGGAACTTGGATTTGTATCACCAGAGGTATTTATTCCCATTGCAGAGGAAACAAGGCTCATCCATCCTTTGTGGGAAATCGCAATGAAGAAAGCTTGTTCCCAAATAAATAAATGGAATGAAGATCGAGCAGAACCATTAAGTCTTGCTGTTAACTTTTCAGGCAAACAATTTCAAGACCCTGCTTCTTTAGTCAAACAGGTGAAAGAAATCCTTTCCGACTATCAATTAGCACCAAAGTATTTTGAAGTAGAGATTACAGAGAGCACATTGCTTTTTAATTCACAAGAAACAATAAAAGCTCTAAAAGATTTACAAGAATACGGAATTCTAATTTCTATCGACGATTTTGGAACAGGATATTCTTCATTAAGTTACTTGAAATCATTACCAATTGATTGTTTGAAAATAGATAAATCATTCATTAAAGATATTAAAGAGGATTATGGCAATTCCGAAATTACTGAAGCGATCATAAATCTTGCACGTAGCCTCGGGTTACAGGTAATAGCTGAAGGGGTAGAGGAAGAATATCAAAAAGAGTTTCTATTAAAAAATGAGTGCTATCACATGCAGGGGTATTTATTTAGTAAGCCGCTTGGTAGGGAGGAGTTTGAACAGTTGCTTTGAAGGTGCTAGGCACCACAAATGCAGTTTGTTCATGGGTAATGGACAATAAAGATGAGAGTTATCGCATTTAAATGCGGTAGCTCTTTTTTCAATATGAGGGGGAAATTTTTACTCAAAGGTAAAGATTTTTTTACTTTTGTCTGAATATGGTTTTTTCTCTATTTGAATATAAATACTTAAAGCCATTGTAAAGTATATAAAGGTTTAGTTACTAGCACACGGAATTTTAAATGTAACGGACTTATATGCTTTTATTGAACCAGAAGATTATTTTGAAATTTACCAAAAAGCGAGTGGAAATGGCTTTAAACCACGCACGGTGATTTATTATCGTTATGATCATATGAAACGAAACGATCTGTTACGGATTCCCAAAGACCGTTTGGATCGTACGCAGCAAGTTCATGTAGGTGGAGTCAAAATGTTAACAGACGGGAGTGTGTCTGGCCAAACAGCTTGGGTTCATGAACCATTTGAAGGAACAAGTGATCAATATGGAATCCCAACAACGACAAAGGAAGAAATGATAGCGGCGGCTGAGGCGGCTAAAAGCAATAAAATTCAGTTAATCGTGCATGCAATGGGAGAGCGAGCGATCGATTTTGTCGTTGATGAGTTCTATGAGGTGGATCGATGGCTTGAAGATGGTCCATCTGTTCGAGTCGAACACGCTACGATCCCGACCGAACAGGCAATTGAACGTGCGGCTAAAGGCAAGATTGGGTTTGTCCCACAGACGGTATTTCTATTTGCGGAAATTGAAAGTTACTTGAAGAACTTCGGGGAAGAGCGGACAAAAAGATCTTATCCGATCAAAACGTTTTTAGAGAACGATATACTGACAGCGTTATCATCTGACGCACCAGCGACGGCATGGGCAGATTCTGTCAATCCATTTATCGGTATTCAATCTGCCGTCACACGTATTGCTTATCAGGGTACAGATTATGGACAAGATGAGCGAATTGATGTTGAAACAGCGATTAAGCTATATACAAAAGCAGCTCAAGAAATGACCCGGATTCCAAATGTCGGTTAACTGAAAAAAGGCTATGAAGCTGATTTTGTTGTATTAGATCAAGATATTTTAGAAATTGCCCCAGAAAAAATTGGAGAAACAACTGTTTTGAAAACGTATATGGGTGGAGAAGTAGTATTTTCTAAAGAGATACGGGATGCGGTGTCTGTCACTACCCGTTTAAATCAGGGCGATGCTCCTATTACAAAATGAACGATTTGATGAAGGAGTGAATGGTGATGTACACATACTCACGTAGAAAAAGGAGGGGGAAATTAGTCTTATTGAGAAAGGTAAAGAACTGATACGATGAATCAATAGGAGTTTGTATAGATGAAACATTTTTGCTCATCACATCAACCTAGGTGATGGACCTTCTTCATGCTCATTTTTCAAATCGGATGCCTGCCCCACTCGCAGTGTAAGGTTTAACCATATCTTATCTGTGGTACACCTACAATATAAAGATCATTGTAGAAAAAAGGAGTGACGATAAGATGGCTAAAATCGCTACTGTTATAACGGATTATTTTGAGGATGTTGAATATACGGAGCCAGCTAAGTCCTTCAAAGAAGCAGGACACGAAATCATGACAATTGAAAAGGAAAAAGGTAAAAAGGTTACAGGGAAACAAGGAAAGGCTTCGGTCACGATTGATGAAAGTATAGCTGACTTAAAACCTGAACAGTTTGATGCATTGTTCATTCCGGGTGGGTTCTCCCCCGATCAATTGCGTGCGGACGATCGATTTGTGGCATTTGCAAAGCATTTTATGGATGAGAAAAAACCTGTTTTTGCTATATGTCATGGACCGCAACTTTTAATTACGGCTAAAGCATTAGAAGGGCGTGACGTGACTGGTTTCAAATCGATACAAACAGATCTTGCCTATGCGGGTGCAACGGTAAAAGACCAAGAAGTTGTTGTCTGCCAAAACCAGTTGGTTACTAGTCGTCAACCCGATGATCTTCCAGCTTTCATAGAAGAATCGTTAAAATTACTATGAAACAGTGCCTACCCTAGAAACAGATAGTAAACAAGGGACGTTTCTTGTAAAGTGGCATGGGTGTTTGATCTCTCTAAGCGACAAAGCCTGTGCCTTGAGAGTGTAGTGTTAAGAATCGTGACATATAAGAGCGTTAAACTTGGAATGAATTCAATTCTATCACTACAAAATTAATCTCGTTAATTATCAAAGTAGAGTACAGAAAATTGATTAATTGTAATACCACTTATGGAAATTAAGTGGTATTATATGTAAATAAAAGGTTTAATTAACTTAGTGAGTTAGTCATTAATTAGAGTCATACACAGGTAGAGGAGAAAAGAAATGAGTACACATAAAGATGTCGAAATATTAACACAACAACATCTAATGAAAATACTAGAGGATGCCTATAAAAAAGGTACGGAATCTGCCAATATTACGTCTCAACAACTAGTAGAGGAAATTTCTGCACTCTTAAAGCCATATGTTAAGTTTGAACAGTAAATACCCCAAAGATCGAAGCGATAAGTCTTTTAAAGAAGGCTTGTCGCTTCGATCTTTTTTAAGCAGATTGATCAAAAAAGAGCCCCATTTAGCTGTGAAATTTCATTTTAGTTAATTTCTCTTGATGGAAATATGCTCTAGTAAATAACCTTCCTTTTTTCACGTGACAATCACAACGATTGTATAAATACATCATTACGTTCACACATAAGTTATGCCATATTAAATTCATAACACAATCCCCCTATTATCTATTTCGACGATAGGTATTTTCGGTAACTGGCTGGCATGTCCACTGTGGTGTGGAAGTAGCCCCTAAAGTTTTGCGTCATCACTTTTCAATGATTTTGCCCTTATCGTACGATTTATGTTTAGTTATATTCTCCAGTATTGGTGTTGAATTCTAAAGAGTATATTTACCTATTTTTTCTGATTTTTCTGATTTGTGTTAGATGCAATTTCAGTTCGATAGTAATGGTTTGATTTCCAATTGCAGCGCTTGATCTAAACTCCGCTAAAGCTGTAACGCGGTAAAATGAGGAATTTAGCTACATCAAGATTGAGATAAAGCTCTGTGGAGAAAGTTTGAAGGCTTTTTTTAACTTTAGAAAAACATAGTTCTGAGTTGATGGAAAGACACCTTTATTAAAGAAATTGAACTAGATAAAGGCGTCTTTCTAGGGCAGGTAACTGGCTAAACTAGTAGGTGTATTCATCAAAAGTTTTAGAAAGTATGTATCAATCATAAAAGATCATATTTTCACAATCTAGTTACCCTCGTGTTGCTTTCTGTTTTAAGTTAAGAAAACAGGGTAGTTACAGTATAAGAATGATGATGAAGTAGGTGACAGGACTATTGATAGATATTATATTGGATGTTTTAAGAGACTTGAAATGGGCCGGTTTATTGATCGGGATTGTGATTGAAGCCATATCGCTTCCATTTCCCGCGGCATTATTTGTCCTCATTTATGGTTACATATTAGATCCGAGTTTACCAGAAATGGCCATGCTTGCCTTTGGGAGTTCGATTGTTTATGTTGCTTTTAGCTTTATTCCTTACTGGTTAAGTATAAAATACGAGCCGTTTATAAGAAGAAAAGTATCTGAACATAAAGTGAGAAAAGCAGAACGTTGGATTGAAAAGTACGGAGAGTGGATGATTGCTGTAGGTAGAGTAATAGGAATGGGGTATATTGCTTACATAGCTGGATTCAGTAAGATTCGGCCGGTTTCTTTTGCGTTCTTTACATTTCTAGGGTTTTTCCCTTTATCTTTTTTGATGTTTTTTCTTGGGTCTCTCGGTAACTTAGAAGAAATGGCAGAGAAGTTTCAAAATGCTCAGTGGCTCGTATACAGTATCATAGGAATGACCCTTGCAGGATATCTTACCTACCGCAAGTTCGGACGAAAAGAGTAGTCCGTCTCCTTATGAAAAAAGCCGAAAAAATTTTTCGTGATTATATGTGTCATAGAAACACCACTAAAACCCAATCGTAATGAATTGGATTTTAGTGGTGTTTTTTTCAGATAGCTGGTTCTAAAATTTAGGCAAAATATATTGCACTAAAAACCATAAAATTATGACAAGGATAATCACATAGGCGGCGTACTTAATAAAAGTTGCCGCCACTTTACTAGGATCAGACTTTTTTTCTTTTCTTTCAATTTCAATATCTTCATTTCTCTGAGACATGGTTTCAACTCCCTATCAATTGTGAGGATTTATGTCTTGTCTTAATGGACTTTTCCCAACACACACTGATTTCAAACTTACTATTTTGGGTCTAGCTATCTTTGCAAATGGGAGATGTGAAAACCAAACAGTGAAAGTACAACCACCCAGAGGCATTCTTATTTACTTGTTTGCTAACGAGCGATTTAAGTACAGGTTTAAGGTAGAAAAAGCGGGGTATTAACTAGATAAGTGATAAAAGCAAGGTAGCTAGATGGCAGAAAGGGGGCACACAAAATGCTTCGCACTATTTTAATGATAATAGGAGCAATTGTAGTTATTGGAGTTATTATCAGTCTTCTCTAATAAAATGATCATCCTAGAGCATTTCAGAATTCACCATAAACAAATGAAAGGATAAATGAAAACGATGTATAAACTGTTATTTACTTTAAAAAAGCGTAAAGGCATTCAAGCTCACGTGTTAGATAAACAAGAAGATGTCATTCATCTGCTCTATCTGCACCCACGTTCTTTAAAGCCAAAGGAGGATATCCCCCCTAATTTAACAAAATACTTAGCAAAGATGAAGGAAGCGATTAAAGAAGGGGATTCTTTTCATCAACTAGATGACTTGAGGGAAAGTCCTGGTGCCTGAACACCGACCCTTTAAGAGCTTGTTCAAAAAGAGAAGACCGCTCTTTTTGAACTTTTAGTATCCTCTCTCCTAATGCGGAGTTGCAATGGACTTACTCACTGCGCGTCGATCCGAGAAAACCACTCGGATCGACTTAAAACATTGCAGTGGCTTCGCTAATGGGAGGTTCTAATAAGCTACTTAACTATTAGGACTTCTCCTTATAATCCCATAGAATCGCTGGTTGCTCGCCATCTAAAGACACATACACATACTGGACAAAATTGAAATGTCCATATTTTCCGTTATACTCCTTCGTAACAACGACTTCATATGCTTCCATTGGCTTAGCATCCTTCGTCATTTTCCAGCTTTTTATTTTTTTTGGTTTGGTCATAGAGTAGGTAAACGTATCTGCCCCAAAATGGCTCATAAACGTATGTACTCGGTCTTGCATATAGGCGGATTTGGAAAACTTATTTTTCATTTCTGAGTGAAGTAATTCCCAAGAGGAATCAAAGTCTGCTTCTTGTTCCGCACTATAAAATTGGTCTACTATTTTATGCGCTTGTTGATTCTCGGAGGGGAGTAGGATCAAAATGAAAGTAACAAATGCAATTAAAGCGATTGGGATCATAAGTATGAATGATGGTTTCTGTTTTCGCATTGGGTTCCACCTCTGTTTTTTCTAGGGTTGTATCAAATCCTATTCCTTATTTGCGAATGTTATGAGCAGTTTTTAAAACGTGCTGGGATGGTGCTAGTAAAGAATGCTGCTGAGTTACTGTCTGACCCCAGTGCTTTTTAGTATTAGTGCAGTGGGGGCCAGGCACTGAAATCACATCATTCGTATTACTAGTTTAATAAGCGTTATACTGTTTAAAAGTAGTTTAATTGTATGGCAGAACATACAATAATTAGAGAAAGAACGAGGCCACTGAAAAAGTCCCTTTTAGCAGATTCGAGGAAGTAGCAATGGCTCCACACGTTGCGCGCCTGCTATGAGAAACCCACTCATAGCAGGCTTAAGACAAAGCAACGGTTCCGCTCATTGCTTAAAGGCCACTGAAAAAGGTAAAAATCGTACCTTTTTCAGCGGCCTCAGAAAGAACCTGCTTTTTTACTGAAATTGAATCCTCCTTTTCAAACTAAAGTCAGATGCAGGAACAGAATGACATGGGGGGCACATGGCCGTTATTCAGATAGGTTCTGAAAGGTTCAAGATGCTAGGGTAGGTACTTTATCGGTTGGGATATACGGAAGCTTAGTAGATTATATAAAGGATCGAGAGTTAGAGTAAGGAGATAATCATCATGAAGAAAGACCAGGAAAGTTTTAACTTTGTATTTTGGATTTCTATGGTATTCATTACTGTATTTATTATTTTTGGGGCTGTATGGCCTGATCGTCTTTCGCAGTTCCTCCCTAATATTGATAAATAGGTGTCGAAACTTTAGTATGTCCATTATAAGAGGTACACAGTACTGTCTCCACCCGGAATTTGTCGAAGTCAGAGCGGTTCCGGTTCTATGGCACCACTTATGGACAAAAACGTTGATTTTGATTTGGATGGTTGGATTAGATCGACGAATTTATTTTGTAGCAATTTAAGTCCTTACAAAGCGCAAGAGTAGGTTGTCATTTATAACAGATAGGATTCCTCCCTAAATAGTACGAGTAGGTAGTTAGAGATTAACGGAAAAGAAAAAATGATTAATTTTGCGAAATTAGAATAGATCTCTATCTTTTATTAGCTAATAGCCAATATAGTATGTATCATCTTCAATAACACTCCCCCTTCAAATTAAATAAGAACAATTAAACGCTGTACTAAAGTTTTATAAAATTTTGATTCTGATTTAAACTTTCCTTAATGCTAATTCTATGACTTTTGGAAACAGGCACTGAATAAAAAAATTTATACTCTGCGATATCTTGACAAAATACACAAGATCCTACAAAATCTTTATTCCCAATATAAACAATATGTGGTGTGTGAAGACAGTTGATCCCATTTTTTATATGATTTTTACAAACTAATAACAAGAATGTGCCCTCCCTACTCAAGTTATACTTCCATCGATAACTCCTATTGTTATTACTTAATACGCAAGGTAAATATTTATGATAAAAATATTAATATAAAAATAAAAATTTATCAGAATCTTCAGTTTTGTCTCAGCATCTGTTTAGACCGAAAAGAAAGCGCTTTAATAAATGCGTTTGTTTTTCAATATTTTGCAAATGCAACACCCCATGTACATCTAAGCTTATTATTATGATAAGTTTTTTCGCTAAAGAAGAACAGGGGAAACTTTTCCAAAAGTAGTGCTTCTAATAATCAATTAAGGCCTACGTACTTTATAAAAGTGTAATCGGACTATCATTTCTTCGTTTGCTTTTTTATAATAGGATTATATTTTAAAAGAGATTCTCAATAGTCAAGGAGGTAAGAAATGATGATATCACGGAAATTAACGGTTGGTTCTTTAAAAGAAAAAGCAAAAGCAATGCCTGATCATTCGGTTATTCAAAAGACCGTACCTTCTCAACTCAAAAGGAAACCGGAGAAACGAGCAATAAACAAAATAAAAATCATCCAAAACAATAAAAATTATACGGTCATTTCAAATCAGAAAAAGAGTTCACTTCTTGACTTAGCATTGGAACAAAGCCAAATGCTTTCTTATAAATGTAAAAAAGGTTCGTGTGGGAAATGCATGGTGGAGGTTCTGTCTGGAGCTTCGTGTTTAGAAGCGGTAACTAAACAAGAGAGAGAAACACTAAAAGGAAATCTTGAACGTAATTATCGGTTATCCTGTCAAGCCATTGTAAATTGTAAGTAATCGACCATAAATAAACATCAAATATTGGTAAGTTGAATAAAAGTAATAGTACACGGATACTGAACCTTTACTATCCTCTCTCCTAATGCGGAGTTGCAATGGCTTCACTCACTGCGCGTCGATCCGAGAAAACCACTCGGAGCGACTTAAAACATGGCAGTGGCTGCGCTCATTGCTTAGAGCTAGTTCAAAAAGGGAAGACCACCCTTTTTGAACTAGCTCTATTAGTAAGAATTATCTAAAAAAAGGTAGCAATTTCATATTGACACTTCTCAACTTATGTCTTAAAATGAGAACCAATATCACTGAAGATGAGTATTATTCTCAATAGTAGGGAGTGTGGAATATGAGCTATTCAATCAATGGTTTTCAAGATTTTTATACGGTACTTTCTAATGAACGGAAAATTGGTGGAGTGATTGAGGCGGAAAATATTAAATTAAGAACTGGAGAGGTGTTTCATTCTCCTGTTTTCACAAACATAGACTATTCTGGCTCTGTTTTTTACTCAGTAGGCTTCATTTCAGATGAAGGAGTTCGGATGATTGTTCATGTAAATGATATTAGTACGATCACATCACCCCTTCATAAAAAAGTGGCCATGATGAATAATGAGTACTACAAAGCATTGAAAATGAAGGAAAAAGTAATGTATTTAAAAAGACTTTATAAGGCCGACCAAGGTGCTTTTACAAAGCCATTCTTAGAAGAAGTAAAATTGATTATAGAAGATATAGGTATCAGTTCTATTGAAAATGATAAAGAACTTAGTAAAGAACTTCTTTTAAAGGTTAGTAACAATAAAGTAATAAAAATTGCATAAAAAGATAAAGGGTAACTTAAAATGTTAACAAACAACACCTAAGTCACCCTCTTTTTTATTAGCGTGTTTAAATAAGAAGAGGATTCAATAAGGTAGCAATCCTCTTTTACTCATTAGCATCTTCTAGAGTGCAGATCGCACTTGGACGCTTGATACGCGGTACAATACACTCATATATTCTGAAAAAATGATTCATATTTTCACTATCCATATAGGCTGTTTCGATATCTTCAGCAATGACAAGGTCAAGATTATGTCTTCCTGTTGCGATAAGAACCCCTGACTGTCCTTTCAGAACGGGTGATTGGAAAACCCCGTCTGTCACTAGTTCACGTATATGCTCAATTTCAAGAACATTGGTACCTTGATGAACACGATGGAGCAACGCAAATAAATCAGGAGATAACACGAGTGCATACGGTCCGCTCTGTCCCATTTTCAGCAGCTTATTTCGTGCTTCAACAACATCAGTAAAGGCATTACCGGATTTCATCCAATCTGAACGAATGTGAGATAAGTGTCCTTTTACATTTGTCAGACCTGGAACATGAAATTGTTTTGAACCATTAAAAATAAGATCGTCTTCAAGTAAAGCAGTTTGTGCGACAGCGTTGGCTGCTGGTGAAAAATCAATTGGAATATCTAGCGCTTTTGCCTGTTCAATGTCCCGCCAAAACAAACCAAAGTCTTTGTATAGTAATGGAATATTAAGATGAATTCGTTGAGTAGATGAAGAAATATCTAACTCTTCACCATGATAACTTAAGCTCCCACGCTCGGATTCTTCAAAAATGTCGTTTATGACAGACTGAACTCCTTGACCAAGTGGGCCATAAATGTCAATAAAACGTCTTCCTATTAAATTACGGCGGGCATTTTCGATAACAATCTCATCTAAAGCTTCCCATTCCCTTTCATTTAAAGGGGCATCATGGTATTTCTGAACTTTATTCATTTATATAACCTCCTTCTTCCCTTTCAAACTTCCAACTGTCAATCTTTTCATAGGTTTCTTTTCTGTTACTCGTTCGTTATGATCTTCATGATCATGTGCCGGTGTTGTTGTGTATTTTTCTATTTTTAAGCTGTCATTAACTCCTTCTTTTTCATCTGTTGGGATAGAGCCCGCCGCGAAAGCAGCACCATCGAATTGTTGATTTAGCAAATTCATAATGCCTTTAATCGTTTGATAATCTGTATTCGTTGTATTTCTCATTTGGTGTAAACGTTCGGCATACTCGGTATCCTTAAATGTAAACAGTGCTAGATCAAGATGTTCAAGAAAATTATGGAGTCCAAATTTCTCAAGACTAATATCTTGTAGTAAACGGATAAATTCGGTATTCTCAGGTGTTTGTAGTAGTTCACTTTCTAGAGAAGATTCCATTTTGGGGATTAAAGCATTAAGACGATCTAAGCGTTGTTCTTCTTCTTCATAAATGTGATGGTAATAGAGTCGTTCATGATCATCTTTAGCATTTTCAATTCTTGGTGTGAGGATATCCATGAAGTTATGTATGTCGTCTTTTGTTCTTAGAAACATCTTTCTTAACTCTATAAATTGTTCTGACATATTTTACCTCCTTTAGGCATAAATTTGGGTATACCAATTGTATTGCCATTTTTAATGGATTATAAACCTATATCGCAAAATGAGGAGAAGGTTCCAGGCACTACTTATGATTTGGGTGGAAAAAGCAAAAAGAAGTGAAAGACGTCACAGTGTCTTAAGTGCCTGCGCCCCGTCGGTTTAATAAGTAACCTTCATAACTGGTGGGGGCGTTTGTAGAGTCGCTAAAATACTGCTATCTTAGCGGTTTTTTATTGGGAAATAGAACTTAAACTTAAAGAGCTTGTTCAAAAAGGGAAGACCGCCCTTTTTGAACCTTTAATATCCTCTTTCCTAATGCGGAGTGGCAATGGCTTCACTCACTGCGCGTCTATCCGAGAAAACCACTCGGATAGACTTAAAACATTGCAGTGGCTTCGCTCATTGCTTCGAGTTTGTTCAAAAAGGGAAGACCGCCCTTTTTGAACAAACTCTTAAACATGTATTTCAAATGTATATTTTCCTTAGTATAAAATCTGACGTAAATACGTACAGATTTTTATGTCATTGGTATGATGAATATAACAAAAAGAGATTATATAGGAGGCATTCAAATGACAAATACTAAACTTAAAAACCCAGGAATCTTTGCTATGATAGCTCTAACTTGGACGGTGCTTTTTGGATAAATGATAGAAGGAAAATGAGAGTAGGAGAGGTGGCTTGATGGGCTGCTTCTCCTGCTTTTTGTGTGCGTGTCTGTCCCCACTCGGAATTTGTCGAAGATTGTCAGATTAATAGGTTGCCAGCCCTCCGACACTTAAGGCGCGAGCGTAATATCATTTCGGTGGACAATTAAACATCTAAACACCCGCTTTAGCTAATAGCTTGGCAGGTGTTTTTTTAGTGTGGGTGCCAGACACCACTTATTCATTCGCTTTTTTTCGACAAAGTCATTTGCAAAATACAGTTGTTCATTTATAATCATAGTATTCAACTATGTTTTATTGTTTTTAAAAAGGAGGAATGACTATCATGACTAAAGTCGTCGTTCAAGTTAATAAAGCTGGGGATGATTATTATAAAAAAGTTTTAAATAATATTATTAACTTAAAAAATAAACTTGGTGACCAGTTAGTAGAGTGTGAAATTGTCCTATTTGGTGAAGGGTTGCCTCTTTTATTAAGTGAAGATGAAGCGATTCGAAATCAAATAACGAAAATTTTAGAAAAAGACATTCAATTTATCGTTTGTAACAATACATTAACACGACTTAACGTGCAAACAGAGGATCTGGCATGCAGTGTAAATGCAGCCGGTTCCGGAGTCGCCCATCTTGTCACAAGACAGACGGAAGGGTGGGCTTACTTAGCACTCTAATCGAAAGGAGAGCATGATGATAGCACATGTACAATTAGAAGATGTAACGTTTCAATATAAAACAAATTCGTCTATTTTAACCGATATAAATGTTCAGATTGAAGAGAACTCATTTGTTTCGATCTTAGGTCCAAGTGGTTGTGGAAAATCAACACTACTAAATTTAATTGCAGGATTTATTCCGACTTATGGTGGTTCAATAGAAGTCGATGGCAAACCGGTAAAATCTCCATCTGGAGAGAAAGGATTTGTTTTTCAGGATTTAGCATTGTTCCCATGGTTATCGGTTTATAAAAATGTTGAATTCGGTTTGAAGATGCAAGACTTTCCAAAAGAAAAACGGGCGAAAAAAGTAAATGAAATGATTGAATTAGTCGGGCTTTCTCAATATGCTGATTTTCCGATTTCCTCCCTTTCTGGCGGAATGAAACAACGAGTTGCGCTTGCTAGGACACTTGCAACAGAACCCAATCTATTATTATTAGATGAGCCATTTAGTGCACTTGATGCGCAAACGCGAGATGTATTGCAGGAAGAGCTGCTTACGTTGCATGAAAAGTTAAAGATGACGACCGTTCTCGTCACGCATAGCATTGATGAAGCGATTTATTTATCAGATACGATTATTCTGCTCTCAAAGAACGGAACGATTAAAGAGATTGTTGACGTCAATTTAGCGAAACCGAGAGACCGAACGTCTTCTGATTATAATCAATATCAAAAACAACTATATGATTTTTTACGTAATGAACGGCAACAAGCATAAGGGGAGACTTACATGAAAAAATTACTAATGATTTTATCTATAACTGGATTATTACTTACAGCTTGTGGTGCTGCTGAAGAGGAACCCGTTGAAACTGATCAGCAAGCGGATGTGACAGAAAAGCCTAGCTTGAACATTGGATATGTTTCCATTCTGGCAAACGCGCCAGGGATTGTAGCGGATCGCCAAGGGTTTTTTGAAGAAACATTGGATGTTGAGACGTATGCTTTTAACGCAGGGCCAGAACTATATCAAGCATTGGCAGCAGGTGAGTTAGATATCGCCTACGCTGGTGTACCGGCATTAGTAAACTGGGCTTCACGAGGACTTCCTGTCAAAGTAATCGCCAAAGTAAACGATGGGAAGCTTGGCGTTGTTGTAGCAGGAGACTCGGAAATTGATAAGGTTGATCAATTAAGCGGAGAAGTTTTTGCCGGTGTTGGACGTGGAAGTGGTGTTGATATCATTACACGAGGACTTATTTTACCGGATGCGGGCCTAACAGATCAGGATGTCACGATACAAGAATTTAGACAAGCCAACATCGAAGCAGCTATTGACTCGAACCAAGCCGCTGCCGGTGCTCTAAACGAACCATTTTTAACGTATGCGTTATTACGTGGTAAAAAACAAATCGCCGAAGAAAATGACCCGGCGCTTGTGATTCTTGTACGAGAAGAATTCCTTGAAAATAACCCTGACGTTGTCCGCGCATTTATGGATGTACACCAATCGACGATTGCTTATTTAAACGAAGAAGAGGAAACAGCAAACCGTGTATTAGTGGAAGCATTTAATATAGCGGATGTCGGTGACGTTCCTGCAGAAGAGGTTATTGTAAAGGCAAAAGAAAAACTAGAATACGATTGGAAGTTTAAGAAGGATGATTTCAACTACTACCAACAACTTGCTGATGCGGCCTATGAACTAGGCTATGTCGATGAACCGGTCGATGTGGAAACTTTGTTTGACCTCACGTTCGTTGAAGGAGTCGTAACCGAGTGAAGAAATGGATCATCGGATTTCTTGCCATACCCTTTGTTTTAATTGTTTGGACTTTAGTCTCAACACAATATCCTTCTTATATTTTTCCGAGTCCGATAGACGTATGGAACGAAGGGGTACGAGAATTAAATAAGGGAGAGATCCAAGCTCATATTTTAGTAAGTTTAAAACGGCTAGCGATCGGCTTTTTCATCGCTTCTGGTTTAGCCTTTCTTGTTGGAATTTTAGCTGGAGCATCAAAAACATTTCGTTATTTCATCACGCCGTTGGTCTCGTTTTTCCAAGCAACACCACCAATGGCATGGGCACCAATGTTAATCATTTTGATTGGGCTCGGCGATGGGCCAATGATTGCGGTCATTATTATTGCTTCCTTTTTCCCTATTTTGATTAACGTGATCCAAGGGATGAATCAAATCCCTGAATCACATATTCGAGCAGCACAATCGCTTGGAGCGAAAAAGTGGAAGCTTGCTTATCACGTCTATCTACCAGAAATTTTTCCAGCGGCTATCAGCGGGATTTATATTGGCTTTGCGATTTCATGGCGCTCGCTTGTCGCTGCAGAGATGATCGGTGGCAATGCGGGAATTGGTTACTTCATTGCCTTCAATGGCCAAATTGGAAACGCAGCATCTGTTTTACTTGGGATTATTATTATTGGCTTTTTAGCGTTATTGATGGATTATCTGTTGTTGAAGCCGCTTCATAAGCGGTATGCTGGTTGGGCGTCGCGGGGGTAGATAGCGTGCCTGTCACCACCCGGAATTTATCAAAGATTATCAGATTAATAGGACCTGCGCCCGATTCTTTAAGATGCGAGCGTGCTATCGTTTCGAAGGACAATTAAACATATATTAAACATTTAAACACCCGCTTTAGCTAATGGCTTTGCGGGTGTTTTTTTGGATGTTAGGCATTTCTACCCAAACAAAACTCTCGTTTCAACAAGATCTTGAACAGATCCATCCTTGGCACTTCTCGTATACACCTGCAGTACGCCTGCGTTTGTGGTTGGCGGTGTGTCAAAAGGAATGGAATCCCGAAAACGGCCATACGAGGGGGCGCCGGATTCTGCGGTTGTGAAGGTTTCATTTGTGACGACGACCCCATTATCATCAACAACCCGGTAAAGGACATTGGCTTCAAATGCTCTCGCATACCCGGCTATGACTTGATTGTCGCGAATAACAAACCCAGGGAAGGGCTGCGTGACAACGATGTTTTCTGACATTGGAAGCGGAATGATGAGTCTCATGCCTGCCAAAAGAACATCTGGTGACAGGGTGGGTCGTTGATCATTGGCCTGGATAATGGTCGATATGTCAATCCCTGTTCTTGCAGAAATCGATGCGAGGGAATCTCCTGTGTCTACTTCATAAATAACCGCAGGGATTTGAATTTGTTGATTAGGGAAAATGAAGTTTGGGTTGTGAATCGTCTTGTTTATCCCAGCTAAAAGTTCTGGATAGGCTGAAAAACGCTGTGATATTAATCCAACCGTGTCCCCTGGCTGAATGACGTATAGAGTTACCGTTTCATTTGAAATCACTTTTGGGATGACGAGTATTTGATTGGGGTAGATCACATATGGATCGACGAAAGGGGGATACAAGGCATTGGCAAGAGCAATTGCATCCACGGTACTTTCATATTGTACTGAAAGGCTATAAACTGTATCGCCAGGTTGAACCGTATGAAGGATATGTGTTCCGAACATGACTGACATTTACACCGCTCCTTTTTTTTTCAATACTAATAGTTATGATGGAAGACCGCACAGATATGCCTTGCTTTGGAGGTTTTGGTTTCCTCATGTAAACCGTTGTTGAGGTATGCCTGTCACCACCTACTTTAGAAAGAGCGCTGTTAAGCATCTGATTGTTTTTAAAATTTTCATTTAGAGCAGTGATTTAAACGTCGTTCAACCTCAGGATCAGTAACCTATAGCTACTTCTTCCATTCAACAATAACCAACTTCGATATAGATATGATCAGAAAGTTCGAGCCCAGTCCGCGACACAACAGGACCCCCAAAAAGCTGAGGGTCCTAGTGTCATAACCTTTATTTTGTTACAAACTTCATTAAGAGTAGAACGGGTTTTCGTGTCAAAATATACATAATCGCAAACGCGAAAACAACCAGTAACCAGTATTGATTGTGTTCAATGATAAATGGCACTAAAGGTGATTCGTGGAGCAGTTTCACTAGCAACATATGCAATAAATAAATAGAAATGGTTAGTGGACCAATATGAGTAAAAAATGTTTTCTTACTCGGGACTAACGTGAAAAACAAGAGAGTGACCAGACCCATCACCACGTAAACACCGAATCTCGCTAACCAGGCGAAGTGGAGTGTGATGTCGGTCATTTTTTCATAAGGTTGTTTTCCCATTAACCAAGCTCTTCCATCTAGTGGCAAAACCTTATACATAAGCGCAAATAAAGCCACCATTAAAGCGGCTGAAATGACTTTGTTTGACTTCGATGTCAGCTTTGTAAAATGTTCTTCTTTTAAGTAATAGCCGAATAAAAAAAACGGAAAAAAGAAAAACGTTCTAGAAAGACTTAAGAAACCACCTACATGGGAGAAATAACCGATCATCAACGATAGAATAACAGCTAGCAGCAGACCATATTTTATCTTTGAAAATAAGAGGAGCATGACATTCCATAAAAATAAGCTGACTAAAAACCATAACGCCCACCTTGGAGTAAAAGGAGATAACGACAAACCGTTTTGAAAGATTACGTTGTAATAAAACGTATAAAAAATTTGAAAAATAAGATAAGGGATTAGTAGCTTCTTAGCTACATTGACTAGATAGCCAGGCTTATGTATCCCTTTTGCAAAAAAACCGGAAATGAGAATAAACGCAGGCATATGAAACAAAAAGATAAAAAGATAGATACTAGAAATCATTCGATCCTTATAAAGAAACTCAGAGAGAATATGCCCAAATACGACAAGAAAAATTAAGATCACTTTTGCATTATCGAAATAGGGATTCCGTTTTTTCATGAATTCACCAACCTTTTTTCAATACACGAAATAATAGCATACATTTTCGCTAGAGAACATAAGTAATTTTCCCCTTTTTTTGGTGCCTGTCACCACCCGGAGTTTGTCGGAGATTGTCAGATTAATAGGGGAGGCCCAAGGATACGCTTCTTAAATTGGGATAAGGTCATACTCGCGAATGAGTTGAACGCCAATCGTATTAATTGGGTAGAAGACATGTTTCATAATGACTTCTAGTATGTTACATAATTTTACTATAGTTGTTAGCAATGGTACCTAATGTCATGGGAGAAGTATGTGGTTCGCTTGAAATGTTGGTGAAATAGTATCTGTTTTCAGTCAATATTATACATACTTAAGGTGAGTTGATAGAAACTTGGAATTCTCATTAAAAAGGTTGTAAGAAAGCTTAACAGTGTTGCTGAAATGGGGGGGTGAACAATCGTATACTAGTCTACGTTAAACATTTTAAATAATCTAATAATGGAAGATAAACAGTTGTTGAGAGATGCAAAGCTGTGTACTCGCTGGGCTCTTGGGTTAACGTTTTTTTAAATTTTTGCTTTCCCAGGCATTATGTTTCTAACCGGCTATAATTATAGTTTGCAGTTTTTCAAAGGGTGGACATATCTCGCCTTTGGATGGCTCGTTATAGCAGGTCTGTATATTTTGATTCGACCCTGGGTGGAGTTTTATCTAGACAAGAAACAGTCATCTGAGCAAGTTTAACGAATGGATTTGTGTTCTGAGTTAAATAAAGCAGTAGCTGAGTCCCCGGAACCTTAGCTACTTTTCTTTTACAGTATAATAATTGGCAAATTATAGAATTTCCATAGGAGTACTAACCAAATTGAAATGAAGGATGATATGGATGAAACTAACGTCTCGTGAGATAGAAAAATTGATGATCGTTGTCGCTTCTGACCTAGCTCGTCGTCGTCAAGGAAGGGGATTAAAGCTAAATTATCCTGAAGCAACGGCTATTATTACATATGAAGTATTAGAGGGAGCTCGAGATGGGCAAACAGTCGCTCAGTTAATGCAGTACGGAACAACCATTCTGACAAGAGAGGATGTCATGGAAGGGGTTGCCGAAATGATTTCAGATATTCAAGTAGAGGCCACCTTTCCTGATGGAACAAAGCTAGTAACTGTTCATAACCCAATTCGATAATAGGGGGGAGAAAAAGTGATTCCAGGAGAATACATATTGAAAAAAGAACCGATTACCTGTAATGGTAATAAAAAACCGATCACGATTAAAGTCTTAAATCAAGGTGACCGTCCGATTCAAATTGGGTCACATTTTCATTTTTATGAAGTTAATCGTTTTTTGAAGTTTGCTCGTGAAGAAGCATTAGGAATGCACTTAAATATTCCAGCAGGGACGGCCGTCCGTTTTGAACCCGGTGATGAAAAGGAGGTAGAGCTTGTTTCATTTTCAGGAGAACAAAAGATATATGGTTTGAACAATCAAGTAAATGGATCTGTAAACAAGGAGGGATAATGTAATGAGTTTTCGTATGTCGAGAAAACAATATGCTGATATGTTTGGTCCGACAGTTGGAGATGCCGTTCGTCTGGCTGATACAGAATTGTTCATAGAAATTGAAAAAGATTATGCCACGTATGGAGATGAAGTGAAATTTGGGGGAGGTAAAGTCATTCGAGATGGAATGGGCCAACATCCCCTTGCGACAAGAGAAGAAAGCGTTGATCTTGTTTTAACAAATGCCATTATTATCGATTATACAGGGATTTATAAGGCGGATATTGGTGTAAAGGATGGCTTGATCGTGGCAATAGGCAAGGCGGGAAATCCATTGTTAATGGATAATGTCGACATTGTTGTTGGTGCTTCTACCGAAGTCATTGCAGCTGAAGGAAAGATCGTGACTGCTGGAGGGATTGATGCTCATATTCATTTTATTTGTCCACAACAAATCGAAACCGCCCTATCATCGGGAGTGACAACCATGCTTGGTGGAGGAACGGGACCTGCAACAGGCACTAATGCCACAACATGTACACCCGGTAAATGGAATATTCATCGGATGCTTCAAGCAGCTGAAGAGTTCCCGATGAATTTAGGCTTTTTAGGGAAGGGAAATTCTTCGGGCGTTAAGGCTTTAAGTGAGCAGGTAGAAGCAGGAGCAGTTGGTCTTAAACTCCATGAAGATTGGGGAACGACTGCATCATCTATTGATACTTGCTTAAAGGTAGCAGATCAGTATGATGTGCAGGTGGCTATACATACGGACACTCTTAATGAAGGAGGATTTGTAGAGGACACACTTGCGGCGATTGATGGTCGTGTGATCCATACGTACCATACGGAAGGTGCAGGCGGGGGACACGCACCAGATATTATTAAGGCGGCTAGTTATTCTAATATTTTACCTTCGTCAACGAATCCGACTCGACCGTTTACCGTCAATACCCTCGAAGAGCATTTAGATATGTTAATGGTTTGTCATCATTTAGATCCAAGTGTTCCGGAGGATATCGCATTTGCCGATTCAAGGATTCGAAAAGAAACGATTGCAGCAGAGGATATTTTACATGATTTAGGTGTATTTAGCATGATCTCATCAGATTCTCAGGCGATGGGGCGTGTAGGGGAAGTCATCAGCCGCACTTGGCAAACGGCGGATAAGATGAAAAAACAGCGAGGCAAACTACAAGGAGATGAAGGTGTAGGTGACAACAACCGTGTAAAGCGCTATATTGCCAAGTACACGATTAATCCGGCTATCGTTCATGGCATTTCTGAGTATGTCGGATCGATCGAGGTAGGAAAGTTTGCTGATCTCGTTGTATGGGATCCTGCATTTTTTGGAGTGAAGCCTGATTTAATCGTAAAAGGCGGCATGATTGCTCATAGCATTATGGGTGATCCAAATGCAAGTATACCAACACCGCAACCTGTATTGTATCGTCCGATGTTTGCTTCGTTTGGAAGTGCCAAATATAAAACAGCCATGACTTTTGTTTCAAAAGTGGCATATGAAGCAGGTATTAAAGAAGAGCTCGGACTGCAAAAAGTAGTGAAGCCTATTTATGGAGTTCGTCAGCTGACGAAAAAGTCTATGGTGTTTAATGGTGAAACTCCGGAAATTGAAGTCGATCCACAAACCTATGAAGTTAAAGTAGACGGCGAGTTAATTACGTGTGAACCATCAGATGTTGTTCCGATGGCGCAGCGATATTTCTTATTTTAAGGTGGGAGAATATGATTATTGAAAGTGTAATCGGAAATGTGGCGACAGTAGAGAAAAGAGCCCCACATGTAGAACGAGTCTATTTGGTAAGTGATGACTTAGTGAAAAGAATTCAACGAGTTGTTACCGATCATGGTAACGAGATTGGAATTCGGTTAAAAGAAAACCGTGAATTAATAGACGGCGATATTTTATATATGGATGAAAAAAACATGATTGTTATCTCAGTAAAGGAAGATGATTTGCTAACGATTATGCCAACATCGATTCAACAAATGGGTGAAATTGCTCATCAGCTGGGGAATCGACACTTGCCGGCTCAGTTTGAAGAGAATGAAATGCTTGTTCAATATGACTATTTAGTAGAAGAATTGCTTCAGCAACTATCGATCCCGTATAAAAGAGAAAATCGAAGGGTCAAACAGGCATTTCGTCATATTGGACATCGTCATGATTAATAATTTGTTGCCGCTTCTGCAATTAAGTGATTCGAATTTTCCTTCAGGAGCATTTTCTCATTCCTTTGGATTAGAAACGTATATTCAAGAACAGGTAATTACAGATAAGAAAAGCTTTGCAGAAGCTATTGCCGTTTATATTCGTAAGCAGCTCGCTTTTGTAGATGGCCTTGCTTGTAGACTTGCTTATGAGGCATTAGAACAAAATGATTTCACGAAATTTTTAGAGCTTGATCATCTCCTCTATGCCTCTAGTCTCGCCCAGGAAACAAGATTAGGAAATCAACGAATCGGTGAACGAATGGCAAAGTTGTGTAACGAGATTTATCCCTCATTTACCCTAAAACAATATTTACATCATATAAAAGAAAAACAAGCGCATGGACATTCCGCTTTAGTATTTGCGGCAGTTGCCTACAACTTGAAGGTAGTTGAAGAAGCGGCTGTTCAAACCTATTTATTTGCCTCTATCTCTTCGTTGGTCCAAAATGCAGTTCGTGGGATTCCGCTTGGACAGACAGATGGTCAAAAGCTTTTAGTGGAAATCCAGCCCGAGTTAGTTGAAATTGTTGCTTTGATTTTCGAATTGTCGAAAGAAGATTTAGGGGCTATTAGTCCTGGATTGGAAATTGCGCAAATGCGTCATGAACGTTTACATGTACGCTTATTTATGTCATGAATTTTTAGAGGAAAGAAGGAGAGATACTATGGAACCGGTACGTATTGGAGTTGGAGGTCCTGTTGGAGCAGGAAAAACGATGCTTGTAGAAAAGCTAACACGAGCGTTGCACGAAGAGTTGAGCATGGCAGTAGTAACAAATGACATTTATACAAAAGAAGATGCCCAATTTCTAATAAAAAATGGCGTATTACCAGAAGAACGAGTTATTGGAGTGGAAACAGGTGGATGTCCACATACAGCGATCCGAGAAGATGCCTCAATGAACTTTGCTGCAATTGATGAATTAAAAGAAAAGCACCCTGATCTAGAGTTGATTTTTGTTGAAAGCGGCGGGGACAATTTAGCAGCTACGTTCAGTCCAGAATTAGTTGATTTTTCCATTTATATTATTGATGTAGCACAGGGAGAGAAGATTCCGCGTAAAGGCGGGCAAGGAATGATTAAATCGGACTTGTTTGTCATTAATAAAATAGATTTGGCTCCATATGTGGGGGCAAGCTTAGAAATTATGGAACGAGATACGATCGCGGCACGAGGGGAGAAACCATTTGTTTTCACCAATTTAAAAGATGAAACAGGCTTAGATGAAGTTGTAAATTGGATTAAAAAGCAAGCCTTTTTAATCGGATTGGAATCATGAGTTATACAGGAGTACTAGAACTGACTGCTACGAAAAAAGCTCTAAAAACCATTCTTTCTGATTGTTACTATGAAGGAGCATTAAAAATCACTCGTCCAGTATACTTAGATCCGGCTTCACCATCTATTTACCTCATCCATATTGGAGGAGGCTATGTAGATGGTGATACATATAAAACCAACATTCATGTCGAAGAAAGAGCAGAATTAGCGGTTACAACACAATCGCACACAAAGGTTTATAAGACACCGAAAAGACCTGTTGTTCAAGAAACAACTATTAAACTAGGAAAAGGCAGTGTTCTCGAATACATGCCCGATCCGCTAATTGCTTATGAGAAGGCACGGTTTATCCAAGAGACAATTGTCCATATAGAAGAGGATTCCAGTTTTTTTTATAGTGACATTATTACGCCAGGATGGGCGAAAGATGGTAGCTTATTTCGATATGATTGGATCCGTTCTAAATTAAAAGTGTATAAAGGAGAAAAGCTCGTTTTATTTGATCACTTAATGCTAGAGCCGGATGGCGAAATGAACGGGTTGATGCAGATGGATGGCTATACGCATGTGGGGATGTTTCTCATTTTACACGAACAAGTGGAGAAAGGCTTTATCGACCGTTTATACGAACATTTGGAAGAGGCTCATTCTGATGTTCGCTTTGGATTGTCTGCTCTTCCGCAGAGTGGAGTGATTTTACGCATACTTGCCCGAAATACAGGTGCCATTGAGAAAATGATTACTCAAGCTCATACCTTTGCTAGAAGTCAGCTATTAGAAAAGGAGTATGTCAGTTGGCGGAAATATTGAGTCAGGATATCACGTTCCACTTGATTCTTTCAGTCCCGCTCTAATATACTATAAGATGCTGTTATTTTAAAAAGTAATTTGTATCGTAATAGGGGGTGTACGAATGGAAGTCGGTTTTCTATCTATTTTAGCTTTGGGATTTGTGCTTGGAATTAAACACGCAGTTGAGCCAGACCATGTAATTGCTGTATCTACTATTGCTAGTCAAAGTAAAAAGTTATGGCGTTCCTCCTTATCAGGTGTATTTTGGGGGATCGGGCACACTGCCACGTTATTTATATTTGGGATTATTGTTATTCTTATGAAGGGTGATATACCAGATAATTGGGCTATGTCCTTAGAATTTTTAGTAGGGATTATGCTTGTTTATCTAGGGATTACAAGTATTCTTTCCTTCAAAAATATCCATTTACACAAGCATGAACAGGTTCAGAAAAATAGTGCCGGGCATCGACATAAAAAAGTCACTTATATAAAATCAATGATAATTGGTTTTGTGCATGGTTTAGCAGGAAGTGCGGCAATGATTCTATTAACTATGAGTTCAGTAAACAATGTTTGGGAAGGTGCAACTTACATTCTTATATTTGGTGTTGGAACCGTAATTGGTATGCTTTTCTTTACTACTATATTGGGTATTCCATTTGTTTTTAGTGCTAAAAAGAGAAAAGTTAATAAAACCTTCATTCAAATTACTGGTGTTACGAGTACAATTTTCGGGATTTATTATATGTATAACTTAGGGATAACAGAAGGACTTTTTAAAATTTGGGTACAGTGAATTTAGTTCGAGTGTTCCCGGCGCCTTCAAGTGAAAACGTGCTATAGTCTTGGAGGATAATCAAATATCAATGAAAAATAAAAATACCCGCTGAGCAAATCGCTTGGCGGGTATTTTTATTGGCTGAGGAATTTTAGTGCCTTAATGTGAAAATGTTTTATCTTCGTTGGACACTAAAGGATAAATAGTGATCATTGAATTTCAGATGCAGCTTGTTTGATATAGTAAAAGGGTACAGATTATTCTGACGTGCAGCTTTAAATTTAGGGCGCTTGGACTATTGTTCGTCTATCTATACACTGGCTTACTCTAATTTCACTAAAAAATTGTCCAGTTTTTCTTGGGTATCCTCGATCAAGCCCTGGATGGTGTCAGTATCAGGTTCAACTGCCTGGGCCTCATAAATAAGCGGGTAAAGACTTTGCTCTATGTTTTCATAGTCATCTGGGTACTCCTCTTCCACCTGATCCTCAATGGCGCCCCATTTTTCTTCAAGCTTTTTGCCTTCTGACTGAATGCCTTCCGCAACATCAGGAGATTCTTCTATAATTCCATTCAGGTCCTCCACGGACGTCTGTACTTCTTCTATCCCTTTAGACAAATCGCCATCCGCACTTTCCTTAGTATAGGCATTTTCTTCTTTAGTCTGTTCTTCTGTCTGAACCGTTCCTTCAGCATTGTTGTTATTTTCCTGACCCTGCTGTTCCTCTTCTTCCCCGTTACAAGCTGCAATAACTAGTGCAAGGCTTAGCAGAATAAGATAAAAAATTTTTTTCATTTTTAACCCCTCCTTTTGTTCTCAGTGATCGTTTCCCGTTTGTTATAAACGATAAACTAGATCAATAGTCCCTGTATTTCATCAATGAAGACTAAATCCTAGTATGTTAGATTTTCGGAACATATAAAAGGTAATTAAGTAGCCCGTATTAGATTTCATATGTTTATCTAGTTAAAGAGTTGAGATTGACTAATAAAGTGCGAGTTTTTTTACATTTTGACTGGTGGTTATTTCTTTAAACGAGATGATTTGTTAAGTAAAGATTGTTAAGCAAAACGGGCTGTTTAGTGGTGCGAAATGTTTCTAGTATGGAGGTGATCACATTAATCTAGTAAAAATTCAAAATAGTAGTTAATTATGAAAAAGCTTATGTATAATTACCTTGTATGCTTTACGGCGTCTCAAAAAAGTAAAGTTGTAAAATTACCATATAATAAGGGGTTAGATACAGTGGAAAATAAAAATCTGAAATTAACCAAACAGTTGCGTCATGAGTTGCATCAACATCCTGAACTCTCGAATCAGGAGGTTTGGACAAAGCAGCATTTAATCGATTTTCTTAAAGTGCACACAAAGCTGGAAATCGTAGACAATGGTCTTTGGTTCTATGCAATTTATCACGCAGGTGAAGACAAAAAGAATATAGCTTTCCGTGCGGACTTTGACGCGCTTCCCATGCAGGAACACATCGACATTCCACACGCTTCCCAGTTCCCTGGAATCTCCCACAAATGCGGACATGATGGTCACTCTGCTTGCCTTGCCGGATTTGCACTAGAAATTGACCAGAAGGGAGCCGATAAAAACATCTTTTTCCTCTTCCAGCATGCGGAAGAAACGGGAGATGGTGCTGCTCAGTGTGCCGCTTTTATCAAGGAAAATAACATCGAAGAAATTTTCGCATACCATAACATGAGCGGTATGGCTTTCAATTCAGTCAACGTTATCGACGGGAAAGCTCACTTTGCATCTAAGGGCATGACTATCCACATGGAAGGTTCTCCTGCTCATGCTAGCCAACCAGAGGATGGAGCAAATCCTTCTTTCGCTATTGCAAAGATTATTGATGCCACACCTTCGTTCGTCTCTCCAGAGAAGAACGAAGGTGTGGTACTTTGCACCGTTGTTCAGGTAGACATTGGCGAAAGAGCCTTCGGCGTATCCGCTAGCAAGGGCGACTTGCTCTTAACGATTCGTGCTCTGTACGAAGAGGAATTGGATAAGCTTCAGAAAAACCTTGAAGATCTTGCTCTGGCTCAAGCAGAAAAGTACGGCTTGAAGGCAAGCTTCTCCTACAACGATGCCTTTCCGGAAACTGTAAATCACAAGGAAAGCTCTGATAAGATACGTCAGGTTTGCGATGCAAAAGGGATTCCGGTAGTTGAAGTAACGGAAGCATTCCGTGGCTCTGAGGACTTCGGTCACTACTTGAAGCAGTCAAAGGGTGCGATGTGCTACATCGGAAACGGCGAAGATTATCCTCAAATACATACTAATGAGTATGACTTCCGCGATGAAATCATTGAAACCGCGGTTGAGCTTTTCAAAGGACTTGCTGAACTGTAACTGTACCGAGAAGAAAAATTATTAAAAGAAACTTACAAAAGAGTTGTCTCATCTATCTGAGGCAGCTTTTTTTTAGAAGAAGCAGATGGAGTGAAATGGAGGATTGAGAGGTCAACAAAATCAATATATTTATTGAAAGAGTCTTGCAATCTTCGTGGCGTACCAGGCACCTCTAATGGAAACAGTCGCCATGGTTAAAGGTAAACGTAAAAAGTAAGCAAATGAAGATAATTGTAAAAATAAGAACAAAGTCAATGGCTACCTCACTCTCTTTTTTCCATCTAAGTTATAAAATTTTTCGATACATCAAGGTTAATACTATTGTGCATGGCTAGTGAGTCAGGCACTCTTTTTTTCGTTTATTACAAAAATGTCCTCGCGAGTTCATAAAAAGGTCTAAATTTTATCTAAATAAACTCATAGTTTGGTTATATTTCTTCTGTAAAGTAAGGGACAAGCAGTTAGGGAAACTGCAAAAAATGACAAAAGGAGGGTCCTAACTATTATTTTCGACAATCACATGATGAAAATTTAATAGGTAGTCCACCTGAAAAGAATTCATTACTTACACTTTAAGAGGAGGAATTTAAACATGGTTAAAAAAGGAAATGAACAAATTAAAAGAGGCAAGAATTCTAAAAAAATAGTACCTTTGGTGTTATCTACAGCGATGCTTGCAAGTGCATTTGCTGCTGCAGGCGCACCCGTTTCAGCTGCAGAACTAGAGGATCAAGGCAAAAACCATGGTCAAATTGTTTCGGAAGTGGCAAATAGTATTCCTGGTTCACCTGAAAAAGGGAAGATTATGCGAGAGGTTGCTAAAGGTAATTATGATGTATTAGATGAATTACCTGGTGACGATCTGGAAGATGGTTTAGAAGACTCAGATGACGAGACAGATGACATAGATGAAGAAGACGAAACGGAAAACATAGAAGATGAAGACGAAACGGAAAACATAGAAGATGAAGACGAAACAGACAGCACAGAAGATGAAGGAACAGAAGAAGAAGCAGTAGACGAAACAGATAGCACAGAAGATGAAGGAACAGAAGAAGAAGTAGTAGACGAAACAGACAGCACAGAAGATGAAGGAACAGAAGAAGAAGCAGTAGATGAAACAGATAGCACAGAAGATGAAGGAACAGAAGAAGTAGTAGTAGAAGAAACAGATAGCACAGAAGATGAAGGAACAGAAGAAGTAGTAGTAGAAGAAACAGATAGCACAGAAGATGAAGGAACAGAAGAAGTAGTAGTAGAAGAAACAGATAGCACAGAAGATGAAGGAACAG
>NZ_JAJAFR010000024.1 GCF_020734105.1 Alkalihalobacillus deserti
ATTATGGGGAAGAATTAGTAAACTATGAAGAATTAAAAAGACGGATTGAAGAATATATCTACTGGTACAACCATGAACGATCAAAAGAAAAATTGGCTGGTTTAAGTCCAGTCGAATACCGAACTCAACCCAGCCAATCAGCTGCATAATAAAAACTCTAACTTTTAGGGGTAACCACCCTCCATTAATGGGGAGCGATTGCTCTTTTTTATCTAAAACGGCAAACTAGCTATAAAACTGTTATACAGTTTTACTAATGCTAGAATGACTGCCAGTATAAACACACTCCAAAAGATTACCTGAAAAAAGATAAAACCAATTAATCCTACTGGAGTTAAGATATTACTAATCTTATATACAAGATAAATAAAATAACTTAAACTTGCTACGAGAAACAAAACAACAATTAATAAAACGTTCTGAGCTAGTAAAAGGGCAAGAATACTTGAGACAAGATAAATCCATGATCCTGCCCTTACCTTATTCAATTCATTGCCTTCTTCATCCTTTGAGAAAAACAACATCGAGAGTTCAATTATTGTATCTGAGATTAATTTCAACGCCGACAATACCATAAAAAAGAATAATTGCAACAAAAAAAGCAACGTTAGTTTAATTCCGCTTTCTGATATAAATTCCCTCATTCCATTATAGATCCCTAAATCAACCAACTGACTTAATATAAAGCCTTGAAAAAAAATAGCAAATGCTAGGCTATACAAAAGGATGGATACAAGTGGAAAGTGACTTGTGATATAGCGATTTGTCAACTGAGAGGTCTCCCATTCTTTTCTTACTATTTTGATTTATTTCTAGCTCCATGCTTGAAACTAAATTTGACTATTCCTTCACAATTATGTTCTTTTCATTTCTTTCTTAATCGAATTGCTTTATAATGAATTTATGATTTGTGACAAGGAGGAATAAACATGGGTACATTACTCATCCTTGCTGTTAGCATTGTTTTTTTCACTGCAATTTTCACTGCAGGTTACGAAGACAATCCGCACAAGAACTAATTGGAACCTCTTTATAACTTTTTTAGAAATCGACCATACTCATTAGAGATGGTCGATTTCTTTTGTCAAGTTAAGTTTGGAAAGCCTTGTTGACGAATAGCTTCATAAATCACAATAGCTGCTGTATTTGATACATTTAAAGAACGAATTTTCTCTGTTTGGGGGATTCGAAAACATCGATCTTTATTCTTTTCTATAATGTCTTGTGGAATACCCGTTGTTTCTCTGCCAAATACAAATAGATGATCAACCACTTCATCCGAGTAATCAAACTCACTATAATTTTTTGTTCCCACTGTTTCTATATAATAAAATTGACCCTCAGGATACGAGGCAAACAGCTCGTCCATAGAATCATAATACTTAATCGAAACACTTGGCCAGTAATCACAACCCGCTCTTTTGAGCATTTTATCATCCGTCGAAAAACCAAGAGGACGAATTAAATGCAACGTTGTATTCGTTCCCGCACATGTTCTAGCTATATTTCCTGTATTAGCAGGAATTTCTGGCTGATAAAGCACGATATGTAAGCCCACGTGCATACACCTCAATTTCTTTTAATTCTTTGTCCGTAAAGCATTATCCCTACGACAAAATTCATTATATCACCTCTCGTTGAAAGAATAAATCTAATAAGGATGACTCTTACTAAGTTTTCTACTCCTCAACTGACAACTATTCTTTGTAGCTAAGGCAGTAGTTTATTTTTGAGCCATCCCAAAAGTTAACTTATAATATGGAAAAATTTATATTTAATATTTGGAGTCCACGCAGTGGAATCTTCATATTTCCAATAACGCATTCGGCTATTTGATGTCTGGGCGTTGACGAGAGGCTCCCCATTTGGGTCTTTTGCGACGACAATGGTTGAATGCTGCCACCGACCGTCTCCGTCAAAGTCATAGCAAATAACGTCACCAGACTGAAGTTCTGACGCACTTTCTTTCTCTACTCCACGCAATCCATTCTGAGCCCCGCTTAAATACCACCTAAAGGCATGAGCAACTGCCCAACTAAAACTCCAGTTGTCAGAACGATACCACCATCCTTTGGCGCGATTAGAATGTACCGTCATTTCTGCACCACCAGCGTATAAGCATTGTGAAATAAAATTTGTACAGTTATTTGTAAACTTTCGATACTCTGGGTTGTAATCATCCCACCAACGTTCAGCGTATTTAACCGCTTCTAATCGATTATAAGCTCTTGAACGGTCACGTTGATTCATTCTTGTAGCCGCCTGAATAACTGACCCTCGTTCCTCCTCAAAACTTTGATGCAACCCATCTTCAATCAACTCTTCATTTGTAAATATAGCTCTACGATTTTCTCTTTCTTCTTCTATATATAGTTGATTTTTTATCTGAATTAAAAATTCATTTCGTATGCAATAATCAACTAATAACTGATTATCTAAACTAGTTGAACGAATAATATCTCCTTGTACAGATACTCTGACGATTTCTGCTCCTCTGTCTTTATGCATGTTTTTTTTTCTATCAACTAATTCATCTATCTCCCCCTCTCTACTCATTTCTACAAATTGCTTATTTCTTCTTTCAATGTGTTCATGTAGTTGCTTTACTACTTTCTCCCTCATCTTTCACTTCCCCCCTCCACTTAAAACCTATGCAAAGCAGACTGCATTTAGAAATGGGAGAGATTTAAGTGGAAATACCGTCATTTTTTGTTCAATAGTACAGTCTTTATTAATCCAATTCATGCGTTTATTGTCGAACATCAACATCAAGAGAGTTTTAATACACCCCCTCTTTTAAAAGGAAACCCCCAGAGCGCTCTTTTCTTCGCGTAGGCTTTCCCCCTTATCAAACTCATCCTGAATCATTCGAATTTATAGTATTTCTCACAAAAAAAAGAGTGACACAGTCACTCTTACCTACGAGATCTTTTCAATAGCGCCTTCTAGACTTAACAGAAGTTCCTTTTTATCTAATCCACCACCATACCCTACCATGTTTCCATTACTCCCAATCACACGATGACATGGAATAATAATAGGGATTGGATTTTGGTTATTAGCTCCCCCTATCGCTCGAACGGCTTTAGGAGCTCCAATGCTTTGTGCAATCTCTTTATATGATTTCGTTTCTCCATACTCGATTTCACTTAACGTATTCCAAACCTTTTTTTGAAATTCCGTTCCGCATAAATCTAAAGATACATCAAAGTTTTTTCTTTCACCTGAGAAATATTCTTCTAATTGCTGACAGATAGGCCTCAGCGTTTCGTCACATTGAACAACTTCACCTTTTCTACCTTGTTTTTTTAACCAGGCTTTTAATGATGCCATACATTTAACTAGTTCTCCAAAATGAATATGACAAACGCCCTTGTCTGTTGCAACGATCGTAAGTCTACCTACGGGACTATTCATTTCCTTGACATAATGAGTGATTTGCGCTGTCATGTAATCCCTTCCTTCCGATTGTCCAATCTTTTCCTTATCTTACATTATCAATCCAAATTTATGCTAGAGAACTAATGCTTATTTTCAAGGATTTTCAGCCCTTTTTCGATCTCTCGAAGAACTTCTTCTTCCTTTTCTGTATTTTTCACCTGATTAAGCAGTTCTTTCTCTTCTAAGCTTCCAATTACGCTAATGGCCCACGCAGCTGTACCTCTAATCACAGGGCGCGGATCCTTTTTTAATAAATCCATTAAAACTGGTAGTGCTTGCCGATCCTTAAAGTGAGCAAGTGCAATAATGGCATTTCTCTGAATCGGCTTTTTCCCACGCCATGAACCAGATACATGCCCAAACTTATCTTTAAACTCTCGATTACTCATCGTTAGTAATGGAATTAATTTAGGTTTAGAAATTTCTGGATCTGGCTCCATTTCAGGATGTAGATGAAAATCTTTTCCTTTGTTTTCTGGACACACTTGTTGACAGGTATCGCAACCATAAAGTCGATTCCCTAATTTTTTGCGATATTGATCTGGTAGGAAATCTTTTGTTTGTGTCAAAAAAGCTATACATTTACTCGAATCTAATTGTCCTCCCTGTATAAGCGCATCAGTAGGACATGCATCAATACATTTCGTACACGTTCCACATTGTTCGGTAATAGGAGTATCTGGTTCAAAGGAAATGGTTGTGACTAACTCTCCTAAGTACACATAACTTCCAAATTCCGGTGTGATAATCGCACAGTTCTTCCCACTCCAGCCAATCCCTGAGCGCTCTGCAACAGCACGGTCTGAAAGTTCTCCTGTATCAACCATTGAAATCGTTCTAGCTTCTGGAGCATGCTCTTGTAAGAACTGCTCAATCTTTTTCAAGCGTTCTCTTAAAACATCATGATAATCTTTGCCCCATGAAGCACGACAGAAAATCCCTCTCCGTTCTTCTTTCGTGCTTTTAGGAGGATTCGACAATTTAGAAGGATAAGCGAGTGCAATCGATATGATCGTCCTAGCTCCTTGAAGCAGCTTCTCAGGTTCAACTCGTTTCCCTATATTTGGTTCCTCAAAACCAGATTGATACCCCAATTCTTGCTGAGTAAGCAGCCGATCTTTTAATTGTACAAACGGGTCAGCTGATGCAAAACCAATTTTATCGACTCCTATTGTTTTACTATATGCAATAAGCTCATCCTTTAACTGGGCAAGTGCCATAGGCTCACCACCTTTCTTCTACCTTTTGTTATGCTATAATTAAAAAAAACATGTATTTGGAGGTTCTACCCATGGTTAACATATCGATAGATGAATCCGTTTCATCTAGTGTCCCTCAATTTAAAATAGGGGGTGTCCTGTACCATAATATCGTGATTAGCGATTCACCTCAAATGTTAAAGGGGCGTTTACAATTTTTTCAAGAAACATTAAGGCTCGAACTCGACACAAAAGAAATAACAGAATTTGAAGGCATTGCCGAATGGCGTCAAACATTTAAAGCGTTAGGAATAAACCCTGGAAGATATCGTCCTTCTCATGAAGCCCTTATAAGACGAATTAAACAAGGAAATCCATTACCACTCGTTCATTCTGCGGTTGACTTAAATACATTCTTTTCATTGCAATACAGTATTCCCTTGGGCATTTACGACTTTGATAAGATCAAAGGAGATGTCACTCTTCGCCTAGGAAACGAAAGCGACTCCTATGAAGGGGTAAATGGAAGGGTAAATGACATGATTGGTAAATTAGTGAGCGCAGATTCCAAAGGAGCTTTTGGGAGCCCTATAGTTGACTCTCTCCGTACAAAAGTAACAGCTGAGACAACATCTGCCCTACATCTTTTTTACTTACGTCCATCAATGGAAACGGAAGAGACATTTAAATTAGTTCAGGCAGCAGGTAAAATGTTCACGCAAATTCATGGTGGGAACTTCATCCATAAAATTGTCACATGTAAGCACAATTGGTAACCATTGGCATAAGTGAGTTTTGACATAGACTTGTTTAGCGAATTGAGTAATTGCCACATTTTCATCACATCAAAAAGACTGTTTCGGTTTATAATTTTCTTGAAATGGGAAATAGTAAAATGAAAGAAACTGAGGAGGTTATCCTATGAATCAAGAAAAAGTCCCAACAATCTTAAACAAACAAATTGCTAACTGGAGTGTTTTATTTATCAAGCTACACAATTATCATTGGTACGTAAAAGGACCATCATTCTTCACCCTACATGCAAAGTTCGAAGAGCTTTATAACGAAGCGTCTACACATATTGATGAACTAGCTGAACGTCTTTTAGCACTTAAAGGACATCCTGTCGCAACAATGAAGGAGTTCTTAGAAACTGCATCTGTAAAAGAAGCTAGCGGCAGTCAAGATGCTGAGGCAATGGTAGGCGAACTTGTAGAAGATTTCAATACATTAATTGATGAATTAAAGGAAGGTATGGAAGCCGCTGATTCACTTGGTGATGAAACGACTGCAGACATGCTACTAGCTATTCACCAATCGTTAGAGAAGCATAACTGGATGCTTCGCTCATTCTTAAAATAAAAAAACGCAGAGCGGTCTTTTCTTAGAAGCAATGAGAGGAGTTGCAGCTTTCTTTAATTAGGCTCTCATACTGCCTTGAAACCTACGCTGTATTCACTCTTTCACCCTATAAAAAAGAGGATCACACGACTCTTTCCGTGATGGTCCTCTTTCTTGCTTTTGTTTATTCAGCTTTTGGTGTGAAACTGCGTTTCGAGAATTCCTCATCTAACATAAAAAATGCATTACTATCATCATCTATACGCTTAAGTTTATGAATAATACTATCAAACATGTCCTCTTCTTCAACTTGTTCTTCAATGAACCATTTTAGGAAGTTGATTGTCGCATGTTCTCTATCATCAAGAGCTAAATCCGATAAATGATAGATTTTCTTCGTAACATCTTTTTCTTGTAGCAAGGCTTTTTCAAAGGCATCAAGAATTGAATTAAATTCATTATTAGGTTCTGCTAATTCTCGAATCGTAGCCCTTTCCCCTAGTGCATTAATAAAATCATAAAATTTCATAGCATGAAAGCGTTCCTCTTCTGCTTGTACCAAAAAGAAATTAGCAAAGCCATCATAACTTTCTGCCGAACAATAAGCAGCTATAGCTAAATAAGAATGTGCCGCATAAAATTCAAAATTCATTTGATCATTTAGCCCTTTTAATAATTTATCACCTAGCATATCATCACCCTTTACCTAAAGTATATCAATATTATAACACTTCCCAAATTGGATACTCTAAAAAACCATAAAAATATATCTAATTTGGTTCGCTGCTCAAGCATAGTTTTAACAAACTAACCTTTTTGAACAAGCTCTTTTAATCAAACGTTTATTTAACATTTTTTTCGTGACCCTTTTTACACATTCTTTCCTTGTTAGCATCGAAAATATTCTAAAGGGTGATTTATTAGTTAGACCATAAGATCAATAATTTTTATAACTGATTTTTAAATAGGAGTTGTCACAGTGATAACTCCTATTGTTAGATCGTTAACTATCCTACCTTACTTTGATTTTGTTCTGCATCAAGTGGATTTTGGGCGAAATGAAGTTCGGTCTTTAAGTCATTTAAATGTCGGTCTCTTTCTTCACGCGTCCAATTGTTCTTTTTTGCCATATAATCAGTCACTGCGTCTTTCCATTTAAACACCCAATTAATATTGAAGAAGAGAGCTCCCGTCCGGCGATTAAAAAAGTCGGTGGGTGTAGAAACCATCTCCTCTTCCATCCCATATTGCAACTGAGCTAAAAGCAGGGCCGGTAAACGATGTTGAATGGCCTCTCGTTTATTCGTACGCAAGAACTCGAACACCTGATCAATGTTAGAACCATATAATCTTACTACTCGTTCTGCTTCTTCATTAGAGAGCCCTAGAACGATTCCTTCATTTGTCTTAATCGTTACAAATGTTTCAAATGTCAAAGACCCTCCTACTTTTCCACCTGATAATGGAATACGATCAGTTGTACAAGTCTTTCTATTTCCTAAGTCTTTTGCGACATAATCGACAATGCGCTCAGCCATTTTTCGGTATCCGGTCAGCTTTCCACCTGCAATAGAAATGAGACCTGTATTTGAAAAAAAGATTTCGTCTTTCCTTGAAATTTCTGAAGCACTCTTTCCTTCCTCGTGAATAAGCGGACGCAACCCAGTCCAGCTTGATTCAATATCCTTTGCTGTTAGTTTTACGGTCGGAAACATGTAATTGACAGCATCGGTAATATAATCCCGATCTGCTACTGTCATTTTAGGATGTACAATATCTTCATTATAAAATGTATCTGTCGTACCTACATAAGTCTTCCCATCACGTGGAATGGCAAAAATCATTCGACCATCCTTTTCCGTATCAAAATAAACAGCTTGCTTCAAGGGAAAGCGACTTTGATCAATGACGAGATGAACACCTTTTGTTAGATACAAATACTTTCCTTGTTTAGAACCATCTTGTTTACGAAGCCTATCCACCCAAGGGCCTGCGGCGTTTACAATCTTTTTGGCATAAATAGCATACGTCTTCCCAGATAAGAGGTCTTTCACGTTAACGGCCACGACCTTTCCATCTTTATAAATAAAACCCTCAGCCTTCGTGTAATTTGTGGCCTTTGTTCCTCTTGCGACCGCTGCCTTTAAAACTTCAAGCGTTAACCTAGCATCATCAGTTCGGTATTCAACATAGATACCTCCACCTTTTAAGCCTTTTCTTCTAACCAATGGTTCTTTCTTTAAAACGTCTTTTCGTCTTAACATTTTTCTACGTTCATGTTTTCGAACGCCGGCTAGAAAATCATAAACTCTTAACCCAATAGAAGTAGTGAACTTCCCGAAAGTACCACCTTTAATCAGCGGGAGCAGCATCCACTCTGGTGTTGTTACATGTGGTGCATTTTCATAGACGATGGCTCGTTCCTTGCCCACTTCAGCGACCAACTTTACTTCAAATTGTTTTAAATAGCGAAGTCCTCCGTGAACCAGTTTCGTTGAACGACTTGATGTACCCCCAGCAAAATCCTGCATGTCAATTAATCCTGTATCTATCCCTCTTACTTGCGCATCAAGAGCAATCCCAGCTCCGGTAATCCCTCCACCAATCACAAGTAAATCTAATGTATTCTTACTCATTTCTTCTAATTTTGTTTGACGATTAAAACTAGAAAAATTCCCCATTTTCATCTCCCCTTAAATGTAGGTGTAAGTGAGATAAATAAAACCTCCAAAAAAGATATCAATAATAAAATAGCAGCTTTTGGAGAAAAAAGACCACAACAGCCCTATAACAATATTTGCTAAAAGAGTGTTGTGGTCTTCTTTAAATCTCTGACCGAATGATTAACTTACTTACAATTATATCCTTTTCTCATTATTTTTCAAGACCTACTTAAACATTTGAGCAGCCTTCACAGCCTTTTTCCAGCCGTTATATAGGGACTCTTGTTCCTCTTTCACCATGCTTGCTTCAAAGCGATGATCAAGGGCCCACTGCGTCTTAATCACCTTTTTATCCTTCCAAAAGCCTACTGCAAGTCCCGCTAAATAAGCGGCCCCAAGCGCTGTTGTTTCTTGCACTTGAGACCGTTCAACTGGAACTCCCAACATGTCACTTTGAAATTGCATGAGGAAGTTATTGGAAACCGCTCCACCATCAACTCGAAGGGTTTTAACTAAAATGCCTGAGTCGGCTTCCATGGAGGTTAACACATCCTTCGTTTGATAGGCTAATGACTCAAGTGTTGCTCTAATAAAATGTTCTTTTTCCGATCCACGTGTTAGTCCGAAAACAGCCCCTCTTACATCGCTATCCCAGTAAGGAGTTCCTAGTCCAACAAACGCTGGTACGACATAGACACCTTCTGTTGATGTTACTCTTTGGGCGTAGGACTCCGAATCTTCTGCCGACTTAAACATCCTCAATCCATCACGTAACCACTGGATTGCAGAACCTGCGACAAATATACTTCCTTCCAGTGCATACTCCACCTTCCCATCAATACCCCAAGCAAGCGTCGTCAATAATCCATGCTCTGACTTAACCGCTTTCATACCTGTATTCATCAACATGAAACACCCTGTTCCATAAGTGTTCTTTGCCATCCCCTCTTCAAAACAAGCCTGCCCAAACAAAGCTGCTTGCTGGTCTCCCGCCGCACCAGCGATTGGAACGTTCTGCCCAAAAAAGTGGTAATCAACGGTCGTACCATAGACTTCAGAGGAAGGTCTAACTTCTGGCAACATCTGTCTCGGTACATCAAGCATCGCAAGTAACTCGTCATCCCACTTTAAATCATAAATGTTATACATCAGCGTTCTTGAAGCATTTGAATAATCGGTTACGTGAGCTTCCCTGCCTGAAAGCTTCCAAATCAACCAGGTATCAACGGTTCCAAATAGAAGATCACCTTTATCTGCTTTATCTCTTGCTCCTTCTACGTGATCAAGAATCCATTTAACTTTTGTTCCAGAAAAATAGGCATCAATTAGTAACCCTGTTTTGTCACGAACTATTTGCTCGTAACCTTTTTCTTTTAGTTCATCACAGATATCAGCTGTTTGCCTTGATTGCCAGACAATGGCATTGTAGATCGGTTTTCCTGTGTGTTTATCCCAAACCACTGTCGTTTCACGTTGGTTGGTTATGCCAATCCCAGCTATTTCTTTCTGATCTACATTTGCCTTTAACATCACGCCTGAAATAACAGCAAGAATAGAAGCCCAGATCTCATTAGCATTATGTTCTACCCACCCTGGTTTAGGGAAGATTTGTTCAATTTCTTTTTGCTCAGTGCTAATGATTGTTCCTTCTTGATCGAATAGGATTGCTCGCGAACTCGTTGTTCCTTGATCCAAAGCAAGAATATATTTTTTCTTCATGCTTACTCCCCCTGATTTAAGCTGAGTTTCTGCCTCATATCATTGTTGTTATAGTTCAACTTGATCTCTTCTCATCCCTTGTACATATATACAATAGTACAACAACTACCATGATAAAAATTCATAAATTCAATGAATTGATTCCTTCCAAAAGAGTATCATAATCTGTTGTTCCTAGTCCCCACTACCAATGATTGTCCCTACGATTGGAATCCAAGGGTACGCTTAACCTGAATCATCATTTTTCCCTGCAATAGGCAATAATTTCGGTTCAATATCATTTGTCTGCTTCCAATATGGGCAGTCATGCACCAACTAGAGATGCTTTGATAAAAGTACCACCAATTTGACAATAATTATAGGGGGAATCCAGCCCCCCTTGTCAAATTGCGGTTGGTGACAACCCCTATCCAATATGCTAGGTTTAAGGTTAGGAAAATGGTTTGGGGGGATTACATTGAGTAGAAAGGCTTTTATATTGGCATTCATAACCATTATAATATGGGGGTCTACGTTTGCAGCTATTCGTGCTAGTTTACATGGTGGCTATTCTGCCGGTCATTTGGTCCTCGTTCGCTATTTGATCGCATCGGGATTATTTGCAACGTATGCCTTATGGCCGGGTGTGAAATTTCGTTTACCGAAAAAAGAAGATCTTCTTAAAATTTTCATCCTTGGATTTATTGGAATTAGTATTTATCACATCGGGGTCACGTTTGGAGAGCAAACGATTTCTGCTGGTACCGCTGGTATGCTGATCGGATCAGCGCCGATCTTCACTTCAATTATTGCAGTCATTGTTCTAAAAGAACGCTTAGGAATGATAGGTTGGGCTGGGCTTGCTATTGGTTTCGTGGGGATTTTCACGATTACATTGGGCACAACTGGACCATCTTTTACGCTAGATGAAGGAGTCTTTTTGGTTTTAATAGCTGCCATTGCGACCTCGGTATTTTTTGTATTCCAGAAACCGCTTTTCCAGCGCTATAGACCGATTGAATTAGCAGCTTATTTTACATGGGTAGGCACAATCCCATTTCTCTTCTTTGCTCCTGGACTTTTTGAGACGTTGCAACACGCAACACTAGAAGCCCATCTATCTGCGATCTATGCTGGTATTTTTCCAGCGGGTATTGCTTATGTCACTTGGGGCATTGCCTTATCGCTAAGTAACGCTAGTAGTGTTGGCAGTATGATGTACTTAGAACCAGCTGTGGCGATCGTCGTCGCTTTAATTTGGCTACAGGAATTACCAAGCACACTTTCAATCATTGGTGGTGTTATTGCGCTTTCTGGTGTGATGATCGTGAGTGTGTTAGGGAAGAGAAGTCATGTAAGTATGATGGAGAAAGCGTCGTGATTTTGTGTGGTTACCATCCGCTTCCACAGATAAAGCGGCTATAAAAGTGATTATTAGACATAGTCACCTTCCTTCTTTTTATGTTGAAGATTAGATTAGAGCTAGTGTCAGCATTAGATAAAGTTTAGCAGTGAACTATAAATGCTTGCGGATGGGGTAACACGCAATACTGAGCAACTTTTAACATCAAACCCACCTAGAAAAACACTGTGATGAAAAAATCACAGTGTTTTTCTCTACCTATTAACCTTCTGCTGACATCTCTAAATCATCATCAGTAGGCTTTTCTAAATACTGTGTATCCTTGCGGGCATTAAAGCGCTCTGCTTTTTCTACTTTTACAGCCACATTATAACTAGGAATCTTCGAAAACTTCTCGTAAACTCCTTTTGGAAGTAGGAAGTTTCCTTCTGGGAAGTGGACCTCTAGATTTCCTTTAGCAATATCAACAAATCTCGCTTTTCCTGTGAATACACCATGCTGATTGTATACGACCACTAACTCACGCTCTGTAATACTCAACTCTTTTGCATCTTCCTCATTCATTAGCACATCATAACGGTCGGATCCGTTAAAAGAATCATGCTCACTATAAACCATCGAGTTAAATTGTTTACCGCGTCTTGTCGTTATATAAAAATCTCCATCGACTTTATTTAGATCTGGAATATCAACTGGAATTAAATTTCCTTTGCCGTCTGGTGTTGGACAAATTCCATCTTCACATAACCAAGCTCCACCCCATTGAAAAACATCGCCTTGTTTCTTAAGGTGTTGAACACCTTCGTAATTTGGATTCGCGATTGCAATCTCATCACGAATGGCTTGCCCATCTTTAAAATCAACTAAATAAGCTTCTTCAGGGTTAACTCGCTTCGCAAGATCAATATAGATCTCCCATTCAGAACGAGCTTCTTCGACAATCTGCTTATTACCCTCAATCGTTGGAGAGAAGTAAACCATTCGTTCTGTTGATGTTGATGTTCCACCGCCGTCTTGCTCATAACGAGTTTTGGCAGGAAGAACAATAACGGCTTCTTTCGCATCTACTAATGTTGATGTGTTAAAAATGATATCTTGGTGAACGCGAACCTCAAGCTCTGATAATGCTTTCTCAACAAAAGTAGGATCAGGCATCGTTTCTAAGAAGTTACCACCAGATAAATAATACATTTTAATCTTTCTCTCATGGTCCTCTGGTAATAAGCAGTTCTCTAGTGAAACACCTAGTACATCGCCTTGCCATTTAGGTACTTCGAAATTCCAGAGTTTCTCTATTCTCTCAATGTTATTAGGTTCAAAGTCTCCACCCGGAAGGACGAATGGATCAGCTCCCATTTCTCCACTTCCTTGCACACTAGAGTGGCCACGTATTGGCATGACTCCACAGTGTTCACGGCCTAAGAAGCCTCTGAGTAGAGCTAGATTTGCAACTTGCGAGATGTTATCTGAAGCAAATGTATGCATTGTCAGGCCTAACGACCAAACAAATACACCTGATTTACTATGTGCTAGGATTTGTGCTAGTTCACCAATTCTTTCTTTAGTAACACCCGCTGATTCAACGATTGTATCCCAAGATTGTTCTTGTACTTTGTCTTTTAATTCACCATAGCCATTCACATGTTCTTGTACAAAATGATGATCAACAGCAGAGCCTGGCTTAACTTCTTCCATTTCAAACCAGTGCTTCATAATACCATGCATAAAGGCGATATCTCCACCGATATTAACTTGATAGAAATCATCTGCAAGTTTCGTGCCGAATAAAGCTGACTCTCCAACAGAGGGAATCCAATACTTTTCCATTGCTGGCTCGCGGTAAGGGTTGATACAAATAATCTTCGTGCCTTTACGCTTAGCGGCGTACATATATTTAGTTGAGACTGGTTGGTTATTCGCTGCAACAGAACCCCAGAATACAATGACGTCAGAGCCGATCCAATCTTTGTAATTACAACTCGATGCCCCGATCCCAACAGAACGCTTCAGCGCTGTTTTAGATGGAGAATGACAAATCCGCGACGCATTGTCAATATTATTCGTTCCTAAGAATCTAGCTACCTTTGCCGCTACATAATAGGACTCGTTTGTAATTCCTCTTGATGTTAAGAAGAAACCATAATTTTTCGGATCTAACTTCTTCATTTTATTTGCAATTATGTCGATTGCTTCATCCCACTCGATCCGAGTGAATCTCCGTTCTCCTGGTCTTCGAATAAGTGGATATGGAACACGTCCAAGTTCACGAAGCTCTGCACTCGTATATTTACGTAGCTCATCAATATCTGCATGGACGATTTCCTCTTTCATCGCTGGCATTGTATTAAGACGTAAAACATTTAAACGAGTTGTACAAACGTGAGGCCCTGCTAGTGTTTGATCATATAGACCAGCAACCCCTAGCGCACAGCCATCACAAACGCCTTTTGTAATGATGTTTTTCGCGTAGTTTAAATTATCTTTATTATTCCAAACGACCTTCATCGTTTCTCTAATATGCTTAGGTTTTACTTTACCTAAACCAAATGGCACCTTACTTGCCCAAAGTTTAGGATCTGGCATACTAGGTAGTTTAATCGGTCCCGTGTGTTTTGTTTTACCCATTTGAGTCACTCCTCTTTTATAATGTTTATGAATAAATAAGCTAATACATGTTGGAAATGTAATGGATGGCTCAGCTCATTGCTTCGAAATTGTTCAAAAAGGTAAAAACCAACTTTTCAAACATTTTCTATAAAAAAAACCACCGTTCATCCCTAGCAAAACTAGAGATAATCCGGTGGTTTAGTCTTTTGCAGGATCGCTACCAAGTGCCAGAACCAAACTATTTTTTTAATGTGAATTTTTCTTCAATGTCTTCGTCAAACACAAAGATCGACATACCGAAGTCACGATCAATATCAATATCCACGAACAGATGTAAAAACTTACATTGTAAGAATTCTTCCATTTCCGCTGGTGGATTTTTTCGATACATGTCTTTTACCATTTCCGTACGAGCGGCTCTGAGCATCTGCCTTCCTTCATCAGCTGTTGCAATAAATTTCTCAACAGGAGAAAGATTGCCTTCCATCTCACATATCGCCCAATTTTTACAAAACGTTGTACTCACCTTGCTAGGTCCTTTGCCCATATGCTTTTTTCGAAATGAGCGAACGAGATTACTAAATTCGGCTTCATATTTGTTCATTTTTTACCCTCACTTACTTCTTATTACTTTTAGTGTATCAAACAAATAATGTTATGCAATGGTTCTTAGTGGTTAGAGCTTGTTTGATGAACTTTTAAGAAGTAGTTGGAGTAACACCATTTTCCATTTAACTAGCTAAATCCTTCACTTCGTTTTACCGTTTCTTTCACTTTCTCTTTTTCTCTATACACAAAAAAATCGACGCTAGTCTTCTAAAGAATACAACATACCAAAAATAAGTATACTTATCTCCAAAAGCGCGACGATTAGTTTCAAGCAGGATACGCTGCTATCAACCTAATAGAAATCGCTTACAACAACTATGTAACAGATAAAATTGACGACAGGTTCGCTATCTCTGATCTTAAATGTTACAAATTTATGAATACATTTAAATCATAGCTTGTTTTCTTTTATTTTTCAATAGATTTCTAGGACTCGATTTCTAAGTTATACTCTAAATGACGAGGGTAGCCACTGCCTTTTTTCAGGCCACTTAAATCTTTTCTAACACTTGAAGTTTAGTCGTATAAAAACTTGTCACTAGCCAAAATCTATGATTATATGTTAATCATTGAGAGAGGAAGGAGGCTGCTTATGAATGAACCATTAAGTATTAGTAAATCTATTTATAGATACAATCAAGACCAATTTGTCGAGACAAAAGATGACATTGTCATTGAATTCCCTTTAACTGTTTATATAAATGATGAAGAATTTGCGACGATGGTTTGTAGTCCGAGAAACCTTGATGAAATGGTGATTGGCTTTTTGGCTTCTGAAGGCGTTATTCGTTTTAAAAAAGAAATTAAAGACATGAAGATCGATGCTGACCGTGGTTTTGCATATGTTGAATTACATTCAAAGGAAATAAAAAATCAACAATACTTCTCAAAACGATTCATCGGTTCATGTTGCGGAAAAAGCAGACAGTTTTACTTTCAAAATGACGTTCGAACAGCAAAAACTTCGATGGTAAAAACGACCATAACGAGTCAACAATGTATAGACCTGATGAAAAAAATGCAAGAGGATAGTCTTGTTTTTAAAAATACAGGTGGGGTTCATAACGCAGCACTATGTACACCTGAAGATCTAATTGTTAGCCGTTCAGATATCGGAAGGCATAATGCGCTAGATAAGTTATATGGGCACTCGCTTTTAAACGGCATTTCTGTTAAAGATAAGATTCTTGTTTTTAGTGGGAGGATCTCATCAGAAATATTAACAAAAGCAGCTAAAATTGGTGTCGGGGTTGTGTTATCCAAATCCGCCCCAACAGATTTAGCGATCAAATTAGCAGAGGATTTAAATATTACAGCTGTAGGTTTTATAAGAGGTGGGTCTTTTAATATTTACTCTCACCCTGAACGAATTATTTTAGACAAAAAGGAGCGATATTTGTGAGTTCATGTAAGATTGATCATCCATTAGAAGATGTTAAAAATAAGCTAACCTCTCAAAAAGAATTTCTCCCAACTGATCTTCACATGCGATCTGAGAAGTTTCTTGAAACAACACGTACCCAGCTTGAATTAAATGAACTTTTCCATCTTTTAAAAAAATACGATTTAGCTACATCCGAAGAGCAGGAAAAACGTAATCAACAACTAAATAAATTACTTGGATAAATAACAAGAATCGCGCTAGTCGTCTTTTCTTAGAATCACTGGGCCGAACGACAGCGGTTTTGTTGTTGTTCGGTGCGCAGCATGTGGATCCATTGCCACCCGTGAGTAGGCTTTCTACTTCATCGAGACCCATCCTGTATTCATTTAAAATTTCAATACTTTCCTATCTTTTAATAAAAAATCCGCTAACCAATCTAGTTAGCGGATTTTTGAAAATTCATCCTCCACTCACAGGAGGAATAAAAGCAATCGTATCACCAGCTTTTAACAGGTCTGACTCACTCGCGTAACTCTCATTAATCGCAATCATCGTGTTATCAAGTGTTGTTAGATTGTACTCTTCTAACAGCCAGTTCTTTAGATCACTTACTGTCATACCAGCCCTCTCGACTTTTATCTCATCAACCCCAGTTTCTTCCTGAAGCTCAGCAAATAACAAAATTTTAATCATCGGTCTGGCCTCCTATCTCTGGTGCCCCTTTTGGGTAAGAGGTTTTTTCAAGTTGATCACCAATCCACTTGCTCCCATCCTCCCAAAACTCTTTTTTCCAAATTGGAACAATTTCCTTAATGCGCTCCATCGCGTATTCATTTGCTTCATACGCTGCCTTGCGATGCGGAGTTGAGACGGCAATAATCACAGCAATGTCTGATATGTCTAACATACCTACGCGATGCGTAATAGCAATCATCGCACCTGGCCACTTTGCTTCTACTTCTTGACCAATTTGCTCTAGCATTTTTATCGCCATCGGCTTATACGCTTGATACTCCAATTTAAGCGTTCGTTTTCCATGTGTTAGTTCTCTAACCGTTCCGATAAAAGTCGCAATAGCCCCGCATTCCCTACGAGTCACTTTAGCAACGATTTCCTCCATTGATAGCGGGGTGTCTTGTATTTCAAATAGAAGTTGATCCATGTTTATCACTCAATTTCTTTTAGTATATATTCAAGATAGCTAGCAGATTCATTTAAATTATAGATCGGATAATCCAATGATTCAATCTTAAAAGGTTTCCATGTAATTGCGCAAAGAATGGGATCGACCTCTCTTAAGAGCTTTATATCCTCTTCTCCTCTTAACAAAACAACTTTTGAGTAGTTCTCTTTTTTAAACCCCTCTACCAAAATCACATCTGGAGAAAATGACTCATACAATCGAATCAATTTCGGCAATGGCCATTCTTGGTCTTTAATATGAATCTGCAAAGACCCTCCGCCTTCTACGGCAGTCAAAAATGCACCAGCCTGCTCATGTCTTTCACTATCTTTTAACGAACCTTCTCTTTTTTGAGCAATGTTATGACCGTGGTGTTTGATCGAGGCAACTTGCCAGCCTCTGTCTGAGCAACCTTTTATTAATTTTTCCATTAACGTCGTTTTCCCACTGTTTTGGTAACCAACTACTTGTAAGATGCGACAATATCGTTCCACGGCCATTCACTTCCCTGAGTATCTTCTAACAAGAGTATATCGATGGCCATTCCTTTTTCATACCCTCTAGTACCTCCTGGTAATAACATTAAACAATCCGCACCACCTAAAGAACTAACAATTCCTGATTTATCAACGCCTGAAGGAGAAGCCATTAATTGACCATTTAGATAATCAACTCTTGATCTAACTAATCTCATAAACGGATTCGGTTTTGGAAAGTCTACTCCAAGCGTTGCTTTCGTCTTCTTAAGATGTGGAAAATCATTAAATAGAGTTTGACGCAGCATCGGTCTGACAAATAACTCAAAGCCTACATAGCAAGCCGATGGATTTCCAGAAAGACCATAAATCATTTTTTCACCCAAATTCGCAACAGTTGTCACACTTCCAGGTCTCATCGCTACTTTGTTGAATAGAACTTCTGCATCTAATTCTTTTAAAATAGCTGGAACATAATCATAGTCACCCACCGAAACGCCACCTGTTGTAATTAACATGTCCACTTCGGAAAGAGCCTGTTTTGTTGCGGCAAGACAAGCATCAAAATCATCATTTAGCTTACCCAAGTACTTAGCTTGTCCGCCTGCTCTCTCAATTTGTGCCATGATCATATAAGCATTACTGTTGCGGATCTTACCAGGAGCAAGCGGTTCGTCGACATTTAACAACTCAGTTCCGGTTGCAATCACACCTATTACCGGCTTTTTTGCAACCAGTACCTTTGAATAACCAAATGTAGCAAGCAAAGCCACAATACCCGGGTTAATCTGCGTCCCTTTTTTAATTAAAACCGTTCCCTTTTCCATGTCCTCACCTTGATAAGAAATGTTGTCTCCTTTTTTTAATAAACGTTTGATTAAAATCGTAGGTTCTCCTTCAAGTTCCTTCACAAGCTCGAGCATTACAACTGCATCACAGCCTTGTGGTATTTGAGCACCTGTCATAATTCTAACGGCTTGAAAAGGCTTAACGTCTTCTTCAAATACATACCCAGCTCCGATTTCACCTATTACTTCAAATCGAACAGGATGATCTGCCGTAGCTTCTTTTGTATCTTCAGCCCGAATGGCAAAACCATCATACGGAGATCGATCAAACGCAGGAACATCATGTGATGCGATTAAATCTTCTGCTAAACATCTCCCAAATGAATCCTCAATAGCAACGGTCTCTTTAGTAGCTATTGTCTTGTATTTCATCACTCTTGAAACGGCTTCTTCAACCGGAATTGGCTTTCGCTTTTCTACCATTAGACACACTCCTCTTACTATGTATTTTTAGGAAGAACTAAGAATAATGCAAGGGTTAATCCCTTGCATTATTCTACCCACCTATATAAGACATTTCAATTTTTTTCCTGTTTTTCACAGTTTCCTCTGTTCGTTCTTCTGAATATTTATCAGCACGGTTGCTCCAAATCTCAGTGATTTTCTGCTTTATCTGATAATCCGAAGCTCCTGATCGAATTAAAGCACGTAAGTCAAATCCACCTTCAGCAAACAAACACGTATAGATCTTTCCATCAGCTGAAATTCGAGCTCTTGTACAATTCCCACAAAATGTATCAGAAACCGATGAAATGATTCCAATTTCTGTGTCCGTTCCTTGATATCTATATCTAGTGGCTACCTCACCAAGATAGTCTTTCTCTACTTCTTCTAAAGGTGCGATTTTAGAAATCTCTTCCAACAGTTCTCTTTTCGTCACGACTTGAGAAAAATCCCATCCATTCGTCTGACCGACATCCATAAATTCGATAAAACGTAGCGTGATGTTTTTTTCCTTACAATAAGCTGCCAGTTTCACAACTTCACCGTCATTAACATTTTTTCTTACTACCATATTAATTTTCACTTCTAGACCAGCAGATAAAGCTGCTTCTATCCCTTTTAGTACAACTGTGGATGTGACGTTTCTTCCATTCATTTTTTGAAAAATCGTAGTATCTAAAGCATCAAGACTGACATTTACCCTCAAGAGTCCGGCTTCTTTTAATGCCTTCGCTTGTTTTACCAAATAGACACCGTTTGTAGTCAAGCCGATGTCTTCAATTCCTTTTATTGTAGCTAACCGTTTAATGAGATGGGGAACATTTTTTCGAAGCAGAGGTTCACCACCTGTTAATCGAATCTTTTTGACTCCTAAGCATGTAAATTGCTTTGCTAATCTTTCAATTTCGTCGAATGAGAGAAGTTCTTCTTCTCTCATAAACACATAATCTTCACCGAATACTTCTGATGGCATGCAATAGGAACAGCGGAAATTACACTTGTCCATTATCGAAATACGCAAATCTTGTAATGGTCGCAGGTACTTATCACTTATATCTTTCATTTCCATTCACACCCCTTCCCATTAGTTCATTTCCATATTCAGTGTTTTTTGGAACGATTCATTGTATAGTTATAATTAATCATTCTAACATAAAAAGGAAGGGTGAATTAATAGTATGCATCATTTAACTAATTCCAATTGTGTAAATATTGCAATATTAACGATTTCTGATACTAGAAATTTTGAAAACGATCGCAGTGGACAAACGATTAAATCCCTACTTGAATCTAAAAATCATCAAATAATCGATTATAAAGTGGTAATTGATGAACTCCCACTGATTCAAACAATTATAAAAGATTGGGTTGCTGATTCAACCATACAAACAATCATCTTAAATGGTGGAACTGGTTTCTCTCCAAGAGATGTTACATATGAAGCTATAACAGAATTGTTAAATAAAAAAATGGATGGATTTGGCGAACTTTTTCGGATGTTAAGTTACGAGGAAATCGGGCCAAAAGCGTTATTCAGCCGCGCGGTTGCTGGAAATATTGGTACAACGGCGATTTATGCTCTACCAGGTTCAACAAATGCCGTTAAACTTGCTATCAACAAGCTTATTCTACCTACCCTCCCCCATTTTGTAGAGGAGTTAGTAAAAAAATGAGAGTAGTTGGGGTTATTTTAGCAGGAGGACAGTCTTTGCGCTATGGGAAAGCAAAGATGTTTGAGCTTTATAAAGGCCTACCCTTTTATCAACACAGTGTAAATGCCCTTAATAATAGTAGTAGCATTTCATCCATTTATATTGTAACCAATGAGCTACTTGCCTCTTCTTTTGACGACAGTGTAGCTTCAATTCTAATCGAAGAACAAAAACACAATGGACCCCTACATGCTTTAACTCATGCGCTTGAATCGATTGAAGATGCCGATTGGTTCTTTGTCTTAGCAGCTGACATTCCCTTTGTTACATCAAAACTCGTTCGTTCGCTAATCAATTACACAGACAATTTCACTGTTGATGCGATTATACCAATAGCCGGAGAAAAAGAACAACCATTGCTCGCTCTTTATCATAAACGCTGCTTGCCTGTTGCGCAGGAGATTCTCTCTCAGAACAAAAAAAGCATGAGACCTCTTTTACAACAAGTAAATGTAAAATGGGTCCAATTTCCTGATAATCAAAGAGAATTTATCAATATTAACAACCAGGAAGATTGGAAGAGAGAGCAAAAGTAACTAATTGCATGAGATTTTAATTAATTGCAATAAAGTCATTAATAATTGCACAAGATCTCAAATATATACACAAAACACAATATAACCACTAAACTTGGTAAGCTCAACTTAAACAACGCATCAATAAGTATCGATGCGTTGTTTTGGGGATGTTTTTTAATATGGATCTGATGGATGACTGATATCTTGAGCCTGTTGAACAGCTTCTTCCGTTTTCGTTGATCCTATTGGACCTGATTCCATTTCTTTCTTTTTTGCAGCTAAACCTTCCTTGACTCGCTTGCCATACTCAGGATCAGCATTAGTAAAGTTCTCAACCATTTGATCTTTAATTACCTTCGCACATGGAGCCAATGCATTAACTAAGTTTTTAATTAACTCTTCACGCTCAAAATCAGAAAATCTGCGATACGTCTCTCCTGCTTGACCAAAATTATTGGTCCGATCAATAGTCTCACGCTTAAGTTCTCCCTCAACATACGGCGTATGCTCTTTTCCAGGGTTTTTCGCTTCTTTCAAGCCACCCAATGTTGAAGGCTCATAGTTCACATGTGGATTTTGATGTGGGCCCTTGTCTACTTGATATTCCATTTGCCCACCACGTTGATTAGTTGCAACATTTTTTTTCGGTGAGTTAATTGGTAGTTGTAGATAATTAGAGCCAACACGATAGCGCTGTGTATCAGAATAAGAAAACGTTCTTCCTTGTAATAATTTATCATCTGAAAAATCTAAACCATCAACCAGTACCCCTGTTCCAAACGCAGCTTGTTCGACTTCTGCAAAGTAATCTTCTGGGTTTTTATTTAAAACCATTTTTCCAACTGGCTGCCAAGGAACAACTTCCTTATACCAAAGCTTAGTCGGATCAAGTGGATCAAAGTCTAATTCCGGATGATCATCATCGCTTAAAATTTGCACAAAAAGCTCCCACTCTGGATATTCACCTTTTTCAATGGCCTCATATAAATCCTGAGTAGCATGGTTAAAATTCTTTGCTTGAATTTCATCTGCTTCCTCTTGAGTCAAGTTACGAATTCCTTGCTTTGGTTCCCAATGGTACTTAACAAGAACTCCTTTCCCTTCTTTGTTTACCCATTTATATGTATTAACTCCCGAACCTTGCATCATTCGGTAGTTCGCTGGAATACCCCAAGGCGAGAACAAGAAAGTAACCATATGTGTGGCTTCAGGTGAATTGGATACAAAATCAAAAATACGTTCGCCATCTTGGATGTTCGTTACAGGATCTGGTTTAAAGGCATGTACAAGATCTGGGAATTTTAATGGATCGCGAATAAAGAATATCTTCAAGTTATTACCAACTAAATCCCAGTTCCCATCCTCTGTGTAAAACTTAACCGCAAACCCTCTTGGATCACGTAATGTCTCTGGCGAATGTCCACCATGTACAACAGAAGAAAAACGAACAAAAACCGGCGTTTGCTTGCCTTTTTCTTGAAATAGTTTCGCCCTTGTATACTTAGACACTGGTTCTTCTCCAACTGTCCCATACGCCTCAAAATAACCATGTGCCCCAGCACCACGTGCATGAACGACTCGCTCTGGAATACGCTCACGATCAAAATGACTAATCTTCTCTAAAAAGTCATAGTTTTCTAACGTAGTTGGACCGCGATTCCCAACTGTACGGACATTCTGATTATTGGTTACGGGATGTCCTTGTCTGTTCGTCAGGGTATCTTCAGTTTGATTCGTCTTGTTTAAATCTTTATCGTCTTTCAAGGTATTCCCTCCTTTTCTATCTCAGTTACCAGTTATGTCCGTCAGTGGAAGTATCAAAACACAACTCAAAAAAACAATATTAAAACGTGGCACCCGTAACCCGTAGCTAGTAAATGAACATCACCTAATCACAAGCATGTAACCTTCTAAACTCCTACCATTTAACAAATTTATAAATATAATGCCTTCTCAAAAAGGTAATAGCATTAAAAAAGAGCTGAGGGATATACCTCAGCTCTTTAAAGATGATTACGGACCGTTCGTTTAACTACAGTTACTAATTACGCAGTTACTTATATAATATATCGTCTCTTAGTGAAGCGACTTTGCTTAAGGCGTTGTCTATATCCGCTTCATTTACTTCAAAGTGAGCAAGAGCATCATGAAGATGTTTTACAATAGCGTCGAAATGGGCTGGCTGCAGGTTCATTCCCTTGTGCACTTTTCCCATAGATTGTCCAGTATATTGATTAGGGCCACCTAACGCAAAACTAATAAATTTTGTTTGATGTTGTTTTTGTTTTTCCATATCTGTATTTTCAAAAAACTGATTAACTGTATCATCCCTGAGAACCAATTCTGAGTAAAAATAGTCCACAACTTTTGCAATTGCTTCTTCCCCACCAAGTTTTTCATAAAGTTTTTCTTCCATAAATCTTCACTCTCTCTTAAATATTTATAGTAGTATTTTCCTCAGAATCCTTGTTATTTATTCGTTATGTATTGAAAGGATCTTGTTCGATCTCTTCCTTTACGCCTTCTTCCATACAGCTGCGTACTTCTTTTTATACTTGCTGTCTTCTTCTTGATCAATTAAATCTAAGGTTTTGTTTTTAATTTCATCGTCTTTTAGTTGATCAAATAAGTTCCTAAGACCTTGAATGATATCATAACGAAACAAGGTGTGATTTTTTTCATTAGCACATTGATTAAACCGGTCAACAAGCTTATGTACAACCATTTCTTTTTGCTCTGGACCAGCTAGTCCCACTTTCCAGGTTGATTGTAGACTATGTCTAGCCGTAACAAACTTCTTGTCCATTGTCACTTCCCAAACAGCTGAAAAATCGCTCAATATCCTTTTCTCAGGATCACTTTTCGCCAAACCACAAAGAAATTGAGCAGCTCTTGACCTGTTGTGAGGGTCTGCATCTATTAAATCCTCTTTCAGTTGTCCCCAAACATCATAAGCCCAGTCTACCTTTTCTTCAGTTGCTAACATAATTTGTTGGTAGGCTTCATATTGGAGGTCTTTATCTGTTGATTTCAGGTTATCAAAATACAACTGTATTGTGGTGTTCACTTTTTGTAACTCCCTTCGTAATAGTCTAATACATAAGGCAACATAATCGCCTTAGCTCCTAATTAACTAACTAAAATTCATTTGTCCTCAATTACCATAACTATTCTAGCACAAAAAATTTCCTTTTCTAACTTTGTCATCTAATGTCCTCTATACTCGAACTAGGTACACGAGCGTATCAAATAAAATCAGAGATCAAAATAAACTGCATCGCTTGAAAAATCTTTCAAAAGAGAAATACGATGAATTAATTAATGCCTTTAGTAAACCGATTAATGATTAGTGTTAACTTACTGAAATTATAGATTTTAACGACTAACTCTTAAGAATCGATCATTAATCGCATTAAAAAAAGCAGATGTCTCGAGAACCGGTAGACGGTTCTCGAGACATCTGCTGATTATTTATCTCCATAAACGCACAAAACTCAGTGTATCGAGAGTTCATGTGGCAACACATTTTTTGTTGGTGAAGTTCATAATAATGCTTACTATCTAGATTACTTTTCATCTATTACAGTATTTTCGTTATCCTTCAAATATGGACTGGCTGGTAGATGTTGCTTCACATCACAATAACCAATTAATTGAATTCCCCTATCTTTAATAAAGTCTTTCAATTCCTTTTTCATAAACACTTCGTTATCTCCTATTCTCCCTCCTATATAGCGATTTAACGCACGACATTCAGAGGTTTCTTTTATTGAATGGAATGCAAAGTGAATCAAATTACCAGGTTCATAACTCTTAAATATCTTCTTTTCTAGTCAAGACTAACTCTAAAGCACATCGGGAGCATAGAAAAGCAGCTAACAAGTAATTTTCTTCATGCAAATGAAGCTCACTGTCATCACAAAATACCGCTAAGTCTTGGAGAAAGAGACAAATTTAATAACCTATGTATTCTTCACAAGGAAATTCACAGATTAGTTCACGTAACCCAACACGAGACGATTAGCACTCTAAAAAAATTCTCCATCTCAAACCAATTGAGATAGAGAAGGTAAACAAACTTCGTAAAATGAGTAATTTGGAACTTATTGATTAATAAAACATAGATAAGATGGAACGCCGTATGCGATGAAAGCTGCACGTCAGTCTGTCTAACAATTGGTTGTTTATGCAAGCTGTAAAGCGGGATTTATACAATTTTACTCGAATAAACATTGTGCATAGAAATTTTGTACGAGTTCGGTCTCTGATGAGACGTATGAGCTCCTTTACTCCCTTTATTTTAATCACTCTCTTGAAATTATAGGCAAGACAAATTAGATTGGTCTCAGTACCTACTGATGCCAACCCTCGTGTTAAAAAGTATGTATAGCCCCAGTGACGTTTCATCGTCCCAAAAGGATGCTCAACTATCGCAGCTCTTTGCTTATAAATATCACTTTGACTACATGTTTTTTCCGTAATCTGTTCGATCACTTCCTCGTCTTTTAATCTAGTTATCGCTCTTCCTCCTTTGGCAGAGGTGCAGGACTCTTTTTGTCCGCAAATATCGAAGCTTGTACAAGTGTAACGCCTATACTCTTTCCCATTTTGTTTTCCATTCCATTTGAAAGGTAACTCATAACCCCGACGTAAGCATCGATAACTAGGACAGGATTTTCTTCATCTACAAAGTCGTCCAACGTATTTGACAGTAAATAAATTTGATGTCTATCTTCACCTTCGATATAAGGCATACACACTCATCTCCTTTGATATAGAGATTCGACAAAAGACATCCATTTTCATGCAAAAAAACAAAAATTATTAATAATTGTTAGACAGACTGACGTACAGGTCCGTATACGGCCGTTCCCAAAGTCAGACGGTCAATGAGTATTCTTTCATTGACCGTTATGCTTTTCTGTCTCCTTGCTTATCATCCACTCTCAACACTTCTACGGTTTTCAACTGGGTTCACTGTTTATTCCATATGGAGCTCTTTGTAGACATCTGTTTCTTTGAGTGACGATAAACATTGAGGGTATTTCACACTCCTTTGGGTTCAGCCCTTCCAAGCTTTACTGGTACTATGGCTTCTGCTGAGTTCTGACAGTTCAACGGATGTTTCATACGTCCGCTTACGATAAGAATATCGCTTCTCTGTCAGACCTCCCAGGGTAAGCGCACATTCTTCCTCCCCATGTCCTTGCTTCATTTACTCTATATACCCTTTGACAGTAAGGACTTTGACTTGTGTTGTAGTCTCACCCAAGTACACCTAGCCTTATATGAAGTTCGTGTTCCTCAGACCGGAAGTTTGCTGCTCGCTTCCTTCAGATTCCACGTCACCATGGAAATCCTTGCGTTAAGCTAACCGTTACTTCTGCCTTCACGGCTCGGGACTTTCACCCTAAAGATTGCAGCCATGCTGGGCGCACAACAGTTAAAAACCACGTAGGAACTACGTGGTTTTTTGTATCTTATGGCCATTAGCGTATGGCTACTTTACTTCTAGCTGTTCACATTGTTCCATGAGCAACTCTTTTTTTAGCAACAATTGAACAAGATTTCTACTAGTTCAACTATTAACAATCTTTCCGAATTTTTCATTGTACTAACTTCTTTTATCGTTTTCTAACATTCTCTACCCTTTTGAACCTCCACTTTTTCTGTAAATCTATCAAAAACTCCAACTTCATAACAGGAAAACAAAATGAACAATATTACTTTTTTAAACAATATTTAACTTATTTTAATAAACTATCTCCCCCTATTTTGGTATGGTAAGTTATTAAATATATTAGAGACTTCGAAAAAGAGGAATACTTTTTGATTACTATTGAAAGCGTTTCATTCATCAGGTAATCGTTTTCTTATTTCCTTCTTTTTACGTTTTTTCATAAGAAAGGGGAAGAAATTTATGCTAAGCATCATTGGATTTATAACAATTTTAACGATAGTCATACTACTTCTGAAGGGACGTATTTCTCCGATCATTGGGTTAGTTCTAGTCCCCATATTAGGTGCTCTAGTAGCAGGTTTTGGGATTGCTGAAATTGGTGGCTTTTTTAGCGAAGGGATAGATCGAGTTATCAATGTTGTTATTATGTTTATTTTCGCTATTCTCTTTTTTGGGATTATGTCAGATGTAGGACTATTCGATCCTATTATTAACAAAATGATTACCATTTCTAAAGGGAATGTGATCGCCGTAGCTGTTGGGACGGTAATCATTGCCGCAATTGCACATCTAGATGGTTCAGGGGCATCAACGTTCCTCATAACAATACCAGCATTACTGCCATTATATAAACGCTTAAACATGAGCCCATACTTACTTCTTTTATTAGTAGGAACGAGTGCAAGTATCTTAAATATGCTTCCATGGGCTGGACCACTTGGACGTACTGCTGCTGTACTCGGTACCGATCCAACAGAATTATGGAGACCATTGATTCCATTACAAATTATTGGACTTGTTTTATTAGTAGGGATGGCATTTATTTTAGGATTACGTGAAAAACGCCGTATTGCTAAACAAACTGAAACAAAAGACGTTTATTTGCAGGTTGCTGCTGCCAAAGAACTAACTGTACAAGATTCACATTTGCAAGAAAAAGATCAGTCCTTAGCACGACCAAAGCTACTATGGGTTAACTTATTATTAACATTAGGGATGATCGTAATGTTAGTATGGGGAATTATCCCCGCTGGGTTTGTATTTATGATTGCTCTCAGTATCGCTCTACCTTTAAATTACCCTAAAGTTAGTGATCAAATGGATCGTATAAAAGCACATGCATCTAACGCCCTTCTTATGGCTAGTATTATCCTAGCTGCAGGATCTTTTTTAGGAATATTAAGCGGTACTGGAATGCTAGATTCGATTGCTGTTGATATGGTAAAAATATTACCAACTTTTATTATCCCTTATTTACACCTTATTATTGGTGCACTCGGTGTCCCATTTGAATTAATTTTAAACACTGATGCCTATTATTTCGCGTTACTACCAGTAGTAGAACAAATTGTTACAAGTTATGGTGTTGATACGTACTCAGCTGCTTATGCAATGATTATCGGAAATATTATTGGAACATTTGTAAGCCCATTTTCACCAGCACTTTGGTTAGCACTTGGCTTAGCAGGATGTGAGATGGGTAAACATATTCGTTACTCACTACTATGGGTTTGGGGTTTTAGTTTAGTATTATTGGCAGTTGCAATCTTTATTGGAATTATTGGGATATAAAAAAACTTCTCTTGAGTTAAATAGAACTCAAGAGAAGTTTTTTTTGTTTAAAGGTACTGATCAAACAAGCCCTTGTTACGCTCCAACTTATTTTCTAGATTGTTATTAAACTTGAATGCAAATTGTATCATTTCCGACTTCATCCTAAAAAAAAGAAACGGAAGTCAAAATAAGTCATTTATATAGCATAAAAGAAATTGGAAGTAGATTATTCTACTCCCAATTCTACATCCTTCTATTACTTAAATATTTCTTTATGCTGTTCTTGTATGGTCTTAAGTGTATCATTAATCGAGCTCTTCTTTAGATCGAGCAGATAACTGTATATACTACGTAGGGAATTCGCTTTATCATTACCGTAGAATATATGGATGATTTCTTCCGTTCTTCGATTATTTTCTTCAACTTTGTTGTCTTTGAAAATAGCTTGAATGTTTTCAAACTTTTCATAAACCACATAATAATTCATTTTTGTTTGATCTACGAAGTACTGTTTTGAATCGATTAAATTATGGATTTCCATTCTTTAACACACCTCTCTATTAGTGTACGATACAAAGTACAATAACAAATTACCATAGAGGGAGTAAAGATTGAAAGTATATGGAAATAAATTGAATACTGTCAAAAAAGTTCGTTTTGCTTATAATGTTCACGTTATAACATAACGACGCTCAGGCCTACCTACATCACCATAGATTAACTCCGCTTTTACTTGTTCGATTGCCACCAAATACTCTAAATAGCGCCTCGCCGTAGATCGACTCGCCCCTATTTCTTTTCCGACTTCCACCGCAGTAAATCCTTCTTTGTAACTTTCTCGCAGCACAGAAACGATCTTTTCAAGAGTTAGTCGATCAATACCTTTTGGAAGTACAGAAGCTTTTTGACCTTTTTCTACAACTGTTGCTGTTATTCCTCTCAAAGTATCAAGTTCCACTTGTGTCATTTCTTGTTTACTTTCAAAGCGATTCTGTTTTTCTATATAACTTTCAAGCGTTTGCTTAAGCCGATTAAAATTGATTGGTTTTATAATATAATCAAGAATTCCACCGCGTAACGTCTGTTCAATCGTTTCTACTTCTTTGGCGGCTGTAATCATAATTATGTCAATACTATGATACCTTTTACGGATATCCCACATCAGATCCAATCCTTCTACATCAGGAATATAAACATCTAATAAAATAAGATTTGGTAACACACCAGCCTCTTCAAGATAGGTACGTGCTTCATTACCTGTTTTAGCAATTCCAACAACTTGAAAGCCTTCAACCTTTTCTACAAACTGTTTATTAATATTTGCTACACGAAAATCATCCTCAATAATTAACACGTTATATAGCTTGTTTATCATTGTTACCCTCCTCCAGTTCCTTCACTTTAGGAATCGTTAAAATAAAACAAGTACCACCAAGATCACTTGATTCTAGTGTTAAATAACCGTCTAGTTCTTTTAAAATTTGCTGAACTAAAGCCAGCCCTATTCCCCGATGTGAACCTTTTTTTGTCGTAAAACCTTTTGTAAAAAACTTTTGTAGATCCCCATCAGAGATACCTAATCCACTATCTTCAATTTCAAAGAGAATCTCATGACCTATGTCAGTAAAAAAGATCGTAATATGCGGCTCATTTTCTGACTCTTTAACGGCATCACATGCATTTTCTAATAAATTTCCAAGTATCGTTACTAATCCTTCTCTTTGTTGTTCCGTTAGTGGCGAAATAAGTTCACTATTAGAATTGATCGTCATTTTAATCCCAAGTTCATGAGCTCGGTTTAGCTTTCCTAATAAAGCCGCACTCACATATGAATCTCCCACACTATGAATTAAAAAATGAATCCACTCCTGTTGCTTTTTGCTTTCTTTGTTGATAAATCCGATGGCCTCTTTGGTTTTATCTAATTGCAATAAACCTGAGATCGTATATAATTTATTTGAAAATTCATGTGTTTGCACACGGAGGGCTTCGGAATATTGTTTTACCTTAGACATTTCATCAGCAAGCTTCTCTATTTCAGTTCGATTTCGAAAAGTCGAAACAGCCCCCCTTAATTGTTGATCATAGTATACAGGAACACGATTTAAGATAAATAGCTCGTTATTTACCCATAACTCCTGATTATATTGGGCTTGTCCTGTTTCCAGCACCTCCATAATTTGTGTATGAGCTACTAAATCCTTTATATTTTTACCTTTGACTTTCTCCTCATCTATGTTCAATACTTTAGCTGCATTTTGATTACACATTGTAACACGACCTTTTTTATCGACAGCGATAATACCTTCATGGATTGACTGAAAGATCGCTTCTCTCTCTTGAAAAAGTCGTCCAATTTCATCAGGCTCAAGGCCTAAGATAGAATTTTTAACATGAAGTGAGATTAACGTTGCTCCAATGATTCCTATAAGGATACATATGATAATCCAATACCAAATTTCAGTCACATAAGTTCCAATCGTCATTTCAATATCATTAATTAAAAATCCTACTGAAACAACACCAATGATCTCTCCATCGTTTGAGAAAACAGGTACTTTCCCTCGAATAGATGGGCCAAGTGAACCAGTCGCTTCTGATACATATGATTCTCCTAAATATAACGCACGTTCATTATCATCACCGACCATTATTTTCCCTATTCGCCCATTAAGCGGATGTGAATAGCGTACCCCTTCTCGATTTCCAACAACGATAAACTCAGACTCGGTTTTTATTCGTATCGCTTCAGCAATCGGCTGAATAATTTCAGATGGATGTTCGGTAAAAAATGCTTCTTTGACCTCAGGTATTTCCGATACAGATTGGGCAACATTAAGAGCTCGAATCCCAATTTGCTCGACCAATGTTTCCGAGTACTTTGTATTTGTATACATTCCTAAAAAGACTAGCATAAGAATAATTAACGCACAGATTAGTACAATCATTTTCGTTAACAGCGTAAATCGATAGGTTGGTAGTGTATTTAATAAATGAAATTTTTTATTATTCTGTATCATAGGATGCTCCTTTCCTATCGATATTAACCTTTTGAATCTACTCAATACCTTTGCTACCCTCACAATATTTAAAGTTAACGGAATATGAGTTATCTTTCATTAAATGTATATGACTATATAGGTATCATAAACATTTTGATAATAAATTCTATTTTGTTCATTACGTTTAATTTCGTGTCCCAAGCCTCACATACTATACACCATTCGGACCATATATTTCTTCCTTGAATTTCCCCATTCGTATGCCTTTTGTTTCGGTGCTCCTAATCCGATGAGCTTCCTTACTCTTGTTTTATACTCGGTAATCTCTGCTTTTTTTTAATGCATAACTTCTGAATACTCTTGATGCTTAAATTCAGTGCGGAAATTCCGACACGTTTGTAAAAAATGACCTGTTTTAATGCATAAATTACCGTTCAATTTATACTATGAATGATAAAAGCTCTTCCACAAATAGTGAAAGAGCTTTTTACAGTCAATTCTTTGATTGTCATAGGAAGGAGCGAGCAACGGAGTGGCATCCGTAAGTCTTTACATTTTAACACTTAGATTCACTAATGGCGAAAATATTTTATGTTTCTCCATTACATCGTCGCTAAACAAATTGATGTACACCCTTACCATTTCCATTGAGGTATGTCCAAGTATCTGCTGTTGTTCAAATATACCTGCTCCGTTCTTAACGCTTAGTTTAGCAAAAGTATGTCTAAATGTGTGGCAAGAGCATCTAACTCCTTTAATACCTGCTTGTTTCCCATAAAAAGTTACTCTGTTTTGGAATTGTCTTTTTGACTTTTGTTTACCATCAAGAGTTACAAATAGAGCATCCGTTTCCATTACTCCACGTAGTTGAATGTATTTCTGTAATTGAGTTTTCATCTTTGATTGTATAGGTACTAAACGCTCTTTATATGTCTTTGTATTCCTTATGTGGAGTTTTGACTCATTCCATAGTATATCCTGTACACAAACTCCCTCTAATTCGCTCACCCGTATACCTGTTTCAAGTAGCAATAGCATAAAAGTATAATCCCTTACTCCAACAAAAGAACGCAAATTCGGTTGATTAAATAACACATGAAGTTGTTCCTTTGTAAATGTTTCAACTACCTTTCTACGGTCTTTGAGTAATTTAATATCACTCAGTGGATTATTTTTGATGTATCTTTCACGATGAAGAAAATTAAAAAATGCTCTTACGGCTCGCAAACGAGTGTTAATTGTTACTGTCTGCAATTCACTTTTTTTCATATAAAGGATAACATTTATTTTAATATGGTCTTTAGTTATATTACCTGATGATGGATCAATGTCTTGTTCCCTAAGTATTTTATAAAACACCGACAACTCATTTTTATAATATTGACTCGTTTGTAGTCTAAGATTCCTTATTTCAGAACCATCTACGAATAAAGATAAGGCTGCTTTGAAATCAATTTCCTTTACAACTTTTTGATATGTTAATAACTGGATAATTCCTCATTCGTTAATTCATTTGTTCTCTTACCATTCTCTAATCCCTCCTTATTATTAGACAGGTACGCACACGATTTTGAGTACACAAATATTTTTGTGAGAATAGTATTTGAGAGAAAACAAAAAACGCTCCTTACATAGTGTAAGAAACGTTGATATAATAGCGTTTATTTCTTTTTATAAATACCGGTGGCCGGGGTCGAACCGGCACTCCAGAAGGAACACGATTTTGAGTCGTGCGCGTCTGCCAATTCCGCCAAAGGCCCGTCACTAAAGTATTTTATTCTAAGAAGTCAATGCTAGTTATGTAATTGTCCACACGATTATTAAATACCTATGATGTATAATATCTTACCGTAAGTACGAAAAATTGCAAACAAAATTTTATGAAGTTAGCTCCATCAATACATCACTATATAGTCATTTGGATAGAACATTGGTCAAGTCAATACTTTTTTCAAATTTTTGTGGTTGTTTTTGTGACAAATTAATTGGGTGATTTCCCTTAGATACCTTAGGGTTTTGAGTTATATTTCAGAAGAAAAACCCGTAGAAAACCTCTACGGGTCATTTTTTTGCAACCATGCAGCGATCATTTTACCAATAAATAATGTTCCCTCATTCTACATGTCCAGAGTGTATGTGGCAACACATGGGGTGTTGGTGAGTATATACACATTTGGCTTATTAAGTATAACTGGTGATTAGGTTATTAGTCATCTGCATTTGTTACTACTTCATCCATAACCTTTGCTGATTCTTCTGTACCATTTTAAATGAATGAGATTAGCTCTGCGATACTCTTTGTAGATGGTTGAGATTGTTCCGCAAGTTTCTGTACTTCATCAGCTACAACAGCTGATAGTGGTGTACAAATATTCACAGAAATCATTGAGCAGATGAAAGAAATTCAAAATTCTGTGAGAGAAACATCAAGTTTAATAAATAGACTCGGTGATAAATCCAATAAATTGGCAATATTATTGGAATCATTACTCAAATTACTGATCAAACAAATTTATTAGCTTTAAACGCAGCAATTGAAGCAGCTCGAGCAGGTGAGCATGGAAAAGGTTTTTTCAGTGGTTGCAGATGAAGTCCTGAAGCTAGCTGAACAATCTAGAATCGAATATGGAAATATTCAAGAGCTGATTAGAGAAATGCAAAATGAAACAAAAAACGCTATTCTTTCAATGGAAAAGAAACAGTAGAAAAAGGTATCCTTATGGTCCATAATACAGGTGAATCATTTGAAGATATCGTCAAAGGCATTCAGACAGTATCACTTCAAACTCAAGAAGTAACAAGTACTGTAATAGAGGTAAATTATCAGTCACATATTATGGTTAAATTAATTGAAAACATAGCGCTTATTACTCAACAAACATCAGGAAGTACCCAACAAGTTGCAGCTTCAATCGAAGAGCAAACGGTATCCATGCAAGAAATATCTTCAGCGATTACTATGCTTAACAATATAACGGAAGAATTAGAAAAAGATATAAAAAGGTTCAAAATATAAAATTTTCTTTAAGAGATAAACAGACCTTTTGGGATAACCCCTTAACTTGCTTCTTTTAATAGGACTAATCGTTTTTTATAAACCACCTTTGAAATCGATATACTTAATTCATATAAGAGAATTAAGGGGGCCATGACAATAATGGCTGAAATGAAATCGGGTGGTGTTACAAGTGTTGCCACGACAGTTAAAATAACATAAGCCACTTTTCTCGTTTTCGCAAGCATAAATGGATTTAAAATACCTAATCTTGTTAGTAACATAATTACGATCGGCATCTCAAATAAGAATCCAATCGGTAACGTTAAATTTAATAAAAATTTAAAGTATTTCTCTGCCGTGTACATCGTAATAAGTTGATCTGTTGCTAAAGTGTTTAAAAATGCAAATACGCTTGGAAAAAGAACAAAATAGCCAAATGAAATTCCAACGATAAAACAGATTAATATAGAAGGTAGAAAAAAAACAACTGTTTTTTGTTCTTCCTTTGAGATCGCTGGTTTAATGAATTTCCAAATTTGAAAAAGAGCAATCGGCGTTGTCGCTATAATAGCAAACGAACCCGCTAGCACAAAATAAATCCAAAGAATATCACTTGGCCCTAAAATGGTTAATGGTTGATCTGCAGCTTTTATAATCCAGTTATAAATCTCCTCAACAAATACAAATCCAATACACATTAAGATGAGAAAAGTGACTAATACAAAAATAATCCTTTTTCTAAGTTCCTCAAGGTGACCTTCTAACTGCATTCCTGTTGTGTCCATAAGTATCACTTCCTTTTTAAAGAATAAGAAGATGTAAACAGTCGTTTACACCTTCTTATAAAGAACACTTCTGTTAGCTTTTTACATCCTTTGGTTTCGTTTCTTCTTCTGAATCTCCTGATACGAGTTCTTTAGTCGCGCTTTTGAATTCAGTTAATGTTCGACCAAAGGCTCGTCCGATTTCAGGCAGTTTAGATGGCCCAAAAATAACTAGAGCAATAACTAAGATTAACACCAACCCTGGAATTCCAATGTTGTGAAACATAGCAGTACCTCCTTTTTTTTTCATCAATTGGCTTACTTTCCGCCTTTATAAGCGACTTCCGCTTCAATCTCAATTAACCAATCAGAATGTACTAGCCCTTCTACCCCAACCGTGGAACGAGCTGTTTTCACAGAATTTTCATCTGTATTAAAATACTTAGCATAAGCTCTGAACCAACCATCATAATCAATTTTTCCGTCTAATGCAGGATCTGGTACAACGTATACACGCAGATATGTAATATCAGACATGGACAATCCTTTTCCCTCTAGATCTGCTTTAAATTTTTCCAAGATTGAAATGGCTTGAGTTTCTGTATCTCCATAGCGCTCATAAATGGTAGCGCCATTACGGTCCACAACACTCGGAACAGTCCCGCTAAAATAGAGTGTGTTATAATTATGAGGTATGGCTACCGAACTTGAAATGGATGATGCAGCACTACCAAAAAACTTTACAGCATTTCCTTTCATTAGCTCTGCTTTTTCACTACTTGCGCCTACTGTCGCCCCTACCATTAAACTAGATACTAACAATCCAGATACGACTATTTTTTTTGCTGTTTTTTTCATTGACTTTGCACTCCTCTATTATTTATTCTATTATTATGAATTATCCGACTTTTGAAGCGACACTATCACTTCCCTTTACCACTTCTTCGTGGATTGAGCTAACAGCGATTCGAGCTGATTCAAACGCACCAGACATCCAACCCGTCATATAACTTAAATGTTCTCCAGCTAAGTAAATGCGCCCTTGAGGCTTATTTAAAATGGGATAGTAGTTTCTACGATCAGAATCTGAATAAGAAGCCCAACCACCTTCGTTATACTTAATCTTATGCCAAGCTAAAGAGAAAGAAGTTTCAAACTCACTACGATACTTGTCATGTATTTTTGCTCCTTGTGCAAGGGCTTGTGCTTCCCGCTTAGCCAAGGACATATCCCCATAGGTTACGGCGTTTCTTCCAAAGTTATAATAGCCGACAAGCAAGCCTTTCTTCGTGCCATATCCAGAAGACGGATACCAAATTTGTGAGATATCCATATTGGTTGTTGTCATCCCACCATAAATTCGTTCATCTTCCCAGAAACGACTCTTGAACTGTAATCCGATTTTCCCTGTCGTAGCATACCCAATGCTTTTAATAGCATTTTGCATTTCAGATGAGAAATCAGCTTGAATGTTCTTAAGAACGGGAAGTGGGATTGTACAAATACAATAATCCCCTGCAATTTCTTTTGTCCCACCATTGCCTTTACCTTTATATACAATTCGGACACCATCACCCGTTTGTCTAATTTCCTGAACTTCAGCACCAAACGTTATTCTCCCAAGTAATTGACTTTCCAAAGCTTTCGGAATAGCGTCCATTCCTCCTACTGGCTGGAACATGAGTACTTGTTGATCAAAACTATATTCTGAAGAGATGTTATTTGCCATTTCAGATTTCAAAATATCACTTAAGGAATTAATAGAATCGAGCGTTCCTGGAGTAAGTCCTGCTCCTGGAAGTTCTTTGTAACCCCTTCTACCAGACCCTGTATAAGAGAAACTAGCATTTAAATCTCCTTCTCTTTGTAAATAACCTAATAACCTTTCAACGTCATCACTAGATAAAGGCATGTCCAATGCCGATTGATTAACGGCTTTCGCTAACATTTCGGATACATGACCACGAATATCCGCTTTAATTTCTTGTTTACGTATTTTTTTATTAGCAAGCGCACCAACTTTTTCCTGATAGTAATAAGCTGTTTCATTGGTGTTTGTAAAAACTTCTAACGGTACGCCTAATTCTCTGCAATAATCTATGGTGATATGGTGTTGTGGAATCCTAGCAGGCCCTGCGTTGAAATATTGCCCTTTTTCAAAGCGAGCCGTTTGTGCTACACCACCGATTTCAGTCTCCGTTGTCCCACCACGAACGGTCCAATTTCGCCCACCAGAGCGATCTCTTGCCTCTAAAATTTGACAGTCATATCCTGCTTTACTTAACTCGTAGGCTGCACACAATCCCGCAATGCCCGCCCCTAAAATCACTACCTTCTTGCCTATTTTCTTACCGGTTAGATCACTCTTCTTAGGTGCTTGAAAGTTTGAACTTGCTGACACTGGAGAAGCAAAAAGGCCAAGAGTATCCATTGCTCCAAAAACTGCAACGGCACCACCCACTTTTCCTACCCGATTTAAAAAGTCTCTCCTTGTTAGGCTTATCCCTTCATTACTACTTGCCACTAGCAATTCCTCCTTTTTTAGCGAATCTTATCTTGCGGTGTTCCCAAAAAAAGCATACCGCTATTTTCTTTCTAAAACTAGTAGTCTTGTAAGATAATATTCCGTAATTTTCCCTCTATTTCCATTTATAGGTTTTACTGCCCAGTTAGATTTACTTCCATAATGATGTTTATCCTAGTATAAGGAAGAGGATCGAAAGTAGAAAGGAAGAAGAATAAAAGGAGTTCTATCAAGGTATTTCACATTTTCGGAATATATTTCACGAATGACTGACTATGTAAAAAGTCTGTAGCTATTTTATTATCTAGACGATCCTTTTTTAAAAATAGAGTATGATGACCTAAAAGAAAGGTTTAGTTATTTCATCAAGGAATCTATTTTTTATGAGAGGTTAAATAGTCATTTGGTTGCATATCCTGTTTTTTCCTAGTTAGAAATAGCTGATTAAATGGCGTGTACATTAATTCGGCCTTTGTAGACCTCAGGTTCTTTTATACTATTAAAAATATTCTATCAATTATTACATAGACTTTAAGACTAGTTTTATATAGGTTCATTTAAGGATCTACGTCTAAAATACCTTGTCACCTTTTCTCCTATACTTTAAAAGTGTCATTTGACTAATCAAGAAAAGAGATTCTAGAGATTCAAGATTTACAATTTTTGTCATTTGTTCGGCGTATAAATTCACCATAATTTGCAAACATGTAAAAAACAACATATAGAACACATTGAAATGATTTTCAATGTGTTCTTGTTTCATATATAAACCAGAAAGAAATTACACATCCTCTGCTAAACGAATCCCACTAAACTGCCAGCGCTTATCTAAATGAAAGAAGTTCCGATACGTTCTTCTTATATGAGACAGCGACGTCACACAAGAACCACCTCGTAGTAGGACCATTATGAATAATAATATCAAGCTAATCACAAATAGAAAATCAAGGATCTTTAATAAAAGTTCTTGTTTTAATCATCATTTCTTTCGGTGTATTAATAAAACGACAAATACCATTACCGAAATAACATTAAACTAATACATTTCCATTTCCCCCTTTTTTCAAATAGCATAGAGGAAGAACCTACCGAATTATAAAAAAGGCATCGTGTTATACTATGCCTTTTTTCTCTGCAAACCTAATCATCTCTAATACATTGAAATAGGTTTGATTTCTAAACGTAAAAAATCTTAATCCAATTACCTTCTACTCTTAGCTTATGTTTACTATGCTAGGCGCCATTGCCGAGTTTGAACGTGATTTGATTGCCGAGAGAACAGCTGAAGGACGCGATAGAGCCAAGGCACAGGGGAAAGGGAAGGCTGAGAAGGACGTTAAGAAGGCTTTGCAGCTGTATGCTGAAAGAGAATCCAACGGTTTGAGCGTTAATGACATTGTGAGAATGACAGGTGTTCCTCGTTCTACTATATACGCTAAAGCTAAAGAGCAACGAAAAGTTCAAGTCTAAACTAGTCAGCAATTTACACTAAAAACCAGGACCAACGTCTGTCCTGGTTTAAATTACTCTTAATTAAACTCAAGCACCCGTTCGTAATATAAGGTTAGCCAGATTTTTCTGGTTGACCTTTTTCTATATGGTCTTATGATAACGGTAGTCGGGGTAGAACGTCGCACCCGTGGGACTCGATCCCGTTAGCTAAACTGTTCGCCCCCTACTTGTATGAACATGTTTCAGGCTGGTTGGGACATTGATCCCGTTTAACAAGCGAACCTATGACATTACAAGCAGCTCTAGGGGTTACCGACTAATTTATTTTCTAGGAGGAGATTCAATTATGAATCCAGTCGTTGGTCTGGATGTTTCAAAAGGAGAAAGTCAGGTTCAAGCTTTTTTGGACAAGGGAAAATCTTATCGTAAGAGTTTTAGTATTCAACATACTATTGAAGGGTTGGGGAATTTACTACTATTTCTACAAGAAGTAGAAAAATCAGCTGGTGGTCATCAACCTGCGGTCGTTTTAGAGTCAACTGGGCATTACCATACTCCCGTTATTCAGTTTTTGGAGGAACAAAATTATGTTTATATTATGGTTAATCCTCTTATCTCACATCGAGCCAAAAGTTCAAGTTTACGGAAGGTGAAAACAGATGCAGTTGATGCTTATCATCTTTGTGAGTTGTTCTATAAAGAAGAGTTAGAGCCTTATAAAAAACGAGGAATACAACTCTTAAACCTTCGCAATCTAACAAGACAACAGGAAAGTATTGCGGAAATATCAGCCAAGACTAAGTTACAGCTCCATTCCCTAATAGATCAGGTATTCCCTGAGTATAGAGGCGTATTTGGAAGTCTGTATTCAAAAGTATCATTGCTTACTCTATTGGCATTTCCAACTTCTGAGTCTGTTTTAAATGTGAGTGAAAAAGAACTAACTGAAAAAATAGCTTCGCTATGTATGAGTCGTTCAGAGGTATGGGCAAACGAAAGAGCACAAAAGTTAAGAGAAGCAGCCCTTCGTAACCCGTTTCAGAACAACCTTTACCAGAGTCACATCTTTAATCTTGAAATGTTGATTAGCATTGTTCTTCAATACCAAGAGCATCTTTCAAAGATTGCCGACGAAATAGATGCCCTCGCTAGTGAAATTGAAGAATATGAAATACTCCAATCGATCCCTGGAATCGGAGAAAAAATCGCTGCCACGATTATTTCTGAAGTTGGAGAGATAGATCGGTTTAATGATGCCAAAAAACTCGTTGCATTTGCTGGAGTCGATCCTAGTGTTTACTCTTCTGGTAAGTTTACTGCATCCGTTAATCGAATTACTAAACGAGGTTCTTGCAAGCTACGTCACGCCTTGTATATGGCTGTTCAAAGTGGTATTCGTGATGCTCGTAAAAAGAAAACGACTGATGAGATCATCGCACGCAATAAAAGACTAAGAGAGTTTTACGATAAGAAACGCGAAGAAGGAAAACCCTTTAGAGTAGCAGTGATTGCATGTGTTAATAAACTCTTACATTGGATTTACGCCTTACTAAAAAGCAGAACTACTTTCCAAGATATAGCCTAGAGACTATATCTAACTAAATACAACAAAACCTTCCAATTACAGTAGAGAGGAAGGTTATTTGGCATAAGCAATTTTAGTATATCATGTATGTTTTTATTTTTTTATTGAAAAATGTTGACAAACTATTAGCTGGTTTACTTATTTAGTAAATTCTTTCACAAAGTTAGTACAAATAGATGTTGTTTTGAATGCGTATTATCTTTGTACTACGCAGCAAATGATTCTGTTGTTTTACATCTATCTTAATTCAACATAAGCTACCGTTCGTAATATAAGGTTAGCCAGATATTTCTGATTGATCTCTTTTTATATGATTTTATCATATCGGTAGTCGGGGTAGAACGGAGCTCCCGTGGGACTCGATCCCGTTAGCTAAACTGTTCTCCCCCTACTTGTATGAACATGTTTCAGGCTGGTTGGGACATGGATCCCGTTTAACAAGCGAACCTATGACATTACAAGAAGCCTTAGGGGATACCGACTAATTTACATTCTAGGAGGAGATAGTTTATGAATCCAGTCATTGGTCTGGATGTTTCAAAAGGGGAAAGTCAGGTTCAAGCTTTTTTAGATAAAGGCAAACCATACAGAAAGAGTTTTAGTATTAAACATGATCTTGAAGGGTTGGGTAATTTACTAGTATTCCTTCAAGAAGTTGAAAAATTGACTAATGGTAACCAACCTTCAGTAGTTTTGGAGTCAACTGGTCACTACCATACTCCCGTTATTCAATTTTTAGAGGAGCAAAACTATGTATATATTATTGTGAATCCACTAATCTCACACAGAGCCAAAAGCTCAAGTCTGCGTAAGGTAAAAACAGATGCCGTTGATGCTTATCATCTTTGTGAACTGTTTTATAAAGAAGAATTAGAACCTTATAAAAAACGAGGAATACAGCTCTTAAACCTTCGTAATCTAACAAGACAACAGGAAAGCATCGCGGAAATATCAGCAAAGACTAAGTTGCAGCTTCATTCCCTCATAGATCAGGTATTCCCTGAGTATAGAGGTGTATTTGGAAGTCTGTATTCAAAAGTATCATTGCTTACACTACTGGCATTTCCAACTTCTGAGGCTGTTTTAAGTGTAGGTGAAAAAGAACTAACTGAAAAAATAGCTTCGTTATGTATGAGTCGTTCAGAGCTATGGGCAAACGAAAGGGCACAAAAGTTAAGAGAAGCAGCCCTTCGTAACCCGTTTCAAAACAACCTTTACCAAAGTCACATCTTTAATCTTGAAATGTTGATTAGTATTGTTCTTCAATACCAAGAGCATCTTTCAAAAATTGTGGATGAAATAGATGCCCTCGCTAGTGAAATTGAAGAATATGAAATACTCCAATCTATCCCTGGAATCGGAGAAAAAATCGCGGCAACGATTATTTCTGAAGTTGGAGAGATAGATCGGTTTAATGATGCCAAAAAACTCGTTGCATTCGCTGGAGTAGATCCGAGTGTTTACTCTTCTGGTAAGTTTACTGCATCCGTTAATCGAATTACCAAACGAGGTTCTTGTAGGCTACGTCATGCCTTGTATATGGCTGTTCAGAGTGGTATTCGGGATGCACGTAAAAAGAAAACGACTGATGAGATCATTGCACGCAATAAAAGACTAAGAGAGTTTTACGATAAGAAACGCGAAGAAGGAAAACCCTTCAGAGTAGCCATTATTGCCTGTGTAAATAAGCTCTTACACTGGATTTATGCCTTACTAAAAAGCAGAACTACTTTCCAAGATATAGCCTAGGAACTATATCTAACTAAATACAACAAAACCTTCCAAAAACACTTGAAAGGAAGGTTATTTAGCATGTGTAAATTCAGTATATCATGAGGTTATTAATCTTTTTATTGAAAAATGTTGACAAACTATTAGCTGGTTTCGCTGAATAAGAAAAGAACTTATTCTATTTGCAGTTGTACTTCATTTTTTTCAACTAATGATGTCACTTTGCCCATAAAAGAACCCATATCATTTCTTATTGTAATGTTCAATCCTAAACCTACATCACGAAGATACTCTCTTAACTCTATTAAGTGTTTTTTATCTTGTTGAAAAGGTACGATATCAATAAACGGGAGCAAGAGTTTAAGATTAGTGGCTGCTTCGGCATTCTCTTCCATCTAGTCTCTAAAGTAAATTAACGATTTGTTTCCAATCCGAGGGTTTTGCGATATTTTCGCAGCGAACCTTCGGATTTTTTGTATAAGAATCGGTGAAATTGTGAAGGTTGAACTTAAAACTAAAGGGAGCTTTAACGGAACAAAAAAATTAAAAAAGTGAAAAACGCTCGGATTTTCCGAGTTTTTTTGTATGTTAATTACAATGTTATTTACCCATTTAATTAACAATTTCTCTTTAAGAACTGTACCCGTTACCTGAAAAGTTCTTACTCTACACTATCTCTTTCTTGTTCTCTCCACTAACAAAAATCCTTTCGCTTCTTTCATCAACCGTTAATAAAAAGATATCTTTAATGCTCTCATGTCCATGTCTTTCTACTTGAAATTGCAACCATTCAATACTATGGCCTAATTTAACTAAATTTGAATTGTTGATTTTTCCCTCTAATATTAATACTGACGGGTATCCTTTTTCAGGGGGATCTTTCATCAAGTCACTAGGTGTTAGTGAATCATATTTAGACTTCTTTATAACACTAATTTGTCCATTAGGTTCAAGGATAGCGTAATCAATTTCTGTTAAATCGCTTGCTTGATTTAACCGTAAATCCATCATTAGTGATTCTACAGTAATTTTGGCTTTACGTAATTCGTCTACTAATATATGTCCTTTATTGATAATAATAATTGGCTCTGCTTCTACAATACGCCTAACCCTTGCATTCTTTAGGGCCAAGTAGGATAACGTAAGATGTAACCCTGCGATGAAAGAAGCTGCAGCTAATGGTCCACCGAGTGCAATATCACCACTTGATAAAGGTTCACCTACTACGTCCCCTATAATGACTGCGAAGATAAAGTCAATGGGGTGAAATGCAACCATTAAGCGTTGTCCTAGTATTTTAACCACAAAAAAAATATAAACATAAATAATAGTAGCCCTTATGATAAAACCATATATGGGCAAATCCTCTGCACCATGCCAAACCTCCAACAACTTCCCCTTCTTTCTATCTATTGTTATTAACACCATTTCCCTTTTAACTTTTTCTATACCAAACAGTTATAAAGGTTGATTTTTATGAAAGGTGATTTAGTATAAATAAAGAAATCGACCCTAGCTTGTGATAGGATCGATTCTTAAAATTTGAACTTTAGCATATAGTTATGACTTCAGTTTTCACTGAAGTTCTTTTTTTAGTTTTTTGGTTTTTCCTACCTAATCCATTAACGATGATAACACCTAAAAGGGCAATCATTCCCCCTATAAGTGCAAAAGTGGTCGTCCATTCACTTAACCAAAACCACGCAACCAAAATAGCAATGGCTAGCTCAAGATACATCATACTGGCAACAGAACTCGCATTTCCTAATTGCAACGATGTGAACTTATTCTCTGCAAAATACAAACTTTTTCCGTTCTTTCTTGTATTAGTTTAAACAATATCATAGCCATTTGGCTTATATTTACAAATAAATATAAACAGTAAATGATCTTTTTTACTTACCTTTTTGCTTTTTTCTAACAAGAATAAAGTTTGAATTCCCGAACAAAATAAGTGAAGTGTTAGTATCTAACACCAATTCAATGTGGGGGGATATTACACATTGTATCAGTGCCAATGCTGTCCTCTATATACACCATTTCAACGGCTTTATTAAGTTGTCTGTATGATCCCTAACCAGAAAGGCTGTCCCCAATATCTCCAATTGAATAAAAGGATACACAATGCAAACAAATGATTCGCCAATTTTGCCACAAATGACTTTTCCTTACCCTTGAGATGATCAGCCAACCTATATTTACTAGCATAATGAGTGAACGAGAAAGATATTCTTTGAGAAATTCGGAAATACCGTTGCAAGAGCCCCTTCAAATAGGGGAACGAACACTAATGCATAACTGGAATAATACGAGCCTTCTTCTTTTTTCATCAAATTACACCCCCTTATATAGCATAGACACCTTCCTTTTACCCAATGACGAAAAAGCACCACGATAAAACCGCAGTGCTCGTACTTAACAGTAAGTTTTTATTCCGAATTCCAAAAGTCATTTCTCTTATCAAGCTTTCCAACACCGGATAATACCTGGATGACTGTTTTTTTATTTTACTTTCACAGATGAAGCCATTGCTCTTACCAAAGCTTCTGTCTCAGGTGTTACGATGTCATTAGGAAAATAAAATACAATTTCCTTTGTTATATCATCCGAATCAGTAGCTGTAAATACACAAATATGATATTCCACACCATCGGAAGTCATGTAATACTCATACATTTCATCTAATTCTGGATAAATTGATAAATCCATTCATTTACTTTTTCATAGTTTCCATAACTATCGACAACCTTTAAAGCTTTGGAATATGACGCTAACTCAGGTTGCTTGAATTTTTTCGCTTTCAAAGTCACCCAAGCTCCATCGAATTCTCCTTTACCAGATAAATAGTTTCCTTCTTTACGAGAAGTAATTTCAAAGTTCTCTGTCATTTTAATTTCAACGGGGTTTTCAGTATTGTTTATCGGCAGGTGTGACTTCAACTTCTTTTTTCTCACCTTCAACGTTCAAAACCAAAACATTTTCAGGAGTTTCATCTTTAAAATCTTCAACTTCTTGCTCAACTCCATCTATCTTCATTCCATCCATCACCTTTTTTCTGCGAAGGACACCCATACTTATTTCACTTCAAAAACTCATTACCTTCTAGATATAAATTAGCCACTGAATCAAGATACCTTCCTGTATTTACCACCATACACACGAAATATTATTATCGGCCTTTGAAAAGGATATTTATTTTGAATATTTATCTTCGGGGTATAAATCAGTATTAATTTTATTACTAGGTCTAATAAAACAAATTGAATATAGATTTAAGAATCCTGGCATCAAGGTAAATGATTTTGATGGTTTAATTTTAATAGACGAGGCAGATTTACATCTTCATCCTCAATGGCAGGCAAGTTTAATTCAAATTTTAAAAGAAGTAGTACCTAAAGCACAAATAATTCTTAGTACTCATAGTCCACATATGATTCAAGTAGCGGAACCTAATGAACTAATCTCATTAGGATTAAATGAAGAAAATATAGTGTATAAACGCGACTTGCCAAGCAGCAGTTTTGGCTATCAAGGATGGACTGTTGAAGAAATACTAATAGATGTAATGGGGTTACAAGAAACACGGTCCGACACTTATATTAAGGTTATAAGAGAGTTTGAAGAAGCATTAAATAAGGAAGATATTGCCAGCGCAAAGAAAGCATATGAAATACTGGACTTAATGCTACACCCAAGGAATCCTTTAAAGAAAATTTTGGAAATTCAACTAACCACTATTGGTGGTGACACGGATGATTAAACTAAATAGAACACCAAAACCTGTCGAGTTAACTGACCAATTGGTTACGACTTTAGTTAGTGAATTTAAACTTACTGGTTCAAATGTTTGGAATAAAAAATTCATTAAAGAGGCATTGCTAGACCTATCAAAAGAAAAGTGCTGCTACTGTAATGTAATATAAAAGAGGAAAGTAAGTATATGGAGGTAGAGCACTTTCTTCCTAAGAAGCATTATCCTAATCTAGTAGTTGACTGGGATAACCTTTTACCTTCTTGTAAACGATGTAACACTAACAAAGGTGAACACGATCCAAATAATGACTATATAATTAATCCATGTAGAGATGACCCCAAAACACATATTACCATGAGGAATTACAGGTTAAAAGCAAACGATCAAATTGGCCAAAATACCATTGATGTATTATATTTAAATGATACAGAAAGGTTAGTTCAGTGTAGATTTCTAATTGGAAATGAAGCTCAAGATTCTATTGAGAAGATTGCAGACAAATTAAGAGATTATCACCATGGCGTTAATGTGAGTACAAGGCGAAAGAATATGATAGTTAATGGTCTTAAATCTCTACTTAGACAAGGTTTGCCGCAAAAAGATTATTCAGCTACTGTAGCTACTATTATTTTAAACGATGAGAATTTTTGTTACTGTAAAGATATTTTAATAGAATTGGATTTTTGGGATGATGAACTAAGTGACCTTGAAAAGTTATTATCAATTAATTGTTTGAATCTTGTTTAGTTCTAAAACAGAAAGCCACTACAGTGGCTTTCCAATTGATAAAATTTTTTTAATCGTGGTTTGATTGCCTCTTCAGCTATTCCGATCCTTAGCTTAAGTACACTCTTTCACAAAGTCACCCAAAGATGAAGTTCTTTGTTACGCAGTATTTTGTCAAATTTGAAAAGACGATCACTTTGAACATAATCGTCTTTTAGATTGGTATTTTTCAACAGTATTCTTGTACTGCGCTGAAACTGTTTTTTTATTAATTGATCTTCTTCAACAATAGTCCAGATTGTTGAAAATGAAGACTGTTAATTTGCTTACATCTTTAAACTAGTATTACTAGAAAAGGTACTAGCAAGGAGATATTTAAATTTTGACAAGACGAGTTGAGTTTTCGTAATTCTAAACCATCTCTCTACCTCTACTAGCCTAAACTCACTATTTCCATTTGTTCAAGCCCACATTTTTTTAATAAGTTATCTGAGTTCTCTACTAGTTCATCCCAAATTTGATCATTTACTTTTTCTAGATGATTTAGCTCTAGCTCTGCTCGATCAAATAGCCAATATTTCAATGACGGCACGAGATACCGGATAAACATTAACCACTCCGCATAATTAATTGCTAATGGGTTTCCTGCTCGTAAATATACTTTTCCTACATTGGTCGCACAGGCGATGGAATGAGCTGACAATAACATTAAACGATATTTGGGATTGTTGGCTAATTTAAATTTCCAATCATCTTTTTCAACAAATTGGCGAATCATAATATATAATCTCAAAATTATTTCAATAGAGGCTGGTGTCGCACTCATCGTCACGAAATGTCGCAGATCATAACCGTGATAATACATCCATGTAGTAAGTTGACTTACTGTTGCGGTTTTGCCATTAGCCCTTTTGAAACTACCAATGTCTTGTAATTTAAAAATTGAGGCAAAAGGTACTGGTAGTCCTGTTTTTGTAAAAGCATCTGAACATAAGTGAAGAAACTGTTTGATCAATGCTTCTAATGGATTTATACCTGCTCCAACTTTTTCAATGATAATATTTCCATCTTTAAAAGATGTGGATGTTCCTCTTATTAGATCAATGACTCCAAAAACAAACCCTAATACCGGATCGTGTCCAGGTGTATCTATTCGATGAAGAGAACCACCCGTCTGATCATATGGAACCTTTGCTGCTTCCTCTAACCACTTTTGCAACGCTGGAGGTAATTTTAACTCTTGTAACCATTTTGTTAACGGACTACCTTTTTGTCCTTTATAGACCCCTGTATTCATATCTTTTGGAATTGCCACTATAAAAAAGTCAATAAGGGCGCCAATAAAGCCTGCTAATCCAACAAACAAATAATCCCACTTATCCCACTTATATTGATTAGCATAACTCTCTGATTTAATGGTTTCTAAATCTTTTTTACTTAATAACATTTCATAAGGTAAAAATGGATCAATATCCTGTTTAAAGGAATATTGATAGCATTGAGCCACATAATCATTCCAAGTCGTGTAAGCTATTTTTTCTAAACTTGATTTAATCTCTGCACGTTTCGCTTCATAGATAAAATCGATACTTTTTGCTTCCTTCTGGGCAAAATCTATGTCTTCATCAGAAAGTAAGTCTACATCTGCCAATACTTCATCGAGCAATTGCTGTAACGACTCTATTTCCAAAGCTGTATCCTCATTTGTCGAAAAAGATTGTTCAAGTACCTCAACACTTTTTTTCAGACGATTTACTAGATGTTGCTGCACATTTAAAATAACAGAGATATCCTGTAATTCTTCATTCGTTAACATGATTAAACAGCCACTTTCTTCTTGGCATTCTGAATCTGCTTTAACTTCTGAACAACATCTTGAAGTTTTTTGATCGCTTCTTTATTTGCTTCTGCATCTTTTGCTTTTTCCTCTAATACTAAAATTTTCTCAAATAAATAATTGATGGTTTCTTGTAAATTACGAATTACTTGTTCCGCTCTTCTCTCTTTTTCTAGCTGTGCTTTTTTCTTCTTCCTTTTACCACCTACATCAAAGATCTTCGTTAAGGCAATGAATATAACTGAACCTACTAAGATAGCAACCCCAATTCCAGGAATCATCCCAAAACCTAACCCTACTGCTGCCAGACCACTTGTAATTCCTGCTGCACTTAAACCAATGACACTGCCACTAAAGTAAACTGCAGCAATTGGAACCCCAACAGCTCCTAATCCAGCAGCCCCTGACTTCAATGTATCTTTTGCATATTCATCGTCAATCCCTCTTTCAGCAATATCCTTTGCAGTTTGAGCAAACTTCCTCATCTCTTTATCTTGTTCATTCGTAATATGAAACTCGTTTTTTAGTCGAATTAGAACCTCTTGCTGTAGCCCGTTGACTTCATCATTGCAGATTGAAATTTCGATACAATTAAGATAGGCAATGTATTTCATTTCTTCTATGTCAACCTTTATCTTTGCAATGATTTCTTCAACTTCAGGCTCCTCTACTAGGTAATTTTGAACTTTCTGCTTTCCTCTTTCGGAAAAATCTTCTGTATTTATCATTTCAAATATTCTTCTTAATTCATCTTTATCAAGTTCACCATCCACATAAGCTATTTTAAATAACAAACCATATAAACTTACCAATTGCTCTTCTGAAAATTTAATATCTTGTTCTTTTGCCATTTTGATCGCCTCTTCTATACGCAGTATTTATTTTTAAATTAAACTTTTATACTTATTTTACCACCTATTTCTATTAATACTATATACTCAAAAAAAAGCTAAAAATAGTACAATATCATCATAAAATTGAAAAGGAACCGTCCCTTTATTTAGGAATCATTCCCTATTATCGAAAATTGGATTAATACCGCGCAGTAGTTATCTAATGTAATGTATATTACCTATTTTATAGCCTACTCTCCTTTACAATCAGGGCATTTCCATTTCACAATTCGGTCTCTCTCAATATCTGAAATTCCAATTTTTCGAGTAAAGTGTGTAGCATTATAAGAATCTTGATGTTCTTTCGGTATAGATTCTCCTTGCAAATCAGCATTACAAAGCGGACAATTTTCTTTATTGTTCTTCATATCCTTTCAGTTACTTCACTTTTTTTCTACTACGTAATATAACGGTTAATCCACAATCTGGCCCTGTATATGGAAAACTAATGTATTACCATTGTTTATTGATCTCTCAATAGCCTTACATGAAAAACTACTTGGAATGAGAATGAACAAAACAAATTTTGTACTTACAATATCCATCACATTTAGTTCATGATATTCTTATTTTAGTAGTTTACTTTATAAATTAATCTTCACATGGAATGAATAAAAAAAGTTTTAGAATTTTTATCACTTACAATATCCATCCTATTTTGTTCATGCTAATCTGTATTTAGTAATTCACTTTATAACTCAGTTTTAAGCAAAAACTACTGGGATGAATAAAAAGTTTTTTTTCGCTTTTAATATCCAATCCAAAAAATCCGTGCTAATCTAGCATTAACACTTAGTTTAGAAACCTCTATTCATTAGACCTACTAGGTGCATTAATTTAAAGGGGAAATACTTGCAATTATAAAAAATTCTGTAATGACAATTACATAGAAATTGAAGTACTTATAATTAAAAGAATATTTTAAGAGCGGAAGCACCGCCAGATTTTTCCATTAAGATTCTATTCTTAAGGATGTTCTGGGGTGCTTTTTATTTTCCTAATTTTATTTCTTAAGTTTGAGGAGGAAGTTCAATGCAACAACAGTTATCAGCAAATTTAATTATACCAATTCCAGAAGATTATATTCTTATCTCTAGAGTTGAATTACAAGAATTAGAACAGCAGCAACTAACAGGTACCTGGTGGACAATGGAAGACCTTGAGAAGAGAATAAATCGCAAACATGAGTGGATCAAAGAAAATGTTCTTTATCCTTCTAAATTCAGAAAAGTTCTTGATGTAAAAAAGGGAGGATTTGTACGTTACCCAGAATCAAAAGGGCAAAAGTGGTCATTTCAAGCCTCCAAGATGGCAAAGTTTTTAGATGATCATTTTCAACAAATATTCTCTAAATGAGTTTAAGAGCAAATTCATAACTATTAAAAATGCTATTGAAAATTTTACCTTGATTCTTTGAAAGGGTAAAATTTTAAAGAAATAAACCATAGAGGTGATTAGAAAATGGCGAGTTTTTCCGAAAAAGAGGAGAAACGTGGGGATATACAGTTAGTCACACAGTAAACGGCAAAACAAAAGAATATACAAAGAGTGGGTTTAAGACGAAAGCAGAAGTACAATTAGCTCTGAAATTGAATGCAAATTTTACACTCAGAGATGCCTAGAAGTAGTTTCTAATAGCTACCAGGAAACTTATTCAAAAATTGTATTAGCAACCTATTACGTAGAATTCTGTAAAGCTCTCACATTGGGTTAAAAGAGGAGATGAAACAATGGCTAGTATTCAACAAAGAGGAAAGAAATCGTTTCAATACACAGTAAGTCACACAGTAAATGGTGAAACAACGGTATTTAGAAAAGGTGGATTTAAAAACAGAACAGAGGCAAAAGCCGCTGCTACAGAACTTGAGGCAAAATTAAATAAGGGGATAGTACCTCATTTAAAGGATGCTCCAATTGATGAATATTTTGATAACTGGGTACAGTTATACAAAAAAGGTCTATCCGATGTAACACTAAGACATTATAAATACACCTATGAACGAATTAAAGAACATTTTGGTAGTAAACCACTGCAAGATATTACTAAAAATTCTTACCAGGAATTCCTGAATGAATTTGGTGAAAACAAGGCTAAAGAAACCGTCGAAAAGCTTCATGGCCATATACGCGAATGTGTTCAGGAAGCGGTAGAAGAACAAATTATTCCTCGTAATTTCACTCTGAAAACCAATTTATATTACACGGTTCTTGCTAAGGTTGAAAGTGAAAAACACTTAAACTATAACGATAGCAAGTTGGTGTATAAAGAATTACTCAAGAGGCTTCATGAAGATAAAGTGTATTATCTATTATTATTAGGTTTAGAAACAGGTTTACGTTTTGCAGAACTTGTTGGTCTCACTTTTGAAGACTGACTTTGATAACAACAAAATCAATGTTAATAAAACTTGGGGGTATAGCAATAGAAAAAAATTGGGATTTGGTCGTACCAAGAAGAGGTCCAATGGAACATACTGTGACAGAATAATTAGCGTCAACATAAAAACAATGAGTGTGTTTAAAGATTTATTTAAAACACTACCGGACAATAAACATCGTTTGGTCTTCTATAATTCAAAATCTAAGTACAAAGTGATCACAAATGAACGTGCGAATAAGTTATTAAAAGAAGTTTAACTTTACTTAAACATTCTTCCGCTTATTGGTGTGCATGGACTAAGACATACTCACGGTAGTGTACTGATACACAAAGGTACAAGATTACATTATGTGAGTAAGCGTCTAGGTCATAGTGATATTGAGACAACTTATAAAAAGTATATTCATCTTTTAGAAGAATCAGAAGAGGAAGACGAGAAAATTACAAATGAAACGTATGAAAGTTTATACGATTAAGGTGAATGAAGCAAAAAAGATGTGGTCAAAGCTTATCAAGTGATATTAACTTGATAAGCTATTATTGTATTGCCATTGCTAATTCTTAAATAAAATTTATGATTATATTGCTAAAAGGACCTTAAGCTAAACACTTATTACTATTTTGTTTAACTTTTTAATCCTATTAAAAGGTGCATATTTCTTTGTGTAAAAACTTGTGTAAAAAATATTAGCCATGTGTAAAATCTCGTGTAAAAAAAATCGCGTTCTATCTGTTTCTAACTTATTCTCTAAAAAACAAAAAACTCAGAAACATTGATTTATCAACACTTCTGAGTTTATAATCTGTTTTAAATTTAACCTAATTCTATGTATGGTACCGGTGGCCGGGGTCGAACCGGCACTCCAGAAGGAACACGATTTTGAGTCGTGCGCGTCTGCCAATTCCGCCACACCGGCAAATAATGGCGCGCCCTGAGAGATTCGAACTCCCGACCTTTTGATTCGTAGTCAAACACTCTATCCAGCTGAGCTAAGGGCGCAAAAGTTGTATTAATTTAATTAAAAGAGTGCCGAGGGCCGGACTTGAACCGGCACGATAGTCACCTACCGCAGGATTTTAAGTCCTGTGTGTCTGCCAATTCCACCACCCCGGCACGGCAGAAATATATGGAGGCGGCACCCGGATTCGAACCGGGGGATAAGGGTTTTGCAGACCCGTGCCTTACCACTTGGCTATGCCGCCAAACAAAAAATGGAGCGGAAGACGAGATTCGAACTCGCGACCCCCACCTTGGCAAGGTGGTGTTCTACCACTGAACTACTTCCGCGTTGGCTGGGCTAGCAGGATTCGAACCTACGCATGACGGAATCAAAATCCGTTGCCTTACCGCTTGGCGATAGCCCAACGCAAAAAATATAATGTTTATGGGGCGACTGATGGGAATTGAACCCACGAGTGCCGGAATCACAATCCGGTGCGTTAACCACTTCGCCACAATCGCCAACATATTAATGAATTTGGCAGGGGTAGTAGGAATTGAACCCACACCGAAGGTTTTGGAGACCTTTGTTCTACCTTTAAACTATACCCCTAAAATAAATGGTGGAGGGGGACGGATTCGAACCGCCGAACCCGGAGGGAGCGGATTTACAGTCCGCCGCGTTTAGCCACTTCGCTACCCCTCCACGAAAACACAATACCTATATTACAAAATATGTTCGTAAAAGTCAATATGTGAACAGTATTTTTTAGGTCAAGTCACGAGAGTGCCGGCCAGAGGACTTGAACCCCCAACCTACTGATTACAAGTCAGTTGCTCTACCAATTGAGCTAGGCCGGCATAGTAAATGGTGGCTCAGGACGGAATCGAACCGCCGACACATGGATTTTCAGTCCATTGCTCTACCGACTGAGCTACTGAGCCAACTTTTAAAATTAAATGGCGGTCCGGACGGGACTCGAACCCGCGACCTCCTGCGTGACAGGCAGGCATTCTAACCAACTGAACTACCGGACCATTAATGGTAATTGCGGGGGGTGGATTTGAACCACCGACCTTCGGGTTATGAGCCCGACGAGCTACCAGACTGCTCCACCCCGCGTCGTTATAAAGTATTCGGATGATGTTATTCCAATGAAGAGAGATCTTCCTCTTCTCGTATTTCATAGAAGTTAATGCGTCGATGTTACTCGAAGATCATTCAACGATGTTATGCTCGTTGCTCCACCCCGCGTCGTTACATTAAGATAAATATGGTGGAGGATGACGGGATCGAACCGCCGACCCCCTGCTTGTAAGGCAGGTGCTCTCCCAGCTGAGCTAATCCTCCATATAATTGGTGACCCGTACGGGAATCGAACCCGTGATACCGCCGTGAAAGGGCGGTGTCTTAACCGCTTGACCAACGGGCCATTATCAAAAAACTACCTGGCGGAGAGCGAGGGATTCGAACCCTCGAGACGGTTTTACGCCGCCTACACGATTTCCAATCGTGCTCCTTCGGCCAGCTCGGACAGCTCTCCATATTGGCTCCACAGGTAGGACTCGAACCTACGACCGATCGGTTAACAGCCGATAGCTCTACCACTGAGCTACTGTGGAATAATAATGCCTGGCAACGTCCTACTCTCACAGGGGGAAGCCCCCAACTACCATCGGCGCAAAAGAGCTTAACGACCGTGTTCGGCATGGGAACGGGTGTGACCTCTTCGCTATCGCCACCAGACTATAAGGTATTTTTAATAAAATACCATTGAAAGAATTAAGGTTCTCTCAAAACTAGATAATGCAAAATAGAAATATTTTCATATTTATTCAAAATATGACGTCAAGAAATATATTGGATAAGTCCTCGACCGATTAGTATCTGTCAGCTCCACGTGTCGCCACGCTTCCACACCAGACCTA
>NZ_JAJAFR010000025.1 GCF_020734105.1 Alkalihalobacillus deserti
ATCACCCTCTCAGGTCGGCTACGCATCGTCGCCTTGGTAAGCCATTACCTTACCAACTAGCTAATGCGCCGCGGGCCCATCCCGTAGTGATAGCCGGAGCCATCTTTCATTCTAAAACCATGAGATTCTAGAAATTATCCGGTATTAGCACCGATTTCTCGATGTTATCCCGATCTACAGGGCAGGTTGCCCACGTGTTACTCACCCGTCCGCCGCTAACGTCATAAGAGCAAGCTCTTAATCAGTCCGCTCGACTTGCATGTATTAGGCACGCCGCCAGCGTTCGTCCTGAGCCAGGATCAAACTCTCCATAAAAGTGCTTGATTTGTGCTCAAACTGTATCGCTAACGATACTTCAATGCAATTTTACTAAATTGCTAAAATTGACGAGAAAATCATGTTTTCTCTTTTCGCTTGGCTTTTGTTCAGTTTTCAAAGAACTACTTTATCACTCATTGGCGACTCCTAGCATGTTACTATCAATCATCCAAAAAGTCAACATTTTATTTTTGGTGGGCCTGAGTGGACTCGAACCACCGACCTCACGCTTATCAGGCGTGCGCTCTAACCAGCTGAGCTACAGGCCCAAAAAAAGGCATAAAAAAAGAGTTAATTCTTTTTTTGAAGTTGGAGCGGGTGATGAGAATCGAACTCACATCATCAGCTTGGAAGGCTGAGGTTTTACCACTAAACTACACCCGCATATAAGAAATGATGGTCGGGAAGACAGGATTTGAACCTGCGACCCCCTGGTCCCAAACCAGGTGCTCTACCAAGCTGAGCCACTTCCCGTTCATACTATTATAAAATAAAATTGAAATGGTGCGGTTGAGAGGACTCGAACCTCCACGGGGTTATCCCCCACTAGGCCCTCAACCTAGCGCGTCTGCCATTCCGCCACAACCGCGTTTCGCACTGAATAATCATAAGTAAATAAGTGCGGGTGAAGGGACTTGAACCCCCACGTCATAAGACACTAGATCCTAAGTCTAGCGCGTCTGCCAATTCCGCCACACCCGCAAAGGTAAATGGCGGTCCGGACGGGACTCGAACCCGCGACCTCCTGCGTGACAGGCAGGCATTCTAACCAACTGAACTACCGGACCAAATATGGTGGAGGATGACGGGATCGAACCGCCGACCCCCTGCTTGTAAGGCAGGTGCTCTCCCAGCTGAGCTAATCCTCCAATGCAATAAAACTTTCATAACTTCTTAGTTTAGCAATATAAAGATTTGGTGACCCGTACGGGAATCGAACCCGTGATACCGCCGTGAAAGGGCGGTGTCTTAACCGCTTGACCAACGGGCCATTTTTGAAATAGTGGCGGAGAAGGAGGGATTTGAACCCTCGCGCCGCGTAAACGACCTACACCCTTAGCAGGGGCGCCCCTTCAGCCACTTGGGTACTTCTCCGTGGCTCCACAGGTAGGACTCGAACCTACGACCGATCGGTTAACAGCCGATTGCTCTACCACTGAGCTACTGTGGAACGCGATGCCGACTTGAATATTCTAATACAGAATAACCAATAAGTCAACATTTATTATCACTGGCTTGTTCAGCGACTTCTATAATATAGCACAAGACATTCTAAAAACGCAAGAGTGATTTTATATTTTTTTTAGTTTTCCTTTGCACTTCCCACAAACAAAACGTCGTACATCAATTCTACGTTTACGCCTATATTCTAGAGCACACGCCACACACTTATACAGATGAAGTGTTTGAGTAGTATTTTGAGATCCAGGAATTATCTCACAAAATCTAGGAGCGCCTACCTTCTTCATAAGAGCTTTAAAATCATCATCTCGGTGCTGATATCCTTTACCTTGAAGATGAAGATGATAATGACAAAGTTCATGCTTAATAATTCCAATCAAAGCTTCTTCACCAAAAAACGTTAATTGCTTAGGATTAATTTCAATGTTATGACTCCTTAGCAAATAACGTCCTCCCGTTGTCCGAAGGCGTTTATTAAACAATGCTGTGTGTTTAAACGGCCAGTGAAAATAATCATTAGAAATTTGTTCTACCAGCAATTGCAGCTGATCATCAGTTATGACATTATAATTTTCATCCATAAATTACACCAATCCTTCAACTATGACAAACCCTCATACATATAATAATCTAAATCGAGTAAGTTGTTAAGGAGATGGTTGCCTATGCCTATGTGGCTAAGACAACAATTAAAGCAAGCTTATTTAGATAAAGACCACTACCAAATAAAAGTTCTTAACCAGTGTTGGTTCTATTACAAAGAAAGAGAGACAGAAGAAATCCAATCGAAGTACACATAACGGCTGAGCCTTTTCTATGATTTTAAGCTTTATGAATGCATCCCTCCTAAGGTCGCGCAACATATGGAGAGATTTTTTCCTTTTTCGGCGTAGGAATTAAAGAGCGTCTACGAACTTACTGCTACAATTTTAATTCAAGCAGAAAAGGTGACGTAATCGCTCGAAGTCACGTCACCTTTTTTCAATAGTTAAGAAGTAAGTTGCGCTTCTGGCTTTTTCATCGTTAAAGAAACTCGACCTTTTTGGGTATCTACTTGTTCTACCCATACCGTCACGATGTCACCGACCGTTACTACCTCTAAAGGATGTTTAATAAATCGATTCGTCAACTTAGAAATATGAACTAAACCGTCTTGTTTCACTCCAATATCAACAAAAGCACCGAAATCAACAACATTTCGAACCGTCCCTTGCAATTCCATTCCTACTTGCAAATCCTCCATCTTCAAAACATCCTGTTTTAACAAAGGCTTCGCTATTTCATCACGCGGGTCTCTCGAAGGGCGAATTAAATTGTCTACCATATCCTTCAATGTTGGAGTCCCAACTTCAAGCTCAGTCGCTAATTCTGAAATGTTGATAGCTTGTAATTCCTCTTTAACTTTCTCTGTCCCTATTTCTTTTACAGTTGCTCCAATATGCTTCAGCAACTTTTCCGTTTCTTTATAACTTTCAGGGTGAATCGCAGTTGCATCAAGTGGCTGTTCTCCTTCTTGAATACGAAGAAATCCAATTGCTTGTTCATACGTTTTCGCACCAAGGCGAGGAATTTTTTTTAATTGTTTTCGATTCGTAAAGCGCCCTTCTTCCTCACGGCGGTTAACAATATTTGTCGCAACCGCTTTTGAAAGACCTGCTACATATTGTAATAAAGAAACAGACGCTGTATTCACATTCACTCCAACTTGGTTAACAGCTGTCTCTACTACAAATGTTAAAGATTCATTTAAGCGTTTTTGCGATACGTCATGCTGATATTGACCGACCCCGACTGATTTGGGGTCAATTTTCACAAGTTCAGCTAGAGGGTCTTGAAGACGTCTAGCAATAGAAACTGCACTTCTTTCCTCAACCTTCAAATCAGGAAATTCCTCTCTAGCTAATTCCGAAGCTGAGTAAACACTCGCTCCCGCCTCATTAACAATTAAATAATAGACCGATTGATCGAGTTGCTTGATAACATCTGCGATAAATTGTTCCGTCTCTCTAGAAGCTGTGCCATTACCAACAGCAATCATCTCTACCGAATGCTTTTTGATAAACGATTTTACCGTTTCGGTCGCCTTATTAATTTCATTACGTGGTGGCGTAGGATAAATAACGGCTATATCAAGTACCTTGCCTGTCGCATCAATCACAGCAAGTTTACAACCCGTACGATAGGCTGGGTCGACTCCTAATACAACCTTGTCCTTCATCGGTGGTTGCAAAAGCAGTTGGCGTAAATTTTCTGAAAAAATATGGATAGCTTGTTCTTCCGCTTTTTCAGTTAACTCATTCCTGATATCACGTTCAACAGAAGGTTCAATTAAACGTTTATATCCATCTTCAATAGCCTCTGCCACAACAGCTGCAGTAGGAGAATGAGGATAAATGATTACTTTACGTTTAATATTCTCAATAATTCGCTCGCCCGGAAACACTAAGGAGACGCGAAGAATTCCTTCCTTTTCACCGCGATTCATTGCTAGAACTCGGTGAGGGACAATCGCCTTTATCGCTTCTTCATATTCATAGTACATTTCAAAGATCGCTTTCTCATCAGCTTCTTGATCTTTGACCGTTGTTTTCATCTTTCCATCTTTAAATCCTGATAAGCGAATAGCCTTACGAAGTTCCGCATCATCCGAAATCCACTCTGCAATTATATCTTGCGCTCCTTTAACCACTTCTTCATTCGTCGTCAAATCATGGTCCTCATTTATGTATTTAGCTGCTTCTACTTCGACAAAACCTGTTTTCGGAAAATTAAACAACCAGGTGGCAAAAGGTTCGAGACCCTTCTCTTTCGCAACCGTCGCTCTTGTTCTTCGTTTTTGTTTATAAGGACGGTATAAATCTTCAATTTCTTGAAGCTTTTTGGCTTTCTGTATTTTAACACTCAATTCATCTGTTAATTTACCTTGCTCATCGATTAAACGAATGACTTCCTCTTGGCGGTTGGTTAGTTGATTGGCGTACTCCCATTTCTCAACGATCATTCGAATTTGAACTTCATCAAGGCCACCTGTCATTTCTTTACGATACCTTGCAATAAAAGGAACCGTATTTCCCTCTTCGACCAGTTTAATTAATTGCTCTATGTAGGATTGCTTTACGTTCAAGTCTTTAGCGATCGATAGAATCGTTTCACTATGTTTTACCTCGTTCATCCCAACACCTCATTTAATATAGAATATAGTAATCATAGCATAAGTTATAATGAAAATTATTACATACTAAAAAAGGCAACTCCAAATAGATTGAATCCATAGTCTAGGATCTATTTTAGAGTTACCTTTAAAAGCACATATTTTAAAATAGGAAAAACAATAGGCACATTCAAGTTATCGCTTTTACTAAAAGCAGACCATGCGAGAGAATCCTCTACTACCTAAAATAATTTCCCTACAAGAATCGTCACATCATCTATTGCATAGTGCTCTTCTGAAAATAAGGACTTAATCTCATTTTTAGGAGACTTCATCTGAAGGAAAAGATTTTTATCGGGTCGCTTTTTCAAACCATCTGAGTACAAAACAAAAGCACTGTCGCTTAAATAAGGAAAAGAAGATGTTTTAATCGGTTGTTTTCTTCCAGATAAATACCCTCTAGCAGGCACCGGTTGAACGGTTGTCCCATCAGATAAATACAAAACAAACCCAATGTTCCCATGATTACAATAACTTATTTTACGGTTATGGTAATCAATTTTAATGACTGTTAAGACCGCTCCTCTTTTATTAACCAGCGCCTCATTACATGCTTCAACGATTTGATTCAAGCTCAGTTCCTGGTAAGCTTCAATTACATCTATAGCGGCTTTGGAAGATTGAAACGCACTTTCACCACTACCCAAACCATCAACAATGGCACAAATGGTATAGCCTTCCGTTTGAATAACCTTATGGGCATCACCAGAACAGCTTTTACCAGGCTTTGCTCGTTCAAATGCAGCCACTTCCAACTCTTTGTCACTATAATACGTAACCACTATAGAATCTCCGAAGGTTCTATTTGTATCGATTTCCTCAGTTTCTCAAGTGCTTTACGTTGCAACCGAGAAACATGCATTTGTGAGATACCCATTTTATCTCCTGCTTCTTTTTGACTACAGTTGTTAAAGTACGTATAGACTATAATTTCTTTTTCACGTTCACTCAATACATCGAACGCTTTTTCGAGCAATATCTTTTGATCCGTCTCTTCAAACCCTGTATCTACATTTCCAACTAGATCAAGTAAGTTTACCTCTCCACCTTCTTGATCCGCTTCAAGTGATCGATCAACAGAAAGAGCTTGATAGCTTTTACTCATTTCCATCGTTTCCAACACTTCTTCTTCCGAAACCTCTAAATACTCGGCTAATTCATGAACTAAAGGTGAACGTTGCAGTTCGACGGTCAGCGCTTCTACTGCATGTTTAATTTTCGGACCTAACTCTTTGATTCGTCTTGGTACATGAACACTCCATGTCTTATCTCGAATAAACCTTTTAATCTCTCCAACAATTGTCGGAACAGCAAAAGACTCAAAACTTCTACCAAAACTAACGTCAAATCTTTTTATCGCAGCAAGCAGTCCGACCATCCCTACTTGAAACATATCTTCTTCATAATCTCGACCTTTAGAAAACTTTCGTGACAACGAGCGAACTAAAGCCTCATAATGCTGAACAAGCTTTAATTGCGCGTCCGAGTCATCGAATTGTTGATAGTTTTGAATCCATTCATATACTTCCTCATTGTTCTGGTTGTGTCTGTGAGATTCGTTCGACATCTCGTTCCACCTCATCTCCATGAAGGAACTTTGTCATAATAAGTACGATACCGGATTCGTCGTTTATTTCCACTTTATCCATCAAGGTATTAATTAGGAATAAGCCTAAACCACCCTCTTTTAAATCGACTACTGGGCGGCTTGCATCGACTGGCCCAAGTCTTTCACGGACACTTCCAATGTCGAAGCTTTGTCCTTGATCGGCCACAACAATTTCCAACCGATTATCGTACAAGTAATAGGAGACATTCATCACTCCCCCTTCCTCATAAGCGTGGTTTACGACGTTGGTACATGCTTCTGCAACTGCAATCTTCATATCTTCAATATCATCGTATGAAAATCCAATCCGATTGGCAATTCCAGAAACAGTCAAACGGACAACCCCCACATATTCCGGCTTTGCCGGAACACTCATTTGTATGTGGTCTGCCTCATGTTGTTTCATTTCGATGCCTCCCCCTCTTCAATTGTAATAACTTCATTTAACCCCGTTATTGTAAAAAGACGTTGAATTCGTTCAGTCATCCCCGTAAGGATTAAATCACCCTTATGAATATGGGTTGCCTTAAGCGCTCCAATGAAAATACCTAAGCCTGTACTATCAATGTAATGAACATCCGTCAAATCGACTTTTATATTTCTCCCCAATTCGGTGAGAGGCGTTAATTCTTCACGTAGTTTCGGCGCTGTATAAGCATCAATTTCACCTGACAAGAATAAAACTGTCGTATCCAATCTATTTTCTTGACGTATAGTTAAATTCAAAGTACTTCCCCCTTCATATTATGTATTTACTTCTATACCCTATGACGAGATAGTTAAACCCTTCTTATAATAATTAAAGTAAAATCATCTCTCAATGAAAAATTTTGAAGGCTAGCAAGCTCTTGATAGACGTTATTTACTATTTCTTGAGTAGACAGATGCATATACTTTCTAATGAATGTCACGATTTCCTCACGTTCAATAAATCGATCCTCCACCCGACACTCTGTTACTCCGTCCGAAAGAAAGACAATAAAATCTCCTTCTTCAATTTTTTTATAATATTCTCTAAAATGAGGTTTCTTGGTAACTCCGAGGACAATTCCCTTTGCATAAAGCTCCTCAAATTGATCCTCTTTTGCCCGGTAGAAAAATCCTGGTTCATGACCAGCACCAGCATAATGAAACTCATGGCTTCTTGTATCATATGAACCATACATCATCGTTATAAACATACTATTATTAACATTTTGCTCGACGACTCTGTTAACATTTTCCAGTAAAGCTGCAGGCTGCAGACGCTGTTCAGGTAAGCTATCCATTGCGTATTTAATCATTGACATACATAAGGCTGCCGGAACTCCTTTTCCAATAATATCGGCTATCGCTATACCTATACAGCCATTGTCATCTTTAATATAATGGTAATAGTCGCCACTCATTTTATGAGCCGGCACACTAATCACTCCTATATCAAGACTTTCTGTATCGGGAACGACCTCAGGAAGAAAGGTCTGCTGCATGTTAGCAGCTACATCTATTTCGGATTCCAACTCGAGTTGCCGGTCTCTTAAACTTTGATGCTCCCGGTAAGCTAGTCCATATCCCATCATGACTTCTAGTAGCAAATCAAACGAATCTAAGATTTCCTCAGGTACAGTTGGGAATAATTCTACCAATACGGTCTGGTGTAAACTTACTAGTTCTTCAGGAGAAATCTGTTGTTCCAGCAAAACCTTACTAAATTGCTGAGCTTCATATAATCCTAATTCACTTTTTCGATGAATAAATGTTTGTAAAATCTCTTTATAGGTCCGTTCTAAATTTTCAACAGTCTGTTTCAATAGAAGCCCTCCTTTAACGTAAAGTAGCCAAGCCGGACTCACCGAAGCCATTTAGTCGACGTAACCGTTGTACCTTCACCCTTTTCTGAATTGATCGAAAAGTCATCCATTAAACGTTCAACCCCGGGTAAACCAGCTCCCATGCCACCAGATGTCGTAAATCCATCCATCATCACTTGCTTAATATCAGGAATTCCCGGACCACGATCTCTAGCTATGATCTTTATTCCTTTTCGTAAACCAAGTTTGCTTGGTTTTTCTACTAATTCTAGGCATATTTCTCCTCGTTTAGCGTAAAGGTATATATTACGGGCAAGCTCAGAAATAGCCGTCGTGATTCGCGCTTGATCAACACTACCAAATCCAATCTCTTTTGATAAAGAGCGGCCAGCTTGTCTAGCTGCAACAATCCCCCATTCATTTTTCACCTCAATACAGGATTGGGTTTCCATCAGCTACCCCTCCAATTCCTGTTGCAACTTTTCAAGACCTTGTTCTAGATCAAGCGCAGTTTGAACATCATTGAGTGTAATTCCCATATCAATAAGTGTAATGGCAACAGCCGGTTGAATACCCGTTAAGACCACTTTCGCACCCATTAGGTTAGACATATCGACAACATCTCCTAGTACTTTGGCGATGAACGAGTCAATCATATCAACTGACGTTAAATCAATGACGACCCCGAGTGATCCCTCTAGGTGAATCTTATTAAGAAGATCTTCTTGAAATTGCAAGGCCGTTCGGTCGTCTAAATCGACTTGAACACTTACTAATAAATACTGATGTAATTTCAAAATTGGAATTCTCATCGGTTTTCCCCCACCTACAAATCAATCATTTTCTTATTTGTTAACTCTAATGCTGTCTCAATTCCTTTTCTTAATGTGCTTTTTGTTGGAAATTTACTTAAATCTATACCAAGGTTAACAATGGTCTGAGCGATTTCTGGTCTAATTCCAACTAAGATACATTTGGCCCCAACTAAACGCACTGCTTCCGAAGCTTGAATAATGTGGTGCGCAACCATCGTATCTACAACTGGTACACCTGTAATATCGATTAGGACCACCTGCGATCGATGTTCAATGACTCCTTCTAATAAATTCTCCATCACCAACTTAGCTCTAGCCGTATCAATCGTCCCGATTAGAGGCATGACAGTCACACCTTCTAAAACTGGAATTAAAGGCGCAGATAATTCAAGTAATGAAAGTTTTTGCATTTCAATAATGTCTTCCCAAGTCCCCGTGTAATCATGAACAAGTTGATTAATAATTCCATCAATCCAACTTTCAAGTTCACTAAAAGTAGAAAGAACATCTGCTATGTTTGACTCACCCTCTGAAAGGAGCGCCAGGTTTACTCGACGAAAGGCTTGAAGACCTTGTGTAAAGTAAGCAAGTGGCCAGCCACTTTGAATATACTCTTCAGCAAAAGAGCTCAGCCGCATTTTCGCTTCCTTCTCATCCATATCTACCATTTCGATGATAAAATGCATAAATTCCTGATTCATATTTTCATAGACTGAATCCGAAATGGACTCTAAATAATTATCTTGTCTTACAATTTCTAGTTCTTTCTTCCAAAGATTCATCAACATTTCTCTTTGATGGCTAATAAACGAAACAATATAAGGTTGCATAACTTGTCCTCCTGTAAGTTCTTTATATCCATTATTTCATGATTGAAAAAGAGTTGCAAAGATAAACGCATAAAAAAATGATAGATAATGCTCTTAACTCCATGCAAAAAAACCTCATTTCAGCAATGAGGTTTTTATTTCACAAACTAAAAATCAATAAGTCCTAAACTTATGAAGAGAGCATCATTCACACGACTCATCATATCATCGTCTAAGTGTGTAATCTTATCAGTTAGCCTTTGCTTATCAATCGTTCTAACTTGTTCAAGTAAGATAACGGAGTCACGATCAAAACCATACCGCTTGGCATTGATTTCAACGTGTGTTGGTAACTTCGCCTTTTGGATTTGAGCTGTAATAGCAGCCACAATCACCGTCGGGCTAAAGCGGTTCCCAATGTCATTTTGTATAACGAGTACAGGACGAACTCCGCCTTGCTCTGAACCAACAACAGGTGAGAGATCCGCAAAGTATACGTCGCCTCTTTTTACAATCAAGGGCTACACCCCACTCACTAAGCGATCGAGGGTATTCTCTGCTTCCTCCTCGGCAAGAAAAGATTCTGATGCAATGTTTAGGTTAATTTTCGCCATTTCCATGTAGCCTTGCTGCATAGTCTCCCGAATTTGACGTTTCTTACGTTCGCGAAGATACATTTTTGTTGCTTGTGAAATAAACTCACTGCGATTGACGTTTTCCTTTTTGATCACACCGTCCACCTCGTTCAACAAATGTTGTGGCAAATTGATTACAATGCGCTTTGTGCTTTGCTCTGACACAAACATCCACCCCCAGCATCCACCATTAACTTTATGCTAATTTATTTTTTCACTTTTTAAACAGATGCTTCCTTTTTATATCCATATTTAATCATAGCACTAGCTTTATTGAAATGCAAAGGCCCAATGGTCTATCTTTTCATTTTCTTATTTAGACCAACAAGAAATATATATTCACGCTTTATCCTTTTTAGTCCAAATAAACTCTTGGCACTCTTTGACCAATTACACATGGGATTTCGTAGTTGATGGTTCCAAGTCTCTTTGCAACTTCATCCATTGTTATTTTATCACTTCCGTCTTCCCCAATCAATGTTACAAGCGTACCTGTTTCCACTCGTTCAGGTAAACGAACCATGCATTGATCCATACAGATTCGTCCTACAAAAGGAGCTCGTTTCCCATTTATCAGAACCTCTCCGCCATTTGTACTATGATACCTGAGCCAACCATCTGCGTAACCAATTGGGATCGTTCCAATCCATTCCGTCTCTTTTGTTCGGTACGTTGCACCGTAGCTTATCGTTTCATCAGCAGGTAGCTCCTTCACTTGAACAAGGCGACTTTTGAGCGAAAAAGCCTGTTTTAATTGAACAGGAAGTTCCTTTGTGATCTCAGGTGATGGTGTAAGTCCGTACATCGAAATTCCTAATCGAAACACGTTGAAGTTTTTTTCTGGGAAACGTAGACCAGCTGCGCTATTACCACTATGAATCAAAGGCACATCAATCTGCCATTCTTTTAACCAATCAAGCATCGTTAAAAATTGTTTATGTTGCTTATTCACGTATGAGATATCGAGTTCATCGGCTGTCGCATAGTGTGTAAACACGCCATTAACCTCGAATTGCTGTTTGTTCTTAACTAGAAACTCAAACAAAGCGTCAGCCTCTTCTCTAGTTCGAATCCCAATCCTACCCATACCTGTATCGAATTTCAAATGAATTTGGATTGTTTCATTAGGAGAAAGCTGTTTCTTTGCTTCTTCTAACCATTCCACTTGGAACACCGTAACGATGATTTGATTTTTTTGAGCCACTAACACATCATTTGGTCTAATTCGACCAAGAACAAGAATCGGAGCCTGAATATCCGCTTCACGCAAAAGAATGGCTTCATCTAATAGAGCAACCGCTAAGTAAGTCGCTCCAGAACTCAAAGCCTTTTTTGCAACCTCTACCGCACCATGGCCATAACCATTGGCTTTTACAACCGCCATCACATTCATATCTTTGTCATGATAAAGGGAGCTAATCGCTTTTACATTCTGGCTGACTGCCGTTAAATCAATTTCTGCCCATGTATCGCGATAAAATTCTTGACTCATGTTTTTTCCTCTCCTACCCAGCAAAGGTTTTCTATCTGTTTCATTCCTTAATAGTTATCTTCATATTCTACCATAATGTCACTTTAAAATGAAAAAGGAGGATGAATTAAAAGGGCTAATATTCCCCTGTAATTCATCCTCGGTAACGATTATTTTTCCTCTGTCCCATAGACAGAACTTGCAATAGACATCATCTCTTCTGTACTTAAGTTTTCTGATGCAAGGAAGAAGTCAACGCCGTTGTAAGACCACATAAGTGATTCGTCTGTCATAACACCGATTGTAAATCCAAGGTCAACCGGCTCACCTGAACTCATATTCATCGGTGTTGAAGCTGGAACCACTTGACTTTGTTCCTGAATCAACGTAAATGGTTGTTCACCCATATATTGAAGAACAACACGCTCTCCATTTTCTGATTCAATGTTTCTCGAGGAATCAAACTTAGTACCATCTGGTGTGTACATTGGATAATAAACCGTCATCGCTTCTAATGGTTCTGCCATTGCTGGTTCTTCGGTCATTTGAGCACCCGTCATGTTACGCTCCATATCGAAGTCCCCTTCATTGAAGCTTGCATTCCATTCAAAGCTTGTAAAGTCAAGCTGAACAAGTACTTCAAGATCAGCATTCATGATTTTTACTTGCGCAGGTGACAAGTCCTTTTTATTTAATTTGATTTCCTGTGTACTTAAATTTTTATTTTGATAGTTTGTGTTCGTTTGAAAGATATAATAGTCTTCATCAGCTTGGAAAGAACGCTCTGGATCCATTAAAATATCTTGGATAAGCGATTCATACAAATACACCTGACTGCTGTTTGTTGGCCAGTCACTTTGGAAACGGAAACTCTTGTTTAAAGCAGGTGTCAACACGAAAACTCCATCATCATTACGTAGGATGATTTGACTTTGGTCTTTGTTTTCATTTTGTAAGGCTACACGATAATAGCTTTTTACTTGATGCCAAACATCGACCTCATAAGTCTGTAGATCCTTTCCTGTTTCTAACGTCATCGTTGACTTCGCTTTGTACCCAGTCATTTCCGAAAGCTTGTTGTCTAAATCAGTCATAATATCTTCCTGTGTTTTTTCGCCGCAACCTACGAGGATCATAGATAGTAGTAACCCTAGAGTAGCGAACCAGATTGCTTTTTTCATGCTTTCACCCCTTTGTCTCATTTGAATGAAGAGAGCGAACACATTCAAGAGACGGCTTCTCATAGTTGTGTGTTCCGCTTTAGCTATCAGTAAGAAAGACTGGTATCCTTACTAATATAAAACCGAAACTTCTTTGTAGAAAATAGACCTGACTCTGCCTGAATGACTTGATCTCTTCTATTCGCTCTACAACTATATGAGACAACCTTGAGCAATATGCAGACTAGCTTTACAAGCTTTCAATTAAAACTTGTGCAACTGCATATGTTTTACTATGGGAAATAGATAGATGAACTTTTTCGCTAAATCCTGCCACAACTAGGATTGGCCTCCCAGTCGGTTCCTTTCTGACCTCGATATCTTGCCAGCTATAACTGGCCGAAATTCCTGTACCAATTGCTTTCACAAAAGCTTCTTTTGCTGCAAATCTTCCTGCCAAATACTCAATTTGCCTAGTTCCGCCGAGTCCCATAAAGATATTTGCTTCAAAAGGCGTTAAGATTCGATCAATAAATCGCGGTTGTCGCTTCATCACTTTTGATATGCGATCAAGTTCAACAATGTCAATTCCAATTCCACTAATCATCTATGTAATCCCTACTTTCATATAGTACGTTTGAATTCGTATCCATCAACTAAGATAGTCTTACTCATCACTATCGTCCTTATTTCATACTCTCTTAACAAAGGTATTTTGAACATTTTCTGTTATAATAGCAGATAGAAAAGGAGGCCGTATCATGTTTATCCGAAACGAAAGCTTCTATTCGTTTAGACGATCTTATCCAATTATTACAGTTCTAGTAGCCATTCATCTACTTTTATTTATTTGGATGAACTTTTTACCTGGAGGACGCTTGATACTCACAATGGGAATTGGGAATAATTTAGCCGTTGCCTATGGAGAATATTGGCGTATAGTTACACCCATATTCATGCATATCGGTATTGGGCACGTTATTTTTAATTCTTTTTCACTTGTCATTTTCGGTCCCGCTCTCGAGAGAATGCTTGGCAAGGTTAAGTTTCTTTTGGTTTACTTATTGACGGGCATTATAGCAAATATCGCCACTTTTTATCTAGGTAGTCCTTCTATGCAACACCTTGGTGCCTCTGGTGCTATCTTTGGCTTACTCGGACTTTATGTGTATCTCGTTATCTATCGTAAAGATCTTATTGATTCTGCCAATTCTCAGCTCGTTATGACGATTATCTTAATTGGTTTAGTGATGACGTTCGTTAACTCCAACATTAATGTCCTTGCTCATTTATTCGGATTGATTGCAGGTGCTGCTCTAGGCCCACTGATTCTTATTGGAGTGAAGCCTTATTACGCAAGTCGTGTGATCATTGATGACGGACCGCCAACCTTCAACCCTAACCGTTGGCAAAAAAAGAGAGTATCCAATAAGCGCCTTAAAGCAGCATTATGGATTGGTTTTGCTGTACTTGTTGCTGCTGGAATTCTAGCGCAACTCTTCTAATCATTTTTTTAAAAAAATGATTAATTACACGTAAAACGCAATAGATAAACATCCATTGCGTTTTCTTGATTTTATGCCTTTAAAAACTAGTTACTCATTTGTTATGTATGCACATACCTTTACCCTACTGCTCTTCCTGCAATGTCAACACCCATCTAAAAAAATAAATACAATTTATTGCGCTTCAAACGGCTATCTAGTTCCGACCTCTGCCTTTTTGTTAAAATAAACATATCTTTTGGCATTGAGAAGATCGACAACCTCCATTTGCTGAGGACCCTCACAGTTCGAACAATAGAGTTTAAAGATGTCCCCATATAAAGTGCTAAGCTTCTCATCCATTTCAAGCAATATTTTCTCGAAGAACAATTCTTCTTCATTGAAATCGAACCTAGTTGGTATGCTCATTAATTGAAGATATGTCTATTTTACAAATCATTTCTTTTTCACTTTTTACTGACATTAGTAAACAAAGTAACTGATCAGTCACTTTGGCAGATGTAACAATGAAATGCTGATCTGAATCAAACAAATCTTGGTCTAATTTACTCCAATACTCACTAATTAATTTCAGTGTTTCAAAATTCGTTCTTAATGAACAAGGTGTTTTTAAAAAGGCTTTAACAATATCATTAATCGTATTCTGCACAGCTTCCTTCCAACAACTGTACGACCCATCAAAATACCGATATGGGCATTCTAAAAAAGATGCATAAGAAATCATCGTCATGTTCTTTTTAGCGTTCCTTCGTTAATTGACAACTTTTTAGATTGGAGCAACAATAATCACACTTTCCAATGGCTTGATAGATAGAACACCATGAACGCTTTGCATAACAGACTGGTATCGCTTGTTCCATCGCTCTCCTTTTTAGGACTGCTGTTAAATTATGATTAATAAAATCTGTTAACACAAGAATAAGATCAATATGAGAAGGGATTTCTTTCTTTACCATTTGAACCTTGCGACCATCCATATGAATAATCTCATTAAAACCAAGTCCTTCCAATTTTTTTGGAATTGACCCTAGTCGATCTGCGCCTACTATTAATAAAGAAGACAACTCTCCACCTCCAACGTTGATAATAATTATCAATATCATAAATGAAATTGATTCTCATTGTCAACACTTTAAAAAATTTGAATAACTCATGTAACCTGTTTATTTACCTTGAATTTCTTTCATTAATATGAAAGAACCGTTTTACTTAATAGCCTTTTTTTTGTAAAGTAAGAAATGAAGATTGGAGGGACAAAATGATCGCTAACATGACAGAAGATCAATTATTAGTGTTAATAATAAAATATATGAGAGAGGCCAAACGTGGAGCATTACAGGAAATACTTGATGAGCTACAACCTTATGATTTTGCACAACTTTATAAAGGGTTACCTGAAAAGCATCATCATAAATTCCTGACATTTTTGACGCCTTCGCAAATAGCTGATTTAATCCAAGAATTAGATCATGATGTCCAAATTGAAATTTTACATAAACTTGGAATTGAGCGTTCATCTAAAGTTATGAATTTGATGGACAATGATGATCTTGCCGATCTTTTGAACGAGCTTTCAGTCGACAAAATCCAAGAATTTCTCGATGTAATGAAAAAAGAAGATTCTCAAAACATCCAATCATTAATGAGTTACCCTGCTGATACAGCAGGGGGGATTATGACAAATCAATTTATTTGGATTCATGCTAATCAAACAGTTAGGCAAGCTGTTGACAAACTCAAAGAGTATGCAAGTTTTTCTGAGAACATTTATTATCTTTACGTAATTAATGCTGAAAAAAAACTAGTTGGGGTTGTTTCCTATCGTGATTTATTAATCGCTGATATAGATGAAGTCATTGAGGATCTGATGTTCACAAGAGTAGTCGCTGTCCATGTCGAAGACGATCAAGAAGAAGTTGCTCAAACCATTGAACGCTATGACTTCATAGCCGTGCCTGTTGTAGATGATCAAAATGTATTAAAAGGCATCATCACCGTAGATGATGCGATTGATGTTATGATTCAAGAAGCAAATGAAGACATTGAAAAACTATCAGCAACTGGTAAAGCGATTGATTTTAATACTAAAGCCGTTACAGCCTCAATGCGTCGTCTTCCATGGCTCGTTCTATTATTATTTATTGGCCTTGTTTCTGGAAGTATCATTAGCGGTTTTGAACAGACATTAGAACAAGCCGTTTCCCTTATTTTCTTTATGCCGATGATAGCCGGTATGACAGGTAATACAGGGACTCAATCACTAGCAGTAGTCGTAAGAGGAATTATTACTCATGACACAGACCGTAAAACGGTCATTAAACTTATTTTACGCGAATTAAGAGTCGGAATTATTATTGGAATTATTTGTAGCATTCTTATTTTCTTAATTGCGTATATTTGGTTAGGCAGTTTGATTTTGGGGTTTGTTGTAGGTAGTTCATTATTAATCACGCTCATCGTCGGCACACTGGCGGGAACGATTATTCCGCTAACATTAAATCGATTGGGCGTGGATCCAGCTGTTGCTTCTGGCCCACTTATTACTACATTAAATGATATCTTTTCCCTTATTATTTATTTTGGGCTTGCTTCGGCATTTTTAACTCAATTACAGGGATTATAGATTACGTTCTATTTAATTGAGACAGGAGCGAACTTTTGCTGTTCATATAGTGAAGGACTAAACAAAGTCAATTGAACATAACCTAGCCCACGAAACAAAATTCAACAAATTTCCTCGGAAATAGACAAATACTACAAAACCTCTATTTGGAAAGCTGGCCACAGCACAAAAGCAACTCTTCTGAAGAGTTGCTTTCTTTTTTCATCTTGTTAAAATATCTCCTATTACCCAATAAGAAACACCATACAAGGCTACGATAATAGAGATAATAATAAACAATTTCTTGTTAGACATTCTCATTCGCTACCACCTTCAACTCAATTTCATAAGGTTAGTATACTACATTTCACTCGAGAACAAGAAAAAAGAGACTCATTTTAAGGATCGAATGAGTCTCTTTTTATTTCGTCAACATGCACTCATTTGTTAATTTTTCTCGTGTAAGCTATAGGCACGTGTATATAAGTGTTCAACGTCTTCGTCTGTCATCATCATTAATTTCCCTTCTGCTAAATCTTTTACCTTTGTTAGAAATTGAATCATATTCTCGCGTTCTTGTCTGCTCATATTTCATCGCCCCTTCATCTGTTTTAATACAATATATATTATTTACAGTTATTATATAACAGATAAAAAAGTTTCGTCAACGGAATTTTCAAAAAAAAGTTTAAAAAGAACCCAATTTTTATTGAGTCATTTAAACTTTGTTATTTTATAATTAAAACAGGGCATGTTGCCCTCTTCATTACTTTGTGGCTGACACTTCCTAATACTAACTGCTGAAATTGATTCAATCCCCTACTGCCAATTATTATTAAGTCTGCTCCAACCTCCTTTGCAAAGTTCACAATTGCGATACCAGGCTCTCCTCTTAGCAATTTCACCTCATAGCTGATCTTTTCTTTTTCAGCAGCTCTTTCTACCCATTTGAACTTTTTTTGTTTCTTCTCGGTTATTCCCAAAGAATCCCATGTTTGCATGACTTCAGCTTTGGATATGCTACGATCTACAACATACACAACATACACATAGGCATTGCTCTTTTTCGCTAAGATAATGCCCTTTTCGGCCGCTTTTAATGATTGCTCAGAGCCATCAACGGCAACAATCAATTTGTTGAACATAAGACCCCTCCTTTGCACATATCACTTAGTCTACCTTACACAAAATAAGGTTGATACATTACAATTAAAAATTATTTTCACTCAATTTGTTCTTTAAAGTTATTGCTCGAACACTTATTTATCGTAGATGCATGTGGTAAACTAAATATAGTCGAGGTGATAATATGGATTATAGCCAGATGTGTCCTAAGTATGAATTAGCAATGGATTTATTAGGGAAAAAGTGGACTGGTCTTATCATACGTGTCCTTTTAGATGGGCCTAAGCGCTTTAAAGACATTAAAGCACAAATACCTGATATGAGTGATCGCATCTTAACCGAACGTATGAAGGAATTAGAGCAAGCAGATATTATCGTTCGAAACGTCTTTCCAGAAAAACCAGTGCGAATTGAATATGTTTTATCCGAAAAAGGTCTTGCCCTACGACCAGTTATTGAATCTATTCAGTCATGGGGAGAACATTGGTCTTAAAAAAAGACACGTGGTTATGATACCAACGTGTCTTTTTTCGGTTTAGGTGAACAAAATGTCACACAAATTCTATTACTGGAGGAACCATCATGAGTTTCCTTTTTCATGTCGTTCCCCACATATAAAAAGAGGAAAACGGCGATACCACTGCACCTCCGTTCATTACTCCTTTTATTTATCTTGACCTTTATCTTTACTCTTATCAATTATTTCTTCAAGTAAGAAGATCAAATCATCTTTTGTTAAATCCTTCGATTTTTGAACAGAAGGTAAAGACTCGTCATCTTGATACCCTTCATCTAACTCAATCGTTCTATCTTCTTCGCTTTCATCAGCATCATTAATAATTCTATCTTCTATTAAATACGCCGGAATTAATTGACCATCAGGTGTGACATATTTTTTATTTAAATGCCTTGTTTGTTTATCAAAGAAGCTATATACAACAGGGATGAAGAATAGAGTTAAAAACGTACTACTAATCAGTCCACCAATAACCGTAATTCCTAGTGGTTGTTGGATTTCTGCTCCTTCTCCAAGTCCAAGCGCTAATGGTACAAGCCCTAGGATTGTCGTTAATGCTGTCATTAAGATTGGACGAGCACGATCTTTAACGGACTCAATAATCGCGTCAAAACTTTTTACTCCACTTTCTTTCTTCTGATTAATATAATCAACAAGAACAATCGCATTATTTACGACAATCCCCGCTAACACAATTAATCCAATAAACGCCATGATACTAAGTGGTGTTTGAGTAACCGTTAGTCCAACCATTACCCCAATAATAACAAGTGGAATTGAGAACATGATTACAAATGGATATTTAAATGACTCAAACTGCGCAGCCATGACAAGATACACGAACACGATTGCTAGGATTAAAGCTAGCGCTAAGTCTCCCATTGTATCTTCAATGAGCTCTTGATCACCAGTAAAGGCGATTTCCGTGCCATCATCAAGGTTCAAATCATCAATTTTATCACTGACAATTTGAGACACATCTCCAAGGTTTGTAGATGATTGATAGCGTAATGAGAATTCCACTGCCTCTAGTTGGTTTAGGCGGTTTATCGCAACCGGACCATCACCTTCTTCAATGTCTGTTAAATCACCTAGTCTCACAAATTCACCCGTACGATTTCGTAAGAGAAGCTCGTTTAAGCTATCTATGTCCTCCAACACCTCATCTGTATAACTAACATGAACTTCGTAAATATGATTATCTTCTTCTGTAACAATTTGGGTGGCAAAAGCACCCTGAGTGACACTATTTACAATACTAGCTACTTGCGCAGGAACAAAACCATTTTTCCTAGCAGCCTCTGTATCTACAATAATTTGAATTTCACGAACGGTTTCCTGACGATTATTCGTTACTTCTTCAATTTCATTTAACTCAGCTAACTCTGTTTGCAACTCCTCAACCGCTGCATCTAAACGACTTTTATTAGAATCACTTACTGTAAATGTTAATGAGTTAGGCGCTCCACCAAATGAAGATTGTAAATTAACCGTTAACTCGGCATCATCTCCTGCTGCCCGTTCTAATTCGCGGCGAATCAATTCAGCAAATTCCATTGTCGTTTGTGATCTTTCTGCTGCAGGTACCATCGCTATAACGAGTTGGGCTTGGTGACCACCTGATTTACCAGTAAAAGCATCACTACCTCCAATGATACTGAGGTAATCTTCAATGTCCGTTTTTCCTTCAAGTACCTCTTCAACATCAGCAACTACTTGCTCAGTTCTCTCTATGGCTGATCCATGTTCAAGTTCAATGTCGACCGTGAAATAGCCTTCATCAGATGCAGGTATGAATTCTACTCCAACCTGAGACACTCCTACTCCGCCACCAATTAATAGTAAAAGGGTAACGACAATTACAACAGCACGACGTCTTAATGACCAACGAACAGTTCCTTCAATCATTTTTAAGAATCGTGAATTTTGTCTTTTTTCTTCTAAATCTTCTTTAGGAGCTTTTAAAATTCTACTCGCAATCATCGGCACGACTGTTAGAGCCACTGCTAAAGAAGCAAGTAAACTAAACGATACCGTTAAAGCAAATTCTCTAAACAGATTACCAATAATCCCACTTATAAATACGACCGGTAAAAAGACTGAAACTGTTGTTAACGTCGACGCTACAATCGCAGATGCTACTTCCTTAGCACCGTCTGAAGCAGCTTTTCGTGGATGTTTCCCCATTGCAAGGTGACGGTTAATATTTTCAATCACAACAATTGAGTTATCAACGAGCATCCCAATTCCAAGAGCAAGTCCACCGAGCGTCATTAGATTCAACGAAAAATTAGTGAAATACATTAAGACGAATGTCACTATAATTGAAAACGGGATCGCGATTCCAATGATTAAAGGACTCTTTATATTTCTTAAAAAGAAGAAAAGGATCAGCATTGCAAACACCCCACCAAGTATCAGGGCATTGGACACACTGTCAATCGATTGCTTAACAAAATCTCCTTGATCAAACAAAACAGCTGTTTCAATATCCTCGTACTTACTCTCATCTAACAACTCAGTTAATCGATTGTTAAAATCAGTTGAAACAGTTGCGGTATTTGCATCTGCCTGCTGTTGAACACTCAGCATAACAGCTGTTTCTTGATTCGTACGTGTAATCGCTTCGACATCCCCTGTCGTCAATTCAACTGAGCCAATATCACTTAATAAGACATCGTCACCTGTTTGCGGATCTACAGTGATAACAATATTGCTTACATCGTCAAGGCTACTTAACAATGAAACAACACGAGTGGTAAGGTTTATTTCTCCACTTTCTACAGTTCCACCAGGCAAAGTGATATTATGACCTTGTATCACATTAATCACTTCATCTTGAGACAAGCCATTTGTTTGAAGTGCTTCTTGATCTAACTTTATTTGGATTTCTTCTGTCATGTTTCCTGAAACATCAATACTAGCAATGCCTTCAACTCTCGTTAACTCAACTTCAAGCTCTTGAATCAGATCATGAAATTCATCGACATCACCGACAGTACTTAATGACATTTGAATAATTGGCAGTTGCGATGGATCAAATTTCAAAAATCGCGGGTTACCGGCATCGTTTGGCAATTGAGCCTGATTCATACGATTATTTATATCATTTTCAATGTCATTAATAGAAGTCGTCCAGGCGAACTCTAATAACGTTAATGATGACCCTTCCATTGAAGTCGAAGTTATATTTTTTAGCCCAGGTACAGTTGATAAACTATCTTCTAGTGGTCTAGTCACTTTATCAACCACTTCTGCAGGACTTGCTCCTTGATAACTTGTGACAACAGCCGCGATAGGCGGGTCAATATCAGGAATTAATTTTAATGGAATGTTTAATAATGAAATAACGCCTAGAAGCAAAAATAAAATCATAGTTACAATGGTAAATACGGGACGTTTAATCGAAAAATCGGTTAACTTCATTTATTTTTCTTCTCCTGTTCTTCTACAATAATATTTTTAAACTTATTAATCGCTTCAAGGAATCCTATTAGGTCCTCTTCAGACATTTTTGAAATATATTTGGAATACATTTGATTTCTTTTTCCCATCATCATTCCAATCATTTTTTCTCCTTCTATATCTAACGCAATGTTAATATTACGTCGATTCTCTTCATTAATACTTCGCTTAATCATTCTTAACTCTTCAAGTTTAGACAGCATTTGACTAACTGCACTCGATGAGATATTCAGTTCATCAGCGAAATCTTTTACACTGACAATTTCTTTTTTAGCAATTAAAAATAGAAGATGTTGCTGATTAGCTGTTAACACATGATCAAAATTTGTTTGAAATTCGCGTATTAACATTCGTGACACTCCAAACATCGCTCCTTCAATCTCCAGAAAAATCCTCTCAAGATTAGATGTACCCAAAACCTCAGCCTCCCCATAGAAATTAATTAATAAAATTAACAATTAAGTAACTTAACTATTTACCAACTAATCATATATCACTCTATTTAAACGATGCAAGGTAATAAACTTAGTTCAACGTATTGTCACCTTTCATCATTTCAATTTAGAAACTTTTTTTGAAGAGTTTAAGAAAGTTAGGACTTTACCTTTATTGAAAACTCAAGCCAAAAGCAAAACCTGACACTTTTCTTTTAATCATAAAAAGTAACAGCTAACAATAGTACGGTAAGCTATTTCATGATAACGGGTTCGGTTTAGGAGTAGAAAACATTAAATAGCATGCCAAAGAACAGCACTATGGAAGGTTGATTAACAACCAAATTAGCTCCCAAAAACTGATTTAGCCAATGCGTCTTTATAAACTCAAGGAGCAGTAGAAAAGAGCTTATAAAACTTACTTTTCCAATTTACGGAACCACGATCCTCATAGTTGACCTGCCCGGATCCTCATTCCGCTATTCCCTACAAATTCCATGTTTGGGGCATGCTTCTGGATCCTCGTTCCGTTAATCTTCTTTTTAGACCTCATTTTCCATTGATTTTGTGCTTTTAGCGGAACCACGATCCTCATTGCTCCCTATCACCATTCACTTGAAGTTCAATTTAATTCACTCTAAAGACTAAATCATACCGCTCAATCTCCTCCTCACTTTTACTTAATTGCCTATTTATATTCACCCTTAATTTCTTGATAATCTCTATGGTGTGAGCGTTTCTTGCATGGAAAATTTTAAAAGCGCAAAGTGACCTTTTCTTAGAAGCAATTTTTCTAAATTAACCAGTCGGTTCCTTTTCGTTCGGCATGAATTGTGAAGCCATTGCTCTTCTTCCTTAAGCAGACATTCACCGATCATTGAAACCCATCCTATTCTTATCTTTAAAAAAAGAAAAAAGAATGAATCCAACAAGCATCATTTAGCTTGCAGGTTCACCCTTCTTTTTTAGAGATCTACTATTGGTTTAATATTGATCTGTTCGGTCTTTAACGCTTGACGAAGTTCACAAACAAATTGAAGTGCCTTTTCCCCGTCGCCATGTACACAGATTGTATCGGCTTGAATGGGAATAATCGTGCCATCCACCGCTGTTACTTTTTTATTCTTGACCATGTCAATCACTTGGGAGACGGCAACGTTCACATCGTGGATAAGTGCATGTTCATGGGAGCGCGGTGTCAACATTCCATTAGCTTGATAGGTGCGGTCTGCAAAAACTTCATTGGCTATTTGAAGACCAAGCCTCATACCTGCTTTTGTTAGTTCACTTCCATACAATCCGTAAAGGACAAGTTTAGGATCACAATCATAGACAGCGCTAGCGATTGCTGCAGCAATTTCTGAATCCACTGCAGCAGCGTTAAACAATGCCCCATGTGGTTTGACATGTTGCATGCGAATGTTATGCAAATCACAAAACCCTTTCAGTGCACTGATTTGATAAATCATAAAATGATAAATATCACTAGGATCAGTTTGTATCATTCTTCTTCCAAACCCCATTAAATCTCGATACCCTGGGTGGGCCCCAACCTTCACATCATTTTCAACAGCCATCTTAACGGTTTGAGCCATAACATTATGATCACCTGCATGGTAACCACATGCAATATTGGCAGATGTAATATGAGGTAAAATCAATTCATCTTGACCTATCTTGTAAGCACCAAAACTCTCACCTAAATCACAATTCAGATCAACAAATTTCATGTTAACCTCCTTAGAAAGAATGTGGAATTATATTTGTTAAAACTTAATAAGTAGATAAAGTCTATGTACCTATGTCAGGGGTTAAATCAACAAAAACCAAACTTGCAAATAACTGTTTCTTTCACACTGCTTAAAGTTCATATCCCTTTAAATAAAGACCGGTCTTAAGATGAGTGATATCTTTTTCTCTTTGCAAATAAAGTTGCTCTGCTTCTTCAAGTAATATCTCTTTAAAGAAAAGTTGATCTCCTGGTTTTGCTTGGGCAATGATGGGAAGATCGACTGCTGCGACTTGAGCTACTTTTGGATAGCCACCAATTGTTTGTCGATCTGCAAGCAAAATAATTGGATTGCCATCAGGTGGTACTTGAATCGTTCCTAGGGTTACCGGTTCCGAAAGTACCTCCATTGATTTCTCTAACCTTAAAGGTTCTCCTTCTAATCGACAGCCCATCCTGTCAGATTGCGGGCTAATTTTGAACGCTTTGCTCCATAAAACCTCTTGACTCACTTTTGTAAAATCACTAAATTGCGGGCCCTTTATAAGACGGACACCCCGTTCCTGTGTTGAACTTGGAAGCAATGCTTGGCTCATTGTCCATCGAGATGCTTGAAATGCTCTTCCTTCTGTTAACGGGATGCTTTGAATCAAATTTTTTGATAGCTGAGATGGCATTCTCAGTTCAATTACATCACCCTGCTTGAGAGCTCTTCCGTGAAAACCACCTAGACTTGCCCGGAGATAGGTACTCATACTTCCGAATACTTTTGTAATCTGAAATCCCCCTGCACAGGCTAGGTAACTTCTACATCCATATTTAGAAGGACCAAATGTCAGAACGCTGCCCTTTTTTACATGAACAGCTTTTGACAAAGGGATTTCCTTTTGATTGATCGTAGGCGAAAGATCTCCTCCGGTAATCGCAATCAGTGTATCCTTCTCAAACCTCAAAGTTGGTCCCGATAACGTTAATTCTAAAACGCCTTCATCTTCTTCATTTCCAACAAGTAGATTGGCCAAGCGCAGAGAAACGGAATCCATCGCTCCGCTTATGATAATGCCATGCTTTTGATACCCGATTCTCCCTAAGTCTTGAATCGTAGTTAAAAGACCTGGTTTTAAAATCGTTAATGCCATGCTTTACCCTCCTTATAAGCATCATACTCTTTCCTAGAAATAGGCTGAAAGCGAACCTTATCTCCAGACTGCAGAAGACTTGGAGGATCCTCATTGGGTAAAAATAACGTTAACGGCGTTTGACCAATCAATTGCCAACCTCCAGGGGTAGATATCGAGTAAATACCTGTCTGAGCTCCACCGATTCCCACTGCTCCAGGTGGGACCTCTAAGCGTGGCTTTTCCTTACGTGGTGTTGCAATCCTTTCAGATAGACCTCCTAAATAAGGGAAACCAGGAGCAAAGCCTACCATGTAAACAAGGTACTCACCCTCAGAGTGAATGCGTATGACCTCTTCCACTGAAAGATTATGGTATGCAGCTACAAATTCTAAGTCATGACCAAACTCTCCTCCATAGCAAACAGGAATGACAACCTCTCTCGCTGTATATGCTTTCATAGCTTTCAAGCCTAAAATAGCTTGTCTCAAAAGTGTGCAAACATATGTTGAAGGTGTCTCATTATCATTGGAAACATTCATAGGATCATAAAAAACAGTTACGTTGGCAAAAGCAGGAACCACTTCCAATAAACCTTGAAATGGATGTTCCTCTAGATATACAGTTAGCGCTTTAACTTTTTGGTGCAATTCTGAATCTATTTTCTGACCAAAATGAACAGCTACAGCTGATTCACTCAATGCAATAATTTGCACAGACCCATCAACCTGTCGATTGTGATCATTCAATTCTAGTTCACCTCGCTTCCACTGGAATGTACATTCCGAAAGTAGTCTTCTTTTAAATTATTATAATAGTCGGACTTTACTAAAACAACTTCTCTAACTTGAGCATTACTTCTACGAAATGAAATCTAACATGTGTAGCTTTCCGTTATTCTTTTTGTAGCATCTAAAAAAAGCAAAAGAGGGATAAATCCTCTTTTGCTTTACTTTTCTTCTTGCTCCTCGTAATAACGGCTTAGTTCAATAATCATTGCGCCCATTCTTTCTAATTCAGGTGAAATGACACGCTCAATTGTTTCTTCATGTAGTGCTTCTGCGGTTACTTTTCCAACAGCAACTGCAAGAGTATCTGTTTTAAATGCCTCTCTTACCTCATCTAAGATGCCTTGCTCTTTTACATATTTGAATAGCGAACGCACTTGAATGGCAGCTGTAAAGCAGACAGCATCCACCTCAGCTTTCAACAACTCCTGACAAAATAATTGAACTGTTTCAGGATCAGGATCTACATGCTTATAAGGGAGCACCTGCATCACTACAGCCCCGGACTCCTCTAAAAATTGGATGAGAGCAGGCGCGTTTTCACCATGAAGTTGAACCATCACTCGTGCTTCTTTAAAGTCGAACGGTCTCAACGATTCAACCAACCCATTAATAGTCCCATCGTCATCTTTGGCTAGTGGATTTACCTCTATTTTTTTCAAGGCTGCAAATGTCTTATAACCCCTAGCACCAACACTTGATTCATGAATTTTTGTTAGAAATTCTTCCTTAATCTTCATTTCTTCTGCTAAATCTAAAAGAGTATTTGTCCCAATCCCTGTTGTAAAAATCATCCAATCAAATTTTTCTTCAATGATTTTTTTAAGGTCTTCCCTCACTTGTTCATCATTTAAAAAGACGGTTCCTTGAAGAGAGCGAACAAGAGGAGTTCCTTTTTGTTTTTCAATTAATGTACTCATTTCGTCTGTTTTTCTTGATGCCGCGAGAACAACACGTTTATTATGTAAACTCATACAATCATTTCCTTTCTTCCTAATCTACGTTTCATTATATCGTATTTCAAAAGATTTAGTGATTTCGTTATTTAATCTTGATCTCTTTAGGTTAGACGATTGGTAGCAAAAAAGGCTGCTTCCATCCAGTAATTGACTAGTTAGTGAATTTATTGAAAATTGATTTTTTTTATGTATTATCAAATGCCTATTTATAATTTATTGAATCTACATGGGATTATTTTTAAAAATTAAGACTTAATAAACAACGGTTTTAGCAACAATTACAGTTATCAGGTATTAAATATCTGATGTGTTTTATGCCGAAGTGTAAAAGGACGGTAGATAATAAAAATGATGTCTTCCATTAAACTTTCACATTAGTAATCTGAAATTCTTGCTTAATAAGGCGTATCGTTCCTTCCTTATCAATAAAAATACCATTTCCATCTGAAATATTAGATAAAATCTCCATATTTTTTATCCTGAATAGACAATCTAAAAGTCTCCAATATTTCCCATAAAAATATTCCCTTCATAGCAGACAATGTATTCCTTTCTTTTTTTCTGTCTACTATGAGGGGATAACTTCAAAGTTGTTGGCTCTTCTTACATATTATTAAAAAGTATGAGCTAAATCCTTTGCACGGGCAATTGCATTATCTTTAATTTCTTGAGCTTTATCAGGCATAGCAGCATGCCCTTCTACAAATAAACCTTCAAAAGAAGGAACACCATAAAATTGCATCATAACATTTAGGTAACGATGCCCCATTTCCATAGCGGCTGCAGGTCCCTCTGAATAAATTCCTCCACGTGCTTGGATATGTAGGGCTTTCTTATCAGTTAATAGTCCTACAGGTCCTTGTTCCGTATATTTGAATGTTTTTCCAGCAACAGAAACAGAGTCAATATATGCCTTTAAAACTGGCGGGAATGAGAAGTTCCATAATGGTGTAACAAACACATATTTATCTGCAGCAATAAACTGCTCACATAACTCTGAGAGACGCCCAACTTTTGCTTTTTCTTCTTCAGAAAGTTCATCAAACCCCTTACCCGATTGCAGTTTCCCCCAACCGCTAAAAACATCAACATCAATCTGAGGGATATTTTCTTTATATAAATCAACATTAGTTACCTCATCATTAGGATTGGCTTCTTGATAGTTTTCAATAAATGCCTTTCCTACCTCCATACTGTAGGACTTTGTTTCATCGTGTGGATGTGCAGTGATGTACAATACTTTTGCCATGTTTTAATCTTCCCTTTCTACTCTTGAATTATATTCTTATAATTTACAAGGAACTAAATTATTTAGAGTTACTTTTATTAGTTTAGTTCCTTGTAAATTATCTTACCGCAACTTCACACTTTATATCAATTATTTTGCTTGTGTGAACATATAAAAAAGAAATTTGCCTATATTATTAGGCAAATTCCTTTTTTCATTCACTAATTTCCATTACGTAGGGATTACTTGCAATGTTTTTTCTCATTTCATCAGTCAATTCAAACGGATTACTTACAATCGTTTCACTATCAGCAACAGAAGCATTATGAATACTACCGTCAAAATGAAGTGGTTTACCATCCATATGTATCACCTCAGATTATTACTATTTCTTATTCTATACATTATTTTACTATTTATTTAAATTAGATGGTATTGTTTTTTGAAAAATCAAATAAATTATGAAAAATAAATGTTCTTTATCTGTTCTAAAGTTTTTCAAATAAATTAAAATCGTTGTAGGCATCTATAATAATGAGATGTTTGTATATTATGTACTCTCTTAACATTTTATCCTAATAACCTTATTTTCAGGAAACTAGCTTCCGAAGAGCTCCTGGCACAGCCCTATCCGTAGAGAACAGCAGAAACAACCGTTTTCAAATCATGCATCCTTCATTTTCACTCTAACAAAAAGCCTAAGATAAACTTGAGCGGTCTGGTCTCTTCTTCAAGTAGACTTTCATACTTCATTTGAAACCCATCCTGTATTCACTCGAAATTCAACTTTTTTATTTTCAAAAAAAGGACCCACTCATTTAAAAGTGGATCCCTTCATTTAATCTATTAAAATATAGATCGTATCCTCTACGACTTCTACTTCATATTTCTTTACACAACCGACATCTGGAGCTTGCACTTGACCATCCGTCATACAAATCTTCCAATCATGAAGAGGACAGAATACGTGATCTCCACTTACAATCCCCTCTGATAGCGGGCCTGCTTTATGGGGACAGCTATTTTCGATCGCACTTATTTTACCACTTTTCAGTTTAAATAAAGCAATTTCCTCTCCAGCTACTTTTACTCTTTTTCCAACCCCTACTGTTAGATCTGATAAAGTGGCTACTTTTACTTTTTTTGCCTGTTCTACTTTACTCATAATCTCTCTCCTCCCATTAAGACAATACTTCTACTTGTTTCTTTTTGAATTCTTGTTGCTTCTCTTCGTTTTCAACGATTTCTTTCCAAGGGTCTTTACCAGTTGAAAGGGCTATGTCCATTCTTTCGATCAACTCTTTGCGACCAGCTTCGTCTTCGAGAACGACTTTCTTCATATGATCTAACCCTACACGCTCCAAGAAATGAGAGGTACGCTCTAAGTATCTAGCATTTTCTCTGTAATATTGCATGAATGCACTGATTGTATCGATGATTTCCTCTTTTGTTTTCACCTTACAGAACAAGTCTCCGCCCCGTAAGTCGACCCCTCCATTACCACCGACATAAAGCTCCCAGCCTCCATCAACACCGACAACTCCAAAGTCTTTAATTCCAGACTCTGCACAATTGCGCGGACACGCTGATACAGCCATTTTCACTTTATGTGGTGTATTGATGTATTCGAACTTTTTCTCGAGTTCAACACCAAGACCAATCGAGTCTTGGGTACCGAAACGGCAGAACTGCTCTCCAACACAAGTTTTAACGGTACGTAGCGCTTTGGCATAAGCAGAACCTGATCTCATACCGAGGTCACTCCACACTTTCGGTAAATCATCTTTTTCGACTCCAAACAAGTCAATTCGTTGTCCTCCGGTAACTTTTAACAGAGGAACATTGTATTTATCCGCTACATCAGCAATTTTACGTAATTGGTCTGCATTCGTTACACCACCATACATTCTTGGGACAACCGTGAATGTTCCGTTGTGGTTAATGTTTGCATGGACACGTTCATTAATGAAGCGTGAAGTAGGGTCATCTGCATTTTTAATAGGGTCTACCATTTTCAAGTAATAGTTAATCGCTGGGCGACATTTTGAACAGCCTTCATCTGATTCCCAACCAAGAACATTCATCACTTCACGTGGGTGTGTAAGGCCCAACTCACGAATTTCCGCAACGACTTCTTCGTGCGTATGTTCGGTACAGCCACACATTGGTTCTGGTACATTTCCAACTTCTTCTCCTGTTGTCAATGTTAACAGATCTGCAATAAGTGGTTTACAGCCTCCACAAGATCGTCCTGCTGTCGTGCATTGCTTCACTTGTTCGACGGTTGTCAGTCCATTTTCGGTTATCGCCGAACAGATGGCTCCTTTAGAAACACCATTACAGTCACAGATATTATCACTATCTGACATCGCGACTACTGGGCTAACTTGTGCTTCTCCACTTTCCGATGGTAGAAGAGCGACTTTACTCATCCCTGAAATATCGTCACCATTTCTCATCATGCTAAGGAGGCGAGTCGAATCTGATGTATCTCCAAACAGTACCGCCCCGATTACTTTGTTATCTTGAACAACCACTTTTTTATAAATACCTTCGAACTCATCATGAACACGAATTGCTTTTGTTTGCTCGCCATCTGTGAACTGTCCTGCTGAAAATACGTTAACACCAGATACTTTTAATTGAGTATAGACAAGTGATCCTTCATAGCCGTGCTCGAGTGACTGATTTTCTGAACATATATGGGCAGCTAATACTTTGCCTTGCTCATAAAGGGGAGCAACCAACCCATAAGCAATCCCTCTATGTTGAGCGCATTCTCCAACCGCATACACATTTGGAGCACTTGTTTGCATGAAATCATCCACGACAATCGCTCGTTCTGTTGTTAAGCCCGTTTCTTGAGCAAGCGCGATATTAGGTTTAATCCCTACGGCCATTACGACAAGATCTGTTTCAAAGCTCGTGCCATCTGTAAAATGGATGCCCTCAACCCGATCTTTTCCTACAATTTCCTTCGTGTTTTTTTGCAAATGGAAAGTCATTCCTTGGGCTTCAAGTTCTTCTTTCAGCATCTTTCCAGCTTGCTCATCTAATTGTCTTTCCATGAGAAAGTCAGCAATATGAATGACATCAACATGCATATTTAAATTAAGTAACCCTCTCGCTGCCTCTAAACCAAGTAATCCCCCGCCAATGACGACAGCTTTTTTATACTTCTTAGACGTATCAATCATCGTTTCACAGTCTTTTATATTACGGAACGCGATTACACCTTCTTTATCAGCACCTGGAAGTGGCAGCATGAAAGGATTCGATCCCGTCGCAAAAATTAATTGATCATAAGAGCGTTCGATCCCTTTTTGGCTATAAACGACTTGATTTTCGGTATCCACTTTAATGACGGGGTCTCCTGTTAGCAATTCAATTTGATTTTCTTCGTACCAGTCATAGTTATTTAACACAATATCATCAACGGTAGCGTCCCCTTGCAAAACAGACGATAGCATGATTCGATTGTAGTTTGGATGAGGCTCTTCACCAAATACGGTTATATCAAAGCGCGTCGGATCTTTCTTTAAAATCTCTTCTATTGCACGAACACCGGCCATCCCATTTCCAATTAATACGAGTTTTTCTTTCACAACAATCTCTCCTTTTATTCAATCATTTATTTTTGGTCTATATATCGCTTAAGATTAACTTTCCTTTGCCAAAATTAAATTTTTCTCAAAGGCTTTTATGATCTTCGTAACATCAGCTTTTTCTACATATCTATCAACAGGTATCTTATTTTCCTTTAGCAAAAGACTTGTATCTCTTCCGATGCAAAGAACAGTTACCTGCTCAAGTACTCGCTCTTTTGATACATCCGTTATTTCAAGAAACTTCAAGAAATGACTAACTTCCGTGCAACTTGTTAAAAGCAGCGTATTGACATGTTGTTCATCGATCAACCGGGTAAAAGCTTCCATATCTTTCTTCGCTACTTTCTTCGTGCTCAAAATGAGCTCCTTAGTTGCTCCAGCGAAGTTCGCTTTCATATCTTCTACTTCTATATCTCCTCCTACTAGAATCGGCCGAGTTAAATGGACTTCTTCAACTAGACGAGATTGAATTCCCACCATCTGTAATGTTGACTGAACGGCTTCGTCTATTGAAAAGATAGGACAGTAAATCTCTCGAAGATCCAAACCCTGTTCTCCAATTGCCTTTAAAAATGCTGACACGCTTTTTGAAGAAAGAAAGACAAGCTCATGCTCGCTTGAGATTAGTTTTAGCTGCTGCAAAATCTCTTGTTTGAGATGGTCACTTTCTTCTGTTAATAAATCGTGTTCAAATACATCTGCACCTTGTTTCGTAAGGCTCGCAACCAGTTTTTTATTCGCCTCTTCCTTTGATGGAATAAGAAAACTTTTTCCTGTTAACGCTCTGTTATCAAACCAAGCTAGTTTCGCTCTCAGTTTGACGACATCACCTACTACGATGATGGCTGGATTTGTTATGTTTGCTTGTTCTACTTGATTAGCTATCGTTGCAAGAGATCCCTCAATCGTTCGTTGTTTGCTGTACGTACCCCACTGCACAACTAAAGCAGCTGTTTCTTTTGCTTTGCCATTTTTAATTAACTCTGTCGTAATCGTCTTTAAATGTTTCACTCCCATATAAAATACGATCGTTTCTACTCCCTTTGCTAAGTGGTTCCAATTTATGTTCGGTGTGCCATCATCTCGGCTACCGTGTCCGGTTACAATCGCAAATGAATTAGAATGTTTACGGTGGGTAAGCGGTACACCCGAGTACATTGTCGCGGCAATTCCTGCGGTTATTCCAGGGATGATTTCATAATCGATTTGGTGTTCTGCTAATAGCTCAGCTTCTTCACCAACTCTTCCAAATACAGCCGGATCTCCACCCTTTAACCGCACGACCGTTTTTCCTTTTCTAGCATGAATCAAAATTTCTCTTTGTATATCTTCTTGCCTAAGAGTGTGCTTGCAAGGTTGCTTCCCACAATAAATTAATTTTGCGTCATCTTTTACATCAGTTAACAAAAAAGGATTAATTAATCGATCAAAAATGACTACATCGGCCTGCTGCAAAGCCCGTTTTCCTTTTACCGTAATTAAATCGACATCACCCGGACCAGCCCCTACAAAGTAGACCATTCCACTACTCATTAATCACTCCCCCTTTGTTACTCGATTCGTAAAACAATTATTTGATTTATATGTATCATCCTAAACCAACATATGAGATACATGTTACAAACTGTTAAGTTATCTAACAGAGTTTTTGATTTAACCTTTTGTAAATCCTTTAGCAGCAACATTATTAGTAACAGCTTAGCTTTTTACTTGAAAATTAAAGTTGGTAGAGGCATTCGTGCAGTTATAGAAGGTCCGTGCCATTACTCTGATTTCCGCCCAATTATAGTGGAATCTCGTGCAATTACTCTGATCTTGGCGCAATTGTAGTGAATCTTGAGCAATTAACCTGGTCTTGGCGCAATTCATAAATGCTTTGTAATGGAATAGTTGATAATCGCAGTTAAAGTTCCTCTCCCTATTTACTTCTTTATGAGAAGATGCTCTCTCATTTCAAATACCAATAAAAATACTGTTAAATTTCCTCCCTAATTTCCTGACAATGTGAAAAACTAATGCAAACATATAAGGTGTATTACAAATACTTTTTCGAAGATCGAAACAAGTTCTCATACTCTCGTGTTATTAAATTGCTAGCGTTTTACGATCGTATAAACCATGTCACATTTTTTATCGAGAAATAAGACAACGAACAATTCATCATGTAAAAATGAAAACTGTGTTTTATATACTTGTTCATGGGGAGAAAAGCACCTTAAGAGATTATTTTTCTATCACTTACGCTTCTAACTACCAGAAAAGTCAAACTATTTTTTCTGTTTTACCTTTAAATAACAATGATTCATAAAAAAAGGAGTGGTATTCATGACCGTGTCAGACATTTTCAAATTTAAGAATGAACGTATTAAGGTTTTGCATTTTACTTGGTTCGCATTTTTTGTTTCTTTCTTTGCCTGGTATAGTATGGCTCCTCTGGCTACAACAATGATGGAAGACATGGGGTGGTTAACTCCTCAACACATTGCCGCTCTAGGGATTTGTAACGTAGTACTTACCATCCCAGCTCGAATTATCATCGGTTCGTTATTGGATAAATACGGTCCAAGAATTGTCTATTCTGGATTGTTAATCACGATGTCAATTCCAGCGGTTACCTTTGCCTTCGGTGATACCTGGGCGCAATTAATGGTGTCACGCCTGATCCTTGGTAGCATTGGGGCAAGCTTTGTCATCGGAATTCGTATGGTTGCAGAATGGTTCCCGCCAAAGAACGTTGGTTTTGCAGAAGGAATTTATGGCGGATGGGGTAATTTTGGTTCTGCTGCTGCTGCAATGTTGTTGCCTTGGTTTGCTTTAACTCTTCTTGGTGGAGATAATGGGTGGAGATATGCTCTTGCCTTTACAGGTGTGATTTGTTTCGTATACGGGATCATTTATTACATTTTTGTAAGAGATACTCCTGAAGGAAAGGCATTAGTGAAACCTAAAAAGGCATCAGCTCTTGAGGTGAGTACTTGGGGCGACTTAGTACAACTTATTGCTTGGACCATCCCTCTTGGCGGTGCACTAGCAGTAAGTGCTTGGAGATTAGAGGGTCTTGGTTTTATTACGGATGAAATCTTATACATTGTCTACGCGACTATCATACTGGTTGTTATTTATCAAATTTACAACATCTTAAAAGTCAATGTACCAAGGCTTAAAAAAGGTGTACCTGAGGAAGACAAATATAAGTTTAAAAATGTTGGGGCTTTAAATAGTACGTATTTTGCAAACTTCGGAGCAGAATTGGCTATCATCTCCATGTTACCGATGTTCTTTCAATTAACTTTTTCACTTTCAGCTGCTCAAGCTGGACTGATTGCCTCCACCTTTGCCTTTGTTAACTTAGTCGCTCGTCCACTAGGTGGAGTTCTTTCGGATCGTATGGGTAGTCGCCGCAAAGTGATGCTTGTGTATATGATTGGTATTTCAATTGGTCTTGTATTAATGGGCTTCATGAACTCTAGTTGGCCTTTAGTATTAGCTATCGCCATTACCGTACTAACATCTATGTTTATTCAAGGGGCAGAAGGAGCAACGTTCGCTGTCATTCCAATGATTAAAAAGCGTGTAACAGGACAAATTGCCGGCATGTCTGGCGCTTATGGAAATGTTGGTGCAACGATTTACCTAACACTTTATACATTTGTAACACCCCAGCAATTCTTCTTTATCCTAGCCACTGGCGCATTTGCTAGTTTCGTTATTTGTTACTTCACTCTTGAAGAACCGAAAAACTCATTTGAAGATGAGTATTATTTAACCGAGGCTGAGTTACAGCAACAGGCTGACGCTGATGCTAATCTTGCTAAGCAGGGTCTTGAAAGGAAAGCCCAATAATAGAATCAAAAAACTAGCTTGCGTTCGTCCAAGCTAGTTTTCTATTTTGCCAAATAAGTAGTTTCGATACTAGGTTTAGCCTATAGAACAATAACCTATTAGCAAAAATTGCTTGAATTAAACCATACTCACTAATTTTTATTTAATTAAACCACCCACTAGTTGAAGAATGAATGCTCTATCTGAGCCATTTTACTGTATAAATCTTAGTTCCTTTTCCTATTTCAGATTGTATTTCAAACTCATCCATTAACCTTTTTACAGAAGGAAGACCATATCCCAAACCATTTGAAGTAGAAAAACCATCAATTAAGGCCTTTTCAATATTTTCTATTCCATTTCCTTCATCAAGCGCTATTATTTTTAGCCCTTTTTTATTTAGCATAGTGACTTCCTGAAGAAAGATTTCTCCATATTCAGCATAATTAATTATATTTCTTGCAAGCTCTGAAACTGCTATTTCTATTTTTGCTTTATCTACTATGTTAAAACCAACATTATCTGCGAGCTTTCTAGCCGTAATTCTAACTGGATAAAGGTCCCACTCATTTGATATTTTAACTTTAGTTAAAGTCGCCATTGCTTTTGTTTACCTTTTTTCTTAAGTCCTCAAGTTCATCTAAAAGTGAAATAATCATATCATCACTTTTTGCTAGCTCTCTATGCAATGCTTTAATCGTCTCTTCTTCCCATTCAAAAGGATTCCCATTCTCGGGTGTTATCGGCAAATCCTTATATACACGCCCTTCTTCACTTTCATTTGGTTCAAAATATACCGCAACTTCACAACCGGGATGGCCCAATGCTATCCTTTTTCGCAAACTAACTTTTCCATAACCAAATCTTCTAGCAGCAATACCGCCAAATACACTAGATGTCATGTTGCAAAGATGTGGAGCATCTTGAACAAATTCCCCAAACGGACATCCAGTTGCTTTTACAACAACATGATCAGGATGTACTTCAGAAATAGTAAAGTGGCCACCGATAGAATTCTTAATATCTACTATTACATCGGCATACTTATCTACTGTCCATCTTTCTTTGCTATGATCATAAAAATCTTCTAACCACTCTCCAGTTCTAATTCCTATTTGCCGAATGTATTCTTGTGCACTTTCCCCTACTGTTTTGGAGTGTAATTGCGCATACTGAGTTACCAACTTTGATAAGAAAATTGTACCTGTTAATTGGTTGTCCATAGCCATTCTCAACCCTCCTTTTTTATAAGAAAATTGAATAAATCTTATGCTCCATCCTCAGCATAATTAATTATGTCTGCTCTGAAGCTAGTATTTTTAATTTTTGTTTAGATAATCAACCCTTTATAACCTATATTACTATAAAATCTTTTTCCTTGTTAAATTATCTTGCCATCATTATATCCGAGTAGCATTTATAACCCAGACAAGCTAGTTTCTATGTATAATTAATAAAAACAGGCAATGAAACTGATCAAGGAGTGTTATATATTGACTTTACAACAATTAAAGTATGATATCGAAGTAGCAAACCGGGGATCAATCAATGAAGCTGCTAAGCGGTTATTTATCTCTCAGCCTAGCCTTTCCAATGCCATTAAAGAACTAGAAGAAGACATGCAGATTACAATTTTTGAAAGGTCTAATAAATGGAAATGAAATTATTCCCGTACCATTGGATTGCAAAGAAACCATCAATATCGGTTGGATTCCCCTAAAAAATGTATCATTATCTATGCTTGGATCTGCTTATATACAAGCGCTCAAGAAATCCATCTCACATTAACGTACTTATTATAGCTTATAACTATATCTAGATATAGATTAATGAAGTTACACTATATCGAACTTTCCGTGCTATTCTTCTAATAACAACCGGTTGTTCAGTTTTAAGATAGAGAGGAGCATGAGACGATCGTTAAAAGTAGTGTGCTAGGTGATCCGCGTATCGGTTAAAATCGAGAATGGAAAAAAGCGCTTGAAGCGTTTTGGTCAGGGAGGCTCAATGAACTCGAGTTTCAAAAAGAAATGCATGACATTCGATTAAATCACCTGCAAAAACAGCAGGAAGTCGGCATCGATTTTATCGTAGTGAATGATTGTAGTTATTATTATCATGTTCTAGATACCGCAACAATGTTTGGTATTGTTCCGAAACGCTTTCAATACAAAGGAGGAATTGTCCCCCTATCTGTTTATTATAGTATGGCCCGAGGAACAGTGGATGCCCCGGCTAGTGAGATGACAAAATGGTTTAACACGAATTATCACTATATTGTACCTGAACTGAATGAGGCGACGCCTACTCTAACGGAAAATAAACCGCTACTCGCCTATCGCGAAGCAAAGGAGAAGCTTGGGATTGACGGCAAACCTGTTATTCTCGGTCCTTTGACTTTCCTGAAGTTATCTAAAGGGTATGATAAAACAGAATTTGATGATATTCTTCGTCAGTTATTACCACTCTATGTAAAAATCCTTCACGAGCTTAAGAACGAGGGCGTTTCATGGGTACAAATCGACGAACCGATTCTCGTAACGAAGATAAGTGCAGCAGACGTGCATCGATTACAGGCCATTTATAAATTGTTTGCATCATCTGTGCCAAATTTGAACATCATGCTACAGACGTACTTTGAATCAGTGGAACATTGCAGAGAGATCATCACGTTGCCTGTTAAAGGAATCGGCCTTGATTTCGTACATGGATACGTTGGCAACTTAACATCCATTCAAACAGTAGGATTTCCAGAGGATAAAATTTTAGGCGCTGGTGTCATCGATGGTCGTGGCATTTGGAAAGCTCCTCTTCAAGAAAAACTAGACATACTGGACGTACTTACTAAACATGTCACTCCAGATCGACTTATCGTTCAATCTTCATGTAGTTTGCTTCATGTGCCTGTAACAACGAAGCAAGAAGCCGAAGCCGAACTCGAACTTGAATTGAAACATGCTCTTACATTTGCAGATGAGAAATTGGAGGAGTTAGCTTTTCTAACGAATGCCTTTTCTGAAAACAGGGGCGCACTAACTAAAACTCTTAATGAACACGAACGTATATCAGAAACATTTAGACTTTTTCGAAATGGCAATCATAGTAATACCTCGTAAGACGATGCTAATAGTATTCCACTTTTAGAACGTCGTCGAGCCTTTGCTGAGCGTCACCCCTTACAATAAAAGAAATGGAATCTACCACTCTTCCCAACTACGACAATCGGTAGCTTTCCCCAGTCCGCAGAAGTGCGAAAAGCTCGGAAATTGTGGCGCAAAGGCGAATGGAGTAAAGAGAAGTATTCAACTTTCATCCGTAATCAAATTGATCATTGGATTAAGCTACAGGAGGATATCGGACTCGATGTTCTTGTCCATGGCGAATTCGAACGAACTGATATGGTCGAGTTCTTTGGTGAAAAGCTTGAGGGCTTTGCGTTTACGCAAAATGGATGGGTCCAATCATATGGCTCTCGTTGTGTGAAACTACCCGTTATATTTGCAGATATTGCTTTCCAAGGTGCGATGACAGTAGAAGAAACGAAATATGCTCAATCATTGACTGAACGACCTGTGAAAGGAATGCTGACAGGTCCGATTACGATCATGAATTGGTCCTTTGTTCGCGAAGACATCACACGTGAACAAATTGCTTATCAGCTTGCCAACGCACTTAGACAGGAAGTCAAGGCACTTGAACAAGCGGGGATTGGTATGATACAGGTCGATGAACCAGCTGTTCGTGAAGGCCTCCCACTAAAAGAGCATGAACAAGCACAATACCTAGAATCGGCAGTCCGCGCATTCCGACAAACAACTTGTTCAGTGGAAGATACTACGCAAATACATACTCATATGTGTTATTGTGAATTTCACGACATGATCCAATCGATCGTAGCAATGGACGCTGATGTCATTTCAATCGAGACGTCTCGAAGTCACGGGGAACTCATACAGAGCTTCGAACTGAACACCTATAAACAAGGAATCGGCTTAGGTGTATATGATATACACAGTCCCCGCATTCCCCTCGTAGAAGAAATGACTAGTATGATTGAACGCGCTTTACGTGTGCTTGATCCGAATCTTTTTTGGATTAATCCAGACTGTGGGTTAAAAACACGAGGAACGAAAGAAACCATTGATTCATTGAAGAACATGGTTGAAGCAACACAGATCGCTCGTGCGAACCATTCATCGTGTGTTTAGATAACGTTGTGAAAATCATTGTATTTTTTCGATTAGATGTCCTAGTTTCGTCATTCCTACCCTCCGTTGTAAGGTTGAAGTTTATCTAAATAAACTTCCTGTATTTCACGCTAGAAAGCGCTTATAACAGCACTTGTCGCGCCTGCCCAATAGTTGAGGAAGAACAGGAGCAACCTCATATGGTTGCTCCTACTGTTCAAGTTATGCATCCGCTAGTTCAACAAGCACCTTCTCTTTCCATGTACATTAGCATCGAACTATTCATTAACTTTGATTTCATTTAATACAAAAGAAAAAAGAAGAATAAGTTTCAGTGTCCTTGTGGTATAACGACATACAAATAACTGAAAATTTGTTCTAAACAAACAATTACAATTGTTTAGATCTACTGTAAAATGAGTCTTATGTCTGTATTAACTTTATATTTTTCAGGAGGAAAGTCATGAAAATCCAAAAGATAACAATTTATTTGTTGGAATTTAAAATTAAATTATTACGTATCCGTATGGTTTATAATGGTCGATTAAAGGGACTTACCCACCCTGATACTATTAAACATAGTCAAAACCTAGATGTTCACTTGAATAGATACCATCGAATACAATCCATATAGAAAAATACTTGATATTAATGAGCAATAGCGGTCAATTCCACCATAAGAGTGAGTTGGTTTTCCATCTTTCTTGTTCCACTAAGGAGCGTTTGTTCAATAAGAAAAACAGCGTTACTTGAAGATGTAAAAGGTACTACTGTATTTTCAATAATGCCCCAATCGTAATCTCCTCTTATTTTTCATGAACCAAAAAATAAATCCAGTATATTTGATGGCGTAGAAGAGTGCTTATTATAGAACTCGGAATAACCACAGTTCTTACAATAAACAACAATAAACTCATTACGTTGAACATCAAACATTTTAGATAATCCTGTTCCCGTCATTGCAACTTCCTTTTTCCCTGCATCTTTGCTTTCACATTTTATACAACCTTTTCCGGACATACTTGTTCCCCTCTCCTAGACCTGATTTATGATTTTCATCATAAGTTAAAAGATTAGATTTTTAGAAAGAGAAAACCATATATTAAAGCAACACATATTACAATAAACAATCCAAACATTATAAACCCATAAACAAAGCCTTACCCATTGAAAATAAATCTAAGAACATACTTTTTAAAGTATCAACTACCTTATACATAAAAAACCCCCTAACAACAAACGCCCGCCTATTTTTTACCATAAAGATCCATTATCTCATTGAAGAAAACTGTTCTTTAGTTTAAAAGCGTCCTGCTGCTAATGCAGGAACGCTTCCTTTAGTTTAATAACGCTAAGGATTAAATTAAAAATTTTAACGGTTTTCCATCAGACCAAGACTCCAATTGTTCTATCGAGTCCGTCTGAAACACCATCCCTTCTCTGTCAAAAACCATAATCATTGGGAGTTTTCCAAGATTAAGTTCTTCCTTATAATCGATTGCTAAACCTTCAACATAAGGGTACCCAGGATATTCCGCCCGAAAATGACTCAGGAACATGTTTTTCAAAGTCCATTTCATCGTATGGAGGTGTTGTACCTTCCTGATATAATACTACGGTGTGTAAATTATCTCCTTTCGCTAAAAAACGTTCTAATTTCTCCTCCCTGGACATCTCTAATTGAATAATATCAGTTGCCATAGAAACTGTTTTATGACTAGAACTTGACGTATCCGATTCTACAAATACTGCTAATTTCTCCCCTTTCTTAAAATCCTCTGGTTGTACGTCAAATCCTTGCTCATCTTGAAAAGTAGTGTTTTCATTATATGTAATTGTTTTGGAATACATCATATCATTCACTTCAGTTTTGCCTCGGTTTATCCATTTGGAAATATCCAAGTGAAGTTCTTGTTTTTGTGTGTCTATGTGAGCAAATAGCTTGTCATTGTGTCATCGGTAATTTTCTCCATCGTGCCTTCACCATCATCACTTTCTCCATAGGAACATCCTACTGATACACAAGATTCAATAGTACAAAAATAAGAATTTTAAACCAGGTTCTCATAAATACACCTCCCTTAATTGTTAGACGATTTTAAAAAAATAGTTTCAGCTTATTCCATTATCCTGTCCGTTAGTGAAAAAAGACCGTCGCAGTGACGATCTCGTTGTTGTATAAAAGCACTCGTTTAGTTTAAGTGTAACATTTCACAAATTAATTTTTAGAGTTAAATCCTCTCATACCTTTTCCTATTCCAATGCCTAAAAGTTATGAGTAATTCTTCCCCGTCTTACATTAGTTCTCTTTATATTTTCAACTTAGACAGGGAAATATAAAAAGATTGTAAATTCTAAAGGAGATTATTAAATGCTGCTTATATTTGAAATCATGAAAATGACGGTCAGAATAAAAAAGTTAACCCTTCTGTTTATAACAGTCCTCTTCTTAATAAGTAGCGCCTTCATCATGCATTGGTTAGAACCAGAAATGTTTGTTACCCCTTTTATTGGGTTTTGGTATGTTATGACAACCGTCACGACAACAGGGTATGGAGACTTTGTGCCAGAAACAACAATCGGGCGTATTTTTGGACTTATTTTATATTTAGTCGGGATTGGTTTAATTGGGATTGTCATCGGAAAAATCGTTGAGGGTTTCGGTATATATCGCAAGTTAAAGGAGGAAGGAAAATTGAGATATAAAGGTAAGAATCATTATGTCATCATCGGGTGGACGAATAAGGCAAAGCATACAATGAATGAGATAATGGAAATAGATGATTATGCAAAAATTCTAGTTATTGATTCATTAGAAAAGTCCCCCATAGAGCATGAACGATTTTCTTACATTCAAGGAGATCCCACAGATATAGAAACATTAGAAAAGGCTAATATCCTCGCAGCGAAGGCTGTTTTAATTTTCACAAGAGATAGGGAGTTTAATCCTGTCACTGCAGATGGACAATCATTGTTAATCGTCTCATCTATTGAGAGTTATGCTGTAGAAATGAATAAAGAGATTTACACTATTGTTGAGATTCTCAAAGAAAAGCACATTTCAAATTTCGAACATGCCAATGTTGACGAGTTTATTATTGCAGATGAGGCACTGTCTGACCTCATGGCTAAAGCTGCAGTTGATAAAGGATCAAGTAAACTAATAATGGAACTCCTAAGTAGAAGAAGCGGTGTAGATATTCGTAAAATAAAGAAAAAACAAATTTGGGGTACATATAATGATGCATTTGAAGATTTAAAAAATCTAGGAGCAAATTTAATTTCTGATGGAAATGACTTTAACATTCTTTCTAAATTAGGAGAGCATATTCCTACGGAAGCAGAGCTTTATGTCATTTGTAGTAAGGAAGCCTATGAAAAAATCATGAAAGTTCGTTAAAAAAATATGTATTGACATGTTCCATAAAGAGGAGTAAATTCACTAATAGTTAAAATATCATATTAAACCTTTATTCGCTTAATCATTTTTTGAGCGGGGGAACCATTTTTGATGGGCAATTTACCATCTTGGGGTGAATCTTACTTAGTAAGAGGGGATACTCTTAGTCCCTAATCCGACAGCTAACCTCGTAAGCGTTATGAAAGAGAAGGTTCTTTTGGGACCATTCTTTGTGATGGTCTTTTTTATTTGGAGAAAAAAGGAGAAGTTTGGAGTGGCAGATAAAAAGAAACAATTCGCTGTTATTGGGTTAGGACGTTTTGGTGGTAGCATTTGTAAAGAATTATTTAGGATGGGCCATCAAGTTTTAGCCATTGACATTAATGAAGCAAAGGTTACTGAGTTTTCACAACATGCAACACATGCTGTTATAGCAAATTCTGCAGATGAAAAAGCTTTACTTTCCTTAGGGATAAGAAACTTTGAACATGTTGTGGTGGCGATCGGTGATGATATACAAACCAGTATACTAACAACACTTGTGTTAAAAGAATTGAATCTACCTAACGTATGGGTAAAAGCGCAAAATGCTTATCACCATAAAGTTCTAGAAAAGATAGGTGCTGACCGAATTATCCATCCAGAACACGATATGGGCATTCGGATTGCCCAACATCTAACCTCAGAGAAAATTGTAGACTATATTGAATTATCAAATGAGTACAGCATCGTTGAATTATTAGCAACGAGTAAAGTTCATAATAAATCGCTTATTGATTTGAATATACGAGCTAAGTTTGGTTGTACTATTCTCGCCATTAAACGTGGTGAGGATGTGAATGTTTCCCCAATGCCTGAAGAAGTCATTATTGAAAAGGACCTTCTCATTGTCATTGGACATAAGAATGACTTAAAACGTTTTGAAGATGAAGGATTGTAGATAAGAAGAACTATGAAGTAAATAAAATATCAAAGAAGGTTTTATATATGGCTAAAATAAAAGAGCATTTAAGGCATCTTTCAGCTGTTCAGATTATTGTTTTGTACTACGTTGTTGCTGTAATTGTTGCAATGGCTTTATTTAGTTTACCTATTGCACGAAATCCTGGAACGCAATGGGGTTTTATAGAAGCTCTCTTCACTGCTGTAAGTGCAGTAAGTGTAACAGGACTAACGGTTGTTTCCACCGCAGAAACCTTTAGTGTGCCAGGTACCTTTATTCTAGCTTTTGTATTACAATTTGGTGGAATTGGAATTATGACATTAGGAACTTTTGTCTGGATGCTCTTTCGTCGAAAGATTGGCTTACGAGAAAGACAATTGATCATGACGGATCAAAACCGCGGAGAAATGGCAGGATTAGTTCTGATCATGAAACAGATTTTAATCATGATTCTAGCGATTGAGGCTGTTGGGGCACTCATTCTTAGTATACACTTTCTACAATATTTTCCGACTTGGCAAGAAGCATTTATCCAAGGTTTCTTTGCATCCGTAAGCGCAACAACCAATGCTGGTTTTGACATTACAGGAAGCTCTTTAGAGCCCTTTGCCCATGATTATTTTGTACAATTTGTGAATATGATTTTATTAGTGTTAGGCGCCATTGGCTTCCCTGTTCTCATTGAGTTAAAAGAGTTTTTGACGGCAAAAGAAAAGCCATTTAATAAGCGTTTTTCCCTTTATACAAAATTAACAACAACAACATTTGGGTTGCTTGTTCTTGTTGGGTTTCTTGGGATCCTTTTATTAGAAAGAAATCACTTCTTTCTTGATAAATCTTGGCATGAAACGTTTTTTTATGCCTTATTCCAATCTGTAACTACTAGAAATGGTGGACTAGCAACAATGAATATTGCAGAATTTTATATTCCTACACAGTTATTCTTGAGCGCCCTTATGTTTATTGGAGCATCTCCAAGTAGTGTAGGTGGAGGAATTCGAACGACTACTTTTGCCATCATTATTTTGACAATTTATACTTTTGCTCGTGGAAGAAGTTCTATTAAAATATTTGGAAGAGAAATTGATCAGGAAGATATGTTAAAGTCTTTTATAGTCATTAGTGTCGCAATTATGATTACGGCATCAGCGGTTATATTTCTTGCCTATATTGAGCCATTTCCTTTAACCGCAATTATCTTCGAGGTTTGCTCGGCATTTGGAACAACAGGATTATCGATGGGGATTACTCCTGATCTAAGTACAGCTGGTAAATTAACGATTATCTTTCTGATGTTTGTCGGTCGAATTGGAGTGTTTGCATTCTTATTTATCATTAGAGGAAAGCTTACAGACGAGCATTATCATTATCCAAAAGAGAGAGTGATCATTGGGTAACCAGTAACCATTGTATCTAATAGCCTTTAACTAAACTTAAAACAAATAAACGTTAATAAGGTCAATAAAAGACCGTAATTTAAAGCCTATAACCTAGATTACTAAGTAATCAGTATCATAGATACAGGCTTTTTTTTAATTGCTTGGGAGCTCGGATAAACAGAAGTCAAATAACGTGTAAATTAACAGGCCATTTAACAAAGCTGTTAACAATTTACTAATAGGTTTGTTATTTCCAATGCGAATTCGGGTGCTCCTTGGTATGCTAAAACGCTGATTTAGCAATGAAAGTAATAAGATCACCTTTTTAACCTTTTAAAAAATAAGTAATTTTTCATTTTCTCTACCTAAACTGAAACAGGTAACTATAAATAACTGTATTTTAAGAGTACATTTACGCACATGCTGCTTACTTAACTTCAAGTATATTAACTTAGACATTGTGGGACAATAGTGAGAGCTTAAAATACTTGGAAAGGAGTAAAAGATGCAAAAACAAAACATTTTATTTAACCTTGACGATACATTATCATACTGTAATAGATACTTTAACCAAGTAATAGGTGAATTCGCTGACCAAATGATCACATGGTTTGACACCATAACCAAGGAAGAAATAAAACAGAAACAACTTCAAATTGATGTTAAAGCGATTAGTCAGCACGGTTTAAAGTCGGAACGGTTTCCCGAATCATTTGTTGGTACTTATAATTACTTTTGTGACTTAACAGGGAAGGAAAAGAAAAAAGACGAAATTCAATATTTAAGAGAATTGGGGTTTCAGGTATTTGAAGTTCCCGTTGAACCAATTCCATATATGAGTGAAACACTACAACGTTTAAAAGAAGAGGGACATGAATTATATTTACACACAGGGGGCGATGAGGCTAATCAAAGCAGGAAAATCACCCAGTTAGAACTCACTACTTATTTTGAACATCGTATTTTTATTTCGGAACATAAAGATACAACAGCTCTATCGGATATTTTAAAAACAATTAATGCCGATCCTAAAGTAACTTGGATGGTTGGAAATTCATTACGAACTGATATTGTCCCAGCACTTGAAAAGAATATCCACGCAATATATATTCCAGCTGAAACAGAATGGCAATATAACGTTGTTGAAGTTAACGTTGAGCATAGTAGTGCTTTTTTGACGCTAAATTCACTTCAAGAAGTACCTAATGTAATTCATAAGCGTATCCAAGAGCATGCAATGTCAACTTATAGATAATACTTCAAGTGTGTAAAAAATGAAAAGTGATTTTTACCTGGATGGTAGTGCTATTCTATTGCCGAGACCCCGTACGATTACAAAAAAGATAATCGCACTTTTTATATTTGAAATATGTTTTTTACGGGTATTCATCTTGAATTAAACGCACCCGTTAATTGTAAAGGTGCCATCTCCTTCAACATCTAAAATATAGACATTTGTTCGTGGGTGTTCGTGTCTATATAATTTTGTGAATTTGCTTGTTTTATAATAAATGGCACTTCACTTTGTCTTTTGTACCTCTTGAAGCATTCTGCTTCGTCAATTCAAATAAAAATATTCACAAATATCCACTACCATAAAAGATGTTCCTAAACAATCTCGCCCTTTTATGGATTAACTTAATTCGTGTTTTTATTTGCCTGGCAATGTCCTAGCTAACCATTTTTCTTCTACGGGGAGGTCCCCTTCGATCAAAGCTATTCAACGCCTTAAGCGTTATGTTTAACTCATAAAAAAGCACAATCCATTGGATTGTGCTTTATCAGCCTGGCAACGTCCTACTCTCACAGGGGGAAGCCCCCAACTACCATCGGCGCTGAAGAGCTTAACGACCGTGTTCGGCATGGGAACGGGTGTGGCCTCTTCGCTATCGCCACCAGACTATAAGGTATTTTTAATAAAATACCATTGAAAGAATCAAGGTTCTCTCAAAACTAGATAATGCAAATTAGAAACATTGTCATATTTATTCAAAATATGACGTCAAGAATTATATATTGGATAAGTCCTCGACCGATTAGTATCTGTCAGCTCCACGTGTCGCCACGCTTCCACACCAGACCTATCAACCTCATCATCTCTAAGGGGTCTTACTGGATTAATCCATGGGAAATCTCATCTT
>NZ_JAJAFR010000026.1 GCF_020734105.1 Alkalihalobacillus deserti
ACCGCCTGCGCGCGCTTTACGCCCAATAATTCCGGACAACGCTTGCCACCTACGTATTACCGCGGCTGCTGGCACGTAGTTAGCCGTGGCTTTCTGGTTAGGTACCGTCAAGGTACCGCCCTATTCGAACGATACTTGTTCTTCCCTAACAACAGAGCTTTACGATCCGAAAACCTTCATCACTCACGCGGCGTTGCTCCGTCAGACTTTCGTCCATTGCGGAAGATTCCCTACTGCTGCCTCCCGTAGGAGTCTGGGCCGTGTCTCAGTCCCAGTGTGGCCGATCACCCTCTCAGGTCGGCTACGCATCGTCGCCTTGGTAAGCCATTACCTTACCAACTAGCTAATGCGCCGCGGGCCCATCCCGTAGTGATAGCCAGAGCCATCTTTTATTCTAAAACCATGAGATTCTAGAAATCATCCGGTATTAGCACCGATTTCTCGATGTTATCCCGATCTACAGGGCAGGTTGCCCACGTGTTACTCACCCGTCCGCCGCTAACCTCTAGGAGCAAGCTCCCATTGGTTCGCTCGACTTGCATGTATTAGGCACGCCGCCAGCGTTCGTCCTGAGCCAGGATCAAACTCTCCATAAAAGTGTTTGAGTTGCTTCACGTAAGTGTTGCAACAAAGCTCAAGTTATATATCACGCTAGCGATATAACAATGTAATTTTGCTAAATTACTAAAAATTGACGAGATAATCATGTTATCTCTTTTCGCTTGGCTTTTGTTCAGTTTTCAAAGAACTATTTAACTTTCTTGCAAGCACTTAATTAGTATGACATACAATTAAGTTCTGCGCAACTACCTTAAAAGTATAAATCTCCACTCTTCAGCAGCGATAATAAATATTATAACATCTCAACCTTGAAAAAAGCAAGATTTTTACCGCAATAACATTACTGGCAATAATTGGTGCGGGTGAAGGGAGTCGAACCCCCACGTCATAAGACACTAGATCCTAAGTCTAGCGCGTCTGCCAATTCCGCCACACCCGCATATTTATTAAACTATATGGTGAGCCATGAAGGATTCGAACCTTCGACCCTCTGATTAAAAGTCAGATGCTCTACCAACTGAGCTAATGGCTCTTGAAGTTAAATTATGTTGCTTACGGACGATGAATTGCTTCGAAGTCTCCCCTGTTTCTTCCTCTACCAGCTTAGCTACATCGCTTGCTGTGTCGGAACAACTCATAGTATTTCAAGGAGAATTGCTCGTAACTGAGCTAATGTCTCGAAATGGTGCCAGCCAGAGGACTTGAACCCCCAACCTACTGATTACAAGTCAGTTGCTCTACCAATTGAGCTAGGCCGGCATGAATGGTGGCTCAGGACGGAATCGAACCGCCGACACATGGATTTTCAGTCCATTGCTCTACCGACTGAGCTACTGAGCCAATTTTTAAATATAAATGGCGGTCCGGACGGGACTCGAACCCGCGACCTCCTGCGTGACAGGCAGGCATTCTAACCAACTGAACTACCGGACCATTAATGGTAATTGCGGGGGGCGGATTTGAACCACCGACCTTCGGGTTATGAGCCCGACGAGCTACCAGACTGCTCCACCCCGCGTCATTATAAAAATTGCAGATGTTATATTTAAATAAATATGGTGGAGGATGACGGGATCGAACCGCCGACCCCCTGCTTGTAAGGCAGGTGCTCTCCCAGCTGAGCTAATCCTCCAACTATATTTGAAACTAATGGTGACCCGTACGGGATTCGAACCCGTGTTACCGCCGTGAAAGGGCGGTGTCTTAACCGCTTGACCAACGGGCCATCTAAAAAATGGCGGAGAAGGAGGGATTTGAACCCTCGCGCCGCGTAAACGACCTACACCCTTAGCAGGGGCGCCCCTTCAGCCACTTGGGTACTTCTCCATGGCTCCACAGGTAGGACTCGAACCTACGACCGATCGGTTAACAGCCGATTGCTCTACCACTGAGCTACTGTGGAATATGGTGGGCCTAAGTGGACTCGAACCACCGACCTCACGCTTATCAGGCGTGCGCTCTAACCAGCTGAGCTATAGGCCCTCAATTATTGGAGCGGGTGATGAGAATCGAACTCACATCATCAGCTTGGAAGGCTGAGGTTTTACCACTAAACTACACCCGCATATAAATAAAATGATGGTCGGGAAGACAGGATTTGAACCTGCGACCCCCTGGTCCCAAACCAGGTGCTCTACCAAGCTGAGCCACTTCCCGATAGCATTAATTGCTCTTGTCCAAAAATATAATGGTGCGCCCTGAGAGATTCGAACTCCCGACCCTTTGATTCGAAGTCAAATACTCTATCCAGCTGAGCTAAGGGCGCATTATATGGTGCCGAGGGCCGGACTTGAACCGGCACGATAGTCACCTACCGCAGGATTTTAAGTCCTGTGTGTCTGCCAATTCCACCACCCCGGCAAGGTAAAAACTCATAAAGGCGGTACCCGGATTTGAACCGGGGATAAAGGTTTTGCAGACCCGCGCCTTACCACTTGGCTATACCGCCACTTTAAAGAAAGAGCGGAAGACGAGATTCGAACTCGCGACCCCCACCTTGGCAAGGTGGTGTTCTACCACTGAACTACTTCCGCATTGGCTGGGCTAGCTGGATTCGAACCAACGCATGACGGAATCAAAATCCGTTGCCTTACCGCTTGGCGATAGCCCAATATAAGAAGTAAAAAATAATGGGGCGACTGATGGGAATTGAACCCACGAATGCCGGAATCACAATCCGGTGCGTTAACCACTTCGCCACAATCGCCATGTACAGTTAATTGGCAGGGGCAGTAGGAATCGAACCCACATCGGAGGTTTTGGAGACCTCTGTTCTACCGTTAAACTATGCCCCTAAAAATGGCAGTCCAGACGGGACTCGAACCCGCGACCTCCTGCGTGACAGGCAGGCAATCTAACCAACTGAACTACCGGAAATTTTCGGTATTGCGGGGGGCGGATTTGAACCGCCGACCTTCGGGTTATGAGCCCGACGAGCTACCAGACTGCTCCACCCCGCGTCGTTATATAGTATTCTCTAAATAATGGAGGAGGAAGAGGGATTCGAACCCCCGCGCGGTTTAACCCGCCTGTCGGTTTTCAAGACCGATCCCTTCAGCCAGACTTGGGTATTCCTCCATATTATGTTAGGTGGACCCTGTAGGACTCGAACCTACGACCAATCGGTTATGAGCCGACCGCTCTAACCAACTGAGCTAAAAGTCCAAATTGGTGGAGCCTAGCGGGATCGAACCGCTGACCTCCTGCGTGCAAGGCAGGCGCTCTCCCAGCTGAGCTAAGGCCCCAGAACAAACACCATTCGGTTAATGATGATTATTTTATATAATGTATCGCCACCAACAATTAACACTATATCACATAAAACAATTCCGCGCAACTATATTAACGAATGTTTTTAAATCGAATTGCAAAAATTCTCAACGGAATAAATAATTTATCATATCCTTACTTCTATTTGAATATATTTCAAGCAAAAAAATTAATAAATATATACAATGCCTGGCAACGTCCTACTCTCACAGGGGGAAACCCCAACTACCATTGGCGCAAAGGAGCTTAACGACCGTGTTCGGCATGGGAACGAGTGTGACCTCTTTGCTATCGCCACCAGACTATGAGATATTTTTTTAAAAAATATCTCTTGAACATTAGATTGTTAATAGATCACTTTAAAGATACTTCTCTCAAAATTAGATAATCCATATTAAAAACATTATCATATTTATTAAAAATATGACGTCCTCACAACTGCTTAAAACCATAATATATTTAAATAGTTATAACCGTGCACCTTTCATTGATACGGTCACATAAGTGTAACTAATGTAGCCAGCTCAATCAGGGCTATCTACGGCACACAGAATGGTCTACTTATGGCTGCTCCCTTCCGGACCTGACCAGTTTCATAGGTTTCTGTTGCGTAGACCCCGATAGTCATCACCGCTTGCATAAGGCAAACCTTACATGAACCGTACCGCTGAATGGAATTCAACCCCGCTAAGGCGGATTGCGGGTTACAGGGCACCGCCAACTCCCCATCTAGCACGGTATGTATAAAAAATCAATTCCCATCTATGCCGTCACCCTAGCTGTTTTTTGAACCCGCTCTAAGCAGGTGGGTTTCCGCATATTAACTTCTTGCAATCCTGAATAAATGACAGGCATAGCATCAGTTAACAAATGTAAGAATCCCTTTAAAACAATACGGCTTAAAACAAATAAGGTTTACGCACATCATAGGATATGTCTCTTCACCACTCATTGGCTACATCTATTATAATAACAAAAATATTATTTCTGCGCAACTATTTAGTTCTATTTCTTCTTTCCAATCTCTTACAAAAATATTATGGAACAACCAGTTGTTAACAGCGACAAGTAATACTATACCACGATAAATAATTCTACGCAATAGATAATTTGGAATTAATTTTTTCGGCTAGATTTAATAACTCAACATAATTAGTTCTGACTATCAACTGATATTTCATTAATAGCAGTTTCCTTTTGTCTTTTAACTCCCCCTCAAAACTCGAAATGTAATTCAGCCAACCTATTTGAAAAAGATAGATAAAGAAGAAATCATCAAATCTACTACTATAATCGGGAGCAAGGAAATAGATACACCTATCGCGATACTGTTTCCTAAAATGAAGAGCAAGGTCGTACCGAATATGGTAGCAAAGGATTGAATTTTACTGCCTAACTAGGTTTATTGTTTTTTTCAATTAAATTGAATAAGGCACTTTTCCTAAAACGGAAAAGTGCCTTATTGGTAAAAGTACTCATTGTTTTAAATAATGTTACTGTACTTTTTATATACGTAAGGGGAAGTCATTATCGAAAGAAGCGCACCGTAGTTCAGATTGAAAGTTACTTCATCTCCTACCATTAGGTTACTTTTTTTTGCATCAAATACAGTATGATCGCTGCTTGAACCAAGAATATCAATATCCAACGTCGGTATTAGTCCAGCCACCATTACGTCTTGACTCCCTACTCCAATAATAATTCTACTTATTTGACCGCGATCTCGAAATTTTGGAAAGACCCCAAATGCATTCTGACCTATTTCTCCATAAGGTATAGAAGGTTTTGTTTTCGATTCAATAATTTCGGTAACGAAAGTGAACGCGTCAGTATACAATTCTGGAATTGCCATTCGATTTAAGGTTTCACGTCCTAAATAAATAGATTCACCCAACCGTAAGTTGTTTACTTTTCCAACACTTTCAGAAGTCATAAACCAATTATAATTGGCTGAATTTCCACCCGATACATATGAAAGAGGAAGAGAAAATTTTGCTTCAACTCTGCTAGCCAGTTTAGAAAAATCGTTCATTTTTTGTTTGCTTGGTTTGACTCCTCCAAAACAAGCAAAATTCACACCTATACCTACAATTTCAATCCCTTGAAGGGTCAACACCTCTTGAATAAAAGTCTCAAGATTTGCGGGCATGATCCCTTCTCTTAAATCTCCCATTTCGATCATTAGAATAATCTTCTGCACGGTGTTATATTGCAAAGCGGCTTCAGATAATTTTTTAATAACGAAAAGTTCGGTGTTAATGCTAATATCGGCATTTTTTATTACCGAATCAATCTCACTTAAAGCAGGCGCTCTTAATAGAACAAAATTTGCCTTTATTCCTGCATCACGCATTTTTTTGAGATTTACCAATTTTGAATCTGCGAGCATGCGAATCCCCTGGTCCAATAAGATATTTGCTATTTCTGGAGATCCGCAAACCGTTTTTGTAACGCCCATTATCTCAATATTTTTAGAGCCGTATATTTCAACTAGCTTCGCAGCATTATGTGCAATTTTTGCAAGGTTGATTTCGACCCGTGGTGTAATAGACTGGGTCAATTAAATAATACTTTTTTCTGTTTACTTTTCAAACCAGGGTAAGCATCAAAGATACTTGCGATCAGTTTGTCGCACCCGAATTTGAGAGCATCCGTCGTCGGAAGCTTAAGATCCTCTTCATATTCTGAAATGGTTGTTGTAAGTTCTTTATCAGACATGTTTTCATGGTTGATAGTAACCGCAATCACTTTTGCTTTTGAAAAGTTTTCAATGAGATCGATCTCGCTTTTTACCGTTGGCATTTCTATATAACTGAAATCACCTAAATGTAGTCGTTTAGGTGCGTGCTGAATGATAACCGCCCCAGGTCTCGATCCCCTTATTATCCCGCACGAACTTATATAAGCAGGATGACTTAATGCCCCTTGACCTTCAACGATGATAATATCTGGATTATCGTTTTCATACGCTTTCATAATTTGGTTCTCAATCTCACCTGTCATAAACTGAGATGGAATAGCATCAATGGCAACACCGTATTTTGCGCCTTGAATTAACCCCGTTTGTCCAGTTGCAATAAAAGCGACATTTAAGCCTTTTCCTAGTAAAGCATCTTCTAGCAGCACCGACGTTGTTCGCTTGCCTATTGCACTATCCGTGCCTAATACGGCTACGATAGGTGTATCGATATTTAAGATCCTCCCTGAAAAAAGATGCATATCCTTTTTTTGCGGAGGCTTTCTAACGTCAAGGATCGTGACATCAAACTGTTTAGCATGATTTATAAATTCTTCATCATCTGTAAAAAATTCATGAAGTGGGTTAACAATATTCATCCCTAGTTCCATTGCTCTAAAAAGGAGATTTCTCTCATCTTCTTTCAAAAAAGCCTCAGAAGGAGCTATTCCGTAAATAAAATGATCAGGGACACTCTGTAAATTTTCACATACATGTGTAAGGCTCTTGAAGATAGGAATTCCATTTTTTTCTCCTATAAGGCATTCACCCGCATCCATTCCAACCTTTGTACTATCAATTACTCCGACAATCTCATATTTCCTTGAGCTTCTAACCAGTCCATTGGCTGTCTTCCCATCCATTTTTCCAAAATTATTTTCACAATATACTATTGCTGTTTCTTTCAAAAGGCCTTCCTCCTAAAATCTATTTTTACTGCATCTCCGCGTAAAAGAGATTTTACATTTTTGGTCAAGGAATCAATACCTATCCCATATAGAAATAGCCTATAAGTTTAAAAATGTAGTTTCTTTCAGAATATATAAAATATTCATACGTGTTTACAAGTATAGCATAGTTAACAACAAGTATTTTTTTTATTTTCCAAAGACATGTGATATAAACTAATATTTACAGGAAAAGGAGGATTTACATGCTTTTTTATTGATATAGTGTTTGAGTTAAAATGGAAAGACTTCTTTTTATACAGAACCGTAAAGATATACTAAATAAAATAAGAGTAAGTCTATTTATCCCTCTACATGAAAAAAACTTTTCTACAAAAGTTTCTCACTTGTTTAAGTACCAATATTTTAAACAATCGACCAATCATTAAATATTTTTTTGGGAAATTTCTTAACGAACGAAAAAAAGACAACCCTAAAGGATTGTCTTTTTTGCTTGGCAACGTCTTACTCTCCAGGGGGAAGCCCCCAACTACCATCAGCGCTGAAGAGCTTAACGACCGTGTTCGGCATGGGAACGGGTGTGACCTCTTCGCTATCGCCACCAGACTTAATATATTGAACATCGGATTCTCTTAACAAGTATCGTAGTTCACATTTGAGATGGTTCTCTCAAAACTAGATAATGCAAATTAAAACGTATCAAGAATTACATATTGGATAAGCCCTCGGCCGATTAGTATCTGTTAGCTCCACACCAGCACCGTTTATTCGATCTCAATCCTTCAACTCTAGGATTGCTGAATCGCTTTTATCACTTCAAACACTTCCAGTCCCAAAATTCATTCTCCCAAGCACGAATCTCCCTCATATGATCGTGCCGTTTTGAATCAATCATAAACATATCACAACTTCACTAAGGATTATACGTTGCCTTCCTAGAAATAGAAGCTACTCACTTAGGACATAATCTTTTTTGAAGAGTTCACATACATTTCAAATCTCCTGTTTATATTGCTTCGCCATTTGTTACATAAATCTCTTTAACCTCTCCATTAAATGGTGCTTGAACTATTGTTTCCATCTGCATTGTTTCTGGAATGATAAGATGATCTCCTTCGACGACTAATAACTTTAGGACCGTCCAAGGCATAGATACACCTATATGTTTCAGATTCCCTTTATCGGATTTCACTTTTGTTACAGCAAAGATTTTACATTATTATCTTTAATGATCACTTTGGTAAGCTACATCAATTCAACAAACCCTTTAAAAAATTTAGCCTCTGTTTAGCATTCCCTTTAATAATAATATCTACACCACAATCGATATTTTTTTCAACCCTTTCTCCTCTTGATACTTTTAATGCTGTTTCTACGCTTAAGTATCCCATATCATAAGGATTCTGTGCGACCGTACCAGGAATTTTTCCCTCTTCGATCAATTCTATCATTTCAATAATCCCATCTGCTCCTGTGACTGGAATAGAAAGGCCATGTTCCTCAATAACTTTAAATACTTGTAAGGCTATCTCATCATTTGTAGCTATAACCCCTTTTATATTAGGGTGATCCTTGAGGATCTCTTCCATCGCTTCTTTAATCGGTGTTGGCTCATTTGATAAACTCAATTTAACTGTTGCAATGTCAATTTGGACAGCCTCTAAGCTATTTATGGCTCCTCCTATCCGTTCAATTGAAACAGGACTTTCCCCATCTCCTCCAATAACTGCCACTTTATCCCCAGGCTGTAGTTGTGATGCTAATAATGCCCCTGATTTTCTCCCTAAATCAAAGTTATTAGTTCCAATATATGCCGTTTTTTGTTCCCAAGGGTCATCTGTATCTAGTAACAATACCGGAATATTATTTTCAACGAATTCATCTAAAATCGGAATAATCATCGGAGCATAAGTTGGAGAAACGACCAAAACATCAGGGCTATCTTTAAGGATGCCTCGCAACAGTTTGCTTTGCTCCTCACCAGATCCTTTAATCGGTGCAACCACTTTTCCATCTACCCGAAAATCACGAAATCCTTTTTCCGCTCCCGCTTTTACAATTTCCCAATACTGAGAATTTAAGTCTTTAAGTACGAAAACGACTTTGGGTTTTTCATCTGCAAACGGTTTTGATATATAGCCTATTAAGATTGTAAAAATAATGACACCAATAAAAATAATAATCGATTTTTTTTTCAACGTTCCTCCTCCTCTTTTTTTACTTACATTCTATCCGTTTAAAACAAACAGAAAAAATTGTCCCCTTTTCTCCTGTATCAATATGAATATCAGCATGATGACGTTTAGCTACACTATAGCAAATGGCTAGCCCCAATCCCGTACCTTCTTCCTTCGTAGTAAAGAAAGGGGTCCCCATTTTTTCTAATACTTCTGGTCTAATACCAACTCCTTGATCTTTCACCTCTAACACCACGTTTTGTTCATCCGTATACGTCTTGATCGACAGCTCTCCGCTAGAAGACATGGCATCAAGCCCATTTAATGCTATATTTAAAATGATTTGACGAATTTCTTTTTGATCTAATAAAAGGTCAGGACAAGGTTTTAAATTAATAATGGCATGTTTGCTGCAACGGAGCGCTTCTGCTTGGATGAGTGGAAATAAATTTTCAATAATCGTATTTAAATTTTGCATTTTTTTATTACTCACTTTATCCTTCGCCAAAGTGAGAAATTCAGTAATAATAGAATTAGCTCGATTTAATTCTTGCAACATTAAATCAATTATCTCGATAGGTAATTCATCACGGTCATTCCTTACCAGCTGCAGAAAGCCATGAACCGTTGTCATAGGATTACGAATCTCATGAGCTATTCCAGCAGCCATTTCACCAATTAAATTCAAGCGATCTAAACGAAAAATTTCTTTTTCCAAAACAACGGTTTCAGTAATGTCAGTTAATACAATTAGAGCACATGGTTCAAGATGAACATCTATCATTTCCGTCGATAATAGCCCCGCTCGAACCTCGCCACCTTTCGTTATATAACTAACTTTCAAATTACGAACAGGTAAGTCTAATTCAACCAAATCTCCACTTAACTCTTCTACTATATTAAGAACACCAAGCTTCTCATTTTTTAACTCATCATAACTGTATTCGGTAGCATTCACCCAGCTCGTATTCATATCTATAAGAATGTCTTCTTTGAGGGAATAAATGGCTATTAAAGATGGACTTGACTCAAAAATAGTTCGAAACCGTTCATTAGAGGTAAACAGGAAATCAGCCATTTTTTTCCGCTCCGTAATTTCCTTCTGAAGTCTTTCATTAGCAAATTCTAGATCTAATGTACGCTCCGACACAAGATGTTCTAAATTATTAAATTGCTGCTTTTTTACTTCCTCCATCTCCTTTCTTTCGGTAATATCTCGAATCGTACAGACAAAAATTCGTTGACCTTCAACTGTTACTTCTACAACTTGAATATCAGCAGGAAATCGAGTTTCATCTTTACGTAAAGCAACAGATTCAACCACTCTTCCTACCGCTTCCTCAATTAACGAAAAAAGAAGATAAGGCGATCCCTTCCCTTTATCTCCCTTTACGTTTAAAAAGAGCTTGACAACATGCTGACCAAATAAATCATCATCTGTATATCCGAACATTTTTGTTGCGGCTGGATTTACTGAAAGAATATAGCCTTGCTCATTAAAGGTAACAATGGTGTCCATTAACGTCTCACTAATTGCCTGTGTTAGTGCTTCCGACCGACGCAAGTCGAAAGTAGCGCGATCTAGCTTTTGGTTGACTTCCTTGAGTTCAAACGTCCGTTCTAATTCATTCTGGATCATCTTCTCCTGGTGCTTCTGATGTATCCTGACAAACTGCTCTATCTTCTGCTTCAATGTTTCCGGTTGAAAAGGCTTAAAAATATAATCAATAGCGCCGACAGAATATCCATGTTGCACATGCTCAACGTCTTGACTAATCGCTGTTATAAAGATAATGGGAATATCTTTTGTTTTCTCTCTCCCTTTAATTATTTTTGCAATTTCAAAACCATTAAGGCCAGGCATCTGGACGTCTAATAAAATCACTGCGAAATCTTGTTTAAGCATATACTTTAACGCTTCTTTCCCTGAGGTTACGCTAACCAAATTGTAGTTAGGAGACGTAAGTACAGCTTCCAATGCTAGTAGATTTTCAGGATGATCATCTACCATTAGAATATTTACTTTTTTGATAGGAGTACTATTTCCATTTACGGTAGAGTTTTTCTTTTGAGTCAAATCCTTCGAAAAAGTTTTCATAACTTGAAAAACCAATCCCCTCTCTTTTACCTAGTCCAAGAAACCCTCGTAATCTAAGACTTTCATACAGTAGTTGATGAACCTTATTTTGCAGATTCTTATTAAAATAGATCAGAACATTCCTGCAAATGATTAGATCAAACTCGTTGAACGACTGATCAGAGACAAGGCTATGCTCGGCAAACACAATGTTTTTCTTAAGAAAAGATTGGAAGACAACTCTATTTCCAACCGCCTTATAATACTCTGAAAAGGCTCTCTCCCCCCCTGATTCGAAGTAATTCTTAGTATAAAGCTGCATCCCATCAATTGAACAAATTCCTTGCTTTGCTTTTTCTAAAATATGGGTATTAATATCCGTTGCATATATTTGAGTTTTTTCATAGATTCCCTCTTCATATAAGAGGATAGCCATTGAATAAACTTCCTCCCCAGTTGAACAACCGACATGCCATATCCGAATGGAGGGATTTTCCCTGAGTAAAGGGATTACCTTTGTTCGTATGGACTTAAAGAACGAGGGATCACGAAACATCTCCGTTACATTGATTGAAAAGTCAGCAAACAATCTCTCCATCACTTCCGGATTGTGAAGTACCTTTTCTTGTAGAGCTGAAATAGTTGAGAGCTTCTCATTACGAACGCGAAACCAGATCCTTCTTTGAATAAAAGGTAGGGCATAATTTCTAAAATCATAACCATAATAGCGGTAGATCGCTTCAAGTAATAGTTCTATTTCAATTTTTTCCAACTCACTTATTTGATTTTGCATTGCAGTTGTGTTCGCGATCTTTATTCCCTACTTTCTGTATAACCATACTTGTATGAGCGATAGTAACTGATCAACGTTTATCGGTTTACTAATATAATCTGTTGCTCCAGCCTCTAAACATTCATCCCGATTATGTTTCATCGCCTTTGCCGTGACAGCTATAATCGGTAAAGATTTATAGTCAGGAAGCTTCCGGATTCTGCGGATTGCCTCGAATCCATCCATCTGAGGCATCATGATGTCCATTAGAATTAAATCAGTATCAGGATTTCTTAATAGTTCCTCTATTCCTTCTCGACCGTTTTCAGCATAAATGATTTCCATTTCATACTTTTCAAGCGCTGACGTTAAAGCGAAAACATTACGAGTATCATCATCGACTATAAGAATTTTCTTATCCCTTAACAACGATTTCTTTTGTCGAATTATACTAATTTCTTCTTCATTCAAGTTGCCTTGATCTTCATTTTCCTTCTCTAAATAAAGTTCTACCTCAAGGCCAGCTGCGATTTCCTGATTAAACGGAATATCCTCAACCGTTTCGACTGACTGATAGTATGGGATAGACAATATAAAGCTACTTCCTTTGCCTTCTTCACTGTCTATTTTAATAGAACCACCTAATAAATAAGCAATCTCTCTACTAATAGATAAACCTAATCCCGTACCTCCATATTGACGACTTGTCGTTCCATCAGCTTGCCTAAACGCATCAAAAATAGTAGTTTGCTTTTCTTTTGCTATTCCAATTCCAGTATCAATAACTGAAAACACTAGCATCTTCTGTGTTTGGTCTACATCCAACATCCGTTTCTCTTGAATCACCAATGTCACACTTCCATGTTCGGTAAATTTAAATGCATTCGAGATTAAATTTTTCAGAATTTGTTGTAAACGATGCTCATCTGTAAAGATATTCTCCGGTACATTTGACTCCACTTGAATGGAAAAGGAAACGTTCTTTTGTCTAGCAACAGGTGAAAACTGGCGATATACAAACTGTTGAATATTTTTTATCTTAACCTCTTTAGGAATCACTTCTAACTTGCCAGATTCTACCTTGGCCAAGTCCAAAATGTCGTTAATCAAATGAAGTAGATCATGACCTGAGGAATAAATGGTTCGAACATATTCCTCTTGTTTAGGCGTAAGATTATTATCGCCATTTTCCGAAAGGATTTTTGCTAATATTAATAAACTGTTAAGAGGTGTTCTGAGCTCATGTGACATATTAGCCAGAAATTCAGATTTATATTGAGAACTTAGTTCGAGTTGCTGTGCTTTTTCTTCTAATGCCTCGCGAACTTTCTCTAACTCTTTCTTCTTTTGCTCAGACGTCTCATATTGCTCCTCAAGCTTTTCATTCGTTGTCCTTAATTCCTCTTGTTGCACTTGTAGTTCTTCCGATTGGGTTTGAAGCTCTTCTGTTAACGCTTGCGATTCTTGTAAGAGCTTTTCTGCCTTCACATGGTTCGCGATGCTTTCCATCGTAATCCCAATGTTACTAATAACCTCTTCTAGTAGTTTTACTTGAGAATTACTAAATGTACTGAAGGTAGCGATTTCAATAACACCCATTACATTGCCTTCGAATTGTACAGGTAAAATGATGCTGGTTTTTGGTTTAGCCACTCCAATACCAGATTGAACCTTTATAAAGTCAGTTGGAATTTCATCTAATAAGATCGGACGCTTCTCAATAGCACATTGGCCAATCAAACCTTGTCCCATTTGAACGATTTGTTCATACCCCTTGCCTTCTCCAGAAATAGCATAAGTAGCACTTCTCTTAAAATATTCTTTATCTCCTTCTACTTCCTTTCTATAGAAGACACCCCAGCTGCCCCCTACCATAGGAACAACTTTCCTTATGACCATTTCGGTCAGCATCTGTACATTTTTAATTTCCGGAAACATCGTAGCTATTTCCGCAATTCTTGTTTTAAGCCAACTCTGCTCTTCTGCCTCCTCTTTTAATTCTTTCTCGATTTTGCTCTGTTCCTCTAATGTATAAGCCATTTTGTTAAAAGCACGAGCAATAGCACCAAATTCGTCTTTCGAAGCAATTTTGATCCTAGGTAATGTGGCTACATCATCATTCTTAACACTTTGCATAACAGAAGTTACATGATTAAGATTTTTTGTAATACTTTTAATCACCCATATCGTTAAGCTAATGAAAAGGACTAATCCTACAGCCAAGTATATGTAAATAATTTTAACAGCCCAGTTATAAGCATCTCTTGATCTAAAAAGCTCATTTTTTAACTCTTGTTCTTGTAACCCATTAAGTATTCCACTAATTTGAAGCATCCTCTGTCTTGTGAGCTCTGCTTCCTCCCATAATCCTGTTTGCATTTCAGATTCCAAACTTTGGATCGTAATAATCTGTTGAGCCCTATATTGATAAGATTGATGGAGTGTCTTGAATTTCGCAATTAATTCTTGTGACTTTTCCTGAGTATCCTTTTTCTCAAGTGACTCTATCGCTAGTTTCAGATTAACGTGAGATTTCTCCCATGCATTCAACGCTTCTTGATTAACAGTCCCAGTAGGACCAGCTGCCGTCTCTCTCAACTGCCGACCAATATTAGCCACCTCATACTTAATATCTGTACTCATTTCAATTCGTTCATTCAAATTTTGAACAAGTACATGCATATTTACCGTTGATTGTTCAAGTAAATTTAGTAAAACAACGACTATAATGGCAATTAACACTAAGATTGAACCTAAACTTGTATAAAGCTTCGTTCTAAATTTCATAACGCCTCCGTCTTAAACCAAGTATTGTTTTAAAGTAACTAACTTTTTCATAGTGTATTTTTAATTTTCTGCAAATTAAAAATAAAAAAACGACAATTTTTTCAAAGACTATTCAATATATTACTCCAAATCATTGTAAACAGCTACCCATTAATGAGTTTTATAGGGAATTTATTTATAATTTGTCGTAAAAAGTATTAGCCTATTATATTATCAGTTACAAATCCAAGTTAAAGTGAATTTAAAACTTTATGGCTAATGCAAAAAAACCTTTTCCTGAGGGGAAAGCTTTATAAATTGTAGTTAGAAAGTTTTTGTCCAACATGATTCGATATGATGGGCTAGCCACCTGGATCAACTGCCCCTACAAGATCAGCCCCATTTTCATAGCTTCTGCATCACATCAAATGATCTAGAAAAAATTAACCCTTGTGAGGAAAAGCAACTATTTCCATTTCCATTTTTCCACTAAATTCTTCACGCACTTGCAACAATGCTTCCAGATGCTTCATACAATAATGATCGCTATTAATAATACACGAGTTATCTTTTTATAATTAAATGTGGTCGGGGTAACAAACCTCCTCTCCTTTTAATAATTATACTTATTTGAATATTCATTGGTTAATTTTGGGTAGCACTCTTATTGCGCTACTTGCTTAATAGTTTAATAACCCATAATACTTTATTTTTATCTTAACATCAATTTCCTTTTACTTGGGCTGAAATAGAAAAGCGTTCCTCCAATCCTGAAGAAACGCGCTCGTTACTTTAATAAGCAAAATAAAATTTATTCAATAACATGCCAGTTTGCTGAAGATTGAGGCTAAGCTTTTGACCATTTTATTAATATTCATCATATATATCGTCAGCATTTTCGAATCGAATTTCCTCAGAATTTAACGTACCCATTTTATCACTTCGATCCTCCCTATTACCTGGTAGGTTATCTTCTGGGACTAATTCTTGATTATCTCTAAAAACTGTTTTTTGTTTCTTCTTATCATTGACGGTCATCTTACCACTCCTATTGATTGTTGTATGAATAGTTATTATATCCAGAGTTTTAAGTTCCATCCTAACCACGATCTAGAGTTTATTGGGCTTACTATAAGCCGTTTGTTTGCGCAGTAGTTTTAGATACAACTGTTAAAAGTTTATTTTTTCTAAACCAGCACAATTTGTTGCCTTCTCTATTAGTTCAAGCATAAGTGGTTTTCCTAATCTCTGTCGTCGATCTGCTACTACATAATCTCGAAAACCATTCAAATTTAACCAAACTAAAAAGCACCCTTTATGGATGCCTTCCTTTCATTATTTAACATCTTCAATTTTCACACTTAAAACATTATCTAAATTAACTATCTCTGTACTTGATACTTCATACCACCTAAATTTTTTAATTTGTTCCTTTATTCCCGCCAGCCCTCGTCCTGGAGCTAGTTCATAACACGCTGTTTTGCCATTTACATATTCAAATGTAACATAATAACTTTTTACCATTACTAATCATCTCCCTTTTATTTACTATATGTTCTATATAGGAAAAAGAGTTCTATAGCGTTCCCTGCTGAATTTGAACCAGCAATTTACTTAGTCGGGGGAATCACTAGTTGCTCAAGGAATTGGGCTAAGGAGACAAAAAAAATAAGCACCAATTTTTTTTGTATTTACGTAAGATGAAGTAACTCTTTTTGAGCTTTTCTTCAACTAACGGCATCCGTTAATTTAAGTATAATTCTTCACAAACTATTTACATAAAAATAGAAAAGAAAGATCCATATCTGCCATTAATGACACATGCTCGTCCTTTAATTCTTGCAGTAGAGCACTTAATACCATTCGAAGCCTCCGTCGTCAAATCCCTCCTCCTTCTTCCTTCCCCATCACCCATGAGTATTATCATCTATGATGGAATCGATCGTATCATATTAACTCTTCTTAAAGAATATGCCAAAAGCATCGATAACTTTGTGATGATAATCACTTTAAAAGACATGGTTCAGACCTTCGTAATTATAGTAAAAGAGGAATGTTAAATAACATTCCTCTTTCTTTTCTACTTTTTTATTCAACAAAAATGCTCTTTTGTTCGATAACTCCCTAAGTAAATACTAATTTTAGATTGCACCTTCCAGACACTTGATGATATCCTTATCCAATCGTTTTGCAATTATCAATCACTCATTACTAAATTTATACTTAGGTAAGTGGATACTAGCCTTAAATAAATCGCCGTCAACGTGGATGTTAAATCTCCCCATTTGGATTTCAATTAGGTTCGCGATGGATAAGCCGAGTCCACTGCCTTGGCTAGTTCTGGATTCATCCCCTCTTTTAAAGCGTTCCATTAATTCGTCTGCTGAGATATTTAACTCCGTTGCTGAAATATTTTTGAAGGTAAGAAGCATTTCGTTGCCCAAATCCTCGATATCTATATATACCCTTGATCCATCGGCTGCATAATTAAATATATTTGATAATAAGTTCTCTATGGATCGCCACAATAATTTTCCATCTGCTGTAATATAGAGCTTATCCTTTGGATAATTCATCTTAAATTCTAAATCCATTGCTTGAATTTTGTCATTTACTTCCCCTAGACCTTGGGTAATTAAAGATACGATATCAATTTTCTCATAAGTAACGGGAATATTTCCGCTAGAAGCCTTTGCTGCTTCAAATAAATCATCGGTTAATATTTTTAGCCTTTTCGATTTTTGCTCTAGTACTTCAATATATTCTTCGGTCTTTGATGAGTCCTTTTCATTTTTTAATAGATCAACATAAGTAATAATTGAAGTTAAAGGAGTTCTAATATCATGTGATACATTGGTAATGAGTTCCGTTTTTAACCGCTCACTTTTGAGTTCACTATCTACTGCTTTTTTCAATCCATCAGTAATGCTGTTAATATTAGAAGCAAGCCTTCCAAATTCTCCTGTTCCACTCACTTCGATTCGATGTTGAAGATTTCCATCTTTTATTGTTTCTACCCCTTCCTGTAATGCTTTAAAGGCCTTGATCTTTTTGTAGGCAAACCAGGCTGCTATACCAATGGTTACCGGAAACATGAAGAACGTTAAAGCAACTAATATCGGGTAAGCGATTACGATTAGTACCGTCTTTACGCCTACACTTCCGCTTCTATATACATCTCCTACGAATTTAACTAAGTTATAGAATAGATTAAAGATCAATGTATGCTTGAAAAATGTTTTATTTTTGAAATGCTTCACAAGTGACAGAAACAGTACTAATCCAACGATGGTAATAGGAACAGTTATTGGTATGAGGAATATAGTAATCTTTTCAAATAGCTCATCTACCAACGAAACCCAAAGTGGTATAAGAAGGATACCTATTACAATCTTTATATCATTGTAAATCCTATCTATTGTGTATAAGTGCAACTCTTGATCCTTAAATGACTTTCTTCCTATTACAAGTACGAGATAGAAAAATGAAAGAATAAATCCTGTTAAGAATCCTACTAATTTATATAAGTTTTTTGTGACAATCGCTTTGTTTTCATGCCATTCTTTTGTTTTAGAATCTAAAAATTCTTCCGTAAAGGCAACATAAATAATCGTGTTTTCTGGATCCAATCGATCTATGTGTTGTGTTAACCCATATAAATACTCATTTTCTTTCAGTTCGTTCGGAAAAATCTCTTGTTTATAATTCTCAAATATCATATAGGAAGGGTAGTTTTCAAACTTCTTTTTTTCTGTCATTGTCGTGTTTGTAAAAACATTTGTGCCATCACTTGCATAAAACAATGGTACCTCGTACTCTTCTAGATTTTGCATAAGCAAATGATATTCTTTTAAATCATTCTTAATCATCTTTTCCTTTGCCTGGGAGATTTCGTCAACATATTCTTGCTTAAACATTTCATGATTTTTCTCTTTAGTTAACTCAGGATTATAACTTTTAGAATGGAACTTAAAATCTGAAAATAAGTTTTCTTCTACATTTCTCCATTCATCCTCACCAATGGTTCCGCCACTCAAAATATGGTCCTCATTCTTATATTCCTCTAAAAGGATTGTGAGGTTACCGACGAGGCTGTCACTTTCCTGTACATATGACCTACTTTTAAAATAATGGTCTTCCATCACGATACTAAAATCGCCGTCATTTTCAACAACTACTTCAACGAAAGCCTTCATTACACCTGTCAAACAGATTGCAGCAATAATAAAAACAACGACTTTTGTTATGAATAAATGGCTATATTTTTCCAACTTTATATCCAATCCCCCACACCACCTTCAAATATTTTGGTTCTTTCGGATTTATTTCAATTTTCTCTCTGATTTTTCTTATATGAACAGATACCGTATTTTCTGGACTATGGGCCGGTTCGTTCCATACCTTCTCATAAATTTCTTCAATGGAGAATACTTTACCTGCGTTTTCAGTCAGTAGCTTTAGGATCTTATATTGCACTGGTGTAACATGAACTTCTACCTCATCGACTGTAATTGTTTTACTTTCATCATCGATAATTAGTCCCCCTGTTTGAAATACATTACTCCTAGTTTCAAGACCTCCTAATGATGTATATCTTCTCAGCTGTGACTTAACTCTTGCTATCAGTTCCAAGGGATTATACGGCTTGATAATATAGTCATCTGCTCCAAAATTTAATCCTAATATCTTATCCGAATCCTCAGATTTTGCAGAAAGGAAGATCAAGGGTATATTACTTTTTTCTCTAATTTTCATGGTAGCTCTGATACCATCCATCTTAGGCATCATCACATCCATGATAATAAGATGAATCTCATGATCTTCAATTACTTCTATAGCTTCTAGTCCATTAAAAGCTTTGAATATTTGATAGCCTTCATTTTCTAAATAGATCCCTATTGCATCTACAATTGCTTTATCATCATCACAAACCAAGATGTTCATGAAATTTCCTCCTAAATATGATTTTAAACATTGGATATCATCACCTCTTTATTATTCGTTCTAAGGGAATGATATCAACAAAATCTTAACAAATAATTAATGCAATTCTTAAGATTTTCTTAGTATTTTAAAAGATTAAATAAAAAGTTGGTCAACTGTAAGTTTACTCGAATTAAATAATCAAAAGTTATGATATAAATTGATAAACGCCAAACTTAAATTTAGTTTGGCGTTCTCAATCCTTTAACATATATAAAATATTACTAACATCTTAGGAATATTTTTTACGTACAAAACCAATTAAAATCTTATTTTTTATTTTTTAAAATTACTGTAAAAGTTAATACCCAAACAAAAGGTTCCATCTATTTGGTATATATTTACAATAGACTGATGGGACGACAATACTTTGTTCATAAAGGATGGATTTTCCCTCAATTTTCCGCAGCCAACTAGATGCTGGTTTCCGCAAAGCAGCCCTTAAATAACGACTAAGTTGCAAGATTTTACGCTTACTTTTCGTTTCGAGCTGTACGAGAACATGGAGGCAAAAGACGATCAGTGCAATAAACACTTGATTGTGAATCGCCCGTTCGCTTTGACCGTAGAACTTTTTGATTTTGAGATGCTGTTTAATCCATTTGAAAAATAATTCAATCGCCCAGCACGATTTGTACATCTCTGAAATTTCCTCGGCACTCAAATCAAAACGATTTGTGATCAAGTGTAGTTCATTTCCTTTTGAATCAAGTACTTTTAGTAATCGAAAAAAGTTTTCTGAACGATTTTGCGACGTGCCAATTAACACCATTTGATCCGACAAAACTGAGGTATCTTCTTCTAGTTTGAAGTCATACATTTCCCTTATGACGGCGTTCTTTCGTAGTCTTGATAAGAAAAAATAACCTTCATCTGTCATGCGGTCAAAACGTTCATAATCAAGATAGCCACGGTCAAACACATACATGCATTTCTTGTCATCTACCAGTACTTCAAGTTGACCACGATCATGTTCTCTCGCGGTTGTCAGCACGGCTTTTTCTGGATAAGATGTTCCTTTTTCCATAAATACAAGCCGCAGATGTACCTTTACACCCGCCTTTGTCTTGCGGAATTTTGCCCACCGATGATTCGTCAAATTGAGTGGCAATGTGCTTGAATCGATGATTTTTAAGGGCATCATGAGTTTGGTAGCATGCGTTTTTATATGAATTTGAGTACTAAATCAAGGAAAAGTAGCTGGAAGATATCTGGATTCATGCCGTTTAATCGACGTGACAGCTGTGAAATGCTAATGGAATCAAGATCAACGCCTATTTGAAGCTGGTCTTCAAATAGGGAATCGCCCAATACGTGTAGACTTTCGATTTCTTGGAGCTGCGCAAAAAGTAATAATTTCAAGAAAATATCTGTCGTTAATTTTTTCGTATAGCGATCTAATTTCATTGTTTTCACATTTCCTTCAAAAACTTGAAGCTTAATCGGTGAAAACCATTGTCCAAAAAAGCCGGCAATAGCAGCCAGCCCATCAAGTATTACAATCCGATAGTTGATACAAATGCCTAATCTTCCATAAAGATACGTGCGTAGTATTCCGTTTCTTCATCTAATCTGTTGTCTTTTTTCAATTCCTCAAGAGTTTCTTTTCGGTCATCTTCAATCACTTGAAAACTACCTGATACATTTGGTGTTTTCCCTTTGTTTTTATCCATACTTTCACTCCTACATTTCATCTTATTTATATTACGGTATTCATTTTCCTTTTCATTTTGTGCTTAATTTATCACTTTATTCGAATGACTCATAATGATTTCTTCTTAAGCTTACCTGCTCTTATATGTAGTATGATTTCCCACTGTATTCAACGTAAGTAAAGATAAGAAAAAGACTAAATTTGCAGCATTATATAGTAAGTATTATAGTTATTAACGTTAACAAACATAGGACTTATATAACTCTGTGTTAGCAATTACTTAGGCTTGTTTCAGCGACTTCACCTAACTTCATACTTATTAATAAGAAGGTATCAATTCACGAAAAAAATTCTGTTACAAGAATTTACTTTTGAAAATTAAAAAGCCAACCGATACCATTTTTATCAGTTACATTGGCATGTAATGCTCCCCAGAATGTTTCTTGTAGTTCTAGTGAAGCATGCCCATCAACAATAAGTGAATTATAAACCTTTCTAATTTCACTCTCATTTTTCAAGCTCCAGTGTTATTTTGACGTTGTCTCCCTTATTTACACTTCCAAAAGTATCAGAAAAATGAATAACACTTTCTCCGAGATGCAATTCAGCATGTAGAATTTTATCCTCGTGATCCTTGAACATTTCAATACCGTCAGCTAACTGAACATTCTTTATACCGCCGCCAAATATACCTTGATAAAATTTCATTTCCTCTTTGCAATTTTCTATAAATAAGTAAGGGTTTGCACTTTTCATTTGTTCTTTCCTCCTAAGATAATTTCTTTATTATGTATTTCTCAATTTATATAGTATTTCTGATTCAACTCTTTTGCGTAGTTAGTCGAACAAAGAAAGCGATGCTCTGTTATTAAAGCATCGCACCAAGTTATAATCAATTTATTATTTATTAACGTGGCTGTTCGCCTAGCTTACCAAGATAACTTAATTCATCCTCACTATTGTAATCAATATATTATAACTGCATAAGCAATATCACTCTCTAAAATATTAATTTATTCTGGATTTTTCGCAAAATAACTGAACGACAGTCCGTTCACTATACAGTCGGGTGGTGCCTGTAAAAAAACAACCGACAGCGTCTGGACTGTCGGCTCATTTTCATTTCGCGAATGGAACATTCAACAATTCTGGTACTGTGACAAACTCATACCCTTGTTCTTGCAATGCAGGGATAATTTGATGAAGAGATTCGATTGTATTTGTTCTATCTCCATCCCAATCTGCACCGTCATGCATGAGAATAATTGCTCCTGGATAAACGTTCTCTAACACATTTGATGCGATGACTTCTGGTGGGTCTTCCTCCCAATCCAACGAATCCACTGACCAGCCAATAACTAAATATTGCATTTCAGCAAGCTTTTCGACCAATTCATTATATAAAAAACCATATGGAGGTCGGAATAGATTTGTACGATAACCAATAATGTCATTCAGAACGTCTTCGGTTCTTGTTACTTCCCTCTCTAGTGTTGGTAAATCGGCCTCTTTAACAAGGTTAGGGTGGAAGTATGTATGGTTTCCAATGACATGGCCTTCATTATTAATCCGTTCAACAATTTCAGGATAAGCGACAGCTCGCGACCCCATTAAGAAAAACGTACCAGGTACATTGTACTGATTTAATATATTTAATACATCCTCAGTAAAACGTGGGTCAGGGCCATCATCGAAGGTTAAAGCGATCCTATTTTGATCAGTAGGCCCCTGTAAGATAAAAGTATCTGGATACCGTTGCTGTAAAATCGTCATATCAATAGGCAGCTGACGAACTCGCTCTGGATTTTCAGGTCCCCCTCTAAGATCAGGAAAGTCTTCCTTAGGCTTATCTTGTTTGTCTTTTTTCCACCAGCGCTGCTGCTCTACATCACCCGAGGCTGGCTCATTAGCATTAACAGTCATGATATCCGCAATTTGAAAACAAAACAAAAGTACAACAACTAACATCAACTTTAACATTCTCTCTTTCATCCATTCATCTCCTATTAACTATTAATACATAGTTATTATCGATAAAAAAGAAGGGTTTATTCAAAGAAAAAAGTAAAAAGCTACATTTTTTTCTGCTTTTTTTCTTCCTTTGCTGTTAGTCGAACAAGGAAGCGATGCTTTTTGTTCAAGCATCGCTTCCGTTTGTTGAAGAACTTTATTTAAAAATAAAGTCAATCCATATAAATAATTTCAAATTTAGAAGAAATTAAATTCATGTCATCCAAATTCCAATCAAAAATTAAAATTGCAGATTGTGCAGATTTATGTGAAAGCAGTCGTTTCCCATTCTTAATAACCAAGCTTTCTGCTTCCCAAAAGGAAACAGTTTTATCTTTCCCAGTACGATTACACACAAATATTGGCAATCCAGTATCAATGGACCTGTGTTCCCACTCACCATTCGGTCCGTGAAAACCTGGTCCCCAAGACGCGGGAGCAACTAGGATTTCTGCCCCTTTGCTCAACAATATATCCGCAATATTTTTTGTGTAGGAATCTGCACATATCAACACACCAACTTTTATATACCCCAAATCTATTGGTTCAATGAACTCACCTGATGCAGACCAATTATCTACCCTTGCAATCTTTTTTTGTTTTCCTATCAATTCACCTTTCTGATTAATCACAAAAACTGAATTGTATAGTTTATTATCCTGTTTTAACTTTTCTGCACAACCAACGAATACAGTTGTTTTTAGCGACTCAACAATGTTATGAAAATGAGTCATCCATTTAACAGGTTGTTGGTTAATCCAATCAGTTCCAATGATATGAGTAAACTGTAATCCGCTAGTAGCTAATTCTGGAGTTATAACCCAATTCACATTTTTTTCTGCTGCTTGTTTACTATAAGATTTTGATTATATTTAATATCCCCAGCAATAGGTAATAAGTGCAATAAAGCAATTCTTATCTTCCTCACCAAACTCCTCCTATTGAGCATCTGAAATTTCTCCTATTAAGATAATATTACTATGTAAAGAACTGCCTTCCATGATTAAACTCATCTTTATGGTACTTTCTATTTTTGTTTCCGTACCTTTTAAAGCATATGTTATACAGGTTAGGGAAAAATGAATACAGTAAGCAATAATGGATCAACCTAAAAGGAGTTCGGATATGACAATTTCAAATTTATTACTTAGAATTGTTATCGCATTTATAACCTTATTAGTACTAACTAGGATTATGGGAAGAAAAGAATTATCTGAAATGACTTTTATTAATTTTGTATCAGGCATTACAATTGGTGCAATGACAGCCAACCTAGTAATCAATTCAAATGTAAGTATTAGAAATGGTGTTTTAGCATTAGTAGGATGGAGTGCAATTACTATATTTATGGGATATATTGATATAAAATCTAAAAAAGCTCGTAATCTTCTCGAGGGTCAACCAAGAATCTTTATAAAAAACGGGCAGATTATGGAAGATCAGCTTCGTAAAGAACGTCTAGATATAGACGCCTTGAAAGCGTTATTAAGACAAAAAAATATATTTTCTATTTCTGACGTTGAATATGCTATTTTTGAAATCGATGGTAAGCTTTCAGTTATGAAAAAAGAATCAAAGCAACCAGTGATTAAAAGTGACCTGAATATTAGACAAGTTAATACAAATATTTTTCCTATTGCTACATCTGTTATTTCAGATGGGAAAGTTGATCAAGAAAACTTGGAGAAATTAAATCTAGATAAACAATGGTTGGATCAACAATTACAACAAGCTGATATTCGTTCTGTTTCTGATGTCTTTTATGCTGAAGTTCAAAAAGACGGAAAACTCTATATTGACAACAAAAATGATAACCTAAATTAATTTTTGCAGGGAACATATCTTGCTACACCGTTATCCTCAATTGTACACAGAAACTTTGAGTGTGATGTTAAACTAACTGCTTGTTAGTGGATCAAGGACAGCGATGTTCCGTTTATTCAAGCAGCGCACGCTTTAGTGGAATAAGATGGCTACTTCATTTTGTCAAGTGGAAAATCAAAATGAGTCAAAATTAAAACAGCCCCCGATATAACCCATGCCAAATGAGGACGTGATGTATTCCCCGAGCTTGAAACGTATATTTTAAAATTTAGTAAGTAGATGGAACTTTTTCACCCGATCATCTCCGCTAATTAAGCTAGATCATCAGCACAGCCTGAAATTTTCTTCATCGGTGAATTAGTTTGCTGATGGATGCAGTACTTTGTTCAACACCAGTTGCTGCTTCTTCAAAAATAGTGGCGATTTTTCCGGAAAATTCTTCAAACAAAGATAACCTACCCACAGGCAGGTTATCTTTATTTGCTATTCTTTTTTCGCCTCATTAGCTAATTTTTTTAAAGACTTTATCTTCCCATGGGGGTTTTGCGCTTCTTTACGCGCTCGAAATTGACGTTCTTCTTGTGATTTTGATTGAGTCATTACAGCTCTACTTCCTTTGTCTATAAATTTTGTATTACTTTTTTATTTTGTTAAAAAGTTTTAAAAATATTCAATTCAGCTTGCATCACTTTTGGAACTGTCATGAGTGCTTAAAAGACATAAAAAAAGCATCCCTCAACGGAATGCTTTCATGTGCCTGGCAACGTCCTACTCTCACAGGTGGAAGCCCCCAACTACCATCGGCGCAAAAGAGCTTAACGACCGTGTTCGGCATAGGAACGGGTGTGACCTCTTCGCTATCGCCACCAGACTATATATTGAACCTCGGATTCCTTATAAGTATCTTTTTGGCTGCAGATAACACAACGCACGTCTTCGTCAGCTTCGTGTTTCTCGATCTGCTCGGTTCTCTTTGCCAAAAACGATTCATATGAAAAAAAGTCGTTTAAGACATTTAAATAAAATGTCAATAATTCTTGGCATGCGCGTTCGATCTTCTCTTATTAAAATAAGATGACGATGAACTTACATGGTTTCTATTTGCATTATCTAGTTTTCAAAGAACCAAGTCTCTAACTTCGATCTAACAAAGTTAGCTACTATATAATTGAAGGAAGTTCCTTCAAAACTGAACAAGGTTTCTGACTTCAATCACATCATGTAAGTTGATTCTCATCTATTTATTCTAATTTCATTTAAATGATTAGAACATATGAACTAATACAACGCTAATCATTACTCGCAATACAAAGTACGTAAACGATTCAAAGTAGCAGCGATTTCATACCTACGTGGACGTGCTAATTCGCCCGGATGTCCTTTATGAAGCGAGACGAAACTTAGTCCTTCTTTTTCTATTTGTACTTCGATGGCATTGAGAATTTGCTGTACCGTCATTTTTTTTGAAAGAATATCGTTTCGCTCTAAATAAAACAATACATCTGCAATCATTCTCGTTTGGCTATCATCAACTAATTGTTCTAGATCATGCAACTGAATATCTGTGTTCCCGTATTGAATATGGAAACGTCCACGCGCAATCACTTTATGTTTATTTCCTTTTTTACTATTTAAACTTTTAGCAAGTGGAATACGTTCTTGTATCTTACCGAATAGATGACCACCTTCATTTTTTCGGTTTACTTGAATCGTTTCAGCAATTCGTTTTGCTTCTTTCGTCACATCATATGGTAGGTACTCTTCCATTTTGATCACATAATCAGCTACATTAAAATAGTCTCCTGATCCTCCCATCACTAAGATGGTTGAGACATGGTAATCTTGTTTTAATAAGCCAACTTTATCAACAAAGGGGGTGATAGGTTCTGATTCTTTAGCAATTAATGCTTGCATCCTTGCATCACGGATCATAAAGTTCGTTGCACTCGTATCTTCATCTATTAGAATTGTTCTGGCACCAGCTTCAAGCATTTCGATAATATTAGCTGCTTGAGATGTACTTCCACTTGCATTTTCTGTTGTGAAATGGGTCGTATCTTTTTCGTATGGAAGCTCTCCAATAAATGGCGATATGTCAACCTTCGAGATGCTCCGTCCGTCCTCAGCGCGAATTTTAACAGCTGCTTCATCTGTTATAACAAATTCTCTTCCATCGCCTTCAATATGGTTATAGACCCCATGTTCAATTGCTTGTAGTAAAGTAGATTTCCCATGATAACCTCCACCAACAATTAACGTAATTCCTTTTCGTATCACCATCCCTTCAAGAGGTTTATCACGGTGAGGGACCGGAATCGAAATGTTCATATCTTTCGGGCTTTGAAATGGAATCGCTCCCTTTTTTAATGGCTTATCGCTTATCCCCGTCTCCCTCGGCAAAATGGATCCGTTAGCAATAAAGGAAACTAATCCGTGCTCTTTTAAATACTGACGAATGGTTTCTTGCTGGTCACATAAGTAAATTACATCTTGAATTTCATTTTCTTTTATCTCGTACACTGATCTTTCAATCACTTCTGGGATAATTTGAAAAAAGATTTTCTTAGCTTCACTTCCTAAAATACGTCGTCCATTTGCAGGTAAACCGATTGATAAACAAATCGTCATAAAATGATCTTCTAATTGTATGGCTGTCCGTTCAATCACTTTTTGATTAGGATGATCAATATCTATATCCCCACTTTTACCTGTTCCACCTATCCTCTTATGCACGCCTAGCAACTTTTCATGGATTTTACGGGCCACGAAATCTTCACAACCAATTTTACGATATCTATTATTCGTCCATTTTTGGCTTATTTCTGTTTCCTTTCTGGGGACGACGACTCGAATTTTAGAGGGATTGGCAAATGGATCTCCCTGGACATAATCAATATGTAATACATAGCGCGAAAACTGATATTTTCCTTGTATATCTTTGTAAGCCTTATATCCTTTTTGATCAATTTTTTTTAAAGTCTCCTGTAGATTTTTCACAAATTACCTCCTAAATATTGTCGACCTTTTAAAATTAGATCAAGGTTCTTTTTGCTATAATAGAAGCATTTATAACGCATTATATTGCTCCTAAAACTAGTTTGCTCGCATTGGTCTGTGTAATTTTTTTGCTATTTATACTTTTTCACTTTCCTCTATTTAATAAACCCTATTAAACCATTTATACTAAGGAATTATATTAACTCACCCTATTAAGACGAAGTGGAATAGAAAAAAATTTAAGTTTTTTAAAAATAAAAAAAACCAGGTACCGCTAGTATGGACTTGGTCCATGAGCGATACGTGGCATTAATTGGTGATCTAAATGGTAAATTAACTAAACATAAGAAAAGTACCCTTTACAGATGCCTTCCTTTCTTTATTCCACTTCTTCAATTTTTACACTTAAAACATTATCTAAATTAACTATCTCTGTGCTTGATACTTCATACCACCTAAATTTTTTAATTTGTTCCTTTATTCCCGCAAGCCCTCGACCTGGAGCTAGTTCATAACACGCTGTTTTTCCATTTACATATTCAAATGTAACATAAAATTTTTTAATCATTACTAATCATCTCCCTTTTATTTACTATATGTTCTATATAGGAAAATGAGTTCTGTAGCATACCCTGTTTGATTCGAACCAACATTCACTTAGTCGAGGGAATCACTAATTACTCAAATCAATTGAGCTAAGGAGACAAAAAAATAAACAACCAATTATTTTTAAATTTTCGTAAGATGAGGTAATATCAACCTGCTACTAAAAGAGAGTTCCATATTTTACAGGTCAAATATGTGACTCTTTTGAACTTCTCTTTAACTAACGCACTCTTTAAGTTAGGTGTATTTCACAAAAACACTAAGCTTGTCATTTGTTAAAAAAATTGAGAGAACTATTTAATCGTCAATTTATCCTGTGTAACTTATATCCTTCCCCATCAACTCTTCAATCTAGAGTGCTTCGTGTTGGTCAACAGTTTATATTTTCAGTTCCTACTGATCACTTTATTCTGTTCATTCTCAATTTTTTTTACTTTCATCAGGAGCAGTTGTTGGCTCAATTTTGTTGTAATAATATGTGTTATACCAAGAAGTAGAGGTAAAGTGCACAAATGCACTTTACCTCAAAATTAAATCAAAGTAACTGAACCGGGCTCTCTTATTTCAAGAGGGTCTTCGGTTTCAAGAGGTTTATTAATTTCAACAACAGGTGGCTTTGAATCAGATCGATTAGTTGACTCATTAATCGGGCTCATATTTTCGGGTTCACCAACATTGTTCATAGCTGACGGAAATCTTCTATCTTTAGCCATAATAACACCTCCGTTACATAGGATAGGCTAAACAGCACTAAAATAAAGCTGGGATAAATTGGGGGAAATAGGCGGAATGTTTTTACCGGTGAATCAGCTCGTTATAGAAGGATTAAGATAGAATTGAAGAGTACACCGTGCATTATTGTGACGAAAACGTGCTTTTTTTAATTTATATTGTCCCTTTATCCTACGTTCAAAAGCCTATCAATTTAATATTTTATGTGGAATTCACTTAAATATACGTTATACTTAAATATTAATAGAGTTATTTGGAACGTCGATACTTTTTATTATTAGGAGGAGTCCGATTGGATTTTGTTGCGATAGACTTTGAAACAGCTAATACGAATCGTTCGAGTGTTTGTTCGATTGGACTTGTTGTTGTGAAAAATGGCAAGATTGCCGAAGAATATTATCAATTAATTAAACCAAACGATATGTACTTTGACCCCATTTGTGTAAGAATTCATGGGATTACCCCTGAAGATGTCAAGGGCGCCCCATCATTTAATGAAGTGTGGAAGGACATCTCCCATTTACTAGAAGGAAACCTCGTCATTGCCCATAATGCAAGTTTTGATATGTCCGTATTGAGGTACTCACTTGATGAGTGTAGGCTCGAATATCCTTCGTTTTCTTATAACTGTACCGTTAATGTTTCTAAAAAAACATGGCATGGTCTACATAGTTATTCACTGAATGTGGTCGCAGAGCATTTACAGATTGAATTTAAACACCACCATGCACTCGAGGACGCACAAGTGGCAGCGCAAGTATATCTTCAAGCTTGCAAACACAATAATGTTACAAGTCATGAAGAACTCATTGAAAAACTAGAAATTGGTCAAGGAACGGTTTATGCCAACGGTTATACACCAGCACGTGCCAACAAAAAGAAAAGCAAAAATAAGAGAAACTCGTTAAAAATAAGTTAACCAGAAAACAAAAATATGTAATAAGGGATGATACGCTTGTTCGTAAGCAGCTCATCCCTTGATACTATAAGAGCTTGTTCATAAACAAGTAATTCATCTAGAGATTCATAGTATGTCTTGTTGCGGTCTTGAAGCTCTCTCAGCTGCTGTTAGTATACGAGCAGCCAACTGCTCATAAAGGACTTTTCGCCCTATTTCCATGTTTTGTTCGCTCTGTTCTTTGAATTAGTCAATTATAGATGGAAAAACCCTCTCCTCGATCTGTCCCTTTACTTCACTGATTCCTTTCTCAACACTGTCGATTAGTTTCCCTTTTTGCTTCTTAAGTTGAAGGCTACCGCAAAAAATACCTCCAATCATGGCAAAAGGAAGAAATGGAGAGTCAAAGTTCATTTGATGTAAGAATGTAGGATTTACATGAAAAGAGAAGCAGAGAACCGCTGGCCGGATTCTCTGCTTCTCTTTTCCCAAATACTCATGAATGTTTACTGCGCTCCCGATTCAAAGCTCTCGGATATAAACGTAATAACCGAATCATTATCACTCAATCGAATTCTGGTGACCCCAACTCCCAACCACCACAAAATCTAGAAGCTGATTGATATTCATGTCCATCATCCTTTTAGCAAAACACATTTCCATTACCTTGATCGCAACTCTTCAAGCCTTAAAACCACACGCAAATGAAAAAAGGAAGAGTTCACCCTTCCTTCTCTAACCACACCTCTTCATCTACTCCCTTCTCTTTCGTCAGCTTAAAGAATGCAACCGCCCCAATAAAAGACGTTGTAAACAAAATCGCCCCCATCGGCACAGCAGTTGTTTCATTAATCCCGACAAGCGGAGAAACAAGCGATCCAAGTAATAACGAGAACGTCCCAAGCAACGCACTCGCAGTTCCCGCACGATGAGCTTGATGTTCCATCGCCAAGGCAAATGTACTAGTCGTCACCATCCCCATTGAAGTCATGTAAACAAAGATCGGAATGACTAAGAGCGCAAGCGGCCCTTCGATGATCGTCATCACAAGCAAGAAGATCGTTGCACTCACCGCAATCTTAACAGCCACACGCAGCAAGTCCCTCTCGTGAACAGTCCCGCCAAAACGTCCGATAATAAAGCTCCCTAAAATAATCGCTAAGCCATTAATTCCAAACAACACACTGAACACTTGAGGCGACACCCCATAAATCCCCTGGTACACAAACGGCGTTCCCGCCACATAAGCAAAACTCCCCCCATGAATGAAGCCAACGGTTAGCGCATAGCCAATAAAGCTCCGATCCTTAAACAAGCTCCCCATCGTCCGCACTGAACTACCAACCGAACTGGGAATCCGCTTCTCCGGAGGTAACGTCTCCTTTAACTTCAGCGCCACCATCAAGACAATAAACAAACCAATTAAACTTAAAAAATAAAAAATAGAATTCCAGCTCGCAAAAGGTAAAAGCAAAATTGCTCCCCCAGCCATCGGAGCCGCCATTGGCGCAACCGCATTAATCACCATTAAAAGCGCAAAAAACTTCGTCAGTTCACGGCCACTAAACACATCACGAACAACCGCCCGCGCAATCACAACCCCAGCCGCAGCCGTAAACCCTTGTAAAAACCGTGCTACGACCAACACGACAATAGTAGGCGCAAACGCACAAAGAATCGAAGACAGCGCAAATAAGAAAATCGAAATTAATAACGGCTTTTTCCTCCCCTGCGCATCACTAATCGGCCCCACCACCACTTGACCAGCAGCCAGACCAAGCAAACAAGCCGTTAAACTAAGCTGCACCAAAGAGGCACGAGCCCCTAAATCATCCGCAATTTCCGGAAAACTCGGTAAATACATATCAATATTAAGAGGCCCTAATACAGCTAACATTCCGAGTAAAAATGCTAAGCCAAGACGCTCTTTTCCTGTTGGATTTTGAAGCATGAATGAAAGACACCTTTCTATTATTAAATTTATCAGTTATTAAGCTTACTATTTTATGGCAAAGACATAAATTCCATTATACATGGTTCGCCTGTTAAAAAGACATCAAAAAAAGCACCCCTGAACGGAATGCTTTCCATTTTTCCACCACTCACAGGGGGAAGCCACCGCGCTGCTGAAATATGTCCAAAAGACAACCCCCACGAAACGACTAATAATAACAGCCACACCCAAAACGAACTTATCGACTCCCTCCCAATCTTTATCGATTTAATTATCATATCACAGCAACTAAAAGGACGGAAGGAGTCACTTTCAGTATGTAGTATTTCGGAGAGTTCATGTATTTACAAATAATCAGTAGGAGATGGATAACTCTTTTTACTGTCGAAACGGAAATTTTCCTAAATCGCTCATATATTAGAATTGCGATTTTCTTTTATTGCAATTGGGTTCTACTGGATAAGGAGGTATACGAGGATATGTTATAGGTGACATATTGGAATTCAAAGTAACTCAAAAAAATGGTCATAGCCTTTCATAAATAAAGATAGACTTCTTGGAAGATACTGATACTTTGGAGCTTCGTGAGGTCATTTCTGCGAAGTTATTTGTTCGTCATCATACGTTTAATCAATCGAATGTCCGTTTCGTGGTCTCTAACTTTTTGAGATACATCTTTCAAGATAACTTCTTGTTCAGTATTATGGGCAACTTGTAAAGCGATAGCATCAAGCTTTTTACTCAATTGCTCAAAGTCTTGCTTAGTAACTACGTTTTCAAGATCTTTCTTAGTAGCAAAATTCTCGAGATCACGTTTCGTAATCATGTTTTCAAGATCTTTCTTAGTAGCTACACTCTCGAGATCATGCTTCATAACCATGTTTTCAAGATCTTTCTTAGTAGCTACACTCCCGAGATCATGCTTCGTAACCATGTTTGAATCAAATTCATTTACTCGTCGGTTCAACAATTGTAATTCCTTAAGGATTAATTCAGATCTTTCCATATAAGACATCCTCTCTAAAAAAATTATTTATGTTCTAGAGACTCGCGCCGCCTTTTAAGTAAGTACTCTAATTGTAGTTATTATAACATAACAGAACCTCTACACTTTAGCCTGACTAAACCTTTAATCAACCCTAATAAATTACTAACGCAGTTATGTGAATAAATTAATCCATGCTAAATGAAGTTGAATACCTTCACTTCAAAATATCCTTTTTCCATCATCCAAACACTTGAGTATTATTTTTTCACTATCTATTCTTCAATAGGAACAATAAATTCGAAATCATTATTATTGCCATACTTTTTAAACATTTTTTCTTTATATTCTTCAAAGGACAAATAGAAGTTTTCTGATGGAGACCCTAATACAATAGAGAAGATCTCATCTTCGTACATAATAAGATAGCTTTTTTCCTGATCAACACTATTTCCTAGAAACATTCTCTTATACGTTTCAAGAGCATCATTTGATAAACGATGATTAAACAACCTCATCTCCCGCTTTCCATCCTTTTTCATTAAGGAAAATACACCATGTCCCTCCCGACTATCTTCCTCAAATTCGTTAAGATCATTACTCCCCTCTTTTAGAATTTTAGTATAATTATACCCGCAACGAATGCAGCTAATATATTTTTCATCGCTGGTGTAATTAAAATCCTCAATTGCAGAACGACCGCAATAAGGGCATTTTATAGCAGAATAAATAGAAGCCATTTAATTCCTCCTTAATTTTTAGTTTTTACTAATAATTTAGTAATAACTCCCCACCTTTGAAAACAGATTCCATTAGGACTCTAATGTGAATGAACACCTTCCGTTTTTTAAAGCACTTAATTCTGTATCTTATAGAAAACAAACATCATCACACACTCCTTTCAAATGATTTACTTCATTATAACTAAACCAACTTTAATTCTAATTAATTTGTAAGAAAAACTCACCATTTTAAAAAAACAAGAAAAAGAGCTAACTCACATCCACCACCTAGTGCATAACCATTAATTGCTGCTGCAATCGTTACTTCGCTACTACCTTCAATTTTCTGGCATACTCCTGATAAACCTGGTAACAAAGCATCTTTCGCTCGTTTTTCTTTTAGTTGATTAATATCAGCTCCAGCAGCAAAAGACTTTTCTCCCTCACCTGTAAAAACAATGACTTTAACTCCTTCGTGGTTTTCCCCATACTTCCATTGCTTGCTCTATTTCTTCAAGTGTCTTTGAATCCAATGCATTTCTTACTTCAGGTCGATTAAATTTAATAACACCAATTCCCCCATCTTTATAAGCGATGATATTTTCATAGCACATTAGCTTTTCCTCCTTTTTTAGTATTCATCACTCATCTTGCAATTTTTGTGCCAAAATCTAGAAATTTACAAATAATAGCCAGCCTCACCTTAAGTTGATCTGCTTTTGGCATTACAAACTATATCAAAACTCCGTAAAGTAATTACAGTGAATTAGCATAAAAGACGTTATAAAAGGTCTTATAATGTACAAGTATTTTCGCAAAGTCCTATCATCTCTATTTTTAAACGTACAATGAACATTAATAAGTTAATCTGAGTAAACGGAGACAAGTTATCCATTGGAAAGACTACGAACGAAGAGATAAAGAAAGATGAAATCGCATGATTGCTAAACCCAGGGTATTATTCCACACCGCATTTTAATCTTATCACCTAATATTAAAGAGAAAAGCTCACTCGGAAACACAGATCGAAAATCGGCCCAATCGTTGAATACAGGGTACTAAAAATAAAAACACCATTAGATTTGATACAATTCGATTGTTTAAAGGATTAGAAGCTGGTTAAGCTAACTGTTTTGAATACCTTCACAGTTCGGGTCTTGAATTCTAGAAGATATTGGCATACTCGGAACACAAAAAAAGCACCCCTCAACGGAATGCTTTAATCTTGCCTGGCAACGTCCTACTCTCACAGGGGGAAGCCCCCAACTACCATCGGCGCAAAAGAGCTTAACGACCGTGTTCGGCATGGGAACGGGTGTGACCTCTTTGCTATCGCCACCAGACTATATATTGAACCTCGGATTCCTTATAAGGTATCTTAGTTCACATTTAAGCGGGTTCTCTCAAAACTAGATAATGCCTGTTTCAAAGAACCGAGTCTCTACCTTCTATTAAAAGAAGTTAGTTACTATTAAGTGAAAGAAATGAATTCTTCCAAAACTGAACAAAAGACCAAAGCGCAAACAACCGAGGTTGTTCGTCGACTAGAGTTAAATACTCCATAGAAAGGAGGTGATCCAGCCGCACCTTCCGATACGGCTACCTTGTTACGACTTCACCCC
>NZ_JAJAFR010000027.1 GCF_020734105.1 Alkalihalobacillus deserti
AGATTTTGCGTCCGGCTTCCTTCAGATTCTAGGTCACCCTAGACACCCTTGCCATTCGCTAACAGTTCCCACTGCCAAGCCTGTAGTGGACTTTCACCACCTAGCTGTTAGACATGCCGGGCACACCCTAAAAAAGCAGTCCACTCTTGAGTGAACTGCTTTAACCTTCTTCAACATATTACACTAAATAAGCCATCTAATCTTTCCCTGTATATTCTTCTTTAATAACTGATTTTTGCCATTTCAATTGTTCGTTATCTTCCTTTTCCATATGTGATTTTATTATATTTAAAACTCTCTTATTTAACTTTTTTTTCTTTGTCATTTCGATTTACCTCCATTCTATCATCTGCCGTAATTCATTAGTTCTTCTCTTCGATTCAACTTTAAATCTAAGAATTGACTAATTTCAATAACGAGTGGGTCATCAAAACTACCTAGACGTTCCTTGACATTGTACATTAAACCTCTAATAACATAGATATCTCTATTGATACTTCTTAAAGAATCTTGTGTACAAAAAAACAAACTACATCTCTCCTTCCATTATTCTTAAGGAGTAATATTCGAAAACTGGCTGACATATTCACAAAATGAACTTAGTCCCTATAGCTTTGCGTCACCAACTTTCGATGGCTTTGCCTTTTCGTACATAAGTGTAATTTGATGTTAACCCATTGATGATATATGAAGAAGGTATATACAGAGCATACCAAATATTCTGACATTATTATACAAAATTATATCATTTTTGATAAATTTACTAATATTTCACTATAAGATTGGGTTATTCACCATTAAAATAATCATATTATAGGAAATACGGACTATATTCAATTATTTTTCTATTGGCATTTACTGAACTATAAAAAGAATAAATTCACTAATTATATAAAACAAAGATAAACGATGCCCATCATCAACAAATCCACTTATTGAATAGTTTTACAAACACTTTACCATAATCCTTCTTCAACAATTCTGCACCATTTAAGTGCATACCTTCACAAAGCACTCTAAAAATGAAGATCTTTGCTGCACAGTATGGGTCAAATACGAAAAGACGATCACTTTAGAATGCAATCGTCTCTTAAAAGGATATTGTTTGACCAGTATCGTTGTACTCCCTCAGTTAGATTCTATTTACTCACAAATGCTCGCTTATTCGCAGGATTTCAGACCACTTCTAAGAACAATGCCGGATGAATGGAATGAGTTTTGATAATAAAGGCTACATGAAGGCATGCGGGAATAGAGGAGTCAATAGTAGCTCCATTTATTTCCATAATATACTGCACGCATTCTCCACGCCGCCCCTGGAGGCTATCCCTCCCATGTCTCAACGGGTCATTTGCCCTTTCATTCCTTCGTCATGCCTATCCAAGGGGTGGAGGCCGGTTTTGCTGCGCAAACGGGTCAGTGCCCTTAGGTACAACGGTATCCAGTACTCCGCGCTTTCTCTGTAATCCTACGAATAAGCCAACATTCAAGAATTATTAAACTACTTTTAATTACTTTAAAGCCATACTTAGTTTACGATTAGAATTAAGCTGCTATAGATGCTAATGGTTGTACTTTCTGAGAACAATATGATTCATGATTTTTAGATATTGCCACCAATATTCTTGCTAATTTCCCCACGAGTTTCATGATAGATTTCATTTTTTTCATCTTTTTGACTTTAACATTATTAAAATGAATCTGCTTGAAATCAGAGTTATTGCTCACAAGGCTTAATGTCGTTAAAAATAAAAATCGCCTTAGTCGAGATCTCCCACGTTTTGAAACGACAATTTGTCCTTTCCATTTACCCGAGCTTGCTTCTGCCAGATGTAGTCCCACATGTTGTAATAGAGAATTACCATGCGCGAAGCCACTTAAATCACCAGCTTCTCCTAAAATACCCGCCAATGAAATTTCACTAATTCCTTCAATGGCAATTATTTTTTTAGCGAAAGTAATTTGATCAAGTACGGAAGTGACTTCTTTTTCTACTCTTTCGAGTTGGACTTTTGCTAAATCGAATTCTTCAAGTAAATGTTCTAAATGAAGCTTATAGGCTTCGTGTGCTTGTTTACTGCCAACAGAATTTTTTGCTAAGTCAATTAGCGATTGTGCTTTTTTAAGTCCTGCGTGACGTTTCATCACTGTTTTCCAACCTTTCACTATATCCTGTGCTTTCATGGAACATAGTTCTGAAGGTGTAGGAAATAACCGAAGTGTTGCGATTGCCCCTTTTCCTTTTACATCTTTAAATACTTCTCGAAGTTCAGGGAAGACAATATCTACCCAACGATTTATTTGGTTAATAGAACTGGTGAGGCGTTTAACGATTACATCTCGGTTAGCCATTAGCACTCGAAGCTTTTCAAAAGCTTCAGAAGTGGGCCGGATAAAGGAGTAATACCCATTCTTGATCATATCTGCAATCACAAGGGCATCTTTTTTATCGCTTTTAGATTGGGTATTATCACGATTTTCTTTATTTCTTTTCACATGGTGAGGATTAACGGTTACTACATCAATATCTTGATCATATAACCATTTAGATAGGTTCAACCAGTAATGTCCGGTAGGTTCCATCCCAACTATTTCAGTATTTAATCCTTTTGAAAGTTTTAAATGACAAATCCATTCCATTAATCTAGCGAAACCTTTCTCGTTATTTTCAAAAGTGAGAGGATCACCGACGACAATACCACGGAAATTTACAACTCGTGCAACATGAACATGCTGTGCTATATCCACACCAACAACAAGATGTTTATCAGAAATTCTTTCAATTAGTTGATTTTGTTTGTCTTGCATTTTAAACTTCATAGTAGAGCTCCTCCTTAGATTTTGAGTTTTAGATTGGTGTCTATACTCTTATCTTACTGAGGGGCTCTATTTTTTTCAAAGTCGAAATTAACGCACTACAGGAATGCTGCGCAGTAAAAATGAATTCTTTCATTGCATCTTATTTATATAACAAAAGCACTGTCAGTTTAATATTTTACGTCTGACAGTGCTTTGTTATTTATTGCTTAATCATGTGTGTGAATTTCTCTTTCATGCAACGGCTGTGTTTCACGGCTGTTGTGAGGCGGGAAGATTTCTGCAAATGCATCAATTTGTTCTTGCGAATATTGAATTGGATTTTCTAGTACAATCCAGCTCACTCCTTCAGAACAAGGAGGTGTCGTTAACGAACCGCTAAATCTAAATGACTTCATATTTGCAGGTAATAGATTCTGTAAATCTATTGGATTTGTAAGCTCTACATCTTCTGGTGTCTTTTCAGTAGGCATATTAGCCCATGCTTCTTTTAAGATCTCATTTTCTACTCCTGCTTCAATCATAAAACCAACAACAGCAAGGCTTCCAGCTTCATTGATATGAACAAGATGTCCTTCCATTGCAAAATGCTCTCCATTTATTGTGTTTTCACTCGGAATGTGGAAATGCATTTGTAATAGCTTGTATTCTTCCCCTTCTACGACAATTGTATTGCTTCCTGTTGGGTCATTTAACTGAAATGTATGCCCATTGTTTTGCAGTGTAAACTGTGTCGGGCTATAGTTGATTTGAAGTTCTTCTAACGTCTGATCCAGCTTAACTTTAGCAAGGTCGATATCAACTGGAGATTGCTCTTTTCCATCTGCACATGGTGCAAATTCCGGATGAAGCGTATGCCAGTTTTCCGTACCTGTTTCCCCTTCGTATGTCCACTTTACATCTTTTGCGGATACCTCTTCTGTTTCTAGAGATTCCTCTGTTGCTGCAGATTCGGCAGGCTGTGCCTCTTTTGTTGTATCTGTAGAACATGCTGCAAGTACCGCAACAGACAACAAACCAACCATACCAAGTCTCTTAAATTTCTTCAATTTTCTCTCCCCCATTATTCTCTATGTATTTATAAATAGTTCCATAAAGCTTTTTAAGTTTACCAAAGGCCTCCTATAAAAAGTTAACTTTATAAAATTTTTTACAAATTTACAACATTTTTGTTACTGATATTCCCTTCAAGAACGAGTTGATTTTTTTGCATCCTTACTATTTTCATCAGGTGAATTTAGGATATCTCACCTTTTGCAGTATCCTTACTAATAATTGTGAATTAATACTCAATAAAAAATGGATATATGCTAATATTTATACAATTTTGTGAGGTTATGCTTGCTACACTAACGAGAGCAGTGATTATTTGCTTCGTAAGTAGACGATACTGGTAATAGCATCAAAGAGAGAATTACATTTAAAGTAATCGTTTTCTTATTTGCGTTAAATGCTCAGTAAATAACTTTAGGAACTTGAACCTGCACTTCGTCCACTAAGTTGATAATGTTAATTCAGGACATATAGGTGCTCATCCAAAGGCAATTATCTTCCAAGCATCTTAAAAGATAACACTAAACAAAATTTAAAATTCGTTGCTGCGCAGTAAGAGTCAAATACGAAAAGACGATCATTTTAAATGCAATCGTCCTTTAGATGCTTATCTGTTAACAGTATCGTTGTACTACATGAAAATAACGATTTTCATTCTATGTGGTGTATAGCTGTTTTGCGGTACATGGATGACTGTCCAGCAAATTACTCCGTTTTGTTAGCTATTCTTCTACAACGTAAGGGTTACTTTTGTTCAACAAGAATTACAGTGTAACTTATTCAATATGCTTTTGTTTAAAGGAATAAATTTTTAATGAAATAACTTAATGTATCACTAGAATAAATAATGTGTAGTCCTAAACCAATAAATACAAATGGAATAACAATATGACCGTATCTTTCGAGTACACTACTGACCAAAGAATTTTCAGCTAATTTGTATCCAGCAAAACACCAAACTCCGATGAGAACAACAAATACAATGATAATAATTAATATTTGAGTTAAACTGCTCGTTGCAAAGAAAGGAACATAAATTCCAATGTTATCTCCCCCATTTGCAACTGTAATACTTGCTACTTTCACTGTATATGGACTAATAAAACCATAAAGAAATGAAAACCTCTTGGTTTTGTTATTATCATGTTCATTAAATTGTATATCCTGTCCCTCAGATTACCCTGAAGTAGAATTTGTATTCCTCCATTGTTCAACAAGCATCTTAATTCCGAAATACATAGGTATTAGACCAAGTAACCCAATCCATACCTTTGGAAGAAGTAAAATACCGTAAGCAGCTATGATACTAAACATAGTAAGAATACCTATGCCCAAATACTGACCAGCAACAATATGATGATTTTTAAATTTAGAATTACGTTGAGAAAATAGTGTAATTAAAACAAAAATGTCATCCAAGTTGGTTGACGCAAATGCTATCGTTCCAGAAACAACAGCCCCCAAAACACTCATCATACCACCAGCCCTCATAATTATTTAACATAATTTAATATGATGAAGTGGTGGAGGGTGTGAAGGATTCTTATTAATTAACCTCGTTACTTTAAATACATTCTTTCTAAGTCATTTGAAATAGAAGTTATCTATTGCGCAGTATCAGTCTACTACGTAATATAAGTTGCTTCACAATCTGGCCCGTTTGTTGAAACTAATCACCTATATTTCTTTACTTTTAAGTAGATTCTTTCACAAAAGAAATAATTTGTTGCGCAGTAAAGTTCATTAACCATATGCTCTGATCATCTTGATTAATAAAATGAATTTTTATTCTAATTTTGGCAATAATGTACTTTCAGCAACAAAATAATTTTATGAAAGAGAGGATACAAATGAAAGGACATTTTTACAGAAGAGGATGTAAGTGCAAAAGGAAAAAATGCACTTATGGTTCAAAGTGGACTTTCACAGTCGATATTGGATAGATCCAATCACCGGAAAAAGGAAGCAAAAGGTAAAAAGCGGCTTTACTACTAAGCAAGAAGCTGCTGCCACTCTAATTCATGAAGTAAACCAAGGAACATATTTAGAGGAGACAGATAAAACCTTCAGTGAATTTGCCATTGAGTGGCTTCCCATCTACAGTGAATCAAAAGATGTAAAACCCGGAACAATTCGAGTTCGCCTCCATGAAATCGGAAAATTGTTACCCTACTTTGCTCAATTAAAATTAAAAGACATCACAAGAAAAATGTATCAAGATGCTCTAAACGATTTAAAAGAGCAGGGGTATTCTAATAGCACTAGAGAGGGAATCCATAGAACAGGGAGGATGATTTTTCGAAAGGCACTAGAACTGGAGTTAATTAAAAAGGACCCTACTGAGTTTGCTTATGTGAAAAAAGATAAGAAAACAGTTGAACAGTTGGAAGAAGAGGAAGTTCCAAAGTATCTTGAAAAAGAAGAACTCGTTAGAAACAGCAAAAAATAATGGACTTGAACATGATTACTTGGTGTTTTTGATACTTGCCTATACTGGAATCAGGGTTGGAGAGTTAGTCGCTCTCAAGTGGAAGGATGTAGACTTCAAAAACAACACGATTAGTATTACCAAAACGTATTACAATTCCAATAATAATACCGTCGAGTATCAATTAGTCCCACCGAAAACCAGAAAGTCTAGGCGGAAAATTGTTGTGGATGAAGATGTCATCAACGCTTTGAAAGAACACAAAAAGGTTCAAAATAAAGTCATCGAGCAATTAGGTGACAATTACTATAACAAGGACTTTATCTTTGCCAAAATGGAACGACAGCATGGTTATCCTATTGTCGTCAAGACCGTTCAAAACCGAATGGCTAGGTTACTTGCCATTGCTAATTTAAACCGAGAATTAACACCTCATAGTTTAAGGCATACACACACATCGCTTCTTGCAGAAGCCGGTGTAAGGCTTGAACAAATTATGGACCGACTTGGCCATTCCGATGATCAAATAACAAAAGATGTATATCTACACGTAACCCAAGAAATGAAAAAAGAAGCCTCTCAAAAGTTCAGTGAACTCATGAGAAGCCTCCGTTAATATCCTCAATGTTAGCAAAATGTTAGCAAACCACTCTCACCTTACTAACAAATCCTTATATATCAAGGGTTTGAGGGGCAGATTACATCATGCCGCCCATTCCACCCATTCCGCCCATGCCGCCCATGTCAGGCATGCCGCCGCCAGCGTTTTCTTCTGGCTTGTCAGCGATAACAGCTTCAGTAGTTAGGAACATAGCCGATACACTTGCTGCGTGTTGAAGTGCAGAACGTGTAACTTTAGTTGGGTCAACGATACCCGCTTCAACCATATTTACCCACTCGCCAGTTGCAGCGTTGAAACCAATGCCAATCGCTTCGCCTTTAAGACGCTCAACGATAACAGAACCTTCAAGACCAGCGTTGTGTGCAATTTGACGAACTGGCTCTTCAAGAGCACGCAAGACAATGTTCACACCTGTTGCTTCGTCGCCGTCGGCTTGAACTGCTTGAACCGCTTTGAGTACGTTTACAAGTGCCGTACCACCACCAGCTACGATACCTTCTTCAACTGCAGCACGAGTAGAGTTTAGGGCATCTTCAATGCGAAGTTTACGCTCTTTTAATTCTGTTTCAGTAGCCGCACCAACTTTAAGAACCGCAACACCACCAGCTAGTTTAGCAAGGCGCTCTTGAAGCTTTTCCTTGTCAAACTCAGAAGTTGTATCTTCAAGTTGAGCTTTAATTTGGTTAACACGAGCTGAAATTTGAGCCGTGTCACCAGAACCTTCAACAATTGTTGTGTTTTCTTTTGTCACAACGACTTTACTAGCACGACCAAGTTGAGAGATATTAGCAGACTTAAGGTCAAGACCTAAATCTTCTGTAATTACTTCTCCACCTGTAAGTGTAGCAATATCTTCAAGCATTGCTTTACGACGGTCACCAAATCCTGGAGCTTTAACAGCTACAGCATTGAATGTACCACGTAACTTGTTTACAACAAGTGTTGCAAGAGCTTCACCTTCAACATCTTCAGCGATGATTAGGATTGGACGACCTTGTTGAACCACTTGCTCAAGAACAGGAAGAACTTCTTGGATGTTAGAAATCTTCTTGTCTGTGATAAGAATATAAGGGTTTTCAAGAACTGCTTCCATCTTATCTGAGTCAGTTACCATATAAGGAGATGAATACCCACGGTCGAATTGCATACCTTCTACAACTTCAAGCTCTGTTGAGAAACCTTTAGATTCTTCAATTGTGATAACACCGTCATTACCAACACGATCCATTGCCTCAGCAATGATTTCCCCAACTTCATTGTCAGAAGCAGAAATAGCCGCCACTTGTGCAATTGAAGCTTTTCCTTCAATTGGCTTCGAGATGTTTCTTAATTCTGCAACAGCAGCAGCTGTTGCTTTTTCGATCCCTTTACGGATAACCATTGGGTTAGCACCAGAAGTAACGTTCTTAAGACCTTCACGAATCATTGCTTGAGCAAGAACCGTTGCAGTAGTAGTACCGTCACCTGCGATGTCATTTGTTTTACTAGCTACTTCAGCAACAAGCTTTGCACCCATGTTTTCAAATGCATCTTCAAGTTCAATTTCTTTTGCAATCGTTACACCGTCATTTGTAATTAATGGTGAACCGAATTTCTTTTCAAGAACCACGTTACGTCCTTTTGGTCCAAGCGTAACTTTCACAGCGTTCGCAAGTGCATCTACACCACGAAGCATAGAACGACGAGCGTCTTCACTAAACTTAATATCTTTAGCCATGGTATTACCTCCTAGTATTTTTTTAATATATGTAGAGTCTAAAACTCAGATTGGTTAAGCAATAACAGCAAGAATATCGCTTTCGCGTAAGATTAAATATTCTTTTCCTTCAAACTTCACTTCAGTACCTGCATACTTTGAGAAGATAATTGTATTTCCTTCACTAACTTCAGGGGCAATGCGCTCGCCATTTTCTGTCACACGACCAGAACCAACAGCAACCACTTTACCTTCTTGAGGCTTTTCCTTTGCAGAATCTGGTAATACAATCCCGCTTGCAGTTTTTTCCTCTGATTCAACTAATTCAATAACAACACGATCACCTAACGGCTTTAACAAAGAAAACACCCTCCTTCAAGTTTTACACATTTTATTATTAGCACTCGACTCTAACGAGTGCTAATACATTTCTTATAATAATAATAACTGGATAGATTTGCAAGTGTTTTGTAAAAAAAAAATTTATATCTGAAAAACGTTTACATTTTACAGGTACTTGAAATTAAATTGTTACGCCAATATATGAAGCTTAACTCCGCCTTAACTATTTCATAAAGTCTGTATTTGTTACATAACGTAGTAAGACAAGTTCAAACCTTCTTTATCATACCCAAAAAGATTAACTCTATTCATTATTTCGAGACCGATTCAAGGCTTTCCTTCAGCTTTTCTAGAATACTTATGTTAAAATATGTTGATGAAAATTTTACATTACCTTTAATAAAGGAGCTTTGTACATTGAATAAACATTATTGGTGGATTCTAATTACATATGCACTTATGCAACTGTCTGCTATTGCCGGAATGCCTCTTCTAGTATCACTTGGTGTAGAATTGGAACGAATCCCTGGAATTTGGAGCATGTTCAGTTTTACGATTGCATTAATCATCATTGTTTTTCTCCTGAGACCAGATATAAGAAACAGACATGCTCGTGCAGGGCGTTCAACAAGAGGTGAAGCGGTTCGCTGGGCAATTATAGGGGTGTTTCTTGTATTTGCTGCTCAATATGTAGCTGCATTGATCGAAATGTTTGTACTTGGTATCGAACCAGGTTCTGAAAACACAGAAACGATTGTAGAATTCGCTAAAGCTTTTCCGGCCTTTATCCTTGTTATTTCCGTTATAGGCCCGATCCTTGAAGAAATTGTGTTTCGCTTAGTCATTTTCGGAGCACTCTATAAAAGATTCGGTTTCTGGATTGCAGGATTCGCTAGTTCCTTAGTATTCGCTGCGGTTCATATGGACTTTACACACTTACTTGTTTATACAGCAATGGGATTCGTCTTTGCATTCTTATACGTGAAAACAGGAAGGATTCTTGTACCAATTATAGCCCATGTTGCATTAAATCTTTTTGTCGCAATTGTAAATGTTCTACTTGCTGATAAACTCGAGGATTTATTGGAGCAACTTGAGCAGATACAACAATCAATCATCATATTTGGAGGATTATTATGAGAGCATCTCCCATTACAATGGCTCTCCTTTATTTTTCCATAGGGGTGTTACTCATCTTTTTTGCGATTCAAAACGTGAGCACCTCCGGATGGAATTTTTGGAGCTATTTAATTATCTCTTTTGCAGCCATCGACTTTATGATTGCTTATCGCTTTTATCGATTACGTCGTGTCATTAAGCAATTACAAAATCAAAAGAAAAAGAAAAAGGACTAATAGAGCTGTTCAAAAAGGGCGATCTTCCCTTTTTGAACAAGCTCGAATAATAAAAGTCTGTCGCTAAGCTTATAACGTTGAGCTTTTGCGAAAGCCTTTTGACTATGCTGAAGGTAAAAAAATTTTAGCCGTAAATAGTTCAATACTTTCCATCTCGGCGTTTACTTTAAGCCCTTTGTGGTGGAGCACTAAGCTTAACTTTCCTCCACCTTAGCTCATCGGAAATAAAAAAATTGCTGATTTCTTTTTTAATCAAAGTAAAGCTAATTAAAGGTAAACTATTCAAAGTCTCTTTTGCCAATTTTGAAACGTCTTTTTTGATTGGAGACACTCTGTTATTTCTTCTTCTTCAACTCGTTGATAGAATCGGCAAAGTTCCTCTTTTACACATTCCATTGCGTTTTCCCTTGTTCTTTAGCGAGTGAAAATCATTTATTGTAGTCGTCTTTTAGTTCATATGCTCTCTTCAATTCCCCTGACATAGCCAAGTATCGTTCTAAGTACTAACGACCCTCTTCGGTCAATTTCTTACTATTTTTGTGAAAGACACATCTCATCCGTTTACATTTCTTTCGTTCAAACATAGATTGTTCAAATACGCGATCTAACACCCAGTAAATGTACCGACAAAAGTGAAAGCGAATCAGCTACAACCACTGGGCTCCCTAAGGCTTTTTGTACAGCTGATTTAAAAACTGGACTCATATCCATAATGACCACTTCTACCTTCGCCCCTCGTTGACGCGAGTATTCCTTAATTGTCTTTAAAGAGCCGATAACAATCATTTCAAGGATAGAAGAAACCAAAAAAAGAGATACAAACCGTTTAAAGTTTGTATCTCTACCTGTTAATTCTTACTTATCAACGCCTGCCTCACGTTCTTTTTCTGCTTTTTGTACTTTACGATAAGTGAGATACGATACCCAAATACTAAATTCGTACAAGAGTAACATAGGCACTGTCACCATCAAATGAGAGATGACTTCTGGTGGTGTGATGAAACCCGCTAGAACTAATAACACAAAGTAAGCAATTTTTCGAATCTGAGATAAGAAGCTTGGTGTGATAATCCCTAATCGTGTTAGAAACATCACGACAACTGGCAACTGAAAAAGGATGCCAAATGGGAGTGTAATCTGAAATAAAAAAGAGAAGTATTCATTTACCCCATATTGTTCGGTAATTCCTAAGCTACCTGCTAAATTTCCCATAAATTGAATAATGTAAGGAAATAGTATGAAATAGGAAAAGGCAAGACCTGTTATAAATAAAATAAAGGCAAACGGAATATAAGCGAGTGTTGCTTTCTGCTCTTTCTCATGCAAACCCGGTCTAATAAAAGCCCATAATTGATACATGATAACTGGAAACGTAAAAATAAGTCCGATCGAAACGGCAAATGTCATAAAAATTCGGATTGGATCCGTCATTTTAAACGCATTCATTGGTAAGTCCTGTGCCGTTGGCGTGCTTTGTAAATACATAATAAGTGGTTTCGCTAAAAAAAAGCCGGCGATTAGTGCCACCGTGAAAAAGATGAGCGATATGACTATTCTTCGTCTCAATTCCACTATATGCTCCATCACCGACATGTCTCTTTGTTCCATTTATAGACCCTTCCTACTTAGGCTTTGTCATTTTCTTTTTTTTTGTCTTCATCATCATCTGCTAAGCCCTTTGTTGCATGCTTGAATTCACGCAATGTGTTTCCAGCTGCTTTTCCTAGCTCTGGAAGTTTCTTTGGTCCAAATATTAATAATGCAACTAGTGCGATAATGGCAATACTACCTGCTCCTAAACCCATAGGAAGCACCTCCTTGTCCAACTATCTGTTATTATAGAGTGTATTTAAAAAGATGGCAATGACTCTACATATTAACTTATTGATCCAATTCTGTTCACAAGGTAAAAACCAACTTTTCAAACAATTTCTCTTATACTGGATAATGCTTCAGAAAATAAACCAATGATTGTAACTCAACTGACAAATCAATATGGTGAACACGAACTGTATCCGGCACATCAAGTCTGGCTGGTGTAAAGTTTAATATCGCTTTTATTCCAGCATCTACCAATTGGTCAGCAATCTTTTGTGCCTGAGCTGAAGGTACAGTCAAAATTGCTACTGTTACCTCTTGATTAATGGTTTCTTTTAGATCCTTCCAGTGATAAATCTGTACTCCGCCGACTTCACTCCCTATTTTACTTTCATCTACGTCAAAAGCCATGACGATTTGTGTATTATTGTTTTTCGAGAAGTTATAGTGTAAAAATGCTGTGCCTAAATTTCCGACACCTACAAGAATGACTTTGGTTAATTCATCCTGATCAAGCGTTTTACGAAAAAAAGAAAGTAAGTAATTCACATTATATCCATACCCTTTTTTTCCAAGTGCTCCAAAATAAGAAAAATCTCTTCGAATCGTAGCAGAATCGACTTTCACAGCCTCACTTAATTCTGTTGACGACACTCGTTGCTTTCCTGAGGCAGAGAGATTTTCCAGAAATCTATAGTAAAGTGGTAAACGCTTTGCTGTTGCTTGCGGAATCTTAGTTGGTTCACTTTTCATCCGATTGCCTCCCTTAACCGCCTGTCCTAGTTGGAACTCTAACGTACTTATATTCTACACTATTTCACAAAGATTGTAATCGTTTTACCTGAGTGTTCATTAAGTTGTTGAAAGCTTCAAACTGCGATACACTTAACCTACATGAAAACTGATTCTAGCAGATAGGAAGGAAACCTATGATTGTCTTACAATGTATTAATATATCAAAGTCATTCGGTGTTGATCCCATTCTAACAAATATCAAACTCGATATCCAAACGGGTGAACGTATTGCACTAGTAGGAAGAAATGGTGCTGGCAAATCGACGCTTCTTAAAATAATTGCCGGTCAACTTTCTTTCGATAGTGGACAGCTGATGATTCCAAAGGGGATTGAGCTTGGTTATTTAGCTCAAAATACGGGGCTCGAATCAAATTTATCGATTTGGGAAGAAATGCTAACCGTGTTCAAGCCTCTTCAAAAAATGGAACAAAAAATTCATGAAATGGAACATCAAATGTCTAATCGAGATTTACTAGCCAATCAAACAAAATATGAGAAATTACTGAAAGAATATGATCAACTTCAACTGACTTTTAAAGATCAGGGTGGCTACCAATATGAAGCCGACATTCGTGGCGTATTATCAGGAATGAACTTTGCGGACTTTGATTATCACACGAAGATATCAACTTTAAGTGGCGGACAGAAAACGAGACTAGCACTTGCCAAACTCCTGCTGACAAAGCCTGACATTCTTGTGTTAGATGAGCCGACCAACCACCTAGACATCGCTACATTAACTTGGCTTGAGCAATATTTAGTTTCTTATAAAGGCGCGATCTTGATTGTCTCTCATGATCGCTATTTTCTAGATAAAATTGTGACAGAGGTCGTTGAGATTTCCAGAACGAAATCAACGAAGTATCCTGGTAACTATAGCTCTTACCTTGATGAAAAAGCTAAACGATATGATCAAGAATTAAAGCAATTTGAGAGACAGCAGGATGAAGTCGCTAAACTTGAGGATTTCATTCAACGAAATCTAGCAAGAGCATCAACCACAAAACGTGCTCAAAGCAGACGAAAGCAGCTCGAACGAATGACTTTACTTGATCGGCCTGCCGGCTCAGAAAAGTCTGCCTCCTTTTCATTTGACATTAAACGTCAAAGCGGTAATGAGGTCCTCCGTGTTCAAGATCTTCATGTCGCGTACGGAGAGGATACGATTTTCAAGAAACTTACGCTTGCAATTGACAAGGGTGAAAGCATTGCTTTAATCGGCCCAAACGGAGCTGGGAAAACCACTCTTTTAAAGGCGCTTATGAATATGATTCCCGTAAAAAGCGGTACCGTTAAATTAGGTAGCAATGTGACGGTTGGTTATTACGATCAAGAGCAAGCGAACTTAAAGTCTAATAAGCTCGTTCTTAATGAGCTATGGGATGATTATTCTCTTGTGCCTGAAAAAGAAATCCGAACCGTTCTCGGCAATTTTCTATTTAGTGGCGATGATGTCTTAAAACCAGTATCTACCTTAAGTGGTGGAGAAAAGGCACGACTGGCCTTAGCGAAACTCATGATGCAAAAAGCAAACCTACTCATTCTTGATGAACCGACCAATCACTTGGATCTTGACGCTAAAGAAATCCTGGAAAATGCCTTAATTGATTATCCTGGAACACTATTATTTGTTTCTCATGATCGTTATTTTCTAAACCGGATTGCAACAAGAATGGCCGAGCTTGAAAATGGAGAGATCACTAACTACCTTGGTGATTATGATTATTACATTGAAAAGAAAGATGAAATATTTCAAAGAGAACAGCTTACCCCTGACGAAAAGGGATCTGGTGAGGCTGAGGGAGACCAGTCCGATAAACGTACCTATGAACTAAATAAAGAAGCAAAAAAAGTAGAACGGCAACGTACTCGACGGATTGAAGAAATTGAAACACAAATCGAATCATTAGAAATCACATTAGCTGGAAAAGAAGAAGAACTTTGTGATCCAGCTGTTTATTCTGATCATGAAAAGGCCCAATTGTTGCAAGCAGAAATCGATGAAGTGAAAAAAACAATCGATACGCTTATGGAAGAATGGGAACAACTTCAAGAATAGTAGCTAGCCTCTTTACCTTTGTCCAAGAGTAGAGAGGCTTCATTACTATCGCTTAATTTTTTCAGGTATGATCTTCAAATGCTCTCCATCAGAAACGATAAGTATGTTCCCATACATGCTTGTCGCATAAACTTCACTCCCACTTTTTAAATAACGTTCATACACCTTTTTACTTTGAAAAATATTAGCGCTCATCATTGTATAGCTTGGTTTGACAGTGTTAATAAATGCTTGCAAAGAGGACGTGCTATCGCCGTGATGAGGAGCATCTAAAACATCGACATCTAACAGGTCTTCCTTTAAGTGAACTAGTTTTCTTTCTTGTTTCTTATAGATGTCACTTGTAAAAAGAAAGCTATGATTGTTATACGTTAGTTTTATAACTAGGGAAAGGTTATTAATATCCTTAGTCGAGAGTTTCTTTTCCTTTTTTGCTTTTTCTAATGCCCCATTGCTTGGACTTATGATTTCAACTTCCACGTTTTTCCCAAGCCTAAATCGATCCCCATCCTTTACATAGGTTGGCTGGATATTTCGCTCGGTCATTCTGTTCAATAGTGTGGAGTATACTTCGGTTGTATGCGGGAGGTCAGGCATGAGCAACAAGCCAATTTGTCTTGATTGCAAGATCGTATGGTATCCGCCAATATGATCATGGTGTGGATGCGTCGCAACAGCATAATCAATCTTATTAATAGATAACTGATCTAAATACCTGTCCAACTGATCTCCAGTGTCGACCATCCCGGCATCAATTAACATTGTCTGTCCATCTGGACTTTTAATTAAAATCGAATCACCTGATTTTTCATTAGCCTCTAAATGAAAATACCTAATTTGCAATTTCCCTTGGTGCTGTTCCTTGTTAAATAGTTCATTTCTTCCTATAGACACCTCTTTTTTTCCTGATGTCGTTATCGCTTTTAAATTTGGACTTATTAAAACCGTTAAACTAATTATTATTAATAACATGAGTGAGACACATAACAACCGTTGAATCATAGTCTGATCCCTCTTTCAAACAGGTCTTTTAACTGTTAGTATGTTATTTAAAGTTTCTCCTTTATGGTCCTAATTATTAGTTTTTTTCAGTACCTTTTCCCTTCTAAAAAAAATCTAACCTACTTGCAGTATGCAAATAGGCCATATCGGAAAAAGAAATCCTAGTCAGTTTCTATCTTTTTTTGCTTTCTTTCAACATTCCACTTGATAAACGTATAAACAATGGAAATCGACAGGACCGGATGTGCAATCGTTAACCCTATCTGCGAATGCCCTCCTTAGAAGGTGTAAACCGCAATCAATGCAATTACATACATAACAGAATAGTGGAATACTTTTCTATTCCGCTTTCTTGGTATAAGAATTTCTGCAACTATAGCTCCGACGAAAAAGAGAAGAATCAAAACCAATATATTATTCCCTCCAACGACTCCGCTAGTCATCTAAGAAAAGTAATCCATTGCGAGTCCAATGGCTATGATAACAAAAACACTAATCCTCAACCGTCTGGCCAGGATTAATCGTTTTTCCAATGACAAACTCATTCTCCTCCTTGCTTACTGACAACCAATAATAGTGGGCCGATACGACACAGAACATCGACGTTGCAGCTGCAACGACTCCAGAATCATTTAATAACAGTAAGGCAAATGACGATATGACACCCGTTTGTAAAAAAAGCTGTTTTCCTTGCTCCCCAAGCTGTAACCTTTTTCGCCAGAGAATAACCGCTCCAAGTAGATAACTTGTTACAAACAATTGAGTCCAATTCGAATGCTTAAAGATCTTCCAATTCATCGCTAGTTTACGTTCAATCGTGTCTTTTATATAAAGAAAGTCCCCGCTTAATAGTCGTTCAAATGCCAAACCTATATGTGTTTGGTCTCCCGTTAATTGTAGTACATATAGAAGTAAGAATAACGCGCTGAGCACTCCTCCAAACAAAAGCAAAAGCAAACGCCAGGACCATGTTTGAAAGACAGATCGATAACATAAAAAGGCAAAGGCCAAACCAGCTGATAAGGTGGCTCCAGCATTTGTGCCAAGTGTGTTTTTTCCAAGAACAATTGTTAGTAAAAAAAGCATGGTAACGATACAAGTAATCCTCAAGCCTCGATGTAGATGGGTTAATATTGGATGCAACAGCATCATTGCTGAAATTAAATAAACACCTGCAAATTCATTCCCAATTCCGTAATACCTTGCTCCTATAATTGGATCGTATCCTAAATAAGATCGCTGCATAAGTGGTGATCCTATCATGACATCGATCGTAATCAATAAAAAGGTAAGAGTTCCTACCCAGAAAATTGGATAACGGGCTGTTCTCTCCACAATATATCCACATATAAAGGAACCAACTATTAATGTTAAAACAAAGCCTGTTACCCCCAATTTATTAACAACTCCAGCCAAAGCCAGAAACCAAAAAGGCGACCACAAAGCAGAAAGCAAAATTAATCTTGTTACATAACGCCATGTTTGTCTTTTTTTACTACCAAAAAAACCATATATCGCTGCTCCAATTAACGCGATGACTAGACAAGAAATATAAATCGACAACACACTAGCACGACTTTTATAAATTAACACGATTTCATTCACTCTTTTTACAACCGGTGCCTTATCCACAATTCCATTATTTGAATGCTTGATCACGTTTCCAGAAAACTCCGTTTCCTGAATATTAAAAGATGCAAGAAATGTAGGAATAAGATCAAGACTACTAACTAAATAGTCTTGCTTTGTCGTAGTAGACGTTAGAAAGCCACCCATTTCCTCTCCCCAGTGAAATACAGGGGCAAGCTGCTTTCTCTCATCATAAGCTTGTTTGTTCATCATCGGTGCAATTAACCAAATGTCGTCTACTTCCTTTCTTGCTCTAGTTAAAAATGCACTCATTCGCTTTAATTGTCTTTTCTGTTCCGCTTCAAAGTGGAGATTCTCCATATAGGTATGTTGGTCATATAAACGATATATATCTCCCCATTCAATCACAATAAACTGATCACGTGTTTCCACATTTGTTGACAACTTGTTGATAAGAAAGTCAGCATTCATTTCGATCCCGTAAGGAGCACCTGTTTTTTCTTGAACAGCGTCTTGTAACTGCCCATTAACAAATCCCTTTTGATCAATCGCTAATAATGAGCCATAGCGAACCTTTTCTTCTAAAGTATCACTATGTCCGTACACCACTCTAGCAATATCATGTTCCTGTAAGGTCTCGCCAAAAAAACCCACTTCTCCCTTATGCGTCGTTTCCCTGTTTTTTACTTCCAAGCGATGAAAGTCAGGATGGATCAATCCTTCCTCCGGTCTTGATCCAGTAAGCTGATACATCCATTCCCTTGCTTCAAAACCGTTAATTTCTTCACTCAATTCGAAACTATTCCACCCTTGTACGCCCACCGCTTTTGCTCCTGCGCCAATGGTGACCATGTTATTCAAGTACGAATAAGGTCCATCAGCACGAACATTCATCGCTCCAAAAGAGGCTTCCTTCCAAATGGATGAATCATCATTATGTATGAGCCATTCCACCTCGTTAAACGACAAGCCTGGCACGACTAGAGCAAGTATTTTTTTAGTTTGATCTATTTGTTCTGTACGGCTTTCAACGCTTGGTACAACTAAAAAACAAATAAATAAAATCAACAAGATTTTTCTCCACATTATACTCAACCTTTTTGGGCTAATATTCTGACATATCCACACTATCCACAAAGTTATACACAGACCAAACACCTATTCAATAAGTATTTTCTCATTTATTCACATTATCCACCGACTTATCCACATTAAAAGTTAACCACAATAAGAACGGCATAAAATCTAGTCTTTTTAAACTTACCCACAGTGTTAACATTCCTGTGGATAATAGTTGTGCACAACTCAAAAAAAACCACTTAATGGTAGCATTTGCTCCAACAAGTGGTTTTAAACATTTAACTTTCTTCTAGATCAAGACCTGGATTTCCATTTAAGTCATAAGAGGAGAATTGATCTTTCCTCCACTTTATACTAGCGGCGGCCCCAATCATTGCAGCATTATCTGTACAAAGAGAAAGAGGGGGAATAACCAATTCTACATCACTGGTAGCAAACTCGTCTTCTAATGCTTGTCTTAACCCTTTATTCGCAGCAACTCCACCAGCTAACAGCAGTTGTTTTACCCGATATTGTTCGGTGGCACGTTTTGTCTTTTTTACTAAAACTTCAATGACACTAGCTTGGAAACTTGCAGCAATATCTTCAATCACAAGTTCCTCGCCACGTTGCTTAATATTATGCAATGTATTAATAACAGATGACTTTAATCCACTAAAACTAAAGTCATACGAGTCAGGCTCTAGCCATGCACGTGGGAAGGAAATCGTTGCACTTCCTTCTGCAGCAAGACGATCAATATGAGGGCCTCCTGGATATGGCAGGCCCAGTGTTCGAGCCACTTTGTCATAGGCTTCTCCGACTGCATCATCTCTTGTTTCACCTATAATCTCAAACAAACCATCTTCACTCATATACACGAGTTCTGTATGTCCACCTGAAACAACAAGAGCTAACAACGGAAACGATAGTGGCTGAACTAGTTGGTTGGCATAGATATGACCGGCAATGTGATGGACACCAATAAGCGGAATATCATGAGCAAAAGCAATTGCTTTCGCTGCGCTAACACCGATAAGAAGAGCTCCTACCAAACCTGGTCCTTCTGTCACAGCAATGGCACTTATGTCATTAAACTCTACATTCGCTTGTTGCATCGCTTCCTCAATAATTAAGGTAATTTGCTCGACATGATGCCTTGATGCTATTTCTGGTACTACGCCACCAAATCGTTTGTGGCTTTCAATTTGAGAGGAAACAATATTACTAAGAATAATAGTCCCATTCTTTATAATCGCTGCTGAAGTTTCATCACAGCTTGTTTCAATAGCTAATATTAACTCATCTGTTTTCATTCTACATTCACCCACATTACTAAAGCATCTTCTAAATTATCTGCGTAATATTTTTTTCTTAATCCGCCTTCTTGAAACCCCACTTTCCGGTAAAGGTTTTGTGCCACACTGTTTGAAACACGTACTTCTAAAGAAAGCTTCGTAACCCCCATTTGTTTCACAAACGCCATAACATAGCGCAATAGTTGCTCGCCATGTTTTTGACCTCGATAGTTTGAGTGTATCGCAATGTTCGTAATTTGTGCTTCATCCATCACTACCCAAAGACCACAATATCCAATAATGACCTCATCCATTTCATACACAAGGTAATGAGCAAATTGGTTCGAGGTTATCTCACTTTTAAAAATAGCCGAGTCCCATGGTGTTGAAAATGCGTCTTTTTCCACATCCATGACGGCAGTTAAATCATCTACTGTCATGAAACGAATAATCCCCTTTTCTTGTTCAATCATGAGCCTCGTCCTTTTTACTTTGTGCCGCGCGCCACTTCGCTTCCGCTTCTGCCAACTGTAAATAGTTAGGGACAAACGTATGCGTTGCCTCAGCCTCAGTCGTCATTCGATCGTTTCCTAGCTTAGCTAATTCCACTGCACGCGGTAATGCCATTGAACCGAATGCGAAATGAGCTTGTTCTCCTAATTTTTCCTCGATTAATGCGCGATGCAATTCCACGTCTTGCCCAATAAAGAGAACCGATTCGCTAAGGTTCTCTAAATAGCTTAACCAATCATCAAGCATCATTAGCCGATCTTCTTTAATCATTTCAACAGACATTCCTGCTTTTGCGTAATGCCCTGTGTAGACTTGTCCACGTCTTGCATCGATAATAGGCGAGACAACCCCATCAAAAAATCGTCCTGTTTGCGCCATCACAGCTAAACTTGACACTCCTATTACAGGAATCTTCAAGGACCATGCAAGTGCTTTAGCGGTTGTGACACCAATGCGTACACCCGTATATGAGCCTGGGCCATTTGCTACTACAATCCTGTTTAATTCCTTCGCCTTCATTCCCACTTCATTCATAAGTGCGTCTATCGCCGGCATAAGGCGAAGCGAATGGTTCTTTTTTATATTTGTTGTCACTTCTCCAAGTGTTAGATCTCCATCTGTAACTGCTAATCCCATTACAAACGAAGAAGTATCAATTGCTAATGTATTACTCATAATGATAACTCCTTTGTTAACTCAGAAGACCGTGTACCCGTTGATTGAATCGTGATCTTCCGACTAGTCTCACCAATATGTAAAAGGGTGATGACCATACGATCCTCAGGTAATTGTGAGAGAATCATGCATGGCCATTCAATAACAGAGACACCTTCTCCGTAAAAATATTCTTCAAGTCCTAAGTCCTCCGTGTCATCTTCCATCCGGTACACATCCATATGATAAAGAGGAATCCTTCCCTTATATTCTTTGATAATAGTAAAGGTTGGACTTTTCACGACTCGCTTCACACCCAAACCTTTAGCAAGTCCCTTTGTAAAACTCGTCTTACCAGCACCTAAGTCACCTTCTAGTGTAATCACGTCACCAGGTTGAACGATTTCCCCTAGTTTTTCAGCGAGTTCCATCGTCGCGTTAGGTGATTCCGTTATTAAGCTCCATTCTTCCATTTCAATCACCCACGCTTTTGAAAATGATTATATCCATGTTTCTCTAACCTTTTAAACTGATCTGATTCCTTTAAATAGACACTCGCCGGTCCTTCTTCAACAAAACCAATCACCTTAAACAGGAGATCTTTTTTTTGGAATTCATCAGCGATCTCATTAACATGTTCTTTAGGTACTGTGCCAATTAAAACAAAATCCTCTCCTCCAAAAAGAGCCCACTTAAGCTGCTTATCTCGTGAATACGACCGCATTGACTCGTGGATGGGAAGCTCGACTGCTTCAATAACAAATTTAGCATCACTCGCTTTGGCAAGCTCATTCGCTTCACTAGCTACACCATCACTTACATCATTTAAGGAAATCCGTTTATTTGAATCAGCTAAGATTCGCCCTTCAGCAATATGAGGAATCGGTACTTGATGAGCATTTACTAGAAATTGTTCTTTCTCATTAAATTCTCCGTTTAAACCTTTCTCAAACAAGAGATCTAATCCCGCTGCTGATTTCCCAACATAACCCGTAACAAATACCTGATCTCCTGCTTTTGCCACACTCCGGTAAAGTGCTTTCCCTTGTTCCACTCTTCCAATTACTGTCACCGTCAAAACAAGAGACTCGTCAATAGATACGGTATCTCCACCAATTAAATCCATGTTGTATTGCTTCGCAAGCTCATCCATCCCTTTATAGATCTCAGTAAGTTCTTCTTCGGTCCAGGATGGTGGAACAGCAACGGAAACCAGATAATAAAAAGGGATCGCTCCCATAGCCGCTAAATCACTTACATTTATCGTAAGACCCTTTTTTCCAATTTGAAAAGGCGTTAACGTATCACGGCGAAAGTGAATTCCTTCGACCATCGTATCCACACAAACAACCTCATCCATGTTAGAAGAGCCACGATAAACAGCAGCATCATCCCCAATTCCATAAACAAGAGATGATTGATGAGTTTGATCAGGAGTAATTTTAGAGATAAACGCAAATTCATCTTCCATTTTATCGTCCCTCTCCGATAAACAAATTCTTGAATCCCCTTAGGATGCTTCTACCCTAAGGAATGTCCCTTCTAGTTTATCCGATTTCAAGTAAAAAGCCTAATAGAAATGGTTAATATCGGAATAAATCACTCATAATTTCAGTGGTATATATGTACCGATCAAGCTGTTATTAACAATTAAGCATTTATTACACTAACAACAAAAAACCAAAGCACAATCGCTTTGGTTTTTCCTGGTATTGCGGGGGGTGGATTTGAACCACCGACCTTCGGGTTATGAGCCCGACGAGCTACCAGACTGCTCCACCCCGCGTCGTTATAAAGTTTCAGATGATGCTATTTAAATGAAGAAGGCATTTTCCTCTTCTAGCAAATCCAAGATGCTTATGTGTCAATGTTACTCGTAGTGATTCAACAATGTACCGCTCGTTGCTCCACCCCGTGTGTTGTACTTGGCTACCTTAATAGTATAACCAATCCAACTTATTTTATACAAATAAATTTCAGCCCGGCAACGTCCTACTCTCACAGGGGGAAGCCCCCAACTACCATCGGCGCTGAAGAGCTTAACGACCGTGTTCGGCATGGGAACGGGTGTGGCCTCTTCGCTATCGCCACCAGACTATTTTCTCTCTCTGACACAAGATTAATAATACCATGTTGGTTTTAAGAATGCAAGCATATTGTGAAATTTTATTTCAAACGAAAAAAAGAAGCACCTAGTTTGGAACTACTAAGCACTTCTTTATCGTTTCCTATGCTTTATCAATCGCTTCCGTGAAAGCCGTAATAATGTCTGTTTCATCTTCAATCCCAACGGATATGCGAACCAACTGCTTTCCTATTCCTAGTTCATTTCTAAGTGTTTCAGGAATGGTTCGATGAGACGTGCGTAACGGATAGGATACCGTTGTTTCGACACCTGCCAATGTTGGAGCAATCTTCACCCAGCCAAGTGACCTGAAAAACGTTTCAACATTTACATGCGGGGCAAGGTCAATACTCACCATCGCACCATTTCCTTTTTCCGAAACAAATTTCGGATAATAGACACGTGCTACGCCTTCATGTGTTTGAAGAGCATCTGCTAACGCTTGTGCGTTGCGGCTTTGTCTTTCCATTCTCACACTTAACGTTTTTAAGCCTCTGCATGCTAACCACGCTTCAAATGGGCTTAAGTTACAACCGAGGGTAGCGACCTTCGATTTAGCCTCACTCATTAGCTCCTGTGCACCGACAAGGACTCCAGCTGTTACGTCACTATGTCCACCAATGTACTTCGTTGCACTATGTACGACTAAATCTGCCCCTAACTTAGTTGGTTGTAATAAGTAAGGTGTTGCAAATGTATTATCAATCATCGTTTTGATACCATGCTCTTTTGCAAGTGTCATAATATCTTCTAGTTTTTCAACACGAAGAAGTGGATTTGTTACTGACTCCGTATAGATGAGCTTTGTTTGCTCAGTAATTGTATTCTTTACTTGTTCAAGATTTTCAAAGGAAACAAAACTCACTTCAATTCCAAAATTGATTAGCTCCTGTGCAAATAATTGATATGTTCCACCGTATAGATCATCCGAAGCGATTACATGATCACCTTGTTTAGCAACGGCTAGTACACCGGCTAAAATCGCAGACATCCCAGAAGAAGTGGCAACCCCATCATCCGCTTCTTCAAGCAAAGCAATTCCTTTACCTAGATCATCTGTATTTGGATTGCTATATCTTGAGTATAAATACTCCTTTTCTCCTTCATAAAAACTCTCCATATCATCTAAATCAGTAAAAACAAAAGCCGATGTTTGATAAATCGGTTTCGCCTTACTCGCATTCCGAGCCGGCTCCTTTGTTTGGAAATGGACTGTTTTTGTATTGAAATTCGTTTCACTCATTTCTTCATCCCCTAATTAATCGTTTATTTAAAAATGAAAAACCCAAACATAAATAAAAAGATAGATCCAAAAATAGATAACCCAACATAAGAAATTAATGCTTTCCACTTTTTATTGTGAAGCAACAGAATAGTCTCTGTACTAAAAGTTGAGAAAGTCGTAAAGGCTCCAAAAAAACCAATGGCTATTAGCAAAAAGGCAGGCTCTTCATAAACGCCTAATGGAATGGTTTCATAATAAGCACCATAAAATACCCCTAACCCTAATGATCCTAGAATATTGACCATAAGCATCGCTACTGGAAATGGAGGAGAAGAAAATTGTTTCATAAAAGCAAGGCCGAGTAAATACCTTGAAATCGCCCCAATTGTTCCACCTAAGCTGACTAACAAAATACTCAAACTTTACTCCCCTCCCTCTCTGTTTGCTTATAACCTAATTTCTGCCCAAGCATATAACCGAGAAAGGCTAGGATGATTCCACCAAATATAGATACAACTAAGTAAAGCGAGCTCATCCACAAAGTTCGTTCCAATAACAAAAATACACTATCACTAGCCATTGTTGACATCGTGGTAAATCCTCCACATAGGCCAACCCCAAGACCAACTTTTATCCATTCACGAGGATGTCTATAGACAAACCACCCCGTAAGAAAACCGAGCAAACCACTTCCGATTAGATTCTCTAGAACTGTACCAATAGGATAACCGATTGCTAAGGTATATAAATTAAGATAATACCTAAGACTCGTTCCAACTGTAGCACCCAGCGCAATCGCAATTATATTTTTAACTATTTGTCTTTTCACAGGATGACGCTCCCTAATTCGTACGAATAGTATGATTTTATCGCAAAGAAGCCCCATGTAGCAAGACCAAGCTCTCATTCACCCATTCTACTAACCTATTGACAGATAAACGCATATGATTTAGGGTGGGGATTGTGTAAAATAAAATATACCTCGTTAGGTGAGGCTCCTGTACTGGAGATACGCTGCTGCCCAAAAATGTCCAAAGACGCCAATGGGTCAACAGGAACTATCGACATAAGGTGGTTCTTAATGTAGCTGGTCTTATGACCTATGCCGTACAGTGCTAAAGCTCTACGAATGGAGGATAACTTCTTAAATAGAAGGATTTATTTGGCTTTTTAAGGCACCTCGCACTCGTTGAGGTGTCTTTTTATATTTACTATTATTAAGGAGGTGCATGTATGGGTAGAAAATCAGAACCAGACCCCATTTATTATCAAATAGAAAAAATCCACATGCACCTAGCGGCCTGTGGTGACTCAATTTAGAAGGAGGTCAAACCATGGTCAAACTTAACAAAGATACAAGAGAAGAATACGCAAATCATCTACTTCAATTAATTAAAGAGAATGAACTTGAACAATTTCAAGAGGAGTTCCTTCAGCTTCATCCTACAGATCAAGCCGACATTTATTTAACTCTTGAAAAAGAAGATCGGCAAAGCCTTTATCAAATGATCTCTGCAGAAGAAATGGCTGATGTGTTCCAAGCTCTTGAAATTGAAGAACAAAAAGATCTTATTACAGAAATCGATCACCATTATGCGGCGGAAATGATTAACCATTTGTATGCAGACGATGCCGCTGACTTTTTAGCCGAATTAGAACAAAATGAAGCTCTTAAAATCTTAACTGCTATGAACCTAGAAGACGCTAATGATGTAAAGGAATTAATGGCTTATCCACCCAAGACGGCTGGAGCTATTATGACAAAAGAATTTATCTCCCTTACCTCAACCGATACGGCTCAACAAGTCATTGAACAATTAAGAGAAGATGCTCCTAATGCTGAGACGATCTATTATTTATATGTCGTCAATAAACAAAATCAATTAGTCGGTGTTGTTTCCTTACGAGACCTAATTACGGCTCAATCACATGAATTAGTAGAAGATTTGATGAGTCCGAGAGTCGTATCGGTTGTCTCTACGACTGACCAAGAAGAAGTCGCAGAGATGATTAAAAAATATGATTTCTTAGCAGCTCCTGTTGTTAACCCTGATGGTATACTTTTAGGGATTGTAACAGTTGATGATGTTATTGATGTTTTAGAGGATGCAGCAACGGAGGATTTAGGGGATTTCACCGCTTCCCGCGGAGCAACAGATGTGAATGTTTCTGCTTTTAAAGCAGCAAGGTTACGAGCTCCCTGGATTGTTCTTTTAATGTTCTTTGGACTAATTACCGCTGGAGTAATTGATCAATTTGAAGATACACTAAATCAGATTGTATTGCTAGCAGCTTTTATTCCTTTATTAATGGGGTCGGCTGGAAACGCAGGGACACAATCTCTAGCCGTAGTCGTCCGAGGGCTTGCACTTGGTACTCTTGAAAAGAAAGGTTTATTTAAAACATTATTAAGAGAGTTTAATACCGGTATGATGATTGGATTAATCTGTGCTCTAGCCATTCTAATCATTATCCCTGTTTTCTACGGGAGCTTTATACTGGCTGTTATCGTCGGGACTTCGATCTTTTGTTCGTTAAGTGTTGCGACTGTAGTAGGAGCCATTGTCCCACTAATTATTAGTAAACTTAAATTAGATCCTGCTTTTGCATCTGGTCCCTTTATTACGACAGTCAATGATACTTTAGGTTTGATCATTTACTTTTCAATTGCGACATCCCTACTTGGTTTTTTATAAATAGGATTTCCCCAACTTTCTCTCAGCAATGCCGAGTCGTTACTAAAGGCGAGTGAGCAGTTGTCAAGCCATTGCAACTCTTTTAATAAAGCAGGTAATTAGAGCTTTTCTTCTAGACATTTCATTTTTTGCTTTGGCTATTAGGACGTGATAATGTTGAACACGAACATTAAGGTAAAAGAGTAACTCAGGTCCAATTTAAAACATGAGTTACTCTTTTTTTCATACATTGTTCTCGAACAACTCGTTTCTTTCTTTAATATTAGCTATAATTAGAACAAGCCCTACAGAACAGGAAGATAAAATGGAACTATTAAAGCATCTTATTTTTGAATATGGCTATTGGGGGATTTTTCTGGCTCTAGTTGGTGGAATAGTGGGACTCCCTGTCCCTGATGAAATCTTGTTAGTCACCATAGGATACTATGCTTATCTTGGCAGAGTCGACATTTATACGGCGTTAGTAAGTTCTTATCTAGGCTCTATTATTGGCATCACGATTAGCTATCTCCTCGGTACAAAATTGGGTTTACCGTTTCTTTTGAATTACGGTGAAAAAATACGTCTTACTCCTACACGGGTGCACAAAGCACAACAGCTTTTTTTCAAACATGGCAAATGGTTATTAGTCATTGGTTATTTTATTCCCGGGGTTAGACATTTAACAGGTTATCTAGCAGGCATTGCTCGCATGCCTCTTCGGACTTTTATGATATATTCTTACGTTGGTGCTTTGTTCTGGGTTACATTATTTGTTGTGACTGGCTACGAGCTCGGAATAAAGTGGTATTATTTAAAACAATCGTTTGAGACCTATAAAATCATCATCTACTTTAGTGTTTCCGTTCTTTTATCGATTGTTGCATTGCTTTTCTTTTTTAGAACGAAGAATAAAAAACGTTAGTTCAGCCTAATCGGTTTCGTTCAAAGGTGCATTGCAACTATTCAACAAAAAAAAAAATGAATTAGATCAGAGCTTTGGAATTCCCCTAAGCTCTTTACTATTTTTTCATGTAAACTAAAAAGCTCTAAATAATGAAAATCGATGCTAACTTACACATTCCCCCATTTGTTTAAAACCAAACTTAGGGTGAAAGTCTAAAACACTTTTATTTGCAAAAAGATACATCGTACGTAGAAGCAGCCTTTACAAAAAGATTCAAGGAGCACTAGTAGATGCTTTCCTTGTCCTTACGCCTACAAATAAGATATTTATTAGGAGTTGATCATATGAGTAATTTTACACATTGGAATGAAGAAGGACGACCTAAAATGGTTGATATTACCGAAAAAAACGAGACTACTCGTACTGCCGTTGCTCAAAGTACGATTATTTTTAAAAAAGAGCTGTACGAGGCTATCCAAAACCAACAACTCAAAAAGGGTGACCCTTTACAAGTATCACAAATCGCTGGAATTATGGCTGCTAAAAAAACATCTGATCTTATTCCGATGTGCCACCCTATTCAAATAAAAGGAGTAGATTTTACATTTGAATATAAGGAAGCGGATGATCAACACCATTTAATCATCCAAGCCTCTGTTCGTTGTAACGGTAGCACTGGAGTTGAGATGGAAGCTTTAACAGCCGTATCAGTTGCAGCCCTTACTTTTTACGATATGTGTAAGGCTATTGATAAAAGTATTTGTATAAAAGAAACTATGTTAATAAGCAAAACAGGCGGAAAAAACGGGGATTATCATTTATTTAAATAAATGTTTGTTTAAAAGGGGGATCACTTATTACCCCCTCTAAACAAACAGTTTAAAGTAGAGCGTCCTAGCCAAGTATAGGTAGCTGATATTACGTATATATGGAAAAGTAATAGTTGGTTATATTTAGCCTCAATTATGGATCTTAAGCGAATCCATTCGACTATTCATCATATGTCATTCTTTTAAAATGTTCTTCTTTCTCTTTTAGTCATAATTGATTCACTCGCTACCCTTGAACATTAGCACCCCATTTGGTGTATATTCCTCGATAGCAACTGCTTTTAGAGCAATTTCAACGTTACTTTAATAAAATGTTTTTAAGTGTATTTGTATTATCTTTATCTAATTCCCCATAACTTTCGTTTTCATTATTGCTACCAATTGTTGCTGTACCTGCATTTTCGTTAAACCAAATTTGATATTCAACTAGTCTTTCAGGCATATTTTCATCAAAAGTGTAAAACAAAGTCGTTTCCACATCTGGTTTCCTATCTATATTAACCACTTTATCATCCCATTTGATTTGTTTAAATGCCTCCCTTAACAACTCTAATAATTCGTTATCCGTTATCATTATGGCTTCATTGTGATTTTCTTCTGTATCCATTTTTTGAACATCAACTCTTATTAATTGCCCCTTTTCTTCTCTCATACAGCCGACCAATAGCACTATAAAAACCAAAAGAAAAGTGAAATTTATTATCTTTTTCATAAAACACCTCCATAAACTTAGACGTTTACGTTTACCTTATATATAGTTCCATCTTTTCTAGCTTAACAGGAAAAAACTGAACAACTCTTATATCACCCTTGCACCCGTTAATAAAAAATTTTTCAATAAAAATGAACTTGCCACTATCTTCAGAAGTTACTGGATAATCAATCTAGCCCATAATTCTTTGATCATTTTTCATTATGTTACAAACTGAAAACCTTTAAAAAGGAGTAAAATATAAATATGGTATATGTTACCTGTCGATTATTTTACGAAATAGCAATAAACAAATCAATTAAAAAGTGTAGAGAAACCCATACTACAACAAATACAAAAACGAAGATTAGAACGAAAGTAGGTGTAACAATGAAAGAACTAAAGATAAAAGTAAGCCAAGAGGTAGAAGATAAATTAAAAGCGATTGCTCAGAAAAAGGATCTAACAATAGAGGATGCGGCTACCCTTGTACTAACGCAGTACACCGCTCGTTACATCAATCTAATACAGCGTTTTAGAAAGAGACAAATAGGTAATATAAAACATGACTGATATAAAGATGAGAAACTGTTACCAAAATCAATTATTTTTTGAAATCTTCATTGAATATCTCTTCTTCAATAGTTCAATAAGAAAAAAAGAGCTGATGATCAAACATCTCTCAATATAAGATACTTATTTAAAAAGCCCTGTATTCTGTTTACATATAAACAATTAATAACTAATATGTCAAGAATATGACTATTAGCTGCACTGAAAACGTCCATTTGAAAACGCTCTTGTTCTGATGTTCTACCATAAGAAAACAAATGTTTTTGTTCCACTATTCTGGCGCTTATTTACAGTATGATTATTGAACGTATTCAACGTATGTAATGATAAAGGCTGTACTCTATTAACTTTTATGAAGTTTTTCGAACAGACTGTATATAAGATACCCTTAAGTTCAATAACAACCGGTGTTGCCATACTTGAAAAATTTCCCTCTTATTTTTTTTGAAAATATGACTGAAAATAAAGAAGAAATTTAATTAAGGAAGTGATGCCAGTGTTTGAAAATAATCCTGAAGAAGTTGATCAAATTGTTCAAAAAGCAAAAGCTGAAGATGAAAATGCGAAGAATGCAACAGAAATTGTCAATGATGCAATCTCTAAGATGAATCCACAACGAAATCAAGAAGATAAATCTCAGAATCATCGTTAGAAGTCACAAGAGGACCCTCATTTAAAAAGGTAAGTAGCTATTATGCTACTTACCTTTTTTGATAACAGATGTGATGTTCTTATGCAGGCATTGCAAGCCGTTAGCAAAACACTTTAGGTTATTAAATAAAGAATTGTTAATTGTTTTTTTCACGCTTTTTAGCTAAATACATTGCTGCATCAATACTTTTTATAAGTTATTTACTATATATTAACCATCAGTAGGAAACAGACTTATTTCTATGCTACAAGAAATAAAGAATTCTTCGTTATCTTATGAAAATAAATTTCTTCCAATTTGTTCGATTATGAAAAACGTTTGTTGAAGTATTCTGCTCGTTAGCACAATAACAAAAGGCACTGATCGTTGTTAAAGTAGCACACACTTTACTTGAATTAGAAACTTTATGCGGTAGAGCGACATTACGAAACAGGTACTTCGATGATTTACAAGTATGAAAATTTCGAGGTATAAACCTCAAGGCATAAAAAAGAGGAGAGAGTTTCTCTCCTTGTTATTGAGGTTCATGTCCGATAATTGGCGAACCAGTTGAAGTATGTTCATTTACCCAATCAAGAGATACCTTTGAAACGGCTGACCAATTAGGGATTTGGTTGCTATGTTGCTCTACCCAACTCATACAATATTGTGGGTCTATGCTCTTTTCTCGGCATTGTGCTAAGAAAGACTGAATGTTTTCCTCATTACAATTTTCCCATGAACCACACATTTCGGCCCAAATGCGTTCCATTTCCTGTTTGATATCGTTTGCCATATTTGATTCCTCCTTGATTTAAATCAGACAAATTAAGTTTGTCCAAGGAGAAGAAATATATTACAGAAGAGGTTCGATGTAGACCGAAACAATTTGATCTTTAAGGAGATTAATATCACAGTACGTTCATTATCTGCTTATTGAAGTAACCTGCTACAATAGTCGAATAACCCTTACTACATTTAGTCTTAACGTTAATCTCCTTACTTGGGAGGTAAAAGGAAAAAGCGTTCCTGCTTATGAAAGAAACGCACCCGTTACTTTAAGTACAATGATTCACAATATCAGAAATTCCTTAATCCTGTTTGTTACTTAATAACTCTTCCATATTCTTTTCTAATTCTTCAATTCTGGTTTCCTGTTTTATAAAAAATGTAATTAACACTGCTAATACGAATGCAATAACAATAATTAAAGCCCAAATGTTTTCTACTATAAGACCGAGGAAGAAAAATGCAAAAATCCAACAAATAACTATACAAGCCAAAAATGCACCAATAAATTCTTTCAATTTTAAATACCTCCTTCATATCATAAATAATCTTTTATAGTAAATTAACATTCCTATTGTAATTTCTTATTTAGCGCAAGAAGAAAAGGAACTGCCGCAACGACAACTCCAATTATTCCGTTCAAGCACCCTTTAGTTTAAAATTACTTATTTAACTGTTACAGTTTTATCAAAAGATATTCCTAAAAAACTGTATTTTATATTTACTGTTTCTATCTCTTTGTTATGGATAACACTAATTCCATAACTTTTATCATCAGTTGTAGCTGTGCCATTATTTACTTTTTCTAACTGTGCAGAAGGGGATGTGTTAGGCTTGATTGTTACATTTTCAATATCGTGAATTCCGTATTCTTTTGCCTCTTCATCGAAAGTATCAGTAATAATAAAACCCTTTAATGGATTACTAACCTGCATTTTTAAATTTAATGGTTCTTCATTACCGTTCACCAATACATTATCAACCTTCACCTCAGCAAAACCTTTATTTCCAATTTCCACAACAACTGCATTATAGTCGTTTGTCGCACCAACAATCCCACTTACTAATGGTGGATTGAATTTAATAAAAGAAAAAATTCCAACTAATATAACTGCAATGATTATAATAGAAAACATGATTATTTTTCTCAAGTTTCTCACCCCTCCTTGTTAAAATTTTACCATATAAACCCATCATACTTGTTAAACATAACTGTCCTTTACTTCAATAAGAAATAACTACTTATTACTTTTTAGAGTAATTTCAATTACTTCTGGTCGATTATTTATTCTAAGAGGAACTGGATTGTTACCCAAACCTCTACTTACAACCATTATTGAGTTTACTTTACGAAACAAACCACCATCATATTCTGGGAAAAATCCCTCTGTTGAAACAATTCCTCCGATAAAGGGCAGAAGTATCATTCCTCCGTGAGTATCACCAGAAAAAACTATATTTGCTCCCCAATCAGCATATTCATCAAAATAAAAGGGTCTATGCGAAAGTAAAATATTTACTTCGTTCTCACTCGTTTCACCTAACCGTTCTTCAATTTGAATTTCTCCTGACAAGTGTTCCTTTAACCCATATAAGTTAATCTTTGCATCCTGTTCTGTGATAGTTGTTTTTTCATCGTTCAGAACTGTAACACCAAGATCACTTAATCTTTCTTCGTATGCTTCTTTAGTACCTTCTTTTTGATACTTATTTCTATCTTCGTAATACAAACCTTCTTCGTGTTCACCAGTAACATAATAAGTCGGATAATTATAGTTTAGATTTTCAAGCAACTCTATTAGAACTTCTCCGTTATTTGGTATGTCTTGCGAGTTATTTAACATATCACCAGTTATAACAATTATATCTGGCTTAATTTTATTGATTTTATTAACCAATCTCTTGTTTCCTTCTCCAAATTCTTTATTGTGCAAATCCGATAACTGCACGACTTTAAAACCACCAAATTCCTCTGGCAAGTCTTCTAAAAGAACAGTTTCCTTTGAAACCGAAATCCAATTGAGTTGTAAAAAGTAATAAACTACTAAAAAGATTAAGATTGCTAAGCTGATTACTAATTTTTTTCTACGTCTTTTAACCATTATTTCCTCCTGTAAAAGCCAATGACTTACTTAAACTAACCTGCCTTTGATAGTTGAATAAGCAATAGGAGATGCCAAATTGACAACTCCTTGTTCCACTCTAGCACCCGTTACTTTAAGTACAATACTTCACAATCTCCGTCGTCAATTAAACAAAAAAGCGATGCCCTATTGTTTTAGTTTAATGTCGAGACTTTATTGTTTGTGATTTTGTTTAAAATGAGTTTTTTGTAAATAATAAAAATCAGAACTCCGACTATTCCACCTGCTGTATTTAATATGACATCATCAATATCAACAGCACGATGACCTCCTTCAGAGTACAAATATCCCGAAACACTAAAGTTTATCAAAAACTGAAATACCTCGATACACAATGTAGTAAATAGTATAGTTAAAACTACTTTATATTTGTTGGTTAATATTCCTAATGATAATAATGCAAACGCCAACGGTAACAACAAAAGGAAATTCCCAATGGTTTGTATAATTGTTACAGGTGCAACAACTGTTCCAAATAAATCATTATAGATTGTATAGAAGGGAATTAAATTTATTTTTTCCATACTCACAAATGGATTACCTATATATTCCTGATTGAAATAATAAGAAATATCAACATAAGTTACATATGAATGTAGTACGAATAGATATAGGATAAGTGCAAATAAAATCATAAATTCCAAAATACTTTCGACTGCTGATTTACTAATTATCCATATAGCTATTAACATTATCAGTCCAAAATTCACTAATAAATCCAAATAATCTAATAACCCAGCTCCTTCATATATACGAGCTTGGTAAGCATATATAAAGTAAATCAACACAGCTAACAAACTATACCACTTATTTAATTTTTCCCCTAACATTTTCATTTCTCCTTCTCTACTTAAAATCCATTCAAATAATGCTAATATCTTTTTAATTTGAAGACACTCTTTTTTCAGTATCCTACCAGTTAGTTGAGAAACTACACTACATTGTTTATAAAAAACAGCCTTACAGCATGTGATGTACAAATTTTTTTATTTGCTTGGAACACTTCTCTCGCCATTTCTCTTCTGTTGGGAAGATTGACATGGTGTTTCCATCGGCACACTCAAATAAGCCTCGGCGCCTAAAAAATTATATTTATACACATAAAAAAACACAACCCATTGGATTGTGTTTTATCAGCCTGGCAACGTCCTACTCTCACAGGGGGAAGCCCCCAACTACCATCGGCGCAAAAGAGCTTAACGACCGTGTTCGGCATGGGAACGGGTGTGACCTCTTCGCTATCGCCACCAGACTATAAGGTATTTTAAATAAAATACAATTGAAAGAAGCAAGCTTCTCTCAAAACTAGATAATGCAAATTAGAAACATTGTCATATTTATTCAAAATATGACGTCAAGAATTATATATTGGATAAGTCCTCGACCGATTAGTATCTGTCAGCTCCACGTGTCGCCACGCTTCCACACCAGACCTATCAACCTCATCATCTCTAAGGGGTCTTACTGGATTAATCCATGGGAAATCTCATCTT
>NZ_JAJAFR010000028.1 GCF_020734105.1 Alkalihalobacillus deserti
CATGACTATTCTTCTTATATCCGTCCATACTTTCACCTCACACCTTAAGTATGGACATCGAAGGGTAAGGCTAAAAGCGTATACCGTCTAAAGACGGTGGAGTTAGACCACGCGTTTGGAAATTAAAATGAATCTTGTCCGTTCCTTGGATGATCGACCAAGTGTGTTGAAAGTATTCCTTCAGATTAAAGTCTTGCTTAGTGAATGCCTCCTCCGTTTGTTTCAACTCAAGGAATCGGCTTAATCGAAACGTACGAACCCCTTTCTTCTCATGACAGTAAGCAATTAAATAGAAGCGATGGTCTCTAGGAATTAAATAATAAGGATCAAGCAAAGGGACATGGGGACAGGTTCCTTGTCCCTAAAAATTAACGGGACTGAGTGCCTGTCCCATTGTCTCTCCACCCCCCATGTAATCTCCTTGTAATCAGATTGTAATAATATTCTATTTTACTCTTTCATAGGGATGAGTTATAGACAAGCTCTCAAATACAATATGTACTAGGAGGATTAATTTTTATGAAGAGACTAATTTTTGTACTAACATTCCTAGCAGCTCTATGTTTTGCTGCCCCTGCTTTTGCCTATACCGTTCAGGAAGGTGACACCATGTCAAAAATCGCACAAGATAACAGCTTAACATTAGACGAATTAGCGAAGGCTAACCCGCAAATTACAGATCTTGACCTGATTATTACAGGACAGCAAATTAACTTACATAAAAGCAGCGACTCTCCCGAACCAAAAACGGAAAAAAGCAATTCTAAAGACATAAGTCTCTCTGAAAAGGAATTCGATCTATTAGCTAGAATTGTACGAGCCGAAGCTCAGACAGAACCTTTCGAAGGAAAAGTAGCGGTGGCGGCTGTTGTCTTAAATAGAGTAGAAAGCTCACAATTTCCTGACACAATAAAAGAAGTCATTTATGAGCCTAGGCAATTTCAACCCGTTGCCAATGGTCAAGTCAATAAACCAGCTGATCAAGAGTCCATTGAAGCAGTAGAAGCCGCATTATCAAACATGAGAAATATATCCGAGGATTCATTATTCTTTTACAACCCAGACATAGCCACAAATCGCTGGCTGGATTCAAGAGAAACAACCGCTGTCATTGGACAACATGTATTTAAAAATTGATTCTGCCTGGTGCCGGGCTAAGTGGATTTTAATGCAGTATAGCGGGTGTTATTTTAGGTGAATTATCTAATATTTAGCATATTTTAGGGGTAGTAATGTCGAAAGTTATCCCGAAGAATTTTTACTCCTCAGAGCTGCTGTAGCAGTATCTGCAGCTGTCCACCATTAAAATGTCGTGATTTATAAAGATATAACGCGAATCAAATTTAGATTCAATCCAAATGTGATTACAAATCCCCTTTATAAAGGGGATTTGTGTACCTATACTGAGAAAATATCAAAGGGTCTCAAATCGTAAATGTCGTACTATTTTCAAGATATAAGGATCTGACTCTCATGTTTATTCCCTCTCAAATAAATGAAATGTATCTGAACGCAAACCTAGTCTAAGAGTTTCAAGTGGAATAGAGTCTGTGAAAGGGATATTGGCTAAATTCACTTGATGTCCAACTTTTTGAATAAAATAGGTCTGCATCTTTTTACTGGGTGCTTCAAAAATAATATCTTCAATGGGGATTCCAGATGAAAGAATCTCATCGATAATATCGTATCGCATTTCTCCATTGCTTTGACAAATACCACTTGTTCCACTTTCCCTTGACTCTGTGATAACCTTCTTCGAACCAGCTTCAAGATCCTCTACAATGTTGTCAATCCATTCAGAAGTAGAATAGGACTTTTCACAGTCTTTACTTCCTACTTCACTAAAAACATGGAAATCTCCAGAAAATTCGTTGATTAATTTCGCTTTTTCTTTATTTTCTAATTCAATTGTTCCATTTGAAATTTCAATGAATTCGCATTGGTACCTTTTACAATAATTATAGAAATCATCAATTTTTCCTTGGCTTAGAAATTTTTCGAACAAAGTACCTCCAAAAAAGTAATGAATATGGTTTTCCTGAAGGTAAGAAATTTTATCTTCTATTTGTTTGGTAATAAGAGAGGTCCCCCAGCCAAATTTAACAAAATCAACGAGTTCAGCGGAATTATAGACGATATCTTTAAATGAATTTAATGAAATACCATTATCAATTAATATCGTTAAACCACTATTCCTTGGTTTTGATTGTCGTATTGGGAGCTTTAGTCCAAAAAAGGGTAAGGTTTTCATACAAAAATCCTCTCATTATCATTATTTTTCATTTATCTAAGTTTTCATGATAAAACAATGACTATTTCTTCTGTGTAAATGACTCATTTCAATTAATGGTGTGAAATTCGAGGTCAAAAAGCTTTTTGAAAAACTAATTGTTAGTTCACTTTTCAAGCTAAGTTCTTTTCACCTAAAAACAATTCATTTAATTCTACTACAAAGTAAAGTATAGCCCCCGGTTATGTTCTAAGATTTAAACTACATACACGCGTTTGTTTGCTTTTTTTGAACAGTTAATTGTTCTTTCCACCTAATGATCGCATTATCAAATACTTTTACAGCATTGCTGAACTTAAAGACTTTTCTATTCCATGTCCTAATGGTGAATGCCCCCTTAAAAGAAGTTCAATTCTTTCTGCTAAAGGAATACATTCTTGAAAATAATCCATCTTTTCCTTAGTCAACAATTCACCGATAAACTCCATTTTATTTAACACTTTACCTTTATAAGTACTATCAATTGAAATAGAACCGTTTTCATATTTAACCACTTGACAGAATGGATCAAGACTTACATAGTAAACGTTCATTACCCTCTTCCTCCCTTATAGCCATCTGTTTTAACTTCATTTTTAAATTTTTTATAGTGTCCAACCTAATATTTACCATGAAGCCCTAAGATTCACTTTTTTATTTTTGGCATTTGTTATAATGTTTCTTTTTTATTAAGTGATCCATAATCATGGTTAAGTGGACATTCGTTTCCTCCCTAGGTTCATGTTATTATTACGAACCCATTTTTGTTACTTTTTGGTATTTTAATTAAATAAGAATAGTAGTTTAAAGTTTGATGGTGAAATGTAATGTTAAACTCATTATTAATCTCCTTTTTAGGCCCATAAAAAAAAGACTCTATTAAGAAAACTCAATAAAAACCATTGAAATTCTTAAATAGAGTAAGATCCAATATTTCCCACACTCCATCAAGCCCAAATACTTTCAAGACAAAGTCCCATAGTTGCTTCTTTGAATAGTGTATTAAGAATATTTTCTGAGGAGGAAGAGAAAATGAAAAACCACTATTCACCAGATCATCTTGCTTGGCATGAAACATTGGAAATTCATGAATTGACTGCTTTTCAATCGATTGGACTAATGAAGCTAAAGAAAGCATATCCTGAAGTTACTGATCCTGCTTTAAAAGAATTATACACCCAAGCTATAGAAGGTTTGAGTGCAAATATCCGGGAACTACTCGAGTTCTATCCTATGGCGCCCAGATCAGACCAAGATGACGATGAGTTTCGTAACGATGAGATCCCCTTCTATGCTGGAGATTTGTTAGCTTTATTTAAAACAGGGGTCAGAAATTATGCAATTGCCATTACTGAAACCGCAACTCCCGCTCTTAGAAATGTTTTAAAACAGCAATTAATCCGTGCGATTGATACACATGCAAAAGCTTTTTATTACATGTATGAAAGAAGCTATTATCCATCGTACAATTTAGAGCAATTACTACAGAATGACATTAACCTTGCAAATAAAGCGTTAAATAAACATTTTTAAATCAGAGATAAGCTAATCTGTACCGAGGACATCTGAAAAAAAGGTTATGCCCATGGAGAAGGTGATTTCTGTATTGAACAGATGTCATCTTCTTTAAGTATAGTAAATCAAGTCATGTAATTCTTTTTTAAAAAGTTCTTCAAATGTAGTATAGGATCTTATATAGGTTTCAATCTTTAAAGTAGCATAATCTACATCCTTGACTGAAAATATCTTCTGTTGACGTAATAACGCATTAAGACCATCTCTAAATCTAATTTGACTGATCGAATAACGATTATCGGCTCCCCTTCGTTACAGGGTAAGTTAGAGCATACAGGAGATTATTCTTCAACTGTTGTATTTAATGAAGCTTATAAGAGTCTTCAACAAGCACTTAAATCTTATTCATAAAAAACAGGTAAAACTATTGGCTATCCAACGGTTTTACCTGTTTTTATTACGTAGCAAGCTAGAAACAACATTTTCTATTCAATCCGTAAAAGAATAAATTTTTCTGAATCCTTCATGAAATCTAAGTTAGTTAGTTATAACCTGTCTCAATCCAGCAGATTTTCATCATCATTTTGCTTGAATGGAGCTCATAATAAATCCACTTCCAGGTAAAGTTGGCATTTTGACAAGACTATAGCTTAAATCTTGGTCTGGAACATTATACTGAACCTTGTTTACTAAGAAATCTAGGGACGATTTCATCACTTCAACTGTAATTCCTTCACCTGGACAGCGGTGTCCCTTTTCGGGATCCCCCCCACCTTGTGGGATAAAATCATATAAGCTACCTTCTCTATTTCTAAAGCGTTCAGGTTTAAACTCGTTTGGCAGATTCCAAAGCCTTGAGTCATGGTTTGTACCGTACAGGTCAAGAAGAACGAGTTGTCCCTCTTTAAAATGGCCTTCTTTCCACGTAAAGTCTTTTTTAACCCTTGCACCCATAAAAGGACCGAACGGATAATAACGTCGCACCTCTTGTGCGAACCATTCAAACCAGTCATCATCTCTTGACTCAAGCTTCTCTTTATACTCTGGATGCTTATGTAATGCTAAGGCTGCAAATGTAATAAAAGTAGAAATGGCAACAATTGGTCTTAACACATTGATGAGTTCAATAGCCCCCATACGAGAATTTAGCTTATTTCCTTCATGGTCTTTATGAAAAGCCATTGCATGCAGGGCCGTATCTTCCTCTACTACTAACTTACCAGCTCGGACGTTTTCAATAACTCTTTGGATCCACTCTTCTGCTCTGGCTCTTGCTCTTCTGCCTTTCCAATGCCTTGGACCAACAGCACCAAATGCATCAACCATCGAACTAAAATCGTCTGCTCTTTCTTTTAATTCTGCTTCGGGAAGAGGAACAACAGCCCAGTCGCAAGCAACTCTGCATAAAACTTTCTTTGCTTCATCAAAAAGAACAATTTGATCTTGACCTTCCCATTCTTTAATGCAATGCTGCCATTCCTTCATCACAAGTTCAGCTAATCGCTTTTGATGAGGTGGAGTCATCAAAGACATAAATAGGATTTTTCGGTGAAGATGCGATTGTCCATCCATCGTCTGAATCGCATCAACACCAAACAATGTCTTTTGTACCCTCTTTGGTGCAGCACCATTTCTCTGAAATCGTTCTGAATCGTAAAATACTTTTGCTGCTTCTTCCCCACTCATGCAAATCACATTTTGACCTAATAACCGTGCTTCGAATAAATCAGACTGATATTGTTCGACCCTGTTTTTGATAAAAAGATAGCCCTCTTGCATGAGTGCTAAACTATTATCTAGACTTCTATCATGTGGAACTCGTTCATTCATTTTACATTCTCCTAAGTTTAATTTTGAATACTTATAAAGCTGGTATGAATTAAAAGGAAAGGTTATGAGATTGCAACTTATATTTCTTTAACCGCTTCATATAACCTCATTGGAGGAAGGTTCCTAAAGAAATATTGATCTTGTACTTTGGAAAAATGATCTACTAAATAATTTTTCAAATGGTGATCTTTCTGAAAGAAGGTTTGATAAGGTAAAAATCTCCCTCCTGCCTTTAAAACCCCTTTCGTTTTTTGTACAATGTTTTTTCTTAGTTCCGGTTTGAAAAAAGTAAACGGAATACCCGAAATAACATAGTCAGCCTGTTCAGTATATTGCCTCATAATTTCATCAACATGTTCAGCGCTATCGTGGTGAATCTTTAAACGGTCATCTCTCACATTATCATTCAAATATTTCACAAAGTTTTTGTTTAGCTCTATAACGATCATTAAAGAGTCTTTTGTCATCCGCTCTAACAAATAGTTTGTAAACACACCTGTAGCTGGACCGTATTCAATTACAACTAATCTTTTATCGAAATTCATTTTATTACATAGTTCTCTAACACATGATTTAGACGTTGGTGTAATAGATGCAATATTAGGGTCTTTAAATAGATTAACCATATATTCTTTTGTACTCATTGTTTTCTCCTTCATCATTTTTATAATCATACAAGTTGTTAACCTATGTTAGAGTTATACCTTTTTTTTAGTTTTTGCAATAATATACGTAAGCAGGAGGCAGATTCCTATACTCTTTTATCACTTCAATTTCCTTAAAGAATTGACTAATAAACTTTCTCTTGCACCGGGTGTATTGGAAAGTAATAAATCTCCCCTCTTTTTTTAGTATCGTTTTTGTTAATTCTAATATTGTCTCTGAGACAGGGATTGGCAAGCTAGCAAAAGGAAGTCCCGAAAAGACATAATCCACATATGGAATACCATAATCAATTAAATATTTGTCTATGTATTCTACAGTCCCATTGATAATAAATACATTTTTTTCATTTTCATATTTATTTTTTAATAATTGATAGAACTTTCCATTTGATTCAATTAATAAGAGAATAGTTTGTTCACCCTTCTCTGTAATTATTTTGTCAGTAAACGCACCCGTACCAGGACCATATTCAACAATATATTTTGCCTTTATTAAATCGAACTGGTCTATCATCAGATTTGTAAGGTATTTTGAACTTGGAGTGATAGCTCCAACCGTTCTTGGATTTAACAAGTATTCAATAATGAAATATAAATTCTTCAAAGTTAAATCAATCCGTTCTGAGTCAATTCAATTACCTACCTTTTATTTTGTATATTGCAAGAACTTAATTATGCTTGAACAGATGTTAATAGTGAAACTCACATAAGATTTTCACTTAATAAATCTTATTATAAGTTAGTCAAACAAATTTATTCTCTGAACTATCTATTGTCTTAATAACTTTGGAACCAATCTCTCAAAGAGGACTCGAACTTTTACTCCTTCTTTCGCTTTTAAAGTAAGTTCATCCGGAAGCTTTTCCCCTAATTAATCCCGTTGAACCTGGTAGCTGCCTGTTCAACCTCTTCTCTCACAGTCTCGATATCTTCATTTGATGTGATACCAATAATTACATCATAAATAATGACACGAGCTTCTTGAACACCTTCAATATCTTCAATCCGATCAACTATTCGTAGAACTGTTTTTCTATCATAATTTTGGTGATAATTTAGTTTCCCTTGTCCTTGAGCTGATCGCGTATGATTTGTACTAACAGTGCCTTGTCTAAATTGTCCGACTGTACCTTGACCTCTTAAAGCTCTACCACCTTAACCTACTTGTCCTGTTTGGCCACCAGTCCCTTGACCTCCGAACAATCCACCTTGTCCTGTTTGTCCATTAGTACCTTGATCTGTTTGATAGTTATTTGCACCTACACCAGTAGCTTGATCATTATTTCCACAGCCAGTCAGACCACCAACAAGCATTGTTGCCACTGAATAGACATAGTAATTTTTTATTTTGAATTTCCCCCTTCTCCAATATCATGACTTAAAGCGTTGATTGCAAACAGGTTAGTATCTGGTTGTCCTTCTAAAAGAAAGTTGTTGTGGACATTTATTTTTTATTTTCAATCTGTAAAAGGAATTAAAAACCCCAGAAATAAGCTTTTAGCTTTTTCTGGGATTCTCACTGTTATTATTGAATGTTATAACCACCAAAAAATTGAGGTTGAGCTGATTGGGCATTTTGCTGTCTTGCTTGCTGTGCATTTGTTCCTGCAAAACCTGGTTGAAACGCTGCTTGCGGACCACTGAATTGACCGAAGTTTTGCTGTGTTCCCATTCCTTGCTGTCCTGTTTGCTGAAAGCTGCCTCCGCCATATTGTGGCTGGGCTGACTGGGCATTTTGCTGTCTTACCTCTTGGGCATCTGTTCCTGCAAAACCTGGTCGAAACGCTGCTTGCGGACCACTAAATTGACCGAAGCTGCTTTGCTGTGTTCCCATTCCTTGCTGTCCTGTTTGCTGAAAGCTGCCTCCGCCATATTGTGGCTGGGCTGACTGGGCATTTTGCTGTCTTACCTCTTGGGCATCTGTTCCTGCAAAACCTGGTCGAAACGCTGCTTGCGGACCACTAAATTGACCGAAGCTGCTTTGCTGTGTTCCCATTCCTTGCTGTCCTGTTTGCTGAAAGCTGCCTCCGCCATATTGCGGCTGGGCTGACTGGGCATTTTGCTGTCTTACCTCTTGGGCATCTGTTCCTGCAAAACCTGGTCGAAACGCTGCTTGTGAACCACTAAATTGACCAAAGCTGCTTTGCTGTGTTCCCATTCCTTGCTGTCCTGTTTGCTGAAAGCTGCTTCCGCCATATTGTGGCTGGGCTGACTGGGCATTTTGTTGTCTTACCTCTTGGGCATCTGTTCCTGCAAAACCTGATTGAAATGCTGCTTGCGGACCACTAAATTGACCAAAGCTGCTTTGCTGTGTTCCCATTCCTTGCTGTCCTGTTTGCTGAAAGCTGCCTCCACCATATTGTGGCTGGGCTGACTGGGTATTTTGCTGTCTTACCTCTTGGGCATCTGTTCCTGCAAAACCTGATTGAAACGCTGCTTGTGAACTACTGAACTGATTTGGGTTGAAATTTGTCATATAGACACCTCCTAAGAAGATTATTTGTTAATAACTAAATAAATATTAGCAAAATATCCTGAGTCATGATTAAAAGAGAAATATTTGTTGGAAAAGTACCAAAGAGATATAAAAAAAACCTATTAACCAAATACGTCATTTTATAATTACATAGAGTTCAATGTATTAATTAATCCTTTCTTATTATTCTAGAGGTCAAGATAACCACCTCTAGTAAACCAAAGAACATTAAATCCCCCAAAACCTTTCTTTATTCAGTGGTATGTAGACTTGATCCCCATGAATTTGGCGATGGAATATTGGAGTTTTAAAAAGATCTTTAACATAATACTTCTCTTGCTTAGCTCTTGCAGTCGTATAAGTTATTACTTTTTCATGCATCCAGATGCCTCCTAACTAATATTGGCCCTAAGATATCCTTGTTTATTGAAATTGTGTTGGAATTTGTTGCTGCTGTTGTGTAGATTGCTGTAGGTAAGTCGTTTGTAATTGACCTAAATATTGATTCTCTTGTATCAATTGGGTACATAATTGAGACAGTTGTTGTCATTTGACCTGCCAAATTTTCATGTTGACCTATTTGTTGTAATTGGTTTGTTATTTGCTTTAATTGTTGTGCATGTTGCTGTTTCATTAGCTGCATTTGTTGAAGCATGCTTTGAAGTTGTGTTTGCATATCAGACATATTCATTTGATTTTGAATCATAGTGAAATCCCTTCAGAATTTTGTTTGTGGTGCATACTTAAATTAACCATTAAATTGGAAAATATGTACACGACTAAATACAGTTTTTTTCTTTTTAACCTTACATTTTGACCACAAAAAAGGACAAGTTTACCTTGTCTTCTTAACACTTTTATTATAGTCTAAGCTTGTGGAGATGGTTCCTCTTGACGTAAAATACCTGCAGCCACGAATTTATGGAAGAACCATTCTCCCACACCAATCACTAATGCTGAAATAAAAGCAATAGAAAATGCATAAACAAGAGGTCCAATTAGCCAAATGGCGATTGTTGTAAGACCTAAATCAGCAATTGTAGCAATCGTATTGTTCGATACTCTCAAAATGCCCATATTACCAACAATATAACTTAATCCAACAATCAAAAAGGATAAGCCAAAAGTGGCACCAGCCGGGTAATGATACATAGCCGTCATAATAACCAATAAGACAACTGCAACCATTAAAGTTTTAACAATTAAAGCAGATACGTGTCGAATCTCAATAACCTCCTTTTTAAGCCAAGTATAGTTACCCCGTCGGCGCCAAATAAAGTAATAATTTGCAACACAAAGCGATCAAAACTGTTGTTTTTCAAAGGGCGGTCAGGCCGCTTCGTGTAATAATGATGTAGCGATTTAAAGGTTGGGCTATTGGCAACGAGCCGACGTATCGCGACATCTTCGGGTGCCTTCTCCCTAATTTATGAGAGTACAATCTTTCTCTCCATCTGTCTGTTTTCATTTACTCTGTATCACCTTTGGCAGAAAGAACTTCGTTTTGTTAGGCAAACTCATCCAATTTATACCTAACCTCATATGAAGTTCGTGTTCCTCAGACCGGAAGATTTGCCGCGCGCTTCCTTCAGATCCTACATCACCATGGACTGCGTTAAGCTAACTGCTGCTTCTGCCTTCACAGTTCGGGACTTGCACCCTAGAGATTGTATTCTTGCTAGGCACACCCAAAAAGGCTTGAGGATATATACTATCCTCAAGCCTTAAATTTTGTTGATGTTTCACTAAAGCATTACAGAGCGACTTAACAATCAGGGTATACTTTTTATTTCTTCTAAATATCTGTCGAACATTATACTTTGGTAATATTTTAAAAGAGCACTATATTCACTATCAGTAAACAAAGCTCGAGACTTTTTTTCTCCAACGAAAATTTCTGGCTCAATAATGACCTTAGGTTTTTCTATCTTATTTTGCTTTAAGTCTTTGCCCATTACTACCATCTCCTATTACTATTTAAAACTTCTCAAGTTCCGATTCTAACTTTTACATTGTACTAAAGTCTATTCCGCACTTATCTTTGTGGAAGGTACAAACGCCTTTATTCTTAGAATTTAATTTCTGCATTACATAACCTCTCCTAAAAAGGTAAGCCTTTAAGGTCGCTACATTGGATGAAGTAAAGCACAAAAATCTTCTTGGTTATGCTACCAATATATAATCGAGGAAAGAGTAGCGATTATATTGTTAATAATGATTTAGAAGGGCCTGGGTAAATTATAGCAGAAAGAGTTTGTTTGAATTTTATTTTTTCTGGGGGAGTACTATGCGGTTAGTAAAATGGGATTATGTGCGATGGAGCAGGATAAAGGCTGTTTTTAACACCCATCCAGCTTCACCCGTAGTTTTTGGGAAGGTCAATCAATTTTACATCGTCTTTCGGGTTCTGTGGGATGAGTCGGATCAAGAAGTATCAAGAGAAGACTTGCTTAATATGGAACTCCTTATTAATGAAGAGCTTGGTAGCCTTTCCGAATATAAAAATCGAAAATCCGTAAAATGAACGTGAAAATCTACTAGAGCTTTTTCGCGGTTACTTCACATTCAAATTGAGGATTAACCTTGGAATAATGGACAAATCTTCACTAATTATTATAAATGCAAGTTTTTAGGGGATTTAAATGAATATATGAAGGTGTTTCCAATAATTTAGACCAAACTATGCTTAACCTTGTCCACCCCCTCATTGTTTAACCCTAATTGCAAATGTGGTTATAACTGTCAAGGTACACCACAACGTCAATGTGAATGTGGTACAGAAGGCTTTCAGGCAAACGAGATACATGAATCCGTTGCTCCGTGCGATAGAAGAAATGAGAGTGTAATGGCTGATCAGTTTGCAATCATGTCCCTTTTGTTGTCGCTCTACCAGAATCACACCCCTTAGCAAACGACACCTCTCCTCTTGATTTAAATGAGATAAAAAACGAGTCCTTTATTTTACCTTTTCGTGAAAAAGAATCAGTCTACTACGACACGATTATCTCGTTATGTCGAAAATTCGGCTTCACCCCTAAAATTGTACAGGAAGCACATGGAATCCTAACGATCCTTTCTCTCGTCACTGCTGAATACGGACTAGCTCTTGTCAGCCATTTAGCCAGGGAAAATACAATAAATGGACTTGTGTTTAGAGAGATAAAAGATTCAAATTTTATCGATCTGCATATTGCTTGGAGAAAGGATGAGAATTCCCCTATTGTGGACTCCATTCTTAACGTGTATAACGAATTATTTACTTGAGGGTTGCGCTTCCCTCTTAAAGAAGGTGTATTTGGTAATTTAACTATTTATGAAATGGCAGTATATTTTTTGCATAAAGAAAAGACCTCAATATACAAAAGATGTGTGATTCACTGTATATTGAAGGTCTTTTAATCATTCAGGCTTTTCAACTAAACTCGTTCATTAAGTATAGTCGTTGAATAACTCATCAAATGATTGGCTCCTCGCTATTACTGTGGAAGAATCACTTGAAAAATTGAAGGAGCATAAATTACCTAAACGGTAACTTATGCTTTCTGAAAAGTATTCGTATTTCCTTTCAGATTTGAATGATCTTTACCAACTAAACCAAGAGTTTGCACTGTTGAAGTATGAATTTCATGCAGAAGCTCTAGGTTTTCCGTTAGAGACAAGCCATAAGAAGGAATCATTTCTTTTATTTTTGGTTCCCATTCATTGATACGTTGCGGGAAGCATTTTTTTATTAACTCTAGCATGACGGAAACGGCGGTAGAAGCACCCGGCGAAGCTCCGAGCAATGCAGCTATCGAGCCATCAGAGGCACTAATCACTTCTGTACCAAATTGAAGCATTCCTCTTCCCTCTTCTGTATCTTTGATAACTTGTACACGTTGGCCTGCTACGACTAAATCCCAATCCTCGCTTTTGGCGTTCGGGATAAACTCACGTAACTCTTCTAGGCGTTGTTCTTTTGATAACCTAACTTGCTTGATCAGGTATTTTGTCAATGGTATGTTTTTTGCACCTGCCGACAACATCGTTACAAGATTATCTGATTTTACAGAAGTGACCAAATCAAACATTGAACCGGTTTTTAAGAACTTTGGTGAGAAGCCAGCAAACGGCCCAAATAGCAACAATTTTTTATTATCGATAAATCGTGTATCAAGATGCGGAACAGACATTGGAGGGGCTCCAACCTTCGCTTTACCGTATACTTTTGCATGATGCGCTACTACAACCTCAGGATTATTACACACCATAAATATTCCACTCACTGGGAATCCACCAATATATTTCCCCTCATGAATGCCAGATTTTTGAAGTAAATATAGGCTTCCTCCCCCTGATCCGATAAAGACGAACTTTGCAGTATGGCGTTCGACAGTATCGCTGTCGACATTCCGCACTTTCACTTCCCATAAGCCGTCACTAGTACGATAAATATCAACAACACGATGCTTGTAGTTTATATTGACATTTTTACTCTCTAGGTGGTCAAACAACATCCGCGTTAAAGCGCCAAAGTTGACATCAGTTCCAGAGTCAATTCTTGTTGCCGCTATAGGTTCATTCGTTGCACGGTCTTGCATAATAAGCGGAATCCATTCCATCAGTTTTCCCGGATCATCGGAAAATTCCATCCCCTGAAACAGAGGATTGGTTAACATCGCTTCAAATCGCTTCTTTAAAAAAGATACATTTTGATTGCCCTGTACAAAACTCATATGAGGCAATGGCATGATAAAGTTCTGTGGGTTACGTATCCGGTTATTGTTTACAAGATAAGACCAAAACTGCATAGATTCTTGAAACTGTTCATTAATTTTTATAGCTTTACTAATATCTACAGATCCATCCGCCTTTTCATTTGTGTAGTTAAGCTCACACAGGGCCGCATGCCCTGTTCCGGCATTATTCCATTCGTTAGAGCTTTCCTCCCCAGCGTTTGCAAGCCTTTCAAACACTTTAATTTCCCAGTCCGGTGCTAATTCTTCCAATAGTGAACCTAAAGTTGCACTCATGATACCAGCACCAATTAAGATTACATCGGCTTTAGTTTGTATGTTGCTCATGTTCACCTTCCCATACCCTAAGATTTGCAGAAAGGATGTAGGTACTCTTGTTTTAACACCACAGTAAGCCTCGGCACACCGAGTCACACCATTTCTGGATCAAGTATAATTAAGAATCGTGATTCACTATTATTATGATAGTTATAAGCTATTTAAAATCCGGTAAGAAGTGGAAAATCCCTGTCCTAAGCCCTGGGAATAGGCATAAACTCTGTTTTTCTTGTCCAGTAGCATCCCTTTCCAGATGTTTTCTCGTGAATTGTTCTTGAAAAAAGTGCCCCCCCTTCATATTCATAATATACTCATTAACTTAGCTTGAAGTAAATCCTCTTGAGCGTTTCTGATATCTGATCCTCCACTTCCCTCATTAACGACGGTAGGCACCGCATCTCCCTAGCCTGTTTGAAAACAACTTCGCTTGTTTTTTACCCTTCAAAAACCTACAAATCGTCTATCACTCTGTATTCTTTTGGGACAAGGAACCTGTCTCTTTGGATATGCTATTTATACGGTGCTATTAGCTCATCAATTGTAAAGAGCTCCCCGTTTTTCATCACCATTTCAACATTAGCTGCTTCTTCAATTTTTTTATGAGGATTCCCATTTACAAAGACGATATCGGCTAGCTTACCTCTTTCAATCGAACCAAGATCATCTTCTACTCCCATTATTTTTGCCGGTTCAATCGTTGCGGTGTGTAACGCCTCATAAGGTGTCATTCCATAACGTACCATCGCTGAAAGTTCTAAATGTGTACCAATGCCTATATCCATTAATGGCGCATCAGTTCCGTTTAATACTACTCCACCAGCATCCAAAATATCCTTTAAAATAGCGACATCTTTAGCCAAATCTACTGGAAACGGTGGCTCCTTTGGAGGTTGTATTAAGGCAGCATATTGCCACGGTGTATACAATTTTTTTACGCGCGGATCTTTTTCTATTCGTTTATACGATTCGAGCTCATCTCTAGCGAACATCGTAGAAGTCACCGACATATTCGAGCGCCCTGCTAATTGAATTACATCCTCATAACTCTTTCCACCTTGCGTCTTCGTTCGTGAAAATACTTGACGTTGCGTTCCAGATATATGTGCTATTCCGTCTTGACCGAATAACATTGGTGGATAGAAGTAATGCGAGAACGTAGGTACTCCTATGTCATGAGCAAATGTAATCACTACATTTTGATGATCAAAAGGAAGTCTAACGTACGTTTTTAAAATATCAACATCTAAGGCTTTCCCTCTTTCAAGTTCCCGTTCTACAGCCTCTATACTTGTCGTCGGCCTAAGAGGACTATAATAGATACGTGAGCCATCTATCAATTCACTACTTGCGAAAAAACGGGGTCCTACTCGGGTACCAGCATAGGTCGCTTCACGATCTTCAATGGCGCGGTAAGCAAAATCACCCATCGACATTGTATTTGTGATCCCGAAGGAAAGCAATTGCCTCCCTTGCCTTGCCCCATAGAATTCATGAAAAAGCTGCTGATGAATATGTGCATCCCATAATCCTGGAATTACGGTAAGCTTACTTGCATCAATGAACTCCCCAGCATAATCATGTTTACCATGTGGTGTGATATCGACAATTCGGTTCCCTTCAATAATAATATCGACATTTTCTTTAATGTCCTCATTCACTCCATCCCATAGCTTTCCGGCATGAATAATTTTCGTTCCACTCGGTTGCTTCGGTGTCCACCTCATTTGAAAAGGCAACGTTTCTGAATTTCTATCTTCTAGCGAAACACGCTTAAACTCCCCTTTTGATAAATATAGTAATGTTTTTGAGTCACCACTCCAACTTGGTGAATCAGCAATTTCTTCTGTAATTTTAAAAGGTTCTCCGATGCTTTTTCCATTCTCATCAACCGGCATAATCCAAAGCTGACTTTCAATAATAAACACCATATTCTTCCCATCAGGTGACCACACGGGTCCTGAGTTTTTACGATTACTTAAGGATAGAAACTTAATCGGCTCTTCGTAATAATGTGAACCCGTCTTTAGATCAAAAGTTAGGATTTGATTCGTCCCTTCACGAAATCTATTCGTAGTCGTTTCTAGTGACGTGAGTGCTATCGTTTTGCTATCAGGCCCCCATGTTGGTGTTCCTGGTAAGTTTAAAGATGGTATGACTTGATCGATCTCTTTTGTTTCAACATCAACTGTATATGTTTCACCCGTTTGATCTTGAAAGGCAATTTGGGTTCCATTAGGCGACCATGCCGCCGCGACTTCAGCCCCGCTAGAGATGAATGTTAGCTGTTGCTCTTTACCTGTTTCAAGATCTAAGATATAAATATTTTGTGTTCCTGCTTTATCCGAAGAATAGGCAAGTTTTTTCCCATCAGGCGACCATGCAGGGTCCAACGCCATGTGGCCGTCGTTTGTCAAAGGCCGTGGGTCTTCATCTCCTATCTCCCACAACCAAAGGTCATTTAGCGCAACAAACGCCACTTGCTTTCCATCTGGAGAGATTTTAGGTGCAACAATTCCCATTACCGGACGCGGGTTAACAGAGTCAAAATCATGCTCTTTGTATTTGTAATCTCTTTTCTCTACTTCAATCTCTACCTTAAAAGGAATCGTGACTGCTCGACTTTTAGTAAGATTTCGCGATTGGATGTGGCCGTCTGCTGTATACACAATCTCATCTGCTGAAAGCCACTCTACAGGAAACGGAAATACATCACTATCGTCAATCAGTTGTGAAGGTATATGATCTTTAGATAGATCAGTCATCATTAAGCCACTATCCAGCAAGAAATAGGTGATTCTACTCCCATCCGGTGACCAAGAAGGTGAGAACACCGTCCCTTTACCATGTATAAGAGTCCGAATATTTCCATCCTCGTCGACTGCTTGAATCATATCTTCAATCAAAAATGGATCATTATTTACATAGGCAATTTCATCCCCAGAGGGGGACCATGTCGGCTGATACACTTCAGTTAACGTATTTGTCCATTGTTTCAGTTCATTTGTCATTAAATCAAGTACCCAAATGTCATAACTACCTGTACCTCCACGATCAGATGAGAAGGCAACTTTTGTTCCATTTGAGGAAAAGGTTGGTTCGCGGTGGTCGTACGGACCATGTGTGAGTTGTTTCATATTTGTCCCATCAGGGTTCATCATGTAGATGTGAAAATTTCCTGTTAAGTATGATTGAAAGACAATTTTTTCACCGTCGGGCGACCATTCAGGATAGGAAGGATCAACATAATTACCGGTAATTCTTTTTGCAATGCCACCATTTACCGGTACCTTCCATAACACTCCTTGCAATTCCATTACAGCACTTTTACCGTCAGGAGAAACAGAAACTGAAATATTTGTTCCCTCTGTTATTGTCACTGTAGTAGCTTCTGAAATATTACTCATTGCGAAAGAAACATAACTGTAAGAAAAAATGAAAGAACTAATGACGAAAAAGACTATGAACAAAAATAAGTGTTTCCCCAAAAATAAATCCCTCCTTTAACTAATATAATCCCAAAAGTATTACTTTTGATTATGATTTCCGCAAAAAGTTAAAGGGGTTTCAAAAACGTCGTTAAATTCAAATTATTATTATCAATCCTAGAGTAAAATTTTGGGGCTGAAGTGAACAAGTCAGTTGGAAACATTGATTTATGAAATTAAATTAGTAGAAAGGATGAGTGAATAAAGTTCCTACCCGAATAACCCTTACTGTAAGCGTAAAAAAGGTTCCTGACCCCCAGTGCTTTAAAGCACTGGGGGTCAGGAACCAAAATTAGACAACCAAGTTTTTTCGTGGATCACTTACTTTATCAGTTAATTGTTTTAGAATCCCATGATGAAAATCTTCAAACTTAAACGCATCTAAATAATTCTTTATGATCTTCTTAATCATTAGAGGATAATTGATTGAGGCGAGCAACAATTTGCTCCTCCCCTTCTTTCAATAAATTGCTTGTGACCTATATGCACGAACAAAATATATAACCAGAGGATTCTTTCTAATTTCTCATTTGGATAAACTCTCCACTCTTTAAGTACGTCCACTAATTTTGTATGATCCTTACCCATTTACTTTCGCCAGCTCGAGTAACGGATTGGATTCATGAAATACTTTATTGTACGTTTTTCGAATGACTGAATCCAATGAAAAGAAAGTCTCATCTTCTCTCTCGAATGCTGTTTTCAATAAATATTGAATATGAGCATCTTTCGGGCTCATTTTGAAGAGGGTGCTCCCTCTGATGAAACAATCGAGCAATATGTAGAAGAGAGTCTTGATTCTTATATGGATTATTTTAAAACTGAGGAAATATACGATAAATATACTTTAATTCTTGAACAGTCGCATTCAGCTTTTAAATCGAAACAATATGCTCTTGCTTATCCTCTTTTTTCTGTAATTGAAGGTCTGATTGGTACTACTTTTGAAGAATAAGAGATAGATATAACATTGAAACTAGGCTAAAACGTCATAAAAATAAGCTATATTTTAAATTAGTTGACTATGTAGAAAATACAGAAGACGAGCTTGCTATAAACTTACTTTTCTTCAGAAGAGTATTTAAAGTTTTTGAAGAGATTTTTAAACCATCCTGGGGAGAACATCCAGAAAATATTAATCGTAATTGGATAATGCATGGGGTTTATAATTATGAGAACATTACAAAAAAAGACGTTCTCAAGCTGTTTCAGTTAGTAAAGGCTGCGGAAGTGGTTAAATATATCTTTCGAAAAAGAAGAAAAAGAAGCGTCATAAAGGTGGATTTGCAATTAAATTATAAAGAATAAGCCTTAAATAAAGTTTCGTAAAACTAAGACCTTCAATACACATATAATGTATAACTCACTGTATATTGAAGTTCTTATTGTTGAACTAACCACCCGATTTAGTTCAGCAATCTTGAAGGATATTTTATTTAGCTTCTGTCATAGGTGAAACTAATATACTTAATCCGATATCACTATAATCCCACATTTTCACTCATGGAAATGTCCCTTCTGGTAATTCAAATACTCTTTGTTCTAAGGGTTTGATTGGTTCACTCGAGCCAGTACAACCATGAGAAAAAGTAGCTGGATGTATGTTCACTTTTCTTCCTGTATCGTTAAAGTAAATAAATTTCATGTCATTATCCCCTCCATTAAAACCACTTGTTAGTTGAAAATGAATAAGGTGTTTTGTATATAAAATACAGAATGTGTAGTGACTTAAATTGACTTTGCTAATTGCTTGATTAACCCTCACGAAAACCATCTGGCAAATGTTTAAAAGAACGAACTAGTTCCGTTAAGCAATCTTCACAAAGGTCAAAATTCCATTTTTCTGTATCATGCCTAGTTCCGTAACCAAAGTGGGTCGTAAATGATTGAAAAACGTTTGATTGCCATTCCCGTTCATAATCTTCGCCCTCAAGTTGCTTTGTTTTTCCGCATTTGTTACATGTGATAGACGTTTCTAAATACGCTCTTTCAACCTTTGTTATTTCCTTTTTTTCGTACTTCCTCATTGTTTACATTCCCCCTTATATCGCATTATTCGTCATATATGAAAAGACGACCACTATGAAATGCAATCGTCTTTTAAATGATTAATCTATTACCAGTATCTTTGTACTATACAATACAAGTCACTAAACTATTACGTAAAATATAAATCGTATTAAAAAATAGTACTGACAATCTTAAGTTAGAAAAGATTCATTTCTAATTCATGTTGGCTCGATTCTCCAATAGAAAAAACGTTAAATACCGTCTTTTATTGACCATACAGTTATATAATTTTAAATTCCGCATTACCCTTGGAGCTTTGTCCTCTACACTTTCTTTTCTATTTCATATATTAATATAGTCACATTAGAAAGGAGGACGGAAAATTATGGGCCAATCACACTACCACACAGCTTGTAAATATGTAGGTAGACCTGTGGAAATTAGGGATTGTTATGGCGAATGCTATCGGGGCACTCTAAAATATATTACGCCACACGGTGTCTATCTTAGTACAGGATCTGGCGGAATATTCTTCCCATTTTTCGCTATTGTTTCTTTAGTGCTGTTAGGCTCGTTGTTCTTTTTTTAAGTAACAAATCACTTTTATAATTTTTAACAGTTATTAAAAAACATTAATGGAATAACAACGCAGCTACATCATTGTTTTTTTCAAAAAGGGCTAAGGTACTAAATTTGGTAGACATTCAGAAGGGGATGCTGCCCTTTCTGAATGTTATACATACAATTTTAACGCAACTCTAAGAATTTGGTTTACCTTATCTGCTTGGTCTTTTATTAATCAATAAGTCAGCGCATTTAGCATATGTTACATATAAATGATAAGAATTGCGCTTGTGATGGGAATTTGACTACTGCACATTATCCCTTCAACCATAGCGAGTATGTCCTCGAAATGCTCTCATTGAATTCTATAAATACAAAATGTATGTTTCTCTCAATAAGTTCGTCCAACCCTTTCTGTTATCTAAAACATAAAGTATAGTAATCCTCTAAGATTGGAGGTGAAACTTATGTCTGATTATGTTAAAAAAGATAACAATTTTGCGTTAATTGTTGTTCTATTCATTTTATTAATTATTGTTGGAACAGCATTTGTAGGTGGAATGTACTAATTAGGAAACCCTCCAACACACTTTATGATTTCCTTTTAATAGAGCGCCCTAGGGCGCTTTTTTTCATCAGTCTCCCGTGTTAATACATTAACTTGCCAAATCATTACCTTCGCAGTATAAGTCTAATACGTAATATAATAGTTGCTCTACAATCTGGTCCAATAAAAAGAGAACAAACCTAAATTTGTCCTCTCTAAAAATATTGACTATAAAATTGGTGTCGCAGTTTTCCACTCAACTGTGCATATATCCTAATTTCACCAATACGAAATACATAAACTCAAATAATGCTTTTTCCATTGTTGTTTGGCAAGACTCCCTTAAATGTTCAATCTCTTGTTCAGAGAGAAACCTCGGAATTCTTTTTCATAGTTTGGGCTCCTTTATTTTAGCAGTTGGATTTTTTGAAATATAGTCTTCTTCATAAAACCATTTAAATAAGGATTTAAGAAACCTTATTCTATGTCCTAAACTTGAAGGCTTTAGGTGTTCCCCTTCTTCTACTAGGTACTTCTTCAATGAATCCGTACAGAAGCAATTAATGTCTATATCTCCAAAATGTCGTATTAGCACTAAGTTGGAAATAGTAGTTTTTCATTGTTAGGGGCGAATAGCCCTTCAATTCTTTTATCGGACTGATACTTCCTCCAAGCTTCGGATAATACACTCACACTCCCGCAATTATTTATTAGGTTTTAAAACTATTGGGAGTATGGTCAGTGATTAGTAGTTTTATTCAACAATATGGGTAGTAGAATAATATTGATCAAAATATCCTGTGCTTACACAAAAGACGCTTACCTATTAATGGTTTGCGCCCGATTATTGAAGATTATCTATTGTTCTTATTAAAGATGAACACCCCTTTGGTACAATAAAAATTCCATTTTAAGAACCATTGAGTACTCATCAAAATATTTACCGTTGAATTTTGCAAACATTTCGTTCCAGACCATAAGCAAGATTTGTTCATTCCTAGACTATTGAATCCTGTCGTTGAACAACAAATAAAATACTTTTGTATCTAGCTCAAATACCCCTTTTTTTACTATAATGGGAATATTCATTGTATTCCCTCTTTTAATTCAGGTTAGATTTAGAATGGTAGTTCTCGAAGATACTGCTTTATTCACGTTTATTAGTGGCAGCCGTCATCATATCTTTTTGGATTATTAAATACTTGAGTTATACTTCTTTCACTGACGTGTTGCGCCACTCATATTACTACAACTAAAATTCAATAGGAGGTAATTAAAATGGCAAGATTCCCTTTATTACCGATTGAAGGAAGTCCGTTCCAACAGGCATTAGAAAATACACCCAAACTTCGAGCGGCTTTTTTACAGATGGAAGATGCGTTAAAAGACATTTTGGAACCGGAATTGTTAGAACGCATTCGTTTGCGAACTGCTTCCAATAATCACTGCGAATATTGACAAAACATTCAACACATTGCTCTGGACGAGCAATTAACCGAACGTGAAAAAGTTGCACTAGAATTAACGGACCATATTATGGCTTATCATGGACTACTACCTGAAGATTTGTATCAAAAGGTAAAAACGTACTTCACTGTTCAAGAAATCACGGCGTTATTTTTTCAAATTGGAAGTAAAAATGCTGCCAATTGGTTTCTAATTGCAATGCAAATAAAATAATAAAGATGCAGTTACCTATCGCCGTCATTCTCCGGGGGATTTTTTAATCTCAAATGGAAACTGCTATTTATAACAACGGCCATGGTGTATTACCTTCTTATATTTAATTCAAGGGTATAGGCGTTTCTTTGGGTAATACACTGAGCCCAGTGCAGGAGTACAATTTTCGATTCTTCAATAGCTGAAAGACCTGATGCATCTCCGGCAATATCTATAAACGGTCAATATACCGCAATAAAACCAAGGATAACCTCCTTGGTTTTTCATTTGTTATCGTGCTAAAACGATCCTTTACTTTAATAAAAAGAGACTTACTTCCCTCTTGAAGCAAAGCCCGTTAGTGGAAGAAGAAAAAGCTGCCTTAAGGACAGTTCTTATCAAAAACTATTGCAATACTTAATTTTATTTAACAAGCTCAATAAAGTAATGATCCTTACGATAAGACACTGCCTCCATGGTTGCTTTGTGCTTTTCGGTGAAATAATCTCCACACCCTCCGTTTCACCTTGAACGACTTTATTTTGTAACGACGAATGCTTCTGAAAGTACTCCCAGGCAAAGGACATAATTTGTACTTATTACGGTATGTGATATTTAATATTTTTGAGTGCCCTAGAAAATCGAGACCTGTATCCTGTACGTAGCTTCTCTTTTTTGAACAAATCGATTGAGCTCGGTCTTCAACTAGAAGCAAAGATCGCGTATCTGGATTTAAACAATGACTGACAAGCTGAAGCCCGTTTGGTTCAAAATTATGGGCCCCATCAATTAGGATGGCATCATACTTAGGAGCGATCGCTTGTCCTTTTTCTAGTAGTTCAATACATTGATCTGTTTTTCACTCGTTTTTAAATCAAGTTTTAACCATTGATGGAAGTTTCGAACGGTAATGTTTTTAGGTACAGATACATCTGTTTCTAAACCGTCTTCTCCAAAATGAAAGTCGAATAGATTCTCGGGTTCTGAGGACATGGCTTGGACGATTTGAGCAATGTTTTGAGAAAGAGATATGTTGTAACAGAGTATGAGGAGCTTCCAATTAGGGTGATCCTTTGCTAACATTTGGGCGCGACTCGCTAGAATTAATGTCTTACCACTTCCGGCCACTCCTCTAATCAATCTGTTCTTATCACCAATTTACTTCGCTAGATTTTCTTGATGCAAATCCATGGTTTTAATGTCATGAAGAGATAATAAGAGTTGATCTTGATACGGAACCGTTTCTTTGTACCATGAAAATTAACATCTTATGTATCAAAAAAAGGCCATACTTAAGAAGACGCAGCTCATTCTTTTTTAAAAAAAGAGAGGAACGCCATATTTCAGGGGATATTACATTTGAATGGGTTATTCTAAGACACTTCTGGTTCCACAAGTGAAACAGTATAGCCTAGACTTTCAAGCCTTCGTAGTGAATGTCGAACAATGGATTGTTGTTTTTGCTTATCGAAGTAATCTTCTCCTAAATCGACGTACATTTCTTTACGGGTCAATAAGTAATTGGAGATTCGTAATATCGCATGCGCGACTACAACTGCTGCCCGCTTTTTACCTTTACGTGCTGCAGTACGGCGATAAAGCGCTCCGAGGTAGTTTTTTGACCCTCTAATAGATTGGGCTGCTTCAATT
>NZ_JAJAFR010000029.1 GCF_020734105.1 Alkalihalobacillus deserti
CTTGTCTCTTCCGTTTCAGGCCCTCCCCAACGAATAACTGGTTTAGAAGGTTGAACAACTTCGTTGTGTCCATGTAACTCGAAAGATTTTTGAATTGCACTCAGTGTCCCCTCCATATTCAGACCGCCAGCTTTAATGCAATCCTCTTGTGAAAGGTAAATGAAACCAACCCTCTTACTTTGTTCAAGTTTCTCTAGCTTTTTTACTGTACTCATTTCTTCCCCCAACTCCCTGAAATACTTTTGAATATTCCAACTTCTAAATATAGAATAGCACCCATTAGATTCGTTGTAAATCATTTTTTTATAAAAAGGTTCATATGGTCCCTTTCAGGCTGCTTAGTCTAAAAAAATGACATTACCTTTGGGCAAAATGCCTTAGTAATGTCAGAGAAAACGCTTTTATTCAACTATTATTTTTTTATCTTTTAATGTGTTGACTAAAGTTTGTATTTTTTGAATGGACGTTTTTGATTGTCTTATTCCTAATTCAACCACTATAGCTTCAACCAGCGCAATAATTGGAATTATTGTATAATGATTTTCACTAGACTCAGTTTTTAGTATGACGCTTGAATAACCAGCAATCGGGCTAGACAAATGATCCGTAACAAAAATAATAGGAATATCTCTTTCATATGCTACTTTTGCAGCATCAATTGCTCGTTGAGTGTCCGGAGCAAAGCTAAATATAATAAAAACTTCATTCTTCTCAAATTGAAGAATTCGGTCAAACATAGATTCACTATCATAACTGAGCTGCCTAGTTTTCGAGTGAAACTCTTCTATAAGTAACTCTAAATATATTGCAATTGCTTTATACGGACGTAATCCGAGTATATTAATTTTTTCAGCATTAGCTATTAAATCCATTGCCACATTAAAGTTTTCAATTAATTGTGGGTTAAGAGTTTTATCCATTAAATGGACACCTTCATGAAAAATAGCAGAAAGGGTCATGTGTTTTTTTTCATCATTACTATCAAACGATTTTTGCACCTTCTCCCACTTATCTGAATAATCTTTTTGAATGTCATGAAATTCTTTTCTTAATTCAAAAAAACTATCGTAACCTAATAATTTCACCAACCTCAAAACAGTTGTAGTTCCTACACTCGCTTTATTTGCCACTTCTTTAACAGTAAACAGTCCAATATCTTGGTGGTTGTTTAAAATATAATCACATAATTGTTTCTGTTTATTTGGCAAAGTATCTTTTATAGAAATAATATGCTCTAAGACATTCTTTTTTTCTTGAACTTTTTCCATATTGCACCTTCCTCTTAATTTTATTGATCATTAATAATGTTACCCTTTTAACTTATTTACTTAAATAATTATACATCATCTCACTGGTGGAGCACTCGTTTGGGCTCTAAATTGTTAATGAAAAAATTTATTAAATTATCAAAATAGAGTAAAAAGGTTTTATCCAAATAGGAAATAAGAGCAGTGGGTCATTTTTCACCACTGCTCTTATTTATGTTATGATGCTAGTATATTATCATGGACATCTTAGTTAAGTTATTAAAAATTTGGTTCGTTCAATTCATCGATACTGAAACAATGTGTATTTCCTAATGCTACGATAATCCATTTAGATCAACCCTACAGAACCTTCAACACTTGCCTTATCTATAGGAGTACGAACCCGTGCAGGCGTCACAACAGTGTTGTAGTAGTCTGCCATTTCTCTGTAAGTAGGATTTAAGACCAATTCACGTAGTATGTTTTGTCACGCTTGTTTTTAGTGTAATTCCAAAATCTTTCGATAATGAATTTTATACAAAAATGCCTCCTACATAATAATGGCTGAACTAAAGGCAGCTGAGCTAGAGGACGTAAAGGTGGGAGACCAAAGGTTAATCAACAAAAATTGAACACGCTATTGCAATGTATCATTCTAAACAGATGCCAGTAAAGGAAATTAAGGAAGCTACTGGGGTTTCGACTCCAGCTTTATATCGATCTTTAAAAGCAGAGCAAACCAGTAAAAGGCTTGCTCTTAAATATTATTAAAAATTAAACTTTGTATATACTTAATTAACTATATACAAAAGCGCCTGTTTGCAGAAGATAATTAGTTTATTCATATGATTTATTTCCACACCTTTGACACTTCCATACACCTTCGTCTATTTCCTTATGGAGTTCAAGACTGTCACAATTCCAACAGTCAATTTCTTTATATTCAGCCATACCTAGTCACCTCCACCTATTTTAAACTAAGAGAATGGCTCTTAGTACTCAACTATGTGCCTGGTTGTGGAAGACCATTATTGATGTAAAGCGCCTGATTGTTGAAGAATAAGCATTTTAGAAAGCGAAAAGGCTTTCAATAAACACTAATAAAAAAAAGAGCCCTATCGTTGGACCTACTCATAGTAATAAATCAACTAAAGTTTAGTAGCTAGTTCATTCCGAGATAAAAGATAATTATACCACCTAGTACTGTAGTTATAAGACCTACAATAATACTGCTACCTAATGGTGCTTGCAGGAAACTTTTAATGCCTCTTCGTAATTTGTATTTGCTCTTTTCTAGTTCTTTATAAGATTCTGAAGCCAACATCTTATTTACAATACCATCATTAGTTTTGTGCCATTGTTCTTGAAGAAATAAATCCTCATCATGACTTAAAAATAAGACCTCTTGCTATATCCGACCGACTAGGAGAATCCATTACCCAGTCCTTATGTTCCGGTGAACTCCATGAATATGAAATGAATACTTTATCAGGTGTTTCGTTCAGAGTATTCCCCCTATTATTATTAATTTCTTTATAAAAAATTGTTGAGTAAACCATTGGATCACAGACTTCAAACACATTATTTTTTTTAAAAAAAACTATTGGTAAAAGAAAATATTCAAATCGCCTTTAAATACAGTTTCTTCTGTTATTAAATAGCAAACTATTCCAGTTACAATCATTTCAAATATTTGTATTATTTACAATGGTTTTTTCGACAATATGGATCGATTGTAAAAGAAAGATAAAATATTATTCTAAATCCATTTAGAAAAGAACTTACAAAATCACCTATAAAGAAAATTGTTGCGCATTATAGGTCTAACGCGCAATAACTTCAAAGAAGATAGAATCTAAAAAGCTGGTTTTCCGTCTAAGTCTAGGGAATATCAGCTTCTTTATATTTGTGAAATTATGTACTTAAACTCTGTTATATTTTAACATAAAAATCCAAGTACCTTTTCTAATTACATAGAGATGTGCAAGTTAACACCTCTAAAACACAATCTGGTGTCACTCCACCAAGGTACGTTATAATTTTATGTGTCTCGTAAATAATGTTACTAAGGTAAACACTGCTACATCTCAAATTACTCAAGGAAATGATGTAAGAATGAGATGTGCAGTATATATTCGAGTGTCAACTGATAAGGAGGAGCAAAAAGCATCGTTAAAGTACCAAAAGGAGCTTTTTTACAGGTACATTGAAGAAAAAGGATGGGACATTTATGAATTTTATATGGATGTCCAGACAGGAACTACGGGAAAAAGAATAAATCTTCAAAAGATGATTGAAGAGGATCAGGCAAAAAAGTTCGATATCATCTTAGCTAAAGAACTTTCTCGTCTAGCTCACAATGGAGAATTATCCTACAAAATTAAAAACCTTTGCGAGAGTCACGGGATCCATATCATCACTTTAGATAATGCGATTAATACTTTGATAGGTAACACTAACATGTTTGGTTTATACGCCTGGATGTATGAACAAGAATCTCAAAATACATCGAATCGGGTGAAAGAGACCATACGTACTAGAGCCAAAAAAGGTCTTTTCAAGAGTTCTAATCCCCAATATGGATATGAGGTTCGAGAAGGAACACTGTATGTTAGAGATGATAATACCTCTAGTATTGTAAAAAGGATCTTTGAAGAGTATCTAGCTGGAAGTGGTAGACAAAGTATCCCAAGAAGGCTGTACAATAAAGACATTTCAACACCAGCTGATTTAGCTGGTAAAAAGAATGCAGGAGATAAATGGAATGACTTAACCATTAAGCTTATTCTTACTAATCCTCATTACGTTGGGGACTTAGTACAAAATCGTTCAACTACTGTCAGTGTTACAAGTAAGAAAAGGAGACAAGTTGAACGGGGAAATCAAATTATCGTTAAAGATACGCATGAAGCGATAATCCCACGGGATGTGTTTGATGCGGTTCAGCAGCAATTGAAAATTCGCACTAAGTTTATAACGGCACCAAAGAAACATCTTTTTACAAATGTTCTATTCTGCTATGATTGCGGAAAAGGAATGTGGTACCGGAGCAACCGAAAGGGTTATGTATGAGGCAATTATGCACGGCACGGTAAAAAGGCATGCAGTAGTCATTCGATTAAAGAAGATTTACTCAAAGATACTGTATTAACTGACATTCAAAAGTTAGTAAAAGAAATTTATCAGGGCAATACGTTAAGCAGTTAGAAGCTCAATCAAAGAAATCGAAGCAAAGCCTTCAAAAGCAACTCGATAAAGTCGAGAAGCAAGTCAATATAATAAAGGGTCGAAAAAGAAAGTACATTAATATGTTAGCTGAAGAGATTATTACTCAAGAGGAATACTGCGAAATTGTTGAAGCTAATAATATTGAAATTAAAGAGTTAGTCGAGAAAAAGACCGATTTACTCACAGCAATGGCAAGTGAAAAAACAGTGGATAACATCGAGTTGTTAAAACAAGAATTACTTCAATTTCTAAACTTTGATGAGTTAACACCAGAGATTTTACATCGTTTAATTAATCGTATTGAAGTAAAAGCTGATGGAGCGCCTATAATCCACTATCGGTTTTCAGCCCCAAAAATCAAATAAACACAGCAGGAATACCCTATTTTGGGGGTTCTGCTGCTTTTAAAACTATCTGTGAGACGCACTCAACGTGTCCAGAGTGTATGTGGCAACACATGGGGTGCTGGTGAGTTTCAACACTTATTAACGCAACAAATTATCATTATTCATTAGTTCGTCTAGAATAAATACAGCCTAGTTCTTTGCATTTTGATAGGTTTTTAAATAAACTAGCTAGCATTGAATCAGGGTACTCTGCCTCCGCCATGGATATCAAATCGATAAGCACATCTGATGTATAAGTTTTTATTGTTTCTTTTTCACTTTCGGTTAACATTAATTCAGTAATACCTTCAATATCCTTTGTTTTCTGTTAAACTAAATGAGTAATAAATCGATTACCATGAATTGCATATAATCTCTCTCTACCGCTTAACTCTTTCTCTTTTTTTGATAATTCTCCCTCAACTACCGTCAAGATTTGTACTTGTCTCCAAAGCTCCAAACTACCTACGCCGCTATTAAAAGAATTTTGTAAGGAGCTCTATTAATGTCATCCCATAGTTTCCCGATTTCCCTTTTGGCTTGAACTGCTAAATCTATTTCTGTTAGGTTACATGCTCTTGCTACAGTTGCCTCAACAATATCAAAACTATTTTGTGTGTCAACTATACTTTCACCTGACTTAAAAATATAAGCAATATCTGATACGTGAGCTACAAGAGCTGCGAAAACCTTACAAAATTAAAGCACGAAGTGAATGAGTTCATAGAAGAATACAATAATCATCGTTACCAGTGGGGATTAATGAAAATAACCCCGGCACAATACCGAGGTCATTTACTAGCTGCTTAAGTCTATTTTTATTAACTGTCCATTTTATGGGGTACAGTTCATCATGTCCAAAGAGGTATTTCTTCGCAACTTTTTTTAAATATCGCGTCTTTTTTATAAACATCGCAACTTTATTTCAAAGCCACAATAACCTGCTGTGTCTGTATAATGTTCTTCAATTCGCAAATCAGTCTCATGATGTAATAGACCATCTATGACATGAACAGCATCTCTTGCATTTGTGTTAATAACTTTCGTATAGAAGCTAGAAAATCGATCACTGACAAAGCGATAAATGGTTGCACCTTTTTCGTCCCATAGTGTGGATTTGCTTCAGCATGAAAGATGAAACTCCTACTTGAACATGGATTCCATCTGAAGTAGATGTTGCACCATCACCCCAGTAGAATGACAAACTAAACTGATGCTGAAAATTCACCAGAACGACTCGCTTTATTCATGGCATCTTCATATAAACGCCACTACGAGGCTTTGGACATTTGCCTATAAGAAACTCCTTGTGTTACTTCCGCCATTTTAGTAAGACCAATGTTTGTCCCCATTGCCATAATTGCTGGCTTTTCCTCTTCTAATGGAGGATGTAGCGTGGAAGCATGAAAAAAAGCTGCTTTTCGAATCTTGTCCAACTTGTCACCTCCATAAGCAAATCAGTCAACTTCACACGAGGGATTAGCTTATATAGAGATAAACTATATTCTCGTGCTGTTTCCGGTACGTTTTTCTCCAAACGATGGACATGTAGCCTTCCATCTTCAAAATTAACTACTTTTCACGTGAGAACTGTGAATCTTGCTACTCTGGCCAGCTATTTCTTCCTCCCTCAGTGATTTATATAGCGATACGTTCATCAAAATCATCAAAACGACCACCGGGAAAGCCGCAATCATCAATGTTGTCTGCAAGGCATTTAACCCGCCTACCCAAAGTAAGAGAGCGGTTGTTCCTGCCACCATCAAGCCCCAAATAAATTTTAACCAGTTAGATGGATTTAAATTTCCACCTGATGTTTGGACGCTTAGGACATAGGTAGCAGAGTCCGCTGATGAGACAAAATAGGTAAATAACAAGATAAGCGCCAGTAAAGAGGACGTAAAGCTCCACGGAAATTGCTCCAGCAGTGCAAAGATGGCAAATTCCACCCCCTGCGTATTGATAACGTCACTGATTTTGATTCCTGAGAAAAGCTCCAGGGACAATGCCGCTCCGCCAAAGGTAGAAAACCAAATGATACCGAAGACCGTTGGGGCAGCAATAACACCAATAACGAATTCCCGAATCGTTCTTCCTTTGGAAACACGGGCAATGAACGAACCGATAAATGGAGCCCAAGAAATGTACCAGGCCCAATAAAAGACGGTCCATCCTTGTACCCACTTACTGCTTTCCTCACTAAAGGGCTCGGTAAAGAAGCTCATTTTCACAAGATTGTGCAGGTAATCGCCGGTTCCATTCATGATGACATTCATGATAAAGCGGGGATTCCCCATAATAAATACAAATATTAGCAGGATCAGCGAAAGGATAATATTAATCTGACTGATATACTTCATCCCTATACTCAAGCCTGTTTGCGCCGATAAAAGATATAACAACATAGCGGCGCCGATGATGCAGAACTGGGTAACAATGGAATTTGGAATAGAGGAAAAAAGGTAGGAAATCCCTCCAGCGATTTGTACTGTTCCAAATCCAAACGTCGTGGCGACCCCGAATATCGTCGATAAAACCGTTACGATATCGATCATCTTTCCTAACGGACCGTTGACGCGTTCCCCTAGAATTGGATAAAAAATGCCGCTGATCAGCCCAGAAGTATTTTTTCGAAATTTAAAATAAGCTAAAGCTAAGGCAACAATACCATATATGGCCCAAGCGTTAAATCCATAATGAAAATAGGAATATCTCATAGCTGTATTGGCTGCTTCTACCTGACTAGATGTTTCGCCTGGAGGATTCATAAAGTGTATGAATGGCTCTGCTACACCATAAAATACTAGACCGATTCCAGTACCTGCAGAAAATAAAAAGGCAAACCAGGTAAAATTGCTAAATTCGGGCTTGTCATCATCTTTTCCCAGTTTAATCGAACCGAACCGGCTAAAAGCTAGATAGAATAAGAAGACCAGAGTTCCAGACGTGCCTAACAGGTATAACCAGCCAAATTGATTGGTAAAAAAGGATTCAACTGCACTAACAGTCGCATCTAGATTCTTTGAACTTATCAAGCCCCACAAGATAAAAGAAAATATCAATGTTAAGGAAACATACAATACCGAATTCCCTTTCTTCATTAAACAATTCACTTCCTTATCTATTATTTTTTGATGAATTCCAACTACTTAATACATAATATTAAGAATATTAATATTATTCGGTTTGAGAAACTCATACATGGCATGGGCAAACAGATATAGGACGTGATCCGGCATTTGGTTACTAGAATGCCGGATCACAGAATACGGGTGTTTTACGCACCCGCGCAGACGGCTTGGTCCTTATAGGATTCTATTATTTACAACACTTAATTTTTTGATCAGACGATTTAAGAAGAAAGCCTTTTGATAATGGGTCGACTGGATGAATATAAAACTCATGTTTACCCATGACATATGCATTGCCGGTAACCTCAGGAATAACAGCTTTAAAATGACCAACCGTAGTTTCTTCCAACAATCGGCCCTTGAATACGGTTTCAATGATGCTTTCAGTAAAAAACTCCTCATTCAATGAAAGCTGGTCAATGGCATGCAGACGTGCCATTTGGGCCGATAATCCCGTCCCGCAGGCAGACCTTGCTACCTGGCCGTCTCCAAAGACTGCAACATTCTTAGTGTGAATACCTTCATTGTTTGACTCATCTATAAACAGGACTAAATCTACCTTATTGATTTCTTTTTTGAGCGGATGCTCCACTTTTACTTGTTCATTAACCGCATCCCTAATTTTCATTCCTAGTTCGGCCATTCGATCCGCATTTTCCGGAATTAAGTCCATTTTAATATCTTTAGAATAGACAAAAGCATAGAAACTTCCGCCGAAAGAAATATCAACATGAATTTCGCCGAGATCTTTTACTAAAACCTTGATTTCTTCTCCCCAGTAGAAGGCGGGAACATTTAAAAAAGATACGCTCTCCACCCGATTGTTTTTCTTGTTAGCCCGAACCGTTACTAATCCTGCAGGTGTATCCAGGTTGAGGGTTACCTCTTCCCCCTCCTTTTCGATCAATCCCATTTCCAATAAGGCGGTGGTTACGCCAATAGTACCATGTCCACACATATTTAAATAGGCTTGAGTGTCCATAAACACCACACCAATGTCAGCCGCTGGATTTACCGGCTCCAATAACACAGCACCAAACATATCTTTATGTCCTCTTGGCTCAAGGATTAAGCTGGAACGAATATAATCATATTCCTCAATCAGTTTCTGCTTTTTTTCTAGCATGGTTTTACCTTCAATATTTGGCAGGCCTTCGACAACAATTCGAGTGGGGTCTCCCATCGTATGTGTATCAATCGTTTTAATCACTAAAGAGCCTTCATTTTTAACTTTCATTTTTATACCCATTCCTTTCACTTCGCTCAAGGCACAAAATGCAATGAAATTCGTTTCGTTTGCCTTTAGCGTTACTTTTAGTAATCTATAATAATCAAGTGATGGCAGCTGTAACTTGGTTCTCTGATAACTGAATATTCCCAAAAATATTATTGGTAGTTGGCTTATTTTGCCATGCCTTTTTCTTTAATAACTGCTTCTACCATTGAATTTTAGACTACTTCCTCCTTTCCCTCTTCCATCTTTACAAAACGACTGTTTTCAGCATATTTCAACCCTGTTTTAAATAAAGCGCGCCCCCTTTATCTGAAAATTATAACTCTTGTGAATAATTAAACACTATATTAGGTTTAATGTAAACCTTTTTTTAAAAAAAAGGAAAATTTTTACCTCGAATCAAATACTTCTGTACAGTAATAATAAGAAAATAATTCTTAAAGGAGCAAGACTCCCTTAAATGTTCAATCTCTTGTTCAGAGAGAAACTTCGGGATTCTTTTTCCTAGTTTAGACTCCTTAATTTTAGCAACTGGATTTTTTGAGATATAGTCTTTTTCATAAGACCATTTAAATAACGATTTAAGAAGCCTTATTCAATGTCCTAAACTTGAATGCTTTAGAGGTTCCCCTTCTTCTACTAGGTACTTCTTCAATGAATCCGTACAGAAGCTATTAATTTCTATATCTCCAAAATGTCGTATTAGCACACTAAGTTGGAAATAGTAGTTTTTCATCGTTAGGAGCGAATAGCCTTCAATTCTTTTATCGGACTGATACTTCGTCCAAGCTTCGGATAATAACTATACACTCCCGCAATTATTTATTGAGTTTTCAATCTATTAGGAGCATGGTCAGTGATTAGTAGTTTTATTCAACAATATGGGTAGTAGAATAATATTGATCTAAATATCCTGTCCTTACACAATAAAAAGACGCTTACCTATTAATGGTTTACGTCTGATTGTTAAATATCCTTTCATTGAATAGTATCCTTGTACTATGCAGTAAATACCTTACTTTGTTTTGTTATTTGCTTTTCTTCAACATATCCGTTTAATAAGATTTTTTTCTAAATCTGGTCATGCAAACACTATATATTTAGTTTTATATACTTCCATTTTTTTCAACTTTAATCAAGTTCACTTGCATTGTTCTATTAACGTTTGATTTAAAAAATTCAATTTCCCATATTTATACTCCTAGCTTCTACAATATACGACATAAACCGAATATTATTAAGATATAATAGTGTTCACATACTCTAATGAGGACTAGTAAGTCTAAAACTCGAATAGAGCCTGAATTTCACATGTGTTGATAGGACTTCTTTCGTTTACACTATAAAAGCTCCCTCAAAATTCCATTTTTTTAATTCAAATGCTTGATTACTTCTCTACTGTATTCATTCATTTATCTCGTACCAAATTTTCTCACAAATAGCCTGTTGCAAAGATGGATAAGATATTAGAGAGTTTGATGGTTTGCCTAAAAGTTTTTATTAGGTGTAAGTGATTAAGTTAACTAATGCTTCAAAAAAAACAGTTCTATTTTAATATTGGTTTTACATTTTTATATGTTTCTCCAACCGAAATAAAGCCCACTACGAACAAATCAAAAATGGGAGTTGTTTTTTAAAACATGAAGAATGCTTCAGTTGTTTTTTACGTATCATTAGTGATAGTGGCAGGTATTGTACTAATGGGAATAGCAATGCCTGAATCGTTAGAGAGTATCACTAGTAGCACACAAGATTTTATTACCAGTTCATTGGGTTGGTATTACTTAGGAATAGTATCAGTATTTGTATTCGTATGTTTTTATTTATTAGTGAGTCCAGTTGGTCGAATTAAACTTGGGAAACAGGAGGACAAGCCTGAGTTTTCGCGACCAACCTGGCTCGCAATGCTTTTTAGTGCAGGTGTTGGTATTGGTTTAATTTTCTATGGTACAGCCGAACCTATTAGTCACTACGCGATAAGTTCACCTACAGGAGAAATTGGTACTGATCAAGGCATAAAAGATGCAATGAGATTTACATTTTTTCACTGGGGTATACATGCATGGGCAATCTATGGGTGCGTTGCCTTAGCTATTGCTTACTTTACCTTTAGAAAAGGTGAACGCGTCTTAATTAGCAGAACATTAAGACCACTGATTGGCAAGCATGCAGATAGATCAGTTGGTAACGTTATTGATGTCATAGCTGTTATTTCAACTGTTATCGGGGTTGCAACAACACTAGGATTTGGTGCAATGCAAATAAATGGAGGACTATCTTACTTATTTGGATTACCAATTAATATGACAACTCAAACTGTAATCGTCCTTATTGTTACAGCCTTGTTTATGATATCTGCGTTAACTGGTTTAAGCAAAGGCATTAAGATCCTAAGTAATTTAAATATGGGACTTTCCGCCGTCCTTTTCTTAATTGTATTTGTTTTTGGATCAACACTTTTCACCTTAAATTTATTTGTTGATACTATAGGGGCTTACATGCAAAATTTCATTAATATGAGTTTTCGAATTGCCCCACTTAACGAAGAGGCCAGAAGCTGGATTAATGGATGGACAATTTTCTATTGGGCATGGTGGATTGCTTGGTCTCCATTTGTAGGTATTTTTATCGCCAGAGTATCCAAGGGAAGAACAATCCGTGAATTTGTTGTATGTGTTCTACTAGTTCCATCACTTATTGGTTTCCTGTGGTTTACGACATTCGGAAGTGCAGCAATTACAACAGAAATGTCTGGGTTGCTATCAATATCTTCGTTATCAGCCGAAGAATCGCTTTTCGGAGTTTTAGAAGGCTATCCATTTAGCATGGCATTATCTATTTTAGCTATTCTTATTATTGTTACGTTCTTTGTTACATCCGCAGACTCTGGTACATTCGTTTTAGGTATGATGACAACGAACGGATCGCAAAATCCAAGTAGTCAAATTAAGGTAACTTGGGGAATCGTTCTTGCCATTACTGCTCTTGCTCTGCTTTATTCTGGTGGATTGCAAGCTCTTCAAAACACAATGATCATTGCAGCTCTTCCATTTTCAATTATTATTGGGCTAATGGTAATTAGTTTGCTTAAATCTTTACAAAAGGAAGCAAGAGAGATGGGAATTGGACAGTTAAGAAATAGGAAAAAAAAGAAGACAGATGATAAACTAACCAATGAAAAATGTTAAGGAAGTTATATAAATGTATTTGATTAAAGAAAGCCTTGTATCAACTTGGATTAACTATCCCCCATAAAATGGACAGTTTAATAAAAGAGACTTTAAGAGCTAGTAAATGACCTCGGTATTGAGCCGGGGTCATTTTCATTAATCCCTGGTAACGATAATTATTGTATTCTTCCATGTACTCATTAACTTCCTGCTTTAATTGCGTAAGATTTTCGCAGCTTTGTAATTGACGTGAAATGACCAAAGAATGATTCCATTGGAGAATTGTCCCAACAGTTTCCCTTTCTAGACATAGACTGACGTATTCCTAATTTCTTTACCTTCTCCTGAAACAATGGATGCGTATAGTGAAATCCTTGATCTGAATGGAGAATAGTCTCTGGATGAAAGAGAACAGTGGCTTCTACAAGCTTGTCTAATGTTTGATAAACAAGCTCCATTTCTAATGAACTTTAGACGTTGTAAGCAACAATTTCTTTCGTTGAACCGTCTTTTACACATGATAAATAAGCCTTCTGCCCTCTACCGTAGTAAAGGTAGGTGATGTCTGTTAATAACACCTTATCAGGCTCTCCTTGATCAAATTGACGCTCTAGTAGGTTAGGACAAGTACGGTGTTCTTGAGTCGCTTTAAACATTTTTCGATAGGAATTTGTTTGTCTTATTTTTGCTTTAAGGTCATACTTTTTCATTAACCTTCTAATTTTCTTATGATTCATAAAGACATAATAATCATTCTCTAAAATCATTTTAATTTGAAGAGCGCCTACTTTCTTTCTTTTGGCTGAATATCCAGATCTTCTTGTCATTTTTTCCTCTCTCCTAAGAAGCCGCTCAAAGGAGACAGCTTCTTAGTTTTACATTTGAACTTGAATTCATTTACGCACTGCTTTGTTCCATATTCTTTAGAATTTGAATCTATCATCTGAGCTTTGTAACTTAAACTATCAGTTCTTCCTTATCCCACAAAAATTCGCGAAAAGGAGGAGCTAATAAACGAATGGTCACAGGATTTCCTTGCATCGCTTCAAAAATTCCCTCGAAATCCTCTTGCTGTACGTAGATAACTGAGAGCAGGCCCCTTTATATACAGAAAAAACTATTATTCCGCCATCTCCTTTTCTAAGGTAGCATTAATTTCTATCACGCCTCCTTTTTTAGGGGAGCATTATTTCCTTTATTAGAATCCAAAGAGTCATTCTTTTTCTTTAGCAGATTCCCACCAATGCGGAAGTTTTCAAGGAACAACCACAGCATTGGAAACGTCATCAGCAATCCTCCCAGATTCAACAGACCCTTAACGGAATCAGAACCTCCAGAAGTCACAAGAAGGTAAGAGACTGTAGTCACAATAATTCCCATTAAAATTTTAATCTTTGTAGGTGGTTCATCATCAATCTGCTGGTCACGAACACAAAGAGTAGCGAGTACAGAGCTCATGGGATCGGCCAGAGTTACAAAGGAAAAGATAACGGTTACAAGGAAAACTATTTGAATGAAAGTACCGCCGGGCATATTACCAAGAACCTGGTAAATTGTAGTCTGCATTCCGAACTCCTGTACAGCAGCCCAAACATCTACTAGACCAGAAGACTGCACCTTCATAATCATACCGGCAAAAACCCCAATCCAGATGATACAAAAGATAGATGGTACAAGTATGTTAAACAACAAAAATTGGCGAACAGTTCGCCCTTTTCCCAGGCGAGCCAAAAACATTCCGATAACAGGAGCAAAGATTATAAAGGCATTCCAGTAAGTAATTGTCCACTCATTCGACCACTGATCCTCGGGTACCATCGTATTATTATAAGTAATCTTACTCCAAAAATTATCCATGATATTGCCAAAAGCTTCAGTGCTGATTTTACTGATGAACTGGGCGTCTCCGAAAATCAACACATATCCTAACAGAAAAAGAGTAACATCATGGTGATGGATCTAGGACAGCTAACCATTCGCTCTTCTTATTGCGATTTCTCACACAAACAATCTTTACGGTTGTCTGGACTTCGTTGTTTAGACTGACTTGAATAGACCCTAGAAGGTCTTTCTTCCCAAGAGTAGGCTTGACCAACTTGAACAACTCATCGAGCTTTATAAGTTGGTCATCATAATGGTAACGTTGCTTCATTTGTTTGACCATACCAATAACATCTAACCCTTTTTCAGTAATGGATTCTATTAATGGGGCATGAGTAAACCAAGTATCCATTAGAAAGTAATCTACATTTACTCCTTTTTCCAAGGCAAACTGAATCAGGTTGGACACCACATCTGGTTTTGACTTTATCGCTTCTAAACGGCGTTTGTAACCTGATGTTCTCTTATCAATGGATGAATGGATTTCACAAAATCGATTGTCTTTCTTGGATGAGCTAAGCAGCGCAAAATCAACGGGTACAAAGGAATATCCATCCGACCAACCAAGGTTAAAAGCGAAAAACCTTTTACAAATGTATGAGTTACATGGTCATGAACACGCGAAAGAAGCTCCACACATTTACTCCGATTACGTGAATAAACAGAGTCATCAATGATAAAGACCGATACCCTTTTGGTTGTAGTTAAAGGTTTGTAGCGCTGGATTACGTCAAAAGAAAGGCATGATAAGAACTTACGCCAATTAAAAGTTGGTACTTTTAAAAAGCGATAAATCGCATCTTACCGGAAGATCAGCTGCCTGTTTACTTAAGCCAGCTTGATACCAATTGCGGTGTCAAATACCAAAAGAAACAGAAGTTGAAAAACAGATAGGCAAGAAAATCCAAGTTTCTTGGTAACACCAGCATTGCGTAAGTGATTTCCAATTTTCAAGTCAGAAAAACTTCTCTTCATAGCTTTAGATAGATGGACAAAAGAATCATTTTTAGATAACATAATGGGTGACACCTTTCTCTCGTGTAATTGGTTTCGTCGCCATTATTATACCAAAGAGAAGGTGTCTTTTTTTATACAAAACACGAGACTTGCAGAAAAGCAAACTTATATTAAATTTGGTTTAAACAAAGCCATCACAAGCATACAGGCCTAAATTCAACTTCGAAAGTTGAGTTAGTTAAATACTTCTTTTTCATAAAAATCTATTCTCATTTTTGCATTTTCTTTTGTAACGATATCAACTCCGCCATCGATTCTTTTTTCTATGTATTCTCCCTTAATTGCTTTTAATGCCATCCGTACGCTTAGGTACCCCGTATCATAAGGATTTTTGGATAAGGTAACGTCCAACCTCTCCTCTTCAATTGCCTCCAGCATTTCCCCAACTCCTTCCGTTCCAATGATAGGAATCTTTAATTCTTTTTCCTCTATTACTTTTAGTGCATTTAAAGCTATGCTGTCATTTGTGGCAAACACTCCTTTAATATCCGGATAATTCTGTAATATATTGCTCATTCCTGATCTCTCGTTCCCAAGTTCGTCTTGCCCTTGCTGTTCTATGACAACTTCAACACCAACCCTTTCCAAAGTCTCTTTTGCTCCCTTAATCTGATCATTCTCAACTGAATTGTCTTTCGTTTCGAAAATAAAAACTACTTGATCTCCTGGCTGTGTAAGAGAAGATAATAACGCTCCTGCCATTTTTCCAAGCCTAAGGGGATCTGTCCCAACAAAGGTAGTTTGATTTTCCCATCGAGCGTCTTGATTCAACATTATCACAGGGATATTTTTTTTTTGAAACTCCTTGAATACGGGGATAGTAGCAGATGATTGTATTGGAGTAACGATTAGCGCGTCTGGTTTTTGCTTTAAAACATCTTTCAACATAGTAATCTGCTCTGCGGTTGAATATTTTGTATCAGGCGCAATGACTTTCCCATCTAAATCAAAATCCGCAAATCCTTTTTCTAATCCTGCATTAACGATTTTCGAATGAACAGAGTTTAATTCTTGCAAAACGACAACAATTTTAGGCTTTTCATCCCTTTTACTAAATGTAACTGCGAAGCCAATCGAGATAACAACAAATACTACCAAAATCATTGGAACCATCCATCTTCTTGTCATTTTTCCTCGTCAATCCCTTCAACACTTGTTGTGGTGACCCAATTAATTTTTCCCGTAAGTACATATTAATAGATTAAAGGTCTTGCTCTATGTCAGCTTTTTTTCAATTACATAAGAACATGAGTCCAAATTATATTTTCGTTTAAATAGACAGTTATTACCCACATCACGATCCCCCTGATTAAAAAATCGTCATTATTCAGTTTCAGGTCTCCCCCACCATGACCGGTTTAGAAGGTTGGACTACTTCGTTGCGACCGTGTAATTCGAAAGACTTTTGATTCGCTTCCAATACATCCATATCCAGACCGCCAACTTCAATGCAGTCCTCCTGAGAAAGAATAAAACCACCCCTTTTACTTTACTCTAATTTCTCCAGCTTCTTAACTGTACACATAACAATCCCTTTTTTAAAATTTTTTAAAAAATTATTAACTTTAATAGTATATTAGCACCTATAAGATTCATCGTAAATTATTTATTTAAAAAAAGGTTTATTCAATCCTTTTTTTAAATAAATTAATAAAAAAGACAATACCTTTACGTTTCTAATGAAATCGCCTCGGTAATGTCATATTTTCTAATATAGCGAAATTTTATTAATTCACTATGATATTTTTATCTTTCAGTATTTCGATCAAATTTCTTGTTTTTGTATTGATGGTATCGATTGTCTCTTCCCTATGAATGTTTGTAGACAAGAATACCCTCCTCTCAATTAAATAAAATATATTGCAGAGAGAATTTAATGTGTGTAAAGTCTTAATTTTTAACACACCCAATTGTTTACTTAAAATAACTCTATTAACAATGCACCTACCTGTATTGCATCACCATCTTTCACATATACTTCTTTTACTTCACTATCAAATGCTGCTTGCACCGTTGTCGCCATCTCCATCTTCATCGCTTCTGTAATCATTAGATGGACACCTTTTTTGACTTTATTCCCTTTGTATACTAGTATTTTAACAATCGGCCCTTGCATTGATGCACCAATTTGGTTTGGGTTATTCTTATCTACTTTCGGACGCGCAACAGATGTCGTTTTCACATTCATTATCACTTGACGCGGCTAACCAGGTGCTGGTACTTCTGTTGAATAGGCATTGGCTAATGCTTGTATGATCAAATAAATCGTCATCGTTTTTTAAAAGGAATCAACTATCCTTTTAGGAGTATAAATCTATAACAAATCTAAATAACACCAATCGTTTTTATGTATTAATATAAATGATATCAGTTCACGGTTTCCTTATTAAAATATGGTCAATATTTTTTAGATAATGGAAGTGATGTCAGCTTTCTTCATTAATCTTGAACTCGCATAAAGCTCGCCAAATTAATTTTCTCCGGAAAGGATATAATGAATCTTTGAGCTTCATAACGTTGAGTACTTTCTGTATAGGTCTCTTTTATTCTATTGGTTATTACCTTGTTTTCACGCTCACGATTGGACTCAACCTTTTGTGAAGAATAGTAATACTTCCTTCTAGCTATCTATAACATAGAGTTTGAATGGAATGCTTATTCTGATCAAACACGGTAGTTAGCTTATTTTTACGCAAAAATGTCCATAACCTCTTTTAGAATGTCGTTTCCCTCCTAAAGATGAAGAAGTTACTTTTGAAACTTGGCAAAATATAAAGTTGCAGCTGTACCATCCACTAATATTTAATAGGGGAAGCTTCTTAACGATTAAATATGAGACACGCGATATTCGCTGCTTAATTTCTTCACTGAGCTACCAGAGTAATAAAGATCAACAGGTGCTTTGAATAATTATTGATTCACTGTTTTTGTTATTGATAGATCAAGACGGACTAGGTCCTCGTAGCTTTCACGTTTTATAACAAGTTTAGCTTCTCCTTCTTCGATGAAAACAACAGCTGGCCTAGGAATTCGGTTATAATTATTTGACATGGTATATCCATATGCACCTGTACAAAATATGGCGAGAATATCTTGCTCCATAGCTTTTGGCAAAGTTAAATCCCAAATTAGCATATCCCCACTTTCACAGCACTTACCTGCAATTGAAAATGTGTCTGTTGCAGGTTCATTAGCACGGTTGGCTAATATTCCTTCATATTTTGCTTGGTAAAGCGATGGACGTAAGTTGTCACTCATTCCACCGTCTACTGCGAGGTAGTGACGAACGTTTGGGATAACTTTGTTCGAACCTATTGTATAGAGCGTAGTTCCAGCATCACCAACAATCGAACGGCCAGGTTCAATCCAAATTTCAGGCATTTTAATTTTAACTTCTTCCACTTTTCGCTTTACAGCTTGGACTATTTTTCTTACATATTCGTCTACTGGTAGTGGTGAATCACTATCAGTATACCGAATACCATAGCCACCACCAAGATTTATTATTTGGGGTTCAAACTGAAGAGACAGATGCCATTCCATAATATATTTAAAAATTTTCTCAACAGCCATAACAAATCCAGTTGTTTCAAAAATTTGTGAGCCAATATGACTATGGATGCCAAGTAGATTAATATATTCATCGTCTTGAGCAATCTTTATTGCTTCTTTAGCTTGACCACTAATCAAATCAAAACCAAATTTTGTATCCTCTTGACCGGTTGATATATACTCATGTGTATGTGCTTCAACACCCGGAGCAATACGAAGCAGAATGTCCATCCTCTTCTGTTTTTCTTTACATATTTTTCCTAACTGACGTAATTCAAAGAAATTATCAACTACAACACAGCCAATTCCAGAATCAACTGCCATCTTAAGCTCACCTAAGCTTTTATTATTTCCATTAAAATGAATATCCTTCAACTTAACCCCTGCTTGAATAGCAGTGAATAATTCACCTCCTGAAACAACATCAAGACTTAATCCAAGTTCACTTGCAAGCTGATACATTGCGACACAACTAAAAGCTTTACTTGCATAAGAGACTTTAAAAGGAACCTGTTCATCTTCAAATGCTTCTTGAAATTGAATCGCACGCTTTTTTATCAAGGCGATATCATACACAAAGAGTGGAGTACCAAACTCTTGTACCAGCTGTACAGTATCTACACCACCGATTTCTAAATGTCCATTTTTATTTATCCGACTCGTGCCATGCATAAACATATACAGATTCTCTCCTTTTACTTACATCAAAAATAAAGCAACCTGAAAGTTCTACCTACTACTTCTTATAATTAATTAATCTATAATTTTAGTACTGAAAAATGAAGAGCAATTTGTATTATTTATTTACTCAACTTTCGCACATTGAAAACCGACTTTTGAGTAGGTATATCAAAGCTTTAAGGTTCACCAGCTTCGCTGCTTGACAAGTGCTTTTAAACATGAAAAAGCACCCCGTTCTTTGGTATAATGGAATTGACTAGAAACCATTACCACAAAGAAGAAGTGCCTTCTCCATAATAAAGGAAAAACACTCAAATGAGCAACTACCAAATGAACTTCCAGTTGTATTTTCTGAATTATAACTATCGAAACAACTGCGCAAAGCAGGCATTCGAAAAAGCTTTAGCTTTTCATGTGCTTATCTGTCATACAACCATTGTTTTTACTAGATATATCGTTCTTTCATGGCAAGATCGTTGCCATACCGATGAACGTACATTAGGTGGCTTATTTTATGGCCTTTGTGACGAAGTGAATGAACTTGATTGGGCTGTCACATTGCAGCAATTAATCGAGCTTCTTCGAGATATCTTGAAGAAGTCCAACAAACAAACACAAAAACTATTAAAAAATAAAATGGTACAATGGATTGCAGGTTTAGCAAGCTACATCAGGGCTTACCTACCTAGTTTGGTCTGCGAAAGTTGAGTTATTTACATTAAGAAAATAGAAGGAATCAGATTTTTTATTAATTTTTCATTTTTTATATTTTGTAGCTTTCCTCAATTGTAAAGTTAGGTAAACTTAATTTTTAGTTAAAGAATAATCGTTAAAATAAACAATTTCAGATATAATTTTGTAACCAGGAATGGTTTTAAGAGCTTCTCTTGCTTCTTTTTCTGTATCAAATTCAAACATTGTAATTTTTTTTGTTGAATAAGCAGTAACTATCCACATCACGATACCCCCAATTTAAAAGAATTTTTCTGATTATGAAATAAATATATTCTAATATTAGTTTCTTAGTTTTTAGATAATCTATATACAGCATAGAAATTAATATATAGATTAGAGTAAGGAGCTAATCTATAACCCAATGACAGCTCCTTACTCTTCTATTTAAACTACAATCAAATCTTTTCTCTATTTTCCAAATGGATTATTTACACATCCCACACCAACCTACCCGAGCTTCCTATTATAAGGAAGATTGGTTAGTATTGGACTGCTTCTCTTCTATTCTTTAAATATTACTCGATTTAACCAGATCAAATTCTTCAATAATTTCTTTACTTGGTGCCGATCCGATTTTAGAAAAAAGAACTATCGTTATTATCGATAAAAAGAAGCCAGGCACAAGTTCATATAAATAAAATGGAATTACAGCTGCAGATTGATCCATTCGTAAACCATCTGCCCCCATTGGAGGAGTAGATAAAAGGCTCCATAAGATTACAGTAACACCTCCGACTATCATTCCAGCGAGAATACCATTTTTTGTAGATCCTTTCCAAAAGATAGCCAGTAAAATAGCTGGTCCAAAGACAGACCCAAACCCTGCCCAAGCGTATCCTACTAAGCCTAGTACCGAACTTTCTGGATTAAAAGCTAACACAATAGCGAATAGAGATATTAGTAGAATCCCAATTCGAGTTACTAACATTAACTCTTTCTCGTTCGCTTTCTTTCTAAATAATCCTTTATATAAGTCTTCAGATAAAGCCGTTGCTGAAATTAACAATTGTGTACTAATTGTACTCATAATCGCTGATAAAATGGCTACTAATAGTACACCTGTAACCCATGGGTTAAATAGTACCTTTGCAAATTCAATAAAAACTGTTTCAGGGTTACTCAATGGAGCTTCTGCAAAATAGGCAATCCCCGCAAAACCTGTAAAAATAGCCCCGAAAAGCGCCAATACATTCCAGATGGTATAAATAGATCGTCCTACTGTTATATCTCGGGATGATGTCATTGACATAAAACGAACTATGACGTGAGGCTGTCCAAAATATCCAAGACCCCAAGCTAGCAAAGAGATAATGCCTAATGTTGTAGTTCCTGAGAAGACATTTAAATAGTCTATGGAAATATTTCCAGTTAGAGCAACCGTTTCATTCCATCCCCCTAGATAATAGAAAGAAACGATGGGTACAATGAGTAGAGCCAAAAACATTAATATACCTTGAAAGAAGTCGGTCCATGCCACTGCAAAGAACCCACCAATGCATGTGTATAGTACGATCACACTTGCCCCCGTCCATAAAGCTATCGTATACGATATTCCAAACGTGGACTCGAATAGAATAGCTCCACCAACTAGACCTGCAGAAATATAAAAGGCAAAGAATATTAAAATAAACAAAGAGGATATAACTCTTAGAGTTTGAGTTTTATCACGAAAACGATTTTCAAAGAAGTCAGGGAGTGTGAGTGAGTTGTTTGATATTTGTGTGAACACTCTAATTCTCTTTCCGACAAATTGCCAATTAAGGTAGGCTCCAATAGCCAGTCCTAAAGCAAGCCAGATCCCTGACATTCCACCAACATAAATAGCACCAGGCATTCCTAACAACAGCCAGCCACTCATATCTGAAGCCCCTGTACTTATCCCGCCAACAAAAGGACCGAGTTTCCTTCCACCTAAAATATAATCAGAAAAATTATTTGTTTTTCTATAAGCCACATAACCAATCATAAAAAGTAAGCCAAAATATAGAACAAAAACAGTTAGCGAAATGAACCCCATTATGATTCACCTCTTTCAGATGTAAGGTTTTCTTTATAATGAACTCGATTTAAATTGGGTAGTAAATTCTTTTGTTTTTTTTCTTTTTTGATTTGAGTGAAAAGAGATACAAGAGAAAATACGATTAATAATGGCAGAGGAACAAATAACCAAAATAAAGTTGCGGTAGTAAAGGTAGGTTCCATTTTTAACAGCCCCTTTTGTTTTTTTGGAATCGTTTACATTTATAAAAATTAAAAAGTTTGATCCAGTTATTAGAGAACATATTCTTCCTCTTTCGTGTAAAAAGGAGATGGATCTCTAGTTAGTCAATGAAAAAGATATTTAATGATCCAAACTTTACTATTTAGTAAGAGCTCTTAAATCGTGATAAATTAATTTTTGGTGAAGAACTCACCAAACAATCATATAACTTTGTTGAGGTTATAATTAACGATCATTTGGTAAGTTCTTTCAACTTAAATTTTTTGTGTATGGAGTTTTCCTTGACTAAATAGTTTAATGTATTCGTAACTTCCGGCTTTAGAATCTGTACCAGATAAATTAAATCCACCAAATGGATGAATACCTACAAGGGCACCCGTACAGTTTCGATTCACATATAAGTTCCCGCAATACATACGTTCAATTGCCTGGTCTATACGAGCTTGATCGGAAGAGAAAAATCCACCTGTCAGACCGTAATCTGTACTGTTATAAATCTCAATCGCTTCTTCCCAGTCTTTTGCTTTCGCAATCGCAAGGACAGGGCCAAAGATTTCTTCCTGCATAATTCTACTATTACGATCGGCATCTCCAAAAATAGTTGGATTAATATAGA
>NZ_JAJAFR010000002.1 GCF_020734105.1 Alkalihalobacillus deserti
AAAAATCCCCAAGCAAAAGGCTTGGGAGTGGGCAAACACAAGAAAAGGATACTGGCACATATCTAACAGCTTCATTCTACACACAACTATTCCAAATAAACTTCTTGAACGAGTTGGGTTGCTTAACCTAACCCGACTATATTCCTCAATATATTCTAAACACACTTAACTTATTGAACCGCCGTATACGGACCCGTACGTACGGTGGTGTGAGAGGTCGGGGGTTAATCACCCCCTCCTACTCGATTATCCTCTCTCCTAATGCGGAGTTGCAATGGCTTCACTCACTGCGCGTCTATCCGAGAAAACCACTCGGATCGACTTAAAACATTGCAGTGGCTTCGCTCATTGCTTAGAGCTTGTTCAAAAAGGGAAGACCGCCCTTTTTGAACAAGCTCTATAAGTTTGATTATTAAGATGATTTCATTTATTGTATAAATAGTTTGTTTTTTAAACAAACTATTTATTTCGCAGTTCATAAAATACATATTAATTTAGATTGTGTTGTATATTAAGAACTAACCTCTATCACAAAAGTAAAACGGTTTCTAAAGGAGAGTCTCAATGAATAAAAGTTATGTACCAAACATTGACTCGCGAGTTAAAGACATTTTAACGGTGGATGGGAAACAGTTTAGAGATTTAAATGGCAATGGCGTGTTAGATCCATACGAAAATTGGGAGCTTCCGATTGAAGAACGTGTGAAAGATTTAGTATCTCGAATGACGGTTGAGGAAAAAGCCGGATTGATGACCATTTCTTCTCAATATATGCCTGGATCTAAAAAAATCCCTAGTAACGTAGAAACAACGGAAACGGATGAGAGCGGCTTACTAAATGAAACAGGAGTTGTTCTAAAAACGCATCCCTTTTCAAAACCTGGAGATGACAATTACGAACTACCTAAACCCGTGCTTTTTAATGCAGGAGCAACAAAAGGAATCTTGGAATTAAACCTCCGTTACTTCATTGTTCGTGATAATCCAAAAGCATCTGACTTGGCAACCTGGACCAATAAAATTCAAGAAGTAGCAGAAGGATCTAGATTAGGAATTCCAGCAGTAATGGTTTCGAATCCGAGAAATCATATTGGATCTTTATATCATGGATTAATGGAAGCCTCAGGTGAATTCTCGCTTTGGCCAGGTGAACTAGGACTTGCTGCAACAGCTGATTCTGAATTAGTGAAAGGTTTCGCTGAAATTGCATCACGCGAATGGAGAGCAGCTGGTATTCACAAAATTTATGGATACATGGCAGATATTGCAACAGATCCACTATGGATGCGCTTTAACGGTACATTTGGAGAAGATCCAGAGCTATCATCCGAACTGATCACTGCTGTTATTAAAGGCTTTCAAGGAGAAAATTTAGGAGCCAATAGCGTATCTTTAACTACGAAGCATTTCCCTGGTGGAGGAGCAAGGCATAAAGGACATGATCCACATTATCCTTGGGGGAGTTTCAATCCGTACCCAACTCCAGGTAGTTTGTATAAATATCACATCCCACCATTTAAAGCGGCAATAGAAGCGGGAACGACTTCAATGATGCCTTATTATTCCTATCCAAGTAATGAACATAGTGTTCCCCAGCTAAAAGATGGAGAACTATTTGAAGAGGTTGGTTTTGCCTATAACAAAGCAATTCTAGTCGATATATTACGAAAAGAGCTTGGTTTTAAGGGCTATATCAACTCGGATACTGGGATTATAAATATGATGCCCTGGGGCGTAGAAGAGTTATCCGCTGAAGAAAGATATGCTAAAGCATTGGAAGTAGGCGTGAATATGTTCTCTGATGAAGCAGATCCATCGACTTTGATCAAAACGGTCAAAGAAGGCTTCGTTAGTGAAGAAAAACTCGATCAATCTGTAACTTATTTACTTACCGAAATGATGGAATTAGGGTTGTTTGAAAACCCATATACTGATCCAGAACAGGCTCAACTTATTGCGAAAGACCCAACTTCTCAAGAAAAAGCAAATGAGGCACATCGCAAATCCGTTGTTCTTATGCAAAATAGTGAACAGCTCTTGCCATTAACTGATGATAAAGTTAAAAATATGAAGCTTTATGTAGAAGTGTTTATGAAAGAAGGAGCAGAAGCGGAAACGAAGAGATTGATAGAATCTTTTACAAACAATGATCCTTCCATTAACGTAACGGACAATATTGAAGAAGCTACACATGCATTGGTGTTTGCCATTCCGAACGTAGTAGCAGATCGTCCGGATACCCCGCTTTCGGTAGAATTAGGACTAGAAACTGGGGTTGATGTAACGAGAATTAAAGCAATTGAAGAAAAATTGCCTACAATTCTTGTCGTTCAAATGACGAACCCTTGGTTGATTGGAGAAATTGAACCAAATGCAGCTGCAGTATTGAGCACCTTTGGAGTGAAATATGACTCGCTAATAGATGTTCTACGAGGTAGATTTAATCCATCCGGAAAACTACCGTTTACGATTCCGGCTAATCAGGAAGTACTGGAAAATAGTCCAGGAGATATTCCAGGGCATGCAAAAGGCTCTTCTTATGTTTATCGGGATAAAAACGGGAATGAGTATGGCTTTGGCTTTGGACTCTCTTATTAATCAAATACGAAATGATGTTAAAGAGAAAAGCATGCAACCCATTCTACGTAACATTCAATCCATCAATTCATTAGGTTTTCTAAATTAGTTGGTGGATTGCTATCATCTTAGGCATGTATACTTTTCTTTGTGGATTTCATCAAAGCCAAATTAATTTGGCGTTATTCAATTGGAGTGAAAAAGATAATTTTTTTTAAAGCTGATTAGGGAGTACGGTTTGGTTAATTGATTATAGTAGCTTTTATGCTACTTTTTTTCTTGAGAAAGAATGTCTATTTTTAATCATATTTTTTCTTTTTTTCGTAATAGGACCAGTTCGTTATTATGAGGTGGGCCAGTTATTTCTGGGCGGAAATCAAATAAAACTCTTAAGCCTATTTTGATTGTGTGTCTTAGCTTTGAAATTTTGCATCAATAAAAACGAAGTCTTACCACTTAACGGAATATGAAGACGGTGTAACAGAGAAAGCAAAAGTCCCTTTAGTAGGGTTTGATCATAATTAATATGCTGCTAACTGGTTCTTATCTTCAATAAGGATAATAATCAATGCTTAAAACAATCAGGAGCTTTAATTTAATAAAAAGGAGAGATTAGTATGTCAATACATAAATTTAAAGCAAATTTATCAAATGGAAAAGAAATTAGCCTAGAGCAATACAAGGGTAACGTTTTATTAATAGTAAACACAGCAAGTAAATGTGGATTAACACCACAATATGAAGAGCTCGAAAACTTAAATGGTAAGTACAAAGACAATGGATTTTCTGTATTAGGCTTTCCCTGCAATCAATTCGGTGGCCAAGAGCCAGGAACAGATGATGAAATTAGTGGATTTTGCGCATTGAATTATAACGTGACATTTCCTCTATTTAAAAAAATAGAGGTGAATGGTGAAAATGCACACCCTTTATATCAATACTTAGTTAAGCAAGCACCAGAAGATGCAAATCTAGATAAAAACAGCCGGCTATACCAGCATTTGCGTTCAAACTCCCCAGAATTATTGGAAGGGTCAGCGGTTAAATGGAATTTTACGAAATTTTTAATTGATCGAGATGGAAATGTTGTAAAACGTTATGCACCAACAACTAACCCTGAAGATATTGCAAAGGACATTGAAATATTATTATCAAAGTAAAAGTATACAATTATAACCTCTAGCAAAATAAATTGCGCGGCTTGCTTTAAAATGTCGACTACCATTTCTAGCTGTTTATTTCTTTTTCTTAACTCAATCAATTCATGTTCTTTAGGGCTTCGATTATCTTTCTCTTTGAACGAACGAGATTGTTGAAATTGAGTAATCCATCTGTCTAAAACAGACGCGGTTAATTCATATTCACGGACAATAAATCACAGGAATGTTTTTTCCTGTTACTCTTTTAGTATTAGAGTTAGTAAAGTAAATAGAGTACGAATAATCATATTTAATGTTTGGATGCTTGTATATTCACTAATAGCAACAAAATAGAAGTAATAACTACAACAGGATCAGCTCCTTTACCCTCACTAATTTAATTTAGGAAATGTGGAAAGAACATATCAATAGTGATATGATTAATATATACAACATTGAGTTTTTTTTACCACTAGGGGGGCCGTATTTGGCTGAGAATAAAGCAATGCTTTTAGACCCTTTGAACCTGAACTATGTAATCGTAGCGTAGGGAAGTGGACATCATATTATGAGCTATAATTTCGGATACATAGTTTTTAAGTGATGACCACTTTCCTTTATGAAGGTGGTCTTTTTATTTGTCTAATTGAAGAATATATTGCAGAAGTGGAGTGTTACGTTTGATAGAAGATTATATAGTATTAAAGCAACAATTAATTGATTTTATTAATCAGCCTACTTCAACTGAAGAGGAATTTAATTATATGGCATTACAGGTATTTCAGTTTCAATATGAACATAATCAGCCTTTTCGTAAGTTTTGTAGAAAGCGCCGTGTTTCACCAAGAAAGATTAAACATTTTCTAGAGATCCCTCCTGTTCCGATTGATGCATTTAAATTATCTACTTTATCAAGTCACTCAATTGCAGAGACTGAAGCTCTCTTTATGACAAGTGGGACAACCAATTCTGAAAAAAGAGGGAAAAATTATCATCGTGATTTGGAAGTATATGACCTTTCGATGAAGACTCATTTTAAGCCTTATATCTTACCTGATCTTGAAAAAATAAAAATGTTTGTTCTTTTCCCTGAGGAAAATCAGATGCCAAATTCTTCTTTAGCTCATTATTTACATATTGCCGAAAAAACGTTCGGTACAGATGACAGTATGTATGTATTCTCTAAAGACGGTTTTCAAGTAGAAAATCTTATTGAAGAGCTTCAACTAGCAGAGAAAAAGGACGAGCCGGTTCTTTTAATTGGAGCTACATTCTCTTTTATTCATTTACTAGACGAGTGTAAAAGTAAAAATCTTCAATTTAGATTACCGGCTAAAAGTAGAATTATGGATACGGGTGGAGCAAAGGGACGATCACGTGAAATCGATCCAATTGAGTTTAAAAAAGAGATGAGCGATTTATTTACGATACCTATAGAAATGTCTGTCAATATGTATGGGATGACGGAACTTAGTTCGCAGTTTTATGATCGTAATCTATCTGAGGATGGAAAAGGGAATTCAACGAAAAAACAAGCGCCTCACTGGGTAAAAACGATCATTCTTGATATCGAACGGATGGAAGAGAAGACTCTAGGAGAAAAGGGGATTATCGTTCATTATGATCTAGCCAATCTTAATTCGGTAATGGGAATTCTCACAGAAGATATCGGAATTAAAGAAGAAGATGGCTTTTATTTGTTAGGAAGGGCTGAAGGAGCAGAGGCTAAAGGGTGTTCTCTAGCTGTTGAGCAATTTATGGCTTCCGCCCAGACAAGTCCAAGGGAGAATTGATAAGATGATAAAGAGTTTCTCATGTTTTCATGTGCCAGAAAAATGCGCAGAACTTTTTAGCGATGTACGATTTCACACCTTAGTATTTGAAAATCATGGGCAGAGGGCAGAGTTAAAAGTACCAGAGCTTAGTCCGCTTATTATTGAAAATGTTATTGATACGCTTAAAGTTCAACAGCAAGACTATTTAAGAAGGCTTCGTACAAATGATATGATTGATCTTTTAAATGAAGCAGTCGAGAAGTGGTTAGATCCTCGTTATGAATTACGTCAACTTGCCGAAGAGATGCTACCGATTATTACGGGGTATGATCATGAGATGGTCCGGTTATTCATCAGTCGATATTTAAGGCAATTTCGGAAAGAAAAGCTTCAGCGCATGGTCGATGAAGATTTTCCTAATCCGCTTATTTTAGATGAATTTCGTCCGAGGAAATCAGGGGGATTGTATAGGGCATATGGACCTGGACTTGTTACTCATATTTTTTCGGGTAATGTTCCAGCTTTACCACTGTGGAGTCTTACGGCAGGCTTATTACTTAAATCGGCTACGTTAGGGAAAGTGTCATCATCGGAACCATTATTTCCAGTATTGTTTGCAAAAACATTAAAGGAAATCGATTCAGAGCTAGGAGATGCGTTAGCTATTTTATGGTGGAAGGGTGGTAGTGAGTCATTAGAGACAGTAAGTTTTTCTAAATCTAATGATGTGATCGCCTATGGTGGGAAAGAAACGATTGAAGCCGTCAAACAAAAAGTACCGGCTCATGTTCGTTTTCATTCTCATGGGCACAAAGTAAGTTTTGGTTTGATTACCAAAGAGTGTTTGGAAACGACAAAAGGCTGGAAAACGGCTCAATTGGCCGCATATGATAGTTCTTGGTTTGATCAGCAAGGCTGTCTATCTCCACATGTGTTTTTTGTTGAACGAGCTGGTAAATATTCTCCACTTGATTTTGCACAAATGCTCGCAAATGAGATGGGGAATTTTCAGCATACACATCCACGAGCTTCTTTAACAGAAGAAGAGCATCATGCCATCGTCAAACAACGTTCAGCAATTGAGTTTGAAAGTTTTAACAATGATCAATTAGATTTGCTTAAAAGTGAAGGAGATACAGCTTGGACGGTTGTGTACCGGGAATCAAATAAGGGAGGAGATACGGAATTCTTTCCTTTCTCTCCGCTTAATCGCTTTGTAACAGTTATCCCAGTAGACGAAATGACCGAGATTAAACCGTACATAAAAGGTTTAGAAAGTTATATTCAAACGGTTGGAGTAGGCTGCTCTCCTCAGAAGTTTTCTTCCATTATCGTGATGTTAGGAGAATGGGGTGTGAATCGAATTAGTGCACTAGGATCAATGCCGCATCCTGAGCCTGGTTGGCATCATGATGGCCGGTTTCATTTAGCTGATTTAGTACGCTTTTGTGATGTAGAATCTTCACTAGAGGAACAGAAGGAATTTTTCGATCCTTACAAAGAATAAGAGGCGAGACAAGCATGACAACTATAATTGAATGTCAGGATGTTTCCCTGCAGTTTAAAGGGGATAAACAACCTGTTATTACAAATCTTGATTTACAGGTTCAGGCTGGTGAGTTTGTAAGTATTGTCGGTAAAAGCGGAAGTGGGAAAACGACGTTATTACAAATGATCGCTGGACTGCTGTCTCCTACAAAAGGAGAAATCAAAATTGCTGGACAAGTAATTGACAAGCCTATTGATCAAATAACGTATGTGTTCCAAAAACCGATTCTACTAGAGTGGCGTAATGTATTAGAAAATGTTCTAGTGCCAATTGAATTAAAAAGAAAATTGAATTTGCCAGATATAGAAAAGGCCAAAGAAGTGATCTCCTTAGTTGGATTGTCTGGTCACGAAGGCAAATACCCTCACGAACTATCAGGAGGGATGATGTCAAGAGTTACTTTAGCTAGAGCTTTGATAACAGAACCAAGAATATTATTAATGGACGAGCCCTTTTCTGCTTTAGATGCTATGACAAAGGAACAGCTTCAACTCGAACTGATGGAGCTTTCGGTACGCTTTTCCTCAACAATTCTTTTTATAACCCATGATATTACAGAAGCAGTTTACTTGTCTGATCGGGTTATATTGTTAGGCGAACAACCTGCACAAGTAGTAAATGTTTCTCATGTTCCTATGTCTAGACCGAGACCAAAGGAGCTTAAATTTGAGCCTTCTTTTACAAAAATTGTGAAAGAGATTTATGAGGCAATTGAACGAATAGGGGATTCTTCACGATGAAAAAGACGAGGATTTATTCATTGCTATTGTTTGTCTTCGTGATAGTTGTTTGGGAATCAATTGTAAGGATAAAAGAGGTTTCGAAATTGATATTACCAGCACCTTCTGATATTGGGGTTAATCTATACCAACATTTTCAGAGTGGTTACTTTTATCCGCATATTTTAGCAACATCTTTGGAAGTAATTGCGGGCTTCTTTGTAGGGACCATAGTTGGTATTGGACTTGGGTTTATCGTTTCGCAGTCTAAAACTACCCAAGAAATTTTACATCCTTATATTATTGCATCTCAAGCCATGCCGAAATTGGCCTTAGCGCCGCTTTTAGTCCTCTGGTTTGGTTTTGGGTATACACCAAAAATTGTGATTGTAGCACTCGTCTGTTTTTTTCCGTTATTTGAAAGTACCGTTGCTGGCCTATCCTATGTTAGTCGTGAAAAACTAGCTTTATTTCGCTCTTTACGAGCAAGCTCTTATCAAACGTTAATCAAACTACGCCTTCCAACTGCGATGCCGTATATTTTTTCTGGCTTACGCGTTGCTGTTATTTTAAGTGTTGTAGGAGCAGTTATTAGTGAGTTTATCGGTGCGAATAGAGGGTTGGGTGCACTTATCATCGCTTCGCAAGGAATGCTCGATACAACATTAATGTTTTCTGTTTTTATTTTGCTTACTATTAAAGGGATATTATTGTATCAATTCATTTATTGGATTGAGGCGATCTTTTTTAAAAAATATATGTACACTAGGGGAGAAAGTAAATGAAACAATTTGTAAAGAAAATAAGTTCAACGTTGCTCATAACTGTATTAACATTAGGCTTAGCTGCATGTGGTGGAGAAGACAAAGAAGTAGAAGAAGAAGGAAAAGGAAATGAAGAAGTTACAGAACAACAGGTTGATCAAATAAAAATGGCGTCTTGGAGTCAGCCGATCACGGAACAAAGCAATCTTTATTTAGCAGGGGAAAAAGGTTGGTTTGAAGAAGCAGACATTGACTTTGAATACATCCCTGGTGCAGGTGGTGGAGATGCTGTTCGAAATATTATTGCTGGAAATGCTGATATTGCTTTTGCTAATGTCGAAGCCGTTCTTCTTGCAGTTGAGCAAGGTGAAGAACTGAGAATCATTTATAATATTTACCCTGAAAATGTATTTAATCTCATTTCTCTTAAGGAGAGCAACATTGAAAGTGTAGAAGATCTACGTGGGAAAGATATTGGTGTTTATAGTTTAAGTAGTGGAACGTATCAGAATCTTCTTGTTCTCCTTTACGAAGCTGGAATAACCAAAGAAGATGTAAATATTATTGAGACAGGAGTATTGAACTTTGGTCCATTAATGAATAAGCAGGTTGTAGCCACGGCCGCAACGGATACAGGTCTTTTTGATGCAGGGCACAAAGGATTAGGCGATGTAAATATTATTGAAGTAAAAGATGTCTTAAATACACCTGCTGATGTTTTTGTTGTTACTGAAAAAACATATCAAGAAAAAAAGGATGTGCTTGTTCGTTTCTTACAAGTTTATCGTGATAGTGTTGCCTATACGATCGAACATCCTGAAGAAGCAGCAGAAGTTGCTGTTTCAGCTGCCATTGATGGGCAAGATAAAGAAAGAAATATGGGTATTATTAATATCCGAAATCAAACTTCAATAAACGAAGAAATGAAAGAAAAAGGCTTAGGGTGGTTAAACAAAGAGATTTTAAAAGAAGTAGAGGAAACTTACTATCATTTAGGTTTACTTAACGAAAGAGTCAATATCGATCAAATAACGACGAATGAATTGGTAGAACAATTAAAGTAGGTGATAGCGATGGATACACAATTACAGCAAAAGGTCGTACTAATTACGGGATCGAGTCGAGGAATAGGGGCTGCCATTGCAAAAAGCTTTGCTGAACAAGGTGCAACAGTTGTGATTAATTATGTGAAAAGTAAGGAGCGAGCCGAGCAACTTGCTGAGGATCTAATGGATCAATATGACATTGAGGCGTATGCGGTACAAGGTGATGTGACGATCGAGTCGGATATGAAAGCAATGATCGCTGATGTAGTCTCGGAATTTGATACAATTGATATCGTTGTAAATAATGCTCTGCATGCTTATACTTTTGATCCGGACAAGCGCAAATTTGCGTGGGAACTTGAATGGGAAGATTATCAACGTCAAATTGATGGCGCCTTGAAAGGAACATATAATGTTTGCAAGTATGTGATTCCGATTATGAAAAAAGCAAGTTCAGGTCGGATTGTGAATATGGTCAGTAACCTCGTTTACCGACCCGTTGTTCCGTATCATGATTATAATACAGCAAAAGGAGCCGTTCTTTCCTTCTCACAAAACTTAGCTGTCGATTTAGGTATGTTTGGAATAACAGTTAATTGTGTGGCACCAGGCCTTGTGTACCCAACAGATGCTAGTCGAACAACAAAGGAAGAAGTAAAGGAACTGATCAAAAGCCAAACTCCCCTTCGTCGAATCGCTAAACCAGAGGATGTCGTAGGTAGTGTCTTATTTTTTGCAAGTAGCTGGTCGGCTTTTGTGACTGGTCAATGTATGGTTGTTGATGGTGGGTTTGTAATGAAATAACTAAAAAGGCGATTTTTTTATAGCTAAAGAGATTGAGGAGGAAACAGTTAAGTGAGGTTAAGACACCCGCTACAAGTTTCCTCCTTTTCCGTCACGCTAACAACAATAGCAACGAAGATGTGAAAAATATATGAATACAAACTCCTCAGTCAGCTATATAGGAGAGTTGTTAATTGATTTTTTTTTACCGATGTAGGTATTGAATTAGTCGGAGGCCAAAATGTTTAAAAATTGGCAGGCGGAGCGCCTGCCAATGTATGCGCAACGATTGTAAAGCAGGTGGAACCGATGGATTCAGTGGGAAGGTTGGAAATGCATAGTGACTGATGATATAAATTAAAATTTCAATCGGGATGACAAAGGAGTAGCTACTTCCTTTGTCACCCTATTTCCAAGCTAATGTTGAACCTACCTTAATCAAATTGACTAAGAATATAATCTGCTACTCTAATCGAGAGAGCAACAGTTGTAAGAGTCCCAATAGAAGGTAAAATACTATTGTCTGCTACGTAAAGGCCGGATACACCATGAACTTGACCATACCGGTTTGTTAAATGCAACGCTAGTGTGGAAATTAGAAGAACTCTTACCATAGGGTATGGATGATCTGTTCATTTGCCTTAGTGTAAAGAGTTTTTTTTGTTTTTATATCAATAATTGTAATGCGGGAATTTGTTTTCATGCTAAATAAAGGAAAAATATGTATTGCTCTATTAAATATCAACTATAAATTGCATGTTTTTTCTAATTCAGGATAATGCTATATGTGAAACGTACAATTGATCATAGCACCCTTTGTCGAAGGAGCAACTTCAATGACAAAACATAAAAAGACTAACTTTAGAAAAATAAAAAGAAGAACAACGGAACTTTCTACTGAAACTCTTCCCAAACTTGCAGCAAAAGTGTCAGAAACGATTTTTAATGATATTTCAGAAAATAAAAATCAGATTGAAGAAATCTTTTTGAATTGTGATGATATTGAGGTCCATGACTATCGATTTGGACCAGATTTATCGAGTTCCGCCTTTACGGTTTATTGTAATACGATCATTCAAGATGAAAAACTAAATTATTTAAAGACATTGTTACAAGATTTAGTCACCCATGAAGTTGGACAAGCAAAAGAGATAACAGTCGAGCAACTAAAGAATTTCATTTTTCAAAAAGGGGTATCTGACCAAACGGTTGAAACTCTTGAAAATTTTGATCAGGTCTCGCAAAAAATATTAGAGGGCTCTGTTGTTATTTTTTTCGATAAATGGAATAAGGCTCTGGGCTTCAACGCCATTTCTGTTGAAAGTAGACCGGTAACAGAACCAATAAGTGAGGGAGTTGTACAAGGGCCTCATGAAGGGACTGTTGAAAACCTCAAAAAAAACATTGGATTGCTTCGTTCAAGATTACTATCACGGAAATTTAAAATCATTACATATCGAGTCGGTAATGAAACGAATACAGAAATTGCTTATGGGTACCTTGAAGGATCAGTAGACCCAGAGGTGCTAAAAGAATTTGAAACCAGAATTTCGAAACTGAAAGATAAGGAAATTTTAGAAACATCTTATATAGAAGAACTTATTGAGGATTCAACGTACTCACCATTCCCTCAATTTCGTTATACAGAGCGTCCGGATGTTGCAGTAGCTTCTTTATTAGATGGGAAAATTATTGTTTTAGTCCATGGGACAAGCTCTATCTTAATATGTCCTGCTTTATATTTAGAGTTATTCCAGTCTGTTGAAGATTATTATCAAAGATCGGTTATTTCTACCATGATTCGTCTGATGAGATTTGTGGCTGTTATCATTGCACTTACATTACCAAGTATTTATATTGCTTTGTCTACGTTTCACCCTGAAATGATTCCTACCGTATTGTTATTAGCTGTTATTAATACGAGAGAAGGAATTCCTTTTCCAGCTTTACTTGAAGCCTTTATTATGGTTTTCTTTTTTGAACTCATGCGCGAAGCTGGGGTTCGTATGCCAAAACCAATTGGACAAGCTGTAAGTATTGTCGGAGCACTTATCATTGGCGAAGCGGCCATTCAGGCGGGGATTGCATCACCTATTATGGTTGTCGTTGTTGCCTTAACGGGAATTTCATCTTTTACCATTCCCCAGTATAACCTTGGCATTGCCTATCGAATTTTACAGTATCCCTTAATGATTCTAGCAGCAACTTTAGGAGGGTTTGGTGTCATGATTGGGCTATTGTTAATTCTTCTGCACTTAACTTCGTTACGGTCTTTAGGGGTACCTTACTTAGCACCTTTTGCGCCACTAAGGCCGCTAAGGTTACAGGACGCATTCATTCGTGCTCCATTAAAAAAGCTTTTAAAGTCTCCACGTAATCACCATATGCACCGCCTTCCTAAAAAATCAAATATATAATAACAAGGAGGAGGTTTGATTGAAAACATTTGCTATTTTGATTGTGACAGTGGTGCTATTGTTTTTAACAGGCTGCTGGGATCAAAGTGAATTAATGGAACGAGGCTTTGTTTTAGGCACGGCTATTGATCAGCAAGAAGATCAACTGGAATTAACGGTTCAGTTTTATCGCCCAAGTCCTATGGAAGGGGGCGGTGGGGCGAGCGAAGAGCCGGCTAATTTTCATATATTTAGCCAAACGTTTTCTGAGGGAGCGCGCAATCTCGTTAATCATGTCGGTCGGAGAGCAAATTGGAGCCATATGCAGGTGATTGTGATTGGAGAAGAGACTGCAAGAACGCGAAATCTCAGTGAAATACTTGATTTTTTCTATCGGGAACAAGAACCTCGTGTAACAACGCATATATTAATTGGGCAAGGAAAAGGCAGTAATTATTTAGATATTAAACCAATATTTGAAGACTCCTCAGGTAGGCAACTTCGTGAAATTCAAAGATTCTCTCAGGAGGTGACAGGGCATACCCAAGAAACAACTATGCACGATTTAAGTGTGCAAATGAAAAGTGAGCTAGGGACTGCTATTATACCGTATATAACAAAAAGCGGGAACGAAAAAATTGAAACAGCTCCTATTATAGGAGTTGCGATTATTAAAGATGACAAAATGATCAAGGATCTTTCTGGAACCGAGACACAGAGTCTTCTTGTTTTGCGTGAAGAGTATAACAGGGCAAATTGGAAGTTACCATGTAAAAATGGGAACAAGGAAAACATATTCGATAATATTGAGGTTTTCTTATTCGGCTCTAAACTATCCCCTAAAATCGAGGGTAATAAAGTTACGGTTGATGTGTCACTTCAATTTGAGGTTACCATACGGGAAATGTTGTGTAACTTAGAACTTGAGACTACTGAGGATGTTGAAGGTTTCGCTGGATATATTGAAGAGCAAATAGAAAAAAATTTAATGAATACTCTAGAAATTTTACAAGAGAGCAAAGTGGATGCCATTAATTTAGGGAATCGAGTGTACCATGATAATCCAAAGCAATGGAAAGAAGTAAAAGATCAGTGGGATGAACTGTTTGCTGAAAGTCAGTTTGTCTTTGATATTTCTGTTGAGATTGTAGGATCGGAAGTAATTCATTATAAGCCTTTCTTAAAATAATGAGAATTAGCATCTGTGAGGGGGATTTAAGGTGATTGAAAGAATCATTACTATGTTGATCTTGTACACGATTCTACTCTCATATGATCTTTCGAGATTAAAAAAAAGCGAAAAGAGGGTCAGTTATATCTATACATTCATGATTGCAGTATCCCTTTTTTTAAGTTTAGATTTTATTTTGGATTTGAATTGGCCAAATCTGAAAGATCTTATTCATGCTGTGTTTTTAGAACCAGCTAAACAGATTACTGAATATTTGACTATTGAGTAAAGGAGGGTAACGATGAAGGGTCAAGAGACTGTCAGCGATATACAAATGTCTTTTATTTTTTTAAGTTTTTTAGTAGGATCAGCTATTGTTAACATCCCATCGCCATTACTTAATAGTGCTGGTAATGCAGCATGGCTGTCTTTATTGATCGCTTTTGGAATCAGTATTCTCCTTTTAACAGGTATTCTTTTTTTGAATCGTCAATATAAAGGGCTAACATTTATTGATTACGTGCGAAAAACGTTTGGAAAAGGAGTTATGTTCCTCTTTGCAATCCCTTTTGTTATAATGCTTTTTTTGATGCTTACTAATATTGTATTTGATGTTGGTCTTTTTTTACAAAATACGATAATGAGAACGACACCAATGTATATTTTTCATTTATTAATAATGCTTGTTGCGTCCCTTACAGTTTATGAAGGAATCGAAGTTATGGGAAGAATGTTTACAATGCTTATTCTTTTTGTAGTAAGCGTATTTTTTATTTTTTTATTGTTAATCATTCCACAGCTTCACCCAGAATATCTTTTGCCATTATTTCCTGATGGTTTGAAACCAGTTTTTCATGGGGGATATTTAGCTTGGGGATTTCCTTATGCAGAGGTGATCCTTTTCGCTGTACTTCTTCCATTTGCTCGTAGAAAAGAAGAGGGTACTTTAGAGAAAGGGATGTTTATTGCCATTTTATTCAACGGTTTTCTTTTACTGATGGCCATTTTAGTGTCAATAATGATTTTAGGTCCAGCTGGTGTTGATATTAAGTATTCATTGTTTTATATAGCAACTTTAATTGATATACAAGATGTCTTGACTAGAATTGAAGCAGTAATTGCGATGAGTTGGATTATCGGTTCGTATATGAAAGCGACGGTTGTTTTGTTTGTTGTTAATTTCATCATTTCCCAGATACTGAACCTAAAAGATGATAGGATCTTACTGTTTCCTATTTCACTTCTATCTTTTCTTCTTTCCGTAACAATTTATAACCATGAACTCGAGTTTGTCGAAAGTGTTTCAAACGTATGGCCTTTACTTATAACGGTCGTAGGAGTATTACCTATTCTACTTATTATTATTTTCACCTTTTTGAAAACGAAATTCAGAAAACAAACTCAATTGTAGGTATAGGAGTTCGTTAAGAGTGAAATAAGCAATTTTAAACGTTTATCATTTGAAAATCTTAGTTTTTGCCGGCACTTTTCAATGAGAGACATGGCCAATGTCCACAACTTAATAAGGATATACTCTGAAGCTTTAACTGATACTAGATGCAGGTATAACGTTAGAGAACACAAGGGTCTAACCCTTCTGAAAAAACCCTTTATTTAAATAGTTTAGACCAAATCCTGTTCATTTTTATATTGCGTTTTCTATAAAGATATAATTAAAACAAAACTTGTCATAAATGGTAATTGTGATAAGTTTTGTTTTAACTCTATGATCTTTATAGTCCATTCTATCTAAATTGATTGGATTACTTTTCAAGAGGTAGGTTGTTATCTAGTCTCTTTTTCTACAATATAATCAGCAGTGCGCATGGCTATGGCTATCGTTGTTAAGGTTGGATTCGCTCCTCCCATGAACGGAAGGATGCTGTTATCAGCGACAAAAAGGCCAGACATGCCGTGTACTTGACCAAATTCATTTGTGACTGATGTAGATGGATCAATCCCCATCCGGCATGTACCAGCTTCATGAAAGTCGAGCCCAGGTGGAAACAGACATGGACTAGTTATATTATCTAAGTTCATACTTTCAATCGCTTTATGCATTTCATCCACCATTTGTTCAATAACAGCCAAGTCTTGCGCGCCGTAAGAAAAATGAACATTTAATTTTGGAACTCCATACGTATCCACGTTAGTTTGATCTAGGACGACACGGTTATCACGGTTGGGTTCAACAATCCCGAACCCGAAAAGACTAATTTCTAGCTCTGTCATTAATGGTTTCGTTTCATAGGCATAAAATTCATAAGGAAACGGACCATGTACTTGTATTTGGTATGGCCGTTCCTTAGAGCTTGGGAGCAGAATATTCGCAATCCCTAGGACTTCTTCAAAATCCTCGCGTGCGACAAAACCTCTGGTCGAAACAAAAGAATGATTAATTAAATACCTTCCAATCGCCTTACCTGGGATTCCGGAATGAAGGAGAAGACGAGGGGTTTCAAACGTACTTCCGGAGACCACAACGTTTTTCCCATGAATTGTATAAGATTTCAGGTCTGGGCTCATCACTTGCACGCCTCTTGCTTTTCCATTTTCATGTAAGATCTTCACCACATTGGCTCTAACAGCTAAATCAAACGGATTCCAATTAAATGCCCAAGCGATAAATTCAATCGAACTAAATAAAACATTGGACCGTATTTGACCATATTCACTTTCGTGTAAATCAAGTGTTCGAGGAATCGTTGTTGCATCATGGTACCCGTTTTTACGTAGTCTTTCTAAGAGAGTGTAGTGCAGATCAGAGTCTCTAATGAACGCTGTCGTCACCTTCATTACTTGTTCAGCTATTTGATAATATTGGACAAGATCATCTAGTTTAAGCGGCCATTCTCTAAAGTCAGCGGGGTGAAAGCGTGGGACCGCCCCTCCCCATTGGAGTGTACGACCTCCAAGACCGAAAAATTGCTTGGCCCCTGGAAATTCAGGCCACTCCTCTGCTCTTGGAATATGGAATGCAGGATTTTGTAGAAATTTCCCCGCTGTTTTGGCAGTCGGTAAATTAGCCACATGAGTCGGTAACAGTAAGTCCCCCCGTTCTAATACAGCAATTCGTTTCCCTTCGTTCTGCCACTGTTCACACAGCCTCCAGAGAGCTGCTCCACCTCCTGCACCACTTCCAATGATGATCACATCATAGTGTATTTTTTCCATATCTTCTAATGAAGTAAGAGGAAACCAATGGTCTAAAAATTCTATATCCGGACTAGGAGGACAATCTTCATAAGTTGGAACAATGGTCTCATTCGTTATTTGGCGGTTTCTATTTACAGTTACAAGTTTAGGCAAAGAGGGGACTTTTACTTTCTGACCAGAAATATCTTCATCGGGGTGAGACAGGTGTGGATTATGGTCTATAAGTTTCTTCAAATCAACCTTGTGATTATGGGCTACCTTTCGCAACGTTGTTCCTTTTTTAGCGATGAAAATCTTCAGTGTTATCACCTCATTAGTTGGTCTTTTTATGTAAGTATATGGTGACTCAGCATGGATTTGATTCCTATTTTTATTCATAGCGAAGTTTTTTCAGTGAAAATGAGTGTTTTTTCTAAATTTTATAAACATCCATAATTTTTTTGACGGAGAGATCATATAATGGGCTATGGATTAAGGGTGAGAAAGGGTCTACTGCTTATATATGGGGAGGACGCTATGTTTAGAATAACAATTGGATCAAAAACGTTCGAAATGAAAGAGACCAATGTGACGGTATGGAATGAATATATCCACGAACAAACCGAGCCGGATGTTGCAAAAATATACCCTAAAGGGATCCATACTGCTATCGCTAAAGGATTACAGCCATATAATTTCAATATCAGAACGGCAACATTTCAACAAGCAGAGCATGGTTTGACAAATGAGGTCCTTCATCAAACAGATGTACTAATCTGGTGGGGACATCTAGCTCACGAAGAAGTGACTGATGAGATTGTCGAAAGAATCTATCAAAGGGTACTGAGTGGAATGGGTTTGATCGTGTTACACTCAGGACACTTTTCAAAAATTTTCAAAAAGCTAATGGGCACTAGCTGCGACCTGAAATGGAGAGAAGCCGATGAAAGGGAAAGGTTATGGGTTGTTGATCCCGCTCATCCTATTGTAGAAGGTATTGGACAGTACATTGAACTTGAAGAAGAAGAAATGTATGGAGAATTTTTTGATGTTCCTGCTCCTGATCAGCTTATATTTATTAGCTGGTTCAAAGGTGGAGAAGTGTTTCGCAGCGGCTGCGCTTATCATCGCAGGCAAGGAAAGATCTTTTACTTTCAGCCCGGACATGAGACGTACCCTACTTATTACAATAAAGAGATTTTAAGAGTGATTGCGAATGCTGTGAAATGGGCTACATCTCCACATGGAGCAACACCAACTTTTGGACATGCGAGGCCTCTTGAAGATATAAACTGAAATGTCATATAACAAAGGGTTAGCTGATTTCTTTGTCACCCTATTTTCCAATTTGAGCTGCACGCATTTTTAATGTTGAACCTACCTTTAATTGACTAAGAATATAATTGGCAACGCGATAAAGATGATTTACCAACTATACTGAACGTTTGATGATTTGAATGAATAGATAATAATATACGAGAATCGAAATCATTCATATTCTACACCTCACGATAACGCTGCCCTCTTTCAAAAACTATTTAAAAAAGCAGGAACAAGAATTCAAATTAAAATTAATTCTTGCTATATATAGTAAAGCATAGTTTAATAGACAGTATATTAAAAGTGCCTGAGGTTGTTAACTTTGGGATAATAGGGAAATCAGTTAGAGTCTGATGCAGCCCCCGCTACTGTAAGTGTTGATGAAAATGTCAAGCCACTAGAAGCATATTCTAGGAAGGGACATGAGTAAATGTTAGACACAAGCCAGGAAACCTGCTTTTAATACTGTGAATCCAATCTTCGGAGGGAGGGTTTGGGGTGAACATTTCTAGTGATCTAGTAAAATAGAGCTCTAGTTTGGACATGCCATAATCCTTAACTTCAGATGAAGTTAAGGTTTTTTTATCTAATATCAGAAAACAAAGGTGCATAACTAACTCGTTATGCTTAAAAGGGAAGTACGGTGCAAATCCGTCACGGTCCCGCCACTGTAATGGGGAATTTCATTGTATGACGTCACTGAATTTTCGGGAAGACACAATGAAATGATGAACCTAAGTCAGGAGACCTGCCTTGTTTTAGTCTTCAATACCTACGGGTCATGGGTAGAGAAGTGTAATAAATGATGCTTACTATTGCTAAGCCATTTAATGCACCTCTATCTATGAATAGAGGTGCATTTTTATTTTATAAAAACTAGGAGTGATTGTATGACTACTTGGAATTTAACCGGAACACAAAAACATGTATTGATTTGTAATGGTTCAAGCTGTATGCGAAAGGAAGGAGAGGAAATCACATTAGCGATTCGAGATGAAATTAAAACACTAGAACTAGATCAGCAAATACATACATCAAGGACTAGATGTAACGGACGTTGTAAAGACGCGTGTGTTGTTGTCGTTTATCCAGAAGGGAATTGGTATTCAGCGACTTCAACCGAAGTAGGAAGGTCAATCATTAAAAGTCACCTAGACCCAACAATTGAGCTAGATCATTCTCTTATTTATAGCTTTAAAAACGAAGAATTGCTTGCTGCGAACACAGAAAAGCGGTTTAAAGGTGTTTCAAAAGTCGAATTAAAAGAGGTTTGAGAACATGGAGTTACTTACTTTTGGTTTACTGGCAATTTTAATTGGAATTAGACATGGAATGGATGCTGATCATGTTGCTGCTCTTGCAGATATGATTGGAACTGAGACACAAAAAACAAAACAATATTCATTAGGTATTATGTATGCTGTTGGTCATGGCTTAATTGTATTAATCATTGGACTTTTAGCTCTATATGTAGGAGTCAGATTGCCAGAGGGGGCTTACGGTTTTCTTGAGATGCTCGTTAGCTTCACACTTATTTTATTAGGCGCAATCATTTTATACTCACTCTTTAATAATAAAGGAGAGTACGAGTATAAAAGTCGGATAGCCATTGTTTACGGTTTTTTAGAAAAAGTATTTAGAGGTAAAGATGGGAATGAAATTTCTGCTACACCTCTTACCCTTGGTATTATCGGTGCACTTATTATCGGTTTAATTCATGGAATAGGTGTGGAAAGTCCGACACAAATTGCGATTATTTCAAATGCAGTCGGGCTTGATAATGTAACAGCTGCCGCCCTTCACCTGATTCTTTTTGTTTTTGGTTTATTAATTTCCACTATTTCGTTAACTTTTATCCTGTCATGGGGTTTTTTTAAAGCGCGAGTGAAAAAGGTCGTCTATGTTCTACTAGGTTCAATTACAGGGGTTTATAGTGTTAGTTTGGGCGTTTTTATGATTTTGGAATTTATTTAGGAGGGATGTAAGGTGCTAGGAAAATTACTCGTTATCGGCTTTGGACCTGGAAGTTTTGACCACATGACAAACAGGGCACAAACAGCGATACAAGAAAGTGAATGCATCATTGGATATAAAACATATGTTGATTTAATTCAAGATTTATTAACGGATCAAGAAATTATTAGTACAGGGATGTCTGAAGAAGTCAGTCGCGCCCAGGCAGCTGTTCGCCTTGCTGAAGAAGGAAAAACCGTTGCCGTAATCTCTAGTGGTGATGCTGGAGTGTATGGTATGGCTGGACTTGTTTACGAGGTGTTGATTGAACAAGGGTGGACAGAAGCAACTGGGGTGAGTGTAGAGGTTATACCAGGTGTATCTGCTAGTAACTCGTGCGCTTCCATACTCGGAGCACCCATTATGCATGATTCCTGCACGATTAGTTTAAGTGATCACCTTACACCATGGGAATTGATTGAAAAGCGAATTGATGCAGCGGCACAAGCTGACTTTGTCATTAGCTTATATAATCCCAAAAGCGGCCGAAGAACGAGACAAATTCAAGAAGCACAAAGAATTTTGCTCGAATATCGTTCACCGCAAACACCTGTGGGTCTTGTGAAAAGTGCTTACCGTGATCGCCAGCACATTGTCATTACCGACCTTGAGAACATGTTGAATTATGACATTGGGATGCTGACAACAGTTGTAATTGGAAACTCTTCTACTTTTCTTTACGATAACAAAATGATTACACCAAGAGGATATCAACGAAAGTACACGTTAAATACTGAGAAACAGCGACTAAGACCTCATGAACGATTAAGGCATGAGAATGAACCTTGGGCGTTGCATCAAGGAATAAATAATATTGAAACTGCACAAATAGAGACCGCTGCGACTGCAACAAAAGTGGCTACACCTAAAGCTACCTCACTAGAACTAGCATTAGAGGCTTTAAATAGAGTACAAGGAAGCACTACACCGATTTATATACAAGAAGCGAAAACCGTTCATAATCCAGTCATTTCTGTGTTTGAATTAGCGGTCAGCCCTGGAATTGTTAATAAGCAATTCACGCCAAAGCAAATGATCACTCTAGCTGATGTAGTTGGTGACGATGGAAAGATGGAGTATACCCCTCATCATCAAATACACTTACGAATTCCAACAGCTAATCCGGAGATCGTTACAGAGAAATTGAAAGTGGCAGGTTTTATCCTCGAGCCACTTGGAGATGTTTTTCAATTAAAAGCGTGTGACTTTTGTGATGGTGAGAAAAAAGATTCGATTCCACATGCAGAAGAGTTGCATCAAAAACTAAGTGGACTTGAACTTCCAAAAGAGTTGAAGGTTGGATTTAATGGCTGTGGCATGGCCTGTTATGGTGCCGTTAATGATGACATTGGCATCATTTTCCGGAAAGGAAAATTCGATTTATTTTTAGGGGCAAAAACAGTTGGCCGAACAGCCCATGCGGGTCAGCCTGTAGCGGAGGGGGTTGAGCCAGATAAAATTGTTGAAGTCGTTGAAACAATCATCAATGAGTATAAAGAAAAAGGGCATCCGAACGAACGATTCTTTAAGTATTTTAAACGTGTAGGAGTAATACAAGGATATACATACCAAGATATGACACCGAAGATTGAGATCGAACCAGCTCCATGTGGAGACTAAATAAGTGATAGGGGAGAAACATATGAAAGCCATTTTACTCGTTGGCCATGGAAGTAGAGATCCTGAAGGAAATGAACAAGTTAGACAAATGATTCAAGAATTATCGACTCATTTAGATCGCACTCTTTTAATTGAAACTTGTTTTTTAGAATTTGAAAAACCAACGATTGAACAAGGGATTCAAGCCTGTGTTGAAAAGGGAGCTGCAAGTATTTACGTCATTCCACTTATGCTGCTAGCAGCAGGTCACTCAAAAATCCATATCCCTGCAGCGATGGATGAAGCAATGAAAAAATATCCTCAAGTTCAATTCACTTATGGTAGACCTTTTGGCATTCATGAGGAAGCGATTGAAATTTGTAAGAGTCGTTTAGAAGAAGTTGGTGAAAATGTATCGGAACCAGAAGAGGATTCAGCTGTTCTTTTATTAGGTCGTGGCGGCAGTGACCCTGACGCTAATAGTGATCTTTATAAGATCAATCGACTACTCTGGGAAAAAGTGAATTACAAACTAGTTGAACCTGCTTTTATGGGAGTGACAGATCCACTCATTAAAGAAGGAGTAGAACGCTGCATTAAACTTGGCGCTAAGAAAATTGTTATTTTGCCTTACTTTTTATTCACTGGTATTTTAATGAAACGCTTAGAAGCGATGATTGGTGATTTTGAACTAGAAAATCCAGGTGTTGAGTTTAAACTGGCAGGCTACTTCGGTTTTCATACACGCTTACAAACGATTATTAAAGACCGCATTGAGGAAGCGTTACAAGGTGATGTGAAAATGAATTGTGATACATGTCAATACCGCATTGCTGCAATGGAACATATTGACCATCACCACCATCATGATCACCACCACCATGAGGTTCAGAAACTATGATTCTTTTTTTAGCTGGAACAAGTGATGCTAGGGAATTAGCTATTATGCTGTCGAAAGCAGGATACAAGCTTTTAACAACTGTTGTTACAGATAATGCGGCACTTGAATTGCGTAAAGCAGGGCTTGATGTCTATATCGGACGTATGACGACTGAAGATTTTGTTCGAGCGATTAAAGAGCAGGGCTTTCAGGCTGTTGTAGATGCGAGTCATCCATTTGCAGAAGAAGCAAGCATGAATGTAACAGCAGCAGCAAAAGAAGCTGGTGTTCCTTATATACGCTATGAGCGTGAATCACAGTCACATGAAAATAAAGGTGTAACGATGGTTGAGTCTTATCTGGAGGCGGCAGAAAAAGCTTTTGAAAAAAAAGGAGTTATCATGCTAACAACTGGAAGCAAAACTCTCCAAACTTTTACTGAAAAACTTCTAGATCAACCTGATATTCGAGTGATTGCTCGCATGCTTCCCCGAAAAGATAATATGGAAAAATGTGAACGCTTAGGCTTCCCGCAAAAAGACATCGTAGCGATACAAGGACCTTTTACAAAAGAGTTTAACCATGCTCTTTATCGTCAGTATGGTGTGACAACCATGATTACAAAGGAAAGTGGAAAGGTTGGATCGGTCGATGAAAAGGTTGAAGCAGCTAGTGAGCTTGGTATAGAGACGATCATGATTAAGAGACCGAAAATCGAGTATGAGAATCGGTATTCTACTTTCTCAGATGTATTAGCACACATCAATGAATTATTAACGAAAGAAACAATAACGAATGGAGGACAATAAAAATGGATTTTTTAACAGATTTTAAACCTTTAACAGTACAGCCTCAAGAGATTGAAGGAATGAGCTTTCAGATGATTGATGAAGAATTTGGTGATCATTCGTTTACGGATGAACAGTATAAAATTGTGCAACGAGTCGTTCATGCATCGGCTGATTTTGAACTTGGTCATAGCATGCTTATTCATGATAAAGCGATCCAAGCAGGGATCGAAGCGATTCGGAATGGTGAACAAGTGTATGTTGACGTACAAATGATTTTAAGTGGGGTCAGCAAAGGAAGAATTGAAAAGCATGGGGGCAATGTACATGTTTATATTTCAGACCCTGATGTGACGGAAGAAGCGAAACGGTTAAACACAACACGAGCGATTATCTCAGTACGAAAAGCCATTCAACAATTTGAAGGTGGCATATTTGCGATTGGAAATGCACCAACAGCATTACTTGAGTTAATTCGTTTAATCAAGGCTGGCTATGCAAAGCCAAGCCTAGTGATTGGCCTTCCGGTAGGGTTTGTATCTGCTCCTGAATCAAAGGAAGAACTAGCAAAGCTAGATATACCGTTTATAACAAATGTTGGAAGAAAAGGCGGTAGTACGGTTACGGTTGCGGCATTAAATGCAATATCACTTTTAGCTGAAAAGGCGTAAAAGATGGAAGCGAAAGCAAAAAAGAAGGATAAAAAAGAGATGCGCTCGGGCTATACAACGGGCGCATGTGCTACGGCTACCACAAAAGCAGCTCTAGTTGCTCTTATTACAGGAGAAAAGCAGCTAGATGCAACGATTTACTTACCTGTTGGAAAGTTTGCTACTTTTGAAATGGAAAGCTGTGAGATTGGCTCTGATTTTGCTGAAGCCGGAACGATTAAAGATGCAGGTGATGACCCGGATGCTACGCATGGTGCACTAATTAAAGCGAAAGTAAGCTGGTCAACAGAATCTGGAATAAAATTAGATGGTGGGGTTGGTGTTGGCCGTGTAACAAAGGAAGGTCTTCCTGTACCTGTTGGAGAAGCAGCCATTAATCCAGTCCCCCATAAAATGATTTGTGAGACAGCTGAAGAAGTTCTTCTCTCACATGGGACCGAAAGAGGAATCACCATTATTATCTCTGTTCCAGAGGGAGAAAAGATGGCTGAAAAAACGTTAAACAAACGCCTCGGAATCATTGGAGGTATTTCAATCCTAGGAACAAGAGGGACTGTGATTCCTTTTTCTAGTTCTGCTTATATGGCAAGCATTGTTCAAGCAATTAGTGTTGCACGTGCGAGTGGCTGTCGACATGTTGTCATTTCCACAGGTGGGCGCAGTGAAAAGTATGGCATACAGCAATATCCGGAGCTCCCTGAAGAAGCGTTTATTGAAATGGGGGATTTTGTCGGTTTCACCTTAAAACAGTGTAAAAAACAAGGTGTAGAAACCGTCTCCCTTGTTGGGATGATGGGGAAATTTTCAAAAGTAGCTCAGGGGGTAATGATGGTTCATTCCAAAAGCGCACCGGTTGATTTCAACTTTTTAGCAAATGTCGCACGTGATGCCGGCGTAACCGACCAGAATGTAATTGATGAAGTGAGTAGCGCCAATACAGCTTCGCAAGTGGGAGATTTAATGCTTGCGCATGGTTACGATAAATTTTTCACAATTCTTTGTAACTATTGTTGTACATCTGGATTAAAAGAAGTTGGCGGCGGAATTTCAATTGAAACAAGTTTGTACTCGATGAAGGGTGCGTTTCTTGGAAAGGCAGGGAAAGATGATAGAGCAGAAAATTAAGATCATTGGAATAGGTGATGATGGAAAACAGAGCCTTTTACCTATCTATGAAAATTGGATTTATGAGAGTGAGATCCTAGTAGGGGGAGAAAGGCAGCTAGCTTTTTTTGCTGATTATTCTGGAGAAAAAAGAGTCATTAAGGGTGGACTAAACGAACTTGTGAATGAATTAAGTCAGGAATCAAAGAAAGCAGTAGTCCTGGCCTCTGGAGATCCTTTGTTTTACGGAATTGGCAGCTATTTAGCCAAAAAGTTAGATGTTGAAATTTACCCTTACTTGAGCTCGATCCAACTCGCTTTTGCCCGTATGAATGAACGCTGGCAGGACGCTTATGTGACTAGTATTCATGGCAGAAGTATGAAGGGGCTGGCTCAACGAATAAACGGGCGAGAAAAAGTAGCCCTGTTAACAGATGCTGAAAATAATCCTATTCAAATCGCCCGCTACTTACACTCGTTTGGGATGGATGAGTACCGAATTTTTGTTGCTGAAAATCTAGGTGGCAAAAATGAACGTTGTGGCTACTATGAGCTTGAAGAGATGGAAACGATGGACTTTTCTCCACTTAATGTTGTCATTCTTCAAAAGGTAAAAGAAGTGAAAACTTGGGGAATGGGGATTGACGATCAAGAATTTCATCAAAGAAAGCCAGAAAAAGGGCTGCTGACGAAAAAAGAAATTCGGACGCTTAGTTTAATGGCTTTAAACCTAAGAGAGAACAGTACGGTTTGGGATATTGGAACATGTACGGGTTCAGTTGCGATTGAGGCCTGTCTCATTGCCAAAGAAGGAAGCGTGTTTGCGATCGAGAAGAACGAACATGACCTCGAAAATTGTCTTTTAAATCAAGTGAAATTTCGGACGGATTTTACCGCTATTCAAGGGAAGGCACCGGAAAAGTTAGATACATTCCCAGATCCGGATGCGATCTTTATTGGTGGAACAGCAGGGGGGATGGAAGATATTTTATCGACCTGTTGCTCAAGGTTAAAAAAGGGTGGAAGAATTGTTTTAAATGCTGTTACGATCGAAAACTTAATGCAAGCAGTAGAAAGCTTTAAACAAAAAGGGTTTGAACCGGCGATTACACTTGCGCAAATATCAAGAAGCAAACCAATTTTAAATCTAACACGATTTGATGCGTTAAATCCAATTTATATCATTACCGCACAACATAAGGAAGGGGATTCATAATGACTGGCACACTGTATGGATTAGGAGTAGGTCCAGGAGATCCAGAACTCCTCACAATTAAAGCTTTTCGGAAATTGAAGGAAGCAGATGTAATTGCGTACCCGAAAAAAAGGAAGGGCAGCAAAAGCTATGCTCATCGCATCATTGATGTATACATAACCCCAGGAGAAAAAGAGATGTTAGGTCTCGTTTTTCCAATGACAAAAGATCCTGTAATTTTAGAACGTGAGTGGTCAAATACGGTAGATCAAGTTTGGGAGCATCTTAAAATCGGCAAAGATGTTGCATTTGTAACAGAAGGGGATCCTCTTTTATACAGTACATTTATCCATATGATGAACCTCGTGAAAGAGCGTCATCCTGAAGTGAAAATTCAAACCGTTCCTGGTATCTCATCCATTAATGGTGCTGCTTCTAGACTTGGAATTGCTCTAGCTGAAGGAGATGACCATGTGGCGATTGTCCCAGCGAGGGATGACTATGAAGCAATGAAAAAAGTCATTATTGAAAATGACTGTGTTGTCTTTATTAAAGTAGCGAAAGTTATCGATCTCATGCTTGAGGTTTTAGGCGAACTTGATTTATTAGACAAAGCATCTGTTGTCACGAAGGTCACGTCCGATGAGGAAGTAATTTGGGATATTCACGAGTTAGAAAGAGCTGAGCTAGAATACTTAACGTTAATGGTGGTGAGAAAATAATGAAGATTACAATCATTGGAGCAGGTCCGGGCGATCCAGATTTAATTACCGTAAAAGGCTTGAAGTTATTAGAAGAGGCTGATGTTGTCTTATATGCTGATTCACTTGTTAGCTCCGAGCTAATTGAACGAGCCAAGCCTGAAGCAGAAATTATTAAGACGGCTGGTATGCATCTTGAAGAAATGGTACATGTCATGGTTGAACGTGTTCAATTGGGCAAAAAGGTGGTTCGTGTACATACAGGAGATCCAGCTGTATACGGGGCGATCATGGAACAAATTTCTCTCTTAAATAAACAGGATGTCCATGTTGAAATTATTCCAGGTGTTAGTTCCGTCTTTGCTTCAGCTGCCGCGCTTGGTGCGGAATTAACGATTCCAGATTTGACACAAACGGTGATCTTAACACGTGCTGAAGGCCGTACACCTGTTCCAGAAGCAGAAAAGCTAAGAGATTTAGCGAAACATAATTGTACAGTCGCTTTGTTTTTAAGTGCGACTTTAACGAAGAAGATTGTCAAAGAGTTTTTAGCTGCGGGTTGGAGTAAAGATACACCAGTTGGGGTCGTATATAAAGCGACTTGGCCAGATCAAAAAATTGTCCGTTCTACACTTGAGAACTTGGATGAAGATATGCGTGTCAACGGAATCAGAAAACAAGCTATGATTCTAGCAGGTTGGGCATTAGATAAAGATATTCACGATAAAGACTTTAAATCAAAACTTTATGATAAAGAATTCACGCACGGATTTCGAAAAGGAGTGAAACCATGACACTCGTTTTAGAAGAAGGAAAACAAGTCAAGCTCGAAACAAAAGGAACATATGCGATTGTAGCCATTACGAAACACGGCGTTGAGTTAGCTCGCAATTTACATAAGAAGTTCCCTCAAACTGACTTGTATTATATGAGTAAATTTGAAAGAGAAGATGAACAGAGACGAAATATTTCATTGTTTGAAGGTAATGTACGTCTCCTTTTACCATCTCTTTTCCAAACTTACAAAGGGATTATTATGATCGTTTCATTAGGAGCAGTTGTCCGTATGATTGCACCAATTTTAAAAGATAAAAAAACAGATCCGGCCGTTGTCGTTATTGATGATAAGGGCGAGCATGTTATAAGCGTATTATCTGGTCATCTAGGCGGTGCCAATGAACTAACAAGGGAAGTTGCTGAATTACTTGGTGCTACACCTGTCATTACAACAGCATCAGATGTTCAAAAAACGATACCGGTTGATTTGTTTGGGAGTCGGTTTGGTTGGACTTGGGAATCTGCTGAGAAATTAACACCTGTAAGTGCGTCTGTTGTCAATGAAGAACAGGTTGCAGTCATACAAGAATCTGGTGAAAAAGACTGGTGGCATTACGACCGCCCTCTCCCGGCTACGATTAAAGTGTACCCATCGATTGAGGATGCTTTGCAAGCCAAACCTAATGCAGCACTTGTTGTAACCCACCGTAATCTGAAAGAATCTGAAAAAGCCATTCTAGAAAATGGGGTGCTTTATCGACCAAAGGTGATTGTACTCGGGATGGGATGTAACAGAGGAACTTCAATGGAAGAGATTGAGCAGGTGATTCATAGCACACTTGAGGAATTGCAATTTTCAATAAAGAGTGTGAAGGCGATTTGCTCGATTGATCTGAAAAAGGACGAGGAAGGACTCCTAGCTGTTACTCAAAAATACAATTGGGATTTCATTTGTTATTCGGCAGAAGAGTTAAATCATATATCGATTGATGCCCCCTCAGAAACCGTCTATAAATTCACGGGAGCATATGGGGTTAGTGAACCTGCTGCTAAATTATATAGTGGGGCAGAAACACTTTCCCTTGTTAAGAAAAAATCAGGAAACGTAACGATCTCCGTTGCTGTAATTCCTTATTAGGAGGCGATGTAAATGACAGAACGAAGAATCGTCATTGCAGGTACAGGAAGTGGAGTTGGAAAGACGACACTGACCATTGGTCTAATGTCTGCCTTGCAAAAAAGAGGATTATCGGTGCAAGGTTTTAAATGCGGTCCCGATTATATTGACCCGACGTATCATACCGCCGTAACCAACCGTGTTTCTAGGAATTTAGATAGCTGGATGCTCGAAAAAGAAACCGTATTGGATATTTTCAAGCATGGCAGCGAAGGGGCAGATATATCGATTATAGAAGGTGTAATGGGTTTCTTTGATGGGAAGAATCCGAAAAATAATGAAGGCAGTACCGCAGATATAAGCATGATTACGGAAAGTCCCGTTATCCTTGTTGTGAATTGTGCAAGTATGGCAAGAAGCGCAGCGGCCATTGTAAAAGGGTTTCAAGTGTTAGCCGAAGGACCAAATATTATCGGTGTTATTGCTAATAGGGTCGGTAGTGAAGGCCATTTTAATATCGTCAAGACGGCGATTGAACAGGAATGCAACGTACCAGTTATTGGTTATTTAAAACGAGAGCTTGATATTGAAATACCTGAAAGACATTTAGGGTTAATTCCTTCTATTGAAAGGGGAGAACTTGATTGCTTTTTTGATAAATTAGGGGATCTTGTCCTTGAGACAGTTGATATCGATCAGCTTCTTGAGTTATCAATTTCTAAGCCGCTGCTTGTAAATAAAGCGAGTTCTATTTTTGATAAGAAGAAAGAGTCAATAGTTAGAATTGCCGTTGCAAAGGATGCTGCTTTTAATTTCTACTACCCTGAAAATCTAGAACTTTTACAGTCTTACGGAGCTGAGCTTGTTTATTTTTCGCCATTAGCCAATGAACCGCTACCCGAAAATATAGATGGTTTATATCTCGGTGGTGGTTTTCCAGAAGAATTTGCTAACGAACTATCTCAAAACGAAGTCGTAAAAGAATCAGTGAAAGCTGCAATTGAAAGTGGCTTACCGACGCTTGCAGAATGCGGTGGCTTTATGTATTTGACTGAATCAATTGAAACGACAAATGATTCAGTGTTTCCAATGGTAGGGATAATCCCAGGAAACGTAAAAATGCAATTGAAACTTGCTGCTTTAGGTTATCGAGAAATTAGCGGTCAAGTTGGTAATTTCATAATCAGTGAAAATGAAAAAGCAAGAGGCCATGAATTTCATTATTCGACCTTTCACTGTGATGAAGAAGTACGGCATGCTTACGAAACAAAAGGAATGCGTGGGACGAAACAAGAAGGTTACTTAATTCATAATCTCGTAGCTGGATATACTCATTTCCATTTTGCCTCATGTACAGCAATTGTTGAAAATTGGATTGAAAAATGTTTGCAAAGTAAAGTCTGTTTGTAATTTATGAGGATGAAGGGGAAGTAAAATATGAAACAACAAAAGATCTCAATCCCAACCATTAATCAAGAAATGAGACATAGAGTTACTAATTATATGAATACATTAACCAAACCACGTGGCAGTTTAGGTAGGTTAGAAGATTTGGCGATTGAATTGGCTGAAATAAAAAATAGTGCTTTTCCCATTGTCACTCCTGCAGGCATTCTCGTCTTTGCGGCTGATCACGGAATTACAGCTGAAGGAGTATCGGCTTATCCACAAGCTGTTACCGAGCAAATGGTCCGAAACTTTTTAAATGGTGGGGCGGCTATTAATGTATTCAGCAGGCAAATAGGAGCTATGATCAAAATTATCGACATAGGTGTTGCAGCAGAGATGGAGCATCAGGAACTCGTTAATAAGAAAGTTCGATTCGGTACAGCTAATTTTCTTCACGAAAATGCGATGAGCCGTGATGAAGCTGAACAAGCGATTCATATTGGGTATTTGCAAGGGATGAATATCATCAATCAAGGAGCTCAATCATTGATTCTAGGTGAAATGGGGATTGGGAATACAACCACAAGTAGTGCGATATTAGCTGTACTTAGCAATAAGAAGGTTAATTGTTTAATTGGCTATGGAACAGGTATTTCTTCTGAACAATTGCTTCATAAGGAGAGAATCATTGAACAAGCTATTATAAATAGAAAGCCTTCTTCTACAGATCCCATTGATATCTTAGCAAAAGTAGGGGGCTTAGAAATTGCTGGAATGGCTGGAGCTATGCTGGCTGCTGCGGAAAATCGAGTTCCGATTCTAGTCGATGGATTTATTTGTACGACGGCTGCATTAATTGCAAAACTTATCTCTAATAGGGTTGCCGATTATATGATTTTGACACATCAATCGATAGAACCAGGACATGCAACGGCCATTAGTCTTTTGGGGAAAAATCCAATTATCGATTTAGGAATGCGTTTAGGTGAAGGAACGGGTGCTGCGATTACCTTTCCCATTATTCAATCAGCAACGTTAATGCTAAGCGAAATGGCTACTTTTACTTCAGCTGGTATTTCCGATAAAACGTAGAGAGTTTAGGTGATAGTATGAAAAGTAAAGGGAAAGTTTTTCTTGTAGGTGCTGGCCCAGGGGATCCCAAACTAATTACAGTCTATGGTCTCGAATGTATTCAACAAGCTGATGTGATCGCCTATGATCGTTTAGTTAATAAAGAGCTTTTACGTCATGCGAAGGAAGAGGCTGAACTAATCTATTGCGGGAAAGCTCCTGGTAATCATACCCTTATTCAAGAAGAGATCAATCACTTACTAGTTACAAAAGCTCTTCAAGGAAAAATCGTAACAAGGTTAAAAGGTGGTGACCCTTTTGTGTTCGGTAGAGGTGGGGAGGAAGCGCATGTACTTTCAAACGCTGAAATTCCGTTTGAAATTGTCCCTGGTATTACGTCTGGAATTGCTGCTCCTGCCTATGCAGGAATTCCAGTCACACACCGGGACTACGCCACTTCCTTTACGATGATCACTGGGACTGGACGTGCTGATAATGGGACAGATGAGATTAACTGGGAAGCAATAGCTAGTGGTAGCGATACGTTAGCCTTTTACATGGGGACACGTAATTTATCTTATATTTGTAATCAGCTAATCCTTCATGGAAAAGACTCTAACACTCTAGTAGCTGTTATTCAGGAAGGAACTACAGCACATCAGAAAACAGTGACGGGTACACTAGAAACGATAGTGGCAATTGTCTCAGAAGCAGGGATCAAACATCCGGCAATGATTGTCGTTGGTAACGTTGTAGAGTTAAGGCAAAAGTTAAACTGGTTTAAAGAAAAAGAAAAGGAGAAATTGTAGATGAGCGTAATAGAGTTTCTTCATTCTAGAAGGGCGATTCGAAACTATGACAAGCGTGAAGTAGAACGAGAGAAAATTGAGCAGTTACTGAGTGCAGCTATCCTGGCTCCAAATGACCGGTTGCGGGAGCCTTGGAGCTTTTTTGTTATCCAAGGAGAAGCGAAACAAAGATACGAACAGGTTGCTCTTGACTACTTAGAAGAGCGTTTTCCAACGAAGCCGAAATTAATAGAAAGTTCAATTGAAGTGGTGAAAAGCACTCCGGCAATCATTATGGTGACATCTGATATCGCTTCAAATGAAGCTGATACAAGGGATAATGAATATGCCGTTTGCTGTGCCATTCATTCGATGTGGCTAGCTGCTGAGGAATTGGAACTTGGCTTTGTTTGGAGAACTAGAGGAGTAGGCCTTGTTCATGATCAACGGTCTTATGAATTTATTGGTTCACCTGAAGGAAAAAAGATGGTTGGCACGATCTTTTTAGGTTATCCGGATCCAAAGGAATTAGGAGAAAATAAAACGAAGAAACGCACTTCTTTTGAAGAGAAAACCATCTGGCTCTAAATGTTCTCCGACTAGAACGATGTTTACCTTATTTTCTTACTAACACACTTTATGATTTTTTTGGAGGAATTAAGATGTTCACACAAGAAGAAAAGGATGCATTTTACAAGATCCTATATAAAAGAAGAGATATCCGAACCTTTTTAAAAGACCCGATTCCAGATGAATCAATTCGAAACATTCTTCAAGCGGCCCATCACGCACCATCAGTTGGATTTATGCAACCTTGGAATTTTATTATGGTTGATTCAACTGAGCTTAAAGAGCGTTTAGCTTGGGCAGCCGATAAGGAAAGACGAGCACTTGCCATCCATTACGAGGATGATGTGGAGAAGGAATCTCACTTTTTACAACTGAAAATTGAAGGAATAAAAGAAGCTCCGTTAACGATCTGCGTGACTTGTGACCCGACGAGAGGCGGTTCTCATGTTTTAGGCCGAAACTCGATTCCAGAAACCGATCGTCTTTCAACTGCTTGTGCTATACAGAACATGTGGTTGGCAGCTTGCGCGGAAGGACTAGCGCTTGGTTGGGTCAGCTTTTATAAAAAGCAAGATGTTTGTGACATATTAGAAATTCCTCCACATATTGACCCAATAGCTTTACTAACAATTGGCTACACAGAAGACTATCCGGATAAGCCGATTTTAGAAACATCGAATTGGGAGAAACGAAGAAACTTAGATAATCTCTTGTTTGAAAATAAATGGGGGCAACAACAAGAGAAGTAAGAAACAATAGTTGGAGGTTTATATATGCAAAAAAGAAAACAACAATTTGCAGTGATGTTAGTCGTTTTCCTTCTACTATTAACTGCATGTGGAGTATCAGATGCCTCACATAACGAAGATGGTAAAGAAACTTTGACTGTTGCGTTCCCTTGGAGTATTTCGGGACTTGATCCGCATAATACGGGAGGAAATAGCTGGAACGTCATGCGTTCAGGTGCAGGAGAAACGTTAATTAAACTTGATGAAACATTAAAACCAACACCTTGGCTTGCAAGTAATTGGAAACAAGAAGATGAAACGACATGGATCTTTGAACTACAAGAAAACGTATTGTTTCATAATGGAAAGGAGATGAACGCTACAAGTGTAAAAGATTCATTGTTAAGATCTATTGAAATGAATTCACGTGCAAATGACTTATTATTGATTGAATCAATTGAAGTAGTAGATGAACATCAATTAAAAATCAAAACAGAACAGCTTAATTCAGCTTTGATTTCTCACTTAGCCGATCCTTCTTTAATGATCGTTGACGTAAAGACAATTGATGAAGACACTAGCTTCCCAGCTCTTACGGGAGCATTTTCATTTAAAGAATTTATCAAAGATGAATCGCTAACAGTGGAGCGCTTTAACGATTATTGGGGAGAAAAAGCCTTATTATCTAAAGTTACGTTGAAATTTATATCAGACGGTAATACGCGGTTAATGTCACTGCAATCAGAAGACGCAGACATTGCGATTGATATCCCGGTTGATGGGATCTCTTTAATCGAGCAAAATGATCAGTTGAAGGTAGTTACGGCTCCTTCGATGAGGACTCATCTCCTTCTTTATAATATCAATTCTCCTTTTTTTGAGGATGTAAATTTCAGAAAAATGATCGACCAGTCTATTCCTCGTGAAGACATTGTTGCCTCAATTATGAAAGGGTATGGTACGGTGGCCAATAGTGCTTTTACAGATGTTCTTCCATTCGGTAAGATCGAGGAAACGGATCCATTACCATCTGTTGACCGAATCATGACTGAAGGCGGTTGGCAGAAAAATGAGCATGGGATTTGGGCAAAGGAAGGCAAGCTATTCGAAATAAAGATGTTAACGTTTCCGCAAAGACCAGAACTTTCGGTTATGGCCGAGGTTATTCAAGGTAAACTAGCACAACAAGGAATCAAGGTTAACATTCGTCAAGTAGAAAGTATTGACGAAGCTTTAGCACAAGACGATTGGGATGTTTCGATGTACAGTATGCTAACTGCTCATACAGGGGACCCTCAATATTTCTTGAATGTTTTTTACCGAGAAAACAGCTCAACAAATGTTAGCAACTATGTATCAAAACCATTAGAAAGTGTAATTGATCAATTAAATGAAACGACGGAGACTAATAGACGGAATGAACTCGCTATAGAGGCACAAACAATCATTCAAAATGATGTTCCTCAATCATTTATCGTTCATCCTGAGACGATTTTTGGAATGAATCAGGCTGTTCAAGGATTTTTAGCCCATCCGATTGAGTATTATTATATCCATCCTCAAATTAGTATCAAGTAGTGTGAGAGGAACATACGATGATTCGCTTTTGCTTAGAACGTGCTTTTCAATTAATATTTATCGTTTTCTGTCTCTCTACCCTCACATTCATTCTTTTAAGAATTTCACCAGGTGATCCAGCTTATATCATGTTAACGACACATGGTGTGCCTGCTTCACAGGAGGCCCTTGAGTCCCTGCGTGAGGAACTTGGATTAACCGATTCATTACTGAGTCAATACGGACAGTGGTTAAAGAGTGTTGTGACGTGGCAATGGGGAAATTCGTATATTTCCGAAGAACCTGTTTTAGAGGAACTAGTAAAAAGATTACCTGCAACGATAGAGTTGGCTACAGCAGGTTTGGTTGTTATGACCTCTATAACGTTGTTGATAGGGATTTCTACAGCCGTTTGGCCTAATGGCTGGCTGAACCGATTTGGCAAGTTTCTAGCTCTCCTCGGTTCAGCAGTTCCGACCTTTTGGCTTGGATTTCTCTTGATTTATTTTTTTTCTGTTCAGTATGGATTCCTTCCTACGACAGGTCGAGGCAATTGGCAGCACCTTGTATTGCCAGCCCTTACACTTGGTATGGGAATGGGTACTGTATATGCGCGTATTCTACGAACGAATATGCTTCAATTAATCAATCAAAATTTTGTCAAGGCAGCAAAGGCAAGAGGATTTTCTACGAGTCGTATTTTGCTTTTTCAACTATTGCAGCATGCGTTGCTTCCTATTATAACCATGCTTGGGACAAGTTTTGCCTTTATGTTAGGTGGGAGTATTATTGTAGAAACCATTTTTTCATGGCCTGGACTCGGAAGGTATATTATTCAAGCGATTATGCAGCGAGATTATCCCGTTATTCAAGGGTATGTAATATTTGCTTCTTTTTTATTTATATTGATACATTTTCTCGTTGATCTCATTTATGGATGGTTAGATCCGCGATTAAGAATGACGGACTGATGGAGTTGATCAATGTTGAAAATCATTAAAAGAAGGCTAGGTATTACAAAGGTGATTGGGGTTACTCTACTCATTCTATTAATTCTCGTTGGTCTATTGGCACCATGGTTATCTCCTCATGATCCTTTAGCGATTAATCTAGTAAATAGACTAAGTTCCCCTAATTGGAACTATTTATTTGGAACAGATCATTTAGGTCGCTGTATTTTATCAAGAATTATGTATGGCATTCGAACGACCATTGCAACAGCTTTTCTAATCATGCTTTTTACTTTACTCATTAGTCTCCCAATTGGTCTTATAACGGGCTATATCCGTGGACGTTCAGATCATTTTTTGATGCGTATTGTTGATGGGACTCTTGCCTTGCCCGACATTGTACTTATGATCGCAATTGTTGGTATTTTAGGTCCAGGTTTTTTTCATATGATTGTTGCGATCGTACTCGTTCGCTGGGCTAACTATGTTCGTTTTATTCGGAGCCTTGTCTTAAAAATAGGTAACGAAGATTATATACGTACAGCTCGAATCTCAGGAAATTCACATATTAACATCCTGAAACATTATATTTCACCTTTCATCTTTCCACCTATTATCGTTTTTGGCGCCTTGGATATGGGCAGAATTGTCCTTTTAATTGCTGGGCTCTCTTTTTTAGGTCTTGGAGCTCAACCGCCAACGCCTGAATGGGGAGTCATGTTACATGATGCTACAGCGTATTTTCAAATTGCACCCCATATGATGATTTTTCCTGGTCTTGCCATCATGTTTTTCGTTTTAACATGTCAACTTATTAGTGAACGGGGGAGAACAATTGATACATCTATCTGATAAGAGGTGTTTTAGTTGACGATTAGAGAAACTTTATTAAGCATTGAACAGCTAGAAATTTCTTATTATGAAAATAGAAAGCAAGTTCCTGTTATTCATAATGTATCGCTTCAATTGTACCGGGGTGAAACAGTTGCACTTGTTGGACCAAGTGGCTGTGGGAAAAGTGTAACTGCACAAGCAATCGTAGGATTACTAGAAACAGGGTTTAAAGTGACAAATGGTGCCATTATATTTAAAAACGAAAATATTAGTAACTATACCAATAGGCACTGGGAAAAACTCCGCCGTGATGAGATCGCCTTATTGATTCAGCATTCATTAAACGGGCTAAACCCAATCCGTACCGTAAAAAAACAAATGATTGAAACGCTCAAATATCAAAAAAAGTGGAAGAAGAAAGAGATGGAACCATATTTACATACGCTTTTACAGCAAGTTGGATTTACCGACCCAGATTATATCCTGTCCTCTTATCCATTTGAATTAAGCGGGGGAATGCGACAGCGGGTTTTGCTAGCAATGATGGTTAGTTTACGTCCTAAACTGTTAATTGCTGATGAACCAACAACAGCTCTTGATGTCATTAATCGAGACAAAGTTTTGGTTTTACTTAAAAAGTTACAACAGGATTATGACCTGACAGTTTTACTGATTTCCCATGATAAACAAAGTGTGAATAAAATCGCCGATCGCGTTGTGCAAATGAGCGTAGGGGGAATTGTCAGTGAGTCTACTTCAACTTTGTAATGTGTCTAAGGAATACCGATTAAGAAGCAAAAAAAGGCGGTTATTAAAACCTTGTTCAACTTTTAAAGCGATTAAACAAGTAAATTTGTCATTGGAAAAAGGGGAATGTGTCGGTCTTATTGGAGAAAGCGGCAGTGGGAAAAGTACGTTAGCTAGATTAATTATGAAATTAGAGCCGTTAACATCTGGTGAAATTTTTCTAGAAGAACAAGCAGTAAGTGGGAGACAACTTAAAGATTTAGTGCTTTATAAGCGGATTCAATTAGTATTACAAGACTCCTCTACTGCCTTACACCCTAAAATGAAAGTGAAAGATTGTTTATTGGAACCAATAAAAAATTTTTTCCCTAGCGAAAAAGAAAAATGGGATGAGATGTTAGCTAGAGTAGTAGAGTTAGTAGAGCTGGATTTCACTTATCTAACAAGATTTCCGCATCAATTAAGTGGAGGACAGAAACAACGAGTTTGCATCGCGAAAGCATTAGCTGTTCAACCGGATGTGATTATTTTTGATGAATCGATTGCAAGCTTAGACTATGACTCTCAAGTGTCTATTATAAAGATGTTAAAAACAATTCAAGTAAAAGAGCAACTATCGTATTTATTCATCACTCACGATCTTCAATCAAGTAGAGAATTGTGTAACCGCGTAGCTGTTATGTATGAAGGAGAAATTGTGGAAATGTTTGATCAATGGGATGTAAACCAACTAAAACATCCTTATACACGGTCATTAGTGGAAACGCTCAATGTGAATGTTATAAGGTGAATAAATGCTAATAAATTTAAATAGGAGGTCGACATGAATAAAGAGAAACAAAAAAGGCAAGGGTTAACACTCGTTTATACAGGAGATGGAAAAGGGAAAACAACAGCCTCTTTAGGATTAGCTCTTCGAGGAGTAGGGAGAGGACTTAAGGTGAAAATCTATCAGTTTATAAAATCGCCAGAGCGAACATACGGTGAGCAAATTGCCTTACGAAAGTTAGGAGTTGAGATGGTTCAACTAGGGATTGGATTTACTTGGACAAAAACACCTGAGGAGCATAGAGAAGCGTTAAGAAAGGCTTGGCCTATTGCTAAAGAAGCTGTTATGAGTGGAGAGTATGATTTAATTATTTTAGATGAACTAAATAATGCCTTAGCAATTGATAAATTTCCAATTGACGATGTCTTACCATTGGAGGAAGTCATTGATTTGCTTCAAAATAAACCTTCTCACGTCCATCTTGTCATTACAGGAAGAAATGCAAAGCCTGAAATTAAAGAGTTAGCTGATCTTGTGTCTATCATTGAACCGGAAAAGCATTATTACAATGAAGGGATACAAGCTGTTAAAGGAATAGAATTTTAAAAGTATAGCAAATTGCAGCTACTTATTAAAAAAAGCTATCAATTTTCTCAGGAAGTATGCTAGCTTTTATTTATACTTTGATAAAAAAGAAAACAGTTTGGAGTGAAACTTATTGAATAAAGCTGTTCCTTTAATGATCCAGGGGACTCATTCAGATGCTGGAAAGAGTGCCCTTGTAACGGCTTTATGCCGAATTTTTGTTCAAGATGGTTTTAAAACAGCCCCTTATAAATCACAGAATATGGCATTAAATTCTTATATTACAGTTGACGGGAAAGAAATCGGCCGAGCACAAGGTGTACAAGCTGAAGCAGCGGGAATTAAAGCAACAACGGATATGAACCCTATCTTGATTAAACCGAGTGGAGAGTCGGAGTCACAAATTGTTGTTCATGGGAAACCTTATAAAAATATGCAGGCAGGAGCATATAGGCAAGAATTTTTTCAACAAGGCTTGCAGTTAATTCAAGAATCGTATAGCAGATTATCTAATCAATTTGAGCGTATTGTCATTGAAGGAGCTGGAAGTCCTGCTGAGATTAATTTAAATGACAGAGAACTTGTGAATATGCGTGTTGCACAAATGGCTAATTCACCAGTGATTTTAGTAGGAGATATTGAAAAAGGAGGAGTTTTTGCCAGTTTAGTAGGAACATTGCAACTCCTTAGTCCTGAAGATCGGCAAAGAGTCATTGGGGTAATCATTAACAAGTTCAGAGGAGATGTGTCACTATTACAGCCAGGTCTTAGTTGGTTTGAGGAGTATACTGGGCTTCCGATTTTAGGAGTAGTCCCTTATATTAACGATTTAATGATAGAAGCAGAAGATTCGGTTGTTTTGAGCAAATATGCGTCTAAAGAAGATGCTTCTAAAGAAATCGATATTGCTGTTATTCGTTATCCAATGATTTCAAACTTTACAGATGTGGATCCTTTTTTTGAAGAACCGGATTGTCATGTTCGTTTTGTCAAAACAGCGGAAGAGTTAGGAGAGCCAGATCTAGTTATTTTACCAGGTAGCAAAAATACAATAGAAGATATGATGTTTTTAAATAATAAGGGCCTAACTAATCGGATATTGAATTTGGCACAGAAGGATACGACGATAGTAGGTATTTGTGGTGGTTATCAAATGTTAGGTAACGTAATTGAGGATAGGTACGGAATTGAATCACGCCATATTCAGATAGAAGGATTCGGACTTATTCCAATGAAAACGTCGATGACATCCAATAAAACTACGGTACTTTCTGAAGGGATAGCGTTATTTGGAGAGGAAAACATTCCAGTTACAGGCTATGAGATACACATGGGTGAATCTTATTATGAAAAGGAATACAATCATTTTATTCAGTTAGCTGAAAGAACCGACGGAACTATTACTCATGACAGGAAAATAGTCGGAACTTACTTTCACGGCATCTTCCATAATGATTTATTCCGGGAAGTGTTACTAAATGAGATCAGACAGACAAAAGGTTTGGAACCAATTCATAATAGAGCATCTTTTGCTAGAAAAAAAGAAGAAGGGTTTGACTTATTAGCAAAGGTAGTAAGAGAGAATATTGAGTTGGACCGAATAAATGAAATGATGATCGAATTTCAGAAGAATTGAAACGACAATTGATAAAACTGTAATTAAGAAATTTTTGAATTTTATAAAATGATAATTGAATAAATCTAATGAGAGCGTGTTTTCAAAACACGCTCTTTTAATCGTTTTTCAAGGGTTAAAAGTAAATTTGATCATTTTCACTAGAAGAAAGTAAAAAACAAACGATGAGGTGATTTCGATCAAGGAGAGGAACTAATGGAAGAAGGATCTTATTTGGCATTATAACACGGGTAAATACATGTTCTTATCACTTATTTATTTGGATGTTGGGTTCTTAGTGCTGCAACTAAACTCTTGAATAGAGTCAAGTGTGGAGCAATTAACCTTTTAAAAGCATGACAATTTTACTATTTCCTCTAAAAGTAATTGACAATGATTATCATTTTTAATAAGATGCATGTGAGAGAGACGAATGATAATGATTTTCATTATCTATATTAATTAAAGTTAAGTTTGGAAAACAAAGGGCATATAATACCAATTTTGTATTAACCCTTAAAATTTTCCTCGTAATTGATAGTGGTTATCATGTTATAACCCGAAATTCATTCATAAAAGTCAATTAAGAAAGCAGGGATTTTATGAAATTCTATTCAACTAATGATCAATACCTTGAGACCCAAGCCAAGCGTGAATCCAATGCTCGTTCTTATCCACGTCGTATTCCCATTGCGATTGCTGAAGCAAATGGAATTTATGTGAAGGATGTAGAAGGAAACGTGTTTATCGACTGCTTAGGTGGGGCGGGAACTTTGGCGCTAGGACATAACCATCCGGTAGTAACAGAAGCTATTAGAAAAGTGTTGGATGATAACCTACCATTACATACATTAGATTTAACAACACCAGTCAAAGAAGAGTTTGTTCAAGAAGTGTTTCATAGCCTTCCAGAAGATTTTGCTAAAAAAGCTCGGATTCAATTTTGTGGTCCGTCTGGGTCAGATGCTGTAGAAGCTGCCTTGAAGCTAGTAAAAACGGCAACGGGCAACCGAAGCATGTTAGCTTTTCAAGGTGGTTATCACGGGATGACCCATGGCTCGCTTAGTCTGATGGGGAATTTAGGACCGAAGAAGCAAATACCTGGCTTAATGCCTGATGTTCATTTTCTTCCATTCCCTTATGAGTATCGTTGCCCGTTTGGGGTTGGTGGTAACGAAGGATATGAAATCGGCCAGACGTATATTGAACAGCTTTTATGTGATCCGGAAAGCGGAATTGTTCCTCCTGCAGGAATGATCATGGAAATTGTTCAGGGAGAAGGTGGAGCGATTCCGGCTCCAGATAGGTGGGTGCGGGAGATGAGGAGAATCACACAGGAAAAAGGAATCCCACTGATCGTTGATGAAATTCAAACAGGTTTAGGTCGTACAGGAAAACTTTTTGCATTCGAACATGCGGGAATTACACCAGATGTAGTCGTTCTCTCAAAAGCGATTGGCGGATCCCTGCCTTTAGCTGTTGTTGTCTATCATGAAGATTTAGATAAATGGAATCCTGGAGCACATGCAGGAACTTTCCGTGGTAACCAAATGGCCTTTGCAGCTGGAACAGCAACAATTAAATTTGTGAAAGAAAATGCGTTAACGGAACATGCAGAAGAAATGGGTTCTCGTTTGATGGCACAATTACAAGAAATTCAAGCTCAAACGAATTGTATTGGTGACGTAAGAGGGCGCGGTTTGATGATCGGAGTTGAAATTGTTAATAAAGAATATCAAGCAAATAAAGTCGGCAATCAGCCAGCATATCCAGAATTAGCGAGTCACATTCAGCGAGAGTGCTTCAAACGTGGATTGATCCTTGAGCTTGGAGGCCGTCACAGCAGTGTCGTTCGTTTCTTGCCACCTTTGATTATAACAGCTGCTGAAATAGATACTGTCAGTACAATTTTTTTAGATGCGATTAAGGATGCTGAAGCATCGATTAAAGGGCGCTTAATGCAGGAACAGGAGGTGTGAGGATGACATTCAGTCAAGTAGGTCTTCTAGAACAAGCAATGCAACCAGTCAAACATAAAAATAGGTTTGATCGTTACTTTTTACATGGGGAAGCGGAAAGCATCGATTACTATGATAAGGCAATGAGGTGGGCACAAGAGGCTTTCGTTGATCAGTATTCTAGGAATGAAAAGCCATACAGCGGATTGCCGCATGAAGAATTCGTCAAATTGCTTGATGAAACATTTAAGGAAATGTTACCTGAGGATGGATCATCAATTAAAATGTTATTTGAAAATATTGGTGAAACGATCTTAAAGCATTCGATTGTTGTTTCGAACCCTACATGCCTTGCCCATCTTCATTGTCCGCCTTTAAGTTCGGCTCTTGCAGCGGAAGTGCTGATAAGTGGAACGAATCAATCAATGGATTCATGGGATCAAAGTGCTTCTGCTACTGTCCTTGAAGAAAAAATGGTGCGTTGGCTAAGCGATCTATTTTTCAGAAGGAAACGAGCAGATGGGGTCTTTACAAGTGGTGGGACACAATCTAATTTGATGGGATTATTACTGGCTCGGGATCGCTATTTAAAAAAACACCTTCATTGGGATGCTCAGAAAAACGGATTGCCAGTAGAGGCTAGTAAACTACGAATCTTATGTTCAAAGGATGCGCATTTTACCGTTCGTCAATCTGCTTTTTTACTTGGATTAGGAGAGCAGGCGGTCATACCGGTCGAAACAGATAGTAAGCATTGTATGTGTACGGACAGCTTAGATCGTTGCTTAAAGGAAGTAAGTGAACAGGGTTTACTCCCATTTGCCTTAGTAGCAACAGCAGGAACAACAGACTTCGGCAGTATTGATCCATTAGTTGAGTTAGCAGTTCGTGCCAAACAGAATGATATGTGGTTCCACGTTGATGCTGCTTACGGGGGAGCACTCATGCTAAGTGAGCGTCACCAACATAAGTTACACGGAATCGATCTTGCAGACTCAATCACTATTGATTTTCACAAGTTATTTTACCAACCGATTAGTTGTGGAGCTTTTCTTGTAAAGGACCGATCAAACTTTGATTTTATTAAACTAAATGCAGATTATTTAAACCCCGAGGACGATGAAGAGACGGGCATTCCTAACTTAGTAACAAAGTCAATTCAAACGACTAGACGCTTCGATGCATTAAAGCTTTTTGTTTCTTTCCATGCTCTTGGTAGAAAAACATTTGCTGAGATGATTGATTATACGATCGATTTAGCTCAAGAAACGGCAACAATCCTTGAGGGAGATCCTGATTTTGAGCTAATGAATCAGCCTGAAATTAATGCGGTTGTCTTTCGGTATTGTCCTCAAGGAAAGGAAAAATTGAAGGATTCGGAATGGTTAAATAGAGTGAATGGTCTGATTCGTACCAAACTATTGGAACAAGGGCACACCGTTTTGGCAAGAACCCGAGTAAACAAATTTGTTTACTTAAAATTAACATTACTAAACCCGCGGACAACGGTGGAGGATATTAAAGCGATTGTAAGCCAAATGAAACAATTAATTCAAATAGAAGAACGTAATAGGAGAGGATGGATAAAATGAATTCGAAAGACATTGCCGAGCAAGCAACGATACAAAGTTTTTTAAATTGTTATTTAAGAGAAACGGCAGAATATAAGCTAATCGATAAAAACATGGCTGCTGATTACTTGGCAAATAGACTAGCCGATCGCCCAGAAGTAAAGCAACTCATTGAATGTGAATTGAAAAATCAAGGCATTTACTTGTATATACCACTTTCTTATTGGTCGATAACAGGACGCCATATGTTCTCGTATCCTCTCTACTATTCTCTTTCAGCTGAGAATAACGAGTTGCTTGAACTTGATTACATAACACTTACAAGTCTGATTATTAAAGAGCTGAATGTGAAAGCAGGGTTTGCTTCAAGTGGAACAGGCAATCAAGACGAACTGATGATGCGAGTCATTTTAAGCTGCCAAAGCATCGAACAATTTATTCAAGCACGCACGAAAGAGAGCGATCGTCTCTATCAGCCTGATATGAGTTTCATTGAAGCTGAGCAAGCATTGATTTTTGGGCATTTATTACATCCAACACCAAAAAGTCGTCAGGGAATCGCTGAGTGGGATGTCCCCATTTATTCACCAGAGCTGAAGGGGCATTTTCAATTACATTATTTCCGCATTCATATGTCGATTGTTTATCATCGCTCAGCCCTTGAAAATACAGCTGTTAGTCTTGTAAAGGAACAATTGTTACAAGATCCTGAAGTGACAAGTGACTTTAAATCTAAGTATTGTCAAGCTGACGAGTATGCCCTACTTCCGATACACCCGTGGCAGGCTGAATTTTTAATGAGGAAGCCGAAAATACAAATACTGATGAAGCAAGGATTAATTGAGAGTGTTGGAAAACAAGGTCGGTCTTTTTATCCAACATCCTCCGTTAGGACGGTGTATCATCCAGAAGAAAGGTATATGTTTAAATTTTCCTTAAATGTAAAAATTACAAATTCGGTCCGTGCTAATAAAAACATGGAGCTTGAAAGAGGAGTAGAAGTTAAGAAACTACTAGATGGCAAGATTGGTGAGGATCTCCGAAACAATCATCCTGACTTTCAAGTAATATGTGATCCAGCCTTTATGACGGTTGCGATTGAAGGTGAAAATGAATCTGGCTTTGAAGTAATTTTAAGAGAGAATCCATTTTATTTAGAAGATGCTGATAATGCCACTCCTATTGCTTCACTATGTCAGGATTCGATTAACGGACAAACATCGAGACTAGCAGAAATGATTAAACAATTAGCAAAGAAGGAAGGGCGCTCTACTGAAGAGGTGAGCTTAGATTGGTTCGGGCGCTATCTTGATCGATCCCTCCAGCCGATTATCTGGCTTTTCTTAACCTATGGAATTGCACTTGAGGCACATCAACAAAATAGTGTCATTCAGTTAAAAGAAGGGTATCCTGATCGTTTCTTTTACCGGGATAATCAAGGCTACTATTTTAGTGAGTCTTATCATCAGCGACTAAATCAGCTATTGCCAGGGATTAGCGAGAAAAGTAATACCGTTTGTTCGGATGTAATTGCAGATGAGCGTTTACGTTATTATTTTTACTACAATCATTTACTCGGCTTAGTGAATGCGTTTGGAGTCGGGGGGCTGATTGATGAAAGGAAACTATTACAAAAAATTAAGGAAGCCCTTGCTCGGATTGAAATCCCAGCGGAAAACTCATCACAATTTATTCAAAGCTTGCTAACATATGAGAAACTTCCGTGCAAAGCAAACTTACTTACCCGTTTTCATGATATGGATGAGTTGACAGGCTCTCTTGAAACACAATCGGTATATGTTGAAATCGATAATCCATTAGTACAGAAGGAGTTGGTGACGAGTGAAACTTTTTGATGAGCAGACTGGTTATGAAATTTCATTTCGCCAAGTCCAGTTAGAAGATGATTTGGAGCGTTTGCATCATTGGCATCATCAAGCCCATGTCATTCCATTTTGGAAACAAAACTTTCCTCTGCCTGAATATAAGGCGCATTTACAAAAGCTATTAGCTGATCATCATCAGACTTTATATATAGGTCATGTTAACGGTGAGCCGATGAGTTACTGGGAATGCTACTGGGCTAAAGATGACATCATTGCAAATTACTATGAGGTTGAAAACGGAGACCAAGGGATTCACCTGTTGTTTGGCCCTGACAAATTTTTAGGGAAAGGGTTATCCTTACCATTACTTCGGGCAATGACTGCCTTTGGGTTTCGGCATGAGGAGACCAACAAAATTGTCGCTGAGCCCGATATTAACAATAAAAAAATGATTCATATTTTTGAGAAATGTGGCTTTGAAGCACAAAAGGAAGTAGACCTACCTGATAAACGGGGCTTGCTCATGTTTTGTGAGCGCACAACCTTTTTAAGGAGGTGGAAGGATGTCAACTTCATACAACAACAATATGTTTGATGTCATTGGTGTCGGAATTGGTCCTTTTAATTTAGGATTAGCAGCATTAATGGAAGAAAGCACGGAAGTAAAGTCACTATTTTTTGAACAAAAGCCTCATTTTGAGTGGCACGGTGGGCTTCTTATTGAGGAAACGACACTTCAAGTCCCATTTCTAGCAGATGTTGTTACGATGGCTAACCCGAAAAGTCGGTTTAGTTTTCTGAATTACTTGCACGAACATGAACGATTGTATAAATTTTACTTTCTTGAACGATTTCATATTCCAAGAAGAGAGTACAATCATTATTGCAAATGGGTATCTGAACAAGTCAGAAACTGCAGCTTTGGTAAGAGAGTGACAACAATTGAGTGGGAGACTGATTTTGTTGAAGTGAGCTGGTATGAAGGAGAGCAAAACAGCCTAAATGGTTACTTCAAAATAGAAACAGAGGACATCGAAACAGGGGATGTTACCTACTATTATTCTCAGCATCTTGTCCTTGGGATTGGGAGTACCCCTTTTATCCCAGATAGTATGTCAGGTCATTCGAAAGATAACATTTTTCATTCTGCCCAATTTTTACAAAATCGAGAGCGATTACGCAAGGCTGATTCCATTACTGTTGTAGGATCAGGCCAAAGTGCGGCCGAGGTCTTTTTAGAACTATTAAAGGAACAGCCTCTCTTTAACTATCAATTAGATTGGTTTACACGATCAAAAGGCTTCTTTCCAATGGAGTACTCAAAGCTTGGCTTGGAGCATTTTTCTCCAGACTATACAAATTATTTTTACGGATTGTCTCAGGCAACAAAGGATGTGCAGCTTCCGAAACAGGACTTGTTATATAAAGGAATAAGTGCGAAGACGATAGCCGATATTTATGATGTTCTCTATGAGTATTCAGTCGGAGGGCAGGAGCCACCTGTTCGTTTGCTTGCTAAAACGGAAGTAGCAGCTGTAAAAGAGGTTGACATGGGTGCAAGCAGGAAGTATCAATTACGATGCAGACAATGGGAGCAGGAGCAAGATTTCATCCATGAAAGTGAGGTTGTCATAGCAGCAACTGGTTATCAGCATCCTATTCCAAGGTTTATTTCGAATTTAAAATCACTGATTGAATGGGATGAAAAAGGAAGGTATCGTGTTGAGGAAAACTACCAGCTTAAGCTATCGGACGATATAGATAATAAGATCTTTGTTCAAAATGGGGAGATGCATACCCATGGAGTGGGGGCTCCAGATTTAGGATTAGGAGCTTACCGGAATACAATGATTATCAATAAACTAGCTAATCGGGAAGTCTATCCTGTTCGCAAACGCAATGTGTTTCAGCAATTTGGGGTTAACTAAATGTCTTCTTTTAGGACAACTCAGACAGTGTTATTTTTCCTGATATTTTATTTTGTTTATGCGGATGTTGCACTGTCTCCCTTTTATCCCCAGTTTTTTAATAAGGTGTTTGGAATTGAAGATTTGGAATATACAGCTTTTTATATTTTCATTGCTCGTTTAACGGTCGTCATAGCAGTTCCGATTTGGGGACTGCTTTCCAAATACTTTGAAGTAAAGTACTTGTTGTATGTCGGACAATGGGTTTCCGCTGTGATGATGGTGGGAATGGCAGGAGCGCTGAATGAACAGCAATTTTTATTGTTTACGATTTTACTATTAATCGGAAAGAGCAGTTTCTTTCTTATTTATCCTTTGCTGATTGAATTAAATGGCCAGGGGAAACGTTCTGCTGTTGTTGGAATGTACCATATGATCTTTCACGGAGCGATCATTCTAGGGACGTTATCAGGGGCATGGATCATCCGACTTGATGATCCTTTGCTTTTATTTTACGGACTGGCTGGAGTGGAGGTAATTCTTTGGCTTATTTGCTGCCTCACATTACGAAAGCTTTCATCAAGGAAAAAAGTCGTATTAAAAAGAGAATCGGTGCACTCGACGACTAGTAAGCAGGTCTATTTTGTTTTATTGATTGGTCTGGTCATTTTTGCTTTTCATACAGCGAATAATATGATTCGTCCGTATTTTACAACGTATACAATTAATGATTTTCAGCTTTCTATCGTTGAGAGTAGTATTTTATTTATGGTTCCGAGTGCGATGGCAATTATAGCTTATCCCGTTATTCGAAAAGTTTGTTCACAGGAAAAAGTACCATTTGTTTTTGCGTTAGCGTTAGCTGTCTTATCTATTAGTCTCATTTTACAAGGTGTTACTACTAGTTTCATTGTGCTAGCGATCGGAAGGATTTTTTACGGTTTTTTTCTTGCAATTGCCCAATCAGCACTGGAACTTTACTTGTTTAATAAAAGTAGCAATCACATGCAGGTTTATACAGTTGCTTCATCGTTTCAAAATGCTGGGTTACTAGTCGCTCCGTTGCTCGCTTCAACGTCAGTTATATCATATAACTTAGCGGCACCATTCGTTTTTGCTGGAGCGATTTGTTTACTGACCCTGATTGTCGCCCGTTTAACTCTTTTTAAAGAGGCAAAGCCACTGGTTCAGAAAATAGATGTAAAAGAAGTCGGTTAAATGAATAGATAAGGAGAGTGGAATCATGGAAAAAGGTAACGATGTACAAGACATATTGACAGCTGAAATTTGGAATGAAGTCGGTTTGAATTTACTAGCAAAAATGATCTCAGAATTTATGTATGAGGAGATTATACACCCAGAGGTTATTGAAAAAGTGGGTGGATTAACCGTCTATCAACTTCTTCTTAAGGAAGAGAGTGGAGAAGAAATCAGCTATCAATTTGAAGCGAAAAAACGCCTAATGGATAGCTATCGAATCTACCCTGATTCAATTCGTTGCAAGAGAAATGGAAAGTGGGAAAAAACTAACAATCCGATTCAATTTATTCTCGATATTCAGCAAGCAGTTGGAATGAACCCTTTGACAACTGGGCATCTCATCAAAGAATACAACAACACATTGCTAGCCGATGCCCATATTTTACAGAAAAAGAAAACGAAACGTGTAGATGAGTTAATCGATATGGACTATGGAGAGCTAGAGGGAGAGATGGAAGGACATCCGTGGATTACATATAATAAAGGACGAATTGGCTTTGATTATCAAGATTACCTCACTTATTCACCAGAACAAAAGAAACAAGTGAACCTATTATGGGTAGCTGTTCATAAGGATTATGCAACGTTTCATGCTGTTTCTGATTTAGATTATGAAACGTTGCTACGAGCAGAGTTAGGGAATGTACAATTTGAGCTGTTCGTAGAGCGTTTAAAGAGCGAAGGAATAGAGGCATCAGCGTATTTCTTTTTACCGATACATGAATGGCAATGGAACAACATGATTATTCAATATTTTCCTGGAGATATTGCTCAAAAAAGGATCGTACCTCTTGGAGCGGGTGAGGATGAATACCTTCCGCAGCAGTCAATTCGTACCTTTGTCAATACAAGTGCTAAAGGCAAACATCACGTGAAATTACCAATGAGTATTTTAAATACGTTAGTATATCGTGGACTACCTGGGGAACGAACCGTTGTTGCACCGATCATTACAGAATATATTCATAGCATCCGTGACCAGGATTCTTTCCTACGAGATGAGTGCCGAATCATCTTGCCGGGAGAAGTAGCGAGTATGAACTATGATCACCCCTATTATTCAAAGCTAGACGGGGCGCCTTATCAATATCTTGAAATGTTAGGTAGCATTTGGCGCGAAAGCATTTATTCATTTTTAGAAGAAGGAGAGCATGCGATTACGTTGGCTTCCCTACTTTATGTAGACAATGCTGGAAAACCTTTTGTAGCTTCATTAATTGAACGATCCGGTTTAACGGTTGATGAATGGATCGAAAAGCTATTTAACGTGACAATGCCACCTCTATTACATTATCTCTATAAATATGGAACGGTCTTTTCACCGCACGGGCAAAACACAGTAGTAGTGTTAAAGGATTATGTTCCACATCGTTTAGCTATGAAGGATTTTGTCGATGATGTAAATGTTAGTGAAGAGCCGCTGCCTGAACTACTAAGTTTACCCGAGGAATTAAAGCCTGTTCTTCGTAGTGAAGAAGCAGAAGGGTTATGTCAATTTATTTTTACCGGTCTATTTGTCTGCCATTTTCGTTACTTAGCTGATATTTTAGACACTTATTATCATTATGAAGAAGAATGGTTTTGGCTCTTGCTAAGAAAAGCGATTATTGATTATCAAAACCGTTTCCCACAATTAGAGGACAGGTTTTATCTGTTTGATTTACTAAAACCAGCTTATACAAAGCTATGTTTAAACCGTAACCGAATGATTGATTATGGGTATGAAGATGATGAAGATCGTCCACATGCCTCTGAATTTGGAAAAGTTCAAAATCCATTACATTTCGTATCTATTAAAGAAAAAGTAAAATCGTAAGCTGACTGTTAAGCAGGTAAACATAGTGACATGCTGTAATTTCAATGAAATTGTAGCAATCATTCCAAATAAACTAGCGCTAGGATAGTGGTGTTATCCTAGCGTTTGAGATACTCAATATTAGATTCGCTAAACCTCACTAATGTTGCATAAAAGAAAATTTAACTTTAAAAATACTTAAAGAGCGTGTTCAAAAAGGTACTCTATAAGACTTGCAATAGCTCCGTTCGCTACTCGTCTTACTATGAGAAACCCACTCATAGTAAGACTTTTAAAGATGTAGCGACTACGCTTATTGCTTCGAGTCTGTTCAAAAAAGGAAAAAACCTCCCTTTTTGAACAGACTCTTAAAATGTTAAATGATTTCCAAAGGGGAAATCATAAGATACATCTGCTCTGATTTTGAGGGAAGGTTTTTTGTTTTTATAAGAGAAGAGATTTGGTCGCATGTTGAAAGATTCAGAAAGGTGAGTCAGGTGATCTGAGTCACTTTCTTTGTTTTTATATTTGATTATCTTGGTTAGATCATTTAAAATATTGATTAAATCGTAATAATTCTGATTTGAACGACCGGATTTCTTAACTGATAAATAGAAAAGAGGGAGATAATGCTAGATGACCTATATCGCAAAGTTGTAATGGATCATGCTAAATATAAAAAAAATTACGGGCAACTCGATGGAAATGAAATACGTAAGGTTCATTATAAAAACCCAACCTGCGGAGATGTAATTACTCTATATATACAGTTCGAAGGAGATCTAATAGAAAATGTTGCCTTTGAAGGAGAGGGCTGTAGTATAAGTATGGCTTCCTCATCAATGATGACAGAGTTAATTAAGAAAAAGGATTTGGCTGCCGTTGCAACTATTAGAAGTGAGTTTGAAAAGTTAATAAGAGAAGGTGAGCAATCAAATGATCTTATTGATTTAGGGGATGCCTTATCCTTACAGGGAGTACACAAACTAAGGGCTCGGCATAATTGTGCTTTGATGTGTTGGCAAGCTCTTGATAAGGCCTTGAAAGATACAGAGACTTATAACTGTAATAAAGATTACTAATAGAAGGAGCGTCCATCAATGAGTGTAATCGAACATAAAAAAGAAGCACCTAAACAAGTCAATTGCAAAATCATAACGGTAAGTGATACTAGGACGAAAGAAACAGATAAAAGTGGAAAGTTAATTCGAAAATTTTTAGAAAACCAAGGGCATGTAATCAAAGATTATGAGATTGTTAGAGATGAAAAACAAGCCATTAATGAGGCTATTCAAAAAGGAATTTTGTCACCTGAAGTCGATGCGATCTTGTTAAATGGCGGAACAGGAATAGCAGACAGGGACGTTACAATTGAAACCGTTAAGGAATTACTCGATAAAGAGATTGTTGGGTTTGGGGAATTGTTTAGAATGCTTAGTTACACAGAAGATATTGGTGCTGCAGCTATGCTAAGTCGTGCTATTGCAGGTGTCAGTAAACATACAGCTGTTTTTGCTATGCCAGGTTCAAGTGGTGCAGTGAAATTGGCTATGAATAAATTGATTAGTTCCGAATTAGCACATGTTATAAGAGAAATTAGAAAGGATTTAAAAAAGGAAACAGCTAATGGACAATAAGCCTGAATTTTCATTTTGGCTTTTTAGGGAGTGGTAAGAGAACGTTATTGAAGGAATTACTTCAATTATGAAAAAAGGAATGGTAGACGCATTGGAATGTTAATGAATGAGTAGGTGATAGTAGCATCGATTCTTTAATCATTGAATTGAAACGATCAAACGAAGACGACTCTTTAGGCAATGAGCGGAACCGTTGCTTTGTTTTAAAGCCTGATATGAGTGGTTTTTTCATAGCAGGCGCGCAATGTGTGGAGCCATTGCTGATTCCTCGAATTTGCTAAAAGGGACTTTTTCAGTATTCTTTTTAAGAGTTGTCTTTTTCTAAGTAAGAAGGCTGCTCCAATTTTTCTTACAAGCACTTAACTAGTAACTTGAAAATAAGTTAAAAAGAATAAAATTTTGACAAGTGAACATTCAAAGGATAAAATAAACGATAATCGTAATCATTGCGTATTGGTTATTAACTATGTTTGTGGAAGTCTATGAAGAGCGAGTAAGTGAAATGGTGGTGATCGGTAAGGAATTAGATGAAAAATGGTTTCAAGAGTAATTTGAACAATGCGTTTCGATATAATATTTAAAAAGCGAATTTAGTTAAGGATAATTCAGTTGTGGCTGTTATGTCATAAAAATATTATACTCATATCTACTTACATAGTTGAAAATGAAAACCTTAATTCATTATAAAAATAGTAATTATTTCGACTTATAGAGGGATAAAAGATAAACCATTCAAAGGTAAATGAGGAGGTGAATTAATTGATTGATTGGACAATAATTGGAGGTGGTATTCAGGGATGCACACTTGCAAATTATTTATTAAAATCTAAACGTACAACTATTTCTAACCTTGCGATTGTAGATCCACACCCTGAACCACTTTATACTTGGAAAAGATGTACAAAAACAATTGAAATGCCATTCTTGCGATCGCCATCAATTCATCACCTAGATATTGACCCCTTTTCACTTGAAAAATTTGCGAAATCTGAAAACGGAAAGTCGGATGCTCATTTTTATGGACCGTATGACCGACCGTCGATTTCTCTTTTTAATAAACATTGTGATTCGCTTTTTCATGAAATACAATTAGTAAACAGTTGGATTCAAGGACGTGTAGACCAGTTAGTTAGGAAAAAGCAACAATGGCATATAAAGTTAGCAGATGGAAGACAGTTTGATAGTAAAAATGTTGTTTTAGCAATGGGGATAAGTGAACACCCTTTTTTGCCTTTATGGGCAAATGATCTACGAAATGAAGGGGCACCTATTAATCATATTTATGATGACAAAATAAGTACAGACGTAATAAAATCTACAGATAACATTTTAGTGGTAGGTGGAGGAATTAGTGCGATACATACCGCGCTTAAGTTGAGTAAAATCCACCCTGGAAGGACCAAATTACTCACAAGACATCCATTCCGCATACATCAATTTGATTCTGATCCAGGCTGGCTTGGACCTAAACATATGAATTCATTCAAAAAGGTTACAAGTCTTACTAAGCGAAGACAGATTATTACTAATGCCAGATATCGAGGATCAATCCCAAAAGAATTAAAATTACAGGCTTTACACGAAGAAAGACAAGGGAAACTAGATATTATTATTGATGAGGTTTCTGAAGCTTTCTATGAGAATAATGAGATAAAATTAAATCTTTTAACTACATCAATTTCAACTAATCGTATTTTACTAGCAACTGGATTTCACGCTACTCCACCAGGGTTTAATTGGTTAACTTCAACAATAGAGAATGAAGGCTTACATTGTGCAACATGTGGTTATCCGATCGTTTCTGAGACGTCTTTAGAGTGGGGGCAAAATTTATATGTTATAGGGGCACTTGCTGAATTAGTGATTGGGCCTGTTTCACGAAATATTTCTGGAGCTCGTAGAGGAGCAGAAAAGATTGTTAATCAGTCCTAAACTAGCTCACCTAGTATTAATATTTGCAAGGCTTAAATCGTAATAATAATTATTATTAATGGATTTATGGAAATCTATTTAATACACGGCAACATTTACTTATTTGTAATAGAAGTGTTGCAACAAAGCAGGTGCAGAACAGTTAACACAGGCTATTAGAAATGAGATAACTTCTAAAGGTTTAGATCCTTTCCTACATACGTCAACGTTTTGCAATGGGCGTTGTCATGATATATGTGTTTTAATTACCTACCCCGATGGTAACTTGCATAAGGAAATCTCTAGTAAAGATGCTCCTCAATTCATTGGTTCTTTGCTATCGGGAAATTGGCTCGGTAAACAAGGTTAGCCATTCATATAATGGCAGTAGCTTTGAATCAACAGAAGGAATGGTAAAAGGAGTAGAAAAAGATGGGGAAATAGTAAAGAGAGTTTCAAAACAACTATAAAATGATGGCCTTAACAAAAAAGAATATCAACACCTGCCCATGTTGTTAGTCACTTTGATAGCAAGTTATTTTATGAATCATTAAATTAGGATAGTTACATATAAGAAAAAGGCTGTTGAGCTCTGAAGTCTCAAACAGCCTTTTTCCTAATTCCTGTATTTATGCTTCAACATAATCGGGCAGAGGATCCGTAAATGTTGTCCAATCCGCTGTCATCTCACTATCTGTTAACAAGCATTGATTAAGCGAGCCTTTTATTTCTTCATGATCCATGTCAATCCCAATTAAGACTAGCTCCGTCATTCGATCACCGAATTCAGGGTCCCACTTTTCTAAAAGCTCTGGTTCCTCAAGTAATGTTTGTTGTTTTTCCTCTTCCGAGTATGCTGCAACCCATTCACCGGCTCCTTGAATCGTAACAGTCGAGCCTGATTGCGAAATCAAACCTGCTACCTGATTTCGTGAGGCGAGCCAAATGAAACCTTTTGCTCGAACAACATCAACAGGCCAATTTTCCATCCATGCCATAAGTCGTTCTGGATGGAATGGTTTCCTACTGCGGTAAACGAACGAAGAGATACCGTATTCTTCTGTTTCTGGTGTGTGCTCTTCATTTAATTCTTTAATCCAACCCGCAGATTGACTAACTTTTTCAAAGTCGAATTTCCCGGTATTTAAAATAGCAGACAATTCCACCGTTGAGAATGAAGTAGGAATGATATCAGCATCTGCATTTAATTTTCTCATGAAACCAATTAATTCCTTCTTATCAAGCTCTTCTAACATTTCTACTTTATTTAAAACAATCACATCGGCAAATTCAATTTGATCAACAAGTAGGTCTGAGATTTCACGCGTATCCAATTCATCTGTACCTTCTTTACGATCAAGCAGGGACTCACCTGATGCATAGTCTTCCCAAAAGCGGTTTGCATCAACAACCGTCACCATTGTATCGAGCTTACATTTTTGAGTTAAATCGATCCCAACTTCTTCATCAATATACGTAAATGTTTGGGCAACAGGGACAGGCTCACTAATCCCAGAAGATTCAATGACGATATAATCGATATCTCCGGCATCAACAATTCGTTCAACCTCCTGCATTAAATCTTCACGCAGGGTACAGCAAATACAGCCGTTTTGAAGCTCAACTAGTTTTTCTTCGGTTCTAGAAAAGCCATTATTCTTGACAAGCTTCGCATCGATATTCACTTCGCTCATATCGTTTACGATTACAGCTACTTTTAATCCTTCACGATTGGTTAAGATGTGGTTTAATAAAGTGGTTTTGCCAGAACCTAAATATCCACTTAGAACAGTAACAGGTACTTTTTTCATCAATAAATCCTCCTCAAAAATATAAAACCATTTAAGCATGCTTATAGTAAGGTGAATGAAGGTAGTTCATCCAACTTCTATTTACAAATAGTAATTGTTACGATTTAAATTCTACCTCTCTTTATTCTCTTTGTAAATAGAAGGTTTATAGAGCTTGTTCAAAAAGGGAAGACCACCCTTTTTGAACAAGCTCTTATAATACTAAAATTCAATCTAGTTTGAAGGGGCGTAGGACAGAACATTACTATAGTCATTAAAAAGGGGGAAGAATTATGTCCAACAAAAATGATAAACCTCCGAATTAGTCAGGAAGAAGAGGCGCAATTATTTTAGATCAGAGTTGTAATTAACTAAGAACCCTTTAAACTGTGGATTAAACACTGTAAAAACCTTTTGACAAAGGTTAACAGGACGGTTAAAATACGAAAATAGTAATCATTACGATTTGAAAAAAGGAGGCATTTTATGAATAATAACATTCCCGTAACCGTTTTAAGTGGCTACCTTGGTTCTGGTAAAACAACATTACTCAATCATATTTTGAAAAACCGTGAAGGACTTAAAGTAGCAGTCATTGTAAATGACATGAGTGAGGTAAACATTGATGCGGAATTAGTTAAACAAGGTGGGGAATTATCTAGAACAGAAGAAAAATTAGTCGAAATGTCTAACGGATGTATTTGTTGCACACTTAGAGAAGATTTGCTAATCGAAGTTGAGAAGTTAGCTCTAGCAGGGAATATTGATTATATTGTCATTGAATCAACTGGTATTAGTGAACCTACTCCGGTTGCCCAAACCTTTTCATATATCGATGAGGAATTAAATATAGATTTAACAAAATTCTGTCGCTTGGACACGATGGCGACTGTAGTGGATGCGAATCGTTTTTGGCACGACTTTCGTTCAGGAGATAGCTTGCTTGATCGAAAAGAATCATTAGGTGAGGATGATAAAAGAGAAATTGCCGACTTACTTATTGATCAAATTGAATTTTGTGATGTACTAATTTTGAACAAATGTGATCTTGTATCAGAAGAAGAATTACAAAAATTAGAACAAGTACTTAGGACATTGCAACCAAAAGCAAAACTGATTCGATCTATAAATGCAAAGGTTGATCCAAAAGAAATTTTGAATACACATTTATTCAACTTTGAAGAAGCGAGCAATTCAGCAGGATGGATTCGTGAGTTAACCCAGGGACATGAACAACATACACCTGAGACAGAAGAGTATGGGATTTCCTCTTTTGTGTACATGAGAAGAGAACCATTTCACTCGATTCGTTTTCAAAATTGGGTCGATTCAATGCCTAGTAATATTGTCAGGGCAAAAGGAATTGCATGGTGTTCAACAAGAAATAACCTAGCACTATTAATGTCACAAGCAGGGCCTTCGGTTACAATTGAACCTATTTCTTACTGGGTAGCAAGTCTTCCGTCCGCTGAGCAAAAGAAAATACTAAAGGATAATCCTCATTTGCTTGAAGATTGGGATGTAGAATTTGGTGACAGGCATACCAAACTGGTTTTCATAGGAACGGATCTAGATAAAGATGAAATAACGAAGGAACTGGATGGTTGTCTCTTAACGGATACTGAATTCACAACAGATTGGAAATCGTTGGAGGATCCGTTTGAGTGGAATTTGCAAAAGGTATAAGGGGAAGTAGGGATTAGAATTGATTTTGTCTGGAAAAAGTATTTTATCAAAAAAAATAACAAAGAGCTTGAAATCTCTCCTCTTACGAATGAGTAGATTCAGCCAGCTTCTGTTGACTTACGACTAGGGAGTCATTTTGTAACGATTGATGATTACAATGAAAGTTTGATCACTCTTAATGAGCCTGTTGCTTATCGAAGAATTACACCGAGCAATGAGAAAATGATTCTGCCACCTCAAACTTTTATCTTAGCAACGACAGTCGAAACGATTAGCTTACCTAATAATGTTACTGCTTTTGTGGAAGGAAGGAGTTCAATAGGAAGGCTTGGATTATTTATTCAAAACGCAGGGTGGGTTGATCCAGGGTTTAAAGGGGAAATCACCCTAGAGCTCTTTAATGCGAATCGTCTACCAATAGAATTAACAGTGGGGCTTAGGATCTGTCAGCTTGTTTTTGCTGAGGTCAACGAAGAAGCTGAACCTTACAAAGGCAAATACCTTAATCAAAGAGGAGTAACATCAAGCGAAATATTTAAAGATATTATGTGACGTTTGGAAAATGGAACTCGATGCAACGAGTTCTATTTTTTTACAAAAACAACACGCAAATAAGAATAATTACGGTTTAGGGCCAATAAGATTAGAAGAGTAAATGATAGGGGGAATAAAATTGTCTAAAATACCTGTGTTTGTTTTAAGTGGATTTTTAGGGAGTGGTAAGACGACTCTGTTAGAGCGTCTCTTAAAGGAGTCTGTAGACCGAGATCTTAAAACGGCTGTTTTAATGAATGAAATTGGAAAGACGGATACAGATGGTAGAATTCTGTTGGGTAAAAGTCAAATGATCGAAAAGTTATTAGATGGATGCATTTGCTGCAATAAAAAAAGTGAAGTCGTTCAATCTATGGAAAAATTGCTTAGTTTAAAACCTGATGTAATCTTCATTGAATTGACTGGTGTTGCAAATCCAGAAGAGGTAGCGGATTCTTTAACGGAGCCGGAGCTAATCAATCAAGTATATTTAGAAAAAGTTATTACATTAATTGACGCGGAACATATCCTCTCTTATAATAATGTGTTTGAATCAGATCGTGAGCTTGTAAGAACGACGAGAAGACAAATAGAGGTTGCTGATCTACTAATCGTTAATAAAACTGATCTAGTTTCTGAATCAAAAAAGCAAAAGATAAATAAACTTCTAATTAAACAAAATCCAACGTCTAAGGTTTCGTTTTCAACATTTAGTAACGTCGAATTAGCTTCTCTATTTACCCACTTAAAATCTTCTTCGGTAAGGGTTAAAGTAAGAATAAAAAGTCCTAAACAAGAAGGTCATCATCATCAAGAGCATACCCATAACTCCTATTCCAAAATTAAAAGCATTACATTGTCACTTTCCTCTACTACAAATTCGTTAGAAATTGAAAAGTTCTTAAAAAAGTGGAAAACCAACCTTCTGCGAGCAAAAGGCTATTTAAATCTTGAAGACGGTACATATCTTATGCAACATGTTATGAAACGAGTAAGTTGGGAACGTTCGACTTATAACGGAGACCATTACTTAGTCTTGATCGGTATGGATCTAAATGAAGATGAAATCAACAAGGAATGGAGAAACCTTGTTCAGAAAACAAGTACATTTTAAAGACTAACGAACAAAGCAGCTTCTGATACAGTTGCTTTGTTTTCGTTTTTGTGAGTAAATCGTAATAATTATTATTTACGTTCATGAAGACCTCTTGTCCGCATATGAATAGGTAAACAAAAAAGTTGGAGGACTGTTAAAGCTTATGCGGATACAAAAGAATTTCACAGAGATCGTTGGCTTTATGCTGCTTGGAATGGCAGTCTTAGTCATATCATTTAATGATCGGTTTACAATAAGCAATCCATTGTTTCCAGAATCATTGTTAACGTTTAACATGATATTTCTTAGTATTTTAATTGAAGCCATTCCTTTTGTATTAATAGGTGTTTTTATCGCGGGTATTATTCAAGTATTTGTAACAGAAGAACATCTTAAGAAGCTAATTCCAAAAAATAAATTATTAGCTGTTCTAACAAGTTGCTTCATAGGAGCTTTATTCCCAGCTTGTGAATGTGGGATTGTTCCTATCGTTCGTCGTTTAATCGCCAAAGGAGTTCCTCTTTTTGCTGGAGTAGGTTTTCTTCTTACAGGTCCATTAATTAATCCAATCGTCGTTTTCTCAACTTATATGGCTTTTGGTGAAGATCTTAGAATGGCTATGTTAAGAATGGGTTTGGGACTAGCAATAGCGGTCATCATTGCAGGATTCATCTCTGTTCTTTTTAAGAGCAATCAATTAAAAAGAAGTAAAGGTATGACAAATGAACGTTCAACAGTCCATAAGCAACCAATCGGAAAACGTTTAAAGTCCATGCTTGAGCATGCAATCGATGAGTTTTTTGATATGGGTAAGTTTTTAATCATGGGTGCTATTTTAGCAGCATTTGTTCAAACGTACATTTCGACTAAGTCGATTCTTGGTTTAGGAGAGGGGATCGTAGCTTCGACACTTATTATGATGGGGCTTGCTTATTTATTGTCGTTGTGTTCAGAGGCAGATGCATTTATTGCTGCTTCATTCCGTCATCTTTTTCCACAAACATCACTACTTGGATTCTTAATTTATGGACCAATGCTAGATTTGAAAAATACGATCATGATGATGGCTGTGTTTAACATACGCTTTGTTATGGTTCTTATGATCATCATTACCGGTACTGTGCTTGGAATCTTACTTTTCGTTCATCCATGGATATAAGAGGAGGGAGTCGCGATCATACATATTCAAGTGAGACAAATGGTTAAGGCAATCATTTTATTACTGTTTGCTGTATTTATTTTCATTTTGCATGAGACTGGGGAGATTATTCGATTTATAAACCCTAATTATCTCTACTTCAGTCAAATAGCTTCCGTTATCTTTTTATTTTTATTTTTTATACAAGTGCCTCGTGTTTTTACATCTTCTGAGTACGATCATAGTGAGTGTGGACCTTGGGGATGTAGTCATGAAGATAATGAGGGAGGAATAACGGTAAAAACGCTGTTGGCTTACGGTTTAATCATCATGCCATTACTGACAGGGTTTCTTCTTCCGTATAAAGATTTCGGTGCAGCAGAAGCGCTTAAGCGAGGGATTAGCTACTCAACTCATGTTCATGGTCACCTAGAAGAGCATGAACTACTTGATCATCAAATAGATAAAAGCGTTGAGAAAATGTTAAAGCAACCTGTACTCGAATTTGATAATGAAAATTTTGCAAGCTACATAAGTGCAGTTACTAGCTATCCCAAAAATTTTGTAGGAAAGCCAATTATAGTAGAGGGCTTTATACTAGAGGATGACTCTCTTTCTAATAAACTGACTGTTATTACTAGATTTCTTGTAACCCATTGTGTTGCAGATGCTCATGCAGCCGGACTAGTTATTGAAAAAGGAGTCTCTTTTGGGATTCAAGAGAATACATGGATCCGTGTAAAAGGAGAATTGAATATTAAAAAGAGTGATAGCAAGCTCATTCCGATTATTACCGTTAGCAGTTGGGAAGAAATTCAATCTCCTATCGATCCCTATGTGTATCCATAACGTAATCGTGAGTGTTGAAAGAGGTTGTCAAAAAGGTAAAAAAAGAGAGACCACTGAAAAAAGGTGAAAACCGTACCTTTTTCAGCGGCCTAAAAAAACAACCTTTTTGAACAACCTCTAATAAGCTATCCTGTCATATTTAATTTGTAAACAGTCATTTAGCATCGTTTCAATTTCTTCGTGATTCAATTCAGAACCAATGAACAGCAACTCAGTTAACGCATTCGTCGATTTTGCAGAATATATGTTAGTTGTGTCAACTTGTATTGAGGAGCCGACTTGGGAAATGGAATGGAGTTCTTGCGTAAAGGGATTATAACATCTCCCTTTCATGCGAAAGACTTCACTGGGAAGTTTAGTGAAAAATTGTTCTAAACGACTAAAGTCCACTGGCAGAAAACTCTGATATACAAAAGTTTCAATACCATATTGTCCTATAACTTTCATGTTACTTCTCGAACTGAAAAGATTGGTTTGATCAGCATAGAGGTTGTAGGCTGCTTTCATGTCAAAAGCAGTCTTTTTATCCTCGTTTCTCCAGTTCATATCGTTCAAGTTACTTACTAAAGCTTGCGGTTGTAAATTTTGTATGAACACCATTAATTCACCTAGTCGTTCATGTGAAAGCTGTTCTGTATTCGACAAAAAAATCATTTCAGCTAGCTCTAACTGATTAATGAGTGTTTCACCAATTGTATACTCTAGTGTAAGGTTAGAATCAAATTCACATATAGTGATCCCATGTTCAGAGTAATAAGAAAACCAAAAGTCCCGTGCATCAATAACATGAATATGGGACTTGATGAACCAATTTTGGTTTCCATTTTGAGAAGTTAAACTTTCAAAGAGAGAATGTTGATGTGAGATTGGATAAATATCTAAAATAATCTCGTCAAAATGATGGTTACAAGATTCCTCTTCTAGTGCAGTGATCAGATTGGGTATTGTATTTATCTCTACATGATGAACAGCTTCACTAATAAAGTGTGTAAGAGGAAAGGGATCTTCTGAATGGATGACTAACTTAACATCTGTAGGGCGAAAGAGAATCACCCTAATGTTGGTTTGCTTATTTCCTTGCATTCTTCTAATTACATCACATTTGTCTTTTAAAGAGAAGCCTGTTACGACTGTTAGAGGTTTTTGTTTTTCCAATCTTCACACATCCCTTTTACCAACTTGATTTTTTCACACCCGGTACCTGACCTTTATGAGCCAACTCTCTAAAAGCAATCCTTGAGAGCTTAAATTTACGTAGAACACCACGTGGCCGGCCCGTCAGCTCGCATCTTCTTGTTAATCGGCTAGGTGCAGAATCCCGCGGAAGCTTACTGAGCGCTATATAATCACCCTTTTCTTTTAGTTCTCTTCTTCTTTCAGCATAGCGTGCAACAAGCTCCTGTCTTTGCTTTTCCTTTGCAACCTTTGACTTTTTTGCCATTATGACAACCACCTTTCTAATCGTTTGATAATCAAAATCATTACGATTTATATGATAGAGGAAATCATCTATGAAGTAAAGTTTTCACAAAAAATAATTCGTAAATATTACGATTTGTTATTGACGATTGCTAATAGTTTTAAGTATAGTTTATAAGTGCAAATAATAACTATTTCGATTTGCGATGACTTTTCGGAAAAAGGAGTAATATAATTCATGATAAAAAAGAATGCCATTATTCAAATGCTTTTTGTCTTTGTTCTCATTTTAATGACAGGTTGTAATAATCAAAGTGAAGGTTCTACATCTAAAATGCAGGAAGAAAGTACAACTGAGTCTTCAGAGATAGAAGATAAGTCTTTAACACTGTTATTCAGCTTTGCCTCTAAAACGATCGATCCTCATCAGGACTGGATGGGTGTTCGTGCAGGTATTGCAGAGACATTAGTAAAAATTGATGAAGACTTACAAATCCAGCCATGGTTAGCTGAATCATGGGAGCAAAACGATGAGAGATCATGGACATTTAACATTCAAAATGGTGTTACATTCCACGACGGAACTCCCGTTGATGGGGAGGCTGTAAAAGCTTCGTTTGAGCGTGTAATGAATGTAAATGATGCGATTGCAACTAACTTAAAAATTGAATCTATGGAAGCAAACGGACAACAAATTACCTTTATAACTACAGAAGAGTATCCAGCATTTCTTTCTGAGCTAGTACATACAAATACTTCTATTATAAAGGCGGATGTAGAAAATACTAGTGAACAACCAATCGCAACAGGTCCTTTCCAAGTGGTTGACTTTACAGCGGAAGCAGAGATTAAGCTGGAAAGATACGAAGATTACTGGGACGGAGTGGCGAATATTGATGAGGTGACAATAAAGTTTAACTCTGATGGGAATGTTCGAGCACTTGCTCTTCAATCAGGTGAAGCAGAGATTGCTTATCATTTGCCTCCTGAGGCGTTAGGTCCAATCGAAAATAGTGAAAACCTTCGCGTTGAATCAATTTCAAGCTTACGTGTTCATTTTCTTCTATATAATCAGGCAAAGCCAGCATTACAAGATGTAAGAGTTCGAAAGGCACTAGATTTCCTTGTTAATCGTCCTGTAACAGTAAGTGAGATTATGAATGGGCATGCAACGGCTGCCAATGGGCCGTTCAATCCTGATTTTGCATTCGCAAGTGAAGAAGAGCCAGAAAGCTATGATCCAGAACAAGCTGAGGTTTTACTGAAGGAAGCAGGATACGCGATGAATGAGGATGGGAAGTTAGAAAAAGAGGGAGAGGTCCTTGAGTTAACATTGGCAACTTTTCAGGGACGACCAGAACTTCCATTAATGGCACAATACTTGCAAGCAGAAGCTGCAAGTCTAGGAATTGAGATTAATATTGTAACGGTTGAGAACATTGATAGTTATTTATGGGATCAACAGGAAGAATGGGATCTAGTGACGTACTCTATATTAACGGCACCTCGAGGAGATGGCGGCTATTTCTTAAATGTTGCCTATTTACCAGATGGTTCTTTAAATCCAGGACAAATCGATATTCCTGAAGTAAATGAAATAACGAAACAACTAAATGTGACAGCTGATTTAAAAGAGCGTGTTGATCTGCAAAAGCAAGCTGTGGCTATCATTCAGGATGAGGTTCCACAATCGTTTATTTTATATCCTCATATTATTGTAGGAGTCAATGAACGAGTAAAGAACTGGAGACCAGGATCTGAAGAATACTACTTAATTACAAATAAAATGGATGTAGAATAGTAGAAAGGTGAAAGTGTCTTAAGATACTTTCACTTTTCTTGTTAGCTTTTTATCAATCGATGTTTGGGAGGTGTGTAATATGCAGAAAGTTTTGTCTATAATTGGTTCCAGGATGGTCCAATTAGTCATAATGGTTTTAATCCTTTCTTTTGTGACTTTTTTATTAATGAAATTGACACCGGGTGATCCTATCAGAGCTATTTTAAAGGTAGATGATGTGATCGCAACGACAGCTGAAGAGGAAAGGTTAATGAAAGAATATGGATTTGATCAACCAGTCTTAGTGCAATATAGTCGGTGGATTTGGAGTGTTGCACAATTTGATCTAGGAGAATCTATCATCGCTAAAAGGCCTGTGCTCGATATGATTTTAAGCAGATTGCCAGCGACAATTACTTTATCGATAGGAGGCTTGATTGTACTCTTTCTCATTTCAGTTCCACTAGGGACGTTAGGAGCTGTATATGAAGATCGTTGGCCTGATTATTTAAGTAGATGGATAGCTCTTGTGGGAGCTTCAATTCCGAGCTTTTGGCTTGGGTTATTACTAATCTATTTTTTCTCGCTAAAACTGAACCTCTTACCAGTAATGGGCAAAGGTACGTTCGCTCACTTTGTTTTGCCTTCTATAACTCTTGGTGTCGCCATGGCTCCTATGTATATTAGGCTTTTGCGAGAAAGGCTCATTTCTACGTTGCAAAGCTCGTACATTGAAGCTGCAAAAGCAAGGGGGCTGCTAAAAAGTCGGATTCTTCTTTTTCATGCCCTAAGAGGAAGTCTGATCCCGCTAGTCACGATGTTTGGATTAAGCATTGGCAGTCTACTCGGAGGAATAACCGTTATTGAGATTCTTTTTTCCTGGCCAGGAATGGGGGAACTGATTGTGAATGCCGTAATGCAACGTGATTACCCAGTCATCCAAGGATATATCCTTATAGTAGGTTTCCTAGTAGTAATAACAAATCTTATCGTAGATTTATTGTATTTGGTTATTAACCCTCAAATCAAGCAAGGAAAGGAGCTAGTGTAGTGGAAGTAGTGTTAATTAGAACGGTGCGACTTTTTCAGAATCCTAGTTTAGCTATTGGTATGTTCCTTGCTATGCTTCTTGCAGGTATCACGTTTCTTGGGGGGAGCCTCGTTTATCATGATCCCTTTCAAATTGATATGGGAAACAGATTGCTAGGGGCATCTTCTGATCATTGGCTTGGAACGGATCAATTAGGTCGGGATGTTTTTTCAAGAATAGCATATGGCGCCAAATTAACGATTGGACTCGGGCTGTTTGCCATACTAATGGCTATATTTATAGGCGTGCCTATCGGTCTTATTTCTGGTTACATTGGCGGGAAAATAGATGCTTTTTTTATGAGAATCATAGATGGAATTCTAGCTTTTCCTGATTTTATTTTAGCTATAGCAATAGCTGGTATGTTAGGCCCTAGCTTAACGAATATTATCATTGCCATTGTTTTAGTAAGGTGGATAGTTTATGCTCGCGTGGTCCGAGGGTTAGTCCTTGCGGAAAAAGAAAAAGAGTATGTTTTAGTTTCAAAAGTATCTCATTCTAGTTCCTATAAAACAATCCGAATGCATTTGTTACCACAAGTGATGCCAGACATAATTGTCATGGCTGCGATTGATGTGGGTAAAGTGATCTTACTAATATCAGCGATGTCATATATTGGTCTTGGGGCACAACCGCCTATCCCGGAATGGGGAGCAATGCTTAACGATGGACGAGGGTACTTTCAAGTGATCCCTTCACTGATGATCTATCCAGGGCTTGCAATCATGTTAACTGTTTTATGCTGTAACTTACTAGGAGATGGGTTAAAAAGTTATTTTGATATCCGTAAAGGGAGGGATTATTTATGAGCGAGCCTCTTATATCGATACAAGATTTACAGTTAGAGAGCAGAGTCGGAGAAAAGTCGCTTTTGAAAAATGTGAATATAGAAGTGAAAAAGGGTGAAATTGTTGGCTTAATTGGAGAAAGTGGAAGCGGGAAAAGCTTAACAGCGAAAGCCATCATGGCTCTTCTTCCTGTAGGAATGAATGTAAGTGGACGTATCTTATATAAGAACAACGATTTAATAAAGGTCCCATCAAAACAACACCGGAAATTTCTGGGGAAAGAAATAGGCATGATTTTTCAAGACTACCGTGGGAGTTTTACCCCCTTTATTAAGATTGGAAAGCAAATGATTGAGACGATTCGTACCCATTTTGTAGTTCGAAAAAAAGAAGCAAAGAATATCGCTTATCAAGTACTTGAAGAAATGGGTCTAGATTCAGAACGAGTTTATCATAGTTATCCGTTTCAATTAAGTGGTGGTCAGGTTCAGCGTGCGGCCATTGCGATGGCTTTAGCATTAAAACCATCCTTGCTTATATGTGATGAGATCACAACGGCTTTAGACGTAATGAATGGAGAGAAAGTCTTAAGTTATATTGATCAAATTCGGCAGGAAACCGGTTGTGCTGTCCTGATGATTACTCATGATCTAGCACAAGCTTATAAGCGAACGGATCGCATGTATGTGATGCATCAAGGTGAAATCGTTGAAGAAGGTTTACCCGAACAGATTCGCTGTCATCATAAGCATCCATATACAAAAAAACTATGCTCTTGTTTGCTTTCCCTACCTGAAGAACAATCCGTACGAAATGAAAGAGTGGTTTCGATATGAGTCTAATTGTAGAGTGTCTATCAAAACGGTTTTCTAAGGGCATTCCTGCTTTGGATAACATATCTTTTCGTGTGAAAGCGGGAGAATGCCTAGGGATAGTAGGCGAAAGTGGTAGTGGGAAAAGTACTTTAGCAAGAGTGCTTTTAGGATTAGAACCATATAATGAAGGCAATCTTACGTTTAATGGGAAACCGATAGCTCCGAAGAAAAGAGCCCTGTTACGCCAATACCGAAAGAGTGTTCAAATGATCTTCCAAGATTCGACTAGTACGCTGAACCCAAAGCTGCCGATATGGAAAAGTGTATTAGAACCTCTAGATAACTTTAAGGAAATTACCCCTTCTTTTCTAACGACAGAAGGACTTTCAAGAAAAGAAATGGCAGAAGAGCTTTTAGCATTAGTGGGGTTAGACAAACAAATGGCCGATCGCTATCCAGGAGAATTAAGTGGAGGACAAAAACAGCGAGTGAGTATCGCTAGAGCTTTAAGCATTGAACCATCCCTTCTTGTTTGTGACGAACCTACAGCAAGCTTAGATGTTACGGTTCAAGTTCAAATTTTGCGTCTTTTGAAGGATCTTCAGAAAAAAACGAACATGACGATTCTTTTTATCTCTCATGATATAAGGGCTGTTACATTTTTATGTGAAAAAGTGATTGTTCTTAGGGATGGTTCCATTGTCGATCAGTTTCAGCTGGCAGAACTTTATCATAAGGATCGTCATCCCTATACAAAAGCCTTGATTAAAGCAGCTTCAATCGAGTAACAGAACAATCAGTGAGTGTGAAGATGACCTACCAAAAAAATTTTTTTATTGAGAAATATTCCTTTCCTTTAAATGTTAATGATACGCGTAATGGTTTCTATTAATCTTGTGTTAAACTCTTATAATGTAATGAATTGATACAGTAATATAAATCATATTTGCGAAAAATGAAGGAGAACTTATGATTAACATTCGAGAAGTAAGAACAGAAGACATCAATGCAGTCTCAACCTTTATACTTGCAACGATGCAGGAGGTCTATCCTTTTCCATTAAGTAAGGCATCTAGAAATGATCTTGATGACATGGAGAAGTTGTTTATCAATCGACATGATGCAACTATTATGGCAGCATTCTTGAATGATAAAGTAGTGGGAACCATTGCTGTTAGACCTTATGATGGGCGCATTGTTTCCTTGAAAGATCGTTATCTGTTAGCGACAACTTGTGAAATTATAAAGTGTTATGTAGATCATCAAGTAAGACAACAAGGTATAGGTTCCTTACTTTTTGAGAGAACGGTTGACTATTGTAAACAAAAAAATTATAAGACCATGTATCTCCATACTCATCGTTTTTTACCTGGTGGTTTAACTTTTTGGAGGAAGAAAGGTTTTCAAATAATACTTGATGAGCAGGGAAGTTTTCAAACTGTACACATGGAGCAAGAGGTTAATCAGCTTTTGTAAAGAGAGCAAATTAGAGATATGCGAGGTAGCTACTTGAATGTGAACGATCTGCGAGTGAAAGAGTGTTTTACTAGCAATACGAACAGTAGTCTAGAATTGAACGTAAGAATCGTAAAAGGAGATAAGGATGAAGGCAGCAACCGCTTCTATAGAAATGAAAGGTGCTTTGACTTTAAGTCATAGGCAGTACTTAGCACTAGCAATACCACTTGTTATTTCCGGTATCTCAACTCCGATATTGGGAGCAGTTGATACAGCAGTTGTGGGGCGAATTCCTGACCCAGCTTCGATTGGTGGAGTGGCGATTGGGGCTGTTATTTTTAATACAATGTACTGGCTGCTTGGTTTTCTCAGGGTTAGTACAAGTGGCTTTACTGCACAAGCAGAAGGAGCAAATAATCAAAAAGAAATGCAATTATCCTTTCTACGCCCGATGATTTTGGCGGTGTTATTTGGCTTGTTGTTCATCATTTTACAGCAGCCTATTCTACAAATTTCTTTATCTTTAATTGGAGGAAGCGAAGCGGTATCGACATTTGCAGCAACCTATTTTTCTATTCGTATTTGGGGGGCTCCATTTATTCTACTAAGCTATGTGATGATTGGTTGGCTTATGGGAATGGGGAATGTACGATTAGCCTTGGCGACCCAAATTTTAATGAATGTTTTAAATATCATTTTAGATATAGTTTTTGTTTTAGGTTTGGGGATGGGGGTTAGTGGGGTTGCTTATGCGACACTCATAGCAGAAATCAGTGCTGTCTTGTTCGGCGCATGGCTCATTTTCCGTACAAATAGAGTGAAAATAGCTCAGATAAAACTTCCAATGTTAATAGAATCGGAACCTCTAATAAAAATGTTGAAAGTCAATCGAGATTTATTCCTGCGAACAGTATGTTTACTTACGATGACCGTGATCTTTACGTCCAAGGGTGCAAGTATGGGTGAAGTAACATTAGCTGCCAATGCGATTCTACTGCAAATCCATTACATTATGGCTTATTTGCTTGGCGGATTTGCTAATGCATCGAGTATCATTGTCGGACGGGCAATTGGAGGGAGAAATCCATCCCTTTATAAACGTGTATTTTCCTTATCGGCACACTGGGGCTTCATTGCAGCAATCATATTATTTTTATTTATCCTTTTATTTGGAGGAAATATTGTCGCAGTATTTACAACCATCACGGAAGTAAGAGAGGAAGCAATCGAACTATTAATCTGGATGATGGTTTTTCCTATTGTTGGGTTTTGGGGATTGCAATTAGACGGAATTTTTTCAGGTGCTACAGAGGCCAAATCGATTAGAGATTCTATGATCCTAGCATTAATCGTATTTTTACTAGCTGTTTGGTTGTTCGTACCTAACTACCATAATCATGGGATTTGGTTCGCTTTTGTATCATTTAGTCTGGCACGTTCCTTCTTTTTATCGTTATATGTATCGAAATTAACTAGAACAAAATTTAGTTGACTTTAATATATAGACTGATAATAGTTCTGGGGGATTATTCGTTTTTCTATTGTAGAGTTATATTCAAATGGACTTAAGGAGTTCGCATGCAGACGAAGAAATCGTTCAAAAGGCTATTAATGCAATTCGTTAGTATTCCTGTAGAACGTTAATTTTCTATTGCTAGGGTGTTTATTTTTAAAAGAGAATAAGGATCGATTAAGAGTCGAAATGCATAGTAACAGCGTTTCGACTCTTTTTGCTGTCTTAGGGTGTAGATTTAATTTTTCAACAAATGATTTTTAGGTTGTAATTTAAAAGTAGAATGCATATAATGTAATTAAAGTTGCCTTAGGGAAAAATAAATTCATTAGTACAAGATTATTTTATGAATGCAATTGCATATCATGATTTAGGTGTTCAAAACGAACATTTTCTTTTTTATTAAAAAGTTGCCTTAAGGAAAGTTTGCGAGCTTTATGCTAATTAATTAAAAATCTTAAGGGAGTGAAAGATGTTGGATGAAATATTATTAGTTCGAAATTTATATGTTTCCTATCACGGAAATGAAGCAGTAAAAAATATATCATTTTCTACAAAAGCAGGGCAAATTGTTGGAATCATTGGTCCAAATGGAGCAGGAAAGTCAACTTTATTGAAGTCGTTATTAAATTTGATTCCATTAGATAAGGGAGAAATAAAAATTGCAGGCAGGCCAATTCAGGAGATGAGGAAAAAAATTGCTTATGTTCCTCAACGTAGCAATATTGACTGGGACTTCCCGATTACAGTAATTGATACAGTTGTTATTGGGACATATCCAAAGCTTGGTTTGTTTAATCGTCCAAAGAAACGTGAAAGAGAGTGGGCCTATGAATGTTTAAGGAAAGTTGGGATGGAAGAGTTCAGCCAACGTCAAATTGGCGAGTTGTCAGGGGGACAGCAGCAGAGAGTTTTTGTTGCCAGGGCATTAGCGCAAAAGCCGGAATTGTTTTTTCTTGACGAACCTTTTGTCGGGATTGATGTGTCAAGTGAGGAAACCATAATTAACATTTTGCGTGAACAGCGAAATCAAGGGAAAACCGTGTTAGTTGTCCATCATGACCTAAGCAAAGCAGGAGCATACTTTGATGAGTTGTTGTTACTTAATAAGGAACTAGTCAAGTATGGGTCCGTGGCTGAAGTATGTCGACCAGAGGTAATTACGAAAGCCTACCAGGGACAATTGTCCTTTTTAGAGGAAATGGGGATGACGGTATCATGAATATGATTGCTTTCTATGAGTCTATTTTACAATATGAGTTTTTACAAAGAGCATTGATTACGTCTATTCTTGTTGGAATTGTTTGTGGGGTAATCGGATGTTTTATCATTCTAAGGGGAATGTCTTTGATGGGGGATGCGATTTCTCACGCTGTCCTTCCAGGAGTTGCGGTTTCTTATATGCTAGGAATTAATATCTTTTATGGTGCAGTACTGACGGGATTAGTTGTGGCGATTTCGATTGGATATATTAGTCAGAATAGTAGAATTAAAAATGATACATCGATCGGGATTATGTTTACAGCTGCATTTGCGATCGGGATTATCCTGATTACGCTCATGCAGAGTAGTGCTGATTTGTATCATATCTTATTCGGAAACGTGCTTGCCGTCCCAGTATCAGAGGTGTGGATGACATTTATCGTGACAGTCATTGTGTTACTTTGTGTCTACTTATTTTTCAAAGAATTACTTGTAACTACATTTGATCCTACGATGGCAGCTGCTTATGGATTACCTAATAATTTCATCCATTATCTTTTAATGACATTATTGACGATGTCAACGGTTGCCTCTTTACAAACGGTTGGAATCGTTCTTGTAGTTGCAATGTTAATTACGCCTGCAGCAACAGCTTATCTGATGACCAATCGGTTATGGTTTATGGTCTTTCTATCAGCAGGGTTTGGTGTTATTGCATCAATTATAGGGCTTTATTATAGTTTTACGTATAATTTAGCTTCAGGCCCGGCTATTGTTGTTGTAGCGAGCTTGATGTTCGCAATGGCTTTTTTCTTTTCACCAAAACAAGGGCTTTTATGGAGGGCTATACGCACTCGAAAAAAGAAAGCCTTGCTTTTATAAATAGAAAGTTAAAAAACATTTAAGAAGGAGAGAAATTATGAGAAACCAATTATTATTTAGTATCACATTCCTTTTACTTTTTTTACTTGGAGCGTGTGGGAGTGAACAAACTAGTCAAGAACAAGGTGAAGCAGGGCAATTGAAAGTTGTCACGACCTATTCCATCATCTATGATATTGCCAAAAATATAGCAGGTGAGGAAGCGGAAATTTATAACTTAGCTCCTATCGGTGGCAATCCGCACGAATATGATCCTTTACCGGATGATGTGAAGAAAACAACGGATGCAGATGTTGTATTTTATAATGGATTAAACTTGGAAGAAGGAAATAGTTGGTTCAGAAAACTAATTGAGGTAGCAGGAAAAGGCGATGAAGAAGCCCCCGTTTATCGTGTTAGTGAAGGAGTAGAGCCAATATTGTTAGAGTCTAATGGGTTAGATGAAGAAAGTGATCCACATGCTTGGCTCGATTTACGCAATGGAATGACTTATGCTGAAAATATCCGCGATGCACTAATTAAAGTAGATCCTGAGAATGAAAACTTTTACACGGAAAATGCTGAAACATATATTAATCAGCTGAAACAATTGCATGAAAGAGCAATTGCAGAAATAGCGTCTATCGACGAAGATAAACGTTTTCTGATTACGAGTGAGGGTGCTTTTAAATATTTTGGGGAGGCTTATGGTATCGAGACGGGGTACATTTGGGAAATCAATTCCGAAAATCAAGGCTCGCCACAAGAAATACGTGACGTAATCGATCTTATTCGTGATAAAAATGTTACTGCTCTTTTTGTTGAAACTAGTATTGATCGCCGGAGTATGGAAACCGTATCTGAGGAAACTGGTGTACCTATTGTGGGAACGGTTTATACCGATTCTTTAGGAGAAGAGGGAACTGATGGGGATACCTATTTAAAAATGATGGAATCTAATATCAAAGTGATTATTGATGGCTTGAATAAGGAGTAACTTTATATTGCTCAAGGAGATTACATGAAAAATACCCGATGAAATGGGAGATTAATAGAAAAGAACTAAGCAACTAGAAAATGACCTTGGTATTGGACCGGGGTTATTTTTATTTAAACTCCATTGGGAACAGGTGAGGCCAAACATGCTTTCAACCAACATGGAATCGGCCGCCTGCATAACCTGCTGCTGTCATTCGTTAACACCACTTTAATGAGTTACAGTAATTAACTATGTAGCACATCAAAAAGTGTTCTCTGCAGTAAAAAAATGGTGTAATTAGCTACCTCGCTGAAAAAGTACTATCCTGCAACTTTGATGACCGGGATGCCATGAATGTGTTTGATATTACTTGAAATCAAATACATTCCGTGTCATTACTCTTGTACTGTTCATCTAAACTGTATGATTGGGCGTATTCATCAATGGCTCGAAAAAAACATTTTGCCCAAAATACATTTGATCTAAGTTCATAGGCTAGAGTGAAAACTAATAGAGTCTGTTCAAAAAGGGAGGTTTTTTCCCTTTTTGAACAGACTCGAAGCAATAAGCGTAGTCGCTACATCTTTAAAAGACTTACTATGAGTGGGTTTCTCATAGTAAGACGAGTAGCGAACGGAGCCATTGGAAGTCTTATAGAGTACCTTTTTGAACACGCTCTATTAGTATTTATTAGTGTGTATTGATAAAAAGTTGTATCTGTTAGCCAATATTACCATGTCATTTTTGGGATGGTATTATTGGCTACAACTCGACACAACATCACCTTAGAAGAAGAGGTATATAAAGAATTTTGTAAGTATGCTGGCAAGAAAGGCATTAAAGTTTCTACGTGGATCAACATCAAAATGAAGGAATTCATTGAGGAAGAAAAGATGATTGAGGAAATAAGGAAGAAGTGCTCTTGAATGGAGCGCTTCTTTTCATTGACGTTATTTAACATCCGTTTGATAGCGAAATGATGATAAATCGTCAATGTAATCACAACAAAACTAAATACACTTGATAAGATGCTACTCGCTACGAGCAGACGATGTTTGAAAATTGAACATTTACTCACCACTTTTTTCTTAATATGTGTTTTTGTTTTAAAACATATTCAAAAAAACTAATCATTTAAATAAGAGGTAATTTCTCAGAGAAGCCTGTCAGACGATTAGACAACGCGCTTTTATCGAGGTTCTTTATGCTACTGGCAGTCGTTTATCAGAAGTTCACCAATTAAATATATCCGACAATGATTGAGTAGCTACTAACCAAAGAAATTCTTCCTCTAGTTTTTCAAGTTCATTTTCAATGTTCTCTGCCAAAATGTTGGTAAACTGTTTATTTTAGGGCTAAACTTTACAATTGAAAAATCCTAATTTTTTTAATTATTTGTTGTTTTAAAACGTTAGTGGTATTATAGCTGAATATATAGAGGGGGAACATGTTTTTAATTACTAAACTATCTAATTGCTGTCATTATCTCTCAATAAATAAATTTAAAAAATATGATATACTAAAATAGAATATAAAAATAGTTTCTTCTAACAGTTCTTTTCTGGAAGATTTCGATTGCTGGATTAATTGTTAACTAAGGTAAATCAAAAAATTGTTCTATCTTTTAGGAGGGTATTGAAGCGTATTTAATTATAAAAGCAATAACTTCAGAGACTAAGGGAAAGGCCCTTTGAGGTCGATAACCTCTAAATTAGAAAAGGTACCACTTTCTGCTAAGGGTGAATCATTCTGATAGAATAAGTTGGTTAGATTTGAATTCGAAGCCTCTTTCTGAATGAAAGAGGCTTTTAATATCGCAAAAAATACGATATTCATTAGAGGTGACTTGTATGATTGAGGTAAGAGAACTAGTGAAAGAATATAACACTAAAAAGGGGAAAGTAATTGGTGTTGATAATGTTTCATTAACAATACAAAAAGGAGAAATATACGGGATTGTCGGGTATAGTGGTGCAGGTAAAAGTTCTCTAATAAGGTGTTTGAACCTATTAGAAAAACCTACTACTGGAAGAGTTCTTATCGATGGAATTGATTTAACCACATTAAATAACAAAGAACTACGGCAAGCGAGGTTAAAAGTGGGAATGATTTTTCAGCATTTTCATCTAATTAGTTCGAAAACAGTGTTTGAAAATGTTGCGTTTGCCTTAAAAGCTGCAAGTAAATCAAAACATGAAATTTCACATAGAGTAGATGAATTATTAGAAATGGTGGGTCTCTCAGATAAAAAAGAAGTGTTTCCTTCTCAATTGAGTGGTGGTCAAAAACAACGAGTTGGTATAGCTAGAGCTTTAGCAAATGAACCTTCTGTCCTCCTTTGTGATGAAGCGACATCTGCTTTAGACCCAAGTACAACGAAATCAATTTTAACTTTGTTAAAGAAGATTAATCATGAGCTAGGATTAACCATTGTTTTGATTACCCACGAAATGGAGGTTGTTAAAGAGATTTGCGATCGATTGGCAGTTATGCAGGATGGTAGAGTTGTAGAAGAGGGACCAGTATATGACATTTTTGCAGACCCTACTCAACCTTTAACGAAATCTTTTATTAATACTGTTCTTCAATTCGATTTACCAGAGCATTTAATAAACAATCGAAAAGGCACGATTATTAAAATTCATTTTAAAGGAGAGATCGCAGAAGAGTCCGTCGTTTCAGACGTATTACAGCAATATAAGGTAAAAGGAAATATTCTTCATGGGAAAATTGAGTATATCAAAGAAAAGCCACTTGGAATTTTCATGATGGAAGTATCAGGAGACGAAGAGGAAGTACAAAAAGCGATTGAGTATATAAAAAGAAGAACACAGCAATTGGAGGTGATTCAATATGTTAATTGATTCACTGTTAACATTATTACCGGATCTTAATAAAGCTTTTTTTGAAACGATCTATATGGTGGCCATTTCATTGGCTGTCGCTATCATTGTAGGCCTACCTTTAGGAGTTATTCTATTTGTAACGGACCGTGGACTTTTATTAGAAAATAATTTTATAAAAACAACGGTTGGATTTGTTGTCAATATGGTCCGTTCTATTCCATTTATTATTTTACTAGTTGCATTATTGCCATTAACAAAGATCATTACAGGTTCAACGATAGGGCCAACAGCTGCCTCTGTTTCATTATCGGTAGCAGCAATCCCGTTTTTTGCGAGAATCGTAGAAAATTCTTTAAGAGAAATTGATAAGGGGGTGATTGAAGCATCTGTTGCAGTAGGAGCAAGTCCTTGGATGATTATTAAAGAGGTTCTTCTACTTGAAGCACGTCCAAGTATCATACAGGGAGTTACTATTACAACTATAAGTTTAATTGCTTATTCAGCAATGGCTGGTATAGTTGGTGGTGGCGGTATTGGTGACTTAGCTATCCGATTTGGTTACTATCGTTATGATAATACAGTTATGCTTTCTACTGTTATCATTTTAATCTGTTTAGTTCAAATCATCCAATTTGCAGGGGATAAAATGGCTAGAATTTTAGACAAACGTTAATTATTTTAGGGGGTAAAAAGAAATGAAAAAATTATTTTTATTATGTGCACTTATTGGTTTATTAGCAGCCTGTGGTGGGGAAGATGCTTCTTCAGCAACTGATAATCAGGAAACTGAAGAGAAAAAAGAACTAACATTTGGTGCAACTGCAGGACCTTATAGTGACATGGTAACAAAAGCAATTAAACCTATTTTGGAAGCTAAAGGGTATACAATCGAGCTTGTAGAATTTAGTGACTATATGCAACCAAACTTAGCTCTGTCTCAAGAAGACATTGATGCCAATCTATTTCAACACAAAATTTACCTAGAAAGCTTTGCAACAGAGCATGAGCTAGAATTATCTGAGGTAGTTTCTGTTCCTACAGCACCAATGGGAATTTACTCAGCTACATTTGAATCATTTGATGATATAACAGAAGGCAGTACAATCGCCATTCCAAATGACCCGACAAACGCTGCAAGAGCATTTCTAATCTTACAAGATGCAGGTTTGATTACAATCGATTCTTCTTTAGATCCTTTAACTGTCTCTGAAAAAGATGTAGAAAATAATGTAAAAAAATTAAAATTCCAACCCATTGAAGCTGCCCAACTTCCACGTGCAGTTGACAGTGTCGATTTATCAGCGGTTCCAGGAAACTTTGCGATTGCTGCAAAAATGAATTTGTTAGACGCAATTCAATTAGAAAATATGCCTGATCAATACCGAAACCGAGTTGTTGTTAATACAAAAGATTTAGAAACAAGCTGGGTAAAAGATATACAAGAGGCAATTGAATCAGAAGAATTTGAAAAAACAATTGATGAACAATTCAAAGGGTTTGGTAAACCTGAATGGATGGAAAGTAAATAATATGAATTTGAGAAAAACAACGTCGATTATTCGGCGTTGTTTTCGTTTAATTACAAGATTTGCTGTTCATTATAGGGATAAAGAATTATTTCTCCAGTTTCTGTTTTATTGACACGCCTTAGACATGCACTTCTCCATTAATAGCAACAACTGCACTTTCTCCGAACTCTATATCATCTTGCCTTTAAACGAGTACGCGATCGCCTTTGCAAATTCGCCTTCTCCTTTTTGAATTACAGGTAAAAAGGGTAAATTATAAAAATGTATTGACTCAAATATCAGATAAGTCTATACCAAACACAAGCACAGATGACACGTACTTGCTGTTGTGCGGAAGTGCAGGAATAATAAAATAAAAAGGTTAGATTGGAGGTTTGATGATGTCTAGCTGGGAGGAAAGACGTTTACTTGTAAAAGTTGCACAAATGTATTACGAAGAAGATATGACTCAAAATGAAATATCTAACGAACTTGGAATATATCGTACAACAATTGGAAGAATGCTGAAAAAAGCAAGGAGAGAAGGCATTGTACAAATCCATGTAGATAGCACATCGTATGAAACGTTCGAGTTAGAGACAAAAATCAAACAACTTTTCAACTAAAGGACGTAATTGTAGTTCCAAATAATAATTCCGATTTAGATGAGAAAAGAAAAACTACGCTTGGTTATGCAACATTAGAGCTGTTGAATCGAATTTTTAAAGATGAAGATACAATTGGTTTTGCATGGGGGAGAACCATGGGAAGCATGATTGATCAACCTGTGGAATACAAGGCAAGAAAGGTAGATTTTGTCCCGTTAGTTGGAGGTCCTGGAACATTAGATAGTAAATATCATGTAAATACAATTGTTTATAATGTCGCAAATACATTTGGTGGCTCATCTCATTTTGTTAACGCTGCTGCAGTTGTTGAAAAAAAGAAACCAAAAACGATATTGTTACTTCTAATTTCTTTAAAAAAATACTGGATATGTGGAACAACTTAAATATTGCAGTAGTTGGAATTGGTGCTCCGCTCGCTTCATTAAATATGATTTGGACAGGATTATGGAGATAAAGAAATAGACGAACTTAACAACCTAAATACAGTTGGTGATATATGTTCGAGATTTTATGATATTAATGGTCACGTAATAGAGTCAGAAGTGGCAGAAAGAACTGTAGCAATTGAATTAGAAAGGTTAAAAGAACTTGAGTATTCAATTGGAGTTGCTGAATCTGAAAATAAAGTTCCATCTATTTTAGGAGCTTTAAGAGGAAAGTACGTCAATGTACTAATTACCAATGAAAAACGGCAGAAGAACTTTTGAAACGAGTATGATTTTTTTGAGATATATGAAAACGTAAACATTACTCGGAAGCTATTGCTCTACTACATTGAGATAGGGAGGTCAGACTAAGATGTTTATCTACTTAATAATTTTAGTTGGGATAGTATGGCTTGTTCAGAGCTTTCTAGGCTTTTTCCAAATTAAAAACTTTAATAAATATTTCAGCTTTTTAAGACAAAAAGAAAGAGTTGCTATTGGAAGAAAGAGAGGACTCTTTAAAGCTAGTACAGTCATCCTTATTGCCATAGTCGCTGTGATCAACGGAGAAGACCTTTTTTTCCATGAATGGGCGACGCAATCGATAGAGTTCTATTAATGAAACCACTCTTCCATCAATCTGATAGCGTTGCTTAGCATTCTTCACCATCCCGATTATTATGGAAGACGTTTTTTAGCTTAATACCTAAGTTTTGAAAATAAATATTGGTTGCCACAGTGGTCATGCTGTGGTTTTTTATTTTTTGGGAAGAATATGAGAACTTGCAACTTGTATACGTATTATCGAAAACAACTGTGTTGTATGAACTAGGGAGATATAACGCTTTTAAGCTATGTAGATAGCTAAAATAAGCTATTACTGAAAATGTTAATTTAGATTAAAAAGTCACAATATGACAACTGGCATTCAATTTTAAATAAAATGTTGACATCTAACAATCAAAATAATACAATGAACTTGTGTTATTGAAAGCGCTTTTTCAAAAGTCGCAAAGGAAATGAAAAACAACTGTCAATTTGAGTTAGCAGGTATATCAATGAAAATAAAGTTATTGATAACTATTTAATAGAGTTGTATAGCGCTTGTTCGTTAATGATAAAAGAAAAGGTAACTAAATAACTCATTTTGACAGTTTCATTAAACTTGTGGTTGTAGAAAATGCGATAACATGCTCGACATTTCTGTACCAAAAAACGCTCAAAAAAGGAGAGGTTAAAGATGAAAAAGGGGTTACTTCACTTTGGTATTTTGCTAGTTGTTGTTTTGGGGCTTATTGGTTGTTCAAATGAGGGGAGTCCTTCAGAAGGAAAATCGGAAGAAAGCTTTGAATTAAAATTCGGAATGGTAGCAGGTAATCAACAAAATGAATTCAAAGCTGCAGAGCAACTTGCAGAATATGTTAATACTGAAAGTGATGGAAGGTTGACTTTGAAAATTTATCCTAGTGCTCAATTAGGTGATGACAGAGCCATGCTTGATCAGGTTGGTGAAGGATCGTTAGATATTACACTTGCTGAAACTGGCCGCTTTGGAATTTGGGTGCCACGAGCTTCATTACTTGGATTGCCTTATGTAGTAGATGGATATGATCATATTCAAAAGGTACTTTATGATACAGAATACGGAAAAGGCTTACAAGAAGAATTATTAAATGAGCATAATTGGAAAATTGTAGCTAATGCTTATAATGGTACTCGTCAAACAACTTCAAATCGTGCAATTGAAACTTTAAGTGATATGAAAGGTTTAAAATTACGAGTTCCTGAAGCGGATACATTATTGGATTATGCTAATTATACTGGGGCATCAGCTACACCAATGGCTTTTACGGAAGTATATTTAGCACTCCAAACGAATGCTGTTGATGGTCAAGAAAATCCATTATCAACGATTGATGCACAGAAGTTTTATGAAGTTCAAGATTATTTAGCATTAACCAATCACGTAGTCAATGATGTAAACTATGTTGTTAGTAAACAAACATGGGAAGAATTACCTGAAGATTTACAAGTTATTTTAGAAGATGGTATTAAACAAGCTGCTGATTATCACACACAGTTATTTACAGATGAAGAAGCAAGTTTGATTGCTAAATTCAAGGAAGCTGGAATGACAGTCAGTGAACCAGATTTAGAGGAGTTTAAAACGGCTGTATCAGAAGCTTATCCAAAGTACCTTGAAAAGATTGGTGAAACAGCGGAGGCATATTTGGAGGAAATTCAAAACGCGAATAATTAATCACAAAAAATTAGGTGAAAATGATGAAAAAGTTTTTTGCGAACTTAGAGGAAACTATTGGTGGAATGCTGTTTATCATGATGTTAATCGTATTAACCATTCAGATATTTTCTCGTCAGGTATTTGATAACCCGTTAACATGGTCAGAAGGATTAGCTAAATTCATCTTTATTTATGTAGCCTATTTAGCTGTTTCGGTTGGAATTAAAGAGAATGGTCATGTCTTTATTGATTATTTCGTGAAGAAATTTCCAACTACAGTACAAACAATAATCAACTATGTATTTCAATTCATCATCCTTGTCGCGATTATTTTTATGGGTTATATCGGTTATGAATTGTCTATGCGTAAAGTACCGGTACAAATTGTTTCGCTGGATATCTCTTACGTCTATATGTATATGGCGTTGCCTTTGTTTTCGATTTTAATGATATACAGATTAATCGAACGAAACGTAAAAGAATTTAGAAGTAGTAAAAGTGAGGTGAAATAGATGGATGTAGCAATCATATTCATCGGTTGGTTATTACTGTTATTTCTTGGAATGCCAGTTGGATTTACACTAATTGTCGCTGCATTCTCTTATTTCGCCTTGGCTGATTGGTCGTTAGTCTATTTCGCAGGGGCTAAGTTGATTGACAGTATTGATAGTTTTGCATTATTGGCGGTCCCATTCTTCATCTTAACAGGGACATTGATGAACTCTTCGGGGATTACACATCGTATTTTTGCGTTTGCAAAATCATTGGTAGGTCATCATACAGGAGGACTTGGCCATGTGAATATCATGGCAAGTCTCATGTTTTCCGGGATGTCTGGTTCTGCATTAGCAGATGCGGGTGGACTTGGTCAATTAGAAATTAAATCAATGCGAGACGAAAAATATGACGATGATTATGCTGGGGGACTGACTGCTGCATCAGCTATTATCGGTCCAATTATTCCACCAAGTATTCCGTTAATCATTTACGGGGTGATCTCGGATCAATCGATTGCTAGATTGTTTCTTGCAGGTGTACTTCCAGGATTAATAATGACAGTTTCTTTAATGGTAGTAGCTTATACTTTCGCTAAGAAAAGAGGGTATCCTAAAGCAAAAAAGGCAACTCCTCAAGAACGATGGGTTTATTTCAAAAAAGCAATATGGGCATTGCTGACGCCTGTGATTATTATCGGTGGGATATTCTCTGGGTTTTTTACACCAACAGAGGCGGCAGTAATTGCAACATTGTATGCGATGGTCCTAGGTTTTTTCGTATACAAAGAGCTTACGCTGAAAAAGTTTTTTGTGAATGTGGTAGATTCAATGAAATTAACTGGTGTTGCCGTTCTAATGATTATGGGAGTAGAATTTTTTGGTCAAATGATCGCATATGAGCAAGTAGCACAAACTGTAGCAACGTTTTTCTTATCGATCTCTGATAATGCTATTTTGTTATTAATGTTAATAAATGTATTATTAATCTTCTTAGGAATGTTCATCGAGTCTCTAGCGTTATTAATATTATTAATTCCGATATTGGTTCCTGTTATAGTCAGTGCAGGTATTGACCCAGTCCACTTCGGTATTATAGTTATTCTTAACTTGATGATTGGAATATTAACACCACCAATGGGGATGGCACTATTTGTAGTATCACGAGTAGGTAATATACCTGTTGAAGTTATTACGAGAGGAGTTATTCCTTTCATAATCCCTTTAGTAATTTCATTGGTATTAATAACTATTTTCCCGCAGATTGTATTATTCTTACCAAATCTTTTAAGTCCTTAAGTCACAGAGAGAAAGCTCGATATAGAGCCTTTCTCTTTGTATCTTACTTTAGTGATAGGAGAAATAAATATGTTTTTAGCCTGTTTTGATATCGGAGGAACATCTATTAAATATGGCATTGTAAGTGTTGAAGGGGAAATATTATATGATGCGTCCACCCCTACAGAAGCTCATTTAGGCGGAGAGACTATCATTCAAAAGGTTGTTTCAATCTCCAAAGAGCTAAAACGAAAATGGGATATAAATGGAATTTCGATAAGTACAGCAGGTCAAATTGATAATGTAAATGGCATTGTTGTGCATGCAACAGATACTATTCCAAATTATACCGGTTTAAATATAGTTGAAATTGTTCAGATTCAAACTGAGTTACCAGTGAAAGTTGAGAATGATGTGAATTGTACAGCTATTGGTGAACATTGGAAGGGATCTGCGCAAGGTGTGGAGGACTTTCTTTGTTTAACCATCGGTACAGGCATAGGTGGGGCTTTGTTTTTGAACGGAAAACTCTACACGGGTCAAAGTTTTTCAGCGGGAGAGGTTGGCCATATCACGCTGTATCCTAAAGGCCAGGCTTGTACATGCGGCAGTGCGGGATGCTACGAACAATATGCATCAAGCCAAGCCTTGGAAAAACTCGTATCTACTGAATTTGGTGAGACGTTACAGTTAATCGATTTTTTTCAATTACTTAAATCAGGTGATATGAAAGCTTTAGCTTGTTATGATCAATGGCTTGATGACCTTACTACTGGATTGAAGACAATGATACACTTCCTTAATCCTAGACTAATCGTATTAGGTGGAGGAATATCCGCGCAAGGAGACTTTTTACTAAATTCAATTAAGGATTCCGTTTATCCGAAGATTATGCCAAATCATGCAAGAAACTTAGAAATCAAGATGGCGATGAATGGAAATAAGGCAAATCTATTAGGGGCAGCTAAAATCTTCTTGATGGAATAAATATATAAGAGATGAGGTGAAATAAAATTGGCAAATCATATGGGTGAAATGAGTGGAACCAAGCCTTCCATAATCATGGAACAATTAAAGCATACTTTTACCAAATCAGAAAATAAAATATACCATTACATCCGGGATAATAGTCAAAGTGTTATATATCACTCTTTAACAGAATTGTCTGAGGCATGCGGTGTAGCAGAAGCAACTGTCTTACGATTCTTTAGAAAACTAGAGTTTAAAGGTTTCCAGGATTTTAAATTCATGTTAGCTCAAGAGGTATCAAAAGCGACACAGCATGATGGTGAGGAAACCTATATAGAAAAAATAAAGAACAATATAATAGAAGCTATTAATGATTCGTCTGAGATCGTACATTCAGAAGAACTAAAAGCTGTAATTGATACGATCGATGCTTCTAGCGATGTGGTTATCTTTGGTATAGGTTCTTCTGGTATAGCGGGGTTAGATATGCAGAATCGATTAATGCGTATTGGTAAACAAACGAATGTGGTAACAGACTCTCATGTTCAAATTATGCGAGCATCTTCCATGACGGAGAACTCTGTGGTCATTGCGATTAGTCTAACAGGGAGTACTAAAGACATTGTTGATGCAGTGAAAATATCAAAAGAAAACAAAGCGACGGTTATAGCTTTATCAAATTATGCTAAGTCACCCTTAACGAAGTTTGCTGATTTGGTGTTATTATCTTCAGCTAAAGAAAGTCCTCTAGATAGTGGATCACTGGTGTCTAAAATATCTCAATTATATTTAATTGATCTAATATGCACTGGTTTAACGATAAAAAATTATGAAGAAGCTAAAGCAATTAAGATGAAAATTACCGAAAAAATAGCTAGTAAACTTTATTAGAAGGTCTCCTTATACATTAGTGGAGATGGAACTGTACGCTTAAATTTGTACTTTGGAAGATTAAATAGAGAAGGACCAGTCTGAGGGTTATTGTATTATGAAATATTCATTAAACCTAACAATGTGTCCAATAGAAAACACCAATTATAAAGGTGTTAAATTAGGAGAGAATAGCAATGAATAAGAAGACACTATTTGCAAAATTGAAAGGAGGCCTTGTTGTTTCTTGCCAAGCTTTAGTTGAAGAACCATTGCATAGTTCATACATTATGTCTAAAATGGCGCTTGCAGCTAAAATGGGGGGAGCAGTAGGCATAAGAGCTAATAGCTACGAAGATATCGTTGCTATAAAAAAAGAGGTAGATCTTCCGGTTATTGGGATTGTAAAAAGAGATTTTGAAGATAGTGATGTGTTTATTACAGCAACGATAAAAGAAGTAGATGAAGTCGTTCGTGCTGGTGCAGAAATTATTGCGCTAGATGCCACCGATCGTTTAAGACCTAATCAACAAACATTAAAGAGTTTTTTTACGGAAATAAAAGAAAAGTATCCAGATGTCATTTTAATGGCTGATATTTCAACTTATGAAGAAGGAATAATAGCAGCTGAACTTGGATTTGATTTAGTTGCGACCACCCTTTCTGGATACACAAGTTATACGAAAGACGTTGAACTGCCTAATATCGAGCTGTTAAAAGCACTCTCTGATAAATTGGATATACCTGTCATGGCTGAAGGTGGATATAAAACTACTGAGGAAACAGAAAAAGCGATCATTTCAGGAGCACATGGTTGTATCGTTGGTTCTGCTATTACTAGACCAATGGAGATTACTAAACACTTCGTAAACAGCTTAAACTATGCGAAATCATCGCAATAAAGGAGAGATATAGTAATGAATGGAATCATCACAGCGTTAATGGTGTCATTTGATCAAGATGGAAATATAAATGAAAAGGGTTTAAGAGAAATAATCAGATACAATCTGGATGTTTGTAAAGTTGATGGGCTTTATGTCAATGGGAGTACAGGTGAGAACTTTATGCTTTCTACTGAAGAAAAGAAAGAAGTTTTCCGCATTGTTAAGGATGAAGCGAAAGAAGAAACCCAATTAATCGCTCAAGTAGGTTCTATTAATTTAAGAGAGTCAATCGATCTTGCTAAATATGCAACGGAGCTAGGATACGGAGCTCTTTCAGCTGTGACTCCTTTTTACTACAAGTTCGATTTTGAAGAAATCAAGCATTATTATAACAGCATCATTAATGCTGTTGATAACAAAATGATTATTTATTCAATTCCTTTTTTAACCGGTGTCAACATAAGCCTGGACCAGTTTGCTGAGCTATTTGAAAACGAAAAAATTATTGGGGTTAAATTTACTGCAGGAGACTTTTATTTACTTGAGAGAATGAGAAAAACATTCCCTAATAAGCTTATTTATGCTGGATTTGATGAAATGCTTCTTTCTGCTTCGGTTCTTGGTATTGATGGGGCAATCGGTAGTACGTTCAATGTCAACGGTCAAAGAGCAAAACAAATCTATGACCTTGCGAAAGAAGGAAAAGTCGAAGAAGCGAGAGAAATTCAGCATGTTACCAATGATCTGATTTCAGATATTCTTGATAATGGACTTTATCAAACGATTAAAGAAATTTTAAAAGATAAAGGTGTTGACGCTGGATATTGCCGCCAGCCGATGAAAGTCCTTTCTGAGGAAAAGACGGCATTTGCAAAAGAACTATCAAATAAATACTTGTAATCAATAACCTTTTACTAATTTCAAGAAATCTTTAGGCTGTTGGAAAAAAGTGTGCTTGTTCGCTTTTGACACGGCCTTTTTCTTTAATTTATTTTAATAAGCTTGTGGAAATAGACTGTTTAGAGAGGAAGTATTTTCATGATTTCAAATGGAAATCCTATTTTAATTAAGGGCGGTCAATTGTATACAGAAGACAAAATAATTTTAAATGGTTACATGAAAATAAAAGACCAAAAAATTATAGAGCTGGGAGCAGTGAATCACTTAACAATGGAGGAAGGATTTGAAGTAGTTGATATTCCCTCCCACTATAAAGTCATTCCTGGGTTTATTGATATTCATATTCACGGTGTTAATAGTGCCGATACAATGGACGCAACAAAGGATGCCTTACATCAAATGGCAAAGGCACTCCCTAGAGAAGGAACCACTAGCTTTTTAGCAACAACGATTACTCAGAATACCAAGGCGATTGAGGAAGCTTTAGTAAATGTTAATGAATTTATACAGACTCAACAACCACCTGGAAAGGCTGAGGTAATTGGAATCCATTTAGAGGGTCCGTTTGTTAACCCCACAAAAGCAGGAGCACAACCGTTAGAGTATATTGTTGATCCTAATGTAGAGAATTTAAAAAAGTGGATTGAATTATCCGGACACAATATTAGGTTGGTCACCTTAGCTCCTGAGCAATCTCGTGGTATGGAGATGATTCGTTATTTAAGAGATAATGCCATCATTTCTTCAATTGGTCATAGTGATGCAACCTATGAACAAGTGATCGAAGCGATTAACGCTGGAGCAAATCAAGTTACTCACCTTTTCAATCAGATGAGGGGAATTCATCATCGTGAGCCAGGAGTAGTGGGAGCTGCCTTTTTACATGGTGAATTAAAAGCTGAGATAATTGTCGACGGGATTCATGTACGACCAGAAATGGTGAAGCTTGCATTCCAACAAAAAGGAAAAGAAGGTTTAATTTTAATAACAGATTCAATGCGAGCAAAATGGTTGGCTAATGGCCAGTATGATCTTGGGGGTCAAGAAGTAACTGTCAAGGAAGGAAAGGCTGTTTTAGAAGACGGCACACTTGCGGGCAGTATTTTAAAACTAGGAGAAGCCGTAAAAAATATACAGACGTTTACGGGATGTTCACTTGAAGATGCTATTGTAATGGCTTCTGCTAATCCCGCAAAACAAATAAATATATTTGATAAAAAAGGAAGTCTTGCAGAAGGAAAAGATGCTGACATTGTGATTTTAGATGAAAGTTTAGAGGTTATTATGACCTTTTGCAGAGGGGAACGTGCTTTTGATCAAGGAGGATTAACGATATGAAGATTATCGAAGTAAATGATTATCAAGAAATGAGCAAACAAGCAGCTGATTACATTAGTAATAGAGTTCGAAAGCTTCCAAGTTTAACGCTTGGACTTTCTACTGGAGGAACACCTTTAGGACTATATAAAAATCTAATAGAAGATTATAAGGAAAATCATACTTCTTACCAAAAAGTAAAGACGTTTAATTTAGATGAATATGTTGGACTTGCGCAAACTAACCCTAATAGTTACCGCTACTATATGAATGATATATTCTTTAATCATATTAATATTGATAAATCCAAGACAAACATTCCTCGTGGAGATGTGGATGATGTTGAAAGGGAAGCTTTAGATTATGAACAATTGATTGAACGCTCTGGGGGTGTGGACATTCAAATTCTTGGGATTGGCAGCAATGGTCATATTGGATTTAATGAACCAGGAACTTCGTTTGACTCAAAAACACATATCGTTGAATTAGCAACATCTACAAGAGAAGCAAACGCAAGGTTTTTTAACAATTTAGAGGAAGTTCCTACAAGAGCCATTACGATGGGAATAGCAACGATTATGAAAAGTAAAGAAATTCTGCTTCTAATTTCAGGTGAGAGTAAGAAAGAAGCTCTTGCTAACTTGATGTTCGGAGAAATTCATGAAGGTTTCCCAGCTTCTATTTTGAGAAACCATCCTGCTGTTACAGTTATTGTAGATAAAGCTGCAATTGCAGAAAGTAAAGTTCATTAAGGAGTCTGTTCAAAAAGGGAGGTTTTTTCCCTTTTTGAACAGACTCGAACACGCTCTTAAAGAATTATTGAAAGAATATATATTACAGAAAGTATACATCTATATGTATACCAGGTACACTATTGGTTGTCTGAATTTCCCATTTTCCTAACAAATTTAAAATTACCTTCACTAATTACGACCATGAAAATACAGTATCACAAGTTGTTGAAATGCGGGACGGTCAGGGCAGGTTAATTGAGAAAAGTAATTACCTATTGGATCTTTCCGTAACAGTTTCTTCTGTTATGTGCTTCTAGTAAATACATTAGCAAAAGTTTTAAATTAATTTAACCGTGACATTTTGATGTATCAGTTAGGTAACTTATAAAATTTGTGGTCTGCACTGAAGAGGGGACAAGATTGATAATTAAGATTGGAGTAAAAGAAAATGTTCAAGCTTAAAAATGACTTATTGATAGATGCATACCATAAGGCAGTTGAATTAAATATTGACCAAGACTTCATAATGTTGCTAATTATGGAAATAAACAGGAGAGGGATAGATAACGAACTAAGAAAATATCAATATAAGAAATAGCCTTGAGTCTAATTTGAAAAAAAGTCTGTGATCACCATTTGATTACAGACTTAAGTAATATAGTTTTCTAGAGTTAATTAGAATTACTTTAGTAAGTGTTGAGTCTTAATTTTTGAAAACTGTTGAATCTTATATGTGAAACACTGTGGATTTCTACTGGACGGTTACAGCAATCCAGTGGCTTCTCCGATATATCCATTTTGGATACTCCAAATTTTGTTATGGTCAACATCCTCCTGACTGAAAAAGCAGTCGACGGCCAAGGGTCCCCAAGAAAACTACTGATAGTTAAGTAATTCCATGTACATCGATTTATCGTACTGCAAAATGATTTCTAACTCTTTATAGACTTTTACGATTGTACCTAAGATGTAATTAATCCAAGGAAATATATCGTTGTTATTCTCGTGCCAACCGATAGAAGATCGTTGTTGTGTTTCATAATAACTCTCCTTCCTTTCTTCGGTCACTTTTTCTAAACTAATATATCTACCGACTTCAAAACCAGAATGATAAAGAGTCAGCAAGGTTAGTAAGCGAGCCATTCTACCTTCTTTTTCATCAAAAATAGCTTCCATGCATCGTCTATAGCTTTTCTATCAAGTGTTTGATGATGAATTTACTCTTTTATTCAACATATATTCTCCCCTTTTAATGTAGTAAACGGAAATGATAACTATTGTTTTAAAGTTGCACATAGAAATTACTACGTAAACTTTATGATTAAACTTGAGAATTATTAATAGTTTTTTAAAATACTGAAAACGATATCGAGTAAAGTTGTCAGTTGTCCATTTCTATTTTTATCTTTGTTTCATCCATGTGTATTTTCTAGAAAAGGGTAATTACGGCTAGGTGTTATTCTAGCGGTTATACTAATTTTTATATTTTAGAAATTAATGCTTAGAAGGATCGTTACCTTCAACATTTTGCTTATTGTTCTTCATTTCTAAAAACGGTGCCTGGTTTTGATATCAATTAAACACTCATTTGAATATAATATTGACATATTCAGAAAAGAAACATAGACTATAATCAAATGATTATTTGAATGAGGGTGACGGTGTGAGCCAAAAGGTAAAGCAAGAACATGATACATGTGAAATTTTTTGTTATGACGAAGAAAAAGTAAAGCGCATATCATCCATTGTAGAAGCGGAAAATTTCGCTCCAGTCGCAAGCATATTTAAGGCGTTATCCGATGAAACGAGGTTGAAAATTGCCTATTCCTTATTGCAAGAAGGTGAGTTATGTGTTTGTGATGTCGCTAATATTATTGGTGCGACAATGGCGACGGTCTCTCATCATTTACGCCATCTTCGAAACTTAGGAATTGCTAAGAGTCGAAAAGAAGGGAAATTGGTATTTTACTCTTTAGAAGATGAACATGTCAGAATGCTCGTACAAACAGCTGTCATTCATAGCAAGGAGGTGAAGGGTCGTGACTGAAGCAAAAGCATTAGAAACAGAAAAAAAGGTCTACCGGGTTAAAGGTTTTACTTGAGCAGGCTGTGCAACCACGTTCGAAAAGAACGTGAAACACCTGGATGGTGTTTTAGATGCAAAAGTGAACTTTGGAGCTTCCAAGCTAACGGTTGTAGGTGAGACAACGATAAAGGATTTAGAAAAAGCAGGAGCTTTTGAAAGTATAAAAGTGTTACCGGAGAATGACCTGGATGGATTTAAAGAAAAAAAGGAACCATTTGTTCTAAAATATCTTAATGTCATCGCGGCATCTCTATTTGTTATCTTTGGATATATTTCGCAATCGATATATGGAGAAGGACATATTTTCTCTATTCTCTTATTTGTTGCTTCTATCGTAACCGGTGGGTTTTCGCTCTTTAAAGTTGGTTTTAAAAATTTATTCCGACTGCAATTTGATATGAAAACATTAATGACGGTTGCAGTGATCGGTGCTGCAATTATTGGTGAATGGACAGAAGGAGCTATTGTGGTCATTCTATTTGCGATCAGCGAAGCACTTGAGCGATTTTCAATGGATAAAGCAAGGCAGTCGATTCGTTCTTTAATGGACATTGCTCCAAAAGAAGCACTTATTAGAAGAGATGGTCAGGAAATGATGATTAAAGTCGATGAGATTGAAATTGGTGATATCATGATCGTGAAACCTGGTCAGAAAATTGCCATGGATGGCATAGTGAGAAAAGGACACTCATCGGTCAACCAAGCAGCAATAACAGGGGAGTCAGTGCCTGTTGAAAAGCTGGTAAATGATGACATATTTGCAGGAACATTAAACGAAGAAGGGTTACTTGAAGTGGAGGTAACAAAACACGTAGACGATACAACCATTGCTAAAATCATTCATCTTGTCGAGGAAGCGCAAGGAGAGCGTGCCCCTTCCCAAGCATTTGTAGATAAATTCGCAAAATATTATACACCGGCAATTATGTTGATGGCAGCTCTTGTAGCTATATTACCACCACTATTATTACAAGCAAGTTGGGAGTTATGGGTGTATCAAGGTTTAGCGGTTCTTGTTGTCGGATGCCCTTGTGCCCTCGTCATATCGACACCTGTAGCAATTGTTACAGCCATTGGAAATGCCGCCAAAAATGGGATATTGATTAAAGGTGGAATTTATTTAGAAGAAGCCGGTGCCTTAAAAGCAATTGCCTTTGATAAAACAGGTACTTTAACAAAAGGTAAACCGGTTGTAACTAACTTTATCACCTATCAGGAAAAAGCAAACGAGCAGGAATTACTATCGATCATTGCTGCTTTAGAATACCGTTCACAACATCCTCTTGCTTCAGCGATTATGATAAAAGCTGAGCAAGAAAAGGTCCCATACATGGATCTTGCGATAGATGATTTCTCTTCCATAACAGGTCAAGGCATAAAAGGGACAGTGAACCGAACAGAGTTTTACATTGGTAGCCCTTCTTTATTTACCGAATTACTAAACGGTGAACTATCTTCTCAAGTGGAAGAGGACGTTCAAATCCTTCAAGAACAAGGGAAAACCGTCATGATTATTGGAGCAGAAAATGAGATTTTAGCGATCATTGCAGTAGCCGACGAGGTGAGAGAAACAAGCCAAGAAGTCATTAAGAAATTACATGACTTAGGGATTAGAAAAACAATTATGCTCACGGGTGATAATAAAAGAACGGCTACGGCAATTGGTAGTCATGTAGGAGTAACGGATGTTCAGGCGGAACTCATGCCGCAAGATAAACTAGGCTATATTAAAAAATTACGCTCTGAATATGGAAATGTCGCCATGGTTGGGGATGGAGTGAATGATGCTCCAGCTTTAGCAGCTTCTACTGTCGGGATTGCGATGGGGGGAGCAGGTACAGATACTGCGTTAGAAACAGCAGATGTGGCGTTAATGGGTGATGATTTAACAAAACTTCCGTACACGGTTAAGCTCAGTCGAAAAGCTTTGAACATTATTAAGCAAAATATTACCTTTTCCTTAGGAATTAAACTACTAGCCTTATTGTTAGTAATTCCGGGTTGGTTAACTCTTTGGATTGCCATCTTAGCGGATATGGGGGCAACTTTACTTGTCACACTTAATGGATTACGGCTTTTACGATTGAAGGATAAATAAATATCAAAGAGAGTTTAGGATAATCTAAACTCTCTTTTCTGCATTAAAAGATGATCCAGACGGATATCCTACAAGATGAAATAGCTGTATTTACAAAGCTAGCAGAGCATTTAGAATTACCAATCACACACATGGTGTTTTAAAGGTCTATTTATTGGAGTAAGTTAAAAAAGTAGCACTATTTCAGGAACTAGGGGAAGATACACAATACATAGAAAGAAAGGTAAAAGGAGTGCTCGTGCAGTACGAAAATAGACCGGGAATTTTCTTGTGATGTAGTTCAAATAATAATGCTATATTATAAATGACAAAAAAGTAGGAGCACACCTGATTGAATGCCTGTTTTCCCCTTTTTTTCAATTTTTTTAGACTTTAGGTGAAATTACATAAGTGCCAAGCTATTATTAGAGTTTTCGATCAAGTATTCAAATAATAAAAAGCCCTATATTTTGTTAGACAAATTGCACATTGTTCTAGGTGAATGGCACATTCTGTAACATTATTCCATATAGTAAGAGGGAAGTTTCCTAGAGCAAACTTTTAGCTGTAGTCTTAAAATCCAATTTAATGGGGGGATAAAAGATGATCGAAATTTTCATGAGTTTTGATCCTGTGGTTCAGGCACTTATTGGTACTCTATTTACTTGGGGAATGACAGCACTTGGCGCTGCATTAGTTTTTACTACAAAAAATGTTAATCAAAAATTTCTAGACAGTATGTTGGGTTTTGCGGGTGGAGTAATGATTGCTGCGAGTTTTTGGTCACTCCTTGCTCCTGCATTAGAAATGGCAGAAAGTGATGGCATACCTAGTTGGATTCCCGCTGCTGTTGGATTCCTACTAGGAGGTCTTTTCTTATACTTAGCAGATAAACTATTGCCCCATCTTCATCCTAATTCTCCGGTGGAGAAAGCAGAGGGAATTCAATCGAAACAGAAAAAGCGAAGCACTCTCCTCGTGCTTGCTATTACTTTACACAATATACCGGAAGGGCTAGCTATTGGAGTAGCTTTTGGTGCTGTGGCGGCAGGATTTCCTTCTGCCACATTGATGGGGGCTATTACCCTTGCGATTGGGATTGGTATTCAAAATTTTCCTGAAGGCGTTGCTGTCTCAATGCCTTTAAGAAGGGATGGAATGTCACGACGTAAGAGTTTCGTCTATGGTCAATTTTCTGGAATGGTTGAGCCAATTGCTGCAGTGATTGGAGCCATGGCAGTGGTTTTTATGGAACCTCTTCTCCCTTATGCATTGAGCTTTGCGGCAGGTGCAATGATCTTTGTTGTTGCTGAGGAAGTAATTCCTGGGTCACATGAGAAGGGTAATGGTGATCTAGCATCTATAAGTTTAATGATAGGTTTTACAATAATGATGATACTTGATGTAGCACTTGGGTAAAAAACATCAAAAAAGTTGTAATAAATGAAAAGTTAAGTGAAGATAATGGTATCTGTTTGGACAGCGGTTAGTAATTCTTTTAAAAACACAACTCAATGGATGTCACGAGACAGTATGTGTGCAAAATTCCAAGACGCTCATTGCCAAGAATAGGCTATTTTCTGCTGTAAGTGTGCAAAAGAGTGCCGTAAAATGGTAATGTAATACGAACATAAGCAGGCGACCTCCGTGGTCTGTTTTTATGTAATCAAAATTAAGAAGGGATACTTATGATTGGATAAGCTATTAAGAAATTGGACAGACCGAAGTCGGGTGGCTGAAATTAAGACTGGTGATAAAGTAAGTCCTCTTTGTAATGGACGTAAGGATGAAGTAGGTAATAAAGAAAAAAAATAAAGCTGGAATGATTTGATCATGGCTTCCTTCCGAATTTAATCAAACAGTTTTCTACATTATTGATCCGCACATATAAAAGCATGAGTAGAACTTATTTCATTATAAACTCATAAATCGTAGCCCATTTACAGCAGACAATTCTGACTAAAAGAGCTTGTTCAAAAAGCCAAAACCACCCTTTTTGAACCTTTAGTATCTTTCTCCTAATGCGGAGTTGCAATGGCTTCACTCACTGCGCATCTATCCGAGAAAACCACTCGGACCGACTTAAAACATGGCAGTGGCTTCGCTCATTGCTTAGAGCTTGTTCAAAAAGGGAAGACCACCCTTTTTGAATAAGCTCTAAAATAAAGAAAGTTTGATAAGGTTTAAAAACTTCTTAGGGAGGTATTAATAATGGGAAAGATAACATTAAATGTTACTGTGTCAGCGCAATAAAAGGCGCTTTTAGGAAAATTAGATGGAGTTAATTCAGTAAGAATGAAACGCCGAGCGAAGAAAGGTCGTACTCATGGTAGTCCGGCCTCATTTGCCATTCAGGACAATTTCATGCTGTTGGAAAAATATGTTTTACTATGATGTGATTCACATAATTTCTTCACATTTCTTTGATAATGTAAAGAATAATAGCAAAAAAGGATAAAAGGAGGGGGAACAAAATTGAGTAATAAAATGATTTTTGCGATAAAAGGAATGACCTGTGCTTCTTGTGTGAACAGGGTTGAGAAAAAAATCTCTAAGATAGAAGGCGTAGCATCTGTTTCAGTGAATTTAGCATCAAACCAAGCTCAAGTTGAAGTCGAGGACAGTTCGGTAACCTCAGAACAAATTACAGAAGCAATTGAGCAAGCTGGGTATGAAGCAAAACGAATGGATGAGGACGACCACAGTAAAGTATTGTTTTCTGTTAAAGGGATGACCTGTGCTTCATGTGTCAATCGGGTAGAAAAGACCATCTCAAAAGCGGAAGGCGTTCGTTCCGTTACGGTTAACTTGGCAGCCAATCAAGCTCAAGTTGAAGGTGAAAAAGGAATCTTACAGCCAGAAGAAGTTATCAGGAGAATTGAAAAAATAGGGTATGAAGCTTCTATTATCAATGAAAGTGATCAAGAAGTAACAAACGATCAAGAGGAAGAAACAAAAAAACTGTTAAAAGACTTTACCATTGCAGCTATTTTGTCTTCAGTTGTTTTATTGGGGAGTATCCCACATATGATGCACGGTTGGGGAGCATGGGTACCCTCTTTTTTATCTAACCCGTTTTTTTTACTTATTTTAACGAGCTACATACAACTTGTGCCTGGTTGGAGATTTTATAAGAATAGCTACAAGGTTTTGAAAAATGGTTCAGCTGATATGAACGTGCTTGTAGCAATGGGAACAAGTGCAGCGTGGCTGTATAGTGGAGCGATGACGTTATTTCCGACTCAACTAACAGATATGGGATTTCCATATCAACTCTATTATGATGTGACGACAGTTATTACGACACTTATCCTCCTCGGGCGCTATTTCGAAGCGAAGGCTAAAGGTCAAACCTCAACAGCGATCAAGAAGTTGTTAAGCCTGCAAGCTAAAACAGCGAGAGTCGTTAGAGATGGGACCGAGCTTGAAGTAGCAGTAGATGAAGTTAAAATCGATGATGAAATCATAGTTCGACCTGGGGAGCGAATCCCTGTAGATGGAGTAGTAATTAAGGGAAGATCAACAATAGATGAATCGATGTTAACGGGTGAATCCATTCCAGTTGAAAAAACAACGGGTGATGAAGTCATTGGTGCAACCATTAATAAATCAGGCAGTTTTCGTTTTCGTGCTACAAAAGTAGGGAAAGAGACAGCACTCGCTCAAATTATACGAATGGTGAATGAAGCCCAAGGATCAAAAGCTCCGATCCAACGTATAGTTGATGTAATTTCTGCTTATTTTGTTCCTGCCGTCCTTTTGACTGCCGTCATTTCCTTTGTTATTTGGTTTTTTGTCGGACCAGACCCTAGTCTTATCTTCGCTTTAACAACATTTATTGCCATTCTTATTATAGCTTGTCCTTGTGCATTAGGTTTAGCAACACCAACTGCGATCATGGTTGGAACAGAAAAGGGTGCTGAAAATGGCATCCTTATTAAAAACGCAACAAGTTTAGAGCGTGCCCATAAAATTAAAACGGTTGTATTAGATAAAACAGGTACGATTACAGAGGGTAAGCCTAAGCTGACTGATTTGCTACCGACTGAAACGTTTACTGAGGAACAGTTGTTACAAGTAGCTGCTTCAGTGGAAACGGTATCAGAGCATCCGCTTGGAGAAGCGATTGTTGAAGCGGCAAAAGAAAAAGAACTCACGATTGATGCTCCGGACTCTTTTGAAGCAATTGTCGGTCATGGGTTATTAGCTAAATTAAATAATAGAGAAGTCTTAATTGGTAATATTAAATTAATGAATAAATACAATATTGATCTTAAAACATATGAAAAAAAGGCGATTGCCTTAGCTGATCAAGGAAAAACCCCTATGTATGTGGGAGTAGATGGACAATTTGCTGGTGTGATTGCCGTTGCAGATACGTTAAAAAAAGAAACGACTGTAGCAATAAAAGCATTACAATCAATGGGGATTGAAGTGATCATGTTAACAGGAGATCACGAGCGAACAGCTAAAGCGATTGCAGAAGAAGCAGGTATTGAACATTACATTGCTGAGGTATTGCCTGAACACAAGGCAGAAGAAGTGAAGAAGTTACAATTATCAGGAAAAGTTGTTGCAATGGTGGGAGATGGAATTAATGATGCTCCAGCACTTGCTCAAGCAGACGTAGGTATTGCAATAGGAACAGGAACTGACATAGCGATGGAAACAGCGGATATTACGTTGATACGTGGCGATATTAAAAGTGTAGTGACGGCCTTACAATTATCAAAAGCAACAATGAGAATGATTTGGCAAAACCTTGGATGGGCATTCGGTTATAATATTGTCCTTATTCCAGTGGCAGCTGGTCTACTTTATCCGTTATTCGGGATCCTTTTAAACCCGATGATAGCGGGTGCTGCAATGGCATTTAGCTCGGTATCTGTTATTTTAAACACGTTAAGACTTAGAAAATTTAAATCGACTATTTAATGATTAGAAGAGCTTGTTCAAAAAGGGTGGTCTTCCCTTTTTGAACAAGCTCGAAGCAATGAGCGAAGCTACTGCAATGTTTTAAGTCGATTCGAGTGGTTTTCTCGGATAGACGCGCAGTGAGTGAAGCCATTGCAACTCCGCATTAGGAGAGAGGATACTAAAGGTTCAAAAAGGGCGGTCTTCCCTTTTTGAACAAGCTCGAAGCAATGAGCGAAGCCACTGCAATGTTTTAAGTCGATCCGAGTGGTTTTCTCGGATAGACGCGCAGTGAGTGAAGCCATTGCAACTCCCATTAGGAGAGAGGATACTAAAGGTTCAAAAAGGGTGGTCTTCCCTTTTTGAACAAGCTCTAGAAGTGAGATTTCTTATTAATGATAGAGATGTTACTTCTTCTTTGAAAGAAGGAAAAGGGACGCAAATGTGAACTTAATGAATCTTCATACTTTTTTCATAAACAAGTGATAATATTCCAGAAGAAAAGTAAAAAAGTAAAAGAGAGGATTGATTTTCATTGAAGGCGATGATCGTAAACAAGCGCTTCTTATTAATAAGCTTTCTCGTGTTGAGTCTAGTTCTTACTGCATGTTCTCCAGAGGATTCAGACAACACGGAAGAGGTTCATCATGGAAATGGAGAGGGGATGGACCACGGTGATGGAAAGGATGGTGAAGATCATCATGGCGAATATGAATCAGGTGAGGTGGAGATGGATAAGCAAGAGAATAGAGTGCATTTAGAACAGATTGCTGCAACTCCTCCTGAATCGTTAAACGAAAATGCAACAATCGGATTAAGCGTAACAAATACAAAAAATGTCACTCGCTTAAATGAGGATGACCCCGTTGCTCTATCGATCCAAGCTTCTCAAACGGTATGGCCTGCGACGCATGAAACAAACCAACCTGGAACGATTATTCTTGCACCTTTAAATCAATGGCAATATGCATTGGCTTCCTTAACATTAGTGCATCACCCGAATGATGGTCCAATGCTTTATTGGGAAAAGGAGATTTCAGACGATGTGTTAACTGAACTTAGCCGTCTTCAACCAAAAGGGAATAATGAAGGCGTACAAGTTCTTGTTTTAGGTGATATTGATGACAAAGAACTGAACAAACTAGACGACTATAACGTTGAACAAATAAAGGGTGAAAATCCTGCTGACTTCGCTAAAAAGGTAGAAGAACGCTTTTCAGAGACAATTTCAGGGATTCAACCGAATGTCATCATTGGCTCTTCGGAAGAAAACGCTAAAGAATATACGATAACGGTAGCAAACTGGATTACCCATATGAATGAATCACTGTTGTATGTGAATAATGAAGGAATTCCTCAAGAAACGATCGATGCTTTAAAAAGTAGAGATGATGGTGTAACGATATATATTATCGGCCCAGAAGAAGTTATTTCTGAAGATGTTGCCGATGAACTAGAGACTTATGGAACTGTACATCGTATTGAAGGTAAGGATCCAGTTGCTCAATCAATCGAGTTTGCCTCTTTTAAAGACGCTGAAACAGGCTTTGGTTGGGGGATTACTAATCCAGGACACGGCTTCGTATTTTCTTCTACAGGAACACCTGAACTGGCCATCGCTGCTGCTCCTTTTGCTCATTTAGGTAAGCATGCACCATTAATTTGGCTAGATGAAGGGGAAGTAACAAGCGAATTATATGAATACATGGCTAGCGTAAAACCTGCATTCATTGAAGAACCGACGGAGGGTCCATATAACCACGGATATGTAGTTGGATCTTTCAACCATGTATCATTCGCTACACAAGGCATCTTAGATGAAAAGATGGAAATTGTATCACTAGGTGGAGATGACCATGGTGGACATTAATTAAGTGAGGAAGGTTAGCATAGAGCTAACCTTCTTTCTTCTTAAAAGGTGCAAATAACGAACATTCTAGTTAGGCCTTTTTGGATTGTTGATGTTGACATTGGACACGTATTTATCTAAAAATAATACAAGTGGATCTATCACATAAAAAGTAACGATTGATCTTCCTATGTTACTTAGTATGTATTAATTAATGAGGTGTAAGTGTGAAAAAAATTCTTATTGTAGATGATGAGAGACAAATGCAAGCGTTAATTTCCTTTTGTATAAAATCCTCAGATTTTGATGTGAATACAGCATCCTCGGGGCAGGATGCAATCAACTTGCTTGAGGAGAAGCACTTTGATCTGATGCTACTTGATATTATGATGCCTGAAATGGACGGATTTCAAGTACTAAAGATCCTAAATCAGAGTAATGTTGCTGTCCCAGTTATCATACTTTCGGCAGTTGGAGAAACAGACTCTATTGTCGAAGGGTTAAATCTTGGTGCGTATGATTACATCACAAAACCGTTTGAACCAAAGGAGCTTGTTGCAAGAGTTAATTCTGTCTTACGACGGGTCCAACCTTTAGTCGATAAAACGAAGATTAGGAGTATGTACGGCCTAACTCTTGATCAACTTAATCACACAGTTACATACAACAGAAAAATAATTACTTTTACGAAAAAAGAATATCAATTATTCTCACGCCTTTTTGCCCAACCAGGAAGAGTGTATACGAGAGAGCTTCTTTTTTCTTTAGAATGGGAGGATTTTGATGACAAAGACTATCGAAACGTCGATGCTCATATTAAGAATATTCGGGAGAAGTTGAAACAAGCAGGTGTTAAGAACCCAGTAATTGAAACGGTTTGGGGTGTTGGTTACCGAACACCACAGCATGAGGAAGTAAAATAATGAAATTATCTACTAAATTGGCATCTTTGTTTTTTTTGTCAACAGTTTTAATTATTATCGCAATGGGAACGTCATTTTATTTTCTTTCAAAGTCTTTTTATAAAGATCAACTTCAAAAAGACATTGAATATCGACTTGAAGCTCATCGTGAGGTCATTGAGGCACACATGAACCCAGAAACGTTTTGGCACGTGGTTATAATGGAACAGAAAGAACGAGAGAATTCATTTATTATTTATGACACAGAGTTCAATGTACAAGCAAGTAATCAGCAGATATCTCGTGACATGCTTGAGCGTTACCGCGACTGGTTGATGGAGGCTACAGAATTCAAAACGAGAAGAACGGACTTTATTGAAACAATGGTTCATCACATTCCACATATCTGGTCTTTTGAACCGTTTATGGAAGATGAGGAAGTAGCAGGGTATTTGTTTATTGACCAAGATACTGGAAGTTTTGAGGAAGCCAGATGGAAGCTTTTCGTCATTGCAACCGTAATGGGAATGATCACACTTTTATTTTCAGGGATTCTCATCATTTTCTTTTCAAAAAAGATCACATTACCTTTAACCAATGCACGAAATTTAACAAAGAGAATTGCAAAAGGAGATTTTGATGTTGAATTGATAAGCAAAGGAAAAGATGAACTGGCAGATCTAATGAAGGATATCACCTCAATGGCAAGACAGCTTAAGGAATACCGTGATAGTAGACAACAGTTTTTAACAAACATTTCCCATGACCTTCGTACCCCGTTGACGTATATTAAAGCATATTCAGCTCTATTAAAAGATAAAGAGTTAGATCCTGAACTAATCAAAGATCAATCAGCTGTCATCTATCTAGAAGCGACTAGAATGGAAAGACTAGTGATAGACCTCTTTCAGCTTATGAAGCTGGAAGAAGGAAAAGTCACGATGACTATGCAGGGAATTGACCTAGTTGACTTCATTCGTACTGTCACTAAAAAAGTAAAATCAGCCTCAGATAAGAGAAAAATAGATTTACTTGTTTCATCATCACAATCTGAAATTGTAGCGAACGTTAATATCGATCTGTTTGAACGAGCTTTATTAAACCTTTTGAATAATGGGGTTCGTCATACAAAACCGTTTGGTCAGATTAAGATTAGAATAACTAAACAGCTAAACGATATAAAGATCGAAATCGAGGACAATGGTGAAGGAATTCCAGAAGAAGCTCTTCCTTATATATGGGATCGATTTTATCGAGTTGATAAATCCCGCTCTTCAATGAGTGGAGGTAGTGGGCTGGGGTTAGCTATTACAAAGCAAATCATTGAACATCATGGTGGAACTATTAATATTAGTAGTACAGTAAATGTAGGAACAATTTTTACAATTATGCTACCACGGATATACTAATTATTGTGATTTCAGCTATAGTAATTATGGCTATTTTCTTTGGCGAAAAGTTTTTTTTACAGTCAGACTCATCCTCTAAGGACTTTCTGAGGAAGAGTTGAACGCAATAGTAAACTTTTATGGAAATTCTCATTTACTAACCAAATCGAAAGAACGAATTACACAAAGAGAAACTTTACGAAAAGGCCGAGGAAGAAAACACAACCCTCGGTCTCTTCTACCTTCAATCTCTTTAAAAGACTTTCCATATGATTTCTAAGTTCAACTGATTTACCTCTGTATTTTTGGATAGTGAATGAAAATGTCCAATTGACACTTTATCACCATCCATATCTAATAAGCTGTATGCCACATAATATATCTTTTATTCATGGAAGTGGGGGGCGGTAATTAGATTTCTAAAGAAGTACACTGGATACGAAAACCTACGAACTCCTGGGCATCAACCTGAATAAACTAAATAAATAACAGGTTAGAAAGGGGAAGTATCATGAATCCAATGGACTTTTTCAATCAAAAAAAGGCTGGATTTCCATTTAATCAAGTGCACGGAACTCAATTTTCTCCCGAGTATTTGCATCAGATTAAGAATATGGTGAAGCAGTACAATTCAGTCATGACCGATGATTTTTGGGGAACTTTTAACGGATTTAATGAAAATCAAAAGAAAGAAGCAACAAAACAAATACTTCCAATTGAAATTTGGGAAAGTAGTGAATCTATTTATCTGTCCATTGTTGTACCAGGTTTATCTAGGTTAAGTCATGCCAAAATAGTTTTCCAAAATGGTCAAGTACTTTTACTTAAAATTAAATCATCTTCTATAAAACCAGCTGGAGGAGAATCATTAATAAAAAGTGAGTTGCCCCAGCAAATTTATGAAAGAGAAATTTTTCTTGAGAAGCCTGTGAACACATCTGATTATTCGTCAAGTTACGATAACGGCATACTAACCTATACGTTTGAAAAAGCGAAGGATAGTTGGAATCAGCGTAGTAAAAGTAAAAACGAACTGGAGATCCCGTTTGACTTATAAAAGGAGGAGTGTTATTCCTAATCTGTTAACATAAGAAAGAAATGCCCCAAAAGGATTTGAGCTCAGAACAAAAAAATTCTCTATGATCATTTAATATTACCAATAGTAGATTACCCCAAGTATTTTAATGCCTTATTCTACCACTATATAAGCGATCTAAGTAGTCAAATAAAAGTGGAGGGATAAAGAATGAATAAAAATCTTCTTAAGGTGTCTACAGCTCTCCTATCTTTTAGTATGGTTATAGGTTGCAGTGCCATCGATTCAGAAGAACCTGATTTAGATGAAGAACCGTCGGAACAAACTGAAGAAATTGAAGAAGGACAAAACGAATAATAGGAAATCAACCCTTTAATTCTATTTGAATTAAAGGGTTTCTTCGTTCTAAATAATTGCTAAATGGTAACTTTACTAAGGCCGCTTTCCTTCGTTAATTTTAAGTTCCTTATTTTCACACTTTCATCATATTTGTTTTGTATAGTTAGATAGATAATAAGTAAAATAGAGGGAGGGAAGAAAAGCTGCAATATCTTTTAGGTATTCACAAAACATTGGTGCGGATCACTCGTCTTATAAATTTGATTTAGTGTTGACATACCATTTAGTGTGCAATAATGGTAAGGTAACATCTGCATGTGGGCAGGAATTCTATTGTTGTAGCCCCACATACTTATTGTTTATTTATTTGGAAGAAAAATGATGATGACTAATTTATAGGAGGAAGAAGAAATGAAACAATTACTATACAGCATTGGTGCGCTTTTAACTTTGTTAAATATTCCTATTAATGTTTTAGCGCACGGAACGGAAGATGAACATCAACAAGAGCTTTTATTAAATTCAATGCTGAAAAATGGACTCATTTCATCGATAGTTTTATTCGCCGCGCTTATTGCCGTGTGGTACTTTTTGAAAAAGAAAATGAATAGTTTAAACATGAAAAAGAAAGAAGAAAGTGTTAAGAGAAATAGATTAAATACATTATCAAAATCAGTGCTTTTCATTAGTGTTATTCCGTTATTAGCAGCCGTTATTCTTGGATTTATGCAGAATAACGAGAGTACTGAAGATGCAGTTACTTTTATGCATATCCACGGGTTAGATTATACTGCTGATGGACAAGAGATTTATGTTCCTGCTCATGATGGATTAAAGATCTACTCTGAGGGTATGTGGTCTAATCAAACAGAAGGTGAGCTTCATGATTATATGGGCTTTTCGATGGTGGAAGATGGCTTCTATAGCAGTGGGCACCCAGCTCCTGGCTCAAAAATGGCAGATCCATTTGGGATCGTAAAGAGTATAGACAAAGGGAAGACTTTAGAAATCCTAGACTTATACGAAGAAATAGATTTCCACGGCATGACTGTCGGATATAAGACAAAAGACATCTATGTATTTAATCCAGCACCAAACTCAAGAATGGATAAACCAGGTTTTTATTATTCAACGGATGAAACGAAGACGTGGAATCAAAGTAAACTAGAAGGGTTAGTTGGACAAGCTTCTACGCTAGCTGCTCACCCAACCGAAAATGGAGTAGTAGCGATTGGCACAGATAGTGGAGTGTTTTTATCTACGGACTATGGAAATTCATTTGAGTCTTTACTTGAAAATGTGAGTGCTGTGGCAGTATCTTTTGATCACAGTAATTCTCTATTGGTCACTGTACCAGGAAAGTTATTGTCTATTAGTTTAGATGGTACAAAACAAACGGATCTAAACATCCCTCAATTAAATAGTGATGATGTTATTGCTTATGTAAGGCAAAATCCACAAGAAGCGAACGAATATGTTTTTGCCACTTTTAATAAAGATATATTTATTACGAAAGATAGCGGTGAAACGTGGATGGAGATTGTTGATCAGGGGACTGCAAAATAAGAGCAACTCAACTAAATTCTAACAGAAATACGCTTGGATCTAGAATCCGAGCGTTTTCTAATTCCTGCAAGCTTAATTAAGCCCATACCCATCTGCGTATGGGCTTAATCATTATTTTGCAACATCTTGTAAATGGGTATCTAAAGAATGCTTTTGATCAAGCATTCGTTTCAATTCTTTTTTACTTTGTTTTGATACAAGGATATACAGCATGTCGCCAGCTTGAATTCTTGTTTCTCCATAAGGCGTAATTAGATCACCATTCCTGATAATGGCATTTACTAGAACGTCTTTTGGAAACATTATTTCAGCTAAAGATTGATAGACTAACGCATTATCTTCATTTATTTCGACTTCAATAACTTCTGCATTTGCTTTGCCGATGGAAACAAGTTCTAATGAATGAATGGGAGTATCCTTTTTCGTACCGGTTAATTTAAGTTTTTCAGCAATAAGAGTAATCGTAGACCCTTGTATTAAAGCTGAAGTTAACACAACGAAAAAGACAACATTGAAAAATAACTGGCTATTGGCAAGACCAGAGATCATGGGAAACGTAGCTAAAACAATTGGAACCGCTCCTCGTAAACCGGCCCATGATAGAAAAATCTTTTCCCTTAAATCAAATTTCATTCCAATCGTTGATAAGAACACGGCAATCGGTCTGGCAATAAGGATTAAGATAAAGGAAAGTATTAAGCCTTTTACAATGATATCTAATTGGAACAACTGTACCGGGAATACGAGCAATCCAAGAATGACAAACATTAAGATTTGCATCATCCATGCAAATCCTTCATTAAAACGAAAGATCGAGTGGCGGTAAGTCAAATCTGCATTTCCTAATACAAGTGCTGCTACATAAACTGCAAGTAAGCCACTTGCTCCGATTAGGCCAGTTACACTATAGGTTAATAAGGCAAAAGCCATTGCAAAAATAGGATATAAGCCACTCGAATCCAGGTTTATTCGATTAATGGCATAGGTAGCGATTTTTCCAAGCACTAACCCGATCAAAAGTCCCATCCCCATTTGCCAAAAAAATGAGCCAACGAGAAGAAAATAATTAGGCTGGTCTGTCAGTAGTAACTGTATAAAAGAGATCGTTAAGAAAACAGCCATCGGGTCGTTCGTTCCTGATTCTGCTTCTAATGTAGAGCCAAGCCGTTCACGAAGATTTACCCCTTTTAGTACAGCAAAGACAGCAGCTGCATCTGTTGAACCAACTATGGCACCAAATAAAAATCCTTCTAGCCATGTGACATCTAAAATAAATTTAGCAGCAACTGCGACGACAGATGATGTAATTAACACACCAAATGTAGCAAGTGATAATGCCGGGACCGTGACAGGTTTTACGGAGGACCACTTTGTTTGCAAACCACCCTCAAATAAGATAATCACTAGTGCTAATATACCGACTAACTGAGCGTATTTAGCATTATCAAAATAAATAAAACCAATACCATCACTACCAGCTACCATCCCAACCAACATAAATAATACAAGGGCTGGTACGCCAAGACGTGTTGAGAATTTTGCTGTCACTACACCTGCAATTAAAAGGAGGGCAGCCATTAAAATAAAGTAATCCGTATTAAATATCCCATCCAGCATAAGGTGATCCTCTCCTTTTCCTTTCTATTTTACTAATTACTTTCTTAAAGATTCACATTTATTTGAGGTGGTTCACTTTTCTCATCACTAATTCCAATATAGCGTAAAGTAGCTCCACGTGTTTCATGATTAAAACGTCGTTGTAAGAGAGAAATAGCTACTCCTTGTTTATACCCGTGATAGCCAAATGTTTTCCGTAATGTATGCGTACCAACCTTATCGAAAATGCCAGCTTCTAAGGCAGCCTGATTTATGATTCGATAAGCCTGCTGTCGAGTGATAGGTCCTTTTTTATTCGAAGATAAGAACAAATAATCGTCCTTACTGTAATTCATTTGTTTTACATAACTATGAATGGCTTGTTTCACATTTTTATTTAAATGAATTTTTTCCGTTTGAGATTTGTTGTTAATGACTAGGAAATCACGGGGAGAACTCTCGTCTATGACATCACTGTACAAAAGTTCTAACATTTGACTAATACGTAAACCGGTGTTAATTCCAAGAACGAATAGTAAAAAGTCCCGTTTCGAACGTTTTCGTAAATAGCGTTTCATCATGAGAATTTTCTCAACTTGACGAATAGGCTCTACAAATTCCATCATACAACCTCCTGATAGAGTTACATATAGCTATTATAACATAGATTTATGTAACGTATAGGATTTGATATTTAATTCAGATAATTATAATCACTATAAGTAAATGTGGGTTCTACATAGTTACTGTTATGTAAGTGAAAAGAAAGAATTAGCAATAATTCGAGGAGGCTGAACAGGAAAGGAGACCAAGTTTTCTAATAGGCATGATAGTAAGGCTGTTTCATCAGAAAAACAAAGCAGTGTAGCTTTGTTTTTCTGATGGCCATTTTAACTATGAATGGAGGCTTTTGTTTAAGGTTGGTCAAACTAACGGTTTTGGTGTTATAGCGACTGACAAGGTTCAAAATGTTTAACTTAGTAACTTACCTAAAGGCCTAAAGATCTTTTCTAATACTTGCATTGGACTTGTCGTATCTGGGAAGAACACAAGAAAGACAGCCAGGAACAAACTAATAATGAGTAGTGTCATAAACGTCATTTTTTCTTTTTTCTGGTCTGGATTGATTATTGGCCACTGAAAGTAAACGATCAGAGATAAGACAACGATGATACCTACTGTGTAAAGCCATTCCATTTCTTATCCACCTCACTTAAACCCTTGGACTTGACCTCTTCTAATAATATCCGTATTGATATCGAATGTAACCTGAACAGTTGGAAATATTTCCTCCCAATCTCCTTTCATTTTCTCCCATTCCTTAGGATATGTTGTTTCAATCACCCTCGCAAAATCAAAAATATCTGCTTTCATTCCTTTTTGAACCTCCTCAACTGCTTCTTTCATTCGTTGCTCCAAATGCTCGTTGACCTCTTTCTGTGCGATTTCCATATCTTCAGGGATCCCCAGATCTAAACTAGTTTCGTTAATAGTCACTTCAAGCACAACATCTGATTTAATGGTCATTTTCCACGGGCCATTTGCCTTTTCCGGGATGAGCTCCGTATTGGCTTCAAGGATTGCCCCAGATATATATCCTTCTCCTTCTTTTGGTTTAATGGAAATATTGCCATGTTCGATCTCATCTTTTATCCAGTTGACACCTCTTGTAACTCTATCATCTAGCGTTCCAATCATTTTATCCTCTTTTAGGATAGCCGATCCAGAAATATACGCAATCGTCTCCAAGTCGCTTCCTCCCTCTGCTGGTGGTAATACTTGTATCATTGAAAGATTAGCTACTCCTGAGTCACTTTGTAACATTTGCATCAATTCTAATAACGTAACACTAAAAAATGTCTCATAAATGGCCATTTCACGTAGTACTTCTGCTGAAGTAGGTTCAATAGGAGGAAGTAATGCCATTACTTCCTTTGCACGATTTTTTGCGACAAATACGTATGCTCTAACTCGTGGCTCTCGGTGTCGAAGAAAGTACTCGATTTCATCGGAAATCCCTTCTTTGGCTAGTTCTTCTCCGATAACAAATACTTCCGAGTGACCCCAGAATACTTTTCGTGGAAGTCTTTCTTGAAGCTTTTCTAATGCCTCAGCGATGTTTACTCCCACTCCACTCCTAGTCACTGTTTTCCCAACACCACCGCCTTCTCCGCCTGTCGCTCCAGCCTCCATCCCCGGACTAATGATTTCTACCGTAACTTCAATTGAATTATTTTCCTTTTTATCTAAAGCCACTCCCGTGATAAGAGCAATATCATTAATTTCATGTCGGTCCCAACAACCAGGAAAAACAAAGCTACTCGCAAAAATAAGGAAAATTAATAGAACCTTCTTCACCCCTCGGTCTCCTTTCTATTCCTTTTACTTAGTATGTAAGCAACAAATAGAAAGAACATTGGAATCAGCGTATTGAAAATGAGACTTAAAAAGGGCTCTGATGATTCTATATAAGCATAGTATTCGGTCACATTAGGCACTTGCCAAATGGTCAATACTACTAACAGAAAACCAATTGGCCAAACGAGGAGACGATAGTCTGAAAGGTTAAGCCACTCAGCAGTTCCCAATACAACTACATAATAAAATATACCTATTTTCATAAACGCACTAGCGACCCAAATGGCCATAACAATTGACTCAAGATGGGAGAGGAAATCAGCAACAGCAATATATCGAACAACACTCATTAATGGAAAGGTAAAACTATCTACTACGTTGCCAAACACGAGCAGAACAATGAAATTCGTTGCAACCATTGTCATTGTGATCATTACTATCGAAATGACACCCCATTTTTTACTGTTTTTTTGGTCAGAAATAAACGGCAAGAGAAAGGAGAGGACAAAAAATTGACTGAACCAAGTTAAAAGAGGAATAGCCCCCTTGATTGATGGAACAATCCCTTTCCCGAAAATAGGCTGCATCTGCATAACATCAATATCAGGTAGGAGAAGGATAATCATCACGATAATAAATACTAAGAAAATAGGAATGACCACTTCTCCTACCCTTGTCAATACCTCTAGCCCTCCATTTATAGCAAACCCACACAAAAAAACCATTCCTCCAATGATAACAACTAGTGGTGTTTGTGGAAGAACGGTAGCACTCAAGAACTCCCCATATGACCAAGTGATAAGACTATTTGCATGGAAAAAATGAAGCAAAATCGGCAAGGTAAGGACTCTCCCAAGTACCGAGCCAAAAATAAGTTTGCCTTGTTCAATGATCGATCCTTTCGGGTATAGTTGATAGAGCTTCATAACAACGTAGAGCATGAGAAACAGTACGATAGAGGACCAAATTGGTGAAATCCACATATCACGTCCTGCTTCTCTATTCGTTATAGCCGGGGCAAAAAGAATACTAGTCGCCAACATCGTTAAATACATGACAATAGCCATTTGTCGGGCAGATATTTTTCCTTTTTCAATCACTTGTTTCACCTCCGCGTTTTGGTTCTGGCTTCTGATGAGGTGCTTGCCGGTATTTGTTATATACTCCGCTTAAATGAGGACGTGTGTTCATTTTCCATAAAGGTTCCCTTACAAGTACATCTCTCAATCCTCTTCCCATTGGCGCGAGAGGAGACAGATAAGGCTCACCAAAGGAACGTAATTTACAGAGATGGATAATAATAAAAAGCAAACCAAACATAACTCCAAGTAGTCCTAATATTCCGCCAAGAATCGTTAAAGGAAAGCGTAATAATCTGATCGCAAATCCAAAATCATAGTTAGGAATCGTAAAGGAAGCAATACCTGTAAGAGCCACCACCATAACCATTGGGGCTGATGTCAAACCAGCCTCAATCGCAGCTTGACCAATAACGAGTGCTCCCACAATGCTTACCGCAGCACCCACCTGCTTAGGTAGTCTAATCCCTGCTTCACGGATCGCTTCAAAAGTGAATTCCATTAGCAACGCTTCGACGAGTGCTGGAAAAGGAATCCCTTCCCGGGAAGCAGCAATACTCACGATAAGATTAGTCGGAACCATTTCCTGATGATAACTCAAGACGGATACATAAAGTGAAGGAAAAACAAGTGAAATAAATACAAGGACATACCGTAACCAGCGAATGACTGAACCAACCATAAACCGCTTATAATAATCTTCACTAGATTGTAGAAGAGAAAATAAAGTAGTCGGAGCGATTAACACAAAAGGTGTGCCATCGACAAGGATGACAACACGTCCTTCAAGTAAGCTTGAAACAGCCACATCTGGTCGCTCCGTTGTCATCAATTGCGGGAAAGGAGAATAAGAGTTATCCTCAATCAGTTCCTCAATATACTCAGATTCTAGGATCCCGTCGATGTCAATTTTCTGTATACGCTCTTCAACTTCTTTAATAAGAGTCTTATCTGTAATTCCTTCAATATAAGCGAGGCTAATCTCTGTTTGTGTGTAACGGCCGACTTTCATTGACTTTAGTTTGAAATGAGGGCTTTTTAGTTTTCTTCGCAGCAGTGACGTATTTACGCCTAATGTTTCGACAAACCCTTCTCTTGGCCCTCGTACCACAGATTCAGTAGCAGGTTCTTCTATGGAACGCTTTTCCCATTTGGCCAACCCTAAAGCAAATCCACTGTTTTCTCCTTCTACTAGCATGACTGGAAACCCGTTTGCTAGGTGCTCAATACAGTCGGCAAAAGTGTGAACTTCTTGTATCTTTGAAACAGAAATTTTTTTGGTCACTAATTCACTAAAGTTCAAATCTTTATCATTATCTGCATCTGCAGATTCCCGCATAAGGGGGCCAAGAACATTTGTATCCAGTTCCTCAATGTTGGATAAACCTTCAACATAGATGATATACGCTTCAAATTGTTCACCAATAGAAAAAGGGCGAAAAACGACATCTGAACAATCACTATATATTAAACGGAGTGTTTCTAAATTTTCAGTTAGTATGGGAGAGAGATTATCGAATTGACTTTTCATTTGTTCCTCTTTTTGGCGCTGTTTTTCTATAAATTTGTGCCGACGAAAAAACATAATTTCCCCCTCCTACTAACGTTTCTATACGATAGTACTTCTCTAGGCTAATTCCATTCTTAGTTGGTCCATTAATTACTAGAAATATACAGATTTTGCCCAGATTTCTGTTTTATGAATCAGTCATTTGGTAATCGCGCTTATATTGTGGAATGTTATATACTAAAAAAACGTAGGTGGTTAGTCTAATAGGGACGAAATTAAATTTTTATAAGAAGTAGAATTATAAAGTGGAAATTATGTTTTTTGTCAATAAAACTAGACAGTTACTAGAAAACAGAAGATTACACGCTGGAGGAACATTGACAATGATAGAAGGTAAGGAAGAAGCTGATGCAAATATTTGATCTAACTTCTTCCTTAAGGGGAATATTGAGACTTATTCCTTCATGTACTACTTCATTTTAAAGTTTTTCTTCCTTAAAGAGCCCAGTGCTTATAGGATTTTTTAATCTTTCTTCACTGCAACTATCAAAAAAATATATTTTTTTTGAAAATCATGTAAATATAGTATACAATATAAAAATACGTCAATACTTAAACGCTTTTATGCATTAAAGTGAAACAGGTAGAAAAAAGTTTTAGGGGGAAGTAAGATGCAAATGAATAAGGTATTAACTATCCTATCTATAGGAATTTGTCTTTTATGGCTAACAGCATGTGGGGGACAAGAGGAAGTCACAACTAAAAGTAAAGCATCAGACCAAGAAAATAACGGTACATCAACAAAAGTGAGTGAGGAAGTCGTCACCATAAAAGTAGGTCATATCGCTCCAGATGGAGAAGCTTATGCGTTAGGGTTTGAAGCATATGCTGATGCCGTTGAAGAAGCAACTAATGGACAAGTTCAATTTGAGATCTTCGGTAATGGGACTTTGGGAGGGGAAAGAGAGTTATTAGAAGGAATCCAATTAGGAACTTTGGATATGAGTCTCGTCACAACTGGGGTAGTCAGTAACTTTGTTCCAGAAGTAACTGCTCTTGAATTTCCTTTTTTATTTAGAGATTTAGAACATGTTTATAAAACATTAGATGGTGAAGTAGGTCAGGAAATATTAGAAAAGATGTCGGATGCCGGTTTTAAAGGAATTGCATTTTGGGAAAATGGGCAGCGTCATATAGCTAATAGCAAACATCCGATTCAATCGCCTAATGATCTAAAGGGATTAAAGATGCGAACCATTGAGAGCGAAATTTTACTAGACACTTACAGTGCTTTAGGAACAAACGCAACTCCGATGGCATTTCCCGAAGTGTATGGAGCTTTGCAACAAGGAGTTATTGATGGATCGGATTTTTCATATGGGGTGATTTGGAGTACAAATGTGTATGAGCAGACTGAGTATTTATCAGAGACAGGACTCTATTATTCTTCAGCAACACTTGTCATCAATGAAGATCTTTTGGAATCATTGCCTGAAAACGTACAAGAGGTTATTGTAAGTCTTGGAAAGGAATATGCTCAAATCCAAAGAGATATATCTCAAGAGTTAGAGGCGGAACAAAAACAAAATCTGCTCGATAATGGCGTTCAGATCATTACTATGGACGAGGTTGATATCGAAGCATTTCGTGCGAAAGTGCAACCCGTTTATGAAAAGCATGAAGAGCGCTTTGGTGATTATATCGAGAGAATTCAAAATAGTAATTAATTTCAATAAAAAGTCTCAACTATTATTTATGATAGTTGAGACTTTTTATTTCTTTAGAGGAATCATTGTTAAATGTGATGTTATGTTAATCACAGAAGTGAATGAAATTAAATAGTATTCTAAAAATAGGAACAGTAAGAGGTATTCAGAACTGTTCAAATAAAGTTTGTAAGGATTCAGGAGGAGATCTTTTATGAGATTTAACATTCGTGGTGAAAATTTACAAGTTACAGATGCAATCAGGAAATACATTATTAAAAAGGTTGAAAAACTAGACAAGTATTTTGATGATTCTATTCATGCCGAAGTACAAGTGAAATTAAAAGTGTATGAAAGAAATACGAAAGTAGAAATCACTATTCCATTAAAAACCTTACTCCTTCGTGCCGAAGAACAGCATGAGAACATGTATGCTACGATTGATTTAATTATTGATAAATTAGAACGCCAAGTTCGTAAATATAAAACAAAAGTAAATCGCAAACCTCGTCAAGAAAAAGCTGTGAGAAAGAATACCGCTAATGCCATTATGATTATGGAACCTGAAGCGGAAACACTAGCAGAAGAAAATACTGATCATATTGTGAGAACGAAACGGTTTTATTTGAAACCGATGGATGCTGAGGAAGCGATTTTGCAAATGAATATGTTGGGTCATCAGTTCTTTGTTTATACTGAGGCTGAAACGTCTCTGACTAATATTGTCTATCAAAGAAATGATGGGAAATATGCTGTTATTGAAACAGAATAATCGTTAAGTATACTCTTTACTCATAGAAAAGTCAGCTCCTTTGGGAGCTGACTTTTCATTTAGGACTAGGACTTTCGATTAAGCTCGACAAATTATTTCCTGAGCAATAGAAAATTATTTACTAATAAACATTTGCGTCCAGTAATGACCATTTTGTTGGTATCCCACACCAATATGCGTGAAATCTCCATTAAGAATGTTAGCGCGATGCCCTTCACTATCCATCCATGCTTGAACAACTTCTTGAGCTGAACGTTGTCCTTGAGCAATGTTTTCACCAGCTGAATTATATGATATATCGAAATCACGGATCATGTCAAAGGGAGATCCGTAGGTTGGACTTGTGTGCGAGAAGTAGTTATTTTGCTGCATATCATTTGATTTTGCCCTTGCAACATTACTTAAAGAAGCATCTGCTTGTAAATCTGATAAGCCATTGTTTCTTCTTTCTACATTTGTTAATTCAATTACTTGTGCCTCTATGTCACTTATATCCGCAGTTTCTTCAGGCTGAGCAGGTTTTTCTTCTTTATGTGGCTGAGGTTCAGGTTGTTGCTGTTTAGGAGCAGGTTGTTGCGGTTGCTCTGTTACTTCAGGCTGTTGCTGTGTAGGCGTTTCAGCAGGAGCGCCTGGTTGTTGTTGCACTGGAGTACCAGCTCTTAGTTTTTGAGAAATTTCCTCTGGTGTTAGTTGCGTTACGCCCTCTGGTAGTTGTCGAGCAACTTCTTCGGGAGAGAACTGTTCGATTCCTTGAGGAAGGTGATTAATAATTTCTGGTGGCAATAATCGTTCGATTTCATTTCGTGTTAACTGAGCGGATTGAACAACCTCGAAATCATATTTGGCATGTTGTACGGTAATTGGTTTTGTGTGAGGGAATTCTTCGCTAGAGTTGGTTGTGAAATCACTTGAAATTTGCCCTTCTCCAACATTTGCTTGTTCCATAGCATTGTTATCATTGTTACAACCAACAATTAACAGTAGAAATAAAATCATCAACATAAACGTAATATTTTTATTTGTCATATAGATGCTCCTTTTTGAAATCATTTTTTCTTATTCTTGTTCATTTCGTTTCAAAACATACAAAAAAATTTAATCTTTTTACATAGGTCAGGCACTCCCTTACCTTTAGTTGAATACTGTTGTAAGGATAAAAAGTCAATAAGAGGAGGACGAGTTTTTGCAAATTCATGTTGTCGCACAAGGGGAATCGCTATGGGGGATCGCTCAAACTTATGGAGTTCCTTATCAAGGCATTATTGAGGCTAATCAGTTGCCTAATCCTGATCAACTAGTCGTTGGGCAGGCAATTGTTATTCCAATAGCAGGCCGATTACACTGGCTTGCTCAAGGAGAAAATTTACGTCAGGTGAGCGAGAGGTATCAAGTACCAATTCAAGACATACTAGAAGTGAATCAAATTCAATCATTAAATAACCTTCCCAAAGGATCTAAACTGTATATTCCCAATCATTTCTATAGACAGAAACCATCGATAGATGTTGGAGCCTATGTCGATTTAAAAATCACCGGCGAAGATTCACCGCAATATGTGAATCAGGTAGGAGAGTTTTTAACCTATTTACAAATATTCAGTTATGAACTAAATGCCGATGGGACGTTAACACAGATTAATGATCAGGCCATTATTAATGCCGCTTATGCAGATCGTGTCGTTCCACTGATGGTTATCACTAATCTTGTGGAAGGGGCTTTTGATACGGAGCTCGTTACAACGGTTCTTCAAAACGTGGAGTTGCAAAATCGCTTACTCGATGAAGCATTGGCGATTATGGAGGAAAAAGGGTATTTGGGTCTTGATTTTGATCTTGAATATTTAGGTGCCGAAAATCGAGAGGCTTATATCGAATTAATGAGAAGAGCGCGCGAAAAAGTAGATGAAAGAGGATACTTTCTTTCAAGTGCTTTAGCGCCAAAAGTGGAACCAGGAATGACTGGAGTATTGTATGAAGGGCATGATTACGCAGCTCATGGAGAAATTGCGGATTTTGTGTTTTTAATGACTTACGAATGGGGCTGGACGGGTGGTCCTCCAATGGCAGTAGCCCCTATTAACCAGGTGAGGCGAGTAATTGAATATGCAGCTTCTGTCATGCCGAATGACAAGATCATGATGGGAATTCCTTTATATGGATATGATTGGACGTTGCCGTTTGTAGAAGGAGAAACAAGAGCTAAAGCGATTGATCATCAGGAAGCCATTCGCTTAGCGGCATCTAATAATGCCGCGATTGAGTATGATGAAAGTGCTCAATCACCATATTTTAATTATATAGATGAAGCCGGTCTAGAGCACGAAGTATGGTTTGAAGATGCAAGAAGTATTCAAGCCAAATTTGATCTTGTTAAGGAGTTTGGTTTGCGCGGATTTTATTACTGGGTATTAGGATGGGAATTTCCTCAAAATTGGCTGCTTGTTGATGCCAATTTTAATGTGAATAAACGTGTTTAGAAAAAGGTCTTAAAAGAGAGGTGATCCTTTGGGGCACCTCTGTTTGTAAAAGTAATAGAAATTAATTCGATTTATTTATGTTAACTCGATTGATATTTTAAGTTTACAAAAAAGAGGTGGGTGCAATGGCTCTAAGCTTAAAAGAACTTGACGCAGATTCCATTCCTGTGAACTTCTTACATGTCATTGAAGGCACTCCGTTAGAAGGTGTAAATGATTTACATCCTCTTTATTGTTTAAAAGTTCTGGCGATGTTCCATTTCGTTAATCGATCTAAGGAAATTCGTATTTCTAGAGGAAGAAGTCAATCTTCGCTCATTACAGCCGTTAGGGCTTTATGCTGCTAATTCCATTTTTGTTGGCGATTATTTAACGTCAGAGGTCAAGAGGAAACAGTAGACCATAAGATGTTGATGAGTTTTGAAGTAGAAACGGTAGAAGAAATGAGACAAAATTTAACTAAAAATCATTAATTACTCTTCATTTAGGATTAAATAGACAGGGTTTATCTGTTCTTATTAACGAATAAATCTAATCCATTATTCCCCTATCGTAAAATTTATCAAATAAGGAACTAGGTATTAAGTAGGGGTAACCTGTTATCGTTAGTTGGGAAACAGGATAATCGAACGAATATTCGCAATATTAATGAAACAAGTATAGAAGACATGGTACAATCATATTGACATATATTCCAAATTTATCCTTGTGTGTACATGATATTTGTTCTTTGAAAATAGTTTGCAAAGACAAAGAGAAGAACGAAAAAAATCATCTTGAGTTTACACCATCCTTAAGCGATCATCTATGAAAAAATAGTCTTACCAGTTGTTGAACGCTGTGTAAGGCTTTTTTTAAAATAGGAGGTGATAGTAGTGTTGGAGTGGCTAGAGTGGTTCCTACAACTATTAGTGCTTGTTACCACGGTCTTCTCTACCATCACACTAGGCTTAAAAAATATAAAAGAACTCAGAAAAAAATCCAAAAAGAAAAGACGACTCCCATAGGAATCGTCGCTAACAAAAAAATGCCTACGAATAAAGTATAATACGTTTCCGGTAAATGATGCGAAAAAAGTTAAAAGTCATGCAAATTTATTTTCATTCATGTCCTCAAGGAAATGGAATATATGTCATCCATTTTAACTTAAGGGGGAATCACATTGAGTAAAGTAAGCCTTATACCTTACACCATTCAATCTGTCGTAAAAGAGACAAAGGTCGTTCCACCAGGTATTGAATTAATTGAAGCCCCAACGATTTGGGAACAAGGATACTCGGGTAATGGAATGGTTATTGCCGTTCTTGACACTGGCTGTGATTCCGACCACTTTGAATTAAAAGATCGAATTATTGATGGCTACAACTTTACATCTGATGACAACAGTGACCCCACCATTTTTGAGGATTACAATGGGCATGGCACACATGTATGTGGCACGATAGCGGCTACACAAAATGATGTTGGTGTCATCGGAGTTGCCCCAAAAGCTAAATTACTAGTCTTGAAAGTTCTAGGCGGACAAGGATATGGAGATACAAAGTGGGTAACAGAAGGTGTCCGGTATGCAATTAAATGGAGAGGACCAAATGGTGAAAGAGTGAGGGTGATTTCTATGTCACTAGGAGGCAAAGAAAAAGATATAACACTTCATAAAGCGGTACAGGAAGCAGTTCAAAACGATGTACTTGTTGTTTGTGCTGCTGGTAATGAGGGTGATGGTAATGATGAAACCGATGAGTTTGCTTATCCTGGATCTTTACCTGAAGTGGTCCAAGTCGGTTCCGTCAATTTACAAGGGGAAATTTCAAGGTTTAGTAACACGAATTGTCATATCGATCTCGTTGCCCCAGGTGAAGAAGTTCTTTCGACCTACTTGAATAATGAGTTTGCAGTGTTATCTGGAACATCGATGGCTGCACCTCATGTTTCAGGAGCGGTTGCCCTCATCATTGAACAGGGTGAGAAGGAGTTTGAGCGTCCATTTACTGAAGCTGAAATTTGGGCCCAACTGATTAAAAGAACCGTTTCTTTGAATTACAGTAGACGGTCTCAAGGGAATGGACTAATAAAACTAGCAACGGGTTTAATAACGCGAGCGGATGATGATAAGGTGTCTACGACCATTTAGGTTCAATTAACATGAGAAAGACCAAATCATAATGATTTGGTCTTTTGTACTTTATCATTATCTTTCGCAATAGAATGATATATGATTAGACGGTTTGTATTTTTTTATGTTTAAAATTAAAAGTCCACTATAAATTGTGAAAATGTTCGCGCAAGTTAAAAAACTATGATACCTTATTTTAGAGTAAGGGGGAATGAATGTGATTAAAAAATGGTGGAAAGAAGCAGTGGCTTATCAAATTTACCCACGTAGTTTTATGGATTCAAACGCAGATGGAATTGGTGATATTCAAGGGATTATTTCGAAATTGGATTATTTAAGTGAATTAGGGATTAATGTGGTCTGGATTTGCCCGATTTTCTCTTCGCCTAATGATGATAACGGTTACGATATTAGTGATTATAAAGGAATCATGGAAGATTTCGGGACGATGGCTGATTTTGATCAACTCTTAAAGGAAGTGCACAATCGTGACATGAAACTTATACTAGATCTAGTCATAAATCATACATCTGACGAACATCCGTGGTTCATTGAATCACGTTCATCAAGGGAGAATCCTTACAGAGATTATTATATTTGGCAAGATGGGAAGAATGGGCAAGAACCGAATAACTGGGAATCCATCTTTGGAGGATCGGCATGGGAATATGATAAGAAAACTAAACAATATTTTATGCACGTATTCTCACGTAAACAACCTGATTTAAATTGGGAAAATCCAGATGTTAGAAAAGACCTCTATGAAATGGTTAACTGGTGGCTCGATAAAGGTATTGATGGTTTTCGCGTAGACGCAATTTCTCATATTAAAAAGTTAGCAGGTTATCCAGATTTACCGAATCCCAAGAGGAAGAAGTATGTAGCTTCTCTAGATGGGCATATGAATCAAGAGGGGATTCAAATATTTCTCGACGAGCTAAGGCGTGAAACATTTGATAAATACGATATTATGACAGTCGGCGAAGCTAACGGAGTTAAGGTGGAACACGCTGAGGATTGGGTTGGTGAGAAAAAAGGCTGTTTCAATATGATTTTTCAATTTGAACATTTAGATCTTTGGGGAAAGAGTACAGATGGAGGTTTAGATCTTGACGCACTTAAACAAACATTAACGAGATGGCAGGAGGGGCTTGATGGCATTGGATGGAACGCTTTATTCCTAGAGAATCATGACCAACCACGTTCTGTCTCCACTTGGGGAGATGATAAGGAATACCGTAAGCAATCTGCCAAAGCGTTTGCCACAATGTATTTTCTCATGCAAGGAACGCCATTTATTTATCAAGGTCAAGAAATTGGCATGACAAATGTCCAATTCCCATCTATTGAAGATTACAATGATGTTGCCATAAAAAATTTATATCGAAATGAAATTGAAAATGGAACACCATATGATAAGATCATGAAGATTATTTGGAAAAATGGACGGGATAATTCGCGAACTCCTATGCAATGGAGTGACCTAGATCATGCAGGGTTTACAACGGGAACACCATGGTTAAAAATCAATCCTAATTTTAATGAAATTAATGTTAAACAATCGATTCAAGATCCGAACTCGATCTATCATTATTATAAAAAATTGATTCAGCTTAGAAAAAAACAACCTGCGTTAATTTACGGAAGCTATGAACTGATTTTGAAAGATCACACTGAAATCTATGCTTATACGAGAACGTATAATGATGAGAAGATCTTAATTATAACGAACTTATTTGCGCGAAAGGCAAACTTTATCATACCAACAGATTTAATAGTACTGCCTAAAACATTACTTTTAAATAATTATGAAGTTGATCTAGAGGAAGAAAGTAATCAATTTGTTTTAAATCCATATGAAGCTAGAGTGTATAAATTATCTTGAGTGTTTGTAGCTAAGTGAAACAATATTAGATGGCAAGCCAGTAAAAAAACAGTTGGTCTTTTAGGGGCTGATTGTTTTTTGGTTATCTAAAGATTGCGAAGATGTTTATTTATCTGTCATTCTTTTAGTATATAATAAGAAATGTTGACGGGATTATACTAATAGATGAATATGAATATATAGCTATAATTCCAACAAATAACCTTTTATGATTTTCTATCATCCTTTGAAGAATTAATCATCTGCCGAATTATCGAGAAAACACCCCTGACTTGGAACAGTTACCCTACCCTTGATTTATGCTAAAATCATCGTCAGGGATAGATTGAACTTTAAGTAATTCGTTGGGAATAAACAATTTTTTTCAGGAGGAGACCATGCCAACATTACGAGCAATAACAGGAATATGGAAAAAACATGAGGAAACTAGTGAACAACCGAATTTACCCGGTCTTAAGACGCGCTATTATAAAAAAAGTAGAGAAGTGATGATTGAGAATGTAACGAAAATAGTAAAAGGCAATAAATATCCTAATTGGCAAGTCACTCACGTAGATAATGAACGTGGAGAAATTTCGTTAAAAAAGCAGGGTGTTGGATCTTCAATCATGGTGGTGACCGTTTTTAAGATAAACCCTATTAAATCGGCGGTTGATGTGTATTGTGCGAATCAAGGGGCATTGGGTGATTTTGGCAGCAGCTATAGATCGATATTAGCCTTTTTAAAAGCGCTTGACGCAGAGGTAGCACCTGAAGGTTGAAGGTTAGAGTAGGATGGCATGGGTTTGATACTCATGCTTTTTTTTGTGGTCAAAATAGTGCACCTTTTTAGTCAATCTAGTTAGTATTCAATATGTAACCGTTCACTTTATAATGTACATATGAAAGCGATTACAATTAGGTGGTGAGATAAAAGTGAATACAGCTGTAGATACAAAAAGTGTGAAAGCGGATACAGATGTGAAAAGTAAGACAAAAAGTAATACGAAGATGAAGAAGTTTTTATCTTACGCTGCGTTCGTTGGACCAGCACTTATATTTTTCATCGTCATTCAAATTATTCCTTTTTTTATGGGTGCTTATTACTCCTTTACATCTTGGAATGGAATTAGTTCTGCTACGGAATGGGTAGGATTTGAAAATTATAAACGAATCTTCACAAATGATGGGAGGTTCGTTGATTCTTTCCTTTTTACAACAAAGTTCATGTTTGCTGCAGTTGTTATAAGTAACATTATTGGTTTTTCTTTCGCATTACTATTAAACTCTGCATTGAAAACGAGAAACATTTTAAGGACTGCCTTTTTTATACCAAATGTTATCGGTGGTTTATTACTAGGATTTATCTGGCAGTTTATTTTTGTAAGGGGATTTGCAGCAATTGGAGAATTTACAAATCTCTCTTTCTTTCAACAGGCTTGGTTAGGCGATGCACAAACAGCCTTTTGGGGAATTGTAATTGTGTTCGCTTGGCAGATCAGTGGATACATGATGGTCATTTATATTGCTGCCCTGCAAGGTGTGGATACATCATTGCTAGAAGCAGCAAAAATTGATGGTGCTAATGCATTTACTTCATTAACAAAGATCATTATCCCATTAATTTTACCAGCCTTTACGATTTGTTTCTTCCTAACAATCTCAATGGCCTTCAAAATTTTTGATTTGAACCTGTCGTTAACCGGTGGAGGACCATTTAACTCAACCCAATCGGTAGCCATTAATATTTATCAAGAAGCGTTTACAAACAACAATTATGGCTTAGGGTCAGCTAAATCGATTCTTTTCTTCGTGATTGTTGCCATTATTACAACTTTACAAGTGATGATTACTAAGAAGAAGGAGGTTGAGGCGTAATGAATAAAAAATACACGAAAGGGACATTCATTTTAGAAATCTTTGCGATTCTTTTAGCTCTCATCTTCTTAGTTCCTTTTTATTTCGTTATCGCGAATTCTTTAAAAGGGTTCTCTGAAATACTACTAGATGCTGCGGCGTTACCGACTGAATGGTTATTTTCTAACTATGTGAAGGTGTGGCAAATTCTTGATTTTCCAAGAGCATTTTGGAACTCGCTTGTTATTACAGTCCTAAGTAATATTGGTCTAGTCATCATTAGTTCGATGGCAGCGTGGAAAATGGTTCGTACTCCTGGAAAGTTCAGTAAAATGTTGTTTGTATTCTTTGTTGCAGCAATGGTTATTCCTTTTCAAACGGTAATGATACCTTTAGTGAAATTAGGAGGAATGCTTGGAATCATGAACAGTATTCCTGGAATTATCATCATGTATTTTGGTTTTGGTGTTCCGTTATCCTTGTTCCTTTATCACGGTTTTGTTAAGACTGTACCGGTTGAAGTGGAGGAATCAGCGCGAATTGATGGGTGTACACAATTTGGTGTGTTCTGGAGAATTGTATTCCCGCTCTTAAAACCAATTACTGTAACCGTTGTGATCTTGAACACTTTATGGATTTGGAATGATTACTTGTTACCACTTCTAGTGTTACAAGATGCATCGTTACGTACGATTCCATTAGCAACTAGTTCTTTCTTTGCTCAATATACAAAGCAATGGGATATGGGTCTTGCTGCTCTTGTGCTAGGGATTATACCCGTAGTTATTTTCTTCTTATTCTTACAGAAACATATTATTAAAGGGATTGCTTCAGGGTCAATCAAATAAGTTGGGTTTAATTTTTTGTAGCTAATGCTGCAAAAATCAATATAGCAAGTACAAAAATTGGTAGATTTTGGGAGGTTAATTACATGAAACGATTATTATTTCTATGTTTAACAATGTTGTTGGTTATTGGAATTAGTGCAGGATGTTCGTCAAATGATGATAGCAGCTCATCAGGTGATTCAAGTGCAGGCGGTAGTGACACAGACTCAGTAACACTTAATATGTTCCAATTTAAAGTTGAAATTGATGAACAATTGCAAGAGATGCTTAAAGAATTCGAAGCTGAGCATCCAAACATCAAAGTCAACCTTGAAACAGTTGGTGGTGGTGCTGACTATAAATCTGCATTAAAAGCTAAATTCGCTTCTGGTGAAAAACCTGATATTTTTAACAACGGTGGGTTTAATGAATTAGAACTTTGGAAAGAGCATTTAGCAAATCTTTCAGAAGAACCTTGGGTGGAACATCTACTACCTATTGGAAAAGTTCCTATGACAGATGAGGATGGTAAGTTATATGGAATGCCAGTTAACCTTGAAGGATATGGCTTTATTTATAACAAAGATTTATTTGAACAGGCCGGAATTACCGAAGCACCAACTACACTATCTGAGCTAATGGCTGTAGCAAAAGAGTTAGAAGAAAACGGAATTACAGCGTTTTCGGCTGGTTATGCAGAAGGTTGGGTAATTGGGCAGCATTTATTAAATATTGCTTTTGCTCAGCAGAATGATCCTGAAGCATTCATAACATCTTTAACTGAAGGAACAGAGTCGTTTATAGGCAACCCACATTTTGAAGATTTTAAAGAATTGATCGACACGGAGATTAATTTTGGAAATGCGAATCCATTAACAACTGATTATAATACACAAGTAACATTATTTGCTTCAGGAGAAACAGCTATGCTTCAACAAGGTAACTGGACTGAAAATATGATCTATCAGATTAACCCAGAAATGAATATGGCTTTCTTACCTATTCCTCTTAATGATGAGGCAAGTGCGAATAGCCTACCTGTAGGCGTTCCGAATAACTGGGCTATTAGTAAAGAGTCAGAGCATCTTGAGGAAGCTAAGTTACTTCTTGATTGGATGGTATCTTCAGAAACAGGTAAACGTTATATGACTGAAGAGTTTGGGTTCATACCGGCATTTGACAATATTGAGCCTGCTGGCCTTGGAGCTTTAGGCGAATCAATATTAGCGTATTCTAAAGACGAAAAGACAATTCCTTGGACATGGTTCATGTGGCCGGATGGAGCAAGAGACGACTTTGCGGCAGCGATTCAAGAATATATTGCAGGACAAATTGAGTATGATCAAGTGTTAGAAAAATTTCAACGAACATGGGATAACTTAAAGTAATAACTCCATATTTTAGTAAGTAGAAAGCATGTCTATACGTAGATGTGCTTTCGGGCTTATACTTTACTGTATGGTTCCGTTCAAAAAGATTCTTTTCATAACCTCTTGAACGAAATCGTATACAGGAAGATGGGGAGGAACTTCGTTGTTAAGAACAAGCATAAGAAATAAACTAATTGTCCTACTATTATTAATAACGATTATCCCTTTTGGTAGTTCCATCATTGTAACGTATTTATATACGAAAGAATCATTAAAGGATCAATCGATACAAGAAAATATCAACTTACTATACCAAGGAAAAGTAAACATTGAGAGTTATTTAAAAGAATTAAACAATTATACTTTCTCTTTTTATAATAATCCAGATTTCATGAACTACTTAAGAATGAACGAAATAGGTGATTATGTTTCAAGAGGCGTTGTTCATAATGTTTTACAATCGCTTTTGTATAGTGATGAAAGTATTAATAAAGTGGCTATGTCGATTGAGAAACATGAAGAAATGTTGACGGTTTCAAGACGGTCTTCTATTGTTTATTCACAGCTAATCGATCCTACAGACATTGAGTATTATATAGAGGCAAGGGAAAATGCTGCTAACCTGTATATTGAACCTTTAAATGAGTTAAATCGATTTACAATCCATCGAGCATTTAAGGATGTTCCTGCTAATCATGTTCTTGCCTATGTTTCTTTAGAGATTAAACCAGACAAAATTAATCAATTAAGTAAGTATCTGTATCATGAAGGGACTGAAGAATTTTACATTCTTACTCAAGAAGGACATTTGATTTATAGTTCAGAATTGATTTCTAATGTTGATAAGGAACTTGATTGGAAGGAAACGTTATTAAATTCCTCTGAATCAAATGGTACTGTGGTTTGGAAGGATGCTACTTTCGATGGCGTTATGGTCTATGATACGATTTCCGATTCTACGGGTAGTTGGGTTTTAGTGAAAAGAATTCCTAATACGACTTTATATGAAAGTGCATATGGTGTAGCAATCATTAATATATTCTTTGGCGTAATTGGACTATCACTTGTGATTTTAGCAACTTTGTTCGTTTCGTTTAAAATCACATCTCCGATAAGAATCCTATTACAAAATATTAAGCAAGTAGAAAAAGGAAATATGCAAGTGCAATTTCAAACTCTTGGAAAAGATGAAATAGGAATCCTTGGAGATCGATTTAAGACAATGATTGAAAAGATCAATCACCTGATTAATAGAGAATACAAACTTGAGCTAGAAAATAAAACGAATCAACTAAAAGTACTACATTCGCAAGTGAATCCGCATTTCTTATATAATACATTGCAATCAATAGGAACATTGGCTTTAAAAAGTAAGGTGCCAGAAATTTATTCATCGCTTACCGATCTCTCGCAAATAATGAGATATAGCATGAATATGGAAGAAGATATTGTTTCACTAGACAAGGAAATCAATTACACAAAAGCTTATATGTTATTACAAAAACAAAGGTTTGGTGATGATTTAGAGTATCAGTTAGAAATTGATGAAGAGACGCTTAACATCAAAGTACCTAAGATGATCTTGCAACCTATTATTGAAAATTACTTTAAGCATGGTTTTGATGTACGTGATCATATAGGGAAATTGACTGTGAAATGCAAGAAGAAGGATCAATTTTTGTTTATCTCTATAAGTGACAACGGAAGCGGAGTACCAGAAGAACGACTTAAAGAAATTAGACAACATTTAAATGAAGAAACAAACCAGAGTTTAGGTGGAGACAGCATAGGATTAAAAAATATCTATGAGCGTTTAAAGCTTTATTATTGCGAAGATCTTTCATTTAAACTAAAAAATCGTGATTCAGGAGGTTTCCTTATCACAATCAGGTTACCGATAGAGATGGAGGTTTTTACATGAAGGCCATAATAGTTGATGATGAAAAGCATGTCCGTGAGGGGCTTCTATTGTTAGCAGATTGGGAAACCTTCGGGATCGAAATGATTTTAGAAGCGGCTGATGGTAATCAGGCAATGAAGCTGATTTCAGAACATCAACCAGAAATTATTTTTACGGATATGAGTATGCCGAGGTGTGATGGAATAGATCTACTAAGATGGATAAATGACAATAAAGCATCAGCTAAAACCATTGTTGTAAGTGGTTATGATGATTTTAAGTATACTAGAAATGCCATTATGTATGGGAGTTTTGACTATATTTTAAAGCCAATAAATCCAACTGAGTTAAACGAAACGTTATCACGGGCTGTTGCCGAGTGGGGAAAACAAAATAGTGTTAGATTAACTAATTTGGAAAATAACCGAGCTGTTTTCGACCATCTACTTTCAAATAGCTTATCTCAATCTAGTCTACCGGAACAAGTCGCCTTGCAATTGAATGTTGTCGGTTGTCAACAATATACGGTTGCCGTTATTCCAATGGCAGTGTTGATTCATAAGGCATTTAAGGGAAATTCTGAGGAAGCATTCAAGAAGGTTATAGAAACCTGCAACCATTATCTTTCTAAAGAAAATACGGGAGTGGCATTCCAAAACATGAGCAAGGAAGAAGAAATTGTTTTGTTGTTTTGGGGGATTCATGATGTGAGGAAAATCGTCAATGAAGTTCTTCTCGAGATTAAAAGAGAAACTGAAATTTATTGTCCGATTGTAGCGGGGAATTCCTCAGATCAGCTAATGGTTGCTTATGAGTTGGCTAATAACAAACTTGCTAAATTAAATCTACTTACTTTAACGGATCGAGCTAATGAGGATGGCGACTACGATTTAGTATATCTTCTTGATTATTCGGAAAAAGTTAAATGGTCGATTCATAGTGGTAGTATTGACCAAATTGATCATATTTTAGATGAAATCTTTGTCACCATCGAGGACCGAGGCTATTTTACTATGGGTCAGTTAGAAGTATGGGAGGAGCAATTTTCTATATTAAAAGAACATTGGTTAAAGGAATATGAAATCAATTATATGAATTCAATCTATAAAGGGATTCATTATTGGGATCAAGGAGGTCGTTTTTCTTTTTCACTTTTTAAAGAAGAAAAGAAAAAAGAGTTTTACGAACTCATGGAGTTGGTGTACGACTGCAAATATTCAACAAAGAAGAATACGGTTCAAATGATTGAGGAATATATTAGAAATAATTATCAAAAAGATATTAAATTACAAGACATAGCAGATCGATTCTTTTTAAGTAGAGAGTATATCTCAAGGAAATTCAAACAGGAATATCAAGAGACTATTACGGATTATGTAACGAAAATAAGATTGGAAAAAGCTAAAGAATTATTAGGAAATCCATTCTTGAAAATTTATGAAATTGCAGAAACTGTTGGCTATCAGAATGATAAATATTTCATTAAAGTATTCAAGAAACGTGAAGGCCAGACACCTAAGGAATACCGGCTTTCTTTACAAAGCCAATAGTTGTAGAATTCAACTTTATAAAGGGTTTTCAATTATTAATTTGTCAAACGCAACAAGACAAAGAGAAAGAGCTTAGCTTTTTAAAACTACTACAAACGAAGCTGGTAGACGGTTTAATCTTTACTTCTATTGAAAGTGAATGGGAGACGATTGCTTCCTATAAAGAGTGCGATCCTATTGTTTTATGTAATGAATATAGATCGGAGGCTACATTCCGGGTTGTAAGACTTGACCAGGTTAAGGGGAGTTATTTAGGCACACTTCACCTTATTGAAAAAGGGCATCAAAAAATAGCTTACTGTGGTGGAACTGCGAGTGAACTTGGAATGGATAGCGAAAAAGGATTTAGGAAAGCAATCGATGAATTTAATCTTCAGGTAAAAGAAAAATGGATTTTTCGTGATCCTTATAGTATTGAATGCGGTAAAAGGGTTTTAAGAGAGATCAGAGCAATGGAAGACCGACCAACTGCCATTTTCACAGGTAGTGACGAAATTTGCTGCTGGAATCATTAAGGAAGCTAAAAATCTAGGTCTAAACATTCCTAAAGACATCGCAGTAATTGGTTTTGATGATCAGCCGATTGCTGAATTAATAGAACCAGCATTGACAACGATAAAGCAACCTACTAAAGAGATGGGACAAAAAACAATGGAAGTTATGCTTTCCATGTTAATTAATCAAGCGAGCTCAACCGAACAACAAGTGATCGAATTACCGATACATGTAATTAGCCGAGAATCTGTTTAATCAATTTTTATGGGAACGATTTCATACTTCTGAGAACGATCCCAGAAATAGATGAAAATCATATAACTTATAGGGGGAACAAGCATGTTAAACGTTACAGTATGGAATGAAAACCGTCATGAGCAAAAGAATCCAGTCGTACGAGATATTTATCCAGAGGGAATACACGGAGCAATTGCTAGCTTCTTAAAAGCAGAACAAATCGATGTGAAAACGGCCACACTTGATGAGCCTGAACATGGACTAACGGCAGAAGTGTTGAATAATACGGATGTCTTAATCTGGTGGGGGCATCTTGCACACGAAGAAGTAGACGGTGCCATTGTAGAAAAAGTAAAGAATAGAGTATTAGAAGGAATGGGTCTGATTGTTCTTCATTCCGGACACTTTTCTAAAATTTTTAAAACGTTAATGGGAACTAGTTGTGACTTGAAGTGGCGTGAGGCAGATGATAAGGAACGTCTTTGGGTCATTGACCCTAGTCATCCAATTGTTGAAGGAATTGGTGAATACATTGAACTTGAAAAAGAAGAAATGTATGGAGAACATTTTGATATTCCGGCACCTGACCAACTAATTTTGATGAGTTGGTTTGAGGGTGGAGAAGTGTTCAGAAGTGGTTGTACTTATCAACGTGGAAATGGAAAGATTTTTTATTTCCGTCCTGGACATGAGACCTACCCAACGTATCACAATAAAGAAATTCAACAAGTAATCAAAAATGCAGTTCAGTGGGCAAAGCCTACCAATCGTTCGTACCCTGTTTATGGAAATGCTAAGCCACTTGAGGAGATTAAGGCGAAATAGAGATTATCCCAAAAATGTTTTTTTATTTTGAGCCTTTAAGAACCTCTCTCCTAATGCGGAGTTGCAATGGCTTCACTCACTGCGCGTCTATCCGAGAAAACCACTCGGATCGACTTAAAACATTGCAGTGGCTTCGCTCATTGCTCCGAGCTTGTTCAAAAAGGGAAGACCGCCCTTTTTGAACAAGCTCTTGAATAATCGTGCGGGATAAAATTTTATGAATTAGAAAGTCACTTTTAAAATCGTACTAATAACTAGGGGGAATTCAGTATGCGAAAATTAAAAATAGCTGTTATCGGTTGTGGGAGCATCGCCAAGCATCGTCACTTACCAGAGTATGCTAATAATAAAGAAGTAGAAATTGTTGCTGTTTGCGATATTGTGGAAGAACGCGTAAATGAATTTGCAGAACTATATCAAGCAACAGCTTATACTAGTTATGAAGATTTACTCGCTAATCCTAATATTGATGCAGTAAGCGTTTGTACACCAAACTACTTACATGCACCGATTTCAATTGCAGCCTTACTAGCTGGCAAACATGTTCTTTGTGAAAAGCCAATGGCAACATCACGTTCTGATGCAGAGGAAATGATAAAGGCAGCACAAGAAAACGACAAAAAACTAATGATCGCTCATAATCAACGTTTCGTCCCATCTCATCAAAAAGCGAGACAATTAATTGAAGATGGAGAAGTTGGAAAGATATACAGCTTCCGTACAGCGTTTGGACATGGTGGTCCAGAAGGATGGAGTGCGGATGGAGAAAACAGTTGGTTCTTTAAAAAAGAAGAAGCATTTATCGGGGCAATGGGAGATCTTGGGGTTCATAAAACAGATTTATTAAGATTCATCCTAGGAGAAGAATTTGTTGAAGTCGGTGCTTTTATTGAAACGACTGCAAAGGTTAATGCTAGTGTGGATGATACCGCAGTATGTGTACTGAAAACAGAAACAGGTATTATCGGAACACTGGCTGCTAGCTGGTCTTATGTTTCAAAAGAAGATAATTCAACACTTATTTACGGAGAAAATGCGATCCTTCGCTTAGAAGATGACCCAGTAAATTCTCTAGTTGTTCAATATAAGAGCGGAGAAGTTGTTAAATATGAGCTTGGTGGAATTCAAACAAATGTATCTGGTGGTCAAACAAACACTCAAGTCATCGATCAGTTTGTAAATGCAATTATTCAAAATGTGGAACCAGCTGTTTCGGGAGAAGATGGGATGAAATCTCTACAAGTAGTTTTATCTGCTCTTGAATCAAACGATACGAAACGTATGGTTCGTATTAGTGAAGGAGAATGATATGGAAAAAATAAGAATGGGAATCATTGGTGCTGGAGGAATTGCTCAAGATCGCCATATTCCAGCTTATATCCAATTAACTGACTCTGTCATTCTTGAAGCAGTATGTGATGTGAATATGGAGACGGCAAAGGCAGTTGCCTACAAATTTGCCATTAACAAAGTGTACACGGAATACGAGGAACTATTAAATGAGGTTGATGCGGTAACCATTTGTACTCCAAATAAATTCCATGCTGAAATGACAATTACAGCTTTAAAAGCTGGTGTTCATGTATTCTGTGAGAAACCGATGGCAATGAACACAGAAGAGTGTGAAGCGATGATAGAAGCAGCAGAACAGTCGGGTAAAGTGTTAGCGATCGGTTATCATTATCGTTTTATGAAAGATTCCCGTGCTGCCAAAAAGGTGATAGTTGAGAACGAAATTGGCGAACCAATTGTAGCTAGAGCACAGGCATTAAGAAGAAGAAAAGTACCAGGTTGGGGCGTTTTCACAAACAAAGACCTTCAAGGTGGTGGAAGTCTTATAGATTGGGGCTGTCATTTCTTAGATTTGTCGTTATGGTTACTTGGAAGTCCAAAGCCTGTTGAGGTGATGGGAAAAACGTATAACCACTTAAGTAAAATGGCCAATCAAATCAATCAATGGGGCGAATTTAACCATGAGACATTTGAAGTAGATGATCACGTTACGGCTTATATCACCTTTGAAAATGGGGAATCGATGTTGTTCGAAACGTCTTGGGCAGCAAATATCAAAGAGGATGTTGAGAGCGTAAGTATTTCCGGATTAACCGGAGGAATTGATTTGTTTCCACTTGAGCTTAATCAAGCAAAACATGGCATGCTAATGAACAGTCAGGCAAATTGGATTCCAGGTGAAGAAAATCCTGGCCTCCATCAGGTTAGAAATTTTATTGAATCGTGTTTAGGTAAAGATGAGCTTGTCGTTAAACCAGAAGAAGCCTTACAAGTTTCGAAAATTATTGATGCGATTTACTTAAGTAGTGAAACAGGTCAGAGTATAAAGTTAACATAGAGGAGGTTGAATATGAAGTTAGGCGTGTTTACTGTATTATTTTCAGAAAAAAATCTAGATGAGATGCTAGATTATGTCAAACAATCAGGTGTTAAGGCAGTTGAAATTGGAACAGGGGGTTACCCTGGAAATGCTCATTGTGACATTGATGTTCTGCTAGAAAGTGAAAAAAAGCGTAAGGAGTACTTAGAGAAAGTAACGTCTCGAGGACTAGAAATAAGTGCCTTCAGTTGTCATGGTAACCCAATTTCTCCAGATCAATCGTTTGCTGAACAATCACATGAAGCGTTAGTAAAAACAATAAAATTAGCGAGCTTAATGGATGTACCTGTCGTGAATTGTTTTTCAGGAACAGCAGGGGATCATGAGGGGGCAAAGTATCCGAATTGGCCCGTCACACCTTGGCCGACTGAATACGGTGACATCTTAAAATGGCAATGGGAAGAAAAGTTAATACCTTACTGGAAGGAATGGGGCCAATTTGCCAAGGAACATAATGTGAAAATTGGCTTAGAGCTTCATGGTGGTTTCTTAGTTCACACCCCTTATACACTTCTTAAATTAAGGGAAGAAACATGTGATGCTATTGGTGCGAATCTTGATCCAAGCCATTTATGGTGGCAAGGAATTGATCCTGTAGCAGCAATTAAAATTCTAGGAAAAGCCAATGCGATCCACCATTTTCATGCAAAGGATACGTATATTGATCAAGACAACGTGAATATGTATGGATTGATTGACATGCAGCCTTATGGGGAAGTGCAAACAAGAGCATGGACGTTCCGTTCAGTTGGGTGTGGACATAGCGTCAAAGAGTGGTCCGATATGATTAGTGCATTACGGACGTTTGGTTATGATTATGTGGTAAGTATTGAACACGAAGATCCAATCATGTCGATTGAAGAAGGGTTTGCTAGAGCGGTTAAAAACTTGAATTCAATCTTAATAGAAGAAAAACCTTCGGATATGTGGTGGGTTTGATTTAACGATATCTTTTTCTATGAGGTAGTTTAAAACGTATATTAACGATATCGAGAATATCCTAGGACATAACTATGTGGTTAACGGGTTCGCACTAGGAAGCAAAAACTATATAACAGTATTTATTTTAAGACCAAATCTTACAAGATTTGGTCTCTTTCTTTCCCCCTTTATATCAAAGCTTTTTATCACTTAATGACTAATAGCACTAAAAGGGACATGTGAATTTGTAAAAATGACGATAATTGGTCTGGTTAGCTACGATGTTTAATTTTTAATAGCTTTATTAGTGGATGTTATGCTAGAAATCTAGTAGAAGCGAAGAGTATTTTGTGTAAGCGGACTCTCGTTCTGTTATTTAAATTAAAATGTTATTTCTAGAAGGTTAGCGGACTCAGGATTCGTTATTCTCTATACTGACACTTAATTTATGATGATTTTTAATGAATAGCGGATCCTGTGTCCTATAACATAATGAAAGTGGAAGATTTCAAGGAAATAACGGATCCTCTGTCCGTTTCACAGCAGGAAAAAGGCAAACAGTAAGAAATCAATTCATGAATGATCTGTAATCTGATCAAGTTGATAAATTATAAGGCTATGATATATAGTAAAAGCACAAATGGGATAGCTATCTTTCTGCCATTATAAATAATGTAAGACTCTCTTCCGTGGTACTTGTTAACGGGTGTTATGATGAGAGTAGGAAGATGTCAAATCTTTATTGGGGGATTTATATGGTTAAATCAGTAGACAGGGCGTTACAGCTTATTCAGTTAGTTAGTCAGAATAAAGAAGGGCGTGGAGTGACTGAACTAGCTTCACATCTAGAGTTAAATAAAAGTTCTATTTTCAAATTATTAAGTACGCTTGTAAGCCACGGATATATTGAACAGGACCAGGTAACGAAAAAGTACCGTCTCGGGTATAAATATTTAGAGCTTAGTTCCATTTTGCTTGAATCAATCGATCTGCGTGCGGAAGCGAAACCTTATTTAGAAGAACTAGAAACGCTAACGAATGAAGTCATCCATCTGGTTGTTTATGACCAAGGGGAAGTGATTTATATTGAAAAGCTAGAAGGAAGTGAGACTTTACGAACTCATTCTAAAGTGGGAAGAAGGGCTCCGATGCATTGTACCAGTGTTGGTAAAGTTATACTCTCTCATTTGCCAGAGTATGAAGTATTAGCCATCATTGATAAATATGGATTACCAAGGCATACAGAAAATACGATAACAGATAAAGAACAGTTCTTATTAGAATTACATAAAATCAAACAACAAGGTTATGGAGTAGAAAGGGAAGAGAATGAGACTGGTATTACCTGCATGGCTACACCGATTTTTGATAATAGAGGGAAGATTGCGGCTGCAGTTAGTATTTCTGGACCTTCAACCAGGTTGACGAATGAACGAATTGAGAGTTTGAGTTCAGTTATTATTGGAGTAGGGAGTAAAATATCTCGCCGGCTTGGCTATTTTTAAACAGGCTAGATTATATATTAGCTTGTTTTTTCGTTTGAGTATGGTCTTTGTAATGAAAGCAGTTGACACAAGAAACAAATTAAAAGAAAGTTAAGAAAATTATTGAAATGAGAAGGTCTTCATGTTACTCTTTATTTAAATAAGGAAACACAGTTTCTTAATAGGCAACAACTTGTTGTTTATTTAAGATTATTATCTAAAGGGGGAAATCAAATGTCAGAGTACGTGAAAGTTGGAAATCTTCAAGTGGCTTCAGCATTATTTCAGTTCATTAATGAGGAAGCGCTTCCCAAAAGTGGTGTTACTAGCCCTTCATTTTGGGCAGATCTAGAAACGTTAATTAATGACCTCTCACCTCAGAATAAAATATTATTGGAAGAAAGAGATGACCTTCAACAGAAAATAGATGCTTGGCATAGAGCTAATCAAGAGACATTTGATTTTCCTACGTACAAAGCTTTCCTAAAAGAGATTGGTTATTTAGAACCAGAAGTTGAAGATTTTCAAATTACTACTAAGGGAGTAGATAGTGAGATTACGGTGCAAGCAGGACCCCAATTAGTTGTACCAGTGAATAATGCACGGTATGCAATCAATGCTGCTAATGCTCGCTGGGGAAGCTTATATGATGCTCTTTATGGAACAGATGCGATAAGCGAAGAACACGGAGCTGAACGTCAAAAAGCGTATAATCCGCTTCGTGGGGAAAAAGTTATTGCTTTTGCAAAAGACTTTTTAGATCAAGCCGCACCATTAGCTGTTCAATCTCACGCGGACGCAGTACAATACGCAATTATAAATGGAAAGTTAATTATTACTCTAAGTAATGGAGAAATTACAGAGCTCAAGACACCTGAAAAACTTCTTGGTTATCAAGGTCAACCTGAAGATCCTTCAGCTATATTATTGAAAAACAATGGTCTCCATTTTGAAATTCAGATTGATCATCATCATTCAATTGGTAAAACCGATGCTGCTGGTGTAAAAGATATATTGATGGAGTCGGCGTTAACGACGATTATGGACTGTGAAGACTCTGTTGCTGCTGTTGATGCAGCAGATAAAGTGTTAGTTTATCGGAACTGGTTAGGTTTAATGGATGGAACGCTTTCTGCGACACTTAAAAAAGGGAATAAATCCCTGACAAGATCATTAAATCTTGACCGAACGTATACTTCACTTATGGGAGAAGAAATAACACTATCAGGACGTTCGCTTATGTTTGTCCGCAATGTCGGACATCTAATGACGACCAATGCTGTATTAGATGAATTAGGTCAGGAAGTTCCTGAAGGGATTTTGGATAGCGTTGTTACGAGCCTTCTTGCTATGCAAGACCTTATAAGAAAAGGACAAAATAATTCAACAAAAGGCTCTATCTATATTGTTAAGCCAAAGATGCATGGTTCAAAGGAAGTGGCTTTTGCGAATCTTCTTTTCAATCGAGTGGAAGACATGCTCGGTTTAACGAGAAATACGCTTAAAATTGGGGTAATGGATGAGGAGCGCAGAACAACAATAAACTTAAAAGCTTGTATTCGTGAAGTGAAAAACAGGGTAGTGTTTATTAATACTGGATTTTTGGACCGGACAGGTGACGAAATTCATACATCGATGGAAGTGGGCCCAGTTATTCGTAAAGGTGAAATGAAATCAACGAACTGGTTAGTCGCTTACGAGAAGTCCAACGTGAATGTCGGTCTAGCTAGTGGGTTACAAGGACGTGCTCAAATTGGTAAGGGCATGTGGGCAATGCCAGACTTGATGGATGAAATGTTAAAGCAAAAAGGAAGTCAACTACAAGCGGGAGCAAATACCGCATGGGTTCCTTCGCCAACTGCAGCAACCTTACATGCTCTTCATTATCATCAAACCGATGTTTGGCAAGTTCAAGATGATTTAGCTAAACAGTCTGTTGAATTATTAGACGATATACTAACAATCCCTTTGGCTAAAAACAAAAACTGGAGCTCTGAAGAGATTCAGCAAGAGCTTGATAACAATGCACAAGGTATTCTTGGATATGTTGTGCGCTGGGTGGAGCAAGGAGTTGGGTGCTCTAAAGTACCAGATATCAACAATGTTGGTTTGATGGAAGACCGTGCAACTTTACGAATTTCAAGTCAGCATATAGCAAATTGGCTTCGTCATGGTATCTGTACGAAAGAACAGGTTAATGAGACATTAAAGCGAATGGCTAAAGTAGTAGATGAGCAGAATGCAGGTGATCCTGAGTATCGTCCAATGTCTCGAGATTATACTAATTCAGTTGCTTTCCAAGCTGCATCCGAATTGGTATTTGAAGGTTGCAAACAACCAAATGGGTACACTGAACCGATCTTACATCGTCGTCGTCAGGAAGCGAAAGCCAAAATGGCTCAAAAGGCTTAGATTTTGTAATAAAATAATCATAGCTAAGGCGATGTCATAGGAGTAATAATTACACCATTATATCAAGTAACATGTCATCACTTCATTATGAAAAGCACCTCAAGCAATTAGGCTTGAGGTGCTTTTCATTCAATTAGTGAATTCTAAGTTCCGTTTCAGTATCAAAAAAATGAACTTTATTCATATCAAAAGCTAATTTAACCTTTTCTCCATTTTTAACATCTGAACGAGCATCAACTCGAGCGATGAAATCTTGGCCTGCAACTTTAGAGTATAGATAAGATTCTGCTCCTAATAATTCTGCTACCTCAATGGTTGCGTCAATTTGTGTTTCTGGAGAAGCTTCTAGGAAAAGGAACTCATCATGGATGTCCTCAGGACGAATACCGAGTATTACCTCTTTCCCTACGTAGCCTTTTTCTTTTAGAAGTTTCATTTTTCCTTCAGGAACCTTTATTTTAACATTTCCCATTGTAAAGACACCATTTTCTAACGTACCAGTTAAAAAGTTCATCGCAGGTGATCCGATAAAACCACCAACAAAAACGTTATCAGGATTGTCGTATACATCCTTAGGAGTTCCTACTTGTTGTATGAAACCGTCTTTCATAATAACGATACGAGTAGCCATCGTCATTGCTTCTGTTTGATCATGAGTTACATAAATCGTAGTTGTTTGAAGACGTTGATGTAATTTTCCGATTTCAGCACGCATTTGAACACGTAGCTTGGCGTCTAGGTTAGATAATGGCTCATCCATTAAGAATACTTGTGGATCACGAACAATCGCTCGTCCTAGTGCAACACGTTGGCGCTGTCCACCAGACATCGCTTTTGGCTTACGATCTAGCATTTCAGTTAAGCCAAGGATATTTGCAGCTTCTTTTACGCGTCTATCAATTTCATCTTTTTTAAACTTACGTAACTTAAGACCAAAAGCCATGTTGTCATATACATTCATATGTGGATAAAGTGCGTAGTTTTGGAAAACCATTGCAATATCACGGTCTTTTGGAGCGACATCATTGACTCGGCGATCACCAATGTATAGATCTCCTTTGGATATCTCTTCAAGACCTGCAATCATCCGTAAGGTCGTTGACTTACCACAACCAGAAGGACCAACAAAGACGATGAATTCTTTATCTTCAATTTTTAAGTTGAAATCAGTAACTGCAGTAACATCACCATCATAAATTTTATATACATTTTCTAAACGAATTTCTCCCATATCAACTCGCCCCTTTTCATTTCTTAATATAAGGTTAGTCTACAGCAAGAAAGCGTTTTCTCATATTGTAATAGTGCATAAAAAATAATGCATTGTCTTTGTGCACAATGCATTATTTACTAGAACCGTTTATGAGCAGGGCAAGATAAATAGATACAGCATAACTAAAATGCCTAATATCTACCCCTGTTTTTTCAATGAATTTATCAACTCGGTATTGCATAGTGTTACGGTGAAGGTAAAGTTTTTTAGCGGCTAAAGATATATTCATGTTGCAATCTAAATACATTTGTATACTTTTAATAAGATCTTTATCGTTGTTTACACTGTATAATAATTGCTCAGAAATTGTTTGTAAGGTTGAAGGACTTGTTTCATGCAATAGAAGGTGAGGGACTACAGCTTCACCGTTATAAACGTTCTTTCGAAGCGACTGACTGACTTTAGAAAAACACATTTTCTCCCAAAGGTAAAGCCTTCTTGCTTCTTTTAACGTAGAATTCTTTAACCCTATGTATAACAATAGATCAATGTAAAAATCACTCGTAATCGTATCTGCGATGGATTCATATAAATTCTCAAATGAAGCTGTTATCTCTGGTTGTAAGTCTATAAGGACACCCTGTCTCTCCGATTCCCAGAGAATGACTGTTTTTGTCGTAAATAAACTAGCTATAGCTTCAGATAACGTAGTAAGTTCTGGTGATTCACCCTTAATAGTAATATGAATTAAGCGATAAGATGAGTTAACCTTTTCACTTGGAATCATCGTATTATCTGAATCAAATAAGATTGAAGACCAAAGTTTTTCTTCTTTTGATTTCGGTTGATATTTTTTTGTGATCGTTATGGGAGTTAGAAATATTGATAATAAGGAACGTTCGTTACTGCTTAATTGATCTATAGGAAAGCCAACAGTGAGGTTATCTGGTGTTCTAAACCAGTCATACTCATCGTGAGCTAATTCATCGTTCCACAGAACTAAATGATAACCAAAGTGTTGTTTGAGTTTATCTAACATAGAAGATTCCTTTCGTTGAAGAAATGAAAACCATTATAGAATGAAGGAAAGAAGTAAGATCTAAAATAAGGATACCATATGGGGTCTTATTATGAAAAATGAAAACAGTTTTTTTCCAAATGCCTGGTCGGATAATAACTGGAAATGTAATCAATACTATCAGAGAAATAGAAAGATCTAGGAGGTGTAAAAAGTGAGTCGACTTACAACAAAAGAGTTGTCATTTATTGAAGATGAGATTAGAGCAGAGGAAATTACAGCTAAAACAATGAATTGGTGTGCTTCTCAATGTGAGGATCAAGATCTACGAAAATTATTAGAACAACTTGCAGAAAAACATCAACTAAAAACGGCAGATCTTGCGCAATATTTTAATCGGTCTGGAATCATTCAATAATAAAACAAGGAGGGATAAATGATGCCAAATAATATAGAAGGAAGAGGTTTGACCGATAGGGAGATGTTACAACTATGCTTGCAATTAGAGAAAGGCAGATGCCAAAGTTTAAGTCAAACACTCTTAGAATCGAGTCATCAAGAACTTCGTGAAATTTATCATCAGTGTTTCGATAATGCAAGTGATAACCAATATAAATTATATGGAGTAATGAGTGAAAAAGGCTGGTATAAAATGAGCCAAGCTAGTGCGGAACAAATTGCAGAGGTGCAAGAATTAATGAAAAACAACTTACATCCGGATGATGCATACTAAAACACAATTCTTTAAATTGGAGGCTAAATAACTTATGATTAATCAAGAGTTCGATGAATTTAACCAAATCCAACAAAAACATAAATCAAGATATCTAAAAGGGGCAAACGGACCCCAAAAAGGAATGGAAAATCAGAATGATAATACGAATACTGGTACATCGGTAGGAGCTGAAGGAAGAGAATTAACTAATAAACCTAAATAATATAAAGTGATATTGGACGAGACTGACTAGAGTTTCGTCTCTTTTGATGATCTTGCCTAAAAAGTGATTTACTTTTTTATATGCAGTAGATTATAGTTACGGTTATAGAGATGATGATAATACTTTTACTAAATCACTAGGAGGAAAAACAAATGAATGAAACGGCTTCTAAGCAAATTATTATTCATATTTCCGAAGAACAAACTATTACAGAATTAAGTGAATTAGTTCAACCTTTTCGTGCAGAGATTTATTTGAAGAAAGTTGTGAATGGAAATGTAATAGAAGTGAACCTTAAAAGCTTTTTGGGCTTAATTACTCTTCAGTTAAAAAACAATGATCGGATTACGGTTCGCACGATCGGTCTAGATTGCAATGAAGCTCTTAATAAAGTAGTCGAGTTTCTCACATAAGCTACCGAAAATGATATTGGTCGAAATAGACTAATAGATTGTAGTTTGCAATAAAAACTTAATAATAGGCAATCTGATAAAAGAACATATTGCTATTTTAACTTTTTTTGAGTAGAATTAAACTAAAGTTTTAGATCGATCTAATGCCGGTCTAATATTTTTAGATATGCGTTGTAAGCGCTAGCTAATTGTAATGAATTGATTATTTTATAAAAGGGGTGTTTAGTTTGAAGAAATTATTGACTGCATTATCTGTGGCGAGTATGTTAGCTCTTGTTGCATGTGGCGGCCAAAGTGAAGAGACTTCGGGAGAAAATGGTGAAACAGCTTCAGGAGAGACGAAACTTATGAAGTTAGCGGTTGTTACACCAGAAGAAAGATCACTAACACAGGGCTTATACAAGTTTCAAGAAATTGTTGAGAGAGAGACAAATGGCTCAATTAAAGTAGAAGTTCATCCTAATGGTGCGTTAGGTGGAGATCGCGAGGTTCTTGAAGGACTTCAACTAGGAACAATTGAAGGCACAACGGTTTCAACCGGACCTGTAGCTCAGTTTGCACCACGATTTGCAATGTTTGATCTACCATTTTTATTTACAGACGTAGATGTTGCTTATGAAGTATTAGATGGTCCTATCGGTGTGGATTTACTAAATGACCTACCTGAACAAGGAATTATCGGTTTAAATTATTGGGAAAACGGATTTAGACATATGACGAATGATGTTCGGGAAATCACTTTATTGGAAGATATAAAAGGTCTGAAAATTCGAACGTTAGAAAATGATCTTCATATAGATATGTGGCGCGAATTAGGAGCTAATCCAACGCCTATGGCTTTTACTGAACTATTTGCTGGCTTACAGCAAGGTGTTGTGGATGGACAAGAGAACCCTGTTGGGAATGTGACTACTTCTAACTTTTATGAAGTTCAAGAGTATTTGACTAAAACAGGACATATCTATAACGCTAGTTTGTTTTTGATTAGCAAAGGGTTCTGGGATACTCTTACTGAAGAAGAGCAAGCAATTATGACTAAAGCTGCAGATGAGGCAAGAGATTATCAACGTGAGCTAAATCAACAAGAAGAGCTAGAAGCTTATGATTTCTTAGAAGAAAATGGTATGACTATTACTGAATTATCACAAGATGAACAAAAAAAGATCTTTGAGAAAGTTCAACCAGTTTATGAAAAGTATGCTGCTAGTATTGGTGAAGACCTTGTAAACGAATTATTAGACGCTGTAAAGTAAAATCGTTAAGGTCACAAGGAGAGGAAACTCTCCTTGTAATTTATTTTCCTTTGAAATCTTTAAGAGCTTGTTCAAAAGGGCGGTTTTTCCTTTTTGAACAAGCTCGAAGCAATGAGCGAAGCCACTGCAATGTTTTAAGTCGATCCGAGTGGTTTTCTCGGATAGACGCGCAGTGAGTGAAGCCATTGCAACGCCGCATTAGGAGAGAGGATATTAAAGGTTCAAAAGGGCGGTTTTCCCTTTTTGAACAAGCTCTTTAAGACTAGTGAACAGATAAAAGAAAGGTACAGGTAAAAGATACATACTAAACAGTCATTGAGGATAAACAAAAGTCTATATCTTAATATTGATTGGTAGTAGCTAAGGGGATTATGCATAGACTCCACTTAAAGTGCCCACTTTGGGAATCTAGTCATAGAAGGTGTAAGACACATCTCATGCTCGAAATATGGCTAACACTTGAGGTATATAGTTTTGTTTTTCTTTGCAATTAATAGATATTACAATGGAAGTGAGGAATAGAAATGAGAGTTTTGAAATGGCTTGATAAACATATTGAGGAAGTATTTTTAGTCGTTTTTTCAGTAATTATGGTTACGGCTATTTTCATGCAAGTATTTATGAGGTATGTATTGGGTTCATCTCTTGCTTGGTCAGAGGAATTAGCACGGTATTGTTTTATTTGGCTAGTGTACCTAGGAATTAGTTACGGAGTGAGGAAGCAACGTCATATTAAAGTCGATATTGTTCTAATTTTATTGAAAGATAAATGGAAAGTTGTTTTAAATATAGTTGCCAATCTAATTTTCTTAGCATTTGCTGTATTTGTGATCATTTATGGTTACGGCATTGCAAGTAAGTTGCTTGCTTTTGGACAGACATCGCCAGCTCTTCAGCTTCCAATGGGACTAGTCTATTTAGCCACACCTGTTGGAATGGGATTAACTGCATTCCGTTTAATCCAACAACTTATTCAATTGATTCGTACTTTAATTGGAGATGATCACGTTGAGATTAAGACGGAGAAAGAACGTCTTTTAGAAAATCAAGAGGTGTAATTGATAAAGGAATGAAAGAGTAGGAGGTAGCATCATGACAGCAACTGTTTTATTTGTAAGTTTTGCTCTATTACTATTGTTAAGTGTACCTATTGGTATCTCATTAGGGGTAGCTACATTAATTACAATTGTATACAGCGGAAAAATTCCGGTGGATTTTCTTGCACAAGGTTTAATCACATCAATTGATTCCTTTCCTTTAATGGCCGTTCCCTTCTTCATTTTAGCAGGTGAAATTATGGCCAAAGGTGGTTTGACTGAGCGTCTTTTCAAAGTAGCAAACACGATTGTTGGAAATAAAACAGGTGGGTTTGCAATAGCGACAATTATTACATGTATGTTTTTTGCAGCCATTTCCGGTTCAGGACCAGCAACGGTAGCTGCAATTGGTGGAATGATGATTCCAGCAATGGTAAAACAAGGCTACGATAAGAAGTTTGCAACAGCGGTCGTTTGCGCTGCAGGTTCACTAGGTGTTATTATTCCTCCTAGTATTCCTATGGTTATTTATGGTGTAGTTGGAAGTGTATCAATTGGTAATTTATTCATCGCAGGAGTAATACCTGGTTTACTAGTAGCGTTAGGTTTAATCGTTTGGGCTTATATTTATTCACGTAAAAAAGGTTATCGAGGTACAGAGGAGAAAAGTTCTTTAGGAGATTTTTTCAAATCGGTTTGGGACGCTAAATGGGCCTTATTAGTTCCAGTTATTATTCTAGGCGGAATTTATGGCGGTATATTCACACCTACCGAAGCTGCTGTTATTGCAGTAGTTTACGGGTTAGTGGCATCATTACTGTTATATCGTGAGTTGGATATAAAAGAATTACCAAAGATTCTTGCGGATTCATCCTTAACAACAGCAACGGTACTAATCATTATTGGTACAGCGACAGCATTTGGACGGTTACTTACGATCGAACAAATTCCTCAACAGGTTACAGAAGTTTTGTTATCAATTTCTGAAAATCCAATTATCATTATTTTGCTAATTACGGTATTGCTTTTACTTGTTGGCTGTTTTATGGATACATTAGCAGCTATCATTATCTTAACACCTATTCTTTTGCCAATTGCAGTGAATATCGGAATTGATCCGATTCATTTTGGGATTATTATGGTTGTTAACTTAGCTATAGGTTTCATTACTCCTCCTTTAGGGGTAAATTTATTTGTAGGTTCTGGTATTTCAGGACTTTCCATTGAATCAATCTCAAGAGCAGTCTTACCATTTTTTATAGCGATGCTTACGACTCTGATCATCATTATTTTCGTACCACAACTATCACTTTATCTAATTAGCATTCTTAGATAATGGATTTAAAGTTTATAAAGTAGTGAAAATGTACTATAATGACTAGTAAGTATTAATAAAAAAATCCTTTAACTGGTGGATGATTTGTATATGACACGTAAAAAAGGCTCCCGTATTACATTACAAGATGTGGCGAACCATGCAGGGGTATCTCGTGCGACCGCTTCATTAATTGTTAGGAATAGTCCAAATATCTCTCAAGGAACACGAGAAAAGGTATTGAAATCAATTCGTGAATTGGGATATGTTTATGATCGAGTAGCGGCTAATTTACGATCTCAACAATCTACAACAGTAGGTTTAATTATTACTGATATTGGAAACCCATTCTATTCCGAGCTACTTGTGGGTGTCCATAATGCTCTTGAAGAAAATGGCTATACCGTCTTTTTAGGAACGACGTTTGATTCAGATAAAAAGCAAGAAAAACTGCTCTCAACGATGCTTGAACATCGAGTCGGTGGAGTCATATTATGTCCAGTATCTGACAGTTCAAAAGAGACTATTGAACGGATAAGTCATTTAAATATTCCTCTTGTTCTAGCTGTTAGAGAAATAAAAGAGTTACAGTGTGACTATGTTGGAGTTGATTATAGTTTAGGTTCTAAGTTTGCGATCGAACACTTAGTTGAGAAGGGTCACCGTCGTATTGCGTTTCTAGGAGGGGCATCTGAATCCTCGGCATGGAAGGAACGTAAACAAGGGTATTACTCGGCACTTGAAGAAGCAGGAATAGAAATTGATGAGTCTTTAATAATTGAAAATACGGTTACAAGAGAAGGAGGAATTAGCGCTGTTAACAAAGCCCTTCTTTTAGCCAAGCCACCAACAGCAGCTTTTTGTTTTAATGATTTAGTAGCTAGAGGTGTTATGCAAGGACTGAAAGAAGCAGGTTTACTACCTGGAAAAGATATGGCAGTTGTCGGCTTCGATAATGTACAAGAAACGGTTATATATAGTCCACCGCTAACGACTATTGCTTCTTTCCCCAAGTTAATTGGTACAGAAGCTGCTAAGCTATTACATGATCGCATTGTAGACCGTGACCGTGAACAAAAGCGTATAATTTTACAACCTGAATTAGTCGTTCGTCAAAGTACATAATAATTTTGTGGGAAAGTTGGTCTTCATTTTACAAACTCGAAGACTAATGAAAATATAAAATTATTTTTTGTTTTAGTTGTTTTCTTCACTTACTCAAAAAAAGCTGAACCATTTGGTTCAGCTTTTTTGATTATTTAAATTAGTTATCATAAAGTTCCCATGCTAATTTTAAAGAATCGGTGATATACTCTGCAATTTCCTCAACATCTAAATTATCTGTTGATAATTTAGAATTATGTGTTGAATAAATTTCTTTTCTTTTATAGAATAGCTCTTCTATTTCCTCTATAGAGCGTCCTTGTAATACAGGACGGTTATCAATAATAATGTTTAACCGTTCTTTCCAACTATCCCAAGAAATATCTAAAGCAAAAACAATACAGTTGGCTATGCAAAGATCACGAATTTCCTCTTGTAAAAAAGCACCGCCCCCAAGTGATATAACTTTCAACTTTTGATTGCAAAAAGTTGTAATCATACTTTTTTCTTTTTTACGAAAAGCTTCCTCACCTATCGTATTAAATATTTCAGGAATGGGCATATTGTACTCTTTTTCAATTTCATGATCTATATCTATAAAAGTACGATAAAGCTTTTGTGCGACAAGCTTTCCAATTGTCGTTTTCCCAACGCCCATAAAACCAATAAACACAATACTCTTTTCCCTCGGAGATACATTTTTGTTAGTCATTTTGAGCTCTCTTTCAATTTAGTTAGTAACATTATTTACAGTATAATATAGATTTGTTAACATGTAAAAAAAACATTTCGAATTTTAAAAAAATAAGCTGATAAAATAAGCGATACTTATGCTCAATAAAATGTAGAAAAGAGCATAAGGTAAATTCCACAACCCTAATTTATAGGGATTCACTTTAATTTGTTCCGCTAAAATTGAGACGGATAAATTGTATGGACTGTACATCACAGTAGATAAGCTACAAGCAATCAATACAATCGTAAGTGCTATATTAGACACTCCAAATACAATAGGACTTAACAGTTCTGCAATTAGCGTAATTGAAACTAACGGATGAAAACCTATTAAAGATGTAACTAGAAAAAAAGCAGCAATCACTAGATAAAGTGAAAAGGTTTTGTCAGCCAGATGTACAAAAGTGGATTGTAGAAACATTAGATGCCCCGATAAAGAAAGCATATCAACAAATAAACTTGCACTTAGAAACATAAAAAAGTAATTTGATAGTCCATTTGTACGTTCTTTCCAATGGGGAATTGTGATCTGAAAATATCGCTTTACTTTACCAATAATAAAAGACCATCCTATTGAAATAGGAATAATAAGCAAGATGATTGAAAATAAATACCCTTTGTTAAGTGTTGATTGAAGAATAGAAACGAATACTATAAGAATAACAAGTAATACAAGCATTTCATAGATCTTCTTCTTGATTCTTAAAGTTGAAATAGTTTGACTAGAAGAAATAATAGTTAACTCTTCTTTAAATTTGTAAGAAGAAAGAATCCAATCGGTTACAATCGCAATGAAAACAATTGAGATAACAATCGGGAAAATTTGTAAATAAGTAGTATTAGTAATATCAAGTGAAGTACTAACCATTACTTCCATCGGACTCCAAGTTAGACACAAAGCATATGCACGCAAGAGATTTTGTGAATAATATTTATTGCTTGTTTTAGTAGGAAGTTGGTGTAATGTTGTCTTTAATGATTTGGCTAATAAAGGGATCGTAGCAATGTTTAAAAATAATCCAAGAAGATGAGTTACTAAAAAGCTTCGTTTGTATAATTTATTTAGTTTCGTCACTCCCTGTTCAAGAAACAAGCTTAGATTTTTATCATACTTCCCGACGCGAATAAGAGAGTTAATGAAAGGTAAGACTAAAAATAAGGAAAGCACCCCAAGCATCGTTTCGAAATAAAAGAATAGTTGGTACCATGGTAAATCATTGTGTGAAAATAATAGCAATCCAATACTAAGAAAAATAAGACCAGAATTACGATATAGCCCCTTAGAAAATAAAAAGGAAATGACTAGCGAAAGGGCTGCTATGAGGCCGATTGAAAATTGCAAAAACGGCTCATGAACAAATCTTGAAATAATATACAATATAGCGAGTGAAGAATAAATAAATACTAGCATTTAAATTGGATCCTTTCTTCAAGAGATAATTAATTTGTAAATTAAGCTTTTTTCATGTATTGAATCTAATATAAGAATGTGTAAGCTAAGAGCGACTTAACAGGTTTTGCTATTAGCTTAATTTGCGATCTGAAAACGAGAAATTTTAGAATGTTATTTCGAAAAAAGTATTGCTAAACTTCAATATTTATCGTAAGATTGTGGTAACGTTTGCAGATATAATATTAGTTTTAGATCGATCTAAGTGTAACATAGTTGCAAATTTTTTTAAATGACTATTAGATCGATCTAATAAAAACAAATTTAATAAGCGGGTGATAAGTAATGACTATTATGGAAGCTAAATCTTTCATTAATGGAGAGTGGATCTCTTCTGATCGTGAAGTTATTGAAATGAAAAGTCCTTATTCTGGAGAAGTAATTGGAAAACAATTTCTTGCAACAAAAGCAGATGTTGAAGATGCATTAGCCTCAACTTACGCAGCTAAAAAAGAAATTGCAAAAATCTCTTCTTACGACCGTGCAAAAATATTAAAAAAAGCGGCGGCTCTTATGGAACGAGAAAAAGAAAGGTTCGCTAAACTAATTTCTCTTGAGTTAGGAAAACCTTTGAAAAATACATTAGACGAAGTTGCCCGTTCGATTGAAACGTTAGAGCTTTCAGGAGAAGAAGCAAAGCGTTTAACTGGTGAAACATTGCCAGGAGATGCTTCAGAAAGAGGAGCAAAAGCAATTGCTAGTACATTTCGTGTACCAGTAGGTGTTGTAGCAGCTATTACACCATTTAATGCGCCTTTAAATCTGGTTTGTCACAAGGTGGGTCCTTCTTTTGCAGCAGGTAACAGTACTATATTAAAGCCAGCACCTCAAACAGCATTGATTGCAACAGAGTTTCTTAAATTATTACTAGAAGCTGGATTACCTGAAACAGCTGTAAATATGGTACTCGGTGGTGTTGAAGCAGGTCAACAAATTGTTAAAGATGATCGTGTAAATATTATTTCTTTCACTGGTGGAACGATTGCTAGTAAGAACATTTGTGAAATTGCGGGAATGAAAAAAGTGTTACTTGAGCTTGGAGGAAATGCATCGACGATTGTCCATGAAGATGCTGATTTAGCAAGAGCTGCTGATATTTGCGCGAAAACGGGCTTTAGTAACTCAGGGCAAAGTTGTATTTCTGTTCAAAGAGTGTATGTGCATAGAGCAGTTGTAGATGAATTTGCGGAACGTCTGAAAGCAGAAATTCAAAAGCTTAAAGTGGGAGATCCTTTACTTCCAGACACAGATGTAGGTACGTTAGTTCATGAAAACTCGGCTCTTCGAATCGAACAGTGGATTGAGGAAGCGATTAAAGAAGGAGCAACATTACTAACAGGTGGAAAGAGAAACGGTGCATCAGTTGAACCAACATTATTACTAAATCCTTCCAAGACAAGTAATGTTGTGTGCCAAGAGGTTTTTGGACCGATAGTCGGCCTCATTCCTTATGACACTATTGAAGAAGCGATCGAACAAACCAATGATTCATCATTCGGACTTCAAGCTGGAATTTTCACAAATAAAATGGATGTTGCTTATCAAGTTGCTCATGCGCTTGAAGTAGGCGGAGTTGTTATTAATGGCTCATCTAATTTCCGTTTAGATCATTGGCCATATGGCGGCGTGAAGAATAGCGGTATCGGCCGTGAGGGTCCACGTTATGCGATCGAAGATATGACTGAAACGAAAATGATTGTGCTTAGATTGCCAGAATAATTTAGATACGTGATCTCGTTCGCATTCAGACAGTGAATGAGATCATGTTACAGAAGGCTGAGGTGAATAAAAATGTTAGGGTTATATTTGAAAAATCCAAGTGAGCTTGAATTAAGAGAATATCCAACAGCTTCTACTCTTAAAGAGGATGAAGTGAAAATTAAATTGATTCACGCTGGAATTTGTGGGTCAGATGTTGGTGTTTATAAAGGGAAAATCCCTCATGCTACATACCCAGTTTGCCCTGGACATGAACTGGTTGGGACTATCATTGAATCAGGAGAAAAGGGAAGCTATGAAATCGGTACAAGAGTGGTTGTTGGACCGAATACCTTCTGTGATGAATGTGATTATTGCTTAAAAGGTCAAAAAAACATTTGTATAAATAAGGGATCTTTAGGTGTAAATATGGACGGTGGTTTTGCGGAAGAATTCGTCATTTCTTCAAAGTTTGTTATGCCGGTTCCAGATCATCTAACGGATGAACAAGCCGTACTCATTGAACCCTTCTCCGTAATCGTTCATGCACTTGAGAAAGTAAATATTACACAAGGAACGACTGTTGCTATTATTGGTTGTGGTACAGAAGGAATGTTAGCTATTTCTCTGGCGCATTATTTAGGCGCTGACATTACAGCAATTGATATTAATGAGGAAAAATTAGCTAAGGCTGAACATCACTTTACAGGACTGAAATCTTTACTACCTAATAATGTTTCAGAAAATGCTTTTGAAGTTGTAATTGAAGCTGCTGGAGTAGGATCTGCTGTTATTCAAGCAATAGATATCGTAAAACCAGGCGGAGATCTTGTTCTAGTAGGAATGGCACCAGAAGCTAACTTACCGATTGTTCGAATCGTTCGCAAGGAAATTACGATACATGGCTCTATTATTTATAATTTTCCGACGGATTTTGAGAAAAGTGTTGAGTTTCTATCTCAAAAAAGTTTTAATGCAGAACCAGTTATTTCTAAAATCTTTCCTTTTAAAGAGTATGCACAAGCATATAAAGATGCGGTATCAGGTAAATATGGAAAAATAATTTTAAATTTCAAGGAGGAACTCTAAATGAAAAAGTTAGTTTCACAATTGTTGGTTAAATACCTTGAAGATCGTGGTGTAGAACATATTTTTGGTCTTTGTGGACATACAAATATTGCCGTTTTAACAGAACTAGAAAAGAGTTCAATTCGTTTTATCAATGTTCGTCATGAACAAATTGCTTCTCATGCTGCTGACGGTTATGCACGTGTGAAGAAAGAAACGTCTGTTGTTTTAAGTCACGTAGGGCCAGGAATGACAAATGCAGCAACGGGTGTTGCGAATGCCGCACTAGATTCGATCCCAATGGTTGTTATTGCTGGGGATATCCCAAGCCATTACTATGGCAAGCATCCTCACCAAGAGATCAACCTGCATTCTGATGCAGCTCAAGTTGACGTCTATAAACCGTTTGTTAAACGCGCATGGCGTGTTGAACGCCCTGAGCATGTGGCAGAGATTCTTGAAAAAGCATTTCAGTTAGCTGAGAGCGGAAACCCAGGACCAGTTCTTGTTTCAGTTCCTATGGATATCTTTTCAAAAGAAGTGGAAGAAAGTACGTTTGAGCGAGTGAAGCACCACACAAAACAGCTTGAAAAGCCTTCTATTGATGATGTAACAGCGAAAAAAGTGATTCAAAAACTTGTTGATGCAAAGAATCCAGTTATCTATGTAGGTGGTGGAGTCGTTCTTGCAAATGCAACGGCAGAATTAAAAGAATTAGTTGATCACTTAGGTATCCCGGTTGCTCACTCTTTAATGGGGAAAGGTGTGTTACCTGATGATCATCCTCTAACTCTAGGAATGACAGGATTCTGGGGTACTAAATTCATTAATGAGAAAACAAGAACAGCTGATTGGATTCTTGGTTTAGGAACTCGTTTTGCTGAAGCAGACAGTAGTTCATGGGAACCGGAATATACATTTGATATTCCAAATACAAAACTGATTCAAATTGACATTGATTCAAGTGAAATTGGAAGAAACTACCCAGCCGAAATGGGGATTGTCGCAGATCTAAAACAAGCTCTTAAAGTCATTAACCGTGTAGCTAAAGAACTTTACCCAGATGGTTTTAAAAATGAACTACTTGAGCAAGAAATTGCGAAGGTGCGTGCGGAGTTTATTAATAGCAATCAACAATTCGTTACAGACAATGCGTTTCCAATGCAACCACAACGTATTTTAAGTGAAGTACGTGAAGTGCTTCCAAGAGATGCTTATATTACAACAGATGTTGGTTGGAATAAAAACGGTGTAGGGCAGCAGTTCCCAATTTATACGCCAGGTTCCGTTTTAACTCCAGGTGGTTTTGCAACAATGGGATTCGGTGCACCTGCTGCTCTTGGTGCGAAAGTAGCAAATCCTGAGAAAGTGGTTGTGTCTCTTGTAGGGGACGGTGGATTTGGTCAAAATCCAGCTCTTCTTGCAACAGCAAGAGAAGAAAATATCCCTGTTGTTTGGGTTGTTATGAATAACTCTGCATTCGGAACGATTGCAGGTTTACAAAAAGCTCACTTCGGTACAACTCTTGGAACGCTTTTCCATGCAGATGGAGAAAGCTACTCGCCAGATTATGCAGCAATCGCTAAAGCATATGGTATCGAAGGCATTAAAGTGAACTCAGCTGAAGAATTTAAGCCTGCTCTTGAAAAAGCAATTGCCATGAATAAACCAGTCGTTCTTGATGTGCCAATGATTAATAATCCAACTCCAACATCTGGTCACTGGAACATTATGGACATCTATTCACCAGGTAAAAAGGTACACCACGTTACTACGTAATTTTAATGTTCAAGAGTCCTAATCTCCTAGGTAGGACTCTTGAATTTGTTGAAAAATCAACGCCCTCTCCAGGTAATGTTTATTCCTGTGAAAGTTATGTTTCTTGCATAAATGATAGAAGTAAACACGATTGGAGGAATATAAAAATGACAATGCAATTTTCTATAGCACATCTTACTGCACTTGGTTGTTCACCGCCAGAATTAACTTATATTGCAGCACGTACCGGGTATGATTTTATTAGTTTGCGTCCTATTTATATGGGATTGCCAGGTGAACCTAATTATGCCCTAGCTGAAAATAAGGAAATGATGCGACAAACAAAGGTTGCTCTTACTGATACAGGCATCAAGGTTTTAGATATCGAATTGGCACGTATCTACGATGGTCTTGATCCGAAAAAGTACCTCCCTGCTTTTGAAGTTGCAGCTGAGCTTGGCGCCAGGCATGTACTTAGTAGTATCTGGACGGATGATCGTAACTTTGCAATTGAACGATTCGCAGAGCTATGTGATTTAGCAAAACCATTTGGATTAACAATAGATTTAGAGTTTGTACCGATTGCTAGTGTTAACAATCTAAACGGTGCGCTTGATGTCTTAAATAAGGCAAAAAGAGAAAACGCTGGTCTCATGATTGATGCACACCATTTTCATCGTTCAAAAGACAAGATAGAAGACTTGGATGCAGTACCTCGTGAATGGTTCCATTACTTTCATCTCTGTGATGCCCCTGCTGAAATCCCAACCTCAAAGGATGAAATGGTTCGTATCCTGAGGGAAGAACGCTTGTATGTGGGAGAGGGCGGTATCGATATTGCAAGCATGGTTAATCGACTACCAGAGATGCCTTACGCGCTGGAACTTCCTAATATTAAGCGTGCGCAAGAATTGGGTTACGAAGAATTTGCAAGGCGCTGCTTAGAAACGGCCAAAGATTATTTTGCAGCTCATCTTCGAAATAAGAACGGTAAACAAGTAATCTAATGAAAAACAGCTTATGTATCTATTAACATAGTTCATTAAATGCACTCCTGTTCATTCAGGAGTGTATTTTTTTAGATAAAGAAATAAAATAAAATATATTCTTTTTAGAGGTTGATAATTTCAAGCGTTTGTATTATACTTTAGTACATAAAAGCTTAAAAGCGTGAAAGTGAAAAAGTAAAAGACTGCAAATACTAATTCAATCTAGGAAGTCCATTATTTAAGGTTGCTAAATAGTATATAGTTCATTTATTATAAGAAGAACTATTTTAAAATGATATAGAAAGAAGTTGATTGTAAGAATATTTCATAACAAGGGGGAGTTAGGCATGAATGGAAGGGTTGCTCAACGAAAAAGCGTAAAAGTGAGAGGGATAGAACTAGGAGATGGAAATGCGCAGATCTGTATACCCTTAGTTGGTAAAAATAAAATGGAAATCATATCGGAGTTAGAAGATGCTAAAGTAAAAAAGCCTGATCTTGTTGAATGGCGCGCTGATTTTTTCGAAAATTTAAATGATACTGTAAAAGTAGTTGAAATGCTTTCCATGATACGTAATCACATGGAGGATGTTCCAATTCTCTTTACGATTCGCTCGACAAAAGAAGGGGGAAACCCCATTCTATTAACAGAGTCAGAAAAAATCAAGTTAATAGCAGATGTTTGTGCAACTAATCATGTCGATATAATTGATTATGAACTAATTAATGAGAAAGATGATATTATTTATTTAAGAATGTTAACAAACAAACATAACGTCAAACTTGTTTTATCCTACCATAATTTTGAATATACACCTGAGCTTTCTTTCCTTCTAGACAAATGTGTTGCAGCTGAGTCATATGGGGCAGATTTGGTTAAAATCTCTGTTATGTCGTTAAAGTTAGATGATGTTTTACTTTTATTACAGGCAACACAGGATGCGGGAAAATTGGTCGATATTCCTTTAGTAACGATCTCGATGGGGAAATATGGTGCGATTACTAGAATGTTTGGTTTCGTTTTTGGGTCTACTATTACGTTTGGTATGGGGCAAAATAGTTCAGCTCCAGGGCAAATACCTGTAGAAGAATTAAGATCAGTTATTGAGATCATTAAAAAGTCATCGTAATCTTACATTAAAATACAATTAAATGCATTTTCTGAAGTTGTCTCAAGTACTGGGGACAACTTTTTTTATTCTAAATAATCTCTTAAGGTATATAATGATTGACTGTCAACGTTTTGTTTAATATAATAGTAATTAATATAATTGGACTACCCAATAGTCCAATTAACTTTTTAGGAGTGGCTAATTATGACCCATTCACATTTTTCAACGGTACGAAGTGAGAGGCTTTTTGAGAAAATTATCCAGCAGCTTTTGCAATTAATTAATGATGGAAAGTTACAACCCGGAGACAGACTTCCTGCTGAACGCAAATTAGCTGAAAGTTTAGGTTGTAGCCGAACATCGTTAAGAGAAGCATGTAGAGTTTTAGAATCTGAAGGAATTATTATATCAAAAGCAGGTGGTGGACGATTTATTCAGCGCGTCGATCAAACTTTGACACTAAAGTATCAGTTCAATACAGTCGATATGTTAGAAAAAACAGCCATTATTTATTTCTTAGAGGCCAGAGAAGCGCTTGAGCCAAAGATTGCAGAATTAGCTAGTAGAAGGGCAACATCTGAAAATATACGTAAGCTTGAAAATGTAATGGCAAAGATGGAGGAAAAATTAAAGCACCCAGATGAGCATGTTGAAGCAGATAGCAGTTTTCACTTAGCTTTGGCAGAGGCGACGCAAAATTTTATTTTTGTGTCAATGATGGAATCCAATTTAAATATGATTCGTCAAGTTCGAAAGCAGACGCTACATTCAGAATCTCGGTATCTTAAGTCGTTAAGTGAGCATAGAGCCATTTTAGAGGCAGTGAAAGAAAAAAACGCTGAAAAAGCAGTTGAAGCTACTCTTGATCATTTAAAACATATCCGTGACCATGTTTTAGGAAATAGTGAACATAAATCTAATTAATGAAAAGGAAGTGTAGAAAAAATGTCAAAAATGAATTTTGGACCATTAACTGGCGTTAATATTTTGGATATATCTACGATGATTGCTGCGCCATTCGGTGCGACATTACTCGCTGATTTAGGAGCTGAAGTAACGAAGGTTGAGCTACCAGGAAAAGGAGATACCCTTCGTACTGTTGGACCTTGGAAAGGTACGGAGCCGTTAAGATGGCCTGGATTAGCTCGTAATAAAAAATCAGTTACATTGGATATCCGTTCAGAAGAAGGAAAAGAAATTTTCTTGAAGTTAATAGCAAAAGTTGATGTACTAATTGAGAATTTCCGTCCTGGAACTTTAGAAAAATGGGGTCTAGGTTATGAAGAATTAAAAAAGGTTAATCCTAAATTAATTATGACAAGAGTTTCTGGTTATGGTCAAACTGGTCCTTACAAGGAAAAAGCAGGATTTGGAACTCCAGGTACAGCTTTTAGTGGTCATACTGCTATTCAAGGTTATCCAGATCGACCACCAGTTAGTCCTTCTTATTCGTTACTTGATTACATTACAGGCATTTATGTGGCGTTTGCGACGGTGAGTGCTCTCTACGGTCAAGAGGTAAATGATGATGATGAGGGCCAAGTAGTGGAGATGGGATTATATGAATCGATTTTCCGTATGTTGGAATTTCTAATAGCTGAGTATGATCAAAACGGAAAAGTGAGAGAAAGAAGTCCGGGACTTGCAGGACATTCAAGTCCAGCTGGAACATATGAGACAAAGGATGGAAAGTATGTTGTATTAGTGTGTAGCACAGATTCAACGTTCGACCGTCTGGCTAAAGCGATGGAGCGCGAAGATATGTTGGAGGATTCTCGTTATTATACAAACTCAGAGCGCTTAAAGAACGATGCGGACGTACAAGAAATTGTTTCAAATTGGATCAGACAATTAACACAGCAAGAATTAACAGATAAGTTAGATTCATTTGGTGTGCCAGTTAGTCCAATTTTAACGATTGAAGACATCTTTAAAGATCCGCAATATAAAGCAAGAGAGAACATCGTTGAAGTTGAACATCCACGCTTAGGTACGATTAAGGTTCCAGGAGTTGTTCCTAAATTTTCAAAAACACCAGGTGGCATAAGACATCGTGCTCCAGAACTTGGAGAGCATAATGAAGAGGTGTTAACGGGTCTAGGATTAACTGCGGAAGATTTAGTAAACTTAAAAGAAAAGGGGATTATCTAATGAGTGAATTTAAACAGCTTTCGATACCTTCAAAAGTAGAAATTTGTGAAGTGGCTCCTCGTGACGGGTTTCAAGCGGAGACGGAATGGATTCCGACTGAAACAAAGCTTAGTATTATAAGAGAATTGGCTAATACAGGCGTTAAGTCAATGGAAATTACTTCTTTTGTTCACCCTAAAGCCATTCCTCAGTTAAAAGACGCAGAGGAAGTAGTGAGAAAGTCTCAGGATCTTACGGGTATCAAATTTAGAGCTTTAGTACCAAATGTAAAAGGAGCCGAGCGAGCTATTGATGCAGGGATTATAAAATTAAAGCTAATGCTTTCAGCTACCGATGCGCATAGTCTTTCAAATGCGAATAGCACTTCTGAAGAGGCACAAAATAAATTGGAGCCGATCATTGAGGTAGCAGCAAAAAGAGGAGTGAAAGTCGGTGGTTCTATATCGGTTGCTTTTGGTTGTCCATATGAAGGAGACGTTCCTTTAAGCCGCCTTGCAGCTATATTAGATCGATATACTAAAATGGGCATCGATGAAGTTTCATTAGCAGATACAACAGGGATGGCTAATCCTGTGCAAGTATATAATCTGTTAGGGCAACTAAAAGATCAATTCCCAGCTATGACATTTTCTATGCACCTTCATAATACCCGTGGAATGGCATTAGCTAACGCAGTTGCCGCTCTTCAACAAGGGGTTATTCACTTTGATAGTTCGGTTGCTGGGTTAGGTGGATGCCCTTATGCACCAGGAGCATCAGGTAATATTGCTACAGAGGATCTTGTTCACTCATTCCATGAGATGGGAATTGAAACAGGGATTAATTTAAATTCGATGATCAATGTAGCTAAAGGCGTAAAAGAAAAGATGGGGCACGATGGTGGTAGTTACATGCTTCAAGCCGGTCCTTCTTCAGAGTTGCATATAAAACCTGCCTCTCAGGAAAAATTGGGGTAATTGTTTTAATTTTTGTGGAGCAACACAAGAAATAACATACCAATTAAAAGCCCAAATAGCATGGTGATTTGGGCTTTTAAAATCCTTGTTATATCAATGATTATATAGTTTTAACATATGAAATCGCAATGCAAATAACACAATAAATCCTATCGTGACAATAGCTGTTGTTAACGTGTGAATTGGTATGTTAAAAGGAATGCTTTTTGCTATGTTAATTATATAAACTTCAAAAGGTAATTGTAATTTCATGTTAAAATACATATAAATATTGTGAATAAGTGCACTTAAACTACGATAAATATTTTGCGTTAGAGGATATTTTGTTAAAGATTTTTTGAAATAGTGAACCTGCTGTCTACTTGTATCACGAAAGTAGCCAATTTCACGAAATAACGGATTGTATGTCCGCTAATCATCACATCAAACGCTTGGATTAGAATAATAATCCAAGCGCTTTTGTGTACTAATTGTTTTGTTATTTCACTTGTTATTTCTGTGATTTATACTGTTCTTTTACTTTTTCTCCACATTATCGGAACTACTTAGATAAAAATCTAAGATGCTTTTTTCTATGGATTGGTTTGAATAAAAGTTGTTGTTGATTTTCAAAGTTAGAGTAAATGGAAAAGGTGAAAAATGACACCCTGTTTAGTACAATAAATCACTTTGAAACTGCTTCTAAAGCAACTTCCATCATATCACTAAATGTTGTTTGTCGTTCTTCTGAAGTCGTTTCTTCCCCTGTTAAAATATGATCACTTACTGTGAGAACCGATAAAGCACTTCTGCCGAATTTAGCTGCGATCGTGTAAAGAGCCGCAGTTTCCATTTCAACAGCTAAAATGCCATACTTTGCCCATTTTTCAAGCTCCCCATTGTCGTTATAGAACATATCAGCAGTAAATACATTCCCTACTTTCAAATTCAAGCCTTTTTCAACTCCAACATCATAGGCTTTTTTGAGTAAATCAAAGTTCGCTGTTGGAGCGTAGTCGACTCCGCCGAAAGTGAGACGATTCATTTGCGAATCGGTTGATGCGCTCATCGCTAAAATAACGTCTCTTACTTTTACATCCTTTTGAATAGCCCCGCATGTACCAACACGAATTAAATTTTGGACATTGTATTCTTGCATGAGTTCATTAATATAAATCGAAATAGAAGGTACTCCCATGCCTGTCCCTTGAACTGAAATTCTTTGGTCTTTATAAGTACCAGTAAACCCTAACATTCCTCTTACTTCATTGTAGCAAACGGCATCTTCTAAAAACGTTTCTGCAATATATTTTGCCCGTAAAGGGTCTCCAGGAAGAAGTATCGTTTCTGCAACTTCACCTTGTTTTGCACCAATATGTACGCTCATTAAAGGGCCCTCCTAAAAAATCTTAATTGAAATGATTTTATATCAGTCATTACTATAACATAATCGCTTTACTTCTCAAATTTGAGGAGATGAGAGTGTACCAGTTTAATCCCGATTATTATTGAGATGTATCTTGGATAGTTAATTAGGTCTTACTCTCGTTTATAATAAAGGAGAAATATGAAATAGAAGTCATAAAGCGCCCGATACAGGCGCTTAATAACCTTACCTAAACCAGCTTGCGCCGAGGATAATGAGCAGGATGACAAGCACTACAATTAGTGCAAAGCCAAAGCCTGAACCGTGCCTAGGTGCAGGGGGGCAACAGTACCCGTAACTACTGTACCAAGGACCGTAGTAACCCATATCTACACCACCTTTCAATAGGGAGGTTAATTTACAGTATGCATAGGCCATTGCTTCTGAACTAGGTAAGAGTGGAATTTTAAGGACATGTTTAGAGTTATAGGAAGTTCACTCTTATCCGTATTTAAAGAGAAAATGTTGAATGAGAGAGATTTTTGCTCATTTCGTTCTTCATTTTCTATAAAATCATTTAAAATAGTAGTGAACTCATATTTTTGTTTCGAATATAAATTGACTATTTAAAAACAGAATCTATGAAACAAGTTTAAAAAGAATTGAGGATTAAAAGATGGGGATAAATGACATCATTATTTACATCATGGTCGCTTTTTTAGTTTTAGGTGCATTCGATGCATGTTTAGGAAATAGATGGGGGTTAGGTGAGGGCTTTACTAATGGATTTATGACGATGGGTTCACTTACACTCGCGATGGTTGGAATTATCTCCTTAGCCCCAGTAATTGCTACTATATTAACTCCAATCATAGCCCCAATTTACGGCTTAGTCGGAGCCGACCCTGCTGCATTTGCTAATACGATTTTAGCTCTAGATATGGGGGGATATGCTTTAGCTACCCAGATGGCCGAAAGTTCTGATGCCGAATTGTTTTCTTGGGTGTTTTTAGGGACGATGATGGGGCCTACGATTGTTTTTACAATACCAGTAGCGCTAGGGATCATTGACAAAAAGGATCATGGTTATTTTGCAAAAGGGATACTACTAGGGATTATAACCGTGCCTATTGGTTGTTTAGCAGGAGGGCTGGTTGCGAAGCTCGATATACAAATAGTTGTTGCCAATCTAGTGCCAACTATAATTTTATCATTACTGATAGCGCTTGGCTTATGGAAAGCGACAGAAAAAATGATTAAGGGATTTCAATATTTTGGTAAGGTGATTGAAGTTATAGCGATTATTGGACTTGCTGCGATTAGTGTCGAGACATTAACTGGTCTTATTTTAATCCCGAATATGACCCCGCTTGAAGAAGGAATTAAAATTGTTGGAATGATTGTCATTGTCCTTGCTGGGGCCTTTCCAATGGTTACTTTTATAAATAAAGTGTTTAAGAAAAACTTAAAATTTGCAGGGGGAAAACTTGGTATTAGTGAGACATCTACATCTGGTTTGATTGCCTCCTTAGCCCATGTCATTCCAATGCTAGCTCTACTTAAAGATATGGAGCCAAAAGGAAAAGTAGTTAATACCGCTTTTGCAGTAAGCGGGGCATTTGTGTTAGGTGGACATTTAGGATTTGTAGCAGGAATTGAAAAAGAGATGGTCTTTGCGATGATTTTAGGAAAATTAATTGCTGGCATCAGTGCCGTTTTATTAGCTCAAGTTGTAATGAGGAAAGAGGCTTGAACATTGCAATTCATTTGTTTTCTTACATCGGGTTGTGTTACTATACTTCCTAAATTGAGGAATGGGAGAGAAAAAATGAATAAAAATATTGTGAAACAACAAATACTTGATGCATTTCATTTCAGGCATGCAACTAAAACATTTGATCCAAACAAGAAAATCACCGATGAAGATTTTGAATTTATTTTAGAGACGGCTAGGCTATCACCTAGTTCGATTGGAATAGAGCCATGGAAATTTGTTATTGTTCAAGATATGGAATGGAGAAAACAGCTTAAAGAAATAGCCGGCGGAGCTAGAGGACAGCTGCCAACAGCAAGCCATTTTGTCATTCTACTTGCACGAACAATGAAAGATGTAAAATACGATTCAGAATATATAACTAATCATTTGCGAACAGTCAAAAAGTTTCCGGAAGAAAAATTAAAAGAAATTCCACAAGGGTATCAAAATTTTCAAGAAAATTTTCGTATACTAGAAAGCGAGCGGACGATCTTTGATTGGTCTTCGAAACAAACCTACATCGCCTTAGCGAATATGATGACCGCTGCTGCTCAAATTGGAATTGATTCATGTCCAATGGAAGGTTTTGATTATCAGCTAGTTCATGATTTTCTTGAGGATAAAGGGTTGTTAGAAGATGGACATTTTGATGTGTCTGTTATGGCTGCATTTGGATATCGAGCAAACGAACCGCGCCCAAAAACGAGAAAGGAAATGAGCGACATAGTGACATGGATTAGATAGTGATTTAACTTGAATTTTGATGTTTTGCCGCCAAAGGAAACCCGTTAGGAAAAATCCTACCGAGCTTTTAAAAACTCCGTGCAAAACTCGTAATCAAATCGTCTTAAAATCAACATACAATTAAGCACTTGTTTTAACACCAGTTTTAAACAGTACACTAAATCTTTACTAAAACAGGTGTTAATTTGACTGTTATTTTACTTGTTAAGATGACAAAACTCTTGATATAACTATAAAAAAGAAGAGACGAAATCGGTTCGATTTTCGTCTCTAAATGATGTGTTTTTTTATGTTTTCTCCCTCTGTTGCGAACCCGTTAGCTTTTTCAATACCTTTTATTTTTTTACTAATTCAAAAAGTTGTGCTAGTACATCGCCAAATACTTGTTGCTCTTGTAAGAGGCGAAGGTGGATAAATGGATCACCATGATGCTCTAATCGTTCAAGAACAGCAGGCAGTGTAAACATAGCCGGTGTTAAAGAAGTGTTTACTTCGTTCCAATGTAAGGGTGTTGCAACCTGCCCATATTCACTTCCGCGAGGCGAGTAAGGAGCAATAATGGTTTTTCCTTCATCGTGCTGAATGTAATCGAGATATAATTTATTTCCTCTATTTTTTTTTAGGCGTTCAGTTGTAAACCAGTTCGGTTGTTGCTCACACAAGAAACGACATACAAATTCGGTGAATACTCGAGTTTCTTCATATGAATATTGTTGTCCAGGCAACGGAATGTAAACTTGTAACCCTTTCCCTCCTGACGTTTTAACAAATGATTCAAGCTTAAATTGATCAAAGATCGCTTTCATTTGTAGGGCGGCTTCAACAGCTAGTGAAAATTCCTCTACGGAAGGTGGATCTAGGTCAAAAACAATCTCAGTAGGTTTTATTGTATCTCGGGTTTGAAAAGGGATATGAAACTCTAGCGCAAGCTGATTCCCTAACCATAAAAGTGTTTCAAGTTCATTACAAATAATGTATTCAATGCCATCGACTAACTCCGTTACGACAAAACTAGGAGCGTAATCGGGACAATGTTTTTGATAGAAATGTTCTCCTATAGCTCCGTGAGGATAACGAATGACAGTTAATAGTCTTTCTCGTAAAAATGGAAGTAAATATGGAGCTACTTTTTGAAGATAAAGCAAGAAATCGTCTTTTTTAATATTTAAATTTGACCAAATGGGTTTATCAGCGCTTGTCATATTAATGTTTTGAGGTAATGGGTGAAGCTGACGTAATAATGATTGCCACGTACACTCATTTGGTTCTATTTGAAAATTAAAAGCATGAAATCGTGGTTCTCTTAATTGTTTGCCGTCAAAACCGATACAGGCAATCTCAACACAAATCGATGGCTCTAATTGCCAAACATGTTTGGACGTTTTTTGACCATTCTGTTTGAAAAAGGTGAGTAGTGTTTGTTCTTCTTCTTCTGTTAAGCCATGTTTAAACACAACAACTTCAACAAGTTGTTCTTCTTGATAGACAGACCCATGAAAATAGCTATTTTCTTTATCAAATTTCGTTAAACAAACAGTGACAAAACGATAATTTTTGATTTTTAACCAATTAGGTGTACGCTTGCCACTTTCCCATAGACTTGTTTCCCGTTTTGCAACAATGCCTTCACCGTTATGAACCATTATAGCGTTCCATAGTTGCTTGCTGTTTTTTTTACTTTCAATGGCTTGGAGACGCGCTGTCTTCTCATAATCAATCGAAGTAGGTAGTTGCCGTTTTTTGAAAAGAGTTTGAAGTACGTTTTTTCTTTGCGGCAAAGGTTGATTACTATAATTTTCTCCCTTAAGTTTAAGTAAATCGAACACGACAAGATGACAAGGGAAATTTTCAGCATGTTTGCTAATGACACTTTTCGTTTTCATTCGCCCGCGTAATTGGATATGACTAAACTCGCTTTTGTAATTGTTTGAAAGGTAAACAATTTCTCCGTCTAAAATTAAGGGCAATGAATCCTTTATTGTGTTATATATTTCACGACAAAATTCAACGATTTCTGGAAATTGCTTATTTAGGTTTTTACCATTACGACTAATTAACTGTGGGATTTCACTTTCCCATTGTAAGATACAACGAAAACCATCAAATTTGGTTTCGTAAAGCCATCCTTTTCCAGCAGGGATATCAATGGAAGGTGACAACAGCATTGGTTTCACTATTTTACCTACTTTCATATTTGTTACCCACTAGGCTGTTACAGTTTTTCTTTATCCATACATATTCTTAGCCAAAACATTGCACATTAAGAAAAAAGGTAGGTGATCTGTGATGCATACAGTTTGGAAGGGAAGTATTAGCTTTGGTCTTGTTAATATTCCCATTAAGCTTCATACAGCAACGGAGAATAAGGATATCAAGTTAAGACAATTACACAAAGAGTGTCACACACCAATTAGTTACCAAAAAATTTGTCCAGGATGCGAGAAAGAAGTAAAGAACGAGGATATCGTAAAAGCATATGAGTACGCCAAAAATAAATTTGTTGTGTTGGATAACGAGGAACTTGAGAAATTGAAAAAAGAAAATGAAGAAAAAGCTGTTGAAATTATTGATTTTGTTAAATTAGAAGAAATTGATCCGATTTATTTTGAGAAAAGTTATTTTATTGCTCCAGATAGTGGAGGAGGAAAAGCCTATTCTTTGTTACGGAAAGCGCTAGTTGAGTCAGGCAAGATTGGCGTAGCGAAAATAGTTATTCGGTCGAAAGAACAGTTGGCTATCGTTCGTGTTTATATGGACACTTTATTAATGGAGACGATCCACTTTCCTGATGAAGTCCGTAATGTCGAGGAAGTTCCCAATGTACCTCAAGAACAATTAGTCGTACAAAAGGAACTTGATACGGCTTTAATGCTTGTTGATCAATTAACGACTACGTTTGATCCAGAAAAATACAGTGACGAGTATCGAACCGCTTTAATGGACCTGATTGAAGAGAAGAAAACAGGTAAACAGACTATCTCTGCAACAGAAAAGCAACCCGCTGCTGCGTCTAATGTGACGGACTTAATGTCCGCACTGCAAGCCTCGCTTGATAAGACTAAAACAAAGAAGCCGACAACGCGAAAACGAAAAACAGCTGCGACAAAACCAACGACAGAAAAGAAATCTGTAAAAGCGACCGAGACAATGAAAAATGCATAGCATGTGTCTGGACTGGCCACTTTGGTCAGTTTTTTTTTTTTTGGAGAGATTTGTGGTTAATTAATTAAAAGAGATTTTCACTATTCGAGCTTGTTCAAAAAGGGAAGACCACCCTTTTTGAACAAGCTCTATTATTATGAAGAAGGTTATTGATGGTATAAAAAGACAAAATCCCTAAGGTGGTTCAAACTTGTTGGTATAGGGAGCAAAAGGCTTAGATTCATATAGAAACAAAATGGTATATATAGTAAACTAGAAATATACTTTTTATTTAAGAAAGCGTTTCACGATTTATCAAGTAATAGGGTATAGGGATTAATGGTTTGAAGGCCTAAAGAGCTCCTTATAATTAGGTTTGGTCATGCTGTTCAATGCTCAATCAAAAGGGAGCCCACATAGATGTTCGGAAATTCAAATCTGGATATTTAGAATGAATGCGTTTACTTCCGGATGCTTATTATAGTAATTATGCAATATCACTGTTGGGAAAAAGAAATAAATTCATAAGTTGAGAAGGGATTAAAAATAATGAAATTAAAAACAAAGCTTATTTTAGGGTTGGGAACAATTGCTGTGATTATTATTGCGCTAAGTGTGACAGTATTTTATACGCTTGATAAGCAGAATAATTCTATGCGTGAAATTTTCACTAGTGATTACAATAGATTAATACTTGTGAATGAATTGAATAATGAAATGAATGTGGCTGCTAGAGAGGCTCGTGAATTACTTTTGGTATCCTCAGAATCGAAGCGAACTGAGAAGGTCAAGAATATTAACCAAGCGATGAGAAATCTCTCCGGCATCTTTACTTCTTTAGAGCGAATCACTTTAGATGATGAAAAATTGCAGCAAATTTCTTCTGTTCAAGCGTTGCAACAATCCTATGGCGAAATAATTCAGAATGTCATTAATATCGCTACTACCGACGGAGTTGAAGCTGGTGCAGAGTACTTAATGAATAATGGTGTTAGGCAAGAACTGGCACAAGAGCTAAACACTTTAATAGCTATGGAAGAACAAACGATAGGAACGGCTTTCGCTGCAACAGAACAAACGTATGAAAATGCTGTAACAATTGTAACTATTCTTATCGCCATCTCAATATCGGCTGTCATTGTAATTGTATTCTTAATAGTCAAAAATATCTCTAAAAGTATTAATGGCGTACGCAAAGTCATTACAAGTGTATCATCACATTCATTAGATCAGTTACCTCGAATTAAAGTGACAACAAAAGATGAAATTGGTGATATTTCAAGCGCTTACAATGAGATGGCGGAAGCTCTTGAGAACATCTCAAAAAAAGAAAAGCAAGTGGCAGATGCGCTAAAAGACGAAAATTGGATTAAGTCTCGTTATGCAGAGGTTGCGATGAAATTTCAAGGTGTGCGAGAGTTAAATGAATTTGGTAGAACCTTAATGACGAATATAGCTCAGTTTGTAAAAGCAACTCATGGTGTGATTTATTTAAGAGATGAGACGACAAAGTTGAAAAAATTAGCTTCGTTTGCAAGCGCAGAAAATGGAGAAGAGGTCGGAGTCAAAACGATTCATCTCGGTCAAGGATTAGTTGGACAATGCGCTTCAGATAAACAAATGATGAATATAGAACCGCTTCCTAAAGGTTATATCGCAACTAGGTCTGGGTTGGGAGAAGCAACACCTACTTCATTAATTCTTATACCTATTGAATTTAATGGAGAAGTACTAGGAGTACTCGAGCTAGCTAAATTTCAGTCGTTTACGAAACCAGAAATCACTATTTTAGAGCAAGTATGTAGAGCATCAGGGTCTAGCATTGAACGAATTTTACATCATATGAAATTAGAAGAGTTACTAGCAGAATCACAAACACAATCAGAGGAATTACAAACTCAATCAGAAGAACTTCAGCAGCAACAAGAAGAATTACGATTAACTAATGACCAGTTACACGAGCAGTATAAACAATCTGATCGACGAAAAAAAGAGTTAGAAAGGATCAAAGAGGATTTAGAGCATAAAAATAGAAGCATTAAACTTGGATCAAGATATAAATCTGAGTTTCTTGCGAATATGTCACATGAATTACGTACACCTTTAAACAGCATGTTAATTTTATCCCAGTTACTTGCTGAAAATAAAAATGAGAACTTAACAGAAAAGCAAGTTGAACATGCTAACACGATCTATTCTTCGGGGACAGATTTACTTGATCTTATAAATGATATATTAGATCTGTCAAAAATTGAGTCTGGTAAAGTAGAGGTCTCTCCTGAGGAAGTTTCAATAGTCGATGTGAAAGCTTTTGTGGAAAGGCAGTTTATGCCGATCTCAAATCAAAAAGGTGTTGATTTCAAAATAAATATCGAACAAACAGCACCCTCACTTGTATTTACCGATGATCAACGTTTAAAACAAATTTTAAAAAATTTACTTTCAAATGCATTTAAATTCACAAGTAACGGTAGCGTAGAGCTATACGTAAAAAAAGGATTAGAGAATGGAGAAATGAAAGTCTCATTCTCTGTAATCGATACAGGAATTGGAATATCAGAGGAAAAACAACAACAAATCTTTGATGCTTTTTATCAAGAGGATGGGACCATCACTCGAAGCTACGGTGGTACAGGCTTAGGCCTATCGATTAGTAGGGAACTTTCTCAATTACTAGGTGGTTATATTGAGGTTGAAAGTGTTATCAATCAAGGAAGTACGTTCACTTTGCATATTCCTGACTTGAACGGCATTTCTGTTCTCAATAAAGTAATAGATGAGGTAGCTGTTAGTACGGAAGACTCTGTAATAGTTCAAGAATCTAAAGGTAATAATCCAAACCTTGAGAAAGAGACAGCGGAACAGAAGCAAACGAATAAAATTGAGTTGCAAGGTAAATGCGTATTAATAGTTGATGATGACATGCGAAATGTCTTTGCTCTAACTACAGCGTTAGAAGAGCAAAATATGAAAGTTCTGTTTGCTGAAAACGGTAAGGAAGCTCTTAAACTTTTAGAAAAAAAATCGATGATTGACATTGTCCTTATGGATATCATGATGCCAGAGATGAATGGATACGAAGCGATGGAAATGATAAGGAAAAATAAGGAGTGGATAGATTTGCCAATTATTGCTCTTACGGCTAAGGCAATGAAAAATGATAGAGAAAAATGTATTACAGCAGGGGCATCAGATTATATAAGTAAACCTGTAAATATGAAACAATTACTTTCGTTAATTAAGGTTTGGCTCCATAAGTAAGGAGAGGTTGATTTGAGCACAATAATTGGGTGGTCTATGAGTCAAGAGCAGGAAGAGATCGAAAGAATAGAGATCAAATTACTATTAGAAGGGATATACCAAAGATACGGGTGTGATTTTAGAAATTACGCCTTCTCATCTATTAAAAGGAGAATTTGGTATCGAGCTCAAATTGAAGAAGTGAAGTCTATTTCAGAATTTCAAGCAAAAGTACTCTACGATCCTGAGTTGATGAAAAAGCTTTTAGAGGATTTTTCAATTAATGTGACCGAAATGTTTCGTGACCCTGGATTTTTCAAGGTGTTTCGTCAAAAGGTAGTTCCTATTTTACGGGAGCTACCTTACATTAGAATTTGGCATGCAGGTTGTTCATCAGGAGAAGAAGCTTATTCAATGGCGATCGTTTTACAAGAAGAAGGAATTTATGATAAATGTAAAATTTATGCAACTGATATGGATGAGAGAATTATTGAAAAAGCAAAAGAAGGTAAGTTGACTCTCGATCATATGAAGCTTTATACAAAGAATTATCATCAAGCAGGGGGGAACAAAGAGTTTTCAGAGTATTACTTGGTGATGGATAATTATGTGAAGTTAAAACCATATTTAAAAAGAAATATTATATTTGCCCAACACAATCTAGTAACCGATCATTCATTCAATGAATTTCAAATGATTGTTTGCAGGAATGTACTTATTTACTTTAATAATGAATTAACGAATCGTGTGTATGATCTTTTCTATAATAGTCTGAGTGATGGTGGTTACTTAGGCTTAGGTAGTAAAGAATCTATAAGCATGTACAAGGCAGCTAATACATATGAAGAAGTAGATACAGTTGAAAGACTATATAAAAAGGTTAAATAGAATGTAGAAAAACTAACCTTATTCTTTTGGCAATTGATAAAACATTAAAAATAAGAGGGAGATTTCATGTTAACTGAGGATAAGGTAAACATTTTAATTGTTGATGATCGACCGGAAAATTTGATAGCGTTAGAGGCTGTACTAGACTCCAAGGAATATCACTTAATTGCAGCGAAATCAGGAGAAGAGGCGTTAAAATATGTGCTGCAATATGAATTTGCTGTTATTTTATTAGACGTACAAATGCCGGGATTAAATGGCTTTGAAACAGCAGAATTGATTAAGCAACGAGAACAATCGAGTCATATCCCCATTATTTTTGTCACAGCATTGAGTAAAGCAAATGAACATGTCTCAGCAGGTTACTTAACAGGAGCAGTAGATTATATTTTTAAACCGTTTAATCCGATTATATTACGAAGTAAAGTTGAAGCTTTTGTTCAAATACACAAGAAACAGATTGAAATAAAGCATAAAAATCTTTATTTAAAGGATCAATCTGAAAGATTAAAGGAAAAACAGAATAACTTGGAATCCATTATCCAAGCTAAAACAACTGAGTTACTTGAGAAAAATGAAGAATTAAAAGTGTCTGAAGAACGATTTAAGAAAATTTTTAGACATAGTCCTAATTTAATGGCAATCAGGTCGTTAAAAAACAAGCAATACATAGTTGTCAACAAAAGTTGGACTCAATTTACAGGTTATGATTCAAAAGAGGCTAAAGGTTCTCCTCTGGACTTACTTCAAATTAAAAGTTCCAATCAAACTGCATTGGTACAAGATGCCCTAGCGTATGATTTAAGGGCAGGGATTTATAATGTTGAAATGACTTATGTTACGAAAAGTAAAGAAGTTAGAAATGGACTGATTTCTACGGAGACGGCTAATATTAATGGAGAAGCTTGTATTATAAGTACGATTACTGATGTGACAGAGCGTGTACAACTAGAAAAAGAAATCTCTCGCTTAGACCGATTAAATTTAGTTGGGGAGATGGCAGCGGGTTTTGCCCATGAGATCCGTAACCCGATGACGACTGTTCATGGATTTTTACAATTAGCAAAAAACCTAAAGGAGCCACAGCCTGAGGAATACATCGATTTAATGATTGATGAGTTAAATCGTGCAAATGGTATTATTACAGAGTTTCTGACGTTAGCAAAAGATAAAGCAAATGATAGAAGGCAAAAAGACCTTAACTCAATTATTCAAACATTGCATCCTTTACTAAGAGCAGAAGCCTTACTGAGCTCTAAAGAAGTTATGTTGGATTTAGCTAATTGTCCTCATCTATATCTTGATGAAAAAGAGATCAGACAATTAATCTTAAATATTGGTTTAAATGGTTTAGAAGCCATGAATTCAGGTGGAATGCTAGTAATCAGAACATTTCTTGAGAATGAACAGGTTGTATTAGAAATAAAGGATGAAGGACCTGGAATCAAAGAAGACATTTTAGGAAATATCGGTACTCCTTTTTTCACGACGAAAGATACGGGTACAGGTTTAGGCCTAGCAATTTGTTACAGCATTGCAGCAAGACACTCTGCTCATATAAATATTAATACAAATAAAAAAGGAACCTCTTTTTTTATTCACTTTCAGCAAACAGGTGAAGCAGTAGAAGTAAATAGCAGACTTTTATCAAACAGGTGAGAAGATCTCATCCTCATGGAAAGTGAAGGGCTTTTGCCCAATGAGTAGGGTGGGGATGAATCACCTTCGAACAAAGGGGCTCTTCCCATCGCCACTGTCCGACATAGTTTATACGATCATTCTTTGATGTTGGAGAAGAAACGGAATAAAAGTATAGATAACCCTCGTTAACAAAACCATCGGCTGTTCAAAATGTCTCCAAATAATTTCTTGATGCTTTGGCGTGAAAAGTTAAAAATATGAGGAAAACATGTAAATTACTCGTCTTGCTCATCTCGGGTACTCAAGTTAAAAAATATAAGTGGTGAAAAAAGTAAATAGTATCTCTCCAGTTACACACAGTCTCAACCGAGATTATCAAAAATACGATATTATCGGAATCTGCGACTTGTCCGTGAATAATTTTCTCCCAAATCTTAACATAGTCAAATTAACCAGTGAGGTAAAAAAAGTCAAGGAAAAGTGTTTAATTTTATGTTGGCTGGATAAGGAATATAACAACATTTAGGGGGGCTTTCTAATGACTAGAGAAGTAAATTATCCTAATTTACGACGCTCTTTTGAAAAAAATTTAACACGTAAGACTACTGAAAATGAAAGAATGTTTATCAAATGGTTAATTCAGCGATCAATGAAGAAGGAAGGACCAACAGTTAATCGCAAGTTTACGCATTGATTTTTCTGCAACTTTAAAAAACAGCTCATATTTTTATTGGAAAAGTAAAATAATAATTTCAGTGAAGGAGGGTTAAAATGGCAAATAATAAAAATGAAAAACTACCGAAAACTGAAGAGGTTGCTGAGCGTTCATTCCAGGCTGAAGATGTTCATAGTTCCAATGAAGTCGAGCAGGGTCTTGCTACAACACACGAACAAGTAAGTGATACATTTGTGGAAGGGACAATTGATGGCAAGATAGATGATGTCGAAGGTGAAGATATTGATCTTGCCAAAGACGGTTATTCTGAAGATATCTTCAAAGATAAATAATGTATTGAAAAGATGATAGCTTAAAAAGAGGCTGCTGAACAAGGTTGGTTTTCAGTGGCCTCTTAAGCAATAAGCGAAGCCGTTTTTAAAGGTGTGAGAAGTGTCTCACGCCTTTAAGCTTGCTATGGGTGGGTTTCTCATAGACGGAAGCCATTGCCGCTCCCTCGAATTTCTTTCAAAGGTTAGTTTTATAACTTTTTCAGTACCCTCCTCAAAAGCTATCTTTTTTTATAATAGCAGCAGGTCGTTAGCGACAGTATATTAGATGCTCTATCTCGTTTCGATATTTATCTATCAAATGAGTGAATAAATAAAAATAGTTAGTTTATACTACAGGATAGAAAAAAGGAGTGGATGTTATGAACAAATGGTTCTTAGCGTTTGCAATGATGCTTGCAGTAATTGTAATGCCAAATTATATTCAAGCAGAAGAAGTAAACGAGAAAGTTACTACTGAATTAACAGAGGAACAGAAAGGTGAAATGGCAAAGCTACATATGGAGGTTTTAGAAAAAAAGAAAGAAGTAGTAGCCAAATACGTTGAGTTTGGCATTTTTAGTCCTGAAAAAGCTGAGAAAATTAATGCTATGTTTGATAAACACTATCAAAAATTAGAGGAAAATAAGTTTATTCCTAAATGGGATGGCAAGAGAAAGCACAAGGGGCATTAGTCTGTATGAAAAATTTAAAAGGCTGTGAAGCTGGGCTACAGCCTTTTCTTAATACTTCTATTTAAATAGTTCTCTTGAACCCGTCCTACAACTTGCCGTCCAACCTACATACATAATGGTCAAGTTTTTTTAATTTAATTGAGGTGAAGAAAATGGCTAAGAATGGTTATATTCGGAGTGTTCTTTTCGGTGGAATTCTAGGAGCGACAGGTGTACTTGTTATGACAACTGAACGTGGGAAAACTTGGAGAAAAGAGTTTATAGATAAAGTTAGTCAATTAGATGGTTCAAATATTGCAAATCTTTTAAGTGAAACGAGTAAAGATTGGTCGGAGTTCGGAGATGTTATCAAAGTGAAAACTCGTTCAACTAAAAAGATGAGACCGTAAAATGAAAAAGGTAATTTGAGATCGGATGGGTTCGGTTAAGAAGAAGAAAAGATATTTGTCCTTACTTTATGTTGGAAATACAGATAGATTAACAGGCAAACGAGATGAAACGGCCTAATGCGCTTTTAAATTATTACTCCTCTTTGATAGATGGTTGTACTTTAAGGGTCCTTCATTGTTATAGAACGTTCCCTTCTAGGGTAGTATGCTTTTTACACAAACAAGGAACTAAGGTCCGCTCAATTCTCTTTGTTCCTCCCTTTAGTCTAACCGTTAATTGTGATGGGTTATTTTTCTATTCATGTTTGACCTAATTATGTTAGAATAGAAAGGTATAAAGGTGGGATTAAGATGATAGATAGTTGGAAATGGGACGCATTTGTCCGTTCATTGAGTCGAGTAGAATGGACTCATATTGGAATAGCAATCGCTATATTTTCTGTGTTTTTACTATTTAGGAAAATTTTCACAAGATATATTTTCAAACTTGTTTTAGCTACACTTCGAAAAACACCAACGGAATTATTCACAAACATTTTGTTATCATTCGAACGACCATTGAGAACGTTTTGGATTGTGTTAGGAACTTATTTAGCTCTCATGTACCTTCCATTCCATTTTACAACGATTGATTTTGTTGATCAAATCTATCGGTCCATTATCATTATTTTAATTGGATGGGGATTATACAACTATACGTCAGAGCATTCGATGGCTTTTTTTCGCTTTGCTCGTAATAGCGATGTTGAAGAGAGTATGCTCATACCATTTGTATCTAAGGTGTTGCGCTTTGCTGTTATAGCGCTCACGATCGTGGTTATAGCAAGCGAGTGGGGATATGAAATTAGTGGCTTTATTGCTGGACTTGGACTCGGGGGCTTAGCTTTTGCGTTAGCTGCTCAAGATACAATTGGAAATTTCTTTGGTGGCATTATTATTGTAACGGAAAAACCATTTTCAAAGGGAGATTGGATTCAAACGCCTTCTGTAGAGGGGACCGTTGAAGATATTAATTTTAGAAGTACACAAATTCGCACATTTGCAGATTCTGTTATCACAATTCCTAATTCAAAATTAGCAAATGAACCGATTACAAATTGGTCAGAGATGGGGAAACGTCGTGTTTCTTTTTCCATTGGTCTAACGTACTCAACGCCACAAGAGAAAGTAGAAAAATGTGCTAGAAAAATTGAAGAAGTATTACGTTTACATGAAGGAGTAGACCAAGACTTGATCATGGTTCGTTTTAATGAGTTTAATGATTCGAGTTTAGATATATTTATATACTATTTTACAAAAACGACCATGTGGACCGAGTGGTTTAAAATTAAAGAAGATGTCAATTTTAAAATCATGAATATTCTTGAAGAAGAAAATGTTACTATCGCGTTTCCAACGAGAAGCATACATATGGAAAAGCAAGAGGAAAAGGGGAAGAATGAAATACTAGCACAAGAAAACTGATTTAAATAAAAGGTACAGCAGGGTCAAATCGTTATTAGATTTGGCCTTATTTCTTGTGTAATGATTGTTCAATATGATGAGTGAATAGGGGAATGAGCTAGTTTAATATTAAGTAAAAAATTCCACATAAATACATATTACAATGCTTTTTGTTGCATCCTATCCTTACAGAGGAGATGGTCAATTGATGAGAAATTTAACGATCACGTTCAAAATCTCAGTTATTATGGCTCTGATTTTCGTATTATGGGGGGCTTTTTTTCCAGAGCATTTAGGGAATATCATGACGATTGCACAAGCTTTCTTCTTAAATGCATTTGGTTGGTTTTATAATTTAGCGGCATCATTCTTTTTACTCTTTGCCCTTTTCTTGATTTTTAGTAAATTTGGAAAAATAAAGCTAGGTAAGGATGCGGACAAACCTGAATTCAGTCGTCCTACCTGGTTTGCTATGCTCTTTAGCGCTGGAATGGGGATAGGTTTATTATTTTATGGGGTATCAGAACCTGTATCACATTATGCGGCTCCTCCTGTCGGCACGGGAGGAACTCAAGAATCTGCGTTACTTGCTCTTCGCTACACGTATTTACACTGGGGTTTTCATGCTTGGGCTATTTATGCAGTCGTAGCTCTTGCACTAGCCTACTTTAAATTTAGAAAAGATGCCCCTGGATTAATTAGTACAACTCTTTCTCCTATATTAGGAGACCATGTAAAGGGGCCTATTGGATACACGATAGATATTGTTGCGGTTTTTGCAACGATATTTGGTGTTTGCGCCTCTCTTGGGTTAGGCTCTCAACAAATCAATGCTGGTTTAGGTTATTTAATAGGGATCCCGGTTAATTTTACAGTACAAGTAACCATTATTTTAATTATAACGGTTCTATTTATTTTATCAGCAAGTACAGGAATACAGCGTGGAATCAAATATTTAAGTAATGCGAATATGATTTTGGCCACCATTCTACTTATAGCGATGGTAATACTTGGGCCTACCTTATTTTTATTAAACTTATTTACTCACACGTTAGGGGAGTATATACAAAACCTCCCACAGATGGGCTTGAGAATTTTCCCGTTTGATGAGCAAAGAGCAGCATGGACTCAAGGTTGGACCATTTTTTATTGGGCATGGTGGATTTCTTGGTCTCCTTTTGTCGGAATGTTTATCGCTCGTGTATCTAAAGGAAGAACCGTTCGTGAATTTACTGTAGCGGTGTTGATTGTTCCCACTTTGGTGTGCGCATTTTGGTTTTGTGTTTTTGGTGGAACTGGGATTCACTTAGATCTTTTGGAGGGTGTCGATGTTGCTGGACAAAGTTTAGAGACAGGTTTATTTTTTGTATATGAACATTTGCCATTAGGTGGTTTTCTCTCTGTTATAACGGTGTTACTTATTTCGACGTTTTTTATTACATCAGCAGATTCAGCAACCTTTGTTCTAGGCATGCAAACAACAGAAGGAAGCATGAATCCCTCTAATTTTATTAAAATCACATGGGGACTTATTTTATCAGCATCTGCTATTGTGTTGATGGCTTCTGGTGGTTTACAAGCACTTCAAACAGCGATCATCGTTAGTGCTTTTCCACTAACGATTATATTACTTATTATGAGTGTTGGAATCGTGAAAATTTTCAAAACAGAGATTGGAAAAACTAAAACAAAAAAGAATACATGACAATCTGAGACGCTCAAATTCGAGCGTTTTTTCTTATTTGAATTGAATCTGGACAAACATCAAATACATAATTGAATAAATCAATGTGAAATCGTCAAGTCTTTGTACAAAAGGTTAATTGGAAAGTGGTGGAGTGATGCCAATAAAAGGGTTATGTTTCGTTGTAATATTTATAGTTTTAACGGGTTGTGGTCAAAGCCTAAGTGAAGAAATTGAGAAAGTCGATGAATCGATTATTTCAGTTCTTTCACAAAAACAGTCATTTCTTTCGTTTTCTTGGATTGAGCAAGGATTTAATGGAGTCTTTGCCCCTATAAATAAAAAGCTAGGTCAAAGTGAAAGAGAGCTAATAGAAAAATTAGGGAGACCAGTTAGTGAGGGGAATTATGAGGGAGGCACTTTCTTGCAGTATAAGGATATAACGTACTTTTTTAATCCAGACACGAAAAAAAACGTAGCCATTGTGATTGATATTAAAAGAGAACAACTTACAGACGAAGAGTTAAAACGAAAACTAGGTACACCGGACCAAAGTGAGTTTAATGAAATGGACGGAGTTTGGATGTATGTGTATGAATTAGATGAATATGAGCTTATATTTGAGGCGTCATCGGAGCACTCTGTTCTCACTCATGCCTGGTTAAAAGAAAAAATAAAATAAATCCTAGATTTATGTCGTCTATTTTTTTGTTTCTAAAATGTGAATTAAATATTAATTTAAAAAAATAAGAAAATAAAGGTTGCAACAATAATAAGTCTGTTATATTATAAAAAAGTAAGATACAAACTGTATTAACACAGAGGAAAACATTATAGGGGGAACGAGGGGTAGGTGTAGTTAGGTATTGATTATCAAAACTGCCAACTAATGGGCACTAGTAGTCACCTGATCAAAAGCTTTGTTTCTTTATTTGAAATTGAATAACTGCAAGACTAGTAAACTACAATAAGAATTAGGAGAGATGAAAATGACAAACGAATCTAGACAAAGAGAAGCAAGGCAATTAGAGGAACAATGGGCTAACGAACTTAGATGGAGCGGGATTGAAAGACCTTATTCCGGTAAAGATGTTGTTCGTCTAAGAGGATCGGTTCAAGTGGAACACACACTTGCTCGCCATGGTGCAGAAAAGCTATGGAAATTAATGAATGAAGAAGATTTTGTTAACGCTTTAGGTGCATTAACTGGGAACCAGGCAGTTCAACAAGTGAAGGCGGGTTTAAAAGCGATTTATTTAAGTGGGTGGCAAGTAGCAGCAGATGCAAACTTAGCTGGACAAATGTATCCAGACCAAAGCTTGTATCCTGCAAATAGCGTACCAAGCGTTGTAAAAAGAATTAATCAAGCTCTTCAACGTGCTGATCAAATTCAACACATGGAAGAGGAAGGAGATATCGATTACTTTGCCCCAATAGTAGCAGATGCAGAAGCTGGATTTGGCGGTCAATTAAATGTATTTGAGTTAATGAAGGGAATGATTGAATCAGGTGCATCAGGTGTACACTTTGAAGATCAACTTGCTTCGGAGAAAAAGTGTGGACATTTAGGTGGTAAGGTTCTTATTCCAACACAAACAGCGGTTCGAAATCTTACTGCAGCTAGGTTAGCGGCAGATGTGAGTGGAGTTCCGACTATTATTATAGCTCGAACTGATGCGGACGCAGCTGATTTAATTACAAGTGACATTGATCCAATCGACCGTCCATTTATAACAGGTGAGCGAACTCCAGAAGGTTTCTATAGAACGAATGCGGGTATTGATCAAGCTATTGCTAGAGGACTTTCTTATGCTCCTTACGCAGATTTAATTTGGTGTGAAACATCAAAGCCTTCACTTGAGGAGGCACAACAATTTGCTGATGCCATCCATGCGAAATTCCCTGGAAAAATGCTCGCATATAATTGTTCACCTTCATTTAACTGGGAAGCAAATCTTGATAAAGATACAATTGAAACGTACCAAGTGGAACTTGGGAAAATGGGTTATAAGTTCCAATTTGTTACACTTGCAGGATTCCACGCTTTAAATCATAGTATGTTTGAACTGGCTCATGGCTATAAAACTAGAGGAATGGGTGCGTATTCTGAATTACAGCAAGCGGAATTCGCTAGTGAAACAAAAGGCTATACAGCAACTCGCCATCAACGTGAAGTAGGAACGGGCTACTTTGATGAGATTTCTCAGGTGGTATCAGGAGGAACTTCCTCTACAACTGCTTTGAAAGGATCTACGGAAGAAGCTCAATTTCAAAAATAATAATAGCTAAATATGAATCTGGCCAGTCTCTGCAATTTTTATTGCAGAGACTGTTGTAATACAGGCGATTATAACAACCCTAATGTGTAACAAAAATCTTGTTCGAAAGTGTCGATTGGACAACGATTATGTTTCTTTTTCTAACTTCTTGTCGAAGAAATAAATGGTATTTATCTATTCAACTCTTTTTTTAAACTTTATAATAGTTAAAGAGAATTAAAACATATAGATGGATCATCCGTGTTTTAAAGTTGGAGAGGATACATATGCAAATTTTCATTCAAGTTGTTCTGCCGGTATTATTCGTATTTTTAATTGGGTTTGTTGTACAGAGGTGGAAGAAGATAGATGTAAGATCTGTTTCTACAGTTGCTATTTACATCATGACACCTACCTTAGTTTTTCGTACTTTTTATAATACAGAGCTAACGATTCAACTTTTTTATATGGTTGTTTTTGCTGTTTTACTATTAGCGGGTCTAATAGCAATTAATAAGGTTTATTCAAAAATGAACAAATTTGATCAATCAACAGAAAGTGGACTTATTTTATCAACGGCATTTATGAATGCGGGTAATTATGGAGCTCCAATTATTTTATTTGCTTACGGTGAAGAAGCTTTCGCTTACGCCATTATGTTCCTAGTGCTGCAATCTGTCATTATGAATAGTTTTGGAGTTTATTATGCTGCTAGAGGACAAGCTGGGATTGTTGTTGCTCTTAAAGCAATTGTAAAGATGCCTGCAACGTACGCCGTTTTAATAGGCTTATGTATAAAGTTGTTTCAACTATCCATCCCCAACAATCTGATGTTGACCATTGATATTATTGCAGAGGCTGCTATTCCTACGGTGATGATTATATTGGGAATGCAGTTAGCGAGAATTGAATGGGGCAATTTTGAATGGAAAAAAGTAACTTATGGAACCATTGTCAGACTTTTTGTTTCACCGGTACTGGCAATCGGACTTTCTTCTATGTTACCCATGGACCCGCTCATGGCAAATGTATTGATTGTTTCTTCTGCGATGCCAACAGCGGCTACTATTGTGATGTATGCCGTTCAATTTGACGCGCAACCAAAATTAGTTTCTAGCACAACCATAGTTACGACTGTAATTAGTGTTTTTACGATTACAGCTCTTTTGATTATTCTAGGTTAAGTCCTTTTCATTTTAAAAAGAAATATTCTTTCTGATTGCATTTTTGAGTTTAAATCTTTATCATAATAAAGAGATTGTTTTAAAAAGTAGGAGGACTTAAAAGATGAAAATGATGGATGCAAACGAAATTATTCAATTTATCTCAAAAAGTGAGAAGAAGACACCAGTAAAAGTACATATTAAAGGTGATTTAGAAGGATTAAACTTCGGTGCCGAAACAAAAGCTTTTATTACAGGTTCTGTTGGGGTTCTTTTCGGTGAGTGGAGTGTCATTGAACCGATCTTAAACGAAAACGAAGCAAAAATTGAAGATGTAGTCGTTGAGAACGATCGTCGTAATTCTGCCATTCCTCTATTAGATATGAAGAACATCAAAGCTCGTATTGAGCCGGGTGCTATCATTCGTGATCAAGTTGAAATTGGTGATAATGCAGTTATCATGATGGGAGCTAGCATCAACATCGGAGCAGTCATCGGTGATGGTACTATGATTGATATGAATGTAGTTTTAGGTGGTCGTGCTACGGTAGGTAAGAACTGCCATATCGGAGCTGGATCCGTTTTAGCTGGTGTTATTGAGCCGCCTTCTGCAAAACCTGTAGTGGTTGAAGATGATGTTGTCATTGGAGCAAATTGTGTAGTATTAGAAGGTGTAACAGTTGGTAAGGGAGCAGTTGTTGCTGCTGGAGCTGTTGTCATTGAAGATGTTCCTCCTAATACAGTCGTTGCTGGTACACCAGCTCGAGTCATTAAAGAAATTGACGAGAAAACAAAAGGAAAAACTGAAATTAAGCATGAACTTAGACGCTTAAACGAAGATAACTAATAGAGATGGGACAAGCAGCTTTGTCGTTAGGGGATTTTTTCCTAGCGACAAAGCTCTTTCCTTAGGATTCATTCTAGTGTTTGACTGGAAGAAGAATAATTGTATTAGGAATGATGTTCGAAGAAAAAAATAAATTGTGGTGATTGTAAATGTTAACAGCTGATGAACTTATTAAAATTAGACGTGATTTGCACCAAATTCCGGAACTTGGATACAAAGAAGTTAAAACGCAACGTTATTTAATAGATAGAATTGGATGTTTGCCTCAAGATTTTTTAACTATTGAAACATGGAAAACGGGAATTTTTGTTTTTGTAAAAGGTATTAATACACTCGAAACTATCGGTTATCGGGCTGATATTGATGGTTTACCAATCGAAGAACAAACGTCTTATACTGAATTCCAATCTTCTCATGAAGGGGCCATGCATGCGTGTGGTCATGATTTTCATATGACCATCGCTTTAGGTGTGTTATCATATTTTGCTCATAATCAACCTAATAGCAATCGCTTGTTTATCTTTCAACCTGCAGAAGAGGGACCCGGTGGAGCGAAGCCTATCCTTGAATCTGATCAATTCAGAAAATGGAAGCTTGATAAGATCATTGCCTTACATATCGCACCAGAACACCCAGTAGGGACAATCGCCACGAAAGTGGGACTGTTATTCGCTAATACATCAGAATTGTTCATCACTTTAAAAGGAAAGGGCGGTCATGCCGCCTACCCTCATACAGCCAATGATATGGTTGTAGCAGCAAGTCATCTCGTTACCCAACTTCAAACCATTGTAGCACGTAATGTGAACCCGCTAGATGCAGGGGTTATAACAATTGGCGTAATTAAAAGTGGAACAAAACAGAATATTATTGCGGATAAAGCGGTTATTGAAGGTACAATAAGAACACGCTCAATTGAAACGATGAAAAAAATAAAAGAACGGATAGAAGCGCTCGTCAAAGGAATTGAGGTTGGATTTGAATGCACCCTATCTATAGATTACGGAGCAAATTATTGCCAAGTTTTCAATGATGAAGATGTGACAACTGACTTCATTGCATTTGCGCAAGCGAAAAAGTCTCTTAACCTTGTGATTTGTGAAGAGGCTATGACAGGAGAGGATTTCGGTTATTTCCTAGAGGAAATTCCTGGCTTCATGTTTTGGCTCGGTGTAGATAGTAAATATGGTTTGCATGATGCTCGTTTGGAGCCAAATGAACAAGCTATTCCATTTGCTGTAGAGACAATTATTGACTATCTTAAATAAAAATTGATCTAGTCATTTGCTTTTTTGCAGGTGGCTTTTCTCTTTTTAGATTGATCAAGCATAACGTTACCCAGATAACATAAAAGTTAGGCTTACAGAAGAATTGATTAAGAATATAGGTTATTTTCTATCAGAATGTATAATTGCCACTATCTTGGGAAATTTAAGGAATGAAATACATTAACTATTTCTAGCGGAGGTACAAACATGCCAAGAATCGGTGTTGAACAATCATTATCAGATGTACAACAAGAGTTACAATCAAAGGGTTATGAAGTGGTACAGTTGAAACAAGAGCAAGATGCACAAGGATGTGACTGCTGCGTGATTACTGGACAAGATCAAAATGTGATGGGTGTTCAGGATGCGGCTATTAGAGGATCTGTCATTAATGCACACGGGATGACGGCAGAAGAGATTTGTAAGCAAGTAGAACAAAAGGTAGGACAGTAAATAGAGAAGGAGGCTAACGACTAGCCTCCTAAAGTTTTTTATTGATCTTTTTTCTCGATATAAACTTGGTGGGGAAAAGGAATCTCAATGTTGTTTGCATCAAGAGCTTCTTTCAAAGCTTTACGAAGTTTACGCTCGACAGCCCATTGTTGCATGTTTTCCGTTTTAGCAATGACACGGAGGACAACATCAGAATCTCCTAAACCTTGAACTCCAATAACGTTCGGTCCTTCTTTAATCGCTTCATCTTCTGCTGCAACACGGTCGCATGCTGCTTGAAGTACGGTAATGGCTTCATCAATGTTATCCTCATACGATATGCTCATATCAACAAGAGCTCTCATATTTCCGCGAGAATGATTGCTTACATTACCAATCGCACGATTAGGAACAAAATGAAGAGTGCCATCAAATCCACGAATTTGTGTGTTGCGTAGACCGACTTGTTCAACAATACCGTCTACACCACCAGCAGTTACATAGTCATCAACATCAAGTTGTTTTTCTAATAATAGAAAAAATCCAGTTACAACATCACTAACGAGTCCTTGGGCTCCAAAACCAATTGCTAAGCCAACTACACCAGCACCGGCTATAAGTCCTGTTGCATCCAACCCAAAAATACTAATGACTATAGTAATAAACACAAATATAAGTACATAAGAAAAAGCGTTAATCGTTAACTTTTCGAGTGTTTTTACTCTTCCAGCTGACATTCCTCTTTGTACTTCCATTTTTGAGAAACTACCAGATATGAGTCTTTTCCCTACTGATCGTGTAATTAAAAAGGCAAGTAAAGCAAGTATAATCTGGCCAATACTTGTTGCGATTCCTAGAAAGAATTCCCCGCCCGAATATTGACTCAACCATTGTTCCATCCAATCACTCCTAAATTTTTTAACCCCTGTACATATTGTTACGGATCATGAAGAGTTTCTATTTGTTACTCCATTTTATTGGTAGTAACCCTCTTTAAACATCTATCCTAGCATAAATAAAAATTGCTCTCAAATAGAGTCTGCTGAAAAAAGATCGTTTTTTTATTGGCCTTTAAGCAATGAGCGGAAGCGTTGCTTTGTCTTAACCTGCAATGAGTGGGGTTCTCAATTCGCAGGAGTGCAACGTGTGGAGCCATTTCTTTCTCGAATCTGCTAAAAAGGTCTTTTTCAGCAATCTTCTCAAATATCATGTCTCTCTAACAAGAATACTAAGCATATTTGTCGCTTTACCAATTAAAGATTGCTATAATTTAAAATATAGGCCGTTTAGAAGAGGAAAGTGTGGATATAATACTTTATGTGAAGTAAGTTCACGTTTTAATTAGTTTAATTATTATTTAATATTGACTATTAATAATTCTTCTTTTATAATGACGGCGTATGTGAATTTAATTTTACTAGGAGGTTGTACATATGACAGACAAGCGTATGGTAGCAAAGCAAGCACCACGTTTTGAAATGGATGCAGTAATGCCGAACAAAGAATTTGCAAAGGTAAGCTTAGAGGAGAACATGAAGAACGATAAATGGACTGTTCTTTATTTTTATCCAATGGACTTTACTTTCGTATGTCCAACTGAAATCACTTCTTTGAGTGATCGTTATGACGAGTTCGAAGATTTAGATGCTGAAGTTATTGGGGTATCAACTGACACAGTTCATACGCATAAAGCGTGGATCAACACTTCTCGTGATGAAAATGGTCTTGGCGAGTTAAAATACCCACTAGCAGCTGACACAAATCACGTTGTATCTCGTGAGTATGGTGTTCTTATTGAAGAAGAAGGTGTGGCACTACGTGGTTTATTCATTATTAGCCCTGAAGGTGAATTAATGTACTCTGTAGTTAACCATAACAACATTGGCCGTGACGTAGAAGAAACACTTCGCGTACTTCAAGCTCTTCAAACTGGTGGTCTTTGCCCAGCAAACTGGAAACCAGGTCAAGCAACACTTAACGTGTAATTAGAAATATAGAAAAAAGGGTCTAGCAGCAATGTTAGACTTTTTTTTATCCAACACAAGGTGAAAGGATGGTTGTTGTTATGGCTTTAAAGTTAAGATCTCAAATGCCTGAATTAGAAGGAGCTTCAACATGGTTAAATGGTGAAGTTATGAAAACAGATCTCGTAGGCGATAAGCCAACGTTAATCCATTTTTGGTCAATTAGTTGCGGGTTATGTAAAGAAGCTATGCCAAATGTAAATGAGTTTCGTGATCAATACAAAGACAAATTGAACGTGATCGCTGTTCATATGCCAAGATCAGAAAAAGACTTGGATCTTGATGAGATTAAAAAAGTAGCTGCAGAGCATGAAATTACTCAGCCGATCTTTGTTGATGATCAGCATAAGCTAACAGATTCTTTTGAAAACGAATATGTTCCTGCTTATTATGTATTTGACGAAGAGGGACAATTACGTCACTTTCAAGCCGGTGGTGGCGGAATGAAAATGTTAACGAAACGAGTTAATCGCGTACTTGGAATTAAGGAATAAAATAGAGAGGAGCTGAGACTTTTCAGTTCCTCTTTTTTATCGGTCAAATATCAACATTTCATGCTTTAGCATATATATATATCTTGAGGTGATGAAATGTGAACATTATTGATAAACGTAATTCTCTTGCTTCGAGTTCTTCTAGGTCGTATCGAAGAAGAGCCGGAAGTTCCATTAGAAATATTGCTATCCATCATAGTGCCACAACATCAGGAAGTGCCGAAGCTTTTGCTCGCTATCATGTAAATCAATTAGGCTGGCCAGGGATCGGTTATCATTATGTCGTTGATAGAGATGGGTCAATTAGTTTATGTCACAATTTAGAAGTTGTCAGTTATCATGTTGGTAATAGCAATAGTTTTGCCGTAGGGATTTGTATGGTCGGTGATTTTAGAACGCAGTCTTTAACCGATGCTCAAAGGCAATCTACCATTATTATAACGAGAAGTTTAATGAGTGAACTAAACATACCGGTCGATAATGTTTGGGGACATATGGAATTTCCAGGATATGCGTGGAAACCATGTCCATCGATTAGTATGCAAAGCTTTCGAAATTGGTTAAGAGAGGATGGGGCGAACCTAACAGAAAGGCCTGCTCCGGCTGTGACGTATGTAGCTGGAGCTAGACAGCGGACCATTTTAAATCTTGGAGATCAAGGTGATGATATAAAGGCTCTACAAGAGCGGTTAGATGAGTTACAAATGCATCCAGGTCCTATAGATGGCATTTTTGGACCGTTAACTGCTGATGCGGTCATACGTTTTCAACGAGTAGCATCTATTACGGTAGATGGCATTTTTGGACCGCAGACGCGAGAGAAGCTTAGGGACTTTGAGCAAACAGGTGAGCAACCTGAACATGCGTCTCCAACGGATGAGCCAGATCAGAGGGAAGAGATGTACCGTAGTGAGACGAGACGAATGTTACGATTAATTTCTCCGATGATGAGAGGCGCAGATGTGCAAGATGTGCAACAGAAGCTGGGCGCTGCAACGGATGGAATATATGGACTTGAAACAGAAGAAAGAGTTCGAGAATTTCAGAGAAGAGAAGGAATATCGATTGATGGAATCGTCGGACCGCAAACGTGGAGAGCGTTAGATAGAACTCAAGGTACAGGAGTTAGTTATCAACGCTTATTGTCCGTTCAAACTCCTTATTTAAGAGGGCAGGATGTTCAAAGAGTTCAAAGAGCTTTAAATCTTACAGTTGATGGAAAATATGGTCCACAAACTGAAAGAGCTGTCCGGAATTTTCAACGAAATGAAGCAATTGCGGTAGATGGAATCGTCGGTCCTCAAACGTGGAGAAGGTTATTCAATGAGTGATTTCAAGAAATAGAGAACTCAGTTGTCGTGACTGTTTTCTCTATTTTTAGTATTGATTTGTAATTTAGTTTAAAAAAACTGTTACCAAGCTACTGGAAAAGGTAAAGAATCGAACTTTTTCGATAGTCTTCCCGATACAATGGCATTTATAATCAGAGCCTTTAGGAATAGGCTCCACTTATTTACTTCATCCTAATCATATAAGTAGTGAGAAGGAGGACAGCAAATGAAACGTCGCTTTTTATTGGAATGAGTATATTTGCTGCAATCGTTGTATTGTATTATATATTAGCTTGAATTATCTTGAACCAGGTTACGCTCTCAACCCTTCATCAGTGCTTTCATTTAATCACCCGATTGCCTATGAGGTGAACGATATATTAGGATACGACATATGGGGTTTATCGGTTTTTGAGGAAGAAGCGGAGAAAGAAAAAGATCAAAGGGTGCTTTCGTTACATAACGGTGCTGTAAAAGTAGATAAAGCGTTTATTGAAGAAGGAGGAGATTTATTTTATGAGGAAATGTTCAATAATGAAGAATATATTACTGATGTCCTAGGTGTATTAGATGGACCTTTATCAATTATTACTATGGGGAAGGATTAACGTTCTTAAATAACAATGTTCACGCGCAAAACTTAGACTTGCTAGCTCAAGCTGATTAAAGTGAGGTTTTATTTGAAATTGATAAAGAAAAGGACTCAAAAGGTGAAAAACCATTTGAGTCCTCTTTTTATACTTCCATAATAATTGGTAAAATCATTGGCTTACGTTTTGTTTTTTCGTATAAGAATGGTCCGAGTAAGTCAGTTACTTCGTTTTTGATCTCAGACCATTGTGTGGTTTTACGCGCCATTACATCATTTAAATGATTGGCTAATAGTTTTTGTGCTTCATGAATTAAGTCACTTGACTCTCTCATATACACAAATCCACGGGAGATCAAATCTGGACCAGCTGTTACTTTGAATTCTCTCATGTTCAAACTAACTACAACTACAACCAGTCCTTCTTCAGATAATATGCGACGATCTCTCAATACGATATTACCAATATCACCAATTCCATTTCCATCTACATAAACAGATCCAGAAGGGATTTTCCCAACAACACCAGCTTCGTCTGGATGAAGAGCTAAGACATCTCCATTATCCATTATAAAGCTATTTTGCTTAGGGATTCCGCAATCTTCAGCTAATTTTACATGCATATTTAACATACGGTATTCACCGTGTATAGGCATGAAATATTGCGGTTTCATTAAACGAAGCATAAGTTTTTGTTCTTCTTGTCCACCATGGCCTGATGTATGAATATCGCTTAATGTGCCATGAATGACATCAGCTCCAGCGCGGAACAGTTGATTAATGGTTTTACTAACACTTAATGTATTTCCAGGTATTGGTGATGAAGAAAATACAACTGTATCTCCTGGGATAATTTGAATCTGACGATGTGTACCATTTGCAATTCGTGAAAGAGCTGCCATTGGCTCTCCTTGACTACCTGTACATAAGATGGTTATTTGATTATCTGGTAATTTATTAATTTGAGATGGTTCAATAAATGTACTTTTTGGTGCATTAATATATCCAAGTTCTTGACCGATCGCCATAACATTTTCCATGCTTCGGCCAAATACGGCGATTTTACGTCCGTTTTGTACAGCCGCTTCAACTACTTGTTGAACACGATAAATATTAGAAGCAAATGTCGCAAATATAATACGTCCATCTACTTTACGGAATATACTATTTATACTTTCTCCAACTTTTCTTTCAGACATCGTAAATTCTGGGATTTCGCTATTTGTGCTATCTGATAGTAAACATAAAACCCCTTCTTCACCGATTTTAGCCATTTTCGTCAAGTTAGCTGGTTCACCAACTGGGGTGAAATCAAATTTAAAATCTCCAGTATGAACAATGTTTCCTGGAGGTGTTTTTACTACAATTCCAAAAGCATCAGGAATACTATGAGTTGTGCGGTAGAACGTCACTGATGTTTTTGTAAACTTAACGACTTGGTCCTCTTGAATTTCATGTAACTTTGTTTTACGTAAAAGCCCATGTTCTTCTAATTTACCTTTTAATAAACCTAAAGCTAATTTACCTCCGTAAATAGGAACATTCACAGCTCGTAATAGATAAGGAATTCCACCAATGTGGTCTTCGTGACCATGCGTGATAAAAAGGCCTTTAATCTTATCTTCATTTTTAACTAAATACGTATAATCTGGAATGACGTAATCAATACCTAGAAGTTCGTCCTCTGGAAACTTAATTCCGGCATCAATTAAAATTATTTCATCTTGGAATTGAACAGCATACGTGTTTTTTCCGATTTCACCTAAGCCGCCTAATGCGAAAACAGCGGTTTGATTATTTTTTACTTGTTTCATAAATTACAAAGACTCCACAGTGAATGAACCTTTTGACTGTTCATATTCGAGATATTCTCCAGAGATCGGTGTTACAAATTCAATATTATATTCACGAGGAGCCAGCTTTTTCCGCACATCAGCTTCGCTATCACCTTCCACGTAAATCGATTCCGTAAATTCACGAACTGGAACCTGGTTAAACTTCTTTTGAAAATACACTTTAAAAATCATTTTGTACCTCTCCTTACCATTGGTTATATTTTCATTATAAAGCAAATGTCACCGTATTTCATGTTTTTATTTTATCCGGTACATTATGAAGCTTTTTTCTTAATTATAAATGATAAGTATTGACGGTTACGTTTCTGATTAAACTTCAATTAAACGGTTTTTCGGAAGTAAATTTTTACAACCTTTTACGATTTTCTTTCTCCATCTACGTAGCATTATGGTTCACATCCTTTTAGTTTTGCTTATACATGTAAATAACAGTCGTTAGTGAGGTTTGATATGTATAGTATGTGTTGGATGTGACCCGCCTGTTCAAGGTAATAAATGGATAAAAAAACCCAAGTTAGTAGATTAGATCAATTAGGAATGTCTGACTTCTTGAATTCAATTCGTCAATACATCTAAAAATCAGTACTAAATTGGGTTTACTAAATTAATATATTCAATTTCAAAGTTCTTTTTTTAATTTATCTTTGAATTCGTCAATTCGATCATAAAACATAATTCCATTTAGATGATCTAATTCATGTTGGAAAACGATGGCTACTAAGCCCCGTAATCTTAATGAGACTTCTTCACCTTCTAAAGTGGTTCCTTTTACGGTAATACGAGAATATCTAGGAACTAAACCGGGTATATCTCTGTCTACAGAAAGGCAGCCTTCTCCACCTTCAAGATGCGTTTCTTCAATTGAATGACTTACAATTCTTGGATTGAAAAGACCCATACTATAAAGTTTATCTTGTTCATCTGTTACATGGACTGCGAACATTCTTTTAGAAATACCGATTTGTGGAGCGGCTACACCAACTCCAGGTCTTAGTTCATATTGTTCAGCAAGTTCAGGGTCTTGACTATTGATGACAAAGTCTAACATATCTTTAAGAATTTTTTTGTCTTTAGCACTAGCTGGAAGAGGGACTTCTTCTGCAATTTTTCTAAGTACAGGGTCACCTTCTCTAACGATGTCTTTCATTGTTAACATATGTATTCACTCCTTTTGCACCTACGTTTACTTTATGAAGAAATAATCAAAATATCAAGTAGTATTCTTTGTTTTATAATGAATTATAAATAAAATAGGAAAAAGAAGGAGCAAGGCACTTCCTTAGCTCCTTCTTTTTTATCAGTTTAGCAATGGCCAAATTTAGAAGCGCCAACGATGATAAGCAGGATGAAAAGTACTACGATTAACGCGAATCCTCTTCCTGCACCTGGAGCATAAGCGCCAGCTACAGCCGGAGCGCCATAACCGTAACCACAAGGGTCCGTACATCCATAACCTGCACCATAACCTGCACCATATCCGTATCCAAACATTTTGCATTCCTCCTTTATCTTTGTACCGCAGTAACTGCGATTCAATATTACATTATGCATCTCAAGGAATTGTGGTTGGACGAATGCCTATTTTTAATCCATTAAATTCAAAATTTTTAATGGACAGGCTCATATTAGATTTGTTGGGCTCATATACTAGCAGAGGTAAGATTTATCAAAACTAGTTGTCATTTGGTACTTATTGGATTAGTGTAAAATTGTGAGTTTATGGGTACAGTGAAACTGGGATAGGGGGATTAAATGTTGAGTTTTAAAAAATGGGTAATGACTTTATTTGTTATTGGAATGCTTGCGGGGTGTGGAGAGCAGTCGATAGATACGATATATCAGCATCTAGAGGCTGCTGTTGTTTTTGAAGAACCATTTGAACAACAACAAGAACCATTACAAAAAGCCGAATTGAAAGAGAATAAGATTTTCGAAGAAATTATTGCTCTAGGCCTTAGTGATCTTGACGAAGTAGTTCGTCTTGCAGATGAGGCAATTGTATCAATTGAAGCTCGTGAAGCAATGGTAGCTAAAGAGAAAAGTAGTCTTGAAAAAAGCTTTGTTGAATTTAAAAAAGTAGAAGCAGAAATAGAAAATATAACTGAAGAAAAGTTAGTTGAAATGATTCAACCTTTAGTAGATAGTATGCAAGCAAGGTATAAAAGTTATAATAATTTACATGATATTTATATAAAGACTACCGCTGAGGATCGAGTTCTATTTGAAATGTTAAAAACAGAGGAATTGGAGCTTGAAGATCTTCAAACACAAATAGATAAAGTTAATGAGTTATATGTAGAAGTAGAGAATTATAAAGAAAATTTTAATCATTCAACAGATCAATATAATCAACTAAAAAGAGACTTTTATGATGTGGCAGGGCTTAACGTACAGTATGAATAGTGCGTTAGGCTTTTTTTGTCTGAATTCCAACGTCCTGTACTAGTATTATTTGTAATTGTAATACAACAGTTTTTTCTCAGGAATAATTATTGAGTTATTTTTTTTTTGGTAAAAACGTTAAGCAAAAGGATTGACGGAGTTTGTGTAAATAGAGTAGACTTATTTTTATAAGTATCATTGTATTACTTTGTTGGTTAAATGACTAATACAGATAATTTTTTTGGTTTTGTCGAGATGGATCTTAAAGATTCTCTCAGTAATAAGGTTACTGAATTTCATACTCGGAGGTTATGGATGAGTATAGTTTGGGTATCCTATGTGTGAGATTTGTCAAATAACTTAAATTCTCATAATCAGTTGAGAAATGTCGGAAAACAAGAAGATTGAGTAATTTTTCTATTCGAAAGGAAGAGGTGAAGGTAGTGAGTACAAAAACGTTAGCACAAGTTGAAGAGCAATTTGAAACGTTTCAAATTCTTAACGAAGAAGGTGAAATCGTTAACGAAGCTGCAATGCCTGAATTGAGTGATGAAGATTTACAAGAAATGATGAGACGTATGGTTTATACGCGTATTTGGGATCAACGAGCTATTTCATTAAACCGTCAAGGGCGTCTTGGTTTCTATGCACCAGTAGCTGGTCAAGAGGCTTCAATGCTTGGAAGTCATTTTGCTTTAGATAAAGAAGATTGGATTTTACCTGGATATCGTGACATCCCTCAAATAGTGTTTCACGGTTTACCATTACACCAAGCATTTTTATGGTCACGTGGCCATTTTGCAGGAAGTCAATTTCCTGATGGATTAAACATATTGTATCCACAAATTATTATTGGAGCACAGATTATTCAAGCAGCTGGTGTTGCTGTTGGTCTTAAGCGAAAAAAGAAAAATAACATTGCAATTACGTATACAGGTGATGGTGGGGCTTCACAAGGTGATTTCTATGAAGGAATGAATTTTGCTGGTGCTTATAATGCTCCTGCGGTATTCGTAGTTCAGAATAACCGCTTTGCGATTTCTGTACCTGTTGAAAAGCAATCTGCAGCAAAAACTATTGCACAAAAAGCGGTAGCAGCTGGTATTGAAGGAATTCAGGTAGATGGAATGGATGTCTTGGCTGTTTATGTAGCAACGAAACAAGCTCGCGAGCGTGCTTTAGCTGGCGAGGGCCCTACATTGATTGAAACTATGACATATCGTTATGGACCTCACACAATGGCAGGAGATGATCCAACTCGTTACCGTTCTTCTGATCTTGATGATGAGTGGACGAAAAAAGATCCGCTTGTTCGTTTCCGTAAGTTCTTAGAGAAAAAGAATCTATGGACAGAAGAAAGAGAGACTGAAATTGTAGATCAAGCAAAAGAAGATATTAAAGAAGCTATGAAAAAGGCTGATAGTGCTCCTAAACAAAAAGTAACAGACCTAATCAGTTTCATGTTTGAAGATTTACCACGAAATCTTCAAGAACAAATGGAAGAATATACAGCAAAGGAGTCGAAGTAACCAATGGCACAAATGACGATGATTCAAGCAATTACAGATGCGATGCGTAATGAGCTTAAGAATAATGAAGATGTACTTGTGTTTGGTGAAGACGTTGGTCAAAACGGAGGAGTGTTCCGTGCGACTGAAGGCTTACAAAAAGAATTTGGCGAAGAACGCGTATTTGATACACCACTTGCAGAGTCTGGTATTGGTGGTTTAGCAATTGGTTTAGGACTTACCGGTTTTCGTCCAGTTATGGAGATTCAATTTTTTGGATTCTTATTTGAAGTATTCGATTCTGTAGCTGGTCAAATGAACCGTATGCGCTACCGTACAGGTGGTAAGCTAACGTCTCCAATTACGGTTCGTTCTCCTTTTGGAGGTGGTGTGAAAACGCCTGAGATGCATGCTGATAGTTTAGAGGGGCTAGTTGCACAGACTCCAGGATTAAAGGTTGTTATTCCTGCAACTCCTTATGATGCAAAAGGGTTATTAATTTCAGCGATTCGTGATAACGACCCAGTTGTTTTCCTTGAACATATGAAGCTTTATCGTTCTTTCCGTGCGGAAGTACCAGAAGAAGAGTACACAATTCCACTTGGGAAAGCTGATATAAAGCGTGAAGGTAAAGATTTAACTATTGTTACATACGGAGCAATGGTCCATTCTTCCCTTAAAGCTGCGGAAGAGCTAGAAAAAGAGGGAATTGATGTGGAAGTCATTGATTTGATGACAATTAGCCCACTTGATATTGATACGATTATTTCTTCTGTAGAAAAGACGAACCGCGCAATCGTTGTTCAAGAAGCTCAAAAACAAGCTGGGATCGCAGCTAATGTAGTTGCAGAAATTACAGAACGTGCTATTTTAAGTCTTGAAGCACCAGTACTTCGAGTTACCGCTCCAGATACTGTTTATCCATTTGCAGCAGCTGAAGATGCTTGGCTACCTGATTATAAAGGAATCGTTGAAACGGCAAAGAAAGTTATTAATTTCTAATATAACTTTTAAACAATAGACAAGCGCTGAAAAGAAAAGATGTTAGTCTTTTCTTTTTAACTAATAATGTGTTTATTAAAAGGAGGCACTTCAAGTGGCATATGAGTTTAAACTGCCTGATATTGGTGAAGGTATTCATGAAGGTGAGATTGTAAAGTGGTTTGTTAAACCAGGTGATGAGATCAAGGAAGATGATATTCTTCTTGAAGTTCAAAACGATAAAGCTGTTGTAGAAATTCCATCTCCAGTCGATGGAAAAGTTCTTGAAATTAAAGTGGAAGAAGGAACAGTTAGTATTGTTGGTGATGTTCTTTTAACAATTGACGCAGGCGATGCAAATCCTGCGGAAGAGGAAAGTGCTCAAGAACCAGCTGCTGAAGCTGAACCAACTAAAGAAGAAGTAACTAAGTCTTCTGAGCCTGCTGCTGATACAGCTAATGATGATGTTAATAGTGGCGCTCGCGTTATTGCAATGCCTTCAGTTCGTAAGTATGCACGTGAAAAAGGTGTTGCTATTCAAAAAGTAACAGCTACTGGTAAAAATGGTCGAGTGCTGAAAGAAGATGTAGATGCATTCTTAAACGGCGGTGCTACAACGGAAGCTACAGCGCTATCTGAAGCCAAAGAGGAAGCGACTGCTCCTTCAGCGACAACAAAACCTGAACCCGTTTCGATTCCAGTTGGTGAACTTGAAGAGCGTGTTCCGCTTAAAGGGGTACGTAAGGCAATTGCAAAAGCGATGGTTAATTCAAAGCACACTGCACCTCATGTTACTCACATGGACGAAATTGAAGTTTCTAATTTAGTGGCTCATCGTAAAGAATATAAAACCATTGCTGCAGAGCAAGGGACAAAGTTAACTTACTTGCCGTATGTAGTTAAAGCTCTCACAGCAGCGCTACGTAAATTTCCTACTCTTAATGCATCTATTGACGATGCAAATGAAGAGATTGTTTATAAAAAGTACTTTAATATTGGTATCGCAGCAGATACGGAGCATGGTCTTTTTGTACCTGTTGTTAAAGATGCTGATCGCAAATCGATTTTTGCTCTTGCTGATGAAATTAATGAGTTGGCAGCAAAAGCTCGTGATGGTAAACTTAGTGGTGCAGAAATGAAGGGCGGGTCAGCCACGATCTCTAATGTGGGTTCTGCTCGAGGACTTTGGTTTACACCTGTTATTAATCATCCTGAAGTAGCTATTTTAGGTATTGGTCGCATTGAAGAAAAACCAGTCGTAAAGAACGGTGAAATTGTAGCTGCACCTGTTTTGGCTTTATCTTTAAGTTATGATCACCGTCTAATTGATGGCGTTACAGCTCAGAATGCACTAAACCACGTGAAACGTCTTTTAAATGATCCGCAATTATTATTAATGGAGGGGTAAGTACATGGTTGTAGGAGATTTCGCAAAAGAAGTAGATACGCTTGTCATTGGTTCAGGTCCTGGAGGTTATGTTGCAGCAATTCGTGCAGCACAACTAGGACAAAAAGTAACAATTGTTGAAAAAGGAGAAGTGGGCGGCGTTTGTTTAAACGTTGGTTGTATTCCTTCTAAAGCATTAATATCTGTTGGTCACCGTTTTCATAATGCTAATCATTCTGAGGATATGGGAATTATCGCAGAAAAAGTTTCAATAAACTTTGATAAAGTTCAAGAATGGAAAGCATCTGTTGTTAAAAAGTTAACAGGTGGGGTTGAAGGACTTCTTAAAGGAAATAAAGTGGAAATCGTTCGTGGTGAAGCTTATTTTGCTTCTGAGAATTCTGTACGTATTATGGACGAAAAAAGTGCACAAACATACAATTTTAAAAATTGTATTATCGCAACAGGATCACGTCCAATAGAAATTCCTGCATTCAAATACACGGATCGCGTAATTAATTCAACCGGAGCGCTTGCTCTTAAAGAAGTACCTAAAAAGATGGTTGTAATTGGTGGAGGCTACATCGGTATCGAATTAGCAGGGGCTTACTCTAACATGGGAGCAGAAGTTGTTGTTCTTGAAGGAAGTAAGCAAATTCTTGGCGGTTTTGAAAAGCAAATGGCCAAGCTTGTTGAACGTCGTCTAAAGAAGAACGGTGTAGAATTTAAGATGGAAGCACTTGCTAAAGGCGTAGAAGAGTCTGAAACGGGTGTTAAAGTTACCGCTGAAGTAAAAGGCAAAGAAGAAGTATTTGAAGCTGATTACTGTTTAGTAACGGTAGGTCGTAAGCCAAATACGGATGAGCTTGGTCTTGAACAAATTGGTGTTGAACTTACTGAACGTGGTGTTGTAAAAATTGACAAACAATGTCGTACGAATGTTTCTAACATCTATGCGATTGGAGACATTGTTGAAGGACCTCCACTTGCTCACAAAGCATCTTATGAAGGTAAGATTGCAGCTGAGGCTATTGCAGGAGAGAAATCAGAAGTTGATTACTTAGCTATCCCAGCAGTAGTATTCTCTGAGCCAGAACTTGCAAGTGTTGGTTACACTGAAGCAGAAGCTAAAGAAGCTGGATTCGATGTAATAGCTTCTAAATTCCCGTTTGCAGCCAATGGACGTGCATTATCACTTAATGAGGCTGACGGTTTCATGAAGCTTATAACCCGCAAAGAGGACGGCCTTGTAGTCGGAGCTCAAATTGCTGGTCCGAATGCTTCTGATATGATTGCTGAACTTGGTCTTGCCATTGAAACAGGGATGACGGCTGAAGATATTGCCTTAACCATTCATGCTCATCCTTCTCTCGGTGAGATTACAATGGAAGCGGCAGAAGTAGCGTTAGGAACACCTATTCACATCATAAAATAATGACCAAAAAAGACATCTATTAGGGTGTCTTTTTTTGGTCTTAAAACATACTTGTCAACTCGGAATAACAGGGATATTGTTAGTGTAACAAATTAAACTTATCGGAATTAAATGAGTAGAGAAAAATAAAGGTTTTTAAAGCTCAAAAAGAATTAAGAGAACTGACAAGCTTTACGACTTGGTTAGAGATGAAACAAAAAGCAGAAGAAATTTACTATGAGCGTTATCCATTTGGAATACAACCTGTGCATTTAAATGGTGCATAGGTTGCATTTTATGGCAGTAAAAAGCCAGTCTTTTTACTAATAAAAGACTGGCTTTTTGTATGTATAAAGTTGTAAGACCGTATCAGAAAAGAAAGAGTAAGAAAGTTTGGTTTCTTTCTCAAGATGGAAAGTCTCCACTAAATGTGCTAATATTTCATCTTTTGAGAATATGCCTTCCATTCTCAAATCCTCTTGCTCTCCTGTTAGGACCAACATGGTTGGGAATTGTTCAATATTAAAATACCGTACCAAATCACGATCTTTTGCATCGATGATTAACAGCGAAGGAATATTATTTGGATATGTTTGTTTTAATTCTAATAAAGCATCATAATACGTTTTTTCCTCTTGCATTTTAGAGGAATCGGAAAATAGAACAGTAATGGTTTCTTCGTCATGTTTCAGCAAAGGATGTTCTATCGACGTCGCTGTTGAAAAACAAGAACTTAATAAAAAAATAGAGCTTATAATCATCAGTTCGATATACTTATCCATTACTATTTCACTTCCTTATCTTACAAAATGATACTCTATGATAATTCATTCTAACATGCATTATTCAACTTTGAGTGTCTGTTATAGAAATGTAATGAAATAGAAATATTTAGGAGTTATATATAGAAGAAAGGATGTCCAATCATGGATTGGACATCCTTTCTTCTTAAAAGATAAGGAAGTGTAAAATTTGAGTGAATACCAGATGGTTTTCAATGAAGTATGAAAGTTTATTCTAAGAACTGAACGCTCTGCGGTTTTCTTATTTTTTCTTTTTCATTTCAGCTTTTTCTTGTTTAAAAGCTACTTTTTCTTCTTTAAACTTTTCACGTTCCTTTTTTAATTCATAGCGTTCATGCATGATTCTTTCTTTCTCAGAAACTAAAGTAGGTTTCTCAGATTGTAACGATTTCATTAAAGAGAAAACCATTGCGATCATGATTATCGTAAACGGCAATGCGGCAATGATAGCTGCTGTTTGTAAGGAACCAAGGCCTTTATCTGTTAGCACCAACAAAACAACAGCTGTTAACGAGATAATCAGACCCCATACAAATTTAACAGAGTTTGGAGGGTTTAGGTTCCCATTCGTTGTTTGCATTCCCAATACGACAGTGGCTGAATCAGCTGATGTTACAAAGAAAGAGGAAATTAAAAATACAGCTAAGACTGACAAGGGAACGCCTAATGGAAATTGTTCAAGTACAGCGAATAGAGCGACTTCCATACCTGATTCAGACATGGTTGCAAAAACGTCGGTTACACCTGAACGCTGTATGTGTATTCCAGTTCCCCCGAAAACTGCAAACCAAAATGCGCCGAAAAGAGATGGGACGGCAAGGGTGCCGATAATGAATTCACGAATCGTCCGTCCTTTAGAAACGCGGGCGATAAATGTACCAACAAATGGTGCCCATGAAATCCACCAAGCCCAGTAAAAGATGGTCCAGCCCTCAACCCAAGTCGTTTCTGGATTATATACGTCTAATCGAAAGCTCATCCCTGCTAAATTTTGCAGATAGCTACCTATGCCTTGAGTGAATACCCCCATAATGTAACTAGTAGGTCCCAAAAATAGGACAAATAGCATGAGGAAAATGGCCAAGTAGACATTGGTTTTACTTAAGATGCGGATCCCTTTATCTAATCCTGTTTGGGCCGATATCATAAATAAGACAGTCACAATGATGATGACGATAAATTGAAGGAGCCTTACATTCACTGTTTGCAAGCCAGGAATTAAATAAGCTAATCCAGCTGAAATTTGAGCAGCACCAAAGCCTAAAGATGTCGCAACGCCAAAAATAGTCGCGAAGACAACAAGGACATTAATAGCTGTTCCAAGTCCTCCATTGGATCTTTCGCCGATCAGTGGTTTTAAAACAGCACTCATGACTGCAGGTGAACCTTTTCTAAACCTGAAGTAAGCCAATGCTAAAGCAACAACAGAGTAGATAGCCCATGGGTGTAAGCCCCAATGAAAAAATGCGTAACGCATGGCTTCTCCAGCGGCTAGATTTGAACCGGATTCAGCTGTTGGTGGGTCGAAAAAGTGGTAAAGCGGCTCGGCCACTCCCCAGAATACGAGCCCGATTCCCATACCAGCTGTAAACAAAAAGGAAAACCATGTTAAAGAGTTATATTCTGGTTTGTCATCGGGCTTCCCCAATTTAATCTTTCCATACGGACTAAAAATAAGATAAATACAGAAAGTTAAAAAGCCCGTTGCTGCTAATAAATAAAACCAACCTAGTTCATTTGTAATAAAACCTTGAATAGAGCTAGTAACAGTTTCTAGGTTAGCAGGTGCAATAACTCCCCATAAAATAAAGGCGATTGCAATGCCTACAGAAATGGTGAAAACAGGTGTAACTTTTTTCATAATCAACTACCTTTCTTGTGAAAACAATTTTCACATTAACATAACTGTACTTACAAGGGCAAACAGTTTGCTTTTTTAAGAAGCAACTTAATCATAGAGAAGTTGCTTTTTGAATATATAAGTTGGGTAATCATTTTCTTCCATTGAAAATCTTCGTTCATCTGTTGTGATTTCGGCTAATTCTGCAGTAACTTCATGGAGTGAAATGAATTCATGACAAATTTGAGATAAAAATGTATCTTGTTTTGTTTGTTTGTTTCGTAGTTGCTTTATTTTTTCAATAGTGATGTAATGATTGGTGGTGATTTGATGATAATCGTCTTGATAAATGTTGCTAAAAGAGTCAACTGCCTGTTTTATCAATTTTTGATCTTGCTGAGACAGAGTTTGGTTCAGTCTCAAATGACAAACTTTACCAATGTGAAAAAGAATAAGGTGTAAGTAGCTTAATTTTTTTTCTAAATAACCAAATGAACGACGTTCAAAATCAGTTGAACGTCTGTATTGCCATTCGTCATGTTGAAATTGAATTAATTGGTAAGCCTTTGTCAATTCTTCGTGCAAATGACGGTAATATTTCGCTCGATCATTCGTATCATCTAAGAAATGTGATTGAATAATTAATGAGAAGTTTGTTGCAGATTTGGTGAAGAGTTCATCTATTTTTTTTACAAGAATGGGTCCGAACTTCGGTGGTAAAATAATAAAATTAACAAAAGTTGACACGATAATGCCAATTGATGTACCTGATATCCTCGTACTGAAATCAAATATCGCATGGTCTGTTGTGCCTGGTATCATTGCAACAGCTGTTAACGTAGCGACAAGAGTACCTGTATCAAATTTTAATTTAGAACAAACAATGATGGTTAGCATTGCAACTAGAGCATATGTAAGAGCGTTTTGCCCAAAGAAAAAGTCGACTGCGATGGCAAAGCTTGCTCCGAGTGCCGCTGCGGGTAAACGAATCATCCCTTTTTTTAGAGAGTCAGCAGCGGTAGGTTCAGTTGTCACGATGGCGGTAATAACGGCAAATGTCGGAGGTAGTTTAATTAAATGACAAATGAGAGCTGTGATGAAAACTGCTACACCCGTTTTGATTACCCGTCTGCCAATCCAGCTTTTCATAGATATAAACTCCTTGTAAGATAAATCGTTTTATGTATATTTCATTCTTTATTATTGGGTAAAAGTAACTTTCATATACGCATCGTTTTAGGACTGAATGTCAAAAAAATTAAGTGAGGTGTTCCTTTTGAAACAACTAGTTATGCTAGTTTTATCCTTCTTACTATTAGTTGGTTGCCAGACTAATGAGACACTTTCGGATGAGAATAATCTAACGAATGATAGGAAGGAGTTAGTTGGAGATAGTAAAAAAATAGAAGGAGACGAAACGGAGGAAAGTGAACTAGAAGTACAGGAAGAAATTGAATTAGATAATGAAGTAGAAGCGACAATTGAGGATGAAGTATTTGTAGAGAGGTATGAAATTGACCCGGTTAGTTGGCGAATTAAATCTTTAGATGATAGTGATGATCAAGTCATACTATTAACAATTGATGATGCTCCTGATCAATATAGTGTTGTGATAGCAGAAAAACTTAAGGAACTAGGAGCTGGTGCCATTTTCTTTGTGAATGGACATTTTCTTAAGTCAGAGGAAGAACAGAATAAGTTAAAAGTCATACATGAACTTGGGTTTGAGATTGGAAATCATACAATGAATCATCCGAATATGAGTGATCTCTCAGAAGAGAATCAGAAAAGAGAAATCATCGAGTTAAATGATTTAATTGAGGAGATCATTGGGGAACGGCCCAAATTCTATCGTGCTCCGTTTGGCGTTAATACGGATGAGTCTAGAGCTATTGTTGGACAAGAAGGAATGATCTTCATGAATTGGACGTACGGCTATGATTGGGAGCAAGAATACCAAGATGCTGAAGCTCTAGCGAAAATCATGGTAGAATCACCGCTTTTATCTAATGGAGCAAATCTCCTTATGCATGATCGAAAATGGACAGCAGAGGCTATAGAAAATATTGTGATAGGACTCAGAGAACGGGGTTATGAACCAATTGATCCACGTGAAATAAAAATCAACTAGGTAAGGAGTGCGGTTTCCCTGTAAAAGTTAAAATCTATTTATAATCGATTGTATCAACTCTTAGGTCACATTTGGGTACTTAATCTTTCTTTAGATGCAGAGTCAAACGGCAAATTAGGCCTTTTGACTCTTTTTTACTGTCTGATTATTCTAATTTGTATTTCTTAGATGCGAAATGTCAATAAAGGTAAAAGGACTGAATAAAATAAAGGAAGGTTGAGGGAATGAGACCCGTAAAGAATTTATTTTGTATTATACTTTCACTTTTCCTTTTTGTAGGTTGTCAGTGGAATGAAAACGAGGCAGAGGATAATATAATTCAACCATTAAATAAAGATAAACATAATCTTGCAAATATGAGTATACCAATTAACATAACCGAAACAGAAGTGAAATTCCTCCTAGATGATTTTACTAAAATAGTTGGTGGGGAATTTGAATTTGATTCGATTCACCGTACGCTAAATGTAAATGTTAATCATCATTCCTTTTCTTTAACGGATGGTGTTCCTGTTTTAGAGAAGGATGGAAAATTTCTTGCAACAGATGAGATCTATCTTATCACTGATGAGAATGAAAATATCTATTTGCCAGTTGAGTTTATTGAGGTTGCTTTAAATACAGGAGTAACCATTGAAAATGAACATGTTCATTTTCAATGGTTAGGAACCACTCAGCAAGTGTCTTCAACTTCTGAAGTGGTACGAATGGAGGATTGGGATGCTGATCAAATGGTTAGCCATTTATCTTTTTTAGAAAAGCCCATCGAGGGAGCAGAAGTTAGTAAAATTGCTGGTCATCTTCCAGGTGCTCCAAGAGCTTATCGGAACGGTTTTCACGAGGGAATTGACTGGTATGCCTTTGCATCAGGTGGTGGGATTTCTACTGATACTCCGGTTTATGCAATGGGGAATGGAATTGTGGTGAGAGCTGATCATGGTTATGAAGAATATGATTCTGTCGAAGCCAGAAATCTTGATTTAGCTTTTACGAATGAACTAGGAATGACTCCAGAGTATATAATTGATCGTTTAAGAGGTAGACAAGTATGGGTGCAGTATCAAGGTGGAGTTCTGAACCGGTTTGCTCATCTTCATGATATACCAAGTGAGATTCAAGTAGGTAACCTAGTAACTGCTGAAACTGTCATCGGTTATGTTGGGAATTCTGGAACAAGTGATGGAGTGAATCAGAACTATGAAGAAGGCCTTCATCTTCATCAAGATATTTTGATTTTCGGAGAATACTTTTGGAAATATTTATCACAGGATGAAACATTAAAAGTTCTTGAACGCATTTGGGAATAAAAAAATTTCGACAATAGAAGTCACAACTATACAACTATCGACAAGTGCTTTTATGATAAACTAGATATAAGTTTTTTCTGGATGCTCGTAGTGATGGAGGTCGCTTCAATGGATAAATCGAATTTACTTGATGAGTTACGTCTTGAAATTGGACTTGTGCGTGAGCAAGCTCAGACTTTGTCTAGTTTTTACATAGGTATAACACGTAAATTTGCAAAATTTATAGATAATAGTTGGACATCTGTTGCTATTTACGAAACAACTGATGATGCTTTTATCATGAAAGTTTGTGTTGGTCCTTCTTATATTGAAAGAAAAGTACCATTCGGGGAAGGGATTCTTAGTTCAGTTGCAATTCAAGGAAAGCTGATTGTTCAAGAAGATGATATCTTACAAAAAGTCTTTTTACCTTTTTATAAGAATCATCATTTATTAGGCGTAGTTGTGGGACATGTACCGAAGGAAATTTATCAAATAACAGAAGATGATCTGGTGTTCATTAAAGAAGTTGGTAGATTTATTGAAGTACAGCATGAAACCTTTTTTCCAACCATTTTTTAGAGGATGACTCTTACTCGGTTAGCCATACAGGTTATACGAGTTGAGAGTCATTCTTTTTTATTTGAGCATCGTTTAATTAATTGTGACATACAAATAAGTGTTGACGTCTCAATTAGTATGTATTATTATAAAAACAAGAAAAGGTAAACCGCTTACAAAACTGCGTAAAGGGGATGACTCAAATGGGAATTATCATTTGCCAATCATGTAATAAGACGATCGATGTGTTTGAAGGTGAAAAAGTCACAACGCTTTATGCTAAGGGAACTAGTTGTGAACATTGCAAATCGACTCAAGAAAAAAATAAATAAAAAAAGCTGCCTAAATACAGGCAGCATGAAAGGACTCTTCTGGGGTCCTTCTTTTTATATAGTCATAGTTGTAAGCATCTAACCGAAGGGAAGATCAATTTAGATAGTCGCACTTACTGCAACTATCTAATAGCGCGATGTTCCTTGATTACACGAAGAGATTGAAATGTTTCGTCTTCAGGACCTTGAACAGGTAATCCGCTTTCTAGGTTCTCTTGTATATAGGAAAGGTTATCTTCTGAAACAATCTCACCAGGAATTAAAATGGGGATACCTGGAGGATATACCATGATGAACTCAGCGATTATTCTACCTGCAGATTCTTCAAACGGAACGATTTCTGTCTCTGCATAGAAAGCATCGCGTGGAGATAATGCGAGTGTAGGAATATCAGGAACGTTTACGGATGAAATTTGATTAGTTTTTACATTAGATGAATGCTCATTGGCAAGTTGTTTTAACGCTTGAATTAAAATATCCATTTTATCTTGCGTATCTCCTAAAGTGACGATACAAAGGATATTATATAAATCAGACATTTCGACTTCTATGCAATAATTTTTACGTAACCACATTTCTACTTCATGGCCATTAATGCCTAAATCTTTTACAGTGATAATTAATTTAGTTGGGTCCAAATCGTAAGTTGCTTTTGTTCCAAGTATTTCTCTGCCAACACAAGCTAATCCATTAATTTGATTGATCTCAATTCTAGTCGTTTCAGCTAAGTCAATGACGTTAGAAATCAATTTTTCTCCTTTTGTAGCTAATTGTTTCCTTGCCACATCAAGTGAAGAGAGTAATAAATAGGATGTTGAGGTTGTTGTCAGCATACTAATAATGGACTGAACTCGTTTAGGCGATACAAGACCTTCTTTCACATTTAAAATGGAGCTCTGTGTCATAGACCCACCTAATTTATGAACACTAGTTGCTGCCATATCAGCACCTGCTTGCATAGCAGAAATGGGCAATTGATCATGAAAGTGGATATGCACGCCATGTGCCTCATCAACAAGTACTGGAACGTTATAAGAGTGCGCAATTTGCACAATTTTTTTTAGGTTACCCGAAATACCGAAATAAGTTGGGTTGATAACAAGAAGCCCTTTTGCATCAGGGTGTGCCGATAATGCTTTTTCAACTGATTCAGTTGTTATTCCATGAGAGATTCCTAAGTTAGGATCAATTTCAGGATGAATGAAAATCGGCGTTGCACCAGAGAAAATAATCGCAGACATAATTGATTTGTGTACATTTCTAGGAACAATGATTTTATCACCAGGTCCACAAACCGACATAATCATTGTCATAATAGCACCACTCGTCCCTTGTACAGAAAAGAAGGTATGATCCGCACCAAATGCTTCAGCAGCTAAATCTTGAGCTTCTTTAATAATGCCATGTGGATGATGGAGGTCATCTAAAGGTTCGATATTTATTAAATCAATAGAAAGAGCGTTATCACCAATGAATCTTCTGAAATCAGGATCCATGCCCTTTCCTTGTTTATGTCCTGGAATGTGAAATTGGATAGGTTGTTTTTCGGCGTGACTACGAACACCGGTGAACAACGGAGTAAGATGTTGTTGTGACAACAGGTTCACCTCTTTTTTTATAATTACTAAAAGAAACTGTAAAACAAATTTGAGTATATCAAAAATGAAGCTGAAAGCAAAGAATCAATAATAGCAATAGTTAAAACATTATTTTACTATGGAGCAATTTTTAAGGAGGAGTTTTTGTGAGGACTAAAGTTACTGAACTGTTAGAAATACAATATCCAATCATTCAAGGTGGGCTAGCCTATCTTGCTTATTCAGAATTAGCTTCAGCCGTTTCAGAGGCTGGAGGACTAGGTCAAATAACGGCTATGTCGCTTTCTTCACCTGAAGCACTAAGACAAGAAATACAAAAAGTCAGAAAACAAACGAAAAAACCATTTGGTGTTAACTTTGCAATCGGCGAACATGGTCGTACATTCGAACATATGTTACAAGTCGCTATCGAAGAAAATGTTCCTGTTATTTCAATGACGGGAGGCAATCCAGCGCCGATTTTAGAAAAGCTAAGGGGGACTACTATTAAGAAATTAGTTTTAGTTGCTGCAAAAAGGCAAGCGGTAAAAGCTGAAGAGTTAGGTGCAGATGCAGTAATGGTTGTAGGATATGAAGGGGGCGGGCATTTAGGGAGGGCTGATACAGGTACAATTGTCTTAGTCCCTCAAGTTGTAGATGCTGTCTCTATTCCTGTTATAGCATCAGGTGGAATTGGAGACGGCAGGGGCTTAATGGCTGCTCTTGCTTTAGGTGCAGAAGGCATTGAAATGGGAACAAGGTTCATTGCTACAAAGGAATGTGTTCATGCGCATCCTACTTATAAAGAACAGTTGATTGCAGCTACAGAAAACGATACAACTGTCATAAAACGCTCAATTGGAACCCCGGCAAGGGCTCTCACAAACGCTTGGACAGAAAAGATCATTGCAATTGAAACGAAAGACCCTACTTATGATGATCTAAAAGAGTATATCAGTGGTGAGGCTAACAAAAACTACATTTATGAAGGGAACCAAGATAAAGGCTTTGGATGGGCAGGGCAAGTTGTTGGACGCATTCAAGAGGAGTTGTCAGTTGCTGATTTAATGACTAAAATAATGGAGGAAGCAAAGCAAATTCGATTGAATTGGAAGGCTTAGAAAGGGGATATAAGAGATGGATTCTAAATTGCCAATTTCAATAGATTGGTCAACAGAAGAGGTTGTAGACGTAATTCAGTTTTTTGAGATCGTCGAAAAGGCTTATAAAGGTGGAGTTGATCGAGAAAAACTGTTGGCGCACTATCGCCGTTTTAAGGAAATAGTACCAGGTAAGAGCGAGGAAAAACAATTATTCAAGCAATATGATGAGGAACTTAGTATTTCTAGCTATCAAGTGATAAAAAAGGCACGCGAAGAGACATCAACAAAAATAAAAATGTAATGGCAAAGTTCTAAAATAGGAAAGCGCATTGAATCGTAATTAAAATTCAATGCGTTTTCTTTGTTGTTATGATTTAGTATTATGTTTGCTGCATTGCCTTTCGATAGATAGGAAGCAATTGCTCATATGTTTCTTTTGTGAAGTCAACTAGGGCTTGTCCGTCTTTTAGCAGGGGATTATCAGGTGTAATGTGGCGCCCGACTAAAAACTCTGCTTTTTTAACATCGCGTAAACGTATTAAGTCAGCTTTCAATTCATCTGCGTTTTTGTCACTAAGTGTAGTAGCTTCTTTTTTCATATGATCTAGCGAAATGACAAAATCAGCTGGTAAATTCAATAGTAATTCAAGGTCATCTAGGAACGAAGTGGCAATCAAAGATTTATTAGGTGCTTCATATATTAATGCAAACCAAATAAATAAATGATCATCAAAAAGTCCTAACTGGAAATGAGGATGCTTTTTGTAACCACGTTTATCATGACAAATAGCCATCCATGTGTCGTTGGGGGGATTCACTTTTCTTCTTGCATGCTTTGCGATATGAAGATACATTTCATTCCCAAGTAAAATGGAAAGATCATTCGATAAGATGTCTCCTAATTGCTTGAAAGTTGGTTGTATTTGTGTTTGAATGGCTTTCATTCTTTCTTCTAAACCATCAAGCGTAAAAACATCAAAATCTGATTTGGTAAACCCTTTTAAGCTCATATACCTAACCTCACTTTTTCATTTATAACAGTATTTTATCATAGACGACTTATGATCTCGAATTTTAAGAGTTAATGGAATAAGTTAGATGAGACGATTTAAATCAAGGATAAATTGCGAATTAAATTGTAAAAATTTGTTTTTTAATTTGCATTTAATTCTTTCTTTTCTTATGCTATAATAAAATTAGTAAAAATAACAGAAAATTTAGTTTTATACTGAATGGTTAGTAATTGATTAAAAAAAGCTAGGGGAGTGAAGCCGTATGGAACAAGTGATGCAAACGTTTATTCGCAAAGATGGAGAATTGAGAATTCCCGTATTACGCCTTGAAATTGATTATGAGCTCGCAACTCTACACGATGCAATGCTTGATGAGGATTTAGTGATGATTAAGGCAACCAAGCAACGTCTTGAAAAGCTTCGACGTGAACTGATTCAGTTAGAGGTATGAACATTCGTTAAGAATTGCTAATGGAAATCTTAAAATAATGTGATAGAGGGAGGTTCTTTCATCTGGATCTTCCTCTATTTTGTTGTCTTTACATTATAAGAGCGTGTTCAACTATAAGACTTGAAATGGCTCCGCTCGCTACTCGTCTTACTATGAGAAACCCACTCATAGTGAGACTTTTAAAGATGTAGCTTATTGCTTCTTAGTCTATTCATAAAGGGAAAAAAACTATGAACAGACTCTATAAATCAGAAAGTTTATAAACGGCTTATATGATAACTGACTAAAAAATGATTTTTTCGGAAAGTATATAGAGCTGGAATGTTTGTTCAGTGTGCTTATACATTAAGCTTAAGGCATCTTGTGCTAAACAATAGAGCAAGCCTAATGGACAAACTATATTAAGTATTTTTCTATTTGGAAAATCTATGTCATAATGGAAAAAGAAAGTTAAGTTCCTATTAGGAGGTCATGTTAATGTCGGTGGACTGGTTAGAGCTTGAGAAAAAAGCAAGAGCATGGATCTATGAAGCAGCTGGATTGGTTAAGCAATCCTTAGCCAACCCCATTCATATTGAAACGAAGTCGAATGCGAATGATTTAGTTACAGAAGTTGACAGGGCAATTGAATCATTCTTCTATCAAAAAATCCAAGCAGAATTTCCTACACATTATTTTTTTGGCGAAGAAGGAATTGCTGAAGAACTTGACTCATTAACTGGAACGGTTTGGATTATAGATCCAATTGATGGAACAATGAACTTTATTCACCAAAAATATAATTTTGCTATTTCGGTTGGGATCTACCATGAAGGCCTAGGAATGGTTGGACTTATTTATGACGTGATGAATGATGAATTATTTCATGCAGTCCGAGATCATGGAGCATACATAAACAATGAGGCATTAGTGCCTGTTAAGGAACGGCCTCTTCATGAGTCCATTATTGGATTAAATGCTAAATGGTTAATTGAAGAGGGAAACCCATACAAAAACCCATTAATGGCACTTGTTCGAGATGTGAGAAGTATCCGCTCATATGGATCAGCAGCGATTGAAATTGCATATGTTGCTGCTGATCGATTGGATGGATATATAAGTGTAAATCTTTCACCCTGGGACTACGCAGCTGGAATTGTCTTATTAGATGAGGTTGGGTGTAAAGCGTCAACGTTTAGAGGCGACCCACTTGACTTTTTAACAGCTAGCCCAGTAATTGTTGGTAAACCGCAACTACATAAAGAAATGGTTTCTTCGTACGTTGGAGAGGAGTTGTAAAAAATGAAGAAGATCGGTTTTATTGGATTAGGTACAATGGGATTACCTATGACTAAACATCTCATCGATATAGGTCATGAAACTTATGTTGTCAGTCGTAGCAGAGGTCCCATCGAAACCGCTATCTCATACGGTGCTCATGAATCGAGAACACCAAAAGAGTTAATGGAACAAGTAGATGTAGTAATGACATGTTTGCCAGTACCTGAGACAATAATTGATGTGTATGAAGGAGAACAAGGATTAATTGCTGGGGCGAGCAAAGGAAAGATCATTATCGATCATTCAACTGTAAATCGGGAGACAAATATCCATGTGTCTACCTTATTAGCTGAAAAAGGAGCAATGTTTTTGGATGCACCTGTTAGTGGAGGTCCAATGGGTGCACAAGCTGGTACATTAACAATTATGTGCGGAGGCGAGCAAGAGACATTTGAGCTCACTAAACCAATCATGGAAGCGTTTGGGGATTATATTGTGCACGTTGGTCCTACAGGAAGTGGAACAGTCGTTAAATTGTTAAACAATATGTTGGTTGGAGTTCATCAAGCAGCCTTAGCGGAGTGCTATGTAATGGCTGAGAAATCAGGTGTTGATCCTGCCATTGCTTATGATTTGATTAAAAGAAGTGCTGGATTTTCAAAAAGTATGGATTGGTCTGTTGATGCCATACTTGATCGAAAATTTGAACCCCGTTTTTCGATAGATCTATTACATAAAGATATCCGGCTTGCGTTAGAACTTGCTGAGCAAATCGATATGCCTTTAGATGTAGTTAAGTTAGGAGAACGAAAAGTAGCTGAAGCAAAAGAAAAGTATGGAAATAAAGATATTAGTGCGATAATACGGCCTCTTGAAGAAAAAACAGGAATTACTCTGAAAAGAAGATAAAAAAGGTAACGTGTCGATTAACGTTACCTCAATTTATGAAGTCGAGAGAGTACTCTTGACTTCATTTTATAATTCGTTCGATTCCCTCAGTTTTTTACGAAGGGTGAAGCCAAGTCCTGTGGCAATTATCACGCCTGCAATAGCTAAAATACCAATTAAGAAACTTTTTTCGGCAATAGCTACACCGATACTCATAATACAAATGACACTAATAGTGGCAAGTAACAAAAACAATACGTTCTCCTTCTTCATCTAAAAATCCCCCTAAAACGATCATTTCACTTTCCTAAGTTTAACGCTAATTTTAAAAAAGAAAAACCCTAACAATGTGACAAATAAGGTAAACATGTCATAGATAGTAAAAATACATGATTTAATGCAAGTCAAAAAGGTTAATGCTAGTATAAAAGGTGAAATAATAAATATGTGAAAAACGTCGATAACTGTAGCATTAAATTGAATTTATGATATACTTGTACAGTTAATGAACAAATAAGGAGAGAAAAAAATGAAAACTCGTAACGATATACGTAACATTGCGATTATTGCCCACGTTGATCACGGAAAGACAACGCTTGTTGACCAATTGCTTAAACAATCGGGTACATTCCGTGAAAATGAACAAGTAGAAGAGCGAGCAATGGACTCGAATGCACTTGAAAAAGAGCGTGGTATTACCATTCTTGCTAAAAATACAGCGATTAATTATGGAGATAAACGAATTAACATTATGGATACACCAGGACATGCGGACTTTGGTGGCGAAGTGGAACGAATCATGAAAATGGTTGATGGTGTTCTTCTTGTTGTTGATGCATATGAAGGCTGTATGCCACAAACACGTTTCGTTTTAAAGAAAGCGCTAGAGCAAGACCTGACTCCAATTGTAGTTGTAAATAAAATTGACCGTGACTTTGCTCGACCTGCAGAGGTTGTAGACGAAGTTATTGATCTTTTTATTGACCTTGGAGCGAATGAAGATCAATTGGAATTCCCAGTCGTGTATGCATCAGCTATTAATGGAACATCAAGTATGAATGCAGATAAGCAAGATGAAAATATGTCTTCATTATTTGATACCATTATTGAAACGATCCCTGCCCCAATTGATAACAGTGATGAGCCACTTCAGTTCCAAGTTACAATGCTTGACTACAACGATTATGTTGGTCGAATTGGGATTGGACGAGTTTTCAGAGGTACAATCAAAGTTGGACAACAAGTAGCTTTGATGAAATTAGATGGTTCTGTGAAACAATATCGTGTAACGAAAATGTTTGGTTTCTTAGGTCTAAAGCGTACGGAGATTGAAGAAGCAAAAGCTGGAGATCTGATTGCCATTTCTGGAATGGAAGAAATTAATGTTGGAGAAACGGTTTGTCCAGTAGAACACCAAGAAGCATTGCCAATCTTACGTATTGATGAGCCAACTCTTCAAATGACTTTTCTTGTAAACAACAGCCCGTTTGCTGGACGAGAAGGTAAATTTGTAACAAGTAGAAAAATTGAAGAACGTTTAAAGTCAGAATTAGAAACAGATGTAAGTCTTCGAGTTGAGAATACCGATTCACCTGATGTTTGGGTTGTTTCCGGTCGAGGTGAGCTTCACTTATCTATTTTGATTGAAAACATGCGTCGTCAAGGATATGAATTGCAAGTATCAAAACCAGAGGTTATTATACGTGTCATTGATGGAGTTAAATCAGAGCCAATGGAACGTGTACAAATTGATGTTCCAGAAGAATATACGGGTTCTGTTATGGAATCAATTGGTGAGCGTAAAGGTGAAATGTTAAATATGACAAACAACGGAAGTGGACAAGTTCGTCTAGAATTCTTAGTCCCTGCTCGTGGTTTGATTGGTTATACAACAGAATTCCTTTCGCAAACACGTGGTTATGGAATCATAAATCACTCATTTGATAGTTATGCTCCAATGGCTCCTGGCCAAGTTGGCGGACGTCGTCAAGGTGTTCTTGTTTCTATGGAAACGGGGAAGGCAAGTCAATATGGAATTATGCAAGTTGAAGATCGTGGGACGATATTTATTGAACCAGGTACTGAAATCTATGAAGGTATGATTGTTGGGGAACATACTCGTGATAACGACCTAGCAGTGAATATTACGAAAATGAAACAACAAACAAATGTTCGTTCTGCAAATAAAGATTTTACTGTTACAATGAAAAAGCCTAGAATCATGACACTTGAAGAAGCGCTTGAGTATCTGAACGAAGACGAGTATTGTGAACTTACTCCTGAATCGATTCGACTACGTAAAAAGATTCTTGTTAAATCAGAACGCGAGCGTGAAGAGAAACGTAGAAAGTTAGCAGCGAAGTAAGAGGGTGATTTATGATGAACAACGAGCAGTTGACAGAACAAGAAGTGGAAGGCCTAACGTGGCTTATGCAAGCTACGTTAGAAAATCCGTGGAATGGTTTTTATTCTTTTCTTGCTGTCGTAGCTCTTACGATTATTGTTTTTAATCTAGGTTTTGCTACGGAACTTCCTGTTCTAAAGAAGGTGATTGTTTACATCATGCTGTTGGTTGGAAGTTTTGTAATGTGGTTTCTTGAGTTTGCATTCGGAGCTCCTATTATAGCTGTGTTAATCATTTCAGGCGTAATTCTTGGTTTATATAGATTTCGCCTTCATCGTCACCGGAAAGAAAAAGAACAACTTTAAAATAGGTGTGTTTAATTGTTTTAACCCAAGCAAAGAGAGCGATGGCTTACACCCAATCGCTCTCTTCTTTTTTTTCAAAAGCTAATTGAAAAGATCCTGCTTCTTTTCTCGCTTCTGTTCTTTTTTTTATTCGATCATAACATGTATCGCACATATATGTATGAATCGGACGATTGCGTAAACGTTTTGCTAAAGGTAATTGATCATCTAATTTATCGATTTTATCACATAATACACATTTGACTCTCATCAAACAACACTCCAATCTCTCCTTTTATTGTAAGCAATTTTATGATAAAAAGCTATCTTCTTTAAATAATATAGAGAAAGCTTTCATATAAGGGTTGTTTTACGTTATGATATGTATAGAAATAATCATTTCTATACTGTAATTGAAATGGGGGATTTATGATGGCAAACCAAGTTGAACAAGGTTTAACCGAGGAAATGTTACCACTTCTCCAGAAAGAACAATATGTTACGATTTCAACTGTAGATTTTGAAATGGGAACTCCAAATGTGCACGCTATTTCTTGGGTATATGCACCAGATCTGCAAACAGTTAGATTTTCTGTTGATAATCGATCTCGAATAATTAAAAATATATTAGCGAATAAAGGGATTGTTATTACTTTAATTGCTAAAGGCTCTACTTATTCGATTGCAGGGGACGCCAAAATCTTAAGTGAAGAAATGAATAATATCCCCTTGAAATTGGCTTTATTAGAAGTTGATGTTACAGAGGTTCGTGATGTAATGTTTTACGGTTCTAAAATGTCAACAGAACCTAAATATATAAAAACATATGATGCGCAAGCAGCTGCAAAGTTAGATCGTCAAGTGATGGAAGCCTTGAAAAAGGGGTAAGTCTGTAGTAAGGAAGCCACTAAAAAAGGGACGATTTGCGCCTTTTTCAGTGCTCTTTAAGCTATGCACGGAACCGTTGCTTTGTTTTAAAGCCTGGTATGAGGGGGTTTCTCAATCCTCAGGCGCACAACGTCCAGCGCCATTTTTGCTTCCTCGAAGTATCTTTTTCAATACCCTGGTGAGTTGCCTTTTTTAATATTAACTTGTATCTGTGATTCGTTCGTCTAACTTCAAGAGCTTATACATACATTCATAGTAAGAGGTAGTGAACAAACTTTTGAATTTTGCATAAGTTTAATAGTAAGTAGTTGTCAAACGATTCTTTAGTCAGGGGGCGGAATGTTGAAAAAAATCTACGTATTGGACACGAACGTACTCTTACAGGATCCATACTCTATCAATTCATTTCAGGATAATGAAGTGGTTATACCAGCAGTTGTACTTGAAGAGGTCGATTCTAAAAAGCGAAATATGGACGAGATTGGGCGAAATGCACGTCAATTTTCAAAAATTATAGATAATCTTAGAGGGATGGGGAAATTGCATGAAGGTGTCCCGGTTGAATCAGGAGGTAAATTAAGAGTTGAATTAAATCACAGGTCATTCCTCAGGTTAAAAGATTCTTTTGCGGAAATGACAAATGATAATCGTATTATTGCTGTAGCATTGAATCTAATGCTCGAGGAAGAAGAGAAGTTAGATGGCAGACAAGTTATTTTAGTAAGTAAAGATGCCCTTGTAAGAGTAAAGGCGGACGCACTTGGCTTACCTGCAGAAGATTTCCTTAGCGATCGTGTAGTAGAATTTGATCATGTGTATCCTGGTTATGTTGAAATTTATGTTGATGCCGATGTGATGCAGAAATTTTATTCAAATGGTGAACTTGCGATATCTGAGCTAACCAAACACCCATTTTATCCACATCAATTTATCATTATGAAAGATGCACTTGGGAGTTCAAGTTCAGCGCTAGGTAAGGTTGAACCAGACGGGAAAAAAGTGAAGAAATTTGTGAGTGAACCTGATCATGTATGGGGTATACGTTCACGAAATGTTCAACAAAGAATGGCACTTGAACTTTTATTACGTGACGACATCAATTTAGTGACAATGGTAGGGAAAGCTGGTACTGGGAAAACGCTGTTATCATTAGCAGCGGGGCTTATGCAAACAGAAGACTTAGGAAAATATAAAAAACTTGTCGTTGCTAGACCTGTTGTTCCTCTTGGTAAAGATATCGGTTATTTACCCGGGGAAAAGGAAGAAAAATTAAGGCCTTGGATGCAACCTATTTATGATAACTTAGAGTTTCTCTTTGATACAAAGAAACCAGGAGAGTTAGATCATATACTTGCAGGAATGGGTTCGATTCAAGTTGAAGCTTTAACCTATATTAGGGGGCGGAGTATACCCGATCAATTTATTATTATTGATGAGGCACAGAACTTAACAAAGCATGAGGTGAAGACGATCTTAACCCGTGTTGGTGAAAGAAGTAAACTAGTGTTAATGGGAGATCCTCAACAAATTGATCATCCGTATTTAGACGAATACAACAATGGGTTAACCTATGTAGTAGAAAGATTTAAAGACCAAACAGTAAGTGGACACGTTAAGTTAGTAAAAGGTGAGCGATCAGGTTTAGCTCAACTCGCAGCTGATTTATTATAATGGGAAAAGGAAGGCTCTTGGTAATCTGTACCCTATGTAAAGGACATTTTTAAAAAAGACTATGCTACATCTAGAAGATGATTTCTGTATTCAACAGGGGTCATCTTCTTTAAATTCCATTGATATCTGTAATGGTTATAATACGTCATGTAACTTTTTATTTCCTTTTTAAGCTCTTTTAAAGTCGAACACGGTTTAATATATGCTTCATCCTTAAAATGCCCGAAAAATGATTCTTGTGGAGCGTTATCCCAACAGTTTCCTCTTCTAGACATAGATTGTCCTAGACCTAACTTTTTAACGTGTTTCTGGAAAGTGGGGCTAGTATAGTGTCCTCCTTGGTCAGAATGAATGAAGGCGTCTTTTGTGAGCTTTACTCTTCTATTCTTCTTAAGCTTTACTAATGTATCTGTGGCTAGGTCTAACGTAATTCAATCTAATACGTGATAGGCCGGAAATTCATTGGTTGAACCGTCTTCGATGGTGGATAAATAAGTTTTCTGGCCGTTCCCCATAATACAAGTAGGTAATATCAGTTAGTAATACTTTTCCTGGTAAGTCTTGCTTAAATTCTCTGTTCAATAAGTTCGGTAAAACTGTATGTTCTTGAGTTGCTTTTATCATCTTTTTATACGGATTGGCTCTCCTAATAGGGCACACTATATTATATTTTTTCATAATTCTACGGATTCGTTTCAAGTTATAGATAAGGTTAAACTGACCCTTTAAAGTCATTTTAATTTGTCTCGCACCCTTTTTACGTCGTTTAAAATTAAAAGCTTTCAAGATATTCTCTTTCAGAATTACATCCTCTCTCTCATATTGCTCCCTTTTTCCCTTCGATTCCAAAGAGAAGTAGTTATAATAACCAGAGCGTGAAACTCCTGCAATTTGACATAAGAAACTAACCATAATTTTAAGTTTATTTTTTTTAATAACCGTCTGAATAAGGAGAAACTTCTGTTCAGATGATACTTCTATCTGTTTCCTTTAACCCCTTTTCCATCATGTCTAACTTTTTTAGTAGCTCGTTCTCAGCTCTTAGTAATTGAGTTTGAGCTTCAAGCCTTGCATATTTTTCTTCTAACGAAAGTTCTCTTTCTCGAGGTCTTCCTAAACCTTCTTTTCTAGTATCACGTAATCCTAATACTCCATTATCTCTATAGGCAGCACGCTACCTGTTGCCTGATGATTGAACTCGCTTTCGTCCAATAATATCTATATTGAACCCGTTTTCTTCAAATATCTGCCTAGGAAATTTCCCTTTTTCATTTTCAGCAATAAAAATACGCTTAAATTCGTCAGTATAAGTAATCCCCTTAGAACTGACAGATTTCACATGTGGATTATTTGATAATAAATTTAATTTCCTTCTCTGTAAAGATTTTTTTGCTCATTTGATTTCCCCAATGCCATTTTTCTTAATTATACAAAAAAGTACCCTATAGGTAGACTTTTTTAAAAGTGTCTACTCTATAGGGTACAGTTTATGGCGAGTCATCCTTTTTAAGATTTCCTATGAATGATGCAGGATGAATTTCCTGACGTTTTTTATAGGCTGGTTTCGGTTAGATCCATCGCCGAAGTAAAAATGGATAGGACCATCTGACTTAAGTGGTTTACCTTTGTGTGAAAAGCCGATGATGCCAGATTTAAGAACTGAATACTCAAAGGACTGACTTTGACCATCAGCTTGAATGATCTCGACTTTTGTTATGTCTGGTTGTGGTTCTGCGTTTAATAAAAATGGATTTAATGGCATACCGAAAGAACCTTGTTGAAGTTTTTGCTTATCATATTTTATCTTATTGTCGTTTGAATCTGGACGTGGAGGTTCAGATCCTTCTGTGATTTCTTTATCCCACTGAGCAGATATCGCTTTTTTATAAGCGGTCTCCTCGTCGTCTAAAGACTTCACTTCATCAAAGTATGTATCTAGATCAACCTTTCTTTCGTCGAAAATCCATACAGTAGGATCAATGGTGAGAGGATGGGATACATCACCCTCAATAAAAAAAACAAACTCTTGCATATCGTTCCCTCCTAAAACAAATTCCTCTTAAAGTATAAAGTGTTTCGATGTTTTTGTCACTTCTGGTAAAAGATATAATTAGTTGATTCATATCGTTTCTCACACTAAGCAATCACAGACAGCGTATTTACACTCTTTAAAACTGTTAGAAATGGAATTAATTTAAATGGGGTAAAACGTTTAAACAAAGTTCTACTAGTATCATCAATAATAAATTTGGAGTGATTCAATTGGTTTGTCGTTACGGTGATGACTTAAGATCAATGGTTAATCAAGTTAAGCAATACACTAAAGAGGGGAACGTTGCTAATTATATTCCAGCCTTATCGTTAGCTGATCCTGCAGATGTGGCTGTTTCTATTTATGATGGAAAGGATACATGCTTTAGCGAAGGAAATCATTATCAATTATTTACGTTACAAAGCATTTCAAAAGTGCTTACGCTCGCATTAGCACTGATGGATCATGGAAGGGAGATTGTATTTAGTAAAGTAGGAATGGAACCAACTGGAGACCCATTCAATTCTATATCGAAATTAGAGTCGAATATTCCATCAAAACCGTTAAATCCAATGATCAATGCTGGAGCATTAGCAGTCAGTTCTCTAATTAAAGGGAATTCGAATGAGGGAAAATTAAAGCGTCTTTTAAATTTGGTTAGAGAGTTAAGTGGAAATAATCAAATTAATATAAATAAAGAAGTTGCTAAGTCGGAATTTGAGTCGGCAAATTTAAATCGCGCATTATCTTATTTTATGAAACAGCATGGTATTATTACAAGTGATGTGGATGAACTTCTTGATTTTTATACGAAGCAATGTGCTATCGAGGTAAATTGTGAAGATTTAGCAAAGATTGGCTATGCTTTAGCGCATCAAGGGGAACACCCCAGCGATAAATATTCTGTTATTCCAGCAGAAATTGCACGTTTAGTTAAAACATTTATGGTTACATGCGGAATGTATAATGCTTCTGGTGAATTCGCTATACGTGTTGGAATACCTGCTAAAAGTGGTGTTTCAGGTGGAATTGTCGGTGCAGTCCCGGGTAGTATCGGCATTGGTATTTATGGTCCTGCTTTAGATGAAAAAGGGAATAGTATTGCAGGAATGAAATTATTAGAACTGTTAGCATCTCGTTATCATTTAAGTATTTTTTAAAATTCAAAAGCAATTGACCGCTCCGACAGTGCGAAAATCGTTGCAATTTTGATTTGAAAAAGATACTATTAAGACAAGGGAAATTCACTTGAAGGAGGGGTCACATGTCAACAGAAATGATGACTGGAGATAAAGAAAAAGCTATTGCCCTTCTGAAATCAGATGCGGGAAAAATTCAGCAGCTTATTGAAGTTCAGTTGGAAAATTTAACAATGCCTCAGTGTCCTCTTTATGAAGAGGTTCTCGATACACAAATGTTTGGATTATCAAGGGAGATAGACTTTGCTGTACGTCTTGGATTAGTAAATGTAGAAAACGGCAAGCAAATCTTGGGTGAACTACAACGGAAACTAGATGACTTACATGAGGCATCTGTTCGAAAATAAAAATCAAGCTATTTTGAATAGCTTGATTTTTATTTATTCAATGGAATGAAATCGTTCTCATAATTTCGATAAATTTGAACAATCTAAAAATACATTGCCAAAACGCTTACCTTTTATCTATACTAGATTATAGAAGTGAACACTGTTTTTTGCAAAAAAGAAAAACAAATGTGCAATGAGTACAGACAATTTAGAGAGTAGAAGAGGAGTGCTTTTATGAACGGCTTAACAAATATCAAAAAGGTACTAGTTGCTAATCGCGGAGAAATTGCAATTCGTATCTTCCGTGCTTGTACAGAATTACATATTCGAACGGTTGCCATTTATTCCAAAGAAGATTCAGGTGCCTATCATCGTTATAAGGCGGATGAAGCTTATTTAGTAGGGGAAGGAAAGAAACCAATTGAGGCTTATTTAGATATTGAAGGCATTTTAGAAATCGCTAAACTTCATGATATAGATGCCATTCATCCTGGGTATGGTTTCTTATCAGAAAACATTGATTTTGCAAAACGCTGCCAGGATGAGGGGATTATCTTTATTGGTCCTGAATTGGAGCATTTAGTCATGTTTGGTGATAAGGTCCAAGCTCGTGAGCAAGCACTAAAAGCTAACTTGCCTGTTATTCCAGGAAGTGATGGACCTGTAGAAAGTGTGGAAGATGTACAAACGTTTGCGGATCAACATGGCTTTCCATTTATTATTAAAGCCTCTCTCGGTGGTGGTGGACGTGGAATGCGTATTGTCCGGAGTGCTGAAGACCTCAAAGAGTCTTATGATCGTGCGAAATCTGAAGCGAAATCTGCATTTGGTAATGATGAGGTTTATGTAGAAAAATTCATAGAAAATCCTAAGCATATAGAAGTGCAAATTCTAGCAGATAAACATGGCAATATCGTTCATTTATACGAACGAGACTGCTCAGTTCAACGTAGACATCAAAAAGTAGTAGAAATTGCACCTAGCGTTTCTCTTGGTGAAGGAGTTAGAGAGAAAATTTGTGATGCGGCTGTTCAGTTAATGGAACATATTGACTATGTTAATGCAGGAACGGTTGAATTTTTAGTTACTGATTCAGGTGAATTTTTCTTTATTGAGGTTAATCCTCGTGTACAAGTAGAACACACCATAACCGAAATGGTTACAGGTATAGATATTGTCCAATCACAATTATTTATTGCAGATGGCGAACCATTACATGGGGCTAAGCTAGCTATTCCACCTCAAGAAAAGATCACTTGTTCTGGTTTTGCTATACAATCACGTGTAACGACGGAAGATCCAAGTAACGGCTTTATGCCAGATACCGGTCGAATTAATGCATACCGTTCAGGTGGCGGATTTGGAGTTCGATTAGACGCTGGAAATGGATTTCAAGGAGCGGTGATCACACCTTATTATGATTCTTTACTTGTGAAGGTGTCTACATGGGCATTAACGTTCGAAGGTGCTGCAGCAAAAATGTTACGGAATTTAAGAGAATTCCGTATTCGTGGAATTAAAACGAACATTGCTTTTCTTGAAAACGTAGTTCAGCATCCGAAATTTCTTAATGGAGAGTATAACACATCCTTTATTGACCGAACTCCGGAGCTGTTTGTTTTCCCAAAAAGAAAAGACCGTGGAACAAAGATGCTTTCCTTTATTGGCGAAACGATTGTGAATGGTTATCCAGGATTAGAACAATCTAAAAAGCCTATTTTTGATAAAGCACCTATTCCAAAATTGAAGTTAACTGATCCAATTCCAACCGGAACGAAACAGATTCTTGATGAAAGAGGTCCTGAAGGCTTAGCTAATTGGGTCAAGGAGCAAAAAGAAGTTCTTTTAACTGATACTACATTTCGTGATGCACATCAATCGTTGCTGGCGACGAGAATTCGGACACATGATCTGAAGCGGATCGCTGAACCAACTGCGAGACTACTGCCTAATTTATTTTCATTAGAAATGTGGGGAGGAGCGACATTTGATGTTACGATGCGTTTTCTACACGAAGATCCGTGGGAGCGTTTGTTAACATTAAGAAAGCAAGCTCCGAACGTTCTATTCCAGATGTTGCTTCGAGCATCAAATGCCGTCGGGTATACAAACTACCCAGACAATGTCATCGAGGAATTTGTGGAAAAATCAGCAGATGCCGGAGTGGATGTTTTTCGAATTTTTGATAGCTTGAATTGGGTTAAAGGAATGACACTTGCAATTGATTCTGTTCGAAATAGCGGCAAAATTGCAGAGGCATCTATTTGTTATACGGGAGATATTTTAGATCCTTCTCGTTCTAAATATGATTTAACGTATTACAAAAACCTAGCAAAGGAGCTTGAACAAGCCGGCTCTCATATTCTTGGTATTAAAGATATGGCAGGCTTATTGAAGCCAGAGGCAGCCTATCAACTCGTGTCAGAACTTAAAGAGTCAGTAGATATCCCTATTCATTTGCACACTCACGACACAAGTGGAAACGGAATTTTCACGTATGCGCGTGCAATAGAAGCGGGTGTTGATATTGTAGATGTAGCAGTTAGTTCAATGGCGGGATTAACATCTCAACCAAGTGCCAATAGCTTGTACTATGCAATGAGTGGTTCTTCGCGCCAACCTAATGTGAATATTGAGTCACTAGAAAGGTTAGGAGAATTCTGGGATTATACTCGTAAATACTATGCAGGATTTGAAAGCGGAATGAATGCACCACATACAGAAGTGTATGAGCATGAGATGCCTGGTGGACAATATAGTAACTTGCAACAACAAGCCAAAGCAGTTGGACTAGGAGCTCGTTGGAATGAAGTAAAGAAAATGTACAGAACTGTTAATGATATGTTTGGCGATGTTGTAAAAGTAACTCCATCTTCGAAAGTAGTTGGTGATATGGCCCTTTATATGGTTCAAAATAACTTAACGGAAGAAGATGTATACGAAAAAGGAGAGAAGCTAGATTTTCCAGATTCTGTTGTTGAATTATTTCAAGGTCAGCTGGGTCAACCTTATCAAGGCTTTCCTAAAAAGCTTCAAGACATTGTCCTTAAAGGAAGAACACCAATTGAAGGTAGACCAGGAGAATCGATGGAGCCAGTAGATTTCCAAGCGATTAAGGAAGAGCTCTTTAAGACTTTAGAACGTCAAGTAACGAGCCATGATATGCTTTCTTATGCTCTCTATCCTAAAGTGTTTATCGATTTTGAACAGTTCCGCCAACAGTTTGGTGATGTTTCAGTAATAGACACGCCAACCTTCTTCTATGGTCTACGTCTTGGTGAAGAAATTGAAGTAGAGATTGAAAAAGGAAAGACACTAATTGTTAAACTTGTCTCGATCTCAAAACCAAAAGATGATGGGACACGAATTGTTTACTTTGAGTTAAATGGACAGCCTCGTGAAGTCATTATTAAGGATTTAAATGTTAAATCCTCAACGGTAACTCGTCCGAAGGTAGATAAAAATAACTCTAATCAAATAGGAGCTTCTATGCCGGGGACAGTTGTGAAAACATTGGTTGTTAAAGGTGATATAGTAAAGAAAGGTGATCATTTAATGATTACTGAAGCAATGAAAATGGAAACAACGGTTCAAGCACAATTTGATGGAGTTGTAAAAGATGTTTTTGTTAGTGATGGCGACCCAATCTTAACGGGAGATTTATTAATTGAACTAGTATAATGAGTCGGTTGAAGGAATTGATTTCCTTCAACCGTTTTAAGATAACATATCTATCATAGGTCGTTAAGGTATAATTGTTAAAATAAAGGACATAAATGAAAAATGACAGCAAATGCTGTCATTTTTTCTGTATTAACTATTGTGATTTGCGAAGTAAAATCATAGCCATATAACATAAATTAGAAAATAAAACAGATATAATTAGTGCATGTAATAAGCCGACCGTAAGAATTTCATTTTGAGTAAAGACAACAGAGATTCCAGTAATCATTTGCAAGATGATTAAACTAAAGGCAACAACACTTACCCAAACAAGGACGATTTCTTTCTTAAAACGAGTGATGGTCCAAATCATTAGTATAAGTAAAACGAGGACTAAGAATATCCCTGCCAGTCGGTGAAGAAACTGAACACCAATAGGTCCTGAAAACCCAGGGAATAAAACGCCATTACACGTAGGAAACCCTGCGCATGCTAGTGTTGCTTCCATGTGTTTCACATAGGCACCGGTGTAAATAACAGCATAGCAATATGTGATGACAAAGAAGAAAAAGGCTTTATAAGAAGTGGAAACCTTTGTTGCGACTTTTTGTAACTTGCCATCCTCAAACGCTAAAATTGTTAATAAAACGACTGCTGCAAGTGACATAGCTGAAATACCAAAATGCAACGCTAATATCGCATTAGATTGCCCAAAAACAACAGCACCTGCTCCAAGTAGTCCCTGGAAAATGATTAAAATAACTGAAGCAACTGCCATGAATCTTACTTCTTTCACATGCTTTAACTGTTTCCATGACCAGATTGCAAGGATGATAATCATCACTCCGACTAAACCAGAGACGATTCGATGACTGTATTCAATAACCGTTTCAATAGCAGGATTCGTAGGAATCACTTCACCGAAACATAAAGGCCAAGTTGCGCCACATCCCTCTCCAGATCCAGTCTTTGTTACGAGTGCACCTTGTAAGAGAACGATTAGAACTCCAATAGAGGTCAGAATGCCGTAGATTTTTAATCTTTTATGCATTCAATTCACCTTTCCTTCTATAAAATTGAGTTGATTTATGCTAGAGTTAGCAATGGAATCTTAATAGCTTTCTTATTGATCTTAAAAAGAACCGATATAAAAGTCAAATTAACTAAGGTGAACTTTTTATGGATATGTTTAAATGTGAAGATAATGTGAAACTCAGGATTTTAATGAAACTAAGTAGATTTTAAGATATAATGTGATTTGTAGCACATGGGTGAGATACATTGCCTAGTTTGTTTTTTTATGTGCTCATATTGGTTGACTCTATAAAGGAGGTGAAGAATTGATGAATAAGACTAATACAGCGTTTGAAGCAACAGAGGTAATAGCTGGTCCTGATTCATCAGTAGCTGCTAGTCAGCAAAAATATTGGAAAGATTACCTTGTGCTTGCTAAACAGGGGATTGTTACATCTAATTTAATTACTACGTTTGCCGGAATCTACTTAGCGGCTGTTTATACAAGTACAGGAATCGGTTCACATTTATGGCCAATGATTTTTGCTTTAATTGGAGCAGCGCTTGTGATGGCAGGTGGATGTACATTAAATAACTATATTGATCGAGATATCGACCACATAATGGAGCGAACGAAAGATCGTCCGACAGTAACAGGTCGTTTTTCTGCTAATCATGTCTTGTTAGTAGGTTTATCCCAATCTGCAATTGGAATTGGATTTCTAGCACTTACAACTGCAACAGCAGCTGTAATAGGATTGGTTGGGTTATTTATTTACGTAGTGCTTTACACAATGTGGACAAAGCGTACTACGACTTTAAATACAATTGTAGGTAGTTTTTCTGGAGCTGTCCCTCCATTAATAGGTTGGGCTGCGATTGACGGAGGATTACACACTTATGCATGGGTTTTATTCTTTATTATGTTCTTTTGGCAACCTCCGCACTTCCTTGCATTAGCAATGAAACGTGTGGAAGAATACCGTGCTGCTGGAATTCCAATGTTGCCAGTTGTTGCAGGTTTTGAAGTGACAAAACGTCAAATGGTCGTTTATGTGATTGCATTACTACCTGTATCATTAATGCTGTATCCTTTTGGATTAGTGTATACCATTGTTGCGGCAATATTAGGTTTAGGTTGGGTCGTTCTAGGTTTTGCAGGTTTTAAAATGAAGGACGACATTAAATGGGCTAGATGGATGTTTGTTTACTCGCTCAACTATTTAACTATTTTATTTGTTCTTATGGTTATTGTTCATATTAAACTCATTTAAACCAATATGAATGATAATTGTAGATATATTTATTAGTAGTATAATACTACGTTATGAAAGTGAGGTTGGATTGTCAGATGAAACTTTGGAAAACTGCATGGCGTTTTCTACCTCTTTCCCTGTTAGCATTTGTGCTTACAGCATGTGGAGAGACGAACTTAACTGCCCTTGATCCAAAGGGACCACAATCACAATGGTTATTTGACAACATGTTATTATCGTTGTACATCATGGCCTTAGTGACAATTGTCGTATTTGCAATCTTTTTCATTATTCTTGCAAAGTACCGTCGATCTCCTGGAGACGATGAGATTCCTAAGCAAGTACATGGAAATACGGCTCTTGAAATTACTTGGACTGTTATCCCAATTATCTTGTTAACTATTTTAGCTGTTCCAACGATTACTGGACAATTTATGTTAGCAGATACAGAACCTGACCCTGAGGTTGGGGAAAATACAGTCTCTATCAAAGTAACAGGTCACCAATTTTGGTGGCAGTTTGATTATGAAGAAGAAGGTTTTACGGCTGGTCAGGAAGTATATATTCCTGTTGGCGAAAAAGTCATCTTTGAATTGCACGCACAAGATGTGCAGCATTCATTCTGGGTGCCTGCTTTAGGTGGTAAAGTTGATACGATTCCTGGAATCACTAATCACTTATGGTTAGAAGCATCTGAACCAGGAGTCTTTAAAGGAAAGTGTGCGGAACTTTGTGGACCTGCACATGCTTTAATGGACTTTAAAGTTATTGCACTTGAGCGTGAAGAGTATGATGCTTGGGTTGCTGGTATGCAAGCTGAAGTAGAAGCACCTACTGAAGCATTAGCAGATGGCCGCGCGGTTTTTGAAGAGAATGGTTGTATTGGCTGTCACGCTATAGGCGGTATGGGTACAGCAGCAGGTCCTGCTTTATCAAACTTTGCAAACCGTGAAGTAGTTGCTGGCTATTTAGAAAACAATGATACTAACTTAGAAGCTTGGATTCGTGACCCAGAGTCACTTAAACAAGGAAACAATATGCCGGCATTTCCACAAATTAGCGATTCAGATATGGAAGCGCTTATTGGTTATTTACGTTCGTTAGATATAAAGAATTAAATTAATTGATTAAAAAGGAGGTAAACCCTTTGGCTGCACAAAAACAGGAAAAAAGCGTTGTTTGGGATTGGTTAACAACGGTTGACCATAAGAAGCTTGGAATCATGTATTTGATTGCAGGGACGCTTTTCTTTGTAAAAGCTGGTGTGATGGCGTTATTTATGCGGATCCAGCTCATGTATCCTCAGATGAATTTCTTAAGTGGTCAAACATTTAACGAATTTATCACAATGCATGGTACGATAATGCTATTCTTAGCTGCCACACCTTTGTTATTTGCATTTATGAACTTTGTCATCCCACTGCAAATCGGAGCCCGGGATGTTGCGTTTCCATTTGTAAACGCACTTGGTTTCTGGATTTTCTTTGCCGGTGGATTATTACTAAGCATGAGCTGGTTTTTTGGCGGAGGTCCCGATGCGGGATGGACAGCATATGTTCCACTATCTAGCCGTGATTACGCTGGAACAGGACTTGATTTTTACGTACTAGGTTTACAGATTTCAGGTATTGGTACATTAATTTCTGCTATTAACTTTCTAGTAACAGTTGTTAATATGCGTGCACCTGGTATGACAATGATGCGTTTACCACTATTTGTGTGGACGTCATTTATTTCTTCAACATTAATTTTATTTGCTTTTACACCACTTGCTGCAGGACTTGCCCTTCTTATGTTAGATCGTATTTTTGGAGCGCAGTTCTTCATTCCAGGCATGGGTGGTAATACTGTTTTATGGCAACATATTTTCTGGATCTTCGGACACCCAGAAGTTTATATTCTTGTATTACCTGCTTTTGGAATTATTTCTGAGGTTATTCCAGCCTTTTCAAGAAAGCGTCTCTTCGGATACACAGCAATGGTATTTGCTACAATTGTTATTGCTTTCTTAGGATTCATGGTTTGGGCTCACCATATGTTCACAGTAGGTATGGGGCCGGTAGCGAACTCGATTTTTGCGATTGCTACTATGACCATCGCGGTCCCAACTGGTATTAAGATTTTCAACTGGCTTTTTACGATGTGGGGCGGGAAAATTACATTTAATACGGCAATGTTATTTGCCTCATCATTTGTTCCGACATTTGTACTTGGTGGAGTAACAGGGGTAATGCTTGCAATGGCACCTGTTGATTACCTTTACCATGATACGTACTTTGTAGTTGCCCATTTCCACTACATTATTGTTGGTGGTATCGTACTCGGAATATTTGCAGGTGTATTTTATTGGTATCCAAAAATGTTTGGTCATATGTTGAATGAAACACTAGGAAAAATATTTTTCTGGGTTTTCACTATTGGTTTTCACTTAACATTCTTTATTCAGCATTTACTCGGTCTTATGGGTATGCCTCGTCGTGTGTACACGTATCTTGGCGATCAAGGACTGGATACATTTAACTTTATTAGTACAATTGGTACATTCTTTATGTCTACTGCGGTTATCATACTCGTGATTAATGTTATCTATTCAGCGTTTAAAGGTGAGCGTGTGACGGTTGCAGATCCTTGGGATGCTCGTACGCTTGAGTGGGCAATACCTACTCCAGTACCAGAGTATAACTTTGCTCAATTACCACAAGTTCGTTCTTTGGATCCTTTATTTTATGAAAAGATTCATGGTGATGGGACGATGAAGCCAGCTGAACCAGTTGGAGCTATTCATATGCCAAACGGTTCAATTCTTCCATTGATCATGTCAGTTGGCCTTTTCTTTGCAGGCTTTGGTTTCATTATGATGAATATGGAAAATCCAATTATTAATCCTTGGATTGTCGCCATTGGTGGTTTAGCCTTAACATTCGGATGTATGTTCGTTCGATCAGTAAAAGAAGATCATGGATATTACATTCCAGTTGAGCAAGTAAAAGCGGATCTTAAGAAAGGAGGAAACTAAGAAATGGCGGGTCATGTAGATACTTCAAAAGGGCTTCCATCTCATCCTGAGAGAGCCACATTAGAAGGAAAAAACAAGTTTCTCGGTTTCTGGTTCTTCCTTGGCGGTGAAACGATTTTATTTGCAACGTTCTTTGGAACCTATCTAGGACTCCGTAATGGAATTGCTGATGGACCTAGTTCAGAGGAAATGTTTCATTTACCATTAGTTTTCATCATGACGATGTTGCTTTTAACTAGTAGTTTAACAAGTGTCTTGGCGATGTTTGCAATGAAGAAAAATAATTTCACTTCATTCAAAGTTTGGATGTGGATTACAGTATTACTTGGTATTGGGTTTTTAGGTTTTGAAGTTTATGAATTCTATGAGTATGTCCATCAAGGATTTGGTTATACAACAAGTGCGTTTTCTTCTTCGTTCTTCTCACTTGTTGGTTTGCATGGTGCTCACGTTGCGTTTGGTTTAAGTTGGATTACAGTCTTGCTTATTCGTTACAATAAGAGTGGCATTACATTAACTAATGCTCCTAAGTTCTACGTTGCTGGTTTATACTGGCATTTCATTGATGTGGTGTGGGTGTTTATCTTCACAGTCGTTTATCTTATGGGAGTAGGAGGTCATTAATATGGCAGATAACTTAAGTCAACCATTCGATAAAAGTGCAATGACAGAGGAAGAAAAACGCCAAATTAGTAAGGAAATTCGCAAGCAAATTGTTGTATTTGCTTTAATGATTTTCTTAACAATTATGTCGTTTTTAGCAGTTGGTGCGGATATCATTCCAAGATCATTTGCGATTCCTTTTATCTTACTTTTAGCAGTGATTCAGTTTGCTCTTCAATTGATCTTTTTTATGCATTTGAAAGATAAGGATCATAGTTGGGCAACGGCATTTATGATTTCAGGTATCTTTATTACAGTTCCAACGATTGCAGCTTTAATGTTGCTAATTGGTGTTGTAAAGTACTAAGATACAAAATGAAACAGCTTTCATCTTTTGATGAGAGCTGTTTTTTTCATCGATTTGTTTTGATCGTCTAAATTTGAAGATAAAACTAAAGCTTTTTTTTGTTCATAAGTTTGTAAGACCTAGTTTGCTTATTTTGTTCTGTATTGTTGTATAATATAAATGGTTTAATAATTAACCTTAAAGGAGTGAAGGTCTTGAATCAACGCCAAGATGTCTTACAACAGACAGATAGAAAACGAAATTATAAGCCGGCCATCATAATTATCACAATTGTTATAAATGGATTAGTCGCTCTTTTAGCGGGTTTACCTGGAGTAGAAAATTTCACAGCATTTGATGTTAAAATCCTTCCGATGTTAAATGCAATTTTTAATTCTTTCACATTTTTATTTTTAGTGGGTGCACTAGTCGCTATTATAAAGAAGAATGTAACAGTTCATCGTCGTTTTATTTATGCAGCTTTTATTACAACGACTCTTTTCTTAGTAACATATGTCGGTCATCACTTGCTATCAGATTCGACTCCGTATGGTGGGACTGGCTTAATGGCAGGAGTGTATTATTTTATCTTAATCACACATATTGTCTTAGCAGCTATTATTGTGCCACTTGCGTTAATATCAGTAGCACGGGCTTGGAATATGGAAAATGAACGTCATCGTAAAATTGTTCGATGGACGATGCCGATTTGGTTATATGTAAGTTTAACTGGTGTTCTTGTATATGTTATGATTTCACCGTATTATTAACGTTAATTATACAATCTAGATAAACGTTGACTAAATTCTTCTCTGGATTTAGTCTTTTTGTTCAGCGATACTTAAATGATATGACGAGGTGGAAGAAATGAAAAAAATATGGTATCTCCCTTTATTGGTAACATTATTATTGACGGCTTGTGGTCAAGAAGAACAAGTTGGAGCAGGAAATATGGATAAATTGACTCCAATAGACGTTGAACTGAGTGTTCCTGAAACGGCAGAAATAGGAGAATCAGTTATATTTAGTAGTGCTGTTACTCAAGGTGAAGATTTAGTTGATGATGCCAATGAGGTAGGATTTGAAATATGGTTGGAAGGTGAAAGGGAGCAAAGTGATCTCATAGTGGCTGATCGACAAGATGGCCATGTTTATTTCATTGAATATGCATTTGCAGAATCTGGCATTTACCATGTACAAACTCATGTTACAGCAAGGGGATTACACCGAATGCCAACCGCTCAAATTCAGGTTGGAGATGCAGAAGAAAACAACGATAGACAGGTAGATGTGCATCAACATCAACATCAACATTCCGATGTTAATATTGAAAAGGTATTAAAAAAAGACCGACTTATTATTTCTGTTGAAGTAGACGGCTCTCCTTATAAAGGAGGAAGAGTAGCACTTGAAATGTCTGAGAATAAAGAAGAACAAGCAAAATGGATTGATCTAATAGAAGGGGCTGATGGGCAATACGTCCTTTCAAACATTGATGATTTCTCGGGGATGTATTATGCTATTTTACATATTGAAGATGATAATATCCACGAGCATGTCGATATTGAGCTAAACTTTTAATGATAGTAACATCTCTTTCTCATTTATTCTTAAGATTAAAGAAAACACGCTCCATAAGAGCGTGTTTTCTTTATATCTTAAAGTTTAATTTGATAATACCGGCTTCTTTCGCAGACGTAAAAGCAATCACAATGAGTGGACCAATTATAAAGCCCATTACTCCAAATAGCATTAAGCCTAGGTACATGGCAATTAAAGTGGCTAGAGGTGATAAACCAATATGCTGTCCCATTACCTTAGGTTCTACGGTTCGTCGAATGATCAAGAGTACCGCTGCTAGAATAAGTAGTTGGGTCCCAATATTTGCATTCCCAGCTATTAATTGAAAAATGGCCCATGGTGCTAATATTGCAATTGAACCGATTAATGGGATAAAATCAATAATCCAAATAATAAATGCCATTAACAAAGCAACCTCGGGAACTATAAGCAACAAGCCAATTAGAGAAAATATGAAAATGATAATACTTACTAGAAACTGTGCTTTAAAAAAGCCCCAAATTACAAAACTTAATCTTGATGTCATAAAATTCACTTTTTCTTTTGTTCGATCAGATAGATATGAAAAAGTTTTACGTTTTAGAGATGGAAGTTCAAGTAAAAATAGAAACAGAGCAATTAGATAAACAATAAATGTGACTAGGTAGCCTGGAATACTTGTTATAATTGAGGCGACATCATTTATTAAATTTCTTTCGGCTATAGTTGTTCTTATATTAGATAGAGTTTTAGAGACATGAACATTAATTTCCTGTACAAATTCTGGAGGGAGAGTTTCATACTTTACTTCCCAATCACGTTGAAAATTCCACCAGGCACGGTTGATATCGTTTATATATTGTGGAAAGTTTTCAACGATTTGAGTACCTTGTGTAATGACTTGTGTCGTAATGAAATATCCAGTAAGTCCAATAAAAAAAACAAAAAATGTAAAAACAATCATTACGGCTATATTTCTTTTTAGTTTCGCGCGTTTATGAAGAGCATTCACAGCAGGTGATAAAATAAGTGCTGTTACGAATGCGGAAATAAGTGGGATGGAGATTGGTAAGATAAAATAACCTGCAATAACAGTTGCAATTATAGTAAGTAAAATAATAAATGTCTTTTTTTTCATAAATACCGGCAATTTGAGACTCCTCTCTCATAAAAAAGAAATGCTACTATCTATTATAGTACGAACCAGACTAGAATAACAGGCAAACTATTTAAAGTCCATTAGACGTTCACACATATGAAGATAGATTATGATATAATCTTGCTAGTTTGTTTAATTTGAAATAGTAAGGAGCGTATAAATGAAACATTTAAGCCTGATAATTTTCATCCTGCTGCTTTCAGCCTGTGGGGCCGATACAGATCAGTTCACAATAGTAGAGGGCTCAGAAGCAGAAGAAATAGAGTTATTTTTACAATCCTATAAAGAAACATTGATTGAAGCTGTTAATACAGGTAATTTTAATGAATTGGAATCTTATCTCATAACGAATAATAGTTTTTACCATTCGTTAAGGCGTTATGTCGATGATATGCATAGTAATAATACAACAAAAGAACTTAATGCTTTCGTTGTTGAAACGATCTATGAAGATGAATTAGGTGAATTTCATGCAGACGTGAATGAGAAAGTAAAAGTAGTAGAGTTCGGTCAGGAAAATATAATTGAAAGATCCGTTCGTTTTGAAATTGTACGAGGTGGTGACGACTCTTTACGGATTGTTACTATAAAGGAGACGAAATAAGACAACAAGGCTCATGCCTTGTTGTCTTATTTCCTCTTGTTTATTTAGCTTCTAAAGTGGTTTTAAGTAACTCGAGTTTTTTAGTGCATTTATTAACGATCGCTTCAGGGAAAGTTTCTCCTTCATATTCAACACCATGAGGGTAGTAATGCTTTCCAAGCATAGGAGTCATCAATTTGACGATGGTATCGTCTTTTGGAATATCACCTTTAATTGCATATGCTGGTAATCGAAGGTAGTAAATATCACCTTGGTTTTCAATTTTGTAGTCAAACGTTACACGGGAGTAGTCCCATTGACCAGCATGTATAAAGCCGATTGACTCTGCTGCGTAACGAATTGTTTCAAACTTAATTTCTTTATCTGCAAGTTCAATATGTTCAAATTTCACTTTGAATCTGCCTCCAATTCATAAATATGTACTCTACTTATGATAGTATGAAAAGCTTACAGTTGCAATCCATAATCGTGAATGTTTTATGGAATCCTTCTAAATGCTGTTTAATTTATTTAGTTTTGCAGGAATGAATGTAGCCAAAAACGGATTTCGATGCAATCTCGTAGTCAAAACAAACACTTCATGTCAATTTAGATTATTAGTTTAAGGGTAGGAGTTTAATTCTTTTAGATAATGCTATTAGCAATATTTTTTGGTGTTCGACAGGTTCAGTGTTTGGGCGACAGAACTTTACATAGTTAGTGAAAGGATTTTATATTGTTCATTACGAACCTTTTAAAAGGGACAAGAGAGAGGGGTATGTATGAAAAAAAAGCGTTTATTTTTGGGATGTTTGGTTTTTTTGCTAGCGATCGTTTCTTTTGAAAAATTATATGAACACCAAATCCAAGAATGGTTTCAAGAACCAAGTGGAGAGGGGAAATCTGAGAAAGAGGTTAAATCAGTAGAGGAGGTTGCCACAATTGTTACCGAATCAGACGACGTAAAGGAGCAGACGACGAGTTTAGCTAAGCATGAGCAGTTTCTCGGCTTAACTGCCGAGGAAATCAAAGCTGAATTTGGTGATCCAAAGCGTATTGATTTATCAGCTTATGGTTATGATTGGTGGGTTTACCCTATATCTACAGATTCATATATGCAAATCGGAATGGAGGATGGAGAGGTCGTAACTGTATTTTTGACTGGAGAAATTCGAGAAAAACATTTTTCACTAGGACAATCTTATGAAGAATTAAATGAACTATTTAATTTTAAGAAGATTGTTGATGTACGTACAAATGATGGAGGGGTTTATCAATTTGAATTAACGAATGATGACGTAAGAATGAGACCTTTAACAAATATTGATGGCTCTTGGGTTCAATTTTATTTTGATACGTATACGAACGAGCTTTCTAGCATTCGAATGGTCGTAGATGATGTGTTGGTAAGACAGAGACCTTATTCAGTTTCTTATATTGGAGCAGCTCCAGAACGACCGAGTTTTTCGAGAGAAGATTGGGAGAAAATAGAAGCTGGTAATGCAAGACAGATATTTGATTATACGAATATTATTCGCTCGCGCCATGATTTAGAAGCTTTTATATGGGAGGATGATGTCGCTGATGTTGCATACCAGCATAGTAAAGATATGAGTGAAAATAACTATTTTTCACATACATCACCAAGTAACGGTGAAGTGTTGGATCGATTTAAAAAAGGAGATGTCCCATTTAGGTTAGCTGGAGAAAATATTGCTGCCAAGTATATCGATGGTATTGCTTCAGTAGAAGGATGGCTTAATAGTGAAGGGCATAGAGTGAATTTATTAAACGATGAATTTACACATTTAGGAGTGGGGGTATTTCAAGAACATTATACACAAAACTTCATGACGCCATGGCTATAAAGAAAGAGAGGATAGCTCAGATAAGATGGTCGATCATCTTACCTGAGCCATCTTTTTTTCAAGAAGGGGTAGGATTTATAATGTTTGAATTACGATTTAAGCAGTGTGAAAGTATGTTAGAAGTCGCTTCTTTTGATTGATTACTCAAAGAAAGGCAAAGGCTCAACATGTTGCGCGCCTTTTTGAACAAGCTCTTTTAGGAGAAATATACTCTTAAAAGGTATGAAATCATAGCAACGGTTACTTTCACCTAATGTGGTCGTCTTATGATGAAGAATGTACCTGTTGCCATGGCAACTAATTTTTCATTTTCATCATATACTTTTCCTTCAGTCACACAAAGTTGCTTTCCACGATGAGACAGAGAAGCAACACAGCGTAAAAATTTCCCAATACCTGGTTTTACATAATGCACATTCATTTCTGCTGTTAAAGCGGCTGAATCTGCTGGAATTGATTGGTTAACTATAGTTCCCATGGCTGTGTCAAGAAGTGTAGCGGTCATTCCTCCGTGTACCATTCTAAGTGGATTCTCAATAAGTGGTTGGATAGGGAGAACGATTTCATAATCCCCGTTATCGAGGTTTCGTCTTTCAATATGAGTCATAGCTTCAAGATAAGTTTCGAAATCACCTTTTCTTTTTTTTTCGAAGCCGTCTAGAATCGTGCTAAGTAGTGTAAGCTCTTCCTCGCTTGGGTTCTCAAGAAAGGTATTTAGTTTAAGTCGTAATTGGTTTTGATCCATTTGATTCATTAGTTCCTTTCCTCCATTCATCATGCTCTTCATATTGTAGCAGTTATGTAAGTTATTTAGCTAATAAAAAATTTTAGAACGTTGGACTGGGCGTCTGTGTAGTATAAATAAAGAGGATAAAAGGAGGATAAGGTAAAATGAATTCAAAGCAGGGGTTACATCCTTCAGTTCAGAAATTTAAGCATTTTATAAAAGAACATCCATTGCTATTAAAAGAAGTAAAAGAAGAAAGAAAGACATTACAGGAACTTTATGAAGAATGGAGTGTATTAGGAGGAGATAATGAACAATGGGTTCCGTATAAGAAGGATCAATCGAAAACTTCTTATGAAGGAACACAAGAGGCTACAAATGAAGGAACTACACAAACTACAACGGATACACTTGGTCAAATAATGGGTTTGGTTAAACGTATGAACGTTCAAGATTTGCAAAATCATGTTGCTCAATTCAGCTCAGTGTTAGCGAATGTTCAAAATGTCATCCAATCATTTCAAAAACCGAGTAATCCACCTAATCAGAGTCAACAAGATCATCCGTTTTCATTTAGACGCGACTAGGAGAAGGAGTGATATGCAATGAGGGCTGAGATTCAACAACTGTTATTTGAACGACCAGAGTTACGTCACTACATCAGACAACATCCGAATTGGTATCGTAAGTTAAGTAGAGATCCTACTAAAATACAACTTCTAGAAAAAGAGGCTAATCAATTTTATGGAAGGACTTTACCACAGCGAGTGGAAAAGGTTCAAAATTCACTTGGTCTAGTCATGATGATGATGGAAATGTTGAAGATGGGGCAAGCATCTGTAACGGGAGCCGAAGGGCCTAGTCAATAGATGGCAGGTCCTTTTTAAAATTTTTAGTGGAATAAAGACAATTGGTTCGAGGGATGATATACATGAATAAAGGAAAATAAAGGAGTATGATCATGAAAAATTTGATAGCTTTATGTTGTTGTATTATAAGTATAGTTGGGTTAGCTATAAATGTACAAGCTAATAATTCCTCCTATTTACATCAACTGACGATCGTTCCTTTACAAAGCACAGGTGTTATTCATGTAGATACCATTCAAGAGCCTAATGTGTTAGAAGTCGATCATAAAGTTAGTGAGAGTGATGTTTATGTTGAATGTTTCGTGAACGGGTTTCACTTTAACCAAAATAAAGTCGGATCACTTCATCAAGAAAACGAAGGTCATATCCGACTTTATATAAATGATGAACACGTAGATACTTTGTATCAACCTGCTTTTATTATTCGAGATCTTCCAAAGGGAGAATATGAAGTTAAAGTAGTGATCGTGAAAAATGATAGATCGCCCTATGATATGGAAGAAACTTTTACAATAACGATTCCTCAATAGAGGTTTGTAGATAATCATAAATTTTCTGTTCAACAGAAATCCCAAGCTGTTGAAAGCCTTGATTGCCGAAAAGAGTATTAAACTCAAGGAAATAAAATTTCCCACCAGCAGAGATAACATCAAAACCTGCGTGATCAATTCCTAAATTTCTTGCTGTCGTTCTAACTAATTCAATCGCTTCTTCGGGAATATCGTCAAAAGAGATACGAGCTCCTTGTGCAACATTGTTTCTAAAAGTGTTTCGTTCATTTATCCGCCAATAAGCTGCAACAACGTCACCGCCCACAAAACAAACACGCAAATCACGATCAATTGGTAAGTATTCTTGAACATAGAAGTAAGGGTTATTTTCTGCATACTCATTAAATTGTTTATGGTTTTCAATGAGAAAGACACCTTTTCCCATTGAATTCCGGATCTCTTTTGCAACAAAGGGAAAAGGAAAATCAGCAAAGATCCGATTAATATTTTCATGGTTTCGACCTAAAATAACTGTTTTAGGAACATGTTCCGGACAAACACTCCATAAACCACGAGTTACCTCAATCTTATTAAATCCCATTTGAATGGATTGGATGCTTGGGAAAATCTTTTTTTTCATCCCATAAACAAGCGCATTCACTTGCCAATTTTCAGGAAATAGACAGACGTCAGCTTCTTCAATTTTTCTTTTTTCTTCATCTTCAAACATTCGTTCAGGTTTAACATATTTGATCCCTGGCATTCCGATTGTTCGGAATGGGTTAAAGGTAACAATATTCATTTATATTTTACACCTTCTTCTTTCTATACATTTTAAGTTCGCTAAAGCTAATAGCAATGGTGCTACATGATACATGTCGTCTGTAAGAAGACGTAAAAGTCTAGCAAATCGATCAATATAAACCAGTTATAGCGGAAGTTATAAGTCGTGTGAATTATAGTCAAAGTTCAGGGGGAAGTCAACATGGATAAAACGTTATCAATTCGCTTAGGGTATGTAGCAATGAGTGTACTGCTTTCTAATGCATCCCCATCACAAACAATAACGGTGAAACAGTATGAACAAATTACAGATAAAGAAGCTGGACTCAGGCGATTAGAAAGGATTTCTACAGCAAACTTACAAAATTGCTTAAGATTATTAAAACATAATAAGGCTCATCATATCAGCTTTTTTCGGTTATCATCAAGGCTCATTCCGCTCGCTAATCATCCACTAACAGAAGGTTGGAAGTTTGAAAGGGTTCTTTCCCCTTTGTTAAAGGTACTTGGTGACTTCGTGCATAACGAACAGATGAGAGTTGATTTTCATCCAGATCATTTTGTTGTTTTAAATAGTAAATCTAAAGACATCCTTCAACAGTCTTTAAGAACATTAGTTATGCATTATAAACTATTGAGAGAAATGGGGATTTCCCCTGTACATCGGTGTGTTCTCCATGTAGGCGGAAAAAAGCAAGGAAGAGAGGAAGGATTAGAACAGTTTATCGCTAATTTCTCAATGATACCAGTTCCAATTCAGAGAATGATTATGCTAGAGAATGATGATCTTAATTATCCTATTGAAGATGTTCTTTATCTAGGTGAAAAGTTGAATATTCCAGTTGTATTTGATCTTCATCACTATGATGTTCATCATGAATCGACTGATCTTGAATCGTTATGGAAAAGAGTTGTGAACACATGGGAGGACAGTCCTTTGCCTGTGAAAATACATATTTCCAGTCCGAAAGAGGGAAAAGAAGATCGTAGGCACCATGATTATATTAATGCAGAAAGGTTCCATGAATTTTTATCGGTCATTTCAGGTACAGTGGATTACGTGGATGTTATGATTGAAGCAAAACAAAAAGATGCAGCCTTATTAAAACTAATGGAAGATCTTCAAGTGATGGAGGGAATAGAAGCTAAAACACCAACTTCCATAAACTTTAAATAGTAGAGTATTATCTTAATTGAAGAAGACATGTTATACTGTTTTTTAGGAGGTGAGAGTGATGCTCGCAACCATATCAACTTTTGAGTTAGTGGATCATGCAAGTGATCTTGGTTTAGCAGTGATACAATCTGAGACTTACATTGCCTACATAGAGGCAAAAAGGGAACTACAAGTAGATGCTGTCGCTCAAGAACGAATTCAACAATTTAATCAAATGAAAGACCAATATGAAGAAGTACAAAGGTTTGGGAAATATCACCCAGACTACGATAAAGTTTCCTCGGAGATTCGAAAGATTAAACGTGAGGTTGACTTATCAGGTACGGTAATCACCTTTAAAAAAGCAGAAAAAGAGCTTGAGTCACTTTTAAATGAGATCTGTGAAGTGATTGCTAGGTCAGTATCTGAAACGATCAAAGTGCCAACTGGAAATCCATTTTTTGATAATATGTCATGTAGCGGTGGATGTAGTACTGGTAGTTGTGGTTGCAGTTAGAAAAGGGGGTTCAAAAGGACTATCTCTTTTTGAGCCCTTTTTTCGTTAAAAGTATTAGCTTTCATATGGACAAAAATAATATCACATGTGCTTAGTTTACCATATTAGCCTTTGCAGTAGAATGGATAAGGGATCCCTAGTTGTTGGTGGTGGTACATTGAATTACTTGTTGCTCTAATTGCTCTAATATTTATAATGGAACACCTGTAAATAATTAAGTCAAGATTCATATACACCATCCTCATAAATTACTCCTTTTTATTATAAAGGGAATAGCGGAGTTAACTGAATGCTCTATTGATGGAAATGTCAGGACATGCTAGACTTAGAAAAGATTAACGTTAAAGGAGAACAAAACATGTTAGGTGCAAAGCGTCAGGGTATCGCTGTTTGGCTCACATCTTTGAAATTTGCTAGGCAATTACGCAGGTTTGGTAATGTACATTATGTTTCAAAAAAAATGAAATATGTTGTTTTTTACTGTGACCAAGACAAAGTAGATGAAACAATTGAAAAATTACAAGCGTTTTCTTTTGTTCGTGATGTAAAGCCTTCGATGCGACCTTTTATTGCTACAGAATTTCAAAATGCAAAGCCCGATAAAGCAAAAGAATATGATTATAAAATGGGCATTTAGAACCCGGATATAGGACAGAGAAGGTAGACGTCCCTTATTCGGTTTTTTTTTTTTGTGGAAAAAGGAGAAAAATGCATGATTTGGTTGGAAATAGGTATCTAATGCATGTGAAGATATAAAAACCTAAGTTGATTATTTCGGTGAACGAAATTTATAATGGGAGTATTAAAGGAAGTGGTACGATGGTAGATTGGAAACGTAATTTATGGATTCTTGTTGTGAGTCAGTTTCTTGTCATAAGTGCGATGACAATGATTATTCCGTTTTTACCTATGTATCTACAAAGTTTAGGGGTTAATAATCCAGAAACATTAAGTATTTGGGCCGGAGTGATTTTTGGTGCTAATTTTTTGACTGCCTTTTTATTTTCTCCTTTTTGGGGACGGATGGGAGATAAATATGGACGAAAGATGATGGTTTTACGTTCAGGATTTGGGATGGCATTGATTATAAGTTTAACGGCTTTTGCAATAGGACCTATTTCTCTGCTATTACTTAGGTTATTAAATGGAGTGGTATCTGGTTTTATTCCTGCTTCTATCGGACTGGTATCAACGAATACACCAAAAGAAAGAGTGGGATATGCATTAGGATTATTACAATCAGGTTCGGTTTCGGGTGCAATCTGTGGTCCTTTAATTGGAGGTGTATTAGCTCAAAACTACGGGTATAGTATGGTTTTTATAATAACGGGAATTTGTATCTTTATAGCTACACTAGTCGTATTCTTTTTTGTGAAAGAAAAATTTACCCCAGTTAAAGTAAAAGAGAAAACAAGCACACTTGGTGATTTTAAAACCATTACGGCAAAAAGACCTGTTCTGTCTTTGTATGTTGTTATTTTTCTTATTCAGTTTGCTGTTATGGGAGTCAATCCTCTTTTATCGTTATTTGTTGAGGAGTTAACCTCACCTGCAACGGTTGCTTTTTACGCGGGGGTAGCGATCTCGGTCATGGGGTTCGCTAATATGCTTACGTCTCCGATACTCGGTAAATTAAGTGACAAAAAAGGAGCTCAACATGTATTAACCTACTCTATGATAGGGGTAGCCGTTTTCTCTATTCCACAAGCTTTTGTAACCGACATCTGGCAGTTGATCATTTTGCGTTTCTTAATAGGTCTATGTCTAGGTGGTCTGCTGCCAGCAGTTAATACGCTTATTCGAATGCATGCTCCATCTGGTATGGAAAGTCGAACATATGGATTTTCAAATAGTGCGATGTATCTAGGGACGATGATCGGTCCGTTACTAGGAGGATTAGTTGTTGCCAGTGTAGGAGTAAGAGGACTGTTTTTTGTATGTGCTCTGGTATTGTTTATCAATGTTGTTCTTGTGAAAATGAAAGTCTTACCTACCGCTAATAAGGTTTTTAAAGAAGAAAAGGTAAGGCAGAAAAATAAAAAAGTCGTTACACAATAAAGTAACTAGTTCCAATAATCTAGAATGAATGTAGAAAAACAATAGGAAATCAAGTGTAAAATCGCACAGGGTTTTATACTTGATTTTTCTATTGTTCTATCAAAGCTTTCTAGCAAGGCAAACGAACCCTTTAAAAAGCTAAAACCGACCTTTTCTACTTCCTCTCTTATTGTAGCGGTGGAAGATAGCGATTCATTCGTAGAACACCTATTAAATATTGATAATAAAGTTCTTTTTCTTCAAAGGCAGTTGATGACTTTACCTCTAGTCTGTGAATCGGTTTGGAAAGCTCTTCAGATAACTTTTCAAATAAACGATAACGTTCTGATGGTTTAATAGTTGGATGATGAATACCTTCTAGGCATAGATAAAGAGGCATCATTTTTCCTGGTTCAACAGGACGCAGTATAACAACAAGAGATGATAGCTCCTTGCTATCTATTTTAGTATCTAGTCGTAAAAGCATATGAATCCGTGATTGGTTTGATCTTGCAATCTCAAATAACTCATATAAGTCATTATAGCCTTCACCTAATAATACAAATCGTTGAATCATTTAGCAACCTACTTTCATATCTAGTTCGATTGAAATGTAGCATGAATTACATTGCTTGTCGAGCAAAAAAAAATCCTCGCAAGGATTCCTTGCGAGGTGCCCATACACATACTTTGTATGTAATAAGGCTATGGGAGAGGAGAAACCGGAGGAAGAACTTATGGGGAAACGTAAGCCTTCTCCGCGGTTGTAGCAACACCTTAAGAGTGCTACTAATTGAAGTATGACCTTTTTAAAATTATTCCATACCTAAATAATAAGATTTTATTTCTTTTTTTCTGAAAGAACATTTAGCTGTACTCTTTTAGGTGATAATGTTGTATGAGTAAAATGCTTTTTTACTTGTTTTTTGGTAGGATAAGAAGTAATAGATCATAGAGGATGGGTGGATGAATTGAGAGTAATATCGGGTGATAAAAGAGGGTTACCTTTAAAAGCAGTTCCAGGGTCGTCGACAAGGCCAACTACAGATAAAGTGAAGGAATCAATCTTTAATATGATTGGTCCATACTTTGATGGCGGGATCGTTTTAGATTTATATGCAGGAAGTGGAGGTTTAGGAATAGAGGCGATTAGTCGTGGAGTTGAGAAAGCGATATTCGTAGATCAAAATAGAAAAGCAATCGATACCGTTAAACAAAATTTAAGTCATTGTCGCTTTGAAGAAAAAGCGGAAGTATATCGAAATGATGCGACTAGAGCATTAAAGGCTTTAATTAAACGAGAAATTTCTTTTTCTTATGTCTTTCTTGATCCTCCATATGCTGAACAAAATCTTGCAAATGAAATAAATATTATACTTGACTATAAATTACTCGATGAAAACGGTAAGATTATTTGCGAACATGCAACATCTGCGGTTTTACCAGACGAGATAGGAACAGGAAAGAAGTACCGTTCTGAAATCTATGGTGATACAATGATCTCAATATATACATACAAATAAACTCGAAAGGGGTGGCATTATGGCTAGTATAGCTGTTTGTCCAGGAAGTTTTGATCCGGTGACATTAGGTCATTTAGACATTATAACAAGGGGGGCTACTGTTTTTGATAAGGTCATTGTTGCGGTTTTATATAATCGCAATAAGCAACCTATGTTCTCGGTAGAAGAACGTGTTTCGTTACTAGAGGAAGCAACAAAAGATTTGGTTAATGTAGAAATCGATTCGTTTAATGGTCTGCTTATTAATTATATGAAAGAAAAAAAAGCAAAAACAATTATACGCGGGCTTAGGGCCGTTTCAGATTTTGAATATGAGATGCAAGCTGCTTCCATTAATAAAAAACTAGGACCTGAAATTGAGACGTTCTTTATGATGACAAACAACCATTATTCCTATTTAAGTTCAAGCATTGTCAAAGAAGTCGCGAAATATGACGCTGATGTTTCAGACATTGTTCCAGAGGTTGTTGCAAAAGCATTAAAAGAAAAATTTAAACATGCGTAATTATTCCGCAAGATGTCAAGTTTAGCATCGACGCCATTCGTCTAAATTTTGAACCTAGAAAAATCTATTTTTTTGTAGAATCAGTTATTTAGTTTCTTCAGGCTAACACATTGGTTATCATGATCTTTGTGTCAGCCTTTTTTCAACTTTAACGGGTTTGCGTTAACGCTCTTCGGGCAGTTATAGCTATGAAGGTGATTAGCATAAATAAGGTGAATAAAGACCCGAATTCTAAGATTACATTCCATGTTGAGTTAAACCACGTATCTGTTGAATTTCTTAAAAACACGGGAATAGCAACCCATTCTTCACCTGTTGATTGCTGATTAAGGTACAAAGGATGCCAGAGTAAAAAAACAAAAAAGGCTGAAAAAAAACCGTGAATTAAACGAGCAATAAAAAATGGTTTAAATCGTATATCTGTTTCAGCCAATATACTAGCTACTTGTCCTTGAATAGAGAAACCACTAAATGCAAGAATAAAACTAGTCACAACTACTTGCTCAAATAAACCGACCGTACCTGTTTCACTAGCCATTTGAGCACCAAGTGTCATTTCAAATAAACCTGAAATAAGAGAGGCATCTAACTCATTTGGTAAGTGAAACAATGTTAATAGGATTGAAAAAATAGAAGATAAGAGGGAGACAATTCCAACAAGGCTTAGTATCTTATTTAAAACGGAAAATAAAATGATGAAACCACCGATCATTAATAAAGTGCGAACAGATGATTGAACGGCGTCTCCTAATAACTGACCAATGGGACGTCCATCCTTGATTCGTTCTTGATGAAGTAATTTAAAAGCTACAACAATCCCAGTTATTTTCGGTTTTTCTGAAGAACTAGAAGCTTCTTCTCCTCGACCATGAAAGCGCATAATCAAACCAACGATAATATTACCAAAGTAATGGGCCGTAGCAAGGACAATTCCTAAGGATGCATTATGAAAGAAGCCTACTGCAATTGCTCCGAAAATAAAAAGAGGATTTGAAGAACTTGTGAAAGAAACGAGTCTTTCCGCTTCTATACGACTTACTTTATTTTCTTGACGTAAACGAGCAGTAATTTTAGCACCAGCTGGATTTCCTGATGCAAGACCCATCGCCCAAACGAATCCACCTACTCCTGGAACCCTGAAAAGTGGACGCATGAGCGGTTCAAGTAGTGCACCAATAAATGTAACAACTCCAAACCCTATTAGTAATTCAGAAACGATGAAAAAGGGCAGTAAGGAAGGAAAGACAACATCCCACCAAATCTGTAACCCTCGTACAGAGCCTTCTAGAGCTTCTTGAGGAAACGCCATTAGCGAGGCAGCTAATAATATACTCATGAGTGCAAGCATGAGAGTTTTGGTTATAGATAAGGACATTCTAAAGCGGCCTCCTTTTATGTAAACATCATGGAACATGTCCATACTATAACTATACGTATACAACCTTGTAATAGACCATATCTTTAAAGTGGGAAGGAAAAAATGTGAGGAGAGGGTAATATGGGGAGTACTCGTCCGAAAATTGGGCTAGCGCTTGGGTCAGGAGGGGCTCGTGGTTTTGCCCATATTGGGGTTCTTAAGGCATTAGAAAAAGAAAGCATTCCCATTGACTTTATTGCAGGTAGTAGTATGGGAGCTCTTGTTGGAAGTTTATATGGGGTAGGGCAGAGTCCGGCTAATTTGGAGAAGTTCGCTACTTTATTTCGAAGGAAATACTTTATTGATTTTATTGTACCTAAGTTAGGTTTTGTTGCTGGACAAAAAGTTAAGGAAGTCATTCGTTTGCTAGCTAAAGGAAAAAAGGTAGAAGAACTGTCTCCACCGGTAGCTATTGTGACAACCGATATTAGAAATGGAGAAAAAGTGGTTTTAACAGAAGGCGACGTAGCAACAGCTGTAAGAGCAAGTATTGCTATACCAGGAATATTCGTACCGGAGAAAGTAGGAAATCGCCTATTAGTCGATGGGGGAGTAATTGATCGTGTTCCTGTGTCGGTAGTGAAGGAAATGGGAGCTGATGTTACAATAGCAGTAGATGTTTCTTATTTTAGAACAGAACCAGAATTACATACGATTTACGATGTGATCATGCAAAGCATGGATATTATGGCAAGAGAAATGATTCGAGTTCAAGAATTTGATTGTTCTGTAATGATTCGTCCAATTGTGAAGCAATCAAGCTCGCTTGATTTTACAGAAGTGGACAGCTTAATACGTCGTGGGGAAGAAGCAACAATGGAAAAGATAGATGAGATAAAAAGTTGCATCGCTAATTGGAAGGAGAACGAAGATGACATCAAGGATTAAGAAAAGATGGATTTTCCTGATTATTGCATTTCTTTTTCTACATTTTTATCAATTACCCTTTTATTATTCACAACCAGGTGGAGCTAAAGTTCTAGACAATGTCATTGATGTAGAAGGTGGATTCAAAGAAGAAGCAGGATCATTTATGTTAACAACTGTACAAATGGGGAAGGCAAATATCTTCTTTTATGTTTGGGCGCAGTTAAGTCCATATCGAATGCTTTATCCAGAGGAACAAATTCGGTTTGAGGGAGAAACGGATGAAGAATATCAACATCGTCAGTTGATGGCCATGACGGGATCTCAAGAAGCCGCTGCAATTGTTGCTTATGAAAAAGCTGGAAAGTCGATTGAATTTGATTATAAAGGTGTTCTTGTCACCTCCATTATAGAAGGGATGCCAGCTTCTACGGTCTTACAAAGGGGAGATCATATTGTTGGAGTTGATGGGAATGAAATTCTCTCAGCAGAGCAACTAATTGATTTGTTGCACGGGATGGAAGAGACAGATACGGTTGAATTATCCGTTATTAGAGATGGAAATATAGAACAAGTTGAAATTGGTTTTGCTTCTTTTCCTGAGGAAATGAATGCACCAGATGGAAGAGTGGGCATTGGTATTTCCGCTCCTATGACAGATAGAGATGTTATCTTGAATCCGGCTGTAACGATTGATACAAGTCAAATTGGAGGACCATCTGCTGGTTTGATGTTCTCCTTAGAAATTTACAATCAACTTACTGAACAAGATATGACGAAAGGATATAATATTGCGGGGACCGGCACGCTAAATGAAGAAGGTAAAGTAGGCAGAATTGGCGGTGCAAGACAAAAGATAGTAGCAGCAGATAAGGCTGGAGCTGATTATTTCTTCGCTCCAAATGAAGATGGAGCAAGTGACTCAAATTATCAAGAAGCACTTCTAGCAGCGGAGGATATTGGTACATCGATGAAGGTCATTCCTATTGATGATTTTGACGAAGCATTATCATTCCTAGAATCATTGACCAAAAAAGAATAATAGAAGAGGCTGTCACGAAGGTCAGAGATCTTGTGACAGCCTTTTCTTAAGGTAAATAGTAGCCAAGTGATATACACAAAGAATTAGATTTAACTTTAGGTTTGATAGAAAATTCTCTCATTATGGAACCATAATAGGAGTACGGGTAAATTCTTGTTTCATCTCCGCTATTTGATGTTCTTTCTTTAAAGGGGTGAGATAAACGTTTGTTATCCGTTCCTCTATCTTTGCCTGAATTCCATCTGCCTTAGCTAACTTTGTAATTAAAGGTGTATCTCGGTGTTGCTTTGTTTTATTGATATAGGTTTGTCCATTTTTTGTCATCCCTAATAGCCGGATATAGGAAGGTTTTACTGTAGCGAATGCATCCTCCATTTCGACTTTCGTTGTGTTGGTTAGAAGATGCGTTGCGAGTCGTTGAAGACGAGTCCAAGTATAACGTTTGGTTTTTAACTGTTGCATCCACTCAGAAAATGAGGATGCTGTCCGCATCTTTTCTTTTACTCGGTATTCAAGTCCTTCTTCACACTCATAAATCAATCTCAACTGATCTACATGAGTCGAGAGAACTTTATATTGTAGGAAATCAAAATAATGATCCCAAGTATGTAGAAGCGAGTAGGTTTGCTTATAGGTTGTCAGAAGTTCATATGATTGACTAGGCATAACATGACGAATTTGCAATGGCGTTCCATTGTTTAGCGTATTACGAATGCTAGTAGCGCTAGCGATTGAGCTTGTTGTTATAGATGGATCATGATAATGAGCTTGTTGACGCAAGGTTGTTGTTGCCTTAATAGAAGATGATTGATCGTAAATCGCTTTCACATAGTGAAACCCTAGGATATTATTGGGTTCTGTTAGTTGTAGCATTTCTTCATTCGAGTTTAATTGACTGAAAGCTTGAGATGTGGACCGTGGATAACTGTATCCAAGCTTAGAATAATCTTGAACTAATCGATCAAATTCTGTTTCATGGCTTCCCATGAAGGAAACTAAGTGTTCAAAGGCTTTAATATTTCCTGATTCACTACCAAAATTAAGGAATTCAACACCTAGATTAGTTAAAATAGATACAGCTCCGTTCGCAAACGTTTCAGCTTTTTGGGTAGAATATATATAGGGGAGCTCAACTACAATATCAACTCCGCTAGAAAGTGCCATTTGTGTTCGAATCCATTTTGATACTATGGCTGGTTCACCGCGTTGTAAAAAGGAAGTGCTCATAACGGCTATGACTACATCTGCATTTGTCATTTTTTTTGCTTCATTAACTTGGTAAAGATGCCCATTGTGAAAGGGGTTATATTCAACAACAATCCCAACTGCTTTCAATTGACTCACCTTCTTTTTATATTTTGTCTTGTATTGTCTTTGTTGGTTCGCTTTACTCTTCTTTTCTGTCATGCTACAATAAATGTCATGCTTTAAACAAGTATTAACTACACAAAGTATAGTCAATCTAGTGTAAAGAAAAAAGGTTGACATTCAAAAGGTGTAGAGATATACTTAATTTTGTTGTCTTAGAGGTGATCAGAAATGAAATGGTCATTACAGCAATTATCGGTTGCCAAGCGTAAACCATTTACATTTGAAGAAACGATTGATTTGTCTAGCTTAAAAGAGTTGAATTCTGAAATTAGATCCGTATCTCCAATTAAGGTGCAAGGTGATGTCGTTTATCGCGGCTCCTTACTTACATTTGAAATTGATGTTACAGGGGAGTTAATTCTGCCTTGTTCACGAACTCTTGCAGATGTTAAGTTGCCAATTGAATTACATGAATTTGTTTATTTTCATCCAAAGGATGAGTATTTGACAGCGAGTGTAGACCGAGATGATATTCACTTCTTTGAGGGTGAAACAGTTGATTTAATTCCAGCTATTCAGGAATTGATTTTAGTAGAGATTCCAATTCAAGTTTTTGCGGAAGAGGATGTAGAAGGACCTGCACCTAAGTCCGGTAAAGACTGGGAGCTTTTTAAGGAAGATGAACAAAAAAAACGGGTTGATCCTAGATTAGCCGATTTAGCAAAATTTTTTGATAAGGAATAGGAAAGTCGAAGCACCGGCAAAACGTTCGGGCCTTCATTTCATATAACCAACTAAGTAAAGGTTGGAACGATTAGATTTTTAAGGAGGTGGGAATGATGGCAGTACCTTTTAGAAGAACATCTAAAACTCGCAAAAATAAGCGTCGTACTCACTACAAATTAGCAGTACCTGGTATGGTTAAATGTCCTGAGTGTGGAGAATTAAAACTAAGTCACCGTATTTGTAAAGAGTGTGGCTCTTACAAAGGCCAAGACGTGGTTAGTAAGTAATTGAATAAGATTAATGAGACGAAGAAATACTCTTCGTCTTTTTTTCGGTTGATAACTACCCTGTACGAAGCTTAACTTTTGTCTCCTAATTAAGCGCATAAATGAATGGGTAGATTTGATCGCAGTGAATTAATTTGATAAGACAGGAGTAAAATTGATATTGTCGAATCTAATTAAAAAAGAAAGGGTGAGTGTGATGAGTAATATTGTAGTGGAACAAGAAAAAAATGGCGTAACTTGGATTCGGATTAATCGAGAAGAAATAAGAAATGCTATAAACATAGAAGTTATGGACGAATTGAATGAAGCATTACATATTGCAGAAAAGGATGACAGTCGAATTGTTGTTCTAACAGGCACAGGAAGTCGAGCTTTTTGCTCAGGAGGAGACCTAGCTGTTTTTCAATTTTTGAAAACGAGTGAAGAAGCGTATTCTATGTTGATAAAAATGGGTGCGATATTGGAAAGAATTATGAGTTTTCCAAAGATAACGGTCGCAGCACTTAACGGAACAGCCGTGGGCGGTGGTAGTGAACTTTCTGTAGCATGTGACTTTAGAGTTGCAGCTCCTCATGTGAAAATGGGTTTTGTACAAGGGAAATTAGGCATAACGTCCGGTTGGGGAGGGGGCACAATTCTTCTTCAAAGAATCGCAAAAGTACATGCAATGGAAATGATGCTTTCTGCACAAGTTTATGCTGTTGATGATCTGGTTCATCTAGGGGTTGTTCAGGAAATCATTTCAGGACCATTCCGTGATGGGGTGACAAAATGGCTCAGTACATATTTATGTCAAAATGCTGGAGTGCTAAAAGCATATAAAGCGAGACTATTAGATAGTTTTGATGTGATTTCTATTCAAAACAATATAAAAAGAGAAATTAAAGCATGTTCATTATTATGGGATACTGAGGAACATCACCAAGCAGTTAAACGTTTTCTGGCTGATTCAAAATAAATGTTGAATACATACTAGGATATTGGGTAATAATTTATTACTAGATATGAGCGTTTCCTAGTGCTTATTGTTTAGAGTTTGTTCAAATGGTAAAAAAACTATCTTTTTAAACAAACTCTCGAACATATTCTATTGAAAAATTTCAAGACAGTATACTTTTTTGCTAAATAATGAGTCTTTTAACTCTAGTAGATGCATACGTATTAGCTATATAAAACTTTGAGGAGGGATTCTATGACAACGATCCGTCAAGATGCATGGAGTACAGATGAAGACTTGATTCTTGCTGAAGTTGTTCTTAGACATATAAGAGAGGGAAGTACACAACTATCAGCTTTTGAAGAAGTTGGAGAGCGTCTGTCAAGAACGAGTGCAGCCTGTGGATTTAGATGGAATTCAGCTATTCGAAAAAAGTATGAGTCTGCTATCGCGCTAGCCAAAAAGCAACGTTCAAAAGGAAAGAAATCACAGCTTGAAGCGGTAGAATGGTCTGAAGAAAACAGTGAAGAGTTAGTTGATTCAGTTCCAGCAGTGGCTGAAGTTAAAGAAACGCTAGTAGAAAAAACACCAATGCTTAATCAGCCTCTAACAATGGAGACAGTTTTATCTTTTTTAGAAGAATATCATGAGAATACGAAAAAACAAGTTCCCGAAGAAGAGATCGAACAACTGAGAAATGAAAACATTCAATTACAAAGAGAACTTGAAAAGGTAAAAGAAGAGAAAAAAATAATGACAGAGGATTACCGTGCTTTGTTATCGATCATGGATCGAGCAAGGAAGTTGTCGATATGAATCTGATAAAAAGACAGATGACATCGTTAAATGTCATCTGTCTTTTTATTTATTGGTCTCATCTGATGCTTCTACATTTATAGGCTCTTGTTCCTTATTCTGTTCATGAACTCCGGCAGGATACCAAACAAAAGGACTCTCGCCACGGTCTCTTGATTCGTGGTAGGTTGTCGGCTCAAACCCCAAATGGCTCCAAAATTCACTCGAACCTTGTCTGGCATTTGTTTTAACGGGAAGGTTAAAAGACTTAGCAAAGTTGACAAGTGCTTTCCCATATCCTTGTTTGCGGTAAGGTTCAAGTACTTCGAGTTTCCATAGCTCAAAATAATCTTGAGGTGGATCAAAATAACGGTCAAATTTCCCTTCGATTTGATATAAACTCATTCTAGCTACAAGTTTATTTCCATAATAAATTCCGTAAAAAGGCGATTTGCTGTCATTTTCAATGATATTAGCCTCTAAATCCCCTTTCATCGAAAGTTCAGCAGCTCCGAATTCACGAAAATTCTTAAACTCTTCTAGCGTTTTATAATTCACAAGTAAACGTTTAACTTCATAGTTGTTCATGTTTTACTTCCCCTTTCAAAGAGCATTATACATTTATTTTACTACAATTTTTCTTGTGAACGTTAAAATTACGAAAAAAAATTTTTAGATGCCAAAAAATTGGTTAAATAATCGTAAGTTTTATATGATATTGTGGTACAATTTTCTTAAAATTAAGGAGTGTTACTTGTGAGAGTTGTGATGATAGGTTCAGGTTCAATAGGAATGTTAGTAACATTCTATTTATTAAAAAAAGGACAGCATATATCGTTATTCACTAATCGGCAGGAACAAGCAAAGGTCTTAAATGAAAAAGGTATTCACCTTATCTTACAAGGTCAGGAAAAAGAGAATGTGCGTGTTTCCGCAGGTGCGTTTTTAGACATACAGTCTAATGAGCCGATTGACCTCTTAATTTTAGCTGTGAAATCATATCAAGTAAAAGGTGTACTGTCAGACTTAAAAGAGTTACATATAGATGTCCGTGCTATTTTATTCTTACAAAATGGTATGGCTCATACAGAGTTGATCCCTTCGTTAGAAATTCCTGAAATTGCAGTGGCGGTTGTTGAACATGGTGCTATAAGGGAAAATGATTTTACTGTTCACCATACCGGAATTGGCCAGGTGAAGTGGTCATACGTTCGTGAAGGGCAGGGGAAGATTCAATCTCTTCTTTCAAATAGTTCACAAGTACATTTTACAATCTCCTACGAAGAACAGTGGACTCGGGTGCTAGAACAGAAATTGATTGTCAATGCATGTGTGAATCCGTTAACGGGACTTTTGGAAATTAAAAACGGAGAGTTGTTAAATAACAGTTATTGCTTCTCGATGTTGAATATGGTCTTTAAAGAGGTAATGATGATTCTCAATCTTGATCATGCAAATGAAATATGGAATCATGTAAAAGATGTTTGCGCGAAAACAGCAGAAAACGATTCGTCTATGTTGTTAGATTTGAAACAAAACCGTAAGACGGAAATTGATAGTATCGTTGGCTATCTAATACGAAGAGCAAAGGAGCAGAATCAAGAGGCTATTATTTTACCTTTTCTACTCCAAGGTATTCTTGCAAAAGAAATGAAAGTGGAGGGGAATGAAATTGAGTAATCTATTTGCTTGGTTTGTTGCAACCGTTGTTACCATACCCCTGCTAGGTTGGTATCTTATATACATTACAACTGTTAAAGTATCAAAAAATAAATCGAGATCTATTAGACTTGCATCTGATTGGACAACGGTTCTTTTTATGGTTGCTGTTTATTTTATTATGATTGAATTATGGGCCAAGTCTTTTCTTTGGGTCATTTTAGCTGTTTTCTTCTTCATAGCTCTTCTATTTACATGGATACACTGGAAATTGTCTGGCGATATTCATGTCGGAAAATTATTTAGAGGGATTTGGCGTTTTAATTTCTTATTATTCTTATGCATCTATGTATTATTAAGTGGGTATGGGTTGATATCAAGAATATTAAGCTCATAACAGCACGTAACACTTGGTCATTTACTTATTCTTTGCTATGATGAATAAGAATTTAGTAATGCGAAGGGGACGTCTAGACACATGGAAGTAACGGAAATAAACCTAGAAGCAAATAAAGGTTTTTTTAATGATTATGTAAGTGGCCATAAGGTATCTGAGCATTTTTTTGATTATACATATACGGACGAGCAGAAATATAAAAGTAGAATGGACCATATTCTGACTCGTACTTATCAACGATCCGCACTAGCAGATTATTTTTCAGACGTTCACTTGTCTCTTCCGCATACGAAGGAAGCGAATATTCAAATTGAAAAGCTGCGTCGACCTGAATCTGTTGTCGTTGTGGGAGGTCAACAAGCAGGGTTGCTAACGGGCCCTCTTTATACGGTTTATAAAGCAATGTCAATCGTCAGTTTAGCGAAGCAACAAGAGGAAGAATTAGGTATTCCCGTTGTACCGATATTTTGGATTGCTGGGGAAGACCATGATCTAGATGAAATAAGATATGTGTACATTGAGAAAAATGCGAGTTGGAAAAAACATATGTATAATGATACACCTTCAGTAGCATCAGCCTCCTGTATTCAATTAAATAAAAAGGAAATGAATAAATGGCTAAATGGTGTATTTTCTTCCTTGCCTGAAACTGCTCATACGAAATCAATTATTGCAAAAATAACTGATTTATTAGAAAAATCAGTAACCATAACAGACTTTTTCAAACAAATGATGAATTGGTTCTTTGGAAAAGAAGGATTACTTTTACTAGATGCTCATGATCCGGCAATTAGAAAACTAGAGCAAAACTATTTCCAGTTATTAATTGAAGACATAGAAGAAGTGCAATTTGCCCAACAACAAGGAGCAAAAGCCTTTTCTGTTGCTGGATACGGCGAACCTATTGTGACAGATGAAGAAAATGCCCATTTGTTTCTAGAGGTTGATGGAGAGCGAAGGCGTTTAGACTTTCAAGATCCTTATTTTAGGGTTAGAGGGACAAATCAAACATGGACAAAAGAACAGTTGATTGAGTTGCTAAAGGAGTCGCCACATCAATTCAGCAATAATGTTGTAACTAGACCATTGATGCAAGAGTGGCTGTTACCTGTTTTATCATTTGTAGCTGGTCCTGGTGAACTTTTGTATTGGGCTACTCTTAAACCTGTATTTAATCATTTTAATGTGAAGATTCCACCGGTTGTCCCAAGAGTACAGCTAACATTTGTTCCTGTTTTCGTGAATAAGTGGTTAGAGGAAAAAGAGTATAATATTTCACCATTTTTAAAAGGGGAATCAAGGGAGATACAAGAAGCGTGGTTACAGGAAGTAAAGCATTATCCGATCGAAGAAGTAATTCACAAAGTTAGAACACAGATTGAAGAGGATCATACTCCTCTTAGGCAGTTAGCAAAAGAAATGAATCCCACTTTGGCTGAATTGAGCGAAAAAAACCTAGCTATTTTAAAAAGCCAGATTGATTTTATGGAAAGAAAAATGGATTTTTTCATTCGACAAAGTCATGAACAAACACTTTCGAAATTCACTGAAACGGGTCGTTGGTTAGCACCGTTCAATCGACCTCAAGAAAGAGTAATTCATCCAATCTTGTTGATGAATGTCATAGGTGAAGATGGTTTGCAACGATTATTGTCAAAAGAAATGTCGTTAAATCACACACATAAAATTGTGTATTTGTAATTTAGTGTAATGATTTCCCGTCGAAATGTGGATAATTAAAATCCTGCCCTAGGGTAGGATTTTTTTGTTGTGGATAATTTGAAAATTTGTTGTGGTGTAAAGTGGAGGATTGTGGTAACTTTAGGGTAGTAAGTGGGGGGAGCTGGGTAAGCGATGTTTATGGGTGAATATCGCCATAACGTAGATGAGAAAGGTCGTATGATTGTTCCGGTTAAGTTTCGGGATGATTTAGGCTCGTCTTTTGTTGTGACCCGAGGACTTGACCGGTGTTTATTTGTTTATCCACAGGATGAATGGAAAAAGCTAGAAAGCCAACTTAAAAACTTACCCTTCACTAAAAAGGATGCACGTGCCTTCACCCGTTTTTTCTTTTCAGGCGCAACTGAATGTGAACTCGATAAACAGGGGAGAGTAAATATAGCCTCTCCACTCAGGGAATATGCTCAATTAGATAAGGAATGTGTCGTAATTGGAGTTTCGAATCGCGTTGAGGTGTGGAGTAAATCAAACTGGGAAGAATATTTTGCAGAATCAGAAGAATCATTCAGCGAAATTGCAGAAAATATTGTGGATTTTGATATGTAAGAGAGTAATCCAAAAAGGTCGAACTTTACCTTTTTGGATTACTCGTTAAAGTCATCTTTAGAAAATACAATTTGTTAAGTTTGTTGGAGGTAAAAGTTATGTTTCATCATGTGACAGTACTTAAACAAGAATCAATAGATGGACTGAATATTAAGCCAAATGGTATTTATGTTGACTGTACTTTAGGTGGGGCTGGTCATTCATCTTTAATTGCTTCTATGCTAGGTGAAGGTGGACATCTTTATGCTTTTGATCAAGATGATAAAGCTCTTGCTCATGCTAAAGAGCAGTTGAAGCCTTTAGCAGAAAAAGTAACATTCATTCGAAGCAACTTTAGATATTTAAAACAAGAACTTGAAAATCTTGGAGTAGATGAGGTCGATGGAATTTTGTTTGATTTGGGTGTCTCAAGCCCACAACTTGATGAAGCTGAAAGGGGATTTAGCTATCACCAAGATGCTGCATTAGATATGAGGATGGACCAAACAGCCGAACTTACAGCCTTTACTGTAGTAAATGAATGGCCTTTTGCCAAACTCGTCTCAATTATTTCACGCTATGGGGAAGAAAAGTTTGCAAAGCATATAGCAAGAAAAATTGAGGCGCATCGAGAGAAAAAAAGAATTGAGACGACTGGAGAACTCGTTGAGATTATAAAAGAGGCGATACCGGCTCCAGCTAGAAGAACCGGAGGCCATCCAGCCAAGAGAACGTTTCAAGCAATTAGAATCGCAGTAAACGATGAATTAGGAGCTTTTGAAGATGCGTTAGAGGACGCCATTACTCTATTAAGAGAAGGCGGAAGGTTATCAGTGATTACTTTTCACTCATTGGAGGACAGGCTCTGTAAGGAAATTTTTAGAGAAAAAAGCAAGGGACCTGATCTACCACCAGGTTTGCCGATCATTCCTGAAGGGTATGAACCAATTTTAAAACTCATAACAAGAAAACCAATTCTTCCTTCAGAAGACGAGTTAGGTGTTAATAATCGAGCTAGATCAGCTAAGCTACGAGTAGCGGAGAAAAATTAAAGGGGGATTTTAGTTGAGTATGTTAGCGCAAAGAATTCAAGAACAAGAACAAAGGCAAGTACAGCAACAACCACAAAAACGAATTCGTCAAGTGAGAAATCCAATAACTCTTGGTGAAAAGCTCATTGGCGCTATGATTGTGTTCGTTACTTTTATTGTTTTATGTCTGATCGTTAATAATTATGCTACACTTTATAGTATAAACCGAGAAGTAAGTCAATTGGAAGCGGCGGTGCATCAGCAAACACAAGTAAATGAAGGTCTAAGTTTACAAGTAGTAGAGCTGAGTGCGCCTGATCGAATTTTACATATTGCATCAGAAAAACTAGGAATGTCCCTCGATGATAATAAGGTGAAAATCGTACAAAACTAGTTCAAATTGAGCTAGTTTTTTCAGGCTAAGAGACATAGTATACGATTTCACCTATTATACCGGATTTAGAGAGGTGGAAGAAAGTGGAGATTAAACGATCTGTAACGAATAAACGAGCCGTTTTATTATTAACTGTTTTCATAATGTTGTTTTGTATTTTACTTGGTCGTATTGTTTATATTCAAACAACCAAGAAAGTTGATGGTCAAAACTTGCAAGCTATAGCACAAGATCGTTGGAATAGATCTGATGTTATTGAGGGTGTAAGGGGCACGATTTATGATCGTTCAGGTAGTGCATTAGCACAAGAATTGAATTCTTACACCGTTTTTGCAGTTTTAGATAAAGATCAAAATAGCTTTGTCGAAGATGTTGAAGAAACAGCCAGACAACTAGCTCCGTTAATCAATACGAGTGAGGAACATTTAAGGAAAGTTCTTAGCGCTGGAGAAGAAGAGGGGAAATTTCAAATTGAACTTGGATCTGGCGCTAGGAATTTGACCTTTGCTGAAGCAAGTGAAATTAGAGATTTAAAATTGGGTGGGATTCATTTTCGTGACGAGCCGAGGCGCTATTATCCAAAGCAAACCTATGCTTCACATGTCATCGGTTATACAGAACGTGATATGGGACAAGCAAGAATGGGTCTTGAGCGAAGTCTTGATCAACTATTAAAAGCAGAAGATGGCTTATTACACTATCAAAGTGATCGGAAGGGATTACCCCTACCTAATCCGAGCCAGCATATCACGCCTGCAACAAACGGGAATGATGTTTATTTGACATTAGACTCAAATATTCAAACTGCACTAGAGCAAGTCATGTCACAGGTAGAGAAAGAATATGATCCGGAGAAAATGATTGCAATTGTGGCTGATCCTAAAACAGGAGAAATACTTGCAATGAGTAATCGTCCTAGCTTTAACCCAAATGAATATGAACAAATTACCAATTATTTGAATTATGCCGTTTCGGATCGCTATGAGCCGGGATCGACTATGAAAATCTTTACGGTTGCTGCTGCGATCGAAGAAGGTGTATACAATGGTCAAGAAAAATATCAATCTGGTTCCATTCAAGTGGCAGATGTTAGGTTCGGAGACCATAACGAAGCGCGCGGTTGGGGAACGATCACCTTTGATGAAGGATTTTTAAGATCATCAAATGTTGCAATGTCAAAATTAGTACTTGAAAAATTAGGTGTCGAAAAGCTATATGATTATCTACACCGTTTTGGATTTGATAGTAAAACAGGGATTGATTTACCAAATGAAGCAGAAGCTCTAATTGCTAGAAATGGACGAGTTGATGCGGCAGCAACTTCTTTTGGGCAAGGTACAGCTGTTACACCGATTCAACAAATCCAAGCAGCAACAGCGATAGCCAACAACGGAAAAATGATGAAACCGTATATTGTAGATCGGATTGTCAATCCAGATACAAATGAAACAATGAAGAAAAATGAGCCTGAAGTGGTAGGAGAACCCATTTCAAAAGAAACCGCGGTGCGAGTGAGAGATTTATTAGGACAGGTTGTTACTTCTCCAGTTGGTACCGGACATCCTTATAATATTGAAGGCTTTGATATTGCAGGGAAAACAGGTACAGCTCAAATTAGAAATCCAAATACTACGGGGTATATTCATGGGCATGGTGAGAATATTTTCTCCTTTTTAGGGATGGCACCTAAAGAAGACCCAAAACTGGTCGTGTACGTTGCAGTTGAAAGACCTAGGATCAGTCAAGTGGAAAGTGGATCAGCTCCTACATCGCTGATCTTTAACACAATTATGAAACATAGTTTACAGTATTTAAACATCACACCAACAGTAGAAGAAATTGTAGAGAAGACCGAAAAAGGCTTTGAGACAGCTAATTATTTGAATCAATCAATCGAGAAAGTAAAGGAAACTCTAGCAGGACAACAAATCGAATTGGTTATATTTGGAGATGGAATGAAAGTCGAAGCTCAACAGCCTATAGAAGCTAAAGGGATGCTAGCAAGAGAGCGCTTATTCCTAAGAACGGATAGTGATACATTTAAAATGCCTGATATGAAAGGTTGGTCAAATCGTGATGTTCGGAGATTTGCTAAAGTTTTGGAATTGAACCCGACCTTCTTTGGAAATGGCTATGTGAAAACACAAAGTGTTGAACCAGGGACAATGATTAAAAAAGGTGAGTATTTAGTGGTTGAGTTAGATAGTCTCACCGAGATAGACGTAGAACAAGAAGACGAAGTTGATCAAACAGTTGAATAAAGTAATATGCAACAGGACTCGCACAGTTCTAACCTGAAGCGTACAAGCATACGTTAAAACAAGCTGACAAATGTTTGTAGGAGGTATAGACGGTGCGAGTTTCTAATGTGACAGTAAGAAAAAGACTCATTTTAGTAATGTTTTTGGGACTGGCTATGTTCTTGATCATTGCCCTTAGACTAGGTTATGTTCAATTTGCCTTAGGAGACTGGCTAACAGATAGAGCGGAAGATTCTTGGAGTAGAGATGTTCCTTTTGAAGCAAAAAGAGGTGAGATCAGAGATCGAAACGATGTTGTATTAGCCACGAATGTGAGTGCCCCGTCGATACTTGTTGTTCCACGTCAAGTAAGGGATCCGGTTAATACAGCAGAGCAACTAGCTAAGGTGTTAAATATGGATCGTCAGAAAGCCTATGAATTTGTTACGAAAGAAGCGTCGATTGTCAGAGTTAATCCAGAAGGTCGTAAAGTAACGAAAGAGAAAGCTAGTGAAGTGAGGGCGTTACGTTTAGCTGGTGTTTATATAGCCGAAGATAGTAAAAGGCATTATCCAAATGGCAGTTATCTTTCACACGTATTAGGTTTTGCAGGAATAGATAATCAAGGTTTAACAGGTCTTGAAGCGTACTATGATGAGTATTTAAAAGGTGATAGTGGACATGTTTCTTTTTTCTCAACTGCAAAAGGCAACCGGATGCCTAATTTGGCTGATGAATATACATCTCCAACAAATGGACTTGATTTGCGTTTAACAATTGATAGCCGCGTTCAGACGATAATAGAGCGTGAATTAGATATTGCTGAAGCAACGTATAACCCTGATGGAGCAATTGCGATTGCGATGAACCCAAATACAGGTGAGGTTCTAGGTATGAGTAGTAGACCTCATTATAATCCAGAGAACTTCCGGAATGTATCACCGGATATTTATAATCAAAATAAACCTGTATGGATGCAATACGAACCAGGTTCGACGTTTAAGATTATTACATTAGCCGCTGCGCTTGAAGAAGGAGAAGTTGACCTTGAAAAAGATACATTTAACGATCCTGGATATATTGAGGTAGCAGGTAGACATTTAAGGTGTTGGAAAAAAGGTGGTCATGGTCATCAAACGTTTTTAGAAGTGGTTCAAAACTCCTGTAACCCTGGATTTGTTGTCTTAGGTGAAAGGCTCGGTAAAGATCGTCTCTTTGACTATATTGAGGATTTTGGTTTTGGTGAGAAAACGGGAATTGATCTGCAAGGAGAAGGGACAGGAATTTTATTTAACCGAGATCGGGTCGGACCGCTTGAACAAGCAACGACTGCTTTTGGTCAAGGGGTTGCTGTTACTCCAATTCAGCAAGTTGCTGCAGTTTCTGCCGCGATCAATGGAGGTTATTTATATCAACCCTATCTAGCAAAAGAATGGTTAGACCCAATGACGGGGGAGGTTGTTGAAAGACAATCGCCTATCCTGAAGCGTCGTGTTGTCTCTGAAGAAACTTCTAAAGAAGTTCGTTATGCTCTTGAACATGTAGTTGCACTTGGTTCTGGTAAAGGAGCTTATAATGATGGGTACCGTGTTGGTGGAAAAACGGGTACTGCACAAAAGGCGAAAAATGGAAGATACTTAGAGAACAACCATATAGTTTCATTTATCGGGTTTGCGCCAGCAGATGACCCGCAAATTGTCATTTATGTGGCAATAGATAATCCGAAAAACACGGTTCAATTTGGTGGAGTAGTTGCAGCACCAATAGTTGGTAATATCATAGGTGATAGTCTTCTTGCAATGGGTGTTGAAAAAAGAGAAGGCCAGATCGAAAAGGAATTGACATGGAGTGATGAGCCTTTAATCGAGGTCCCTGATCTAGTCGGACGCACGATGCGAGAAATTAATGAATCCTATTATGAATTAAAAGTAGAAATTGATGGGGAAGGGCAAAATGTCCTTGCTCAATCACCGGAACCTGGTGTAAAAGTGACGCAAGGTTCTACAATTCGTCTTTATATGGGTGACAAATCGGACTAGAACGTCTAAAATAATCAATGGCATGATAATCAATATGTAAATGGATGATAGAGAGGTTTTACAAAATGATGAAGTTACAAGAGCTATTGAAACCATTGCGTTTTCAACACAATATAATTAAAGAGAATCCTAATGTCAGTTCACTAGAGATGGATTCAAGAAACGTAAAAAATGGAACTGTTTTTATCTGTATTCAAGGATACACAGTTGATGGACATGACTTTGCGATTCAAGCAGAAAAACAAGGGGCGGTCGCGATCATCGCTGAGCGCCCTCTTTCTGTCTCTATCCCTGTTATTATTGTAAAAGATACCAAACGGATTATGGCAAAGTTGGCTTGCCACTTTTATGATAACCCAACTAAAAAACTACACCTAATTGGTGTGACAGGAACAAATGGCAAAACAACGGTTACTCACTTAATTGAAAAGATCATGCAGGATGCGAGTAAGAAGACGGGATTAATAGGAACAATGTATACCAAGATTGGAGATACCGAGCAGGAAACAAGGAATACAACTCCTGAGTCTTTGCCTTTGCAAGGATTATTTAAGGAAATGGTTGAAGCGCAAGTAGACACAGTCATGATGGAAGTTTCTTCTCATGCGCTTCATATGGGAAGAGTTAGAGGCTGTGATTTTAATGTAGCGGTATTTACTAATTTAACACAAGATCATTTAGATTATCACCAGTCGATGGAAGCATACTTATTCGCTAAGGGTCTTTTATTTGCTCAGTTAGGAAATACTTTTTCAGATAAAGTAGCTATACTTAATGCTGATGACCCCGCTTCACTTGAATTGTCTCGCTTAACAACTGTAGATGTCGTTACATATGGAATAAATGAATTGGCTGACATAAAAGCTGAGAATATTATTATTACGCCTTCTGGTACTAAATTTGACATGATTGCCTTCGGAAAACGTGAAACGATTTCGATGAATTTAATTGGATTGTTCAGTGTTTATAATGCATTAGCAGCTACAGCTGCTTCTTTAGTATCGAACGTTCCCTTATCAACTATTAAAGAAAGTTTACAGCAAATCCAAGGTGTGGCTGGTCGTTTCGAAACAGTTGATGAAGGTCAGGATTTTACCGTTATCGTTGATTACGCTCATACTAGTGATAGCTTGGAAAATGTATTGAAAACTTGCAAAGAATTTGCTCAAAAACAAATTATTGCTATTGTTGGTTGTGGTGGTGATAGAGACAAGACAAAGCGACCGATCATGGCTAAAATCGCTGTTGATTATGCGGATCGTGCTATTTTCACTTCTGATAATCCTCGTTCAGAAGATCCAGAGCAAATCATAAAAGACATGACAGCTGGGGTTAATGAAGGAGAATATGTCATGATTCTAGATCGAGAAAAGGCGATTAAGCAAGCGATTAAAGAAGCTAATCCAGATGATATAATCGTGATTGCGGGAAAAGGTCACGAGACATATCAAGACATTGGAGGAAAAAAACATCACTTTGATGACAGGGAAATTGCAAGATTAGCTATTAGAGAAAGAGTTTAATAAAAGATTCTACACCAGTTTGTTTGTTGGATTTTTCTATTTAAAGCATATAAAAAGCGGACGAACGATATCAATATTAAGAGACCTTATTTAGTAAAGGTCTCCGTTCTTTCATAAAAATTAAATTATACTGTTATAGTTGAGAAGAAAGGAGGAATGATCGGTGATGTTAGAACGAATTTTACTTCTTACTTTACTGCTTTCATTTCTTATTGCTGTCCTTCTCTCTCCACTTTTTATCCCTTTTTTAAGAAGGCTTAAATTTGGGCAAAGTATCAGAGAAGAAGGACCGAAATCACATCAAAAGAAAACGGGGACACCGACAATGGGTGGTATTGTAATTGTCCTTTCGATATTAGTGACCACTCTTTTTATTTCTACACGTTTCTTATCATTCAGCCAAGAAATTTTATTGCTTTTGTTAGTAACGGTTGGATTTGGTTTAGTTGGATTTTTAGATGATTTTATTAAGGTTGTCCTAAAAAGAAATCTCGGATTAACTTCAAAACAAAAATTAGTTGGTCAACTACTTATTTCCATTCTTTTTTATATTGGTCTCATTCAAATGGATTTTTCAACTGAAATTACCATCCCAGTTACAGGGATTACTTTTGATTTAGGATGGCTATACTTACCTTTAGTCATTGTCATGTTAGTTGGAGCTTCTAATGCGGTGAATCTCACTGATGGTCTTGATGGGTTATTGGCTGGGACGGGTGCTATTGCGTTCGGTGCTTTTGCCATTCTTGCGTGGCATGTCGGTTATATCGATTTATCTATATTTAGTGCGGCAATTGTTGGTGCAGTTTTAGGTTTTTTAGTTTTTAATGCTCACCCAGCTAAAGTTTTTATGGGAGATACGGGTTCTCTTGCTTTAGGAGGGGCTATTGCAGCGATTGCAATTATGACGAAAATGGAAATCCTACTTATTATTATTGGCGGGGTTTTTGTTATCGAGACTTTATCTGTTATTATCCAAGTCATTTCTTTTAAAACAAGAGGAAAACGAATCTTTAAAATGAGTCCATTGCACCACCACTATGAATTAACAGGTTGGTCTGAATGGCGAGTTGTCGTTACATTTTGGTTTGTTGGTATGATTTTCGCTATCTTAGGAATCTATTTAGAGGTGTGGTTGTAAATGAAAAATCAATATACAGGAAAAAAAATTCTAGTATTAGGTCTGGCCAAAAGTGGCGAAGCGGCAGCAAGATTGCTATTTAGGTTAGGGGCAATTGTAACGATCAATGATTCAAAACCCTATGAAGAAAATAGTCAGGCGCAACAATTAGAACAGTTAGGAATAAAGGTAATTTGTGGACATCATCCTTTGGAGTTATTAGAAGAAGGGTTTGAAATAGTTGTTAAAAACCCAGGTATACCATATAGTAATCCAATTGTTAGAGGGGCATTAAAAAAAGGGATATCGGTTGTAACTGAAGTAGAGCTTGCTTCAGCCATAAGCGCTGCTGAATTTGTGGCTATCACAGGGTCAAATGGGAAAACAACAACAACAACACTTATTTATGAGATGTTAATAAATAGTTTACGTAAACCCCTAATAGCGGGAAATATCGGTACAGTGGCTTGTGAAGTCGCTGAACAGGCAACCGTGCAAAATGTAATTGTATTAGAGGTTTCTAGTTTCCAACTTCTTGGAACGGAAAAGTTTAAGCCTAAGGTCAGCGTATTTTTGAATTTATTTGATGCTCACCTTGATTATCATGGCACGAAAGAAGAATATAAGAATGCAAAAGCAAAGATTACTGTTAATCAAACAATAGAAGATTATCTCGTTTATAATGCAGATGACAAAGCAGTGTCTAAAGTTGCTGAATCGAGTCATGCTACGTTAATTCCTTTTTCAACGAAGAGGGAGTTAACAAGAGGTTTAGATTTAAAGAATGGATTTATTAATTTTAATGGACAACCACTCGTCCAATTAGATTCAGTAGTTTTGCCAGGAAGGCATAACTTAGAAAATATTTTAGCAGCAATTGGAGCAGCTTTAACAATGGGCGCACAGGTTAATCAAATAGAATATGTGTTAAAGACGTTTTCTGGGGTAGAGCATAGACTTCAATTTGTAAAAGAATTTCAAGGCAGACGGTTTTACAATGATTCAAAGGCTACTAATATTTTGGCTTCACAGAAAGCGTTGGAAGCTTTTAAGGAACCAACTATTCTTTTAGCCGGTGGACTGGATCGTGGGAATGAATTTGATGAACTAGCTCCATCATTAACGAATGTAAAGGCCCTCGTTACATTTGGTCAAACTAAAGAAAAATTGGCTAGAGTGGCCAAAGAAGCTGGTGTTGAAACTATATTATTTGCAGATCAGATGGAGGAAGCTGTAAACCTTGCTTTTAGCCAATCTCGGTTAGATGACGTTATTTTACTTTCTCCTGCCTGTGCGAGTTGGGATCAATATAAGACGTTTGAAGAACGAGGAAAACGGTTTGTAGAAGCAATTGAACGTCTTACAGTATGATAAAGACTAATGATTAGTGAATCAGCTAAGCTACGATAAGAAATAAGGGTATGAGTAAGATCAAATCAAGTCTGATTTGGTCTTTTAATCTCATTTTTATTTCATTAGAGTCAATCTTCTTTTTTGTCATTCATCATTGTGGACATGTTTCAATCGACTCATGCATACGATTAGGTTGAGGGGTTGTACAGGAAATCTGTATACTTAATTCGTGCTGGATGAGGTGTTTATTACTATGCCAAATAAGAAAACAGAACCAGATTATGTTTTGATGGTTACCACGATTGCTCTTTTAGTAATCGGATTGATTATGGTTTATAGTGCGAGTGCTGCCTGGGCTAATTATAGGTTCGATGATTCTTTTTTCTTTGCAAAACGTCAGTTGTTTTTTGCAGGGGTAGGGGTAATCGCTATGCTCTTTATGATGCGTGTTGATTATTGGACATGGAGAACTTGGGCTAAGGTCATCCTAATCATCTGTTTTATTTTATTAGTAATCGTATTAATACCAGGTGTTGGACTTGTACGAGGTGGAGCGAGAAGTTGGATAGGGGTTGGAGCTTTTTCTATTCAACCTTCTGAATTTATGAAAATGGCAATGATTGCGTTTTTGGCGAAATACCTATCAGAGAATCAAAAGAAGATCAGTTCTTTTAAGCAAGGAGTCATTCCTTCTCTTTCTCTCGTCATGGTGGCTTTTGCTATGATTATGCTTCAACCAGATTTAGGAACTGGCGCAGTGATGGTAGGAACATGTGTCATTATGATTTTTGTTGCTGGAGCACGTCTCAGTCATTTTGCTTGGTTAGGGGTTGCAGGTCTTGCGGGATTTATTGCATTGATTGCATCTGCTCCTTATCGTATCAAGAGAATCACTTCGTTCTTAGATCCATGGTCAGACCCTTTAGGGAGTGGATTTCAAATTATTCAATCTCTTTACGCAATTGGACCTGGTGGATTAATGGGAATGGGTCTTGGTGAAAGTAGGCAGAAATATTTTTATTTACCGGAACCTCAAACAGATTTTATTTTTGCAATTTTATCAGAAGAGCTTGGCTTTATTGGGGGCTTTGTTGTTCTATTACTATTTGGTATTTTACTATGGAGAGGAATTCGAATTGCTTTAGGAGCACCTGACTTATTTGGTAGTTTTTTAGCTGTAGGGATTATCTCGATGGTCGCTATTCAAGTGATGATCAACATTGGGGTAGTAACGGGGTTAATGCCTGTAACTGGAATTACACTGCCTTTGCTTAGTTATGGTGGCTCTTCTTTGACGTTAATGCTTGTATCCATAGGAGTGTTATTAAATATAAGTCGGTATGTAAGATAAATAAAATAAATTAAACTGAGTAGTGGCACAAAAACCATTACTCAGTTTTTTTCTTCAGAGCAACTTGGTTTATTATCGAACATTCGTTATTCATGTAGAAATATGAAAGATAATGGTATGAGCGAAAAACAAATAGGAATCGTGTATAATACAAGTTCTGTTCATGATAAAATGATACTAATCAAGTTATTTGGGAGGAAACCGATGAGAGTACTTGTAAGTGGAGGAGGCACAGGTGGTCATATTTATCCGGCCATGTCCTTAATTAAAGAAATAAAAAGGAAACATACTGATGCTGAAATATTATACATAGGAACAGAACGTGGACTTGAGGCTGATATTGTTCCTAGAGAAGGAATACCTTTCGAAACCATACATATCTCGGGATTCAAACGCAAACTTTCCATAGAGAACTTAAAGACAATTACGCGTTTTATAACGGGAACTAAGCGTGCTAAAAAGTTAATTAAGCAATTTAAACCAGATGTTGTAATCGGGACAGGTGGTTATGTATGTGGGCCGGTTGTATATGCAGCTGCCAAACTTAAAATCCCTACTGTTATTCATGAGCAGAACAGTGTGCCTGGTTTAACAAATAAATTTCTTAGTAGATATGTGGACCGGATAGCGATTTGTTTTAACGAAGCAAAGTCATTTTTTCCTGAAAAAAAGGTAGTCTTTACTGGAAACCCAAGGGCCTCAGATGTTTTGAATATTGATCGGAAAGCGGGTCGCATGTCTTTAGGGCTTGATGTTAATAAAAGAACGGTTTTAATTGTTGGAGGAAGTAGAGGCGCACGTCCGATCAACGAAGCTTTTAATTCGGTTTTAGATAAATGGGCAAAACAGAATTACCAAGTTGTTTACGTTACAGGTGCGGTGCACTATGATGCTGTTATGGAGAAGGTCAAAGAGGTGGAACAATCACCGAATATTATTGTTAAACCTTTTATCCATAACATGCCGGACGTCCTGGGGGCTGTCGATTTAATAGTTGCGCGTGCGGGTGCCACAACGTTGGCTGAGATCACAGCTTTGGGTTTACCTAGTATTTTAATCCCAAGTCCTTATGTAACGAATAATCATCAAGAAAAGAATGCATATTCTTTAAAAACAAATGGTGCTGCAATCGTCCGTAAGGAACAAGAGATGAGCGGCCAAATGTTACTAGATGATATTGATCGTGTATTTAATGTGAATGGAAGTTGGCAGACGATGCATGAGGCAGCCCTAAAATTAGGTGTCCCCCAAGCAGCAGAAAATGTCTATCAAGTTCTTGTAGATGTAGTTCAAAAAGGTTGATCTTTACCTTTTTATACGAAAACTAAGGCGTAAGTCCTAGTTTGCATTCATCGTGGTGTTTGCTAAAACATGGGGGTTTTGAACTACATCTTGAACAATTAAATGGGCTTAAGCATAAATAATAATAATGAGCGTGAAGTAACTTCTTAGAGTATGAAATGAGGGAACTTAGGTGGATACATTTTTAAAACAAATTAAAAAAGAACAAATTGGTACTATCAAAGAGAATGAGCATCTTTCTAATCACACCACCTGGAAAATTGGTGGTCCAGCAGATGTCTTAATAGAACCAGATAATTTAGAAAGCTTAAAGCGTCTTATAAATTTAATCACACTTCATAACATACCATGGCGAGTAATTGGAAGGGGTTCTAATTTGCTTGTAGCTGATGGAGGAATTGAAGGGGTTGTCATTAAGCTAGGAAAAGGTTTAGATTATCTTGAAATTAATGAGGACTTGATAAAAGTAGGGGGAGGTTATCCCTTAATTAAATTAGCAACAGTAATTAGTCGCAAAGGTCTTTCTGGACTTGAGTTTGCTGGTGGAATTCCTGGGTCTGTCGGCGGAGCTGTATTTATGAATGCAGGGGCTCATGGATCAGATATATCAAACATTTTAAAAGAAGCATTGATTCTTTTTTCAGATGGTAGACTTGAGTGGATAAAAGGGGAAGATATGGGCTTTTCTTACAGAACCTCAAGATTACAGAATGAAAAGGGAATATGTGTAGAGGCTGTGTTTCAATTAGAAAAGGGCGAGAAAGAAGAAATTGTCAAACATATGCAAGCATACAAAGATTATCGCAGAGAGTCGCAACCATGGAAGCATCCTACATGTGGAAGTGTATTTAGAAATCCACTTCCTCATTATGCTGGTCAATTAATTGAAAAAGCCGGTTTAAAAGGATATCAAATTGGAGGAGCGCAAATTTCTCCGATGCATGCTAATTTTATCGTTAATGTTGAAGAAGCCAAAGCACAAGATGTCGTTGATTTAATTACTCATGTAAAAGAGACGATTAAAGCTAAACATGATATTGAGATTGAAACGGAAGTAGAATTGATTGGGAGACGAAAAGAAAACGAAAAATGAGATTAATTTTAACCAAAAATATGGTACAATTGAACCTATCATTACGTATCTCCTTTCCCTTAATAATTGAAACAATTGGATGGTAGGAGATCTTTATGTGAGTACGTAAGATGGGTCGGGGGAATTAAGCATGAGCAGGGAAAAGGTAGTAACAATTAATGAACGAATCCCATCGCTTAAAGAGCAGCGAAAACAGCGTGCTAACCGCCGCTTGCTGTTCTTTTTATCTTTCTTTTTCTTACTATTAATGTTGATGGTATATTTTCAATCCCCGTTAAGCCATGTAAGGAATGTGATTGTAGAAAGTAATCACTTTGTTTCAGATGAACCCATTATTAAACTGAGTGGGATTGATAATGGGACAAGCATGTGGAATCTAGATAAAGACAAGATCAAAGAGCGTCTCCTTTCACATAAAGAAATTGCCAATGTAAGCGTAAATAGGCACTTTCCCAATACCGTTAGTGTTGAAGTTCAAGAATATGCAAGAATCGGGTATCTTTATCGTGATGATAAATACTTCCCAATTCTTGAGACGGGTCAATATTTAAAGGAACTACCTAAACATGAATTTCCATCAGATGCCCCTTTGTTAATTGATTTTTCTCAAGGTGAAGAATTAGCTGAGTTATCAGCAGAATTGCAAAAGGTTTCTAGTCAACTAATAGAGCGAATCTCTGAAATTTTCTATCGACCATCTGAGAGTGACTCCCTTTCTATCGTTCTTTTTATGACAGATGGGATTGAGGTTCATACTTCAATCAGGGATTTCTCAGGAAATGTTGCTTCTTATCCATCAATTGTCGAGGAGTTAGACGCAAACAAAAAGGGAATTCTTCATATGAGGATGAGTCCTTATTTCGAGGAATTCAAGACAGAGGAGGAAACCGCTAGTGAGAGTGAAGGGTAAACATGTCATTCTATCCTTCGTCTTACTCGTAACTGGTTTTATCTTAGCACTTAGTTATGAAGTTACGAGTGAAAGAAGTTCATCACTATTGCCAGGATATGAACGTCAATGGGAAATTGAAGATGAGTTAAGAAATCAAGTGATTATGGAGCAAACAGCTAATCGGAATTTACAAGAAGATTTACGATTGGCTCAGGCTGAGGTAAGAGAACTTGAGAGTAACTTAGCCTCCATTGATAAAGAACAAGAAGAAAAGGCACAAAATTTATTAGAAGATATTGAACGTTTAAGAAAACTTGTTGGTCAAGTTAAGGTTGAAGGACAAGGAATTGAAATTTCATTAGAAGATGCTGACTATATACCAGACGGAGATAATCCCAATAACTATATCGTTCATGAGTTTCACATTCAACGTGTAGTCGAAGAATTATTTGTTGCTGGTGCCGAGGCTATTGCTATAAATGGTTTTAGATTATCAAACCAATCCTATATTCAGTGTACGGGTCCGGTAATTAGGGTTGATGGTAATACATCTTCTGCCCCTTTTATCATTACAGCGATTGGTGATGCCGATCATTTGGAATCGGCAATTACTTTACCTGGTGGAGTCCATCATCAACTCATTAATGATGAAATTAGTGTACGCATTCAAAAGAAAAGTGCTGTTACGTTAGAGCCTCATCTTGTAGAAAGTGGGTGAGCGACCTTTGAATAAAAACTGGATATTTACAGTGGCCACTTTTACAATTGGATTTATGCTAGCTATACAGTTTCAAACTACACAAGAGCCAGTTGTTCGAGATACAAGAGATATCCGTGAGCTTCGAAGAGATTTATTAACGGAACAAGAGCGGCGTCAGGAATTAAACACAGAAGTTGAGAAAGTACAAGCGCTATTAGTTCAGTATGAGAGTGCAGTTGATAACCGTGAACACGACATAATTGATGTATTATTACAACAAGTAGAAGTTCTTCAAATAGAGGCTGGTCTCACTGAAATGAGTGGAGAAGGCTTAATTATTAAAATTGAAGCGTTATATAACGATCAATTTTATGGACAGGCTAGAAGAACTCCACCTCCGGATGTTTTTCGTTTTTTAGTGAATGAATTGAACATTTATGGGGCTCAGGAAATCTCAGTAGGTAATGAACGTATTATTACAAATTCAGCGTTTCGAAGTGTTAATGGTGTGACTTATTTAAACAATCGTCGATTACCTCCTCTTCCAATAGAAGTAAGAATCCTATCTGACAAAGTAGAGAAATTGCACAATCAAATGGTCGTATCAGCTTCTGTAGAAGAATTTGAGATTGAAGGTTTCTCGTTATCATTTGAAATAGTAGATGCAGTAGAACTACCAGCATATGATGAAACGAGACGGGTTCGCTACATGGAGGAAGTAAAGGAGGGGTAATTGATGTGGTTACCGATTATTGGTTTGTTAATTGGGGTATTACTAGGCTTAATGACAGATTTCCGTGTTCCTGCTGAATACTCAAGCTATTTATCAATTGCCGTATTAGCTGCTCTTGATACATTATTTGGGGGGATTCGAGCCTATTTACAAGAAACCTTCGATTCGAATGTTTTTTTATCAGGTTTTTTCTTTAATATTCTTTTAGCTGCAGGTTTAGCTTTTCTAGGTGTACATCTTGGTGTAGACTTATACTTAGCAGCAATTTTTGCCTTTGGGGTTCGATTATTTAATAATATTGCTGTAATTCGACGGTTATTGTTGTCGAAATGGCAAGGGAAACCTGAAAAATGGTAGTTTCTCAAACGAATGGGAAAAGGCATTATGAAAAAATATAAAAATTTGAGAAAATCAGCGTTTATAAAAAGGATAACCGAATCCTATGTTGAATTAGTTTATAATCTATGAAGTTTTCAGGTGAATTCTAAATTTGATAGAGAATATGGTTGTTATTTTTGAGGGCGTATGAATTACAAGGAGGTGCCACAGATTGAACAACAGCGAGATTTACGTAAGTTTAGACATCGGTACATCCAATGTCAGAGTGATAATTGGGGAAATGTCAAATGGTACGATGAATATTATCGGAGTTGGAAAGTCAAACTCTGAAGGAATAAAAAAAGGATCAATCGTTGATATTGACGAAACGGTTCAATCCATTCGAAGAGCAGTTGAACAAGCGGAGCGAATGGTGGGTCTTTCGATAAAACAAGTAGTTGTCGGCGTCAATGGAAATCACGTTCAACTTCAACCTTGTCATGGAGTCGTTGCAGTTTCAAGTCCTGATCGAGAAATCGGGGATGAAGACATTACTCGTGTTATTGATGCCGCACAGGTGGTATCAATACCTCCAGAACGAGAAATTATTGATGTGATTCCTAAACAATTTGTTGTTGATGGTCTTGATGAAATTAATGATCCACGTGGTATGATCGGTGTAAGACTTGAAATGGAAGGTATGATTATTACAGGATCTAAAACGATTTTACATAACCTTCTTCGTTGTGTTGAACGTGCTGGTTTACAAGTGGCAGATATTTGTTTGCAACCTTTAGCAACTAGTTCGGTTGCGATCTCTAAAGATGAAAAAAGTTTGGGTGTTTGTTTAATTGATATTGGTGGTGGCTCTATTACCATTTCGATTTTTGAACATGGAACATTGCAAACGACATCTGTCCTTCAAATTGGGGGAGATCACATAACAAATGATATCGCTATTTGCTTGCGAGTTTCAACAGAAGAAGCGGAGCGTATCAAAACAAAACATGGACACGCTTATATCGATGACGCTTCAAAAGATGAACGCTTCAATGTTTCAACAATTGGGCGTTCTGAAACAGAAGAATGTTCACAATTCGATCTTGCTCATATCATTGAGCCAAGAGTAGAAGAAATGTTCGAATTAATTTACCGAGAAATAAATCGGTTAGGATATCAGGATTTTCCAAGTGGATATGTGCTAACAGGTGGAACCGTTATGATTCCTGGAGTGTTAGATTTAGCGAGTGAATTATTGCAAGGAAATGTTCGTATTGCGGTTCCTGATTATTTAGGAGTTAGAGAGCCACAGTATACGGGTGGGGTAGGGCTTATTCAATTTGCCTATAAAAATGTAAAGGTTCAAGGAAAAGAAGTGGCAGCTGCAGTTAGTACGCCAGAAACATACCAGGAACCAAAACGCGACAAAAATGAACAAACAGCTAAAACAAAAAATGAAAAGTCAAATTCAAAAGCTAAAATGAAAAACTGGTTTAAAGTCTTTTTTGAATAGAAATGAAGCGGGATTAGTCTGATTAGGGGGACCTTACATGTTAGAGTTTGAAATGGATATGGATCAATTAGCAAAAATAAAGGTTATTGGAGTTGGCGGTGGTGGAAGTAATGCCGTTAACAGAATGATAGAAAATGGTTTACAAGGTGTAGATTTTATTGCAGTCAATACGGATGCTCAAGCTCTACATCTGTCAAAGGCAGAAGCGAAGCTCCAACTTGGTGGGAAATTAACACGAGGTTTAGGTGCTGGTGCTAATCCTGATATCGGGAAGAAAGCTGCTGAAGAAAGTCGTGAGCAACTTGAAGAAGTGTTGCAAGGAGCAGACATGGTTTTTATTACTGCTGGAATGGGCGGAGGTACTGGAACAGGTGCTGCACCTGTTATTGCCGAAGTGGCAAAAGAGCTAGGGGCTTTAACCGTAGGTGTTGTCACACGTCCGTTTACGTTTGAAGGTCGAAAACGCTCTACACACGCAGCAGATGGTATACAAGCTTTAAAAGAAAAAGTTGACACATTAATTGTGATTCCAAATGATCGCTTATTAGAAATTGTTGATAAAAACACGCCCATGCTAGAAGCCTTCAGGGAAGCTGATAACGTACTACGTCAAGGTGTACAAGGTATATCTGATTTAATCGCAGTACCTGGTTTAATTAACCTAGATTTTGCTGATGTTAAAACAATCATGAAAGAAAAAGGATCTGCTTTGATGGGAATTGGGATTGCAACCGGAGAGAATCGTGCAAGTGAAGCGGCTAAAAAGGCCATTTCGAGCCCATTGCTTGAAACGTCCGTTGACGGTGCTCAAGGTGTCTTGATGAATATTACTGGTGGATCCAACCTTTCTCTTTATGAAGTACATGAAGCTGCAGAAATCGTTTCAGCTGCATCTGATTCTGAGGTTAATATGATCTTTGGATCTGTCATTAATGAAAATTTAAAAGATGAGATTGTCGTTACAGTAATTGCTACAGGATTTGATGTTGCTGCTGAAGGTAATAATCAACAGCGACATCAACACCAACACCAACGTCCAGATACTCCATCGGTTTCAAGAGGACAAACAACTCAAGCGCCAATTCAAGAAGAGCAAAAGGAACAACGTTTTGCTCCTCAGCAAAGTAATTCTACACCAGAACCAACAGAGACATTAGACATCCCGACATTTTTACGTAATCGTCGAAATCGTAATCGTTAAAATAATGAAAAGCTGATTCAAGAGTCTCGCATGAGACGAGTTGAATCAGCTTTTTTTTTTGGGAAATATGATGCTAGTTTGATTGTAATATAAGAAATGAGCGGAATAATCAATAAGAGGTACCCCTTTTATTACTGAAAATTAGCCAGATAAAGGTAATACAATAGGTTTCCTTTTTTTATTACTTGATTCATTTTATCAGGTAGTTAATGTTTATTATTTCCCGACTTCAAACAAGCTGACAATTTATCTTAAAATCTCTCAAAATAACCCCCTGTTGCTTGTCATGAAGCGACAGACTTCTTAATAGAATGTGTAATATACTTGTTTCAAATCAATGGATGTGAGGATGGATATGACCTTATATATTGATGTGATCTGGTTACTGAACTTTTGTATTGATTACTTATTAATCGCTCTAACAGCTTTAGTTTTGAAGCGCCGCTTTCAGCACATTCGCATGATCCTAGCTGCAATATTTGCATCACTCATTGTATTTTTGATGTTCAGTCCTGTTGCATCTTTGTTTTATGAGCCATGGATGAAATTTCTTTATTCCGCCGTCATCGTTTTTATTGCCTTTGGTTTTAAGCGATTTCGTTATTTTATTCAAGGTTTGCTCATGTTTTATTTTGTTGCCTTTATGACAGGCGGTGGTTTATTCGCACTTCATTTTTTCTGGCAGACCGAAGTAGCCATATTAGATGGCATTGCCAAAGTAAACTCTGGATACTTTGGCAGTGGGATTAGTTGGATTTTTGTCATAGTTGGTTTTCCGTTAATTTGGTTTTTTTCAAAACATCGTTTTGAGGAAATTGAGGTGAAACAAGTTCAATATGATCAACTTGTAGATGTTGAAATGATACTATCAGGACATTCATTTAGTGCAAGAGGGTTGATTGACAGTGGTAACCAATTAACTGATCCATTAACGAAAAAACCGGTTATGATCATTGAGGCTCAATTGCTCTACTCTTATTTTCAAAAAGAAGCAGTGGAACACATTATGAGCTTTCATGAGCAACCAGAAGTTGATGTTGGGTCTGATGAACGACTAATTGAACGTGCAAGTATTATCCCTTATCGAGTCATCGGACAATCTTCACCATTTATAACAGGGCTTAAACCAGATCAGGTTAAAATCTATTACCAAAATCAACAATTTGTTACGAAGAATGTATTACTTGGGTTACACGATAAGGAGTTATCTCCAGATGGGGTATTCCAGTGTATTGTTCATCCAAAGTTAGTACTCGGTGTTTCCACTGATAAGCTAGCATAATCCAGTATTTAGGGGGCTCACAACATGTTAAAACTAAAATTAACCTTAATGTGGTACAAATTAATGTATCGATTAGGAATGAAGGCAGACGAGATCTATTACATAGGAGGGAGTGAAGCACTACCACCTCCACTTTCAAAAGAGGAAGAAGCTGTTTTATTAAAAAAATTACCTTCGGGTGATAAAGCCGTACGTTCAATGCTGATCGAACGTAATTTAAGACTAGTTGTTTATATTGCGCGTAAATTTGAAAACACAGGGATTAACATCGAGGATTTAATCAGTATTGGAACAATTGGTTTAATTAAAGCGGTAAATACGTTTAACCCAGAGAAGAAAATCAAATTGGCAACTTATGCTTCAAGATGTATTGAAAATGAAATTCTCATGTATTTGCGAAGAAATAACAAAACACGTTCCGAAGTCTCTTTTGATGAACCGCTAAACATTGATTGGGATGGAAATGAACTTCTCCTATCTGATGTTTTAGGAACAGAAGAGGATATTATTACAAGAGGAATTGAAGAAAAAGTAGATAGAAGACTTTTAGTTAAAGCTCTTCATACATTAAATGATCGCGAGAAACAAATTATGGAGCTAAGGTTCGGACTAGCTGGAGATGAAGAAAAAACACAAAAAGATGTAGCAGATATGTTAGGGATCTCACAATCATATATTTCGCGTTTGGAAAAAAGAATCATTAAACGACTACAAAAAGAATTCAATAAGATGGTTTGAGAAAAGGTTCAAAAAGGTCGGTCTTTCCCTTTTTGAACCTTTTCGAAACAATGGGCGGAACAGGTCTAAGAGGCATTGTTACAGGTTTAGTGGCTTGATTGTTATAGATGATAAGAGGCTATTAAAGTTATATTGCTTATTTAATTTTTTAGAACAACCCTAAAAAATTTTTTTCAATGATTTTTTGTTGTCATAACATGCACGAGCCTTGTCAAGTGATTTTTACTCGACAAGGCTCGTGCATATTTTTTCCTCCAGAGGAGATACTTTTCTTAGACATCATCTCCCGCGATAGGAGGGAAAGAATTGACACGAAATAAAGTTGAGATTTGCGGTGTAGATACCTCGAAGTTACCTGTTCTAAAGAACACAGAAATGCGCGATTTATTTCAGCGATTGCAAAGTGGAGAAACAAGTGCACGTGAAACGTTAGTAAATGGAAATTTACGTCTGGTTCTAAGTGTTATTCAACGTTTTAACAATCGCGGAGAATACGTGGATGATCTATTTCAAGTAGGTTGTATAGGTTTAATGAAATCAATTGATAATTTTGATTTAAGCCAAAACGTTAAATTCTCTACATACGCGGTTCCTATGATCATAGGTGAGATCAGGCGCTATTTACGAGACAACAATCCAATCCGTGTCTCTCGTTCTTTGCGAGATATCGCTTATAAAGCGTTGCAGGTACGTGATCAAATCATGTCCGAAAAGAAACGTGAGAAAGAACCGACTGTCCAAGAGATTGCCAAGGTATTAGACGTACCAAAGGAGGATGTTGTCTTTGCATTAGATGCTATACAAGATCCAGTATCTCTATTTGAGCCAATCTATAATGATGGCGGGGATCCGATATTCGTCATGGACCAAATCAGTGATGAACGGAATAAAGATGTCAATTGGGTTGAAGAAATCGCTTTAAAAGAAGCAATGATTAGATTGAATGATCGAGAAAAAATGATTTTGAATATGAGGTTCTTCCAAGGGAAAACACAAATGGAGGTCGCTGATGAGATAGGAATATCTCAAGCGCAAGTATCTCGTTTGGAAAAAGCAGCAATTCAACAAATGAATAAACATGCTCAAATTTAAAGAACAAGAGGATGACTCAAAAAGTCATTCTCTTTTTGTGTTCATGCTCATAAATCATCTACAACCTCGCATATAGTAGAAAACGAACACTATGAGATGGGGTGCAGTAGAAAATGATGAAAATTTCCGAGTTGCAAGTTAAAGATATAGTGAATATGGGCAATGGAAAACGATTAGGACAATTAACAGATTTAGATATTAATTTATCAACAGGAGCGATCGAGGCTTTAGTTATTAACGCTTCTGGTAAAATGATGGGCCTATTTGGAAAAGAATCAGAAGAAATAATTATTCCATGGAAAAACATTATTAGAATTGGTTCTGATGTTATTCTAGTGGAAGTACCTACAACATTCGAGCGAAAACCGATGAAATTCGAACCCCCTTCGACACCAAGAAAGCGATGATTGAAAAAGAAAGTCGTTTCTTGTAGGGATGTACCTGTGATAAAATAAACTATGAGCAGATTTTTACAGATAAAAAGGTCGTCCTTTACCTTTTTGAAAACAAAGAATTAGATGAGGGAGGTAAGGAATAATGGAACCTTTTGTTCAAGTTAGCAAACGATATCTTTCAATTGAACAATGGAGTAGACCTCAGCCTCACCTCGTTGTTGGTTTTACAACTAGGGGTGGCGGCAAAAGCCAGAGGCCTTATTCTAGTTTGAATATGGGACTTCATGTTGAAGATATCCCAAAAAATGTGCTAGAAAACAGAAAGTTGCTAGCTAACGACCTTCAAATTCCGTTAGCTAACTGGATAGGATCTGAGCAGGTTCATGAATCTACAGTTCAAAAAGTTACATTAAGTGATGCCGGAAAAGGAAGTGAAAGTCTTGGTTCGGCCCTTGCTAGCACTGATGGGTTATATACACTTGAAAATAATTTGTTATTAACTAGCTTATACGCCGATTGTGTCCCATTGTATTTCTATGCGCCCAAGCATGGGGCTATTGGACTTGCTCACGCAGGTTGGCGTGGCACTGTTCAAAATATTGGTGCTAAAATGATTAAGCTTTGGCATGAAAATGAAGGAATCTTATTAGAAGATATTCAAGTTGCTATTGGACCCTGCATTAGTCAGAATTCATATGAAGTAGATCAAAAAGTGATTGACAAAATAAATGGATGTTGGCCTATTAATTTAAATTACATGCCTTTTAAGAAGCAAACGAATGATAAATACTTACTTGATTTGCGTGAGGTTAATAAAGCACTTGTTTTACAAGCAGGGATTAAACCTAAAAATGTTATTGTTTCATCTATCTGTACAGCAGCGGATGAACGAATGTTCTCACACCGTGCTGACAAGGGGAAAACTGGCAGGATGATGAGCTTTATTGGATTAAGAGGTGGTGAATGAAAATGTCCATGCAAGAAAGATTGAATTCCATTGAACAAGAGATTGAACATGCGTGTGAAAAAGTCGGACGTAATCGTAATTCTGTACATATTGTAGCTGTTACTAAATATGTTAGTGTAGAAACAACAAAACAAACACTTGATCATGGTCTAACGCATATTGGTGAAAATCGTGCAGAGGGTGCAATAGAAAAGTGGAATGCGTTACACGACAGAGGGATCTGGCATTTTATTGGCTCCTTGCAAACGCGAAAAGTAAAACAAATCATAGGGAAATTTGCATACTTACACTCTTTAGATCGACTTTCTTTAGCTGAAGAAGTGGACAAGCGATTAGAACCAGGAGAAATTATGAAATGCTTTGTCCAAGTCAATGTTTCTGGGGAGGAGTCTAAAGCGGGTATTACGCCAGAAGAACTTCATTCGTTTATCAGACAATTATCTCAGTATAAAGGGATACAAGTTGTTGGTTTGATGACAATGGCTCCTTTTTACGAAGCCCCTGAATCCACTCGCCCTGTGTTTAAAAAATTGCGAGAATTAAGAGATGAGGTACAAGTGTTACAGTTAGAACATGCTCCATGTACAGAGCTTTCAATGGGAATGTCTAATGACTATTTAGTGGCCGTTGAAGAAGGAGCTACCTTTATAAGACTTGGTTCGGCACTAGTAGGACGAGAATAAGAAGCTTGAGAGGGGAATATATATGGGGATGAAGTCAAGATTTAAGCGGTTCTTTGAATTAGGCGATGAATATGAAGAAGTTGAAGAATATGAAGAAGAGCGTTTTGACGAGGAGAATGAACCAAAACGTCGTTCAAGAAGTCAATACACAAAGCAGCAGTCAACTAGTACTCCTCAAAATGTGGTTAGTCTTCAAAGTGTCCAAAAAGGAACTAAAGTTATTTTACTTGAACCAAGAACATATGATGAAGCTCAAGAAATAGCAGATCATCTGAAAAATCGCAAAGCAGTTATTATTAATTTACAGCGAATTTCTTATGATCAAGCAAAGCGTATAGTCGATTTTTTAAGTGGAACAGTGTATGCTATTGGAGGAGATATACAAAAAATAGGTGCTGATATTTTTCTTTGTACACCTGATAATGTCGATGTTTCAGGAACCATTACAGAGATGATGCAACAGCATTTTGAAGCATAGTAGAAGGTGGTGAATGTTTTTGCAGTTAATCGGTGGGTTACTTTATAATGCGATTTATATTTATTCTTTTTTCATTATTGGCTATATCCTAATGTCATGGTTTCCTAACGCACGTGAATCTTCCTTAGGACAGTTTATTGGAAGAATCGTAGAGCCATATCTTGAACCATTTAGAAGATTTGTTCCTCCTCTTGGGATGATTGATTTATCTCCTATCGTTGCAATTATTGTTTTACGCTTAGCCGGTGGTGGCGTTGCCGCCCTTTTTGGTCTTTAACAGTTAGGAGTGAACAACCATTAGTATATATCAGCACTTTCGTGAGGAAGAGCGCCCGTTTATTGACCAAGTTCTTGAATGGCAAGAGGCTGTTACTATTCGCCATTTGGATCGGCTAAGTGATTTTCTTGATCCAAGACAACAAGAAATTGTTCGTGGGATAATTGGACATGATGATGTAAGCCTCTCTTTTTCGGGAGGCTCTCGTTATGCGGAGCGATGTCGTATGCGCTTAACTCCTTCATATTTAGAAACGACAATAGAAGACTATCTGTTAACTCTCTTTTCAATTGATTATCCAGTTAAATTCGTTACCTTAGAGCATCGAGATATTCTTGGAGCGATGATGAACTTAGGTATAAAGCGAGATAAATTTGGTGACATCTTTATTGGTGAGGAAGCAACTCAAATAATCGTCGCTACTGAAATAGCTGATTATATAGAAATGAACTTACAAACAATTGGAAAAGCTACCGTTCGCCTGAATCGAATTTCTTTATCTGAGCACATTAAGCCTAAGGATGAATGGGATGAATCAACAGTAACTGTATCTTCTATGAGGCTTGACGTGGTCATTGCACAGATGTACAAGCTTTCGCGAACGAAAGTTACTCCTTTAATAGAAAAAGGATTAGTGAAGGTAAACTGGAAAATTGTAGACAAAACTGACTTTTTAATTGCTGAGGGCGACTACATATCTGTTCGTACTTTTGGTCGTGCAAGAATCTTGGCTATTGAAGGGATGACCAAAAAAGAAAAGTATCGGATACGCTTAGGACGTAAACGATAAGAAAAAAAATAAAAAAAATGAAGGATTTTTGCTATATCTGTCGAATTTATGACATCAGTATAATTTTTTATTCAATTTTATGCTTGGAAATGGCATATTTGAAGATAAAATGACATTACAACTTGGAGGTGGCTAACATGCCTTTGACCCCTTTAGATATCCATAATAAAGAATTTACAAAAGGGTTCCGCGGATATGATGAAGATGAGGTTAATGAATTCCTAGATCAAGTGATAAAAGACTATGAAGCGGTCCTTCGTGAGAAAAAGGAACTTTTTGAACAAGTGACAGATCTAGATGAAAAGCTTGGTCATTTCAAAAATATCGAAGAAACTCTGAATAAATCGATTTTAGTTGCTCAAGAAGCAGCTGAAGAAGTGAGAAGAAATGCTCAAAAAGAAGCGCAACTTATTGTAAAAGAAGCAGAAAAAAATGCAGATCGTATTATTAATGACGCCTTGTCTAAATCAAGAAAAGTAATGATCGATATGGAAGAATTAAAGAAACAAGCATCTGTTTATAAAATGCGTTTCAAAATGTTAATTGAAGCTCAACTCGAAATGCTTCAAACGGATGACTGGTACGATGTTACTAAAGAAGAGGAAGTTTTTGAGGAACGGTAGTGCCGATTTTTTGATTACTGACTTGCACTTCTTCTAGGGCTATCATATAATGATACTCATTAATTTAAATATGTTAAGACGTTGATAGGGAAGAGTACAAGGTAACAAACGTGAATAGCGATTCAGGGATGGTGAAAGCCTGAACACGTTAACCATTGGAAGATCACCCTTTAGTTTTGCACTGAAATGAAAGTAGGCTGCAACGGGTTATTCACGTTACGAATCATGAGTGGAAAGAAATCGTTCTTTTCAACAGGGTGGTACCACGGGTTAACTTCTCGTCCCTTTTTGGGAGAGGAGTTTTTTTGTGTTTTAGTGGTTGCTTTAGCATTAATTAGTGCGAGCATCTGTCTAAGCGAGATCAGGGGATTTATTCATCCACAAACTTATTAGTAGGCGATATCCTTAGGAGGAAGAAAAAATGGATTACAAAGAAACATTATTAATGCCAAAAACTGAATTTCCAATGAGAGGGAATTTGCCAAACCGTGAGCCAGAAAGACAGGAAAAATGGGCAGAGATGGATATTTATAAGAAAGTACAGGAACGAACAGCAGGCCGTCCATCATTTGTTTTGCATGATGGTCCTCCTTATGCTAATGGTGATATTCACATGGGTCACGCATTAAATAAAATCTTAAAGGATTTCATTGTTCGCTTTAAGTCAATGAGTGGTTATAATGCTCCTTATGTTCCAGGTTGGGACACACATGGATTGCCAATTGAAACAGCACTGACAAAAAGCGGAAAAGTAAACCGAAAATCCATGAGCGTTGCTGAATTTCGTAAGCTTTGTGAAGAATATGCTAGAAAACAAGTTGATCGTCAACGTGAACAGTTTATCAGGCTAGGCGTTCGAGGGGATTGGTGGAACCCTTATGTCACTTTAGATAAGGCATATGAGGCCCAACAAATTAAGGTATTTGGTGAAATGGCTAAAAAAGGGTTTATTTATAAAGGGAAAAAACCAGTTTATTGGTCTCCTTCTTCTGAATCAGCTCTTGCCGAAGCTGAAATTGAATATCAAGACAAGCGTTCTCCATCTATTTATGTTGCTTTTAATGTGAGTGATGGCAATGGAGTTTTAGAGGGAGATGAGCAAATTATCATCTGGACTACAACTCCATGGACGATTCCAGCTAATTTAGGAATCGCTGTTCATCCTGAACTGGATTATAACGTTGTATTAGTAAACAATAATAAATATGTCGTTGCTGCTGGTTTGTTAGAAACACTTGAGAAAGAATTTGAATGGGAAAATATAGAAGTACTTAAGACTGTAAAGGGTGCAGAATTAGAGTTTGTAAAAGCTGTACATCCGATTTATGGTCGTGAATCATTGGTAATGTGTGGGGACCATGTCACATTAGATGCCGGTACTGGTTGTGTCCATACAGCTCCAGGCCATGGGGAAGAAGATTTCATTGTCGGTCAAAAATATGGTTTAGATGTTTTATGTCCAGTTGATGACAAAGGGAATATGACGGAAGAAGCTCCTGGATTTGAAGGATTATTTTATGATGCTGCTAACAAGCCTATTACCGAAAAGCTTAAGGAAGTAGGAGCATTAATGAAATTAACGTTCATTACTCACTCATATGCTCATGACTGGCGTACAAAAAAACCTGTTATTTATCGTGCAACTGCTCAATGGTTTGCTTCCATTGAAAATTTCCGCAATGAGTTGTTAGCTGCAATTGAAGAGGTGGAGTGGGTTCCAAAGTGGGGAGAAACTCGTTTATTTAATATGGTTCGTGACCGTGGTGATTGGTGTATCTCACGTCAACGTGCATGGGGAGTACCTATTCCTGTGTTTTATGGTGAGAATGGAGAACCAATTATCACAGATGAGACGATTGATCATGTATCTACTTTATTCCGCGAGCATGGCTCAAACATTTGGTTTGAATGGGATACGACTCAGTTGTTACCTGAAGGCTTCTTATCTGAACATAGTCCAAATGGTACTTTCACTCGTGAGATGGACATTATGGATGTATGGTTTGATTCAGGTTCGTCTCATCAAGCCGTATTAGAAGAACGAGATGACTTGGTTCGCCCAGCTGATTTATATCTTGAAGGATCCGATCAATATCGTGGTTGGTTTAATTCATCGCTTTCAACAAGCGTTGCGGTTACGGGGAAATCTGCTTATAAAGGTATTTTAAGTCATGGTTTTGCGCTAGATGGACAAGGTCGGAAAATGAGTAAGTCCATTGGGAATGTCGTTGTTCCAAATGATGTAATGAAACAGTTAGGTGCTGATATTTTACGTCTATGGGTCGCTTCTGTTGATTATCAGGCAGATGTTCGAGTATCAGATAAAATTTTAAAACAAGTTTCAGAATCGTATCGCAAAATTCGTAACACATTCCGTTTCTTATTAGGAAATTTGCATGACTTTGACCCAGCAAAACATTATGTATCAGATCTAAAAGGTGTAGATCTTTTCATGGTTGTTAAGTTGAATGAAGTTGTTGAAAAAGTAAAGCAAGCCTATGAACAATATCAATTTTCAACTGTTTACCATACGATTCATAATTTCTGTACAATTGATTTAAGTTCTTTCTATATGGATTTGGCTAAAGACACACTTTATATTGAACATGCTGACCATCCAAATCGTCGTGCTATTCAAACAGTTATGTATGACGTTCTTGTTGCTCTAACAAAGCTTGTCTCTCCTATCTTAAGTCATACGGCAGATGAGGTATGGGAACATATCCCTGGTATAGGTGAAGAAAGTGTACAACTTACTGACATGCCTGAAGTGAAAACCTTTGGTGATGTAACAGAATTAAAAGCCAAATGGAGTCACTTTATGGCTGTAAGAGATGATGTTCTAAAAGCACTTGAGCAAGCAAGAAATGACAAGAAAATTGGTAAATCACTTACGGCTTCAATTACGTTATACACAAGTGGAGATGTGCGTAAGCTTTTAACTTCCGTTCCTTCACTTGAGAAGTTGTTTATTGTCTCCCGTGTTGAATTGGCTGGAGAAACGAACGAAGCTCCCGAAGATGCCGTTACGTTTGAACAATTAGCTATTGTTGTTCAACCAGCTGAAGGAGAAACGTGTGAACGTTGTTGGGTTGTTTCAACATCAGTTGGTACAAATGAAGAACACCCTAGCTTATGTTCATCTTGTGCGGATACAGTTACAAAGTTTTATGTTTAAGGTGATCAAACCACTGTTTTATACAGTGGTTTTTTTTTGGGAGTTAATGTATAAAATTGAGTGAATACAGAATTGATATAATAAAGCAAGAAAGCCTTCTCAAGGGTGGCAATAACTTTCACACGCATGCGGGGCCGAACCATTTTTTGTTCGGTTTAATGAAAGCAACGGTTCAGCTCATGCTTCTAAGAAAAAACAGTCTATTGCCATTTTTCTTATGCTGTTAAAAGTTGTGTTGGCTACATCTGCTTTTCATGGTCACAATAAGGAATGAGCGTCTATAGACGTGAGTTGCTTGATTGGGGGAGATGAAATGACAAATTATACACAGATTAAACAAGCACTTGAACAACGACTAAAGACAGTGGAAGATCATATTAATCAGCATTTTAAAGAAGAACAAAATCGTACATTGTCATTTTCAACAGGTGAGTTATCGCAATACGATAATCATCCAGCAGATGCTGCAACTGACCTTTACGAGCGTGAAAAGGACTTCGCATTACTTGAACAACTAGAAAGGGAACATGAAGAAATTGAGCATGCATTAGAAAAGTTTAATCGAGGAACGTTCGGTATTTGTGAGGTCACAGGAAAAACGATCCCCTACGAACGACTAGAAGCAAGTCCAGCAGCACGCACCATTGTTGAAGCTGTAGATAATCGTATCACTGATGAAAGACCTTCAGAAGAAACTGTTTTGGGAGGGTTTAGAAAGTATAATTTTGATCAAGATGATGATGAGACAGAATTTGATGCTGAGGATGCTTATCAATCAGTTGCTGAATTCAATGAATTACCAATGATATATGAAGATTCCTCACTTGAAGAGACAGGTGAGCTTATCGGCTATGTTGAACAAATTGAAGGGTTTTTATCAACTGGAATTGAAGGCTATACCGGCGACGAAGATGTTGTTTTTCAGAGAAATGTCCATTACGACCAATACTTGAACGGAAAGTAGGGGGCTATCCCCCTCTTTTTGTGCTATAATGCTATTCGTATGGAAAGATGTGGACGAGATCGGGGGATGACGATGAGGTATTATTTTATAGCATTGGTTGTTTTAATTATTGATCAGATTAGTAAATGGATTATTGATACTCAGATGGCTATTGGAGAGAGAATCACGTTAATTGATCATGTCCTTTATTTCACATCACATCGAAATAAAGGTGCTGCTTTTGGTATTCTTCAAGGTCAAATGTGGTTTTTCTATATTATCACGTTAATTGTTATTGTCGGTATTGTTTATTACATGCAAAAGGAAGCGAAAAATAGTGCATTGTTTGGTGTATCATTAGCTCTCATCCTTGGGGGAGCGATCGGTAATTTCATTGACCGTCTGTTCCGAGGCGAAGTAGTAGACTTTGTTGATACATATATATTCGGTTATGATTTTGCGATCTTTAATGTAGCTGATGCAGCTCTATGTATTGGAGTGGCCCTTTTATTTATAAAAATGATTCAAGATGAACGTCAACAAAAGAAGGAGCAAAAGTAATGGAAAGTTTTGAATGGATAGTCACAGGTGAGCAAAAATCTACACGGTTAGATAAGCTTATAACCACTTTAAATGCAAATTGGTCACGCACACAGGTGCAGATTTGGATTAAAGATGGGCACCTTAAAGTAAATGATGGTGAAGCAAAAACGAATTACAAAGTTGAAATAGATGATGTTATTACTCTTGTTATTCCAGCACCTGAAGAACTAAAAATAGTGGCAGAAAACATCCCGTTAGATATAGCTTACGAAGATGAAGATGTGATCGTGATCAATAAACCTAGAGGGATGGTTGTTCATCCGGCTCCAGGTCATTCTTCAGGTACTCTTGTAAATGCATTAATGCATCATTGCAAAGACTTATCTGGGATTAATGGAGTTATAAGACCTGGGATTGTTCACCGAATTGATAAAGACACTTCTGGTTTAATTATGGTCGCAAAAAATGATCATGCACATGAATCATTAGTTGAGCAATTAAAAGCTAAAACAACAACTAGATTATATAAAGCCGTTGTACATGGTGTGATTCCTCATGAGCATGGAACGATTGATGCTCCAATCGGACGAGATAAGAAGGACCGCCAAAGTATGACAGTAACAGATGAAAATAGTCGAGATGCCGTTACTCATTTTACAGTACTTGAGACTTTTGATAATTATACGTACGTACAATGTGAATTAGAGACGGGTAGAACCCACCAAATTCGTGTCCATATGAAATATATCGGCTATCCTTTAGTGGGGGATCCAAAATATGGTCCGAAAAAGAAAATGTTTGATATTGAAGGTCAAGCGCTTCATGCAGCAGTTCTCGGCTTTATCCATCCACGTACAGGAGAAGAAGTCATATTTGAAGCCCCTCTTCCTGAAGAAATGGAGAGGTTATTACATCTTATTCGGACAAAATAAAAGATTGACAGCGCGAAATTTGTCGGTCATACTATATAAGAACTTAATAGTCCTTTAACTACAGTCCCGTGAGGCTGAGAAGGAAAACGGAAAGAATAGGAGCTATAGCTAGTCTCTATTCACTTACGTCACTACCTCTCTGTCCAATGGACAGAGAGGTTTTTTCGTTTTCTAATGATTTATGGAGGTGGAAAAAGATGTCGAGAGTGATATTGGATGAACAAGCTATACGAAGAGCAATCACTCGAATTGCACATGAGATTATTGAACATAATAAAGGCATAGATAATTGTATTCTTATTGGGATTAAAACTCGTGGAATCTACCTTGCGAAACGCTTAGCTGAACGGATTGAACAAATTGAAGGAGCGAAAATTCCAGTCGGAGAAATTGACATTACGCTTTATCGGGATGATTTAACGGTTAAATCAAGCAACAAAGAACCGATCATTCAAGGGACAGATATTCCTGTTAATATAAGAGATCGAAAAGTCATTTTAGTCGATGATGTCCTATATACAGGTCGAACGGTTCGAGCAGGGCTTGATGCGTTAATTGATATAGGAAGACCAGAGCAAATTCAACTGGCAGTCCTAATTGATCGTGGTCACCGCGAATTGCCGATTAGACCAGATTATGTTGGGAAAAATGTGCCCACATCTAAAAGTGAAAAAATTGTAGCGAAGTTATGTGAAGTTGACATGACTGATGAAGTTACGATTGAACAAAAATAATAAATAAAATAATAACTATCTCTCTTTAAATTAGTCCCGTGAGGCTAAAAAGAGGCTCGATGATCTGATTTAAAGATGATTCGACCTCTTTGCCTACGCAGAGAGGTTTTTTTCATAAGTACTAGGGGGAGAACAATGTCATCAAGAGGAAAAGAAGTTGGAATTAAAGAAGTACCAAGATTTGATAAATGGATTATATTCAGTTTACAGCATTTATTCGCCATGTTTGGCGCAACGATTCTTGTTCCTTACTTAGTTGGATTAAGTCCTGCAGTAGCTTTACTATCGAGTGGATTAGGAACACTCGCTTATCTTCTGATTACAAGAGGTCAAATACCAGCTTACTTAGGATCATCCTTTGCATTCATTGGACCGATTATTGCTGCAACAGCAACGAGTGGTCCAGAAGGGGCAATGGTCGGAAGTTTCTTAGCTGGACTTGTGTATGGAGTTGTTGCTCTTTTAATAAAGACAATTGGAGTGGATTGGATTATGAGAATCTTACCTCCAATTGTGGTTGGGCCAGTTATTATCGTAATCGGATTAGGTTTAGCTCCTGTCGCAATTGATATGGCGATGAACAACCCAAGCGCAGAATCTTACAGCGCGACCTACTCTGCAGTTGCGATTATCACTTTATTGATTACAGTCCTTGCAACTATGTTTTTTAAAGGATTCTTTAGTCTAGTTCCAATCATGTTCGGAATTATTGGAGGCTATATTACAGCGTTTTTCTTTGGACTAGTTGACATTTCTCCTGTTCAAGAAGCAAAATGGTTTGCATTGCCGGATGTTATTGTTCCTTTTGTCACATACACACCAGTGTTTTCCTGGCAGATAGTTGCGATCATGGTCCCAATTGCTATTGTTACATTAGCTGAACATATTGGTGACCAGATGGTCTTAAGTAAAGTAGTTGGAAAGAACTTCATTAAAGAACCGGGTTTACATCGTTCTATTTTGGGGGATGGAACAGCGACCGTCATTGCATCACTAATTGGTGGTCCACCGAATACAACTTATGGAGAAAATATAGGAGTACTTGCTATTACAAGAGTGTTTAGTGTGTTTGTTATTGCAGGTGCAGCGGTCTTAGCGATTATCTTTGCTTTTATTGGTAAGTTTGCAGCGTTCATCACAACGATTCCAACAGCAGTAATGGGAGGCGTATCGATCCTTCTATTTGGGGTTATCGCTTCTTCTGGATTAAGAATGCTAATTGATAATGAAATTAACATTGGCTTAAAGCGAAACCTCATCATTTCTTCGGTCATTTTAGTCATTGGAATTGGTGGAGCTTTTATCCAAGTAAACGAAAATATTCAAATAACTGGCATGGCACTTGCGGCAATTATCGGAATTATTCTCCACCAGATCTTGCCGGAAAAAGAAGAAAGCTACGGTAAGAAATCCATGTTTCAAGCAGATTAATATCGTTCCCTTTTAAGAGGTACAGAGAGACTTCAAAGGGGGTGAGGATCCAAGGAGGTTGTGTAGCAACTTCTCTGGTCCTTATGCCCTGAGAGTTTCTTGCCCTCAGGGTTTTTTACTTATAAAAATGGTGTCCAATCTTTTTAAAACTTGATCATAATAAAATGAGGAGGCTGGTTTGAATGGTGGCAATGACAGAACAAAAGGCATCTAGAGGGGAATTACTTACATTAGAAACAATGTCAACGGTCGAGATTTCAACTATTTTACAAGAGGCTGAGCATTTTGCACAAGGAAAGCAATGGAAGTCAGAAAAGGATTTATTTATCGCTAATTTATTCTTTGAGCCTAGTACAAGAACTAGATATAGCTTTGAAGTAGCAGAAAAGTTACTAGGACTCCATGTCTTGTCTTTCTCTGAAGAAAACTCAAGTGTCCAAAAGGGTGAATCGCTACTAGATACGGTTAAATCGTTTGAAGCTATTGGCGCTAACGCTCTTGTCATTAGACATCCCGAAAATGATTATTTTAAATTCATTCGTGATAAGATTTCGATTCCAATCATTAATGGAGGAGATGGAAGTGGTCATCATCCAACACAATCATTGTTAGACCTACTAACAATTCAGCAAGAATTTAATAGCTTTGCCGGATTAAACGTAGTTATAGCAGGAGACCTTCGTCACAGTCGTGTCGCAAGGTCAAACGCAGAAGTCTTGACACGCCTAGGAGCTAAAGTAAAAATTACTGGACCGAAAGAGTGGATGGCTGGTTTTAATACGGCATATGATCATGTTTCATTAGATGACACATTGCCAGAATCTGATGTGGTAATGCTACTTAGAATTCAACATGAACGACATGAAGGATCAATGCAATGGTCAAAAGAGGGATACCATAAACAATATGGCTTAACGATAGAACGGGAAAAACGAATGAAAAAAGAAGCTATCATCTTGCATCCAGCTCCTGTTAATAGAGGTGTTGAGTTAGCAAGTGAACTGGTAGAGTGTGATCGTTCACGCATTTTTAAACAAATGAAAAATGGTGTAGCAGTTAGAAGAGCGGTTGTGAAAAGAGCATTAACTTAAAATAAAGGGGGATGTTTATTATGACAATTAAACTTGAAAGTGGATTTATCTTAGATGGTAATGGAAAACTGGTCGAAAAGGATGTTTTTATCGTAAACGGGAAAATTAGTTTTACAGCACCGAACTCTACAGAGGACGTAAAGATCGTTGAAGTAAAGGGTAAGTTAGTATCAGCTGGACTTGTCGATGCGCATGTTCATTTACGTGAGCCGGGCGGCGAGCAAAAAGAAACGATTGAAACTGGGACATTAGCTGCAGCAGCAGGGGGTTTTACAACGATAGCAGCGATGCCAAATACAAGACCAGTACCCGATACAAAAGAACAAATGGAATGGATGCAAGACAGAATTAAAACAACAGGACATGTGCGTGTACGACCTTACGCTTCAATTACAACAAGGCAGCTTGGAAAAGAATTAACGGATTTCGCAGCCCTTAAAGCTGCGGGTGCCTTTGCTTTTACGGATGACGGGGTGGGTGTTCAATCAGCTGATGTAATGCTTCAAGCAATGAAAAAAGCAGCAGAAGTGAAAATGGCGGTTGTTGCTCATTGTGAAGAAGATACACTGATTCACGGTGGATGTGTACATGAAGGGAAATTTTCTGCTGAACATAACCTGCCAGGAATTCCATCGGTTTGTGAATCTGTTCATATTGCAAGAGATGTACTATTAGCAGAAGCGGCAGGAGCACACTACCACGTTTGTCATGTGAGTACAAAGGAATCTGTCCGAGTGATTAGAGATGCGAAAAAAGCTGGTATTAATGTTACCGCTGAAGTCTCGCCGCATCATTTATTACTTTGTGAGGATGATATTCCAGGACTCGATTCTAATTATAAAATGAATCCTCCACTTAGAGCGAAAGAGGACCAAGCAGCGCTTTGGGAAGGTTTGCTAGATGGAACGATTGACTTTATCGCAACAGACCATGCGCCTCATACAGAAGAAGAAAAAGCTAAAGGAATGGACAGAGCACCACTTGGAATTGTTGGGTTAGAAACAGCTTTTCCTCTTCTTTATACACATATGGTTAAAACAGAAAAAGTTACTCTTAAGCAGTTAGTTGATTGGTTAACGGTTAAACCAGCAAAAACGTTCGGACTACAATCAGGAGTACTCGAAGAAGGAGCACTTGCTGATATTACCGTCATCGATCTTGAAGAAGAGCGTGAGATTGATAAAGAAGCATTTCTTTCAAAAGGAAAAAATACACCATTTAACGGGTGGGTATGCCAAGGGTGGCCAGTTTATACGTTTGTAGATGGAAAACTTGTATGGGAGAAAGGACAGGTGACAGCATGAAACGTCAGTTAATATTAGAAGATGGCAATATTTTTGTAGGAGAAGGATTTGGTGCAGACAAGGAAATGAGTGGGGAAGTAGTATTCATTACGGGGATGACTGGTTATCAGGAAACATTATCAGATCCTTCATACTGTGGACAGATTGTAACAATGACTTATCCGTTAATCGGTAACTACGGAATTAATCGTGATGATTTTGAATCAATTACACCTGCTATAAATGGATTTATCGTTAAAGAATATGAGCCGGAACCAAGTCATTGGCGTATGGAAGAATCACTGGATACGCTTTTTAAAGCTAAGGACATTCCAGGGCTAGCTGGAATTGATACTCGTAAGTTAACTCGCTTGATTCGTGAACATGGTACGAGACGCGGACGTATTTGCTCATTAGATGTAGACGCCAATGCCGTAATTGAAGAGTTAAAACAGACAACTTTTGTTCGTGATCAAGTTCATCGTGTTTCAACGAAAGAACCCTATCATGCTCCAGGTCGTGGTAACAGAGTCGTTTTAGTTGATTACGGAATGAAACATAATATTTTACAAGAATTAATCTCAAGACAATGCGATGTTGTAGTCGTACCTTATAACACAAGTTCCGAAGAAATCCTCAGGTTAAATCCGGATGGCATCATGCTCAGTAACGGTCCTGGGAATCCGGTCGATGTGCAAGGAGCAATTGAAACGATCAAAGCTTTAATTGGAAAAGTACCTATCTTTGGGATTTGCTTAGGACATCAGTTAATAGCACTAGCTTGTGGTGCAACGACAAGTAAATTACAATTCGGTCACCGCGGATCGAATCATCCAGTTCGTGAGCTTTCAACTGGGAAGATTGCCATTACAGCACAGAACCATGGATATACAGTAGACAATGATTCATTAAAAGGCACTGGTCTTGAATTAACCCATATTGCAATCAATGATGGAACGGTTGAAGGACTAAAGCATGTTGAACATCCAGTATTCTGCGTACAGTATCACCCAGAAGCGTCACCAGGTCCACATGATGCGAATCACTTATTTGATGAATTCATGACGTTGATGGAAACTGAAAAGAAAGTTGCTGTTAAAGCGTAAACGAGGGGAGAGAAACACATGGGAAAACGTAATGATATAAATAAAATATTAGTAATTGGTTCTGGTCCGATTGTGATTGGACAAGCTGCGGAATTCGACTATGCTGGAACTCAAGCATGTCAGGCTTTAAAAGAAGAAGGGTACGAGGTTATTTTAATCAATTCTAATCCAGCAACGATTATGACAGATACAACGATGGCGGATCGGGTATATATTGAACCTATTACATTGGACTTCGTAAGTCGGATTATTCGTAAAGAACGTCCTGATGGAATTGTAGCGACGTTAGGCGGACAAACTGGGCTTAATATGGCAATGGAGCTTGAAGAAGCTGGCATTCTCGAAAGATATAATATTGAATTACTGGGTACGGACCTTAATGCAATTAGGAAAGCAGAAGATCGTGATTTATTCAGAACACTTATGCATGAATTAAATCAACCTGTTCCTGAAAGTGAGATCGTTCATACACTTAAAGAAGCTGAGAGCTTTGTCAAGATCGTAGGATTCCCTGTTATCGTCCGCCCAGCTTATACACTTGGTGGTACAGGTGGAGGGATTGTTCACGACGAAGAGCAATTGCGTGAGATCGTTACAAGTGGTCTTAAATACAGCCCAGTGACTCAATGTTTAATTGAAAAAAGCATTGCTGGTTTTAAAGAAGTAGAATATGAAGTCATGCGCGATGCAAAAGATCAGGCGATTGTTGTTTGTAACATGGAAAACTTCGATCCTGTTGGGGTCCACACTGGAGATTCAATTGTTGTAGCACCTAGTCAAACGTTAACAGATCGTGATTATCAACGTTTACGTAATGCATCATTAACAATCATTCGCGCACTAGGAATTGAAGGTGGGTGTAACGTACAATTTGCTCACGATGCAGATAGCGATCAATATTACATTATCGAAGTAAATCCACGTGTAAGTCGTTCATCAGCTCTTGCTTCAAAGGCAACGGGTTATCCAATTGCGAAAATGGCTGCGAAAATTGCTGTCGGATATAGTCTAGATGAGTTGTTAAATCCAATCACAGGAAAGACATATGCAAGTTTTGAGCCTGCCCTAGATTACGTAGTATCTAAAATACCACGTTGGCCGTTTGATAAGTTTGAAGCAGCGAATCGTTCCCTAGGTACACAAATGAAAGCAACAGGCGAAGTTATGGCTATTGGTCGTAATTTAGAGGAATCTCTTCTTAAAGCCGTCCGTTCTTTAGAAGCTGGTTATGATCACATTTATGATGCGAAAATTGAGAAACTAGAGACAGAAGACTTGCTAAAGCGAATTCAAAAAGCGGATGATGAACGGTTATTTGAGTTAGCAGAGTTGCTTCGAAGAGGTGAACAGGTTCAGACACTTTGTGATTTAACAAAGATCGATCGTTTCTTTATGCAGAAATTAGCTCGAATTGTAGCGCTAGAACAAGAATTAACAGAATCTCCGAATGACCTTGAACTTCTTCAAAAAGCGAAGGAACGTGGCTTTTCTGATATCGCCATTGCAAGATTATGGAATCAAGAAGAGCGTATGATCTGGGATATTCGTAAAGAAAACAATATTCGCCCAGTTTACAAAATGGTTGATACGTGTGCAGCTGAATTTGAATCTGAAACTCCATATTTTTATGGCACATATGAGGATGAAAATGAAGCGATGCAAACAGAGAAGAAAAGCATTTTAGTTCTAGGCTCTGGTCCAATACGTATCGGTCAAGGAATTGAATTTGATTATGCAACGGTTCATACGGTGTGGGCTATTAAAGAAGCAGGCTATGAAGCGATTATCATAAACAACAACCCAGAAACGGTTTCAACAGACTTTAGCACATCCGATAAGCTTTATTTTGAACCGTTAACAGTTGAGGATGTTATGCATGTATTTGAGCAAGAAAAACCAGAAGGAGTCATTGTCCAGTTTGGAGGACAAACGGCGATCAATTTAGCAGGGGAACTTGAAGCAAGAGGGGTTCCAATTATCGGTACATCGCTTGAGAGCATGGACCTAGCTGAAGACAGGGATAAATTCGAACAAAAGCTTCTATCTCTAGATATTCCACAGCCATTAGGTCGCACGGCGACTTCGGTTGAAGGTGCAATTACAATTGCAAATAAAATCGGCTATCCAGTTCTTGTACGTCCTTCTTATGTGCTTGGAGGAAGAGCGATGGAAATTGTTTATAAAGAAGAAGAGCTGCTTAACTATATGACAAATGCGGTAAACGTAAATCCGAAGCACCCTGTTCTTGTTGACCGTTATTTAACTGGAAAAGAGCTTGAGGTTGATGCGATTTCAGATGGAGAAAATGTCTTTATTCCTGGAATCATGGAGCATATTGAACGAGCTGGGGTTCACTCTGGTGATTCGATTGCTGTCTATCCGCCACAAACCGTTCCTGAAGATTTAAAGCAAAAATTAATTGACCGTACTATAGCAATTGCAAGAGGTTTGAAAATTATTGGACTTTTAAATATTCAATTCGTTTGGCATAAAGATGAAGTGTATGTGCTTGAAGTGAATCCGCGCTCAAGTCGTACAGTTCCGTTTTTAAGTAAGATTACTGGAGTACCAATGGCTAACCTTGCAACAAAAGTGATGCTTGGAAAAACGTTACCAGAGTTGGGATATGAAACAGGTTATCAACCTGAAGCAAAAGAAGTTTCAGTTAAAGTACCAGTATTCTCATTTGCTAAACTTCGTCGTGTCGATATCACACTTGGACCTGAAATGAAATCGACAGGAGAAGTAATGGGACGAGATATGACTCTAGAAAAAGCTCTTTATAAAGGGTTAGTTGCATCAGGAATGAGCATTCCTACACATGGTTCGGTGTTGTTCACTGTAGCAGATAAAGATAAAGAAGAAGCATTGAGTTTAATTGAACGTTTTAATGCTCTTGGTTTTGACATTTTAGCGACAGCAGGCACAGCTAGCTATATTAAGGATGTGAATATTCCTGTTACAGTCGTAAATAAGATTGGTGAGGAAAAACCTCATCTTCTAGATGTAATCCAACAAGGTCAAGCACAATTTGTAATTAATACATTGACTCGGGGAAAACAACCAGCACGTGATGGATTCCGTATCCGCCGTGAAGCAGTAGAAAATGGTGTCGTGTGCTTAACGTCTATTGATACAGCTGAAGCACTTTTAAGAGTTCTTGAATCAATTACGTTTTCTTCTGAAAGCATGCCGCAAATGCAAATGTAGAGAGGTGGAGGGACTATGATAAAAAAAGATTGGCTAACAATTAGAAAACATAAGACCATTGCAGCGAACATAATGGAATTAACATGTTCAGGACCTCTTGCTAAACAAATGACAGAACCAGGACAATTCTTACACTTACGTGTGGATTCTGGTGATGATCTTTTGCTTAGAAGACCGATCAGCATCTGTGATGTAAATGTAGAGACAGAAACGGTCACAATGCTCTATCGTGTCGAGGGGAAAGGTACAAAACGTCTTTCACTTAAACAAGAAGGGGAAAAGATTGATGTACTCGGACCACTTGGTAATGGTTTTCCACTAGAAGCTACCGAGCGAGGAGAGACAGCTCTCCTCGTCGGTGGTGGAATCGGTGTCCCTCCTCTATACTACTTATCAAAGCAATTAAAAGAACGTGGGGTTAACGTCATTCACGTACTAGGTTTTCATAGTGAGGAAAATGTCTTTTATGAAGAGGAATTCTCACAACTTGGTGATACGTATGTTGTAACAGCAGATGGGACTTACGGCGAAAAAGGCTTTGTTACAGATGTCATTAAAGAAAAACAACTTACATTTGACACGATGTATACATGTGGACCAACACCAATGCTTTCAGCCCTACAGAAAGCCTATTATGATAAGCGCTTGTTCTTATCGCTTGAAGAGCGGATGGGCTGTGGAGTTGGAGCATGCTTTGCCTGTGTCTGTCATGTTGTAGGGGACGAAACAGGAACAAGTTACCGCAAAGTCTGTACAGATGGTCCAGTCTTTCCGGTGGGGGAGGTTGTACTATGAGTCGATTAAGCATTGAACTACCAGGACTTTCAATGAGAAATCCGATTATGCCGGCTTCTGGCTGTTTTGGATTTGGAAAAGAATATGCGAATTACTTTAGTCTTGAGCTACTAGGTGCGATTGCAATTAAAGCAACAACAGCCGAAGCTCGCTTTGGGAATCCAACACCCCGTGTGGCTGAGACGTCAGCGGGAATGTTAAATGCAATTGGCTTGCAAAACCCAGGGCTTGAAGGGGTTATAAATAATGAATTACATTGGCTTAATCAATTTAATGTACCCATTGTTGCAAATGTAGCAGGGACAGAGATTGCTGATTATGTCGAAACGGCAGCTAAGCTTTCAAGAGTTGAAAATGTTCATGCCATTGAACTAAACATTTCTTGTCCAAATGTAAAGCAAGGTGGAATTGCTTTTGGAACAATTCCACATGTAGCGGCTGAATTAACGCGAGAAGTGAAGAACGTATCTACTAAACCAGTTTACGTAAAACTCTCTCCTAATGTAGCTGATATCGTTGAGATCGCACGTGCAGTGGAAGAGGCTGGTGCTGATGGCTTATCAATGATTAATACGTTACTCGGGATGAGGATTGATTTACGTAAAAGAAAACCGATATTAGCAAATGGGTATGGCGGATTATCTGGTCCAGCCATTAAGCCAGTAGCGATTCGAATGATTCATCAAGTGAGTCAGGCAGTCGATATTCCGATCATCGGAATGGGCGGAGTTCAAACAGCTGAAGATGTAGTTGAATTTATGCTAGCGGGAGCTAGTGCAGTCGCAGTTGGAACAGCGAACTTTACAGACCCACTTGTATGTCCTACTATTATTGATGAGTTACCGGGCTTATTAGATGAGTTGGAAGTCGATAAAGTGACTGATCTCATTGGAGGGAGCTGGAAAACATGCAACGTCCATTTATAATTGCTTTAGATTTAGATAATCGAAACAAACGTTTAGCTTTACTCGAAGAACTTAAAGGACAATCTCTTTTTGTTAAAGTCGGGATGGAGTTGTTTTACCGCGAAGGCAGACAAGTCCTCGAAGAGTTAAAAGAAGAAGGTCATCAAATTTTTCTTGACCTGAAATTACATGATATCCCGAATACGGTTCAAAGATCGATGCGGGAATTAGCTAGTTTGGATATTGACATTGTCAATGTTCATGCTGCTGGCGGTAAAAAAATGATGAGTGCCGCTCGCGAAGGCTTGGAGCAAGGAACCATTGCTGGTCAAAAACGCCCACTGCTAATTGCAGTCACTCAACTAACAAGCACAGATGAAGTCACGATGCAAAACGAATTATTGATCAAACAACCGCTAAATGATGTAGTTCGTTCTTATGCCTCTTTTGCAAAAGAGAGTGGAGTAGAGGGTGTTGTGTGTTCTGCTAAAGAAGCACCGCTTATTCACGAAGCGTGTGGAGATACCTTTTACACAGTATGTCCAGGTATTCGCAGAATGGAAGACGCGGTAGGCGACCAAAAACGTGTGGTTACACCAGGACAAGCAAGAGAGTTAGGCTGTTACGGTATCGTAGTCGGAAGAAGTATTACAAGTGCAAATAAGCCACTTGAAGTATATCAAGCAATGAAACAAGATTGGGAGGGTTAATCATGAAAGATCAAATTGCGAGTCATTTATTAGATATAGGGGCTGTTCATCTCCAACCAACAAATCCATTTACTTGGACATCTGGGATTAAATCACCGATTTACTGTGATAATCGATTAACTCTTTCATATCCTAATGTAAGAAAAGACATCATTGCGGGCTTTATAGAACTTCTAAAAAATACAGAGGTAGATGTGATTGCAGGGACAGCAACAGCTGGAATCCCACATGCTGCTTTGCTTGCAGATGCAATGGATTTACCGATGATTTATGTGAGAGGTAGCGCCAAAGGTCACGGGAAGCAAAATCAAATTGAAGGTAAGATTGAAAAAGGACAAAAAGTGGTCTTGGTTGAGGATCTCATTTCTACAGGGGGAAGTGTGATTCAAGCAGCTGAAGCATTAAAGGCAAGCGGTGCAGAAGTTGTAGCTGTTGTAGCTATTTTCACATATGAATTCCAAAAAGCGTATGATGCACTTGAAGAAGCTAGTCTACCGACTCATGTTCTTACATCTTATTCAGCGCTTTTAAATGTTGCTAAGGAAAAAGGAACGATTACATCAGATCAAGTGGATCGTTTAAACGAGTGGCGCAAGGATCCAACTTCTCAAGCTTGGATGACGGAACAAGTTTAAATGTGCTACAGAAGCATAAGGAGGATGTCATGAGGAAAATGACTGGAACCGACTTTGATAATCTTGTTGACTTTTTTGACGCAATGGCACAAACGAAATGGTTAACAGCCATTCATGATCAACTAAAGGATTTATCTGGAAGTTGGGAAGGAAAAAAAGTTCTCGATGTGGGTTGTGGAACAGGACGTTTACTCGAACGCGGGATTGGTGAGGCCAACCAGCTGATTGGTATAGATCTTTCAATAGAAATGGTGGAGAAAAGTCGATCTCTTCTCGCGCAAGCATTTTCGACGGATAGTTTAGTTAAAGTAGCAGATGCCTATGATTTACCTTTTAACGCTGATTATGTAGATGTAGCTTTATCAACCTGTGTTATGTTTCTCCTTCCTGAACCAGAAAAAGGATTAGCAGAAATAGTACGAGTTTTAAATTCGGGTGGAGTAATTGCGATGCTAAATCCTGCCCTAGGTATGAATCCAGAAGCAGCGAGTCAATATGCTAAACTATATTCATTTTCAGGTTTTGAACGTGAATCATTATTAATGTGGTCAGATGTGTCAACAAAGCGTCATCGCTATTCGAACACTGATCTAGATCAATTATTAACAAGTATGGGTTTGTCGAATGTTCAACATACGGCTGTTTTAAATGGGCTAGCAACGATAACCGTTGCAGTAAAATAATGAGATAAAAACAGATTGCTCTTTCTTTTGAAAGAATAGTCTGTTTTTTTGTAGGAAGGTAGAAAAGACAAGAAGTAACAAATGAAAAGAGTTATGAGGAATGTTTTTTTAAAATCAAATAAGGGTGACTTTACTTTGAAGTCACCCTTATGTTTCGCTTATGCTATTTTCTGAGTGAGCGGATAAGATCTTCATCTGGTGTGACATAAACCGTAGTTTGTTGTTCATAAATGACGTAACCTGGTTTTGCCCCATTTGGTTTTTTTACATGACGAACTTTTGTATAATCCACAGGAACGGAGCTTGACAGTTTGGCTTTACTAAAAAAAGCAGCAACGGTAGCAGCTTCAATTAACGTTTGTTCGTCTGGTTCCGTACTACGTATGACAACGTGTGATCCGGGAATATCCTTTGTGTGTAACCAAATTTCGTCTTGTCTAGCAAATTTGTTCGTGATGTAATCATTTTGCTTATTATTTTTTCCAACAAAAAAGTCAATTCCTGTAGTCGAACAATAGTGTTCAATCTGGGGTTTTACTTCTTTCTTTTTCTTTTGTTGTTTTTGTCGTCTTCTTATATAGCCTTCTTCGATTAATTCTTCACGAATTTCCTCAATGTCTCTTGGGGCCGCGCTTTCCATTTGCTGAATAAGTAGATCAAAATATTCTACTTCTTCTTTCGCTTTTAGAATTTGCTCCTCGACAACAGCAACTGAATTTTTAGCTTTCGTGTAACGCTTGAAATAGGCTTGAGCATTATCTGAAGGATTCTTTTGTGGATCAAGTTCGATTGTAATGGTTCGTCCTTCTTCGTCATAATAATCAATTACTTCAATGGCTTTGTCACCACGCTTCACCATATGTAGATTCGCTGTTAAGAGCTCGCCAAGCTTTTGGTATTCTTTCGCCTGTTCGGCATGTGTTAACGTTCGCTCTAATTTCTTGATTTTCTTTTTGTTTTTCTGCCATTCATTACGAAGAAATCGTTCAAGATCATGGGCTTGTTGTTTAACGCGATCCCGTTCCGCTTTTCCATAATAAAACCGATCTAGTAATTCACTTGTCGTTTCAAATGATTTACGTTCACCTTGTAGGTGTTTTAAATGAATCATGTAAAAAAGTTCTTTGTTACTAATGACAAGTTCAGGCTGGTAATGATGTTCTTTTAATTGAGATATAACATTTAAATAAGCTTCTGGCAATGTAGTTCGATTGACAATAGAACCAGCTCGGTAGACTATTTCTGTTGCTAACAGAGGAGAAAGTCCAGCGATTTGTTCGACTAATTGACGATCCATTTTACCTGTATTGAAATCGATTCGTTTCAGTAATCCTTCAGCATCAATCTCAAAAGGATTCTCTTTATGTTGTTCAGGAGGACGTTTATAAATGTGACCAGGTAAAACAGTTCTATAGCTGCTTTGTGCAAGACTTACATGTTTTATGCTGTCTAAAATGATACCTGATTCCTTATCAACTAACGTAATATTACTATGCCTTCCCATGATTTCTACATAAAGTAATTTGAACGTTTCATCTCCGAGTTCGTCCTTATTTTTTATATGAAAAATAAGGACGCGTTCCATTGCCAGTTGTTCAATTTTTTCAATCAAACTGCCTTCTAAATGCTTGCGCAGCAACATACAAAACATAGGTGGGCTAGAAGGGTTGTCATATTTCTCATTAGTTAAATGTATTCTAGCGAAATTTGCATTTGAGGAAAGTAATAAATGATGATTTTTTCCTTTTGCGCGAATGGTAAAAACAAGTTCCGTTTTATATGGTTGATATATTTTTGAGATTCGACCTGACGTTAACAACGTTTCAAGTTCGTGTGTCATCGCCCTTGTCATAAATCCGTCAAATGACATGGCTGTTTTCATCCTTTCGAATTGAGATTACTAATATGATTCTTTAGTAACGAGGGAGTAGCTGCTCATAAGTGTGTAGATCAAAAATTAAATGGACTCACTCTTGATATAGCCCCTAGTCAGAAAGAGATTATGATACTAATAACTGTACTCATCAAGTTTTTACTGTTTCAAATATGAAACAATTTTGGAATCCCATAGATTTGCTCTCTCGAGTATAGCATGTTTTTCGACTTCACTGAATATGATGGCTTGTATAAAGAAGAGGATAAGCCTCTTAGTCAAAACATATGAAGATCATGTGGGGTGTGTGTAATGAATTGGTATAAGTTAGAGGAACATGAAGTAACCTCATCTGTAGGAACAAGCCTCGATAAAGGGTTAACAGAAAAAGAGGTAGATAAGCGCTTAAAGAAATACGGACCTAATAAGCTTGATGAAGGGAAAAGACCATCTGCCTTATTTGTTTTTCTCGGTCAGTTTAAGGACTTTATGGTACTCGTTCTTCTAGCTGCTACCTTTATCTCAGGTATGTTAGGGGAATATATTGATGCGATTACAATAATGGTAATTGTTTTATTAAATGGAATACTTGGTTTTGTTCAGGAAAGAAAGGCCGAGAAATCACTTGATGCCTTAAAAGAACTTTCCGCTCCGCAAATGCTGGTTCTTCGGAATGGAATATGGAAAAAAGTATGGTCCGCTGAGATTGTCCCAGGCGATATGGTAAAAATTCAAAGTGGAGATCGAATTGGAGCTGATCTTCGATTACTGAGTTCAAATGGATTAAGAATAGAGGAATCTTCTCTTACCGGGGAGTCGGTCCCAGTTCAAAAAAGTCATCAGTCACTTAACGAAATAGATGTGGAGCTAGGAGATCAGTCGAATATGGCCTTTATGGGGACTCTCGTTACGCAAGGGAGCGCTATTGGAGTTGTAATTGGAACAGGGATGAAGACAGAAATGGGAAAAATAGCCCACCTATTACAATCCACTACAACTCTAGTCACGCCACTGCAACGCCGTCTTGAACAATTAGGGAAAATTCTAATTGCTGTTGCCTTAGTTCTCACAGCTCTTGTGGTCATCATTGGTGTGCTTCAAGGTCGCGATGTATATACGATGATTTTATCTGGTGTTTCCTTAGCTGTAGCCGCTATCCCTGAAGGACTTCCAGCGATCGTAACGGTTGCCCTAGCCCTTGGTGTACAGCGCATGATTAAGCGCAAAGCGATTGTTCGTAAACTACCTGCAGTTGAAACACTTGGCTGTGCTTCTGTTATTTGTTCAGACAAAACAGGAACGTTAACTCAGAATAAAATGACTGTTACGCATGCTTGGAGCGGCGGACAGCTTTGGAATATATCCGGTGGCGGGTATGAACCAAAAGGGGAATTTCTACAGCATAATCATACAATCGATCCAAATTCAGACCGAAAACTTCAACAACTCCTTAGCTTTGGTTGGCTTTGTAATAACGCAAGTTTACTAGAGAAAACAGTAAAACAAGGATTATTAAGAAAAGAGGTTACGGACTATGTAATGGATGGCGATCCAACAGAAGGTGCCTTAGTTGTTGCAGCGATGAAAGCAGGCTATACGCAAAAAGGGTTAGATCAGCATTATAAAAGAGCGTATGAGTTTCCTTTCGACTCAGCTAGAAAAATGATGTCAGTAATTGTTAAAGATCAAAAGGGGCGTTCATTTGTTATTGCAAAAGGAGCTCCGGATGTGGTTTTGGGACAATGTACAAAGATTGTATATGGAGGAACCGAAGAGGCACTAACTTCAAAGAGACGGAGTGAAGCGGATTCAGTTATTGAAGATTTAGCTGGAAATGCATTAAGAACGATTGCCATCGCATATCGCCCTCTTGGTGCTAATGAAACGTGCAAACAGGCATTTGAAGCTGAGCGCGGTCTAACTTTCATTGGGCTCCAAGGCATGATCGACCCTCCAAGGCCAGAAGTGAAGGATTCGATTGAAGAATGCCGGCAAGCGGGAATTAAAACGGTCATGATTACAGGTGATCATAAAATAACAGCAGCAGCGATTGCGATTCAATTAGGAATTTTAACAAAACAAGGAAAGGTTCTCGATGGTCAAATGCTATCTAAACTCAGTGTAGCAGAGCTTGAAGAGGTCGTTGATGATGTTGATGTTTATGCGAGGGTTTCCCCAGAGCATAAATTAAAGATTGTGAAGGCTCTTCAAGCAAAAGGACATATCGTGGCGATGACGGGGGATGGTGTAAATGATGCACCGGCCATTAAAGCAGCTAATATCGGAATCGCTATGGGGATCACAGGAACAGATGTCGCAAAAGAAGCGTCCTCGCTTATATTAAGTGATGATAATTTTGCAACAATTAAAGCAGCGATTAAAGAAGGACGAAATATTTATGAAAATATTCGTAAATTCATTCGTTACATGTTGGCATCTAATGTCGGAGAAATTTTAGTCATGTTATTTGCGATGATGCTTGGGATGCCACTGCCTTTAGTAGCGATTCAAATTTTGTGGATTAATCTTGTCACGGATGGTTTGCCAGCTATGGCGCTTGGAATGGACCAAGCTGAAGGAGATGTGATGAAGCGAGCACCAAGAAATCCCAATGAAGGTGTGTTTGCTCGTGGGTTAACATGGAAGATTTTAAGCCGTGGTTTTATGATTGGGGTTGTCACGCTTCTGGCTTTTTGGATGACGTTACAAGGGGATCCAAATGATTTAACGCGAGCTCAAACGGTAGCGTTTGTCACACTTGTCATGGCGCAACTCATCCATGTGTTTGATTGCCGAAGTGAATATTCGGTCTATCATAGAAATCCATTTGAAAATAAATATCTAGTTGGTGCAGTAGCTTTATCCACCCTTTTAATGCTTATCGTCATCTATTATCCACCCTTACAAACTGTTTTCCATACAGTAGCGTTAAGCGGACGTGAGTGGTTGCTTGTTTTAGCAATGGCTTCAATTCCTACGGTGGCACTCGGTGGGTTTCAATTAATAAAAAGAAAATAGCGGACAAAAGTTGGCTTCCATTTACAAACACTCTACGTAAATGAAGTCAACTTTTTATATTTTAGAACTCCCTTTTCACCTCAATTATAAATGTTGAAGGCAGCGTTATTCTATTTACTTGTTGTATATGGTTTTTTTCGGTAAAATAATCGTTGGATGTGATAAATAATGAAGAGCATGACAGGATACGGAACTTCTGTTGTAAAAAGTGATTTTGGAGAGTTAACCATTGAAGTAAAAGCGGTAAATCATCGTTTTCTCGATTTGCAGTTAAAACTCCCACATGCCTTGCAACCAATGGAAGATCAATTACGTAAACGAATAAAAGATCAAGTACTCCGTGGAAATTTAGATATTTCTATTCGTCTAGAAGAAGAAGGCGATAAAAAGCAAATTCTTCATTTGGACGAGGATTTATTAAATCAGTATGTATCAGCATTTGAGTTAATTGAAAAAAAATTTGGACAAGAAGCGAAACTAGATGTGACCGCTTTATTAACTGATAATATGATGATAACCTCCGTTGAGGAAATTAGTGATAAAGTTGATATAGAACAACAATTAATAGTAAGTGGGCTTAACCAAGCTTTACAATCTTTCAATGAGATGAGAGAAAATGAGGGCAACTTCTTACAACAAGATATGGAAAAGTGGTTAGAGCACTTAGACAAATGTTGTAAGGAAGTCGAGAAGCTAGCTCCTGAATTAATTTACCGTTATCGTGAAAAAATCGAATCACGAATTCGATCATTTCTAAATGAAAAAGTAGATCTAGATGAATCAAGATTACTATCAGAAATCGCTATTTTTGCTGAAAAAGTAGATGTGAGTGAGGAACTAGTAAGACTTCAAGCTCATATTCATCAATTTAAACTTTATTTAGAAAAACAAGAAGCGATCGGCAGACGTCTCGACTTCCTTATCCAAGAAATGAATCGTGAAGTAAATACAATTGGCTCAAAAGGAGCTGATACATCTATACGCCAACACGTGGTTGAGATGAAGGGTTTATTAGAAAAACTAAAAGAACAAGTACAAAATGTTGAATAGAAGTAGAAATCGAACGGAGTTTCGTATATAGTTAGATTAGTTTGGATAATAATGTTGAGAGTGTTGCTGCTCTCCTAAAGTGGGGGTAAATGGTATGAACATAAAATTAATAAACATTGGGTTTGGAAATATTGTTTCAGCTAATCGAATTATTTCCATTGTAAGTCCAGAGTCAGCACCGATTAAACGTATTATTCAAGATGCCCGTGATCGCAATATGTTAGTAGATGCTACATATGGTAGACGTACGCGTGCTGTTATCATTGCAGATAGTGATCATGTTATACTAAGTGCTGTCCAACCTGAAACGGTTGCACAACGTTTAACTAGCAAAGATGACGGTGGAGAGGACTAGTTGAAATTTTTGTTACATAAGCACGAATGAGTGAACGTGTAGGAGGTTTCCATGAAGAAAGAAAAAGGTCTATTACTTGTATTATCGGGACCAGCAGGTGTTGGAAAAGGAACAGTATGTGGAGCGTTACGTGAAGAAAACACTTCTGTACAATATTCTGTTTCAGCCACAACGCGTTCTCCAAGAGAAGGAGAACAAGATGGAGTAAATTATTTTTTTAAAACGAGAGAGCAGTTTGAAAAAATGATTGAGCAAGACCAATTATTAGAATGGGCAGAATATGTAGGAAACTATTATGGAACGCCTATTGATTATGTAAGAGAAACGCTTAATAGTGGTCAAGACATCATTCTAGAAATTGAGGTACAAGGTGCGTTGAAAGTTAGAGAACGTTTCCCTGAGGGAGTGTTTATTTTCTTAATGCCGCCTAGCTTAGCTGAACTCAGAAGTCGTATTGTTGGTCGTGGAACGGAAACCGAGGATATTATTAACAAGCGGATGACGGTTGCCCGTGAAGAAATAGATATGATGAAAAAATATGATTATGTTGTAGAAAATGATCAAGTTCAATTAGCTGTTAACCGTATTAAATCAATCGTAACAGCAGAGCATTGTAAACGAGAGCGTTTAATTGAAAAATACAAAGAACTTGTGGAGGTTGAATAAATGCTATATCCGTCTATTGACTCACTATTGACTAAATTAGATTCTAAATACACACTCGTCACGGTATCAGCAAAACGAGCTCGTGAAATCAAAGAAGACTTGTCTCGCGGACCTATGATCCATCGTCCTGTCTCATATAAACCAGTTGGGATTGCCCTCGAAGAAATCATTGACGATCATTTACATTTTAAACGTATAACGCCGTTAGAAGATGAGGAATAGGAGCTAAGAGGCTGACTGATATCTCAGCTCAGACCTATGTTTGAAGTGAATGGAAATAAGGCAACAAGGGTCTGATGTTTTGAGTCAGCCCTTTTTCTTTTTATTGTTTTTATATTTTGAGTTTAGAGTAGGTGGAGAAATATGTTAAAAGGAAAAAATATTGTATTAGCTGTCTGTGGTGGAATTGCTGCGTTCAAAGCTGCTGCATTAGTTAGTCAGATCATCCAAGCAGAAGCAAATGTAAAAGTGATTATGACAAAATCAGCAAAAGAGTTCATTACACCGCTGACTTTTCAGGCGCTTTCACGTCAGCCTGTTTACGATAACACATTTATTGAGCCTGACCCGACGAAAATTGCTCATATTGATCTAGCTGATTGGGCTGATGTGGTTCTCGTTGCTCCAACAACAGCAAATGTTATAGCCAAGCTTGCCAATGGTTTAGCAGATGATATGTTAACGACTACATTACTTGCCACAAAAGCGCAGGTTTACGTAGCACCTGCTATGAATGTCAATATGTATAGCCATCCTGCCGTCCTGCGAAATGTGGAAACGTTAAAACGGGATGGTTTCACTTTCGTAGATGGATCAGAAGGATTCCTTGCTTGTGGTTGGACAGGAAAAGGTCGAATGGCTGAACCTGAAGATTTATTACAAGTACTGAAAAGTCATTTCACAGTGAAAACCAGAGCCTTAGCAGGGAAAAGAGTTTTAATCACAGCGGGACCTACACAAGAAAAAGTTGATCCAGTCCGTTATTTTACGAATCATTCTTCAGGGAAAATGGGATATGCGATTGCTCAAGCTGCCAAAGATCAAGGAGCTGATGTGATCCTTGTATCAGGACCTACTTCGTTACAGGTACCTGAAGGGATACAAGTTGAACATATTATTTCTGCTCAAGAGATGTATGAAGCAGCGATGAAGTATTATCACCAAGCTGATATTGTGATTAAAGCTGCTGCTGTTGCTGATTACCGCCCCAGTGAAACCTTTACTCAAAAAAGGAAAAAGCAAAATGGTGACTGGTTTGTCGGTATGGAAAGAACGATCGACATATTAAAAACAATGGGTGAAAACAAAAACTCTCAAATTTTGATTGGTTTTGCAGCGGAATCTGAACATGTTGAAGAGTATGCTACTAAAAAACTTCAAGCAAAAAATTTAGATTTGATCGTTGCTAACAACATCCTAATGAAGGGTGCAGGCTTTAAAGGAGACACCAATGTTATTACGACGATTACGAAAGATGGAAAGAAGAAGGAATATCCATTGCTTTCAAAAGCAGAGGCGGCTATATCTATTCTAAATGACATAGCTTCCTACATGGAAAGGAAAGGAAATCTATGATTGCTAAGGTCATAGTAGATGTGCCGAGTTCACAGACGGACCGTTTATTTGATTATGACATTCCTGAAGAATGGGTAGATGTCATTCAAGTGGGTATTCGGGTCATCGTTCCTTTTGGACCTAGGAAGATTCAAGGATTTGTTGTAGAGATCGTAAGTGAATCATCTCATGATAAAACAAAACCAATCTATGAAGTGCTAGATATGGTGCCAGTGTTAACAGAGGAGCTTGTTCAATTAGGAGAGTGGTTGTCTCATCATACACTTTCTTTCAAATTATCAGCATATCAATTAATGATACCAGCAGCTCTACGGACGAAAGTTAAAAAGAAGATTGTTTTAAAAACAGACCCCAATCTTTTACCAGATAAAATTCAGCCGTTATTTGCGGAGGCCATACAAATAGAGTGGGGCAAGTTAGAAGAAAATAAAAAATTACTAAAATCCATCCAACTAGCCGTAAAGGAAGGGTTACTTGAAGTAGATTATCTAGTTGAAGAAAAAGGAAAGAAAAAAACAGAACGATATGTCAAAGTAGCTTCTAATATTAATACATTAGAGCCATTACCTGCTAGAGCTGTAAAGCAAAAGGATCTACTTACATATATAGAAGAAAGAAAACAGCCAATGAACGTTCAATCTCTTCTTCAGGAAACACAAATGACGAGACAGGTTTTAACGACTCTTATTAAAAAAGGGTTTGTAGAAGAATTTGAACAAGAAGTCTATCGAGATCCGACTGCAGGAGTCGAATATGAACGAACAAACCCTTTACAGTTAACAGAAAAACAGCAAGAAGTGATCGCGCCTATTTTGCACTCACTTGAAGACGATAAACATCGCTCCTTTTTACTTCATGGAGTAACTGGTAGCGGAAAAACCGAAGTCTACTTACAAGCTATTGATAAAGCTCTAAAGCAAGGACGAGAAGCGATTGTGCTTGTACCTGAAATTGCTCTTACTCCGCAAATGGTCCAGCGATTTAAAGGAAGGTTTGGCTCAAAGGTTGCAGTTCTTCATTCAGGATTATCAATGGGAGAAAAATATGATGAATGGCGTAAAATCCTTAGAAAAGAAGTTCGTGTAGTTGTAGGAGCTCGCTCAGCAATCTTTGCCCCATTCACCAATATAGGAATTATTATAATTGATGAAGAGCATGAGACTAGTTACAAGCAAGAAGAAAATCCAAGGTATCATGCAAGAGATGTGGCCATTCATCGAGGGGAATATCATCGATGTCCTGTTATTTTAGGGAGTGCGACACCTTCGCTTGAATCCTACGCAAGAGCTTTAAAAGGTGTTTATCAGCTATTACCTTTAAAGGAACGTGTAAACAATCGGGCCATGCCTTCTGTGGAAGTTGTTGACATGCGCGAAGAGTTACGACAAGGAAACCGCTCTATGTTTTCGTATTCTCTGTTAGATAAATTAAAAGACAGACTCGAAAAAGGAGAACAAACGGTTCTTTTTTTAAACCGAAGAGGGTATTCAACCTTTGTAATGTGTCGAGACTGCGGATATGTAGCTACATGTGATCACTGTGATATTTCATTGACGTATCACCGAACCCAGCATTCTTTGAAATGTCATTATTGTGGCCACGAAGAGAAAATGCCGGATACTTGTGAATCATGTGGAAGTGATCACATTCGTTTTTTCGGATCGGGTACGCAGAAAGTAGAAGAAGAGCTTACTCGTGTTCTTCCAGAAGCAAAAGTGATTCGAATGGATATCGATACGACAAGGCGTAAAGGCTCTCATGAGAAACTTTTGTCCGCTTTCGGACGAGGTGAGGCTGATATTTTACTAGGAACACAGATGATCGCAAAAGGACTGGATTTTCCTAAAATAACGTTAGTTGGTGTATTAGCTGCAGATTCGATGTTGCATATACCAGACTTTAGATCTGCTGAACGTACATTTCAGTTGATGGAACAAGTTAGTGGACGAGCAGGTAGACATGATTTAGAAGGTGAGGTTATTATACAATCATACACTCCAGATCATTATAGTATTGAACTTGTTAAAACCCATAATTATGAGCAGTATTTCCAAATGGAAATGTCTCAACGTAAAGTGGGATTATATCCTCCTTATGTATTCATGATTTTAATAAACATCTCACATCCTGAGTTAACCCATGTCATCCATATTTCAGAAAAAATAGTTTCCTTTTTAAAAAGAGAGGTCTCAGATCAAACAGTCATTCTCGGTCCTGTCGCTTCACCACTAGCAAGGATAAAAGATAGATATCGTTATCAATGCATGATAAAATACAGAAACGAGTCGAGGCTAAGAGAAACATTACAAGAAATACAGCAACACTACATCCGCGAAATCAATCAAGGACAATTACAAGTATCAATAGATATGCATCCATATTTATTTACATAGATTTTAGTGAAAAAGGTCGCCCTTTACCTTTTTCACTAAAATCGACGCAATGAGCAGAACAGCTGCTGGGTTTTAAGCGTACTCCGAGCGAGTTTCTCGAAGTAGGCGCGTAGCGAGAGTAGCCATTGCAACACCGCATATGAGCCAAGGAAAATACCAAGAAAAAGGTCGCCCTTTACCTTTTTCGCTAAAATCGACATGAAAAACTTTAAAATATATACATAAAATAAAATACGTTGTATAAATGCAAGTTGAAAGGTGGTAATCAATTTGAGAATAGTTTTTATGGGAACTCCTGATTTTTCGGTTCCTATATTGCGCAACCTAATACAAGAAGGATATAACGTTGTTGCAGTCGTCACTCAACCTGACCGACCCGTTGGGAGAAAGCGAATTGCAACACCTCCTCCTGTAAAAATAGAAGCAGAAAAACATCAAATCTCTGTCTTGCAACCTGAAAAAATTAACAATTCAGATGAGGTAGAAAAGGTTTTAGCTTTTAATCCAGATTTGATTGTGACAGCTGCTTATGGTCAAATTTTACCCAAAGAATTGTTGGAAAGTCCAAGGCATGGTTGCATAAACGTTCATGCTTCTCTACTTCCCAAATATCGTGGAGGGGCACCGATTCACCAAGCAATTATTGATGGTGAAAAACAAGCAGGAGTAACAATTATGTATATGGTAGAAAAATTAGATGCTGGTGATATGCTCTCCCACGTTACTGTTCCAATTGCAGAGGAAGATCATGTTGGTTCCATGCATGACAAACTTAGCGTTGCAGGAGCCAAACTTTTAATTGAAACAATACCTGATTTGATTAACAAAAAGATAGAGCCGGTACAACAAAATGAATCCGAGGTATCATTTGCTCGGAACATTACACGAGACATGGAGCTACTTGATTGGAGTCGACCTGGTGAAGATTTATACAATCAAATTCGAGGATTACATCCGTGGCCTGTAGCTTATACGATGTTAGAAGGGAAGCCATTAAAAATTTGGTGGGGACAAAAAGTGCCATCCAAGCAAGAAGTTGGACCTGGAATGATAGAACGAATCGAAGAAAATGGCTTCGTTATAGCAACAGGTAATCAAGTTGCGATCAAGATTACAGAATTACAGCCATCTGGAAAAAAGAAAATGGATGCTGAGTCATTTATCCGTGGTGCAGGAGCCCATTTAACTACTGGAATGAAGCTAGGAGAATCGAATGAGTAAACCAGTTCGTGAAGTAGCCCTTGAGGTGTTACTACAAATTGAGAAGAATCAAGCATATAGTAATTTATTATTGAATCAAACAGTGAAACGAACGAACTTAGATCCTAGAGATGTTGGTTTGTTAACTGAAATGGTGTACGGTACGATCCAACGAAGAGATACCCTTGATTTTTACCTTCAACCCTTCATCAAAAAAGGAGTCGATTCTCTTCAAGATTGGGTGAAAGTTTTATTAAGATTATCTGTTTATCAGTTAGTTTATTTAGACCGTGTCCCTGACCGAGCAATAGTTCATGAAGCGGTCACAATTGCCAAGAAACGAGGGCATAAAGGGATTAGTGGGATGGTAAATGGTGTGTTAAGATCTATGTTACGTGAAGGGATGCCAACATTAGATTCTGTTAAAGGCGAAACGGAAAAAATCGCTCTTGAGACAAGCTTCCCTATTTGGATTGTAAAGCGCTGGGTTGATCAGTATGGAGTAGAAAATGCAAAGGCGATGTGTGAATCAAGTCTTGTTCCTCCATCTGTAACCGTTCGTGTTAATCGTGTAAAAGCAACAGTAGATCAAGCTCTAGACTTACTTCAGCAAGTTGGATTAGAAGTGAAACGTGGAGATTTGTCTGAGGATGCTATTATTATAAAAAAAGGAAATGTCTTTCAATCGAGTGTTTACCGTGACGGCTTTGTCACTGCTCAGGATGAGAGTTCGATGTTAGTGGGACGAGCAATTGGCGCTGAGGCTGGAATGCAAATCATTGATGCATGTGCGGCTCCAGGTGGCAAATCCACTCATATTGCAGAGCAAATGAATGACCAAGGGATGGTTTTATCCTTTGATTTACACGAACATAAAGTCAAATTGATTCGAGAACAAGCAAGTCGTCTAGAACTTGCTATCATTAAGGCACAAGCACTAGATGCTAGGAAGTTAAAAGAACATCTAGGTGATCAATTATTTGATCGTGTGTTGGTAGATGCACCTTGTAGCGGGTTTGGTGTGATTAGGCGAAAACCAGATATAAAATGGTCAAAGGAATTAAAGGATATTCAAGCCATTCAAACAATTCAACGAGATATTCTCAAGGCAGCAGGCGCGTTAGTTAAAGGTGGAGGCAAACTTATTTATAGCACATGTACGGTAGATAAAGATGAAAACGAAGAAGTGGTCCAAGCATTTTTAACGGAACATCCAGAATTTCAACTTGATGAAACGTTAGGTGAACGACTACCTGAAAAAGCAAGAAATTCTGAGCTTTATCAAAGTGGGATGATCACGATTTTACCGCAAGACTTTGAAACAGACGGTTTCTTTATTGCTAGTCTTGTTAAACAATAAGGGGAACGAAAGGTGTGTAATCATGGAGGAATTAAAAACAACTAGTGAACGACCAAATACGAGCCAGCTTCGTTCAATCTATTCTGTTCAGTTTACAGAATTACAAGAATGGCTAGTGGAACAAAAAGAACCAAAATTTAGAGCGACGCAAATATTTGAATGGCTTTATAAAAGCCGAGTATCAGATTTTGAAGAGATGACGAATCTCTCAAAGGAATTAAGAGGAAAGCTGTCGAATTCGTTTGTATTAACGACGCTTAAAATTGTTACAAGACAAATATCTTCAGATGGTAATACGGTTAAATTTTTGTTTGAATTATATGATGGATATTCAATCGAAACAGTTGTTATGCGTCATGACTACGGTAACAGTGTTTGTGTGACAACCCAAGTAGGCTGTCGTTTAGGTTGTACATTTTGCGCTTCGACACTAGGAGGTTTAAAGCGTAACCTCGAAGCAGGAGAAATTGTTGCGCAAGTATTAGAATCTCAACGAGCAATGGATGAAGTAGAAGAACGAGTTAGTTCGGTTGTCGTTATGGGAATTGGAGAGCCATTTGATAATTACGCAGAGCTTGTTCCATTCTTGAAAACGATCAACCATGAAAAAGGATTAAACATAGGGGCACGACATATTACCGTCTCGACAAGTGGAGTGGTACCTAAAATTTATCAATTCGCTGATGAAAAAATGCAGATTAATTTTGCTATTTCCTTACATGCGCCAACTACAGAGATTCGCAGTAAGTTAATGCCGGTAAACCGTGCATGGCCTCTACCGAAGTTGATGGAATCTATTCGTTATTATATTGAAACAACCGGAAGACGAGTTACTTTTGAATACGGATTATTTGGTGGCGTTAATGATCAGGAGGAACATGCAGAACAGTTAGCTGACTTAATTAAAGACATTAAATGCCATGTTAACTTAATTCCGGTAAATTATGTTCCTGAACGTGATTATGTACGAACACCAAGAGATCAAATTTTTGCGTTTGAAAAAGTATTAAAAAAACATAAGATTAATGTAACCATTCGTCGTGAACAAGGTCATGATATTGATGCAGCATGTGGACAGCTTCGTGCAAAGGAGCGAAAAGAGGAGACGAGGTGATTTTAAAAAGATGAACTTTACATTTCGAACAGATATAGGGAGAGTTCGTTCTCATAATGAGGACAGTGGCGGTGTCTTTAAAAATCAAATTGGGTTATTAGCTATTGTAGCAGACGGAATGGGTGGCCATCGTGCTGGTGATGTCGCTAGTGCGATGACGATTGATTATTTTCGCCAAATATGGGAAAAAGAACAAGAGATCAACTCAGTAGTAGAAGCTGAAAAATGGTTGGCGGAACATTTTGAAAAATTGAACACTGAGTTATACACACATGCCCAGCAACATGAGGAATGTCATGGAATGGGGACGACCATCGTTATTGCATTGTGTACGGAAGAATTCATTTCTATCGCCCATATAGGAGATAGTCGTGCGTATGTTTTTAATGAATTTGGTTTTAATTTAAAAACAAATGATCATTCTCTTGTGCAAGAACTCGTTCGTAATGGCCAGATTTCTGAAGAAGAGGCGGAGCATCATCCAAGAAGAAATGTCCTTTTACGAGCAATGGGAACAGAAAAAGAAATTAAGATGGAGACTACAACTTTACAGGTTGAAGAAGATCAATTAATTTTATTATGTTCTGATGGACTGACAAATAAATTATCAACGGAAGACCTTAAATGGCAAATAGAAAAAGGCGATTCCTTATCTGAAAGAGCAGACGGTTTAATTAAACTTGCAAATGAGCGTGGCGGAGAGGACAACATTACAGTAGCTATCGTCCAATACGGGGGACCTGAACAATGATTGGGCAGAGAATAAGTGGTCGTTATCAAGTCCTCGAGACAATTGGCGGCGGTGGAATGGCTAATGTTTACAAAGCGCTCGATGTCATTTTAGATCGTCATGTTGCAGTAAAAGTACTCCAACCCCAGTTCTCAGATGATGAACAATTTATCAAGAGGTTTAGAAGGGAAGCTCAGGCAGCAACAAGTCTAGCGCACCCGAATATTGTTAATATTTATGATGTTGGTGAAGAAGGTAATACTTATTACATAGTGATGGAATATGTTGAAGGTCAGACGCTAAAAGAATTGATTCAATCGACTGGACCCATTCCTGTGGGGGACTGTGTTGATTATATGGTGCAGATGCTTGCTGCGCTTGAACATTCCCATGCTAATCACATTATTCATCGTGATATTAAGCCACATAATATTTTAATTAGTCATGAGGGTGTTGTGAAAATTACCGATTTTGGTATTGCTCGAGCGATTTCAGCTGCAACGATTACTCATACCAATGCCGTTATGGGTTCTGTTCATTATTTATCGCCAGAACAAGCACGTGGAGGTCATATCACTTATAAATCGGATATTTACTCTTTAGGAATTGTTTTTTATGAAATGGTAACAGGAGTTCTTCCCTTTTCTGGAGATACGGCTGTATCGATTGCGATTAAGCATCTTCAGAACGATGTACCCTCGGCGAAGGAAAAAATACCTGAATTACCACAAAGTATTGAAAACATCATTCGTAAAGCAACAGTTAAAGATCCGACAAAGCGTTATGCAACCGTTCAAGAAATGGAAGAGGACGTCATTACTGCTTTAAATTCCGAACGTATAAATGAAGCTCCTTTTATTTTTCACGAGGATGAAGAGGCAACTAAAGCAATTCCGATCATACGTAACCATGATTCTGTTGCCTTAGATAAAACAGTTGAGATGCCACCTACGAAGAAACCAGTTGTCGCTCAACCACCACCTGTACACAATGATAAAAAAGAACAACCAAAGAAAAAAGGCAAAAAGAAAAAATGGTTTGTTATTTTATTATTCATTACGATTTTCCTTTTTGGTGCAGTCATTGCTGCTTTTGCTCTTTTACCTAGTCTTTTTCACGTTAATGAAGTAGTTGTTCCAAATGTTGTTGAGTTACCTTTTGAAGAGGCGGAAGCCATATTACTAGAAGAGGGTTTAATCGTTGAACGTGAAGATGTTGAAGACAATGTCATCCCTAATGACCATATTGTGAGACAAAATCCACTTCCGGATTCAACAGTAAAGGAAAAAGCGGTAATTCGATTATTTGTAAGCATGGGCAAGGAAGAAATTGAGCTTGATAATTATGTCGGCCTGCCTGTAGAAGAAGCAGAAACGATGTTAGAAAGACTTGGTTTTACTGTTGAAAGAACCGAAAGAGCCACAGATAAACAAACTCCTGGTACTGTTCTATTGCAAGATCCCAAAGAAGGTACTAGTGTGGTAGTTAATGAAACAACCATTTATCTTACCTACAGTGTCGCTGCTCAAATAAGATTAAGAAATCTTGAAAACGAAGAAGAATCAACTGTACGTAATTATCTAAATGATGTTGGGTTAATTGCTCGTTTTGAATCAAAACATTCAAATTCAATAACGTCCGGTCGTGTCATTTCACAATCGCCTAACCCATTTACGTTATTAAACAAAGGCGATGAAGTGAGGATTGTTCTCTCTAAAGGTCCAGAACCAGAACCAGAACCAGAACCAGAACCAGAACCAGAACTAGAACCAGAACCTACTCGCCTTTATCACATTAAACAACCAGTGGACGTATCTGATGAAGATCGTGAAGCTGGGAAAACCTTTGAGGTTCGAATTCTATATCGAGATGCAACGACTGGTGGCGAAAAACAAGTATTGTATGAGGAAATAATTGAAGAAACACAAGAATATTCCATTGAGCTTCTGGTAAAGCCTTCGCAAAGTGGTTTATTTGAAGTGTATATTAATGGAGAAATGGTGAGACAATCGGAAGAATATGAATTTTAAACTTTATGACGACAGGTTTTTTAAAATAGTAACCTTGTTGTTTTCAATTAAGTAGGAGGTTTTGGATGGCAACAGGAATGATTATAAAAGCGTTAAGTGGTTTTTATTATGTTCAGGCTGAAGATGGGGTTTTTCAATGTCGTGGGCGAGGAAATTTTCGCTTGAGACAAATAAAGCCACTAGTTGGCGATGAAGTTGAATTTCAAGTTGAGAATAAAACGGATGGGTATATCCTTGACGTGTTTGAACGTAAAAATGAACTGATAAGACCGCCAATCGCCAATGTTGATCAAGCTCTACTTGTTTTCTCTGCGTTAGAACCAGATTTTAGTCCTTTGTTACTCGATCGTTTTCTTGTACATATAGAAGCCAATGATTTAAAGCCTATTATTATTATTAGTAAGGTTGATTTGCTTAATCACACATTGTTAACAGAGATTGACGCATATAAACAACAGTACGAAGATATTGGTTATACGGTGTTACTAACTTCAACATTTAATAGTGATGGGATAGATGAGATTATTCCTTATCTAGAAGGTATGGTGAGCGTTGTAGCGGGACAATCAGGAGTAGGGAAGTCCTCATTATTAAATAGCTTAAAACCGGAATTAAATATTGAAACGAATGAAATATCCTCACATCTAGGGAGAGGGAAACATACAACTAGGCATGTTGAATTGTTGAAAATAGGTGGAGGTCTCGTAGCTGACACACCGGGATTTAGTTCGCTTGATTTTGTTGATTTAGAGGCGGAAGACCTTTCGAATTGCTTCCCAGAAATGGCGAAAATCTCTTCAAACTGTAAATTTAGAGGTTGTACCCATACCTCAGAACCGAAATGTGCAGTAAAAGTAGCTCTTGAACAAGGAGAGATTAGTAAGTCTAGAATGAAGCACTATAACCAGTTTTTAGATGAAATTAAAAGTCAAAAAAGGAGATATGACTGATGATTAAAATTGCGCCTTCTATTCTATCAGCTGATTTCGCAAAGCTAGGTGAGGACATTAAAGAGGTGGAGTTAGGTGGAGCTGATTATATTCACGTGGATGTGATGGACGGTCACTTTGTTCCTAATATAACGATAGGAGCGCTTGTTGTTGAAGCGATTCGTCCAATAACGAGCTTGCCTTTAGATGTCCATCTTATGATTGAAAATCCTGATACGTATATTCCACATTTTGCTAAAGCGGGTGCTGATATTATTTCAGTTCATGTTGAAGCGTGTCGTCATTTACATCGAACGATCCATCTTATTAAAGATCAGGGTGTAAAGGCAGGGATTGTTTTGAATCCAGCTACTCCTGTCGAAGTGATTGAACCTATTATTGAAGATGTAGATTTAGTTTTATTAATGACGGTTAATCCTGGATTTGGTGGTCAGAGATTTATTGAATCGGTTTTAACTAAGATTGAAAAAGTTTCTGCACTTGTTCGCAGTCGAGGTCTATCCGTAGAAATTGAGGTAGATGGTGGGGTTAACCAAGCTACTGCAAAGCAATGTATTGAGGCAGGAGCAAATGTTTTGGTTGCAGGCTCAGCGATTTATAATGAGGTTGATCGGGCCAAAGCAATTGCAGACATCAGAGGAGAAATATGAACAACATGCAAGGTTACTGAAAAGGTAAAAATCAATATTTGAAGATTTCTGAGGAAGCGGCAATGGCTCCGTACGTTGCGCGTCTGCTATGGAAAACCGCTCATAGCAGGCTTAAGACAAAGCAACGGTTCCACTCATTGCTTAAAGGCTACTGAAAAAGGTGAAAATGACCTTTTTCAGTAGCCTTTAGCATGTTGTTTTTTTTTTGCCTCAGAATGAACATTCTTTTTAATTAGACATATATTGAGGTATAGGGCATATGCATAATGATAGAGAGAAAAGGATAAGTTGCTCACGGTTTTACATGATATGGCGAGCCTGAAAAATAGGAATAATTTGTCGTATCTGCATATATTACTTTAAGAGAGCAATTATTTTTATCCTTATCATGATTCTTGTCTGAACAAATGGCTTGAAGGATAGGGGCGACTTCGCTTCACGTCCTATGGTCGTGAGTTAAGTTTCTTGAATAATATCCCCATGGGCTATTCACGTTGAGGAGGAGGAGCTATGAAATTCTACACGATCAAGCTACCTAGATTTTTAGGTGGGTTTGTCAGAGCAGTATTGAACTCATTCAAAAAAGGGTAAACAAAAAAGCACCGTATGACGGTGCTTTTTTGTACAGTTATGAAAGCATAAGCTCTCATAACTTTTCATCATTAATAAAACTTAAACGCGTTCTACTTTACCAGACTTAAGTGCGCGAGTAGAAACGTATACACGTTTAGGCTTACCGTCTACTAAAATACGAACCTTTTGTACGTTAACACCCCAACGGCGCTTCGATTTATTAAGTGCGTGAGAGCGCTTGTTTCCTGTGCGAGCTTCTTTACCTGTAATATAACATTTACGTGCCATTATATGCACCTCCTTATTTCCAATACAGACCTTGAAATCATACTTAAATATAGTAGCATAGCACTTGGTATAATGCAATAGCTTCGTAGAAACTTTATCAAGTAAAGATACTTGACACACTACATGTGGAAGAGCTATAAGTCGAATACGCTTTTAAATTCAGGTGTAGTATAGTAAAATGACGTTAATGAATCAAGTTTTTTTTCAGAGGAGGAATGGAAATGTCAATTGAAATGAAAACTCAATTAGGTGTTGTAGATGTTTCAAAGGATGTTGTTGCAACAATTGCTGGTGGTGCAGCTATAGACTGTTATGGAATAGTAGGTATGGCATCTCAAAAGCAATTGAAAGATGGTATTACAGATTTGCTTGGTAAAGAGAATTTCCGTCGTGGCGTAGTCATCCGAGAAGAAGATGAAGATCAAATTCATATTGATATGTACATAATTGTTAGTTACGGCACGAAGATTTCCGAAGTGGCTTACAATGTGCAAACAAAAGTTAAATATCAGCTAGAACAAATGTTGGGGCTTGATGTTGATTCCGTGAACATCTTTGTTCAAGGTGTCCGCGTCACGAACCCGTAAGCGCTAGTTAGGAGGAAATGTTCGTGGCAAAACAAATTGAGGGTAAGAAGCTCGCTTTCATGTTTATCGAGGGAGCTGCCAATTTATCAAAACACGTTAAGGTGATAGATGCATTAAATGTATTCCCAGTTCCAGATGGTGATACAGGTACGAATATGAACCTATCGATTTCTTCAGGTGTAAAAGAAGTAAAACAAAATATAAAAGACGATGCAAGCTTGGTGGCTGGCGCGTTTGCAAAGGGTCTGTTGATGGGAGCTAGAGGGAACTCTGGCGTCATCCTTTCCCAATTGTTTAGAGGATTCTCTAAACAAGTAGAGGGAAAAACTCAAATTTCAGCAACAGATCTAGCACATGCTTTTGAACGTGGAGTGGAGACAGCTTATAAAGCTGTGATGAAGCCTGTAGAGGGTACCATACTAACGGTAGCAAAAGACGCTGCGAAACATTCTATGAAAACAGCAAAAAAGCATGATGATGTTATTTATGTACTTGAAGAAACGTTAAAAGAAGCCAGAGCGTCTTTAAAACGTACTCCAGATCTATTACCTATTTTAAAAGAAGTGGGTGTAGTGGATTCAGGTGGTCAAGGACTTGTTTACATTTATGAAGGGTTCCTAGCTGCCTTAAAAGGAGAGAAATTGCCTGAGACTCTAGAATCTGATGAAATGACGATGGACAATCTGGTTAAAGTGGAACATCATAATGCTCAGAGTCATCTGGCAACTGAAGATATTGAGTTTGGGTTCTGTACCGAGGTAATGGTGCGTATTCAGAAGGAAAAGACAAGAAAGAATCCGTTTGATGAGATCGCATTCAGACAGGAACTAAGTGAAATTGGCGACTCTCTTTTAGTTGTTTCGGACGAAGACCTTATCAAAGTGCATATTCACGCTGAGCAACCAGGTGAAGTTTTAACAAAAGCCCAACGGTTTGGAGAGTTAATTAATATAAAGATAGAAAATATGCGTGAACAGCATACTCATCTTCTTGATGAGACGAAGGAAGTATACGGCCAAGTAGCAAAACAAGAACCTGCTATAAAGGAAAAGAGCGAGTTCGGAATTGTAACGGTCGCAATGGGGGATGGAATTGCTAAGCTTTTTAAAGGGTTAGGAGCTGGAGTTGTCATCGAGGGTGGACAAACGATGAACCCAAGTACAGAAGATATTGTGAATGCGATTGAGGAAGTCCATGCAGAAAAAGTGATCATCCTTCCAAATAACGGGAATATTATTATGGCAGCAGAGCAAGCCGCACAAGTTGTTGGAGACAAAGTTGTTGTGGTTCCTTCTAAAACAGTTCCACAAGGTTTAGCTGCATTGCTATCTTTTAATCCTATTCAAGGACTTGACGTGAATGCTGGAATGATGAAGGATGCTTTGACTACGGTAAAGTCCGGTCAAGTAACGTTTGCAGTTCGTGATACGAATATTGATGGAATCGACATAAAGAAAAATGATTTTATGGGTATTTCTGAAAAGAAAATTGTTAGTTCAGGTGCTGATGTATTAGAGGTTACAAAATCGCTTCTCTCACAAATGATTGATGAGGACAGCGAAATTGTTACACTCTTACAAGGTGAAGATGTAACGACTGAGCAAACCGATTTGCTTGTTTCATTCTTAGAACAAGAGTTTCCAGAAGTAGAAGTGGACGTACAGTTAGGAAATCAGCCACTTTACTCGTATATTATTTCAGTTGAGTAAAGAGTCGAGTAAAAGGAGTGGTCTAATTGTCAGCAAAAATTCAAATCGTAACAGACAGTACGGCAGATATTCCTGCTGAGTTGATTAAGCAGTTAGAAATTACCGTTGTCCCTTTAAATGTTATTTTCTCTGACAATGAAATCTATGAAGATGGTGTGACATTAACTTCGGATCAGTTTTATAAAAAAGTCGCAGAGACTAATGTGATTCCTTCGACTTCACAACCAACTCCTTATCAATTTGAGCAAGTGTACCGATCTTTGTTGAGCGGTGAGGACAGCAAGATCTTATCGATTCACTTATCTTCTATATTGAGTGGTACGTTTCAAGCAGCTACGATTGCTAAGCAATCAATAGATGCAGGTGATTCTATTTACGTGGTAGATTCTAAACGAGCTTCAAATGCAATTGGAATCATTGTTGTCGAAATTGCGAAATTTGCTAAAGAAGGAAAGTCATATGAAGATTGTATAGCTAGGTTAAATGAACTGCTTGCAACTACGACTGTTTTCTTCATGGTTGACACACTAGACTATCTTCAAAAAAATGGTCGAATCGGAAAAGCCTCAGCCGTTTTTGGCTCCATGCTTAAAATTAAGCCGATCTTATCTTTGTCTAAAGAAGGGGAGGTCTTCCCTGTAGAGAAACAACGAGGGCAAAAGAAAGCATTGAATCGGATTATTGAGTTATTAAAAGAGCAATATGGATCAGAACCTGTACATCTGGGTATTTCACATGCAGTGAATGAATCATTAGCAATCGAAATAGTTAATCGCATCAAAGACGAATTTGATGTTAAAAGTGATGTCCTTTCTTCTATTGGTGCAGTCATTGGAGCGCATGTAGGGCCGGGTACGGTTTCCATTGCCATGACTAAAGCTTAATAATGGATAAATGTGAGGGTGACTCAAAATGAAAGTCTCAGACCTCTAGTATGCGGTATAAAAAGTGAAAGCTCGGCTTTTGCTCTTATATTGCAATGCTAGGATAAGTCCTGAGCTTTATGAGTCACCCTCCTTTTTTACGAAGATAAGATTGGAGGAAAAGCAATGAAGTATCAAACAATCTTTAATATTATCGGACATGTTATAATGGGTCCATCAAGTTCCCATACAGCGGGCTGCTAGAATTAGAAGAGTAACACGGAGTTTTAGAGATTTTAACTAATTTTAAAAAAGTGACGAAAATTCATGATGAAGCGGGTGGGTTAACATGTTTAGAAACGTAGCTGAGTCAGAAGGAAAAAAGATAATAGGACAAACTATGCCAGAAGCACTAAAAGAGACCGCTCAGGGAGGGTTAGTAGCGACACCAACGGATCGTGAGTTAGAAGCGGAAACTTTTGGGTTGTCGTCAGATAAAAAATGAATGAAGCATTGAATCAACCAGTGACAGCGGTAACAGGAATAGGAGAAGAAACAGCTAAACTATTACAAGGTCTTCGAATCTTTTCGGTCGGTGACTTACTTGAACATTTTCCTTATCGCTACGAAGATTATCAGTTGAAAGATTTACATGAAGTGAAGCATGAAGAAAGAGTAACAGTTGTTGGAACGGTTCAAAGTGAGCCATCAATTCGATATTTTGGAAAAAAGAAAAATCGTCTTTCTTTTAGACTGCTTGTTAATCAGATTCTAGTGACCGTTACCTTTTTTAATCGTGCATTTTTAAAAAATCAAATAAATGTAAGTACTGAATTAACCATTACGGGCAAATGGGATCAACATCGAATGACAATTACAGGAAGCGAATGTCGAAAGGGTCGAGAAGAGAGGGAGCAAACGATCGCTCCCATTTATTCAGTGTCTGGTAAATTAACTACTAAATCGATGCGCAAGTATATTTACCAGGCGATGAATCAATACAGTGCTGAAATTCCTGATCTCATTCCAGACCAATTGCTAAAGTCCTACAAACTTCCAACCAAAAAAGAGGCGCTCTCAAGACTGCATTTTCCGCCTAATGCAGAATCAATGAAGCATGCTAGGAGAAGAATGGTGTATGAAGAATTTCTCCTATTTCAATTGAAAATGCAGGCCTTTAGAAAAGCGAATCGAGATCGGACAAATGGAAGGGCTTTAGACATACCTGAAAAAGAAATTGAATCCTTTATCAAACAGCTACCTTTCCCGTTAACAGGCGCTCAGCAAAGAGTTGTTAGTGAAGTCATACAGGATATTAGCTCACCTTATCGTATGAATAGACTTTTGCAAGGCGATGTAGGGTCTGGGAAAACAGTCGTTGCAGCAATTTGTATGTATGCAGTGATTCAAGCTGGTTATCAGGCTGCATTAATGGTTCCAACTGAAATTCTAGCTGAACAACATGTTCAATCACTCAAAGAAATATTTGAACCTTTAGGAATTACGGTTGAGCTGCTTTCTGGTTCTGTAAAAGGAAAAAAGCGTGCGGAGAAACTAACTGCTTTGGAAAATGGAGAACTCTCATTAGTGGTTGGGACTCATGCTCTCATTCAAGACGATGTTCGATTTCAAAAATTAGGTCTTGTTATTACCGATGAGCAACATCGATTTGGTGTTGAGCAACGTCGAGTGTTACGTGATAAAGGCGAAAACCCAGACGTCCTTTTTATGACGGCTACACCCATTCCAAGAACATTGGCTATTTCTGTTTTTGGTGATATGGATGTTTCGATTATTGATGAGATGCCCGCTGGAAGAAAAAAAATTGAAACATATTGGGCAAAACCAGATATGCTTGAGCGTGTTCTTGATTTTATTCAAAAAGAATTACAAAAAGGACGTCAAGCTTATGTGATCTGCCCGTTAATTGAGGAATCAGAAAAGCTCGATGTTCAAAATGCTATTGATGTCCATATGATTCTCAATCAGCATTACAAAGGCATCTGGGATGTGGGACTTATGCACGGTCGTCTCCGTGCAACTGAAAAAGATGATGTTATGGAAGCATTTAGTAAAAATGAAACACAAATATTAGTGTCGACAACGGTTGTTGAAGTGGGGGTTAATGTTCCGAATGCCACCGTAATGGTTATTTACGATGCTGAACGTTTTGGGTTAGCGCAGTTACACCAACTAAGAGGAAGAGTTGGACGTGGCCAAGAACAATCTTATTGTATTTTATTAGCCGATCCTAAATCAGAAGTCGGAAAAGAACGAATGAGAATTATGACCGAAACGAACGATGGATTTGTTTTGTCGGAAAGAGACTTGGAGCTAAGGGGACCTGGTGACTTTTTTGGAGCAAAGCAAAGTGGCTTGCCTGACTTCAAAGTAGCTGATGTCGTACATGACTACAGGGCACTTGAAGTAGCAAGACAGGATGCTGTGAAGTTAATACATTCAAACGATTTTTGGACAAAGAAAGAATATGAAGGTCTGCGTAATTATATAGAAGATCAGGGTGTGCTAAATGGTCAAAAAATTGATTAACTATTGAAATCGACGAGAAGCAATTATATACTACTCTTAGTACCTAGTCATATAATCTGATGAAGAGGATAAGCGGACGGTGGAATGTAATGAAGCGAAAAAAGAAAGAACGACAAGATCTCCTTAAACAAACACTGGAATTAAATCCTTTTATGACTGATGAGACTTTAGCTGATCAGTTCTCTGTGAGCATTCAAACGATCCGCCTTGATCGCTTAGAATTAGCGATACCAGAATTAAGAGAACGGATTAAAGGAGTAGCTCAGCAGCAACTCGATGATGTAAAAGCATTATCGCTAGAGGAAGTCATTGGAGAGATTGTAGATCTTCAATTGGATGAACGGGCTATATCGATTTTAGATGTTGGAAATGAACATGTTTTTACAAGAAGCGGAATAGCGAGAGGCCACCATTTATTTGCGCAGGCGAATTCTTTGGCAGTTGCCATTATAAATGATGAACTTGCTCTAACAGCAAGGGCTATGATTCGATTTACAAGACAAGTACAAGCTGGTGAACGTGTCATTGCCAAAGCGAATGTTGTCGATATTGAGAAAGAAAGAACAACGGTAGATGTAAAAAGTTATGTAGACCAGGAACTTGTTTTTTCAGGAGAATTTGTCATGTATCGAACGAATGAAAGAGAGAAAAAAAGGAGAGGGTCTGAATGAATATCTCAATAGATGCGATGGGAGGAGACTGCGCGCCCGTAGCTCATGTTGAAGCTGCTCAACAAGCAATTGAAGCTTTTCCTGAGCTGAATATTACTTTAGTAGGAAATGAAGAAGAAATTAAAAAGCATCTTAAGAATGATAAACAAATTAAGATTTTACATACAACTGACAAAATAGAGGATACGGACCAACCTACAACAGCGGTTCGTCGTAAAAAAGATTCCTCGATGGTTCTTACTATAAGAGAAGTGAAAGAAGGAAGAGCGGATGCCTGTATCTCTGCAGGGAATACGGGCGCACTAATGACAGCGGGGCTCTTATATGTTGGTCGAATAAAAGGAATTGATCGCCCTGCATTGGCTCCAATGCTTCCAACTCTTGATGGGAAAGGGTTCCTTCTTTTAGATGTTGGAGCAAATATGGATGCAAAACCAGAGCAGCTTCGACAATATGCAATTATTGGGAATACTTATATGGAAATGGTGAAGAATGTTCGCAAACCTCGCGTTGGTCTTTTGAATGTAGGATCGGAACGTGGAAAAGGAAATGAACTTACAAAAGCGGCTTTCTCCTTACTTCAGTCAAGTGATATAAACTTTATTGGGAACGTCGAAGCTCGTGATTTATTATCTGGAGTAGCAGATGTTGTCGTTTGTGACGGTTTTTCTGGAAATCTTGTCTTAAAAACGATTGAAGGAACAGCAGGAACTTTATTTTCTTTGTTGAAGAAAGAATTGACAAGTTCTTTGGTTAACAAGTTAGCAGCTGGTGTTTTAAAGTCGAATTTTAAAGATATTAAAAACCAGATGAGTTATTCTCAGTATGGTGGAGCAGGATTATTTGGCTTAAAAGCGCCAGTCATAAAAGCACATGGCTCTTCTGATTCAACTGCGATTTTCCATGCAATCCGTCAGACTCGTGACATGGTGGAACAGCAGGTTGTTACGATTATTAAAAATGAAGTAGCTAAAACGGAAGAAAAAGAATAGAGGAGGATTTATATGGGGAAAATTGCATTTCTGTTTCCAGGCCAAGGATCTCAGACGGTTGGAATGGGTCAGGATTTAGTGGAACAAGAACAAGCATGTAAAGCGATTTTTGATCGAGCAGATCAAACACTTAAGTATTCCTTGTCTTCAATAATGCTTCAAGGTCCTGAAGAAACGTTAAAACGTACAGAACATACACAACCAGCTTTAGTGACAATGAGTACAGCGGTCTTAGAGCTTCTTAAAGCAGAGGGAATTCAACCTGATTATGTTGCAGGTCATAGTTTAGGTGAATACAGCGCACTTGTTGCAGCAGAAGCGATGTCATTTGAGGACGCAGTATTTGCTGTTAGAAATCGAGGATTGTTTATGGAAGAAGCTGTTCCGTTTGGGGAAGGCGCAATGGCCGCTGTTCTTGGTCTAGAAAGAGCGACTCTTGAAGATGTATGTTCAAATGTTAGTCATTCTAATGAAATCGCTGAACTAGCTAATTTAAATTGTCCAGGTCAAATTGTGATTTCTGGCTCTGCTAAAGGTGTCGAGTTAGCAAGCGAAAAAGCAAAGGAGGCAGGGGCTAAAAGAGTAATTCCATTACAAGTTAGTGGACCTTTTCATTCTAGTTTAATGAAACCTGCTGCAGATAAGTTAGATAAGGTACTAGATCAATTAACGATCAAAGGTGCAACAATACCCGTTATTGCTAATGTCTCGGCAGAAGCAGTGCAAGACGCGTCAGTCATTCGTTCTAATCTATTAGAACAAGTTTATTCACCTGTTCTATGGGAGGATACGATTAGAGAGCTACTTGCGTTAGGAGTAGATACCTTTGTAGAAGTCGGCTCAGGTAATGTACTAACCGGACTTGTGCGCAAGGTAGAAAGACGGGTACAAGCAGTTGCTGTAAGCAACCGTGAAGGGGTTCTAAAAGTTAAAGAATTAGTAGAAGGAGTGACTGAATAATGTTGCAAGGAAAAGTAGCCATTGTCACAGGTGCATCACGTGGGATCGGAAGAGCAACTGCGATTGAGTTTGCACGTAATGGGGCTCATGTCGTAGTAAACTACGCAGGAAGCCAAGAAAGAGCTGAACAGGTTGTTGCTGAAATCAAGGCATTGGGTGTAGATGGTCTTGCTATCCAAGCAGATGTAGCCAATAGCGAACAAGTACAAGCAATGGTAAAAGAAACCATCGAAGCGTTTGGACGAGTTGATATTCTCGTTAATAATGCAGGGATTACGAGAGACAATTTGATTATGAGAATGAAAGAAGATGAGTGGGATGCGGTTATCGACACGAATTTAAAAGGCGTGTTTAATTGCGGGAAAGCCGTTACGCGTCAGATGATGAAACAACGTTACGGTCGTATTATTAATGTTGCCTCAGTTGTTGGAGTGTTAGGAAATGCAGGTCAAGCCAATTACGTTGCTGCAAAAGCAGGGGTAATTGGCTTGACAAAGTCAATGGCGAGGGAGCTTGCTAATCGAAACATTCATGTGAACGCAGTTGCACCAGGTTTTATTGAAACTGATATGACTGATGAACTTGGAGATGATATGAAGGCGCACCTGTTAGGACAAATTCCGTTAGCTTCGCTAGGAAAACCTGAGAACATTGCTCGCGTCATTCGTTTTTTAGCTAGTTCAGATGCTGATTACATGACTGGTCAAACACTTCATGTAGATGGTGGTATGGTGATGCCATAAAAATCATGCAAATAAAATGATTGCTTGACAGAAGGGGTTATTCATCGGTAAACTTTTCCTAGCCTTCGTCCAATTATTTACTAAGAATGAGCTTAAAGTTTATTCTTGAGAGGGGGTGAATGACATGGCAGATACAATTTCACGTGTTACAAAAATCGTCGTTGATCGTCTTGGTGTTGAAGAGGCTGAAGTGAAACCAGAAGCTTCTTTTAAAGATGATTTAGGCGCAGATTCATTAGATGTGGTTGAACTTGTAATGGAACTTGAAGATGAGTTTGATCTTGAGATTTCTGATGAAGAAGCAGAAAAAATTTCAACTGTAGCTGATGTAGTTGATTACATAAACAGCCGTCAGTAAGGTACGAAAAGTCCCATGTGGTTACTCCATGTGGGGCTTGCTTTTAAAACTTAATGGGAACACACTACACATTGTACTTAAGGGTTTGTTGGCAAGGTTTGTATTAAAACTACTTTTTCATCACCTTAACACAGTGGTTGCTAATTTATGATGTTGGAGGATACTATGCCACAATCTTCGAAATACCAACGTAAATCGAGACCCCATCAAGGAAATGATCGAAGACGGGGAAACAGAAAAATGATCCTTACAGAAGAACAAAAAAGAAGATTTGACGAGTTGATGGAACAAACGAAGTTGACTTTTGAAAATAGAAAGCTCTTAATCCAAGCTTTCACCCATTCATCATATGTGAATGAGCACCGAATTTATTCGTTTCAAGATAATGAGCGATTAGAATTTTTAGGTGATGCTGTCCTTGAGTTAGCTGTATCTCAATTCTTATTCAAAAAATTTAAGGCAATGAGTGAAGGGGATATGACAAAACTTCGTGCATCGATTGTTTGTGAGCCTTCATTAGCTCTATTTGCTGAGGAATTGAGTTTTGGAAACATTGTTTTACTTGGAAAAGGGGAAGAGATGACGGGCGGCCGTGCTAGACCTGCTTTGCTAGCGGACGTATTTGAGGCATTTATCGGAGCTCTATACCTCGATCAAGGACTTGATGCGGTGTTTCAATTTCTAACTGATACGATCTATCCTAAAATTAACGAAGGTGCTTTTTCTCATATGATGGATTTCAAAAGTCAGCTTCAAGAGTTTATTCAACGTGATAACCTTGGACAAATACAATATATCATTGTGCAAGAACGAGGGCCTGCTCATAACCGTGAGTTCGTTTCTGAAGTCCAACTTAATGAGTCTGCACTTGGTATTGGTACTGGAAGATCTAAAAAAGAAGCCGAACAACATGCTGCACAACAAGCCTTAATGAAATTAAGTGATCAAGATAAATTAAAATAAAGAAATGTCCTCTCCGAAGATTAGAGAGGACATTTTTTTATATAGTCACTTTAAATGCGACTATTTACGTAGTTTACCTAATTCAGTTACAATTGCGTCTAATTCACTTACTGAAAACGATGACTTACGTTCAATCATTTGATAGATATCACGCAAATCTTCATATTGATCGGTATCGAAGCTTTTGGCATTAAGAGCAGCTGCATTAACGATTTGTAACTTAGATTTGATTGCTTCAAGCATGTATTCAATATTGTCGCGAGTATTGGCTTCAAGATTCATGAGTTTCACTCCTAAATATCTAGATACATTCATCGTATCATAGTGTGGTCCATTTGTCCTCACTACCTGTAATTAAGAAAGGTCTTATGGTAAAATAATTTAGTTGGTAATAATGATAGGGGGAAGGAATATGTTCCTCAAGCGACTTGAAGTCGTGGGGTTCAAATCATTTGCTGAACAAATTAATATTGATTTTGTTCCTGGTGTTACAGCAGTTGTTGGGCCAAACGGAAGTGGAAAAAGTAATATTTCAGATAGTATTCGCTGGGTATTAGGAGAACAGTCAGCCAAATCATTGCGAGGTGCAAAGATGGAAGATATTATCTTTGCCGGTAGTGATAGTAGAAAAGCGTTAAATTACGCGGAAGTTAGTTTGATCTTGGATAATGAGGATCAGCATCTCGCCATTGACTATAGTGAGGTTAGCGTAACGCGAAGGGTATATCGTTCAGGAGAGAGCGAGTATATGATTAATAAACAAACCTGTCGCTTAAAGGACATTGTCGATTTATTTTTGGATTCCGGCCTAGGAAGAGAAGCATATTCGATTATTGGACAAGGGAAAGTAGAAGAGATCCTAAGCAATAAAGCTGAGGATCGTCGAGTCATTTTTGAAGAAGCAGCAGGGGTCTTAAAATACAAAAACAGAAAAGTCCAAGCAGAAAAGCGGCTTTCAGAAACCCAAGATAATATAAATCGGGTTGAAGATATTTTACATGAATTGGAAGGGCAAGTCGAACCTCTTGAAATTCAAGCTTCAATAGCAAAAGACTATCTACATAAGCGTGAAGAATTGAAAGAAGTCGACATTGCTTTACTTGTTTATGAAATTGACGAGCTCCATGGAACATGGACAACGCAAAAAGAAAAACTTCAATCGCTAATGGGGTCTTATCAAGATAGGCAAAAAGCTCTTGAAGAAATGGAAGCCGATAGAGTGTCATTACGAGATAAAACAAATCAACTATCTAATCAGTTCACAAAATTACAGGAAGAATTACTACACGCGAGTGAGGACTTAGAGAAAAGAGAAGGCAAACGGGAAGTTTTAAAAGAACGTAAAAAAAATGCGACACAAAATAAAGATCAGCTAGAACGTTCGATACGTGATAAGACGACTCAACTAGAAAAAATTCAACAAGAATGGCAAGTGGGACATGCTGATTTTAATTTAGCGAAGGAAAGACTAAAAGAACTTAAAGAAGCTGTTTCTAATAAACAGCAAATCGTTGAGAGAACAGAAACGGATGTAGAGGAAGAAATTGACCAGCTAAAAGCTGATTATATTGAAGGGCTAAATGAACAAGCAAGTATAAGGAATGAAAGGCGTTATCTTGAAGAGCAATTGCGACAACAACAAAGGAAGCAAGGGCGCCTGCTAACAGAAAATAAAGATTTACTAGGGAACCGCCAGGAGCTATCAAAAGAATTAGAAGAGGCTCAAGAAGAAGTGGTGAAACACGAAACGACACTCGCAGAACTGGGAGAGAAGTTCCGGACGCATACTAGACAGTTTGAGCAGTTTAAAGAACGTTATCATAAAAAAGAATCAAAGCTATATGAAACGTATCAACTAACGCAACGCTTGCAGTCAAGAGCAGATGTTTTAGAAGAAATGCAGGCCGACTTTTCGGGCTTCTTTCATGGTGTAAAAGAGATTTTAAAAGCACGGGAAGGGAACCTGACGGGAGTTCAAGGTGCTGTTGCTGAATTAATTCAAGTTCCTAAAGATTATGAAACGGCACTTGAAATCGCCTTAGGTGGTGCTTCTCAGCATATTGTGATGGAAACTGAATCGGACGCCAGAAAAGCGATTCAATTTTTAAAGCAAAATCGAATTGGACGAGCAACATTCCTGCCATTACCTGTGATGAAGCCAAAAGTCATTCCTGATTTTCAGCTTGAACAGCTAAAAAATCATTCAGCGTTTGTTGGAATTGGAGCATCTCTGCTTTCTTTTGAAAAAAAGTATGAAAATGTGATCTCCAATTTACTGGGGAATGTGGTTGTGGCCAATACACTTCAAGGAGCAAATGAACTAGCTAAAATATCAGGACATCGTTATCGCATTGTGACGCTTGAGGGAGACGTTGTGAATCCTGGAGGATCGATGACAGGAGGATCTGTTAAGCAAAAACAAACCCCGTTACTTGGGCGTAAACGTGAACTTGATGATTTAAAGGAAAAGCTTGCAAAACTTTTAATTGTAACTAAACAACTTGAAGAAGAGGTCAAGCAATCAAAACAGCAGCAAGCTGAAAAAGAGCAACTCCTAGAAGAGCTTAGATTAAAAGGCGAGCAGATTCGTTTAATGGTCCAAGAGGCAAAAGAGAAGGTGCGTGATCTTGAACGAGAGGTAGAAAGATCTCAGGATCAATTCTCAAGGTTTGATCGGGATAAGCAAGGATTTGCCAATGAAATTAAGCGAATCCAAGAACGGTTGGTTCAGTTAGAAGAAAGATATAGTATTGCTACTAAAGTAATCAATGATCTTGATCATCGAGTAAAGCTTCTTGAAGAACAGCGGATGGAACAACGTAAATCACGTGACCATCTTCAAGAAGAGTTAATGAGTGATAAAATAGATCTAGCCGCTGCTAAAGAACGTTTCCTAGCAGTTGAAGGACAAGCCAAAAGATTGTCACTAACGAAACAGCAAATCGAAGAAGAATTGAGTGAACTAAAAGATCATTTTGGCTTGCTCATTGGGGAAATGTCTGACCGCTCAAATGGAGAAAGTAGTTTAGATGAACGAATTAAGTTGGCAAGACAAAAGAAGGATGAGCTAGCTGAGCAAATCGCGAACATGAAGAAGGAACGAGAAAATGTCGATCATTCTTATGCAGAACTTGAACGAAAGTTAAAAGAGCAACAAGCAGATCACCAGTATTTAGCTGAAGAGTGCCGTAAAATTGAGGTGAAGGTAAATCGAATGGATGTCGATTTAGATAACCGTCTTACTCATTTGCGGGAGGAATATGAACTTTCTTTTCAAGCAGCAAAAGAAAATCATAAGTTAGCAATGAATCCTGAAGAGGCAAGAACAAAGGTGAAATTAATTAAATTAGCGATTGAGGAATTAGGGACAGTGAATATTGGCGCAATAGAAGAATTTGAACGAGTAAAAGAAAGATTTGATTTTCTTCATGAACAGCAAACAGATCTTCAAGCAGCCCAATTAACACTACACGCTGTTATCTCCGAAATGGATGAGGAAATGACAAAGCGTTTTTATGAATCTTATATGCAAATAAGATCCCATTTTCAAACAGTATTTAGTGACTTGTTTGGTGGTGGTCAGGCAGACCTTGTCTTAACAGATCCCGAAAACCTCCTGTTAACAGGTGTCGAAATTATTGCTAGGCCTCCAGGGAAGAAAATGCAAAACCTTGCTTTACTTTCTGGTGGAGAACGCTCACTGACCGCAATTGCTTTACTTTTTGCTATTTTAAAAGTAAGGCCCGTTCCGTTTTGTATCCTTGATGAAGTAGAAGCGGCCCTTGATGAAGCCAATGTTAGTCGCTTTGCTCATTTTTTAAAGGATTTCAGTGAGGCCACTCAATTTATTGTTATTACGCACCGAAAAGGAACAATGGAAGAAGCGGATGTTCTCTATGGTATCACGATGCAAGAATCAGGGGTTTCTAGGCTCGTGTCTGTCAAATTAGAAGAAACAAAAGAATTATTAGACATTGTGCAAAAAGGTTGATTTGCACAATGTCAAAGAAATGACGTAGCCGTTTTTGGCCTTCAGATGTCTTACATTTTAAGTATCCTCTTAGTGTTTTCTAGGAACAGGCATGCCACCTGCGAAATCATTACGATAATTTTTAGAAAGTTAGGTGATTATATGAGTTTTTTTAAGAAACTAAAAGAAAAAATTACAAGCCAAACAACAGAAGTATCAGATAAGTTTAAAGAAGGATTGGAAAAAACACGTGATTCATTTGTCGGGAAGATGAATGAACTTGTTTATAAGTATCGTAAAGTCGATGAGGATTTCTTTGAAGAACTAGAAGAGTTGTTAATTAGTTCCGATGTTGGTGTTACAACTGTTATGGAACTAATTGATCAATTAAAAGATGAAGTTCGCTTAAGAAATATAAAAGACACCGAAGAAATCCAACCCGTTATTTCAGAGAAATTGTCCGAGTTACTAGAAAAAGAAGGAGATGATGCAGCTCTTGCTATTCAAGAAAATGGTATGACGGTTATTCTCGTTGTTGGTGTAAATGGAGTAGGGAAAACAACTTCGGTAGGAAAGCTTGCCCATCACTTAAAAGAACAAGGGAAATCAGTCATGATGGCTGCTGGTGACACGTTTCGGGCGGGTGCGATTGAGCAGTTGGAAGTTTGGGGGGAGCGCGTTGGCGTTGAAGTCATTAAACAACAAGCGGGTTCAGACCCGGCTGCAGTTATGTATGATGCTCTCCAAGCAGCTAAATCACGAAATATTGATGTGTTGTTATGTGATACAGCGGGTCGACTTCAAAACAAGGTCAATTTAATGAATGAGCTTGAGAAGGTTAAGCGAATAATTGAACGTGAAGTTCCAGGTGCCCCGCATGAGGTTCTGTTGGTTCTTGATGCAACAACAGGCCAAAATGCGATGTCACAAGCAAAAACTTTTGGACAAACAACAGATGTAACAGGAATTGTGTTAACGAAGCTTGATGGGACTGCTAAAGGTGGTATCGTCCTTGCTATTCGCCATGAACTTGATATACCGGTTAAATTTGTAGGTCTTGGAGAGAAAGTGGATGACCTACAAGTGTTTAATTCAGAACAATTTGTGTACGGGCTATTCCGTGAACTTGTTGAGGCAGAAACGGAAGAACAATAATTAAAAACGATGTTAAGAAAAAAACTTGACACTTATCTGTTGATGTTGTAACATGATATCTCGTAAAGGGAAATCACTTAACAAGGAGTTGGTTGTGTGTTAGATAAGACACTTAGGATGAATTATTTGTTCGATTTCTATCAATCCTTGCTAACACAGAAGCAGCATAAGTATATGTCATTATACTATCTTGATGATTTCTCGTTAGGTGAAATTGCTGAAGAATTTGAAATTAGTCGCCAAGCAGTCTATGATAACATCAAGCGTACAGAAGCGATGCTAGAAGACTACGAAGACAAGTTAAAGCTTTTCTCTAAATTCGAGAAACGCACAGAACTTGTTGCTCAAATGAAATTAGCAATGGAAATTAACGCGACTCCTGAGGAGATCATGTCACTGATTGACTCTCTTGAGAAATTGGACTAGGAGGCGACAACATGGCTTTTGAAGGTTTGGCGGAACGACTACAAGGTACATTAACAAAAATTCGCGGTAAAGGAAAAGTGAGCGAACAAGACGTCAAAGATATGATGCGCGAAGTTCGACTTGCATTGCTTGAAGCGGATGTTAACTTTAAAGTTGTCAAACAATTTATTGCAAGTGTGAAAGAAAAAGCACTTGGGCAAGAAGTGATGAAAAGCTTAACGCCTGGACAACAAGTGATTAAAGTAGTTAATGAAGAATTAACGGCTTTAATGGGTGGGGAGCAAAGTAAAATTGCTGTTGCGCCAAAAGCACCTACGGTTGTTATGATGGTAGGGTTGCAGGGGGCAGGTAAAACAACTACAACGGCAAAGCTTGCCAACCACTTAAGAAAGAAACATAATCGTCAGCCCCTTTTAGTAGCTGCTGATATTTATCGTCCTGCGGCGATCAAACAGTTAGAAACACTTGGTAAGCAACTAAGCATGCCTGTATTCTCACTTGGCGATCAAGTTAGTCCGGTAGAAATTGCTAAACAAGCAATTGCAAAGGCGAAAGAAGATCATCATGATTATGTTTTAATTGATACAGCAGGTCGTTTGCATATTGATGAAACCTTAATGGGGGAATTACAAGAAGTAAAGGAAATCGCTAAACCTGATGAGATTTTACTTGTTGTTGATGCAATGACTGGTCAAGATGCTGTTAATGTTGCCGAAAGTTTTAATGAACAACTCGATATAACAGGTGTAGTTCTAACGAAGCTCGATGGTGATACACGTGGTGGTGCAGCTATATCAGTAAAGGCTGTCACAAATACACCGATTAAATTTGCGGGTATGGGAGAAAAAATCGACCAACTCGAACCATTTCACCCAGACCGAATGGCATCTAGAATACTTGGTATGGGAGATGTGCTTTCGTTAATTGAAAAAGCTCAATCTAATGTAGATGAAGATAAAGCTCGTGAACTTGAGAAAAAAATGCGAACGATGGATTTTACGTTTGATGATTTCTTAGAACAGCTCGATCAAGTCCGTAGTATGGGACCGTTAGACGAATTGCTTGGAATGATGCCAGGAATGAACAAAGCAAAAGGCTTGAAAGACTTGAAAGTCGATGATAAGCAAATTGGTAAAGTTGAAGCAATTGTTCGTTCAATGACGAAGAAGGAAAAGCAAGATCCTAGTCTGATGAATGCAAGCAGACGTCGTCGAATTGCTAAGGGAAGTGGAACAACGATTCAAGATGTGAACCGACTCTTAAAGCAATTTGAGGATATGAAAAAGATGATGAAACAAATGACTGGTATGACCTCAGGTAAAGGTAAGAAAAGAGGCAAAGGTCTTGGAGGCTTTAAGCTTCCATTTTAATTGAGAAGTCGCTTTTTCTAGTTGATAATTAGAAAAATTGATGATATTATAAACTATTGTGTAAATATTTTTGGAGGTGTCCCACGAATGGCAGTAAAAATTCGTTTAAAGCGTATGGGTTCTAATAAAGCCCCATTTTATCGTGTAGTAGTAGCAGATTCACGCGCACCGCGTGATGGTCGTTTCATCGAAGAGATCGGAACGTACAACCCATTAACTCAACCAGCTAAGGTTGATATTGCTGAAGAAAAAGCTCTTGACTGGATGTTAAAAGGTGCTAAGCCTTCTGATACAGTTCGTAACCTTTTCTCTAAACAAGGCTTAATGGAAAAGCTTCACAACGCAAAGAACCAAAAGTAAGAGATTTATTTCAAAAAAGCCGGTTTTGCTTTTTTGAAATAAATCGAAGCGATGAGCGGAGCCGCTGCAATGTTTTAAGTTTAATCGGAGTGGTTTTCTTCGATTAAACGTGCAGCGTGTGGAGCCATCGCCCTCTCTTTTTATTAAGTCGATTTTAAAAGGAGAATTGCAAATGAAAGCGTTAGTTGAACACATTGTTAAGGCTCTTGTTGACCACATAGACTACGTTCAAGTTGAAGAAGTAGAAGAGGGAAAAACCCTTAACCTACGATTAACTGTCCATCCTGATGATATGGGTAAGGTCATAGGGAAACAAGGTCGAACCGCAAAAGCAATTCGTTCGGTTTTATATGCCGCATCGCCATCGCAGCGAGTTCGATTAGACATCGTGGATTAGTAACGCCAGAAAAGGGTGAGGGATAACCTCTCCCTTTTTGTATTTTCTAGGTTGTTCAAAAGAGTTGTTTCCCTTCTTTTGAACAACCTAGAAGCAATGAGAGAAGCTGCTGCATTTTAAAAAATCAAATGATTTTTCTTGAAAGGACGACTAGTGGGGCCGTTGCATCCTCTTTAAATGTATGTCTAAGACGTTTTATCTTTGAACAACCTAGTAATAATGGATGAGGTGAATGATGAGGCTAATACGACCTGTTATCGTAAAACACATTGTAACCGAAAAGAAGAAATCTCAAATCATTCAGGACTTTAAAGAAGACTGGATTCAAACTAAACGTGAGATTGAACAATTAACCTTTCAATTACATAAAGCACTGCGTAATGCTAATGAATGTGACCAAGAAAAGGTACATGTTAGATATAATAAAGACATTCAATCTCGTGAGGAAAAATTAAAAAACATCTCGTTTCAAATAGATCAAATGCAAAAACTTGAAATGGGAATCGAAATTCAAGAAGGAAAAGTCGATAGCATCATTGATGTAGACATTGGTGACTCTTGGCCTAACATTAACCAAGCAGCGGAAATTATTATAAAAGATGGAATCATAATAGAAATACGAGAAAGTAGGAATAATGATGACAGAATGGTTTAAAGTTGGAAAAATTGTTAATACACACGGGGTAAGAGGAGAAATTCGAGTTATATCTTCAACAGATTTTGCAGAAGAGCGCTATGCAATTGGCACCGAATTAATGATTAAACATGAAGGAGCAAAAGAAGAGGTTCTTGTGGGTGTTCGTCATCACCGTCGACATAAAAACTTTGACTTACTTCAATTTGAAAATTACCATTCGATAAATGAAGTGGAGCGCTTTAAAGGAGCAACTCTCTATGTTTCAGAGATACAACTAGAAGAATTAGAAGAAGGCGAATTTTACTATCATGAAATTATTGGTTGTAAAGTGATAACGGAATCCGACGAGGAATTAGGGAAAATTAAAGAAATCATAGAGACAGGTGCAAATGATGTTTGGGTCATTCAACGTTCGGGAGCAGGAAAAGATATTTTAATTCCTTATATTGAGGATGTTGTAAAGGAAATTAATATAGAAGAAAAAATGATACGTATCCATGTTATGGAAGGGTTGATTGACTGAATGAGAATTGATGTCTTGTCACTTTTTCCTGAAATGTTCACTGGTGTTTTTGGTTCTTCCATTTTAAAGCACGCTAAGGAAGCAGGACATGTCACATTTGAAGTTACCGATTTTCGCCAGTACGCAGACAATAAGCATAAAAAAGTGGATGACTATCCATACGGTGGTGGGGCTGGGATGGTGTTGCGGGCCCAGCCGATTTTCGATGCTGTTGAAGATTTGCAGCAAAAGAGTAGTAATAAACCACGCATTGTTATGCTTTGTCCCCAAGGGGAAAGGTACACGCAAAAAAAAGCAGAAGAATTTGCGATGGAGGAGCATCTGATTTTACTTTGCGGTCATTACGAAGGCTATGACGAACGTGTGAGGCAATATCTAGTAACCGATGAAGTGTCTCTTGGTGATTATGTATTAACGGGAGGAGAACTCGGTGCGATGGTTATTGCAGATAGTGTGACTCGGTTACTACCTGGAGTACTAGGAAATGAAGAATCTGCAGTTACTGATTCTTATTCAAATGGTTTATTAGAGCACCCTCACTATACAAGACCTGTTGAGTTTCGTGGTATGAGCGTACCAAATATACTATTATCGGGTCATCATGCAAATATAGATGAGTGGAGACAGCGAGAATCTCTTAAGCGTACATGGGAACGACGCCCTGATTTACTTAAAGAAAAAAAATTAAGTGAAAAAGAACAACTATGGATTGCGGACTTTAGAAAAGAAGAGTAGTGATGGTTTAGTCTGATAGTGATCGACGAAATACGTTCATGTGCTTAACTTGTGCAAAAGTAGATAGATTTGGTGCAATAATTTTTTAACCCGTGCAATTAATCAGTTTTTCGTGCAATGATCATGGAGTTTTGTGCAATTATTAGATTTGAGATGAGCGGGTATGTTGAGTTTGCATCGGAGTTTCTATAAAAAGGTGAAGTGCGACTCAATTATAGAGAGCGTGATAGATGGAGTCTGCAATGGCTCCGCACGATGCGCGGCTGTTCTGAAAAGAGCGCTCAGAACAGCCTTAAAAGAAGGCATCGGCTGCGCTCATTGCATCGGAGTTTCTACAAAAAGGTAAAGTGCGACCTTTTTGTAGAAACTCCTTGTTATCACTGCTAGAATATGCTATTATAGATTTTGTGGCTTATGGCCTGTTATTACGATGTTCCGCTGTAGTTTAAGCTGACATGAGCATCTGTATGGAAGGAGTGGAATTATATGAACAACATTATCCGTGAAATTACTAGTGAGCAACTACGTAGTGATCTTCCAGCGTTTCGTCCTGGTGACACTTTAGTTATCCACGTTAAAGTTGTTGAGGGAACTCGTGAGCGTATTCAGTTATTCGAAGGCGTTGTTATCAAGCGTCGTGGTACTGGTATTAGCGAGACTTTCACAGCGCGTAAGATTTCGTACGGTGTAGGAGTTGAGCGTACATTCCCATTACATTCACCTAAGATCGCTAAGATCGAAGTGAAGCGTCGCGGTAAAGTACGTCGTGCTAAACTTTACTACCTACGTAGCCTACGTGGTAAAAAAGCTCGTATTAAAGAAATTCGATAAAGAGCAAAGAAAAGAGCTTAGGAGACTAAGCTCTTTTTTCTTCAGGTTAGATAGAAAATGATGAGCTTTTATAGAGAGTATGATAAACTAATCCTTGTGATTATTACATAGATGGAGGGCGCTAGCATGAGTAAGGGGAAGAAAGAGTCGTGGGAGTGGCTGAAAGCGGTCGTTATAGCACTTGTCCTTGCATTTGTTATCCGTCATTTTTTGTTTGCTCCAGTAATTGTTGATGGAGAGTCAATGATGCCAACACTTGAACATAATGATAGGATGATTGTCAACAAAATTAGCTATACATTCGGTGAACCGGATCGGTTTGATATTATTGTTTTTCACGCGCCGGCTGGCAAAGATTATATTAAACGTATTATAGGCTTACCTGGTGATGAAATTGAGTATCGTGATGATGTTCTATATGTAAACGGGGAAGCTCTACCTGAGCCTTATTTAGATGAGTTAAAGCAGGCCTATAATGGAGACCTGTTAACGAGAGATTTTCAAGAAGTAACAGTCCCTGAAGGTGAATTATTCGTAATGGGTGATAACCGTGGGAGAAGCAAAGATAGTCGAGATATTGGTACGATTGATATTGATGAAGTAATTGGGAAAGCTAATGTCGTATTCTGGCCTGTCTCAAATATTCGTATTGCAAAATAGGAAGGTGGAAGGTTTTGACAATTCAATGGTTTCCTGGCCATATGGCGAAGGCGCGACGAGAAGTCACAGAAAAGCTCAAGTTTATTGATGTTGTAATTGAACTTCTTGATGCGCGAATCCCGCTAGCCTCACGTAATCCAATGATAGATGAATTAGTCTCGCATAAGCCTAGATTAATTCTACTTAATAAAGCTGATTTAGCTGATCCAACTGTAACAGCTAGTTGGAAATCATATTTTGAAGCTAAGGGGGCAACTGTGCTCTCTATTAATGCCCAAAACGGCAAAGGAACAGAAAAAATTCCAAATGCTTGTAAGCAATTAGCAAAACCAATAATTGAAAAAATGGTTTCTAGAGGAATGAAGCCAAGAGCCATTCGTGCAATGATTTTAGGAATTCCTAATGTTGGTAAGTCAACATTGATTAATCGGTTAGCATCAAAACGTACAGCTCAGGTTGGAGATCGTCCAGGTGTAACAAAAAGACAACAATGGATTAAAGTAGGAACTGAATTAGAACTCCTTGATACTCCTGGAATCTTGTGGCCGAAGTTTGAGGATCAAATTATTGGGTATCGATTAGCTGCTACTGGTGCCATTAAAGATGAACTTCTTGATTTTCAAGATATTGCATTATTTTTATTGAATTATTTGAAAGACTTCTACCCAAGTCTGATTCAAGAACGATATAAGTTAGAAAGTGTTCCTGAAGATGGACTTGCCCTTTTTGATGAAATTGGTAAGAAGCGTGGTTGTCTTCTTGGTGGCGGCTATGTGGATTATGATAAAGCTGCAGAAATTATTTTACGAGAGATGCGATCAGGTATGCTTGGACGAATATCATTAGAACGCCCAAATGAATAAGCCGGTGAAAGAGCCCGTGGGCTTTTCAGCGGTTTTTTTCTTTGTTAATGGTATAAACGACCTTTTAACACGTGGTCGGTTCAATGACAATCAAGAGTAAAAAGACTTACCCAGTCATATTTACTACTTGTAGCATTAAATGGCGCTTGCCATAGCATCTCATTTTTAAAAATTACTGCTTATACAAGCAGAAAAATAGCCGATATACTTAAGGAGATGATTTTATGAGCCTCTCGATCAAAGAATTAGAAGAAAAAATTTTACATACGAAAGAATTAGATGAAACTTTATTTGTTTCGTTGCAAAGTGATAAAAGAATAGGCGTTCAAAAACTGTTGAAGCGTTATGAAGCTATTCAGTTAAAAATCAATACATTAAAAGAGATGCATGAAGAAATGACACAATATGAAATAGACATAAGACATCAAGGGTATACATGTATAGCTGGAATTGATGAAGTTGGAAGAGGTCCACTTGCAGGTCCTGTCGTCGCTGCGGCCGTTATTTTACCTGAAAACTTTAAATTATTGGGTTTAACGGATTCAAAGAAGCTTTCAAAAGAAAAAAGAGAAGTTTTCGCTGAGGTTATTAAGGAGCAAGCGGTTGCCTTTTCAATTCAAATGGTCCATGCTGTGGAGATTGATGAAATAAACATTTATGAATCTACTAAACTAGCAATGAAAAGGGCCGTTCAAGAACTTGACGTTGCAGCTGACCATTTACTGATTGATGCAATGAGTCTAGACTTACCATTACCACAAACCTCGCTTATTAAAGGTGACCAAAAAAGTCTGACGATTGCTGCTAGTTCAGTATTGGCTAAAGTGGCTAGAGATCAATATATGGCAGATAGGGATCAAGAGTTCCCTGGTTATGGTTTTAAGCAACACGTCGGATATGGTACTAAAGAGCATTTGGAGGCCGTCGCTAAATTAGGTATTACGAAAGAACATCGTAAAAGTTTCCGTCCAATTAAAGATTTGAATAAGTAGGGGGGAGTCCATGATTCACGTACAAAATCAATCGACATCTGTTCATTCTGTAAAGCAAGCGAGGACTCTTTCATTATCAGCTGGACAGTTATTCCAAGGGAGAATCACAAAAATATTTCCGAATAATGTTGCAGCATTATCAGCAACTGGAATGCAGTTAACGGCTCGTTTAGAAGCGGCGCTTACAGTAGGGCAGCGCTATTGGTTTGAAGTGAAGGATGCAACTGGACTCCCACGTCTAAAAGTTCTAGATGACAACAATATGAGACGTGAAGGTGCTTCTGCTAATACGGCAACCGAAAAATTGCTACAGCAACTAGGGTTGTCTCCTTCTAAAGCTATGGAGAGCTTTGTCAGTCAGCTGACGGCTCTTAAAACACCATTTTCAAAAGAGGCATTACTCAATGGATTTCAAGTGCTTACAGAGCTAAATCAATTAAATGAGGAAGGCTATCAGTCTATTGCAAAAATGTCGCAAAAGCAATTGCCAATTACTAAAGAGTCGTTCTTGGCTTACCAATCGATGGCAAATCAACCATCCTTAACAATGCAGTTGATTCAACTCGAAACCTCATTAGAGAATGTTCATTTAGGAACAGCCCAAGATGTAAAAGAACTGATTGGAACAATGCTGAAACCTGGCTTTTTTCAAACTGCCAACTCACCGATTGCCCAGTTACTCTCTCTTGTAATGAATAACGAGCCTGGTGCCATGCAGCTTTTAGTTCGATTGGGGATTATCCAAGGGGGAACTTCTACTCAACAATTACACGAGCATATGAGACAAGCCTTATTAAACCAAGGCAATCAACAAGTAGTTGACCGACTATGGCCAGGATTCTCTAATAACGGAACTCTAGAAATGCAGTCTCTGGTGGCCAAACTCCAAATACCTGCGGGGAAAGAAGGAATGCATAAGTTAGATCAGCTCCTAACCTTACTTAAAACTCCTGCGTCAGCTGAAGAAGTACAAACTAAATGGCTTCAATTACCAACTAATACTTTAGGAAAAGAAGAAAGGGCTATCCTACAGCAGGTTTTAGAGTCAGCGACTAGTTTTTCCAGCAGTGAAAAAACGGCAGGGTCACACCTAAAATCAATTTTATCAATGCTAGGACTACAATATGAACATGATGTTACACGTTTTCTGCAAGGGGATGGCGAACGTGAATCAATTCATTCTGAACGGTTAAAAGGATTGCTTTTGTCGCTACAACAACAAGATTTGCCTCAGACTATTAAAGATCAGGTCAATCAAACTTTACTTCGTATAACAGGACAACAGCTGCTTTTACAGGAACAAACTGGACCTTTTCATCACATGCTCTTTCAGTTACCTATTGCTTTAGGTTCATATCAAACAGAGCTAACGATGCAATGGCAAGGAAAAAAGAATGAGGAAGGAGAGCTTGATCCTACATTTTGTCGTGTTCTGTTTTACCTAACCTTGGAGCGTTTACAAGAAACTGTTATCGATTTACAAATTCAAAACCGAGTTGTTACTGTAACGGTTTACAACGAGGAAGATAAACCACATGCTTTAATTGACCTGCTTTCACCTTCTTTGAAGCGAGCTCTTGCTAAGCAGGATTATCAGCTATCATCAATTATTTGGAAAAAAATTAGTGAACAACAAGAAAAAAGGCCTGCTTCAGTCTATCAACCAAGAAACAGTTATCAAGGAGTAGACATAAGAATATGAAAACAAATCTAGATAGCAAAAAGGCAATTGCACTTCGTTATCAGGCCGATAAAGACGAGTCACCTAAAGTGATTGGAAAAGGTCAAGGAATAATGGCAGACGAAATCATCTCATTGGCTAAGGAGCATCATATTCCTATTCAAGAAGATCCTTCGCTAATTCAAATGCTTAGTCAGCTCGAAGTAAATCAATCCATTCCACCAGAGTTATATGAAGTAGTAGCAGAAGTTTTTGCTTTTATATATCGGATTGACCAAAAGGCTAAGTAAAAAAGGATTGTGTTAAATCAGGCACATACTTAATTATGGGAGTCTGTTTTAAGGGGAGGACGAAAAGTGGTTATTAACTTTTTCATTCTCCTTTTTAGTTTTTATTTTTTTGGACAAACTTAATAATGCAGGCCATGTAATCCAGACGATATGGGAGGAATGAAAGATGCATAATAGAAAAGTTAATCAAGAAAATGAAGAGTATGCTCATGAATTAGGTATTCATCATTCCGTACAAGAATCCGATGCGAAGATCGATTTGGCTAAATTTCTTTTGGGACAAAAAGGTAAGAAAAATGAGAAAGAAGAAAAACCTAAGGAATAAGTTGTGGTCGAATTAGTTAGTGGATGAAAAACGTGAGTAATTTTGATAAAGATGAAAAGTCAAATGAATAATTCTTGTATTCGTTGCAAATGTCGAACTTTATTATTTATTTGAAAGATGGAGGGAATTTTCCCTCCCTATTTTGTGAAAACAATGTTAGAATAAAGAAGGATTCAGCCATTCATGATTAAATGGACTGGATGGTCTGAAATTACAAGCAATTGATAGGAGGCTGGAGAGAGAATGAATATCCACGAGTATCAAGGAAAAGAGCTCCTTCGTAAATATGGTGTTGCTGTTCCTAACGGGAAAGTAGCGTTCTCAGTTGACGAAGCAGTAGAAGCAGCAAAAGAATTAGGTTCTAGTGTAAGTGTAGTAAAGGCACAAATCCATGCAGGTGGCCGCGGAAAAGCTGGCGGTGTTAAAGTTGCCAAAGGTTTGGATGAAGTTCGTACATATGCAAATGAGATACTTGGTAAAACATTAGTAACTCATCAAACAGGCCCAGAAGGTAAAGAGGTAAAGCGCTTACTTGTTGAAGAAGGCTGCGACATTAAAAGTGAGTATTACATTGGTTTAGTAATGGATCGTGATACTTCAAGAGTTGTCATGATGGCTTCTGAAGAAGGCGGTACTGAAATTGAAGAAGTTGCTGAAGCAACTCCTGAAAAGATTTTTAAAGAAGTCATTGATCCGGCTGTTGGCCTTCAAGGCTTCCAAGCACGTCGTCTTGCTTTCAACATTAACATTCCAAAAGAATTAGTTGGACAAGCTGTTAAATTCATGATGGGACTTTATAAAGTTTTCGCGGAGAAGGATTGTTCAATTGCGGAAATTAACCCACTTGTTACTACAGGTGATGGCAAGGTAATGGCACTAGATGCAAAATTTAATTTTGATTCTAATGCCCTTTATCGTCAAAAAGATATTCTTGCCTATCGTGACCTTGAAGAAGAAGATGCAAAAGAAATTGAAGCATCTAAATATGACCTAAGCTATATTTCATTAGATGGTAATATCGGATGTATGGTTAATGGTGCCGGTCTTGCAATGGCAACAATGGATATCATTAAACATTACAGTGGCGATCCGGCTAACTTCCTTGACGTTGGTGGCGGTGCGACGGCTGAAAAAGTTACAGAAGCATTTAAAATTATTCTTTCTGATGAAAACGTTAAAGGAATTTTCGTTAACATCTTTGGTGGTATTATGAAATGTGACATCATTGCTGAAGGTGTAATTCAAGCTACAAAACAAGTTGGTCTTGAAATCCCACTTGTTGTTCGACTAGAAGGTACAAATGTCGATCTTGGAAAGCAAATCCTTAAAGATTCTGGATTAAATATTACAGCTGCTGATTCAATGGCTGACGGCGCACAAAAAATCGTTTCATTAGTGAAATAGAAAGGCGGGACGTAGAAAATGAGTATCCTAATTAACAAAGATACAAAAGTAATTGTTCAAGGTATTACAGGAGCTACTGGTTTGTTCCATACGAAGCAAGCGGTTGAATATGGTACGAAAATCGTTGGTGGTGTAACACCTGGTAAAGGTGGTACAGAGGTTGAAGGAATTCCGGTATTTGATACAGTAGAACAAGCAGTAAAAGCAACAGGAGCTAATGCTTCCGTTATTTACGTACCACCTGCATTTGCTGCAGATGCGATTATGGAAGCAACTGATGCTGAACTTGATTTAGCTATTTGTATTACAGAAGGAATTCCTGTAATGGATATGGTTAATGTTAAGCGTTATATGGAAGGAAAGAAAACTCGCTTAATCGGACCAAACTGCCCAGGAGTAATTACGCCTGAAGAGTGTAAAATTGGTATTATGCCAGGATACATTCATAAAAAAGGTCATGTAGGTGTTGTATCACGTTCTGGTACCCTTACGTATGAGGCCGTTCATCAATTATCAACTAATGGTATAGGACAGTCATCTGCTGTAGGTATTGGTGGAGACCCAGTTAACGGCACAGACTTCATTGACGTATTAAACCTATTCAATGAAGATCCAGATACGTATGCTGTTATCATGATTGGTGAAATTGGTGGTACAGCGGAAGAAGAAGCTGCTGAATGGGTAAAAGCGAATATGACTAAACCTGTTGTCGGCTTCATTGGTGGTAAAACAGCGCCTCCAGGAAAGCGCATGGGCCATGCTGGTGCGATTATTTCTGGTGGTAAGGGTACAGCAACTGAAAAGGTTAAAACTCTTGAAAGTTGCGGAATCAAAGTAGCAGAAACACCTTCTGTTATGGGTGAGGTTCTTATCGCTGCTTTAAAAGAGAACGATTTACTTGAAAAATGTATAACACACAAAGTAACAAACTAACGATTGATTTCCTATTGAAAGTCCTCGAATTTGAGGGCTTTCTTTGTAATGAAAAAGAAAGGGGAGTTCTAATGTATGACTTTAGACAACGTTTAATCCATCTTCATAGTTGCCGAGAGCTTAGTAGAAACGCATTATGTAAGATTTTAAACTTAGATAATGAATTAAAATCAATCTATGACTACTCGATTAATCAATGGAAGGTGTTGTTACAACTCTCACCACAAACTGCAGAATCCCTCTTTAAGCATCTCCACTCATACACACCACCACAACTATTAAACTACTTTCAAAAAAAGAACATTCACATTATTACTATAGAAGATAAGGACTATCCTCATTTGTTAAAGCAAATTTTTGATCCTCCTTTTGTCTTATATGGGATGGGTAGAATAGAAATACTATTAGAGGAAAGAAGATTAGCTGTTATTGGCACCCGAATACCAAGTAAAGTGGGTGTGGCAACAGTAACTGAATTAATTCCTCCTATCGCTGAAAAAGGTTGGACAATTGTAAGCGGATTGGCGAGAGGAATTGATTCATTAGCTCATTGGAACACAATTAACACGTCGGGTCATACAATTGCTGTATTAGGTTCAGGGTTTAATTATATTTATCCGAAAGAAAATATCGGACTATTTTTAAAATTGTCACAAAATAATTTACTCCTTACAGAATATCCTCCACATACTCCTCCAAAAAAGTGGCATTTTCCAGCTCGTAATCGAATTATTAGCGGTTTATCTCAAGCTGTGCTTGTCATAGAAGCAAAGGAAAAAAGTGGGTCTTTGATTACAGCAGACCAAGCATTAGAGCAAGGTAGAGATGTGTTTGCTGTACCAGGATCTATTTTTTCAAAGCAATCGAAGGGAACCAATTATCTAATCCAACAAGGAGCAAAATTAATTACACAAGCAGAAGATATTTTGCTAGAGTTAAATGATTAATCTACAAAAAACGACATGTTTCACCCCTCTCTTCTTCCCTCATTTACCAACTGCTGTTTGACAAATACCAAATGTCTGTTTAATAATAGGGAAGATTTTAATTATATCTTCGAGAGAGGGAGTTGCTATATGGCCGATTATTTAGTAATCGTTGAATCTCCCGCCAAAGCAAAGACCATTGGAAAATATTTAGGGAAAAAATATATTGTTAAAGCTTCAATGGGACATGTTAGAGACTTACCAAAAAGTCAAATGGGAGTAGATGTAGAAAAAAGTTATGAGCCCAAGTACATTACAATACGTGGAAAAGGTCCCGTTTTGAAAGAGTTAAAAACAGCTGCCAAAAAAGTAAAAAGAATTTATCTCGCGGCTGACCCCGATAGAGAAGGTGAAGCAATTGCTTGGCATCTTGCTCACAGTCTTAATATCGATGAAAACTCTGATTGCAGAGTTGTTTTCAATGAAATAACAAAGCAAGCAATTAAAGATGCATTTAAAACTCCTCGTCCTATTAATATGGACTTAGTAGATGCTCAACAAGCGAGGCGTATTCTTGATCGTTTAGTTGGTTATAACATTAGTCCTTTACTATGGAAGAAAGTGAAAAAAGGGCTAAGTGCCGGACGGGTGCAATCTGTTGCTGTTAAAATGATAATTGAACGTGAAAAAGAGATCCAAAGTTTTGTTCCTGAAGAATACTGGAGTATTCCGGCACAATTTTCTCTTGAAGAAGAGACATTTGATGCAAAGTTTTACGGGATTGAAGGTAAGAAAAAGGAGCTTTCATCAGAAGATGAGGTTAAACAGGTTCTTTCCAAATTAAAGGGCGATCAATTTGATGTTACTTCAGTTAAAAAGAAAGAACGTAAAAGAAATCCAGTTACTCCTTTCACAACTTCTTCGTTGCAACAAGAAGCTGCTCGTAAATTAAATTTCAGGGCAAAGAAGACGATGATGATTGCTCAGCAATTATATGAAGGAATTGAACTTGATAAAAAAGAAGGAGCCGTTGGTCTCATTACGTATATGCGTACAGACTCAACACGAATTTCGGAAACAGCTCAAGACGAAGCGAAGCAATACATCGAGCAAACTTATGGGGAAGAATATACTCGTAAGGAAAAAAGAATCGTTAAGAAAGATAAAAAAGCGCAAGATGCTCATGAAGCGATTCGTCCGACTTCTGTGTTTAAAGATCCTAAAATGGTAAAAGGCTTTTTATCCCGTGACCAGTTAAGGTTGTACAAGTTAATTTGGGAGCGTATGGTTGCAAGCGAGATGGCTCCAGCCATTATGGATACGATGACGGTGGATATTGAACAAAATGGTGTTCAATTTAGAGCGACGGGCTCAAAAGTGAAATTTGCAGGTTTTATGAAAGTATATATTGAAGGTAATGATGACGGAAAGAAAGAAGAAGATCGCTTATTACCTAATTTAGAAGAAGGTCAAAAGGTTAGTAAGGTTGAAATTGAACCAAATCAACATTTTACTCAGCCACCACCAAGATATTCGGAAGCTCGACTTGTAAAGACGATGGAGGAGCTGGGCATAGGTAGACCTTCAACTTATGCACCAACATTAGATACGATTCAACGCCGTGGTTATGTGGCATTAGAGGATAAACGGTTTATCCCAACTGAACTAGGTTCAATCGTGTTAGAATTAATTGTTGAATTTTTCCCGGAAATTCTTGATGTGGAATTCACGGCCAAAATGGAAGATGACTTAGATTCTATTGAAGAAGGTCAACAAGAATGGATTCGAATAATAGATGGCTTTTATAGAGGTTTTGAAAAGCGATTAGCTGTTGCTGAGGAAGAAATGAAGGAAGTTGAAATTAAAGATGAGCCTGCTGGTGAAGATTGCGAGAAGTGTGACCATGAGATGGTTTATAAAATGGGTCGTTATGGTAAATTCATGGCCTGCTCTAATTTTCCGGAGTGTCGAAATACAAAAGCTATCGTAAAAGACATAGGTGTAAAATGTCCGTCTTGTAAAGAAGGAAATGTCGTAGAACGAAAAAGTAAAAAACGCCGAATTTTCTACGGCTGTGACCGCTACCCTGAATGTGAATTCTTATCATGGGACAAACCAATAGCAAGACCTTGCCCCAAATGTAACAGCATGTTAGTTGAAAAGAAAACGAAAAAAGGTGTACATGTAGAATGTTCATCATGCGACTATAAGGAAGAATCTAACTGAAGACTTAGTACAAAAAGGTCGCTTTTTACCTTTTTGTACTAAGTCGAAGCATGAGCGGAACCGCTGCAATGTTTTAAGCCTTGTCTGAGTGAACTTCTCAGGCAAGGCGCGCAGCGAGAGAAGCCATGCCACTCCATGGCTGAAGTAGAATCATCATTCAAAAAGGTCGCTTTTTACCTTTTTGTACAAAGTCGAAGCATGAGCGGAAGAAGGCATTGCAATCTCTTGGTATACCGATAGCTCATTATCAAAAAGGTCAGCTTTTACCTTATATATTAAATTAATGGTGAGAAATGCATCTCTTTTTGAGGCTATTTTCTGAAGAATATGTGAACAATGAACACAGACAATCTTAAATCGCGATTAAGGCATGATACAAATATTTGTAGTTTGCTTAAGTATTATGATAATATAAAAAAGCCTTCACCTATTATGGGTGAAGGCATTTCTACTGTTTAGTATGGAAATACTTGGAGGGATTTATTTTGTCACATCAACATGTTAACGTAATTGGTGCAGGGTTAGCTGGTAGTGAAGCTGCTTGGCAACTTGCTAAGCGTGGCGTTACGGTTCATTTATATGAAATGCGCCCAGTTAAACAAACACCGGCACACCATACAGATAAATTTGCAGAGTTGGTTTGTAGTAATTCGTTAAGAGGGAATGCGTTAACGAATGCAGTTGGCGTTTTAAAAGAAGAGATGCGAAAATTAGACTCGGTGATTATTAGTTCAGCCGATGATGCTGCGGTTCCTGCCGGTGGAGCATTAGCTGTTGATCGTCATGATTTTGCTGGAAATGTAACAGAACGAGTAAGGAATCATCCGAATGTTAAGGTATTTAATGAAGAAATAACTTTAATTCCTGAGGGTCCAACCATCATTGCAACGGGACCGCTTACTTCTGAGCATTTATCGAAGCAACTTAAAGAGTTAACTGGCGAGGAATACTTATATTTTTATGATGCAGCAGCTCCAATTATCGAGACAGATTCTATTAATATGGATAAAGTCTATTTAAAGTCAAGGTATGATAAAGGTGAGGCTGCGTATTTAAATTGTCCAATGACAGAAGAAGAGTTTAATCAATTCTATGATGCACTCGTTTCAGCAGAAACGGTTCCTCTTAAAGAATTTGAAAAAGAAGTTTTCTTTGAAGGATGTATGCCGATTGAAGTCATGGCTAAACGTGGTCGTAAAACGATGTTGTTTGGACCTATGAAGCCAGTTGGACTTGAACATCCTGATACGGGTAAACGTCCATTTGCTGTTGTTCAGCTTAGACAAGATAATACTTCGGGAACGCTTTATAATCTTGTAGGTTTCCAAACGCATTTAAAATGGGGACCGCAAAAAGAAGTATTAAAACTAATCCCTGGTTTAGAAAACGCTGAAATTGTCCGATATGGTGTCATGCATCGTAATACATTTATCAATTCTCCTAATTTGCTGAATCCAACGTATCAGTACAAGGGTCGGGACGATTTATTCTTTGCGGGTCAAATAACGGGTGTTGAAGGGTACGTAGAATCTGCAGCAGCGGGACTGGTAGCTGGTATAAATGCAGCCAACTATGTACAAGGAAATGAATTAATTACTTTCCCAGAAACAACAGTCATTGGAAGTATGGCTTCTTATATCACAACAGCTAGTTCAAAAAATTTCCAACCGATGAACGCTAATTTTGGTTTGCTTCCACCACTTGAGGTTCGAATTAAAGATAAAAAGGAACGCTACGAACAATTAGCTGATCGAGCGTTAAGTGCAATTCAGAATTTTGTGAAAAAAGTGTAAATTTTGTTGTCAAGGGCTACTAAGTCATGTTAGAATTTAGTAGCTCTCTGAGTATTGGTGGTGTTTATATGCATGAACAATCCTGGATCAATCAGTTCCTTACATATTTACAATTGGAAAAGAATAGTTCTATACATACGATCAATAATTATACACGTGATATATTAGACTTTAAATCGTTTATGAAAATAAAACGTTCGAATGATTTTGCTGCTGTTAGTACTCAAGATGTACGTGATTATTTGACGCTTTTATTTGAAAAAGAATACGCAAGAAAGACGGTTTCTAGAAAAATTTCCGCATTAAGAAGCTTTTACATGTTTCATATGAGAGAAAAGCATGTAAGTGAGAACGTTTTTGCAACGGTAGTACTGCCAAAAAGTGGGGAACGGCTGCCCACTTTTTTGTACGAGGAAGAAATGAAAGAGCTTTTTGATTCCTTAATGGGTCACGAAGCACTTGATCAACGAGATCGTGCAATTTTAGAATTGTTATATGCGACCGGGATGAGGGTAAGTGAGTGCAGTCAACTGTCCATTCATGCTATTGATTTATCAATTGGGACGGTTTTAGTAATTGGCAAAGGACGAAAAGAACGTTATACCCCAATTGGTGCATTTGCTTGTGATGCCTTACACGATTATATTGAAGATGGGAGAAAAAAGCTTTTAGCTAAAGCCAACAACCCTACAAGCGCTCTATTTTTAAATTATCGCGGCGGACAATTGTCAGATAGAAGTATTCGTACGATTGTTCAAACGCGAATGGAGAAGGTGTCTTCAAATAAACGTTTAAGGCCACATGACATTAGACACTCATTCGCCACGCACATGTTAAATAATGGAGCTGATTTAAGAGTGGTTCAAGAACTTTTAGGTCACGAACATCTCTCAACTACGCAAATTTACACTCATGTTACGAAAGATCGATTACGTGATGTATACAAACATGCTCACCCTCGAGCTTAGAGGGGTAGCAAGGGAGGATTTTTAATGAGTCATTCATTTCATGCCACAACAATATTTGCTATACAACATAACGGTAAATGTGCAATGGCCGGTGATGGTCAAGTTACATTTGGTAATGCAGTTGTGATGAAACATACAGCAAAGAAAGTTCGAAAAATTTATCAAGGAAAAGTAATTGCTGGATTTGCTGGTTCTGTAGCAGATGCTTTTACATTATTTGAAAAATTTGAAGCTAGGTTGGAAGAATACAATGGAAACCTTCAAAGAGCAGCTGTGGAATTGGCGAAGGAATGGCGTAGTGATAAGGTTTTAAAAAGACTAGAAGCCATGCTTATTGTTATGAATCAAGAGCATTTGTTACTCATTTCAGGGACTGGTGAAGTTATTGAACCGGATGACGGAATATTAGCGATAGGTTCTGGTGGCAATTACGCGCTTTCTGCAGGGCGGGCATTAAAAAAACATGCGTCATCTCTTTCTGCAAAAGAAATAGCACAGGCCTCGTTAGAAACTGCTGGTGAAATTTGTGTGTATACAAATTTAAATATTATTGTAGAAGAACTTAACTAGTTGAACGATTCAGGAATGGAGAGTGAAGATAGTGAGAACAGACTTAACTCCTCGTGAAATTGTTGACCGTCTTAACCAATTTATTGTTGGTCAAGAGGAAGCCAAAAAATCAGTCGCAATTGCTTTGCGTAATCGCTTTAGACGGAGTAAATTGGATGAAAAAATGAGAGATGAAATTACTCCAAAGAACATCTTAATGATTGGGCCAACAGGTGTAGGAAAAACGGAAATTGCACGTAGACTTGCTAAGTTGGTAGGAGCTCCATTTGTAAAAGTGGAAGCAACGAAATTTACTGAGGTTGGTTATGTGGGGCGTGATGTAGAATCAATGGTACGCGATCTTGTTGAAACAAGTGTACGTATGATAAAAGAAGAGAAAATGCAGCAAGTACGAACACAAGCAGAAGAAAATGCCAATCAACGCATTGTTGAATTACTCGTACCAACAGCTAAGAAGCAAACGAATTATAAAAACCCTTTTGAAATGATTTTTGGGCAACAAGGGACACAAGAAGTTGAAACTGAACCAGTAGAAGAAACTAATATCTCCTCAAAGCGAAGACAAACAGCTCATAAGCTAGCTCTTGGTGAACTAGAGGATCATCTTATTACAATAGAGGTAGATGAGCAATCACAAAGTTTTATGGATATGTTTCAAGGGGCAGGCATGGAGCAAATGGGAATGAATATGCAAGAAATGCTCGGTGGGATGATGCCTAAAAAAAGAAAGAAAAGACGTTTACCAGTTTCTGATGCGAGGAAAGTAATAACAGAGGAAGAAGCGCAAAAGTTGATTGACATGGATGAAGTGACGCAAGAAGCTGTTACGAGGGCCGAACAATTGGGAATCATTTTTATTGATGAAATTGATAAAGTAGCAAGTAAAGGTGGGCAGCAATCGGCAGATGTATCTCGGGAAGGCGTCCAAAGAGACATTCTACCAATTGTTGAAGGTTCCACGGTCGTAACAAAGCATGGACCTGTTAAAACCGATCACGTCCTCTTCATTGGTGCTGGAGCATTTCATATGGCCAAACCATCTGATCTCATTCCGGAACTACAAGGACGCTTTCCAATTCGTGTCGAGCTTTCAAACTTATCTGTCGATGACTTTGTTCGTATCCTAGTTGAACCTAATCATGCTTTAATCAAACAATATGTGGCACTTCTTGAAACAGAAGGTATAAAAGTTTCATTTTCGGACAAAGCTGTTCATAAGATTGCGACTATTGCAACGGAAGTCAATCAAGAGACCGAAAACATTGGGGCTAGACGATTACACACGATACTCGAGCGGTTACTTGAAGATCTTTCATTTGAGGCACCGGATATTAATTTAGAAGAAATTGTGATAACACCAGAATATGTAGAAGAAAAATTAGCTTCTATTGCAAAGAATCGAGATCTTAGCCAATATATTCTGTGAAGATGTAGGAGGAGAAAGAAATGGATTTATTATCAAGAACAAGAAAAATTAACGAGATGCTACAAAAGACAGGGGTACAACACGTAAATTTCAAAGATATGGCAGAAACCCTTCGTGATACAATAAGTGCAAATATTTTTGTAGTTAGCCGTCGTGGGAAGCTTTTAGGTTTTGCGATTAAACAAGAAATTGAAAATGAGCGGATGAAGAAAATGTTAGAAGACCGTCGTTTTCCTGATGTCTATACAGATGGGCTTTTCAAAATTGAAGAAACATCAGCTAATCTTGATATCGAAAGTGAGTACACAGCTTTCCCCGTTGAAAACAAAGATTTATTTAGTAGTGGCCTTACAACAGTTGTACCGATTCAAGGTGGAGGTCAACGCCTTGGTACTTTAGTCTTAGCTCGATTAAATCAATCATTTAGTGATGACGATTTGATTTTAGCTGAATATGGTGCAACAGTTGTTGGGATGGAAATCCTTCATGAAAAAACGCAAGAAATTGAAGAGGAAGCACGTAGTAAAGCGGTTGTCCAGATGGCTATTAGTTCATTATCATATAGTGAACTAGAAGCAGTGGAACATATTTTCCATGAATTAGATGGGAAAGAAGGATTACTAGTGGCGAGTAAAATTGCTGATCGAGTAGGGATAACTCGTTCTGTTATTGTAAATGCACTTCGTAAACTAGAAAGTGCTGGTGTCATAGAATCTCGTTCTCTGGGGATGAAGGGAACATATATTAAGGTATTAAATGATAAGTTTTTATTCGAATTAGATAAGCTAAAAACGAAATAAGCAACTAAAACTGTATCAAAAGTCTACTAGACTTTTTGGTACAGTTTTTTTATGCAATTAACTGTCTGCTACAACTTTTATAAGGGGATAGGACTAAGATAGGAATGTTTTTTCTAACTTGTCATGTCTTCCTAGGAAGAAAGGATGAACAAAGTTTAAAAACATGTTAAGTTAAATTTATGTCGACAAAAAATAGGAACGATCGACAATGTTCAATGAATGGGTTTTAGTTAATAATGAAGAAAGAGGAAATTGAAGGCGAAATCGATTTATTATCAGGGGTAAACAACACTAGCATAGTAAATTGCGACAAAAGTCTACAAAGTTCTGTAGTTCTTTTCTCTTGAAAACAGTAATTTCATAAAACGGTGTTAGACTTTTACTAAGACTTTTATTACAATTTTCATAAGGACTTTGAGGAAAAATGTAAAACTATACGAAAAATGTCGAAAAGAAGTATAATGTCGGAAGGTGATTTATTTTGGATCTATTTGGAAGTTCAAACATAAAAGCAATAGAACGAGGACTACAAGGAGCGCAACTACGCCAAAAAGCAATATCTAATAATATTGCAAATATTGATACACCCAACTATAAAGCTAAGCAAGTTAGTTTTAAACATACATTAACTGATGCAATGAACGAATCTAAGCTAACTGCAAATCGAACAAATTCTCAGCATGTTGAATTTAGGACAATTAACCGATCACCTATTGTAGAAACAAATCGAACAACGATGTACAACCATAACCAAAATAATGTAGATATTGATTTAGAAATGGCGGAGTTAGCTAAAAACCAAATTTATTACAATGCATTAATTGAAAGAATAAATGGAAGTTTTAATAGCTTGCAAACTGTTATAAAAGGAGGGAGATAAAAAATGACTATATTTCACGGTTTTAACATGAGCGCCTCAGCATTAACCTCTCAGCGATTACGTATGGACGTTATCTCAGCCAATATGGCAAATGCGGAAACGACTAGAGGGACGATGGTTAATGGAGAGTGGCAACCGTATCAAAGAAAAATGGTCGTTATGCAACCAAATGAGAAACAATCGTTTGCTCCCTTCTTAAATAATGCGATGGGTAACTCAAATTCATCTGTTGGAAATGGTGTGAAAGTAACTGGAATTATCAATGACCAAACTCCCTTCAAGTTAGTCTACAACCCAGAACACCCAGATGCTAATGAACAAGGATATGTACAACTGCCTAATGTCGACCCCCTGAGAGAAATGGTTGATCTGATGAGTGCAACAAGGTCATATGAAGCTAATGTGACTACATTAAATGCTTCAAAAAACATGCTTTTAAAAGCTTTAGAGATTGGAAGATAGGAGAAGGATAACTAAAATGAATATCACAGGGATACAATCACCTTTTTTAATCGATCAAGCTGCTAACCAGAGTAAACCCAAAGTAACACCAGCTGAAGCTCAGGCTACATTTAAGACAGCTTTAAGCCAAGCGATTAAGGACGTAAATGAACTACAAAAAACTTCAGCAGAGAAGACGGAGTTACTCACAAAAGGTGAAATAGATAATCTTCATGATGTAATGATTACTGGCCAGAAAGCTAGCATTACTCTCCAAGCAACAGTTGAAGTAAGAAATAAAGTAGTCGAAGCTTACCAAGAGATTATGCGAATGCAAGTTTAAAAGTCTAGTTGACTAGACTTTTCTCTTTTGTTTGAAGTTTTGCTAGGGGGAGGCCACATGAAGGAGAAATTAATAAGTTACCGAGTTAAGTTAACAGAATATTGGACTAGTCGTACGGCTAAACAAAAGGGAATTCTTATCGGTTCAGTTCTTGCCATACTATTGATTATTATCCTTTTAACTTTTATGGGGACAAAGAAGAGTTACGCTGCTTTATACAGCAATTTAACTCTTCAAGAAACAGGTCAAATTAAAGAGACATTGGACGCACGTGGAATATCGTCAACAATCTCAGAGAATGGAACATCGATTTTAGTCCCAGAGGAACTTGTTGACTCGCTCAAGGTTGAACTTGCAGCAGAGGGGCTACCAGAAAGTGGAAGTATTGACTATAGTTTTTTTGAAGAACAAATGGGCTTTGGAATGACAGATAATGAGTTTTCTGTTATTGAACGGGCTGCAATGCAAACAGAACTTGGAAGTTTAATTCGAAATATCGATGGCGTAAACCATGCTAATGTCATGATTACGTTACCCGAAGAAAGTGTTTGGCTAAGTGCAACGAAAGAAGCAGCTACAGCAGCGGTTGTATTAGATTTGGCAGCTGGATATCAACTTGATTCAACCCAGGTTAAAGCTTTATTTCACTTAGTTTCAAAAAGTGTTCCAAACCTACCTATAGAAAATATCTTCATTTCTGATCAAATGTTTAACGATTATTTATATGATAATGAAAATGCTGTTGACTCCACTCTTTCAGTCTATGAACAACAGCGCGCCATTCAACGCGATATTGAACATGACCTCACAAGAAATTTACAGCAAATGCTTGGTACAGTTGTTGGTAGAGATAAGGTTCTAGTATCGGTTACAACGGATATAGATTTCACACAAGAAAATCGTACGGAAGCGCTAATAGAACCAGTAGACCCTGAAAATATGGAAGGGATAGCGGTCAGTATTGAACGAATTGCTGAAACATACAGCGGTGAAGGGACAATTGATGGAGGGGTAGCTGGAGTTGGAGAAGAAATTCCTAATTTTCCTGCTGCTGTTGGACAAGGACCTTCGGAATGGGAGCGTACGGAAGACCGAATTAACAATGAGGTAAATCGCATTAATCGAGATATTGTAGAAAGCCCTTATAAGATCCGTGATCTAGGGATTCAAGTCATGGTAGAACCTCCTGAAGGCTTAGATGTTCTTCCGCAAGAACGATTAGATGATCTTCAACAAATTTTGGGTACAATCGTCAGAACAAGTATTTCAGGTGTGTATGCAAATGGGCTAACTCCAGAAATGATTAATGAAAAGATCGCTATTACCTCTCAACCATTTGAGGGGAAATTAGAATTTGAGCAACAACCGATTGAGGCGATCCCGATGTGGATGTATATAGTTGGAGGGGCATTAGTTTTTGTTATTCTACTTCTATTATTCTTACTTTTCGGAAAGAGAAAACAAGATAGTGTAGAGGAAACGATTGAAGAAGAGGTTAGTTATCAGCTCCCAGATCTTCCAAACGAAGACACGGGCCTATCTGCGACTAAGCGAAAACAATTAGAAAAAATGGCAAAAGAAAAACCGGATGAATTTTCAAAACTATTACGAACATGGCTATCTGAAGATTAGGAGGGATATAGATTGGCTACTACGACAAACAAAGGTTTAACGGGTAAACAAAAAGCAGCGATCCTCCTCATCTCACTTGGACCTGATGTTTCTGCACAAGTGTACAAGCATTTATCAGAAGAAGAAATTGAACAACTAACACTTGAAATTGCAAATGTCCGAAAAGTTGATAGTGGGATGAAAGAGGAAATACTTGAACAATTTCACTCACTAGTTATAGCTCAAGATTATATTGCACAAGGTGGGATTGGCTACGCGAAAAGCATCCTTGAAAAAGCGTTAGGTGAAGAGAATGCGATGGGCATTATTAATCGTTTAACTTCAACGCTTCAAGTACGTCCTTTTGATTTTGCGCGTAAATCGGATCCATCGCAAATACTGAATTTTATTCAAAATGAACACCCGCAAACAATTGCACTTATCTTATCGTATTTAGAATCTGTACAAGCTGGACAGATACTATCAGAATTACCTCAAGAAGTACAAGCAGATGTCGCGAAGAGAATTGCCTTAATGGATAGTACATCACCTGAAATTGTTAACGAGGTGGAGTCAATTCTAGAACAGAAGCTCTCATCAACGGTTACTCAAGATTATACAGATGCTGGTGGAATTGAGGCTGTCGTGGAAGTACTTAATAGTGTGGATCGTAGTACAGAACGAACGATTCTAGATGCCTTAGAGATTCAAGATCCAGAACTAGCAGAAGAAATTAAGAAGCGTATGTTTGTCTTTGAAGATATCGTAACACTTGATAATCGTTCAATTCAACGTGTCATTAGAGATGTAGAGAACGAAGACTTACAGCTTTCATTGAAAGTGGCCAGTGAAGAAGTAAAGGAAATTGTCTTTAATAACATGTCTCAACGTATGGCAGAGACATTTAAAGATGAGATGGAATTCATGGGTCCTGTCAGGCTAAGAGATGTTGAGGAAGCTCAATCGAGAATTGTTGCTGTCATTCGTCGCTTAGAAGAAGCAGGCGAAATAGTTATAGCGCGTGGTGGAGGAGACGATATTATTGTCTAAAATCATTAAATCACTTCATTCATCTCATGCAAAAGTGGAAACAAAACAAATTACAATCCGTAATCTTTTTGAAGAAGGCATATTTAATAAGCTTGAATTAAATAGTGATTCGATGCAGCTAAAAGAGACGGAACAAATCGATAATTTAGAAGAACGTAAGAAGAGAATAGAGGCCGAAGTTGAAGATGCGCAAATAAAGGCTAATCAGTTAATTGCTGATGCGGAAGAAAATGCTAGAAAGTTAGTAGAGGAAGTTGAACTAGAGCGGCAACAAGCGCTCTTGGAAATGGAACAAGTAAGGCAAGAAGCTTCAGAAAAAGGATATCAAGAAGGTTTTGAGCGAGGGCAAAATGTAGGGTTTGATTCCTATTCCAACTTGATTAAGCAGGCACAAGCCATAATCTCACAATCTGAACAGGAATATGAGAAAACCTTGGATTCAGCTGAACCTGTTATTGTTGAACTAGCAACTGCACTTACTAGTCGTATAATCGGTTGGCAATTAACAGAAAAACCGGAAATTTGGTCTTCTTTACTCAAACAAGTGATGACAGAAGTACGTGAACACGAAAATGTAAAAATTTATGTTCATCCAGATTGGTTTGAAAGAACAACTCATCAAAAAGAAGAACTTGAACAATTACTGAGCCATACAGAAAACCTCTTTATCTACCCAGATGCGGGTTTGATGAAAAATGGCTGTGTGATTGAATCTAAATATGGCCGTATTGAGGCGACAGTGGACAAACAACTCGAGGAGCTTAAAGAACAGTTGCTTGAGAAACTGAAGGAGGGGGAGCATGAAGGCACAAGCGCTTATTAATTCTGTTCCTTCTTTATCTCCATATAAATGGTACGGGAAAGTAACACGTGTTGTTGGCTTAACGATAGAATCAAAAGGACCTCAAGCTTCAATTGGCGACCTCTGCTATATCATTGTTGGAAAAACAAAACAAACAAAGATAAAAGCCGAAGTAGTAGGTTTCCGTGATGAGAATGTTCTGCTAATGCCTCTTGACGGTACAATGGAAATTTCACCAGGAAGCCTTGTAGAGGCGACTGGCAAGCCTTTAGAAATAAAAGTAGGTAATGGATTAATAGGACATGTAATTGATGGATGCGGGGAGTTAATGACTAAAGGTCCACTTCCAAAAGGACTTACATCTTTTCCGACTGATAATAACCCACCAAATCCTTTAGCGAGACCGCGTATCCATGAAAAAATGTCACTTGGTGTGAGGGCGATTGATTCTCTTTTCACTGTAGGTAAAGGCCAACGGATTGGTATTTTTGCAGGTAGTGGTGTCGGAAAAAGCACACTTCTTTCAATGTTGGTAAAAAATTCAGCAGCAGATGTTAATGTGATTGCTTTAATTGGTGAGCGTGGACGCGAAGTAAAGGATTTTATTGAAAGAGATTTAGGAGAAGAAGGATTACGTAAAACGATTCTAGTTGTAGCGACGTCAGATCAACCTGCATTAATGCGAATAAAAGGGGCAATGACGGCAACTGCTGTTGCTGAATATTTTCGAAATCAAGGTCTCCATGTTAATTTAATGATGGATTCTGTGACCAGGTTTGCTATGGCGCAAAGAGAAATTGGATTAGCCGTTGGAGAACCACCTACGTCAAAAGGATATACCCCATCTGTTTTTGCGATGCTTCCTAAATTATTAGAGCGCTCAGGTACAGATGCTAGAGGTTCAATCACAGCCTTTTATACAGTTTTAGTCGACGGGGATGATATGAATGAACCGATTGCTGATGCTGTGCGAGGGATTTTAGATGGACATTTAGTGCTTGATCGGAAATTAGCTAATAAAGGACAATTTCCTGCCATCAATGTTTTAAGAAGTGTTAGTCGTGTAATGGCAGATGTAGCTGACGACACACATAGGGCAGTTGCCGACAGAGTAAGGACATTATTATCGATCTTCGATGAGAATGAGGATTTAATCAATATAGGCGCTTATAAAAGAGGGGCTTCTAGAGAGATTGATGAAGCCATTCAAATGCATCCGCAAATCATTTCATTTTTAAAGCAAGCAACTGACGAAACAACCGATGTTGATGAATCAGTTCAAAGATTAATCAAAGAGTTCGGAAGAGGTGAACGTTAAACATGTCATTCCAATTTACGCTCGAAAAAGTCCTGCAGTTTAGGGGACGGGAAAAGCATACAACACAAGCTCAATATCAAGAAGCAGTAGATCAGTTTGAGTTAGTAGCTACACAGTTATATGAATTGCTTAAGCGTAAAGAGGAACTGGAAAAGCATGCACGGGAGCAAGTTTCGACTGGTACTTCGATTTATGATTTACAGCAAAATCAAATGAAAGTGTTGCGATTACAACACGAAATACAATTGAAACAACGAGCTACACAGGTTGCAAGAGAAAAAATGACAAAGACACAAGAGGATTTTATTTTAAAATCTATTGAGCTTAAAAAATATGAAAAAATGAAAGAAATCAAACATGATCAGTATAAAGAAGAAGAAAAGCGAGTTGAACTATTGCAAATGGATGAAATGTCGATCCGATTATTTGCAAACCGATGAGGTAAGGTGATTCTATGGGTGAAAATGAAAAAACACATAGCAAGATACAATGGCTCTTTCTTGTTATTTGCATCCCTGTTATCTTTGCAATCATTTTATTTAGTGTCATTTTATCTTTTCTAGGGATCAATGTGATGGATAAAGCGAAAGAATATGGTGCAAACATACCAGTTGTATCTTCATTGATTACTGAAAATGAAGAAAAAGAGATTGATGTTCAATTGCTTGAAGCAACTATACAGGAACAACAAGCAGAGATTGAACGCCTACATGCTACGATCGGTGACCGCGAGGAAGAAATTAAGTCGTTGAAAAGTGAGCAAGCTCAAATAGATCATAGTGCTTCAATAGAAGAAGAACTTTACGTAGATGAAGCTAGTGAACTTAAAGATATAGCGAAAACCTACGAGTCGATGTCAACGAAAAATGCAGCTGGTATTATTGCTGAATTATCTACGGAAGACGCACTTTTACATTTATCTCAAGTTTCAATTGAGATTAGGGCTGGTATTTTGTCGAAGATGGAAAGTGAATTAGCAGCTGATCTAATGTCCCGATTGGCTAATCAATAAGCACCTATCTATTGAAGGGAGGTGAAAGAATGAATGGAATGAACTTACTGGTTTTAACAAATAGTTCTCAAGTACCTTTCAAGTCTGGTGGTGTCTCAACACAGTCTACTGGTGAATCTACTTTCTTCCATTTACTCGGACAGTTAGTAACACCTGCAGTTGTTGATGAACCCTCTTTGGTTGTTGAAGGTGATGGTGAAATTCAAGAAATGCTAAAGAAATTACTAGGTCAAATAAATCTGAGTGAAGATGAACTAGTGGATAAGAAAGAGATAAAAGACTTATTAAGTTTACTTCCAATCGAAGTACAAGAACAAATTTCTACCTTTATTCAAATGGAAGAACAAAATTTACAACAGGTATTTATGTGGCCACAAATACAACAAGCTGTTTTGGTTCTAATAAATGCATTAGCGTCACATCCATCTAAAGTGGATGTTAATCTTTATGAATTTGTTTCAAAGTTTTCTGGACTAGATGTAGACGAAACGGATACTACAGAAGTTCTGATAATGAAATTCAAGCAGTTTGTAGAGCAGAAAAAATCAGAGGGACAACTTGTTTTCGATATTCAAATGAATAAGGAAACGGAAAGAACAGTCAAAAATGTTAAACTACCCTTATTTAAAGAGTCTATGGTGCCACAAGGGTTAAATCTTAGTCCGAGTGGACATGAATTAGGTCAGGCAATGTCTAGAGCTGAACAAGCGACCATTCATATTGGTGACCGTTTACCGAAAGAAATGCAGCAACAGCAGTTTATAAGGCAGTTTCAATCGTTGATACAGCGCAGTGTTCTGAATCAAGGCCCCGCAGGTTTGAATACGTTATCGATTAAATTATTCCCTGCACATTTAGGGCGATTAGATATTCAACTGACGCAGGTAGATGGAGTCATCACAGCCCGGATTCTAACGGGATCGGCTACTGCAAGGGAATTGATTGAAGCACAAATTACTCAGTTACGCCAGGCTTTTAACCAACAGCAAATTCAAGTAGAGAGAATTGAAATTGCACAACAATATCTTGGACAAGAAAGAGATGAGCAATCCTCAGGTAGAAATACTAAAGAAGATACACCATTTCAAGATAAAGCCGAGCATGAGGGTGATAGTGAATTTCAGGAGTTTCTAGAAGAAGCTTCATTCAATGAACAGGTGTAGGTGATAAAATGACAAATATACATGAAAGTTTTAGATTAAATACTCAACCTAATACAGTCCAAAATAATAATAAAGGAATTTTAGGGAAAGATGACTTCTTAAAAATTCTTATTACACAGCTTCAAAATCAAGACCCATCTAATCCAATGGATGATCGTGAATTCATCGCGCAAATGGCTCAGTTTTCTTCACTTGAGCAAATGACAAATATGAATCAAGCCATTCAAAAGTTTGTATCCCTGCAATCAAGTCAAAATTTAGTTCAACATAGTGAATTAATTGGAAAAAAAGTGCAATGGAAACGTGAAGTGCCTATTGATGAATACCGTTCTACAACTGAGTACGTAGAGAATGTGGTCACATCAGTTAAGCTTGAAACCGATGGCCAATTAAGACTTCAACTTGATGATGGTCGATGGATTAGCAACGAACAACTCGTTCAAGTAAGTAAGGCAGGTCAAAAATAATAAAAGTAAAATGGCTTAAGGAAGGGTGACGTATTATGGAACCAAGAATTCCTACTCATTCAATTCATTCGCTTCCAAAGCCGACTCGTAAGAATGTCAATCCAATACAAACAACGTCCTTTAATCAGTTACTAGAAAGGCAAATACACAACACAAACCAGTTAAAGGTAAGTAAACATGCCCAACATCGGATGGATATGAGAGGAATCGAGTTTTCTGCGGAAAAGTGGTTGACAATTCAAGATAAGGTTAAAGAAGCAAAACAAAAAGGGGTTAAAGATTCTCTTGTTATCACCAATAATGCAGCTCTAATAGTAAGTGCGCAAAATGATACGGTAATTACTGTTCTTAATCGAGATGAAGCACAATCACAAATATTTACTAATATCAACGGAACGATTTTAATTGATTAGTAAGACTGGACCCTTTTGGGAGGTCTGAAGCTGTGGACTGATAGAAGCAGCTAATATGAGGAGGAAATACTAATGTTACGCTCAATGTATTCAGGCATTTCGGGTATGCAAAACATGCAAACTAAGTTAGATACAATTGGTAACAATATTGCCAATGTTAATACATTCGGTTTTAAAAAAGGTCGTACGACGTTTAAGGATATGGTTAGTCAACAAATTGCGGGTGCTACAGGGCCAGGTGAAAATCGTGGTGGGGTAAACGCAAGACAAGTTGGGCTTGGAATGCAATTAGCTTCCATTGATACAATCCATACACAAGGAAGTTTACAAAATACAAATCGAGAACTTGACTTAGGAATTTCAGGTGATGGTTACTTTGTTGTTAGTACTACAGGTGGAGAAGGGAATCCGGCTGGGGTAGGCGATCTATCTTATACTCGTGCTGGTAATTTCTATTTAGATCAGGAAGGATATATTGTGAATTCCGATGGATTTTATTTAATGGGTGTTAGACCTGGTGGAGACGGAAGCTATACACCTGTAGATGAATTTAACGTAAACACTAATAATAATACTGATCTTCAAGATGATTATGAATTTGGTAGACTGAGAATTCCGCCTGAGGCTCAAAGTTTTAGTATAGGTGCTGATGGAATTCTTCGATTTATTAGTAGTGATGGTTTACAAGTAGCGGGTCAATTAGGTTTAGCGAAATTTTCTAATCCAGAAGGTTTAGAGAAGGTTGGGAATAATCTTTATTCTGCCTCAGCAAACTCAGGTACATTGGCTCAGGGAGAATTCTTTAGAAATGGTGACTTTGAAGCCTCCCCAGCTTATATTTCATTAGCGCAACTTGATGCTGCAGGAACTGGTTCGTTAGTCGCAGGAACACTTGAAATGTCTAATGTTGACTTGTCATCAGAATTCACTGAAATGATCGTTGCTCAACGTGGTTTCCAAGCAAACACACGAATTATTACAACATCAGATGAAATCCTCCAAGAGCTAATTAACTTAAAACGATAATTATCTGTTCCATTTTTAATCCTTTATACCATTAATCTTCAAGGAGGTTTGGGCTAGGGAATAACTCCTAGTCCAATTCAAATTATGATCGAACTTATTCGCTTAAATGGCCAACCGTTTTTACTAAATGTTATATTAATTGAACAAATTGAGGCATTCCCTGATACTACTATTACCCTTATAAGTGGCAAAAAAATTGTTGTTCGTAATAATATGAAAGACATAAAGGCCATTATTAATAAGCAATTTACTGAAATAGGACTTATAGGAATTCATAAAGAAGTGGAGGGGTCATGATGTTCAAAAATAAACTCGTTAATATTATGCTTATAATTCTTATTTCTTTGACCCTTGTCGGTGTGGTAGCATTTGTTCTAGTGAAAAATTATACGAACCAACCAGATCCCGACGCTCCACCAACGATTGACGAAATCATAGCCCAATCATTTGAAACAAACGAAATTACAACGAACTTGCTTTCAAATGATTTTGTTCGAGCTTCTTTTCGGATACATGTTGATAATCAAAATTCTTTAGCTGAAATACAAAAAAGAGATTTTCAAGTGAATAATATTATCTTACGTGCTCTTTCGGGGAAAAAAGCATCTGAGCTAGCGGGACCTGAAGGGATAGAGGCATTTGAAGCTGATATACGAAATCAAATTAACCAGCTTATGCAAGAAGGAGAGGTCATTCAGGTTTATACAATCACATGGGTTATCCAATAATGTTATGTGTTTATTGAGATGGAGAGGTGAGAATCTTGGCTGACGTTTTATCACAGGGAGAAATAGATGCCCTGTTATCGGCACTTTCTACGGGTGAAATGAATGCTGATGAACTCAAAAAGGAAGAAACTGAAAAAAAGATAAAGGTTTATGATTTTAAACGAGCACTTCGTTTTTCGAAGGATCAAATTCGGAGCTTGTCTAGAATTCATGAGAATTTTGCTCGACTTCTTACAACTTATTTTTCAGCCCAACTTCGGACATATGTTCAAATTTCTGTAACATCAGTTGATCAACTACCATATGAGGAATTCATCCGTTCGATTCCTAAAATGACGATTCTAAATGTTTTCGAGCCATATCCACTCGAGGGAAGGTTATTAATGGAAGTTAATCCTAATATTGCCTATGCGATGCTTGATCGATTATTAGGTGGTAAGGGCGACAGTGTAAATAAGGTCGAAAATCTAACTGAAATTGAAACACGTATTATGGCACAGTTGTTTCAACGTACGTTAGACAGCTTTCAGGAGGCATGGAGTTCCATTATCGAACTTGATCCTATAATGGAAGATATAGAGGTGAATCCTCAATTTTTACAAATGGTTTCTCCAAATGAGACCGTTGTTGTTATTTCGCTTTCGACAACGGTTGCAGAAACATCAGGAATGATAAATATTTGTCTTCCACACGTTGTTCTAGAAGAAATTTTACCTAAACTTTCGATTCATTATTGGATGCAGGAAAAGAAGAAGCAAAGGCAACCTGGAGAAATAGACAAAATTGAAAAAAAGATAAGAAAAGCACCATTACTTATTCAAGCCGAATTAGGACGATCAGAGATTTCGATACAAGAATTTTTACATCTCGGAATTGGAGATGTTATTGAATTAAATCAACCTATTGACCGACCATTAATGATTACGGTCGGTGGTGAACATAAATACAATGCACAGCCGGGGAAAATGAAGAACCAAATTGCTGTCCAGGTGACAGATATAATTGAGGAGGCAGAAGAAAATGAATGATGATATGCTTTCCCAAGATGAAATCAATGCTCTTTTAGCAGGTGTTAGTGGCGGAGATGATGATGTAGAAACTAGTAAAGTAGAAAAGAGTTCTTTAAGGCTTTCTGATTATATTTCTGAAATTGAGCAAGATGCAATAGGTGAAATAGGGAATATTTCATTTGGAAGTGCTGCTACAGCATTATCGACTTTATTGAATCAAAAAGTTGAGATTACGACACCGTTACTCTCAATTATCACAAGACAAGAACTTGAATCAGAGTTTCCTCAACCACACGTCGCTGTCCATGTTGAATATACAGAGGGTTTTGAGGGAATGAATTTGCTCGTTATAAAAACTACAGACGCTGCAATTATTGCTGATTTAATGCTTGGTGGAGACGGAATAAATGCTTCTTTAGATTTAAGTGACATGCATGTAAGTGCTGTTCAAGAAGCAATGAATCAAATGATGGGATCTGCATCTACATCAATGTCAACCATTTTTAATAAAAAAGTCGATATTTCACCTCCTAGTATTGATTTAATGGATGTGAAAAAAGACAAAGGAACAACAAACTTACCAGGAGAAAATACTTTAATTAAGATTTCTTTCCGTTTAAAAGTAGGAGATTTAATTGACTCTAATATTATGCAACTAGTGACTGTGTCGTTCGCTAAGAGCTTAGTAGACGAACTAATGAATCCGGATGGAGGGACCCAAGAAGAAATACCAATGCTTACGGAGGAACGACAACCTAAACAAGAAGCTAAAGTTGAACCTGCTGCTCCAGTTCAGGAAAAGCAACAGCATCAACCAAGTCAACCGATGGCAAGGGACCAGGTTGTTCATCCCCGTTATGAACAACGTGGACAGCAACATTTAGGACAGGCCTCAACGTTTGGCCAGCGAGTTGTAGATGTTCAACCTGCTGCATTTTCAACATTTGAGAGCCCACAGTTAAATCATATTGAATCAAATAACTTAAATATGTTATTAGATATCCCGCTTCAAGTAACAGTTGAATTAGGGCGTACGAAGCGCTCCATTAAAGAAATACTTGAATTCACTCAAGGGTCGATCATTGAACTAGATAAGTTAGCTGGTGAACCTGTAGATATATTAGTCAATCAAAAATTGATTGCCAAAGGAGAAGTTGTGGTCATTGATGAAAACTTTGGTGTTCGTGTCACGGATATCGTAAGTCAAGAAGATCGTATTAGAAACTTGAAATAGGTTGGTGAGTTATATGTCTGGTCGAGTTTTAATTGTTGATGATGCTGCATTTATGAGAATGATGATTAAAGATATACTTTCAAAAAATGGCTATGATGTGGTCGGTGAGGCAAATGATGGAACGCAAGCAATTAAAAAGTACAAGGAATTAAATCCAGATCTTGTCACAATGGATATCACCATGCCGGAAATGGACGGAATAACGGCATTGAAGGAAATCAAAACCATTGACCCAAGTGCTAAGATCATAATGTGTTCAGCTATGGGGCAGCAGGCTATGGTCATTGATGCGATCCAAGCTGGAGCTAAAGACTTTATTGTGAAACCATTTCAGGCAGATCGAGTACTAGAGGCAATCGAAAAAGCAATTCGTTAACTAAAATTATTTGTATAAAGTGGAGGGCTAATCATCTATGCGGATAAGATTTCTAATAATAGCTCTAATTCTTAGTTCTCTAATTGGACTGCAACACCATGTTGAAGCTGAAACAACTAATGAGAATCGAAGAGTGAATGAAACATTAAAGGGTAACGATTCTGTTGAAGAGAGTGTCAATGAAGAGGCCCCCGTAGTTACAGACCCAGACCCATGGACCATTGACACGGAGCCTGTAGAAGACGAAGTCATTCCTGAACAGAACACCTTTTTAATCTTTGCCCAGATGATTAGTGCCTTAGCTCTTGTGATTGTTCTTATTTATTTGCTTTTACGCTTTTTAAATAAACGATCACAATCGTTTCGTTCTACACAAATGCTACAAAATATTGGTGGTGTTCCACTTGGAGCGAACAGGTCTGTGCAATTAGTAAAAGTGGGAAATCGTGTCTTAGTCGTTGGGGTTGGTGAAAGTATTCAACTGTTAAGAGAAATAGAAGATGCTAAGGAAATTAATTTGATCGTAAACCAACAAAAGGAGCAGTTTGAACAATTGGAGCAACCTGTTAATAAGTTATTTAATTTAGTAAGCCAAAAAATGCGATCTAATAAACCAAATACTTCTTTAAAACCCGAAACTAACAATGAAGCTTTTAAAAATTTACTTTCGAAGCAATTGAAAGATGTATCTAAAACGCAAGAGAAGTTGCATGATGCTGTGAGGGAGCGTGACAAATGATGCTAGACTCTATGATTCTTTCAGCAGTAACCACGCTTCCAGGGATTGATTTAGATATTTTAAATGATGAGCCGACTAATGTTGCAACGACTATTCGATTACTTATTCTTTTAACCATCCTATCGCTAGCTCCATCTATCTTAATTTTAATGACGAGCTTTACAAGAATAGTGATTGTTTTGTCGTTCGTAAGGCAGGGGCTTGCTACACAATCCATGCCACCGAACCAAGTACTAATAGGTTTAGCACTTTTTCTTACCTTTTTTATTATGGCACCAGTTTTTGCTGAAGTGAATGAAACAGCGATTACCCCATTTATTAATGAAGAAATTGATCAGGAAGAGGCTTTTTATTTAGCGGCACTTCCAATGAAAGAGTTCATGGCTAACCATACACGTGAGAAAGATTTGGCTTTATTTATGGGATACGCTGGATTAGAGCGTCCAGAAACATTAGATGATATTCCATTAACCTCTTTGGTTCCTGCTTTTGCGATCAGCGAGTTGAAAACAGCTTTTCAAATCGGCTTTTTGATTTTCATTCCTTTTTTAGTAATTGATATGATCGTAGCAAGCGTGTTGATGTCGATGGGGATGATGATGTTACCTCCCGTCATGATCGCATTGCCTTTTAAAATTTTATTATTTGTATTAGTGGATGGATGGTATTTAATTGTTCAATCGTTACTTCTCAGCTTTAATTAAAGGATGGTGAATCATATGAGTCCTGAATTTGTTATTAATATGGCGGAAAATGGAATATGGACAGTGTTAATTGTATCCGGCCCGCTTTTAGTCGTTGCATTAGGACTTGGTCTGTTAGTCAGTATCTTTCAAGCAACCACTCAAATTCAAGAGCAAACATTGGCTTTTATTCCTAAAATAGTAGGTGTTTTTGCTGCACTAATTATATTTGGACCTTGGATGCTCTCAAATATGACGAATTTTACTCATCAGATTTTTAGTAATCTTCATAGGTTTATTGGATAATGGTGGATTTCATCAATGTTTTTCCTGCTTTTTTGCTTGTGTTTGTTCGAGTCTTAGCTTTTTTTGCGGTACTACCGATTTACGCTCATAGGTCTATTCCTAACTCTATGAAAATAGGCTTGGCTCTTTTTTTAGCGTATATCATGGTATTCACACTTGAATCACCGGTACTTGTCATAGATGGTTTATATTATTTTCTGATAATAAAAGAAGCAATGGTTGGATTATTAGTTGGTCTCATTGCGGCAATGATTTTATATGCGATTCAAGTTGCAGGGGGACTTATTGATTACAGTATGGGTTTCATGATTGCGAACGTTGTAGACCCGCAAACAGGTGCACAAACGCCTTTGACAGGGAGCTATTTATATACATTTGCTTTATTATTTCTTTTACTTGTCAATGGTCATCATTTGCTATTAGATGGGATTTTCTATAGTTATCAATTTGTTCCAATGGATCAGGTTCATCTTCCTTTTGGACAAGAAAATATTATCCGCTATGTGGCTACTACTTTTAATGCTATGTTTGTAGTTGCGTTTCAAATGGCATTCCCTATTGTCGGTTCGCTTTTTTTAGTGGATGTTGGGTTAGGAATGGTATCAAGAGCGGTACCTCAGATGAATGTTTTTGTGGTTGGTATGCCATTGAAAATTTTAGTAGGCCTATTACTATTAACGGTATTTATGAGTGTTTTCTTGATGGTTGTCCAAAATTTATTTGATCAAATGGTTCTCGCCATGCGAACTTTATTACAGTTACTCGGGGGTGCATAAGTTGAATCAACTTAAATTAAAAGTGAATCTACAGTTTTTTGCCGAAGAAAAAACAGAAAAAGCAACCCCGAAAAAACGTCAAGACACGAGAAAAAAAGGACAAGTAGCGAAAAGTACAGACGTAAACACAGCGATTATTTTATTGTTAGTGTTTTTATTTTTATGGCTTTTTGGAGGCATGCTTGGTGGAACCTTACTTAATCTTTTAAAACATACATTTCAAACGTATCTACTTATCGATCTAACTGAAAGCAATTTTGCTGGGATTTTTATAGAATTAATATTTGAAGCGGCTGTTGTCCTTTTACCAATTATATTGATCGCGCTAATTGCGGGTGTTGCCGCGAGTTATATTCAAGTTGGCATATTGTTTGCTCCTGAAGCAATTCATATGAAGCTATCTAAGCTAGATCCGATACAGGGAGCAAAACGAATATTTTCCGTGAGAGCTTTAGTTGAATTAGTAAAGTCTTTACTTAAAATTGGTTTAGTTGGCTTGGTAGTCTTTGTGATTATTTGGTATAAGCTCGGGGACGTTATGCTTCTATCGCAAAAAAGTGTGGCAGATGGGTTTTATATTATTGCGCAACTCGTCGTTACATTAGGGATCTCCGTCGCAATTTTACTTCTTATATTATCGGTGCCAGATTATCTCTACCAAAAATACGATCATGAAAAGCAGATTAAAATGTCTAAAAAAGATATTAAAGATGAGCATAAAAATATGGAAGGTGACCCTAGAGTGAAATCAAAACGTAAGCAGAAACAAATGGAAATGGCTATGCAGCGGATGATGCAGGAAGTCCCAAAAGCCGATGTTGTTATCACAAATCCTACGCATTTCGCGGTGGCCCTGCGTTACGATGAAGAAAAGGCGGATGCGCCATTTGTAGTTGCAAAAGGTGTTGATTTTGTGGCTCAGAAAATAAAGGGGCTTGCGGTAGATCACGAAGTCGTAACAGTTGAAAATAAACCTCTAGCAAGAGCACTTTACGCTCAGGCGGACATAGGAAATCAGGTCCCTGAAGACCTATTTAAGGCAGTAGCAGAAGTTCTTGCCTATGTGTATCGTCTGAAAAACAAACAGGTAAATTAACGTACCTTAAGATAGGAGAGAAGTTGTGTGGCAATAAGAGACCTATCTGTATTACTAGGTGTTATCCTAATCGTCATTATGCTCATCATCCCGTTACCAACGGCGATGCTGGACTTTTTAATTATTATTAATATATCTCTTGCATTAATCATAATCCTTGTTGCGATGAATACAAGAGAGCCGTTGCAATTTTCAATTTTTCCAACGCTATTATTATTAGTTACATTATTTCGATTAGGGTTAAATGTTTCAACAACTCGCTCGATTTTGGGTGAGGCAAATGCAGGGAATGTCATTGATACATTCGGAAACTTCGTCGTAGGGGGAAATGCCTTAGTTGGTTTCGTTGTTTTCCTTATTTTAATTATCATTCAGTTCCTAGTCATTACTAAAGGTGCTGAGCGTGTATCAGAAGTTGGGGCTCGTTTCACCCTAGATGCAATGCCAGGGAAACAAATGAGTATAGATGCAGATTTAAATGCAGGCATGATTTCTGATGTAGAGGCAAAAGCGCGCCGAGAGAAAATTGAACAAGAAGCTGATTTTTATGGTTCGATGGATGGTGCTAGTAAATTCGTTAAAGGAGATGCTATTGCTGGGATTGTTATTGTTATGATTAACCTCATTTTTGGTTTGATCATTGGGATGATGCAAATGGGAATGGATCTTACAACTGCAGCTTCAACTTTTACGTTGTTAACCGTTGGAGATGGGTTAGTTAGTCAAATTCCAGCACTATTGATTTCAACTGCAACAGGGATTGTTGTTACTCGTGCATCATCAGAAGGAAATTTAGGACACGATATTACTAAACAAATATTTGCTTATCCAAAGATGTTATATATCGCAGGCGGAACCATCTTTTTTCTAGGTGTTATCACGCCAATCTCTCCAGTGTTTACGTTTCCTATTGCTTTTGCGCTTATATTTGGTGCTTATTATCTCGGGAAAAATGAAAAAAGAGCATTCCTCGAAGAAGAACAGGCGGAAGAGGAAGAACAACCTGATGAGATGAAGTCCCCTGAAAGTGTTATCAACCTTCTACAGATTGACCCAATTGAATTTGAATTTGGTTATGGATTGATTCCATTAGCTGATGCCAATCAAGGTGGAGACTTATTAGACCGTGTAGTGATGATCCGCCGTCAAATGGCACTTGAGCTAGGAATGATTGTGCCGGTAATACGCATTCGTGATAACATTCAGCTTCAGCCAAATGAATATACGATTAAAATTAAAGGAAATGAAATTGCTAAAGGTGAGCTTCTTTTGGATCACTATATGGCTATGAGCCCAGGTGTTGAAGATGAGAGCATCATAGGAATAGATACTATTGAACCTGCTTTTGGATTGCCGGCACTTTGGATTGGAGAAGATATGAAAGAACAAGCTGAGTTGTCCGGCTATACGGTTGTCGATCCACCGTCGGTCGTTTCAACGCATTTAACGGAGATTATTAAACGTCATGCCCATGAGTTGTTAGGTAGACAAGAAACGAAACAGCTTGTAGATCATTTAAAAGAAACGTATCCTGCCCTTGTTGAGGAAGTAACACCAAGCTCTTTATCAACAGGTGAAGTTCAAAAAGTGCTGACAAATTTATTGAAAGAAAATGTTTCTATTCGAAACTTACCGATTATCTTTGAAACGCTTGCCGATTATGGTCATATGACTAAAGATATGGATTTGGTTACAGAGTACGTTCGTCAATCATTATCACGGCAAATTTCTAAGCAAATGACTTTACCTGGAGAGCCAATGTACGTCATCACTTTAAGTGGAACAGTTGAAAAGAAAGTAGCTGATTCTGTTCAACAAACGGAACACGGAAATTTCGTTTCTATGGACCCTAATGATTCTCAACGAATTCTGGAATCAGCTGCATCTGAAACTGACCGTTTGTCACAAATGGGACAAGTACCAGTAATCCTGTGTTCTCCAGCAGTACGTATGTATGTTAGACAATTACTAGAACGTTATTTGCCTCATGTACCGGTCTTGTCATATAACGAGCTCGAAGCAGATGTTGAAGTGCAAAGTGTAGGAGTGGTGAACGTAGAATGAAGGTAAAGAAGTATACAGCAAATACGATGCATGATGCAATGAAAACAATTCGCTCAGAATTAGGTGACGATGCCGTTATTTTAAATTCAAAAGAAATCGAAACAGGTGGTTTTTTAGGCTTTTTTACAAAAAAGCAAATTGAAGTAATAGCGGCTATTGATCCAACTATAAATAGAAGGCCAGTCCGAACAAGAGAACCTGCCGTTTCAAAAAAAATTGTTCAGTCTAGTACACAAACGATTGCGTCAGCGACACAGAGCAGCTTGATAAATGAAATCAATCAATTAAAAGAACTTGTGCAAGGGCTTAATGATAATAAAGGTTCTGATGAAAAGGAATATCCAGAACCCTTTCAAAGTATAGACAATCATCTACGTAGTCAAGGTGTTTCATCAAACGTTCGACTTAAAGCCTTAAAACATCTTATGAAGAATTGGTATGATCAAACAGTAATAGAACGTGTTAAAGTAGATGTAAATCAAGATCTGAAATCCTATTTGCAAGCTTCTCTTGAGAAAATTCCTATTGGTGGGATTTCATTTGATAAAAAAATAATAAATATGGTTGGACCAACAGGAGTAGGAAAAACAACAACCATTGCTAAATTGGCAGCTCATTGTGTTCTGAAGAAACAAAAAAAAGTAGCACTTATCACAACAGATACTTACCGGATAGCGGCCGTTGAACAATTAAAAACATATGCTAAGATTTTAAATATTCCTTTAGAGGTTGCTTACTCAATTGATGATTTTAAACGGGCTACTGGTCAGTTTGAGCATTATGATTTGGTCTTAGTTGATTCTGCTGGTAGGAATTTTAGAAACCAATTGTATGTAGAGGAATTAAATAAAGTAATTGATTTTAAAGAGAATGCAGAGACTTATTTAGTCTTATCACTCACATCAAAATATGAGGATATGAAAGATATTTTGCACCAGTTTAATCTTATCCCAATTAATAAGGTGATTTTAACAAAAAAAGATGAAACGAGTACATATGGAGCGATGTTAAACATTCCACTTGAGCTCGGTAAAGGCATAGCTTACGTAACGATAGGTCAAAATGTTCCAGACGATTTAGTCGAAACTTCTGTTCCCTATCTACTAGACTGTTTGTTCGAGGTGAATAAATAGATGAATGATCAAGCCGAAAACTTAAGACGTTTACTGGATAATGATGACCGAAAAGATGCCAAAGTAATTGCTGTTGTAAGTGGAAAAGGTGGAGTTGGAAAATCCAACGTGTGCTTGAATTTTGCGATTAGTCTCTCTCAATTAGGAAAGAAAGTAGCCATTATGGACTTAGACATAGGGATGGCTAACCTAAATATATTGATGGGGCTAACACCTAACTATCATCTTATGGACTTATTAAATAATCAATTATCAATTTGGGATATTATTGAGGAAGGACCTGCTGGGATTTCTTATATTGCAGGTGGATCTGGATTTTCATCTTTTGTAGAATTAAATGAGGAACGTCTTCATAAGTTTTTTTTTCAGTTAGAGTTGATTGGAGAGAGGTTTGATTATATCTTTTTAGATATGGGCGCTGGTGCTACAAAAGAAAGTATTGAATTTGTAATGGCTGCACACGATGTATTTGTCGTAACGACTCCGGAGCCTACTGCCATTACAGATGCTTATTCAATGATAAAGTTCATTTATTTAAGAGACGATTCTAAACCACTTTACTTAATTGTCAATCGTGCTGATTCGCAAGTAGAAGGAAGTAGAACTATAGAAAGCTTTAAGAGAGTAGCTTTGCAATTTCTAAAAAAAGATATTGAAGCATTAGGCTATATACCAAGTGATCCTATTGTTTCAAAGGCAGTAAAAGCACAAACTCCCTTTGTTGTATTTGATAAAAATGCAAAGGTTAGTAAGGCAATTATCCAGCTTGCGTCTTTCTATATTGGAGAAGGAAAAGAAGCGCCAACTAAATATGGTCAATTTCTTTCAAAAATGCGAAAAATGGTCAGTCTAAGGAAATAGAAACATTAAGAAAGTTAGGGATAATGTGGGAACTGCGATTCGAGTACTTGTTGTAGATGATTCAGCTTTTATGAGAAAAGTGATATCAGATACGCTTAATAGACATCCTGGAATCAATGTGATTGCTACAGCACGTAATGGGGAAGATGCTTTAGATAAAAGAAAAAAGTTAAGACCAGATGTTATTACGTTCGGGAATGGCTCATATTATGTTGCCTAGTTGTACTCTTTCTAAGCAGGAAAAAATAAATAAAGCAAAATACGCTGACACGGCGATTCCAGCATTACTCACTCAACTTGAAAAACGAGGGGCACGTCTTTTTTCATTGAAAGCCAAACTGGCTGGAGGCGCTCAGATGTTTTCCTTCTCAACTGGAAATGATCTGATGAGAATCGTCCGCGTAATGTTGAAGCAACAAAAGACAAATTGAAGGAACTTGGAATCCCGATTATAGCAGAAGATGTTGGTGGGAAAAGTGGTCGTACCATTGAGTTTAACCCAACCTCTTCACTTCTACAGATTAGAACAGTGAACAAAGGAACGATGGAAATTTAAAGTTTTGTTGTTAAAAACTAATTATTCGTTCATTTAGAGTAATACATTTAAGCGGGGGGCATTTATGGGACATGTAACAGCGGTAGAAGACAGAAAACTCTGGGATAAATGGCTTGCAGAGCGAAGTCATGATGCTTGTGATGAGTTAATTAGGCGTTATATGCCACTCGTTCATTACCATGTTCAACGTATTTCGATAGGTCTACCAAAAAATGTTCAAAAAGATGAGCTAATAAGCCATGGATTAATGGGATTATACGATGCTTTAGAGAAATTCCAACCAGAACGTGATTTAAAATTTGATACATATGCTTCTTTTCGTGTCAGAGGTGCTATTATTGATGGACTAAGAAAAGAGGATTGGCTTCCAAGATCAATGCGTGACAAGATAAAAAAGGTTGAAGCTGTAACCGAAATGCTAGAACAGAGAAATGGTCGGTATGTTACAAGTGAAGAGGTAGCAAATGAACTAGAGATTGATTCGTATGATGTCGAAAGAATTATGACTGACTATTTCACTTCAAGTTTATTGTCTATCGATGATCAATCTCAAGATACCGAAAGAAATGAGACATTCGCAGCGACCATTGAAGATAAGGTAACTCGAACCCCAGAAGAACATTCAAGTGACTTGGAAACCAAAAAAGAATTAGCGATGATGATTGACCAGTTACCTGAGAAAGAAAGACTTGTTATTAGTTTATTTTATTATGAAGAAATGACCTTAACAGAAATAGGGCAAATTTTAAGTCTTTCAACATCACGTATATCACAAATCCATTCAAAGTCATTATTCAGACTCCAACAAACAATGAAAAAAAACGCCAAAAATCGTTAGGTGGGATTGATTTTGATGTCTGAGTTGGAACAATTTTTTGAAATTCAAATTTCCTCAAACAAAATGGTAGCAACAATCATTCAGCATGGAAAGATAGATGAGGAGATGAAATTAACGAAGGATACTCTGCTCCAATTTATTAAAGAACATGGGATTACTTATGGAATAGATGAAATGACCGTTGCTAATCTCTTAACAGAAAGAAAAGTAATGAAGTCAAAAGTGAAGATTGCCTTTGGCCAAAAACCAATAAAGGGTAAACCTGCTTTTATTCAACCGGTCATATTCCAAAAAAAGAATCGAGAATTTCAATCGAATCAAAATATCAATCTCAAAGATTTCCTGGAGATTCCGTCTGTTAGTATTGGAGATAAGGTGGGAACAAAAATAAAGGCAACAGCAGGGCAGGCTGGCTACAATGTGTACGGAGAGGAAATACCTGCAAAACCTGGGAAAGATTTTATTTTACGAAAAGGAAAGAATACTCGTCTGGATGAAGAAGAACAAAGTCTTTATTCTTTGATTGATGGACAAATAAGTATTGATAAATACACAATTCATGTTCAGTCTACTTATGAAATTAATGGAGACCTATCACTGACAACAGGGAATATTTCATTTGTTGGTAACGTTAATATTAGAGGGAGTATCCCAGCTGGCTTTGAGGTAGAAGCAGGTGGGGATATTAGAGTATCTGGAACGGTAGAGGCACGAAACTAAAAGATGGGGGATCTATTTTTATTGGAGCGGGGATCGTTGGACAAAATCGTTCACTAATTGAAGCTGCAGGAGACCCTCAAACGACTTTTATTAATGAAGGGAATGTCGTTGTAGGGGATCCATTGACGTAGCACAAGCGATTTTACATAGTACGTGTACGTCTGGTTCGGTCATCAATTGTACACAAGGTACAGGTTTAATAGTTGGTGGAGCTATTTCAGCTAAACAAAGCATCCTAGTAAACGAAGTTGGTAATGAAAGCTTACGAATACCAAATTGTTTATTGGAACGCATGAACAGGCTATAAGGAAACAAAAAGAAATGGAAGCCGAATTTAAAAAAACAAAAGAAGATCAATTGAAGTTAGCAAAACTATTGAAGAAGTTATTAGCTAAAGAAAAAGAAATGGGTGAGCTAGTTGGGCGTGATAAATTGTCTAAACTAAAGGTGATACATTCATTTCAAGTAGCAAATCAAAAAATTGATCATTTAACTGAAGAACTAAAACTTGATGAAGAAGATGAAAATATCGAAGAAGAGGGTTTTATATACGTGAAGCGAACGATCTATCAAAATGTTGATGTACATTTTGGTAAATACCGGAGGGAAATTTCGTCTAATTTCCAGAAAACTCAAATTTCTTTAATTGATTCTGAAATAAAAATTAATACAAACTAAATTGAAGATCTTTGAAGGGAGAGAATTAAAATGAGTTTACGTCCAATTGAAGCACAAGGATCGTTCCCAAATTCTCAAAAGTCTGGAAAGCTACAAGACCAATTGCAACAAAGGGGACAAGTAAGCCAAGATATAATTGCACAACAGCAAGTTGAAGAAGAGCGTAGAAAAAGAAAACAAGTGAACGAAACAAAATCATCAGATCAGGCAAGGTTTACTAAAGAAGGAGAAAGCAAACAGGACCAGAATAAAGAGCAGCGGCCAAGCCATAAAGACGAAATTGAACCAGACTGTAAGCATCCCTTTAAAGGGAAGTTTGTAGATTTTTCTGGTTAAGAAAGGAATTATTAAATGACGACATTATTAGTCACAATTAGTCTCCTTTTGCATGGAGTAACGTTTCTATGGATCATGACTCTATTACAGAAACAACAACCGAATCAGGCCACAGACATCGAAAAAACAAAAAATGAGATAGAAGATTTGCTTATTTCATATACCGCTGAAATGAAAGAAGAAAATGAACTTCTTTTAAAACAAATTGAACAAAGTAAAACTCGAAACAAGCTTTCCAATCAACAAGCTCCTCTAGAAAATGACTTGGTAGGAGGGTTGGAAGACAAATCCAAAAGGCAAGAAAGATCTCATACGAAAAATAAACCAAGAGTAAAACTAGAACATGAGGTAAAAGTTGAACGCAAGACAGATGGCGGTCCTTTAGACTATCAACCACCTTTTATTGAACAGGAAGAAGAATTTGTCTACGAGCAGTCAGAGACGGCTAAGGTCATAGCGCTATCAAAACAAGGATTATCAATTAATGAAATTGCTAAAAAATTAAGTCTTGGAAAAGGCGAAGTAGAATTAATGTTGAAATTTTATCGTTAATGTCTAATTCTGCTTGCAACAGGCATTTTGATATGATATATTAATCAACGGTGTTAATCACACACGCGCTTTAATTTGTATGAGGGTGCTGACTTGTCAGTGTCATACAAAAATGATGAACGCGGAGGAAAACAAAAAACCAATTTGAAGGAGGTGTTTGATGTGGCAGTAATCTCCATGAAGCAATTATTAGAAGCTGGGGTACATTTCGGTCATCAGACTCGTCGTTGGAACCCTAAGATGGATCGCTACATCTTCACAGAACGTAACGGTATTTACATTATCGATTTACAAAAAACAGTTAAGAAAGTTGAGGAAGCGTATAACTTTGTACGTGACTTAGCTGCTGACGGAGGGAAAATTCTTTTCGTTGGTACAAAAAAACAAGCGCAAGATTCAGTTAAAGAAGAAGCTGCGCGTTGTGGAATGTATTTCATCAACCAACGTTGGTTAGGTGGTACATTAACGAACTTTGAAACTATTCAAAAGCGTATTACACGTCTTAAGAATCTTGAGAAGATGCAAGAAGACGGCACATTTGACGTTCTTCCTAAGAAAGAAGTTATTCTTCTTAAAAAGGAAATGGATCGTTTAGAAAAGTTCTTAGGCGGTATCAAGGATATGAAAGGTGTTCCTGACGCACTTTTTGTTATTGACCCACGTAAAGAGCGCATTGCAATTGCGGAAGCTCATAAATTGAACATCCCGATTGTTGCAATTGTAGATACAAACTGTGATCCTGATGAAATTGATTATGTAATTCCAGGTAACGATGATGCAATCCGTGCAGTTAAACTTTTAACTGGTAAAATGGCTGATGCAGTAATCGAAGCTACTTCTCAAGAAGAAGAAGTTACGGAAGTTGAAGAAACAACAACAGCTTAATTTCATTTACTCTAAGGGTGGTAAAGGGGGATTACCCTTTTACCACCTTTTTTTATGAAACTACTAGCTTCGTCAAGTAATTTTGGTTTATATGATGATGTACCTGTACATACTTATACTTTAAGGAGGCGTTTTTAATGGCTGTAACAGCAAGCATGGTAAAAGAATTACGTGAAAAAACGGGCGCAGGAATGATGGATTGTAAAAAGGCTCTAACAGAAACAGATGGAGATATGGAAAAGGCAATTGATTTCTTACGTGAAAAAGGTATTGCAAGTGCTGCTAAGAAGGCAGATCGTGTAGCTGCTGAAGGTCTTGCAGTTGTGAAATCTAAAGGTAACAAAGCGGTTATCGTAGAAATCAACTCAGAAACAGATTTCGTTGCTAAGAATGAAAACTTCCAAAAGCTTGTAAATGAGTTAGCTGTACATGTAATTGCTCATACACCGGCTTCTGTAGAAGAAGCTTTAACTCAACCTTTTGCTGAGGGACAAACTGTTCAAGAATTCATTAATTCATCAATTGCAAAAATTGGAGAAAAAATCTCTTTACGTCGCTTTGAAATCGTAGAAAAAGAAGATGGCGATGTATTTGGAGAGTACTTACATATGGGTGGACGTATTGGTGTCCTAACAGTTGTAGGCGGCTCAACTGATGCTGAGTTAGCTAAAGACGTGGCTATGCACGTAGCTGCGATCAATCCGACATATGTGACTCGTGATGAAGTATCACAAGAAGAAGTAGAGCGTGAGCGTGAAGTTCTTACCCAACAAGCTCTAAACGAAGGCAAGCCTGCAAACATCGTTGAAAAAATGGTAGAAGGTCGTTTAAGCAAATATTTTGAACAAGTTTGTTTACTTGATCAACCATTTGTTAAAGATGGCGATCAAAAAGTTGGTAAGTATGTGAAAAGTAAAGGCGCAGAAGTAAAAAGTTTTATCCGTTATGAAGTAGGAGAAGGCATGGAGAAGCGCGAAGATAATTTTGCTGAGGAAGTAATGTCTCAAGTGAAAAAGTAATAACTAGTGAGGGGCACAATGTGTCCCTTTTTTCAGAAGTGTAAAAACTTCCTATCCTTATCCGTAATAGTTAGTTTAGTTATTAGGGATGAGTGAATTAAGAATTGATAAGTTAGGAAAAGGCAAGGTCTCCGCTAGATTCAACCATACTTATTAGATTAATTTGAATCTAGAAGTAGGAGCGATCGTGTGTAGTTCTGTTTTTCCTTGAAAATGATTAATTAAAACTTCATCTCATGTCGGAGGTTTTCATGCAAACATATAAACGAGTGATATTAAAGCTTAGCGGTGAGGCGTTAGCGGGCGAGTTGGGTTATGGAATTGACCCAATTGTTATCCAATCGGTAGCTAAACAAGTGAAAGAGATTGTGGAACTTGATGTAGAAGTAGCTATTGTAGTAGGCGGTGGAAATATTTGGCGTGGAATGGCTGGTAGTGCCAAAGGGATGGATCGTGCTACAGCCGACTATATGGGAATGCTTGCAACGGTTATGAATTCGTTAGCTCTTCAAGATAGCTTAGAAGACATCGAGGTAGAAACAAGAGTTCAAACATCGATTGAAATGCGTCAAGTGGCTGAACCTTATATTCGTAGAAAAGCAATTCGCCATCTTGAAAAGAAACGAGTAGTTATTTTCGCTGCAGGAACAGGGAATCCATATTTCTCAACAGATACAACAGCAGCGCTTAGAGCAGCTGAGATTGAAGCGGAAGTGATCTTGATGGCTAAAAACAAAGTAGACGGCGTTTATAGTGCTGATCCGTCTGTTGATGCGAATGCGAAGAAGTACACAAAAATTTCTTATATGGATGTTTTAAAAGAAGGATTAGCTGTTATGGACTCAACGGCTTCATCACTTTGCATGGATAACGATATCCCACTCATTGTTTTCTCTATTATGGAAGAAGGTAACATTAAACGAGCCGTATTAGGTGAAGAAATTGGAACATTAGTAAGGGGGAATTCATAATGTCAGCAGAAATTTTAAAAGATACCGAACAACGTATGTCAAAGGCAATCGATGCCTTAACGCGTGAGTTAGCTAAGTTAAGAGCAGGACGAGCAAATCCAACTTTACTTGATCGTATTACCGTTGAATATTATGGTGCAGAGACGCCGCTTAATCAATTGGCTACCATCTCAGTACCTGAGGCACGCTTGCTATTAATCCAACCTTTTGATAAATCATCTATTTCGAACATTGAACGAGCTATTCAAATGTCAGACCTTGGTCTAACGCCTTCAAATGATGGTACAGTAATTCGTATTTCGATCCCACCATTAACGGAAGAGCGTCGTAAAGACCTTGTTAAGCTTGTAAAAAAAGCAGGAGAAGAAGCGAAGGTTGCTATTCGAAACGTGCGTCGTGATGCCAATGATGATTTGAAAAAGCTTCAAAAGGATGGAGAAATGACTGAGGATGAACTTCGCCGCAGTACAGATGATGTTCAAAAGCTAACAGATAAGACGATTGTAAAAGTTGATGATGTTGCTGAAAAGAAAGAAAAAGAAATCATGGAAGTATAAGCCAGTTCCATGTAAAATAGACATAGTGAAAAGACCCTCTTTTTCTAGGGGGTTTTTTACACTTTCATACTAGTAGTAAGTTGCTCTATACTGAGGCTTATAATAATCATGAAGCAGTGACTAAAGCTAGTTTCATGCACAATAGGGATGAGAGGTGTTTCAAATGTGCTGTGAGCGGTTTCTTATTGGAGACTTTAGTATTGAACCATTTGTACAAAACACAAATGTTATGAGTCTTAGAAAAAAAGGAAAAGCTACAAGTAAGAGAACCTGCTGTTAGAGATAGATGGAGGGCGTCAACATGCTTGAGAAATTATCAAAATGGAAATCGAGTTTATCATCTCAAGAAATAAAAGATGAACTAGATCAAGCGAATATCCCAAAGCATATTGCCATTATAATGGATGGGAATGGGCGTTGGGCGAAAAATAAAGGATTGCCTCGAATTGCTGGGCATCGTGAAGGAATGAAAGTCGTAAATAAAGTGGTTCACAAAGCAAATGATCTTGGTGTGGAGGTTTTGACATTATACGCATTTTCAACGGAAAATTGGAAGCGTCCAAAAACGGAAGTCGAATATTTAATGAAGCTACCCGAACGGTTTTTAAATAATGAATTACCTAAGTTGATGAAAGAAAATGTTAAAGTGCGTTTAATGGGAAGTATTGAAGAATTACCGGACCATACGAAAAAAGCTGTTATGAAAGCAGTGAAAGAAACAGAAAATAACACCGGTTTAATTTTGAACTTTGCTTTAAATTATGGGAGTCGCTTTGAACTAATGGATGCAATAAGGAAAATTGCAAAACAAGTAGAGTTGGGGTCATTGACCTCTGAAGAGCTAAATGAATCTATTCTTGAAAAAAATATGATGACTGCAGAGTTACGAGATCCAGATTTGCTTATTCGAACAAGTGGAGAAATTCGGTTAAGTAACTTTATGCTTTGGCAAGTAGCCTATAGTGAATTTTGGTTTACAGATGTTCTGTGGCCTGATTTTAATGAGAAGCACTTAACGGAAGCCATTGCCGTCTATCAAAAACGAGCGCGTAGGTACGGTGGCGTTTAGAAGGGGCGATGTCAATTGAAACAACGAATTATTACCGGAGTGATTGGTGGAGCAGGTTTTATTATAATGGTTTTACTTGGAGGCTGGGTGTTTTCATTATTTATTTCAATTTTAGCCTCAGTAGCTATGATTGAACTATTGAAAATGAAAAAAATAACTCCTTTATCTTTAATGGGAATCGTTAGTCTTTTTTCAATGTGGTTACTTCTCGTACCTAATCATTGGTTTGAACTAGTTGTTCCTTTGAATTTTACTAAAGTAGAAATCTTTATTTTTGTCATATTGGTCTTATTGATGTTTACGGTTATTACAAAAAATATGTTTACATTTGATCAAGTAGGGTTTGTGATTTTATCATCAGTCTATGTAGGTTTTGGCTTTCATTATCTAATCATGACTCGTGAAATTCCAGAACATGGTTTATATCTTGTATTTTTTGTTCTTTTACTCATATGGACAACGGATTCAGGGGCTTATTTTGTTGGGCGTAAGTGGGGGAAAAACAAACTATGGCCTGATATTAGTCCGAAAAAAACGATTGAAGGTTCAATTGGTGGAATTATAGCTGCAATTGTTATTGGAACAATTTTTTACAGCTTTTTCCCGATCTTTTCAAACTACTTGACAGCATTATTGGTTATCATTGTAGCGTCTATTTTTGGACAACTTGGGGATCTAGTAGAATCTGCATTGAAAAGGCATTACGCAGTTAAGGATTCAGGAAACGTTCTTCCTGGACATGGCGGAATTCTTGATCGTTTTGATAGTCTTATTTATGTAATGCCCATTCTGCATTTGCTTCAATTAATTTAAGAGCTTGCAACTGATGAGCAACAGATAAGCAGTGTCCTCTTTTAACATAAATAATAGAATCGTTTGAAGTGATATTTTGAATTGTAGGTGAGTAAGTTGAAGCATATTAGTTTGTTAGGTGCAACAGGTTCAATCGGAACACAGACTTTAGATGTGATTAGAAAGCACCCGGATCATTTCAAGTTAGTATCTATGTCAGTAGGCAGAAATATAGATCTAGCTTTGAAACAGGTACATGAGTTTTTACCGAATCTTGTATCTGTACAAACAAGAGAGGACTACGACAAACTAATTCATGATGTTCCAAGTCATACAAAGGTTGTCTATGGGGAAGAAGGATTAGTTGAGGTGGCAACGGATCCCAAATCAGAAACATTAGTTAATGCGGTTCTTGGTAGTGTAGGGCTCTCACCTACTTTAGCGGCGATAAAAGAAAGAAAAGCGATTGCGATAGCCAATAAAGAAACACTCGTTACTGCAGGGCATCTTGTGACGACAGCAGCTAAGGAGTTTGGCGTGCCGTTGTTACCTGTTGATAGTGAACATTCAGCGATCTTTCAAGCGTTAAATGGGGAGAAAATAACTGAGGTTGAAAAATTGATTTTAACAGCTTCAGGTGGTAGTTTTAGGGAACGTTCAAGAAATGATCTTAAAGATGTAACGGTTCGTGAAGCGCTCAATCACCCAAATTGGTCGATGGGTGCAAAAATTACGATTGATTCTGCGACAATGATGAATAAAGGATTAGAAGTTATTGAAGCGCGATGGCTTTTTGATATACCATATGAGAAGATTGATGTAGTCTTACATAAAGAAAGTATTATCCATTCGATGGTAGAATACATAGATGGTAGTGTGATAGCGCAGTTAGGAACACCTGATATGCGAGTTCCTATCCAGTATGCATTAACGTATCCTAATCGTCTAGAGTCCATTTCTAACGAGCGCTTAAACTTATGGGAGTTAGGGACGTTGCATTTTAGTAAGTTAGATTTGGAGCGTTACCGCTGTATGGCATTCGCTTATGAAGCAGGAAAAATCGGTGGAACGATGCCTACAGTTCTAAATGCGGCAAATGAAATAGCTGTAGCCTATTTTCTTGATAATAAACTTTCTTTCTTACAGATTGAAGCAAAGATAGAACAAGCTCTAGAAAGACACCATGCTATTTCAAAACCGACATTAGAAGATATTGTGGCAGTCGATGCTGAAACAAGAGCTTTTATCCACTCTAGTATGAAATAAGAAAGGTGGAAGGATAAATCGATGGAAACTTTATTATCAGTCATTATCATATTTGGTCTTCTTGTGTTCATACATGAATGGGGACATTTATACTTTGCAAAACGAGCAGGAATCTTGTGTAGGGAGTTTGCGATTGGATTTGGCCCGAAAATTTTTTCTTGGAAGCGAAATGAAACAGTTTATACCATCCGACTTCTTCCATTGGGTGGTTTTGTACGAATGGCTGGGGAAGACCCTGAGATGGTTGATATTAAACCAGGATTTGAAATTGGACTTGTATTTAATCAAAAACGTAAAGTAAGTAAAATTATCGTTAATAATAAGTCGAAGCACCCTGATGCCTTTGTTGTACAAGTAGAAAAAATAGATCTAGAACATAACTTAATTATTGAAGCTTACAATGATGAAGGAGAAAGAATTCAGTACCAAGTCGATGAGCAAGCTAAGTTGGTTCAGGACGAACTAGAAACACAAATTGCTCCTTGGAATAGACAGTTTGGTTCAAAGACAGTTGGCCAACGTGCGTTAGCTATCTTTGCTGGTCCCTTAATGAATTTTGTTTTGGCTGTCGTTATTTTAATCGCTTTTGCTTTATTTCAAGGTATGCCAGTTGATGAAGCTCAAGTTGGTGATGTTTCACCTGATAGCGCAGCATCTGAAGCTGGATTATTAGAAGGCGATCGAGTTATCGCAATTGAGGGTCAGCCGATTGATACTTGGAATGAAATGACAGATATCATTCAAAAAAATCCGAAAGAACCTATAGTGTTTGAAGTAGAACGTAACGGACAACAAGTGACAATACCTGTTACGCCCGATGAGAGAGTTGGACAATTTGGTGATTCCGAGGGATTCGTAGGGATTGCTAGACCGACTGAATTTTCTTTACTTGGATCTATCGTATTTGGTTTCACACAAACGTACGCATTTATGTCGATGATTTTTGAAGTGCTTGGGATGATTGTAACTGGCCAGTTTTCTTTAGACTACGTCGCAGGACCTGTAGGTATATACAATTATACCGGGGAAGCAGCAGCAATGGGGATTTTCGTTTTAATGCAATGGGCGGCCGCTCTTAGCGTTAATTTAGGAATTATTAACTTATTGCCTATCCCAGCAATGGATGGAGGTCGCCTAATATTTATTGGAATCGAAGCAGTTCGCGGTAAACCAATGGACCCTCAAAAAGAAGGCCTCGTTCATTTTGTTGGATTTGCTTTACTTATGCTTTTAATGATTGTTGTAACATGGAACGACATTAATAAATTCTTTATGTAAGAGAAAGTTCCAAAAGGTCGAACTTTACCTTTTGGAACTTTCTCGAACAATGAGCGTAGCCACTGCAAGGTTTTAAGCCTTTCTGAGCGGGGTTCTTAGAAGGCGCGCAGTGAGCGAAGCCATTGATAAAACCAAAAGGTCGAACTTTACCTTTTGGAACTTTCTCGAACTTTACCTATTTGAACAAGCTCACATCTTTGAGTGAAGTTGCAGTCTGAACAACACTCTATACGAAAAGAAGAGTTGGAAAGGACACTAACAATGAGACAACGCACTTATTTAACACCAACATTAAGAGAGATCCCAGCCGATGCAGAAATCAAAAGTCATCAGCTGATGCTACGAGCTGGTTTTATTCGACAAACCGCATCCGGCATTTATTCATATTTACCATTAGGTAACCGAGTACTTCGTAAAGTGGAGGAAATTATACGTAGTGAAATGGATTTAGCAGGTGGACAAGAAGTTCTGTTACCAGCCATCCAACCCGCAGAACTTTGGGAAGAATCGGGACGACTAGGTGATTATGGTCCTGAATTAATGAGGCTCAAAGATCGACACGGTCGTGATTTTGTTCTTGGAGCGACTCATGAAGAAGTCATTACGACTTTGGTTCGTGATGATGTGCAAACGTATAAAAAGTTACCGATAAATTTATATCAAATTCAAACAAAATATCGTGATGAGCGTAGGCCTAGGTTTGGAGTGCTTCGTTCTCGTGAATTTATTATGAAAGATGCCTATTCTTTTGACACATCAAAAGAAGGACTAGACAAAAGCTACCAAGCGATGTATCAAGCTTATCAAAACATTTTTACAAGATGCCAGCTAGATTTCCGTGCAGTTGAAGCTGATTCAGGAGCAATTGGTGGAACGGATACACATGAATTCATGGTTCTTAGTGATATCGGAGAAGATACGATTGCTTATTCAGACTCATCTGATTTTGCTGCGAATGTTGAAATTGCACCAGTTTTTGCGAAGCATGATAAATCTAATGAAACTCCATTAGAACTTGAAAAGATTGATACACCAAATATAAAAACAATAAATGAATTAACGGCTTTTCTAAACATTAAGGCGGATGCTTCAATAAAATCGCTGCTGTTTATGGTCAATGAAGAGCCTGCTCTCGTATTAGTTCGTGGAGATCACGAAGTCAATGAGATCAAGGTGAAAAATGCATTTAATAAAGCAACGGTTGAGTTAGCAACTCCTGAGCAAACGGCCGCTATCTTGGGGTGTGAAACAGGTTACATCGGTCCTATTGGAATTCCTGATGGAGTTATTGTGATTGCTGATAAAGCTATAGAAAGTTTAGTTAATGGTGTTTGTGGTGCTAATGAAAAAGACAAACATCTTAAAAATGTAAATCCAGAACGTGATTTAAAAGTTAGTCGTTATGAGGATTTGAGATTAATTCAAGAAGGCGACCCTTCTCCTGATGGCAAAGGTACGATTCAATTTGCAATGGGAATTGAGGTTGGTCATGTATTTAAGCTAGGTACAAAATACAGTGAAGCTCTTGGTGCGAAATACCTTGATGAAAATGGTAAGTCACAAACAATGATTATGGGTTGCTATGGGATTGGGGTAACAAGAACGATTGCCGCAATCGTTGAGCAAAATCATGATGAAAATGGCATTGTCTGGCCTATATCAGTGGCTCCATTCGATCTACATCTAGTTACGATTAATGTGAAAGATGAAGGTCAAAAGCAACTTGGGGAAGAGCTTTATCAATCATTGACAAATGAGCGATATGACGTTTTATACGATGACCGACCAGAACGTGCTGGTGTTAAGTTTAAAGATTCAGATTTAATTGGCTTACCTGTTCGAGTAGCGATAGGGAAGAAAGCCGCTGAAGGAATTGTTGAAGTGAAAATTCGTAAAACGGGTGAGATGTTTGAAGTTCATATTTCTCAGTTAGTGGATAAACTAAGAAACATCCTTTCTGAATTAAACTAATTCCTTTATAATGAAGAGATGGTATCTCATGTAAATGAGGTACCATCTCTTTTAATAAGCCGAAATTCGATTTAAAATAGAGACATAGAAAGTTATTGGGGGGATGTATACATGTCACAAGATGAACAGCTCAGGAAAGAGCGACTTCAATTACTTCTCCAACAGTTACAAATGCCTGAACAAGTAGTTCAAGCTCATTTCCAGGAAGCGAAGATAAGAAAGCTGGTTATTTCAAAGGAAAAAAGAGCTTGGCATTTTCATATTGAGTTACCAGTCGTGGTTCCTGCAACCATTTATGAACTTTTCTCTGAACGACTTCGTATAACATTTGAGCACATTGCTGCCGTCTCGTTTTCGTTTCATTACGAAAATACGACGTTGCAGGAAGCTGGTTGGATTGAATATTGGCCTTTAATTATTTCAAGGCTTTCAAATATATCTAATGGTATTAGAGAGTTATTAACAAATCAATCACCTTCGTTCGATGGCAAAAGACTTGTCATTCAAGTAAGAAATGAAACAGAAGCTGTTGCGTTGAAGCGTAAATTATCGGAACCATTCCAAGAAACTCTTTCTAAATTAAGTTTGCCATCGATTAAAATGGATACTGACATTCGAGAATCAAAGCAAGAGTTTGAGAAATTTGTTGAAAAACGGGATGAAGAAGATCATTCAAAGGTTGTTGAAGCCATTTTAGAGAAGAAAAAAGCAGAGAATCAAGCTGAAAAAGAACTTAGTGGTAAGCCGCTAGTGATAGGTTATCCAATCAAGGATGATCCAATGCCACTTGAAGCAATTGTGGATGAAGAAAGACGTGTTACTGTACAAGGTCTTGTATTTAATGCAGAAACACGAGAGCTTCGCAGTGGTCGGACTTTACTAACCTTTAAGATTACTGATTATACCGATTCAATTCTTGTAAAAATGTTTTCTAGAGATAAAGAAGATGTTCCTCTCTTACAAGCCATTAAAAAGGGTATGTGGGTTAAGGTTCGTGGAGGCGTACAAAACGATACATTCGTTCGTGATTTAGTTATGATTGGGAATGATGTCAATCAATTAAGTCCGGTAGAACGAGCTGATACTGCGGATGAAGCAGAAAAACGAGTCGAGCTTCACTTGCATACGACTATGAGCCAAATGGATGGAATTGTTTCGGCGGGTAGATATGTAGAGCAAGCAGCCAAGTGGGGACATCCTGCTGTAGCCATTACTGACCATGGTATTGTACAAGCATTTCCAGAGGCGTATTCAGCAGGTAAAAAGCATGGTATTAAAGTTCTTTACGGCCTTGAAGCAAATGTGGTAGATGATGGTGTTCCTATTGTCTATAATGAGGCACACCGTTTGTTAATGGACGAGGAATATGTCGTATTCGATGTTGAAACTACAGGTCTATCGGCTGTTTATAATACAATTATTGAACTTGCAGCTGTGAAAATAAAAGGTGGAGAAATTATTGGGAGATTCGAATCATTTGCCGATCCTCACGAACCACTGACGAATTTGATTATTGAATTAACGGGTATTACCGATGATATGGTTAAAGGACAACCAGAAGTAGGAGATGTTCTTCGAGACTTTAAAGAATTTACAGGTGATGCGATTTTAGTAGCCCATAACGCTAGTTTTGATATGGGTTTCTTAAATGTCGGATACCAGAAAATCGGTTTAGAAGAAGCAAAGAATCCGGTTATTGATACGCTTGAGTTAGGTCGTTTTTTATATCCAGAGTTTAAAAATCATCGCTTAAATACGTTGTGTAAAAAGTTCGATATTGAGCTGGTTAGTCATCACCGAGCGATTTATGATGCAGAGGCAACAGGCTACTTGCTTTGGAAAATGGTCAAGGATGCGAATGAACGAGAAATTGAATATCATGACCAATTAAATGAGCATATGGGACAGGGGAATTTCCATCGCCAGCGCCCGGCCCATTGTACAATTTTGGCGCAAACACAAGAAGGGTTGAAGAACCTCTATCAGCTCGTATCGATGTCACATGTCGATTACTTCTTCCGAACACCGAGAATTCCAAGGTCTCAACTCTTAAAGCATAGGGAAGGATTATTAATAGGTTCTGCATGCGATAAGGGAGAAGTATTTGAAGGGATGATGCAAAAGTCCCCTGAAGAAGTGGAGGAAATCGCTAAGTTTTATGATTATTTAGAGGTGCAACCTCTTGCTAATTATCAACATTTACTTGAGAGAGAACTAGTGAAAAATGAAGAATCTTTACAAGAAATTGTTTCAAATATAATTGAACTAGGTGGAAAGTTAAATAAACCAGTTGTAGCCACTGGTAATGCTCACTACCTTGACGAAGAAGATTATATCTATCGTAAAATCTTAATTGCTTCACAAGGTGGTGCAAATCCTCTTAATAAACAGACTCTTCCTGAGGTCCATTTCCGTACAACGGATGAGATGCTAGAAGCTTTTACTTTCTTAGGTGAAGAAAAGGCCAAAGAGATCGTTGTAACAAACACGCAAAAAGTAGCGAACCTAATCGAAGAAATCCATCCAATTCCAGATCAATTGTATACGCCTAAAATTGAAGGAGCAGATGAAGAAGTTAGGGCGATGAGTTACAATCGTGCAAGAAGTATATATGGTGAAGATTTGCCAGAAATTGTTGAGGCCAGGATTGAGAAAGAATTAAAGAGTATTATTGGCCATGGATTTGCCGTTATCTATTTAATCTCTCATAAGCTTGTTAAGAAATCTTTGATTGATGGGTATCTAGTTGGATCTCGTGGATCCGTTGGTTCCTCTCTTGTAGCAACATTGACAGAAATCACGGAAGTTAATCCATTGCCTCCACACTATGTGTGTCCAAACTGTCACCATTCTTATTTCTTTAATGATGGTTCTGTCGGATCTGGTTTTGACTTACCAGATAAGGATTGTTCTGAGTGTGGAACCGCTTATGTAAAAGATGGTCAAGATATTCCTTTCGAAACGTTTTTAGGATTCAAAGGAGACAAAGTACCAGATATCGACTTAAACTTCTCAGGTGAATATCAACCAAGAGCGCATCATTACACGAAAGAATTATTCGGTGAAGAATATGTGTACCGAGCTGGAACTATTGGTACGGTTGCTGAAAAAACAGCCTATGGCTATGTAAAAGGGTATCAAAATGATCATGATCTACAAATGCGTGGTGCTGAAATTGATCGACTCGTTTCTGGATGTACAGGGGTCAAACGAACAACGGGCCAACATCCAGGGGGAATTATTGTTGTCCCTGATTATATGGATATTCATGATTTTAGCCCAATACAATTCCCGGCAGATGATAAGAATTCAGAATGGAAAACGACTCACTTTGACTTCCATTCTATTCATGACAATCTTTTAAAGCTAGATATTCTAGGACATGATGATCCGACAGTTATTCGGATGCTACAAGACCTTAGTGGGATTGATCCGAAAACGATCCCGACAGATGACCCTGAAGTGATGAAGATCTTTAGTGGCCCTGATGTGTTAGGGGTAGATGAGGAACAAATTATGTGTAAAACTGGAACGTTGGGGATCCCAGAATTTGGAACTAGATTTGTTCGTCAGATGCTTGAAGAAACAAAACCAAGTACGTTCTCGGAACTTGTTCAGATCTCTGGTCTTTCACATGGTACCGACGTATGGCTTAACAATGCAAATGAGCTGATTTATAACGGAACGTGTGAATTAAAAGATGTAATTGGCTGTCGTGATGATATTATGGTTTATCTTATCTATAAAGGATTAGAACCTTCATTAGCTTTTAAAATTATGGAATCCGTTCGTAAAGGAAAAGGACTTCCACCAGAATGGATAGAAGAAATGAAGAAGCAAGATGTCCCTGATTGGTACATTGGATCCTGTCTAAAAATCAAATATATGTTTCCTAAAGCCCATGCGGCTGCTTATGTATTAATGGCTGTAAGGATTGCATATTTCAAAGTACATCATCCCATTTTATATTATGCATCTTACTTTACTGTTCGGGCCGATGATTTTGACTTAGATACAATGATTAAAGGTTCAGCTCCGATAAAAGCAAAAATTCAGGAAATAAATGCAAAAGGTTTGGATGCTGCACCTAAAGAAAAAGCGGTACTTACTGTCCTTGAACTTGCTTTAGAAATGTGTGAAAGAGGCTTTTCCTTCCAAAAGGTTGATCTGTATCGTTCAAGCGCAACAGAATTTATCGTTGAAGGAAATTCTCTCCTTCCACCATTTAATGCTATGACTGGGGTAGGTACGAATGCATCTCTTAATATTGTCAAGGCAAGGAAAGAAAGAGAATTTTTGTCAAAAGAAGACTTGCAACAACGTAGCAAATTAACGAAAACGGTACTTGAACATCTGGATGAACATGGGTGCTTAGAAGGTATGCCCGATTCTAACCAGTTATCATTATTTTAGTTAAAGTGTGCCTCTAAGCTTGGTCTCTAAAGAGCTTGAGGGCATGGTAGTTTTGTTGCAATGAATAGCAGAGTATGGTATTGTGTTTATGGTAATACTTAGAATATGGTAAACAATAAGAGTGGGGGAACCCACTCTTTCGTTGTTCGCTCTACTTTATTTTTGTTTAAAGAGATGTAGCTAAAGACAAGCCTTTTTCTAGTCAACAGTTACTACATTTATATATTGAATAGTAGAACAGCGAGGAGGGTACAGAGTGAGTACGAAAGTAACTGATGTAACAAGCGAGCTGGTAACACCTATACTAGATGAACTACAGCTGGAGTTAGTTGATGTTGAGTTCAAAAAGGAAGGACCTAATTGGTTTCTTCGGATCTACATTGATTCTGAATCAGGAGTCGATCTTGAGGATTGCGGACAAGTGAGTGAAAAGTTGAGTGAAAAGCTCGACGAATTAGATCCTATTCCACAAGCTTATTTTCTCGAGGTTTCTTCTCCAGGAGCAGAACGACCATTAAAGAAAGAGAAAGACTTGCAAAAGGCTATAGGTAAAAATGTTTACATTTCAACATATGAGCCAATTGATGGTGAGAAAGCTTTTGAAGGCAGGTTAATTAGTTTTGATGGTGAGATCCTAGAAGTAGAAGTAAAAATTAAGACACGTAAAAAAGTTTATTCGATTCCATATGAAAAAGTAGCAAACGCAAGATTAGCAATTATCTTCTAGATCAAGACGAATGAATGGTCTTGGCAATTGAAAGGGGGAAACAGAATCCATGAATAGCGAATTTATGGATGCATTAGCAACGTTAGAAAGAGAAAAAGGGATAAAAAAAGATATTATCATTGAGGCAATTGAAGCTGCCCTTATCTCTGGATACAAACGAAATTTTAATCAAGTTCAAAATGTACGTGTTGATGTGAATAGAGACAACGGAAGTATTCGTGTCTTTGCAAGAAAAACAGTAGTTGAAGAGGTATTCGACGCTAGACTCGAAATTTCAATAGATGAGGCACAAAAAATCAATCCAAGTTATGAGGTTGATGATGTTGTTGAAATCGAAGTGACACCGAAAGATTTTGGTCGGATTGCGGCCCAAACAGCGAAACAAGTCGTAACACAACGTGTTCGCGAAGCGGAACGTGGTATTATTTATTCTGACTTTATCGATCGTGAAGAAGATATTATGACAGGGATTGTTCAACGTCAAGATCATCGGTTTATTTATGTGGACCTTGGAAAAGTGGAGGCATTATTACCACTAAGTGAACAAATGCCGAATGAAACCTATAAACATAATGACCGTATTAAAGCTTATATTACTAAGGTGGAAAAAACGACAAAAGGACCTCAAATTCTCATCTCACGTACGCATCCAGGTCTTTTAAAACGACTTTTTGAACTTGAAGTTCCTGAAATCTACGATGGAACAGTTGAAATTAAATCTGTTTCACGTGAAGCAGGAGACCGCTCTAAAATAGCTGTTCATGTTGATAACCCTGAGGTAGATCCTGTCGGTGCTTGTGTTGGACCTCGTGGTCAAAGAGTTCAAACGATCGTTAATGAACTAAAAGGTGAAAAAATTGATATTGTACGTTGGTCTGAAGATCCGGTTGAATATGTGGCTAACGCGTTAAGTCCTTCCAAAGTACTTAAAGTCAATGTGAATGAAGAAGAGAAAATGACTCAAGTCATTGTTCCTGACTATCAATTGTCGCTTGCAATTGGCAAACGTGGGCAAAATGCCAGATTAGCCGCAAAGCTTACAGGCTGGAAGATTGATATCAAGAGTGAATCAGATGCAAGAGAACTTGGTTTACTGAGTGATGAAGACGAGGTTTTAACAGATGCATCCTCTGAACATGTGTTTGTTTCAACAGAAGAAGAATAGAAAAAGGAGATGGAGCAAGTGAAACAGCGTAAAGTTCCTCTTCGAAAGTGCATTGTAACAAATGAAATGAAGCCTAAACAAGACTTGATTCGAATTGTTCGTTCACCAGAAGGAGAAGTCTCTATTGATTTGACTGGAAAGAAGAACGGCAGAGGGGCTTATATTAGTAACAATGATGAAAGTTTTGAATTAGCTAAAAAGAAAGATATTTTATCTAGGCAATTACAAGTCAAAGTAGATCCTGAAATTTACGATAAATTGCATGAAGCTAGTAAGCGGAGCCGCAAATGATCGCTAAATGGATTTCATTACTCGGACTCGCAGCGCGAGCAAGGAAACTAGTAACAGGGGAAGAGCTCGTCTTAAAAGAGGTCAGAAAAAAAACAGTGAAGCTTGTTCTTCTGTCATCTGATGCTGCAGAACAAACAAAGAAAAAGGTATTGGACAAATGCGTTTATTACAATATACCGGTTCGGATAGTGTCTGATCGAGCAACGTTAGGGCAAGCTATCGGAAAAGCGGAAAGAGTCGTCATTGGGATAATGGATGATGGATTTGCGAAGAAAATGAACGCATTACTGGACCAATGATTCTGGAGGTAAATACATGAAAAAAATGCGAATATATGAATATGCAAAAGAAAAAGATGTGGCAAGTAAAGTAATTATTGATAAGTTGACTGATTCAGGTTTTTCTGTTTCTAATCATATGTCAGTGATTGATGATAAGATGATGGAAACGTTAGAAGGCACTAAATCAACTTCTAATGTTGCTACTGATACGAAGAAAAGTGATAATCGTCCTCCTAAGCAACAAAAAAATGACGGAAAACGCAATCATTCAAAGCCATTTAACAACAACAATAAAGGTCAACAAAACCGCGGAAATAAACAACAACGTGGTGGTCAAGTACAGCAAAGACAAGAGCCGCCTAAGCCTAAACCACTTCCAGACAAAATTACGTACGAAGGTTCATTATCGGTTGGAGAATTAGCAAAGAAGCTACATAAGGAACCATCTGAGTTAATTAAAAAATTAATGTTCCTTGGCGTAATGGCTACTATTAATCAAGAATTGGATAAAGATTCAATTGAATTGATTGCTGGCGACTATGGTGTTGAAGTTGAGGAAGAAATTGTTATCGATGAAATGGATTTTGAAAGTTATGTGGATGAAGATAAAGAGGAAGACTTACAAGAGAGACCTCCTGTCGTAACAATTATGGGTCACGTTGATCATGGTAAAACAACGTTGCTTGATTCTATCCGTCACACAAAAGTTACGGAAGGTGAGGCTGGAGGCATCACGCAACACATTGGTGCATACCAAATTGAAACGAACGGTAAAAAGATTACATTCCTTGATACACCTGGACACGCGGCTTTTACAACAATGCGTGCTCGTGGAGCTCAAGTTACCGATATTACGATTCTCGTTGTCGCTGCAGATGATGGTGTTATGCCACAAACAAAAGAAGCGATCAGCCATGCAAAAGCAGCCGGTGTACCAATTATTGTTGCGGTGAATAAGATTGATAAAGAAGCTGCGAATCCAGATCGTGTCATGCAAGAATTAACAGAATTTGAGCTTGTTCCTGAGGCTTGGGGTGGAGAAACAATTTTTGTTAATGTTTCAGCTCTTGCTGGAACGGGTATTGATGAACTTCTTGAAATGGTCCTTCTTGTATCTGAAGTGGAAGAATTAAAGGCAAACCCTGATCGATTAGGTCGTGGAACTGTTATTGAAGCAGAGCTTGATAAAGGTCGAGGAGCTGTAGCTACGCTTCTTGTACAAAGTGGAACACTAAAAGTTGGGGATCCGATTGTTGTTGGGGCATCATTTGGACGTGTTCGTGCAATGGTCAATGATCTCGGTCGTCGTGTGAAACAAGTCGGACCATCTACACCTGTTGAAGTTACAGGTCTTAATGAAGTTCCCCTTGCTGGTGATCAATTCCAAGCATTTGCTGATGAGAAAAAAGCTCGTCATATTGGTGAGGCTCGATCTTCTCGTCTACGTGAAGAAAACCTTGCTGAGAACTCAAAGGTCAGCTTAGATGATCTCTTTAACCAAATTCAGCAAGGTGAGGTTAAAGATATTAACATTATTATTAAAGCAGATGTTCAAGGTTCTGTAGAAGCTATGCGAGGATCTTTAGAAAAGATTGATGTTGAAGGAGTAAAAATTAACATCATTCATACTGGAGTTGGTGCCATTACTGAATATGATGTAATGCTAGCATCTGCATCAAATGGAATTGTTATTGGATTTAACGTTCGTCCTGACGTTAATGCCAAACGTACAGCTGAAGCTGAAAAGGTAGACATCCGTCTTCACCGTGTTATTTATAATGCGATTGATGAAATTGAAGCAGCGATGAAGGGGATGCTTGATCCTGAATTCGAGGAAAAGGTAATTGGTCAAGTTGAAGTTAGAGCGACTTTTAAAGTATCAAAAGTTGGTACAATCGCTGGTGCATACGTTACTGAAGGTAAAGTGACTAGAGATTCTACAGTTCGTCTCATACGTGATGGAATCGTTGTGTATGAAGGTTCAATTAATGCACTTAAACGCTTTAAAGATGATGCAAAGGAAGTTGCAGCTGGTTACGAGTGTGGTATTACGCTTGAGAAATATAACGATATTAAAGAAGGCGACATCATCGAAGCATACGTAATGGAGGAAATTGAACGTAAATGATCATAGGTTTCGTGCGTCTTGAATTACTGATTTATGATGCTCAATCTTTAAAAGAAAAGCGTTCAGTTTTGAAAAGTCTTCAAACTAGATTAAAGCAACGATTCAATATTTCCGTTGCTGAAACTGATCATCACGATGTTTGGCAACGTGCTGAGCTAACGATGGTGACTGTCTCTAATGACCGTGCTATTTGTGAACGAGAATTGCAAAAAGCACTTGCCTTGATTGACAGCCAGCCTGAGGCGGAAAGAACGGTCACAGATTATGAATGGCTGTAATGCAAAAGAGCAGAGGTGAAAGAGATGAGTAATGTTCGAGCACACCGTGTCGGTGAACAAATGAAAAAAGAATTAAGCGATATTATTATGCGTGAATTAAAGGACCCTCGTGTTAGCTTTGTAACAGTAACAGGAGTCGACGTTACTGGTGATCTTCAACAAGCAAAAGTTTTTATAACTGTGCTTGGAAGTGATGAACAAAAAGAAGCAACTCTTCAAGCTTTATCCAAAGCGAGAGGATTTATTCGCTCCGAGATTGGTAAAAGAATTCGTCTTCGTAAAACACCAGATATCTTTTTTGAATTTGATGAATCGATTGAATACGGTAATCGAATAGAAACACTTTTACAAGATTTAAATAGAGATCAAAGGTAATGGTAGGATAGAAGGGCTAAAGCTCTTCTATCCTTTTAGCTATATTAAAAAAGGGTGGTTTTCCCTTTTTTTATATAGCTAAGCAATGAGCGTAGCCGATGCAAGATTTTAAGCCTTTCTGAGCAATCTTCTCAGAAGGCTCGCATCGAGTGAAACCATTGCAAAACATGTACGCAGAAAGCAAGGCAAAAGGGTGGTTTTCCCTTTTTTAATATAGCTAAGCAATGAGTGTAGCCGATGCAAGATTTTAAGCCTTTCTAAGTGATCTTCTCAGAAGGCGCGCATCGAGTGAAACCATTGCAAAACATGTACGCAGAAAGCAAGGCAGAAGGGCGGTTTTCCCTTTTTTAATATAGCTAAGCAATGAGCGTAGCCGATGCAAGATTTTAAGCTGTTACGAGTGGGCTTCTCGTAGCAGGCGCGCTAGCTGAGGGGAGTCATTGCCATCTGTCATATTAGCAGAAGACTGATAAGCAAAAGATTGGTGTAACGTCTATGCTATAAAGCCACACCCAAAGAACATAAAGTTATAATTCGGAGGAAAACATGAACCCAAACGGAATTTTAATTTTACATAAACCAAGAGGAATGACCTCACATGATTGTGTGATGAAAATTAGAAGACTATTTCAAACGAAAAAAGTAGGTCATACAGGTACATTGGATCCTGATGTAACTGGTGTGCTTCCAATTTGTATTGGGAAAGCAACTAAAGTAGTCGAATACATGTCAGGCTATTCAAAGCAATATGAAGGCGAAGTGACGGTTGGGTTTTCAACTACAACAGAGGACAAGAGCGGTGACAAAGTTGAGTCGAAAAAAGTTGTAGAGAAATGGTCACAACAGTTTATCGCTATGACATTAAATGAGTTCGAAGGTGACATCGTGCAAATTCCCCCGATGTATTCAGCTGTGAAAGTGAATGGGAAAAAATTATATGAATATGCTCGTGCTGGTAAACAAGTAGAGCGTCCAGAAAGAAATATAACGATTCATTCAATTGAATTGCTTTCTGATGTTGTTTATCAAGATAACACAGCGTCATTCCGTTTTCGTGTTCATTGTAGTAAAGGGACGTATGTTCGAACGTTAGCTGTTGATATTGGAAGGAAGCTTGGTTATCCCGCGCACATGTCGGACCTAGTTAGAACACTATCTGGTCCGTATCATATTGAAGAAAGTATTACATTTGAAGAACTAGAAATGAAAAAAGAAATGTGCACTTTAACTGAAGTACTAATCCCTTTTGATACAGCCGTTAATTACTTACCGAAAGCGGTTGTTGACCAAGAAACTGAAATGAAAATTAAAAATGGTTCAGTCATACCAGTACAGAAAGGATTAGAACAAAATCGATTTACCGTTTATAATGAAAATGGAGAATGTTTAGCTGTTTATAAGCGCCATCCAACTAAGGAAGATTTCGTAAAGCCAGAAAAAATGTTCTGGACTGGTGAACCAATATAGAAATTGTATGAAAAGGGGATTCTTTATGGATACCATTTATTTAAATCATCCCATTGATAAAGGCATGTTAAAGATCGTTCCAACGGTAATGGCATTAGGATTTTTTGATGGCGTCCATAAGGGACATCAAGCCGTTATCCATGCAGCGATTGATAAAGCAAAAATTTTAGGGACAACTGCATCGGTGATGACATTTAATCCTCACCCAAAAGAGGTACTAAGAAAACAAGAAAACAAGATGAATTACATAACACCACTTCCTGAAAAAATCAGGAAGATCGAACAACTAGGAGTGAATACGTTATATGTTGTTCATTTTACACGTGAGTTTGCAGATTTGACACCTCAGCAATTTGTGGACGAGTATCTGATCGATATGAATGTTGTTCATGCTGTAGCAGGCTTTGATTTTACATATGGGTCATTAGGGAAAGGAACTATGGAGACTTTACCTTTTCACGCACGTAGTCGTTTAGATTCGACAATTGTTGAAAAGCTTGAAGCTGATAATGAGAAAGTGAGTTCATCTCGAATTCGCCAGCTATTAGGTGAAGGGAAAGTTGAGATAGTTACTCGTTTATTAGGAGAGTCTTATATTGTTAGAGGGACAGTTGTCGATGGCGAGAAAAGAGGAAGAACAATCGGATTTCCGACTGCTAATGTACAACCTAAAGACCGTTACATCATCCCGAGAACAGGTGTATATGCTGTCACACTAACTGTTAAAAATGAAGAATTTTCTGGTGTTTGTAATATCGGATTTAAGCCTACTTTTCATAATGAAGTGAAAGAACCGACAATTGAAGTTCATCTTTTCTCTTTCAATCGGGATATTTATGGAGAAGATGTTAGTATAAGTTGGCATTACCGAATACGGGATGAACGAAAGTTTTTCAATATAGACGAACTTATTAATCAAATTAATCTTGATAAAGAAAAGGCTATGTCTTTGTTGCCGTCATGATAAAGGAAATGAAACTTGCATTTCCTGAAAAAAAAATGTATAGTAATCCTTGTACGTTTAGTACACATCCGTTTCTTGGCAGATCGAATCACCGACGTTTGCTAGGGAATAGGAGATAAGAAAAGGGAGGTGAATAGGATGGCTTTAACACAAGAGCGCAAAAATGAATTAATTGCTGATTTTAAGACGCATGACACGGACACTGGTTCTCCAGAAGTTCAAGTTGCTATCCTAACAGAGCAAATCAACACATTAAATGAGCATTTACGTACTCATAAGAAGGATCACCATTCACGTCGTGGTCTTTTGAAAATGGTTGGTCAACGTCGTAACTTGTTAACATACTTACGTAATAAGGATGTAACACGTTACCGTAACCTAGTTGACAAGCTTGGCTTACGCCGATAATTGTGATAAAAGCGGGAGATCTTCCCGCTTTTTTCTTGGTTGTTTAATATTGGTAATTTCTCTAGATCTAACCAATGATCGTTCAATATTTTAAATTCTATTCAATTAGGTAATAATAGATGTAGGTATGAAAATGAATAATGGTGTACGAGAGGAGTACGCGTAAATGGAACAAACAAAACACGTATTTAAAATGGACTGGGCTGGTCGAGAATTAACAGTCGAAACAGGTCAGTTAGCTAAGCAAGCTAATGGCGCTGTCCTAGTTCGGTATGGTGATTCAGCAGTATTATCAACTGCTACTGCCTCAAAAGAACCAAAAGATCTTAACTTTTTCCCTCTTACTGTCAATTACGAGGAGCGTCTTTATGCAGCAGGAAAAATTCCTGGAGGTTTCATTAAGCGTGAGGGGCGTCCTAGTGAAAGAGCAATTTTAACAAGCCGTTTAATTGATCGACCTATTCGACCGCTTTTTCCAGATGGTTTTCGTAATGAAGTTCAAGTTATTAGTATCGTTATGAGTTCAGATCGAAATGCTTCCTCTGAAATGGCAGCTATGATTGGTTCTTCCTTAGCTCTTTCTGTATCGGATATTCCTTTTGATGGACCGATTGCTGGAGTAACGGTAGGACGATTGGATGGGAATTTCATTATTAATCCAACGACAGAGCAGCTTGAACAAAGTGATATCGATCTTGTAGTAGCTGGTACAAAACAAGCTATTAATATGGTTGAAGCAGGTGCAGACCAAGTAGCCGAAGAAGTCATGTTAGAAGCTATTATGTTTGGACATGAGGAGATTAAAAAGCTTATCGCATTTCAAGAGGAGATTGCATCAGCTGTTGGAAAAGAGAAATCTGAAATCAAATTAAAGCAAGTTGATTCTGAACTTGAAAAAGAAGTTCGAACATTAGCTGAAGCTGAATTGAAAAAAGCGGTACAAGTTCAAGAAAAGCATGCACGTGCAGAAGCAATTGATGCTGTTAAAAATAAAACGGTTGAATCATTTGAAGAGCGAGAAGACATCAATCTAGGTGACGTAAAAGAAGTGCTACATAAGATTGTCAAGGAAGAAGTACGACGTCTTATTACAATCGATAAAGTTCGCCCAGATGGACGTAAAGTGGATGAAATTCGTCCTCTTGCTTCACAAGTAAATCTTCTTCCACGTACACATGGATCTGGTCTTTTTACAAGAGGTCAGACTCAAGCTTTAAGCATTTGTACACTTGGTGCTCTTGGTGATGTACAAATTCTAGATGGTCTTGGAATCGAAGAATCAAAACGCTTCATGCATCACTATAATTTTCCACAATTTAGTGTTGGGGAAACAGGACCAATTCGTGGCCCAGGTCGTCGTGAAATTGGACATGGTGCTTTAGGTGAGCGTGCACTTGAGCCAATTATACCAAATGAGGTTGATTTCCCTTATACAATTAGACTTGTCTCAGAAGTATTAGAATCAAATGGTTCTACATCTCAAGCAAGTATCTGTGCCAGTACTTTAGCTATGATGGATGCCGGTGTACCGATTAAAGCACCAGTTGCAGGTATTGCAATGGGTCTTGTTAAACATCAAGAACATGTTTCGGTTTTAACTGATATTCAAGGTATGGAAGATGCACTTGGAGATATGGATTTTAAAGTGGCTGGAACAAGTGAAGGGATTACAGCTCTTCAAATGGACATTAAGATTTCTGGCATAAATCGTGAAATTTTAGAAGAGGCATTAGCGCAAGCTAAAAGAGGTCGTATGGTTATCCTTGAAAGTATGCTTTCGGCTATAGCAGAAACGAGACAGGAACTTTCTACTTACGCTCCTAAAATTATGACAATGAACATTAAACCTGATAAAATCCGTGATGTTATTGGACCAAGTGGAAAAATGATTAATAAGATCATTGAAGAAACAGGCGTTAAAATTGATATTGAACAAGACGGAACTGTTTATATTTCTTCTGTTGATGCGTCAATGAATGACAAAGCACGTGCGATCATTGAAGACATTGTTCGTGAAGTTGAAGTTGGACAAACATATCTAGGAAAAGTGAAACGGATTGAGAAATTTGGTTGCTTCGTTGAACTATTTAAAGGGAAAGACGGATTGGTGCATATTTCTCAGCTAGCTGAAGAGCGTGTTGAAAAAGTTGAAGATGTAGTAAAACTAGGTGATGAAATGCTCGTCCGAGTAACTGAAGTAGATAACCAAGGAAGAGTTAACCTTTCACGCAAAGTCATCCTAAAAGAAGAAAAAGAACGTAAGCAGCAAGCACAGAAATAAAAGGGAGGAGACTGGGGAATGACCTAGTCTCCTTTTTAATACCTTTGATATAGAGTGGAACAACAGTCGTCATAAAAAATCCTTACCGCTTAAGTTTAGATGGTTGAAAGAGTGTGTTTCTTGGTAAATAAGGAGCGAGCGGATTCTATGTATTACTTCCAACCAGTTGAACAAGTCTAAAAACGTTCTAACCTGTCCTATATTTGCATACAATCGCACTAGAGGAGGGACGGGTGATGAAAAAAAAATCAATTCACATAAGTGTGTTCTGTCTCATTATCATTCTCTCGTTCGGAGTAGTCCAAAATCCCTTTACTCTTAATTATATTGGTGAACTTAAGAGTGAAAGTCAAATGGTTTTGAAGGAACAGGACTCTCTTTACGAGGAGATATTGGCTAGGTCTGAATCTTATCTTCAGCCAGCTAGAGATGCAAGGATTGATAAAGTCTGGAAGGCTGTACCCGGATATAACGGGTTAGAGGTTGACGTAGAGGCTTCTTATGATAAGATGATAAAGCTTGATGTATTTGATGAAGATCGACTTGTTTTTAAAGAAACGATCCCTAACGTCCATTTAGATGATTTACCCCCTTCACCGATATACAAGGGGAATGAACATAAACCGGTTGTGACATTTCTTGTTAATGTGGCATGGGGAAATGAATATTTACCGGAGATGTTAAAAACATTAAAAAGGCATGAACTACATACAACATTCTTTTTAGATGGTTCATGGGTTAAGAGTAATCCTAACCTAGCAACGATGCTTAAAGAAGAAGGACACGAGATTGGCAATCATGCTTATTCTCATCCTGATATGAGCAAGTTAACAGTAGGTCGCATTGATGAAGAGATTCAAAAAACAAATTCTGTCATTGAGGCTACGATAGATGTTACACCTAAGTGGTTTGCTCCTCCAAGTGGGAGCTTTAATCAAACAGTAGTAGATCAAGCTCGTAAACAAGGGATGCATACAATTCTTTGGTCTGTTGACACGGTTGATTGGAGGAAACCTAATCCAAGTGAAATGGTGAATCGTGTTTTATCCAAGGTGCACAATGGGGCGATGATCCTGATGCATCCGACCGAACCAACGGCAGAAGCATTAGAGGCATTAATAACTGGTATTCAGAAAAAGGGATATAGGATTGGAACCGTATCTGAAGTTTTATCAGAAGAGCGAGTTACATTAGGTGTAACCCTTGATGACAAATAGGGGGACAAAGAGTGATAAATAGAATAGAATTAGATAATGGAGTTCGAATTTTGGCTGAAAACATTCCAACCGTTCGTTCTGTTTCGATTGGAGTGTGGATTGGAACGGGTTCTCGTTTTGAGAAAAAGGAAGAGAACGGGGTTTCTCACTTTTTGGAACATATGTTTTTTAAAGGAACTGAAAAGAGAACAGCAGCTGAGATTGCAGAATCCTTTGATCGAATTGGTGGACAGGTAAATGCTTTTACGTCTAAAGAATATACTTGTTATTATGCAAAAGTTCTTGACGATCATGCGGAATATGCAGTTGATGTTCTATCGGATATGTTCTTTAACTCTGTTTTTGATGAGACTGAATTGAAGAAAGAGAAAAATGTTGTGTTTGAAGAAATCAAAATGGTCGATGATACGCCAGATGATATTGTCCATGACCTCCTTAGCGAAGCTAGTTATGGTAGTCATGCGTTAGGTTATCCAATTTTAGGAACTGTAGATACGTTAGAGACGTTTAATGGAGACTCTCTAAGGGATTACATGTCACGATTTTATACAGGAGATCACGTAGTCATTTCTATTGCAGGAAACTTGACAGATGAAATAATCGAGCAATTGAAAGAAATTTTTTCAAAGGTTAATCCAACTACGTATCAACATCAAGATGAACGACCAACGTTTCTTTCGAAGACAATGGTTCGAAAAAAAGAAACAGAACAAGCACATTTATGCCTTGGATATCCTGGATTAGCAATCGGAGAAAAAGATGTCTATGCTCTTGTCCTTTTAAATAACTTATTAGGAGGAAGTATGAGTAGTCGTTTATTTCAAGAGATCCGTGAGAAAAGAGGCTTATGTTACTCGGTTTTTTCATACCATTCATCTTATCAAGACAGTGGAATGTTAACGATCTATGCTGGTACAGCACATGCTCAATTAGATGAATTAACGAAATCATTACTAGAAACAACTTCTTTGTTAGCAGAACAAGGAATGTCAGAAAAGGAATTAAGAAATGGAAAAGAGCAACTAAAAGGAAGCTTAATGCTTAGTCTAGAGAGTACAAACAGTCGTATGAGCAGAAATGGGAAAAATGAATTGCTATTGAAAAAGCATCGAACGTTAGATGATATCGTGAATGAAATTGATCAAGTGAAACTTTCAGATGTAAACCAATTAGCAATGTCAATTTTAAAAGAAAAACCTTCTATTTCTTTAATTAACACAACAGGATCGCTTCCGACAGCGTTAGCTTAGTTCTAGAGACGATATGTTAACCCTTTTGTGTTTTGATAGGAACTAATGTGACTTACCTATACAAAATTAGAAAAAGACTAGACTATTATCAGTAGCCTGGTCTTTTTTGCTTTCTTTTCACATACTCATACTACAAAGCAGGGCAGGGAGGGTTAATGATGAGATTAAGTGAAATTAACAACAAAGAAATTATTGACTACCAAAAAGGTGAGAGATTAGGAATACTAGGTCAGACTGATTTGCTAATCAATCAAGAAACTGGAGAAATTGAAGCTTTTATTATTCCAACGATGAAATGGTTTGGATTTGGAAAAAAGGATAGAGAAGTGACGGTTTATTGGGAGCAAATCAAAAAAATTGGAGAAGATATGATTATCATTAATCTTGATCCATACGATTAAGAGACCGTTTATTTAGTTGCCATTTTTATCACCATGTCAGAACTATGTTCACCTAATTTATCAACATTTCTCAATATTTATAAACTTTAAAGACGAACTGCAGCCCTAATAAAGGGCTGCTTTTTTTAGTTTTTAAATTAGACTCATGTCTGCCTAAAATGGTATTCACCTATTTAATACATATCACATATGCTATGGTGAATCGTTGCTGTTCATCCTTTGCCGATAGGGTTGGGCTTGTATCAAAGAACCTCTTTCTATTTTAGCAGCCTGCGATGATAATCAGATTCGCATGAAAGAAAGGAGAACAAGAACAGATGTTAACAGACAAACACGTAGTCATTATTGGAGGAGATGCACGGCAATTAGAAATCATCCGTAAGCTGTCAGCACTCGATGCTAAAATATCGATGGTCGGGTTTGATCAACTAAATGATGGTTTTATTGGTGCATCTAAACAAACGATGGATGATATCGAATGGTCAACAGTAGATGCTATCTTGTTACCTGTCAGTGGTGTGAGTATGGATGGGAAAATTGAAACCATCTTCTCAAATGAAACAATAGAACTAGAACTTGACCATTTAAAAAAGACGCCAAATCATTGTGTGGTTTATTCCGGGATTAGTAACGATTATTTGGACCATTGTACCGCAACAGCAGATCGTTCTCTTGTTAAATTAATGGAACGAGATGATGTGGCTATTTACAATTCAATCCCAACAGCGGAAGGAACCGTAATGATGGCGATTCAACATACAGATATTACAATCCATCGAGCAAAAGTTGCTGTTCTAGGATTAGGAAGAGTTGGGATGTCAGTAGCAAGAACATTTAATGCACTTGGTGCAGAAGTAAAAGTTGGTGCAAACGCCTCACATCAACTAGCTAGAATCACAGAAATGGGTCTGACTCCTTTTGACACGTCAAATTTAAAAGACGAGTTAAAAGACATTGATTTATGTATTAATACAATACCAGCCCTTGTTCTAACGTCAAATGTGTTAACGGAAATGCCTCTTCACACTCTTATTATTGATCTAGCCTCTAAGCCAGGTGGAACTGATTTTCGTTATGCAGAAAAAAGGGGAATGAAGGCGTTGCTGGCTCCTGGGTTACCAGGGATTGTTGCACCTAAAACGGCTGGGCAAATTTTAGCAGAAGTTTTAGCTGTGTTGTTGACAAAAGAGTCGATTCATTAGAGGAGGATGAGTTATGTCTTTAAAAGGTAAACATATTGGGTTTGGTATATCAGCTTCACACTGCACTTATGAAGAAGTAATGCCTCAGATAGAAAAGTTAATTGCAAAAGGCGCGAAGGTCACTCCATTTGTTTCGGGGAATGTAAAATCGACAGATACAAAGTTTGGAACAAGTGCGTACTGGTTAAAAAGAATTGAAGATATTACAAAAGAACCTATTGTTGATACCATTGTTAAAGCAGAGCCTTTTGGTCCTAAAACCCCATTAGATTGTATGGTTCTTGCTCCCATTACAGGTAATTCAACAAGTAAATTAGCAAATGCAATGACTGATGGTCCGGTTCTTATGGGAGCAAAAGCGACATTACGTAGTGGTAATCCAGTCGTTCTAGGAATCTCAACAAATGATGCATTAGGGCTTAACGGTGTGAACATTATGAGACTCATGGCTACAAAAAATATTTATTTTATTCCATTTGGTCAAGATGATCCTATTAAAAAGCCAAACTCGCTAGTGGCCAGAATGGAAGCATTAGTGGATACGGTTGAGTCTGCCATAGCTGGTAAGCAATTTCAGCCTGTACTAGTTGAAAAATTCAGAGATTAAGGATTTCACGTGGTTGCATAAAAGAAATATTTCCCTTAAAGTTTAATAGGGTAGCAGCAGAATACAAACTAGGATGAATATGCTATAATCATTCCATCTTAAAAAAACTCTATTAACTTGTAACTAGATAAAGGGGAGATTAACAAATGTCAAATTATCATGTAGCCGTAGTCGGTGCAACTGGAGCAGTTGGTCAACAAATGTTAAAAACACTAGAGGAAAGAGACTTTCCGATTGCTAGTTTAAAACTACTATCTTCAAAACGTTCTGCAGGAAAAATCCTAACTTTTAAAGGGCAAGAATATACAGTAGAAGAAGCAACACCTGAATCGTTTGAAGGTGTTCAAATTGCCTTATTCTCAGCTGGTGGTTCTGTTTCGAAGGCATTAGCACCTGAAGCAGTAAAACGTGGTGCAATTTGTGTAGATAATACGAGTGCGTTCAGAATGGACCCTAACGTTCCACTTGTTGTTCCAGAAGTGAACGAGGAAGATCTACGTGCTCATAATGGAATTATTGCAAACCCAAACTGCTCGACTATTCAAATGGTTGTAGCGTTAGAGCCACTTCGTGAAAAATATGGTCTAAAAAAGGTTATCGTTTCAACTTATCAAGCTGTTTCAGGCGCTGGACTTGAAGCAATTGAAGAAATGAAGCAACAAACCAAAGACATTCTCGAAGGAAATGAATTCACACCTGAAATCTTACCAGTAGGTGGAGACAAAAAACATTATCAGATTGCTTTTAATGCCATTCCACAAATCGATTTGTTCCAAGACAATGGTTATACATTTGAGGAACTGAAAATGATCAATGAAACGAAAAAAATCATGCACATGGCAGAGCTTGAAGTTGCAGCTACTTGTGTTCGCCTTCCTATTGAAACAGGACATTCTGAATCTGTTTATATTGAAACAGAAAAAGGTGGAGCAACAGTTGCAGAAATTAAAGAACTTCTTTCAACAGCTCCTGGAATTACACTACAAGATGATCCAGCGAACCAAGTGTATCCACTAGCTTCAGCGTGTGTAGGTAAAAATGATGTTTTTGTTGGACGTATTCGTCAAGACCTCGATCGTGATAATGGCTATCACATGTGGATTGTTTCAGATAACTTACTAAAAGGTGCAGCGTGGAATTCAGTACAAATTGCTGAAAGTCTCGTGAAATTAGAGCTTCTATCGTAATCAAAGTAGGTGTCTTATGAAAATTATTGTTCAGAAATTTGGCGGTACTTCTGTTCGTGATGAGAAAAGTAGATCACTTGCAGCCAATCATGTAAAAAAAGCGGTTGAAGAGGGTTTGAAAGTAGTCGTAGTTGTTTCAGCAATGGGTCGTAAAGGTGAGCCATACGCAACGGACACTTTGCTCAATTTGATTGATGAAAAGCATGTAACGAAACGAGAACAAGACCTTCTCGTTTCTTGTGGCGAAGTGATCTCGTCAGTTGTTTTTTCTAATCTTTTAAAAAGTATGGGTGTTACATCTTTTGCGTGTACTGGAGCTCAAGCTGGATTTGAAACAAATAATGATTTTACAAATGCAAAGATTATTAATATGCAGTGCGATTTTGTGAAGGAGCAACTTCAAAAACAGGATGTTGTTGTTGTCGCTGGATTTCAAGGTCAAACTTCCACTGGCGAAGTAACAACACTCGGAAGAGGTGGAAGTGATACGTCAGCAACGGCTTTAGGGGTAGCTCTTCAAGCTGAATGGGTTGATATTTTTACAGATGTCGAAGGTGTTATGACAGCTGACCCACGTATCGTAAAAGATGCACAGCCGCTCGATACGATGTCTTATGAGGAAATTTGTAATATGGCTTATCAAGGTGCTAAGGTAATTCATCCAAGAGCTGTTGAAGTTGCGATGCAAGCGAAAATGCCGATTCACGTCCGGTCGACATACTCTGAAAGTAAAGGGACCCTAGTGACCGTGAAGCCTACAGAGAAAACCGCTGAGGTAAAAGACCGACTTATAACTGGAATTACAAACTTAGCTAATATATCTCAAATTAAAATTTTCGCCAAAGAAGGCGAGTATCATCTACAAGAAAAAGTGTTTAAAGCGATGGCAGCAGAGGAGATTAGTGTCGATTTTATTAATATTAATCCCCATGGTGTTGTCTATACCGTAATGGAAGATGTAACTGATAAAGCAATTGAAGTCCTTCATCAAATGGGGTATGAACCTGTAGTGGCGAGAGGGTGTGCAAAAGTTTCTGCTGTAGGAGCAGGAATGACTGGTGTTCCTGGTGTCACGGCTAAAATAGTTAGCGCGCTTTCTCAGAATAACATTCAAATTCTTCAATCTGCAGATTCTCATACAACCATTTGGGTATTAGTAAAAGAAAAAGATATGGTTAAAGCAGTAAACGCACTCCATCATATGTTTCATTTGGAACAACTAGGGCAACAGCAAGATTGAAGTTTACAAGGATACCCTAAAACAAGGAGCTGAAGGTTATGGACTTTGGCCATATTATTACTGCGATGGTTACTCCCTTTAACCATAAAGGCTTAATAGATGTTGAAAAAACAAAGAAACTTATTGATCATCTTATTGCAAACGGAACCGACGCAATTGTTGTAGCTGGAACGACAGGGGAATCACCAACGCTCACAACAAAAGAAAAACTTGCACTTTTTCAATTATGCGTCGATTACGTTGATCATCGAGTTCCGGTTATTGCGGGAACAGGAAGTAATAATACGCAGGCATCTATTGAGTTAACAAAGCAAGTAACAGATATTGGTGCAGATGGGATTATGCTAGTTGTCCCATATTACAATAAACCTTCTCAAGAAGGAATGTACCAGCATTTTAAAAAAATTGCCGAAACAACAAAGCTTCCTGTAATGCTTTACAATGTACCAGGGAGAACAGGTTCCAATCTTGAAGCCGAAACAACTATTGCCTTATCAAAAATCCCAAACATTGTTTCGATTAAAGAGGCTAGTGGTGACTTAGAGCAGATGGTAGCAATTATTTCTGCTACTGATCCTGACTTCCTTCTTTATACAGGAGACGATGCCAACGCGCTTCCGGCAATGGCAATTGGAGCACATGGAGTCGTATCAGTTGCTGCACACGTAATTGGCAAGGAAATGCAAAAGATGATCTCATGCTTTCATAGCGGTAACGTGGAAGAAGCCGGTAGACACCATAGAACCCTTTTACCAGTTATGAAAGCAATGTTTCTTGCACCAAATCCAACTTGCGTGAAATTTGCTCTAAATACGAAAGGAATCCAAGCTGGAGGGGTACGACTTCCGCTTATTCCTTTAAACTCTCAACAAGAGAATGTTGTAAAAACTACATTATTACAGATTGAAAAAAGCTAATCCATTAGGGTGGCTTTTTTTTTGTGAATTTTCGTATAACAAATCTTTTGTCGAGAGCTATTTGCTATATTTTTCTAATTATAGTGAATTTTATTGTGTTTGTATTACGCTGACATTCGAGGAAGTTCAGTCTTGTTTTTCGTTTCACTGTTAAGGTATACTAAACGTAATTGATTTGTTCGGGTTGGATTTGATCGTAGTTTAAGATGCGGTCGTCTGTTATTTTAGCGATAGTTAGATCATCTACGCCAAGGATGAATGAACGGTAGTAAAGAGTAATAGTGAAAACTAATTCGGTATGAGTTAAGTCATATAGTAGGAGGAACGTCCATTGTCAAAAGATTATATAGAGAAAGTACGTGTTTTTGCCTTAGGTGGAGTCGGTGAAATAGGTAAAAATATGTACGTAGTTGAGGTTGATGAAGACATCCTAGTGGTTGATTCTGGTTTGATGTTCCCAGATGACGACATGTTGGGTGTTGATATTGTTATTCCAGATGTGTCTTACCTAGTTGAAAATGCTGACCGTGTGCAAGGAATATTCCTAACACATGGCCATGAAGATCACATTGGTGGCTTATCTTATGTTTTAAAGAAAATAAATGTTCCTGTTTACGGAACAAAATTAACCCTTGGCCTAGTAGAAGAAAAGTTAAAAGAAGCAGGAATTATCCGCCAAACTTCATTAAGGTTAATTGATGAGAATTCAAAAATAACAGCTGGATCAACATCGGTTAGCTTTTTCCGTACAAATCATAGTATACCTGATTCAGTTGGTGTATGTTTTCAAACATCACAAGGAGCAATCGTCCATACAGGTGATTTTAAGTTTGATCAAACACCTGTGGATGGCAAACAAGCTGAAATTGGTAAAATGGCTGCAATTGGTGAGCGTGGAGTATTATGCCTTTTGTCAGACAGTACAAATGCAGAACGACCGGGCTTAACAAAGTCTGAAACAGAAGTTGGTCAGGGGATTGCTGAAGTATTTGAACATACACAAGGACGTATCATTGTCACAACGTTTGCTTCAAACGTTCATCGAATTCAGCAAGTCATTCAAGCATCAGTAAAGGCCAATCGAAAAATGGTTATTGTAGGAAAGAGTATGATTCGAGTTATAACGATTGCGACAAGGCTTGGTTATATTGATGCACCAAAGGATATATTTATTGAAATTGATGAGGTTGGTAAATATCGTGATGAGCAGTTAGTTATTTTAACTACAGGGTCACAAGGAGAGCCAATGTCTGCTTTAACACGTATGGCAAAAGGCGCTCATCGTCAGATTAGAATTACGTCTGAAGATACTATTATTATTGCAGCATCGGCCATTCCTGGAAATGAAAGATCTGTCTCAGCTGTTATTGATAAACTGTACCGACTAGGGGCAGAAGTCGTTTATGGATCAACAAAGGTTCATGCTTCTGGCCATGGTAGTCAAGAAGAATTAAAGCTAATGTTAAACTTAATGAAACCTAAATACTTTGTTCCTATCCATGGTGAATTTCGAATGCAGCATGCCCATCGCGATCTTGGAATTCAAACGGGAGTTCGACAAGAAAATATTTTCTTAGTGGACAAAGGAGAAGTGGTTGAGTTCACTAATGGACAAGCTAGAAAGACGGGTAAGGTTCCTTCTGGAAATGTGCTCATTGATGGACTTGGAGTAGGGGACGTTGGTAATATCGTATTAAGAGACCGCCGTTTACTTTCAAAAGACGGAATTCTTGTAGTCGTTGTCACACTAAATAAAAAGACCGGTGAATTTGTATCAGGACCAAACATCATTTCTCGTGGGTTTGTCTACGTGAGAGAATCTGAAAAATTACTTGAAGATGCAAATGAACTAGTTGGAGTTATTTTGAAAAAATGTGTGAATGAAAATGTAAACGAATGGTCATCTTTAAAAAGCAATGTAAGAGAAGGATTAAGTCGATTTTTATTTGAAAAAACAAAGAGACGTCCTATGATCCTGCCAATCATTATGGAAGTATAAATAATAGTATAGTGAAATCGAGTATAAATCGCTTTAGATTTATTTACTCGATTTTTTTTAGTAACAATATTAAAACATGATTATTCTGTGCTAATGAAGGGATCGGATAAAGATATAAATTCGATTCACGTAAATTTGTAAAAAGATCGCCTTTCTTTTGGATGATAAAGGTGGAACGCGTTCATACTATTTCTAGATATGTTAAAGGAGGAAGTTGTGAATGACGATGGATAATCCGAACCTAGAACAACAACCAGCACCTGCCACGCCACAAAAGGATCAAAAAGGCTCAGGGATCATCGAAAAGATACAAGAACTCGGACAAACGAATGTAGCGGATATGGGACAAACCAATATTCATTGTATGACAATAGTGGGGCAGATTGAAGGGCATATGCAACTCCCACCACAAAATAAAACGACTAAATATGAACATATCATTCCTCAACTAGTTGCAATCGAACAGAATCCGAAAATTGAAGGACTTTTATTAATCCTCAATACAGTGGGGGGAGACGTAGAAGCTGGTCTAGCCATTTCAGAAATGATTGCATCAATGTCTAAACCGTCTGTTACTCTTGTTTTAGGAGGAGGTCACTCCATTGGTGTACCAATTGCTGTTGCAGCGAATCACTCTTTTATTGCTGAAACGGCAACGATGACGATCCACCCTGTAAGGTTAACAGGATTAGTCATAGGTGTACCGCAAACATTTGAGTATTTAGATAAAATGCAAGAGCGTGTTGTCAACTTTGTAACAAAAAATTCTGGTATAACAGAAGAAAAATTTAAAGAATTAATGTTTTCCAAGGGGAATTTAACAAGAGATATTGGAACGAATGTTGTGGGTACAGATGCTGTAGAGTATGGATTGATTAATGAGGTTGGTGGAATTGGGCAATCTTTGAAAAAGTTAAATGAATTAATTGATCAAAACAAACCTGATCAACAAGGAGGTGTGGTTCAATGATTCTTTATACGATGATGCCGCATGAATATATCTTTCCAGAAGATGATAACAACTGGAATTCTCAGCAGGTGATCTCATGTGAAGCAGGGCATTTAGTCGTTGAACAAATCAACCACACACAATATCGTGTCATTCGACTAATAAGTGGAAATGCCATGAATTATCTCAATGAAAAATATACACCAGGAGCAATAATTCAAGCAAAACCTCAACTTTAGCTATGTAGACAAAGAATGTCTTATGCTATAATTAATTTAATCCAAGCATGGTCGAAGCAGCCAATTTTGGCTGCTTCTTATATATGTTGGTTAGATTTAGTAGCAAAGGGTGAAATGTATGGCTAGGCGAAAGAAAAAAAGAAAAACCGAGTGGAAATCACAGCTAACGTATGAATTGATCGGTCTCGGCTTACTAGTCATTGCTGTTGTAACTTTTGCACGAATAGGGACCGTTGGAGAAACGGTTGTCAGACTTTTTCGTTTTTTCTTAGGGGAATGGTTTATCGTGCTTGCAATAGGGCTTCTAGTTGTTTCGTTATACATTATGATAAAACGACAAAATCCAAAGCTTTGGTCGAGAAGAATTTCAGGATTATATGTTTTAATCCTCTCATTTGTCTTATTCAGTCATGTTGGGCTTTTTCACCAATTGAGTGGTCGAGAGGGCTTTTCAGATCAATCGGTTATTCGTAATACTTGGCGTCTGTTTTGGATGGAGATGAGGGGAGAATCGTCGCCTGCAGACTTAGGTGGTGGAATGATTGGTGCGATTGCGTTCGCCGTTAGCCATTTTTTGTTTGCTGAGATGGGTACATACTTTTTATGTTTCATCTTATTCATTATTGGCTTCATTCTTATGACGGGCAAGTCGATTTCTGAGATTATTGGTAAGGGTTTTAGAAAGTTTTATTTATTTGTTCTTGATACGTTCAACGGTCTATTTCAGGAATTAAAACTAATGAGAGAAAAGGCAAAAGAACGAGTTCAAGAAGAAAGAGAAGTGCAAAAAGCTAAGAGACAGGCCAGAAAAGAGGAAAAGAAGCAATCTCTTAATGAATTGGATGTTGAAGATGAGCCTCCCGAAAAAGTTGAACCTGAAATTGTTGATTTTACTCAAAAGACCTATCAAGTTCCAAATCAAAAAGAAGTAGTGAAAAACGATAAGGTGGAAAAGCAACAAACAGAAGAGGGACTGGAAGGCAATGTGGAGGTTCAAACCCCACTTGTGACAGCACAGGAGACAAATAAGTCCTATAAACTACCTAGTGTAGATATTTTGAAATTACCTAATAACCCGAGTCAAATTAATGAAAAGAGACATTTAACGGCAAATGCAAAGAAACTTGAAGAGACGTTAGAAAGTTTCGGTGTAAAAGCGCGAGTATCAAAAGTTCATTTAGGACCTGCGGTTACAAAGTATGAAGTCAATCCAAGTGTGGGAGTAAAGGTTAGTAAAATTGTTAATTTAGCAGATGATTTAGCTTTAGCACTTGCCGCTAAAGATATTCGAATTGAAGCACCTATCCCTGGTAAGTCAGCCATTGGTATCGAAGTTCCAAACCAAGAAGTCGCTATTGTCACGTTAAGAGAGGTACTTGATTCACCTGAATCTGAAAAAGATAAAAATGTCCTGTCCGTTGGCCTTGGACGAGATATCTCAGGGGAACCTGTATTAGCACACTTAAATAAAATGCCTCATTTACTTGTAGCTGGTGCAACAGGAAGCGGAAAGAGTGTTTGTATTAATGGAATCATTACAAGTATTTTGTTAAAAGCGAAGCCCCATGAGGTGAAATTAATGATGATTGATCCAAAAATGGTTGAGTTAACAATATACAATGGCATACCACACCTGTTAACTCCTGTTGTAACGGAACCCAAAAAGGCATCACAAGCTCTGAAAAAGGTCGTTGCAGAAATGGAAAGACGGTATGATTTATTCTCACATAGCGCTACTCGAAATATTGAGGGGTATAATGATCTCGTAAAACGCCAAAATGAAAAAGAAGAAGCAAAGCAACCACTATTGCCTTATATTGTTGTAATTGTGGACGAGTTAGCTGATTTAATGATGGTAGCGTCTGGAGATGTGGAAGACTCGATTGCAAGGCTTGCTCAGATGGCACGTGCTGCAGGAATTCATATGATTATTGCTACACAACGCCCTTCCGTTGACGTAATTACGGGTGTTATTAAAGCAAACATTCCATCGAGAATTGCATTTGGAGTTTCATCACAAATCGATTCAAGGACGATTTTAGACTCAGGTGGTGCAGAGAAGTTGCTCGGCCGTGGGGACATGCTTTACATGCCAGTTGGTGCAACCAAACCTAAACGAATTCAAGGAGCATTCCTATCTGACAGTGAAGTTGAAGATGTCGTTAATTTTGTTATCTCTCAACAAAAAGCTCAATATCAAGAAGATATGGCGCCTTCAGAAGAAAAAGTTGTTTCTGAGAAAGCGGAGGATGATTTATATGATTCAGCTGTTGAACTTGTGACTGAGATGAACACCGCTTCTGTCTCTATGCTTCAAAGGAGGTTTAGAATAGGTTATACAAGAGCAGCAAGGCTAATTGATGAGATGGAAGTTCGAGGAATTGTTGGGCCATATGAAGGAAGTAAACCGAGGGAAGTACTCATTGAGAAACCTAGAGAAGATGAGGCTTCAATTTAAATGAGTTGGGGAACCGTGGAAGGGGTAGAGAGTGTGATTAAAGCAGACCACAGACCATTATATTTACAAGTGATAGACCGAATAAAGAATGATATTGAGAATAAAGTTTATGAAGAAGGTGAGAAGTTACCTTCTGAGTTTGAACTCTCAAAAATTTTAGGAGTAAGTCGTGCCACATTACGAGAAGCATTACGTCTTTTAGAAGAAGAAAATGTGGTGGTTCGGAGACATGGGGTAGGTACATTTGTTCACACTAAGCCGTTGTTCTCAGCAGGTATTGAAGAGTTATATAGTGTGACTGATATGATCGTTAAAGCTAACATGGAGCCAGGCACTATTTTCTTATCTTCTGCAGTAGAAGTGGCAACAGATGAAGATCGAAGAAAATTCCTAAAAGAGGAGTTAACAGAGATAATGGAAATCGAGCGTGTAAGAACGGCCGATGGATCACCTGTTGTCTACTGTTTAGATAAGATTCCGAACGATCTTTTGAAAAATCATTCTATTCATGAAACAAAATCAATCTTTCGCTTCTTAGAAGAACTAGGTCATTCCATTACATATGCGATTACGTATATTGAACCAATTGGTTATCATGAACACGTCTCAGAGTTATTAGAATGTGAGCCTGGTTCCTCCCTATTATTATTGAAACAAATGCATTATAATCAGTCTGAACAGCCTTTGTTATATTCGTTAAATTATTTTCGTGCTGATAAATTTAAGTTTCACGTAGTAAGAAAAAGAGTGTAAGCATAACCTAAGCAAGATTGGTAAAAAGGAGATGATGAACGTGGATCAACTAATTGAACGTATCCATGAATTGCAAGGCTTAACCGTTCATTCCATGCATACGAATAAGTACAAAACTAATTCACTCATTTTAATGATAAAAGCACCGCTAACCAAAGAAACAGTAGCGATGAGAGCATTACTTCCCCATCTTTTGCAAAATGGTACGGCAAAAAGTCCGACTAGAAAGCAATTGCGTGAGCGTTTAGATGATATGTATGGAGCAATGCTTGCAACCGATGTCCAAAAAAAAGGTGAAGAGCATGTGATCACCATACGTCTAGATGTAGCCAATGAGCGTTTTCTTTCAGATGCTACACCGTTATTTGAGCAAGCTATTGAGTTGTTGGCTGAAATAGTTTTCGATCCACAATTGAAAGAAGGTACGTTTGTTAACTCGGTAGTGGAAAGTGAGAAGCGATCTCTAAAGCAACGTATTAAATCTGTATATGATGACAAGATGCGTTATGCAAATGTCCGAGTGACTGAAGAAATGTGTAAAAATGAACCGTTTGCGTTAACTGCTTTTGGAACAGAAGAAGAGGTTGAGGTCATTTCTCCTCAATCTATATACAACTACTACAAAGACGTTCTTCAAACGAATCAATTTGATCTATATATGGTTGGGGCTTTTGACGAAGATAAAGCAACTAAGATGGTGTCAACACACTTTCAGATACTTGGTGAAAAACAAGAAGTCGCACCTAATCAGACAACGCCAAGTCCGGATGTAACTGATGTAAACATCGTAAATGAAGAACAAGATGTAAAACAAGGAAAGCTCCATATGGGCTTTCGTACCTATACCACATATGGTGATGATGACTATGTAGCTATGCAAGTTTGTAACGGACTTTATGGTGCATTTTCACATTCGAAACTTTTTATGAATGTACGTGAAAAAGAAAGTTTAGCGTACTACGCTGCTTCAAGGTTTGAAAGTCATAAAGGCATAATGATGGTGATGTCAGGTATTGAATTTAATAAATATGATCGAGCTGTCGAAATCATAAAAGAGCAATTTGAAGCAATGAAAAAAGGTGACTTTACCGACGCTGAGGTTGAACAAACAAAAGCGATGTTAAAGAATCAGATTCTTGAAACCGCGGATGTTGCGCGGGGCTTAGTGGAATTGTCCTACCATCAAATTGTTAGCGGGGAAAAACGAACGATTGAAGAATGGTTGCAACAAATTGATGCAGTAACTAAAGAGGATATTGTAAAAGTCGCTGAAAAAGTTCGTTTGGATACGATTTATTTTTTAACAGGTAAGGAGGCGAACAAATGAAACCAGTTCAATTCTCACAAGTAGAAGAAACTCTTTATCATGAAAAGCTAGATAATGGACTGGATGTATACATTCTTCCTAAAAAAGGGTTTAATAAAACATTTGCAACGTTTACGACAAAATACGGATCGATTGATCAAAAATTTACACCTTTTGGTAAAGAAGAGTCCGTTCAAGTTCCGGATGGCATTGCCCATTTTCTCGAACATAAAATGTTTGAAGATGAAGAAGGAGATATATTCCAAGATTTTAGTAAACAAGGTGCATCTGCTAATGCCTTTACAAGCTTTACTCGAACGGCGTATTTGTTCTCTAGTACGACGAATGTGGAAAAGAATCTTGAAACCCTCTTAGATTTTGTACAGCACCCTTATTTTACTGAAGAAAGTGTTGAAAAAGAAAAGGGAATCATTAATCAAGAAATTACGATGTATGATGACAATCCTGATTGGAGAGCGTATTTTGGTGTAATTGAAAATATGTTCCATAATCATCCTGTTAAGATTGATATTGCGGGTACGATTGAATCGATTTCACATATTACAAAAGATTTGTTGTATTCATGTTATGAAACGTTCTATCATCCTGCGAATATGTTATTATTTGTTATTGGTCCAGTAGATCCCGAAGAGGTGATGACTCAAGTTAAAAGGAATCAATCACAGAAAAAGTTCTCGAAACTAAAAGAAATTCAGCGTTTCTTTGATGAGGAGCCAGACACAGTAGCAAAAGAAAGAAATGTGATCACAATGCCTGTCCAAACTCCGAAATGTCTTATGGGGTTTAAGGAAAAAGGAGCATTACGTCAAGGAAATGAATTATTAAAAAGAGAGCTTTCGCTTAACGTCATTCTAGATCTCATGTTTGGCCAAAGTTCAGATAACTATCAAGCGTTATTTGATGAAGGACTTATCGATGATTCATTTTCATTTGACCACTCAGCAGAAGCAGGATTTGGTTTTACGATTATTGGTGGAGATACGATGTATCCAGATAAGCTCTCTAGTCGAATTAAAGAAATGGTCGAGACGTTTAAAAAATCCAAGCTTACAGACGAGCAAGTCAACCGTGCTATAAAGAAAAAAATTGGTTCGTTCTTACGTTCACTAAATTCGCCTGAGTATATAGCAAATCAATTTACTCGCTATGAGTTTAATGATATGAATTTATTTGATGTCGTTTCAATGTTAGAGAGCCTTAAAGTGGATCATTTGCAAGAAGTGTTAGAGGATCATTTTCAATTTGATCGCTTCACGGTTTGTCAAGTGAAGGCGGAAGGATTTGAAGAATAAAATGAAACATATTTTAATTACGGGAGCATCAGGAGGGATTGGTTCAGCAATTGCGCAAGAGCTGGCTTCTCCTAGCTGCTCTCTTTTTTTGCATTATAGTCAGAATGAAACAGCCGTAAACAAGGTCGCATACGAGTGTAGACAAAAAGGAGCAACCGTTACACTAGTCCAAGCTGATTTAACAAGTGAGAACGGTGATGAACAACTTCTAAATCAACTGCCAAAATACAAAGCTTTTCAAGTGATTGTACATAATGCTGGTACCGCTCATTTTGGTTTGTTTACAGATGTCACAAATAGACAACTGAGTGAAGTAATGAATATTCATTTAATTAATCCAATGAGAATTACAAGAAGACTGTTGCCAAACATGATTGAACAACAACAGGGGAAAATTATTGTGATCTCTTCTATATGGGGGTTAACGGGGGCTTCCTGCGAAGTGATTTATTCCACAGCGAAAGGCGGATTGAATAGTTTTGTAAAAGGATTAGCAAAAGAAGTGGCACCAAGCCATATTCAAGTAAATGGTGTTGCACCAGGAGCAATCCGTACAAATATGTTAGACAGTGAGGATCTTGAGTTATTAAAGGCTGAGATTCCAGCCAATGTTCTTGGAACGACAGATGATGTGGCAAACGCTGTTGTTTTTCTTGCTTCTGATAAAGCTAATTATATAAACGGACAAATTCTTTCAGTAAACGGCGCTTGGTATTGTTAGTAGGTGAGTGCTGAGAAAGTAGCTAACTGACACACACAGCGCGTTGTACATCCCAATTAAGATTTTCTAGTCTTTTTTATCGCTAAAAAAAGAATCAACCTTACGATACCATTAAAATAAGATCTTTAATAATGGAAGCGATGAATAATCTCTTCTAAATTTGAAAAAAATAAGATCGAAGTACATTAACAAGGAGGAGCTAATTATGTCTGTACTCGATAATTGGGAACAATGGAAAGATTTTTTGGGTAACCGTTTAAACCAAGCTGAAAATGAAGGTATGAGCTCAAATGTTGTAACTGATGTTGCTTATCAAGTTGGTGAGTATTTGGCGCAGCAAGTTGACCCTAAAAACGAGCAAGAGCGCGTTTTAGCTGAATTATGGAAAGTAGCTGATGAGCAAGAGCAACACGCAATTGCAAGTATGATGGTGAAGCTTGTTCAAAACGAAGGCTAATTAGAATAAAAACGTCGCTATTAGCGGCGTTTTTTATTTGTAAAGTCGCAATACATAATAGTAGCAGTAGGAAGTAAACTATGGTAAATGAGTAATCATATTAATTATAAATCTGTCAACCTACAATTATTTCCGACAAAGTTCTTTCATTTATATCTAAAATCAATTATCATGATAGTTGAATACATACAAAGGGTGACGCAAATGAGTTTAAAGGAATGGTATCTGGAATATCAAATTTATAAAAACAGACCTGGATTGCTTGGAGATATTTCGTCTCTCCTTGGTATGTTAGCTATTAACATTGTTACAATAAATGGTGTTGATAATATGAAGCGTGGTATGTTAATTAGAAGCTCTAGTGATGATCAAGTAGCAAGATTTCAAGCTATTGTAGAAACAATTGAAGATATTAGTGTCATAAAAGTCAGGGAACCAAGATTGCGTGATCGCCTAGCTATTAGGCATGGTCGTTACATTGAGAGAGATGCTGATGATAAGAAGACGTTTCGTTTTATTCGTACTGAGTTGGGATTGCTAGTGGACTTCATGGCAGAGCAATTTAAACGCGAAGGTCATTTCTTAGTAGGAATTCGAGGAATGCCTCGAGTAGGAAAAACCGAATCGATTGTTGCAGCTAGTGTCTGTGCAAATAAAAGATGGTCGTTTATCTCATCCACACTTTTAAGACAAACAGTTAGAAGTACATTGGCTGAAGATGAAATGAGTGAAGACCATATTTTCATTATTGATGGAATCGTGACAACAATGCGATCAACGGAAAAGCACCGTACGCTTGTTAGTGATATCATGAGATTACCAGCTGTAAAAGTAGTTGAGCATCCGGATATCTTTGTTCGTGAAACAGAATATGAATTAGATGATTTTGATTGTATTATTGAGTTAAGGAATGATGATGGAGAAGAGATTACATACGAAATAGTAGAATCAGGTTTCTCCTCTTTTGATATAAGTTAAAGGTGTAGGTAGGTGTTAGAATTGTCAGAATTAGGTCAACAATTAAAAGAAGCACGTGAACAAAATAAGATTTCATTAGATGACCTTCAACAAACGACAAAAATTCAAAAACGTTACTTAATTGCGATTGAGGAAGGACGTTTTGATACACTGCCAGGAATTTTCTATGCGAGGGCATTTGTCAAAACGTACGCTGAAGCAATCGGATTAGATCCAGAACCATTATTTGATCAATATCGAGATGAGCTTCCTAATCCGCAACGTGAAGCAGTTAATTTACCGTCTCGCACAGCTCGAACGAAACCAACACCATCTTCGAAAAAACGAACAAAAAAAGGGTCATTTGTACCAGCCTTAGTAGCTGTTCTTTTTATCGTAGTAATTGTTGTTGGAATCTGGGTTATCGCTCAAAGCAGTGGAACAAAAGACGATGGTGCTATTGCACCTGATGATAGTGAGAATTTAGATGCGGAGTTTTCTCCTGGTGTAGGAAATGACGTTGAAGAAGATCTTGAAGCAGATGAAGGGAACGTGATTGACGAACCTGAACAAGAAAAAGTAGAGGCTGAACCAGAAAAGGTAGAGCCTGAACCGAGTTTCACCCTTTCATTCATTAGGAGTGAGGGGAAAACCTCTTTTTTTGAATTAGAAAATGGCCGATTGTCAGATGTTCGTATTGAGTTATCTGGTAGCTCGTATATAGATGTCAAAAATGCTTTAGGGAAAACATTTTATAGCGGTCAACCTTCCCAAACCGATGACATACCACCGTTGGATCTCGAGGCGGAAGAGCGAGTGATCTTTAACTTCGGTGCTTCTCAACATGTTGACTTATTTATAAACGGGGAACCACTCGATTTCCCCCAAGACATATCGCATCAAAAATTCGATATCACAATCTTAGATGAAGCTTCAGAGTAAGAGAGGGACTCATAATTCCTTGTAAAGGTCGAACAGAAAAGTCGATGCTCATAGCCTAGCTAGGCTATGAGCATCGGAACTGCTTTTTAAACCCCAGCAGGGTTTGAGTGTTTTTTTTTATTTATTAATAACTGGTTGAATTTATCAATTACTAGCAATTATGATACAATGTATTTATAGAGGTTGTTTTTTGAACGACCTTGCTTAAGAGGATGAAAGGTTTAAAACTTAGTTTTTTTGAATATTTATTTAGCTATCATTGTTTATGAAGGAAGGGAACTTTGTTGAATTTACCGAATAAAATTACGATATCTCGAATTTTTCTTATTCCATTGTTTATGATTTTTTTATTAGTACCCTTTCCATTTAAGGAAGTAAACTTTTTAGGAACAATGATTCCGCTTGCTCATTTAATTGGAACTGTTATCTTCATAATTGCAGCCGTAACTGATTTTTTAGATGGTTACTATGCAAGAAAATATCAACTTGTTACTAATCTAGGGAAATTTTTAGACCCGCTTGCCGATAAGTTACTTATTACGGCAGCGCTTATTGCACTTGTTGAATTACAACTTCTTGCTGCATGGATTGCGATTATTATTATTAGTCGTGAGTTTGCAGTTACGGGAATACGTCTAGTTGCAGCTGCCGATGGTGATGTAATTGCCGCCAGTAAATTAGGGAAGCTAAAAACGGTCACGCAGATTGTTGCTATTTCAGCTTTAATGTTACATAACTGGCCATTCCAAGCAGTCTCTCTGCCATTTGATATGATTGCTGTTTGGGTAGCAACCTTTTTAACGATTGTTTCCGGTGTTGAGTATTTTCAAAAAAATCAACATATTCTTCTTAAATCAAAATAGTAGGCGGTAGATAAGATGAACGCGGAGATTATTTCAGTAGGTTCTGAACTATTACTTGGGCAAATTGTAAATACGAATGCAGCTTTTCTTTCAAAAGAACTTGCTATTCTTGGTGTGAATGTATATTACCAAACAACAGTTGGCGATAATCACTCAAGACTAACATATGCTTTAGAGCAGGCGCAGTCGAGGTCTGATTTAGTCATTTTAACCGGGGGGTTAGGACCAACAAAGGATGACCTTACAAAAGAATCGGTAGCGGCGTTAGTGAGTAAATCGTTAGTTCATGATGTCCAATCGCTACATAATATTGAAGCTTTTTTTAAGAAAAGAAATCGACCAATGTCTGAAAATAATCGTAAGCAAGCATTGGTGATCGAGGGAAGTCATGTGTTATCTAACCATTACGGAATGGCTCCAGGGATGGTTGTTTCCTGTAAGGGAGTTAAGTTTGTTTTACTACCAGGTCCTCCCAAAGAAATGATACCTATGTACTCAAAAGAATTGTTACCTTATTTATCGCAAGAAATTGGTGGTCGTGAGTCAATTACTTCAAGAGTTTTACGTTTTTTTGACATTGGGGAATCTCAATTAGAAACGGATGTTTTAGATTTAATTGAAGCACAGACGAACCCGACGATAGCACCACTCGCTAGTGAAGGTGAAGTGACGTTAAGGCTTACTGTGAAACACGCTGATAAAAATGAGCAAAAACGATTGTTAGATGAAACAGAGGAACGTATTCAAGAACGTGTGGGTCAATATTTATATGGGTATGAGGATACTTCTTTAATGGAGCAACTGTTTTTACTATTACAAGAAAAACGCTGTACGATTGCTACAGCAGAAAGCTTAACTGGTGGAAAATTCCCAGGATGGCTCACGTCTTTTTCTGGATCGTCCTCCGTTTACAGAGGTGGAATTGTATCTTATGCAACCGATGTGAAGGAAAATGTTTTGGGAGTGTCGAAAGAAACAATAGAAGAGTACGGTGTTATTAGTCGCGAATGTGCTATGGAAATGGCATCATCTGCAAAAAAACAATATAGTGCGGATATCGCTATTAGTTTTACAGGTGTAGCAGGTCCCAATACGCAAGAAAATAAAGAACCTGGAATGGTTTTTATTGGTATAGCTGGATTAGCGGAAGAACCAATTTATTATGAGCTTAATCTAACAGGTGGGCGTGAAGCAGTTAGAGACCGCGCTGTGAAATATGGGTGTTTTTATTTATTGAACGAATTGAAAAGGTGGAATAAAGCAGAATGACAATGTATTTTAACGATTTTCAGATTTCAGAATCAGTTAAACGAGCTATAAAAGATATGGGGTTTGAGGAGCCGTCTCCTATTCAGGAAAAAGCAATTCCTGTTATATTAGAGGGTGGAGATGTAATTGGTCAAGCACAAACAGGTACTGGGAAAACAGCAGCATTTGGGATTCCAGTTGTTGATAAAGTGACTTCAGATCGCTTCGTCCAAGCATTGATCCTTACACCAACAAGAGAGTTAGCGATTCAAGTTTCAGGAGAATTACAAAAGCTATCGGTTCACAAATCGATCAGAACTTTACCTATATATGGTGGGCAATCGATCGGTCATCAGATCCGTGCTTTAAAACAAGGTGTACAGGTCGTAATTGGAACTCCGGGAAGAATCTTAGATCATTTGCGTCGTCAAACATTGAAATTAGATCGTGTGCATACGATTGTACTTGATGAAGCCGACGAAATGCTCGATATGGGTTTTGTTGATGATATTGAGGCGATTCTTCGTGAGGTTAACACGGATAGACAAACGCTTTTATTCTCAGCAACGATGCCTCCTGCAATTAAAAAGCTTTCACATAAATATATGTCAACACCTAAGATTGTTACGATTAATAAGGGTGAAGTGACCGCACCGTTAATTGATCAAATGTATTATAAAGTTCTTGAGCGTAATAAAATCGAGTCGCTTTGTCGGATTATTGACAGTGAGGATATAGAGTTAGGAATTTTGTTTTGCCGAACAAAAAAAGGGGTTGCAGAACTTGCCGAAGCCTTACAAGCTAGAGGTTATTTAGCAGATGGGTTACATGGAGATCTAACTCAACCTCAACGTGATTCTGTAATGAAAAAGTTTCGCGATTCCTCGATTGAATTTTTAATTGCTACGGATGTTGCTGCTCGTGGTATTGATGTTGAAAATGTAACGCATGTCATCAATTATGATATTCCGCAAGATCCGGAAAGTTATGTTCATAGAATTGGGCGTACAGGTCGTGCCGGACGTAAAGGATTAGCGTTAACTCTTGTTACACCACGTGAGATGAAACACTTGCGTTCGATTGAACAAGAAATTAAAATGAGTATTCCGTCACAAGATGTTCCTACGATTGAAGAAGTTGTTGTGAAACAGCAAGGATCATGGAAGAAGCTAATCTCTGATGCGATCGCAACAGGTGGAAAAGAAATAGATTTGTTTTCTCCACTTGTAGATGAGGTCCTCGATGAATTTTCAGCACACGCCGTAGTATCAGCGCTTTTGAAAATGAACTTCTCACCTTCCTCATCATCCGATGAATCTGGATATAATTTTGGTGAAACTGGCGCGGCAAAAGGAATGGTTCGTTTCTTTATTAATGTAGGTCGAAATGTAAATATGACACCGAAAATATTAATAGAAGCGATTTCGGATCTTGTTGGTATCCCCGGTAAATCAATTGGAAAAATTGACATTTTTGAAAATTTCACATTTGTAGAAGTTCCTGAAGAAGCTGCTCCGTTTGTCTATGAGGCTCTGCGTTACTCTAGGATTAGTGGTGCAAGAATTAATTTAGAACCAGCAAAACCTCGCCCGAAACGAGAACGTCCACCTACAGGAGAGCGTCGCCCAACTTCCACACGTAGCTAATATCAATAAAGAGAGAGTTCCCCACCTCGGGCTCTTTCTTATTTTCTTTCCCACCCTTCAAATCCCTTACCATTTTAGCGAATAAATGTTCGTAAAAACTATTGGCAAAAGCGAAGAAAAAAGGTATGATAGAAAAGAACAAAACATAGATTCGCTTTTCCAATTCATATATATAATATTTTTCATTATAGAGGAGAGATTTAAATGAGTGATCGTAAGGCTGCCCTCGACATGGCACTGCGTCAAATCGAGAAACAATTTGGTAAAGGGTCAATTATGAAGCTTGGAGAACAAGCTGAGAGACGAGTATCAACTGTCTCAAGTGGCGCTCTAGCACTTGATATCGCGCTTGGGGTTGGCGGATATCCAAAGGGGCGTGTCATTGAAGTGTACGGCCCAGAATCATCAGGTAAAACGACAGTAACTCTTCATGCGATTGCTGAGGTTCAGCGTCAAGGTGGTCAGGCAGCGTTTATTGACGCTGAGCACGCCCTTGATCCTGTTTATGCACAAAATTTAGGTGTAAATATTGATGAGCTATTGCTTTCACAACCAGATACGGGTGAACAAGCTCTTGAAATTGCTGAAGCACTTGTACGAAGTGGCGCAGTTGACATTATCGTTGTTGACAGTGTGGCCGCTCTTGTTCCAAAAGCAGAAATCGAGGGTGACATGGGTGATAGTCATGTTGGCTTACAAGCACGTTTAATGTCACAGGCATTACGTAAGCTTTCAGGTTCGATCAATAAATCAAAAACAATTGCGATCTTCATTAACCAAATTCGTGAAAAAATTGGTGTTATGTTTGGGAATCCGGAAACGACACCAGGTGGGCGCGCCTTAAAATTCTATTCGTCTGTTCGTCTTGAAGTACGTCGTGCAGAACAACTGAAACAAGGAAATGACATTGTTGGTAACAAAACCAAAATTAAAGTAGTGAAAAATAAAGTAGCTCCACCATTTAAAGTAGCTGAAGTAGACATTATGTATGGCGAAGGTATTTCGCGTGAAGGTTCTATTTTAGATATCGCATCTGATCTTGATATTGTTCAAAAGAGTGGAGCGTGGTATTCCTTTAATGAGGAGCGTTTAGGTCAAGGTCGTGAAAATTCAAAACAATTCTTAAAAGAGAATGCACACCTTACTGAGCAGATTGAAAAACTCATCCGTGATCATCATGGACTTAATGGTGAGATTGAAGTACCGGTTGCAGCAGAAGAGGAATTTGAGGAAGTTTCTTTTGATTTGAAGTAAAATAAGAAAAAGTAAGCACCTTATTTAAAGGTGCTTATTTCCTTTTTAGGATGAGTACCTTACAAAGTTCGATCCTTTGCTTAAGAAATAAGAAAAACAGCTATCGATCTTGAAATTGATAGAAGCCTTTTTAATTGTAGTTAGGGGTTAACTAGGCTTTGGTACAGAGCTTAGTAGAGTCAAGGAATATGTAAGGGAGATGTATGTTCGATGAAGTTTTTATATGTGACCGATACGCATATTCGAGGGACAACACCGAAGAATCGTTTAGATGTCTATGTAGATACGCTAAAAGAAAAATTAGTAGAAGTAGTCGATTTAGCTAATGAAGAGCAGGTTGATCTGATTTTACATGGAGGAGATGTCTTCGATCGCCCCGATTTATCGCCAAATGTGGTTGGACAATTCGCTAAAATATTTATGAAAGCAAATATGCCTATTTATGTAGTAGCAGGTAATCATGATACTTTTGGACATAACCCAGAAACAATTTCAAGAACGATGCTTGGGTTAATGGATTCGTTTGGTGTTATGACGATCATTGATCAAAACAATCCAGTTTTAATTGAAAATGATGGGTTGCGTATTCAAATTAGTGGTCAACCTTACCATTATGATTTAGATCAAAGAGATCCAAAGCTGGATTATTATCCAGCAAATATGACTGAAGCTGATATTTTGATTCATATCGTTCATAGTATGTTAGTTGAAAAGGCTTTGCCTGAAGGGGTTCCACACACCATTATTGATCATATTTGGGGAACGACAGCAGACATTTTATTTACGGGTCATTTTCATGGGGGCTTCGGAATTAAAGAACGGAATGGTAAATATATCTGTAATCCAGGTGCGCTAGCTCGGGTAAATAATCATTGGTCAGAGATAAGCAGAATGCCAAAAGTTGTAATTGGTGAGGTTAAAGGTCGAGACATTTCGTTAAAAGAAGTTACGATTAAATGTGCATGTTTAGGAGAAGAAGTTCTAGATCGAACATTTTTAGAAAAAGCTGTTCATCAAGAAGAGAAGTTGCATAGTTTTGTTCAACAAGTGAAGGAGTCTTCTCGATTTCAATCATTAAATATGAGTGACATCATCTTAGAAATTGCTTCTTTAAAAAATGTAGAAGAAAAAGTAAAACAAGAAGCGCTTCGGAGGATGACGGTCATTGAGGAGGTTTGGAAGGAAGAAGATTATGAATAATATTAAATCTGTTCGATTAGAAAACTTCCAATCTCACTTAGACACGTATGTTGAATTTAGTCAAGGGTTGAATGTGATTGTCGGGCAGTCGGACAGTGGAAAAACAGCGATCTTAAGAGGGATTCGGTGGGCACTTTATAATCAACCTAGGGGAACGGATTTCATACGTGTATCAGGAGATTTTGTAAGAGTGACAGTTTGTTTTGAAAATGATACGGTTATTATTCGTGAACGAACAGGTTCAAAAAATCGTTACACTGTTCAAAGACCTGGTCAAGAAAAACTGGTTCTTGAAGGATTTGGTATTCATGTTCCTGAAGAAGTAATGGCAGCTCATGGGATGGGACATATGCGCATTGATCAAGATAATGAGTTAATGATTCACTTATCTCAGCAGTTAGATGGTCCTTTCTTATTAGAACAAACGAGTTCGATTCGAGCAAAGACACTTGGAAGGATAAGTGGAGCTCACTTTTTAGATATGGCGATTCGAGATACAACAAAAGACCTTTCACAGTTGAATCTTAGAATGAAACAAGAGCAAGTAGTTATCGAAAAATTAAAGGTTGAGCTTGAACCATATGCTAGGTTAAATGAACTAAAGACAAAGCTTATAGAATCTGAGAATAGGATAGAGAAGCTACAAATAAAGGTTAGCAAAAAAGATAAGCTTGAGCTTCTTAATTCAAGATGGCAACAATTAAAACTAGAAGAAGAACGTGCATTGAAAACTAGTCTACTTGTCAATGACGTAGAAAGTTGGCAAAATAAATTGGACCAAATGAAAGTAATGGTTCAACAATATGTGGTGTTTAGACAGAAAAGTAATAGAATGCAAGAATTAAAGCATGCTATTGATATCTGCCTTACTTGGGTAATGAAAACAAAACATATAGAAACAATAAATCAAAAATATGAAAGATCCAAACAAGACTTAACTCTTTTGAAGCAATTGACTTTAAATGTTAAGAGATTAAAAGAGCTTGGTTACTCGATTAAACAAGAAAAGAGCCACATGGAAAAATCAGCATTTGTTGATTCAGTCAACCTTGCTTCAGTGGAAGAAATAGCGAAAAAAAGATTGAAACAAAAGCAGTTACTACACCTAGAAGAAAGAGTACAATTAAATCAAAATCAAAGAATAAAGATTGAACAAGTTTATCGAAAACTACCAGACCTTAAAGAGGTTACTAGAAAACAAGAAACCGTTGAACAAGCGACAGAGCGGTTTTTACGTATTCAATCAATACACGGGCAACTGAAAGATTATCAAATGAGAATACAAGAAGGCAAGCGTTTTGTGGTGAAGCAAACTCAGGAACAAAAAAGGGCTGAGGAAGAATTACAAAAACAATTGCTAGCGGCGGGAAACTGCCCAACATGTGGTCAATTGATTTGTAAGCATAATGAAAACAACTAAAAAGAGGTGTTTAAGATGTCTGTTGAACAACAGTTGACGCAAATAAAAAAGGCGATTGATAAAGCAAGAGATATGCGTTACCGCGCAGAGGCAAAACTTGAAGAACTTGAGAATCAAAAAAGTCGATTATTAGCTGAATTGAAAGAACTTGGTGTGAAACCAGAAGAATTAGATCAGGAAATCCAACGGCTAGAAAAGGAAATCGATTTGTCTTTAAAAGAAACATGGGAGTTGATTCCAAAGGAACTGATTGAAAATGAATAGTCAGCTCGTTCAGTTAGAGCAATTGAAGACTCGGTTTAAGAAAGCTGAAAACAGATGGACACGACTGGATGCCAAAAGAGCATTGCTAGAAGATCAGGTGGCGGAGAAAATCCAAGAGCTAGATTCTTATTTTGAAACGATCGATACGTATGAAAAAGCAAGGGTATTGCTGCAACAGTCTGCAGAATATGCGAGAGAACAAGCGAAACAGCAAATAGAGACATTAGTAACAAATGCCTTACAATATGTGTTTGGTCCGCTGTTTTCGTTTCAAATTGAACTTGAAGAGCATGGGAATAAAGCGGTTGCGGAATTTTACGTAGTATCTGAATACGAGGGTGTAAAAGTTAAGACCAGACCGCAGGATTCAAGAGGTGGTGGTGTAGTTGATATCGTGACTCTTGCTTTAAGAGTTGCTTTGATTGAAACCGTACAACCAAGAAGAGAAGGCCCTCTTCTTTTAGACGAACCTGGTAAACATGTTTCTGGTGATTATGTTCTTTATTTATATGAATTTCTTAAGTCATTGAGTACGATGTTTAATCGACAAATTATTATGATTACCCATAATTATCACTTAGCCCAATCTGGAGATCTTGCTTATGAAGTATCGATCAGAGATGGTATTAGCGAAGTTGCTAAAATTGACAACACTTGACATTAAAGAAAACGAGCTTTAAAATTAACTAGAGTGCGGTAGAGTTTTATGTCATATTTATTTTTTCCGCGATCAAAGGTTATATGCGTTTGTTTTTAATAATTGAGAAAGTATGACAAAATTGAAACCAACAATTAGATAGCAAGGGGAGGTGAAAGAGTATGGGTGATATATTAATCATCTCCATTTTGCTTGTTGTCTCTGCAGGTATTGGTGCAGTTGTTGGATATCTTGTTCGAAAATCCATTGCAGAAGCGAAAATTTCGAGTGCGGAACATGCAGCGAAACAAATTGTTGATGATGCGAAACGTGATGCGGAAGCGAACAAAAAAGAGGCCATTGTTGAAATGAAGGATGAGGCTCATAAAATTCGTACAGAAGCAGAACGTGAGGTTCGTGAGCGTAGAAATGAGATTCAAAAACAAGAGAATCGTTTGGTTCAAAAAGAAGAGATTCTTGACCGGAAGAGTGAAACCTTAGATAAGAAAGAAGAGTCTTTGGATAAAAGGGAGGAATCTCTCACCAAAAAACAACGACAAATTGAAGAGATGGATAGCAAAGTGGAGGAAATCTTGAATAGGCAGCAAGCAGAGCTTGAGCGTATATCTGGATTTTCCCGCGAAGAAGCTCGTGAAACGATTCGTAGTGAGGTCGAGCAAGAGATTTCTCATGAAACGGCTCTCATTGTTAAAGAGCGAATGGCACAAGCGAAAGAAGAAGCTGATAAAAAGGCGAAGGAAGTATTGTCTCTTGCCATCCAACGTTGTTCTGCCGATCATGTAGCAGAAACAACAGTCTCTGTCGTTACATTGCCTAACGATGAGATGAAAGGCAGAATCATCGGTCGAGAAGGTCGTAATATTCGTGCATTAGAGACATTAACTGGTATTGATCTAATTATTGACGATACGCCTGAAGCAGTTATTCTATCTGGTTTTGATCCAATTCGTCGTGAGATTGCTCGTACAGCATTGGAGAAACTTGTTCAAGATGGACGGATACATCCTGCTCGTATTGAAGAAATGGTCGATAAGTCACGTCGTGAAGTTGACGAAGCGATCAGAGAGTATGGTGAACAAACGACATTTGAAATGGGAATTCATGGATTGCATCCTGATCTAATTAAAATTCTCGGTCGTCTTAAATTTAGAACAAGCTATGGTCAAAATGTACTGAAGCATTCTATGGAAGTAGCTCACTTAGCTGGGTTAATGGCTTCTGAATTAGGTGAAGATGTGAAGCTTGCGAAAAGAGCGGGTCTTCTTCATGATATTGGAAAAGCAATTGATCATGAAGTGGAAGGAAGTCATGTTGAAATTGGGGTAGAATTAGCAACGAAGTATAAGGAACATCCAGTTGTTATTAATGCCATTGCCTCTCACCATGGTGATACAGAATCAACTTCCATTATTGCAACACTTGTGGCAGCAGCAGATGCACTTTCAGCTGCAAGACCAGGTGCGCGTAGAGAAACGCTTGAAACATATATACGTCGTTTAGAAAAACTCGAAGAAATATCAGAGTCATTTGAAGGCGTTGAAAAAACCTATGCTATACAAGCCGGACGTGAGGTAAGAATCATGGTACGACCAGATGTCGTCGATGATGTATCTGCTCATAAACTGGCTCGAGATATCACGAAGAGAATTGAAGAAGAACTCGATTATCCTGGACACATTCGTGTAACGGTAATCCGAGAAACAAGAGCGGTTGAGTATGCGAAATAAAGTGGCGATTATCGTCACTTTATTTTTTTTAGAGAATGTTTAAAAAGGTCGCTTTTTACCTTTTTAAACATTCTCTAAGCAATGAGCGAAGCCGATCAAGGTTTTAAGTTTGTTCGAGTGTACTTTTCGGGCAGACGCGCATCGTGTGAAGCCATTGCCGTTTATTAATCAAAAGGTCGCTTTTTACCTTTTTAAACATTCTCTAAGCAATGAGCGAAGCCGATGCAAGGTTTTAAGTCTGTTCGAGTGTACTTCTCGGACAGGCGTACATCATTTAAGACACCCTTCATCTTTTTTCATATTTTAATTTAGGGTTTAGGCATACAGAAGATAAACTAGATATTACTAAAGGAGCATATATGAGAATTTTATTTATAGGTGATGTAGTCGGCTCTCCAGGCCGAAATATGATTAAGGAATATACAATGAAGCTGAAGAAACAGTATAAGCCAACTATTACTGTAATCAATGGTGAAAACGCAGCTTCAGGTAAAGGGATTACAGAAAAGATTTATAAAGGCTTTTTAGATGCAGGTGCACAAGTAATAACACTCGGGAACCACAGCTGGGATAATCGAGAAATTTTTGAGTTTATTGATCATGCTAATTCACTCGTGCGTCCAGCAAACTATCCAGTTGGAGTACCTGGAAAAGGATATACATTATTTAAATACAATCAACTCGAAATTGCCGTTATTAATTTAATGGGGCGGACGTTTTTACCAGCCATTGATTGTCCATTTCAAAAAGCTGACGAAATCCTTGATGAACTAAATGGAAGAACTCCATTTATTTTTGTTGACTTTCATGCTGAAGCAACTAGTGAAAAACAAGCTATGGGGTGGTATTTAGACGGACGTGTATCTGCCGTAGTTGGAACTCATACACATGTTCAAACGGCTGATGAACGTATTTTACCACAAGGAACAGCTTACTTAACCGATGTTGGAATGACAGGACCATATGATGGAATTCTTGGAGTGGAAAAAGAAGCTGTCCTTCATCGTTTTTTAACAAACCTTCCAGTCCGTTTTAATGTTGCTGAAGGGCGAGAGCAATTAAGTGCTGTCGTGATCGACCTGAACCCGAAAACAGGACAGGCAACATCAATTAAACGTATCTTAATTAACGAAGATCATCCATTTTATTCGTAATGAACCTATAAATTTCTTATTTTAGGAATAAGGTTAGGTTTTCTGAAATATGATGAATTAGATGAACATCTTGTACGATTAGCGATTTCTTGCTCGTTATTAGACGACAATCGTAATCATCAACAGCCCACTTATCGTTTACAGAGGAGGTACAAGAAATGGAAGTCTTAAAAGTTTCAGCAAAATCTACACCTAACTCTGTTGCTGGCGCCCTAGCCGGAGTGATCCGTGAACGTGGAGCAGCAGAGATTCAAGCAATTGGAGCAGGAGCGCTCAACCAGTCAATAAAAGCAATTGCGATTGCCCGTGGGTTCGTAGCCCCAAGTGGAATTGATCTTGTTTGCATCCCTGCTTTTACTGATATTAAAATCGATGGGGAAGAAAGAACAGCAATGAAGATAATTGTTGAGCCTAGATAATGGTGTATAGCTGTATGAACCCTACTTACCTTATGTGTAAGTAGGGTTCTTTTTTAAACTCAAACATAGAAACTGTTAATATATACTTGCTTTTTCAAGTGGGAGAGACTATTATAAAAACGTTTACTAGTAATAATATTTAAATTTAGAAAGTCTAGTATTTTGATCGGGAATATGCTAAGATAATATAAATTCAAAAAAAAACTGATTTATTAGATAAGTTAGGGGTGGAAAGAATGAGAAAGCAATTATCATGGAAAGTTGGCGGTCAGCAAGGAGAAGGTATTGAGAGTACAGGTGAAATTTTCGCTTCTGCATTGAATCGTCAAGGTTATTTTTTATATGGCTATCGTCATTTTTCGTCACGAATTAAAGGTGGACATACAAACAATAAAATTCGTGTTAGTACCAAACCATTAAATTCAATTTCAGATGATTTGAATATTCTAGTCGCATTTGATCAAGAAACGATCGATGTAAATATTCATGAACTTCGTGAAGATGGAGTTATTATTGCTGATGCCAAATTCAGTCCTGTTCTAACAGAAGGTTATGATGTACGTTTGTTTGCCGTACCATTTACTGAAATTGCAGCAGATCTCGGTACGTCCCTTATGAAAAATATGGTTGCAGTTGGAGCGTCTAGTGCCATTTTAGGATTAAACCCTGATGCGTATCAAGACGTAGTAGAAGATCTTTTCTTGAAAAAAGGCGCTACTGTTGTTGAGAAGAATATGGAAGCAATTCATGCTGGAGCCAACTATTTCCGCAATGAAGCTGGAGATCAACTTCCAGACTTACAACTAGAACAAGCAGATGGTAAGAAACGCATGTTTATGATTGGAAATGATGCAATTGGCATGGGGGCAGTTGCTGCAGGAAGTCGTTTTATGGCAGCTTATCCAATCACACCAGCATCTGAAATTATGGAATATATGATTGAAAAATTACCAGAATTTGGTGGTACTGTTATTCAAACCGAAGATGAGATTGCAGCTTGTACAATGGCGATTGGTGCGAACTATGCAGGAGTACGTTCATTTACAGCATCTGCAGGACCAGGCCTATCATTAATGGCTGAAGCGATTGGTTTATCAGGTATGACAGAACAACCTCTTGTGATTATGGATACTCAACGTGGCGGTCCAAGTACAGGATTACCTACGAAACAAGAACAATCAGATTTAATGGCGATGATTTTCAGTACACATGGCGATATTCCTAAAATTGTGATGACGCCAAGCACAGTAGAAGAAGCTTTTTATGATACAGTAGAAGCTTTTAACCTAGCAGAAGAATTCCAATGCCCCGTTATTTTAGTGACAGACTTAGCTTTATCTTTAGGTAAACAAACGGTAGAACCTTTAGATTTTAATAAAGTGGAAATTCGTCGTGGATCGCTTCAGCTTGGTGAGGAACTACCTGAGAGAGTAGATGGAGCTTATTATAAGCGTTATGAAGTAACCGAATCTGGTGTTTCTAATCGAGTTATTCCAGGGACGAAAAATGGCATTCACCATGTAACGGGTGTTGAACATGATGAGACAGGAAAACCATCTGAGAGCCCTGAAAACCGAGTTGCTCAAATGGATAAGCGTTTGCGTAAATTAGCAAACTTACCTAAAACGTTTAAGAACCCTCTTTATGTTCAAGCTGATCATGAAGAAGCAGATGTTCTTATTATTGGAGTCAATTCTACTCGTGGAACGATTCAAGAAGCAAAGCCAAGACTAGAAGTGGATGGAATTAAAGTGAACCATGCTCAAATCCGCTTATTACATCCATTTCCAACAGACGCATTAAAAGAGCAAATTGCGAAAGCGAAAAAAGTAGTCGTTGTTGAAAACAACGCCACCGCTCAATTAGCGAATATTATTAAAATGAATGTTGGCGATGTTAAAATCGAAAACGTATTAAAATATGATGGAAATCCTTTCTTACCAGGTGAACTACACCAAACATGTAAGAATTTAATTGAAGCAAGCAAGGAGTTGGTATAAATGGCCACATTCAAAGATTTCCGTAATAAAACAAAACCTAACTGGTGTCCTGGTTGCGGTGATTTCTCTGTACAAGCAGCGATCCAGCGTGCAGCAGCAAATGTTGGTATTGAGCCAGATGACCTTGCTGTTGTTTCAGGTATTGGCTGTTCAGGTCGTATTTCTGGCTATATTAACTCATATGGTCTTCATGGTGTCCATGGTCGTTCTTTACCAATAGCTCAAGGTGTGAAAATGGCGAACCGTGATTTAACTGTAATCGCTTCTGGTGGAGACGGTGATGGATTTGCGATCGGAATGGGACACACCGTTCATGCGATTCGTCGTAATATTGATGTCACGTACATCGTTATGGATAACCAAATTTATGGATTAACAAAAGGACAAACATCACCACGTAGTGACATGGGCTTTAAAACGAAGAGTACTCCAGGTGGGTCAATTGAAGCATCTTTAAATGTGATGGAAATGGCACTTACTGCAGGGGCTACATTTGTCGCTCAAAGTTTCTCAAGTGATTTAAAAGAGTTAACTTCACTAATTGAACAAGGAATTAATCACAAGGGCTTTTCTCTTATTAACGTATTTAGTCCATGTGTTACGTTTAATAAAGTGAACACGTATGATTGGTTTAAGCAAAACATTACGAAACTAGCAGATGTCGAAGAGTACGATCCTAACAATCGTATGAAGGCTATGCAAACATTGATGGAGCATAATGGTCTTGTAACGGGTCTTATTTATCAAAATACGGAGCAACGCTCTTACCAGGAGTTAATTCCTACGTATGATGAAAAGCCGCTTGCTCACCAAGATTTACAATTAGATGAAGCAAAATTCAAGGAAATGATGGCTCAATTTATGTAAATAAAAGTCGATGCTCTATACACGGAGCATCGACTTTTTATTTTTCAAGTATAAAGTTGAATGCTATAGTGTTACCCTTAAATACGAGTCAATACTCTTATGAAAAATGGGCACTGCGATATTAATTATGACTACCACAAGATGGACAAACAAGATTCATTGAGTTTATGTAAAGTTCCACGTATAATGTATAAAGGAAACTTCACTAAAATTCGCTCGAGTTTATGAGCTTTTTATATTTTGGTTGAATGATTGGATGGAAGGAGTTTTATAGATGAATGAAGATCAACGTTTAGGACGTTTAGGAAATACTTCAAAAGCTACAGAGAACATTAAATCGACAAACGATAAATCTAATAAAGATTATAGTATGTATTTTGATTTCTCTAAGGCAAAAGTTATATCAGAAGAAGATCATAAAAAAGTGATTCGAATCGAAGGACGAGAAATTTCCATTTATGATCAGCCGGATTACAAGCAAGGAAAACGTCGTGGGAAAGAAGATATCCAAGTTCTTCGCCCAGATAGCTTGATTCCAGAGGATATGAAGGGAATTGGTAGCGGCAAAAAATTTCTCATTCGGACTTATGGCTGTCAGATGAATACACATGATTCAGAGCATATGGCTGGGCTCTTACTTGAAATGGGCTTTGAGTCAACAGAGGAAACGACAGAGGCAGATGTCATCCTTTTAAATACATGTGCGATCCGTGAAAACGCAGAGAACAAAGTATTTGGTGAGATTGGACATTTAAAAACATTAAAAGTAGAACGCCCAGAACTAATCGTTGGTGTATGTGGTTGTATGTCTCAAGAAGAAAATGTCGTTAACCGCATTATGCAAAAGCATCAGCATATTGATTTGATTTTTGGTACTCATAACATTCATCGCTTACCAGAGCTTCTTCGTAATGCTCTGTTTGGAAAAGAGATGGTGATAGAAGTTTGGTCAAAAGAAGGCGATATTATTGAAAATATGCCTAGATCTAGACAAGGTAAGACACTAGCTTGGGTTAACATCATGTACGGCTGCGATAAGTTTTGTACGTATTGTATTGTGCCTTATACGCGCGGTAAGGAACGAAGTCGCTTACCAGAGGATATCATTGCTGAAGTCCGCGATTTAGCACGACAAGGCTATAAAGAAATTACGTTACTAGGTCAAAATGTCAATGCCTATGGAAAAGATCTTGTTGATCGGAAATATGGACTTGGGGATCTAATGGATGAAATTCACAAAATTGCTATCCCGCGCGTTCGTTTTACAACGAGTCATCCGAGGGATTTTGATGATCATTTGATTTCTGTTCTTTCTAAAGGTGGAAACCTTGTTGAACACATTCATTTACCAGTCCAGCATGGAAATTCTGAGATTTTAAAGCTAATGGCTCGAAAATACACTAGAGAGCAATATATGGAACTAGCTCACAAAATAAAAATGGCGATCCCAAACGCTTCTTTTACAACAGATATAATCGTAGGATTCCCAAATGAGACAGAGGAGCAATTTGAAGAGACTTTATCTCTCATACGTGAAATTGAATTTGATAGTGCATTTACGTACATTTATTCTCCACGTGAAGGAACACCTGCAGCAAAAATGGAAGACAATGTGCCAATGGATGTAAAAAAGGAACGTTTAGCAAGACTGAATGCCTTAGTGAATGAAATTTCAGCGAAGAAAAATTTGGAATATCAAGATCAAATCGTTGAAGTGTTAGTAGAAGGAGAAAGTAAGAAAAACCCAGAGGTGTTAGCAGGTCGGACAAGAACCAACCGTATGATAAACTTTAAAGCACCTAAATCAATGATAGGCCAAATTGTATACGTGAAAGTAACAGAAGCAAAAACATGGTCACTAAATGGTGATTTGGTTGAGATGGCGGAGGTAAAAGGATCATGACAACAATTTATACAAGAGATGATATTCGTTTAAAAGCAAAAGAACTTGCAAAAATGATGGCTGAAACAGAAGAAGTTGACTTTTTTAAAAGAGCTGAAAAACAAATTAATGAGCATTTAAGAGTGCAAGAATTGATTGCCGAAATAAAGAAGCTTCAAAAAGAAGCTGTGAACCTTCAGCATTATGGAAAATCAGAGGCATTAAAAGAAATAGAAGCTAAAATTGACGCATTGCATGAAGAAATTGATTCGATTCCACTAGTGCAAGAATTTAAGTCAAGTCAAGTTGAAGTAAATGAGTTACTACAAATGGTATCAAACACGATTTCTAAAACAGTGACAGATGAAATCATCACTTCTATGGGTGGAGATTTACTTAAAGGGACGACCACGAAGAATCCATATTTTGATGGTGGATGTCAGTAGTAAAAACGTTCTAATTTTAGTCTTTTCGTTTAGAGAATTAAATAGGAACAGCAAAAGACCAATTCCATTAGGATTTGGTCTTTTGCTAATTCATTCTATTATTTATATACGTTTTGGTAGTAATGATGTTGAAGACTTTTTTCGATGACGAAAAGTAGTTCATCTCGATTTTTAAATGAATTAGACTTTTTTAACACCTAATTTCAGCTGTAGATTCTAATAGTGATTCTAAACTCATATAGATGGATTAAGAGGTTATTTGGCCAAATTGTTATTGGTACAAAGATTGAAAAAAGCAGGTAAAACAATTCATGAATTAAATCTTTTGGCAATAAATCTTTTAGATTTTCGGGAACTTTTAACGATTCATGTACTAAACTTTGTAATCGCGACATATCGTGATACAGATAACGCTTTGCTATCATCTTTATATCTTTTTCGCACATTGGTTATTCGCCCTGCATAGGATGACAGTGAAGCATTTGGCGGAGCGAATTAGGCATGAGAGCCGACACGAGCGACCGACAACTCGATATGATATGAGAAAAAGGAGGGTTTTGTTTCATGTCTCAAAAATTTAACTATCGTGAGATTATTACAAAAGCGGTATGTGGAAAAGGTCGTAAGTTCTCTGAAGCAACTCATACGATTAGCCCTTCACACAGACCGACAAGCATTCTTGGCTGCTGGATCATCAACCACAAGTACAGTGCAGAAAAGAAGGGCGACACGGTTGTGGTGCAAGGTAGCTATGACATTAACGTATGGTTTTCGTATAACAAAAATACAAAAACAGACGTTGCTACACAGACAGTTACTTACTCAGATGCAATTCAACTTACAATGCAAGATTCAAACATTCTTTCAGATGAAATGGATGTCATTGCAAGAGCGATTCAACAACCGAACACGCTTGAAGCAACCATCTCTGAAAATGGAGCAAATGTTGATGTGCAAGTAGAACGTGAATTTATTGTAGAATGTATTGGAGAAACAAAAGTAGCAGTAGCCGTTAATCCAGATGGTCTGTTAGAAGATATTCCTGCAGCTGAGCATGATGATGTTAGTGATGAGGAATATGAGCGTCTTGATCCCAATTTTCTTCACAGCGAATTTGATAAATAAGACAAAAGAGCAAGCCAAAAGTGGCTTGCTTTTTTTATATATTCGCACTGTAGCCGACAAAAGAGTGAAGCGAGCTTTATAATCGCAATTCGTTTGCCAATCTCTTTTTGTCCTTATGGAGGACATACGAAAAAGGTAAAAATCAACCTTTTTTTCAGCATCCTACCAACTAGAGGGAGTTTATCCCTAATGCGAGTTTTAGAGAAGCTATGCTATAATATAAGAGATTAATATTGTACGGTGGAGGACAAAAATGGCAGAGATTACCCCAATGATGAAGCAGTATTTAGAAATAAAGGCCCAACATAAGGATGCCTTTTTATTTTTTCGCTTAGGTGATTTTTATGAGATGTTTTTTGATGATGCCGTTTTAGCGGCACAAGAATTAGAGATTACGTTAACTGGTCGAGGACAAGGAGAAGAACGGATTCCGATGTGTGGAGTACCCTATCATTCGGCTGATCAATATATGTCCCGTTTAATTGAAAAAGGATATAAAATTGCTTTATGCGAACAGGTTGAGGATCCTAAACAAGCAAAAGGTGTTGTTAAGCGTGAGGTCGTAAAAGTACTAACTCCTGGAACCATGATGTATGGAAACACGATTAAAGAAAAGGAAAATAATTACTTAGTGGCGTTAACGAGATTTAATGAAACTACTTACGGTGTAGCTAGAACGGATCTGACAACTGGTGAGTGCGCGGTTACGCTTATTCACGGTGATCTTGATGAAGTAATCCAAGATATCGCAAGTTCTGGAGCGAAAGAACTTGTCGTCGAAACTGAATTAGATTCAAGTGTTTTGAAAAGAATTCAAGAAAAATGTCCGGTCACCGTATCGTTTGAAAATGAAACAGATCTTCACGAAGAATATCGTCATTTAGTACAGAATCTACATTCTGATCAGTTGATCATGAGTTTTGCGAGGCTTATACAATATTTAACTCGTACACAAAAGCGAGCATTAGGTCATTTACAACAAGTGATGCATTACCAAAACAATTCCTTTATGAAAATGGACACGCATACGAAAAGAAACCTTGAGTTAACAGAGTCTCTAAGAGAAAAGAAAAAGGCTGGCTCCTTACTTGCGATTGTTGACCAAACGGTAACAGCAATGGGAGGAAGACTAGTTAAAAATTGGATTGAGCGTCCACTTATTAATCAACAAGAGATTGATGAGCGTTTAACACTAGTGACAGCGTTTAAAGAATGTTATTTTGAAAGAGAAGAATTAAGAGATGAGTTAAGACATGTCTATGATCTTGAGAGATTAGCCGGTAGAATTGCTTATGGAAGTGTAAATGCTCGTGAGCTTGTTCAATTAAAGCGTTCATTACAAAAGACGCCTCTATTAAAAGAGTATATAAACAAGATCGCACCGACGTTTGTAGATCGTTGGTTTAGTACAGAACTTCAGGTTGATGAACTAATTGATTTACTTGAGCGGAGCTTAGTAGAAGAGCCACCGATTTCTGTAACAGACGGAGGGATGATTCGTCCGGGTTATCACAAAGAGCTCGATACTTATCGAGATGCAAGCCTAAACGGAAAACAATGGATTGCTGAATTGGAGAAAAAAGAGAAAGTGGCAACCGGTGTTAGATCGTTAAAAATTGGGTTTAATAAAGTGTTTGGTTATTATATTGAGGTCACAAGAGCGAACCTTCATTTACTTCCTGAAGGTCGGTATGATCGTAAGCAGACGTTAACAAATGCAGAGCGTTTTGTAACTCCCGAGCTCAAGGAGAAAGAAGCTCTTATTTTAAATGCAGAAGAGAAAATGGAGCAACTTGAATATGACTTGTTTGTGATCGTTCGAGAGGAAGCTAAACAATACTTGGAGTATATTCAACAACTTGCTCATGCAATTAGTGAGATCGATGTTTTAGCAGGGTTTGCTTCTGTAAGTGAAAAGAGACATTATGTGAGACCATTGTTTTCAGGCAAGCGGGATATTGATATTGTCGACGGTCGGCATCCTGTTGTGGAAACGGTGATTGAAAAGGGTCAGTACGTAGCCAATGACGTGCAAATGCATGAAGGTAGAGAGATGCTGTTAATTACAGGACCTAATATGGCAGGTAAAAGTACGTACATGCGTCAATTGGCACTACTCGCGATTATGGCGCAAATTGGTTGTTATGTTCCAGCAACCTCAGTGAGACTTCCTATTTTTGATCAAGTGTTTACAAGAATAGGAGCTGCCGATGATTTAGCAAGTGGGCAAAGTACATTTATGGTTGAAATGCTTGAAACAAAATATGCGCTAACAAAAGCAACAGAAAACAGCTTGATTTTACTCGATGAAATAGGGCGGGGAACTTCAACATATGATGGAATGGCGTTAGCACAAGCAATTATTGAGTATATTCATGATGTAGTACGGGCTAAAACGCTTTTCTCAACTCATTATCATGAGTTAACCCAACTAGATGAAACATTAGATGATTTACAAAATGTACATGTGTCTGCAGTTGAAGAAAATGGAGCTGTCGTATTCTTGCATAAAGTAGTGGATGGACAAGCCGATCGAAGTTACGGAATTTATGTAGCTGAACTCGCACAACTTCCTTCCCAAGTAACAGAGCGAGCTGAAAAACTGCTTAAACAGTTTGAAGAAACAACAGCAACAATTAAAGTTCAACAACCAGATGTAAAAGAAGAACAACAACTTTCTCTTTTTATTGATGAACCAGATCAACCTGTATTAGTAAAGGAACGTAAATCAAAGGTTGATGTGTCAGAGCAAGAAGAAAAAGTCCTGAAGAAGCTAATCAAGAAAGATGTGTTAAATATGACACCAATCGAAGCGATACAATTCATTAATGAGCTGCAACGGTTGTTAAAATAACGCTTGATTAAAAAACAACAACTATAATGGAGGGGTTCGATGACAAAAATTATTAAATTAGACGATGCATTATCTAATAAAATAGCGGCAGGGGAAGTCGTCGAACGTCCTGCTTCTATTGTCAAAGAATTAATAGAAAATTCGTTAGATGCAAATAGTACTCATATTTTAATTGAAATTGAAGAAGGTGGATTATCATCGATTCGTATCGTCGATAATGGAGATGGAATAGCGGGAGACGATGTTGAAACGGCCTTTTATCGTCATGCAACGAGTAAAATCCGAACAGACCGGGATCTTTTTCAGATTGCGACACTTGGGTTTCGTGGAGAGGCATTACCGAGTATTGCATCAGTTGCTCATGTCAGCTTAAAAACAAGTACAGGAGATGGTCCTGGTACGGAGCTTGAAATTGAAGGTGGCAGAATTATAAATAAAAAAACAGCAACTGCGAGAAAAGGAACAGAAATTATTGTTACAAATTTGTTTTTTAATACACCAGCACGGTTAAAATATTTAAAAACCGTTCATACAGAAGCCGGGAATATAAGCGATATCATTAATAGACTAGCTATGGCGCATCCACATGTTTCCTTTGAATTTTATCATCAAGATAAAGAAGTTTTACGGTCAGCAGGGAATGGTGATATCCGTCAAGTAATGGCTTCGATTTACGGGAGAGCAGTGGCAAAAAAGACCGTTCCTATTTCAGGACAATCGCTTGATTATGAGATTAGTGGTTTTGTTGCAATGCCAGAGCTAACTAGAGCATCAAGGCAATATATGTCAATTTTTGTAAATGGAAGATACATTCGCAACTATGCGCTAGCAAGAGCGATTCAAGAGGGGTATCATACTCTCCTTCCTATAGGGAGATTTCCATTAGTAGTACTTGCGATTAATATGGATCCAAAACTCATTGATGTTAATGTGCATCCTGCTAAGCTCGAAGTCAGGTTAAGCAAGGAAGAAGAACTTGGCCATCTAATTACGAAGTCTATTAAGGAAGTCTTTGAAAAACAAAGCTTAATTCCGGCGGCGGATCCAAAGAAACGAACGGAATTTCAAAGTTATAAAAGTGAGCAAGTGTCGTTTGATTTCGAACAAGTGTATGGAAAGGCAGAACCAACAGCTCAGCCCTCTTTAAAAGAAAATGTGTTGGTGAGTAAAGAGGCAGACAAGTCACTTCCTATGTGGACAAAACCAAATACGATAACTGTAAAAGAAGCTACCATATCGCCTGAACAAAAACAAGAATTTGAAGAAGAAGTTATGAACCCAGAAGTAGAAGAAAGTTCAAAGCGACCACAGCAGACCCTTGAACGTATTCCGGCTCTTTATCCTGTTGGACAAATGCATGGGACGTATATTATCGCTCAAAATGAGACAGGAATGTATTTAATTGATCAACATGCAGCGCAAGAACGAATTAAGTACGAATATTTTCGTGATAAAGTAGCCGAAGTCGATCCGCGTTTGCAGGAATTATTAATCCCAATAACGTTCGAATTCACTGCACAAGAGATGTCGATCATTAATGAGCATCTAGAAGATCTAAATGCTGTTGGTGTATTTCTTGAGCTTTTTGGAACACAAGCATATGTCGTCAGGGCTCATCCGACTTGGTTACCAAAAGGTCATGAGGAAGAAACCATTCGTGAAATGATTGAATATTTATTAGAGCATCGTCGTGTCAATTTAGCGAAATTACGTGAGGAAGCGGCTATTTTAATGTCCTGTAAAGCTGCAATAAAAGCGAATCGGCATCTTCGCCAAGACGAAATGTTTGCCTTGCTAGAATCCCTAAGAAAAAGTAGTGACCCTTTTACTTGCCCACACGGACGACCCATTCTAGTTCACTTCTCAACGTACGCACTAGAAAAAATGTTTAAACGAGTGATGTGATAGATAGTTCGAAAAGGTCGAACTTTACCTTTTTGAACTATCTATCAGCAATGAGCGGAGCCGCTGCAGGGTTTTAAGCTTTCTCCGAGTGGGCTTCTCGGAGAAGCGCGCAGCGAGAGGAGCCATTGCAAACACTAAGGATAATAAGCTGTCGAAATAGTTCGAAAAGGTCGAACTTTACCTTTTTGAACTATCTATCAGCAATGAGCGGAGCATATTAAGCCAATTTGCTCCTTTTGGAACACGGACGATAGGTGAAAATTTTGGAGGAGCCAAAGAACATGATTGTGACAACAGCTAGAAAAAGAGCAGATGCCTTATCTGAAAAGGCGAAGTCATGGAGCTCACAACTGAACAGCCGTTTTATAGTCCGAAGCGATACTTCTGTTCAAGATCTAATTAATACCTACGCGGAAGACGTTCTTGTCGTAGGCAAAGCGAGAGAAACTCTTTATCCAAAAGAGGGAAGTGAGCCGTTTTTTTATCACCCAAACTCTGCTATGTTTAGGGTAAAACAATTTTTAAGAACAGGTTATGATCCTCTTGTCGAAACAGCTGGTTTAAGGAAAGGGATGTCCTTTCTTGATTGTACATTAGGACTTGCATCAGATAGTCTTGTCGCGCAATTAGCTGTTGGGAAGTCTGGGCTTGTGACAGGAGTAGAGGCTAATCAAACGTTAGCTTATATGGTTCAGAGCGGTCTTCAAAGTTGGCAAGAAGGAGGAACGGAAATGTTAGATGCGATGAAACGAATTAGCGTCGTTCATGACCATCACTTATCCTATTTAGCCTCTCTCCCTAATCAGTCATACGATGTAGTGTATTTTGATCCGATGTTTGAACAACATCTTTCAGACTCCACCGGAATTAGGGGATTGAAGCAATTTGCTTGTCATGATGATCTTAACGAGAAGGTAATCTCTCATGCATTACGAGTAGCTAAAACTCGGGTAGTTTTAAAAGATCATTATCAAACTGCTCGATTCCAACGTTTTGGCTTTAATGTGATTAAACGTCAACACTCAGCTTTTCATTATGCTTATATACAAATTTAAAAACTCAACTAATGTTTGAATTTATGAAAATAGGGAGAAGATGATGAAAGAAAAGCTAATAGTCATTGTAGGCCCAACAGCTGTTGGGAAAACGGCTTTAGGTGTCAAACTTGCAAAAGCCTATAAAGGTGAGGTTATCAGTGGTGATTCGATGCAAGTGTATAAAGGGATGGATATAGGCACAGCTAAAGTTACAACAGCTGAACAAGATGGAGTTCCACATTATCTGATTGATATCAAAACTCCTAAAGATCCCTTTTCAGTTGCAGAATTTCAAGAAAGATGTATTCCTTTGATCACAGAAATTAATCAAAAAGGAAAGATTCCTTTACTAGTAGGAGGAACTGGACTGTATGTTAATGCGATCACAAAAAAATATGGGTTTGAGTCTATGCCTACAGATGAAAAGTATAGACAAGAACTTGAGCACCATGTGAAAGAAGTGGGTACAACAGAATTACATAAGATGTTAAAAAAAGTAGATGAAAAAGCGGCAGAGTTCATTCATCCGAATAATGTTCGGCGTGTCATTCGAGCGCTTGAGGTAACGAAAGCGACGGGAATTCCATTTTCCGAGCAACAGACTGAAGAGAATACCGAGTCACCGTATGAAGTTGTCATGATTGGACTGACTATGGAGCGCTCAAAGCTGTATGAGCGAATTAATCACCGAGTAGACATGATGATGGAACAAGGCTTACTAGAAGAGGCGAAATGTCTATACGATAGTGGAATAAGAAATTGTCAATCTGTACAAGCAATTGGTTATAAGGAACTTTTTGATTATTTCGATGGTCATAGTTCATTAAAAGAAGCGGTCGAAACACTGAAGAAAAACTCAAGACGATATGCCAAAAGACAATTAACTTGGTTTCGAAATAAGACGGAAACAACATGGTTCGACGCTTCCGACGGATTAGACAAACAAACTTTTAACGAAATTCGTTTATTTATTGAAGGAAAACTCCCTTTTATATCGAAATAAAGAGAGAGTCAATTAGAGGAGGACACCCCGATGAAACAACCTATTAATATTCAAGATCAATTTTTAAATCAATTACGTAAAGATAACATCTCAGTGACCGTCTTTTTAACAAATGGTTTTCAAATTCGCGGTCTAATTAAAGGATTTGATAACTTTACGGTAGTTTTAGAAACAGAAGGAAAGCAACAACTTGTTTACAAGCATGCGATTTCAACATTTGCCCCACAACGTAATATTCAATTAAAAACCGAAGAAGCAGAATAAGAAAAACTCCAAAGGTTTGTATAAACCTTTGGAGTTTTTCTTATTTATTTGGCGCAGAACTTATCGCTAGTAAACCTGTTAATTGATTCCTTCTAGGGTTACGCTAAGTAGAAAATCGGTTGATATTGTAATGGCCGAATAATAAATCCACTAATAGATCTTTTGGAAATCAATCTTATAAGAATCACCTTAAGTAAACTGGTGAATGACAGTGAAACTCCAAAGATTGCTACGATGGGAATCAGCCATCAATGCTCCGTTCCAAACGTAAAAGCTTTATTTTTGATAGGAATGAATAAGGCTTTTTACGCCCCGTTCGCTAAAAGAAGTTTCATTTGATCTTCTTTCATAGACTTTACGGTATCAATATAGCGTTTCAGTGATAGGGGTGTTGTGTAGCCAATACGCTGTACCAGTTCATCAGAAGGTATATCCTTTAAAAGTGTTGAAAGAATAAATGTATTTCTAAGTGTTTGAGCGCTAATACCTTTTCGTAACTGGGCACGTTTCACTTCCATTCGTAACATTTTCTGTATAGCAATCATAGACATTCTTTTTGGCTGGTCATCGTCATAAGACCAGTGGAATGTTTTCCGTTTAAAATCAAAGGCGATAATAAAAGGGTCGTTACTGTAAAACCGTGGACGAACAGGTTCTGGGATCTTTTTAAAATAAGAATAAGCGAGTTGTTTATCTTCTTCATTCAGTTTAATCATTCGTACTAGGTTTGCTGACTGAATTTTGATTTGGTTACGTTCGAACTTAATGTCATTCATGGAAAGGTGATGTACTTCATGCAAGGTAAGTCCGTATTGTAAGAATAAACGAATGATAAATGTATTTCTCTCCCTGTAGAATGGAAATGTCTCTATCTGTTGATCAGATAATCCATTTGTTGAAGTAAGAGTTTTAAATAGCTGTTGTTTTTCCTTTAACGTGAGCCATTCTGATTCTTGTAATAAGCTATAAGTCATCTCTGGGGGATCTATTTCTTCAATTGGCTTGAGTTCACTTTGACCAAGTGATTTCTGGTAGCGAGCTAGTTGCTTTAAAACACTATGAATGCGCCTTATCGTCCGTACATGGTAATTCCTTTTTTCTATTAATTCTGTAAAGAAAAGTTCTAATTCCTCTCTAGTTATGGATATCCAGTTGATTTCCTTTGTTGTAGCCCGTTTTTTATGCAGCCAATAGGAGAAATCGTTTATATCGTACATATAACGTTTTATCGTGGAACTTTTTCTACCTTTGCGTGTAAGCTGGTCAATGTATTCTTGGATAAATGACGGAAACATATACTCCATTACACACACCCCTCCCTATAATGATTATTTAGCTATTTCTTTCTCATTTTCCTGCTAAATGAATAAAACCAGCCTAAAATAGCGAGGTTTGTCTTCTTTTAGGAACCCTAATTGTCTATAAAAGGCTAGAAAGCTGACTAGTTTGTATTTTTTTAGTCAATATCCGTTCTTTCATTTGTTATTGTTGACTTTGTGTTTGGATGATTGGATTAGAAGCTCAAAAATTGGCATCCTTCCATTTTTAACTGCGTAAGATGGTACATATAAAGAAGAAAAAATATTGGTGCTTTGAAAGATGGGTGTTTGTCACAGTTCGCCCATTTTTGCGTATAGTGGTATAAGGAAATAAAACCTAGGTATTAGATGCAACAGCAAAGGGGTGTACATCATGAGTAACCCGGTTAATTCAAAAAAAAGAGGGAGAATTAACGTTGTACTGAATCATAAAACAGAGGACAGAATAAGCCAGAAAGATTCGCTGTTTTCTACAGAACAGGAAAAGGAAGAACATGATATTTTAACGAGGTTTGAAAAGAAACTCGAGGAATACGTAGGCCTTGAAGAAGTAAAGCGGCTTGTAAATGAAATATATGCTTGGCTCTACATTAATCAACGTCGAGAAGAAATGGGCTTAAAGGCAAGTAAGCAAGTTCTTCATATGATCTTTAAAGGCAATCCTGGTACAGGAAAAACAACAGTAGCTAGAATCATAGCAAGTTTCCTCCATGAAATGGGCATCTTGGCCAAAGGGCAATTTATGGAAGTGGAACGTGCAGATTTAGTTGGTGAATATATTGGTCATACTGCTCAAAAAACGAGAGAGGTTCTAAAAAAAGCGAGTGGGGGAGTTTTGTTTATTGATGAAGCTTATTCGCTAGCAAGAGGAGGAGAGAAGGACTTCGGGAAAGAAGCTATTGATACGTTAGTGAAAGCGATGGAAGATCATCAGCATGATTTTGTGTTAATATTAGCTGGCTATTCAAATGAAATGGAGTATTTCTTATCGCTTAATCCAGGACTGCCATCTCGTTTCCCAATTGCCATCGATTTCCCCAATTACACAACTGAGCAACTAATGGAAATGGTCCGGCGAATGTTGAGAGAACGTGAATATGAGTTAACGAGAGATGGCGAGTTTCATATTAAAGAGCATATAAGAAAAATTAGACAAGAACAGGAAAGAACATTTAGCAATGGGCGCTATATTCGAAATATCATTGAAGAAGCGATTAGGATGCAAGCTGTACGATTACTAAGAGAGAATCGTTTCGATAAAGAGTCGCTTTTAATGATGAAACGTGAGGATTTTAATTTTAGTTCTTCACATGTGAAATTAAATTAAACTAAAATCGAAAAAGCGGGTTAGCCTTCCAAGAGCCTTTAAATTAACATATTGATAGCACATCTACTATCTTTGATATAGATGTGCTTATTGGTTTTAATAAAAAATAAGAAAGAATTTATTTAGTTCAGAATTTGCATAATAAACAATCGTATAAAAAGGTTATTCTCTATATAATAGTTATATCGCACAAATCATCTTTTCTTTTTTTTTCCTGTTCATGGTATGATGCGTATGTATGATCACAAAGGGTAAATAGTAAAGTAAGAACGTAAACAAAGGATGTGGCAAATACGTGCAAGAAATAAATCATAGAGAGACAGAAAACGTTGTCCTAGTAGGATGTCAATTGGATAATGATGATCTCGCTTTTGAACGTTCGATGGATGAGTTAAAAAGTCTTGTTGAAACGGCAAAAGGAACCGTTGTAGGAACGCTTACACAAAAGCGACAAAAGGTTGAACCATCTACATACATAGGTAAAGGAAAAGTAGAAGAACTTCAGAACTTAATTGATGAAAAAAACGTAGACACCATTGTGTTTAATGATGAATTATCACCAAGTCAAATCCGTAACGTTCATACAAGAACAAAAATAACGGTTGTAGATCGAACTCAACTGATTCTAGATATTTTTGCTCAGCGGGCTAGATCAAGAGAAGGAAAATTACAAGTAGAACTTGCCCAACTTTCCTATCTGTTGCCCCGTCTTGCAGGACAAGGCTTAGCTCTTTCCCGTCAAGGTGGTGGAATTGGTTCAAAAGGTCCAGGGGAAACCCAACTCGAAACTGACCGCCGTCATATACGTAGAAGAACGGATGAGATCAAGCATCAGCTTGAAGCAGTAGTCGGCCATCGTCAACGTTACCGTGAGCGGCGAAAGCAGAATGAAGCGTTCCAAGTGGCGATTGTTGGGTATACGAATGCAGGGAAATCAACGATCTTAAACCGATTAGCCGAGGTCGAAACACTTGAAGAAAATCAATTGTTTGCCACACTGGATCCGACAACTAGAGAATTTAACCTACCTAGTGGCATGAAAGTGTTACTATCTGATACGGTAGGATTCATTCAAGATTTACCAACAACACTTGTTGCAGCGTTCAGATCAACGCTTGAAGAGTTACAAGAAGCGAATATGCTTCTACACGTAGTCGATAGCTCAAACCCTGATTATGTTCAGCACGAAAAAACAGTCAAGCAGCTCATAAGAGAATTAGATTCAGAGCAGATCCCACAATTAATCGTGTACAATAAAAGTGAACAGAAAGATCCTGACTTCTTTCCAACACATGAGGAAGACTCCATTGAAATTAGTGCCTTTGATCAGGAAGATTTAGAAAGCTTAAAACATGCAATTGAAGAAAAGTTAATGGAGCAAATGAAGGAATATCATGTTCTTTTAAAAGCAGATGAAGGAAGCCTGCTTTCAAAATGTCGTGAAACAACGCTGATCAAAAAACAAGATTGGATTGAAGAAACCGAACATTATGAAGTTCGTGGTTTTGTCTTACCTGATACTGCTTTAGGCCATGAATTAACGATCCGATCGATTGTAGAACGAAAGTAGAGGGAAATGAATGCTGAAGTTGAATCACGAAAAAGAACTAAATGAACTAACTAAAGAAGTAGAGCAACAAATAAGAGAACATCATCAGGAAATAGAGGAAATTGCATTAGTAAATCAAGCAAAAGTAATGGCTGCCTTTCGAAACCATCAGGTGGCTGATTTTCACTTTACGCCTTCAACAGGTTATGGGTATGACGATGTTGGTCGTGATACACTTGAATCCATCTATGCAGAGGTGTTCGGAGGAGAGTCGGCCCTTGTTCGTCCCCAAATCATTTCAGGAACCCATGCTATCGCAACAGCTCTCTTCGGGGTATTAAGACCAGGCGATGAGTTATTGTATATCACAGGAAAGCCCTATGACACATTAGAAGAGATTGTCGGTATCCGCGGGAATGGAAATGGTTCTTTAAAGGAGTTCCATATCGGGTATGAAGCAGTTTCTTTACTGGGGTCAGGTTGGATTGATGAAGACGCCATTCGAAGTAAAATAAATGAAAACACAAAAATGATAGGGATTCAGCGATCTAAAGGTTACGGTGACCGTCCATCTTACACGATTGGACAAATTGAAGAAATGATTTCATTTGTCAGGTCCATTAAAGAGGATGTAGTTGTGTTTGTCGATAACTGCTACGGAGAATTTGTGGAAACGCGAGAACCGTGTGATGTTGGAGCTGATTTAATGGCTGGTTCTTTAATCAAAAATCCGGGCGGAGGAATTGTTAAAACAGGCGGCTATCTTGTCGGAAGAAAAGAGTTGGTGGAACTGTCTTCTTACCGGCTTGCAGCTCCTGGAATTGGTGCTGAAGGGGGAGCTAGTCTCTATAGTCTACTAGAAATGTACCAAGGCTTTTTCTTAGCTCCACATGTCGTTTCTCAGGCGTTAAAGGGAGCTGTGTTTACGGCTGCAATACTAGAGAAAATAGGGATGAATACTTCACCTAAAGCGGAAGAAAGACGAACTGATCTGATTCAATCTGTGCATTTTCCAACAGCTGAAAAAATGATTGCTTTCTGTCAATCCATTCAAACAGCTTCACCAGTCAATGCCCATGTTTCTCCACAACCAAGTCAGATGCCTGGGTATGAAGATCCTGTTATCATGGCTGCTGGAACGTTTATACAAGGAGCAAGTATTGAATTAACAGCAGATGGTCCGATTCGTCCACCGTATGTTGCTTATGTTCAAGGTGGCCTTACTTATGAGCATGTGAAAATAGCTGTTCTTCAATCAATCGATTCAATATATGATCGTAAATAAGATTTTGACAGTGGCAAAAAATGAGTTTTTTCTTACCAAATTAAACAGAATGTCAGGTAATTTGACAGCGGTTGACATGAGTGATTGCTTCGAGTAACATGGTAATAGTACGTTATCTGAATGCTTTCAAAGCAAGGTGTTCAATACATAAACACAATTACTAGGTTAATGATTAATGACATGAGTAACAGGCAAAATGGTGAATTAAAATTAAACATTTTGAAAGGGGTATACATAAACATGGCAAAGTATAGTAGAGAAGATATTCTGAGTATTGCAAAAGAAGAAAACGTTCGTTTCATTCGACTTCAGTTTTCTGATTTATTAGGAACGATTAAGAATGTGGAAATTCCAGTTGATCAATTAACTAAAGCATTAGATAACAAAATGATGTTTGATGGATCTTCAATTGAAGGGTTTGTTCGTATTGAAGAGTCAGATATGTACCTATATCCAGATTTGGATACTTGGGTGATCTTCACATGGACACCAGAAAAAGGAAGAGTTGCACGTTTGATTTGTGATGTTTATCTACCAGGTAAGCCTGGTGAAGAGCCAACTCCATTTGCAGGTGATCCTCGTGGCATTCTTAAAAGAGTTCTTAAAGATGCTGAGAAACTTGGTTATACAGCTTTCAATATTGGACCAGAGCCTGAATTCTTCTTATTTAAGAATGATGAAAACGGCGAGCCGACATTAGAGTTAAATGATAAGGGCGGATACTTTGATTTAGCGCCAACAGATTTAGGTGAAAACTGCCGACGTGATATTGTTTTAGAGCTTGAAGACATGGGCTTTGATATCGAAGCATCTCACCATGAAGTGGCACCTGGTCAACATGAGATTGACTTTAAATATGCTGATGCGATTACCGCTTGTGATAACATTCAAACGTTTAAGCTTGTTGTTAAAACAATTGCTCGTAAACATGGTCTACATGCAACATTTATGCCGAAGCCACTCTTTGGTGTAAACGGTTCAGGTATGCATTGTAATATGTCTTTATTCACAAAAGAAGGAAATGCTTTCTTTGATGAAGGGACTGAATCACAATTAAGTGAAACAGCGATGCAATTCTTAGCAGGTATCTTAAAACATGCTGAAGCATTCACAGCGATTACTAACCCAATTGTGAACTCATACAAGCGTCTTGTACCTGGTTATGAAGCACCAGTATACGTAGCTTGGTCTATGCGTAACCGTAGCCCACTTATCCGTATTCCTTCATCAAGAGGAGTAAGTACGCGTGTTGAAGTTCGTAGTCCAGACCCAGCGGCTAACCCATACTTAGCTATGGCAGTAATGCTTGCGGCAGGTCTAGATGGAATTAAGAAGAAATTAACTCCTCCTGCTGCAACAGATCGTAACATTTATGTGATGAGCAAAGAAGAGCGTATTGAAGAAGGTATCGATGATCTTCCTGCAACATTAAAAGAAGCTATCGACAGACTAGTCCAAGACGATGTAATGATCAAAGCTCTTGGAGAGCATGCAGTTGAAAACTTCGTTGAAGCAAAAGAAATTGAGTGGGACATGTTTAGAACACAAGTACATCCGTGGGAACGTGACCAATACATGCAGAATTATTAAGACTTTAGAACCCTTGACACTACTGGTGTTGAGGGTTTTCCCTGTGTGCCTTATATGTCTCGAGAATGGCACTGGATTTACTATAGGAGATTCGGGTATTGTCAGATTTGAACTTCATCCGTCTCTAGCCTTACCGCTTTTCTCCCATAAACAAGTTAGCTATAGGTTATAGTAGTCAACTCGGACGAAGGACTGAACAATAAGAATCTTGGAACTAACGGATGTGAGAAACATGCATCGATCACATAAAAGATCAATTTAGACAAGTGGAGGGTTATTGAATGTCAGGGCTTAAAGAACGTAAGCCAATTATAAATAATGACCATAGAAATTGGGGTTAAAAGTAACCAGCTATTAGTTGTGAGAAATGGTCAAGTTACCTCCGTAGAGCCACCGCCCAGTGGTTTTGATAATAAGTTGCTGTTTGGATTGGTAGTATAGTTAATCGAGTCAAGAATACCAAGATCAAGAAGTTGTAGTTAATTAATAGAAACTTATCGAAAACTACAGGATAATGACATAGTTGTTGTACTAACATTTACCATTAATGATTTTGATTACGGTAACGCATCCTAATAAACGAAGTCTCAAAAAAAGGATGGATATCAATGAAGGATAAGGAAAAAACAGAAAAATTTGAAGCAACAGTTGCAACTGGAATTGATGACGATGAGGAATTAAGTAGAAATGCTACAAAGGAAGATTTTGAAAGAGGAGATTATACAAAAGTGATAACTCTTTCTTGGGATGAAGATCCGCAAGACTGAATAGAGTGCAATGTGGCCTTAATTTTAATATCGCTTAAGAATTTGTTAGGTTCAAAAGAAACAGGAGTCAGCACTTAGTGTTGGCTCTATTTTATTTTAAGTGGAGGAATGGAGCAGTTTATTCGCGGTGTAGAGTTTTAGATTTAGCTATAGCTATGTTGCTGAACATTATCACACGTATAGTGAAACATGGAAAAACATTAAATTAGAAATAGATCAGTAGATATGGGATATGTTCTAAAAAAGGAGTATCGGTATGTAATTGCTGTTACTGCTCAACAACTACGAGAAAATCAGTCGTGAAAATATCGTTCCCCACCCTCCACCAACGTAAAGATGCCTAATGATTAGAGCTCAAATTCTGCATTAGTATTCATATAATACAGGGCGGTACAGGATTAGAGACATTCATTTGAATGATAATGTAAACAAAGCGACAAATCGAATCAGAACGTACTGCACAGCGAGATCATAAAGCAGATTAAAGTTACATAGAGGGAAGAAGAACGCTAACTTCGCGATTCTAGTGATTTTGCAAAAATCGCTTAGGGAAATGCAAGTAAAATGGAAGTGTCACTAGGACGTTTTTCGCTGATAGTACAAGACCTAATTGGGATTTTGTTCTCATTAAATGAAAACCTTGTAATTTTGTCGGAATTGTATTATATTTTTAAAAGGGAGTGAGAAAACTGAAAAACGTCAAGAGTGCAAAACTTTATAAAAGTTTTTTCGAAGGTAAATTACAAAGAAAACTAACTATAAAAGAGTTAAAATATATTAAATGGCTGGTGGAACTAGAAGAAAAAGAAAAATTAACATGGGGTACACGCTAATTTATGAGAATAAGTTATTAAATTACAGAGTCCGTTGTTAGCTTGTCATGAAGGCCTCTTGCATCCAATTCTTCTTTTAAAATTGAGATGAAATCTATACATAAATCATTTTGAACTGCTTCGTAATATGCTTCTAGCATATCTTGATCGTCTAAGTTTTTGAACATAGTATAAAAACCTCTTTCTAAAGTACATATGAACTTTTTAAAACACAAAATTAATTGTAACTTATCTAGCTAACGTAATAAAGCGAAATTAGAGAAAAAACCAGATAAATTGTGTTACAAATAGGTTACATACATTCGTGTCGGTTTTAAAATGGATTTGAGAAAAAAGTCTTTGCAATAATAAAGATACTAATATAATTTCTCCTTATTGTAGTTATGTTTGTTTCTGCTTAAAATACATAGGCTGATTCAGGTTTTATCAGGGTATTCTGTAAGAAATATTACATAATACTCCTTTTCTTAAGGCTTGTTATTTTCATGATAACACTTCTTAAAAAAAATCATCTCTTTAAGGTGGTCTCATGCAAGTTAATGAGCTTCCAAAGGTAGTTTAATCTGAAGAATGTACCTTCGGGTTGTGGGTTTAACACGACTTATTATTGAAACTATATCTGTAACTTATGTAAACATCCGTCATGTTTATTTAACTCAGTCATAGACTAGCTCTAAGAAAAGAGAACAAAACCAGAGTAGTTGAGATGAGGCCACTGAAAAAGTCCCTTTTAGCATACTCGGGGAAGCAGCAATGGCTCCACACGTTGCGCGCCTGCTATGAGAAACCCACTCATAGCAGGCTTAAAACAAAGCAACGGTTCCGCTCATTGCTTAAAGTGAAAAAGGTGAAAATCGTACCTCTTTCAGTACCCTCATTGAGATTGGGAGGCATAGAAATGAATAAAGATAGAGCTTCGATTTCACGTTTTGCTTTTTTAATTGTAGCGGTTTTAAATGCAGTCTTAAACTTGCTAGGTTATCAGACTATTTCGGAACAATTTGTTAACGATGTTGTAGCGATTCTATCAGGAGTCTATTTTATTTGGACAGGGTGGAAAAATAATTACCTTAGTAAAAAAGGGTTGCAACAAAAAGAGGTTTTAAAGAAGCATAAATTAACCTAAAAGGCAAAAGGGATGACCAAAAAGCATTGAAAACAATGAAGCGATGTTAGCAAGTTAAATGTTCGCTTTTTGAATTTTGAGCTTTAAAGTCACCCTCTAACATGGTAATGATGTTTTTCGTGGAGTGATAAGTGCTAACCATGTTGTCTATAGGATAGCCAAAAAATTCAAAAAGTATGATTAGTATTGCAATCAATCAATTTATTGAATTTATAAATCTTGTCGCATATACGTTTTTCATTAATAATGAAGAAGAGGTGATTGAACTGAGTAAGAAAACGTTGCTATTAATAATCTATCTTTTATCATTTATGTTTTTCCTGCGGAGTGTATTTAGAATTCTTATTTATGAAGGTTCGGGCGGGTATGGTATGGTCATTGTCAGTGCACTAGTTATGACTTTCGTGCTTCGAATTTATCTTAAAGAACGAAGAAAAGAAAAAGAAAAGCTTACCATTGCATCTAAGTAGTCGATGCAGTCGCAAGCTTTTTATTTTAATGAATAGTACGAAATACACCAATTACTTTTCCAAGAACGGTAACTTCTTTTAAAAGGATTGGATCCATTGTCGAATTTTCAGGCTGTAAGCGAATATAATCTTTCTCCCGGAAAAAACGTTTTACTGTAGCTTCATTCTCTTCTGTCATAGCAACAATAATATCTCCATTATTTGCCGTTTGTTGTTGACGGACAATGACCATATCCCCATCAAATATTCCAGCTTCAATCATGCTGTCACCTTGGATGACCAGCACATAGGCTTTGTCGTCCGAAACAAGGTGTTCTGGTAGAGGTAGATAATCCTCAATATTTTCTATAGCTGTAATGGGTAAACCGGCTGTTACTTTACCAAGAACAGGTACATATGTAGTTTTTCTATCTGGATTTGCAACTAAATCACTCTCCAAATTCAACACTTCAATTGCTCTCGGTTTAGTAGGGTCTCTTCTAATATATCCTTTTTTCTCTAAACGTGAAAGATGTCCATGAACCGTAGAACTAGATGCTAGTCCAACTGCCTCTCCTATTTCGCGCACAGAAGGTGGATACCCTTTCTTTTTCACTTCGATTTTAATGAAATCTAGTATTTCAATTTGTCGCTTTGATAGCTTTGACACCTATACCACCTCACTTACTTTCCTAATTACCTAAATAGTACCATGCGAACATACGTAACGCAAACGTTAGTTCTAAAAAAAATGTTGACACAAACGAATGTTCGGTTTAAAGTAAATACGAACAAGTATTCTATAGAGGTGATTAATATGATGAAACGTCTTTCAAGTCAAGAAATTTTTATTATTTTATCTGCAGTTTTTGTATTGCTGTTCATGTATGCAACGATCATTCTTTCTGCTCCTATAAATGAATTAACTGAAATGACAGAACAAGCAGATCAACTTAATGTAATAGAGGTAAATAAAACGGTTAACAGTTCTTTTGTCTATCTAAGTCCTTCTACTGAGGATGATAATGAATAGAGCTGTTATTTATTGTCGTGTAAGTACGGACAAGAAAAACCAAGAGACATCTTTGGAAAGACAGGCTGTTGAGTTAGTAGCACTAGCAAATACATTAGAATTAAAAATTGTAGACATTATAAGAGAAAAAGCTAGTGGGTTTGAAGTTGATCGAGAGGGAATTCTTAATGTGTTAAGTGAAATTAGTCAAGGTGGGGTCGATATTCTTCTCGTCCAAGATGATACTCGTTTAGGGAGAGGACATGCCAAAACAGCCTTATTACATCAGATAAGAAAAGCTGGTGTTAGAATCTTAACGATACATGATAATGGTGAACTTACATTGTCTGAAGCTGATGAGATGGTGCTAGATATTGTATCCATTGTAGAAGAGTTTCAGCGTAAAATACATAATAGTAAAATCAAAAGAGGGATGAAAGAAGCTATTAAAAATGGATATCGTCCCGAGAGAAATTTAAAAGTAGGTGGTGGAGCAGGACGAACTAAAATAGAAGTTCCCATTGATGAAATTGTTCGATTGCGAAAAATGGAATTAACATTTCACGACATAGCCGCTACACTTAGAGGGTTCGGATATGATATTTCTAAGGCTACAGTCAATAGACGCTATTTAGAATATTGCAGACGAAATGAAAGTTCGTCATAGTTGAAAACGTCCATGCAATGTTGTAGAGTATGATGGGTGAACGTTTGACGAAGGTAGGTGCTGTATGTTATCAAAAGAAAAGTTAAATCGAATAAATGAATTATCAAAACGCGCGAAAACAATAGGATTAACTAAACAAGAGGAAAAGGAACAACAATTGCTACGGAAAGAGTATCTTCAAACTTTTCGTAATTCTTTTAAAAACCAACTTCATAGTGTTACGGTCGTTGATGAGAATGGAAATGATGTAACTCCTGATGCTTTAAAGGAAAGTAAAAAAAGTCAAAATAAACGTATGCACTAAAGCCTCTTACTGTTTTAAAGAGGTTTTTTTTTGCGGAAAATAGTTTTTGCATGCTTGTAGAAAATAAGGATAAAGTATATGATGTAAAGCATAGAAAAAGTATTTTTGGAAGGTAGGGAATATAGTATGGCTAAGGAAGTAGAACAACTTGCAGTGAATACGATTCGTACACTATCAATAGATAGTATTGAAAAAGCAAATTCAGGACACCCGGGATTACCTATGGGAGCCGCACCAATGGCCCTTAGCCTCTGGACTAAATTTATGAATCATAACCCATCAAACCCAGAGTGGGCTAATCGTGACCGTTTTGTTTTATCGGCAGGTCATGGATCAATGCTGTTATATAGTTTATTGCATTTAAGCGGGTATAATTTATCAGTAGAAGAGTTACAACAATTCCGTCAATGGGGTAGCAAGACACCAGGTCATCCTGAGTTTGGACATACACCTGGCGTTGAAGCAACGACAGGACCACTTGGACAGGGTGTTGCAATGGCGGTTGGTATGGCAATGGCAGAGCGTCATCTTGCTGCAACATATAATAAAAAGGACTTTAATATAGTTGATCATTTTACATACTCAATTTGTGGTGATGGCGATTTAATGGAAGGGGTTTCTGCTGAAGCAGCTTCTTTAGCTGGCCATCTTAAATTAGGACGTCTCGTCGTTTTATATGATTCAAACGATATTTCGTTAGATGGAGATTTGCATATCTCTTTTTCTGAGAGTGTAGAGGAGCGTTATAAGGCTTATGGTTGGCAGGTTATTCGTGTCGAAGATGGTACTGATTTAGATGAAATCAGTAGTGCGCTTGAAGAAGCAAAGAAAGATGATCGACCAACATTAATTGAAATAAAGACAGTCATTGGTTATGGTTCTCCTAACAAGTCTGGAAAGTCAGCTTCTCACGGAGCTCCACTTGGAAAAGACGAAGTTGTCTTAACGAAATCGGCTTACAAGTGGGAACATGAAGAAGAATTCCATGTTCCGTCAGAAGTAAGAGAGTTTTTCAACGCTATTAAAGCAGAAGGTGAGAAAAAGGAACAAGAATGGAATCAACTTTTTGCTACGTATAAAGAAGCTTATCCAGAATTAGCGTCCCAATTTGAACGAGCAATGAGTGGAGAATTACCTGAAGGATGGGATCACTCAGCACCTGTATATGAACCAGGCTCAAGTGTTGCGACTCGTTCATCTTCTGGTGAAGTGTTAAATGTTTTTGCAAATACACTACCAGAGCTTTTCGGAGGTTCGGCCGATCTTGCAGGTTCAAATAAGACTTATATGAAAGATCTAGGAGACTTCTCAAGAGATCATTATGAAGGTCGTAATATCTGGTTTGGTGTTCGTGAGTTTGCCATGGGAGCGGCTATTAACGGTATGGCTCTTCATGGTGGTTTAAAAGTATTTGGGGCAACATTCTTTGTTTTTTCTGATTACCTACGTCCTGCTATTCGCTTAGCAGCTCTGATGAAATTACCGGTGATCTATGTGTTCACACATGATAGTATTGCTGTTGGTGAAGATGGTCCAACACACGAACCAGTAGAGCAACTACCCGCATTACGTGCGATGCCAGGTTTATCGGTTATTCGTCCTGGGGACAGTAATGAAACAGCTGCTGCTTGGAAGGTAGCTCTTGAAAGTCAAGATACACCAACTGCCCTTGTATTAACTCGTCAAAATTTAAAAACGTTAGATCAAACGAAAGAGCTTGCCTATGAAGGCGTGAAAAAAGGTGCTTACATTGCCTCTAAATCAAATGGAGAGACGGATGCATTGCTTCTAGCTTCTGGATCTGAGGTACCTCTTGCTGTAGAAGCTCAATCTGCACTTGAAAAGGAAGGTATTTATGCAGATGTAGTTAGTATGCCGAGCTGGGATCGCTTTGAACAACAACCGAAAGCGTATAAAGACGAAGTAATTTCACCCAATATCAAAGCACGTCTTGGTATCGAAATGGCTTCTTCGCTTGGCTGGTCAAAGTATGTAGGAGATCACGGTGATGTATTAGCAATTGATCAGTTTGGAGCATCTGCACCTGGAGAAAAGATCATGGAAGAGTATGGATTCACTGTCGATAATGTTGTTGAAAAAATAAAAATTCTGCTTAAAAAATAATAATTAAAAGAACTGACTCTCTTTATTGATGAGAGTCAGTTTTTTTCGTTTAGGACTGTTATCTTTATTATGTTTGATTCTTTGTTTTGCAATTTTTGCAAAGGTTAAATGCTTTGTTTCTATTCATTCGACAAAACTAGTGGGATTCTTCTCCGATTTAAGACAATCATTTTACTAGACTTTTCGTATAATTAGGGAAAATAAAAGTACGAGAGGGTGTCCATGATGAGACATTACGAGTTGTATATTGTTGAAGAAGATGTTGCTCGTCAATACTACGGACAGGAATCCAAGTTATTTTATTTATTTCTTGAACACGAAAAGGCAAGAGGGTCGCAGAAGGAAATTTTACGAAAACAAATTGAATATATATCTAAGCCGATCCCGTCCCTATTAATACAACAAAAGTTTAAACAAGACCTTATGAAAATCGATGGATATAGAAAGAAGAAAAATACTCATGTAATAGAGATTGCTGAACGAGATTCTAAAGCAGAGCTTGTCATTGGGGCGGATGCACTATATTTAACAGCAGAAGGTACATTTGAAGTAGAGACGTTGTTTTTTGAAATTTTGAGAAAATGTGAACCTGCATTTTTTGCTTTTTCAATAGAAGAGCATCGTTACGGTTGGTTAAAACCATTGAAACAGGAGGATTTCCTTCGAACGAACCCTGTTTAACTTAGGTTTAGGATGATATTTTTCTGAAGTGCTTTTAAATCCCTTGTCATTAAGATATAATAGATAAGGTTGATTCGGGTATTAACCCGACAGGTTTAGATAGCACGAAGGAGGACGTTGGACTTATGTGGATTCATATTATTGGGTATACACTAGCTGTTGCAGCTGGCATTGCAATTGGCTTCTTTATAGCACGTAAGACGATGATGTCTTATTTGAAAAAGAACCCACCATTTAATGAACAGATGCTTCGCGTCATGATGATGCAAATGGGGCAAAACCCATCACAGAAGAAAATCAATCAAATGATGAAAGCTATGCAGAAACAACAATCTAAATAGTTTGAATGGACAAGCACCTCTTATTTGAGGTGTTTTTCTGCTTTAAAATAAAGGATGTTTATAAGGGGATTATAATGTGACGGTTCAAGTGAAGCAAATTACAATAGAAGAATTACGCTATGAGGAAGACTTGTATATTGATGTACGTTCACCAGGTGAATTTGCTGAGTATCGTCTACCAAATGCGATTAATATTCCTTTGTTCACAGACGAGGAAAGAGCAAAAATCGGAGCAACGTACAAGCAAAAAAGTCGTGATGAAGCAATTGAATTGGGTTTATCGATATATGCTCCGAAACTCGAAGCTTTTTTCAAGAGACTAAAGGGATTACAAGGAGAAATGCCGAATAGACGTATGGTTGTCTATTGTTGGCGAGGTGGAATGCGTAGTAAAACGGTAGCTGGTACCGTTGGGTTACTTGGGGTGAAGTGTTACCAACTAGAAGGTGGAGTTCGAGCATTTAGAAAGGTAGTGCAAGAAAGTTTAGAACGAGAAGCAATCAAAAAGAAAGACTACCTTGTTGTAGCTGGTCATACCGGTTCTCGAAAAACAGAGATTCTTCAGATTTTACAAGAACGAGGTTACCCAGTTGTTGATTTAGAAGAGTTAGCGGGTCATAGAGGGTCAGTGTTTGGACATATTGGTGTGAGTCCAAACAGTCAAAAACAATTCGAGTATTTATTAGTAAAGCGACTAGAGGAGATTGGGAATTCTCCGTATTTAATTATTGAAGGTGAAAGCAAACGACTTGGGCGTGTTGTGATCCCTGATTTTATATTAAAAGGGAAAGAGAATGGAGAGAGAATTGAACTGACTTATCCTTTTTGGTCTAGGGTTGAACACATTTATCAAACGTATCAACCGCAAATTTATAAAGAAAAAATACAAGAAGCAATCGGAAAAATTAGTAAGTATCTAACTCATGATCTTAGAAATGAAATAATAGTTCTTCAAGAGCAAGGTAAATATAAACAGATATTTGCAAAGCTTTTGGAAGAGTATTACGACCCAAGGTATGCGTATACGTTTGATGCTTATAAATCAAGTGCATCTCAAATAGAATTTGAAGAGTTAGACGAAGGTGTTGAAAAATTAATTTCTTATATTGAGGAGTTTTGTTTGAAGATAGGAAACTAATAGATATTACTGTCTTAAGAAGGGTGTTTTATATAGCGTGAAAGTATTTAAAGATCTTTGGTGGTATTTCAAACAAGAAAAATTGGCTTATGGGATAGGAATCATTATTTTAGCGTTTGTTTCGTTGTTTACTCTTGTTCCTCCGTTAGTTGTCGGGGTTATTGTTGACCACATCGTTGAAGAAACATTAACAGGAAATCTTCTTCTGTTGTGGATTGGCGTTTTACTTGTCATTGGTTTACTGACGTATGGACTTAGATATGTTTGGCGAATCCTGATATTTGGAGCTTCCATTCGTTTAGCTCGTTTGCTCAGGAATCAGTTGTATGAACATTTTACGAATATGTCTCATCGCTTCTACCAACGTCACCGGACAGGCGATCTTATGGCGCATGCCACCAATGATATCCGTGCCGTACAAATGACGGCAGGACAAGGGGTTTTAACATTAGTTGATTCTCTTACAATGGGAGGATTTGTTATTATAACGATGGCTGCTACAATTAGTTGGCAGCTTACTTTAATTTGTTTAATTCCAATGCCATTTATGGCGTATCTGACTAGCTATTATGGAACGCTTTTACATGCTCGTTTTCATCATGCACAATCTGCCTTTTCAGAGTTGAATGATAACGTTCAAGAAAGTGTGACAGGAGTGAGAGTGGCGAAAACGTTCGGCCAAGAAGAAGATGAAGTAAAACGATTTAAAGCCAAGTCTAAGGAGGTTGTTAATAAAAACGTGGCAGTTGCGAAGATAGATGCCTTGTTTGATCCGACAATCTCTTTAATTGTTGGAATGTCTTATTTCTTAGCCGTTGTTTTCGGAGCCAGATTCTTTATTGCTGGTGATTTAACTTTAGGACAATTAACCAGCTTTACTCTTTATTTAGGCTTGCTTATCTGGCCTATGCTTGCGTTTGGTTGGTTATTTAATATTGTTGAGAGAGGACGTGCTTCCTACGACCGTATATCTTCCTTGCTTTCGGTAAAACAAGATATCACAGATAATAAAGCAGCGAGTGATCAGCCGGTAACAGGTGATCTTCAAGTAACCATTAATCAATTTTCTTACCCTGGTAGTGAAGAGCATGCGCTTTTAAACATTGATTTTACTTTGGAAGAAGGGAGAACCCTTGGTATTGTTGGGAAGACAGGAAGTGGAAAATCAACATTAATACGTTTGTTGCAACGAGAATATGACATAGAGGACGGTATGATTTCTATTGGAGACCTGAAATTAAATCAGTATCGTCTTGATGATTTGAAGGCTACTTTTGGGAATGTACCTCAAGACCATTTTCTCTTTTCAGCGACTATTGCTGATAATGTTGCGTTCGCAAAGCCAGCAGCAACGATAAGTGAAATTACCCAGAGTTGTAAGTTGGCGAGTATTCATGAAGATATTCTTTCATTTAAGGATGGATATGAGACTCTAGTTGGTGAGCGCGGTGTTACATTATCAGGCGGACAAAAACAAAGAATATCGATTGCGAGGGCTATTCTACCTGAACCGAATGTGCTAATACTTGATGACTCGCTCTCAGCCGTAGATGCTAAAACAGAAGAGCAAATTCTAAAATCTCTTCGAAGAAACAGAACAGGTAAAACAACAATCATTACAGCCCATCGCTTAAGTGCAATTAAGCATGCAGATTTGATCCTTGTTTTAGATAAGGGAAAAGTCATACAACGCGGAACTCATGTAGAATTAATGAAAGAGAATGGCTGGTATCGGAAAATGTATGAGCGTCAGCAACTTGAAGAGCTTGTTGAAAAAGGAGGACAGCAAGATGAAACATAAGGATCAAATTTTAACAAGCAAGGAGCAACAAATGATATTATGGCGACTACTCGGTTATGCGAAGAACCATAAAAAGTCGCTTGCCTTTGCTTTTATCTTGCTATTATTTGCAACAGCTGCTGAGCTTTTTGGTCCTATACTAGTTAAGATCTTTATAGATGATTATTTAACTCCAAGAGAATTTCCATTTGAACCATTGCTTTGGTTAGGGATTCTTTATGCTGTGTTGCATATTTCGTCAGTTTTTATTAATTACTTCCAGGCATTTATGTTTCAGTCGATCTCATTAAAAATTGTCCAAGAATTGCGTGTCGATGTTTTTTCTAATGTTGAGCGACAAGGGTTGAAATTTTTCGATAAAACTCCGGCGGGTGCTCTTATCTCGAGAATCACAAATGATACAGAATCAATTAAAGAATTTTACTTAACCGTACTTGCTAACTTTGTCCAGAATATTTTATTTCTGCTTGGAATTTTTATTGCGATGTTTTACTTAAATCCAATACTTGCTCTTTTTTGTATAGTACTACTACCGATTATTTTTGGTTTGATGCAGCTTTATCGCCGGATAAGCTCGCGTTTATATGCGGATATGAGTGAGAAGTTAAGCTTATTAAATGCCAAAATGAATGAAACGATACAAGGGATGGCCATTGTTCAGATGTTTCGTCAAGAGCGTAGGCTTAGGAAAGAGTTTAGTGATGTGAATGAGCAGCACTTTCAAGCTGGTATGAAAACCATGAAGCTAGATGGTCTCTTGCTTAGACCAGCAGTTGACTTAATTTCCATCTTGGCCCTTATTTTGGTTTTAAGCTTTTTTGGAGTGACATCCTTTATAAGTCCTGTTGAAATAGGGGTGTTATACGCTTTTGTTAACTATTTAGATCGCTTTTTTGAACCTGTTAATCAAATGATGATGCGGTTGTCTTTATTTCAACAAGCGATTGTCTCTGGTGGGCGAGTGTTTAAGCTAATGGATCATAAAGAATTTGCTCCTGTTCAAGCAGGTTTAATATCTCCTTCGATTAAGAATGGTGATATTGAATTCAAAAATGTTTCATTCTCATATGACGGAGAATCAGATGTCTTAAAAAATATTTCCTTTACCGTTAAAAAGGGTGAAACGGTTGCTTTAGTTGGCCATACAGGGAGTGGAAAAAGTTCAATTATAAATGTCTTAATGAGATTTTATCCATTAGAACGAGGAGAAATATTTATTGATGGCCAACCACTAACCGAATACGCTAATACTGAGCTAAGGGAAAATATAGGTCTCGTCCTACAAGATCCATTCCTTTATACAGGAACAATAACGAGTAACATCAGATTGTATCGGGGCCAATTGACTGACAGCCAGATTAAAGAAGCAGCCGAATTTGTGAGAGCAAATGAATTTATTGAAAGATTACCTGGAGGATATGTGGCAGAAGTGACGGAGCGGGGTTCTACATTATCTAGTGGACAAAGACAACTGTTATCGTTTGCTAGGACAATGGCAACCAATCCGAAAATTCTTATCTTAGATGAAGCAACAGCAAATGTCGATACAGAAACAGAAGAGGCCATTCAAGATGCACTAAAACGGATGCAAAAAGGACGTACGACGATTGCAGTCGCTCACAGACTATCAACCATTAAAGAGGCTAATCAAATTATTGTCCTTCACAAGGGAGAAATTGTCGAACGAGGCAATCATCAAGAGCTACTTAAGCAAAATGGACTCTATCACAAGATGTATTTGTTACAAAAAGGATCAGAACTTGAATCTACCAAATAAAAAAAGAGAGCTATCTTCTATTTTTCAAGGTAGTTCTCTTATCCATTAATTGATTTAATAATACATCTAGTTTATAGACTAACGACTTAGACCACATCGGAAGAATGCTTTTTGACAAAGCTCATTTTTCATTCCGTTTATTTTCTATGGTGGTAAGTATCGCTCGATCCTAGAGAATCCTCCTTCTCCAAACTGGAATAGTTATACAATTTATCTTACTTAAGGAAATGCGAGAGTGGACTCTGCTTGAAAATGGTTCATTTGCGTTTAATTTATTGAAACAGGACAAGCTTTCATGTATCTTTAAGAGACAACAACTTCACCGCGAATAGAGAAAGGGGTGAACAGCTTGGATGACATCTATATATGGATGACTACAATAGGAGCTGTGGTAATGGCATCGCTAGCCATGATCATTCGATTGAGAGCGACTAAGAAGCCCGTTTCAGTTAAGAAAATTATTATACCGCCACTTGCCATGTCAACTGGATTCTTAATGTTCTTATACGAACCAGCTAGGCCAGCTTTTCTACAAATTATAGAAGCTATTACTGTAGGAATAATTTTTTCTATCTTATTAATTAAAACGTCAAAGTTTGAAATAAGAGATCAACAAATTTATTTAAAAAGATCGAAAGCATTTGCATTTATTCTAATCGGGTTGTTACTTTTACGAATCGTATTTAAGTTGTTAATTGGGGATTCAATAAATGTTGAAGAACTTGCTGGTATGTTCTTTCTTTTAGCGTATGGTATGATTTTACCTTGGCGAATCTCGATGTATGTAAACTACCGGAAAGTTGAGAAAGACCTTGAAAAACATGTTAAAGCTAATGCTGTCTTTGTACAACCCTAAGTGTATCTTAAACATCTTGTGTCTATTACAAGTAATATTCATACATAATAGGTCGGCTGAAAGTAAGACAGGAAGATAAAAAGCCGCTAGGACTCCTAGTGGCTTTTTACCTTTTAACCTTTTCAAGAGGATTCTAATAAATCTTGATAAGGCTTCATATCAATATTCTTTTCTCTAAGCTTCTTCTTGAGAAATTTATGATCGCGTTTAGGTGTAGCTAGAATATACCCTCGAATAATATACTCTAATGTGAGATCATTAATTTGATCTTCTAAAGCTAGTTCACCAATTTTACCAGCTATTTTACCTTTTGCTACATCACGGAATAATTCTGGGACAGGTTCAACTAAATCGTTTAAAAGCTGGCGCTGCTCATCTTTCCATAAGTGCAGTGTTTTTTCGATGTAATAATCTTGCCAGTCGAGAATGGACTTTCCATCTTCTTTGGGAAACCTTTTTAAGAATTTCCGAAACATAAAATAGCCACCAATAAACATAATTGTTATTAAAAAAATCGTCCATAAGACAATAAACCACATAAACCAAGTAGGCATAATCTTCACCTCAGATTTTATTCATTCCTATCCTACCATAAAAAACAGCAGCCTGCTAATAGAATAGTCCAAGAATGATTCCATAAATAGAGTTGGAATGGTAAGATTAATAGCTGAGGTGATAATAATGATTTATTTAATTAGTTATGCTTTTCACATGCTTGTTGCGGTCTTATTCTTTTTACTTATTCCGTTTCCATTTTTGATGAAAGGGAGTTTGTTAGACGAGCATGGAAGGTTTCAGCTTTTGTTAAAAATCTACAAACGAATTATTTGGGCTGCACATGGTGGAGTGGTGGTGGCTATTGTTTCAGGGATTTTAATGACGACAAACTGGTTTACAGTTTGGTTTATGATCGTTACGCTTATTTGGCTTGCGATCAGTGCCTTTTTGGGTATGTCAGCTAAAATGGTAAGAGTAATTCTTGAAAAAATGGAAGTGAATCAAGCGGCAGAAGACGAAATAGCTAAGTTAAGACTGTATAGTTTCATACTTATGATTGCAATTTTGTCGATGTTTTTAATGAAAATAGTTGTCTATTTGTAGGTTGGTGGTAATAAATGGTAATTAATTTGTGGTAATGTACAAATGGATGAATAAACGTTTTGCAATGTAGACAATGTCAAATTCTCTAAAAATGGCTATACTAACAATAACTTAGTTATGATTCGAGGAGGACTTGATATGTTAATTGGAGTACCTAAAGAAATTAAAAACAATGAAAACCGCGTTGCGATGACACCTGCTAGTGTAATGACTCTTGTTCAAGGAGGACACCAAGTCATCATTGAGAAAGATGCTGGGGTAGGGAGTGGATTTGATGACGATGCTTATACACTAGCTGGAGCACAAATAGAAGCAGATCCTGTAGCTATTTGGGGAAAAGTAGATATGATTATGAAGGTAAAAGAACCACTGCCGTCGGAATATACTTATTTTCGTAAGGGATTAATTTTATTTACGTACCTACATTTAGCTGCAGAACCAGAACTAGCTAAAGCCTTAGTTGAAAAAGAAGTAACTGCTATCGCTTACGAAACGGTTCAAGTTGGTCGTACATTACCCCTTCTTACCCCAATGAGTGAAGTGGCAGGACGTATGGCTGCGCAAATTGGAGCACAATTCCTTGAAAAGCCAAAGGGAGGTAGAGGAATTCTGTTATCTGGCGTACCAGGTGTGAAGCGAGGAAAAGTAACTGTTATTGGTGGAGGAGTAGTAGGAACAAACGCAGCTAAGATTGCAATGGGTTTAGGTGCAGATGTAACGATTATGGATTTAAGTCCTGATCGCTTGCGTCAATTAGACGATTTGTATGGTACAGATATTCAAACATTGATGTCTAACCCTCTTAATATTGCTGAAGCAGTAGTAGATTCTGATTTAGTTATTGGGGCTGTTCTTATCCCAGGAGCAAAGGCACCAAAATTAGTAACGGAAGAAATGATTCAATCGATGAAGCCAGGATCAGTTGTCGTGGACGTAGCTATTGATCAAGGTGGAATTATTGAGACGGTTGATCGGATTACAACTCATGATGAACCAACGTATACAAAGCATGACGTTGTTCACTATGCCGTTGCCAATATGCCAGGAGCCGTTCCTAGAACATCAACAATTGCTTTAACGAACGTAACGATTCCATATGCACTACAAATTGCGAATAAAGGCGTTAAAAAGGCATTAGCAGAAAATCCTGCTTTAGAACTTGGCTTGAACACAGCAGCTGGAACAGTCACATATACAGCGGTTGCTAGTGATCTTGGTTATGAATATGTAACGGCCGCAGAAGTATTAACAAAATTGTAAACAACCATTTGTTTTTCAAAAAGACTAAATTCGAACTTAATGAATTTAGTCTTTTTAATACGTTTTTATTCCTTAACCTGTCGATCAAGGAGAGCGTAATATGGTCACGTATAACTCAAATCCCTGTCCACTTAAGGCGTTTTTTAATAGAAGGCGATAAAGGCGATACTTAGTTGCTTACTGTTTTCCTTTGATCACAAATACATTCTCAGCTTTCTCCATCCCGATTTTTGAGTAGTATCCCATAGCTCATTATGCTGAGAGGAGAACTAAGCTACACTATCCAATTCCTGAAACACACTTGCAATTTGTTTAAGACTTATTGCTTCATTTACTTTGTATGTAATCATAGGAATTCCTCGATATTTTTGATAAAATGGTTGTTGATTAGTCGATGCTGCTATTTAGTTTGCATAGTTATCAATGTTTTATTTTAGTTTGTGTTTCTGTTATGAAAGGAAGTTTATTGATGAATAAAGAAGACATTATAATGATCTTGCAACAACTTCGCAGTAAGGAGATTGAGACTTACCGTGTGTTAAAAAAGGATTTCTTAACTTTTTGCGGTGTGTTGCTAAAACAAGAAGATGCCATTGATTTTCGTGGCAATGCACAGCACGGGGGAGAGACTATTTACACATACGAACCAGGATGGACGAAATAAAAAGGATAATTCCCGATGTTTCTTCATACAGATAGGTAAATATCTTCAAAGCAAGTACCTGTTACATTTAATGGGTACTTGCTTTTTTACTCATATTTGCTGAATAATACCAACTTTAAATCTCAAAATAGAGAAGAAGTTCAGTTCAGCAAAAAAGGAGATTGTCATTCATGTCACTAAATTTTAGCCGTTTTCTATTATAGTTCAAAATTTAACCTTTCTTATTTTAATTTACTTCTTTCACCTTTTTTCTTTTCCTACATAGGTATATGGTGTAGCAACTCAAAAAGGAGGTTTTCTCATGTCTCACTTTGCAGGCGCTAGCAGCTTCACTCTAATTGTCGTGCTCTTTATTTTATTAGTGATTGTTGGTTCTGCTTATATCGCATAAGTAGATTGAGTAAATCTCAAAAGGTTGTAATGACCTTTTGAGATTTGCTTTAATGTGTTGGTACTTTTTAAAATCGTACGCTATGGGTCAGATGCCTTTCACATCATTTTTGATACATACGATTATCTTGATGTAAAATTTTTAACTGAATACAGTTCCTAAGGAGTTCATCTGTATCGTGTGCAGGTGACGCGACTAGGGCTCCCCGTCCAATTGGGGTGGAAGGTATGCAATCAATCTTTATTCACTCCACTGTTAATAATTCCCATCTCCTCTAAGGAGGAAGGGATTAAGTACGCTGGCTTTCTTTTAGGTGCAGGAATCGGTTATTTGCTAGAAATAAAAAAAGTAAGGATGCATATAAGTGAGAAGTTGGGAAGAAAAATGGTTGCCTATTGTATTGGTGTCTTTGGTTTATTTGGACTTCAAATTGGGCTAAAAGTTATTTTCCCAGATTTCATTATGTATGATTTTATTCGCTATGGTTGTATGGGGCTGTGGGGGTTACTTGGGGCGCCTTATGTTTTTGTCAAGTTAAAAATCTATCAAACAGAACACACTATTTACATGGGTAAAGGGAATGTTTCCATATAAAGCAGGATATGAATGTTAATAAGAAGTTCTAGAGACCAAAATGTTTGAGTTTGGTCTCTTTTGTATAAGGGGGAACATGAATGGAAAAAGAAATGTGGATTCCGATGTCAGATGGTCATGAAATTTTTGTTTACAATTGGTCTGATGAATCAGTAGCACCAAGAGCGATCATTCAGATCGCGCATGGCATGGCAGAGCATGGAGGACGCTATAAAAAATTTGGCGAACACTTAGCTTTAAATGGCGTTATGATTTACGTCAACGATCATCGTGGACATGGTAGAACAGGAGAGAAAAGTGGACTATTAGGTCACTTCAATGATAAAAACGGTTTCGAAAGAGCAGTGACGGACTTGAAAGAAATAAATGAATATATTCATCATAACCACCAAGATGTCCCTGTCTTTTTAATGGGTCATAGCCTAGGCTCATTTTTAGTTCGTCGATTTGTCCAAAAGTACAACGGAGTAGTAAAAGGTGTAATAATATCAGGGACGGGTGGTGACACCGGGATTGCGGGGAAACTAGCTAAGAAAGTGGTGAAAAGCCAAATCCGAAAACTTGGAAAACAAACAGAAAGTCCGTTATTAAATAAACTCATATTTGGCAACTACAACAAAAAAATAAACTCACCAAAAACAGACTATGACTGGCTTTCTAGAGATAAAAAAGAAGTTCAAAAATATATTGATGATCCTTTATGTGGGTTTATTCCAACAGCGGGATTCTTTGAAGATTTACTAGACGGTCTTCGGCTAATACATCAAGATGGAGAAGTAGAAAAAATAGAAAAAGACATGCCGTTTTTCTTTTTTAGTGGAGAACAGGATCCTCTAGGAAAAAGAACAAAAGCTGTTCTAAGTGTAATCAATCAATACAAGAAGCATGGAATAAGAAAAATTGATTATAAGTTCTATAAAGAGGGACGGCATGAAATGCTAAATGAAGTAAATCGAGATGATGTAACACGAGATATAGTAAAATGGTTAGAACAACAAGTATAGAGATTTCCCTGTCCCCTTTTAAAATGGTATAATTTTCATAAAGGGGTGATTCATATGAGTGAAACGAAAAAAGTCGTCTTAAAAGTAAATGATAATGGTTCTATTCGTGTAACGGGTGATGTAGAATTAGTGGATGCAGAAGGAAATCTTTTCGAAGCAAAACCAGCTTTCTCCCTCTGTAGATGCGGTGCCACTAAAAACCAACCTTATTGTGATGGTTCACATAAGTCTGTTGGATTTGAGAGTGCACCGAGAGCTTAATATGTAGGAATGAATTCTTTAGGTGAACGTTTTACTTTGGCTTTCCATCGAATAAAAACCAAAACTAGGTTAGCGTATTTCCTACTTTAATATTACTGGAAATACTTGTTGATTTAACTAAAGCGCAATGGACATTAAATCCATTGCGCTTTAGTATGTTTTATATAAGATTTTCTTTATTCAAATGAATTGTTCATCTCTTAAGCAAATCACCTCTATTTGTACTAATTTATCAGTTCGCTGTACATCAGATCTATATAGCGAAATCTTATCTCTTGGCTGTTGCTCTCCCCTTAGTTAATATACAAGGCACGCCTTTTCCTATAGCACCAGGGACAGCCATTTTCTCTAAATAGGTTAGCCCCCTCGTACATTGCTGCTTACAAGCAAAACACGTTTCAGAGGTAACCATTTTCATTGTAAATGCGTATTTTTCATTGACTGAAATTTTCGGTGCAGTTTTTTTCTTGTTCGTTTTTTTCGCCATCATTCATCTCTCCGTTCATGTGTTGGTATATATTATGCTGGTCACATGAAGAGTGATATAGGAGAAAAAAATTATTCCTGGTGTTAAGGGTCTGATGAATTTTAAATAGAACACAAAAGCCAACTTCAACTTATCTATTAGAAGTTGAATTAGCTTAAACCCAATATTGCATCTCACATATATGATCTTTGTACTGCTGTCTAATCAGTTCCTCTTCTTCTTTCATATGTTCTTGTGCCTGTTCTTCGGTTTCAGAAGAACCATATTGAAGTACATAATCCCCGTTTTTTAAGATGGCCGTAACATTCCAATATACCATAGACAACGCCTCCGTTAAGGAATTTATCAAAATATATTCAGAAATCCTCCCTTTTATTAAGAGTAAATGAAATTTTTTTAGAGAAAATTAGGAAGTAGAAATATAAATTGACATTGTGGGAGATAGAATCCTAAACAAGCGAGATGGAGCGATCAAATAAAGCCGTTTTTGCGACAATTAAAGCTATCACCAGCAAAGAACCAAATTGTATTAAGGAATCAAATTTTAACATGCTTACAGATTGATCAGAAAAAAGTGGAGCAATTTGAATTGAAAGTGAAATTTGATAATGGAAAGATAAAAAGGATCGTTAAAAGGTAAAATGCTTACTTCAAACAAGTAAGCATTTTTTTATCGAGGGGAAATCCTAGTGACAAGGAAATAAGTAAGGACCAGGGACCATAATTTAAGCGTTTATTACTAGGAGTTTACTTATTGTTAATTCTTGAATCCAGCTTCTCTTAAAGGATGATAAGTATCTATTGAATGGGCCATGATAGCACCTGCTCTAGGGAGCTGTTCTCTTAGAATGGTACAGGCCCTAACTCGGTAATCATTAAGATGGGTGATCTGAGGATCATATTTAACGAGTACGTCAGCTCTAACCGATAAGGATGTGAAATTTTCATTATACTTTTCATCAAATCCTGTAGATAGAATACGAACATCTGTTACTTTCACAGTGGGGCTTTGATAAGTTGAAAGAGCGTTAATTCTCCTCGTGATCTCTTCTTCTTTTGCATGAAGTTTGGAATATAAATAAATGCTAGCTTCACAAAAAGCTTTACCTTTAAACAAATAAAGACCTCCTTATTAGGCAATATTATTATTCTAGCAGATCTAAATTCAATCTATCAATCTAAAACGTTAAGGATCTAATGAAAAGTTGGTTTGTTCAATGAAGTTTAAACAATTCAACAGATTTACCTTCGTTATACTAAAGAAGTTACATATTAGAGAAAGTTCTATTATGTAACTCACAAGATGCGTTGGCTCGACTCATTGCTTAGAGATTGTTCAAAAAGGCAAACCATCCCTTGTTGAACCCATCTTTTTTTGAAATAAAATGTCTTAGAGAAGAGGTTTGTACATATAAATAACCATATCGTGCATTCCATTAAGGGGGATTCTCAAATGATAAAACTAGAGCGCTTGAAGCCTTTTTTAACAGCTGGAGTTATTGGTTGTGCGATTGCTGCTATTATTATCCTTCTATTAGGGGGATGAAGGACGCTATGCGCGTCCTTTTTCAAAAGTAGGATGGGTTTCAAATAAAAGTACTATAAAAGCAAATGGCTTTGACACCCTGCTTTTTTCAGAAAAGATACTCTGCAGTTTTACTTATAGAAGTGTAACCTAATGAAGGGGATGAAAATAAGATGAAATAAAAGCGTTTTTAAGTGGTTTTAAAGGAGGATAAGGATGAAGAAAGAGGACACACACCGTTTTGAAACGAAAGCTATTCACTCGGGCTATGACCCTAAAGAACATCTTGACAGTTTAACTCCACCCATTTATCAAACGTCAACTTTTACGTTTCCATCAATAGAGCAAGGGTCGAAGCGATTTGCGGGTTCGGAAGATGGTTATATTTACTCAAGACTCACCAATCCTACAGTCACAGTTTTAGAAGAACGAATGGCGCAATTAGAAGAAGGTGAAGCTGCACTGGCTTTTGCTTCCGGTATGGCAGCGGTATCGGCAGTCTTAATGAATGTCACTAAAGCGAATGACCATATATTGTGCTCTCAAGGAGTATATGGGTGTACATTTGGATTGCTACAGTTGCTAAAGGAAAAATATAATATCGATTATACTCTCTCACAATTAGCGACCGCTGAAGACATAACCTCTAATATAAGAGAGAATACAACTTGCATATATATAGAAACACCGATTAATCCAACAATGAAATTGATCGACTTACAGTTAGTTGCAAACCTCGCTAAAGAAAAAGGCATTAAAGTTGTAGTTGATAATACTTTTTCCACTCCTTATTTACAGAAACCTTTAAAACTAGGTTGCGATTTAGTCGTTCATAGTGCGACTAAATATATTGGTGGACATGGTGATGTTATTGGAGGAATTGTTGTTGGAGATTTAAAGGTAATTAGTGAGATTAAGAAAACAACTCAAAAAGATATTGGGGGAGTGATTTCGCCCTTTGATGCATGGCTTCTAATTCGTGGAATCAAAACATTGGCTGTAAGGATGGAGCGACATTGTGAAACAGCCGAAGTTGTTGCTAGACAGTTGAAAAACCATTCAAAAGTGAAGAAGGTATATTATCCTGGTCATCAGTCTCAGTCTGATCATGATGTCATGACGAAACAAATGAAAAAAGCTGGAGGATTACTTTCATTTGAACTTAGCGGGACATATGAAGAGACCATCAAAGTAGTCGATAAATTGAAACTAATTAAAATAGCAGTAAGTCTTGGAGATGCTGAAACATTAATACAACATCCTGCCTCAATGACTCACGCAGTCGTTCCAGAGGATATTAGAAAGAGGATGGGGATATCCAATCAACTATTACGTTTATCGATTGGACTTGAAGCATGGGAAGATATTTGGGGAGATTTAGAACAGGCATTAAATGCTATATGAAACGTTTAGAAGGATGACTCAAGGGAAGCATTTAGCCGATCCTGGGTCACTTTTATTTAAAAAAAAGTAAAAAACAAATTACTAAAAAGAGTGATTGGCTTTTTTGCTTATTTTCACCAGTTTTTGTAATTGGATATTCGATGATAGCTCATGGATTCGAAGGTCTTATTGTCTATATATGTCCATATATTTTCAAAAGAGGGGGTTTGATTGTATGGCGGTTGAACGTTGTGCTGATTGCGGGAGCCTAGAAAAACCGGAGGATAATAGAAAAGAGTGTCCATATTGCGAGCGCTATGTATGTCCTAATTGTGCCGATAAGCAAGTAAAGTTATTTTCTTGGAATGGGTGTACGAAGTGTTGCATCGATTATCGTAGTTTAGTTCACAGGTAATGGAGCCAACATAGCTAGGCGTCTTTTTTTTGGTAGTTATAGTAAGAAAAAAGTATGTACGAAGGAAGATTTTCATCCTCGCTTCAAATTCAATTGTTTATATGAGTCATCTATGATTAAAATCTTTGATGAGTACGCAATATGTTCTTCATAGGTAACAAGGAAATTATAGTGAAAATCGACTAAATGTTTAACTAAGAAAAGAATATCTTGGCTAAATAACCCTGATCGATTAATAAGAATATTATTGTACTTTTTTACTAAGTTTCTAGTTTTCTTTAATAATTTACTAGCTTCTTTCATTGGAAAGATGTCGCGATCGCCTAAAAGGGAGGAAAAATCCTCATTCAATTTACTGTGAAGAAGTGTATTGACTCGTTCTACCGAATAATGTTCTTCTTCAAAAATGAAAGATTTCAACATAATCAAATCAGAGGCTAAAGGCTGATTTAGAAAATGTAAGTAGATACGAAGTGTATTATACGCATCCCATAAAGGGTTGTGTTTCTCTCCAATGAATGTTAATCCATATAAATGTAATGCTGATTCAACAGAGGCATTTGTTTTTGAAACTCTGTTTGTGAAAATAGCTTGAAAATCAACATAGCGCTGTTCAATTTTTTTTATCGTCGAGCTAGATATTTCATGAAGAGATGCATCCATACAAAGACGCGATAAATCACTCGATGACCAAGAAAAAAACTGTGATTTCTTTATTCCTCCAACCCATGTCAAAAACTCTGTAAAGACCTCTTTAAAATGTGGTGCGTCTATCAAGTCTTGATCACTAATGCCCGTTAGCTTTTTACAAAATTCACTTAGCGGTTTGTCCGATAAGGGTTTAATATAGTGATCAAAAGTGGTCGTTTGTTTTGTTTCTAGATCGTATTTCACAGCACCTAGTCTAATGGCTTCCATAGATTCAAAGGTCAACCCTTTACTTGCACAAAGCATTTCAAAGTCAAAAAAGATAAATTGTTTTAGCTGCGCCATTTTTATTCTCCCTCCTTCAACAGGAAATTATATGGTAGTTTCACTAAAAAAGAAAGGACCAATAGATTCCATTAACATCAGATTTTTCAAACTTGGAAAGTCAAAGTCTTAGTTTCATAATTGTTTATTCACCGTGCATGCATGAATCAATTGGAGCAATAAAAGGAAATATCATTACACTAAAAATCCTAAAGAAATATAGGATTTAGGTTTTCCATTAAAACAAAAAACGCTAGGATCTTGTATCCTAGCGTTTTCATTAATTGAAGTGTATTAAGACAATTTATCTTCGATTGTAACACCATTCGGCTTATAATGAACTTTAATAGTGGTTATGCATTCAGTTGCTCCAGTGTTAATGCCTACTTGTTGTGCTTTTTGAATCAATTCAAACACTTGATGCAAGTTTCCTTCAACTACTGTTTCCATTGGACCGATATTATAGTTCAGGCCTGATTCTTTTACAACTTCTACTATTTCTGGGATCATCCCATCAGTATTCATGTCTTTTCCGTCCGGTAATACTTGAAATCCTGCAGTAACTGTTGCCACTTTTAATCATCCTTTCATTCCAATTAATGTTTAACTGTTTCTTTCAGCTCATTTATATCTTTATTTAATTTTTCTTCGATTTCTTTGATTTCTTGCTCCACGATTTGTTTGAATTCTGTACTAGCATTCATTTCTTCTTTCAGAATGTCTCTAACGATTATTTTTACATTTTCTTTACCTCGTGGTTCGTTATTATTTATTATTTGCTTAGCTTCGTTTATAATCGCTTCACTCTTCTGTTTAAATGTTTGCGAGACATTTGAAGAGCTTTCATTGAGCATATCTGATAACTCACTCATTTTATCTTTTAGTTCGTTTGCTAGTTTTTCTGTTTTTATTGTTCCTTCAGTTAATTGGTTGCTGATGTCTTCTCGTAATTTTTCTCCTGATTTAGGAGCCGTCAGCAATGTTGCTGTGGCTCCAACTACTCCTCCAACAACGGTACCTATTGCAACACTTTTTTGATTTTTCATTATTATCAACTCCTTAAATTATCCTTATTATTCTCTAACCTTTTTTGTTAGTGGTAAAACATCTAATTAAAAACAGGTTAGATAAATATGTTAATATTAGGTAGAGAAGATTTTTTATCGAGAAAACTAGTTTAGGTTTAACATTATTATGTGCGAACTTAAAACAAGAGAAACTGAAAACAGCGTCATTGAGTTTATTGAAATGGTTGAAAGCGAGAAAAAACGTGAAGACGCTTATCGGTTATTAGATATTTTTACTGTAACGACTGGTTATAAAGCGAAGATGTAGGGACCTAGTATTATTGGGTTTGGTTCCTATCATTATAAGTATCAGTCTGGCCACGAGGGGGATGCACCATTCGTGGGATTTTCGCCTCGAAAAATAAAGATTAGTTTGTATTTTGCAACAGGAGACGAAAAGCGCGAAGCCTTGTTAAAAGACTTTGGAAAACATACGACAGGAAAAGCCTGTGTATACATAAACAAGGTAGCAGATATAGATGTCGATGTATTAAAAGCTATCATTCAACAATCTGTGCAATTTTTAATAGAAACGTATCCGAATGGTTAATTTAATGAGGGATTAGCCATAAAAATGTTGATAGTGTTTGCAAGTCCTATTTGTATTGTAGGGATAGAAGCGTACCTTAAAGGAAATGAGTGATTTTATGAATAAGAAAGTTGTCATAGCTGGTGGTACGGGTTTTATAGGAGATTACTTCAAGGATGAGTTTATGAACAATGGCTATGAAGTTATTATAATCTCGAGACAACTGCAGCATATTTCATGGGAAGACCAAGTCGGTATAAAAGAAGCGCTCGAGGATGCAGAAATATTAGTTAATTTGGCAGGTAAATCAGTAAACTGTCGTTATAACCAAAACAATAAAGCAGAAATTCTAAAGTCAAGAATTGAGACAACGGAAATTTTGGGTAATTCTCTACTTGCATGCAAAAATCCTCCACCGTTATGGATTAATTCTAGTACGGCTACGATTTATAGATATGCTGAAGATCGACCAATGACGGAGGAAGAAGGAGAAATAGGATCGGGCTTTTCTGTTGAGGTAGCGAAAGAATGGGAGCGTTCCTTTTTTGCTTTTCGCTTACCTCAAACTAGGCAAGTAGCGTTAAGAATTGCGATTGCTCTAGGGGAGAGTGGGGGTGTTATGACTCCTATGAAAAGTATTGTTAAATTTCGACTTGGTGGAACGCAAGGATCTGGTAATCAACAATTTAGTTGGATACATTTAGAAGATTTATTTAAGATTGTTTTATTTGTTAGGGATCACGTTGAGATGAATGGAGTGATAAATTGTTCTTCACCTAATCCTATTACTAACCGTGAACTAATGAAACAATTAAGAAAAATTATGAATGTGAATGTCGGATTACCGACACCAAAATGGTTGTTGGAATTCGGAGCCATTTTTATTCGAACAGAACCTGAGTTGGTTTTAAAAAGTCGTTGGGTCTACCCAGAAAGGTTGGAGAAAGCAGGTTTTAAGTTTACATATAGACATTTAGAAAAGGCTCTTCAACAAATTATTAAATGAGTCGAACATAAAAAAGGCTGGCTCACTTAGCCAGCCTTCATCCTCGTAGCAATGTCTTACGGTTGCTTCAATAGTTCCTACTCTTATGTTACAGTAGCAAGTTTGAGTTTGAGTTCCTGCTGCTGGAGGTTCCAAATTATGGACTAAGTCAGGACCATGTCGATAATTCTCAGGTTTCGGGTAGAAAAGAATATATTGTTAAAGAACATCTTATAGAGGCCAGCTTGAACCAAATCGAGAAATATAAAAAAATGAGTTGATTTTTTACTAATGAGGGCGATTGTTGATAAAGGTAATCGCACTTTCTTGTTGAAGTAAAAAATTAGTAACATATATGTAATACATGGTGAACTTTGTTATATTAAAGGAAAATAAAACCACCTAAAAGGCGGTCTTAAGTTGGTGATTTTTGTGTTCTACCACTATTAATAAGCCAGCTATGTTGAATAACTTCTGTGAATGTAAGTAATAGAGCAGTTAAAAGGGCTCCTGCAATAGAAACCGAAGCAGTAGCAAAAAATAGTGAAACAATATAGACGATAAATGATGCAGCGACAAAGTCAACTATGGTACTTAACCAAAACGTTCCCTTTTTTAGAATTAACACTTCCATCATATGAGCGGAAAAAGCAAGAATCAATCCAACAATTATTGGCTGAATAACATTAGCGTAATAAACATTCGGGAATATTAGCGAAGCTATCATTACTGTTATAGGACAAACGAAAATCTTTACAATCAACCCAAGCATTTTTTGCACCTCCAATTTTTATTTAATAGTAGTTTGCTCAAATTAACTAAAATTATAAAATGAATTCAAGAATGCTGGTTCCATGGAAAGAAACGCTTCTACATAAGCATTTGACTACAAGGAAAAGCTGAAACAAATACGTAAACAGACATTTCTTCTCCAGTAGCTTGATCTTTCACTTTTTTGGTTTGACCCGTCCAATCCACTTCTAATAGTACTCCAGGTTTTCTTTTAAATCTCATAGTAGATATTTTACTTCTTCCTTATAAAACCTGCAGAACTGACGATAGCTATAGGAATTGATTCGTTCTACAACTTAAACAATACTCAGCTCATAAGCGATAGCGTCACATTACTTGTAGCCGACTCTTTGTGGATGTGTTCGCTGTCTGGTTTTCTCCTAAAGGTTGAGGGTGCATTCTTTTCTGGAAATAAGATTTCTTGAAGATCACCATCAGTCATTCTCGAATGGCCAAGAGATCCGTTTAATTTACAAACGCGTGTTCTAACTCCACCGTCTTTAGACGGTATACGCTTTAGTCTTCCCTTCGATGTCCATACTTAAGGTGTGAGAAGAAGAATAGTCATACAGTCTTTGACATCAAGTTTCATGTAATTATGGGTAACAAAATATAGATATAAGGTGTTACGTGTCCGATTGCCGTAAGAATACGAGAATTAATCAGGCAAGGGTGTGAAGCAAGAGGAATCACAATCTTGCAAGGAAGTGTTGGAAAAGATCACGTCCACTTACTTATTGTTATCATGTCCACCGAGCCTTGCTCCAACTAAAATCATGCAGTACCTAAAAGGAAGATCATCAAGGCTTCTCGACGATCAATTTCCTGAATTGAAAAAGAAATATTGGGACCAGCACTTATGGGCAAGGGGCTATTTTTGTGCCACAGTAGGAACAGTAGATGAAGAAACAATAAGAAATTATATTCCGAACCAATTCAATGAAGAAAAGAACAACATATTTACGATTGAAGAATGAGTTTAGTCAAATTTGAGTGTGCTTAAGCATATAGGCTTTAAGATGACTTCAGTCTTAAGAACGACTTTAGTCGTAGACATTTTATGTTCAAACCACCTGCTATGTTTAGCAGGTGGTCGTTTAAGAAGGATAATCCTCGCCTCTTTACTAAGACACCTAGGTCGTCAGAAAAGTGGAAACTTATTTATAAACGAAGAACCTCAGTTGAACGATCTAATAAAAGAGAAAAGGTAGGTTACCACTTAGAAGCTGGGCGTCACCGATCAACAAAAAAGGGGTACATCCGCCTTTATGCGATTATGATGTGCCAACACATTGACGCTTGGTATAGTAGTAAAATAGAGACATTAAACATTCAAGAAATGATCTTTCCCAAAACCGCCTAGTCCATATTAAAAAAATAAGTAACGTAGGCATACGCATTTTTGAAAACGCAATGAAAAAACTGTTTTACTTCAGACTTTCCAATGAAATTCCCAATGGTTTTTTTACAAAACTTCGAAAAATTCCTTATTTATTCCGGGTGTCTATTATTCTTCAATAAAGGTAAATAAATACAGGCTATACATTTATTCTTTTCATTGTGGCAATATAACCAATAGTTGATAAGATTTCAAGGAGCTATTTTGCTGCGAAGGTAGAGAACAGTCAAAAAGATTGGACAATTAACGTAATAAAAACAATCGCATCAACCTCAAGGCAACCATCAGCAGTCATCCAAAACGCCAGATGATAATCACTCAAGTGATTTAAATGAAAATATTACCAATATCCGTTCATCTATGAAAACTGTTCTGATGTTGTCTTACGTTCATAATAGAAGGAAAAGAAAAGCAGTCTTACAATTTAGATGGGTTATCTAATGTTAAAGAACTTAAAGAAAATGTCCTTACCCCGCTGATAGAAGTTGCAATTTTATTTCCTGCCATAATCGAAGCGTTAGTGATGGAGATTGTGTTCGAAGCTTTACGTGTAGTAGGACATCGTTTGCCGAAACAGATACGAGCCGCAGTTAGTATTGTTGGGGTTTTAGTTATCGGACAAGCTGCAGTCGAAGCAGGGATGGTGTCAGCTCCAATGGTTGTGGCTGTAACTGTAACGGGAATCGCTTCCTTTTCTATTACTCGCTATAAGGCGGGAATGGCCTAAGAATGCTACGTTTTCCGATGCTGATTTTAGCGGGAGTGTTAGGTTTATTAGGTATTATGCTAGGAGTTATTGCGATTGTAACGCATTTATGTATAGTGTGTTCGTTTGGAGTACCTTATTTGTATCCAATGGCTCCGACTAAAGGTGGTGAATAAATGATTGAAAAAGGAAAAATTTCCTCTGCTCAGATGGCGATCATGATGAATCCGACGATCATAGCTACTGGACTGCTACTCGTTCCTTCGATTACAGCAGCAAAAGCAGGACGTGATATGTGGATATCCCCTATATGGGGTTCTCTCATTGGATTTTTGGTCGTGTTCATCGCTTTTCAATTGAATAAGCACTTTCCAAAGGAAACAATTATTGAATATTGTGTTCATATTGTTGGTCATATCCCAGGAAAGGTTATAGGGTTTCTACTTCTGTTTTTTTATCTGCATTCGAATGGGATTATTATAAGACAATATTCAGAATTTGTCATAGGGAACTTCTTACTACAGACTCCGGGAATTGTGATTATTAGTAGCATGACGCTCGTTTGTGCTTTTGCTGTTCGCGGTGGTTTGGAGGTTATCGCCAGAACGGCTCAACTCTTTATCCCGATTGTTATTTTACTCTATTTATTAATTGTTCTTTTCCTGACTCCGGAAGTAGATCCAACCAATATGCTGCCCGTATTCGAAGAGGGTGTCATGCCTTCAATTTTGGGAGCAGCTAGCCCAGTAGCTTGGTTTAGCGAATTTATTCTCATCGCTTTTATGCTTCCTTATTTAATGGACCGGGAAAAAGGATTAAAATGGGGGAACCTCTCCGTCCTTAGTGTGTTGCTACTTCTCGTTCTTACCAATTTAACGGCTCTTTTTTTATTTGGTGAAATCACAGCCGATCTCGTTTATCCATTCATGAATGCAGGGAAATATGTTGAAGTTGCTGAATTTTTTGCACACTTGGAATCAGTTATTATGGCCATATGGGTATTAGGAGCATTTATCAAAATATCTGTTTTTTATTATGTCCTAGCTCTTGGAACGGCTCAATGGTTACAGCTTTCAGAGTATAAATCGCTTGTTCTACCACTTGGTTTTCTTATAGTTTTGTTTGCCGAATGGTCAGTCACTAATCTAATTGAATTTAAGCATTTTCTCGGAACTTCAAGTGTCTTTTACTTACTTTTTATGAACGCAATACTGCCTATTCTCTTATTAGTGATTGTTCTTCTACGGAAAAAATGGCAGCAAAAGGGAGGCGTGCAAGGATGAATACCTTTTTTAGCCATTTAATAAAAAAGGTAGTAATTATACTCCTTAAACTGTACCCCATAAAATGGACAGAAAAAGGGACCTACACAGCTAGTAAATGACCTAGGTATTGGGCCGGGGTCATTTTCTTTAATCCCCATTGGTAACGATAGTTGTTATATTCCTCAATGTACTCACTTACTTCATGTTTTATTTGTATAAGGCTTTTGCAGTCTTTGTAGTTGACGATATCTTTGAAATGACCAAAGAACGATTCCATTGGCGAGTTATCCCAACAATTTTCCTTCCTAGACATAGATTGGCGTATTCTTAATTTTTTCACCTTCTCTTGAAACATTGGATGTGTATAATGAAATCCTTGATCAGAAAGAAGAATTGCCTCTGAATGAAAGAGACTTGTAGCTACTATAAATTTTTCTAAAATCATTTTGATTGGTAGAGCGCCTACTTTTCTTTCTTTTTGTAATGGATTTTATAAGTTCAACCTCTAATTCATCCGATTTTTCGCGATTTAAACGGATTTTTGACGCCTGTAACCAGGCGTAATATCCACTTCTACTTACTTTAGCTAATTTACATAGGTGGGATACTTTACCCTCTAATTGATGTTTTCTGATTGTCTTCTCAATAAGGTGATACTTCTACGAATTATCAATAATTCATTAGCCCATGGTAGAATTCCTGATGCTTATTAATGGCTTATGTCGCAGCTAAATTTGGCCAAGTAGGTTTCACTCAAGTAATAGCATTAGAAACAGCACAATATGGAATTACTTGTCATACATTATGCCTGGTCCAGTACGTACAGAATTAATAGAACAACAATAACCAAAACTAGCAGAACAGGATAGAACAACAGTAGAAGAAGCTCTTAATCATCACATTTTGGGTAAACGATGGATGAAACGTTTACTTGAGCCTTCAGAAATTGGCGCAACAACCGTTTTCTTAGCTTCAAACGGTGCAGCAGCAATCACTGGTGAAGGAATCGGTGTTACAGGTGGTATATAAACAGTAGTTATTATTAATAAATAGATGAACAATCTAGAACAAATTAGCTCGTTCCTGAGTGATAAGGTGATATCTCAACAGTCTACATGACAGGTGAGGCATCACTTTTTTTATGATACAGGAGTTTAGGAATGCTCTTGAAAGGAGCAAGTAATAAAGTCAATCCATGTGAGCATGGCCGAAGACACATAGCTATTTTTTCGGCGTATAATTGCTAGATTCCATTCAATTTCAGGGTCTGTTACGTGAACAACAGCACACCTTGTGAGATCAGCATGCTCACAAATGGTTTCAGGAAGGATGCAAATTCCATTACCGGATGCAACCATCTCCATCATGAAATCCCATTGGCTGCTTTCCAGAATGATGATTGGTTCAAATCCAGCCTTGATACAGGCGTCTCTAACCCGATCATAAAGGGAAAAGCCTTGACTGAACATGAGAAATTCTTCACCCTGCAATTGTTTTAAAGAAACGGTCGCATTATTGGCAAGAGGATGGTTAATTGGTAAGACGAGCTTTAATTTCCGTTCAATGATCGGGATGACATCGAATTGTTCTGTATCGAGAGGAAGGATGGTAATCCCGAGATCAATCTGGCCATCAAGCAGTGTTTGCTCGACAATCCGCGATCCTTCTTCAACAATGGTCAGCTTTATACGTGGATACTGCTTTTTAAAGGCAGTAATGATACTAGGAAAAAAACTAGACCCAATCACAGGAGGTAACCCGAAGCGGATATTGCCTGAATGCGAATGCTGTTGTTCTGATGCTACTTGGAGAAGGTCTTCCATCTGGCGCAAAAGTCTTTTAGCGTAAGGTATGATCGCCTTGCCTTCATCGGTAATGTGCAAGTGACGTGTTGAACGGTTAAATAATGGAATCCCGAGCTCGTCCTCCATCGCTTGAATAATCTTGCTCAGTGCAGGTTGGGATAGATGAAGATTTGAGCTCGCACGTGAAAAGCTTAGTTCTTTACAAACTTCTAAAAAACAACGAATGTGCTTAATATCGATAATTCACACCCCATTTTACTAATTGATATTTATTCCTTCTTGGAATAAAGTTATAACATTTATTCATTTTACTAATGATGGTGTATTTAGTAAAGTGGATTTAAAGAAAACGTTTTCATGTATACGTTTTCAGATGAAGCCGATGAAGGAGTGTGAAGTATGAGTACGAAACGTGCAAATTCGCTGGAAGAAATAATTAATATCGTCAAGGATGGAGATACGCTAATTGTAGGAGGATTTGGTCTTTGTGGAATACCAGAGAAAGCGATTTTAGCTCTAGCAGCGAGAGGCGTTAAAGATTTAACGATTGTCAGTAACAACTGTGGTGTCGATGATTGGGGCTTAGGGTTGTTGCTGGAAAACCGTCAAATTAAGAAAATTCTTGCCTCTTATGTTGGTGAAAATAAATTGTTTGAGAAACAGTATTTGAATGGTGAGCTTGAAGTAGAACTTGTACCTCAGGGAACATTAGCAGAGCGAATTCGTGCCGGAGGGGCGGGTATTCCAGGATTCTATACCCCCACTGGCGTAGGTACGAAAATTGCTGAAGGAAAAGAGACAAAAGAGTTTGATGGAAAGATGTATGTCTTAGAAAAAGCAATTAAAGGAGACGTGTCCTTTGTTAAGGCTTGGAAAGGTGACCTATACGGAAACTTAATCTATCGAAAAACAGCACGGAATTTTAATCCATTAGCCGCAGCTGCTGGGAAAGTCACGATTGCTGAAGTAGAAGAACTTGTAAGTGTTAGCGATTTAGATCCTGATTTTATTCACACGCCAAGCATTTATGTTCAGCATATTGTTGAAGAGGCCTCATATGAAAAACGAATCGAAAAAAGAACGCTGCGTGAGAAGCAGCCAAACTAGGAGGAATTACAATGTTAACTTCTCGTCAACGAATTATTAAACGAGCTGCCAAGGAAATTGAGGATGGCATGAACGTAAACTTAGGGATTGGCATGCCGACTTTGTTAGCGAATGAAATACCAGATACGATAAATGTTTTCCTTCATTCAGAAAATGGCTTGCTTGGTATTGGACCTTATCCGTATGAAGGAGAGGAAGATCCAGATTTAATTAATGCCGGAAAAGAGACGGTTACCGCTCGTCCAGGTGCATCATTCTTTGACAATGCGGAGTCGTTTGCGATGATCCGCGGTGGACATATTGACCTCGCCATTCTCGGCGGAATGGAAGTGTCCGAACATGGAGATTTAGCAAATTGGATGATTCCTGGAAAAATGGTCAAAGGCATGGGGGGCGCGATGGACTTGGTGCAAGGAGCCAGAAAAGTCGTTATTATTATGGATCACGTCAATAAGCACGGTGAAACAAAAGTGCGAAAAGAATGTACATTACCTCTTACCGGAATGCAAGTAGTCAATCGCCTCATTACCGACCGCGCGGTATTTGATTTTACAAAAAAGGGGATGGTCCTCATAGAAATCATCGGAGAGGAAACGATCGACGATATCCGTGCCTGCACAGAAGCCTCTTTTACAGTAGCCGATCACTTGCTTAATGAAGGAGTGACAAGATAATGGCCGAAAATATCGTTCTCATTCAACCTGTACGGACCCCGATTGGGACCTTTCTTGGTTCATTAAAGGATATGTCGGCCGTTGAACTTGGTTCAATTGTGCTAAAGGAAACAATTACTCGCGCCAATCTTCCCGTTGAGGAGATTGATGAAGTCATTATGGGCAATGTCCTACAGGCAGGCCTCGGCCAAAACCCTGCTAGACTGGCTGCGATCAAGGCTGGTATTCCTAAATCGGTGCCAGCAATGACGATTAACAAGGTATGTGGTTCTGGTTTAAAAGCAATTCACCTAGCCGCACAGGCGATTTTAGCAGGAGAAGCGGAAGTGGTCTTAGCCGGTGGAATGGAGAGCATGAGTCAGGCACCGTATTTGAGTATGACAGCAAGACAAGGAATGCGGATGGGGGATCACAAGCTTGTTGATAGCCTGGTTCATGACGGATTGACTTGTGGAATTCATGACATTCATATGGGTACAACAGCTGAAAATATAGTGGAAAAATATGAATTATCTCGTGAAGAATTAGATGCTTTTGCTGTTGAAAGCCATCAAAAAGCAGGAGAAGCTCAAGCACAAGGACGTTTTCAAGAAGAGATTGTGCCTGTTGCCATACCGCAACGAAAAGGTGAACCGCTCATAATAGCAGAAGATGAGCATATTCGTGCTAATACAACGGTCGAAGGACTTGCTAAGCTCCGTCCAGCTTTTAAGCGTAATGCTGGAAGCGTAACGGCTGGCAATGCTTCTGGGCTAAATGATGGTGCTGCGGCAATGATCGTCATGAGTGAGACGAAAGCGAATTCTCTTGGAATCAAACCATTTGCTCGTATTCGCAGCAATGCAAGTAGCGGCGTCGACCCAAGCATCATGGGAATTGGCCCTGTTCCAGCTACAAAACGAGCGTTAGAGAAAGCAGGTATCTTAATAGAAGATATTGATTTAATTGAAGCGAATGAAGCCTTTGCTGCTCAAGCACTTGCCGTGCAAAAAGACTTAGGTTTAGATAAGCAGAAACTAAATGTTAACGGTGGCGCCATCGCCCTTGGACATCCAATCGGAGCCAGCGGGGCGCGTGTGCTCGTAACACTGTTGCATGAAATGCAGCGGGGCAATAGCCAGTTAGGACTGGCGACACTTTGTATTGGCGGTGGGCAAGGTGTGGCAACGATTGTCGAAAAAGTATAAGCTGAGCAGTCAGGGATAAACTGTCCTCAAAATGAGGAAGTTAATATGTTAAGAGAAGACATAATATATGACTTGAAAATAATAAAAGGTAGGATTATTATGGAAAAATTAATTATCACGGTGGCTACAACAGGAAAAAATAAAGGGATATTAAAAATGACATAGAATGTAATTGTAATTGTAATTGTAACTGGTATGTAAATAAAAGATTAGCTAAATCAACATTAATGGTCATAGCAACCACGTTTTGTCATATATTAAGTGGTAGAATATCTATCGAGAAAGATTATTATTTCAATAAATTCCCTTTTTTTTCTATCGATCACACCACTCTTCTTCTCATTCATTAAATAATAATGATTCTCACAGCCTGCCAATCATTATTCTTATTCTCTCGCTTAGTCAAAAGAAGAACAAAAGGTTTATCAGTCTACTAAATGAATAATTCTTCCTTTTTATAGTTAGGTGTTTGTCTTTTTCGTTAAGTGCAAAAAGAAAGAGTCTATCACTATTTTCCGAAATTAAAGGCATTAAGAAGTAGAACGGCAGGACTTTTATCAGGTGGGGAACAGCAAATGCTAGCAATCGGCCGAGGCATTATGGCGAAACCAAAGCTACTATTACTTGATGAGCCTTCTTTAGGTATTGCTCCACTACTTGTAAAAGAAATTTTTCAAAATGTTAAAGAGATTAATAAAGAGGAAGGAACTTCTATCCTAGTGGTAGAGCAGAATGCTAATGTAGCACTTTCGATTGCAGATTTTGGCTATATTATGGAAAATGGTCGCATAGTAATGGAGGGGCCTGTAGAATCACTTTTATCCAATGAGAATGTAAGAGAATTCTATCTAGGAATGAGTAATAAGGGAGAAAAGAATTATCGAAATATTAAATCGTATAAACGCAAAAAACGCTGGATGTAAGTAAGTTTATTTAAATAAACTACTAATCTTTGTATAAATACTTATCCCTAGCTTCTGAACAACCGCTCAGTTTAGTTAGGAATAACAGTGATTACTATTATAACAATTTGTTTAAGGGGCTGTTTTTATGAATTTTGAACTAACGAAGGAACAAACGATGATCAGAGAAATGGTAAGGGACTTTGCTCAAAATGAAGTAGCACCAAATGCAGAACATGTAGATAAAACAGCTGAATTTCCGATTGAAACATTTAAAAAGATGGGGCAATTAGGTCTTTTAGGAATTCCTTTTTCTGAGGAGTATGGTGGTTCAGGTGGTGACACAATCTCTTATGCATTAGCAGTTGAAGAAATTGGGAGAGCATGTGGAAGCACAGGTTTAAGTTATGCAGCTGCAGTCTCTTTAGGAGCAAGCCCACTCTATTACTTTGGTTCAGAGGAACAGAAGCAAAAATATCTAGTTCCACTAGCATCTGGTGAGGCTTTAGGTTCGTTTGGTTTAACAGAACCAAATGCCGGATCCGATGCTGGTGGAACGCAAACGAAAGCCTTTCTAGATGGTGATGAATATGTAATCAACGGGGAAAAATGTTGGATTACCAATGCGGGCTTTGCTAAGACTGTAATTGTAACCGCCGTCACTGGGAAGGATGAAAAAGGAAAAAATATCATTTCCGCATTAATCGTTCCAACTGGAACACCTGGATTTACGATTACAAGTAATTATGACAAAATGGGCGTTCGTGGTTCTAATACATCGGAACTTGTTTTAGAAAATGTTCGAGTACCGAGGGAAAATCTATTAGGCGATCCTCAAAAGGGATTTAAGCAATTTTTATATACACTAGACGGAGGTAGAATTTCTATTGCAGCATTAGCAGTAGGTATCGCTCAGGGAGCTTTTGATGCAGCACTTAAGTACTCAAAGGAGCGTAAGCAATTTGGTCAGCCTATCTCAAATTTTCAGGCAATCCAATTTAAGTTAGCAGATATGGCGATGGAAATCGAGTTAGCTCGTAATATGGTATTGAAAGCAGCATGGTTAAAAGACCAAGGTAAGAATTTCACGAAAGAAGGTGCGTACGCAAAACTTTTTGCATCTGAAATGGCTACGCGAGTTTGTAACCAATCGATTCAAATTCATGGTGGATATGGCTATATGAAAGAATATGGTGTTGAACGAATGTTACGTGATGCGAAGCTAATGGAAATTGGTGAAGGGACGTCTGAAATCCAAAGATTAGTTATTGCCCGTCAGCTAGGATGTGTAGAAAGAAACAAAGTAAAGGTCAAGGGTTAAACTCATTTAGTTGCTTTTAAATACTTCTATAAAGGAGGAATCTTGATTGGCTGAAATGTTAAATATTACAGTTGGTAACTTATTGGAGCAGGTAGCTAAGCAACAACCTGACCATGAGGCAGTCGTTTATCCAGATCGAGGGTTACGTTATACGTACCAACAATTTGATGATCTTTGTAAAACCGTTGCGAAAGGATTTATGAGACTTGGCATTGACCGTGGTGAACATGTAGCGATATGGTCAACAAATCGTCCGGAATGGTTAACAACTCAATTTGCGACTGGGAAAATGGGAGCGGTATTAGTAACGGTAAATACAAATTACCGAACATCTGAATTAGAGTATTTGTTAAAACAGTCAGATGCTACAACTTTAATTTTAATGGATTCATTCCGTGATGCATCTTATATTGATATGCTTTACGAGGTTGTACCGGAATTAAAGTCCTGCGAGCCAGGACAATTGCAATCTAAGAAGCTTCCATACTTGAAAAATATTATTTTTCTTGGGGAAGAAAGACATCCGGGAATGTTCATTTGGTCAGATCTTTTAAAAATGGCTGAATCTTTAAATGATGAAGAGCTTCAAGTGCGAATGAACAGTCTAGAACCAGATGATGTCATTAATATGCAATATACTTCAGGTACAACAGGTTTCCCAAAAGGTGTTATGCTTACGCATAAAAACTTGACGAATAACGGTGTCAATATTGCAGAGTGTATGAACTTAACCTCAGTAGACCGCTTGTGTATTCCAGTGCCGTTCTTCCATTGTTTTGGATGTGTTCTAGGTACGATGGCATGCGTAACAGTTGGTGCAACGATTGTTCCTGTACAAGAATTTGATTCACAAGAAGTTCTAAAAGCAGTTCAAAATGAGAAATGTACTGCGTTACATGGTGTACCAACGATGTTTATTGCAGAACTGAATGATCCGGAGTTTGATCAGTATGACTTATCCTCTTTAAGAACAGGAATCATGGCGGGTTCGAATTGCCCGATTGAGGTGATGAAAGCAGTTGTTCAACGTATGGGAGCTAGTGAGATTACAATAGCATATGGACAAACCGAATCATCCCCAGTTATTACACAAACTAGAGTGGATGATCCACTTGAAATAAGAGTTGAAACCGTAGGACGTGCATTACCAAATGTAGAAGCTAAAATTGTTGAACCAGGAACAAATGATGAAGTCCCAAGAGGCACTCAAGGTGAATTATGTACAAGAGGCTATCATGTTATGAAAGGATACTATAAAAATCCAGAAGCCACTGCTTCCATTTTAACACAAGATGGTTGGCTACATACAGGTGACCTTGCTGTTATGGATGAAAACGGATATTGCAGAATTACAGGTCGTTTAAAAGATATGATTATTCGTGGTGGGGAAAATGTTTATCCGAGAGAAATTGAGGAGTTCTTGTATCAACATCCTAAAGTGCTAGATGTTCAGGTTGTGGGAGTGCCAGATGAGAAGTATGGTGAAGAAATTTCAGCTTGGATCATATTAAAAGAAGGAGAAACGGCAACTGCTAAAGAAATCTACAATTATTGCAACGGAAAAATTTCCCGATTTAAAATTCCGCGCTATATTGAGTTCGTCCATGCGTATCCGATGACTGCCTCGGGAAAAATCCAGAAATTCAAGTTAAAAGAAGTAGCTATTCAGCAATTTGACTTGTCAAAAACATCTCAGTCTTAAAGTGAATGTAGGCGCAATCAAAGTTAAAAAAACCAAGGGTTTCCTAAACCCTTGGAACTTATTTCTAGCAACTTTCTATATAACATCTTTCATTCTTAGTCTTAGAAATAAATAAAAATTTAAAGAGGTGAGGTTGTTGTTTAAAAAAGTTCTAATTGCTAACCGGGGTGAAATTGCCGCTCGTATCATTCGTACATGTGAAAAAATGGGTATTTCAACTGTTGCTATTTATTCAGAAGCTGATGCTGAATCGCAACATGTAAAAATGGCAAGTGAATCGTACTTAGTTGGAAAGCCTCGTGTAAATGAGAGTTATCTAAACATTGATAAAATCTTAAAAGTTGCTCAAGAAACGGGAGTAGATGCTATTCATCCAGGTTATGGATTATTATCAGAAAACACAACTTTTGCAACTCGGTGTGAAGAAGTTGGAATCACGTTTATCGGGCCTAAACCTGAGGTGATAGCTCGAATGGGAAGTAAGATTGAATCTAGGAAAGCAATGGCGGAAGCGGGCGTACCGATTGTTCCAGGGATTTCCAGGTCGCTAACTGATGTGGAAGAAGCAGTTGAAGTGACTAAAGAGATAAAATTTCCTGTTATGTTAAAGGCTTCAGCTGGTGGTGGTGGAATAGGGATGCAAATTGTGAACGACGAAGAGGAACTACGGAAAGCCTACGAAGGCAATCAAAGACGGGCTACCGATTTCTTTGGTGATGGAGCTATGTATATAGAGAAGTACGTAGAAAATCCTCGGCATATTGAAATTCAACTATTAGCTGACAATTATGGTAATACCATTTATTTATGGGAGCGAGATTGCTCTGTTCAACGACGTCATCAAAAAGTGGTCGAAGAAGCACCTTCTTCATTTTTAGATGAAGAGACTCGGACCAAAATGGGTGAAGCAGCAGTAAAAGCTGCTAAGTCATTAGAGTATTCTAATGCAGGTACAATTGAATTTCTTGTTGATGAACAAAAGAATTTTTATTTTCTAGAAATGAACACTAGATTACAAGTAGAACATCCGGTAACAGAAGAAATTACAGGAATTGATTTGGTGGAAGAACAACTTAAGATTGCTGCTGGAGAAAGCTTGCAACTCACTCAAAAAGAGGTAAAACGAGAAGGTCATGCAATTGAAGTACGTATCTACGCAGAAGATCCAAAAACATTCTTTCCATCACCTGGAAAAATTACAGCTTTTCAATTATCAGAGAAGCCTTTTGTTAGGAATGAATGTGCAGTGAGCGGTGGCTCAGTTGTTACACCATACTATGATCCAATGATTTCAAAATTAATTGTTACCGGGCAAGACCGTGAAGAAGCAATTGAATATATGTTATTGGCATTAAATGAATATAAAATTGAAGGAATTAAAACGAATATTCCTATGCTAAAAGAAGTAATCGGTCATGAAGTATTTAAAAAAGGAGAAGCAACTACAAGTTTCGTAGCCAATTACTTACAAAAGAAATCAGTGAAATAACTATAAAGAATAGAGGAGGAGTTTTAAAATGGGTCAAGTTATTACAAATATGGCAGGTAATTTATGGAAAGTGCTCGTAAAAGAAGGAGATCGAGTGGAGGAAGGTCAAGAAGTGGTCATCTTAGAATCAATGAAAATGGAGATTCCGATAGTAGCTGAAACAAGCGGAACGGTGACGGAATTAAAGAAACAAGAAGGTGACTTTGTAGATGAAGGGGAAGTGCTCCTTGAATTAGAATAGAGAACGCCTCTATACGGTGATAGATTCTAAAAAGGCAGGAGGGATGTCAGATGAATTTTCCGATTCAAGCAACCATAAAGGAAGTGGGTCCACGTGATGGTCTCCAAAATGAGCAATGTTTTATCTCGACAGAAGATAAAATTAGTTGGATCAATCAATTATCGAAAACTGGACTAAATTATATTGAAATTAGTTCCTTTGTAAATCCTAAATGGATTCCAGTGTTATCAGATGCTTTAGAAGTGGCAAACGGAATAAATCGTAATGACGGTGTGACCTACTCTGCATTAGTACCTAACCAAAAAGGGTTAGTGCGAGCGCTCGAAGCGAAGGTTGATGAAGTATCAGTCTTCATGTCTGCAAGTGAAACACACAACAAAAAGAATATTAATAAGACCATTGAAGAAACGCTTCCTGTTTTAAGGAATGTGATTGAAGAAGCAATAAAGTCTGGAAAAACAACGAGAGGATATATTTCAACTGTGTTTGGTTGTCCGTATGAAAAGGTTGTTGATGTTAAGAATGTTGTGAGAATAGCAGAAACCCTTTTTGAAATGGGTATTGATGAATTATCACTCGGAGATACGATTGGAGTGGCCAACCCCATTCAAGTTCAAGCTGTTTTAACAGTATTGCTCAAGAGGTTTCCAGCCAATAAATTAGCGATGCACTTTCATGATACGAGAGGAACAGCATTGGCTAATGTAGTGGCGTCACTTGATATGGGGATATCGACTTTTGATAGCTCAATCGGTGGGTTAGGAGGATGCCCATATGCGCCAGGGGCATCAGGGAATCTAGCAACAGATGATTTACTGTATATGCTTGATGGTATGGGCATTCAAACAGGAGTTAATCAGGATAGGATCCTCTTAGCTGCCAAGTTTATTGAAGAAAAGATTGGGCGACCTCTTACTAGTCATAACTTGCAAACCTTAGCAGCAAAAAGCTGCTCAACATAGTATTCTCTTAAATTCCTTTGTGAGGAGGTTGGTTACTTGACCAATCAAGTTCTTTATTCAAAAAGTGAGGAAGGAATTGCTACAGTGACGTTAAATCGTCCAGAAGCAGCTAATGCGTTATCCTTACAAATGCTGTATGAATTACATGAAGTCCTTCACGAAATAAAGTTTGATCCGTCTGTGCGATGTGTCATCATTACTGCTGCAGGAGAGAAGGTCTTTTGTGCGGGAGCAGATCTAAAGGAACGAAGCGAGATGGATCTTGATCAAGTACGTAAGACGGTCTCTTTAATTCGCTCGAATATCAATGATGTAGAATCCTTACCTCAGCCTGTAATTTGCGCTTTAAATGGAAGTGCTTTAGGAGGTGGCCTTGAGCTTGCATTAGCTTGTGACATTCGCGTTGCAGCGGAAAGAAGTAAGTTAGGTCTAACAGAAACATCACTTGCCATCATTCCAGGAGCAGGTGGAACACAACGTTTGCCTAGATTAATTGGCAAAGGTAGAGCGAAAGAAATGATTTTTACGGCTAAGCGTATTGATGCATATGAAGCTGAAAAGATTGGTTTAGTAGAATATGCTGTTCCAACAGAAGAAGTGATCGAAAAGTCGAATGAAATAGCTAAGCTGATTTCCAAGAATGGCCCAGTTGCGTTAAGGCAATCAAAAATCGCCATTGATAAGGGAATAGAAGTTGATTTAAATACGGGTCTAGCGATTGAACAAAATGCATACGAAATAACGATACCCACTAAAGACCGTAGGGAAGGGTTACAAGCGTTTAAAGAAAAACGTTTACCGTTATATAAGGGGGAGTGATACATATGACAACGGATATAAATCATCAACAGAAGGAGGCAAAAGCGATGCCGTCAGGAAATGAATTGAAAGATAAAATAGAACAGATCGAAAAAGGGGGGGCACCCAAATATCACGCAAGCAATGCTGAAAAAGGAAAGCTATTTGTCCGAGAACGATTAGAACTTTTATTTGATGAAGGTATGGAATTTGAGGATGGAATGTTGGCTAACTGTATGGCAGAGAATCTTCCTGCAGATGGCGTTGTGACAGGAGTTGGTAAAATTAATGGTCAAACTGTTTGTGTGATGGCGAATGATTCGACTATTAAAGCTGGGTCATGGGGAGCGCGTACGGTTGAAAAAATTATCCGCATTCAAGAAACCGCTGAAAAATTAAATGTACCTATGCTTTATTTAGTAGATTCAGCAGGAGCAAGAATTACAGATCAAGTGGAAATGTTTCCTGGAAGACGTGGAGCGGGACGTATCTTTTATAACCAAGTAAAGCTTTCAGGAAGAATTCCACAAGTATGTTTGTTATTTGGACCATCTGCTGCTGGCGGAGCTTATATACCTGCTTTTTGTGATACGGTTATTATGGTTGATGGAAACGCATCTATGTATCTCGGTTCTCCAAGGATGGCTGAAATGGTAATTGGTGAGAAAGTAACATTAGAAGAAATGGGTGGTGCTCGTATGCATTGCTCCGTCTCAGGGTGTGGTGATATTCTCGCTAAAACAGAACAAGAGGCTATAGAACTAGCGCGGAATTATTTGACTTACTTCCCTGCTAATTATAAAGGGAAGACCCCGGTTCAAGAAGCAATCGAGCCTAAAACGTTAGAAAAATCTATTGAAGAAGTTATCCCAGAAAATCAAAATGCCCCTTTTAATATGCATGATTTAATTGAGCGTGTAATAGATGAAGATTCATTTTTTGAGATTAAAAAACTATTCGCCCCTGAATTGATTACAGGTTTCGCCAGACTCAATGGTCAAACAATTGGTATTATAGCAAATCAGCCAAGAATGAAAGGCGGGGTATTATTTCATGATTCAGCTGATAAAGCGGCGAAATTTATTTCATTATGCGACGCATACCATATTCCTCTAGTATTCTTAGCTGATATTCCAGGCTTTATGATTGGTTCTAAAGTTGAGCGAGCTGGAATCATTCGACATGGAGCGAAAATGATCTCTGCCATGGCTGAGGCAAGTGTTCCAAAGATTTCAATTATTGTCCGTAAAGCCTATGGAGCAGGTCTTTATGCCATGGCTGGTCCAGCATTTGAACCGGATTGCTGCTTAGCATTACCTAGTGCGCAAATAGCTGTAATGGGACCAGAGGCCGCTGTTAATGCCGTTTACGCTAAAAAAATAGCTGAACTCCCTGAAGAAGAAAGAGCCGCGTTTATTGAAGAAAAACGTGAAGAATATAAGGAAAACATCGATATTTATCGTTTGGTATCTGAGATGGTTATCGATGGAATCGTACCGGGTAATTCATTGCGAGCTGAACTCTCAAAACGTATCCCAGCTTATATGTCTAAATATGTAGTATTCTCTGAACGCAAGCATCCAGTCTACCCAGTTTAAAATTCTAAATCAAGTATGAGCCAGCAATTATTGCTGGCTACATACTTTTCATTAAGAGCAATTCTGCTTAGGAGATCGTCAAATTAGATTTGTTACTAGCGAGGGAGGAATCAGAGAATGTCAAATAAAGCTGTATGGTACCCGAGTCCAATGGATGAAGAAGCTTGGCTTTGATCATTATGAGAGCTTTATGAAGGCTTCAACAGACGTCGCGTGGTTTTGGGGACGCAGAGAATCCATTGGTATAAAGATTATGAGAAAACGATTTATCAAAAGGAATCCAGTGGCCATCTTGGTATGTTGGCGGTGAGTTAAATGCTACTTACAACTCAGTGGAGAAATGGGCCCAAAATAGCCATACAGCATCACAAGAGGCATTGATTTGGGAAAGTGAAGACGGGACTGTTACATCATATATATCAACTGGACGAAGAAATTTCACGAATTGCGAGTGGATTAAAAGAAAATGGCTTAAATAAAGGTGATATTATTGCTGTCTAAACGTGTTGAACTTGCACTTAAGAAAAGTGGAGTGTCTACACACGTTCATGAGAACTTGCAGGAAGCTATTTCAGCATTCAAATGGGGGACCTGGCTCATATTTTCTGTACCACCTGCTACTGCCAACTTTGAATCACCAACCATAATAGATTGAGCAGCATTTACGATTGCCTGCAACCCTGATCCACAAAGACGATTAACTGTTAACCCAGGAACATGTTCAGAAATACCCGATTTCAATCCTACATGACGCCCCATGTAGATTGCATCTGAACTAGATTGAATGAATTCCCAATGACGACATTGTCAATTTCTCCTGCCTCAACTCCTGAACGAGTTAAGGCTTCTTTTGTTGCATGAACACTAAGATCAATCGCAGATACATCTCGGAAAGATCCTCCGAATTCCGTAAAAGCGGTTCTAGCTCCATCTATTAATACAATTTCTTCTTTTTTCAATGAATGATTCCTCCTTGTACGATGTATGACGAACAGTTAAAAAATTAAAAATATTATGTTTTCATTTTAATAAACTTAACCGATTATAACTAGGTTGCTAAGCCACAAATTATCCTCTAATTATAGTGGGGATTTTGTCTCTTACAAACAAAAGTGTTGATATATCTATACATTCAAGATTATTTTTAGGGATAATTTGTATTTTGGAACCAATAAAACGATACAATACCTTACGTTATAGCTGTGGCGATCCTCACTTTCCCTTGGATTTTAAAAAAACTTCTCAAAAAGATGACCATTTATTACATAGTCATTTCCCGTTTACTTTTGCTTCCTTATTCATTAAGTACTCCAAACGTTGTGGGATTGTCAAAATTAGTCTAACTTCAGTATCAGAAAGGTCAAAACCTGTTAAATCTGCTATTTTCTCAATAAACCTCTAAAGTTCATTCATTTCTTTTGAATTTATAATCCTATTAATTTGTTTTAAATACAGACTACTGTATAAGCCTACAACTCTATGACAGAACATTGTCATACTCGGCTGAAACTCCACACGAATAAAGTAAATCCTCTGCTGCTGTTTGATGATACATTTTCTTGAATCCATTGGGTGTCTGATAATCGATTGTAGTCTGAATTGCATTATCGATCAATCGAGTAGGAGGGGGTGATTAACCCCCGACCTCTCACACCACCGTACGTACGGGTCCGTATATGGCGGTTCAATAAGTTAAGTGTGTTTAGAATATATTGAGGAATATAGTCGGGTTAGGTTAAGCAACCCAACTCGTTCAAGAAGTTTATTTGGAATAGTTGTGTGTAGAATGAAGCTGTTAGATATGTGCAAGTATCCTTTTCTTGTGTTTGCCCACTCCCAAGCCTTTTGCTTGGGGATTTTTAATTTCATCAGACTTTTAAAGCGAGTACTTACCTAACATCTTATAAACCGTTCCATATTAGTACTCTGTGCGATTAAAGAAAGGTTTAACTGCTTTAACAAATGTAGTGGGAATATAAGTAGGGAAGAACGTTTCATCTAGTTCATGGAGATTAACCGTATCTAACGGTTTCTTTACGTAGTTTTTTATTATTTAATGTTTTAGTTTTAATTAAATTAGTTTCCGGCTGATTTTTTAGCGGCTCAGCCGAGGAGTGGTCAGGCTTTTGGTGGTTTTCTTGTTCATTCAATTTTTCGGGCTTACTTGTGTCAAAGCCTCGAAAAACATAGACGCTGTGAGAATATCCACCTTTGGCCCTTTTCGTGCGATAGTTTGATAGAATTCCTAAAGATCTTGCCTACACAATATTCGTTCAAATGTAGAACGGGAGATGCCTCCTTTTTTGTGTTGGCATGCTTGTACGAGTTTACAAATAGGAGCATTGGCAACATCGATTTACCTTCCGCTAAAACGAGTCAAATGGGTAAAACCCGTTCCCCTTATAATGATGACCATGAACCTCTAATGCAGCAGCCACCGACTTGTTAAACTCCTTCACGCTATTAAATTCACTTAAGTGTACAAACTGTTCAATTTTACCAATTTCATTTTGAATTCCCCTAAAATGTTAGTTCCTTCAATATTCCAGTTGCTGCTGGTTTACTTTATCCGTTATTTGGGATTCTGTTAAATCCTATGATTGCCGGGGCAGCGATGGCTTTTAGCTCGGTATCTGTTAAGGCTTAGAAAATTTAAAGCGTTTTTTTGAAAACGATTAAAGAAAGGACGTCTCTTTAAGGAAAAGTGACGAATTTGTCGACGAAGGAATCATCAGTTTTTGTCTAGTTTTCATACACAATTTTTTAACATCATAGTTTCATCACATTTATATTATATCCTTTATAGTGAAGGGAATAGGAGGTGTTTTATATGATGAACTTTGGAATGATTATGTATATGATTTTTCTAGTTGTCATTTTTGGTTTTATAATCTATGGTATTTTGTTATTGATTACAAATCTATTAAATAAATACAGAACCCCCTCTCCCGAACAAGATCAATCTTTGCAAATTTTAAAAGAACGCTTTGCACGAGGAGAGTTATCTGAGGAAGAATTTGAACAGAAGCAATCATATTTGAAAAAATTAAATTAATCTAATGCTATCTCTCAGAACTTCACAATTTCAACAAATATGAAGTCTATACTTGTTAGTGAAATTATTATAAAAAAGGAGTGTTAAAGATGCAAAAGAAATCAACAATGTTAATCTTTTCATTTGCGTTATCTACATTGTTTGTTGTCGGTACATTGGGTTTTTCACCGACATCAGAAGCGAATGAAAATAATGGTGGCATGATGAATATGATGAATGGGAATGGCATGATGAACATGATGGAAGCAATGAATTCACCGGAAGGACAAGAAATGATGGGAAATTGTAGTGAGTTCATGTCTTCTTATGAAGAGGAAGATAAGGAAGCTGACCTTTAAGGTTGTTATAGAGTACAAAAAGAGGAAGGTGGTCCTTCCTCTTTATTGTTTAAGTCTTTTTGAAAGGGAGTAGCAAAATGGTTATAACTGCAAACATGCCAGTTTCTAGTATAGTAAATGTGTGGCCCAAGACTAAAATTACTTTTAAAAGTTATCATATCACTACTGTAGAGGATAGAACCATTCAAAAAAGTGGTATATGAAAAAATCTTAACCAGTTGCTAGTGAAATTAAACGATATTGTAAATTGTTCCGAAAAGACATGTACGGAAGGCGGTTGAAGACTCTTTAGGGAGAAGTAGGATACTTTTAATCTATTCAAGGTTAAAACTTCTCATAAAAAAGAATGGTCTTCACAAATAGCACACATTTACGTGCTATTCTTTAGCATACAAGATTGAAATAGCTAGGGAAGTGAGTCAAGGTGTACGATTTTTTTAATTCGATAAGTCAACTTTTGTATGAACCATTAGCCAACTTGTCCTATGGGACAGAACACATTCCGATTTTATCTGCTTTGATACTGGGAATCCTTGGCGCTGCAGCCCCTTGTCAATTTACGGGGAATATTAGTGCCATTACCCTCTATGGAAATCGATCCTTTCAAAATAATATTCCTTTGGGTGAGGTCATTTTCTATCTGTTAGGGAAAATGTTTGTATTTTCAGGATTAGGTTTTATTGTGTGGTTACTCGGATCAGAATTTCAGAGAGAGTTAACCGGCTATTTGCCATGGGTACGTAAATTACTTGGTCCTCTTTTAGTTTTTATTGGCATTTATTTATTGGGGGTTATTAAATTTTCATGGACCATTGATTTCATGAAAAAAACAGACCAACCTGTTGGTAATAGGAAATGGGGAGCATTCCTTTTAGGAAGTAGTTTTTCATTAGGATTCTGTCCAACTATGTTTCTTCTTTTTTTTATGTTACTTATGCCGATGGCCGTATCAACAAGTTATGGATTCGTTCTTCCTAGTATTTTTGCCATTGGAACGGCGATCCCATTTATCTTAGCTATCTTTTTAATTTGGTATTTTGGTTTAAATGGATCTCTGATGAAGAAAAGTCGCAAGGTAAGTAAGGTAATCCAACAGGCTGCAGGGGTTTTGATGATAATTTTAGGGGTTTTAGATACAATGACATATTGGTCATTTTAAGTAGTAAGAGGTGAATGAAGTCATGGGAAAAAAACAAAAACGGTTATTTAGTCGAACCATTATCCTCATTATCATTTTTGTTGCGATTGGGTTTACATTTTATAATGCTTTTTTTAATAACTCAAACATGCTTTCTATCGGTGATAAGGCACCCAATTTCATCCTGAATGATTTAAATGGGGAGAAAATAGAATTGGAGAGTTTAAGAGGAAAAGGTGTGTTTTTAAACTTTTGGGGAACGTATTGTCCGCCTTGTGAAAAAGAGATGCCCTATATGGAAAGTCAATATCAGATTTATAAAGATCAAGGAATTGAGATTGTAGCAGTAAATGTCGATGAATCAGAGTTAAGCGTTAAGAAGTTTGTTGAAAGAGTAGGTAGTTTATCTTTTCCGGTTGTGATTGATAGAGGTGGGAACGTACTTGATGCCTATAACGTTAGTCCCTTACCTACCACTTTTCTAATAGATAAGGATGGAGTTATCGTTGATGTCATTACTGGAGGGATGACGGAGGAGAATATAGCAGACTATTTAGAGAGTATTAAACCTTAGCTCTATCATCTAGTTCAAATTAAATTACGTGAATAGGCAGGAATGAAAATGATTGATTATGTTACTCAGAACCATAGTTTACTCGAACTTTGGGATTTTCCGTTACTTGGAATCCTAACTATTATTGGCGTTCTTTATCTACTATTGACTAGTTCATTTCATTACTTAGTAGGAAGAGTGAAGCCAGTTAGATTTAAGCAAAAAAGCTTTTTTCTTTTGGGTCTTTTTTTAGCAATTATAACGATTGGAGGTCCTCTTCATCTCATTGGACACCATTATTTATTTAGCGTCCATATGTTTCAACAAGCTATGTTATTTATGGTGATTGTTCCGCTGCTCATGTTAGGAATTCCTAGCGAAGTTTTTCAGTTAATCGTCCGGAAACCTGTTATGAAGAGGGTTATTATATTCCTAACCCACCCAATCTTTAGTATTTTATTTTTTAATGGATTATTTTCTATTTACCACTTCCCATTCGTTTTCGATGCGGTCATGGCTACTCATACCTTATTTAACCTTGTTCATTTTATTTTGTTAGTCGGAGCTGTTTTAATGTGGTGGTCACTGCTATCTCCACTTCCAGAAATTAATGGGTTACGCGATCTTAGTCGGATTGGATTTATTTTTATGAGTGGCGCACTTATTACACCGGTGTGCGCGTTAATTATTTTTAGTTCTACACCCATGTACAGCGCCTACACAGATGTCCCGCAATTAATCAGTTTCTTGACTCCAATAGAAGATCAGCGGCTTGGTGGAATCGTCATGAAACTTATCCAAGAAGGAGTATTTATCACTTCCATTGCAATTATCTTTTTTAAATGGGCGAGAAGTGAGCGATCAAATGAACCTGAATTTATTAGCATGTGAGTGATGCTATATTCTTTTTTTCTTCTTATTAATTGTGTTAAATGGTTGTTACCCCTCCAAATAACGGACAAACTAAGGAAATACTGTAAAGGACAGGGAGGCTTAAGCGTCTTCCTTTTTAAAATTTGAGTGTTTCAAATACAGAACACTCAAAAAAGTATTTTGTTTTCACACTTTCATCTATTTGTTTTGTATAGTTAGATTAATATTAGAACGAATAATAGAGGGATAAAACAATGGACAAGTTTAAAGTATTAGTAGTTGACGATGAATGGAATATGAGAAACTTACTTCGAGTTTATTTGACCAAAGATGGCTTCGAGGTTTCAGAAGCTAAAGATGGTTTGGAAGCACTATCGAAAATCGAACACAATTCGTATGATTTAATTATATTAGACGTTATGATGCCTGGCATGGATGGCTGGGAAGTTTGTAAAAAGATTCGGCTAAACCAAAACATTCTCATTTTAATGTTAACAGCTCGAACAGAAATAAAGGATAAAGTACACGGTCTAAATATAGGGGCAGACGACTATCTGGTTAAACCTTTTGCTTCAGAGGAGTTAGTTGCCCGTGTACAGGCGCTGCTTAGAAGAACGGAAACAACTAAACTAAATGAACAACAGTCAACCTCAATCGTGAAACAAGGGATCAAAGTGGACCTTGAGAAAAGAGAAATATTAATCATGGATGAATTTATTGAACTAACACCAAAGGAGTTTGATTTATTTTTTACGCTCATTGATCACCCAGGTCGAGTCTATAGTCGTGAACGATTATTAGAACAAGTTTGGGACGTTGATTATTTCGGTGACTTCAGGACGGTTGATACTCATGTCAAAAATGTCCGAGAAAAAGTCAGAAAAGCAGGTCTTACCTATAATCCGATCCAAACAGTTTGGGGCGTTGGCTACAAATTTAAGGAGCCTAACAGTCAATGAGATTAAATCGAATTTCAGTAAAATTAGGGGTAACGATTATTTCGTTGCTTTTGGTTGTATTGTTACCATTAGGATTTGTCATAAACGAGATCGTATCTGGTTTTTATTATGACCAAGTGGAAGATGAAATTGATAAGTTATCCTCAAGATATGCAAACGCTATTACAAATTCTGAAAATATTATGATGGTGCCAATGGTTGAGACAATGGCTGAATTTTCTGATGTGAAATTATTTACAGTTGATGAGAATGGGCAAATAATTGTGAGTTCAAGCGTTCCTGGGTTGGTGCCAGGAAATGTGATTTCCGAAGAGCAACGTAAAAGCTTATTAGAAGGGGAATCGAGCCAGGGAGAATATAAAGATCCAACGACAGGCAACCAATTTCTAGTTTCAGGTAAGCCTATTTATATGGGAGAGACTTTTGTTGGCGGCGTGTATGTCCTATCTTCAGTAGAAAATATGAACCGTTCTATTTATCAATTAAGACAAATGTTTATCCTGTCAGGTACAGGGGCTTTCTTATTAGCATTAGGAATGATTTTGGTCTTATCTAGAAAATTATCAGACCCTTTAGTTCAAATGGAAAAAGCGACTCGCAAAATTGCTAAGGGTGAATTAGAGACACGGGTTAAGATTACATCAAATGATGAATCAGGTTCTTTAGCACAGGCCATTAATGATTTAGCTGTTGATCTAAAACGATATAGAGACACAAGACAAGAATTCTTCGCGAATATCTCACACGAATTAAGGACACCCATGACGTATTTAGAAGGCTATGCTAACATTTTAAAAGAAGGGTTATATCAAACAGAAGAAGAAAGAATTCACTATTTAGATATCATCCATAAAGAATCGAAAAGAGTTACTCGGTTAATTGAAGATTTATTTGAGCTTTCAAAAATAGAAGAGGGGAAACTGTCCCTTCACAAAGAAGCAATCGATTTACAGGAAGTGTTGGAGAACGTTATACAGAAAGTCAATTTAAAAGCTAAAGAAAAAGGGGTTGATTTGGTTTTTCAAGTTGAAGATGGAATAGAATCTGTTTATGGTGATGGACTACGAATGGAACAAATCTTTAGCAATTTATTAGATAATGCGATCCGGTATACAGAAAAAGGAACAGTAAAAGTGACAGTGGCAGCCATGAAATCTGAGTACGTTAAAATAACGATTGAAGACACAGGTCAGGGAATACCCAAAGACGAGCTACCGTATATATTCGAACGATTTTATCGTGTTGAAAAATCGCGGTCGAGAGATTATGGGGGTACAGGATTAGGGTTATCCATTGTGAAAAACTTAATCGAGCTCCAGGATGGGAGTATCCAAGTTGCGAGTGAAGTTGGGAGCGGTACACGATTTAAAGTTTCTTTTCCTTCAACAGAAACATACGAAAGAGAGGGAGAACAGCGGTGAAGGCAGTAGAGTGGGTAATGGCGATCGCTTTAGTTGTAATAGGTTTATCCTGTTTAACCATGTCGGCAAATTGGTTTGGGAACTCTGATTCGATCCGACCATATCTTAATACATTATTTCAAATATGCTTGTGGGCAGGGGGGCCTGTAGTAGTGGTCTCTCTTATTTATTTTCTGTTTTTTAGAAAGGGGAGAGATGATAGTTAAAAATCTTTAACAAACGAATGTTGTTCGAATATAAATATAAGATATTTCTAACGTAAATACTCAAGTAAGCACTAGAAACCAAAAGGATTCTAGTGCTATTTGCTTTTTCATCTTAAATGATAATAATTTTTCAATCCATCACAGTTTCAACACATCCTCTTGTTACATTAATAATACAAAGATGTCCTGACTTTGGCGAAGGGGGGATCAAACCATGGATATACTGGCGTTCGTACTCATTGGTGTACTTGTTCTTTTGAGCCTATTGTGTTTTATGGGGATGGGCAAAAAGAAAGGAGGGTTCTGTTGTCCTCCTAGGACTAGTCAAGAAACGGAAAGGCAGAAAGGTTCAGCGATAACATCTCAATCAAAAGAGCTACACAAGATTTATACTCAATTGGACCAAGTGGAGAAAGTGAATCAAAATTTGGTTCAGGAGATAGAGAGAATGAAAAAAGAGAAAGGATCTACAACTTAGAAGGGAGCTGTAAAATGAATACTTTCTTAATCGTACTCATTGCTTTTAAACTAGTTTGTTTATTCTTTTGCTGGAAAGCAATGTCGATGGCCAAAAAGGAAAAGCAAAAAAAGTCCTATACCAACCAAGTAGAGAAAACAGATGATATTAAAATAGCTCAGAATAAAATAACGGAACTAATGGAGCAAAACCAAAAGCTCTCAAAGGTTATAGAGGAAATGAAAGAGTCTTCTAATCGTACTCAATCCAAAAGAACCTCGTAAGGATATAATCGTTGGACATCGTAAATTGGGTGAATCAGAGCACGATCATCTTATCTATCCTTGTGGTTTTAATTATTTGGGGAAGCTTTCTTTACATCGGTTTTCGAAATCTAGGTTTTCAAACTATGTTTCGCTCCTTAACCGTTTTTGGGTTATTTTTTGTATGGTTGTTCATTATAGCCATTCATAATCAATTATCATCAAAGAGCTCGCTTGATAGTTATAAGCCAATCTTTCACGTGGGTTATATCGTATTTATTTTGACCTTACTTTCTTTATGGAGAGTGGTTCGTTTACATATAGATGGGACTTTACGTCATTTATTTAAGAAACGAAACTATCGTCTTTTAATGATTCAGCCATCACGTACAGTATCTTTTACATCACCTTCGACTGTAGCCCTGCCCAAACAGGGAAACATCATCCAATCTCAATCTTATGGCACGATTGGTTCAGGGATCGCAATAACTACGACTTGTTTTGTTAGTTGTGCACTACCAGCTATTTACCCGATCCTTGTCACTTTATTTGGTTCCGCTACAGCAGAACCTTTATCACGGTTATTACAAATCAGTCAGGTTATTTTGTGAATTTGATACAAATGGCAGTCTTATCGGTAATGGTAGGGAGTGTCGTTTTTGCTGGTCATCGTTTAAGACTCCTTCAAAAACGTACGAACGATGTCAATCTCTGACTTTTAGATATATAACTAGGAGGGAATTAACAATGGAAAACTTAGCATATTATTTGCCGCTTTTAGCATGTCCTTTGATGATAGTTGTATTGTTCTTCTTTATGAAAGGTATGATGAAAGGGGATAATAAGTCAGAATCTATTGAGTCACAAGTGCAGCTTCAGAAAAATATGAATGATTTAATGGAGCAGAATAAAAGATTAATGAAAGATTTAGAGGAACTAAAAAGAGCTAGATAACCTGAATGTCTAAAGCTAGCAGAACATGGGCTGCTAGTTTTTCATGTGAATGGCCAACATACAATTTGTCTAATTAATCTGCTCGAATTCAAAGGAGGGACTTGTTATCTATGATGTAACACTCTTACTAGCCTTTGGCGCTGGTTTGTTATCATTTATTTCCCCTTGTAATCTGCCCTTATATCCAGCCTTTATCTCATATATTACCGGGATGTCGACGGATCAATTAAAAAAGGGAAAAAAGGGGTTACCAAAGGAAGCTATTTTTCATACCATTTTTTTCTTATTAGGATTTTCGCTTATCTTTATCGTGTTAGGAATGTCCACTTCACTAATTGGAACCTTTTTTATAAAATACAATGATTTCATCCGTCAAGCAGGGGCCATTCTTATCATCTTTTTCGGATTAGTCATCCTTGGAATGATCACGCCAAAATTCTTAATAAAAGAAAAGAAATTTTCACTAAAAAATCGCCCCACCGGCTACCTAGGTTCAAGTTTTATTGGGATTGGATTTGCGGCTGGATGGACCCCTTGTGTTGGACCTATTTTAGCATCGGTGATTGCTTTAAGTGTTTCGAATCCTGGTTCGGGGCTGCTTTATATGATGGTATATAGTTTAGGATTTTCGATTCCATTTTTTATCATGACTTTTTTTATTGGAAAACTAAACGTAATAAAGAAACATACTCAAAAAATTGTGAAGTTTGGCGGGTATATGATGATTTTGATGGGAATTGTTTTATACTTTGATTGGTTGGCGAAAATGACATCATTTTTAGTGAATCATGTATTTAACGGTTTTACAGGTTTTTAATTATGAATAAAAATTCTATTTCATTACCAATTAGGAGTTACTCTACTTAAGGAATTAAAAAATGATACGGAGGAAGTAACATGAGACAATTACAATATAGCCTTGGTACGCTGCTAACTTTGCTTAGCATACCCTTTACCGCTTTAGCACATGGAACGGAAAAAGAACACCAACAAGAGCTTTTAATGAATACGATGTTAAAAAATGGACTTATTGCATCTATAATCTTATTGGTTGGTCTTATTGCTGTTTGGTACTTTGTGAATAAGAAAATGAATACTTTGTACGTGAAAAAGAAAGAAGAAAACAGTAAAAGAAACAAATTAAATAAATTGTCAAAAATAGTTTTAATCATTAGTGTAATTCCTCTGTTAGCAGCCATTATTCTTGGATTCATTCTAAAAAACCAGAATGCAGATGACTCAGTAACCTTTATGCACATCCATGGATTAGACTACACGAGTGATGGACAAGAGATTTATGTTCCGGCTCATGATGGGTTAAAGATCTATGCGGATGGTGTGTGGTCTGATCATACAGAAGGTGAGCCTCACGACTACATGGGCTTTTCGATGGTGGAAGATGGCTTCTATAGTAGTGGACATCCAGCTCCTGGTTCAAAAATGGCAGATCCATTTGGGATCGTGAAGAGTACGGATAAGGGAAAAACATTAGAGGTTCTTGATCTATACGAAGAAATAGATTTCCATGGCATGACTGTCGGATATAACACAAAAGACATTTATGTATTTAATCCATCACCAAATTCAAGAATGGATCAACCGGGCTTTTATTTTTCAACAGATGAAACGAAAACGTGGAATCAAAGCAAACTAGAAGGATTGGTAGGAAAAGCTTCTACGTTAGCTACGCATCCAACTGAAGAAGGAATCGTTGCAATTGGAACAGATGCTGGGGTGTTTATATCTCAGGATTATGGAGATTCATTTGAACCTCTACTCGAAAATGTGAATGTTACAGCTGTGTCTTTTGATCATAATAATTCTCTATTGGTGGCTGTTCCAGGAAAGGGATTGTCCATTAGTTTAGATGGTACGAACCAAACGGATCTAAATATTCCTCAATTAGATAATGGAGATGCAATTGCTTATGTGAGACAAAACCCAAAGGACGTAAACGAATTTGTCTTTGCCACTTTTAATAAGGATATTTTCCTTACGAAAGATAGCGGTGAAACGTGGACAAAGATTGTTGATCAAGGGATTGCAAAATAGAGAAAGTTGACTAAATTCTAATAGAAGTACGCTCAGGTATCCGAGCGTACTTCTATTAGATGGAAAGAGGATTTTAGAATGCTTATACAAAAGATGCAAAATCAAAACATATTTATAGCACTTGCTACCCTTTTTGTAACATTGGGATTTGTTTTTAAAGGAAGTGACGTGCATGCTCATTCAGATGTTGAAGAGGCCATTCCGAATTTTAATGAGATAGTAGAGTATTCACCGGATGAGATAGAAATCTTTTTTGCAGATCCTGTTTCTGTTTATTCTGAGTCCGTAAAAATTATTAATTCAGATGGACAGGTTATTCAAAAAGGGAAACCAAACGTCGATCCATCTAACAAACGCCACGTCGTATTCCCAATCGATCACCCTCTACCTGCTGGAAGATACACAGTAGACATTCTTGCGGTGGCAATGGATGGGCATGAAATCAAGGAGCAATACCAATTTCAAGTTATTCAAAAAAGATTGGCAGACTCGGAATTTTGGTCAAATTTTAAACTAACAGAATCTTCGCCATCTGATGGAGAAATTCTTTCAATCTCTCCAACTAAAATCACATTTATGTTTTCCGATATCGTAGAACTTGATGTTGTGGGATTATACGATGATCAACAAAAAATGATTCCACTCGGAAAAAGTTATCCGGATCCTACTAATCCACGAAAATATATTATCGAGCTTAAAAATGAATTAGAAGAAGGAACATATGAAGTAAATTGGTACGTACAAAAAGATAATAAAAGTAAGAATGGGATCTTCTATTTTGCGGTCGGTGAAGTGACATCCATCACACCAGCAGAAGGTCAAATCAAAAGATTGGAATGGATAAAGGAATTCGATTTTGTGGAGATTGCCAGTTGGCTCTCTTATTTTGGGGTTTTCATTTTATTCGGTGGAGTCTTTTTTCAAATCTTTATTTCAAAAGGAAGTGAATACACTGGGCGTTGGAATAAAGTAAAGTCAATTGCTTACCTGGTCAGTATAGCAGGTTTTATCGTTTTATTTACTGCCCGCATGTACGACTTGAATAATATTTCATTCATTGAATTTTTGTCCTTCCAATTTGTTTGGGGAATGCTGTTACAGCTATTGCTGGTTGTGATTGCCTTGTTTCATAGGACAAAAAGAACAGTAGAATTTATTCTCCTTATTGCTACCATCTTAATTTGGGCTTTTTCTGGACATGCCGTTTCTGAAAGATATGGGGGCATACTCTCAATTGGGTTAGATGCTATCCATTTATTTTCTATTGCTATTTGGATGGGAGGGTTATTTGCGCTGCTAGTTATGCTCCCTAAGAATGACAGCAAACAGTGGTTCAAAGAGAAGGGTAAGCTATTTTCAAAATATGCATTGGTTAGCATTGTGATTATGTTTGTTACTGGAGTAGGAATGCTATTAAAATATATTCCATCTTTCACGCTAGAAAGTTTGCTAATCAGTTATTGGGGGAACTTTCTCTTTATTAAGGTTATCCTCTTTGTCGGAATTTTAGGCTTGGGTTTAGCACAAATGATTTATATTAGGAGAAACGTTAAAATAAGAAAGTTTCTTTCATTAGGGACAACTGAATTTGTCATTGGTTTACTCATTATTTTCTTTGCTACCTCCTTAGTTAATGCCACTCCTCGAGCAGCAGAGCAAGGAATTTATCCAAAAGGAAATGAACAAGATAGCAATCTTTCTGTCATGATTACCCCACTTAAGCTAGGTTATAACGATTTAATGATGACGTTTGACGATGAGAAGGAAGTTAAAGACGTTAACGTCAAATTGTCTATGCCCCCATTTTTCAATCGAACGATTGCAGCATTTCCGATGGGAAATGGAGTGTATATGGTAACAGGAGGGATCTTACATGGTTCAGGTACAATTGACCTCGAGATTTATATCACCAACACAAACGGAACTGAGGAGGTAATCCCTTATGAAATTCAGGTTCCTGGGGAAATGTACGAGCGATGATTGATTAAAATTCTTAAGGATATTTCGTTTAAATTTAACTAATGAATTGCTTTGTTAGATTTGTGGTAATGTTTTCCTTAAACTATTGAATCTGCTTAAGCTATTTTTATTTCCAATAGTAATAGGGCAGCCCACCGGCCGTTAATTGGAAATTAAGGGAGTAGAATGTGTTAAAACTTAGCGAAAAACTATTGCTTGAATCATATAAAAAAGCCATTGAGTTAAATGTCAATCAGGAATTCCTTATTCTGTTAGAGAAAGAGATTTTGAGAAGGGGAGTTTCTTCATCCAAGGTCGGAAAACATGTTCACAAGGAGGCACAATAATGAGTATTAAAAGTCAATTTGAGCTAGCAAAAAAAGAGTATGAGCAATGGGGTATTAATGTTGGTTCACACGAATTTTACTTAAGTTATGCATTGAAAAATAATAAGCTCTGCTTGCTTGATACAGGACATTATCATCCAACTGAAATGGTATCAAATAAAATTTCTGCGATGCTTCTATTCAATGATAAGTTAGCTCTTCACGTTTCAAGACCCGTTCGGTGGGATAGTGACCATGTTGTTACATTCGATGAGGAATTAAAGGAGATCGCCTTAGAAATCATTCGTAATGATGCACTCAATCAAGTGATGATCGGTCTTGACTTCTTTGATGCAAGTATTAATCGGATTGCAGCCTGGACAATTGGTACACGGAATATGGTTGAAGCATTACTCTATGCGATGTTAATGCCCAATGAGAAATTAAAAGAATTACAGGGAAATGGAGATTATACGACGAGACTTGCTCTTCTTGAAGAATTTAAGACATATCCATTTGGAGCAATCTGGAACTATTACTGTGAAAAAATGAATGTACTAGTAAAAGAACACTGGTTAAAAAATGTTGCAGAATATGAGGAAAAGGTTCTTCTAAACGAAAATAATTAACTAGTTGCAGTTAGGCTTGATTTTTATTAATAAGCTTGACTGCATTTTACTTATTAAATGCTATTAATGCTACATTTATTTGTCTGAGAATGTTAAGATTTGCACAGAAACAAAAAAGATCAAAATTATACAAATATATAAGAAGATAGAGATTAGAGGTGACGAAATGCTTGTAGCAGAAAGGCATGAAAAAATTACAGCTCTAGTTAATGAGAAAGGAAGCATCCGTGTTTCTGAACTAAGTCAAATTTTTAAAGTGACAGAGGAAACGATCCGTAGAGACTTAGAGAAGTTAGAGAATGAAGGAAAACTTCAACGAAGTCATGGCGGTGCTGTTAGTATCAAGGAACAAGATATCGAAGCACCATATTTCGAAAGAGAAATAAGGAATGTGAAAGAAAAGATGGTAGTAGCAGAAGAAGCCATTAAATTTGTATCAACAAATGATCGAATTATTTTAGATGCAAGTACCACTGCATGGTATATGGCAAAAAGGTTACCGGATCTACCTTTAACTGTGTTAACCAATTCGATGAAAGTAGCAATGAAGTTAGCAAATAGGGAAAAATATCTGTCATTACAGTAGGTGGTGCCATGTTACAAAAGTCACTATCTTTTGTTGGACCACAAACAAACAATGCATTGGAATATTATCATGTTAATAAGGCGTTTATCTCTTGCCAAGGAATTCATATAGAGCGTGGAATAAGTGATTCGAATGAAATGCAGGCACTAGTCAAAAAGAAAATGATTGAAATATCAGATGAAATTTATTTGCTTGCCGATTATTCAAAGTTTGGAGTTCAGGCTTTTTCACGAGTAGATTCTATACAGGCGATTAACTATATTATTACAGGTTCAAAAAAGAAACAAGAACAAATCCAAGATTTTAAGGAATTATCGATTAAAGTTATTCGCTCTTAAGAGGTAAACAGCAATATTTTGAAATGAGGGAATGTCATGAGAGTATCCTTGTTTATTACGTGTTTAGCAGATGTGTTTTATTCAGGAGTTGGCAAAGACGTGATTGAAATTCTGGAGCGCAATGGGTGCGAAGTCGTGTTCCCTGCGAATCAGACGTGCTGTGGGCAGCCAGCATACAATAGTGGCTATCATCAAGATACAAAAGACGTTGCGAAACATATGATTAAAACATTTGAGTTGGCTGATTATGTTGTCACGCCTTCCGGTTCATGTGGTGCAATGATCCATGAATACAGTCACTTGTTTCATGCTGACGAGGTATGGAAGAAGAAAGCCGACGAATTAGCTAAAAAGACGTTTGAATTTACGCAATTTCTAGTAGATGTACTTAAAATTGAGGATGTTGGGGCGGTATTCAACCGGAAAGCTACGTACCATACATCATGTCATATGACCCGTCTTTTAGGTGTGAAGGATGCACCTATGAAACTATTAGAAAATGTAAAGGGTTTAGAGTTTGAAAGTCTTCCGAGTAAAGAAACATGCTGTGGCTTTGGAGGAACATTTTCTGTAAAAATGGTACCGATTTCAGAACAAATGGTTAATGAGAAAATCGAACATATAGAGGAAACAAAAGCAGATGTTTTGATTGGTGCTGACTGTGGCTGCCTTATGAATATTGGTGGCAGAATTGAACGTCAAGGTAAACCAATAAAAGTGATGCATATTGCACAAGTGTTGAATAGTAAGCAGAACAATTAGGAGGTGAATAAAAATGGCCATGAAAATCGGAAAAGAAAAGTTTTTTGAACGAGTCGATAAAGGGTTAAAAAACGATTTTATGAGAAAAGCAGTCAGCTCTGCGCAAGGAAGGTTAAAAGATAGAAAAGTAGATGCCCAAGAAGAATTAGGAAATTGGGAGGAATGGCGCAATTTATCAGAAGAAATCCGCCAACATACGCTCGAGAACCTAGACTACTATTTGGATCAACTCACAGAAAAGGTTACAGAACGAGGAGGTCACGTCTTCTTTGCCCAAACAGCTGAGGAAGCAAATGAGTATGTTGCAAGCGTTGTCAAAGAAAAAAAGGCAAAAAAAATTATAAAATCGAAGTCAATGGTTACGGAAGAGATTAGCTTGAATGAGGCGCTTGAAGGGCTTGGTTGTGAGGTCATTGAGTCCGATTTAGGAGAATATATTCTTCAACTCGATGATCACGATCCACCCTCTCACATTGTGACACCTGCTCTGCACAAGAATAAAGAGCAAATACGCGAAACCTTTTCAGAAAAAAAAGGCTATACACAATCATCTAAACCTGAAGAACTTGCTTTATTTGCTAGAGAAGAGCTCCGTGGAGAGTTTTTAACTGCCGACATTGGAATTACTGGTTGTAACTTCGCCGTAGCTGAATCTGGTGCTATTTCTCTTGTTACTAACGAAGGAAATGCTAGACTCGCAACTGCTCTGCCTAAAACTCAAATCACGGTGATGGGTATGGAGCGCATCGTTCCAACTTGGGAAGAGCTTGATATTTTAGTGAGCATGCTTTGTAGAAGTGCAGTTGGACAGAAACTCACAAGTTATATTACTGGCTTAACGGGTCCGAAAGAAGATGGGGACGTTGACGGACCTGACGAATTCCACCTTGTCATTGTTGATAATGGAAGATCCAATATTTTAGGGACAGAATTCCAGTCTGTGCTCCAATGTATTCGTTGTGCTGCTTGTATTAATGTTTGTCCGATTTACCGTCACGTTGGTGGTCATTCCTATGGTTCTATCTATCCAGGTCCAATTGGTGCAGTTCTTTCACCACTTTTAGGAGGATACGACGACTATAAGGAGCTACCTTATGCGTCGACTCTATGTGGAGCATGTACGGAGGCATGTCCTGTGAAAATTCCACTTCATGATTTACTTGTGAAACACCGTCGAAATATTGTGGAAGAGGAAGGGAAGGGTGGATTTGGTGAAAAGCTTGCGATGAAAGGATTTTCAATAGCAGCCAGTTCACCAACATTATATAATATTGGCTCGAAGATGGCGCCTACAATGATGGGGCCTTTTTCAAAAGAAGGGAAAATATTGAAGGGACCTGGTCCGATTAAACCGTGGACAGATATTCGTGATTTTCCAGAACCAAGTAAACAAAGTTTTAGAGAGTGGTTTAAACAACGTGAGAAGGGTGGCGACAAGTAGTGGCAACGGGAAGTATTCAAAACAAAGAGCGTTTTTTAGATCAAATAGCAAAAAATTTAGGCCGTGAACGTCGAACAACACCGGTCTCACGTCCAGTATGGAAACATCAACCGCAGCATGAAATATTCAAAGGGTTTAGCCAGGACCAATTAGTAGAAGTACTAAAAGATCAATGTACGAATATTCATACTTTAATTGAAGAAGTGACAACAAAATCTTTAAATGGAGTTCTAGAGAAAGTAATTGAGCAATTGGAAGGAAGGTCAATTGTGAGTTGGGATGATCCACGCTTTGAGGAATACGGTGTCAATCATTACTTTCAGAGTGCTGCTGCCAAAGGAATAGATGTCCATACATGGGATCCTAGTGTTGGAGAAGAAAACATTATCAAAGCTGAAAAAGCAGATATCGGGATTACTTTTTCTGATATGACATTAGCTGAATCAGGTACGGTGGTCTTGTTTAGTGATAAAGGGAAAGGTAGATCGGTAAGCTTACTTCCAACTAATTATATAGCCATTATTCCTAAGAGTACGATTATTCCGCGGATGACACAAGCAACAAGCTTTATTCACCAAATGCAAGAAGAACAAGGAAAGGTACCTTCCTGTATCAACTTCATATCGGGACCAAGTAACAGTGCGGACATTGAAATGAATTTAGTTGTTGGTGTCCATGGTCCTGTTAGAGCATATTACTTGATTGTTGAAGATAAATAACTAAGCTTACGAATTAATTTATTATGGTAAGACCTTCAAGGTCACTTCAGTACAAGCTCGTCCAGCGGCAAAGTTAGTAAATTTACATCTGATATCTTTTTAGAGTATAAGGAAAAAACCGTTAATCTTAAATCGATGTATTCATGATAAAAGAGTATTAACGATTGTTTCAAAAATGCTCAAAGCACCAATAAAGGGCATTGGAGTCCCAGATAAAGGAACTCCGCATGGGGGCTTATCCAAAGCTTTGGATAAGCCCCCTTATCAGTAGTAACTCGTTATCAGAAGTAAAAGCTGGAAAAGCCTGGTATAAGGGGATTTACTCTTCATTTACTTTGGATAATAATCTGAGGAAAAAGCTGGATTTCACACATTTTTAAAGATGAAAAGTATACAATTCCATCTGATAATAGCAATTTTAGTAGCTTTTTATAGTAGTCTAAATAATGGACACGTCAAAATGGATTGATATATATGGGATTGATTATAATGTAAATTAACCAATATAAAGGACGTGTTCACTATGGGGCAACACCATGATCATGAGTATAAAGAATATGTGGCGAAATTAATTGTTGAAGAGGGAAGAGTGGCACGTGAGGTAGCATATGAACTGGAAATTCCTTCTACAACCATACACAGATGGGTTCAAAAGTATAAGCAGAAGGTGCAAGCGGCGAAAGAACCATCGGAATATGTGACTCCGTCGGAATTAGAAAAGCTTAAAAAAGAACATCTAAAAGAAGTCGAAAAGCTTAAAGAGGAGAATGAGATTTTAAAAAAGGCCATGCACATCTTCACGAAAAACCAGGGTTGAAATTTCGTTTCATTCATACCCACCGAGATGAGCACTCGGTTGTGAAGATGTGCGAGATCCTTCGTGTTTCAAAGAGTGGGTATTACAATTGGTTATCTAATCAAAGTGGGGAACCTACTGAAAAAGAAAAAAGAAGAGAAGAACTCAAACAAAAGATACAAAAATCATTTCACGAGAGTTTGGGTACGTACGGAAGCCCTAGAGTCCATGATGACTTGATAGAATGGGGTTATACAGTATCTCAAAAGACAATTGCACGTTTAATACAAGAAATGGGTTTAAAAGCGACGCCAGAGGAAAAGTACGTAGTCACCACAGATTCCAATCATGACCTTCGAATTTTTCCAATGCACTAAAGTAAAATTTTAATATAGATAATCCTAATTTATAGTTTACATGTGTTTGATACCGAAACAGTAGAGTGTGATGTTTTTCTTCATTCACTAGAAAAAATAATCCCAAGCAAAATTGAAAAAACACAAAGCGAGGGAAAATTCGTTACCACGAAATGCCGAAAACAAAACGTTATGATTTATACCAATATTATGTGTACAGTTGCTTAAACAAGATAATAAACGATTTGTTTTCGGTGTTACCTTGTGAAAGGGTATTTATTAACGGCATAAGTGGTTCTTATGAAAATCATCAGCTAATTTTATCTTCTGTTGTGGAACGAAAGGAACATAAACAAAAAAGGTGTCCAAAGCGTACACTAGAGAAACATCGACACATGGTAACGTTTAAAATGAGAAGTGGTTTCTATCCTTTATATACGGTTTTTTCCCCACAACTTTTAAAGGGGGAGGGATAATATGGATTATTTTGGGGAGAAAAGGTGTAAAGGGGAATGGTTTGATATAACGGAGAAGGAGTTAAGGTCGATCCAAAGAGAAGATTATCCAAGAGAGATTGAAGATTCTATAAAAGGATACTGAAGAGCGAATACGTTGATATTCGCTTTTTATAATTTATTGAGTCATTTAGTTAATCTTATCAAAAACGTATATTCCACATGCTGATGCTTTCATATGGTAAGGAGTGCGTATTTTTGAAGTTTGGTCATGATTGTATAGAACCTAATTTTTGTATTGCGTAGTAGACGTATACTGCGCAATAAGATAACTTCTATTTCAGATGACTTTGTGAAAGAATGTATTTAAAGTAAACGGTAGCATTCCTGTAATAAAGTGTTTATGGATTAATCAACATTTTATAATTTTAATCGAATATTTTATTAAATAGCTAAATTGTATTGACAATAGATACACAAACCTATACAGTTGATAATGGTTTTCATTATCGATAATAGGAGGATAAACTTTTTATGGTGAACAAAAAAAATAAAAAACAATTTTTACTTATGTCAGTAATGCTTCTTGCTTTATCTATGGCTTTACTTGGTTGTTCAAATGAATCAGTAGATAAAGAAGGTGCAAATGCTTCAAGTGAAAGTAGCAATATGATTACTTTTGCTTGGCCAAGGGATGTAGGCGCAATGAATCCACATGTCTATAATCCAAATCAATTATTCGCCCAATCTATGGTATATGAACCTTTAGTAAGCTACCAAGATGGAGGAGAACTAAAACCACATTTAGCAGAATCTTGGGAGATCTCTGAAGATGGGACAGAATATGTATTCAACTTACGTCAAGATGTAAAATTCTCTGATGGCACAAGCTTTAATGCCGAGATTGTGAAAAAGAACTTTGATACTATATTAACAAATTTAGACCTACATAGCTGGTTAGGATTTATTCCAATGATAACTCAAACAGAGGTTGTTGATGAGCATACATTTAAATTAACATTAAAGGAACCTTATTATCCTACTATTCAAGAATTAGCTGTTGTCCGCCCAGTGCGATTCCTTGGAGAAGCTGGTTTTCCTGAAGATGGTGACACTTCAGAAGGTATAGCACAACCAGTTGGAACAGGCCCATGGGTATTGGATGAATATAAAGTAGATGAATATGCTATATTTAAACGTAATGAAAATTACTGGGGTGAACTCCCAAATGTAGAGAAAATTCAAGTCAAAGTTATTCCGGACGCTGAAACGCGTGTACTTGCTTTTGAAAAAGGTGATTTAGACCTTATATATGGTGAGGGAGTTATTAGCTTAGATGCATTTAAACAATTAGAATCGACAGAAAACTACGAAACTAGTGTTTCTGAACCAGTTGCTACTAGACAGCTAGTGATGAATACAAATAAAGAGCAGCTTTCAGATGTACGTGTTCGTCAAGCATTACATTATGGGTTTAATAAAGAAGCAATGGTTGAGGGTGTAACATCTGGATTGGAAGAGAAGGCTGACTATATCTTACCAACAAACTTCCCTTACACTTCAAATGTTGATGTAACGACGGCTGATTATAATGTTGAGAAAGCGAACCAACTATTAGAGGAAGCAGGCTGGAAACTACCAGAAGGTAAAAATATTCGTGAAAAAGATGGGAAACCACTTGAATTTGAGATAATGTATGATTCTGCTGAATCAATCCAGAAAGTAATGGCTGAAACATTACAATCTGAGTGGGCAGGATTAGGTGTGAAATTAAATATTGTTGGAGTTGAGCTTGCTACTCAGGTTGAAAGATTCAAAGCGAATGAGTTTGATATGAACTTCTTCAGTAACTATGGGGCTCCATATGACCCGCATACTTTCGTAAATATCGTTGCTACAAAAGGATTTGGGTTTAGAGAAGCAATTTCATCCTACCCCAATACAGAGGAGTTACTGAACCAAATAGATGAAGTTAAACAAACAACGGATGAAAATGAACGTCAACAGCTATATACAACAATTTTAGGCTCACTACAAGATCAAGGTGCAATTGTACCTATATCTTATATTAAGAAAATAGCAATTTATCAAAAGAATGTTTCAAATTTCACATTCCCTGCTAATCGAGATGAACACCCATTTACAGGAATTAGTGTAAACGAGTAAGCGACAGGAGAGGTTTTCATGGGTACTTATGTCTTTAAAAGAATAATCACCATCATTCCAATTTTCCTTTTAGCTACTTTGCTAACATTTGGTATGATTCACTTATCACCAGTGGACCCAGCTGAAGCATACTTTACTGCAGCACATATCCAAGCAACAGATGAGATGTTGGAACAAAAGAGACATGAGTTTGGCTTAGAACAACCTCTCCTAATACAATATGTAAACACCCTTATTAAGATATGCCAATTTGATTTTGGCATATCTTATATTACGAATAAACCTGTATGGGAAGAGATAACCTCTCGAATGCCAGCAACTATTCAGTTAACTATAGGCAGTCTTTTGATTACAATCTTAGTAAGTGTTCCTATTGGGTTTTTAGCTGGTATAAGGAAGAACAGTGGAATTGACCATTTTAGTAGACTCCTCTCTTTTATAGGGGCATCCATCCCATCGTTTTGGCTTGGATATTTATTTATTTTTTTCTTTTCTGTAAAACTGGACCTTTTCCCAGTAGAAGGTACAGGAACCTGGAAACATTTAATTTTACCTTCAGTCACGTTGGCTTTTCCTTTAATAGCTTTATATACTCGCCTGTTACGTGCAAGTGTCCTTGAAAATTTACAAGAGTCTTATGTGCTTTTTGCGAGGACGAGAGGAATTCATGAAAGGATCATAATGGGAAAGCATGTATTAAGAATTGCCATTTCTCCTATGATTACTGGTCTTGGAATGAATTTAGGAAACTTAATGACTGGAGCTATTATTGTCGAGGCAGTCTTTTCGTGGCCAGGGTTTGGGCGGTATTTTATTGAGGCTATTTTTAACCGTGATGTTCCTGTTATTCAAGGCTATGTGCTATTAGCAGCGGGAATATTCCTTATAAGCAACTTAATTGTTGATCTTATCCAAATGTATATGGATCCACGTATTTCCAGAAAAGGAAGGCAGTATCAATGATAGCAATGTTTCGTGGTATATTAAATAGTCAAAAAGTGATTGTCATATGTTCCCTAATACTGTGCGTATTATTTTTAATAGCATTGTTGGCTCCGTGGTTGGCACCTAACGACCCTATCGCTGTTAATTTAGCTCATAAACTACAGCAACCTTCTTTGGATTACCCATTAGGAACAGATCATTTAGGTCGATGTACGTTTTCACGTATCTTATATGGGGCTCGAATTTCGCTAGGGTTTGCTTTGTTAATTTTTATTTCAGCTTTAAGTTTTGGTTTAATAATTGGTATCATATCTGGGTATAAAGGTGGTTGGGTTGATCAATTGTTAATGAGAATCGGTGATGGTCTGATGGCAATCCCAAGCCTTTTGTTTGTTCTTGGTTTTGTTGGTATTTGGGGAGCGGGTCTTAAACAGGTTATTTTAGGATTAATCCTCGTACAATGGGTTTATTACGCAAGGGTAATTCGAGGAATGGTTCTAAGCCTTAAGGAACAGAACTATATTACTGCAGCTAAAATAAGTGGTTCTTCTACATGGACCATCATAAAGACACATATTATTCCTAATGTTCTTCCATCATTAGCGGTAATGGGAACATTAGAAATGGGTTGGGCGATTATGAATTTATCATCAATGTCCTTCTTAGGATTAGGTGTACAACCCCCTACACCAGAGTGGGGGGCAATGATTCATGAAGGGAAGTCATATATCAGAACGAATCCAGCATTAATGATTTATCCAGGCTTAATGATTATGATCGTTGTTGTTACGTTTAATTTATTAGGAGAAGCACTATCAGAACGTTTTGGAGTTAAACGTCGCTAATAAAAAGGAATGTTTAAAATGGAGACAAAAGAGCGAAATATTTTAAATGTGAGAGACTTGCAAGTACAAGTAAGATCCAAAGAAGGTTTGTTTACTCTTGTTAAGGATATAAATTTTGGAATAGAAAAAGGGAAGATTTTAGGGCTTGTTGGGGAAAGCGGCAGCGGGAAAACCGTTACAAGTATGTCTATCTTGCAGTTACATGATAGGAAAAAAGTAGATATTAAAGGAAGTATTACTCTAAATGGCCAGGAATTAAATGGTTTAGACAATAAAGAAATGCGGAAAATTCGGGGGAAGGATATTGCTTTTATTATGCAAAATCCGATGAATGCTTTTACTCCAGTATTTACAATAGGCTATCAATTTGTTGAAACGATTAGATCTCATACCTCGTTAAAGAAAAAGCAAGCAAAGGAACTTGCGATTGATGTGATGCAAAGTGTAAATTTGCCAGAACCTGATAAACTATTGAAATACTATCCTTTTCAATTGAGTGGAGGCATGCTTCAACGAGTGATGATTGCCATGGCTGCAGTCTTACATCCATCCGTCATTATTGCTGATGAACCAACTACAGCTCTCGATCTTCATAACCAATTATTAGTCCTTCGTCTATTAGATGAAATTCGTAATAAATATGAAACATCGATTTTACTCATTTCTCATGATCTAGGAGTAATCTCAGAAATGGCAGATGAGGTAATTGTGATGAAAACTGGAAGAATTGTAGAAACTGCAAATGTGTATCAATTATTTGATAATCCACAACATGAGTATACAAAGAGGCTCCTAAATACAAGACCTACCTTAAATCTTGAACAACAAACTATCACCCATATGTTGTAATAGATAGATTATTTTTTGAAAAGGGTTGAAATAAATGAGCTTATTACAAGTAAAAGAAGTAAGTCATAGCTATAATTCTAAAAAGCTCTTTAAATGGAAAGACCAATCACAAAAAGTGCTAAATGATATTTCCTTTTCTATTGAAGAAGGAACTTGCTTAGGATTACTTGGTACAAGTGGAGCTGGTAAAAGCACTTTAGGAAAAGTGATTCTTGGCATACAACGTCCACAGCAAGGTCAGGTTTTGTTTCAAGGTCATGATATCTATAAAGCAGATAAGCTTAATCGACAAAAGTTACGTCGCGATCTGCAAGTTGTTTTTCAAGATTCATATTCATCGGTTAACCCTCGATTGACAGCGGAACGTATTATTAGCGAACCATTAGAGAACTATGAAAAGTTAACGGTAGGAGAACAAAGAAGAACGGTTATTGAATTGTTGGAAAGAGTTGGATTAAGTGAACATGATCTAAGGAAATACCCGCATCAATTTAGCGGTGGACAATTGCAAAGAATTAATATTGCTAGAGCAATAGCACTTAAACCTAAGTTAATCGTCCTTGACGAATCGGTTAGCAGTTTAGATATGGTTACACAAAGTTTAATTTTAGATTTATTAAGCGAATTAAAACATGACTTTGGATTATCGTATCTTTTTATTACACATGATATTAAAGCTGCCTTCTCGATTTCTGATAATATTGGTGTACTCGAAAAAGGAGAATTGATTGAGCTCTACAATTCCAAAGATCGGTTTTTTTCCTCACAACATCCTGTTGTGAAACAGATGAGGAAATCTATTCTAGCTGAGCACCCGCGTTATCGTTCCATTTCAATAAAGGCAAAACATGTCATATATTGATTCATATAGCATAAATACTGGAGTAGAATAAAACGAGGGGTAGAGTCACAACATATCAAAATGTGACTTTTTTTAAAAGTTTACTTATCTTACTGTATTTCACTAGTGTTGCATTAATTTAGTTTGAATATTAAAAAGACTCAAAATCTTCAATAATCTAATTTTGTGCAAAGAAAAAGTCCTTTATAATGGATAAAGTCAGGTGGTAACCCGTCCAAATCCACTAAAAAAGGACCAACGCATGGACAAGATTACACGAAAAACTTCATTTGGACAATGGTTTTCACCGATTAATCTTCAAGTTTTTGAAGAAAATGTGAAAACAATGAAATTAGATCGCTATACGAAAAAATTAACGACAGATATTTTCTTGAAATTATTACTTTTTGCGCAGCTCCAAGAAATCGAAAGTCTACACGCATTGGGCGATTCCCTATTTGATGACCAGCTTCAAAAAGGCGTTGATCTTGATTCAATTAGCATTTCACAGCTGTCACGTCGATTAAACGGCATGAATCCAGATATCTTCCAGCTACTTTTCCTTGATTTAGTGTCACAAATTCATATAAAAACGCATGCCACCAAACTCGTGATGCCCTTAAAAATCATTGATTCAAGCACATTACCACTCAATTTGACGAATCATCGGTGGGCAAAGTTCCGTAAAACAAAGGCGGGTGTAAAGGTACACCTGCGCCTTGTATTTATGGAAAAAGGAACATCTTACCCAGAGAAAGCCGTTCTGACAACCGCGAAAGAACATGATCGAAGTCAACTTGAAGTACTGGTAGATGACAAGAAATGCATGTATGTGTTTGACCGTGGCTATCTTGATTACGAACGTTTTGACCGCATGACAGATGAAGGTTATTTTTTCTTATCAAGACTCCGAAAGAACGCCGTCATAAGGGAAATGTATGACTTCAAACTAGAAGAAGATACCTCAGTTTTGTCGGATCAAATGGTGTGGCACGTCGCAAAATCGTTCAGAAAACTTTTTTCGATTACTAAAAGTACTTGATTCAAAAGGAAATGAACTACACTTGATCACAAATCGTTTTGATTTGAGTGCCGAGGAAATTTCAGAGATGTACAAATCGCGCTGGGCGATTGAATTATTTTTCAAATGGATTAAACAGCATCTCAAAATCAAAAAGTTCTACGGTCAAAGCGAATGGGCGATTCACAATCAAGTGTTTATCGCACTGATCGTCTTTTGCCTCCATGTTCTCGTGCAACTCGAAACGAAAAGTAAGCGTAAAATCTTGCAAATTAGTCGTTATTTAAGGGCTGCATTGTGGAAACCGACATCTACTTGGCTTCGGAAAATCGATCCCTTAATAAGCAAAGTATTGTCGTCCTACTAGTCTAATTGTAAATATATTCCAAATGGATGGAGCCACTTTTGTTTGAGTATTAACTTTTTGGCTCTAAATAGAAAATAAATTTAAACTGAAAATCCAGTCATTATTTATGCGACACTAGTGTACGTATATCTTAAATTAATATTAAAAAATACCACGCTCTAAACTGGGATAGAAGTGGTATTTTTTTCTTGTGAACCTAGGAGATTTAAAGGTGGCTTTTTATTAAAAGGAATGAAAAGGGAAAAGAAGCAAAATGAAAAAAAGAGTTTATATACAATAAACAATTAAACCATTTGGTATTTCTTTTATGATTTTAGATACTCCTAAGGTTGTTCTCTTTATTGAAACTTTGTTGAAGTAAACACTGCTACATCTTTTTTATCTGCCATCACTATTCAACCCATGTGGAGTGCTGTTCACTACTAACTTATGAAGGTGAATAAATGATGTAACAGTGAGTTAAGGGCCTTTTTATCAATTGAAAGGCTCTAATGTTCTTAAAAGAATTTTATGAAGAGGGACTAATTTTGGAGGTTTCCACTTTTCTGTAAAAAATTGGGATACCTTGAAAGTGATTTAGCAATTTCCTCCCCCAGTACTAACAGATGTTGATATAACGGTACCTACTAGTGTAGGTGCCGCTATTTTGTGTTATATACAAAAGCACTAGTGTTGCATAAAACCATATAATTATAGTTTGAATATTCTGTCTATATATCACTCCGATAAATGAGCTAAAAAGACAATCCCAAGCGAGAGGAGGCACTGTCCATTTGGTGAAATTATACATTTACTACTCTAGCAACATCGACTTGTACTCGTTTATGGACTTCCTCTTTGCTCAATGAATCCGAGCCATACTCTCGCTGGTCTCCACATGGTTGCCTTGAGCCATCGGGTAATCCGTAATAATGTTGGTTTTCCTTCGGCTTCCAGTTGAACAAGTACATTCAGGCAATACGTAATTAATGCAAGGAAAATTTGATTGTGTACAGCTTGTTCGCTGTATCCAAAAAATGTTTTTATTTCGACGTGCTGCTTTAACCATTTGAAAAATAACTCTATTGCCCGTTCGTGATCAAACGTATGGGATTTCCTTTCGAATCGACCGTTTCAAGGATTCGAAATACATTTTCAGTACGCTTTTGTGTTGTACCAATGTACGCTATTTTATCTGATGTAATCGGACTACCTTTAGGTAAAGAATAGGATTCAACCTCTCTTATGACGGCATTCTTTTTCAGTCTTGAAAGAAAAAAGATTCCTTTATCAAAGTACCGATCAAACCGTTCATAGTCGATATATCCACGATCAAACACCTACATGGCATCTTTGTCATCAACGAGAATCTCCAGTTGATTCCGATCGTGTTCAACGGCATTTGTGATAACGGCTTTATCAGGATAGACCGTATCTTGATCGACAAAAACCAATCTAAGATGAAGTTTGACACCACCCTTGCTCTTCCGAAATGTAGCCCAGTTACAACGGGTAAGGTTTAGCGGTAGGGTAATTTTCAAAGGAAATGGTGGCTGATATTGGTTTGTTTTCATCTGAATCTGCCGAACTAATTCAAGAAAGACGATGGAAAACAGCGATGAATCTATAGCCCTGTTTTTACGAGAAAGCTGGGAGACACTGATTGATTTGATCCCCAGTTCTTTCTGTAAGTTTTCATCGGCTAGTTCTGCATTCAACGCATGAAGGCTTTCCACTTGTTTCAAGTGTGCATAGAGAAATAGTTTTGTAAAAGAGGAAGTTGATCATTTCTTCTTATATTTATCCAGTCTATTTTTTTACTTGTTCATCAAAAAGTTTCATTTTTATGGGTGCAACCCATTTACCAAATGAAGACAATCGTGTATTCTTGTCCATAGTTATTATCCTTTACGTTGGATTTGGACAGGAACCGCCTGTACTTCCATTGTAAAGGATTTTTTTATGCACGCATGAACTGAAATTTGAATATTAGGTGTATTTTGAATCTTGAAATAACATTTGTGCAACACTAGTGATACAAAAGCTATAAAATAAAGTTTTACTGTCTCATCTGAATACCTTTTATTCTTTGTTTCCCCAAAAGCTTCTTGTATTTGCTCTCCCATTAGACAATCTGGAATACCGATACTTCTTTTATGTTACTCTTTCCAAAGTTTATATGTAGTAATTAATTATTCGTACTTTAGCTACTCTCCCGTTTACAATTTTCGCTTACTTTGCTAATAAAATCCATGCGCATAAATTTAATGAAGCAGTTGAACTTATACGGAAGAGAAAAAGAATATATCTATACAATTTATCAAGAATTATTGGCGAGAATACTTTCAGCCTCCTTGTTAAATGTTAAGATTTCGCTCCGGTGTAGAAGCCGATCTAAGATAGCCGTTGTGAGAGTGGGGTCTCCCAGAAACTTTCCCCACTCACTTGGTCCTTTGTTCGAGCCCATCATAATTAAAGTGAAATATTCGTCTATCCAGTTTTAGAAGTACTTTTAATTGGTCGAGAGATGACGTGGATACCTTTCTTTAGTTGGTGAATTAACCAATGAATCTTTCCCTTTTCTATAAATATTTCTTCAATTTGCTGGAGCATAATGTCTCTCTTAGCTACATTTCGCTCTCACATAGGTAAGTACCAGAGACTTTTTTTAAGTATTGCTTTTCCAGGGCAGCATTCTGAAGGTCTCTTTTTTGTATTATGATGGACCTTATAATTGCCAGTCCGTTTTAACTATGCGTGACAAGAACTACAGAATAATAATTTAAAAAATCACATTTAAAATTTGTTTTGCCCATAATAGGAATAAATTTGTTAATATGTTAGTTAGGAACAAGATTATAAGGATGTGTTTATATGTTACTTAAAGATTTTCTAGAAAGTGGGTCAACAAAACAGCAAGAATTAAAGAGATTGTATCAACTTATTCGGAAAAACGGACCGATAACAAAGGCTGAATTAATGGAACTTACAAAGATAAAAAAAACCAAATTAAACAGAATGATTGATGAGTTATTAAAAAATAACTTTCTAAGAGAGTATGGGGTAGGTGATACCTCTATTGGAAGACCTCCAACTTACTACGATGTGGTGCTAGACAAGGATTATATTATAGGAATTCATATATCAAAAATGGCCGTAGAAGTTGTTTTATGTAATGTACGTTACGAAATTATTGAAGAAGAGACATTTGCTATAACATCCATACATACACTGGATTTTATAATAAATAAAATTACAGGTATTATACGTAGATTAATGAAGGATCATAAAATAGGAATTGAACATCTAATAGGAATTGGTTTTGCTACAGTTGGTCCAATAGATAAGAAAAAGGGAATGATTATAGTAAAAGAACCGTTTTTTGCCCAAAATTGGAAAAATACACTTGTCGTTGACATGTTACAACATGAGTTTCCAGTAAAAATCATGCTTGAATTAGCCACGGAAACAGCAGTCGTTGCTGAATATGATGCATATGATTCAGTGCATAAAAATGTCCTTTATTTAATATCTGGCGCTTGGGGATTAGGTTGTGGAGTTATCATTAATGGAACTTTGTTGCCTGGGCAAAACGATAATTATGAGCATATGAGTATAAACTTTGATGGGAAGTTATGTTCTTGTGGGAAAAGAGGATGTTTGGTAGCTTACTCTTCTTTTAAGGGGATTATTCAAGACCTAAAAAAAGATAAATCAACTTTGGGACTAAATGACGCACAAGTTCAACAAGTATCAGTAAATGATCTTATTGAATATTTTAAGCAAGGAGATGAAAAAACAAAAGAAATCATCTTAAATACAGCTGATTATTTAGGTTTTGGCTTATCAAATTTAATTAACATCTTTCAAGCAGAATTAATTATTCTTAGTGGTCCTTTAATTTATAACTTTGATGGATATTTTAATCGAGTAGTAGAAAGTGCATTACAAAATTTAAAAGATAGAGAAAATGATCTTATTTTCACTACAGGAAAAAGAAAAGATAGAGCGATGGTTGTAGGTGCGTGTATCACTCTCTTCGAGTCATATTTCCCGAAAACTTTTTAAAATTCTGTTCATGTTATATTGACTTTTCTGTGAATTCGATATAATATGAAATTGTATTTAAGTCCAAAGTGGGAAAAAGTTAAAAGAAATAAACGGTAATTCCTTTTATTTTAATAACTTATTGCCGAATTGGTCAAAATGATTACGTTGATCTATTTTCAAAGGGGATTAAATTTTTCGGAACAGGTTTACCTAAAGAATATCAAAACCCAAATACCTCAGATGAAGAATTTGTTAATAGAGTGGGCGCTGTTCTCCGCGGCAAGTTGGAGTAATTTTTAAAGAAATTAATCCTCAAAAACTAGTATTGATCCATCTCGATACAAGTTTTACAGATGATGAAACACTTCAGGAAATTGTGAATGAATTTAATGGCTTGATAATGATTTTAAATGTGAATAGAAGTTTGTTTTTAAATGAAGAACTATGTTTTTTTTGAAAAAATGTAAGGGTTTACAATTGTGTTCTAGAAGGAGGGAAGACATTAAAGAAAACAATAAAAGTGAGGTTACTTTATATCGTATTCATGCTAATTAACAATAAATCATTTTGAATTTATTTTAGTAAGGAGGTGGTTTGTAAGTTAAGAAAGTTTTCAAATGAAGAACAGTGTGTTTATTGAAAGAAATGTAAGCACTTACAACTATGATTTAGGAGGAGGAAAGACATTGAAAAAAATAATAAAAGCTGTGTTGCTTTCTATCGTATTCATGTTGATTCTCAATGGGTGTTCCGCGGGGTCGACTACGGAATCATCTAACAGAGATTCAGAAAATGGAGGAGGTAGTGAAAGTGATCAAACGGAAGTAATCCATTTATCGGCAAGTACTTATACACAGCCAGGAATTCCCGTTACCATTGGTTTTGATAATGTGTTAGATGAAATTGAAAAAAGAAGTGATGGTCGAGTAAAGTTTGAAAGGTTTTATAATGGGTCATTGACTGGTCCGGAGGATACAATTGATGCTGTTCAAAACCGGGTGGCAGATGTTGCTTTTATTATTCCAGAATTGCAATCCGGCAAAGTATCTTTAAGTACTGTTACGACGAATCCGGCTATTTACCAAAACGTATGGTCCGTCACTAAAGCACTTCATACCTTATTTGAAGAAGAACCAGCAGTCAAAGAACAATGGGAAAGTCACGGTGTGAAAAAAATAGGCTTATATGCTGCTCCTCAGTACCAGATTTTGTCAACTGAAGATGTCTCTAGTTTTGAGGATTTACAAGGATTACGAACTTTGACAACCGGGCGCTCCCAAGCTCTACTGGCTGAAGGGCTTGGTATGATTCCTGTTCCAATGGTGCAAACACAAGCTTATGAAGCTATGTCTAGAGGCACAATTGACAGTATGCTCTTTAATTTTTCGGGGGGCGTTGCGGTTGGGGTTGATGAAGTGATCAATTCTATTTGGGGACTACCTGTTTCGGGGCTGACCGCTGTTATTGGCATGAACCTTGACGTATATGAATCTTTACCTGAAGATATCCAAAACATTATTGAGGAAGTGCAACAGGATTTTGATGCCAAAATGCATCATGAACTTTTTGTTGAATCAGATGAAAAGTCAGCGCAAAAATATGCTGAGCAAGGTGTTGTAATCCATGAAACTTCGGAAGAAGATTTGAACAAAGTAAGAGAACTGGCAGCAGAACTTGTGTGGAATGAATGGGTGAAAGAACAAGAAGATCTAGGGTTGCCAGGCCAACAAGTCTTGGATACTTTTGTTGAACTGGTTGAAAAATATGAACAAGAAAGTCCTTATTAAGCCAATCTACGAAAATAATCACGTTACAAATGCGTTAAAAATTGTAAGCCTTTCTATTGAAAGATTACATGTTCAAGTACCAAGATGACGATATAAAATTTCAAATTATTTGGAGGTTATTCTTATGAAAAGTGCTGTTGAATTACCGAAGTACCATGAGTTGAGTGATGCTGAATTAAAACAATGGACGCCTGAAGAATTTACACAAAAAATCATTGACAAATCTACTCAATTTGCTGAAGCCTTCTATCATGTTAGTAATTGGGAGAAAGTTGATTTTGATGAAGAGACGAGAAAACAGAATTTGATGAAGTTTTGTTCGCGAATTGGATGGCGTGAATTCTATCTAGGGGTTCATCCACCTTCCAAACAAATTGTGTTGCTCGAAAGTAACCCCGAGGATATAGGCATACGCATTAGACTTGCCCAACAGATCATTGATGAAGTTAAGCACCAAAGGGAGTGGGGGAATTGGGCAAAGAAATATGGTGGAAGCCCGAGAATCCAGGACTATAAAGTTGAACCTGACGTTTTAAAACAATTCCAGTTAACGAGCAGCTATGACGATCCGACTAAAATTGCGATAAACTTGCAGTTAACTTCCGAAGTGACTTTACCGTTCTTGCTTGGTTACGGAACATTATCACCAGAAGAAAACATTACAGCCCAAATAATGCCTGAAGAGTTACGTACGGGAATTAAAAAAGAGGTTGTGGATGATGAACCGCGTCATATTGCGGTTGGAAGAGATATCATGATTAAATACTGTGGCGAAGATGCAGATAAACGAAGAACGCTGTTAGAGATGCATAATACACGTCTTGAAAGCACCATGACTTTACAGTCAAATGAAGTGAATTTGCTAGGGGCTGAGAGAACAACTCCTTATCCTAAAATCTAAACATAAGGTCGGTGTAAAACATGTTCAATTTTGAAAATTGGAGTAAACAAGTTTTTCATCTCACTTCACTGTTAGAAGAAACTGAGTCAGCTCTTGATAAAGAAAAAATTAATAAGTATCAGTCCGATTTGCAAAAGCTGTGGGATGAAATGATACAACATGAAGACGAGGGAGTTCGTTTTTTGAAAAAGTCACTAAAGATGTCAGAACAATCGCTTGAAGGTGACTTATCTGAAGAGAAGTTAAAGGAAACAATGGATGCCATGAGGTCAGAAGCTATTGAAAAAAGCCATAATGGATAGTTTGTATTAAATTAAAGTCTAATGTTACTAATTCTTCAAGAAACTCTTTTTCCTTAATCATTTATGACGACATATCTGCGGTCAAATACGTTCATCGCTTCCATCCTTCTACGAACATCCGTTGTTCGTAGAAGGATGGAGGCAAAGCAATAAAAGAGATGCTTGTTCACTACTGAAAGATTTCATTAAGTGTGATGCCAAGATGAGTGAGAATGATTAAAGATGCGGTATTGAAAGAGATGCTAGAAAACAAGAACTTGATGAAACGTTTTGAAGATCCTACAAAAAAATCGGAACTTATATTATTCATGTCTTTTAAAAAAGATTCTTTTTCCCAAGAGCAAATATTGAATTGATAGAGAATACTAAACGATTTGAGAGACATTAACGTACGGGGGGATCTCATGAATCTACTTTTTGTGAAATTAGATTACCAGTTAAGAAAGGTAGAATACTTTTTTGCATTAGTTGCAGGAATGATTGCTTTGATTGTCATGTTAATGGTGACATTGGATGTTTTATTTCGTAATTTATTCAATACACCTATAGTAGCTGTTTACGAATTGGTCACATACTCATTTATTGGAATGATTGCTCTAGGCTTCCCTTATGTACAGGCTCAAAACCAGAATGTTGTGATCGAAGTTGCCACAAGTTCTTTGCCGGCGAAGTATAAAAATGTCCTTGACTTAATTGGCACTGTGATAGGTCTGTTTGTCATCGGTGTCATTGCCTGGCAAACAGGGATTTCTACTATATCTTCTTTTGTAGGAAATGAGTATAGTTCTGGGCTGATCAGAATACCGATTTGGCCAGCAAAATTGGTTCTTTTTCTAGGTTTGACGTTTTTGGCTATAAGACTTTTTCTTGACGTTTTCCTTATCGCAACCAACTCAAAGAACAGAAAAGACGAATCTGAAACAACTACCATCCAATAGCTGCTAGAAGTAAAAAAGGTGTTGTCGATTGTTTGGAAACTTTGCAAATCGGTTAGTACCAGGACGGGGGAGGATGAATATGACATTAGATCCACAGATTATTGGTTACATCGGCATCATCGTGATGTTGATATTGATGTTTTTAAGAGTACCGGTTGCATTTGCTATGGCTACTGTTGGTTTTGTAGGCTTCTATTTGATTAATGGGTTAATCCCTTCTTTAAATATTATGCAATCGACTTTTTATGGAGTATTGAGGAGTGAAAGTTTTGTTGCTGTGCCTTTGTTTATCCTTATGGGCTACTTTGCTTATCATTCAGGTATTGTGACCAATCTGTTTAAAACCGCTATGAAATGGGTAGGGCATGCTCCCGGAGGCATAGTACAAGCCACTATTCTTGGGGGAGCGGGATTTGGAGCTACGAGTGGCTGAGGTTTGGCATCCACTGCGACATTAGCCAAAATTGCCTATCCGGAAATGATTAAATCAGGGGTGGACAGAAAGTTAGCTTATGGAGCTATAGCTTCAGTCGGACCACTTGCTGTCATGATACCACCGAGTATTTTAATGATCGTCTTTGCTATTATCACACAACAGTCAATCGGAAAATTATTAATTGGAGGCCTTTTGCCCGGTTTATTTGCTGCCGTGATTTACATGGTGATGGTCTATATTTTGGTTAAAAGGAATCCTGCGATTGCACCATCGGTTGCTAAGCCTCCTTTAGAAGAACGTCTGAAATCCTTAAAAAATATATGGGGATTTGTGATTTTGGTCTTTGTGATCGTAGCAGGGTTATACTCTGGCTTTTTTACGCCAACTGAAGCCGGATCAATAGGTGCCTTCGTCGTATTTGTTATGTTGCTGTTCATGCAAGGTTTTAAATGGCAGATCATCAAAGACTCTATTATACAGACAATCACGACATCAAGTATGATCTTTCTGTTGGTATGTAGTACTTATGTTTTCAGTTACTTTATTACGGTGACTAGAATACCTACCAATTTATCAAATCTTTTGGTTTCACTTCCAGTTGACCCCATTGTGATTTTGTTAGCTGTCATCCTGATGTATTTGATTATGGGGATGTTCATGGACATGATGTCAGCCATGTTCCTGACTCTACCTATTCTTTTTCCTTCCATCATTGCTTTGGGATTTGACCCGATTTGGTTTGGTGTTATGCTAGTGTTTTTGGTTGAAGTAGCCTTGGTTACACCACCATTTGGACTTAGTTTGTTTATTCTTAATGGTGCGGTACCAGGCAGTGATATGAAGGAAATTTATCGGGGGAGCATACCGTTTATCGTAGCTGATTTTGTTATTATAGCATTGTTTATATTGTTTCCACAGATTATTACCTTCTTACCTTCGTTGATGTAAATGTGCGTTGTAAGTTGGTTCAGTCGGACATCTATACTAAAAATCTTTCAAAGGGAATATAGGATTTTTGTTAAAAGAAAAAGTTGGACAATTCAGTAGGTGAGTTTGTTTTATAAAATGATTAATTTAAACCCACAGAAATACATTTTATTAAGAAGGAGTTTTGGACATTGAATATTAAAGCAGCGACTACTTTTTATAAAGGTTCTGAATTTACGATATCAGATGTCTCTCTTGATAAACCAAAACATGGAGAAGTACTAGTTCGAATAAGTGCTAGCGGAATCTGTCATACGGATCTTAGAGCACGAGATCAACTTAGGCCAGTACCATTACCTATAATATTAGGGCATGAAGGTTCTGGTATCGTAGAAGAGATTGGCGAAGGAGTCAGCAATGTCCAGCCTGGTGATCATGTCATTATGAGTTTTAATTCCTGTGGAACTTGTAATGACTGTTTAAAAGCAAAACCGTATGCTTGTGAAAACTTTCCTCATTTGAATTTTTC
>NZ_JAJAFR010000030.1 GCF_020734105.1 Alkalihalobacillus deserti
TATCACTTTGACTACATGTTTTTTCCGTAATCTGTTCGATCACTTCCTCGTCTTTTAATCTAGTTATCGCTCTTCCTCCTTTGGCAGAGGTGCAGGACTCTTTTTGTCCGCAAATATCGAAGCTTGTGCAAGTGTAACGCCTATACTCTTTCCCATTTTGTTTTCCATTCCATTTGAAAGGTAACTCATAACCCAACGGACAAATATATCTATCGTTTATGGCATCATATGAAAAATTCGTTTTATCAAACCCGCTGGCCACTTTGTTTTGTTTTCCCTTTTGCGGCTTAATTAAGAGTTCGGTGCTTTCGTCGACAACATCAATAATTTCAAGGTAGTTATAATAGCCTGTATCGGCCAGAATCGTGTTTTTTTGATCGTGAAAAACTTGCTTTGTTTTCTTCACCATATTGGACAGCTGCCCTTGATCGTTGACATCATTGACAGTATCGCAGTCCACGATTAGTTTATACTTGCTGTCCACCGCAGTTTGAACATTGAAACAAACTTCATGCTTCCCGTTATTTTTCATTGATTTGGCGTCCGGATCGGTAACACAAAGCTGTTTTTCACCTGTTTCCTTGAGTTCTTGTTTAATTACCTGCAGCTCGTGCATTCTTTCTTGATAAACCTCTAACTTTTCTGTGATTTCTTGCTTTTTTTAGCGATTGTCCTCTGTTAAAAAGTCATGCAAATATGCATCGATTTTTTCATCGATATGCTCTAGCTTTTTACTGATAATATTGGCATTAAAGTGTTGTTTTTTAGAGCAGTTCGCCTTTAATTTTGTGCCGTCAATTGCGACGAGTTGACCATCGATCAATCCGAAACCTTTTAACATTAAGGTGAACTCTTTAAACAGCTTTTTTATTGCAGTTTTGTTATTCTTCATGAAAGCAGATAGAGTGCCGTGGTCCGGCTGGAGTTTGCTGATTAGCCACATTAGTTCAATGTTTCTTTTCGTTTCGATTTCCATCTTGCGAGAGGAACGAATGCCGTTCATATAACAGTAAAGATAGAGCTTAAGTAGATCTTCCCGACGATAAGGTTTTTGCCCAGCTTTGATGCCCGAATAGACTTGAAACCCCAATTCTTCCAGGTTCAAACTGTCGACGTAAGCATCGATAACTCGGACAGGATTTTCTTCATCTACAAAGTCGTCCAACGTATTTGGCAGTAAATAAATTTGATGTCTATCTTCACCTTCGATATAAGGCATACACACTCATCTCCTTTGATATAGAGATTCGACAAAAGACATCCATTTTCATGCAAAAAAACAAAAATTATTAATAATTGTTAGACAGACTGACGTATGGTGGTGTGAGAGGTCGGGGGTTAATCACCCCCTCCTACTCAATTGCGCCAGACATGCGCACATTTACTTGGATTCAAGTCCCAAACTGTGAAGGCGATAGTAACAGTTAGCTTAAGACAAGGGTGTCTGGGGTGACCTACAATCTAAAGTAGCCGGCAACAAACCTCCGCTTCTAAGGAATACGAACTTCAATAAGAATAGGTAAACTTGGATGAAGTTGCTAAACAAATCAAAATACTGCCGAAGGCTATATCAAATAAATGAAGAGAAGCCATGGAGGGGAAGGCGTGTGCTAACCCTGAGAGGTCTAACAGAGAAGCAATCCGCTTATGGTAAGTGGACGTTGAACGTCCGTTTAACTATCAGAAGTCAGAAGAAGCCATAATACCGAAGTTTGGGAAGAGATGAATGTGTAATAAACTCAACACACTCATCCCTCAAAGAAACAGATGTCTGAAAAGAGCCCCTTAGGGGTAAGAAGTGAATTCTGTTGAAGACCGTAGAAGTGTTGAGAGTGGAGGACATACAATGGACAAAAAAGCATAACGGACAATTGATACAATAACTCATTGTCCGAATGACTTTGAGAACCGCTGTTATAGGGAATCGTACCTATGGTGTTGTAAGAGGGTCGGGACCCTCCTACTTAAGTTCCCATATTATTTTACATGCGTTAATTACTATACATTCCACAAAGATTTATGGGAACATGTTTACGGCATAAGCGCACCTTCCAAGTTTTGACAGTTAGAAACTATAAATGCGATATCAGTACAAATATGGCTAAATTTTTTCATAAGTGAATATGTTTCTTATTGTTTTTACGTCTTTTTTTTAATGCAGTTATTCCTAATAACAACAGAGGGAGAAAAAGTCCAACGGTAAAACCAAAGGGTATCATTGCTTGTGGGGAAATGTTAATGTTATAGATTATATTTGGACTCACGACAAGGGAATAGACGAAAAGAATCATTCCTAAGGGAAAAGTAAGTGGACGATAGTCTTTTAGCTTGAATAGTTGAGCAAGGCTTAAATTTGAGGCATAAAAACAAATCGTTAACTTAAAAAAGATCGAAATAATCCACATTCCAGCAACAATGGCTTCTATTCGTTGTAAAAAATCGCCTATATTTATTCTTTTTGCTAATGAATAAGATGGATATATCTGTCTAATCGTTGTGATAGGATCGAGAACCAAAATGGACAACAGCGTAACCATGATTAAAATAAACCCTCCAATCAACGTTCCTACTAAAAAAGCTTTACTAGCTTCTTTTGGCCGATTGACATAGGGGAAAATCATTAAAAATGTAACAAGTTCTAAGAACGGAAACTCAATAAACTTAATCGCAGAGTTGAGTACGGGTTTTATCCCTTCTTCAAGCATAGGTTGAATGTTTTCAAACTTGATTTCAGGAGAAATAAGAAGAACAAGTAGAAGAAAAAGAATACTAAACCACGGGAATAAAATCTCTGCAGAACGTGATAAAACTTCAAGTCCAAGACGAGTCCCCATGATGACAATAATTAAAAAAATAAGGTGAAGTGATTCGATAGGGGTTTCTGGCATCATCTGAATGACTAGGAAATCCCCTATATTTCTAAAAATGAGACTAGTAAGAGTGAAAGTGAAAATAAAATAGAGAAGAGAGGTCGCTTTTCCTACCCATTTCCCAAGAACTTCCTCACTATATTCTATCAAGGTCATATTAGGATAGAGGTTTCCTAAAGTGTTATATAAGCATACAACTAATAAACCTACTCCCATTCCTAGGATGCCAGCTAACCACGCGTCCTGTTTCGCTTCAGAAGCAAGAAGAGATGGGGCAAGCAAGATAGAAGTACCAGTGTTAAATAGAATCACTAACACCGTAAATTGGCGTGCTCCGATTTTTCCCTTCTCGAGCATCTTTTTCCCTCCCTGAGTGACGTTATTCCCTTGTTCATCTTTTTATTAATTTTCTTCCTGTAATCCGGTAGACAAGTGTTCACTATTATTAGGACTTTTACCATGGTTTATTCTTTTTTACTGTTTTTTTCTGAGTTTTCCCCTTTATGAAAAGAAGAAAAGAGGTGGTATCCTGTGGACCAGTAATCCGTATTAAGATATGTGCAACACTATAAGCGATAAAAGATGATGTATTGCGACTATTTTTTATGGTTCGAAAATGGTGCCAGTACATCAGTAAACCCTTCTGATTGTAGGTTCACTTTATCTTTGCTCCAGTCCGTTCGTATATTTTGTGAGAAAAAATTGACATACTAACATGAGACGTAATGCAACAGATATAAGAATTGGGCGGAAGGAAGAGTCATCTTATGGGTTATATAAAAAAAAACATTAGACGTACATGGAAAAAAAAACGAGCTATCAATGATAATAACGGCACTCAGCAAAAAGAGCTATTAAACGTTGATCTTCAAGAAAATATTCAAAAGGTAAAAAAAGCGTTTGGAAACAGCAGTGACCTTGTTGTTAAAGAGTTTTTCATTGACGAAGAAAGGCAGGCAGGGATTCTTTATACCGATGGACTCGTCGATTCAGACATCCTGAATGATTCGTTGGAATCAATCATGATTGATAAAAAAGAATTCAAGCATGAAGATCTTGTTCATACACGGATCAATATCATTGATTTCTATAAAAAATATGTTGTAAGTACCGGAGAAGTAAAAGACGTCGAAGATTTTGAGACGCTGTATACCGCTGTTTTATCTGGGGACACCGTCTTTGTAGTTGACAGCTGCTCTAAAGGTTTAATCTTTAGTACAAGAGGGTGGGAACAGCGCGCGATCGAAGAGCCTACTTCACAAACAGTGATCAGAGGACCAAAAGAAGCCTTTACGGAAACTTTACGCACCAATACTGCTCTTATCCGCCGAAAAATCAAGTCAAACGATCTTTGGCTTGAAACGAAAGTAATCGGACGACTAACGAAAACAGATGTCGCGATTATGTATATGAATGGGATTGTCAATCCAAAAGTCGTTGAAGAAGTCCATGAACGGCTTGACCGTATTGACATAGATGGAATTTTTGAAAGCGGCAATATTGAAGAATTGATTGAAGACGAGACGTATACGCCTTTTCCAACGATTTTAAACACTGAGCGCCCGGATGCTGTGGCGGCCTCATTGCTGGAAGGACGTGTTGCAATTTTCGTTGACGGAACTCCTTTTGTGTTACTAGTCCCCACTTTGTTTATACAATATTTACAATCGAGTGAAGATTATTACCAACGGTTCGATATTGCAACACTCATTCGCTTATTACGTATCATTTGCTTTTTTATTGCTCTGCTTGCTCCTTCTCTTTATATCGCGATTACAACATTTCACCAAGAAATGTTGCCGACAGAGCTGCTTATTAGCATTGCTGCTCAACGGGAAGGCGTGCCGTTTCCGGCTTTTCTTGAGGCATTAATAATGGAAATTACTTTTGAAATTCTCCGAGAAGCAGGGGTGCGAATGCCGCGTGCAGTCGGTTCAGCAATTTCAATTGTCGGGGCGTTGGTACTCGGACAGGCGGCCGTTGAAGCAGGGATTGTCTCCCCAGTCATGGTCATCGTTGTCGCAATTACAGCTATTTCTAATTTTGTGTTTCCTTCTATCAGTATGGCAACTGCGATTAGAATTTTGCGTTTTATCTTGATAGCCTTAGCGGCATCTTTCGGATTGTATGGAATTGCCATCGCATTAATAGCAATGATTCTTCACTTATGCAGCCTGCGCTCATTCGGCGTTCCTTACATGTCACCGATGGCACCGTTTAATCTTCCGGATCAGAAAGATACGCTGTTCCGACTACCGCTGTGGGCACTTTTTTCCCGCCCTCGTTTGATTAGTCAGCAAAATATCATTCGTGAACAAAATCCTGCACCGCAAAAGCCAAAGAAGGAAAGGAGCTGAGTGTATGAAACGAACATTTCTTCTTTTTGTCATTTTGTCAATATTTTTATCGTTAATTACGGGTTGCTGGAACCGCCGTGAGTTAAATGAACTTGCGATCGTTAGTGGGATGGGATTTGATCGAAGCGAGAACGGCTATTTAGTCTCGTTACAAATTATTAATCCTAGGGAAACAGCTGCGAAAGGAGAAGGATATGATTCTCCCGTAACTACCTATCAGGCAACAGGAGAAACGGTAATCAAAGCGGTTCGGAAAATAACAAAGGAGTTACCACGAAGGGCGTATTTCTCCCACCTGCGGATAGTTATTATCGGTAATAAACTAGCAGAAGAAGGTTTCATAGATGTATTAGATTTCTTGTCTCGTAATCATGAATTGCGTACCGATTTCTATATGGCTATCTCTAAAGGAGAAAGCGCGAAAGATGTACTCGCAACGTTAACCTCGATTGAGAAGATACCAGCCAACAAATTATATCAAGCGCTTGAGGTGTCAGAGAAAGCATGGGCGGCTACAGGAACTATTCAATTAGATGAACTTATTTCTGACTTAATTAGTGAAGGAAAGCATCCGGTACTGACAGGGGTTAGCTTTCAGGGCGACCCTCAGAAAGGAAAAACCACACAAAACGTCCTAACAACAGACGAACCGGTCACCCTTCAATACTTGGGTTTGTCTGTCCTTAAAAACGATAAGCTAATCGGTTGGTTAAATGAGGACGAAAGCAAAGGCTATAACTATTCTCAAGGAACCGTGCAAAGTACGGTTATCAATGTTCCTTGTTCTAAAGGGGGGGATTTGGGAATTGAAGTGACTGAAGCAAACACCAAAACAGAAGGAAAAGTAGAGAACGGTAAGCCTAAAATTGAACTTGAAATCAAGGTTGAAGGAAGTATTGGAGATGTTGAATGTAAAGTTGATTTATCAAATACACAAGAAATTTATAAAATTGAACAAAAAGCCCAACAGTCTATCAAAAATAAAATTGAACAAGCGATACATAAAGTACAAAAGCAGTATAAAGCCGATATTTTCGGATTTGGCGAAGCCATTCGCCGTTCAGCACCAAAAACTTGGAAACAAATAAAAGACAATTGGGATTCAGAATTTGAAGACCTAACTGTTGATATTGCTGTTGAAGTAAGAATTCGCCAAGTAGGGACAATAGGAGATTCTATTTTAAAGGACTTCGAGGAGTGAAATTATGTTAGCTGCTGCAGGAATTATCATGACCGCAATTGTTATCGCAATGTTTGAAGTCCCATCTCTTTTAAAGAACAAGTTTAAAAAAGAGTTATGGGTGTTTGGCCTTTTACTTACGTTCGCAACAGGGTTAAACGTTGCGATGTGTGTAGATGTTAAAATCCCTAACCCATTAGATTTTATGACGATGGTGTTCAAACCTGTTAGCGACCTTATCTTTAGTTCGTTGGAATAGAGAATGAGTTAGGTGAAAATAGATAAATCAACACACGACATTTTATAGTATTTATTATTTTGCAATTGGTTTCTCTATCAAGAAATTTATTATCAACCCCATTCAAAAGACAGATTTCAATTGTTGATGTGAAAGCTGATGGAAAGTTATATCAACATATGTGTTTACTCAATGAATGGGAAAGGATGTATTTCGCAATTGAAAATTGAGCCATTTCGCAACTTTTTTTGAGCCACTTAATTTTTGCGAATTTCGCAAACTTACAGCAGAATTTTTGTGATGAGGACAGGCTTGACATGGAGCCTCTACGGGCATGACTTCTTTGCGAAAGCATGCAGTTGGTAGGGATTTCGCATCCTTGCAAGGGTATCATGCCCGCATCTCCATATAAAGCCAATGTAGGATAGAGTATTTTATATAATTCACAAACTTTAAGTGGCTCAGTTTTTAGTTGTCATGTGGCTCACTTTTCATGTGATGAGAGATTATACTTTCGACATTGCTCAAATATCGATTGGACTACTACTACTTAACTTTAGAACGAGCGGATAATGGCGAAATTAAGCCTTTCATAGAATTGATTAACATTGAAGTTGAGCGAAGTTTGCAAACAATGATTGATGTATTAAGAAAAAACGTTAAAATTAAAATGAGAACACAAGTTCGTTAAAATTATATTTAACGAATAATTGTATTTGTATAAAAAAGAGTATCTCGTAGACCTTGATCCACGAGATATTCTTGAAATTAAATCAAGTTATAGTTAACAGTATTATACGAACTGTTATAGTTGTTAGTGTACTATTCCCCCTCTCTTTTTGTTATTAGTTGAATTAATATAATAAAGACACAATTCTTATTAAAGAAACGCGCCTGATTGTGAAAGATAAAAATTTACTTTTTTACACATTGTGGTCCTTATGTGAGGTTTCATTAAGATATTAGTTTGATCTCTTCCAAGATATTAATATGTTCCCAAACTGGAGTAATTTCTGTAATAACTTCATCTTTAACTATATGTTTTAGTTCGTTTTTCTTTTGTTTAGCTACTGTTAATTGATTAAAATTAGAAAAGAAAATGAATGATTTATTTTAAAATTGCTGACCTTCTCTAGTTATTGGGTCATATAAGTCAAAAAACAATTCTAATAATTCCTTATAAGATACTTTCCAGAGATCAAACCAAATTTCTACTATATCTATATTTGCCCCTTTTAATTGTCCTATTTGAACATATTCAATACCACGAAAAACTATAATAAATGCTTTTTGACTAAAAAATTCGCTTGAACCAAACCCTGCTCTTTCCATTATTTTCGCTCCTTTGAGCCATAAGCCTTCTTATCCATTCAAAAAACCTCTCTTTGATTTAAAGAGAGGTTAGTATGATTAAATACATTTCTCTCATCTTTCAAAGGTTAATACCTTTGCAGGAATTAGCACCGTTCAAGTCGTCAAAATTTGACTTAATGGTTGCCGGGTTTCGTAGGGCCTGTCCCTCTACCACTCTGATCAGACCCTCGAATATCGGCATCTCGGAAATCAGCTCCGATAAGATCTAAATACCTCAAATCGGCTTCTCTGAGATCTGCCGCAATAAAATATGCACCTCTTAATTTAGCGCCCATGTAATCAGCTCCTCGCCCATGAGTCTTCTTGTATATTTTAGAACTTTTTTGTTTACTATTGAATTCTGTGCGAACGAGTTCACTTGTCCTCAGAAACAAATCATTCACAACATCCCGGTGGGCTGGGACGTCTAACTCAACAATAGAATCGGGATCAAGTAACGTAAGTCGTTCTGTCACTTCCAACACAGATTTGAGCTCATCCTGGATCGGAAGTGAGGTCTTCAAGTTCAGTGCTTCAGTCAAATACCATAGTATTTCATTAAGTTGTTGCATAATGGGAAAAACATTGAACATTTGGCTTGCTGTTTCTGGAGCTTCACGCCAGTCCTTTCCAGCGTAAGTTAATTGAGCAACCTTCTGTCCAGCACCAATAAAAAGTCCAATTCTGGCCCGATTGTGAAAGCATGACTGGCGTTTTTAAACACCTTTATTGTAAATGTAACATCTTTATTTGTAATGAAACATCTTTATTGTTATTCAACAGGTTGTTTGATTTTTTAAAGTATTTACTACAAAAAAAACCATTCATAATTTGAGAGACTTTACACAATTTTGAGAGATACAAAATAAGAGCTGACAATCAGTCAGCCCTGATGATTCCTCATCGAAACGGAACAAAAGGATAGCCGATATACTGGATTTTCAAGGTCCCGTCCTCATAGCTTATCGGTCCTATGTTCCCGACAATCGTAATTGGATTCTGATTTGAATTTGAACGATGGTCATTAAAAAGCGGGTTTTGTAAAATAATGATCAACAGCAGGTAATGCAGTAATAAGATAAGATCGGTCACAACAATTCCCCCAGGCAATTTTCTAATTCAGTATATGCCCTGGAGGTTTTACTGTTTCTTAATTAATCAGTTATATAAGTTGTCCCTCCAATTCCAGAAACCTACTCTTCAGCGCTTTTTATATTCACACTTTTTAATACTTCATCCCATATTTCATTAATTTTGGTTGTATGGAATTTCCGGATCATCGTTGTCATAGAAATAGTGGATATTTCATGTAGCTGGCTATAGGAAACACGGCCATATTTGCGGTAAATACCTAACAATTCTCTTGTACAATCGTCTTTTGTGATAATAGGTGGTATTACCCTAATAAAAAAATAAAATTCAATAGCTTCGAAGGATTAGTTAGTTTTGTTAAAGTAGGATTAGGTGTAGGGGTTGTATCAAAAAAAAATAATAGAGATTATTGATACATCTTTAATTGACTATATTGAACTACCAAAGGAATACTCAATGATTAAAATAGTTTTTATAAAAAGAAACGACAGTGCGGACTTTAAAGCATTAACTTCATTCCTTAATATTGCAAAGAAACTATTTCATTAATTTTTTTAAAATTAGATGGGATCTTATTAAAATTGCATGTAAGGGGAAAAAGGAGTTTCTGATTATTAAAGAAACGCGCCTGATTGTTGAATATCCTTTCCTACTGAATAGTATCGTTGTACTGTGCAGTAAATTTTCTTATTAGTCGAACTTGTTCAACATAACCATTCGCTGAAGAAGGAAAGAGCTGTCTTAGAGGGCAGCTCGATTTTAAAAATATTAGATTACTTAATTTTTGTCCAACAAGTTCAATAAAGTGTTTTACTCCACCAGGAAATGATATTAGAAGATCGAGCAATTAATCTTTAACAAGTTTCAAAAAACAAATTGCACCAATATCATGTAGACAATCGTTCCCCCTGCTATTGAGATAAGCATGTTTTTTCTCCAATAATGGAGACATACAACTACTGCCACTCCTAATAATTCAGGGATACCACGGCTTCCAGATAGTAAGCTTACATCCTTAAAACAATAAATAACTAAAAGTCCAATTACCGCCGATGGTAAGACTTTTCCGAGATACTGAACATATTTCGGTGTTGGTTTACCCGATGGAAAAACGATAAATGGAAGAAATCTTGTAAGCATTGTGCCTAAAACCACCATTGCTATTGTAATTATCTGCTGTGTTAAACTCATGGTCATGCTGCTATCACCTCAAACTTTTCCAATGGCTTTCTAAGTAGTGTGAGTATCCCTAAGGTTGCAATCATAGCTGGAATAATAAAGTTGGTTCCGCCAAAAATGATAAGACTAATAGTCGAAAGTCCGAGACCCAAAACAGCACTATGGTGCTTTTTCTCTTTCATCCATTGTTCAATAAATATGACGACAAACAAGGCTGTCATAACAAACTCGAGTCCCTCAGTGTTAAATGTAACGTAATGCCCAAAAATGCCCCCAATTGCTGACCCTATGACCCAATAGGAGTGATTTAACAAAGTCACAAAGAACATAAACCAGCCCTTATCAACATTTTTTGAAATATTAACGGTACTATTAATCGCAAAAGATTCATCACAAAGTCCATAAATCATATAAAGTTTTTTCCTCCCAATGCCCTTGTACTTATTCAGTATGGAAATGCCGTAAAACAAATGTCGTGCATTTACCATTAAAGTCAAGAAAAGGGCGTTCAATGGGCCGAAAGTGATTAGCAATAAAGTGGCTGCCACAAATTCCATTGATCCGGCAAATATAAAAAGACTCATCAAAATCGGGTAAGTTGCACTAAATCCCAATGAATTCATAAAAATCCCATAAGCAATTCCCAAAAAGACAAATCCCGCTAGAATAGGGACTGTGTATGGGAAAGCCGTACGAAATGCCATCCATATTTGATTTTTATTTTTTATGTGTCTGGTTTTAAGAGGCTCATTTTTTTATTAAAGTAAAGGATCGTTTTAGCACGATAACAAATGAAAAACCAAGGAGGTTATCCTTGGTTTTATTGCGGTATATTTTGACCGTTTATAGATATTCCTGGAGAGGTATCAGGTCTTTCAGCCATTGAAGAATCGAAAATTGTACTCCTACACTGGGCTCAGTGTATTACACATAGAGACGCCTATACCCTTGAATTAAATATAAGAAGGTAATACACCATGGCCGTTGTTATAAATAGCAGCTTCCATTTGAGATTAAAAAATCCCCCGGAGAATGACGTCGATAGGTAACTGCGATCTTTATTACTTTATTTGCATTGCAATTAGAAACCAATTGGCAGCATTTTTACTTCCAATTTGAAAAAATAACGCCGTGATTTCTTGAACAGTGAAGCACGTTTTTACCTTTTGATACAAATCTTCAGGTAGTTGTCCATGATAAGCCATAATATGGTCCGTTAATTCTAGTGCAACTTTTTCACGTTCGGTTAATTGCTCGTCCAGAGCAATGTGTTGAATGTTTTGTCAATATTCGCAGTGATTATTGGAAGCAGTTCGCAAACGAATGCGTTCTAACAATTCCGGTTCCAAAATGTCTTTTAACGCATCTTCCATCTGTAAAAAAGCTGCTCGAAGTGGAGCTGCAAGTTTCTAACTTAGATAATTCTTTAACTTTCTATCAGGAATTAATAGGGTATCAAGTATTAGAGAGAGATGAAAAAACGGCGAAACTTACAACAGATGGAGGTGTACCGCAGCTTTTATTAAAAGAAGAGAAGTCTTTTGTTGTGAGACCAAGTAGGACGACTGGTTTATTCCATTTCGCAATTGTAGTTCCTACTAGACAGGATTTAGCTATATCACTCATACATTTATTGGAAACTGGCTATCCAATACAAGGTGCTTCAGATCATCAATATAGCGAAGCAGTTTATCTATCTGATCCAGATAATAATGGTATTGAAATATATGTCGAGAGATCCAAATCATTGGTTAAGAGACGGAAATGGAGGTTATGTCGGAAGGACAGATCCATTAGATGTTGATAATTTGCTTTCAGAAGCAAAACAAAATAAATGGAATGGTTTACCTAGCGGAACAAGAATAGGTCATATGCATTTACAGGTCTCAGACTTAGAGGAATCAGAAAAATTTTATGTGGAAGCACTTGGATTTGATATTGTGTCTAAGGATACTCACATGCTTTTTGTATCAAAAGATGCATACCACCATCACATTGGGATGAATACTTGGTCAGGAAAAGGATTGCCCAAACCTCCAAAGAATGCAATAGGATTAAAATATTTTACCCTTCAGTTTACTGAAGAAGAGTATAAAAATGCAAAAGCGAATCTTGATCATTTAGGATACACTTATAGGGAGGACAATCATGAAATAGCTGTTGAAGATCTTTCAGGGAATAATATAAAAATATTATTAAAAGATTGAGAGTTAGTTGAACAAGTTTTAAATGGAATTGTTTACTCTAAATTAACTTTGCATACCTTTTAATAATTTCCTAACTATCCCAAGAAAGAAAATGGTAGAATTATAGAAAAAGATAAAGGGGTTTATTTTTTGTTAAAACATTTATATGAGGTCTTAGAAAAAATAAAAGATTTACCTGAAACTAAGCAGAAAAAAGTATTATCTGTTTTTGAAAAAATTGTTTCAGAGAGAGTATATATGTTAATTGGATTTGGAGCTCTTGTAACAAAGCGATTATAGAAAGATATTCATAAATTTTATTAAGCTAAAGGGCGCTTTTCCGAGGTAGCGATAAAAGTCCAATTTCTCAACTTTACTGCTGAGAAATTGGGCTTTTTATATTTACTTATAGTGCAAAATAACTCCTAAAATGACAGATTCCCAAATGTTGTTTGGGAACATTCAAAAAGCCACGAAACGCATTCATACCAGCGTTTCGTGGCTTTCATTTTCAGAACCGTTTGTGCAGCTTGTTATTCAACTGATGTTTTATCAGCATTTTCTTTCAAAAATGCTCTAAAATTATCTCCCCAATCACAAATGGAAGTTACAACGGGTTCTAGAAGTAAACCAACTTCACTTAGTTGATACTCCACTTTAGGAGGTACAACCGGGTATACAACTCTAGTAATTATTTTATCTTCTTCTAATTCCCTTAGTTGTCTAATTAACATACGTTGATTGACATCGGGAAGGTATTTTTGTATTTCACTTAACCTTAATGGAGATTGTTGGAGCAAACACCATATAATTGCTATTTTCCAGCGTCCACCTATCACCGATAAACCCAAATCTTTGCTAGTGAAAAAAGTTTTATCTTTATAGAAGATTTCCATATATTATATTATCCCTTTCTCTGTTGTTATTTTGTTTATAGTGACAAAAACGTCAGTATTGTTTGATTAATTATAATATGTGATTATGGAAAAGTAAATTAGAAAACAAAAGAAAGAAGGGATTCATTTGAAAAGTAGAGCTGCTGTTGCATTTAAACCAGGAGAACCACTTAAAATTGTAGAAATTGATGTAGAAGAACCAAAAGCAAAAGAGGTATTAGTAAAAATACTGTATACATCAGTATGTCATACCGATGCTTTTACATTATCAGGTGATGATCCGGAAGGCGTATTCCCTGCTGTACTAGGTCATGAAGGTGCTGGTGTTGTCGTTGCTGTAGGGGATGAAGTCACTTCAGTAAAACCGGGGGACCATGTTATTCCACTATACACAGCTGAATGTGGAGAATGTAAATTCTGTCGTTCTGGTAAAACAAACTTATGTAGTGCCGTACGAGAAACTCAAGGTAAAGGTTTAATGCCTGATGGAACAACTCGTTTCTCTTATAATGGAGAGCCGATTTATCATTACATGGGAACAAGTACATTTAGTGAATATACAGTCGTTCCTGAAATCTCTTTAGCAAAAATTGACCAAGAAGCGCCACTTGATAAAGTTGGTCTATTTGGATGCGGTGTGACTACAGGGATTGGCGCTGTACACAACACAGCAAAAGTGGAAGAAGGAGCTGTGACAGCCGTATTTGGTTTAGGAGCGATTGGATTAGCCGCTATTCAAGGATTGGTTCAAGCAAAAGCAAGCCGAATTATTGCTATAGACTTAAATGAGGATAAGTTTGAATTAGCTAAAAAAATGGGCGCAACTGATTTTGTAAATCCTTCTAAATTTGATAAACCAATTCAAGAAGTCATTGTTGAAATGACGGATGGAGGAGTCGATTACAGCTTCGAGTGTATTGGAAATGTTGAAGTAATGAGGTCTGCTCTTGAATGTTGTCATAAAGGTTGGGGTGAAAGTGTTATTATCGGTGTAGCAGGAGCAGGTAAAGAGATTCATACTCGTCCATTCCAATTAGTAACGGGTCGAGTATGGCGTGGTTCTGCCTTTGGCGGCGTGAAAGGAAGAACGGAGCTTCCAGGAATGGTTGAAGATTATATGAATGGTGAAATCGATATCGATTCGTTTATTACACACCACTTAAACTTTACAGACATCAATGAGGCATTTGATTTGCTTCATAAAGGTGAGTCAATTCGTACGATGTTAACATATGGAGAGTGAGAAAATGAGTCTTAAACTTATTGAAAAACATCGCTCTTTTGGCGGAGAACAATGTAAGTACCGCCATTATTCAGAAGTCTTACAATGTGATATGACATTTAGTATCTACTTGCCATCAAATAAAGAAGAGAAAAAAATCCCTCTTATTTGGTGGTTATCTGGTTTAACTTGTACAGATGATAATTTTAGTCAAAAAAGCGGATTTCAGAGATTGGCTGAAAAATATCAAGTGGCAGTCATAATTCCAGATACTTCACCACGTGGAGAACATGTTGCTGATGATGAAGCATGGGATCTTGGGCAAGGTGCAGGTTTTTATTTAAATGCTACACAAGACCCGTGGGCAAAGCATTATAACATGTATACGTATATAGTAGATGAATTAACAGCTATTGCGTCAACTTTGGTACCTAATTTTTCAGGAGAAGAAAGCATAATGGGCCACTCAATGGGAGGTCATGGTGCTTTAGTGATTGGCATGAAAAATGCGGCGAGATTCAAAGCGATTTCTGCCTTTTCTCCTATTTTAAGTCCGAGTCAAGTCCCATGGGGAATAAAATCTTTCTCAACTTATTTAGGTGAAGATAAAGCTTCTTGGAAAGAATGGGAAGCTTCAGAATTGGTCAAAGAAGCTGGCATTCCGCCTATTCTCATTACGCAAGGAACTCAAGATGAGTTTTATCCAAAACAATTAGATGAAACGATTTTCTTAAAGAATGCTCAGGAAAATAATCAAGTAGTAAATTACAAGAAAATGGAAGGTTATGATCATAGCTATTTCTTTATAGCTACTTTCTTAGAGGACCATTTCGCTTTCCAAATGAAGTACTTAAGATAATTTATGTTTTATTAAAAATATGGAATGGAAAATAAAATATCCACATTGCAACTAAATGTGGATATTTTTATAACTCATTTTGTCGTGTTTCACAGTTTTACTAGCTAAAAAAACAAGAAATAGTTTAAATAGTGAGTTAGTTGGGAGGGATAGTTACCTATGGATTTCAAAAAAATGTTAGCCAATAACCATGTTAAACCATACTTATTAAAAGCCCGTTATGGGATCGAAAAAGAAAGTCAGCGAGTTGACTTATCAGGAAATTTAGCTGAAACGGATCATCCTAAAAGTATTTCGATAAGAGACGAACACCCATATATTCAGCGGGATTTTTCAGAAACACAGATGGAATTAATCACACCTGTTACTGAGACACTAAAGGAACTGTTTGATTACTTAGCTGCGATCCATGATGTTGCTTATTGTTCTATGGGTGATAATGAAATGCTTTGGCCATTAAGCATGCCACCACAGTTACCAAAAAAAGACGAAGATATTGTTATTGCGAAATTAAAAAGTGTTGAAAATGTTCGTTATCGTCAATCTTTATCACATTCTTATGGCCGTCATAAACAAATGATTTGTGGTGTTCATTTCAACTTTGAATTCGGCGATGAGTTAATCCAAGCGTTATTTAACATACAATCGGAGATAAAAGATTATCGACAGTTTAAAGAAGAGATTTATCTAAAAGTCACAAGAAACTATTTACACTATCGATGGTTAGTGACTTATTTTTATGGGGCTTCCCCTAATAGTGAAAAGAATTTTTTTGAAGAAGATTCTTTGAATCGAGCAGTGAGAAGTATTAGAAGCAGTAAGTATGGTTGTACTAATTCGGATGATGTTCAAGTGTCATACAGTAGTATACAAAACTATCTATCAGATCTTTCTTTGATGATTAAAAGAGGGCTTCTATTAGAAGAAAAAGAATTTTATTCACCTGTCCGTTTAAGAGGCGGACATCATGTTTCAGATTTAGAAGATCACGGTGTTCGTTATATTGAATTGAGAAATATAGATTTAAATCCCTTTGAAACGTATGGCATTAGCTATAAACAAGTAGAATTTCTACATCTTTTCTTACTTTATTTACTATGGAAAGATGAAGGGAATAATTGTGATGAGTGGGTAAAAATGGGTGATCTTTACAATGATGCAGTGGCCCTTGAACATCCATTAGAGCACACACAATTTGAAATAGAAGCTAAAAATATGATTGATGAGATGGAACATTTAGCAGCCATTTTAAATTTGACTATTTCAGATACGTTATTTGTTCATCTGAGAGAAATGCTAATGGATCCGGGCAAGACTTTAGCTGGAAGACTTTATAAAGAAAGTGAAAAAAGCAGTCAAGGTCAAGTGGCTACATCGATTGCTAAAGAAAATTATAAACAATCATGGAATAAGCCATATCAATTAACAGGATTTACTGACATGGAGTTGTCCACTCAGATTTTAATGTTTGATGCTATCCAGCAAGGAATCCAAGTAGAAGTTTTGGATCGGCAAGATCAATTTTTGAAGCTTCAATTAAAAGATCATGTTGAATATGTGAAAAATGGGAATATGACAAGTAAAGATAGCTATGTATCAACTTTAATTATGGAAAATAAAACAGTAACAAAGAAAATTCTTCAACAACATGGATTTCGTGTGCCGAAAGGTGAGGAATTTCAGACAATAGAACAAGCTTTACGTTCCAATGATCTATTTTCCGCCAAACCTTTTGTTGTGAAGCCGAAAACAACCAACTATGGATTAGGAATATCGATCTTCAAAGAAGGCGCAAATTACGAAGATTATCAAAAAGCAATCACACTAGCATTTAAAGAAGACTCTTCTATATTAATAGAAGAATTTATTAAAGGAACAGAATATCGATTTTTTGTGTTAAATGATAAAGTATATGCTGTTTTATTACGAATTCCTGCGAATGTTAAAGGTGACGGTAAACATACAATTGAACAGTTAGTCATTCAAAAGAATCGTGACCCGTTAAGAGGAAAAGATCATAGGACACCTTTAGAAAGTATACAATTAGGTGAATTGGAGAACCTTATGCTTAAAGGTCAAGGATATCAAATGGATTCAATTCCAGAGAATGATGAAATTATCTATTTGCGTGAAAACTCTAATATTAGTACAGGTGGAGACTCGATTGATGTCACAGATCAAATTCCTGATGATTATAAAAAAATAGCAGTGGATGCGGTATCCGCACTTGGAGTTAAAATTTGTGGTATCGATTTGATTATTGAAAATACAGAAGTTCCTGCAGCTAATAAAAACGCTTATGGAATTATTGAAGCGAACTTTAATCCATCAATGTATATGCATATTTATCCATATAAAGGGAAATATCGACGTTTAACTATGCATATAATACATTATTTATTCCCTGAACTATTACAAAGTCAGGAATCAAAGTTAGTCAAACTAGGGGTACCACTCGCAAAACGCGGATTTACAACGGTAAGCTGTTGAATGACAATAAAGTTATTTAATGTTCAAATCTTAAACATGCATAACCCCGTCCTGAGTAAGGACGGGGTTAAAATAATATTGTTTAAATACTGTGTATAATACTATTCGGGGAGAAAATGAAGGTTTAATTTCAAATGCATGTCTGGATACTCTGACTGCAGATGAAAATACATCATATATAAGAGCACTGATCACCAAAAATATGTAATATATTTTTAAAAAAAATTCTTTCGTCCCATATTTCACTTGTACTGACCTAAGCACATTGTCTGCCAACATAAGCGATATAATAGAACAAATAATAGTACCCAACAAAAATACCTCGATATTAACGCGGCCTGCAAAAACAAACCATGGTGCCAAAGTTAGAATAAATATTAATAATTTTTTCTTCAAATTATGTACCTCACTTTAAAATTTAGTAAAATTGCCTACCACAGTTGTAATCAATGGAAAACAAATTTAGTAGTTCTTATTATCACCATAGGATTAGTTATTATTATTAAAATATTTAAATTCTAAGGATAAGGAGATATCCAACGTGCAATTTCGTTTTTGGGACACCTACAATTGTGGCATGTTGAATATTCAGCACATAAAGACAAAGGAATACGTAGAGCATATAGGGAATGGCAAAAGGCAGATAACCAGTGCATCTTCTAAGTTTATTAATGCGCTAGAACTGTACAAAGAGTAGCAGATTTCACTGGAACAATTGTTGCGAGTTAATGTAGAGTCTATTCAAGATATATCGGAAATAAGTTTTGAGGACGAAGTTATTATTGAACAATTAATTCTAAGTATAAAAAATATCATGAGGAATTATTTAACAGATAGAGAAGAAATATATTAAGTTACTTTATGGGATGGATGATGGACAAGAAAGAACCTATAAAGAAGTAAGCAGAGTTTTCAATATATCTAGACAAAGTATTAGGAACAATGAGTTAAAAGCAATTGAAAAAATAATAAAATACATTTAATATAATTAATTTTTTTGGTCCTTTTGTTTTGTAGATAAAACTCTGATAGTAAAAAGGGGTAGAAATTATTTGCTAAGGTATGTCTAACTTTAACAATGATTATTAAAATTTTAACATAAAGCAATTGTGAAGAAATGCCTTTGAGGTAAAGCGATGGAAAATATTGAGAGTAACTGATTGTCTTTCCCTTTTAATAAGAAGAGTTTGTTAATGGAAAATTTATGGATAATAATTATATTGAAGAAACCTTGTGAAAATAATATAAAATATAGGCTCGATTCTACAAAACTAGCCTATATAATAAACCCTACTAGCATCTTTGTGTTGCTACACTCACATTGTGAAGCGGTAGCTTGGTTGGAGTGGGTATAGTAGAAAAGCAGTTGATATAGAAAAAATCTATACCACCTGCTTTTTTGTTTATAAAAATACCATTCAGGACCGATTTTCGTTAAAATAAACATTGCGATTTCACTATAGTTTTTCACAAATTATAAATGTCCAAATGTACTTGTGTTTGATAATAAGTTATTAAGCATGATATAAGTGTAAAAGAAGTGGAACATTTGGCTTTATATTTTTTTACCGAGAGTTTGAAGTTGTATCCATAGTGAGAGGATTTGAGTTTGAAATGATAGATAATTTTTGGCGTGATTTACCACGACCATTTTTTGTACTTGCACCAATGGAAGATGTGACAGATGTTGTTTTTCGTCACGTAGTAAGTGAAGCCGGTCGACCGGATGTATTTTTCACAGAGTTTACAAACTCGGATAGCTATTGTCATCCAGAGGGCATGAAAAGTGTGCGTGGCCGTTTGATTTTTACAGAAGATGAACAGCCAATGGTGGCACATATTTGGGGGGATAATCCCGAATATTTCCGTCAAATGAGTATTGGCATGGCAGAGCTAGGATTTAAAGGCATCGATATTAATATGGGCTGCCCTGTACCGAATGTGGCATCGAGAGGGAAAGGTAGTGGCCTTATTCTGCGTCCAGACGTTGTGGCAGAACTTATTCAAGCAGCAAAAGCGGGCGGACTGCCTGTCAGCGTGAAAACACGACTTGGCTATAACGATGTAAATGAGTGGGAGGAGTGGCTAACGCATATTTTAAAACAGGATATTGCGAACCTTTCTATTCATTTACGTACAAGAAAGGAAATGAGCCAAGTAGATGCGCATTGGGAGCTAATTCCGGAAATCAAAAAATTACGTGACCGTATCGCACCAAATACGCTACTAACAATCAATGGAGACATTCTTGACCGTCAAACTGGGCTACAGCTTGCTGAACAATATGGTATTGATGGCGTTATGATCGGTCGAGGTATTTTTAAAAATCCTTTTGCTTTTGAAAAAGAGCCAAAAGAGCATAGCAGTAAAGAATACCTTGATCTTTTAAGACTGCAGCTTGATCTTCAAGATCAATATGCGGAAGCACTGCCACGTTCAATCACAGGGCTTCATCGCTTTTTCAAAATTTATGTCAAAGGATTCCGTGGAGCTGGTGAATTAAGAAATCAATTGATGAACACGAAATCAACAGATGAAGTGCGTGCATTGCTTGATAATTTTGGAAAAGAAGTTGATGGGACGGGGACAGTGAAATGATGTAACTCTCAAAAAGTTAGAGGAAAAATGAATCACATCAACTCATGTGTACTTATTTTATTCAGTTTCAAGTTCCTTTGCAGCCGGCAACTTTTGTTTTGATAAAGTCTGTTTTCTGAAAGAAAAAGGTCTTAAGAATGTAATAAACCCACCATCACCCTTGTGTTGCCACATACACTCTGCACACGTTGAGTGCGTCTCGCAGATAGTTTTAAAAGAAGCAGAATCCCCAAAATAGGGGATTCCTGCTGTGTTTATTTGATTTTTGGAGCTGAAAACCGATAGTGAATAATAGGTGTTCCATCAGCCTTAACTTCAATTCGATTGATTAAACGATGTAAGCCCTTTGGTGTTAATTCATTGATGTTAAGGAATTTAAGATGCTCTTGTTTTAATAGATCGATGTTATCCACCGTTTGTTCACTTTCCATTGCTGTGAGCAAATCGGTCTTTTTTTTAACCAACTCTTTAATTTCAATATTATTAGCATCTACAATTTCGCGGTATTCCTTTTGAGTAATAATCTCTTCGGCTAACATATTGATATATTTTCTTTTTTGACCCTTTATTAAATTGACTTGTTTCTCAATTTTATCGAGTTGTTTTTGAAGGTTTTGCTTTGATTTCTTTGTTTGAGCTTCTAACTGCTTAACGTATTCCTCTTGAAAAATTTCGTTCACTAACATTTTAATGTCAGTTAAAATCGTATCTTTGAGTAAATCTTCTTTAATGGAATGACTACTGCAAGCTTTTTTACCGTGCCGTGCATAATTGCCGCATATATAACCCTTGCGGTTGCTTCGATACCACATTCCTTTTCCACAATCAGAGCAGAATAGAATATTTGTAAAAAGATGCTTTTTTGGTGCCGTTATAAACTTAGTGCGAATTTTCAGTTGCTGTTGGACGGCATCAAATACATCACGCGGAATAATTGGTTCATGCGTATCGTTAACAACAATTTGATTATCCTGTTCAACTTGTTTCCTTTTCTTACTTGTAACACTGACTGTAATTGAACGATTTTGTACTAAGTCCCCAACGTAATGGGGATTAGTAAGAATAAGCTTAATTGTTGAATCGTTCCACTTATCCCTGGCATTCTTTTTCCCTGCTATATCAGTAGGTATAGGGATATCTTCATTATATAGCCTTCTTGCGATACTTTCTCGACCACTTCCAGCTAACGGGTAGCTTTAGCATAACTAGCCAAAATTAAAAAGTCGGTTCCTGAGCGTACAGGAATTCGACTTTTTTTAGGTTGTAATTTGCTTAACGTATTCTCCAACTGATTTATATGAATGGAATATTCCTCCACATCGTGGAGATAACTATCATAAAACTCATGCAATAATCTTCTTCTGCTTATGTACCTCAATAAAAAAGGAATAGGTGAAAACATATGGAGGTTTTAAAAGAGTCAGTTATTATATTAGCGAGAATTATTACGATCTTCCCGTTATTTTTATTAATCACACATTATATGGGCAAACGTTCCATTGGAGAAATGCCTATTTTCGATTTTCTCATTATTATGACCTTAGCCAATGTTGTAGGAGCTGACATTGCTGATCCAAAAGTAGATCATGTTTATACTTATTTAGCTATTATAGTAATTCCACTCATACAAAAATTAACTGCCTACTTTTCAATTACGAATCGAAAAATAGGGAAAAAAATAACGTTCGAACCTACGCTAGTCATTCAAGATGGGAAAATCTCAGTGGAAAACTTAAAAAGGATTAGATATACCATCGATAATGTACTGCGAATGTTACGACAAAAAAATATTTTTGATATAAGTGATGTTAAAATTGCCATTATCGAAGCAGATGGACAATTAAGTGTGTTAAAAAAAGAAAATAAATTGGGAGTAACCATTGAGGATATAAATGTAAAAAAGAAAAGTAAAAATTTGTCTTATCCATTAATCGTAGAAGGGAAAATTTACGAAGATATACTAAACTATTTAGGCTTAAATCGACAATGGTTAGTTGCTGAATTACAAAGAAGACAGATTGCACAAGTAAATCGCGTCTTCTTCGCTTCAATTAATGATGACCACGAACTTCATGTTTCCCTAAAAAATGAACACCAACAAATGCCACCTATTTACAACTAACTGAGGGTTCTTTGCGAAATCATTATTTCCTAGTTGAAGTAACTGGGATTTAGTGAAAGAACAAATCAGTGAAGATTTTAGGATTAATGCATATCTTAGTTATTCCATTAAAGGGAGCTTATTTTGAAGAAGAAAAACTAACAAAACAAAGCCATTTGCTGCACAGTCATTCATGTATATTAAAACCAGAGATACACCACCGAGAATGAAAATAAGTATACTTTGTCCATACTGATTCTACGGCTGGCTGAGGAAGGTCGATGTACTGTGGTGCGTGAGA
>NZ_JAJAFR010000031.1 GCF_020734105.1 Alkalihalobacillus deserti
CGCCCTTCAAGACGTTACTCTGTCATTTGACTCTTCGATATAATCCTTCAGTTCCAAAAGGAACTGTCTAGCCTTTACCAGAGTGATGTGACCATCCTCAATTTAAGCTAGAAACATTTCGCACAACTAAACTGCCTCGTTTGTTGAATAAGAAAGAAGCAAATTAATTCCCCATAATCCATAAGGTATCCTCGTTTTGACTAAGTGTTATCTTCTCTAAGAGTTCAATTAGGGAAGGAACAAAGTGGTCAATTATCGTATCATTTACAACAGATTGTATAAAAAACAATTCTTCAATTAGTGAGTATACTTGGGTTTTATTTAATTTTACATCACCATAAATATCAATCAGTTGGAGATAGTGTAATTCATATGCCTTTCCGAGATATATGATTCTTGAACATAGTGATTCGGACAAGTAGTATGCATTATCCTCTAAATCCCCATTAATTGAAAAACAAACATCCGTTTCATCTTTATATCTACTTAGGTCGAACAATCGGTTGTATTTATCCATTTAACTCACCCTTGTATCAAATTCTAACTATACAATTCGGCAGCTCGAATTCGGAATCCTTCTTGTACTAAACTGCTTCGTTAGCTCAATACCAAAAAGGATCGCCGCAGCAATCCTCGTTCTTCCACTCTTGCTACCCGTTAGCTGAACAAGGATTATTCTCTTCTTAATAAATTTCTGTATAGCTTTAAAAGAGAAAATGGGTCAACCTCATCTACATTAGGCACATACATCTCTTTATCCTGATAAGGCAGTGTCATCTGTTGCCAATCCTTATTATTTTCTGTTTCACCTGGCAAACAAGATATAAACAATTCATAACCTTCACCATCACTAGCTGAGGCACTTAATCGTCCCTCACCATATTGAATAGCATTGTCAATAACATCTCTCAATTCTTTAAGCGCTGTTTTGTTTCCAACTATTATTGCATCATCATGCCAGTATTTTTGTCCATATACATGAAGATAGGGTAATTCTGTATAACCCTGTTTCTTTTCGGCAATTACTTTTTCGAATTTCGGAATAAGAGTTTCGTGAGATATATCAGTTACCACTACATCCATTTCTGTTTCACCGTAACCAAACATTTCTTCAAATTGTTGAATATAAGGTGTTACTTCTACAAATAAAATAAGAACATCTTTAAAAAAATACGTACGAACTAAGGTTTCTTGTTTTTCATAGCAAGCAAATGTAACAGTTGGAGATAAATCTTCATATTGTACTCTTTTAATATTAAATTGTTTTCTCTTTTCTATATTTTTTGATATAGAAAGACTAGTGTCGATACCAATAAATAATTTTGTGTCAGTCAAGACCTTTACCCCTTTACTTTTCGTTTGCTTAAAATAAATTTCAAATACCACCAACTAATAATTATTACTTCCTGATAGCCCCGATTATCATCTAATCATTATTTCCTAATCCTTGTTGCACTAACATTCCTGCTTCTTTACTTTAAGTACAATTGTTCACAATCTAATTTTAATACAAAATTCCAATTATTCCTAAAATATCCATAAAAAAGTGAGAATCGCCAACGATATTTTACGATCTTCTTGTTTTACATAAGCCCGTTAGAGTTTCTGCCTTTTCTATTTCATAAAAATTTTTTACTTGGCAAACCTAACCGTAAAAGAATTTCTGGGGGGTTCCCAAATGGATAATGTTCAATCGTTAATGGAGAAAAATTCAGAGCTTTTTAGGCAGGCCTATAACGAAAAAATTCAAATATGGTTGGATCATGTCTTTCTAACTTGGCGGTGGTGGATCGGTGCAGCGGTTATTGTGCTTTGTTTGTTGATTTGGTTTAGGCTGCGAAAGCAAGAAAGTGCCGATCGTTTGTTTTATGCGGGATCTTTTACGGCGATATTGACTACTTTTTTAAATCTAACAGGCTTGACTTTTGGACTGTGGGAATACAGATATGAGCTGCTTCCAGCAGAAGCTTATATCCCATGGGATTTTTTCTTATTGCCCACAGTCATTATGCTTCTTTTGCTGTTTAAACCGCACATAAATCCATGGTTTAAAGCTATTTTTTTAGGAGTCCTCGTTTCTTTTGTTGGGCTACCGATGTTAAGTTGGTTAGGTCTTTATGAGCCAATAAATTGGAATTACATTTATTCTTTTCCCATTATGATGGTGATTTATTTTCTCGCTCATTTTATTAGCCGAAGAAATATTTTCTCGAAATAGTTAAAATATTACATCTGGAGGAAATAAAACATGGAAACAAAAACTAAGCACATTCGACTAACTTCACTTGCAATGACAAATTATGGATGAATTATATGAATGACAGCATGGCAAGTTATATATTTAAACACTTTTTAGAAACTGTTCAAGATCAAGAAGTTCGTTCTGTTATTGAATAGGCCCTGCATTTATCTCAGCAGCATGTACAAAAAGTGACAGCAATTTTTATTTAGGAAGACTTTACGATTCCGCAATGGTTTAAGGAAGATGTCAATTTAAATGCGCCTGCACTTTTTTCCGATACCTTTTATTTAGTTTATCTTCGAAACATGTCAAGGGTCGGAATGCAAGCGTACAGTGCGGCACTCCCAGGGGTTGCAAGAGCCGATATTAGAGATTTCTACAATGATGTATTAACTTAATCATCTACGGAGCTGAATAATCGTGTGACACAATGCGGAAAAAGGAGTTTATATCAGAGCACCTTATATCACGGTTCCTGAAAGGATGGATTTTGTAGAGAAAAAAGGCTATATGACAGGATGGTTGGTGAACGCAGAGGATTAGATGGATTTGAAATTTCGAATTTGTATTTTAGTGTTTTATCAAATATATTCAGCAAAGCGTTGCTCATTGGCTTTTTGAATGCGGGGCAAATGTTACAATTCATTAAATTATAATACCACTCTAACAAAAAAGGAAGCCGATCTTTAATCACTTAGATTTTTATTAAAGCACCCGTTACTTTAAGAAGGTAACTACTCTTTTTTCTTCAACAAATCAATAATATAAAATAATTGGGTTATTATAAATGAAGCTAATAAACTTAAAAGTGTTGGTATAAGATACTCTCCTGGACCAAATACAGGAATAAATACCAACGGTATTGCAAAACTAACGGGTTCAGTTTTGGGAGGGAAAACGTGAATTTACAAGCTAAATAACAGCCCAATTAGCATTCCTTTCTCAACCAAATTAACAGTGAAATCAGCATACAAAAAGCACAGATATAAATTTAATATCTGTGCTTTTACTCATATTCTCGTCCCTTACTCAACCAACGCCCTGTTTGTTGAACATGTAACGGAACAGAATTAAGCCAGTTTACTAATTGGTATTTCAAAGTAAACAATTGACAAAATCGTCAATACTAGAACAGATAACCACGCCCAAAAAGGGTTAGTATGGTGAAGACGTATAACAGGAAGAGAGACGTACCAAAATAAGACTGTCCACCAAATGTTCCATCCATTGTGATAAGTTAGTATCGATGCTTTAACAAGAAGGGTTTCTATTACCGATAAGAGAACAACCCAGAATGTAATGTAGAAAAAAAGTTGAATAATTCGTGATTTATACTTATAAAACGTAAGAAAAAGTAAGCAAATAGAAGGTAAGATAAAAAGAGCTAAACGTAATTCTTGTAATGTACGATTGGGAAAGAGAAATGAGCTGTGAAACTTCCATAGTGGATAATTATGTGTAAGAAGAAAAACAATTAGACTTGCAACGCTTAAAAAAAGGATAGTTGGGTAGTATTTCTTCCAATTTCTCCAATCACCAAAGAGCCATGCTACTATTGGCAATAATATAGAAAGTGTCAATGGCATGTATGGACTAATGGTGGTTAACATTAATATGTCTCCTTAGTAAAATTTTTTGGTTTAAAAGTAGTAACTTCTGAGTCGTTTTAATTTTGTAACAAAACCCCTATTTAAGTTAAATTTATTTTCTCCATATTACGAAGCTATTATTCTGCGTTGAATAAACCTCGTTAGCATTTTAACATAAAATCCCAAAAAACCTTTAGTGAGACATACGTTAAATAAAATCCAAAATCACAGGCATTTTAACATATTTTTAACCAGCGGCTAATAGCGAATAGTCACTCGTTATTTAGCATGTTAATAGCTATGCTAATTCCCGTGTCAAAATAGCGTATCCATTGCTATAACAATGAAATCAACTAAACCAAATCTAATGCGATTTGGTCCTGAAATATTAGTGTTATTTATCATTTTCTCTCCCTAAACTGAACCCGTTATTGCAAAACCTATAACAATAGTTATCAATATTGAAAGTAAAAAGATAATAACGTAACGTCCCACTAATTTCCCTCCAAATAGTTAGCAATTTATTTATTTTATAACCAGTATAACTATTCCTTCTTAAACATTCCTGCACCGTTAGTTTAAGATCAACACTTCACAAACTAACAGTTCTTCATAATAAAAATTTTACCAGAAAATAAAGAATTGTTGTTCTTCTTTTCCATAAATAAGGAAATAATTCCTCTAAAACATTCAAAATAAATTGGAGGGATCAAGCTGTGCAACTAACTAAAGCCTGGGAAGCCTACAAAGCTGAAAAACGAATTGAAGTATTTTCACCCCATACCTTAAATGCTTACCGACTGCAAGCGAACCTCTTAGTCCGTCACTTCCAAGATATCAACCCCCAATCCATTTCGACCCAAGGAATTAAAGAATACTTAGCTTCATCCAGCGAAGGATTAAAACCATCAAGTCTTGCTCATCGCGTCCGTTTTATCCGTTCATTTTTTCGTTGGTTACATGAGGAAGGACATATAACCGCTAATCCAGCTGCCAAAATCAAAGAACCAAAAGTGGGAAAACGAATCCCAAAGTTCTTAACTGAACGAGAAATTGAACATTTAAGGGAAGGTTGCCTTACATCAATGGAGAAGGCTTTATTTGAATTTATGTTTTCTACAGGATGTCGAATTGGAGAGATTGTTTCATTAAATAAAAATTGTATCAATTGGGAGAGTCGTTCAGCAATTGTAAGAGGGAAAGGAGATAAGGAGCGAGAAGTTTATTTTAATATTAGATGTGAAATATGGTTAAAGCGTTACATCCAAGAAAGAACAGATCAAGACCAAGCGATTTTTGTGACTGAGCGAATTCCTCACCGAATGAGCATTGCCCAGATGAGGTATGTCATTAAACGTATATCTAATCGAGCTAGCATGGATAAGACGATACACCCTCACCAATTGAGGCATAGTTATGCAACTCATTTACTTAATAACGGAGCCCCTCTTGATGTTATACAGAGTTTACTTGGGCATGAAAAGAGTGAAACAACTCGTATCTATGCTCAGTTAAGTGGAAAATTGAGACAGGAATTTTATAGAAAATACTTTTAAATTAGGTTCTAAATCATGTTGAAAGATGGTACCTTAATAGCTTATATATATAAGGTACCTTTGAAATATATCCTCTTTTTAAGAACTAATTGTCAAGCACCGTCAACCTTCTTTATTGCGCAGTATTCGTCTAATACGTACTACAAGAGTTATTCCACAATCATGGCTAGACAAAAAAGACGCGATCCTTACCATAGGAAAGCGCCAAATTATTGCATAACGTTAACTTTTTCAATTGTAGTTTCCATTTAGAACAATCTTATTTCCAATTACTTTAGCAATACCAGGGCAATGCATAGAAGTGAATCGTGGAGGACTATTCTAACTGGTTAGTTCAGACTACCAAAAGCGCCCCTCCGAATTATTTATGTAATCTAACGAACGTTACGTTTGCGGTGACAGCTCACCCTCACTTGAGAAATTATCCTCAAATTTTTGACGCATTTATCTATGCTTTCGTTTTAGACTTTGTTACTGAATAGGACATTATAATAGTCCCCGCACTTTTTTCGAAACAACTCTCCAATAATTTGAACTTTTGATTTGTAAAATTACTCAGAGCTTCTTGTCATATTTCTCGTAAAATCTGGTGCCAAGTTTGGTGCCCATTTCAAAAAATTTAGTGATACTGCGTAAGACTCTATATCATAAAATCCTTATTACATAGCACTTTACAGTACATAGTGGTACTACAAAATACATACCACCAAGAACTTCAAAACCGCTTGGGAGGCGCGTGCCGTCTTCGGTAGGTTCGATTCCTACACAGTCCCGCCAAATCAACGTTTTTAAGACCTAAACAAAATTAGGTTTTACATATAGACCGCGTGGGCAAAACAAAGAAAACCGTTCGACCTCCTTTGGCTATGTAGGGATATTTCTCCTCATAATGAAGGAGGTTTTTATTTTGGCAAACCAAAGTAAACGTAAGGGTAGGAAAACTATCTCACAAAGATCGTTTTATGATGAAGTTCCTTTAGCGAAAGAGAAAAAGGAGCAACAGTTAGTGGCATTATTTGAGATATTTATGAAGTCAAAAGAACTTGAAGGATTAAAAGAACGTATACTAAGGGATCACAGTACCCACTTTCGTTATTTTGTTTCATTTTTAAACAATGCTTATCCAGAGGTTACACTAGGCATAGATATTACGACTGAAATGGTAAGGGATTATATTTATTACATGACAAAAGAGAAGATGCTTTGGGATGATCATACTAGTTCAGCTTATAGGCATATAGAGAAGAAGGGTCTCTCGCCTGTCACAGTTAATGTACGGCTAAGAACCTTGAAATGCTTTTTCAAGTTTTTATTTGATGAAAATTATATTCGGGTTAACCCGACGGCAAGAATAAAGCTATTAAAAACAAAAGAAGATACTATTCCGTCGTTCTCAGCAACACAAGTCCAAGACCTATTAAGGCAACCTGATCAAAGGACTTTTGCAGGATTTAGGGATTATTTGTTAATGGTTACGTTTATTGATACAGGAATTCGGTGCAAAGAGATATTGGGCATAGAAAAAAAGCACTTTGATGAAATCCAAAAAACAATAACTATTCCTGCAAACTTAGCGAAGAATGGTAAAGAGAGGATCGTCCCTCTTTCACAAAAAACGGCAAAGTTACTCAAAATGTTAATCAATGAAAGTAGGGCTTTTGAAGACCCCGCTGATAACATTTTTTTGAGCAATTTTGGAGAAAAATTAGATGCAAGTGGAATTAGAGAAAGAATATCTGCCCCCCCATATAAGCTATTTATATGGGGGACAGATATGTTATTGCCTCTCAATGTTAAGAAATTCTCTACTCAGCGCCGTTTTACTATGATAAATTCTCTTGACGTTTTGAAAATATTCCTGTTATTCTAAGTCCATTGTTGACTACACATTAGCGATTCAATCTGTCTTCAGATACGCTAATGCTAAGAAATTGTACTCTTAATATAATCTAAGATTTGAATGTATAAGTTCTTAATATCACTATGTTCAAACCTTCTCCTCTTTATTAGTACAATAGTTGGAGGGTTTTTTATTGAATGTTATCGTAAACAAATTTAAAAAAATGACTTACAATCAAATTTTCACATACGCCATAATTGTATTTTGTTTTGCCTCATCTATATTTTTTGTTAATAACAATTATTCATTCTATGAACGGCCTATAGCCAAAATCATCAAAACAAATCTCGAAGATAGAACCGAAATAATTGATATGTATAATAATCAAGATTTATTATTCTCTCAGAGCATAGTAGCTGTATTAAAAAATGGAGAAAAAAAAGGTCAGCTTATCCATTTAATTAATGAATATTCATCATCCAGAGCTTATGACCATGAATATCATGTTGGAAATGAATTGTTTGTTTGGATCGATACGAAAACACAACAAAAAACTGAATTGACTGGAACCATTCAAGATGTCAAACGTGATAAGTACGTTCTATGGATTGCATGGATTTTTATCTTTACTTTGCTTTTCGTTGGAAAAAGGCAAGGAATGTTCTCGATTATTAGTTTGGTTATCAATGCCGTTTTGCTTTCTTATGCACTAGATGTATACGTAAATACATCAGATGTCAGTTTAGTATTGATATGCGGGATTAGTGTTATTTTATTTACTGTGATTTCTCTATTACTCGTAAATGGTTTTAATGAAAAGTCATATGCAGCGATTATTTCTACCTTGGTTGGAACATTTATGTTACTTTTCATTACGTATCTAGTAATATGGTTCACTTCTGGAAGTGGACTTCGATATGAAGAAATGCAATTTTTAACTCGTCCACATGAGATGGTATTTATGGCAGGGGTCTTAGTAGGATCTTTAGGGGCCGTAATGGATGTAGCAATTACGATGTCTTCTTCTATCTTTGGATTACATGAAAAAAATCACAACATTTCAGTAAAAGCACTTAAATCATCTGGAATGGAAATTGGAAAAGATATTATGGGAACGATGACAAATATTTTGTTTTTTGCCTATATAAGTGGTTCTATTCCCATACTTATTTTATATTTGAATAATCAATCTCCATTAGGGTTTACCCTATCAATGAATCTTTCATTGGAATTGGCTCGTGCCCTTGCTGGAGGGATTGGAATCGTACTAACCATTCCAATCGGACTGTATATTGCTATTTTCTTCGTTAAACAAAAGAGGGCAAAATTATGAATGTATTAATGTGTCTTGCAGCTATTTTATTTTTATTAATGGTTAGTATTGGCGGAAAAAAAGGAGCACGGTCTTTTATTGCTTTGTTCTTTAACTTTGGTGTGCTCTTTCTAACCATCCTTTTTATGTCAAATCCAAGTGCAAATCCAATTATTTTAACATTGATGGCCTGTACCGTGATTAGCTGTATTAATCTATTTTATATAAATAAAGTGAACCTAAAAACGATCACAGCTTTCCTTTCTACCATTATCACCATTGTGATCCTTCTCTTTTTGATTTTCATCATAACTGATAAAGCAATGATTCAGGGATTTGGTGAGGAAGAATTAGAGGAGCTAAGCATCTTCTCCCCTTATGTAGGCGTGGATTTTGTTAAAGTTGGAGCTTCAATGATTATTATGAGTACAATAGGTGCCATCATAGATATAGCGATATCGATTACCTCTCCAATGCGCGAAATTTATCATCATAATCCAACAATTTGCAGAAAGAATTTATTCCTTTCTGGATTAAGTATTGGAAGAGACATCTTAGGGACAAGTGCGAATACGTTATTTTTTGCTTTCTTTGGTGGATATATGGCCTTGCTCATATGGTATAAAGATTTATCTTATTCTGTTGGACAAATCGTAAATTCTAAAATATTTAGCGCGGAAATCATAACGATTCTTTGTGCAGGAATTGGGGTAGCTCTGATTATTCCAATTACTTCATGGATCACTGCCTATTTTCTGGTAAAAAATAGAGACATATAACCTTTGTTGTTAACTAATACCTCGTAGAATAACTCCAGTGTCAAAATTTTAACCCGAACACGGACACGGAAAGACGAGTTTTACTTTGGATTCGAGATACTATTCGTAAGTTAAAATCCAATAACAAAGAAGAAGCACTCAGTCAATTTATACAATAGCTCAGCATTGTTGGTTACCATCGTCTTTACTTGGGGGCGGCCACCAAAAAAAGCGAGCAAGTTCCCACATGTGTTCATGGGCAGGTCTCGTACCTGGACAGAACGAAAGTGCTGGCAAAAGGAAATCTTCTAAAACCAAAAAAGGGAACAAGTATCTGAGATCGGCATTAACAGAAGCAGCTCATTCAGTAAGAGGATCCAAAAACTACCTTGGCGCACTGTATAGACGTACAGCATCACGAAAAGGCAGGAAACGAGCAGGAATTGTCGTCGCTCACCCATGTTACGTATTTCTTATTATCTCTTAACCCGTAAAGAAATGTATGTAGACTTAGGCGAAGATTACTTCGATAAGCAAAGAGAGCAATCAATTGTTCGACATTCCCTGCGCAGACTTGAAAGTTTAGGTTACACCGTATCATTGTCAGAATCAGAAGCCTCTTGATCCAGTCCATTTAGCTTCAATAATACCAACGAAACAGGCGCTCTCCCCTTTTTTAAAATGAATGAGCTGCGTCTTCTTTGTATTGCCTTTTTTCCTAAGTTACAGAAGTTTATTTTCATGGTAGTTAAATTACATCGGGCTTTTTCCTTATTTTCTCTTAACTCTTCTCTTAGTCCAAACAAGAAAGATTTTTAAAATACTCTATATAGAATTGAAAAAGAAGGGAGAGTGTTTGAATGACTGAAAACAACCAAAATCAATGTCCAGAAGGTTGTTGTGAAGGGGACGAACTACTATGTGTTTCTATTCCTTGTCCAATTACTATTGTACTTCTTGGACTTGAACTCCAATTAGAATTACCATGTATTAGACTAACTTCACAAGATGATTTAACAGCAGACCAAGTACAACAACTTTTAGGTTTTCTTTCCAACCTACTTGGAAATCTTGGAACAAATATCACATCTCAATAAGTTTAAGGCTACCGTTTTGGTAGCTTTTTTTTTTTATGAACTATATTACTAACCTGCACCGTTACTTTAAGTACATTCATTCACAAAGTCCTCTAAAACAGAAGTTGTTTATTGCACAGTATGAGTCTACTGTACAGCAAAAGATCCTGTTATTAATTAGAAATAATTTCGGAAGTTCATCAATTGAAACGACAAAGTTTTAAAGTTGCAGCTATTGTTGGGAAATGCAAATTACCCAGAACAACCGTAAATGAATATCTAAAAAATGATTTACACAAAGCTTGTATTTTTCTACAGAAATTATATCTATACAATCTCAACTTAACCTATAAGGTGATAACAAAACAGTTACAATTGCTTTTTACTCTACCAATGATCTTATGCACTCCTCCGTCTCATTCTTTGGACTATTAACCAAAGTTGAAACCTCGTATGCATTCATGCCTTGAGTTGGGTATGGCTTTATAAGGTCCTTTAAGATCTGTTTATCCTCCACACCCGGATCCAACCAAAGATTTCTATCTTCTCCACCCAAGATAACTGGCATCCTATCATGGATTCCCTTCATAAACTCGTTAGGTTCTGTTGTAAGAATTGTACAAGAAACAATTTCCTTATCATTAGATTTCCATCTATCCCACAAGCCTGCAAATGTAAAGATGCCCTCATTTATTGTTATTCTATAGGGCTTCTTATTTTCTTCCGTTCGTTTCCATTCATAGAAACCATCAGCCACAATTAAGCAACGACGGCGTTTAAGTAATCGTTTAAAAGCTGGTTTTTCATCTACCGTTTCACCTCGAGCATTAATCATCTTATATCCAATCTTAGGATCCTTTGCCCAAACAGGTACAAGTCCCCACCTTAAATAACCAGCTCTTCTTTTTTCTCCATCTGAAATAATACTTAATACAGGCTGACTAGGAGCTATATTGAATCTTGGTTGATATTCAAATATTTCAACGAGCAGCTGCTCTTCAATTTCTTCTTTAGTTGCTGTCAAAGTAAACCTCCCGCACATGATCTATCACCTCCAGCAACTATTATTAACCAAGTAGATAACATATTTACCAGGGTATTTATTAAGTGTATACCTAACCTATAAATATTCTTTAATTCTATGTTATTATATTACCAATATCTAACAACAAAATGAAAAAGGTGAAACAATGTATCCTGAAAAATTCACACATAACAATAAAAACTATTATCTTATTGAACAACCAAATTCAGTAGAAGAATTAAAAGACCTCCTTCTGACGAATCCATACGAGATTTATGCAATACTTAATGAGAATACCAATCAATCAGAAGAGCCCATGCTAACTACCTTTTTAGCCCTATACAGTTTTGATTTCAAAGAAAAAATTATCTTCTTTGATGTTTCAAGACAACCACAATCTACATTAACTACAGAACTCTGGTCTCTTCCAGAAGGGTTTATTGAAGTAATTGATGTTGGAAGAGTCGATAGATATCCAATAAAATTCTATAAGGGAAGTAAATAATATGAATACTTATAAAAATAAAAGAAAGAAATTATTGTACGATCCATGCCGACAGATATTTCTTCAACATACCCCTGAAGAAGAAGTAAGGCAGCATCTCATTAATTATTTAATAAACGAAATGGAGATACCTCCCTCTGCAATAAGTACTGAATATCCTCTTAATTATATTGATCCAAGATCTAGAAAAAGAGCAGATATTGTCGTTTGGAATAGAGACCGTCACGACAATGAACAAGCACTATTAGTTTTAGAGTTGAAGGCTAAACACATTGAATTAACAGAACATACTTTAGAACAAGTAAAATCTTATAATAATATTCTCAAAGCTAAATATGTTGGAGTATCTAATGGCAAATATATTGATTTATATGAAGTAGACGGAGAGAACCTAGTCCTTCTTACTGATGATATTCATACATATTCAGAACTTCTAAAAGGAAAGGTTGAATATACGAAGTTTCGTAAATTAAAGCGCCTTCCATATGATCTAACTACATACCACCGTTATGTGAATCATTTATTGGAAGTCGGGTATATAGGTGAAGGGACACCCGTGGAAATGCACGGATTTATTTCTGAGTTACAAAACTATATTCTATGTGGCGAAATATTATCAAGTTCTAAATATAGTACCTCGATTAAGGAAGACCTCTCTTACGGGACCTTTTCATTTGGAAATGCAAGTGGTGGTAACTTCCCTGGCTATTACAGAAGTTTTATTGTTGAAGATATAAATGGTAATCATTCAATCTACAGAATAGGAATATTCGGAACACCTATATTCAAAAATGATCGAGTATATGGTAACCGGACTGGAAATAGCTATCTATGTGTGGCAGTAGATCAATCCGGTGTTTCTACACACATTCTTCAGTTAAACATTGATAAATTTTTTAGGTACAACAAAGATCAAAAAATATATAATATTTTTCACAACGGAAGACGGAATGGTTATACAAATAAAGAAGTAATAGATAAGGTTCAACAATATGCTCCCGAATTAATCTGCAATGGCCAAATATACCTTGGGTCCTTACCAGAAGGAAAATCTTTTACTTCTTCAACTGGATCGCAATTCATAGAGAGGCTTTTATTATATACTAGTGTAAGAGAGAAATTACTCCAGAAAAAGAAAGTAAAAAAGAAGCGTTTAACTATGAAATAACTCTAATAGGGTATCCTTGCGTGACGCAATTCAATCTCTGTTTATTACAACATGTCCTTTTGATTGGTGCTGTTTGTAACAATATAAACCTTAGAGATGAAGTTAAGTGTGATTTTTTGCAAATAAATATATTGTTATATGCTATAATGAAGACCGTGACACATACTGGCAACAGACCGTGTAGTTACGAAGGATTTCTAATTACTAAAATTTAAATCAAAAGGGGATTATCCCTTATATAGCAAGGGTTTTCGAGTTTACACAATTTTCAGAACTGGCAGCACGGTCTTCAAAACCGCTTGGGAGGCGCGTGCCGTCTCCGGTAGGTTCGATTCCTACACAGTCCCGCCAAACCTTACATATCAAGGGTTTTTTAAAATTGACCCTAATTCCATACCACACGGACTAAACGTAAAAATCATGTAGACCGTGGGAGACCGAGTCTATATGACCGAGTGGAATACATAGACGTTTAATTGCTTTCACAATACAATTTGTGGAGGTTTTTTTTATGTTTAATGAACGTAAAACAGTTAAAAAGGGCAGACGTACAGGACGTATCAAAAAAGACACACCACGTATCACTCGGACTAACTTTACTCTTACAGAAATGTTTGAACGCTTCTTTATTTTCAAGTCATCAGAAGGACTATCACCACGTACTTTGGAGGATTATGAAACACACTTTAACTATTTCATTGATTTTATAGAAGTCGATATTCCAAATGAAGATATTACCACTGACATATTCCTTGAATACCGTAATTTCATGTTAAAGTCACTTAAATTAAAACCATCTACTGTAAATATTCGTGTACGGACTATGAGAGCATTTATCCGTTACTCTTATGAACAAGGCTATATTGAAGAAGCCATTCACGAACGATTCAAACCAATCAAAGCACCTAAGAAGGAAATTAATGTCCTTACCCCTGCTGAAATAAAACTTGTATTCAATCAGATTGACGATTCCATGTACGCAGGTTTCCGTGATAAAGCCATGTTATTCACTCTTTTAGATACAATGGTCAGATCGTCTGAATTACTTTCTATGAAACGTACCAATGTGAACCTAAAAGAAGGAATAATTAAACTTGAAGCAGATCAAACGAAAACGAGAACAGACCGTATTGTACCTATCTCTACTCGTACTGTTAAACTACTGAAAGAGTACATTGAAGAAACAGATGACTTCGAGAATGAATTATTGTTTCTGACTTATGATGGTGAACAAATTCAATCAAACACATTACGTAAATTATTAGCGGTCTATGGTGAATCGGCAGGAATTAAAAAATCCGTTAGTCGGGGTAGAACGTCGCACCCGTGGGACTCGATCCCGTTAGCTAAACTGTTCGCCCCCTACTTGTATGAACATGTTTCAGGCTGGTTGGGACAGTGATCCCGTTTCACCGAGCTGTATAATGAAATCATTAATTTGGAACTCATCTATATTCATACCGCTCACTTTTTGTTCAATGCAGATTTCAGTACCGCCTATTCCGTACATCTTTCGTGTAATGGCATTTCCTAAATCGAGCATCAATCCGATTTCTTCACATAAATCTGTATCTAAAATGGTTGTAGACAGCCAGTATCAAGAAGTAAGTTACTAAATATCTTTTTCTTTCCATTGTATTCAATCTCAACCGAAACTAAAGGTAAATGGTCATCCATTTCAAATTTCATACTCTTCTTCGCACTCCTATGTAGGGCTGCTCAATTACCTTTATTTCTACATTATTTGTGTGAAAGATATATAATTCACGGCTTTGATTTTCCGCATGTAGTTTTTTATACACTTTCCATGCTGCATTTCCATTATCAAAATCATCAATAACAGACATTTCCTCAATAATTCTTTCATTATCTTCAGTTTTAGCTTTAAGCGATTCAACCAAGACACAACGATTTGGAAATTGTTTACGTACTTCTTTCCATTTCATTTACTAGTACCTCCGTTCTACTTTCCATTGTGGAAATCATCAAATAATTCACGGAGATAATCTCTTCGCCCATGTAATATTCTATGAATAATAATTGAATCATCCCTAATTTTGTAAAAAACCAAATATGGATGTACAACTATAAAACGAAAGCCCCTTTCAACTAGGGTATATTTTTCTTCAGAAAGGACTGTTCCTAAATTAGGAAAGTCAGCAAGGCTTCCTATTTGGCAATCTAGATTTTCAAGGAGCCTTTCGGCGGCAGAAACATTCTCGTGTGAAATATAAGAAAAAATCTCATCCATATCATCAATTGCTGCAAGGGTATATTTAATTTGTTTCTTTTGCTGCATTAATTTTTCTCCGAATGGTTTCAATTACATCATCATGATTTGTTAATTTTGCCCCTTCCGCAACCTGCTTTTCTGCAACCAAAAGCTTGGATTGCAATTTATTACGTGCTTCCATCCTTTTAAATGTTTCATGACTCATGACAACCAAATCAGCTTCACCATTACGAGTGAGTACCACTGGTTCATCCAATTCATGACAATATTTTGAAAATCCGTTATAGTCTTGGCGTATCGTTGTTGAAGGCTTGACATTCATAAGCACCCTCCCTAATAGCATTATTCTAACCATATTATAACATTATTCTATCCATATATACCACGTGACGATTACAATTAGACTAGAATTTCTTTTGTTAACTTCATAGCCTATGTGATGTAAACCAAATGGAATTAAGGCACGTTCAATCAAACCAAATATAAATGCGGAAATCGTAGGGTTGGTGTGAATCATATTTTTTGAAAAAGCATTTAAGACCTCTTGTATAGCTGGCCAAACGAATACCATGATGATTCCAATAAAAATCGAGAACACAGCTGGAATATAGGGACAAATCTTTTTCCTGCGAAAAAACCCAAATAAGAAGGAAGCTCAATATTGAAATAGTGATTATACATCACTGCTGCCGTAACCCCTATAATAATACCTCCGAACACACCTGTTGCTAATGTTGGTATTCCTAATATACTGGTATACGCTGGATCAGTCCCAACCTCATTAAGATTTAACTGGCCTGTTTCAATTAACATAACATTTATTGTTTTCTTCATCATTAATTACTAGTAATATCATTGACCACAAAATCATCAGCACCACATACTCCATAGTAGGAGTAGCACCATTTGGTTGATCTAATTTCATTACATCACATTCGAACCCTATCAAGTAACACTTAAAAAACTGATAAAAAGGTAGATAAGGATGCAAACATAATAATAGCAAGAGCAACTTTCATAAACCTTGTTTGATCAAGGATCGCTTCTACTTTGTAACCAATGAATAAACCAATGATTAATGGTGGCAATAACCAGACAGAAAATTCTATAACTGCTTGATCAATCAGACCCAATAATAAATAGTTTATCACTACGATGACAGTTAAGGACAAGTTAAAGAAAGAGAGATTTGCACGAAAGGAGGTTTTATCCTCGTTTTTATTATTAAAAAATAGCGCAATAACTAAACCTGCTAGCCCTAAACTACCATTTAACAAACCACCTGATGCCCCAATGGTGATTAATGCCATTCTTTCATTTTTAATCACCACTCTTAACCCCTTCCATAAGCAAATGCTAAATACCAGGGTTAGGATTGCAATTAAAACTTTTAGAATGGTTTCATCAATAATAATTAATAAATAAGCCCCCAATGGTGTAAGAGCAATTCCGAATATCAAAAGAACCCACATTTCTTTAAATTGAATATGTCTCCATAGTTTGATGGTCATCATTGTAACAATAATGGTTGCAACTAACATCACCAGAGGAACAACTGTTTGTAATGGAAGGAACAAAGAAAGTAAAGGAACCGCAACAACCGCAAAACCAAATCCTGTTAGCCCTTGCATAATAGCTGCCAATAAAACAATGATAATCGCAAATAAAATTTCCATTTCAGTCATAACTCATCACCTCTTTATTTAGATTATTTCAATAAAAATGTCAGAAAAAGTGATTATAGATTTACGAAAGAATATGCTCGATAAATAATAAAACACAAATGGTTATTGGTTAAATAACCATTTGTGTTTTTATTATTCTTAAGTAGATTGTGATAGTCTCTATCCTAATACATGCATCATTTAGATATGACTTTTCTGAAAAGGTTGGTCAGCTATTTTAATAGAGTCAGTTGGACACCCCTCATATGCATCCATTAAATCATCAACTAAATCACTTTCAACCTCTGTAACACCTTGATTATTATCTAGAATCGTTAACGCTATCCCTTCGTCATCATAATCAAAAATTTCAGGAGCCGCATGCCCCACAGGCTATACAAGTATCTTGATCAACAATTGCATATTTTGACATTTACCGACTCTCCTTACTAGTATAAAATCAGATTAAAATCTAATCACAGGTTTAATAACTTTTCCAGATTCCATATCATGCACTGCAGAATTAATCTCATCAAAATGATAAAATTGTATTAATTTATCAAATGGGAATTTACCGATTTTAAATAAATGGATCAGTTTAGGAATGAACAACTGAGGTATGGTATTCCCTTCAATAACACCTGTAATTGTTCTTTCAAATAATAATTTCCCCATATCTACTTTTGCCATCGTTCCAAGAGAAGCTCCACCAACGGTTGCTACAGTCCCAGACTGTGATAAGCTATTCAGTGCTTGGGTCACAACTTCTGGAAAACCACTTGAATCGACTGCATAATTTACACCTGTTTTAGTAATCTCAAGGATCCTTTCTTCCACATCAACGTCTTTAGGATTAATCGTATGTGTTGCCCCTAACATTTTCGCTAGTTTCAAACGATTTTCTTGGACATCTACTGCGATAATCTCTCCACAATCTAATAATTTAGCGGCCATCAGCGCACTCAAACCAACTGTCCCACAGCCAAAGATAGCAATTGATTCACCACATTAGGCTTTAATTTATTCATCACCGTTCCGCTTCCAGTTTGAATCCCAGAGCCAAGTGGACCTAATAGCTCAATTACTATCACCTGATATTAGGCTTATTATCGCCCCTTTATTATTTGAAATTTCATAAAAGCGATTTACCTACATTTATTATATTTTTTAATGAGCCTGATGTATTATTAACTGGCTTCTTACTTAACTGGGATAGCATGCCCGCGAAGACTCCATGTTAAGTTTCGACATCTACTAGCAACTCGGTAGTCTACTTGAACATTAGGAATCGTTTCATTACTGTTAAGGATTTCATTAAGAGTTCGTTAACGTTTTAGTTGAAAGTTTAATGACATCTAAGTCATTAGGAACGATTACTTCACCCTTGAATACTTCAGTCGCTTCTTCTTGCACATTTTCAGGATTCATTTTTGGTAAAAAGTGTGTTAAGACTAGTTGCTTTACTTTTGCCTTTTTCGCTGTTTCTGCTGCTTGCGCCGGTGTACAATGTTCCTTTTGAAGGTTATCCCATATTTTTGAAGAATTGGGTGTTTTATCATCTTCCATGAATGTTAGACACGCATCGTGAATTAACATCCCTGCTCCTTCAGCGAGCTTTGCAAGCGGGTCTGTCGGTGGGGCAGTATCGCCTCCGAAAACGACTGAATCGCCTTCTTTGTCAAAGCGATATGCGAATGTAGGGACATTATGAACCATCTTCGCACAGTGTACATCGATAGGCAATTCCACATTAACGCGGCCCTCTCTTTCAATTTCAATGACCTTGACATCGCGTATTCCGGTATCTGGTCTTCCCAAGGACATACGGTAGTTAATATCATCTTCTAGCATTTCCACTAGCATATCATGCATTTTTTTCGTTCCAACCGGTCCTACAACCGTCAGTTCTCGTCGTCCTTCTACCCAACTGCTGATTAAGAAGTTAGCATACCCTAACATATGGTCTGCATGAAGATGTGTAAAGAACACATGTTTGATATCCTGTGGTGGAATATTTGCTTTTACTAACTGCATCGTTGTTCCTTCTGCACAATCTACTAAAATGGACATTCCACCCATTGATAATAGATGCGCTGAAGCCATTCGTTCTTTGTTTAATCGTGGACTCCCTGTACCAAGCATAACTACTGAAGTGCTCATCGTTTTAACTCCCCCCTGTTTTTAACCAAAATAGGTATTATAAATTAAAAAAATATCCTTTTTTTATTTATTTTTTCGCTTAACCCATTTTGGTTTTAAGTTACTCCTAATTGCTATACCGAACGTTTGCTTGTAACTCTCTATGAAGAAGTTTCCATTTCCAGTTTCAATGGGTTTCCATCAAATGGTTCGTCGTCAACTTTTATTGAATCTGTTGGACATCCATTTTGAGCGTCTTCCATATCTTCATATAAATCCTCTGGAACTTTTGCTGTTCCTTGATTATCATCTAAAAGGACAAACGAAATTCCCTCATCATCATAATCATAAAGATCTGGGGCGGCTGCTCCACATGCTCCACATGCAATACATGTTTCCTTATCTACAATTGTGTATTTAGCCATGTTCATTCCCTCCAATTTTATATACTTTAAAATGAGCAATATTTTAATATGACGTTTTAATGATATTAAACATCGTTTCTTTTAAAATATCGATGACTTAGCCAGTTGTCCCACTCTGTTTTAAATGGGATATTCACGATAACCATTTTGTACGCTAACCCATTTTACGGTTGTAAACTTATCAATCGCCCATTCACCGTTGAAGCGGCCAATACCGGATGCTTTTTCGCCTCCAAATGGGACATGTGCTTCAGCGTTCACAGAATGATCATTGATGTGAATCATACCTGTTTTGATTTTTTTAGCAACCTCTACACCGTGATGAAGATCTTCTGTAAAGACGGAGCCACTTAAACCATAAGGTGAATCGTTGGCAATTTTAATGGCTTCTTCTTCATCCTTTGCTTTAATAATAGGAGAAACTGGACCAAAACTTTCGTTTTTAGCAATCGGCATGTCGTTTGTGACATTAGTTAAAATCACTGGCTGCATTAAACAACTGTCAACTACTCCCTCAAAATGAATCGTCGCACCCCGTGCAACACTATCTTGAATGTCTTGTTGAATTCCTTCGACCTGTTGTTTGTTAATAAGGGGACCAACGAATGTCGATGGATTAGCAGGATCACCTGTTTGAAGCGTTGCCACGATCTCCGTAAATTTTTCAACAAATTCATCGTGAATAGCTTGATCCACAATGATCCGATTTAACGCCATGCAAATTTGACCTTGGTGCAAAAATTTACCGAAAGCAGCTGCTTTTGCGGCACGTTCGATATTTGCATCTTTTAAAACGACCATCACATTGTTACCACCTAGTTCAAGGGCAACTTCCTTTAAATTTTTGCCAGCCAATTCTCCGATGCGGCGACCTACTTCAGTCGATCCTGTAAATGAAATCATGCATGGTGTAGGATGGGTGACAAATGCATCCCCGATTTCAGAGCCACGGCCTACAATGACGTTTACTAGACCTGCGGGGAAACCAGCTTGTTCAAATATCTCACCAAACAATAATCCTGAGGTAACGGGCGTTTCAGAAGCAGGCTTAATCACAACACTATTACCAGTAGCGATAGCAGGAGCTACTGACCTCATCGTTAATTGGAATGGGAAATTCCAAGGGCCTATCACACCGATTACTCCTTTTGCTGTTCGGTAAACGCGATGTTCTTTATTCGGTACATAAGAAGGCAAAATGCTTCCAGTGATTCGCGTCAAAAAACTCGCAGATTCTTTTACCATGGTAACGGAAGATTCAAATTCAAACGTTGCTTTAAAAAGCGTGCTTCCAGATTCTTGAACAATCCATTGAATAATCTCTTCTCTTTTTTCTTCTAGCACTTTCACTAAACGTTCAAATAGCTGTTGCTTCTCACCTAAAGGCATGGCCTCCCAGATTAGCTGAGCTTGTTCAGCTGCTGTATACGCTTCATTTAAATCATCATTATTTGCAGCTCGAATGGTTAATAGTTCTTCCCCAGAATACGGATTATAGTTTTGGATGGTACCTAAACTTGACCCTTCTTTCCATTGACCATTAATGAATTGTTTTGTGAAATTTTGTAGTAATAGTTTCATTTATTGTCCCTCCACGTCATTATTATGAAAATAAACTAACTAGTTTAATAGTCTTTCCAGATTCCATATCATGTATCGCTTGATCTAGTTTTAGTCATTTCGTATTTTTGAACTAGCTTGTCAAAAGGAAACTTTCTTTCTTTGTAATACGCAATAAGTTCAGGCATAAATAGTTTAGGAACGGATTGCCCCTCTACTACTCCTACAAGTGTCATGATCTAAAACAATAGGCATCGGAGTTGGGGTGGCTTAATGAAGGACATTAAGATCCGTATGACAAATTCCCTTCCCAACCACCTTCCCTAGACCTACCTTATTTCCGACTAAATCCGTTGCCACTTCGGCGAATGCTTTCTTACATTGCGAAACAAGAAAAGTAGATAAATCGGGATGCATTAGCTTTATGGAACAAAAGTATGAAGTAGCCTTGCTTTAATTAAGCGCTAGGTAGACATTATCTATGATACCTCAGATTCGGAGGAGCTAATGATTGAATACGAGGGACATTCTCCATGGAAAGCCAAATAGTTTTAATCGGAGAAAGGGCTGGAAAACGCTCCATATTGCCCTCGCATCTAATCACATGAAGCTGAATCCTCTAGGTTACTAAAAGCAGCCGCACAAAAACATGAGGAAAGAAAAATCGAACAAGATCCAGCTGTGACTTAGATCCACTAAGTAAAACAATAGCTATTCATTTGAAGCATCAGGTTAAAATCTAATCACCGGTTTAATGACCTTTCCAGCTTCCATATCCTCTACTGCAGAATTAATATCATCAAAATGATAAAATTGTATGAGTTTATCAAATGGGAATTTACCGACTTTAAATAAATGAATGAGTTTTGGAATAAACACCTGAGGTATGCTATTCCCTTCAATAACACCTGTAATTGTTCTTTCAAATAATAGCTTTCCCATATCCACTTTTGCCATAGTACCAATAGCAGCTCCACCAACTGCTGCCACAGTCC
>NZ_JAJAFR010000032.1 GCF_020734105.1 Alkalihalobacillus deserti
TAACCTCATAAGAGCAAGCTCTTAATTAGTTCGCTCGACTTGCATGTATTAGGCACGCCGCCAGCGTTCGTCCTGAGCCAGGATCAAACTCTCCATAAAAGTGCTTGATTTGTGCTCAAACTGTATCACTAACGATACGTTGTGATTTTACTAAATCACTTAAAATTGACGAGAAAATTATGTTTTCTCTTTTCGCTTGGCTTTTGTTCAGTTTTCAAAGAACTATTTTGTCGCTTTATGGCGACTTTCATATTATACCAAACCTTATTAGGCTTGTCAACATGTGTTTTCGAAACGTTTTTGTCGTTCTTAGCGACAAGAAATAATATACCATGTATGAAACTAAAGTGCAATGCTTTTTTAATTTTTTTAACAATCTTTAAGCATTAAGGGTTCGAACCCTCCATTTGGTTCAAACCCTTTCATTCTAAATAATGAATTGTTTCACTAGTATTAAAAGGATGATACCTGGTATTCCCAAAATACCAGAAACAGCAGCTGTAGCCGGATTAATAGGGATATTAAAATCAATAAAACTTCCAAATGCATTAACAAAAAAGAGCATTAATGCACCTATAACAAATTTAACAGCAATATTACCTAACAATCGAACAGGTTTAATCGGGGCACCAATGACTAATAAAATAAGAACTAAACCAACTAAAATTGAAATTAATACAACTGGATCCATATCATCACCTCACAATGCTTGTCTTATAAGTAAACTATGCTCAAGAAATAAAAAAAGAACAAACTACTTTTTTAATGTAGTTCGTCCTTACTTGCTTGCCGTGCCCTTGCTTCCCGCAATAAAAATGAATAAATGGCTTCAGTTATTTTCACATGATTCAGCACATCATCAGAAGGATCAATGCTTCTATTAATTAATACCTTCTCACTATCTACTTGCTGTTTGTGTTGTTCAAGTTGCTCAATCAAACGTATATTTTCTGATTTGCGAAGCTTGCTTTTTTTCCGGAATAACACAATATCCCACCTTCATAAACTTATAAGACAGGCATTTAAGTATAACAATCAAAAAGGAAAACCAGTCAATCGCTATAATTCTCTTCGTCCCTCTATCGCTCTTGAAAGAGTCACTTCATCAGCATATTCTAAATCCCCACCAACAGGAAGGCCATGGGCAATCCGTGTCACTTTAATTCCCGTTGGCTTGATTAACCTAGAAATATACATTGCAGTTGCTTCCCCTTCGATATTAGGATTAGTTGCAATGATCACCTCTTTGATCCGATCATCTTGTAACCTTTTTAGTAGTTCAGGTATTTTGATATCTTCTGGACCAATCCCATCCATAGGTGAGATCGCACCGTGTAATACATGATAATCGCCACGGTATTCTTTCATCTTTTCCATCGCAATGACATCTCTTGCTTCTTGCACCACACAGACAATCGATTTATCACGATGTTTATCTTCACAAATTCGGCAAGGATCCGTGTCTGTGATGTTGTGGCAAATCGAACAATAGGTTAAGTTTCTTTTTGCATTGACGAGTGCTTTTGCAAAATCTAACACATCATCTTCCTTCATATTTAAAACAAAAAAAGCCAGGCGACTAGCCGTCTTTGGACCAATACCTGGCAATTTTGTAAAACCTTCAATTAATTTGGCTATTGGTTCTGGATATTGCAAAACAAACCCCTCCTAGAACATTCCAGGCATATTCATTCCTTTGGTGAACTTACCCATGTCTTTCTCAACTAGCTCATCCACTTGTTTTAATGCTTCATTCGTCGCAGCTAGAATTAAATCTTGCAACATTTCAACATCATCCGGATCGATAACATCCTCGGAAATTTTAATATCAACAATACGTTTATCACCACTAGCGACTACCGTCACCATTCCACCACCAGCTGTTGCTTCTACTGTCTTTTCTTTTAACTCTTCTTGAGCTTTCAACATTTGCTTTTGCATTTTTTGCATTTGCTTCATCATATTACCCATGTTTTTCATTGTATACTTCCTCCCTAATGTTAACCATCAATAAACTCAATAAACTCTTCTCCAACTAACTTTACCGCTTCATCAACAAAGTCATCTTTTTCTTCCTTTATCGATCCTTTTTGTTGTTCACTTACATATTCTTCTTTTACCTTTTCCCAATGTTGCTGAAGGAGGGTGATAAAATTAGATTGACCACTAAGTGTTTCTTGGAGAATGCCTTCAAGTACTACACGAAACTTCGTATCCATCATATCACGATGCATCTCATTTTGAAACGCTAAAACCACAGTAGACGAAGAGGCAGCTACAGGTTTGCTATCACTTAACCAAGCATGAGCCGGAACACTTTGAGTCTTAATCCGTTCCATTACATCACCCCATCTAGAAGTGACAACTTGCAAATACTGTTTATCCGCTTGCTTGAGCGTTTCTTTCACTTGAGTTGTTGATACTCTCGCTTGTGTAGGCACCTTCCTTGCACGTTTTTGCGGTGCTAGTGCCGCGTCACTAGTATTGGTCGTTTGAACAGCACCCAACTGTAGTCCTTGAATCTTCTTTTCTAATAAAAGAACTTTTTCTTTTAACTGCTCAATCTCCGTTGTCGAAATAGAGGAATCCGCAGTCAAACTAACAGTTGAAACCTGTTGATTGACTAATTTAAGTAAAGCTAATTCTAAAAAGATCTTCGGATGAGCAGACCATTTCATTTCTTGTTGGCTTGCATTTAATGATTCTATCGTCGCATATAACCAATTTGTATCTACATTTTCTATCATACGCAAAAAATCATCATCTACTTTTGCTCGCTCTAATAACTCCTCTGCCTGAGGTGCATTCTTATAAAGCAGCATATCCCGGAAATAATAAATCAAGTCTTCAATAAACCTGAGTGGATCTTTTCCATCCTGCAACAATTCATTTAATTTCTCAAGAACAGTTACAGTGTCTCCTTCTTTAACAGAAGATACAATTTTAGTTAATGCGCTCTGGGAAACAGCCCCAGTTACTGCAAGGACATCTTCTAATTTTAACGTTTCTTCAGAAAATGAAATAGCTTGATCTAACAAACTTAAAGCGTCGCGCATTCCACCTTCAGCAGCTCTAGCAATCATCGAAAGAGCATCTTCTTCCGCTTGAACATGATCATGATCTAAAATATGTTTGATTCTTGAAACAATCGCTTGATTTGAAATCCGCCTAAAGTCAAAACGCTGACAACGCGATATAATCGTCAAAGGAATTTTATGCGGTTCTGTTGTAGCAAGTATAAATAATACGTGACCAGGTGGTTCTTCTAACGTTTTAAGTAATGCATTAAACGCTCCAGTTGATAACATATGTACTTCATCAATAATATAAACTTTGAATCGTACTTCACTTGGAGCAAACTTAACTTTATCTCGAATATCACGGATTTCATCTACACCGTTATTTGATGCCGCATCAATCTCCATTACATCTACAATTGCTCCAGAAGTAATACCCAGGCATGCTGAACATTCATTACAAGGTTCCGCAACAGGAGCCTTCTCACAGTTAATTGCTTTTGCAATAATCTTAGCTGCACTTGTCTTACCTGTACCACGTGGACCAGAGAAAAGGTAGGCATGGGATAATTTTTCTTGTAACAAAGCATTTTGTAATGTTTTCGTTATATGTTCCTGTCCAACAACATCCCTTAACTGTTGCGGTCTCCATACACGATAAAGCGCTTGATAACCCAAAACCATTTCCCCCTCTTTTTCCGCTTCCTTCTATTATAACGATTGATCGTGTTTTTTCAAAGACTGTGTCGTTATTATAGCACACATAAAAAAAGCAACTACGCGAACGTAATTGCTTTTTTATATAAAATTAATACCGTGCACCCTCTGTTGATAATGCCACCACGGGCGTTACCTAAGCAGTTAGCTCGGCCCAGGCGACTCCACGGCACACGGAAGGGGCCACTTACTGCTGCTTCCTTCCGGACCTGACAGGGTTCATGGGTTTCCGTTGCGTGGAACCCAGACGTCAACACCACTTACTTAGGTCAGACCCCGCGGTGACAAAACCTATAGAGGGAATTCAACCTCGCTACAGCGGATTGCGAGTACAGGGCACCGCTACCTCCCCGCCTAGCACGGCAAATTGAATAACATATTTAACGCATCACTGATGATGCATTTCTTAGTATAGAGGGTTTGTCTTTAAAATGCAACAGTAACAAAATGGCAAATAGGTTAAACCATCTTTTTTGTTTTTTTCTTTTTCCTTAAGTTACGAAAAAATAAAGTTAAGATTGTACTGCACTCTTCTTCTAGACAACCCGAGATCACTGTTGATTGATGATTGAACTGTGGTTCTTTTAAAAGATTCATCAATGTTCCGGCACAACCAGCCTTCGGATCCTTTGCTCCGTAAACAACCGTATCAATTCTCGACTGAACAATGGCCCCAGCACACATCGGGCAAGGCTCTAAAGTTACGTATAACGTACAATCGAGAAGTCTCCAATTTTGAAGTTTTTCACATGCTTCCTTAATAACAGCTAATTCGGCATGCGCTAAAGCTTGATGATCCATTTCTCTTCGATTATGAGCAGATGCAATAACTTCATCGTCTTTCACTATGATCGCACCAATCGGAACCTCCCCAAGTTGTTCAGCTTTTGTAGCTTCAACTAAGGCTAGTTCCATCCACTTTTCATGATTATCCATTAAGCTCACTCCAACTAATCATAGTAAAAAAACCTTCAAAAAAAGAAAAACGTTTAGTAGTAAGCTAAAGCGCTTTTCAAACTGAAACGTATGTTGTTTATTCTTTCATATAAATGTAAAAAAACACTACCAAATAGGTAGTGTATCATTTTTATGTATGGAGGAGGAAGAGGGATTCGAACCCCCGCGCGGTTTGACCCGCCTGTCGGTTTTCAAGACCGATCCCTTCAGCCAGACTTGGGTATTCCTCCATCAGTTACTGACAAATATTATTATATACGAACCGTTCATCAAATGACAAGTCTTTTTTAAAAAAATTAAAAACGGTCTATCCAAAAAGGACAGACCGAAATTCGAACTATTGTAACGTTACATCTTGAAGCATAAGAATTTGAGTTGGATGTTGCCACAAACCTTGAACACTATCACTTACACCAAGTAAATACTCTTGATGATGGATGTAAAGCATTGGCGATTCTTCAACTAGGATTTCTTGTGCTTCTTTGTAAAGAGCTAATCGCTCATTATGATCTGGATTTTGACGAGCTTCAACTAAAATCTCATCAAGTTCAGGAGTACTGAAAAACGTACGGTTCCCTGGATTACCGTAGTTTTCAGAATGGAATAATGGATACATACCGTAGTCAGCATCACCTGTCACGGTAGACCAACCAAGAACGAACATATCATGTTCACCCTTAGCAGTTTGCTCTAAGTAAGCTCCCCACTCCACTACTTCAATCTCAACAGTAACGCCAATTTTTTCTAGTTCTGCTTGAACATAAGTAGCTGCATCAATACGTTCACGATTATCATTTGTCCAAAGTGTTGTCGTGAATCCATCTGGATAACCAGCTTCCGCTAGCAATTTCTTTGCTTCTTCTCGATCATACTCTAAACCAGATACAGAGTCATCGAAACCAAATACATCTGGAGCTAGTGGTCCAATTGCAGGAATACCAGCACCATCGTAAATCCCTTCAATAATAGCATCTTTGTCAATCGCTTTAGTGATAGCTTGACGAACTAACTTGTTATCAAACGGCCCTTTTTGAGCATTAAATCCAATATAAGATAAAGCTACAGAAGGTTGACGGTTAACAGACATCCCATCAGTGCCCTCAACACGTGAAACATCAGCAGGACTAAGTGGATCAGAGATGTGAGCTGCATTTGTTTCAAGCTCAGCAAGACGAGTTAAATCCTCAGGTACTACTTTAAATGTTACAGAATCAAGCTTGGCAGGCTCACCCCAATATTCTTCATTCTTCACTAATTTAATTTCAGTTCCCGGAGTCCAACTATCAAACTTAAAGTAACCAGTACCAATTGGGCCTCCACTAATAACTTGACCTGGCTCTTCACCTTCTGCCATTGCTGCATAATCCGCTTCAATTAATTTAGCAGAAATCATTCCACCACCATTGTGAGCTAAGTGAGCAGGTAATGGAGCAAATGGATATTCAGTTGTAATACGAACAGTGTAATCGTCAACAACTTCAACTTCTGTAATCATGTCATATAAGAAAGAACGTGGTGAAGCAACTTCAGGATCTAAAACACGTTCGATGTTTGCTTTAACAACATTAGCGTTAAAATCAGAACCATCATGGAATTTTACACCTTCACGAAGAACGAATTCCCATGTAGTATCATCGATTTCTTCCCAGCTTGTAGCAAGGCCAGGTTGAAGCTCCATATTTTCATCAGACTTTACAAGCGACTCATAAATGTTATAAGCAACATTACTCGAAGGGGTGTCGTTTGAACCGTGTGGGTCAATCGCAACAGCATCTGAAAGTTGAGCAATGACTAAGTCTCCGCCTTCAGCGCCTTCCGTTACTTCTTCACCAGCTTCACCTTCAGCTGGAGCATCTGGTTCACTTGCACAAGCTGCGATAAATACGCTTAGCACAAGCAGCATCAAAAAGAAAAATGAATTTTTAGACATCTCCATTAATTAGAGCCCCCTATGTATGGTAGTCTTTATTTTCAAAACCAATAATAATATATCCCAAATCAGAAAGCAATACAAGTAACAATTTCCATAAAAATGGTTTCCTAAAAAAATTACTGTTATTTTCAGAAAGTAAATGTCAGTCAACAAACAATAACGTGTAAACGTTTTAATTCTTTATTAAATACAATCCAAATCTAGAATATAATTATACTAAAAAAACAATATGTTGATTATGAATACCGGTGAGCATGCTATAATTAAAATTTGTAAAATAGTAATTTATCTCGTCGAATATTGTCTAGCTTTTGCACGATATAAATTATATAAATCAAACCACGAAGAAAGGATGTAAGATATGAGCGATCAATCTATAAGTAATAGTGGGACATCAAGCCCTCCTCCTAATCCAACCGTTGAGAGATGGAAAAGCTTTTACAAGAAATTACGAAAAAATAAAGCAGCAATGGTTGGCGGCCTTCTCATTTTATTCTTTATAATAGTAGCAATAATGGGCCCTCACTTTACACCATATGAACCAAATGTACAAAACCATGTAAATAAGCTGGCTAGTCCATCAGGAGAACATTTTTTCGGAACCGATCATCACGGCCGTGACATATTTAGTCGAATTATTCATGGTATGTCGATTACGTTATATGTAGGTTTCTTCTCCGTTGTTATTGGCGCAGCAATCGGAATCTGTCTAGGAATTGTCTCTGGTTATTATGGTGGGAAATTAGATTCTCTTATTATGCGTGTCATGGATGTCCTTCTTGCTTTCCCTGGAATTCTACTCGCATTAGCTATTGTTAGTGTTCTTGGTGGAAGCTTAACTAATGTAATTATTGCGGTAGGCATCTTTTCAATCCCTGTCTTTGCGCGGATTGTACGTGGATCAACACTTGCCGTTCGAAAGCTAGAATACATTGATGCCGTTAAAGCACTTGGTGCGAGTGACGGTCGTATTATTTTTAAACATATTTTACCAAACGTGACATCTCCACTTATTGTTCAAGCTACTTTAAGCATCGCTACATCGATCTTAACTGCTAGTGGTCTATCCTTCTTAGGAATGGGAGCCCAGCCTCCAACACCTGAGTGGGGAGCGATGTTAAGTGACGGTCGTAACTATATGTGGGACGCACCACATGTCGCTTTCTTCCCTGGTATCGCTATTGTAATAGTAGTATTAGCCTTTAATATTTTCGGTGATGGTTTAAGAGATGCATTAGATCCTAAAATGAAAAACTAGAAAGAGGTGCAAAAACATGTTTACTTTTATCGTTCGCCGTCTAATTCAGACGATACCCGTCTTAATTGGTGTAACTATTCTTACATTTAGTTTAATGCACCTCATCCCTGGTGATCCGGCTCAAATCATGGCAGGTGAGAGTGCATCTCCAACTCAAATTGAGCAAATGCGTGACCGTCTCGGTTTAAATGAACCAGTTCCAATTCAATATGTAGCGTATGTATCAAACGCTGTCCAAGGCGACCTTGGTAACTCAATTCGTAGTGGTCGTCCAGTTTCAACTGAAATTTCAGGTCGTTTTGGGGTAACGGTTGAATTAGCTTTATACAGTACGATTTTAAGTGTTTTTATTGGTTTAATTGCTGGTATTGTTTCTGCAACAAAGCATTATACACTAACTGATGTCGTGATTATGATTGTTGCTTTATTCGGCCTATCAATGCCAAACTTCTGGTTAGGACTTATGTTGATTCAGTGGTTTGCTATTGGATTAGATATTGGACCAATAACGACAAATTGGTTTGCAGCGTCTGGTTGGGGTGATTGGAAACAAATTGTTCTTCCAGTCTTTACTTTAGGTACAGCGGGGGCAGCTATCATTGCTCGTATGACTCGTTCAAGTATGCTCGAAGTAATTGGACAAGACTACATCAGGACGGCTCGAGCTAAAGGTGTAAAAGAACGTGTTGTCATTTATCGCCATGCTCTTAAAAATGCTCTAATCCCAGTAGTAACAGTTGTTGGTTTACAATTTGGCGGTCTCTTAGGTGGAGCTGTATTAACAGAAACTGTTTTTGCAATAAACGGGATGGGACGACTAATTATCGAGGCCATTCGTGCACGCGACTTCCCTATTGTTCAAGGTACTGTTCTAGTGTTTGCATTATTATTTGTATTCGTTAACTTACTAGTAGATATTACATACCGCTTCTTAAATAAACGTATTGACTTAAACTAATAGATTTTATAAATAATCTCAAATTAAGAAAGGTGTGAATCCTTGTGACAGATACAATTCTTGAAGTTCGTGATCTACGTACGTCGTTTTTTACGGAGAACTTTGAAGTAAAAGCTGTCGATGGTGTAAGCTTTTCCGTTCCAAAAGGAAAGACACTTGGAGTCGTTGGTGAGTCTGGATCTGGCAAAAGTATTACATCACTTTCTATTCTTAGACTTATTCAAAACCCAGGAAAAGTGGTTGGTGGTCAAGTTCTTTTTAAAGGAACCGATCTTTTAGAGAAAACCGAGTCAGAAATGAGAAAGATTCGCGGAAATGAAATCTCAATGATTTTCCAAGAACCAATGACATCATTAAATCCCGTTTTTACGGTTGGACAACAAATTGGTGAGTCATTTCAAATTCACCAAAAACTTAATAAGAAACAAGCCATTGAGCGTTCGATTGAAATGTTAAAACTTGTTGGAATTCCTTCACCTGAGCAACGTGTTCATCAATATCCACATGAACTTTCTGGTGGTATGCGTCAACGTGTGATAATTGCTATGGCTTTAGCCTGTGATCCTGAGCTTCTTATTGCAGATGAACCAACAACTGCACTCGATGTAACCATTCAAGCTCAAATTCTAGAATTAATGAAAGATCTACAAACTCGTCTAGGTATGTCGATTATTATGATTACTCATGATCTTGGTGTCGTTGCAGAGACATGTGATTACGTAGCTGTTATGTACTGTGGACAAGTCGTTGAATATGCATCAGTCGATGAGCTATTCCGTAACCCAAGGCATCCTTATACAGTTGGTTTATTAAATTCATTGCCACGTCATGATATTGATTTAGATGGAGAGGAACTATCGGTTATTAAAGGGTCTGTTCCTAGCCCTACTGATATGCCTATTGGTTGTCGTTTTGCACCTAGATGTCCGTTTGCAAGTGATACTTGTGTCGAACGCAACCCTGACCTTGAGGAAGATGAAAAAGGAAACCAAATTCGTTGTTGGATCTACTCTAAAGAGTGGGATGGCGATCCGGGGGTGAGTGTGTATGAAGAAAGAACTACTTAAAGTCAATGATCTAAAGCAGTATTTCCCTATCAAAGGCGGAATGCTTGGTCGTACTGTGAATCACGTTAAAGCCGTTGATGGAGTTTCTTTTACAGTTTATGAAGGGGAAACAGTTAGCATCGTTGGGGAATCTGGCTGTGGGAAGTCCACAACAGGCCGAGCAATCCTCCGCTTAGATGAGCCAACTTCAGGTGAAGTTGAATTCGACGGTGAAGATTTACTTTCTTTAAATAAGTCACAAATGCGCAAGAAAAGGAAAGACTTACAAATCATTTTCCAAGATCCTTACGCTTCAATTAATCCTCGTCAAACGGTTAGACAAGTATTAGAAGAAGCAATGGAAATTCAAAATGTTGTCCCACGCTCAGAACGTGGCCAGAAAATCCGTGAGTTAATGGAAACGGTTGGTCTTGGTGCTCACCAAGCTGACCATTTTCCACATGAATTTAGTGGTGGGCAACGTCAACGTATCGGGATTGCTCGTGCCTTGTCTGTTGATCCTAAATTAATTATCTGTGATGAAGCTGTATCAGCATTAGACGTATCAATTCAAGCTCAAGTTATTAACTTATTAAAGAAATTGCAACGTGATTTTCAATTAACCTACCTATTCATATCTCATGATTTAGGTGTTGTTCGACACATCTCTGATCGCGTGATCGTTATGTATCTTGGTCGCATTGTAGAGATTGGAGATAAGACATCTGTATTTGATAATCCGCAACATCCTTATACAAAAGCTTTATTATCTGCGATTCCTGTTCCTGATCCTAACAAAAAAAATGACCGAATCGTCTTAAAAGGTGATGTTCCTTCTCCTATTAATCCTCCTGAAGGTTGTCGTTTCCATACACGCTGTCCGTTTGCGACAGATCTATGTAAAACAGATACACCTGAATTACGTGCAGAAGATTATATGAAGGATGGTCATATGGCTGCATGCCATTACATGGATGAAATTGAATCAGGAAAGCACAAACCTAAATACTAGCATGAATCAAAACCCACTGCATACAGATGCAGTGGGCTTTTTCTTGTTTTTATTTCACCGTGATTCTCTCTACATTTCTCATATATGGACGAAGCACTTTCGGAATAACAACTGATCCATCCTCTTGTTGGTAATTTTCAAGGATAGCAGCTACTGTACGGCCAACTGCAAGACCAGACCCGTTTAGAGTATGGACGAATTCTGGCTTGGCTTTTGGCTCTGGGCGATATTTAATATTAGCACGACGAGCTTGGAAATCCTCAAAGTTACTGCAAGAAGAAATTTCTCTGTAAGAGTTGTTACTTGGAATCCACACTTCAAGATCGTATTTTTTCGCCGCTGTGAATCCTAAGTCTGCTGTACACATACTTAAAACACGGTATGGTAGTTCAAGAAGTTGGAGAACCTTTTCTGCATGACCTGTTAAAAGCTCTAATGCTTCATAAGAATCTTCTGGTTTAACAAAACGAACTAGTTCTACTTTATTAAACTGGTGTTGACGAATTAATCCACGTGTATCTCTACCTGCTGATCCAGCCTCTGATCGGAAGTTGGCACTATAAGCAGTGTAGGCAATTGGCAACTGGTCAGATCCTACAATCTCGTCACGATGCAAATTGGTAACAGGTACTTCTGCTGTTGGAATTAGAAAATAGTCTTGATCGTGGACCTTAAATGCATCCTCTTCAAATTTAGGTAACTGTCCTGTCCCTGTCATACTTGCGCGATTAACGATATAAGGAGGAAGAACTTCCTCATATCCATGTTCGTCCTGATGCAAATCCATCATGAAGTTAATAAGCGCTCGTTCTAAACGTGCCCCTAGTCCCTTATAAACAACAAAGCGACTTCCAGTTACTTTTGAAGCTCGCTCAAAATCGAGAATGCCTAAATCTGTCCCTAGATCCCAGTGAGCCTTTGTTTCAAAATCAAAAGTACGCACTTCTCCCCACTTGCGAATTTCTATATTATCATCCTCCGTATCACCAATTGGCGCACTTCTATGAGGTATATTAGGAATCGTAAGCAAAATTCCATCTAATTCTTCTTCTGTAGTGCGAAGCTGTTCATCAAGTGCTTTAATTTTCTCAGAAACTTCTTTTGTTTCCTTAATAAGGTGATCAGCATCTTTTTTATCACGTTTTAACTGGGCAACCTCTTGTGATACTTGGTTACGTCTACTTTTTAATTGTTCTACTTCTACAATGACAGCACGTCGTTTCTCATCCAGCGCTTCAAAGCGGTCAAGACCAGAGATATTCTCTCCTCTTGTCGCAAGTTTTATTTTGATTTCTTCAAAATCTTTTCGTAGTCGCTTGATATCTAACATGATGATCCTCCTCATTTCTATTCATTCTTATATTACCAAAAAATACAACAAAAAAAAGCCCTCACCCCTTCATAAGAAGAAGGGACGAGAGCACCCGCGTTGCCACCCTTGTTGTATCATCATCTGTTAATGTCAGTGACAATACCACTTTAGCAAATAACGGTTGCTTACCGAGAGAACTTCACAGCTTGCTGTTCACCCTCTACTCCAAGGTGGATTCCAAACAATCTCAGACCGATTCACACCAACCACCGGCTCTCTAAACAGAGACTTGAATGTACTAATCCTTATCAACGCATTAAAAATATTTTATTGATTTTTGCTTTCTTCCACAATTGAGGCAAAATATTGGTGAAAACGATGATCATCTGTTAACTCAGGATGGAAAGAACATGCAAGGAATTGTCCTTGTCTTGCTGCTACAATTTCATCATTGTACTTAGAAAGGACTTCAACATCTTCTCCAACTTCTAGGATGAGCGGTGCACGAATAAATACAGCACGAATATCCTCTCCAACACCTGTTACAAGTAGATCGGTTTCAAAGCTTTCACGTTGACGACCAAAGGCATTCCGCTGCACCTTCATATTGATGACCGATAAATGACCAGAATCTTGTCCAACAATTTGATCAGCCATTAAAATTAAGCCAGCACACGTACCAAACATTGGCTTACCTTCAGCCGCAAATTGCTTTAATGGCTCAAAGAATCCATAAAGGTCAATCAGACGACGCATTGTCGTACTTTCTCCGCCTGGGAACACTAGTCCATCTAAATCAGCTAACTGTTCTACTTTCTTAACCACAACGACTTCTGTATTAGGAGCCTCTAAGCAATTCACGTGCTCCCTGATAGCTCCTTGTAATGCTAATACACCTATTTTAACCATAACGACTTCTTACCAACCACGCTCTTGCATACGTTCTGATGGGTTTAAAGTAGAAATTTCAATCCCTTTCATTGCTGTACCAAGACCTTTTGATAATTCAGCAATTAAAGCGTAATCTTGATAGTGTGTAGTCGCTTCTACAATCGCACGAGCAAACTTTTCAGGATTGTCCGACTTAAAGATACCCGACCCAACGAAAACACCGTCAGCGCCCAATTCCATCATTAGAGCTGCATCTGCAGGTGTAGCAATTCCTCCTGCTGCAAAGTTAACTACAGGTAGTTTTCCTGTTTCCTTGATTTCTAATAAAAGCTCAAATGATGCACCGATGTTTTTTGCTTCAGTTGTTAATTCGTCAATAGTCATCGTTTGTACTTTACGAATTTGACCTTGAATCATACGCATATGACGAACCGCTTCAACAATGTTTCCTGTTCCAGGCTCACCTTTCGTACGGATCATCGATGCACCTTCGCCAATACGACGAGATGCTTCGCCTAAGTCACGAGCTCCACATACAAAAGGTACGGTGAAGTCACGCTTGTACAAATGGAACACTTCATCAGCTGGTGTTAAAACTTCACTCTCATCAAGATAGTCTACACCCATTGCTTCTAATACACGTGCCTCGACAATATGCCCAATACGCGCCTTAGCCATCACTGGAATCGAAACGGCATTTAATACTTCCTCAACAATTGTTGGGTCCGCCATACGCGCTACGCCACCGGCTGCACGAATATCTGCAGGAACGCGCTCAAGTGCCATTACTGCAACTGCACCAGCTGCCTCAGCAATTTTAGCTTGTTCTGCGTTAATGACGTCCATAATAACGCCACCCTTTTGCATTTCTGCCATACCTCTTTTTACTCTGTCTGTACCTGTTTGACTCATTTCTTATTTCCTCCTATGCACGCTTACTTATTGTTTGCTAATCCTCTAATAGTATACCTTAAAAATGGTAGTTCCGCATAAATTTTCAGTTTTTATTTCAACGTTATTCAAAAAGGTCGATTCTCACCTTTTTGAATAACGTTGAAGCAATGAGCGGAACCGCTGCAATCTTTTAAGTCCCAACGAGCGGGCTTCTCGCCCCGGTAGTGCAGCGTGTGGAGCCATTGCCAATCCTAGCTTTTATACTATCCTAGAGTGAAGCCTAATATTCCTTTGCCTATTCTATCAAAAAGGGCCCTAAAAAATTAGGACCCTACTTTAAGATAATTATTAAAACCAACCTTTAACTGTGTTAGCTACTCCGCTCCATACTCCTTGGAAAAAACCTCCGATAGCACGCATGGTCATAGAGAACCATCCAGCCTTTTCTACAGCAACATCCGTGACAACAGACACCTCTGCTTTTTGAGACGCATATAGGAACTCTTCAGTCTGTTCTCCGTCATAAATTAAGGCTAATGAGCCAACCTCTGTTCCTGCCTCAAATGGAGCTTGAATCTCTCCATTTTCATTAAATAAACTTTCATTTAAAAATAACTCAGCATGATATAGTTCCTCTTCTCCCTTTTTAACAACAGTAGAAAGTGGATCTACACTTGAGATTGAAACTTCTTTTTCCTTTCCTGCCGTTACAGGAATCGATTCTAAGCCTTCAGGAGCGAAGCCAGCATCTATTACTTCAATATGATTAAAATTATTAAACCCATAATCTAATAGTTTTCTCGTTTCATTAAAGCGATCATCGCGAGTACCTGTACGCATGACAACCGAGATAAAGCGCATCCCATTCCGCTCGGCAGTGCCTGTAAAAGCATTCCCAGCAGCGGCCGTATATCCAGTTTTTAAACCATCAATTCCTTCATAATCATGTTGTGCGACAATTCCTGGCAACATCCAGTTCCAATTTTGCATTTCAATTACTTCATCAGGTCCAGCTTGAAATGTTAATGTTGGAATACTCGCTGTATCTAGTACTTCCGGATAATCATTGATTAAGTGAAACGCTAATTTTGCTGTCGCTCTAGCAGACATCATATTCTCAGCTGTTTCTCCAGTTCCTTCAGGGTGATTACCTTGTAGATCAGAATTATTTAAACCAGTTGAATTAACAAATTCATAATCATCTAATCCTAATTCAGCAGCTTTATCATTCATCATTTTCACAAAAGCTGTTTCTGAGCCAGCGATTAATTCAGCTAATGCAATTGTTGAGGCATTTGCTGAATAAATGGCTACAGATTGATAAAGGTTTTCTACCGTATACGTTTCATCTTGTCTTAATGGTACATTGGATAAAGCTGTTTGTAACGATAAGCTTCGCACAAAATCACTGATCGGAACCTGCTGATCCCAATTAATTCTTTCTTCATTTATCGCTTCTAAGATGAGGTACTCACTCATCATTTTCGTCATACTTGCAGTTGGTAGAATGGCATCTATATTCTTTTTGAATAAAATCTTCCCTGTTTGAGCATCTACTAGAATAGCAGATTCTGCTTCTAAATCAAAAGCAGCTGCACCAGCCTTCATTGGTTGTATTACAGTTGTCATCACCATTATCGTAAGCATGACTAATAGCCATTTTTTAAACATAAGCCTTTTCATTCCTACACCTCCACACCATTTCACATAGAGGTTATTTTATCACAACTATCATAAAAAAAATAGATAGAGAAGACCCCTATCTATTTTCATAATTAAAAATTGCATTTTTATTCAAGATTGTCGTTGCCATCGTTTCACATTTAGTAAGTCACTACTAAGAAAGAAGAGATACTAATTTGCGACAAAGTAAGAAAATTTATAAAGAATAATTAGGAGCTTCCTTTGTAATCTGAACGTCATGAGGATGACTTTCTTTTAAACCAGCACCCGTTATCCGGATAAATTCACCGTTTTCTCTTAAATCTTCTAATGTCGGTGTACCACAATAACCCATGCCAGCACGAATACCACCAATTAGTTGATGAATGGTATCAGTTAACGGTCCTTTATAAGGAATACGTCCTTCAATTCCCTCAGGAACTAATTTTTGAGCATTTTCCTGGAAATAACGATCTTTGCTTCCTCTTTCCATTGCTCCAAGAGAACCCATTCCACGGTACACCTTAAATTGACGACCTTGATAAATTTCTCTGTCTCCAGGGCTTTCTGATACACCAGCCAGTAAACTTCCAAGCATAACTGCATGTCCACCTGCTGCCAGTGCTTTAACAATATCACCTGAATATTTTATCCCACCATCAGCTATGATAGGTATACCATGTTTTTCGGCTTCTTGCGCGCAATCAAAAACGGCAGTGATTTGTGGTACGCCTATACCCGCTACGATACGCGTCGTACAAATAGAACCTGGACCAATCCCTACCTTAACGGCACTTGCACCAGCTTCAATTAAGTCTCGTGTTGCATGTGCAGTAGCCACATTTCCTGCAATAATAGTCAAACCAGGGTAATTTGTTCGTACCTCGCGAACTTTATCTAATACGCCTTTAGAATGGCCATGTGCTGTATCGATGACAATACAATCAACTCCAGCTCCTACTAATGCAGCAATTCGACTATCCGCATCTGCAGAAACGCCAATAGCTGCGCCAACTAATAGTCTTCCTTGAGAGTCTTTTGCTGAATTAGGGAATTCAATCACTTTCTCAATATCTTTAATCGTAATTAATCCCTTTAAAACACCCTCATCATCGACAAGAGGAAGTTTCTCTATTTTGTACTTTTGAAGAATTTTTTCTGCATCTCTAAGCGTTGTTCCAACTGGAGCAGTTACAAGATTTTTCTTCGTCATAACTTCGTCTATTTGAATCGAATAATCTTCAATAAAACGCAAATCACGGTTTGTAATAATTCCAACAAGCTTTTGTTCTGCATCTACAATAGGAACACCTGAAATACGGTATTTACCCATTAAGTGCTCAGCATCAAACACTTGACGATCTCTAGTTAAGTGGAATGGATTTGTAATAACACCACTCTCAGAACGTTTTACAATTTCTACTTGTTCAGCTTGTTGCTCAATTGACATATTTTTGTGAATAATCCCTAGTCCACCTTCACGTGCAATAGCAATAGCCATTTTCGCTTCCGTTACCGTATCCATACCCGCACTTAGAACAGGAATATTTAATTGGATGTTGTCGCTTAACTTCGTTTTTACCGATACATCTCTAGGTAAAATTTCAGACTTCCCTGGTATTAGAAGTACATCGTCAAATGTAAGTCCCTCTTTTTGAAATTTCGTTTCCCGCATGTTATTCTGCCTCCCCATTCTTATATTCTTCGCAAAATATTATTAGTAGCTTATCAATTGGGTAAACTACTGTCAAGAAATGAAATAATGTGTGACTTTTTTGAATAAACAGAACATGGAGGTAAAAAATGAATGATGGGCTTCAAGACTTATTTATTCCCTTCTACTCAGCAACTTACTCAAGTAGATTTTTAACTGAGCGATATGAACTGAAACACTTAAATAAAGCGAAAACGCAAAGTTACCATGTCTGTTCATCTTTTATGTATCATTTACAACATGGACAACTTTATTTTAAACAAGCTTCCATGTCACCTATCGAATTAAAACCAATTTTATTATTTTATGGTTATGTTCAAATGATCAAGGCATGTATTTTGTCCCTTGACCCTAACTATCCCGAAAATTCACAGGTGTTAGCACACGGAGTCACAACTCGTAAAAGAAAAAAATCCACATACCGCTTCCTAGAAGATGAAGTGAAAATACAGAAAAATGGACTTTTTTCTTCTTTTTTAGACAAAATGTTTCATGTGAAACATCAAGAGGGCGAAAAATATCAAATGCAGACGTTATTTCACCATCTAGCTGACATGCATAATTTATTTTTAACATTACACAGAGATTCAATTTCTGTTAAAGGAAGATTAATAACCGACCAAAATCAAATTGCTATTTCTTCTGAAATTCTTGATCTTTATCACATGACTTCTAATCGCTTTGAACAATACTTAGAAACGTTAAATATAAAGTATAAAGGTGTGAAAGTAATAGAAAATAAAAATGAACTGACAATTACATTGCAAAGTGCGCAGAACAACCTTGATTCTTTTCCTTTTCTCTTTGATCTAGATCACAATGTCTACTTATTAAAGAAGCGTCAAAATATTGGAAAGTACTCTCTCCCTGAAATGGCTACTCACTTTTTACTTTTATATAACTTAAGTATGATTTGTCGGTATGAGGCGGAATGGTGGGGAGATTTGATCCATACGTTTGATGGTGTCGATTTTCCGTTTATTTCACACTATCTTAATGTTGCACAAAGAAAAATTCCACAGTTGGTTTATGCTTTTTTACAACAACAAGAGCTTTAATCAAACATATTTAAGTAGAACGAGATCTAACTTGTTTATCTTTTCTAATTCGATATTGAGCCTGCTCGACCCTTTTAAACTGCCTAAAAGCAATGAGCTAGTTCTTTAGCTATGTTAATACCGTTGCACGACTAATGCAAGAATATGTGGTAACAACAGATTGGAACCATGACTTATATTTACCCAATCTTAGTTAACCGAAAGTTAGATGTAGAGAAACGAAACCATATATGGTTTTTTGACCACCTATATTCGTACGTATGACGGCTAGGTTTATCTAGTTACTCTTATCGGTTTGTATTCATGAAAATTTTTGGTTGGAGTATTGGAGTTTATCTAAAGAAAAAATTGACGTTAGATGCATAAGAATAGTTTTGGCTTATCACAACCTACTGATAAGTTAATGAATATGTCGACTCGTTAAAAGGTAACCACATTAGAGTAGAAATTCTTACGACAATACATGTATAGAATCTTTAAATACGACAATCAAGAAGAAGCTCATTTACCTCCGATGTTTATAAAACAAAAAGAGGCTGTAAAAGCTGTTAACTACTATATCTCAATAATGGATAGAAGGAAACATTCAACTTTAGGGAATTTGACTTTAGAATCGTTCAAGTCATTTTTTGACTGATTGATTCTAAAGCTTAGCAAGAAGCAGCGTTGGAAATATTTTGAGAATCACAACCTCAAAAATTCATGTCACTTTCTTGTTAGTAGTCCAATATATACTCCTGTCTTTGCTGATATATTTTGAAACTCGCTATTAAACGGAAAATATTCTTTTTCAAATTAATTATCTCTAAGGATGTTGATTCTTAGTATGACAGCGTTATATTTTTGCATATAAAAAAACACAACCCATTGGATTGTGTTTTATCAGCCTGGCAACGTCCTACTCTCACAGGGGGAAGCCCCCAACTACCATCGGCGCAAAAGAGCTTAACGACCGTGTTCGGCATGGGAACGGGTGTGACCTCTTCGCTATCGCCACCAGACTATAAGGTATTTTTAATAAAATACCATTGAAAGAATTAAGGTTCTCTCAAAACTAGATAATGCATTATAGAAACGTGTCAAGAAAGTATTGGATAAGTCCTCGACCGATTAGTATCTGTCAGCTCCACGTGTCGCCACGCTTCCACACCAGACCTATCAACCTCATCATCTCTAAGGGGTCTTACTGGATTAATCCATGGGAAATCTCATCTT
>NZ_JAJAFR010000033.1 GCF_020734105.1 Alkalihalobacillus deserti
CGTAAAATAGTTTGTGTAAATGAATTGAAACAAAAAAAGAGGTAGGGTACCCTCTAGTTAACCGCTAAACCAACTGAGAGGAGATGCCCTACCTATGAGTACTAGTATAGGACAAAACACACTTGAAAATCAATTAGATTCTATGGTTCGTGAGTTTGTTAAAGAAAAACTTGAGACCATGATGAAGGAAGAAATGAATAGCTTTTTTGAACATGAACACCCAGAGTTTAAAAACCAGAAGAACGGTTTCTATCAAAGGCAACTAGATACCAAGTATGGAAGATTGGAAGACCTACAAGTGCCTCGTGATCGTGAAAATGCCTTTCAAACTGAGATCTTTTCTCCTTATCAACGACGTGAGCAATGGCTTGGTGAAACCATTATTACGATGTATCAAAAAGGTGTAAGTACCCGTGAAATTGGTCAGTTTATTGAGCGTATTTTAGGTCATTCATATTCGGCTGCAACGATTAGTCAAATCACCGACGTCGTGGCAGAGGATATTGAGTCTTGGCAACAACGTCCACTGAAAAAGCGTTACTCTGTCCTTTATTTAGATGGTACTTATCTCAAGCTCACCTCTATTAGTTCCGAGATTCTTATTGTTCGGTCCTTCATCCATTGGACTACTATGACCTCTGCTGACTTCTTACCGTTCACGGGCTCATCACTGAGTTCGTTGTTTTCTTAT
>NZ_JAJAFR010000034.1 GCF_020734105.1 Alkalihalobacillus deserti
TCGTCGAGATGATGTGGCTAATGAAGTAGTCTATCTCGTTGTCGGCGTCACGGAAGATGGCTTCAGAGAAATTTTGGGTTTCTATGTTGGTGGACAGGAAAGCGCCCTTGGTTGGAAAACGATTCTTAACGACCTTTATAACCGCGGGCTTGAAGAAGTTCTTCTAGGTGTTTTCGATGGGCTTCCAGGTCTTGAGGAAGCCATGAAAGCCGTTTATCCAAAATCGGATGTCCAGCGCTGTGTTGTTCATAAGGTTTGTAATGCTCTCAATGCCGTCAGAAAGAAGGATCAGTCCGCTGTAGCTGAAGATCTCAAACCCATTTACAAAGCCAATAGTCAAGACGAAGCCAAGGAAAAGTTCCGTGCTTTCAAGGGAACATGGCAAAAAAAATATCCAAAAGTCGTTAAAAGCTGGGAACAGGACCTAGAAGTTCTTCTGACCTTTTTATCCTATCCCTCCTCTATTCAACCGATGATTTACACGACAAATATCATCGAGCGAACAATCAAGGAGATCAAGAAACGCACCAAAACCATGAACAGTCTCCCCACTGAAAAAGCGGCTGAAAAAATCGTTTATCTTCAATCGATGGACTATAATCAACGCTGGGCAGAAAGAAAGTTGAGAGGCTTTAGTAATGCCTATTCTACTTTGCAGGAGATGTTCAAAGAGCGATACGGAAGCGAACGTGAATAGGGGTGTGGAAATTTTTTCTGGTATGACCCCCGAGGGGGTCATACCAGAAACTCCCTCCCTTAAGATTTGAGGAAGTACCCTATTTAATGATTTACACAAACTTATTGACACTACCTCTTTTTAAGATGGTTCTCTTTATTATAATATGTACATACCTAGAAAATTCCGAAAAGGTCTTTTAATATAATCTATTATACTTCCATATTTCATTGATAAATCTCAGCAAACCTACGATCATCTACTTCTTCCGGCTTCCCATTAAAAATTAATTTCCCGTCACGAAAAGCAATAATTCTCGTTGCAAACTCTTTTGCTAAATGGACGTCATGAACATTAATAATGGTTAGTAATTCTCGTTCAGTGTGTATTCGTTTCAGTAGTTCAAAAACCCTTCTAGAAGTCGATGGATCTAAGCTTGCAACTGGCTCATCGCCCAATAGTAGTTTCGGATCTTGAAGCAATGCTCTAGCAATCCCTACCCTTTGCTTTTGTCCTCCACTTAGAGCTTCTACTCGTTTATGAGCATGTTTCTCTAGTCCTACTTCTTCAAGAGCATGATAAACACGTTTCTTTTCCTGTTCAGAGAAGATACCAAGTAAATTCTTATAAGGTGTTCTTTTTCCAAATGCACCTGTTAACGTATTTTGAAAAACGGTCATTCGTGGAATCAAGTTAAAATGCTGAAAAATCATTACCATGTTAGAACGAATTCGTCTCATTTTTGCTTCAGACAGTTTTGTTAAGTCTGTCGCCTCCCAATTAATCTGACCTGATGTCGGGCGCTCAAGACGGTTAATGGAACGAATAAATGTTGATTTCCCCGCACCACTTTTCCCTAACACACAAACAAATTCACCTTTTTCCAAAGTAAGGTTCACATGGTCTATCGCATTTTCTTCTGTTTTCGGATACCGAACAACTAAATTTTGGATTGTCAGCATATCTGTTTTTTCCTTCCTATATAACCCTTGCACGGATCCTTCCACCAATAAAATCAACGACGATAACGAGGACCATGATCAGGACAATATCAAGCGACACTGCGGTATAATAAAAGCTTTGAAAATGGTTAAAGAGTTGCTGACCAATCCCTCCACCACCAATAAAACCTAAAATAAGTGATGTTCGTATCGCAACCTCAAACCGATAGAAATATTGCGATAGGACATTGGGCCAAATTTGCGGCAAAATTGAAAATAAATGACCAACCCACTTCGTTGCCCCAACCGATCGCATTGTTTCCTGAGGACCATTTTCCGCTGCTTCAATCAACTCAGAAATAAGCTTTCCTAAAACTCCAATGTTATGAAGGATAATAGCTAAAACGGCTGCAAACGGACCTAGTCCAAACGCCGATACAAAAATCAATCCAAACACAATTTCTGGAATGGAACGAAGAGCACTTAATCCTCCTCGTACAGATCCATAGATCACTGCAGAGCCACTTGTATTTTTCGCTGCTAAAAAACTAAGAGGTAAGGCAACAACCATCGCAAGAAACGTTCCTAAAAACGCCATCGTTAGAGTTACAAGACTGTGATACGCCATTCTCGGAATAAGGGACCACTCAATTGGGAAGAAACGAGTGGTCACCATGTTAATAATATTTTTGATTTGCGTGAGCTTTCTCCATTGAAAATCAGTTATATCCATACTCCACCACAGTGCAACTAGGACGAGCAGAATATAAACGATGTAGCGCCTACCAAACCAAACCATAACAAGTAAGCTCCTATTCTAATGTCAGCATATCGAATTTGCGAGCTGCTTCTAACACATCCGCGTATTGACTATCATCCGCTTTAACAAACCGAGTTGCACCGCCAAAAATGCGAAGGATTTCTTCATCTTCAATTTCAACATAAGCCTGTTGAAGTTGAGTGATCAACGTATCATTAGTATCAGCCGGTACAACCCAAGGATATTGATAAAGCTGCTCTGACTGCCAAAGGATTTTTACATCTTCACGAAGGGTTCCTCCATTCGCATCGTCTTCTTTCATCAATGCTTCTAAAATTGCACTATCAACAGCACCTGCATCCACAGTGTGGTCTTGAACAAGTGATGTTACAATATCATGTGAACCAGCAAATTGCATCTGATTAAATTCATGATCATCCTCGCTGTTATAGTAGCCATGTTGACGTAAGTGAAGACCAGGAATTAAATGACCTGAAGTAGAGGAGATACTTGCAAATGCAAAGTCAACATCTGCTCTGTCTTCAAGCATATCGTCTAGACCTTCCCACTCACGATCCGAATGAGTAATAATATACGAATAGTAATAAGGGCTTCCATCAACTTCTTGAGTTATTATGGCTTGTGCACCACTTTGCTCATGGGCAATTACATAGGTTAATGGCCCTAAAAACGCCAGATCAATATGATTGTAATTAATTGCTTCAACAACCGCGTTATAATTCGGATACTGTTCCACCACTACATCACGACCAAGACGCTCTGTTAAGTGCGTTTCAAGATTGTCAAGACCTGTTTGCATTTCCCCCATTGATTGCGAAGGAATAACAGCAATCTTAAACTCGCTATCATCTTGTTCTATAGCTGATATATCCTCAGTTCCCTCATCTACTGTTGGTAATTGGACTTCTTCATTAGTCTCATCTGCTGGACCACAAGCACTAAGTGCATATAAAAGGCCTAATGTAACTAACCATTTCTTCATCTTCTCTCCACCTTTTCCAATTATAATTGCATTGTAAAATTCCCTATCTGACTGAAACTGTGCCCCTTGCTCAATTTGACTTTAAACTACTTGGGCCTAGCAAAGCTTAGATTCACTTTTCCCACTGTATCCTCAAACTTCACTTTCAACTCATTTGAAATTGAACCATTACCAAATTTTGTAATCTATTGCTGACTGTTTTCATTTTCAACATTGAATTTAATTTGGTATAACCTATACTTACTTAACGAGAAATTATTATTAAGAAAAAAGAAACGCTTCTTTCCGCCCTATGTAACTATCAATCAATTCATTATCCAGTTTTCAAATACTTCAAATCGCACACACCACCTTTAACGAGTTTAGTTATTACTTGTTTTATAAGAAACGATAACTATTTGTTATTAACAATATAACATCATGTAATCACGATTACAATATAAAGATGATTACCTTTATTGTTTGCATGTGAAATTTTTTATTGGCATCTAAAAAATGAAAACACTTTTAAAAGAGGGCACATAAACATAGCAAAAGGGAGAAGAACGATAAACCTCTAAGCTTACCGCTTACTTGTTTCAAGCCTTACCTAAAAGATCATTTACAGATGTAATGATTTAAATGAGATTAACCAGCAACGTACAAAATAAAAAAACTAAATCCAAATTACAGATTTAGTCTTTTTATGTATTACTTATTTGCATTTCCTCATCCAACCTGCAGTCTTACTTACGTTAATTCCTTAATTTACCGATTGATTTCAATATCTTTCAAAAGCCTCGTAATAACATGTCCACCCATAATTAACCCCGCTACTGACGGAACAAATGCATTTGAGGAAGGAGGCATTTTCGCTTTACGAATATTTCCGGCTTCTGCTGCTTCAGAGACAATCTTCTTTCGAATTTCCTCACGAATTTTAATAGGTTGCTCATCTGAAAAAACAACTTCAATACCCTTATGTATGCCGTCTTTACGTAGTCTTGTCCGAATGACTTTTGCAATAGGGTCGTAACTAGTCTTTGATATGTCAGCAATTTTAAAACGTGTGGGGTCCATTTTATTGGCAGCACCCATACTTGAGATAATTGGAATCTTTCTTTCTAAGCATTGTTTCATTAAATGAATCTTATAAATAATCGTATCACTAGCATCAACCACATAATCTAACCCATAACTAAAAAATTGTTCATAGGTTTCTTCCGTATAAAACATCTTTAAAGCAATAACTTCGCATTCTGGGTTAATGTCATGAATACGTTCTTTCATTAACTCGACTTTTTGCCTACCCACTGTTGATAATAACGCATGAATTTGTCTGTTCACATTCGTAATATCGACATCATCTTTATCAACAAGGACTAAGCGACCAACTCCTGAACGCGCTAAAGCCTCCGCTGAAAAAGATCCTACTCCTCCTATTCCAAGAACGGCTACTGTACTATTTTTTAAGAGCGTTAATCCATCTTGCCCTATGGCTAATTCATTTCGGGAAAATTGATGCAACATTAATCTTACTCCTTCCAAACTTGTTTACGGAATTGACTATACCATAGGGTTTTGCAAAAGTCTAAGAGCTACAGGCCTAGAAACGACAAAAACAACCTCTTATCCAAGAAGTTGTTCGTTGATTGTTATGTATTAGTAAGAAACCCAGAAGTGCCGTTTTACTTATGGTTTTTGAACCTGCTCCTAAGCAGATGGGTGCTCTGTGAAAATGGTTTTACTTCCATACAATGAAGGCTTGTAATAACACTTTCAACTCAAGCTCCCGTTCCAATACTGTTGGCTCAAAACGTAAATGTATACGTACACCTTAGGAATCTTACTTTCTTAGGTACAGTGTATCAAAGTATACTTCCTTCGTCAATACATTAGTCAGAAAATTCAGCATTAGATGTGTTTTTAATTATTCAAATCCTATGTTACAGTTATATACTATAACAAAAACGAAATATGAGAGGAAGTGCCTTGCATGAATCTCCTAGCATCACAAACCTGTGTAGAAGTTCATCAAGAAATCGGTTGGACTGAAAAGCGTATTGTCGAAACCACATTTGATATAAAACTGTTTGATGATCAATTAGTCGTTAAAGAAGATGTGTACCCCTTGACCTCTATTTTTGATATATCCTATCGAAAAAAACCTGAACAAGGTGCAATGGGTTTTCTATACTTGCATACAAACCGAGGCGTTCGCACCTACTATATTAAAGAAGACGCATATCCTTTAGTAAGTACCTACCAAAAGTTGAAATCAGAGCGTCCCGAACTGCGCTGAATGCATTGTTTTAATTCGTTTATACAAAGCACGTCCTTAAACAATAAGATAAATACTTACAAATATTTATGTAAAACTGTTAGACGTTCCTATAACCTACTATCAATTTTTTCATAATCAATTAACCCTATTTCTAGCCTCTTGTTTTCCCTACTCTTGTAGCTTTCAACATTCTACTTTTTGCTGTTCGCCGGGTACCTTCGCATCTAGATACTACCAAAGAAAACCTTTCCTTATAGGAAAGGTTTTCTTTTTTAATTATCGTGATTGTAAATTAGAAGTTATTATGATTAACTAGGCATTCACTTTTTCTGATTTATTTCCAATGATCGATAAGTTTAAATCGATTAGTTGCTCGACACTCACTTCACTTGGCGCATTCGTTAATAAATCACTCGCGCTTGCTGTTTTTGGAAACGCAATCGTATCTCGTAAGTTTGTACGTCCTGCTAAAAGCATCACTAAGCGATCTAACCCTAATGCAATTCCTCCGTGTGGTGGCGTACCATATTCAAACGCCTCGAGCAAGAAACCAAATTGCGCTCGTGCTTCTTCTTCAGAGAAACCTAATGCTTTAAACATTTGCTCTTGGATATTACGTTGGTAAATACGTTGAGATCCCCCACCAAGTTCATAGCCATTTAATACAAGGTCGTAAGCGTCTGCACGAACACTTCCTGGGTCGGTTGCAAGTAACTCTAGGTCTTCTTTTTTCGGACTTGTAAACGGATGATGCAAAGCCACATAACGCTTAGCTTCTTCAACATATTCAACAAGTGGGAAATCGACAACCCATAAGAAATTGAATTGATTTTGATCAATTAGATCAAATTGCTTTCCAAATCTTAATCTTAATGCGCCCAAGCTATCAAAAACGACTTGCTTTTTATCGGCTCCAAAGAATAATAAATCTCCAACTTCTGCCTGAAGAGCAGCTTGTAATGAAGAAGCTACTTCCCCTTCAAAGAATTTTGCTATTGGTCCTTTTAAGCCTTCTTCTTCTACTTTTAACCAAGCTAATCCTTTTGCTCCATACTGTTTGACAAAGTCAGTTAAACCATCAATTTCTTTACGTGAAAGCTTATTAGCTCCACCTTTAAGATTTAGACCTTTAACTGTTCCTCCGCTCGCTAATGCACTTTGGAATACTTTAAACTCTGAATTCTTGACGACGTCAGAAAGTTCAATTAACTCCATCCCAAAACGAAGATCTGGCTTATCTGAACCAAAACGATTCATCGCGTCATCATAAGTAAGACGAGGTAATGGCAATGAAATATCAATTCCTTTTGTTTCTTTCATAATTTTAGCCATCAGGTCTTCTGTCATCGAAAGTAAATCTTCTTTGTCCATGAAAGAAGTCTCTATATCGACTTGTGTAAATTCAGGTTGACGGTCGGCACGCAGATCTTCATCGCGGAAACAACGAACAATTTGATAATAACGCTCAAAACCTGACACCATCAATAATTGCTTAAAAAGCTGAGGTGATTGCGGTAATGCGTAAAACTCACCCTGATGTACACGACTTGGTACTAAGTAGTCACGTGCGCCCTCAGGTGTACTCTTCGTAAGCATAGGCGTTTCAATTTCCATAAACGCTTCTTCATCTAAGAAATTACGAATTAATTTAGTTGTTTGATGACGTAATTTAAATATTTCTTGCATATCCGGACGACGAAGATCTAAATAGCGATATTTTAAACGAACATCTTCTGATGCATCCGTGTTAGCTTCAATTTGAAACGGCAGAGGCTTAGATGCATTTAAAATGCTAATTTTAGTTGCATGAATTTCAATTGAACCAGTTGAGATCTTATTATTAACCGTTTTAGGATCACGTGAAACCACTTCTCCCTCAACTTCAATCACATATTCATTACGAACTCGTTCTGCTATTGTAAGAGCTTCCTGATTAACTTCAGGACTAAATACGACTTGAACGATCCCAGAACGGTCACGTAAATCTAAAAAGACCACCTGTCCTAAATCACGACGTCTTTGTACCCATCCTTTTAATTCTACCTTTTCACCGACTTGTTTTTCACGAAGCATTCCACAATGATGTGTTCTTCCAATCATCTTACTTACCTCCCACGGTTTTCTCTTTTAAATAATCGATAAATGCGTCAAGTTCAACTTCAACTTGGTCGCCTGTTTCCATATCTTTTACATTGATTTTCCCCTGCGTTAACTCATTGTCACCAAGGATCGCTGTATAACGGGCATCTAGACGATCAGCCGCTTTAAATTGTGCTTTCATCTTTTTATCTAGGTAATCCTTATCAGCACTAATTCCCGCTTTTCTAAGCTGATAGACAAGTTCAACGGTTTTATCTTTTGCTTCATCACCTAACGAAACAACATAACAATCTAGTTTAGGGGCTGAAGGAATCACTTGATTCTTCGCTTTTAATGCCATTATTAAACGCTCAATACTGAAAGCAAACCCGATTCCTGGTGACGAAGGTCCACCTAAGTCTTCAACTAAACCTGTATATCTTCCACCACCACAAAGTGTCGTTATCGCACCAAATCCTTCTCCTTCCGCCATAATTTCAAAGGCTGTATGGTAATAATAATCAAGACCACGTACAAGAGTTGGATCAACGACATAGGAAATTCCTATTTGATCAAGATGTGCTCTTACTTTTTCAAAATAAGTCTTTGATTCTTCATTCAGATAATCAAGAATGGAAGGAGCAGTTGACATTAACGGGTGATCACGATCCTTTTTGCAATCGAGAATTCTTAATGGATTTTTTTCTAGACGATTCTGACAATCTTCACAGAATTCGCTTATACTAGGTTTAAAGTGATCAATCAGTGCTTGTCGGTGAGAATCTCTACTCTCTTTATCACCAAGACTGTTCAATACTAATTTCACTTCTTTTAATCCTAATTCCTCGTAAATACTCATTGCTAATGCCAGAACCTCTGCATCAATGGCTGGATCAGAACTTCCAATGGCTTCTACTCCAAATTGGACAAATTGACGCATCCGCCCTGATTGTGGGCGTTCATATCTGAACATCGGTCCATTGTAATAAAGTTTCGTTGGTTGATTAGCCTGTCCATACATTTTTTTCTCAACATATGATCTAGCAACTCCAGCGGTCCCTTCAGGACGTAATGTGATGCTTCTTTTTCCTCTGTCTTCAAACGTATACATTTCTCTTTGAACGATATCTGTCGTGTCTCCAACGCCTCTTTGAAATAGATCTGTGTGTTCAAAGATAGGCGTTCTTATTTCTTGATAATTAAACCTGCGACAAACGTCTTTAGCCTTTTCCTCAATATACTGCCATAACTCGATTTCACCTGGTAATATATCCTGCGTTCCACGCGGGATTTGAATGCTCATCTTTGTTCCTCCAGACTTTATACGAATAAAATGTTTTGCTCGTGGTGTAGGCTCGCTCTCTTTTAGAGTTAGAAAGCCTTGATAATAATTTTTGACAGAGCAGAGTTAAACCTGGCAATGGCTCCACACGCTGCGCTCATTGCTTTGATTTTATATAAAAAGGTAAAAATCGACCTTTTTATAAAATCAAAAAAACTCCCGTCGCTGATGAAAATCATCAGGGACGAGAGTTAAACCCGTGGTGCCACCCTAAATTGAAGCAAATATGCTTCCACTTTGTACAGTTAACGCCTGTGTACGTTTTTTCCTATTAGCCAAATGACGTTCAGAAAAACTCCTCATAGGTGTTCATTCATTAAGACAAATATGGAGGGCTCTCAGCCATGACCTCTCCTCTCTTTCTATCTGCTACCTTAACTACTATGCCTCTTCGTCGGAATTGTCTTTGTTTTATAATTAGTTGTTTATAATCATACGAATGTTCAAGTCAACTGTCAATAGGTTAATTTCGATTAAGTTTGTTCTTTAACAATTTAACATCTCTTAATGACAGCCCAAACTCTGAAGCTAACTCGATGTTCGTATTCTGATTTTCTCTTTCAACAAAATTATGATAATCCATATTAAAAAGTGGTTGTAAGCTATTATGATGCATTTGTTGACGTATACTAGAGCGCATATGTTTCAATCCTTCCGTATCTTTTCTCTTATTTTGACCAAGTTAAGAGAAAAAATTACATGATAGAAGAATTTTATTTAACCCGCACTAATAAGAAATACACAACTGAAGTTTATTTGCTATCAATAATCAATGTAACTGGTCCATCATTTGAGATTGAGACGTCCATCATAGCCCCAAATACCCCTGTTTGAACCTTAATATCTTTGGAGCGTAACGCCCCATTAAATTGATTATATAAATCTTCTGCTAACTCAGGTTTTGCAGCAGCCATAAAATTAGGGCGTCTTCCCTTTTTACTATCTCCATAAAGAGTGAATTGGGAAATCGATAAAATCTCACCTTTGACATCTACGAGAGAATGGTTCATTTTCCCATTCTCATCTTCAAAAATACGCAAATTCACAATCTTCTCAGCAACATAGTTGACATCTTCTAAAGTATCTTCATGTGTCACACCAACTAGCAATGTTAAACCAAATTCAATTTGACCAACAATCTCGTTGTCAACCGTTACAGAAGATCTTTTCGACCTTTGTAAGACGACTCTCATTTCCTCACCTCTAATGCATCACTCTTCGAACTGAATATATATCTTTTAGTTGTTTTATTTTATCCACTACTTTGTGTAAATGGTCTATATTATGAATCGAAATGGTCAGATGAATCATTGCTACTTTTTGCTTATGGTCTGAACGTCCAGAAACCGCATTAATTACCGTTCTTGATTCAGTAATTGCGTGTAACACTTCATTTAGTAAACCATTACGATCAAAGGCAGAAATTTCTATATCAACATTATAAGATTTAGTTTGTTGAATATCGCCTTCCCACTCTACTTCTAATAGCCTTCCTTGTGCCTCTTCATTTTGAACATTCGCACAATCAGAGCGGTGAATGGAAACGCCACGCCCTTTTGTAATATAACCGATAATTTCATCACCAGGCACAGGCGTACAGCAACGCGATAAACGAATCAGTAAATTATCAACACCTTTAACCGTCACTCCTGAATTTACTTTTTTCTTTGGCCTATATGTTTGCACATCGGAAAGAGCAGCTTGCAAAGATTTTTCTTCTTGTTCTTGGTCTTGTTGCTTTCTTAGTTTTTCTGTCATCCGATTCACAATCTGTTTCACACTGATGCCGCCATAACCTGCAGCTGCAAACATATCTTCTTCACCGGTAAAACTAAATTTATTCGCTACTTCAGCGATATTCTCAGATGTTAAAACATCCTTCGGTTCAAAATCAAGGGAACGAATTTCTTTTTCAACGAGTTCTTTTCCTTTTTCGACGTTTTCTTCTCTTCGTTCCTTTTTAAACCACTGTCTAATTTTATTTTTAGCATGTGAAGACTTGGTGAGCTTTAACCAGTCTTGACTTGGTCCATATGAATGTTTAGACGTTAAAACTTCAACAATATCTCCGGTATTTAATCGATAATCAAGAGTAACCATTTTCCCGTTTACTTTCGCACCGATACAGCGATTTCCGATTTCACTATGAATACGATAAGCAAAATCTAACGGAACAGAACCTGCAGGTAATTCAATTACATCTCCTTTAGGAGAGAAAACAAACACCATATCCGAAAACAAGTCCATCTTCAATGATTCCATGAATTCTTGAGCATCGTTCGTTTCCGTCTGAGATTCAATTACATCCCTAAACCAACTAAGCTTGTCCTCAAACGTATTTTTATTTTGAGAAACTTGCTTACCTTCTTTATAAGCCCAATGGGCCGCCACCCCATATTCGGCAATTCGGTGCATTTCCTCTGTCCGAATTTGCACCTCAAGAGGGTCACCAAAAGGACCTACAACGGTTGTATGAAGAGATTGATACATATTTGCTTTGGGCATTGCGATATAATCTTTGAAACGACCCGGCATCGGTTTCCAGCACGTGTGAATGACACCGAGGACCGCATAACAATCCTTTATGTTATTAACCATAATCCGCACAGCTAATAGATCATATATCTCATTAAACTGTTTGTTTTGCATAATCATTTTCCGATAAATGCTATAAATATGTTTTGGACGCCCCGATAATTCTGCCTCTACCTGTACTTCCAACAGATTTTCGTTAATCGTTTCCATAACCTCAGATAAGTATTTCTCTCTTTCAGCTCGTTTCTTTTTCATTAAATTAACAATTCTGTAATATTGTTGCGGATCTAGATAACGTAATGCCGTATCCTCTAGCTCCCATTTAATTGTTGATATCCCTAATCTGTGCGCAAGTGGCGCAAAAATTTCTAACGTTTCATTTGAAGTTACACGCTGCTTTTCAGGCGGCATGAACTTTAGCGTCCGCATATTATGTAAACGGTCCGCTAATTTAATTAAAATGACACGAATATCCTTGGCCATAGCAATGAGCATTTTCCGATGGTTTTCAGCTTGTTGTTCTTCCTTCGACTTATACTTGAACTTCTTTAACTTTGTTACCCCGTCCACTAGCATAGCAACTTGGTCATTGAATTCCTGCTCAAGTTCCTCAACGGTTACGTCTGTGTCTTCAACTACATCATGTAAGAATGCAGCAGCTACTGTGTTTGGGTCAAGCTCTAACCCTACTATAATCCCTGCTACTTGTATTGGGTGTAAAATGTATGGTTCGCCTGATTTACGGTACTGCCCTTCATGAGATTGTTCCGCAAATACATAAGCCTTTCTTAAAAAAGCAACGTCTTCTGCATTTAAGTACTGACTAGCCTTTTCTAACACTTGATCTATCGTCATGGAATCACCTATTTACGATTCAATATTTCTTTATATTATGGTTAAGTTTCAGACCTATGTAAAGGGAAATCATTAAAAAAGTAATGTTAATACTAAAAGAGGGTGACTCTATCGACATGTTAAGGCCCTAAAAAGATCTCTTTACATGATCCTAATATAGAGCTAAGTCTCCTGAGTCACCCTTTTATGACCATTAGTTATAAGTCATTAAAGAGAACATATCATACTGATTCAATCGAGCTCGTCCATCTAAATAACCTAGTTCGATCATAAATGCTATTCCAACTACTTCTCCACCAAGCTCTTCTACCATCTTAACGGTAGCTTCAATAGTTCCACCAGTAGCTAGCAAGTCATCAGCAATTAATACGCGCTGTCCTTTTTGAATGGCATCTTTATGAATCGTTAGACTATCTTTCCCATATTCTAGACCATAGTCTACAGAGATAACTTCGCGCGGCAGTTTGCCTGCTTTTCTTACAGGAACAAAACCAGCTTCTAGAGTATAAGCAATCGGACAACCTACTACAAATCCTCGTGCTTCAGGCCCAACAACAAGATCAACATTTTTATCTTTGGCATATGCGGCCATTTCATCAATCGCTGCTTTGTAGGCAGGTCCATCTTGCATTAACGTTGTAATGTCTTTGAAGCGAATTCCTTCTTTTGGATAGTTTTCAACAATTTGAATATATTTTTTGAAATCCATTTTTACACCGTCTCCTTGATCGACTTTTCATCTACTAATTTTTCTTTTACTACCTGTTGGAACCATTGCTTTAAATCCATATAAGAAGAGTATACAAAATCATTTTCAATATAAGCCTGCTCTTGTTTTTGGCGATACGTAATCGATTCATCTAAGCTCTTTTTTTCTGGACTCTTAGCTACGTTTAAGATTCCATCGTCTATTGTAACAAAACCAAGCTCACAAAACACATTTGACATAAAATCAATCGTATGACGCGACCAACCTTTGTATTTCGCTAACTCTTCACTGTGCCTCTTTATATTAAAGGATTTCCGTTTGAGAAGAAAAGCATAGAACCATTTGAATTGTTCACGATTTGGATTTGTTGTGAAAAATGAATCCTCATCATGATGGAAAATCACATAGATCCGATTTGGTGCCTCATAAGCAGAAAAGAGTTTCCTAAGTTGCTCTCGTTCTTCTGGTATATCTAATAACACAACTACTTTATTTGCGAGGTCATGATCATCAGTATCCCGATACATGTGAGTGATATCAAACTTATGAAGTTCTAATTTATTCTTTGTATCTTCTCTAAAAGCTAGTAAGACTCTGTCTTCTACTGGTATTGTCGAGAGCCTTTCGATCAACCTGTTCCTTTGGATACTACGCCAGTCGAATAATTGCCATTCCGAAACAGCCACATCTTCAATCATCAATTGAGGCTTTACATGACCATTCCACTCATTAATGGATAAGGTCCCTACAGCTGAAACTTTCGCTTGCGCTGTAATTTCCTCACTTAAATAACCAAGATGAAAACCAATTCCATCTAAACTCGTTCCATTTTGAGTGAAACCTACTTTTAAATGATTAGACTCACTTCCAATTTTTCTCATTTGCTCCAAATGAACATCTTCGATCAATACTTTAGGAGTTGGATTTGAAACCCCAAAAGGTGCGAGTAGTTCTAGTTGCTTAATGACATTTACAGAACAATCGTCTACACTTGCAACTAAATCAATGGATGTAACTGGTTTAAAGTCATCTGGTGTTAACACTTCTCTCGCTTGTCGGCAAAGTCTTGTTCTTAATTCTTCCAAGTCACTTGCATTCATTGTCAAACCGGCTGCCATCGGATGACCGCCAAAATGAGGAAGAATATCACGACTCTTTGATAACTCAGCAAACATATCAAAACCTTCAATGCTTCTTGCTGAACCTTTTGCAAGTCCTGATCCCGAATCGATGCTTAAAACGATCGTTGGTCGATAGTACCGTTCCACAAGACGAGATGCCACAATCCCAATGACCCCTGCATTCCACCCCTCCCCAGCGATCACTAATACCTCATGCTCACTAGGTGGAAACTGACTTTCAACGACTTGAATAGCCGCTTCGGTGATTTCACTCACAACAGCTTTTCTTTCTTTGTTTAAATCATCAATCTCAGAAGCTAAGTGTTCTGCTTCGTCATGTGATTCAGATAAGAGCAAAGCAACAGCAGGATCAGCCGATTCAAGCCGTCCTGCTGCATTTATTCTTGGGCCAATTCCAAAACCAACATGATCCGCCTGAACGACTTGAGACGTTATCCCACACTTTTTCTTTAAAGCGATTAATCCAGGTTTCTCAGTTGATTGAAGAGCATGTAGCCCTTCCATAACGAGTAACCGATTTTCATCAACAAGTGGGACCAAATCGGCAACCGTACCAATAACGGCAATATCTAACCATTCCGTTGGGACTCTTCCTAGCAGCGCATGCGCTACTTTAAAAGCAACACCAACTCCTGCTAATCCTTTAAAAGGATAAGAACAACCTGGTTTTTTCGGATTTATAATTGCATAAGCATCTGGTAATACCGGCGGCGCCTCATGGTGATCCGTGACAATGAAATCAAGATTAATTTCCTTTGCGACATTAGCAACATGAACAGCAGCAATTCCCGTATCAACGGTAACGATCAAACCATAACCTTGGTCCTTCGCTTTTCTTATTGCTGGCTCATTCGGTCCGTATCCTTCCGTAAATCGATTAGGTATATAGAAATCTACAACTGCTCCAATCGATTTTAAAGCACAATACATGACTGCCGTACTACTAACACCATCAGCATCATAATCTCCAAAAATAAGTATTTTTTCATTTCGTTCAACTGCTGCTTGGATCCTCTTTACCGTTCGTTCCATATCATCTAATAAAAACGGGTCATGATAGACCATTTCATCTTTATATAAGAATCTTCTTGCCGTCTCCACAGTATCATAGCCACGATTAATAAGAAGCTTAGCAACTAGTGGTGCAATATTCAATTCATTTACTAATAGATCGACTTGACTGGATGCTTGTTCTTTAATTTTCCATCTTGCTTTAGATTTTAACATCAAAAACACCCCTTGAATCTCCCATTATACAGGAGCATTCAAGGGGTTACAACGACCAATCAATGGGTGGGATCAATGCAAGCTTTTAAGGCTTTACCTGAGCAGGGTTTAAACAAGATTGTATCGTCTGGAGCGCATTCAACTTTCAATTCTTAATGCGCTTCCTTTTATACATTCTCCTTATCCACCGTACCATCTTTAGCTTGATTATGCTCAATCTCTTTTGATTCTTTCGTTTCTACACTCTGCTTTTTCAAACGCTTAATTTCTGCTTGCAATTCGTACATTCTAAGCATTCCCACTGTTCCTGCCACAATAGCCCCCATTAAAACAGACCCTAAAATAACAAGAATTAATGGCCATTCTGCATTACCAAATAAATAATTCACCCTTACCGCATCAACATTGATAACGGCAAAGACCGCAATAAGTATGGCAAAAATTAACCCAATAATTAAACCCCATTGTCCCCTCATTATCCATCTCCTCTCTAAGATTCTAGTTTTTTATACGGATTAATATGCACTAGCACATCATGGACGTTTTTCTCCTCTAATAACCGCTTTTTAACTTGCTTACCAATTGCATGCCCTTCTTTAACGGATATCGAAGGATCAACAGCGACTTTAATATCAATTATCACATAATGCCCATGCTCTCTTGCAAAAAATTCATCGATGTTAAGAACGCCTTCTACACCATTAGCAGCTTTAACCATGTCAACGGTATCCTCTTCATGCATAACGTGGTCCAATGCATTGTGAATCGATTGTTTCCCTAAAGACCAAGCCATTTTTCCAATTAAAATGGCGACAAAGGCACTAGCTAATGAGTCTCCGTATACGAGCCAAGAAATATTTAAATACCCTCCAAGTAAGGCAGCTCCTATACCAATTAACGCTGCAAACGAAGAAAAAACATCCGAACGATGGTGCCAAGCATCCGTCATTAAAGCTTCACTCTTATACTTTTTACCCAAATTATACTTATAGCGAAACATTAATTCCTTTACAACAATTGAGAAAATAACAGCATAGATCGCCATACTCTTTGGTACCTCAACGGGTTCAAAAAAAGACTGAAATGCCCCTAAGGCAATTTCAAAACCCACAATAAACAACAATACAGACACAATAATCGCTGCAACAGATTCTGCTTTCCCATGTCCATAAGGATGATCACGATCTGGAGGTAATTTAGCAGCCCGAACCCCAATAAGTACAACAACAGAACCTACTACATCAGACGCGGAGTGAACAGCATCCGCCATTAAAGCCCGACTGTTTGACATAATCCCAATAATGGCTTTAAAAATTGCCAAAATAATATTTCCAATAATCCCAACCCAAGCTGCAAATCTAACTTTCCGATAACGAACATCTGCTTCAGACAAACGAACACCTACTTTACCTCTCAATTTTACTCTATGCCAACAAACATAAATTCTATACTTATTTTACCATCATAAGGAAACATCATCCGCTTTTTTTAGAAAAACTTGGCCTCCCCCAGACATAATTGAGGCTCACACCAATTTTCATCCCCTACTCAAACCACTAATCAAGGTACAGAACTCCGGGGGAGGCCTTAGTTTTTCTTAACCACCTAAACTCCCTACTCTTTCACCCTGCATAACGAATGGTAATTGAGGCTCACACCAATTTTCATCCCCTACTCAAACCACTAATCAAGGTACAGAACTCCGGGGGAGGCCTTAGTTTTTCTTAACCACCTAAACTCCCTACTCTTTCACCCTGCATAACGAATGGTGAAACCTTTTTCCTTTCTCCATTTGTTATGCAGGGAATCGAGGG
>NZ_JAJAFR010000035.1 GCF_020734105.1 Alkalihalobacillus deserti
TCTATCCCTTGTTCATTAAATGTTTTCATCCAACGGTGAATTAATGAAGGGTTATTCAATCGAAATTGTTCAGCAGTTTCCTGAAAAGAAGCACCTGTTTCTACCATAAATTGTATCGTATCCATTTTAAATTGAACAGAGTACGCTTCCTTCATTTTTCTTCGCTTTAATCCCTCTATCCCTTTTATTTTATAGGATCTTACCCAATCTTGTATTGGGGTTTGAGAGGGCATATTGTATTTTTTCGCTAATAATTTATATCCAAGATTTCCATTTAAATACTCGGTAACAAGCTTTATTTTAAATTCTTCACTATATTTGGCCATAAAAACACCCCCGAAAGTTAGATTTTCTACTCTAACTTTCGGGGGTCGGAACCTTTATGTTCCTCTTTTTTTATTTCCCTCAGGTGAAATCAGCTTTTACACCATTCAACTTTTTTCATAGTAGTAGTTTTTATGATGATACAGCCCCCTTTTCATTGATTTACTCTCAAAAAAAGTCCAATTATCCCATTTATGCGTTAAATTCTCCATCTTATGCGTTAAATCCAGAATTTATGCGTCAGGTTTATTTTTATGCGTCCCTTTCCCACTTTTATGCGTCACAACAAACACACCCTAAACAACAAGAAAAACCAGTGTAATCATATAAACGATTACACTGGCTGTTTCGTGCAAGCTTGTAATTGTTCCTTGCTTCTTGTTCCTTCTTGTAAAATACATAAAACATCATCATTCATTTTGTTTCTTCAATTTTTTATCTATATCTCTTTTCGCCTACAGAACGATAAAGCATTTTCTTTTTCTCATTTAATACTCCTTTTTATTAATATTCGTTTAAAAAATGGTTATTAACTTTTAAATTTACCTAAATCTCATAGCAGCAACTAATCAATCTGAAATGTCACTACTAAGATCCCAGACGTTTCTCATAAATTTTTCTCGATCCATTATTAGCGCCAGTTTACTGTTTGACGCTAATAATGTGTACTGTATCCCGATTGAACACACCAAAAATTTTACGTTCGACATTGACCCATTAACATCAGATCAATCTGGTTGCCGATATAACCTCATTCGTTTTTTACGAACTCCTTAATTTTTTTCATGATGTCCTGTTTAAAATATGTTCAAAAAACCTTACCGTGTGTTCCCGATATAAAGGTGTTTTTCAATCTAATAATACCCATTTTCCATCTTTAACGATCGCCATTACCATACTATCAGGATCCAAACCATTATGATCTTCCGGCGTGAAGTTGAAAACCCCTGTTGCCCCAACCCAATCAGTTAATTCATTCTCTAGGAAGTCACGAATTGATTCTCTGTCTGTTGCTCCAGAACGCAAAGCCTCTACTACTAACATGATGTTATCGTACCCGTAAGAACCAAAGTTGGTTGGCTCATTCCCGTATTTCTCTGTGTATTCATTATAGAAATTGGAAATAACGTCATATTGAACATCTTTTTCAGTTATTTCTTCTGGAAATAGCAATTTCCCAGTCGGAATAATAACACCTTCAGCTCCTTTTTCTGCTAGGTTTATGAAGTTTTGATTCGCAATTCCATGACTTCCAATCATCGGTAGGTCAAGACCTAAGTTACGAATATTGGAAGCAATAACTGCAGGTCCGGGGTTCGTGCCCCAAACAATCACGGCTTCTGCATTTGCGCTATTGACTCTTGTTATTTGAGCACTCATATCAGGATCCTGTGTGTTGTAACCTTCTTTTGCAACTATCTCAATTCCATATTCATCCGCTAACCCCTCAAGCTGTTCAACCCCACTTGTACCAAAGGCATTAGAATCGCTAAGCAATCCGACTTGCTTAATCCCTTGCTCATTTAAATACATATAAATACGTTGTACGGCATGAACATCCGAGTGAGGTGTTTTAAAAATCCAATGAGCATCTTCTACAGGCTCAACAACATGCATACTTGCCGCTGCGGCAATCATTGGTACTTGTTGTTGAAGAGCAATCCCCTTCATTGCTAAACTTTCCCCACTACCAGAAGATCCTAATACAGCTAAAACATTCTCATCATTGATGAGACGATTCATCTCCTGTGTTGCTTTTTCCTGTGTCGACTCATCATCAGCTAAAATAACTTTAATCGGCACACCATTAATGCCACCTTCAGCATTAATCTTGTCTTCTATTAATTTCGTTGCATTCCATTCCGGTTCTCCGAGTGGACTATTTGGTCCAGTCTTGGAATAGATGGCTCCAATTTTATACTCTGACACCTCTCCATTATTCTCAACCTCACCGGAACTTTCACTACCTCCACAAGCAGCTAACATCCCAATCATCGATACAGATAACAGTGATAGCAAAAATGACTTCTTCATATTAATACCCCCCTATTTAGTTTACGGATTGACCTAAGTATGCTTCCTTAATTTCTTTATCGTTCAATAAAGCCTCTGCACTTCCAGATTTAACAATCTCTCCATGAGAGATGACGTAAGCTCGATTGGCGATCTTTAATGAAGAAAATACATTTTGTTCAATGAGTAAGACTGTCGTCCCAAATTCATCACGTAAATGTCTTACCAGTTCAAGCACTTCTTTTGCTACAATTGGAGCTAAGCCTAACGTCGGTTCATCCAAAAGAAGAAGATTCGGTTTCGCCATAACGCCTCTAGCAATTGCTAACATTTGTTGTTGTCCCCCAGAAAGAGTTCCAGCTAATTGTAATTTTCGTTCACTTAAAATGGGAAACAACTTAAAAATACGCTCAATGTCTTTTTCTACTTCTTTTTTTCCCGAATTCTTATAATGATGAAATGAGCCTAAGTACAAATTATCAAGGACATTTAACGTTGTAAAAACCTGGCGATGTTCTGGAACGTGCACTAAATTTTTTGTGACAATTTGTTCTGTCCCAAGACCAACCATGTCTTGATTCTGATAAAGAACGTTTCCATTAGTTGGTTTTAACAAACCAGATATCGTTTGTAGTAATGTCGTTTTTCCAGCACCATTCGCCCCTAAGAGTGCAACAACTTCCCCCTTATTTACTTGTAATGACAATCCCTTTAACGCTTGAATTGGACCGTAAGATACCGATAAATTCTCAATCGATAATAAAACTTCTTTGCTCATCACGGCCCCTCCCCTTGCTCTTCTTCTATATCAGCGCCTAAATAAGCAGTGATAACTTTCTCATTGTTTTGTATTTCTTTTGGTGTTCCTTCTGCTATTTTTACACCTTGATCAAGAACGATAATCTTGTCACATATACTCATAACCAAATCCATGTCATGCTCTACAACAAAGACGGTAATCCCTTTATTTCTAATTTTTTCAATGAGCCTACTCATTTCATGTGTTTCTTTATGATTTAGTCCTGCAGCAATTTCATCAAGCAATAATAGTTTAGGGTTTGTAGCTAATGCACGCGCAAGCTCAAGTAAGCGAAGCTTCCCCAATGATAGACTGCCAGCTTTATGATCAAACAAATCCTCTATCTCAACAAATTTGATTTGTTCCATTGCTGCTTCATACATTTTTCTCTCTTCTTTTTTGGCCTTTTTTGATAGAAAGGCTGCGCCTATCATTCCTGTTTTTGTTTGAATATGCTGACCAATCATGACATTCTCTAAGACTGTCATATTTTTAAACACCTGCAAATTTTGGAATGTTCTCGAAATGCCTAATGGTGCAATTTGATAAGTTGGTAATTCTTGAGTTTGCTTTCCCTCAAATGTGATTGTTCCAGAAGTAGGAGGGAAAATAGCTGAGATCATATTGAACATCGTGCTTTTACCTGCTCCATTAGGGCCAATCAGTCCAACGATTTGACCTTCCTCAAAAGAAAAGGAGACATCACTATTGGCGATAACTCCACCAAATTTCTTTGTTACACCCTTAACTTCTAGCATGTATCGCACCTCCTACTCACCTAAATTTATTTCGTTCTTTTCTCTCACTTTTGATTTTTTCTCAAACCTTTTACTCTGAATCACGTTTACTAATGTTGGGAATAAACCACGCGGCATAAAGATGACCACAAGCATTAGAATTAACCCATACATCACATGCTCAAAATCACTAGTTATAAAGGTAAATCTCTCACCTAGAGCATGAACAGATATGCCTATTAATCTAATTAAGATCGCTCCAATTACAGCCCCCCAAATTGAAACACTTCCACCTAGAACAACCATCGCTAGAAATAAAATAGAAGCATCTAAAGTGAAGGAACTTGGTGAGATACTATACGACATATGAGCAAATAACCATCCTGCTAGCCCGGCAAACATCGAGCTTAAGATAAAAATTTGCATTTTATATTTACCTGTATTTACTCCCATTGAACTTGAGGCAATTTCACTATCATGAATTGACCTTAAAGCACGCCCTACCCTTGAATGAACAATATTTAATGCAATCACGATAACCAGTAAAGCAAAAAACCAAACAAAATAATAATAACCAATCCCTTGATTAATAGTTGTTCCAAAAAAATTGATTTGCGGAATTCCAAAAAATCCAGTCGCTCCCCTTGTCACTTCTCGCCATTCAACGAGGACGGAATAAATAATGATTCCGAAAGCTAAAGTGGCCATCGCTAAATAATAGCCATTTAATCTTGACATCGTGTAACCCATAACAAACGCAAGAAGAGCCGGAACGAGCATAGAAAAGATCAGACTGAGCCATGGACTCAAACCATAGGTCGTTGTTAATACCGCTGTCGTATAGGCTCCTACCCCGTAAAATGCGGCTTGCCCTAATGAAATCTGACCCGCATAGCCCATTAATAAACCTAAACCGACGGCCACAATGACGTAAATTCCTGCAAACGTTGCTTGAGTTAGATAGAAGGATTTCGTTATAATTAGTGGAAAAATGAAAATAAGGGTTAAAAATAAGACAACACCAAGCCAATTAGTCCGTTGTACACCTTTTAGCTTCATCATAGCCCTCCTTTCCCAACGTTTTTCTCACGTAAAATACCACTTGGACGTATTAATAAAATTGCTAAAATAGCAGTAAATACAATAGCATCTTTTAAACCTGAACTAATGTACCCAGCACTAAAGGATTCGAGAAATCCTATTATTAACCCACCTAACACAGCACCAGGAGCACTACCTAAACCACCTAAAATAGTAGCCGAAAAACCTTTGACTCCTAACATGACCCCCATATCGTAGGCAGGGAACATAATGGGCGCAATCGCAAGTCCTGCTAAAGCACCAAGCCCAGCACTTAATGTGAAAGAAAACGAAGCCATTTTTTTAGGACTGATTCCCATTAACCTTGCTGCTACAGGGTTGACTGAACAGGCTTGAAAAGCTTTTCCAACAATCGTACGATCAATAAGGTAATATAACCCACCGACAACCATTAACATGATCAGAATAATCCAAATACTTTGAGGAGTAATGGTCGCTCCTGCAATTCCGATTGGTTCATTCGCAGTAAATGAAGCAACTCTTACTTGATCTTTGCCCCAAATCATACTTGAAATTCCACGAATAAAAATAGCAGCACCAATCGTTAAAATGATTAAACTAATTGCATCCGCCCCTTTAGCTCGGCGGATCATCGCGACCTCCATCACCCAACCAATAACCATGACGATGATGATCGTAATGATGAAACTAATCCAATAAGGTAATCCGGATGAAGAGAGAGAAAACATGATCATCCCACCTAACATCACAAACTCACCCTGAGCAAGGTTAATGACTTTTGTTACGCTGTAGATCGTAACAAACCCAAGTGCGACGATTGCGTAGATACTTCCAATCGTTAGACCTGTAATAGAAAATTGCAGAAAGTCCCCCACATTAACACCTCCAACATTTTTAATGACATAAATAAATTATACCGTTTTAAATTCGTATAACCATTATTCAATATGTTAACGCTTACAAACATAGGTGTCAATGCATTTTAAAATATAATTTTCGACAATATATTATTATATATACATAAAATCACTATTCCATTTATGATTTAATTTTACTGCGTTTAACTGATTATATTTAGTTCTCATATCTGCAACTACTCTATTTCACATTGGGAATTACAGCAAGCGCACACCACCAATAATATGATACTTATATATGAATCGTTTTTATAACGCGCTATAATTAACTTGTCATTCCTTATAATCATTAAATAAAGTAATAGGATCAAAAATTTTATATGAGATTGAGACAGCTGGTGCAATATGTTTTGAACAAGTTCGCTGCTGCGTGAGCAATCTATCAACTAAGCTATTTCTGCAAAAAAAAAAAATAACATCTTTAGCGGATGTCTAAAATAGTCCGTTTACAAAGGACAATGCTTACGGTTCTAGTTTGTTATCACGGTCTTGGACTTTAATATAGTTCTGAGAAATGAGACTGCGACAATGCTACTTTCAAATGGAAACACAGAGTGAGAAGTTACATTTTAAAAATCTCCAACCAAAAGTGAAAGGTGTTCTTTTATTAAAGAAGAAAATCAAATATGCTATGAAAACACATTGTAGAGTTTCAATCGATATTAAGATAAAGAGCTTAAATCGATACCTCGTTTTGATGGAATTCTAGATAAGTGAAATGCTACTGTTATCGACTAAGAAAACACTAGCTTCAGTAGTCTTAATTCGCTAACTGAAACTAGTGTTTTATTTAATCATAAAAATGACACGAAGGTTTGCTTGTAATTCCCTATGAAGATATTTCCATTTCCAGTTTCAATGAGTTTCCATTAAATGGTTCATCGCCAATTTTTATTGAATCTGTTGGACATCCATCTTGAGCGTCTTCCATATCTTCGTATAAATCCTCTGGAACTTTTGCTGTTCCTTGATTATCATCTAAAAGGACAAACGAAATTCCCTCATCATCATAATCATAGAGATCTGGAGCGGATGCTCCACATGCTCCACAAGCAATACATGTTTCCTTATCTACAATTGTGTATTTAGCCATTATAATTCCCTCCAGTTTTATATAATTTAATGAGCAATAATTTAATATGACGTTTTAAAAACGTTATGCGTTATAATTATAATAAAACTGAATGCTTTATTTGTCAAGAAATTCTGACCTATTTACTAACTTCAAAGCGGACGTTTTTATGTTTTGTATCCTCTGTTTTTGCATCAGTTATGGCTTCATTCTCTTCGACTGTATTCTTCCAGTAAGATTATATGTACCCATCCTAAAGGAGACATATCGTAACTCAAATGACACCTATAAAAAAGGGAGAGTCGGCAAATAAGCCAACTCTCCCACTCTCGTTTTAGTTATTATATTTATGAGACGGTTTGTCAATCTAACTGCGATACTTCTTCCCAAAATGATTCGTATGAAGTTTTCCAACCAAGACATTTTCTTGGACGATGATTAATTAAGTGTAAGGCTAACTCTAATTCTTCTTCTAGTATTTGAGCTAGATCGGTCTTCTTAGGAAAAAATTCACGTAAGAGCCCATTAGCATTCTCGTTGGTTCCCCGCTGCCATGAAGAGTATGGATCAGCAAAGTAAATAGACATTTCTACCTGTTCTTCAATGCTTGAATAGCACGCAAACTCTTTCCCACGATCAACAGTAGATGTCTTAAAAACACCTGGGGGATACATGGCAAACATGTTTAAAATGGCTGTTTCCATTGACAAAGAACTACGATTATCCATCTTTACTGCCAGGTACATCCGTGTTTTTCGTTCCGCAAAGGTAGCAAAACACCCTTTACTTTTCCCTCGACTTGAGACCATCGTATCAAGTTCCCAATGTCCAAAAGTTGTTCTTTTCTTTACCTCTTTTGGACGTTCAGTAAGGGAGGTTCCAATGTTAAATCGCCCTCTGGTTTCAACGGATTTTTGACGTTTTCCTTTGTGACGAAGGACTGTGATATCCACCTTATTTAGTAGTCTAAAATAGAGCCAACGATAAATTGTTTTGAATGAAAGATTTAGTTCAACTAACCGTCCAACGATCTGTTCAGGAGACCATGTTAGTTGGAGTTTTTCTTCAATGACCTCTCTGCCATGAGGCAGACCATTTACCTGTTGGTTTACAGGCTTTACGGCGCTCTACATATTTATCTTGAGCAACTTCACTAGCATATTCTTTTGTACTATTTCGATTTAATTCTCGAGCAATAGTAGAGTGGTGTCGATTTAGTTCTAAAGCAATTTTTCTAATAGACCAGCCCAGTTTATTTAGGGCTTCTAGTCGTCCACGTTCAAACGTTGTAAAATGGGAGTAGCTCATGATAAAACCTCCGTGTAAGGGTTGTGTAGTAACTTCATTTTACACGAAGTATCATGGGCTTTTTTGTGTTTATTTTTAGGTGTTGCACTTAATATTTTCAATTCGTCTCCTATAAAACATATGTAGTGAGCTTTATATTGTTCGTAATTTCAAAAAAAGACTATCCCCTCGGGGATAGTCTTTTTTTGAAATTTAATATTATTTTCCGATGCTTACTAACACTTATAAACTACATCATTAACATCCTGTTCTATTTCTTTTTAACCATTATCTTCACTATAAGAATTTTTTAAACATCCTTTTAGAATTTCCAACGTCACTTTCCGACTTTGTTTGTTAGTTTCCATCTTTTTTTGCTAGTTTCCATCTTTTTTGTCGTTTAACATTTACGTCAGTACCTAACTTTGTTGTCCAGTTTTCGACTTTGTTGTCTTTCAACAAATATAATTTCAAGTCTTTTACCTACTCAACCGTCACACTCTTAGCAAGATTACGAGGCTTATCAACATCACAATCACGGTGTAACGCTGCATAATACGAGATCAACTGTAACGGAATAACGGTTGCAAGTGACGTTAAATATTCATGTACCTTTGGAATAACAAAAGCATCTCCCTCATGCTCTAAGCCTTCCATACTAATAATACAAGGATGTGCTCCGCGAGCTGCGACTTCTTTTACATTCCCGCGAATGCTTAAGTTTACATGCTTCTGCGTCGCAATGGCAATGACTGGTGTGCCATCTTCAATAAGGGCAATTGTCCCATGCTTTAATTCGCCTCCAGCAAATCCCTCTGCTTGGATATAAGAGATTTCTTTTAGCTTTAAAGACCCTTCTAAGCAAACGAAATAGTCAGCTGCACGGCCAATAAAGAAGCAGTTGCGAGTAGTTGCTAAATAATCACGAGCAATTTGCTCCAGTTTTTCTTTTTGATCGCATAGTGCTTCCATTGCACTAGCAACAATCCCAAGTTCCTGAATGGGGTCAAAGTCAAGCTCAATACCTTTTGCATTAGCTGTATCCACCGCAAGCAAGGTAAGAACAGCCATTTGAGCTGTATAAGCCTTTGTCGAAGCAACAGCAATTTCAGGACCAGCATACGTGTGTAAAGTAAAATCAGACTCACGAGAAAGTGTTGATCCCGGTACATTGGTGATTGTTAATGCTTGATAGCCTTTTTCTTTTACATCAACAAGAACACCGCGAAGATCGGCCGTTTCTCCACTTTGTGAGATGAAAATAAAGAGTGGGTTTTCTGAAAGAAGGGGCATATTATATAAGAATTCACTTGCAATATGAACCTCTACTGGACGCTTGGCAATCTTTTCAATTAATTGCTTTCCAACAAGACCCGCATGATAACTCGTGCCTGCTGCAATAATGTAAATGCGATCTGATGACTTCATCGCATGACGAATGTTTTCATCAAGACGAACCGTTCCATCTTCATTTCGATATTTTTGAATGATATTACGAATAACAAACGGCTGCTCATCAATTTCTTTTAACATAAAGTGAGGGTATGTTCCCTTTTCAATGTCACTAGCATCTATTTCAGCCGTATAGGGTTTACGTGCGATAACATTACCATCTAACGTCTTAATCGTCACATTCTCACGAGAAACGAGTACCACTTCTTTATCCATAATTTCAACAAATTGATTCGTCACTTGAAGCATAGCCATTGCATCAGAAGCAATCACATTCGCACCATTACCTACACCAATTAAAAGTGGACTTTTATTTTTACCTACATAAACAACATCAGAATTCTGTTTATCAAGAAGCGCAAGTGCATACGAACCTTTTAATAAAGATAATGTATGACTAAATGCTTCTTCGATAGATTGACCTTCAATAACAAAGCGGTCGATCAAATGAACAATTACTTCTGTATCAGTATCACTTACCATGTCAACTGTAGATAAAAAGTCCTTTTTCAACTGTTCATAATTTTCAATTACACCATTATGAACAAGTGTAAATCTTGCCGTTTCACTTTGATGTGGATGCGCATTAATGCGACTTGGGGGACCATGAGTGGCCCAACGTGTGTGGCCAATACCAACCGTACTCTCTACTGTCTTATCGACAACATCACGCAAAGATGCAATTCGACCTTTTTCCTTAAAAACGTGGACGCCAACATCGTTAGCTACTGCAATCCCAGCTGAATCATAGCCACGATATTCCAACTTTTCTAAACCACGTAATAAGATTTCTTTTGCATCTTCCGTCCCAATATATCCAACAATTCCGCACATAAATTAATTACCTCCTGAAGTTAGGGGCAAGTAACCTGAGGGTACACTTACCCCCACTCTCATTTTTTTTGAGGCATGCTTACTTCTGTCTTTGTGCAAAGAGTTGCCTCTTTGTTTTTCCAGAAGTCTAACGGTTGTCATGCTACAACCGGAGGGCATCCGCCGAACTTTCGATACTCCCTCTCCTCGTCAACTACACTCACTGTAGTCCAGGCGCTTTAATCTTTCACTTCTATCCACCTTTCTCTTATTGACTTTTTTTATCATACATCAAACAAGAGCAAACCGTCAATTACAAGTAATAATTAACAAAGCGTTTGAGAGTGGTTCAAACTCTATATAAAAAAATATGCATAAGCAGCATGTTGTGTGCCACTTACGCATAAAACATTAATCTAAACCCATTTCCTCTTTCACAACATTGACAATCTCATTCACATATTGATTACAAAGCTCTTCCGTCTTTGCTTCAACCATAACGCGAACAAGAGGTTCAGTGCCTGATGGCCTTACTAACACACGACCTTCACCCTCCATTTGGGTTTCAACGTTGTTAATAGCCGTACTCACTTTAGCATTGTCGGTCACAGCATTCTTATCTGTCACACGTACATTTACGAGCTTTTGCGGGAATGTTTGCATATCAGCTGCCAACTTCGACAATGGTTTCCCCGTTACTTTCATAATGTTCACTAGTTGTATAGCAGATAATAAACCATCACCCGTGGTGATATGATCTAGGAAGATGATGTGCCCAGACTGTTCTCCGCCAAGGTTAAATCCTCCCTTTCTCATTTCCTCCATGACATAACGATCTCCTACAGCTGTTTGCTTAAATTCCACACCAATTTCTTGAAGACCTTTGTAGAAGCCAAGATTACTCATGACCGTTGATACGACCGTACCATGCTTTAACCAACCTTGTTCCTTCATATACTTCGCACAGATGAACATAATCTTATCGCCATCAACAATATCACCGTTCTCATCAATAGCAATCAACCGATCAGCATCTCCATCAAAAGCTAATCCAATCTGAGCTTCTTTTTCCAGGACGAAAGCCGCTAAAGCTTCGGGATGAGTGGAACCGCAATTTTCATTGATATTTACTCCATTGGGGGTTGTCCCCATCGTCGAAATATCAGCCTCTAAATCAGCAAATAAATGCGGTGCTAAGGATGAAGCTGCTCCATGTGCACAATCGAGAGCAATATGAATACCTGAAAAATCTTCTTGAACCGTTTGCTTCAGAAACTGAAGATATTTTTGTCCACCTTCAAAATAATCGTTTAGTTGACCAAGATCACCGCCAACAGGTCTAGGAAGCTCATCTTCACTATCAAGAAGACGCTCAATTTCCTCTTCTTGATGATCCAATAGTTTAAAACCATCTGGTCCAAAGAATTTGATTCCGTTATCAGGGACTGGATTATGTGAAGCTGAGATCATAACACCAGCGTCTGCACTTAGTGCCTTTGTTAGAAAAGCCACACCTGGTGTAGATATCACACCTAGACGCATAACTTCGGCACCTATAGAAAGTAAACCTGCTACAAGTGCACTTTCTAGCATCTCTCCGGAAATTCGAGTATCTCTTCCGATAATTACTCTTGGTTTTTCTGTTTGTTTCGTTAATACGTAGCCACCCATTCTGCCTAATTTAAAGGCAAGCTCCGGTGTAAGTTCCGTATTGGCAACTCCACGCACACCATCAGTACCAAAATATTTTCCCATTTATCATTCTCTCCTTCAAACAATCATCAATCAGAACGCACTGTAATTTCAATTGGTATCTTCTTATTATCAGCTAAAGCAAACTGAATATTTGGAGGTCCATTCACCTGTATTTCAACTTCATATTTGCCTGTTGATAAATCACTTATATCGATAAACGCCTGAATATCAGATAATGTTAGCTTGCTTAATAACTCCTCTGATCCGCTTGCTAAAATGGTTACAGACCGATTTGAATTTTCATTGAAAGTAACTTTTTCTTCCGATCGCCCACCGATTACTTCAATAGGTACATCAGGGAACTCTGCTGTTTCTTCTGTCGTTATTGAAACCGTAATATTGACCGTTTCCGGAGTCACCCGCTCTATCCCTGGTGGAGTAGGAACCGTCATTTCAAATGTTTGAGACTCGGATAATTTACTTAGATCTATCGTTCCAACATCGACTACATTCATACGGTCGATCACATCAGTAGGACCATAAATCGTTACTTCCTCTGGTTCAAATTTGACATCACTAATACTTAAACCAGCTGGTAATTTACCTGTACGAGTCACTTTAGTGGGAACCAATCGATTTGGACTTGTAATAGGGATCTTCACATCTACAACTTGCGGTTCTACCGCTAAGAACAACTCTTTCCCGTTCTTGTCAAACATCTTAACAGGCGTCGTTTCTTCGATCGTTTTATCGGCACCTGCAACATCGACAAATGCTTTTACCATACTAACCTCAGCTACGAGACTTCGTGCAGCTGTCACATCAACGTTGATTGGAGTCACAATGGGTGTACCAACTGTGTATCCTTCTTCCACTTCACTCGAGTTAATTATATCGACTTGAACAGGGAAAGATACGGTTTGCTTTTCTTGTAATTCCACTCTTACATACTGTGGCACAATAGACACCGTTAGTTCACTTGGGAAATTGCGATGTTGAACACTTAATGTATGTACACCTTCTCCTCGATCGGTTACATCAACAAACACTTCGTAAGAAGGTCGAGTCAATTGAAATAGTGTTAGTTGAGCTTGGGGTCCTTTTAAATTAACCTGAACATTTTCCGTCTTATCTGTAATAGCATAATTCTCTTCATCATACAGAACAGTTAACTCAACATCTTCGAGCGTATAAGCTGGGTTAATGGTTGGCAACACGCCTCCTGGCTGCGTCGTTAAATTATCAATATTAACCATTGTAAATAGCATGAGCGCAATAAAGAAAGAGACGATTCTAACAAACCAATGGCTATTGAACATTTTATCCATTTCTCTTTCCTCCCCACTGCCAACGTGAAGTGGTGGTATTACTTTCTACTAACAACTCTCGTTCAAGCAAGCTTCGCAGTTTCTCTTCATCGAGATCCCGGTGCAATTCACCATTCTTTGTTAACGAGATAGCCCCTGTCTCTTCGGAAACAATGATCGTAATCGAATCAGTCACTTCACTAACTCCAAGAGCGGCTCTGTGCCTCGTTCCTAATTCTTTTGAAATAAAAGGATTCTCTGATAAAGGTAAATAACATGCAGCAGCTAGAATCGTATTGTTCTGAATAATAACAGCGCCATCATGAAGAGGCGTATTAGGTATAAATGTGTTAATTAGTAATTCAGATGTTAAATTAGCATTCATTTGAATACCTGTCTCAACATAATCCGTCATACCCGTCTCTCTTTCAAGTGACATGAGTGCCCCAATTCGCCTTTTGGCCATATAGGATGTTGCTTTTATAATCGCATCAATCGACTTTTTGGCATGATCATCCTGTGGAATCGTTCGACTCGAAAACAGTCTCCCTCTTCCTAATTGTTCAAGTCCTCTTCTAAGCTCTGGCTGAAAAATAATAATAATGGCAAGCAGACCATAAGTAATCGTCTGGTTCATGAGAAATTCTAATGTTCTAAGACCAAGGAAACGACTCAAAAACCATATGGCTAAAATAACCGTTATCCCTTTAACTAACTGGACAGCCCTCGTCCCACGAATAATCATAATTGCTTTATAAACAACATAAGTTACAACCAATATATCAACAATTTGTCCAACATAGTTGAGCAAACGAAATTCTTCTAAATAAAACATGGCCCTTCCTCCAAACCACTAACGTACGTCAAAAGAGAAAAATACATATTACTAATCCCCTTCACTTTCCCCATTATATCACAGTGTCATTTGAAGTCCTACTGATTAGATCTCTGATGATCTGTAATTGACATCACCTCTTTAGCAAAGCTTTTCAAGTGATACCAAACCCAATCCAATGCTTGGTTCACTTCGCTAATTTCCCCTGAAACTTGACCAACTGACGCATAATAAGCTTTACTATTCACGAGTAAGACATTTCCTTCTATTTCTCCATCGACTTGTAATTGTCCGTTTCTAACGACAATATCCCCTCTTATCACTTCTCCTTCAGGAACAACGACGCGACCACTGTCTTGATCAATTTGCACATGGCCAGAACCCGAAACAACTACCTGTTCTTCTCCACTATTCCATAGTGATGATATGCTCGTTATCATTAAAAGAAAAAACACAGCAGCCGATATAAGTAATGGATGTTTCCTCGTCCATTGCTTCCATTTTGAAACTTGCTTTCGTTCAGGTAGGTTTGCCATGACCGTCTCTGTAAAATCCAAAGGAGCCTCGATATGAGAAGAACTTTGTACGAAAGCAATAACTTTTTTTAGTTCATGAAGATGTTGCCTACAAAAAGCACATTCCTTTAAATGTTGATCAAGGATCTTTTTTTCTTCTTCTGTTGCATCGCCATCAAGAACGTTCTGAATGAGGTCTTCATAATACTGTTTACACTTCATCTTAATATCCCTCCTTATACATGGCGCATTCTCTTTCTAAGTGCTTCTCTACCCCGATGAATTCTTGTTTTAACAGTAGAAGGTGGAATATCTAAAATGTCGCTAATCTCACTAATGGATAAATCCTCAATGTATTTTAAGATAATAGCCGTCCGATATTTTGGAGGCAATTGATTGATCTCAGTTTGAACCCATTCTTGCCTTTCTAAACTAACAACTTGATCATCGAGTGACTCCTCATCAGAAGCAAGTTGAGACTCATACGTCAAACCATCTAATCCTTTTACTTTTTCTTGTAAATAATAATCTGGCTTTTTCTTACGTAATCGATCAATCGCTACATTCGTTGCTATACGAAATATCCATGTTGAGAATTTGCGATCAATATCAAATCGGTCAAGATTCGTAAAGGCCCGCAGAAATGCTTCTTGTGCAACATCCTGTGCTTCATGCAAATTTCCTACCATTCGATAAGCGACTTGAAAGACTTTATCTTTATATAGTTCAACAATTTCTGAGAAAGCTTGTTGATTTCCTTTCCTCACTTCCCAAATTAACCTCTTTACAATTGTATCCATATTATTACTCCTGCCACATTCGTTCTAGTTTTTTACGTTTCACCGTTAAAAAAGTTCCATTTCCTATATATTTCTTCATCATAACATGAAATAATGTTTTCTTTTTGCAGAAATAGGGTATAAAAAAATACAACTCCAATCTAGTTTCGAGCTAAGACAATTTCAAACTTAAAAGACTTCAAGAAGGATGTGGAAAAATGAATAGAGAACACCAACTCTTGCATGATATAGAAGAATGTAGAGAATTGTTAAATCGCAAAGCACAAACATCATCTTTAATTTCAAAAGAGGTGATTCGTTACAGTCATAAACTTGATGCACTTTTAAATGAATACGAAAATTTAATTAATAAACATAATTGGCATAAACAAAAAACAACTACATAAAAAAACCATAGATTTACATCCATGGTTTAAAGTTAATATGTAATGGTGGAGCCTAGCGGGATCGAACCGCTGACCTCCTGCGTGCAAGGCAGGCGCTCTCCCAGCTGAGCTAAGGCCCCATATCAGATTGGAGCGGAAGACGAGATTCGAACTCGCGACCCCCACCTTGGCAAGGTGGTGTTCTACCACTGAACTACTTCCGCAACTTACTCAAACAGTTTAAAATTGAAATGAGCCATGAAGGATTCGAACCTTCGACCCTCTGATTAAAAGTCAGATGCTCTACCAACTGAGCTAATGGCTCTAAAAAAATGGCTGGGCTAGCAGGATTCGAACCTACGCATGACGGAATCAAAATCCGTTGCCTTACCGCTTGGCGATAGCCCAATCATGGTGGAGGGGGACGGATTCGAACCGCCGAACCCGGAGGGAGCGGATTTACAGTCCGCCGCGTTTAGCCACTTCGCTACCCCTCCATGATGAACGATGCCGGCCAGAGGACTTGAACCCCCAACCTACTGATTACAAGTCAGTTGCTCTACCAATTGAGCTAGGCCGGCATATATGGTGGAGGATGACGGGATCGAACCGCCGACCCCCTGCTTGTAAGGCAGGTGCTCTCCCAGCTGAGCTAATCCTCCATTTAATGGTGACCCGTACGGGAATCGAACCCGTGATACCGCCGTGAAAGGGCGGTGTCTTAACCGCTTGACCAACGGGCCATTGTCAACACTGACAAAAAATATTATATCTAAATTACTTCTAGATTTCAACCCTTTTTTATTCTTTTTTTAATTAATTTTAAGAAAGAAAAGATCAATAAAAAAAGACCAAAATCAACAAAAACGCCAATCAGTAGATGCCTGAGGGCGCGTAATTTATAAGTTCTTCTGGAGCTTCCAAGCGGATTTGAACCGCTGACCCCTACCTTACCATGGTAGTGCTCTACCTACTGAGCTATGGAAGCAAAAAAATGGCTCCACAGGTAGGACTCGAACCTACGACCGATCGGTTAACAGCCGATTGCTCTACCACTGAGCTACTGTGGAACGGTATGCCTGGCAACGTCCTACTCTCACAGGGGGAAGCCCCCAACTACCATCGGCGCAAAAGAGCTTAACGACCGTGTTCGGCATGGGAACGGGTGTGACCTCTTCGCTATCGCCACCAGACTATAAGGTAT
>NZ_JAJAFR010000036.1 GCF_020734105.1 Alkalihalobacillus deserti
ATGCAGAAATAAATGTTCATTTCGATTCAATTATTCAAGGTAAAGCATCAACTGCTATTAACTATACAGCTACTTTTCCAATTGAAGGAAAACATGATCAAGTACGAATAGAGGCTTATGATGATCAAGGCAATGAAATCAATATCTCCTCAGACGGAATTGACCTAGAAACTGTCAAAAAGAACAATAGAATTATTGTTAAAGGTAGAAGTATTATTCCACAGTCAATAAAGGGAGAAACTAGTTATATAGAGGTGCTACCTAAAGTGGCATTAAGTGAACCTGATCGTTTTATTAAATTAGATGAAGGAACTCCTGTTGAAATTAATTCTGAAAGGCAAGACTTAGCTGTTGAAATAGAAAATATTACCGTTCAGGATCAGAACATTATTTTTGATTTTCAAATAAATAATGGTAATAACATGGATCTGGAATTCTTGTTTTATAGTAATATTGCTCGCAATGATGTGATACTGGTTAAAGAAACAGAAAAAGATATTTATCAGGAGCCGATTAAACACTCAGTCGAAGTAATTAATAAAGATGACTTACGATTTACAAGCACATTTGATATTAGTAAAATTAAAGATTTTAACTTAAAAGACTATGTAATAAGAGTTAATATGGGATCATTGAGTGCCAATATTCCTAATGAATTAGAGAAGGTTAGGATCGATTTGAATTAGATTGAAAAGCTTATAAAACCTCGTTATACAAAGGTTGGCTTTTATAGAAAAACTTAAAAGATGTCTTAGATTGTTTCCTTTAACTCTATAATGAAGGTATATTATCATTAATTGGCTATAAAGTTTGGTGGATTTGTGAATTATTACACTTAAACTATCGGGTGCGAATGCTGAATAAGGGTATTCGCCTTTCTTTGTTGAAGTAACTGGCAGGATAGTTTAAGTTGAAGACTATAATTATTGAAAAAGAGAGAAGGTGATAACATGAACGGGATACTTAAAGTTGGTTCTATTCATTTGTTAATGGGTGGAATTTCTTTATTATTATATTTTATTACTTTAACGAACTTCACCCATTCTCAAGCAATAATTATTTCTTTGGTTTCATTTTTCCTTAACTTAGTTGGTTACTTAATTCTTAGCTTTAAACTTTTACAAGGATTAGGAACGAAAGAAGTCATTGTTTCGGTTTTTTTATTTTTGGTAATTGGCTTATTACTGTGGGTGTCTAATTTAGCAATAGATGACTTTGGCTCCATTTACTTTTTATATCATATAGCTGGATATAGTTCGTTTATTTGGTTCGTTTATTTATTTACAGATATGAATGAAATGCTTTATGAAAAGTTTGGTTTTATATTCTCTTTAGTTCCTTTTCTTTTAATTTTGATAGGTTTTTATTTAGGAAGAATGAAAAGGAGAGGTTGATTTAATAAAAGTATTCTTGTTGTGCTAACGGGTGCAATTGCGTAATAGTAATTAGCTCTATCTTATTTTATAAAAGTACGATAAAAAGCCAAAAATGGAGGTAATATGATAAACATTTTATCGCAATTTATGAATGAGCATTTTAATAATCTTAATCTAAGACCACCTCTATTTTACTTATGGAAATATGGTATCCGTTTTGAAATTTCTATGCCTTGGGTGGAACATGAAGATAAAGATAACCTTCAGCAAATAAATGAAAGAACCGTTACAATATTTAACAAGGTGTTTAATCAGGAGGATGAAATATTCCTTATTACAGACATACATTGTGAAAAAAATGATACATTCTTGCAAAAGAGACCGACAAAAGTTTATCAGAAATATATAAAGAACAAGGAGACAGTAAGAAAACTTCAACATAGAGTCTTGCCAAGTGTTTTTTTGGAAGATGAAGATGGAGAAGATTATGCAGAGATGGTCACGCATAGATTTGTTTTGTCCTGTAAAAAGAATGACATTCGATATAAAGCACTCTTGACTGCCATTAGTTATGAGGATTTCCCACATCCAGAGCAAATTCTAAAAGGGTTCCCACGTAATGGAATTGACATATACTTAGTCAATATTACAAAGAAAATGATTTACCACTTATATGACGACCGAGGTTGTGACGTTATGGCTTCTAATAAAGAGGATTTATATTCGCTTTACCAAGATTGTAACGATTGGATATTGGACTATGACCGAGATGAAATTGAAAAAAGATTATTGAGCTAACGGGGGCTTGAACGAAACAACAGGAGTTGTCGTTGCGACAGCTCCTTCTTGTCCTAACGAGCAAGATTGTTTAACAAGGGAAAGTGGAAATATTGTACAATTAATAGGTAGGGGGATGGTTTATGCGATTTGCCTTTCTTTTAATAATATTAGCAACTATTGTGGTTGGTTGTGAAAAAGAAACGGTTAATAACTTTGAAGTGTCACCAATTTTTGAATCAAATGATTATGAATTTAAAGGCATTGAAGGAAAAATAGGGATTCAAAATACAACTTTTAAAGCTCAAGAATATCAAAAAGTATTGTGGCACTTTTGGGGTGATCATGAAGAAATCAAAGGGGATTTTCGAGTAGTGGGTACTCATTTAGAGACTGGGGAGAAAAAACCTGTATTACTTATTTATCCAGAAGGTAATGAAACAACTTGGGAATACGATGATCATTTTACTCAACCAAATTTAGGTGCTGATAAAACTAAGCCATCAGCCTTATGGTTTGATAAGTCTGGGGTTTGGAAATTAGACGTAAGTTTGGGTGGTTCTCATTTTGCCGAAATAATAGTAGAAGTTAAATGACCTTTCTATTTAACAAAAGGGGGCGAATACTGAACAAAGGTATTTGTCTTTCTTTGTTAAAGTAAAGAGCAGGATGCTAAAAGAAGGGGGGATATTGAAATTGAAAGAAAACAAGGTGAAAAAACAGTTAATTATGGGGTGTGTTTTGTTAGGGATTTTTATTATAACAGGAAGTATACAAGCTATTTTTTCACCATTCACCTTTGTAAGAGGTATATCTCTGCTTTCTGTTATAGCTTGTTCTGCTGGTGTAGGTGCATTTATCAGAGAATTTTTTATTTTAAAAGAAAAAAATTATAGTAAATAAAATATATTTTGTTCATCAATAAGAATTTAATTAAGGCTTATTTCTTGTTCAATTAACGGGGAATTTAGTGAAAGAATATCTTTCATCTTTTAAGGTTTAGCTGTAAAATAAAAAGTGAACTGGAAAATTGTAGCTAGGGTTCCGCTATCTAGGTAGGTCAGTGACCGAGGGCTATATCTTTTACCGTGTGTAAAAGGCACCTATTGACATAAAAGGTCCGAGGGGAAAGGTTCAACGTATTTGTTATGCGTTGAATTCTTTCTCTTCGGACCTTTTTTATTATTTTAAGGAGGTTTATCGTATGAAAAGAATTGATGATTTAAAAGCTGGGGTTGCAGTTATTATTTTAAATGAGGAAGATGAGAAAGTACAAGTTTTGTTACAGAAAAGGTCAGATGTAGGGTTATGGGGTATTCCTTCAGGACATATAGAGGTAGGGGAAACAGTTTCTGAAGCAGCTATCAGAGAGGTAAAAGAGGAAACTAATTTAGATATAAAAATTAAAAAGCTAATTGGGGTGTACTCTGACCCTAACTCGCAGGTGTTTGCTTATCCAAATGGTAAAGTAGTACATTTTATAACAGGTTTTGTGGTTCAAAAAACTTAATTTCTAGTGACTCAGAAGAATTACATCGTAGCTCTCCACCAGTAATTTCAGCAAGGGAAAGAATTCTTATTAAACAAACGGGGTGCTTTTGTTTAATAAAATATCAGCAATGATCTTCAACAATCGGGTGCATTTCTGGAGCAAGAATTGTGCTCTTTCTTTATGCAAAGGAAAGATTATGAAGTAACGAAAGCCAAATTTCTCATAAATAGCACTGAGAGATCAGGCTTTTAAAATTCGGGTATCCTTAACGTTGTGAATTTCTTACATATTCCAAGAAAGCTAATTATTTAAATCACCTTGATAAAATTCAATAGCATCCACATTTTTAATCCATTCTTCTGCACTTGTATCATCAGGTTTTGCTTTCCAAAGAGTTCTGTCTTTATCGGTAATAGATGATCCTCTTAACCACACAAGCTTATCAATAGTTTCTACATATTGCGGGCTATAATCACCATAGCCTTCAAGTGGTTTTGTTATTTTAACTTGTTTATTTTTATCAATATTTATTGAATAAAGTGATGGTAATGGATGCTTACTAAAGTCGTTTGACCACTCTTTTTCTTCAATTCTTGACGTCACGATGGAGTTGTCTGTTACCCAATCAAAATCAAGATCAGCATAGTTAGGAGGTGTATATGTTCCTGATACAGGCATTTCTCGAACCTTTAAATCCTTATTTTTAAAACCAAAAACAATTCTTCCACCGCCAGCAATAAATGCTATTGTATCACTTGACGGTGCCCATTTAGGCTCACCTACTTCAAAAATAACCTCATCTAACACTTTAAAATTCTTACCATCACTAGATATCACACACAGCATATTACTATCCATTGACCAAGAAGCAGTCGGTGAAACAATGAAGGAAATCCATTTTTTACTAGGTGAGAAGTTGAAATAGTCAGCATAAACTGCAATGATTTTGTTGTTGTTTATTCCAATTTCTCTCGGAAGGGTAAAGAAATGATCTACACCTCCGAATAAAATAATGTCATTATAATTATCATTTACTCTTTTCGTAAATAAAATTGCACTTGACCATCCATCTGGTCGAAGGACTCCTGCTGATGAAAGTAAGAATCCACTTCCATCAGGTAACCACGTATAACTGTTAACTCCAGTTGCAATGTTATAGAATTGTGTGAAATCTGAGATGTTTAAAATACCTCTGTCATTAAAAGCAATAACATTTTTGTTTGGTGCCCATGTTGGAGAATATCCATTATAAAAGATTTTTTTCTTTTCCTTAGTTTCAACATTATAAGCCCATACTTCCACCTGTATCTCATTATCTTGGTATTCAGATGGAGCTTCATTTTGATATAAAAGCCACTTACCGTCACGTGACCACTTTGGTTTAGCAAAGACTTTACCTGTGTTCGTAATTTGTTTTTCCTCGTTGTTTATAAAAGTAAAAAAATTCCCATCTCTTATGAAGCCAGCTTTTACATTTTTTTCTCCAGTTGCAAATGAATTCAGTGGAAAAAGAATCGATAATATTATTGCTAACATAAGAATCCTATGCACTCTTGATACACCTCTCTTAACGGTTCTTATACTTAATATCTTTCTAAGCTTACATATTATGTAATTACAAACGAAAGTTATATCAGAGCAGATAAGACAGTTACTTTTAACTTACGGGTGCATTCCTTTAGAAAGGAATAAGTATTGTTTTAAAATATATAGTAAAGATCTTCAACAATCGGGCCATATAGTGGAATAAGTGGTAATGCTTTTAATAGTTGATGAGCTAGATAAACCACTTCCTTTACAAACTACTCATTACCTTAAAATGAGAATCCTCTCGAGCTAAAAATAATTTCTGATAAAGATAAATGTATATGGAAAGAGAATCCATTCATCCCTATACTTAATGGTAAGGAGGAGATCTTATATGTCTGATAACTGGAATTTTTATATCGCTGAACTGGATGACCATTTAGCGTCAATTGTTGTAGATTTGGAAGTAACAGAAGAAGTAAATATCAAAAAATACAAAAAGTTATTTTCTGTAAAGATTAATATCAAAAATCCAACAGAACTGGGTTATCCCGAAGAACAAGAAGATGAACGCTTAGGGGAATGGGAATATGATTTGATGGAAAGGTTGAATAACGAAGATATCATTCAAGTAGGACGGCTAACAACAAACGGTATCCGAGAATTTTTTTATTACGCCAAAAAAGAAAAACATGTCAAAATTATTGATCAACATGCACTAGCCGTATTCGATAACAACGGATACGAAACTGATATTATAGGTATTGAAGAAGATGAACCCTGGGCATTTTATTACGAGTTCCTATACCCAAACCAATACCATTTCCAACATATGTCGAATCGTGAGTTAGTTGAAATGTTAGAAAACGAGAAAGATGATCTAGAAGTACCACGTATGATCGAACATTGGGTGGAGTTTGAAACATTGGAACATTTAAAAGCGTTTGAACGAGACATTCGGCAAAAAGGCTTTACAACGGAAGAATACGAACAGGAGAAGAATGAAGATGGTACATACAGCATCACCATCTCTCGTGAAGATAGTGTAGATTATCACTTGATCGATTCTGTAACCGATACGATTATTGAAACGGCACAAAAACATAACGGTGAATATGACGGATGGGAATCTCCTGTTATTCAAAAAAAGTAAAGCATATTTACTCTTGTTCTATGAGAAACGGTACTTATGTTTAGAAAAATCAGTACGAACGGGTGCGTATCTTTAACTATAAATGTCTCAAATCAGAAAAGGTTGTTAATTCTATACTTGAAATTATCTATGCTATTTTAAAGGTATGATAGAGGAGGAATATGGATGACAGATGTTTTAAAAGGATACATATGCAGCTGTTGTGGGGAATACCATGATGAACTTCCCTTAAACTATGGAAGCCCTGCACCTATTTATTACGAAGAAGCTACTCGAAAAGAACGTAAAAAGCGTTTTGAATTAAATGATGATCTATGTGTAATGGATGGTGAACATTTTTTTATACGAGGTTGTATTGAAATACCGGTCATTGGATCAAACGAACCATTTGTTTGGGGTGTTTGGGTTTCACTTAGTGAAGAGAATTTTGAACTCACTTTAGAGCATTGGGATGATCCTAATAGAGAAAAGTTAAAGCCTATGTTTGGATGGTTATCTACACAGCTTCCTTTGTATCCTGAAACTTTAAATTTAAAAACCTATGTACATAATCGTTCCATAGAATTACGACCGTATATTGAGCTTGAACCTACAGATCACCCACTTTCAAAAGAACAAAGCCAGGGTATTACGATTGAGCGTGTTAAAGAAATTGCTCAATTTTTTTGTAATATCAAGGGGGTTTAAATAAACACTCCAAAACTGGTATCAAATAATTATGTTTTCAACAATCGGGCGCTATTCTGGAACAAGGATAAGCGCTCATGTTTCATTCTAGGGCTATTTAATGTAATAAGACTTCTGAACGAAACTGGATATTGATAGTGGAAGAAGGTTTTTTCGCTTTTAGATATAATTATTAGGAAAAAAATCTGATTTACAGGTGGGGAAAATGAAAAATGATTTAATCAGTGAACTTGAAAATCTTTATAATACAGAATTAATGAATGAATTCCCAAACGAAGATATTGAACAGATTGGAAAAGATTTCGAGGACAGTATCACAGAAGAAGATTGGCTGGTGGCTGATTTTAATGAATTTTGTATGCTTATCGCAGGCAGTTCCTCTTATGTGTTAGGTAATAAGAAAATCCCTAATTATCAAAGGCAGTTCCTATATAAAGACTTTTTTTCACTTTATCCTAAATATTTATTTTTAAAAAATTCTGTAAGTAGTTATCCTCATTTTTATAAAGAACTTGTAAGTTTTGAAAAGGCACGAGAATTATTACTGGTTATTATTCAGGATAATTAAGCCTTGTTGAACTTACGGGTGCGTTCGTCAATAACGGACAGGAGGAAGTGGATGGATTTAATTAAATTATTTGATGATAAAGGAATTATTGTTACTCAGCTTAATAACAATAGCGAAGAATTACGAATAAAATTATGGCACGTATTTAGTAATAAAAAGCTAAATTGTATAGAGAATGAAGAAGCAATTGATGCATTTAATAAACAGAAAAAGACGGTTTGTTATGTTTTTTTACCAACAAAGCAATAATGCTTACAAGCTAAATAATGCGGATAAAATAAAGGCTGAAGATTTTAATAACGAAAGTGATGTATATATTGTTGATACTAATTTTAATTGGACATATGTACATACACACGAGGATGATTGCGGACCTTATTTTTATAAATTAATCAATTAATCTTATTGTAGGAACGGAGAATTGTGAATAGTTTCACTTAAACTAAAGGGCAGGTTAGTTGAACAAGGAAGTAGTAATTATTATGGGTTATACCGATTTTTAATGGGGGGAAATTACATATGAATGAAAAACAAAAGCTACTTTTACAAAACCTAAAAAATATAAAGGATTGTTGGACAAAAGCAGCTGTTGATGGCTTAAATCCTAATACCATAAATATTTAGTTAATACTTAGGCATATTCAGATAAAATGAATATGTCTATTTATTTTTTTGAAAATCTTGTAACGTTTTATTATTTCGTTAGTTATTTAAGTGAAGGAGGGGAGAAAGTGAACTTTGAGGAAATTTATCAAGCGTATTTTCATGATGTTTACTTATATACAAAGTCTTTAGTAGCTGACAAGGATATAGCAGAAGAAGTTACACAAGAGACATTTTTTAAGGCACTGAAATCATTTCATCAATTTGATGGCAAAAAAGATGTAAGGGCATGGCTTTTCACAATCGCTAAAAATACATATTTTACACAATACAAAAAGCAGCAACGCGAGATAAATATTGAAGAAAATTCAGCGCAAAAGGATGTCCAACTTGTAGATTATTTAATGAATGAAGAGCGAGCGCTGATGATTCATCGATTTTTACACGCAATGAAAGAGCCATATAAAGAAGTTTTCTCCCTTCGAACATTTGGTGAGCTTTCTTTTGAGGCAATTGGGCATTTATTTGGAAAAAGTGATGGCTGGGCTAGAGTAACGTATTACCGTGCAAAAAAGAAAATAACAGCGTATATGGAGGCGAAACAAGATGAAGGATATTAAATGTACAGTCATTCAAGATTTGCTGCCACTTTATGTAGATGAGGTAGTAAGTGATGATACGAAATCGTTAGTTAATGAGCATTTACTTACATGTGAGAATTGTAGAAATGAATATGAGCAAATGAAAGGAACGCTTTATGTACCAATTGAAAATAAAGACACTTTGTTCAGTCAGCTTAAGAAACGATGGAATCGCAAAAAATGGCTTCTTATTTTTGGATCTGTTTTAACGACCACATTAATAGGGTTTGCACTATTTTCATTCATATTTTATTACGCAAAGCCAATTCCTTATACAGCAGAATTATTTGAGCTTGAAGAAACGGCAGATGGAACGCTTGTTTTAAATTATTTTGGAGAAAGTCATGCAGGAACGTATACGACACACCCTTTAGAAGTTGAAATAGATGGGGAAGTAAAAAAAATTAGCTTAATTTATTATGTTAAAACAATCGCCCATTCGCCTACTAGTAACTTTTTACGAGAGGATAAAAGAATTGGACCTGATCGATTAGAGTTAGTAGATAGTGAAACTGTTGATGCAGTTTACTATGGGGACTTTGATCTTGATAAAGTAACCAAAGAAAAAGAGCAAACATGGGAAGAACTTTTACAACAAATGACGTTGATTTGGGAGAGGTAAATAGGAAGTAAATAAAAAAAGATTGTGAAGTATTGTACTTAAAGTAACGGGGGCGTTTCTGCAACAGCAGCAGGAACGCTTTTTTGAAAAAGGACAACAATTAAGGAAGTGAACATATGAATTATCGTTGTAATGTATGTGGCTTTAAAGGTTTAGATAGACCACAATACTTTGAGGACAAGTATCCAAGTTTTGATATTTGTTCTTGTTGTGGTTTCCAATCTGGCTTTGATGATGATGACCAAGGCTATACATTTGATAGTTATAGAAATAAGTGGATTAATGAAGGTGCAGAATGGTTTGATAAAAATAGGAGACCTAAAAATTGGGATTTAAGGAAACAGTTAAAACAAATTAATATTACGTTAGAATAAATGTTTAACTAAAGGGTAGCAGGAGTTCAAAAAGGGTGTGATTATTACGGACAAGAAATTAATCGAAATATATGATAATTGGCAAGAAAAACTTGATGCAGACGAATGGTATTTTAGTAATGCATTTGAATCAATTTCAAAAGACATGTCCTCGGAGAGTGCTTTTAACTATATTCCAGAAATTATATATATGCTTCTCGATTTAAATGAGGATTATTTGATTTGGGAGACACTATATTTTTTAATCGACTTATATAGAATTGCGGAAACCACTGAAATACATCCAATACTTGATAAGAATTGGTCTGTTTTAAGAGACCATATACAAAAATATGAAGATTCATATTCTACTCCATATCAAGAATTGAAAAGGTTTCTTAGGATTAAAACATAAATTCACCTTATTCAACAAACGGGTGCATGAGTTTAACAACAGGAGTTGTCATTCGGCAGATCCTGTTGCTTATTGTGCTAACGAGGCAGGTTACTTGAATAGTCATATGTTAATGGACATACCCTTGTATAAACCGTTTATGGGGGGATTTAATTGAAACGTCTTGTAACTTTTCTAATTGCAATCTTTATTATTATCAGTGTTTCGATATTCTTTTTTGTTAGCAACATAGATAAAACTGTTACTGCTGAAAATCAGGTTAAAAAAGAAAATAGGCAGCTGTTAGAAAAATCAAGTGAGACAATCAATAATCATGATGGTTATCTTGAGTTGATTAAGAGACCATTTGCCCCTGACTTAATAGGATTTTTAACGGGAAAACCAATGAAATTTGAAAAATACACACTAGCTGATGTTTCAGACGGTGTATATGTAAGTGGTGTACAAGGACATTCAGGGAAACAAGCATTTACTATTTACTCAAAGGATAAGACTTCAGAGACAAAAATTATAAAAGTAAAGGTAGAGGGAAAAACATTAAAGGTTTTTTTAGAAGAAGATAAATCTAAAACCTTGAGCGAAGAACATTTAGTCTATCAAACTCAAACTTCTAACATTCCTAACAAATATGAAGTAATTCGTAGCAGTCAATTAGAAAAAAGTGAGAAAATATTTTACGGATATGAGTAAAAAAAGATTTTTATTAAACTAATGTGTGCGTTGATTGAATAAGGTCAGCACACTTCTTGTTGCATCAACGAGGTAATTAACTGGTTAAGAATAACAAACATTGCATGGACATACCTTTTATTGAGGAGGTGTGTCCATTGAAGCTGTTAGTTGTTGATTTGAAATCAAAGTGGTGTGTTATTGTTTTAACTTTGTTCTATATTTCTTCGGTGTTATTCGTTAGCTTTGTAGGAATCAGTTCGTTTTATCCAGGAAGACTTGACGGGATTTATATTGGAGTGTCACATAATTTTGTCCCTTTTGCTACCATTGGCACTTACTTATTTAATATTCATAGCTATAATTTTGATACTTGGTTTTATAATACTTTCGGTATAGTGTTTCTATTTATACCAATAGGAATTTTAATTCCACTCCTTTTCCCGAAAATAAAGAACGCTTTGTCAATAGTAGTTATATTGTTGTTTAGCCTAACTATTGAGTCAGTGCAATACGTTACTCAATTAGGTGTGTTTGATGTAGACGATATTATATTAAATACATTAGGTGGACTTTTAGGTATTTTAGTTTTTAGTTTATTTAAAAAGAGGAAAAGGTTATTCAACTAAAGGGTGAGATTGCTAAACAAAGGCAGTCGCTTTTTTACTAACGTGGCAGTTATGTTTAACAAGCATGATGGGTTTATATGGTAAAATTTTAACAAGGAGGGGTGAGAAACTCGAGAAAAATAATCATGTTTTCTATTATAATCATTGCAGTTATATTAGTTGGAATTTTTTCTTTTATTAAATTCAATCCACCATTAGTAAGTGGGATTTTTGGTGCGACAAACGACTATAATGCAGTTGTTGTGGAAATTGGAAATAAAGGTTTTGCTGAAGTGAAGGTTGATAATGTATTGGTGAACGGTAATGAAGAACCATTAAATTTAAAAATGCAGGTCAGTAATCCATTAAAGGGTTTTATTATTACTGATACTTTCGATGAAGAGGCAAAAGAATACGGAATTCACGATATTGAAAATGTAACAATCAAGCCTAACACATCCCCTTCTGCACAGTTAGAAAAAGTAAATAATGGCACAGCTACAACTGATGATAAAAGTTATGGAATTAGTGTTATCCATAACAAAGAGATAGAAACAGTAAATATAAAATACAGTTTTTTAGGAATATCTTTTGATAAAACTGTAACAGTTAAATAAGTAATTTAAAACTAAAGGGTGCTTGAACGGAATAACTGGAGTTGTCGTTGCGGCAGTTCCTTTTCTTCTTGCGCTAACGAGCAGTTTAGTGCAACAAGGACTATTGTATTTTTATGGTAAAATTAAGAGAGAGGTGAGGAGGTATCCAATGAAAAAGTTTTTACTGTTAATGTTCCTTTGTTTAATTCTATCGGCTTGTTCCCAAAGTGAAGAAGATAAAATACAAAAATACTTAGATGATAAAACCTCCTATGATATTTCAACTGTTTTTGAGGATGGCGTACTTAATATTGAAGTTCCAATGATAGACCAAGCTGGAACATGGAATAAAGATGGACAAATGGATGTGAATTTAGAGACAATAATATTATTGGAAGCTGTAAAGCGTTATCCACGCAAAGACTTGGATTTAATTAAAGAGGTAAATATTCAATTTATCACAAGAGAAACAAATAAAGTTGTTGCAGAAATACATGCTAAAAGCGATATGTTCATGGAGACGAATTGGGCAGATGTAGATAACCCAGAAGTTCCTCAAATTGTCGATGAATATAATTTTAACGGTAAAACGAAATAAAGTGTTATTAAACAATCGGGAGCAATAGCTGAACAAGGGGCTGTCGAATGTGGCAGTTCCTGTTGCATAAAGAGCGGAAAAGTTGAAGAAAGATAATGGTTTCATGTTAAAATTTAACGAATATGAAGGGGGGATTTATGATTATGGCTTTTATGAATATAGTTTTTTTATTATCTCTAATTGTAGGATTATATTTATTAACGCTTGGAATTTGGGAGTTAAGAGAAGGGACTAACAGAAAAAAGTACATTACCTTAACGACTATTGGGATATTGTTAATATTTGTTTTTCCAAGATTGTTCACTTTACTCTAAGTTAATGACTTATTTCACTAACGGGTGCGATTGCTTAACAGGAGTAATCGTTTTCTTACTTATAAAGTAGAATAGTTAAATAATATAACAATAATTTTAAATTAAGAAAGGCAAGGAGGGTTATATTTGAACAAGATTTTAGCATTGTTTGTCGGCATTTTTTTATTAGTAGGTTGTTCAACAGAAGAAAAAAGAGTAGTCGAAAGGTTAAAGCCTGAGGAAGAAAATAAATTGAGTGTTAGAGTTTTTGTAGAAGAAACACCTTCACAAGAATATCAACGTAGTATTCTTGATATATTTGATGAGCATTCTCTATGGGGAGATAAAGTAACCTCACATGGTTTTACGATTTTAGATGAAAATTCAACACATGAAGATGATTATAAAAAGATTTTTGTTTTAGATAGATTACCTGAAATAATTGTTTTTAATAATGATGGTGTTATATTTCGAACGTACGAGGTTGAAGAATTAGAGGCTTTTCTTCTAAGTGAAAAAGAATAGTCAAACGAACAAATCTAATTAAAGTTTATTAAACTAAAGAAAGCGATAGCTGAACAGAGCTGTCGCTTCTTCAACTATTGAGGCAGAATAATTCAACAAGAAACCAGAAATCAATGTTAAAATATTCCTATGGATAAGGGAGGGATTTTTAGATGTTAAGAAGTTTGAAAGTATTTGCACTACTTTTATTAATAGGATTTTCAATATCATTTTTGTCAGGCTGCACTTCTCCTAATTCGTTGCCTGAAGAATTTGAAGAACTACGTCCAAGTAATCCTAATCAATTTTATATTATTGGATTTCAAAAAAATAATTGGGAATTAAATGATTTACAAAGAGCATTAGAGCAATTTATTGATGATAAGGATGTATTAGGTATAACTATGTTTTATAAAGTTACGGAGGAAAATAATGTCATTTTGGAGAAATACAATTATAATTTAGGTAGTGGATTTATTGTATTAGAAAATGAAGGAACACCATATTTAGTATCAAGTTATTCTGAATTTGAACGAAAAAAAACTGAAGAATAATATGATTAAATCATCTTTTTCTTACAGAACGTCATATTAGCTGTTTTATTATAAGGTATATTTATTGCTTTAGCTTATTCAATTAACGGGTGCTAATACACAGCATGAAAAGAAACTGTTACAGTTGCTCCTTTTCATGTAACGAGGGAGAATAATTTAACAAGGATGATAACTCAAAATGGAAGTCATAAATGCATTAGGAAAAGTGATTGGTACTTTATCAATAATTTTAGGAGTATCGTGGGTGTTATGGTATCTTTTTACCAAAGAAGGAAATAAGCAATATAAGGCTTGGAGAGAAATCTATTGGGACGGTAAGAAAGCACCTCATAACACTCCCCTGAAAAAATATATTTCCGAATTATATAAAGGTGGTTCATTATTTTTACGATTGCTTATTATCCTAACAGGTTTATTCTGTATTTTAGCATTCATAACGATACTGTTTCAATTTTATCTTGAGGTAATTGCTTAATTATTGTATTGGCTTTGTTGTACTAACGGGTGCGATTGCAGAATAAGGCAGTTGCTATTTTGCTAAGTAGTAGAGTTGTTTAAGAAGAAGTTTATTACATATAAGATAATCGTCCTTTTTGGGGCGATTATTTTATTTTTAAAAAATACAAAAAGCTTGAGCCAAATTGCATTTTAGTTTGTCTAATTAAGTGTAAGGAAAAAACAGGGGGAGGGTGAAATACCATTAGACGATTAGTAAAAAAAGCTCAAAAAGGAAATGACAAAGCCTTTTTAAAACTTTTCCAGGAATACGAAGAAGATATTTATAGAATGGCTTATGTTTATGTGAATAATAAAGATGATGCTTTAGATGTTGTTCAAGAAGTGGCATATCAATCATTTAAAAAAGTGGAAACATTAAAACAGCCAGAATTTTTTAAAACGTGGTTGATGAAAATCACAATTAACTGTGCAATCAATCTAATTAGAAAGAATAAAAAAGTGGTTGAACTAAAACCAGAGTTTGAAGAATTCATTGGTTCAGAGGATGAAGATATTTCTCTTTCTTTATCTTTACAAGAGCTGATTGATACGCTACGAGAAGATGAAAAAAGCGTTGTTCTTTTACGGTATTACCATAATTACACATTCAAAGAAATATCCGAGTTGTTAAATTTACCGTTAGGGACGGCAAAATCGTTGTTATACCGTTCATTAGATAAACTTCGAAAAGGCATTAAGGAGGGTGATATTTGTGAACGATAAAATAAAGAAAGAACTACAAAAAATAGAGATCCCAACAGAGTTACGTGAAAGGTCTAAATTAGGTATTTGGAAGGCGAAATCAGAGCAACAAAAAAGGAAATTTAAACAACCATTAGCTGTTGCAGCTATCATTCTCGGATTATCAATAGCAATGGTTGGGTTTGTATTTCCTGCTATGGCAAGTAATATCCCGCTTATCAGTAATATTTATAAATTTTTAGGTGAGGAATTGGGCATTAATGAGGAATATCAAGAAAATTCAACTGAAATAAATATGGCACAAGAAAACAATGGAATTAAAGTAACAATAAATGAAGCTGTTTTTGATGGTCAAACGGTAATGATAACTTATTCAGTAGAGAGCGAACATGATTTAGGAGACGAACCGCTTATTTTAAACCTCCCAAATATTTTGGACGAAGATGCTCATGGTTTAGCAGGTGGCTCAATAATAAAAAAAGTCGGTGGTAATGAGTATGTTGGTTTAATGACAGTTTCTCATTTAAGTGAAAAATATCTAAATAGTGCCAATATCCATTGGGAAATTGAGAGTTTTACGATTGTAAACGGTGAACAAAATAATGAAATAGAAGGTAATTGGAATTTTGAATTTAATTTAGAGGCAACTGAAAGCCAAACCCGATTAATAGGTCAAAGTGTGGAAAATGAAGGTATTCAATTAAGTATTGAGGAGATGTCAGAAACACCAATGTCCTTTATTCTTCACTATGAACAAAAATTAACTGTGAACGTTCAAAACAATTGGCATTATATAGTTATAGATTTAGAGGTTAAGGACGACTTAGGAAATGAGTATTCAGGTGTAAAAAACGGTGGGTTCGGTTCAGATTCTCACCAGATATGGAGTAAAACTTTTGAAAAGATACAGCCCAATGCAACAAAACTTATTGTTACTCCACATGTTACATTTAAGAAGGATAACGAGCGTGAGGACATTATGCTGGATGATATTGTTATTGATTTAAACTGAGTAAAAGAATAAAAATAACGAGTGCGATGCTTGAGTAATCGGAGCATCGCTTTCCTTGTTCTGCTAACGGTACTTATGTTTAAGAAGAACAACTAACAAAACAAAGTCATTTGCTGCACAGTACAAATAAAATATGTAATAGATTTATTGGCGATTATAAGAGAATAATTATCCTTTCTTAACTTCTCTAAGGAGATTGTGAAATATTGTACTTAAAGTATCGGGTGCGTTGATCTAAGAAGGATTACACTCTTTTACGTTGAAGTTATTGTAGTACCATGAAAATAAACTTCTGTAACTTAGGGAAAAAGGCAATACAAAGAAGACGCAGCTCATTCATTTTTAAAAAAGGGGAGAGCGCCTGTTTCGTTGGTATTATTGAAGCTAAATGAACTGGATCAAGAGGCTTCTGATTCTGACAATGATACGGTGTAACCTAAACTTTCAAGTCTGCGCAGGGAATGTCGAACAATTGATTGCTCCCTTTGCTTATCGAAGTAATCTTCGCCTAAGTCTACATACATTTCTTTACGGGTTAAGAGATAATAAGAGATACGTAACATGGCGTGAGCGACGACAATTCCTG
>NZ_JAJAFR010000037.1 GCF_020734105.1 Alkalihalobacillus deserti
AAACGTTTGTTATAAGGCACGAGCTGAAAAGCATTCATCCTTGTGAGGGTAGGGGTATGACCGTAGAATCTTCTGTAATGGGAGTGGAGGAACAGCCCCAAGTCTAGTGAAATGGAATGATTATTTTCCAAGCGTTCATCGCGCCGATCGGGTAGGAACGTGGGGATTTCCACAGTGCGAGCTTTTAGCAGGAAGGCTAGAGAAACCTTCTTGTCTAAGGGTAACGAGGAACTTATAGTCTAGTACATATCGCTAGATGGAGCGCGGAATGACGGGAAACTGTCACGTTCCGTTTGGAGCAGGGGAAAAGCTGGATATCACTTCAAACGCTTACCTATTGTTAACGAAGCTGGATGTTGCGGAGGTGCTTACATGGGGACTGCGATTTATCAGATAATAGCTATTTTAATTCCTATTTCTATAATTCTTTTAGTTGCATGGTTTATCCGTTCATCCATAAGCAAGAGTAAACAGTTAAAGAGAATGGAACAAAAGTTAAACGAAATCGAAAACAGTAATCTAAAGATAATTAGCGTTATTTTACTAACGGATGCTTGAACTAAATGGTGGAGGCTGTCGTACGGCAGCTCATTTGGGTACAGGAGTTGTCGTTTGGCAGCTCCTATTGCTTATTGCGCTCTATCGGGTGCAATCCTTAAACAAGCTGGGATTGAAGTAAGAAGCAGGTTATTTAAGAAGTATTATTTAAATTGATGGACACAATATGGTTGAGGTGATTTTATGACTCAACTAACTAAAGTATTTATTTGTATTTTATTTAGTATGGTTTCTATCTTTTCTGCACCCTTAGTTAGTTCTGCAAACAATGAAACGGTCGAGCAATTAAAAAATAAAGTTACAGAACTCTCAAGACGGCTTGAACAGTTAGAACCAGAAAACCCTAAGAAGATTTTCCATTCAGAATTTCATCCTTCTTTTCCTTCTAAGGTTTTTTCGATAAATGAAGTTATCAAAACAGGAGAGGAAATTCCATTTGAAGTTGGGATTGATAGACCTGAGTGGAAGCGACCCGTATATGTTGAAAATTGGCATAGTAAATTTTGGGGTGGACGTTGGAGCAATGTTCCAAGTAATTTACATAAAGCAATGCATAGAATGTTTATTGGTTTCCAAAGTGCAGGTATCTGGTTTGATTTAGGACACTCTTTAGGTATTGAAGAAGAACTTAAAAATCCAACAAATCCAAAGGCTTTTTTTGAGGAAAAAGTTAATGAAAAAATGGTAATTGTCCTAATGCAATCCGAGGTTAAGAAAGTAATAAGAAAAGGCAATCAGGTAGTTTTAATTTCTGAACCAAAGAGAAATGGGTTACAAGTTATAACCTTAAGATATGATGAAGTAGCACCTTCGAAACCAGATAAATATACACTTTTTAAATTAGTAACTCCTGATGGCTATGAATACGATTATACTTTAAATGATTAAGGTTATTTAAAAAGTGATGCGGTGTTTAACAAGACATCGCTTTTTCCAGTATGATTAACGAAGTAGATTGTGAAGTATAATACTTAAAGTAACGGGTGCGATTGCTCAACAAGGGCAGTCGCTTCTTGTGCTAACTGGCAGGTTACTTGAAGAAGGAATTAGTTAAAGAAATATAGAAATAATAATGTATTGAATTTATTTTTACTTAAAGCGAGGACATTTAATGGCAAAGAAACCTTATGGGAAGCATTGGAGAGGTTTTAAAGGGTACAGGGTTATAGAAGGAAAAGATGTGTATAATCACTCTTTTGGTGGAAATGAATGTGATTTGCCAGATTGTAAATTATGTGGAGAAAAAATGCATCTAATTTTTTGTTTTGATTTAAAAGATGAAAGGCTTTCCGAAATAAAAAATGATGAACTAAATATTTTACCATTAGTATCCTGCTTGAACTGTTCAATGGTATGGGAACCTCAATATTTTCAGTTAAGTGATGGGGGTAAATCCATTCAAGTAATAAGTCAGGAAAATACAGAAGATTGGATTCAAGATAAGGAATACAGGCTACCTGTACCACTTCCAAAGACGAATGTAAAGCTAATTGAAATGAAAGCCGAAGATATTCCAATTAATGAAGATAATTATGATACGGCATTTGATTTATTTGGTTCGGAATATTTATGCCGACTTTTGGGTGCACCTTTGTATGATGAAGTTCCTGACAATTTAGAGTGTCCAATATGCAACCAAGAAATGAAGTACATTACCACAGTTACACAAGACCTCGGGGAAAGAAAACTTATTTCAGTTGTGGATTTTCAATTAGGTGAGATGAATATTTTCTATCATTTATGCAAGGATTGTTTAGTTATAAAAATTCAAATACAAGGAACATAATAAAGAATCTTGCACTACAATGGAGATTTTATAAGGTAAGGCTGGTTAAACAGCCTTTTTTTAATCGAAGCAAGTTTGTGAAATGTTACACTTAAGCTAACGGGTGCGTTAGTGAAAGAAGCGATTAAAAATAAACACAAGTAATGGTCCAGTTCTTAAAACTGGACCATTTTTATATATAAAAAGCACCGCATTTCGCGGTGCAATTAGGAGTGCATTTTATTGTGTGAATTCGAGTTTTGCGATAGTTAACGGAACCCGTTATGATCAGCTATCTTTTTTTGTCTTATTTTCCTTTCCCTTTTACCGTTTTTTATGTAGGATTTCAGTGTGATGATAAGTACACTGGCTGGTATATATCAACAAATTGACCTACATTTTGTATACATAAAAAAGTATTGACTGGGTTTTAAAGTGAAAGGTTATAGTGGCTAATTACTCAATTCCAAAACTAGATAAAGACTAACTGAAGATTTTCCAGCTTGAAACAGCATGAACGCCTTTCTTTTGCCGTCCTAAATAAATTAAAACTTAATGTTAAAATAAATGAAACTATTTTTTAAGGGGAGTCGTCAAAGTACCGTAAAAAAGGGGAGGAGGTTTATTATGAATAAAAAAGAAAAAGATATTTTATTAGAAAAGCTGATGGTAGAGTATGGGAATGAACTTCTTCGATTAACTTGTACATATGTAAAAGACAAAGAATTAGCCAAAGACCTTGTTCAAAACACTTTTATAAAATGTTACGAAAATCTTGAAACATTTCGTAATGATTCGAAAATAAAAACATGGCTTTATAGGATTGCTATAAATGAGTGTAAGGATCACTTTAGAAGCTGGCAATATAAGAAGGTTCAGGTAAACAACTTATTAGGGGTTAATAAGGGTTTATCAATACCTTCTTTCGAAAATAAAGTCATTCAAAAATCTAATGCACTTAATATTAAAGAGATTGTTTTCTCTCTTCCAAAGAAATACAGCGAAATTATTAATCTTTATTATTTTAATTCTTTAAAAATCGAAGAGATTGCGGATGTGACAGGTCTTCAGGTTAATACAGTTAAAACACGGTTAAGAAGAGCTAAACAAAAGATGAAAAATAAAGTCGGGGAGGTTTAAATTTATGGGTAGAGACGATTTAGATTTAATTAAAGTAAATAATGACCACGATTTGTTTTTTACAGAGGATGACAGATTGAGAGTCTTTCAAAAAATTAAAGAAAAAGAAGCTAATAAGGGAGATCATAAAAGGGGAAGATGGCAATTTCAAAAAAACTCTCACAAGTTAGTCCCAATTTCCGCGTCTATTTTAGGAGTTATTTTGTTTTCAAGTTTACTTTATTTAAATATTAATCAAAGTGGCAATCCCCAGACTGTTCAATCTCCACCTTCAGGTGAAGCTCCTGTTGTTGTTCAAGAAGATGAAATACAAGATATAAGGTCCAAAGAGGATGTAGAGAAAAAAGACTTAAGTAATTTAAGTAAAGAGGAGTTGCGGGAATTAAAAAAAGACCCTGACGAAGTTGTAAAAGGTCTTAAATATTCAATAGAAAATAAAGATTGGAAATTAGAATATGAGCTGTATACTGAAGAAGAAAGAAATAGAAAATTCGAGCACAATTCTAATCCTCAATGGGCGGAAGAAGCATCAGAAAATCAGGAAGTGATTAATCTGGTTGTTGAAAAAAAGACGAAAGAAGAAGCAGTTTATAAATTTGATATAATTTTATCAGTTGAAGGTAAAGTAGTAAAGAGAGCTGAGGGGGTTATATTAGCTTTGTCTCAAGAAAATGGTATATGGTCTATTGCACATATAAAACCTGCAAAGGTTGAAACGAGTTTAGAAACTAAAGAAGAACGAGATTAATGACAGACTCCAAAAGTCTTCTTCAACAAACGGGTGCTTTAATAAAAACGAAAGTCGGTTATAGATCGGCTTCTTTTTTCGTTAACTAAGTGTCATAACTCAGGAATTGCGACACAACCTCTTTCGTACAATTAGAATGGTGTCATTATAAACTTTGCGATGGAAATTACTTACACTAACAGGCAGGATTATTTAACAAGGACGTGGTGCTTTATTGAATATTAAATATTGTTAGTGGTATAGTGTTATGGATGAAAATTATAATATTTGAGGTGCGTATGATGATGAAAATTAAAAATATAATAATGTTACTTATCTTATTAATTTCGGTATATACAATAGCTGGGTGTGCTAGCGGTAATGAAGATTCGTCTCCAAAAGAGAAAATAACTCAAGATGAGAACACAGAAATGGACCACTCTGACGCGGAGCATGCGGATATGGACCATTCAAGTACAGGTGAAGTTCCTGAAGGTTTACAAGAAGCCGAAAATCCAACGTATGAAGTTGGAAGTAAAGCCATTATTACGGAAGGTCATATGGCGGGGATGAAAGGTGCAGAAGCAACCATTGTAGGTGCTTATGATACGATTGCTTATGCTATATCTTATGCCCCTACAAATGGAGGAGAAAGAGTAACAAATCACAAGTGGGTGATTCATGAAGAAATTCAAGAAGCTAGTGAAGAACCATTTGAACAAGGAACAGAAGTAACAGTTGAAGCCTCTCATATGGCAGGTATGGAAGGTGCAACCGCAGAAATTGATTCTGCTGAAAATACAACGGTTTATATGATTAACTTTACTCCAACAACAGGTGGAGAAGAAGTAACTAATCATAAATGGGTAACAGAAAGTGAATTATCACAAATTGAACATCATTAAATAATCTAAAAGTGTTTTACTGTTTATTCAAGTAACGGAGGTGAATGCTCAACAAGGGTATTCGCCTTTCTTTGTTGAAGTAAAGTGGCAGGTTAGTAGAAGAAAAGGTCATTAAATAATCAAAAAATGTAGAGATACCAAAACCTTGGAGGTGCAACATGCCGGATTGGTCATATCATTCTATCTTTAAACCAGTACTCTTTCGGATGCCTCCAAAAAAGGCCAGAGACTTTACCTTTGGAGCTCTAAAATTTCTTTCAAAGATGCCTTTTGGGGCTCCAGTCATCTCCTTTTTTGGTCATATGGAACAGCCGGAAGAAATTAAAAAGGAAATGCTAGGAATCGAATTCGTTTCTCCAGTCGGAATGAACGGAAGGCTGGATCCAAACTTACAGGCATTACAGGCGATGGCCAAGTTCGGTTTTGGGTTTCTAACCGTTGGTCCAGTAACGTTAAAACCAGTAAAAGAAGGGGAAGTCAAACGGGATATAGGTAAACAAGAAATTGGGTATGAACAGTTTCATGCCAATAGTGGCTTGGAAGAAACCTATAAATATTTGAGTGATTTTAACAAGCACGGTTGTAAGCTGATGGTACGGGTCAGCTTACAAGGTGACATTCACAAACTGCATGTCATCATGGATAGGTTACTAGCAATCGCCGACCTATTTATAATTGAAGGAATAGAGGAAGCAGAGACGTTTCGATATCTAAAAGAACGCTATTCCTCTGTCCCGATCCTACTAGGTGTACAAGCGGAATGTTCAGCCTTGAAAAAACACATAGGAATGGAGCCAGATGGGATTGTTGTAGACGATGCAAGAGTAGATCCAGAAACAAGTGGTTATTGGATCGGCAGGGAATCGAAAGCCTCATCTTTAGAAATGATTCGAAAAGTACGTAAAAAAAATCGATTGATTCCGATTATCGCATCAGGTGGTGTCACCGAGCCGCAGGATGCACTTGATTTACTAGATGCTGGAGCCGATTTGATCCAGATCCACCAAGGCTTAGTGTTTTCTGGCCCTAGCTTACCAAAACGAATCAACGAGGCATTAGCAGCACGAAGCAGGACATCCATTACAGCTCCATTCAAAGAGTGGGGTTGGTTATTTCTTATGGGACTTGGCGTATTTTTGGCAGGGATGATTGCAATGATTTTTGCTTTATCTTCCGTTATTCTCCCATACGATGAAACATATCTGGGGTTAACGAAAGAACAGCTTGAAGAGTACAATTCCAAGCTATTTTCCTTTATATCACATGACCGTAACACTTTAGCTGGCGTGATGATTTCCGCTGGTTTTCTATACATGCAGCTAGCCTATCACGCATTCGTAAAAAAGCACATTGGGCGAGGAAAGCCTTCGTCATTGCAGCAGTACTTGGTTTCTTGAACTTTTTCTATTTTTTCGGTTTTGGATATTTTGATAAACTCCACTTTTTGTATAATCTTTTGCTTCTTCCATTTTTTATTTTAGGAGTGATATTCAGTCGTCATATGAGAAAAGGTGAAAGTGGATGTAATGTTCTCAATCACCGCACCTGGAGGCAAAGTCAGATCGGACAGTTATGCTTTGTGATGCTCGGTTTCTCTTTACTTGTAGGAGGCATTGTCATTTCGATTATAGGAATGACAACGGTGTTCGTGCCAACGGATCTGCTCTTCTTCGAGCTTAATCGTGAAGATCTTAACGTGTTTGACCCAAAGCTGATACCGTTAATCGCACACGACCGGGCAGGGTTTGGTGGAGCGTTACTATCAGAAGGGTTTCTATTATTGTGCATTTCCTTGTGGGGCTTTCGGGAAGGAGAGAAATGGATCTGGTGGACTTTCTTCATAGGCGGACTACCAGGATTTACTGCGGGAATCGGTACTCATTTTCATATTGGATACACTGATTTTGTTCATCTTCTTCCAGCCTATTTCTTAGTTGTCTTATATATCGTTGGCCTGGTTTACAGTTTCAACTATCTCCATCATTGTCAAACTTCTAAAAGTAAGTTTTAAGTGATGCTTTTCACTGAAGAACAGAAAGGATGACTAGTATGGTACCTAAAACAGCAATGATTATTGGTGGCGGGCTAGGTGGACTTTCTGCTGCAATTGCCTTACAGCAGTTGGGATGGAACGTCTCTGTATATGAGAAGGCAAAAGAACTTAAGGAATTAGGTGCAGGAATTGTTTTATCCGCAAATGCGATCAAAGCCTTGGAGAAATTGGGGGTCGCCGAACAAGTTCGCAAGGCCGGCTCCCCCGTAAAAAAAGCAGAGATACGAACTTGGGATGGAAAGCTCCTCGTTAATGTACCTGTTCATAAACAAGCGAAACTTTATGGCACCCATAGTTACCTGATTTATCGTCCTGATCTGCAAAGCATTTTATATAAAAAATTAAAACAAGAAACCGTTCTTTTCGGAAAAAAGTTAATTCGTATAGAAAAGGATGCAGCGAAAATTACGGCGATTTTTGAGGATGGAGAGGAAGCAGAAGGAGATCTATTAATTGGAGCTGACGGCGTACACTCTGAAGTAAGGAAATCTATCATCGGATCAACACCTTCCCGTTATTCTGGGTTCACCGCTATTCGAGGCATATCCAATTTTGAAGATAACCGCTTTCCAGTCGAACTTGGCGGAGGCTTTGAAGCTTGGGGTCCTGGTAAAAGGTTCGGATTTTCCCATCTAGGCAGTGGCCGAATATTTTGGTTTTCAGCAATTAATACCCCGCAAGGAACGATGATTACCACCGAGGATCGGAAGAAAGTTGCTTTGGAGAAATTTAAGGGTTCATTCGAGCCAATTGAAGCAGTCATTGAGTCTACCAATGAATCAGACATACTCCTGCATGAAATCTTTGATCGGAGTCCGGTAAAATATTGGAGTAAAGGCAGGGCTACGTTGCTCGGAGATGCCGCTCATCCGATGCTTCCTAACCTCGGACAAGGGGGAGCCCAAGCCTTAGAAGATGCACTAGTATTATCCCGTTCCCTTGAAAAATACCCTGACAATGTACAGCAAGCTTTTAAAGTGTATGAAAAAATTAGGATTCCCCGCACCACACAAGTAGTACGAAGCTCAAGAGCAATGGCGAGGTTAATGCAGCTTGAAAATCCGTTAGCGATCCATTTCCGGAACCTAATGCTCCGTGCAATGCCAGACACCGTTCAAGTCAAGCGTTTGGAATGGGTGGTTGGACATGAGGTGTGAAAGAAAAGAAAACACACTAACCTTAAAGTAATTACTTAACTAACGGAGTGCTTGAGTGAAATAAGAAAATGCTGCTTCGGTAGCTTTTTCTTATTCGACTAACGAGCAGGTTTGTTTAAGAAGAGTAAATATTGTGTGCTAGAGCTGATCAAAGGAGTTGTAACCGCAACTCTTTTTTATTTTAATTTTACTCGGTAGGAATTTTTGTTAATAAAAAGTGAACCGAAATACTTGTTTTTGGTAATAGGCAGCTCCTTGCTTATTGTACTAAAGAAGCAGTTTCTTCAATAAGACAACACTCTTATTAATGGTTCTTCTTAAAGAATTACCTTCATAAAATAAACAAGTGGTCTAAAGGGGGACAAGATATGGAGTGGTTAGGAAGTTTAATTCCAATTATAATTCCGTTTTTTATCTTGGTTTGTCTAATTGGTTTTACAGTAGAAACAGTTAAAAGATAAAATAGATATTCAAATATAGGGTAGCGTTTCTGCAAAAAAAGCAGGGACGCGTTTTTCTTTTTGCACAACACAAAAGGAAATTAATGCTAAAATTAAAACAACGGTTATTCAAGTAACGGGCAAGTTTGTACAATAAAAAGTTGGTTAAAAATCCTTACTATAAATACATTTATTCACCAGTTGCTGGTCTTTATTTTATGGACAGACATATTAATAACCATAACTTTCATTAAGGGAGGTAGCGAAATGAAGAGAAGTAAATTCATAGGAATTGGAGTAATATTGATGTGCATTATCATAGGAACATTTGTTTTTTATATTCAATTTAACCAATCAACAGAGCTTGTTGACTTTAATAAGATAAAACCAAAAGAGGTGAAACAGTTAGAAGAGAAGTTAAGTGAAACTGAGCTTATGCTTGAAATAGGGGAAAAACTGTACGAAAAACGCTACACGTTTGGCTTAGAGTGGGAGGTTTTATCTAAAGAGAAAGTCGATATAGTAGTAAAATTGCCCAAAGAAGAAATTAGTGAAGATACCATAAATGAAGTAAAACAAATCGTTAACGAAGTTGTGACAGCAAATAATATTGAACCTCAATTATTTGAAATTGAAGTAAAAAATTATCCAAAAGTAGATAATTAAAAAAGGCTAAATTTCTGATTGGTATGAACATAATCCTCCCCAGTAAACGATATAGAGGGGATTTTTTTCGTCGCCTCTTGTTGTACTCCCTCAGTTAGATACATATAGCTCTCCCTCAGTTAGATACATATAGCTCTCAAATACTCACTTATTCGCAGGATTTCAAAACACTTGGATGAAAGAGTAGGAATTAGAGGAGATATTTTAATGAAATGGTCTACATGAAGGCGTACTTAAATAAGAGGAGGGAATAACAACTCCAATTATTTCCATATACTGTACGTATTCTCCACGCCACCCTTGGAGGTTTTCGCTCCCATGTCTCAACGGGTCAATGCCCTCTCATTCCTTCGTCACACCTATCCAAGTGGTGGAGGCCGGTAATTCTAACGGAACGGGTCTGAGCCCTTTTGCACAACAAATCCGGTACTCCGCACTTTCTTTGAGATCCTACGAATAAGCCAATATTCGAAAATAAGACTCTAAAAAATTACTCGTATTTTCATGAGATCATACTAGAACTTAATCAAGATATTACGTTTATAACCACAGCGATAGCTGCTTGCCCTTGACCGTCGTGCCACTTCTTAGTGATCGCTGGAAGGGGGCGGGGCCCCGCCAGCGGAGCTTAGATGTGATTGTCCGTGGTACGCTGACTGTGCGGATGGTGTGCCTAATAGGCTAAATTTTTCCCATCCGCCATCAGAAAATGACCACGGACACAAACAAGGTCAAGGGTGGTGGATACGGCATAAAAGTTTGTTCTGTTTACAGTTGGTCCCTATACTTATGCAGCTAATGACGAAGTAGGCCATACTAGGCTAGGGCAGTAAGGTTGTCGGGACACACAAAAGGAAATTAATGTTAAAATATAAATAACGATTATTCAAGTAATTGGTAGGTTAATTGGTATTGTGTCTCAAAGTGGAATTAAATAGGAGGTGTCCAATGAGTGATACATTCTTTTGGATTACGACGCTCGGTGGTTTAGTTACTTTAGGTTGTTTTATTTGGCTTTTCGCTTCTCTTGGTAAAAGAATTTCCAAGGAGGAAAAAGATGCTGGCAGGGATTTAACTTATGAAACAAACCCATTTACAGGTTCGTCTAAGAAGAATGAGAAGTAGTTTTTACTTCAATTAATGGGGGCATTCCTGGAATAAATAAGGAGGACTTAATTGTGTTTCAAATTCTAGACGTTTTAATGGCATTACTAATGCCAATATTGCTAGTAACACTAATAATCTTAATAGCAAAGTGGATATGGAACCCCAACGGAAACAAATCAAACGAAAGTGTTGAAGAAATCAAGGAACAGCTTAATCGAATAGAGGGAAAAATTGATAAGTTGCATAAAAATCAATGAAGGAAAGGGCTTTCTTGTACTAACGTGCTGAAAAGTTCAACATTTGATTTTAATTTGGGTGCCTTAAAAGAAAACCCAGATATGAGATTGACTCCAACGCAAGATCAACTAGATGAAATTATTAAGAATGCTATGGAAATCACATTGGTTATTTATGCCGAGGAAGAAGAAATAGCACGCTATGATTTAAGTAATTGAGTTTTAGCTAATTTATAGTGTAATTGGTCTTATTCAATTAACGGGTGCTTTACTTTAATAAAGAGTAAAGCATTTTTCTTATTCAAGTAATGGGCAGGCGCGACAAGTGCTGTTATAAGCGCTTTCTAGCGTGAAATACAGGAAATTTACTAAACAAACTTCAACCTTACAACGGAGGATAGGAATGATGAAACCATGTTTTCTGAAACTATCCCATCAATACTCCTGCGTGCGTCATGAATGACAGTTCATGGGGTTCGAAGCACAGGTAGAGTCGGCAGAAGGAAGGCTAGAGCCAATCCATTTGGAAAAAGGTATGCTAACTGATATGCCGCATGGCTGAAAAACTAGATAGGGTGAGAATGTTCCAATCTAAAAGACACTATACCGAACAAAGGCGGTATCCAGCTCACAGGCTTACAGGAAGCACCTACGTCTAGAAAGGATAGCTACGTTGTAAGGTACTTGGAAAGCAAGGAACGTTGGATCAAGGGCTGTCACCCAAAACGTTTGTTATAAGGCACGAGCTGAAAAGCATTCATCCTTGTGAGGGTAGGGGTATGACCGTAGAATCTTCTGTAATGGGAGTGGAGGAACAGCCCCAAGTCTAGTGAAATGGAATGATTATTTTCCAAGCGTTCATCGCGCCGATCGGGTAGGAACGTGGGGATTTCCACAGTGCGAGCTTTTAGCAGGAAGGCTAGAGAAACCTTCTTGTCTAAGGGTAACGAGGAACTTATAGTCTAGTACAGATCGCTAGATGGAGCGCGGAATGACGGGAAACTGTTACGTTCCGTGTGGAGCAGGGGAAAAGCTGGAGATCACTTCAAACGCTTACCTATTGCTAACAAGAGTTGAAGAACAAATACTAAAGGACTAGGATACTCTAAGTCCTTTTTCGTGTTATTAGAATACTTAAATCGGAAGTAGGATGAGTGTCCATAAAGAACAAACGCTTAAAGACACTCCTTATAGTGACGTTATAAAGAGGTCTTTCTCCCCTCTTCCTCTTCCCTTCTACTATTATTCAATTAAACATAGATTTGAATCTGAGGGCATCCTGTGAGCCTACTATGAAGTTGGTGTGTTGGTTTGATACAAACCACTCTAATCCACAAACTAGCATTCGGTAATTCTTCGATACGACTCAAATAATAGGTGTGTTTTAGTGTGGTAAAGTGATAAAACGTATAGTAATAAACTGATATTGTTCGACACTGATAATCGACTACAGGGGTATATCATATTAGGGTGATAGTCAAAAGGGAGTATCTTTGCTTTTTCATTATATTTTGGAGAGTTATCTGTAAATATAGAGCGTGCCTTAAGTTTGCAATCGATAAGCATTACCATGATGTAAATCTAGGATTTGTATTCTGATTAATTTACAAAATGTAAACAAAGTTATAGATTCTAATTTTACATTATGCTATCTTTAATTCATCAGATAAGTACGGAAGGAAAGATGAATATGAACATAGCATATATCAGAGTATCAACAGTTGAACAGAACGAAGCAATACAAACCGAAGTAATGAAGCAATACAAAATAGATAAGGTGTATCAAGAAAAGGTATCTGCAAAGAATACAAATAGACCAAAGTTAATGGAAATGCTAGATTTTGCAAGAGAAGGAGACACTATTTATGTTGCAGACTTCTCCCGATTAGCACGCTCAACAAAAGACTTGTTAGAACTAATTGAACTATTAGAAATAAAAGGAGTTCAATTAGTATCAATTAAAGAGAATATTGACACTTCAACGGCAACAGGAAGACTAATGCTAAAAATGATTAGTGCAATTAACGATTTTGAGCGTGAAAATATGCTTGAAAGGCAGCGTGAGGGCATTACGATAGCTAAAGCGGAAGGAAAATATAAAGGGCGAAAAGAAGTATCTATTCCAGACTTTGACAAGCAGTATCAACGTTATATGAATCGTGAAGTAACTAAATCTCGGCTTGCTAAAGAATTAGGAGTATCCAGACCAACATTAGATAAGTTAATCAAAGAACATCAACAAGTAAGTTAATAAGAGACTCCCTAGGGGTCTCTTTCATTATGGTGAGGATATGGGGGATGTATTTCCACATTTTTATGTACCCTTCTTATAGAATAAGGGTATAGTAGGTTAACTCACACACCATAAATAATTTAATGGTTTCGATTCCTTTTGTAATGAAGTTAATGAAATCCCTATTGGAGTAACGAAGCAATAAACACGGTGTGGAAAAGAAGCATTTAGTTTTACAACACATAAAAAGCACCTCCAAGGAAAAAATACCCTTGGAGGTGCTGAAAATGAAGAGAATAATTATTATGACAACTATTCTAATGCTTTTTTTATCGGTTGAGACAGTAATGGCAACACCTTTTAAGTATGAAAATGTTGTTAGTAACTTAATACATACGTTAGTAACGAAGGGAGAAGAAGAAGCAAAGTCGTTTGTTGCTTCTGGTGTTGAAATACCTGAAATAAGAGAAAAAACACCAATAACAGGTTTCTCTTCATTAAACTCACCTGATGAAAATGTTAGGGTTGCAATTGGGTACTTCGTCAGTGAAGAAAATGAACCAGAAAGAATTGCGTTTATATGGGAAGTTACATCTAATAAAGAAAAAGTCACCGATATAAGAGTTGTCTACGATGGTTCTAATCCATTTGTTGATGAATCAAAGATAATTAAAGAATATCAAGATAAAATGAAGACTCCTGTACTTGCCCCGTCGGAGTTTCCTTTTGACATTACACATATACGCGCATACATAGATAAAGACACACTAATGTTAAGGTATAGAAATGCTAATTTACAAGAATTTGTTCAAATAAAAGTAGCACCAAACATTACTGGTTTAGAGAAGATAAAAGGTGAAGCTGATAAATATTATACTTTAAAGAACGGTACGAAAGCATTGTATCAACCTAATTTTCTTCCAGCCCATCAACTTATCTTCCAACATAAGAATTTAAAATACACAATAGGTATAAGTAAAACAACAAAAAAAGATATAAAAGTGGAGGATTTACTTAAAATTGCCAACTCAATGTTCTTAAACTAAAGGGAGCAAGAGCGGAACAAGGAGTTGTCGATGACAGCTTCTATTGTTTATTGTGTTAACGGGCAGGAATGTTTAATAAGTGATGGCACATTTTGCCTGAGTAGATGGGGATTATTTTTGTTAGGATTGTATTTAGAAAGGGGACTTTGAAATGGACAATACCCTGATTCAAAATATTATACCTATTGTCATTCCAATCATCTTTATTGGAATAGGATTCTTTTTAATAAAAGTAAAAGGGTTCAATCAAACAAAAGTCTTTCTTACAATCGGACCGTTAATTGGATTGGTGTTAGGCTTGCTTATATCTTTTTCCTTTAAAGTTGGTTTCGTAAATGGATTCATTATAACTGTTGTATTTAGGATTTTCGGTTTGATTGTGTTGTCAATAGTTAATCTTATTATTAAACAAGCAATGAAGAGAGAAGCAGAAAGAAAGAAGTTATCTTATGGGTTGGTTTTTGATTGAAGTAGATGACCCTGAGAAAGTTAAGTATATCCTTGTAATAGCTACTGGGGTGTACTTATTCATAATGTGTGTAGGTATGTTTTATTCCCTATACAAAATCGCAAGGATTTCAAATAATAAACGATTTAAGAATTTCTTTTTGTTTTCAATGGGTGTTTTATTACGCATCCCGTATCAATCAACTGTTCAAACATCATATTCTCAAGATAACCTTACGTTTAAAAGGGTTTGGGAAGAGATACGGAAAGACCTCTTAATTATGATTGTCGTTACTTTATGGTTCATAGTCTTATTAATAATGGGTTATTATGAAATTCGAGAACTAAAGCAATAAGATTGTTTTATTAACGGGGTGTAAGAATTGAAGAACGGGGTTGTTGTAGCAACTCCTTTTCTTATTGAACAAACGGAAGCAGTAATCTTGTAGAAGGTATTAAAGATATAGAAAACTAATTGAATAATCTTTGCGGGGGGAGAAAAATGTTTGTATATAAAATTGATGAAGAAATATCACTAAAGCTAGTTGAGTTAAAAGATGCAGAAAGGGTTTTTGAGCTAACTGATAATTCCAGAGAATACCTTCGTGAATGGCTTCCTTGGTTAGATATGACAACAAGCGTTGAAGATACAAAAGGGTTTATTAAATCTTGTTTAAAAAGTTATGCAGAAAATAAAAGCATCACAACTTTTATTCTCTTCAAAGGAGAAATTGTCGGTACGGCGAGTTATAACAAAATTGATTGGACTAATAAAATAGCATATATAGGTTATTGGTTAGGAAAGAATTATCAAGGTAATGGTATTATGACAAGAGTAGCAAAAGCACTAACGGACTATGCTTTTAATGATTTGGGACTTAATAAAGTTGACATTAGTGCTGCTGTGGAAAATAAGAAGAGTAGGTCAATTCCTGAAAGATTGGGGTTTGTTAACGAAGGTTGTATTAGACAAGCTGAGTGGTTATATGACCATTATGTTGACCACATTGTTTACGGAATGTTAGCTAAAGATTGGAACAATAAATAATTTCTTATTAAACAAACGGGTAGCGATAGCACAGGAAGCTGTCGCTGCTCTTGTTGCACAAATGAGGCAGGTTAATGGAACAAAAAATCCATTCTTTCTCATGGAAGTGTGGCGTATGTTAAGGTGAGATTAGGAGGGATTAAATTGAATGGACAGAATTTTACCGACGTATTAAAGGAGAGTTTTATTAAAATTACCTTTAACGGAAAAACTCTTTTAGCCTTTTTATTCTATATTGTTATTTTGTTTGCGATATGGAGGTATCACTTACAAATAGAGCGGTATAACGAATCTCACGGAGTTATATCACCTGTTGAGCCAAGAGAACAAGCACTCCTTTATATGACTTACTTTTCAATAATTACACTTTCAATTTATTTGTTAATCATAATTAGAAATACTGTAAAACAAGTAAAATAAGTTATTCCGCTAACGGGGTGCGTTTCTTAAATATCAGCAGAAACGCTTTTTCTTTAGGGAAACTGTCATATGATTGACATGTTTTAAAATTAAGGACATTTATTATAAAAGGGAGGTGCATTTCGTTATGTATCGCAATTTTATAATGTGTTTGATTTTGTTAGGACTCGCTTTAAGTGGCTGTCAATCTGGTCCATATCTTTTTGTTGGTGAAAGTGAAAATTGGAATGTGGAACTCCGTTCAGGTGAGAATGAATACGAATTTGTTGAGATTGTTTTAAAGTATAAAAGCTCGAATTCCTTCCCAAACGATTTAATTACTTATACTATTGAAGGTGAGAATATGGATATTGATATGGAAGAAGATGGTCTAAACGAAGACGGAACACTAAGATTTGGCATATTCGATGTTACACCTGAGTTCCGATTAAATAAAGCGGATAGATTAGCTTCTACTGTCCATTGGGAGAATAAAACAGAAGAAATAATTCTACTCAAGCAATGATTTTCTTAAAGCCATATAACATGTATTAATAGGAGACCTTATTAAAGTAAAGGGTGCTTTTCTTGAATTTGGTATCGCCATTTGTTTATTGAAGTAACGGAGCAGGATTGTTGTGCGAAATGTTTCTAGCTTAAATTGAGGATGGTCACATCACTCTGGTAAAGGCTAGACAGTTCCTTTTGGAACTGAAGGATTATATCGAAGAGTCAAATGACAGAGTAACGTCTTGAAGGGCG
>NZ_JAJAFR010000038.1 GCF_020734105.1 Alkalihalobacillus deserti
GGAATAGCAGTTTTTCGTGAAAACAAGTTGATAGGTTGGTTAAACGAACAGGAAAGTAAAGGACTCAATTATATAAAGGGTAATGTTCAAAGAACTTTCATCGTTTTTGATATGAACGATGGTGAAATTGGGATTGAATTATCAGAAAGTAAAAGCGACATAGAGCCCCAATTTCAAGACGATAAACTGAGCATTAAAGTTAAAATCACTGGCGAAGCAGATGTTGCTGAAGTTAATACAAAATTAAACTTGATGAGTTCTAATGTTTTCACTGAACTCGAGAAAAAAACGAATAACGAGATAAAAGATGTTGTATTAAAGGTTATCAGTAGTGCTCAAAAAGAATTTCGGTCAGATATTTTCGGTTTCGGTGAGATTGTACACCAAAAAAACTCTAAAGAATGGGCCAAGTTAAAAGAATCATGGGGAGAATCTTTTCCAGATGTACCTGTTGATGTTCATGTTGATATTAAGATACAACGTACAGGAACGATATCTGATCCGTTTCAAAATGAATTGATAAAGGAGTAAATAGATGCTCAAAAGTTTTGGATTGATTCTACTCTTTACTGCAGTTTCTTATTTTCATATACCGCAATTAGCAAAAGACAAAATGATACGTGAGATATGGATATTTTCAATACTAATGCTGTTTATCACTGTATTGGCAATTGCTCAGATTAACAAAGTCCCTATCCCTAATCCTTTAGAACTCATCGCGATAGCTGTGGAGCCGTTAAGTAAATTATTGCAAGTCTCTAACAAATAGAAAGGACGTAATCATTTTGGATGAAAAAGTAAGGATTAGCCCTCTTCAACTTTGCATATTAACGATATTATATACGGCAGGTACGACCATTCTTGCAATGCCATCTACTATGGCAGCTAAGACCAATCAAGATGCATGGTTATCCGCATTAATAGGTACTCTAGCATGTATAATTATCGCTTTCTTTTTTTGGGTTTGCGGGAGAGCGATGGGAAGAGAAACATACATCCAATACCTTCAAAGAGTGTACGGCAAACTAATAGGGAAGATTATAGGCTTTTCCTATGTGCTTTTTTCTTTTATTGGAGTAAGCTCTCTTCTCTTTTACTTCAGTAATTTCACCAAAACCCAAATACTAATAAATACCCCCATCGAAATTCTTAATCTCATGCTAGCCGTGCTTATTATGGTGGTGATTCGAGCTGGTTTCGAGGTATTAGCACGAACGGGGGAACTTCTTTTTCCCTGGTTTATGATCCTTTTTCTCGCTTTAGTTATTTTATTATTACCTGAACTGAAATTAGAGAGGATGAGTCCATTATTTGAGACGGGCTTCAAAGACCATCTTTCCGCAATACTGGACTTTACAGCAATCACAGGATTGACTTTAATTGTCTTTCTGATGTTTCTACCAAGAAATATCAATACTCCAGAAAATTCAAAGTGGAACTTTATAACAGGTGCCTTGATAGGATCCTTGATTGTAAGCATTATTATTCTTCTGTGTATTTTGGTACTAGGTGCTTCTGCTACAGCACGACAAATGTTTCCTAGTTACGTGCTTGCTAAAACAGTAAGTGTGTTTGAGATCGTGGAAAGGATTGAAGCCATTATGGCAGGAATGTGGATTATCTCGATTTTTTTTAAAGCCTCCATTTATTTCTACGCATGCGTTGTTGGGTTAGCTCAACTATTAGAGGTTCGAAACTATCGTTTTCTCGTTATTCCAATGGGAATTTTAGCAGTCATTTTTTCAACGGTTGTTTATCCTAATGTTGCGTATATGATTCATTGGGACAGTACGTATTTTCCTCCATATGCGATAATTATGGGAATATTTATACCCCTGTTGACTTTAATCATTGATAAAATGAAAAAACGCTCTAAATTAAGTTACCTTATCAAAGAGGTACAGTAGACTAAGACTTTGGCAACTAGAGGTTTCACCACAATGTTGTACATTTTTCAGGGTTTAGCAAGTTTAGTTGTTGATATTAAAGGATTTAGCGACATTAATTTAGGGCAAGATACAACCTTTAAGGAGAATAATGGTAAGGAAGCAGTTCTAACTGCATTTCCATGAAAATGCACCTCGCAAATTGGTATTTTTGGTTGTTTAGACGCTACCATTTCACCATTTTTTGCATAGGTGCATTTGGTAATAATGTAAGATACCATAGAACTAAATTAAATGTATATCAAGAAACTATGGGAGCCCTAGCAGGTCTCCCACAGTACCTATATTAGTGAGGTAGAGAGAGGTTTACGAAATATTTCTATTGATAATTTATATGAAATTTCTTGTGCATTAGGAGTAGAATTATCACAATTTTTAAAAAGATAGGGGGATCTATTGTTCCTGGTTGAATTAAATGAAGTAAGACTATGATTGACTGTAGTGGTCAATACTAGGCTTTTTTATTGTTTAGGAAACTATAGATTTTTGTCTTGTGGATAACTATCCGATAAACTAGTTGGTAGGGGGCGATCATCGTGGGGAAGAAAAGTAGTGGTGTAGTCAAAAAAAGATACTGAAAGATCATTTTGATGGATTTTGGAAGCTGCACCATGATCGGTTTCCGCGCTCCTATCAAGCTGATTTGAAAGAAGCGGTTGAAAAAGCGATTCGATGTGGAACGAAAGATCTGGGATTCGCAAAATATGAGTGTTTAGGTTGTAAAGGATACCCGAAACTAATATTTGTTGGATTTACGTGTAAGAGTCGTTTTTGTCATAGTTGTGGGAAGAAGTACACAGATGATTGGTCATCAAAACAAGAAGAATTGATTTGCACTATTTCTTCCATAAAAGTAAGAAGCGCCAATTGGAAGTTGGTGTCATTACAGTTATTCATACGTTTGGACGAGATCTTAAATTTAATCTTCGTATCCATGCATTAGTGACTGAAGGAACACTAGATTGTCATAAGGAATGGGTTCCAAGTGAATACATCACTTATGACTATTTAAGTATTTGAGAAAGACCCTTTTGAATGTCCATATTGTCATGAGCAAATGGATTTGACCGAGATACGGCATGCTGACTATGGACACCTGTATCATTATATGGAAGGTATGGAGATCTTGGGTTTTAAAAAGTATAGGAGGAGAAGCAATGGCATCAAACGACGAGCCGGATAAAAAGAAAGATCCATTCTTGGAATGGTTAGAAGAAACGGATGATCTGTTTGGGTTAGAAGAAGAAATAGAAACCATCACATTTATCTGTATCGAGTGTAAAAAGGAAGATGAAGTCCCTGACTTTGTCGTAGATGAGTTCGATATGCAATTAGAGTACCAGAAAAATTAATTTTAAAGATAAGGAATTTGCGGCATTTACAGATCTCAGATTGATGAAACAAACAGGGTCACCACTATCTTTGAAGAATTTTTAACGTCATTAAAATTCTCTTCCTCAGGTGACATTCTCGCTAAATAGGTCGGAACCGATACGGACGCGCGCCCTACAGCAAGTCCCGACAAGAAACGAAAGATAACCATAACAGTAACGTTCGGAGCGAGGGTACATCCAAGTGCACCATAAAGAACAATACTGCAAGGTAAAGAATGTTTTTGCGGCGTCCGTTATAATCTGATAGTCGACCACCGAACACTGCACCGAGCGCATCCCCAAAAAGAAGTGAACTCGCAACAAGACCTTCAGTGAATGAGTTGAGACCGAACGATTCAGAACATAAAAGGCAAGGCACCGTTTATGACACCAGTTTCGTATCGAAAGAGAAGCCCACCGAATGTCAAGGCTAAAATAATGGTTCTCAAAAATGATTTTTGGTTTACTTGTTTATTCATGTTAATTTCTCCTCCCGTCCTTTTAAGAATGGATAAGTAATTTTTCATCTATTATATAATTCCGGTCCATATTGGGATTAACCCAATGTATAATCGCTATAGTATTAATATGTCCCAAGTTTTAAGGATAATTGCAAGATATTGATTTTCACACCAGAACCACCGGTGGGGGAACCCATACAAATAGACCTAGTGTAAAGGCACCGCTAAGCTTAGTAAAACATTATTAAGCTTGGAACGGAAATTTAGAAGAACTGATTGGAGCACCGGCTACAGGAGAGTATTGTAAATCCGATGGCTTAAAGTTATTAAGTTATAACTCAATTTAAGCAATTGATAGATATCCATCAAATCGACTATGATACTGAATTAAAGAAAATTTGGTTGGAAAGGGTCTTTTTAAATGCATGGAAAACCAGGGTTAAAGCTTAGATAAAAAAGCCGACCTCGGACTAATAAGTCTGTCTTCTTTAAAATAAAGCCGCTACTCATAAAGTTAAGTAGTTCCATTTAAAGCTTTTTCGTACAATCCGCAGAAGGCGGATTGTACTTGGGGTGCCGCACTAGTCGAAAAACTATATAAATAATTAAAATATAGTGTAAGGAGATAAACTAGTTGTTGAGACAAAGAAAACTTTCGGAGTCTTCCTATTACTAAGTGAAATTGGTGACATGAGCACCTTTAAATTCCTTAGCCATTTCCAAAAAGGGCAAATTACGAAGAGTTCCATGGAAGGAGGACTTTCCTTGAAAATTAATCATTTTATATCGGGAAAATCCACACTAAATAAATATGTTCATAGCTTAAAACAAAATGGATCGTCTTTTAACATTCATTATTGGGGAGCTATACCAAAGCATTATGGGTCGGACAAGTCAATTCCGTAGTTCCAGCCCTAGATATTTCTTTACACCGACATTCCAGAAGTGAGAGTGAGGGGATTTAATCAACTAATAGCTTTTTTAAGTATTCTACTAAAAAATTTTATGTTTACCTTCATGTTTTACTGGGAATCTGTTTAGTGAACAAATTTTTGAGGAGGGATACATATGAAAAAAACAATTATCGGTGGAGTATTTAGAAACCAAGAAGAAGCAATTCGTGCAATTGAAGGTCTTCATGTTATTGGCTATACAAAGGAAGACATTTCAGTTTTCGCAAAAGATAGTGATGATGTAAAAGATATCCAAAGTGAAACGGGAAGTGAAGTTACTGAAAAAAATAGTGGACGAGGTAAGAATGCAGGAAAAGGATTCGGTATAGGTGCTGGAACAGGCGGTGTTCTCGGTGGTATTGCAGGAATCATTGCTTCAGTCGGGTTATTAGCTATTCCTGGAATTGGTGTTCTTGCAGCGGCTGGACCACTAGCGACTGCATTGACCGGTGCAGCTATTGGTGCAGGAGGTGGTGGACTCGTTGGGGCTCTTACAGGTGCAGGAATACCAGAAGAACACGCTAAAGAGTATGAAGACCATCTAAACAAAGGTCATATTGTTGTACTAGTGGAAGCTGATCAAGAACGTGAAGATAAATTATATGGTCATTTCTATAACAACAATTCATTAAATACTCATACGTATCCTGAACGTGTACGAGTAAATAACAGGTAAGATATAAATCTTTAATAGTGTAGGTTTAACCCCGGTAGAGGAGTTTGAAGCTACTGAAAAAAGGTGAAAACCAACCTTTTTCAGCAACCTCAGTAGTTTCTACCGGGGTTTTAATTTCTTATACACTGATTAGGGTGTTCCTTACTAGAAAATGTAAGTGGTTTTCTAACAGCTAGACCTTGCAGACCGTTAACTTGACTATAAAGTAAATTGTCTCCAACCAAACCTTCTAGGATGATTTGGGCTTTGTATTTGTTATTTCAGGGATTTCTTACTACTGAAGCTGAAGTGTTATTAATTAGAAGAGGTTAGGTGGTAAGTAGCTGTTCCATGCTCATTGTTAAATGTATTAAAAAACATCCTGCAATTAAGAAGCAACGTCTGACCAGCTAAACTTAGTCGTATCCTTATTAATAAAAAATGGGATAGTGAGAATGATTGACTCTAAACTCTTAAATCCATTAAGCTACTCTTCCTCTACAGTTCTGTTGTTGATAACCATACCTGTGTAAATCAATATTTGCAGTACGAGAGATCTGGTTGCTGGTTAATTTCCACAAGTGTATGGGTCTTTAAGAGGGTATTTAATTACTATCATGTTACAAAAATTTCAGTTTGATTATTTAACATTACATTATGGGAAAATCTATTGTTCGATACATATTTCTCCAGTAGACTGAGCCTAGCTTAAACAAATCAGTCATAAGGAGAGATATTAATTTGAATAAATTGGTAATAAGTGTTGCTTTAGCAGGGGCTTTGTTTGTTTTACCATCGGTGTCTGAAGCGGCACTAGGAGATCAAACTTTACGGGAAGGACTTAGGCATGGAGATGTACAGGAATTACAAGAGGTACTGCGGAGAACAGGGCATTTTGACTTTCAAACTTCTACAGGATACTTCGGTTCAGTAACAAGACAAGCAGTTAGGGACTTTCAAAGAAGTAAAGGAATTACAGTTGATGGAATAGCTGGTTCACAGACATTCAATGCTTTAGGCATTTCTAATAGATATAGATCTTCATTAACTAACAATAACGCAGTAAGTGTCAGTTTTATCGCCTTCTATTAACATCAATCAAGCATTACGTCTTGGAAGTCGCGGTTCTAGTGTTCGTGCATTACAATCTGCATTGAATGCTAACGGAGTAAATGCTGGAACAGCCGATGGAGTGTTTGGACTACAAACACAAAGGGCTGTACGTGAATTTCAACGTAATGCAGGGATTACAGTAGATGGAGTTGCTGGCCCTCAAACAAATCGTGCATTAAACGGTTCTGGAAGTTCAAGCAACTCTAGCGCTAAAAGTTTAAATAGTTCAACTACCCAATCTAGAAACAATACTAGTGTTGATGGGATTATCTCAACAGCTAAAGCGCAAATTGGTACCCCTTATCAATGGGGTGGAACCACACCTTCTGGATTCGATTTCAGTGGATTCATGAATTACGCATTCAATCAAAATAAGTAAGAGCATCCCTAGAACAGTCTCTGCTATGAATAATTCATACTGGAATAATGCTTATATTGGGGCCGGTCGTCTGTAAATCTATTATAATCTAATTTAACAATCATCATGCTTATAAAGTTATATTCCCTTTAATATACGAAGTTAAACATTAAAATTAATAATTTTAAAAAAAGAGCCCGCTATGTTTAATATGTCCTTTATAAAAGGATAATTTACTTCAAAGGCGTGTTTTTTTTTTTGTAAAAGAAGGGTGAGTTTGTGGTTGGCGATTTTGTGATCATTAATGGGGAATATCGAGGTACAGTTGAAGAAGTCCGTGCTCGTTTTATTATGATACGTGAATGGTCGAGGCGCTTGTTGATGCTTTCCTACAGTCAAATTCATGAAATCTAAAATTATAGCAAAGAAGAATTTTAATTAAAAACCACCTCTGCAAATAAAAAGAGGTGGCTTTCTTCAAGGCGTACGGTTAATTTCCAGCCCCACGATATTTCTTTACACCAGCATTCCATAGAAAAACAGCGATCGATAAAAAGACGACTCCCATCACAGGTGTTAAGAAAGCATAAACATACCACTCTTCCCTTTTTAAAAAATAAGCAGCGGGATACACGCCAACAAAGGCAAATGGTAAGATCCACGTTAAAACAAAGCGAATCACCTTGTGATAAATATCGACTGGGTATCGGCCATAATTGCCGATGTTATACATCATCGGCATAATATCTGTTCGGCTATCTGACCAGAAGCCAATACTCGCAAGTGCAATAAAAATACCAGCATAAATAAAGGCCCCACCAATCACCATAGCGATAAAGATAAAGACATCATACCAAGCGGGTGTTAACCCTAAGCTCGAGCCGGCATAATACATAATAGCCAACCCTGTAATTACGCCGAATAAGGATTCTAACTCCATTCGTTCCATGATAATTTGAAAAAGACTGTGAATTGGACGTGTTAAGATACGATCCATCTCTCCTTTAACGATATAGCGTTCATTAAAATCCCAAATGTTAAAGAATGATGTAAATAAGGCGTAGGGAACGAGGAAAAAACCATAAATAAAAATGATTTCTTCACGGTTCCAACCGCTTAAAAAGGTTGTATGGCCAAAGACAACTAAAATAAAAATTAGATTCACGGCTTGAAACAACAAATCAGAAAGAATTTCAACAACCGTATCGACACGATACGTTAATCTTGTTTTTAAATATTGAGAGGCATATTGAAAGAAAATAGAAATGTTAAACATGATTAGCCTCCTTGTACAATTAACTGTTTTTTTGCTAAAGACCATAAAAGTTGAATCGGAATCATTAAAAGAAGCGCCCAAAATGCTTGTAACATCACGGCTGTATAAATCTCACTTCCTACGAACCCTTCAGTGAAAATCATACTCGGAATATAGCTGATCGCTTGAAACGGTAAATACATCATCACCGACTGCGCCCAAAGCGGATAAAACGAGATTGGTAGTAATAGGCCTGAGAACAAATCGATCACAACACGTTTAGCTCGAATTAACCCAGAATTATTAAATAAGAAAAACGTCATCATTCCAGTAAGTAAATTGATTTGCGTATTTACAATAAAACTAAACACGAGCGAGACAAAGAAAAACACCCATGTCATCAAACTAGCAGAAAAGCTAATTGGAAAAAGCAAGGCCACAATCACCATGCCCGGAACGGAAAAAAACAATAAGCGGAATATACCTTCTCCAAGTCCTTGCATCGTTTTCATTCCTAAGTAGTTGTAAGGCCGAATCATTTCAATCGCCACTTTGCCGTCTTGGATTTCCATCGCAATTTCACGGTCAATATTGTTAAAATAAAACGCTCTCGCCATCCAAGCCACTGCTATATAAGTGGTCATCTGCAGAACCGATAACCCTTGAATGTCTTCTTTCCCACCATAAATCGCTGTCCATAAAAAATAATAGGCACCAATGTTAATGCTATAAATTAAAATTCCACTATAATAGTTCGTCCGGTAAGCGAGCATCATTAAAAAACGAATCCTGATCATTTCGATATATTGACTCATGAGAGGGCCATTCCTTCTTCGTAAATCTTACGAATAATCTCTTCTGTCGAAATTTCATTAATCCGGACATTTTTGATAGGGTTCTTTTGAACAACTGTACTAATTAATTCAGAAACAATCCGCTCATCCCCGTTGATATTAGCAAGCCACGTCGTTGCATCTTTTTGTTCCCAAAGAACCTTTGGTGTTGCAGGCAGATCAGTCACATATATCTCTGACAAAAATTGAAATTCAACTTGTTTCCCATCAACCGCATTTGCTTGAAGTTGATTAAGTTTGCCATCATAGACAATTTTTCCTTCATCTAATAAAACAACGCGTTCACAAAGGGCTTCGATATCTGTTAAGTCATGCGTTGTCAGGAGAATGGTTGTTTTATATTGCTCATTAATTTCCTTTAAAAACTTTCGAATTTTTAATTTTACTAAGACATCTAATCCAATCGTCGGCTCATCTAAGAAGAGGAGGGGAGGGTTATGGATAAGGGCAGCTGCTAATTCACAACGCATTCGTTGCCCGAGTGATAGCTTTCTGACTGGTTTATCTAGTAAAGGACCGATTTCTAACGTTTCAATCACATGCCCCATATGATTTTTATAATCTTCATCCGAAACACGGTATACTTTTTTTAATAACCGGAATGACTCTTGAACCGCAATATCCCACCATAACTGCGAGCGTTGTCCGAAAACCACTCCAATCGTGCGGACGAATTGTTCTCGTTCTTTATGGGGATCCATCCCATTTACGACAATCGATCCAGATGTGGGTGTTAAGATTCCGGTTAACATTTTAATCGTCGTTGATTTTCCAGCCCCATTTTCACCAATGTATCCGACCATTTCCCCTTGCTGGATCGTCAAAGAAATATTATCAACGGCCGCAAGCGTTTTATAATTTCTCGTAAATAAATCTCGAAAAGCTCCAGATAAACCAGGACGACTTGAATACGATTTGAATTCTTTGCGTAAATCCTGAACCTGAATGATGTTCTTATTTGCGTTCATCTTCATTCCCCCTGAGGCTAAAAAGCAAAAGCCCGATTTCTGACTGTGTCATTTACGATCTTTTAAAATCAAATTATAGTTTAACCCGTACTTAGGGTTCCATCAAGTAATCTACTTAATAAATAGGAGCAATGGAAAATGAGATATTGCTAGAATCTTGATAATAGAACTATACTTTACTAGTGAGAGATACTAAATCAATCGAATTACCGAAAAGAATTGACAGCTATGAGCAAATCATGGTATAAACTGTATAAGGAATTTTAGTACATAAAAGCATAAAAGCATAAAAGCGTAAAAGCTTAAAAGTGTTAAAGGTTTTTAAACTGCTAAAAAAAACAGAATTACAGGAGGATTAACATGGAACATACTAGTAGGATTATAGATTGCACCATTCGTGATGGGGGATTAATTAACAATTGGGATTTCAGCGTTGAATTTGTTCAAGACTTATATAATGGTCTGAACAGCGCTGGAGTTGAATACATGGAGATTGGGTATAAAAATTCGCCAAAGCTTCTTAATGCAACTGAGCCCAATCCGTGGAGATTTCTCGATGACAACTTCTTAAAAGAAATTATCCCTGAGAAAAAGTTCACGAAGCTATCTGCTTTAGTAGATATTGGTCGAGTAGATCCAGATGACATTTTGCCACGAGCGGAAAGTGCGTTAGATATGATTCGGGTTGCATGCTATATTCGTGAAGTGGATAAAGGTTTAGAGCTTGTCCAAATGTTTCATGATCTTGGCTATGAAACATCACTAAACATTATGGCGCTATCAAGTGTACCTGAAAACCAACTTATTGAAGCGTTTGAACTTGTGAAAGAAAGTCCTGTAGATGTTGTTTATATCGTTGACTCTTTTGGAAGCTTGGATCCTGCAGATGTTGAACATCAAGTGAAAAAGTTCAAGGAGATGATCCCTAATATTCAGCTTGGAATTCATACACATAACAATATGCAGTTAGCTTTCGCGAACACATTAACTGCGATGCGAAATGGAGTTACATTCCTTGATTCTTCTGTTTATGGCATGGGTCGCGCAGCTGGTAACTGTAATACAGAGTTACTTGTTACTCACATCCAAAAACCAAGCTATGAGCTAAAGCCGGTTCTAGCCGTTATTGAAAAGCATATGCTAGAAATGCGACAAAAATGGGAGTGGGGCTATATTATCCCTTACATGATCTCTGGAACAATCAATGAACATCCTCGTGTCGCAATGGCTCACCGTGCAAGCGCAGACCGTGATCAATATGTCGATTTCTATAATATGGTAACATCACCTGAAGCCAGTTTGGCTAAAGAGGTAAAATAGTAATACTAAGGTACCTTGATTAAGTAGCAATGGCTCCGCACGTTACGAGCTTGCTATGAGAATCCGTTCATTGCTTAGAGGCCACTGAAAAAGGTGAAAGTCGCCCCTTTTCAGTGGCTTCATTAATGAGAGGCCTTTTTTTCTGCGTTGCTGAATCGTTCGTCTCCGTTTTTTAGTGTTATGGTTTCTTAATGATTTCTCCTATTTCGCAAACAAGCACTCTTTTAAAAGGGGAAGCGGGAGAATAGGCAGGTACCGCCACAGTAAAGTAACTAGTAAAAGTATGGGACGTAACAATTTTTATAACCTCTAGCCCTAGTCATGGTAAATCAATGCTTACTATTTTTGTCGTCATTGTTACTCATTGCTTTTAAAAAGTAAGCAACCGGAAGTAAAATGCCGATGGCCGCTTCAATAACAGCAAAGAGCCTCGCACTCCCAACAGGAACATAGTCTCCGTAACCGATCGACAAAAGGGTCACACCACTAAAATAAAGAAAGTTCCAAAATGTTTCTTCAGCTGGGTCTCCCATTAGTGAATCTACTCTTAAAATTACATTATTAAATGACAGTAGATAATAAAGACAGGCAAAGCCAAATGCAATACCGATCATGTTGAAAAAAAGTTGAAAAAATAGAGGGGAGTGGAAAAAACTTTTCCTATAAGACTTCCTAATAAAGAAAGAAAAAAGATTTACTAATATAAATACAATGGTTACTGCAACTAAAATGGTTGAAAACATTTTGGGATTCATCGATCTCCTTTCCAGTTGAGTCGTCTTTTACTTGCTTGTTTACCCTAAATGTTGTTAGTTAATCCACAACTGATTTTGCATACAGGGTGAAGTGTTTATCTTCAACAACCTAGTGTTAATCATAATAGGTTAGTACCCTGATTACTTAAGTGGACCAGCTGGTTTTAGATTAAAACATAGAACTGTAAATCAGTCAGGTAACAGCTTATTTACTACTTAGCATTTAGGCAACTAGTCATCTAACATGTTCCGAGTTGTTATTGGCGTTGATGAAATGACTCTCATTCCTGTTTGATTGAAGTCCTTATTGAGGGTGGAAATAGCGCAGTGTATACTTACCAAACAAATTCTTTTTACAAAGTAAGGGTGAATAGCAGTGGTATTAAAACCTAAGGCAATTTTCTTAGACATGGATGGAACGATATTAAATCATTACAATAAAGTAAGTGTTGATACAAAAGAAATCATTGATGACTTACGAAATCAGGGAATTTTCGTTTTTATAGCAACAGGTAGAGCTGTTGGTGAGATAGAAGGAATAGTACCTCAAGGATTTCAAGTGGATGGGGTCATTACCTCGAATGGTATGGCTGGATACGTAGGGAAAGAAGTTGTATTTGAACATTCACTTTCGTTTGAATTAGTGGAAACCATTATTGAAAAAGCAAGAAAAGGCAAGGTGTACTATGAGCTCTTCCCATACGGAACATCTCGAATAACATTAAAACAAGATAAATATTATGTTGAAGATGAAATTAGAGATCCAAAGCCAGATAGTGTTGGAATTAATGAGTGGCTTTCACGTAAACAAGCGATCAAAGAAGAAATTGCTTGGAAGGATCACATAGAGGGCTCTAAGTTTTCAAAATTTTATTTCTTTGCTAGAACGAAAGAACATATCAACAGATGGAAAAGTGAACTTGATCAAATAAAGCAAGAAATAAACTTTACTACCTCTACATCTTCTGATCACAACGTTGAAGTGATGGTTGCAAACGTGAACAAAGCAACAGGAGTTCAACAGATGTTAAAGCAGTTTAATTTGTCTGAGAGTGAAACTCTGGCGATTGGTGATAGCGATAATGATTTGCCTATGTTACAATTTGTTAGTTATGCCGTGGCCATGAAAAATGCACCAGATCACATTAAAGAAATAGTTGATGATGTAACTAGTTTTACTTGTGATGAAGACGGTGTATACCATTATCTTAAATCTAAATTTAGACTATAGGATCTAAGTAGTATGTCGGTTTTATAACCTGCAACGTCGGGTGCATTTAATCAATAAGAGTGCTCCTTTGAGGTTGACACTTGCGAAAATAAACTATTAAAATAGAATATAAAAGGCTGAACCCTATATGATAAAGGTCCAGCCTGTTTTGATTTTTTACTTGTCTTCGTTGTGAACCAGCTTTACTAGCATATGAGAAAGCATATGCTGCTCGTCTTTGTTGCCAGCTTCCCATAGCTCGTATAAAAGTTTTTCTTCACGATTTTTCGGTTCTACATGTGAAGCAAGATAGTCCCCTATCTTTTGAGCGGCTCTTGCCATCTGCTCTTCATTCAATCCCAATTTATCTGCCGTTTCGACTTTTTTACCTAAATATGCTTTGAAGTTTTGGAAATTAAATAAGATGTCTTCTGTTTTCTCGGATGACATATTCGATAGACGGTCTTTAACTTTGCTACCAATTCTACTGTCATTTGTATTGTGTTCCATTTACAATCAGCTCCTTTTTAATTGATTACAGTAGGTCTGTTCCCTGAATCCATAAGTTTAAACACGGGTACAAAATAAAATCCATGATTCATAGATTAGTATATACCCAAAAGTGTAACGTTTATGAGAAATCATCGGCAGTGGCTTCCTAGAGGACTGCTTCTTTTGTGGAAGGAAATGTAATGCTATTACCTCATCTATTTTCGTCATCGGGTACAAATACGGTTATTTCTTGATAATAGAAGAACTGAATATCTTCCTTATTATATATCTGGAAGAAGGCTAGCTAACTTATAATTTATTGTTGTTATCTAAAAGAAGTTATGATAACTTATTAAAGCTGACTAAAAACTAATTTCAAAAAAATAGTTGCGCCAGAATTAATTTATGTGTTATATTATTATTTGTCACCAAATGATGACAAAAGGATATTACGAGCAATTAAAACGTTTTTAAAAAGATTGTTGCGCGGAATTAACTTGTGTGATATAATGGGTTTTGTTGCTGATAAATGAGTGACGTAACGTAGTTCTCTAGTCGGTCGAGGGAGTAGGACGTTGCCAGGCGATAATTTATATTGGGGCCTTAGCTCAGCTGGGAGAGCGCCTGCCTTGCACGCAGGAGGTCAGCGGTTCGATCCCGCTAGGCTCCACCAATATTTAAGTCTTCGGAGGAATACCCAAGTCTGGCTGAAGGGATCGGTCTTGAAAACCGACAGGCGGGTCAAACCGCGCGGGGGTTCGAATCCCTCTTCCTCCTCCATTATAGTTTATAGTAATTAAAAAATACGCGGGGTGGAGCAACGAGCATAGTATCATTGAATATGCTTCGAGTAACATTGACGCTTTAACTTCTATGAAATACTAGAAGAGGAAAATGTCTTCTTCATTGAAAAAGCATCATCTGAATACTTTAAAACGACGCGGGGTGGAGCAGTCTGGTAGCTCGTCGGGCTCATAACCCGAAGGTCGGTGGTTCAAATCCGCCCCCCGCAATACCATGGTCCGGTAGTTCAGTTGGTTAGAATGCCTGCCTGTCACGCAGGAGGTCGCGGGTTCGAGTCCCGTCCGGACCGCCATTTTATTGAAAGTATTTTTATTAATATGTGGAGGGGTAGCGAAGTGGCTAAACGCGGCGGACTGTAAATCCGCTCCCTCCGGGTTCGGCGGTTCGAATCCGTCCCCCTCCACCATTTATGGCGATTGTGGCGAAGTGGTTAACGCACCGGATTGTGATTCCGGCATTCGTGGGTTCAATTCCCATCAGTCGCCCCATCATAATCTTTGTTGGGCTATCGCCAAGCGGTAAGGCAACGGATTTTGATTCCGTCATGCGTTGGTTCGAATCCAGCTAGCCCAGCCAGTGCGGAAGTAGTTCAGTGGTAGAACACCACCTTGCCAAGGTGGGGGTCGCGAGTTCGAATCTCGTCTTCCGCT
>NZ_JAJAFR010000039.1 GCF_020734105.1 Alkalihalobacillus deserti
GAAGAAACAATAAGAAATTATATTGCGAACCAATTCAATGAAGAAAAGAACGACATATTCACGATTGAAGAGTGAGTTTAGTCAAAATTTAGTTTGCTTAAAGCATTTGGACTTGGAGAGGACTTCACGACATTTTATGTCCAAATCCACCTGCTTTAGCAGGTGGTCGTTTAAGCAGTTCAAATACTTCACTCGGATACCCTAATGTATTCAAAGCTTCTTTAATAATTATTTGTGTTGACTCTAATTGGTTAGGATTTTTAGAATGCTGTAGATTTACTTCCTCTAACTTGTCTTCTTCTTTTATGGACAGACTCATTTTATTCACCTCGAATGATTACTAGAAAACGATTCTCAAATAAAAGCATTTCTGGTTGTCTACTTTGAAAGTAAACCTCTTAATGCAAATGCTACATTTTGCGGACGTTCAGCCATACGTCTCATAAAATATCCAAACCAATCCTGTCCAAATGGTACATAGACACGCACGGTGTAACCTTTTTTCACTAATTCTACCTGTAAATCTGTCCGAAATCCGTAAAGCATCTGAAACTCAAATTGACTGTTATCGATTTGGTTCTCTTTTACAAAGGTTATCACTTTTTCAATAATTTGATGATCATGCGATGCGATTGCCGTGTAACTTCCACTTAGTAAATGGTCTTTGATGATGTTGAAATAATTTCCATCGATTTTCGCTTTGTCTTGAAAGGCTACTTCAGGCGATTCTTTATACGCACCTTTTACTAGTCTTAGAGAAATGCCTTTTAGGTTTCTAATATCTTCTTCAGCTCTAATTAGATAAGCTTGAATAACCGTTCCAACTTTGTCATAATCTTTTCTTAACTCTTTCAAAATATCTAATGTCTGCTGGCAGTGTGAGTAATCCTCCATATCAATTCTCACAAAATTGTTATACTGTTTGGCAGTACCAACAATACGCCGCATATTTTCCAAACAAAACTCTTCGCTAATATCTAAACCAAGCTGTGTCATTTTAAGCGATAGATTGCAGTCAACACCAGAAGATGCCATAGCATTTAATGTCTTAATACAGTATTCCGTTGCTTCTATTGCTTCTTCCTTACTGTCTACAAACTCCCCTAAATGGTCAAGTGTACACACTAATCCTTGTTTATTTAATTCGTTCACTTTAGCAATTGCACTCTCAATGTCTTGTCCCGCTACTACTTGAGATGCTCCTACTTTTAACCCCCACCTTTTTGCGGCAACATTCATTGCTTTGCTTTGCGAAAGAAACATAAAGAAGAATTTCATTGGTTGATGTAAAATCATTTTGATCCCTCCAGTATTTAGTCTAGATTGTTTTCTCGATACTCCTTTATATGCAAAATTCATGCCAATTAATTTTATAAGGTTATTCAAGGATTTATAAAAACAATAACCAATTACCCATACACTTATGTTTAATATTATCTCCATTTCAGACAATATTGTAAACGCTGTTACACTTTGTTTTTACCCAATAAAGTCAAATATTACAACCACCTTTAAAAAAAGAAACAAAGTCATATATGAACTATAGCTGTTGTTTTAATGTCAACAGTAAAAGAAAAACAAGGAGTTACAAACAAATACAACCAGCCTCACCCTAATGTCCATGTGTTAATTAATACATCTCCTGTCTATGTTGATAAAGAAGTCGTTGGAGGAATATCAATTGAAAAAGATATTACGGAGATGGTTAAATTAAATGATGAGTTGTCTTCAACAACTGCATATTTACATGTTTTAGAAAGCACTGCTCAAAGCCAACAGAACCTTTCACCTTTTAACAAAGTTAAAGGCAGAAGCCCTGTTTTAAAAAAGGCTATTAATCTAGCAAATAAAGTAGCCAAAACAGATGCCGCGGTTTTAATTACCGGGGACAGTGGCGTTGGGAAAGAGTTGTTTGCTGAAGGAATACACAATGCCGGAAACCGATCTAACCGCCCCTTTGTTGCGATTAACTGTGGTACCATCCCTACTGCGTTATTTGAAAGCGAACTTTTCGGGTATGAACAAGGAGCATTTACCGGTGCCGTTAAAGGAGGGAAAAAAGGAAAATTTGATGCTGCAAAAGGAGGTACAATCTTCCTTGAGGAAGTTCGAGAAATGCCACTTGAATTACAAGTTAAGTTATTACGTGTATTACAAGAAAAGAATTACTATCGTGTTAGTGGAAATGAAGCTAATTCCAACTGATGTGAGGATAATAGCTGCTATAAATCGAGATCTAGAAAAGATGATTGATGACGGAAGTTTTCGGGAGGATTTATATTACCGTTTAAATGTTATTTCAATCTCTATACCTCCGTTACAGGATCGCATCGAAGACATTCCTGAGTTGATCCAATTATTTTTAAAGGAATTCTCTGTAAAATACAAGATGCCAATTCCTGAAATCGACCCAGAAACTATTTATACCTTTCTTCAACACCCATGGCAAGGAAACGTACGGCAACTTCGTAATATTATCGAACGCATTATCATTTTGGCAAGCGATAACGAAGTAATTAAGCCCCACCATTTACCTAAGAATTTTGTGAAAGAAAATAATCCTCATTCATTAAATATCCAATTCGAGGAACAAAAGAAACTGAACGGTCAAAGTGAAGATGAAATTCAATATGCATTACAAATAACGTATGGAAATAAAGCAGCTGCAGCGAAGTTATTGGGTATCTCAAGGGCCACTTTATATAACAAACTTAAAAAGCGTAATTTAAAAGAATAGACAAGGTGAGAACGACTAGTTCCCACCTTTTTCATTTGTGTCAACTTTCTAAATAGTTTAGACATTATTCAATACACTTTTGTCTAGTATTACAGTTAAAATTATAGAGCAACACTTATTATGTTTGGCACAATTATTGCAAGTAAAGTATTAACCCTATTATAGAAATTCTATGAATAATTCAGGTACTCTGCTTTTTTTAAACGATCTTTCAAAATAGATAAATGAATATCCATGGTAATAAACCAACTTAAGCTATCAATTAAGCTATAATAGAAAAGTTTTATAATTATAGGTAATATCATATAAATAAAAATGGATTTTAAAGGGATTCTTATTGTTAACCATTGTCTTAATTATTAGGAAGAAGTGTCCTATTTGTTTAATCCTATACCATTTATTACATTAACAAGGTATTGAAATTTTCAGATAATAAAAACTGTTAGAATAATATATTTGGGGGCTAAGTATGAATTTCTTAAATAATCTAGTTGGACAAGCCAATATACTTTTATGGGGGTATATTTTAATTGCTTTATTAATAGGTTTAGGACTTTATTTTACGATTGGAAGTAAATTTGTTCAAATACGTTATATTGGCGAAATGTTCCGTATTTTAAAGGATAAAAATACTATTACACAGAAAGGCGAAAAACAAATTTCTTCACTTCAAGCATTCTTTATTGGTGCTGCAACTCGTATTGGAACAGGGAACGTTGCCGGAGTTGCGATGGCCATTGCTTTAGGTGGACCTGGTGCGGTTTTCTGGATGTGGGTTGTTGCCGTGCTTGGCGGAGCAAGCGCTTTCATCGAAAGTACTTTAGCGCAAATTTATAAGGTGCCTGATAAAGTAGGATTCAAGGGCGGACCTGGTTATTATATGAAAAAACAATTAGGGAAGAAATGGATGAGTACTATTTTTGCAGTTACGATTATAGCATCCTTTGGTTTAACTTTTAATGCAGTACAGAGTAATACGATTGCTGAAGCATTCAATTCTTCGTTCGGAATTAATGGAGCAGTAGTAGGAATAGTATTAGCCATATTAGCAGCCATCATTATTTTCGGTGGAGTTAAACGCATTGCAAATTTCTCATCTGTAATCGTACCAATCATGGCGTTCTTTTATATTTTTTTAGCTTTGTATGTTTCAATTACAAACATTACAGAAATTCCAGCTGTTATAGGTTTAATTGTAAAAAGTGCTTTTGGACTTGAGCAAGCTGTTGGTGGTGGAATCGGCACTGTCATCATGATGGGGGTAAAACGTGGGTTATTCTCTAACGAAGCAGGTATAGGTAGTGCGCCAGTCGCAGCTGCAACTGCATCCGTGTCCCATCCAGTAAAGCAAGGTTTTGTCCAGGCATTAGGTGTATTCTTTGATACTATATTAGTATGTTCAGCGACTGCGTTTATCATTTTATTATCTGATTCTTACGGTTCTGGTTTAGAGGGAATTGCACTAACGCAAGCCGCTATGGGAGAACATTTCGGTTCTTGGGCTGGAATATTCTTATCCTTTGCGATCTTAACATTTGCCTTTAGCTCTATCATTGGAAGCTACTACTATGGAGAAGCAAATATTGGGTTTATTAATTCCAGTAAAACAGCACTATTAGTTTATCGTTTACTGGTACTTGGTATGATTGTATTTGGTTCTGTTGCAAGCTTACAGATTGTTTGGGATCTTGCAGATCTTGCAATGGCATTTATGGCATTAACTAACCTTATCGCCATTGGAATACTTGGACGAATTGCTTTTAAAGCATTGGACAATTACATGCAACAACGTAAAGCAGGTCAGGACCCTGTCTTCTATGCTGATGATATTGAAGGTTTAAAAGGTATAGAAGCGTGGCCAAAAAGTGAGCAAGAGAAGAAGCATATCAGTTAATAAGAACTAAAAGAAACATTTGGGAAGTAGGATTTATTTTTCTATAAAAGTGAACAATAAACACTAAGGCTGCATGAGCTAGTAAAATATTAGATAATATTCACTTGAAATATTCATAGTTGCATGACAAATCTAGTGGAAATCCACTCAGACAGGGATTGATCAAAAAACACGTCATCACCCAAAGGGTGATGACGTGAAAAAGAGCCCAGCCTTTGGTAGAGTTAAAGTGACAAAACCAAAGGCTGGGCTCTTTCTATGTGTAGAATAAAGGATACAACGATGCATTTCAATTTACGAATCAAGGTTGCTTTTAATGGAGGCGACTTGACCTCTGATTCGGGCTTATTACTCGTCAAAGAATTTAGTGAAAAAGTAGGGTTACATGAATTGATTCGATCGGTACAGATAAAGGATCCTGTCAACCATACGGAACACACGAATGATGCTGTAATTACGCAAAAAATTTATTAATATATTGCGGTTTACCACGCCGATGATCATGCTGATAGCCTGAAATTTAAGTTAGGTCTTCGGTAGTCGGACTAATAATCACATAACACCTGGGCTCTAAAATAAATATCACGTGGGAGCATTAACCGCAATCTGTATTCATCGGTACGAATATTCGTGTCATAAAAGCTGGACGCATTTAACTCTTGGCCAATAAGATTACGTTCACTATATGCCCTCAAAGATAATTCCCCCTCTCTCCAGTCTTAATGACTGCATAAAAATTCGATGCGCTACCTTTCTCATACTTCCCCACCCCCATAAGGCTGCATAATAAGCAATTTGTCCTTCTAGAAAAGCGTTCACTTTCACGTGGACCGTATCTTCAAGATTTTGATATTCCACTTCATCAAACACCGTATTTCTAGCTAAAGCTGATTTTAAAAGCTGGGTGCAATAATCAGTTTCAGATTCTTCCCTCTCAATAGAAGCCATAATGATAAAACTTTTTTCTTCCTTGGTAACAGAGATTTTAATATCACGTTTTTTATCTGAACGAATTCTTCTAGAGACGTCTTTCCTTTTCCTATTAAGCATTGGACCCCCACCTTAGATAATTTTGCCTCCCTTAGCCCTAGGCAACTAGATTGCCAATCTTAATAGATATTCCTCCACCAGGACTAAACACTTTTGGACTTGCTGTTGTTGCTCATGTTCTCTTTTTTGTTCGTGATTAATTTGTTCTCTTTGAGCTGATTTAACTACTTTTGGAATCTCCGCCTGTTCAATAGTCTTTTTGGTTAAGCCACAACTCATCCTCCTCTTTTTCCTACAACAGGGATGGTAAAAACATGCCTCTTGAGCAGAACAAAATTAGGAAAATGGCTAGATAAACGTTTTTTAGAATATATAATTAGACCTTTATTTCATTTAGAAGCAATTGAGCTAGTGTATGGGATTTTTACCCGTCACTATCTATCGTATAGAGAAAGATCAGCTGAGGTTATCGAGCATAGATCACTGAGAAGTTAATATCCTAAAGTAAGTTATTACGACCAGTCGAATAAATTTTTTTCAATAAGTTTAAAAAGCGGGGAACGAAACTGTTTTTTTGACAATTGTTTATATACAAAAGTGTAAAAGGTGAACACTTTTGTAAACTAATTATACAAAAACACATTTCAGTAATTTTGATGAAAAGGTGTTTTAAAAAGACTTTAGAGAAATTATGCCTTTTTTACTTCTTGGCACAAATATTGCATTGTTTATAAGTGTATACAAGATAAACCACACAGGAAGGAATGTGAAAGAATGAGTAACGGAATTTTCAAAATCCCAACACCTAAAAATGAGCCTGGCAATACATATGCTCCAGGTACAAAAGAAAAGGAAACATTAAAGGCAGAATTAAAACGCCAATCTGATATCGTAGTCGATATCCCTGTAATTATTAATGGAGAAAATATTAAGACAGATACAGTGAAGCAGGTGGTTATGCCACATGATCATCAACATGTTTTGGCAAACTTTTCGCAAGCTGGAGAAAAAGAGTTGCGTGATGCTGTAGAAGCGGCAATGGCTGCAAAAGAATCATGGGCAAATATGCCATGGGAACACCGTGCATCCATTTTCTTAAAAGCTGCTGATTTAATCTCTGGTCCATACCGTGACGTAATGAATGCTGCTACGATGTTAGGACAATCCAAAACAGCTATTCAAACTGAAATTGATGCTGCACAAGAATTAGCAGATTTCTTACGTTTTGGCGTTGATTATGCTAATCAAATTTATCAAATTCAACCGGAGAGTGTGAAGAATATTTGGAATCGTTTAGAATACCGTCCATTAGATGGTTTTGTATTGGCAATTTCTCCATTTAACTTCACAGCAATTGGTGGGAACTTACCATCAGCTCCTGCGATGATGGGGAACGTAGTCGTTTGGAAACCAGCAACAACTGCTTTACTATCAAACTACTACTTTATGCGTATTTTAGAAGAAGCAGGATTACCAAAAGGCGTAATCAACTTCGTACCTTCTCGCGGTTCACAAGTATCGGAAGTAGTATTAACAGACCCTCGTATGTCTGGATTCCATTTCACTGGATCAACAAGTACGTTCCAAACAATTTGGCAAACAGTAGGAGAAAACATTACAAACTATAAATCATATCCTCGCTTGGTTGGGGAAACTGGTGGAAAAGACTTTGTATTTGCTCACGAAACTGCACAAGCAGACAAAGTAGTAGCTGGTCTTGTTCGTGGTGCGTTTGAATACCAAGGTCAAAAATGTTCAGCAGCCTCTCGTGCTTACATCCCTGCAAGCATGCGGGAAGAAGTGAAAGCTGGTGTAGTGGAAGAAACTGCTAAGCTTAAAGTAGGGGATATCCAAGACTTTACAAACTTCATGGGTGCGGTAATTGATAAAGCAGCTTTTGATTCAATCACAAGCTATATCGACTATGCTGCAGCTTCTGAAGAAGCAGAAATTATTGCTGGTGGTACTTATGATGATTCTGTTGGATACTTCGTTCAACCGACAATCATTGTGACAACAAATCCAAACTTCAAAACAATGGTAGAAGAAATTTTTGGACCAGTATTAACGATTTATGTATATGAAAATGATAAATTAGAAGAAACATTGACTGCAGTAGATACAGCGTCTATGTATGCATTAACAGGCGCGATCTTTGCACAAGATCGTCAAGCAATTATGCACTTAGAACGCCGCTTATCTGGTGCAGCTGGAAACTTCTATATCAATGATAAACCAACTGGTGCGGTGATTAATCAACAACCATTTGGCGGTTCTCGTGGTTCTGGTACAAACGATAAAGCAGGTTCTGTATTTAACATGATTCGTTGGACAAGTCCTCGTATTATCAAAGAAAACTTTGCTCCAACTACAGAAATTGCATATCCATTTATGGATGCAGAATAATTTAAAATGTAATAGAGGTTGAAATGTTTTGTTTCAACCTCTTTTTTTTACTAGATTTGTCTATCTCTTTCTGACATCTGTATGTACTGGTGCATTAAAAAAACTCCCATCCAAATCGTTGAAAACGCCGAAACCTTCTCCTAGGAATGCCATAACCGCCGTAATACCGAGTATCGGATTCCGCCTCCTCTTCACGGTCCATTACTCCTCCCCAACTAACACGGAAAACATTATCTGATCAAGGCAATCTAAGTATACATGCGTTCCTACTCCGTTTGTGATCTCCATTACGCGCTCTTTAATCGTTTCATTCGTCGTTTTGATCGTGTTGATACGTTCCGGATTTAATTTTTCGGCAGGGTCCTTTTATCCGTTGAGCGATGGCCCTTCCATATGGAACCAACGCTTCCTTACACCCATGATTTCTAAGTCAAATTCATTTTCATTGAAAATTTCGGAAGGTACTTTAGTGTTCAAATTGAAGCAAATATCACTAAACATGTTACTTACATTCATAGAAGTTATTCAGCATAGCTAGCTTATTAATAGTGCAAGAACCCAAAAGTCACCAATGTCCAGCGATAATAAAATGGTTTAAAATCAAGGGCTGAAACCCATGTAACAACATTTCTGATATGTTCCCGTTTGAAGATAAAGTTATTTAAAAGTAGTGCAATTAAGAGGAATACTGTGAGATAGAAAGCGATTTTAAAAAAATAACCAATGAAAGGACTTCAATAATTAAAGAATAATTGGAAATGGTGGTGGCCACAACGGGGGCACCGGTGGAAGTCCCCAATAAGGCGGATAAAACCAGTAAGGCGGTGGGTATATGAAGGGTCTAATAGGTGGTGGATATCTATAATAAGGGTTCACAAGCAAACCTCCTTCAATTCGGTTAACTTAAAATATGTCATAGAGAAGGTTTTGGTGAACTTTGTCCTCGTCAAAAGTAAAGTGACTGTCAAAAAAAATTTACTACACAGTTCGTAAATTAAACGACTTTATTATGATTTTAAATAACTTTATTCTCATTTGAACAACTTTAATATCACTACACAAAGCAATTAAAATAATCTTTTTATTACTGGTAGCTTATTTTGCAAGAATAAATCATCAAGTCCCTTTCTATCGTCTTCATTCCATAAAACTAAGGTAAGGAACTTTTCGAGTATCATACACCCTTCACATACAAAGAGTTTGAACCGGATTAATCTGTCAGTTGTTTAACTACTTTTGCAGCTGCTCCGATAGCTACTGCATCATCACCTAATCTACTTATTTCAAACTCGACCTTATAGGTGGGAGCATAGTATGTCTTTTTCAGTGCAACTTCAATAGCCTGCTCGTAAAAAAGATTATTACCTGAAATAAGTGGTCCTCCTAAAATCACTTTTTGAGGATGTGAAATATTCAACAAATTGGCTAGTCCAATTCCGAAATAGCAAGCTACTTGATTAAAAATTTCTTTAACTAAATGGTCGTCTTCTCTTAATGCTTGGTCAATCAAAGGATATTTGATAAGTTCTACACAATCCGTATATTGGTTTAGTACTGAAGTTCTTCCCATTTTTAGAGCTGTTTTCACCATTTGTTCTAAAGCATAAGTTGAAACAAAAGACTCCCAGCTTCCATAATTCCCAGTCGTATGACGCGGTGTGGGTCCATCGCACTGAATAATCATTTGTCCAACAGAACCTTCCATATCCACAGCTCCGTAGACTAATTGTCCGCCTACAATCATACTTGAACGAATACCTACCCCCACATGTAGGTAAAGTAAATGTTCGACTTGTTCACCGACCTCTGACCAGTATTCACCCAATATTGCGGCGTTAGCCCCATTGTCGAGTGTCACATAAAAGCCTAATTTTTCTTCAGCAATACTGCAAATATCAACTTCTTCCCAACCTGGGGAGGGGAAATTTTTGGGGTTCAAAATTTTTCCGCTTTTACGATCTAAAGGGCCTACTGCGCCGATGCCCATACCCAAGACAGAATTCACATCAATTCCATGTTTAATAAGCATTTCCTTGATTTTTTCTACCATTTCCTGAATCAGTTTGTTCGGCGTCATTGTATCGTCCATTTTCCAAACATGAGTATCTAGTTTGGTTAAATGTAAATCACAAAGTACCAGCTTTGAATTGGTACGAGAGATATCGAGTCCAAATACATAGGAAAACTTAGGATTTGTTCGATAAAGAATTGGACGGCGACCACCTCTTGATTCTCCTAGTCCAACCTCCAGAATTAAATCTTGTTCAGTCAATTCATCAAGTAGTCTGGTCAAAGTACTAACCGTCAATCCGCTAAATTTTTTTAAATCCAATTTAGAAATTTCACCGTGACGTCGGATCAATTCATAGACTTCTTTCGCTTTCCGTCCGTTAATGTAATCGTTTGGCACCATTTTACACTTCCTATCATCCATTATCCGTAGATGGCTGCACCCACTATTCCTGATAACAGTATGACATAAACCGGATGAATTCGGTACCGAATTAAGGCAAGTAAAGATAAGACAAAAATCAACAACAGACTAACCGAATGCCAGGATATCGAGGAAACCAATCCGTTATTAATGGCAAACATTACAGCAGCATATATAATTAATCCTGTAATAATAGAACGCAGTCCATAAAAAGCCGATTTCATCATAACGCTCTTCTGGATTTTATAAAAAACAGAACCAATGGCTAAAATAATCATCAGAGACGGTAAAATCATGCCTAGAACGGAGAAAATCGCTCCGCTAATCCCCATTTGTTCATAACCAATAAAAATAGCACTGTTAGTTGCTATTGGACCTGGCGACATTCCTGCAACCGCAATAACATCCGTAAAATCTTGAACCGACATCCATTGGTGTCTTGTAACAACCTCCTCCTGAATAAGGGGAATCATCGCATATCCTCCGCCAAAAGAAACAAAACCGATCATAAAAAAAGTTAAAAACAGATCCCATAACATTACTTAGTTCCTCCTTTTCTAGATACCTGCACCCATATAATAATCTTTGTTATTAATCTTCACCTTTTCTTCTTTGTCTATTTTAACCTTCATACCTAGCTTCTTTTTCATACCGATAATACCAATTCCCGCTAAACCGCCACCCATGATTAACAAGACAGGGTGAATGTGGAAAAAGTACATCACAGCTACAGTAACTGCAATTAAAACAATCGCAGTCTTGTCAATAACTGCTGTTTTTCCTATCTTAATAGCCGCATAAGTAATTAAAGCTACAATGGTGGCGCGAATAGCTTCAAAAGCGGCCTCTACTTTGGGGTTATCTTGAACCTTTAAGAAAAATATGCTTAATAGCACTACAATGAAAAACGTCGGTAACAGTATTCCAGCCATAGCTACAATAGCCCCCGCCACCCCAGCTACGCGATAACCAATGAATGTTGCCGAATTTATCGCTATCGCGCCAGGTACCGATTCAGCAAGAGCAAAGATATCTGTAACATCTTTAGTCTTGACCCAATTACGCTTCTCAACTACCTCTTTTTCAATAAGGGGAATCATCGCATAACCCCCACCAAATGTAACTGGTCCAATCTTGAGAAAAGTCAAAAATAATTGAGCTAATAGTTTAATATTGAGCGATTTTACTTTCATTAAATCACATCCTCTCTATGTGTTATTATACTTTACTTAATTCCATTTTGGAATAATATATTCTAATAAAAGGTAAAAAAAGACTTAAAAAAGTATTTAACAAGATTCAAAATACAATCTTTATATCGAAATGAACTAAAGTAACTAATCTGATGCGATTAATCGTAATAAAAGGAAATTGCTTTTAAATTCATCATACCTATCCCTAAATCTTCGCTTTTGGACCAATCGTAGTGTAAGAAGACCTTTTAGTTTCTTAGCTAGATCCATGAAACAAGGGACTCTCTAACAAGTATCCAAGCATTTTTGCAATTCATTAAGCCTATTTATTTCTTTTACTGAAGTGCATTTTTCATATTGTGTCTACTCTTTTATTAACTTAGCTAATTCTTTTTCTAGCTCTCCCCTAACCTTCTAAAGTACGAAGAAGGCTAATTAAGAGGTAGTTATGGTGCTGGCAACACTCCTTTTAGTCGCCATTTCAGTACGTAATAAATTAACAACATTTGCTTGTAGAGGATGTTAGCGTCATTGTTTTACCACTATTGTGGAAAAAAGTATTTTTTTTACTTAACTATTTTATGTCTAAAATAGTCCATTTACAAAGGATAATGCTTACGGTTCTAGTTTATTATCACGGTCTTGGACTTTAATATAGTTCTGAGAAATGAGACTGCGACAATGCTACTTTCAAGTGGAAACACAGAATAAGAAATTACATTTTAAAAAACTCCAACCAAAAGTGAAAGGTGTTCTTTTATTAAAGAAGAAAATCCAATATGCTATGAAAACACATTGTAGAGTTTCAATCGATATTAAGATAAAGAGCCTAAATCGATACCTCGTTTTGATGGAATTCTAGATAAGTAAAATGCTACTGTTTTCAACTAAGAAAACACTAGCTTCAGTAGTCTTAATTCGCTAACTGAAACTAGTGTTTTATTCAATCATAAAAATGACTCGATCATCTACTGCGCAGAATCTTAATGCTATTAAACATCTTTTCTTTTAAAAATTTCAGACAATATCAATGACTTAATTAGTTGTCCCACTCTGTTTTAAACGGGATATTCACGATAACCATTTTGTACGCTAATCCATTTTACGGTTGTAAACTTATCAATCGCCCATTCACCGTTGAAGCGCCCAATACCGGATGCTTTTTCGCCTCCAAATGGGACATGTGGTTCAGAGTTCACAGATTGATCATTGATGTGAATCATACCTGTTTTGATTTTTTTAGCAACCTCTACACCGTGATGAAGATCTTCTGTAAAGACGGAGCCACTTAAACCATAAGGTGAATCGTTGGCAATTTTAATGGCTTCTTCTTCATCCTTTGCTTTAATAATAGGAGCAACTGGACCAAAAATTTCGTTTTTAGCAATCGGCATGTCGTTTGTGACATTAGTTAAAATCACTGGCTGCATTAAACAACTGTCAACTATTCCCTCAAGATGAATCGTCGCACCCCGTGCAACACTATCTTGAATGTCTTGTTGAATTCCTTCCACCTGTTGTTTGTTAATAAGGGGACCAACGAATGTCGATGGATTAGCAGGATCACCTGTTTGAAGCGTTCCCACGATTTTCGTAAATTTTTCAACAAATTCATCGTGAATAGCTTGATCCACAATGATCCGATTTAACGCCATGCAAATTTGACCTTGGTGCAAAAATTTACCGAAAGCAGCTGCTTTTGCTGCACGTTCGATATTTGCATCTTTTAAAACGACCATCACATTGTTACCACCTAGTTCAAGGGCAACTTCCTTTAAATTTTTGCCTGCCAATTCTCCGATGCGGCGACCTACTTCAGTCGATCCTGTAAATGAAATCATACATGGTATAGGATGGGTGACAAATGCATCCCCGATTTCAGAGCCACGGCCTACAATGACGTTTACTAGACCTGCTGGAAAACCAGCTTGTTCAAATATTTCACCAAACAATAATCCCGAGGTAACGGGCGTATCAGAAGCAGGCTTAATCACAACACTATTACCAGTAGCAATGGCAGGAGCTATTGACCTCATAGTTAAAAGGAATGGGAAATTCCAAGGGCCAATCACACCGATTACTCCTTTTGCTGTTCGATAAACGCGATGTTCTTTATTCGGTACATAAGAAGGTAAAATTTGTCCAGTGATGCGCGTCAAAAAACTCGCAGATTCTTTTACCATGGTAACGGAAGCTTCAAACTCAACCGTTGCTTTAATATGCGTGCTTCCAGATTCTTGAACAAGCCATTGAATAATCTCTTCTCTTTTTTCTTCTAGCACTTTCACTAAACGTTCAAATAGCTGTTGCTTCTCACCTAAAGGCATGGTCTCCCAGATTGGCTGAGCTTGTTCAGCTGCTGTATACGCTTCATTTAAATCATCATTATTTGCAGCTTGAATGGTCAATAGTTCTTCCCCAGAATACGGATTATAGTTTTGGATGGTACCTAAACTTCCCCCTTCTTTCCATTGACCGTTAATGAATTGTTTTGTGAAATTTTGTAGCAATAGTTTCATATATTGTCCCTCCACGTCATTATTGTGAAAATAAAATAACTAGATCCACTAAGTAAAACAATTGCTATTCATTTGAAGCATCAGGTTAAAATCTAATCACAGGTTTAATGACTTTCCCAGCTTCCATATCACGTACTGCAGAATTAATATCATCAAAATGATAAAATTGTATGAGTTTATCAAATGGGAATTTACCCATTTTAAATAAATGTATCAGTTTAGGAATAAACACCTGAGGTATGCTATTCCCTTCAATAACACCTGTAATTGTTCTTTCAAATAATAGCTTTCCCATATCCACTTTTGCCATAGTACCAATAGCAGCTCCACCAACTGCTGCCACAGTCC
>NZ_JAJAFR010000040.1 GCF_020734105.1 Alkalihalobacillus deserti
CGTGCAGTGTAACGGGGACGATCGCTAATTTTTGTTGGGGCATAAGAAAAGCACCTCCTTTATTTAATACATGTATCGTACCAGGAGGCGCTGCGTATTTATATGCGTTGTTTGAATGGGGGCTTACATTGATACCTTTTATCTTTATAGAAAACAAGAATCTTTTAGAAAGCAGCCTTACTAAAACGCAAATAAAAAGTGCTTGGATTATAAAATAATCCCAAGCACTTTAGTTTGTTAAATGAATTGTTATTTTATTTTTTCTTTACATATCGGACTTACAATTGATAACAATAATTTTCACATAATAGGTATACCGCTTATAAACAAATTTATAAAATTGGTTTAACAAATCTATTTTTTCTAAAGCCAAATTTTTTAAAGACTATAGCTTCTTCATCCTGCGACAATAGCTTATCCTTAATCGCTTGTTCAAATTCCTTTTCTAAATAATAGAATTTAGCAATCTCTAACACTTTTTCTTTTGCTTCTATATTTACATTTCTAAAAGTAGGAATGATTTGAGATGCTATATGTTTCTTTTCACGTCCGAATCTGAAGCTGTTATAGTGAGTAAGAAGGATGTCACACATTTCGATAATAAAATCATCATCTGTGTTTCGTAAAATATCAACAATTAAGTTAGTCATAACCGCCTTATCTAATTGAGAATGATACGGAGCAGCAACCCTTAATAGCTTCCCTTTATACTCATTACCATCATCAACATTTGACCTAATAACATCGTCCAACAAAGATATTACTATATCTCTTTCTATTGCATTAAGTAATAAATCATGAACAATATTCACTTCAAGATTACGAAGCAATTCATAGAAAACAGCCTTTTTGTTATCAGCGTTTAATGCTTGAAAGAACCTCTCTATAACACTATTAATAACGCTCTTATTAGCTTCTCGTTGTTCATTTGTTAAACCCGCAATGTTCTTAACAAGGTTAATTGTATTGTCTTTCGAAATGGTCCTAAATTTCTCGAAAAGTTCACTTAAAAAACTACCTACCTTTACAGAAAGATTATCCACTAAAAAGTTAGCATACTGTTGTAAATTCTCATTTTGTTTGGTTATGAATTTAGTTGATGTTGATAGGAACTCAAATCCATCTAATTTAGTAGCATCGCTATTGGCTTGGTTCATGACATATTCTATCATCGATACTACTTTTGATTCAGGTGCATTTTGACCAATATGCATATATGCTTTGATAACCAAATCATGACGACCTTGGTTTGAAACATTATTATTTAAACCATTAATAAAATTAGTTACTACAGACTCACTTAAGCAGTGACCGACTGCGGAGAATAATTTCACAAAATCACTTGCCCAACTTTGTTTTTGGTTCCATTGATGGTTTTGAAAGGTAGATATTCCTTGTTGCATAGGCTTTTCAATAAAAGAATGATTTGCTTCATCTTTGCAAAGTAATGCAAAAAGAGCATAAACTCTATCAAATAAGGAGGCATTATAAGTGTTACTAATAATTGCAGGATTTATTTTGTTGAATAACTTCGTTCTTTGCTCTTTAGTAAAGTAACCATTTACCCTTTCTAAAATCTTATCAATATAAGACTGCTCCATTACATTTTCTACAACATAGTTAAATATTTCATTGAATATACTGAAGTCTGTCTCTTCCCTTTCTATGACTTGTTCCATTAATTTGATGAGTACATCTAATTTTTCATCATTTTCTTGATTCAAATGACTCAAAACAAACGTATCAAATTTTGTTGTAAAGTCATCATTCGTGCTAAGGCTAAAAGGAATTTTTTGTATTAATTGAACTACTTCCAACACTTCTTTTTCATCTTCAAACTCAAAGTCTGTAATAGCTCCTACAATGTTAGAGCCGGATTGCTCTTTAATATCGCCAATAATTGGAAATAACAATCTTAATATTTCAACCACCTTACTAGCTGGAGTATGAGCAATAACTTGAGGAATCGACTCAACAAACTCAACAGGGTAGTTGACTCTAATCACAGGAGCGATTTCTAAAAATGTAGCAATATCTTGGAATAATTGATGTTTATCAGCATCTTCCATATCAGCTATTAATTGATTAAAGAATGACAAATTAAAATATTCATTGTAAAGTTCTTTATGGTCTTGGTATAGACTGTGAATACTCTCAAAAGGGAAGAACGCATAGTCAGGATGTTCCAATGCTAAGAGTGACTTTACTTTCTCTTTAATGTTAGATGGCAATTTATTAGAAGCGGAAAGAAGTAACCCCAGAACATTTACAATGTCAGCTACAAAATCCTCTGATGACATTTCTTTACCTTGTGGCTTTTTCCAGTTATCACTCCTTGAAAAGAGCTCATCTAAGATAAAAACCAGTGCATTTTCTATACCATTTTTATTTTCAGACAGTTGATATACTGTAAGCACGTTTTGTTGCTCAACTTGCCAAAAACGAATGTTAGCAAGGTCTATCGTTTTTAATTGATAAGAAATTACATTTGCCAGTTCTATTCTCTTATCTTTAATATGATTAATTAATTGAATAGATGCTTTGATAACCGATGGCAAATCTCTTCTTGTAGAACGCTTAACTTCTTCAATAATGGCATCAATTAGATGCTCAGAATTTGGTTCGCTTTGCAACATAGAGATAATCTCTTTTTCATTACCACTAATCAAATTTTTCCTAATAGCTCGTTGCTTTTCATCACCAGCTTTTAATCCAATTGCGTCTTGGGCTAGATAAATGAACGGTGCAATATTGTCAACCGTGATATGCTGAGTTCTTGATAGGAAATTTATTAAACCCACATAGTGAGGCTTAATTTCATAAGTAGAGTTCTTCTCAATAAAAAGCCTTTTTATTGATGGTTTAACTTTGTTATCCTCTTTGTTTGAACCATAATAAAAATTCATTAAGTCTTCTAAGTAATTAAAATCTTTGCCTAGATTCATATATATATCATCGTAATCTGATTGTAAAACAGATAGCTTGGCAAGGAATCTAATTCCTTTTTTACCAGTCAGTAATTGTTGCTCTAATTTTCTACCATCTGACTCCCTAGAATTGGCAATTAAAAGATTGTTTGCTAAGGTGTTTAGCAATTTCTTAACTTGCCTTGGGGTATTTACTTCAGCATGAATTAGAATATCAATGATTTCTTCGAATTGACCATTACACAACTTTACAAGACCAGGAGCTTCTTGTTTAGCAATATTAATAGCATAATCGCTCATATCGTTTTCAATTATTGGGGGCAATGGAATTCTAAAATGAAATAATTTATCTAAGAAAAGGTCTCCATCAATTTCATTAGAATTATTCAATTTCTCTTTTTCTATTGCATTGATAAGAATACTTTCATCACAGGTTACAATAAAAATACACTCGTTAATTTCAACAAAAGCTTTAATCGCATCGAGAGCTGCAACTACTTTTTTTGTACTAAGCCTGTCCAAATCGTCTACAATTACTACCAACTTTTTGAATTTAGGGTTCTCTTTCTTATGATTAGCTATTGCCTTTTTAAATAGCTCCTCATACTCATCGGCAGTTTCAATAGGTTTGATTAATTTAACATCTGCTGTTTTTGATTGTATCGATGATTTGAAGACCTCTTGAAGTAATTTATATAACGGAACAACTATTATTGCCACCCATATATTCTCCTTGAAAATATCAAATGTATCGGATGCATTTTCAAGAAATGTGCTTGCAGTAAAAAATGCAATAATTCCATCCCATAGATACATGAGCAATAATATACTCGTAGAAGAAACTAAAAATAGTACAAGAAAGACCATTATTAATTGACCTAATGATTTTAATATCTCAGGTAAAGGTGTTGTCCTGTCCTCTACAGTTGCTTGTACAGAGGTTTCTCTCAATGGTTCCGTGAGTAATTTTAAATAGCTAACATCTTTTTGTTTGTTAAATGTTTGCCATAAATTCTTTAAAAAGGCTTTCTTAAGTGAATCGTTCTCGTACTTCCACGCATTTATTTCGTGTGTTTCAATTTCTGGTTTACCCTGCAATTCTTTTTTTAGCAGATTGATTATAGATGATTTCCCAACTCCCCATTTACCTATTAATGCAATATTATATGGAGGGTCATGCTCCTCAATAATTGTTTTCATGTTTTTTACATAGTCCTCATGGTGAAAGGCATCGTTTGTTTTATCCATTAAAGCAGTATCTTTTAAAAAATAACCATCCTTCAAGCAAACCAACCTCCTTTACATAACTATAATAATAACAAAATTTCAGCATTAATTGTGTTTTTTCGACTTTACTATCATCAATAGCTTGTTGTGGTGGCACAAGACCGCAATTGCTTCTTAGTATTCTTATGGGTTTTTTTCATAGATAGGTAAGTCCAATGGCGATGTATTGTAAATTCCTTGGCATTCGATGATAAAAAACATGGCAAGGATGATAAAATCAAGTGGCTGTAATCACAGATACTGCTACGAATTATAAGAAATTCGCTCTTATGAAGGAACTTAAACACGAACCAAAAACCTAAGCAAAGAGGGCATGTCAAAAAAGGCATATACCATCTTCAGTTATCTTTACTACACCCAAATAAAACTCTTCAAAATCAAATGACGTATCCTTGTTTATATGTACATAAGGTTTGGAATAATGTCCTATATAAAAAGAACATTGATGGTAATAATAACAGATTCCTTATCCAATCGTAAAATTGTAAATTACAATTGAAAATGTATGACAATTTGTACCTGTATTTGCAACTTAAATTGTTGCGATTAAATATTAAAAAGCTCGGTTTACACATCAGTGAACCGAGCCATTTTTATTAAGTTGTTTAATTTTTCTTATAACACTAACGCACCCTTTAGTTGAATAAGACATATTGATCTGTAATAGTTATTCTTTGTGGCTGTTATTTATCTCTTTTAACAATGTTATAATCTCTTCATTTTGTTTCATTTGTTCATTTGAATTTCTTTTTAATATAAAAAGCCACCTCGTAATAATAATCGCTAAAATCAGCGGTAATAAAGTTGTTAATATTCCAATTACACTGTAAAACTGAAACCAAATTGAGGGTGATGAAGCTTCCATCATAATCCCACCTCCTTTATCAAAAATGTAGCAATAAACGCACCTGTTCCTTACTATTCAATTTTAACATTTATTTTTTACATTTGGATAATTTATGTAAATCCTTCTTCTATTAACCTGCTCTTTACTTCAATAAGAAAAAAGAGCTGCCGATCCATATCGATCTTCAACTCTTGCACCCGTTTGTTTAATAACAAGCCTAAGTTTTTTTTCGACTGTAATATAAAGAGATGAGAAGATAAGTACCAAAAATAAAAGAAAAACAATAGATAATAAATTCTGAATTAAATATTCCCGAACTAAACCAAGCAGTTAAAAAGCCTAATATTGCTGCAACAAGGATAACAATAAACCCTTTAGTGTGTGGTTTCATCACTAAAACTCCTTCCTACTCCTTATTGAAGTAAAGCCCCCGTTTGTTGAAGAATTATTATTCTTAGATTTTGAACTCATAAGAGAAATTGTAAACAAACACCGAAATAATAATACATTCTATTAATGCCAGTACCGTAAACACAAAAACCCAACCCCAGTAGTTTTTACTTTCCTTTCTCCTCAAAATTAATTCTATTACAAAGAACGTGAGAGCCAAGTGAAGTGCGTATACATCCCCTATATATAACATCGGAATTACCGAAATTACATAAAGTATAAACGATATTACATCTCTCTTTATTCCTGAAAGTTTTTTTGTTATAAATTCAATTATTATTGATACTGGTAAACCATATACTAATAAACCTAAATAGAAATACATTGGCATCGTCGCATAAGAAAATACTATATCTTGTAGACTCCCTGGAACAATTTCATCTCGGAAAACACTTAATGGTACAAAATAAGGAATTACTAAAGTAGTTAACATTCCTGTTAATATCAGTGTAAGAATTTTTCTGCTTATAATAAAGGTCACCTTCTATTCTTTTTTCTTCAATACCATTGAAATTTACTAAGGTAAAAAATACTAATAAAGCCTTTTTAAGCTAGTCGAGTAGAAGAGAGTCTCTCTACCTTTCGGTAGATTGTACTCTCCCCCCTCACAGAACCGTGCTTGCGCTACTCACGCACACGGCTCCTCCTAGTTACCATTCACAAAAATAACTTGTAATTCCTGCTATCCGACTCCCTATCTGGCGTTTGGTTTCCTTACTTTGTATCGTTTGTACACCATACTCTTCTATCTAGAAAAGACCGATAGGGTCTCCCGAGTTGCCGTATCATATCAATGTGTTACGTGCCAAGGCCTCTGACCCCAGAGAGGTTTCATTCTTCTTGCCATTTACGAAGAATGAAATGTTGCTTTCTGTCGCAGTTAAAACATCAGCCCTCTCGATTTACTAACATTATGGGGCTCAATCCCTTCAACCATTTGGCTTTCGGCCCGCAACCTAACTGTCTACGCTTAAAGACTAAAGTTACCTTTAGCCCTCCAAGACTCGCTACGAGTAAGTGGCTAGTTCTTGCTCGACGGGAATCCCACCCGCTATATGATACGACCTAGGCTCGGCCGCACAACTGCCCGTTTGTTGAATAAGAAATGCGATCACCTTAAACAATCGCATACTGTCTTAATTATTCAATATAGTTTATGTTATTGTCCTGACACCACTCTATTGCAATTTGTTTAAAACGCTCGTCACGATATGAATACCATTGATCTTCGATTTCAAAATCTATTATTTTGTCCTTAAATCTTCTAAAGGCACCCTTTCCCCTAATTGCCCTCAATAAGGAATCCTGCTTCCGTTGATCACTTACTGTTAGGCAAAAGTCATCCATGATTTCATATTCATTTACTTCATATTTAGTAGGTAACTCTATGTAATTTTCAAAGTTTTCAACAACATCAATAGCAATCATTTTATTTTCTTGTTCCCATTCAGGTAAATGATCAAATGATTTTTCGTCTTCAACTGCTCTCAAGTCCTCCGATGTTACTAACACTATTTCACCTGTTTTAATATTTAGTAATGAACGTGACTCTTCAAACTGTATTTCCATTTCTTCAATTATATCTTTAATCTTTACTTGAATGTTCATAATATAGCTCACCTTCCATTTTTTCTAGGTAAAGTAAATCAATAATAAGAGTAAGAGTAAGAGGACCTGACAGAATATTTCAAATGAAAATTCCTATTATAAACAAAAAAATATGTTAAACCTCCGTTAAAATTTGATGTTATATCTAATCTTTCTCCGTTATCGATTTATGTAGGCTAAGGTCATCCTTTTATTTCATAGCGTGCTCAGTTTCAATTTCCTCACTTAACTCTGGGAATTGCTTCTTAAAAGATTTTACTATCTTTGTGGTTTTACTGAATACATATTTTTTAACCTCACCATAAGGAATCCATATCTCTCTATTCTGAATCTGTTCGTATAGGGACGATATAACTATATCGCGTTGATTAGGAGGTAGTTTACTTATTGCACGTCTTTCTTTCATTTTATTGTGGTAGAGTTTATAAAGTTCTGCTGCGATCCATTCCTTTTGGCTATTTTTCAATTGTGAAAAACGTTTGTTTGTTTGAAGTATCCTTCCGTTTACTTTGATTTGATTTTTCATTAAGAACCGTCCTTTAAATCATTATTAGCTAAGTTTAACTTTCTCTAAGATATTGTTATTGTCTCACAATTACTTTTGACTTTCGAATACATTAAAAACGGTATCGTTTAAAAATGAAAAAGATTATATATGACAATCGGGCAATGTAGTAAATAGCATCTTTACTATACATGAATTTTTAAGCGGGTATTACGGTGTGTAGTGAATTCTAGTTCCCATAAAGAAAACCCCTCCATAATCGTTTTACTAATACGATTATGGAGGGGTTTTTTCCTTGTATAACAAGTTATTTCTCTTCGTATATTTCTTCTAAAAATTACGCCAAATATCAATCATTGAAAACATTATCATTTAAAGATCCGCCTAAGAATTTCTAATATTCCTTGAGAATAATCAGTTTCTGTTATTTTATCATGTGAATTTTTAGCTTCTGTTGTAGCATTAGCGAGTAAATAACCATGGTGTACATACTTTAGCATCTTTATATCATTTCCACTATCCCCGAATGCTATTGTATGCGATAGTGGTACATTATAATAATTGGTCATAAACTTAACAATTTCTTTTTTTCCTGTTTTTAAAGGAATAAAATCTACATCAAAGGCACCTTGAGGATCACCTGCGTTGGGGTTGCACACATTTATATTTAATCCAATTTTGTTAACTTTGCACAATTGCTTGATAATATTAAGGTGATAAGTGCATTCTGGTATAGAACGTTTGAAATAATAATAGTTTTGTTTGTATTTTCTTTGTCCTAATTGGGTCTGTTCTACTAATTTAATATTGTATAGATCAGAAAGCTCTCTTACTATTTCTTTTACTACTTTTGTAGAATACGATGTCCTTTTTAATAGCCTTTCCCATTCTGAGTCCTCTTTTATAGAACCGTCATCAGTAACATGATATATTTCTGTACCAAGGTTGCTTGCTATGAAATGAGGAGCATACGCGATATTTGCCTTTTCCACTTTTTGAAGGATTTGATGAATGTCACTTCCAGTTACCCAACCTATCTTCACTGAATGTTTAAGTGATAATTTTTTTAAGTAGTTTTCAAGTTGTCGTAAATCCTTCAGTTGCTCTTTTGAACACTCATGAGGGAAGTAAGTTTCATCAAAATCAAAAAAAATGATGAACTTAGTATTTTCTGATCGAGCAAACCTCTTTCTGAATTTCTGTGGTATCATAAAATCAACCTCCTAAGTAATACCAGTAGATTAATTCATGAGACCGTTCCCAGGTCAATACCTTTTTAAAGAGGTGCTACATGTATACAATTCAAGATATTGCTAAACTAAGTGGTGTTTCTAAGTCAACTGTGTCCCGTGTCCTTAATAACCATCCTTATGTTTCTGAAGAAAAAAGAAAAAAAGTTCAGAAAGCAATCCAAGAACTTAATTATTTTCCTAACGGTATTGCAAAACAATTTAGAGCTAAAAAGACGAATTCGATTGGTATCATTACTCCTCAGATTGATCATCCGTATTATAGCTTTCTGATTAAACACCTTTCTACTAAGTGTTATCAAAAAGGGTATAAGCCTGTTATCTTACAAACATTTACTGACAAGGAGTTGGAAATAGCTGCCTTTTTACAACTTAAACATAAAGAGTTAGATGGGATCATTTTAACATCATCCCTCCATTCTCAAGAAGAACTTTCATATTATGCCGAATCTGGATCAATTGCTGTTTGCAACGAATCGTTTGATCATTCACATTTTGATGTGTTTTGTATTAATGAAGAAGAAGTTACTTTTCAATCAACAACTTACCTACTTGAAAAAGGCTTATCTAGATTAGGTTTTTGTTCCGATAATATCTCTACTCCCTCTCAGCAGGCTAGATTAAGTGGGTTCAAGAAAGCACATATAGCTAAAAAAATAGACTATAAGAATGAGTATTTTTTTAATAACGTAGCGACTATAAACGATGGTATTAATCTAGGGAACTTCTTGTATAAAGAAAAACTTAGATTGGATGGGGTATTTGCTGGCAGTGATTTTGTAGCAGCAGGGATTATAAAATCAGCAATTATAAATGGGGTAAGTATACCTAAAGATTTCTCAGTAATTGGTTTTGATAATCATCCTATATCAACAATCACCACTCCTTCGTTAACAACCATTTCCAATTGTATAGATGAAATGACGACCGATTTAGTGAACTGCTTAATAAGAAGAATCGAAGGGAATACATTGAATTTTAAAAAAACAATTTATAAAGGAAGTTTTATTGTTAGAGAATCAACTTAAATTACAATATAATATTTACTAATAAAAAGCACTTTCCTTAAGTTTAAGGCAAGCGCTTTTTTCAGGGTCAAATCTTTAAAAATTTTCATTTCTCATATTTCTTAACTTTAAGAACTTTTCAAAGTGAATATAAATAAAGCTAATCAAAAAACCAATAATCAAACCACCAATCACTGCATAACCACTCCATTCAACAATACCGCGTAAAAAAATACTATTCCAAAGGATGCTTTTCCAATTTTCCCAGAAGTAAGGGTCTTCTCCTAAACTGGATATGTGTAATTCTGGTCTTGTTGAAATTCCTATAAAAGCAAGTTGAACTGCCAGTTCTAGTAGCATCTTTTTCGATTCCGCACACGTTTTTCGGTTCATATATTCCGTAATCTCAATTCCCCAATGACTTGATACTTCATAAACATAGGGAGTAGAAAACTGATATTTCTTTATATTTTGCAACTATTCATCGCCCGCAAAACATCCTCCAATATATAAAGAATCATCTGAAATTCATCATCGGTAATCGGTAATGCTATATTACAACCAATATAACTAGCTAAACTCATTTCCACTCACCACTTTTCAATCTTCTTTAACTATTCTGCCCAATTCCTGAATAAGAAAAGAGCAATACTTTATGCAGCAATCGCGCCCGATTGTGGAAGATCTAAAAGGTTTTTTAGCTGGTTTAGTCGCAGAAGAAAAAAGGATCGCCGTAGCAATCCTTCTTAAATTCAAGCTCTCCGTTAATTCAATAACAAATAGATTTAAATTTCCTCATTTTGTACTTTATTTATCTGGTAAGAAGAAAAACTCCGAAAATAATTAAGGATGTACCGAATAAAATCAAAATTACTTTCATTAACCAATATGGAATAAACTTCAAAATAAAAGATAGTAAAAATATTACAATTGATGCAACTATTCCAGCATCATAAGTAGCAATACCGTCTATATATTCTGCCTTTTTATGTTTATCTTTAGTAAGTTTAACTCCCCAGATAATAAAGGTAGCACCTACAATAAAAATAATTGTTATCCCTATATACATCCAAATCATATTTCACCTAGCCTCATAACATCCTATATTTGCAATACTTTTCTTCATCGATAATAATAAATCCTTATTAATACAGATAGGTAAGGATTTGAAGTTATCGCTCCCTTTTCCCCCTGCTCGCACCGTACGTGCGACTTTCATCGCATACGGCGCTCCAACTAAACCAATTCATTCAATTCTATGTATTTAATGAAGCGTTTTATAAGTCCAAATCAAATTGAGTCATTTTGGCATAGTCTCCGAAGTTCATTGATCTTTTCTTTCTGCTTTCTATCTAATTGCAGTGCTTCAAGTAAAAGGTTGATTTTTTCAGTATTCTTTACATGTACTAGGCGATGAATAGCTTCGTGAAGCACTACCAGGTTTGAAAACCTGTCATCCTTTGAGAGATGATAAGGATTTTTATGATGGCAGTGCCAATCATTCAACCCTAACTCAACTCCAGTTACAGCACATTTTCCATACTGTGCAACGAACTTACTTATACGGTTGTCATTATACTCAATGGTTCGATTTGGAATAAAGCTTTTCATAATAGAACGTAGTACATTTTTGTTTATTGCCTTTAAGGTCTTGTGTATCTTTTCTCTGCCTTCGGCAGTGTAGTTACACGTATTTTGCGAGAAACACAGATTCGTTTTATGCCGTTGGGCATAAATGGGTACAAATACCATGTTTCGTATCTTAAAAAACTTCGGTTCATATCCCTTATAGCGTTTTTGTAATGTACTGGTCATATCCGAAAATTCCGCTTCTTTTCTGAGGTCTTTTAGTCGATTATATAAAGTCTTACTAAGGATGGAGGTTAACTCACTAAGATTATTTGTAATTTGTGTGGCTGCTGAATAGTAATTTTGAATTCCCATTACGACAGTATTATAATGCCAAACTGTCTCCATACAGGGTTTCTTTTGAATGACTTTTATAGCTTCTTTAATTTTTATGAGTGCATTGGACTTTGCTTTCTTCGTCATCTTTGATTGAGCCACGTAACCCATTCTCGTCTTACCTTTTCTAACGGCTTTAATCGAGAACCCAAGGAATTCTGACGAATTCTTCTTAAGGTTTATAACTTGTGACTTTTCATCGCTTGTTTCCAGATGTAACCTTGTTTTAAGAAAGTCTTTTACTGCATAGTTCATTTTTATCGCTTGTGATCTTGTACGACATAGAATTTTAAAGTCATCGGCGTAACGAACAATGAAGCACTCTTTTAAGTTAGTTTTTTTGAGAGCTTGATATTTTCCAGGATGCTTATAATTAAAGGTAGTTTTGAACGATTCCCATTGATCACTTACCCACCAATCAAGTTCGTTTAGGACAATGTTAGATAAGAGCGGAGACAAAATCCCACCTTGAGGAGTACCTTTTGTTGGAATGCCTTCTCTTTCAATTTCAGCTTTTAGAAGCTTTGAAATGATTGACAGAAGTGCCTTATCTCTTATACCAATCGACCAGATTTGTTTAAGTAGTTTACTATGGTTCACATTATCGAAAAAGCCTTTAATATCAACATCAATACAGTGGTAGAGTCCCGCTTGATTGATAAGAAATTCAAATCTAGCTTTGGCATGATGTGTACTCCTGTTAGGTCTAAAACCGTAGCTATGCTTATGAAATTTCGCTTCACAAATTGGCTCTAACACTTGGAGAATACATTGCTGGAGAATTCTATCCCACATTGTAGGAATTCCTAAAGGTCTAACTTTACCATTTGCCTTTGGGATAAACACTCGTCTAACTTTTTCTGGTTCGTATGCGCAAAGCATATGTTGAACCTTTTCAATTACTTGTTCCACAGACAAGTCTTTCACATCTTCGATGGTTAATTTGTTTGTGCCTTCCGTTTTACTCCCAGTATTTCTTTTGATATTTCGATAGGCAAGACGTATGTTTTCATCTGAACCAATTAGTCTCATTAACTCATAGAAATTTTGACCATCAGCACTTCGAGCATATAAGTTATCAAAACAAGATTGCATATCATAATACTCGTTGTGCCTCAGTTTCTTCCGTTTTAACAAGTCGGTGACTCCCTTGGGAGTTTAACCTCTTTTAGTCTCACAAGAACCTTATTATTCGATAAAGAACTGTCTTACATGGTTGAATGATTCTTTATTAGTCTAGTGGCTATCCCTCCATGTGGATTAGACATTTCATTGGTACTGTACCACCACTTTCACTGATATAAAGAAAGTTATACACTGGTTATTCTCACTAGCGTTTTCCTTTTCAACGTTTCATAGGGAGTAAGCCCTCCACGTTATCAGCTTACAACGTTGAATTATATCTATTATAGAAAGAACTTAGGCGCTTCCTTTAAGCCTGTTAGCCGTTCATATGCCTGTAACATATCATGGATTTTCATATTAGTTAGTTTTACTCATCCACTGCCAACCTCACAATTTGGTGATATACACATTTCTATGTATTGCAGGTGTAGACCCGTACATTCAGAAGTTCGTCAGCTTACCCCATTCTTGTAGGATAATTAAGCATTCTCACCGTATTCAATCAACTCAAGCATCATGATTTACACCACCCCCGCGGGTAGGCTTTCGACAGCTAAAAATCACTGTTACGGTAAATTCTTACGCCTTTTTGCCGAGCTTATAACACTGTAATTCTTACTAACTTCAGTGCTATTCGACTAAGAGAGCGCCCTTCAAGACGTTACTCTGTCATTTGACTCTTCGATATAATCCTTCAGTTCCAAAAGGAACTGTCTAGCCTTTACCAGAGTGATGTGACCATCCTCAATTTAA
>NZ_JAJAFR010000003.1 GCF_020734105.1 Alkalihalobacillus deserti
CGTGCAGTGTAACGGGGACGATCGCTAATTTTTGTTGGGGCATAAGAAAAGCACCTCCTTTATTTAATACATGTATCGTACCAGGAGGCGCTGCGTATTTATATGCGTTGTTTGAATGGGGGCTTACAACTATTCCATTAAAGGGCTTGGTGTAGAAATAAGAAAAATCAGAAGTGGCCATTTGTTGCGTAGTACAACGATACTGGCAGACACAACCATTAAAAGACGATTATGCTTAGCGTAATCGTCTTTCTTCTGCATAAAGAATATCAGCCCAAGCAAAATACGAAACTATCTTATTCTAATGTATTTTTTGCGTTTGTATAGGAAATCCTTAGTTTATTAATAACATTCTAAGGAGAGTTGATAATTATGAACTTAGGAGAGCAAATATTATCCGATTTAGTGGCAGCTTTAAAAGAGTTGTACTCTAACATTGAAGTGGAAAATACAAAGAATAAATTGGCTACTGTTCTATCAGAGTACTATATTCAAAGAGTTGAGTTAGGTGAGGTTCATCCTGATCTTGAGGATAAAATACAATTTTTCATTGCAGCCAAAAGACTCGAAGGGTTAAGTTCTATTACTCTAGACAACTATCTCTTAGAATTAAGTATGTTTGCTGATATCGTAAAAAAGAAGGCCGAAAGGAACTAGAAATGTTAAGAGAAGCCTGTGAAACAGTTAGACAACGTGCTTTTCTTGAAGTATTGTATGCAACTGGTTGTCGTTTATCTGAAGTTCATGGATTAAATAAGGCAGATATCAACCAACAGAATATGAGCACATTAGTTATAGGTAAAGGTGATAAACAAAGGGAAGTCTATTTTTCAATTAGAGCAATGTATCATCTAGATAAATATTTAAAAGAACGAAAAGATGATTGTCAAGCATTAATGATTACAGAGAGAAAACCTTATAGAAGATTATCTAAACGAGGAATACAAAGAGAAATAGGAATGATCGCTAAAAGGGCAGGATTGCAGGAAAAAGTAAGCCCCCATGTTTTAAGACATACCTTTGCAACATTAACATTAAATAATGGAGCTGAACTCGTAGCAATTCAAGAATTATTAGGCCATAGCTCGCCAGAAACGACACTTAGGTATGCAAAGATAACTCATGAAAGAAAACGTGAACAGCATAAAAGATATCTAATTCAATAATTGTCATTAGACTCTTAATGCGCAGCAAAGATCTTCATTTTTTAGAGAACTTTGTTAAGGAATGCACTTAAACAGCAGCATAGCTTAATAAGAGAAATAAATATAGAGGATGCAGCACATACTTCATCCTCTAGGCTTTGCCGAACCGTTCCTTTGCAGGTTGAGGGATATAACGACTACGGAGTTTTTTATGACCAAGCCTCTTTTAAAAGATTTACACCTAACTGGATTTCCTCACAAGTAAGATTACTGAACCCAAGTTTAATAATTGGATCATCAGAATGATTTTTTATGGAATAAATGGAGGTAGGATACACTTTAACACCAAAATAGGAAGCGTGTTCAATTAGCCATTCCTCTGAACGTTTTAGATGTATCTTAACTAATAAGTACAAACCAGATTGCTCCCCAATAATAGATATATTTTGTTTGAATTGCTTTTTTAATTCTGAAACTAAGCATTGCATTTTTCGCTTATAAACAAGACGCATTCGTTTAATATGGCGAATCCATTCTCCATCTTCCATAAATTTAGCCATTGTAAGCTGGCTAAGAAGTGAAGTGGTACTCTCGAAATGAAGAAATTGATTTTTATAACGGTTTAAAAGTTTCTGTGGCAATACCATATAACTTAAACGGATTCCTGGAAGAAAGGACTTTGAGAAATTCCCTAAGTAAATGACTCTTGTTGAATCAATGGAAGCAAGTGCTGGAAATGGTTGTTGCGTATAGCGAAATTCACTATCATAATCATCTTCGATAATAAAACCATCCTTCTTGTTAGCCCAATGATTTAGCATTTGCCTTTGTTGGATAGACATGCTTACTCCGATTGGACTTTGATGGGAGGGTGTTACATAGATTAACCTTGAAGTCATTTGTTCTAATTTTGAAAAATCAGTACCTGATTCATAAACTGGTAAAGTTTCAAGCGTGAAACAATGAAATTGAAAAGCCTCCCTTGCTCCATCATAACCTGGGTCCTCTACAATAATGCTAGTGAAATTATCCTTCAGGATTTGTCCGAGATAAATTAACATTTGTTGGGTACTACTGCCTATTATAATTGCATTTGGATCTGTTTTCACTCCACGAGATTGGAATAAATATGTAGCGATTTGTTCACGCAAGCACAGTTCACCAAAGGGTTCCCCGTATCGATAGCTCTCCTGTAATGTTAAAACTCGGTTTGCTATTCTTCTCCAAATTTTTAGGGGAAAATTGGTTTGATCTACGGCTCCTGCTCGGAAGTCAATTAGGGATGGTGTCACCGACTTTGTTTGCTTTTTATTAGAAAGAACTGAGGCATTTTGAAATAAAAGTGGATCTAATTCATTTACAAAATACCCTTTTCGACCTTCTCCACGGATATAACCTTCAGCTACAAGCTGCTCATATGCCATTAATGTCGTATTGCGGCTTACTTGAAGGGAGTCTGCAAGTTGGCGAATGGATGGCAGTGGGTCACCAGCTGGTACGTCGCCACTCTCTATAAATAATTTAAACTGCTCATAGATTTGTTTGTATTTGGGGGAGTCATCCTTAAATGCAAAAATGGCATTTTTCATTTGTAATCACCTCTGACATATTCATTTATTAATAATTGTACCTTTTTAAATGTCAGTTTGCATAATAGAATAACTCATATAAATCCTAAATTTTAAAATTTCAGATAGCCACATTACAAAGGCTTTATCAAGGAGGATCTAAATCGTGTATATACCAAAACATTTTCAACTCAATGATGAAGAAATGATTTATGATTTTATCGAAAGGTACAGCTTTGCCACTTTATTTTCTCAGCACAATGGAGAACCATACGCTAGCCATCTTCCACTTACATTAAATAAAGATGAAAGTGCTTTATATGGTCATTTTGCCCGCCCGAACGAACAATGGAAGGATATAGAAAGCCAACAAGTTCTTGTGGTTTTCCAAGGTCCTCACTGTTATATATCTCCATCTTGGTATGAAACAACGATGGCAGTCCCAACTTGGAATTATTTATCTATCCATTTATATGGAAAGATGGAGATTCTCGAAGATCAGAAAGTCATATTTGATTCTCTAAATGATATGGTAAACAAATATGAAAGTCCAAATAGCTCATACAATTTAAAGGAATTTGATTCCACATTTATTGAAGGAATGAATAAAGGGATTGTAGCATTTAAAATAAAAATAACAAAAATTGAAGCGAAAGCTAAATTAAGTCAAAATCACACAGTCGAACGACAACAGTTAGTGATAAAACAGCTTGAAAACTCTTCTGAACAAAACAATTTACAAATAGCATCTCTCATGAAAAATAACCTCAAAGAATTTAGGTAAAATAATCTTTAACGAAAGGAAGTATTGGATAGATGGCAACATTTATTTGTTTTGGTGTTATTTTTAACGCCAGGTCCAGCTGTATTTTTTCAGTAACAGGTGGTAAGAAAAATGGGATTGCGAGACGATCACCTTTATAGGTGGTCGTCTTTCATATTTGACAATTACTGCGCAGCAAATAACTTCTTAAAGTAAAGAAGTATCTTTTTATTTATAGGTGTTTGGTAGTTTCAACAAACAGGCCATTTAACGGAATAAGAATTCCAAATAAATTTGGATATTTAAGTTAATATTGGGTATAAGCGTGAAGAAATGGCTTTACTAAAGGGCAATTTAATGGAATAGTGGTTCAGAAAAAGTTTGAAATTTAAATGGATAGTGATTTTGTTAAATAATTAAAATAAAAGAGTTAGTGAAGGGATATGGTGATTTGGAAGTTAAATATACGAATGCTATTAAACCATTTAGAAGGTTGAAATTACTTGGAATGACCTTGATTACAATCATTTTGCTTACATTGGTCTCAGGGTTCCTTTATGAATATACCAGTTACAAAAATGTTAAAAGCAACTACCCTCCAGATGGACAAATGATTGATGTCGGGGACAGAGAAATACATATGAATATCAAAGGAACCAAAACGAGTTTGCCACCTGTTGTTATTGAAACAGGAACTGGTAATTGGTCCTATGATTGGTCGAACATTCAGAAAATACTATCGAAACATACCCTAGTAATCACTTATGACCGAGCAGGGTATGGATGGAGTGATCCGCCTCCTGATGGATTTTCTATCGATACGACGATTAATGATTTAAGGAAGATTCTCGAATCTTCTAAAATTCACACCCCTGTAATATTAGTGGGACATTCCGTTGGAGGGATTTATTCTCGTCTCTTTGAAGAAAAGTACCCAGAAAAGGTTTCTGGATTAGTACTTGTTGATTCTAGAAATGAATATTTTTCAGAACAAGCAAAATCATTTAATGACAAGTTTTTCGAGACACAAGACCAATCGATGAATCGCATATTATCTCAAATTGGAATAGTGCGACTATTCGGGGGAAATATGTTTTCAGATTCAATGCCAAATTACCTTTCTGCAAAAAAGTATGTAAATGTTCATTGGGACACTTCATTTTTCAAAGTATTGAATGAAGAAATTAAGCAAATAAAAATCAATGAGAAATTACTGGAAGATACTCACTCTTTAGGAGATAAGCCTTTAACAATTATCACACCGAGTGACGTAGAATTGCAGGCAACAGAATTAGGATTCTCAGAACAAGAGGTAGATAGCTTTGAAAAGATGTGGATGGACTCTCAAAAGAAATTGACCAATTTATCCACTAATAGTGAATTCATTTTAGTTCCTAATAGTAGTCACTCAGTAATGTATGACCAACCTGATGTAATAATAAAAGCTATTTTGAAAATGGCTGATGAAATACAAATTGATTATGAAATGTATTAAACATCGTGCTTAAATAAATTTTACAGATATTATTGTGCTTTGTTCCATAATCGGGCGCTATTCTAAAAAAGTTGATAAATTAACATTGATTGCTGAACAGTACAAATATACTGGCATACACAACTATTAAGACGATTATGCTCAGAATCGTCTTTCTTCTACATATAGAATATCAACCCAAGCAAGATACGAAACTATCTTATTCTTATAATGTATTTTTTGCGCTTGTATAGGTAATCCTTAGTTTACTAGTACAATCTAATGAGAGTTGTAATTATGAACTTAGGAGAGCAAATATTATCAGGTTTAGTGGGAGCTTTAAAAGAGTTATACCCTAACATTGAAGTGGAAAATACAAAGAATAAGTTGGCTACTGTTCTATCAGAGTACTATATTCAAAGAGTTGAGTTAGGTGAGGTTCATCCTGATCTTGAGGATAAAATACAATTGTTCTTTTCGGCAAAAAGACTTGAAGGATTAAGTTCAATTACTCTTGACAACTATCTCCTAGAATTAAGTATGTTTGCTGACATCGTAAAAAAGAAGGCCGAGGACATATCTACAGCAGATGTTCGAATGTACCTAAGTCAAGAGGGGACCTTAAAAATGAGCACAATTAGAAAGAAACTATCAATTTTAAAGAGTTTTTTTAGTTGGTTAGTTTCAGAAGAATATATTAAATACGATCCGACTATTAAATTAAAAGCTCCAAAAGATGAATTCCGACTTCCTAAAGCCTTATCAATAGAAGAGCTGGAAATGTTACGAGAAGCCTGCGAAACAGTTAGACAACGTGCTTTTCTTGAAGTATTGTATGCCACCGGTTGTCGTTTATCTGAAGTTCATGGATTAAATAAGGCACATATCAATCAACAGAATATGAGCACATTAGTTATCGGTAAAGGTGATAAACAAAGGGAAGTCTATTTCTCAATTAGAGCAATGTATCATTTAGATAAATATTTAAAAGAACGAACAGATGATTGTGAAGCCTTAATGATTACGGAGAGAAAGCCTTATAGAAGATTATCTAAACGAGGAATACAAAGAGAAATTGGAATGATCGCTATAAAGGCTGGGTTGCAAAACAAAGTAAGTCCCCATGTTTTAAGACATACTTTTGCAACATTAACATTAAATAATGGAGCTGAACTGGTAGCCATTCAAGAATTGTTAGGCCATAGCTCGCCAGATACTACACTAAGGTATGCAAAGATAACTCACGAAAGAAAACGTGAGCAGCATAAAAGATATCTAATTCAATAACTGTCATTAGACCTATACTGCGCAGCGAAAGATTTAATCCACCTTGTTGCCAACCATTAATAACAGCACCGATGTAGGCTGGAAAAGTAAATAAAGGATCTGGTACTGCTCGTGCTGTCAGTAACAAGCAAAAGGAATTGTTCCTCACTTAACCATCCAGATGGAATGAATTTTCTTTCAAGCAATGCTAATGGCATAAAAAATATTTTTAAACATCTATATAAAAATGTAATTCGATCAAGAAAATCTTTTATGTTCTTCGTTAAAAACGAACTGAATATAAGCATGATTGGTGATGCATATTTTCCTTTTGGGGAAAGGAGTGCAAATTCTCTTTTGCACTCCTCTTTGAGGGGAATTTTAAATAATAGCTTATGTTTTAATTCTATACGAACGGTTGTAGACGAAAGAAAGCCAATCCCATAATTATTTAAAATTGCTTGTTTTATTGCTTCATTTGTACTTAGTTCAAAAAGTTTTTTTGGAAATGAATTTATAATATTTAATTGTTCTTCAACACATTCCCTCGTGTGAGAGCCTTGTTCTCGCAGAATGAGGGTTTCGTTTTTTAATTCTGTTAAACAACTTATTTCTTTATATTTTTCTGCTTGTTCTATTGAACAGTAAGCATTAATTTTATCTTGAAAAAAGGGTTGGTAGTTAAACTTAGAGTCATTCATTCTTTTAGCAACTATGGCAAGATCAATTTTATTATCAATTAGCTTTTCAATAATAGTTGATGTGTTGTCGATGATTAGTTTAATCGTTATATTGGGGTGCTTTTTTTGAAAATCAATAACTAAATTTGAAATGACATAAGTACCGATTGTGGTTCCACACCCGACATGAAGCTCTCCACTTTCTAAGTTTGTAAGCGAAGATAATGCTGTTTCTGCCTGATCTGCCAATAAGATAATCTGGATTGCATATTTAAGCAACTGCCTTCCCGCGTCCGTTAATTCAACTTTTTTCTTAGTACGGTAAAATAAAGGTAACTCATAAGTATGGTCTTTCGGTTACTGGCAAAATCCCAATTGGAGAACGTTTTATAACAAAAAAAGGTGCTTGTGTTGGTGATGTCGTCGTTTTAACCAAGCCCATAGGAATAGGTATTTATACAACCGCAATCGATCAAAAGGTTGCATCCAAGGAACAGCAAGAAGTAGTTGTTACTGAAATGTTAAAGTTGAACAAGGATGCCTCTTTGGCAATGAGACATGTTCAAACACATGCCTGTACTGATGTCACTGGTTTTGGTTTGCTTGGACATTTATGTGAAATAGCCGAAAACAGTCAAGTATCGATTGAACTAGATTTACAAAATATCCCTTATTTGCAAGATGTATTCTCCTTATTAAAAGAGGGTGCATCTTCTGAGGGAATGTATAATAATCTTTCTACCTACAAATCGAAAGTTCATTATACAGAAGGCATTACTTCAGAAGAAGAGTTATTACTACACGATCCTCAAACATCTGGCGGTTTATTAATTGTAGTTCCACAGGATCAAGTAGATGAGTTACTTGCGAAATTATCGAAAAAAGATACATCAGGTTATGTTATCGGTCGCATAACTGAAAAAACTGATGTTCCGATTTTAACAAAGGATTCTTTTTTGTAAAGCAACCCAACTAGGGTTGCTTATTTTTATTTATACGCTAATTGCATTATAAACATAATAATAATGCATTTCACTTATTAGTTAAACCCTTTTACAATGAAATTAGAAATAATATATTGGGGTGTGACCGTCAAGTAGAATGACACAATTTTTGCTGATTAATTTGAAACACTCTGTTCTCCAAATATGGTTTTTCGGTGCTTCATTCTCCAACTATCTTCATTCAAATGAATAATCTCTACTCGATGTAAGACTCTATCCAAAATTGCTGTAGTAATGGCCTGGTCACCTAATAGTTCACCCCATTCTTTTGGGCCTTTATTAGAAGTTAATATAATAGAAGATTGGTTATAAAGGTTATTTATTAGATGAAAAAACATGTTAGCTTCTTGTTTATCCATTGCCATAAACATCAAATCATCGATTATTACTAAATCGGCTTCTCTTATTCGTTTCATTCTTGTTTTTGACTTCCTAGTAATCTCTTCTGTTTTTAATGCATGAATTAGGTCTCCCATGGTACTAAAAATCACTTTATAACCTTGGTTTAAAGCTTCAATTCCTAATCCGATCGAAAGATGGGTTTTGCCCACACCTGGCGGTCCAAGAAAAATAATATTATAGAGCTGCTCAATCCATGTTAAGTCCTTTAGCTGATTTAACTTCTTACTACTTAATGATTTTTGCTCTTTCAAATCATATTCATCCACTGTACTGTAAAACGGAAATGTGGCCCACTTAAATCGCTTTTCTAATTGTTTTTCCTCTCTACGGGTTTGCTCATAGGTTGCTACATCTAGGAGAAACTGAGTAAAGGACAAGTCCTTTTTCTCAGCCTCTCTTATTAATTCAGGTAACTGATTTGCTGTTTCAGCTAAACGAAGGTTTCTCATTAAATCTTGTAGTTGATTCAATTCAAGTCACCTTCTTCCAACAAAACAGTATAGGTATCTACTTTTCTCTTTTGTGCTTCTGTTTCCACAATCCAGCCAGAAATACTGTTTAATGGAGAAACAATCTCAGCGTTGTCATTGACTGTTTCATTAACTCGTCGTTGTCGTTTTAGGTATAAAACGATATCGCTGAAATCTGTTGCACTGTATAAGTTTCTTTTAATACATTCTTGTAGTGCTTCTGTTAAAACTTGCTCATTATGTTGTTTTGTCTCTCTTAATATAATTTGTAACTGATCCCGGATATACCGAGGATACTTCTCGCGAAGTTTATCTAGGTAGTCATATGCCACTTCTGTTTCCTCAAATCGATTTTCCACTGTATCAATAAATGCATCTATACCTTTGGTGCGATCTCTTGTATGCTTTCTATCTTTAATTAATTGTCCTTTACCATCGGGAATCTTATGTTTGGCAATTAATTCGCCTGTTTCAGAAAGATAGATTACTAAATGCTTATCATCCGTTTCCTTTATTGAGACAGTTTGATACTTATTAAAGGTTCCTAGTGAAAGAGAGTACCTATTAGACTTATACCGTATGGTATTGTCCTTATGGACACTTCTTGTTATACTATTTTCATGATTGTTTAGGAAATTGATGTTTCCTGTGACTGGTCTTAAGTGTTGCTTTTCCAAGGAGAACACTTCGACTGGTCTTTTTTTTGTTGTATTATGGATTTTATAGTTACCTGTTCGATTTAACCATTCCCATCCTTGCTCATTCCAGGAATCGATATTATGGAATACTCTATGTTTAGCAAAATTGTACTTTATAAAACCGACCACATTTTCAATCTTCCCTTTACTTTCAGGGTCAGCTTTCCGACAAACCCGAAGATTTAATTTCCTAGTTTCTTTATATTGTTGGAACTCTTTTGTCAAAATAAGATCCCCGCCATTTTCGCTGACCACCATCAAGCTGTCCTGGTCATAGACTAGTTCCGCGGGAATTCCACCGAACCATCGAAATGCACTTTCATGAGCTTTAATGACATCTTGTGTTGTAAAAGGTCTATCTAACCATTCTTTATATTTATATCTAGAGTTAGATAAAACAAAGGCAATAAAGTTAAGCTTAGCTTCTTTATTATCAGATGTTTTTTGTTTTGTGTGACCAAAATCAACTTGAATCTGTTCCCCCATTGGTGAGTCAGGGATAGCTTCATAGTCTCTTGGTGAGGTTTCTTTAGCTATTTTATATTCTTCACGTAATCCTCTAACGTAGGATCGAACAGTACTTTCACCAACTTTTAATGTCTTATATCTTTCCTGTAACCAATCTTGTACTTGTGCAGCTGACATGTCAGGATGTTCCCTCAACCATGATAAAATTAACTTCTTATAGGTATCTAATTTTCTTCTTCTTGTTTGTATGGATTCTACCCATTCGGCCATATCCGAAGGAGACTTTTTAAGATTACGATATACAGTTGATCTAGACACCCCTAACTTTCCAGCTACTTTAGACTTACTAAATCCTTGCTTAATTAACTGATGTATTTCCATATACATTTCCCACTTATCCACCTTTTCTGCGCCCTCCATTGATGTATGATTATCAGTAAATCATAAACATCATATAATGGTAGAGCTTTATATTTTACTGGTATATTTGGGTAAATAAGTGTTTCTTTTTATCTAGCGAAAACTGTCTACTTTAGTTTAGCAGTCACATGGGGAGTGTTTGAGATGAAAATTGGGATCATTATTGAAACAAAGGAGCCTGAAAAAGCCTGAAATACGTTTCGTTTTGCCAATGCTTGTTTAGGTAGGGATCATGAAGTTAAGGTGTTTTTGATGGGGGAAGCAGTTGAATGTGAACAAATTGATCATGAAAGATATACTGTTCCAAAAGAAATGAACAAATTTCTTGATAATAAAGGTATATTATTTGCTTGTGGTACATGTATCCAATCACGGAAACTTGAAGATCAAACGGTTTGTCCGATTTCAACAATGAATGATTGTGTAGATGTAGTTGAATGGGCTGATAAGGTAGTCACATTCTAAGCAACTGACGATCAAATTCTATAAAGAAGGTGTTTAACCATGTCTAATGAAGCCCATAATTTGGCTCAGAATTATATAGATTCTCCTGAAAAACAAAAAAAATTATACAAACGTACACTGGTCATTGTGAGTATTTCTCAGATTTTTGGTGGGGCAGGATTAGCGGCTGGCATTACGGTAGGTGCTCTTCTTGTACAACAAATGATGGGAACCGATGCATTTGCAGGATTACCAGCTGCTTTATTTACGTTAGGGTCAGCAGGTGCCGCTTATATAGTAGGAAAGCTTTCACAAAGTTATGGACGACGCATAGGGCTAACGGCAGGTTTTATAGCAGGTGGTCTAGGAGCAATTGGGGTTGTGATTGCGGCTATCATAAATAGTCTTTTCCTTTTATTTATTTCCCTTTTTATTTACGGTGCTGGCACAGCGACAAATTTGCAAGCCCGATATGCAGGTACGGACTTAGCCAATAAGAATCAGCGCGGTACTGCTATTAGTATCGCAATGGTTTTTACAACAGTAGGTGCTTTTGCTGGTCCCAATTTAGTGGATGTGATGGGGGATTTTGCTCTTTCTATTGGAATTCCAGCACTTGCTGGTGCTTTTATATTATCAGGGACTGCTTTTATATTATCAGGTCTTGTCATTTTTCTTATGCTTCGTCCTGATCCATTTTTAATCGTAAAATCAATGAAAGATTATAGTCAAAGTGAGGAATCTGCAGTAGATGCCGTAGAGGAAGTAAAAACAAACAATAAAAAAGGCATTACGGTAGGTGCAACGATCATGGTACTTACCCAAATGGTGATGATCGCGATTATGACAATGACACCTGTACACATGGAACATCATGGTCATGGCCTAAGTGAAATCGGACTTGTGATTGGAATTCACATCGGTTCAATGTATCTGCCTTCACTCATTACCGGTATTCTTGTTGATAAAATTGGTCGTACAATTATGGCTATCGCTTCTGGGGTTACATTGCTTCTTTCAGGTGTAATAGCAGCAATTGCCCCAGGTGATTCTCTGGTTTACCTTATCATTGCTCTAGCGTTACTTGGAATAGGATGGAATTTTGGTTTAATAAGTGGTACAGCTCTTATTGTCGATTCAACTGAATCTTCAACTCGTGCTAAGACCCAAGGTATGGTAGATGTTTTTATCGCTCTATCAGGAGCAACAGGTGGTGCTATGTCTGGTATGATTGTTGCTGGTTCAAGTTACACAACACTATCATTTGCTGGTGGAATCTTATCCTTACTACTTATTCCAGTCATAATATGGTCTCGTAGTGGTAAATGTTGAATTGGATTATTTTATAAATAAATTGAAGATTTATAATTTAACGTCAGATTTGATAAAATAGATGAACAAGACTGAATGTTTTGTTTTATATGATTTGATTTATTTGATTTTTAATTATTAGTTTGCGAGGAGGTGTGCCAATGTCTCTATTTGATCATTCTGCAATAGACTATGATTCATGGTGTACTACTCCGATCGGTTCTTATGTAGATTCACTTGAAAAACAATTAATTGATGAAGTTGCTGTATCTAGCCCAGAATTAGTAATAGCTGAAGGTTTAAGAGTATTAAAAAAAGGGGGAAGGTTAGTTGTTGGCATGATCGGTAAGCAAAGTGAGTGGGCGAAAATGTATGAAACACGAGCAAAGCAAAAGAAAGATAGTGTCTTTGCACATGCCCGATTCTTTTCAAGTAAAGAAATAAAGAACCTTTCTCAAACAAAACCATCTATTTTGCGATATGGGTTATATATCATTCCTGCTAATTATAAAAATTACGAAGAAGCTGATCAAATTGAAAAGGAAAATAAAATGTTAAATCAAGAAAAAGGTGCTGGCTACATTGTATCTAGGTGGGATAAAAGTTAATTTGAGTAGCACACATCATCTATAAATAAAGTTGATGTGTGCTTTCGTTTTTTTTTTTAGTACTTTTGCCTTTAGAAACAAGTACCTGTCATAATAAACTATAAACACTTATAATTTTATAATAATTTGAGGTGTAGTAATTGTTTACTATTGTACAGGGGCTTTAGTTGAACAAGAACCGTCACTTATAACTAGGATCTTTTGTTGCACAGTACAACGATACTATTCAATAGAAAATGATAGTCCACAATCAGGCGCGATTATAGAAGACCATAAGCCTAATTCCTCGGTAAAAATAAGAAGGATTAGGTTTTTTCACTTAAAAAATCCTTGGCGTTTTTCTATTGGTAAACACGTTGACAGCAAGTGGTAAATTTCGTGGCAACTGCTGGTAAAAAACGTGGCAGAGATGGTACATTCTTGTTGCCGTAATCAGACCATATGAATCACCAGTTGAAGTATCAGTACCAATACAGAGAAGCGGGATTTTTTCGTTAAACCCTTTAGGGATGGAATAAGATATTGTTCGGGCAAGTTGGGTTACTGCATCTGTTTCGCTAATATGTATAATTTTTTTCATAGTTAAAACCTCCTTTAGAAAATAGTTTTATAGTAACTCCCAATTGCTCCTATAACAATTTTTCATGAGGCTTTTTTGGTGTCGTAATAAAACATTTTTTCTTTCTGTTGAAATTTTTCGACTGTTGTTGCCGGAACATAAAATCTCTTTTAAGATTAAATCATAGATAGATTCATTAATTTAATAAACCCAAGGGAAGCACCCTCACGAAGCCTATTTACTTAGGGCTCGTTTGGGTGCTTTTTCTTATTTAAGGAGGAGTTGTGGATATTGAAAGATGTAAAAATCAAAGTAAAACTAGAAGATGCATTTCAGGAATTTCTTTTCCAAAAGGATTTGGAAGGGTGCAAAAAACGCACTATAGATGATCATAAAACCCACTTTTATTATTTTCTGAAATATTTAGCAAGAAAAAAGAAAAAACTAACTTACGTTTCAGATGTTACTGAAGAAGTGTGCAAAAAATACATACATTTCATGAAAAAGGAAAAGGTTAAGTGGGATGATCATAAAACCATTGAGAAAAGTGAAATGGGTCTTGAGCATTCGACAATTAATATTAGAATTACATCCTTAAAAGCCCAATTTAACTTTTACAAGACCGAGAGATATATTAAACAATCTCCATGGGGTGATATTAAAAAGTTAAAAGTTGATCAGCCTAAGATAAAGTTTTTAAGCAAAGAGGATTACTCAAAGTTACTAAAGGCTCCTGATCGGAGTACTTTTGTCGGGTATCGTGATTATGTGATACTTAATATTTTGCTTGATAATGGGCCTAGGATTTATGTAACCTTAAATATTTCAATAGAGGATATTAACCTTGAGGACGGCTATATTCTTTATCCTGGAGAAGTTACAAAAAATAGAAGATTTCGAGTTGTTACGATGGATAAGAGAATTGCGTTCTTGTTGAAACAGTTGTTAGAGCTTAATAAACAAGTTAATGATCAAGCTTTTCACATATTCCTAAGTAGTAATGGTGAAAAGCTACATAACAGTAGTTTCAGATCTAACCTAAATGAATATAGAAAAAGAAGTGGTATTAAGGTAAGTGTTACCCCGCATATATGTAGGCATACTTTTTGCGTCTGGTCATTTAACTTATAAAGCAGCAAAAGAATATACTAAACTCGCACCTGAAATCTATCAAGAAAAAAATGCTAAGCATTCACCTCTTAGTATCAAAAACTATTAAAAGTATTATTGGTCCAACATCCTAAAGCAAAAAAAGAGAATTATACAAATTATTTACTCTCTATTATTAGGAGGAGGTGAGCATCTCCAATACAATCTTAATGTATAGTATTAATTTAAAGGGGAGTACCAACAGGTATTGGTGTTTTATTGCTCTTTTTGATTCTCAAGTAGGATGTTGTATAAAATTATTACCTTTTTCTTGGACATGCAGGACAAAAGCTTTATAAGAGTAGTTTCAGATTAATCTGTATAAATATAGTAAGAAAAAGTCACATTATAATTAATGCACTCCAGACCGTAGACAAAACGCCTTTGAGAAAAAACTCTCAAAGGCGTTTTGCCTACGGTCTAAATGGTTGCCTTATTAGGCAACCGTATAATAGCTAAATTTTTAACAAATGCTGAATAGGACTATATTGATGATGTTGTGATTTTATATCTTCACCATTCATCTGAATGTATTTTCTCACCATGTTCATGCTAGAATGTCCAAGTATTCGCTGCAGTGTAAAAGGGTCACCACCATTTAAAATATAAAATTTCGCAAATGTATGCCGGAATGTATGAGGGGAAACTCTTACATCTCGTATGTCTGCTTCATCTCCATAATCAATAATTCTTTCTCTTATCCCACTTGCATCTAACTTCTCTCCGAAGTTGCTCAAAAAAATGTTATCAGCGGGATTTTCAAATGCCCTACTTTCATTGATTAATATTTTAAGTAACTTTGCTGTTTTTTGTGAAAGAGGAACAATCCTTTCTTTACCATTCTTCGCTAAATGTGCAGGAATTGTTATTGTCTTTTGGATTTCATCGAAGTGCTTTTTCACTATGCCCAATACTTCTTTGCATCGGATTCCTGTATCAATAAACGTAACCATTAACACATAATCCCTAAAGCCTGCAAAAGTCCTTTGATCAGGCTGCTTTAACAGGTCTTGGACTTGTGTTGTTGAGAAGGACGGAATGGTATCTTCTGTCGTTTTTAATAGCTTTATTCGTGCCGTCGGGTTAATCCGAATATAATTTTCATCAAATAAAAACTTGAAAAAGCATTTCAGGGTTCTCAGCCGTACATTAACTGTGACAGGGGAGAGACCCTTCTTCTTTATATGCTTATAAGCTAAGCTTGTATGATTATCCCAAAGCATCTTTTCTTTTGTCATGTAATAAATATAATCCCTCACCATTTCAGTAGTAATGTCTATGCCTAGTGTAACCTCTGGATAAGCATTGTTTAAAAATGAAACAAAATACCGAAAGTGGGTACTGTGATCCTTAAGTGTACGTTCTCTTAAACCTTCAAGTTCTTTTGACTTCATAAAGGTCTCAAATAATATCTCTAACTGTTGCTCCTTTTTCTCTTCAGCTAAAGGAACTTCATCATAAAACGTTCTTTGTATGATTGTCTTCCTACCCTTACGTTTACTTTGGTTTGCCAAAATAAAAACCTCCTTCGATTTGAGGGGAAAGATCCCAACATAGCAAAGGAGGTCGAACGGTTTTCTTTGTTTTGCCCACACGGTCTATATGTAAAACCTAATTTTGATTAGGTCTTAAAAACGTTGATTTGGCGGGACTGTGTAGGAATCGAACCTACCGGAGACGGCACGAGCCTCCCAAGCGGTTTTGAAGACCGTGGCGAACACCAGTGTCACAGCCAGCCCCAAAAAAGACCGTCAAATCAATGTTTCTATAATATACCCACACGGTTTCTACGTAAAGTCCCACACGGTTTTACTTGTAGTTCGCACGTATTCAATTATGCATATTTTTATAAAACAAATCAATAGAAAAATTACTTGTTTTTCTTAAAAAGAGGGATCGAGGTTCTTATTAAAATTAAAGAATAATAGAAAAGTTAAGGCTTTTATCGTTTTCCTACTGCAAACTTTACTAGAACATTTCGTAGTAAAATATAATCATTTTTTGAAAGCTCTTATAACTATCTAAGTTAAGTTGTTCTTGAGATTTAGGGCACTTTAACCCCATTTGCATATCGCGAACGAGGTTTTTATAATGAGCTAAATATGGGATTATTTAGTGATAAATCAATAGTACCCCCTGGTAAAGCGGTCATATATAGCCCTTTCACAGCCACGTATATTGTTCATAGTGCAGGGGAAGGCAACAGTAAGACGGCAGGCAGGCCAGGGAAGGACAACGGTCAATCATGAATGTGCTACAATAAAATTGTGTAGATATAAATGGGGGTTAATTATGGAAATTGATTATACAGGTTGGAAATTCAGTGATGATTTACATCGTTTATATGAGAGTGAAGGACACCATTATATGAGATATGGTATTGTTACTGTCCCGGTTGAAAGAATAACGGGGTTATCGTATTCAGGTGTCTTACGACAAGAAAAACTAAATGCCTTAGATAAGTCCGTAAAAAAAAATGGCTTTGATCTCCAAAAACATTCACCAAATGATTTAAATCTTACTCTATATCCGAATGGTGAATTTTCAGTTGGGTCAGGTGGAAATCATAGAACATACTTGGTAAAAAAAATAGGCTTGGAAACTATAACTGCATCCTTAGACGTTCTGGTGTTAGAGGATCAACTTAACGACGAAGAAATCAAGACATTAAGTAGATTAGGGATTTTTGAAAGAGATGATTATTTAAGAGGAATAGTTGATAGACTTGGCATAATACCAAACATTAATAAATGAATTAAATACAAGGCTGGTAATATGGTACGTTTAAACTGTACAAGCACGACTCAAAATCGTGTTCCTTCTGGAGTGCCGGTTCGACCCCGGCCACCGGTATTCTAAAACTAAAGAAACCCTTATAGGTCAATGCTTTGAGCAATCAGAGTGTTGACCTTTTTTGTGCTTTATTATGATAAAGTGACTTGCTAATCGTGTGGACAAGAAATTACGGTTTATTAGGTACCTTTGAGAACTATTTATAGATCTTAAAGGGAGATGAAGGACGTTGGCAAAAGTGAAAATTATGCAAAGGGCTGGATTAGAAAAAACAGTTGAGGAGTTATTTGAGGATTTTCAATTAGAGAACAGAGTGAAAAATTTATCAGAAATGACGATCCGGTTTTATGACCAGAATCTGATCCACTTCTTTCACTACTTAGAGGAGATTGAGATCCAGTATGTACGAGAAATTGAAAAAAGGCATGTTGATAAATTTATTCTTCATCTTAAAGCGAAGGAATTACAGGATACAACAATCAACACGTACTTGAGAGCTACGAGGGCTTTTTTATATTTTGCTATGAAGGAAAGTTATCTGATCAAATTTGAAATCAGTCTTATTAAAGCCAACAAGCAGCAAAAAGAGCCTTACTCGGAAGACGAGATAAAGAAGCTAATTAAAAAGCCAAACTTTAGAGAGTGTGGTTTTGTGGAGCATCGTAATTGGGTGCTGGTGAATTATTTACTTGAAACAGGGAATCGATTAAATACCGTACTTAATTTGAAATTGCTTGATGTTGATCTAGAAAACGGCATGGTTGTGCTGAATACGACGAAAAATAGAAAAGCCCAGTACAACCCTATGAGTGAACACCTTGTAAAAGTCGTAACTGAATACCTACGAATCTATCGGCTGAAGGGCGAAGACTACTTGTTTGTAAATGAATATGGTGAGCAAATGACTCGTAACTCGATGCAGCATGCTATAGCTAGGTATAACAAAAAAAGAGGGGTAGAAAGAACTTCTATTCATGCGTTCAGACATACGTTTGCTAAGCACTATATAACAAGTGGTGGAGATGCGTTTAAATTGCAGCGTTTGTTAGGTCACTCTTCTCTTGATGTTACTTTAAATTATGTCAACTTGTATTCAAAAGATTTAAAGGACGGTTTTGATAATCATAGTATATTAGCAAGTCATTCTGAAAATAAAAGGATGAAAAGGGGAAAGAGGTAATAAGAGATTAACAGCTAAACAAATAAAATAGCATTACAGTGACGCCGTGGATTTTTTCCATGGCGTTTTTTTACCGACTTTCTGTTGCACTAACATTGGTAATGTACTTTGCCAATTAAAGCATTTAAAACTTTTATTTCTCTTTAGATGAGTGAGATTTCAAAACTGAATGTGTAAAGGGTGAACCCTTTGAACCCACTTGGAGAGGAGTGAACCCTTTTTTTATCCCTTTAAAACCCTTGATACATAAGGGGTTTGGGTAATTTGGTTTTTTTCATTGCTTAAAATTGAATAAATTTTTAAAATCCTATTTTATAATTTAGCTATAGCAAATACAAGGGAGGTAAGAAGATGAATGCGCTAAAGTATTATCGAACAAAGAAAAATCTCACGATAACTCAGCTAGGGAATTTGATTGAAATGCACCCTTCTAATATTTCAATGGTAGAACGAGGGCATAGAAAAGCTTGGAGAAACATGAAACTAAGGTTAGCCGAAGCTCTTAATGTCACTGAAGATCAGATGTTTGATGAAAACAACAACTTGAAAATGTACTTTAAAAACATTAAGGAGTGATAAAAATGAAGGAAGTTCTTGATTTGTATCTCTTAAATTACTGGAAAATGATTGATAGTGAATGTTTAACTGATTCAGAATAAATTTAAATTTTAACAAAGTGGCATGAAATCTTATCTGAGAAATTTGAGGAAGAATATGCAAAGAAATAAATAGTTAAATAAGCTACTACTTTAAACTAGCTAAAAAGGCAGCAACCACCTTGTCTGCCAACAAGGTGGTTGTTCTAAATATTGTATTTTCAAAACACCATGAAAGTTGGTGAACGAAAATTAAACACACTATTCATTATATCATCGAGCAAATTAAAGACAAGATTCCTATTCTAACGGTTGCTGAAGAATCCAACTTGCAACTCAAAAAGAATGGAAGAAGAACTTACAATTGTTTATGTCCGTTCCATAGCGAGAATACACCTTCGTTTACTATATATTCGCAAGATGATCCTCAAAATGATCGCTTCCATTGTTTTGGATGTGGCGCCGATGGTGATCAAATTAATCTATATGCGATGTTGAATCACTTGGAGAACGGACAAGCCATTGCTCATCTTGCTCATCGTATTGGTTTGAAGGGTAAAAAAATAACTAGAAAACAACAACTAGAAGTGAGTAGGCGACAAAAGGATAGACAGCTTGAGAAGTTGTTTAAAGATGAGTGTAACAGTTTGTTTCGTTTCTTTTGTGATCTGCGAAAGCACGTGAAAGAAAGAGCTGAGTTTTATGGGGAAGAGGATTCGCTTCTGGTTTATTACCGTCAGAAGGAAACATATTATGATTACTTATTAGACGGACTGTTAGAAGGACTTAACGGAGAAACTCAGTATGATGATCTAATCGAAGTTTACAAGATTAGTAAGGAGGTTAGGAAAGAATGGAATATTTTATTGGCAGAACACGTGCAGACCTACTTAGACAGCATGGAATAGACCAGGAATTAGATTCACCACAAGAATCAAGGATTTTAGAGTTAATTAGAACAGCTCCTGTTCCTTTCGGGGCAATTGTTCCGGATGGATGGCTTTTAGATGAAACTGGGCTATATGAGCGAAGATTCTCTGACAGAGAAGAAGAGTCAGAGCCGAAAAGGGTTAGCTATGAACCGATCGTTATAAGTGAGGTCTATGAGAATATAACAAATAATAGCGAAGGGTTAACGGTTTCCTGGTGTATAGGAAATCAGTGGAAGTCGGTGTCTCACTCGAGAGATTACTTCATGGTAGCAAACAAAATAATTGACTTGTCCAATACCGGGTTCCCTGTTAATAGTAACAACGCCAAGAACGTTATTAAATTTATAACTGATTTTTTGGCTTGTAATCGTAATATCTTACCGTTTAAACACTATACGGAACAACTTGGTTGGACTTCTAATAAATCCGGTTTTCTTTTAGGGGAGCATTTTATATCGGGTGAAGGAGATGATATTTCTTTTCTTCCTTCTGATATAGGTGAACAACAGCTCGTAGAAGGGTTTGACTCGAAAGGGGATCTAGAAACTTGGCTTCAACTTACTCGGCGGTTAATTGGCTATCCAAAAGTCATGATCGGTGTATATGCCAGTTTTGCCAGTGTTCTATCCAGCATCTTCAATGTAGGTTCTTTCATCTTTGAATGGAATGGCGAAACATCTAAAGGGAAAACGATTAGTATGAAAGTGGCTGCTAGTGTTTGGGGCAATCCCTCAACGGATCAAGGCGGCATAATCAAAAAGTGGAACGTTACACCTGTCAATATTGAACGAACGGCTAGCCTTCTGAAGAACTTACCTCTCTTTTTAGACGACACAAAAGATTTATCGAGATCAAACCAAATCTCTGGGCTTATTTATAACCTAGCCAGTGGACAGGGGAAAGGTCGGGGGAGCATAAAAGGAAGTCAGAAAACGAAATACTGGAATACGATCACGTTTAGTACCGGAGAACAAAAGATTACGTCATTTACCAAAGATGGGGGAACAGCCGGGCGTGTGCTTCCGATTACTGGCTTACCTTTTGATAATGATGATATGGAAACGGCTTGCCTTGTTGAAGGCATAGAAATGGATCTACTAGAGTGTCATGGACAAGCTGGACAAAAGTGGATTCGGTATCTACTGGAGAATAGGGCTTCATGGTCGGAGTGGAAGGTATATTTCAATCAGATGAGGCTGTATTTCCTTCAACAAGCCAACGGAAACTCAGTTGTCGGGCGTTTAGCAAAGTATATGGCTATGATCGATACAGCGGCTATGTTATTCAATGATTGCTTTAGTGAGGCATATGATTTTCGATCAATGTTGGACACAGTTTGGCATGAGGTTGTTACAGAGAATGCAGAAGTGGATCGACCCTTAGAGGCGTTAAAAACTGTTTATAGTTGGATGGTTGCCAATAAGCATAAATTCAAAAATGATGACTGGTCGGACAGTTACGGTATCTGGAATCATGAAGGGATTTGGGATGAAGTGTATATCCATCCGCATATCCTTGAGGAACTTTTATCAAGCAAAGGCTATGATCCGTCATCAATCTTTGAAAGTTGGAACAATCGGCAATGGCTTATCACGCAAAAAGATAGGGGATGGAAAAAGCAAAAAACAGTTAAAGGTGTTAAATCCGATTATATCGTGATTCGAAGGGAAGCACTTGAAAGCTAAGGAGCACAGTAAGAACAGAGAAAGAACAGACCGATTGTTCTCGTTTTAGCCTAATGTACCAAGGGTTTCACTAATAGAGAATAGATAGAACAATACTATATATATATTAATCTATGATGCTTCCTTCTAAGCTTTGAGTATATATAGTGTGTTTTTTTCGAAAAACTGTTCTCTTAAATGAAAACTAGAAAAAATATTGATATGACGGGCTAAATTGAGAACATGAAGTCTGTTCTTTTACAGTGCTAAGTCTGTTCTCCAGCACATAGAAGATAAGGATTTTGGCTGTTGTCCTTTTTTTATCAATTACAAGGTTGGTGATGAGGTGTTAAACATTATCCCTTACAGTTATAAAGACGCAGAAATCAAAGAGTTGCTGAACAGTATGACTATTTTAATCGATACAAGAGAACAACGAAATGAACATATTACACAGTATTTTGATAGCAAAGGCATAGCCTATAAAACTAGAAAACTTGATACAGGAGATTATATGACCTTAATGCCGGCGAATGAAAAGTTAGGTGTTATGAAGCCGATTCAATTCAAAGCAGCCATTGAACGAAAAAATAGTGTTGAGGAGCTAGCGCAATCGATAAAGGATCGTACCAGATTCGAAAATGAATTGATCCGTTCACAAATGTTTAATTTTACACTGATCGTCGAGGATTCAAACGGTTATGAAAACCTACTTAAAGGAAATTACCGTAGTCAATACAGCCCACAGGCTCTGCTTGCTAGTTTGAAAACCTTTGAAAGTCGGTATGGTTTTACAACTGTTTTCCTCCCTAAAAGAGCGGTAGGGAATTATATATACTACCACTTTTACTATCTTGTTAGAAATCTGGTCAAGGGTTAAAGGAGATTGGCAAAAGAGGAGAAAACACATCAGAAAGGGTGGGGGTTTCATGGAGCTACAGGTGAATGATTTAACACCTAAGCAACAGGCGTTTGTCCATGAGTATATTAAAGATTACAACGCAACACAGGCAGCCATACGTGCTGGTTATAGTCGTCGTAGAGCGTCTGAGATAGGTTATCAACTCCTACAGAAAAATACAGTTTCAGACGCTGTACAGGCTCTCCAGGACGATATAAAAAGTACATTAAGAATGCAGTTCCTCAATGACGCCAGATTAGCAAGAAACGTTCTATACGAAGTAATGACAAATCCAGAAAGCTCGGATCGGGATAAGATTACGGCTGCAAAAGATTTTCTTGATCGAGCTGGCTTTAAGCCGTCAGAGAAAAAAGAGCTAAGTGGACCAAACTCCAATCCGATTGAGATAGTTTTTGTTGATCCGGAAAAATAGCCTAGGGAGAAAATTTTCTCTAGGTTATTTTTCAATAAGCGGGTGGTAAAATATATATATAAATGACAACTTTTATTGGTGAATTTTCTTTAGAAGTTATATCTTAAGTAAGGGTGAAGCAAATGTCATATAGTACTACTGATCACTTTGAAAAATTAAAGGAAGGACTATTTCAAGAGATCATTTCAATTAATTCTTTTCTTGAACTGTATATCCATATTAGAAAGAAAAGAAATGACCGTTTAGAAATATTAAACAAAGCACCAGCATTTTTTCAATTAACGCAAGAATCATTATTAACAAGTGTTATTATAGGACTGGCTAAAATTTATGAAAAAAGAAATAAAAAAGGAAGGACTATCTTTAACTTTTTAGACTTTATTGAAGCAAATTACAAAGGAATATTCTCTAATAATTTAGAGCTTATGAAAAAGCAGTCTAGAGATTATGAAATAACAAATGAGCTGATAAGTGAACATAAATTATTACTTGAGAAACAAGAACCTATATTAAATAATTTGTTTGCGTGGAGAGATAAAAGCTTTGCACATATGGATAAAAAATATTTTGATGATCGAGGGTTATTAGGAGAAGATTACCCTATTACAATTGAACAGATAAGACATTTGATTGAGTTACTGACTGATATTCTAAACAAATATGGTGGGGCTTACAATGGGAACATTCAAATTGTTAAAGCGACTAATGTTACTGATATAGATCGAATATTAAATTGGCTACATAAAGTGGAGCCTTATAAAATTGAAATTAACAAGCTGATAAGAGAGAGAGAAGAAACTCTTGAAAGTTAATCCTATAACCTTGTATGTAAAGGGGAGAGCTAAATGTGCGGACGTTTTACACTCACTACTGATCTTACGTCTTTGCAGCAGCAATTCGATTTTGACATTGCTCAAGAACTCACACCACGTTATAATATCGCACCTAGCCAACCGGTATTGACGTTGACTTCAGAAGGCGGCAACAAAGAAGGGAGCATGATGAGATGGGGTCTGATCCCTTTCTGGGCAAAAGATCCAAAGATCGGCTATAAGCTCATCAACGCAAGGGCTGAGACAGTCAATGAAAAGGCTAGTTTTAAACATGCCTTCAAAAGAAGACGCTGTCTGATCTTAAGTGATGGGTTCTATGAATGGCAAAAGACAGGTGGTGGCAAGCAGCCTTATCGCTTCGTGTTGAAGGAACGAAGACCTTTTGCAATGGCTGGCTTGTATGAGGAATGGAAGCAAGGGAATGCTCCCATCACGTCGTGTACGATTATTACGACTAGACCAAACGAGTTGACTAAAAAGGTGCATGATAGGATGCCGGTCATTTTGCCGGGCGATACATATGATACATGGCTTGATCCAAGGATGGATGATATAGAGTATTTGAAGTCGCTCTTGATCCCGTATGACGCTGACAAGATGGATTTTTATCCTGTCTCGACGCTGGTTAATTCGCCTAAAAACGATATTGCAGAGCTGTTGTCGCCACTAAATAGTTTATAAACCTCTTTGGTCTTTTCCCCATAAATTTCTGAAAGTTTAAATAGCATTCATAACCTCCTATTGTGGGCTATTCCCAACAATAGGAGGTTAGTTTCATAAGGTCAAGCAAATCTGTCTTAGTTAGATTTTCATAGCATTTATTATTAGGTTTCTGAGGAGTATCTGTTCTCTCATCTCCTTAATAAAAGAGGACACCGACAGACTACAGTTGTTCTGTAATCAATCAGTGTCCTTAGGCGTTCCAGCTTTGATTATTTAATTTCAAATGATTTTAATGAGAGGCTTACTTCTCCTTTTCCGCCACTGTGTCTAAAGTCATATGAATCTATACCTTGATATGGGGTAAAAGTTATTCTTTCATATCCACTTATATACGTCTGTATTAATTCAAAAGTGGGTATTCTTTGAAAAGTATTATTTACTAACTTCATTTTTTCACTAACGCTGTTCACGTACCAAAAATATCCTATATCTGGCCTAGTAATTGAATCCATATCCCCAAATCTTTGACCTTTAAAGAGAGGTAGTTCCATAATTAACTCATATTTTTCCATGTTAAAACTCACAGCTACGTTATCTTTCACCTCACCTAGCCTCTCGAAAGTATCAATTGCTCCTTCGAGTTCCTTAGGGTTGACCAAAAAAATTTTATTTGCTACCAATAGTAAGCCTGTTCTATTTTTTTCTAGTATTATTTTTTCATAATATTCATTGAATTCTAAGTGATTCTCTAATTGTAAACCAACGTTTGTGATGAAATTCGAGAATATAAAAAGATGCAAGCCATCTTTTGAAATAACATCCTCAATGTTTACTTCCAATTCAACTTGACCTTTAACATAATCCTGTCTTAGCGGTGAGTATTTAACAAATTCACCTTCATATATCCATCTATTTCCTTCTTTCAACGGGAAATAGTCTGTTGTAAGTTCTATGTCCCAGAAAGGGATTTCTTTGTAAGTGTATTCAATTGTTTCTACAGTAGTAATTCTTGCAGCATAGACAGTTGCAAATACAAGTAATGCAGTAGAAATTAAACTGGCAATTGTAGTAATCCAAATATGCTTACCATTGTCTTTTTGTAGAATTCTTTCTCTTTTCTGTTTTCTAATAATTCTTTTCAAAGTAAGCCCCCATTACAATAATTCACCTTCTTCATACTTTATTGTAGCAATTTTTCCATTTGCTGTCTCTATTATAGTAAAACCATGTTCAACTGCCTCTGCTTATTAACAAAAAAATAAGAGTAGGGAAAGTCAATCTCTAACGCTAATAAGTTCGACTTTTTTGGGAATTAACTGATCGGTATCTAAATCGCAATACCATGTAATATATTCTCCAAAAGAAGTTAACCTTTAGAATATTTAGATTATTCTATTATTATAACAATGTCGAAAGGGGTGGCGATATGTCGCTTTATGATAAACTTCCTGTTGATGTGCTAGTTTCATTCTATTATGAAATATTGAAAAATATTGAAAAATATCGAAAAATATCGAACAAGGAATCCTAACCGAAAGAATGTATGTGGAACTCGAACTGATTTGCAATGCAGCTGAACGTAAAAATGTAACAATCTTCTATAAAAAACATGCTTAATCAACTTCGTTTTCCTTCTCGAATGAGCTTTTGATCATGGTGGTTTATGGCGATAGTGAAGCTATCCGACAAGCATCCTAAATACTTTCTACCGCCTTGAGACAATCAATGCGGATATACTCAAAAGTATCATCGATACGCAATTTGATCTTCTTCATTTGCATATCAACTCGATCCACAACCCCTATAATTTCATGGTAATATCCGTCTCTCCAGTAGGCAATACACACATCTAGCGCATGGTTCAACGAATCCATAATAACTAAGCCGATCTCTTCTAATTCCTGTTCATCTAACTCGTGTTTTGGTAGCTTTTCCTGTTCTTCTTTGCGGTGCCGTATTGCTTCAACATGTTCCGGTAGCATCATACGCGAGCTTTCCCACATCATATTAGAACCTTTTGATATTTTATTCATTAGAACACCTCATCTCGTTATTCTAATTCATTATATGAGAATGTATGTTCTGTTATCAACTTGTAATAAGAATGTGTGTTTGAGTATAAGGAATACAGGATAAAGGTTTTCTAATGTGAAGGCGGTTCATGTTCTTGTGTCCTAATGTTACTTTTGATTTATCAATAACAGTCAGTAATGTGGAGTAAGTAAATCATCGCTTGCTTCATGTGTAGTAGACCATTACTGCGAAACAATGTCTTCATTTTTGGGTGACTTTGTGAAAGTGTAATTTTAAGAAGCATTTATTTAATAGTCGGTATTATGGTACTATTTTATTGAGAGATTTAAAATTAGAAGGCAGATTAAAGAAAATATTCTTCATACATAAAAATTCAAAAATAAGGTGAGTAGATGAAAATTAGAAAAAAAGGTGTACCAGTAATCATTTATAAGAACAATGTGCTACTCGAAGAGTTTCCAATAATTAAAGAGGCAGCTCACTTTATGAAAGGTGAGCTAGGGCGAGAACTCATTCCCTGGTCGATTATCAATAAGGGAATTCATGAAAATAAAAGTTATACACACATAAATGGTGCAATTTTCTTTTTAAACAATTGAGTGAAAAAGTACAAGATTATAGTACTAAGAATTTCAAACCAGAGGTCGATAAGTATACTTCTAATAAAAATAAATTTTCTAGATTAGAGTTCATTGAATTTATCAGCCAACATTTAGAACAAAGCATTCATTTAAAGCTTCAGATAAGTGATCAACGATTGCGTCAATACCATTTAAGTCCCAAAGGGTTGGGAGATGATTTATATTTTCTAACGGAGAGTTATCATCGTCAGAATAACTTGTATAATGGTAAATACAGCATGACGGACTTTATAACACCAAAAGCTTTAATCATACTGCAACAAAAAGAAAAGGCAAAACTAATTTTTGAGCACATGGTACCAAAGAACCTTTATTTAAGTATGTTAGTGAAAAAAGCACAACAAGGAATTTTGACTTATGCTGAAATCTACAATGTGATGATGAAATATTACTATACGTGCACAGTAACAAAGGAAGAGGGTTATCTATTACCCTCAACAAAAATGCAGGAAGATTGGGATGGGCAAAACTCTTTCTATCGCTATCAATTAGCTGGTATTGAATTTATCGAGAATCCAAAATTATTTTAATAATATTTACAATTATGCATGTTGAGCATTTAATGAATATGTCCACAATACATCATTACCTAACAGATTTAACCTTAAGCGAGGTTTTTGTTGGTTCCCTTACTACTTAGTACAACAATAATGGATTAAATATCTAAGAGACGGTTGCATTCCTATGTAATCGTTTTTTCTTATTTGACTTATACCGGATAGAAAAAATCTCCATTTTTAGGTGACTTTGGGAAACGATGTACTTAAGCTAATGGAGTTTAGTTGAATAAAAATATAGAACTTAAAGGCAAAATACAAAGGGATGTAAAACGGCACTAAGGGTCAACCGTCATCACATAAAAAGAACGGAATAGTTGATTGAAAAATCAAAACTTTATGCTATGAAGGGAAAATGCTATGCAACTTATTAAAGATGGACTGCTAATGATTCCGTTATTCCATGGTACTTCAACCTTATTTTTGGACGAGATTTTATCAAAAGGGCTAGGGGGAGTAAATCCGATAATAAAGTATAATATAATGGCAACACTTGAGAAACTAGTGCAAAAAGGTTATGAGTATTTGCCAAAGTCAGAACAAAGGTATTTGGCAATAAGTAATATGAAGCTTAAACAAACAGTAGGAAATTTTAGATATAATGGTGTCTATTTATCCCCAAGCAAAATTACTGCAGTTAAATACTCAAGGAATAGATATGGCTCTGAACTCATTACACATACTGTAGATTTATATCTTTTTTTAAAGGAATGTTCAGTTCCTGTTGAGATGGACAATGATTTTCTAAATCATATTATAAATAGTTCGTATCAACCAGTAGTAATTATGGCTTCAGGAATTCCTCGTTCTTTGCTGAAATCAGAGAATAATAATATATCTATCGATGTTAATTTTAAAAAACTTCAGTCTTTATTGGATGAGCCAACTAAAGATTTTCAATATTTTTCCCAACAAACAAATTTTGAATTACTTTCTCCCAAAATAATTACCTCGGAGCATCTTACGGTACTGAGTGGAGAAGAATACAATAACATTAGAGAAAAGTATAAGTCAGCTTTTCTTAGGTAAGGCTTTTTCCAGAATTTAAGGAGGAAGACTGGGCGAGGCTTAGCAAAAGAATAAATTAATAAGTTGAAAAATTAGAAACCAATACAATTATATATTGGTTACTCAATGAAATTGAAAAATAGATTGCGGGATCCATTCATAGTAATAAAGGGTACTATCAGTTGAAATAGGTAGGTTATGGAAATAGCCTGCCTTTCTTTATTGAACAATAACTGCTTGTTGTGCACAAAAACAATGTTTTACTATGAGGTACTTTGTTATAGTTTTAATCAAATTATAGAAACCAAATTTTGCATAAAATAATATTAGATAGAACATGGTACAATAGCCCTTGTAAGTTTGATATTTTTAACAAGGTATCGTTTACAGTATAATTATTAAATATCACGACATGGAAAAAGTAGGAGGATTTAAATGAATTATGATGTATTTAGTTTTTTAGTTTGGACTAGTATTATAGGTTTTCTTCTCTTCTTAATTATAGGTATTGTAGTCTTTGTTAAGAATAAACGTAGGAGTGCCATTAAATGGTTTGGATTTATGATTGGATGTTTAATATTTTTTATAGCACTTTTTCAATTTGTTTATCCTGAGGAATTACTAGTTGTAGACCATTCAACTGGGGAATCTGAACTGACAGATAGTTCAGAGGAAAATAAAATAAAACTTGATAGCAATAGTTTTAATATTTCATTAAAAACAACAGAGTATGATTCTGAGGAAAATTCATTACATATTGAATATGAAACTGGGCTACCTGATGGAACTGTAGTAGAGATAGCACGTTTTTCACCATCACTTCCAGATAGTTGGGGAGAGAAATATAACCCTTTTTCTTTTTCATATACTTATCGATTAATACCAAGGGGTGTGGAAACAACAGTTAAAGATGGATTAATAAGCTTTTCATTTGATAATTACGATTTTAATGATCTACTCTTCCTAAATTCACTCTTATTTACAACAATAAATATTTATTCAACAGACGAAATAAACCCATTTATAAAAGAAGAGTTTAGCACAGCAGATGAATTTAATGAAACGACTTCGGAACTTAAGAAAAAAATGAAGGAAAATGGAAAAGAGATTTTTGCATCAGATAATGAGGATGGTCTAGAAATCAAATTTTTTGATAAATATGAAATGAAAAATGCACATTCAATCGATGATATTTATGCTTATTATAATAAAGAATCTATACCGTATAAGGAGTTAGAAAAGAATCCATCCAAGTATGAAGGAACACCTATTTCATTTACAGGGAAAATTCTACAAATACAGACTGAAGAAGTAGATAATCCTGAATACAATATGTTGGATAACTATTCGGTTATTCGCTTAGCAGTCAATGGAGATTTAGACCAAGTAGTATTTGTAACAGTACAAGATATAAATGGTATGGAAGGAATAGTTAGTGATGATACCATTACAGTATATGGTGAATTAACTCGTTCAACAACATATGAATCAGTAGCTGGATATAAAATTACCCTTCCGTCAATAGATGCTGTAATATATGAGAAATAAAGCTATTATTAATAAAATACAGTTCGTAAAGAGAAAGAAGGAGAGCAGATGCTCTTCTTTTTTATTTAGGTGTGCCCGGCATGTCTAACAGCTAGGTGGTGAAAGTCCACTACAGGCTTGGCAGTGGAACTGTTAGCGAATGGCAAGGGTGTCTAGGGTGACCTAGAATCTGAAGGAAGCCGGACGCAAAATCTCGGGACAACGAACAGAAACTGGATATAAGGATGACTGGAGACGGACGAGTTTGCCTAAGAGGGACAGGGACAGGTCCCTTGTCCCAAAAGAAAACAGAGTGAAATGATTAAATTTTCAGTTTTTTAAGAGGATAAAACCAAACGTTGCTGTGCTCAGCTGGCCGAGAAGATGTGGTGACTACCTTCGTTAAGGGTATTGTGTTTGGGTCACTGATTACAGCCATTGAAATGTACCACCTCTGACATAGCATTTACCACCAAATGACAAAAAGTGTACCAAAGAATGACAGACTGTTTACCACTGCAATCCTTCTGGTGATAAAAGATATAAAACCATAGTTTTGAGAATCAAAAATGGCATAAAAAATTGATTGATTTTCCAATAAGATCAGTCTTCTGCAAACGGTCCAGATTAAATCTTGTATTACGTAGTAGACCAATACTACGCAGCAAAGATCTTTAGTTGAAGAATCGAGACTGCCTTAGTCAGTCTTTATTATTGCTAGTAGATATAATGTAGATTGTATCAAACGCCAATAGTTTTATAGAATATCATGTTAAACTGGATATAGATTTCGAAAAGTTGTTAAATATCTTTTAAGTAGAATTTTGAGGTGACATTTTGGAAGTCTTATACGATATTCTTTATAAAATAGTTATTGCTTTAGTTGTTGGTTTGCTTTCTTTTTGTTTTAAACCAGTAAGGGAAAAATTCAAAAAAACTAAATTATATTCTTTTATTATGAGGAAGCTGGGGAAAGAAAGGTATAAAGTGATTATAACTGGAAGTGTTTTTCATAAATCTAACCAAAGAAATGAAATATGCACTTTTGAAGTTGAATTACCGTATAAAGATATTAGCGAAGATTCAATGCCCATATCTCGGTCTAATGATTTAATAATAAAAGAAGTTAATAAAAAATATGGACGTAAATTCAATACATCAGAGTATTGGTTAAATCATATAGGTTGCAGAAACGTTACATATTATAAAAAAGATGATGTTTAACTATTGAACAAACGGGTGCAATCCTTTAAGAAGCAGGGATTGCTCTTTTTCTTATTGAAAGGGCAGAATAATGGAAGACGCAGCGAAATGAAACATTAAGAGGAGAAATGAGGTTTAAACATGCTTTTAAATAACTATATGAGTGAAAATTTTCCTAACTTAAATCTCAGACCACCACTATTTTATAATTGGGATATTGGTATTCGTTTTGAATTAGGTGTGGACTATGATGTTGAGTATGCTTATGAAAATAGTCCATATTTAAAAGGAGTTTATAAAAGAGCAATTACTTTATTTGAATCTTTACATTCACCAAATGATGATATTTATATTGTACTGGATGTGAATGACTTTGCAGACGGAGAAATCTTCAAACATAAATTAAACATCTTTTCTAAGTATGTAAAAGAGAAATCAGTTTTATCTAGGTTACAACAAAATACAATCCCTTATATTGTTCCAGAAGATGATGAAGATGCCATGTATAGAACACATAGATTTATTCTGAAGTGCAAAACATCTGACTTTAAATATACTCCTATGCTAAAAGCAATCTGTAATGAAGATATGGGAATAAAACCAAGTATTTTTCACAACGTATATTTCATAAATTCTAATAAGGACACTATATTTCAAGTTTATGATGATAGGGGTTGTGATTTGCTGGCTACCTCATCTGATACAATACGAGAGATTTATGAAAAGTACAATGATTGGATATTAGATTATGACCGAAGTGAAATTGATAAAGTCTTTAAAAAAAATTATTAAGCTAACGGTTGCGATGCTTGAACAGTGAAGCATCGCTTTCCTTGTTCCGCTAACTTGGCAGGTTTGTGGAACAAGAAAATTCATTTAGAACCCCTTCAATGGGGTTCTTAGCACTTAAGGTGTTCCTCCTACAATGCCGTTTCCGTTTGGCGGTGTTGGAAAAGCCACAGTTGGAGAAGTTAGTGGCTCACAACGGTCAGGTCTTGCATATACAATAAACATTTAAAAGTATTAAAGAGTTAGAGAGAAAATCTCCAACCCTTTAATTAAAGGTCTCTTCCAGATTAGTAGTCGTAATTATTATCATAGGGGTAGTAGTCATCTCTACAACGGCGTACCCATCTACATTCACGAACCCAACGACAGCGTGGTGGTCGAGGGGGATAAGGGGGATAGGGATAATAAGGCGGCTGTCCATAGGACTGTCCAATAGGCTGTCCCTCGAGTTGTCCAAAACGCTGTTGTCCATTTAAAGAATCAAGGTAATAAAATTGTTGTAGTTCGTTAGGATTCATTTGGGGTTGGTTATGGTAATTCAATAAAATCTCTCCTTTCTAATAAGTTCACTATACATCAACACTATATGTTTAAATAATGAAATTAAGTGGACTTATACCCAGAAAACGAGCCTGATTTTAGGTAAATAAACTAAAAAAGCTCTTTAGGTAAACTTAATGATAAGAGTAAATTAAAAGGAGGGATTTGAATAAAGATCACAATATTTAAAGATTATTCGGCAGATAAATAAAGAATGGTTTTACCTAAACAGGCTGGGAAACGTTTCGGACCGAGTGAAGACATTATGTGCTATCGTTTATCCGAAGGAAGATTTAGTTTTTCACATGGGAACAGGGATTATCTGGACTTTGTTTAATGGTTTTTTCTTTTTGATTACTATCTTAAATAAATTTTGCTCTTATTGAATTAACGGGTGCATTGATTGAATAAGGTCAGCACACTTCTTGTTGCATTAACGAGGTAATTAACTGGTTAAGAATAATAAACATCGCATGACATACCTTTTATTGAGGAGGTGTGTCCATTGAAGCTATTAGTTATTGATTTGAAATCAAAGTGGTGTTTTATTGTTTTAATTTTGTTCTATATTTCTTTGGTGTTATTCGTTAGCTTTGTAGGAGTCTGTTCGTTTTATCCAGGAAGACTTGATGGGATTTATACTGGAGTGTCACATAATTTTGTCCCTTTTGCTACCATTGGCACTTACCTATTTAATATTCATAGCTATAATTCTGCTACTTGGTTTTATAATACTTTCGGTGTGGTGTTACTATTTATCCCAATAGGAGTTTTAATTTCACTCCTTTTACCTAAATTAAAGAACGCTTTGACAATAGTATTAATATTGATGTTTAGCCTTACTATTGAGTCAGTGCAATACGTTACTCAATTAGGTGTGTTTGATGTAGATGATATTATGTTGAATTCATTAGGTGGATTTATAGGTATTTTGTTTTTTAGTTATTTAAAAAGAAAAAGGTTATTCAAAAGGGTGCGTTAGTGAAACAAGCGAAAGAAGAAGGATGCTGAGGAAATTAAAGAACTAGATTACAAGAAAATGGATGATTGGGACGAATTTGTAGAAAGAGCTGACGAACTAACCGCCTTTTCTTAAAGGTACAATATCACCATTAGGGAATTCCTTAACAAGTTTTCCTTCTTTTTCATATACGATATATGTGTTGTAAACTTTTGCATCAATTCTTGCTCGTTCACCAGTCATTTTAACCCATTTACTTAACCATTCATATTTTCTTTTAGGTTCATTGTTTTGTTCTTCTAACATAGGGGAACACCACCTTTATATAAATTATATCAGATTGATAATAAAATTTTTAAGTGATTAGAAATGTAGTGACAATGATTTTTTTTTGAAGTGTTTTGTTTAAAACTATCGCACTTGTTTTGAAGAAGAGTAACTAACAAAAAAAAGTCATTTGCTGCGCAGTACAACCATACTGCGCATTCAAAACAACATCTATTTGCACTTTTTCAAAAGAAGTCACTTGAAGGAACGGGTGCTTGAGTTTAATAAATAGTAATTTTAAACCAGGATCGACGTTGGTCCTGGTTTTTAGTATAAATTGCTGAATAGTAAGATTTAAACTTTTCGTTGCTCCTTAGCTTTAGCGTAAATAGTGGATCGAGGAACTCCAGTCATCTTAACAATGTCACTTACACTTAAGCCATTTGATTCTCTTTCAGTATATAGCTTCAAAGCCTTCTTCACGTCTTTCTCAGCCTTCCCAACACGCCCCATGTGCTTTCCTTGTGCCTTGGCTCTTTCTCTTCCTTCTGCCGTTCTTTCAGCTATTAAATCGCGTTCAAACTCGGCAATGGCACCCAGCATCGTAAACATTAGCTTGCCAGGTGGTGTGGTAAAGTCTATCTGCTCTTTCAAGAAGACTAAACCTATTCCTCGTTCTTCTAGTCCTTTTGCAATCTTATGTAAATCAAAAGTACTTCTAGCTAACCGATCCAGCTTGTACACGACGAGCTTATCTCCATCTCTCAAGTAGTCTAAAGCTCTAGCTAGTTCCTCACGATCGCTTTTAGCACCGCTTTGCTTTTCCATGAATATCTTCTCGCAGCCGTAATCTTTGAGCTTGTCTAGTTGTAACTCTAAATCCTGGTCTTTGGTTGATACCCTTGCATATCCGACAATAGCCATGTTGTTTATCCTTTCTCTAGTTGTCTAAAAGTTTCATAACTTCTGTACGATTAATATTAGACTAACTTCTAGACAGTGTAAAGAGGTTTTTCTTTAAGAGAGTGAGCTTGTTTTTCGTATGTCCAAAACTTATAACTTCAAGATTAGTATCCATATCTCCCTAAATGGAACAAATACTATCGCGCAATTAAAACTGTAATATGTTTTACCACGTAACAATGGCTGTTCTGTAGGTAATTTGTTATAGTATATATGTAAACAATTTACAAAATTGTGAAGTTGAAGAGGGTTAGATTGGAGGGAGAGCAATGTGTCAACCAACCTATAACAAAATTTACAGGTTGTTATCTTAAAGAAATTTTATAAAGGGAGGTAGTATTGACATGACTTACAAAAGATCTTCAGATGTATTTGGTATGTCAAATACGATATTAAGTGATTCCTATATTGATAGAGGGAATTTAGATACTGTCATTCAGAGGTACCTCGATAGAAGAACACATATTGCCTTACGCGGCGAATCGAAGTGTGGGAAATCTTGGTTCAGACAAAAGAATATACCTGACGCAATTGTTGTACAGTGTAGGTTCGGTAAGAGTGTTAAAGATATTTACACTGATGCACTATCTCAACTTGGAATAAAGCTTATAGTGGAAGAAACAAATGGTTCAAATATTCTTGGTCGTGTAGAAGCAAATGCTAGTATTGGTACAAGCTTATTAGCTAAATTAGGCGTAAAGTCAACTATTGAATCATCGAATAATGATGGCACTAAAGCCGAAGTGGTCGGCAGAGATATAAACGATTTAAAGTTTATTGCAGATATAATCATCAACTCAGGTAAAAGACTTGTAATAGAGGACTTTCACTACCTTTCAATCCCAGAAAGGAAGGCGTTTTCGTACGATTTAAAAGCTTTATGGGATTATGGCTGTTTTATAGTAATAATTGGGGTCTGGTCACAAAGTAACATGTTATTAGATCTTAATCCTGATTTATCAGGTCGTATATATGAAATGTCCATTTACTGGTCACCACAAGATTTAAAACAAGTAATAGAAAAGGGTAGCAAAGCTTTGAAGATAGAGTTTTCAGATGAAATTATCCCCTTGCTTATTTCTGATTGCTTTGGAAATATAGGCCTATTACAAAATTTGGTTTTACATACATTGGATATAGAGGAGATATTTGAGGAGCAAGCTATTAAAAAGTCGATTTCGAATATAAGTAATTTTGATCTTGCAGCAGCTGCATATGCAAATCAACTTGACTCTTTATATCAAAAGTTCGCTAGTAGGGTTTCGACAGGGATAAGAAGTAGAAATGACTCTACAGGAATCTATGCACATGCAATGGCTGTAATAGTAGAAGCCGATAATGATAAGTTAATTAATGGGCTGGGGCTTAACGAAATTTATGAAATAGCTCATTCAAGACAACCAAGAATTCAAAAAGGAAATTTAAGAACTATCCTCGGTAAGTTAGAGGAGCTACAGGTTGACAGCGAAGGTAGAGGTCTAGTTTTAGCGTATAATAATTCAACTGATGAAATAACTGCCGTTGACAGACAGCTACTCTTCTATAGAAAACATCTAACCCTAAACTGGCCATGGGAAGAAATGATAAGTGAATTGCAAGCATAACGCATTGTTTTTTTTCTAATATTAGGTCTTGTTTTTTAGAGTGTTAAATACATTTATTTATAGGTGAACAAAGCTACATCCTTTATTTGGAAGTTTATTATCTACAATCAGCATTCGACACATGTGGAGTGTATCTCGCAACTCATTTTAAAAGAAGGCAACTAACCCTTATGGGCGTTGCCTTTTTACGTTTCTTGCATGGGATTAACAAAGCTGTATTGAATACGGATACTACCGTCATGCTCACAAGTAATCTTTTCATAGAGTGAGTGCAGGATATTTGGTGTAAGCTCATAAAAGGATATAATTGTTTAGGACCTAAACTTTTAATATCTTACAGATTCGACATTGTTGAGTGTTGCAAGATATGAATTAAAATAAGAAAGCAGAAGCCAATTAGGTTTCTGCTTTTTAAACGTTACCAACTCTGAATTATGAAACTTAATAAAACATATTCTGAATGAGTAATGTCTGGAATATATTTATTTGATGAATAAATTTAGGGAGGAATTTTATTTGAAAAAGAAGTTATTAATTGCTGTGATAGGGCATCGGAACTCTGGTAAATCAGAAACATGGAAAAAACTATTTGATGACCTAAACATTCGTACAGCACAAAAATCACTTAGGTCACTTCAAGTTGGTCCAAATGGAGAATATACTGATGTGTTTTTGATTAATGGTTCCCCACAAGAAAGAGGAAAAACAGTTGAAGAAATAATTCAAGTAGATTGTGAACCTGAGATTGTATTGTGTTCAATCCAATTTAAGCGAGATGCACTAAGTACGTTAAAGTATTTTCAGAAGAATAACTATTTTATATATTTACATTGGCTCAACCCTGGATTTAATGATAGTTATGAATATCCTGATTCAGAAGATATTATCCCAGAGATATTAAAGATGGACTGCATTATTGGAAAAAGGAATGGAAAAGTTAATGCAGATGAACGAGTTCTAGAAATTCAAAATTTTATATATGATTGGGCTAACCGAAACGGATTACTTAAAAAAGGCATTGTAAAAAGCAAATAGAGATGAAGAGAATCATTACTATAAATGGTTAAATCTTTTTTATGATTTTTAAGATTTTTTTATTTAGAGTATTTATAAAAACCTATTACACAAGGTTTTTAGCTGGTGGCAACTTAATCATAATTGCCATCAATTTCATCTTATTAGATCCTACTCATCAAAAACAAGAGCCTATTAAATCAACGACTCAAACTGTTATAATCCTATCAATCAATCTATCCACCTTGACAGGGTGGGGTTTCTTAAAAGTTAATAAAGAAGGCATGTCCATTAGTGGGTGCCTTCTTTTTTCTGCATTAGATCAGTTAAATAGCTACTCTAATACCATAAATAATGTGTGGAATAAAGCAAATTTATATCTTACTAAAATATAGAGTTTATTGGCGAAAAAGAGTTATGTTGTCTTCTTACATCAACATCTGTCATTTGGATATATTTTCGAACCATTGACATATCAGTATGTCCCAAAATCTTCTGAAGGCTAAAAGGATCTCCACCGTTCAAAATATACAACAATGCTCCTGTATGCCTAAATGTGTGAGGACTTACACGTTTATTATTTATACCAGCACGTTCTCCATATTCCCTTAATTTATGGCGTACGGTACTAGGGTTAATACTATGGCCATCATACGTTAAAAACAATTCCTCTTCACCAAAATCTTCAGTCTCGATAATGTATTCATTTAACAGCTTCATTGTTTTTGATGATAAAGGAACAGATCTTGTTCGACGTGTTTTGGTTTCTTCAGCTTCTAATTTAATGAACCCAGCTTTTAAATCAACATTTCTTCTTTTTATAGCTACTAATTCAGAAATTCTCACCATAGTATCAAGCAATATAAAAATGATTACATTATCTCGAAAACCCGTATACAACTCGTCATCAATAACTGATAGTAATTTTTTTATTTCTGCTGGTGTTAATGATTCCAAGGTATCTTGTGGTGTTTTTACCGGCTTGAAAATTTCGTGAACAGGATTGGATAAGTAGCCCTCGTTATAACAGTAACGCATAAATGCTCTCATTGTTCTTATTCGTACATTTGCAGTTACAGGAGAAAGCTTCTTTTCATGCAACATGTACCCGATAAAACCACGCAATAAATCTGAAGTAATTTCCTCACTTGTCAGATCATTACGTAGATATTCTTTGAAGTAGTCAAAGTGTTTATAATAGTCATTAATCGTCCTATTGGCTAACGCTTCTGTTCGTTTATAAACCATAAATTTTTCAAACATCTCATGTAAGGTTAGTGAATGTAGTACATTGCTCATCTGTGTTGTCGCTTGATTTCTTTTAAGTTTCCTCATTGTTTTTTTCTGCATAAAAATAAGCCCCCTATAATTTTTATAGGCGACTACAAGTGATTGTTCCTCACGGTCTAAGAAAACGGTCTGCAACGGTTTCCTCTTTTTTGACCAAAAGACCGTGGGGGAATATCCATTAAGAAATATGTATGAGTTATCAAGCAAACACTTGATATAAAGGCATTTTTGGCGGGACTGTGTAGGAATCGAACCTACCGAAGACGGCACGCGCCTCCCAAGCGGTTTTGAAGACCGTGGCGAACACCAGTATCACAGCCAGCCCCATGATACGAGTCTTATTATAACTCGTCTGATTCACATTTTCAAGATAAAGATCTTATCTTACTTGTTTGAATATTTCATTTATCGTAAATTATGCAAAATAAAAAGGGATAAACCCTACGTAGAATACGTTAAAGTCTATCCCTAATTATAGTATTGTTATACATGTGGGGCTTTTCTTTTATTTAAACCCCCTTGTAAAGAAAGTATTTAAAAAGGAGTTTGAAAACTGTAAGTAACGAGAGAGCGAGAATTAAAAGTTTTTTACAAGTAGGGAGTGATCCCTCTCTCATCTAACTCTTCTTTTAAGATAAAGATAAAATCTTCCCCAAGTCATGTTCCAAGGCTTTATAATAAACTTCTAACATAGCTCGATCATCTAGGTTTTTGAACATATATTTAAAACCTCTTTCTTAAAATACATAAGCATATTTAGTATGTAGATACGAATTCAATTTAATTTCCATTTAAGTAGTTGGTATTATTTTACAAGATTAAAGTTTCTGAATTATTCCTAATTTACTTTTTAAATCACTTAATCTTCTATAGGCTTGTTGATACTCCATATTAATATGGGTTACTATTTCTATAGTAATAATACTACTGTAATCCCTACGCAATGCAGCAAAAACTAGAGGCTTTTTCTGTTTCATAATTGTCATTACTTCCTCAATAGGCAGAGTTACAATATAGGTTTGTGTTTTTAGTAATCTAGTAATGAATCTTTTGAATACAGGTACATTCTGTCTATGATCAGGAGTTTCTAATATCAAGGTATCAAATTGATTGAGTACAGCTTTAAGCTCTGGTTCTTTTAAGTCCATTTTTATCACTCCTTACAAAATTAATGCCAAATGAAAATACTACATTAACCCTGAGGAGGTAATTTTCATCGACAACTGGCAGACATGGGTTTCCCGTTAGTCCCTATAGCTTTGCGTCCTTACTTTTCAATAAGTTTGCCTTTTCTTATCTTTGTGTCATATATACCCTATCTTTACTATGATTAAACATGCACATTTAAGTATGAAAAATGTTTCTACTTTTTGAGAATACTAGATATTACATAAGCCTTACAAAGTCATCTAAGCATCCTTAAGTAAATCTTTCCTGACCCCACATGTCGTTTTATTTCAATGAACTCATTCTATTTTGGACTTTTCTTTTCATAATAACGATGTCATCATTCTTATGATAGAAGCTTTTTGTCATCTGTTATACAACACCTTACACATAATAAACGAACCATTTACATTTACAGATATAGGAAAAATCCTATATGTCAGATGAACTCAAAAGGCTCGTTTATTTTTAGTTCTAATCGTTTATGAAAACAATAATGTTTATGTATAAAAGAGGGGGATTAAATATCCTTTTCATTTTTGACATGTACTCTTAACAAGTAATAGTTAAACAATCCAATAAGTGCAATTGTCGAAAACATTGCTATATAACTACCTAAATTACTTGTTGCTGTAAAACTTGCTGTAACTGAAATAATAATTCCAAGTAATATCGCTAGTAATATCACAAATAATTTAGGAGTTACCTCATAATTATTCATAATGTGAAACCTCCTATAAGCTCTGGTTCTTTCAAGTTCATTTTTACTACTCACAAAATTAATGAAATGAAAATACTACATTAACTCTAAGGGAGTAATTTTCATCCCCGACTGAGAGAATTCGGTTTCCCGTTAGCCCTATGGTTTTGCGTCCTTACTTTTTAATAAGTTTGCCTTTTCTTATCTTTGCATTATTTTTACCCTGTCTTGACTGTGATTAAACATGCAAAATAAAGTATATCAACTTTGTATTATTCAACTTTTGAAAGAAGGGTGAATTTCTTAGTTAGTTGAAATCGATCAATAAAGCACAGACACAAATAGTTTCTTTGAATTTGTTCTCATGGATTCATACGTAAGATACGTTCGGTCTTTGTTTTAGTTCCATCTGAGTCTTTTTCAAGAAAAAGACCTCATCTTAGGTCCTCGCCTAAATATTTCATTTACTTTAATGATTTGGAAATTTTTGTTGACACTGTGTTTTAGAGCGCTTACACTTAAGGTAGTTATTAGACATTAGCGATTCATAGTTAAAGTGAAAGAGTTGTTGTTTAATGGGTTTAAACAAAAACCGTCGAATTGGTCGAAATGCCATTCTCTTGTTGCTTTCTGAGGATTCAGCTGAACAGCTTGCCAAGTTGGAGCAGTCGAATTGGAAAGGGTGTATAGGGAAAGTTGGTTCGATGGAAGCGCATAAAGTAGTGGCGGCCATTGAAACAGCAGCTAAGAAAAATGGAATTATCCAACCGAATGTGTACCGCGAATCTCATGCGCTTTATCATGCGATTATTGAAGCGTTGCATGGTGTGACGCGGGGCCAAGTTCAGTTAGGGTCAGTCCTGAGAACAGTTGGCTTAAGCTTTGCTGTATTACGGGGGAATCCGTATGATAGTGAGCAAGAGGGAGATTGGATTGCGGTTTCTTTATACGGAACGATAGGTGCACCGGTTAAAGGATCCGAGCATGAAACGATTGGCTTAGGAATTAACCACATATAACTGCCCATAGTTATTTTAGTTAATAGGGGGCTATATCTTGAAATCAAAAAATGATTTCAATGATATAGCCCCCTTTTCTATTAGTCCTTTACTAAGGTAAAGAGATGAAGGGAGAGAGAGAAATGGTTACATTGAATGGTCAAACACTCACTTTTCCTGAGGTAAGGCGGGTGCTTTTTGATAGAGAGCAAGTAACAGCTTCTGAAGAAAGTATGAAAAAAGTGCAGGCGAGTCGAAAAGCCGTAGAGAAAATTGTCGCTGATGAAAAAATCGTTTACGGCATTACAACAGGTTTCGGTAAATTTAGTGATGTATATATTGGCAAGGATGATGTTGAGAATTTGCAATTAAATTTAATTCGCTCGCATGCATGTGGTATAGGAGATCCTTTTCCAGAGGTCGTATCAAGAGCAATGGTTCTTCTGCGAGCAAATGCCTTACTAAAAGGGTATTCAGGTGTTCGACCTGTCGTTATTGAAAGATTACTAGATTTAGTTAATAAAGAAATTCATCCAATCATTCCGCAGCAAGGTTCGCTTGGGGCAAGTGGGGATTTGGCCCCACTCTCTCATTTGGCACTTGTTTTAATTGGAGAAGGAGAAGTCTTTTATAAAGGGGAGAGAATCCCTGGAATTGACGCTTTAACAAAAGAAGGAATTTTTCCGATTACGTTAACCGCAAAAGAAGGTTTGGCTTTGATTAATGGAACGCAAGCGATGACAGCAATGGGTGTTGTTGCATATTTAGAAGCAGAGATACTAGCTTATCAATCAGAAGTGATTGCAGCGATGACGATTGAAGGGTTAAGGGGCATTATCTGCTCGTTTGATGAAGACATTCATTTAGCTCGTGGCTATAAGGAGCAAGTTCAGGTAGCGGAGAGAATACGTCGTCATTTAGCAGATAGTAAGTTAACAACAAAACAAGGAGAAATTCGCGTGCAAGATGCCTACTCGATTCGCTGCATTCCACAAGTACATGGAGCGACGTGGCAGACATTAAACTACGTCAAAGAGAAATTAGAAATTGAGATGAATGCAGCTACTGATAATCCACTTATTTTCAATGATGGTGACAAAGTGCTTTCAGGTGGGAATTTTCATGGTCAACCGATTGCGTTTGCGATGGACTTCTTAAGCATCTCAATGGCAGAACTAGCTAACATTTCAGAACGTCGAATTGAGCGTTTAGTTAACCCGCAATTGAATGATTTACCGCCGTTTTTAAGTCCAGAGCCTGGCTTACAATCAGGAGCGATGATCATGCAGTATGCAGCTGCGTCTCTTGTTTCTGAAAATAAGACGCTCGCTCATCCAGCCAGTGTTGATTCGATTCCGTCTTCTGCTAACCAAGAAGACCATGTCAGCATGGGGACGATTGGCTCACGACATGCGTATCAAATCATTACAAATGCTCGCCGTGTGCTTTCAATCGAGGCCATTTGTGCGATGCAAGCAACGGAAATAAGAGGGATAGATAAAATGGCATCGACAACAAGCCAGTTTTTAGAAAAAGGTAGAGAACTTGTTCCTCCGATTACGAAAGATCGCATATTTTCAAAAGATATTGAAGCAATAAACAAATGGTTAAAAGAAAGCCGTTTTCACTTTGATAGACAAACAGTCAATCGAGTTCATTTATAAAAGGAGAGAGAAAAGATGACTAAAACAAGAATCATTCAAGCAAAAACAGGTGTAGGAATAGAATGCAAAGGCTGGGAGCAGGAAGCGGTTTTACGCATGCTTTATAACAATTTGGATCCTGAAGTTGCCGAAAAACCAGAGGAGTTGATTGTCTACGGTGGAATTGGGAAGGCTGCAAGAAACTGGGAATCGTTCGATGCAATTGTTCATTCATTAAAGGATCTAGAAGCAGATGAGACGTTGCTTATTCAATCTGGAAAGCCGGTTGGCATGTTTAAAACTCACTCTCAAGCACCTAGAGTGTTGCTATCAAACTCCGTACTAGTACCGAAATGGGCGAACTGGGAGCATTTTAATAAGCTCGAAAAAGAAGGGTTAATGATGTACGGGCAAATGACAGCGGGAAGTTGGATTTACATTGGTACACAAGGGATCTTACAAGGTACGTATGAAACATTTGCGGAGATTGCGAGACAGCATTTTTCCAATAGTTTAAGAGGAACGTTAACGCTAACAGCAGGTCTAGGTGGAATGGGTGGTGCTCAACCACTCGCCGTTACGATGAATGACGGGGTTGTCCTTGTTGTCGATGTAGATGAAACACACATTCAGAAACGAATCGACACAAAATATTGTGACTTGATGACGCATTCTTTAAATCAAGCGTTAGAGTGGGCATTAGCGGCAAAAGAAAAAGGAGAGCCGCTCTCAATTGGTTTAGTTGGTAATGCAGCAACCATTCACCACGAGATCATTGCGCGCGGCGTTCATATTGATATTGTCACCGATCAAACGTCTGCTCATGACCCGCTCAATGGCTATGTGCCAGAAGGCTTTTCTCTAGTAGAAGCAATAGAGCTCCGTGAAAATGATCCTAGTAGATATGTAAAACTAGCCAACCAAAGTATGAGAAAACATGTGGAAGCGATGCTAAAATTACAGAAAAGAGGATCGATAGTATTTGATTATGGAAACAACATTCGTCAAGTGGCGAAGGACGAGGGACTTGAAGAAGCATTTAATTTTCCTGGCTTCGTTCCAGCTTATATTCGACCATTGTTTTGTGAAGGAAAAGGGCCATTTCGTTGGGTCGCGTTGTCTGGGGATCCTGAAGATATTTATCGGACCGATGCTCTTATTAAAGAATTATTCCCTGAAAATGAAGCACTTTGCCGTTGGATTGACATGGCACAAGAAAAAGTGGCATTCCAAGGCTTGCCTTCACGAATTTGTTGGTTAGGCTATGGCGAGCGCAAGAAAATGGGACTCGCGATCAATGAACTTGTTCGAACAGGTGAGTTAAAAGCACCGATTGTGATTGGACGCGATCATTTAGATTGTGGTTCAGTTGCTTCTCCCAATCGTGAGACAGAAGCGATGCTTGATGGCAGCGATGCTGTTGGAGACTGGGCAATTTTAAATGCGTTAATTAATACGTCTGCTGGGGCTAGCTGGGTGTCGGTCCATCATGGTGGCGGTGTAGGGATGGGTTACTCCTTACATGCGGGCATGGTTGTAGTCGCTGATGGAACAGAGTTAGCGGAACAACGATTGGAACGTGTGTTAACGACAGATCCTGGTATGGGAGTTATACGTCACGCTGATGCAGGCTATCAGCTCGCCAAAGACGCAGCGAAAGAGAAAAATGTCGTGATTCCAATGGATGAAAACAAGTGATTAGGAGGAATGGGATGACTCAACATGTTGATTTACTTTTAACAAATATTGGTCAGTTACTCACGATGGAATCAACAGGTCCAAGAGCTGGAAAAGACATGCAACGGTTAACGGTGATTGAAAATGCTGTCGTAGCTATAGTGAATGGGGAAATTACCTTTGTTGGTACGGTAGAATCGGCGCAAGGGTTTAAGGCAGAGACGATCATCAACTGTCAAGGAAAGCTCGTTACACCGGGTTTAGTTGATCCGCATACACACGCTGTCTTTAGTGGATCACGCGAACATGAAATGGCGTTAAAGCAGCAAGGTGTTCCCTATCTTGAGATATTAAAGCAAGGTGGCGGAATTCTTTCGACCGTTGAAAAAACACGTAAGGCAACGGAGGACCAACTGTATGAAAAAGCTCGTTTTCACCTTGACCGCATGCTTTCTTATGGCGTGACAACAGCAGAGGTGAAAAGTGGATATGGTCTAGAACCTGAAACAGAATTAAAGCAATTAAAAGTGGCAAAGCGACTTCAAGAAAATCATCCGATCGACCTTGTTTCCACATTTTTAGGAGCTCACGCAATTCCGCAAAAGTACACAAACAACCCAGAAGCCTTCTTAAAAGAAATGCTATCCATACTTAATCAGATAAAACAAGAAGAATTAGCGGAGTTTGTTGATATTTTTACGGAAACAGGCGTTTTCACAGTCGAACAATCACGAGCCTATTTAGCGGAGGCGAAAGCGAAAGGATTCGGGCTTAAAATTCACGCGGATGAAATTGATCCATTAGGAGGAACGGAGCTCGCCGCTGATTTAAGGGCCATATCTGCTGATCATTTGGTCGGAGCGTCAGATAAAGGAATTGAAAAGTTAGCTGAATCAGGTACGATAGCCGTCTTGCTTCCAGGTACGACTTTTTACCTCGGAAAAGAAATATTTGCAAGGGCCCGTAAGATGATCGAAGAAGGAGTAGCTGTTGCTTTAGCAACGGATTTTAACCCGGGCAGCTGTCCGACTGAAAACATTCAGCTGATCATGACATTTGCCGCTTTGAAGTTAAAGATGACTCCAGAAGAGATTTGGATTGCCATGACAGTCAATGCTGCTCATGCGATTGGTCGAGGTGATTCAGCAGGACAGCTAGTCGTTGGGCGCACAGCTGATGTCGTGATTTGGGACGCGCCGAATTATCTATACCTTCCATACCATTATGGTGTCAATCACGTAAATACGGTCATTAAAAGCGGCCAGGTTGTGTCAAAGAGGAGGGACGTCATTGATTCTACCTCATCTTCAAAAAGCTAATGCCTCGTTCCAAGATCGTGATGTAACAAAAGTCTCAGATCTTATTCAAGAATGGAAAGGGGGAACAATAAGCGGATTCGGGTTAATTGGTGCCCCTCTTTCGAAATCATCCATCAGTCATTCAGGAGCTTGTTTTGCACCAGGAACGATCCGCAAAGCGTTGTCAGCATTTTCTACCTATTCGATTGAAGAGAATGTTGATTTAGCCAGTTGCATCATTGATGATTTAGGTGATATTACGATGCATGTAACGGATATCGTGCAGTCACAAAATCGCGTGTATGAGACGATATTCTGTGCATTAAAAGAAAATCCAGCTTGGCTGCCGATTGTCCTGGGAGGGGATAATTCGATTACGTATCCGAGTATCAAAGGGTTTTCAGAAGCAAAGGGAAAAGTGGGCGTCGTACAATTTGACGCCCATCATGATGTCCGGAATTTAGAAGATGGTGGACCTAGTAACGGGACTCCTTTTCGCAGCTTAATTGAAACCGGAACGATTAGGGGCACTCATTTAATACAAATAGGAATTCGAGATTTTTCCAATAGTAAACCATATCATGATTATGTAAACAACAAAGGTGTCACGGTTTATACAATGAAAGATGTGCGACAGAAAAGGATGGGAAACATCATCAAGGAGTCACTCGAGAAATTTAAGGGAAAGGTCGATTCTATCTATGTGTCAGTTGATATCGATGTGATTGATCAAGCGCAAGCTCCGGGCTGTCCAGCCATTGGACCAGGGGGAATGGATGCGATAGATCTGTTTGAGTCCATTTCGTATTTAGGTGAACAAACAATCGTAGAAGGACTAGAGATTGTTGAAGTCGACCCAACAGTTGACTTTCGCGATATGACAAGTCGCGTGGCTGCGCATGTAATATTGAATTTTATGAAAGGAAAACTAAAAGCGGAATAAAAGCTTGGTTAAGCCTGTACTTATGACCTACTCAATCTATCAAGTGAAGAGAGGGGTTCTATTCAAAGAAGAAGGACGAAATTTCCTCATGATCTTTGCTTGAAGCCGATTTAAAATTCAGCTGAGAGGGAAACTAAAGAGGAAAGGAGGTCTTGTCTATGACCAATATTATCGATGGAATGGACGCTGCAAGATTTCAATCAGCCAATCACCCAGGAAACAAACAACGGGAGAAAAAGCTAAAAGAAGAAGAAAAGAAAATGCCTACAGTGTTACGAAATTTGAAAAATGGTTCATAAACTTAAGGTATCGATTAAAAGGTTTTAATTGACAAAAGAGGTTGTTCATAAAGGTGAAACCGAACCTTTTGAACAACCTCTTTTTATCGTAGAAATACTCACCTAAAGAGCATACAATATATAGGTGAGCATTAAACAGTCTGACGAAAGTAGGAGAGTTACTTACTTTGTTTCCAATGTAAAATTCAATTCCCAAAGGCTTTAAAAGAAACGAAGAGCTATATTGATAAATTTCATGAATTTGATACTTCTAATTTAGAGGAAACACATTTAAGCCTTTTTCAATCGGTAATTATGTTCATGTGCTATTAAACAGCTATATTATTATCAACCCACGTATAATTCTTTCCCCAGCTTTCTTTTGCGAGAGCTTCGGTTTTGTTAACCTTTTCGTTGTCGACGGCAAACGCATCTCCTTGTTCATATGGGTTATAATGAAAAGCATATAAACGAGAAACAAACTCATGAAACGGTAAGGACGATTCTCCAGGCTTCTCTCCATGTCCAGATACTGTCGGTTCAACCCCTTGTCCCCAAACTTGAGAACTATCATTATTAGGGTTGTAAAAATAAATTCTATATTTGCCATTAGAATCACGATCAATTCTTTGGATGGATACAGCATGAAGACCTAACAATTCCCCGAAAGAATTAGTGATAAATATCCCAACTGGATTTGGATAAATCAGCTCATGTCCATTATTGTAATCTGGGTGATGAGTTGAATAAAAAAGTCGTACAAACCCGCGGTAATCAACAACACTGGCTGTTAATGCATCGATAGTGGAACTAAATCCTTTTGAAACCCAACTTCCGTAAAAAGTAGGATTAACCCATTTGTGAACGTCTTCACCTCGCAGCTCTGACAGGCGAACGAGCTCACCATAAATACGGTCAAGGTGAGGAACTAAAATTAATGAAACAGGATCTAGCTCTTCATGAAGTTCGTCCACTAATCCACCACTTAGATTTTTAGAATGAATAGTTATCCCTTCAAACATAATGTCAATGTCTCCATCTCTTGCAGCTCTTGGAATCAGTTCTAGCAAATAGCCTGGGGCGTGAAGTGACCAAAGACTGATTCCACGAGCCGTTTGGCAAGTTGGGTTCATCCCTTGACCTACACCTAAAGGCTGTCCTAACACACTAATAACACCAGCTACCATAATGTCGTTTGCTGTTACACCTTCATCACCATTTATTGAATTCAACAGTACTTTTCGAACAGCAGGCTGCAAATCAAGTTCAATTAGCCTGCGAAGTCCTGGAATAACAGGATTAGACGATAACACTCCCCGTTCTAACATACAAGCCAATCCAAATAATGATTGTCGCATCGGTGGATGTATCGCTACCTTAATAAGGTCACTGATAGTAGAGAAATGTTCCTCTAGGTTGGCCACGCCCTTTTTGTTTAATCCAAGAGCTACTGGTAAAAGCTTAGGTTTATTTATGTTTAAATAGCGGACTAAAATGACATGGCAGTGTGAAACAAGTCCTGTACTTCTCATTGATTTAGCAAAAACTTTTGCTTCATCCTCTAATTCTTTATCACTAGCTTCTTTTAACTGTTTACGATAGTCACATGGATTTACATATTTCTTACTTTTCTTTGTAGGTCCTGAAATCGCATCGACATAACGTTTTATCGCTTTTTTGTCTTGTTCGTTAATCGTATCATTCAACAATTGTTTAGCGTCTTTAATCATTGAAACAATGCGATTCACCATAATCGGTTGTTGAGCAACAAGTTCATCGATTTCTTTTATTATCGTGCCAGATATTGAAGCTAATGAAAGTTCATCAGCTAAAAACCGAAATAACTTTTCTGCACGGTTTTTCTCTTTTATTTTTCCTTCAATTCGAGCTGCTTCCGTTTCTTCAGGAAATAAGATATCTACATTAAGCGCCATGACTGAATTTAAAAACTTGTTTGCCTCTTCCTTCGAGACGGATTTATGCTTGTATTTTCCTTTAGCAATGGCTACCATACGCACTTGACTTAATATATCTACGATAGATGTCATGCCGCTTGCCATTAAAGATCCTTTAACTAAACGTGGCTCTAATTTTGAAGGCTCAGCCCAAGGACCGCCTTCAAAAACTCCAGCCTGATCAAACCGCTCTACAAATTCATAAAGCTGTTTCATCCCTCCTTTTTCATCCATCAGTCTTGCAGCAGCTTGAAATAGGTCTGCTTGGTACATGCTTTTGGCGTACGGTAACGCCCCTTCTAATGTTTGCAGGGCTTGCTCAAAAGCCTCTTTTTTTGATACATTCGCTTCCGCTTCAACAATCAAACCTTCCACTCCTTTCAAAATTTCAAAGTACACTTCACAACCTATTAAATATAAAAGTCATGATCAACATAGCTCATTAATTGCTCTTTAACGAGTTCGCTATTAGCGTGATGAAAGAAAACAGTCCCGTAATGATTTCCGTATCCTTCTTGATCTTGAACTTTGCTTGCTGCCGGTTTAAACAATGTATGTTTATCAAAGCTAGGATGGTCTTCGAGATCTTCCGGAATATTAACGCCTTGAACATAATTAACTTTTGGATACACTAAAAAGCTACCAGCATGTCCATTTGCTTTTTCCTCATCAGGGAAAATCCCTTCCATCTCTTCTTTTGTTGTATTAGGATCACAACAAAGAATGTGAGCTTCATAGGGATTAAAATTATATGTCTTTTTCATTAAATCAAAGATGTGGCCTCCAGGAATTCGGTATGCTACTTCTCCAAAATATAACGTCTCATCTTCAGAAATAAAAAACTCTGGATGAATAACACCATGATCAATATCGAAAGCATCAACGACCTTTTGTACTTCTTCACGAATGGCAGGACGCAGCTTTTCTATTTCGGGAGAAGGGGGGACCATCATCGAATATCCAAAGACAACATACTCTGTAATATTCAAAAATTGAACTTTTCCTCTTTGAATAAAAGCTTCACACGATACCTCAATCCCTTCTAAGTGACTTTCCATTAAGCAAGGGAAATTGCTATCTGTAAGCTTCTGTTCTATATCGTTCTCAGACCGAATGATACGATGTCCAGCAGCCCCTGCTTTATTAAACGCTTTAATATGGATTGGATCTGGATCGTTATCGTGACGTCGTAGCAACGAATGATTGACACGGTTAAAAAATTTACGTACATCCTCAATCGTTTCTCCTTCCTCAAAAATACCGACGCGGAGCCCGCCTATATGTGCTCTTCTTTTCATCATCGCTTTATCTCGAAAAAGAATAGAATGATCAAATAAGCGAGGATCATTTCGAAAATGAGAGTTAAGCGCCCCTGCCCATTCTACCGATTCTTCGAAAATCGGAATGGCGTGGTCTACTTCCAGTTCTTTTAACTTTTCAGATAATTCATTTGAACGTTCATAAACTTGCTCATAGTTTAGTTTGTTATCAAAGTTCCAAGCCAAAAAAGGAATATCATGCTGCTTTGCATAATCCTCGAAATCAGGAAGACTGACAACAATATACGGACGACCTAGTTTGTCCAATGCTTCAATAGATGGAATACTCCATCCAATTAAGGCGATCTTCTTTCCTTCTTGTGGCTGTTTGTACTCTAACTTAAGAGGTCCTGTTTTTTTTTGTTGTATTGCATTTCGATCTTTTTGATTATTGATTTTAAATGAAGTGTCTTGAAATGTTGCTCCAAATGGCATACTAATTCTTCCCTTCCCATAACATTTTTTAGTAATGTGAAATTAGTTAGAATATGGTTTTTTTAATAAAACAATAAACCACTAATAATTATAAAAAAGAGAAAAACAAGAGAAGTTCCCTTGTTTTAAAAAAGATTACTGTCCTTTTGTAATACTCTGGCTTTTTCGTTTTTTTGCCTTTGTGAGCTATCTTGAAGCCTTCGACGGAAGACTTATTGATTGTCGGAAGCTCCCAGCATCTTGCTGCTGATGTCCAAAGGGCCGTAATTCCCCAAATTGAGTGTCTCGTTTTCAATTTAAACATGTATCCTTATCTAGACCTGGAAAAAATAAGATGCAACAATTTCCTCTTACGTTTCATCCATTTTTCAATATAAGTTTTCCCGTTCATTAAACCTCCTCCTATAACAAATCTACATATAAAATCTTTCCTTATTGCTCCTTTTTTATTCAAGCAAACCTGAAACAATGTTTACCCTACCTCTTTAACTCAAGAAATAAATTTTAAAGTTCAATATAAGGTCGTTTTTTACCTTGTTGAACAATCTTAAAATAAAAAAAATCTCTAATCAGTCGCTCTTTTTAAAGAACACATTTGATTAAAGATTTTCTACTATATTTTTTAGATTTTATAGTTTTCTATACCATATATTCATATTCTCCATGCTTCCGGCAATATTACTATTTCGTATCATTCGTCCACCATATTGGAAGTCATGCTTGATATTAACCAAATTCATCCCAATCGAGACAGATCGAGAATAAGAGAATAACGTGTTAATCCCCATCTCTTTAATTCTAGGGATTAAATGAGCTACTTGATAAGTTAACAATTGTTTGCTGCGATGCTCGGCATAGGTTACACAGTCTGACAGCTCTGCAGATTTAAATTCTGGTAACAAATCAGCTGAACAAGCACTAACAATTTCACTATCCTTTTCAACAATAAAAAAATAAACATCACTGCTCATCATGTCAATAATAAAGTTTGAATCATTCATTGGAGTAGGGTAAGATTTGAAGACGGTTTTGTATAACTTTGCCATTTGCGGTGCGTCCTCTTTTTTGGCCCATCTCATTTTATAATCTTTTGGCAGCTGATAATTAGAGTTTCCTTTATTCCTTTTTTTAATAAGATCTAGAACCGTCATTTCAGCTTCCGATAGGTGAATCTGATGTCTTTCTGGATTTAAAAATAGTGCGTAAATAAAAGCATCCTCATCGTTAAAAAAGGATTCAATTTTCCCTTCTAAGCATGTCATATGTTTTTTTATGACATGCTTTTCAGCTTCTTTCACATAAAAAATAAGTTTATCACATTTTCTTTGCTTTCCTAGCCTTTTCAATTTAGAAATAAATTGATCAATCATAGTGAGGTTTGGAAGCTTATAAATTTTCATTCGTTTACTAACAGGCTCAATAAGAATGGGCTTTCCATAGACCTTAACCTCACACGATGAATTCTTTACAATTTGCATATGTTTTTCAACTCACTCTCCTTTACCGACTGCCTAACACAATACTTATTAATAACCGTTGTTAATTATGCCTGGACTAAATTGTATTGTTCCCAAACATCTGAGTAATTCGAGTAATTAACTATACCTAATGAAACAACTGCTTCAGCCTTTCAGAACCAATCGTACCCACAGATGCTCCAAGTCAGACCCTTGACCACTATATCTATACACACATGTATCCAAAGATAAGAAGGAGTTGTATCAACCTTTTGGTAGATTTTTTTAACTGAAGAGTAGGTTAATTAAATAAATTATTTTATTGACCATGGATTTAACCCCTAAAGTTGCGCATGCCTAGTGCAAAAAACCCTCAACACTAATAGTGTCAAGGGTTCTAAAATCTTAATAGTTCTTTAGGTATTGGTCACGCTCCCAAGGGTGAATTGTGTGCGGAACAGGTATTAACCTAGTTAACGATTTCTATCCTTTAAGTAAAGCCTGTTAAATAGCGGTGTTATTATTTTCCGATTTTTCCTTTTGGCTCTGTTAAATCTAAGTTAATATAATCAACTTCTGTATGCGCATGATCTCTTTTTGGTGCTAGGGCTTTAGATATAAAGGTAAGAGTGCGGTCGGTATCTTCAAGAACTTCTTCAGAGAATACTTCATTTGTGTTAGGGTCAAATACAACCACTTTGAAAGTTTCATCCTCATTGTAATAAAGTTTCACAGCATCCCCAAATTCTTCAGGTGGACGTTCTTGAACAAAAACCTCAAATTCAACTTTTCCTTTTTGTACATGTTCAATCTTCTCTAATATCTCTTGCTTATCCATAATCATGCTCCTTTTTAATTCTTATTGTACATCGTTGCCTTTTTTTTAGTCAAAAGAGGGAGAAGAACTGCTAGTGAAAATCAGTAACTAACCTTAGGGCTTGTAGTAATAAGAACGGAGCAGAAAAATTTTACGTACGCACACTGAGAATTTTTGTAGGTGGTAATGGAAAATGGCATCCGAATAGATGCCATTTTTTAACGTTATATAGGAAATGATGTCCTTTTCTTTGTTTAAGAATAGCGTATATAGTATGATAATATAACGTGAATAAATGGTTGTGGAGAAGGGGAAAACGTGTGATGAATCATTATACAGTTGGGATGGCAGGTCATATTGATCATGGCAAAACAACATTAACTAAAGCTTTAACTAATATTGATACGGATCGTTTAAAAGAAGAGAAGGAACGAAGTATTTCGATCGAACTAGGCTATGCACCGCTCGTGTTAAATGATGAGATGGAAGTATCGATCATTGATGTACCAGGTCATGAGCGTTTTATTCGACAAATGATTGCGGGAGTTGCGGGGATCGATTTAGTTATGCTCGTTGTTGCAGGTGATGAAGGGATGATGCCTCAAACGCGTGAGCATTTGGATATTCTTCGTTTGCTAGGTATTGAAAATGGAATCATAGTTGTGTCGAAAGTGGATCGGATTGATGAAGAAATGCGTGAGCTAGTTGAACTAGATATAAGAGATAGTGTCGAAGGAACTTTTCTTGAGGAAAGCCAACTCTTTTTTGTAGATAGTGTCAGTGGTGAAGGAATTCAGCAACTAAAAGATGGAATTGCACGAAATTTAGTGGGGCATTCCAGTCGAGATGCAAGCGGAGCTTTTCGATTACCGATCGATCAGGTCTTTACGGTTCATGGTCAAGGAACCGTTGTTCGTGGAACGGTCTATGAAGGCATGGTGAAAGAAGGCGATGTGCTCGAACTTTTACCACAACGTATTCCGGTGAGAGCGAGACAGCTTCAAGTCCATCATCAATCCCGAGAAACGGGACGAGCAGGGCAGCGTGTTGCTGTTAATGTCGGTGGTGTTTCTAAAGAAGAGATTAAACGTGGTGACGTTTTGGTTGCAAGTGGGCATTATGAAACGACGGAAACAATTGATGTTGCTCTTACAACTGTAGCTGACCTGCAATTTACTCTTAAGCAACGTGGAGCGATTAAATTACATATTGGTACAGCAGAGGTGTACGGGAAGATCGTCTTTTTTGATCGAAATGAATTAATAGAAGGAAACGAAGAACTTGTTTGTCAGATTCGGTTAGAAGAGTCTGTTGTCACAAGACGGGGAGATCGTTTTATTCTAAGGCGTCCCACCCCGACGGAAACAATTGGTGGCGGTAAGGTGATTGAAGCTCATGGTGGGAAATATCGGTTCGGTGAAGATACGATAAACTCGCTCAGAGAAAAGATGGAAGCAACCCCTGAGGAACGCTTGTATCAGCTTCTATTAGATAAAAAGCTGCTAGCGGTAAAAGATGTAAGTAAAGAGCTTAATATGTCTGACGATGACGTAAAGGAGCTGGTTTCTCAGCATGATTTGCTATTTAGATTGCCAACTGGAGAATTAACAAGTGAATCAGTTATAAGCACTTTGAAAGGGTCAATTAAAACAGAATTGGAGCGTTATCATAACGAGTCTCCTTTACGTGAGGGGATCAAAAAAGCAGAAATCATTCAAGGTTATGAAAAAACGTATCCGAAACGATTGGTAGACTGGACCTTAGCAGAAGGAACGAAAGCGGGTTATTTGGATATTCGCGGCCCGTTTGTTGCGCTTAAGGGACATACACCACACCCACCGGAGCATTGGGTAAAACGCGTTGGCCATGTCTTATCGAGTATCAAATTAGAAGGATTACAAGTCACAGCTGTTCAAGATCATTTAGCGGCTCAGCAAATCCCTCAAGGGCTGCATGAAGAGTTAATTTTTTATTTTCATCAGCAACAGCTTCTCTATCAACTTGATGATAAACTCTCGATTCATGCAGAACCGTTTAGAAAAGCGGTCGAAACGCTATACAAGCAAACAGATGCGTTATTTACGCTTCAAAGCGCAAAAGAAGTAACGGGTTTGTCCAGGAAATACTTAGTTCCGTTTGTGGAGAAGCTTGATAAGCTAGGTTTGACACTACGTCAAGAACAAGAACGGAAATGGAGAGTGGCTGAAGTTGAAAATTGGCTCTATAACTAATCCTAAAATCTTGTTTTTAACTCCTTACTTTGAACAGAAGCGCGGAAATGCGACAACAGCTAAGCGGATTGTAAAGGGATTAACACAGTGGAACGCGACTGTGCGTGTGTTTGCTTATGAGGAACAATCGTGGAACGAAGAGTGGGAAGTATATTTTCATGAAGCTGATATTTATCATGTCATTCATTTAAAACGATTTGCAGAGTGGTTTAAACAGTATCCTCAACTTGAATTAAGTAAACCCTATATATTAACTTCTGGTGGAACTGATGTGAATGAAGATTTGAAAAATCCAGATGCGGCTAGGCTGATGAATGCAGTAGCGGATCAGTCATGTGGGATAACGGTGTTTAGTGAGGACGGCAAAGAGAAAATTGTAAATGAGAATCCGTTACTATCTGATCGAATTTATGTCATTCCACAAAGTGTCGAGTTGCCCGTAGGACAAGCTGCGAGTGTGGAGTTAAGTGGAAATCCGTTACTACTTCTTCCTGCAGGACTCAGACCGGTTAAAGATGTGTTTTATTTATGGGAAGAGTTAAAAAAGATACGAGAAACATGGCCGGAACTATCCTTTAAGATTGTTGGACCTGTACTCGATGAAAAGGTGTATAAAGACGTAATAGAGCGTGAAAAAGAAAATGATTGGTTTGATTATATAGATGTCGTTCCAATTGATCAGATGAGATCTATATACGAGAAAGCGGATTTTGTTTTGAATACGTCTATTTCAGAAGGGCAATCTGCAGCAGTATTAGAGGCGATGTCGATTGGAAAGATTGTATTAGCTAGAAATAATTCCGGGAATGCGAGTGTGATTGAAGATCGTGTCACTGGCTTTTTATTTGAAACACCAGGTCAATTTCATCAGCAACTAGTGGAATTGCTCGAGGCAGAGGAGCTGCGCTCTGACACCAGTGAAAAAGCTAAGGTATACATTCAAAAATATCATTCCTTGGAAATAGAAATGGAACAACTTAAACAAGTATATTCTCATTGTTTGTCAAAAGTGAATTCAAACTACTCTCAAGACTAAATGCTTTACAATATGTTAGCTGGGTGGTAAATTTTACAATGCAATTCTATTTATAAAAAGGTGGAGAGAACATGAAAAAATGGATCGTTACATTAGGTCTTGCGCTTACGTTAAGTGCATGTGGTGCAGCGGATGAGCCTGATGAAGTTGTACAATCACCGACGATAGATGAGAACGAGGCAACAGAACAAGACGATAGCGAGTTTGTAGTGGCAGTTATCCCTTCGCAATCAATGGGAGAAATGCAAACAGGTCTTGATAATTTAGAAATACATTTGTCAGAGCGTCTTGGTCGCGATGTAGTAGTGGAACAATATCCGAATTACAACGCGGTTGTTGAAGCAATCAACTACAGTCATATTGACCTAGCTTTCTTGGGACCGTTAACGTATATTATTGCTCACGAACAAAGTGGAGCACAAGCTATTATTACCCAAGAAGTCGATGGAAGCCCGTACTATTATTCGAATATTATTACGCATGCTGATCGTGAATGGGAAAATCTTGACGATATGCTAGAAGAAAGAGCAGAAGTTGACTTCGCATTTGCGAGTATTTCTTCAACGTCAGGTCATTTAATTCCAGGTCTTCATTTACGTAAACTAGGCTTTTATGAAAGTGAGGATGATCATGCCTTTAATCAAATTCAATTTGCTGGTTCTCATGACATCGTGACGACGCTTGTTCAAGATCAAACAGTAGATGCAGGTGCTGTTGATAGTGCGATCTTAGAAGCGCTCATGCAAGAAGATGAAGCACATGGTGGGACTCTTCGTGATGATATTAAAGTACTGTGGCAGTCCGAGCAACTTTATCAGTATCCTTGGGTTGTTCCAGCTGATACGAGTGACGAATTAATTGAGCAACTTCAACAGGCATATGCCGAAATCGAGGACGAAGAAATTCTTCGTATTTTTGGTGGAGCAACTCGCTTTGTTGAGGCGGATGATAGTCAATATGCCGATGTGTTAGAAGCAGCCCGTGAATTTGATATGCTGACGTTAGAGTAGGGGCTTACTTAATATGGTTTGGTTTCGTAGGCGCTATATTGTTTATATCTTACTCATTCTAGTTGCACTCTGGTGGAGTATGGATATGACGGACTTTCAATGGAGAAAGCTTACGCAAATCGGAAATATTGTCGACATGGTGACCACTCGCTTTTTTCCAATTGAGTGGTCCCTTTTTCCGAGAATGGCGTATCACAGTTTAGTTACACTTGCTATGGCGTTTTTAGGAACGTTTCTTGCTATACTAGTCGCGTTGCCTCTTAGCTTCCTTGCAGCCAAAAATACAAGTGGAACGGTAGCGATGTATGGTTCTGTACGAGGGGGATTAAGTGCCCTTCGTTCAATTCCTGAAATTGTTTTTGGTTTAATTTTTGTTTCTGCTTTTGGACTTGGTCCATTTGCAGCTGTATTAGCCATTATTTTACACAACATTGGAGTGTTAGGGAAGCTTATTTCTGAGTTGATTGAAGCCGCTGACAATGGTCCGCAGGAAGCGATGCGTTCGGTTGGGGCAACAAAGTGGACTGGTCATCTATTTTCAATCTTGCCACAAATTTGGCCAAATGTTCTTTCACAATATTTCTATAGGTTTGAGGTTGCGATACGTACTTCACTTATTTTAGGTTTTATTGGTGGTGGAGGTATTGGTCAGCAGCTCTTTAATCATTTCCAAAGTTTTTATTATACCGCAGTTGCGCTAGATATTGTCCTGATTATGATCCTCGTAATTTTCGTTGATTTTGTCGGTGGACGAATACGCGCAAGGGTGATATGAAGGGGGGGAAAGACATGTTGATGACTGAAGGTTTAGTTGTGCGATATCCGAAATCAAAAGAAAATGCAATCGACCAGTTAAACCTAACGTTAGAAAAAGGTGAATTTGTCTGTGTGTTAGGAAAAAGTGGTGCGGGTAAATCAACGTTTATTCGCTCCATTAATCGTCTTCAACTCTCGACATCAGGTTTAATCAATTGGGAAGGAACGGATTTAACAAAATTATCTGAAGGGAAAATGAGGCACATTCGTTCAGAGATGGTGATGATTTTTCAGCATTTTAATTTGATCCCACGGATGACGGTTTTTCAAAATACATTAACTGGAGCATTTGGTAGGAGACCCTCTTATAAGAACTTACTCGGTATTTTCTCTGAAGAAGAAAAGCAAAGGGGATACTTGGCTCTTGAAGAAGTGGGCTTAGCAAAATATGCCGATAAACGAGTGGAAGCATTGAGTGGTGGACAAAAGCAACGTGTAGGCATTGCAAGAGCTTTGCTGCAAGATCCCAAACTATTACTAGGTGATGAGCCAGTTGCGAGCTTAGACCCATCCACTTCCAGAAGAATATTTCAACTGATGAAACGAATTCATGAAGAACGAGGATTGTTATCGATTATTAATGTTCATGATGTTGAATTGGCGAAAGAGTTTGCAACAAGAATCATTGCTTTTCGTGATGGGCGATTAATTTTTGATGGCAAACCAGAAGAAGTGGATGAGCGTATGTTTGCAAAGATATATCAATAAAAGGTGGAGCTAATTCAATCATGGATTAGCCTTTTTGTTGTATGTTGTACGTTTTGGGACAAAAAAATAGATCCTTTGTCATAGGGGGAATATGTTAAAATATCGATTGATTATCAGTTTCCCAGTCGAGAAAGGGAGAGGAGAAAAATGATGCGACAAAAACACCTACGAACAAAACTAAATCAAGTCGTCAAAACAAAAGCGTCAGTTAATAAGGCTATTAAAATAGTTAGTCTTCTTATTGGAATGGTTCTTGTATTTACGATTGTCCAGCACGATCTATTATTTAAATTGTTTGTTGTCCTTTTTTTAATGGGAACAGCCTTTTTCTTAAATAAAAAGGTAAATATGTTAAAGGATAGCCATAAAGAAGAGGGTGGCCCACCGGTTGTAGAAGAAATAGCGGATCAGCACACAAGGATTTTTGAAAAGACTGTAACCGAGAAAGAAGAGCAACTAGAAAAAATTGATTTAGATCGTACGCAAATGCTTGAGGAACTATTTACAAAAGCAGAACTAAATGAACGAGAAAAACAAACGTATTTAGAAAGAATTAAGCAGAAAGAGTCAGAGCGCTCTCATATCATGCAAGATCTGATGATTGTGAAAGGCAAGTTGCAGCAAGCTGTGCTTGAAACGAAGAAGTATTTTGTCAAAGCAGATCCGATGAAGGAAATAGCGGCCTCTATTGAAGTGAAAAATATTGAAGGAGCATCTATCGCAACGCTGAATAAGAGAGTTCAAGCTGTTATTTCTTCATCTTTATCAGAAAATACGATTGAAGCATTGCTCAAAGCAAATTTTGTTGATGAAGAATTTAATTTAACTCGCTCTGGTTATAAAGCATTACTCAAAACGGCACAAAAAGACGCAGAATGATATAGTAGGGTAGGGAAATAACCGCTTAGGCTAAACACCTAAGCGGTTATTTTTTAAAAGGTAAGGGAAGGGTTTTAATAAAGAATTAAAGCCAATTCGAAGGTGACAGTGGCTTCACACGCTTGCTAAGTTTAATAACAAGAACCCCACTGTCATTAAATTTAAAAAGATAAGAAGCGGTCCCGCTTATTGCTTCTAAAAAGACGGTTAGTTCCATTTTTTTTCTTATTTTACAGCGATTGATTTGTCTGATTTTTCGCTTACACTTCCAATGATCGTTGCGTGAGCACCAGCTTGATGCATGGAAGCAACATATTGATTAGCTTCATCTGGAGGGAAACTTACAAGCAAGCCGCCAGATGTAATCGCATCACAGAGAATGCTCTTTTCAACAGCGGTAATCGTCTCGGAGTAATCGACACAACCTTCAAGCCAACGCTCATTCGCTTTAGAACCACCTGGAACAATGCCTTGTTCAGCTAATTCGCGGGTCCCATCAAGCATCGGAATGTTATCGATTTGAATTTCGAATGTAACGTCACTTCCTTTTGCCATCTCGTAACTATGACCAAGAAGACCAAATCCCGTAACGTCTGTAACTGCATTTGGATGTAATCCTTCTAGTTTTTCAGCAGCTAGTTTATTCAAAAGGGCCATTGTTTCGGTAACAGCTTGCTCTTGTTCAGCTGTGACAGCAGAACGCTTAATACCAGTTGTTAAAATTCCAACACCAATCGGCTTTGTTAGAACGAGTAGATCACCTGGTTTTGCTCCAACGTTTTTAAAGATACGGTCGGGATGAGCAAGTCCTGTTACAGATAAACCAAATTTAGGTTCTTGGTCATCTATCGAGTGTCCACCGACGATAATAGCGCCAGCTTCTTTAGTTTTATCTGCTGCACCACGTAAAATATCTGCTAGAATTTCTGGTGGTAACTTTGTGATAGGAAAGCCGACGATATTCATGACAGTCGTTGGTTTTCCGCCCATCGCATAAACATCACTTAAAGCATTTGCAGCAGCAATTTGACCAAACATATAAGGATCATCGACAACGGGAGTGAAGTAATCAACCGTTTGAATCATGGCTAAATCATCAGTGAGACGATAAGCCCCTGCATCATCAGATGTATCTAATCCGACAAGTAAATTTGGATCGTGCGTTTGTTTAGGTAAATGACGCAAAACTTGCGCCAGGTCTTCAGGACCAATTTTACAGCCTCAACCAGCTTTTGTTGAGAATGAAGTTAAGCGGATTTCTTCTTTTTTGTCCAACCGGGACACCTCCTATATCTTTCAATGGGAACACATTTAGTGTGCCTATTACATGCATTTTTTTTGCATCCTTCATTGTCTTATCCTACAATATAAGTGAAAACATTGTAAAGGAGATTGAATTGCATGGAATATAAAGTTTCAGTTGAATTTTGTATGATGTGAAATTATGCACCAAAAGCCGTGAGTGTCACGGATGAGCTACTTGATCACTTCCGCGGGAAAGTGAAAGAAGTAAACCTTATTACTGGTAAGGGTGGAGTTTTTGAAGTTACTGTAAATGGTGAAAAGATTTATTCTAAGAAGGAGACAGGGAAATTCCCTAGCTCTAAACATCTTATTGGAAAAATGGAACAAATGAATGCATAAATGAGGGTGAGTCATTGATCTGACCTTATTAGAGTGTTCTTAAGATGGACATTTAGTTAGGTCAGGTATTTTTATCAACGCCCTCTTATAAAATGAAGGGTGGTCAATCAAGGTGAATTCTCTGTTGAGACAATGACCTGCGATTCATGAGTTAAAGCAGGATCAACGATTTATAAGGTTGCAAGAACAAGATCAGGTTTCAGGACAAGCTAACGGAGTGGTTGCAAGAGGCGGTTGCTGATATTAGGCAGGGAATCCTTTGCACAAAAAGAACAGCTAAACAGAGTTGGCATTGAGGATGCCATTTTTTTAAGCATATCAGAGCGTCTGAGTCATCACTGCACTTATAAGCTAAGACGAGTAATCAATGGAACAGGTACTGTGTTACATACGAATCTTAGTCGAGCAAGGCTCAGTGAAAAGGCCATTCGTCAAGTGATTGAAACAGCCTATTCCTATTCAAATTTAGAATATAACTTAGAACTAGGCAAAAGAGGATCCCGTCATGATCTAATTGAAGAGTTAGTGAAGGAAACGACGGGAGGGAGAAGCTGCTATGGTCGTTAATAACAACGCAGCAGCTGTATATCTCGTATTGAAAGCTTTAGCAAAGCAAAAAGAAGTGATTGTTTCGCGTGGGGAACTTGTTGAAATCGGAGGTTCTTTCTGTGTTTCTTCGATTATGGAGGAGAGCGGTGCCAAGTTAATTGAGGTAGGAACAACGAATAAAACGCATTTGTATGACTATGAACGAGCGATTACGGATGACACCGCTATGATCTTGAAGGTACATACAAGTAATTTTAAAATCATTGGATTCACAAAAGAAGTTCCGATTTCAGAATTAAAGCCTTTAGTAAATGAGCAGGAGCTGATTCTTTACGAAAATTTAGGTAGTGGTGCGATCTATGACCTTAAAAAAAATGGGATTGGTCAAGAGCCGACGGTTTCTAAAGCTTTGCAAAAAGGAGCTGATCTTGTAACATTTAGTGGAGATAAACTTTTAGGTGGCCCGCAGCAGGCATCATTGCCGGAAAGAAAGAAAGAAAGAAAGAATGGATTGATCGCTTGAAAAAACATCAGTTACCCAGGGTATTACGCGTTGATAAAATGACGTTAGCTGCGTTAGAGGCCACATTAAAAGAATATGCTAATGAGCCAACGGTCAGCAGTAAGCTTCCTACCCTACGATCTATATTATTATCTAAAAAGGACATTCGACGTAAAATGGAAATGTTTCTTTCTGATTTGTCTCCATTTTGGACAATAAAGATAGAGGATGGTGTGTCTCAAGTGGGCGGGGGAACGATGCCGGAAGTGAAGCTTGATACGGAGATTTTACTTGTTTCTAATTCAGCAATAAAAGCACAAGACATGCATGAAAAACTAAGGAATGGTGTACCTGCTGTCGTTTCACGAATCATTGATGGAAAAATAGCTCTTGATTATCGAACAATCGAAGAAGAATAATTTGTTGACTTACATAAAAGACTTCAAGAAATTGAGCAGGAGTTGAGATAACTAATGGATGGGAAAAATTCATCAGAATCAAGGACGGTTTTAACCGATCTCGTGCTTCCTCCGGATACAAATTATCACGGGACAATTTTCGGTGGAAACGTCATGGCCTATATTGATAAAGTTGCGAGTATTTCAGCAATGAGACATGCTCGTACTATGGTTGTCACTGCATCAAGTGACAGTTTAGATTTTATTTCACCTATAAGAACTGGAGAGGCTATCTGTGTAGAAGGATATGTTTCTTATACTCGAAAGACATCGATGGAAATTTTTGTTAAGGTCGAAGCGGAAGATCTTTTAACGGGCGAGCGTCGACTAACAGCGACTTCTTATTTAACATTTGTTGCTCTTGATAGCGAAGGGAAGCCAACGGTAGTACCGCCAGTTCTACCAGAGACGGATGACGAAAAATGGCATTATGAAAATGCAGAGGAACGTTTTCAACAAAGAAAGAAGCGAAGAGATCAACGATTGGAGCGGCAAAACAAAAAGGCTGACTAACTTTCAGTGTAAGGGGGGACTTGGACAAGCTTCTTTGCAACGATTACATGAAGCTAAATGTTGTTTTTTTATCGTACTAAGATTTTAATTATCCGGATTTTATCCTACCTTGTAGTCACCCTTAACATTTTTTCGGTTGTAAAGAAAATGCAACCGAAGTGGACCTTGTCCATTGCGGTTGCACTAAATTCTTAATGTGCTTCAAAAAATTTATCCTTCTCCGTCAGTTTGTCCCACTTGGTTGCGTTTTTTTACCTTTTTAGATCCGCTTAACGGTTCTGGTTGTCCGGAACGAGCATTTTTTGGTTGGTTTCTTCGTTGGTCTTTGGATGTATTATGTTCTGTCATTTTAGAATCCCTCCTCGATTGTAGTATGGCAGTAAATACGGGGAGTATACGTATATTCATAGTGGTTTAACACATGATAAAGTGAAGCTTATTTTAGGGGGCTGGATGGTTAGCCAATTTCCGATAAAAAAGGCAATTTATGCTGCTCGAAAAAGCAGGAGGGAAAATAAATAGTAATGTTGCGATCTTGAAGGTTGATCATAAAAAAAAGGAAGAAACGTATTTCAAGTGACTTAACGAACTGAAGTCATGAAATACCCTCTTGAGTTCATTGAGGGTGCTTAAAAAGTTCTTTTTAGCAGATTCAAGAAGCGGCAATGGCTCCACACGTTGCTTAAAGACCACTGAAAAAGGTGAAAATCCTATCTTTTTCAGTGGCCTCGAGTTCATTTACTGGCGTTTTTTTGTTCTTTTATTATTTTGGCGTTCCATTTCTGTTAATGGCTCATTTAAGGGTCTTTTTTGATCTTGTTCTCCTTCTAGCACTCGCTTATCTTTCTCATGTGACCTTTGCTTAGTCATTTTAACACCTCCCATCTCATACTTTTTGTTCCAAATACTCGTATTATGCAAAATTTATAGTGGAAAAAGCGTCTGCTGATCGTTTTTTAATCCTGATCTTGGTAAAAGTTTATGTGAAACAATAAAAAAATATATTTATTCTTTACTGAACTTTTGCTATTCTATAAAGGGACTGTTTTTGTCGATTCAATTAAGCGCTTTCTAAGTGGTTAAAAGCGACGGGGGAGTCGATCTGTTTAGACAATCTCGACAGTTTAAGGTATATTAGTCTTGTGAAGGAGGGGTTACATATGTCAAAGAAAAACGATGTATACAAGGCACGATCATCCTTTTCTCTGGATGGAAAAACAATTAATTATTACTCATTACAGGCTTTAGAAGATGCAGGTTTAGGTGATGTATCAAAACTACCATATTCAATTAAGGTGTTACTAGAATCCGTTCTTCGTCAATATGACGGCTATGTCATCAAGGAAGAGCATGTAGAAAACTTAGCGAAGTGGGGAACAGATGAACTGAAAGAAATTGATGTTCCATTCAAACCTTCTCGTGTTATTCTTCAAGATTTCACTGGAGTTCCTGCAGTGGTTGACCTTGCTTCATTACGTAAAGCAATGGCTGACCTTGGTGGAAACCCAGATCAAATCAACCCTGAAATTCCTGTTGATTTAGTTATTGACCACTCTGTACAAGTTGATAAAGCGGGTTCGCTTGATTCACTTAACTTTAATATGGACCTAGAATTCCAACGTAATGAAGAGCGTTATCAGTTCCTTAGCTGGGCAAAGAAAGCTTTTGATAATTATCAAGCTGTTCCTCCAGCAACAGGAATCGTCCATCAAGTTAACCTTGAGCACATTGCAAATGTTGTTCATGCTATTGAAAAAGATGGTGAAACGGTTGCCTTCCCAGATACACTAGTTGGTACGGATTCACATACTACTATGATCAACGGTATTGGTGTACTTGGTTGGGGTGTTGGTGGTATTGAAGCTGAAGCAGGAATGCTTGGACAACCATCTTACTTCCCAGTTCCAGAAGTTATCGGTGTAAAGCTAACAGGTACACTAGCAACTGGGACTACAGCAACTGATATTGCTTTAAAAGTTACTCAAGTATTACGTGAGAAAAAAGTTGTCGGTAAATTCGTCGAATTCTTCGGACCTGGTCTTGCGGAAATGCCGCTTGCTGACCGTGCAACCATTTCAAACATGGCACCTGAGTATGGTGCAACTTGTGGTTTCTTCCCAGTCGACGTAGAAGCACTAAACTATATGCGTTTAACAGGTCGTTCTGAAGAGCAAATTAAGCTTGTTGAAGCTTATTGCAGAGCAAATGGATTGTTCTATGTAGCTGGCGAAACGGCTGATCCAACTTATACGGATACAGTTGAAATTGATCTTAGCGAAATTGAAGCAAATCTTTCTGGTCCTAAGCGCCCTCAAGATCTTGTTCCACTTTCTGGTATGCAGAAATCTTTCCGTGATGCAGTAGTAGCGCCTCAAGGAACTCAAGGTTTAGGACAAACAGAAGCAGAATTTGATAAAGAAGTTGCTGTTAAATACAAAGATGGTCGCGAAACAACAATGAAAACAGGTGCTATTGCAATTGCTGCGATTACTAGCTGTACCAACACTTCTAACCCTTATGTAATGATTGGGGCAGGTCTTGTTGCGAAGAAAGCAGTGGAACGTGGACTTGAGGTACCTGAATTCGTTAAGACATCTTTAGCTCCTGGTTCTAAAGTTGTAACAGGCTACCTTACAGATTCTGGGCTTTTACCATACATGGAAAAGTTAGGTTTCCATTTAGTTGGTTACGGCTGTACAACATGTATTGGAAACTCCGGACCTCTTGAAGACGAAATTGAATCAGCTATTGCAGAAAATGATTTAACCGTTACATCTGTCCTATCAGGTAACCGTAACTTTGAAGGACGTATTCATCCTTTAGTTAAGGCAAACTATCTGGCTTCTCCACCACTTGTTGTAGCTTATTCGCTTGCAGGTACAGTGGATATAGACTTACAAAATGATTCACTTGGTAAAGACCAAGACGGTAAGGATGTTTACTTCGCAGATATCTGGCCTACTGCTGATGAAATTTCGAAAGTCGTTTCTGAGACTGTAACGCCTGAGCTATTTGCTCGTGAATATTCAAATGTATTTGACAGCAATGACCGTTGGAATGATATTGAAACAACGGATGACGCGCTTTACAAGTGGAATGAAGATTCTACTTACATCGCGAACCCGCCTTTCTTTGAAAATCTTTCACCAGAACCTGAAGATATCAAGGCATTGTCTAACCTACGTGTGATCGGTAAATTTGGTGATTCAGTAACAACTGACCATATCTCACCAGCTGGTGCAATTGGTAAAGACACTCCTGCAGGGAAATACTTGATTTCTAAAGGCGTAGAGCCAAAGGATTTTAACTCATACGGTTCACGTCGTGGTCACCACGATGTTATGATGAGAGGTACATTTGCAAACATTCGCATTCGTAACCAAATCGCTCCTGGTACAGAAGGTGGAGTCACAACTTACTGGCCAACTGGCGAAGTGATGGCAATCTATGATGCTGCAATGAAATACAAAGAGCAAGAAACAGGCCTAGCTATCTTAGCTGGTAAAGATTACGGTATGGGAAGTTCACGTGACTGGGCTGCTAAAGGTACAAACCTTCTTGGCATTAAGACAGTTATTGCTGAAAGCTATGAGCGTATCCACCGTAGTAACCTTGTTCTTATGGGTGTTCTTCCACTTCAATTCAAGGATGGCGATAACGCTGAAACACTTGGATTAACAGGAGAAGAGTCATTCTCTGTAGCAATCACGAATGATGTTCAACCTCGTGAAATGGTTCAAGTTACTGCAACAGATAAAGATGGCAAGCAAACGAATTTTGAAGTCCTTGTTCGCTTTGATAGTGAAGTGGAAATGGATTACTACCGTCATGGTGGTATTTTACAGATGGTACTTCGTAACAAGCTTGCTAATAAATAAGAAAAAACTTCATCCCTTTTGGGATGAAGTTTTTTTGTTTTACACATCCAAATATGAAAAATTATAAATTCATTTATATTGAAATGAAAGTTGCACATCCTAAAACAGATTAATAAAGAATAGGAGGTAATTCAATTGGGAAGACAAAAAAAGGGTAATGCTAATGCTCAAAGAAATAACAACGCTAAAAAACAAGGGAAAGACAATCATCCAGAGACTGGATTTGAATCTTATGCAGAGCGTGAAGCTGAAAAAATGAATCGAAATCAACATTCATAAATTGTGTAGCAACCAGGTCTAAAAAATTTTAGACTTGGTTCGTTGTTTAGAACAGTTAGAAAGAGAGGCAGAACGGAGGGGATTAAGTTGTTTGATTTCTGGCAAGGTGCTGAAGGTTTACCTGTTTACGGCTATATGATTCGAGCAGCTATTGTTTATTTTTATATTTTTTTAATCGTTAAAGTGCTAGGGCAGCGCTCGATGAGTTCGATTGATGCGCTTGATTTTATCTTTGGTGTAGTTATTGGAGATATACTAGGAGAACCATTAACAGATGGAGAAATTCCCCTTGCAGGACCGGTTGGAGCCGCAGCAATGATAGCGGGACTTCATCTTTCATTAACGATTTTAGCATTAAAAACGCCACGTTTCAGACGAGTGATTGAGGATGAGCCTGTTATTTTAATGAAACACGGTAAAATCTTGCATAAAGAATTAAGAAAAGCCAAGATTACGCTTGAAGCTTTTCTCATGGACCTTAGGCAAAATAACGCAACTGATTTATCTGAGGTAGATTATGCGATCTTAGAAATGAATGGTTCGGTTAGTGTGATAAAAAAATCAAATTATGAAAGTGTAACTTTAAATGATCTAGAAAAAAACGTTCCATCAAAAGGATATACGTCAGTTTTAATTGAAGATGGGCGCATTATTGAAGCGAATGTAGAAAAGTTTGGTTCGCTTGACTGGCTAAGGGAACAAATTCAAACAAAGGGCTTCGCCAATCCAAAAGAAATATTCGTTATGACTATTGATGAATCAGGTCAAATCTACGTAAGTCCAAAATAATGTATAAAAACACTTCTTTTTGAACATAATGGTTTAAAAGTAAAGGAGTGTTTTATCATGAGAAGAGTCAGAAAATTATCATTTGAGGAATTAGTTAAAGAAAATAGAGAAAAGTTAATGAATGATAAAGAAGCTCTAGATCGACTTGAAGAGCGCTGGGAGCAAAGAAGATCGTCTGTTAACAAAATAGAGATGTGAATAAAATTGCTCTTTAGAGGTAACCTATTAGTAGGGAGGGGTTACTTATGAAAAGCAATAGCACAAAGTCAAATTTCGCACAATTCCGTCCGGACCATCTTGGGACGCAGCCCGTCAAATCAAGGGCAAACAACGGAAAGAAAATGGCACAAAAAAGTAACGAACAACCTGATTATGTACCTCCTAAAGGATAAATAAATTTCAGCCCTGAAGCCAATCGAGCTTCAGGGTTTACTAAATTTTCAAAAAGTAAAAATCGAGATGAAATCAACTCTGTAAACGTTTTCTCTTCAAAGTTAGTTATATAAAATAAAGTTGTCGATTGAAAATGCTTGTCATACAAAGCAATTAACGGAATAATAAAGAAAAGTGATGTCATGCATGAGGAGGTAGGGGAGACATGAGACATCGGCAATTATTTCGTAAATTTTTGTTTTTGGTGTATTTAACTGCTTTATTTTATGTTACTTTATTGGCTTGGAATTACGGAGCTTCACTTGGCCCAGTTGGTCCTGGGGGGAGAAATTATAATTTTATTCCGTTTCGTAGCATATACCGAATAGCGGTATTTAGTCCGACGATCAGTGATCCTATTCGTATTTTGGTTGGAAATGTTGTTTTGTTTATGCCGCTAGGATTTCTTATCCCATCTATTTGGGTTAAATGGAGACGGGTTGTCTATATAATAGCAATTGGTTTTTGTCTGTCTCTTTTTATTGAAGTGAGTCAATTTTTATTTACTTATAGAGTTGCAAACGTGGATGATGTTATTTTAAATACAGTTGGTGCAACGATTGGATACATGATTTTTTCTATTATTTTTAGGTTGATGAAGCGGATCGTATACATTCGTACATAAGAATTAAGTTTATCGGACGACAATTAATTGATTTTGAGACTTAAAGTCGTAAGTGACAGGAAAAGAGACTAAATCTAACTTAAGATTTGGTCTCTTTTCACCCTATATACAATAACATACTAATGTTAATTGCCTGTATTTTTGGGCCAGCTTTTAAACCCTTAAATTAATGAGATCCACCTTTACCTTTGTTTATAAGGGTAAAGTGATTGAACAGTTTGAAAGCATAATAAACAACTAATAAGAAAATCCCATAAAATATTGTTAGAAAAAGCAAATCATTTGGGTTGTTCACGATCGAATTACCAACAGTCGCAAATAAAATCATAGCCGGTATTTTTCCTAATGAGGATGCAATGGTGTAACGAATAAAAGAAACACGACTTAAAGCCGAATAGATATTGATAATGATAGATGGAATCACTGGAATAAGTCTTGTTAAAAAGATGGTCATAAACGCATTTTGTTCAAACATTTTTGTGATCTTAGAAAGTCGATCATATTTATACAGCCATTTCTTGCCCCAATCCTGATAGCCGTAACGGACGAACGCAAACATGAGAACGGACGCTAATGATGAGCCTAACCATATTACAAGACTTCCTGAAATAGGTCCGTAAGCGGCTCCAAGAATCCCGCCTATGATCGGATACGGAATAATAGGAAATAAAGCGAAAAAGGTTGCTAGCATGGCTGTTACCAACATATAGTCGGTACCACCTTGACGAATCCAATTTAATAATGATTCACCGTAGAGATACATAAAGAGAGCAATTAATAAATAACTTAGCAATACTAAACCTTTCCTCATTTGATCCTTCCTTTCTACAAGGGCACTTAAAAAAGGTACGATTTTCACCTTTTTTTCAGTGCCCTTTAAGCAATGAGTGGAACCGTTGCTTTGTTTTAAAGTCTGCTATGAGTGGGTTTCTCATAGCAGGTGCGCAACGTGTGGAGCCATTGCTGCTTCCTCGAATCTGCTAAAAGGTTTTTTTCAGGCCCTTTCTTTCTACAAGTATTATTCTCTCATAAATTTGCAAAGTTGTCCTACTCGAGTTTGCGTCACTTCTAGTTGCCAAGAGTACCTTATTTTAAATACCTGTATGGGAATTAAGTGGTGGGAGTATTCATGAAGAATTAAAAGAGTAATTCTTTTCGTAGATAGGGTTATCTGTTAAAATGATAAAACAAAGTGGATTAGTTGGAAAAGGTGATGAATTGAGTAAATATATTGGATTGCTTTTTATTTTTTTGTTATTAATACCAGTGCCTATTAGTGCGCATTCTTATTTGATAGAATCGAACCCCGCTGAGGGCGATGAAGTTACAGAAGCTGTTAATGAAATTATTCTTATTTTTAATGCAGCTATTGAGTCTGTCAGTACGGCAACCGTTTTTAATCTGGAAAATGAAGAGATTGCAATTGAAGAAATCGAGGTAGAAAGTCCTGTATTAAAACTTAGTCTAACAGATCCATTGCTACCTGGTAGCTATACAGTAGAGTGGAGAGCACTTGGTGAAGATACCCATCAAATAGAAGGAAGTTATTCATTTGAGGTCCTAGAATATGAAGTAGTTGATGCTATAGAAGAAAAGCCAGATTTAAAAGACTCAGTCGAGTTTGACGATGAAAGAAACGAAGAAATACCCACTCGAGAAGAAGAGGCTGTGGTAGAACCTTCTTTAGGTCGATTATTACTGCCTATCCTTATAACAGGTGCTATTGGGTTGATTTTTCTAGTTGAATTCATCATTAAGAGGGCTCGTTAATGCTTTTATCAATAGCAAACGTAACCCTCTATATTTGTCTGTCAATTGTAACTGGCTTCTTTTTACTCAGAAACATATCTGAAGCTAGACGTCCAGCCATTCATATACCCCTTCAGCTTATTAAATGGTTGATCATTATGATCCCTATTTTACTCTTAGTCCCTGTAGTTCGAGTGACATGGACGATTTATTCTGGATTTTCTGTTCCGTTGTTACAATCTATTCGTACCGTTTTCTTAGAATATTCTGTAGGGCAAGCATTTTTAGTTGCAGTCATCATAGTGATTGGATTACTGGTTTGTCTTTCATCTAATAAAAACTGGATCAATAGTGTTGCTTTGGCTGAGGTTTTTCTTCTGATAGTGATGTCCAGTTGGTCTAGTCATGGTACATCGGTTGCTGGCTGGTTTGGATTTTTAGGTAATTCTTTGCATTTATTGGCAGTATCCGTTTGGGTGGGGACGTTATCAGTTGTTGGCTGGTTCTCTCGCGAGTGGAATGACCCTAATCGTTTTTTTCAGTGGTTTTCAGTGACAGCAGGTGCAGCAGTCATCATCATTATTGTTTCTGGTTTTATGCTGATGGCTTCGATCGTACCCGAATATGTTCAAGCATGGTTGCTTAACTACGGTCAACTCTTATTCATTAAACATTTAATGTTCTTGCCTTTGTTAGCTTTTGGTTTCCATCACCTGTTACTTGGATTCCAAAAAGTAAAACCGGCGAAAAATGATCGTGTGAAACGTTCGTTCCGGGTCGAATCTATTATTGCATTTATTATTTTCTCAATTTCGGCTGTCATGACAGAACAAACTCCTCCACATGTGGTCGCTCAAACTTTGCAAACCGAAAAGATATCGTGGTTGATGCAGTTCTTTATCGGTAATCAATTAGGAATTGGAAGAATCGATTTTACGATTTCGATTTTCACTGTTTGTATGGGTGTCATTGCCATTATCTTGTTTATAATAGCAATGCGTGCATTGATACGATCGCATCAACATCTGAAATCGACTTTATTTTTTCTTTTTAGCGTTGTTGTGCTTTATTTAGGTGCAATGCTCAGTGTTGAAATTGGTTTAGATGAACGTGATGAGACGGTTTTCACAACGATTGAAAAAGCGATCTCACAAACATACGATTCAACAGTAGACATCAAAATTTTAACCACCGAATATCAAGAAGAAGAAGAAGTATATGTAGTTTATACTGTTGATTCTACTGATTTAGTCGCTGAAAAATTAATTCAAGTTGAAGGCGGTTATATGAGACTACCAACTGCCATGCTTACGATTGGCGGTACGTCAGTGATCGATGAGCGACAAAAAATTCGAACATTTCGTGTGAAAAGTGGTAATTGGCATAAAGAAGATTTTGAATATACGTATGTCACATTTGGAATGATTAGTGAGCCGGTTGATGTTGCTCGTGTTCAGATCCATTATGAAGGTGGTTCGTATATTGCTCAACTTGAAAAAGATACGTTTATCAATGTCGTCTCAAGTAATGAAAAATGGGCAGACCAACACCCTATTGACTTCCTTGCTGAGGATGGCCAGTTGATTGAAACATATGCAAGAAATGTAATGGAAGAAGGAGTGTACTGCCATTAAGGCAGGGGCTCCTCTCTTTTTAGTGCCTATTTCGATACTCGAAAAATAAAGGGGGAAGAAGGCTTTAGTGGGGATAGAAAGAAACGATAGATGATTTATAGGATGTTAACACTTTCTACAAGCACGTGGGGGAGTGCTTTGATCCCGCAACGATTTCTTTCTTACGTTTTTTTGGTGCAGCTCTTTTGTTATTTCCAATTATGTGGATAGTGGAGAAGGACATTCCTAAAATCACCAAAAAAGATTGGTTGTTATTTGCTCTCCTCGGCCTGACTGGTATTTCGATGTATAACATTTGTTTCTTTTTGGCGAGTAAATATGCACCAGTCATCAAAAGTTCGTTGTTCATTGGGGCAAACCCAATGTTAATTATGCTTCTATCTGGATTATTACTAAAAGAAACGATCACAAAGAGAAATATTATTGGACTTCTCCTTGCATTTTCAGGTGCTGTGATCATTATCACCGAAGAAAACATCATCGTTTTATTCAGATTTCAATTTGAACTAATTGATCTTATTTTATTGGGAGCGCTTGTTTCTTGGGCTTGATACAGTGTAATCGGTCGGGTGGTTTTAGAAAAGCTCAGTTCAATTGTATCTACTACATTTGCAGTAGGATTTGGTACGCTTTTTTTAATGCCCTTTTCTATATTTGAAAAACCATGGGAGAGCTTAGGGTCTAGTACTCTTCCAAGCCCTGGTTAGCAATAGCGAATATGAGCGTGTTTGTGACGGTCGTCGGATTTATTCTATACTATTATGGTATTCAAAAAATAGGGGCTGCAAAGGCATCCATTTTCATTAACTTTATGCCGGTATCAGCTGTGATTATGGCAACCATTTTCTTAGGAGAAGCGCTAACGATTGCGACGTTGGTTGGTGCCGTTTTTGTTGTAACTGGAGTATATGTTGGAACATCGATAAAACGTCAAAAGAGAATAGTCACAACGCATGCAAAGGCCGGGTAAGCGTGATAGAATGAGGAACGTGATGGTTGGAAAGTGAGGCTAAGCATGTTACAGGAAACATGGACAGTTGAAAAAATAGAATTATGGTTACAGCGAGTTTCGTCTGGAGAGGAGCGTTTCCAAGAAGGAAAGGCGTGGGAACTCCTTGAGCTGCTTGAGGAAAGCGACGATGCGAACAAGCGGGTAGTTCCGAATAAATCGGTGCTTTTATCGATGCTTGCAAAAGCTCGATTTGAAAGAGTTGGAAAGGTCGATCATTTAGTAGACCGATGGTTGAATGAGGCATTAAATTCTGATCCTGCCAATGCCCTAGCTCACCAATTAAAGGTAAATGAGTTCCTGCACTTTCTTAAGGCGATTCCAATACCAGATAAATTCCCGCCAATTCGTGAAACGGACCATGGTTCTGCTAAGAAGATAACAGCAAGTGAGTACGAGCAAATAGCTGAACGGTTTTTTGTGTACGTGGAGACATACGAAAATCTATGGAAGGATGTAAAATCATCTCTTCCATATGTTGAAGATGTCGATCAAGTACAAATGATAGATACGATCTCTTATTTAATTGTTAGGTTTCAAGATCCATTTAAGACTATTTTAAAAGCAACGAAGGAGTATGCTGATTCGCTGACAGGAGTTTATTATTCAGCATCACAATTTCAGGAAATAACGAAGTCGACGAAACAGATTGAACAATTAATGAATGAATGGAATGATGAGCTTTTTTCCTCCAAAGTGACGCAAAACGATGTAACTGCGCTGGATGAATTGCAGAACATGGTTGGCCTTGAAGGGGTGAAAGAAAGAGTAGAGAAGCTTTATCAGTTCCTTCACTATCAACAAGAACGTGTGAAACAGGGTTTTCATACAAAAGACGGTATCAATCTACATATGATCTTACAGGGTAATCCAGGTACAGGAAAAACACATCTTGCTCGTTTAATTGCTAAGATTTATTTTGAGTTGGGATTACTAGAACGTGATGAAGTATATGAGATAGATCGATCACAACTAGTAGGTGCTTTTGTTGGACAAACAGAAGAGAATACACTGAAGGCGATTGAAAGAGCAAAAGGTGGAGTATTGTTTATAGATGAAGCTTATACTTTACGAAGGGCTGGCGCTGCAGGTAATGATTATGGTCAAACTGTAGTTGATACTCTTGTATCAGCGATGACAAGTGGTCAGTATGCGGGGACATTTTCTGTTATTCTTGCTGGCTATCCAGAAGAGATGAGAACTTTTTTACGAGCAAATCCAGGACTTAGAAGTCGTTTTCCCGAACAGAACCAAATTGAAATTGACGATTACTCCGTTGACGAGTTACTTGAAATTGGTGAATTAGTCGCTATTGAAAATGATTATTTACTTACTTCAGAGGCGAAGAAAGAATTTGTTAAGCGAATTGAAAATGCAAAGGTTGATGAGTCTTTTGGGAATGCCCGTGCAGCGAAATCCATCATCCTAGATGCGATCTTTCAAAAAGGAGCGCACATGTCACTTGAGAATCCTCAAGCGGATGACTTTGTTTTATTGGAAGCGGAAGATTTTAAAGAAACCAATCACCATATTGAAGAAAAAACTGCTAGAAGTGAGTTGGAGAATCTAATCGGACTTGAACAGGTGAAAAAGCAAGTTACACAATTTACGTCATTTGTTCGGATTCAGCAATTACGAAGGGAAACTGGCTTACAAACGTTACCTCTTCAAGTTCATTCCGTTTTTACGGGCAACCCAGGTACTGGAAAGACAACGGTCGCTAAATTGTATGCTAAGTCTCTAAGGGAAATAGGCTTATTGAAGCGGGGGCATTTAATAGTTGTAAGTAGGGCAGATTTAGTAGCTGGATATGTTGGACAAACAGCACAGAAAACAAAAGAAAAAGTGAAAGATTCCCTTGGTGGGGTTCTATTTATCGATGAGGCTTATTCTTTACTGTCTGCTGGGCCAGGGGATTTTGGTAAAGAGGTTATTAATACACTCGTACAAGAAATGACCGAACATGAAGAAAATTTGGTTGTCATTTTGGCAGGATATACGAAAGAAATGAATGCGCTTCTAGAAAGTAATCCCGGTCTTCACTCGCGTTTTAAAAAACATATTCAATTTGATGATTATTCAAAACAAGAGTTAATTGAAATCATTGAAAGACGTGCGGAACAAACGGGGTATCGTTTTACATCAGAAGCAAAAGAAGTATTATCGCAAATGGTTTCAGAGTCAGGTCACAAGGCGAATGGCCGTTATGCTGTCGATCTTTTTGAGGAACTTATTCAAATTCAAGCTTTCCGTTTAGTTGAATATGAAAAACTTGAACCAAAACAATTAGCTACAATTGAAAAAGAAGACGTACAATTATTAGTTTCAACAAAGCGACAATAAAACTTAGGGGGAATTCGAATGTTCGTTTCAAAAAGGGAAATTCAAATTTTATACGCAGATACGGATATGATGGGTGTTATTTACCATGCTAACTACTTAAAATATTTTGAGTTAGGTAGAGGTGGATTTATTGAAGATGTTGGCTATAGTTATATCGAAATGGAAAACTCAGGGTATTATGCTCCTGTTTATAATGTACAAGTTACTTACAAAAAACCAGTTCGGTATGGTGATTCAGCTTTTGTGAAAACGTGGGTTGAACTAAATGATGGAATTAAAACGGTGTATGGATATCAAATTGTTAATGGTCAAGATGAGATTTGTGTAGAAGGAACGACTACTCATATTATCGTGAAAAAAGAAACGTTTAAACCAACAGCTTTTAAAAAAGCTTTTCCAGAATGGTTTCAAAAATATGAACAAATAAAAAAAAGTAAATTTAGTGAATAAGCTCTGCTCTGTTATCCATACTAAGCTTGCGCAAGCGACTTTATGGATAAGGGGTAATGAGAATGGCAAAACCAGATAACCGTAATGACAATGTTGAAAAGCTGCAACAAATGAAAGAGAATACAGAGCATAACATTGAAGCTGCAGAGGAATCTGTAGCTCACACGGATATGAAAGATGAACAAAAACAACATATAAAAGAAAAAAACAAACAGCGTGTTGAAAGCATTCAAGGTTTTGAAGCTGAAATTGCAGATGAAATGCAAGCACGTAAAAATGGTTATCCAGACGAAAAATAGAAAAAAGCTGTTGAGATGTGTAACTCTCAACAGCTTTTTTGTTTAAATTCCTTTGAATAAAGGTAGAAGAAGTTTAGAGGCCTACATGCTTGTTGACATCAAGACCATTATAAAAATAAGGACTATCAAATGTAAGTAAGAGAGAACCTATGCTATAATCGAACAAATGAAAATGGCGGGGGATTGGAATGGCATTTGGCATAAATAGATCAATGTTGAAAGAGTGGAAGGCAGCAGCTAACCAAGGGGAAATTGCTTTCTTAACTCATTATTGGCTCGATGATCGCTTTCCTGATTGTACGACGGTGACAAAGGTGGCTTGCTCTGATCGGGATAAGTTAGTTCGGTGGGGAAATCAATATGGTTTAAGAGCTGAATGGATTCATGAACGAGACGGTTATCCTCATTTTGATCTGCTTGGAGAGTGGCAGGAAAAAATTTTAAGAAGTGAAGGCAAAATAAAGCAACTTACGAATCTAGTCCGTTGCTTCCAACAATAACCCGTTTCTTGTTATAATAAAGGTACATATAAATGTGAGGGAGGAAATAACATGTTAATAAATCAAGCTGCTATTATTTCAGATCTGAATACGAAACCAACCATTGATCCTAGACAGGAAATTCGTCAACGTGTTGATTTTTTAAAAGACTATTTAATACATTCTGGTGCCAATGGATACGTACTAGGCATCTCTGGTGGACAAGATTCCACATTGGCCGGAAAATTAGTACAAACGGCTATTAATGAATTAAATGAGGAAAAAAAGGAAAAGGTGTTTTCTTTCTATGCTGTGAGATTGCCATACGGACAGCAAAAAGATGAAGAGGACGCTCAAGATGCTATTGAATTTATTAAACCAACACAAGTAGTAACCGTTAATATTAAAGGGGCTGTTGATGCTTCTGTGGAGGCATTTAGTGCAGCAACTGGTGGAGAACAACTATCTGATTTTAACAAAGGAAACACGAAGGCACGGGAACGAATGAAGGCTCAATATGACTTAGCAGCCCATTTCGGCTGTCTTGTCATTGGTACAGATCATGCAGCTGAAGCAATCACTGGTTTTTTTACAAAACATGGTGACGGTGCGTGTGATCTTGCTCCACTATTTGGATTAACTAAAAGACAAGGAAAAGCTCTGCTTATGGAACTTGGTGCACCAAAGCACCTCTATACAAAAGTGCCAACAGCTGATTTAGAAGATAGTAAACCTGGTTTGCCAGACGAGGTTGCTTTAGGGATGACGTATGAACAATTAGATGATTACCTTGAAGGGAAAACGGTCGATCCTGCCATTGCAAAAAAAATCGAAACTCGTTATGTGAACACAGAGCACAAACGCCAAACACCAGTCACGGTTTTTGATTCGTGGTGGAAATAAGCTGTCATAAACAGCCTCCTACCATCATAACTTAATTCGAGTGTCTTCTAAGTATGTTCATTAAAACACTGGTTAAGGAGAGAGATGATGAAAGGGAAAGTCGTTCTATTAGTAGGTTTAAGTGCATGTCTGATGGTTCTTGTGGGTTATAATGTATTTTATTTATTTGAAACAGGAACCTCCCAAGCACAAACGGTTATAAAAGACTTATCAAATGATGATGTTCGTGAAATAGGCGGGATTGAAATTATATTAAATGAAGTTCGTGTTGATTCTGTCTTGGAAGAAGAGGGAAATCAAGTTTTAATTGTTGACATAGAACTTAAAAACGTTAGAGAGACGGTTTATGAATTTTCATCATATAAACTAACGTTAGTCGATGAAGAAGGATTTGCTCATAGTATGGACACATCAATTGAAACAAAAGGTATTCTTGGAGGCCAACTCCATCCAGGAAGAACAAACCGTGGTGAAATAGCATTCGTTGTCCCAATTGGATCAGAGTATGAGCTTGTGTATACGGATCATTTAAGAACAGGACAAGTTACATGGCAAGTATCAGTAGATACAAGTATCAGTAGATAAGGGATGAGAAGGTAATGACAGCAAACAAAAACAGTGATCTTCATATGCACTCTACGGCTTCAGACGGTGGCTATTCACCGTCTGATTTAATGAAAAAGTGCAAAGCAGTGCAGCTTGAGATCGTATCGCTAACCGATCATGATAATGTTGACGGGATTGAAGAAGCCATTCGAACCGGAGAGGAACTCGGGATTCAGGTAATCCCAGGTATTGAGTTTTCGACGAAATACAAAGGGAAAAGTGTTCATATATTAGGCTATCAATTTGACTATAAAAATAAAGAATTACAAATCATGCTCGAAAAGCAAAAGCAACTTCGGAGAGAGCGATTGGATACAATTATTGAAAAACTAGAACGGATTGATTTAAAGATCAAACCTGAACAAGTGATTAAACATACAGATGGCGGCAGTATTGGTAGACCTCATGTTGCAAAGGCATTAATAGATGCTGGTTATGTGGAAGATGTCGCAGATGCCTTTGAACTTTATTTAGCCGAAGGGAAGCCTGGGTATGTAGAAAAGTCAAAAGAAATGTCGGTTGAAGAAGCCATTAATTGGATTCATCGGACAAACGGAATCGCGATTGTTGCCCATCCAGATTATTATCATGTTGATGATGATTTAATTCACTGGGTCCGCGATTGGGGACTTGATGGAATTGAGGTTTATCACCGAGATCATGACGAAGAAGCGGTTAAGCGTTATGAAGCTATCACAGATTTGATCGAGAGAGAGCTAGGGAAAACTCTATACAGAACAGGTGGTTCTGATTTTCATCACGAAGAATATGGTCGAGTTCGAGAGCCGTTAGGGGATACAAGGCTTTCAAATCACTTGGCTCATCAATTGTTGACTAAACAAAGATCATAAGCACTAAAAATTAGTGTCGGTAAGTGAAGAAATAACACAGAAAGTCAAGTGTAAAATCGTAAAGGTTTTACACTTGACTTTTTATTGTTTTATTTGTGTTTGGTAAAATAATTAGCAAGGACACTCTTATATGCGAAAGCTGTGGTCACTTGCTAAATTAGTTTGCTATTTGAGGATTGAGTAGTCAGTAAGTACGAAGCCCTTCATAGCCGACCCCCAAATAAATCAAAAAAGAGGAAAACCGGTCGTTAATAAGCATGAATAACGACCTACAAACGAAAAAAGAAGGAAACCTGGTCGTTAATAAGCATGAATAACGACCTCAAAGCGAAAAAAGAAGGAAACCTGGTCGTTAATAAGCATGAATAACGACCTCAAAACAAAAAAAGAGGAAAACCGGTCGTTAATAAGCATGAATAACGACCTCAAAGTGAAAAAAGAGGGAAACTGGTCGTTAAAAGGCATCAATAACGACCTCAAAACAAAAAAAGAAGAAAAACTGGTCGTAAATTAAAGGAATAGGTCTGTTTAGTTGAAGCGTTTGTTTTTTTTACCTATAATAAAGGAAATAATAACCTGGAGGGTTAACCATGGCAAAAGAAAGTTCATTTGATATTGTTTCTAAAATTGATATGTCTGAAGTAACAAATGCTGTTACGATGGCGACAAAAGAAATTATTACGCGTTATGATTTTAAGGGCAGTAAAAGCAGCATTACGTTCGAAAATGAAGAACTTGTGTTAGTTTCTGATGATGAGTATAAGTTGGAGCAATTAAAAGACGTGCTGATCAGTAAATTAATTAAGCGTGATGTATCCATTAAAAATTTAGACTATGGTAAATTAGAAGGTGCATCTGGTGGAACGGTTCGCCAACGTGCGAAATTAATTCAAGGCATTGATAAAGAGCATGCAAAAAAGATTAACACCATTATTAAAAATAGCGGAGTAAAAGTAAAAAGCCAAATACAAGACGATCAAATTCGTGTTACTGGCAAAAATCGTGATGACTTACAGGCCATTATAGCTGCGATAAGAGGGGCAAACCTAACAATTGATGTGCAGTTTATTAATTATCGGTAAGGTAGTACTCTTACAATATACATAATAAGGTTGAATTTTAGGGCTAAATCTCATTGGATTTAGTCCTAAAATAGTTGGTTCGCGTAATAAAATAAAACTTTCTCATTAATATCTAAATCAAAGACTAGGCTAGTTAGTAATTACAAGATAATACATTAAATACTAATGAAATATGTAGATGATGAGCGATTTACAAAAATATTGAACAGCATGAAGATGTCTTAGCTTCATATGAAAAATGCGATGGTATTCTACGTACAAGATTAATCGATATATTTAAGTGGAACAGATAAGAGGCTCAATCGAGTGAGCGTGTCATTTCAATAATCGCTTCAATTTTTGTCCCCTCAAGGGCTTGAGTTGCGAGCTGATCGGCTTCTTTATTCAGACTACGATCGATTAACTCATATTGAAGAGTTAAGCCTAACTTAGTAGTAAGCTGATCAATCCGATTAAACCACTGTAAATAATGTTCTTCATAACATGGCCATTCTCCAGAAGCTTGATTAACGACAAGCATAGAGTCAGAATAAACAGTGATCGCTTGATGATGTACTTCCAATTCTTCTAACTGTCTAAGTAAAAGGTAAAGAGCTGCATACTCCGCTTCATTATTATCTTCAAGGAGATCTAAGGTATCGTTAAACCGTAGTCGCCAATTTTTGTGATTTTGCTTATAATAAATTGCTAAACCGATACCGGCATTTTTCGATTCTTTGTTAAATCCTCCATCGATATAACCTTTAACATCATGGGGTTCCGTTTCAAACTGCTTTAGAAATTTTGTAAGTTCTTTCTTTGTCCAGGTAGTATCGTGTTCGTCAAAAAACTCAATGTTTTTGAGTCGTCCTGTTTTTTCTAAGTCATCACTAAGCATAAGAGCATGAGCAACGGACATCCATTCAGACTTCATAAAAAAAGACTGTTTCGTTTTTAAAACGTGATAATGCCATTCTAATCTAATTTTCATAGTCAACCAACCCTTTATATAGATTAATTAATTGCAGAATTGTTTGTTTCATGATAAGTTAAATTATCGAAATGTTATGTTCTTTCACAAGATATGTTGTATGATATCAATCATATCATAAAATAGTATGACGATACGATGGACTTTACATACTATTAGTTTGAAACTTGAACAAAGGAGTTAATGTTCTATGCCTATTAAAATCCCTGATCATTTGCCCGCAAAAGAAATATTAAATGCGGAGAATATATTTGTTATGAACGAGAGTCGAGCTTATTTACAAGATATTCGACCATTGAAAATTGTCATTTTAAATTTAATGCCAATAAAAGAAACAACGGAAACTCAACTATTACGTTTATTAGGGAATAGCCCGCTGCAAGTAGAAGTATCATTTTTATATCCCAATACACATGTTTCAAAAAATACATCACATGAACACTTGCATAGTTTTTACAAAACATTTGATGAAGTAAAGACGATGAAATTTGATGGAATGATTATTACGGGAGCACCAATTGAAATGCTTGAGTTCGAAAGCGTAACCTATTGGGAAGAACTTCAAGAAATTATGAATTGGAGTGTGGATCAAGTAACCTCTACCTTACACATTTGTTGGGGAGCTCAAGCTGGGTTATATCATCATTACGGGATTAACAAATATTCGTTAGGCGGGAAGATTTTTGGTGTTTTCAATCACACAATTGAAAAACAAAATGTGAAATTACTTAGAGGTTTTGATGATGATTTTTTAGCTCCTCACTCACGTCATACGGATGTCCGAAAAGAAGACATTGAACAAGTGAACGATCTCGAAATCTTAAGCATGTCTGATGAAGCCGGTGTCTATATAGTGGCATCAAAAAATGGTAAGCAGATTTTTGTGACAGGTCATTCAGAATATGATGTATCAACATTACAAGAGGAATATGAAAGAGATTTGGAAAAAGGGTTGAATATACAATTACCATATAATTACTTCCCGAAAAATAATGAGAAACTACCGCCTCGATTAAGATGGAGAGCGCATTCAAATCTTCTGTTTTCAAATTGGTTAAATTATTATGTTTATCAAGAAACTCCATATGATCTTGGAAACCATTCGCAACGTTAGGACAATTTTTAGTCCTGGTTTATTTGAAGGAAAAACGTTTGGCCTAAGTGGACCAAATGTTTTTCCTCTTGTTATGAGATCTGTCCTGCTTCAGGCTTTACACCATATTCCTCATAGTCCCATTCAGCAAGATAATCTACAAATGTAGGATCCCATTGAGTTCCTTTTCCTGCTAGTAAGAATTTATTGAGTTAAACGTTGTAGTTCTTTTAAAACGGGCTCTATGGCGACAGACGTCTTGAAAAACTATAGACAGATTATAGATATGAAAAAAATAAATAATAGGATGTCTCATCTCTTCATTTTTAATCAGCTATGATATAATAAGATTGCTATTATGAGCGGAATGCTACTGTTAGACAGATGAAAGACGTCTACGTCTTAGTCAGTAGGAGGTGGAGCAATGGATCCTTTAGACGTTATGATGAATAAAGATCAAGTAATCCCATTCTTTCAACCTATTTTCAGTGCTGATAAACAGCTTGTCGTTGGGTTTGAGGTTCTTGCGAGAATGAAAACGGCCGAAGGTATAGAAAGTTTAGGTTGGTTTTTTCAAGATAAAAGCATTCCTGATGAATATCGAATGGAATTAAATGATCATATTCAAAAGCTAGCACTTGATGCTTATATAGAAACAGATCAATCTACTATTCTATTCTTTAATTATGATGCTTCTCTTTTTGTTAAGGATAATGGCGAAACCTTTTTAAAACTGATAGAACCATATCAGAAAAAGGGCTTAAAATCGCAACAGATTGTATTGGAATTAAAAGAAGAAGATTTAATTGAGTACGTGGATGAACATAGGCATCTCTTTTATTACATTCAGAGCTTAGGATTTAGATTAGCTATTGATGATGTTGGCCATAATGGCAGCAATTTAGATTTAATCGCTAAGTTAAAGCCGAACATTGTGAAGGTTGACGTGACCTTTATGGAAGATGAGGAATTGCCTCATCTATACTCTGAAGTACATCAGTCATTATCGATGCTCTCGAGGAAAATAGGAGCAACATTGCTTTTCGAGGGGATTTCTACTTTCAATCAGCTTAATTATTCATGGAGAAATGGTGGTCGTTATTATCAGGGCTATTATCTAGAATCACCGAACCCGACGTTCGTGGATGTTTACTGTTGTAAAGAAAAAATGCAGAAGCTGTTCCACCACTTCATTGTCTATGAACGAAAAAAAATGGAGGCTCAATTTACATTAACAAACAATCTTAACCTCCAGTTAAAACAGACTATGAAACAAATTAGATCAGAAGATACCTATGATGAGATGATTAAAACCGTAGCTAAGGATTTGAATCGTTATGCCTTCCGTATTTACGTTTGTGATGCAGAAGGATTTCAACAATCGTCTAACCTGGAGAAGGATACGGCAAATGAGTGGAAGCTTATTGAAGAAGGACGCTTTAAAAACTGGAGTTGGCGTCCGTATTTTCTAGAAAACATCGTCAGGATGAATATTGAAAAACGAGGATTTTTATCAGATCTCTACACAGACATTGAGCGCGATGAACGAATTAGGACGTATTCATATCCAATAACGGATAATTTATTTTTATTTCTGGATATTCCATATGAGTATCTGTTTGAGCAAGAGGGCTTATTGTGAAGTATCGGTCTGATCGAAGTTGGAGAATTATCCAAAAGAGGTCAGACCTTTTCATTTTATTTGGAGCACATGAATAGCAAATTAAGGAGACGAAAGGATTACCTAATAAATAATATATGTAGAATTTAAACAAGGGAGTTATCTATGGGTAATAAATCTGTTTATCATTTAATGGCCTATCTCTTTTTTGCGCATTCCACGATAACCATCATAAATGGATATATACCCATTTTCTTTAAGGACAGGGATTGGCAGGATCGCAAGTCGGTATGTTAATGGCCATTGGTCCATGCGCGACGATTTTAGGGGTTATTTAAGCGACAAGTATAAAAGTATTAAGAAAATGATTCTTATTGCATTGATCGGTGTTGCTTTTCTTCGTCTCTCCAACAACCGCACTCGGAGATTCACTTGCTCAAAAAACTACTGTTCAACAGAAGGTAAGTTTTGGTCGGATCCGATTATGGGCTTCATTAGGATTCGCGGTAACGTCACATTGGTTCCCTTTTAGGTGGGAATATTATAGAATTAACTTCAATTTCAACTTTTTACTTCATCCTAGGAGGAAGTGCACTGCTTGGTAAGATCGGCTTGTTTTTCTTTCAGAAGTCGAGAAAGAGAGCATAGGAAGAGGCTAATCGTAGTTAGCCTCTTAATCGATGATTAGAAAAAGAAAGGAAGTGCAATGGTGGAAATTATTTTAACAGATCGTGGATTAAACTATCTCCTAAGTTTAAATATCAAGGAAAAAGCGGTTCGCATTAGAGCGATAGACACATTTGAATGAAGCACGATGATTGAGTACGACCTCGCTCTGGATGAGCCGAGGAACACTGATTCATATGTGAAATTACATGATCTTTTATTTATCTATGATGATAAAGCAAGTGATGAAATAGGTGCCTTTGTGAAAATTGATTTTGTTCCATCACAAGGGCTCAAATTAATAAATGCCAATCAAACACTTGCTTATGCCTTGCAGATGAAAACAGTCTAATTATTTCTTAATAAAGAAGCTGCTTACCTGTTTCACTATTGGAGATACTTGGTGCATCGTTTTCATCACTTGGTCAACAGTATTAACGGTTTTCCCCATGTCAAAGTTGCCACTTTCGTTCGTAAAAGCAGTTTTAAAGAAGGATGGTTTGCTTGGTGTAAAACCAGGTGGTTGCTGTTGCGCCATGCCCATTTTTGGCCCTTGAAATGGGGTGTGCGGTTGCTTAGGCATGAATCCATGCATTTGCATAGGGTGATGAGAATACTGTTGTTGCTGCGGAAAAGGACCTTGGTGGTGAGGGTAATGATGATTCATCGGTCTATGTGGATTAGGTTGAAACATCCTAATCTACCTCCTTAATCAATTGGTATTTGTTTTCGCTTATTTGGGATTAAGATACGAAGTAACCCATTTTTATAACTAGCTCTTACATTTTGTTCTTCTATGATAAAAGGGACTGGAATAACACGTTGTCGAACTTGAGTATGGCCTCTGCTTTCTGTAATCCCTTTTGTCTCGTCTATGATTTCGGAACGCTCATCTTGAGTGATCTGAATGCGAATAGCTTGCCGATAAATATCTAGTGCAATTTGTCTTTTCTCAACTCCTGGTAGTTCTGCTTCAATGACAAACGTTTTCTCATCCTCGAATATATTGACTGGAATTGGTGCTAGAAATAAAGGATTGTCTTGGATATTGTCATACGTTTGCTGAAAGAAATTGTCTATGGATTTTAAGATGCCATGATAACCTTTGGGTAATTTTTTTGACCAAGGCTGTTGATCAGACATTTGGTGTCACCTCTTTTATATCGTTAATTAGTATATATGTATGAATGGTAGCTTATAAATGTGCAAGGCTTAATGCTCAGTATAGAGGGGGAAAACATAGTGAGAGTAGGGGTAATCGATACTCATTGTGATGCATTACTTAAGCTTTGGGAAAATCCTAACCGTAATTACATTAGTTCAGCTGAAGTGGATGCTAACGTTAATCGGTTAGTAGCTGGTGATGTGAGGGTTCAGATTTTTGCTATTTTTGTTGAGCCACATATTAAGCAAGATCAAAAGTTTCAAGTTGTATTAGAGCAAATTGAACTTTTCCATAAGAAAGTCCTTGGTTCAAGTTCTTTATTTCGGCATATTCGAAATTGGTCTGAATTAAAAGATTTAGAAAAAGGTCAGATTGGAGCTGTTCTATCTCTTGAAGGCGTTGATGCAATTGGTGATGACTTGACGAAACTCACCATTCTTCATCGATTAGGAGTCATTTCTATCGGATTAACTTGGAATCAAGCAAATTTAGTGGCAGATGGAGTCGGTGAGCCCAGAGGAGCGGGACTTACTCTATTAGGAAAAGAACTTGTTCACATGAATAATAAGAATCAAGTATTAACGGATGTATCGCACTTGAGTATCCATGGGTTTTGGGATGTCATGGAATTGGCGGCATTCCCGATTGCCTCTCATTCCAATTCAAGGCATCTTTGTGATCATCAGAGAAACTTATATGATGATCAAATTCAAGCACTTATAGAAAAAGAAGGGTATATTGGGCTTGTTTTTTGCCCAGCCTTTATTAAATCTACTGAAAGGCCATCTACGATCCAAGATGTTTTGAATCATCTCGATTACATGTGTTCACTAGGAGCAGAACATTATATTGGGTTTGGATCTGATTTTGATGGTATTATTGAAAAGGTTGTTGATCTAAGTCATAGTGGGGACTATCAAAACCTTGTGAATGAATTATTAAAATATTATTCATCTTCTCAAGTACAACGTTTTCTTAGAGGCAACTTTGAACAATTGATAGAACGTGTGACGTGAAATTTTTCGATAATTTCGTTATAATGAAAAAGTAGAAAAGCGAGGTGAATGATATGAAAATTACAGATCGCGCTAAAACATTTCTTCAAGAGACGATGAACGAACACGGATTAAATACGGTACGTGTTGTTTTTGCTGGTATGGGTTGAGGGGGTCCTAAATTAGGGCTAGCTCTGGATGAGCCAGCAGAATCGGATCAACATGAAGTCATTAATGGTATTAATGTAGCAATAGAAAAAGAGGTTGTTCCACATGTGGCAGATATAACTCTGGATTACCAAGAAACAGAAGGTCAACCAGGTCTTGTTTTGCTTAGTGAGGGTCAAGACTGTTGCTAGGTAATAAGAAAAAGAGTAAGAGTGACTATTTCAATAGTCACTCTTACTCTTTTTACAATATTTTTGATATAGTGGTCCCAAAATTGATTGAAATCTTGATAGATTAGTGTTTATTAAAAATATTCTTTCATAAGTTTTCACATTCCCTAAAGTGGGAGGTTAATGAAATAGTATAGAAGGCTTATGTTTCTGAAATGAATAGTTAAATATGATACAATGGCAAAAGGCTTAAGGACAAGAAAGGAGATTGATTAGATTGAAAAAAGTAACGATGGGTTTTGGTATTTTAGCACTAGCAATTGGATTAGCTGCATGCGGTGGAGATGAACCGGAGCAAGAAGAAGCAGTTGCAACACCAGAAGAAGAACCAGTAACTGAAGAGCAGGATATGGGATCGATCATTGATACAGAAAATATTCCAGATATCATTGCTACTGTTAATGGTGAGGATATTGAAAAGGGAATTTATGTGTCTTATTTGCAGCAACAAGCTAGCCAAATGATGATGCAAGGCATTGATTTAGAAAGTGAAGAAGGTAAAGGTTACTTAGAAATGATCAAAGAAAGTACGATACAACAGCTTGTTAATGAAAGATTAATTGTTCAAGCGGCTAATGAAGAGAATCTCAAAGTAACAGAGGAAGAGATTGACCAAGAAATCAAGTCAATTCTTGCAGAATTTCAACTAGAGACTGAAGCAGAACTTCAAGAGCTTATTGCCGAGCAAGGTGTAACAATGGACGAACTTCGCGATGACATTGTCGAATATCTAAAACGTGATAAATATATTCAGCAAAATATTAATGTGAAAGATGCTTCTGAGGAAGAACTTCAAGCAGCCTATGATGAAATACTTACGAATGTTGAGGATGAAACTGAAGTTCCTGAGTTTGATGATTACAGAGAGGAGTTACAAACCGGTTTACAAAGTCAGCAAGAACAAGAACAAACCGTTCAATTATTAGAAGATTTACGTGAAGCTAGTGAGATTACGATTCATCTTTCATAAGAGTAGGTGGCTTATAAGCGACTTTTCCTTTTTGTTAAATTGGGATTTGTGGCTTAGGCCATCTTTTTTTAGTGTTTAAAATTCTCTTGCTGATTTAAGGATTCAATTATAGAATATAGGTAATTGGTATTGGTTAATTATAATTACTCCAATCATTGGGGGAAGTAACATGAGCAAAGTAAATCAAGGCAATATTTTATTAGAAAGTGGGACTAACGAACTTGAAATCGTTCTGTTTTCAGTAGGGAATAGTACATTTGGTATCAATGTTCTAAAAGTAAGAGAGATCATTAATCCTATGCCCGTTACGGAAACGCCAAATGGTCATAAACATGTTGAAGGAATCATTCGATTACGTCAAGAGGTCATTCCTGTTGACAATTTAGCCGAAGTATTGAATTTACCTAAATCCCAATCATGATAAGTTTATTATTTCTGAACTTAATCAGACAAAGGTAGCTTTTCATGTTCATGGTGTTTCTCGAATACATCGTATCTCTTGGGAACAAATTGAAAAGCCAAGTGAACTCTCCCAAGGTAGTTTAAGTCCAACAATCGGAATTGTAAAAATGGATGATTTGATGGCTTTACTATTAGATTTTGAAAAGATTGTTGTCGATATCAATCCAGAATCAGGGGTATCCATTGCAAAATTAATGCTTTAGGTCCGAGGCAACGTTCAACCAAACGAATTTTAATTGCTGAGGACTCCGCAATTCTTAGGAAGTTGTTGCAGGATACGTTATCAGAAGCAGGTTATGGTAGCTTACAATTTTTTGAAAATGGAAAAAGTGCTTGGGAGTTTCTTGAATTATTGGCCGAAGAGGGGATGGAAGAAGTACGTAAGAGTATTGATTTGATTATTACAGATATTGAGATGCCACAAATGGATGGGCACCATTTAACTGTTAAGATAAAAGAGAATCAGTTATTATCTCATATACCTGTTCTAATTTTCTCTTCTCTTATCACAAATGATTTATTTCATAAAGGCGAAAGAGTCGGAGCGAATGCTCAAGTTAGCAAACCTGAAATAGTGAAACTGGTTGAGACGATTGATCAATTTGTAAAATAACAAAAGTCTGGCCTTAAGACGTAGATCGACAGGTATGATCTAAATTATGTCTTAAGGTCAGATTTTTTTTTTGTATTCTTGTTTTTATTTATCGTTTTTAATAACTCTTCCTTTTGTGTCTCTGATAAAATCCCTATCTTTTCAAAAAGCTGAGCATAATACACTGTTTTTTTTGAAATACTCATGTTATCTCTCCTTTAGCTTTTCTATATAGTATGCAAAGTCTCTAAAATGTTGACAGTGGGAAACTTTTTTGGTGTATTGCTGATTTTGACGATAACAGTCTTTCGTAGACAAACGATAAAATAAGTTGATATGATAATAAAGGATATTAAAAGGAGTGGTCTTCATTGAATATACAAATTACAAAGCCAGCGATTCAGTGGTTTAAGGATGAATTAAATTTAAAAGGTGAAGGAGAGTACGTCCGATTTTTTGCGAGATATGGCGGATGTGGCTCCATTCAAAGTGGATTTTCTTTAGGGATAACTCATGAGACAGAGACCCCTTTTTCAATTGGAGCAAAAGAAGAAGTAGAGGGTCTTATCTTTGTTATTGCAGAAGAAGATATTTGGTATTTTAAAGGATATGACTTAAAAGTGAAATATAGCCGAAGAAATGAAGAAATAGAGTTTGTATATGAGGAGCAAAATTAAAAGGGAATACAGGAAAATGTAGGAGATTTTAAAAAGGTGAAACCAACATTTTTCAGTAGCAAGTAAAAATGTAATCAATTCTAGGGGTTACAAAGCTAGAATAAGGCTGATAAATGGATAAAGAAAATACAAGTAGAGACACTCTGAATGGTTTAAAACAAACTGAATTAATATTCTTATGAGGAGGATGTTTTCTTCGGTACTGGTAACCGATTTTTTTCTTCTGTTGCGTATGAAGGTAAGGGTAGCTAGTTTCTGAATTGCTGATAGTATAACACAGAAGAAAACAAAGGTGAGGGATGGTGAGATTTCATAAAGTGAATTTGCCTCTAATTTTTTTGTCTTGAAAGTGTGGGAAGCATATTGAATAAAAGATGGATTGTTATTTTAGTTTCATTAGCTGCTTTTTTTGGGCCCTTCACTCAAACTATTTACGTGCCTTTAATTCCTGAAGTTCAACAGCATTTTGGTTCTTCAGAGTTTGTTGTTAATTTGACCATCTCTATTTTTACCCTTGTGCTTGCCTTGATGCAAGTCTTATATGGGCCTTTAGTTGATAGATTTGGAAGGAAAAAACTTCTCTTACCTGGTATATTTATTTATATCGTAGGGTCATTTGGGGCTGCCTTGTCAGCGTCTATTTGGATGTTATTATTTTTTCGTGCCATTCAAGCAGCTGGTATTGCAGTTGGTTCGGTAGTCGCCACCACTGTAATTGGTGATTTATTTGAAGGGAAAGCGCTAGGTAGGTCGATGGGAACCTTTCAGATGTTTGTTTCACTTGGTCCTGTATTAGGCCCTATAATTGGTGGTTTAATTGGGGGTTATACTACATTTGAAGGTGTCTTTTGGATTCTGACCTTTTTTGGAATTATCTTAGCCTTGTTAAATATGTATTTTTTACCTGAAACGAAAATAGGGCAAGGTGATATTGGGAGATTTAGTTTAAGAGATTTTGGAATCGTTTTGAACAATCGAGTGGGAATGGTTGTGGTCGTATTAGGTTTTATTCAATACTACACGTTCTATCAATTTCTCGTTTTTATGCCAAACCTTTTAAAAGAAACTTATTTATTAACAACCATTCAGATCGGGTGGGTTTTCTTACCTTTATCTTTAACGGTCGTAATAGGAAATTTAGTAGGAGGAAGATTACAAGAATATGTTCTTCCGAAGAAGCTAATTGTTACTTGTGCTTCTTTAGGTATTTTAGCAATTCTCCTTTATATATTTTTAGCTCCTGTATCGCTGTTTCTATTAAACATTTCTCTTGCATTATTCGGGTTGTGTATGGGAGTGTGTTCACCAATCCAAACAACGCTTCTTACCAATACTTTTATTGAGAAACGAGCTACCGCTATTGGAGTTTATAATTTCTTGAGGTATTTAGGAATGGCGGCTGGTCCGATGATAGGTACATTCTTATTTAACTGGAAGCCGTTTGCTGAGTTTTACTTTTCAGCATTTTTGTTTAGTTGCGTACTTCTATTTGCAAGACAAAAATTAAAAGACCCTCACATAACAATTCAAGAAGAAACTAAAGATGTTTATAGTGAGGGGTAATTAGAGTTAGGAAATAACAGCACAATCAGTTTGCGGAGTGTGTTAACTAATCTTCCTATTCGCAAGTATTATTTATCAAACTGCATTAATTCTAAGGGAATTGATGCAGTTTGATAGAATTAAGATTGAGATTATTCTGGTGTCGGTTATGTGATGTAATTTAGTTTACTTCTACCGTAATTAAGCGCTATGGTGCGGTGTTAGAGTTTAGGCTAGAGCTTATAAGAATCCCTCATAATAAAATCACTATTAATTTTTATCATTTCATGGTGATTTTACAGGCGTGAGAAGTTTTAAGCAGACTGTTCAATCCTTTGTGGATGAGTTAATCTCCATTAAATAATCAGTCAAGCTTAGGAGGAATTGTACATAAACCTTTCTAGTGATGAGATCATGCCCTCCTTCTAATTCCTACAACTGAGAGGCAGTTTCTGAGTGATGTTAGGGTATCGCTCATTTTAATTTTTAAAATCGCATTGTTTCATGTTTTACGAGATAAGTAAAAATTGTGCATTCATTATACAAGCGTTTCTAAAGCGATGTTGATTTTACATTCAGTCTATTAGCATCCCCTCTCTAAGTATCCTTTTGTGTCGCCACTAAATAATCTCCTACATACAACTCGGGCTGGATATAGAAGGACCTCTTTGGTTCCATCTCAGAGGGATCAGTTAATCGATAAAATTTTTGAAAAAGAGAAAAGTTTATTCTGTATACGAGTGTTGTTATGACTGAAATAGTTGATGCTGTTAGCTTTTATTCAATAAACGACAATAATATAGGAGGGGTTCGTCTGATGTAATCAATATTTTTGCGGAATTTGTTTGTATTTGTCAAGAATATATGATAAATTAATATATCTCAGCGGAAAAACACTTAAAAACAGTGGTTTCACAGAATTTAATTTTGTATTATCCTATTTTTTTGCCTTTATATAAGTTGTGTTGAGATATCAATAAAAAACTTCAAAATAAAAGTTGCACAGAATGAAGATGTGTGTTAAGATAATTTTTGTCGCTAGAGAGCGGCAAACTTAGTGTTACATGATGTGATTGAAGTCAGTAGTAATCGGTCGAGGACTTATCCAAAAAAAATCTTGATAAATGTTGTTTCTTGCTGTATTATCTAGTTTTGAGAGAATCATCTCTTATTATGGGGCCTTAGCTCAGCTGGGAGAGCGCCTGCCTTGCACGCAGGAGGTCAGCGGTTCGATCCCGCTAGGCTCCACCATTATTTTCAAATATCGAGGCGGTGTAGCTCAGCTGGCTAGAGCGTACGGTTCATACCCGTGAGGTCGTGGGTTCGACTCCCTCCGCCGCTATTATTTAATTGAATAAATACTATTACAATCTTTAAATTGGAGGAATACCCAAGTCTGGCTGAAGGGATCGGTCTTGAAAACCGACAGGCGGGTCAAACCGCGCGGGGGTTCGAATCCCTCTTCCTCCTCCATATTTTTAAATGGACAAGTACTTTTATATATTATTGGGCTATCGCCAAGCGGTAAGGCAACGGATTTTGATTCCGTCATGCGTTGGTTCGAATCCAGCTAGCCCAGCCATTATGCGGAAGTAGTTCAGTGGTAGAACACCACCTTGCCAAGGTGGGGGTCGCGAGTTCGAATCTCGTCTTCCGCTCCATATAGAAATCTTGTTTCCTGTGCCGGGGTGGTGGAATTGGCAGACACACAGGACTTAAAATCCTGCGGTAGGTGACTACCGTGCCGGTTCAAGTCCGGCCCTCGGCACCATATAGTAATGCGCCCTTAGCTCAGCTGGATAGAGTGTTTGACTACGAATCAAAAGGTCGGGAGTTCGAATCTCTCAGGGCGCGCCATTATTTCAACTTTATTAAATAAGTAATTTTATTAACGGGAAGTGGCTCAGCTTGGTAGAGCACCTGGTTTGGGACCAGGGGGTCGCAGGTTCAAATCCTGTCTTCCCGACCATCATTTATTTATCTATGCGGGTGTAGTTTAGTGGTAAAACCTCAGCCTTCCAAGCTGATGATGTGAGTTCGATTCTCATCACCCGCTCCAATAAATTAAGGGCCTATAGCTCAGCTGGTTAGAGCGCACGCCTGATAAGCGTGAGGTCGGTGGTTCGAGTCCACTTAGGCCCACCATTTATAGAGTTTGAATAATTGACAGTTTAGTAGTTCTGGCCCGTTGGTCAAGCGGTTAAGACACCGCCCTTTCACGGCGGTATCACGGGTTCGATTCCCGTACGGGTCACCAATTATATGGAGGATTAGCTCAGCTGGGAGAGCACCTGCCTTACAAGCAGGGGGTCGGCGGTTCGATCCCGTCATCCTCCACCATATTTATTTAAATATAACATCTGCAATTCTTATAATGACGCGGGGTGGAGCAGTCTGGTAGCTCGTCGGGCTCATAACCCGAAGGTCGGTGGTTCAAATCCGCCCCCCGCAATTACCATTAATGGTCCGGTAGTTCAGTTGGTTAGAATGCCTGCCTGTCACGCAGGAGGTCGCGGGTTCGAGTCCCGTCCGGACCGCCATTTATATTTAAAAATTGGCTCAGTAGCTCAGTCGGTAGAGCAATGGACTGAAAATCCATGTGTCGGCGGTTCGATTCCGTCCTGAGCCACCATTCATGCCGGCCTAGCTCAATTGGTAGAGCAACTGACTTGTAATCAGTAGGTTGGGGGTTCAAGTCCTCTGGCCGGCATTGCTTTTTTAGAGCCATTAGCTCAGTTGGTAGAGCATCTGACTTTTAATCAGAGGGTCGAAGGTTCGAATCCTTCATGGCTCACCATTATATTCTTATGCGGGTGTGGCGGAACTGGCAGACGCGCTAGACTTAGGATCTAGTGTCTTATGACGTGGGGGTTCGACTCCCTTCACCCGCACCACTTACTTAATACAATATTTCTTTAGAGAAACGTTGCATAAACTAAGTATAGGTGTTAAGATGTAAATTGTCGCTGCTGAAGAGCAGAGGGTTATTTTTCTAATGAAATTGCGCGGAATTAAAAACCGTGTTATGCTGATTAAGTACTAGCGAGAATAGGTAAGAGTTAGTTGATAGGTCTGGTGTGGAGCTGACAGATACTAATCAGTCGAGGACTTATCCAATACACTCTTGACGTCATATTTTGAATAAATATGACCATGTTTCTATTAATGTATTATCTAGTTTTGAGAGAACCATCTCAAATGTGAACTACGATACTCGTTAGGAGAATCCGATGTTCAATATACTAAGTCTGGTGGCGATAGCGAAGAGGTCACACCCGTTCCCATGCCGAACACGGTCGTTAAGCTCTTCAGCGCCGATGGTAGTTGGGGGCTTCCCCCTGTGAGAGTAGGACGTTGCCAGGCATCTAAAAGCATTCCATTGTGGGATGCTTTTTTAATACAAAAACCCCCTGACTAAACTAAAATTTGAAGTTAGACTGTCTATTTTAAGACAAGTTGAAAAAGATATAGCAATGAAATTATTGGAAGATAAAAAGTAAATGATGAATCCTTCATTTGCAACCGACGATTAAGAACTATTTAGAGTCTGTAGATTCATGTAAAGATATATCTTATAAAGTAGTAGTGGGAAGGATAGTCTTTCCACTACTTATTTTTATTTAGGGCTCCCTCTGAACTAACCTTTTATTAAGTTTTAAGTTTCCTTTTAAAGGTCGGTACATTTACAAATGTTTACAAACAGGCTTCCTAGCATTATTAATCATTTTCATGACGATGATCCCGATATTACTGTAAACAATAAATGAATTTGTAGACTGTGTGAAAGATAGGTAGAAGATAAAGTTGGAGGAAATTAAAGTTTGTCTAGATGAAACAGCTTTCTTATAATTGATTCAAACTCACAAAAAAATAATCAAAATAATGGAAAAATTCTTTCCTTAAAAAAAATGAGGTTAAATAATGGATCTTTTCGCCTAATTTCAGCTTAGAAATAAGCATCAAGTCTATCTATAAAGAGAAAATTTGAGTTGAGATGAATATTGTATATAGTAAAGAAAAATTTTATTGTGTTATGTTTTAATAGCTATTTCAATCATATGTGCTTACAATATTTAGATCCTAGTGGTAACAGTTAAATTTGTTCAGTGTCAATGGTTTCGTATAAAAGAGTATATTGAAAACTGGAAATGGTAAAAGGAGTGAGAGTCATTAGAAACATAGAAGAGTGGATCAATCAGTATAAAGATCAGCTAGAAGGAACGTATCAGCATCTTCACTCGATCGCGGAAGTAAGTTGGCAAGAAATAGAAACGACGAAATTTCTATGTAAGGAACTTGATAAAATTGGAATTCCCTTTGTGACCTTCGAAGATCATCCTGGCTTGGTAGCTAGTTGGAAAGGGGATATAGATGGCCCTACAGTTGCTATAAGAGCTGATATTGATGCTCTATGGCAAAATGTAGATGGAGTTTGGAAGGCCAATCATTCTTGTGGACATGATGGACATGCAACGATGGTTTTATATACAGTAAAAATGCTAAAGGATATTGGATTTCAACCCAAAGGAACGTTAAAGGTCATATTTCAACCAGCTGAAGAAACAGGAAAAGGAGCAAAAGCTCTTATTGAAAAAGGAGTAGTTAAGGATGTTGATTATATGATAGGTCTTCATGTTAGACCTATCCAAGAACTAATTCTTAAACAAGCTTCGCCAGCGATTTATCATGGTGCTACGATGGTGTTAAAGGGGAAAGTCAAGGGGATACAAGCCCATGCTGCTAGACCACATCTTGGGATTAATGTTTTAGATTCGATTGCGGCTATCATAAATGCGATTAACTCCATTAAAATGGATCCAGCTATTCCTAGTTCGGCAAAAGTGACTATGGTTCAAACTAATGGTAAGAATATTAACATTATTCCAGATGAAGCTGTATTTGGAATTGATTTGCGAGCACAAACGAATGAGGCGATGGAGGTCCTTCTAGATCAAATTAAAAAAGCTGTATATGCGTCAGGGGGATTCAACGGTGCCGAAGTAGAACTGTAAACATTGGCAGAACTGGTTGCAGCCGTTCCAAATAAGTGGATGGAAGAACTGGTTCAAGAAGTGATTTATGAAACGTTAGGTGAAAAAGGGACATCGCCTCCGCTCAGTACACCAGGAGGAGAGGATTTTCACTTTTATGCCTTGCATCAAAAGAATGTAAAAGCAACGATGGTAGGACTAGGGGCGAATCTCTCGCCTGGCTTACATCACCCGAATATGAATTTTGATTTAACAGCTTTACAAGATGGCGTTATGATCTTAGCGAAGTCAGTAATAAAAATGTTTGAAAAACATGGAAAATAATCTAAAAGCGAAAGAGCGTCTAAAGAGACGCTCTCTAAAATTAGAAAGGAGAGAGAAATGAATCTGATCGTATAGCTAGTTAAGGGGCTTAGTTAAGGCGATCAGATCGAGAAGAACACCTCCTTTTATTGGTATACTACAAGTTATGTTGTTATTCTAATAAAGAGATAGATCATATGCGGAACTAAAAAAGAACAAACGAATGTACTAGTGAAAACGTGATCTTGAATTGAAAATGGCCTACATTAACAGGGAATGTAATAGTCTAGAAAGAGTACATAAGGTATAAAAGTTCATATTGTATTTCCTCATAATAAGATACGCTTCTGACCTTCAATGCTGATTTTCACGATGTACTTCATAACCTGTTCATCCTGGTTCAATTAAAGCAAGGGGAGGCTTTCATGAAGTGTTCTCAATTGCTGAGAGCATTGCGTTTAAACATCAACTTTTGAATGATAAAAGTGACTCATATACCAAACTATTACATCCTAAGAGCCGCCAAGTGTTTTCTACCTATTCAATTGCTGTTGGCTCAACAGGAAATCTAGGACTTAGTTCGGAATGATTAGTTCAAAATTAGGATTCCAAGTAACTGTTCACATGTCAGCTGACGCGAAAAAATGGAAAAAAGATTTATTACGAAAAAACGGTGTTCATGTGATTGAATACGCGGGTGACTATAGCGAGGCAGTAAATAGAGGAAGGATACAATGTCATGATCAAAGCGATGTCATTTTATTGATAATGAAGATTCCGTTTCTCTTTTTTCTGGATATGCTGTTGCTGCCTTAGGTTTAAGGGACCAGTTAGAACAAAACAACATAAAAGTCGATCAAGAACATCCCTTATTTGTTTATTTCTTTTGGGTTGAAGCATGTGTTTGGAGATGCGGTTCATTGCTTTTTCGCTGAACCGACGCATCCACCTGCGATGTTAATTGGTTTGCTTACAAAAGGCATAGTACGATTTCTGTTCAAGATTTTCAAATTGATAATAAGACAGAAGCCGGTGGTAGCGGTGGGAAGACCATCGGCGTTTGTAGGGAAACTAATGGAACCATTGTTAAGTGGTGTCTTTACAGTTGAAGATGATGACTTATTTAAGCTCCTTTTTTTATTGCAAAAGGCTGAAGGGAGATTTTTAGAACCGTCTGCCCTTGCAGGAATGCTCGGGCCATTTATTTTGGAAAGCTCAAGTTATCTTGATAAACATCAAATTCAAAAAAAGAAGACTATTCATCTTGTTTGGGGGACAGGGGGAAGCTTAGTACCTAAAGACTTGGTCCGCGACCTAACTGATAGGGGAGGCACCTTATTAAATAAGTAAATCAAAGAGAGAAAACTAGATGTGACAGCATATCTGGTTTTTTTCTTTTAAAGCGACTATCTGTACTTCTAGCTCGTAACAAGTTCAATTTATTTTTAATTTCCTCTTGTTTTTTTACTGTTTGTTGTTCATCTAATTCAATCTGTTTAGTGACCCCATCCTGAATTTCAATAAGTAACCAATACCCCTCTATGAATAATGTTTTCTAATTCACTTGTCGCATCATTTATATTTACACCATTCGATATTTCCCATTCTTCATTATAAGAAGAATGGATGCAATGCTATTTTTTTCTCCTGTTGAAGTACTATAGTCGTTGCCATTAGTAGAAAGATTATAGTTCCATGAATACTAGTTGAATAAATATTTTCCCCTGCATGTTGTACTTTTTATACGACTCCGTCATGAAGGTGTCCATATGGGTTATCCTTGCCATCTGATATAATTGCAATTTCGTGGACAAGATATTCACAACCTGAAACGAAAGTGCTTGTCCCTTTAACATCACTCTATCTTTATTGTTTAACTCTTTATTATTTCGAAAAAGGTTGACCCGCGTGAACGTGGGCACGTAAATCATTTTCAGCTGAATTATAGTGATCGTTATTCAAAGTAATCGTTTGTTCAGACCAATTTATGTTTGTAATCGATTTGGTTGATATAGGGACATATTGCTTTGAGAGAAAGCCGGTGATCTCTAATTCTAATAACTCTATTTTCCAAGTGTTATGATTGATTAGTACATCTGATACTTTACCAATTTGAGAAATCTTAAATCGTCTCAACTCATTCACACTTAACAGTAAATAATCGGGATTAATTTCACTTTCATCTGGATCATCTGTCATAATTGCAGAATTTATGACGGCAACAAAAGGATTTCCGCTCAGATCAACTCCGCTTACAGATGGACTAATGGTATCTCGCCAACCGTAGTAATCACTTAATCTTTCTTCAAAAGAGCGGACAATAGGAGAGTGCTCGCCTAGTTTTGGGCTGTTTTTCACCTGTTCCTTGGTTGCATTGATTGAAATGGTTTGATTTTCAATGTTTATGGCTGTACATCCTTCAAGACTTAGTAATACCTTTCCTCCGAAAAACCAAGTTTTGGTATCTCCAACGATATAACGTATGTTTAACGAGACTGGATCGAAATAAAGATTATCAATGGATCCTAGTTCACCATCTTTCATTAACATGGAGAAGCTTCCTAGACTTTTAGCCTTTAAATACATTGGTAAATCTCTCCTTTAATCATTGGTTATACAACACTTTCCCAAAATACTCTTTTTGTAAACATATGCTTATTCTATTTCCTCGTAATCAGGTCTTATATGAAGAGAGAATCCATATAATAATGGTGGGAATGATCTCATGAAAGGTGGGAACATGATGAATTATCGTCAAAATCAAGCGTCAGCAGAAGGTCGTAATACGTTAAAAGTTTTTGGTGAAGCGAAAGTAACAGCTTCGCCTGACCAAGTGCAAATGACAGTAGGGGTTATTACTGAAAATGAATCTATTACTATAGGGCAACAGGAGAATACTACAACGATCGCAGCTGTTATCGCCGCAATACAAGAAATAGGTGTACGAGAAAATCAAATACAAACAGTTGTCTATCGAGTTGATCCTGAGTATGATTATATCGAGGGAGTCGAAGTTTTTCGAGGGTATCGCATTGTACACCTCCTTCAAATCACGCTTGACCAAATAGGTTTAGCAGGTCTTGTTATTGACACAGCCGTTGATAATGGTGCGAATTCAATCGCTTCTATTCAGTTCACTTTAAAAGACCCTATGCCCGTTTATAATCAAGCTTTAACGCAAGCCATTGAACATGCGAGGCTGAAAGCTGAGACGATTACTGATTCCCTTCATGTAACGCTGAATCCAAGACCGCTTGAAGTGATCGAGGTGTTTAAATCTCAATCTCCTGAGCGGTATCCAGCTGTTCTTGCAGCACAAACGACTACTACACCTATTCAACCAGGTCAATTAACCTATGAAGTTGCCATTGAAGTGTTGTTTACTTACTTTTAATATTCTGGCATAATAATATACAGAACGCTTTAGAAGCTTCTTTATGAGCGCGCGATGCTCCTTGAAGGAAGCTTTTTTTATTCGTGTAGGAATAAAAAAAGAAAGGTTAGAGAAGGGGAGAGACTGTTGAAGAGTTTAAAGTATGGGCTGTTATTGATTTTAGCTACGTTTTTTTGGGCAGGGAATTATGTTTTTGGGAAATATATTGTTACAGAACTTTCGCCCGTTTGGATTACGTTTTCAAGGTGGGTACTTGCCTTATTTGTTCTTCTTCCGATGGCGATCATAGTTGAAAAACCGATTTGGCAAGATGTGAAGAAAGCCTGGCGACCATTATTATTACTAGGGGTTCTTGGGATTGTTGGTTATAATTTACTGCTTTATTCAGCACTTGGGTATACTTCACCAACCAATGCTGCCTTAATTAGTGCGGTTAATCCAGGTCTAATTGTTTTATTTTCGGTATTATTATTAAAAGAGTCTTTATCAAAAATACAAATAGTTGGTTTGTTTATTTCTTTATTTGGTGCACTTATTATTTTAACTAGAGGGAATTTACTTGGAATCTTTCAAATTAGTTTTAATCAGGGTGATCTGTTAATGGTAGGCGCCGTTATTGTTTGGACATTCTATTCTATTATTGGCAAACGATTATTAATCCCTCCAATTACTGCAACAGCGGTATCAACACTATTAGCAATGGTGATCTTGGCGCCTTTTGCTCTTTGGGAAGGCTTTTATTTTTCTGAAGTAAGTCAACTATCTTTATATGGAATCTTATATATGTTTTTGTTTTCGTCAGTTTGTTCCTTTGTATTCTGGAATATCTCAGTGAAAAAGCTAGGGGCAAGTCAAGCTGGGATCTTCTTAAACTTAATTCCAGTATTTACAGCTCTCATTAGTTTAGTACTTGGTGAAACCATTAAGACTGAACAATTGGTCGGCGGGCTACTTGTATTTTTAGGTGTGTACTTAACATCAGGAATGCTAACGAATAGCATAGAACATGTCAGAAAAAAGAAGGAGTTTCAAAAAAGTGCTTAACTAGGACGTGGAACGATGAAATAAAGAACGTACTTATTTTTACGGCAACTGTGTTATTTGGGCAGTAGTGAAAAGGAATTTATAGAAAATCTCAAATCAAAATTCAAAACATGCTTTCTAGAGGATGTTTTTTGACAAAAATAATCGAATTATTTCCTAGTATTTTGACTTATAAAAACGAATTCGATCTTGTTTTGTCATGTGCTTGAATTAGAGGTTCAATTCATAGTAGGATTTTCATAGACTACTATGTTAAGGAGATGCTTAATGTGAATAGAATACTTATTGGTGTTTTAGGAGTCATCGTTGTGGGTGTTAGCGTGTATTACATCGCTTTTACTAATAATTCAATTGAAGAGTCTTCCCTTAATAAGATAGATGCTGAAAAAGTTACTGTTGAAAAACCAGAAAAATTAGATGAAGAAAATGAAGTAGAAATAGATAAGACAGGTACTGCCGGCTTAGAAGAGGATCAAGGATATGAGCATCTTGCCTTTCGCGAAGGTCAAGAAATAGCTGTAAAAGCTCTCATAGCGAAACAACATGAATATTTAAATGAATTAGCTGGTTGGGGTAATGCAGAAAAGGTGAATGCAACGCAATTAGAAAATGATGATAAATGGAAAAGCCTGCGGAAAGATATTAAATGGTTACAGGAAGAAGGATTTGCTAACTCTAAAGTAATAAATGATATGAAAAATGCGAATGATTTTCTCATAATAGCTACGAATACAGGAGATTCTATGGCGGTCAGATTTTTACATCGAATTTTTCATGATTTAGACGCCAAGGTAAATCAGCAAAAAGTCGATCTAGTGTGGGGAGTAACTCATGCGTTTGGGAATATAGGACAACAAGAGCAATTATATGCGTATCTTTCAAAAAATGAAGAATAGATTTTTATACAAATGTGGACAGATCCCCTTTTCCTATCTAATTGTGTGCTAGAATTAATGATAGATTAAAATTATTAGGTAGGGTCATTAAATATGAGTGATAGAAAAATTAAGTTTTTTGGAGCTAGGTTAATTAAGACAGGGATTGCTGTTTTTATTACTGCTACAATCTGTTATTATTTTGATTTACCTATCGTATTTGCAGTTATTATTGCTATTGTAACGATTGAACCAACAGCTTCAGATTCAATCAGAAAAGGAATCATTCGTTTTCCTGCTGCTTTAATTGGAGCTGGGTTAGCCACGACGTTTACTTATTGGTTCGGTCATAGTCCTATTACCTATACTCTTGCAGCTGTGTTTACTATCTATATCTGTATTGGACTAAAATTAGAAGTTGGAGCCCTTATTGCGACGATAACCGCAGTTGCGATGATTCCAGTAACACAAGATCACTATTTTTTAACTTTTATTGAAAGAATTGGTACGACAACGATAGGTTTGATTATCTCAACTTTTGTAAATTTTTTTATAATGCCACCTCATTTTTCAGAGGAGATCAAAAAGCGTAATGATCAACTGTTTGAAGATACAGCGGAACTTCTGAAAAAAAGAACAGATGAACTTATATCGAGTAAAAAAGCAATTTCAAGGGATTGTCAAAAAGAGTATATGAGAATAACAAGTGAATTAGCAAAATCTTTTCAATTGTCTCGTTATCAGCGTGATGAATGGAAGTATCACAGGCATTCCATTAGTGAATTAAGAGTTTTCGTTAATGAGACCAAAAAGTTAAATCGATTACAGCAAATTCATTATCATTTGGGGCATTTAATAACCGTACATATTAGTGAGAAAGCATTTAGTCATTCTGATCAAGTCCTTCTGAAACAAACGATTGATTCGACCGTCGACTTATTAAAAACGGCGGGGGTAACCCCCTCGGATGAACACATTAAAAACATAAGAGAACTTGATGAGCAGTTTTGGCACACGAATGATGACTCTCAACCTTCAACTAAAAAGTACCATCATCACTTTACAACTGAAACCATTATGTTATTTGTCATTCTTTCGATTCACGATGTTTTAGAAGAATTGGGAGCTAGACCGAAACCTGTTTCGCAACAGGAGAAGCATTGAATTTTTCAAGAAGTCGGAGGAAGCAAAATGAGTTTGCGTTTTTATGAGGGGATTAATTTTTGGAAATCGCCATCAGAATATAAGCCTGGAGTAAAATTAACAAAAGAAAGACTCCAGGAAGTTGAACAATTATTAGGAGTTAAACTGCCGATGGCTTATATTCAATTAATGGAAGCACAAAATGGTGGAGAACTCAGTTTCAGGTATGTTTTATTTGAAGATGGTGATGCTGCAATTATTCCTTATTTATATGAAATTGACATCGATCATGGTATCGGCTTATCACCGATTTTTATTGAGGAATGTAGTCTTCCGGAAGGGATGGTTCTCTTAACAGGCGATCTTCACTCTTGGTTAGCACTTGATTACCGAAAAAACAAACAACCTTCTGTTATCTATATTACCGAAAGCGATTCTGTCAATGGGACTTGGGAAGAATATCCATTAGCGACAACCTTCGCGGAGTTTACTGGACGTTTGTTTTTAAAAGATGAGTAGCTTAAACCTCAGACCAATAAAAAATCATCTTTACCATTAATGGGAGGATGGTTCTTTTGTTTTTTTAATAAAACTAGGAGGAGTTCGGTTAAACTTTAATTTTTCCTTTGCGTCCTTCTGTTTAACCTGCTTTGATATTGCCTGATGTAACAGTAAAACAAGTGGAACCACCCACTTCCTTTGGAATGAGTGGGTGGTGTTTAATTATTGTAGAGGTTGAGAAAAATTTGCTTGGTTTGTCATGGGAGGAGGTTGTCCGGGTATTGGACTATCATGCACATAAGCTGGAGCTTGTATGAGAGCTGGAACTTGACCCATTAATTCAGGACTCGTAATATATTCAAAGTTACTTTTACCATCCATACTTCGGCCATTTGCCCATCTTCCTTGAGCGCTCTCTATGCCATTGGAAAAGTTCATAAATGAATAAGCTACTTCATTCTTTTGTAATTGGTGCGGGAAAGTACTAGGAACAATTGGATCTTGCTTCTGCTCTAATTCTTCGATAGAAGCCATCCATTGATTTTGATGCATCGTATCTCTTGCAATTAAAAACGATAACATATCTTTTACACCAGGATCATTTGTCATCTCATACAAGCGTCCCTGGGATTCAGCGTTTAAGGTTGCCACTGGCAATTGTATAGCGAGCAGTCCAAGGGTAACCCATACTGCCATCTGGTTTTGCACCGAGTCCTCCGACAATTAAATGTTGAGGATTCATTCCGCCTAATGCAGCTTCAATAATCGGGTCTTTAGCTGCTTCTTTTTGTTCCTTTGCAGGTGCTCCGTCTAACAATTGAGCAATCATCGTAGAAAGCATTTCAACGTGAGCAATTTCTTCTGTCCCAATGTCAAGTAACATATCACGGTATTTTTGTTCGCCCCGACAGTTCTATCCTTGGAATAAATATTGCATCATAACAGAAATTTCTCCAAACTGTACACCTGAAGTTTCTTGTAGCTTTTTGGCATAAGAAACGGTTCTGCTCTGTGCTTCAGTTCCCTTGCAAGTTTGGGGGGGGGTTCATGAATAAAAAGAAGATTACAGTAATAGGGAGTATAAATATGGACTTAGTTATAACAACAACAGTCCGACCAAATGTAGGTGAGACGGTGCTAGGCCAATCATTTAATACTGTACCTGGTGGAAAAGGAGCTAACCAAGCGGTTGCAGCCGCTCGGCTTGGTGCGGCTGTTCGTTTAATTGGTTGTGTGGGCAACGATGTCTTTGGTCAACATTAAAGGAACATTTGAAAGAGGAAGGAATACAATTATATGATAATGGGCCCGTACAAAAAAACTATTTAAATCCATAATAGCGGATAAATGGTTAAGTGTAATTAGTTTGCGAAAACTATAATAAAACGGAGAAAGAAAAGTGACTCAAATGCTTTATAGAGTCACTTCTTTGCTGTACTATTCAGTCCGTTTACGAAAAAGTTAATAGATTCCTTATATCTTCCGCACTTAGTGATTGTAGCGTTTCCTCACCTGGTTGAATAATCGAATCAACAAGTGCTTTTTTGCGTTCATGCAAATCAAGGATTTTTTCTTCAATCGTACCATTTGCTATTAATTTAACGACTTGGACATTTTTTGTTTGACCATACCGATACACACGATCAGCAGCTTGTTCTTCGATCGCTGGGTTCCACCATGTATCATAGAGAATCACTGTATCACCGCCAATTAAATTAAGTCCTGTTCCGCCAGCTTTTAGTGAAATCAAAAAGAGAGATTGTTCGCCGTTGTTAAACCGTTCTGCCATTTCAACCCGTTGTTTTGGTGGAGTTTGCCCATCTAAATAATGATAAGTCCAACCATTGTCATCAAATGAGTCTTTAATGAGACGGAGCATGGAAGTGAATTGAGAGAAAATTACCATTCGTTGACCTGATTGTAAGCCTTCCTCTACATATTCCAATAATCGCTCCATTTTGCCAGATTGATAAACGGCGTCTTGATTGATCAAATTAGGATGACAGCAAATTTGCCTTAGTCGAGTTAAGCCAGCTAGAATCTCAATTCGTTTTTGTTGGAATTGATTAGTATTTATCGCTTCGTTAACATCATTTGTTAGCTGTTTAACTTGGGCAACATACATTTTCTTTTGATCTGCGCTTAGATCAGTGTATTGAACGGTTTCAATTTTATCAGGCAACTCTGATAAAACATCTTTTTTAAGGCGGCGTAAGATGAAGGGGCGAACTCGTTTCGCAATCACTTCATTTTCTAAATCTTTAAATTGCTTTTTTGTACCGAGCATTCCAGGTAAGAGGCTATGGAAGATCGAGTAAAGCTCATCTTGATGATTCTCAATCGGAGTGCCACTTAAGGCAAAGCAACTATTGGCTCTTAATGCTCGTACCGCTTTTGTTGTTTTCGTTGTTTCATTTTTTATCGCCTGTGCTTCATCAAGGATAATCGCCTGAAATAATAAGGATTCATAAATATCACCATCCCGTTGAATGAGCGGATAGGAAGTAATAAAAACATCAGCATCAGGGTTTTGTATAAGTAAATCTTTGCGTGCTTGTTTGGTCCCAACCACTACAATAACATTTAATGATGGCGCGAATTTCGCGATTTCTTTTTCCCAGTTGTAAATTAGACTTGCTGGAGCGATGATCAATGCCTGGAATGATGAACGTGCTTCTTTCTCAGCTTGTAAAAAGGCGATCGTTTGAACGGTTTTCCCAAGTCCCATGTCATCCGCTAATATTCCTCCGAGTCCAACTAGAGCTAATGTCCGTAACCAACGATAGCCATTGACTTGGTATTCTCGTAAATCTGCATGGAAGTCTGAAGGAAGTTTCCAGTCACTAAACTCAGGTGATTGAATGTCCGACAAAAGTTGATGCAGTTTCTTAGACACTTTTGTCGAGCTTTTGTCACCCTCTAATTCAAAGGCTTTATGCAAAGGAATGGCCATCTCTTTTTGCAACGCTTGTTTAGGAGAGGCAACGGTTTTTATTACTTGTTTCATCGAATCAAATCGATCATGATTTAATTGCAAATAAGATCCAGAAGTCAATCTGTAGTATTTAGTATTTGTTTGCAACGCACGAAGGACATCGATGATATCTTCTTCCGGAATGCCATCGATTGAAAACGTCAAATCAAGCCAATTGGTCTCTGAATTGACATCTAATTTAACGGATGGAGTCGATGTTGGTGTAGCAATGACTTTTTTGACGGAAGCAGTCGTATAGACGTCAAGTTGATTTTGTAAAAGAGAGAGCTCCTCAAAAAGAAAGGGGACAATCGAATCCCATGTTGATAATTTCAGTTGTCCTTCCATGATGGAAAAATCAGTACGGCGAATTAACTCTAGAATCAGCTCTTCTTTCCGAACATCTCTAGTGATGATTTTCTCTTGAGTAGAATCGTTCTTTTCATCAAATGGATTACGAGTGTACTCCCCGTATTCAAACGATACACGCCCCGTTAAAATGCCGTTATCAATGTCGAGAAAGAACTTCGCCTTTAATGGCTTAGTTTCAATCGATTGTCGCAAAGATTCAGACATGTCTACTTGTCCAATCGTAGACAACGAAGGAAGAACGTAAGAACAGAAAGCTTCTAGCTGCTCTTTGGGAATAACATCCATAACTTCATCGTTTGAATGTTGTTCCCCAATAATCTGAATCTCTTTTGCTTGAGCACTTGTTAATTGATAGATTTTATTTGCGCTTATAAGAATTTGATATTCCTCTTCTGCAAAATCAAAATCAGCTGCATTTAAGCTGATTAACTCGATCAGATTCTCTTGTTCCAAAGATTCCTGTAAAGAAAATTGAAACAGTCTTTGTTGGCCAAGCGGTTCAATTTTGACGTTTTTTGTTTGATACCCCCCGATCGAATATGAGAAAGAGACTTCTTTTAACTTCTCTAAAAGAGAACGTAGGCTTACGGCTGGTATTTCTAAAGAACGCTTTTGGTTTGGCCTGAAGTAATAAGGTTGTTGCTGTGTGGCTTGAATGGCCAAATGAGTAAACAACTGTTGAAAAATAGCGACATCATGCTGATTGAAAACATGAACAGAGGGATCATAACGAAAGTTAGGCGTGAATGTATAGGATTGTTTCTCCATCCAAGCTTGAATAAACTCCTCGATATCCCTTACGACATACATTCGTTTGGATCCGACTTTTAACTTTAATTCAATTTTATCAATTACATGTTCTTTAAAGCTCGGTGCATACGAGAATATAATCTCATACTCGACCAACAGTTGTTCCATATGAATAGAAGGAAAATATACTTCTTCAAAAGTCGTGTCCCGAAACCTTTGTAACAGTTTGCTATTAGCCTGTGGTGACTCTAGCACGGGCACTTCTGCTTCGTTAGAGCCTTCTTTGATCTCATACAACATGGCGATAATATGCTTGCATGCACCTGGATAGGTGTTAGCTGCTTCACAATCACACGCATAATCAAGTTGTTCAGGTCCGTGTATCTTTACTTTACATTCATAAAGCAAAGAGCCGTCGACAACGGCAAAGTAGGTCTGCAAACGTGAACCATAGGTTAAATCTGAAATTTTTCCTAATCGATGATAGTTAATTCCTCTATTAAAAGTTGCTTGGTTACTAGCAATTGATAAAATAAATGCAGCTGACAGCCAAGTATGTTGCATGAAAAGGGTCCTCCTTAAAACAGTAACTATGCATTAATGATAACATGTTAAACGCAAGTGCGGTATTGGCGCAGACTTTATTTTAAATGATAGGTGACAAAATCACTTACCTTCACTTAAGATCTTTTTGTTGACGAAATACAACGAATAGAGATACAATTTAAGAACAACCTAATATTAGACCAAATTTTGGTCGTTTCCTTCGGGGCGGGGTGAAACTCCCGACCGGCGGTGATGAAGCAATAGCTTCTTAGTCCGTGACCCGACTCTATGTATATAGAGGCGGTGGACCTGGTGAAAATCCGGGACCGACAGTGAAAGTCTGGATGGGAGAAGGAACGAATCAGTGTAAAAGGTTATTTGTTTTTTTTGAAACCTTTTTATAAGGGGAGTAGTTTATCCTTTTTTAGACACGCTGACAAGAACGGCAATTTGCTAATTGCACGTTTATTTCGTGAACACTTTTACAATCAAGCCCTGAGTATGTTCTAACTCAGGGCTTTTTATGTGTTTTTTATGAAGTAAAGGATTGTGAGGAATTATATGAATGATCTTGATTATATGAAACTTGCTCTGCAACTTGCAGAAAGTACACGCGGACAAACGACACCCAATCCAATGGTAGGTTCTGTAGTCGTTAAAGACGGTGCGATCGTTGGGATGGGAGCTCACTTGAAAGCGGGAGAAGGCCACGCCGAGGTGCAAGCATTGAAAATGGCTGGAGATAAGGCTACGGGTGGTACCATTTATGTCACTCTTGAACCGTGTAGTCATTACGGAAAAACACCGCCTTGTGCAGATTTAATTATTGAAAAAGGACTTGCGAAAGTTGTTATTGCAACAACAGATCCGAACCCTGCAGTTGCAGGGCGTGGGATAGAAAAGTTGCAAAAAGCTGGTCTAGAAGTTGTTGTTGGGGTTGGACAAAAAGAAGCAAATGCATTAAATGAAGTATTCTTTTATTTTATCCAACATGCGAAGCCTTTTGTTACGTTGAAATCAGCGACAACTCTTGATGGGAAAACCGCTACTGTAACAAGAAAGAGTAAATGGATCACAGGACTAGAAGCTAGGGAAGATGTACATCGTTATCGTCACACTCACGATGCCATACTTGTAGGAATTGGAACTGTGCTTGCTGATGACCCTTCGCTAACAACGCGACTTTTGAGTGGTGGGAAAAATCCCATTCGTGTAGTATTGGATCGGAGTTTACGCACGCCGCTTACCGCTAAAATTATTCAAGACCAAGAGGCCCCGACTTGGATTTTGACAGTGGATAAAACTGCTCAAGAAAAAAGAGAAGAAATGGAAAAATACGGCATTGAGGTAATTCAGCTTCCTAATGATTCTATCGAAACGATTTTACAGATCCTCGGTTCTAAAGGGGTGACATCACTTTTCGTTGAGGGTGGTGCTGAAGTAAATGGCAGCTTCATGAAGGCTAAAGCGGTCAATCAGATGATCACCTACTTAGCCCCTAAATTATTCGGGGGCCATACTGCACCGACTGCAATTGGCGGAGAAGGAATTGATGAAGTAGAAGACGCACTTGAATTAGAAGTAGCTGAAGTGACTACGATAGGTAAGGATATAAAAATTGTCGCTCGTGTGAAAGGAAGTGAGTAAATGTTTACGGGTATTATAGAAGAGATAGGAGACATTCAGGAAATACGTTCAAGTGGAGAATCAATGGTGATGAAAATTGGTGCTAGTCACATTTTGAAAGATGTTCATCTCGGAGACAGTATTTCTGTGAACGGTGTATGTTTAACCGTAACCTCTTTTGCGTCTACTCACTTTACTGTAGACGTCATGCCGGAGACCGTTAGAGCAACGAGTTTACAAGGGCTTGGTCGAGGTTCAAAGGTGAATCTTGAACGTGCAATGAGTGCGAAAGGACGTTTTGGGGGGCATTTTGTATCTGGACATGTTGATGGAATTGGAAAAATTTTAACGAAGAAACCAGAACATAATGCCGTCTACTATCGCATCGGTGTTACGCCAGAATTGCGCCATTATATAATTGAAAAAGGCTCTGTCGCTGTAGATGGAACAAGCTTAACGATTTTTGCAGTCGATAATGAAAGTTTCACGATTTCGATTATCCCTCATACCATTGAGGAGACCATTATTGGATTAAAAGGTGTAGGCGATATCGTTAACATTGAATGTGACATGGTCGGTAAGTACATCGAACAATTTATCTCAAGACGCTTTGAACCTAATAAGAAATCTCAATCTTCGTTATCAGAGAGTTTCCTTTCGGAGCACGGTTATAAATGAAATTAGAGGATGGGATGGTGAATAGAGATGACTGAAAAGAAGGAAGAACGCAAAAATTTTGATCCGATAGAGGAAGCGATCTATGAGTTGATGCAAGGACGATGTGTTATCGTTTGTGACGATGAAGATCGTGAAAACGAAGGAGATTTCGTAGCGATTGCAGAAAAAACAACTCCTGAAGTCATTAATTTTATGGTGACACATGGTCGCGGTCTTGTTTGTGCTCCTATTACAGAAGAACGTGCGAAAGAACTTGATCTTGTACCAATGGTTGATCATAATACAGATCCTCATGGTACTGCTTTTACAGTAAGTGTAGATCACTATACTAACTCCACAGGGATTTCAGCTAAAGAGAGAGCGGATACGGTTAGAGCTTTAATTGATGACGAATCGATGAAGCATCATTTCAAACGCCCAGGACATATTTTTCCACTTGTTGCGAAAAATGGAGGAGTGTTAAGACGTGCGGGGCATACAGAAGCAGCGGTTGATCTAGCGCGATTATCGGGTGCAAAGCCTGCTGGTGTCATTTGTGAGATCATGAATGCGGATGGAACGATGGCAAGGGTACCACAATTACGCAAAATTGCAGATGAACATAAGTTGAAAATGATTACAATCAAGGATTTGATTAAATATCGTCATCGCAAAGATAAATTAGTAAAACGCGAAGTTGAAATTCAACTACCAACTGAATTTGGTGATTTTCGTGCTATTGGATTCTCCGATATTATTGATGAAAAAGAAAGTGTTGCTTTAGTGAAAGGAGAAATTATTGAAGGAGAACCGATACTAGTCCGTGTTCATTCTGAATGTTTAACGGGTGATGTCTTTGGTTCACATCGTTGTGATTGCGGTCCGCAATTGCACGCTGCATTAGCTCAGATTGAGCAAGCAGGCAGTGGAATTCTTCTTTATATGCGCCAAGAAGGTCGTGGCATTGGCTTAATGAATAAACTTAGAGCCTATAAGCTTCAAGAAGAAGGGTATGATACGGTAGAGGCCAATGAAAAGCTAGGATTTCCAGCTGATTTACGCGACTACGGCATCGGAGCTCAAATTTTACGAGAATTAGGTGTTAAGCAAATGCGATTGCTAACAAACAATCCACGTAAAATCACGGGATTAAAAGGATATGAACTTGAAGTCATAGAACGAGTAGCCTTGCAATTGCCACACAACAAAGACAACGAACAATACCTAAAAACAAAATCAGAAAAACTAGGCCATATGCTTCATTTTTAAGAGAGTTAATACCAAAAAGGTCGAACTTTACCTTTTTGGTATTAACTCGAAGCGATGAGTATAGCCACTGCATGGTTTTAAGCCTTTCTGAGGGTTTCTCAGAAAAGGCGGGCAGTGAGAGAAGCCATCGCAAATTAATTCAACAAAAAGGTCGAACTTTACCTTTTTGGATAACTCGAAGCGATGTTGTTATGGATTAAAACAACTACATAGCTACATTATTTACACATTAAAAATTGGAAAACAATCGAGGAGGAAATAAAATGGGACATGTATATGAAGGACATTTAGTAGCAACAGGTTTAAAAGTAGGAATTGTAGTTGGTCGATTTAATGAGTTTATTACGAGCAAATTACTAGGTGGAGCACAAGATGCGCTTAAGCGTCATGGTATTAAAGAAGAAGATGTAGATGTAGCTTGGGTACCTGGAGCTTTTGAGATTCCATATGCAGCAAAAAAGATGTTGGATACTAATAAATATGATGCGGTTATTACGTTAGGAACGGTGATTCGTGGGGCAACACCACATTTTGACTTTGTATGTAGTGAAGTGGCAAAAGGAGTGGGATCTCTTTCGTTATCATCTGGAAAACCAGTTATTTTTGGTGTTCTTACGACAGATACCATTGAACAAGCTGTTGAAAGAGCTGGAACAAAAGCTGGTAATAAAGGATGGGACGCAGCTACAGCTGCTATTGAAATGGCGAACTTAGGAAGAAGTTTCGAGAACTAATAACTAGGAAATGAAACAAAGTATAGCTCGTGGGGTTTCGGCACATATGGCAGTACGATAGTAAAAAGAGATGCATTAGCTTAGGCTTAGCATCTCTTTTTCTTAGTTAATCTAGAAGCATATCCCAGATTAATTACTTTGCTCATCTTAAGATCGGAGAGAAACGTTTTAGTCATTTTTAGCATATGGTAAACTAGGTAAACATAAATGTGAAAGAAAAGAGACCAAATCTAATGAAATATGGTAAAATGGAAAACGGTGAAAGCGCATACGAAATCAGCCCAGTAAGGGTTAGAAACGTGAGAGGTTTAACATGCTTGTAGCTTATAAAACGATTAATCAAAAAATTGCAATGGGACTTCTTTCTTTTATGCCAAAAGAGAAAGATGTCAAAAAACTTCAGAAGACGATTGAGCGATATGAAAATGATCCAGATTGGAAGCTTTACTTATGGAAAGAAGATGATTTTGTTGGGATTGTCGGAATTTCAATTGAGAATGATGTTGCGTTGTTACAGCACTTATGTGTGAACCCTTCATTTAGACAAGAAGGGATCGGCAAAATGATTTTATATGAATTAAAAAGTATAATTCCATGTGAATTAAAGCCGACAAAAGAAACAAAGAATTTTGTATTGGCTTGTATGGAAGATGGAAAAACTAGTTAAAAATGGGAGAAGGCCAGTTCGTATTCTTCTCGAAAGGCATTGAGGATGTTCCCTCACTGCCTTTTTTGTTGTCTTAATTGAAGTTGGCGCTGACGTTCATTGATCACATCTTTGCGATTCCTTTTGAGATGTTTGTGAATTAGGGATTCGTTTAAAACGGGAGAGGTTAAAATTTGCCATTTTCTTCCGACTTCCTCACATCTTTTTAAACAAGCATCTAATAACTGTGAATCCTTTATTGGTAAATTGAAATCATAAAATGGTTCTTTTGGAGTTTTTACAAGCTTAATCTGTTTGTTTAATACATTTTCAAGTTCAACTACATCAAGTCCAAGATTACTAATCGCAGTAGATTGAAGTGCTAATGCCTGCTTAGCTTTGTTATACATTCGTAAAGCTCCGGTGTAATTCTTCCTTCTATGATGATACAACCCAACAGCGATTTGAATTAATCCAATCCAATGTGCTTGCCGAGTAGTTACAGGCTGTTGTTTCCAATGTTCCTCTAATACTTCGTGGCATTCAAAGTAATCACGGTCAACATGAAAATAGATAATGTAATCTAAATAAGCTGTTGGATACATGAAGAAATCTCCTTTTCTCATTTAACTAAATCTAGTTTATCATAATTATGTAATGTTTACTTGTTTGATATCCGACTAAATTAAATTGTGGTATAATTTCATCTAGTGTAAATTTTAAATGCTAGTGGTGGTAGGATGAATCCCTATAGTGTAAAGCTCGATTTGTTTGAAGGTCCTTTAGATCTTCTATTGCATTTAATTAATGAAGCTGAGGTTGATATATACGATATTCCAGTTGCTGTTATTACCGATCAATACTTAACCTATATACATGCTATGCAAGAATTAGAACTTGATGTAGCCAGTGAATACTTGGTTATGGCGGCAACGCTTCTTGCTATTAAAAGCAAGATGCTTCTCCCAAAACAAGAGGAGGAGCTTTTTGATGATGATTGGGAAATGGAAGAAGAAGATCCTCGGGAAGAGCTTATATTTAGATTAATTGAGTACAGAAAATACAAGGAAGCGGCAACAGAATTGAAGGAAAAGGAACAAGAGCGAAGTTTGGTACATACACGTCCACCTGAAGACCTTGATCCCTTTATAACTGAAGAAGAAAGAAGAGATATTGCTATTCAAGGTGTGTCTCTGTTTGATATGCTCAGTGCTTATCAAAAATTGTTAAAGCGAAAAGAGTTAAAAGCTCCACGGATGACAACGGTTAAAAGTCAGGAGTACTCAATTGAAGAACGTATGCAAGAAGTTTTAACGGAACTAGATAGATTCAAAGGGTTTTGTCGTTTTTATGATTTATTTCCGGTACCTGAGCGAGGACATGTTGTCGTAAGTTTTTTGGCTATTTTGGAATTAATGAAAACGAAAGCCATTCGTTGTGAGCAGATGATGAATTTTTCAGACATCATGATCTACAGAATAGAGGAGGGAGTCCACATTGACAGTGCAAGAGCTTCAAGCAACAATTGAGGGATTGTTATTTGTGGCAGGAGATGAAGGATTGACGCCAGCTGACCTGGCAACGATTGTAGAGATAGAACCTGAAACTATTTCAGATGTTATTTACTCCCTGCAATTGTTATTTAAAGAACAACAACGGGGTTTGCAAATTGTTGAAGTTGCCGGTGCGTTTCGGTTAACTACAAAGCCTGAACATGCACCTTATTTCAAAAAAATGGCAGCTTCGCCGTTGCATTCAAGTTTATCTCAGGCTGCACTAGAGACTTTGGCAATTATAGCTTATCGACAACCGATTACCCGTATGGAAATTGATGAAATACGCGGTGTGAAATCGGATCGGGCGATTCATTCTTTATCTTCTAAATTGCTGATTAAAGAAGTAGACCGGGCTCCGGGTCCAGGAAGGCCTATTTTATATGGTACGACTAAATTCTTTTTAGATCATTTTGGATTAAAAGATTTAGAGGAACTGCCTCCGTTACCAGAAAATATCGATGAGTCTTCGTTAGAGGATGAGGCTGATCTTTTCTTTAAGAAGTTTGAAGCAACCCTTGAAACAGAATAAGCAAGACAATGCTGGTGGACAAACAATGTTCATCAGCTTTTTAGTTTATTTTAAAAATTGATCATTCTCTCTCAGTGAAAAAGGATGAAAAATAGCCGATTTCCAGAGAATGCTAAGGCACAGATAGACATTCATCTTGCATAGGATAACATGTTACTGCTAAGTGAGATGAGGAGGAGTTCAAGTGAATAAACAGGAAAGAGCTATTTTAGAATGGGCGAAGGAAGTTAAAGACGCTTGGAATCAGCAGGGGTCAGTGATTGAAGCACAGGTAGACTATCATAAAATAAAACCTTTTGTTGGTGCGTTAGTTACATTATTAAATGAACTTGAGCATGGGGCCAGTCGTGGCTCTGAACAAGAACGAATAAATCAATTAGATGAGTTAGCAACAAAGGTATACGAGTATTGGTGTGAACTTGAGCCTGCAACGCGTTCCGAGGGAAGAGGAGAAGATTTAGAACCTGTCCCAATTGGTGGTCACAAGTTACCTCCATTACCATATGCCTATAATGCATTAGAACCTTATATCTCTGAAGAAATTATGCGATTACATCATAGTAAACATCATCAAGGTTATGTGGACGGGTTAAATAAAGCTGAAAATGAGATGCAGAAAGCTCGGAGAAAAAACGATTATGATTTAATTAAGCACTGGGAAAGAGAAGCAGCCTTTAATGGAGCAGGGCACTATTTACACACTATTTTTTGGTATATCATGAGTCCGCATGGTGGCGGTCAGCCGAGTGGGGAACTGGCAGCTCAAATCAATAGGGATTTCGGTAACTTTAAAAAGATGAAAGAGCATTTTTCTAAAGCTGCAGAGGAAGTGGAAGCTGTCGGGTGGGCTTTGTTGGTTTGGTCACCTCGTACCCACCGTCTTGAAATCTTACAGGCGGAAAAACATCAGAACCTCAGTCAACAAGATGTCATCCCTCTACTTGTACTAGATGTGTGGGAACATGCCTATTACTTGCAATACAAAAATGAAAGAAAACCATATATTTCTAATTGGTGGAATGTCGTAAACTGGACCGAAGTCGAAAAACGTTATTTAGAAGCGCGTCAACTAAGATGGAAAACATATAAATAAATGAAATAAGTAAAGAAGTCAAGCTAGCTATGAATAAATAACTCTTAGCTAGCTTAACGAGTTATTGTCTACACACAACAAATTTTATCCTATATTCCTTCGACTCAAATCAGCTTTGTTCCTCAAGCAAGTCAATGAAAAATCTCTTTAAAGCCTCCATCCGATGATCTTCAAGTTGCCGATCTGTTCCGGCAATAATAATAGAGGTTAGTGTATCATTTTTGTGTAATCCTCCATGCTCTCCGCCACCATTATGAACGGGCGAACCTTCAGAACTGATGACATGACCTGGTCGAGCTGTTACAACCATAGCTGAACTATGACTGTTAAGAGCACCATATAATTGATGGAAAATATCCGGATAATTCCCAAATGTAATGGTTTGATTTTCGTTTAATGTAATGTCGGCAATTTTGTGATTACCGTTAATTGTCCATGACTGTCCGTAACTGTCCTTCCATTCGCCATTTTCTCTCACCTGAAGAACGCCTTCTGTGCCAACTTGGTATATGACGAGTTCATCTCCGTCTAGCCATGCAAGGTGATCAATTCGTGAATCAAACTGAAGTTTATTAGCAATATCTAGGTAATGAACAGCCTCTGTCGTAGGATGCAAATAAGCTGAACGATGATTGTTTGCGATAACAATATCTCCACTGCTCGGTTCATCAAGAAGGGGAGCAACAATTAATGGATCAAGCAATGGTTTTAGTTCAATTGCTGCATCCCTTTTTTTATCTACTAGTAAATCTTGACCGTGATCCCCCATGACGACAAAGATGTTTTCTTCTAGTGCTTTATCCCAACTATCGTATGCATTGAGTATCGTTTGCAAATGGAAATCGGTGTTCGCAAAGTATTCAATACTGACGGGGCCGTGTTGATGAGCATCTTTATCATAATTAGGAAAAAACACCATTAAAAAATCAGGTTGTTGTTTTCCTTTAATAAGTTTTTCCACTACTTCTGCTGAATAGGAATCATTCAAGCCGAAACGTTGATATAAGCTATCATTAACATTCGTACCTTGAATCAATTTAGGTTGAACTGCTTGTCCAAGTGCTAAGAGGTCAGGTCCTTTTGTCTCCATTTTATTTGTTAAGTGGAGGAGGGATTTCATATACGTCGGGAGGGCAATTTCATGAGTTTGGTCTCCGCGATAAGCAAGCATATTGACCGCTCCTGTTGAATATCCTTTTTGATTGAGTCTTTCATAAATGGTTTCTACCTGCGGTGAAATATGGTTCGTATTTAAATGAATAAGTGAATTCATTAACGTATCATTCATGCCTAATTTCCAAGACTTAACTAGAGTTGAACCGTAATTAATGATCGTGTCGGCTTTTGGATCGTACCAAACAAGACCAGGAATTTGGTGTTCTGCTGGTGATGTTCCTGTTATTATCGTCGTTTCAATCGGTACAGACATGGATGGAAAAGGAGCTACTAAATCATGATGAACGGATCCTCTTTCCATTAAATACGTTAAAGCAGGAAGTGAACCTTTATTGATGCCCTCTTCAATAACTGGTTTTGTCATGGAGTCAATTAAAACAACGATCACATTTTTTTCGTTTAGTGGGTCAGCCTTTGTTGACTGTACTAGAGTTGCTCCTTCAGGACGGCTGTCACCACATCCTACAAGTAGACAGCCAATGAAAATCCATACAATAATTGATCTCATCTTATTACCCCCTTTCTATACAATTAGTACGTTTGAATTTCAAACCCCTCTCCTTCTAACCATTCGGCATATAAGACATCTGAGGGACCTGGAATACCAAGATTAAACAATTCGTCCTTTAGCCAAGATACTTCTTTGTTTAATTTAGCTAAGCCTTCATGGATAATTTCCCCATCAAGTATGAGTAAAATAGGAAACCCAACTGACTTTGGAGCTATATGCAAATCACGATTTATCGGTATTTCATAGGGGTGTTTACGCAAAACATTTATTGCCCCATTGGTTTCAAGAATTCCGTATTCTACTTCTCTTATGGAAAAAACACCTTTGTCTCTTAGTAGGTGTAGGAGTTGATCAAGATCCAACTTATTATTTCGTAATTCGTTGAATTGAATTTTTCCCTTTGAGATTATGAGCGTAGGAGTTCCTTCTAACCATGGTCTTGAAGCTCTAATTTTCTGAGTAATCATCTCTATTACATAGATTAAAGAACCCCAAATAAACACGGCATATAGAACATAATATATACCTATGTCTTTGTCATAAATGGCATTCCCGACTAGTTCACCTAATACTAGTGCTGAGATAAAATCAAAAGGTGTCAATTGCGTAATTTGATTTTTTCCAAGCACTTTCGTCATGATAAGAAGTGCAAAAAAACCGATTAATAGCTCCAACGTTAAAGAAAGAAAATTAGTATTCACAGTGGTACCCCTCTATTTTTATCTTACATTTCTTTTTAGTTTGAACGAAAAGACAATGGTTTATGAGGGAGAATTTAGTTGAGCAAGCCAAAGGTCTAACTGTTTAACAAGTATTTGGGATGAATGGTGCAGTTTTCCGAGTTCGGAATGAAGGTCATCTGCTCGTCCTTTAGAGATGGTCTTTATCTTGCCTTCTCGGGTGGTCCAATGTGTTAGCAAATAATTACCGACTGCAGACCAGTATTGATTAATGATCAAGACTTGTTTAGCTGTAAATAAGTTAGCGAGTTCTAAAATCACTAATAGGAAGGTTTAAAGGTAAATCTTCTGTTGATTTTGAATGAATATCAACTTGTTGTTTCGCTACAGCTTCTCGTAATTGATAAGCAAGGATAAGATCTAACAATTTTAGTTTTAGATAGTCGCTATTTTCATTTGTGTTCTCATAATTTATTTATATTTGTTTGTATGAGAAAGAGGGTTTGATTTGTCTTACGTTGATAATGAAAGAAAATAATTACGACAGTTAAGTGAATCGCGAATAAAACTAAAGTTAATGCTAACAACAAGGATTGGTCCTCCATTAACTATCACAGTGAAGAGAAAACTTACAAATTTTGTAGCAAATAGTTTTTTTGGTTTTTCATCATTCTATAATTGAAGGTTACCTTCGTCATTCGATACTTTAGGGGGATTTAATCATGACAGTCGCAGCGAAAATGAAACAAACATTAGCGGGCTTAAAAAGTGCTCAAGCAAGTTTAGAAACATTTGCTCTTGAGACAGAAAATCAACAAGCTAAACAACTTTTTCAACAAATGGCTCAGCAAACACAAGGAGTTGTTGATGGGTTAAATCCGCGTTTACAACAAATTGAAGAAGAAGAGCCGCAATATAAACAATAAAGTTTCTTAGTGACACGAGTCTTTTTTGACTCGTGTCAGTTGTACATAATTACTGAAAAGGAGAGAGCTATCCATGAAATCGATCATTCAAGGATTACTAATATTATACATTTTATCTGGCTGTCAAATGGCAGAACCCCAACAAGATATTAAGCCTTTACAACTTTCAACGAACGTCGTAGTCAATCAAGAACAAGCTGATGAAGCGAAAAAAATAATCCTCTCAATGGAGGAAGTCATTGAGGTGAAGGGAGTATCGGCTGATAACAATATTTACATGGCTCCAAAAGTTAAACATTTTGACCGTTTCAGGTTAAAGGAAATTCGTAAATATAGTCATGATCATGTGAAAAAGCGGTATCCGGATGCAACTGTACATGTTTCAACAGATCAAAAAATCTTTATGGAATTAGAAAAATTGGAACAAGAGTTGAAAAAAAGAACCATAAGTGAAAAACGATTAAAGCAAAGGTTAAACAAACTTGATGAAATGATGAAAGGCTAAGAGGTGATAAGCAAATGTCTACAAGTAAAAAGAAAAATGTTACTCCTGCACAAGAAAAGTATCAAACATTAGCAAGTAAATATGAAAAGAAACGACCAGTAGGGAAAAACTGTATTCGAGCTTTTTTTGTTGGTGGTGCTATCTGTTTAGTTGGACAAGGCTTGCATGTGTTTTATTACACGTTTTTTGATTTTACACAACGAACAGCAGGAGATCCAACTGTTGCCACTTTGATTTTACTATCTGTTCTGTTAACTGGTTTTGGTGTGTATGATCGATTTGCACAATTTGCTGGTGCTGGCACAGCCGTACCGGTTACGGGATTTGCGAATTCAGTTGCTTCAGCAGCGATTGAACACCGGACAGAAGGGTATGTTCTCGGTGTAGGTGGGAAAATGTTCAAATTAGCTGGGTCCGTTATTGTCTTTGGTACAGTTGCTGCCTTTTTTATTGCGATCATTAAAACCATACTTGTAAAGTGGGGAGGGTTATAAAATGCTAAAAGGTCATCAAACGTGGGAATTTGAAAATCATCCTGTCATTCTTTCAACGGGAACTGTTGGTGGACCTTTTGAAGCTAACGGGAAATTAGCAGACGATTTTGATTTATTACATGAGGATTTATGGCTCGGACAAGATTCTTATGAAAAGGCACAAAAAGTGTTATTGGAAGAATCGGTTACAAGAGCAATTGAAAAAGCAGAGTTAAGAAATGAAGATATTCAATTCATGTTTACAGGTGATTTAATTAACCAGCTTACGCCTTCTAGCTTTGCAAGCCGAACATTGGCTATTCCTTATTTAGGTCTATTTGGTGCATGTTCCACATCGATGGAGGGCTTAGCACTTGCCTCCTTTATTATAAACGCTAACGGAGCAGAGCGGATTGTCACCGCGGCCTCTAGTCATAATGCGGCAACGGAAAAACAATTTCGTTATCCTACTGAATACGGTGGACAAAAACCACCAACAGCCCAATGGACAGTTACAGCTTCGGGCGCTGCTGTTGTTTCAAATGTGGGCAATGGTCCTATTGTGACTTCCGCAACAATCGGCAAAGTAATTGATATGGGTTTATCTGATCCGTTTAACATGGGAGGGGCAATGGCACCAGCTGCTGCTGATACAATTATCTCTCATTTTAGAGACCGTAATCTCCCAGCAGATCATTATGACTTAATTGCCTCAGGAGATTTAGGGGAAGTTGGTCTTCCAATCGCAAAAGAGCTTTTAAAACAAAAAGGCTTAGATGTGCCCGAAAATACATTTCAAGATTGTGGCCTCATGATTTACCGAGATGGACAGCCAGTCTTAGCTGGGGCAAGTGGTCCAGGATGCTCGGCTTCTGTAACGTATGGGCATTTATTAAATCGAATAAAACGTGGAGAATTAAAAAGAATTTTGATTGTTGCAACAGGGGCGTTACTTTCACCGCTATCTTTTCAGCAACAAGAAACAATTCCTTGTATCGCTCATGCTGTTTCGATCGAGGCAGGTGGACAGTCATGATTTTCTTATCTGCGTTTGTTGTCGGTGGTTTGATTTGTGTTATTGGACAAATTTTAATGGATGTGTTGAAACTAACGCCTGCTCACACGATGAGTACGCTCGTTGTTAGTGGTGCTATATTAGACGGTTTTGGGTTGTATGAACCATTAATTGACTTTGCGGGTGCTGGTGCGACAGTTCCTATAACAAGTTTTGGTAATTCACTTGTACACGGGGCGATGGCAGAAGCAGAAGTGAATGGTTTGGTAGGTGTATTAACAGGAATATTTGAAGTGACAAGTGCAGGGATATCAGCAGCGATCATTTTTGGATTTATCGCTTCCCTTGTATTTAAACCAAAAGGATAAAGGAGATTTGGAATTATGACAGTAGCAAGTCAGGTTCAAGGGTTACTTATTTCATTACAATCAATTGACGCCATCCTTTCATCGCTAGCAGTAAAAACCAAGGAGCGAGAAGCAAGGGAAGCATTTCATCAAAGCGCATTAAAAACAAGGACGGTCATTAAAGAAATACAGAAAAGGAAGGGTCAAATTGAGTTTGAAGAGCCCGAGTATCAACAAACGTAAAAGGAGGGATTTAGATGCAAGGGTGGATAGAGGTTGCACTTCGTAGTTTTGTTGGGCTTTTATTGTTTCTCGCTATTGCTCGTTTATTTGCCCGAAAACCTATCGGTGAGACATCGCAATTAGAATTTGGTCTTATTGCCTCAGTTGCCGTCATTTTAGCAATTGGCTCAATTCAATTATCAATTCCTATTTCGTACCTGATAGTAGCTCTTGTTATTTGGGCAGGGGGAGCATTTGGTATCCTGATGTTTAGCTTGAAAAATGCAACATTCCGGTCCGCTATTTATGGGAAAGGGATCCCTATTATGAAGGATGGAAAAATTCTAGAGGACAATATGAAGAAACAGCATTTAACAACTGACGAGTTATTACGGAAACTTCGTACGAAACAAGTGTTTCAAGTTGCCGATGTTGAGTTTGCTGTTCTTGAGGGGAATGGCGAGTTAAATGTTCTCGTAAAAAAAGAACAACAACCGATAACAGCTAAAATGTTGCACCATCAGGTTCCCCCCATTAAAGAACCTGAGACGGTTATTATGGACGGGAAAATTCTTCATGAACCTATGTCAACACGGGGATTAAGTGAAGAATGGCTAAAAACAGAGCTTGAGAAAATGGATGCCATTGTTGAAAATGTATTTTTGGCGCAAATTGATGAATATGGGCAATTAACATTTGATTTATTTGATGATATTCTTCAAGTGCCGCAGCCAACTGAATTGCCACTGCTTGAAGCAAGCATTAAAAAAGCACAGGCTGATATGGAGTTATTTGCCCTTGATACTGAAAATGCTCAAGCTAAACAGATGTATAAGTGGTGTGCCGAACAAATGAAACAAGTACATGAAGTGGTTTCTCCATTCACGAAATCGTAATCCTTTCATTGAATCAATTGATGTATTTTGACTATAAAATGTTAGTTTTCTTCTTGAGTAATTGCACAAAAAATAATTGTACATTTTCAAACCCCTTCGTTTTTGCGAATGCTACGAAGGGACTCTTTTGTTTAAAATTTTCTTCGATTATTTTAAAAGAGAAACCTTTTACGAGGTAGACTTTAAAAACTAAAAGATCCCTGAAATTTCTAGCATTGTTTAAGGTCAGATGGTTGGAAATGAAACAAAAATACTTTAGGCCTTTTTATGTTTTTTGTATCTAAGGACTTTAAATTTACTAGCCATAATCAAGTGATTTTACAATCTTTTGGGAATACTTAAATTGTAATCATTTTGCTGCAAGGTTTTTTGCTTGCTACGGGTAGTTTTCTCCATCTATAAGCACGTTAGCTAAGCCACGAAACGTAATCTTAAGTGAAATCGACTGATAAAAAGTGAAGGGAAGAGATTCATTGGAATATATTATTTCATTTGCCAAAGCATTAGGTATGTTTGTTGTTGGGCTTACGGCTTTTCGGTTGATGGGTAGTCAAGCTGTTGGTAGATTAACTGATTTTGATCTGGTTGTGGCAATTGCCATTGGTGCATTAATTGCTAAACCACTTTCAGACCCAGAATTAAATGCATGGATTTCAGTGGTCGCTATCTTCGCGCTGGTAGTCGCTCAAATTATCATTAGTTGGTTGTCTCTTAAAAGCACCGTATTTGAAAGCGTTATTGCAGGTAAAACCATTAAGGTGATTGACAATGGATCAATTATTATGAATGGATTGCGTAAAGCAAGAATAAGCAAAAATGAATTAAGTGAGGAATTACGAGTGAAGGGATTTCGGTCTCCTTCTGAAGTACAGGAAGGTTTTCTGGAACCAAACGGTAAGTTAAGCTTATTTGGAAAAGAAAAACAGGACCAATCAAAAAAGGAAAATCAATAATTTAAATTAAACGGTATTCCAAGGAGCTATCAATAAATGTTAATAGCACTCATAAAAAAAGTACTTAAAAAAACAATTAATATAGAACATTGGAAATTAATATCAATAGGTGTTATTTTCATCATTTTAAGTTCATTTATTATTTATATTATTGAGCCGGATGAATTTAAAAATCCTCTTAATGGATTTTGGTTTGTGATGACTACAGTTTCCCAAGTTGGCTTTGGCGATTATATTCCTAAAACAACTTTTGGTAGGCTTTATACTGTTATATTGTACCTTGTTGGGGTAGGTTTTTTTGCAATTATCATTGCTAAATGGATAGATTTACTGAATAATTATGAAGAATTAAAGGAGGCGGAAATCCTGGGTTATAAAGGGAAAAATCATATCGTTGTTATTAATTGGTCTCAAAAAGCTAAAATTACAATGGAAGAAATTTTAGTCCAAAATCAAAATATTGATATTATATTAATTGATGTATTCAAGGATTCCCCCATAGAACATGATCAAGTTCACTATGTTCAAGGAAATGCAACGAAAATAGATACTCTTCAAAGAGCAAATATTCTGCATGCAGAATCTATTTGCATTTTTGCACCTGATTTTGTAATAGATAAGGTGGCGGGAGACGGGAAGACTTTATTGATTGCTTCAACGATTAAACAATTAGCAAAGCAGAAAATGGCTAACATTTATATTATTGTCGAGATTTTAGATGAAGACCATGTATCTAATACGAATCTAGATTGTATAGATGAATTCATTTTATCGAACAAGCCATTTTCTCATTTAATGGCTAAAACTGCCTTACATAAGCAGCTTGATTACTCATAAAAAACGTTATAAAGAAAGGGGGGTGCTGAAATGAGCGACCTTCCTTTCCATGATATATAAAAACTTTTTTGAGTTTATTTAAGCGGTCGAACAGTATAGATGAGGCAGAAAAAAGTGTTAAGGACCTAGGGGGCTAGAGTACCTTTACTGAAAAAAACTTGATCTTAACCATGCCAAAGACATTCAACCCGTGAGCTAGTAGGATGAGTGGACGAATATAGCCTGTCAACTACATGATCGGGCTATGTAAGGAGTGATGGTACACGAAAAACATACATACATAAAGGAGAACAAATCAGTGGAAAATCTAGTAAACTATGAAGCAAACGTTCTAGAGGCTCGTTACGAAGCCAACGACCTCGTAAGACCATATATTCGGCTAGAGACGTCTACCAACCAAATGTTGTATAGCTATTGTCAATTCATAACTGAAAAAACTTACTTATATGGAAAAACCGTTAATGAATTGTTCTCCTCTTTAACATAGGCGTAAAAAATAGCTCTAAAGTCATGGAATCCTTTACCTTCTAATTCATTTTTTAACCATTTTTCCGTTTTACTCATAAATTTAAGATTTTCATGTTTAATTCTACCTTCTGAAATAACGGTTATTGGTAACCCTGGATATTTGGGCTTTATGTTTAAGTCATTAGGTGTTAAAGTGCGTAAATAACTTTTAGGGATCACACTCATGTGACCATTTGGTTCTAAGATAGCGTATTCTATATCTTGAATATCGGGATATCCAAAAGAGCGAATACTCGATAATAATTCTGTTATCGAATAGCGAATTTGTTTTAAGTTTTTTTGAATAATCTCTCCATTTTTTATTAAAATGGTCGGTTCCCCAATAATAAAACGAGTTAGTGCTTCACGTAAACTCAACCTAGATAGCGTCAGATAAAAAAAGCCAATTAAGATAATGCATAGTAACGCATGAAAAAAACCTTTAATCTTAACGGCTCCAAGTGCTGAATAAGATAAAAAAATAACGGTTACAAGATCGTAGGCGGTCCACTGAGATAAAAGAGTTTTGCCAAGCAAACGCATAACGATAAATACGGATATAAATAAACCGGATAATTTCAAAGTTTCAAGTATCATTTGATCAAACCTTTTATGGGAGATTTAATTGATGAACATTTCGAACATACATTTAATAATATGTTCATTTACAGCAAAGATTATTTTCAAGGTTGTATTTGTATAAGAAAATTTTATAAAAGCATATTAAGGTGTATACACTTTTAAAGTACTATACTTAGGAGGCATAAAATGACTGTTCAAACTCAAATTCAACAAGCATTAGCTTCAGCCCAAAGCGTTGAGGCAAGTTTAACTCAATTCAGTCTTGAAACAGAAAATCAGCAAGCAAAACAAACGTTCCAACAGCTAGCTCAGCAACAAAAAAACATTGTGCAACAATTACAAACTCGCTATGATCAAGTCCTTCAAGAAGAACCACAATTTAACAATAATCAGTAATTTAGATAGAAAGCAGTAGCAGGGAATCCTGTTACTGTTTATTTAAAGTTATTCACTCTTCTGTTCATACATTTCTTAGTTGCCTAATCCACCAAAGTAATATACAACTCAGAAAAAAAGATACATCAATGATATATACTATACTCCACACATAACTAATGATGTTGAAAACAGGATTATTGTAAAAACCTTGATGTGGGTGTTGAATCCATTCATTAAATAAAAAGAATTTACGATCAGAAGTCTTGCTATCGATCATAAACCAGGCGAAGTGAATAACAAATAAAGCAGTCGTATGTATAAAAAATAACTGTTGGCGATCCTTTATATAAGTTCTGACTTTATCGGTTGGTCCATCTATCTCATTAAATTTGCGATACCTCTTACATTTGTGCTGTATATACGTATCCAAACGTTCAAAATCTGATTTTCCTAAAGTACTAGCATAGATAATAAAAACAATAATAACTACTTGAAAGAAAGAAACTTTGCCTGTGAAGTAATAATTTACTAAAGCTAATAAAGCTTGGAAAATAGTGCATAAGACTATGAGTAGCAAACACCAGTGACTAAGACGATCTAACTTCAGTCGGTACCGGCTAATTAAAAACACCAGCGCAGCTAGCCAAGTTAGTCCTTCTGAAAGAATAAATAAGAGCCACCCATGCTCATATAGGAAAGCCAATCGTTCTTCCCCCTCTATCTAAGATTTAGTGCATGTCCTTAATTAATCTACCTATATGTTTCAAGAATTAGTTATATGTTTGCCTTCATTAGAAAATGGTTTATAACAAGAAAAAGAAGTCAAACCAAAGAAGCTGAAGGTGAAAACCGACCTTAAAAGATATGAGGAAGTGGCAATACTCCGGACGTTGCGCACCTGCGGATTAAAAAGCCTTTATAGAGGGCAAAAAGAAGCAGCGGTTATGCTTCAAAAAAACTGATTTTTATCATAGCTTTTATTCGGTAGAGAGCGATTAATTTCGAGAATATATAACTTCGCTTACGGGGATAAAATAAGGTTAGCACTCTTTTAACGAGGCGTTAAAAAGGTGACAGTGGGCACAGAAAATAGGCAAGCTTTAGCAAATGCCAAAAGTACAAGTGAATTTTGAAACGTTTGCAATTCAATCAAAAGGAGGTAGCTAAAGAAAGGTATACCGAAGCGTTGGTACAAATTCTAGATGTTATAGATTTGGTTAGAAATACGAATGGAAAAACTTGAGCAGGAAGAGCCGAGTGTTAAAATGAATTTAAAAGTTTAAAAACATGATGAATTAACATGGACTATCTCAGATTTTTGAGCTAGTCCTTTCGGCTATTTTACATATTATAAATGTTAGTTAATCGATAATGGATCTGTCTTAATCTTAACAGACATTCTACCTCATCCTCATCTTTTACGTATTCTTTAAGCAATTCAACCTCTAATCCAATATCTTGGTAATCGCTTTGTGCTGCTAAAAGTTGCAACTTCCATTTTTGCTGTGTGTATCTTTTTTCAAATGCGGAAATGTTTGATCGGACATCGTCCCATTCTTCCTCTTCAATCAGGTGTTGTAACTCATTAATTTCATTAAATAATAATTCATCTTTTTCCGTTTTTACCATATTTCCGACATTGCAGCCTGAAAGAAAGGTTAAAATCAACAATAATCGAAAAGCACTGCTAATTCCTGTCATGTAAACACTCCTTAAATTACTTCTTAAAACGATGTTTCAATATAGTTTGCCCAATAATAGAAATAAGAAACAGATAATGGAGGGGGTCTGTTTGATTAGAGGTGTGGTCCGAATTTTTTTTATTTTGACCAGCTTATGGGAAGTATTGGGAATTAAGTGAATATGGTTATACGAAAGAAATAACGATACATTAAAAATGTCACAAATTAAGTATAAGTTATTAGTGGCTGTAAACATTAAGTTGTTTCAAGCAAATTTAGTTAATTTCTCTTTTTCAAACTGAAAAATAAAACATTGTTAGAGAATGAGTGGATATTTAAAAGAGTAAAGGTACATAGTTCGTTTATAAAAACATTCCCAATGGTTGAATTTGGGAATGTTTTTATTTGCTAGTTAGATGATAAATAATTACAGAGGGCTGTTTTTTAGATCGCTTATATTAACCATTTGTGGAGGAGAAGTGTGTAGATGTGAACCGACAAAGCTATAATAATCGTTCTTTAATGAAATATGGCTATCAGTGTTGAATGCGTTGGTATTTTTCGTCCTTTCGTGTATAAGCGAGGTTAAGTTTCCCTTCGTCATTCATCATACAAAGAAAAATACTCTCAATACGAACGATGCCTTCGTTATGCAAACGCGTACGGAGGATTTCTTTTGTAATATTGAGTTCTTTTAAAATTTCTTCTTGCATAATTCCTTCAATGATAACGGGATAAGATAATCCACTATTTTTCTTTTTAATCCCTAAATCCTCCATACTAGGAGCTGACTTCTCGGGCTTTTTTTGAATACTAAGGTCCCCATTTGCTTCAATAATACCTAGTAGGACATCATTTATATCGAATACATCTTTCTGACGGAGTAACTGAAAGACATTATCGATTGTATATTGAATTGATTTTAGATTATCAATTAATAATTGCCCATTTTTTATCACAACAGTAGGCTCAAAGGTAATTATTTTTCCTAACCTACGCCTTTTTAATACGATCATTGCAACAGCTTTTTGAAAGAAGCCAATTGCAACAATTGCAAAGGCTGTATAAATATGACTAACAGAAGGATCGGCTAAATCAGCGCCAGAAACACTTGCAAGCGTAACAAAAATGAGAAAATCAAAGATCGGCACTTCGCCGATTGATCTTTTCCCCATGAATAATGTCGCTCCAAGTAAAAGAGGGAAAATTGTTAGGATACGCCCTAAAATATTAGCAAGATCTAATAGCAAATGACATCATTCCTCATCTCATACCAAATTATCTATTCAGTATTACCTCATTTAGTAAAGATAAAACTAGTAGTTAATGAATAATTATCTGTTCTAGTCATAACATTGGTTGTCCTGCATAGACATTGCTAGTAAGAGAAGAAAAGACAAGCATAACGTTTCACATCAGGGGACTACATTAAATGACAGGGCGGGATTAAAATGGGAAGAAAACTTGCACTTATACTGATTGCAGTTTTAGTTATTGTGACTAATGTACCCTTACATGCTCTAGCCGAGCAAAGGAACTTCTCTGTTTCTGCTCAAGCTGCTGTCCTCATTGAGCAGGAATCTGGAAGGGTTTTATACGGGAAAAATGAGAATACACCAATGAGGATTGCGAGTATTACGAAAATTATGACGGCTATTCTAGCGATAGAGTCTGGAAAAATGAATGAGATGGTCAAAGTCACTTCAAGAGCAGAAGGGACGGAGGGTTCCTCCCTGTATTTAAGAGCTGGAGAGAAAATTAAGTTAGAAGATTTAGTGTATGGTCTTATGCTTAGAAGCGGAAATGATTCAGCTGTAGCGATTGCAGAACATGTCGGTGGAAGTCTTGAAGGCTTTATTTATTTAATGAATGAAAAAGCGAAAGAAATTGGAATGAATAACACGATGTTTCAGAATCCCCATGGTTTAGATGATCATGAAGATCATTATTCAAGTGCTTATGATATGGCATTATTAACGCAATATGCAATGGGGAGTGATCAGTATCGCACGATTGTTTCAACCAAAAGTTACCGTGTGGATGGCGAACAAATTAGGGTATGGCGTAACAAAAACCGTTTGTTGACAGAGCTTTATAAATATTCAACAGGGGGAAAAACGGGGTATACAAAGCGTGCAAAACGAACACTTGTATCAACAGCAAAAAAAGATGGGACCAATTTAATTGCGGTAACCCTTAATGCTCCTAGTGATTGGCATGATCATATGAATTTATTCAATTGGGCATTTAACGCGTATACAATGGAAGTTCTAGTTGAAGAAGGGATTCTATTAGAAATTGATGACGAGTTTTACAAGGACCACGTGTATGCCCCGTATTCGTTTGAATACCCTTTAACTAATTCTGAGCAAGATGCTTTAATTAAAGAAATCACTTTGTATCGACCACCGGGAAAAATTCGTTCACAAAATTACGCACCACCTCAACCAGTGGGAAAAGTTGAATTTAAAATAAATGATGATCTAATTGGTCAAATACCATTATTATATGATGCTCCGGAAGTGGAAGAAAAGAAAGGATTTTGGGCTAGATTTATTGACATTTTTTCTTTCACAATTGGGGTGAGAAGCAGTGATTAATAAAATATGGGTTGCGATGCTCGTGATCGGCATTGGATTTGGGGCGGTAAATGGCAGAATGGAAGAAGTGAATCAAGCAATTTTTGCAGGGGCAAAAGATGCTGTAACTATTTGTTTCGGATTAATTAGTATACTTGTTTTTTGGTTAGGGCTAATGAGAATTGCACAGGAGGGCGGTCTTTTAAGTCTATTAGCTAAACTTATGCGGCCAATGGCAACTCGTATCTTTCCCGAGGTGCCAGCTAACCATCCTGCCATGGGCTATATTTTATCGAATATGACTGCGAACTTGTTTGGACTTGGAAATGCTGCGACTCCAATGGGGATAAAGGCGATGCAACAACTGAAAGACTTAAATGGAGGAAGTGATGCAGCTAGTCGATCGATGATTACATTACTAGCTATTAATACGGCAAGTATTACACTCATTCCAACAACGGTTATATCAATAAGGATGAGTTACGGTTCCGTTTCACCAACAGAAATTGTTGGAACCACTCTTGTCGCAACCACTTGTTCGACATTAGGAGCATTACTGATTGATCGCTATTTTTATTTTAAACGTGTGAGGAAGGGGCGAGCTTAAATGGGATGGATCACAGTTATTTCAATATGGTTCATACCAGTTCTAATTGCTTTTGTTCTGATGTATGGTACGTATAAGCAAGTTCCAACCTATGAAACATTTGTGGAAGGGGCAAAAGAAGGATTTACAATGGCGATCTCGATTATTCCCTATCTCGTTGGCATGCTTGTAGCGATTTCGGTTTTCCGAGCGTCTGGCGCAATGGATTTCATTATCGAATTAATGAAACCAGCATTGCAAGCGATTGGAGTTCCTTCTGAGATTGTACCATTAGCTATGATTCGACCTATTTCTGGAACAGGAGCTCTTGGGATGACTTCAGATTTAATCGCGACGCACGGACCTGACTCATTTATTGGGAGATTGGCTTCAACGATGCAAGGAAGTACGGATACAACGTTTTATGTTCTGACCGTTTATTTTGGAGCTGTTGGAATAAAGAAAATGGGGGATGCTTTAAAAGTTGGTTTATTAGCTGATGTTGTAGGAATTGTTGCTTCGATCATCATTGTAAGCTATGTATTTGGTGTGTAGGAACGCAGATAAAATGTCTTTCTGCTGAATACCCTTAAAAGTGTTTTCGAGGCTATTGAAAAAGGGAAAGCCTACTTTTTTCAATAGCCTCGTTTTTTTAATAGAATCTTTTTATCTTATCACATGTTAAAAATGTTTCAAATCAATTTTTTTAATTGATTTTTCAACAGTTGTCTGAAAAAATAAAGAGAGTTTACATTTATGATTACATATTTCAGCTGTTAATTTAGTCACTAGGAGGAGACAATTATGAATAATTGGGATTTATTAATTGGTGGAAAATGGATTTCCTTAAAAGAGACCTTGGATGTTACAAATCCTGCTACCGGAGAAATAATTGGAAGCGTTCCTAGTGGAGGGAGATCTGAAGCCAAGCAAGCTGTTGATGCAGCTTATCAAGCATTTCCAAGCTGGCAAGCTAAAACAGCTCTTGAACGAAGTGAATTGCTTTTTAAATGGCATCAATTAATTAAAGATGAAGAAAATGAGATCGCCAAACTAATGACGTTAGAACAAGGTAAACCTTTAAAAGAAGCTCTTGGTGAAGTAAATTATGCAAACAGTTTTATTTCTTGGTATGCAGAAGAAGGAAAAAGAATTTACGGGGAAACCATTCCTGCAACGTTTGCCAATAAGAGAATTTTGGTTCAAAAGCAGGCTGTTGGTATTATTGCTGCGATCACACCATGGAATTTTCCTGCTGCCATGATCACACGCAAAATTGCACCTGCTTTAGCGGCAGGCTGTACGGCAGTTATTAAACCCGCTGAACAAACGCCTCTTACTGCGTTATATTTAGCTAAACTAGCCGTACAAGCTGGAATGCCCGACGGTGTTATTAATGTCGTGACTGGTAACCCTCAAGAGATTGGTTCAGCTTGGATGAGTGATGATCGCGTAAGAAAAATTACGTTCACAGGTTCAACTGAAGTTGGGAAACTTCTGATGAGACAAGCTGCTGATACAGTGAAAAAGATCTCATTAGAATTAGGCGGGCATGCACCGTTTATCGTTATGGATGATGCAGAACTTGATTTGGCAGTAGAAGGAGTGATTGCATCTAAGTTCCGGAATGCTGGTCAAACATGTGTATGTGCAAATCGAATCTATGTTCATGAAGATGTGATTGATCCTTTTTTAGCTAAATTTATTGAAAAAGTAAGAGATCTTTCTGTAGGGGATGGATTAAAAGAAGGGGTTGATATCGGTCCACTTATAGATGAAGCTGCAATTACAAAAGTAAGAGAGCAAATTGAAGATGCAAAAGAAAAAGGAGCTTCTGTATTAGTTGGAGGGGGGTTAATTTCTGGTCTTTTCTATCAGCCAACTGTTTTAGCTGGAGTGACTGATGAAATGATTTGTATGAACGAAGAAACGTTTGGACCAATTGCGCCTATAACGACTTTCAATTCTATTGATGAAGTAATAAAGCGTGCTAATGACTCAAGATTTGGTTTAGCTGCTTACTTATTTACACAAAACCTATCCAATGCTATTAAAATGAGTGAAGCTTTAGAGTATGGGATTGTTGGTGTCAATGATGGTCTTCCGGCTGTTGCTCAAGCTCCGTTTGGTGGCTTTAAAGAAAGCGGTTTAGGTCGAGAGGGTGGCCATCACGGTATTGAAGAATTTTTAGAAACGAAGTATATTTCATTGGGAATTTAATCTAATAAGTTACTAGTGGGTTTTGTTTTTGCACGAGGTAATTTTTTCAAATAACATGTTTAAAGACCAAATCGTATTAGATTTGGTCTCTTTATTGTTTGTTCCTCACTGTTTGTTGAGTCAATTTAGCTTAATAGTAGCTATAAGAAGTGAAAATCTAATAAATACGATGAGTAATTTGTTTGAGCGGACACTGGTTCCGCTATACCGTTAACTAACAGTCTATTTCTTATCATTATGAGAATAACGTATCCATTCAATCAAACCATAAAACAAGAAGATTTTTAGGAAATAGCGGATCTGTTGTCCGCTAATAAGATCTGACTAAAATATAAGTCTGTGTTTTCGTTATTTAACCCGTTTTTATTGCCTTTTTTCGAACAGCTCTCGTTTTGTTTTGATTTGTTGAGTTTTGTTAAGCTCACTTATTTGTCATTACATAAGAAGAATTAACAAATTATTCTAATAAAAGTTTTTTACGTCAATCATGTGACGGAGGCTTCTTAAGCTTGAGAATTCATTTTTGAAAGAGTATGATGGGACATGAGGTGAAAGAAATGGAACGGTTACAGAAAGTCATTGCCCAAGCTGGAATAACATCACGGCGTAAGGCAGAACAACTTATTATTGAAGGAAAAGTAAAAGTAAATGGACAAGTAGTGCGTGAACTTGGAGTCAAAGTTACACCAAATAAGGACGAAATTGAAGTTGAAGGTGTCCCTATCGACCGAGAAGAACCTGTTTATTATTTACTCTACAAACCAAGTGGAGTTATTTCAAGTGTGAGTGACGATAAAGGCAGAACGGTTGTTACCGATTTTCTTGAAATTGAACAACGAGTCTTTCCTGTTGGTCGATTAGATTATGATACGTCTGGGTTGATTTTGCTAACAAATGATGGGGAATTTGCCAATAAGCTTATGCATCCTAAATTTAAAATTGAAAAAGTTTATGTTGCGAAAGTGAAAGGAATTCCTTCAAGAGAAGCGTTGAAAAAACTTCAAAATGGAATCATGCTCGAAGATGGAAAGACCGCGCCAGCAAAAGTGAAAATGATCTCGATGGATAAGAAAAAGCAGACAGCGATCATTCAACTAACGATTCATGAAGGTAGAAACCGACAAGTAAGAAGAATGTTTGATGCGATAAATCATACCGTTTTAAAACTAAAACGGGAGCAGTATAGTTTCCTTAATTTACGTGGTTTAAATCCTGGAGATGCGAGAACTCTTAAGCCAATTGAAGTCAAACACTTGCGTGAGTTAGCTGTCACGAAACCGTCATAAAGCAATCTTATTTTGTGATGTTTCTAACGTTATAATAGAGAAAATTGTTATAGAATCATTGGTTTAAATAGGGGGGGAGTCTGTTGAAACAAAAGCGCCTTATTATGCGATCAAGCATTTTGGCTGTTATTGCAATTGCTCTTGCCTATACGTTTTACTCGAACTTTATGGCTGATCGAAGTGTCGCCAAAGTTGGTGCAGAATCAGTCAACTTTGTACTTAATGATTTAAAAGGGGAACGTATTGAGCTTGAAGGGCTAAAAGGTAAGGGAGTATTTCTAAATTTCTGGGGTACTTATTGTCCGCCATGCGTAAAAGAAATGCCCGTTATGGAAGAGTTATACACAGAATATAAACAAAAGGGTGTAGAAATCATTGCAGTCAACGCAGCTGAACCAGGACTGACTGTAGAACGTTTTGCTGAGCGTTACGGGCTTACTTTTCCGATTGCGATTGATAAAGGAAGAAACGTGATTGATGCATATGGAATTTCACCTTTACCGACGACAATATTAATTGATGAATATGGGACAATTGTTCGTGTTCATCAAGGTGGAATGACAGAGCAAATGGTGCGAGACTTCATGGAAGAGATTAAACCCGGAACATAATTGAGGTGTGGGGAATGAACAAAATAACATGTGAATGTAAGCATGAAAATCCACAAGGAACTATTGTCTGTGAGTCCTGCGGAAAACCGCTCGATGATCAAGACAATCAGCAACAACTTCTTGATATGAAATATGAAGGGGTTGCTCGTCGTTCACAAACATACACAACAACATTCGTTGATAAAATATGGATGTTCTTTTCTTCGGTAAAGGTTGGTATTTGGATTATTGTACTGACTTTATTATTATCAGCAGTTGGTACGATTTACCCTCAGGAAATGTATATTCCACCAACTGTGGATCCCGCGCAATACTATGCCGATGAGTATGGGATTACTGGGCAATTATACTATCAATTAGGCTTTCATAATTTATATGGTTCTTGGTGGTATATGCTTTTAATTGCATCACTTGGCATTTCCCTTTTTATTGCGAGTTGGGACCGGGTATTTCCATTATATCGCGCTTTAAAAACACAGCGTGTTACACGTCATGCCAATTTTTTAAAGAGACAGCGTTTATTTGGAAGGTCAAAGGTGGAAGATACTGATCAATCTTTTGAAATGGCTAAAAGAAAGTTAAAAGCAAAGAAGTATACTATTACCGAAGAAAATGGTAACTTAGTTGCGGAAAAGGGTCGTTTTGCACGTTGGGGACCTTATATTAACCATATTGGTTTAATTATCTTTTTAATTGGTTGTATGCTCCGCTATTTTCCTGGCATGTATATTGATGAGAATGTATGGGTTCGAGAAGGGGAAACGATGGTTATCCCTGGTACAAGCGGACAATATCATATCGGGAACGAGGAATTTTTCGTTGAACTATATGATGAAGATGATGAAATTTTTGGTGAAGCGATGCAACGTGCTGGTGGACAAATTGTTAAAACCTATCAAACTGATGCGGTCTTATACAAAAGCGAGGACACTGGAGTAGTTGGTGAAGGTGAACTAGTGGAAGTAGATCGTCATAAAATCCGTGTAAATGATCCGTTTAAATTTGATGGATATGCTCTTTATCAGGTAGATTATAAACTTCATGAATTGAACACAATGAGTTTTACTCTTGAAAATAAAGCAACAGGTGAAACAACAGGACGAATCGACATTGATCTCTATAATCCGGATCGCTTCTATGACTTAGGAGATGGTTACAGAATTGAAATAAGAGAATATTTTCCTGATTATGTCTTAAACAGTTCTAATGTCCCGTCAACTCGTTCGCAAATTCCGGACAACCCGGTTTTTATTTTTGATATGTATACTCCACAAACACCTGAAGGAGAAGTCAGTTTTGTTGGGATTCGAACAAATCTAGAACCGATGGGTGAAAATGATTATAAGATGACGTTTATAGATGTAGAAACGAAACATGTAACCGGACTGACAGTAAGAAGAGATTATACTCTTTCTTTCTTAATTGTTGGGGGAATCATTTTCATGATGGGTTTAGTACAAGGTTCATATTGGTCTCATCGTCGTATATGGTTACAACGTATCAATGGTGAAGTCTGGATTGCTGGTCATACCAATAAAAATTATCTTGCTTTGCGTAAGGATATTGATTATGCGATTGCTGAGACAGACATGTCATCGCCTATTGATCAGGTTGAGGCTGAAGAGTCAAAGCAAGAAGAATTGAAAAAAAGTTGAAGGTTAATATGAGGGTATAGGGAATCTGAGCATTCTCGTACCTTTTGTCAGGAGGTTTTGTCATGGGAGCAATTAGTGGAAATTTGCTATTTATTGCTTTTTTCCTCTACCTTGGTGCGACAATTACTTTTACTGTATCGATAACAGGAAAGAAATGGCGTAACAAACAAGGGGAAATAAACGGAAATCGTTGGGGATTAATTGGTTATATTTTATCGATTCTAGGATCGGCATTTTCAATTGGATATTTCATCACTCGCTGGGCTTATTCAGGACATGCCCCTGTAAGTAATATGTTTGAATATATGACATTCCTTGGGATAGCGATTGGTATTGCTTTTGTTATTATTTATGCTATTTATCGTTCTAATTATCTTGGCTTGTTTACAATGCCTATTGTCATGCTGATTATTGCATATGCTTCTATGTTTCCGGGTGAAGTAGCACCATTAATTCCAGCATTACAAAGTAATTGGTTGAAAATTCACGTTATTACGACAGCGCTTGGACAAGGAATTCTATCGATTGGATTTGTAGCTGGTTTAATTTATTTAATTAGAACCCTTGACTTCACTAAATCGAATAAACAAACAGCTGCACTTGAACTTATCATGTATTCGATAATAAGTTTAGTGGGTTTCATATTAGTGGGCTCGATCTTTAATGCAATGAATTATGAGGCAACATTTGCTTATGTGAATGAAAATGATGTTGATGCTGAAATGATCTACAATCTTCCAGCTTTAGTAGGTCCAAATGAAGGTCAGCTGTTAACTGAAGGAAAGATGGAACCATTATTTGATGCACCGGCGATCATTTTAGCCAATGATCTTAATACGGTTATTTGGTCATTACTCTCTGGGATAGTAATTTATTGGCTATTACGCCTAGTATTGCGAAAAAGAATCGGGGGAGCTATTCAACCGATCGTAAAAGGTGTTAGTCCACAAGCAATTGATGAAGTAAGTTATCGTGCGATTGCGATTGGGTTCCCCGTTTTTGCACTTGGAGGTCTTGTTTTTGCAATGATTTGGGCGCAGATTGCATGGACGCGGTTCTGGGGCTGGGACCCTAAAGAGGTTTGGGCACTTGTTACATTTTTGTTCTATGCTGCTTATTTACATTTACGTTTGTCAAAAGGTTGGCATGGTGAAAAATCAGCGTGGTTATGTGTGATAGGTTTTGCCATAATTATGTTTAACTTAGTGTTTGTAAACCTTGTTATTGCAGGTCTTCACTCGTACGCTTGATGATACGAACCCTCGCTTGGTGGCGAGGGTTTTTTCAAGGATAAAGGGGTATAGTTTCATTATGCAGTTGTTAAGGTGATTTTGTGAGTACTGCAGGTTAAGGAAATAGACGATTTCAACTTTATTACTAATTCCAATACTAGCTAAGATATATAAGATAAGCAAGGAAGGATATTGGTGGTAGCTATGTTTTTCTTACAACTCTTTCGTGTTAGACTACATATAGAAGATTTGAATTAGGAGGAAGAAAAGATGGAAAAAGAAGCGCGTATTTTAGTAGTGGATGATGAAGACCGAATTCGTAGACTTTTAAAAATGTATTTAGAACGTGAGAACTATGAAGTGGAAGAAGCGGAAAATGGTGAACAAGCCTTGGAAATGGCTTTAACTGACGAATATGATGTTATTTTACTTGATATTATGATGCCTGGAATGGATGGAATCGAAGTATGTCAAGAGCTTCGTAAGACGAAGGCTACTCCTGTAATGATGCTGACAGCAAAAGGAGAAGAGGCGAACCGGGTTCAAGGTTTTGAGGTAGGGACAGACGATTACATTGTAAAGCCATTTAGTCCTAGAGAAGTTATTCTACGAGTAAAAGCGTTACTCAGACGTTCTTCATCTACTAAATTTTTGCACACGGATACACAAGCGAAGGACGTTCTTGTTTTTCAGCATTTAATGATTGATAACGATGCACATAGGGTTACCGTTTCTGATCAAGAAATTAGTTTAACGCCTAAAGAGTATGAGTTACTTCATTATTTAGCACAATCTCCAGACAAAGTATTCTCTCGTGAACAACTGTTAAAAGATGTTTGGAACTATGATTTTTTCGGGGATTTAAGAACGGTAGATACTCATATTAAGCGACTCCGTGAAAAGTTGAATAAGATTTCACCGGAAGCGGCATCGATGATTTCTACGGTTTGGGGAATTGGTTATAAATTTGAGGCAGTGAAGTAATAATGTTGTGGCGAAGTGTCGTAGGAAAGGTTTGGATTACGATTTTGCTGCTTGTATCTGTTGTTTTAACAATCTTAATGGTATTATTGCTGCAATCATTTGAGCGATTTCATGTAAATGAAGCAGAGTCACGGCTTGTAAATCACGCAATGATGATTTCAAATATTTATGAGGGATATACGACGGAAAACGATGCTTTAACTACGATCTCACAGTATTCAAACGCCTTTGACATGCATGTTATATTTTTAGTCGAAGGAGAAAAAATATGGAGTACAGACGAAGCTGAGGCCCATCAAGTTGCGCTGGATACTTTTTTTACAGATGAAACCTTGTCACAGGTGTTCTCTGGAGAACAGATTGTTATGACAGAAGGCGATTTTCCATTCACTGGAAATGGCGAAGAGTTTCTCTCTGAAATTATGATTGTAGGTGTTCCCTTGCAGCCTGATTCACTGGAGGATAGTGCTGTATTTTTATATCAATCGCTCTCGGCTATAGAAGAAGCTTCGAATGATACAAAAAAAATTATCTACTTTTCTGCAGGTGTTGCTATCGTTTTAACAACAATTTTTGCTTTTTTTCTTTCGACAAGAATCACAGCGCCTCTTCGTAAGATGCGTGAAGTTGCTTTAGAGGTCGCACAAGGTGAATTTAAAACAAAAATTCCTGTTTTAACCCATGATGAAATAGGTCAATTAGCGATTGCGTTTAACCGTATGGGGCGTGAATTAAACAATAATATACATGCATTAAATCAAGAAAAAGAACAACTGGCTCGTATTCTGGTTAGTATGGCAGATGGCGTTGTCACTTTGAATAAAAAGGGACGAATCGTCTTAACGAATCCTCCTGCAGAGCGTTTTATTCAATCTTGGTATTATGAGCAGGGGATGGATGACAATATTGAACAACCATTACCAGCTACGCTGCAAACATTATTTGAAAAAGTGGTCCTTTTTGAAAAAGAACAAGTAAGCGAAGTTGAAATCCAAGGAAGAAGTTGGATGATTTTAATCACCCCTTTGTATGATCAAGATGAGATAAGGGGAGCTGTTGCAGTTATACGAGACATGACGGAAGAACGTCGTCACGATAAGCTGAGAAAAGATTTCATTGCGAATGTTTCTCATGAGCTTAGAACGCCTATTTCGATGTTGCAAGGGTATAGTGAAGCAATAATTGATGATATTGCTGGCTCTGACGAAGAAAAGAGAGAAATGGCGAAGATTATCTACGATGAGTCGTTACGAATGGGTAGATTAGTAAATGAGTTATTAGACATTGCTAGTATGGAAGCTGGACATGTTGAGTTGAACATGGAATTAATTGAAGTAGAACCTTTTAGCGAAAGGATTGTTCGTAAGTTCCAAGGCCTAGCAGGGGAGCAAGATATTACCCTTTCTCTTGATATTCATCTTGTTACAACCTTTACATGTGATCCTGATCGAATCGAACAGGTATTGACAAACTTACTTCATAATGCGATTCGTCATACCGAACAAAATGGTCAAGTTACTTTAGCTGTACGTCAGTATGATAAAGGAATTAACTTTGATGTGAAAGACACAGGTTCTGGTATTCCAGAAGTTGATTTGCCATATGTATTTGAACGTTTCTATAAAGCAGATAAAGCACGAACTAGAGGACGTGGGGGAACGGGTCTTGGACTAGCGATCGCTAAAAATATCATTGATGCACATGGCGGCCATATTTCCGTTCATAGTAAAGTAAATGAAGGTACTACTTTCTCTTTCTTTATTCCAAACAAAAATGAACTAAATGAAAAATAAGAGGTAATAGAGAAAAGGACAATCTTACTTAAGTAAGATCGTCCTTCTCTTGTTTTGTTCAGAGTACTAAGCATAATGGAAAGACTTTAAGAAAATAAGCTTTGATTTTAAAAAAAAATCTATGTTTCGTCAATTCAAGTTATTGATTGAAAATAGATAATGTAATGAAAATTGGCACCGTACCATTTAGTCATTGCACACGCATGAGCATGTTTGTTTCCACTCGCCATGGGGAAATGAGAATAGTCAATCTTTTTTTAAATTTAATTAAGGTGCTAATATGTAAGAGTGTTAAACCTAATCTGTTTCAAAGAGACTAATGAAGAAGTTGGAAATCGTATTGGTTTGAATCGGAAATTAGCTTTACCTTTGGCTATCCATAGTAAAAAACACTGTCATATTCTCTGTTTTCATGTATACTAATAGTACTTATCATAATCTCATATGAAACACGTATAGGTCATCTAATGAAAACTAGATGATAATAGGGAAGTTGGTGTAAATCCAACACGGTCCCGCCACTGTAAAATGCTGCGAAACACTTCGATTACCACTGTCTAAGGATGGGAAGGTGATGTGATTCAATAAGCATGAGTCAGGAGACCTGCCTATACGCTAATGTGAAACCTTCGAGGAAAAGGGGAAGCAATAGATATACATTCGGACTACTCGTGATGTTTACTCTTTTGTTTTTCAAGCCTTCCTATAGGGAGGGCTTTTTTCGTGTGTTTATGCTCCTGAGGCTTACATAGAAATTTTCGTTTCAAGAGAGATAAGAAAAAAAGAAAAAGGGGAAAGAGAGAAATGAAGCAGTTGAAATTGATGTTAATTGCCCTACTTATGGCAATCTTTGTTGCAGGATGTGGACAAGACCAAGCAACAGAGCCAGAACAAGCTCCTGATACGGATGTTGAGGTTTCAGAATCTACGGATGGACAAGAGCAAGAAGGTTCATATCCTTTAACGATTACAGACGCACTTGGAGATGAAGTTACCATTGAAGCCCAACCTGAGCGAATTGTTTCTTTAATTCCGAGTATTACAGAAACGGTGTTTGCTGTTGAAGCAGGAGACGCGGTTGTTGGTCGTACAGATTGGGATAATTATCCTGAGGCTGTACTTGATATTGAAAGTGTGGGTGACATGAACTTTGATGTTGAGAAAGTTTTAGCGCTTTCGCCGGATTTAGTTTTATCCCATGCTTCTAATGCACATAGTTCTGAAGAAGGATTAAATCAAATTCGTAATGCAGGTATTCCTGTAGTGGTCGTTCATGATGCTAAATCGATTGATATGGTCTATAATTCGATTGAATTGATTGGTCAAGTAACAGGTCATACAACTGAAGCTGATGCTGTTATTAGTGATATGCAAGAAACATTTGCTGCTGTTGAAGCGAAAGCAAGTGAAATTTCAGAAGAAGATCGAAAAAAAGTTTGGGTTGAGGTAAGTCCAGCTCCTGAAATTTACACGACAGGTCAAGGAACTTTTCTTGATGAAATGTTAACGATAATCAATGCAGAGAATGCGGCTGGGGAAGAAGAAGGTTGGCCAATGTTTACGGAAGAAGAGGCTGTAGCCTTTAATCCAGATGTTATTTTAATCACGTATGGTTATTACGTTGAGAATGCAGTTGAAGGAGTAATGGAACGTGCAGCATGGAAAGATGTCCCTGCTGTTGTAAATGAACGAATTTATGATTTGGATTCTGATGAGGTTACTCGTTCTGGTCCACGTTTAGCTAAGGGAGTCGAGCGGATTGCAAAAGCAGTTTATCCAGAGGTATTTGGCGAATAATATCAAAATTGCATATGTGATTGTCACTCTATTTTGTTTTGTAGCTTTGATTACTAGTATCGGTCGGGGAAGCGTCGAGCTTCCCTTTCTGACCGTATTGCAAATATTGGCAACTGAGCTTATTCACCTACCGCTTAATGTCGAACTAGACCCAATGTACATTAATATTGTGATGGAAATTCGGTTTCCGCGTGCTGTTCTTGCGATGTTTGTTGGGGCTTGTTTAGCAATGGCTGGATCTGCTTTTCAAGGTTTTTTGAAAAATCCACTTGCTGATCCTTATACGCTTGGTGTTTCTTCTGGAGCTGCTGTTGGAGCAGTTGCGGTTTTGTTTTTTGGGGTAACCATTCCTATACTAGGAAGATTTACTCTTCCTTTTGTTAGTATTTTAGCTGGTTTTGCCACTCTGTTTTTGGTAATTACATTTTCAAGAGTCGTTCAGCGATCGATGGCGGCTGAAACCATTATCTTAGCTGGTATTATTTTCAGTTCCTTTTTAGGAGCCTTTATTTCACTCATGATAGCTTTAACAGGAGAAGAACTAAGGCAAATTATCGGTTGGTTAATGGGGAGTGTGGCAATGAGAGGTTGGCCATTCATTTGGATGATCTTGCCTTGCTTTATCATTGGTTTTCTTTTATTGTTCTTTAATCGCCATGAATTAAATGCCATGGCTTTTGGTGAGGAAACGGCTAGACAATTAGGGGTTAATATTGCTTTACGAAAAATTCTAATTCTACTTGGCGCGACAACTCTAACAGGGGGTGCGGTTGCTGTTTCAGGGACAGTGGGATTTGTGGGGCTGGTCATTCCTCATTTAACAAGGTTGATTTGGGGTTCTGACCACCGTCACCTTTTGCCTTTATCGATGTTTGTCGGGGCGGGATTTTTAGCACTTACAGACCTTGTCGCACGAACGATAATTGCCCCAACGGAATTGCCAATTGGGGTCATCACTTCAATTATTGGTGCTCCTGTCTTTGCTTTAATTTTATTAAGGCAACGTCGTTTGAAATAACAAGTGGAAGGAGGTTAGAACTTTGATTACATGTGATAATATTACGATTCAATATGGACAAAAAAAAGTCGTAAAGAATCTTTCTTTTGAAGTGAGTCAAGGTGAAATGTTTGGAATTATTGGACCAAACGGAAGTGGAAAAACGAGTCTTTTAAAAGCAATTGGTGGGGGGATCCTCCCTATAGAGGGAGAAATTACCGTCAATCAACGTTTACTTAAAACCTATCAATCTAAAGAAATGGCTAGAAAGATTGCTGTTTTGCCGCAAGAATCTGAAACGGCTTTTTCCTATTCTGTTTGGGATGTTGTGGCGTTAGGGAGATACCCTTATCAAAAAGGATGGCTCCAAGGAACATCAAAGCTTGATGAAGAAATAATTTCGCAAGCGTTATACCAAACAGACACGTATCAATTTCGTGAGAAGCCGTTGCAGCAATTAAGCGGAGGAGAACGCCAACGCGTTTTATTAGCAAGAGCGCTAGCACAACAACCAGATGTTCTCTTATTAGATGAACCGACGAACCATTTAGATATTTCTCATCAGATGGGGCTATTAAACTCTTTAAAGCAATGGTCGTATGAACGGAAACTAACGGTTATTGCTGTTTTACATGATTTAAATATGGCGAGTCTCTACTGTGATCGAGTTCTTTTACTGAATGAAGGAGCTGCTGTTGCTCTAGGAACACCTGTTGAAGTTATGGAAGAAAACCAATTAGAAGACGTGTACCAAACTTCTCTTCAGCGCAAAGAACATCCGGCTGTTCCAAGTCCTTTGATTACGTTTATCCCTGAACGCACAGAAGACTTTGCAAGCATTAAAGACCTTAAGATCGAACGCTCACATGAGTGGATTAAGATAGAAAGCAGTCATAAATGGAAGACGTTATCATCAGCTGTTATAGGAGCTGGATTTCGTTGGCATCATCAATTTGTCAACCGTCATGTAGACAAAGATTATTGTACTGATAATGTTGAAATGGAATATAGTCAATATTTTAAAAATAAAGGCCTTAAGCCGAACGATACGCTTGGTATGATGACAGCAGCTTATCTGGAGGATGCCTCCATTCTCATGTCTAAACCGGATTCTCCTGCTATTTTGGTGATGATTAGTGCAGGTGTGTCGAATGCTGTTGATGCTGCAAGCGCACATAAACAAGCGGATTGGATTCCGGTTATAGGTACGATTAATATTTGGGTATTCATTGAAGGGACTTTACCGGAATCAGCATATGTTCAAGCTGTAATGACTGTCACAGAAGCAAAAGCAAAAGCACTCCATGATGAACAAATTTTGGATTCGGTCAGCGGTACCATTGCAACAGGAACATCAACAGACAGTGTGTTAATTGCGTCGAGCCAATCGGGAGTCAGCTATCCTTATGCGGGAACAATTACGCCAATTGGTAAAGAAATAGCTAGATTAGTTTATGAAGGAACGATAGATGCCATTAAACGTAATAAAGTTCGAAAGGAATCGTTGTAATGTCTCATTTGATCGCCTTGGTACTTGCCGTTGTCATAGACAGAGTCATTGGTGACCCACGTTCAATTCCGCATCCGGTTGTTGGATTTGGGAAACTGATTTCAATCGCAGATCGACAGTTAAATAAAGGGAAACGTCGAAAAGAAAAAGGATTATTCATGTTATGCGGTCTTATCTTAGTGGTTGTTAGCTTAACGCTCCTATTCGTGCTAATGGCCTACCGAGTCCATCTTTACGTCGGAATTTTGTTTGAAGCATGGTTAATCTCTACAACGATAGCAGCAAAGGGATTAAAACAGGCTGCAAATGAAGTGGCTGAACCCCTAAAAAAAGGAAATTTTGAACAGGCCAGAAAACAACTATCTTATATTGTTGGGAGAGACACAGACAAGCTTGACGAAGAAGAAATCACACGTGCAACGGTGGAAACTGTTGCAGAGAATACGAGTGATGGAGTAACGGCTCCTTTGTTTTTTGCGATGATTGGTGGTGCGCCTCTTGCAATGTTGTATCGAGCTGTGAATACATGTGACTCCATGGTTGGTTATAAAAATGATCGGTACGGTGATTTTGGGTGGGCATCAGCTAAATGCGATGATTTGCTCAATTGGATTCCTAGTAGAGTAACTGGTTTTATCATGGTGTTTTGTACAAAACCTGAGTTAAATCGTTCGAGGCGCGAATGTTGGGCTGTCGTTAAGAGAGAGGCAAAAAAACATCCGAGTCCCAATAGCGGATGGGGGGAAGCTGCAGTTGCAGCGCTACTGGGCATACAACTCGGAGGAATGAATACTTATAAAGGTGTTGTATCGAATCGGGCTAAGATGGGTGATGATCTTGTTACGTTAAAAGCTCTACATATTGACGAAACCAATCTCATCATGCTGAGGACGACAAATGTGTTTACGCTTATGCTTGTTTTTTTAGGAGGTGTCATTTATGTTATTACCTAATCATGGGGCTAATCCAAAGCAATTAATAGAAGCGCTTGGGAAACAAATGCCATACCATTTCATAGATTTCAGTGAAAATACAAATCCATTTGGATCACCTGCTGCTGTTACACAACTGCCAATCGTTGATTTCACTAAAGCGATGACGCACTATCCAGATCCACATGTGACGGAGTTAACGAGTAAATTGGCACAGAAAAATGATGTGTCAGAAAATAAAGTTTTAGTCGGAAATGGAGCAGCAGAACTGATTTTTCTAATAGCTAATTTCTTCCAGAGGAAGCGCGTGGCGATTGTCGAGCCAGCGTTTTCTGAGTATCTGGATGCCTGTCAGGCTTTTGAATGTACCGTGACTTCTATTGTTTTACCCCCGCCTTGGCAACTTGATTTAAATCTGGTGCTCTCAGCTATTTGCGACATAGATGTCCTTTTTTTATGTTCACCGAATAATCCTACGGGTGTCCGCTATGAACTAGCAGATATCATTGACTTAGTAGATGAAGCAGAAAAACAAGGAACTTATGTGGTTTTAGACGAAGCTTTCTATGACTTTTCTGAAGACGGATATGGACTCCATCGTTTAGTCAATCAATTTTCGAATCTACTTATCGTACGTTCTTTAACCAAAATGTTTGCGATCGCAGGGATCAGACTTGGTTATCTTCTAGCGAATGCAGACTTGATAGAGGAACTGAAAAAGCGTCAACCGACATGGAGTGTCAATGGCATAGCGCAACAAGTTGGTCTAACTCTACTCAAAGAGGTATCATTCGTTCAACAGACGGTGTTAAACATTCATCAAGAGCGAAGACGGGTGACACGGTTGTTGAAAGATCTTGATTATTTTGTCTCTGATTCTGCCGTTAATTTCTATTTACTTGCTGAGCGAGATAGACGAGACACGATGCCTATGCTTGTATTTCTTTTAGAAAAAGGAATCATTGCTCGCCATACATACAATTTCAATGGTCTGAATGGGGGGTATCTACGATTAGCTGTAAAAAATAGTGAATGTAATGACCAGTTGGTTGATGCGTTATCAGCGTGGAGGAAACAATGATTGTTTTCATATCTGGAGGAGTTAGAAGTGGTAAGAGTCAATATGCTGAACAGCGTGCGCTTCAACTTTCTTCTCAACAGAACGCGCAGCTTTATTACATTGCCACTAGTCACGTATATGATCAGGAAATGAAATCAAGAGTAGAGAAGCACCAGCAGCAAAGGATAAGGAGTGGTGCGAATTGGAAGGTTTACGAACAACCTAGAGAGATTGACCAGCTTTTGCCTTTGTTTCAAAATGGAGATGTCATTCTTTTAGATTGTCTAACCACTCTATTAAGCAATGAATTATTTGCTGGTTGGGAGACAAATGAGGACAAATGGAAGAACGATGATTTTATAAGAGAAGTAGAGACCAAAATCAAGCGGTTGTTTACGACAATAGCTACGTCTTCATACTTTGTTTTCATCGTTTCAAATGAGCTGGCATATGATGTTCCACTAAATGAACAAGGCTCTAACGTATACATAAAAGTACTAGGAAGAATTCACCAGTTCATTGTTTCTTTAGCTACTGAGGCTATTTTAGTTGAAAACGGGTTGGCCTGTTTTAAAAAAGGAGGGGAATGTACATGATTGGAATTATGATACAAGGTACATCCTCTGACGTAGAGAAAAGTCTAATTTGTACAGCTTTATACCGAACGCCAATCAACAGAGGATTAAGAGTGGCTACTTTTAAATCTCAGAATACGTCCAATCATTCCTATGTTACCAAGGATGGGGGAGTCTTTCTTCTGCATAGTCAAATTATTAGCGTTTATTTTCAATATCTTTTTTATACTGATGAGTGGTGCACTTGGGTCAAATCGCCTTCGAGTGGAAAAAGGGTTTAAATGGAAACAGGAAAAATCATTTAGTGAGTTCAGAGTACAAGTATATGGTAAGGTGGCGCGTTGGCTCGAGCAAAAGCTAAATATAGGTGAACTACCGCAGTGTATGAAGGGGTGGCATTATGAGAAGTAAGATAGGGATTTGGCTTGATGGAGTTTTGCTTGCTTTTCAGTTATTGACCACGATTCCGATCACTAAACAAATTGAGTGGGATGATAAGCGAGCAAAAGCATCAGTTACTGCTTATCCTATAGTTGGACTTGCCCTTGGCTTATTGATGGCGATACAATGGTTTATTTTCACTGAATATATATCTGTTTCATCAATCGTTATGGTCTCTTGGATCTTAACTTTTTCGATCTTGTTCTCAGGCGGTTTGCACCTTGACGGATGGGCTGATTTTCATGATGCTATCTTTTCAAGAAGAAGTCGTGAGCGGAAATTAGAGATCATGAAGGATCCGAGAGTAGGAACATTTGGCGTGTTGGCTTTGTTATTTGTTGTAGGATGGCGTTTTATTTTCATATTAGAAATTGTAAGAGCGGCTCCCTCCTCAAGTATTTTTGCTGTGTTTGTTATTTACACTCTTGTAAGACTTATACTTGGGTGGCAGTTATTGCTAGGTAAATTTGCTAGAACAGAAGGAATGGCAGCTGCACTACAAGCTGCAAAAGGAAAAGAAACGCTCGTCCTTTATTCTGCTTGGACGTTAGGGATTGCTGTTCTTGTATTTTTCGTTAACCCCAGCCTGTTATGGTTACTTCTAGCAGCGAGTTTCTTTTTAGTTTTCTGGCAGAAGTGGGTCAATGTTCAGCTTGGTGGGATTACAGGTGACACAATAGGAGCAGGTGCGGAAGGAGGAGAAACATTCCTATGGGGGATTTACTGGTTCTTACTCTTATTAGACATGGTTTAACGACATTTAATGAAGAGAAGCGATATTTAGGTTGGCTCGATTTACCTTTATCAGAGTGTGGGAAAGCTGAAGTACAATCATTATCTCAAACCGTATCCAATAAAAAGATTGATCTTCTTTTTACAAGTGATCTACTTAGATGTTTAGAAACGGCTGAACTCCTGTTTCCTCATCAACCTGTGATTCGTTCCTTTAAAATAAGGGAGTTTAATTTTGGCGATTGGGAAGGAAAAACGTATGAGCAGTTGAAGGAGTTGGAGCACTATCGAAGGTGGCTTAACGATCCTGTAAATGTAATTCCACCCAAAGGTGAAAGTTTTCATCAGTTTCATGCGAGAATAAAAGAGGCTTTTTTCGAAATGTTAGACAAAGTGGAGGAAACAAAAGCTTCACATATCACAGTCGTTTGTCATGGAGGAGTGATGAGGCAATGGCTTTCTTTATTCTCGCCAATAGAACGACCATTCTTTGAATGGAATATACCGACTAATGCTAGATTTCAATTGGTTGGAACTATAGCAGATTTAAGGAGGGGATCAACATTCATTTCATTACAGGAGGAGCCTATCACGGTAAAAATAGATGGGCACTAGACTATCTTAATAACGATGATTCAATCAGATGGTATAATGGTTATACAGAATCAAACATTCATCCTTGGAATACGATTAATAGTAACGTTATTATTTTTGGGTTGGAAGCAGTAGTTCAAACGTTTTTAGGAGTAGAAAAGCCTAGGGAGAGTTTTCAGGAATGGATCGAAACATGGATAGATTGGGAATGTCACAAAAAAGATAGGACGCTCATCTTAATTGGAACAGATATTGGAAAAGGGGTTGTTCCTGTTGAGGAAGAAGCTAGACGTTATCGAGATCTAGTTGGTTGGTGTTTTCAAGATATGGTAAAAAAGGCAATGCGAGTAGATGTGATTTGGTATGGCTTAAATGAACAATTAAAAAAAGGGAGGTCGTTTAAATGAAACTTTACACAAGAACTGGTGACGAAGGAAAAACGAGTGTAATAGGAGGGCGATTAGATAAAGATGATACAAGAGTCGTGGCTTACGGGACAACCGATGAATTGAATTCATTCATCGGCATGGCTATTACTCAATTAGAAGATGATATTTTTCCAGACATTAAAAACGAGCTTGTAAAAATTCAACATGAATTGTTCGATTGTGGTGGAGATTTAGCGATGGTGAAAAAATTAGAAAATCGCCCTTATAAAGCAAAGCAAGAAATCATCGATTTTCTTGAAGAGCGGATCGACGAATATATTAAGGAAGCACCGGAGTTAGAACGATTTATTTTACCGGGAGGGTCTGTCCCAGCTTCGACCCTTCATGTTTGTCGTACAGTGACAAGGCGTGCAGAAAGATATGTGGCAAGACTTCATCGAGAAGCAGATGTCTTTAACCCGATTGTCCTTAAATATGTGAACCGTCTCTCCGATTATTTCTTTGCAATTGCTCGAGTCGTTAATCACCGTTTAAGTGTTAAGGATGTTGAGTATGAGCGGAGTGCCTTTGTTTTTAGGGACGGGAAAAGGAAAAATTGAATGATGTTAAACTGGTTGACTAAAGGGTAACGAACCTATCCTTTTTAGTCAACCTTTTTTAACATTTAAATAAATATATGTAATTATATGGTATTTTTAATAAGTGGCCTCATATATTGAAGGGTGTTAATGTGTTTTAGATGGGGGGAAACATGAAAAAAAGTCTATTCTTTATACCTTTGTTGATACTTGTCGGTTGTAATAACTTTGTATTGGTAGAGGATCCTAAGGCAGTAGCCATTCACTCTTCATATTTTATAAATGAGACGAAAGAGAAACCAATTGTTTATTGGCGCATTCAATTGAAAGATGAATGGAACGATACTGTTCATACGATTACAATGAATGATTACGGATATTTATTTGCAGATCAACGTGACGAAAAGTCACTTCGACAATTAGCTATTGATTTAGCGATTCAAATAGATACTCCGATGCAGAATCCCCGTTTGAACGAAAACGGTGAACTCCTTCCCGGAAAAGAACGAGTGGTCTTATTGGAACAAGAACTAGTGGATCAATTATTAGAAATAGAGGTTGGAACTACTGATTTAGTGCTACCCATTAACGTCACAGAACCTTCTGTCACCGAAGATGACTTATTAGGTATTGAAAATAAAAAAATTGCTGAGTACAAAACGTATTTTAATCCATCTGTTACTGGGCGTGCTCAAAATGTCTTATTATCAGCTAAAGCGATCTCTGGAGTAATAATTGGACCTGGTGATTCATTTTCATTTAATCAAACAGTAGGAGAACGGACGCGAGAAAGAGGCTATCAAGAAGCTAAAGAAATTGTCGATAAGGAATTTATTATGGGTATTGGAGGGGGGATCTGTCAAACTTCATCTACTTTATTTAATGCTGTTGATCAAGCAGGGTTAGAGATGATTGAACGTTTTACTCATTCACGTGAAATTGGTTATGTTCCAGAAGGAAGAGATGCAACTGTTTCCTGGGGTGGACCAGACTTTCGATTTAAAAATTCAAATTCATTTCCCGTTTTGATTCGATCACATGTTGATTTAAATCGAGGAGAAATTCAAATTTCTGTCCATACACAATAAGAGATCTTTTTTGGTATAAGTGAACTACAATTAAGTAGTCTTCTTATACTTTTTTTATACTTTGCTAGATTCCTTTCAATCAAAATTAATGGATCCTTTCAAGAGTATAGTGGCAATGAAAATCAAGAACATCAAGAGAACACTAAAAAAGAAATTGAAAAACAAATAACAAACCCGTGCCGAAGAATTGTTAAAACAATTTCAATCTCAAGGTATAGATCCTACTGAAATTGGAGAAAAATATCGAAGCATAACAAGAAAATACTGATTATAGAAAAATGGAAAAAATTTATTGATTCGTTGAAATTAGCGGGGCAGTTTAATTGAGATCATTTAGTCTGGGGCAGTTGAGAAAAATAAATGGAATAATTTGATGTAAGCCTCCATAGGATAAAATGTGTGACAAATGGAAAAGTAAATAGGTTTCCTAAATATGAGGAGGATATGATGGTTGACTTTATAAAACGAATTTGTATTGCGCTAGCTTTAGCAACATTTATAGGTTTGCTTTTTATAAGTACGACGACGACTTTTGCTGAAACAAAAATGGAGGTGCCAGAAGAGCTCTTTGAAGCCCTTATCTGGCCAACAGTTGGCGAGATTACCGACACATATGGGACAAGGGCTGGTAAGCATTACGGGATCGATGTGGCAGCACCAGAAGGAACCCCTGTTGTTTCGATAGCGGAAGGGATGGTTAGTCGTTCGTATTATTCAGATACATATGGTAACGTCGTTTTTATCGAGCACGAAAATGGTCTAGAGACCGTATATGCACATCTTCATGTGAGGAAAGTGGAAGAAGGACAGGCTATTGGAGAAGGGGAGAAGATCGGAACGGTTGGAACGTCAGGGCGATCTTCTGGCAATCACCTTCATTTTGAAGTTCATAAAGGAAATTGGAACATGGAGAAATCAGAATCCATTGATCCCCTTCTCGTGCTATCAATGGAACCTGAATTTATGTATGCTGCTTTAGGACAAGACTCTCCCTATGGGTTAGATTGGAAGCAAAGAGAAATTGCGGCTGTCATGAGTCAAAAACTAATAGAAGATGCAATGCAAGAGGAAGAAGTAGTAGTGCTGAACAATAACAGTGACATCATCCAAATAGAAGTTCAGCGGGGAGACACCCTTTGGAGTATATCAAAAGCTTTTGCTGTTTCCGTGGATCAGCTAAAGGAGTGGAATACTTTAGAGGATGAGGTCATTCAAGTTGATGATGTTCTAATTATTGAGCTGTCTGAGAATGTACATTTTATTGAGCAAGGTGATTCACTTACATCTATTGCAACACAGTATGAAGTGACGATTGAAAGCTTAATTACACAAAATAATTTGCGTACGGATGCTATTTATCCTGGACAAATGATCGTCGTTAATTAACGGGTGGACTTGTGAAAATCTTGTCGAATATGATAGGATTAAGTCAAGTTAAGTTATCGGGTAAGGATGAAGATGGATGGCGATTGGACAGGTTATAGTCAACACGGAAATGTTTCAATGGTTAAATGAGCAAACTGATTTAAAAAGCTCTCAAGTTGATTTAGTTGATGGATTTATTTTTATGTTGAAGAAAATTAGCCATCACGGTAACATACGACTGATTGACGAAAGAGAGTTGCACCCACGGTTTTGGCGATCGCATGATCGAACATTTGGCTATGGTTTAATGAAACGTAAAAGTAGTAGAAAACAAGCTCATCTTTATCAATTTTATGTAGACGTTGCTTTTGCTGAGAATCTAGTTGAAACCGACCATGATAAACTTAGATTAACATTCGAAGGAAATCGTTATTTAATAAAAAGCAAAGAGGAGCAATTAGATTTATTGTTTACATACATTTGGTAGTGGTAAAGACCATTAAATTTGGGGAGTCCTTTTTTCAATTAGGCAAAAGGGCTTATTTTAATATAAATAAAAAGGGACGTCGTTGAAAAAGGTAAAAATCAACCTTTTTCAGATCTCTATTAAGTAGCGATGGCTCAACACGCTACACGTCGAACGAAAAGAAAGCCACTTGTCGTTCGACTAAAAAGAAGCGGCGGTTCCGTTTATTACTTCTAAGGTAAAGACGTTTTTTTCTTATTGCATCAGCATTCAATTGTATCAGCTAAATGAATTTCTTCAATTTGAGAAAGGACATGAATGACTTTTTCCGAAACGAGTTTGCGACAGCGACTATCATAATCTCTTCTCCACCGCCTTCTTGCTTTCCAACTTGCATGACACTTTTTTTACCTCGTGCTCAGCTTGAGTTTGACCCATTCTTCCGATCACACCTGGCCGATCGGCAACTACTTCATATCTAGACTCCTTAAATTTTCTTTTTATCTAACTGTAAGCACTACAGCAAAAAAACCTTCCGCAGTGCCACCCTCTATCATACACCTATATAGGGCGTATCTTAAGGAGAATTAACTCCAAGATAACCGAATGGATTTACTTAATTTACATGCATGAATCCGAAAGGGCTATCAAGAAATCTCCAAACTAATTCGCAATAACACTAGCTCTCAGTCCATCATTTTTCATCATCTTTTTTATGTAAACCCATACTAAGGTAAATTCTATAATGTTTTAAAGAAATTAATTGTATGCTTTTAATTCCAGCTTCATATATATGTATGGGAGGAGGGGTTACATGAATTACACTGTTCAACTTGGAGATACAATAGCAAAGGTTGCGTATAAATTTAAAGTAAGACCGTTTGATTTATTGTTATTTAACCCACATCTTTACTCAGAACAAAGTTATTTATCCCCTGGTCTAGTCATTCATATACCTAAGATCAAAATGGAACAGTCGAATATAGTTAGTGACATTCAGTTAAGAACGGAATTCGGACAAATGGATCTAGAAAAAAAGATACCTGATTTAAAAGAACTTGGTATTGTTGTTGATATTATTGGTTATTCCGTAATGAACAAACCTCTTTACGCACTATCAATTGGGTCAGGGAAAAAGGAAATATTCTATTCAGCTGGTTGGCATGCAAATGAATGGCATACAAGCAAATTTCTTACTCAATACATAGAGGAATTAGCACTTCATCAGGAAAAAGGATTATCTTGGCATGGATACGATATCAAAAAAATTTTACAAGAGGTCAGGTTGTATGTGGTACCGCTAGTAAATCCTGACGGAATGGATCTCGTCCTGCAAGGAATTTATGAGGGACATCCGTACTTAAAAGAAGTGTTAGCTATCAATAAAGGAATGAGAAGATTCGATCATTGGTCAAGTAATATAAGAGGAGTCGATTTAAACCATCAATGGCCAGCAGGATGGGAGATTGAGGCTAAGGAAAGTCCACAAGAACCATGGTCACGTCATTATAGTGGGAAAGCGCCACTGACGGAACCTGAAGCAATAGCAGTACATCAATTTACGAAACAACACTCTTTTGCTTATGTTCTTGCTTTTCATTCACAAGGTCAGGTTATTTATTGGGGGTATCGGGGGATGGAACCATTAGAAAGTAAAGAGATGGTCGGACGGCTTTCGTTAGCAAGTTCTTATACGCCCATTCATACTGCAGATAGTGATGGTGGCTATAAAGATTGGTTTATTCAAGAAACAGGAAGACCTGGCTTTACGATTGAAGTAGGAGTAGGAACAAATCCATTACCAATTGAAGCTTACGGAGAGATTTGGTCAAATAATTGTATTCTTGCCTTAGAAGGACTTGTCCTCTAGAAAGTGTGTTTCGAAAAAGCACAAAATAAGGAGCAATGAGCTAGTAGGTGTAGGGATTAAATATGCCTTGAATGGTTTTCTAGGCTTGCGAGTAGAAAGTGAATGCGACGTGAAGTAACATTCATAGAAGTACAAGAAGGTGCATTTCTGCTTTTTGAACCCATTCAATCGACTGGTTGCCAAACGAAAGAAACAGCGATACAATTTTACTATAAGTGGTAATTAGGGAGATTTTACGGGGGTAGGAACAATGGCCATTGAGCATGTGCGACCAAAAAAAATATATGAAATTGTTGCAGAAAGTTTAACAGATATGATAAAAAATGGTGAATTTTTGCCAGGAGACCGTTTAGTATCTGTTCAACAGCTTGCCGAAGACTTTGACGTTGGAAGATCAGCTATCCGGGAGGCCTTAAGTGCTTTAAAAGCAGTAGGCTTGGTCAACATCAAACAAGGAGAAGGAACGTTTGTAAAAAAGATTAATCATGATTTAACAACGAATGTGATTCCTTCAGTTGCCTTTATGAAACAAGAGGATATTAGGCAATTATTTGAGATTAGAAAGATCGTCGAAACAGGTGCTGCTTCGTTAGCTGCTGTTAACCAAAAAGAAGAAGATCTAAAGGAAATGGAACGAATCCTTGTTGAGATGCAACGGGCGCCAAGTGATGGCGAGTGGGTGAAAAGGCCGATGTCGACTTTCACATGGCTGTCGTCAGAACAACAAAAAATGAGATGTTATTAAAACTTCTAGAAACAGTTTCAGATACGATGCAAGTAGCGATGCGAGAAGCGCGCAAGCTGTTTCTCTTTTCGAAAAGTGATAAAATGAGAATATTATATGAAGAGCATTTTGAAATATATAAAGCGATTAAAAGCAAAAAGAGCCGTATTCCAAACAAAAGAAAATTAGCTTATTGGAATATTCGATTATTCTAAAAAAAAGAGTAGCCCAAAATTAGCTACTCTTTTGACTATTCGCAGTTCGAATGACTATTCGAACTTAAGTGCATCTCCATCAAATGATTCATCAGCAACCTTAATGGAATCTGTTGGACATCCTTCTTGGGCATCGATCATATCTTCTTCAAGTTCTTCGGGAATTACAGCTGTACCTTTGTTTTCATCAAGAATTACAAAAGCAATACCTTCATCATCATAATCATAAATATCTGGAGCAGCAGCGCCACAGGCTCCGCATGCGATACAAGTGTCTTTATCGACAATTGTGTACTTTGCCATTTATTTCAACCTCCATTATGTTTTTCTCCTCGTTATCTTTTTACGAAGATTTAATACAGAAAAATGTATATTCTACTGGTATATTGTAAAACGGATTGCCAAACTTTTCAACCAATTCATTTTATTTTTTATTTCTTCATGTTATTTATCTCCCGGATCTTGCATTTTCAGCCACCATTTTCTCTGGAATTTGATACAATAAAAGTATGAATAAGGTTTGATAAGGGTGATTGTATGAAAGCGAGACAAGCAATAACAGCAACCATTTTAGATGTCCTTAACGGAGAAAGGTCTATTTACGGTGCGTTTCATTTATTAAAGGGGAAAAAATCTGCTCAAACCATTCAGGATGGTGCCTTTTTTGGATTAACCTCTTATTTTGGCTTGTTTCCAGAATTAACACGTACAGATTTAGAAACCGATGTCCGTGAACTTATTGCAAACGGACAAGCTCAGCTCTTAGAACAAGACCGAATACGATTATCAGAGAACGGAAAAGTTGAATTAAAACAATACCTTGATACCCACCCTTTCTTAAATGACTTACAAGGATGGCGTTATCATTCTTATACAGATGAAGTGTGGTTACGATTATGTTTATTCATACAAACATTAACGAATATTTCATTTGGCAATCATCGATTTTATCCGATCACTCATGAGATTCGCGTGCAAACTTGGGTCAGAAATCATATTCCTAATGAAAATAGAAGAGATTACCTTAACACAATCTATGATGAATTATATGATTTTCTGTCGTCATGCTTAGAGCAGCAAGCTCTAATTTTTGTCCATCAATTAAGTGGAAAAACTCAAATAGGCCTGACACGTCTGCAGCTTTCTGAAAGACTTGGAGTGAGTCAGGAAGAAGTAAAGCTTTGCCATATTTCGACGATACACCGACTCATTAATGAATTAGAAACGAAGCACAACCGGTATACCTATTTGTCTGCTTTTACAAAGGATTTCAAAAGAGAGTATGTTCTTACAGAATCAGCCAGACAATCGTTTCGTTTGCTCGAAGAAGGGAATACACTTGATTCCATCTGCCAAATACGCCAATTGAAAAAAAGTACGATAGAAGATCACATGGTAGAAATCGCTATTCAACATCCTCATTTCCCAATAAGATCTTTTGTTTCTGAAGATGTAGAAAAATCAATCCTCACTTGGTCAGAAACGTTACAAACAAGTCGATTACGAGATTTGAAAGAAAAAATAGAAAAAGAAGTTAGTTATTTTATGATACGGTTAGTACTTGCAAGAAAGAAGGTGAATGATGAAACTTGAACAAGAGCTAGAGAGATATTTTGGTTACGCAACTTTTCGAGATGGTCAAAAAGAGATTGTTTCATCGTTGCTTCAAAAAAAAGATGTTGTTGCTATGCTTCCTACAGGTACGGGAAAGTCGATTTGTTACCAGCTACCCGCTCTTTTATCTGAGGGGGTAACGATTGTGATATCTCCGCTTCTTTCATTAATGGAAGATCAGGTGCAACAGCTTCGAAGTGAGGGAATTAAATCTGTTGTAGCTTTAAATAGCTTTATGAAAAAAGAAGAAAGGGAATTTGTTTTACAAAACTTGCATGTGTATAAATTAATTTATTTATCACCTGAGATGTTACAAGCATTTTTTGTTCGAAAACAACTATCTAGAATGAAAATTTCTTTTTTTGTAGTAGATGAAGCCCATTGTATTTCGCAATGGGGGCCCGATTTTAGACCTGATTATCTTAGACTGGGAGCGGTAAAAGAATTACTTGGTCATCCAACTTGCCTAGCCATTACAGCAACGGCTACCAAGGTGGTTCAAAAAGATATTAGTAGTCAGTTAATGCTTGAATCTCCTACTTCCATCATTTATTCGGTCGATCGTCCAGAGATTTCCTATCGTGTAGAATCTTGTCCTACCACACAAGATAAAGTAGAGAGAATAAAGGATCTAGTTAAAATATTACAAGGACCAGGAATGATTTATTTTTCAAGTCGAATGTGGGCAGAAAATATTTCTCATCTTCTTAAGCAAGCTAGAATCGGTCGAGTTGCTTATTATCATGGAGGATTATCAACAGAAGATCGGTTGCTTATCCAACAGCAATTTATGAATGGTCAAATAGATATTATTTGTTGTACGAGTGCTTTTGGTATGGGAATTAACAAGAAAAACATACGTTTTGTCATTCATTTTCATTATCCTGTTGATATCGAATCCTATGTTCAAGAAGTTGGGAGAGCGGCAAGAGATGGCGACCCTAGCGAGGCCATTTTGCTTTATTGTGAAGAAGATCGTGGATTGGTTAATCTGCTAATAGAAAGAGAGCAGCTAACAGATGACCAGTTACAACAAATATTACATGCCATACAAAAAATTGAGCGTTTGGATAACAAAGCAGTAAAAGAACTTATCGCTCAATTTTGGATTCAAGAAATCACTTGGAGAAAACTTTGTTTTCAACTTGAATCGAGAGGAATTTTGAAAAATGAGCGGATTCATCCTTTCTCAATTGATTCAGTTTTTACGAGTATACGTCAGGAAGAGCAAGAAAGGATGCAGGTTAAGAGGTTGAAATTAGAGACTTTTTTAAGATGGATTCGTTCAAATACTTGCAGGAGAGAAAAACTCCTATCTTATTTTGGTGACAAATTAAAGCATCACCCCAATGAATGTTGTGACAATTGCGGAGCTACGCTGACAAAAGCAAAAATGGATTCTAATATAATTGGCACAGGGACTATACATCCTTGGAGGGAAACGTTAGTAAAGCTTTTTGGACAGAGTGAGTCGGAGAACTATGAAAAAACAACGTGACATCATAGTTGGTTTAACAGATAAAGAATTAGTGTTAAATGTCTACTTAACACAAGCAATCATTTTTGGAATTGCTTGTGTAGCAGGATTTTTTGTTTTTGATCAATGGAATGATTTCAGTCAATTGTTTGAAGTGAATGTAAAATTCCTTTTAATAGGGGGTAGTGTTGCTCTTGCTATTGTTGCTTTTGATCTCATTTTTGAGCGACTTATGCCTAAGAAGTGGCTAGATGATGGGGGAATTAATGAAAGAGTATTTCGTACCCTTTCTATTCCTCAATTATTCCTTCTTTGTGTGGTTGTAGCTTTTGCTGAAGAATTAATGTTTCGAGCTGTTCTACAAACAGCATTTGGATTAGTTATTGCAAGTCTTATTTTTGCTCTTATTCATATTCGGTATCTAAATAAACCTGTTTTATTTTTAAATGTGTGTCTTGCAAGCTTTATCCTAGGAGCCTTATTTCATTGGACGGGATTAATCAGCGTTACAATCTGTACCCATTTTCTTGTTGATTTTCTGTTAGGGGTCATCATCAGAAATAGATACCAGAAAAAAACGGAAATAGAGGAAGGAGTGTTGAAAACATGACAGGTACAAAAGGACAAGATCAAGCGAAGCAATTACGTGAAAAGATGGAAGTTTATCAAGAAAATAAAAACGCTGAACAAACGATACACTCAATGCCTTCACGTAGTCGGGTTCATAAGAAAAGAACAAAATCTAAGAATAGAAAGTTCAAACTATCATTTCCTTTAATTCGCTTGCTATTAGTACTCTTCCTTGCTCTTACCGTCGCCGCCATTACTTATCCATACTGGAACCGTTAAAGATGGTATTGAAAAAGGTCGGTCTTACCTTTTTCAAATACCATCGAAGCAATGAGTGAAGCGCTGCCTGGTTTAAAGCTTTCTGAGTGGGTTTCTCAGAAAGCGAGCAGCAGAGAAGCCATTGCAACTTAATGAAAAAGGTCGGTCTTTACCTTTTTCAATACCATCGAAGCAATGAGTGAAGCGCTGCCTGGTTTAAAGCTTTCCGAGTGGGTTTTTCAGAAAGCGAGCAGCAGAGAAGCCATTGCAACAATAAAAAAAGGTCGGTCTTCTACCCTTTAAATGCTTCTATTTATTCTAAAACATGTCCTACCTTCATAAATTGAAAAATGGGGAGGTGCATGATGAAGCCATTTAAAGAGTGGAATTTGAAATCAAATTATGGACCTGAAGTCGTAAAAATCATGTTAGAGGAGCTTGTTGATAGAAAGAATAAAGTTGAAAAAATGGAAAAAGCGAAAATCCGTTGGTCTCTATTTTTAATGTTTTGTGCAGCCATCTTTTGCTTATTCGGCTATCAAACATTTCAACAGACTAATTTGAATTCAAACATATTGAGCACATTGATTGAACAGCCCATTATCCTCATGCTTATGCTCCTGTTATCGGTAGGGTTTATTCAATTGCATTTTTTTGGGAAAAAGGAAAAAAAGGCTGAAAAGGAATTTGATGAATTGCGTGAAGAAATTATTACTAGAAGTCCAGAATTCTGGGAGAGGGATGTTACTTGGGAATTAAGGGAAACGGTTTATTCATACATGAAGAAAGAACATGATATTAATTTATATCATAAATGAAAATAAACGACCTTGGATGAAGGTCGTTTTAAATAGTGTTTGAATTTAAAATCGACAAGGAGAAGATAATGAGGGTTGACCGAAAAACAAAAAAGTAGAACGACAATACTCGTCACCGCGTATGTGTATATGCTGTTCATCGAAATCATGAATGGCACCAAAGGCAATAGTTTTCCCCTTTTTCGAACAGAACACTTCAATAGGAAGTCCGAGGCGATGATTAAAATCAAGGTCTTCGTTCGTAATGAGCGATTTGTCGGTTAGTTTAGTTAAGATCAAAGCATATCACTCCCGATTTTTTTGGTTATGAAAGCGTTTCCTTTTTGCTATTAATTTCAGTATACCTCCAATTACCTAAATTTTCAATTTATTTGTTGTTTTTTCTAACAATGATTTTGTGAATTTTTTCATTGAATTGTAAAAGCATTTATACAAGTAAAATACATGTGAGACAGAGAAAACAAGAACCGAAAAATTCTCAATTTTGTCACATAGTTTTTTGCGCACAGTTTATTCCTATGCTACTATTTTTATAGTGTAAATGTGACTAAATGAAAAATGCTTTTTGATAAAAAGGAGTGGATGTTGATGACAGCAGTACAATTAGTAGCAATTCTTAGTATTGGTTTTATGGCAATGATTTTAGCTGTTGCAATGGCAATCTATATGTTAAAAGTAGCAGAGCATTCAGAGTAAAAGATATGAGAGAATGATTATAACGATAAAAGGATGACTTTGGGGGTTTGACAGATGGGTGAATCTCTTTGGTCATCCTTTTTGCTATGTGATTTCTGAACACTGCGCATTACCTATTTTCTTTTCTACATACGAAGGGTACAATAGAAGTAGGAGGGATGTCCGGTGGTTGATACGTTATTAACTAGATTGGAAGAGTTGTTCCCAGAAATGGTGGAGCTTAGGCGCTTGCTTCATTCTGAACCAGAGTTGTCGTTTCAGGAAGTGAAGACCCCAAAACTAATTGCAGACTACCTTGAACGATTAGGTGTTGAAGTAAAACGAAATATTGGTGGTCGTGGTGTAGTTGGCTACATAAAAGGAAGTAAACCTGGGAAAACAGTTGCACTTAGAGCAGATTTTGATGCGTTGCCGATTGAAGAAGAAACAGGTCTACCATTCGCATCAAAAAATCCTGGTGTGATGCACGCCTGTGGACATGATGGTCATACAGCTACTTTACTTGTATTAGCTAAGGTTTTAATGGAGTATCAGGACCAATTATCTGGCACGGTTGTACTCATACATCAATTTGCGGAAGAACTTGCTCCAGGTGGGGCAATTGAAATGATAAAAGATGGTTGCTTAGATGGAGTTGATACCATATACGGAACACATCTGTGGTCTACGATGCCGCTTGGATCTATTGGGTATTGTCAAGGTCCGATTATGGCTGCTGCTGATCGTTTTGAACTCGTCATTTATGGACGTGGAGGACATGGGGCTATTCCACATGAAACCGTTGATTCCATTGCAGTCGCATCCAGTGTCGTGACGCAACTGCAACAAATAGTAAGTCGAAATATTAATCCATTGAAATCAGCAGTTGTGAGTGTGGGTTCTTTCCATGCTGGAGGAGCGTTCAATGTCATTGCAGATTCGGCTGAAATCGTAGGAACGGTTCGAACGTTTGATCCAGTTGTTCAAGAACTAATCATTCAACGGATTGAACAAATCACAAAAGGAATTTGTGAGGCAATGGGTGCAACGTATTCATTCGACTATAAAAAAGGTTATCCAGCTGTGGTAAATGATTCTTTCGAAACTGATTGTTTTATTAAAGTGGCGAAATCCATTCAAAGAGATGCGTTTGTACATGAAATGGAACCGGTAATGGGTGGAGAAGATTTCGCCTACTATTTGCAACATGTTCCTGGCACTTTCTTTTTTACAGGTGCTGGAAATCAAGAAGAAGGCATCGTTTATCCGCATCATCACCCGAAATTTGATTTTGATGAAAAAGCAATGTTAATCGCAGCGAAATGTTTGGGAAAAGCAGCTATTGATTTTCTTGAGAGAAGTGAAATATCTAAAGTAGAAGAAAATGAACAGTCGAGATAGTTCATGATTTTACTATGAGTAGTAAAAGCCATAATAAAATAACATAAGATATATAGGGCTCAAATCTGCTTATTTGCGATTTGGGTCTTTTTTCAATCGAAAGTTGGACTTGTCTTAAATAAGTTACATATAATTTAGTGATCAAGGAGGTGAATAAAGTTGTCATACTGGGTTTATAAAAGAGTCCTACTTTTACTTATTGCGTATGGGGGGATATTATTTTCTGTTTCGATGCTTCCTAATCCGTCTCCTTGGTCGATCTCTTCATTCATTGGCGAAGTGTTGTTTTCTCCTCTGAAATTATTAATAGCTGTCCTCTTATTTGTTATTGGTTTTCTTTGTTACTCTTTAGTCGTTAGAGATATAGTGAAAATATGGAGTCCACGTTTTTATAATCTTTCATTAAGAACACCTAGGTTATTGCTTGCTTTTACTGCCATACTGTCATGGGTACATTTACTTTCAAAAGTGGGTATGCTAGCTTGGATAGGTTTAGTGTTGGCACTTTGGTATGGTATTATGGATGTGAATCTAGAGAAATAGAATAGTTCGTTTATTGAATGATAAGGGGAGTATCAAATGAGTTTCATAATTGCTGGGGGGTTAATTGTAGTAGTTTTCACCCTTTTTATGTATGTTGAGTCTAAGCGTAACCGTTTAAGAGAACTGACTTTAACCTATAAGACTTTGCCGACTGCATTTAATGGCTATCGTCTTTTTTTTATTAGCGATATACATAGAAGAACGATCTCGAACAAAGTGTTGGAGAAGGTAAAAAACAACGTAAACTTTATTATCATTGGAGGAGATTTATGTGAAAAAGGAGTACCACTTCACCGAATTGAAGCCAATATCAAAAAACTATCAAAGTTAGCTCCGTGTGTTTTTGTTTGGGGAAATAATGATCACGAAGTGGGTACTGAACATCTTAAGATCATCCTAAAAAAATATAGTGTAATTGAGCTTGTTAATACAAAAAAAGTAATTGAGGTAAAACAGGAACAACTTATTTTAGTAGGAATAGATGACTTAGAATCAGCTAGTGACTCCTTTCGTAGCATGGAAGTATCGATGGATTCATTTTCCATTTTAATTTGTCATTATCCAGAAATAGCTGCTAAGCTACCTTCTAAGTATCCTTTTCCTCTAGTGTTAAGTGGACATACTCATGGTGGACAAATAAGGCTATTTGGGCTAGGAATAGCTCGTAAAGGTGGCCTCTACCGTTATGCTCAATTCGATCTCTTAATAAGTAATGGATATGGAACAACAGGTTTGCCTTTAAGACTGGGTGCTCCAGCTGAAACACATCTTATTACTCTAACTCAAAGTAATATCTAAAAAAAGGTTGTACAAAGTTTACACAATTAATGTGATTGGATATACTCGTTATACTAAGTTTAGAAAAAATATGGGTGTTTTTGGTTTTGTGATTGTATGGGAGGAAGGGAATATGGCTTCAAAAGAAGGGAAATATAATATAAAGGCAATCTCGACAATGCTTGGCATACAAGCCGGGACACTGCGAGCTTGGGAACGACGTTATCAAATCATAGAACCGGTTCGTAATAAAGCTGGACATAGATTGTATTCAGATGATCATGTAGCTATTTTAAGATGGCTATTAGAAAAGGTCAATAAAGGTTTTACAATTGGACAAGCTGTTGATTTATTTGAACAAGGAACGATTTCGTTAGAACAGGAAGATAAACAGCATGAAGATTATTCTGTACAATTGTCTGAAGAACTATTAGAAGCTCTATTGTCATTTCAAGAAAATAAAGCAAATCAATTGATGAATCAAGCATTTTGTTTGTTTAGTATTGATAAAGTTACCATTGATATTTTGGGAACTTTACTTGTGAAGGTGGGGTATATGTGGGAGCGGAATCAAATTTCTGTAGCTCACGAGCATTTTGTCACCTCTTTTTTACGAACTAAAATTGGAACGATCTTTCATGGGTTACAAATAGATGGGCTTATGCCAAAAGTAGTGGCAGTATGTGGTCCTCATGAAACTCATGAATTGGGATTATTAATTTTCACTCTTTTTTTACGAAGAAAAGGTTTTGAGGTCATTTATTTGGGTGCTGGGATTCCAGAAACGGATCTTGACCAAGTGATTCAAGAAGTCAATGCAGATATGTTTTTTACGTCCTGTACGATGGATCAAAACCTTGAGGCTTCCTTACAGCTTTTAGACCATCTACGAGCACATTTCCCTGATCTTCAGATTGGGGCAGGTGGTTTTGCTTTTGATCGTCTCAATGAGGACAAATCAGCTACATATAGTGAATTTCTCGTAGGGAAGACCAAAGGAGCCTGGGAGAATTGGCTAACAAAGAACCTATAATCTAAAATTCTAGTCTTGTGTATCGAACCTTCTTTTCTGTCCTTTCATACTGTATAGTAAACGGTTAATGAAGGACCTAGAAATTAATGATGGACGTTCGTAATAAGGAGGGTTTTAAATGCGTCTTGAACGTTTAAATACAGATAAATTCAAAGCTTTTTTAACTTATGATGATATGCACGAAAGAGGCTTGAGTAAGGAAGATTTGTGGCAGGATCTACCGAAAGTTCACGATTTATTTCGAGATATGATCATTGAAGCCGATGATGAACTAGGATTTAAAGTGGATGGACCTATTGCAGTGGAGGTATATGCAATGCCTGCTCAAGGAATGGTGATTATCGTTTCAAAAAGTCAATCAGATGATGATTTCGATGAAGAAGGCTTTGAAGAAGGCTATATAGAAATGCAAGTCACTCTTGATGAAACAGATGATATTTTTTATGAATTTCAAGACATTGAAGATGTGATTGCTCTTGCATCAAGACTCTATCCTTTTGGTATAAAAGGAGGGACGTTGTATTCTTATCAAAGACAATATTTCATAAAATTTGAAGAGTATGACGTCGATGTTGTTGATGAGGAAGCTTTTGTCGCATTATTATCTGAATTTGGAAGTTCATCAACGGTTTCTTCATATTTGGTGGAAGAGTATGGAAAGAAACTTATGAAATCTGATACAATCATAAAACTTTTTAGTTGTTTTATCGAAAAGAAAAAGGACTGATGATCGATTATCAGTTCTTTTTTCTTTCAAGTTAAGTTTATAAACCAAGATAGAATTTTATTATACTTTCAAGTGAAATTTTGAATTTCTTTTGTATAAAACTGTGCATAATGGATGGAAATATTCCGATCGTTTCATTATAGTTAGAAGTGTTAAAAGTTTTAATACCATTGAGGTGAAAATAGAATGGAAGAGCAAGAAAAGCAACCCGAACAAACAGATGTGCTTGCATCGACACAAAAAATCATAAAGAAAGCATTGGACAAGCTTGGTTACCCAGATGAAATGTATGAATTAATGAAAGAGCCTATTAGAATGTTAACGGTTCGGATACCAGTCCGAATGGATGATGGATCTACTAGAATTTTCACTGGTTTCCGCGCTCAACACAATGATGCGGTTGGACCTACAAAAGGGGGAGTGCGTTTTCATCCAAATGTTACGGAAAAAGAAGTAAAGGCACTCTCAATTTGGATGAGCTTAAAAGCAGGTATTGTTGACCTACCATATGGAGGGGGAAAAGGTGGCATTATTTGTGATCCACGAGAAATGTCATTTAGAGAACTTGAGCGAGTCAGTCGTGGTTATGTTCGTGCCATTAGTCAAATCGTTGGTCCAACAAAAGATATCCCTGCTCCTGATATCTTTACAAATTCTCAAATCATGGCGTGGATGCTTGATGAATACAGTCGAATTCGAGAATTCGATTCTCCAGGGTTCATAACAGGAAAACCCCTTGTATTAGGTGGGTCACACGGTCGAGAGTCCGCTACAGCTAAAGGAGTTACGATCTGTATAAGAGAAGCAGCTAAAAAGAAAGGTATTGAGATTGATGGTGCTCGAGTTGTGATTCAAGGATTTGGAAATGCAGGTAGTTTCTTGGCAAAGTTCATGTATGATGCGGGGGCGATTGTCATTGGTATTTCGGATGCTTATGGTGCTTTACATGACCCGGAAGGATTGGATATTGACTATTTGCTTGATCGACGTGATAGTTTTGGAACCGTAACGAAGCTTTTTAAAAAAACCATCTCAAATGAAGAATTATTAGAGCTTGATTGTGATATTTTAGTTCCAGCTGCTATTGAAAATCAAATAACTGAAAAGAACGCTCATGAAATAAAGGCCTCCATTGTTGTAGAAGCTGCTAATGGTCCGACTACAATGGAGGCAACTCGTATTTTAACGGAACGAGATGTATTATTAGTGCCTGATGTTCTTGCAAGTGCAGGTGGAGTAACGGTTTCTTATTTTGAATGGGTTCAGAATAATCAAGGTTATTATTGGACGGTAGAAGAAGTGGAAGGTAAACTAGAAGCAGTCATGGTTGACTCTTTCGACAATATATATAAGCTGTCTAGAACTCGTAAAGTCGATATGCGCCTTGCTGCGTATATGATTGGTGTTCGGAAAATGGCTGAAGCATCAAGATTCCGTGGGTGGGTGTAGGTAAGCAATATTAATTAAAGCGACCCTTGTATCCAATGATGCAAGTTTTTTTTGAGTGTAAAAGAGGTGAGTGTATGAAAAAAGAAGAGGTAATTATTATTGGTGGGGGGCCGTGTGGGTTAGCGGCTGCCATTGCGTGTTTGAATGTAGGGATAGAACCGTTAGTGCTTGAAAAAGGGAATGTAGTAAGTGCGATTCATCGTTATCCAACTCATCAAACTTTTTTTAGTACAAGTGAGAAGCTTGAAATTGGAGGAGTTCCTTTTGTTATCGAGGATAGGAAACCTAAGCGGAATCAGGCATTGGTTTACTATCGTGAAGTCGTAAAACGTAAGAACATACGTATCCATGCATATGAACGAGTTACATCTGTTGAGCGAAAACCTACAGATGACTTTTACATAACAACGACAAAAGCGAAATATTCAGCTAAGTATGTTATTGTTGCAACGGGCTATTACGATTCACCAAATATGTTAGGCGTACCGGGTGAAGATCAAGAGCATGTTCTTCATTATTTCAAAGAAGCTCATCCGTATTTTGATATGGATGTCGTGGTGATTGGTGGGAAAAATTCAGCTGTCGATGCTACGCTTGAGCTTGAGAAAGCTGGAGCGCGTGTAACGAATCTATACCGTGGAGCCGAGTATTCGAAGAGTGTGAAACCGTGGATATTGCCAGAATTTGATTCTCTCGTTCGTCATGAACAGATAATGATGGAATTTAAGGCAGAGGTAATAGAGATAACGAACGAGGCAGTGATCTATAAACAGGATAATCACATAAAGCAAGTACCGGCTCAATTTGTTTTTGCGATGACAGGTTATCATCCAAACCATTCATTTCTGCGGAAAATGGGCGTGGACGTCGATGAAGAGACTGGTCGCCCTCAATTTGACCCTGAGACGATGGAGACCAACGTTCCTGGATTATTTATAGCTGGCGTCATTGCAGCGGGAAATAATGCAAACGAAATTTTCATCGAAAATGGTCGATTGCATGGAAACCCAATTGCTACAGCTATTCAAGAAAGAAAGTGATTTTTCAAAAATCGTAGAAAAGATTAAAGCCGACTAGGAGCATGATTACTCGTAGTTGGCTTTTTTTAGCTTGTTTTCTATTTATAAAACCATTCTTGTAAGGTAGTCCGATCTGTTGTTTGTTCTAGAACGACCATCAGTTTCAATCTCGCCTTTTGACCGTTGAGACCGTTTGTAAAAATAACCCCTTGTTCTTTTAACGACCGTCCTCCTCCTTCATACGCGTATGTATCTTGTACAACTCCATTAAAACAACGTGAAACTAAAACAACAGGTATGTTTGCATTAATCAATTTGGTTAAAGCATTCATGACTAGAGGAGGAACGTTTCCTTGACCGAATGCTTCGATGACTAAACCGTCTATTTTTGTTTTGGCAACAGCTTCAATAATCGTATGATCCATCCCAGCATAGGTTTTGAGTAAAGCTACTTTTTTTGTGAGTGATTTTACAGGATGGCATTCACGAACGGAAAGAGTGTGGTGAAAAAAGACGCCGCGCTTTGTTACGATACCAATTGGGCCGTATTGTGGGCTCTGGAATGTCGCAATGTTACTAGAATGTGTTTTGGTCACATTTTTTGCTGTGTGAATTTCATCGTTCAAAACAACTAATACACCTTTTTCACATGCAGAATCACTTGCGGCGACACGAACAGCGGAGATTAAATTATGTGGACCATCCGCTCCGAGTTCGTTGCTAGAGCGCATAGCCCCTGTAATAACAACAGGTATATCCCAATCTAATAACAAATCAAGCAAATAAGCCGTTTCCTCTAATGTATCAGTACCATGTGTTACAACAATACCGTCCAAATGATCGGTTTTAGCACGCTCTTTCAATCGTTCAGCAAGATCAACCATTAACGATGGTGTCATGTGCGGAGATGGTATATTAAGATAGTCATCTACAATAACGGACGCTATGCTTGATAGCGATTCAATAGTGGAATATAATGGATTTATTACGTTTGGCTGAATGGCACCTTGCTCATTTTCTTGCATGGCAATTGTGCCACCTGTATGTAAGACAAGTATTTTTTTCATGTAAGCACCTCAACTAATGTTCAGTCTTTATATCTAATACATAGTATCATAATAAGTCAATTTATAGAAAAAGTTCGATGCAAGAGGAAAGGAAGGGCGAATTGTTTGCAATTGTAACAGCAGCAATGGCGCCAGGGATGGCATTATTATCTTATTTTTATTTGAGGAACCATTATAGTATTACCACAAAAGGCTTAGTGTTTCGTACCTTTTTAATTGGGGTTCTTCTTGTTTTTCCTGTTATGGTGTTGCAATATGCCTTTACGATTGAAGGTTATTTCACTAAACCGTTTACTCGATCTTTTATTTTATATGCATTTGTGGAAGAATTCTTTAAATGGTTCTTATTATGGGCTTTTGTCTATCAGCATGCGACCTTTTCAAGACGATATGATGGCATTGTGTTTGGAGTATCGTTATCATTAGGTTTTGCAACTGTAGAAAATGTCTTTTATTTAATTGCTAATGGGCTTGAAACCGCTTTTGGACGTGCACTGTTACCTGTATCGAGCCATGCTTTATATGGGGTAATAATGGGTTATTATTTGGGCCGTGCGAAAGTGGAAACAGAAAATTGTAAAAAACATATGTTACTATCGATCGTACTCCCGGTTGCTTTGCATGGAACGTATGATTTTATTTTAATTATTTTTGATATTTACTTCTTAATTGGACTTATTCCGTTTATGTTATTGCTCTGGTGGGTAGCATTAAATAAGGTGAAACAAGCAAATCAATTAGACCAATAAAGGATAAGTATAAAGTAAAGGGTGATTAATATGGCTGAAGGACGTTATCGTATCGTAATTCGTTGCCCTGGGTGTGGTGAAAAATACATCCTACGGGGAAGGAAAAATGAAAAAGGTGAGTATGAGACAGGATTTAAGCGTTGTATTTGTGGAAATGAGGAAACATTAAATATTGATGCCACTCTTGAATAATTGACTTCTTGAGTAAAAATTTAAAATTATACTTGCATTATTGTGTTAATTGTTGTAATTTTAATTAAATGAAAACTTAAAATTTAATATTAATTTCTTATCAAGAGAGACGGAGGGAATGGCCCTAGGATGTCTCAGCAACCAGCCAAAACATATGGTCAGGTGCTAATTCCATCAAGTCAAGAGACTTGAGAGATAAGGAGAAGAGCTTAATGATATAACCACCTTCTTCTTATGATTGAAGGTGGTTTTTTATTTTTTAGATTAAATTGGAGGATACAATTATGAACAGAGACAAACTTGAAACGATTTTAGTGCAATTAGGAAACCGATCTGAAGACAGAACTGGTACAATAAATACACCCGTTTACTTTTCAACGGCTTATCGACATACAGGAATTGGAGAATCAACAGGTTATGATTATTCACGTACGGGAAATCCGACCCGTGAAGTGGTTGAAGATGCCATTGCTAGACTAGAAGAGGGTGATAGAGGTTTTGCCTGTAGTTCAGGGATGGCTGCTATTCAAACGGTTTTATCTTTATTTGAGCAAGGTGATGAAGTTCTAGCATCTCAGGATTTATATGGCGGTACTTACCGTTTGTTTGAACAAGGATGGAATCGTTGGGGGTTATCATTTGTTTTCGCAGATCCAAGAAAGTTAGATCAGTTTGAAGAGTGTATTACCGAGAAAACAAAAGCCCTATTTATTGAAACGCCTACAAACCCGCTTATGCAGGAAGCTTCTATACCGGAATTAGCGAAAATAGCTCAAAAACATGGATTGCTTTTAATTGTCGATAATACGTTTTATACACCGTTATTGCAGCAACCACTCGTAGATGGGGCTGACATTGTTATACATAGTGCTTCCAAATACTTAGGTGGCCATAATGATGTCATTGCAGGATTAATCGCAGCTAAAGGAAAAGAGCTCTGTGAAAGAATCGGTTATTATCATAACGGCATAGGCGCTATACTATCTGCATTTGATTCGTATCTATTAATAAGAGGGATGAAAACTCTTGCCCTCAGAATGGATAAACATGAAGAAAATGCAAAAGCTCTTGTGCAGTATTTAGAAGAACAAGATGGAGTGACAGACGTTCTTTATCCAGGCAAGGGTGGTATGATTTCGTTTCGAATTCTGCATGAAGCTTGGGTAAACCCATTCCTTCAGCAGTTAAAGCTAGTCTCTTTTGCGGAGAGTTTAGGAGGGGTTGAGAGTTTAATGACGTACCCTGCCACGCAAACTCATATGGACATACCGGAAGAAATCAGAATAGCCAATGGTGTTTGTAATCGTCTCCTTCGCTTCTCAGTTGGTATTGAACGCGACAAAGACTTAATAGCTGATCTTGATCAAGCTTTTCGTTTTGTAAAAGAAAATATTCAGTCATAATGGGGGAAGAAGAAATGAGTTTTCTAAAACGAATAAAATCAGAAGTTTTGATTGGTGATGGAGCAATGGGGACATTGTTGTATGAGAGTGGTGTTGACCAATGTTTTGAAGAAGTTAATATACTTCATCCTGAAAAAGTTCTAAGTGTGCATAAAAAGTATGTCGAAGCTGGAGCTGATGTCATACAGACTAATACGTATGCTGCCAATAAATTAAAATTAGAGAAATATGGATTAGAAGGTCAAGTAAGAGAGTTGAATCGTGAGGCTGTGCAACTAGCAAAAGAAGCGGCAAATCAATCAGCCTATGTATTTGGAACGATTGGCGGGGTGAGACGTTTTCAGCTCGAGGAATGGAGCTTACAAGAGATTGAAGTTGCTTTTTCAGCTCAAATAAACGAATTATTAACAGAAGGTGTAGATGGCCTATTATTAGAAACATTTTATGATTTAGAGGAAGCAAAAATGGCGGTGAGTCTAGCACGGAAATTAACAAACTTGCCAATAGTCGTAAACCTATCACTTGGTGATGTAAGTGTCATGAATGGAGGCATTCCGATTTCGAGTGCTTTTGATCAGTTAACAGCAGTAGGGGCAGATGTAGTTGGTCTAAACTGTCGAACAGGTCCGTTTCATATGTTGCGTTCCTTTGAGACGATCCCGTTAAGACAAGATGCCTTTTTCTCAGCTTATCCGAATGCCAGTTTACCGGACTTTCGAGATGGGCGTGTTTATTACGAATCCAACACGGAATATTTCAAAGCGATGGGTGAGAAATTTATTAAGCAAGGTGTCCGACTCCTAGGAGGGTGCTGTGGAACGACTCCAGATCTTATTAAAGCTTTTTCAGAGGTAAGAGACATAACCGAGCCAGTCACACAAAAAACGGTCCGCCCCTTAATAAGAGTTCGTGAAGCGATTCATGTACCTAGGGAGCAAAGACCTCTACCGGAAATTGTCAAAGAACGAAAGTCCGTTATCGTTGAACTTGATCCACCGAAGAAACTAAGTACGAAAAAGTTTATGAATGGTGCCAAGGAGTTAAAAGAGGCCGGTGTCGATGCTGTCACCATGGCCGATAATTCTCTTGCATCACCAAGGGTAGATAACTTAGCGCTCGGTGCGATGATCAAAGAGCAAATTGGTGTCCGGCCGCTCGTTCATATTACTTGTCGAGATCGTAATTTAATCGGTTTGCAATCTCATTTAATGGGTTTGCATGCACTAGGGATTGATGATGTACTTGCGATTACAGGGGACCCAACAAAAATTGGTGATTTTCCAGGAGCAACATCTGTTTATGACGTAAGTTCTTTTCAGTTGATTTCATTTATCAAACAATTAAATGAAGGGATTTCTTTTTCAGGGAAAGAACTAGGTCAAAAAGCTAATTTCTCTGTGGGAGCAGCGTTAAATCCAAATGTGAGACACTTGGATAAAGCAGTGAAAAGAATGGAGAAAAAGGTCAGCAGTGGTGCCGATTATTTTATGACACAACCAATTTATAGTGTAGATCAAATTGAAGCACTTGCTCATGAAACCAAGCATATTAAAGAGCCTATTTACATCGGAATTATGCCATTGACAGGAACAAGAAATGCTGAATTTCTGCATAATGAAGTTCCAGGTATTAAATTGACGGATGATATTCGTGCAGCAATGGCTGCGTGTGGAGAGGACAGAGAAGCATCTACTAATGAAGGGATCATCATTGCTAAATCATTAATTGATGCAGCTCTAACTCATTTTAATGGAATCTACCTAATTACTCCTTTTCTCCGCTATGAAATTACGGTAGAGTTAACACAATATATAAATTCACAGAAATTAATCTTGCAAGGAAGCTAGGATATTGGGGAAGTAGAAAGGACGGACATATGATTAAGTCATTATTTGAACAACAACTTGAAAAGAAGATTCTCATTTTAGATGGTGCAATGGGGACCATGCTACAACAGGCTAATTTAACAGCAGACGACTTTGGTGGAGAAGAGTATGAAGGATGTAATGAATATTTAGCAGAAACAGCTCCTCACGTACTGGAGAAAATTCATCGTGACTATCTTGAGGCTGGTGCCGACATTATCGAAACAAATACATTTGGATCAACTGATATCGTTTTAGATGATTACGATCTCGGTTACAAGGCAGAAGAGTTAAGTCGTATTGCAACAGAGATTGCTCGTAAAGCTGCTGATGAATTTTCAACACCAGAGTGGCCTCGTTTTGTGGCTGGGGCGATGGGACCAACAACAAAATCGTTATCAGTAACAGGTGGAACGACATTTGAAAAATTAATTGATTCCTATCATGAGCAGGCTCGTGGGATTATTCGCGGCGGTGCTGACATTATGTTACTTGAAACAAGTCAAGATATGCGTAATGTAAAAGCGGGATACATTGGGATCGAACGTGCATTTGCAGAATTAAATGTAAAACTTCCTATTTTTATCTCCGGTACGATTGAGCCGATGGGAACCACTTTAGCTGGTCAAAATATTGAGGCATTTTATTTGTCACTAGAACATATGAACCCAACTGTAGTTGGATTAAATTGTGCGACAGGACCTGAATTTATGAGGGATCATATTCGCTCTTTGTCTGAGTTAGCAACGACATATGTAAGTTGTTATCCGAACGCTGGCTTACCCGATGAGGAAGGAAATTATCATGAATCTCCTCAGTCGCTTGCAACTAAACTACGAGGCTTTGCTGAGAAAGGCTGGCTAAATGTCGTAGGTGGGTGTTGCGGTACAACACCTGAACATACAAAAGCAATGGTCGAGGCAACAAAAGAGTTTGGTCCAAGACAGTTTGATGACTCTCACCCGCATGCGGTTTCAGGGATAGAACCACTTATTTATGATGACAGCATGCGCCCTTTATTCGTAGGGGAAAGAACGAACGTTATTGGCTCACGTAAGTTTAAGCGTCTTATTGCTGAAGGGAAATTTGAAGAGGCTTCTGAGATTGCCCGCGCTCAAGTGAAAAGAGGAGCTCACGTTATCGATGCTTGTTTAGCTGATCCAGACCGTGAAGAAATGGAAGATATGGAGAACTTCCTTCAATTTGTTGTAAATAAAGTAAAAGTTCCGCTTATGATTGACTCAACAGATGAGAAGGTTATTGAAAAAGCATTGACCTACTCCCAAGGTAAAGCCATTATCAATTCGATAAACTTAGAAGATGGTGAAGAACGCTTTGAAGCTGTTATACCAATTGTTAAGCGGTACGGCGCAGCGGTTGTCGTTGGAACGATTGATGAAGAGGGGATGGCTGTAACCGCTGAGAGAAAACTCGAAGTTGCAAAACGTTCTCACGATCTTCTTGTTAATAAATATGGTCTGAAATCTGAAGACATTATTTTTGATCCGTTAGTTTTCCCTGTCGGTACGGGTGATGAACAATATATTGGTTCAGCAAATGCAACGGTAGAAGGGATCAGAATGATTAAAGAGGCGCTTCCGAAATGCTTAACGATTCTAGGAGTTAGTAATGTTTCTTTCGGTTTGCCTCCTGTTGGACGAGAGGTACTAAATGCTGTTTATTTATATCACTGTACACAAGCGGGTCTTGACTATGCGATTGTAAATACGGAAAAATTAGAAAGATATGCTTCAATTCCAGATGAACAAAAAGAAATGTCAACCAAGCTTTTATTTGAAACAACAGATGAAACACTCGCTGAATTTACGGCTTTTTATAGAGGGAAGAAAGCTGAGAAAAAAGTTGATAATGCAAATTTAACACTAGAAGAACGATTAGCTTCCTATATTGTCGAAGGTACAAAGGAAGGGCTTATTGAAGATTTGGACCTAGCATTAGCAACTTATCCTGATCCACTAGAGATCATCAATGGTCCTCTAATGGTTGGAATGGATGAAGTGGGTCGGCTCTTTAATAATAATGAACTCATTGTTGCGGAAGTTCTTCAAAGTGCCGAAGTAATGAAGGCATCAGTTGCTCATTTAGAGCCACATATGGAGCAAAAAGAAAACGATAATGGTAAAGGGAAAATCTTACTTGCGACCGTTAAAGGTGATGTTCATGACATCGGAAAGAACCTAGTTGAGATCATTTTAGGCAATAATGGTTTTAAAATTGTCAATCTCGGTATTAAGGTTACATCAAATGAATTGATTGAAGCAATTAAGAGAGAGAATCCTGATGCCGTAGGTTTATCAGGTCTACTTGTAAAATCCGCACAACAAATGGTGTTAACCGCGCAAGATTTGCGTCAACAACAAATTTCGATTCCGATTCTTGTTGGTGGTGCTGCTTTAACGAGGAAATTTACAAATACAAAAATTGCCGCTGAGTACGATGGACTTGTTTTGTACGCAAAAGATGCCATGAATGGCTTAGAAATTGCCAATCGTCTTGCTAAGCCGGAAGAACGCGAACGTTTAGCAACTGAAATTGCTGAAGACCGAGCGAAGAAAGATGCAATTCGTCCGGCAGAGCGCAAACCCATTAATGAACGACCGATAGATGAAAATGCGCATTCTGATGTAAAACGTGACGGACCTATTTTTACGCCAACTGACTTAGATCCTCATATTTTACGCGATTATAAATTATCACACTTGGAGCCGTATATTAATATGCAAATGCTTCTTGGAAGACATCTTGGAGTTCAAGGGAAAGTGAGCAGACTTCTTGAAGAAAAAGACCCTAGAACAGTAGATCTAAAAGAAAAGGTAGATGAATTTTTAGTTAAAGCGAAACAAAACCAAGTGATCCAAGCTCATGGGATGTATCAATTCTTCCCGGCACAAGCCGACGGAAATGATATTATTATTTATAATCCAGCTGATCAAAAAACAGAAATAGAACGATTTACTTTTCCGCGACAAAGTCATAAGCCATTTTTATGTTTAGCAGACTATTTGCGTCCTGTTTCTAGTGGAGAAATGGATTATGTGGGCTTTCTTTCCGTAACAGCAGGTCATGGGGTAAGGGAACTGGGAGAACAAGCAAAACGTGATGGTGATTATTTTTATAGCCATCTCGTTCAGGCAGCTGCCTTAGAAATAGCTGAAGGATTCGCTGAGCGTGTCCATCAACAAATGCGTGATCGAATGGGCTTCCCTGATTCGGCTGATATGACGATGGAAGATCGCTTTTCTGCTAAATATCAAGGAGTGCGTGTGTCCTTTGGTTACCCGGCTTGTCCTAACTTGGAAGATCAAGAGAAATTATTTAAGTTACTGAAGCCTGAGAAGATAGGGGTTCAATTGACGGAAGGATTTATGATGGAACCTGAAGCATCGGTTACTGCAATGGTTTTTGCTCATCCAGAAGGACGTTATTTTAATGTGTTAGCTTAAAAAAATATCATGTAAACACATGCTTTTATTAAAACTGTTGAGATTCCTCAGCGGTTTTTTTTCTTGAAAAAAACTGTATTATCAAGGATCAACAGGGATGTTTAGGAAGATTTATGGTAAGTTTTTGGTCAGAAGTTGTATAAAAAGAGAATGCCAACAAACAATATCAATATCAATCATGACCAAAAAAAGGATGTGTCATGAAACAGATAACATGAACATAAGGAGGTCTACACCATGAAACGTAATCTGTTATCGTTTAAAGCTCCACTAATCATGGCATTAGTTTGTATCGGCTTGATCAGTCAAGCTTCTCCGACGTACGCATTTACTGATCAAATCATTCAAAGAGGTGCAACAGGTGACGATGTCGTTGAATTGCAATCACGTCTTCAGTACAACGGCTTTTATAACGGTACCATTGACGGTGTTTACGATTGGGGTACTTACTGGGCTGTCCGTAATTTTCAAAGTCAATTTGGTCTAGAGATTGATGGTCTCGTAGGTCCTAGTATGAAAGACATGTTAGTTCGTGCAACTAAATACGATGAAGAATTTGTGCAGAAAGCATTGAATGAGGGCCGTAAATTCACTCATTACGGAGGAACACCTAAAGAAATTCAAAAAGGTGAGAAAGGTAGTAAAAATGGTCAATCGCAGGCGCAACAACCAAAAGCTGGTCAACAACCAGGGGCAGAAGAAGCGCCGCAACAACAGCCACAACCTGAGCAACCGCAAGCAGAAGCAGGTCAAACGCCACAACCTGAAGAACCACAAGCAGGAGCAGCAGGCGACACCACGCAACCGGAGCCAACTCCCGGAGAACCCGTACCTTACCCGGAGGAACCTGAAGAGGGAAATAACGATGTAAATATTCAAAAGGCAACAAATGTTCCTCCAGGGTATTCAGAAAATGATATTCAAATCATGGCGCAGGCTGTATATGGTGAAGCGCGTGGAGAATCGTATGTAGGGCAGGTAGCTGTAGCTGCAGTTATTATTAACCGTGTTAATAGTCCAACATTTCCTAATACAGTATCTGGTGTTATTTTCGAACCGCGAGCTTTTACAGCCGTTGCTGATGGTCAAATTTATATGACACCTAATGAAACATCACGCCGAGCTGTTCTTGATGCTATCAATGGACAAGATCCAACTGGAAACGCTATTTATTACTTTAATCCTGATACAGCCACATCTGGGTGGATTTGGTCAAGACCACAAATTAAAAAAATCGGAAAGCATATTTTCTGTCATTAAATTATTGGAGGTGATTAGTTATGGTACGAAATTTTGTGATTGGACTATTAGCGATTGCTGTAGTGGCCATTGGTATATGGGGTTTCCAAGAACGTGAAGAAAAGCAAGTGCTTAAAATTACGGCAGAAAACAATTATCAGCGTGCTTTTCATGAACTTGCTTATCATATCGACTTAATTGAAGACCAATTAGGTGCAACTCTTGCGATGAACACACGTCGACAATTAACGCCAGCTCTAGCTGATGTTTGGCGGGTAGTTAGTTTGGCGCAAGAGAGCATTGGGCAACTTCCATTAAGTTCTGTTGATCTTGGAAAAACAGAAGAGTTTTTATTCAAATTAGGTCGTTTTAGTTATCGGACATCGATTCGTGATCTTGAAAAAGAGCCGCTAACTGATCAAGAATATGAAACGTTACAAAAACTTTACGGATATTCACAGGAGATTAGAGAAGAAGTACGTAAGTCACAGTCTATGATGCTTGCAAATGGCGATCAATGGGTTGATATTGAGGCGGAAATGGCCGCATCGAAGGAGCCTCTTGATAACATGATAGTTAATAATTTAGAGGTAATGAATAAATCGATTAAAGGTTATAGTGAAACAGAATGGGGAGCAGGGTTAGCAGCGATTGATGATATAAATGGCGAATTAAAAGAAGCCTTAGATGGCAAACCTGTTTCTAAAGAAGAAGTTGAAAAAATTGCTCGTGACTATTTAGAAGTTGGTAAGCAAGCAAATGTGCATGTTTCAGAGACGGGTAATGGTTTAGCTTACCCTGCTTATACAGTTGTTATTGATGATCCTGACCATGAGACTAATTATTACATGGACGTTAGCGTTAATGGTGGGGAACCGATTTGGTTTTTACAAGATCGACAAATTGATGAACAAAAGATGAGTTTAAACGAAGCTGTAGAAATAGCGAAAGCGTTTCTAAAGAAACAAGGAAAAGAAGATATGCAATTAATTGACAGCAAGCAATATGATTCAATTGCGTTACTAGAATTTGTTCATCTTGAGGATAATGTACGAATTTATAATGATTTGATTTCATTAGAGATAGCCTTAGATGATGGGGATGTCTTAGGTTATGAAGCGAAAGCTTATTTAATTAATCATAAAGAACGCAATATTCCAGAACCTAAACTTACAAGTGATGAGGCTAAAAAACGTTTAAATCCTCGTTTAGAAGTAATGGAAGATCACATCGCAGTAATAGAAAATGATCTAGGTGAAGAAGTACTTTGCTATGAATTCTTTGGTGTAATTAATGATAACACGTATCGTATCTTTATTAATGCTGAAGATGGAGAAGAAGAAAAGGTAGAACGGTTAAATAATTCAGAACCAGTCTATGATTTCACATAAGGATGAAAAGAAGAAGCGGGAGATGCTTCTTCTTTTTTTTTACTTTTCATGCGATAATAGATAGTAAGTGTACATAATAAAAATTTGTTCCAATAGAGTAGCGTAATGGGTTAACGGCACTCGTATAGATGATTTTATTTAGCTAAAATCGGAAAAACATTTTTGGAAATAGGTTAATAACTTTCTTAAAACAGTCTCTTTAGAAAAGGCTTGGAAGGAGTAAGAAGTTTGATTACTATTGGTACTACAATCTTCTTAGAATTAGAGGAAATAAAAGAGTTTGAGAAGAAGAAAACTCGTTTTCGTTGCAGGTTAGTTGATCGAACAGACTCTATTTACGTTATTGATTATCCCATTAAAGAGGAAACGAATAAACCTAGTTTTTTCTTTGATGGAACAGAGTTTCGAGCTTCATTTGTTGTAGATGATGCGGTATATGCATTTGACACGGAAATTATTGGGAGAAGAAAAGGTAATATTCCTGTACTTCTTCTGAAGGACCCAGGAAAAGATAAATACATGCGAATTCAGCGTCGAAACTATGTTCGAGTTGAAACTTCAGTAGACGCAGCTATTTATCCTATTGAAAAGGGATTTGCTCCGTTTAGATCGATTACTCTGGATTTAAGTGGGGGGGGTTGTGCCATACTTATTCCACAAGATCAATCTTTACCTGAGGCTGGGGAACTAAATGTATGGCTTATACTACATATGCAATCCGGAGATATCATGTATGTAAAAGCGTACTGCAAAATTGTTCGAGTCTTTCAACCAAGGCCAGATGCAAGGCTTCGAGCTTCCTTGCAATTTTTGGATGTAGACGAACGAGATCAACAAAAAATAATCCGCTTCTGTTTTGAACGGCAATTGGCGCTACGTAGAAAAAACGAAGCTTAATTTCGGAAATATCTGACAGATCGAAAGCTTTCGTTAGACCGAGTGGTCATTGTATGATAAAATAATCATGAGAACAATTGGAATGATTGACCAATTGAAAACACTTTCAATTGTTTGTGTTATGAGGTGCATATGTAAATGAACAAGAAGATGAATATTGCAATTGATGGTCCTGCAGGAGCAGGGAAAAGTACAGTTGCTAAATTAGTTGCTGAACAACTTTCGTTTCTTTATATTGACACGGGTGCGATGTATCGTGCGCTAACCTATGCAGCTTTAAGGGACGCAATAGACCTGACTAATGGACAGTCTCTTTTTAAATTACTAAGTAAAATAACCATTATTCTTAAGCATGAAAAAAGTGGTGTTCGAGTTTTTATCAATGAAGAGGATGTTACGGACGCTATTCGGACAAAAGACGTCACGTCCAATGTATCACTCGTTTCAAGTCACGAGTTAGTTCGGGTTGAAATGGTAGAAAGACAAAGAAAGTTAGCCGGAAACGGGCAAGCTGTGCTTGATGGTAGAGACATTGGTACATTTGTCTTACCTGATGCTAAATTAAAAGTTTTTCTAACAGCTTCTGTCGAAGAGCGTGCTAGACGTCGTTTTGAAGAACAGCAAGAAAAAGGAATTGATTCTAATTTAGACCAGTTGAAAGATGATATTGCTCGTCGTGATGAACTTGATTCCACACGTGAGTTTGCTCCTTTAAAAAAAGCTGATGATGCAGTAGAAATTGATTCAACAACGCTATCAATCCCTGAAGTGGCTGAATTAATTATCGAATTAGCAAAGGAGAGAGCAATGTAAATGGGTATTTATCATTTTGGTCGAAATGTTTGTAGAATGTTTCTCTCAGCTTCATATAAAGTAGAGGTAATTGGAAAGGAACATATTCCAAGCACTGGGGGAACGATTCTTTGTTGTAACCATATTCATAATTTTGATCCACCACTGCTCGGTGCTTTCATAAAGCGCCAAGTACACTATATGGCGAAGCATGAATTATTCGAAAAACCGGTTTTAAAACAGCTATTACCTAAATTAGGTGCTTTTCCCGTTCGCCGAGGTATGAGTGATAAACAAGCTCTTCGGACAGCTTTAAAGCTATTAAAAGAGGGACAATTGCTCGGCTTATTTCCTGAAGGAACAAGGAGTAAAGATGGGAAACTACAAAAAGGTTTATCGGGAGCCGGATTCTTTGCTCTTCGAACAGATGCAGTAGTAATCCCATGTGCAATTATTGGACCTTATAAACGTTCTAAGACATTAAAACTCGTCTACGGAACCCCGATTGATTTTACTAAATTAAGAGAAGAAAAAGTAACAGCAGAAGTAGCAACTGAGGTTATTATGAATGAGATTCGATTGTTAATCGAAAGCCATTCTAACTAATTAAAAAGGTATGAATGAACTTTTGCTATCTGTAAAAGTTCGTTAAAATAATAGTAAGTTGACCGCATATTAACTGCGGGCTTGAAGGAGGCAAAAGTCAATGGTCGAAGAAATGAACAGCGAAGTGACAAAAATGAAATCATTTTCTGTAGGGGAAATTGTTACAGGGAAAGTGTCGAAAGTAGAAGATAAACAAGCATTTGTAGATGTAGGATTCAAGGTAGATGGGGTTGTCCCGATAAGTGAATTATCTAGCTTGCATGTTGAAAAAGTAAGCGATGTTCTTTCAGTTGACGATGAGCTAGAATTAAAAGTTCTCAAGGTAGAGAACGATGAGCTTATCCTTTCAAAGCGTGCTGTGCAAGCAGAGAAAGCATGGGACGAACTTCAGCAAGCTTATGAATCTGGGCAAATTCTCGAAGTGGAAGTTGCGGATGTAGTTAAAGGTGGGTTGGTTGTCGACTTAGGTGTAAGAGGATTTATTCCAGCTTCTTTAGTCGAACGACATTTTGTTGAAGATTTTTCTGATTATAAAGGGAAAACACTTCGATTAAAAGTGGCTGAAATTGACCAAGATAATAATAAATTAATTCTTTCTCAACGTGCGGTCCTAGATGAAGAATTAGAAGATAAGAAACGTACAGTTCTTCACTCACTTAAAGCTGGCGATATCGTAGAAGGTAAAGTTCAACGATTAACGGATTTTGGAGCTTTTATTGATGTTGGTGGAGTCGATGGTTTAGTACATATTTCTCAACTTGCACATCATCGAGTAGACAAAACATCTGATGTCGTAAAAGAAGGCGAAACCATCAAGGTGAAAATTCTTTCAGTTGATCAAGACAGTGAACGTGTGTCTTTATCGATTAAGGATACTCAACCTGGACCGTGGGAAAGTTTCTCAGGACGTGTTTCTCCTGGTGATGTATTAGAAGGAACTGTTAGAAGGTTAGTTACTTTCGGAGCTTTTGTTGAATTAGCTCCTGGTGTTGAAGGGTTAGTTCATATTTCGCAACTTGCTAACCGACATATTGGTACACCTTCTGAAGTGCTTTCAGAGGGAGAGACTGTTCAAGTGAAAGTACTCGATGTGAATATTAAGGAGAAACGTATTTCATTAAGTATCCGTGATTTGCTTGAAAAAGAAGATACTTCAGATGAAGATTACCAAGCTTACGAATCGTCAAAACAAGATGATCAAGGTGGTTTTTCACTTAGTGATTTGATTGGCGATCAATTAAAGAAATATAAAAACTAATGATAACAAGGTGATGAGATGTGGACAGATCGGCTCGGAAGCTAGATCATATTAATCATGCTCTTTTAATCGGTCAAGCAAAATCACATGGGTTTCAGGATCTTACATTTGTACACAATAGCATACCTGAAATTAACTTTAGTGATGTTAGTCTCACATCAAAAATCGGCGAACTTACATTAAGTTCGCCGATTTTCATCAATGCCATGACTGGTGGTGGTGGAGAACGAACAAAAGAAATTAATAAGCAACTTGCAGAGGTAGCCAGTGAAACAGATATTGGAATGGCCGTAGGTTCACAAATGGCGGCGCTTCGAGATGAGGAACAACGATCAAGTTATGAGATTGTTCGTCATATTCATTCAAAGGGAATTATTTTTGCGAATTTAGGAAGTGAGGCAACTATTGATCAAGCAAAGAAAGCGGTTGATATGCTTGAAGCTGATGCATTTCAGCTGCATGTGAACGTCATCCAAGAGCTTGTGATGCCTGAGGGAGATCGAGATTTTACGAATACACTAAGTCGAATCGAGACTCTTGTTCGTGAATTAGAAGTGCCTGTCATCGTTAAAGAGGTTGGTTATGGAATGAGTAAAGTAACCGTTCAAAAACTCGCTTCAGTTGGAGTAGCGGCAGTGGATATTGGCGGTTTTGGCGGAACGAATTTCTCGAAAATTGAAAATGGACGTCGACAACGTCAGTTAGATTTTTTTGATGAGTGGGGTATAACGACGACTTGTTCTCTTCTAGAAGCATTTGATGCAAAAACGCCAGTTAAAGTATTAGCGTCAGGTGGATTACAAACGGCCCTAGACCTCGCTAAAGCAATGTCATTAGGTGCTTGTGCAGGTGGCTTTGCTGGTCACTTTTTAAAGATTTTAGTAGAACAAGGTCAAGAAGCCCTAATAGTAGAAATAACAGAGCTTAAACGAGACTTGAAGATGATCCTCACAGCACTTCAACTGAATAATCCACAACAACTGGGACAAGTACCAATTGTCATTTCGGGTAATACCTTTCATTGGGCTTCTCAACGTGGATTAGATATAAGTGGATTTAGTCAACGTTAATGATTTCTTGTAAAGGAGGCGAATTCTAAAGAAATCGCCTCCTTTATAATTGTTTGTTGATTTTTATGGTCGTTGCTGTTTTCTAGCTTCCTCAGGGCCTTGTAACTTTGCAGCTCCTCGATATTCTAAACTTTGATCACGATCAGATTCAACTTGATCTGATTTTTTTAATTTACGCTCTTGACGATCTTTTCCCATTTCTATCCCTCCTTATTAATTTTCTATCGAATGTTCTGATTTAATGTTCCATCAAAGGTTAATGTTTATGTATTTCAATGGTTAGAAATTGAGACCTTAGTCGATACTTATAATAAAGGATTAAAAGAGGTGATATGAAATGGAAGGTGTTTTTGTATATTGGTTTGGTTGGGGACTATGGGCAATCATTAGTTTTTTTTGGTCTAAGACGAAAGAGAGAGTTTCAAGCGCGATTCTTATTCTTGCCTTGTTAATTGTCCTTCCCATCTCCTTTCAAATCGGACAAGTCCATATTCATCTGGCCTTTATTTTATTCTTTATTTATTTGTGTTGGTATATGAAGACTTATAAAATTGCACGTCTTGCACACATGTTTATTGTATCAATAACGATTGCAGCAGCGCATGGTGGTTTTCAAATGCTTCTCATTTTTGATCCTGTTATTGAATACGCAGATAGTAGATGGATGGCATCTTGTCTAACTACTATTATCGCTTTTTTCCTTTTTCACACTTTTAAAGAGCGGCTATACGTTGCGTTTTTAGGTCTTGTTCAAGGAGAACTGTTATCAAGCATGGTACTCAGTCGCCATATGAGAATAGAACAAGCAATTGGCGACCTTTATTTTTTTGATATCGTTGCCATTGTAAGTTTATTGTTTTCAGTTGTTTGGATGATCCAACAAATTTCTAGTTGGATAGCAAACCTTCTTATTGCTGATCCAAAACAAAGGGTATTGAAACATAGTTCTTAACTAAGAAACCAAGTTGTTCTGAGAAAACATCGACAAGTGCCAAGAAATCAAGTAAGATAATTAAGTTACATTGAAAAATGGATGATTTTACATATGAAAAAGAAAGGTTGTGACGTGATGACAAAGCCTGTTGTAGCAATAGTCGGACGTCCTAATGTAGGGAAGTCAACAATTTTCAACCGCATAGTAGGAGAACGAGTTGCCATTGTCGAAGATATGCCAGGGGTAACACGTGATCGTATTTATAGTAAAGGTGAATGGTTGAACCGTGAATTCAATTTAATTGACACGGGTGGTATTCAATTAGGTGATGAGCCGTTACTCATTCAAATGCGTGCACAAGCAGAATTGGCTATTAAAGAAGCTGATGTGATTGTATTTATTGTTAATGGTCGTGAAGGGATTACGAGTGCTGATCAGGAAGTTGCTAAAATTTTATTTCGCTCAGACAAACCAGTTGTTCTAGGTGTTAATAAAATTGATAATCCGGAGATGCAGGAAGAACTATATGAATTTTATTCTTTAGGCATGGACACGCCATATCCAATTTCTGGTTCTCATGGATTAGGCCTTGGTGATTTACTTGATCAAGTGATTAAACATTTTCCTGACGAAGAAGAAGATCCGTATGATGAAGACACGATTCGTATAGCATTGATCGGAAGACCAAATGTGGGGAAATCGTCACTAGTTAATGCGATGCTTGGAGAAGAGCGTGTCATCGTTAGTGACATTCCTGGCACAACTCGAGATGCAATTGATACACCGTTTTCAAGAGACGATCAGGATTACGTTCTTATTGATACAGCTGGAATGAGAAAGCGTGGAAAAGTATATGAAGCGACAGAGAAGTATAGTGTTCTCAGGTCTCTCAAGGCTATAGAACGTTCAAATGTGGTTCTAGTTGTGATAAACATTGAAGAAGGATTAATTGAGCAGGATAAGAAAATTGCGGGATATGCTCATGAAGCTGGTCGTGCTGTCATCATCGTAGTCAATAAATGGGATGCAGTTGAAAAAGATGATAAAACGATGAAGAATTTCGAGACGAAATTAAGAGAAGAATTATTATTTTTAACGTATGCTCCGATCTTGTTTGTCTCCGCGAAAACAAAGCAACGTTTACAACATGTATTGCCAATGGTGAAAAAGGTTTCAGAAAATCATCATCTCCGTGTCGCTACGAATGTTTTAAATGATATGATCATGGATGCTGTTGCAATGAACCCAACACCTACGGATAAAGGAAAACGGTTAAAAATTAATTATGTCACTCAAGTAGCTGTAGAACCCCCGACATTTGTGTTCTTTGTAAATGAGCCAGAGTTAATGCACTTTTCGTATGAGCGCTTTTTAGAAAATCGATTACGTGCCACATTTGAATTCGAGGGAACCCCAATTAAAATTTTTGCTAGAAAGAAAAACGTTTAGGGGAGAAGTGAAATGGGGGAAGTTTTATGATCATTGCACTCATTTTTACTGTTTTATTTGGTTACCTTTTAGGTTCATTAAGTTTTAGCTACATTATTGCTAAGAAAATTAAAAAGGTTGATATTCGGCAACATGGTAGTGGAAATGCAGGAGCGACTAATACATTAAGAGTGTTAGGAATTGGACCAGCTATTTCTGTTTTAGCTTTGGATGTTTTAAAAGGCATTGTAGCTGTTATTGTAGCTGCTTGGGTTGCGCCAGATGATTCTGGATTATTTCCAGCTTTGGCAGGATTAGCAGCAATCTTTGGTCATAATTGGCCGGTGTATTATGGTTTTCGTGGGGGTAAAGGAGTGGCAACCACCATTGGTGTTTTAGCTTCTCTTTTGTTTTTCCCTGCTTTGTGGGCAGGAATTGTCGCTATTTTTAGTATTGTTGCCACAAAATATGTGTCACTTGGTTCCTTATTGTTCGCTGTACTAACACCTGTATTTTCCTTTTTTCTTTATAACTATTATGACTATCCAGTTGTCTATCTTTATTTAGCTGGAGTCGTTGCGTTACTTTCTCTGTGGCGGCATAGAGGAAATATTAGTCGCTTGTTAACTGGAACGGAGAGTAAATTAGGAAAAAAGTCACAGGTGGAGCGTAAGGAGTGATCTAATTGAAAAACATTGCTGTTATTGGAGCAGGAAGCTGGGGAACAGCTTTATCCATAGTTTTAGCAGATAACCATCACAATGTCCATTTATGGGCGAGAAGGTCAGAGCAAGTAGATGAAATTAACCAATATCACACAAATTCCAAGTACCTACCGAATATAATGCTATCAGAACGAATCATCGGTTTTACAGATTTATCGAAAGCTTTGGATGCCGTTGAAATCGTAGTTTTGGTTGTACCAACTAAGGCAATTAGAGAAACGGTACAACAAATGACTAAGGTTCTATCTCAACCGATTACGATTATTCACGCAAGTAAAGGAATTGAGCCGGGGACACACAAACGAGTCTCTGAAATGATTGTAGAGGAATTTTCTTCTTCTCAGTTGCTTATAGATGTTGTTGTTCTTTCCGGTCCTAGTCATGCAGAGGAAGTAAGCCTTCGTCAACCTACGACGGTAACGGTTTCTTCAGAAAGTTATGAGGCTTCTGAGCTTGCGCAGGACTTGTTTATAAATAAACATTTTCGGGTATATACGAATTCCGATTTAGTTGGTGTCGAAATTGGAGGAGCTTTAAAAAATAGCATTGCGTTAGTTTGTGGATTAACGAATGGACTCGGACTAGGTGATAATACCAAAGCTGCCATAATGACTCGTGGCCTAGCAGAAATAACTAGGATGGGTATCAAGCTTGGAGCAAACCCGTTAACGTTTGCTGGTCTCTCTGGATTAGGTGATTTGATTGTTACTTGTACAAGTATCCATTCACGTAACTATAGAGCTGGTAGGATGATAGGTGAAGGTAAATCCTTGGATGACGTTTTAGCTTCTATGGGAATGGTTGTAGAGGGAATACGGACGACGAAAGCCGCTCATGAATTAGCGATTAAAATGAATGTGGATATGCCGATTACTAGTTCTCTATATGCGGTGTTGTTTGAAGGCCTGTCTCCGAAGCAAGCAACAGAACAATTAATGGGGCGTGTCAAAAAACATGAGGTCGAGCAGGTATCTACGAATTTTATTGAATATAAATAAGTTCAGTTTTAACGAATTTTGAATTACGGTGCACCGTCTTTCTTCTCACGCATATGATATCGTGATATTAGAATGAGGGAGGGCACATCAATGGTTCAAAATAATGACTCATCTTTCATGGATCAAATTCAAAAGAAGGCCAATGTAAAACCTGATGAATTACTCAAGTTAGCTAGTTCAGTTAGTAATACAAACCTTCAAGATGAAGCTGCTGTCAGGCAACTAATTGCACAAGTAGCTAAACTTGCCAATAAACCTGTTTCAAAAGAAAAAGAAGATCAGATTGTTGAGGCGATCACGAAAAACAACATGCCAATGGACTTTGCTTCACTTGCCAAAATGTTCAATAAAAAATAACGCTGTGTAGGCTAAAACCACAAACACTTACGTGGTTTATGCATATACTTGTAAAGAACGAACATTACAATAGGGCTGTGTTAGACGAAGGGTTTCGTCAAGAATAGAGAAGTGTGCCCCCACTTCTCTATTCTTTTTTTTTGAGTTTTTAAGGTCGCTTCTTTAAGACTAAAGAGCATCCGAATAAAGAGTAATTGTAAACCATTAAAAGAGTGGGACTGGATATAACTAAATTGACTAGAACCTGACACCGACTTTTTGGACAAGCTGTGCTATAATGTGTCATGGAAAAAGTTAAATGGAGGATGATAATCGTGTCACAAGCGATGTTAAATATGTGGATCTCATTATTTGCTCTTATATTAATGTTTGTTTCAGCAGGGGCTGCTATCTTTAGCCGAGAAAAACTTAAAGGGTGGGTACAAAAGATGGTATTAGCCTTTTCATTTATGTGTCTACTTGTTTCTGGAATCATTGTCTTTCTTATTGTTTTAGGTGGGCCGACAGCTACAATGTAATAATAAGTAAGGAGTTGAGAGTAACCGTATGAACCGTCTTGTTTTAATTAGTATAGCTTTGATTTTCTTTTTACTAAGTGGATGTATGTATCCAGATGATCAAAGGGCAGAGAATCGAATAGCTTATCCTGATCAATTGGAGTCTGTTCAACACGCCATTGAACGTTTTCAATCAGATACTGGTGTTTTACCTATTCGGACTTTTGATGAAAGTACGCCATTGTATCAGCGTTATGTAGTAGACTTCAATCAACTCTTACCAAAGTATTTACAACAACCTCCGGGTACCGCATTTGAAAATGGAGGCGTTTTTCAATATGTGCTTGTAAACGTTGAAGATTCTCCTGAAGTGAAGGTGATTGATTTGACCTCTCAAGGGGAAATTAGACAACTACAGCAGCGATTGAATGAATATATGGGGCAACATCGTTTTGCACCAATTAAGGAAATGCTTGATGTTGGTCTTTTTCAGCTTGATCATGAAGCTCTAAATTACAAGGAAGCTCCTCATGTTAGGAGTCCTTATCATGATACATGGCTCCCCTTATTATTAACAAATGATGGAGAAATCATTATTGATTACCGAATCGATTTAAATATGATGCTCCAGCAACATGAGCATCAATTTAAAGAAGGCGAAGATATTCGACCGCTCTTGTTCGAACATGCGCCATTTGTACCCGTTCGAAGTGTTCCATATGTGGTTGATGAAAATGGAGAACCAACTTATTCAATGGATTTAAGAAAAAAATAATAGAATTCTTTGATGTTTATGGTCTAATGCCCCTACCTTGTTGATATACATATCAGAGGAAGGGGCATTTTTTAACTCCCCTTCTCGGTAGCCCAAAAACGAGATCTTACTTTCTTTCAAGAACAGTTGTCATAAACTTTGGACAACATCATAGATATGATAGTGTCAAAGGTTTACCGGAAGAAGTTGAATCTCAAATTTTTACTCGATCGGGAGGGGATCACGTGGAAAAGATTGATATTTTTAAAGATATTGCTGAACGCACAGGCGGCGATATTTATCTTGGGGTAGTAGGTGCAGTTCGTACAGGGAAGTCGACATTCATCAAAAAATTTATGGAGCTAGTCGTTCTCCCGAATATTGCTAATGAATCTGAAAAAGCTCGCGCTCAGGACGAGTTGCCACAAAGTGCAGCTGGAAGGACAATTATGACAACGGAACCGAAATTTGTTCCGAATCAGGCGATTTCTATACATGTCGATGAGGGGCTTGATGTAAATATCCGTTTAGTTGATTGCGTTGGGTATGCGGTTCCAGGAGCTAAAGGATACGAGGATGAACACGGCCCTCGAATGATTAATACACCTTGGTATGAGGAACCAATTCCATTTCAAGAAGCAGCTGAAATTGGAACACGGAAGGTCATTCAGGAACATTCTACTTTAGGTGTTGTTGTTACAACAGACGGATCAATTGGAGAAATTCCACGTCATGATTACTTAGAATCAGAAGCTCGTGTTGTTGAGGAATTAAAGGAAGTGGGTAAACCATTTATTATGGTGGTTAACAGTGTCCGTCCTCATCATCCTGATACAGAGGCATTACGTGCACAGTTAGCCGAGGATTATGACATTCCTTGTTTATCCATGAGTATCGAGAGTATGACAGATCAAGATATTAATAATGTTCTTCGCGAAGTGTTATATGAATTCCCAGTTCATGAAGTAAATGTGAATCTCCCAAGCTGGGTCATGGTACTTAGAGAAGATCACTGGTTACGTCAAAGTTATGAAGAATCTGTTCGCGAAACAGTTAAGGATATAAAACGCCTTCGTGATGTCGATCGTGTTGTTGGACAATTTACAGAATATGAATTTATTGATGACGCCAGGCTAGCTGGTATTGAAATGGGTCAGGGGATTGCTGAAATTGACCTTTACGCTCCAGATGACTTATACGACCAAGTGTTAAAAGAAGTAGTTGGGGTGGAAATTAGAGGAAAAGACCATCTTCTTCAATTAATGCAAGACTTTGCTCACGCGAAGGAAGAGTATGATCAAGTGGCTGACGCGCTTAAAATGGTAAAGCAAACGGGTTACGGAATTGCAGCTCCAGCTTTGTCTGATATGAGCTTAGATGAACCAGAAATTATTCGCCAAGGATCACGTTTTGGTGTTAGGTTGAAGGCTGTAGCACCATCTATTCATATGATTAAAGTAGATGTTGAGTCTGAATTTGCTCCAATTATTGGTACAGAGAAACAAAGTGAAGAACTTGTTCGTTATCTAATGCAAGACTTTGAAGAGAATCCACTTTCTATCTGGAATTCCGATATTTTCGGTCGCTCGCTTAATTCGATTGTTCGCGAAGGAATTTCAGCTAAGCTATCTCTAATGCCAGAAAATGCTCGTTACAAGTTGAAAGAAACACTAGAAAGAATTATAAATGAAGGTTCTGGTGGGCTTATTGCGATTATCCTTTAATCCTATAGACTTATAATCTTCATGTAACGTTTTAAGAATCCCCTTCGGTTAGGGGGTTCTTTTTGCCTTATAAGCAATGTTTATGCTAAGATTTTAACGTGTAATGGGGATTTGATTAGGAAATTTTCTGAACGGAAGCGAAAAAGTCTTTTTCATGTTAAAATGAACAAAGTGGAATTATCTGTGGAGAACTATTGAATAGGAGAGTTGAGATGAGCAATCAAAATGAATTTTTTGTTATTAAAGCAAAGGAAAACGGTGTAAATGTAATTGGGCTTACCCGTGGTTCCGATACTCGCTTTCATCATTCTGAAAAACTGGATAAAGGCGAGGTCATGATCGCGCAGTTTACAGAACATACATCAGCTGTAAAAATTAGAGGTAAAGCGATTATACAAACAAGTCATGGCACGATGGATACAGAAGAATAAGATTAGAATAAAAGACAGTTAATCTAGTTTCATTTTCTCGTAGGTAAAAACCTATGGTATAATAGTTGCGATATAAAAGTGATTACAACAACGATGGACGGAATTTGGGGGATTTTTAATGGTGAGTATGAGTCAGTTTGATGACAAAGTAAAAGAAATCAAAAAAAGCTTCTATAGCTTAACCAAGCATCTATATTTACAGTCATATGTTCAAGAACCGGATTTAGATGATGATAAGGTTCGTTTTTTGTATGCAATGATGCAAAAAAGGCTTTCAACTAAAGAGGCTAAAATGTTTACGATTTCAGCGTTATTACTTCAAGCTGGTCTTGATGTTCACGATGAGGTCTCCCTTGATCCTATTAATTCGGATCGATTGCGTAAAAATAGGCAACTGACTGTTTTGGCTGGTGATTATTATGTCAGTCTTCATTACTATTTATTGGCAGAAAAGCAACAAATACCAATGATCAGAGTATTTAGTCAATCCATACAAGAAATTAACGAGTACAAATTGAATCTTTGTGATTCTAGTGAACTTTCTTATGAAGAAATACAGTTAAACGCTTCTCAAATTGAATCGGTTTTGATGCAAAACATGGCTGATTACTTTGAACAAACAGATTGGAAAAATGTGATAAAAGATTTCTTTTATTTAAAACGTCTTTTAGAAGAAAAAGTAGAGTGGATTGAAGGGAGAACAACACCGATTATCCAAGCCATTATTAGAGAATTTAATGGAACTGGAAATGAATTGCAGTGCATTGATAAGAGGGTAGAGGACGTAAAAGATCGGTTGCTCTTAAATAGTAAAGCATTGAATTCGTTTGAGAAATTTGTTATAGAACATGTTGATGAATTGATCGGTCGTACGTCGTTACACGAGATCGTATCAGAAGAAGGGTGAGCAAGATGACACAATCGAAAGAAGAGCGAGTTCATCAAGTTTTTGAATCTATTTATAAAAAATATGATGTTATGAATTCCGTTATTAGTTTTCAGCGTCACAAAGCATGGCGTAAAGACACAATGAAAAAAATGAATGTACAAATTGGAAACCATGCACTTGATGTATGCTGTGGTACGGCTGATTGGACGATAGCTCTTGCCGAAGCAGTGGGTAAAGAGGGTAGGGTAGAGGGTTTAGATTTCAGCAAAAATATGTTAAAGGTGGGTCAAAAAAAAGTAAAAGAACAAAACTTGACTCAAATTCATTTAACGCATGGAAATGCAATGGAGCTTCCATATGACGATAATAGTTTTGACTTTGTTACGATTGGTTTTGGCTTAAGGAACGTACCTAATTATAAGCAAGTATTGCGAGAAATGTATCGGGTTACGAAACCAGGGGGTAGTGTCGTATGCTTAGAAACATCCCAGCCGACGATTCCCGTTTTTAAACAGCTTTACTTTTTTTACTTCAGTCAAATTATGCCGATATTTGGAAAGTTCTTTGCAAAGAGTTATGACGAATATTCTTGGTTGCAGGAATCAACTATGTCTTTTCCAAATCGAGAAAAGTTAGCTAGCATGTTCAGAGAAGCAGGATTAAGTAATGTTGAAGTAAAAAGTTACTCAGGTGGGGTAGCTGCCATGCACATTGGTAAAAAGGAAATAGAATTGGGGCAGATAACGTGATTAGGAAAATAAAAATCATCTTAGAAATGATTAAATTTGAACATACGGTATTTGCCTTGCCGTTTGCTTATTTTGGCGCCATCTTAGGAGCTTTTATTATTAATGGACAGTTCCCTTCCATCTCCCAGTGGGTTTGGATTACTCTAGCGATGGTCGGGGCAAGAAGTGCAGCTATGTCATTAAATCGAGTGATCGATGAACAAATTGATAAACACAACCCTCGAACAGCAACTAGAGCGATTCCAGCCGGTTTAGTATCGAAGTTGGAAGTTCTTTTGTTTATCATTGTTTCATTTGCCCTTCTTTTTTATGCAGCTTTTCAACTGAATATGTTAGCCGTTTATTTGCTACCGCTGGCGGTCTTTTTTCTTGTTATTTATTCTTATACAAAACGGTTTACATGGGCTTGTCATCTTATCTTAGGTGTAACCATTGCCATTGCTCCACTTGGGGGGTGGGTTGGTGTAACAGGAACATTAACATGGGAAGCGTTTCTGCTGTTTCTTGCTGTTGCTTTATGGACAGCAGGCTTTGATGTGATTTATGCGACTCAAGACGCTGATTATGATCGAGAAAATAACTTGTATTCAATTCCGAGTAGGTTTGGAATTGGACGAGCATTGAAGATTGCTCGTTTTCTGCATGTAATCAGCTTTTTATCGTTTGTTAGTTTGTTTTTCATCACACCGCTTGGATGGATCTATTTTATTGGTGTGATGATTGCAGGTGCGATTATGGTTTATGAGCATTCACTTGTTTCGGAATATGATTTATCTAAATTGGATGTGGCTTTCTTTACGATGAATGGCATACTCAGCCTTGTGATGTTCATTTTTGCGATTGGAGATATACTTATATGAGTGAAAAATCTAAAGGGGTATACATAGTAGGAATAACGGGTGCGAGTGGTGCCATTTATGGAGTGCGTCTTGTACAAGAGCTTTTAAGGCAATCATATAAAGTCCATCTTATTCTAACTGAGGCTGCTTGGCGTGTATTTAAAGAAGAATTATTGTTAGATACAACGGATCGTGACACTGTTATTGAAGATTTATTTGGTCAACATGAAGGGATGCTTTATACTCATCACCTTTATGATTATGGTGCCCCGATTGCGAGTGGCTCTTATCAAAATGATGGGATGATTATTATTCCTTGTTCAATGGGAACCCTTTCAGGAATTGCCACTGGAGCATCAGGTAATTTAATAGAGCGAACGGCTGATGTCATGCTCAAAGAAGAGCGTAAGTTAATTCTTGTTCCTAGAGAAACACCATTAAATCAGCTTCATTTAGAAAATATGCTTCGTGTTTCAAAGGTTGGAGCAAAAATATTGCCCGCGATGCCAGGTTTTTATCATCAACCACAATCTATGGATGATCTTATAAACTTTTTGGTGGGGAAAGCTTTAGACAGTCTTGGAGTTGACCATAAATTGTTTGCAAGATGGGGGGGTGGGCAGTGAGCGTGATCATTGGAGAAATCTCTTATACAAATATTTTACCGTTCTTCTATTATCTGGACCGTGAAAAGTTAAAAGAGCAAAATTGTTCTTTTGTACCGCAAGTTCCTGCTCAGTTAAATCAAGCAATGTCAGCTGGGGAAATTGACGTTGGTGGCATTTCATCATTTGCGTATGCAGATAATGCGGATCGTTTTACGTTGATGCCTAATTTATCGGTTACTTCGTATGGTCCGGTTGGCTCTATTTTCTTATTTTCTAAGAAACCTCTACAACAGTTAGGTGAAGCAAATATTGCTTTAACAAGTAGTTCAGCATCTTCTGTGCACCTTTTAAAAATTATATTAGAGCATTTCTATTCATTGAAGTTGTCATATACAACGATGAGACCTCATTTAAAGACGATGCTAGTTGAGCATGATGCCTGTTTACTTATTGGAGATGATGCCATAGTAGCTAAACGTGAGGTTGGCGGGTCATACCATTGTTATGATTTAGGGGATTTGTGGTTCGAGCATACAGGATTACCAATGACATTTGCTGTCTTTGCTGTTCGGAACGAAACTTTAAGTGAACATACAAGTTTACTAGGAGCTGTTTATCGTTCTTTTCTTGAAAGTAAAAGAATGAGTGAAACCAATCAATATCAGTTAATGATTGACGACATTTTAAAAACACATGGTGGAGAAAAGGCATTTTGGGTCAAGTACTTTCACAACCTTTGCAATGACTTTGGAGAACAAGAACAAAAAGGATTATCTTACTATTTTGAACTTCTTTACCAAATGGGATATCTCTCGAATCAAGTTAAAACGTTAAATATTTGGGATCCGGCCAGAGTGGTTAAATAAGAACTTGCAAATATAGGGGATCAATGATCTAATAAATACAACGATCGTAGTAACGGCGATGAGATATCGCCTTGATTAAATAAGGTGGACGACATGAAACTAGCAGAAATTTATATGCAATTTCAATCTGATATTACAATTATTGAGAAAGAACTTGAAGCATCAGTTCGATCAGATAATGACATAGTACAAGAGGCATCTATACAATTACTTAAAGCGGGAGGAAAAAGAATTCGTCCTGTATTAGTTTTGTTAGCTGCTAAATTTGGGCAGTATGATATTAGTGCACTTAAGCGTATTGCTGTGCCACTGGAATTAATTCATATGGGATCTCTCGTACATGATGATGTTATTGATGATGCTGAGCTACGTCGTGGTAAAAAAACGATAAAATCTCAATGGAATAACCGGATCGCTATGTATACCGGAGATTTTATTTTTGGGAAAGCAATTGAGACGACCACGTTTTTTGATAATCCACAAATTCATCAAATTTTATCGAATGCGATGCTTGAGATGTGTTTAGGAGAAATTGAGCAAATTAGAGACCAATATAATTTGGGACAAAATTTCAGGATTTACTTACGGAGAATTAAACGAAAGACAGCTTTACTGATTGCGGTTAGTTGTGAACTAGGAGCGTTAGCTGCTAATGCGGATTATAAAACTCGAAGAAATTTGTATCAATTTGGTTATAATGTCGGAATGTCATTTCAGATTACAGATGATGTGCTTGACTTCGTTGGTACCGCAGAACAACTAGGTAAGCCAGCAGGAGGAGATCTACGTCAAGGTAACGTGACATTACCAGCCTTGTATGCCATGCACCATGATTCACAGATTAAAAAAATGATTGAAGAGGTTCTTGAGACAAAATTTCCGGAAAATGTTGATTTAACGGAGCTTCTAACATTGATTAATCAGTCTGGTGGAATTGAGTATTCACTCTCAATAAGTGATCAATACTTGAAAAAGGCTTACGAAGCTTTAGAAAAGCTACCTGATATTGAAGAAAAGACGTATTTACGAGAAATTGCTGCTTATATAGGGAAACGTAAATTCTAATAAAAAGAGACCTCAGGAGACCCTAATACTAGGAAAATTTAGGGGATTGTATGAGTTCTCTTTTCTCTTTTTTGGGAATGATTGTGTTTTCAAAGAAAAAAGCCTCAGGAGTTGTTGTTACTCCTTTGATTGTTTGCTATACTAATAAAGGTTTTAATTACATGATTTGATTGGAGAGATAGAGAAAATGGAACGTACATATTTAATGATTAAGCCAGATGGTGTACAGCGTAATTTAGTTGGAGAGATCGTTTCACGTTTTGAACAGAAAGGGTTTACATTAGTGGCTGCTAAATTAACAACTCTTTCAAAAGAAACAGCCGAAACTCATTATGGAGAACATAAAGAACGTCCTTTCTTCGGTGAGCTTGTTAGTTTTATCACTTCTGGACCAGTATTTGCTATGGTATGGGAAGGTGAAAATGTTATTTCTACAGCTCGTACGATGATGGGCACAACTAACCCAGCAGAGGCTGCACCAGGAACAATCCGTGGGGATTTAGGTGTTCAAGTTGCAATGAATGTAATTCACGGTTCGGATTCTCCTGAAAGTGCAGAACGTGAAATCTCGATTTTCTTTAAAGAAGAAGAACTAAGTGACTATGAGAAATCAGTCAATAAGTGGGTTTAATGAAAGCGTTTATCATTTGTAAGCTCGTCCATTTTTTTGGACGAGCTTTATTTGTGATGGTATTTATGTTTATTTCATCGTATCATTAGCTTATTATGATATGTTGAGGGGTAAGCAATATGAGTCAAGATTATCAACAATTTATCGAAGGTATAAAAAAGAAAACGGCAATTGATTTATCTTTATACAAGGAAGCCCAAATACAGCAAAATTTATTAACGGACCGGTTTGAAGAACAATATGATTTAATCATTTGTCGAAATGTCATGATTTATTTTACAGAAGAAGCAAAGCATGAATTGTATCATAAGTTCAGCCGCGCCTTACGTCCTGGCGGTGTATTGTTTGTTGGTAGTACAGAACAAATTTTTAATCCATCTACATATCAACTCAATACTGAAGATACTTTTTTCTATAAAAAAATCTAATTATTTTAAAGAAAGGTTGGTAACTCTAGAATCAGAGACGATAAGGTTCAACTTTTTTCTTAGACTATACTGTCCGAATTTGTTACAATGTTTAATTAATAACTAAATTATCTAACTTTTTCGAGACAATGTTTTAAAATCATGTTATAATTTAACGCATAAAAGCGGTAAAGAGAATGAGTTGTAATGGAGGAGTAGAGAGATGAGATATTTAACAGCTGGAGAGTCACATGGACCACAATTAACAACGATTATAGAGGGTGTTCCTGCGCAACTTGAGTTGGTTGCTGAAGATATTAATGTCGATTTAGCACGTCGTCAAGGTGGTTATGGACGTGGAAGAAGAATGCAAATTGAGAAAGATCAAGTCCAAATTTTAAGTGGCGTGCGTCACGGGAAAACAACAGGTGCACCAATTGCTCTTGTTGTCGAAAATAAGGACTGGACTCATTGGACAAAAGTTATGGGAGCTGAACCAATTGGCGAAGACGAAGAAAAGGAAGTAAAACGCAAATTGACACGACCACGTCCAGGTCATGCTGATTTAAATGGTGCGATCAAGTATGGTCATCGTGATATGAGAAATGTGCTTGAACGTTCATCAGCTCGTGAAACAACGGTACGGGTAGCGGCTGGTGGAGTTGCAAAAAAAATTCTTGCTCAATTTGGAATAAAGGTTGGCGGACACGTGCTTGAAATTGGCGGTGTAAGAGCAGAAAATGTTTCTTATGAGTCAGTAGAAGAATTACAAGTGCGTTCTGAAGCATCGCAAGTTCGTTGTTTAGATGAAGAAGCAAGTGCAAAAATGATTGAAGCGATCGATGTAGCTAAGCAAGATGGAGATTCAATTGGTGGCGTTGTCGAAGTTGTGATTGAGAATGTACCGATTGGACTAGGGAGTCATGTCCATTATGACAGGAAGCTCGATGCCAAATTAGCAGCTGCTGTGATGAGTATCAATGCCTTTAAAGGTGTCGAGATTGGTATTGGATTTGAAGCTGCGCGTTTACCAGGTAGTCAGGTTCATGATGAAATCCTTTGGGACGAAGAAAAAGGCTATACGCGTAAAACGAATCGTTTAGGAGGTTTCGAAGGTGGAATGACAACGGGGATGCCGATTGTTGTTCGTGGAGTGATGAAACCTATTCCAACCCTTTATAAGCCACTCCAAAGTGTTGACATTGAAACAAAAGAACCGTTTGAAGCGAGTATTGAACGTTCTGATAGTTGTGCAGTTCCTGCTGCCGCTGTTGTTGCTGAGGCTGTTGTAGCATGGGAAGTGGCAAATGCGCTTTTAGAAACGTTTGGTCAAGATCAAATGAGCACGATTCAAGCAAATGTGAAACGTCATCAGGATGACGCGAGGTCTTTTTAATGAAGCAAGTTCAGATTGAAGCCAAATCGAAGGACTACCTTGTTTACATAGAGCCTGGTATTCGCCATCTGATTGGTGAAAAAATAAGAAGTGTGCTGACAGAACCAGTTTCTTCGGTTCTTGTCATCACGGATTCTCATGTCGCTCCTCTTTATTTAAAGGATATTGTAGCGACTTTTCACAATCAGCTTCCTGTTTATACTGAAGTGATTAAAAGTGGTGAAGCGTCCAAATCAATTGCTGTCTATGAACAAGTGCTTACTAAGGCACTTACAAGCTCTTTAGATAGAAAATCTCTAATTGTTGCTTTAGGTGGAGGAGTTGTTGGAGATCTTGCTGGATTTGTTGCAGCAACGTATATGAGAGGGATTCGTTTTGTTCAGGTTCCGACAACATTATTAGCGCATGATAGTAGTGTTGGAGGAAAAGTAGCTATTAATCACCCTCTTGGTAAAAATATGGTTGGAAGCTTCCATCAGCCTGAAGCTGTTTTTTACGACACCGAAGCATTGTACTCATTGCCTGTAAGGGAATGGCGTTCTGGATTCGCTGAAGTGATTAAACATGGATTTATTCACGATCAATCTTTTTTAAAATGGTTACAAGAACTGAAGAGGATAGATCAGCTGCCTGTCGAACAATTAAATACAATGTTAGAAAAGTCAATCACGGTAAAAGCAAAGATTGTAAAGGCTGATGAGAGAGAGACTGGAGATCGTGCCTTTTTAAACTTTGGTCATACACTTGGTCATGCTCTAGAATCTGAACTTGGTTATGGAGTTCTGACGCATGGAGAAGCGGTCGTAATCGGCATGATTTTCGCATTAAGAGTTAGTGAAGAAATGTATCAGATCGATCTAAGTGTTAATAAATATGAGAGTTGGCTAAATCAGATAGGGTTTCAAACAAAAATCCCATCAAGTTGTAAACCAGCTCATCTTCTTGCAAAAATGCGTCAAGATAAGAAAGCGGAGGCAGGGGCGATTAGGATGGTTCTTTTGAAGAAAGTAGAAGAAGCAACAGTGATCGATATTCCTCCCGCACTAGTTGAAACATTACTAGTTGAAAGAATGGAGGTTGAAAAGATTGGTTAGAGGGATTCGCGGAGCAATTACAATTGAAGCAAATACTGAAAAAGACATTACAGAAGCATCTTCTGAACTTATACAAGTACTAATTGATCAAAATCAGATTGATCCAAATACGGTTGCACAAGTTCTCTTTACGGTAACTGAAGATATTACAGCTGCTTTTCCAGCCAAGGTATTAAGAGAATTTCCGGGTTGGTCATTTGTTCCCGTTGTTTGCGCACAGGAAATACCAGTTTCTGGTGGATTGCCCCTGTGTATACGTGTCTTACTTACTGTTAATACTGAGATAAAACAAGATCAAATTGCTCATGCATACTTACGAGATGCGATCAAACTCAGACCGGATTTAACCTTGACGAACGATTAATAAAAAGGTAGACTGAGGGCAGATGAGATGAAGGAAAAAGAATTCCTTCGAGCCTTAGTTAGAAAAGTAAGAATATTGAGATGAGTTGAGAATGAGATTGAGTTGAGGAGAGCTGAGTTTAGTTGAGGGATAAGTCTATCTATTCACCTCCTAAACAGATATGTTTAGGAGGTTTTATCTTACTATAAGTATAAAAGTACATCCCCCTCCCACTCATTTTGTTCATTCCCAAATAAGGAGTGATTGTAAATGATAACCCCAACATTTTTAGAATTTGAAAAAACAGCTGAAACCTATCAAACCATTCCGGTTTATCAACGCTTTTTTGCTGATGGGTTAACGCCAGTTCAAATTGTTCATCAATTGCAAGATCAAGTTTCGTTCTTGCTTGAAAGTAAGGATGAACAATCCCCATGGTCTAGATACACATTTATAGGTTTAAATCCAATGTTTGAATTAATTGAAGAAAATTTAGTGTACCGCACATATTCCAATAATCGTGAACTGGTGATCGAAGCAAAAACGTTTCAACAAGCTTTTGATGAAACCATGACTTTTTTAAATGTTCAACCGGTTGATATTCCTATCCCGTTTCGTGGTGGGGCAGTAGGATACATGGGTTATGACGCGATTGAAACGATCGAACCAGCGCTTGTAACAGAAGTCGAAGAGCGTTTACCTCATTATCATTTTCTATTTTGTCAAACATTGATTGCCTATGATCATATTAGCAAGGAGCTATCGATTTTAGTTCATGTAAGACCAAATGAGGAAGAATCGTTAGTGCATACGTATCATGGTGCTAGGACGGAAATAAAACGCATTTCCTCGATATTAGAAAAACCGAGTACTGGCCTAATGTTAAAAAATGTTCCTAAAACAGATGAAGATGTCCCCTTTGAACGTGTGACATCTAATTACGAGAAAGAAGCATTCCTAAAAGATGTTGAAAAAATTAAAGAATACATCAGAGCAGGCGATGTATTTCAAACGGTTCTTTCACAGCGATTTGAAATGGACATTTCAGCTTCAGCTCTTGATGTGTACCGCGTATTGCGGATGGTGAATCCTTCTCCGTATTTATTCTATTTGAAGTTTGAACAAATGGAGATAGTTGGAAGTTCACCTGAGAGACTCGTACAGGTTCAAGATGGACACGTGGAAATTCACCCGATTGCCGGTACGAGAAAACGAGGTAAGGACGAAAAAGAAGACCTCGACTTAGAAGAAGAGCTACTTGCAGACGAAAAAGAAAGAGCTGAACATTATATGCTTGTTGACTTGGCTCGCAATGATGTTGGCCGAATAGCTGAATATGGTTCTGTTGAAACACCTACCTTATTAGAAGTTGGTAGATTCTCACATGTTATGCACATTATTTCTAAAGTGACAGGCAGGCTCCGTCAAGGAACAAAGCCTTTAGAAGCACTTATGGCTTCATTTCCAGCAGGTACTGTGTCAGGAGCGCCTAAGATTCGAGCGATGCAAATTTTGCAAGAGCTTGAACCAACTAAAAGAGGGGTCTATGCTGGAGCGATCGGTTATCTAGGCTATGACGGAAATATTGATTCATGTATAGCAATTCGAACAATGGTTATTCAAGAGGGGAAAGCGTACATTCAAGCTGGTGCAGGAATTGTAGCAGATTCCGTTCCAGAGAAGGAATATGAAGAAACTCAAAATAAAGCTAAAGCACTGATTCGTGCGGCACAATTAGCCGAGAAAATGTTTGGTGATAAGGAGGTCACGCATTATGTTTAAGTCTATTCTTAGATCGTGTATGGAAGGGAACACCATGTCAGAACAAGAAGCAGAGCAGGTCATGGACGAAATTATGAACGGTCAAGCGACACCGAGTCAGATTGCGAGCTTACTTACAATAATGCGGTTTCGAGGAGAAACCATCGAAGAGATGACAGGATTTGCTCGCTCTATGCGAGCTCACTCGCTCCGAATCCCAACAGAAAACCTATCCGTAGTAGATACATGTGGAACAGGTGGAGATGGCCTAAGTACATTTAATGTCTCTACAGCTTGTGCCATTGTTCTTTCAGGAATGGGTGTCCCTGTGGCTAAGCATGGAAATAGAGCTGTTTCTTCTAAAAGTGGGAGTGCTGATGTATTAGAAGAGCTGCAAATCCCTATTCAACATACGACGGAAGAAGCTAGACAGTCTTTAATTGATTCGAATCTATGTTTCTTATTTGCACCTCTTTACCATCAATCGATGAAGCATGCTGTTACACCGAGAAAAGAAATTGGATTTCGAACGATATTCAATGTACTTGGGCCATTAGCGAATCCAGCTAATGCACAGCATCAATTAATTGGTGTTTATGATCATCAATTTGCTCTAAAAATGGCCGAAACATTATCGCGTTTAGGGACGACAAGAACGTTGTTGGTAACAGGTGGAGAAGGTCTTGATGAACTGTCGATCACAAGTGAATCAAAGGTAATAGAGGTGAACGGGAAGGAACAAACGACTTACACCATTTCTCCTGAAGATGTCGGATTAAAACGAGGATTGCTTGAGGAGATTCAAGTAAATACACCAGCTGAAAGTGCGCAATTAATCAAAGCCGTTTTAAAAGGCGAAGCGAACGAATCGGCTACAGGAATTGTTACACTTAATGCTGCAGCTGCTCTTTATGCGGCAAAACGGGTGGCTTCGATTCAGGAAGGCATTGCGTTGGTAGATGAGGCTATCCAATCTGGAATAGTAAATCGTCATTATCATACATTGCAGGGGGAACAGCAACATGCTTAAGAAAATACTTGAAATCAAAAAAGAGGAAATTGCAGCTTTGATGTTACCAGAGCAAGTAGATGTGCCTCATTATTCTCTTTACGAAGCATTACAAACACCGAAGCGTTCGATAGGGTTAATTGCTGAAGTGAAAAAAGCTTCACCTTCTAAAGGGGTGATTAAAGAGCAGTTTGATCCAATAAAGATAGCAAAGGGTTATGAAGTTGGCGGTGCAGATGCGATTTCAGTGTTAACAGATGTTCAGTTCTTTCAAGGACATAGAGATTTCTTAACCGCTATTAAAAAGACAGTTGCTCTTCCAGTTATGAGGAAAGACTTTATTATAGATAAAAAGCAAGTCGATGAAACAGTAAGAATGGGTGCGGATGCTATGCTGCTCATCGTAGGAACCGTACCGATTCTGCAAATAAAGGAGCTTTATGATTATGCTTACAGCCTTGGACTTGAATGCTTAGTTGAAGTTCATGCTAAAGATGAGTTAGAAGAGCTTTTAAAAACGTTCAGCCCCAAAATAATAGGTGTAAACAATCGTAATCTTAAAACATTTGAAACTTCATTATCGCAAACGGAGGAAATGTCTGAGCTGATTCCAGGTGGAAGTTTATTTGTAAGTGAAAGTGGAATACACCTTAAACAAGATCTTGATCGTGTTGGAAAAGTCGGCGCTGCTGGAGTACTTGTAGGGGAATCACTTATGCGTGCTGATTCCCCTGAAGTTGGAATTTCTACTTTATTTGGAGGAGAAACCATTGCAACCTCTTCTTAAGTTATGTGGGAATCATTCCGCTGATGATACAGTCTTAGCATTAATGAGTACGACAGATTATGTTGGGTTTGTGTTCGCCGAGAGCAAAAGACAAGTGACGCGTGAACAACTAAAAATGTGGTTAATAAATCAAGAAAAAAAAGAAAAAAATTTTGTTGCCTTATTTGTAAATGAGACACCAGAGTTTATAAAAGCTGCTATTGCAGATTTGCCCATTGATATTATTCAGTGTCATGGAAATGAAACGGTTAAACAAATAGCAGAAATTAAAAAGGTTACTAGCTTACCAGTTTGGAAGGCCATTCACCACAATAATGAAGCATTGCAAGAAATGAAGACTTATCAAGGGCTTGTCGATGGCTATATTGTTGATTGTAAAGTTGGGAATCAGTGGGGAGGAACCGGTGTTTCTTTTGATTGGGCTTATATTCCTGCTTATTTAAATGAGGGTAGGAAGCAGGAAGTTCCTGTTTTTATAGCGGGAGGCATTAGACCTGATAATATTGATCGCGTTCTTAGCTATCAACCTGACGGAATTGATGTTTCAAGTGGAATTGAGGAAAATGGAAAGAAGTGTAATAAGCTAATAAGGCAGCTTGAGGAAAGGATGAATCGAATATGACAGCTATACATCCGGATAAGCATGGACGTTTTGGAGAATTCGGTGGGAAGTATGTCCCCGAGACTTTAATGAGTGTAATCGAGGAACTAGAAGTCGCTTTAGATGAAGCGATGGAAGATGAATCATTTAAACGTGACTATTTAGACAATCTAAGAGAATATGCTGGTAGACCAACCGCTTTATCTTTTGCTGGAAATTTAACCGATACTCTAGGTGGAGCCAAGATTTATTTAAAACGTGAAGATTTACTTCATACGGGTGCACATAAGCTTAATAACGCGATGGGACAAGCGCTCCTTGCAAAGAAAATGGGGAAAACAAAAATCGTTGCTGAAACAGGTGCGGGGCAGCACGGTGTTGCTTCTGCAACAATTGCAGCTAGATTTGGACTTGAATGTAAAGTATTCATGGGCGAAGAAGACATGGAGCGTCAAGCGCTTAATGTGTTTCGAATGCAGTTGCTAGGGGCGGAAGTGATTCCTGCGATATCAGGTAGTAAAACTCTAAAAGACGCCACGAATGAAGCGATTCGCTACTGGGTTGCAAACGCCGAGGATACGTTTTATTTAATTGGTTCTGTTGTTGGTCCACACCCTTATCCAAAAATGGTACGTGATTTCCAACGTATCATTGGAGACGAATCAAAAAAGCAATTTTTGGAACGTGAGGGAAGTCTTCCAAGTGAAATTATTGCTTGTGTTGGGGGCGGGAGCAATGCTATTGGCATGTTTTACCCTTTTCTAGAAGATGATGTTAAGTTAATTGGTGTTGAAGCTGCTGGACTTGGAGTTCATACGGACAAACATGCTGCAACGATTACTAATGGACGTAAAGGAGTTATTCATGGCTCATTAACCTATTTATTACAAGATGAGGCTGGTCAAATTACGGAGCCTTATTCGATTTCTGCAGGCTTGGATTACCCAGGTATTGGCCCGGAACACGCATTTTTAGCTAGTAACGGACGAGTTACATACGAAGCCGTTACGGATCAACAAGCTTTAGATGCATTAAAACTCTTGTCTGAAAAAGAAGGGATTATTCCGGCGATAGAATCAGCTCATGCTCTAGCAAAAGCTCTTGAACGAGCAAAAGAATTGACACCAGACGATACGATACTCGTTTGTTTATCTGGTAGAGGAGATAAAGATGTTCATACATTAATGAAACACTTTCGAGGTGAAGAAAATGGCGAATAAACGTATGGAGATGGCTACGCAGTCTGATGCACCTTTATTCATTCCTTTTATTACGGCAGGGGATCCAACTGCTGACGTAACTATTGATCTTGCACTATGTCTACAAGAAGCAGGGGCATCTATTTTAGAATTAGGAATTCCGTATTCCGATCCTCTTGCAGATGGACCAACGATTCAGGCAGCGTCAAAACGGGCGCTTCAGGGCGGGATGTCGCTAGAAAGAGCTTTAAATCTTGTACCAGTGATGAGAGAACGTGGATTAACCATACCTGTTATTATTTTTACTTACTTTAATCCATTATTACAATTTGGAGAAGAACGGTTTGCGAATTTAGCGACTGAGTTAGGAATTGATGGGTTGCTTGTTCCTGACTTGCCATATGAAGAAAGTGATTACTTATCGAACCTTTGCGATGAAAATAATCTCTCCTTGATCTCACTAGTTGCACCAACTTCTAAACAAAGGATGATTAAGATTGCTGAGCGGGCGAAAGGCTTTTTATATTGTGTTTCTTCTCTAGGAGTAACAGGAGCTCGGAATGAGTTGGATCCAAGGGTTTATGACTTCCTTAAAACCGTTCGTGAAGCCAGTCATATCCCTACAGCAGTTGGTTTTGGTATTTCTTCAGCCGAGCAAGTCAAGGCGATGAGGGATCATGCTGATGGTGTGGTCGTAGGAAGTGCACTTGTTACAGAAATAGCGGCACGAGAAAAGGAGCTTACAAACAAGGAAACACGTGCTCAAGCTCTCCAAGAAATAAAAAAGTTTGTCTCATCACTAATTTCATCGTAACATATTAATGTAGGATATTTCTGATAAGATGAGGTGCTATGCATGCAAGCAAAACCACAATTAAACGGTTTGCCTTCTTATAAACCAGGTAAGCCGATTGAAGAAGTGAAAAAAGAGTTAGGTCTTTCTAAAGTCACTAAACTAGCTTCTAATGAGAACCCATATGGTTCATCACCAAAGGCGGTTGAAGCGATTCGAGAAATTGTCACGCAGACAGCTATTTATCCAGATGGGTACGCAGCTTCTATTCGTGAAAAGGTTGCAGCTAAACTAGGAGTTACGGAAAATCAACTTGTGTTTGGAAATGGTTCCGATGAAGTGATACAATTTTTATGTCGTGCATTCCTTTCATCAAATACAAATACGGTTACAGCTGACCCAACATTTTCTCAGTATAAGTTAAATGCGGCCATTGAAGGGGCTGAATTACGTGAAGTACCTTGTGTTGATGGTGTACATGATTTAGAGGCAATGCTAGAAGCTATTGACGAGAACACACGGATTGTTTGGGTGTGTAATCCAAATAATCCTTCTGGTACATATGTTGGTGAAAAAGCATTTATTAGCTTTTTAGAGCGAGTTCCTGCTCATGTTCTTGTTGTTTCAGATGAAGCTTACTATGAATATGTAACGGCTAATGATTATCCTGAAACATTGCCTCTGCTAGAAAAGTTTGATAATTTAATGGTTCTGCGGACTTTCTCTAAAGCCTATGGTTTAGCAGCTCTTAGAATTGGCTATGGAGTAGCCAATCCGAAACTTATTTCAACGATTGATCCGGTTAGGCCGCCATTTAACAACTCTACTTTTGCCCATGTTGCAGCTGTTGCAGCACTAGACGATAATGAATTTATCACCAATTGTGTTGATAAGAATACGAAGTCATTAAAGCAATTTGAAGGGTTCTGCCAAAAACACAATTTAAAATTTTACCCATCACAGACAAATTTCATCTTAATTGATTTTAATTGTGCTGGTGATGAGGTATTTGATTATATGTTGAAAAAAGGGTTCATTATTCGCTCAGGAGAAGCACTTGGCTTTCCTACTTGTGCACGTATCACAATAGGAACTGATGAACAAAATCAAGAATTGTTTTCCGCACTAGAAGAAATGCTTCAATTAAAAACAGTAGAACAATAATTTGTTTTGAGAAAATCGTCTTTCATCAAAATTGAAGGGCGTTTTTTCTTAAGAGTTGCTGAAGGGAGCTTAAAATGAAGCGAACGGTTTTCATCGTTGGTCTCGGGTTAATTGGTGGTTCGATTGCTCTTTCGATACGAAGAGAGCATGATGTCCATATCCGCGGCTTTGACATTTCAAAAGAGCAGTTAAAAGTAGCTTTATCTTTAAAAATTATTGATGAAGTAGCTTCTACGATCGAAGAAGGGGTTAAGGAAGCAGATTTAATTATTTTCGCTACTCCGGTTATTAAGACAGAACAATTTATTCAAGAGCTTACACTTTATAGCTTGAAAGCTGGGGCTATTGTTACTGATGTTGGTAGTACAAAACGGCGTATCGTCGAACAAGCTGTTTGTCTGAAAGAAAAAGGCGTAACTTTTATTGGGGGTCACCCAATGGCAGGTTCTCATAAAACGGGTGTGGAGGCTGCTAGAGCCCATTTATTTGAGAATGCATTTTATATCTTAACACCTGTGAAAGGAACGGATTTGCGTTTAATTATTCAACTTCAAAATTGGTTGAAAGGGACAAAAGCGACCTTTATTGAGTTAACTCCTCAGCAACATGATCGATTAGTTGGAGCTATCAGTCATTTTCCACATGTGATTGCTGCTAGTCTTGTTCATCAAATTGCGAAAATAGAAGGAGAAGACCCACTTGTTTCAAGGTTAGCTGCTGGGGGCTTTCGTGATATCACTCGGATCGCATCATCGAACCCTACGATCTGGAGGGATATCCTTTTACATAATAAAGAGAGTTTATTACAGTTACTTGAATCTTGGACGAGAGAAATGGACTATATTAAAACCTTAATTGAGGAGGAAACTGCCGAGGCGATACATACTTATTTTCAAGACGCTAAAGATTTTCGGGATGGGCTCCCTGTAAGAGAAAAAGGGGCTATTCCATCTTTCTACGATTTGTTTGTGGATGTTCCAGATCATCCAGGTGTCATTTCAGATGTAACAGGAATTCTTTCTCAGCATCAAATCAGTTTAACCAATATTCGTATTTTAGAAACAAGAGAAGATATTATGGGGGTTCTACGGTTAAGTTTTCGTTCTGAAGAAGACCGGGAAAGAGCTCAAATTCATTTACAACAAGAAATGTACGATACGTATATTTTGTGAGGAGGAATAAGATGAGTAGCGCTATTGTTAGTCAAATCAAAGTTGGTTTAAATGGTTCGGTTAAAATTCCTGGGGATAAGTCGATCTCACATCGCGCTGTTATGTTTGGTGCAATTGCAAACGGAACGACGACAGTTGAAGGATTCTTACCAGGAGAAGACTGCTTAAGTACGATTGCATGTTTTAAGAAGTTAGGTGTGACAATCGAACAAGATGGAGAAAAGGTAACGATTGAAGGAAATGGATGGGATGGCTTATCAGAACCGAGTGACATTCTAGATGTAGGGAATTCAGGAACGACAACTCGCTTAATGCTTGGTATTTTAGCAACTCGCCCATTTCACTCGGTTGTAATAGGTGATGACTCGATTGCTAAGCGTCCGATGGCGCGTGTAACAGAACCTTTGCGTAGTATGGGGTCAACGATTGACGGTCGTGATCATGGAAATTACACGCCTCTATCAATACGTGGTGGAGCAACAAAAGGAATAGCCTATCAATCGAAAGTTGCAAGTGCACAGGTGAAGTCTTGTATTCTTTTAGCTGGATTGCAAAGTGAAGGAACAACATCTGTAAGTGAACCGGCCCTGTCTAGAGATCACACAGAAAGAATGCTTGAAGCGTATGGAGTCGAAGTAAAGCGCGATGGCTTAACTGTTTCAGTAGAGGGCGGACAAGCGCTAACCGCGCAACATATTGTTGTGCCAGGGGATATTTCTTCAGCTGCCTTTTTCTTAGTTGCCGGAGCTATTGTTCCAAATAGTAATATCACTTTAACGAATGTAGGTTTGAACCCTACAAGGTCTGGTATAATCGATGTGTTACAGCAAATGGGGGCAAACCTTTCTATTGAAAATGAAAGAATGGCTGGTGGCGAGCCAATTGCTGATATCACTATTTCTACTTCCAATCTAAAAGCAATTGAAATTGGTGGAGATCTTATTCCAAGGTTAATTGATGAAATTCCAGTTATTGCTGTTCTAGCAACGCAAGCCGAAGGTAGAACGATCATTCGCGATGCGGAGGAATTGAAAGTTAAAGAAACCAACCGAATTGATACTGTCGTTAGTGAGCTAAAGAAGCTAGGAGCAAGTATTGAAGCAACAGAGGACGGAATGATGATTGAAGGTCGTACACCTTTAAACGGGGCGAAGGTGAGTAGTTTTGGAGATCATCGGATTGGCATGGCGATGGCTATTGCTGGTCTTATCGCTAATGAAGAGGTAATGATCGAGCGTAGCGAGGCCATTGCTGTTTCCTACCCTACCTTTTTTAACGATATTGAGAAATTACAAAGCAAGTAACAAGCCACAAGGGGATTTAGGTCATAACTTGATTTAAGTCCTCTTTTCTTTATAAAAATCGGAAATCTAAATTTTTTTATTGACTGGAATAAAAAATAATGAACATCATTTTACGAATAAAAAAAGCTCCTCACCGAAAACGTAAGCGTTTTCAATAAGGAGTTTAGCAAAGGCTAAAAGTTGTATGGATAGGAGTGGAGAGAAACCATACGCTTAATTCTTATTATAACTAGATCTTGAAAGATGTCAATAGAGTAATGCGAAAATTATGAATGGAAAATTAATTTTTTCGATTTGTTGTTCTGTTTTGCTAATTTTTCTCATAGCTTGTCTATATCAAGCTGTAGGAGGAATAAGAGATGTACTTATTAGACAAAGCGACAAAAGTAGACGAAGAAGTAAATACACTACGTTCCTATTTAATTAAAGATGGGCAAATCCAATATACAACTTCTACTTTTGATAAATGGAATAAAAGCCGTGTAGCGATGAATGGTACACTAATGACAAATGGAAGAATCACTTTTGATGATCAGATGTTAAACTGTTTGAACTTTCGAGATTTTCAAGAACATCAAACTCAATTAATTACAAAAGGTTTTACTACTGTTACTGTTGCCCCATTAGTGAAATATGAAAAACAAATTGAGGCCGAATTCAAACGGTCGAAACATGCATTAGCGAGTAGTACACTAGATTTTGTAATTGGACTCACTTTACCAATTAATTTGTTGCGGACTTCTGTATTGCGATTATGTCAAAATTTACGTATTCCTTTTCTACGAATTCAAATTCAATCATTCAATGAAATTAGAAAACTCCCGTGGACACATTTATCACAAACTTTATTAACGTATCCAATTGTCCTCATTCCAGTGATGGAACCTTCATCTATGAAGCTTGAAAATGTCCTGACAAAAGAGTGGGAGACACATTGTGCAACCTTTCAGATTCACACTGCAACTTCACTACAACCATTGGAGAGTTGGACTAAACCATTGTTACAAAAAGTTGGATTATATCCACGTAAAGGAACGCTGTTAAATGGCAGTGATGCAGATTATTTGCTTTTTCATGAAGAAAACAAAAATAATCATCATTTTATAGAACAAAAAGTTGCATGGGAAGATCAGAATGTTTATCATAAGAAAGAACCGGTTATTGTTGTGATGAAAGGTGAAATTGTAAAATCAAATGACACAATTTCACTCAGGCCCGGATTTGGACGGTTAGTTGAGGTGGTTAGACCAGGAAGATTTTTGTCATTATCAGAAGCCTCAGATACCGATCAACTATTTCAACAATCTAGTGGAAGTTGACTTTACACTTGGACATTGAAACCGTCATTCAATAGAATGGTGGTTTTTCTTTCTCTAATCGAAGGTCGTATGTGTTTTTAGTGTCGAAGTGTGAATCATGGTTTTTAAACATTGGAGGAATTATACATGAATGTGATTGAAAAAGTAATACAAGATATTGAGAACGGTAGTGTTGAAGAAGGACTAAGAGAACTTGCTAAAATGGAAAAGCAAGCAGATCACCAGATGAAATATGATATTGCTGAGGTCTATCATGGACTAGGACATATAGATAAAGCCAAAAAAATAATCGACGAATTGCTAATGCTTTATCCTGATGAAGGGAGTTTATACGCTTTGGCAGCAGAGTTGCTTATAGACTTGGATCAAGAAGATGAAGCAATTGAGTTACTTCTAGAAATTAAAGAAAGCGATCCAGCTTTTTTACAAGCACAGTTATTACTTGCTGATTTGTATCAAATGCAATCTCTAGATGAAGTGGCTGAACAAAAATTATTACTTGCTGCCCAAAAAGCTCCAAATGAAACGATTATTTCTTATGGGCTTGGGGAATTTTATTTAGAGCGTGGGGATTACATAAAAAGCATTCCGTATTTAAAAAAAGCTGTTCATGCAACCGAAGCAATCCCTAATGTTCAAGTAGAATTACTATTAGCTGAAGCCTATAGTGCTAGTGGTCAATTTGAAGATGCACTTTCTTATTACAAGGAAGGAATTAAGAATCGTGCAGAACCGAATGCACTATTTGGTTATGGGTTTACTGCGTACCAAGTAGGAGATATGATCCTTGCGATTGAACAATTAGAGTCATTGCTATCGTTAGATTCGGACTATTCTAGTTTGTATCCTTATTTAGCTAAAGCGTATGAGGCGGAAGGCAGATTAGATGATGCTCTTGAGACATTGGAAAATGGAATTAAGGTGGATGAGTATAATGAACAACTATACGTACATGCGGGAAAGTTAAGCTTTAAGCGCCAAAATCCGGATGAAGGGGAGCTGTTTTTACGAAAAGTCATTGCGTTAAACCCATCGAATGTTGATGCCGTTCAAACCTTGGCAGCTTATTTTAAACATAATAGCTTATTTGAAGAGTTACTCGATTTAATGACGCATATGAGAGAATTTAGTGAAGAAGACACGCTTTATACGTGGTATGAGGCTACGGCTTTAAAAGAGTTAGATGAATTCGAGGAAGCATACAAGTGTTACACAGAGATTGAGCTTCATTTTCAAGAAGATATCGATTTCTTAGAAGAGTATGGTTACTTTTTATTGGAATTTGGAATGAGGGAAGAAGCTAAGAAGAAGTTTCAACAGTATTTAACCTTTCAACCAGATCATGCTGTTATGATCGAGTTGCTCGAGAGCCTAGATTAAATTTCTGCAAAAAAAGGAATATAACTATTTTTAGAGAATATATCATCATACAAACTTCTTTATGAATACCTATGAAATGAGAAGATCTTAAGGAGGGATGAAGCGTGGGCAACATCATTCCAGTTGTAGACAAAAAAGAGTTCCTTAAATGTTTCTTGCAACAGTTTGAGTTGAAACGTCGTGAGTGCGCTTGGTTGTTAAATTACTTGATGAGTGATGATGAATTAATGGGAAGAGTTCACTTTGTTGAACAGGCAGCGCATACTCCTAAAGCTTTAATTATCTCAGCAAAAGGGGTCGATACTATACCATTTTCTTTCCATAAAGAAAAGCATATAACGACTGATGCTGAAAAAGCATTTCATGATATTCGTTTGAATCAAAATGAGGAAATTTATATTGAACTACATTTTAACGGAGCAAAACACTATCCACCGTATCTAGTCGTTCTTGAAGATAATCCTCACATTCCTGAGAATATTGAACTGACGGTCGCTTTTCAAAAAGAGGCTGAACAATTGTTAGACCGTTCGATCCTTAAATTTAGAAAAGAACAACTGTTAACAGCAATTGATCACGCTTTGGATCAACAAGATGAGGCGACCTTTTCATCATTAGTTAAACAGTTACAGCAATTAGGTGAAACTAAATAGAGAAGATGGTTCAAATGATGGATGATTCGTCAGGTCAAATAAAAATGACCGCCTGAATCATCCTTTTTTATTTGTGTGTTGTCCGATTAACCGTTAAAATAAAAGTCGAATGTTATTAGAAGGGGTGTATACAAATGAAATGGCAAGCTACTGAGATGGATACATACTTGCAGGCAAAGGAATACGTTGATACAGCTCTCGTTTCATTAATCCCGGTATCGTGGGAAAAAGAAATTAAACAAACGGTTGCGATGGGAGAATTCATCTCGATTATTGCATCTGAGGTCGAGAAACAATTTCATGGAAGGGTTGTTCAGTTTCCCGTGTTCTCCTACTTAAAAAGTGAAGGAAAGCCTGGTCGTCTTGAACGCATCCGTAATTGGGAAAAGGAATTAAAAGTTGGTGGAGTGAACCATATTATTTATTTAACATCAGATAGTGAGTGGAAGAGTATAGAGGATGAGTTAGACGGCATGCTGCTTTGGTTACCAACGATTCCTCTTGAACATATGGAAGCCGATTATAGACGCAATGTAATCACGGATCAAATTAAGCAAATCATTCCGATTATGACAAATAAGTGGCAAAGTCGATAAATTTTCGGGCGATTTAATCATTACCTTGGAAAAATTTATTTGTATTACATGCTAAAAAACATTGAAAACGCAGAACAATAAGTTTCATCACATTAATTATGCCGATTTTGTGCCAAATTGCGGAAAATGTTGCTTATTGAGTCTCATTATATTATCATGGGTATGTCCTAGTATAATATGTGTTTAATAATGCCCATTTTTGGGTCTACCTTATTAAGTAAGGGGGGGAAAACGAGTGAGTGAAAGAGACCACAGAGTTTCGCGACGACAATTTTTGACATACACACTTACAGGTGTTGGCGGCTTTATGGCAGCAGGTATGTTAATGCCAATGGCGCGATTTGCGCTTGACCCAGCTTTAAAGGCTGGAGCAGAAACAGATATGAAATATGTATGTGATGTTGCGGATTTAACTGAGGTACCTCAAAAATTCCAATTCACATTTGAGCAAGTCGACGTTTGGTATGAATCTGAAGTTACAAACGAAGCGTACATTTATATCCGTGATGACCAAGTAATGGCATTATCACCAAAGTGTACTCACCTAGGCTGTACAGTGGCGTATGGAACGAACGAAGAACATCCAGAACGATTCTTTTGTCCGTGTCATTTCGGAATGTTTGATGAAAATGGTATCAATATTCCAGGAACACCGCCACAACGTCCACTTGATGTCTACGATGTTGTTGTGGAAGACGGAAAAGTTTACGTAGGTCAAATTAATCAACGAACATAAGGAGGGGCGTAATCGATGCTTCAAAAAATTTACGACTATGTTGATGAGCGTCTTGATATTACGCCTATGTGGCGCGATATTGCTGACCACGAAGTACCTGAGCACGTTAACCCGGCTCACCACTTCTCTGCGTTCGTCTACTGTTTTGGAGGATTAACTTTTTTCATTACGGTGATTCAGATATTATCTGGAATGTTTTTAACGATGTATTATGTACCAGATATTGTCAACGCTTATCAATCAGTAGCATACTTACAAAATGAAGTCGCTTTCGGTGTAATCGTACGTGGAATGCATCACTGGGGTGCAAGTTTAGTTATTGTTATGATGTTTTTACACACATTGCGTGTCTTCTTTACAGGATCGTATAAGAAGCCTCGTGAATTAAACTGGGTAGTCGGTGTCCTTATTTTCTTTGTTATGCTTGCGCTAGGAGTAACGGGTTACTTATTACCTTGGGATATGAAGGCATACTTTGCAACAGCGGTTGTTCTTCAAATTGCAGAAAGTATACCGATTGTTGGTGGATTCTCAAAAACGTTGTTGGCTGGTGGCCATATTATTGGTGCGGCTACTCTTGCACGTTTCTTTGCGATTCATGTCTTCTTCTTACCAGCAGCATTACTCGGCTTGCTGGCGGCTCACTTCTACATGATCCGTAAACAAGGTATTTCTGGTCCGTTGTAAATCTTTTAAGGCTGTCAAAAGAACTGTGGTTTAAAGTTGTTAAATAGTTTCTTTTGTACATACTTGCAGACAAATGAAAAGGAGGGAACGAGATGGAACGTGGTAAAGGGATGAAGTTTGTCGGTGACTCTCGTGTCAAGGCAAATAATCGCAAACCTAATATACCTAAAGACTACTCGGAGTATCCAGGTAAAACAGAAGCGTTCTGGCCAAACTTCCTCTTGAAAGAGTGGATGGTTGGTGCGGTATTCTTAATGGGGTATCTTCTCCTCACAGTGGCTCACCCAGCACCGCTTGAGCGTATGGCAGATCCAACTGATGCAGGATATATTCCATTGCCTGACTGGTACTTCTTATTTTTGTATCAATTATTGAAATACTCATATGCTTCTGGTGACTATAATGTCATCGGTACAATTGTTATGCCTGGTCTTGCTTTTGGTGGGTTATTACTTGCACCTTTCTTAGATACAGGGAAAGAGCGTCGACCATTTAGACGTCCGATTGCAACAAGCATGATGATTTTAGGGTTTATCTCAGTTTTTTATTTAACTTGGGAATCTGTAGATCAACATGACTGGGAAGCGGCTGCTGAACAGGGAGCAATTGTTGAAGAGGCAGATATCAATACTGAGGCCGAGGGATATGAAATTTTCTCTGCGCAAGCATCATGTATTGGTTGTCACGGTGATACGATGGCAGGCGGAGCTGGTGGCCCGTCATTACTAGAAACAGAGAAAACTGCTGAAGAAGTAATGGATACAATCGTTAACGGTCAAGGGGCTATGCCAGCTGGATTGTTTGCTGGATCAGATGAAGAACTTGAGATTCTTGCTGAATACATCGCAGCACATGGTCATCCTGAAGAAGAATAAGAGAAAAAGCTGACTGTTTCAGTCAGCTTTTTTCTTTACGATTTACAGACAAAACATAAAAGGTAGGAATAACGATGAAAATTTATCTGCTACATTTTTTTGGTCAAAAATGGATGATTTTATTATTGCTACTTATCAACATTCCAGGTACGATCTACGGATATATGTGGTATGGAGGACAGTTAAATCAGACGCCAGCCCATTTTATCATTTTTGTGCCCGATAGTCCGACGGCAAGTTTGTTTTTTGTTTTTGTCTTGATGACATTTTTGCTGAGACGAAATTGGCCAATGATGGAGGCGTTTGCAGCTGTTACATTAATTAAATACGGAATTTGGGCTGTAGTGATGAATGTGGCTGGTAGTTGGGTTGGTGATCCGCTAAACTGGAAAAATTATATGCTTATTTTCTCCCACGCAGGAATGGCGCTACAAGCAATCCTTTATGCCCCGTATTACCGAATGAAACCTTGGCATTTACTCGTTGCAGCTGGATGGACATTACATAATGATATCATTGACTATGTGTTTATGATGCATCCGTGGGTTTCTCCGCGCTTGCTTCCAGAAATAACTCTGATTGGTTATTTCACTTTTTGGCTTAGTGTATTTTCGATTTTACTTGTATATATGATTGGAGTGCGTAAAAGTAGAGAAACGCTAGAATTAAATTGATATAGGTCACATAGTAAAGATCAAGGTTGTTGTTCACAGAGCTAATTCCAACTAGAAAAAGTTTAACTCCAACTATTTGACAGTTTGTCTCTCTTAATTGGTCTACTCTTGTCCATCTCTTCATAGGATGGAAATAGAAGAAGGAGGGACAAACATGCGTCAAGTAATCATCCTATTGATAGTCGTATTTCTTTTCAGTGTTCCACAAAGTATTCATGCCGAGGAGACGACATCCCTACATACATGGAAAGAATTAAATCACACATCAGACCAAATCCTTCAGTTAGTGAAGCAAGAGAATTTTGAAGAAGCAAAGCAATTGTTGGATTATTTTTCTGTTTCTTTTTTAGAAGTTGATTTTCAAGAAGAAGGAATAACAATGAGCTCATTAAGAACCGTTACGAGCTCATTTGAAAAAGCAGTCGAGGCAGTAACGGCTATAGAGATGCCTTTGGATCAACGAATCTTTACGGTAACCGCTTTTCGTTTAGCCATTGATGCTTTGTCTAGTGATCATCACCCTTTATGGTTGCATTCTGAAAAATCGGTCATGAGTGCAATAACGACGATGAAAGAGGCAATTGAGCAGGGGGAAACTCAAGCATTCCAACATCGATTTAATGAATTCCAACGCCATTATGATATGATTAGACCTGCCTTATTCATTGACATTGAACCACAGCATTTGCAAAGGATTGATTCTCAAATTACTTTTTTAGAACGAATAAGAACTGAAAGCTTAGATGAAGATAAGGTGATGTCTCATCTAGAAATAATGGAAGAAGAGTGGATGGATCTCTATCAAAGAATTAAGGAAGATAGTGCTGATCCTTCTCTTTGGTGGGTCATGTTCACAATTGGTGGTATGATCATCATGTCCCTTTCTTATGTAGGATGGAAAAAATACAGAGCGGAAAAGCAAAAAGTACGGGTTAAAGAGTAATGTGACAAAATTGTGGAGAGCTGCCTGAAACTACTGTGATAAAGGTGTTTTTGTTTGACTTTGTCCGATGTTCAATCTAAACTAATAATAAGAAATACACATAGAGGTGGTTTATTCGATGGTTTTTCTGATTTACTTTATCCTGCTACTCATTATTCCAATTTGGGCGCAATCAAGAGTAAAAGGAGCTTTCCGTAAGTATTCCAAAGTTCATGCTTCATCAGGATTAACAGGTGCACAAGTTGCCAGAAAAATCTTAGATGAGAATGGCTTGTATGATGTAAAAGTCGAAGAAACTCGCGGTACATTAACTGACCACTACGACCCTCGTTCAAAAGTTGTACGCTTATCAACAGACAACTATTATGGTACATCGGTTGCTGGTGCAGCTGTAGCAGCTCACGAAGTCGGTCATGCCATGCAAGATGCAGAAGAGTATGCGTTCTTACGTTTTCGCCACGCATTAGTTCCTGTTGCAAGTTTTGGGTCAAACGCTTCCTTCTTCTTGATTTTAGCTGGTATGTTAATGGGAGCTTCTGGTTTTATTTTACTAGGTATTTTCGCAATGGCAGCTGCTGTTCTTTTCCAATTGGTGACATTACCAGTTGAATTTAACGCGTCAAGTCGCGCAATGGAACAAATTGTTTCATCTGGTGTGATTCGTAATGATGAAGAACGAGATACGAGAAAAGTGTTAAATGCTGCAGCGTTAACTTATGTTGCTGGTGCACTTGTTGCTTTATTAGAGCTAGCTCGTTTTATCTTAATGTATATCGGAATGAATAACGATGATTAAAAAAATCTTGGGGCTCAAGCTCCAAGATTTTTTTATAACGCACCATTTTATTCTCTAAGGGGTTTCTTGTTTTCATCTAAAGTAAACCCTTCTCCTATCACATCTTGTACATCGTTAACGGTTACGAAAGCGTGAGGGTCAATCCGCTCAACTAATGTCTTTAAGCGAATGAGTTCGTTACGACCAACAACACAATAAAGAATCTCCTTTTCTGTACCAGTAAAGCTTCCTTTTCCTTTTAAAATGGTTGCGCCTCGATCCATCTCTTTCATGATTGTGGCAGCTATTTCAGGAACTTTATCAGAAATAATATGAGAAGCTTTTGCAGAATACGCCCCTTGTTGTATGAAATCAATCACCTTAGCAGCAATGAACACGGCAAGAAGGGTATACATGGCTTCACGGTAATTTAAATAGATAAGTGAGGTTGCAATAACTAGTGCATCAAACATGAACATCGTTTTTCCCATGCTCCAACCAAGATATTTAAAACCGAGTTTTGCAATAATATCAACTCCGCCTGTTGTACCACCATATTTAAAAACAATACCGAGTCCGACACCGATGAACACTCCAGCAAATAAAGCAGCGAGGGTCATGTCATCATGTAGAGGAATGCTTATCACCTGAAAGCGCTGAAAAATTTCGAGAAATATAGAAACGCCTACTGTTCCAATAATGGTATAGATAAACGTCACCTTCCCTAGAATTTTCCAACCGATAAAAAAGAGGGGAATATTTAATAAGAGGTTGGAAATAGCTGGATTGATCAGGAAGATAAAATAAAGAATAAGAGTAATACCTGTAAAGCCGCCATCTGCTAAATTATTTTCCATATTAAAATATACAAGACCAAATGATAATATTGCAGAACCAAGCAGAATAAAAAGAATATTTTTAACATGAACCTTGTAAGCCATGAAGCCCTCCTGTGAAAAAATAAAAAATGGAATTTCATGCCTATTATATAGAAAGAGTAATCGAACGGCAAATGTTATGAGAACTTATATTTGTCAAACGGTTAACAATTCGCTAACATAGATGTGAAGAAAGTCGAGGTGAGTGTCAAATGGATAAATCCCTGAAACAAATGCAAGAAAATGTGGATACATATATAGGCCAGTTTAAAGAAGGATATTTCAGTCCTCTAGCTATGCTTGCTAGAATGAGTGAAGAAGTAGGTGAACTGGCTCGTGAGGTTAATCACTTTTATGGAGAAAAACCAAAGAAGTCTGAAGAAGAAGCAAACACGATGGAGCAGGAAATGGGTGATATTCTGTTTGTATTAATTTGTTTTGCAAATTCGCTGAATATTGACTTAGAAGAAGCGTTTGATCTTGTTATGAAAAAATTTGAAGTCCGAGATAAAGATCGGTGGACAAGAAAAGAAGGAGAAGAAATGACTCATGAATAATATAAAAATTGTTGTAGCAGGGCCGCGGGGGAATATGGGGAAAGAAGCGGTGAATATGGTTACCAATACGGAAAACTTTCAGCTGGTTGCTGTTGTGGATTCTAGACATGAAGGAAAGAGCTTAAGTGAGGTTGAAGGTTTCCATGGGATTGATGTTCCTGTCTTCACAAATATGCAAAAATGTTTTGAAGAGCTTGATGTCGATGTACTAATTGATTTAACAGCTCCAGCTTTTGGGAAAAAACATATGGAGACAGCTTTTCTAAATGGTGTACGACCTGTTGTTGGTACAACTGGATTTACAGAAGCAGATATAACTGAGCTACGAACAATTGCAGAAGATAAAGGGCTTGGAGCGATTATTGCCCCCAATTTTGCTATTGGTGCTATTCTTATGATGAAATTCTCACAGATGGCTGCGAAGTACTTACCTAATGTTGAAATAATTGAGCGCCATCACGATCGCAAGTTAGACGCTCCTTCTGGAACAGCAGTGAAAACCGCTCAATTGATTGCGGAGGTACGTGAACAAAAACTACAAGGGCATCCGAACGAAACAGAAGAATTAGAGGGGGCTCGAGGGGCTAATTTTGAAGGGATGCGCATACATAGTGTTAGGTTACCTGGACTTGTCGCTCATCAGGAAGTGATTTTTGGAGGAATTGGTCAAACGTTAACGATTCGCCATGATTCAATTGACCGAACGTCGTTTATGCCCGGTGTTAAATTAGCTGTTGAGTCTGTGCTGAAGATTGATACGCTTGTTTATGGGTTAGAACATATTATCGAGTAAAAGAGCGTGTATTTTACTATTTTCTGATGGTGTACGTACAACCATTCATTCGACAAAAGGATTTTTAGTGTTCGTCTTATAACTAGTTTGACCTAATTAAAGGGGGAAGTTGGATGAGAATCGCCTTAATTGCACATGACCAGAAAAAAGAGGAAATGATTCATTTTACGATTGCTTATGAAGCAATATTAGCTAAGCATGAACTATTTGGAACGGGAACAACAGGAACGAGAATCATGGAAGCTACGAAATTAAATGTTACTCGATTTAAATCCGGACCACTGGGGGGCGATCAGCAGATAGGGGCACTCGTCGCTGAGAATAAGTTCGATTTAATTTTATTTTTCCGAGATCCTTTGACTGCTCAACCTCACGAGCCTGATGTCACAGCACTTATTCGTTTATGTGATGTGCGTAAGGTTCCTCTCGCCACAAACTTAGGAACAGCTGAGGTGTTAATAAAAGGTTTAGATCGAGGGGACTTTGCTTGGAGAGAAGAAGATAAGGATGAGCTTAATGGGAAAGCTTGATATTCTTGCTTTTGGTGCTCATCCTGACGATGTTGAAATTGGGATGGGTGCAACATTAGCTAAATATGTAGAAGCTGGTTATCGTGTTGGGATTTGCAATTTAACAAAAGCAGAATTATCTTCGAATGGGACAGTGGAAATTAGACAGGAAGAAGCCAAACGTGCTAGTGCCGTTCTTGGTGTAGACGTTCCGATTCAATTAACATTGGCTGATCGTGGACTTAAGACGGTTTCAGATCAACAGCTATCGGAATTGGTTTCCGTCATTAGAGAGCTTCAGCCAACGATCGTCTTTGCCCCTTTTAAAGAGGATCGGCATCCAGATCACGGCGCTTGTGCCACACTTGTTGAGGAAGCTGTATTCAATGCAGGAATCAAAAAATATCAGTGTGCGAGCAAGTTGAAAGCCTATCGACCTCTGAACCTTTTTTATTATTTTATTAACGGATATCAACATCCTGACTTTGTCGTCGATGTTACTCATTTTATGGATAAAAAAATACAAGCGTTATTAGCTTATAAAAGTCAGTTTGTGAAGACAGACGATTCTATTGATACGCCATTAACGAATGATTACATAGCGGTTGTTGAAGCGAGGGAACGTTTATTCGGAAATGAAGTGGGTGTGCCTTTTGCAGAAGGATTTATGAGTTCCAAACCAATCATTGTTACGGATTTCTTTGCGGGAAAGGATCGTGACAATGAAACTTAAAATCGGTATTAGCTGTTATCCTACTGTAGGTGGCTCAGGTGTCATTGCAACAGAGTTAGGCAAGTTATTAGCAGAACGAGGGCACGAGGTACACTTTATTACGTCAAGTGTACCGTTTCGTTTAGATCGAGTGTATCCGAATATTTATTATCATGAGGTTGAAGTCAACCAGTATTCTGTGTTTCAATATCCACCTTATGATTTAACACTTGCAAGTAAAATGGCAGAAGTGGCTAAGAGACAAAAGTTAGATCTAATCCATGTCCACTATGCCGTCCCGCATGCGATCTGTGCTATTTTAGCTAAACAGATGCTTGGTAACAATTTAAAAATTATTACAACATTGCATGGGACAGATATAACGGTATTAGGTTATGATCCGTCCTTAAAAGATATAATTAAGTTTGGAATTGAACAGTCTGATCTTGTCACAGCGGTATCAAATGATTTAGTGACTCAAACAAGAGAATTAGTTCCAACCGAAAAAGAAATTGAAACTGTTTATAATTTCATCGATGAACGAGTTTATACAAAACGTGATGTAGAAGAGTTAAAAGTTCATTACAAAATAGCTAAAGATGAACGAGTGATCATCCATATTTCCAATTTCCGTCCAGTCAAACGTGTTCCTGATATCGTAAAAAGCTTTGCTTTAATTTCAAAAAAAGTGAAATCAAAATTACTTCTAATTGGGGATGGACCAGAATTAGCGGTTGCTAGACAACTGGTAAAAGAGTTTGAGATTGAAGATCAGGTGTTGTTTTTAGGAAACCAAAAGCACATTGCAGAATTGCTTTCTATGAGCGACCTGATGTTGCTTTTAAGCGAAAAAGAAAGCTTTGGACTCGTCGCATTAGAAGCAATGGCTTGTGGCGTTCCAGTTATAGGAACAAATGCAGGAGGAATCCCAGAGGTCATAACAGATGGCGTAACTGGTTATTTATGCGATGTAGGCGACGTCACATGTGTGGCTGACAAGGCGATTATGTTATTATCAGATAATTCGAGTTATGCTGCTTTCTCATTGCGGGCAATTGAGCATGTGAGATCTGTTTTTCACTCTCAGATCATTGTGTCTGAATATGAGAACCTGTACAAAAAAGTATTGCAGAAATGAGGCAAAGACTGTGGTACAAGAATGGATTGAAGCGAGAACGCTTATTCATAAATTAAATCAGAACGGATATCAAACCTATATTGTTGGTGGCGCGGTTCGTGATCTCTTTTTAGGTAGAAAAATAGCTGATGTAGATATTGTGACAACTGCTACCTCAAAAGAAGTCTCAGAACTATTTGAGAAAACAGTTCAAATGAACAATCAGCATCAGACCGTCCTAGTAAGAGTGGGTCAGGAACTGTTTGAAGTAACCACGCTTCGAGGTGCTCGTTTTGAAGAGGATTTGATGCGTAGGGATTTGACTATAAACAGTTTGGCCATGGATGAACAAGGTGTTTTGATAGATGTAGTAAATGGTAAGCAAGATCTATCTTTAAAACGGCTACGATCGTTTGATGCTAAAACTCGAATGATAGAAGATCCCCTGCGAATGCTACGGGTCGCTAGGTTCATGAGCGAACTTGGATTTACGATAGACTCTGATCTTCTTACAACAATCACAGACAACCATTCTGACATTAAAAAAGTAGCTGTTGAGAGAGTTGTCAAAGAATGGATTAAGATTCTAAAAGGAACATACCGTAATCAAGCTTTTTTTTTATTATTAGAAACCGGTTTGTATAAGTCAATACCAAGACTTTCTCTAAATCCAAAAGCGCTAGAACAGTTATTAACTCTGAAGTCCTTAGCAGATCAATCAGAGATCATTTGTTGGACTGCCTTTTGTCTGTGTATGGATTATAAAAATGAAGAACCATTAAAGCAATTATGTCTTTCTAATGATCTGCTACGAGCTGTTAAAGTGAGGCTTTCCTTTAATCAAAAAAGAGAGAAGCATAGTTGGACGAGTATAGATTTATATTATTCGTCAATTAAAGTCGCTCAAGATGTTGAGAAATTGCGATTTTTGCGAGGACTCCCGAGACAGGATGAATGTGAGTTGAATTCTATTTGGCAATCACTGCCTATACATAGTCGGGCAGAACTAGCAATCACGGGGAAAGACCTATTACAGGAGTTTAAAAGAGAACAAGGTCCTTGGCTTAAAGATAGGTTGCTTTTAGCAGAGAAGCTAGTTGTAGAGCGGAAATGTCTGAATGAAAAGTTCGAAATTATCGACGCATTAAAGGAGGTGTGAGCATTGCTAAAAGAAAAACTTTTGAAGGTCTTTGCTGATCACCCAGGAGAATTTGTATCAGGCGAAAAGATCAGTCAACAATTAGGTTGCTCGAGAACGGCCATATGGAAACATATAGATGAATTAAGAAAAAACGGTTATATATTAGAATCAGCACCTAGAAAAGGCTATCGACTAGTGAGTAAAGGAGATGGCATTCATTCACATGAAATTAAAGTAGGACTGAAAACGACTCGTCTTGGGATGGAGATCACCTATTTTGATGCGACGGAATCCACTCAAATTGTTGCCCAAAAGTTGGCTCATAATGGTGTGAAGGAGGGACATGTCGTGATCGCCAATGAGCAGACAGCTGGAAAAGGGCGACTTGGTCGAAAATGGCATTCAAGATCGGGAACAAGCGTGGCGATGAGTATTATTTTACGCCCCGAGTTACCGCCTCAAAAAACACCTCAACTTACATTATTAACCGCTGTAGCCGTTGTACGTGCGTTAAAAAAGGAAATAGGTGTTAATTCGGAAATTAAATGGCCTAATGATATTTTAATTAATGGAAAAAAGCTTGTTGGTATTTTAACGGAAATGCAAGCAGATCCAGATAGAGTTCATTCAGTTATTATTGGTATAGGTCTCAATGTCAATCAAAAGGAAGAAGATTTTGATCCTGACATTCGAGAGCTCGCAACTTCTTTAGCGATTGAAAAAAAAGAAACAGTTGAACGAGCACGAGTGATTTCTGCGATATTAAATGAATTTGAACAATTATATGACATTTATCTAACAGAAGATTTTCGTCCCATTAAAGCTCTGTGGGAAACTCATTCCATCAGTGTTGGTACGTATATTTATGCTAGAACGGTACGTGAAGTGATTTATGGATATGCCAAAGGGATTACAGACGATGGTATCTTATTACTTGAGGATGAACAAGGAAAGACACATCACATTTATTCAGCTGATATTGAAATTGCTTCCCAAATATAAAAGTTACTGTTATAATTTTGGCAATGGGCGGTATCCTTTTTGGAACTGCACCGAACAACTAATTTATATACGGATCTGCCTTGATCCAGCTTGGACTAGGACAGAGGGGTTCATAACATAAACGTTAGAAACTTTTTCTTAACTTGAAATGGTTCTTAAGATTGGCCATAAGGCTGTAAGGGTTACCTCTGTGCTCAAGGTGTACGAATCTTGTGGGGTAATCCTTTTTCTTTTTTGTTCTGACGTTTATCGTGATTTGAGGCCCTCCTTATAAGGAGGAAAATGACAATGAAAACAACAGCAAATTTTTCGAAAATGAAAAGGGAACAAGAAAAGATTACGATGATGACTGCGTATGACGCTCCAGCAGCTAGACTTGTTGAAGAAGCTGGAACAGATATGATTCTTGTTGGGGATTCACTTGGAATGGTCGTACTCGGTTATGATTCAACTGTACCTGTGACCATTGATGACATGGTGCTTCATACGAAAGCAAGTCGCCGTGGTGCTCCAAATACGTTTATTGTAACAGATATGCCTTTTCTCACTTATCATTCAAGCATTCAAGACACACTTAAGCACGCTGGACGATTGATGCAAGAAGGTGGAGCGAGTGCTGTTAAGCTTGAAGGTGCTGGCGATGTCGTTGAGACTATCAAAAAGCTAACAGCTGCTGGGGTTCCTGTTATGGGACATCTTGGATTGACTCCACAATCGGTAGGTGTTCTAGGCGGCTATCGAGTTCAAGGAAGAGATGCTGCATCAGCTCGTACTCTTGTAGCTGATGCTAAGGCATTAGAACAAGCGGGTGCTTTTGCCATTGTAGTAGAATGCGTTCCAGAGCAGGTAGGGGCAATGCTTTCAGAAGCTTGTGATATCCCTATTATTGGGATAGGAGCTGGAGTCGATACTGACGGACAAGTACTTGTATATCATGATGTAATAGGTTACGGCGATGTTCACGTGCCAAAGTTTGTAAAAAACTATGCCCAAGTTTCACCAATTATTGGAATGGCGCTTAAATCATATGTGGATGAGGTCAAAACAAAAAGATTTCCAACACGAGATCATTCATTTACGATGAGTGAAGAGGAACTTAGAGGACTATATGGGGGAGTTCATTCGTGAAAGTCATTGAAACCATTGCAGAGATGAGACAACAAGTCACTTTGGCAAGAAAAACGGGACAGACAGTCGGTTTTGTCCCGACAATGGGTTTTTTGCATGAAGGCCATTTAAGTTTGATTGAGGCAGCTAGAGAAAAGCATGATCTTGTCGTTGTTAGTATTTTTGTCAATCCGTTACAATTTGGACCAAATGAAGATTTAGAGCGCTATCCTAGGGATTTCGAAAGGGATGAACGTCTCGCTAAGCAGGCTGGTACGGACATCATTTTTTATCCATCTGTTCAAGAAATGTACCCTGAGGCAATGCCAATGACGATTCATGTGATCAAAGGTGTGGATGTCCTTTGTGGGGCAAGTCGGCCTGGTCACTTTGATGGTGTAGCGACGGTAGTGATGAAATTATTTCAGATTATTCAACCAGATAAAGCTTTCTTTGGTCAAAAAGATGCGCAACAAATTGCTGTTATTATGAACATGGTTTCAGCTTTTAATCTACCTGTTCAGGTTATTGCTCGCCCGACCATTCGCGAAGAGGATGGACTAGCAAAAAGCTCAAGAAATGTTTATTTGTCAGAACAAGAACGGCAAGAAGCTTCATTTCTATATGAAACGCTCCAGATTGGAGCTGAAATTATTAAATCTGGAGAGAAAAATCGCGATCGTGTTTTAGATCAAATGAAGGCTCGTTTAGATAAGGGGTCTGGTCAGCTAGATTATTTAACGATTCTTAGCTTTCCAAGTCTTAATGAAACGAAAACATTAACAGGTTCGATTATCATTGCGATTGCTTATTTTTATCAAAATGCTCGTTTAATTGATAATTATATAATTGAAGCGTAGGAGGAACTACCATGTACCGTACAATGATGAAAGCCAAAATTCACCGTGCACGTGTAACGGAGTCGAATTTAAATTATGTTGGTAGTATAACCATTGATGAAGATATTATGGATGCTGTCGACATTTTAGAAAATGAAAAAGTACAAATTGTTAACAATAATAATGGTGCTAGGTTTGAAACCTATGTGATTAAGGGACCTAGAGGCAGTAATGTTTTTTGTTTAAATGGAGCAGCTGCCAGGCTTGTCCATGAAGGTGATGTAATAATTGTGATTTCTTATGCTCTTGTGGCTGATGAAAAAGTGAAAGAACATAAACCGAGAGTAGCTATTATGAATGAGCATAATCAAATTGTTGAAATGTTACATGCAGAGCCAGCTTCTACCGTTCTATAATTCGCATATTCCTCTCCTCTTCGATGAACACTTTAGATAAGCGTTTGTAGAGGAGGGGTTTTTTTGAATGAATGGTTATCTTCATGGCAAACCATTTTTAAAGAGACAGAGAAAAAATGGACACTGATGTCCGAAGAAGAACAGAAAGAGCAGATAAATTATTTAGAAGAAACAGCAGGCACGCTTTTAGATACATGGACAGAAATGGATGAAAAGATTAATGATTTGCGTGATGTAGTCGGTAAAAATGATTTAATTTCGTTTAGATCTAAAGGTACATGGTTGTACGAATTAGAGATGTTTGAACAAGCGAGTGATGAACTTGAAAAAGAAAAAACAATTGGAGAAAAAGATCTATTACGTAGGTTATATCTAGGTTATGCTTTGCTTTTTTCAAATCAAATGGCAAGAGCTAGAGAAACCTTTTTATATTTGGTACAAGTTAGTCCACATCCACATATTAAGCACTTTGCTTATATTGGCTTAGGTTGTGTGCAAACTCAAGAAGAGCGTGTTCAGGATGCGATTGTTTCTTTCCAGTCAGCCAAACAACTTACGTTAACGACTGATGTCGTGTATAATTTAGGAGTATGCTATTTTTTTGAAGAAACGTTTCATCTCGCTGAAGAATATTTTATGGCTTATTGCGAAGAAGAACCTGAAGATGGTGAAGCCTTGTTCTTTTTAGGTTGTTGCCAATGGGAAACTGGAAAAAAGGATGAAGCGTGGGCATCTTGGACAACAAGTATTCACTTGTTGAAATCAAAAGAGGCTTTGCTTTCATTGGCCTATGTCTGTGAATGGCATGGTTATCATTATGCAGCTATACATTGTTATAAAAGAATTCAGGAAAAACATGGGGAGACGATTCCTACTTTGCATGGTTTAGCTTGGAACTATGCTCTAATTGATAATAAGGAGAGCGCTCTTAAATTTTTCCGTGAAGTACTTCTTCTAGATCCGGGTAACAATGATATTAGAAAATCGCTTCATTGGCTTGGGGACACTTGGACAGAAGTACATGAACTGTAATTAAAGGAGTAGGGTCGTTTAAATAGAGGTGGAAAAATGAAAGAACGCTATACTGTGGTTGATGTTGAGACAACAGGACATTCAGTTGTAAAAGGAGACAGAGTCATTCAAATAGGCGCTGTTGTTATAGAAAATGGTGAGGTGGTAGAAACGTTTGCTACGTTTGTGAATCCTGGTCAATCCATTCCTCCCTTTATTGAGGATTTAACGGGTATTTCTGATGCTAATGTAGCAAATGCCCCTTCTTTTCATGAAATCATACCTGATTTCCTCGAGTTATTAGAAGGGAGTTCCTTTGTTGCACATAATGTGGACTTTGATGAGTCTTTTCTAAGAACGCAGATCGAGTTAGAAGGCTATCAATTTCCTAAGATGTCTGTTTTTGACACGGTTGAATTATCAAGGATCTTATTACCTCAACAGGAAAGCTATAAATTAAATCAGTTAGCTGAACAACTTGGCTTTTCTCATGAACGTCCTCATCAGGCGGATAGTGATGCGGAGGTTACGGCAACTCTTTTTTTGACTTTAATACATAAATTAAAAAAATTACCATTATTGACCCTTCAACAATTGGTTCCTTTATCAAGAAGATTTAAAAGTGATTTAGAACCTTTATTAACCAGTTTCATTCATAAAAAAATGATAAATGGGATAAATGATGAAAAGTATTTTGATTGCTATCGTCAATTGGCCTTAAAAAAAACAGTTGAAGAGCAGCGAGAAGTTGATTCAGATTCTTGTTTCACTTTTGCTGACTACTCTTCTTTTTTATTTGAAGAAGATGGGAAGATGGAACTAGCTTTTTCAAAGTATGAATTAAGACCAGGACAACGACAAATGATGAAAGAAGTAGATGAAGCATTTCAACAAAATGAACATAAAATGATTGAAGCAGGAACGGGTACAGGAAAGTCCCTTGCTTATTTGATACCTGCGGCTTTCTATGCTCACGAGAACAACCAGCCAGTTGTCATTAGTACGCAAACGATACCGTTGCAAGAACAGTTACTAGCCCGTGACTTGCCTTTACTTAAAAAAATGCTTCCCTTCCATGTGGATGCAGCTTTGTTAAAAGGCCGAAGTCATTATTTATGCTTAAGAAAATTTGAACAATCTCTTACTTCAATTGATTCAGATAGTTATGATGTTTTATTAACGAAAGCTTTGTTACTAATTTGGCTAACGGAAACGGACCAGGGCGATATCGAAGAATTAAATCTACCTTCGGGGGGGAGAGGGTTTTGGTTTGAAATTCAAAGTGATGCAGCTTCTGATTTAGGGCGTTATAGTCCATGGTTTTCTCGTTGCTTTTATCATCGAGCTAGGAAAAGAGCACAACAAGCCAATTTAATTATTACAAACCATGCTCTTTTGTGTACCGATTTGGTTCATGAGCAAAGGTTATTGCCCGCTTACACTCATGCTGTAATTGATGAGGCGCATCATTTAGAAGAAACGGCAAGTGATCATTTAGGAGCGAAAACCGACTTTTTAACATTCTCCTATTTGTTTCAACGGATGGGACTGAATCAAGAAGCGGATATGTTGAAAACGTTAAATCATTTGATTGAGAACTATCAGATCGCTGTTAAAGCTGAGGACCTTTCGTTCAAAATTATAAGCTTAAAAGAAGAAATGGATGAGTTATTTCGGATGCTTCATGGATATGTCATGCAAAAGCAGAAAACGAGTTCGAGTGATGTAGGTCGCTTTCGTTATCGTTTTGAAAGTTATGCGGAAAATAACTCGCATTGGCAAGCGATTTTAGAATGTGCGATGCGTATTCATATGCAAACAAAAGATTGCTTACAACAACTCAAACGATGGTTAAAACCATTTCAAGATATTCGGGATGACATGACGTATAAAGACAGAGGGTTTGTTGTTGATATAGAAAGTGTTATCGACTCTTTATATGAAGAAGAACAAGTTCTTTATGAGATGTTACTTGAGTGTGATTCGAATGTTGTGTATTGGATTGAGATTGAACCAAGAGGAGCAAAGAATGCGACATTTCTTTTTAGTAAACCAATTGATGTATCTGACTTACTTGCTGATCATTTTTTTACGAAGAAGAAAAGTGTTGTGCTCACCTCTGCTACTTTATCGGTGAATGGGACATTTCGTTATCAAGAAAAACGATTAGGATTGACAGACTTTGGAGTGAAGACATCGATTATTCCTTCGCCTTTTTCCTATATGGACCAAGTTAGAGTTCTATTACCTAAAGATATTCCTGCAATTAAAGACGTTAAGGAAGAAGAGTTTGCAGTTGAGGTAGCGATTAAGTTATGGAGATTAATGGAAGTCTCTAAAGGGAAAATGTTAGTTTTATTTACTTCATATGAAATGCTTAAACAAGTTTATTATCATGTTAAAGATTTCAATGAATTTGGTTTGTATCAGCTTATTGGTCAAGGTATTACAAGTGGAAGCAGAGCAAAATTAATGAAAATGTTCAAGCAAAGTACTCAAGCTACTCTATTTGGCACAAGTAGTTTTTGGGAAGGCATTGATCTTCCTGGAGATGAATTAAGAACATTGGTCATTGTGAGATTACCCTTTTCTCCACCGGATCAACCGTTGCTGCAGGCTCAATTTGAAAAGGCAAAAAAAGACGGACAGAACCCATTTATGGAAATATCATTACCACAGGCTATTATTCGCTTTAAACAAGGATTTGGCCGTTTAATTAGAACAGCTGACGATCGTGGAGTCGTGTTTGTTTTTGACCGGAGAATTTCGACGTCTCGCTATGGAAAACAATTTATTCGTTCCTTACCAGATGTACCTGTTTATGAAGATCAATTGGAAAATTTGCTCGAACAATTTCAAGACTATATGTAAAAGTATGGAGGCGTGCTGCTATGCGAAAAGGTCTTTTAGGACTGTTAGGCCTTATTGTCTTAGGAGTTATTGTAGGATTAGATCTCGGTGTTACGACAAATGATCATGATGAACAATTAGAACTTGACTTAAAACTAGCAGAAGAAGATTTTGGATTGGTTTTTATAGATTTACCAAATGGAGAATCAACTTATATCGAGTTACCTAATGGCCAGACTGTTCTAATTGGAACAGGAGCGGAAGATTCTTCAGAAGAATTATTTTCTCGTTTAAATAAACTTAAAGTAAGCCAAATAAACACCATTATCCTACCAAGATTTGAAAAAGAGTATAGTGGCAACGTTGAAAAAATTGTTACAAAGCTACAAACGCAACAACTTATCGTGCCTGAGCAAGGCTTAAGTCAAGCTATTACACAATATCAACATTTAGAAATAGATATAGTCGGTTGGGCAGATGATGAAGAATACGCCTTTAGTGAATATCTGAAATTTAAAACATTATCTACCCATTCTTCGTTACTGCCGGTGCTTTCCTTTATTCTTACTATACATGATAAACATCGTTTCTTCTTTTCGTCTGAAGCGAATAAGCAGCTTGAACAAAATTGGGTAGAAGAGGGATTATCACCAGTTGCCATTTTAAAAGTAGCTGAATTCGGGACGGAAGAAGGAACAACTCAACGCTTTTTAAAAGAAATTGATCCACAAGTTGCGATTCTCTTTTCGAAAAAAAACAGCAAGATCAGTAGTGCGCTATTGGAAAGGCTACAAGAAACCTGGATTGACACCTACACACTGAACCAGAATGGATCCGTAATCATAAAAGTAAACGACTTTGACTACGAACTCGTAACCGTACATTTTTAAGTGTTCATCCCAAAAGGTCGAACTTTACCTTTTGGGATGAACACGAAGCATGAGCGGAACCGCTGCAAGGTTTTAAGTTTGTTCTGAGCGCTCTTCTCGGGACAAACGCGCAGCGAGTGAAGCCATGCCACGCTTAAGCATTATTAGTGTAAAAAGGTCTTTACCTTTTGGGATGAACACGAAAATGTTCTGCACAGGGCATTGTGCAGAACATCATTGAGGTGTGAGTAGGAAATGTTATTGTTTGTTATTGAACTTTGTCTTATGATGGTACTACGATATTTAATCAGGACGATCTTGAAAAAACGATGGAAATATAGTTTGTCTAATTGAAATAGGAAATACTTGATGCCATTTCAACCCTTTACGACGTAATAGAGCAACATCGTTTTTTTCTTTTTGAAAACGTTCTGCAGTTGACTTTAAGCTAGACAAAATGTACGCCCCCTTTCATCGGCGTACTTATAGTATCACCATGAGTGCTATAACTATGTTAGCAATACCTGTACATCGAGGAATAACTTTATTTAAATGGAGGAGCAGAAATGGAACAAAAAATGGTTGTGTTATCAACTACTTGTGTGAATAAAACGGCTGATCTTTATAAGATTGTTGATTCACTTAATCGGACTTTGAAAGAGCAGGATCTGATGTTTGGTCTCGCATTGGATAAACAAGATCATGACAAAATGGTTTTTACGATTTATCGTACTTAGTTGGAGTATAAAATGAAAAAATGGATTATTATCGTTTTCTTTTTTATGATGATTTCTCTAACTGGAGCTGGAGTTTACGCATATCAAACGATTCGCGAACCTTTGTTGCACAACCTTGAACAGGCAGAACACTATGTGAAAGGTCACTTGTTAAAAACCGTCTATGATGTTTCTTATTATCACGGGACTGAAGCTTTTTATGTTCTAAATGGTTTAACGGAAGAAGAGGAAGACACGGTTGTTTGGGTTTCTGAAGATTTTTCTTTTCATCATACAGAAAAAACAAGCGATGGAATTTCAAAAGAAGATGCCATTGCTATCGTAAGAAAAGAAGACAGTGTAAAAAGAATTCAGTCTGTAAAACTAGGCTATGAGAGAGGGTTACCTATATATGAGGTGACGTATCTTAATAAAGACAATCGAAAAGGATATTATTATCTTACTTTTGATGATGGAACTTTTATGAAAAGATATGTACTTCGAACTGATTAAATGGATCGAAGTAATGAGAAAAAGCAATGATTCATATATTTTAACGTATTTGGACTTGAATCATTGTAGGTGACACACTATAGTGTATATATAAAACTTTGGAGGGACAATTAATAATGAATTTAGCTAAAAGAGTATCTACCTTAACACCTTCTTCAACACTTGCCATTACAGCAAAAGCGAAGGAGCTTAAAGAGCAAGGACATGATGTAATAGGACTTGGGGCAGGTGAACCTGATTTTAATACACCACAATACATAATTGATGCTGCAGTACGTTCGATGGAAGAAGGACATACAAAATATACACCTTCAGCTGGTTTACCTAAATTAAAACAAGCTATTATTGGAAAGTTCGAGACGGATCAACAAATTACCTATACTCCAGGTGAAATTCTCGTTGGTTCAGGCGCGAAACATGTATTATATACATTATTTCAAGCCATTTTAGATGCTGGGGATGAAGTGATTATTCCGACACCTTACTGGGTAAGTTATCCAGAACAAGTGAAACTGGCAGAGGGAACTCCTGTTTATATCGAAGGACTTGAAAGTAATGAGTTTAAAGTGACTGCGGAGCAACTCGAACAAGCTATTACCGAAAAAACAAAGGCATTTATTCTGAACTCACCGAGTAATCCTACAGGCTCGATGTATTCAGAGGATGAACTTCGTCAACTTGGCGAAGTATGTATCAAACAGAATGTTCTTATTGTTTCTGATGAAATTTATGAAAAGCTTGTTTATGGTGGGGTAGCACATACGTCAGTTGCTCAGCTATCTAAAGAATTAAAAGAACAGACGATGGTTGTAAATGGAGTATCGAAATCACATTCGATGACAGGATGGAGAATCGGTTATGCTGCAGGGAATGCTGAGATCATAAGAGCGATGACGAACCTAGCAAGCCACAGTACATCGAATCCAACAACAACTGCCCAATATGGTTCGATTGCAGCTTACACAGAAGATGACGGCTCTGTGGAAACAATGAGACAAGCATTTGAAGGTCGTTTAGACCAAGTCTTCGATAAACTTGTTTCCATTCCTGGAGTATCGTGCGTAAAGCCACAAGGTGCATTCTATCTTTTCCCTAATGTTAGTGAAGCTGTAAAATTAAATGGCTTTGCAAGCGTGGATGCTTGGGTTGAAGCGATTCTTGAAGAAGAGAAAGTTGCACTTGTACCCGGGTCCGGATTTGGTGCTCCAGATAATGTTCGCTTATCTTATGCGACATCTCTTGAAGCGTTAGAGGAAGCATTAACTAGAATTGAACGATTTGTTCGTACACATACAAAATAAATTATACATTTTTCATCTGATGAAAAGCTCCATCTAACAGGTTAAGACGGAGCTAGGTTTACAAATACGATCAAAGGTGACTCAAAGGGGGCAAAATACCAACCTTTGAGTCACCTTTTTTACTCAAGACAATTCGTTGACTTGAAAAAATGCAGAAGGGTATAATGAAGGATATTATACATAGTAGCGATGGAGGTATAAATGTGAAAACAACTATAGCTAAAGTGGGCCAATATGTTGAACAACAAGTTACGATCGGTGCTTGGCTTGCTGGAAAGAGATCAAGTGGCAAAATTGCTTTTTTACAATTACGAGATGGGACAGGCTTTATCCAAGGTGTTGTAGTGAAAGCTGAAGTTGAAGAGGCGATGTTTCAACAAGCGAAAAATTTAACACAAGAGAGTTCTTTATATGTTACAGGAATCATTCGCGCTGATGATCGAGCCCCGTCTGGATATGAATTAACTATTACTAAAATTGAAGTATTACATGAAGCTGTAGATTATCCAATTACACCAAAAGAGCATGGCACAGAATTTCTAATGGACAATCGTCATTTGTGGCTACGGTCAAAACGTCAGCATGCCGTGATGAAAATCAGAAACGAGATTATTCGTGCGACATATGAGTTTTTCAATGAGAATGATTTTGTTAAGATTGATCCTCCTATCTTAACGGGAAGTGCCCCAGAAGGAACTTCAGAGCTTTTTGCAACGAAATATTTTGATGAAGATGCTTATCTTTCTCAAAGTGGGCAACTTTATATGGAAGCAGCAGCTATGGCGATGGGCCGTGTATTTTCATTCGGGCCAACTTTCCGTGCTGAGAAATCGAAAACACGTCGTCACCTGATCGAGTTCTGGATGATTGAACCAGAGATGGCTTTTGTTGAGTTTAATGAAAACCTTGAAATTCAGGAACAATATGTATCGTACGTCGTTCAATCTGTATTGAAAAACTGTCAGTTGGAGTTAAAAACACTCGGGCGTGATCTTTCTAAGCTAGAGGCTATCCAAGCGCCATTCCCGAGAATTACGTATGATGATGCCATTAAGTTCTTAAATGAAAAAGGATTTAATGATATTTCTTGGGGAGATGATTTTGGTGCTCCTCATGAAACGGCTATTGCTGAACATTATGAGAAACCAGTATTCATTACACATTATCCAACATCCTTAAAACCGTTTTATATGCAACCTGCAGCTGAACGTCAAGATGTTGTCCTTTGTGCAGATCTGATTGCCCCAGAAGGCTATGGAGAGATTATCGGTGGCTCGCAAAGAATTCATGATTATGAATTACTAAAGAAAAATTTACAATTTCATAACCTCTCTCTTGAAGCGTATCAGTGGTATCTTGATTTGCGTAAATATGGATCAGTTCCACATTCCGGCTTTGGTTTAGGGCTTGAGCGAACGGTAGCATGGATTTCTGGTGTAGAACATGTTCGCGAAACGATCCCATTCCCTAGACTTCTAAATCGCCTATATCCTTAAGGGGTAATAAAAGCTGAAAAAACGTATACACTTCGTGAGCTTGTGCAAGCCTGCTATGAACACTCATAGCAGGCTTTTACATATAAGAGTATCAAATAAAGAGAAAATGTTGAGCGATTTCCTACTTGGAGAAAAACCTTTCTTCTGAACTTTCTGTATTGTTTAAAGTCAGGAAAAGGAAACCCGGGTTATGATTTTACATGTTATAATAGAGGGTAGAGGTGTTAGCTGATGGACCAGAATTTATTAATAAGATGGACAACCCAAAGACAACTTTCCATACCAACATTATTGCTCAAACATTATAAACAGTTAGGACTGAAGGAAGAAGAACTTGTTACTCTATTACACGTTCAATCATGTATTGATGATGGCGATGGTTTTCCAACTCCAGAGCTTCTAAGCGAACGAATGACTTTGTCTATGAATGATTGTGCCGACATGCTTGGACGATTGATTCGCAATGGTTTTTTAACGTTAGACAAACGGTGGGATGAACACGGAATTTTATTTGAATTTTTCACGCTTGAACCGCTATGGGTTCGTTTAATCCAATTGGTAAAAGGTGAACAGATGCAAGTACAAGAACAGCAGAAGCAAAGTGATGAAGGTTTATTATATAAAAAGTTTGAAGAAGAATTCTGTAGGCCCTTATCTCCAATTGAGGCTGAAACGTTATCAATGTGGTTAGACCAAGATAATCATTCTTCAGAATTAATTATCGCTGCTTTGCGTGAAGCGGTTGTATCGTCTAAATTGAACTTTCGATATATTGATCGAATCCTGTTTGAATGGAAACGTAACGGGATCAGGACATTAGACCAAGCAAAAGCACATGGAGAGAAATTCCGTAAATATAATCAACAATCTAAACCAGAATCAAAAAGAGTTCGAGCTGAATCGTATCCAACTTTTAGCTGGCTTGATCAGTCGTAAGGGAAGATAGGGAGAGAATAAAGATGTTATCCAAAAAACAAACGATAGAGGCTCTTAATGTCATTGCCGAGATGTTTCCTGATGCGGAGTGTGAGCTTACACATTCAAATCCGTTTGAGTTAGTTATTGCGGTTCTCCTTTCGGCACAATGCACAGATGCGCTCGTAAATAAGGTAACTCCTTCCTTATTTAACAAGTACAAGCAACCTGACGATTATTTAGCCGTACCATTAGAAGAGTTAGAGCAAGATATTCGATCAATTGGACTTTTTCGAACCAAAGCTAAAAATATAAAAAAGCTATGTCAAACGTTGATTGAGGAGTATAATGGGGAAGTACCGGGAGAAAGAGATGAACTTGTAAAGCTTGCTGGGGTAGGGCGTAAAACAGCCAATGTAGTGACATCTGTTGCGTTTGGTGTACCAGCGATTGCGGTTGACACACATGTAGAGCGTGTGTCAAAACGCTTGGCCGTTTGTCGTTGGAAAGATAATGTTCTACAAGTAGAGGAAACATTAATGAAAAAAATTCCTGAAGAGCGATGGTCTGATTCTCACCATCAACTTATTTTCTTTGGTCGGTACCATTGTAAAGCGCAGTCGCCAAGATGTGAAACTTGTCCGTTATTAGATGTTTGCCGTGAAGGCAAAAAGCGCATGAAAGCGCGTGAAAAAATATGATTATTATACCTGACTCTTTTCAAGTCCAACCTTTTTATTACCAAAAAACGATTTATCTTCCGGATTTGAATCGTTCATTTAAAGACATCTGTCGAGCTGTTCCTTTCTATTACGATATGGTAGAGGAGGAGATATTTTGGAAAAACAAGCATGATATTATACCAGTCATTTTCGAATGGTGGAATGAAGAAGAACAGACGCTCACATCCTTATATCGTGAACGTAATTCGAAAAAAGCTAAACCTATTATGATTACAATGATAGCTGCCTTTATTGATTGTTTATTTTGGATGAATAATAAGAAACTTACGGGGCTTAATCAACTTAAAGAGGCTTTAGCACCATTTAAATTTAAACCGGTTAATTGTGTAGAAAGGCTAGATTTTCTACTTCTTAATCCATCTCAATTTCATTCATTTACACAGTTAAGAGCCTTATTTCTAGAAATGAAAAAAATATACGCTAAAATGAAGGTAATAGAACATAAAGTTTAAAGAGAAGGTCTCGTACTGATCCTTCTTGCATTAATATAATAATCTGAATACATAGTTAGCTAAAAAAGTGGGTGGATACGATGAGTATAGTATTAGATTCAATGGTAAAAGTGACAAAGATAACAGAAAAAGAGCAAGAACGTAAACAATTAATGGTAGAAAAAGCGGAAAATAACAGTTTTCAAGTGGCTTTCTGTGGTCATTTCTCTGCTGGGAAATCGACGATTCTCAATCATTTATTAGGCGCAGAAATGTTACCAACTAGTCCTATTCCAACAAGTGCAAATATAATTGGCATTAAAAATGGCGATTTAAGTTTAACCGTTCAGTCAATCGAGGGAGACAAAACAAAATGGGTAGGGGAAATCCCTTGGCAGCGTGTTCGAGAATGGGGTATGGATGGTGGCGAGATCTCTTCTCTAACGATTCAAGCGCCATTACCGTTCTTAGGAGCTAACAGTTGGATTTATGATACTCCTGGAGTCGACTCTACAGATCCAACTCATCAGTCCGTTACATTAGAAGCGCTTTATACAACGGATTTCATCTGTTATGTGATGGATTATAATCATGTTCAATCTGAAACGAATTTAACTTTTTTGAAACAATTATCGGATGAAAAGAAGCCGTTGTACTTAATTGTAAATCAAATTGATAAGCATGATGACCGTGAACTTTCTTTTCAAGAGTTCGATCAGTCCATTCGTGACACCTTTGCTTCATGGGGAATTAACATCCTAAAACTGCGATATACGAGTATGAAAGCAAAGCAACACCCACTTAATCAGTTAGCACAGTTTGAAAAAGAAATGAAAGCCATTTTATATCGAGGGCAAGAGCTACAACCCTTCGCTAAACAGCGTCTACAGCAAGGTTTCTACTTAAGCATTATTAATCGACTCGAAGAAGAAAAAGAGGATGAACTAGATCAAGTCAAAGAAGAGCTGAAACAACATGGTTTTTCTTTAAAACAGTTAGATCGAAGACAAACATTAGCTGTAAGTTATGAACAATCCATTCATGCAAGGAAACTGTTTGAAGAAAGCTTTGAAAGGGAATGGCAGAAAATCGTGAAGGACGTTACGGTTTTCCCTTATACAACCACAGAGCTTGTAAGAAGTTGGCTAGAAAGCCTCGAAGCTAATTTCAAAGTAGGTCTATTATTTACGAAAAAGAAAACACAAGAAGAACAAGAGGTTAGACTAAAACGTTTACTAGAAGAAACTCAAGATAAAGTTAAAAGCCAATTAGAGTTTCATTTGCATAAACTATTTTACTCATATGACTTCACTTTGTTGACTAATCGCGAACAGGTTGAGACTGAGTTAAATCAACTTCATGTGGTCATTGATGATCTTTTTTTTAAAGAAGCGGTTCAACCTGGCCCTAAAAATAGAGAATATGTGTATACATTTACGAAAGATCGAACAGCAACCATTATCAAACTCCTTCGTCAAAAGTCAGCATCAATCATCAATTTAATGGCATTAGGAATGCAGGATCATTGGGAAGAAGAACAAGATAAAATAGAAAAAGAGCTAGAGCAACTTCATGAGATCGATGTATTTGCTATGCAATTAGTAAAAATAGAGGATAGCTATGATTCGGTTGTAATGGATCATCTAGATCGTGTAAACCAATACCAAGACGCTGGAGGTTTTGAACGAGTTCTAGTGGAAGCTATGGATAAAGAAGTGCCTAAGTTTAAGGTGTCAGCATCCGTTTCCTCGATCACATTACCAGATGAATCAGTAATTGATACGGATTGGCAGCAAGACGATGTGATAATAAATGAATTTAACGATGAGCAAGCACACGAATGGATCAATCAAGTAGCTTCTGTGCTTAATCAGTATCAAGTTATAGAAAGAACAGATTTTGAACGATCGATGTTACTTGAACGTATCCAACGATTTAAAGAGCAAACGTTTACGATCTCTTTATTTGGCGCTTTCAGTGCTGGTAAATCTAGTTTTGCTAATGCTCTACTTGGAGACACAGTTTTACCTGTTTCACCGCATCCAACAACGGCTACAGTCAATATTGTTAAGCGTTCAGAAAAAGACCACGCTTCTGGTACAGCTATTGTGCAAGTGAAAACAAAAAAACAATTATCTGATGAAATCCAATCAGTGGGAGAGCAATTAGACCGGGAAGTAACCATTGAAACTCTTTCATCATGGAAAGAAGACCCTACAGTTACAACCAGTTGGCAAAAAACGTATCAAGCATATCTCTCAACTTTAAAAAATAGTCTGGCAGATGGGAAATGGGAATTAGGTTCATCTTTTGAAGTAACTCTACAGGAACTTCAACCATTTGTTGCAAATGAACATGACGCGTGTCTCATTGATCAAGTGACGCTTTACTATGATTGTCCTTTAACGAAGCAAGGGATCATTCTTGTGGATACACCAGGTGTTAATTCTATTCACGGTAGACATACGAATGTTGCGTTTAAACAGTTGAGGGATTCTGATGCGATCTTTTATTTAACGTATTATAACCATGCTTTTTCTAAAGCAGACCAACAGTTCTTGCAGCAAATGGCGAAAGTTAATGAAGGCTTTCGAACAGATAAATTATATTTCATATTAAATGCAGCTGACTTGGCTAGTAGTCCATATGAATTGAATGGTGTAAGGAAACATGTGTTTGATCAATTAATAAATAACGGTCTTAATGAACCTCGGTTATATCCACTCTCCAGTAAGCAAGGTTTAAAAGGGAAACAACAGCAGGGAGATGGAGATGAACTATTTACAAGCTTTGAAAAAGCGTTCTACGACAAAACGATTACGGAACTTAAGCGATTAAGCTTTGATTTATTAGGAGAAGAATTAAAGCGCTATAAAACCATGCTTATGAATAGTTTAGAATATGCAACAGGTGAGGAGCAGGGCAGAGAAGAAGAACGAAATAAAATCGTCTCATCTATATCTATCTGGCAAAAGAAAATTGATGAGTTAAAACCTTTAACTGCCCAACAAACGAGTACACAAGAAGTCAATCAACTTTTCTTATTTTTACGTGACCGAGTTCGCTATGTTTTAGGAGATCAATTCTCTGAAGCAGTCAATGTTACAACAGTTATTGGAGCAAGTAAACGTGCTCAACAAAAAGCATTACTAACATCACTTCAAGAGTGGAGAAGTGAAGGAGAGCATTTTATTAAGCAGGAGATACAAGCAACGTTAACCCGGATTGAGATTGCGTTGTCGAACGCGATAGAAGACTGGATGGAAGAAACGATTAAACAGATTCGCAGCGATTTCCCTGCATTTCAAGCATCATATGAACGAGGGGAACAAGATTTACCTTTAAAAAAGACTGAGAAATTTATAACCGTTGAAATAGACGAATATAAAGGTTATTTTCAATCGGCTAAATCGTTTTTCGAAGAGGGTCAACTTAAAAAGTTAAAAGAAGACCTTGTTCAAAAGGGAACGGAGCAGTCAAGTTCAGCGTTACGGAAAGTAGAACAACAAACTCTAGCTTTATTGGGAGAAAGATTTGAAAGAGATATGATCCAAGCAAAAGAAAAGCTTAGAGAAGGGTTGATCCGTGAACTAGAGAGATTTGAATCGTTAAAGGATCCTAAGCTTGTTGAAGAATTAGTAAATGAATTCAAAGACCTTAAAGCACTGTAGAAAAAAGACCCGCAACTTAGCGGGTCTTTTCATTATTCTTGGTTAGTTGCTTCTTCGTCAGTGTTTTGTTCACCATCAGTAGTAATATCGTCATCTATTGCATCTTCAACAACATCGAGAGGATCTGGTATAATTATTTCTTCCTCATCTTTTTCCTCATCTTCTTCCTCATCTTCAACAGTTTCTTCTTCAATTATTGCTTCTTCTATTTTAACTTCTACTGAAGCAGGGTCACTTCTTAAAGAGCTGTTATCATCTGAAATAGCAATAACAGTAAAGACATAACTAGAGCCTGGTTGTGGACCACCGAAAATGTATTGCATTTCTTTCTTGCGATCAAGTGTTTGAGGACTGCCTCCATCAATAGCTACCTGAACTTCAAACGTTACATTTTCACGATGCTCTTCGGGATAATCCCATGTAACGATAATCTGATTAGCGGATTCTTCATAGCTCGCCATTAAGCTAGTGGGAGCATCGATTTTTATGAATTGTTCAGAGACACGAGTTGGTTCATTCCCACGAACGAAAAGCTCCTGAATGATTTCACTTTGAGGTGTCCATTCACTTGGTAGTAAACCCGTTGATTGTTCTACATTAACTCGTACAACAGAGTTAGGCATAGTGAAATCGGGTGTTTCAATCTCTGCCGATACATTTTGCATGATTGCTTTGAAAATTTGCTGGGCTGCTTGTCGTGAATTAGCACCACTGGCGAAATAATTGTTGCTAGCATTATCAGCGTTACGATTAAATCCTGTCCATACAGACATTGTATAGTTTGTTGTGTAACCTGAGAACCAGATATCAGGTACGCCGCCCTCGGGGATTCCGAGTCTTTCTCGATCAGCCTGAGCAAAGTTAGTTGTTCCTGTTTTCCCTGCCATAGGCAAGCCGGCAATATTGGCTACACCACCAGTACCGTTTGTAACAGCTGTTTTTAACATATCCGTAATCATATATGCTGTATAATCAGCCATTGCTTGCTTTGGTTCTGGTTCTAGGTTGATGACTCGCCCGTCGGGGAATTCAACTCTACGAACTGTATAAGGTTCGGTGTAAGTACCATTATTGCCAAAAGCCGCATAAGCACCAGCTAGTTCCTTCGTCGTGACACCATTAGCAAATCCACCAAGCCCATATGCTTCTGGCATTTGGTTATTCTGAATTTGTGACTCAATTGGTATTCCAAGCCCTTCAGCAAACGACTGAGCTCGTTCTACGCCAACTTCTTGTAAAGCTTTAATCGCTGTTACATTTCGAGAGCGAGCTAAAGCTGTACGCATTGATATCTGGCCAACATACCGTCGATCGAAATTTCGAATAGGAGTTCCATTCGAATAAGCATGCTGCTCATCGGTAATTCGATGAGCTGTTGACCACTGTAGATATTCGATGGCAGGGCCATAATCGAGAACGGGCTTAATCGTTGAACCGGGTTGACGTCGTTCATCGGTGGCTAAATTATACCCACGCTGTAAGCCGGTGTCTTCTCGCCCACTTCCAAGAGCTTTTATTTGCCCTGTTTTTGTATCAAGAAGGGTAACGGCAGCAGTAAAGTCCTCATTATCTGGGTAGACCCCTACAAATTCATCTGTTTGTAGCACCTTTTCAACATGTTCCTGAGCTGAAACATCAAGTGTTGTATACACTTTTAAACCTGCATTGTAAATATCACTAATCGAAATCCCTTCCATTGCTTCAAGTTCCGATAATACTTGATTGTAAAATGCTTCATATGAATAGGATTCTCTTTCGGTTAAGACGATCTGATCTTCAAGTGGAACAGCTTTAGCCTCTGCAGCTTCTTCACTTGTGATTTTTCCATGTTGTTCCATTAAAGAGAGAACAAGATTTCGTCGACTTTCAGCAGCTTCCGGGTTTTTGGTTGGATCATAGTAACTTGGACGACGCGGAATGCCTGCAAGCAGGGCAGCATCTGCTAACGATAACTCTTCAACCGATTTATTAAAGTAGGTTTGCGATGCGAGTTCAACCCCATATACACCAGAACCTAAATAAATTTGGTTTAAATACATCTCAAGAATTTGATCTTTTGAGTAGTGTTGTTCTAATTGGATCGCTAGATATTGCTCTTGAATTTTTCGCGTTATTTTTTTCTCATCATTTAGGAAAAGATTTTTTACAAGTTGTTGCGTAATGGTACTTGCACCTTCTGCACCGAATCCACCAGTAATATTCGCTCTAACTGCACCAAACAGACGTTTAATATCTATTCCGAAGTGATCACGAAAACGGATATCTTCTACGGAAATAAAAGCATCTTCAACAACTTGAGGAACATCTTGTATACTAACAGTGACACGGCGCTCGGTCGTTTCTAGTTGTGATACAAAGACATCCTCATCATCATGAATAAGAAGACCTTGAGTTAACATAAGCTTCTCTTCATCGAGATCTGGAGCCCCTTGTATCATAGCAAAGATGGTCACACCACCAGCTATAGCAGTAACAAATGCTAAGATAACAAAAGCTAACAACAATTTTTTCCTTATGCCTTTTTTAGGAACTTTATTATTATTTTTCTGTTGTCGGGCTTGACGACGCCCAAATCTCGTATTATTTGTTTCGTTTGACATCGTATTACTCCCTTTCCTCTATGATTTTATGACTCATTCTTAAAATAAACAGAGTCAATCACCTGTAAATAATCAATCCGTGGATGATATCCTATTTTAATCAAATAACCGAATTTTTCAATATCTGATTTACGGATAGATTTTCTTGAGGATTCTTTTTGATCATAAAATTGTATTAAATGGCTTGCATCAAGTAAATAGACTTCGTCTGTGACTGAAAATCTTAAAATGACGAAAGCAATTCCATTTTGAATCATGACTTGTTTCATATGTTCAATTTGATGGTCATGAAAGTTTTGCAATGGAAAAGAAGTTTTATTTTTTGTTTCCTTCGCTTCGAAGTCAAGATAATGACCGCGATAGACTCCATTGTAGTCTGTTGTTGATGCTTGTTTGAAGTATGCTTCTTTAATGACAGCAGCACTTCTTTTTGGGTAATCAACTTGGACAATTTGGACTGGAGTTGGTTTCTTATGAATGACGGCCTGTTTTTTTTCTAAATAAAACTGATTCGTTTCATTTAGATCTTCTTCTAGTGTCATTCCTCGATTGCTATAAGTGACTTCTTTTTGTGGTGTTTTTTTTAAGGGACTAGGCCCATTAAATTGCCGTCCGTTTGGATAACGTATCGCCATATCGCTCACAAACCTTTCCAAACAAATATCTATCCATGCATGGATTTTCTAAAAACTGAAGAAAGTATAATTAGATTCCATCACATTATCTTACCATAAATAGACACTTATAAGGTAAAAGTTTTATGAATAAACGATGAACGAATAAAGAGGGTGTATCTATGTTAGCAGAAATACGAGATGAGATCATAAAGCAGACAGAACAAGGTAACATCGATAATATTTCACGTACCGTATTTTATGAACAATTTTATAAAAAAAACCCAGAGATAAAATGGTCACTTTTAGCTGGAATTGTGTCAAGAAATGCTGGCTGGAATATGACAGATCTCAAAAGTGAATGGTTTCAAACATTGTTGACAGATCGTTATAGATTTTTATTATTCCAAACATATGAACGGGCTAACTGGACAATTTTTGCGGATGCCTATCCGCAATTGCTTTGGTATGCATGGGCTAAATCAATAAGTCGGCCTAATTACGAGCTCCTTGAGCTGTTAGGGGTCTCTAAATTTATGCAAAAAGAGTGGAAGTTATATATTGAAAACCGAGATGATGATAGACTTTGTACAGCTCTGATTATCAACGAGCAACATATGTTAGAAGAAACCGTAATGAAGAAATCATTATATAAAAAGAAAATTTTTTCTTCTCTTCTTTATATTTTGGAAGAACATGCTCATATGAGCTATGTTATTTTTCCAACCATTGAGGGAAAAGTGTATGGTTTTTATGTGAGGAACTTTAAGAATGTAAAAGCTCGTATTTGGTTAGGGAAACAGCTACAGCAATTATTATCTCATCCTTTTATTCATAAAGATGTTTATCAATTTACTCTCGAAACTCCTCCAACAGGTTCTAGAGATGACTATGAGCAATTTATGTCTTGGTCGACAGGTAACACAAGTCCTATACTTCGAGATGTTTACCCAGTCGTCTCCCACCACTGGAGGAAGAAAGTAGATTGGTCTAAACAAGTACAAGAGCCTGCACACTATTTTAATCCAATCAAAAAAACCAGCCCGGTGGAACGAACAACATGGTTACAGAACAAGTGGGTAGAATTATTTCTCATTCAACATATAAAAAAAATTGCCTCAAAAAGGCATTCACCATGACTTTTTAAGACAATTTTATAACGCTCCTATTTAAACAACTCCAATCCGCAGTTAACCATTACATTTGGTTTTGAAGTGACTTATTTAACGAGACTGTATCATTATTCGGCTGGGCGATTAGGGCCACCTAGCTTTTTGTCCCCAGTATAACCTTGCTTTCGTTGTTCTTTTGCTTTGTCGTGTGTATTAAGTTCACTTTGTTGTTTATTTTCTTTGTTCATTTTTGAACAGCCTCCTTTTTTGGTTTCAGATTTAGTATGCGAGAGGCATGTGTTCTCCATTCATGACGTCCATCAACAAATGCTTACAAGTTTTGTCAAAATCCGAAGATCTTTCTTAGTCGAGAGAGTATTTTCACTATCTTTGACGAATTAATTCTAGTTTTGTCAAGGGTGAAGGGATCTGCTCATTAAGAGACGAATTCGTTTGCAAGAAGAAAAAATGGGAGGGACGTTTAATGGTAACTACAATGAAAACGAAAGAAGTATCTGAGATACTAGGCGTTAACTCAACAACAGTTCAACGTTGGGCAAAATATTTTGGTCTAGTGTGTGAAACAAATGAACATGGTCATTTTCTATTCACAAATGAGCATGTGGAAACTATGCGTAAAGTCCAAATTCAACTTCAACAAGGAAAAAGAATGAAGGAGATTCAATTAGGATTTAATCAACCAAACCAAGTTGAAAAGAAAGAAGTTAACATTGAAACGGCTAATTATGAAGGGAAATTAGAAGAGGTTATAAATCGTGTTGGAGAATTGGATCGAAAGTTATCTCAAAAAGCAGATGAGGTTGTTAGTTATCAATTGCTAAAACACCGAACAGAATTAGAAGATATGATAAAATTGATTAAGAGCTTAGAGGGACGTTTAAGTAAAATCGAGGAACGAATGCAGGATCATGAAATTTCAGAAGAACGAGAGTTGCCAATGGTTGTTGGGGGGAGTGTAACAAAAAACAAATGGCGCTCACTGATGCAGATCTTTTCCTTTTAAGTTAGGGGCTGATTTGCTAAGATGAGGAACGGAGGTGCAAAATGAAAGAAAATACCCGTTCCGTACTAAAACATCTAACCAATGAATTAATTCGTTTAAATAAAGAAGCTGAAGCCTATTATACAAAAGCTAGAGAAGAAGAGGGAAAAGTTGATTTCTTTGGAGTAGTCAAACCTTTCGCCGAAGAAGTGGCAGAGATTCGTGATCAGTGGATGCCACTCGCACAAGCGTTTGTACAAAAAGAAAAGCCACTGCATCTTCATCCTAGTCAACTGCAGCAAACTGAAGAAAACCTCGAAATTGTAGCAATAAAATCGTTCTATAAAAAAACAAGTTTAAAAAGACAAATGGAAACTTTTAAATCAGTAGAGTATGTACTACACCAAATGATAGACGCGATTGAAAAAAAAGTCTGAGCGAACTCCTCAGACTTTTTTGTTAGTCTGAGCGAACTCCTCAGACTTTTTTGTTAGTCTGAGCGAACTCCTCAGACTTTTTTGTTAGTCTGAGCGAACTTCTCAGACTTTTTAACTCAAACTCTTTTCCTGACCTTGCTTAAGCCTGTTTATTTTTCTACGAGGTAACTGCCAACGCAAGTGAACGGAGAGCATGCGGAGGATAATGACACTTATAAATAGAATGGTTAATCCTATTGCGCCAGAAAGAATGTCAAATCCAATGATAACTCCAGTTAACATTGCCCACCCGATATAGATTTCTTTTTGAAGGAGGAGTGGCTTTCTTCCTGCGAGCACATCGCGGACCAATCCACCACCAGCTCCTGTAAGAGCGGCTGCAACAATAATGGCAGATAAAGGATGGCCCATTTCGGTCGCATATAAAGCTCCTTGAATGGCAAAGGCAGAAAGTCCGATTGCATCAAAAAGGAGGTTGAATTTAACCCAATGATTAAATAATATTGTTGGTAAGATAAAAGCGATACTTATGACGATAACCGCAATGCTAAAAAAGGAACCTTGTTCCCATAAAGCTGAAACAGGGAGACCAATTAATAGATTACGAATAGCCCCACCTCCAAAAGCAGTTACTAGCCCTAAGATGTATACCCCCATTAAATCATAGTCTTCTTCCAATGCTACGATAGCTCCACTAAGCGCAAATGCAATCGTTCCAATGAACGTTAAAATGTCCCAAATCATTTTTCTCTCTCCCAATATAAATTCTCTTTTTACACAGTAAGTATCCGCCGGTAGAACGGGCGGTTTTAATTTCCCCTATAAGGACACTTTACTGACAACCTCCTAAAGGGGACTCTAAATTGACCGTCAACCGTTCATTCCTATTATTTATCTTTATAAATGGATCGACGTATTCTCTCTTCGTCATATGGTCGCGCAGTCTATCCTCGGCTTCTTGTTCCCGTATATACTACGCAACTGTTTTTTGATTGAGTCCTACTGTACTCACATAATATCCTTTTGCCCAAAAAGTACGGCTACCATGGTTGTATTTTAAGTTCGCATGTCGATTATAAATCATTAACGAACTTTTCCCTTTTAAATACCCCAAAAATACGACACAGACATTTTGGGTGGTATTCACACTAACATATGGATATGATCAGGCATCGCATGTGCTTCTATTATTTCTACATCTTTCATTTCATAATTTTCTGAGAATAGCATCTATGTCTCTTCTCAACTTCCCATAGATTACTTTCTTCTATACTTTGGGATGAAAACGATATAATACCTACAATTCCACCTAGCTTGTGATAAACTATTGTCACTCGATATGAATAGTGCTCCTTTCGTTATATAGAAGTTGGTTTGACGGCCAGTTTCAATTATAACGATTGGAGTTTTTTTGTCACTTTACCACTCTAGAAGTTTTGTTTTCACACGTGCAGAGCACGTGGTTTAAAACCCTATAATAAAAAACGTGGACAATCATTCGTTGTCCACGTTACTTGCATTTAGCTGTTAGCCATTATCACGAAACGAGAAAAAAATCATTACAACAAGTGTTAAAATTGACATAATTGTTAATGCAGCCAATAGTAAACCTGATGGTTCAGCGTGAGCAGCTTCTTCGGCCCCACCGCCGCCTGCTGCAAGAATTTGTCCAGGAATGATAACTAAAGCAAAAACAATTATTGATACTAATGTAAACAATCTTCCCATGATCAACCCTCCTTGATTAAAAAAACAGATGCCTCTACCTATGTATCTGTTAGTACATGTTCTATCCTCTCTATTATAGTTAGGACCTTTTAAATAATCAATCATGAAAAAGTTATATTTTAGTAAGCGTATTCAAACAAATGTTTAATAAAGGTGATCATGTATGGGGTTACGCAATTGCTAGAGGTTATGATAAGATAAACGTATTGTGAATTTGAAGATAGTTTGAAGTGAAAGGATTAAGACAAATGGAAACCGTACATATTGAGGATATTATTATTGCAAACCAGCGATTAAAAGATGTGGTCACTCATACACCATTACAGTTAAATCAAGTTTTATCAGAAAGGTATGACTGTAATGTTTATTTGAAACGAGAGGATTTACAAGTGGTCCGTTCGTTCAAGATTCGTGGAGCTTTTCATCAAATATCAAGTTTGTCTAGAGAAGAATTAAATAATGGAATCGTTTGTGCGAGCGCGGGAAATCATGCGCAAGGTGTTGCGTATTCTTGTCGCACATTACGTATTCAAGGAAAGATTTTTATGCCTTCAACAACTCCACGTCAAAAGGTAGATCAAGTTGAATTTTTTGGTAAAGAGTATGTAGAAGTTATTTTAACAGGAGATACATTTGATGATTCATTCAATGAAGCGATGAATTATTCAAATGAAAATCAAAAAGCTTTTATTCATCCTTTTGATCAAGAAAAGATTATTGCAGGTCAAGGTACAGTTGGAATGGAAATCATGAATGATATTGAAGAGAATATTGATTTCCTATTCGCTTCAATTGGTGGTGGGGGCTTAATTAGTGGGACAGGAACGTATATTAAAAGTATTAGTCCGCTTACCAAAATAGTTGGTTGTGAACCAGCTGGAGCAGCATCCATGAAGGAATCGTTAAAACAAGGAAAAGTAGTTGAACTTGAGAAAATTGATAAATTTGTCGATGGAGCAGCCGTTAAAAAGCCAGGTGAAATCCCATTTGAAATTTGCCGAAATATTTTAGAAGATATTGTTCTCGTACCAGAAGGGAAAATATGTACAACCATTCTTGAGTTATATAATCAAAATGCGATTGTCGCAGAACCAGCTGGAGCTATGCCAATTACTGCTTTGGATTTCTATAAAGATGAAATTAAAGGGAAAAATGTCGTATGTATCGTGAGTGGAGGAAACAATGATATCGGTCGTATGCAAGAAATGAGAGAACGTTCTTTAATCTACGAAGGGCTCCAATATTATTTTATTATTCAATTCCCTCAGCGCTCAGGTGCTTTAAGAGAATTTATTCAAGAAGTGGTTGGACCGGATGATGATATTAACCGTTTTGAGTATACAAAGAAGAACAATAAAACAAATGGTCCGGTCTTACTTGGTATCGAACTAAAGAGACCAGAGGATTATCCAGGTTTAATCAAGCGTCTTGAGAAAAAAGGATTTGGTTATCAAGAAATTAATAAACATGAAAGCCTTTTTCACTTACTTATTTAATAATTATGCGTTTAAACGTGTAAGTCCTGAGGAGGAGTTCATAAGTGAACGAAGAAAAAGGAATTTTACTCGAAAGTGGTACAAATGAGTTAGAAATGATTGTTTTTCGGGTTGGGACAGGCACGTTTGGAATTAATGTCATGAAGGTAAGAGAAATCATTCAAGCTCCTCCTGTTACGGCAATGCCAAACGCACATCCTCACATTGAGGGAATCATTCGTTTAAGAGATGAAGTACTGACAGTCGTTAATTTAACTAAAGTATTAGGATATTCACCATCTGAACATCCTGTACAAGATAAATTAATTGTATCTGAACTGAATCAAATAAAAGTAGCTTTTAGAGTACAAAATGTTTCTAGAATCCATCGAATCTCGTGGGAACAAATTGAAAAGCCAACTGAGCTTTCACAAGGACTAGAAAGTGTATCAACAGGAATAGTTAAAATGGATGGTCAAATGATTTTACTTCTTGACTTTGAAAAGGTTGTTGTTGATATCAATCCTGACAAAGGTATTAATGTAAAGCAAGTAAAGTCATTAGGTGAAAGAGAGCGGAGTTATAAAAAATTGTTACAGCTGAAGATTCAGCGATGCTACGAAAACTGCTACATGAAACTCTTTCTGAAGCTGGATATGATCAAGTAACTTTTTTTGATAATGGAAAATCAGCTTGGGATTATTTAACTTTCCTCAAAGAAGACTCTAAGGTTGATATAAATCAGGAAGTTCAGCTAATGATTACAGATGTCGAAATGCCGCAAATGGATGGACATCATTTAACGAAACGAATGAAAGAAGATGAACAACTGTTCAATATACCTGTTGTGATATTTTCTTCATTAATTACTGAGGACGTCTACCATAGAGGTAAGGGTGTTGGAGCTGATGCCCAAATTAGCAAGCCAGTTATCGTCAAACTAATCCAAACTATTGATCAATTAATTTTATAATATCGAAAAGAATGAATGATATAGTTTGGAATTCGTTTCAGAAACGAATTCCAAACCTGTTATCATTCTTTTTTTTGTGGGAAATGAATAAAATATTGCATATTAATTGTTTGGTTTTATATAATTAGCGCTAATCATGTACTTTTCTGATAATTCTGATGAATAAAAATTCATATTCTTGCATTGACGAAGTGATTTTTATCAGATATGGTAGATAGGGTAATAGATAAATAGGAGGTGGAAGAGAGTGGCTGAGCGTATGAAACTGGTCTCCTTAGTTATTTTAGGGTTAATTCTTACATCACTAGGGTTGAAGTTTTTAGCACAACATGAGTTAACTTTTGGAGGAACAGCAGGACTTGCGACAGTATTGACCTTTTTAAGCACGTGGTCGTGGGGTGTGCTGTTTTTCTTAGTAAATCTACCTTTTTTCTGGATGTCTTTTAAGAAGCTTGGAAAATGGTTTACGATTTCAAGTTTTATGTCGATTATCGGGATTGCGTTCATCCGTGATGGTTTAGACTTGATTCCTTTTTTCTCGGTACCAATGTGGCTTGCAACCGCTCTTGCGGGTTTATGTATTGGTTTTGGAGTTATTCTCGTACTAAATAATGGTTCTTCTCTTGGAGGAATTCACATATTGGCATTATATCTTGATCAGAAATTTAAATTTAATCGCGGAATTACTATTTTTGTATGTGATTTATCGATTGTTGTTTTTGCTGGATTGTTAGTAGGTTGGGGTAATGCCCTTCTATCTGTATTTACGATTTCTGTGGCTAGTATGATTATTGGCAGATATAAAAAATCTCCAATTAAAGAACTAGTTCAAGAGGAATTTAGTGAAGTACGTTCTAGATCAGCTAAAGAAGCTTAAATAAAGAGAGAAGGTTGCGGGAGTGCAACCTTCTTTCTTTATTTTAGAATCGTTTTGCACCTAAGTATCTTTCTGACCAATATGATTGATTGAGTGAGGCTGTTGCAACTCCGGTAGAAGAACCTGCGTGAATAAATTCTCTGTTACCTAAATAAATGCCAGCGTGGGATGGTCCGCTCTTGTAGGTTGTGAAGAACACAATATCGCCAGGCTGTAAATTAGAAACGGCTTGCCCTTTCTGATATAGATTAGTTGTTGTTCTTGGAAGGTTCTTCCCGTGTTTATTAAAGACGTATCGGATAAAGCCGCTGCAATCAAAACCAACAGGTGAAGTCCCACCCCATACATAGGGAGTGCCTTTTAAAGAGGAAGCAGTTTGAGTGAGATTTGAAAGAGTTGATTTCGTTTCACTTACAGGTTGGGTCGTCTGTCTTTTTTGTTCGGTTACTTTTGTTGGTTGGTGGACCTGTACGCTTGTTGGTTGGATCTCGTCTGTTTTTGCAAGCATGACTTTTGTTTCAGGTCCAATAAGACCATCTACTTGTAATCCGTGTTTCTCTTGAAATAATCGAACAGCAGCAGTTGTTTTCGGACCGAAGATACCATCGACACCGCTATAATAACCATGTTTTTGAAGTTGTCGTTGAAACTCGGTTAATTTACTACCTTGATCACCTTGAACGAAAATTTTTATAGAAGAGGCTTTTTCTGTGACCACTTCATTAGGATTGTTAGGTTCTTCCTTCATTTTTTCTGATGTCATTCCATTTAAGTTAACTTGAATATTACTTGAATATAGCAAGTGGCCAATGGTTGCTGGCCCAGCTATTCCGTCCTTTTTTAAGTAATGTTTTTCTTGATATGTATGGACTGCTTGCTTAGTTAGAACTCCGTAAATACCATCATGTTGTCCCGTATAGTAATCAAAAGTCTTTAAATAACTTTGTACTTCATAGACTTTGGGACCGGCTGAACCAAATTGAAGGACTTGGTTAGTTTGAAGTTTCATTTCTCTTGAAACAGGTTTAATCGATGCTTCTTCTTTATGATCAGTTAGTGGCATGGTCAATACAGTACTAAACATCGCAGTTGACAGAATAAAAGTGCTTGTTGTCTTTACGTTCATGTGAATCCTCCTGCTATTTAAATTTTATCACAATCTACGCCTTATTTTATGAAAGAGGCGTTTGGCTAGAACTGCCTATTGTTTTTGCTAATTCATTAGACATGCTATACTTACCCTATGAAAAGGAAATAGGAGTGATAATATGCGGTTACAAGATAAAAAAGTTATGGCGATTGTGGATGAAGAATTTGAAGATTTAGAACTTTGGTATCCTATCATGCGATTGCGTGAAGAAGGGGCTACGGTTCATATAGTAGGGGCCGAAAAAGGAAAAATGTACATAGGTAAATATGGGGTTCCTGCAACGACTGATTTCGCTTATACGGATGTTGAATCGGAGAATTATAATGGAATATTAGTTCCGGGAGGTTGGGCGCCAGACAAATTGCGTCGTTATAGTGAAGTGTTAAAGTTTGTAAAAGAGATGGATAAGGCAGAAAAACCAATTGGACAAATTTGTCATGCTGGTTGGGTACTCATCTCAGCAAAGATTTTAAAGGGAAGAACGGTTACAAGCACACCGGGAATCCGTGATGATATGGAAAATGCAGGAGCGAAGTGGCAAGATGAAGCAGTTGTGGTTGATGGTCATATTATTTCAAGCAGAAGACCTCCAGATTTACCTCCATATGCGAAGGCTTTTGCAGACGCTCTAGCTAATGAGTAGGTGACGTTCATGGAATTTCATTTTTTAGGAACGGGATCAGGAGTCCCATCAACAACTCGAAATGTAAGTGGTCTCGTTGTTCGTTTTTTACAAAAGAAAAGTACTCAATGGTTGTTTGATTGTGGGGAAGCGACACAACATCAAATCCTCCATAGCCCCATTACATTATCAAAAATTGAACGTATTTTTATTAGTCATCTTCACGGAGACCATTTATTTGGATTGCCTGGTTTATTATGCTCTCGTTCAGCTCAAGGGGCTAAAACATCTTTAACTATTTATGGACCTCTTGGAATCGAAACCTTTGTAGAGACAGCATTAAACGTTTCTAAATCTTACCTTGGCTATGAAGTAATATATGTCATTGTTGAAGAGGGGATAATTTTTCAAGATCATTTGACCACCGTCGAGGCTTTGGAATTGGATCATGTCATGCCTAGTTTTGCCTTTAAAATCATTGAAGCTGATAAGCCTGGTTCATTAGAAGTTGAAAAGTTAAAGGAGCTAGGAGTAGAGCCAGGTCCTATTTTCCAAAAAATCAAAAACGGAGAAGTCATTGAGCTCGAAGACGGAACACACATAAATGGTCTAGATTTTATAGGTAAAAACAAAAAAGGGCGTGTCATCGTTGTTGCAGGAGACACAAGACCCTTAAAGAAAATGAAAGAGTTTTCTCAAGGGATAGACCTCCTTATTCATGAAGGTACATTTCGTGAAGATAAAAAAAGTCATGCTGATCAATTTGGACATTCAACGGTTTCTGATGTTGCTTTTTTAGCAAAGGAGGCTAATGTGGGTCAATTGATCTTGACTCATATAAGTTCACGCTATGTAGGGGAAGAAGAAGGCTTACTGGAAGAAGCTCAACGGACTTTTGCTCACTCTCTTATTGCGTCTGATTTAATGGTATACAAGTTAATGAATAACACATGAGGAAGATGTGCAAAGTAAGATCAGGAATTCAACTACTCTAGGAGGAATGATCATGGCAGAGCGCACTCATGTTGCACAGTTTCTTGAAGAAGTAGAAATGACATTGCAGGGAGCACAACAGGTTTTTAACGACTCACAACGTGTTGAAGCAGGTGATCTAGAGGATTATACAAAAGTACAAACTCAATTACAACAATTAGATGATGAGCTTGATACACTTTTACATGCGGCTACACCAGAGCAACGCGATGAATTATATCGTGCCCAACTTCAAGTCCATCAGATGCAAAACCATTTTATTCTTAAGCGTTAGTCGAAAGCGAGCATCATGGATGCTCGCTTTTATGATTCAAAACAAAGAAGATAGCTATACATAAATCACTACCCGAGCATTTCTCATTATTTTCTGGTAAAATAGATCTTAATGAAATGAGGGGAAATAGATGGAGGAGATTGTAAGTAGCGGACTGAATAAAAAGTTATCAGCTAGGGAACCACTAACGATTGTTTTTGTTTACACTCCACTATGTGGCACATGTAAATTGGCAGAGGGTATGTTGCGGGTTATCCAGTCTAGTTTTGATTCACTACCTATGTTTTCTCTAAATATTAATCATTCGCCAGCTTTTGCGCAACAGTGGAAAATAAAAAGTGTTCCATGTTTACTTGTGTTTCAAAAAGGGTTAGGGGTAGAAAGAATTTATGCATTTGGTTCGATTGGATTGGTGCATAACAAGTTAAAACCTTATGCTACTCTTTTGGCTTTACAAAAAACAGATAGGATTGAAAGGGGAAAATAATTATGTCAATGGCTTATGAAGAATACATGCGTCAAGTGGTTTTACCGATGAGGGCAGAATTAACGGAAAATGGTTTCAAAGAATTAACAACGGCTGAAGAAGTGGACCGATATATGGAGCAGGCAGATGGGACAACTTTGGTCGTCATCAATTCAGTCTGTGGATGTGCAGCCGGTTTAGCACGACCATCCGTAGTTACTTCACTTCAACATGACAACACTCCAGATCATATCGTGACCGTCTTTGCGGGTCAAGATAAAGAAGCTACTGCGCAAATGCGATCTTATTTTTCAGAAATTCCGCCATCATCACCCTCAATGGCTCTTTTGAAAGGGAAAGAAGTGGTGCATTTCATTCCTCGTGAGCAAATTGAAGGGCAAACACCAGAAAGCATTATTCGTAATTTGGCGATGGCTTATAACGAACATTGTAGTAAATAAGTTGAAAAAAGGTGACTCTATCTATATGAGAGTCACCATTTTTTGTAGAGGATGATTAGACAATGAAAAAAGCACCTATTTTTACTTTGCCTACTGTACAAGAAGGAAGTTGGTCACTTGAAAATGCTACTAAGAAAGTGACTATGTTAACATTCTGGACGTCTTGGTGTCCAGATTCACAAAGAGATTTACAAGCGAAACATACTTTATATGAGTCTCTCCATACAGACGATCTCGAAATGCTCATGATCCATGTAACTGGAAGAGATCCGGATGTCGATATATCAACATTCCTTGACGAGTATAACTATTTGTTTCCTGTTTTAAAAGACGATGGAACAAAAGTCTATGATCAGTATCATTGTATGGGTGTTCCAACAACCGTTCTTATTGATGAAAATAAAAACATTGCTTTTGTCTATCACGATAAGTCAACAATCATGGATGTTATGAAAGGTGTAGCATCGTTACTAGGAACAGATCGTTAAGGTCTTACCCCGTAAAATATAACTCGTCCCATCGTTTCAATATTTGGATATCCACCTTGCTTATAGATCTCTACAACATGCTCGCGATTATAAGGTACACGATTAAGATGGAGACGATGTCTACCTTCTTCTATGTCAGCAATTAAATAAGAAGCAAGTGGATGTCCGTCAAACGGCATTCCAACACTGCCAGTATTGACGACATTTTTACCATGCATCGATCTAATATAAGGATGGTGGATATGCCCATAGACATAAAGGTCAGCGTCATCACGTTGCATGATTGTTTCTTCAATCTTAGAAGTATCATCGGCCAATACAACATCGAATAAACTTGTTGGAGTAGCATGAAACGCATGAACGATTGAATCTAATCCTTCTTCAAGTACTAATTCAGTCGGAAGATTTTTTAAGTAGTTTAGATCAGCCTCATTAAGACGTTGAAGCGACCAGTCACGCTCCTGGTTCATAATTTCAAGAGAACTTTCGGGAACCTCACCAGGATGAATTCCTCGAACGAGCCATTCATCAGCGTTTCCTTTGATTACATCAGCGTCCAAGCTACGAACAATGTCTAAAACACGTTTCGGCTCTGGACCACGAAAGCATAAATCTCCAAGAAAGCAAATCCTATCTACTTGCTGTATGTGTACATCTCTTAATACAGCTTCTAAAGCAGTAGCATTTCCATGAATATCAGACAAAAAAGCTATTCTCATATGTGAACCCTCCCTTTCTTCTTAATTATAACAGACAAGTTTCAAAATTCACGTTTCAAATACTTATCATTTACGATTCATTTGTTTAACAAAGAATAAACCATGTGGTTGGCAGGATTTTTACAGCTATGATAAGATCAAATAGAGATCATGATAGAAGAGTGAAGTGGAGGGTAAAAGCAAATGCATATTACATCAATTGAACCAACACCAAGTCCAAATACAATGAAATTGACTTTAAGTGAGAGTCTTGGTGACAGTGCGAGAAATAGCTATACTGAAAAAAATAAAGATGAAGCCCCATCATACATACAACAACTTTTTGAAATCGAGGGGGTTAAAGGGGTGTACCACGTTGCCGATTTTATTGCAATTGACCGTCATCCTAAAAAAGATTGGAAAGAAATCCTTCCTCAAGTACGAACTGTGTTTGGTGAAGATGTTGATGCTGCAACAGATGAAAATCAAGTAAATGATCACTTTGGCGAAGTAAATGTTGCTATTCAAATGTTTAAAGGAATCCCGATGCAAATTAAGTTGACAGATGGAGAACAAGAAAAAAGAGAAGGCTTGCCTGAGCGCTTTGTCGAAGCCATTGCCAAGGCTCAAAAGCCAGATGACAATGTCGTGATGGCTCGAAAGTGGGTAGATAAAGGGGTACGATATGGTGAATTGGAGGACATCACGAAGGAGGTGGCTGATGAAATTTCAGCAGCTTATTCCCAAGATCGTTTAAATGGACTTGTTGCGATGGCGAATGGAACTGAAAATATTCAAGTGGCTCAACGTGAACGTTTTATTGATGTGACACTAGCTATGCTCGAGCAAGACGATTGGCGTGATCGCTATGCGGTATTAGAGCGTATGGACCCGAAGGAAAAAGATATTCCAGTTTTAGAAAAAGCATTACAAGATGAAAAAGCATCAATCAGACGCTTAGCAACGGTTTATTTTGGAATAATTGAAACCGAAAAAGTGTTACCTTATTTATATAAAGCTTTAAAAGATTCATCTGTAACGGTACGTCGTACGGCTGGAGACTGTTTATCTGATTTAGGTAAAGCTGATGCCATTCCTGCCATGATAGAAGCCCTAAAAGATAAAAATAAATTAGTTCGTTGGCGCGCAGCGATGTTTCTTTATGAAGTAGGAGATGAAAGAGCTGTTAATCCTTTAAAAGAAGCTGAATCAGATCCAGAATTTGAGGTAGCTTTGCAAGTTAAAATGGCACTTGCTCGAATCGAAGGTGGAGAAGAAGCTAAGGGCTCTGTTTGGAAACAAATGACCGAATCACGAAAACATAACGATTAGAGGTGTTAAGATGACAAAAGGAGAAGTCATATCGAAATTAGAAAGCCTAAGGATGGAAGATATGCTTGAATTGATTGAAGATGCTGAATCAGGTCACCTTGAAGAGTTAGAACTAGTTGAATCTATTGGCCTGCTCTATGATCGTGAACTAAATGAAGCTCTTTTGAATGTACTAAAAGACCTTGGTGTATCCATTGTATATGTAACGGATGAGGAAGAAGAATCGTAATATATAGAAGAGGGGGGCATTTAGTTGCGCCTTGAACCAACTCAATTTTTATCAAAAAAAGCATTATCATTATGGAGACTACAAGCTTTTTTCGAGAGTTTATTTGTGGCGTTCGTCCCAAGCGGATATGGTGCCCTAATATATTTTTTTGATTTCCCGTTATGGATCTTATGGATACTCATTATTGGTTATCTCTTATATTTAATTTTAACAACTTTAATCATACCGCCACTGCGCTGGAAACGTTGGCGGTATGATGTGCTCGCTGATAAAATTGACCTTCAACGCGGCGTCTTTATTGTAAAACGTACTCTCATACCGATGGCAAGAGTTCAGCATGTCGATACGGAACAAGGACCGTTATCTAAAAGATATCAGTTAGCTGCTGTTTCCATATCTACAGCTGCAACCGTACATCGAATTCCTTCTTTAACAATTGAAGTTGCAGATGAATTACGTGATCGTATTGCTAAATTAGCAGCGGTGGCTGAAGATGAATAATTTAAAAAGACTGCATATTGCGGCTATTTTTGTTTTATTTTTAACAGCTCTTCGAAGTTTTTTGCTTCCATTTATCCTAAGTTTTTTTCTTGGTAGTTCAAATGACCAGGTCGGTTTCTTTCGTTTTGAATACATATGGATTGGGATTCTTCTCTTTATATTCTTTCAAGGTATTGGTCATTGGCTCACGTTTAAATATCGGATCGTTGCTGGAGAATTATACATACAGAGAGGGATTTTTGTTAAAAAGAAACGATACATTCAACAACAAAAAGTTCAAAGCATTGATATTAGCGCAGGATTGTTTCAGCGGTTGTTCGGTCTGGTGAAACTGAAAGTGGAAACAGCGGGTGGCGGAGCTGAACCAGAGGTTAATTTTAGTGCTATAAGTAGAGAAGAGGCAGAAAATATACGCGCACAGTTACTTAGAAAGAATGAGTTTATTCACTCTGCATTCGATTTAGAAAAAGGAGTAGCAATTGAACGAATTGATGAAAAAGTCAACTATTCTTGGTTTTTGTCAAAAGGACATCTGCTTATAGCGGCATTAACGTCAAGTGGGATTGGGTTAACTATATCTGCTGTCGCTGCATTATTTAGTCAAGTTGAGCAATTCTTACCTGAATCAATCTATGAGCAACTTTTTGGCATTTTTGCCGAGTCTGGAATGGCCCTTTTTTTAAGCTTAATTGCCATTGTTATATTCTTATCCTGGTGCATATCTTTTCTTGGAACGTTATTAAAATATGGAGGTTTTAAAATAGAAAAGCAAGGGGAAGAGCTTGTGATTTCAAGAGGATTAATGGAACAGCGACAATTAACCATCCATACTCACCGAGTAACAGCGATTCGAGTGGTTCGTAATGTATTTAGACAACCGTTTGGTTTTGCAACGATATATGTAGAGAGCGCAGGTGGTGGTACAAATGACGAACAACTATCTACTGTTTTAATTCCACTTACACGAATGAAAGATATCAAGGTTATTTTCGAGCAAATTTTACCGAATTACGCATTGGAATATCCAATACAATCGGTTCCTAAGAGAGCATTAATTCGTTTTTTAATTCGCAACACCATTATCCCGCTAGTAGCGACTGTCTTAATAGGTTGGTTGGTTAATCCACTTGGCTATTATGGATTTTTCGTTGTAGCTATTTGTTTAATTTTCGGTTATTTGAAATACTGTGATTCGGGAGCTGGCTTTGATCATTCACGGGTTTGGTTACGTTACCGTAAAGTCAGTCAAATCATGGTTATTTCAGAACGAAAAAAGATTCAAGCAGTTGAAATAAAAACTTCTTTCTTTCAGAAACGAAGAGCTTTAACTAGTTTTCGTTTTTCGATCCTTTCAAGTGTAGTCGGAAAGTCATTTATGGTTTTAGAGCTTGACAAAGATCATGCCAAATCTTTGCTAAAGTGGTTTTCGAGTAGTAAAAATAAAGAAAGAAATAAAAAAGCTGATCGGTACTCTGAGTGCAGAGAGTAACGATCAGCTTTTTTGCCGAGTGAAAAACGATGCTAACCGAATAAACTTGTCATAACGAATACTGTTTGAAAAAACAGGATATAGATTACTATTTTATTCTATGATCTTTAGATCGAATATTCATTCGTATAAGTGACAATAGAGCGTGTACCTTGTTCCGATGTAAATTCAAACCGGTCATAAACTTTATCATTTTTATATTTGTGTAATTCACGTTCATAGTGGTGTTGAACTAGGAATAATCCTTTAGTTCCACTGTATGTTAAGAAATTTACACCAGTGAAGGTCTTTTGGCCAACCGCATCCAACAGTTGAGATAAAAGTGAATTATGACATTCTACTAGATCTTCATGCTTCAGATGATGGTGTGCTAAGTTCTTTTCTAGAGAAGACAATGCTGCAGGTTCAAGTTCATTAAGAAGAATAACGTATGGGTCAAACTGTTCCTTTGCTATGATAAACACGGCACCTTCTTTTGGAGTGTACCTGACACCGTTATCAGAGAGAAAGGAACCATTAGTCTCGTAAACTCCGGTAACGATTTGATCTTTATTTTTCCACGAAATTTTAAATGGGCAATCTTGTAAGTCAAGTCGTTCATCCTGCTCGTCGACTAAGATGTAACGATCTCCATCATGATGAAATGTATATTCAATGAAATCAGTTTTCTCGTCTTCTATTTGTTGATCATCGATAAGATTTAAATCAAGGCCTAAATCTCCTAAATACGTGAGGAACATCTTTTCTTTTTCTTCTATTAATCCTTGTTCTGCTTGCAAGTCTTTCATGAAGATTTTGGCTGACTTTACTAAACTCTTTTCGTATGGTTCTGGTATTGCTTGCTCGAGATCAGCTGATAATTTAGCGCCATCGAACTCTAGTATTTGATCTTCTTGGTAAGGAAGACGTGGTACTTGATTGTTGTTATGCTTAAAAACAGGGAGTTTCAAAACGGCTTTAATTTCAACGACTCCTCTCCAAGGTTTACGTGGCTCGGTATGAATCTCTTTTAAGATAGCAGTATAACTGCCTGCTATTCCATCATCTACTTTTATAAATTTCCCTATTAATGTTTGTGCCTTTTTTCGGTCCATAAAAACCCCTCAATTCTACAACGGTCTTGATGCAAAACGCATTTAATCCATACTATTCCACTTTATTATAGTCGTCTCTATTTTCTTAAAGCAAGTCATTGCTCGCAATTATCATTAATTCAGAAAAAACATTTAACTTTTCTTCTTTTTTAAGTAGTCAATGATTCCCATTGAACAAATTTGCAAGTCTAATGTAATATGCTCGTAAACCGGATGGTTTCTAGAAACGCCGAGTCTGTCTAGTTCCTGTTGGATGGAAGTGAAAAGCAAGTCATTTAGTTGATCCACTGAACCATTTCTTTTATAATTTTCAAGTCCGGCAATTACATATCGTTCTAACCAGTATTGAATTTGTTCATAGACCTTTTCTGGTTGGTGGGAAACGCTGTAATGACCAAAATAAATCATATCGACGTCAAGAGATTTAATTTTCTCAAGTGAAGCAGTCATATCTTCAGGATTAAATTGGTTAGGAGATGTTGAGGGAAGGACAAAATGAATTCCATCTTTAGCTAATGATTCGTAATGGACACCAAGCGTATCTCCTGTAAATACTCCATTTGAAACTGGATCTAAAATACTAAAATGGTGTGCAGCATGACCTGGTGTATCATAAAAAGTTAATTCGCAATTTTGTCCAAGGACAAGGGTTTCTAAATCACTTTTTATAAGCAAACGATTTTCTTCAACTGGTACGATTGGTTGGAATAAAACATCAAATTTATCCTGATAAACTGCTTGAGCTCCTGCAATTAAGCGAGAAGGATTTGTTAAATGACGAGCCCCTTTAGGATGAACGACTAGTTTAGCATTTGGACATTTCTCAAGCAGAAGACCTGCCCCACCAGCATGATCAAGATGGATATGAGTGACGATTAAATAATCTACTTGTTCAGGAAGAATTCTTAATGTTTCTAATCCCTTAAGGACGTGGGGGATTGAAGGGCTTGGGCCACTTTCAACTAAAGTAGTCTTTTCCTCTTGTATGACATATGTACCTGTTCTTTCTTCAAGACCTAAATCAAAACCATCGATTAAAGAGATTCTTGGTGAGATCGATGAGATATTGGACATACAGCTAACCTCCTTACAAAATGAAAACACTTACAATAAGTGTAAGTGTATGGGGAGTAAGTGACAAGGGAAATTTTAGAAAAAGTGTAACGAGTCCTGCCTTTTTACCTATTAAATGCAAGAAGGCCCTATACTCCATACTCAAGGAGTGTGAAAGGCAGTTCAATTTTTATCGTACCGTAATGATTGTAATCTAAGAAGGTGATTCATCCGATCGACTCTTAATTCTTCCAAACGATAGACGTAGTCGATGAGCTTAAGTTCCATTTTTGATAAAGCAATGTAGAGATTTTCTTTTTGTTCTAATTGATGTTTTAACGATAAAGACAAAAAAGTATGGATTAAAGATGGAATATCGTCCTTAAACATTCGTCTAACGGTATGTCTCTCTTCAAAATCAAGTAGTAAGAAATCGTCCTTTAATTTTTCAGCTTGCTGAAGAAGTCTTTGAAGCCGACTTTCAATTACTGGATCAAGCGAGAATTGTTTCACCGTTTGCACATATCTTTTTGATTGTTCAAGTAATAGCATCAGATCTTTGGATGATGTTTCTTGCAAAAGTGTTTGTTCGTTCGTTAATAGTTCTTTTGAGGGTTGGCCCATTGTAACGGATTCATTGGAATATGCAAGATCTAATTGATGAATACGGTAAAAAAGAGTATGAAAGATGGGTGACTCGCGAACAGAGCGAATATGAGCTCGTCCATCTTTTATATAGTGAATATGGGCTTCTTTACAAAGTCCAACGCCATTTTTCGCCTTCATGTATTTCCGATAGCATCTAATTACAAATCGCTTTTTTATTGGAGAAGTCGAATTTTTTTGATCGATCATAACAACAGAAATAAAGGTGTGTGTAATTTTCACTTTTATCAACCATTCTTTCTGCTTTCGGCGCACAGTTCGTTTTTTGTTGTAAGAGGGGGCATTCTGAGCCAATCGTACTAAAAGCTTTTCCGTATCTTCGACTAGGCTTCTAGTTGATTTATCTCTTATTAAATGTTCATCAATAGGCTTTTTATGGTTTGGGGTAAAAAAGAACTTTACTTTGTCGATCAATTCCATACCCAAATCCTCCTCTCACTGTAAAATATAAAGATTGTTAATTAAGTAATTTAGTCTGCATCTCTTTATTTAGTGAATCTAATTCTTTGATAAAATCCTGACCTGATTGAACGATTTTCTCATTAGACTTCTCTGTTAATTCTATCGCTTCAAATACATTATTATAAGCTTTTCGGAAGGATTCAATCGCAATTGCAGGTTCTTCTAGTGTTTTAAGAGTTTCCTCGGTGTTTTGTTTTAACAACTCTGAATTTGATAATAGCATTGATTCTGTTGCTTCATTAACATTTTTAACTGCTTTAATTACTTTTTGTTGGTTTGATAAGGCTAATTGAATTGAAGCCGATACTGTAATGACATTTTTAGTCATGGTTATCGCATTAAAAATGGCTTCCTCTAGCTTGTCATTATTCTCAACAATTAAATCAACAGATGCTAAAGATTGCTGCAAAACCATAACCGCTTGGGACATGTTTTTTAGACGAGAAGTAACTTTTAACTGTCCTTTTCTTAACTCATTCGGATTATCTGCCCATTGTTCCTTTGTCATTTCATCTTCAAGCATACGGTTTAGTTGCTGTCCAAGTTCAATTTGTTCGTTTAAATTACTAATTCTTTTTCTTGCAGTGTCTTTTAATTGGTGTAGCATCAATGAATCTTCTTGTAATTTATCTTTGCCGCTTAGTAGGCCCTCGACAATGGAATCTACTTGTGCTTCTACTGTTTGATATTTTTTAGCATATTGCTCGATTGGATTTCTGCGAAGAAGTTTATTGATCAATTTTTTTGTTTGACTTGCTTTAAGATAATTAGGTTCTAATTGACTAACAGTTTCTTTTAATTGGTGGAGTTGTGTCGGTAAGTGATTAGATTGGTCTTGCATCATTTCTTTCACAGGTCTTTTCAATGCTTCAAGAGATTCACCAGCTTCACGTTGTTCACTTTCACCTAACGTATCTAATGAAGAAAGAAGTTTGGTTATATCCTTATCTTCTTTATATTGATTTAATAAACTGTTGGTATTTTTTGATTGATTGCTCATTCTACGCCTCCCTCTGCTGACTATCCTTGTATACGCAAAAATTTTCTACTCGTTTCAATTCAAGTAATATTATGATTGATTTTCATCTTGAATACAATCATATCAAACTATATAAGGAAGAAGAGGTGAATGATTCGTTAAATAGAATTGGTGACGTTATCATTAGATTAATGTAGATGTTTGTTTTATAATTTACTTATATATTTAAGAGGTGGTTAGAAAATGTGTTTACTTGCTATGGCATTTAATGTGCACCCAACTTACAGGATGATTGTATGTGGAAACAGAGATGAAGTTTTTAGTAGATTAACTAAACGTCCTCATTACTGGGAAGAAGACCAGAACGTCTTGGCGGGAAAAGATTTATTAAAAGGTGGTACTTGGATGGGGGTAAACCGTAACGGTAAAATGGCTGCTGTTACGAATGTTCGAGAAGTTCGTCAGGCAACGATGGGAAAAGCAGAGAATTCACGTGGGAAACTTGTTTCTGATTTTCTCACTGCACCTGTAAGTGTAGATAACTATATGAGACAACTTGAGGAAAGTGATGTAGAATACCAAGGCTATAATTTAATATTTGGTCAAGAAGATAACTGGTATTACATGTCAAATCGATCCGTTAAGACAAAACTAAAGCAGGGAATTCATGTAGTCAGTAACGCTGATTTGCAAACAGACTGGCCAAAAACTGTTCGAGTCAAAGAAAAATTTAAAGAAATTTGTCGGAACGTGGAACATGAACAACAATTAACTGCTGCATGTATGAATATGTTAAAAGATGATGAGTTGTTTCATGATAGTGAACTTCCCGATACAGGTATAGGAATTAAAAGAGAACGAGAACTTTCACCGATTTTTATAAAAGGAAGAACGTATGGTACGCGCGCTTCGACAATTATTTTAATTGGTCATAATCGACAAATAAGGTTGTTTGAGCAAGGATATGACGCTGATGGATTAAAACTAGGAATAATCGAAAAAGGATGGATTAGTTAAAAAATATTTTTATACAAAAATAAATTAATAAAACTAATTTTGGATTTTTATACATTCTATTTATGGTAATATGCAATCGAAACGATGAAATTGATTCGTTCAACTAAAGAAAATTCATTAAAAACACACGGCGGGAAGCGCTTTCATAACTTATTTCAGTAAATTTTAATTTGCCGAAATGTCAGAAAAATGATATGATCTTGTATATTAGCTCATGAGTTTAGGGGAGAGTTGATTGATTTTTACTTTTTTGGAGAGAGGGTTGATGCCAATGCGGTACTCACAATTACCGAAGAAACAAGGCCTATATGATCCACAATTTGAGCATGATAATTGCGGTATCGGCTTTTTAGCCCATATGAAAGGGAATAAATCTCATCAAATAGTTCAAGATGCCCTTCATATTTTGCGAAACTTGGAACATCGTGGCGGACAAGGCGATGAAATTAACACTGGAGACGGTGCAGGAATCTTATTACAAATACCTCATCGTTTTTTTGAAAAGGTCTGTTTAGCAGATGGTGTAACTCTTCCTGAAACAGGCGAGTATGGAGTAGGGATGCTGTTTTTGCCACAGGATGAAGAAGCAAGGGAAAGTTGTGAGAAAGGTTTAGAAGCCATTGTAGAAAAAGAAGATATGGAGCTTCTAGGCTGGCGTACAGTTCCTGTTGATGATTCAATGCTTGGTAATGCGGCAAAAGCAGCTATGCCATATATTCGTCAATTATTTATTAAACGTAACCCAACCTTGAAAACTGAATTAGATTTTGAACGTAAACTGTATGTGATTCGTAAACGGGCGGAACAAGAATTAATTTCTTTTGTTCCAGAAGATGAATCATTCTATTTTGCTAGTTTATCTAGTCGTACCATTGTCTATAAAGGAATGTTAACAACAGAGCAAGTTGATCAGTTCTTTTTAGATATTCCAGATCCTGATTTTGAGACAGCCATTGCGCTTGTTCACTCAAGATTCAGTACTAATACGTTTCCTAGCTGGGAAAGAGCACATCCAAATCGTTATATGATTCATAATGGTGAGATCAACACAGTAAAAGGGAATGTAAACTGGATGCATGCTCGTGAAGCAATGTTCAAATCAGATGCATTCGGAAGTGACTTAGATAAGATTCACCCAGTAGTTGATAAAGATGGATCGGACTCATCTATGTTTGATAATACCATTGAATTCTTATCTCTTTCTGGTCGATCGATGGCTCACTCAGCAATGATGATGATTCCTGAACCTTGGCAGAATGATGAACAGATGTCAGCTGAAAAGAAGGCCTTTTATGAATTCCATAGCACACTGATGGAACCGTGGGATGGTCCGACAGCAATTGTATTTACAGATGGTAAACAAATTGGAGCATGCTTAGACCGAAACGGACTACGTCCGTCTCGTTACTATGTAACAAAAGATGACTATATCATCATGTCATCTGAAGTTGGGGTCCTTGACATAGATCCTGAAAACATCCTATATAAAGAACGTCTTCATCCAGGGCATATGTTGTTAGTTGATACAGAAGAAGGTCGTATTATTCCTGATGAAGAAATCAAGCACCAAATAGCAAGTGAGCACCCATATGAAGATTGGGTAAAAGAGCACCTAATTCAACTTGAAGATGTTCTTGAAACAGCTCACGTTGAAAATACCGATTTTAAAAATTTAGAAACTCGCCAACTTGCTTTTGGTTACACATATGAAGAGTTGTCTAAAGTTATTCAACCAATGGTTAAAGCAGGTGTCGACCCAGTTGGTTCGATGGGGTATGATTCACCGCTTGCAGTTCTGTCTAAACGTCCTCAGCTTTTATATAACTATTTTAAGCAATTATTTGCTCAAGTTACGAATCCGCCAATTGATGCGATTCGTGAAGAAGTCGTTACAGCGATGGGAACAACTATCGGAGCTGAGCGTAACTTATTAAACCCAGAGCCACTAAGCTGTCGCCATATTCATCTACCATATCCAATTTTGGATAATGAAGAGTTAGGGAAGCTTCGCCATAACAAAATGGAAGGCTTTAAATCTATTACTTTACCAATTACGTTTGATGTCTCTAAAGAAGAGAATCAACTAGAAGATGCTCTAAATTCCTTGTTTGCTCGCGCTGATGCAGCGATTAAAGCTGGTCACACTCTAATCATTTTAAGCGACCGTGGGATGAGTGCAACGCAAGCTGCGATTCCAGCGTTACTTGCCGTATCTGGCTTACATCATCATCTGATTCGTCAAGGCACGAGAACACAGGTTAGTCTTTTAGTTGAGTCGGGTGAGCCGAGAGAAGTTCATCATTTCGCTTGCTTGCTTGGATTCGGAGCAGAAGCAGTAAACCCATATCTTGTGTTTGATTCGATAGACGGATTAATCCAAGATGGATTACTTGAAGATATTTCTTATGTAGAAGCCGTTAACAAATACGTAAAAGCTGCTTCAAAAGGAATTATGAAAGTTTTGTCTAAAATGGGGATCTCAACCATTCAAAGTTATCGTGGAGCACAAATTTTTGAAGCTGTCGGAATTCACGAGTCCGTAGTAGACAAATATTTTACATGGACGACAACTCGAATTGGTGGAGTGAATTTAGAAATCATTGAAAAAGAAGTTCGTACACGTCACAGTCGTGCTTACTCAGGTCAAGAAGGCGTTGATAAGGCGTTAGACCCAGGTGATGATTTACAATGGCGTCGTAATGGGGATCCGCATCAATACAACCCTCATACGATTCATATGCTTCAAAATGCATGTCGGACGAATAATTTTGATTTGTTTAAGAAATATTCAAATGCAATCAATGAGCAAACAAAAGAACAAACAACATTGCGTGGCTTGCTTGCTTTTAAAGAAGGTCGTACACCTATTTCAATTGATGAGGTAGAACCGGCGGAGGAAATTTTCAAACGTTTCCGTACGGGGGCGATGTCATTTGGTTCAATTTCACAAGAAGCTCATGAAACATTGGCAATCGCAATGAATCGTCTTGGTGGTAAGAGTAATACCGGTGAAGGTGGAGAAAACCCTAACCGTTTTAATGCAGATGAAAATGGTGATTTACGTCGTAGTGCTATTAAACAAGTTGCTTCTGGTAGATTTGGAGTAACTAGTCACTATCTCGTCAATGCTGATGAAATTCAAATTAAGGTTGCTCAAGGAGCAAAACCAGGTGAAGGTGGTCAATTACCTGGTAATAAGGTTTACCCTTGGGTAGCAGAAGTACGAGGTTCTACACCGGGTGTAGGTTTAATTTCTCCACCTCCTCATCATGATATTTATTCAATTGAGGATTTAGCTGAATTAATTCATGACTTAAAAAATGCCAATCCCACTGCAAAAGTTAGTGTGAAATTAGTTGCTGGGACAGGTGTTGGAACGATTGCTGCAGGTGTTGCAAAAGGACGTGCTGACGGAATCATCATTAGTGGTTATGACGGTGGTACAGGCGCTGCTGCAAGAACAAGTATTAAACATACGGGTCTCCCTTGGGAAATTGGGCTTGCAGAAACGCATCAAACATTACTTCTTAATAATCTTCGTGACCGTGTTACATTAGAAACGGATGGGAAACTTATGACTGGTCGCGATGTTCTAACAGCAGCTTTACTTGGCGCAGAGGAATTTGCATTTTCAACTGCACCACTTGTTGTATTAGGCTGTATTATTATGCGTGTCTGTCATCTTGATACGTGTCCGGTTGGAATTGCAACTCAGAATCCAGAACTACGCAAGAAGTATATGGGGCAAGCTGAGCATGTTGAAAACTTTATGCGCTTTGTAGCCGAAGAGATTCGTGAGTTAATGGCTGAGCTTGGTTTCCGTAAAATTGACGATTTAATTGGTCGTACGGATTTACTTGAAATGAATAAAAATGTTGATAACTGGAAGGCTCAGCATCTAGACTTGTCAAACTTACTTTATCAACCAAAACCTGATAATCACGAAAGAAATTACTGCACAAAGAACCAAGATCATCAACTAGAGGCCTCGTTAGATATGAGAGAGTTACTTGCTGTAAGTCAGCCGGCTCTTGAACGTGGTGAGAAGGTTCATGCCGAATTCCCTATTAAAAACGTTGACCGAGTTGTCGGAACGATTGTAGGTAGTCATATTAGCAAGCGTTACGGAGCAGAGGGCTTACCTGAAGATACGATTACGCTTGATTTTAAAGGATCTGCAGGTCAAAGTTTTGGTGCGTTCGTTCCAAAAGGTATGACCTTGCGTTTAGAAGGTGATGCCAATGATTACACGGCCAAAGGTTTATCTGGCGGTAAAATCATTGTTTACCCTCCAGTAGCTTCTACTTTTAAAGCTGAAGATAATATTTTAATTGGAAACACTTCTTTTTACGGGGCAACTAGCGGTGAAGCCTATATCAATGGTATTGCTGGAGAGCGTTTTGCTGTACGTAACTCTGGAGTCCATGTTGTAGTTGAAGGTGTGGGTGACCATGGCCTTGAATATATGACTGGTGGAGTGGTAGTTAACCTAGGAACTGTTGGGAAAAACTTTGCTGCTGGTATGTCTGGCGGTGTTGCATTTGTTCTTGATCAGGATGGAAGTTTCGATAAAAAGTGTAATCAAGAAATGGTTCATCTTGAGCCTGTAGTTGAAATGAAAGATATCGATCAATTACGTAAATTACTTGAAAACCATTCTTCTTATACGAAGAGTACTCGTGCTGCAGAGGTTCTTGCAAATTGGAATGAGTATTTAACGAAGTTTGTTAAAGTAATTCCAAAAGATTATAAGAGAATGCTTGAAGCAATTGATCGAGTGAAACAAGAAGGACTTACTGACGTTGATGCGGTAATGGTTGCTTTTGATGAAAACAAAAGTGATAAGACGCGTGTGAGCGGAAAATAAAAGAACTCAATAAGCGATTCCTTTCTTAAGCTTGATTTAGCTTAGGAGAGGGTCGTTTCCATGAGTTAATATTCCTTCTCAGTGTCAGAGATTAAGATGATTGGAGTGAATGCGATGGGGAAGCCGACTGGATTTATGGAATATAAAAGAGAGAATCCTACAAAAAGAGATCCTTTCGAACGAACTAAAAGTTGGAAGGAATTTCAAATTTTAATGCCTGAACCCATTTTACGTGAACAAGGGGCTCGCTGTATGGATTGTGGGGTACCTTTCTGTCAAACTGGGACAACAATGGACGGGTCTGGAGAAATTGGCTGTCCGGTCTACAATTTAATTCCTGAATGGAATGATTTAGTTTACCGTGGGAAATGGAAAGAAGCACTAGATCGTCTTCATAAGACAAATAACTTCCCTGAGTTTACAGGTAGAGTTTGTCCTGCTCCTTGTGAGGGTTCATGTACGGTTGCGATCAGTGATGATGCAGTAACAATTAAAAACCTCGAATATCATATTGTAGAACGAGGATTTCAAGAAGGTTGGATCGTGCCGCAGCCACCTATGAGAAGATCAGGTAAAAAAGTTGCAGTGGTTGGTTCTGGTCCAGCTGGACTAGCAGCAGCAGCTCAGCTTAATAAGGCTGGTCATTTGGTAACGGTTTATGAAAGAGAAGATCGTATTGGAGGACTTCTTACTTATGGAATCCCTGATGTGAAACTTGCAAATGAAACGGTTGAAAGACGTGTTAAAATTCTTGAAGAAGAAGGCATCATGTTTAAGACCAATGTAGAAATTGGAAAAGATGTTTCAGCTGCTCAGTTAAAAAATGAATTTGATTCTGTCCTTTTATGTACAGGTGCAACAAAGCCTCGTGATGTCGAGGTTGAAGGCCGAGAATTCAAAGGAATTCATTTCGCAATGGATTTTTTAACTGAAAATACAAAGAGTCTATTAAACTCTAACCATCAGGATGGCAAGTACATCTCAGCAAAAGGTAAAAATGTCGTTGTAATCGGTGGAGGAGACACGGGAGTAGACTGTATTACAACATCTGTTCGACATGGGGCAAAGTCTATTACTCAGTTTGATATTAACCGTCAAAAACCAGATGAGCGTAATGACAAAAATCCTTGGCCATTGTTTCCAATTGTGCATACAGTTGAAGATGGGCAGAAAGAAGCTAAAGCTGTTTACGGGAGTGACCCTCGTAGTTACCAAGTTAGTACAACAAAATTTGTTGGTGATGAAAACGGTCATGTGAAAGAGCTTCATACTATTGGTGTAGAAACGACAGTTGATGCAAATGGCCGAAAGGTTCGCACACCAATTCCTGGAACAGAGAAGGTTTGGCCTGCAGATCTTGTTCTACTAGCGGTAGGTTTTACAGGTCCAGAAGAACGTATTATTGAAGAGCTTTCGATTGAAACGACTTCTCGTTCAACGATTGAGGCAGAATATGGAGAGTATATGACAAGTGTACCGGGTGTATTTGCTGCTGGTGACAATCGACGTGGACAAAGCCTTGTTGTTTGGGCTATTCATGAAGGACGTGAAGCTGCTAGAGAGTGCGATCGTTATTTAATGGGAAGTTCTAATTTACCATAGTATTTCACAATCTTTTAATCGATTTGTAATGGTGCTTTCATAGATTTCATGAGAGAATAGTATTAATAGAGCGTATACATTACGAACAGTTGCTAAGCCTGCTGTGAGAAAACTCTCATAGCAGGCTTTATTATAAAAGTGTATTGACTACTCTCTTGTTGAAAATGAAACTATGGAAGGGCGTATGAATGTGTTTCAACTAATGAAGCGTGGACTCGTTATCTCATCGGCGCTTCTGACATTGTTTGTGCCTACAACTGATTTTGTTCGTGAGGTCCAAGCTGAAGCTCCACAGAAAACCACTGGTGAAACTAATAGCGAGAAATCATTAATATATCAAGTTAACGAACATAGTTATGATTTATTTGATGAGGTTTTACCCTCAAAAACAGAACGATATATCCATCGAAATGTAGCATCTGCCGATCTACTCACTAACTTTATAATTAAACAAGCTGTTGAACAGAGTATGATGAAGTTTGGTAAAGTGATAACAGAAAAAATTAGTAAGCCTTTTGCAGAAATGATTGTACCAGGTTTAGATTCAGTTCTTCGTGAAACTGCAAAGACTTTATCTGATACCGATTGGGAAAAAATTAAAATGTCAAGCACACCTTCGGCTGGATTGGGTGAGAAAATCTTTCATATTTATAATGAAGACACAGGTGAGGATATCTTTCGTTTTCATGTTAGAAGAGACCAACCTCCAAAACAAGGATATACCTTTAATTTTCATTATCACACGTATTTAGATCAGCATGAGAAACATCATACAATTGGAAATATTCCTTGGGGGAAAGATATGCCTCCTAGATGGAATAACATGGACCGCGTATAAAGTATACGTGGTTTTTTTGAAAATTTATAAAAAATTAAAAAAAGACGGCTACTCCGTTTTATTGATATAAAAAGTGTGAATAAAGGATGAGTAATGAATGAAGTATGAAATCTCACTCGTAGAAGAGCAAGGGCTTCACTGCTGCGCGTCGAACGATAAGAAACCACTTGTTGTTCGATTTAAAAGAAAACAGCGGGTTCGTTCATTGCTGAAAGACCGCGCTGTGGTTTTTCTTAGTGACGAGTTAGAAATTTTGTAGCAGACAAGCTTTTCTATTCATGGTAAAATCGACCTAGAAAAATGTTTATTTGAAAAATGGAGTGAGGAAATGTTCAAACAATTATTAGTAATCAGTTTGGCTGTTATAATGTTTGTTGGTGTATGGGTTTTAGTACTTTTTCAGTTTAATAATCAAAAAGAGCCCTTCTCATTTGATTTTAATTCTAGTAGTGAAGCAAATAATGAACGAACTTTTGATTTTCCTGATTCTGTAAAGAGACTCGATGAGAAAGAACAATTAGTAGGGACTGATAATGAGAATAATTCCAACTCTATTAGTGAAGTTATTGAAGAACAGATTAGTAGTCAAGTGACCAAACAATTTATTGATTTAAGGGATTATGATTTCAGTGATGTTTCTTCTGTTAATGGTATACCAATAGACGCGATACTTGAGAAATTAAAGATAGAATAATAAATTCATTATTTTTTCAATAACTCCCTCTGTTTTTTGACATAATTCTGATAGGATAAAGATATATTAGTTTGCTTTTGCTGGGGAGGGATTCGGTTGAACTCACACGCGCAAGAAAGAGGGCGCCCGGAATGGTTAAAATGGACAGTTCGAATCTTGGTAGGGTATGCAGCGTTGCTTGCCATTATTTTAGCGATCACTATTATTTCGATTTTAATTACATTTAGTTTTATTGTTATTGACAGTTTTTCAGAAACGACTAGACTAGGAGTGTTTTCTCAACAATACCTCGTTCCAACTTCGGAATTAATGTGGAAACTTTTCACTTGGCTAGTACCAGGTTTATAGGAGGCCATATGCCACAAGAAATTCAATTGATTATTACTGTTTTTCTATTTTTTATCTTAACTGGTCTGTTTGGGGGAATTGGCATTTGGAGTTTTCTCCATCAAAAGAGAAAGCGAGCGATTTGGAGTTTTACAATAGGACTTATCATGATCATAATATATTTAGTCGTAATGTTTTCTTTTGGAATAATCTAAGGATAAAAGGGGTTAGTTAAAATGAAATATGTTCGTGCCTTTTATAAAACAGGTGTATATATAGCTGAATTAATGGAACGACAAGAAAACATGCAACGTGCTCTGGTCAAAGTATTAGCTGTTTTAAAGCATCCTATTCAAGGAGATCTTCATCATCCTAAGATGATTGATGTGCCTCTTTTTCATCAACGTAAGGCATTAGCACATTTTGAGAAAACATGGGTCTCTCTTTCTTCGTTGAAACCGTATGAAGGAGAAGTACCTGAATATAAGAGTTCTCTTCTTCAAGCAATTGATGAACAGCAAAAAGTTCTACAACAAGATGAAACGGAATGGGCAAAAGCATCTCTAGAAAAGCTTAATGAATGTAAAAGTGAATACGGATTTAATTAGAAAAGCGGGCCTTCCGCCAGATTCGTTATGAGTAGCCCTCATAACGATCCCATGCAATGGTTGGAATCTGGAGGAGGCTTCTTTTTTTGCTATAATCAGAAATCGTAATGACTTCTAATCGTCATTTGTTTTCATTCCATTCAACCATAAACGAGTACTTAAGTCTAAAATAAATAAATCATCTGCATCATCTAAGGAACAATTAGTTAAAGTCTCTATTTTTCTTAAGCGATAAAGAAGTGATTGTCGATGTAAATTTAGTTCTCGAGCCGTTTGACTTACATTGCCTCGATTATGATGATACGTTGTAAATGTGTGCAATAAATTAATATGCCGTTCTTCAGAGTACCGTAGAAGTGAATCAAGAACAGAACTAGCGATATCGATTAGTTCATCGTTTTTTAATAAATTTTCAATAATTCGGTCAGCTGTTGTATCAGCAAAAGTCGATATTGCATTAGAACTTTTTCTTTTTCTCCCAATTTCAAGCGCTCGTTTAGCTTCTTGATAGCTAGACGTGAAACAAGAGTAACCATATTGTTTCGCGATGCCCCATGTTAGAGTAATAGTTGGATATAAATAGTAAAAGCGACTGACTAATTTGGTAATATACGTCCTAGTTTGTTGATTCGCATTTTGATGATTTACTTCTAAAAAGATAATTAATTCTTCTTGCTGATACGTAACCATTGACTTTAGTGCCATCGATTTTGCGACACTCTCTGCTTCTTCTTCCATGTGACGAATACATTCGTGAAGCCAGTGATCAAACGTAATTGTCAGGTGCGTTATGGATTGAAAGCTTTGTCTTAGCTGGTCAGGTTTAGCAACGACGCAAATATACGGTAGATTCATTTGATATCCAAGTGATTTGGATCTTGAAAGCATCGATTCTTGTGAGTGAATAGACCCCCTCGTTAGTTCCCAGACAAAATCATCTCGAAGACGCCATTCTGCTTCTTTCGCTGCTTGCTCATGCAGAAAATGTATAGCAACAGCTGTTGTTGCATGTTCAAGTAACATAACCCATTCTTTATGTTCCTCTTCTGTAAAGGGTTCGGCACTAAAACCCCCCACGACAATATACCCTTGGATATTTCCAGCTGAGTGAATGGTTAACTGAAGAGCGTAACCTCCTGAGTATGGAAGCCACTCAAATGTATTTCCGAGCGAGTGATAAATACCATCCTCTTCTAGCTGTTCTTGCATGAATAAAATCCATCTATTTTGTAAGTCTTCGGCAACATCATGACATTTTCCACGGATTACGCCTCGTTTATCTGCTATAAACACTTCACAGCCAATCGAAGAAGAAAAGTGTTCAGCGACCACGTCAAGAGATTGCCCCGATAAAATACAGTGAAGCAGAGATTTTCGAATCGTCTCAATTTTATCAAAATACTGTCGTTTTTTTTCATGAATTTGTTCAAGTACTTGCTCTAAAATATCTGAAAATCGCACAGACCAATCTAATTCAATTAAAATGAAATCATTTTGTAAAGCTAGATTAATAACAGGAGGAGGAATTTTGTCAACAAAGGGACCTAATGCAATGGCTAACGCAGATGCACCTGAATTTATTACATCATGAACAAATGAATAAAATAACTCTTGATCGTGCCCGCATCCGACACCAGAAGTTAGGACAAGTTCATTTTCACGAACGAAAGATTCCACAGGTGTTTCAATAACTGAAACCCAATTTACATAGGTAGTTTCCAACTTTTGAGTACCTGTTCGAATCGAAGAATCTTTAAAAATTGCTAAAGATTGAACATCCATCATGGTAATACTCATATAGCTAACCTCCTTAAACATGAAGCACTAATTGTATTGTATCTATTATCAGACTATTTGTAAAAATAGATGAATCATCGTATTGAACTTTCATACAATTTGTTGAATGTTTTCTTTAATATTTTGGAATATGATGAAGTAAATAGAGGAAGGGGTGGCACCATGAAAACAAATAGACAATTAAATGATGCGACGCAATCTGTTTGGGCTGGTGAAAAGGAGTATTTGGTGCACGGGGCAACGCAAGTACCAGTTGTGCTTAGTGTTGCTTATAATTACGATGATATTGATGAATGGTATGAAGTCGCCATTGGAAAAAGGAAAGGTCACATTTATGGGAGAAATACAAACCCTACTGTTCAGGCATTTGAAGATAAAGTGAAGGCGCTTGAACACGCAGATGCTGCAACAAGTTTTTCAACAGGGATGGCTGCCATTTCCAATTCTTTACTAACAGTTTTAAAACCAGGAGATCGAGTTGTCTCTATAAAAGATACTTATGGTGGGACAAATAAAATATTCTCAGAATTTTTACCTAGGTTGCAAATAAATGTATCGTTAGTTGAAACAGGAAATCATGATGAAATGGAAAAGGAAATAGCAAAAGGCTGTAAGCTCGTTTATTTAGAAACTCCTACCAATCCAACGGTTAAAATCACTGATTTAGTTCGGATTACTAAAGCGGCGAAAACTGCAGGAGCTTTGGTCTTCGTGGATAATACATTTGCAACACCTATTAATCAAAACCCACTAACATTCGGTGTCGATCTCGTCATCCATAGTGCAACCAAATTTCTTGGCGGTCACGCTGACGCATTAGGTGGAGTGGTGTGTGGTTCAGAAAGTCTTGTGAAAGAAATTTATCATTATCGTGAAATTAATGGGGCTACAATGGATCCAATGGCTGCTTATTTGTTATTAAGAGGAATGAAAACACTAAAATTAAGAGTAGAAAAACAACAAGAAAACGCACTAAAAGTCGCTAAGTATTTATCAACCCATGAAAAAATAGAGCAAGTGTTTTATCCAGGGCTAGAAACACATAAACACCACGATATTGCAAAACAGCAAATGAGCGGGTTTGGTGGTATGTTAAGCTTTGCTCTAAAAGGTGAACTTGATGCGGTTCGACAATTTTTACCAAAGCTTGAGTTTGCTCATCGTGCTGCTAACCTTGGAGCTGTTGAAACAACCGTAGGACCTGCAAGAACGACGAGTCATGTGGAGAATACGGAAGAGGAACGTGCTGCTCTTGGGATACCAGAAGGACTCGTTCGCTATTCAGCTGGAATTGAAGATATCGATGATCTTATCTCGGATTTAAAGCAAGCTCTTGCTGCAATTGATGTCTAGACAAAGGGGATGTATCTATGGTTAGTATTGACAAACTAATTACATGGAGAAGACATCTTCATCGCGAACCTGAGTTGAGTTTTCAAGAAATCAAAACAACAACTTATATCATTGAACAATTACAAGGATTGCCTGGTGTTCGTTTACAAAGCGGTATCGATCAAATAGGTGTTGATACGGGGGTTCTGGCAATAGTCGGTAACGGAACCGGACCAATTGTCGGTCTCCGGGCAGATATTGATGCACTACCGATTACAGAAAAAACTGGTGTCTCCTATCAGTCATGTAAACAGGGGGTTATGCATGCATGTGGCCATGATGGTCATTCCGCGATGTTACTAGGCGCTGTGCATACTCTATCTAATCTCTACCAATCTGGTAAGTTAAAAGGTACTGTGAAATGTTTATTTCAACCTGCCGAAGAAGCAGAAGATGATCAGGGAAAAACAGGTGCCCAGTATGTCTTGGAAAAAGGCGTGTTAGCTGATGTTGAAGCAATTATAGCCCTTCATCTTGATCCAGAGATTCCTCTTGGAAAGGTTAAATTAAAATCAGGACCAGTAATGGCTAATGTTGACACGTTTAAGTTGACGATTTCAGGTACAGGTGGTCACGGAGCCTATCCTGAACAGACTGTTGATCCCATTTGGCTCTCGTCATTCATACTCCCTTATTTATATAGCTTACCTAGCCGTAAGCTTGCAGCTCTTGAACCTACTGTTTTAAGTATTTGTCAAATATCTGGTGGAGCTTCAACGAATGTCATTCCCTCAGAAGTAACATTACGAGGAACGATGCGCACATATTCTGAGGAAGCTAGAGTGCAACTAGTAAATGAACTCAACCGTGGTTTAAAAACGATTATTGAATTAGGTGGAGCATATGATCTACATGTTCACCAAGGAGAGCCAGCTCTCCTAAATGATGATGAACTCACTCAAATGATGGAAGAAGTCTTACATGAAGTTGAACCAAATTGTTTCATTCTTTATGAATCATTTGGAATGGGCGGAGAAGATTTTAGTCATATCACAAGAAAGATTCCAGGAGTCATGCTGTTCCTTGGTGCACAAGCAGAAACGAAAACAAGTCTTCATCAACCAACTTTTAATTTTGATGAACTCGCAATGGATTTTGGTTTACGGACCCTTGTCGAAGGAGCCTTACGTATGATCAAAAGAAGGAGGGAACCAGATGGCTCATAAACTTGCTTTAATTGGTTTTGGTGGCGTTGGCCAAGGTTTTGTCAACATTCTAAGAGAAAAAAAAGAGAAATTGTTTGAAAATCATCACATCGATTTCAAAGTGGTATCCATTTCAGATCTTTATAAGGGCTCCTTACACCATCCTGATGGACTTTGCTTAGATGAGGTCATAAAAGCGGTTCAAGACACAGGTTCTTTAGATACCTATCCGAACCATGACGGTTTAATCCGTGATTTGAGCAGCAAAGAGACCATTGAGCGAACAAATGCCGATTCAATCGTAGAAATGACCTTTACTGATGTTCAAACAGGCCAGCCTGCTATTGATCATTGTAAATGGGCTTTCGGTCATAAACGAAATGTCGTCATGACCAATAAAGGACCGGTTGCATTAGCCTATAATGAATTATCAAACCTGGCCAAGGAAAATGGTGTTCAATGGTTATTTGAAGGAGCTGTTATGAGCGGAACTCCAGCCCTTCGATTGCCACAAGTGACCTTAACAGGAAATGAAATAACGGAAATTAAAGGCATATTAAACGGAACGACAAATTATATGCTCATGCGTATGGAGGATGGGCTTGACTACGAGGAAGCCCTTAAGGAGGCGCAAGATTTAGGTTATGCAGAAGCAGACCCAACCGCGGACGTAGAAGGGCATGATGTGTTATATAAGATATTGATTCTAGCAAATGTAGTGTTAGGAGTTCCATTAAAACGAGAAGAAGTCGAATGCATTGGGATTTCAACGATAAGTAAAGCTGATATCAAAAAAGCAAAAGAGTTAGGGAAAAGGTGGAAACTAGTAGGTGCAATTAGACAAAAAGAAACAGGGGTAGAGGCCACAGTACAACCTGAACAGCTAGATTTAGATGATCCCTTGGCTGGAGTGATGGGAGCGATGAATGCCATTACGTATACATGCGATTTATCAGGACCTATCACATTAGTCGGAGCAGGAGCGGGAATTAGGGAGACAGGATTTGCTGTGCTCATCGATTTAATCGAAATAAACCGTCATAAAAAGGGGATGGAGGGATAGCATGTCGACGCAAATTACTCAAGAGCGAATGTTAATTGGTGGTCGTTGGGTTCATAAAAATGAGTCAATAGATGTGTATGATCCTGGTACGGGTGAATTAATCGCTACCGTCCCTGAAGCGACAGTAGAAGATGTAGAGTTTGCTATTGAAACAGCACGTGAAGGTTTGCTAAAAAGTGCACGTCTTCCGGTTCATGAAAGAATGAGGATTCTTCACGGCGCCGCTTCTTATATAGAGTCGAATCAAGACGTTTATGTAAGAACAATCGTGTTAGAGAGCAGCAAAACTATTAGAGAAGCGAGAAAGGAAGTAAATAGATGTATTGAGACACTAAGGATTAGTGCAGAAGAAGCAAGACGAATTGAAGGAGAAACCATTCCTTTCTCACAAATGCCTGGACATGAAAATCGAGTTGGATATGTGTATCGATTCCCAGTTGGAATTGTTGCGGCGATCACTCCTTTTAATGATCCATTAAATCTCGTTGCTCATAAAGTTGGTCCAGCAATTGCAGCGGGAAATGCTGTAATCGTTAAACCCGCAACCGCTACGCCATTAAGTGCAATTCGCTTGGCAGAAGCCTTTTTACATGCGGGGTTACCTGAAGAAGTGTTATCTGTATTAACAGGTCGAGGTGCAAAAATTTGTGATCCCTTAATTGAACATGAGGAAGTTCGGTTTGTTTCGTTTACTGGTGGATATACAACCGGTAAAGAAATTACCCGAAAAGCTGGAGTGAAAAAGACAGCAATGGAATTAGGATCGAATTCACCAACGATTGTGTTAGAAGATGCCGATATAGCTGAAGCTGTATCAGCGACCGTATCTGGATCTTTTGGGGTAGCCGGTCAAAATTGCATCGGGGTTCAACGTATTTTTGTTGACAATTCAATTTACAAGACCTTTCTAGATCAATTTATTACCGCAACAAAGAAACTAAAAGTTGGGTTAAAAACAGATGAAACAACCGATATGGGGCCATTGATTTCCGAGAAAGAAGCAGAGAGAGTGGAGCGGTGGATTACTGAAGCAATAAGATTAGGAGCGAAGTTAAGGTGTGGAGGAAGAAGAACAAAGGCTTTTTTAGAACCTACTGTTTTAACGGAAGTTCCTGAAACCGCCGCAATCTCTCAATATGAGGTGTTTGGGCCTGTTGTTATGATTGAGTCAGTTCATTCATTAAATGAAGCGATACAGCGATCTAATCAAACGGGATACGGCTTACAAGCAGGGATCTTTACGAGCAATTTAGAAGAGGCATTTGAAGCTGTCCATCAATTACAATTTGGTGGCGTGATGATTAATGATAGTAGTGATGTCCGGATTGACGCTATGCCATTTGGAGGAATCAAAGGTTCTGGAATAGGTAGAGAAGGTGTTCGTTATGCAATTGAGGCAATGACTGAGCAAAAAGTAGTCGCGTTTAAATTAAAAAAAACTCCATTTTTTTAGGAGGATCGTAGTAGAGAGAGAAAGAGGGTGACGTGATTGTTCGCATTAGAAGAGTATACACAAAGGTTAGAGGCTGTCAAGAAGCGAATGGTCGACGAAGGGGTAGATGTTCTCCTTATTTCTAACCCTTCGAATATGTTTTATTTAACAAATTATTCTGCTTGGAGCTTTTATGTCCATCAGATGATGGTTGTCACATTAGAAGATGCACAACCCATATGGATTGGTCGGCAAATGGATGCAAGTGGTGTGGGGAAAACAACGTGGCTTGATGAACACCATATCATCTCATACCCTGACTTTTACGTGCAATCAACGGAAAGACATCCGATTGATTTCGTAGCTAATATATTAACAGAGATTGGTCAGAGTGCTCGGACAATTGGAGTTGAAATGGATGTTCATTATTTTACTGCACTATGTTATGAACGTTTAAAGAGAGGATTGCCAAACGCTACCTTTAAAGATACTTCTAGCCTTATTAATAGGGTTCGGTTAATCAAATCGACACAAGAAATTAACTATATGAAAAGGGCTGGAAGAATTGTCGAAAGAGCTATGACTGCAGCCTATGAACGTGTCCAAATTGGTGTTAGAGAATGTGATGTAGCTGCCTCTATCTATTATGCGCAAATTCAAGGAACTCCTGAATTTGGAGGAGATTACACGTCAATCGTTCCGATGATGCCATCAAATGAAAACACATCCTCCCCTCATTTAACCTGGACGGATAAAACGTATGAACAAGGAGATTTTTTAACAATTGAAATCGCAGGCGCATACAAGCGCTATCATGCTCCAATGGCTAGAACGATGTCAATTGGTACGGCACCAAATGAGGTAAAGGATTTAGCTAAGGTTGTAGAAGAAGGGATAGAAGCAACACTTAATTATATTCAACCAGGTGTAAAAGCCGAAGAGGTAGAGAGAGTATGGAGTAAAGCGATTGGGAAATACGGTCATCGAAAAAGCTCAAGGCTTGGGTACTCAGTTGGTTTAAGTTTCCCGCCTGATTGGGGTGAACACACCGTGAGCTTTCGTCCAGGAGATGACACGATATTACAGCCAAACATGACTTTTCACCTTATGCCTGGTATTTGGTACAGCGATTACGGTGTTGAGATCACAGAAACGATTCGAATTACAGATAGTGGTGTTGAATTATTAACGAATTTCTCGCGTGACTTATATGAAAAACCAGTGCTCGGTCTTTTACCAGATGAAAATACCTCCTAGCGTTAATGGAAACGGCTTTTGCAATAGAACACCGTATTAAAATGGACCTGATAAAAGATGGAAAGCTCGAAGGAGTAATAATACTCATGCGAGCTTTTTCTTATCTTTTACTAAAACATTTTCATTTCGAGTTACGAAAAAAATTCGTGACGATTTTATAAGGCGGTGATAAGATACTAATCAAAGAGAAAAGAAATGGAGTGGACGGTTGGTATGAAAAACAAATCACTTGTTTTTACATATGGGGTCGTCTTTTTTGTGATGATCACTTGGGGATTAAATGTTGTGTTACTCAAAGTTCTAGTGGAAGCATTTTCTCCCGTGACGATGACGGCTTTTCGGGTAATGATCGCGGGAATAGCAGCAATAACGATCGTTTTATTTGGTCGTTCAATAAGAAAACTAACAAAAAAGGAATGGCATCTTACCTTTTTAGCAGCGCTTTTTGGATCGGTAGGGCATCATTATTTTCTAGCAACTGGATTAACGTTAACGAATGCGTCAAATGCGGTTCTAATTCTTGCTTTGTTGCCACTAACAACCTCCATACTTGCTGTTATTTTCTTGAAGGATTGTTTAACAAAATGGCGGTTATTTGGAATAAGTGTTGCTTTTGTTGGTGTATTATTAATTCAAGGTGGAACTGGAAAGTGGTCAATAGATCTAGGAGAGTTTTATGTTTTTCTTGCGATGTTTTTTCAAGCGGTCAGTTTTATCTATATAAAAAAGGCAACTGAATCCCTTGATTCTAAGCAAATGACAAGCTTAATGCTGTTACTTGGCTCAGTCGGGCTTTTAATCATTAGTTTAATTATAGAGCCAACAGGATTCAAAAGCCTAACTTCTGGTTCATTTATGATGTATTTGCTATTCTTTATTTCTTCTATTTTTGCTACTACTGTCGGTCATTTCTTATTTAATGCAGCGATACAGAAAATTGGAGCAGGACAAACGGCGATTTTTAACAATTTTGTTCCTTTCTTCGGATTAATTTTCTCAGCTATTTTCCTTAAAGAGCAAGTTTATTGGTATCAATCATTTGGATTTATGTTTATTGTAGTTGGTGTTCTTTTTGGTACTGGTTATATCGAAAGGTCGTTTCTAAAAAACAAGCACCATTCAGTACAAGAAAAAGGTATGTAGTGAACAGTCAGTTAAGTGAAACTAAAAATATAAGTGGTGATGCTTGTGCTACAGGTATCACTTTTTTGTCTCCAAATGAAGGGAAGTGTGTTACGACTGTTATGCATGTTCCTTTAATTCTGACAAATTTTCTCGACAGAGCGGTTAACTTATATGGAGATAAGCTTGCTATTATTGGTGATAAAAATTCGTATACATACGCCGAGTTAGGGGAAAGAGTCAATCAATTGTCTAACGGTTTGAAAGCGCTCAACATTGAAAAAGGTGATAAAGTAGCTTATCTGGCTCCTAATACAGTAGAAATGCTAGAGGGGTTTTATGGTACCTTTCAAGTAGGTAAGGTAATGACACCTCTGAATACTCGACTGAAATCCGAAGATTATCTATATATATTAAATCATATTGAATCTAAAGTTTTGTTTGTTGATGCAGAGTTGTATCCACTGGTGGAACCTATCTTAAAAGATTTACCTAATGACGGTTTGTCAATCTAACTGCGACACTTCTTCCCAAACTGCTTCGTATGAAGTTTTCCAACCAAGACAATTTAAAAAAAGTTATTGTCCAAGGAGAAAAAGGGAATGAAGTAAACTATGATCAATGGCTTTCACAATTTTCCTCTTCCTCGTTTGATCGCGTCTTATTAGAAGAATCGGATGTGGCTAGCTTATTGTATACGAGTGGGACAACTGGAAAACCAAAAGGTGTCATACTTACTCATCGGAGCAACTATTTACAAGTCTTATCAACTCAACACCATCTTCGTGTGTCTGATCAAGACACGTTGCTTCATGTATTGCCGGTGTTTCATGTGAATGGATGGGGCTCTCCTTTTTATTATACAGCTAACGGGGCAACTCAGGTTATGAAAAGTAGATCCAGAAGTTATCTTTGATAAGATTGCTGCTCATAATGTGACGGTTGCCCATATGGCGCCAACGGTTTTAAATATGTTACTGGAATATCAAAAACAAAAAAATATACAGATGGCAATCAAATAAGTATTATCATAGCTGGTTCAGCACCACCACCAGCTTTTGTAACAGCAGTGGAAGAGGGGTTAGGGTGGAAGTTTATTCAGGTATATGGAATGACGGAAATCTCTCCGCTCATTACGATTTCAGAAATTAAATCTCAATATGTAGTAGAACTGAGTGAACAATCAAAACTGAAAGTGAAGACGGGCTACGCGATGATTGGATCAATGGTTAAAGTTATTGATGTAAATGGAAAGGTTTTATATAAGACCAACCCAACTCATTCCAAGTAGCCAGTTTCGGTTCGCATTACTATAGTAAAAAAGCAAGGATAACTTTTAAGTTATCTTTGCTTTTTATTAAAAGATTGGAAAGTACACGTTATGAACATAATAAAGTATGAAAGCCTATTCTAAGAAAAAACAGCTATCTCCTTTTTTCTTAGCTGACAAAGAAATTAATCGTTGGGTGCACAACTGTTTGGAGTTCTGCTTGCTGCTCAGCTGTTAAAGGAATAAGAGGTAAGCGAACTTGCCCCACTTTGATCCCTTTCATTTCAAGTGCTGCTTTTACCGCTGTTGGGTTAGGAGCCATAAAAAGAGTTTTCATAATCGGTACAAGTTGACGATGCTGCATAGCGGCAGCTGTAACTTGACCTGCTTGATAATTGCGTACCATTTGTTGCATTTCATTTCCAATTATATGAGATGCTACAGAGACAACACCTGTACCACCAATGGCCAATACTGGTAAGGCTAAACTGTCATCACCACTATAAACTGAAAATCCTTCAGGTGCGTGTTCGATAATAGAAGCGATGGCATCTAAATCACCACTTGCTTCTTTCGTAGACACAATATTTGGTATTTGAGCTAAACGAAGAGTTGTTTCAACACTCATATTAACAACACTGCGACCAGGTATGTTATAAAGCATAACAGGTAACTTGGTTGTATTAGCTATCGCACTAAAATGTGCATACATACCTTCTTGAGAAGGCTTATTATAGTAAGGAACAACAAGCATAATAGCATCTACGCCAATTTCTTCAGCTTGCTTGGTAAGTTCAATTGAGGCTTGTGTATTATTTGAGCCTGTTCCTGCTATAACAGGAATTTGTCCATTAACTGTTTCGACAACTGTTTTAAAAAGGATAAGTTTTTCTTCTGTTGACAAAGTAGGTGATTCACCTGTTGTACCCGCTACAACTAAAGCGTCTGTTCCATTTGACATTAAATGAAGCACAAGTTCCTTTGTTGCCTCAATATCAAGTTGTCCATGTTGATTAAATGGTGTTACCATTGCAGTTATAATTCTTCCGAAATTCATCCAATTCACCCTCAATTCATCAAATTTTCCACGTACGTTGGGCTAGATGGGCTACTGGGAGGCACAAAAAAACAACAATGAGGCCTCTACTCATTGTTGATAGGTTATGCATGACTAACAAGCAAAACCATTCAATGTGTGAGATAGCCCTCCATATAGCTTCTGCTATATGACAGTACTGCTCTTATTCAGAACAGTCCCAGCTCATGAGATAATGAGTTCTCATAAAGCTTCGGCAAGCACCCCTTTTTATTAGCTTCTACAGATCCCATTCTCCTCAGCTAACATACTAATGATAATTGCACCTCTACCCTCACTTCAATATTTGAAGTAAGATATAACGTATTTTGAGTTTACCTTACCAGATGTTTTAATTCAATGCAATGGTTTAACGGATTTTTCTTTTTTTTGTTGATGGGATTAACAATAAATTTAAGAGCTTGTCTAATTCTTGACTGCATTGAACAGTAGCGTCTGCAGTCATCCCGTATTTTTTTGCAAAATTCAACATTTGTAATCGTTTTTCTTCTATTTCCAAATGCAGCATTTTTTCCAACTCCAACTCAATTAATTATAACAAAACAGATTGGCATAGTTGCTGTTACTGGAAAACTAATCTTGGATCGATTTAGGCAATCTGTTCATAATGATTATTATAACCAAAAGAAAATTGTTGAAAAGTGTTTCTGTTAAAGTAGTCATAATCAGATTAAATAAGTGAGGAATCGACAAGATTCTCGTGGTTGAAACAATTTCTAAATATTTTCAGATTGAAACCAGTTGGTTAACCGCACAATAGAAGAAGGAGGGATTCCAATGAGATATAGGAACTATCTACTGATTGCCGTCATATTTCTAACAGGTTGCACGATACCACAACAGGAAGATATGGGGGCCAATTCAGATCGTAATGAAGGATTTAGTGGGTATGGTGTTAATCAAATGAGAGAACTGGAAGGGCCTCTTTCAGATTTAATGGTACCAGACGAAGCCCCGAACGGCTTAACCGATCCTGCTTCAGAATTAGTCCAACAAGGAGCTTATATAACGGGGAGACGTGACTTGAGTATCACTAAGGATAGATCGATTAACGGACAGCGAATCTTAAGTAACCGTCCTGGTGTTCTAAGGGGAATGTACTCACATAGCAATAACCCAGATGTAAATAAAAGCAACCAGAAGGGTAAGCACTATCAAGCAACAAGTGATCAAACTAGAACGATTGAACAACGTGTAGAATCTCTACAAATTGTGCGTGACGCTCATGTGATTACAGATGGTAATCGAATCATAATAGGGCTTGAATCAAGTGAGCAAGATCGACCAAAGCTGATTCAAACTGTTAAAGAGGAAATAGCAGAAATGGTTGACTTAACCAATGTGTATATTACAACAGACCGGCAAATCATCAATCGAATGAATGCACTTGAACATGGTGTCGGATTACCAAGACCTTTTGAATCAATAGGAGGAGCGGTAGGAGACATTGTTGATTTAGTGGACGATGCCGCACATGGACGCAGATAAAAAAGCAAGGGATAAGCTCATCCCTGCTTTTTTATTTTGGGTTATTTGATTATCACTAACAGCTAAGACATTTAATAGATGCCTAGCTCCTCTGTAACAGACAAAAATTCTCGTTCCATTAATTTATGGGACATGACCGAATTTTCATAATAGACACGGGCATTCGTAACTTGAAGAGGATGTATGGGTTCTTTCATGTCTTCAAGAATTCTACGGAGCGCGTCCAATTCAACGAGAGTAGATAAATGTACATTATGAAAACCATCAAAAGGTTCTGGTCTTTCTAGTTTTATGAACTCTTCACTCTTTCTTCTAATTTGGTCGAGCGTAGATATAGTGGCATTTAAACTCTCTTGATTAGCTTGATTTTGCTGAAATAAAGTAGTCATGTTCTCTAATAAACTAGCCGTTTCAGCTAAATAAAAACCAGCTTCATTTGCATATTTGGTTTGGCGTTCATCTTGTGGCAGTCTTTCTTGATTTTGTCCTTTTATGTTTGGGGGTTCTAGGCCAAGACGCTCTGTATTAAGCTGCTGAGCTTCAACATCGTTGGCAATATCAGCTTCAGAGTCAGCTCCACAGCTAGTTAGCAGTATACTAGCTCCTACTAGTAGAAAAAGATTCTTCTTATTCAAGGTAGATCAACCTCCGTTAACAAATGTTTCCTTTAGTATGGAACCCAGCAGGAAAAAGTATGCATGAGTTAGAGCTTTCCCTCGTATGATGTTAAAAAGGGCGAGGGGGACGTCAGATGTTTACTCTAGTCATAACGATTTTTCTATCTGTTTTTTTCTTGCTTTTCTTTGGAGTTATGATGCTTGGAAATAAAATGGCTCATAAAATTGAATATTTACTAGCTAGGGAAGCAGATCAAGAAATATCTTATATCAATGAAATGATGAGCAAGAGTGAGCAGGAAGAACCAGTAAAAAGAAACAACAAGAAGAAAAGATAAGTTAAAGGTAAACGAAAACATGCTAAGGGTAGCATGTTTTTTTATGGGATAAAGGATTTAAGACGAATTTTGGACGAATTAAAATTAATTTATTGAGAGAGTGTGAAAAGCATCATTCTATTTAAATCAATCTGTAACTTTTTGTTATTTATGCCTTTATTTTTCTTGGTTTTTTATATCTGACGCGAAACAGATATAAAAAGGTTTGAAGAGTACGTGAGGGCACGTGAAAATTCTTGGGGGCACCTTTCCTGAAGTGAAACCATGCATACAACGACTAAAGACACTGAAAGGCCAAAGAGGTGTTCAGACAAATACAAGAGAAAGGTTGACTCAATTATAAGAGTCAACCTTTTTTACGCTTTTTAGTTGACTAGGATTTAAACGAGTGGCTACTTTAGGTTTTTTAACAGAGTAATAGCTATGAAGCATGATTCCAAAAATGATAATGAAAATACCCGTTAATGCAATTGAATCAGGCCATGGAGTAGAAAGTAAAAAGACTTCACCGAGAATAACAAAAATAATTTGAATTGAGATCGTTGCTTCAACGGCTGCTAGTTGTTCTGGTGAATGGCGAACAAGATTGGTCGCAAAAAAGAACAGTATCGTTGCTATCACACCTGAACAAATAGCGACGAGGAAACTTTGAAACACTTGATTCGTACTTGGTAATCCCACGGTAGCGAGACCATAGAACGACAAGAGAAACCAATAAGGTAAGCTCGCTACCGTCATTCCAAGCACACGCTGAAACGTATCAAAACGATCACTACAAATAGCCATCATTTTGCGATTTCCAAGTGGATAAGCAAAACAAGCAATGATAACGGGGATGCAACCTAATAACATGACAGGTATAGAGACAGTTTCAAAATGACGAACTTGTATGAGGACAATTCCGATAAAGATAATGAATGAGATTGTTAACGGCCTTAATGGGATTTGCATTTGTGTCTCATTATTCTTTGATTTAAACAATGGAGTTAACAAAACACCGGCGATAATCGTGAATTGCCATGTCCCTGCTATGAGCCAAGCAGGACCGTATGCAGCTGCGAATGTAATTGGGGCATAAAATAACACAAAGCCAACGAAACTCCATAGTAACCACGGTTTTGGGTTGTTTTTTAACTCTTGCCAAAGTGACCGAAAATTCTTCCTCCATAAAACAAAAGCAAATAAAAAGGGTACCATAAAAATAAATCGAAGCGAAGCGGCCCAAATCCAACTTCCTCCAGAGAGTTCCATTGACCGGTTTAGAACAAAGGTTGATGCGAAAAAAAGAGAAGATAGAATTCCGAGTAAAATTGCTTTCATATGCTGCCCACCTTTTTTAGCTGTTAAGTCAGTTGTACAGCTTACTTTTGTTATATTCAGAATGTAGTTATATGTTATAGTAAAAAGACAAAAATTGGAAGGGGTTTGTCGCTTTATAAAGTGGAACAATTTTAAAAGGGCATACTGCCAAGAGTTTAAAATTGAATATCAGCTTATAGTGGGAGGATGTAAGACAATTTTATGAAAAAACACCAATTTACATTTGTCACTAAGTCGATTTAGTTGCTTTTGCTAGATTTAGGTCCGATTGCATTAAATAAACTAAGAACAGGTTTACATAGGAGAAAAACGATGATTAAGTTAATTGCAATAGATATGGACGGAACATTACTTGGAGATGCGCGAGAAGTAACAAGGGGAAACATAAAAGCAATCAAAGAAGCTCAGATTTAAGGTGTAACAATTGTCGTTGCGACAGGTAGAGATGAAATAGAGGCAAGAACACCTTTGAATCCCTTGTATTACTGTTAATGGAGCGGAAACTCGTGATGAACATGGAAAAGTGCTTGAAAGTTATCCACGCTCACAACAGAAGGCCAAAGACATTATAGTCTCAGATGATGTTTATTGAAGTGATGGTAATCGGGGATATTCTAAATGATGTTTCGATGTTTGAAAAGGCCAAATATCGGATTGCGATGGGAAATCCAAGCAAAAAATCAAGGATCTATTATCTTTTGTAACAAAAAAACAAATGAAGAAGATGGGGTTGCCTATGCTATTGGAAAATGTTAGCAGAGATTAGTTAATGAAGAGGTGAAGGATGTGCGGGCGTTTGCTAGACCGAAAGTAGTTGTTAGTAAATGCATGGAATTTGCGGCCTGCAGATATAACGGCGACAAAATAACTGAGGCTATTGTAGCAAAATTGGCTGACTATGTTGAGTTTATTCCAGTGTGTCCGGAAGTAGAAATTGGTTTAGGAACCCCTCGTGAAATAATTCGCCTTGTATCAGAAGGTGAAACAAATCAGTTAATACAACCTAAAACAAAGAAAAACCTAACCCATGTCATGACTGAATTTGCAGATGACTTTATAGATGGGTTAACGTACATCGATGGCTTTCTCCTCAAGAGCCGTTCTCCAAGTTGCGGAGTAACAGACGCGAAAATTTATGCAAAGAGCGACAACTCCCCTGTATTACGAAAGGGTAGTGGTACTTTTACAACTCGTATCCTAGCTGCTTATCCGGCAAAACCCTTGGAGGACGAAGGGCGCTTAAGAAACTTTATTATAAGAGAGCATTATTTTACACATTTATTTATGGTAACCGATTTTCGTATCGTGAAACAAAGTCTAAAAATCAAAGAATTGGTGAATTTCCATGCGGAAAATAAGTATTTATTTATGGCCTGTAACCAGGTGAAAATGCGTGAAATGGGGAGAGTGATAGCTAATCAGGCAGCGCTCCCGATGGAAGAAGTATTTTCAACGTATGAGGAAGGTTTAAACGAATTGTTTGCAACTCCAGTTAAATTAACTGACCATATCAATGTCTGTCTTCATGTTTTTGGTTATTTCTCCAATTATTTAACTACGGCTGAGAAACTTCATTTTGATCATCTTTTAGGGCAGTATAGAAAGAAAAAAATTCCTCTCAGCAGTGTACTTTGTGTATTAAGGTCATGGTGTTATCGCTTTGAAAACGAGTATTTATTAAAACAAACCTATTTTGAACCGTATCCTGAAGAATTAATAGCGATTAGTGATTCTGGAAAAGGGAGAGCGTTATCTTAGGCTGACTTGTTCGGCCTATTTTTTTTGACAAAAAAGCAGTCAGATATAGGTTAGAGTGTGTATTAATACATAACTAAAAAAAAGATTGACTATTATAGTACAGGAGCATATAATAAAAACAAGAAAAGAGTAAAAAATTCAAACAATTTGTATTGAGGGGATGAGATGACATGAAAAAAGCGCAAACAGGGTCAAACAGTAAACCAGTGGAAATCAAGGAAGATCAGTCGATTCTCGAATCCATTAATGACTATTATAGCCGTAATTAAATAGAATAAGAAAAACGAACAGATCCTAGTACCAACATAGGATCTGTTTTGTATATTAAGTTGTTGTGATACAGTAGATCACATGCTTTTTATAGATTGCATGGCCGGTCTTTTGGTTGGGAATTCACTTGCAATTTCCAGTAGAATAGGATATAGTTATCATAACGGTCGTCAACTTCCAATTACGTATAGCGCATTTCATTCAGCTGGCGCGGTCAAGGAACCGCAAGGATGAACGAGAGGCAGGGCTTTCATCGTGTGGATATTGATTGATGGATCCTAAGATTTACCCATAGAACAATTGCATCAATAGGCAACACTTTAGAGAGTCCAGTATTCACATGTTATAAGGGATATTCACTCGATTCGTGGTTGATGTTCCTTATAATATGTGAATTTTTATTTACCTCGGATTGTAAATACGATTGCATATTAAGTAAATTATTTTAAGATTGGGGTTTTTTAAGCATGGCACAAACAGGTACAGTTAAATGGTTTAATGCAGAAAAAGGATTCGGTTTCATTGAAGTAGAAGGCGGAAACGACGTATTCGTACACTTCAGCGCTATTACAGGCGATGGTTTCAAATCACTTGACGAAGGTCAAGCAGTTGAATTTGAAATTGTTGAAGGCGACCGTGGACCACAAGCAGCTAACGTTGTAAAACGATAAATGGTTCTTAAAGACATTGTCTCATGGAGAGATGATGTCTTTTTTTATATTTGAGAATTAGTTTAATATAATTTTATTATGTAAACTAATTACTTGGACTTAAAATACAGATGAATTAATTCGGTAAATAAGGTAAAATTACCCTATTGTCTAGAGGGATGTTTATGAAAGGAGAGAAAAGATGCGCAAAAATAGAATGAATTATGTTTTCACAGTTCTACTTATTATGTTCATAGGAGGATGTTCTGAATCTATTGCGACACCTGAAGAAGTCTTCTCAGCTTTTGCGTTAGCATGGGAGCAAGGAGACTATGAAGCAATGTATGAATCCCTTTCTAATAGTTCTAAAGCTTTAATCTCATCGGAAGAATTTATCGAATTGTATACAACTACATATACGGAAATTAATGCTAGTGAGGTATCAATTTCTCTTACTTCACCTGAAAGAGATGAGGATGAAGAGATCGAAGGAAATGAGACATCTCTTCAATTTGAAAAAGATTTAATCGTGTTTACAGGAGAAATCAAATTAGATTCTCATGTCTCAATGATGCTTGACGAAGAAGCAAGTGCGTGGAAGGTCGATTGGAGCCCTGATCTTATTTTCCCATTGATGGAGATGGGGGATCGTGTAAAACTTCGAATCCTTTATCCAAGTGAACGCGGAGAAATTTTAGATCGTAATGGGGAAGCTCTTGCGATCAATGGATCAATCTATGAAATTGGAGTGGTCCCGAGTCGGATAGAAAATGAAGAGGAAGAAATAAGTCAATTAAGTGAAAGAATCGGTGTTTCAGAAGAGTTTATAATAGATAGATTAAATCAAGGTTGGGTTGGGCCTGATACTTATGTTCCTATCAAGAAAATCTCGGAAGATCAGAAACCATTTGTTGAAGAGTTACACTCAACGATCCCTTTTGCTACATATAAAAAAATAGGGGCTAGAGTGTATCCAGCAGGTAAAGCTTCAGCTCATCTGATTGGTTACTTAGGAATGGTATCAAAAAAGGAATTGGAAGAAGATACAGAAAGAGCTTATCATGCTAATTCAACAACAGGTAAAGCGGGTTTAGAGCAAATTTATGAAAATCGCTTAAGAGGTCAAAGTGGTGGTGAAATTTATCTAGAGGCAAACGATGGAACAGAAAAACATGTGATTCAGAAAAAAGAACCCATTAATGGAGAATCAATTCAATTAACGATCGATCGGACATTACAGCAGGCTGTATTTGATAAGTTTAATCAAGAGGGTGATACAGGGACAGGAGTAGCTGTTCATCCTTTAACTGGTGAAGTACTGACTCTAGTCAATTCACCTGCATATGACCCAAATGAGTTTATTTTAGGTATCTCACAGAACAAATATAGTGAACTAGAAAATGATCCGAAAAAACCACTTATCAATCGTTTTGCACAAGCGTTCGTCCCTGGATCAACGATTAAACCAATTACAGCAGCGATCGTTTTAAAAAATGGTTTAGATCCTGATGAGAAGATTGCTAGTACAGATGCAGGCTGGAGGAAAGATGGTTCTTGGGGAAATCATACCGTAAGACGTGTACCGAACCCATTACAACAATTGAATTTAACGGAAGCGATGATGTATTCAGATAATATTTATTTTGCTAAGGTTGCTGTCGAGTTAGGGATTGATGATTTTGAGCAGGGATTAACTAAACTTGGCTTTGAAAAAAGAATGCCATTTGTTTACGGGTTTTCAGAATCTCAAATTGCAGCAAAGAAATTAGACTCAGACATTTTACTCGCTGATACAGCCTATGGGCAAGGTGAATTATTAGTTAACCCGTTGCACTTGGCGATGCTGTATACAACCTTTCTCAATGATGGTTCAACACCTAAACCATTACTTTTAATGACAGAAGAAAAAGAATGGTGGTTAGAAGAGACGATCAGTAAAGAACATTCGGATATCGTCTTGCAATCGCTTATTGAAGTAATAGAAAATCCGAGTGGAACGGCTTCTAATGTTCGACTCGATGAAGTCAAATTAGCTGGAAAAACAGGAACGGCGGAACATAAATTATCTCGTGAAGATGAAGAAGGCATAGAGACAGGGTGGTTTGTAGCAATGGATATAGATAATCGAGATTTGCTTATGTTGATGATGGTTGAAGAAGGCGGTAGTAGTTATGCAGCTTTAAAAGTAAAGGAACTGTTTCAAGAATATTACACGGATTGATACATGTAGACAACTCAGTTAATCTACTGCTATTCTTTTTAGAAGTAGACTTATCGTGGGTTGTCTTTTTTTTGAACCCGATTTAATAGCAAAAAAAGATTAGCATGAATTCTGAAAAGTGAATATAATAATGTAAGGGCTTACATTATTTTAGTGCTTGCGTGAACAACGTAAGTCAAGTCTATAGTAGAAGATTTTTGTATACACATAATCAATACCATTATAAGGTGAGGGGTGTATAAATATGGAAGCGACACATTACGATGATCTGTCCATTTATGTTCCTAAAAATCAGTTGGATAAACTAATTAATGGAGTTCTTCAAAATAAATATCGGATTTTCTGGGGATTTAACAAAGGAAAAATGATTTTAAATATTTACAACAACGAAGTGAATAATAAACTTATATTTAAAAGGCATAAAGGTTACTTGGAATTAATTGAGGCGAAACTTAAAAGCGACAAAGTCTTAAGTGTTTTAGATCAGGATATAGATTTTACTTTTAAAGTAGCTACAAAAAGTAATGAAGACATAAAAAGAGGAGCAGATGCTGTTTATCGTGAAATTGATTATTTCTTAATTGAGTTATCTCATTTTAAAAATATAAACGATAAGAACTCGATTGACAATATTAAAGAGAAATTAAAAAAGCTTACAGAAGAGTGGAATAACTTAAGGGAAACATGATGCGATTAAACCACTTTAGGAGATGATGTCATTTTCTAAGTGGTTTTTAATTTTAATGAGACTTAAGTAACTAACCTTGATTTATGAACGATGTTACTGATCTGATTTAGTAAAAGTACATACCCTGAAGAAAACCCTATAGCTGACTGAACTGTGTACTATAGGGGATAGAAAGATCCATCTGTATGAATTTTACTAGTTGCAACAGTCAAATTATCAGAGGCGTAAAAGTGGTCACTCAACGTATTTGTCTAACGGACGTAAAGCCTTTGTTTCATCCACATAAATAAAAGCATCGTATCGTTCTGAAAGTCTAGAAGGGACATAATTTCCCAAATGCTCATAACGATGATTATAGGTGACGCCAATTGCGCGGTGTCCGATTGTTTCATTAAAAACACTAAAATTCATTTGATTAAATAAAATGAATTTATCATAGGCACCAGCTTGGTGGAGAGAATATTCCCAGCTACCTGTTTGAGCTTCAGGAACGACCATTTTTTCATAGGGATCTCCCCATCTGTCGGCGGCGATGACTGTTCCTTTATATGTTCCAAACCCAACGGCATATATTTGGTCTTCACCATACTTTTCGCGCGTAAGTTGGCCGACATTTACCATGCCGTCATCTGCCATATCGGTTGCTCTTGCGTCACCTATATGTGTGTTGTGCTCCCATATGATTCCTTTCGCCTGATCCCCATAAAAAGAAGAGACTTTATGCAAAGCATCAACCATATGACGGTCACGAATATTCCAAGATTCATTCCCATCTGTTACCATAACTCTATAGTAATTCTCTGCGTTATTTACGACGAGTGAATTTATTTCTACATTCATAGTTGCTTCTAAATCCTGGTCATAAACTGCTCGGTTTTGGTGCATAGATTTCAGTAAATCGACGAGTTCATCTAAACAATCTTTTCCATAGAAAGAGGCCGAAACACCATACATTTGGAGTTCGTCATGATAAGGTTCAAAGCAATCAAAAGCCCTTTTTGCCTTTTCGAGATCGGGAGACCCTATGGACTCAAGGTAAGAGACAATTTCGGTCATAGACTCCGAAAGACTATAGACATCAATTCCATAAAAGCCTATTTTAGAACGAGTATCTTTACTATCGTTAAATTCCTTCAACCAACTAGTTAAAGTAGCTATTTCTTCATTTGCCCACATCCATGCCGGCCATCTGTTAAATGCACTCAGAGATTCAACTGCTTTTGTATAGGGGGTTTCATACCCCTTAATATACCGATTTACTTCATAACAAGAAGGCCAGTCCCCCTCTACTGCAATGAATTGAAATCCCTTTTCTCTTATAAGCCACTTGGAAATTTCCGCTCTTATGGAATAAAACTCTGATGTTCCGTGAGAAGATTCTCCTAAGAGAACGTATTTAGCCTGACTTGCTTTCTCTAACAACGGTTTTAAATCAGAAAGGCTAGTAAAGCGTCTTGCATGTTGTTCAATCGCTTTTGTTAAGTCAAGTGTGTGGATCATATCAGTATCTCCTTCTTGAATTACAATTAAATCCTTCTAAGAATAGTATGTGTGTGTATCGTTTAAAAAATAGACGGTAAGGAAAAGAAATGGATTATCATCTGCTTTTTCTAAAAAGTAGTACCGAACGCTATAAGTTTGGCAAATTCTATGGGATCCGTTTCTACATCAACACAACAAGCGAAAAAGGATTCAATCCGGTAACACCCTACTAGAAATGTATTTCCACAAGGACAAACCCAATGATGGTCAGGTGGGTTTTCAATAGTGCTAAAAAACGAGTAAGTCAATTGAACCAGGATGTTTAAACCAAAATAAAAATCTGTTTACAAAGACGTTTTACTAATAGTCCCTTTTTTCAATTTCAACTTCCTCTTCTAAAATATTATTTAAAATCCAGGGAATGGCTGATAATAAATTAGGAAATACAGCGTTTGAGTCAGCGGTATTTTCTCGTTCAGGCCCGATAAAGATGGTTTTACATCCTGCTTTTTTACCAGCTTCAATATCTGGTTCACGATCACCAACCATGATACTTGCTGTTAAATCAATTTGATGTCTTTGCGCTAGATCCTCTAACATTTGTGACCCAGGTTTTCTGCAAGCACAGCCTGCTTTGGGTTTATGTGGACAATAAGCAATGTCATTTACTCTAGATCCGTAAGCCGCTAATTCCTCTTGCATTTTTTCATGAACTTTTATAAGTGCTTTTTCTTTCATAAATCCTAGACCTACTCCACCTTGGTTCGTTACGACAAAAGTAGGGATTTGCGCATCATTTAATATTCGTACAGCTTCGCCCACCCCATCTAACAAGAAGAATTCATGAGGTTTATTTACGAATTTCACACGTGTTGATAGAACTTCATTTATAACTCCGTCACGGTCTAAAAAAACGGCTTTTTTCACAAAGACCCTCCTTGTAAATTAATCTAGGTAAGCAGTATGTATAAAAAGAGGGAGAAAAAAATACAGGTATTAGAATACGGGCCAAACGTTTGTTTGACCCGTGTCATACAACCAATGTTATTGGTTACGGTTCTGAGAAATCATATCGTTAATAGGTTCCATCATGTTGTTCATGCCACTTCCGTTGTTACGATTTCTCATCATACCGTAAGCGGCAGCACCGATACCGATACCTACCAATGACATCATTAATCCATTACCATTATTATTTCTGCGCTTACGACCACCGAATAATCCATTCATTTTCATTCCCCCTTTTAAAAAATGTGTTTGAATGACTATCAAACATTCTATATCATCAGTTATTTTGCTTGAATTTATTCGTGGCGATAAATGTTATTAGTTAAAATGAAAAAATTGTGATCAGTTTTAGCTTCATACATTATTTTCTTGTTGATTTTTCAAGCTTCATAGTAGAAAAACAAACAAACATTCGCTAAAATGAAGATAATTGAAATTGAGGTGTAGCGGATGTTTAAAAAAGATTTACAACAAATATTAAATGAATTCAAATCAGATGAACAATGGAAAGAACGTATAGTCCATTGGCACGAAATGCCTGCTGTTGAAGCTAAGAGTAGACCGTTTCCTAATTCTTTGGATACTCGAATTCAACAAGCAATGCAGCGTCGCGGCATTGGTTCATTGTATTCACATCAAGCGGAAGCATTTCATTATACAAGAGAAAAAAAAGAAAATGTCGTTGCTGTGACTCCAACTGCATCCGGAAAAACGCTTTGTTACAACTTACCTGTTTTACAAGAAATCATTGAGAATGAGGAAAGTAGAGCTTTATATTTATTTCCGACAAAAGCACTGGCTCAAGATCAGAAAAGTGAGTTAAACGAGATCATTGACGAAATGGGCATGGCTGTAAAGTGTTTCACGTATGATGGAGATACCGCTCCAACTATCAGGCAAGCTGTGAGAAAGGCAGGACATGTTGTAATTACCAATCCTGACATGCTTCACTCTGCCATTTTGCCTCACCATACAAAATGGGTCGCTTTCTTTGAAAACTTAAAATATGTTGTCATTGATGAACTTCATACGTACCGGGGGGTTTTCGGCAGTCACGTTGCAAATGTGATTAGGAGGCTTAAACGAATCGCTCGTTATTATGGGAGTGAACCAACCTTTATTTGTACATCAGCCACCATTGCTAATCCAAAAGAACTTGCTGAAGCACTAACAGGATCTAACGTGCGTTTAATTGATCAGAACGGAGCACCTAGAGGGAAGAAACATTTTCTTTTTTTAAATCCACCCATTATTAATCAAGCGTTAAACATTCGCCAAAGTGCGACGGTTCAAGTAAATAAGTTAGCCAAGCAGTTTCTGCAAAATAAAATCCAGACGATTGTATTTGCTAGAAGTCGTATAAGGGTTGAAATTATATTAAGCCACTTACAAGAATTAACAAAGAAGTACTTAGGGGATCAAACGATTCGTGGTTATCGTGGTGGGTACCTTCCTAAACAAAGGCGTGAAATAGAACGCGGATTAAGGCAAGGTGAAATCATTGGAGTGGTAAGCACAAATGCTCTTGAATTAGGTGTGGACATTGGTCAGCTCCAGGTTTGTATAATGACTGGATATCCCGGTTCGGTCGCAAGTGCTTGGCAACAAGCAGGTCGCGCGGGCCGTAGACAGAATGAATCCGTTATCATCATGGTCGCAAGCTCTACACCCCTTGATCAATACATCGTTCAACACCCAGAATTCTTTTTTGATAAAAATCCTGAGTCTGCTCGTATTAATCCAGATAATCTTGTCATCTTAGTGGACCACCTGAAATGTGCTGCTTACGAGCTTCCATTTAAACGAGGGGAGACGTTTGATGGAGTTGAAATTGAGGATATTTTAGAATTTTTAACGGAAGAGCAAGTTCTTCATGAGCGAGCAAATAAATGGTATTGGATGAATGATGCGTTTCCGGCTCATGGCATTAGCCTTCGCTCGGCTTCACAAGAGAATGTGGTCATTATTGATCAAAGCGATGTGGCGAACTCGAAGGTTATAGGCGAAATGGACCGATTTAGCGCAATGACATTGCTTCATGATGAAGCAATTTACTTGCATCAAGGCGTTCAATATCAAGTAGAGTATCTAGATTGGGATGAAAAGAAAGCGTTTGTCCGAGAAGTGGATGTCGAATATTTTACTGATGCAAACTTGGCGGTGCAGCTTCGTGTATTAGAAGAAGATGAAATAAGAGAAGAAAAAGAGGTCACAGTCAGTTATGGTGATGTCATGGTAAATGCAAAAGCAACAATATTCAAGAAAATCCGCATGTCGACTTTTGAGAACATTGGTTCAGGTCCTATTCATTTACCAGAAGAAGAACTTCATACAAGTGCGGTGTGGATTAGTTTCTCTGAGGACTTGACAAATCGTTTCGGAGAAAGGGCATTTGACCAAGCGTTAACAGGGTTAGCTCAGCTTTTACAACAAGTAGCACCTGTTTTTGTGATGTGTGATCGCCATGATCTTCATGTTGTTCCTCAAATGAAAGCAGAGCATTCTGAACAATCAACGATTTTTCTTTATGATCGGTATCCTGGCGGCATCGGTTTAGCTAAAGAAGTGTATCGTCATTTGCCAACCATATTAAAACAAGTAACACAACTTATTTCGGCTTGCCCATGTGAACAAGGATGTCCAGCCTGTGTAGGGGCAAGCGACGGGAATGTAAAGTCGTTAGTGAAACGTTTCATTCAGCTTCTAAAATAGAGAAGGGGAGGGTAAATGGAATGACAATGAAAAACAAATTAGCACGGATGAAACAGCATATGGGAATAAAGAAAGATCAAAGTCATGCGAAAGTAGTTCTAGAAACAAAACATTCTAATCAAATACCTTATCAAGCTGAGTGGTATCAATTTGACACTAAACCTTCGTGGTTTGAGGATGGATACACTCTCATACGCGAAAAGGAGTATTCTCTTGATCACCAACATGGACGTTATCGTTTTTCAGATATATTCAACGTGATAGATAGATGGCAAAATCACCAACAAAGTCATCCTCTATCTGCGAAAGATCGTAGCGTTGAGAATTTAATTTTTTTTGATACGGAAACAACTGGTTTAAGCAGTGGCGTAGGAAACACCATCTTTATGCTCGGCTATTGTCAGGTTAAATCTGATTCTGTTAAAGTAAAGCAGTTTTTTCTTCCAGGTCCAGAATCTGAGGTAGCATTATATCACCACTTTCTAACAGATGTTGGTACATTAGGAAACCTTGTTACATATAACGGCAAGGCATTTGATTGGCCTCAGGTGAAGACACGCCATACATTTGTAAGAGATCAAGTACCCAAATTACCCAAGTTTGGCCATTTTGATTTGTTACATGCATCTAGGCGACTTTGGAAAGATAGTTTACCTTCTTGTAAACTATCAATAATTGAAAAAGAAATTTTGGAGTTTGAGAGAGTTGAAGATACTCCAAGTTATATGGCACCTATGCTCTATTTTGATTTTCTAAGAGAACAAGATCCGGATTTTGTAAAAGGAGTATTTCAACATCATGAATGGGATGTTCTTTCTTTATTGATTTTGTATACACATCTTTCTACTACTATCTTAGATTGTGAAGCAGATCTCATTTCACCACGTGAGAAATTTCAAGTGGCTAGGTGGTATGAAGCACTAGGTGAAAAAGACATAGCAATGAATTTGTATGAGCAGTTAAAAGGGATTGGCAATGATGTAGCAGAAGCGAGTTTATTTGCTTATGCAAAAGGAAAAAAACAGCAAAGTGATTTTACAACTGCTCTTGAATCTTTTACAAAATTAATAGGGACGAAGGGCTTTACTTATTTAGCTGCTCTTGAATCTTCCAAATTATATGAACACCAATTTAAAGATTTTGAAAAAGCTTTATATTACAGTGGAAAAGTGCTAAAAGATAAAGATGAGTATGTGTCTAATCTGACGCAAGCAAAACAAGAAAAAATAATGAAAGAATTAGAACAAAGGAATGGGCGTTTAGAGAGAAAGAAGAACGTTACGTAATTGTACGTTCACCATTTCCTGGGGAAGCGCAAAAAACCTTTTTCTTGAACAAAAATCAACAAATTTATGAACACAGCTTTGCAAGTTTAAGTAATGTAAAAAAAAGAATTGTCATTACGTGTAGAAACCGTTACAATATGTTCGATATTCTTCTAAGAAATGAGTGAACAAAATGTATCGAGCGATATTGGTATTGTTTTTTTTGATGATTGGCCTCACATTTTTTATTATGATTGAAATGCGAGATTCTGCATTGCAAATTTTATAATTTACTAGTGAAGTTGATATATAGCTTTAGGCGTTTATTTAGGCGATATGATTAGTACATCTAGGTTTATAGATACATAGGTTAATATTGACTCAACTTTAAAAGGAGGAAATAACTTATGTATTGCAAACCAAGACCTAATTTTTGTAAGCTTCCAACAACAACTCAAGTGATGCCAGCGCAAGTTGCGCCGACACAGCAAAACATTGTTGAGAAAACGTGTGAGTATGTGGTTCCGCATGTCTACCCAACACACACTCATCATCAAACAAACCATGTTTACAAACATGTTGCAAGCTATCCACAAACACAATCTGCTGATCAACAAATCTTTAATCAGCAATTTGTAGCTCCAGCACCTGGTCCACAAGTAGCAGGAGCAATGTCTCCGGCAGGTCCAGGCTTCGGCGGCCCGGGCTTCGGCCCCCAAGTAGCAGGGGCAATGTCTCCAGCAGCAGGCCCGGGCTATGGCCCCCAAGTAGCAGGGGCAATGTCTCCAGCAGCAGGCCCGGGCTATGGCCCCCAAGTAGCAGGGGCAATGTCTCCAGCAGCAGGCCCAGGCTATGGCCCGAAAGTAGCGGGGGCAATGTCTCCAGCAGCAGGCCCAGGCTATGGCCCGAAAGTAGCGGGAGCAATGTCACCGCACATGCACGGTAAAGGCTGCGGTTGTAGACGTTAGTAGTAACAACTAGAGCGAACTGTGAGTCCAGTTCGCTCTTTCTCTTTACACATTGAAAAGAAGTGTGGTGAAAATGAATGAAATCAATCGTTGTTTCGGGTTATAAAGGGCATGAACTTGGCATTTTTGATCAAAAACACAAGGGGATTTATTTCATAAAAAAAGCGATTGAACAACGACTAAGATCACTAGTGGAAGAAGGGCTTGAATGGGTCATTATTTCGGGGCAATTAGGAGTCGAGCTTTGGGCAGCTGAAGTAGTTCTTCAATTAAAAGAAGAATACCCTAAATTGCAGTTAGCTGTGTTAACTCCATTTTTGCAGCAAGAGGATAGATGGCAGGAAGCAACGAAATTATATTATCAAGAAATTGTTCAACAAGCGGACTTCCAAGATAGTATCACAAGAAGGTCTTATGATAACCCTGCTCAGCTAAGACAAAAAAATGAATTTCTTATTGCAAAAGCAGATGGGTTATTGCTCCTGTATGATGAGGAAAAGCCAGGGTCTCCTACCTATTATCTAGAAATAGCAAAAAAACGTGAATCTTTTGAGCATTTTCCAATTTTAATCATAACGCCAACAGATCTTGATATATTAGTACAAGAAGAGCAATATGAAAGCTTTGATGGTTAGTGTTTTAATAATTGAAATTGACAAGAACGCAAACTTTTGGAAAAATAGTAGAGAAGCCGTACATATAAGAGGTGATGGGAATGAACCAACAGCAAAGTATTCGTTTTACTGCGAAGGAAATTTTGGAGAAAGACTTTAAAACAAGCATGCGGGGATATAATCCAGATGAGGTAGATAAATTTTTAGATGCAGTTATACAAGATTACGAGCTTTTTCAACGTAAAGTTGAACTTTTAGAACAAGAAAATGCAGCCCTTAAACGAGAAGTGAAAAAAGTATCTGAACGTACGCAAAGGCAGGCACCTGCTCAAACAGTGGGAAGTACGAATTATGACATCCTTCAGCGACTCTCAAATTTAGAGAAGAAGGTATTTGGAAATAAATTGTACGAGTAGGAGATTGATATGAATGGTGGATGTTTATATTGACGGCGCTAGCGCTGGGGATCCGGGCCCTTCCGGTGCGGGAATATTTATCAATTATAAAAATGGTCAAGTTGAAAATTACGCCATTCCTTTAACTATTATGTCCAACCATGAAGCAGAGTATGAAGCTCTAATTTATGCACTGGATCTCTGTCTTGAAAAAGGAATGACAATTGTTTCGTTTCGAACTGATTCTAAATTAATTGATGATGCTATTGAAAAGCGCTTTGTCAAAAATAAAAAATTTCAACCATATTTAGAAAAAGCGATTGAAAAAATTGATCAGTTTGATCTTTTCTTCATCAAATGGGTTCCAAGTAATCAGAATAAAAATGCTGATAGACTAGCAAGACAAGCAATAAGAAAGAAGAAATAAATACCTATTGATTCCTTTTCTAATTAAAGGTATAATAACCTTTGTCGCTTAAGACAACATTAAACATTCAGGTAACCGCTGTACGTTTACGTGTAGAGGAAAGTCCATGCTCGCACGGGCTGAGATGCCCGTAGTGTTCGTGCCTAGCCAATAAATAAGCTAGGGTAGTCTGGTTTCGACTGGGCTAACGGCAAGGTAAGCACCTAAGTCTTTGGATATGGTGTGAGGCCTTTGAAAGTGCCACAGTGACGGAGTCTGTTCGGAAACGAATAGAGTGGAACGCGGTAAACCCCACGAGCGAGAAACCCAAAATATGGTAGGGGCATCTTCTCAAAATTGGAAATGAACATATGAGAAGGACAGGGGAAATACCTTGTAGATAGATGGTTACCACCGGAGTACGAGGTTCATCACCGTTTGCAGTACAAAGGAACAGAACATGGCTTATCGAATGTTTAGTGGATGATTAAAAAAACCCCCTTATTGGGGCTTTTTTTATAGACTTTTTTCAAAAAGGTTCCTTTCCCCTTTTGAAAAAAGTAGTAGAACAGTCAAAGTTTGTTTTCGATATTAAGACAATATATAATGAAGATATTAAGTTAAGTTATCTGAAGGAGTACATAATGGAAAAAGTAACGCTAATTGCAACAGCAACAATGGGGCTAGAAGCACTTGTTGCTAGGGAAGTGAAAGATTTGGGATATGAAGATGTGCAAGTAGAGAATGGGAAAGTTACTTTTACTGCGGATGTCTCAGCCATTCCAAGAGCCAATTTGTGGCTCCGGACAGCCGATCGTATAAAGTTAAAAGTAGGCGAATTCAAAGCTTATACGTTTGATGAATTATTTGAGAAGACTAAGGCTTTGCCATGGGCGGATATCATTCCGGTTGATGCTGAGTTTCCGGTTATTGGAAAGTCAGTAAAATCAAAATTATTTAGCGTTTCAGATTGTCAGGCCATTGTGAAAAAAGCGGTAGTAGAAAGCATGAAGAAAAAATATAACCAAGGCTGGTTTGACGAAGACGGTCCATTTTACCGTATTGAAGTCGCGTTACATAAAGATGTAGCGACATTAACAATCGATTCCAGTGGGACGGGTCTACACAAGCGAGGCTATCGTTATTTACATAATGAAGCACCGCTTAAGGAAACGTTAGCAGCGGCGATGATTATGCTTACGCCGTGGAAGCCTGATCGTCCGTTTGCAGATCCATTTACAGGGTCTGGGACGATTCCCATTGAAGCAGCAATGATTGGCCAAAATATCGCACCTGGATTTAATCGAGATTTCGCATCTGAAGATTGGAACTGGATTGGAAATGATGTATGGGATAAAGCTCGTCAAGAAGTAGAGGATGCTGCCAACTATGATCAGCCACTCGATATTTTAGGAGCTGATATTGATCATCGAAGTGTCGAACTGGCTAGTAACAACGCAATGGAAGCTGGATTTGGTGATTTAATTAAATTCAAACAAATGCAAGTGAAGGATTTTAGACACCGTGGTGAATATGGAGTTTTGATCGGAAATCCTCCGTATGGAGAGCGCTTAGGTGAACGTCATGAAGTAGAAGAAATGTATCGAGATATGGGTAAGACCTTTAACCAGTTTCTTGAAACGTGGTCAATCTATATGTTAACTTCACACGAAGGATTTGAAGGGCTCTATGGTCAAAAAGCAACAAAAAAACGTAAGCTCTATAATGGTAATTTGAAAGTCGATTATTATCAATTTTTTGGTCCAAGGCCACCGAGAGTTTAAATTTCATTTACCGTATTTTGGAATGATAAAGACAGGATAAACATAGCGAAGAAGCACATTCTAATATCGAGGTCAGCAGTTTGACTGTTGCCTCAATGACCATATCCCATCAAGTTGATGTTCACATATACAACAGGAAAAAGACGATTACATCACTAAAAAAGGTGATTGCGTTTAACAGTGACCCTTTTTACGAGTGTTCCTTAGAACATAATTGAAAAGAGATGTCTCTTTAAAGCCTATGATCGTTACTACCCAGATTGTAACTTGAATGAGAATGCTTGAGTAAGGTTAATGGTTAGAGGAGAAGGTCACATTGTGTGGACCTTCTCTTCTTTTGATTAAAAAAAGTTTCGTTTTCTGAAAAAGTATACTATTCTTTTAAATATACTTTATTTTAAAATGGATGGTGTACTATGTATGATACAATAGCAATATTATTGTTAAATTTTCTCTTTTTATGTTTTTTTCTTTTATTTATACCCCTTATAACAGATACAGAATTAAGTCGAATGGCTCATGAGAACAGAAATGTTATTTATATTATTTGTGCTGCTCTTGCTATCATTAGTTGTATAAGCTTTCCAATTCAGATAATGGATGGCTTCATGTTTGACTTGAGACTTGTTGCAACAATGGTTGGCAGTTTATACGGCGGTGTTTTAGCGAGTATTTTTTTATTTATTGTAGGGATCTCATACCGCCTTGTATTCGGAGGTCTCGGAGCTCTTTCATCTATATTTGTTTCAATGGTTATTATGATTATAGCAATCTTACTTTATTCACGTTTTAATGAAAAATCAAAACGTAGAAAACTAATCATTATTTCAGCCTTTTCTCTTTTCACTGGTTTTTTTGTTTTAACAACACTTACGTTTATTAATGGACTAATTTTAGATCCTAAAGTTACTTTTATTTACATTAGCATTCAATGGATGGCTGCAGTCGTCATTGTTTACATAACTGAATTTATTAGAGAAGCTTCTTTAATAAGGTCAAAAGTCGTGAAAGCTGAGAAAATGGAAGTAGTCAGGCATCTAGCTTCATCAATCTCTCATGAAGTAAGAAATCCGCTCACGGTTGTTAGAGGCTTTTTACAAATGATGATTCAAAACGATCTCAATAAAGAGAAACGAGAGGAATTCTTAAAGATCTCTATGGCTGAAATTGATCGTGCAAATGTAATCATCCGTGATTATCTAACTTTTGCTAAACCGAAGCCTGAAAATATGGAGAAGTTTGATGTGAAAGAAGAGTTATCACATTTAAAAGATTTGCTTAGTCCTCTTGCTAATATGAACTCAATTACAATTGAGACGGAACTGCATTCCTTCAAGATAGAAGGGGAACGTCAATTATTCCAACAATGTTTGCTAAATATCGCAAAAAATTGTATAGAAGCTATGCCCGAAAGTGGTGTGCTAACAATCAAAGTTATGAACGAGATACATAAAGTAAATATTGAAGTTTCAGATACCGGAATGGGTATGTCTGAAGAACAAATAGCTCGAATAGGAGAACCTTATTTTACAACAAAGGGGCGAAATGGGACAGGTCTAGGTATGCTTTCTGCCATTCGAATTGTCGAGACCATGAAAGGAACAATGAAAATTTCAAGTGAATTAAATAAGGGAACCACTTTTATTATTACTTTTCCTTACGCCTCTTAAAAAGGAGATGACCAAACAAATTGGTCATCTCCTTAACATTACCTACAAGTTCTCAAACACTCTGCGGCCGTAACGATTATTGTCTTCCACAGACACCCCTCATTTCATTTATGTTACTATGAACACTCTTGAAATTTCTGGATACTGTACAATGCAATCACCTCATTAAAGAGATTAACGTTAGTTTCTCAAGTATCACGATTAGTTCTATCTGCGGTCGAAACGATTATGCTCTTTCACAGACACCCCTCATTTCATTTATGTTACTATGAACACTCTTGAAAATCCTGGACACTGCGCAATGCAACCACCTCATTATGAGTTGATAAAATCGTCAACAACGATCCCTATTTCGGTAATACTATCTGCGGCCGTAACGATTATTGTCTTTCACAGACACCCCTCATTTCATTTATGTTACGATGAACACTCTTGAAATTTCTGGACACTGTTCAATGCAACCACCTCAGTAAGAGTTGATCCAAAATCGTTTTCATTGTATTGAATGAACTTGTTGGTTGAGAAAGCAATTAATTGCTCCTCGGTTAATATGATGTCCGCTTGTGAACTATTTATTCTACAATTTTTATTTTTTTTAAGAACATTAAAAACCTCGTAGTAAAGTATGTTTTTTCCGGAGATGGACAACCTTAACTTGAAAGATTTGCATTTGAAAAAGGAGGAGATTATAAATGACAAATCCATCTGGCTATAATGATATCAAACAGGTTGAAATGTCTGTACTATCAGCCGAACACATGGTTGGACAAGCGACAAGAAGCATGGATGAAGAACAATTAGAGGCAGCAACGAATGCATTACAAGAGGCGAAATCCAAGCTTTATAAAGCGATGTCCCATCAAACAGGTGTTGATGAGGCATTTTTTGAAATGTCCCAGGAATTATTAGAAAAGGCAGATCATCAATTAAAAGAAGCAAAAAAATAAAAAAAAGGGACGGTTCTTTATAAGAATCGTCCTTCTTTAGAATAATTAGACTTATTTTTCTGGGTGATCTAATTGAGTAAATTGAGGATTTTGAAAATCAAGGAATCCTGTATCTTCATTATATTGAATCTTCATCCCATCTAAATACCAAAAATCATCTTCGGTAACAAAGAATGTGATTCCTTGTTTTATTATCGTAAAAGAAGTGTCTGTAGGTGAATCTTCTTTCATAATCCCGACAGAAAACCCACCAGAACCAACACCACCCACTCGTACATACAGTCTTATTGTGTCTCCATCTTGAAGAGGAATTTCTTCTTTGTATAATAAAGCTGCTGAATCAGTAATCGTTAACTTCACCTTATAAAACCTCCTATCTCTTCAAAAACATTAACACAGGAATTGAGATTTTTCTAGGCGTGAATAAAATGGAGAAGGGGAATCAATTCGAATGTCGAAATAATAATGAAGGACTTTTATATCATAGAAAAGGTGGATGGCTTATTATGACCGACAAAGTTCTAAAACTAGAAACAGAATTTAGACAATATATTAAGAAAATCGAGGACTACGGACAAGCACTAGCTGTTTTAGCATGGGATTCGCGTACAGGTGCTCCCAAAAAAGGCGTTCAGCAAAGATCCGAAGTAATAGGAACATTATCTTCTGAAGTATTTGCTTTATCTACTTCGGAGCAGATGGGCAACTATCTAAAGGAACTTCGCGATGAAAATGTATATCGTCAGCTATCAGCAATTACGCAAAAATCAGTTGACGAATGTCATAAAGCCTATGAGCGCAATGTCAAGATACCAAAAGAAGAATATAAAGAATACGTCATGTTACAGTCACAATCTGAATCTGTATGGGAAGAAGCAAAGAGTAAAGCAGATTTCGAGATGTTCAAGCCTAATTTAGAAAAATTAGTAGAATTTAAAAAGCGTTTTGTTGGATATTGGGGGTACGAAAAGCATCCTTATAATACCCTGCTTGATGATTTTGAGCCTGGTGTTTTTGTTGAAACCATTGATAAGGTATTTGGAGAACTTCGTGATCAATTGATTCCACTTGTTAAAGGTGTGATGGAGTCATCTCATCAACCGAAAACGGATTTTCTCTTTCAGAAATTTCCATGCGCTAACCAGAAAGCGCTTAGCTTAGATATTCTGAAAGAAATTGGCTATGATTTTGCGGCAGGTCGATTGGATGAAACGGTTCATCCGTTTGCTATCGGAATTAATCCTAACGATGTTCGCGTAACAACTAAATACAATGAGGACGACTTCCGCGTTGCTTTATTCGGAACGATTCATGAAGGTGGACATGCTCTCTATGAACAAAATATTTCACAAGATTTAATAGGTACACCATTAGCTGATGGAACTTCGATGGGGATTCACGAGTCACAATCGCTTTTCTGGGAAAAATTTGTAGGTAAAAACTATCGTTTTTGGGAGCGTAATTATGATCTCTTGAAAAAGCATTCATCAGGACAATTTGATGATGTCTCACTTGATGATTTCTACTTTGCGGTAAATCAAGCCAAACAATCGTTGATCCGTATTGAAAGTGATGAATTAACGTATTGTTTACATATTATCTTACGGTATGAACTTGAGAAATCCCTAATGGAAGATAAACTCACGGTTGCTGAGCTTCCTCAAGCATGGAACGATAAGATGGAGGAATATTTAGGTGTTCGGCCAGCAAATGATGGCGAAGGTGTCCTTCAAGATGTACATTGGTCGTTCGGGGCTTTCGGGTACTTTCCGTCGTATGCATTAGGCTATATTTACTCTGCCCAAATTAAAGAAGCGATGGTAAAGGATATACCTAATTTCGATGAGTTAGTAAGAACAGGAGAATTAGCTCGGATCCGTGAGTGGTTAACGAAGAAAGTACACCAACATGGAAAAATGAAACAACCGGCTGAGATTATTAAAGATATAACAGGCGGTGGGATTGATTCAAAACCACTGGTTAATTATCTAACAGAAAAATATCGCCGTTTATACAAATTCTAAGCTATTTATACAAAGATTCACTGTAAGCACAACGACTTTTCAAACATTGTTGTGCTTCTTTTGGTGAAAGATTAGAATTCTGTCATTGGACAAAAACAAAAATAATTGCACTCTGATTGCTAGACAATTGTATAAAATGCTAGGTTTTGGTATAAACTATTGTCACTATGTAAATTGGGGTGAACTAAATGCGTATTGTTGAAATAGACCCAAAAGCAAATTGCACAGTAACAGCGATTGAAAATGATGTACATAGTTATTTTCAAGATAAAGTGTGTATATTAAATTGTTCATTTAAAGGGAAAAATTATCGATTTATCTGTTATGAACAAGGAATTCAAATAAAAAATAAAGAAGTAAAAGCCTTATATGGACCAGCAATCATTTGTGATGAGCACTTTGAAGGTCTGAGTGAGAATGAAGCACAGCTTGTCCAAAAATACGTGAATGAAAATCAGTTGGACTTGAACAATTTAACTATATAATAGACTGTTAAAAGAAGATCATATGCTGATCTTCTTTTTTTGCGAAACCATTTAAATAGGAAGGCACTTATGCACCAAATTGTAACTCTTTATATTTAATATTGTTTGTTTGAGGTGAGCTATGTGCCTATAATTATTTTTTTTCTTCGGTTACTTGAGTAGTGTAGGATTTTATCATGCATTTAGACAAAAGCAAAAATCCGCTTCCTTCCTGAATGACGTATCTACCATTTATCCAACATGGTTCTCAATATTTGGAGAAATCATCTTGTGGCTTAATCGAAAGTTTCTCCCAAAAAACCTGCAATGAATCGTATACAAAATATTAGCATTTCTATTTGGACTTTTGATGATTTTTATTATTATGTTATTTTGGGTTCTACTTAGATAACGCTTTTAAAAAATTCTGATTGTTGTTTAGTAGCTTGTACAACATGATGAAACGATTTGTAAGGTTTTATCGTTTTATGTGTAAACAAAGGGAGGAAGGTGAAGGATGATGTTTCTAGCTTTAAAAATAACCTCTATACTTTCGTTTTTACTACCTAATCTGTTTAAACCATCTTATATAAAGGGATTACCTGTTGTTGAACCTGATCTCATTGGAGAAGTCTTAAGTGTGGAAGAACATTGGTTGTTTATAGATGGAAAGGCATATTTTTATATTCGGGATGCAACTATCATGGATGAAAAAAACATTCGTCTTGGACTTAAGCATATAGAAAAAGGAGATACAGTACGTATATGGATCTCAGAAACTGAGTTATTTGAAACAATTCCAGCTTTGGGAACCGCCATGTTTGTACAACGGCAAAATAACAATTAACCATAACAAAGGATGATTCAAGAAGTTGTAACATGGCTTTTTGAATCATTTTTGTTTTTTTTTATGGAATGGCAAATAAAGTAAGACAAACATCAATAAAGCAATGAATTCCAACGATACTATATACCAAGGATAGGGACCTAATACATCAAGAATGCTCGGGCCAGTAGGTTTACGAGCAAGAAACATATAATTGGCACCAGTGACTTTATTTGCCGAAAAAGCGATGAAGGCGAACCCATTCAATACAGCAAAAGATTTAAAAATAGATGTAAAAGTAATCGTATACTTTTCAATCCATACCATATGTAAAATGGCTAAGATAATGGCAAAGTGAGCGACAAAAAAGTGAAGATAGCGATAATGTGGGAATGTATAGAACAGGTCAGGAGTCACTAATGCTTGAAAGGATCCTGCAATACCAAAAAAATAAACCACTTCAAATATAAAATAATTTCTAGTGATAAGCATGATAATACACAGATATAAACTGATTGTACATAGTTGTAAAGGCAGATTAAAACGAATATCCCATTGGCCTATAGAAAGACTCCAAACAATTAAACTAATTTCAGACACAGCTAGTACACCTATTAAAGTCCAGCGACTAAAACGAATAACTAGAGAGTGATCTCTAAACAAATAAAAGAAAGAAATGAGAATGAAAAAGAACGTAAGCGTGTAAAGGTGAACAGGTGACAAAAATAAAGCTTGATCAATGTATGTGCCAGTTTCAAAAATGGGAGCCACGAAAATGTCACCTCCGGATAAATTTGAAATTGAGCATTAAGTTAATGACTCGTAGGTGGTTTTTTTGCTGGTCGATCTAAATGTCGGAATCTAGATCTCTTATATTTTTTATAATGATTTTGAATCTCCTTTTCTGACAGAGAGTTCTCAACTAACTCAATTCGATCGATAAATTTAATAAATAACGCTGCCGTATTAATAGCGTCATCAATTCCTCTATGTGCTTTTCCAGTTAATTCAATGCCTGCCATGTTTAAAGCATTTTTTAATCCTAATTGATTGTTTACCGCCTCGGTTAGAAATTTGCCAATGGGTTTTTGAATATCATTATAGTTTTGTAACCAATCAAGGTTGAGTTTATTTTGAACCGATTGATTAATGAAGTGAGCACGATCATCTTTCCCCCAAGAACATAAATAATAGTTATCTTCACCAATCCATTCACAGAACAGTTGAATGGCTGTTTGAAAAGGAACGGCCTTTTTCACGTCTTCCTCCGTCATTTTTATAAATTTTCTTGTGCTTTTTGAAATATGACCTTTTTTAGGAGAGATGTAAATTTGAATTTGATCAATCATAGTCTTTGTTTTTAAATCCACTTTGCAAGCACCGATCTCGACAATTTCACTTGGCTGGCCTTTGCGAAATCGTTTTATTAGCTCAAGATCAAAAATAATTGCTACCAATATAGTTCATCCTTTCTTTTCTTTAAAGCATATTTATACTGTTCTCTGATGAGAGACTTCCCATACAACAAAAACTCAAGAAAAAACAGGCTTGTTTATCTCGTGGTGACCTTCATTTAGGCAGTTATGCTTTCCCTAAGGGAAATCTTATCATACTGAATTAATAGGGTGGGAAACTAATTTAAAAAATTGGATAAGTTTTGAGGACACTTGTAGAAGCTTTTTGATCTTGTGTATTTTTTCAAGGAGAGATTAAGTTAGGGATACTGTCTTTAATTTTTCAGATCTATATATCACGCATGTGCCAAATTGTAATTTTCTTCAGTACATACGAAAGAGTCATCTTTTAAGCGTTATTGATTGAAATAAATAATAACGCTTACTTAGGATATTAATTCGCGAGTTCATTAGTTCAATTCATGTAAATTATTTCACGTACCATACTGGAAACAGATATAGCAAAAAAATTGAACTAAGTTAAATAGGGATTCATCTCATAGGTAATCGCTTCAGCGTAATAGTCAAGCGTACCGTTTTTTATCAATTCATACACTCTTAAAACCGATTCATCTTTTCGTTTTGATTCAAACATAATATCAGCTTCTCTATTGCCTATTAATTGAATAAAATCAATAAAGTCCTCTTTTAAAATAAAATCATGGTGAGCCGGATCAGTTATCGAGTTTCTTCCTGAACTGATATGCATTTTAGGGCGGTCGACAGACACCCATGATTCAAACACAATATCTAACGCATGATTTAAAGACAAATCGTCAGTAGGATTACAGCGATTATGGTGGAAATCAAAGATGATCGGAATGCCTGTCTTTTTATAAATATCAATCACATCTTTAATATGAAAAATTTTATCATCGTTTTCTAGTCTCAATTTAGTTTTAATATCGCTTGATAATGTTTGATAATTGTCAACGAACTTATCTTTGGCTTCTACTTTATTTCCGTAGGCACCTCCAACATGGATAATCATATCTGTTCCACTAACAAGATTTAAAATCTTGGAATGATATTCTAAATCTAAAATAGCTTTTCGGACAATTTCTGGTTTAGGGGAGTTAAGGATACTATATTGGCCTGGATGCATCGTGAGCCTCATGTTATAGTCAATCGCTAATTTCTTTATTTCCTTGGTTATGTTTAGAACGTCATCATCTAGATCCCATTCCCAAGACATGATTTCGTGTGTGGCAAATGGAACTAAATCGCTACTTAATCTATAGAAGAAAATACCTTGTTCAATGTTCCAACGAATGGTTTTTAATACTTCATTGAAGTTATGTATAGTTAGTTCCTTCACTTTTTCTAACCCTTCATTCTCAACTGTTTTTAAGCGACAAGTCTTAAACTTAGAAGGCAGCGAAAGGTTAATACATGCGTAACCAAGTTTCATTTATTCCAACCTCACTTTCCTTATGCTATTATGCCACAGCAATGAGAAAGAAATAAAATCTAATGAATGTTTAGAGTTCGCTTTCTAAGGATATAATTAACTGTAAAATAAAAAATAAGAGTTTGATAGCAAAGAGTGGAACGATTGCAGATATTTGGGGGAATGGACAACGTGAAAGAGACACTTAAAAATATATACCAATATTTAGTGAGTTAACGAGTGATGAACTTGATAAAATAGAAATGATTACAAATATGCGCACCTATAAGAAGCGAATGCATGTTTAGCTGAATTGCCAGAAGTGTTAGTCCTATTATTAGACGGAAAACTGCGAGGAAGAACGATTGTGAAGCTTTAATATAAGAATAAACTTTATTTTGTAATAGATACATATTTCCTACTCAAAGAGGTTAATTTATATTTGTACTTTAAACCAACTTTCAGGAGGAATTAAACATGTTTCAAAACCAACACACTCAAATGAGTTCAATGAATGCATCATCAATGTCAGGTCAATTAAACCAAATGCTTCAACAAATGTCACATATGGAGCAACAACATGCGTCACAATTAAAACAAATTACTAGTCAACTTCAACAGATTTCTCAGCATGAAGGCATGGCTAGTCAACAAATTCAACAAATTCAACAAATGTGCAATCAATTAATTCAAGAGAATCAACGTTTAACACAATTGCAATCAACTCAATCACACATGCAGCCAATGTCACAAGGTTCGATGCGTATGAATCAAATGCATCAAAGTCCAAATCAATTTCAACAATAGTAAATGAATAGCCATCTACATAATTGGAGGGCTAGGATAAACAAAGAGGAGGTGGCCAAAGCCACCTCCTCTTCTATCTAATAGGCCATTGTTGTATCATGGTAAAATTTAAATTCTAACAGATTATTGGCTGGATCAACTAAAAAGAAGAGAAGGTGTTCTTCTTGTTTTCCTTGAAAGCGGGTTGTTAGTTCCTGAAAAAAAGGAAGATCTTTGCTTTTAGCTGTTTCAATCAGCTGATTGAATTCTTGTATGTTTGTTAGTGTAATCCCGAAATGACGCGGGTACATTTTCGGGGAGTGATCGATGTGTTCAGGACTAAGATGACACACAACCTGATCACCAAAGAAATTAAACGTTACTCGGTCATCGTATCTTCTCGCAAGCTTGCATCCGAGCTGTTCGTAAAAGGTAACAGTCTCATCTAAATCTTTACATGGTATGGCGAGGTGAAATATTTTATTTGTATCTCTCATTTCTACTCCCCCTAATCAAATATGTTAAATGTGTCTGATCGTAAACCTAAGCGTAGTGTTTCTAATGAGATAGGATCAGCGAACGAAATATTAGCTAGATTAACGTCTGATCCAAGCCTTTGGATAAAAAATGTTTGCATTTTCTTGTTAGGCGCTTCAAATATCACGTTATTTATCGGGATTTCAGAAGATAGAATATCTTCAATCAAATCGTATCTCATTTCTCCGTTGCTTCGACATATTCCACTTGTACCGCTTTCCCTTGCTTCTGTAATTACTTTTGCTGACCCAGCTTCGAGGTCTTCTTGAATATATTCAATCCACTCCGAAGTGTGACAATCATCGGATTTTTCGCAATTTTTGCTCCCGACTTCACTAAAGACGTTAAATTCCGGTGTGAAGTCAGAAATGTATTTTGCCTTTTCACTGTTGCTAATATCAATCGTGCCATTTGAAATTTCGATAAACTGACAATGATACATTTTGCAGTATTTGTAAAACTCGTCAATTTTCCTTTGACTTAAAAACTTCTCAAAAAGAGTCCCCCCGAAAAAAAAGTGAACATCGTGTTCTTGGAGAAAATTTATTTTCTCTTGAAGTTGTTTCGTAATAATGGAAGTACCCCAACCAAACTTAACAAAATCGATAAGATCTGCAGAGCTGTTTATCGTGTCTTTAAAGGATTGTATCGAAACCCCATTATCAATCAAAATTGTTAGACCTTCATTTCTAGGCTTGACGTTTCTTACCGGTAAATATAATCCAGATGCAGATAGGTTATTCATATGTCAATCCTCTCAATCGTTGGTATTTGATTTGACTGATTTACTTTCATTACAAAATTAGATTCTCGTTCATGGGCACAAAATGTAATATCTTCATAATTAAAATCAAGATTGTTTGGGTCGAAGAATTTCTGAGCGACGTGGGCATTTTTAATTCTTTCTTCCACTTCAACGTTAGTTAAAAAGCCTTTTCCCAAAATAAGGCCTCTTATATATTCAGCACAAGCTAAATCATCATCACCTGATGGATGTGATGCAATAACAGTAATCTTGAGGTCTCTTTGAGAGGTGTTATTTATTTTTTTTATATAATTAGCTGTAGTCTTAGCATTCGAATACCCTGTTACAAAAAGGCATTTCGAATTTAAACTATTTAAAGTGGCCCTTACCCCATTTGTTGTTTTTTGAACTAATGTTTTATCACCCAATCTTTCCTCAGAGATTCGTTTAGGCGAGTTATCGAAATCAAATCCATTAATCGCTATACCGTGTTTCTCTCCAGCTAAAAGGAAATGAGGATGTTCTTTTTTTAAGGTGAAAGCTTCTTCTGTTGTTCCTACGAGTAAAATCTGTTTGGCTCCTTTAATAAATGCATAATGAGCCACTGTAAATGCACGTATGACATCAATTACAATGGTAATGTCTGATGACTCTAAAATATGAGAGTGCCCTTGGTGAATTGTAATCATCATATTCTCTCCTAAACTTGAGTTATGTCAAAGTACTATATTCGCCTATAAAAAGGATTGTTACTCGTTTGATTCAATATAGGCTGATAGTTAATTGGCTTTTTTAGGCTGTTTTAGTTGCTATTGTAAAAGTAGCTATAATAAAATACACAATATCTTGATCGTTACATATCTAAAAATCAGGGTAACTTTTAGATGCTAAAGGAGGTTTATGGATGTCCAAAGAGGATATGAAACAAAGAGATTCTAAACAACTTAAAGATATTAAATTGTCTATTTTGGATTTAGCCCCAATTGTAACCGGTGGAACTCCAGCAGATTCTTTTCACAATACCTTAAATCTAGCTCAGCATGTTGAAAAATTAGGCTTTCATCGTTTTTGGTTAGCAGAACATCATAATATGCCTGGTATTGCAAGCTCTGCAACTTCGGTATTAATCGGCTATGTTGCTTCAGGAACATCAACCATTCGAGTTGGCTCAGGTGGAATTATGCTGCCTAACCATGCCCCGCTCATTGTAGCGGAACAGTTTGGCACGTTAGAATCACTTTATCCAGGTCGGATTGATCTAGGTTTAGGACGAGCACCTGGAACGGATCAAGCAGCAGTCCGTGCGTTGCGTCGTGATATTCGTGGAGATCATGATTTTCCACAGGATTTAGAAGAGCTTAGATCCTTTTTTAAATCATCTCCAGAAGCTCATCCAACAGTGAGAGCGGTCCCTGGTGAAGGATTAAATATTCCAATTTGGCTTCTTGGTTCAAGTGGTTTTAGTGCTCAGTTAGCTGGGCAATTAGGATTACCATTTGCTTTTGCGAGTCACTTTTCTCCTGATAACACATTAGCCGCACTTGAGCTATACCGAAAATGCTTCAAGCCATCGGAGGTATTACAAGAACCGTATGTGATGGTTGGGGTTAATGTGATTGCTGCCGACACAGATAAAGAAGCGCTGAGATTAGCTACATCACACCAACAAAGATTATTGAAGAGGATTAGAGGTTATTCAACTCCATTAGACCGACCAGTAGAAAGCATGGATGAAATTTGGAGTGCATATGAAAAGGGAGTAGTAGAGCAACAGTTGCGTTCTTCTATTAACGGGAGTGTAGAGGTCGTGAAGGAAAAGTTACAAGCGTTCTTAGATGAGACCCAGGCGGATGAAATGATGATAAATACAAGCGTGTATGATCATGAAGCACGTTTACGATCTTACACTATTCTAGCTAACCTTTGGAAAGGGTAGTTCATTAAAATATTTTAAAGTAATCAGAGTCCTTCGGAAAATAAAAAGAAGGGCTTTTTCCTATGGATAAATGGAGTCCAGAAGATATTCTGTCACCCATTTAGTTTGTCGAAAAGAAAAATGTCTGTCGAAGAAATCTTTAATATCATTTCTATTATAAATTTTAGTAAACTTTAGATGAACGTTTCTCCATTTTCAACAGTATAGACTAAAACTAAATTAGGTAGATGGGTACCTCATGAGAGGCATCCATTTTTTTCTATGAATGAATATTGAACTAAAACTGTCGGAGGTGTTAATTTAGATGGTGAGTAATATCTTTGTCCTCATGTATATGTTAACTGTAATTATTTATATGACTTTTCTGATCCTGATTAATCCATTTACTTGGTATATGGTAGGATTTCTTTTTATTCTCTTTGTACCGGTAGCTGTTTTAACTAAAGTTATCCAAACAAATGTTGTGGAGAAGAAAGAACTACAACAAAGAATCGAAAAGCTTATAGAAAAAGAAGAAGAAACTGAACAAGACTTGAATGAAGTGAATCAAATCAATAAGGTTCTTAATATAGGTCATTTATCCTTCGACGTTAACGATCAATCTGTCAGTATTTCCGAAAACCTTGAGGATATATTTGGATATAAAATAGAGGAATTCCAACGTAATCCTTTCTTTTGGCAAGAAGTCGCCAATCCTGAAGATATAAGCCTACTAATCGAACAAGAGAATAGCTTGCTACTTGGAAAATCTACTAAGTATAAGTATAGAATTTTACATAGTAATGGGAATCCAGTTTGGCTAATTAATAGTGCTACTCCGATATATGATTCAAATGGTAAACTAGCAAAAAGTAGAAGAGCGTTTATTGATATAACAAAAGAAAAAGAAACAGAAGAAAAGCTAAGGCAGTTAGCGTTTTATGATGATTTAACGGAACTACCAAATAGAAAAATGCTTGAAACACATATGAAGAAAGCGTTGGCGCGATCAAAACGTCACAACCATACAATGATCGTTATGTTTATTGATTTAGATGGATTTAAAAAGGTAAATGATTCATTCGGTCTTGAGAGTGGAGATTTATTATTGAAGGAAGTAGCCGAAAGTTTGTTCGATAGCGTCCGTGAAGAAGATCTGATTGTCAGACTAGGTGGAGAGAATTTGTAATCGTCTATGAAGAAACGCATAAAGACGAAATAATCGTTATTGCTGAGCGCATTTTAACGTCTGTTTCTAATCCCTTTATCATTGACGGTAATGAAGTAAGTGTCTCACCAAGCATAGGAATTAGTATGTATCCGGAAGACGGTGAGACACGTGAAACACTAATTCAAAACGCAGATAAAGCTATGTATTATACAAAAAGAAATGGAAAAAACAATTATCAGTTTTATACTTCTGACCTAGACATTCTACTTCCTCGTAAATTTGATTTATTTGAAAAGCTTGTGCAAGGTGTAGCTAAAATGAGAGGTTAGTAGTAATGGAAAGTTTTGTATTGAAGTTACTAAAATTGTATGTTACAAATAGTATTATATTTAAACAATTATATAAAGTTATCACTACTAGGGGTGCTATTTAGCTGAGAGAGATGAAATGTCTTAACCCTTAAAACCTGATCTAGCTAAGACTAGCGTAGGGAAGAAGTGTTAGTAAATTCTATTTAGCCAATTTTTGTGTTTAATTAGACATTTACATAAAACCCCCACTTCTATATCAATTGGAAGTGGGGGTTTTATTGAGGCACAATCGTTTGAGGCGACATCCGACCTGTAGGGATAATATTTTAGGAGGGTTGAAAGTGGATGATAAGATACAATTCTTACTCAAACAAGTTGATGAACGTCAGGAAGAACTGATAGATCTGTTGAAAACATTAATATCGTTTGAAACACCAGCACCACCAGCAAGAAATACTAAAGGAGTCCAAGACTATGTCGCTTCTCTACTTAAGGATCTAGGATTTGAGATTGATATGTGGGATGTATATCCAAATGATCCAAATGTGGTTGGCTTTTTAAAAGGCAGTGATTCTAATTACTATAAGAGTCTAATCATCAATGGGCATGTAGATGTAGCAGAGGTAAGTGAAGATGAAGAGTGGGAAACGGATCCATTTACTCCTATCGTGCGCGATGGTGTTGTGATTGGAAGGGGAGCCGCTGATATGAAAGGCGGCTTAGCTGGAGCGCTATTTGCCATTAAGTTACTTCGTGGGTCTGGAGTTGATTTGCCGGGAGATCTTATTTTTCAATCCGTTATTGGAGAAGAAGTTGGTGAAGCAGGAACGCTTCAATGTTGCAAACGGGGAAGTACGGCTGATTTTGCAGTTGTTGTTGATACGAGTGATTTACATATTCAAGGCCAGGGTGGGGTTATTACTGGCTGGGTTACGATAAAAAGCAAACAGACTTATCATGACGCAACAAGAAGAAACATGATTCACGCAGGTGGAAACTTAGTTGCAGCGAGTGCAATTGAGAAAATGATGAAAATAATAGAAGGATTGCAAGAACTTGAACGCCACTGGGCTGTAACGAAAAGTTATCCAGGTTTCCCTCCAGGAGCAAATACCATTAATCCTGCTGTTATAGAAGGTGGAAGACATGCTGCTTTTATAGCCGATGAATGTAGACTTTGGATTACCGTTCATTTTTATCCTAATGAAACGTACGACCAAGTTTCAAAAGAAATTGAAGACCATATTTTAAAAATAGCTGAAGGAGATGTATGGCTGCGGGACAACCTACCTACATTTATTTGGGGAGGGACATCGATGATAGAAGATCGAGGTGAAATTTTTCCTTCTCTTGAAATTGATCCTTCCCATCCTGGAGTTAAACTACTAGCTCAATCACATCAACATGTTACTGGACAAGGTGCCATTGTCGATGTTTCTCCAACCGTTACGGATGGAGGGTGGCTCGCGGATGCAGGCATTCCAACAGCCATTTACGGACCGGGTGATTTACTTAATGCCCATTCAGTGAATGAACAAGTCTCAATTGAACAGCTTGTTGAATACACAAAAACACTGATGATGTTTATTTATGAATGGACAAACTTACAATCAAAATAAAAGAGGTGCCTTAACGTGAAATTTAGCGAACGTTTATATAAAGAATTGCAACCAATTTGGAGAAAAAATCATGCTCATCCCTTTGTTCAAGGAATTGGAGATGGCACATTAGATCAAGAGAAATTTCGCTTCTTCATGATCCAAGACTATCTGTACTTAATCGATTATGCTAAATTGTTTGCTCTTGGTGTAATGAAGGCAGAAGATCTTGAGACAATGGGGAAATTTGCAAAATTACTAGAAACAACTTTGAATGAAGAAATGTCTCTTCATCGCAAGTATGGAAAGAAGTTCGGTATTACTGAAGAGGAGTTCGAACAGGCAAAGCCATCACCAACTACCTTAGCTTATAGTCATTATATGTTACATGTTGGACAAAATGGTACGCTAACAGATCTAGTTGCGGCTATCCTTCCTTGTATGTGGAGTTACTCAGAAATCGGCAAAGAGTTAAATCAAATCCCTGGAGCTAGCGAACATGAGTTTTATGGTGAATGGATCAAAATGTATAGCTCTAAGGAGTTCGAAGAGTTAGCTGATTGGTGCATTGATTTATTAGACCAACTAACAGAAGGGAAGCCAGAGACAGAACTCGAAAAGCTTGAAGAGATCTTCTTAAATACGACGCGCTTTGAGTATATGTTTTGGGACATGTCCTTTAATCAAGCGATGTGGCCAACGGATGAGTGAACGGTCATTACAATTTAAGGAGGTCAGCTTTTACTACAAAAATGGTCAGAAACAAACACAAGCTCAAATTCTCGATTCTCTTAGTTTTGCTATTGGAGAAGGAGAGTTTGTAAGTATTATTGGTCCGAGTGGTTCAGGGAAAACCACCTTATTTAGGCTTATTACCGGATTAGAACAATCAGTTAAAGGGGAAATCCTTATCAATGGGCAATCCTATTCGGATCGATTTGGTAAAGTGGGCTATATGCCACAACAAGATTTACTCATGCCGTGGAGAACCATTTTGGCTAATGCTGCGCTCCCATTAGAAATTAAAGGGATTGATAAGCAAGAAGCTCACAAACAAGTTACTCAACTTTTAAATGAGTTTGGTTTAAATGGTGTAGAAAAAAAATACCCAGGGGATTTATCTGGTGGGATGAGACAACGCGTTTCTTTTCTACGAACCGTTTTAAGTGGTTCGAATGTTCTGTTGTTAGATGAACCGTTTAGTGCTCTTGATGCCATTACGCGACTCACCATGCAAGAGTGGTTGTTAGACCAATGGGAGAAATGGAAATCGACGATTCTTTTTATTACTCATGATGTCGATGAAGCATTGTTCTTATCTGATCGCATTTTCGTCTTTACCGAGGCTCCGGTTCAGAAGCTTGAAGAAGTGGTTGTCCCACTGAAACGCCCTAGAGAGATTCGAGACATTCATAATCCGGAAGTCATAGCCGTGAAAGAACAATTAATTGATCAACTGCGAAAACAGGTGAGATTATGAAGCGGATGAATGATTATGTTACACCGGTTGTTGTTGTTTTTGTTCTGCTCGTTATTTGGGAAACTGTTGCTAGATTTATCGGTATGACGTTTATTTTGCCAGCACCAACAGAAGTAGCGGTGAAGCTCTGGGACATTAGACAAATTCTATTAACGGTTCACTTACCGTCAACATTGCTCATCATCTTAATTGGTCTAGCGTTGTCTATTGTCTTAGGTGTTGGTCTAGCGGTGTGTATGAGTGTCAGTAGAGCGGCTGAAAAAGCCTTTTATCCGATTATTATTTCGTCACAAACAATTCCGATCATTGCTTTAGCACCCATTTTCGTTTTGTGGTTTGGTTATTCGATCTGGAGCAAGGTGGTTGTAACATTACTTATAACCTTTTTTCCTATTACCGTAAATACGTTTGATGGTTTAAAGTCGAGTAGCAAGGAGTTAAAAGAGCTATTACAGACAATGGGAGCGAGTAAAAAGGATATATTTTTTAAATTAAGCGTTCCATCAGCCCTCCCGCATTTTTATTCTGGTTTAAAAGTCGCAGTTACATTAAGTGTGATTGGAGCAGCGATTGGGGAATGGCTAGGTGCTCAATCAGGTCTTGGCTATTTTAGCAGGAGAATGATGACGCAATTTGATGGAGCAGGTGTATTCGCGCCAATTGTCTTGTTATCAACAATAGGAATTATCTTGTTCTTACTTGTTGTTTTACTAGAAAAATTATCGTTAAAGTGGAGGAGAACAGAATGAAGAAATGGTTAACAGCTAGTGTTAGTGCATTCATGTTAGTAAGTCTAGTAGCTTGCGGAGGGAGCGAAGAACAGCCAGAGCCAGAAACGGTATCGCCTGAACCTGTAACTGAAGAAGAAGTGGAGTTAGCAGAAATCGACATTATGTTAGATTGGTATCCGAATGCCGTACATAGTTATTTATATGTTGCGCAAGAAAAGGGCTATTTTGAAGAAGAAGGGGTTAAAGTCAATATTCAATTCCCGGCCAACCCAACTGATCCTATTAATTTAGCAGCAGCTGGGCAAGTGACACTAGGTATTTCTTATCAACCAGATGTCGTAATTGCTCGTGCAACACAGAATGTACCTGTAAAATCAATTGGTGCAATTGTTCGTTCACCTCTTAATCACGTGGTGTTTTCAGAGGATAGTGACATTCAAACACCGAAAGACTTAGAAGGAAAGCAAGTAGGATTCCCCGGCATCCCTTTGAATGAATCGATCTTGAGTACAATGGTTCAAAACGATGGTGGAAATCCCGATGATGTCGAGATGATTGATGTTGGTTTTGAGTTAGGTTCTTCACTCGTAAGTGAACGAGTAAATGCTGTCATCGGAGCTTACATTAATCATGAAGTTCCAGTATTAAGACATAATGGTCATGAAACTCGTTATTTTAATCCAGTGGATTATGGAGTGCCGAGTTATTATGAATTAGTTGTTGTTACAAATGATCAAACGTGGGAAAAGCAAGAAGAAGAAATTAGAGCTTTCTGGCGTGGAGCAACAAAAGGGTATGAGTTCATGAAAGAAAACCCTGAGGAAGCTCTAAACATTTTATTAACGAATCAAGATGAAGCCAATTTCCCATTAATTGAAGAAGTTGAACAAGAAAGCTTAGGCATTTTACTTCCGAAAATGGAGTCTGAAGCGGGATTTGGAAGTCAAGATGCGGACTCTTGGCAAGAAACCATTGATTGGATGCTGGAATTTGATTTGATTCAAGAGTCACCTTCATTAGAAGATATTTTTGTTAATATTGTTGAATAATAAAAGTGGACTACTAATTTTTCTCGAAGTTAGTAGTTCTGTTTTTATTTTGATGAGAGAGGGAATGTATTTGATTTAAGCACTTTGAATACGTAATATAGGAGTGAATCAATTTATCTTGTGTATAAACCCTTGATTGTAAGTAGAGGTGTACATAAATGAATCGTAGAATATGGTGGATGTTTGTCGTCTTTTTGATTTTGCCGATAGCTGGTTTTTTTACGACTACTTATTTTGTAATAAACGGAATGGTACTTCCTTTTGATCAATCGATACTTAATATGGTTAAACCACTTGAATCCGCTGTCTTAACAAAGTATATGAGTTTTTTTAGTTATTTAGGTTCAGTAGGTCCTGTAATCGTGATATCGTGTATTTTTCTTCTAATTATTTATATTTTTTACCGTAAACTAGATGAAGTTATTTTATTTATTGTTGTTTCACTAGGTTCACTTGGTATTAATCAAGCCCTTAAGTTTGTTTTTAAAAGAGACCGTCCTTTTGAGCAAATTATCGCTGAAACAGGTTTTAGTTATCCAAGTGGGCATGCAATGGCAGCGGTATCACTATATGGAATTATTACGTTTTTATTTTGGAGAAATACAGCTACTGTTTGGGGACGTATACTTCTTATAATATTTAGCTCCTTGATGATTATATTTGTTGGTTTTAGCCGTGTCTATTTAAGAGTGCATTTTCCTAGTGATATAGTAGGTGGATTTCTTTTAAGTGGAATTTGGCTGTACATCACTATTTGGATTTATCAATATGTGATGGAAAAACACTATGAAAGAAAAAAGGAAGAATCGAAAGGAAATTCATTAACATAATCGTATGATATGATTAGTTACAAGAATTTTTTTATAGTTCTTACTATCTTTTAAAATTTCAGGAAGGGAGTCGTAACAATGGCTGAGATAAAATATGAAATTAAAGAAACGGTCGGAGTTTTATCAGAAAACCTTAAAGGGTGGAGCAAAGAATTAAACCTAGTTAGTTGGAATGGACGAGAGGCAAAGTATGATCTTAGAGACTGGGCACCTAATCATGAGAAAATGGGTAAAGGTCTAACCCTTACATCTGGGGAACTAGTGAAACTTAGAGATATTTTAAATCAATTGGATATTTAATATATATGCTGATTAGATAATTTCTAATAGGGGTGTTTGTTAGTTAAAGGCTGTCCCTTATAAGATCGAATACACTGTTTTAAACCAATAAACATTCCTATAGGAATGTTTATTGATTAAAAGGTTTCTGCCCTATGTGTGAATAATAGAAAATTACAAAAACCGATAAAAAAAGCGCCGCTTTAAACAAACGTTTAATTAAAAATAGGGCCTGTTTGTAAAAAAAGTGTTCACTGTAAACTTCCTTCATCTTTTTCATCTTCGTTTTCTTTTCTGCTTTTCTTCATTTTAAAAATGCCCTTAGCTGGAGTTTTTTCTAGGTTCATTCTCTCTTCTTTTTTGTTGCCTTTTTCTTTGTGTGCGTACCATGAGATAATTTTCAATTTAAGCACCACCAATCATTGATTCTTTTTTTAAAAGCTTTGTCCATATATATGTAGATAGTTTTTTAAATATGCTAGATTGATTCATTCCTCCACTTGTAGAAGTAATATTTGTGCTAGCAAAATTAAGAGGGTGATTTATAGGAGCAATGATGATCTTGAATCACACTCAGTCGTTTATTTGACTCTTTCGATATTTACACGATCTGAAAAAAAGTCGCCTCTCCGCCCATAAACCCTGATTTAACACAACTCTCGAACTACTGAAGTAAGTTCGCACTCGCCGCGATCATTCCAAATTCTCACAAAATCCCCATTCTTGATTCCCTCCATCAGACTGATTAAGATCAATTTTAGCTGTTTTCTAATTTTATATGTTCTCGTTATTGGAGTGATTAGGTCCGAGCCCGAAATTAAAAGGAAAGTCACCATCATCTACTAAGGAGTGTACGTTGGGAGGCTAAGGTTTTCTTTCCACTAATTTTGAATAGAGCTCAATTTGTCCACTCGGAGTATATAGTTTTTTGAAGCTGAATGGCTTCCGAGCGGCCTTTCATGTATTGGTTCGCTAAGGAAAGAATGATCATAAATATGGTCGAAATAAGGGTTTGATGAAAGCCGCATCATTTGTTCATCAGAGTCCTTTAAAGCTTCATTTTCAAAATCCATCGCTTCGGCTAAAAGCCTGAATACATTCATAATTAACTTTCTTCATAAGGCTCAATGACCTGCTGTGGCATGTAAACATAATGATGCCAGTAAGAAGTAAGAAATCTGCGTGTTCAAAAGAGGATGAGTTAGTAAGACAATGTCTGCGAATTGAGCTGTTTCCGTTAAAAATAAATCATCTCTTTCTAATCCTTTACTTACTTTGGCAGATATTCCTCTGAACAATAGGAATTTGGATCACCCTCAACTTTAATTAAACTACAAAAGAGGGTTAGCGACGATCTATTGAATCCTAGCAAATCCTATTGTTAATTCCAACGAGTAGCTGTTTGAAAGAAAGGATAATTACTGTTTGTTCTATAGATACGACAATCATCAAGAAGAAGGGCATGGGATTTTCCCTGCCCTTCTTTCATTCATTTATTAGCTAATATAAGCTGCTCCTACAATCACTAGTAGGATAAACAGAACTACGATTAACGCAAATCCGCTACCTGCACCGTAGTAACCCATAATAGAAAACCTCCTTTTAGAGTTGCTATATAATATAGTTATGCTTTTTGATTAAAGTTGCTTGGGACAATACCCACAAAAAAGCAACTTTAATGAAAGTACCTACACAAGTAGTTACTTTACATAAGCTGTTCCTACATTTACTAGTAGGATAAACAGCACAACGATTAACGCGAAATTATTTCCCATACCTGGGGAAGGAGTTGGGCAACCTTAAAATTGTGGTGCGCCATAAAACCTCAGCATGGATGCCTCTTTTTGAGTTATAATACATAGTTATGTTTCTAATTAAAAAAACGAGTGGGCAGAAAACATTAATAACAGAAATTGATTAGGATGCCTATGTCTAAAAGTAGGTTTTTTGTTATGAACAAGCTCTAATAAGGTTGTTTTTGATCTGATCCTATCATTTAAATGTCAGAATAACGTTCACTGAGTGAGTGCTACTGGTTACACCAAACCAAACAAATGAACTAAAAGATATCCTAGTAACGATAAAAATATGGATCCAATTAGGGAAGCTGCTAGAGGCTTTAGACCTAATCGTTTAAAGCTTGATAGCTGAATATTTAAACCTAAACCCGCCATAGCCATACCAATTAATAAGTAAGAAAGCCACACAAATCCATCCGCAATATAACTGGGTATCAGACCAAGAGAATAAAGAGCACTTGTGCTTATAAAGCCTACAATAAACCAAGGAATAGGTAATGATTTTAAGGATAGTTTATCTTGTGTTTCTTTTTGAGTTAGGTAGTTGCAAAACCCAATTACAATTGCAACAGGTATAAGCAAGGCAACTCTCGTTAGTTTTACGACAATAGCTAAGTCCACTGCTGAATTTCCGCCAGGTGCAGCAGCAGCAACAACATGAGCTAGTTCATGTAAGGTAGCCCCGGAGAAAATACCATAACCATTAGCTGATAACCCTATAAAAGGGAAAAGTATCGTATAAATGATGGTGAACAAAGTCCCTAAAATAGCAACGGTTGCAGCACCAATTGCAATTTCTTCATTTTTTGCTTTGATCTGTGGAGCAATAGCTACTACAGCAGCTGCTCCACAAATTGCTGTTCCACAGGCCGTTAAAATTCCAAGCCGTGTGCCAACATGAAAGAGCCTTGTTAGTAAGAAAACGACAATTAATGTGAAAACTAAGCTAATACTCGCAAGAAGAAAAACACTAGGTCCCACTTGAGAGACGTCCCCTAAATGCAAACGAAATCCAAGTAATACGATTCCAATGCGTAATAACTTTTTACTTGAAAATTCCGTCCCACTAAAGAAAGAATCTGGTACACCAATTAATGATCTCCAGATTACACCTATTAAAATCGCTATAACTAACTCTCCCATAATTGATAGCAGAGGTAGAAGAGCCAAATATTTGGCGATACTAGCAATTACGAATGTAATACTGATGCCTATGATAAATGATAAATTTTGTTTTTTTCCGGATCTTGTATAATCTTTCATTCGACTCACTTCCTCTATGTATTAACTATATGGTTATAATTATCATAAAGGAAATATATATTTGCTATCTCAATCATTTGGATTTTTTATGATAAAATAAATAAAGTAAATATATAGGTGAAAGGGAGAAAAAAGGATGATTATTGATCCGTTAAAAATTTTTGTGACTGTTGTTGAGCAAAGACATTTTTCAAGAGCAGCAAAACTACTGAATTTATCTCAACCGAATGTGAGTCTTCATATTCGAAATTTAGAAAATGAATTAGATACCACTTTATTTATTCGTTCACCTAAACAAGTAAAAGTGACGGAAGCAGGGGAAATGTTGTATATCCGAGCAAAGAAGATACTTTCCCTTTATGAAGAGGCAAAGCAGGAGATTGCTAGTCAAAGACATATTGTTCAAGGAACGATTAATATAGGAGCTAGTTTTACCATTGGAGAATATATCCTGCCACGTCTATTAGCGAATTATGCAAACGAAAATCCGTTAGTCCATGTAGAAGTAACCGTTGGAAATACAGAAGAAGTGATTGCGAAAACAAAAAGTAATCAATTAGATATAGGTTTGATTGAAGGTGAACTTCAAGACTTAGATGTGGAGGCCAGACCCTTTATGGAGGATGAAATGATTATTATCGCACCCTCGAATCATCCTTTAGCACAGCTTCGAATAGTCAAACCTGATATGCTCCACGATCAATCATGGATCTGGAGAGAAAAAGGTTCAGGAACACGTGCCTACAGTGATCAATTAATTGAAAGTTTACAGATAGCGGTTAAACGCTCGTTTATATTTAGTAGTAGTCAAGGAATCAAGGAAGCGGTTTCGGCAGGACTTGGAATTGCGATGATTTCTAAATTAACCGTTCGAAAAGAGCTAGAAACAAACGAAATAAAACAAATTCATATTAGCAATCGAACATTTACTAGAAATTTCTCGATCATACAAGGAAAGCATGATTTCAAAAATCGAGCCCATGATTTATTTATTGAAAAAATCATGAGTATCTAGTTCTTTTTCAATTGTATTCTTATTTGGATTAGGCATTTTCTTTCCTTTTAGAATAATGATGGGTGTTCCGATCAGGGTTGGCAAAAAACGATAAAAAGCAAGGAGGGTCACTCATTCAAAATTGATATTATCCTAGCATTTACTATGATTCTGGCAGTACTGATGGCATTATAGGAACCGAGCATTCCTTCTATATGTACGCTTTACTGCTAAATTCCCAATAAGAGCTAGGGAGTAAGAAAAGATAGCTATGTAGAAGAGATACGTGCTTTCCTGCTAATTAGAACAGCCAATATTACTGCTGTTAGTAAAATAACAACATAGAAACCATGATACATTTCGCCCAAAATGTATGGAAGCCTTTTTTCTTTTTAACGATGCCTGTTAGTAGGCCAACGAATAAACACAACAAGCCTGTTAAAATCGGAATGATAAAAAGAAATTGAGACATTCACACTTCCTATTCTTAACACCTTACATTTAGTCCCAGTCAACGACAATAGAAATCTTGTGAAGTTACTGGAATAAAGCTGGCATTTTACTTTTAGCAGGATTCAACAAATTAAAAGTCGAATTCTTTTAAAAATAGGAAAGCGAATACAACAGGAAGGAGAATATTAGATGAGAGAAGAGGTAATTGTAAGTGAGGTTGGTACTTCAGTTGGTATAATTGGGGGAGCGTTAGTAAGTAATCAGCTTATCAGTAGATGACCTTGATTTAATTGAAGCAAACGAGGCTTTTGCGGTCAAGCTTTTAACCGTGCTGAAAGATTTAAGAAGATCCTGATAAAGTAAACGTAAATGGTGGAGCCATTGACTTTGGGCACCAGTTGGTGAATTAGAAACACGTGTTCTTGTTACTCTTTTACTGAAATAAATAGATCTAATGGCAAACGTGGACTCGCTACTCTCTGTATTGGTGAAAGTCGAGGCACAGCTTATCGGTAAGGAATTAGTTTCTTTTGAGGAATTCTGTATCAAAGGTTCCTCTTTCTCTAAAATGGTTTTAACCAAAGGTTTTTCTATAAACGTTTTTTCTGTAAGGGAGACGGTATAATATGAACATAAAAGAAACAGTGAGTCACTTTGCTCGGTCCTTTGACCAAGTGGAATCAATTGTACAAGCATTGCCATTTGCTCTGGTACTTACAGATCAAAAGGGAATTGTTCACTATCATAATGAAATATTTGAACGTGTGGTCAAAAAGAAACATGAGAATATAAAGCTTCAAACAATAGATCAATTTATTGAAAAAAAGGTGATCGAAACCATACAGATCAAAACTAATATTGATATAGCCGTAGATCACCGATCATTTGTTTTACGAAAAGAACATGCGTACGTTCATGGAGAAACGTACCATTTGTATTTGCTATTTTCAATTAAGCAGTTGGAACTTTTTGATGAGAAAGTGATCAATATCAAACATCTACCTGAGAAACTCATGACCGTACACAACGATCAACCAATCGTACCACTAGTTGAATTAATGGAAAAAACAGAACGAGAAGCTCTTCAATCTGCGTTGTTCCAAACGAAGGGAAACCGTTCAAAAGCTGCCAAACAGCTAGGAATTAGTCGGACTTCTTTTTATGAAAAATTAGCAAAATATCAATTGAACTAATGAAACTTATTTTTGAAGATAGTTTGCTATAAGCAAAATAAAAATGTAGCTAAAAAAGTATTCCCGTCCAGTTAAGAGTAAATACACTAAGAGATATTTTAACACTATTCTAGTAAATAAATTTACATTTTGTAAGCGATCCCATACATTAGTTGTAGCTAGAATATTAAAGTGTACGTTTTATCATACATCTTTTGACTGAAGTGTAAGGTAATCCGTACAATTATCGTATTTCTTGTCCTGATTACTTCGTTTTAAACTTTTAGTAGAAAAGCATAGAGCACCAAGCTAGAGGTATGATTGATTGAGAAAGGTTCGGCAACCTGAGATTAATGAAAGTAGATTCCTATTTTAAATGGGAATATTTTGATTGCTTTATCAAAAATAAGATCTTGTATAAAAATTTAGACGAAAACTAGTATCAATTTTTTCTGTGAAATTAGCGAATGCCTTGAAAACCTCATACAGTCGGTGCGATTTTATCAAACCAACATAGTCTTTCACCTGAAAAAACTTCTTCTATGCATCTGGATTTAGAAAAAGGATTATCGGTTGGATTAGATAGCCTACATGGCTATTTGTAACACTTTGCGAACAGGATCAGATTGAAGCGTAATCCATTCATGCCATTTATTCTTTGTTTCATCTATTTAGAAACGGAAGGAATAATAAGCAAAAAAGGATCGTCATGAAGTCTATTTTCATTCTTCAGACCTTTTGGTAGAATTACAATCTGATAGTCGAGAAAATAATACCTGTTTTTCATGAGAACATAATACTATGAAAATAAACATACTTTTAGATTATTAAGAATAATTAGGGAGTTAGAGGTGAATTAGATCATTATTTAAATGAACGTAATACTCAAAGTGATTTTTCGAGAATATTTTGTAAAGTGAATATGAGTGGTTGTTCATTCACCTAACTTGATGGGAGCTGAAAAAATGAAGGGTAAAGTTGTAATCGTAACGGGTGGAAGTAATGGAATGGGAAAAGCAATGGCAAAGCGATTTGCAGAACAAGGTGCTTATGTCACCATTAGTGGGCGTGACTCAGAAAAACTTCAAAAGGCAAAACAAGAAATAGAAACATTTGATGGACAGATCCTTCCAGTTGAGATGGATGTTCGTGACCCTGAAAAAGTGCGAGCGATGATTGATCAGACCAAAGAGGCATTTGGAACCATTGATTTTCTCGTAAATAATGCAGCGGGTAATTTCCTTGTACCTGCAGAAAAGCTCTCGTTGAATGGATGGAAGTCAGTTATTGATATCGTATTAAATGGAACTTGGTATTGTTCACAAGCCGTGGCGAAAGAGTGGATTAAAGATAAAAAATCAGGAAGTATTACAAATATTGTCGCAACCTATGCATGGACTGCTGGGCCCGGTGTTGTTCACTCCGCTAGTGCGAAGGCAGGCGTATTAGCGATGACTAGATCCCTTGCTGTTGAATGGGGTAGTCATTATGGAATTAGAGTAAATGCTATCGCGCCAGGGCCCATTGAAAACACCGGAGGGACGGAGAAGTTGATTATGAATGAAGAAGCCTATAAAAAGGTAGTAGGAGGTATACCTGCTAGACGTTTTGGAAAAGTTGAAGAAGTAGCAGGGGTAGCAACGTTCCTATTCTCACCAGAAGCTCAGTATATAAATGGTGATTGTATTACTATTGACGGTGGACAATGGTTAAACAATTCCTCTCTCCAATTTTAAAGAAAACTAAAAGGTAAGCGCTTTAAATTAGGAGGGCTAATTAACAATAGCAGTCTTTTTTGCTCGTACCGATAATAAAAACTGGCTTTAGGTATACCATATAAAAAATCACCTAACCTACGTTTTCCATCGGGAGCATCAGCTAACGAGATGCTCCTTTTTCATATTGGTTGATAATGTTCGCTTTGCTCGGTTTGAATCGCTAACTTTTGGATTTTTTCGTTTAAATATAAGCGATCAAGTTCAAGCATTTCTTCTTTTTTGATCCCTTCTTGAATATACCAGGAAAACTCCCAAATTGTTTTTTTAATCTGTTTGTCATTTTGAGAAGCAATTAGTTGTAAGGAGTCGATCATCGCAGCTAAAACAGATACATCTTCCGTCCCAGGACTTCTTATTTGATAATAACACTTATATAAATAGTCTTTAAAATGGCGTTGTTGAACAATGACTCTAAGGGCTTGATGCGAGTCGTTATAAAAGGAACGGTGAAGGTTTTTTTTTGCTAAAACCGTTAGTATTCTTGCTAGCGCGCGAATGCCACTAATCGCCGTATTTGGGTCATTGATTCCTGATGATAACGCTCGTAAAGATATCTCAACAAGCTTTGTTAATCCAAAATCAATATCTTGAATGGTAGCTCTTTCTTCTCCAACATGGAAAAAACGTTCATACAAAGTAGGTTCTAAGTGGCTCTTTCTCCCCCAAATCGAAAGTAGAATCATTCCTTCTTCTAGAAAATCTCCAAGACCCACTTCAATTCTGACAATGAGATCATCTTGTGTAGCTTGTTCAATCAGTTCATCTAACTCTATCACTAACAAATAACCGGATTGTTTCGACTGTAAGTGAATAGGATCCACCAATTTGACATCTTCGCTTTCCCAATCTTTCCAAGGCTCATCGGCGACTTGGTCTGAGGAATCTTCGTAATTATGGTGAATGGATTCAATTGTATTTTGAGTGATATGGTGAATCAAATTGCTAACCTGGATCCATCTGCCAACATGGTGAACAAAAAACACAAAATAACCAACACAAACCATCGCGTAAACAACAGCGAGTGTAGGGGAAATAAACAGAAGTTCTTCGTTCGTATCTTTTAAGAGCAACAAAAGAATTAGTGCATATAAAAAACCGCCAATGAATACACCTAGAATACGCTGAGTGTAGACATCAGTCATAAAGTCCTGCATGGTCCGAGGTGAGAACTGTGATAAATAGGTTGTTAACACAACCATAATCGTTGAAAAGGAAATGGTTGTCATGGTTAACAAAGAAGAGGTAATCGTACTTAATAATGTATGTGCTAGAGCTAGATCTACAAATAAAAACGCTGGAAGAAATTGACTATTGAGATAGTAATCTAAGAAAACACTCAAGCAAGCAATTAATATAGAGAAAACTCCGTATATGGCTGGGATAAACCAAAATTTAGATCTCAAAATAAACAAAGTAGGATGGCGTTTCATTTGTACCCTCCCGTTCGAAAATAATATATACAAGTAGGTTTTACCAAATTCATGAGAATAAACGTTTTGTTTTCATCATTTGCAGGAATAGATGAGTAAGAAGTTGAAAGAAGAACACGATATAAAAAGAAAGGAGTAATGTCATGAGATTTGAAAATCCAAGTAACGATGAAATCAAGCAATTACTAAATGAAAATAAACGAATTGCGGTAGTAGGCCTTTCCGATAACCCTGCTCGAACTTCTTATATGGTGTCAGAAGCGATGCAAAAAGCTGGCTACGAAATTATTCCTGTAAACCCTAAAGCTGACGAGATTTTAGGAGTTAAAGCGGTCGGCTCATTAAAAGAAATCGATGGAAAAATAGACATTGTCAATGTATTTAGACGAAGTGAATTTTTGCCAGAAGTAGCAAAAGAAACAGTTGAAGTAGGAGCAAATGTGTTTTGGGCACAATTGGGTGTAGAAAATGAAGAAGCTTATGAGATCCTTCAACAAAAAGGGATTCAAACGGTTATGAATCGTTGTATTAAAGTTGAACAAGCGAAATGGAAATAGCTGTATTTGAAACGAGACTTGCTAAAAAGTCTCGTTCTTTTACTTGTTAAAAAACTTAAAGAAAATAAAGGATAATAGAAAAGAGGTTGCGAATACAGAAATAACAGCTAAAATAGATTAAGCAGCACTGTTCGAGAAAAAGAAACATTTGTTCGTTTGTGCTACAATGGGTGTAGCATGTTGAAAGGAGTCTCAACTTTGGCAAAAAAACAACATATGGATTATAACGATGAATCAATACAAGTATTAGAGGGCCTCGAAGCTGTTAGAAAGCGTCCTGGAATGTATATTGGCAGTACGGACTCGCGCGGGCTTCATCATCTTGTTTATGAAATAGTGGATAACTCAGTTGACGAAGCGTTAGCTGGACATGGTTCTTACATAAATGTGACCGTACACCGTGATAATAGTATTTCTGTTACTGATGAAGGGCGCGGGATGCCGACTGGAATGCATAAATCAGGAAAACCTACTCCAGAAGTAATATTAACGGTTCTTCATGCAGGTGGGAAATTTGGACAGGGTGGTTATGCAACAAGTGGTGGCTTACATGGTGTAGGTGCCTCTGTTGTAAATGCTCTTTCTGAATGGTTAGTCGTTGAAATTAAACGGGATGGTCAAGTTTACAAGCAGCGGTTTGAAAATGGCGGGAAACCTGTAACAACACTTGAAAAAGTGGGAACAACTCGCAAAACAGGTACAACCATTCATTTTAAACCAGATACAACCATTTTTTCCGTGACCACGTATAATATAGAATTTTTGATAGAGAGGCTACGCGAAGCAGCTTTTTTATTAAAAGGCTTGAAAATAGAACTTGTTGACCAGCGTGGGGAAGGCTCGAAAAACGATTTTTATTTTGAAAATGGAATTGAAGCATTTGTTGAATACTTAAATGAGGATAAAGAAACGCTAAGTCCTGTTGTCTTTTTTCAGGGAGAGCAAAATAAAATAGAAGTTGAGTTTGCCTTTCAGTTTAATGACGGTTACACCGAAAATGTTCTTTCGTTTGTTAACAACGTACGTACTAAAGACGGCGGAACGCATGAACTCGGTGCAAAAGCAGCGATGACAAGAGCGGTTAATGAGTATGCGAGAAAAGTGAAACTTTTAAAGGAAAAAGATAAAAATTTAGATGGATCTGATATTCGCGAAGGTTTTACTTCGATTATTTCTGTAAGAGTACCTGAAGAGATCCTTCAATTTGAAGGACAAACAAAAGGGAAATTAGGAACCTCCGAGGCCCGTTCAGCTGTTGATGGAGTCGTATCAGAGAAGTTATCTTATTTCTTTGAAGAAAACCCGGATGTTAGTACGATGCTTATAAAAAAAGCGATTAAAGCGGCTCAAGCACGAGAAGCAGCAAGAAAAGCACGAGAAGATGCTCGTAATGGCAAGAAAAGCAAGCGTAGAGATGTGTTATTAAGCGGCAAACTTACTCCAGCTCAATCCAAGAACCCGCAACGAAACGAACTTTACTTAGTAGAGGGAGATTCAGCCGGTGGCTCAGCTAAACAAGGACGTGATCGAAAATTTCAAGCTGTTCTTCCTTTACGTGGTAAAGTTATTAATACGGAGAAGGCTAAGCTTGAAGACATTATGAAAAATGAAGAAATTCGCACGATCATCCATACGATTGGTGCAGGCGTTGGAGCTGATTTCGCGCTTGAAGACGTGAATTACGATAAAGTCGTCATCATGACAGATGCCGATACTGATGGAGCACATATTCAAGTACTTTTGTTAACGTTTTTCTATCGCTATATGCGCCCACTATTTGAGGCAGGAAAGATTTATATTGCTTTACCACCCTTGTACAAAGTAAGTAGAGGCAGTGGGAAGAAGGAAGTTATCGAGTATGCATGGGATGAACGTGAATTAGATAAAGCAACGAAAAAAGTCGGTAGAGGCTATATATTACAGCGTTACAAAGGTCTCGGAGAAATGAACGCAACCCAGCTATGGGAAACAACAATGGACCCAGAGACAAGAACGCTGATTCGAGTTAAACTTGACGATGCCGCACGCGCCGAAAAGCGTGTAACGACATTAATGGGGGATAAAGTTGAGCCAAGACGGAAATGGATAGAAGCACATGTCCAATTTGGCTTGGAAGAAGACTCGAACATCTTAGAAAATGAAAACTTAGCAGTAGTTGAGGAGGAGTAAGCTTGGCACAAACAGAGCGTTACTTAGACCTTCCCTTAGAAGATGTCATTGGCGACCGGTTTGGTCGATATAGTAAATACATTATTCAAGAGCGTGCGTTACCAGATGCAAGGGATGGACTAAAGCCGGTTCAACGTCGTATTTTATATGCGATGTATAAAGAAGGGAATACAGCTGAAAAACCATTTCGTAAGTCGGCTAAGACCGTCGGTAACGTAATTGGTAACTACCATCCACACGGAGATTCATCTGTATACGAAGCTATGGTTCGGATGAGTCAGGAATGGAAGGTTCGCAATCTTTTAGTAGATATGCATGGAAATAATGGTTCAATAGATGGTGATCCACCAGCTGCTATGCGCTATACGGAAGCACGTTTATCGAAAATCGCTGCACAGCTTTTGCGTGATATCGATCGTGATACCGTAGAATTTATACCAAACTTTGATGATTCTGAAGAAGAGCCAGTTGTATTGCCTGCAATGTATCCAAACCTTCTTGTTAATGGATCTACAGGGATTTCTTCTGGTTACGCTACGGATATTCCACCACATCATCTAGGTGAAATCATCGATGGTGTGATCATGCAAATGGAAAATCCTAATACAACCTTGGATGACTTGTTGCAAGTCATTAAAGGACCGGATTTTCCTACAGGCGGAATGGTCCAAGGATTAGATGGTATTCGTCAAGCTTATCGTACGGGCAAAGGAAAAGTAGTTGTAAGAGCGAAAACAGAAGTGGAAGAGGTTCGCGGTGGACGTAAGCAAATTGTGATCACGGAGATTCCTTATGAGGTTGTCAAATCAAACCTTGTAAAAAAAATGGATGAACTTCGATTTGATAAAAAAGTCGATGGTATTGCTGAAGTCCGAGATGACACAGATCGAACTGGACTTCGTATTGTGGTGGAATTAAAGAAAGAAGCAGATGCTAACGCAATCTTAAACTATCTATTAAAAAATACGGATTTACAAGTTACATATAACTTCAACATGGTGGCAATTGCCAACAAAGCACCGAAGTTAATGGGACTTCAACCGTTAATCCAAGCTTATATTGATCATCAAAAACTTGTGTTTACTAGAAGAGCGAAATACGACCTGAAAAAAGCGCTCGATCGCCAACATATTGTTAAAGGTTTAATAAAGGCGGTATCTATTCTTGATGAAGTAATCACAACCATTCGTGCTTCTAAGGACAAAAAAGATGCAAAAGATAATTTAATTTCAAAATACGATTTTACCGAAGTGCAGGCAGAAGCGATTGTAACCTTACAGCTTTATCGTTTAACAAACACGGATATTACGACTTTAGAAGAAGAGGCAGCAGAACTTGAACGTCGTATCCATGAGCTAGAAGCCATTCTTGAAAGTGAAAAGAAATTAATCACAGTTATAAAGAAAAATCTTCAAACAATTAAAAAAGATTTCGTAGACCCTCGTCGAACGATTATTAAAGAAGAAATTGAAGAAATCAAAATCAATATGGATGTATTGATTGCTTCTGAAGACGTAATGGTCACAGTAACGAAAGAAGGTTACGTCAAGAGAACGAGTATTCGTTCATATGGAGCCTCAAACGGTGAAAATGCTGGCATGAAAGAAGGAGATTATCTTCTTGGCCATTTCGAAATAAATACAACAGAAACCTTATTATTATTCACGAAACTGGGAAATTATTTATATATACCCGTTCATCAACTTCCAGACATACGCTGGAAAGACAACGGTCAACATGTTGCAAATCTCGTTAGCGGGATAGAACGAGGTGATGAGATCATAAAAGCCTTGCCAGTGAAAGAATTTAAAGAAGAAGAATCTCTACTGTTTATTACGAAAAATGGAATGGCAAAACGCTCACAGCTATCGCTTTACCAAGCACAGCGCTTCTCAAAACCATTGATGGCGATTAAGCTTAAAGAAGAAGATGAAGTGGTAGCGATGATGCATACAACAGGTACAGAAGAACTGTTTATTGCAACGAACTTGGCATTGGGCCTATGGTTAAGTGTGAATGAGATTAACTTAGTCGGTCAAAGAGCAGCAGGGGTAAAAGCAATCAATCTGAAAGAAGGCGATTTTGTCGTCGGGGCTTCAACGTTCCTTGGAGACGATAAGAAAGTGGAATTTATCATCATTACACAACGTGGAGCGGTGAAAAAGCTCCCTATATCTGAATTTGATAAATCAAGTCGTGCAAAACGTGGACTTGTGATGCTTAGAGAGTTGAAGTCGAATCCTCACCGGGTGCTTGCATGTAAGCGAGTAACCAAAGAATCTTCCATTTTATCGATTCGTACAAAGAAAGACGTAATAGAAACGATTGATGCTAAGAATTATCGTAACAGTGATCGTTATAGTAATGGATCCTTTATTGTTGACGTCGCCACAACCGGAGATGTGATTGAAGTGTGGGAGGAAGTCGATACAACATTAAAGACCGATGAGGAATAATCTCATCGGTTTTTCCTTGTGGCTAGAAGTTAGATAGCAACAGAAAGAGACACTGAATTCGTTTAAAAGTTGCTAATAAGTAATGATTTGCAATTATAATGGAGAAGTCGTAATTAAAAATAGAAAGTCACCTTTATATCAGGGAAGTTACCATTAAAGCTAGCTTGCAGAGCTGCTGGACACTTTAATCAATGGAATAGGAGATCAGCAGGTGTGAAGGTAGATTAGCGAAACTTCGATTATGATAAAGAAAAAATTTTTTTAGTAGTAATATAAATGAATGCTCGATTATAGAACAATAGTTTAACGTAATTATATTATGTAAACTATAAAATACATAAAAGGACGTATGCTATGAAAGGAACAACCCATATTCTCGGTGGAATAGCTGCTGCAGTTATTTGGCAAAAATATTTTAATATTCCCATACAAGACCCGATCTATTTTTATAGCGCAGCCATTGTTGGCTCCATAATTCCTGATATCTGTCATCCGAAGTCGATAATTGGAAGAAGAGTACCGATACTTTCTAGAGCATTCAGCAAAATTTTTGGTCATCGCTCATTAAGTCATAGTTTATTATTCATGGTGCTTTTATATTTACTCTTTCAACAACTTACTTTTTACGGAGCAACTTCTATTGAAATTGGTTTATTAGTTGGTGTTGGTAGTCATATTCTACTCGACGCGATGACAGTACAGGGAGTTAAGTTTTTATATCCAATTAACATGAAAATTAGACTACCGTTGTATGTGAGGACAGGATCATTAATTGGAGAAACATTGGTTGCAATGAGTTTACTCACTCTTATGGTCTTATCTCTTTTCTTATTTTAAATTTTGGAGATTTAGTTATTGAATCTCCTGATCGGACTAATTGTACTTTGCTGATTATTGAATATAGTCAATGCTAATGAATCGTGAGAAGTATAACACTCTAATAATAAAGAGATACTTTTAAAAAATGAATAATCTATCTGGGAGTGATTTCTTGAAACGAATTGCTGTTTTAACAAGCGGAGGAGATTCTCCGGGTATGAATGCTGCTGTCCGCGCAGTCGTTAGAAAATCTATTTTTCATAATTGCAAAGTATTTGGTGTATATCGCGGATATACAGGGATGATCGAAGGCGATATTAAAGAACTTCATCTTGGATCTGTTGGAGATATCATTCACCGAGGCGGAACGATGTTACATAGTTCAAGAAGTGAAGAATTTAGAACAGCAGAAGGTCAGTTGAAGGCTGTCCAACAATTAAAAAATCATGGAATTGAAGGAGTGATTGTGGTTGGTGGTGATGGCTCTTACCGCGGAGCACAAAAGCTTTCTAAATATGGAATTGCTACTATAGGGGCACCAGGGACCATCGATAATGATATACCTGGTACAGATTTCACAATTGGTTTCGATACAGCTTTGAATACAATTATTAATTCAATCGATAAAATTAGAGATACCGCTAGTTCCCATGAACGAACTTATGTAATTGAAGTAATGGGACGTCATGCTGGTGATTTGGCCTTGTTAAGTGGTCTTGCAGGTGGTGCTGAGACAATTCTTTTACCTGAAATTGAACAGAATATGGATGACATTATCGACCGGTTAAAACGGGGTGCAAAGCGAGGGAAAAAGCACAGCATCATCGTTGTTGCTGAAGGAATTGGCAGTGGATTTGATGTTGCAAAAGAAATTGAAAAAAGAACCGATTTAGAAACACGTGTCACGGTTCTTGGTCATCTACAAAGAGGAGGTTCTCCAACTGGCTTTGACCGCGTATTAGCGAGTCGTTTAGGTGCGTATGCTGTTGATTTACTCCTAGAAGGAACATCAGGAGTCGCAGTTGGACTTGAAAAAAATGAACTAGTCCATTACCTATTTGATGATATCTTTTCCAAGCGACATCAAATTGATAAGCGAATCTTCGAATTATCAGGACAATTGTCAATTTAATTTCTATTAATGGCCATGTCACATCACGTTAAAGTCTGTTACCGACTTGTTCTCTTAGATTAATATCTTTCGAAACACATGATAAACGTAACTCTTCGAAAAAAGAGTTACGGGTTTTTTATTAGAAGTTCATGTTATTTTACAATCGTTCCTATAAACATTGCTTCAATCTTAGGTTTTTGAGAATCTGCTGTCATTTTTCGAACACACCAAGTTAATACATTTGAAATTTAAAGTAGTATTTGTATATTTCTTTATCAATATGCGAATTTTAAAAAAATCGAGGTTAATTCATATGGAAGTTAAAGAGAGAACAACGCTCACGAATCAATGAGCGTTATTCTTTTTTAATCTTTTTGATCCGTTTCTTTAGATGTTGCGGTGCCTCCATCATACTCTTGGTCAATTTGACCAGTCGTTTTTTGCTTGGAAGATAGTGAATAATCAGCAACCTCTTTTGGTCCTGTTAATCCAAACAAACCCATATTTCCTTGTCCCATTCGAACATTCTCAAAGACATTGTTCTCATTAGTGTTTGCCATTGTTTCACCTCTAACCCTAAGTTAGTCAGCTGGATTTGCGTCTACCGCTATTTCATAAGCATGCAAAATAGAATCTCTTTCTTCGGGATCAGTAATTCCAACTAGAAACTGTTCATCCTCTTCATCTTCAACACGCATTAGAATGGTGTCTTCATCAGATGATAAAAGAGCATAAGAGTGGTTTTCCATGTCAAACAGTGCTTCCACTGAATAATCCTTTGTTCGCCCATTTTCATCTTCAATCGTAATTTGATCGCGTGTTTCCATGTGTATCACTCCTTAAAAGGATCTATTTGTTACGATTCCCTGAAGGGTTCATAATTATTTTTGTAAGAGGTTACCATACTAATCATATCGAAGAGGAGGGCTTGAATGAAAGGAATGATTCTTTTCTTTTTTAGCGTTTTGCTTATAATGAATTTGTCTATTGCTCATGTAGAAGCAATGGACCGACAAAAATTAGTCGACCTTATTGACAATGACCCTGCCCTAGAAGGAGCACTTCTAAGTGTAAGTGTCCGCTCAGCAAAAACCGGAGAGGTGTTGTACGAGCATTTAGCCAATACACGCCTTAGACCTGCTTCTAATATGAAGCTTTTTACTGCAGCTGCCGCCTTATCCGTTTTAGGTGAACATCATCGGTTTACGACAGAACTATACATGGATGGGAAAATAAAATGGAAGATATTGGATGGTGATCTTTACATCAAAGGAAATGGAGATCCAACCCTTTTAGGTAAAGATATTGATGAATTGGTTCGACAATTAAAGATTCAAGGAGTAAGAATCATAAAAGGAAATCTGATTGCAGATGATAGCCGGTATGATGATGAGCGATATCCGATTGATCTTCCTTGGTCTGACGAAGAGACCTACTACGGGGCACAAGTATCAGCTCTAACGGTTGCACCTGATGATGATTATGAAGCGGGAACAGTGGTGATTGAAGTGACTCCAGGAAAGGAAATTAATGATAAAGGAGAAGTAACAGTATCTCCTGGATCTGATACTTTAATGCTTGTAAACAAGAGTACGACTATTGAAGCGAATCAAAAATTAGACCTGAAGATTTCACGTGAGCATGGAACGAATGTGATTTATATTGACGGAGTTATTCCCAAAAATGCAAGTACTCATAAAGAGTCGATCGCCATTTGGGAACCGACAGACTATGTATTACATTTATTTAAGCAAACATTGAAGGAACAAGGTATTACTCTACTTGGGTCGATAAAAAAGGGAAAGTTGCCACTAACCGCAAAGAAGCTTACAACTCATGAATCCATGCCACTTTCTGAATTACTCGTTCCATTTATGAAGCAGAGTAATAATGGTCATGCGGAAATTTTAATAAAGGAAATGGGATATGTCCGAGAAGAAGAAGGCACATGGGATAAGGGACTTAACGTATTAGAAGAAGAATTAAAGCAATGGAATATTGAAACAGAGAAAATGGTCATAAGAGATGGATCTGGTATTTCTCATGTTAGTGGAATTCCTACTCACCAAATATCTGGTCTACTATATGAAATACAAGCTGAACCTTGGTTTTCCATTTTTCTTCAGTCATTGCCACTTGTTGATGGAGGAGTTCCACTTGACCGTGGGACATTGAACGATCGATTGAAACAAACAGTAGCGTCAAGAAGAGTTAGAGCGAAAACAGGAACGCTAACAACGGTTAGTTCACTAGCTGGTTATGTTGAACCTAAAGAAGGAGAGGCACTTGTTTTTTCGATTATTTCTAACCAAATTATAGACGGTGACAAAGCAAAAGATCTTGAAGATCAATTGGTCTTAGCATTGCTCGAATAGGTTTATTTTTATGAGAGATGATATATAGTATCTACTTTAGCAAAGGGAGGGAACCATATGGACTATGAACCATTAACCTATTATGAAAAGCTAGAAAATGTCTTCATCTTAACGGAAACAAAAAACATGCTGGAAGCTAAGCTAAAAGAACTAAAGTTGAGTAATCAACCAACAGTCTTAGTTGAAGATGATTTACGAAAAATTAAAGAAGAGATTGAGGAATATACAGATGAAGTAAACCCTGCCTCAAATCAAATAGTGGTTTCTTCTTTATTTAATCCTGCTGTATTTGATGAATAGGAAAAATAAAGTAATTTTTAAGGAGTAGAAAAAATAAATGAAGAAATGGATGTTTGTGTCACTGTTGCTTGTCTTATTAGGAGTTATGCCCATTATTGGAACGGCAGATGAAGTGGAAGGACAAGCATCCTTAATTGTTAAATCATCCAGTCACTCGCTTCATCAAACCGTTTTAAAAATAAAATCAGAAAAAATCGTTCAAGCTCTGATTCAAGCAACACAGCTTGAATCAGTTAATCAAGTTCCTTTTTCTAATCATTATGTATTACTTGAGGACCGAGGGACGGTTCGCATTTACACAATTGATGTGAATGGCGACTTTTATGATCTTCAACAAAAAAGAAAGTTGCAAGTGAAATCGAGTGCAAAAAAGAAACTATTGAGTTATTTCGCCGGTCTGCAACAACACCATTTTGGTACCCTTCTTGATTGGAAAGAAATAGATCCGCTTATTCCGCGTTATACCACCTTTACGATAACCGATCTAGAAACAGGATTACGATTCAAAGCACAAAGACGTGCGGGAAATAATCATGCCGATGTACAGCCTATAACTAGAGCAGATACAGCTATCATGAAAGAGGCTTATGGAGGAAAGTGGAGTTGGAAAAGACGAGCAGTACTCGTTCACCACAATGGTTATTCATTAGCAGCATCCATGCACGGGATGCCTCACGGTGGTGGTGCTTTGGCTAACGGCTTTCCGGGACATTTTTGCATTCATTTCAAGGACAGTTTGACCCATTCAACGAGAAGTCTCGATCTCTCGCATCAGCTCATGGTGTATAAAGCATCGGGGTCCCTCTCATCTTTTGTAAAGAAACTTTCGGCACAAGGTGTTGTCGCGACCTTCTTTATTGCGTTGAATCAGCAAGATGTAGATTTATTAAAACTGATTTACAACGAGAATCTTGGAAAGGCAGAGGAGCTTATTAATAACATTGAAGCTGTACGCTTAACAAAGAAAATTAATTCACCTTCTCTTAATGGAGATCTCGTTTATGAAATTCCTTTATCGTTTAAAATAAAGGAAAAAGACAAGAGAGAAAGAGATGTAACTTATACATTTAGATTGACAAGGCAATCTGTTACAGATGCTTGGTTACTTGATGACGTAAAAACTGAACAATTACTAAATAAATGAAACAAACGCACAGATCGTTATCCGGTCTGTGCGTTTGCCATGTTTGTTTCTTTTGGTAATTTAAGAGGAGCTCCAGGAACACGTCGTTGCTCATAGTCGATCATGTCAGAGGATAAAATATAAACGATCATTTGCCCACCATAAATTTTCGCTTGTATGAGAATCGGTTGGTTGAGATTGTTGTTAAAAGTGAAATCGGGGCCATACCAACTCACAGTTGCATCACGACCACTAGGTACATAAGGAACGCGTCGGCTATGGGAATAACGCTGGACAATATCTAGCCCTGCATGGTCTACAGCATTATATAAGGTAGAAGAAACCTGACAAATACCGCCACCAATATCTTCTGACAATTCGCCTCGAACGATGACAGGAGCGGTTAAGTATCCACGTTCTCGAGTTCTTTTTCCGACAACCTTATTAAAAGAGAAGGTCTCACCAGGAAACACAACATGATTGTTGATCGCTTCAGCAGCTAGGGTAATATTGTGAGAGCGTTCTTTGTTTCGTTTGTTGAAATAAGTCATATACTGCCCAATTCGTTGAACACGAATATGCGATAAAATTTCACTATCGACTTTAGGATGGATCGGACGTAATGGAACTTCAACTTTTGTAGATTCCTTTCCAAAATAATATTGATAAAACGCTTCAGTAAAAAGGTGTTTATCAAGCACATAACCAATCTGTTCAGAAATCATTTGTCCGTTTTTACCAATTTTTGCGTTAACAGGTGGTGTATATACATGTTGCTGAATTTGATTTATAAGCAATTGGTATTTCTCCATATCAATCATCTCATTCCCTATTAATGGAGAAGAAAATTGATTTCGGTTAACAGTTGCAATTGGCTGATCCTTATATGTAACAGTCAAATCATCAGGAGTTAAAAAAGGGGATAATACCAAGAAAATCATTAAAAAATAACTCATTATTAATATACCTCCCAAAGTTAGTATAACTAGCCAACCCGTTTTTTATGTGGTAAAGAGACATGATTTTCTTTTTAATTAAAATTGCTTTACACAAAATAGAGAAAGTAATGTTGAAGTAATAAACAAGAGACTAACGATTTGGGAGGAGATAAAATCCTGAAAAGATCGGCAGTTTCCAGAATTAGGGCCGACACATCATACAGTTTATCTTCAATTGAAAAATGACCGCTCATATTATATGAGCGGTCATTACTTATTACCAACGCTTTTTAATCCAACTTTCTATTTTGCGTTTTATTACAATCTGGATTGGTTCATGCTCTTGTCCTATCGGATGAACAAGGACGGTTCTAATGCCTACATTCTTACCACACCAAACGTCCGTAAATAACTGATCTCCTAGAAAGATCGTTGTCTCATCTTTTGCACCAAGGTTGGTCATATGCTTTCTAATTTCTGAAGCGGATGGTTTCTTGCATTTACCAAAACCAATGATTCCATAAGGTTTACAAAAGCGATCGACACGAGCCTGATTATTATTAGAAGCAATTACTAACTGTACATTTTGGTCTTTCAACATCTGAATCCATGCTTCTAAATCATTTCCACCAGGTAGATCGTGAGTGGCTAATGTACTGTCTAAATCAGAAAAAATAGTTTGAACCCTGTTTGTTTTTATCCAGTCTTCTGTGATATTAGAAAAGTGTTGGAGTTCAAAATCCGGTTTGAAATACTTCATTCAATTCACTGCCTTTATGTTGTAGTCACAGTCCATTTTAAATTATACACTATTCGTACGAATCATTTCATTAACTCAATTGAAGTAGAGGCAATTAAGTTGCCTTTCCCTCTCAATCAAGCTCTTTAACAAATTTCAGCCATCTTTTGTTTGAAATAAAAAAGCCTGAACTTACATTTTCTGTAAAGGGGAGGGTATGATATACGTTATAAATGTAAAATAATTGGAAGGTAGTAGAAAATGAAAAGACATATTACTCTTATTCTGCTTGTGTTTTTACTAAATGTAACAAAGAAATCTTGGAGGCATGTCCCTAAGTATTACAAAAGTTTACTGTATGTTAGTTTTATAAATGCTTTTTATTATTATCTATGCAAAAATTATTTACTGTGGGAGTTTAGGCCTAAAAACGTAAATAGAAAGTTGCTAAGAGCCATCCATATTCTGTTTGTAACACCTACGTTAGCTCTATTAAGTTTGATTTCATTTCCTGATACATTAAACAAACAATTAATACATATCGGTAAATGGACTTTTCTATCGACATTGAGTGAATATTTAGCGTTTAAATTAAAATTGATTGATTATAGGCACGGGTGGAATTTTTTTTGGTCTGGCATTATATTTTCCATTTTATATGTATTCAGCTACCTCCATACAAAAAAACCAATTGAAACGTGGATTCTTTCTGTTCATACACTTGTTTTTTTTATTGTACAGTTTAACATTCCATTGGGTAGCAGGTTGTTCAAAGGCCCTTTTTTTATTTTCAAAAAAATCATTCGGATCTCCTAAACCTGATATAGACTAGGCAAAATTCTGGTTCACCTAGCCTAACTTCCTAATGCAACCTTTGAACAAGGGCCACATATTCATCTGCTACTCCGATATCGAAGCGCTCAGATGAGATAACCTTTCCTAAACAAGATTGTTTCTTGATTAACTCTGCAATAGCATCGGTTAATTGAATCTCATTACCGATCCCTGGGTTAATGTGCTCTAAAATAGAAAAAATACGGGGAGAAAGGACATAGCGACCAATGACAGCTAAATCAGAAGGAGGATTTTTCTTTGGCTTCTCCACAATTCCTGTAATACGATGTACGTTTGAAGATAATGCTGTTTCTTTAACAACCCCGTATTTTGTTAACGCTTCAGACGGTACCTTCTTTAAGGCTAATACATTAGAAGTAGTTGAGTTACATTGTTCAATTAATTCAGTTAATGGCGATTTCTGATCATATAGGAAAATATCATCTGGCAGTAACACCGCAAAAGTTTCGTCACCTGCAAACTCTTTGCCTTGAAGAATAGCGTCACCAAGTCCCATTGCAAAAGGTTGGCGTGTGTAAAAAATCTTCACATTAGGTATTTCAGTTTTCTCAAGTAAATGCGATTTGTTTTTCTTTTCTAGAAAAGATTCTAATTCTAACGAACGATCAAAATAATCCATGATCATATTTTTATTACGTGAAATAACAATTAAAACTTCTTCAATTCCAGCAGCAGCGGCTTCCTCAACAATATAATGAATCGCAGGTTTACCGCCGATCGGGAACATTTCTTTTGGAAGTACCTTTGTAATAGGTAGGCTTCTTGTCCCATATCCGGCCGCAGGAATGATGGCTTTTCTGACTTTGACCATATAGAAGGATCCCTCCTCATTCATATATAATAGTATAAGAATTATAGAGTCAAAAGGAACTTGTCTTGAATAAAAAAAGGCGAGTAACCGATGTGGAATTATTACAGGAACATAAATAATGGGCTTCAATCTTTAAATAATTAGGTCTGCTAAGTTAAAGGAAGCAATAACTCTTATTTATGATCTAACCAATAAAGACGCTGTAAGTAGTAAGGACGCCTTCTAAAAATTTTTCGTATTATCCTCTTGAACGCCCAAAAAACGATACATCCAGTGCGCTATTAGCTACTTTACTGACTCTTTATCGCAGATCAAGCATAGCCAGTTACTTATTATCTAATTGATTTTGTTGTGCACATTCTAATCCTTGATACAGAAACGATGGTATACTATTAGAGTGTCGAATGAATATAAATAAAGGGATATCCTTATAAGAGCTTGTTCAAAACCCCCATGTTTTAGCAAACACCACGATGAATGAAAACTAGGACTTACGCCTTAGTTTTCGTATAAAAAGGGAAGACCACCCTTTTTGAATCTTTAGTATCACTGCGCGTCTATCCGAAAAAACCACTCGGATCGACTTAAAACATTGCAGTGACTTCGCTCATTGCTTCGAGCTTGTTCAAAAAGGGAAGACCACCCTTTTTGAACAAGCTCTATAAGTATAAAAGTAAAGAAGGCGATTGTTTGATCGGAAAAAGCGTATATATCTTAATAGCTGTTATTATAGGGGGCCTTTTTTCTTGGCTAAATGTTCCAGCAGGCTGGTTACTTGGCTCGATCTTAGCAGGAATCATAAGTTCCTTTTTTATTATCAAAATCTATCTTCCAAACAAATTGTTTAAATTTTCTTTAGCAATGATTGGAGCAAACATCGGATTAATGTTAAGACCTGAACAATTTCTCAACTATCAGACCTTGCTTTTCCCTTTTCTGTTAACACTTGTGGTCACAATAGTCGGAGGGGTTTTATTAGGGAAATTCTTAAAGCGCTATTCCAATTTAAACAATAATACAGCGTTCTTTTGCTGCTTACCTGGGGGAGCTTCCGAAGTGATTGCTTTAAGTCATCAATATGGGGCGAACGAACAAATAGTAGCAGCCTTCCATACCACAAGAATTACATTGTTTGTCCTAGTGATTCCATTAGTAGTCGGGGTGAATACGCCATTCGCTCAACAAAGTGCTAACATATCTGGTTTTGATTTCACTAAAGGGCTTTGGTCCATTCTTACACTAATAATTGTCATGTTCGCAACGCTATTCTTGAGCCAACGTTTTAGTTTTCCAGGTTCTTCTTTGTTCTTTGCAATCGGGTTAGGATTTTTAGCACATTTATTACTTCCAGAAATAGAAGTACCAGGGTTCGTAACGGGTGTCGCACAAGCAATTATGGGCGCCATCATTGGAATGCGCTTTGATCGAGAGTCACTCCTTCAATTAAAGAGTATCGGAGCAATTAGTGGAGTCACATTGTTGATCTATTTTATTGTGAGTTTTGGACTCGCAACGCTCTTTTTTGTTTTAACGCCGGTTGACTGGTTTACTAGTTTGTTAGGAATTGTCCCAGCAGGAGCAGCAGAAATGGCTTCGACAGCAACAGCGCTGAATATGGAAGCAGCGATGGTGGCGACATTGCAAATGGCTAGGGTGTTAGCTTTATTTCTAGCATTACCATTCTTAATTAGGATGTTTGCGAAGAGGGATGAAACAAGCCAGAAGTAAGTATGTCATATAGATCCCTAATACTATTGAACTTTGAGGAGTTCAGTAGTATTTTTATATAAAGGTTCTATATGTCTTCATATTTAGGAAGAAGAGCTTTTAAGAAGCTAAAGTTCGACAATAACCTGCGTTTTCTACTGAAAAAATTTCGGGAAGTTTTTAAAAAATCATTGACATGTTCGTTATACAGAACTAAAATAAAAATAACAAAGAAGCAAACATCCAAATACAGCCGAACGAATCAGAGTAGTTCGGAAGTTCTAGTTCTTTAAACGGTTTAGGCCTATTTTTTTGGTTTGGTTGTGCTTTATAAAGAACAGAATAAAACAAGTGGGTGAACTTATGGATAGTAATGGGAAAGAGATTGAAATTAAAAAGATCTATAACGTGATAAAAAAACGACTGTGGCTAGTAATCTTAGTTACGACTATTACTACAGCTGCTGGAGCCGTTTACAGTTATCTAAATAAACCAGTACCGATCTATGAATCGACGGCAAGGATTATGATCAATGATAGATCTGGACTTTTTGATACGTTGATTGTCGTGATCAAAAAACCACCAATTATGGAAGCTGTCATCGAAGAGCTAGGAATAGAACAGTCAGCTCAGAGTTTAATTAATAACATATTTGTAAATAGAGTGGCAAACTCGAGTATAGTAACCATCACTGTTCAGGATCGTAGTCAAGAGCAGGCGACAATTACCGCAAACACAGTAGCTGAAGTGTACAAAAGAGAAGTAGCGGAGATTTTAAACTTTCATAACGTAAAAATATTTGCAGAAGCACAGGTAGTTGAGAACCCTTTACCGATAAATCCGCCTAGCAATCGAATGATCAAGTTAGGCTTTGCAGCAGGTTTCGTTATAGGAATTGGATTTATTTTTCTATTAGATAGCCTAGATAATCGACTCCGTTCAGCGCGACAAGTGGAGAAACTACTAGAACTTCCTGTACTTGGCACAGTGTCAAAAATGAATAAGAAAACAATAGAAATGAATAAAGGAAAAAAAACGAATCCAGCTTTAAGAGGTGAGACGATTGGCTCTTAGAAAAAGAAGCTACATGATGATAAACAAAAATCTTAATTCAGTTGTAGCAGAGGAATATGACAATATTCGAGCAAATATTGAATTCTCATCCTTTGAAAATAATTGTCGATCCATTATGATTACATCTTCTAATTATGAGGAAGGCAAGTCGATAACAACCGCGAATTTAGCTATTTCATTAGCACATAGTAGTAAAAAAGTATTGATTATTGATGCGAATATAAGAAATCCGTCCATTCATCAAATATTTAAAATAAAAAATACAGTAGGATTAACAAACTTATTAATAGGACAGAAAACACTTGAAGAAACGTTAAACCAAACTTAATTTGGGAGAATAGGCGTTGTAACTAGTGGACCCATTCCTAATAATTCCGAAAAATTATTCCGCTCCGTTCTGTTAGAGCAATTGCTTGATAAAGCTAAAGAACTATACGATTATGTGTTGATTGATGTCCCGCCAGTTCTAGAAGAAAACGATTCAAAAATTATTGCTAGTCTTAGCGATGGAGTCATATTAGTCGTTCGAAATGGTAAAACAGAAGATTTCTTAGCAGTAGAAGCAAAGAAATCATTAGAAGTGGCAAATGCGAAATTACTAGGCGTAATTCTTAACGCTAAAAGGGCAAATCCGTTCTTTAAAAAGTTCAAAATGTAATAGAAAAATAAAAAAGCTCTTTTTTTTAAGTCGGTTGTTCTTTATTAAGAACTTAAAGTTATTTGGTGATATCTCCTTGCCAATATCTATGGAGGTACTCGGTCATGCTGTGGGTTGTAAAACCTTAGATGCTAGTCATCAAAAGTGTGGTGTGAGGGTGGGTTGAATGCCCAATTTTTCATTTAAACATTTTAACCATGTGGTTTTTAGAAACCACATGGTTAAAGTTGTTTAAAAAAGGAGTGATATACATGAATTTAGATAAATACCCTAAGTCCATTAAGAAAGCTGTTAGGTATATCAAACAAGATGCATCGAAAGAACAGTTAGAAGAAATTAGAAAACTAGTTGAGTATGCAATAGAAAGAAGGACATTACGTCTTTAATACATTTTAGAAAGAAAAGGGGGAGGTCAGGTGGAGTATCACAAGAGGCTTTCATTGTTAATAATTGTTGATTCACTTTTTATTTTAACAACGATCTTCTTAAGTAACCTGCTAGTATATGATCGTTATCTCGTGCTAAGTTCAACACTTATTATCACGGTGGTCACTTTATTAATTTGCCATCATGTTTTTTCATTTTATTACAAGCTTTACAAAAAAGCATGGGAGTATGCCAGCATTGGTGAACTCATTATCATTCTAAAAATAGTAACATTCTCGATTCTCGTTGCAGCTGTAGTGCAGCAGGTTGTAACACAAGGGATCTTCATGCGATTACTAGCAGCTACTTGGATGCTTCATATGTTTTTTATCGGAGGATCTCGTTTTTGGTGGCGTGTTGTCCGAGATACATATATAACAAAAAATGAAAACAAAAAGCGGACATTAATCGTAGGAGCAGGTGCAGCTGGAACAATGGTGGCGAGACAATTGCAAAATAGCAATGAAGCAGAATTACAAGCTGTTGCCTTTATAGATGATAATGCACGCAAGCATAACCTTGATATTCTAGGAATTCCTGTAGTTGGTGGAATTGATCAGATTGAACAAACGGTTATAAAACTAAAGATTGATAACATTATCATTTCAATTCCTTCATTAAATAAAAAAGAATTAAATACAATATTCAATGAATGTGCAAAAACGAAAGCTAAAACACAAATACTTCCGATGCTAGAAGATTTAGTAACTGGAAAGGTGTCGGTCAATCAATTTAGAGATGTCCAAGTGGAAGATTTATTAGGAAGAGAACCAGTCGAATTAGATTTCCATGGAATTTCTGATTACATTACAAATAAAACTGTACTTGTTACAGGTGCAGGTGGTTCAATTGGCTCTGAAATTTGCCGACAGGTCTCTCAGTTCAATCCTCAGAAACTAATATTACTAGGGCATGGAGAAAATAGTATTTATTCGATTGTAATGGAGTTGAAAGAGCAGTATAAACACTCGATCATTGAATTTGTAACAGAGATTGCAGATATTCAAGATTTACAAAAAATGAATGTCATTATGGAAGCTCATCAACCTGACGTCGTCTATCATGCTGCAGCCCATAAGCATGTCCCATTAATGGAAAGAAATCCGGAAGAAGCCGTTAAAAACAACATGATTGGAACCACAAACGTAGCTAAAGCAGCTGACTGGAATAAAGTAAAGACATTCGTTATGATCTCGTCCGATAAAGCCGTTAACCCAACAAGTGTGATGGGGGCAACTAAGCGCTTATCTGAAATGATTATTCAAAATATGGATGTAACGAGTAAGACTAAATTCATTGCCGTACGATTTGGAAATGTATTAGGAAGTAGAGGAAGCGTGATACCACTATTTAAAAAACAAATTCAAAAAGGTGGTCCTGTTACCGTTACTCATCCAGAAATGGTTAGGTATTTCATGACGATTCCAGAAGCATCCAGATTGGTCATTCAGGCTGGCAGTGTAGCAAGAGGTGGAGAAACATTTGTTCTTGATATGGGAGAGCCTGTGAAAATTGTTGACTTAGCGAAGAATTTAATCAAACTCTCAGGAAACTCCATAGACGAGATAGGAATTGAATTTAGTGGAATGAGACCAGGAGAGAAGCTTTTTGAAGAATTACTAAATGAAAATGAAGTTCATGATAAGCAAATTTTTCCGAAGATTTATATCGGAAAAACATCTCATATTTTCATGGAAGAAATTGAAAATATCATTTTAACCTATGCTATTCAGGATAAAGAAACTTTGGCTAGTACACTAGTTCATTTAGCAAACCAAAAAGTAATACAAGAAAAAGTTCTTTCTATGCCAGGTTAATTAATCTTAAAGGAGTGGGAACATGAGAGTAAAAAAAGCAATTATTCCAGCAGCTGGACTTGGAACAAGATTTCTTCCAGCAACAAAAGCAATGCCTAAGGAAATGCTACCGATCGTTGATAAACCAACAATTCAATACATTGTCGAGGAAGCTGTAGAATCAGGAATTGAAGACATTATTATTGTGACAGGTAAAGGAAAACGAGCCATTGAAGATCACTTTGACAACTCATTTGAGCTTGAGCAAAATTTACTAAGCAAGGGCAAGATTGAACTTTTCAATGAAGTCCAAAAATCGTCGAAACTAGTAGATATTCACTATATTCGTCAAAAGGAACCAAAGGGATTAGGCCATGCGATCTGGTGTGCTCGGAAGTTTATCGGCAACGAACCATTTGCCGTGTTGTTAGGCGATGATATTGTTCGAGCAGAGAAACCATGTTTAAAGCAACTGATCGAACAATATGATCGGTATAAAGCATCCGTGCTTGGTGTCCAAACGGTAAGGGATGAAGATGTTTCGAGGTATGGGATTGTTGACGGAAAGGAAATGGGAGACCGTTTCTATAGAGTAAACAACCTTGTTGAAAAACCGAAGCTAGAAGATGCACCATCAAACCTCGCCATACTTGGTCGCTATATTCTTAGTCCGAAAATCTTTGATATCTTAGCAAATCAAGAACCAGGAGCCGGTGGAGAAATTCAATTAACGGACGCAATTGCTGCTTTAAATTTGATAGAGGCAGTGTATGCCTATGATTTTGAAGGAACGCGATATGATGTTGGTGAAAAAATGGGCTTCATTCAAACAACGATTGAGTTTGCTCTTAAACGTGATGATTTAAAATACGACTTACTAGAGTACCTCTCCAAAGTAATGGAAAAAGAATACATTAAATAGGCTAGGAATGGTGAGAACAGTGGCGAAAAAAATCTTATTTTGTGCAACCGTTGATTATCATTTCAAAGCCTTTCATCTCCCGTATATGAAATGGTTTAAGGAGCAGGGGTGGGATGTTCATGTGGCGGCATCAGGGACGAATCAATTACCTTTTACTGATGCTAAATTTACTATTCCGATTCATAGGTCGCCCTTTAACGTAGCAAATATAAAGGCATACAAGGAACTAAAATCTATCATAAGGCAAAATCAGTATGAGATAATCCATTGCCACACGCCACTTGGCGGAGTACTTACGAGATTGGCAGCCCGCGAGGCAAGAAAACGTGGAACAAAGGTTATTTACACGGCACATGGCTTTCATTTTTGTAAAGGTGCGCCACTTGCAAATTGGCTTGTTTATTATCCGATTGAGAAAGTGCTCTCTCGCGTAACTGATTGCTTAATAACAATCAATACAGAGGACTACAACTTAGCAACGAAACACCAATTTAAAGTAGACCGTATAGAACATGTCCATGGTGTGGGAATAGACACAGAAAAATATAAACAGGTAGATAAAAAAAGGAAAATGGACGAACGAGAAAAACTTGGATACAAAAATGAAGATTTTCTTATGTTTTATGCTGCTGAGTTTAATAAAAATAAAAACCAACAACTTCTTATACGAGCATTAGCATTGGTAAAAGATGAGCTTCCGAAAACTCGTCTTTTATTAGCTGGCGAAGGAATTCTTGTAAAAGAGTGTCAAGAGCTAGCAAAGTCATTAGGAGTAGAACATATGGTTGATTTCCTTGGTTTCAGGAAAGATATTGATCAGCTATTACCTGTTTGCGATATAGCAGTTGGTTCAAGCTTTCGAGAAGGATTACCGGTAAATATTATGGAGGCGATGGCTTGTGGGTTGCCTGTTGTAGCAAGTGAAAATAGGGGTCATAGAGAACTAATTTTAGAAAACATTAATGGATTTGTTATTCCTACAAAAGGTCATGAGCAGTTGGCTAAAAAATTAGTAGAGTTGTACCAATCACAAGAGCTACGTGAGAAATTGGGCGAAGGGAGTATTTCTCGGAGTCGAATATACACCCTTTCACAAGTTCATAATGAGTTAAGGGCTATTTACTCGAGTTATATGTTGGAGGACCATGATGAAGCCGAAAGTAAGTATTATCATACCAATTTATAATGTAGAAAGTTATCTTATCAGATGTCTAGAAAGTTTAGTAGCACAAAAAATAAGAGAGATTGAAATCATTGCTATTAATGATGGCTCCACTGACAAAAGTTTGGAGATTTTAAATGAATTTGCTAAAAAAGACCATCGTATTATCGTCATAGATAAAGAAAATGGCGGAGTATCCTCAGCGCGTAATGCTGGTATTCAATTAGCCAAAGGGGAGTTTATTGGCTTTGTTGATCCAGATGATTGGATTAATGTAACCATGTATCAAGATATGTATCAAACCGCAATAACAGATCGTGCCGATATTGTTATGTGTTCGTATATCCGTGAATTTGGTAGTCATTCAAAAGAAAAAGATTTCCAATTAGATGAGAAAGTGCTTTACAAAGACCGAGATGTGCAATCAAAAATGATGAGAAGGTTGATTGGACCTGTAAATGAAGAAATTGCAAGTCCAGAACTATTAGATGCTTGGGGAACTGTTTGGTCCAAATTATACAAGACAGAAATTATTAAAGGTAATAAAGTAACATTTACTGATTTAAGTGAAATCGGTACGAACGAAGATTCACTATTTAATATACAAGCATTTTATTATGCAAAGTCGTTTGTCTTTGTCAATAAGCCTTACTACCACTACTGGAGAGCAAATGAAACGTCTGTAACAACCGGATATAAACCTCTTTTAATAAAAAAGTGGTTAAATTTATACGGAATTATTGAAGGGTTTTTGCAAGAAAAAGAGTTGGGGAAAGAATTTTACATAGCATTAAATAACCGTATCTGCCTAAATACTCTAGGACTTGGTTTAAATGAAATGAGCGAATCAAACAGGTCATCAAATTTTGAAAAGATAAGGAACTTACATAGCATCCTACATGATGAGAGAATACAGCGTTCCTTCAAACAATTTGAAATGCAATATTTCTCATTTGTATGGAGGGCGTTTTATTTTTGCGCAAAGACGAAAAGAGCAGTGGGGCTTTATTTTATGCTAGCTAGTATTGAAAAGCTTAGAAAAATAGTTAGATAGAAAGGAATTGATAAAGCTGAAACCGATACGTATCCTGCAGGTAGTTACGATCATGAATCGTGGTGGACTTGAAACGATGTTAATGAATTACTATCGTCAAATGGATCGAACAAAGATTCAATTTGATTTTATGGTACATCGTGAAGAAAGTGGCCACTATGATGAGGAGATTTTAAATCTTGGTGGTAATATTTATAAAATGCCACAAATAAGACCTGGTAATTACAAAAAGTATTTTAAGTTGCTTGACGATTTTTTCTTGCTACATTCGGAATATAGGGTTGTCCATTCTCATATTAACGAAAATAGCAGTTTCGTCATACGAGCAGCTAATAAAGCTGGTGTGCCTTGCAGAATTGCCCATAGTCATTTAAGTGATTTAGGGTTAGATTTAAAACTCCCTTTTCGAATATATGCAAGGAATGTTATGAAAGATCATCCAACTGAATACTTTGCATGCTCTCAAAAAGCTGGGGAATGGCTTTTTGGAAAACAATTAGCTAATTCTGAGAAAGTAACAGTTCTTAATAATGCTGTCGACGTTAATCAATTTAAGTTTAATCAAGTTGTTCGAAATCAAATTAGAAAAGAGATAAATGCCGGAGAAAAGTTAGTCATAGGACATATTGGACGTTTTAATAAACAAAAAAATCATGAATTCTTACTTGATATCTTTAAAAGTTTGCATAAAAAAAATCCTAACTCCTTGTTAGTTCTCGTTGGTGATGGGCATTTGCGAGCTACTATAGAAAAGAAAGCAAAACAACTTGATCTTAGTCCTCATGTTCGATTTCTGGGAGTTCGTGAAAATATTTCGGAATTGATGCAGGGATTTGATTTGTTTCTCTTTCCTTCTCTTTTTGAAGGATTACCAGTCGTCTTAGTTGAAGCACAGGCAGCAGGGTTAAGTTGCATAATATCCGATTCGATAACAAAAGAGTCGAATGTAACAGGGAGAATTGATTTTTGTAGTTTGAAAGAACAAGCAAACGTTTGGGCTGATAAAATCCTTACTTCTTCCTACGATCATAAAGATACATCAAAAATATTAAGGGAAAAAGGATATGATACGGCCACAATGGCTGATTGGCTATATGATTTCTATATGAACCGAGCATTAGCATTAAGGAAACAAGCATAAAAGTGGAGGAAATAAAAAATGAACCCAACTTTAACTGTTTTTACACCCGCCTTCAACAGGGCTTACTCTCTTCATCTATGTTATGAAAGCTTAAAACGACAAACGTCAAAAGACTTTATTTGGCTGATTATAGATGACGGTTCAACAGATAATACGAGGGAGTTAGTCGAGAGTTGGATGTTAGAAGGGTCTGTCCCAATCCATTACTATTTTCAGAAGAATCAAGGGATGCATGGGGCGCACAATGCGGCTTATGAATTGATTGAGACTGAATTAAATGTCTGCATAGATTCCGATGACTATATGGCCGATGATGCAGTAGAGAAGATTCTTACATTTTGGAAAGAACATGGGGGTTCCTCTTATGCAGGTATTGTTGGGCTAGATGCCACACAGGGTGGTGAAATTATAGGGACAGAGATGCCCCAAAATGTGAAAGCATCTACTCTTTCCAACCTTTATGGGATTCATAAAGTTAAAGGAGATAAAAAGCTTGTCTATCGAACAGAGCTTACCAAGAACACACCACCATATCCACTATTTGAAGGTGAGAAGTATTGTCCACTTAGTTACAAATATATACTAATTGATCAAGAGTATCCGTTACTAGTTATGAATGAAGTTCTCTGTCATGTCGAATATCTGGAAGATGGATCAAGTATGAATATGATCAACCAATACAGAAAAAACCCTCGAGGTTTTTCTTATTTTAGGAAAGTGGCTATGAAACATGCGCCTACATTTAAGGAGAGGTTAAGAGAATCCATCCATTATGTTTCGAGTAATTTGATGATTAAAAATAAAAGGTTTGTAATCGAATCGCCATGTAAGGTGACTACCATACTGGCTAGTCCTATTGGATTGTGTTTGTATTTATACATTAAAAATACAAATAAAGTAACGGTTCTAAAAAATAGTAATGCATAGATATACTTTGGGAGAGGAAAACGCATATGACTGTATTTTACTTAAATCTAACTTTAGTTTATGCGTTATCGCTATTCGCAAGGTATATCGGTAAACAGACTGAATTAATTCCAGCTCAATTTTACGCCAACAAATTTTTTGCTTTCTTGGCATTAACAACATTAGTATTGGTATCAGGTCTTCGAAATAACGTTGGTGACACTTATTATTATATGCACTCTTATCGAGAATTCGATATTACTTGGGAAACAATCGATTTTACTGGAGACTTTGGTTTTAATATCTTACAAATGCTTTTACAGCAAGTTTCTAGAGATCCACAAATAATGATACTTACAACAGCAGTTTTAACTAATATTCTTATAGGCATGACATTATATCATTATTCTCGAATGTTTGAGTTAAGTTTATATGTCTATATAACGATTGGATATTTTTTAGTATCAATGAATGGGATTCGACAGTATTTAGCTGCAGCCATTATATTTGCGGCAACAAAATTTATTATAAATGGGGATTTTAAGAAATACCTACTAGTTGTACTTCTGGCATCAACCATTCATCAAACTGCTCTGATATTAATTCCAATTTACTTTGTGGTAAGAAGACCAGCTTGGTCGAAGACAACATATTTGCTTCTATTTCTCTCAATCATCATCGTTAGTGGTTTCAATGAGTTTATGAATTTATTATTTACTGCTATTGAAGATACAAAATATGGGGAATATAAAGACTTTCAAGAAGGCGGCGCTAGCACACTTAGAGTAGGGGTTGCTTTTGTTCCAATTATTCTCGCATTTATTGGTAGAGATAAGTTGAAGGAATTATTTCCTAAAAGTGATGTCATTGTAAATATGTCGTTACTAAGTGTTGTATTTATGATCATCTCAACTCAAAATTGGATCTTTGCACGCTTTTCAATCTATTTTGGATTATATCAATTAATCCTTGTCTCTTGGATTGTGAAGCTTTTTGTAGAAAAAGACCAAAGATTAATCTACTATGGAATTCTAGTCTGCTATTATGTTTCTGATAGGAAATAAAAGTGGGTAGAAAATAGTCTTTAAGATTCCTTTACATTGTGTTTATGTTATTAACTTACTACAATAGTACCATATTTGTATCACTAAAATTAGAAATAAATTTCCAGAAAATACGACAGGTACATACAATGCCTTCCAATTCGGAGCGTGGGCTTGTCGAAAAACTTCTGCCTGTTTCTGCTTTATAATATAAAATATAATAAGTGGCGATGTTTGTGATTTTTGCTAATATTTGTTTTAATATAAATGTATGATAAATCATGTAAGATAGAACGATTTAAAAAAATAATGTTAGGGGCGATTAGGGTTGAAATTACTAGGAATTTCTGGATCTTTAATTGGGGAGAAAACAGCGATTGCTGTTAATGAAGTGTTAAAAAGAGCGAGGGAACTTGAGCCGAAGTTAGAGATTGAGTTAGTCGATATGAAGGATTATGAAGTGGAATTTGTTATTGGCAAACCATTAGAAGCTTATAATGAAGATACACAGACTGTTATTAATAAGATTAAGGAAGCTGATTTGTTTGTGATTGGAACTCCTATTTACCAAGCTTCTATTACTGGGGCTTTGAAAAATTTGTTTGATCATCTTCCAACCAATGTCTTTGAGTCAAAAGTTGTAGGGACTGTTACGACTGCTGGGTCTGAAAAACATTTCCTTGTGGCCGATAATCAACTAAAGCCGATCTTGTCATTTTTTAAAGCAATTACTCCAACAAATGTATTCGTGCACAGTAGTTGTTTTGATCAATCGAATGTCATTGTTGATGAAGAAGTCAATAATCGTATTGATACGTTAGCAAAAGAATTAGTAAACTTACATACGAAGTTGAATTTATAGAATATTGACCTGATAAAGGGTAAGCCCTTTATCGGGTCGTTTCTTTAAAAAAGTAAAGCATAGGTATTGACATAATCAACTTTTAAAAGATATAATTATCTCGAAATTGAGACATTAGTTAAAGGAACTGATGAATATGAAGTCTTATGATCAAGATCAATCGCTTAAATTATTCGTTGTTATGTCACGTGCTATGCAGTCTGTGACGAAACGAGTAGAAGAAGATATTAAAAGCTATGGTTTGAATCCAACTGAATTTGCTGTGCTTGAACTTCTTTATAGCAAAGGTGAACAGCCAATCCAAAAAATTGGAGAAAAAGTGTTGCTTGCAAGCAGTAGTATTACGTATGTTGTTGATAAACTTGAGAAAAAGAGTTTTATTCATAGAAAACCTTGTCCAAAGGATCGTCGCGTTACCTATGCGGCTATTACAGAGGATGGAACAAACCTGATGGGTGATATTTTCCCTAAGCACCGTGAGGCTATTCAAGAGATTTTTGCAGGTTTAGAATCGGATGAAAAGAAAGAACTAATCATTCAATTAAAAAAATTAGGATTCCATGCACAGGAATTATAATTTTTTGATACTTATCTCGAATTAAGAATATATGATAATGAATTAGCTTGATAGGAGGAGAAATAATGATGAAAGCTATTGATCCGAGTGAGTTAGTCGAACGAGAGAATTACAAATTCTTGACTGGTAGTATTATCCCAAGACCAATAGCTTTTGTAACGACGCTTTCAAAAGAGCTGGTCTTAAATGCTGCACCGTTTAGTTACTTTAATATTATTTCGGCTAATCCTCCTATGATTTCAGTCTCAGTACAGCGATCAAACGGAGTCATGAAAGATACCTCTCGCAATGCGATCGAGCAAAAAGAATTTGTTGTTCATATTGCTGATGAGTCTTATCTGGAACAGCTTAATGTGACCGCAAAAAATTTGCCTTCTAATGAAAGTGAAGTAGATGCTGCAAATTTAACACCTGTAATAAGTTTAAAAGTAAAAGTGCCGGGTATACAAGAAGCAAAGGTTCGAATGGAATGTATTCTAGAAAAAGCTATACCGCTTGGAGGAACGGAAAAAGCGCCAGCCTGTGAGTTACTAATTGGCCGTGTTGTTCAGTACCACATCCATGAAGAGCTCTATCAGAATGGACGAATTGATGCTGAAGGTTTGAGACCGATCAGTCGCTTAGCTGGTAACCTTTATTCTAATTTAGGTGAGTTTCTCGAATTAGAAAGACCGAAATAAGAGCTTTTAATAATATTCACTTGTCTATTACCTCTAATTCATGATATACGGATTCGGATAATACAAAATTAATGTAATTCCTTTTAGGGGGTGATGGTATTCCGTCAGTTCAGTGAATATCACATGAATAAAACTAGGAGTTGAAGAGAATATGAGTTTTTTAAAAAAATTATTTGGTAATTCAAACAAAGAGGAGTCGATCGAAATGTCAAACATTAAATTAGCAGTTATCTATTACAGTTCAACAGGGTCTAACTATCAATTAGCGAAATGGGCAGAAGATGGTGGAACAGCAGCAGGTGCTGAAGTAAAACTATTAAAAGTGCCTGAGACTGCTCCACAAGCAGCAATTGATTCTAACCCAGCTTGGAAAGCTCATCTTGAAGAAACAGCTGATGTTCCTGAAGTAGCATTAGACGATTTAGAATGGGCAGATGCAATCGTATTTAGTGTACCGACTCGTTTTGGTAACATGCCAGCTCAAATGAAAAATTTTCTAGATACTACAGGTGGACTTTGGTTCCAAGGTAAGCTTGCGAATAAAGTAGTCAGTGCGATGTCATCAGCAAGTAATGCTCATGGTGGTCAAGAAGCAACAATTCTTTCTCTTTACACAACGATGTATCACTGGGGTGCCATTGTTGCTGCGCCTGGTTACACAGATCCATTATTATTCGCTTCAGGCGGTAATCCATACGGAACGAGTGTTACAGTTGGTCAAGATGGAAAGATGCAAGAAAACGTAGAAGAAGCTGCTAAGTATCAAGCCAAACGTACAGTTCAAGTAGCTGAATCATTAAAAAAAGGTTCACTATAAAGTTAGTAAACTCTCTAATCGGTTTGATTAGAGAGTTTTTTTCATTAACTACTAGAAGAAATCAAATAACATTAATGAATTTTTAATATTTGTTTAATATTCGTATCATATAATATCTACCGCTAAAGGTATAAACAACATATTTAAACAAAGTACGACAAAAATTAATCAAACGTTTGTTTAACTTCAATGCTTAGTATCAACATTATCAATTCCAATCATCTTCCACAAATAATCGAACCAAGATATATGAAAAAGACAGACCTTGTCGCAGAGGGCGTGGAATGTTGAGAAAACCATACAAAGGAAGACGGTTATTCCTAAGAACTTGAGTTTAATGATGAGGACTAGACCTACTGGTTTTAGTCCTCTTATAGTTATTCTCTTGAAAACTAATGTATTTCATTATTTTCTTTTTATTTAAGCAATAAAAAGCAACGAACGGTTTCTATCCTATGTTGGGTTGTGTTGACTCTCTTCATAAGCAATTAGAACAACGTCTTTATCCGTGGCTTCCCGGATTTCTGTTTCTAATAGCATAACTCTGTTTAGAAGGTCCGGACTAAGGTTTGCTGCTGAATAACGGTCATATTCAAATGGTTGTTTATCTTCCATTACTTTTTCCTCCTTTTCAACTTCTATTGTTAATGTCTCACAAGGCAAACGTTCTATTCCATTACGATTTTCAATTTCACTGGCATAAAAGGAAATTGAAAACAATCAACATACTCAGCTAAGTGGAAGGAAAAGCTAAGAGGAAACTAACTCAGAATTAGGTGAGTAACATGAAATTTTTATGCATAGACGGTGGTGGAATTCGAGGTATTTTTGCTGTAGCTATATTAAAGTCTATGGAGGATGAATACAAGAAACCGATTGGAGATCTTTTTGATGTGATCGCTGGAACGAGTACAGGTGCGATTATTGCAACATCCGCAGTGTTAAAAAAACCGATGAAAAACATTTTAAAAAGCTACAAGAAATTTGGAAAAAAAGTCTTTAACCCGCAAGCACAAATGGGGATTTTTAAAAGTGTCTATAGTGATCGCGATTTGCGTAAATATTTCAAAAAGAATTTTGGGGAATTAACGCTTTCTGACATAGACCAACCTTTGCTTATTCCAGCGGTTGATGTGACCCATGGTAAACCTTATATCTTTCGTTCAAACTATGGGCATCCGGACAGTGATGATTTAACAATTAAATTATGGGATGCGGTTTTATCTTCGTGTTCAGCACCTGTTTATTTTCCGCCAAATAATATTAAAAATGAGTATTTATCCATTGATGGAGGATTATGGGCAAATAACCCTTCAATGGTTTGTGTGACAGAGGCTATGCAACATTTCAAAAAAAATCTCGAGGAAATTAAAATTTTTTCAGTAGGGACAGGATTACAGGAAATTGAGTATAAGTTTGAAAAAAATAAATTTTGGGGAATTAAGAAATGGCTTCCTTTTCAATTTCCTTTTATGAAAATAACGCCAAAGCTGCTTGATTTAGCATTAGATTTATCTTCTGAATCCATTACGTATCATTGTCAACATTTATTAGGAAATCGTTATTTTCGTTTAAATGAACGGTTAGGGGCGGAAGTTCCCTTTGATGATGTGAAGTGTATGGATGAACTGATTGGTTTGGGAAATCGAGTATATAAAGAACAGCAAAAAGAGATACGGTTATTCTTAGGGGAGGAATGATCATGGTATCTTAAGTATTTTTAAACGAGATACCAATACCAATTGAAGTTTTACGCTATCATGATACTAAGACAGGTTTTGGAGAAAATAAAATGGTTATTGATTTTCAAGTCAGTAGTGAGGACTATTATAGGATCACAACACTTTTGTATGAAATGACCTTTGACGTAAAAGTTGCTGAAAGAAACTTGGATTCTCGAGCGACTATAAGTAATTACTCTACGTCATTCACAAATTTATATGAGGAAAACCAAGTAGGTGTCTTTCATTTAGAATTGATTGAGGTCCGTAAATAACTAGACCAGCACAGCAAGTGCTGGTCTTAAATGTTCCTAGTAAAAGTACGGAAAAAACAAGCTGCTTAACAAATAGAATGGAAAACGGCGACGTCTGAATCTGCGGAATCTTCTTGGATATCCATAGCCATATCCTGGATATCCACCGTAACCAGGATACCCTCCATACCCACCGTAGCCATATCTTAGTTCGCTATGTGTACCTTCTTCAACATCACCATCAGGCACAAGCATGGTTACTCCCTCACGGTCAGTATTTTCGATAATTCCATCAACCGTTTGCCCATCAGAAGTTTGAAGTTGAACTAAGTGGTGTAGATATTGTTGACATAACTCATGCATTTGGTGTTGGTGCATGGTTGGGTCCATTGTACCTGGTTGAGCAGGTGTTGTCGGCACCATCGGACCGTTTGGCATTTGATACTGATTAGTTGGAACTGATGTACCTTGTTGCATATTGTTCATTGGATAATTGTTCATTTTCTCTCCTCCTTTTCAAAAACAGCATATTCAAGAGTGGGTGTTTGTGCTACTATCTCTTGAAAAGTTTTTAAAATAAAAACCAAAGGAAAATACCTTTTAAGTGGCATTTCCTTTGGTTAACTAGAGAAGTTAAGGTTTTAAAATAACTTTAATACAGTCATCTTCGTGATTATTAAAAGTTTTATATGCTTTGCTTGCGTCATCAAGTGATACTTTGTGTGTAATAATCTCTTTTGGATCATAATCGTTATTTACGATTTGGTCAAACAGTTTTGGCATTATTGGGATAATCGGTGCTTGTCCCATTTTAAGGGTAACGTTTCTTGAGAAGAAAGGTCCGAGTGGAAAGTTGTTATAATTGGCCCCATAAACACCTGTTAGCTGAACGACACCTGATTTCCGAACTGCTTTTGTGGCAATTTGAATAGGGCCAAGTGTTCCACCTTGAAGCTTTAATTTTTGTTCGATTAATTCTAGGGGTGATTTTTTCCCGTCCATTCCGACGCAATCAATGACGACATCCGCACCACCTGAAGTGATTTCTTTCAAATGTTCACCCATGTCTGGAAACTGAGTGAAGTCATATACTTCGACATTGTTCATTTTTTTAGCATGGGTAAGTCGGTAGTCTAAGTAGTCAACCGCAATGACACGTTTGGCTCCTTTTAACCAAGCATACTTTTGTGTCATTAATCCTACTGGTCCGCAACCGAGTACGATGACCGTATCTCCTTGTTTCACACCAGCATGCTCTACGCTCCAATAAGCAGTTGGTAAAACGTCCGACAAAAAGAGTAGTGATTCATCTTCTAATTCGCAGGGTTCGGGTATAACAAATGGTGTGAAATTACCAAAAGGAACTTTTAAGTATTCAGCTTGTCCACCCGGATGATTCCCAAATTTTTCTGTGTAACCGAAGTAGCCACCTGAATCATAATGGGGATTAGAATTATCACATTGACTCGTTTCCCCCTGATTGCAATAAATACAATGACCGCAAGCAACATTAAAAGGGACCACGACACGGTCTCCTTTTTTTACCTTTGTTACCTCAGGACCAACTTCCTCGACAATACCCATTGGTTCATGACCAATACTATAGCCTTTAGGTAAGGGCATATTTCCTTGATATAAATGTAGATCGGACCCACAAATGGCTGTAGAAGTAATACGGACGATGACATCGTCTTTTTTTTCGATTTTAGCATCTTCCACTTGTGTAACCTCTACGTGATTAGGGCCTTGATAGGTAACTGCGCGCATATATACACTCCATTTCAGTTGGGTTTTAGCTTTTCGATAATAACTCTTTATAAAAGTATTACCTTATTATCATGTCTGTTACTCAAATTTAAAAACAGGCATGTTAATTTTGATTAATGATTTAATTGTTTTAGATTGCATAAACTGGGTAACATACTATATAAGGCTAATTATTGAACTGTGAAGGAAAAGAACTAAAGGATAAGGGGACCTAAAACATGCTATCACCTGAGGATCGAATCACATTACATGGTTTTAATAACCTTACGAAATCTCTAAGCTTTAATATGTATGATGTCTGTTTTACGAAAACAAAAGCAGAACGTGAAGCTTATATTGAATACATTGATGAGCAATATAATGCAGATCGTTTAACTAAAATACTTGAAAATGTGACAGAAATCATTGGTGCACATGTACTGAATGTCGCAAAACAAGATTTTGTGCCACAAGGGGCAAGCGTCACATTGCTAGTCTCAGAAGGTCCGGTTGTTGAAGTGCCAAATGATTCGTATGATGAATCTCCAGGGCCACTTCCTGAAGCTATCGTCATGGGATTAGACAAAAGTCATATCACGGTTCATACGTATCCAGAATTCCATCCATATGAGGGAATTAGTACATTTAGGGCAGATATTGATGTTTCAACATGTGGTGAAATTTCACCATTAAAAGCGTTAAATTATCTAATTCATTCGTTTGAAACAGATATTATGACGATGGATTACCGTGTTCGAGGTTTTACGAGAGATATTAAAGGCCATAAATTATTCATTGATCACGATATTAACTCGATTCAAAATTACATTCCAGAAGAAGTAAAACGTTTATACGATATGATTGATGTAAATATATATCAGGAAAACACATTTCATACGAAATGTAAGTTGAAGGATTTTGATTTAGATAATTATTTATTTGGAACAACTAAAGTGGACCTGCATCCAGGTGAAGCTGAGGAAATTACGAATAAGCTTACGACTGAGATGGATGAGATTTTTTACGGGAAGAACATCAAATAATAGTGGAACCATGACGTGTCATGGTTCTTTTTGTATATACCGACGCTTTGGCATGACCTAATACCAAATGATACTAGGTAAGATTCAAGAAAGGATGGGTAAGATATAAGCAAGCTATGGAAATGGAGATGAATGCTATGGCTAGGAAAAAGAAGCTTCTTGTTCCAGAAGCACAAAGCGCAGTTAATCAGTTTAAAAATAAGGTGATGGCTCAGCAAGGCTATAATATAAATTCGGGTGAGCCTGATCAAGTCAAATATGAAGTAGCTAAGGATTTACATGTTCCTTTGAAAAAAGGATACAACGGTACCCTCACCTCAAAGCAAGCTGGAGAAGTTGGTGGCAAGATTGGCGGGAGTATGGTTAAAGAGATGATTCGAATGGCGCAGCAAAATTTAAACAAATAAGAAGGTGATCTTATGAATAAAGATAAAGAGAAAGAGCAGTGTGAACCATTAGAACATTGGTTAGACGATAATAATGGACAAGATCATGAATTTGCAGAGGAACTCTCAGATGGTGGCGAAAGAAATGAATTCGCCGACGAACAGCTGAAAAACAATGGTCGGATTACTACCGGTTAAAATATGTTACCTAAAAAGCAATTTAAAGTTTTGAACCATAAGTGCCGCTAATGATTAAGATCTGACGCGGTGCTTTAAATCGAAGGTTATCTTTTATTTGTAGAAGGTGACAGTGAATTTTGAGGTACGAGAAGAGCAAGTCTATAAGGAACCAGTGTTCTGTATCTGAAGAAGGATGACACATATACACATATATTACGACAAAAGTTTATCCGTAAGCAAATCGATGTAAATAAAGTATTTCTTGAAACATTTAAAATCAGTCAATGTGTTAATATTCGTTTTCCTTCTATTGCTTCTTATAGAGGATTTTTCGATTTTTCTATGACTTTTCCATAGCTTTAGGTGCTAGAATAGAAGTCAAATTAAGATTAACAGGCTAATTACTATAAACGCAACCAGCAAATTACACAATAGAAGGATTGAAATTAGCTGCTGCTTATATCATTTACTTAAATACTATAATTGTGAGAAATTAAGTTAAATAAAAAAACTAGTTGTCTTATGCTCAAATATCATTTATTATAATTTCAATAATCGAATACTACCTACTTAAAGGGGAGTAGCTGTACAATAAAGTCGTCATTCCAGGATTAATCCTCGGCTTTATTGGCAACATGAACATGTTGTTAGCCAGACCTTTACCAATGGTAGAGGTCTTTTTATTTGTTCTAAGACCTTTGCCCTTTTGGTAGAGGTCTTTTTACTTGCATTATGTTATTAAAAGGAGAATAGATCTTCGTTGTCTACAACGTTGAACAAGTTTTGTTGAGTTTTATTACTAATTGTTTTGAATGAAAATGAGTAAATGAATACAACAGAATATTATAAAAATCCTCCTCGAATTCAATGTAAAGAACATCAGCATAACAAGTCCTTTATTTACGAGAAATACAACTTAAAAGATGAAGTTTTGAATGGGGAAGATCAAAGTGGAGATAAGTTTTGATTTGATTTTATGGATTAAGTATTTAATTTTAGGAATTTTCCAAGGATTTACGGAACCTATTCCTGTTTCTTCAAGTGGACATCTTGTCCTTATGCAGCACTTTTTAGGAGTTGAAATCGATGGTTTAAGCTTTGAAGTTTTAGTCAATTTTGCTTCTTTATTTGCTGTATTGGTTATTTATAGACATGACTTAAAAAAGCTCGTATCCGGATTTTTTAATTATGTTTTCACACGGGATCGCGCAACTAAAAAAGACTTTCAATTCGGAATGTATATCGTGATTGCCACCATTCCCGCTGTAGTCATTGCTTTATTTTTTGAAGATTGGATTTCTGATCAATTTAAGCATATTCATGTGATTGCCATTACTCTTATCATTACAGGTATTGCTCTTTGGTTCATTCGAAACTTAAAAGGACATAAGCGCGATCAAGAAATAACTTTTAAGGAAGTAATTATTGTTGGGTTAGCACAAGCGGTTGCTTTAATTCCAGGTATTAGTCGTTCTGGTGCGACAATTGTTGCAGCAATGGGGCTTGGATGGCGTCAAGAAACGGCCCTTCGTTTTTCTTTTTTCTTGTTCATTCCAATCAGTGTGGGTGCAGGGATTTTGGCTATTTCGGATCTGATTAATGATCCTCAATTAGCGCAATTGCTCGTTCCTTATTTATTGGCTTTTATTGGGTCGTTTATTGCCTCTTATTATTCTTTGAAGTGGTTTATGAACATCATGAAAAGCGGAAAACTCATTTACTTTTCTTTATACTGTTTTGTTGTTGGAGGATTTGTTCTCTGGGTCCTTTAATGTGACTCAAAATGTATTAGGACTTGGACATCAACTAAGCCAATGGTAGGGCAGTGGTTAATTAAAACTTTCAATTAAAGGAGAATGCAATTTGCTTCAATGGCGAAATATTTTCAAAGGAATGACCATGGGTATAAGTGATCTTATCCCTGGGGTGAGTGGAGGCACTATAGCACTCGTATTAGGAATTTACCAGCCATTAATCGCTGCGATCAATGGCATATTTACAAAGGATTGGAAAAAACATCTCATTTTTTTAATCCCACTAGGTCTCGGGATTGTTCTTGTTTTACTATCAGTCAGTCATTTAATCGAATGGTTACTAGTTGCCTATCCGCAACCAACCTTTTTCTTTTTCTTAGGCTTGATTATTGGAATTATTCCAACCTTGTTAAAAGACATTAATTATAAGCAATCGTTTAAACCTATTCACTATGTTTTACTGGCAATCGGTGCTATTGTAGTCGGCGCGACTATTTTTGTAAAAGAAACCGAACTAGCAAGTATAATGAGTAATTTGGTATGGAGTGATTATGTACTATTGTTTTTTGCTGGATGGCTCGCAAGCTCTGCGATGATTTTACCAGGAATTAGTGGTTCGTTTATCTTTTTACTTCTCGGTGTTTACCCAACTGTGATTAATGCCTTGTCAACTTTTAATCTCCCAATTATTTTGACAGTTGGTGCTGGAGTTGCGATTGGACTTGTGCTTACAAGCAAATTAATTACCTACTTGTTAGCAAAATTTAAAACAGGGACATATGCGGTCATGATAGGTTTTATCGTCGGTTCAATTATTGTGATTTATCCTGGAATTGCTTCAGATAATTATTTGTTTTTTATTAGCATCTTTGCTTTTTGTGTCGGTTGGATATGTGCATTTTTATTAAGTTATTTTGAAGGGAAGAAAACACTAGCTAATTTAAGTGTTTAGTTATAAAATTAGAATAATACTAAAAATGGAGTGTGATGTTTAGATGGACGATGTTCCGTCGAGTTTGATTGCGTTATTTATCGTGCTATTGCTTCTGTCTGCTTTTTTCTCTTCTGCTGAAACGGCTTTTTCAAGTGTGAATAAGATTCGTCTTAGAAATTATGATGGAGAGGGGAGACGCGGAGCTAAGAAGGCTGTTCATATAGCTGAGAATTTTGATACAACGCTCTCGACCCTTTTGGTTGGTAATAACCTTGTAAACATTGCAGCAGCAACACTTTCGTCACAAATTGCGATTCAACTATTTGGCCCTAGTCTTGGAGTATTTATCAGTACATTTGTCGTCACAATTTTGGTTTTGATTTTTGGCGAAATTATCCCGAAATCGTTAGCGAAAGAATATGCAGAAAGCTATGCGTTAAAAACGTCGGGAATTCTATTATTGTTGATTCAAGTGTTATATCCAGTAACTTGGGTGTTTTTACAGATTAAAAAGCTTGTTTCATTATTTGTTAAAAATAAAGACAACACACCATCTGTTACCGAAGAAGAAATTAAAATGATTGTACAAATTAGTGAAGATGAGGGTGTTATTGGAAAAAATGAAAGAGAGATGGTGCATCGTTCTTTAGAATTTGATGACATTATCGTCCATGAAATTCTAAAACCGCGCCCAGATATGATTGCGGTAGAGGTCAATCAACCAATTTCTGAAATTAAGGATGTCTTTTTCAAAGAGCATTTTTCAAGGATTCCTGTCTATGAAGGTAATGTTGATAACATAATTGGTATTTTGTCTGAGCGTGATTTTCTAACGGCCTTCATTCAGCATGGTGAGAACATTGATATTCAATCGTTGCTACGACATCCTTTATTCGTCGTTGAATCGATGAAAATCTCATCCTTACTTCCTGAATTGCAGAAGAAAAAGGTTCATATGGCTATTGTCATTGATGAATTTGGGGGTACATCTGGATTGATTACCTTAGAGGATATTTTGGAAGAGATCGTCGGTGAAATCTGGGATGAGCATGATATTAGTGTCAATCAGGTAAAACAAGTAGGGCCTTCGAGTTACGTTGTTAATGCCGATTATTCCATTGATGACTTTGCTCATTTTGTCGAAATGGAGGCACCGTCAACGTCTAACCACACTCTAGGTGGTTGGTTAATTGAAGAGTTTCAGCGAATTCCCAAAGAGGGAGAAGAGTTTTCTTATCAAGACCTAATTATTAAAATAACAAAGGCAGAAGAAAAGAGAATTCGACAAGTACATTTAACAGTTAACAAAAGTCATGATATAGTTGAACGGTTAAGCAGTTAATTATTCAATTTTATAGCCCCTGTGAATTTACAATTCACAGGGGCTTTTTTAAGATGAAAAGGCTCTGCCGATAGCGAGAGAATAATATGATTTTAACATACGTCTTCAATAAATTAATGCCCTCTATTTCCCAGTAGGAGACTATTTTTTCTCATAGTATAGTTATCTAGTAGCGGAATACTATAAAGAGGTGTTAATAATATGAAAGAAAGAAATAGTTTTCCTGTTATTCTAGCTTTTTTACTAGCCTTTAGTTCGTATCATTTATTAGTAGAAGCTTCAAAGTCGTACGGAAAAGGGATTCAAAAACATACGACTGAAGTAATTGAATCAGACTTAAATGAAATCGGACAGCAAGGTAGTAACAGCAATGGCAAAGGAAGTGGGAAAAACAACAAAAACGAGGAAATGGAGTTAGCTCCTGAAGGCCCTATTGACATATCAGAACCACGTGAAAGTGAAGATCCATCTACTTTTATAATACTTGGATATTACACAAAGTATTGGTCAACTGATTTAACTTCGTATCAGTCATTAACAAGCTACTATTCAAATATGAATGCTATTGCAATGGCAACTTATGACGTCACATCGAGTGGGATAATCGAGGGGTTTGACCCACAAGAAGGCGTTGAGTTTGCAAATGCACATAGTGTTAAACCTTATGTAACTATTCAAAATAAATTCGATCCTAATGTAGCTAATCAAATTCTAACTGATGCAAACTTAAAACAAACAGCGATCACAAATATGCTTGAATTAGTTAAGATAAAAGGTTTTCAAGGAATTAACTTAAACTTTGAAAATATGTTTGCTAGTGATCGTGTTCATTTCAATCAGTTTGTAAAAGAGTTGGTTGCTGTGTTTCATGCAAATGATTATCCTGTAATTGTTTCAGTGCCAGCTAAAACGGAAGATTTCCCAACATGGGCTTGGAGTGGAACTTTTGAGTATAAAAAGTTAGGGGAACTAGCCGATTACATTCAAATAATGAGTTATGATCAGCATGGTTCTTGGGGAGATCCTGGTCCAGTTGCAGGCGTTAACTGGATGGAAAATGTTTTAGCATACGCAGCAAACGAAATACCCTCTGAAAAACTGATAATCGGATTACCTGCGTATGCATATGATTGGAACCTGACTAATTCGGATGGTAATAAAGCTTTAACATGGAAAACGGTAATAACGTTGATTCAAAATACAGATGGCACGGTGCAGTGGGATAACGCATCACAAAGTCCTTTTTTCGACTATACAGCATCCAATGGAGACAAGCATACAGTATGGTTTGAAAATGAAAAGAGTATCGAAATTAAAACGAGGCTTGTTCATAAATACAACTTAGCCGGAGTATCTATGTGGAGAATGGGCCAAGAAGATGAACATTTTTGGATGGCTGTGGAAAAGGGCTTAACTAACTAGATTGGAATGCACATCGAATCATTTATTGTTAAGCTTTTTTGCACTCGAACTAATCATTACTATAATTTACCAGTCACCTTCGCTATATAACGGAAAGAAACTCCAGTATAATGAAAAGATAACAATCGATTCGTTTAATTAGGAGAAGATGAAAGTGGTCAGTTCAAATTTAAATTTAGTTACAGATATTAGAAGCAATCAGCTATCAAATGAGCTGACAGATGATGAAGTTAAATTAATTACGATGTTCTCTGAGGAGATATATGTTGAAAAAGGGCAATATGTTATCAAGGAAGGCAAGTACAATCAAGCCTTTTATTTGGTGAAAACAGGTAGTCTTAATGTTTTACTTGAAGAGACGGTGACTAAACAGCCTATTACGATTCGAGAAGCTGGTGACTTTGTTGGGGTACTTAAATCAACAGATTCACCAATCAATTCGGTTATTGCACGTGAACCTTCAACATTAGTTAGGATCAATGTGGACAAGATCTTTTCAACGAATCGCTATCAACCTCTTCAAATTAAACTTCTAAGTAAGCTTGTAAAACAATTGACAACGGATGTCAGAATCAATCAAAATCAAATGAAAAACTACTACGCTTTAGGTACTCTTACCATTTTTCTTTTATGTATATTGTCTATCTATACTTTGAGTTTAGGAGCATTACAAGGATTTGTTACTGATTTTGGGGTTTCCACTTATGTAGATATAGGGTTGATTATTTGTTTTGCTTGGATTATGTATAAGTTGATAAAAAAAAGCCATTACCCCCTTAAAACTTTTGGTGTGACGATGGACAATTGGAAGGCAAACCTAAAAGAAGCGACTATTCTCACCTCGCCTATTTTACTCTTCTTTCTGTTTTTAAAATGGGCTTTAATTACATTCATACCTGCCTTTACAGAGATTCCATTATTCAATCCAACCGCCGCATTAGCTGATATCGGTTTTTCCTTTGGAATGTTTACAGTATTAGTGGTTGTCTATATTGTTTTTTCTATTGTCCAAGAATTTATCGCAAGAGCAGGGCTACAATCTGCTCTTTGTCTATATTTACCAGATTCAAAAGGGAAACTAGCTACAGCGATTATCCTTTCTAATTTGTTATTTGCCATGGCGCATTCTCATATCGGAACGTTATTTGCGTTAGTGGCATTTGTTCCAGGAATTTATTGGGGATGGCTCTTTGCACGTCAGAATTCTCTTATTGGAGTTTGTTTTTCACATATGTTAATCGGGATATGGGTTCTTTTTATTTTAGGATTTACTCAATTTATTGGTTAAAAAAGAATGGACTCATAAGGGAGATGTAGAATTAGCTGATGCTTTTCTGTTTTTCGGACTAAACTTGATGAACATGACGCTTTAGGCGATATTCCTTCTACGGTTAACAGGCCAACGTAAAGCTTGCGGAATTAGATCTAGATAACCTAGGATTTAATAGACGTTTAAGAGGATGGTCAAGAAAATTAACTACCTTGAACCATCCTTTTTTTATTGTTTATTATGTTTTTAAACCAGCTTTAGCTCGGAGACTATGATCCCATCTTCATCAGCATACAAATAAGATCCAGGTTCAAAATTTAAACCAGCAAATTGAATAGGGATATTCTCTTGCCCTTTTCCTTGTTTAATACTTTTCAAAGGATTTGTCCCGAGAGCATAAATACCAATATCCATTTGCTTAATCTGTGCGCAGTCTCTGATACATCCATATACTACCACACCCGCTAATTGCCGGGTGACTGCAATTTCCGCAAGATTGTCCCCAATGAGGGCACATTTCAAAGAACCGCCTCCATCAACAACTAGCACACTCCCTTTTGGGATGTTTTCCAATGCTTGCTTAACTAGCACATTATCCTCAAAAACTTTAACCGTATGAATAGGTCCATGAAAAGATCTTTTTTTTCCGTATAAAGTGAAAATAGATTCGGCTACTTTTACATAATCACGATGAACATCACAAAGATCTGCGGTATGAAATGCCATTGATAATCATCCTTTCGCTCTTGAAAAATAATACTACGAATTATGAATAGTACATAATTTAACAATAGTGTATTTGCGATCTAGCTTCAAGCATTAATTTATTAAATAAATGGACAAAGGTAGAGGTTATTAGAAGCAATCTAGTATAAATGAATAGTCGATAGCGTAATTAAAGAAGATAAGCGCCTTATAATTTCACATACCGTAGTTAGAAAATTTTTTTAAGTAAAAAATTTCAAAAGGGATTTCATTGCGATAAATAAGGATTTCTTTTTCGAACTTCAATTCATTTTTATCTCGCTCGATAACGATTAATAGGTCTAATTAAATAACTCTTACTCTCCTCTTTATTTCCTAAGTTTACGAAGCTGTGAGTTATAGTTTTCTCAGCGTGGAAATTTTAAGGGGGACCTAATACTTATTTTTAATAGTATCTTCATTTTTACGGTGTTTTCCTGTAAAATGTTTTATAGGAGATATTATGACCTGATCATAATTTATAATGTAAGGGTGATTAAATGAAATGTGTAGGAATCGTCGGTGTAGGTGCTTATGTTCCAGAACATGTAGTTACAAATAGTGATCTTGCCAAATCAGTAGCAACAAGTGATCAATGGATTCGGTCAAGAACAGGAATAGAAGAGCGCAGAATTGCAAGTAGTGATATGGATACTTCTCATATGGCGATACGTGCTGCAGAAAAAGCGATTGCTGATGCATCCCTTCATCCTGAAGATATTGATTTAATATTAGTTGCGACGGCAACACCTGATCACGTTTTTCCTACCGTTGCCTGTATGGTGCAAGAAGCACTCGGCATTAGACATACACCAGCAATGGACTTAAGTGCGGCTTGTTCTGGTTTTGTTTACGCATTGGTAACAGGAAAACAATTTATTGAGACGAATACATATAAGAATGTTTTAGTAATTGGAAGTGAAAAGTTTTCAAAAATAGTAGACTGGACCGATCGAAATACGTGCGTCTTATTTGGGGACGGTGCTGGAGCAGTCGTGTTAAGTGAAGTATCGGAAGGCAAAGGAATTCTTTCATTTGAACTAGGAGCAGACGGTACAGGGGGAAAGCATTTGTTAGTGGATAATCAAACAAACTATGTTTCCATGAATGGAAGCGAAGTGTTTAAGTTTGCCGTAAGACAAATGCCCGAATCTAGTTTAAGTGTAGTTAAAAAAGCAGGACTTTCAAAAGAGGATGTAGATTTTCTTGTACCACATCAAGCTAATATGCGAATTATTGATGCAGCTAGAGAACGACTTGGTCTGGATAAAGAAAAAGTATCAACAACTGTAACCAAACATGGAAATACTTCAGCAGCCTCCATTCCACTAGCATTGTTTACTGAGATCGAGAACGGATTAATTAATGACGGTGATGTGATTGTTATCGTTGGATTTGGTGGCGGTCTAACATGGGGTTCACTTTGTATAAGATGGGGTAAATAATCATTCATTTGATAGGAGAGATCGATTATGAAGAAAAGAGTCGTAATTACTGGTATTGGTGCTGTCACTCCATTAGGAAATGATGTTAAAACAACTTGGGAGAATATTAAGAATGGGATCTCCGGAATTGGACCTCTTACTAGACTAGATGCCGATCAATTTAATGTAAAAGTGGCGGGTGAAATAAAAGATTTTAATCCAGCTGATTTTATCGATCCAAAAGAAGCACGAAGAATGGCACGCTTTACTCAATTGGCGATTGCTGCTAGTAAGATGGCGATAAAGGATGCAGCACTTCAAATTGGGGAACAGATCGATCCAGAACGAATAGGTGTGTGGATTGGTTCTGGCATTGGTGGTTTGGATGCATTTGAGGAGCAACATAAACGCTTTCTAGATAAAGGACCCAAACGAGTAAGTCCTTTTATCATTCCAATGCTAATTCCTGATATGGCCTCGGGTCGTGTTTCGATTGAATTAGGAGCAAAAGGAATTAATAATTGTTCAGTCACTGCCTGTGCATCAGGAGCGAATTCAATTGGCGATGCGTTTCGTGTTATTCAAAACGGTGAAATGGATGCGATGATCACAGGTGGATCAGAAGCGGCTATCACAGATATGACCATTGCTGGATTTTCAAACATGACAGCTCTTTCCACAAATCCTGACCCTAAAACCGCAAGTCGCCCGTTTGATCAAAATCGAGATGGTTTTGTTATTGCGGAAGGATCTGGTGTATTAATTCTTGAAGAGTTAGAGCATGCAATGGCCCGAAATGCTCATATTTATGGAGAGATGGTTGGTTACGGAGCAACTGGAGATGCGTTTCATATTACAACTCCAGCTCCTAATGGGGAAGGTGGTCAACGTGCGATGAAGCTTGCTTTAAAAGATGCAAATGTCTCGACGGATCAAGTTGATTACATTAATGCACATGGTACAAGCACGCATTATAATGATTTGTATGAGACCGTTGCGATTAAAGAAGTATTTGGGGAGTCTGCTTATTCCATTCCTGTTAGTTCAACCAAATCAATGACGGGTCATATGCTAGGTGCAGCTGGTGCGATCGAAGCCATCTTCTCACTTCTTGCTATTCAAGATAGTGTTGTTCCCCCAACTATTAATTATGAGTCACCTGATGATGAGCTCGATTTAGACTATGTTCCTAATGTAGCTAAAGAAAAGAATGTTGATGTTGTTTTATCAAATTCATTAGGGTTTGGTGGGCATAATGTATCACTTATTTTCAAAAAAATGTAATGATTAATAGGTGAAAAAAGAGGATGGGAGCCGCCATGCATGCTTCCATCCTCTCTTTTTTTACCATTCTTTTGGTTCGTAATTTAAGTCTCTAAATAATTGATTTTTTTCTTTCTTTGATAGGTCTCTCCATTGCCCTAGAGGGAGATTACCTAAATGAATATTCATAATTCGAGTTCGTTGTAGTCTATACACATCGTAACCAAGCGCCTCGCACATGCGGCGAATTTGTCGATTTAAGCCCTGAGTTAACGTAATTTGAAAGACAAATTTTGAAAGTTTTACAACATCACACGGAAGGGTTTTGGTATTTAAAATATTTACGCCTTCAGACATTTTTTTTATGAAGTCATCCGTGATCGGCTTGTCTACTGAAACAATATATTCTTTCTCATGATTATGCTCAGCTCGCAAAATCTCGTTGACAATATCACCGTCGTTTGTGAGTAGGATTAGACCATCTGATTCTTTATCAAGTCGTCCAATATTAAAAACTCGTAAAGGGTGATTAACTAAATCAACAATATTCCCTTTTACATTTTTCTCAGTTGTACTAGTTATACCAATAGGTTTGTTTAATGCAAGGTAGACATTGTTTCTGGCAATTCGAATGGGGGTTCCATTGACTACAACATCATCTCCAGGCTCCACTTGATCGCCTACTTTAGCTTTTTTTCCATTAATCGTGACTCTTCCCTCTGTGATTAACTTATCTGCCGCGCGTCTAGACGTTTTCCCTGACTCGCTAATATATTTGTTAATACGCATACTAGACACTTCCTTAAATCAATTGTTGTATTTTTAGAATACCTAACATTTGCTTTATTTTCAAGAATCTTTACAGAATCATTTCATATGTAATGGCTAGCAAAACAACGAATTTCTTCATTATACAATCAAATCATGGCAAGGGGAAGGGATTGATGTTTATGATAGTTATCTTTCCAAACTAGTTTTACGTTCAGTAATTGGTTATTAACTTAAATCTTTTCATATAAAAGTCGTTTTGCCTTTTATATGAAGTATAATGAACCTATTCCAATTTTGCATATGATATTTCATTAAGAGAAATCCTATATAAAACGAATAATACAAAAAAAGAGGTTAGCAAATGATTAAAAGAAATTTTATTGATTATCAATTAAGTGATGAAATTAGAAGAGCGATTGAAGTCTTAAAATACGAAACTCCAACCGAGGTCCAAAGTGAAGTAATACCAAAAGCAATGGATAACCAAGACCTTATCGTAAAGTCTCAAACAGGTAGTGGTAAAACTGCAGCTTTTGGAATCCCAATATGTGAAATGGTGACATGGGAGGAAAAAAAGCCGCAAGCCTTGATACTTTCCCCAACACGCGAGCTTGCTGCTCAAGTTCGAGAGGATATTACGAATATTGGAAGATTTAAAAGAATTAAAGCGTTGGCTCTTTTTGGAAAAGAGCCATTCTCGAAACAAAAAGAAGATTTAAAACAAAAAACACATGTAGTGGTTGGGACACCAGGACGTGTGATGGATCATATTGAAAGAGAAACGCTAGCTTTAGATGAAATTAAATATCTTATTATTGATGAAGCAGACGAAATGCTTAATATGGGATTCATTAATGATGTCGAAACGATTATAAAAAAACTTCCTATAGACAGAGTCACAATGGTGTTTTCTGCTACCTTACCTAAAGATGTTGAAACCCTTTGCCACAAATACATGAAAGAGCCCATTCATATTGAGATCGCTTCCACAGATCTTACGAAGAGTTTGATTGAGCATCGATTAATTGAGGTAAGAGAAGAAGGAAAGGTTGCTTTGCTTAAAGACGTTACAGTTGTTGAAAATCCAGATAGTTGTATCATTTTCTGCAGAACGAAGGAACATGTTGATACCGTTTTTACTGAATTGGAAGCAGCCAATTATTCGTGTGAAAGACTTCATGGAGGACTCGAACAAGATGATCGCTTTTCCGTTATGGAAGGGTTCAAAACAGGAAACTTCCGTTATCTTGTAGCAACTGATGTGGCTGCGAGAGGAATCGATGTCGATAATGTGACACTTGTCATTAATTATGACGTTCCGATGGAAAAAGAAGGGTATGTACACCGTACGGGGAGAACCGGACGTGCCGGTAATAAGGGCAAAGCCATTACGTTCTTAACACCTAATGAAGACAAATTTATTAAGGCGATTGAAAGATATATTGGTTTTGAGATACCTGTAATGGAGATTCCTAAGTATGAAGAAATTGCACGTGGACAAGCCGCTTTTGATGAAAAAATAAGTGGACGCCGTGTCGTGAAAAATAATAAGACTGCACGAATCAACCAAGATATCATGAAACTCCATTTCACCGGAGGAAAAAAGAAGAAGATTCGAGCCGTGGATTTTGTGGGCACGATTGCTAAAATTCCAGGAGTTACAGCAGAAGATATTGGTATCATAACAATTCAAGATACGTTAACCTATGTTGATATTCTTAATGGGAAAGGCTCGCTAGTCCTACAGGCCATGGAGAACACCACGATTAAAGGTAAGAAGTTGAAAGTTACTAAGGCAATTAAATAAAAATAGCAAAGGACGATTATGCGAAACATAATAGTTTAACACTAACACGGGGTTGAATTAGTAGGGATTTATTCGCTTGGTAAATCAAATTGATCAGATTTTGTCCACATTTTAAATTTTTTAAAACCAATATGCTAAACGTAGTTTTTAGTCTTCTTAAAGATTTAATAAGCTTCTCATCAGTTTACTGAACTGTTGTGAGGCTTTTTCTTCATAGTCATATGTGCATAGATATTCATTGTTGTATCCACGTTTGTATGACCGAGTCGCTGTTGAATTTCTTTTATTCCTACTCCAGCTTCTATGTGAGTATGCCATAAGGAGTGAGGTGTGAGGTGTCGTTCGATTCTAGCTAATTTGAGAAGTCGTTTCAAATACTTATTAACATTCAGACTATTTTGAGGATATCCTGATGGTTTAGCGGTAACAAAGTCTTGGTCGAAATATTCATTGCAGAACATCATTTTTAATTTGATTTGTTTTGTTCTTGTTTATGGAGTCTTAGAGTGTTCATTAAACTTCATCCATTTTAATTTTTCAAATAGATCCTTTTGTTTTGGGTGGTAGTAATTGATATTCTTTGTCTTTTTGAGCGGGATTGAAGAGAGATTTTATGATGTTTATTGTATAGTCATTGAAATTAATATCTTTCCATTTTAAAGCAAGTAGTTCACCAGCTCTCATCCAACTAAAAGCTATGATGGTAAAAATGATGAAATCCGTCCCTTGACCTTTCTCTTTTGCAGTATTCAAGAAACGAACAAGTTCGATTTCTTTAACAGTTTCTACATATGGAAGGAATGAAGGGTACAACTGCTGAAATTGAGACAGCTGAAGAAACAACTATATATATGTATGAACTATTACGCATTTTTCAATTTACATTACACTAACTGCTACAAGTTACCATTTATAGATATTCATCGATGTATAGAATGAACTTAAGATGATGTGCAATAGTAGGCATTATTCCGTGCCATTTACATATTGCCCCCACAAAGGCCTATCTCAGCAGATAAAAGGGCTTTTACTTCTTCACAAATTATTAAATTCATCCTTTGGTCCGGGTGTTATGAATTGAAAAATCCACTAAAATAGTATAATAGTTATTTTTTTCAAAAACGGCGTATTTGGAAGGAGGTGAGTGAATGAGCTTTCCGCACAGATTTATGTGGGTGTTTGTGCTCGTACTGGTCATCTTTTCTTTTTACGATACACAGGCTCAAGCTAGAATGTTGAAATCCGTTACAGGAATTTTATCATCGTCGACAGAGTCGTCAACTGACTCGTCTGACTTGACCAATGCTAGGGATAGTTTGACGTCTGTGCTGGAGAATACAACACCAACAATCGTTACTCCGACTAAAACTGTCATTGAGAAAGAGGGCGAGGATGTATCGGAAACTTCTAGAGTTATTGAAGCAGTGGATAGTTAATCTCGACTAATAGAGAAGACAACGAATATTACCTCAAAAAACGAGATGGAATCTGTTATAGAAGAAGTGGGCGAGGACATATCGGAAACTTCTGGAGTTATTGAGGCAGTGGATAGTGAATCTCGGCTAATAGAGAAGACAACGAATATTACCCCAAACGAGATGGAATCTGTCATTGAGAAAGAGGGCGAGGACATATTGGAAACTTCTGGAGTTATCGAGGCAGTGGACAGTGAATCTCGGCTAATAGAGAAGACAACGAATATTACCTCAAACGAGATGGAATCTGTCATAGAAGAAGTGGGCGAAGTCGTATCGGTAACCAAATTAGCCCTTACAGACGTGGAACAGATTTTACTTTCATCTGGACTTACTGACAATCTCGGCAATTTAAGGACTGATTTGATCAAGCCCGATAGTTTGACGAAGATGGCGGAACAGCAGAAGGAACCTAAGGTAGAGCTAAAAGAAAAACTTGAGACAACACTGGGCAAAAGATTCGACGAGGAATCGGAAGAAGCTTCATCTATTCAATATTGTCATGCCCGTTCTGCCATCGTCAAAGAAATCGGTAAACCTAAACATGACAATACAGCAACGACATCAGCAGTGCCTGGGGTCGAAATCAAAGTGGAAGAAAAGAAATCTAAGACCTCAAGAGAATCTGAACCAAACAATATTCCGGTGCCCATGGAAATAATGGCATCCTATATCATCCTCCCCTACCAAAGTAAACAATGTTTAAAAAAGTCCGGTTCCCATTTCAATTCGGATGCAACGTTACACACCAGTATCCACATCAAAATTTGCAAAAGACATCTAGTCAATCACGCGAAGCTAATTGCTAGCAATAGGGCGAACGAACCGCCTAAGCCGCCGCCGAAGCACTCCCTTTTCTCAAATTCAGTTTAATATAATGGGAAAAGGAAGGTGCATACGTATGAATTCACATTTTTCTTCAGGTATGTTGGATGAAACTTTATTGAACCAAATTGAAAGTTTACGGAGCGAACTATACGAACTTGCCAATGAACATGGATTGCTTCATCCTTTAGTACTGATGAAATCCAAACAACTTGATAAATTATTATCCCAATATATGGAATGATATCTGTGAAATAGAATAGAAGACACTGATGGTCCTGTGGTTGCGCTGCTGTTAGATTTAGCTATCCTTGAATTCACTCAGCTTGTAACGGCGGACTATACAAAACTATGACTGTTCATAAAGACGATGTTTGTATTCACCAAAGTAAAAGCGTACCACCCAAAGATTTAAACTGTACCCTATAGAGTAGACACTCCAAAAAGGTCTGCCCTATAGGGTACTTTTTTGTATAACGAGTTACTAAAAAAGCTAGATATGATAGAGGGCTGGAGAAAAACGAGTAAAAGTCAAGTCTCTGCTGAACAGCGCTTTCTTTTAATTCGTTCAGTGATTGAAAAGTATGAGCTTAAAAATATGGTGATTTTTTTATGTGAAATTTCGGGAGAATCGCGCTTAGGTTATTTTAATTATTTTTCCTGAGAATCTAAAGGGTAAAGAGATCAACGAGGATACTAAAAGAATATGTCTTAAAAGCTTTTCATTTTAAACGACGTAAAAAGGGTGCGCATAAGATTAAGATGACATTAAAGGGACAGTTTTATATTACATACAACTTAAAGCGAATTTGAAGAATTATGGAAAAGTAAAAGATTGTGTGTCCTATTAGACGATGAGCTAAATAAATTTTTCGTTTTTTGCACACACCCCTCTCATAAAGGATTTGTATAAAGTGCTAACGTTTAAGTGATGTCAAGGTGAGAATATCTATTAAACTTATTTTTTGTCCAAGATATTGATATATTACAATTGTAAATATGAGGTTTGTGATTTTATTATAAGTTAATTAAAATACTATAGCAATGTAATATTATACATCGTATTTATGTGTTCTGTGTGTACTATAACATTTAGATTAAGGGCGGAGTTAATGGTAGGAAAAGGAGTGAAGGAAGGTTCCTTCACTATCCATATATAAATTTAGGGATTACAGGGGGTTATTCAAAATTTGGGATTCAATAGTCTATATAAAGTAGTATCCGTTTTTAGTAGTGAAAACAAATGTTTCTTTTGTTTATTCTACTATTCTAAACAAAAATATTTAGTTCTTTAAGTAGATTACGCAAGTAAATGGCGATAAGTTTCTCTAAGATGACAAGCTAACTGTATTTTTAGAGTGTCCTCATTATTATTTAATTCTATTTGAAGTAAATCTTCAATTTTTTTAAGGCGTTGATAGAGTGTATTTATATGAATATGAAGCTTCTCGGCTGTTTTAGTAGCTGAACGATTATATTTAATGTAGATGAGGAGTGTTTCTTCTAAATCTTTGCTGCGATCATTTTCAGACAGAAGAGGTCCGAAGACTTCGTTAATAAAATGTTCAATTTCTTGAGAAGATTGATTCAAAAATAATTTATTTAATCCAATATCTTCATAACAAATGATTTCATTTCTATTGCGGTTTGCTAAATAAGTTAGCGATTTATTAGCCTCATCGTAACATTTTTTAATATTTTCTAAACCTTTATAAATAGCACTTATGCCTCCACGAAAAGGCTGATTATCATTATTCTCCCATTCAGTCTTAAGTGAAAGAATTTTTTGGAAATAATGATTAAGGTTATCCTGCTCTAATATTGAAATAAGTATAACAATTTTATTGTGAAAACCATAAATCAATCTTTCCGGATTTTGTAGTATGTTTTTTATTTTTGATATTAGTTGATGGACTTCAAGTTCAAGCAACTGTATATCAGAGTAGTTCGATATTTCAAAAACAGTTATTAGCCAGTTAGAAGAAGGGTTCAGTCCAATATCTTTTGCTCGTCTCGTCAGCTGACCAGTATCTTGATAGTTTAGCAAACCCTCAAATTGTTCGTGGGTTTTCTTATAGTAGATTTCTGTAACTGTTTGTTTTGTGAGCAATTCTAAAGCTAATAAAGAACTACCTTGTTCAAGTGTCATTTGATCCGATCTTGAGATGGCCCCTACTACGTTTGTAATTAAGCAACCAAGAAATACATTACCGTTATAAATAGGGAAGAGATAGTATGTTTTTTTCGATTGCTCGATGATCTCAACATGTAGCGGTTGACGTCTTTTTGTGAAGATCTTCTTCATTTCGTATATACTTAATGGTGCTCGGGTTCTATCATTAGAATAGTAGTTATTATCAAATGCATTTAGAAATGATACTGGAGGCTCAACCATGTGATTAAATTCTCTCACGATTGTTTCAATTCCTTTATTTTGGAGAGAAATATTAGTTAAGGCTGCATGCACCTCATGTCTTTTTTGAAGTTGAATGTTTTTCTCCTTTAGTTGAATACTTAACTCTGTTATTTCTATTAATCTTTTATTTGCTTGTGAATAAAATTGTGCATTTTGAATAGCAACTGCAGCTTGTGCAGCAAACCCTTGCAGTAACTTTAGGTCATGTTCGAGTAATTCTTTCTTTTTATACCATTGATGAATAATTATAACCCCAATTCTTTTATCATCTAAAGATATGGGTACGCACATAGCCGCTTCTGTTGTTTTTGAAGCAGAGGTGATGTAATAATAGTTTTCCTTTGTAATATTATTAAGGTTCATTTCGTCAAAAAGACATTGTTTTGAATTGAATATTCTTCCTTCTCCATCTTCGAATACTTTACCGGTAATCGATTCCCCGACTTTAACTTTAAAATGATAAATATTTTCGTTAAAGCCTACAGGTGCTTTCGGAATTAATAACTTAGTTGAATCGTCATATAAAAGTAAATAACCTGCATCTGCAGCTGGAATCACTTTAAGAGCGTTGTTAATAATCTTTTCTAGTACTTCATCAAGGTCTAAGCTAGATGTTATAGAACGAATACTGTCAACAACATTATTTAGTTCTGTATTTTTCGCTTGAATAATTTCTTTACTGAGCGAAAGAGAAATAAAATAATATAAGTACTCTATCTCGTCACTAGTAAGAATAATGAAAGGGTGACAAATGCATACGCAAACTTGATTTCCTTCTGGATAATAAAAATATAAAAAATTTTCATCATTTTGTTTCCTAATTCTGAAGATCGCAGTTTCTTTTTTAGAATCGTGAAACGGTGGTGAAAGAGGTTCTTTAATCCCGTTGCTATATAGTAAGTTCTTTTTTTTATGGTAGTGATTATACCCCCATACTTGAAACGGAATATCTTTTAATTTTCTTTTTAAAAATAATAGACTATATTCAATTTCACTCATCCAATACGCACCTCGTTATCAAAATGTATAAATATATACATTTGTTGTATTTAATGTGTAAGTTTACACATTGAATTCTAATTAACCTAAGTATAAAGTTAAAGTTACAACTTGAAAAGTCTTAATATTCAAAAAAGAGAGAGTAGCTAAAATAGAATAAATAAATAAATATATAAAATTATTCTATTTAATATAAAGCTCTGAGAAATTATACGAGTACTTTAATTATTCGTATAAGTCAGAGTCGGGAGATGGAGAGAAGCGAGAATGAAATTAGAAAGGAGGATCTTATTTAGAACTTTAATTAATGAAAGAGGGGATAAATGATGGAACAAGTAATGCAGATTGCAAACAGTTTTCCACTTTGGATATTAGCTTCATTAGTAGTTGGCGTTGTTATATTTCAGGCACTTGTATTTATAAGACTTGCTTCAAGGACAAGTCCATCTGTTGGGATGACTTCTCAAGAAGTTAAAGCAGTTATAAGGTCGGGGGCGATTAGCTCTTTAGGGCCTTCCTTAGCAATTGTATTTGTGGTTATATCGCTTATTACATTAATAGGAAACCCTGTTACGTTAATGCGAATTGGAATCATTGGCTCAGCTACTATTGAAACGGTCGGTGCTAGCCTTGGTTCGCAAGCGGCAGGAGCTGAGTTAGGATCTGCTAACTATACTCCGCAGGCTTTTACGACTGCTGTTTGGGTTATGTGCCTTGGTGGAATGGGGTGGTTGTTGTTCACAGCGTTATTTACTAAATCATTAGGGAAAATACAAAATAAAGTCATTACTAAAACAAAAAACGTAAATACATTAAAACTAGTTTCGACTGCAGCAATGCTAGGAGCCTTTAGTTATCTAGGAGCAAGTGAGATGGTAAAGGGTTTATCTGAATCAATCGTATTATTTGTTACATTTATCGGCATGTCAATCATAATGTGGATGGCAAATCGATTTAAATTAAGCTGGCTGAAAGAATGGTCACTTGGGTTGATAGTTCTTCTAGGTTTGATGGTAGGTTACTTTATTTCGTAAAAGAAAGGTAGAGGATGATGAATGTCATATAGTAATGAAGCAAGAAACATTGGTATGAAAGAAGGTAAGGAAGCGGTAAATTCAGAAATGATGGATTTTGATCGTTTTCAAGCTAAGGCGCACTTTTGGGGACGTTTGTCAATTTGGGCGGTTATCATTTTAACATTAATGGTCCCTCTTTATCTTTCATTTGTTCTTGGTTTTCATCCGGGTTGGACGGTAATTATCTCGGGCTTTGCTGCATATGCATCAATTATTGCATTAGTATGGGTAATTGAGCCTATAAGTTATTATCCAGTGCTAGGTGCATCTGGTACGTATCTTGCCTTTCTAACTGGAAATATTGGAAATATGTGCCTTCCTAGTGCATCAGTTGCCCAAAGTGTTATTGGTGCGGAACCTGGGACAAAAAAAGGTGAGATTACGGCGTCTCTGGCTATAGCTACTGCCTCGCTAGTTAATATTCTCATCCTTATCTTTGTTGTTCTAGGTGGTTCATATTTGATATCTCTTATGCCTGAATCAGTAGTCAATTCATTTCGATTTGTTCTCCCGGCCATATTTGGAGGAGTAATCGCGCAATTTGCTATTCAAAAACCGGTATGGGGAATTGTTGGAATTGCCTTTGGATTATTCGTCAATTTAGGTCCGGTACCACGTACTTTGCAAACTTTTTTGTGTATCCTTGGAACAGTGGTGGTTTGCATGCTTTTGGAAAAATTAAAAAGACAGAAGGAAGTAAAATAAAAATTAAATGTGAAAAAGAATACAGAGTTTCGCACGTTGCCACGTTGCATGGAATTGTTTATATTTGAACAACCTGTTAGAAATATTTTAGATGAAGAGGATCGATCTGAAACTTAAGTTTAAATTTATGATGGAGTGATTAGATTTGAGTAAACAAAATATTTTACAATTAATAAACAAGTATCAGTCGGAGTTTACTGAAATGGCGAAAAAAATTTGGGACCATCCTCAATTAGCATATGAAGAAGAGTATGCTTCTAATTTACAGATATCTAAATTAGAAGAAGAGGGATTTAACATTCAGTCAAATATTGGTGGAATTGATACAGCATTTGTTGCTGAGTATGGCATTGGTAAACCAGTTATCGGGATATTGGGTGAATATGATGCATTGCCAGGACTTTCTCAACACGTAAGTGCAATTCAAGAAGAAATTGTTTCAAATGGTCCAGGACATGGGTGTGGACATAATTTACTTGGAACAGCTGGTGTAGAAGCTGTCATAGCTTTAAAGGAAGTAATGAAAGAGGAGGGGCTTAGTGGAACGATCCGTTACTATGGTTGTCCGGCAGAAGAGGTTCTTTCTGGAAAAACATTTATGGCAAGAGAAGGGGTCTTTAATGATTTAGATTGTGCTTTAACATGGCATCCTGGTAACTCGAACATCGTAATGAATATGAGTATGCAAGCGATGGTTTCTATTAAATTTCATTTTAAAGGTATTTCAGCGCATGCTGCCGCAGCACCTCATGCAGGGAGAAGTGCTCTTGATGGTGTAGAGCTTATGAATGTAGGAACAAACTATTTGCGTGAGCATGTTCCAGATGGTTCACGAATTCATTATGTCATTACAAATGGTGGCCTTGCGCCCAATGTTGTTCCAGATGAAGCCAGTGTATGGTATTACTTGAGAGGAGCAAGTAAAGATCAAGTTGATCAATTACTCACGAGAGTCGAGAAAATTGCAAAAGGTGCAGCCATGATGACGGAAACAAATGTAGAATCTAAAATAGAAGCATTTGCATATGAAACTCTTCCTAATGAACATTTAAATGAGCTTATGTATGAAAACATGCAAGAATCTACTGATTTGTTATTTACAGAAGATGAACAAGGTTTTGCAAAACAGTTAGTGAATTCCATTGATCAGACAGTAGCAAGTGTAACTGGCCTGTTTGGTAGTACCGTTGATGAGCTACTTCCCACGAACGTTCAATATAAAAAGGAACTGAATAGAAAATCACTTGGTGGTTCAACTGATGTTGGCGACGTTAGTTGGATTACACCTATTGGCATGATTAGTACAACTTGTGCTCCTGTTGGCGTTCAACTTCATTCTTGGCAGGCGACTGCTTCTTTTGGGTCAACCATAGGTTATAAAGGGATGCATTTAGCAGCTCAAATCATGTCTTTGACAGCTTATGATTTGTTGGTCAATAAAGGAAATATTCTTGAGAAGGCTAAGGAAGAGTTTAATAGGAGTACAAAAGGAAAGCAATATGTACCTGGGATACCAGAAGATGTTAGGCCCCTAATTCGAAAAAGTAAAGAGGAAGTTAAATAAAATAGATCAAAACTTTCTCAGGTGCAGAGAAGGGATAAATCGTAACCTTCTCTGTAGTTTTATCTTGATGAAAAATACAGTCGATTTAAAAGAGAGAGATAAAACAACCATATCTTTAACAGAACACCACTAGGTCCTAAAAACTTAGTTTTGAAAGCTTTGTTAAATAAAGAACTCAACTTTCACTTTTTGATAAAATGACCTATCTAGCAAAGCTTTAAGGTCTACTAACTCTGCTACTTATACAGAAATGAAACAATTGGACCTTCTGCTGTTAAGCCAAAAGGAGAACAGCTTGGATTTTAAGGTAGAAACGGAGAATTTCCAATACCTAATGAAAATAAGACATAAAAGAATTGATACAGGCAGCAAAACGTGTAAAAGAAACCGGATTTAATGGTATTTAAATTTACGGTCCGAATAGCTATATTTTAGATCAGCTTTTAAGGTTCAACAGAAAATCGCATTCGTCTTTTCGTAGAGGTTTCACAAACAGTTCGTAAAGAAGCTGGATCTAATCATCCTGTTGGTATTCATATTTCCCAAGGTTTAAGATAGTTAAATTCTGAATACATAAATGGTAATTGATGGAAATATTATTCAGGTTTCTTTATTTTTGCTACTGGGTGTAAAAATTTCTCTAGAGAAAATCCTTCCAATTCTCCACCATTTTGAACTTTGTTAACCCAATCAGGATTAGCTAAGCCCCTGTACCAATAGTAATTATATCGGCTTCCCTTTTTTTATAAGTTCTTTTGCTTTTTCTAGTTCATGTAATTTTCCGTTAGACAATATAGGCGCTTTCCGATACTTTTTTGCTAACGCAGCTAGTGTTGGCTCACTTTCTCTAAACGTAGGGTTAAGTGCATCATATTCTGTAACATGGATAAGTCTATTCCTGCTTCATACAACTTAGTAATTATAACCTCAGGAACAATTTCACCATTTGCCTATTTTTTGTTCGTAGTCATTTACTTTATAATGATTGAAGGGGTTTTAAAATAACTATTCAAGGAGTTGATCGTTTTTATGATCAACTCTTCTTTTAGGGGAATTACTTACTTAGAGAATCATGGCATATGTTTTTCTTGTTATAGAGCTAAGAGAATTGTTTATACATGATTTCAAAATTTATGAAGGCATCATATCTAGGTGGTTTTTACGGAGACACCTTATTTTCATAGCGAGCAGCATATGCTTTACACCTATCTCTAACGGTTCATTTAGTAAAGTGTAGTTACGTTGGTATATGATTAAGCTATAATAATTGAATGACTTAAAGGAGGTAAAGAGATGAATCCTCAAATAGATGTAAAAATATTAACAAAGCAAGTTCCTAAAATTAAAACAGTTACATTTGGCATGGGCTGATTCTGGAGCCCAGATGCTCGGTTCGGGCATCTTCCAGGAGTGATTCGTACTCGTGTCGGTTATGCAGGAGGAACTAAGGTAGACCCTACTTACCGTCAAATGGGTGATCATACTGAAACAATTGAAATTGATTACGATCCAAGTATGACTGATCTCAAGGAGCTTTTAGACCTATTTTGGATGCACCATAATGCAATGAAAACTAGTAGTTATCGGGGAAGACAATATATGTCATTACTTCTTTATCGCAATGAGCTACAAAAAGAAAAAGCATATCAATTAAAACAGAAATGGGAAAAAGATTTAAATGGAAAAATCCAAACGGAAATTAGTCCCTATAAAGCATTTTACCTTGCTGAAGATAAGCACCAGAAATACTATTTGAAACGGTTTCAAAAAGCATATAAAACGGTTATGGATTGTTTCCCAACCCATCAAGAAGTTATTGATTCTACTTTAGTGGCACGGTTAAATGGTTTTGTTCGTGAATTTGGATCTCTTCATGATGTAAGAAAAGATGTAGAGACTTGGGGACTTTCTGAGAACGATTGTAAATCCGTTATGACAATCATCAATTCGTTAAAATGGTAGGAGTGATCTAATGAATGAGGTGGCCATGTTTGCAGGAGGACATTTTTGGTTTATGGTGCCTCCGTTTATAGAGGTCCCTGGAGTGGAGAAAGTAATGACAGGCTATACAGGAGGTTATTTACAAAATCCATCTTTTGAAGAGGTTACGTCTGGCAATACAGGACATCAATTAGTCATTCAGATCAACTTCGATTCAGCGATTTTACCTTACAAAAAATTGCTTGAGGTATATTGGAGAATCATTGATCCGACCGATGTAAACGGGCAATTTAAAGATAGAGGGGAGGCATTTCGTTCTGCAATTTATTATAATAGTCAGTCACAAAAAGAACAGGCAGAACAATCTAAATATCGACTAACAAAAAGTGGAAGGTGGCAAATGCCTATTGTCACAGAAATTTTGCAGGCGCCAAATTTCTACCCTGCAGAAGAAAAACATCAAAATTACTATCGTAAACTTCCTTTTCATTATCTTCATGTTTTTAAACAATCAGGGAGAGCCGAATTTATTAAGCGGTTTTGGCAAATCGATAAAGAGGATATGAAACTTTTAAATAAACTCACAGCTATACAATATGAAGTTACACAAAAAAACAAAACGGAACAGCCGTTTGAAAATGAATACTATGATCAAAAACTTGATGGGATTTATGTCGATCTAGTCACAGGAGAACCTTTATTTTCATCAACGGAACAATATGACGCGGGATGCGGCTGGCCTAGTTTTACTAAACCCATTCAACCTTATCAGATTAAGGAGAGCCTCGATCATAGCTATGGGATGATCAGAACAGAAGTGCGAAGTTTATACGGAGACTCTCATCTTGGACACGTATTTGATGACGGACTTAAAGTAAAGGGAGGGCGCTGTTATTGTATAAACTCCGCTGCTCTTCGATTTATTCCAAAATCTAATTTAAAGAGTGAGGGGTATGGGGAGTATCTTGCTGTATTTAAGCGGAAGTAAAGAGACTCAAGAGAACCTCTTGAGTCTAAAGGCAGGCTGCTTAGCAAGTTGTGTAGCTTCATGTTTCTAACTCTTAATTTATGTGAGTATGACTCTAAGATCAGAAGAAATTATGAGGCCTTTTTAACCCCTTTAATAGCTTGATCACATTTAACTTCTGCATTTTTACGTTGATAGTAAAACCAATTTAATGCAATGGAAATGATATAAAATCCAATAAAGTAATATAAAGCTGTTACTGGAGTTCCAGTAGACCATCCAAATAACTTAGGGATAAAGAAAGACCCATAAGCGGCAAAGGCTGCTGTAAACCCAAGAACAGGAGCTGCTTCTTTAACAGGGAAAATGATTGGAATCATTTGGAAGGTTGATCCAGATCCCATACCTGCTGCAATGAAAAGAATTAAAAATGATAGTAAAAAGCCAACAAAATGTTGCTGTCCAAGAAAATAGATAACGGATAATGCTCCAAGACTCATAGCAGCCAGAACATAAGCAGTAACTCGTGCTCCTCCAAATTTATCTGAAACCCAACCTCCTACAGGTCGGAATGCAGCAGCCAAAAAGGCTCCTAAAAAGGCTAATGCTATATATTCTGGAAATTGCGATCTTAATAAAAGTGGAAAAGCAGCTCCGTAGCCAATAAATGAACCGAATGTTGCTACATATAAGACGGTCATAATCCAAGTGTGTTTGCGTTTTACAATTATGAACTGATCTTTGACAGATTGTTTAGCTGTAGGAAGATTATCCATTCCAAAATAAGCGATAATGGTCATTATAATAATGGGAATGACCCAAATAAAGGCTGCATTTTGAAGCCAGACTTCTTGTCCATCTGGCAGTACCTGAGCTTCACCGCCAATAAAAGCAAATGTTCCAACTGTAATAATAAGCGGTGTAACAAACTGAACGACAGATACCCCCATATTTCCTAAACCACCGTTCACTCCTAAAGCGGTTCCTTTTTCTTTTTTCGGGAAAAAGAAACTGATATTTGCTGAAGCCGAAGAGAAATTTCCTCCACCTAAACCACAAAGAGCAGCAAGCGTAATCATCACCCAGTAAGGTGTATCAGGATTCTGTACGGCAAACCCAATCCCAAGTGTTGGGATCAATAAAATCCCTGTTGAAAAGACAACCCAGTTTCTGCCCCCAAATTTCCCTACGGCGAATGTATAAACAAACCGTAATGAAGCACCAACTAAGCCTGGTGTCGCAGCTAACATAAACAATTGCTCTTCCGTAAATTGAAATCCAATATCATTTAAGCGAACTGCAACCACTGACCAAACCTGCCAGACAATAATGCTAGCATTAGTGTTGGTACTGAAATCCATAAATTTCTTTTAGCATGTCGTTTTCCTTCTCTTCCCCAAAACTCTTGATTCTCTGGTTGCCATTCTGTTATACGTGCCATTGTTATTCCCCCATAAGTATTGAAGTTCATTTGTTTAATCTTGATTACAGAACAAATCATACAAACAATATGAATAATTTTAAGTGATGTATGTCACATAATCGCACATAGATTGACATTGTATAGAGAAATGAAAATGTATATATAAAGGAAGAGATGGAGGTTTGATTACAGAAAAAATAATAATTTTATTTTAAAAACAATGATGAAAATTTATTTCTCTTAATGTGATCTTTCTCACATTTTCCACTCAGAAAATCTCCTACAATGAGGATAAGAAATATATTGTGAATGAATACACAAGTTGGAGGGGTTCATAGGAATAAGAAAAAACTAATATTGATTGGTAATGGGATGCAGGTGTTCGAGTCATTGAAGAAATGTTAAAAATAAATCCTGATCTTTATGAGGTTACAATTTTCGGAGCAGAACCGGATCCGAACCAGTAACAATAGTTACGGAATAAAGAAGGAGAGGCTATGTGATTGCAACAAACAAATTCGAATTAGAAATTTTCATGAATTACCTATTGCCATTGGTCAAGTCGTTCAAGTTGAGAAAAGGAAATTGTCGTATTTCGTTTATCCAATGGCGATGTTAGAGCTATTAAAAATAAAAGTCCACACCCAAAAGGGGGAAAACTTTCAGGTCGACTTTTTAGTGCAGAGTTTTTATTTTGTCCGTTTCATGACTGGAAAATCTCTTTAGTCAACGGTGTTGTACAAGCTCCTGATCAAGGGAGTGTTAAAATCTATCCAGTCAAAGTCGTTGAAAATGATTTGGTTATCACACTATAAAAATAATTTCATTATATTGTCAAAATTCCAATGATCAATTGTGATTATTATCACATTAGTTTTTACTCATAATCTATAAACTTATAAGTAAGAGGAATTCTTTTAATCTTTTATGCTAATTCTACACGGTTGGGTAAGCTTACTATAATCTAGCCGTGTGATATTAGTTACTCAAGTTCATTTTACATTATTGAATGAACTTGACTAAAAGTGGAGCTTTTTCTTCCACCTACTAAAAGTACATTCGTTGAAAACTAAATTTGGATCTTTATTGAAAGAAGGGACTAAACATGAAAGAGTCTTGGAGAACGTTTAAAAAAGGAAAATGGCAATTGGGAATTGATGTACGCGACTTTATTCAACGTAACTACACCTTATATGACGGAAATGAATATTTTCTGGCAGAACCAACAGAGAATTCAAACAAACTCTGGGCGCAAATAATGGAGCTGACTAAGCAAGAAAGAGAAAATGGTGGAGTTTTAAACATGGATACGGCGCTTGTATCTAGCATCGTATCTCATGACCCTGGCTATTTAGATAAAGAATTAGAACAAGTGGTTGGGTTACAAACGAACGAGCCTTTTAAACGCTCTTTACAACCATACGGTGGTATTCGCATGGCAATGGATTCATGTAAGTCATATGGTTATGAAGTAGATTCTGACGTAGTAGAGACATTTTCAAACTACCGCAAAACACATAATCAAGGTGTTTTCGATGCGTACACAGCAGAAATGAAATTAGCGCGAAAGTCTGGAATTGTCACAGGTTTACCTGATGCCTATGGTCGCGGGAGAATCATTGGTGACTATCGCAGAGTAGCACTTTATGGCATCAATTACTTAATCGAACAAAAACAAAAAGATCTCGAATCAACAAGCAGTGTGATGTCAAATGAGGTCATTCGGGATCGTGAAGAAATCTTTGAACAAATTAGAGCGTTACACGAGTTAAAAGTGATGGCTGCTTCTCATGGATTTGATTTGTCAGAAGCAGCGCAAACAGCAAAAGAAGCGTTTCAGTGGTTGTACTTCGCTTATCTTGCTGCAATTAAAGAGCAAAATGGTGCAGCAATGAGCTTAGGTCGGACATCGACCTTTTTAGATATTTATATTGAACGAGACGTAAGAGAGGGTCGATTAACGGAAGTTAAAGCGCAAGAACTTGTTGATCATTTTGTGATGAAACTACGCCTAGTTAAATTTGCAAGAACCCCTGATTACAATGAATTATTTAGTGGGGACCCGACTTGGGTTACGGAATCAATCGGTGGTGTTGGAGTCGATGGGAGACCGTTAGTAACAAAGAGCTCGTTCCGTTTCTTGCACACACTAGACAACTTAGGACCTGCTCCAGAACCTAATCTAACCGTTCTTTGGTCTAATCAATTACCGAAGAGTTTCAAAGACTATTGTGCAAATATGTCGATCAGAACAAGTTCGATTCAATATGAGAATGATGATTTAATGAGAGCTCATTTTGGCGATGATTACGGAATTGCCTGTTGTGTAAGTGCCATGAAAATTGGAAAACAAATGCAATTTTTCGGAGCTCGTGCAAATCTAGCAAAAACATTATTATATGCTATTAATGGTGGAGTAGACGAAAAAGTTAAAGATTCAAGTCGGGCCGTCATTTGCTCCTGTTACGAAAGACTATTTAGAATATGACGAGGTATTAGAAAGATTTGATAAGGTAATGGACTGGTTAGCAGGATTGTACATGAATACATTGAATGTGATCCATTACATGCACGACAAATATAGTTATGAGCGAATTGAAATGGCTCTGCATGATAAAGAGATTGTTCGTACAATGGCTTGTGGAATTGCCGGATTATCAGTAACGGCCGATAGTTTAAGTGCGATTAAACATGCAAAAGTAAAAATTATTCGAGATGAAAACGGTATTGCTGTTGATTATGAAATCGACGGAGACTACCCGAAATACGGAAATAACGATGAAAGAGTCGATGATATCGCTGTATGGCTTGTGAAGACGTTCATGAATAAATTGAAAAAGCATCAAGCGTACCGAAACGCGGTTCCGACGATGTCCGTTTTAACGATTACAAGTAATGTTGTTTATGGAAAGAAAACAGGAAATACACCTGATGGTCGAAAAGCTGGTGAACCATTTGCGCCTGGTGCTAATCCGCTACATGGTCGAGACAAGAAAGGGGCTCTTGCTTCTCTTACATCAGTTGCTAAAATTCCGTATGAGGATTCACTAGATGGGATTTCGAATACATTTAGCATTGTGCCTAAAGCATTAGGCAAGGAAGAACAAGACCGTACTACAAATCTAGTAGGAATACTTGATGGCTACGCAAAACAAGGCGGTCACCACCTGAACATCAATGTGTTCAATCGTGAAACATTACTTGATGCGATGGAACATCCAGAAGAGTATCCACAATTGACCATTCGTGTTTCTGGTTATGCCGTAAACTTTATCAAGTTAACGCGAGACCAACAAATTGATGTCATAAACCGGACATTCCACGAATCACTATAGTTTATCAATAAAAAGAAGATGGAGAATGCACCTTCCTGATTTGTCAGGGGGTTGTTACTCCCTTTGATAGAAAAAGAGGGGTTATTATGATTGGAAAGGTACATTCGATTGAGTCATGTGGGACAGTAGATGGACCAGGGCTTCGCTACGTCGTCTTTATGCAAGGCTGTTTACTGCGTTGTCAGTATTGTCATAATCCAGACACTTGGAAAATTGGAGAAGGGAAAGAGATGTCTGTTGATGAAATCATGAATGATTTGGTGCATTATCTCCCATATTTCGAAAGTAGCAACGGTGGAATTACCGTCTCTGGAGGCGAACCGCTGTTACAAATTGATTTTTTAATTGAACTGTTCACAAAATGTAAAGAACTTGGGATTCATACGACCTTTGATTCATCTGGTGGCTGTTTTCAGGAGCACCCAGAATTTTTGAGGAAATTAGATCGATTACTAGAATTAACAGATTTAATTTTGTTAGATATTAAGCATATGGATTCAAGCAAGCACCAGGCGTTAACTGGAATGAAAAATGAGCACATTTTATCGTTCGCTAAACTCCTATCTTCAAAAAACATTCCAATTTGGATTCGTCATGTTTTGGTACCAGGGATAAGTGATGATACAAGTGACCTAAAAGCATTAGGTGCATTTATTTCAAATTTAAAAAATGTAGAACGAGTCGAGGTTCTCCCTTATCATAAACTAGGTGTTTATAAATGGAAGGAACTAGGATTAGAGTATGTGCTAGAAGATATAGAACCACCAAGGGAAGACAAAATTCTTGAAGCGAAAACATTGCTTCAAATCAGATAAATACGCTGTTGAGATCTCATTCTCAATGGCTTTTTTGGTATCGGCGTTGGCATTCTAACTAAGATTTACATAAAATTGTTAAATCTGAAATGTTGGTTATCTACTAGTTTGAATTTTCATTTAACTAAATCTTACTTTTATCTATTGAAAAAAATATATCGATTTTTCGATACTGTTCATCAAAAAAAATGCACCACCTCACAAAAAGCGCGGACCTATCAATCATAAGGAGATTGACTGAGAAAAATAAACCTAAACTGTGATGAATATCACAGATAATTCATTAACAAGTATATAAAATACATCTTATAAAGAGAAAAAATTTATTTGAAATCGGAGGAGATTTATTATGTTCTGTCATCAATGTGAACAAACCCCATCTGGAGGATGCCAAATAATTGGTGTCTGTGGAAAAAATGAAGATATTGCAAGTTTACAAGATACAATTGTTTTTGCCTTAAAGGGAATTGCAGCATACGCGACACATGCCAGACAACTTGGCTATTCGGACCCGGAAGTTGATGCTATTACACATGAAGCGCTCTACATGACTTTAACAAACTCAAATTTTAATATGCAAGAACACATTGATATGGCGATGAAGGTAGGAACAGCATCTGTAAAAGTAATGGAATTGTTAGACACAGCGCATACAACTAGACTAGGAGTTCCTGAACCAGTAACCGTTTCACAGAACAAAGTCGAAGGAAAGGCGATTATTGTAACAGGTCATAATCTGTTTGCCCTAGAAGAATTATTAAAGCAAACGGAGGGGAAAGGCATCAATATCTACACCCATTCAGAAATGCTACCAGCGCATGGTTACCCTGAATTAAAGAAATACGCTCATCTAAAAGGAAACATCGGAAAAGCATGGTTTGATCAACGTCGTTTGTTTGAAAAGTTTCCTGGAGCTATTTTAGCAACAACCAACTGTGTTATGCCAATAAAAGGAACATATTCTGACCGATTCTTTTCTTATGATATTGCGGGTCTTGAGGGAGTAGAAAAAATCGAAAACGATGATTTCTCACCACTTATTGAAAAAACGCTCTCTCTACCAGAAGCTGATATGAAAAGTGATGAAAAATTAACAACAGGGTTTCACCATAATACAGTGGTCGGAATTGCACCGGAGATTGTCAGTGCAGTAAAAGCTGGAAAAATTCAACGATTCTTTGTTATCGCCGGCTGTGATGCACCAGGACTCGGTGGCAATTACTACCGTGAATTAGCAACGACACTTCCAAATGACACGGTCATTTTAACGACTTCATGTGGTAAATTCAGATTCAATGATCATAATTTTGGTACCGTTGCCGACACGGGAATTCCACGTTACATCGATTTAGGCCAATGTAACAATTCTGTTTCAACAGTGAAAATTGCGCTTGCATTAGCAGAAGCGTTTGATTGTGAAGTGAACGAACTACCGGTTAGCATCGTTTTATCTTGGTTCGAACAAAAAGCTGTTGCGATTTTACTAGGGTTATTCAGTTTAGGAATAAAAGATATTCGGATCGGACCAAAGCCTCCTAAATGGATTACACCTGGAGTACTCGGTGTGTTGCAAGAAGCTTTTGATCTGAAATTAATTACTACGGTTGAAGAAGATATGAAGGCTATGCTGCAATAGGGTTTGTAAAATCCTTGGTACATCAAGATTCTTCAAAAGGGGAAGGCTGAAAAATAGCCATTAGACCACATTTGAAATCAAGAAAATTTGAAATTAGAACAAGTTTCTCATCAATTCACTGAATGAATGGGAAGCTTGTTCTTCCATTTATTGGATCATGTGTGCATAAATATTCATTGTGTTGTCGATATCGGTGTAGTCTATCCACGTTAAGAAGGTTATGATGAAGGATAAAAAGATTTAGAAGGACAATTAAAGTGAGGATAGCAAAAACCACTTTTAAGATTAAGGGCTGGTTATCTGCATATCACGATCCTCACTAATTAACTCATTAAAAAATAGGGCTTACTACTAATAGTAAGCTCTACTTTTTCTAAAAAGCTAAATAACTCCTTGCGAGATCATGGCGTCGGCTACTTTTTTAAATCCAACAATATTTGCCCCAACTACAAGGTTTCCAGGAGCATTGTACTCTTGTGCAGCTTTGATGCTACTTCTATAAATGTTTTTCATTATTTCTTGTAGTTTAGTATCAACTTCTTCAAATGTCCAAGAAAGTCTCATACTATTTTGAGCCATTTCTAATGCCGAAACAGCGACTCCACCAGCATTAACAGCCTTAGCCGGACCAAAGAGTATTTTGTTTTCATGGAATTGGTATATTGCTTTTAACGTCGAAGGCATATTTGCACCTTCTCCTACAGCAACCACTCCATTGGATATCAAGAGTTTAGCAGCTATTTCATCGATTTCATTTTGAGTTGCACAAGGTAAAGCGATATCGCAAGGAATTGACCAAATGCCTGAGCATCCTAGGTAATATTGAGCTTGGGGATGTTCTACAACATATTCACTAATTCTTTTACCTTCGACCTCTTTTAACCTTTTAACCGTCTCAATGTTAATACCTTGCTCATCATAAATGTAACCACTTGAATCACTACATGCCACAACTCTGGCCCCAAGCTGGTGAGCTTTTTCGATAGCATAGATTGAAACATTGCCAGAACCTGAAACGACAACTGTACTCCCTTTAAAGCCTAGTCCTATATCTCGTAACATTTCTTCGACGAAATAAACAGTTCCATATCCAGTTGCTTCTTTCCTACCAAGACTGCCTCCATAAGCTAAGCCTTTACCTGTTAAGACACCAGCTTGATAACCACCACGTATTTTTTTATACTGTCCAAACATATAGCCAATTTCTCGAGCACCTACTCCAATATCTCCAGCAGGAACATCGATATCGGGACCAATATATTTAGAGAGTTCTCTCATAAAGCTTTGAGTAAAGCACATAATTTCTCTGTCAGACTTTCCTTTCGGGTCAAAGTCTGATCCACCTTTGCCGCCTCCGATTGGCTGACCAGTTAATGAATTTTTGAAAATTTGTTCAAAACCAAGAAATTTAATAATGCTTGCATTTACTGATGGATGGAAACGAAGTCCGCCTTTATAAGGGCCAATTGCGCTATTAAACTGGACACGAAATCCACGATTTACTTGAACGGTTCCATGGTCATCAATCCAAGGAACTTGAAAGCTTATTACTCGTTCAGGCTCAACAATTCTTTCAAGAATGCCATGTTCCATGTATTTCGGATTCTCTTCTAGTACGGGTATTAAAGAATCAAAAACTTCCTTAACAGCCTGATGAAATTCTCTTTCATTTGGATTACGCTTTTTTACTAAGTCATAAACCTCCGCCACGTAACTTTTTGCGAATTGCGTCTCCGCATGATGTTGTTGTATTAAAGTAGCCATGTGTTCCTCCAAACTTTTACAAGTTAATTTATGGTTTAAAATCTTATAGAGCTTGTTCAAAAGGGAAGATCGCCCTTTTTGAACCTTAAGTATCCTCTCTCCTAATGCGGAGTTGCAATGGCTTCACTCACTGCGCGTCTATCCGAGAAAACCACTCGGATCGACTTAAAACATTGCAGTGGCTTCGCTCATTGCTTAGAGCTTGTTCAAAAAGGGAAGACCACCCTTTTTGAACAAGCTCTATAACAATTGTTGAATTTTGTTGAGATTAATTGTTAGATTTTCTGTTATGGTATATCTTATTATTAATAACCAATCTGAACAATATGGATAATAGATAATTTTCATGCCTAAATGAGATTAAAAGAAAGGTGATTATGGTGGAACTAAGACAAATCAAATATTTTATGGAAGTTGCAAAAAGGGAGCACGTTACAGAGGCAGCTGATGCTTTACACGTTGCACAATCAGCGGTGAGTAGACAAATTGCTAATCTAGAATCGGAATTAGGAGTCGATTTATTTATAAGACAAGGGAGAAGAGTGAAACTAACCCCAATCGGAAAAATGTTTCTAGAACGAATGAAACAAGCAATGAATGTCTTAGATAACGCGCGCCTTGAAGTAGAAGAGTACTTAGATCCAGAGAAAGGAACGATTCGTATTGCATTCCCGATTAGTATGGCAGTCTATACACTTCCGAGTGCAATTGTGGCATTTCGAGAGCAGTATCCAAAGGCTAAATTCCAGCTTAAACAAGCGACCTATCGTCAGCTAATTGATGGCGTAGTCAATGGGGATTTTAATATGGCTTTAATTGGCCCAGTACCGAAGGAGAAGAAAAAGGTAAAAAGTCAAATTCTATTTACGGAGAATGTCGTTGCATTGTTGCCTCTTAATCATCCTTTAGCTGATAGAGAATTATTAACACTACAAGAACTTCAAAATGAGTTATTTATCTTATTGCCAAAAGGCTTTATTTTAAGGGACCTCATTGTTCAAGCTTGTTTTCATTCTGGGTTCGAGCCAAGGGTATCATTCGAGGGTGATGATATTGATGCGTTAAAGGGGTTAGTATCTGCAGGACTAGGTATTACTTTAATACCTGAAATTACGTTAGTTGAAAATGTACCTCATGCAACTGTGAAAATACCAGTTATAAACCCATCTGTAACTCGTACAGTCGGAATCCTTGTACCAAGTGAACGACAATTACTCCCTACAGAAAAGTTATTTTATGAGTTCCTGATAGGCTTTTACAAGGGTAAAAATATCTTTGAATAAGGGATCAAGATTATATAGAAGCTAAGCTATTTTGTGAGCGAAGCTTCTGCCATGTAGTAAAAACATTCAGTACGAAAACATAGCTCGATAACTCTTTGCTGATTTTTTCCCCAAGAAATAGCGAACGATATCATTTTACCACTAGGCGATGAGCATTATAATGATTGATACGTTTAGTAAGGATGTTTTATTTAAAGGTGATGAAGTCTTTCTAGAGTTTCTCATCTAGGCGTTTTCTTGAACGATCATTAATTCTTAATGGAGTTGAAGTCCAATATACATTAGCTTCAGCTTTTTTTAATTTTCAAAATCACCATTATATATATCAAATCGATATCAATTCCATCTTTTATTCATATTGATAAGATTGATTAACAAATTTAAAATACACATAGCAACAATTTTTACAAAGAAACTAAAAGTAATTGTTATATTAATCAATTGTTTCGAAAAAAAGTAAGATGACTAAGTAAACTTCCTATGTCAATAAAAGAAAGAATATTCAAAAAAGAAAGCTAGACTTTAGAAAAAGTTGTAGATAGAAAGATAAAAAGACAGAGGTGGCCGAATAGATGAGTAGAAAGTGGTCTCAGTGGCAAAAGAAGGTAATATATGAAGATTATGTAGAACCTGAATTAGATGAAGAAAAGTTAAAGAAAAAAATAGAGGAAGTAAATAAAAAATATTATGCTTGTCGTAGCGACATTAATAAAGACTCTAAATTAAAAATTTCAACTTAACGCTACGTGAGGGAGTAAAGTATGTCCTACCATAGATTTCTAGAAACTGTTAAACATTGTGAAGCTATTTTTGAATTTACTGAGTATCCAATTCTACAAATGGAAGGTTCTAGACATAGAAGAGAGCAACTAAGATTACTTAGGGACTGTGCAGATATATGTACTTTAACTCACATGGGGAAAAGAGCTTGGAGAATTGTCTTCAAGCTCTCCCTTACAACAAGAGGCGGGTATTTGGGGGTTGTTTGGCTCTAGTAACTATTATCCTCCGCTAATATCCAAATAATAGGTTCCTTTCCCACGATAGCTGTAAACTTCAATCAAGTAATCATCTGTGCTTCTCGGGACAAAAGAAACCACTTCTTGTCTTTGGGTTGTATTGGAAAAGCGAATTAACCGCCCGTTTGAATCATAAACATACAAGTCAAAATCATTTGCTTCATTTTCTTGAATTAAGGTTATAGAGATTGGATAAGAGAGAGAATCGAATTGATATTGCCAAAGCTCTCGGTCTCTTGTAGAACGTAAATGGCCACTTCGTTGAATATGGTTGGGAGTAGTTGGGAGATTGCCTCTCAGATTACCAGCTGATCTAATTGCCTCATACCCTTGTAGTCTACCAGCTCCATAATCAATATTATGATTTTGTTTCCCCCAATCTTCACAGCTTTCTAGTAAGGTCTTTTTTAGTTGTTCGGGGGTTAAATCAGGTTGTGCTTGTAGCATTAACGCGATCGTTCCGGCTACAAAGGGTGAGGCCATACTAGTCCCACTATAGGCTACATAGTTATCCGTTGAATTGGCTTCGGCAGCTGTTATTCGATATCCGGGTGCTGATACGTCTGGCTTGATTCGTTCGTCAGAAGTGGGTCCTCTAGAGGAATATAGGTTTTGGAAATACCCCATTTCCCCGACATCAGCCATAGAACCTACAGTGATTGCTTTTTCAGCAGCTGCAGGTGTCCCAATCGTATATTTGTTAGGTCCGGAATTACCAGCTGCTACAACAACAGTCATTCCATAGTCAACAGCTACATTAACAACTTGGGATAAGGCGTCTCTACCATCTGAACTCCTAGTAGAGCCTAAGCTAATATTAGCGATTTGGATATTATATTGTTCTTTATGATCGATTAGCCACTCAACACCTTGAATAATCTGTGTCATAGAGCCTGATCCATTTGCGTCTAATACTTTAACTCCAACAAGTGATGCGTTGGGTGCAACTCCTTTATATCGATAGTTGCCATCACCACGTCCGGCTGCAATACTCGCCACATGGGTACCGTGACCTTGATCATCGTATGGGGATGAATGACCGTTAATAAGGTCGATCCAACCAATCACCTTATGATCGTTTAGGTCGAGATGAGCGCTATCAATTCCAGTATCTACAATAGCGATTGTTACTCCAGAACCAGATAGGCTAAAATCCTCACGTGCTTTTTCTGTCCCGAACCATCGATTAGCTGTATCCAAATTTGTAACGATGGTAATATTTTGTTCAATTAATTTAACATCCTGTTCCTGACTTAGTTTTTTAATTTGATTGGCTGTTAGTTTAGCAGAAAAAGCGTTAATATAGGTAAAAAGGTTGTCGGGAATAATGCTTCCTAGAAGCTTTTCTACCTTTTTTTTATCCTTTTTCAGATCGCAAGTTAATTGGACGATCACCTCAAATGAATCAGCATCATCACATGTTTTAAGTTCATCCTCTAGTTGCTTTTGAATTTTACTATGATTAGTAGATTTTTGATTGGAGACTTGCTGATTTACGTGATTTGCTTTATTTTTTGTTGATTTTAAATAATCTGCAGCCGTTAATGCTTGCGAATAATGGTCTCCTTTCATTCGTTTAAGCTTCAAAAAAAAACCTCCTTTTTTAGATTCACCACATTCTATGATTCAAATGAACAATTGCTTTAGCAGTTGTCCTAATAGAGTGTATTTTTAAAAGATAGAAGGGTTGATCTAGTAAAATATGACTATCGTAAACGGAAATCTAATTTCTGAACTAAGACAGACGAACGATTACTAGAAAAGTAGACAGAGAAGTTACGATTTTATCTTTTGAAGGATTTCCTCTAGCACAGTAGAATGAATCATCCGCTCATATAGATTCAAAATGGATTGCCCATAATTGTTCCCTGGAAGAGCCCATTTTCCGTTTAAAGCGATCCATGTAGAAGCAGAACCTCTATTTACTAGATCAAAGCGAGGGTCAACTACTGGATACTTATCTGGTAACGGTTTAGTAGATGCATAGGCAAATAAATGTTGAATATGGGCGAGTACCCCTTCTCTTGGCGTAGTAAAACTTGCACCTGGATCATTTGGTCCTGTTGCTCCCAAACCGCAAAAGTTGTTTTGATTCGGTTGTACGACTCCGGTAAATCGAAAGAAATCTGTTTCATGTATAGCTTGGGCAAAGGCAATATCTCCTCTAATTCCATAATATTCTCCAAAAGTTAAATAAAAATTACTCAACTCAATGGCGTTAGGATTTATTTTTTTTACATACTGGTTCATTTGTTCTGGGGACAGAAAAGTTTCGCCTAATATAGAGTAACCAGATTGATCGTCTTGATTAGAACCGTTGTTTTCAAAAACAATGAAAGCATCCTCAATTCCTGCCTTTTTGACTTCTTGCAAACGGTTTTCTGCATTTTCTCGACTTGAAAAAGCCCCAGCTTGTACGCGATATCGGATTTCACCAGAAACAGTAGTAGATTTGACAAAAGACTCAATGCCCTTTTGAGTGCAAGTAAGATACTCGCTCTTCCGCATTTTCTTTTGATTTAAAAGAACCGGCTATTACCTTGTAAACCGTTGTGGAATCATTTGTTTTATGCTGAAGATTAAATGCCTTCGCTAAACCATTCACGTGCCCTTGTGCCACTTTTTGACGCCATGATAATTCTTTCATTAAAGCAGCGTCTTGGTCGTTATCGATAAAACCATTTTCCGTTAAGAGGGCTGACATAGCCGTTTCACGTAAAACGTGAAAATTTGCTTTTTTCTTTCCGCGATCACTAAGTTGATTTACTTTCATTATTTCTTTATGCAAAATATCTCGATATTTAGCTGTCGTTGAAGAGTCAGATAAGCTACTGTGAATAAAGTCTTCATACCCTTTAGCAGATGTTGGCGGTACCCCAAGTTAGAAGCTTTCATCCAAAACAAGCTCAAATCGATGAAACTTTATCGGAGAAGTGATTCAGGCTCACAGGTGAACGAGCCATCGGTATCCCTCTATAGGGCTGGTGAGTAAGTGATATTCACTATTAGGTATCAATTCCAAGTCACTAGGTATAAACATAATTTAATAGAAAGTGGACAAGAACCTTTACATTGCCCCTTAAAATTTCATAGATTATTATATCTAGAATTTAAGGAGGTTTACTAATGTTTGGATTTTCAATGGTAAAAATGGTACGGTCTCACTCTCAGAAGTTAGATAAATCTTTACGTGATAAAATACTGAATCTATATAAACCATTCAAGTGGACGCCCTGTTTTTTACACAAAATGTTTGAAAGGCTTTTTAAGAATACTAGAAAGTTATCCGTAATTATAGAATTTGAGGATAATTGTTATCAAGAGGGATGCTTAGAGGTGAATCAAGCTTTTACGAAACGCATTGGTTGTAAAATTAGAAACGAGTTTTCTATCATTTCTTGCTGTAGTGCCGATTTAACACCTTCAGTTTTAGAAGAAGTTTTAACTACTTGCAGCCATATTAAAAAGGTATATTCAAATTATGAAGTGCGAGCTTTATTAGATACCGCTGTTATATCAGCAAATGCAAAAAGTATTGTGAGAAATAGCACGCCACTTACAGGGAAGGGAATTACTGTTGCGGTTATTGATACTGGTATCTTTCCGCACACCGACCTTTCAGGAAGAATTATTGACTTTGTAGACTTTATTAACGACAGAACGGAACCCTACGACGATAATGGACATGGTACGCATTGCGCAGGAGATGCTCTCGGTGATGGTTCAGCTTCTTCCGGGCTTTATATGGGGCCTGCACCAGAAGCAAATGTCATTGGTGTAAAAGTCTTAAATAAGGTAGGATCTGGTTCATTAGAAACAGTCATGCAAGGGGTGGATTGGTGTATAAAGTATAATGATCATAATCCTGATCAGAAAATCAACATTATTAATATGTCTTTAGGATCGCCTGCACAGCGTTATGAGAATGAAAACGCTGATCCAGTGGTGAAAATTGTAGAGAAAGCATGGGAGAATGGAATTGTGTTTTGTGTTGCTGCTGGAAATGAAGGTCCGGAAGCGAATACGATTGCTAGTCCAGGAGTTAGTGAACAAGTTATAACCGTTGGAGCACTGGATGATAAAAATACGGCAGACACAAGATCAGACGATGAGGTCGCAAGCTTTTCTAGTAGAGGTCCAACGATATATGGAAAGGTGAAACCCGATATTTTAGCTCCGGGTGTAGATATTATCTCATTACGTTCTCCAAATTCTTATTTAGATAAATTTCAGAAAGGGAATCGGGTGGGGTCAGACTATTTATCTTTATCAGGAACATCCATGGCAACACCTATTTGTGCAGGAATAGCAGCATTAATTTTACAAAATAACCCAAATGCAACTCCGAAAGAGGTAAAAGATTTATTAAAAAGTGGGACGGATTTATGGACAGATAGAGATCCTAATATATATGGATCAGGTTATATAAATGCAGAAAATTCAGTTCCTAACAATTGAAGTTTCTTTTAACTGATCAAATGTAGAATCTAAATGGCTTTTTGCTCTTTCGTGTCTGTTATTGAGCAGGGTGTATTCTACAGGGATCAGCTTATTTATTGTGTCCAGCATATCTAATAACTTTGTGGTGAAAGTCCACTACAGACTTGGCAGTAGGAACTGTTAGCGGAGGCAAGGATGTCTATCGTGAAGTGGAGTCTAAAGGAGGGAGAGGTAGCTAGACTTATGGTAGCCCACTTTTTTTGAGGGTGTCACTTACCGTTTGAATGGCTAACCCAAGACATTGCTCATAAAGACAGTCTCTGTAACGGGTTGTTTGATGATTGTTAGGTTGAATGGAATCAAATGTTTGGGTGAACACCTCATCACAGTTGAAACAACGATAATAATTGACTTGAACAAACAGATAGAGTGGCTTTTCTAACACCTTTAGGTCACGTACTTTTCGTGTACGCCTGTCATGGACATGATCAGTAAGATAACGACAGTATGGGTAACGCTCTTCTCTTGATTTCTTTACAAAATAAAGGTGAAAAAACTCTTCATGAAATACTTGTTTAACAACTTTAAATTCTGGTAATTCTAGTGATACAGAAAACATTTTCATACCTCCTGTTATGTTAAGTGGACGCTAACATTATTGCCAGGCATGATGCCACTACGTAAGAATTTGCGGATTGGACATAGTGTTCCAATTATTGATAACACTTTTAACAAAGTCCATATCAACCACAGTATTAGTCGAAAGAAGTTAAACACAAATCTCGAACAACCCATAGTCTTGTTTATTAATTCGAGCTGTCTTTCGTTCGGGAAGATACGAAACTTAAAAGCTTTTTTTACTACCGTGATTTCGCCTCGCTTCACAAAGAACGTACGTTCCTATTATGGCATAATGAGATTCGTTTTGGCTAACACCAATCGCCATTCATCTCCCCCTTACCGCAGGGTTAAAGTCCTTCCCGCGCTTGAAGAGGGAGTCTTCTGTCGGGGAATGATAAAATGAACCATTTATAAGTATCACACTCACTTGCCGTCCAATCTTTTTCAACTTTTGGATTTCATCACATAGAAATCCGTCTATTATGAATCCAATAATTCAATTAATATATTTATCCCCCCTAATTTTCAAATCGAAATTACCTTCAATTCATTATCCTAATTTCAAATGCATTACTTTAAAAGTTTCGTACTATAAGGGATTTTGTTGATCTTTATTTTAAACGATTGGAAATTTTAAAAAAGAATACAATCAATTTATCCTATCCTAAATAATAAGGGAGACTTCTTTCGGAAAGATGTTAAATTATTGCTTTGTTGATTCTCTTAATTAAATAAAAAATGGGGTAAGTATTTGGCAATCCAATATTTCATTTCAACTTTGGTCACGACTTGTCTAATACGAATAATGAATATTCTTGTAAGGGAAGGGAATATTAGTATTCGAATAAATTAAGCATGTTCACAGATGAAAGGAGGGGCACATAACTGAAACCGTTGATTGCCCAGCTTAGGCCGAAGCAGTGGACAAAGTGCCTGCTTATTTTTGCTGCACCGGTCTTCTCGGAAAAATTCCTGGAAACCGAGATGATGGTCATGACCATTACGGCTTTTTTCTGTTTTGCCTTTACTGCCAGCACAGTGTACATAATTAACGATATTATGGACGTGGAAAAAGACCGGCTGCACCCGGAAAAATCAAAGCGTCCAATCGCATCCGGGGCACTGAGCATCCGGACTGCTATTTCATTCGGGATTCTTTTATTGGTTTTAGCCTTAATTACGGCTTACTGGATCACTCCTTTATTTGCCGGCATTCTTTTATTCTACTTGGCCAAAAACATCCTTTATTGCATTTGGCTAAAGCATGTTGTGATAATTGATGTCATGGTTATCGCTGTAGGGTTTGTCCTCCGTGGTTTCTCAGGTGCCGTAGTTGTCGATGTCGGCGTGACTTCCTGGTTTATCCTCTGTACCATGCTGCTTGCATTGTTTCTTGCATTGGGCAAAAGAAGGCACGAATTGAAATTGTTAAACGGCGATAAAGCTAGGCAAAGAAAAGTTATGGAGCATTACTCATTAGAATTTTTGGATCAGCTGATTTCGATTGTTACCGCTGCTACAATTATTACTTATTCTCTTTATACAGCGAACACAGATGAGAATGCATATATGATGTGGACGATTCCATTTGTTATCTATGGCATTTTCCGCTATTTATATCTAGTTCACATGAGACAAAAGGGGGGGAGTCCGGAAAGGGTTCTGCTTGAGGATAAGCATATTCTGCTGACTGTTATCTTCTTTACCATTAGCGTTATGTTTATAAAAACTTTTTTGCAGTAATGATGGGGTAACCAACAATGGATGTAATGTATATAAAGCATAAACTAAGGATTAGTTTATTGCTAGGATTGCTTGCTTTGATAGCTTTTGGGTTATGGACAGATTTCAATGTTCTGCAGGAAATCTTTACCGGTTTCGAATGGAATTACTTTGCATTAATATTTGGTCTAACGTTTTTGGGGTATCTGTTGAGGTTTTTGAAGTGGGAAGTATTTCTGCGTACGATAGGGATTCGGATTTCCATAAAAAATAGTCTTATGATATTCCTCAGCGGTATGTCAATGGCCATTACACCCGGAAAAGCAGGAGAGGTTCTGAAATCTTTTTTGCTCAAGTCGTCGGAGAAAGTGGATATTGCCAGGACAGCTCCGGTTGTGTTTGCCGAAAGGCTCACGGATCTTTTGGCTATGATTATCCTCGCTGCATGGGGCATTACTCGATTTTCCACCGGAGGTTGGTTTATAGTTATTACTTCTTTGATGCTCCTTTTAACTATTCTTTTGGTGCAAAATAAAGGATTCATTCAAGGCATTTTTATTAAATTTAAGAAATATCCCGCCTTAAGCTGGATTTCAGGCCGATTAGAAGTTTTGTATGAGAGCTCGAATGAGCTCCTGCGGTTTAAAACGATACTTTATACGACAATGATTAGTATAGTTTCCTGGTTTTTAGAATGTCTTTCTTTTTATTTTGTGCTTCGGGGACTCGACTTGAATCAAAGCGTTTTGGAAGCTGTTTTTGTTTTTTCCTTTTCTTCCATTGCCGGTGCGTTATCAATGCTTCCAGGCGGACTAGGGGTAACGGAAGCTAGTATGACAGGTTTAATGATGGGACTAGGTATTGATCATTCTAAGGCCGTAGCTGCAATGATAATGGGCAGGTTTGCAACACTTTGGTTTGGGGTCATTCTTGGAAGCACTGTTTTACTTATAAATTCGAAGAGATGGTTTTATGTAAAGGCTAACAATCAGATAAAATGATTGGGTTTTAAACTGTATGGCCAATTTTTTATGGGGTTTTTTAGGAGCGATGTTAAATGATTAGATCTGTTAAAGGTACTTTATCGGGGTGGGCAAACTTTTCAAAAGATACAGGGTATATGTACAGACCAGAAAAATATAAAGATTTACAGGAAATCCTACAATCCAAATACCAGTTTCACTATATTTCTCGAGGATTGGGACGAAGCTATGGTGATACCGCCTTAAATAAGCAAGGTGGTATTATCACGAATACCCGTTTTAATCGCTTTCTCTATTTTGACGAGCAGTCACAAGTGTTGGAATGTGAAGCGGGGGTTACATTTAGAGAAATCATTGAATTGTTTTTGCCGCGTGGATATGCTCTTCCGGTCACACCAGGAACCAAATATGTGACGGTGGGCGGTGCGATAGCTAATGATGTACACGGTAAGAATCATCATAAGGACGGATCAATCTCCAATCATATACTTGATATAAAACTGCTTACTTCTTCAGGTGAAATTATGACCTGTTCCCGTCAAGAAAATCAGGATTTATTCCGGGCGACAATAGGGGGAATCGGCCTCACGGGAATCATTCTTAGTAGCCGGATCAAGTTAATGAAGGTGGAATCGTCCTTTATTTCGGTTGATTACAAAAAGGCAGCCCATCTAGACGAAGCAATCGACATACTCAATGAAACGGACGAACTGTATCAATACTCTGTGGCCTGGATCGATTGTCTATCTAGAAATCGCACGATGGGGCGCTCAGTGCTTATGTTGGGAAATCATGCCTCGAAAGGTCAGGTGGAATATAATGAGCCTCTTTCACTAAAAAATAGAAGAAAGCTAAAGGTGCCTTTTAACCTGCCCACTTTTGTACTCAATCCTTATAGTATCAAAGCATTCAACTCATTTTACTATCGGCGCTTTAAAAATACTTCTGGGGTTCTCGTTGACTATGATTCTTTCTTCTATCCGTTGGACGTGATTTTAAGTTGGAATCGCATATACGGAAAAACAGGGTTTATTCAATATCAAGTCGTGTTCCCCCTTGAAATGAGTCGCCAAGGACTTACGAAGCTTCTGGAGAAATTAAGTCGAGCACGGTGCTGCTCATTTCTAGGAGTTTTGAAGAGGTTTGGTGAGAATGGAAATGGCTTACTGAGTTTTCCGCGTAAAGGATACACGTTGGCTTTGGATATTCCGTTTAGGGGTGGAGAACGATTGTTGACGTTTATACGGGAATTAGATGAATTGGTACTTGGCTATGGGGGTGTCTTGTATTTAGCGAAGGATTCACTAATGACTCCTAGTACGTTTGCCATGATGTATCCGGAACTTTCCGCGTTTCAAGAGATTAAGGCCAAAATCGATCCCGACGGCCTCTTCTCGTCCTCGATGGCCAGGCGGTTAAACATTGTGAGGGATATCGGATGAAGTATATTTTAATCGTAGGAGTCACATCTGGGATCGGTAAAGCACTCGCTCATCAATATGCTAAGGAAAAACATCCTTTGATCCTCACGGGGAGAGATAGGGTAGAAATGGAGAGGATCGCCTCTGATATCCGCATTCGCTATCAAGTTCCTGTCAAAGTAAAAACAATTGATGCTGAGTCCTTTGATACACACTCCGACTTCTTTGCCTCCTGTGTGGAGGAAGCCGGTAACCTTAGCGGGATGCTATTGGTCTACGGACATATGGTCGATCAGGAAACAGCCCAAAATGATTTCACGAAGGCCAAAATAATGATAGATGTTAATTATACATCTTATGTGTCCTTGTTAGAAACGGCTGCTCGTTACTTTGAAGGTGAAAGAAGCGGCTTCATTGGCGTTATTACCTCCGTTGCTGGTGATCGAGGTCGGAAAAGTAATTATATTTACGGATCATCCAAAGGGGCCTTATCTGTGTATGTGCAAGGCTTGCGGAACCGTTTGTATGCTTCGGGAGTTCATGTGGCTACCATCAAACCCGGATTTGTTGATACTCGAATGACCTATGGGTTGAGCGGGCTGTTCCTGGTGGCAAAGCCGGAGGACGTGGCCAAAAGGGTGCACAAATCCATTCGCAAGAAGTATGATGTTATTTATGTCCCTGGTTTTTGGGCTATGATCATGTTCATTTTAAAGTCAATTCCAGAGCGAGTCTTTAAACGACTCAGTTTGTAGCAGCGTGGAGGAGTTATTGAGATGAAGGAAAAGCAGCTTAATGTTACTCAGGCTAAAGAGAAAGAGGGAACTTTTATATTCCGAAAAAGTAATTGGAGAATTAGCTTCATTTTATTTCTTCTTGCGCTTCTCGTCCGGATTCCTTACATGTATGATGTCCCCCGGTTCATTGATGAGTGGAGAGAGGTTGAATTATCCGCTCGGATTGCAAGAGGTGAGATTTGGCCGTTGCATAATACGTCCCATGACATTGGGGCATTTCATAATTATGTACTGGCGGGATTATTTAAATTATTTGGATATAGTGTATACTTGCCACGATTGTATGTAGTCCTCCTCAGTGCAGCGACCGTAGTTGTCATTTATTGGATAGCCAGACATTGGTTCGGACGACTGCACGCCATTATCGCGGCTTCGCTTTTAGCCACTAACAGCATGCATATATTTGTCACACACATGGCGTGGTCAAACGTCACAACTCCATTCTTTCTGGGCTTAGCGGTGCTGATCAGCCTAAAGACACTCGGTCAAAAGAGACAGTTTTTATGGGCTCTAGCTGGTTTAACATGGGCAATAGCCCTGCAGACTCATCCTTCAGTTATTGCCGCTTTACTTGGTGTGGTTTTCTATGTGACAATCCATTCTGGATGGCGAGCTTTTTATCGAGAATCTGGATATCGAACAGCAATCATTGTTTTTATTGCAGGGTACAGCAACATGATAATACATAATATTATAAAACCTTTCGACTCGTTTCTTTGGGTTAAGCGGAAGGACTATGCATTAAATCAGGAATTTTCGATTGGAGGCTATTTTGAAAATATTCTAGAGATGATCACGGAACTTATCCATTCTTTGTCAAGTACGTTTCCTGACGGGGGAGGATGGTTGAATGGGATTAGTTTACTGATCATGCCTCTCTTTATCATTGGCTTGATAGACGGCTTTCGTCGGCTCATCAAGTTTCGTCATGGTTCTCTGCTGTTGGCGATCGTGATCGCGAGTCTTCTTGTGATCCCTATATTAAATGATCAATATGAGTTTTATTTATGGACCAGATACATCGCTTATCTTTTACCGCTTTGCTTGGTCGCTGTAGCTGTAGCATTTGGTGATTGGATACAGCCTTGGACCGGAAACGACAAGTATAGACAATGGAACATAATGCGTAGGACGGTTTTACTGGTGGCATGGGCGCTTATTCTGATTCTGCCCCTATACCATTTATACAGTTATGCTGGGTCATATATTCAATCTGGTCGTGACAATTCTGCTGAGTATTTAGCAGTCCGAACACTCCAGTCCGAATATCAAGCAATTATTGCCGTGGACAAGCAAGGTAAACAAGCCGAAGCTCTTAGCAAGATGCTTCGAGTGAAGGGATTTAACAGTCCGTTGGTGGGAATAGATCCGAACGAAGGTCGTGAAGCTCAGGAGGTCCCATCGAATTGGGAAGATCAGAAAGACTTTACTTTTTACACCAGGTGGGAAACCGTTTTTACGAAAGCCACCCCTGATACCTGGTATGTTCTTTCCATGGATACGAAAGATAAATTAACCCTTGTTTTTGAAATTACCTGGGGAGATGACAGAACCATTCAGGGGAAAGGAGGACATCCAACTTATTTTATCGGTCGAATCGATTCTATAGAATTTTATTGATAGGATATTAAGGAGAGATGTGGTTTAAAAGATGGACGTTTTTAGCGCGACCGCTACCCCTTTTTAGCCAATTAAGGGTAGTGGAATACTCAAAACAAGTAATAGGGCATTCCTTTTAGATAGTTGATTCCCTCGAAAAAACAGCAACTTCAGAGGAATTGGATTAATTTTGTTCCACTAAGGATGCTTTAATGAAAAATGAATAAAAAATGTTAAAGAGCTTGGATATTTTCTAAGCTCCTTTTTTCGATGTTAATTGTAGTGTGAGTTCCTAAAATTTAGCCTGTTAATTAACATGCATTTTTCTGTTTTTCAAAGAAATCTGTTAGCCCTATAATCCCTTTTTAGGGTATATGTAAGAAAAAGTGGACCGGTAATTAGAATAAGCAAGAACCCTTGTAAACAATAATCAGCGTGATGCGTTTTATAGGATGACGATGGATCGCGGCTCTGTAAGTTATTAGCCTAATTCTCTCCGAGGAAAATCGCCGCAGCCTGCGTCGGATAAAGAGAACGGCTATGTCTCACAAATTCAAAGCTTTTTAATACAAAGTATCTTATCACTCTTTAGTCTCGGGAATCATTTAACGACAATTGAAGCACGGAGAAGCCGACGTTCATTTTCCATAAGGGCATCGACCCTGTAAAGGAGCAAAAATCGGCCTCCACCCCTTGAGATATAGAACGAAGGAATGTAAGGGTATAGACCCAGTGTGATATGGGAGGGTAAATCCCAAGGGCATATGTGGAGATCCTTATGCGGTTATATTGGTTGGAATTTAAAGGGAAATGAATGTTTTCCTCTGTTCCCCACACCCTCCTGTTACCATATTTGTACATTTATGAAAATTCCTCCGTTTCCTTTCATGTGTCAAAAATGAAATCTTGAGAAAACAAGAGTAAATAAGAGAAAACATTAATTTATAGTGAGAGGAAATGATCATGAAAACATTTACTACGAGTGGAATTAGAAATAGCTCATTTTTAAATTAGTTAGTTGAAGGAATGAAAGATGAATTCTCAAAGAAAGGATTTCGATACTTTTCTGAACCAATTGATAATATTCGACTTGTTTTAAATTTTATTGAAAAAGAGCAGTGTAGACCATTTAGACGTAAAGCCCAAGCCACATTTGTAGTATCGATCCTTGAAACTACTGGAAAGGTAGAAAATGTTTTCAAAGAAGCTTATCCATATTTAATTCGTTCTATATCCAATCAGTTACTGTTTATTAACCATGATCATGATGGAACAACATTCTACTTTCTAACTCCTGAGCAAGGGTGCTATCAAATTTCATACCGAGAAGGTGATGATGAAACACAACTCTTTCATCAAATCTATCAACGCTTAGAACAGCTGGCCTCAGCACAATTAGTTATTGATAACAATTTTGAGGTTGATTTGCCTAGCGATCTTTGGAATGGTGATGAAGTTACATATAAGTTGAGTGAATTTCATTTGGAACAGATAAAAAACAGACTCCCATTGGGGAATTTAAAGTAATTTATAAAGCCAAAAACTGGGGGGGATTTGGAACAAGATGGTTAGGTCTAAATGTTCCTTGGGGAACCTTTGGACTACATGGAACAAACCCTCGTTATTAGGAGAAAAGGTTAGCGGTGGTTGTATTAGAATGCAAAACTAATTTAAAAAACCGATAATTCCCTTTTTTGAATATGTATCAAAAGTTAAAATAATGCTTTTTAGAATGATTTAGATGATCTTCCACAGAGGAATTTTTCCACATGAAATGGAAAGTAATAAGAAAATTGTAGAGGGATCAATGGATGACGAAAGATGGGATGGATGGTTTAAAATATTAAGTGAAGAGGACATAAAAGCTGTTCTAATAGAGGATTTTGGAGATACGGTTGAGGGTACTTTGATTACTTTGAAAGAGAACGCGTAAACAGGCTTCTTCCAGCTAACCTAAGGCAAATTTATTAAAAGAATGTTAAGGTAGAGACGGAGAAATTTCTGGATGACTACTCAGATATGAGGCGGACATTTGCTATTACTGGGGCGAATTTAAATATACCTAGTACTATGTTTGCTGAGTTATTAATAAAAGGTAAAACAATGGTTGATGAGATGTTAGAGGAAGAGGAGTAACACTGACTTTAAACCATTTTTTAACGTTAGAAGGGAGGAGGATTGTACATGGCAAACAAGACAAAAATCTTTTTGAGTTCAGTAGGGCAAAGTTCTCTGGATGCAATCAGACAAGATTTGTTTACGGGATTAAAAGAAATGGGTCATGATCCATTAAGATTTGAAGATAATTTTGGCCCTTGGGGAAGAGATGCGATCGAGCGATGTTTGCAGAAAGTAGAAGAAAGTGACATTTATTTGCTGATAGTCTCAGATAAAATGGGGACTTACTTAGAACATGAACAGAGGACCGTTACGCATTTAGAATTTGAGAAAGCTTTCCAGACAGATAAACAAGTACTTGTCTTTGTTGAAGAACAAGTGAAAAGCAAATTTTTTAGCTTGTTAAGGTCTCCTATGGAAACTAGGATATTTGAGTGGGAACAAACTCATAGGAATGAGCCTGATTTCTACCTAGACATTGTTAAGAATGTCATTGACCAAGATTTGTTGCCAAAAGAGAAGGATTCTATAACGTATATAGATGATTATATTTGGGCATTTTTGTATGACATTATGTATAAAGGTTATTATTTAGAATCGATATCTTTGGCTCGTTCTCCGTTAGATACGATTAAAGAATATTTAAGTGAAATGCTAAAAATGGGATCCCAATATCTAGCGATTGAAAAGGATATCATTACCAACGCCAAAGCCTCTGATGAATTATGGGGGTTAAAACAAATTACATTTGATTTTATTGATTTATTAAAAGACGGCGAGATTACTAATTGGAGAAAATTCCTTGCCACACTTAAATATCATATGGTCGGACATCCCATTATAAAACATGAGGGTACATACATGCAGTACGAAATTGGGAGTTATGGAAATTGTAAAGCTTTAACCCTTTATCGAAAAGAAAACGATCAGTTAAAGTTAATTGAAGGTGAAGGATTGTTTGATCATAAAAATAATTCCTATGATTTAACGGATAAGACTTCGTATGTGGTTGAAACGTATAATAACGAAGGCAAAAATCTTTTTTATCGGGAAGATAAGCAATTACTGTATTATACGGTGAAGGCAAATGACTTTGTCTTATGTTTTCATTATCCGCTTGATTCTTCCTGGAATAAAGAGAAAGTGAAACAGTTACATGATGAAGTATTTGGTGCTATAATGAATAGACAAGATGAACAATATCGTGATTTTGCCATTAAATTATTAGGAGGGCTCAAACATGACAAGGAATCATGAACGTTTTGAAAATGATGATGTGATCCTAGTAGCTACAGCCCCTAGAGACACAAGCGAACGCCGGAATAACGAGCGAATGTCTCAAATCCAAAGATCAAGCCGTAAAGTCTTGAGTAAAGTGAGAAAAGTGAATGAAAGTAGAATTTTTAAGCATAGATAATATAGAAATTATTATACGTACCCATTAGAAGTCAACAACTTGAATAATAATATATTTAGAGGATGAAATCAAATTTGATTTCATCCTCTTCAAATTTAATTAACGTTTGCTAAAATAAATTTAACAATTAATTCCATAATATTCTTTGTGGTAATGGCTTCTAGACATTCGACTATAACAAAGAATAAGCTGTTTTTCTTGTTTAAAAGGACTCGTTATCTTTTGGATTTTTTGTCTTCATCTGAACTTTTTTTATCATTTTGACCATACGTTAGAATGAAAAAGGGTTAAAAAGGATGACTATAGTTATGATGGAATCCTTCTTAACCTTATCAAATTAACTAAAATGCATGACAGTAAACTAAATCACACTCAAATTTCCTCCTCCATCAGATGAAAGTAATGTTGCAATAAGGATCACAAAACCCTTGGTACATTAAACTTTATCGAAAGGGGAAGGCTAAAAAATAGCAAATAAAAAATATCTGGGTTATAACAAGTTTCTCATTAATTCATTAAATTTAATAAAAGTTTTTTCTATCCATTTATTGGAATTTATTGTGTGTGGATACGTGTGGCCGAGACGCTGTTGAATCTCTTTAATTCCTATACCAACTTCAATAAGAAGGGAGGTATGGTGTGCCGATAAGAGTGTGGAGTTAGGTCTCGGATAATGCCTACTATCTTCATAAATACCATTGAGGTCGGTTCTTCCATTCATATTCGTATTTCCCCTAGCTTGGACATGAAATTATTTGGTTTTAAATTCTTCATAAAATTGCAATGTTTTAAGTCGATCCGAGTGGTCTTCTCGGATAGACGCGCAGTGAGTGAAGCCATTGCAACTCCGCATTACGAGAGAGGATACTAAAGGTTGAAAAAGGCATTTGTTTTTTCAAACATAGTTACTACTCCACTATGATGGGCTTGGTCAACTACTCTTTTCACGATTCAAACAAACACAACTGGGAAGGGGATGTTGGTATGGGACTAAACAACAATGGAAATGCTTTAATGATGTTGATGGTCCAGCACACGGTTCGCCCCACAATCAGGAAACATTAGTTCCCGATGATGAAAAAAGGTAAAAGGTGGGCTTCTTTTGTTACATTATTATCGTAAAGGTATAGGTGAACCGCTTATTTTAATACACGGTTTTTTAAGTACAAACCGTGTATATGATCAAGTTATTTCATATTTAACAAATAAATATGATGTAATTGCTATAGATTTACCAGGTCATGGGAAATCTCCGTTAACAAATGAAAAAACGGTCTATGACTATGCGAAAAAAATAATTGGTTTACTGACATCATTACAAATAAAAAATGCTACTTGGGTAGGTCACTCCATTGGTGGTTATATTACAATGGCAGCTGTAGAAAAATATCCAGAATACGTAAAAAGGGCTGCCTTTCTCTATTCTTCTCCTGTAGCTGATACGAAGAAGGAAAAGCAAGAACGAGACCAACATGTTGTTACGATAAAAACCAAAGGCTTAGATGCATTTATTAAAGAACGAATTCCTCTTTATTTTGCCTTTTACCCTGATCCAAAAGATTTAGAAGAAGCTTATAGGCATGCTGAACTAACAACAACTGAAGGTGCAATTGTAGCTACATATGCAATGAAGGAACGTCCGGACCAAGTCAATATGGTCAATCAAACACAAATCCCCCTCTTTTTTTTAGAAGGAAAAAAAGATTTATTAGAAAAACCTTTTCATTCATCAACCCCTTTAATTACAAAGGCGATGACAGATACTTCTCATATGGGGATGTTTGATAACCCAGAGCAATTTATCAATAAGCTGCAAAGATGGCTTGTAAAAACATATTAATATGTTCGTGTATTTTTAATAAGCGATAGCATTAACCTTGTTTAGGGAATATATCAAGGATTGTAATTGACTATATCTAAATCTCAACTACATTTGTATAAAAGGTAAAGGGCGAACGATTAATTCTCCCTTATTATTATATAAAATGCTCAGGAAAAGTATTTATGAGTAAACAACTCCGCTGTCGAGTGGCGAGTGCTTGAGTAGCCAACGTTTGATTTGGCACACTTATCGAATTAAGGTGGACATAATTATTTGCATAAACAGACGCTTGACTTGTTAGGCTTCACACGATGAATCAAGAACGAAGCCCTTGATTGAAAACTTTAGATATTTTTATATCTATTGGAATGCCTCTATTTTTGACTTATTTTCAATTTTGTTTATTATTCATTCAAATGAAAGAAATATATGTATCACATTGAGATTTGATATTGTTGAAATGGTAACTAAATAGATAATCTCACTTAAACTAAAGACAAAGGTCTTTCAAGGACTACAAAAAAAATATGTATATCTAACACAATAGATGCTATCCTTAAAGAGGAGAAATATAGAGTAAGGGAGTTTTCAAATTGTTAACTAACCACTTAGATTTTCGATTAGAAGCTAAAATTAAAGAAATATATGAGGAGCACAAAATTCGCTCTGCAAAAGTAGATTGGGGTTATTACGAGTTCTTACCATGGGATAAAGCTCAAGATTTCAGAAGATTACCATGGGATAAAAGCCAAGTCACTCTCCCTAGTAGTTTGATTACCGCTGTTGAAACAGCCTTACTTACTGAAGTGAATTTACCTTGGTTTACTTCTCACTTGGAACAAACATTTAAAGGTAGTTTATCTGTTATCACTGACTTTGTTCGTACTTGGACAGCAGAAGAAGATCAACATTCTAATCTTCTTGAAAATTATTTAATTATTACTCGAAACGTAGACCCTAAGCGATTACACGAACTTCACAAACAAACTGTTGAGGGTGGATGGTCACCTGATTTCCATACCCCATTTGAAACAATGGTATACACAACACTTCAAGAACTTGCGACTATGGTATTTTACAACAACGTAGCCAAAGTTGCTGGTCCGCACGATAAAGATTTATCTACTCTTTTAAGAAGATTGGCTAAAGATGAAATATTACACTATGCATTCTATCGAGACGTAGTAAAGTTCCATTTACAAATAGAACCAAATTATTGTTACTATTTAGGTTATGTTATAAGAAATTTCCAAATGCCAGGAACAGTAATGCCTGATTTTGAAGACAGAATGAGTATTATTGCAAAAGAGGCGAATTATGGTCCTCTTGAGTATTTTGACCAAGTATTAGATGTTATTGTTGAGTATTGGGAGTTGGAAAAATTAAGACCAATTGCTCCTGAAGCGGAGAAAGCTCGCGTAGATATTATTTCTTATCGTGACCGATTAAAAAAAGTACGAGACCGATTAGCTAGAAATAAAAAATAGTTTTAAAAAAGGACAAGCGTTTTGGATTGTCCTTTCGCTGTGAATGTTACTTAACCCCAACATATTTTCCAACGGGGCTTCATCTAGATGTTGTACCATTTGCTAAGTTTATAAATCAAAGGCATGGGTACTTTATAAAGTTTCCATGCCTTTGATTAATTATCGTAAACTTGTTTTATTGACAACCTTTTATTATGATCACTATGGACAACTAAGAATGTTCTTCTACAGTTTGCTTAGCTAATAATGTTTGTAACGTTACAAATTTATAGCCTTTTTTCTGTAGGTCATCAATAATTCTTGGTAGTGCCTCTACTGATCCGTCTAAAAGTCGACCATATTGGAAATTGTGTTGTAAGATAATCCCTCCAGGAGAAATATCGCGGTTAACTATCTCCAGAATATCATCTGCAGGTAGTCCACTCCAATCTAGAGTATCAACAGACCACAAAATGTTCCGCATTCCCATTTTATTTAAAATGACCTTATCGGCTTTGGTCATCGCACCATAAGGAGGTCTAAATAAATCCGGTTTTTTTCCAACAACCTTTTGCAATTCCTGTTGGGTTGATTGTATTTCTTCTTGTATCCTCGATGACCACTTTTTTCTTAGATCTGGATGATGCCATGTGTGGTTTCCAATGCCGTGACCTTCATTAACTATACGCTTCATTATCTCTGGGTAAGTGGTAATTTCCCGACCAACAACAAAAAACGTTGCCGGTACTCCTTTTTCTTTTAGGATATCAAGAATCATAGGGGTATAATGGTTTTCTGGGCCGTCATCAAAAGTTAAAGCAACAAGCATAGATGATGTATCCACTTTGTTCAATTCATTAGGCTGTATGTGAATATTAGTCGTAATAAATGTTCTTTTTACTTTTGGATCATATTTTACATTCATACCTAATTTTTTAACTACATCAATTAACGGAATAAATGGTTCCCCATTAAATTCAATCGTTTCCGTTGAAAGAGAACCTCTTTTCCATGTGCCCGTGACTCTGTCGAAGTCATCTGTAAAGTCTTTTTCTACTGGTAGTGCAAACATTCGTTCTTTTGATTGGAATACAACCGAACGATATTCCTCGTTCCAATCCACTAAAGTACCTGTATGCTTCAAAAAGATAGCTGGTACAAGTAAATGTCCCTCTCTCATAATAAACCTTGTATTTACTGCCTCACCATCAATAAAAATCGGCGCTTCCGAAAGCTGCGATTCTTGAGCATAAACATTTGTATATGTACAAGTGAAGAGAAGCAAGAGAAGCATGATACAAATATAAATTTGCTGTTGTATGGCACCTTTTTTCATGATTTCCATCTCCTTATTTCCGAGTTAAATCTTAGATGTAGAACAATATTAAAGTGTGTCAATTTGATAATAAATATAACTTTTTATTGTTTTTGTCGTAAACTAATCAAAATTAGGTACCAAAACTTTATTACAACCTAAATTACACTTCGGTAAGAATTCATAAAGCGTGTTAAAAGGAAGTTTTCAATATGCTATGGCATAATATCAAAAGAAAGGAAACAGGCTTTCTATCAGTCTTACTCGCGAAAAAAAACCTGAATCGTTTAAAACAAACCCAACGAAAAAAGAAATTGTGTATGCCTATTTCACTAAAATAGCATAAATTAGAAGCAATCATTTATGTTATTCTTGATCCAATTGAATTTGTGAAGAACAGCCTAAATATTTTTGATATTACTCAATATATAATGATAGAAAGTTTGTAGTAAGTAGTTTGTTTTGACCTAATTCGAAAAGCTTTAGGAAACGCCTTAAATGGCAAACAAAAAAAGGAGTACATAGAATTGGTCGATCATCTTTCCCAATACAAATTATCTTTTAATACTAGATTAATTTACTCGTATTTGTTAGAAATTAAGCATTGCATTGTTGGAAGCAACAAGATTTGACCATTAAATGCCCAAGTTGCCATAGTATGAAAAATAGAAGGACAAATGGTTAGTTTAGATGAGAATGAATTTGTTGTTATGGTTAATGATTATTTAACGGAAGAAGAAAAACAACATTTTATAAGACCTGAAAAAATAGAAGGTTATCGAATCATGTTCGAAGAAAATACTCGCTTTTTCGATGAAAACAACAATGAACTACGATTAGAAGAAGCCTATCCATCGTTTCATACAAAGATATGGGTTAAGGGGGAGTTTTGATTCTCATGTTACTGAAATAAAGGAAGAAGTTGACGAAGACCTACTTCAAAATCTTCCCACTTATCTTACAGTAAAAGTAAAAATTTGTACGAATCTCAATGTCATTCATAACATTGAGAAACAAAACTATTCGTCAAATAAGACCTGGAATACAATTATTCCAGGTCTTTCGATAATAATTGGAAGAATGGTAGTGATGATTTATTGAAATATCCCTATTATGTATTTCCTTTGGCTGGAATCGGATGTGCTTTAAGAATTCTAGCAAAGTATGCTAAATTGTAGGTCATCATCTTTGTATTTTTTTGTGTGAATTCGTTATCTTTCCCGCCTTCCATATAAGAAGGTCCGGGACCGGCTTCACCAACCCAATAAGCATCAACGTTGGGAGGGATCGTAAACCCGATATGCTGGAGACCATACAATAGCGATTTTGCTGAATCTTTGGCTCCATCTTCGTTGCCTGTAACGACAGCACCTGCAACCTTATTATAATAAATTGCTTGGCCCTTTTCATTTTTCTCCCCACTTGAAGCATATAATCGCTCCATTACGAGCGTGGATATACTGCTTTTTTCACCGATCCAGATCGGTGTTCCTATAATAAGAATATCAGAAGAAAGAACTTTGTTCATGATTTTTGGCCATTCATCACCATCGCCCATATCAGGTTTCATACCAGGAGTAATTTGGTAATCAGCTATGCGGATCTCCTCAGTTCCAATATTCTCTTTTTCTAGCCATTCTACTGCTTTTTGCAAAAGAGCGCTTGTGTGAGACGGTTCTTCACTTGGTTTTAATGAACAATTTAATAATAGAGCTCTCATACTAGTTATCATCCTTTCAAAGGTTCGATATAAGTTAAGGCAAAATGATTGTGTTGATCACTCCAAGCTTTTTGAAAGCCAAGGCCAGCTTTATTTAATGTTTGTTGGAAATCTTCAAGGTCAAACTTATATGAATTCTCTGTATGAATGGTTTCTCCACGATCAAATGAAAAGATTTCTTCATCGATTGATACCTCTTGGGCCGTCTTACTAACGAGGTGCATTTCGATTCGGCTTTTTTCATTGTTGAAAAAAGCATGATGAGCGAAATTTTCCACTTGGAAGTTGGCATTGAGCTCACGATTGATTCGATCTAAAAGGTTTTTATTAAATGCGGCAGTAATGCCTGCTGAATCGTTATAAGCTGCTTCTAATAATGTTGGTGATTTCTTTAAGTCAATGCCAATGATTAATCCATCATCGGGGTTTAAATTTTGAGCCAATTGCTGCAAAAACTCGTTTCTGTCGTTTTCGTCAAAGTTTCCGATTGTTGATCCAAGGAATAAAACCACTTTCTTTTCTTCAGTGCCTTGACATAAAAACGATAATGCCTGTGTGTAATCGGCGCGGATTGCATTTACATCCAATAGAGGGTAGGCGTCTAATAATTTTTCAACTGTGCACTGTAAAGCTTCTTGTGAAATGTCAATCGGAATATAACGGTTTCCTTCTTTTAAAGATTCTAAAATAAGTTGAATTTTTTCTTCGCTGCCGCAGCCTAACTCAATTAAGGGTGTGTTATGACCAATAAAAGCACAAATGTCAGCGTGAAAAGTTGTAAGGATCTCTTTTTCAGCGCGAGTTAAGTAATATTCAGGCAATGTGGTGATTTGATTAAAAAGCCTGCTTCCATTTTCATCGTAAAACAGCTTCGGATGTAATTGCTTTTGATTTTGTCTCAAGCCCGTCAAGACCTCTTCTTTTAAAGAGAAGAGGGACGGATTCATGTCCGTAATGGCATGGACTGTTTGCGTCATATTACTTTTCCTCCTTGGCTAAACGAATTCCGCTGAACTGCCACCTTTTATCGGGGTGGAAGAAATTACGGTAGTTTAATCGAATATGGTTACGAGGTGTTGCACTCGATCCACCGCGTAATACCATTTGGTTACTCATAAATTTCGCATTGTATTCTCCTAATGCACCTTCTAGTCTGGCACTTTGCGGATAAGGTGTATAAGGACTACATGTCCATTCCCAGACTGTGCCAAAGATTGTTTTAGCATATTCATAACTCTCATTTAAAAGAAGATTTTCTAGAAATTTCCCTTCAACTGGTTCATTTCGAAAAGCATGTTCCCACTCTTGTTCGGTCGGAAGGCGATATCCAGCCCACCTTGCATAGGCATCGGCTTCATAAAAGCTAATATGAGTTATAGGTTGATTCTTTTCAACTGGTTTCAATCCAGAGAGTGTAAATTGATACCAGGTACCGTCGATGTATTCCCAATAAAGTGGCGCTTGCCAGTTTTTTTCATTAACAGTTGCCCAGCCGTCAGAAAGCCAGTAATCTGGTGTCTTATATCCTTCTTTTTCGATAAATTCTATATATTCACCATTTGTTACTGGCCTGTTAGCGATTGCATACGGGTACAGGTAGTGCTTATGCGCCGGTTGCTCATTATCAAAAGAAAAATCCTTATTATTGGTTCCAATCGTAGTGAGGCCCTCTTGGAAATAAGTCCATTTTAATGAGGGTAATGACGAATGTTCAGGTAGATGCTCAATGTCTTTTTTATAGACTGGCTTTAAAGGATTGATTGAAAAATTAAATTTAAGATCAGTAATTAAAAGCTCTTGATGCTGCTGCTCATGGTGAATTCCTAATTGAATCAAAGAAAGGAACTTTTCATCTAGCTCATCACTTTGAGTTAAAAGGGTAATAATTTCTGTGTCGACTGCACGCCGGTAATCTAACACTTCTTTTACAGTCGGACGGGAAATAAGCCCTCTTTTTGATCTCGGGAAAGGCTTACTTAATGTTTCATAATAGGAATTAAACAGGTTACGTGCATCTTTTAAAAAATGGTTATGACCAGGTTTATAATCCATTAATATAAAGTCCTCAAAAAACCAAGTTGTGTGGGCTAGATGCCACTTGGGTGGACTCACATCTGCCATCGCCTGAATTCCGAAGTCCTCGATTTCTAATGGTTCAACGATTTTTAGTGTTAAGTTCCTCGTATACTGGTATTGTTCTAACAATCCCTTTCTACTTTTTGTTAGGCTACTAATAATAATCACTCCTCTTTTGTGCTATTGCCGAAATCTCGCATTTTAAAACCATCCAAAAATAAAAGCAAAAATAAAAGTGTAAGCTAGCTTTATACTTTGTATGAAACTTGGGTATCAAAAAATCCCTTTCTCTGGATTTGAAGTAGGTTGTATATATGAGAAACAAGTATTAATTAAAGGAGTATATGACTTACGAAAGTACATATGAACAAAATATGTAATCCGCTTATAGAAAATTTACGAAGAATATAGTTGGGAGGTTATGCTGATTTTATTATGATCGATATAAAGTAAAACGTAAAAGAGGAGCTAACGTCAATTCCTTTGAAAAAAGTGAATTTCTTTGATTAGCAATTAAACATACATAATGAAAAGTAGCAAATATAAAAGTTGTAAAAGAGGAAAGAAGATAGATTGGCAATACGCAGAGAAAGGCTAAAGGCAAGTATACTTTTCTCCTTCCTCATATCAAAGCCATTCTGTATAAAAAAACAATAAATGAACTTGAAACTTCAATAAATTACCGTTTACCTGATGTTAATGAATGATAAAATTTCTCATTAGTTTTATGACCTGATGAGAAGTTTTTCTTTGCTGTAGTGATTAAATGAAACTGACCTTTTGTTTCTTGGTTATCATTAAGATTATTTCTGATAGTGAATCCAATGTATGACTCCATAACGATATAGGCACCATATTAGAGCGACAAAAAAATCTTTCTCTGTAGGTCTCCTAACAAACTGTAGGTGTTTTATTTCGGTGAACAGTAAACAAGAGAGTTTAGTTTTATCTATTATGACTTTTATTGGTCTATTGTTATTACCTTTTGTGATTGTGAAACGACCTTTAAAAGTCTAGATTATTATTTATCTTGTATGTTGCATTGGTAATGCTTTCGCTGATCGTTTTCTGGTGTTTAAAGGTTATTTGAAATACAAAATCAGGCCGCTATCCAAAAAATTGGGCATTCATTTACCATTTGATCTGTACTGTATCCCTTATTTTTTCTTTACTTCAATCAATGGCCATTAAATTTTTGCTGTGCGACTAATTATCTCCTTGATCAGAATAACCAATAACAGGGAAACTTCTATAACGTAATTAGATGAACAACATTCTTCTTAACCGGAAAATAATCTGAAGTAAGAAATCTGGCATTCAAATTCTTATAAACAATTCAACAAAAGGGTACACTATTATTATTATTTTAAGAGGGAGGATGTTAAACTTGAGTGATTTATCGATATTTGCCTTAGGTGGATTAAATGAAATTGGTAAAAATATGTATGTAATTGAATATGCAAATGAAATTTTAATTATTGACTGTGGTAATAAATTTCCGGATGAAAATTTATTAGGGATTGACCTGATTATTCCTGATGTAACTTATTTAGTAGAAAATAAAGATAAAGTTCGGGCTTTAATTGTTACACATGGACATGAAGATCATATAGGTGGGATTCCATTCTTCTTAAAAAAATTAAATGTACCCGTTTATGCTACCCGTTTCACACTTGGGTTAATTGAATTAAAATTAAAAGAACATAAACTTTTGAGGGAGACCAAACTAGTTGAAATTAATTCAAACTCTAACTTGAGATTTGACGAAATAAGTGTCGACTTTTTTAAAGTAACCCATAGTATTCCTGATTGCTTGGGGATTGTCTTTCACACACCGGAAGGTAATATTGTACATACTGGCGATTTTAAATTTGATTTAACTCCGGCAAATAATGAACATTCGGATATTCATAAAATGGCAGATATCGGCAAAGAAGGTGTATTACTTCTATTGTCTGAGAGTACCAACGCAGAACGTCCGGGTTCAACCCCAACAGAACAAATAGTAGGTGAACATGTTGAAGAGGCTTTCATGAAGGCAGAACGAAAAGTCATTCTTTCGACCTTCGCTTCCAATATTAGTCGCGTTCAGCAAGTTGTCGATGCAGCAAGAAAAACAAATCGAAAGCTTGCCTTGCTTGGAAGAAGTATGGTGAATGTTGTAGATGTTGCCATGAAACGTGGGTATTTAACGGTTCCTGAAGGGATGTTAATTGATCAACAAGAAATCAATGACATGGCTCCTGAGAAAGTCGCTATTTTATGCACAGGTAGTCAAGGAGAACCAATGGCTGCACTTGCACGGTTGTCGGCTGGAAACTTCCGGGGAGTGGACATTTTAGCTGGCGATACGGTTATCTTTGCAGCTGGTCCAATACCAGGGAATGAACGGAATGTAACTCGAATTGTAGACAATTTATTTACACTTGGAGCTCATGTGATTTATGGTTCAGGAAGTACATCAGGGATGCACGTTTCCGGTCATGGCTATCAAGAGGATTTGAAACTGATGCTTACATTAATGAAACCGAAGTATTTTATTCCAATTCATGGTGAATATAGAATGCTACACCACCACCAATTGTTGGCTGAATCTGTTGGAGTAGAGCAAGGGAACACATTTATCTTAAACAATGGAGATGGAGTCGATATTAAGGATGCCACAGCCCGTCAAACTCGCAAAATACCTACAGGGAATACTTACGTGGATGGAGTAGGTGTCGGTGATGTTGGGGAAATGGTGTTACGTGACCGTAAACAACTTTCAGAGGATGGCATGATCGTGATCGTTCTAACGATGAGTAAAACGGATAAAAAAATGATTTCTGGTCCTGACACCATCACTCGTGGATTTGTGTATCAAGATTATGAAGACCTCAAAAAAGAGGTCAATCGTCTCATTACAAAAACAGTTACCGATCTTCATGAAGAGAATAGAAATCAATGGAAAATCATAAAACAACATATTAAAAAAACAGTTGGACAATATTTATATACACACACGAAGAAAAAGCCAATGATTGTTCCTATTATTATTGAGATTTAATAAAGGATCTGATGGAAAGGCGTAGCAAAGACCGCTTTCGTTTAGGAAGCGGTCTTTGCTTATATTAAATATTATTATTCCTGCTCTTTCACTATTGTTGGCTCATTGGACTCTCGTAAAGGTATCTCTTTCAGAAATAATGTGACAATAAAGGCAAGTGCTACCGTCATCGAAGCAAAGAAAAAGACTCCTGTTAGCGATGCATTTAAAGCATTTTGTAAGACTAACAATAGCTGCTCAAACATGGGCTGCATTTGTTCGGGTAACTGAGATTGAATCGCTTCAATGGCATGGGGATCCATTAGTAAGCTTGGATTTTGTAAGTCACTCGCTCCTTCTAAAGAGCCATTTACTAACTCAGGAGGCAACTTAGCTCTCTCTAATTCAGCGGACATTCTACTATTTAAGGTAGCACCTAGAATAGCCACCCCGACGGTACCGCCCATCTGTCTAGAAAGTTGCGAGGTTGCAGTCGCTACTCCTAAATATTTGTGTTCGACCGCATTTTGAACAGTTAACGTAAAGATGGGCATCGTTAATCCAAGTCCAATCCCGCAAATAACTAGGTTGAAAACCATTGTTAGTAGAGAGCTTTCGGGTGTAAGCAATGAATTTAAAAAGAGTCCTAGAGACAACGTTGCAAAGCCAACTAACCCCATTAGCTTGTATTTTCCTGTTTTCGTAATTAATTGTCCGGCAACCGCACTAATCATCACCATCGAGGTCGTCATCGCCATTTCTGTTAATCCTGAAAGTGTTGCTGATCTACCTAAGACGCCTTGAATATAAAAGGGAACATACATAATGACACCAAACATCCCAGCTCCTGAAAGAAAGGAGGCAATGTTTGAAACAGAGACAATACTGTTTTTAAACAATCCAAGTGGAACAACAGGACTTTCAACTCGATTTTCTATGATGATAAACAAAATAAGGGATCCAAAAAAGATAGCAAATAAGCCAATTACTTGAAAGGATCCCCATGAATAATCATTGCCAGCTAGGCTGAAACCAAGCAGTAACGATAAAATCGTAATCGATAATACAAAGGAACCTAAGAAATCAATTTTTTCTTTCTCTCTTCTCTCAGCCTGCGGGTAAAGCTTATAAATCATGAAAAACGCAAAAAATCCTATAGGGAGGAAGATCCAAAATACCCATGACCAATCCATATTATCAACAATAAATCCACCTAATGTTGGCCCAAATAAACTTGAGAGACCAAATACAGCCCCCATTAACCCTTGCCACCGTCCACGCTCACGAGGAGAAAAGAGATCCCCGATCGTTGTGAATGCCGACGACATAATCATACCGCCACCGAACCCTTGAATTCCACGGAAGATAATCAGTTGAATAATCGTTTGTGAAAAGCCACTTAGCAATCCACCAACCATGAATACAGCGATTCCAATTAAAATAAAGACTTTCCGACCATAAATATCCGATAGTTTTCCAACTAAAATTGACGTAATACTAGCGGTAAGCATATAAACCGTGAATACCCAGCTATAGTAGTCCATCCCACCAATGCTTGCGATAATTTTCGGGAGGGAGGTCCCAACAATTGTCATATTTAACGCGGAAAATAAGAGGGCAGACATGACTGCTATCATAATTGTGATCTTAGTCTTTTTATCTAAATGCTCCAAATCAACACCTCCTTGTTCCCTCTTTCGTCATTGTTTTTTTTGTAATGCCATTGCAATCTTATTTAATGATTGAATCGTTTCCTGGATTTCTCCTTTTGGAAAATCACCTAATAATTCTGTAAAGCGATTTTTAAATTCTTCCTTTTTCTTATTGACAAATTCTTTTCCTTTTTCAGTTAAGGTGATATAAACAACTCTGCGATCTTTTTCAGCTCTATGACGCTGAATAAATTCTAGCTGCTCAAGCTTATCAGCTATTGAGGTTGCTGCTCCAGGAGTAATGCCGAAAAACTGCGAAATATCAGTTGTTTTCATCTTTTCACTTCTATTAATCTTAAATAATAAGAACATCTGACCTTTTGGTAGAACACTATCCTCTTTTGACTGCATTATTGCGATCGTTTGTTCATGTACCTTTTTTAAGGAGAAAAACAATTCTTCATATAAATCCATATAAGCCTCCTATGTAAAATAACTTTAATAACTATACTATTTATTAATTGAATATAATATACAGTGAAGTTTATGTCAATATGAGGCCATGAGTCAAACGCTATTTCAATCGTTTCACTGTTGAAACTATGAAAAGTAAAATAGACAAAATAAACCATTTTGGGTGTTGTCCATCATGATAAATATTCATAAGTTTTCCGTTTTTATATCATAGACCAAACTTCATTCTGTCTTCGTGGTATAGGGGGAGCCGTTTCTTGTTGGTAAAGAAGCACTCTTTCGTCGTAGGATCATGCCAAAGAGTAGGTGGCCTCTTCATTTGTAATACGTTCTTCAATGCTACTAATTTTTGTCCAAAGGTATCCGGATAAAGGCTACTTGTGAGGGTAAATATCCTTTTCGAGTAATGGGGAAGAAAGTATTAGCAAAATAATTAATTTCCAAATTTTATACATTTGATTACCCTGATCAACCCTGGGAGTATTATGTTAGTAAAACAGGACAGGTGAAAGGATGGATGCAGAGGTGAATTTAAATAACCAAGCAGGAGTTAATGAGCTAGCGTTAGGTAATAGTAATGAAAAAGGAGGAATGAATCATGAAGATGGATAAAAACAAATTAAGTAATGAACGTTCAAAAAAGGATCAAAAGGATTTATTTGGATTAGATCCTGATGAAAGTTTAATATCGGTAAACTTTGCAACGACAGAAAACCACTATTTGAATGAACAGGGTCAACTTGATAGCCCAGATCAACAATAGTCAATTAGGAGAGAATTCATAATCGAATTCTCTTTTTCAATCTTTATTCTGATTGTAGGAGCTAAGGATTGAAACTCACTATAGTGCCTCTTTAGGCCCGCACAATAAAACGCTAAGAGAGGATAGATTTACGCATTTTCTGTCTAATGTCAAAGTCATAATGGTGCTTTATTGTTCATTCTTTGGTTTTTCAAATAAGTTCAAATATTCGTTTATGTAAGTTTCAACGGTCTGCTTCATTAAATGAGGAAAAAGGCTTTTTTCACGACGATATCCTCTGATCACAATTAAATATAAACATAAGCCTTCACTTTGGCCTTGGTCGTACACGTAAATTCCCTTCTTAGACAGTTGCTTTTTAACTTTTCCTAAATCAATTCCTACTTTCATGATTGTCCTTTCAACTAAAGATAGGTAAGGTGTGGTGAATTTTAATTCAGCTGTTTTTAACTTTTCCATATCACGTTCAAACACTTTTCTAACTAAAGGTAAATATATAAAATTTGTTATTAATTCTTCATCAGCTTTATTTAACATCAATTACTCGCCCCCTCTTATTATTATACGGGAATGTATGTTCTCGTTTCAATGAAAGGCAAAGAAAAATGATCAACTTTCTTCGAGGTTTCTTGATTTTGACCGAAATATAACTAATTAAATTCGGAGAGTAAGCGATCTATTGGACGGCAATCACCATTAAAAAAATAGTTGTTGAAGTTTGGCAACGAGTTCGTGAAATCTTTGAGGTGGGCATCAAGCTACAAATACTATATTCCAACAGAAGGAGATTTTTAGAAACAAGAAACTGAATAATTGGGATCGACTAATAACAATATATGTATGAAAACCTGCTATAGAGAAATGCTATCTATAGGGGTGATTTTTATGAACAATAAAAAGAAAAAAACATTCGACATGCCAACTCAAGCAAATACCGGTGGAGAAATTGGGGTTCGCACAGAATTAGATCCTTATCATCCTTCGAATACAATCGATCGATATCCGGGTGATTCGGTCGATGAGCACAAAGAACTAGAAAAAGCCAATGAATACTTTGCTGATGAAGAGATTAAGCAAATCAATGAAAACACTTAGTCACTTATGAGATCACTACTCACTTTTTTATGGGGGTATTGAAAAAGGCAACAATCGACCTTTAAAAGATTTTTTGAGGCTACTGAAAGGGAAAACTGACCTTTTCAGTAGCCTCTGTTTGTTATGGATTAATGTTCAATCAAACTAGAAAGATTGACTTCTTTTTCATCCTGTGGATCATCGATTGGAAAGATTCTCGCTGTCTCATCTTTATCACTTACCATCTGGATGTATACAGGAATATCGTTATAAGTAACATTTGCCATAACAGGTGACTCTGAAATTTCTATTGCTCGTTGTTTAATCATTTTTTCCCTCCGAATCCTTTTTTCAATTCTTACTATTTGTATAAACGTATATTATTATTCAGCAAGCATTCATATCATTTAAAGTTAAAATTTAGAATCTATAAAAACTAAAGGTATATAGTGTATAATTTAAGTATATCGATACAATTTCATTGAAATTGTTATTGTTTTAGCTCATGATTGTATAAGTTATATGGTTAGTGTGATAAAGAATCTGTCTAAGGAAGGTATTTTATGTCAGAAGAAAACATTACGAGAATGAATATAGGCGATAAAGAAATTATTTTAATTGGTACAGCACACGTATCGAAGAAAAGTGCAGAACAAGTAAAAGAAGTGATTGAGGCGGAAAGACCCGACTCCGTTTGTATTGAATTGGACGAGCAAAGGTATCAATCTATTACGGATAGCAATAAATGGAAGGATATGGATATTTTTAAGGTGATAAAAGAGAAAAAGGCAACTCTTCTTTTAATGAATCTTCTTATCTCTTCTTTTCAAAAGCGAATGGCAAAGCAATTTGATATTAAGCCAGGACAAGAAATGATTCAAGGAATTGAATCGGCAAAGGAGATAAACGCAGATTTGGTTCTAGCCGATAGAAATATTCAAATTACTTTTACGCGGATTTGGCATGGTATCGGACTGAGCGGAAGAGCTAAGCTTCTAATGCAAATTATATATAGTGTTTTTAATAAAGAGGACATTACTGAAGAAGAACTGGAAAAAATGAAATCTCAAGATATGCTACATTCGATGCTTGATGAATTAACAGAGTCTTTTCCAAAGTTAAAAGTACCTTTAATTGATGAGCGAGACCAATATTTAGCTCAAAAAATAAAGGACGCTCCAGGAAAAAAGGTTCTAGCTGTCTTAGGAGCTGCTCATGTTCCTGGTATTAAAGAAGAAATTAAAAAAGAACACAACTTAGAAGTTCTAAATGAACGTCCAAAAAAATCAAAAACACCTATGATTATTGGATGGGCTATTCCATTCATTATTCTTGGAATTATTGGTTACTCTTTTTTAGCAAATCCTGAAGTCGGAGTTAATTTATCAGTGAGTTGGATTATTTGGAATTCGCTTTTTTCAGCAATTGGTGCTACTATTGCTTTTGGTCATCCTCTAACGATCTTAACTGCCTTAATCATTGCTCCATTTACTTCTTTATATCCACTTTTAGCGGCTGGTTGGTTTGCTGGAATTGTTGAAGCGTATTTTCGGAGACCGAAAGTAGGCGATTTCGAGAACCTGTCAGAAGATGTTTTCACGCTAAAGGGATTTTGGAGTAATAAGGTAACTCGTATTTTATTAATTGTTGTGTTAACTAATCTAGGAAGTACAATAGGTACAGTCATTGGCGGAGCTGATGTGGTCCGTCAATTTATTCAGAGCATGTTTGGAGCATAATTAAGTTTACTGGGTGTTATCTATTAATAAGTTAGTTTTCCTTACTAGCAAAAAGTTTGCCTAGATGTTCACGCACAAAAAACAAGGTGAGATGAATTATTCTCTTACCTTGTTTTTTGGCTATTAACGTTATAGATCTTGTTGATCAACATTAAATTCAATTAAGTGACCATCAGGGTCAGTGCAAAATATTTGCGCAAACCCGCTTTTACTATGGGGTTTTTCTAATACATCTATGTTGTTTTTCTTCAACCATTGCAAAGTTTCTTCGTAATTCTCCACTCTTAAAGCAAAATGTCCTTCTCTGCTGCTTAATTTTTTATCATTGCGAATTGTTTGTGCTGATGGAAGAACGATTAGATGAATCTGTTGTTGCCCTATTTCATACCAAGCACCAAGAAAGTCAAAATCAGGACGTGTGATTTCTCTAAATCCTAAGATTTCACTATAAAATATTTTTGATCGTTGTAGGTTAGTAACGGTAAGACTTACGTGATGAAGCTCTTTATATCTAATCAAATAATCAACTCCTGAAAAAGGATATAATAAACTCATTATAACATGAAAGCATTTGTACATTCTTATTTATAAGAATGAAGATGTAATAGAGGAAGTAAAAGAAAGAAGGGAGTATGCAATGAGATTGAGCATATTAGATCAAGCACCCATTTCATCGAGTCAAACAGCTCATGATGCATTTAATGACTCATTGAAGTTAGCTCAAGCTGGAGAAAAACAACCACAAGTAATAGTGACTGTTTCTATCCTATGTGCAGAAACAACAGAAAAAGTAGAAAAACTTTTTAAAAAAGCAGCTTGAAGATGAGCAAAGAAAAGACGATGATGTCGAGGAAAAAGACAGCAAAAAATTAATTAGGAAACTGAGAAGTAAAACCATTATAGGTAGTCAGTCAAAAGTCGGAGCAGAATTACAATATCTTTATGAGTACTATCAAGCAGATGAGATTATGGTAATTACCAACACCAATCACTTTGAAAATAGGTTGAAGTCCTATGAATTGCTAGCAAGTTTTTTATAGTCAGTTTCTATCTGGTTATACTAAGGAATAAACTATAGGAGTGATAATCATGCCTTCATGGGACGGAAAAATTATTTCAGGTGAATTCGATAATGAAGTAAATGAATTTATCGTCCAACAAGTGAAAAAATTAACGACTAAATCAACACTCAATAAAAAACAAGTTGACAAGCTATATCGGTATTTAAAGAGTCATGAACACGATATGGGCGGACAAATTATTACCCTTTATGATCAGATGTTACTTTCTTTGACGCAAGAAGAACTACATTCATTAATTCATGATTTGGAAGAAATCCAATATATGTATCATTAATTAAACTTGGACGCTCCACTAACGGAACAATTGTTCTGGAATTGTATTTTAATCGTAATTGGTAATGTTATTAAATATCGCTTCTCAGGGGTGGAGGCATTTCATCGCTGAGAGGACCGTATTCAAATCACTTATGCTTTTGTAACACAACTCATCGTGATTATTACGTAACAAGCCAAAAAATAAACCACCCTTACTCTAGAGTATAACGGGTTCGGTTGAGAGGGAGAAAAAACGAAATAACATAGCTTTTGGAGGTGCGATTAGCATAATAATTCGCACCTCTTTTTTTCGTTGTTATATCAACGTTTCTAAGCAAAAATACTATTTTAACATCTGCTTTAGCACCCCTTTTAGCATACGAAACCACAATCGTACAATAATTTTTGTAGACTTGTTAAAAGATGTATTAAAACAGGTGCTGATTGTGTTGTTATTTTGTGTACGAAAACCTAATAAATATCCGCACATATAAACATTATTCAAGGCATATTGGAAACTTGTGTTAAAATAAACTAAGAGTTTGTGAAGTATTGTACTTAAACTAACGAGCAGTTGAGTGCAAGAACGATTACATATAATGCAATTTACTGGATACTTTAAAAAGAAAGGAAAATCTTTAAAAAAGGGGATGATAAAGCTATGACAATAAAAATGCAAAGATTAGTTAATGTTGCTATTATCTTACTAACATGGTCGACACTACCCTTTTTAGAGATACGAAATATAAAAAGGTTTCTTCCAGCTTCATTTCTTATTTTCCTTATAGAATTTATCACTACACTAATTGGGAAAAAACGTAAATGGTGGGTTTTTTATAATAAACCGAAAGCAGTCTTTTTCGGGGAGTTTCCTTATCTTATTGGACCGTTTTTTGTAGGTTCCCTGTGGATATTAAAATGGACATATGGAAACTTTAAACAGTTTATACTACTCAACGCAATAGTAAATGCTTTCTTTGCTTCTCCAGTTGCAAGATTTGCAAAAAAAATAAAACATTATAAATTAGTTCGGTTAAATGAATTTCAGTTTTTCCTCTATTATTTTCCTAAGGCATTTTTAATGTATTGGTTTCAATACCTTATTGAAAATAAAAAAAATAACTAAATTGTTATCGGAAAACCTTATTCAACGGGTGCATTACCGCAACAAGGGTAATGCTTTTTTCTTTAAGTAAAGGCGCAGGATTGTTGAAGAAGGATTTGAAAGTAAATACAGATACATCCTCAGTATTAGGCGTAGTATAGGAAATTACGGGCAAGAGATAATAAATGAAAAGGAGGCTAAACATAATGTCACAAGAGGAAAACAATATACATGGAAAAACCCCAGGCGTACTAAAGGATGATATGGATAGAGAACCAATAGGAGATCGTTTAAATAGCGATAACGCATTTAGCGACAAAGGCTTAAACAATGCACGTTTAACTCGCGAAGCTGTGAAGAAAGGAAAGCAATAAAATAAAGATACGATCAGTTTTTATTTGGCTGGCTTTTTTGTCCTTGAACCCCCGCTAGATGGCGGCTTTTCTTGTTAAGCTAACGGGTAGCGAGAAATCCAGAGTTATTCCTTTCTTTATAGAGGGAGCTTTAGTTGAATACGAAGTAGTAAAAAAAGTCGGTTCCTTCATCTCAGGAAATCGACTTTTTTATCGTTTTAATAAAACATAGCGCTTAATATATTAACTATATTTTTATCTTCTTTGGTTATATTACTATTATGAGGTGATAAAGGTGGATAAGAAGAAAAAGCATACTGAAGAAAGTATCAATGTTAAATTGGGTGGAATGGGTCTCTATGGGACAACTTCCAATACTGGAATCGCTGGCTATAAGGCTTCTGGTGACATTGAAAATGCAGGAAGATTAGATAAAGGCTTTCAAAAAACTGAAGAGGAAGATCTTGCTCCAACAGCTTCAATTAGAGAAGGAGACCAAAAGGATTATTAATCAAAAGGTTTTTCTAAGGAGCATTTAGCTCCTTTTTTTGAAATTATGCAACCCCAAAATAATCTTGTTGTATAGTTCTTGTCTTACAACAGAAAATAGCAAAGTTAGAAAGGAGAGATAGTATGCTCAAAAATGAAAAAGCTCCAGATCCTGTAGAACAGTCCTTCATGTCAACAGGCTCTACTGTAGATGAAATTGAAAAGGATGCGAGGAAGTCAAAGCTTGCGAGTAAACCTAAAGTTAGTGAGACCATCCTTGGAGATGACGGAATAACTGGTCGAATTAGATAGTTATTTTGCTAATCAGCCACTATAGACTACTTTTATTCAGGAAATGAAGAAAATGAAAAAAAGATAATTTTTCAGAGAGAGCCAAAGTGACAAAAGATAATCATTATTCTGAACACCTAATAGTAAGAGTGAGAATGGAACTAGTGACTCTCCAAATGATAATGTTGGTAAAAATAAATATAAACGAACCGTTAGACTAGCAGCCAAGAATTCTTGGCTATTTTTTATTCCTTATTGACTATCTTTTTAGGCTAAAAGTCTAGATACTCTTGCACTCTGGTTAACAGAGAACCAAATTCATTATTGTATGTAAATTTAGTTATTATGTCTCCTTAGAGTCGTCTAGCCTACATTTCATGGGTTTAAATACGCCTTAATGCTTCTAAAGATTGAATTGTCGTGCATTTTGAGGTCATGCGACTATCAACTAACAGTAAACTTGTTTGATAAAATCTACTAATAAAAATTAAAGGGTTGGTTCGTAGTGATTACTATTAATGAGAATGGGTATATATTTTAAAGTAAATTAAAAGATTGTGAAGAAATGTACTTAAACTATTGGGAGTGTTAGTTGAAGAAGCCTATGCTTCCAGACCAAAAAGGATCAGATTATAGTCTGATCCTTTTATTTTGCTATTTGTTATGCGATTTGCTTACCAAAACCTATGTTAATTTTGATGCTATTTAGCTTGTGAAATTATATTTTCTCCCTCTTAACCGAACCCGTTACTCTAGAGTAGTTGGGTGGTTTATTTTTTGGCTTGTCGCCCCATTGACTAAGCGTTTTTTTTTCAGAATGAATGCACAGTCGTTTTTTTATTATATAAGGTGCTAGTTTAGCCTAATTTCTAATTATAATATATACTAGATACATGATATAAAAAATCGATAAAATCAAGCCTTCCGATTTCGCGACTTTATATTTAGTTCTAGAAAAGGCAAACAAGAAAACAGTCAAAACCAAAAGAACAATAACATCAAAGAATAATTTATCATTTACGGGAAGAGGAGAGATGATAGAAGATATACCTAAAACAAATAAAACATTAAAAATACAACTCCCTACTATATTACCTAATGCAATTTCACTTTGCTGTTTCATTGCTGCAGTTACAGAAGTGATGAGTTCTGGTAAAGATGAACCAATGGCAACTATGGTCAAACCCACTAATGTTTCACTCATTCCAAAACGATAAGCGATATCTGTACTGCTTTCAACCACTAAATACCCTCCGAAAACAATCGCACTTAAACCAGCAATCGTAATAAGAGTATTTTTACCCCATGTACCAGTTTCTTCTGTATTAACAGAGATTTCATTAGTCTGTTCGCGACTATTTCGGGCAGCTTCAATAACATAGTATAAAAAGATCGAAAAAAACAGTAAGAAAATGATCCCGTCACTTCTAGTGATCATATTTGCGTTGGAGATATTAAGGACTCTATCGCTCATTAAAACAAATAATCCAACAGTGGCTAGAAAAGCAAAAGGAATTTCTTTTTTTATTGTCGGTCGTTCTACAGATAAAGGAAAAATAAAGGCTGTAACCCCAACTACTAACGAGATATTCAATATATTACTTCCAACTATATTTCCAATTGTAACGTCTGCATTGCCTTCTAATGCAGCAATAATACTAACAGTTGCTTCAGGTGCACCAGTCCCAAATGCCACTATGGTTAGACCTACAATTAATGGAGGAACACGAAAGAGGGCGGCTATGTTAGAGGAGCCATCAATAAAATAATCAGCTCCTTTGATCAATAGTGCAAATCCTACTAATAATAATATGTATACCATTATTTCACCAGCTTTCTTATCGTTTCTTTTTATCTTTTACAAAAAGGACCGATCTAATGAAAGGTTTTCAAAATTATTGATACTAATCAGTTTTAAGAGTAAGATAGCATTTTTTAATTAAGAGGATGGAAATAGCAAATGCTGCTGTTTGCTAGCATATTTAAGAGAAAAGGGGGGTCTTGTGGAATATCCTTCTAATCCTGATCAGTTTAACATATGATCGATACTTATTTGTTAGGTATCCATACAAAATTACAAAACTTTTAATAAATCGATATTTTAATGAAATGTTGAAAATTCGACTTTTTTTCGGTCGTTGTCGCTGTTGAAAGGTCGAATCTAAAAGTTTTTTGGTGTTTTATGCGCTTCCCCAGGAAATGTGGCAATATTCTATATTGACTGAATTTACAGTTTCAACTAAAAACAGATGGTAACAAAAAGTATACGGCAGCTACTATGACAAATATAGCTAACACATTTAAGCGCCATCCAGTTTTAAGCATATCCTTAGATGAAAGGTATTTCACTCCGAATACTACTGCATTTGGTGGCGTGGAGATCGGTAGCATAAAGGCACAAGTAGAGGATAAGGCGACAATGGCCATTAACCCAAATGGTTCAACACCAATTACTGTTGCTAATCCAATTGAGATCGGGATAAACATATTGGAGATAGCTGTATTAGACATGATTTCTGTCATGAAAAGAACGGCTGTTGCAAAGATGATTAATATCAATGAATAAGGATAATTCGAGAGACTGCTGAAATACCCCCCAATCCAATTCGTTAAATTAGATTCTGCAAATGCTGTAGCAATGGATAACCCTCCACCAAATAGCAATAAGATACTCCAAGGAATTTTCTTTAGATCCATCCAAGTTAATAAAGCATGCTTATTTGAAGAGGGGATGAAGAATAAACTTAATGCTCCAATTAAAGCGATGCTTGAATCTGTTAGATGGAGGGGGATAAATTCACTAAAGATCCATAAACTTGCTGTCAAAAGGAAAACTAGAAAAATTAATTTTTCTTCTTTTGTAAGAATACCGAGTTTTAATAATTGTTTATGGACAAATGAAACAGGTATTTTAGCGTTGTGATGTATAGGAAATTGATAATTAATCAAAACAAATAACAGGATTAACATGACAACGGTTACTGGAAATGCGAAAAAAAACCAAGTTGCAAACGATATTTCTTGATGGAGAATCGAGCTCATTACACCAGCAAATACAGCATTAGGTACTGATCCAATTAACGTAGCTAAACCACCAATAGATGCCGAATACGCGACAATAAGTAATAATGCTTTTGAGAATGATTGAAATGATTGTTGATCAAAAAGGTTTTGTTCTTTCACTTCCGTTATTAAAGCTAAAGCCACAGGTAACATCATTAGTGCAGTAGCAGCATTGGATATCCACATAGATAGAAAGGCGGTACCTAAAGAAATCCCTAGCAAAATTCGTTTACTAGTCGTCCCAATTACTAATAAAATTAACATAGCAATTCGTTTGTGCAAATTCCATTTTTCTATTGCCAAAGCAATGGTAAATCCGCCTAAAAACATCAAGACAAGAGGATTCATATAAGCACTTGAAGTAGTTTCATAACTCGTACCACCAGTAACTGGAAGAAGGATTAAAGGTAGGAGAGAGGTAAGTGCCATTGGAATTGGTTCTGTAATCCACCAAATCGCAATAAATACAGTCACAGCCAAAACAGCTCTTGCTTCATTTGATAAGTTTGTAATGGTTGGTATGAAATATAAAATGAAAGCTAAAGTAGGCCCAAGGTAAAGACCAAACCACTGTCTAATAGAATAATTATTTATGAAAATCACCTGCAATCATCAACAATTTAGACAAGCTATATAATATATACGTAGCTAGATCAAGGTTCATGATTGATACTGTTAGAACAATTTCATTTTTCATCTCAAAATATTGAGTATACTTAGTTTTTGATACCTGTTTTCTTGTTTATTTTTTGGTTCCGATAATATATGTTATGTAAACTAGCTAAAAACTCCGCCGGAACAATAACCATTCCCCCAACTTCCGATAATAAACATTATCAGGAAGTTCTTCCTCGCAAGTTCCTGATAATATGTTGGGCTGTTCCGATAACTTCATGGACCGTCCAAATAACTTCTAGGTTCGGGAGATAATTTCGTGGGTCGTCCTTATAATTCAATTCTTTGGAGGTCGTTACCTATGCACATTCAGCAAGCCATTGATGATTTTTTGCTATACCTTGAAGTTGAGCAAAATTACTCAGCCAATACGGTTCGTAGCTACGATTATGACTTAACGGTGTTTGTACAATTTTTAGAACGTCATAAGCGTTCCATGGAACTTGATTCATTAAATCCTTCCTTAATTCGTCGGTATGTGCAGGATCAAATGATGAACCATAATACAAAACCTCGCACGATGCAGCGACGGATCTCAACACTCAAGTCATTCAGTAAGTTTTGTGCCAAAGAGAATGTCATTCAGGGTGATTTCATGGTTGGAATTAAAGCCCCAAAAAGTGATTCAAAACTCCCAACATATATGAACATGGATGAGTTAAAAAAACTCTTTGCTTATTTAGAACATGATGAATCTGGTCTTGCAAGACGCAATGAGACCATGATTAAACTGCTTGCAACGACTGGTATGAGAAGACAAGAATTAGTCGATTTGACCTGGGAACAAATTGATTTTTATAATGAAACAATTCGTATTTATGGGAAGGGAAAAAAGGAGCGCCTTCTCCCCCTTCACTCAATTATCATCCCTTTATTAAAGGCACATAAAGAATCGTTAAAAGAGTATCAAACACATCCAAAGGAGCCGATTTTCTATAATAAAAACGGACAAAGATTAAACCCGCGTGGTTTACACAAGATCTTTAAAGAAACGTTGAAAAAAGCTGGACTCCCTCCCACACGTTTTTCTTTGCACCATCTTCGTCATACGTTTTCGACGTTGTTGCTGCAGGGGAATAAAGCAAGCGAATCTGTTATAGATGATGTTACAAATGACGGATATAAAGTTGACCTTAAGACTTTGCAGGAACTTTTAGGCCACGAATCTTTGGCAACTACTCAGGTTTATACGCATATTGATTTTGATTCGAAAAAGAAAGCAATTGATTCGTTTCGATTTTAATCATTCGTGTATGTACAGGAAAGCTACCAACATGGGTAGCTTTCCTTCAATTTATTACATGGCAACTAGGTTCATCTCCGCAAGTTTTTGGGCAAGTTGTGGGTTAACCTTAGTAAGTTCAACAAATTCTTTCATGGAGATGGTCCCTTGACTCGTCACTTGGGATGGGTTGTGGCTAGCTGCACCCTCATCGACATTGCCCCGAATAATATCATGTTCGTTTGTGCCCTCTTCCGTGTCCTTTGCTAAGCGCTTATCTAAGGCTTGATAAATGTCTTTCTCAATTTGTGTAAGCTCATTTCGCAGGGCACGAATCTTCCGATTGTCACGACGTAAGTATTGAGTAATATTGTCCTTAGTAATTGAATGACCTAGTAAGTATTTAATGAAATCGCGATCCACTCCTCGTTCATCTAACATGGTGGCAATAGAAGCACGATAGCCATGAGGAGTTACATGTTTATCATCAACCCACCCAAGCTCTTTATTAATTCGGTCAGTCACTCGGTTAAGTTGTTTATTTTGTAAAGGCAATCCTTTTAAGCCATGTAGAAGCTTATCGTTAGGTTCTAATTGATAATACTTGATATGAGTTTTTATCTTTTCCATCAACTTGGGAGGTACCGCGAAATACTGTATGGTGTGCTTGCCGTTAATAACTCCCGGATCATAATGAATTAGCTCTTTTTCCAACCATACATCTTTTACTTTTATGGTAGATAACGCATGATTCCGCAAGCCTGTATAAAGTAAAACCTCAGTGGTTACTAACAAATCTTTCCCTTCTTTTTCTTTTATTCGCTGAAGGGCTTCGTAAACATCGACAATTTCTTCAAATTCTAATGCTCGAGAGTGATGACCGACTTCTCCAACTGGTAAATCGGATGCTTTAAATGGATTCCCCTTCACTGTCCCAATATCTTGATAAAAAGTAAACACACTAGAGAGAGATGCGATAACCCGTTTGGTGGTTTTATAAGCCACTTTGTTTTCGGTTGCTCGTTTCATAAACTTGGCTATGTGATGAAGCTTAATTGTTTCTAGGGTAGGTTCAAATCCCTCTTTTAAACTAAAATCTTCAAAGCTATCTACATCTCTCAAATAAGCTTTAAATGTACTTTCTTCCCAGGTTCGATACTCTCTCATCTCTTCTAAAGCAGTTCGAAGTGTCCAAGTTGGGAGCGCCTTATCTTCAATGGATACTACATTTGTGCTGTTATGTTTTTTCATTTTGTTCTCCTCCTAAACGATAAAAAAAAGCACCCGAATAATTTATAAATTTAAAAGTAGATAGACTGTTCCTATCTTCAAATAAATCCAAAAATATCCAGGTGCTTCCTGCGATTTTTTTCTTATTTTATTTATATCTATATCTTATCAATAAACATTTCACCTAGCAATTACAAGTCCTAAAATTTTAATACATAATTTATGAACTAATTTTGCGGTAATATGTACTTTAACCTTAGCACCTGCATCACTCCCCTCAACACCCTTGATATAAGGGTTTACTTGATAAAGCTTGCGTAGCTAAAATGCTAAAAATTAATTATAAGCGAATATCAAGAGAAGATTACTAAAAAAGATGAAATAATTACTGAGCAAGTAGAAGTAATCTCTAGATCAAAGAAGCTTTAGAAGAAAACCGCAAATTAATCATTTGCTCCCCTCTTTCCTAAATACTGCTTTTAACTATTTATAAAGAAGCCTTCTTTTTACAATTGTATTAATGGCTGAAATAGGTAAGGGCTAACTAGTCAATATAACAGCCAGCCCATAACTTTTGATTAACCCATATATTTTTAGAAGGTTTATAAATTGTAACGAAGCTCATATAAACCTTTAGTAGACTTCCGGATAGTGAGGTCACTATTCATCGCCAAAAGTTCTTCTTGCAACAATGCATTTTTTAGGCTTAATTGATATTGAATTATCCTAATAATATTTACACTCTTACTAGATTTCAACTAAAATGATAAACAGTTACTACAAAATTTTATCTGTATTAAACTCTAAGTATTTACGATAATTAATATTGTAGTTGAGATAATGCATAGTTGTTTCAATTCTTTCATGACGTAATTGTTCCTGGATAGAAAATTCATTTGCTCCATTTAATAATAACAGCTGGGCCATCGTGTGCCTTAAATCATGCACGCGTACCTTCCTATCAATTCCAGCTTGATCATAGACTTGTTGCAACATTGAAACTAATCTATTTCTATTCAAGGGTTTACCTTTATAAAAGAACACCTCTTTATCTTGACCTTTCGACCACTCTAACCACTCAGGGTGATTAAAGTATTGTTCAAAAGCTTCTTTCAATTTGTCTACTACTGAAACAACCCCAGCAGATGTCTTCTGCCCACGAGTAATCTCTATGGTCTGAAACTCTAAATTCACTTGTGATTTTTTCATCATACATACCTCTTGTGAACGTAGTCCACAAGTTAAAAACAAAAGCATTAATACATAAAATTGTTTAAAGAATGGGTCTACCTTTTTTGAAGCTGATAATAACTTATCAGCATCTTTTTTACTAAATGCACGATCCACTTTCTTTAGTTTATAATATGGATTCGGGTAGTATGCCATTGGATTAGATTTTATCAACCCAACCATTTTTAAAAACTTAAAAAAGCACTTTAACGCTTCTATGCTTTGGTAAATGGTTGAATGACTAGCTCCATCTTCTAATAGGAATTCCACGAAATCATCAATAAACTCTTCATTAATAGGATCATATCTTGAATCTAATTTACCAAATTTGAACTTATCAAAATTCAGTTCTCTTACTGGCCCCAAGGACATCATATATTTTCCAAACCTCTTAAGGACATATTTATATTTATCCTTTGTTGACTGAGCTATATGAATGTGTTTATACCATTCCTTAAAATAATTTGAATCCAAAACAATATTTCTCTCCATATTCTTCACCTCCTCTTATCTCTTATATAAGCCTTGCAATTGGATTCTTCTCCATATCTTCCTTGATCTGATCCCTTGTTTGTTTTGCATATGGCTTCAATGATGTAACAGTAGAATGACCCATTAGATCCATCATTGCATACAAATTGATTCCTGAACGAATACCGTATATAGCGTAGCTGTGTCTAAAATTATGCACACTTAAAATCTCTGCTTCATCCTCACTAATGGATTCTGCCTTTTTGGCTAAACTCTTTACCATGCCTCTAACTGCTCTGTCCGTAATTGCTGTCTTTCCTATAGTTGATGAAAATACATATAATTCTCCATAATTAGATTTAAGTTCTTTCCAATCATCAGCAAGATGACCATACATAAAATTAATATATTTCATTAAAACATTTAAAGCATCACGTTGAATATAAGCAGGAAGAAGCTTCTTTTTATGACGTTTTCTCCTAACCATAATCATTTCTTCTTCTAAATCAATATCCGATAACGTAATACCAACAAGCTCACTCACTCTTAATGCGGATCCAAGTAATACACTTATAATCGTGTAATTTCGAAGTCCAAAAGCTGTCTCTTTACTTAAAAGGAGTAATTCCCTTAATTGTTCTAAATTATAAAACTTTGGTAATTCGCCTTTGCCTTTATTCCAGTCTACTTTTAAGGTGCCGTCAAGATCTTCCTTGTTCAATAAGTAAAAATCTTGAACTACTGTTTTGATGAAAGTTCTTAGAAATGCGGCTTTTTTAGCACTTGTATTAGTTGAAATTTCACTTTGTTCAAGGTAATCAAGCAATGTAGATGTTGGATATATTACCTCTGTTAAGAGTACATCTAGGGATCCAAACTTTTTGTAAATAAAATCACGAAATAATTTCCCTTCATATTCATAGGTATCCTGTGATGTATCCGCTAAACCTTTAAACTTTGAACTAGCATAGAAAATTCGAAAACTTTCTTCAACAGTTAAATTTTGAAATGAATTTTCCTGTTCTATATTATCTGTATCTCCACTTAGGCCCAATATACTCAGCGCAGCCATTTGCAGTTCTTCCATATTATGAAATTCTAGTAGTTGCTGTATGGCAACTTGAGCAGAACCCTGTTTAGAAACTTCCTGGTTAAAAGTCATTTTCTCACCTTCCTGAATAACTTAATTTTTTTAACTCATTTTTCACAAACTTTCGTTCCAAATGAACGTATTTTGCAACAGTATCATCAGATATATGTCTGGTTAAGCTTTTTACTATTTGGGGCGGGCAATGCATAATTAGCCTTGTTACATATATATGTCTAAATAGATGCAGCCCTCCTCCATAATCCCAGCCAGCAATAAACTGGTAAGTATTAAATAATCGCCTCAATTCAGCGGTAAAGGACTTCGGTTTATCACAAAAAATATATTTATTATTACCTGCACTTTTTTTATAAAGAATTAACAATTCATATACTTTTGATGGAATTGGCAAAATGGCATCCATTCCTTTAGTATCTGTGATAGAAATTGATCTTGTGCTGAAGTTAATATCCTCCCAACTTAGACTAGCAACCTCACACCCACGAAATCCCAATAGTATCATTAATGAAAGAGCAAGTTTATCGCCTGTCGGATTACTAGAATACTTATCAATAACATTAACAAACTCCTGTATCTCTTCATCTGTTGGAAGTCGTCTATAGAAGTAATCGTCAGCTTTAATATTTGTTAGGTAGGTTGTTACATCCTTAACTATTTTCTTTTTTCGAAATAATAACTGAAAAAAACCACGTACATACTGTAAATTTCTCATAGCCGTAAGTTCCGTTAATTCATCCTCTTTAACTTGTTTAATAAGGAAAGATTTATAATCATCCAGATTTTCACTAGTTACCATATTGAAGATAAAAGTGTTAATTGATTGATTTTGAAACTTAACTAATGACGAAGTTGCCCAACTGACAAAGTATCTTATAGGAACGTAATAATTATTATTAAAACTCTGTGGTTTAATATTTCTTTCTTTCCTCAAAACACTTTCCGCAACACGAACTAGCGGATGGTCAAATTTGGTTTTCTCTTTTTTATCTACATAGTTCTTAACACATACCTTTGTGAACGGCTTTAAGCTATTAAGAAAACTTTGATAATATTGGAGTTCTAAGGAGTTTAGTGGCTTCAAAACATCCCTTAAGTATTCGGTATTTAAAAAATCTCCTCGTTCAAAATCATTTGCTTTTTTCTTAGTTAGCCGTTCTATTACAGGTAAGACCTTTTCAAACATATCAATGTTAATGCTATAAACCCTAATTGAGACATCCAATTTAGCTTTCATGAATTTCTTTATATATCGCGAATTTAACTGCACCTTAACAATATTTGTAAAAAGCCATTCATTTACATTCTCCGATCCTACAAAATCTCCATCCATCCTTAAATCCAAGTCATACATTTTTTCAATCATGTCATCTATCCAACTTTCAATGTGAAATAAGTTTTCCTTATTTACATCATTTCCAAAGACTGGATTTTCTATTCTTAAATCGGAAGACTTATTCCGAGAAATACCATTCTCGTTCCAACCTTTCCTACCCTTTCCGAAACGGATCATATCGTTTTCTGTAAATAGTTCTTCTATAATGCATTCTTTGTCATTTCCTTGATCAGATCCTTCAAAGTTAAAATCAAATAAAGACAGCTGAATTGAATCTTGGGTTTGCATAAACCAATCCCCCTCTTAGATGAGCAAAAATTATTTTATAACCGGTATATAAAGGAATAAAAAAAGCACCGTCTTATATCTGCAGAAGACATACCTGTGGTACGTTTCTGTAGATATACGACGGTGCTTCCGTTCCAATATCTAAAAAAATATAGGATATTAAATTATCAATTAAACATAAATGTATCAAAAATATTTTTCTTGCTTTTATAATATAATTATAGATTTTTTTTGTCAACAAAAAGTCTGAATTTAATTAATAAAACTGTAAAAAACTCAGATACACATACCGTGTATAGGCATTTTGTACATACGTGATGTTTTAATATCGGTTTTACATTCTCGTCTAAAACACCGATTGTTCATGGCGCATTGTTCATCTCCTCCGTCCAGTAATAGGATACCTCTGTTCACCGAAGGAGCGATAACTACAAGGCTTGTAGCTTATCACCTTTACCAATAACTGTGCTCATATTTTGTAGATTGATATCTGCTTTATCTAATCCATGTACTTCAGATAATCTACAACCCGTTGCATACAATATTTCTAGAAAAGCACGCTGCCTGACTGTATCGCAGGATTCTCTTAACATTTCTAGTTCTTCGATTGATAATGATTTTGGAAGTCGGTATTCATCTATTGGAGCTTTTAATTTGGTAGTTGGATTACGCTTAATATATTCTTCTGAAGCTAACCAACTAAAAAAATCTTTAAAACAGATAATTTCTTTCTAATTGTGCTCATTTTTAAGATCCCATCTTGATTTAAATACATTCGGACATCTGCTGTAGCTATGTCCTCAGCCTTCTTTTTTACGATATCAGCAAACATACTTAATTCCATGAGGTAGTTGTCTAGAGTAATAGAACTTAAACCTTCTAGTTTTTTGCCAAGATGTGAACAATTGTATTTTATCCTCAAGGTCAGGATGTACCTCACCTAACTCAACTCTTTGAATATAATACTCTGATAGAACAGTAGATATTTTTATTCTTTGTACTTTCCACTTCAATATTAGGTACAAACCTTTTAAAGTAGCAATCCCAAGAATAAAGATAATTTTCCAATTCAGCAGCTTATTTTTTGCGTGGCATAATACGATATACAAATGTCTCTGGTTTACCATCAAAAACTATATCGCTGGTTAACTTAATCATATTTCCATCTTCATCGTTTTCTACACGCAATCGTTGCTCTTCATACAGTCCTAATTGCGGTGTAATATTGTAAAAGAGAGCCACTTCGGTTAGCCTATTGTTGTCGTATGTATATTCCTCATAATGAAGGTCTGCAAATTTCTCCATCCCGCACTGGCTTCGTTCGTACTTAAGTAATTTTCCGTTATCGTAGAAGCATCTGGACACCAATTCTAGTTCGCCTATATGTGTAAATTCTAGACCGTAAACCACATTTCCATTGTAAAGCAAAAATTCTTCGTCAAAACCACTATCTGGTGTGGAAAACTCATGCATACCCTTTATCCGCAACAGCCTTCCGTCCTTATCGAAGCCATATTCATAAGAGTAATTCCCAAACTCAGGTATCTTCTTTTTGAATAGTCTTCCTCTTTTCGCCCCTCCAACGACGATATCCTGGACCAGGCTGGGACAATAAAAACCTCGATGGATCGTTTCTCCACCTTTAGAATATTCCAATCTAACAACTTGCTCTTCTACTGCTGCCCGTAATTCGAATAGTTTGTTACCAAAATCGTGTTTAATGTTCACCAGCTCGGCGATAATCTTTACAAAACCATCTAATACGGATTGGTCCATTTGTCCTGAAGCCTTTATTTTCTCTTTTGCACCCACTGCCCATTCGTCAAACTCCGCCATCATTTTTTCAAACTCATCCATGTTTCATCCTCCCTCCTTATTTCATTATCCCTCGGGCAGAAAAAAGGAGCATACTTTGTTCTCTGCTCTTCAATAGCCTTATTCTTTTAGTTCAAAAAAGCGCTGAAGAAATTCTCTCTCTTCATCGGATAGTACTTCCCATTTATTCTTAATTTTTTTCAGGAGCTTTTCCATTTTGCCAGTATCTTTTAAGTGGCTGTTTAAAAATTTCATACCCTCAATTAAATCTGTTGTGTTGTTTGTAAAATTCGCATCTAATATTCGATTATAAGAAAGGATTTTTGTTACACTATCGTAAATAATTTCAACATAATTTGCATCAGCAAACCTGCATAGTCCAATTAAGGCATCGTGTTTAGAACAATAAAAGCGGTCTTTTAATCCTTCTACAAATACAGGAATTATACTTGGGTTTCCTATGAATGCCAAAGCCTCATAAGCACTGCTTCTTATCCATTGTTGTTTATCGTTTACTTTTTCAAGCAAGAGTGGAATTGAACGTTCGGTCCCAACATTTATTAATGCTGAACAAATGTCTCCAACTTCATATTTATCATCAGACACTTTTAATAAATCTAACAGCTTAATTTCAACTTCCTTTTCTTTACACTTTCCCAATAAATCGATTGCTGGTCTTCTAATTTGCCATCTTTTGTCGTCGACGTAGTGAATAATTTCTTTATAATTTGGAATGTAATCCTCTTGCTCTCTAATGTAATCTAAAAGTTTTCCAATAGTATGCATATTGGTTTCACTATGTAAGCACCTCATTAATATTTGTGGTACTTCCTTATTACAAGAGTTGACTCCTATCCATTTTAAAATAAAATAGATAGCTTCTCTCTTTTCTCTTTCGTGCCTAGATTTCTTATTTTTTAATCCCTCTAATAGTTCGGCTAAATAAAAAATATATGTTTCATCCTTTATATTTTCAGCTTCTCTATAAGCCTTCCACGAAATCCCTTCATCACTTGCAATGGGATACGTATCATCTAACATTCTCATTATCAAATCATCAATGTGTTCATGCATTTTTATCACCAGCTTTGTAAATTCTTCTCAAGTTATCAAGACCTTATGGGGTTAGCTACTATTCTAAAGGTTTCCAATTAGGGTCTCGTTCATCCTTTTCTGTTGGCTGGCGATTAACTCTACCCTTTAGAAACTCTTTTTGATATTGCCTGAACGATTCTTCGTTTGCTCCCCCCTCATAATCGGGGTCATCAAACTGAACATCATCATCTTCCCAAAAACAGATGTCACAAATATCATATGTTCCTGGTGGCTCTTTTCCCAATGTTTTATAACCGCAACATGCACAAAAATATTTTCTTCGTCTATAAATTAAGATCACCTGCTCTGCCTTTATCTTAAGCTTTAAATGTTCAAATCTCTGAAAGATAAACTATTTGTGAGAACCTTTAACTGTTATTTCAAGTGTTTGGCCATCAAGTTCTAACTCTACATGATTGCTCCAGTTCAGAAATTCCTCACATGTTATGGATAATTTATTATTAGACCATCCATGAAATTTAATCGAATCCATTTTTATTGGACCCGGCAATATTGTTTTCTCTGTTAATGTTGATTTTATCTGTTCAATCGCATCATTATCAGCTATTATAAAATCTCCTGAAGGGGTTACTGTTAGATTTTGGTATTGAGGCTGCGATTCATATTCAGTTAACTCTCCGTTGAGACAATCAATTTTAAATAGATAATCTGAAGTAAGAACAAGAACGAAATTGTACTTTTTTGATACTGCTATGTCACGACCCGAACCTCTAAAGCTTCCACACCATTCAGTCATATCTTCGTTTGAAAATTTTATCCATGTCCAATTTTGGGAATTCCATGGACTTAAAATATCATAAATCCTCTCCTGATATTGACCTGAGTATGGTTGGTTTATTATCTCTGCTTTAATAATCATTCCGTATCTCCTTGATAACCAATCCTGATTTTCTTACATTAAGAAAGACCCCATTTAATTATAAAAGATTTAATCTTCAACTACTTCGATTAACTCAGTATGAATGTTAATAAAATAAGCTTGTAATAACTGTTCCAACTTGCCATGAAGCTGATGATATTCATTGTCCGCTTTTTCAATCATGCTATAAAATTCTTCCTCTTTAACCTCATCATGTTCTAACATAAACAATCTCCAAATTTCCTCTCCATATTTTTTCTCAATTGCTGCATATTCATTTGCACCAATTTTCTCAAGAATCTCTACTAGGTCTTTCAAGTAATGACTGATTCCGACTTTTTTGATATATTCTGAGGTCCATGTACATAAACTTTCGTGACCTCCGCTCTCAAGTTCAGAATAATATTGGAAAACAGTATATGCTAGATTTTATTTTCAGTCGGAAAGTCAAAATCGGTTATTACGGTAATAACTGCATTCCAAATATCATCATTATTTATTAAGTCTATTCTTTGCATTATAGGTTTCACTGCATTTCCTCCTATATATCATTACAAAAACAGAACAAAAAATAGTAAATGTGACGCTTAAACACCGAGTATCCATAAAGATTGTTTCTTTGAACCCAATATACATCCATCTAAAAGCTTCAATAGCGGAATGACATATTGCTCGATCAGTATGTCATTGACTATTTCCATCAGAAATTCTAATTCCTTTATTACAGATTGAATCTGCGTAGGATTCAATTCATAATTTTCATACAAGCTAAACAACGATAAATAATGCAAACGATAAGCCTTTCCTATACAGATCATTCGATTAAATATTGATTCTGGAATAAGATAGGGTTCAGCTTCCGGTACTGTAATATACCTATCATCTAAAGTGAAAATGGATTGAAATGTATTATTGGATTGAACCTGGTAAAAATGAATACATTCTTCATCTTCATAAGTTTTCTTGTTAAACAAATGTTCGTAGCTGCCCATTATTTTTCTCCTCAAAATCTTCTCTAAATAATCACTATACTCACTCTATACCTCAGTGTAAATAATCCCTTCCACCATATCAGTCTCTTTCTTGATTAATTTCTGAAGCTGTTTAATAAAATCATCCAATGAAGCCAGTTCAGTTGTAACATAAAACTGTGACCGTATATGCTCAGGAATATCTAGTTTATTATCTAATATAAACTCAATGCCAACATGACCCCGGTTTAAATGAAAAAAGAACCTTACATTTATGAAATGAGTGACATTGCGAACCTCACTTCCAGTAATCCAAGTAAATTCTTTTTGCTTAAAATGCGAAAAAGCGATTAATCCTTTTTCCAACTCCTTTAGTTCCTCGTTATCGAGATAGAAATTAATTTCGGCAGAACAATAAGGGGATTTAACCGTCATATTAATTTCAAAAAAATCATCGTCTTCATCTGCCCAAATTTTCCTTAATATTATACTAGGTTCCGTCATTGAAATCCCCCTGTTTAGTATTTTGTCCTGATTTGGGGCATTGGTATAAAACTGTGATCCGTTCATTTATTAAATAAATCATCAATTTTTTGACGGTGATTTCAAAGCGAATGCCATAATCCCACAAATAAAATAATGGAGGACGCAAGATTAGTCCGTCAAAATGCTTGGCCAAAAATTGAGTTAAAGTGCTGCTCATTGTTTTACTCCTATCATTGCTAATAATTGTTATTCAACTTCAAAGCTTATCAAAAAACATATCCTCTTTCATGTCTTGTACTTTTTGTTTATAGTCTAATTTTGCTTCTTTAAAAAGTTCATCACAGTTTTTATCTATTTTATCATCGTAAATAATCATCGCTATTGGGGATTGTTCTGGACTGCTTCCATCAGCAGCACATGGGAAGACTTGAATTCTGGGGATACGATTTTTCTTCATTTGGACAGAAAATAAAGCAATTACCCAGTGAGAAGCAAAAGCATAACTGCTTTCCTTTTTTTCCTCATCGAAATACTGCTCATAAAGAGTGTGATAATTGCTTCTTCCCATTGGCAGCATTTCATATTTTATAACATAGTGATATCCCCTCTTTTGCCTTCTTTGCTTTCTGCGGCTTTCCCTTTTTATAGTTTCCAACACATTAAATTGATACGTGGAACCTTTAAGCACTTTTTTCCTCAATCTTTTCCGCATCTTAACTCCTTAATCCCAGTAATTAAATACTACATTACCAACTGTTTTTGCATCCCAATATACTAATTGTTCTAAATCAATTTCACTAAGGGTATTTTCATTTTCTAAACTTACTTTCCCTTTTATTCTTTTGAATGTTAATGGTTCATTTAATTGAGAAGGGCTTAATACTTTATAATATGGTTTAAATGAATCAGCAAGTTGATCATTAGCAATGAACGGGAAATAATCAACATAGAGTTCACGAGTATCTGTATAAGCCATATAAGGATAATGAGCATTCAGCAAAATATGAATTCTTTTATTATTCAATTTAACCACAGCTTCATAAAAATTCTTAATCCCGTCTTCTTCTGTACCTATAAAGTCTTGAACCTTTGAGGCAAATAATGAGTAACATAATTGTTTAAATGTATTCTCTTTAACTGATGGCGGCGGATTCCCTTTTCCATCGTAGATTCCGGTAATTCCTGACCTAAGAATCAGCAAACATAGCTCTCCTTCCCGGGATGAAAATTAAATATGAAGCAGAATTACTTAGACAATAAGTTCCGCATAAGTAACCAATTTACGCTCCTGAGCTCCAGATGATTTTTATAATCTTACTATTTCTTATCCTTCTCTTTAAATTTTAGTTGTACGATATCGTAAAACCATAATAGAGCAAGAAATATCGCAAAGAAAACAGTTAATGTGGTATTGCTTAAATCATACAAGTAATTAAGTGTTAAAACTACTGACAAATAAACTGCCGCAAATAAAACCCTAATATATTTCTTGAACATTCTAAACCCCTCTCCAAAGACAATTTATACAGTCAGTTTTCCCGATAAGGATGTAAAAATGAAATAACTCTTTATTCTCAAGTATTCTGACCTTAAACATAAGAAGCGACTGCTCTTATCGAACAATCGCTCCGTTACTTCATGATAATTCTATGGAAGCTCTATCAGTTGCCCAACCCATATATACTGATTTGGGTCTAATTTATTTTTCTCAACTATTGCTTGGACAGTCGTATTAAATTGGGTTGCGATCTTCCACAACGTGTCACCTGGTTTAACCTCGTATATTTTACCTGTTAAGTCTGGGATAACTAAGCGCTGCCCAACCCAAATATAAGATCCTGATTCAAGCTTATTTGCTTCAATAATTGATTGTATCGTTACTTTGTGTTGGTTCGCGATTTTCCAAAGCGTATCACCAGGTTGAACAATGTATGTTTGCTGCGGTTTTGGTACATTTAAATTTTGTCCAACCCATAAATAATCAGTCGGACTTAAATTATTTAATTCTACAATCTTCTGTACCGTTGTTCCAAACTCATTGGCAATTTTCCAAAGCGTATCCCCAGCTTTCACGACATAAATCACTTGCTCTTCTTGTGGGTCCGGTGCTGCCGGATGTTCTGGTTCAATACCTCCATCAGGGTCTTTGTATTGCTCGTCTACTGGAGGTGCGAATACAAAAATTTTCTCCCACGTTTTAGCTAGCAAATACTTATCTGTAATCAGGACCGGTTCTATTTTATGAACGCCATAACCTAATGTATGTTCAGGATTCCCAGTTTGTCCGTTAAAGAACTTTAGCTTTCCATCATATTCCATAATCACTTGATTATTTGTTACTAAAATAGGCCCTCTGGAAAAAGAGTGGGCATACGGATCTGCTTTAAAGCTTTGGCTGAAAATAAAATTTCCATTGCTCGGGTCGATACCGAGCAATCTGCCTTCGTCCGTTCGAGCGAAAATGGTTCCGTTATTTGCGCTTAATGTGTCATTTCTGACTGTGATAAAATACTCGGTTGGACTAATCGTTTTATTCAAGGCAAAAGTCCCATTTCCGGAATGGAATGCAACAAGTTTATTTTGGTTTGCAATAAAGACTTTATCATTCAATAGCATTGGGTCACCGGTCACAGTCGTATTTGTTGTCCACTGCACCTGACCGTTTTGTTTCGTTAATTTAAAAAGGAGATTTTCCCCTTTGAACCGATTGTGGGTTAAGAAAAATAATCCGTCTGCAGAATTAGATAAATTGCTTGAGACTTCCGCTCTTTCTGGCAATGGATAAGACCATAAATGACTCCCTGATTGGCTGTCAATCGCATGAATAGAGTTCACCGTTGCTAAATAAATTGCTGATTCATCGAAACTTACATAATTACCCCAAGAGTCGCTTTCCCATACAATCGACTTATCAAAGCCTTCATCTTTCAAGAGATAAGTTTTCCCATAAGTAACAACAGCTAAATGACCGTTTACAATCGCAGTTCCTCGTATATCTTTGGCATTCGGAGGCGTAAACTCCCATTTCACCGCCTTTGTATCAAGGGACAAAGCGATAACTTTGGAAGGTGCTTTGACCATAAACAATGTATCTCCGCTTACTAAAAAGTGGCCAGCATTCATAGCATCAATTTCATGCTTTAAAAAAAGTTCATTAGACATGCTGACCGGCTTAAAATTAGTTAAAGAAGGAGTGCCTTTCCCGAGTCCCCAAGTATCGCTAGCATGAGCAATACTTGAAGAGAAAAAGATCAAAATACATAGGATTGCAGTAATTTTCTTTTTAAGCATTTTATATTCTCTCCTCAATCTGTTTTTATTCATTTTTAGGGTGGTTTACGATTGGTTAAAAAATGCATTAGTTCCAGTGGGAAATAGTCCCATAGTTAGAGAGAAAACATTCTAAAAACGAAAAAACCACACAGTTTGATCTGTGCAGTTTCAAAAGGCCTAAAAAAAATAATTATCTCAATAAGGCTGTTGTTTATACCTTCGTATATATATCCTTATCATTTCTCGAATAAGAAAAACCATTTTCGTCAAAAGCATTAAAAATTGAGAAATAGTCATTACCCAAATCAAAGCCTAAGCCGTTTAACAAAAAGTTGGAGGAAAATAAATTATCTTTTGAGCCAAACTTTTCTTGTTTCATTTCAATTACTTCCACGGCCTCTATCGACTTTCCGATGATGTCGATAATATTTTCAATTTCATTCTTGCGCCATTCTAGATTTAACTCCTGATTACCGTACCAATCTAACTTCTACTTTAAATCAATTTCATTCCAAGTCACCGCAATTTCATTATCTTTAAAAGAACAGAACTCTAAATGCGTTCCTACAACAGCAATAATTCACAGGACAATCTGCCCAAAGTTTACCATCTGAAACTTCATGTACCATCCATACTTCATCAATATTTAAACCAATTAAAGCCCTCAAATGTTCTTTATGGTCTTGTATAAACTTATTTTTATCCTTATAGAACGTTGGTTTATAATTTTTAATACCAAGCACGGAAGAATTACCTCCATCCAATCTCATTAAAGCTTCCCCTTTACTTGAATAAGCCTTATTACTTAAATCCCAAAGTGTATCATATATTTCTTTTCTTCTTTTGCTTGAATAATTTTTGCTGCTAAATCTGTCAATTCGTCATATTGTTTGAAGTGTGGCGAAGATACAACAACATCATAAAACAATGAAAGAGATTCAGGGGGAATAATTGTAACTCCCCAATATTCAAGACCAAATTCTGGTCTATCATATGAATGGAAGTAACTCTTCATTATTTTTAAGGATTCTGAAAGATTTTGTATGAAGTCATCATCAACTGAAATACATTTATACTCTTTTGGAGCGTAGTAGCTATAATCTTTTCTAATGTTAAAATCATCGATTATGCCAAACTCATGAACTGGCATATGTTATCAACCTTTCACATTTAGAAATAATTCCATATTTAAAACGAAATGAAGCTGTTATTCAAAATTAGCTCCCGTTAGCACAACATCGATGGATATTAGTTTTAGTCTCCAGCCATATGGACTTCACTTATATCTGAACTTGAAATTTGTTTTATTAGTTCTTCGTATTCGTTCAGTTTATGAACCGATATGAATGACTTGTAATTATTAAGGTCTGATATTAAATTCGTTAGGCTCTCTCCTGAAAATGTTTCATCAGTTAGATAATAATCACTTAATTTTCTAAGCTCTAAGTAACTACGCCACATTAGCTTTGAATTAAATATTTCATTATGGAGATTTTCTGTTATTTCAAAGAAATTGAGTTTTCTGCCGTCACGATTGTATAAAACTACATCAAACCCCATGTAAAGTATCACCTCATCCTTAACTCTTGCACCCTTTACTTAAAGAAAGTGAATTTAATATTTCACAAATGTTGTAACGCTTCGATTTGAAACTACTGTACGATATGCAAGTTCATTCATCCAATTCTTTTTGTTAAATTGATATTCTCCAAATTCATCCTTATAAGTATGCTGTAAAATGTTGATTGTTCTTGCTTCATTTGGAACATTTATTGATATTGGTAATGCTTTCCCTTCCCAGTATTCATAAATCTCAACTACATCACCATACTCAATAAATTCTTCTAAAAAAGATATAAGGGAGAGTTTTTCATATCTACCATAAATCTCATAAACATATGGTAATGTTAAAGGTAAATCAATATAGTAATCCTTGTCTAAACCCATACCCAAATCGTATTTTTCAAATAGATATTTTAAATCTTGAATCGGCTTCATTGTTGCAATAAATGTACGGCTTGACATAAACCTCCTCCTTTTTTAACCCTTTTTATTATTTGCCTCTTTAGCACAATAAGCGACTGCCTTTGTTACGCAATCGCTCCCTTTAGTTGAAAATAGGTAGTTCCCAATCTTCTAAAAGTCCCCAAGTAATTTCTGGCTTTCATTTTATCGACTTCATAGAACCTAACATACACTTTTTCAGTTAATTTACCTATTTCATCATAATGTATAGCGATTTCTTTAGTTGTTACTGAAACATTCTGATTTATAATATCATCAAATTTTATCTTAGATAATCCCCCTTCATCACTTTCAATTAACTCAAAGTTTCTAGGAATATTACCGAAAAACACATATTGTATTCGTATTTCTTAATTTTCTTTCAACCTAAGCACGATATATCGTAGTGTAAGGTTTTTTATGTCTTTGTTATTTAATCCTGTTTCTTCTTCTATTTCCCTTATACAAGCTGTTCGAAGTTCACAAATTTCATACCTTTCAATATGTCCACTAATCGGAACTAACAACCCAGCAAGAAATGTATCTTTTTGCTTTTTTTTTTGAAGAAATAAAACTTCTTGCTCTTCATTTAAAAGAAAAGCAACTGCCAGTTGTCTAAGTTTCAAACTCCTCACCCTTTCTATATCAAGTAAGACATTTATTTCCTATTTAACATTACTCCTCTTTAACACAATAAGAGCTGCCGCATCGACAGCTCCATGTTTGTTCCACTCTTGCACCCATTAGTTCAATCATTAAAATGAAGTGTAACACCGCAGTAGTTTTTTCTTCTGTTTCTTTATGATAAGCGTTAATACCCAGTTCTTTTCCTTTAAATGTTTCAAATGGTTCAGTGAAATGGAATAAATAACCATATGATCCTCCTGCTGTTAGAGCTCGATCTGGAATCCTCATCAATACTGAATTGATACTCTGGGGTTCCCATATTGACAATACCTGGCTGTTTTTTTGAAGAATTTACTGCTTGAACTTATTACCTATGGATAATAGAAGAATTAGGGACCATTATGAACACAAAAAATACTGATACCATCTTTACATTAACAAGCAGTTCAGTTAATAAAGTCTATAACTTTGTAACGAAAAGTGAGGTTAATCAAGCTGATTGAGAAGTACGATCATTACGAAAAAGGGGGCAAAGTCATCTTAACAGTTAAATGTAAGAGCTTCTAATTTAACCCTTTATTTATTACTAAAATGGTGAAAGCCTTTCCCAGATGTAATACAGAAAAAACGCTCTACATATTACTATGACTGAGCGTTTCTGGAAGAATTTTTACTAATTTTCATATTCATACCTCACAACATCAGGAACATATCGACAAAATTTCTCTATTCGTTTATAAAACTGTTCCTTATTTTTTCTGTCTAGTGGGTCAACATCAAAAACAATGAATAATTCATTTGAAATTAAATCGCCAAATGAATATACTTCTTCTATTAAATATGGATCATAGTAATATGGAACAAAAAGCTCAAAGGCAGCTGATAAAAGTATGTCTTTTGACTTCCAACATAAGGGATGTTCTTTCTTGCTTATATACCAGCCTTCAGGAGTAAGCTGGATATAATTTTGTTCTTCATCTTTTTTTATGCGAAGCAGTCCGAATAATTGTGATTGTTGCGCATCACTTAATAACCTGTTTTCAAATAACTCCGTATTAATCCATGTGTTTTCATCATTTTGATATTTACTTATTTCATCCACCAATTTCATTATGTTAGGACTAATGTACTTATGCTTTAACCATTCATAAAATTCTCTTATGTTTTCTACCCTGTTTTGTTCAAACCAAGCTTTAATATTCTCGGTCATTGGATATAAACTCTTTTCATCTTCCCAATTAATTAAATTGTTTTTTTTAAGGTATTCAATAATATGATTCACTACATTATCTTCTTCGTTTATTAAGACCATTTTTTTAATTTTGTTTAAATGGTTATTAAAATATCTTCGTTTATTTAGCTTTAATGATTTTTCCTTCTGAAGAAGAGTCAAGATTAATATCAACTTTAAAAATGCACTTGGAGTAGTCGGTTCAAATTGATAAGGTGCTGTTTTAATGTAATAAGGAAGCCACTTCTTTTTTAGTTCTACCTTTATATCACTTGGTATTTCGCCATCATAAATAAGACCAAACTCTTTTATTTCTTCTTCATAAATTTCAGGCAAAGATTTATGTGTAAATACCTTCTTTCTTAAATGATTTTGAGTTACTTCGGTAAAGCTCTGGATAATTCGGTCAAGATTTCCCTGTTGCATTAAACTTTTTTTTATATATGAAATAAGAGAATTAATAGCACAATTTTGTATCGGGGGATGGACATTTAAATTCATGGCAATACGTCTTATCATCTCAGGATTTTCTTTTCCTTTTTTACGAAGACACTCCTCAAGATTCATGATTCAACCTCCCCTCACCTATCGAACGATATTCAATGATTTTAAAACGGAATCCATAGTTAATCATTGCACGCCTTCTTTTTACATAATCCCCTTCTTCTACTGTCATCTCTGAGACAACAGCAAAATACTTTTTCTTTGTTCTTATATCTTCAACAGCAAAAAATTTTCCGACTCGAAGGTACTCTTCTCTTTCTGAGCCTTTATGATAAGAAATGCTGATTAGCACATCTAAATTAGGGAAAAGTGATTGTTCAACAACTTTTGATGTACCAAATAATACATCTCTTTCGTTGATATTGAACTCTTCAATTAAATTAATGTTCTCTTGCTTTCCTGCTAAAATAATTGGTTTACGAAAAATTTCACTTAGCTCTTTACCAAGATTAACACGGTACGATGCAACTAAAATTTGCTTATCCCAATGTTTAGTTAATATTTGTTTAATCACAGCCTCTTTCATCGGGTTAAAAGCAGCTATTCCTCTTAACTCATCATCATTATTTCTCATTATTTGAGCTGTATTGTATTTATCACCTGTAATTTCATCTAAAGGAACTTTTATTTCAATACAATCAATAATTGGAATATGCCCTTGCTTTTGTAATAGTATAGGAAACGTTTCATACCATTTAGGACCGATTAGTGGGAAAATCAAATCTCCCCTTCCATCTGACCGAGCCAGTGTTGACGCTAAAGCTACCTTATATTTTGAAGAAAGGTTTGTTGTTGACATGTATGTTTCAGCAGGTAAACGATGAGCATCATCATAGATGATTAATCCCCAATCTTTATCCATTAATTCGTTAAATGCATGGTCATTTTGAGATAAATATGGATAGGTACATATGGTAAGAGGAGTAATTTCGTTATTTTCACTGTTTATATAAGAAACATGTTCTGGATCGAAATCTGTTTTATCTTTTATTTCTTCCTTCCAGTGTTCTGCACATCTTTCATCTTCAACAATGATTAATGTAGCTTGTTTTATTTTCGAGATAATACTTAACCCAACTAAAGTCTTTCCTGACCCTGGAGGTAAAATAATGACTCCCCCGCCACCTGCATTATCTTTATTACTAATGTAATGATTAATGGCTTCTTTTTGATATGCCCTTAATGTAAAAGATTGGTTTTGTAATGTTACTGGTTTGATATTAATTTCAAGCGGCTCTCCAAAGATATTTGTGCTATCAATAACAAACAAGTTTAGACTAAACAATCTTTCTTTTAAAACTGCTCGGTCAGCAAGATTAAAATACATCGTGTTTTCTGTTGGCTCCCCAATTTTTCTTTCAAAAACAAATTCGTCTTGGAGAATTTTCGTTATTATTATTGAATGCTTTGCTATTAGTTCTAAACCTCCATTTATACGCTTTAAGTACAAAGTTCCATAGTCTTGAACCCATTGAATAATATCTTCTTTTAAATCATCTGAAAGGCTATTTGATGAAAAGCGATTAAGAAAATCTATAATTTCATCTGACCGAATATCTTTTGCTGCTGCTGACCAAACGGAATAAGGGGTGATGTGAAAGGTATGTACTTCTTCTGGAGCTTTGATAAGGGTGGAAAATCCAAGTAATTTCGATTCAATTTCTCCGTTTGAGTCTAACCATTCCATTAAATAAATGATTCGTTCGTTGGAATGTATCATTAACGGTTTTTGATACATTTTTACCCTCCTTCCTACCTACTTCCTATATCTTTTATATATGACGAGTCCACCATAGGAATTACATTAAATCCCAAAAGAAGAAGGCATATGCAAAAAGTATGAAAATAAACTTAATAAAAAGGAGGACATGCAATGGGGAGAAAAAGAAGAAGAAAACTGCCAAAATGGGTTAGGAATAAAGAAAATGTATTTCTAATTGGTATTGTTGGTTTTTTTGTTTTAAACAAGATTAACATCGCCATACAAGCTTTTTTTAATAATTTAAAAATCACTATTTCAAACTTTTCTATTTTTGATTGGGTACTTATAGCAACATTTTTTATTGCAATCATCTTATTTATTACATTAGCTTTTAACATTTTTAGAACAAAAAAACGGGAATACCTTAATAGCCAACGTGAATATAGAATATCTAGAAATTCCGACTATGATAAATTAATCGGTATGTCCCCTGCTCAATTTGAAGAACATATAGCAGAGTTGTTTAGATATTTGGGTTATGAAGCAAAAGTTACTCCTAAAACAGGTGATGGTGGAAAAGATATTATTTTAAAAAGGGACGGCGAGATGAGCCTTGTAGAATGCAAGAAATATACAACAACAAAAGTGTCTCGTCCAGATATCCAAAAATTTCACAGTGCCATAATCGATATGAATGCCAAAGAAGGCTTTTTTGTTACCACAGGTTATTTTACTCAACCAGCTTTGGAATACATTGTAGATAAACCTATTAGTGCCATTGATTTGCCTAGATTACTGAATATAATCGAAGAAATTCGGAGGAAAATCGGATAAATTATCATCTTAAAATTTAACGTAAAAAAATGCTCAGAGAGTTATCTCTGGGCATTTTTTTTGAATTTGACTCATATTCAGTTAAAAAACCCATGAATAGAAAAATGATTCAACCTGTATTGGCTTTCGACATTTAACTTATGTACCATTCAACTTTTTTACTTTTACGTCTTTTATTACCTAAATTATCCCTTAATCTTAACTTTTTTTCAACAGTCAACTCCTTGTTCAACTCTTGCTCCCGTTTTGAATAAACGTTCTCTAGGTGTAAATATATGGCTTTTATCTAACTCGGTGTAACTTTGTTTACTTTGGTTTTCTTCATGACCAACAATTGTTGCTGTACGTGTATTTTCATTGAACCAAATTTTGTATCTATTTAAATCTTTCAGGTTTTTTCAACTTCATATGCAGAAACTAAATTTATATCTGGTTTTCTATCCAGACGTTATCCTTAATAAACAGTTCAATTTTTTTCAAACTATCCTCCCTCGTCAATAAAATACGTTCCTGCTCTATTGCAGAAACGCCTCGTTAGTATATGAGAATCATTAAATAAATTCTTTAAACACATTCTTCTTAATTTCGTTCCACTGGAATGGATAGTAACTAAAGTATACATCATCTCTCTCCTTACTGAATATTCCCGTACTTTGTTGAATCAGCTACTTCATTATTTCTTTTTCATAATATCGTTATGGTTGAATACCATTTTTATTGGAGGTGTAATCATGTATTATAATCCATTGTTTAGAAATAACCCGACTCCTTTTTATAGACAACAATACGGCCCTGTAACTGCTCAATTAGCAGACCGGCCGATTTTGGTAAACGGAGTGGATATTAATACGGGGTTGTACCCAGTTTTGAACTACCAGCCGCCTAATGCTCAATACCCTTATATCTACGTACCTATTGCAGAGTTTAGGAGGGTTGGAGCTAGAGTAGTCTGGGACCCTAATGAGATGGTGATAAAGGTAACTAGCGATTATGACCAATTAAAAGCCGAAAATGAACAACTAAAACAAAGAATTGCGGAATTAGAAGCGCAAATACCTAACCAGAATATAAGAGGAAATGATCTATGGGTTCTGATGAACGGAGGCGCAGTTGCTAAACAGGGAGATTGGATTTATTATAATAATCCATTAGATAATGGCAGCTTATATAAAATAAAGACGGACGGTACAGGAAAGCAAAAACTAAACGCTGATAATTCTATTTACATTAACGTCATTGGTGAATGGATTTATTATGTAAATAATACTCGTGGTGCGGGCAGACTAATTTATAAAATAAAGATTGATGGTTCGAATCAAACAAGATTAACAGATGTAGGTGCTCAATACGTCAATGTTTATGGGGATTGGATATACTATCTTTTATCATCTTCTGATGGAATTTCTGCTATCTATAAAATAAAAACAGATGGAACCAATCAAACACAATTAACGTCAGGGTTAGATATGAGCCTTGCAATTTATAACGATTGGATTTATTTCTCAGAAGGGTTTACACCAGCAAGGATTAAATTCGATGGCTCCAATAAACAAACAGTCGCCAATGTCGCAGGACCAATTTTCAGCATCTCAGGTGAGTGGCTATATTATCCTAACCATAGAGATAACTACAAAATTTATAGAGTGAATCTTGACGGAACAAACAATACAAAATTAACGGATGATGATACTTATTCATTAACAGCTACCAGTGATTGGCTATATTACACACATTATAGTGATAACTTTAAGATTTATAGAATGAGATCGGATGGAAGCGAAAAGGTTCTGTTATTTGACCAAAGAGCTTCATACCTCCATGTCCTGGATGATTGGATTTATTTTCAATCAGGAAGGGTTCTATATAGAATGCAGCCGGATGGGACTCAACTGCAACCATTTGGATAAATCAACATTAATAAATAAAAAAGTTATACAAGGCTGTTTTATCAGCTGTTGTATTTCTTTTTTATCACCCGTTAATTTTATAAGGAAAACCTTAATTTAATTCCCCTATGAACCAGATCTCTCCTACATATTGATACTCTTCATCTGTAATTTCTTCTTTGAACCCCAGTATCTTCATGTTGTTAGGGACAGTTAGTTGCCACTCATGTTGAATATTTCTCCCTTTAGGGAGTGGTATCCATTTTTGATAGTCATCATTTCTGTCGAAGAATGTTTTGAAATATGACTCACCTGTAAAAACGATAATTTGTGAATCCCATAGACTAGGTAAGTCAATCGCCACTACTACTCTTGTTCGTTCTGAAGTTTCAGGTTTTACATTCACTAAATGTTCAGCTCTATTCAATAATGTTTGAATACATAAACGCTTGATAGCCATTGGAATTTTGTTAGAAGAGATAAAGCCTTGTCCAGCTGGTAAATGAAGATGCCAATATCCATTATAAAAATTAGAAGGAAATTTCATTGTTTCCTCCTCGATTCTTTTTACCATGCTTTTTACTTTACGTTTTAAGCCTCTGACTTTTTTGCTAGACATTTCTTCACCTGCCATCTTTTTAGTTTATCGCACCCGTATCTTGAAGAAGAAAAGGAATCCATTTTTCATTTTGTCATTTTATCAAGTAATCTTTTGGCAGGATTATACGTTGAGTTACGAAGAAGTAAATTCTCTAAAATCTCTTTTGCTAATAATACATTTCCGTCTTCTATTAGGCTTTCTGCATATTGTATTGTAACTTTATCTTGTTTTGGATTTTGAAGATATGCGGTTTTAATGAACGGCTTAGCTTCTTCCTTTCTCCCTAATTTAATAAGACATTCATATATCCTAGCGAATGTTCGCGAATGTTCATCTAATTTATTTGATTTGTTAAAACAATCTAATGCATTTTCGAAATTATCGTTCTCAAATTGTACAAGACCCTCTTGGTACAAAAGATAAGCCTTTTCATATTTATCCATGATTATTAATCCCCCCAAGAATTGGTACCCATTAGTTAAACAAAAACCATGAAACTTAAAATAATAAATCCAATACCAAATAATATTAAGATAATCTTAGCGACATACCAAGGTAAATGTACTGCAATATAGTGAATTATTTCTGCTAAAATGGATTCAAAAAAACCCATTCCAGCCCCTATATTACTTGTTGATTTCTCCTTTTCGTGTCTCTTTTTACTATAAAAAACCCTAGAACAATAATACCAACACCAAGTAAAAATAATAATATTGCCCTGAATAGAAGAATTCATAAAACATTAGAAGTTATCCACCTCAAATTTCACCCCATACTGCTGTAATGCAGAAGTATAAATCTGTACCTGCAACTAATGGATTTTTAGACCAGGAATGTTGTTCTTGAATAATAGTCCTACGAAAAGAAAACACGATCCTGCTTTTTAAGAATTGCCATCAATATAAGAAGGACAAATATTTTATTAATCACCTGTTACAACTAATACCTTTCCGTATTGTAATGCTAATTCACATAAACTTTTCAGATAAATCGCAAAATCAATTATATCTGTTTGAGCAAATTTATCCTCTTCAAAAAGTTCGTATTTTATAACATAGCTCTTAATTAAATGACTAAAATCATTGTCTTGAAATTCTTTAATGATTGACTCACTAAGGTTTAAAAACTCATCTATTTCTTCGGCATAAGCAAAATTTGTCACTTCATATGGATCCAAGTTTAGTAATAAATCTATGTTTATAGAAAAATGCTTCTTATGCTGTAACAAAAAGTTACTTAATATATATTCAAAAACAACCGATATTTTTGAATAATCATTTTTTATATTATTAGTTAAACCAAAAGTCAAAGGCATTTCCTTCACCTCATTCTAGATACTTTTTAAACAATTTGTATATCATTTCTGTTATAACCATGGAACCTTTTAGATTAAAGATGAATGTTTTAAAGACATTACAATCCCTAAGCTTACAAAGAAAAAGCAGTTCCCTCACATTCACTATATAAAAAGAAGCGACTACCCTTTAATAAGCAATCGATGTTATGTGGTTTTAAATCCATCAGACTCTTTCTCTGTCCGTTGGAAGGAACTACGGGAAGTTTCTTTTTTTCTTTTTCTTTTCCAGCCAAGGGTCAATTTTCTTTTCATAAATTTTGATTCCAATATACCCATTCAATAACGCTGTAATAATAGCAATTATTAACATGCTTATCCCTGTTGTATCTTTTGTAATTATTGATTTTAGAACTGTAAAAATAATAGACAAACACACAGGGACAGTTATTCCAATCCAGGCGCTGACAAATAAAACAGGAATTAATATCTTCACATTTATCACCATCTTCATTTCTTCACTGGACATCAATAAGTAAAAGTAGCCACCAAAAAATAAAGGCAGCTACTAATTCCTTAAAATAATAATTATTTTATACTTTCGGCTATTTCCAGGAACATTTCTTTATTTATGTCGGGACCACCGCCTGAAAAGTCTATAAATAATCCATTTTGTTCCCAAGTTAAACCATAAAACATCTCCATATCGTAAAATATGGCTTCATTTCCGTTAATGATTACAGTCTCTCCATCCATTGCTTCATCATATGGCATTTCTGCATCTTCTCCTTCTGATGGAAAAACACTTAGCATAAACCCGTTTTCGAAGTCTTTGTCATAATTTAACATGATCATTTCCATTGATTCATCATATATACTTTGTGTTAACGAATAACCTTCTGGAATTTGGGTAACTTGTGGAATCGAAAAATCAACTTTTTCTTGAATTTCTTCAATACTCATTTCCTCGCCAAATGATCCTTCACCGAAATCTTCAACGGCATTCTCTCTTACATCTGCTGGGATTTCGATTGGCTCTATTTCGTTTATATTGGAAATATCATATCGCCCTTCAAGGTGCATCGGTGTTGTTGTTCCTTCTTCCACAATTTCAATATCCGTATTTATAATTTGAGCCATTTGCATAAATGTTTTTTTATCAATATGAATTTCAAGGTCCAAATGATTGACCTTTATTGACTGGACGAATTCATCCATTGCATCATCTGGTAAATTTCCCATTGATGATTGAACAAGGTCTTCAATCAACACGCTGTATTCATCACCTTGACCAGATAGGGTTAAGACGTACATATTATTTTCTTCGGTCATCTCGAATTGATCGCTAAACTGAACCAATTTATCCATTTGTTCCTTAGTAAGTTGGTCAAAATCGGTTACTCCCATTTCTTCAGGACTCATTTTAATCCAGTCACCAAACATGCTCATATACGCTTCATCTTCATGTACATAAGTCTCAAAATCCATAGTCATTCCGGGCATTCCCATTTTCATATCCAAATACATAGTATCTGGATTATGAGTAATATCGCCAGTTGCAACAAGAGTATTATCTATTTCCATTAAATTAAAATCCATATTCATTTCAATGGAATAACTGTTCAATGATTCTACTGCGGCACTAGCTCGACTTAACACATCGGTCTTATCAAGATTTCCTTGAGTACCACAGCCTGATAAAACGAAAGAAAATAAAAATATAACTAATATAGTAAATTGTTTCATAAGCAAGACCCTCCTTTGTTACTCGGTGCATGCAATACAATTTAATTTTTTACAGGTTTTAAATACACCAGGTATAATTTACCCTGTAATTTAAATCAAATACGGACTCTAGAAAACAATAAGGAGATTGCTGACTTTTTTTCTTCAAACTTTACATAAGAAAAATGCATCCCCTTTTATTTTGGGAAACGCATTTTTGTTAGTTATAGTCATAAATCATTTAGGTTTGTCAATTCTCCGTTAATCGCATTTACACCAAACTTACTATTAATTTCTCCACAAAGTAAGTATTTGTTTTGCTCAAAGTCATAAACATAAACGGGCTTTAGTTCCAACTTACTCTTAATGGCTGCATAGGCAGTATCTTTATTAATAGTAATGGCAGCTGACTCCTTAAAGCCCTCATACATTTCCATAAAATCTTTGTTATCCATATAATTGCAAACCTTTATTGTTTTTGTATCAATAAACAACCGAAGTTTCCTTATACTCACCCGCTCTACCTTATCTGTTTCTTTCAAGTTTGCAACGAAATAACCATTTTCTCGATGCAATGTCTTCAAAATCCACTTACCTGAATCATTATGATAGACATTACTTAAAAAGTCCTTCACAACATTTATACATCTTTCTATTTCCGTTGATGTGATTGGAAATAAATCAGGGTGTGGTACTAGTGAAAAGACTTGTTCAAGTGTAATTTCATCACTTAGGTCCAATGGCTTTCTCTTAAAAGATTTTCTTATAGAAGTATCCCAATGCATAACGTTATCTATTTTTATCTGCGAGCTTACGTCATAGAAAGGTATCACATGTGGTCGGTCATTGGTTACATATAATTCTTCAATACAATATACTGGCATGAACATCTTATGCTTCCTTGATGGGATTTCTACTAATTTTAATTGATTCTTTGTATGCTCCTCCAATTCATTGACTGTAAGGGAAAACTTCTCTTCTAGCACAGTTTCAGTAGAAGGAAAATGACCAAAATTAGAAAATAGGGTCAACTTATTTTCCTTATTGAAATTTACTCGAATGGATGCTGGCGGAAAAACGGTTACACCATGTATACATCCTCCAAAATGAAACTCTCTTTCTGCTTCATGCTGCAAGATAAATTGCTCCCGATATTTTAAGGCCATTTCTTTTTCAACCCATTTTATTATGTCATTTTGATCGTGAATCACAATTCCATTTACAAAAGATATATCACCAACAAAGATTACACTTTTGAATTGACGACTACTCACATCTATCTCTATAACAGCAGTACCTTCTGGATTAGAATCTTCATCCGCTATGTCAGTAATATGAGATGGGTACCATTCCATGCTTAAAATATAGACCGTTTCATTTAACATACTTACTTGCCGATAAAAGTGGTATGAATATAAGTAATAATTTTCTAATTTCCATTTGTTCTGCGTATAATCGACTAGCTCCTTTACCATTGTGTCCATAACTAAAATGCTCACTCCTGTTATTTAATACGACTAATATATCTCCTTGACTGCCTCACAGCATGGGTACCCCTAAAATGCTATCCATTTATGGCAAAGGAAGGTTTCAAAACAGCGATACTGTATCTATTGTTTTTTTCAATTATTTTTGGTTCAATACAGTATTTTCAAGAGGGAATTGAGATAACGCAAGAGGCAATGATTTCTATCTCTAAGGAATTTTCTCCAACTTTTTTTAAAAAACTTGAAAATACATTACCAATAGTTCTAATGATTACACTCATTTTGGTCTCCATAGTATGGTTTTGGATAGGAAAATTAATTAGTGCAATCATAGTTGGTTTTATCGGGAAGATATTTTCTTCAATCCAAAAGGTAAATACCCCTTTTAAGAGCCTGTTTATTATGGCTCTCTATTCATTAACACTTCCCTCCATTATAAATGTCATTTTGTTAGTGACATCTGGTGTTTGATTTTCCTTTTTATTTATACTATTTACTATCCGCAGCTTACCTGTGGTTTGGAGTAAAGAACTACAAAGTGCAATTTGAAAAATAATTTACAAAAAGCAAAGTCTGCTTTTTAATGATATTTCTAGAAGCAGACTTTATATTAAACTGTCCGGTACTTTAAGAATATTTCTGCACAATAGGAAAATTCAAACCTTTTCAAACCCCATGCCAGTAACAACAAAATGAGGACTATTATCTTTTCGATTTAAGAACCTCCAGTGTTCACTTTGTTCATCGTCTTCTGAACTATCAGGAAATGCTTCTAAACTATAACCGTGTGATAAAAACACCTTTAATCCTCCAAGATCATCAGAATCAATTTTTTGTACCTTAATTTCGCCTTTATTCTTTATAAAAGTTTTAATTCGCTCATCGAATCTATTTTTACCTTGTATATCCCAATAGAAGTTCTCAATATCTCCATTCCATTCCGAGCTTGGTGAATAGAAATCCCGTGAAGCAACAACAATTTTGTTATTCAAGGTAATTCTCCAGGAACATTGAATATGTAATGCGTACTCTGCCAATTCCTGAGTTTCCCCTCTTCTAACAATTTGAGTTATTTCCCCAAAACCCAGCGAAAATAGGTTAGAACTTCTCCCTGCATCCTGTAATTTTAATCCCACTAATTCTGAAATGATTACTTCTTTCATACACGTCTCCCTGCCTTGTATTATTATTTAAGAAGTGCCTCCTTTAGTTTAATAATTATTCGTTAGTTCTATTTCGTTTTCTGAACCACTCTATTCCTAACCATACTAATATAACTCCAATTATTATGAACATTATCCATCCATTTTTTCCATAGTTTTCTGGCTCAGGTTTATAAAGATAAGCATAAATAACCATTGTTATTAAGAAGAAAATTAAAGACCCTAATAATTTTTTTATCAAAAGACTCCCCCTTTATTTAAGGTTTTTATCTATTCACAGCAATCTGAGATTATAAAAGGGCACCGTAACATCAAAAAACCTATTTCATTATTATAAAAAGCGCAACAAAGAACAATATAATCCCTGTAATCATCATTATTGTTTTAGTAACCAAATATGGCAATCTTACGTAGAAACTCAAATTAGATTTTATATCCTTATCGTTTACTCCTTGGTATTTTTTCAGGCATATCATTTCATTTTTTGCTTTTTCATGTTTTACAGATGTATATAAATAAGACAATCTAAAGAACAACACTGATAAACCGATTATTACAATGCCAAATATAAGGTTAAATAGTTCCAAAAGAACACCTCTTAAAAAGTATTACTTTTTATTTTCCCCTCGTGCCAATGCTTTATTAAACACCTGCTTTAATATTTTGAAGAGGGGTTCCGCAATTATCTCTGTTTGCTCAAATAGTTCCTGCTTGTAAAAAACGAACATTAAACCAAAAATTGAAAGTTTTTAAGAGATATTATGATTTCGTAAAATCATTACTTTTCTTTATTTGAACATCTAAAAGCCTGTCGATATCTCTTTATAAGAGAATTTATCGACAGGCTCCAAGGAAAAGAAGGGCCTCTTTCATTCCGGAACTAACTGAGAAACAACTTTCCTATCCATTTCAATCTTTCTAACCACATATCAACCAATTCGATACCATTAATAAGGGTAATATTTAAGTCAGCAGCATATTGTCTAGCATTTTTATTAAAATCACTGGTAGTAACTCATACCACTCTCGACAGATTATTGTAAAAACCCTCAAACATTAACGCTGTGAAAGAAAACTTTTGTCAAAGCCTGCGCTTACCCTGGAAATATTACTTTATTTTCTTAATTTAACGAATAAACAAGAATATTACCAAATAATTGTAATAGTAAGATTTAGGGGAGTGATTATTATGAAAAGAATTATGTCAGTAAGTGATTTTAAATGGGTTATTATGAAAGTGTTAGAATCAGAGAGTTATTTAACGCTTTATAAGACTAGCTCTGATCATCTACTAACTTCTTCATTTTCAATCCCTGTATCATCCTGTTCGATAACTAAAAATGGAATTTAATTTAATGTAAATACGGGATATATTAATTTAGAGTTTAAGGATACCTCTGCTGGAGACACTTTAATTTACTTTTGGTTAAGAGAAGCTAAAGATAGCCCAAACGGATTGTGTTTGGATCTTGGAGAGATAAAGATATTTTGCAATACAAAGTACATATCACACCTATTAAAAGAAAATGATAGCGATGTAAATTATGCAATAATACATCGCAGGGATTCAGATATGGCACAAGCAATTAGAGAGGGTAGAAAGCTGTAAAACCGCCTCTAAACCAAAAACATTCACTAAAAAGTACATGTTTTATATTTTTGTTAAAAATAATAGGGTTTTAGCTATTCACTTTATAAATAAACAGGAGTTGCTTTAGTTATATGTATATTCAAATCTCTCCTAACTCTGATTTTTCCTTTGTTGTTACATAGTATCGTTGTACTACGCAGCAAGACTTTATTCGCCTTTCTTATTACACATAAGCACCCGTTAATTTGAGTATAATCCTTCACAATTTCTAAGAGGACAGCTAACAAAATATTTTACTTATCTCCATTTATTAGTGTTACAACCTCATCCAAATCGGTGGATTGGAGAACAATCCCTGACTCATCTAATACCAAGAAAGTAGGAAGTTCTTTAATACCCAGTATTTCTATTTCCTCTGAATTCAAAGAATTTGTTTTTAATGTTAATTGATTCACATTATCCATTTCTAATGTTTCCTGCAATTCATCGTACTTGTCACGTTGCCTTGCACCTTCACTAATTTCTTCAGAGTCTAATGAACCATCATAAAACTCGAAGAAAGCATACAGGTTGTACTCTTTATCGTCACCCATACTAGGTTTTACTTCTCGAAGTAACTCCAGTTTTTTTACGTCTTCTTTTGTCATTGTATCTCCTGATTCGCAACCTACAATCAAACCCAAACTTAACAACATTAAAATTAAATATTTCAAATAATACCTCCTCATCCATATCATAATGACACCTTAACATAATACGGAATTCAATTGGTTATTTTATGGAATGCTTTATTGCGCTAACCTGCCTCTTTACTTCCATAAGGGCAAGTCCTTTTCCTTCCTCAGTAATAAAATAAGACCAGCAGCTGCTGATCTTATTTCGTTTATTCCGTTAGTTCAATAAGGTCTTCATCTAATTTGATTTTCAAAAATAGCTAATTTCTTAAATTTCTTATCATAACTTTGTCGTTGAAGAAGATTATTTAACCAGAAATTTGCAATCTCTATATCCTTATTTTTAACAAACGTTTCAATAGCCTTTTTTAAATTACTGCTATAAAAAAATTTCTCGTCTTTCGATAATTCAAGTCCTTGTTGATAACAATTTGAGGCTTTACCGTAATCCCTCATTTTAGAATAAAGTTCCCCTAAATAAAAATAACCACTTGCAATTTCCTTTATGTTGAAACGTTGGTTTTTTACGGCGGATTCCATTGTTTGAATTGCTTTTTTTCTTAAAAATAAATCTTCATAAATGACTGCTCTATAAACATAATTATCATACTTTTTAAGTCTAAATAATGAAATAATCCCCATAAAAACACCTCTTTTCATGGTTCCTACATCCGACCTTCAGCAAGCAAAAGCATCCGTTACTTCAATAAGAAAAACGGCATCCCTTGTTGGAGTAATGCACCTGTTATCGTTTATCCTGTTAACTCCCAATACAAAAATAGTGAAAATAAACCTGCTAATAAAAAGCCGATTAAAAAGATAACTATTCTTTTCATAAGCATTGGTGATTGTTTATAAAAGTTATCAAACGGCAACTCGGGAGACCCTATCGGTCTTTTATTGTTAGAAGAGTATGGTGTACAAGCGATAAAAAGCAAGGAAACCAAATGCTGATAGGGAGTCGGATAGCAGCGTAGTACCAATGAAGTTGGGTAATGCCGATGGAGGAAAGGCTAGCTACCAGTTATCACCCTTACTAGGGACACATTTACTACACTCAGAGGTAGGAATAATAATGGAAACAAAACTAGTAAGGATAGCAGAATTAGCACAATCAGATCGTAAGAGATTCAGTCACGCACCCTTTACCTTAATAAGAACTATCTACCTAGTAATAAAAAAATACCAAATCCAATCAGCGATAGCCCAAATAATATTAATATTACTTTCATTAGCCAATAAGGAATTAGTTTTAGGATTAGAGTCAATAGAAACAATACAATTCCCTCCACAAACCCCGTACCACCGTAAGCTGCACTTCCTATATAATTCTCATCCTTATGTTCAGCATTGGTAAGTTTCAATCCCCAAATGATTAATCCAATACCAACCAAAATTAAAATTAATATTCCTATATACATCATTATTATCAAGCCCCATCCAAGCCGAAAAAATTTTATAAAGAATTATTTTTTGCTAATAGTATTATTAAAATAATACTTTAATACAATAACAAAAGGCGTTTGACCCTTGTTTAAGCAACGCCCCCTTTTGTTCAAAGACTTCTTTTATTTTTGTTATTCTTTAAACTAAAGTAGATGGTCAGAACTAATGGAATAATAAGTGGAATTATAATGAAAAATGTCAATGTCCAAGCTACATTTAAAAATAATTCAACGTTGCTACACCCTTGCGTTCCACATTCCGTAGCACGAAGTCCTCTTTCACTTATGGCTGAAAAATAACCTATTAGTCGTATTCCAAATAAGAAAAACCAAATTAACACTATACCTAGTATAATTGAAATTAATTTCATCCATACTTTCGCTCGTTCCATTCTCTGATACCCTCTATCCTTTTTAATTTTCATCTAAACTATTAGCTGGTTTAGTTTAATAAAAATCCTTGAAATGACACAAAAAATAGAAAAATAGACACGATTATACTAAGATATCCATACTCTTTTCGTTCTTTTTTAAATTCAATTAGTCCTACTATCAACATCAGCAAACCTGCAAACAACATCGTGTATGGTTGCAACCCGTAATTCTTTGTAATTAACCCATAACCAGACATAAAGACAACTATTACTGCCAAAATTATTCTTGATATTTTTAACAAGGGATGACTCCTTTTAATTATTTTTTAGTTTAAATTTGCCCAATTCTGATTTTTTCCTTTTTTAACGAAACTGCCGCGTTACTTCAATAAACAAATGGTGATGCCTAATTCAAGCATCGCACCCGTTCGTTAGGAGGGTTCAGTTTTCAAATGGTTTCCAGTTTGGATTACGTTCATCTTTTTCACTGGGTTCGCGATTTAAAAAACGTCCTTCTAAAAAACCTTTTTGATATTGTCGTAAAGAAGATTCATTTGCACCGCCTTTATAATCAGGGTCATTAAATTGTACATCGTCATCTTCCCAAAAGCAGATTTCACAAATCTCGTAAGTTCCAGGTGGTTTTGTTCCTAATGTTTTATAACCACAACATGGACAAAAATATTTGTTTTTTCTCATCTGTTTACCTTGCCCTGCTTTAGTCTTCAATTTTAAACAATCGCATCCGTTTTGTTTAAGTACAACATTTCAAGAATTGGTGGTAGGTGCAAATCAAAAGCCGTTATCAATTATCCTGCTTTTTTTTAAAACTCTCATCCACTTTTCGTACAATAAAAATGGACAGAAAAATCGTAACACCTACTAATATACTCCTAAGCATATCTTTTTCAGAAGGCACAGTAACCATAATTAAAATATTAGATACGGTTACTATTGATACTAATAATAAAAGTTGCTTGCCTGTACTCACAGGACGACCTCCTGTAACCGTCAAGTAGTTTTGAACACTTTTTGCTCATTAATTTTGAACACTTTTCGCTTGAAACAGAGATTCTCGATACTTAATTCTATGACTTGCTCCATCAAAATGAAGCACTTCAGAGCGATGGAGAAGTCGATCTAAAATCGCCGTTGTTATTCCTTTATCTCCTATTAATTCTCCCCACTCCTCAGGCCCTTTATTTGATGTAAGAATGATAGAACTTCGTTCATAAAGATGGTTAATTAGATGGAAAAACAAATTAGCTTCATTTTGATCCATGGCCATATACATGAGATCATCAATTATGATTAGGTCAGCTTCTCTAATTCTCTTCATTTTCAGTTGAGATTTCCGAAGGTATTCCTCACTTTTTAATAAAGGTACTAATTCTCCCATGGATACAAATGATACACGATGTCCTTTATGAATGGCTTCTAATCCTAAACCGATGGCTATATGCGTTTTGCCAACACCTGGCGGCCCCCAAAATAGTAGATTAAAAGATTGATCAAGCCAAGAGAGCTCTTGGAGCTGCCTTAATTGCCTCTTACTAAGTGATGGCATTTCTTTAAGATCAAACTCATCAATGCTCTTTTGATAAGGGAACTTTGCCCACTTCAAGTGTTTTTCAATCATTTTTTCCTCACGACGCTTTTCCTCATATGAAAGTAATTCTCGAAGAAACTCCTGATAGGTCCACGAGTGTGACTCTGCTTTCCTTAAAAAGGCAGGCAGCTCTTTTGATGTTTCGGACATCCTTAGATGATGCAATTGTTTTTGTAAACTCTCTACTGAGTATTCCAGCTTACACACCTCCTAAAATCTTAAGATAACCATCTAGTTCTCTAACGGATGCTTTCTCTTTATAATGAATGGAGGACATTTCTATTATCGGAATATTAGTTGGAAGTATCGCATTCTCATGATCTTGAATTCTTGCTAAATGTTTTACGACATCATGAAAATCGTTGGCACTCCACAAGGATTGTTTAATACAAATATCTAAGGCAGATTGAATAAATGGGTCAAAGTTCTTCACTGCTCTGTGTAAAATTTGTAGCTGGTCTCGTATGTATCTAGGATATCGCTTATCAATTTCATTAAGAAATATATGAATCTTTTCCTGATCATTAAAAGAGCCTTTTACAGTATCCATATATGCTTGGATTCCTTTTGACCTGTCTCTAGAGTGATTGGTATTCTTAATCAGTTGACCTTTTCCTCTGGTAAGAGGATGAGTAGCTAAAGGTACACCTCCAGGTGTCTTTTCGATAATAAGTTCTTCTTTATTAATTCGAATATAGACAGTATTTTCACCCTGAGGTTTATATGTTCCTAGTGGAACCGAATAACGATTAGATTGGTATTTGATAATATTGTCCTTATGGACAGTTCTTGTTATACTTGTTCCATGGTTACTCTCGAAAGAGAGTAGGGTGGAGACCTTTCGTAAATGTGGCTTTTCCAGGGCAAACACATCGATGGGTCTCTTTTTTATTGTATTGTGTATTTGATAGTTTCCTTTTCTATTAAGCCAAGCTAAACAATGCTCATTCCATGCATCGAGCTGATGAAACACTCGATTTTTTGCAAAGTTCCTTTTAATGAATTTCACAACATTTTCAATCTTGCCTTTAGATTCTGGATCTGTTGCTTTACATAAATAAACTGAAAACCCTCTTTGCTGTTTATAAGCTTGAAACTCTTCCGTATAAATAATGTCTCCTCCATTTTCGCTTACAGTCATCAGCTTATCTTGGTCATATACAATTTCGTCTGTCCTGCCTCCGTAATACTCAAATGCATTCTCATGACAACGTAAAACATCACGAGTAGTAAATGGCCGATCTTGCCATATCGCATACTTAAAACGTGAGTGGGAAAGTACAAAGGCAATTACATAGATTTTTATCCATTTCCCTTCAAATGTCCTAATTTTCATTTCTCCAAAGTCCACTTGCATTTGTTTTCCCTTTGGTAATTCTTCTATAGCTTCATAACTCCGAAATGTAACTGTTTTTGGTATGTGGTACTTTTCTCGCAATTCTCTAACGTAAGTACGAACAGTACTATCACCAACATCGGAAAAAGAGTAGCGTTCCTCTAACCAATCGGAAACTTGTGAAGCTGATAAATCAGGGTGCTCTTTTAACCAGCCTAGAATATGATCCTGAAAAGGATCCAGCTTTCGATTCCTTGTCTTCAATTCGTCCACCCACCTACAAGCTTCTTCAAAATCCCTTTCTAGATATTCATAAACTGTTGTTCTTGATAGATTGCATTTTCTCGCAATAGCTGCAACTTTAAAACCTTGTCTTTTCAATTGATGAACTTCAACAATCATTTCTAATTTCAACACCTTCTTGGCCCTCCATCATTTCAGTTATCTTCATACTTTCAAATTTTAATTGATTGGAGGTTATTTGAGCAGAAAGTGTTCAGTTTTATCGAGCAAAAACTGTTCAGTTTAGTCTAGCAGTTACACCTCCTTATTGGTAAACTCAAGGTATCCATTTTAACTCATCTTTTTATTTTATTTGATATTATGTTTTCTACCTAGCCTAAAAATTATGAAAGCTTCTTCCATTAACCTGACTTGTTAGCTCAACAAGAAAAGCTGCCCAGCAAAGGCAGCTCGAACTTCAATTAACGCACCCGATAGTTTAAGTGTAATAATCCACCAATCCACCAAACTTTATAGCCAATTAATGATAATATACCTTCATTATAGATTTAAAGGAAACAATCTAAGACAACTTTTAAGTTTTTCTATAAAAGCCAACCTTTGTATAACGAGGTTGGCTTTTATAAGCTTTTCAACCTAATTCAAATCGATCCTAACCTTCTCTAATTCAACAGGAATATTGGCACTCAATGATCCCATATTAACTCTTATTACATAGTCTTTTAAGTTAAAATCTTTAATTTTACTAATATCAAATGTGTTTGTAAATCGTAAGTCATCTTTATTAATTACTTCGACTGAGTGTTTAATCGGCTCCTGATAAATATCTTTTTCTGTTTCTTTAACTAGTATCACATCATTGCGAGCAATATTACTATAAAACAAGAAGTCTTGATCCATGTTATTACCATTATTTATTTGAAAATCAAAAATAATGTTCTTATCCTGAACGGTAATATTTTCTATTTCAACAGCTAAGTCTTGCCTTTCAGAATTAATTTCAACAGGAGTTCCTTCATCTAATTTAATAAAACGATCAGGTTCACTTAATGCCACTTTAGGTAGCACCTCTATATAACTAGTTTCTCCCTTTATTGACTGTGGAATAATACTTCTACCTTTAACAATAATTCTATTGTTCTCTTTGACAGTTTCTAGGTCAATTCCGTCTGAGGAGATATTGATTTCATTGCCTTGATCATCATAAGCCTCTAGTCGTACTTGATCATGTTTTCCTTCAATTGGAAAAGTAGCTGTATAGTTAATAGCAGTTGATGCTTTACCTTGAATAATTGAATCGAAATGAACATTTATTTCTGCAT
>NZ_JAJAFR010000041.1 GCF_020734105.1 Alkalihalobacillus deserti
CGTGCAGTGTAACGGGGACGATCGCTAATTTTTGTTGGGGCATAAGAAAAGCACCTCCTTTATTTAATACATGTATCGTACCAGGAGGCGCTGCGTATTTATATGCGTTGTTTGAATGGGGGCTTACGGTTGAGATTCTCTTACCGCCAATAATTAAATCATAGTCTTTTCCTAATTCTCCTTTAACTTGTTTTAGCGCTGCCTAACATTCATGAATATTCTCCCCAACTGTAAAATCTGTAAATGGCTCATGCTTATAAAGTACTGTCATATTAATCGACTCCTTTTCAAATAAAGATTACAATATTCTATTTGCAAAATTTGCGCCAAACTGCAAAAAATGGTTGCAGCTTTTTTAAGAAAGGGGTCAACTATGAACAAAAAAGAGAAGTCAAAACAATTAGAGATGTTTCAAATCATTTATGAGCAACTAGTAGAAAATATAGATGTAGGCATACAAGTAGTTGACTCTGAACGTAAAACCATTATTTATAACAAGAAAAAAATGCAAATAGAATCGATGTATTCAAAAGAAGTATTAAATAAAAACTCTCGACGTGTTTACCTTTGAAAACGAACAAGACAGTCGACTTCTACAAGCATTAGAGGATGGGAAAACGGTAAAAAATGCAAAACAAACCTATTACAATAAAAATGGGAAGAAAATAACGACCATTAATCATACGTATCCTATTATTTTCAAAGGAGAACGAATAGGTGCAGTCGAACTTGCAAGTGATATTACTAAATATGAGCGTTTAAAAGAAAATATGTTAAAAAACGGATTAACTAGATACACATTTGAAAGTATTATTGGTATTAGTCCAGCTTTAAAGGAAGTGATTGAAAATGCTAGGCGGGCAACTAGGACTTCTTCTTCTGTATTAATTATCGGCGAAACAGGAACAGGTAAAGAGATATTTGCACAAAATATTCATCATGCAAGTGATCGGGCGAATGGCCCTTTTTTCACAAAACTGTACGGCCATTCCAGATAATTTAATTGAAAGTTTATTATTTGGAACAAAGAAAGGTGCTTTTACTGGGGCAATTGAAACTCCAGGTCTATTGGAACAAGCAGTAGGTGGGACCTTATTGCTCGATGAAATTAACTCCTTAAATCCAGCATTACAAGCTAAATTATTAAGAGTTCTACAAGAACGAACAATAAGAAGAGTAGGAGATACCAAAGATAAAAAAATGAATGTACGGATCATAACAACCATTAACGAAGATCCCATTGAAGCAATGCAAATAACCATCTTCGAAAAGATCTCTATTACCGGTTAAGCGTTGTATCGCTATTTATTCCACCCCTTCTTGATCGAAAAGAGGATATTCCTTTACTAGTAAATTATTTTATCGAGAAGTATAATCGCATATTTCAAATGGACATTGCAGAGGTTGATAAACAAATTCTCCAAGCCTTTCAGCAGTATAACTGGCCTGGTAAGGTAAGAGAATTAGAGCATATTATTGAGGGATCGATGAACCTAGTAACAGATGGTGTAACTACCATTGGTTCCACTTTACTCCCTTTCCACTTTATTAATCAGTCGGATGTAAGAATGGAAGCTGTCGAATCAGAACATCCAACGAGCAATCATTATGTGGCAATCGCTGAGTCCAATAAAAACCTAAAAGATCTGCTAGTTGAAGTGGAATCGAGTTATATCAAAAATACCCTTCATAAACACAAAAACAATATTACAAGAACAGCAGAATCATTAGGGATTAGTAAGCAATCTTTGCAATATCGTTTAAGGGAATTTAAAATTAATCAATCATCTATACAGAATTAGGAAAAACATTACACATTATGTAGATATCAACTTTCTACCATTTTTATGCGTTTCATTTAAAGAGGTTGTTCAAAAATGAGAATAGCCCTTTTTGAACAACCTCTTTAATAATTATTCGTATTTTTATAAGTCAGCAGGAAAGACAATATTCATTTGTCTTCTAGCTTCTTCAAGTATTTTCGCTGTTAATAGAGTGTTCTCAAAAGAATTTATATCAGATTCAAATTTCTTATTTTGAAGAAGATGAATAAACTCTTCCACTTCATAAAACATCCCATTTTCCTCTTGTGGTCTGCTAATATCTTTAACAGAGCCGTCCCGGTATTTGATTTCTACTTTTTTAGGGGTATTCATTTGATCCAATAGAATACTTCCATTTTCTCCTTGAATTTCAGATGGTATATAGGAGTTAGTAATCTTCGAATACATGATGACGGCCTCCATTTCATCGTACTGCAAAAGGAGACTTCCCTCACCATCTACTCCTGATTCAAGTTTTAAGCCTTGAGCAGCAACTTTTTTCGGTTCACCAAATAATGCAACTAATGGATATACACAATAAATCCCGATGTCCATCAATGACCCATTAGAGAACGTAGGATCAAACGCATTAAGAACCTCACCATTTTTATATTTATCATACCGCGATGAGTATTGGCAGTAGCTAGCAAAATAACGACGGATCGTTCCAATTTTGTTTAAATATTTTTGGATCATTTTAAAATTTGGAAGAAACGTTGTCTTTAGCGCTTCCATTAATAGTACCCCATTATCCTTTGCACAAGAAATCATTGCTTCCACCTCTTTTGTATTAGAAGCAAGCGGTTTTTCACAAAGAACATGTTTGCCATGGTTCATCATTAGCATCGCTTGAGCCGCATGCAGTGAAGTAGGGCTCGCTATGTAAACTGCATCTATTTCTCGGCTTCTTGCCATCTCCTCTAGATCTGTATAAACGACAGAAGCTTGATGTTTATCCGCAAACTCTTGCGCACGTACTTCTGTTCTTGAATACACGGCCACTAACCTAAAATCGTTCAGTTTCTTAGCTGCATCAAGGAAACTCTCTGTAATCCAATTTGTTCCAATCACACCGAACCTTATCATATTAACCTCCACTATTCTTGTTTACTGGTAATTGAATGGTCATTGTCGTACCGACATCCACCTTACTTTTGATTATTATTGAACCTTGATGGGACTCAATAATTTTGCGACTGACCATTAATCCTAAGCCTGTCCCCTTTTCCTTTAATGTATAAAAAGGTTCACCAAGACGTGGTATTAAATTCTCTGGAATACCCGAACCCTGATCAGTAATGCTTATGGAAACAAACTCACCCTCTATAGACACCACTGTTGTAACCGTCCCACCTTTAGGCATGGCTTCCATTGCATTCTTGTAGATATTGATAAAAACTTGTCTTAATTGATTACTGTCACAATAGATGAAAGGAATGTCTTGCTTGACGATCATGAGCATTTCAACATCTTTTAATAGAGCTTGTGGACTAAGAAATTGAATAACACTTTCTGTTAATAATCGTAAATCTTCCATCTGATAATTGGCAACCTGTGGTTTTGCCACAGCCATAAACTCGTTTGTAATCATTTCAAGTCGATCAATTTCATTTAACATAATTGACATATACTCTACACTTTTTTCATCGGTTTCCTTTTTTATTAATTGTAAAAAGCCTTTAATCGTGGTTAGCGGGTTTCTGATTTCGTGGGCAAAACCAGCAGCGAGTTCCCCAACAACAGAAAGCTTTTCTGTTTTACGAAGTAACTCTTCCGTTTTTATTAAAGTTGTAATATCCCTCACTGTCCCAAGTACCTCGACAGTATCCCCATCTCGTTTGATCGGAATTAGCGAAGTTAAATAAATAAAGCCTTCCTTCACCTCATATTGAAATTCGACTTCTTCCCCTTGCCAGGCTCTTTCATTATACCTATTTAATAAATCAACATCTGTATTAGGATATATATTTTGAAGAGGTTGACCGATCACATCTTCCGGTAAGACACCTAATTCACGAAAGATTTTCCCATCGATTAACGTATGCACAAAGACACCATCTATTTTTTTAAACTTAAAGATAATTCCTTGATGCTGTTCTAATGTTTCCTCGAGTTCTTGTCTTATCTCTTGAAGCTCTTTTTCAGCTTTTCTTTGTTCTGTTATATTTCGTATAATTGAGGCACAAAACATTTCTCCATCATACATTTTCATTGGTGAAACCGTTATGCAAACGTCTAATAAAGTCCGGTCTTTGTGTTGTCGCTGTGTCTTATAATCTATAAGGGAATGTCCTTTAGCCAATCTACTAAGCAGATGTTCAAATTCTTCTTTTTCTGTTTCAGGAACTAAAGATGCTGCACTTAAAGGTTCATCTTCCTCATAACCAAACATCCTTGTAAACGCGGGGTTTCTTCGTACAAGCATTCTATCCTTTAAATTATAAATATAAATAGCTTCATCTGTATGTTTAAAGAGAAGTTCTAGCTCACTCTCTATATTTAACAATTTTTCTTCTGTCTGCCTTTTGTCTTCTAAAGGAACTTGGATATTAGCATTGTAGAAAGCTTTCATAATGAAGAAATACCCAATTACTTTAAAGACATGGCCTACTAAAAGGATAAGATCAGATCCTGTTTGATAAGTTGTTACTGTTACACCACATAAAATCAAGAAAAAGGAGGTACGCATTAGATTTAAGACGAAAATACTTTTTTTCTTCTTGTACTTTTTCCAAAGGTAGACGATTGCCATAAGATGAACAAAAGCAATCAGATATTCCAAACTGTTCTTTAAAGCCGTTGTTCCTGAACCCGCAATTAATTTTGGAAGGTACGCACCGAAGGAAAAGACAACATATGACGTAAGAAGAGGGAACAACACAAGTCCAACTAACCATAGATTTCGTACTATACTATTGACATGTCTAGATTTCCCTAATAAATATATTCCGATACCAAAAGCAACTGATTCCGTTATACGAGCCAGTAACCATAACCATGTCGCAACCTGCGGATTAGAATCTCGGAAAAATGGCAGCCCCTCGTAAGATAAAGTGTGTAGGATATCAAATATCGCTACATCCAAAAAAGTAAGCGCAACAAATAGCAAGATCCTAGATTGATTATAAGGAAATGTTAACCATCCATAAATAAAGATAGATACACAAATCGCGATACTAATGAACTCGAGTAAAGTATGTAATAACAAGTAATGGTCTAGTTCATAAAAATTGGTTTGTATACCTTGAAAAATAACCAATAACAAAATAACCATTCCTATGGTTGCCAAAACGATCGTGTTCTTTTCACTTTTGTTAAGCTGCAAATTTGTCACCTCGACAATTTAATAGTTCCATTATACCATTTGCAACTTTGGTTTTATGCGTAGAGTTGAATTTTTTTTCTTAATAAAAAGCTCTATTTTTCTTTTCTAAAAAGGTAGAACTCCGTAACAAAAAAGATCACTTTAAGTTCGCTTATTTGTATGCAATCATAATGATTTGAGATTTTTAGTGTATATTTTTAATTCTTCTATAATAATCTGTTCCATATCTTCTTCCAATAATTGAATACCGTATAAATATCCACTAAGATAAATTCGTTTCCAGACAACCTCTCCTTTTAAAACCAAGGGGGCCTCTGATAAGGTTAGATTTAATTCGATTTTTCTTACCTTCTCTTTTTCTAGAACATTAGTATCGAGATAAACCTGCACACCTTTAGGACTCATATTAATTAGTTCCCCAGTATAAGATCGATTTTTCTTTTCGACCTGACCCTCAGACTTTAAAGTGAATACCAACGAACATACTAATGGTTTACTAAATTCATACCTAAAGGCTTCGTTACGATTGTATCTTTTTGAAGTCATTTTCATTCTCCTTCATGTCTGCATTTACTTTAAACTGTAACGTTAATTGTGAGATAACAGCAACTTCTGTTTTTCTTTATGATCGGAACTAATATTATTGTAAGGATGACATTATGAACTCTTTCTATATATCGGCCTACCTTAAACAAAAATAAAGAGTAGATCAATAAATAATGATCTACTCTCATCCCATTCATCTTACTTGCATTTGATTACACTAACGCTTCGTTCTCTTCCTTCTTAAAAAATGTTTTCATTGCGTGATACACATCGCCTTTTTCCTTTAAAATATAGTGACGAAAACGAATATCCTCAATGTTTTTATAAGCGCTCATTAGTGTAGAATGCCGACTATATTGATTGACTTCCCCATAACCAAACATACTTGATACATTCATCAATTGCTCTACAAGCTTTAAGCAACGAACGTTATCAGAAGTGAGGTTATCACCATCCGAGAAATGAAACGGATAAATGTTATAACGTGATGGATCATACTTGTTATCGATCACTTCAAGAGCCTTTCGATAAGCAGAAGAACAAATAGTTCCACCACTTTCCCCTTTAGAGAAGAAATCCTCTTCAGTGACTACTTTTGCTTCTGTGTGGTGAGCGATAAATTCAATGTCAACGGTTTCGTACTTCGTCCTTAAAAAACGAGTCATCCAAAAGAAGAAGCTTCGGGCCATATATTTTTCCCATCTACCCATTGAGCCACTTGTATCCATCATCGCTATAACGACAGCTTTTGATTCTGGTTTCGTTACTTCATTCCATGTTTTAAAGCGAAGGTCATCATTATAAATTGGGATCAAACCAGGTCTACCTTCTAGAGCATTTCTTTTAATTGCTGAGAGAATCGTACGGCGTTTATCAATATTACCCATCAAGCCTTTTTTTCGAATATCATTAAAATCAATATCTTCAATGATGATCTCATCTTCCTCTTTCTTTTGAAGGTTTGGTAACTCTAATTCCTGAAAAAGCATTTCCTGCAATTCCATTATTGATACTTCCGCTTCGGAATAATCCTCGCCAGCTTGATCGCCTGCTCCCTGACCTTTACCAGGTCCTTGCTGCTGCTTTTTAGCATTGGGATCTCTTGCTACTACATCCCCTACCTTACTATCCCCTTGCCCTTGACCAACATGTTTATTCTTATCATAGTTATATCGTATTTTGTATTCATCTAGAGAACGGATCGGAATCCGAATCACATCTCGACCATTCGACATGACAATATTTTCTTCGCTAACAAGATCTGGTAAATTTTTCTTTATTGCTTCTTGGACTTTTTCTTGATGACGTCGCTGGTCTTGATACCCTTTTCGATGAAGAGACCAGTTTTCTTGTGACACGACAAATTGACGTTGATTGTTGTTCGTCATGTGATTCCCCTCCCTTTTCTAATCATCCCACTTATTCAAAAATTACATAAAGTTGCTTTCACAAACTTAAAGTTCCTCGCATATGATGGTCTCGAGTCTCGATGTAAAGCAGCCTCTATAAGAATGGCTTACTTTATCCTATGCAGACGAGGAAGAGAGTTGCTAATAAATTCTGCCAAATCTGCTATTTTCGAAAGAGGACAAGCAAAAAAACAATGTTTAATCGCTTTCATCTCTGATGCACTACTTTAAATATTCTAGTGACCCGTTTAGGCTAATAGTAAATAAATCTAAAATATTCAAGGGTTGAACCTTTTTTTTCGCTGATACGCTCTTAGGATTTGAGCTATGGTCTGTTCGCTTTTATATTAATTTCCGTAGATATATTTAAGCATTAGCTTTAAAATCGAGTTTTCTCTGTTAAATTCAAAAAATCACTATTAAATAAAGAGACTCCTATGTTCGGTCATTTGCACCCGATAATACTTACATCGAATCTATAAAACCAATTATCGGGATAAAATAAGATCAGACAGAAAAAAGCAGTCTCCACCTCGGGGCGAAAACTGCTTTTCTTCTTATCTATTCAAGAGACTTCCTACATAACGAAGCAGTTCATTGGCAGATGTTGAATTATAGCCGTGCTCATCAATTAATCTAGCAATGACTTCATTAACTTTTTTCAACTGAGACTCATCTGGAGTCTTCGTTGAAGTTGTGATCTTTACGATATCCTTCAGATCAGCAAATAGCTTCTTTTGAATCGCTTCACGTAAGCGCTCATGGGAATTATAATCGAATTTCTTTCCTTTTCTCGCATAAGCCGAAATCCGGATTAGAATTTCTTCACGGAAGGCTTTCTTCGCATTCTCAGAGATTCCAATCTGTTCTTCAATCGAGCGCATTAACTTTTCATCTGGTGTCATTTCATCACCAGTAAGAGGATCGCGCAGTTTATTTTTATTACAGTAAGCCTCTACATTATCAAGGTAGTTATCCATTAGTGTCTTCGCTGACTCATCATAAGAATACACAAACGCCTTCTGTACTTCTTTTTTGGCAATTGTGTCGTATTCTTTTCTTGCCACTGAAATGAAGTCGAGGTAACGCTCGCGATCTTCTTTGCTTATAGAAGCATGCTCACTTAAACCTTCTTTAATGGATCGCAGCACATCAAGAGCGTTAATGGATGTTAATTGTTTTCTAATAATTGCCGAAGAAATTCGGTTAATGACATAACGTGGGTCAATTCCACTCATACCTTCATCCGGATCTTCCTGTTTTAACTCTACTAAATCTTGAGAGTTAAACCCTTCTACACTCTCGCCATTGTATAGGCGCATTTTCTTAAGTAAATCCACACCTTGTTTAGCTGGCTCTTTAAGTCGAGTTAAAATAGTGAATATAGCAGCTACTCTTAACGCATGTGGCGCGATATGAACATGTGATAAGTCACTATCCGCTATCATTTTCTTATAGATTCTTTCTTCTTCATCAATTTTCAAATTGTAAGGCACTTTCATCACGATAATCCGTGAATGTAAGGCCTCATTCTTTTTATTGGATATAAATGATTTGTATTCAGATTCATTGGTGTGCGCAACAATTAATTCATCCGCGCTTATTAAAGCAAATCTGCCTGCTTTAAAATTCCCTTCTTGTGTAAGAGAAAGTAAATGCCATAGGAATTTCTCATCACATTTTAACATCTCCTGGAACTCCATCATTCCTCGGTTTGCTTTATTTAACTCACCATCAAACCGGTACGCTCTTGGATCTGACTCTGAACCGTACTCAGCAATTGTTGAAAAATCGATACTACCAGTTAAATCAGCAATATCCTGCGATTTCGGATCAGACGGACTAAATGTTCCGATCCCTGTACGTTTATCTTCCGAGAAAAATATTCGCTCAACAATAACATCTTCAATTCTACCACCATACTCCTCTTCAACACGCATTAGGTTTAATGGTGAGAGATTACCTTCAATTTTAATTCCATACTCATCAAAAAAGTCTTTACGAAGATGATTCGGAATTAAGTGAAGGGGATCCTCATGCATTGGACATCCTTTAATAGCAAATACTGCCCCTTTGTCTGATCTTGAATATTGTTCTAATCCACGTTTAAGCATTGTTACAAGAGTTGACTTACCACCACTTACAGGTCCCATTAACAACAGAATACGTTTTTTAACATCAAGTCTTTTCGCTGCAGAGTGAAAATACTCTTCCACTAACTTCTCAAGTGACTCTTCCACCCCATACAATTGATCCTTAAAAAAGGAATACTCTTTTTTCCCATTCACTTCTTCGACTCCAGCATCTTTTATCATATTATAAACACGGGAGTGAGCAGTTTGGGCAACCCAGGGCTTTTCTTTTAGCAGATCTAGATAGTCAGCAAAAGTTCCTTCCCACTTTAAACGTTCTTCTTCTTCTCTGAAATTTTCAACTTTTTTTAATATTGACATATAACGTACCTCCATCCTCGTGGTCAAGAGCGAGATTAATAATCCATATGCAAAAATGAAAGTGAACATGCATCACATTTTAATTTCATCTTCAGCAAAGTCTTGTGCCCTACTGTTTTCAACATTAAAAAAAGTTTTAATGATACAATACATGAGTGCATGTAGGTGAAAATAATCAGTTCTAGTAGAGGTCTTTCTCATGCCACTTACCATTAGTGTAGCGATTCGTAGCATTTCAAAAAATTGAACCATTGAGATTCCAGATAACAATTGAAAAGAGTGTGTGTACAAAAATGCTGAGATCTAGTACTGGTTGGATTTTAATTGGCCTTATCTTTATCGTATTTATATTTTTATTAGTTGAAGTGAAAGCTGAAGTCAAAGAAGTAAAAACTTTATCAGATGTGATACAAGATCATGTTGATTTAAGTGGCATTTCTCTTTCAACTAATAGCCTGATGACTGACCGTAATGGCGATGTGATTAGTGAAATATATCGAGATGTTAATCGAGTTTATTTGAATTATGATGAAATTCCTACCCTTGTGGTTGATGCCTTTATTGCAACGGAAGATCAACGCTTTTTCGAGCACAAAGGGTATGACGCCATCGCGATTGCAAGAGCCATTCGTGCAAATGCCAAGCAAAAGAGGGTTGAAGAAGGCGGCAGTACGATGACACAACAATTGGTCCGCAATCTTTTTCTATCGCATGAGCAAACTTATAATCGGAAAATGAGTGAAATTCTTTATGCACATGAGCTAGAGAAAACCTATTCCAAACAAGATATTATTGAGCTTTATATTAATACCGTTTATTTCAGTAATGGGGTCTACGGGATTGAAGCTGCAAGCAGATATTATTTTAATAAATCGAGTGGAAATTTGACGCTTGCTGAAACAGCTTTTTTAAGTGCCGTGCCAAACAATCCAAGCCATTATGATCCACTAACAAACATTGACCAAACGAAATTAAGACAGGAGTGGGTTCTACAGAAAATGTTAGAGGCTTCTTATGTATCAGAAGAACAATACGAAGAGGCGTTAACTGAATCGATTGCCTTAAATGTTCGAATAAAAACCGACACACATCCAGACTATGTTACTTATATACATCAGGAGTTTACCGATTTAGTAGCTGAAAGCGAAGGATATAATCTTAAGCGTAGCCAAGCTAACTCTGATGAGGACAAACGACAGATTGAACAATCACTAGCAGCACGCGTTCAACAATTACTCGCACAAGGTGTTCAAATTGAAACAGCACTGGACCCCTTTATGCAAAGCTTTGCGATTAAAATGATCGTCAGACATGTGCCCGAATCTGACGTCCAAGCAGCCACTGTTGTGATTGATCATCAAAATAATGAACTAGTTGCCATTACTGGCGGGAAAAATTATCAGAAGTTTGATTTTCATCGAGGGTATCAAATGTACCGTCATCCTGCCTCAGCTATTAAACCATTACTTGTTTATGCCCCTTATTTGGAAGAACTTAATGTTCCGATTCAAAGTATGATAAATGCTGACCGCGTTTGTTTTAAAGAAAAGAGTGGAAACGACTATTGCCCTAGTAACTATGGAGGTGGGCAATATGGGATGGTTCCATTAACAACAGCCCTAAAGCACTCATATAACACTCCAGCAGTCCGTATTTTAGATCGAGTGGGAGTTGAAACCGCGTTCTCATATCTAGATAAATTTTCATTTTCTAAAGTAGACTCCAGGGAACATCAACTTGCTTCAGCACTCGGGGGTTTTACTCACGGGGTTTCTCCGCTAGAGTTAACGAGAGCATACACAACTTTTGGTCAAAATGGCTCTTATCGACCCGCCTATGGAATTAGGCAAGTAACCGATTCAGACGGAACGATTTTATACAGATGGAAACAGGATTCAGTTGAAGTATGGAGTAAATCAACCAATGACAAGATGCGCAAACTTTTAGCAGAAGTTATGAGGAGTGGTACAGCAACTAGAGCTCAAATCTCTGCCCCCTACTCAGGAGGAAAAACAGGTACATCAAGTAATTATATTGATCTTTGGTTTGTCGGTTTAACCGAGCAATACACGACAGGTGTATGGGTTGGAAAAGATAAATGGTCAAGCATTGCTCATATTTCAAACAAAGCCCCCCATTTAGAAATATGGAAAGAATTGATGAAGTAACATAAATGCGTCTACTAACTCCCCTTATACAAAAGCGTTGAACTGTTATGAAAGTAGCATCCTCTGTACTGTGACATAATTATAAAAAAAGAGCAATCACTCGGTTCCGACCCCCGAAAGTTAGAGTAGAAAATCTAACTTTCGGGGGTGTTTTTATGGCCAAATATAGTGAAGAATTTAAAATAAAGCTTGTTACCGAGTATTTAAATGGAAATCTTGGATATAAATTATTAGCGAAAAAATACAATATGCCCTCTCAAACCCCAATACAAGATTGGGTAAGATCCTATAAAATAAAAGGGATAGAGGGATTAAAGCGAAGAAAAATGAAGGAAGCGTACTCTGTTCAATTTAAAATGGATACGATACAATTTATGGTAGAAACAGGTGCTTCTTTTCAGG
>NZ_JAJAFR010000042.1 GCF_020734105.1 Alkalihalobacillus deserti
TATGTTGTCTCGCACGCTCCTCAATGATGCTCCGACGATAACGAACGAGTTCCCGTAATTCTCGTTGGTTTCGATCAGGAATAAAACTAGCTTTTAATAATCCATGAAGAAGCAGTTTCGCAATCCATTCGGCATCATTTACATCAGATTTACGACCTGGAACAGCTTTGATGTGTTGGGCATTGACCACTAAAAACACAATGTCTTCACTTTCAAGTAAATTCACAATGGGCTTCCAATATACACTCGTACTCTCCATGGCAACGTGTGTACATCCGTGTTCTTTAATGCAGTCTACTAGTTTCAACAAAAACACTGTTTTCGTTGAAAAAATGATTGAATCTCCTTTCCTTTTGGTGTGAGAATACATGCAGTAATAGAGTCTTTATGAACATCCATACCACATGCTCGTTCAATGATTACATCCATTGTAATCTTCCTTTCTACGACTTAATATGGAGGCTGGTGCAACAACCAGAATAGGATTAATCTACCATGAGTGCTTCCGCAAGGGAGCAACAGTCAGTGGTGCACCGTGCTCGAAGGAGTCAGACTAACGGATGGGCTCTACTAGCGCCATAGTGTATCGACCTTCCTCTCCCAGCCGTAGAATCAGTATTGACGGTTTTTAACCATTTTCATTCTCTGTGGTGCAGCGCCGATTTTGCGCTGAATGGCTAACGGGTAGCGATTGCGGAACAAGAGCAGATGCTTTTTCACTAACGAAGCAGTATAATTTAACAATGAATTAATCCAATTTTAACCAATAGGTATGGTATAAAGTTATAATTGTTAAAAAGGAGGGCTATATTCTGAGTACATTTAGGTATAAAAAAGTCGTTATCATGTTATTGCTAGTTATCTTTCTTGTATTTTCTTTTTTTACTATTCGTTTTTATATGGCTTATGGGGATTCACTTGAAAATAAAGAAGAAGTCGTTTCAGTAACGGAAGAAAGTGATTTTGAAACTTTAAAAAGCAAAGACGTAAATACACTTAAAAAAATTGGTTTTAGCGAAAGGGAAATAAACGCTCTTCAAGAAGTTAATTTGGAGCCATTAACTTTTAGTGATTTCATTAGTTTATTAGAGTTTCATGATAATAAGGCAGTAAAACTTGAAGATTTAATACCAAGTAAAATCATTCAACATCATGAAACAACGGAAGGCGATGTTGTTACTATTAATGTAAAACCATTTGAAATGGTCTATTTCAATGAAGAGGGTGGAATAAGTAAAACTTTTTACACCAAACTTCATTACGCAGTAGATATTAAAAAGCCGATGATATTTCAATCAAGAGACGAATTTAAAGTAAATTTTAATAATTGGTATTCTTTATTTGAGTATGCAAAACTTCATTACATTTCATCAAGTGGAGAAGTATATGAAGATTATATAACAAGAGAAAAAACAAATTCTGGTGATGTTCCATTTGAATTTGACGTAAAACAAAAAATACACGGGATGTTTATTATTTATCAGGCATCTCAGGTATTTCTATTATAAAAAGTCCACATGATATATCTCTTTATGGAGAATACAACCACAAACAATTCATGACAAATAGTGTACTAGGGAAGCATTGGTCAGATTGGAACTGGGACTTTAATTAAATAAACGACAGCAATGTTGAAATAACAATAGCATCGCTGACCTTGTTCGGCTTATGGGGAGATTAGTGCAAGATGCCATAAAAACATTGCTATAATCAAATTATATCTAATAACCACTAAATGGAGGGTATGTACATGACTAAACACGAAGGACCCCCAAGTACACCGCGTTGGGTAAAAGTCTTTTTGATAATTGTTATTGTTTTGGTTCTATTATTCGTAATTTTAAAAATTTTAGGCATAGGTGGTGAGCATGGTCCAAGTCGTCACCTATCGTTTAATGGTTTTGGTTACTATATTTCATTAGTAGAACAAGGAGTGTACAAGTCATGGTGATGACACCTCGCATCCGAAAGTTCGTTCTTATTCTACATATCATTTCTACGATTGGCTGGATTGGAGCTATCGCTTGTTTTCTTGTTCTTGCCATTGTTGGTTTGAATAGTCAAGATGTTCAGGTGGTCAGTGCCTCTTATCTATCGATGGAGTTGACTGCTAGGTTAGTCATTGTTCCGTTGAGTATAATTTCTTTGGTGAGCGGACTTATACAATCGTTTGGTACAAAGTGGGGCTTGTTCAGTCATTATTGGGTTTTGATAAAATTTTCGTTAACGGTATTTGCAGCTATTGTCTTGTATTTGCAACTGGAACCAATTAGTTATATTGCAGGTATAGATGCAGAGACGATATTATCTAGTTCTAATTTACGCGGGGGAAGGATGTCACTTGTTGTCCACGCTGTTGGCGGAATAGTGGTGTTGCTTGTAGTCACAACGTTATCGGTATACAAACCTCGTGGCATGACTCGTTACGGGTGGCGAAAGCAGAACAAATATAAGGAATGAATAGTAAGGTGAGTGACTCAGTTTGTTTGTATAAATAAGAAATAGTTTTTACTACTAACTACCATGAAAATAAAACTTCTGTGAATTAGTGAAAAGACAATACTAAAGAAGACGTAGCTCATTCGTTTTTAAAAAAAGCGGAGAGCGCCAAATTCATGAATCTATGGACTACATTGACTGGATTAATAATTAGTATAGACAGTTCCGAACCATTTTCATTCTCTGTGGTGAAGCGCTAATTTTTGCGCTTCATGGATGGCTAACGGGTAGCTTATGTTGCAATAGTTAATTAACTTAAGACAAAAAAACGTCCAAGTATGAACGTCTTTTGTTTTAAGCTTAGAAAATAACTATTAGATGCATTTTGTTACCCAATGATCACTCTCTCTTTTGGATAATGATAGTGCTCATCCGCGAGCTTTCCTCTAATAATAAATAAGAATGCAAATACACCGATACGACCAACAAACATTAAGAAGATGATCGTTAATTTACCAGCAGTGCTTAGATCAGGAGTGATTCCCATTGATAAACCTGTTGTCCCAAATGCCGAGCAAACCTCAAAAATAATCGCGGTTAAAGGAAATGGTTCAATATAAGCTAGGAATATAACAGCCGATGCAGTAAGCATAATCGCTACACTAATGACTATAAAAGACTTTAGCATATCTTCCTGATCAATTTCTCTTCCAAATACTTTAATTGAACTTCTTCCTCGAGCAAAAGTAAAAATAGTCAAAATGATAATCGCAAAAGTAGTGGTTCGAATTCCTCCACCTACACTGCTTGGGGACGCCCCAATAAACATGAGTGCGCTCAAGAATAACTGTGTGGGTATATAAAATTCTGCCACATCCATTGTAGCCAATCCACCATTTCTGGTTGTTACAGATTGGAATAGGGCATAAAAAAACGTCTCATGCCATGATTTATCTAGGAAAAAATGATTCCTTTCTAATAAAAGGATCCCAAGAAACCCAATCAGAACAAGTAACCCAAACGTTGTGGTTGTTAACTTTGTATAAAGGGAAAAACGTTTATTAAATGGCTTTTTCTTTGCCATTAAAAACTCTTTTAATTCAATAAGTACAGGGAAACCGATCGCACCTAATACCAATAAAATCATATTAACAAATTGGACAAAATAATCATGAGCAAAGGGCACTAATGAACTTCCTGTAATGTCAAAACCAGCATTGGTAGTGGCGCTTACTGATGCAAAGAAACCTTGGATAAATGCTTCTTGCCAAGTCGGGAAATGTTGCAGGAAGTGTATACTAAGAATTAGTGCACCAACAGCTTCAATCGCTAGAATCATGATCAAAATTTGTTTCATGACCATAACTAATCCTGCCATTTCTCCACGGTTTTGATCCGTCATAATCAATTGTCTTTCTCTTAATCCAATCTTTCGACGGAAGAGCATCCAGACAAATGTTCCTAATGTCATAATACCAATTCCACCAAATTGTAAAACAAAAGCAAGAATAAATGTTCCAGGAACACTAAAGGTTTCTGCGGTAGAGACAACCGTTAGTCCTGTTACACTAACCGCACTTACAGCGGTGAATAAAGCCTCTATAAAACCCCACTCTGTTCCAGGATTACGTGCAAAAGGCAAACTAAATAAACTCATTGCAATGATTACCGCCGAAACATAGTACAAAACAATAATTTGAACAGCTGAAAGGTGACTTAAATGCTCTTTTATTTTTGCCATATACAAAAACCCTCTTTAATATTTTTTACGTTCATACTTGTTATCTATATTCCTTCATCTTCAAAGCGTTTTAAGTCATTCTTATGTCCGATGACAATAAGAAGATCCTTTTCAAGGATGACTTCTTCAGGCATAGGGGATACATTCACATCCTCACCCCGTTTAATGGCTAAAATGGTACAACCATAGTTAGCTCGGATGTTTAAATCTATAAGTGACTTATTATGAACTTTATTCGTTGCTAATAACTCAACGATGCTATATTCATTCGATAATTCAATATAATCTACAATTTTCTCAGAAGTTAAATGTTGTGCAATTCGAACCCCCATATCGTGTTCTGGATGAATAATTCGGTCAGCTCCAATTTTTTCTACAACTTTATGATGATAGATATTTTGGGCTTTTACCCAAACATTTGGAACCTTCATTTCTTTTAATACGAGTGTGGTCAATATGCTTGATTGAATGTTATCTCCAATTGCGACGATGACATATTCAAAATTTCGAATCCCTAGAGATTGTAACGCTTTTTCATCGGTGGAGTCTGCAATGACAGCATGAGTCGAGAATTGTGCAAATTCATTCACCTTATGATCTCTAATATCTATCGCCAAAACTTGGTGTCCCATTCTATACAACTCTTTACAAACACTACCTCCAAAACGACCTAAACCAATAACAGCAAACTGTTTCTTTTTATCTACCACTGCAAACTTCTCCTTTTTTCTCCAAATAAAAAAGACCATCACAAAGAATGGTCCCAAAAGAACCTTCTCTTTCATAACGCTTACGAGGTTAGCTGTCGGATTAGGGACTAAGAGTATCCCCTCTTACTAAGTAAGATTCACCCCAAGATGGCAAATTACCCATCTAAAATGGTTCCCCCGCTCAAAAAAGTGATTAAGCGAATAAAGGTTTAATATATATTCTTAACTAATAGAGAATTTACTCCTCTTTATGGAACTTGTCAATTATATTTTTTTAACGAACATCCATGATCTTTTCATATGATTCCTTACTACAAATGACGTAAAGATCTGCTTCAGTTGGGATGCGCTCGTCCAATTTGGACAGAATGTTAAAATTGTTTCTATCAGAGATTAAATTTACTCCTAGCTTCTTTAAATCTTCAAAAGCATCATTGTACGTTTCCCAAATTTGTTTTTTTGTTATTTTGCGTATATCTACGCCGCTTCTTCTACTTAGGAGTTCCATAATCAGTTTACTAGATCCTTTATCAACGGCAGCTTTTGCCATAAGGTTAGATGAAGCCTCACTCGCCATAATAAACTCATCTACATTCGCATGCTCAGAATTTGAAATATGCTTCTCCTTGAGAATCTCCACAATCGTATAGATCTCTTTCTTCATCTCTACTGCATAACTCTCAATGGATGAAACGATCAACAATGATTGTCCATCTGCCGTGACAGGATTAAACTCCCTATCTCCCGTGAAAACTAAAACAGCTTTCGCTTCTAGGACATTAGCTTTTTCTAATGTTTCTATATCTGTTGGATCACCTTGTATAAAAGAAAATCTTTCATTCTCCATGGGTGCTTTTTCTAATGCAGCGATAACCAGAATTTTGGCTTGTTCATCAATTTACATTATTTCATTCATAATACAATCCCGAAAAGTCAAATTGAACTTTTACAGAAATCATTCTTTGATTTATTCACGCAATATAAGTTTTTTGAAGATACAATTAGTAAGTATAAGGACTTTAACGATGAATATAAAAAGTTTGAGGAAACAAGAAAGTTATTATTACAAGTAGTTAATTAAGAACTTAGCTTATTGCATTAACGGATGCGTTCCTGCAATAAGCAGCAGGTTAGTGCAAGAAAAAAATTACCATAAATTAGTTGGTTATATGTTAACATTTAGTTATTGATGTACGACTTTTTAATATAAGGGGGGAATATAGATTTGATGATTAATGGAGTAAATGAAGTAGTTTTGGGAGAAATGATAAAACATTATTTAGTTATAGGACTTATCATTGTACTTGTAATTTCGTTTACCTTTTTTATAATTAAACGCTCAGGTTTAAATTTAATCAAAAAATACTTTATAATTGGTGCTTCATCTATATTTGTTGTCTTATTTGTTTTACAGTCTTTCGGTTATAATTTTTTCATCATCATTAGTTTAATTGAATGGACAACAAAATTTATTTTTCCTTGGATTGTTTTGTATTGGCTAATAAGAGCAATAAAAACATTAGAGAAAAGAAAATAAAATTTTCTTATTTAAATTTAAGATATATGGGATAAATTAGGAGTAGTCGCTGTAGCAACTCCTTCTTGTGCTAACGGAGCAGGTTAGTGAAAGAAACGATTACAAATGATAAGTTGAAATTTCATTAAAAGTGTAAAAAAATCTTGAGTAAAAACACTCAAGATTTTTTGTTTACATGTTTTTTTATTTTAATATAATGTAACATTTACATTTTAACTACGTCTAAATATTGAGTGTCATAAAAGGGGGATCGATTGTGTCAAATGAAAAACAAAGAGAAGCAGATATTTGTGAATGGTATGAGAGGTATGGGGATGCTATTTTAAAATACATACTCGTAATGATACAAGATTATCAACAAGCAGAGGATTTGACTCAGGAAACATTTCTTAAAGCTTACAGGTTCTATGATTCTTTTAAACATCAATCATCGAGAAAAACATGGCTGTTTAGTGTGGCTCGTAATACTACTATCGATTATGTAAGGAGAAGAAAACCTCTTCAGTTAATCAAAGAATTATTATTAATTTCAAGAAAAGATGAAGCACCCTTACCTGAAGAATTAGTGCTAATAAAGGAAAATGTACTGGACATTTATCAGGTATTAGGGAAAATGAAACCCAAATATAAAGAAGTCATTATCCTTAGAAAAATCAAAGGATTCACCATAAGAGAAACAGCCGAAATATTAGATTGGTCAGAAGGAAAAGTTCGAACAACCTTATTTCGAGCAATGTCAGAACTTCAAACTCGACTGATTAAGGAGGGATTTCTAAATGAAAAGACCATTTGATAACGAGTCGGATATCATCCATAGTTTGAAAACAATGGATGACGAACTGTATTGGAACCAAAGCCGAAAACAACAATTGGGTGAATCGATTAAAAAAGATATACGTAAAACTTATCATTATAAAAAAATCAAAAGGAATATGGTTTACTTAACAAGCTTGGCTGCATTTGTAACCATTCTATTCATCGGGTATCAATCAACTCCTTCATATATTACCAATCCTAATGCTGATGGTTCTCATGAATTTATAGCAAGTACAGAAAAGCATGAAAATGATGCTGATACAAAAGAAACTATTCAAGGGCTTGAAGATGCACAAGAACAAGTTTCGTTTAAGATTATTTTACCTGAATTAGATTTAATACCTTCATCAATAAGAGAAGAGAGTTCAATTCTGGTAAGAAATTTCGGTGTTGATTATGTTGGAGAAAATAATGAAAACCTAGAAGAATTAAAGGGAGTACGAACAATATTTGGAATAGAAAGGAAATATATTTCAATTAGCCAAACTTTTGATACTGGCAGACCACCAGATATTAATGGGTTAGAATTATTAGATATTACAGGTGCTGAAGCATATCTAAAACCTTCAGAGTTCGGGGGACCGAGTAGAGTTTATCTTTGGAAAGATGATCAGTATTTTAACATCAGTGCAGTTGAAGTATCTGATGAAGAGTTAGTTAATATTGCTCGATCTATTGCTAGTAGTAAATAACAAATGAAGATTAATGTATCCAAGAATGGAGTTAGCGAATTTTAATACTTGTTGTTTAATGAAACGGTGCTTGAATGGTTTTATGAGTTGTGCTGCGACAATGCTTTTTGTGCTAACGAGCAGAATACTTTAATAATTGAATATACATTAGGGACACTATCACGTAAGAAGTACATACGAAATGAGGTAGTGTATATGAAGTGTTTGCTACGAGCCTTAGTGGCTTTTATTTTAATTTCAATTGTACCAATGGTGGTTCAAGCAGAAGAGGTAAAATACAATCATAAAAGTATTACTATTTCTGAAATCAAAGAAGAAGTTGACTTTAACGTTCTTTCTCCAAAACAAGTACCTGATGACTGGACCTTAGAAATTAAGACGTATCCTTCAGGTGAAAATGATATTATATCTAATTTTAGATTACATTACATGGATAAAAATGATAAGTATCTAATGGTTGGTATCGAAGAAAGAGAAGCGACATCTAAGGGAATTGAAGCGAAGAAACTAAATGCAGAAGAGATAAATATAAATGGTAATATTGCCTATTTTCAAGGATGGGCTAACGAAGGCGAATTAGATAGTAAAAGTAAAGAGATTACAGGTGGTAAACTTTCTTGGGTGCAAGAAGGAACTTGTATAGAAATGGACAGTTCGAATATCACAAAGGATAAGATGATAGAAATTGCAAGGTCAATGAAATAGGCTTATTAAGGGGGCTTGAGCGAAAGAGTGGGAGCTGTCGTCACGGCAGCTCCTTTGGCTTATTGCACTAACGATTGTTTAAGAAGAGTAAATATTGTGTCCCTAGAGCTGGTCAAAGGAGTTGTAACCGCAACTCTTTTTTATTTTAATTTTACTCAGCAGGAATTTTTTGATAATAAAAAGTGAACCGAAATAATTGTTTTTGGTAATAAGTAAGTGAGGGGGGAAAACGTATGGATGATAAAAAGTAAGCCCCCATTCAAACAACGCATATAAATACGCAGCGCCTCCTGGTACGATACATGTATTAAATAAAGGAGGTGCTTTTCTTATGCCCCAACAAAAATTAGCGATCGTCCCCGTTACACTGCACG
>NZ_JAJAFR010000043.1 GCF_020734105.1 Alkalihalobacillus deserti
CAAAAACTCCCTTATGCCCAAATATCTCCTATACTGAATCCGTTAGGAAAAGGATCCGTTGGATCAAGTACATAAGTGTTAAATCCGGTAATCCACGCCTCACCACTAACGGTTGGAACTACGGCTTTGTGGTCACCAAGTTTTACTTCCTCAACAAGGCGTCCATTAAATACTGTTCCCAGAACCCCCTCATGTCGGAAGTCTTGATTTAATTTCAATTCCCCCTTGGCATACAAGGTAGCCATTTTTGCACTAGTTCCAGTCCCACAAGGACACCGATCCAGAGCACCCGTCCATGTAGAAGGGTCATCCCAGTCAAGATCTCCGGAAGCAACGTTAACTACATTCTTCCAATCTGCTTCAGGATTTGTAGTTGGTCCAGAAAGCTGAGAAATAGTAATACCGATTCCCGGATAATCAGGATGTTCTACAGGTAATTGTTCCTCAGCAGCCTTGCGTATCATAGAGGAAATACGAGCAATTTCTCGACCATGTTCAGGGATAAGTTCAAGTCCCTTAAACTGGCGTACGTCAGCAATGACATAGAACATCCCACCCCATCCTACATCTACCTTTACTTTTCCTAAATGAGGCACATCAATTTCTGCGTCTATATATGGTGCAAAAGCCGGAACATTCTTAAATGTTACGTTCGTCACTTTACCATTTGAACATTCTGCTTTTACACGAATAAGTCCAGCAGGAGCTTCAAGTGTTAGCTCAGTAACTGGCTCCTTCATTGGCAGCATGCCCGTTTCCAAAAGTACTGTAACAACAGCGATGGTATTCCCACCTGACATAACTGGGTACTCAACCTGCTCCATTATAATGTAACCTGCATCTGCATTTGGATGCTTAGGGGGCACGATAAGGTTACAACAAAGAGGAGGATATCCCCTTGGTTCTCTTAACATAAACTTTCGAAGCTGATCATCGTTTTTTTCAAGCCAACGCATTTGCTCATAAACTGTTTTCCCAGGTATATTAGGAACTCCTCCAGTAATTACTCGCATAGGCTCTCCGGAATGGGTGTCTACAGCATGGATCATTCTTTTAAAACTCACAGTTTTACACTCCTCTATAATTAAATTGGTAAATTTTCAACGCTTCAATTTGAATTTGACATTCTACTATTCATCGTTTTGTGAACATTGCTTTTTCTTCTTTTTATTATTAAAGCTTTAATTCCTGACCTATTCCTAATTCTTTTGCCTTTTTAAAAACATAGTTCCCAATGTAGGCGTCAAACAATGCCATGCTGACAGTTTTAAATACAATCGAATTTTTGTGTTGAGTTACTTCCAATCTCCCCTTTAACATATCTGATAACTTTTCAAAAACTCCCTTATGCCCAAATATCTCCTATACTGAATCCGTTAGGAAAAGGATCCGTTGGATCAAGTACATAAGTGTTAAATCCGGTAATCCACGCCTCACCACTAACGGTTGGAACTACGGCTTTGTGGTCACCAAGTTTTACTTCCTCAACAAGGCGTCCATTAAATACTGTTCCCAGAACCCCCTCATGTCGGAAGTCTTGATTTAATTTCAATTCCCCCTTGGCATACAAGGTAGCCATTTTTGCACTAGTTCCAGTCCCACAAGGACACCGATCCAGAGCACCCGTCCATGTAGAAGGGTCATCCCAGTCAAGATCTCCGGAAGCAACGTTAACTACATTCTTCCAATCTGCTTCAGGATTTGTAGTTGGTCCAGAAAGCTGAGAAATAGTAATACCGATTCCCGGATAATCAGGATGTTCTACAGGTAATTGTTCCTCAGCAGCCTTGCGTATCATAGAGGAAATACGAGCAATTTCTCGACCATGTTCAGGGATAAGTTCAAGTCCCTTAAACTGGCGTACGTCAGCAATGACATAGAACATCCCACCCCATCCTACATCTACCTTTACTTTTCCTAAATGAGGCACATCAATTTCTGCGTCTATATATGGTGCAAAAGCCGGAACATTCTTAAATGTTACGTTCGTCACTTTACCATTTGAACATTCTGCTTTTACACGAATAAGTCCAGCAGGAGCTTCAAGTGTTAGCTCAGTAACTGGCTCCTTCATTGGCAGCATGCCCGTTTCCAAAAGTACTGTAACAACAGCGATGGTATTCCCACCTGACATAACTGGGTACTCAACCTGCTCCATTATAATGTAACCTGCATCTGCATTTGGATGCTTAGGGGGCACGATAAGGTTACAACAAAGAGGAGGATATCCCCTTGGTTCTCTTAACATAAACTTTCGAAGCTGATCATCGTTTTTTTCAAGCCAACGCATTTGCTCATAAACTGTTTTCCCAGGTATATTAGGAACTCCTCCAGTAATTACTCGCATAGGCTCTCCGGAATGGGTGTCTACAGCATGGATCATTCTTTTAAAACTCACAGTTTTACACTCCTCTATAATTAAATTGGTAAATTTTCAACGCTTCAATTTGAATTTGACATTCTACTATTCATCGTTTTGTGAACATTGCTTTTTCTTCTTTTTATTATTAAAGCTTTAATTCCTGACCTATTCCTAATTCTTTTGCCTTTTTAAAAACATAGTTCCCAATGTAGGCGTCAAACAATGCCATGCTGACAGTTTTAAATACAATCGGATTTTTGTGTTGAGTTACTTTCAATCTCCCCTTTAACATATCTGATAACAATACTATTTGACTTTCTTTAACCCATCCTTCTTTCAATGGATCTATAATATCACCACATTCTATTTTCCCTTGTTCAGAATCGATATAATAATAGTCTAAACTCTCAAATAAAGATTGAGGTAATTCTCTCATATTGCTTTTATAGGAACCAACTCCAACAATCAATTTTTTTTCATAAATCCCTGATTCATCTGGAAGAACAGGGGAAACAGAAGTTGTTGCTGTTATTATAATTTGTGAATTACGAATTAATTCCGTTTTATCTAAAACAGGTATAATTTCGATATCACTTTTTGAAATTGTTCGAAACTCTTGAATAAACCTTTCCATTTTTTCAGAGGATCGATTAAATATATAAATTGTTTTAACTGAAGTACTGGAGATAGCTGCAAGAAGTTGATACATTCCCTGTAATCCGGTCCCTATTAATCCAACTGTTTCGGCCTCTTTCATAAAGAACCTCATAGCAACTCCTGCAACAGCTGCTGTTTTTATGGTTGTTAAAACGGTGCCATTTATTATCGCTAATGGATCTCCAGTTTCTCTGTTATTAAGTAACACTAACCCCTGTGTAACCGGACTGTTAGTTGTATTATTTGATGGATATGATGTGACAACTTTTAAACCAATACAATCATCTACAAAACATGGCATTATCAATAAAGTATCTTCATCCTTTACTTTAGAAAAATTCCGGGCAGGCATAACAAAATCATTATTAGCATATTTTAAAAATGCTTCTTCAATAACATTAATTGCTTCTTCCATTGATAGGGATTTTTCAATATCTTCTTCAGATAGTAATAACAAAAAACTCATCCTTTCTAAACACATTATTTATTAGTTAAGCCAGGTTGGATTTTAAAAACTAACCACACCAGATATGGTGGAGTTTAACAGTCTTTCAAACTACCAAATAATACTCCTTTATTAATAAGACCTGGTCCATAGTGTGCAAACTTTCCGGAGTTCGTCATTACAGTCTGAGTAGAATTGTTGTGGTTACAACTATATCAGAATCTAATTGTTTCATGAGCAATATTAGAACAGACAACGCTCACAAAAAGTGTAATTGATATCTCTTTTGCAAATTGCAACGCCTTTACCTTTATTCGTTATATTTGACTCTTAAATGTATTTGTAATTTCCATTAATTGTGTTCTAGTAAACTGTTTTTTTAAAAGTTTATTTGTTCCTTTTCGGGATATAGGAGGGCATTGTCAATTCAAATAAGACAATATTTTAATCTAGAAATACTATAACCAACCGCTTACTATAAAACTTCAAAATGTTACCGTATTATTCCTTGATTAACATCTATATTTCTTTATCCATTGTTTTCCTCACTTAATTAAATCTATAACTATACTAATGTTTTTACAACCCTAGAAGTAAACGTGGAAGGAATAAAGCAACTTCAGGAATAAATGTTGTAATAATGAGCGTAGGTAACCAAGCAAATAAAAGCATTAACATCGTTGGTCCCATCATTGTGTTGATCGGTGCTTTACTCATTCGGCCACCTAAATATAATAAAGGAGCTGTTGGTGGAGTAAGGAGTCCCATTCCTAAGTTAACTCCAATAATAGCTGCAAAATGAATAGGGTCAATCCCTAAATTCACGACAATAGGTAGCAGAAGAGGCGTAGCTAGTAAAACCGCACTTACATCATCCATTAACATTCCAATAACTATTAGAAATAGATTAATTAATAACATTAATAACAATGTGTTCTCTGTTATTGACAATAAAAACTTCATTAAAGTATCTGGTATATTCTCCATTATAATAATACGGCTGAGAAGCATTATTCCATATAGCATAACCATAAGTACCCCAGTTGTTGTCGCTGCTTCCACAAATGATTGATAAAGACGCTTTCGGTTCAATTCTTTGTAAAACCAAAAACCAATAGGTATTGAATATACTACAGCAACGGCCGCGGCTTCAGTCGGAGTCATAACCCCACTATATATTCCACCTAATACAATAAATGGCATTAGTAAACCAGGTATAGCTAGCATACTTTTTCGCGTTTTACTTGTTGATAACAATCCAGGGTTATCATTATTTTGTTGAATATTAATATCTTTATTCTTCATATAAATAGTATTTATAATACTCAAAAGAATCATCAATATAATTCCGGGCCCTACTGTCGCTAAGAAACTAGCTAAAACCGATTGATTTCCAATCCACGCATACAAAATCATAATTGCACTAGGAGGTATGAGAAGGCCTAGTACAGAAGCACTGGAAATTAAGGAGGTAGCAAACCCTTTTGAGTAACCACTTTTCTCTAAACGAGGAAACATTATTGCACCTATACTATTAAGTGCAGCGGCCGCACTACCAGACATCGCACCAAAAATGGCACAAGCTATGATTGTAACAACCCCCATTCCACCTTTAGTTTTACCTACTATCATTTCGGTAAAGTCTACAATCCTTCTACCTATCCCACCCAAGCTCATTATGCCGCCGGCCATAATAAAAAGTGGTATCGCCAATAAAACCATATTATTTAGTTTACTAAATCCATAGGGGATTAAAAAGCTAGGGTCATATCCTAACGAAAATATTAAATATATGACTGTCGCTAAAAAAACAAATGGGATTGGTATTCCGATTATCAAAGTAACTATTAAAATAACTAAAGCAATTAACATCTCCATACAATAAACCCCCTTACTTTTTGAATTAAATTGAAGATTAACTTCCCGTCTGGGGACTATTAGCTTTGCCTTTTTTCATTTCATCTTTAACCATACTAATTTGGCGAAAGAAATCTATTAATGAATAAAAAGACATCAATATGAATCCTATTAGAACTGTTCCATGTGGAATAAATAAAGGGATTTGGTAACCGGATGTGTTACCCCCGTTATTGAAACTCCAAAATATATACTGTGAATTCCAGAATGTTATAATTAAACAGACAATAAGTATTACGACTGAAGTAACCAACCTATTCCATGCTTTTATTTTTTCACTTTTAACATACGATTCCAAAATATCAGCAGTAATATGACTTTTTTCATAGCTACCTTGAGCAGCACCTATAAAATACAGCAAGAATATGGGGATAAGGAGCAGTTCTTCAATTCCGAATAAATCCATTTTAAAAACATAACGTAAACATACAGATAGGAATAAGCCGATAAGAATAAGTATGCTGGATATAATCATAATCCCCTTCTGTACTTTAACTAATGTCTTCAAATTAAACCTCCCCTTTTACCATTAATTTTCCGAATTATACTCACTTTTTCAAAGGTAAAGATTATTGTTTAAAATCTGTGGAAATGACATTTTGAATAATCAAAAGACTAGACAAATGTCATTTCCACTAAATATATTACTGCTTTAATAATTCATCAATAATATCATCACCTAGACGTTCTTTAAGCTTTGGCCAAGTATTTTCACGAACATACTCAGCTAATTTATTAACTTCTTCTTCACTAAATTCAACAACCGTTATTCCTTCTTCTTTCAGTTTTTCCATGTATTCCTTATCATAACTTTCAGATGTTTCAATACTTTCAGCCATCATCTCTTTTGATAATTCCTCTATTAATTTACGATCCTCTTCATTAAGTCCATCAAAGAGATTTTTATTTATTATTAAAGCATCTGCATTAAAGAAATCATTCGTTTGGTAGTAATATTTTATAACATCACGATAGCCTAGATAATTTAAGGAAGCTTCTCCACCAGACCAACCATCAGCAGCACCAGTTTGTAAAGAAGTATAAAGATCGGCAAATGGAATTGTTACAGTTCTAAAACCAATATCTACCATCGGTTGTCTAAATACATCATCTGGTGGTACGCGTAATAATAAACCTTTATCTTCCCCTAAGTCTAATAAATTTGTCATTTCCTTGGTGGTTCCAATTCCCCCAAATCCATTTGCATGAAAGCCTAGAAGTTGAACACCTTCCTCGTTATTTACTTCTTGTAACTTATTAAAAACATAAGAGTCAGTACCAATAACGCTATCTATATCTTTATAATCTTTTACTAAATAAGGAACAAAGTTTAATCTTAAACGATCATCAAGTTCACCTGTTAGAGAGATTAAAGCCATGTCAAGGGTTCCCCGCCCTATCTCTTGATACACTGTTGTATAATCTCCTAATTGGTTTGCTGGATAAACATTTACATTAATTCGTCCCCCAGTTTTTTCTTTTACCTGTTCTGCGAACTTATACAATGCTTGAGTACTTGGATGGTCATCTGGAGATTGGCCAGAGAGTCTTATATCAATGGTATCTCCAGCTTTTTCTTTTCCACCTGACGCGCCTTCACTTGAACTACAGGCTGAAACTACAAGTGACGCAAGTAATATAACAAATAAACTAAAAATCTTATTCTTCAAAATTATTCCCCCTCTATAAAATGTATCATTGTTCTTTCCTGCTTCAATAATTAATATAGCTGATAATTCATGACGTCGTTCTCTCATTAAATCTGCTATTTTGAATAAATAAGAAGCTCGTTTTTCTGGCTTTACTAGTTTCCAAGTTTCAAACGTCTCCGTAGCCGTCTGTAAAGCTTTTTCAGCCATCTCACGATCTACCTTACTCATGTAGCCAACAATTTCTTCTTTCTTTCCTGGATTAATAGAAGTGATTTTATCTTCCGTATAAATTTTTTCTCCTCCGATAATTACAGGATATTCTTTTCCTAAATCACGTCGAACAGTAGAAATGGCTTCTTTTAACGCCTTCACCTCACCGTCTAGTGAGAAGTCCGTATTGGGTTCGTTCTTGAACGTGTCCAACTTAAAAATTTGAAGAGTTTTAGTCATTTTTGTTTCCCTCTCGAATAAATTATCTTAAACTATTATTACACAAAAAGGAATTTTTATTCCTTTAAGGTGTCAGATGATTTAACAGCTTAATTTCTATGTTAGGAAACCTCTCTTTTAAGTTGATTAGTCAATTAATTTCCAATATTTTTTTACTTGACAAATGGTTTATTTAAATGTATTTTTTAAAACAAATGTCACATTCTCAGGTCGCTCTGCGAGCCTTCTCATAAAATAGCCAAACCAGTCAGTTCCATACGGTACATACACACGTACTTTATAACCATTCTCAGTTAACAGCTTTTGCAAGTCAGAACGAATGCCATATAACATTTGAAACTCAAACTGATCCCTTGAAATTTGATATTGTTCAGTAAATCCAATGATGTTATCAATCATCGCATCGTCATGAGTAGCAATTCCAGCATAATTACCATTTTTTAAATGAGTTTTAATGATTGCTTCATAGTTCTTATCTACGTCACTTTTCTTAGGGAAAGCTACTTCAGGCGACTCTTTATAAGCTCCTTTTACCAAACGTAAATTTGCATTATAATGATTTAAATCATCGATATCCTGTTCTGTTCTATAGAGGTATGCTTGGATAACCGTACCTACATTCTCGTATTCTTTTCTTAATTCTTTATAAATATCTAAAGTTAATTCACAATGTGAGTAATCTTCCATTTCAATTCGCACAAAATTTCCGTACTCTTTTGCTTTTTCTAAAATTCGCCTTAAATTCTGAATACAAACTTCTCTACTTATATCTAATCCTAAAGAAGTGACTTTAACTGATAAATTACTCTTAATACCAGTTTCATAAATAGCATCTAGGGTGAGTATACAGTTCCGAGTTGCTTCAAAGGCTGCCTCCTCTGTATAAACATATTCGCCTAAATAATTTAGCATCGCCACCATGCCATCGTCATTTATTTTTCGGACACAATCTATAGCATGCAAAATGGAGTCTCCTGCGACAAAACGTTTCGCTCCCAGTTTTAACCCGTATTTTTTTGCCATCCGATTTGCCGTTTTACTTTTAGCAAGTGTCTGAAATGTATTGCTTAATATTTTCTCCATATTCATTCCCCATTCGAAACCATAGTTTTTACAACCAGTGAGGGTTTTCCCAAAGGGAAAGGTCACTTCCGATGCATAATTGCTTAGCATTTAAATACACTCTATGAGCTTCAGAAACATCGTGTATCGACATACCAATTGGATTGAATAAGATTTTTTGTTTAGAATTCTCTCTTCCGATTTTCTTTCCAGTAATAATTTCT
>NZ_JAJAFR010000044.1 GCF_020734105.1 Alkalihalobacillus deserti
TATGTTGTCTCGCACGCTCCTCAATGATGCTCCGACGATAACGAACGAGTTCCCGTAATTCTCGTTGGTTTCGATCAGGAATAAAACTAGCTTTTAATAATCCATGACGAAGCAGTTTCGCAATCCATTCGGCATCATTTACATCAGATTTACGACCTGGAACAGCTTTGATGTGTTGGGCATTGACCACTAAAAACACAATGTCTTCACTTTCAAGTAAATTCACAATGGGCTTCCAATATACACTCGTACTCTCCATGGCAACGTGTGTACATCCATGTTCTTTAATCCAGTCTACTAGTTTCAACAGAAACACTGTTTTCGTTGAAAATGATTGAATCTCCTTTCCTTTTGGTGTGATAATACATGCGGTGATAGAATCCTTATGAACATCCATCCCACACGCCCGTTCAATGATTACATCCATTGAAATCATCCTTTCTACGACTTAAAATAATGGAGGCTGGTGCAACAACCAGAATAGGATTAATCTACCATAAGTGCTTCCGCAAGGGAGCAACAGTCAGTGGTGCACCGTGGTCGAAGGAGTCAGACTAACGGATGGGCTCTACTAGCGCCATAGTGTATCGACCTTCCTCTCAACCATTTTCATTCTCTGTGGTGCAGCGCCGATTTTGCGCTGCATGGATGGCTAACGGGTAGTGATTGCTTAACAAAGGCAGTCGCTTTTTTACTAACAAAGCAGGTTAGTTGAAAAGGGAATTGAAGCAAATTTAAAGTTAAGGTAGGGGGAGACGATGAGAAAAATAGTTTATATTTTTTCTGCAATTATAATATTTGTTGTAGGGTTATTTATTTATTGGGACTGGACTGAAAGAAATTCCTCTTTTGCTACACCTGAAGAGGCGTTAGGAAGTGTGAAGAACCCCTCTTTGGAAGTGGTAGAGATTATTGATACAAAGGTGCTTAAAGGAACCAACTATGCGTATGTATTTTTCTATTCGCAAATCGATGAATCAAAAGATTATTAAGCTGTATCTGAATTTGAAAAGGGGAAATATGGTTGGCAGTTTGTTTGTATGTTTGGAGGAGGGAATATTGTAGAAGATAATGCGAATGGTGGTTTAAGCGTAGGTGATGTTGAAAGTGGCGAGTATTACGGTTTAGCAACTTCTAACGTTTCTACTGTAAAGCTTGGACATCTTGAAGCAAAACTCATTCCATTAGATGAAAAAGATATGAAGATTTGGATATTCTTCAATCCTACTTCGGAAGATATGAAAAGTAAGCCTGATTTCTTAGATAAAGATGGGAAATTATTAAACTAACGGGTGCCTGCACGAAAGAACGGGAGTTGTCGTCATGGCAGCTCCTATTGCTTATTGTGCTAAAGGATCAGAATAAATGTAAAATATAACCTAAAATGGATGCCTTATGTTATGGTATAAATAAGGGAATTTCGGAGGGGGAATAACTTGAGAATTTTAATAATTGGTTTTGTATTTTATTAGCACATTTTCTGATTCTACCGTTTTTCGGGATTGATTCTATTATCGTCTTTAAGATAATTGAATGGACTACAAAATTCATTTTGCTTTGGGTATTTTTGTATTGGTTAATCAGAATGGCAAGGACTTTAGAGAAAAAAAGTTAAATGCAATTTCCTATTGCAGTAACGGGTGTTTTCCTCTAAGAAGGAAGAAGCATCTTTTTTATTGAAAGAAATTGGCAATAAATAAAAAATATTGGTTATTTATGGTGTATCTCTAGAAGGGAGTGAGAATTTATGAAAAACCATAATAGAGTATATACTGTTACTATTTTGATGGTCATAATCCTTCTATCTACTGTTGCTTGCAATAACACACAGCAACCAAACATTACTATTGAAGCACACGTGTTAGAGTTAACAGAAAAAGAATACAACTCTATTGGAACTCATGAATTAGAGAACTCTATCAAAGATGATTTTCGCAAATTTAAATTAAAATTTGAAATGGAGTATTCAAATAGAATAGCTGATCGGAAAATTGATTTTCCAGATGGAACTGATTGGGCAAATATTATCAGTAAAGAAAGATATAGGTTTGGTTCTGGGAGAAAGTACATACCCAATGATAAAGGAGATGCAGTATTTTATAGAGAATTCATTTTTTATTCAAAAGGGTTAAGTGAAGAAGAAATAAAGAGTGCATTCGACTCTACTATTATCGAAGTTTTTTGGGTTTCAAAAGAAGGGAAACCTATTAAAAAGGAATATGTGATTAGCAATTTAGTGGAATTCGACAAAGAGAATAAAAAATCTTAGTTAAACTAAAAGGTACTTGAAGGGAATTAAGAGGAGTACAGGTTGCGATATCTTCTTGTTGCACTCTAACGGGGCAGTAATGCTGAATAAGAGTTATGGGTTTTAATGGCAAAATAGTTGTGATAGGGGGGATATTTTGAAGAGAATTACTTTTATTGTAATTAGTTTATATTTTGTTTTATTGGTTGGTTGTAGTAGTTCAGACAATACGCAATGGTATGAAACTAAAGAAACTGCAATAGAATACGGATTACAGGAAGAAGGTACAGACAAAACCTCAATTTTATCTATTGAGGAGTTTAAAGGAGAAACGATTGTATTCTATGAACTTGATAATTCGTTAGGAGTAGCGAATATTGCTGAGAGCAAAAAAGGTTTTAGTTTTTTTAGAAACACTTCTTATGTTGGATTTGGAGGAGATAGCGCTCATTCTAAAATGGGATTTGATTTTAAAACAAAATCAGGAGTAAATGTGAATGTTCTAGCAGGTAAGGCTTCTGATAAAAGTATTGAAAAAATGAAATTATTAGGAGATGGATTGGAAAGGGAATTACCTATATCTGAAAAGTCACGTTTATTTTATGTTATCCATGAAGAACCATATACCTCACTTGAAGTTATTCCAATAACGAATTATGAATAAACAACACAATTTGTATTATTAAAGTAATGGGTGCAGAGTTGTAAAAGTCGAATAGATTTAAAGGGGAGAGAGGATGTTTATATTTGGGATTATTGCTTTTGCTCTACTGATGTCTACGTTATTTGCGATAGAACGTACATTAAATAAGGCGAATGAACAAAATAAAGAGATAATAGAATTACTGAAAAAAAAGCAGGAAAAATAAGTTTATCCCGATTGTAATTGATTATAGTTTTCTTCTTAAAGTAACGGGTGCGATTATGCACAACGAGGAACGCCTTTTTTGCTAAAAGGCAGTTTTATTCAATAATGAGGGGATTGTATGAGAGTATTTAATCTGTTGACAACTAATATCAAGTCACTCTTTTTTCATTTCATTGTGATAGGTATTGCTGGAATTTTAAACTTGGGAGTTTGGGGCAGAACTGGAAATGAAAACTTATCTCTGGCTGTCTTAATACTTTCGCTGGTTCTGTATTTAATTTTAGGTTTGTTTTTGAAAGATAAAGGTTCCATTAGTAAAAATATACAAACTGTTGTTTTAATCCCAATATTAAGTTTGCTACTATACATGGGTACTTTACTACCAGCCTCTGATTTTGAAGGTTCAATGTTAAATTCTTTTAACTTCTTATATTTTGCAACTATTCAACCATTCTTAAATATAACAGGTATTCCTGCTAATTTTAATTATCCATTTATTTTCGCAATTGTTCCCGCATTTATGTTATGGCTTGGCTTGCAAGTAAAAACTGTCTTTAAGGAAAGGGGTAACTATTCTCATAGATTATTTAACTAAAGGGTGCGATTGCTCAACAAGGGCAGTCGCTTATTGTGGTAAAGGGTATGTTTCTACAATAAGTAGAAATAACTTTTTTATTAAGACGCTGATTTATAAGAAATTTTACGTATAATTGAGGTGAAAAATATTTAGGGAAATCTCAAATTATTGTAACCTTTTATAGATTAAAACAGACTAATCAATGAAAAGACAAATGGAGGTGGAGAATTGAGAGAAGAAAGGCACATAGATGAAGAAATTCGTAAGATATATCGTTTCATTGCTTCCTTTACAAACAATCGAAACGACATTGAAGATTTACGTTTGTTTAAATCTCTTCAATCATTTAGGGGGCAATCAGAAATGAAAACCTGGCTTTTTTCTATTGCTCGTAATGTTACGGTTGATTATATCCGAAAGGTGAATCGGCAAAAACTACTTAATGATTCCCTTCTAAAATGGTTACCGTCCCAAGCAAAGTCAACTACCGTTTTTCGGAATTACAAGTTCTATTCTTTTTAGTTTAATTGAATGGACTACAACATTTATATTACCTTGGGTAGTTTTGTATTGGTTAATTAGAGCAATAAAAACATTAGAGAAAAAAAGATAAATACTCTTTTATTCTAGTAACGGGGCATAAGTTTAGCAACAGGAGTTGTTGTTCGCATCTCCTGTTGCTTATTGGATAAACGAGGCAGGTTTATTTGAGAAGTCCCATCGTTAAAAACTTATTGGAGGGAGAAAAAGAATGAAACAATTAACTTTTATAGGTACAGTATTGGTTCTAATATTGTTAGTAACTGGTTGTAATCAACAACCCAACATCGATATTAGTAAAACCTTGGATCAAACGAGAGAAACACTCAAGGAATTAGATGACGTAGAAACTACTGCGGTTTCTTTTGATGGGGAGAGTGATATTAAGTTTAGCCTTATGGTTGAGGGGCATCCAACAGAGGAAGAGGCTATATCTTTGTTTAATAAAGTATTAGAAAATATTACCAAGTCGTCAAACCATTCTGATGTATGGGATTATTATAATGGTTATTTTGACATAAAAAGTTACGATAATGGTGTTATATATGAATCGACTAAGCTTATTGGAGAAGATTTCAATATATCGTCGAACTAAAATTCGAAAAAACGAAAGTCTTCTATGAATTGTGAAGGATTACACTTAAAGTAACGGGTCCGATGCTGGAATAAGGTCTCTATTTGATTATTGAAGTAAAGTGGTAGGTTCCTTAAAGAAGGAATAACTGTATAATTATGGGATCGTTTAAGGGGAGGGGTATTTTAAATTTGAGAAACTTAAATGTAGTCGCACTTACTTTATATATTCCAGCACTTGCCGCAATAATTTTTGGGATATATGTACAACTAAATTTGGATATGAGTGATGGTGTAAACTTATTAGCTAGTATAGGTGGTTTATTCGGAGGTCTTTTCTTAATAGGGCTAGCAGAAATTATTAGACTGTTATCAAATATAAGTAGGCAGATTGATGAAAATAAGAAAAAGTTGATCTCATAATCTTCAACGGGGTGCGAATATTGAATAAAGGAGTTGTCGATGCGGCAGCTCCTATTGTGTTAAAGAAGCAGGATTCTGGAACAAACTTGTATTTGAAATTTTTTATCAATATCTATCGTAAAGAATAAATATAACAAAACGAGGGGGAATTTTATGCGAATTTATACTGGTATTTTTATAGTGTTATTAATAATTTTGACTGGATGCTCAGAAAAGTCATCATTAGAATTAATCAGTTCAAAAGTAGATATTAGAGATGATCGAGCTGGGGAAATTGGTGTTACGTCGGGTGATATGGAGGGCGAACATATAAAAATAATTTCACTTAGCTATGATTTTGTATTAAAGAATACTGGAACGAAAACTATCGGGGGAACTGAAAATTTCAACAATGAAACTTATACATATGACGACGGAATTAAACTAATAATTGAACCTAATCAAAACTTAATTGATGTGATTGAAGAGATAATAGGTTTTAATATTTTTAACGAAGAAGGAAGAGAACGAGCATATTTAGGTTTTGGTGAAACTGGTGCTCCAATTCTTGAACCAAACCAAGAAGGTAAATATACATTTGATTTTGATTTGGGTGCACTAAAAGAAAACCCAGATATGAGAATGGCTCCAACGCAAGAACAATTAGATGAAATTATTAAAAATGCTATGGAAGTAACATTGGTTATTTATGCCGAGGAAGAAGAAATAGCACGCTTTGATTTAAGTAATTGAGTTCTAGCTAATTTATAAGTAATTGCTCTTATTCAAGTAACGGAGTGCAATCCTTTAAGAAGCAGGGATTGCTCGTTTTCTTATTGAAGTAAATGGCAGTAGAGTTTAACAAGAATATGGATTTTTATGGTGAAGTCATATGTATAAGGAGGTCTTTTAAATGAATTTTATTTTGTTAATTACAGCTATACTTGTTTTATTATTTTCACTAAGACAGATGACATTGATTGAAAAGAGTACAAATAATTCAGACATACAAGAAATTAAGCAAAATATTAGTTTACTTATATGTGGTATTCCAGTAATCGTGGCATTGGCTTTTATTCCTTACCAAGTCTGGGTATTAGCTGGGGAATCTAATGACTGGGATGGGGTCTATATTATAGGTGGAACTGCTATCGTTTCAATAATTATTAGTTTTGTTTTCTACTATAAAGGAAAGTTGAAGTTCAACTGAGGGGCAGAATACTTGAAGAAGGATTTTCCTTAAATAAAGTTGTAAAAAGGATGAAGGAGGTTTATGACATTTTATTCGGAACTTTATTGCCATTATTGAAAATTGTATTATCATTTCTCTATCCGTTGCTACTTCTAATTGGTTGTATTGTATGCTGGAAACGTTCTTTTAAAGTAGGCATTATCTTTTTCTTACTTATGATTTCTAATGAAATTTTCTTGTTTTATGGAATGAACTATTTTATTCAATTTCCTTCGATAGTAACTTCTTTTTCTAAAATATTATTGTCTGCTGCATTTTTAATTTTAATTGTAGGGTTATATCGTCGTAAGAAATTTGACTAAAGTCTGCATTCCTTCTACAAGGAGTGCTTATTTTTCCTTATTGAAGTAACTGGCAGGGATTATTAAAGAAGATACAATAGTAACTTTAACTAAGATGCAACGTCTAAAATAGAAAAGAGGGAAGTATGAAGTATTTATCGCTTTTTTTGCTACTTATATTATTAGTGAGTTGTAGTTCTCCAATTGGTTCATTTGAAGGAGATATTGAGATATAAAATCGAATATGGTGCAAGTTAATTGTTCGTCAACAGTAAATAGAGATAAGGGAAGAGATATTGAAAGTATAGGATATATATGCAATGTTGATGTTACTGAAGATACTGTCATTGCTAATATGAATGCCAAACAATTAAGCATTAAAGATTTAAAACAGGGACAGAAGGTTGAAATTATCTTAAATAAAAAGATAGAAATAAGTGAAAGTGAAAACAGTAGAGAGGTTACTGCCAATGAAATAAATGTATTGAACTAAAGGTGCGATGCTTAAGAAGGCATCGCCTTACTTATTCCACTAACGAGCAGGTTTATGGAAGAATGGTTTAGGCATATGTGATAATTTTATTATAAAAGGGTGTTTTTAATGAAATCATTATTTGCGATATTCTTTGTATTTATCATGATTGTTTCAGGTTGTAGCAATGTAGTTGATGATACAAAAACTCAATTTAAAACTGTACAACAAGCAACATTAGAAAGTGATATCCCATTAGCAGATATTTTTCATACTGAAGAAATGGATGAAACTGCATTCTCTTTTTATCAGTCCCCCAATGGGTATGGAATTCTTCACTTTTCATTAAAAGAAGATGGTTGGGATTATCAAGGGAGTTCTGGTTTTATGTACTCTACTGATACTGACATAAACCCTTTTTCTTTTAGTCAATCAACGTGGCACAAAGGGGAAGTTTCTATTGATAACGAAAGGTCATATACAACTGTATTTTTAGGCGAAGTAGGTGACCCTGAAATTAGTAAAATTACAGTTGAATAGTAAGCCCCCATTCAAACAACGCATATAAATACGCAGCGCCTCCTGGTACGATACATGTATTAAATAAAGGAGGTGCTTTTCTTATGCCCCAACAAAAATTAGCGATCGTCCCCGTTACACTGCACG
>NZ_JAJAFR010000045.1 GCF_020734105.1 Alkalihalobacillus deserti
TCTATCCCTTGTTCATTAAATGTTTTCATCCAACGGTGAATTAATGAAGGGTTATTCAATCGAAATTGTTCAGCAGTTTCCTGAAAAGAAGCACCTGTTTCTACCATAAATTGTATCGTATCCATTTTAAATTGAACAGAGTACGCTTCCTTCATTTTTCTTCGCTTTAATCCCTCTATCCCTTTTTTTTATAGGCTCTTACCCAATCTTGTATTGGGGTTTGAGAGGGCATATTGTATTTTTTCGCTAATAATTTATATCCAAGGTTTCCATTTAAATACTCGGTAACAAGCTTTATTTTAAATTCTTCACTATATTTGGCCATAAAAACACCCCCGAAAGTTAGATTTTTTACTCTAACTTTCGGGGGTCGGAACCAAAGTAGTTGATCCCCTTACTATAGTTAAAGAAAAATTGGATGAATTAAAAAATGAACTAGCTGATAATTTATTAAAGCAATTAAGAAGTATTCACTAGATGCAATTTGAAGACATAGTAGTTGAGTTGCTAACAGTAATGGGATATGGGGACGGTAAAGTTACACAAAGGTCAAACGATGAAGGGCTAGATGGAGTGATTAAAGAAGATAAACTCGGTCTTGATAACATAAGTACAGGCTAAACGTTACGCTGCCAATAATTCTGTAGGTCGTGACGTTGTCCAAAGTTTTTCAGGTGCTTTGGATGGAAAAGGTGCAAGGAAAGGTGTGTTTATTACAACTTCTTACTTTACTGATAATGCGAGACAATATGCTGAAAGATTAGAAGCAAAGAAGATTATATTAATTGATGGTACTGAATTATCAAAGTTAATGATTAATCATAATGTTGGTGTTGATATTAGTAATACATTTGTAGTAAAAGCTATCGACTATGATTATTTTAAAGATGAATGAAAACAAAGAAGCTTGTTCATTGGTATTCCAGTGGGTAAGCCTTTTTGTTTTTTAGGTAGGAGATACAGAGCAAAGACATAATGAATCGCATCAAGCGATATTATGATGACTTTTACTTGATGGCTACTTTTGAAAAGGATGGTAAGGTATTTGCTTATAATACAAAGTACCGATTCAAAGAAAGAGAGTTAGCAGCGTTTAGCGCGTATATAATTTCATGTACCGTATTATGAAAAAAAAAAAGAGGTTTTGAGGGTAGGGAATAGTTTACCCTTGTATTGGTATTAGAAGTTTATTTTCGCTTGTCATATAGGCTGTTAGGCGGAAAATCGAACCATATACACATGTTTTTAATGGGGGCTTACCTTGTTAGTTATCTTTTAGATGACTAGTGAGGTAAGCCCCTTTTTTGTTTTATACGACTAATTAAATAATGAAGTTATATGTTCCTAGTAAAATAGTTCTACTTCGCATTAATATATGGTAAAATTTTCTTGTGTTACATAATTAAGGGGTGATAGTATTTGAAAAAGGTTTACTTTAATTATTTTATGATTTTATTTATATTGATTGCTTGTTCTGACAAGGTAGAAAATACAACTTCGGAAAATTTAGAAGTTGAAGAAACAGAAAATGATTTAGTGATAGAAGAGGAAATATCTGAGAATAGAATTTCTATTCTAATACAAAAAGGAGATTATGAAGAAGTTATTAATAAACTTAAAGATAATACAAATTACGAACATGTTTACAATTTGGCTTATGCACTTTCTCTAAAGGAGTTAGGAGATTTTGAATCATACAAGGATATAATTTATAACATTCCAAAAGATTATGAGGGTTTTATGTCTCTATATATTGGGAAGGAAAGAGCATTAATAAAAGAAGAAGAAAGTAAACGATATAAATTAGATTTTTTTAATGAAATTAGAGAGAGTGGTATTGAAATTGAACATCTTGAATCGTATGTATTTGAAGTAGGAGATTGGAGACCTGACATTATACAAGGTTTAACAAATAGTGGAAGGGATTATGAGTTTATTTGTCACGATGACTCAAGTGATTGTTCTTACCTAATGATAGACAACAGGGTTTTCAAATTTGACATTCTAGATGTAGAGGATATTTTTTAATAAAGGATGAAGGTAATAACATAATTAATCCAAAAACCGTAGACGTAGTAATGGAACAGATAAAAATAGATACATTAAGAAGAAGAGAAGAAGAAAGGCTAGAGCGTATAGAAAATGATAGAATTTCTGCAGAAAGAGAAAAACAAGAAAGAGAAGCAAGAAAAATTAGGTTAGGAATGACAAGCGATGAAGTTCGAAAAAGATGGGGTGAACCAAAAGATATAAATAGAACGGTTAATAAATATGGAACTAGAGAGCAATGGGTTTATCCTAATTATGTTTATTTATACTTTGAAGACGGAGTTTTAACCGCATTTCAAGATTAAATAATTTGTAGACATTTCACTTACCATCTTCCAGTAAAAAAGCCCTCCATTGTGGGGGCTTACTCTTATTTAAAGTTATTCTAGATTGTCAATAGCGTATTGGGCTTCTTCTGGAGTAAATTTCTCCCCGTGTTCTGAAATTAATTGGTCATAAATAGCTGCATCCGACATGGACATAGTCTCAGCATAATTTTCTGCTTTTTTCAGTGCGTTTTCTTTCCAATCAAAATCAATATTATCAATAGCATATTGGGCAGCATCTTCAGGGAAATTTTCCCCGTATTCTGATACTAATTGATCGTAAATACCTGCCTTAGACATATGCATAGTCTTAGCGTATTGTTCTGCTTTTGTTAAAGCGGACTTATATTCCCTCGGAACATTTTCTTCTACCGCAGCTGATTCCTCTTCCGCAGGCTCCTCTTCTACAGTAGGTTCTTCCGTAGGTTCAGTTGCTTCTTCGCTTACTTCAGCTTCCTCTGTTACAGGATTTGTTTCAGTATCTGTTGTTGTGTCATCACCACTTGCAAAGATACCGATAATAATAAGTAATACAAACAAACCTACAATTCCTAAACAACCAAACTTAAATACTTTTTTCATACTAAATGCCCCCTATTTATTTTATAGGGAAAATTATACTACGATTTACAATAAAAACCAAATTAAAATATATTGTCATATAATCGGCTATATTGTGTTGAATCTTGTCTCTTTTTAGCTATTATAGAGAAAAGGAGGCATGTCCAATGAAAGAACAACACCAAGGCACATAATCAAATATCCATACTTCTCTGTATCACACTCGTATACAGTAATTCCACACTTACTCATTTCTCTTTTTAACTTTCCAATATCTATTCCAACTTTATTTAAAGCTTTTTTCAACTCAAAAACAGGCTACTTTTTGTAGGTGAACTTACTAACACGTTTTTCAAAAAAATATATAATATTACATAGAGACATGCTACATGAGTTGTAAACATCTCCTCCGATCACAGAATTTATAAGCGACAACTTCCCCAAGGAGTGTCGCTTATTTTTTTATTAGAACAACAAAAAAGCCCTCACATCATGGAGTGAGGGCTTTCTTTACATGGTTAGTTGATTTATTCTAGAGCGTCTATCTTATATTGAACCATGTATTTTTAAGATTTGCAAATAATGTAATAACTATTCATGTGAAATAATACACTATATCCTATTGTCTTTTGTCGAGTTTTGACTATTACAAAAGAAAAAGGAGTGTTTTCCATGAAATCAACTTTTGCAAAAATTGTTAAACTTTTTGAATCAAAACTTAACCGCAAATTAACTGATGCTGAATACCGTGTACTTTACTCAAACTTTATTAAGAATTCTAAGAACCCCAAGTAAATCTTTTCTATCTCTACCAGTCCATTGCATTAACTCTTCAATTGTAGGATTTCTCCCTTGCAAAGTATTCACGTTTTGTATGATTTGGTTCACCTTACGTTCGATGTGATTCATAATTATTTTCCCTGCTTTTATTAAAGTGTACTTGCATTATTTCTCAAAAACTATCATACGCTAATAGCAGCTACGCATAGATACTAGCGAGACACACCTTCCAGATCCTCACTGGAAGGTATTTTTATTATTACCGCTATTACCACCTCACAGGTTATTCATCTTTCCAATCATACAAATCATCCAAATTACAATCTATAATTTTGCATAACTCTATTCCTTTATCCATCCTTGGATATTTATGTCCACTTGCCCATGCATTTATTTGTTGTGGAGTAAGCTTCATCTTTTTAGCAACTTCCTTTTGTGACAATCCACTCTTTGCAATTAACCACTTAATATTACATTTCATGTTCGTAACTCCTTATAATTCAACTTGTTTCTATATTCAAGAACACACCAATAAACTCCTTTTTATCACAAATAGATCAATCATTAGATTAAAAAGTAAACTATTTGTTTAATTTATTGTCATAATAAGTTATTACCGCTAATAACATTTACCATAAGACAGAGTGAGGAGGATAAACGAATGACAAAAAAGGTTAAGTCGATTTCATTCAATGATAAAAATACAGATGAAAAGGAGATGATTAAGCACATTGGCAGGAAAAACTTTTCAAAATATATCAAAGGATTAATAAGGGATGACATGATGTTAAAACAAACAAAGAAAGAGGATGTCACTGTTAATCAAAACATAGAGGATGAAGAGGAGGAAACAGAAGCTGTTCATGAAACCAAAAACAAGAACGGTCATACCAAAAAACAGTAAAGCAGTATTACCAAAGTCCAACACCTTCTCAACCTGTTTTAAACACAAGAAAACCGCAACAGACTGAGCCGAAGCGGTTCATTAATGGTAATAGCAGAATTACCGAATAATTACAATGTTTCTATCAATAATTGACCAATTTGAACGAGACCAAATCCAACTAAAATAAAAGGCATTTGTTATTACCTCCCTTTTAATTTAAGTATTACCGATACTTCTTATTTCATAAGTGGGTGATTCTTATTTTTTACGTATATTTTGGAATGGTTATGGTCGGAATGTGCCTAATCGTACATGGCGTTTTACTTGAAATTAAAAAAATGTTCAAGAGGTGAATTATGATGAAAACAAAAGAATTAGAATGGAAGGCTTTTATGAATGGGGAAATAGTTGAAAAGAAAAGTGATTCTGCATTTAATAAAATTCCAGCAGTTGCTACTAACAGTTTTTATGGCAAATAAAGCAATTATGGTTAGTGCCGCAACCATACCAAATGATGCTTCAGGGTTAGGTAAATTAATGGGAGAGATGCTTGGAATTGCTGATTATGTTGCTTGGGGTGGATTAATCTTTGCTGGTGCTAGTTGGATGTTTAACAACCGCACAGTAGCTATTGAGAGAGGTGTAGGAGTTACAGCAGGGTATTTAATCATTCGTAAGTCTTGGGCTTATGTACAGTTCCTGAAGGGGGTTTAATCATGCTTAAAGAGGGAATTGCTTCAGCAGTTGCTGATAAATTAGCAGATAAGCTATATGAGGGAGTTAGCTTCTTTTTCCAAACAAAGATAGATGAGCTAGTAACAATCTTACCTGAATTAGCAGGAATAGCTTTAATCATTTGTGGTTGTCTCATGATGTTTGGTGATTTGCAGAAATGGTTAGCTCGAACAGGGATAGTAATCGTAGTTGGTACTACATTGGTGGTGTTACTATGATATTTAAAAATAGGAAGATTATAGGCATAAAGTGGAATGACTTCTTTGAAATTGAAGAGGAGAAGGTCACTGTTTACAAGTTGATTCCTCACTCTTCACTGTTGAATAATCAATCTTATAAGCTATGGAGAACGTTACATGGAATCTATACTGGAATGTCAGACCGTATCACTAAAGATGGTTTAAAGTTTCGTTACCGTATTAAAGAAAGAATATGGTTTGATATCAATTTTAGATCAACTGAGAAAGGATTAGATGAGAAAGGAGAACCAATTCTAGAAAAGAAGGTAAGCCCCCATTCAAACAACGCATATAAATACGCAGCGCCTCCTGGTACGATACATGTATTAAATAAAGGAGGTGCTTTTCTTATGCCCCAACAAAAATTAGCGATCGTCCCCGTTACACTGCACG
>NZ_JAJAFR010000046.1 GCF_020734105.1 Alkalihalobacillus deserti
AGATTTTGCGTCCGGCTTCCTTCAGATTCTAGGTCACCCTAGACACCCTTGCCATTCGCTAACAGTTCCCACTGCCAAGCCTGTAGTGGACTTTCACCACCTAGCTGTTAGACATGCCGGGCACACCTAAAGGTTCAAAAAAGGGTGGTCTTCCCTTTTTGAACAAGCTCGAAGCAATGAGCGAAGCCACTGCAATGTTTTAAGTCGATCCGAGTGGTTTTCTCGGATAGACGCGCAGTGAGTCAAGCCATTGCAACTCCCATTAGGAGAGAGGATACTAAAGGTTCAAAAAGGGTGGTCTTCCCTTTTTTGAACAAGCTCTTATAGATATATATGACAGACATACTATCCATCGCTCTATCTCCTTTATTTATTTTGACGGTTTGTCAATAATTAACAAATACCCCTGTGAATCATGCTCACAGGGGCGTTTACTATTAAATGGCTGTTTTTTGTTCAACTTCATCACAATTTTTATTGATTTTCAAATGAACTTGGCGAACTCTTTTTTCTTCAGCCTTCTCAATCTTTAAAATCAAATCTTGATATAAAAACTCTTCCCCAACTTTTGGAATACGTTGGAATTCTTCAATTAACCATCCACCTAACGTGTGATTAGAGGTAGTTGGGGCATCAATATCAACAAACTGAGCAAAATCATCAATCGAGTAATCTGCATTAACTACATAACTAGAAGGTCCGACCTTTCTAACCTGATTAACACTAACATCATGTTCATCCCAAATCTCACCGACAATCTCTTCTAATAAGTCTTCTAATGTAATCAAACCAGACGTCCCACCAAATTCATCAACCACAATCGCCATATGGACCTTTTGCTTTTGTAGTTCTGGGAGCAAGGAAGAGATTTTCATAGATTCAACGACAAATAATGGATGTCTAATTAACGATTTTACATCAAGCTTCTCGCCATCTTTAATATAAGCTGTTAAAAAGTCACGCTCAGACAAAATTCCAATGATATTGTCAACATTGCTCTCATACACTGGTATTCTTGAAAAATGTTCTTTTAAAAAAACATCCTTGATTTCAGAAACCGGTTGGTTGACCTCAACCGCAATCATATCTGGACGCGGTTTGAGGATTTCTTGAACGATAATGTCATCAAATTCCAAAGAACGATGCACCATTTCTTTTTCATTTTTTCCTATAACACCCTCATCTTCACTAATTTGTATGAGCATTTTTATTTCTTCTTCGGTGACAGATGGGGTATTTTCTTTATTTCTCAAAAATAGATAAACGAGCTTTTTAATTTGTAAGAACACCCAAGTTACTGGATAGAGCACCTGAATCAACAAAAATAGGATTCCCGAAGTTTTTAACGCGTAGGTTTCCGCATACTCTTTCGCTAACGATTTCGGGATAATTTCGCCAAAGATTAAAACTAAAATTGTGACTACAAATGTACTAATGAACACTCCAAGACTAGGGCCAAACAGATGAATCGCAATTTGTGAAGAAAGTGTAGCTGCAGCAATGTTCACAAGGTTATTACCAACCAAAAGGGTCGAAAGCGTCTTATCAAAGTTCTCAGCTATGTCTACAGCCTTCTTAGCCCCCCGCCTTCCTTCCTCCTCATAATTTCTAAGGCGGATTTTGTTAACACTTGAAAATGCGGTTTCAGCTGAGGAGAAAAAAGCAGACAAACCTAATAACACGATAAATAACACAATCAAACTCGAGGGAACATCGTCCATCTAAACATCACACTCCATATTAGTATTACTTACATTTTATTACTAATGATTTAATTTCACTACTGTTTTTTTCAATTCGATGTAACTAATAAATATGCACAAAGCCCACCTGCCAAAAAAGCAAGGACACTGATAAAAAATAAAAAGCGGTCTCCCGTTATTCCAAGATAGATTGCAACAAATGAACCAATGATAAAACCAACCATTACTGCAAACGTTCCTGTCTTAACATATTCAAACCTAATATGTGCATGAGTGCTCACCAAAACAATCGTTTCTCAAAGATCACTTACTTCAACTTTGTCGTAACTGAAATAGCTAGAACACTTATATTTGTTGTAGAACTGATTTGAACTCGTGGAGGATTTTTGTCCTCTATTGTGATGATCGAACTCAACTGTGTTTAATCATGACAATCATTAATAAAGCTCAAAAAATCTTGTTCAACGTTGTATACAACGAAAATCGTTTCTCCTTTAGAATGAAAATGTTGTAAGAAAAAAGACCCTCACCAAGAAAGCAGAGATCTTCCAAACACTACTAAAGACCTCTACCAATGGCAAAGGTCTGGCTAACAACATTTTAATGTTGCCAATAAAGCCGAGGATGTTATCCCGGACTGTCGACTTTATTGTACAGCTACTCCCCTTTAAATTATTTAGATTATCATAATTGATTTATAGAAATATGACAACTAGTTTGCTCTTTTCACTTAAATCTTTCACAATAAATTTTATAAATCACCTCGAATCACTCTTAAAATTTTTGCTATAAATTTACTTTGATTTTTGGGTATTCAGACTATATTACGTTATTCGAGTGAGGATTTTTCCTCTCTTAAAACCACCCTAACTTTTATGATTCTTCTATCTTCTGCCTCAGTGACAATTAATTTTATACCATCATAAGTGAACTCTTCATTTACGACCGGTACATAATGAAACTCCTCTGTTAACCACCCGCCAAGAGTATGGTTTCTACTGTCCGGCAATTCCACTTGCACCATTCTAGCAAAATCATCTAAAGGAAAATCCCCGTAGAATTCAAATTCATTTGGACCAAGCCTATTTGTCTCATTAACTTTTTCATCATGTTCATCCCAAATTTCACCAACTAGTTCTTCTAAAATATCTTCTAAAGTAACAATTCCAGATGTTCCACCAAATTCGTCAATCACAACAGCCATATGTACTCGATCTTTTTGTAACATCGGTAAGAGAGTTGAAATGCCTAATGTTTCAACGACAAACAGGGGTTTTCGAATTAATTTTCTTAGATCCATTTCTTTCTTTATAACAAGCTGGGTAAGAAAATCTCTCTCTGACAATACCCCAATAATATTATCAATTGATTTTTCATATACGGGCAATCTAGAAAATCTTTCTCTTACTAATATCGTAGTTATCTCTTCAATTGACATATTGATATCAATCGCTATCAGATCTGTGCGAGGTGTTAAAACTCCCACTACTTTAGTATCATTGAATTCCAGAGTGTTGTGTAAAAGTTCTTTTTCATTCAGTTCAATGACACCCTCTGCTTGACTGATCGTGAACATTTCTTTTAATTCTTCTTCTGTTATGGAAGGGCTTTCTTCTGATTTAGAGACGAACTTTGTCATAACTTGTTTTAATTTAACTAGTAGCCACGTTAACGGCGTAAAAAGTTTCATTAGTAAAAGTAATATGGGAGAAACCCTAAGAGCTAAAAATTCAGCATTCTCTTTGGCTAATGATTTCGGCAGAACTTCGCCAAAGATCAGGATAAGAATAGTCATGACTATCGTACTGATCAGAAGCCCTGTATTCCCGCCAAATAGCTCCGTTGCAACCTGTGCTGATATCGTAGCAGCAGCAATGTTCACTAAATTATTTCCAATTAGTATAGTCGAAAGAGCATGATCAAAATTTTGTGAGATAAAGAGGGCTTTCACACCTCCTGGTCTATTCTCATCTGCGTAGCTTTTTAATCTTAATTTATTGGCACTTGAGTAGGCAGTTTCTACTGAAGAGAAAAACGCTGATAATATAAGTAAGATGAAAAGGACGAACACTAAGTTCAAAGGTATTTCAGACAAGACAAATCTCTCCTATTTGAAAAGTGATACTTTTAATTTGTCCCAAAAATCATAAACAATGATAAAAAGTTCACTTTCATTAAAAAGCAACCAGTTAATCTTTCATAACTTTCGACTTAATCTTAGGTGTCGGTGTTGGCTATGAAACACAAAATAAGCTAATTGTACGCTATATGAAAATTTTACCGGATTTTATTGATTTCCGTTAAAGAGCTTGTTCAAAAAGGGAAAACCGCCCTTTTTGAACAAGCTCTTTAAGTAAGTAAATAGGATATCCAATAGCAGTAGGTATCAATGAACGTGCATTTGGTCAATCAATGGAATGAATTTACACTATTTTAAGGTGTTAGTTAGTATGAAAGGTTCTGTAAAACTAGGAGTAATTCAATAGAGGAATAGCCAATTACTTTATTTACATAGTTTTTCAAACAACAACATGATTAGAATGCCTAACCTTTTTAGACCAAGAATACGCGTGTGTTTACTTTCTCATAAGTTTTCATAATTGAGTTTTCCTGTCCTAATGAAGTATGTTAGAGAGTCTGTTTCCACTGAAGAATCGTTATTTCCATGTTACAATAACCACATGTTTTGAGAAGGGAAAGGGGTTTGTTTACTTTGAAAAAGAAATTAGTAATGGGGTTTGGTGTTTGCGCACTAGCATTTGGACTAGCTGCTTGTGGAGGAGAAGAGGATACGACTCAAGGTCAGGATCCAACTCAAGAAGAGCCAGTTGTGTCTGAACACCCAGAAGGCGTAGAGCAACCTGAACAAGCAATGGGATCAATGATTGATACGGAAGAGATTCCTGATGTTGTTGCAACCGTCAACGGTGAAGATATTGAAAAAGAGATGTTTGTAACTACTATTGAACAGCAAGCAATGCAAGTTGCCATGCAAGGTATTGATTTAGAAAGTGAAGAAGGTGTAGAGTATTTAGAAGAGCTCAAAGATCAAGTACTCGACCAAATCATTAATTCGAAGCTTATTGCCGACGCTGCAAGCAACGAAGGGCTTGAAGCAACTGAAGAAGAGATTGACAATGGGATTTCTGAGCTTATGGCTCAAAACGGTCTTGAATCGGAGGAACAGCTTCAAGAACTATTAGAAGCTCAAGGCGTACAAATGGATGAGCTTCGAGATGATGTTAAAAAAAACGTAAAGAGCAGTAAGTACATCGAGCAAAAGGTAACAGAAATTGAGATTTCTGACGAAGAAATTCAAGCCTTTTATGACGAAGCAATAGTAAATGCAACAGAAGATGAATCTCAACTACCGTCATTAGAAGAAGTACGTTCTGACATTGAGTATCAGTTGCAGATGGAGTCGCTTATTTCAACATTAAAAGAAAAAAGTGACGTAACAATTAACATTTAATTAACGAAGATATGTGATTCAAATTTATTGACCAATCATCTTCACAATGAACCAATCTGGGTAATGAATTGCCAGTAGGAAACTTGTTATCAAAACTAATCGTTTACTAGTAAAAAATAGCGAAGAACCCTTGGTTAAGTTCCAGGGGTTCTTCGCTTGTATTCCTTATTAGTTTAAGATACGCTCCCTAATTTTAGCTAAAGCTAGCATCAAGAAAATCTTTATGAACTCCGATGGCTGAAATGTACCAATACCTGAGTTTAACCATGACTGTGCACCATTTTTAAAAACACTTAAACGACCACCTGCTAAAGCAGGTGGATTTGGACATAAAATGTCTACGACTAAAGTCGTTTCTTAAGACTGAAGTCCTCTCCAAGTCCAAATGCTTTAAGCAAACTAAATTTTGACTAAACTCACTCTTCAATCGTGAATATGTCGTTCTTTTCTTCATTGAATTGGTTCGCAATATAATTTCTTATTGTTTCTTC
>NZ_JAJAFR010000047.1 GCF_020734105.1 Alkalihalobacillus deserti
GCATTGGAGCGGATAATTGAACATAGGTCGGAATTCAAGCCATTGTTACACAACTAATAAAACTGATTTTAATAAGTTTAACAATCCCTATGAGGTAGCATTACTGGAACATCGGTAATGCTTTTTTTCTGTCAAATAATAGTTGCGGGTTAATCGAAGGGGAGTTATGGTACAATTTTACATAGCAGAATATTATAAGGAGATGTTTAGAATGAGAAAGTTAATGGTTTCGGTAGTTTTAATATTAATAATTTTATCTGGCTGTTCATCGGAAGCAAGTTTAACAAATGATGAGAAAGTCACTGAGCTTGTAAATAGTTATCTAGAGGCTTTAGAGTCCAAGGATATATCAGCTATGGTAAAATACACTGATGATTTAAGGTTTCCTAATAAAGAGGAACAAAAGAAACAGTATTCAAATATTGAGGAAGAAATTACTGATACAAAAATAGTAGAGATTAAGGAAATTAGTGAAACTGAATTTGAGGCTACTGTTGAAATCTCTTCTGATGGGAACATAAATGAACTTACATTCCCAATCCAAAAACAAGATGAAGACTGGAAAATTATCGTTGGACAAGACTTTTAGTTGTTCTTGTTCAACTAAAGGGTGGCGTTCCTACAATAAGTAGGGGCGCACTTTTCCTTTTATGCCATGCAAAAGGAAATTAATGTTAAAATTAAAGCAAAGGTTATTCAAGTAAAGGAGCATTTAGTACAGTAAAAAAACATTGAGAGAGGTGAGTGAAATAAGGTTTTTAGAAATAGCAGCCTCAATAACTATTGGAAGCATTATTATGTATATTGGTGTATTGCTAAATGAATTTATTTTACCAAACACATCTATCGTTACCTTATTGTTTGTAATTATTGCTGTTATTGTTGCTAATAAAATTGGCAAGAGCCTATCGAACGGGCTTGCTGCGTTTATATTATTATTTATTTTTTATTTTTACTTCACTAAGAATTTTGGAGAACCTGAAGAGCTTATGATGGATGACTTACTATTTTATCAAGCTTTAATCGCAGTTATAACTACTTTCGTCCTTGACCTACTCTCAAAAAACAAAGAAAAAACCAGTAGTATTTCTTCTTAAAGTAAAGGGTACGTTCCTTGCAATAAAAAAGGTACGTATTTCTTTTTTAAATCACACAAAAGGAATTTAATGTAACAGTTATTCAACTAAAGGAGCAGTAATGTTTAATAAGATACTGATTATCGGGGAATTTACAAATAAGTATTCTTTTTATTAAGGGATGGTTAAAATGGCACTGTTATTTCAATCACTTGGGTTTGGACTTTTATTTGGATTGGTTATATTTCTTGTAAATCACGATAAGCCAAAGAAACTTTTTATTTTTGTTAAATACTTTTTAATAGGCACAGGTGGATATTTTTTATATGATTAGATAATGAATAGTCTCTTTAAATAACATGGGTGCGATGGCTGAACAACAGTAATCACTGCTTGTGATAAAGAAGCAGTAATGTTGTGCGAAATGTTTCTAGCTTAAATTGAGGATGGTCACATCACTCTGGTAAAGGCTAGACAGTTCCTTTTGGAACTGAAGGATTATATCGAAGAGTCAAATGACAGAGTAACGTCTTGAAGGGCTCTCTCTTAGTCGAATAGCACTGAAGTTAGTAAGAATAACAGTGTTATAAGCTCGGCAAAAAGGCGTAAGAATTTACCGTAACAGTGATTTTAGCTGTCGAAAGCCTACCCGCGGGGGTGGTGTAAATCATGATGCTTGAGTTGATTGAATACGGTGAGAATGCTTAATCATCCTAAAATAATGGGATAAGCTGACGAACTTCTGAATGTACGGGTCTACACCCGCAATACATAGAAATGTGTATATCACCAAATTGTGAGGTTGGCAGTGGATGAGTAAAACTAACTAATATGAAAATCCATGATATGTTACAGGCATATGAACGGCTAACAGGCTTAAAGGAAGCGCCTAAGTTCTTTCTATAATAGATATAATTCAACGTTGTAAGCTGATAACGTGGAGGACTTACTCCCTATGAAACGTTGAAAATGTAAATAACACATGAAAAGTGAGCCACATGACAACTAAAAACTGAGCCACTTAAAGTTTGTGAATTGTATATAATACTCTATCCTACATCGGCTTTATATGGAGAGGCGGGCATGATACCCTTGCAGGGATGCGAAACCCCTACCTACTGCATGCTTTCGCAAAGAAGTCATGTCCGTAGAGGCTCCATGTCAAGCCTGTCCTCATTACAAAAGTTCAGCTGTAAGTTTGTGAAATTCGCCAAATTTAATTGGCTCAAAAAATGTTGCGAAATGGCTCACTTTTCAATTGCGAAATACAAAGGGAGCGATAACATCAAACCCTTACCTATCTGTATTAATAAAAGTTAGATACTAAAGACAACCTATATTATTAGGGGAGTGATAATAATGGATACAAAAAAAACACCAAGGAATATGAATATATGGTTTATCCTTTCACTAATCTGTTTCTTGTTGGGGATATTAGTCTGGCTTCCAAACATTATCTTTAATTATGGATATAGTTATTGGTTATTGACTTTTATTATAAATCCAATTGGCATTGTATTTGGAATAATCGGAAAGAGTAAATTTGGAATTATTTCAAATGCCATTATGACTTTTAGTTTTGTTATTTTTATGTTTATCGGATACTTAATTGTTGCAATTTTTGGAGGGAAACCATAACGATTTATCTTCAACTATCGGGTAGCTTGAACGAAAGAATGGGAGCTGTCGTAACGGTAGCTCCTTTGGCTTATTGCACTAACGTAGCAGGAGTGCGGCCGAGCCTAGGTCGTATCATATAGCGGGTGGGATTCCCGTCGAGTAAGAACTAGCCATTCACTCGTAGCGAGTCTTGGAGGGCTAAGGGTAACTTTAGTCTTTAAGCGTAGACAGTTAGGTGGCGGGCCGAAAGCCAATTGGTTGAAGGGATTGAGCTCCATAATGTTAGTAAATCGAGAGGGCTGATGTCTTTCCTGCGACAGAAAGCTACATTTTATCATTCGCTAAAGGCAAAGAAGGATAAAACCTCTCTGGAGTCAGAGACCTTGGCACGTTACACATTGATATGATACGGCAACTCGGGAGACCCTATCGGTCTTTTCTTTTTTTTAGAAGAGTATGGTGTACAAGTGATAACAAGCAAGGAAGTGTAGGGAGTCGGATAGCAGCGTAGTACCAATGAAGTTGGGTAATGCCGATGGAGGAAAGGCTGTTACCAGTTATCGCCCTTACTAGGGACACATTTACTACACTCAGAGGTAGGGATACTAAATGGAAACAGAACTACTAAGGATAGCGGAGTTAGCGAAATCTGATCCTAAAATGAAATTTACATCTATTGCACATCTATTAAGTAAGCAATCACTAGCGGATTGTCACCGTGAACTACCTAACAAGAAGGCACCAGGGATAAACGGCACAACCAAAGAGCAATACAATGAAAATCTGCAAGAAAACATAGAGGATTTAGTAGCTAGACTTAAAAGCAAAAGTTATCGTCCTGTTCCAGTAAGAAGAATGTATATTCCTAAGCTGAATTCAAACAAGAAAAGACCGCTGGGAATACCAGAACATGAAGATAAAATTGTTCAAAAAGGGATTACAAAGATACTAAATACTATCTATGAAAATGATTTTCTAGACTGCTCTTTTGGGTTCAGACCCAATCGTAGTTGCCACGATGCTTTAAAAATACTGAACCACTATATCGAAAAGAGGTCAGTAAACTATGTAGTAGATGTAGATATTAAAGGATTCTTTGACAATGTTGACCACAAGTGGATGATGGAGTTCCTAAAGCTGAGAATAGCTGACCCTAACCTACTAAGAATAATTGGCAGGTTTCTTAAAGGTGGATATATGGAGGAAGGTAAGAAGTACAAAACCGATAATGGTACACCGCAAGGTGGGGTGATTTCTCCAGTATTAGCCAACATATATCTCCATTATGTTCTTGACCTTTGGTTTGAGAAAAGGGTTAGAAAACAGTGTAAAGGACAGGCATTCATGGTGAGGTATGCAGATGATTTTGTGTGTTGTTTTCAATACAAGAGCGAAGCTCAAGAATTCTTTCAATCATTAATACTTAGGTTGTTGAAGTTCAACTTAGAAATAGCCGAGGATAAAACCAAAATCATACCATTTGGACGTTTTGCAGATAAAGAAGCAATACACAAGGGGATTAGTAAACCTGCAACCTTTGATTTCTTAGGTTTTACACACTATTGTGGGAAAAGTAAACAAGGGAAATTTCGTGTAAAACGGAAAACTAGTAGGAAGAAGGTCCAAGGCAAACTTAAAGAATCTAAAGAGTGGTTGAAGAACAATAGAAATGAAGATATTCATATGATTATGGATAGATTTAGGCGCTCTCTTGTAGGGTATTACAATTATTATTGCATTACAGATAATACCCCAAGTGTAAACAAATTTAGAGACAAAATCGGATACCTACTGTTCAAATGGCTTAACAGAAGAAGTCAGAGGAAATCATTTACTTGGGATAAATTCAGACTCTTTCTTACTAAATATCCATTACCTTACGCAAGAGTTAAGGTTAATATTTATGAATTAAGAAAAGAGATTAGCTATATTTTGTGAATGATAACTCGGAGGAGCCGTGTGCGTTAATAGCGCAAGCACGGTTCTGTGAGGGGGGAGAACACAATCAACCGAAAGGTGGAGAGGTTCTCTTCTACTCGACTTGTGCAATAGTTAAATCAAAGAATAAGTTAATTAGGAGGTTGTGGATATTGATTAAAAAACTGGATAACAAGAGAATGCTAATCATTTTATCTCTTATCCTAGTGTTCGTTATAGTTTTTATACTTAATAACTATTTAAACCCTAATATTGAAGCATCTATTAAAGATGAATATACTTGGATGGAAAATGTTCAGATTTTGCACACAGATTGGTATGGGAATAAAGGTTTAACATTTTTTGTAGCCGAGGGATTTTCCGATGATGAAGAACATTTTTGTAAAGGATATGTTAGTAAAAAGCTCTTCAATACAAAAACATCATGGGAAGGTTGTGTGCCACTCTCTAACAGCAAAAATGATGGAGCAAACGAAGGGGTTTATGGAACATCTGAGTTTTTCGGAAAGCCAATAATTAGTGGTTTTAACTTAGCCAATACACCAGTAAAAGTTCAGGGGCAAGAAGTTAAAACGTACACATATAATGACCTAAAAGCTTGGTATATTTTTTCTCCCCCTGCTGAGCCAAATTTTATGTATTGATAAGGGGTTTTCAATGAAATACAAAGATAATATATTCCACTAACGGGAGCAAGAGCGAAACAAGGAGTTGTCGGTGTGGCAGTTCCTATTTTATTATCGGAGCAGGTTACTCGAAGAAGGGTTTTCTTAAACTATAGAAGACGTTGTTATAGATGCTATATTAGAAGAGCCGTCATAAGACGTTCTTTTTTGGTTTCAGATCCATTGTTTTTTCATAGAAAAAGTTGAAACTTTTTTATAATATTTTCACTCTAATAAGCGGAAAGGAGGTTAAATTGATGAATGAACTTACACTAATTAAAAAGGCGATAAAAGGAAA
>NZ_JAJAFR010000048.1 GCF_020734105.1 Alkalihalobacillus deserti
CGGGTGCTCTGGATCGGTGTCCTTGTGGGACTGGAACTAGTGCAAAAATGGCTACCTTGTATGCCAAGGGGGAATTGAAATTAAATCAAGACTTCCGACATGAGGGGATTCTGGGAACAGTATTTAATGGACGCCTTGTTGAGGAAGTAAAACTTGGTGACCACAAAGCCGTAGTTCCAACCGTTAGTGGTGAGGCGTGGATTACCGGATTTAACACTTATGTACTTGATCCAACGGATCCTTTTCCTAACGGATTCAGTATAGGAGATATTTGGGCATAAGGGAGTTTTTGGAAATTAGACTGAATATATAATATTGGGAAAAGTTTTCCGAAAATTTTAGTAGTAATTGGTTCTTGTACAAAAACTTCACCAAAATCCATCATAGTTATAAAATTTTAAAAGAGTAAAATTTATATAATATTAGACACTATTTAAATCTAAGGAGGATATTATGCGACAAATTACAGAAGAACAAGTACAAAATATACTTGATATGGAATTGGTTCTCCCTGTTATCAAGGAGGCTTATGAAGATTGTGTTGAAGGAAAAATTTATGCAGGAAACCGTATTTTTATGCCTATTCGCGGCGAAGAAAATGTGGGACAATGGTTAGTCGCTAATTGTACGAACAAACCTTTCTTCGGATCAAAATTCTCATCTGTTTTCCCTGGGAATTTGAAAAAAGGTCTGCCTAGTACAATCTCTAAAATCAGTTTATATTCAGCTGAAACTGGCGAACTTCAAGCACTGATTGATGCGAACTATCTGACTGCCATCAAAACAGGCGGCAGTGCAGCAATCGCTACTGACTTAATGGCAAGAAAAGATGCCAACAAACTAGGAATTATCGGCTCAGGACTCCAAGCGTTCTCTCAAGTATTGGCCATCCAAGAAATTCGATCTATTGAGGAACTTTACGTGTATGATATTGATCCTGAACGAGTAGAAAGTTTTATTGAAAGAATTGAAAAGATCAAAAATCGGCCATATAAAATCATTGCGGCTAAAACGGCTGACGAGTGCGTGTCATCCTCTGATATCATCTGTACTTGTACTACCTCACTCACTCCTGTTTTTAAAGGAAGTTCAGTCAAACCAGGTACACATATCAACGCGATTGGTTCTTTTACCTCTTTTATGCAGGAAATTGATACAGAAACAGTACTGAAATCGGATAAAGTAATCACGGAACACGTTGAGGGTCTATTGGAAGCCGCCGGTGATATTTTGATTCCATTCGAACAAGGAAAGATTACCAAAGACAAAGTGTCAGGTACAGTGGGAGATGTGCTAACTGGAAAAATTCCAAAAAGAGAAAATGAGCAAGAAATCACGCTCTATGAAAGTGTCGGATCCGGTGTCTTAGATATTGCACTTTCTATTGCTGTTTACAATAAATTAGTGAAAGATGTGAAATAAACCATTTTTAAAAGTATTTATTCAGAAAGGAGCATTGTAACGTGACAGGGAGTAAGAGCTAGACAATTGCACCAATATCTGGAGTCCATAAAAAAGTGTTTATCAGTTTTGCCTTAGGTCAAATGCTTACAGATGGACCCGCGGCGCATTAGCTAGTTGGTGAGGTAACGGCTCACCAAGGCGACGATGCGTAGCCGAGCTGAGAGGGTGATTGGCCACACTGGGACTGAGAAAAGGTTCACGATTTTAGTCGTGAACCTTTTTACCTTTTCCGTTCAGTTTGTATTATCTTCAAATAATCTTATTTCATTCTATTTTTGATTTAAAAGTTAAAGTCCACTTCCACTTGCAGCATTATATAAAAACCTTATCCTGAGGATCCAGGGGTGATTTTTTAATTGGTAATTATTGTGTCATTATGTAAATTAGTATTAGGATGTTAATAGCCTCTGATTCCGCTTTGTAAATCTCATTTACTTTACTAACAGTAGTATTTGGATTTACACGTTGAAAGATTCTAAGCCTCTGAGCTTGGGTTAATCCTAAGCATTTCTCAAGCTTATTCGCTTCTTGCATAAGAGAAACCGTCTCATTTTGTTGGTTAGAAGATTGACCACCGTTTGTTGTTTGCTAAGTGTTATTCTCTCTCTCTTGTTGTTTCTGTTCGTTGGGTTGTTGAGAACCCTTTGGAAGTGCGTTAGATGGCAATGGTGGGTTATCCCAATACATAGCGCGTTACTATCAACCTTTTGATAATTTTGTCCTTTATCCTTCAAATCTACCCAAGCCTTATCAAGAGAATAAAGATAGCGGCCAATATCAAACTGTACGGCGCATCTCTTTTGACTGTTTGAATAAGCAGACTTGATAGGATCAATATTATCATTAGGTTTCATTTCCGCTCCATCTTCTTTAAAGATCCACTCTTCATTCACTTTTGTATAAATCCGACACTTCACACCAATATTTTCAACTAAAGTGAATTCATTTTTCCAATATCCCATTCCGAAAACTGAATCTAACCGAGACATGATTGCTCGATTCGTTACATAAGGCATGACGACTGCTTTAAAACCATTTCTCGTTTTAACAGTTCGTTGAGCCCTCCATTCAACATCGTTTGCATCAAATGGAGCTACTTACAAGATATACCTCACCTCCTTAAACGCAAAAAAGCCTTTAAGAAAGTTGTATATCCCACTTCACACGTGCTATTGGACCAATTAGAAAACATTCTACTTATAACAGATGCTTCAATAAATAATTTGAAAGAAATATGGGGGCAAGACGAGGTGGATTTTCGGCGTTTTCTCCCTAATTTATTTATTTCATTAAAAGAAAAAATACCTTTTATTGAAGAATGGATTGGCAGACCTATAAAAATAGGAAGTGAAGTAGAAATTCAATTAGTAGGACATTGTAAAAGGTGTATGATTATACTGTTAATCCTGATAATGCTGAACGATATTCAAATTTGCATAAAACGGTTATAAAAGAAAGACAAAATAATTTTGGCGTTTATGCTTCGGTGATAAAAACAGGTGACATTCATGTGGATGATGATGTTCATCTTCTTGATTAATTTTTCTTGAAAAGAACATTATTTATTTAATAAACATGACAGACGTTAAGGAGTAAGCTCTTTTAAACATAATAAATACTCCCCATCAAGTATCCACTATTAAGTTACTTACGCTGCTGGCGGTTAAAGCGGCAAAAAGCTGATTAAAAACAGCATTTTCAGTCGTGTCAAATAAAACAGGGACATTTAGGTTCTGTTTTATTCATCGGAAGAACGTTTCAATTCTTCATCTTGCTTTGTACATGTCTGCGATGACTTCAGAGGTTACGTTCATTAAGTTGGTGACGACACGCATCTCGTTGCCGTAATCATCCTTAAAAAATACCACTCGATGACGTTCCTTAGAACGGGATTGTTCGGTACCCAATTGACAAGTGATATCACGCGTGACAGGAGATTCAGCTTCCTCCATGCGTTTTAAAGCATGAGGCCTGAAAATCTCTACATTTTCTTTCATTCGGATCACAAACTTTTGCTGGTCTTCTGTAAATTGATCGATTCGTTTAATCTTAAAATAGGCTCGATCTTCTACCAGGATAAATCAAGAATCGACCAACTGTTCCCCAATCGGCCCATCGTGTGAAAGTCCAGTCGTTTCGACTTGAATTGGCATTTCAGTGAGAGGAGAGTAGCTGATATGCAGTTTAATTCCTGCATGCTCCCCGTGATAAAGGGCCCAAGGGAGACGTGACCCTCCAACTGTAATCGTGGTGGAGTCTACCAAGAAAAGCTCTTTAGAAATCTTTAATGATCGGTGTGTCACTCGATTCCATTTAGACACGACTAAATGGAATAATTTCTTCATGATGTTGTAGTCTACATTGCCAGCTTTCTTAGAGAGTGTAGAGAAATTGACCTTTGGCGGTTCATATTGGTCTCCTACATCTGCGCAGTCTCGATAACCTTTGACATTCATAGAAGCACAGATTAGATAGTTAATGAGCGTGAGCACATCGAGCTTACGCGCTTTATCTTCATAGCCGATGGCATCCTGAATAAGGGCTACTTCTTCTTCTGAAACATTTTTTGAAACAAATTGTGAATGTGGTATTCCTTTTCATGAGGGCACCCCTTCTGTAGTTTGTTGTTGGCAAACTTTATTCTACAAGAAGGCAGATAGTAACAGCCATGTGAGAAGGGTGTATCGCAGCAACCAAAGCTCAGAAATATATGGGAAATTTACATAAATTGTTAATTAGTTAACTAAGGTATATTTATGAATTACAGAAGTAAGTAACCCAGTGAAATGATTTTTCCCTGAGTTACTTGATATCTGATGAACAAATAGAAATATCTATGTTGGTAAAGTGTAATTGAGTTGCCCGATTGCTAGTGATTTAAGCGTTATATTAAAAACTGAATCTAGTGGAAATCATTTTGCAATAATCCCAATTATTGCGCTGGTTGAGGCTATAGTGATTGAATTAGGATTAAGACAATCAAAAACGTCTATTAAAAAAATACAAACTTATAGTTAACACATTGAAAAATAAAAAAAGTAGTTGAATAAAAGCGTTTTACCTGACATTACTAAGGCATTTTGCCCAAAGGTAATGTCATTTTTTTAGACTAGTCAGCCTTAAAAAGGATTATATGAACCTTTTTATGTAAAAATGGTTTACAATGAATCTAGAAGATGCTATTCTATATTTAGAAGTTGGGATATTCAATAAGCCATTTCAGGGAGTTGGGGACGTAATGAGTACAGTAAAAAAGCTAGAGAAACTTGAACAAAGTAAGAGGGTTGGTTTCATTTACCTTTCACAAGAGGATTGTATTAAAGCTGGCGGTCTGGATATGGTGGGGACACTTAGTGCAATTCAAAAATCTTTCGAGTTACATGGACACAACGAAGTTGTTCAACCTTCTAAACCAGTTATTCGTTGGGGGGGGCCTGAAACAGAAGAGACAAGAGGAAGAATCATGACGATGCCTTCTTATCTAGGTGGGGAACTTGACGTAGCGGGGATGAAATGGATTCCGAGTATGCCAGAGAATCCTAAAAAAATTGGTCAACCAAGAGCCTCAGCAATCATAATTCTAACCGACCCTAATAACGGTTTTCCTTTAGCGATTATGGATGGAACTATTGTAAGCGCTATGAGGACAGGAGCAGCAACTGGGATTGCAGCTAAATACTTAGCTAATCCGAACTCTAAAATTGTTGGTATTATTGGTGCAGGTGTTCAAAGTAGAACTCAATTAATGGCTATTGTAGGGGTTTTCGGAAGTAATATTGAAGAGATTAAAGTGTATGATTTAAATCGAGAAAAGACAAATGAGTTTGCAAAAGAAATGTCAAATGAATTAAATGTAAGCGTTGTCTCTGTAGAGAGTGCAGAAGAAGCGTTTAAAGATTCTGATATTGTGGTAACAGCAACGATGTCTTCCTACCCATATGTAAAAGGAGAATGGCTTAAAGAAGGAGCATTCCATTCTGAAATATCTTTCTGGGA
>NZ_JAJAFR010000049.1 GCF_020734105.1 Alkalihalobacillus deserti
CATGACTATTCTTCTTATATCCGTCCATACTTTCACCTCACACCTTAAGTATGGACATCGAAGGGTAAGGCTAAAAGCGTATACCGTCTAAAGACGGTGGAGTTAGACCACGCGTTTGGAAATTAAAGAACCACTTCGGATGCTGAGTGTTCGGATACCAATTCGCATGGATAACGGCAAAATAAAAATATTTACCGGATATCGCTCTCAACATAATGACTCAGTAGGTCCGACTAAAGGAGGGATTCGCTTTCATCCAGAAGTAACAGAAGAGGAAGTGAAAGCGCTATCTATTTGGATGACTTTAAAATGCGGTATTGCTAATCTTCCATATGGGGGAGGAAAAGGCGGCATTATCTGTGATCCCAGGGAAATGTCCTTTGGTGAACTAGAACGATTAAGTCGAGGATATGTAAGAGCAATTAGTCAAATTGTTGGTCCAACAAAAGATATTCCCGCTCCTGATGTATTTACTAATTCACAAGTAATGGCTTGGATGATGGATGAGTATAGCCGGATACGCGAGTTTGATTCACCAGGATTTATTACGGGAAAACCTCTAGTTTTAGGTGGATCTCATGGCAGGGAAACAGCCACTGCAAGAGGAGTGGCAATTTGCATAGAAGAAGCAGCAAAGAGTAAAAATTTAGAATTGAAACAAGCGAAGATTGTCATTCAGGGTTTTGGAAATGCGGGGAGTTACTTAGCAAAGTTTCTTATGGAGTCAGGAGCAAAAATAATAGGTATTTCTGACGCCTATGGAGCACTTTATGATGAAGATGGACTAGATATAAATGATTTATTAGACAAACGAGATTCGTTTGGAACCGTAACGAACTTATTTAAACATACTATTACCAACCAGGAATTACTTGAACTTCCATGTGATATCTTAGTTCCTGCAGCGATTTCCAATCAAATTACTGCTGAAAATGCCCATCGTATTAAGGCGGATATTGTTGTTGAGGCTGCTAATGGTCCAACAACAATGGAAGCAACACAAATTCTTAGTCAACGAAATGTGCTACTTATTCCTGATGTGTTAGCAAGTTCAGGGGGAGTCATTGTCTCTTACTTTGAATGGGTACAAAACAATTTAGGGTATTATTGGTCGGAAGAAGAGGTTTCCATCAAATTAAAAACAAAATTAGTAGAAGCTTTTAACAATGTTATTGAAACAGCTGATCTACACAAAGTCGATAATCGGTTAGCAGCCTATATGGTTGGATCTAGAAAAATGGCTGAAGCTTCAAAATTTCGCGGATGGATTTAAGGAGGAGTTATTTGTGAATACTTACTGTGCAGTTGCAAGTATTTCTGATGGAATGATTGATTAGGTATTTGTAAATGAAAAGAAGTCATCTTAATGAACAAATCAATACAACAATTAGAAGAATTAGATAAACAGCATTTTCTTCACCGGACATCACCGGTTCAACAACAGAAACAATATAGTTTTCAGGTAACTGAAGCTGAAAAACAAATTAGCATCCTGTGGTGTCACTGTAATCTTATGGAGGCTTTTATCAACTCCTTAGTAAAGAAGTGAAAGAAATTACAAGAAGAGAATTTATTTGCGTAGAAGCCAGGGTGAAATTAGAAGAACGTATAAATTGTTGAGTTGTTTGGTTTAGAAGCCTATCCAAACAACTCAACTTCTTTAAAATAAGTAAATCATCATTGGAGGGAATTTTATGTGGGTAATTACTGCCTATTCAAATTCAAAAATTACCATGTTTGAATTTGACACAGAAGAAGAAGCAAGGAAAGCGTTGAAGAAGATTCAGGGCTGCAAGATTCTTTCTGAGATTGTCTACTTTAATGATCCTAATCTTGCTTTAGTAATGAATTGATAAACTGGTGTTTTATCACGATAGGATCCTCGCTTTTAGTACTGAAATATTATTAATAAGAGCGATTCAACAATAAATATCTTGAGAAATTTATGTTTTTAAAAAAGTTGAATTTTTGGATTGTCTGCTTAAGTGTCTGCATTGCTTTAGAAATTACTTATATGTTTTAGGGAGATGTGCAAATGGAAACAAAATACTGCAGAGAATCACGAGTTATACGGACAAGTCGTATATTCCCAAACGATGTAAACAATCACAATACATTGTTTGGTGGTAGACTTATGAGCGATGTGGATCAAGTCGCGTCTATTTCTGCAGCACGGTCATAGCCGGAGAGAGTGTGTAACGGTTTCAGCAGATTCAGTCGATTTTTTACATCCCATTCGGACGATTGATTCAGTCTGTTTTGAGTCGTATGTAACATGGACAGGAACATCATCCATGGAGGTTTTCGTCAAAATTATTGCCGAAGATTTAAAAAGCGGTGAGTGTAAAATAGCAGCTACTGCACTTTTAACATTTGTCGCACTGGATCAGGACAAACGTCCCACAAGAGTGCCTACCGTTAAACCGGAAACGGAAGAAGAGGTAAAACTACATGAAACTGCGTCAGAACGAGCAAGAATACGTAACCAAAAAAGACAAATAAGTAAAGATATAGCTGCATTTTTAACAATAAAATCGCCGATAGTATTGCATATGGCTTAATGGACAGAAAAAATAAATGATAAAAGGATAAATTATGTTCTTCAACAAACGGGCGCTTTACTTCAATAATGGTCTTACACAATCAGGTACTTAGTTAAATACTAATAGCTATTCTCCTAGTTTGAAATGGTTAAGGGTGAGTAGGTATGGCTGAATATAAAGAAATCTTTCAAAAGCGATATACATGGTTACAAAAACCATTACGAGACTTCTATCATATATAACAAAGAAGTATGTGTGAAGCAAGGGGACGGTTCGAGACTGTGCATAACCCTTTCAAGTAGACAAATGAAAAAAAGAGTATTCTAAGATACGGCCTTTTCTCGGTATTCAATGGGGTTCCGACAGAAAAACGCGGATTTACAAACGCTAAAGATTATGAACAGCCAAAACCTGATTTTCAACTACGTTAAGTAGGAGATTATCGGGTTTTATTGTCTCATTGTGTATTGAGATGATTTTTTCGCATTTAAGAAAGACATTTGTTTTTTTATGTCTTGCTTTTTCCGCGAGATGGAAGCTTCAAACTCTATTTCAATCACAGTATTAACTCTGAACAGGAAATCAATGCCCTTTCAGTTCTCATAATTCGTCATAATCTACGGTTTTTTCAGTCGAAAGTCTCTTAACGTTGTAAATCCGCGAAAATCTGTCTCCCTAGGTATAAAAACGATTAAGGTTCACGATTATATGAATGGTGATCCATCTGGTCGAATTCATATTTACACATGTCAAACGGAGTATGAGTTTGAAGCGTTTAAAAAATGCTATGGGGAGTCAAGTGAAATATTAAGCGTATAAACTCTTGATGATATATATTGGCGTTTTCTTAGTGCTGCCCAAAAAGGATTCATAGGTACGTTATGCTAGCTATTAATCTACGGAACATCGACTGTTGTAAATCCATTTCTTGAAATTATATTTAATGTATTCCTTGACCGGGTCATCTACCTCATTGAACTTGAATGGATATCTTTAATCCTTTCATAAATATTTGAATATTTGTTAAGAATATTTAAAGTGAGGAGGTGCAATAAGTTTTGACGAGACTAACTAGAAAAGCATTGAAGAATATTGTTCGGAAAAAAACAAATAATGAAGAAGTGGGAAATTCATCTTCTAGGCAGGAACATTTAAAGTCTTCTTTAGAAGAAAACATTAAACATATCCAAAACAAGTTAGGCAATAGCGCTGACCTTGTAATACGAAAGATTAAAATAGGTCCAGAAAATAAAATTGATGTGACGATCGTATTCACAGAAGGTTTGATTGACACATCTTCTCTCCAAGAACTAATTGATTCATTAATTTATAAATTAAAACCAAATGACATTCAATCACAAGACCAAGACAACACTTCACTTATTAATGCTTTAAAAGAAAAAGCAGTCACTATTGGAGGAGTTGCTGAAATAAAAGACTTCGCTACATTAACGACTAATATCTTATCCGGGCATGCTGCGTTTTTGGTTGAAAACCAATCAAAAGCTATCTCAGTAAGCATTCCAGGATATGAAAAACGTGGTGTAGAAGAACCTCAATCAGCAACCCTTATTAAGGGTCCCAGAGAGGGTTTTACAGAAACAATTGGAACAAACACATCCTTGTTACGGCGTAGAATAAGAAGTTCTAACTTATGGATGGAATCAAAAGAAATCGGGAGAGTCACTAAAACAAAAGTCGTTGTCGCTTATATTAAAGGAATTGCAAATGATGATGTAATAAAGGAAGTTCAGGAACGATTAGATCGGATTGATATAGATGCAGTTTTAGAAACTGGATACATCGAAGAACTAATACAAGACGAGAAATTTACGCCCTTCCCTACTATTTTCAGCACTGAAAGACCAGATGCAGTTGCTGGAAAACTTGTAGAAGGGCGCGTTGCAATATTTGTGGATGGGTCTCCATTTGTCATGGTAGTACCAAGTTTGATTGTTGAGTTTTTCCAAGCGAGTGAAGATTACTACCTGCGCGCAGACATTGCTACTTTACTAAGGATCCTACGATTTGCCTGTTTTTTTATTGCTTTACTAGCTCCATCCCTTTACATTGCTGTTTTGACTTACCATCAAGAAATGCTCCCCACTACATTATTAATTGGGATAGCGGCACAGCGTGAAGGTGTCCCCTTCCCAGCACTTATGGAGGCACTTCTAATGGAAGTCGCTTTTGAGATTTTGCGAGAAGCGGGAGTTCGAATGCCTAGAGCTGTCGGTCAAGCAATGAGTATTGTTGGAGCATTGGTCTTAGGCCAAGCTGCTGTTCAAGCAGGGTTGGTTTCACCTGCAATGGTTATAGTCGTTGGAATTACAGCAATATCGAACTTTTGCTTTCCTGCTATCAATTTAGCTGCAACCATACGAATGTTGCGTTTTGGAATGATGGCATTAGCGGGGACATTTGGTTTAATTGGAATAATGTTTGGGCTTATCTTATTGTGCATTCATTTATGTACACTCAGGTCTTTCGGAGTACCAT
>NZ_JAJAFR010000050.1 GCF_020734105.1 Alkalihalobacillus deserti
CGCTCGACTTGCATGTATTAGGCACGCCGCCAGCGTTCGTCCTGAGCCAGGATCAAACTCTCCATAAAAGTGCTTGATTTGTGCTCAAACTGTATCGCTAACGATACGTTGTGATTTTACTAAATCACTTAAAATTGACGAGATAACATGTATCTCTTTTTCGCTTGGCTTTTGTTCAGTTTTCAAAGAACTCGTTTTGTCACTCGTTTATTAGCGACAAAATCTATTGTATCACATAAATTAATTCCGCGCAACAATTTCTTTTAAGAAGTTTTTATTTGCTCGGAATGTCTTTTCTGTCGTTGTTAGCGACAAGTAATAATATATCACATACAATAATTCCGTGCAAGTCTTTTTTTATAATTAATTTTTAGTCAGCTTTAATAAGCTATCATAACTTCTTTTAGATAACAACAATAAATTATAAGTGAGTTAAGTCTTCTTCTATATAATAAGGAACATTTTAAGAGTTCTTCTATTAATAAGAAGACAACCTATCGTTCTGGGAATGTAACAAAAAAGGCAGTGCTATAGGTAGCGACTGCTGGGAGGCTTTTTTATTATCGTCGTACCTATTTATCGAGTTATTTGCTGCTCTAGCAGCACCATCTAATAAATTTTTGTCATCACTTGTATAGCTTCTTCTTCTATTGTAATGCCCTTTAGTGTGGCTATTCGTTCTAACTTCGTTATTAGTGCATCGTTAAGTGTGATCGTTACTTATTTGCTCATTATTTCGTCTGCTTTCTTTTTGCTCGTATTAGCGTACTTTTACTAATGCCTGTGATTTCTTCTACTTGCTTATATGAATTTGTGACTAACAATTCTAGCGCATGGTCGATCTGCTTTTTACTGTACTTGTTTGGTCTTCCTTCTCGGAAATCCTCTCGCTGCTTTGCAATAGCCTTTCCTTCTTGCGTTCTCTCTACAATCATATCACGCTCAAATTCAGCGAAAGAACTCATGATATTAAAAGTTAATCTGCCTGTTGGCGTGTCTTCAACTAACCCCATGTTAAGGACGTGTACTTTAACCCCTTTTTCAAACAACTGCTTCACCTTGTTTATTGCGTCTACTGTTGATCGAGCAAAACGATCTAACTGAGTTACTACTAAAGTGTCCTCTGCTTCTAGTTTAGAAAGAAGCTCCATAAATTTAGGTCGATCTGCTTTCGTTCCTGTAAATTTCTCAGAATAGATAACGTCACAGTTTTCCTTTTTTAGCGCTTGTATTTGTGTCTTTAAATCTTGATTAATTGTACTGACTCTAGCATAGCCATATTTCATTATGTAACCCCTTTTGCTTCTTCACTTATGACACTAAGTAGTGACACCTTTGTATATACTGATACTATCACTTTGAGAATTCGGTGTCAATACTTTTGAGTTATGACACAAGTTAAGGAAAGAAAAAAGTATCACACAAAAAATCGATGGCTCCGTGAGATACTTTTTTAAACAACTCGTCGCTACGCTAACAAGAAATGATCGTTTTAAATCATTTAGAAGAAAAAAAAGAGCATAAGGAAAAAGTGACCCCAACTGTGTTGTGGTGTTAGGCAGAGCCTAACTTTTTCATGGGTACATCAATCCTTACGAATTGTAGACTTTGTGCATACCAACCATTTCCAATTGCATAGTTTGTGCATACCTACAACCATGAATATTCTTTTTTAACACAACAAATAAATTCATTAAAAACCCCAGAACCAGTAAATTGCCTTCTAGCAACAGCGATAAAAAAAACACATAGAAATCCTAGCAATCCTAAGTGTACCTGCGCTGTCCTCACTCCGAGGCTAAGCCCTGAACCCCGTAAATAATAAAATAAGTAGTAATCAACCTTGTCCAGCACTAAACGGAAGCCCTAAAGGGCAGGTATTACATACCCCCTTAATTTAAGCGCAACAACCTGTCACACATTTAATTTTTTCCGAAGTTTACTAATATATGAACGGTCTACCTCTAGCTTCCCCGCTAGTTCCTTCTGAGTTGCGTTAGGATAACACTCCATAGCTTTACGCAGCAAAAAAAGCTTGTCTGCTGTCTGTTCCTTCTGTTGCTCTAAATACTCGCTAAACCCCTGCCGCCACTACCATAAAATTTCATTAGTATAGGTAAGTGGGTTATTTATCTAAAGTCCTGCCTAATGGTCAGAAATGTAAGTATGGAATACCGTGACCATTAGGCAGGACGGAAAACCTTGCAGCGCAAGGTGGTGTAAATAACTTTTGACTATCACTTAGTCTTTCCTGTGGAAGGTATACCTGGAAGCTTAGATATTCGGGATACAAAACAGATAATTAAAGAAGTATTTGAGAGTTAAATACATAGGAAATGACTAAATTGGAAAATTAGTCTACCATCTATCGGCAAGGGATGGTAAAATTATCAGTAATTTAATAGTTCGGACAAATAAAAAAGCCATTTTCCATAATGTTAGTGTTTCCTACGACAACTAACGGAAAATGACTTTCGCCTGTTCCAACACAACAGGTTATTAGATGTGTTCATTGTACCTAATAATTATTGACTTTTCAATAGATTTGTTTTGGTATTTTCACGAATTGTGAAGCATATTCTGTTAACCTTGTTATTTTCAGGTTGATTGAGAGTGTGCTTTTTTGTTTTCCATAAAAAGGGAGACTGAGAAAAATGAAGATTATTGTAAACGAATATTTTAAGGTGTTAATTAATTTAGAAAAGGCAACAGACTATGTAAAAGAGCGCCAGCACATCAAACATAGCTTACTGGATAGCGTTGCTGACGTATTAGGGCGTTCTTATCGTAAAGCAAAAAAAGTAGCTGCTGTTATTGATGAGATAGCTTACAAGGCTTCTGATCGTGGTTTTAGCTTTAACGGACGTGAAACACTTGCGGAAAAGGTAGGTGTCTCTTTGCGTACGGTAGACAATGCTATCAAGCTATTAAAAGAAAGTGGCCGTGTGCATGTGGGTTATCGTGAAAACCCTAATTCGAACGGCGCCAAGACCCCAGTAATTATCTTTAAGGACCACTCTAATTATAAGCGTATTGCATCGATTTTAAAAATAAATTGCGAAGTAGTTTGCGAAGTAGAAATCTCTGAAACTCTAAGTGAGACAAGCATTGAAGGTACAAAAAAAGTTCCTACCAATCTATACCTAAAACAAGAAAAATATAATATATCTCCTTCATTAGAGAAAATTGTTGATTATGTTTCTTTAAAAGTATCTGATGCAGTTGAAAGAAATGGAAAAGGAATTTTTGCCCTATCGTCTTACATTGATAAAGTAATTGCCAGAGAAGAGAATAATGCACTTCACAAAATGAAAAAGACTTACCATAGACGATTAGATCATCAAAGACAACAACTCAAAACTATTCAAGCACCTAGCTTTAATTGGTTAAATGTATAGATAGAGGGAACAAACCTGACATAATAAGGCTTAATATAATGTTCGAGTTTTACAATAATAACCGAGGTAGTGCTAAAGTTATTTATAGTTAAATCTTAAAAATAGTTTTGTGGGCAAATTTCCAAACTACTATTTTGCTCGAACCATTAGGATTACTTGTCTACGGAGGACTTTCTATCAGTGATCCATTTATGACGCACTTATCACTAGTGGTCTACAAAACTTGTCATTACAGCTTTTTTTATAGAAGGTTTTTGTGATTCAACGGTGAAGTGATTATCATATCACTAGTGCATCGCTGTTGAGGAGAAGTGATGAAAACGGGATTAATAGGTCGTTATCAAAGGAGTGAGGATATGATTGATGAACAAAAAATGTGGAAAATAACTGATTTTGCAAAAGAGATCTCTGAACGATCAAAGAGTTCGATTCACTATAATACTGTTGACAATTGGTTCAAAAAATTAGAAGAAAAAAAGATTCATTATATAAACAGAATCGAAGAAACTGACGAGAAGTGTTATAACCAAGAAGATTTAGAAATTGCCTTATTTATCAAAGCCAAACGTGAGGAAAACTGGTCTTTAAATGCTATTTTTCAGCAAATCCCTGATTTTTTCGAAACTCGTCCATTTCCTCAATTGAGCACTAATGATTCACAAATTCTTGATAAAGAGACTTTAAAACGTGAAATCCGGATTGAAATGCAAAAAGCCATGGAAGAAACAGCTGCCGCGCAAATCGCCGAAGTAAAACAACAATATGAACAGTTGAAAAATTTACTGCCACAGCAACGTGATATTGAAAATGCTATTCAAAACTCGTCTAAATTATTACTGGAAAAAGTCCCAAAACAAAAAAGTCCTGAAGAAGAACGTCAGGAACGTTTAAACGACTTATTTACTCAGCGGCGAGTTGAGTCCAAGTTGGAAAATGAGGCCCTGGAGTATTGGTATCAAAAGCCTAAGGAAGAACGAATGAAGAAAGTATGGTGGTTCCGAATTGTGGAGGATTATGAGGCTAAAGACCGCTTTGTAAGACAGTATATTAATCAATACTTTGAAGTAAGAATGAAAGATGAATATGGTTTATAAGAGATTATTTGTGGTTCACAACTACTTTTTATTAAAAAGTTCCCTAAAAAACATAAAAAAGAGCAACGAAAAGTTGCTCTTTTTTATGTTTTTTAAGTTGAGTTAATCAATTACTTTGTATGGCAACGTCCTACTCTCGCAGGGGGAAGCCCCCAACTACCATTGGCGCTGAAGAGCTTAACGACCGTGTTCGGCATGGGAACGGGTGTGACCTCTTCGCTATCGTCACCAGACTTATATTGAACAGCGGATAATTTATCGTTATCGTATTCATATTGAGATGACTCTCTCAAAACTAGATAATGTGTAAACATGTGTCAAGAAAGTATTGGATAAGTCCTCGACCGATTAGTATCTGTCAGCTCCACGTGTCGCCACGCTTCCACACCAGACCTATCAACCTCATCATCTCTAAGGGGTCTTACTGGATTAATCCATGGGAAATCTCATCTT
>NZ_JAJAFR010000004.1 GCF_020734105.1 Alkalihalobacillus deserti
AAGATGAGATTTCCCATGGATTAATCCAGTAAGACCCCTTAGAGATGATGAGGTTGATAGGTCTGGTGTGGAAGCGTGGCGACACGTGGAGCTGACAGATACTAATCGGTCGAGGACTTATCCAATACTTTCTTTACGTCATATTTTGAATAAATATGAAAATGTTTCTATTTTGCATTATCTAGTTTTGAGAGAACCTTGATTCTTTCAATGGTATTTTATAAAAAATACCTTATAATAGTCTGGTGGCGATAGCGAAGAGGTCACACCCGTTCCCATGCCGAACACGGTCGTTAAGCTCTTTTGCGCCGATGGTAGTTGGGGGCTTCCCCCTGTGAGAGTAGGACGTTGCCAGGCTGATAAAGTACAATCCAATGGGTTGTGCTTTTTTTATTCATAATGAATTTTTCCGATTATAAATAAAACTATTCGGACCTTAATCAACCATTGTCTAAAGAAGTCATTTTGGTGAGAAACTTTATTATGATATAATAGACCAATATCAAGTCCCTCACACACCTTTAATAAAGTGTGAGGGACTTTGAAGCTTCAGGAGGGATTAAGATGTCTGAGAAAAAAATAGTCTTTTTTGATATAGACGGCACTCTTTACAATGAAAATAAACAATTACCAGACTCGACAAAAAAAGCAATCCAAGACTTAAAAACAAAAGGACACTATGTTGCTATTGCAACAGGACGAGCCCCATTTCTCTTTAAAGATTTACGTGACGAATTAGGCATTGATACATATGTTTGTTTTAACGGTTCACTTGTTGTGATTGATAATGAAGTGGTTTCAAAGACGTTATTAGATAAAGATTCATTAGATAAACTGATTGATTTCTCATCAAACAGGCAACATCCTTTAGTCTTTATGGATCCAGACGATATGAAAACAAACATTGAAGCACACCCTCATGTTGAGGAGAGCATGGGTACATTAAAATGTTATCAACCAGGGCACGATGCTAGCTATTATGTAAATAGAGAGATCATGCAGACCCTACTGTTTTGTTCAGAGGGTGAGGAAGCACAGTATGTGAATTCATTTGCAAAATTTGATTTTGTTAGATGGCATCCCCTGTCTGTTGATGTGCTACCTGTTGGCGGCTCAAAGGCAAAAGGTGTTGAAACGGCTATAAATCATCTTGGTTTCTCTAAAGAAGACGTGTATGCATTTGGCGACGGTTTAAATGATATAGAAATGTTGCAATTTGTGGTAAACAGTGTAGCGATGGGAAATGCGCATGGTGAAGTGAAAAATGCAGCTAAACACATTACAAAACATGTAAACGAAAATGGAATCGAGCACGGATTAAAGATGGTTGGACTTCTTTAGTCAAATTAAAAAAGGCACACGTATAGCAACCCTGCTGATACGTGCGCCTTTTTACTTTTTCACCTTTAACTCGGATTACTTTACTTATTGCAGTTGGTCTTTTCAGCTAGTTAGTCTCTTTCTTGGTTTTTCTATTCTTTTGATAACGCAAACTATTCTTGTAGGAGTACTCTAGCTTGTTACCGTGTTGTCACGGCGCAATATCGTTCGGTCGTTGGTTTATAATTTTTTGAAGCGACAGTCTTAATCAAGTTGATGAATATTATAAAGGATTTGCCTAGCTCTTACTTCATAAACAACTTGTTTGCCCTGGCTGTTCTGTATAACAATTCTTGCTGTTCATTTCATTCCTGCTTTCATAAATCAGCCCTCGTTTACTCTAGAATAAAGCATAATTAATAGAAAGTTGATCATATTTAGATAGAAGCATGCTTTTAGTAAAGGAATAGATGCTTTATGATTAAATAAAGCGGTTAAAATGACAAGGTAGATCTTATGAAAAATAACTATTCAATTATGCAAGCAACGAAGGTTGGTGGGGTAACCAGAACTCATTTCAGCTATTTTAAATCCGAATCTGCTCTCTAACACCTATTCTATAGAAGAAATGTCAAAACAAGAAGCCAACTACGAGATTAAAGTAAGCAACACTTAAGGAAATTAACAAGGAATTCATGTCACTTGCAAAGCAACTATTATCGAAAACTATTGATAGATGAACCTTATGTACAATCGCTGAAACAAAGGCAATCATGTCATAATTAAGAGAAGCTCTCTAAAGGATGAAATAAATGAAAATCAGTTTACGTCTAAAAATATTAGTCATGTCTTTTGTGGTTGTGGTCGTTTCAGTCATGACAAGTGGCTGGATCATGGTTAACAATATTACCGATGCGTTTGAAAAAGAGATTGAAGAGCGTGCAGTTGCGATCGCAAGAACTGTGGCACAAATGCCAGATATTCGCAAATATGTTGGGGTGCAGGGCGGAGAAATGGAAATTCAACCAATTGCGGAAAGTACACGTCAAGCAACCAATGTTGATTATATTGTCATCATTGATATGAATAGTATACGCTATTCTCATCCTTCTGAAGAGTTAATAGGGAAAGCCTTCGTTGGCGGCGATGAACGAGAAGCAATGGCTGAAAAGGAATATGTATCAAGAGCTCAAGGTACTTTAGGAAACTCTATTAGAGCTTTTGTGCCGATCATAAGCGAAGGTGGAGGCGAACAAGTTGGAGTTGCGGTTGTCGGCATATTAACTCCAACCTTTCAATCATTAATTGCTGCTTACAGTAACGATCTGCTCTTCTCACTTATATGGGGGTTATTTATTGGCTTGATCGGTTCCTTTCTTTTAGCTCATCATATAAAAAAGCAAACGTTTGGATTAGAACCACATGAGATTGCTAAACTAGTTGAGGAAAGATCAGCCGTTATGCAAGCGATGGACATCGGAATTATCGCTTTAGATGAAAAAAGTCAAATTACTTTTATGAATCGTTTAGCTAAGCAATACTTTCAAGGAGGGAAGAATAAAGGCTCTTTACACGTACACGATATTTTTCCAAACTCATGGGAACATATGGTTGATCAATTGAAAAAGGAACGCAAAGAACAGTTGATCAATCAGAATGTTGTTCTTTTCGATAAAACCTATCTTCTTTCTTTGTACCCTATTCAAGTTAAAGGAACATTAGTTGGTACGTTATTAACGATGATCGATAGGACAGAGGCGAATCGTATGGCTGAAGAACTAACCGGAGTGAAAGCCCTAGTTGACGCACTTAGAGCTCAAAATCACGAGTATATGAACAAGTTGCACAGCATTGCTGGATTGATTCAATTAGAAAGAACCGATGAGGCTTTAGACGTCATTCTTGATGAAACGGAAAATGAAGAAAATATGATTTTATTTTTAAAAGAACGCTTTAAAGATTATTCTCTTTCAGGCCTTTTATTAGGGAAACGATCAAGAGCGCGTGAGTTAGGGATTACGTTCAATATTAATCAAGCTAGTTATTTGAAAGGAATTTTTCATCGTTTAAGTTCAGGAGATCTTGTGACGATTACCGGAAATCTTATTGAAAATGCTTTTGAGGCGTTTGGAACTCAAGCTGAAAGAAGGGTAGTTGAATGTCTAATACAAGGAGATGAAAATCATCTTCATATTAAGGTGAAAGATAATGGAAAGGGCATTACGACTGAAAATGAAGAGAAAATATTCGACTATGGCTTTAGTACAAAAGCAAAAGAAGGGCGAGGTATTGGATTAGCACTTGTCGAGCAAATTGTAACGGCTCACCATGGTGAAATAACAGTAGAGTCTGAAGTTAATGTCGGAACTGAGATTACAATTAAAGCAAATAGAAGAGGGTAAAAAATATGATTAATGTTTTTATTGTGGAAGATGACCCAATGGTTTTAGAAGTGAATAGAGGTTTTTTAGAAAAAGTTTCACTATTTACACTGTGTGGGACGGCAACAAATGGAACTGATGCCTTAGCAGAAATTCAAGCAAATAAACCTGATTTAGTGTTGTTAGATATGTTTCTACCAGATATGTCTGGATTAGATGTATTAAAATCTATTCGAAATAATGAGATGAAGTGCGATGTGATTATGATAACAGCGGCTAGAGACACCGAAACGATCCAAAATGTATTTAGACTAGGAGCCGTTGATTACCTTGTTAAACCATTTCGGTTTGATCGTTTTAAGACAGCTTTAGAAACGTATCAGAAAATGAGAAGAAAGCTAAGTGATTCCGCCCCTCTTAATCAGTCCGACATCGACGAAATGAAGCAAATTCAGCAACGTGATCAATCGGTACCTAAGGGCTTAAGCGAGACGACGATGAAACAGATACTTTTGAATCTGATTGATCAAACTGACCCCGTAACAGCAGAGGAATTAGCAAAATCGTTAGGGATGGCAAGAGTCACTGTACGAAGGTACTTAGACCATTTAGAACAGTCAGGAAAAATTCAAGTACAAGTAAAGTATGGAAGTGTAGGACGCCCGAGTCATCACTATTTTATGTGATAGTGGGGCGTTCATTTTTTATTGTGGGAAAGTAAAATGTTCATTTTGTACTGCTGGGTAAGTAGATGCAACATTTTTTTGAGTGGGTAGAGCAGGGAACCAGGACTGTCGGTAGCAGGGTGAACCTTTTTTAAGACTTATTAAATAATATAATAGTAAAAATGATCATTCACAGCGGAATCGAATTCACAGTGAACCCAACTTAGAAGTGGTTATTCAATGTATTTCAATGAAATAGCGCATGAATCGGAATAGTACCAAATTCAAGACCAAAAAGACCAAAAAGAGCAGTATGTTCTAATTATTGTCGTTATATTGAAAGCGCTTTATAATCAGAATAATTAAACTCTGCTTAATTAGAATGTGAAGCAGGTTAAATGGCGCTGTAACCGCAATGAATTGAGCGCAGAAATAGGGGGGAATTAAAATGAAAGCAAGTATTACTTCTGTGTGGAATCAATTATGGAGTTCACATAATCAATCAAAAAAACTACTCTTGTTTTCTTTACCAATGAGATCGAAACAAAAGTTGGATACAATGGAGAATGAAAATTCAAAACAAGAAACTCCTAAACAACCAAGTTATAAAACGCCACAAAAGGTAGGGTTGTTTCTTGGACCACTTTTATTTATGGCGGTATTGTTATTCTTTTTTCCAGAAGGACTAAGCTATGAGGGACGAATGGTACTAGCAACCACTTTGTGGGTGGCAACATGGTGGATCACAGAAGCAATTCCAATTCCAGTGACGTCACTACTACCGATCATTCTTTTACCGATTACTGGGGCTGTAAATGGAGATATGGTTACGGCGGCTTATGGTAATCCGATTATTTTCTTGTTTTTAGGTGGTTTCCTTATTGCACTAGCAATGGAAAAGTGGAATCTGCATAAACGTATTGCCTTGAATATCATATCTGTTATTGGTACAAGTCCATCACGAATTGTTTTTGGTTTTATGGCAGCAACTGGTTTCCTGTCGATGTGGGTTTCAAACACAGCGGCTGTTATGATGATGCTTCCGATCGGGACGGCAATCACGTATCAAGTAGCTCAAGCTCTAAAAAACAACAAAGAAAATTTAGCCGCTGAAGAAGAAAAGTTTTCAAAGGTGCTTATTTTTGGGATTGGATATGCTGGTACAATTGGGGGGCTTGGAACATTAATTGGTACGCCCCCCAATATCATTCTAGCAGCGACGATTCAGGAGTTATTCGGAGTGCAAATCTCTTTCGCTGATTGGTTATTTTTTTCTGCTCCTGTCGTTGTTATTTTACTAATTAGTAGTTGGTTGTTTTTAACGAAGGTTGCACATCCAATTAAATTAAAGGAGCTACCAGGAGGAAAAGCACTCATTGACAACGAAAAGAATAAGTTAGGAAAAATTAGTTTTGAAGAGCAAGCGGTTTTAGCCGTGTTTCTATTTGCAGCTTTTATGTGGATTACGAGAACGTTCTTATGGGAAGGGCAAATTATTGCGATACCAGGTCTTAATGACACGATGATTGCGATCTTTGCTGCTGTTCTATTATTTTTAATTCCTTCTATTAATAAGGGAAGTCGTATTTTAGACTGGGAAGTGTCTAAAGATGTACCGTGGGGGATTCTGTTGTTATTCGGTGGTGGATTAGCGATTGCAGCTGGTTTTCGTGAATCAGGATTAGCCGATTGGATTGGTGGCCAGCTAACAGTTCTAGAAGGTGTTAATTTCATTCTTATTATCGTACTCACAACAACATTAGTTTTATTCTTAACTGAAATTACGTCTAATACAGCAACTGCAACGATGATCTTACCTGTTTTAGCAGCACTTGGTCTTGCTTTAAACATTCATCCGTTTGCGTTAATGGTACCTGCAGCAATGGCAGCTAACTGTGCATTCATGCTTCCGGTAGGAACACCGCCAAATGCGATTATTTTTGCAACTGGAAAAATAAAAATCATTGAGATGGTTAAAAACGGGTTCTGGATTAACATTTTAGCTGTAATCTTGATTACGTTTGCTGTTTACATTTTACTACCACTCTTCTGGGGAGTTGATTTAACTGTTTTTCCATCTGAGTTTAGATCTTAAAGGGCAAACAATTATTATTTAAAAGGGGGATAGGATCTGGTTTAATTAATACGATATGTACGTATTAAACTAGAGCCTATCTTTTTTATGTTTTAGGAGAATACGTATCAATGTTTTTATCATATTCCTATCAAAGTCAATGTTTGAGAGTTTAGAGTGGTGAGCTCTATTTTTAATTTACAGTAGATGTTAGGAGAGATCATTAATGGAAAAAATTAAATTGTCAGTCATACCCGGAGACGGAATAGGACTGGAGGTTGTTCCTGAAACGTTAAAGGTACTTGATATTTTAGCCGATATTCATGGAGGGGTAAAATTTGAATACGAAAGCCACCCGTGGAGTTGTGAGTATTATTTAGAGCATGGAGTGATGATGCCAACGGATGGAATGGAAAAAATCCATCAGACGGATGCCATTTATTTAGGTGCGGTTGGGAATCCAAAGTTGGTACCGGATCATATCTCTCTTTGGGGCCTGCTTATTAAAATTCGGCGTGAATGTGAGCAAGTGATCAACATCAGACCAGCTCAATACATAAAAGGGGTTAAGTCTCCTCTTGCTGAACCGAATGAATTTGACTTTATTGTCGTCCGTGAAAATAGTGAAGGCGAATACAGTGAAGTAGGTGGAAGAATTCATAGTGGTGACGATGAGATTGCGATACAAAACGCTGTATTCACAAGAAAAGCGACAGAGCGAACGATTCGTTATGCATTTGAATTGGCACAAAAACGAAACGGGCGGGTGACGAGTGCGACGAAATCAAATGGGATTGTACATAGCATGCCGTTTTGGGACCAAGTGTTTAAAGAGGTCGGGCGAGACTATCCAAATATTAAAACAGAGAGTAACCACATTGATGCGCTATGTGCATTTTTAGTTTCAAAACCAGACCAATTCGATGTTATTGTCGCAAGTAATTTATTTGGAGATATTCTGACAGATTTAGGCGCTGCGATAATGGGTAGTATAGGGATTGCTCCAGCTGCGAATATAAATATTAACGGTAACTATCCTTCGATGTTTGAGCCGGTCCATGGTTCAGCACCAGATATTATTGGGAAAAATATTGCTAATCCAGTAGGCCAATTATGGACTGCTAAGATGATGTTGGATCATCTTGGATTAGGAGAGTTAGGTTCGTTATTAATCCGGGCGATTAAAGAGACGATTGGAGAGGGAATAAAAACGAGAGATCTCGGTGGTACGGCTAATACACAAGAAGTGATTGATCATACCATTTCTAAACTGTTGTCTTTTTCGAAGTAGAAAGAAGGATCGGGGGTTCTACCGATCCTATTTGCTTTTAAATACGTCTATCTCACAGTAAAGGAAGGGTTCAAGTGATCGAATTACGGACAAAGGAATTTTGGCAGACAACGATTGCCCTTAGTATTGGTTCTCTATTGATTTTTGCAAATGTTTACTTTACACAGCCTATTTTACCGATTTTATCTGAGGAATTTAATGTATCAACTCTTGCTGCAAACATGACTGTTTCTCTCGTTATATTAGCATTAGGTTTGTCCTTGGTCTTCTACGGTCCTTTTTCTGATAGTGTTGGACGACGTGGGATTATGATTGTAACAATGGCACTTGCCACTGTAACGACGTTCTTAGCTGCATTCGTGCCAACGTTTGAATGGTTTATTGTTGTTCGCATATTACAAGGAATGTTTCTAGCGGGGCTGCCTTCTCTTGCTGTTGCTTATATTGGCGAGGAGTATTCGCAGAGTGCGCTTTCACTTGCCATTGGCATTTATATTAGTGGTAATACGATTGGTGGAATGTTTGGCCGCGCTTTTAGTGGGATTTTAACAGACATGATCAGCTGGCGGTTTGCCTTTATCGCAATGGGAATTGTTAGTTTGATATGCTTGATTTTTTTTATCGTATTACTTCGACCTTCTAAACAATTTGTTAGTAAAAGATTTAATTGGCAAGGGACCCTGAAAGACTATCGCTCTCACCTTGTGAATAGAGAATTAAGGTTAGCTTACCTGATTGGAGGCCTTCATTTTGGTATATTTGTTGGTCACTTTAGTTATGTTACCTTTCTTTTAAGCAGTCCGCCTTATCAAATGCCTTCTAGTTTAATTGGCCTCTTGTTTTTAACTTATATTGCTGGGACGATTAGTTCTCCTCTTTCAGGGAAACTTGCAACGAAGCTGTCTAAATCTATTTGTATTGAGATTGGAATTCTCATAATGGTAATTGGTTTTATGATTACGTTAGCAAGTAGTATACCAGCCATTATTACAGGACTCTTGCTAAATTGTTTTGGCTTCTTTTTTGCCCATTCAACCGCTAGCTCTTGGGTGAGTAGCAGGGCGCAAACAGCTAAAGCTAGTGCATCAGGATTATATTTAATTTTCTATTATATTGGGGGGAGTATTGGTCCTTTGTATTTAGAGCCCTTTTGGAATTTTTTACATTGGAAGGGGATTGTACTTGGAACGATCTGTATATTAATGATGACAGCATTTATAGGTTTAAAGATGAGAAAAATAGAATGTATGCACAATTCAGAGCCTATAAGAAGCATTAGCCATCTTTAAAGTTAAAAACGTACAATTACTTTCGATAAAGGTATACATTAAACAGGACACATGGCATTTATTGAAAGTAGCCATGTGTTTCTTCATTTATCCCAACGTGTAAAACGTTCACTTTCCTGATTCATCGTCTGTCGTTTGTATAACACATGATTTTTCTGAACTAGCCTTAATAAAAAACTCTTTTGAACATCCTCATCTAAACGGAAATATAGATGCCTGTTTATGATTCTTAGGCGAAGGGAATTACCATGTTATACAGAGAAAGGAGATGACGGCATGAAAAAAGTAGGAGGGCTATTACTTATTGCTTCGTTCATATTGATAGCTTGTTCATCTGAAGTAGAAGGTCCAAGGGAAGAGGATCGTGAGGAGAGTTTTTCACAAGAACAATCCCCTGAAGGAAATAGTAACTCAGAGGAAGCGGGAAGCGAAAGAGCAGAGGGAAATGATCAAGAAGAGAAACGGTCATTGAATAAAGCAGAAGCTGAGGAAGTTATGAATGATTATAAGAGTACATTTATGGAAGTTGCCGAAAATGCAGATCAACAAGGCAAGGTTGCTAACTATCACTCAAAAGAAGAACTTTTAACTTATTTTACGTCGATTATGTCACAAGAATTGGCCCGCTGGTTTGCTGATACGTATTTCGTTGAGAAGAATGATGAATTATATATTAAAGCAATGGATGCACCTACATGGTTAGATAATGAGAGTGAATTTAAGTTAAAAAAAGTAAATGATCAACAATATAAAGTCATACAGGAACGAGATAATGAGTTTATAGGTCATCTAAATATGATTTATGTTCTTTTACTTCAAGACGAAAAGTGGATTGTTGACGAAATTCAGTCGGAGAAGCTAAATCGTGCTTCAAATCCTATAAGTAGTGAGGACAAAATGACAGAAGAAGAGGCAATTGCAACAGATAGACAAAAGTCTTAGAATTAAAGAAGAGACAAAAGTGGTTATTGATCATCTTAATGATAATGGGAACTATGTTATACATGTTTATGATGTTGTCGAAAGAGAAAAGGGATCTCATACGGCAACAATTGGTTGGTACAAGGTAGATGTGACGAAAGGAACAATGGAAGAGTATTATTAGATTAAGTTAGTATTAATAAAAGGAAAGAACGTTGATATAAAAATAAAAAGATGCAGTGCACTGAGCATAAGCCGTTCGGTTGAGAGGGAGAAAAATAGAATTAACAACTTATTTAACAGACCGTTTGACCGTCATTCTGGAGTGAAAATAATACCTATATTAGCAACAAAAGATGTCTAGATTTAACAATAAGGGATTCCGTGTTAAGACGTTAATGACGTATGAATTGGCATACGTCATTTTCTTGTTGAATAAAGAATGGTTTTGCTTTTGGGTAGTCTAATGAATATACTCAGCTTGGTAGGAGTTAGCACCAGCGTGAACAGCAAGCAATGTATTTGCATATCCTACAAGGCGATTAACTACTTCGTCAGATATTGCATAAACCAACTCATGGTTTATTTGATCATGAAGTTTTGGATCATCATAGATAACCGTCGTATTAATAAAAACATCTCTGTTACCTTGAAGTTCATAGTGAATAATGGCCTTTCCTGCAGCTCCTCCGGTTTCGGGATCATGAAACTGGTGTAAAAAGACATACCACTCTTCTGCTGTAGCCGAGCGAAAATTTTTAGTGAAAGATAATTTCTCAATTTCCTTTTTTATTTTGGGATCAAGTTCTTGATTTGTAAAACGGATCACTTTTTTGTTCATGTTCATCACCAATCTGTTTATTTATTTGTCATTGAAAAAAAGCTAATTTGAGTGGTTATGTTTTTATTAGTATGGTATATTTTCACGATTCTTATGTTAGCAAAGTATGACGATTATTGGTTCAGTGGCAAGATTAGTAAAGACGCTCGCGGGAAAAAGGAATTCGTGTTGTTGATTTAGTGAAAGCAAAGAAATCTAGCAGGTCTTGTAGCAGCAGATTTCTTTGATAGCGATGTTAATCTTGGAAATTAAACATTTTTTAAAAGGATTGCAGTGTATCTCTTTGCTCTTGCATTGAAATGTCTCTCGACGTCAGGTGTGTTTTCTTTAATATAATGATTGTATCGTTGTTGCAACATTGATTGTTGTAGAGCCATATGGATGTGAATTTCTCTAACTGAATGATCACTCATCCATTCTTTATTTGTCATTTTTTTCTCGAGGTTTGTTAGTATGTTGACATTATGAAGTTTAGTTAAGAGGGAAATAGGTAATCTAAATAAGAGAGTACTGAAAAAGGTGTAATTCGGAGGCCGCTGAAAAAGTTCCTATTAGCAAATTCGAGGAAGCAGCAATGGTTCCACACGTTGCGCGCCTGCTATGAGAACCCGACTCATTGCTTAAAGGCCATTGAAAAAGGTAAAAATCGTACCTTTTTCAATGGCCGAAAACGACCCTTTTTTAGTAATCTCCTAAATAAAGAGCCATTTTTTCGAGGAGGGTATTTAAAATGGAGAAACATGAAACATATCAATCTCTACTGGAAACACTGCATGAATGTATGGTGGCATGCAATCATTGTTATGACGCTTGTTTACAAGAAGAAAACGTCAATATGATGGCCGCGTGTATTCGTTTAGATCGAGAATGTTCAGATATATGTGCTTATTTGGAACAAGCAATAGGTAGAGGAACACCTTTTGTGTCTGAATTGGCAGAAGTATGTGCAAAAATTTGTGAAGCATGTGGAAACGAATGTAAGAAACATGACCATGATCATTGCCAACAGTGTGCGATTGCTTGTATGAATTGTGCAGCAGAATGTAGAAGGTTAATTGCTTAAACGATTTTAAAAGGCGATAAGATATTATTAGAATTATAAAAACCAGGGATATTCTCTAGGAATAAGCCCTGGTTTTATGTAAGCTTTTAAGATGTTTTTTCCTAAAGTCAACCTGTTCACTTGTTAGACTGGTTCTTCCCCCTGCAGCAACACTTGAAGATAAAATGTATTTAAGGGGTTACTAAGAAGTTTCTCGTAGATTTGCCGCCATAAGACAGAAAAAGATCTGTCCCAAATTTTCCCTTAGGACAGATCTCTCATTGAACGTTTAAACATGTAGAAAAGCAATGCAAACCGGATTTGGTACAGAAATTTCAACACCCGTTTTTGTAAGTTGTCCACTGGTTTTATCAATAGAAAATTGAACAATGTTACTTGTATTTTGATTGGCAGCAAGTAAGTATGTTCCAGATGGGTCGATCGTAAAATCTCTCGGGAACTCGCCTCCAGAGGATATATGATCAACTAAAGAAAGTGCTCCTGTTTCTATATCAATACTAAATACAGCGATGCTGTCATCACCTCGATTAGACGCATAAACAAATTTTCCATCAGGAGAGATTTTCAAAGCACCGCCAATACTTTCCCCTACAAAGCCAGAAGGAAGAGATGTAATGTATTGAATGTCATTAAATGAACTTGTTTCGGTGTCGTAGCTCAAAGCAATAACTTCTGAGCTTAATTCTCCATTTACATAAGCAAATTTACCATTTGGATGGAACTGAATATGTCTCGGGCCTGTTCCGGGTCTAAATGTAAATTCACTATGTGGGGTAAGTTGTCCAGCTTCGAACTGATAAATAGCCATCTTGTCTGTACCCAAATCAACGACACATAGGTGCTTTTCATCAGGCATTAAGCCAGCATAGTGAGCATGAGGCTTTTCTTGTCTTTCATGAGGACCAGTACCTTCATGGGTTACAGTTGAGGTAGCTGGAGAAACTTCACCATTACCTGTGATTTTATAGGTAACGCCAGTACCGAGATGATAGTTAGCTGAGAATAGATACTCGTTATTTGTATTTAAACTAACATGACAGGGGGGGCTACCAGCTGCTAATTGTGAATTTAAGAATTCTAATTGATCGGATTCATTGATCAGATAAGCGGCAACTCCGCCTTCACTACCTTCTTTTATGACAGAAAATAAATGCTTGTTGTCATTACTTATCGTTAGGTATGTAGGGTTATCTAATTCTGCTGCAACTTCAGCTTGATCAATAACTCCTGTCGAGGCATTTATCGTCATTCGATAAATGCCTTTACTAGCACCATTCGTATAGGTACCAATATAGGCTATGAAATTAGTGGTCATCTTTTATTCCTCCCTAATAGGTTACTACCTGTTAACTATATCATAGGTATATAAGACAAGCACAATCTAAAAAAATTTGTAAAAGGGTGAAATTAACATATAAAATATTGCGCAGAACTTGACTTTATACTTGCCAGGGTTTATAGTTTGAATAGTTAGGGGGAATCATTTTGGATAAGAAATGCGCTGGAACCACAAAAGATGTGATTGATTCTTTTGCCGTCTATCTCTCTGAAAAAGGAAGATCTGAGAATACAATTAAGACTTATTGTGGTGTAATTCATTCATTTTGCAGTTGGTTAGAGTCGCGGGAGAAAATGATTACACATCTTAGTAAGGAAGATATTCAAGCTTACATTCATTTTCTCGAAGCTGAAAAACGAAGTATATCTACTATTAACAAAATATTCAATACAATTAATACGTTTGCTAGGTCGATTTCATTACCGGAATTAACGGATACGGTTCAAAGAACGAATAAAAGGATTGATTATGTCGCCCCGGACTATTTAAAAGAAACAGAAGTTCAAGAACTTTTAAATCGATCAAAAAAAGACCAGAGTAAACGAAATGTGGCGATTGTCTTTACCTTGTTATACACAGGTGTTCGGGTTTCTGAGCTTTGTATGTTAAACAAAACAGATATTAAATTAAATGCAAAAAGTCAGACAGGACAGGTAGTTGTTAGATCTGACAATGGCAATGAGCGGATGATCCCGCTTTCAAAAGAGCTTGTAGCTAAACTTAATGACTATCTTACGTCACGTACGGATGATCATGATGCGCTGTTTGTATCTAATTACCAAAAACGAATTGCCACAAGAACGGTTCAGCATATGTTAAAAGAAGAATACAATGTACACCCTCATAAGCTACGTCATACGTTTTGTCATGATTTAGTTCGTAAAGGTGTAGATTTATCGATTGTTGCTCAACTATCTGGTCATTCAGATGTCAATGTCACAAAGCAGTATCTAGATCTAGCAGACGATGTAGTTAGTTAAAATAGATGATCAAACATAGCCCTAATTCTGAAACCATTTCAGGATAGGGCTATGTTTATGTTTTTTTGGATTTCTTCCTAATGAAACCGCCTAAAAAGATAACCTTTTAGGTAGTTTAACCATAAACTGTCACGAATATGTTTTTAGAGTGGAGTGTGGTGGAAAAGTGAGGACGAATAATGAAAGTCTAGTGTTTAAACCAACTGCAGGCAAGAGCAATATGCAAGAATTGTTTTGGTCAAATGTTTCTAAGGTAGGACAAGGAAAAAATATGTTTCAGCAATATAAAATTAGAGCCGGAGAAGCTATTCTCGCCAATAATACGATGTTTCAACATATAGTCGGAAAAGAAATACAGCTAACCCTTAGAGCAAATGAAATAACTTTTTTAAATAAACAAATTCGACCGCTATTTAGTGGCAAGGTTGTTCAAGTGACGAATGGATATATTACATTAGATCCTGTCGCTGTGTCTTTATCGGAACTAAACCAATATACATTTCAAACACCTCTTCATTTTCCAATTGACCGCATTTCTAATTTCATTACGGAGGAACACGGAAATGAAAAATAAACCAATTTTAACGAGTGGTACTGTCCGTCACAAAGTCATAATAGATACGTTAAAGAGAAGTACTGGGCAAAAAGTTTTCCTACTCATTCAGCCGTATCCTTTTGTAGTTTTTGGATCAATTGTGGCTGTTAAACATGATTTTCTATTAATAGATATCCAAGCTAACCGATTAAGTGAGGTTCAAAAAGGAACCATCCATGTCAAAATAGAGGATATTGAAGCTTTTTATATAGAAGCCGCAGGGCCGAAAATACCAACCGAAACTTAACATAGAAGCGCATTGGATTTAACGAATCCAATGCGCTCTGCTATTATTAAAACCCCGGCGTACGTAGAATTAGTGTTATGTGCGAGTTGGTGATTAATTGCACGAGATCGTATCGTATATGCACGAGGATGCGATTAATTGCACGAGACCAGCTCCTATGCACGAAATTGAGATTAATTGCACAAGATCCGACCATATATGCGCGAGGTTGAGATTAATTGCACAAGATCCGACCATATATGCGCGAGGTTGAGATTAATTGCACAAGATCCGACCATATATGCACGAGATTCTCCTTTATTGCACAAAAGCCCAACCTCATATATCTTTCAAAAACTGCTAAATTAGAAAAACCTGAATATTCATCGCAAATAAGGTCCATTCTAATGAACAAAAAGGAGACTTCATAGTGGAGCGATATCAAATAAGAGAGATGATTATTGATGACCATTTTGATGGAGAAGAATCAGTGACAGCTGAATTTAGTCACAACCATAATGATTACAGTGTTACTTTTCATAAAGCAGACCTTGAAATCATTAACACGTGGATTTTGAAGGATGGTACATCGTTGCCAGCCAATTTATCAGATTCTTTGATTGAATCAATCAGAGATGAGGTGAAAAAGAAGATCTAGTTGGGGTGCACCGTTTTAATGAACGCTGTTATCAAAAGACCTTTCTCGCTAACCTATTAGAACGGATGCTATTATGAAAATTAGCATAAAAAGTTAAAGAGCTTAGAATCATCTCTAAGCTCTATTTCTGATGCGTCTTTAAGACCCATTTTTAATTTCTTCATTAAAAAATAAAGTTCGTACACGTTGAATAAAGCGATGGCTTCTTTTATTTTTTAGGTAGGCATCAAGATAAGCGTCTAGAGAGTCACGATCAATTAGGATAACTTTGTTTGCTCGTCCCACTTGTTTAGCAGCTTTTGTAAAGTGACGATTGGTCACAACGATTACTTTAGATGCTTGGTAGAGAGATTTACTTGCAAGTGCATCTTTAATCAAATTGGATCCGACATTGCTCGTTTGACGTTTGACAAAAACAATGGCTTTTAGTCCTTTTTTACGAAGAACCAAATCTGCTTTTGATTTGTAGTTCTCTTTCATTTTATTAACAGAATAGCCTTGTCGTTGAAAAATCGGAACGAGCAGTTGTTGAAATTCTCGGTCTGGAAGATCATCTATATTTAAAAAATTGGCTGATAAATGACGTGAGGTTAATTTGTATTCCTTAAACAAATACCACATTCCTGTAAATGTTAAGAGCGCCGCTAAGGTAAAACCGAAAATGGTAAAATCGTAATTATATAATTGGACTAGAATGTATGTTGTTAAAAATAGAAAGATTGGAATGAGTTTTCCCTTTGGTTTAGAAGTCGCTTTTGACATAAGAACAAACCCCTTTACAGTGTTTTGCATCTAGTATGTCCACAATACAGTATATATATGTAATTTAGCTTTTGGGTGTACTTTTTCTAAGGTACGATGTAGATAGCCATATAGAATTAAGGGAGAGGAAGATTACTTCTAATTCCGCCTTCCTAGAAAAATAAAAATGCTAAACTAAAGGAATGAAGTTGGAGGAATGCTACAATACGTTCTTGAAGTAATAACCTTGAGTGAGGTTGTGGTTTTCTCATGATGATGACGGAAACTTCACATTAACAGCTTCTTACGGATTTCCTCTTAGATTAAACTTATGAGAAAATAAACCACTGTGGAAGGTGGTTGTTGGTGTAAAACTAAATATCATAGAGAGGTGAAATAATTTGTTTGATAGTTTTTTCTTAGTGGTCGTGTTTTTGAGTTTCATTATCGCGATGATAGTAGTTGGGGTTATCCTAAAAATAAAAAGGAAGAAAAGATTTGATGTCGCAAAAATAAATCTATCTGATATTGATCAAATGACAGGACATGAATTTGAAGAGTATTTGTATGTGTTAATCAAAGTGTTGGGCTATGAAACCTATTTGACAAAAAAAAGTCGAGATTTCGGTGCTGACTTGCTGTTTCGCGATCAAGCTGATCAGTTAACGGTTGTTCAAGCAAAACGTCTTTCGGACAAGCTTGGGCTTGATTCAGTTCAACAAATCTATACGGCACAGGCCTATTATCTAGCAGATAAGGCACTGATCATTACTTCTGCCGAACAAGCCTCCGATCCATGTCGTAAACTAGCAGCCGCAACGAAGGTGAAGATTATCGATCGCGAACACTTAAGTGAAATCGTTAAACAATTTAAGCGTGGTCGGTTTGAAGAAGTAAAAGAACTAGTTGAAGAGATGTTTGAATGGGTAGATTTTAAAGCAGAAGATAGTATTGAAACAATCGAACCAAAAAGAGGGCTTGTACATGCTGGTGAATATTTTTATAAAAAGACATCGAGTGCAAAGAAGAGTACTAGAGCGGAATAGGACAGCTTTCTATCTACATAAGCTTGGATATGGAGGTGTGCTATGCTAAAAGCAATCGATTGGCAAATGGTCGCATTTGTTGGAGGATCATTACTGCAAGAGTACCTTCGTTTTCAGCATTTACCACGAATTCATTATTTTGAAGAGAAACAGGTAGATGAAGATGATGATGACCGAGCCGCCTAAGGTTCGGTTGTTTTTATATATAAAATGATTAAGTGCAATGATAAATTAGCAGATCGGTGTATGTAAAACATAAGTGCGAATAGTTACACTTTGACCAAAAAGAATAAAGTCGCCGAAAATTATATATTAATTTCTAGGAAATAAGACATAGTGAAAAAATATATTAAAATCAAACCCATACACATCCAGAGTAAAGAAGCTTATCAATCGTCCAAAATAAGGGACAATTGATAAGCAATTTTTATGGGAAAAATGGTAGACCTAAAACGAAGTGTGCAAATAAGAAGACAACTATCATCATCCCTATTCCTACTCCTAAACCAACTAGAGCTTCTTTTAATGCTAGATACTCTGGGTCGTGAGCCATGTTTAATCCTCCTTTGAATTTTACTATTCAAAATAAAGGATGGTCGATAAGATATTTCCCCTTTTAATGGAAAGTAAATTATAAAGATATTTTCTTTTAGATTCTGAACTAAAAAAGAAAGGTCTAAATAGTAATAAATTAATTCCTACAGAAGTTTTAAGGGACAGAACTTGTTTTCGTTTAATAAGGACTGGTTCAAATGATTGATGTTGAAGGAAAAGTCTTTCTTTTGATATGGAAGAAGTAAGTATCTCGTCTTTAAAAGGTTCATTGTTATTGATTTTGGCTGTGTTTTCACTAAGAAAGATAAATAGTAAAAAGAAAATAACGAATACTTTAAAAATCCTCAAGTGGTTACCCCCAGTAACAGAAGTAAAATTTTTTCTTTATTATAGCCTCTCTAAATTAATCTGAACAGAAAAAATAATTAAGTAACTTCTATTTTTGAACAAGCTCTAAACCAAACTATATTAATTTCCCTTCCCTTTTTTAGTCCTATCGTGGCTTATGAACTGCTCCAACTTTATATAATTCTTCCTGAAATTATCAATTTATCGGTACTCCTTCAATGATTTACTGTTACCAGCTATGTTTTACAAGAAATCGAAGTGGTTGATATGTTAATGACACCATAAATAACAAAAGGTCAACCAGCAAATCTGTTGACCTTATCATACGAAGGGACAGGTTAATAAAAGATATATCGTAACTTAATAAACTGTTATATTATTAACAGTGAAAAAAGATTTTATTTTAATCAAGGGGTTAAGCCATGGATATTATTATGATAGTAAAAGCAATTATTCTTGGAATAGTTGAGGGTTTAACAGAATTTGCTCCTGTTTCATCAACTGGACATATGATTATTGTCGATGATATGTGGTTACAATCGGAACAATTTCTAACAAAGTATGTAGCTAATACATTTAAAATTGTTATTCAGCTTGGATCCATTTTAGCTGTCGTAGTAGTCTTTAAAGATCGTTTTATTGATTTATTAGGTTTAAATAAATTGAAAAAAGAAACGATTGAAAGCGAAAAACGACTTAAGTTATCTCAAGTTATTGTTGGGCTTATTCCAGCCGCAGTGTTGGGAGTTTTGTTTGAGGATTACATTGATAAATATTTATTTTCCATTACTACAGTATTAATAGGATTAGTAGTAGGGGCAATCTTAATGATTTTAGCCGACCGATTTAGCTCTAAAGATCCTATGATACAGACAGTTGATCAAATCACTTTTAAACAGGCACTGTTCATTGGGTTCTTTCAATGCCTATCGCTTTGGCCGGGCTTCTCGAGATCTGGTTCTACAATATCTGGAGGGGTATTACTTGGAATGAGCCACCGTGCAGCTGCTGATTTCACATTTATTATGGCTGTCCCAATAATGGTAGGAGCCAGTGGTCTATCCCTGTTGAAAAATTGGCAGTATTTTACCTTCGAAGCACTACCTTTTTTTATTGTAGGTTTTATTAGCGCGTTTGTATTTGCATTAATATCAATCCGTTTTTTCTTGAAACTTATAAATCGAATTAAGCTTGTTCCATTTGCTATTTATCGAATAGTATTAGCATTTGCTATTTATATAGTTTATTTTTAGTCCTTTTTCGAATCTTCAAAAGAATCGTTAAATTATTCATGATCTAACTTACAAAGGATGGTATGCAAATCTTCAGTACTTCTAACAAAATCAAATTCATCACCATTAATCCGAATAATCGATATAATGAATAAGGCCCCTCTTTCGTAAAGAGGGGTCTCTAGCCGCATGGGTTTATTAGACGAGTTTGGTTGTCCAGGATTCACAGTTCCAAACTTCTGTTACAACGTCTTGGTAAAATTCAGGTTCGTGGCTGATCAAAATGATACTCCCTTTAAAAGCGTTAAGAGCACGCTTGAGCTCTTCTTTAGCATCAACATCTAGATGGTTTGTTGGCTCATCTAGAACAAGAATATTGGTTTCACGATTAATCAGTTTACACAGTCGTACTTTTGACTTTTCGCCACCACTTAAAACGACAATTTTACTTTCGATGTGCTTTGTTGTTAACCCGCACTTTGCTAACGCAGATCTGACTTCAGCTTGAGTAAGAGAAGGAAACTCTTGCCACACTTCTTCAATACACGTTCTGTCGAGGGCCTTTGCTTCCTGTTCAAAATAACCAATCTCTTGATAATCTCCACGTTCTACTGTTCCTGAAACAGGTTGAATCATCCCAAGGATACTCTTAAGCAACGTGGTTTTTCCAATTCCATTCGCACCGACAAGCGCTATTTTTTGACCGCGCTCCATTTTTAAGTTAAGAGGACGAGATAAAGGTTCATCGTACCCAATGACAAGTTCCTTTGTTTCAAAAAGAAGCTTGCTCGTTGTCCTAGCTTCTTTAAAATTAAACTGAGGTTTTGGTTTCTCATGCGCTAGCTCAATCATATCCATTTTATCTAGCTTTTTTTGCCGTGACATCGCCATATTTCTAGTTGAAACACGAGCTTTATTGCGGGCAACAAAATCTTTAAGTTGTGCAACTTCTTGCTGTTGTCTCTTATATGCAGCTTCAAGCTGTTGTTTTTTCATTTGATGAACTTCTTGAAAATGCTCATAATCGCCGACGTAGCGATTGAGCTCTTGGTTTTCCATGTGATAAATCAAGTTAATGACGCTATTTAGAAATGGAATATCATGAGAAATTAAAATAAAGGCATTTTCATATTCTTGTAGATATCGTTTTAACCATTCAATATGTTGTTCATCTAGATAGTTAGTGGGCTCGTCCAAAAGAAGAATATCCGGCTTTTCTAAAAGTAATTTGGCGAGTAATACTTTCGTTCGCTGCCCACCACTTAAATCAGTTACATCACGGTCAAGTCCAACATCATCTAGACCAAGTCCTCGTGCGGTTTCTTCCACTTTCGCATCAATTGTATAAAAGTCGTTGTTCGTTAGAGTATCTTGAATTATCCCGACTTCTTCAAGCATTTTCTCAAGTTGTTCAGGAGAAGCGTCACCCATTTTGTCGTACATTGCTGTCATATCCGCTTCTAGATCAAACATATATTGGAAGGCGCTTTTTAACACATCGCGCATCGTCATTCCTCGTACAAGAACCGTATGTTGATCCAAATAACCAATACGGACCTTCTTGGACCATTCTACTTTTCCTTCATCTGGCATTAATTTACCAGTAATAATATTCATAAAAGTCGACTTTCCTTCGCCATTGGCTCCAATTAAGCCGATATGTTCTCCTTTTAGTAACCGGAAAGAGACATCATGAAAGATAGCTCGATCTCCAAAGCCGTGACTTAAGTTTTTCACCGTTAACACACTCATTTAAAACACCTATCCTCTAATAAAGTGGGTACTTTTTTGCTTTTCTCATCTTATCATAAGAATGGGAACATGTCTGTTAGGAAAAGCATTTAAAAATTGAGAAAAAATCCTGCATTAACCACTTTATCTATGGAATATGGTAAGGTTATTTCAGTGTGGTTTTGTCATGGGATAGATGAAGAAGAAACGAACTCGTTATCATTCATATTCTTTTGCTCTTTAATGTGTAATTTTTCAACCTTTGGTCCAATTAATTTTTTGATCATTTTTATTAATGCCCTTTTAGCGTTATTAGTCATGTTTTTATCATTGCCTCCAGTCTTTTTTACCGCCGCAAAGTTGATATGTTTACACAAAATAGTCTACATCGCGCTCGAAGCAATGATCGGAATTTGTGTTTGGAATTTTCATGATCATCTTCCTGTTAAGTTGCCGTCATTGGTTTGTTTTTTAAAATGTTTATTAAAGTAATTTTTAAAAGCAAAGGAATCAATGGTGAAACTGTAGAATAGTAAGTATTGACCTAAAGGCAGAAAAAGAATTAAATGGATGTAGGTGTAATTAGGAAGGAAGTGTCGATAGTGAGTGAACGATTTAACGAAGTAATTGAAAGACGTGGAACAGATTCAATGAAGTGGGATATGACCAAGCAGCGTTTCGGTGGTGAAAATCTTTTGCCGATGTGGGTAGCGGATATGGATTTTCGAGCACCGCAAGAAGTACTTGATGCCTTACATGAAAAAGTCGAGCATGGGATTTTTGGCTATCCTGCCCATTCTGAAACGGTTGATCTAGCAGTTCAAAGTTGGTTAACACGACGATACAATTGGAGGATAAATACAAATTCTCTTATTTATACCGCTGGAATTGTGCCTTCCATTAGTTATATTATTCAAGCATTTACTGAGCCAGGTGATCAGGTGATAATCCAAACACCTGTCTATTACCCGTTTTATGATGTTGTAAATAAAAATAATCGTGAATTAATTAGAAATCCTTTAGCATTTGATGGGGATCATTATGACATGGATCTTGAGCATCTTGAGTCAGCCATTACAGAAAAAACAAAAATGATTGTGCTCTGTCACCCTCATAATCCTGTTGGACGAGTATGGAAACAAAACGAACTAGAAGCGCTAGCTGAAGTTTGCAAGAAGCATGACTTGTTAGTCGTTTCAGATGAAATTCATGCAGATCTTCTTTTTAAAGGCCAAAAGCATATTCCTTTTGCATCTGTGAGTGATGATGCATCTGCACGGACATTCACATGTTTAGCGCCAAGTAAAACGTTCAATCTAGCTGGGATTCAAACCTCATATGTGGTAGTTGAAAATGAACAGTTTCGTACGAAGCTAAGAAGTCATTTGGCAAATTCATTCGCTAACATGACAAACTCATTTGCGGAAATAGCGACTGAAGCAGCTTATAACTATGGAGAAGAGTGGTTAGACGAGTTAATGGTCTATGTAGAGGACAACTTTAATTTTGTTCAGAATTATATTAAGGAGCACATGCCTGAATTACGAGTAATGGATTCTGAAGGGACATATCTTTTATGGTTAGAGTGTTCTAAGTTGCCTTTAACACCAACCGAGCGTAAAAAATGGCTGATTGAGGAAGCTGAAGTGGCTTTAAATCCTGGTTCGATTTTCGGTGAAGAAGGAAAGAGTTTTGAAAGAATTAATTTAGCCTGTCCGAGAGCAACATTACAAGAAGGACTTGAGCGAATAAGAAAAGCTTATATTAAGCGTGGTTTTTAAATTTTTAATAAGTGCGGTGAAAGTAGGAAATGGACAGGCTAGAGTATACGGTTTTAATAGAAGCTTATGAACATGCGGTAGTACTAAACCTTGAGACTGACTTTATACAATTATTAAAAAAGGAAATACAGGTTCGCCAAAAGAATAATGTGCTAAAGGATAAGAAGGAAAAAATTCCTAATTTAAATAACGTGGTTGAAGGAATTACCTTAGATCGTAAAAAAGTTCATACCATTTGAAAAGTCCGTTTGAGTCACACAATCAAACACATAGAAATAATCGACAAAGGAGACATTTACTTTATGCAGATTGAAAACCTTTTTGAGGAACTTGTCAATGAATGTAAATGTAAGCTTGGGAGAGAATTAGTAATAGAAGAAGTGGAACTCATTAAATGGATTCAGGAAAAGCATTATGAATCTTTTTTCGGAAGGGTTAAAAGTTCATAAATAATCATTGTAGATTTTCTAAGAAAGCTTTTTTATAATGGAGCTTTTTAGAAAATCTTTTTTTTTTGTGATTTGGGCATGGATATGATTATAATGAATTAAAAGGAAAGGAGCGTTTAATTATGAAAACTTTTAAGCTCTATTCTCTCAGTTTGCTTGAAGGAAAAAACGGAAACGTTCATCAGAAAATGATTCCGATTGATGACGGTCTTATCATCAACATGGAGAATGACAAAAAGATGTGGTATATAGAGGCTGTTATTAGTCAAGATTATCTCAAGTATTTCGAAGACGTTAAAAATCAAAAGGGACATATATTAGTCGATGTTGTCATTACAAGTAAAGATAACCATCCGGCTGCTATGATTTCAAGTGTTCAAAATATAACAGAGTTAGCTGAACAAAATATAAGCGTTTTGTTGGAAGCAAAGCTCGCTTTAAAGAAAGATGATATTATTGAAGATGTGTTAAAGGACTTGGTCAGTCGAGGATTTTCTAGTGAAGCGCTAATCCAAGAATTTAAAAATGAAATGGAAACGTTAGCCTCTCATCCTAAATCCGCTTTAGGAACGATATATCGATCAATTCAAGAGAGTGGACTGTATAAATTACAGTAATAGAAAAACATCCATTTATGTGGATGTTTTTTTGAAATTCGATTAAATACAGAATGGGTTAATGAAGGGTGAATGCCTACTCGAAAAAGGGCAATGGCTCCTTACGCTACGCGTTGAGGGACAAGAAACCCACTTGTCGTTAGACTTAAAAGAAAGCAGAAGTTCTGCGCAATGCTTTTAAGAAAAACAGCTAACGTCGCTTTTCTTAGGGTATATTCCGTAAAGTCTTTATCATACTAACAGAGTAATTATTTCTATGTTAGGAACGGGGGAGCCTTACATGCAAGGAAAAGATAAGTGGGCGATATTCTCGATTTCCTCAATACCGTTGGTGATGACATTAGGAAATTCAATGCTAATACCGGTGTTACCTAAAATTGAAAGGGAACTTGGGATTAGTTCATTTCAAGTAAGTATGCTTATAACCGTCTACTCGATTGTGGCCATTCTTTGCATTCCAATTGCTGGTTATATTTCAGACCACATTGGCAGAAAAAAAGTTATTATCCCATCTTTGATTATTGCCGGTTTGGGTGGGTTTATTTCAGGTTTTGCAGGTTGGCAAATCGAAAATCCATATGGAATTATGATTCTGGGTCGTGTTTTGCAGGGGGTTGGAGCAGCTGGAGCGATGCCAATTGTATTGCCATTGGTTGGGGATATGTATACCAATCAACAAGAAGTGAGTAAAGGTTTAGGGATGATTGAGACAGCCAACACGTTGGGGAAAGTGTTAAGTCCTATTTTAGGTGCAGCTCTTGCTTTAATTGCTTGGTATATGCCGCTTCTTTCGATTCCAATTTTATGCTTAATTTCAATTGTTGCGATGCTTCTATTAGTGAAAGTTCCACCAATGAGTGGTAAAGTAGTGGGATTTCATCAGTTTATTAAAACTACCAAAGTCATTTTTAGGCGTGAGGGTCGATGGTTGTATGCCGTTTTTGCGATTGGTGGAATCTTAATGCTTGTCATATTCGGTGTTCTTTTTTATTTATCGACGATGCTTGAAGATGAGTATCAAATAGATGGAATAAAAAAAGGAATTATTTTAGCGATTCCTCTTGCCGCATTATGCTTTTCCTCCTTTGCTACAGGGAAAGTGATTGGTCAAGATAAGCAAAAAATGAAGTGGTTTACCGTCACTGGCTTAGCGATACTTTCGTTAGCCATTTTCACCGTATCTTTTTCAAAGGATATTTATTTACTGTTAACGTGTATTTTCATAAGTGGAGTTGGTATTGGTATCGCTCTTCCTTGTTTAGATGCACTTGTTACAGAAGGAATTGAAATGGAACAACGTGGAACGATTTCTTCTTTGTATAGTAGCATGCGCTTTCTCGGTGTTGCTGTGGGACCACCTATTTTTGCTGTATTAATGAAAACTTCTCATTTTCTTATGTTTTTTTCAAATTCGATTTTGTGTGTAATTGCTGTTTTTATTGTTCTGCTGTCCATAAAACCAGAGGATCCGATTAAACCAACTTGGGGTTAAAGAGTTTTGTTTCTCTTAATTCATCGGTATACTGATGATAAGGAATTAGGGGAGAGGCTGAGGATATGTATGTATTTAAGGATTTTCACAACTGCGAAGTACGATTAACATTTGAAAAAAAGGAAGGGTTGTTAGAGACAAAGCATGTCTGGGTCGTGTGTCGTTATTTAGATAAGTGGTTGTTAACCAACCACTCTACAAGAGGATGGGAATTCCCAGGTGGAAAAGTAGAAGAAGGAGAATCTATTACAGAAGCAGCTGAACGTGAAGTTTGGGAAGAAACAGGAGCAACTATCAAATCGTTGCACTTTATTGGTCAGTATGAAGTGAAATGTGATCGTTCTCCCTTCTTTCAAAAAGCTATTTTTTTTGCTGAAATCAACTCCTTATTACAAAAAGCAACTTATTTTGAAACAGATGGACCTATCTTACTTGATGAATTACCAGCTAATATAAAGGAGAACCCCTCATTTAGTTTTATGATGAAAGATGAGGTACTTCCTCATACACTAAAACAGATAGCCAAACAACAACTACTTTAGTTAGTAATTGGCTTAGAGATTTTTTGAAAAGGTGAAGAGCCGTTTTTTGATATTGTTTTTCGGAAGAAGTTGGCACTGGCTCTGCACGCAGCAAGCCCACTCTAAGAAGTGCACTTAGAGTGGGCTTAAAAGAAGGCAGCGGCTCCGCTTTAGTGCTTAGAGACTTTTTAAAAAGGTGAAGAGCAACCTTTTTAAAAAATCTCTAAAATCGTTTCAGTAAGCGTTTTTCCATTTGTTCTACAGCTTTATACATAAATGTTGCTAGGATTGCGATGATGAGTAAACTCATAATAACTAATGTGAAATTGAATACTTGGAATCCGTAGATAATTAAGTAACCAAGCCCTTGTTTTGAGACGAGGAATTCACCAACAATGACACCTACCCAGGCTAACCCGACATTTACCTTTAAAGTGGAAATGATGGTTGGTAATGATGCGGGAAAAATTACATAGCGAAACGATTGATTTTTTGAAGCGCCGAATGTATTCATGACGGTTAGGTAGTTTGGGTCTACTTCGCGAAAGGCCGTATAAACAACCATTGTTGTAATGACAATGGATATCAGAGCCCCCATTGCAATGATCGAAGTAAAGCCTGGTCCCAGTCCAACGATTAGAATGGGCCCGAGTGCCACTTTTGGCATAGAATTTAGCACAACTAAATAGGGGTCAAGTACTTTTGAAATGAAGCGAGACCACCATAACACAGCGGCAAGAACGGTTCCGATTCCAGTCCCTAGCATGAAGCCAAGCAAGGTTTCAAATAAGGTGACAGAAGCATGTGTAAATAAAGAACCGTCACTTATTCGTGTATACAAAAGGTCCCATACTCTAGACGGCATACTAAATAAAAGAGGGTCAATCCAATGTTGCCTGGCTGCAAGCTCCCAAAAAGAAAAGAAGGAGAGTAAGATTCCAAGCTGAACAGTCAGAACACGTCTTCGTTCTCGCTTAAGTGCGGTGATATATTCTTGATGTAACGATTCAAGTTGCTGTTGCAAGGCTCTCCATCTCCTTCCAAATAATCTGAAATTGTTCATTAAAATGTTGATGCTGTCTGGCTTCGAATGGTAAAATATTCGCTATGTCTTTTGGAATTTCAAATACTTTGTAAATCCGTCCAGGCCTTGGTGACAGCAAGACGACGCGGTCAGACATGGCAATGGCTTCACCAATATCATGAGTTACTAGTACCGCTGTTTTTTTCTCGGATTTTAACGTTTGAAAAACAAGATCTTCTAATTTTAATTTTGTCTGGTAATCGAGAGCTGAAAATGGTTCATCTAGCAACATAAGGGAAGGATTAGTGGCAAGCATACGAACAAGAGCAACTCGTTGTCGCATCCCTCCAGACAATTGATTCGGATATAAATCTTTTTTGTCTCCAAGCCCGAGTTGCTGCAACCAGTTTAAAGCTTCGCGTTTTGTCGATTCACTATACGATCTCCTTATGTTTAGACCAAGCATTAAATTATCCTCAATTGTTCTCCAAGGGAATAGATAATCTTGTTGGAGCATATAACCCATCGACGTGTTGGTTTTTTTAATTTCTTGGTCTCCAATGGTAATATGACCAGATGTTGGAGTAAGAAGACCGGCAATGATTGAAAGTAACGTCGTTTTTCCGCAGCCACTTGGACCGAGGATGGATACAAACTCTCCATCTTCAACTGTAAGTGAGATTGAATCCAATGCTAAGGTAGCTTCACGTTTTGTGACGTATCCCATTGAGACATTCGTTAATGTTAATGTGGACATAGCTTTCTGCCTCCTATTTTAGTACACTCTCAGCAATAGACGTATTCACTAATTCGCTGTAATCAACTTGCTGAGGAAGCTCACCAGCCTCATCCATAATGAGCTGTAAATTCTCCCAAGCATCAGGCTGAAGAAGCGGAGAAGTAGCATATGAGCCTTGAGACTTATAACGTTCAATTACTTGAGCAACCAGTTCGACATCCGTGTCCTCAAAAAAGTCAACGATTGCTTCTGCAACTACTTCTACTGGCTGTTCATCCACCCATAGTTGTGCTTTCGTTAAAGCCCGAGTGAATGCCATTAGTTTTTCTGCTTCTTCATTGATGTAACTTTGTTTTGCCATAAAGACCGTGTAAGGGACGGTACCAGATTCAGTTCCAAAAGAAGCAACGATGTGACCGATCCCTTCGTTTTCAAATAAAGAAGCTTGCGGTTCAAACAGTTGAACAAAATCGCCAGTTCCTGAAGCAAATGCGCTTGGAATGTTTCCGAAATCAATATTCTGGATCAGGTTTAAATCTAGATGTGGATCAATACCATGTTGTTTGATTACATGTTCACCCACCATCTGTGGCATCCCACCTGTGCGCTGTCCAAGGAATGTGCTATCTTTTAGATCTTCCCAGTCAAAAGAATCGAGTTTTTCACGTGAGACAAGAAACGTACCATCTGTTTGTGTTAATTGCGCAAAATTAATCGGGGGATCTGTAGCTTTTTGCGCATAAACATAAATGGATGTTTCTGCGCCTACTAAAGCGACATCAGCTCCTCCAGATAACAGCGAAGTCATTGTATTATCGCCACCCCAAGTGGTTGTTAACTCAAGGTCAATTCCTTCTTCTTCAAAGAAACCCTGTGAAATAGCTGCGTAAAAGGGAGCGTAAAAAATGGACCGTGTCACTTCGGAAACGCGAATGGTTTCTTTGGCGCTTCCTCCAAATGAACAAGCACTAATGGCAAGTATGACAATGAGTGATAAGAGCATAAGAAAAGCTTTCTTTACAACTTTCAAAGTATTCATCTCCTAAATTTTAATAATGTTTTGTGATAGTGTATGTAAAGATAGGAAAATGTGTGTTTGCCCAATTTGTTTGCCTATTAATCATGTTAATCGATTCGGTAACAAACAGGTAGAAAGGCTCACACATCAAATGCTGGAGGTATTTTATGAAACAATGATGAAAGGATAGTATTGAATGAAAAGCTTAATTGAAAAACAAAGAATTCCATCCCCCCATCCACGAATTCATCTTTATTTAATTACATATTTAAGTGACGGGTTAAAGGTGAAAGCATATATGGCAATCCCAGAATGGGAAGAGAAGTTACCAGGGCTGCTGTATTTACGTGGTGGTATAAAAAATGTTGGAATGGTTCGGATTCAGCGGGTGATACAATGGGCGGCAGAAGGAATGGTTGTAGTTGCACCTTTTTATCGAGGTAACAAGGGTGGACAAGGCCGGGAAGATTTTTGTGGGGATGATAGAGAAGATGCTTTTTCAGCTTTTGATGTGCTAGCTAGCCTTGAAAAAGTGGATCGAAGTTCTATGCATGTTCTTGGTTTCTCAAGAGGTGGGGTAATGGCCCTTTTAACAGCTCAAGCGAGACCTGAAACGGCAACGGTGACTTGCTGGAATGGAGTAACTGATATGATTCTTACTTATGAAGAAAGAGTGGATTTAAGAAGGATGATGAAGCGCGTGATTGGGGGAACACCTGCTAAGTATCCGAATCGGTATAGATGGAGAACTCCGTTGCATTACCTGAAGGTAATGCAGGCAAACGTCTTAATTATTCATGGTGGTAAAGATGAGCATGTTTCACTCCAGCATGCTTATTTGTTAGAGCAGGGATGTAAGCTTGCAGAACGTGAGGTAGAGTGTTGGTATTTTGATGAATTTTCACACCATTTTCCGGTATCAGAGCAACGAAGAATTCTTGCAGAAGCAGCACATTGGATGAAAAATAAGAGAAATGTTGAAGCTAGTTGGGGCTGTGGGTTTGGGAGACATACTAGCGATAGTTAACTTTGCAGTTGCAAGATATGACTGGAAGCACGATTAGTTACATAAAAAACATCCCATTAGATGACAGTAGAACAACAGCCAGATCCTGTCCTACACTTCATAGTGTGGGACAGGAAGTTTTTAGTGAGAAAATATTAGTATGGCTACAAGGGAACTAATCGATCCTATGAGTGCACCAATGATGCAATCTGTTGGGTAATGTAAACCTAGATACATTCTAGACAAGCCAACAAGTATAGCAAGTGGTAGTAGAGTAGGTAATAGCCATGGGTAATAGTATGCAAAAACAATGGCTATAGAAAAGGCGGCAGTTGTATGACCAGAGGGAAAAGAATAATCTTTTAGCGGGTTTGAGCATGTATAAACATCAGGTAGAATTATATAAGGTCGTTTGCGACAAGAAAACTTTTTAATGAGTTGAACCGTAACTTGACTTGCCACAATGGATAGCAGTGCAACAAAAGCTGAATAACGTAAAGAATTCGAAAATAAGATCATGAGAAGAAAAAGCAACGTTAAACAAAAAGGAGCTCCCCCAAGATGTGTGATTTTCGGTAAGGAAAAATCAAAAAGGCGGCATCGCCACTGCTTGTTTACGATTAGAAACATGCGATTATCGCAGACAGTAAGCCAATTCACAAAGCGGTTTATGACAAACACTCCTTTTCACTATTAGCCCAAATGTAGGTTTATTATAATACATTTCTTTAAAGGTTTTGGTCTGATCAAAGTATTTTTTTATAAAACATTATAAGAGCTTATTCAAAAAGACCGCTCTTTTTAAACCTTTAGTATCCTCTCTTCCTAATGCGGCGTTGCAATGGCTTCACTCACTGCGCGTCGATCCGAGAAAACCACTCGAATCGACTTAAAACATTGCAGTGGCTTCGCTCATTGCTTCGAGCTTGTTCAAAAAGGGAAGACCGCCCTTTTTGAACAAGCTCTATAAGATGATCATTCTCTTTCGTAAGTTCACTAGAACAACTTCACGAAAAAAAAAGCAGAATGTTACAAAGACTTGCTCATTTTTTAGCGAAAAGTCAATTTACAAATCATATATTGGCCCTAATATGAAAGGGCTGTTCCAACTTTTCCTTTAGATCGCGGGTTTTGATTAGAAAATTGCAAAATGCGTTTTCCTTATGTTAAACAAGATCATCAAACTCTAACACAGTCATGGGATGAAGTCTTTAGTTATTAATAGGAGAGGGTTATACACCGCGCTTATGTCTTGCTAAAAAAAGCTAGCTACTGCTTTTACGCAGCGGCTAGCTTTCTCTTAATAATGACCTAAATCATTTTGGACCTGCATTCTTAATTTGCTCACTGACAACGTCAAATTTCAAAAAGTTATCTTTGAAATTAGTTGCTAACTCTTTAGCCTTGACATCGTATGCATTTTTATCTTCCCACGTATCACGAGGTTGTAATACATGGTCAGGAACACCAGGGCAATGAACAGGAATGTGTAGACCGAATATATCATCTGTAACCGTTTCTACGGAACGTAACTCACCTGTTAAAGCGGCTTGAACCATAGCACGAGTATATTTTAAATTCATCCGGTTTCCAACCCCATAAGCACCACCAGACCAACCAGTGTTTACAAGGTAAACATTAACATCATGCTGGTCGATTTTTTCTCCTAACATTTCAGCATAACGTGCTGCTGGCAGAGGAAGGAAAGGTGCACCGAAGCAAGTGGAGAAAGTCGCCTCTGGAGAGGTAACGCCACGCTCCGTTCCCGCAAGCTTACTTGTGTAACCAGATAAAAAGTGGTACATAGCTTGTTCTTTTGTCAGCTTGCTAATAGGAGGTAATACTCCAAATGCATCTGCTGTAAGGAAGATAATCGTATTTGGATGTCCTGAGACACTTGGTGTTAGTGCATTCGGGATTAACTCAATTGGATAAGCTGCACGCGTATTTTCAGTTAATGAAATATCATCAAAATCAGGTTGCCCCGTTTGCTGATTCACAACAACATTTTCTAAAACAGAACCAAAGCGAATGGCATTCCAAATTTGTGGTTCTTTTTCTTCGGAAAGATTGACGCATTTAGCATAGCAACCGCCTTCAATATTGAAAACGCCGTTACCTGACCAACCATGTTCGTCATCTCCAATCAAAGAGCGGTTTGGATCAGCTGATAGTGTTGTTTTTCCAGTTCCAGACAAGCCAAAGAATAGAGCAACATCACCTTCGCTTCCAACATTAGCAGAGCAGTGCATAGAAAGGACATCTTGTTCCGGTAATAAGAAGTTCATCACTGAAAAGATTGATTTCTTCATTTCACCTGCATATTCTGTACCACCAATTAAAACGACTCTTTCTTCAAAAGAAATAATGACAAATGCCTCTGAACGTGTGCCGTCAATGATAGGATCTGCTTTAAATGTAGGTGCAGAAATAATCGTGAAGGCGTTATCTTGCTTTTTATCTTCTAATCCAGTTGGACGAATAAACAATTGACGAGCAAAGATTTGATGCCAAGCAAATTCGTTTATGACTTTTAATGGCAAACGGTATGATTGGTCAGCACCAGCAAAGCCATCTGAAACGAAAAGTTCCTCTTTTGTTCCTAAATGCCCTATCACTTTTTGGTAAAGCGCAGTAAATACATCTTTTTCAATCGGTTGATTAACAGGACCCCATTCAATTTTGTCGGTAATACTAGATTCATTGACAATGAATTTGTCTTTAGGGGAACGTCCTGTATAGGCACCTGTTTCAACATTTAGTGCACCTGTTGACGTTAGGTTTCCTTCTCCTCGCATTAAAGCTTTTTCGATGAGAGAAGAGATGGGTAAATTAAGTTGAACGTTATCCTCTAACACTAAATTCTCTAACTCCGATTGTAGGCTAATCGTTTTCATTGTCGCAAAACCCTTTCCATTAACATGTATTAGTTATCAATAATTTATAATTCTTGTTTATTAGTATAACACATTAACTTTAATAGTCTATACTATTGTTGAACTTTTTTAATGGTGACATGTTCTTTTGAAAAAATACGTTTACCTAAGAGTTTCTTCTAAGAGAGACGCTTTATTCATGGAAGTGATGCGGAAGTTTACGAAAGTGACTCAATGATTTTTAGACAGATGCATAAAGTGACAAAAAGTTCGTGGAGAAAGATGAAAAAATCATAAGTCATGCAGAAAGTAGTGCAGATAATAAGTAAATTATACAATTTGTTTAGTTGAAATAGGGAAAAAGTAGATTTCATAGGGACATCAATCGGTAAAGAATGGAATCGTAACCTATGTTTTTTAAGTCTTCAACTTACCCTTATATTGTGTTTTGTTCCTCAAATCGACTTCTTGCATACGATGTAGGTAAAAGGAATAAGGAGGCGTTCTGTGTGGATCAAGTATCAATGCTAGATCTTGCGACCGTTTCAGCTGTAGTAGCAGCTTTAGTTACCGTGATTGGGAATGCATTTGATGTAGAAAAAAAGTATCGAGCTCTTTTAGCATTAGGTATAGCTGGTATTCTTTGGTTTATTCCTAGAGAGTGGGGGGAACAGGTCTTAATGGCACTTATTATTGGTTTAATGGCAAGTGGGGTGTATAGCCAAGTAAAGCCTAGAGACAACCAAAATGAATTAATGAGAATGCAGATAAGAGAAGAAGCCCGGTTAGAACAGGAAGAAGAACAGAAACGTTTACGTAAAGAAGAAGAGCGTCGCCGGAATCAAGACAACCCGCCCACTCAAAGAAATGATACGCCCTATTAATATAGAATGAAAAGTGTTTTTGTTAGAGATACTAAATTTACAATGTTCAAGTTAGGTTTAAACAAAGCGAGTGGATCATCACATGTATTTAAATCTTTTGATGATCCTAATCAATAAAGCAAGATATCTCTTTATCCGTTATAGGGTTAGTGATTTTTAGAAATTAAACTGTGATAATTTGGCACTTGTTAGGGTGAACAGGTTGACAGTAATCGACATGTGCGTTATGATATGCGTCGAACGGATACTCTTATCCTGAGTAGGCGGAGGGACAGGCCCGAAGAAGCCCAGCAACCAACACTCGTAGCCATGAGTGAAAAGGTGCTAACCTGCAAGGCATTTGCCTTGAACGATAAGAGGCTAAAGGTAAACATTCAACCCTTTTCCTCTAATGGATTAGGGTTTTTATCGTTTATACGCTGTACAGGAAGGTATTTCCCATTCGGTGGGACATGAGTGCCGTCTCAAAGAAAGACACATGCTAAGAATGTAGTAGTGTTTAAAGGAGGAAATTGTAGAATGACAGAATTTAAAAGCCGTCGTTTGTTTACGTCAGAGTCTGTGACAGAAGGGCATCCTGATAAAATTTGTGATCAAATCTCAGATGCAATCCTTGATGCGATTTTAACAAATGATCCAAATGCGCGTGTGGCGTGTGAAACATCAGTAACAACAGGTTTAGTATTAGTAGCTGGTGAAATTTCAACAAGTACTTATGTCGATATCCCTAAAATTGTTCGTGAAACAATCAAGGGAATTGGCTACACTCGTGCTAAATATGGTTTCGACTATGAAACGTGCGCTGTGTTAACATCGATTGATGAGCAGTCTGCTGATATCGCTCAAGGTGTTGACCAAGCATTAGAAGCGCGAGAAGGTCAAATGACAGATGAACAGATTGATGCAATTGGTGCAGGAGACCAAGGGTTAATGTTTGGTTATGCAAATAATGAAACAAAAGAGCTTATGCCTCTTCCGATTTCATTAAGCCATAAGATTGCGCGTCGTTTAACGGAAGTTCGTAAAGAGGAAATCCTTCCATACTTACGTCCTGACGGCAAAACACAAGTAACAGTTGAATATGATGAGAATGGAAAACCATTGCGTGTAGATACAATTGTTATCTCAACGCAACATCACCCAGAAGTAGCACTTGAGCAAATTCAACGCAACTTAAAAGAGTACGTCATCAACCCAGTTGTACCTAAAGAGTTGATTGACGAAGATACCAAGTATTTTATTAATCCAACAGGTCGGTTTGTAATTGGTGGACCTCAAGGAGATGCGGGTCTTACTGGACGTAAAATTATCGTAGATACATACGGTGGTTACGCTCGTCACGGTGGAGGGGCATTCTCAGGTAAAGATGCAACGAAAGTGGATCGCTCTGGTGCATACGCAGCTCGTTATGTGGCTAAAAATATCGTTGCTGCAGGTCTTGCTGATAAGTGTGAGGTTCAATTAGCTTATGCCATTGGTGTAGCTCGTCCTGTCTCGATTTCTGTTGATACGTTTGGAACGGGGAAAGTATCAGAAGAGTCATTAGTTACATTAGTACGTGACAATTTTGATCTACGTCCAGCTGGTATCATCAAAATGCTTGACCTTCGTCGTCCTATTTACAAGCAAACAGCTGCTTATGGACACTTTGGTCGTACAGATGTTGAACTGCCTTGGGAACAAACAGATAAGGCAGCTGCATTAAAAGAGCAAGCAGGTCAATAATTAATATAAAGAAGCAGACTCATCGATGAGTCTGCTTCTTTCGTATTTCGTCGTTATATGCGAGTTCTCGGAAATAGATTGTGTTCGATATGGTGTTTATTTAGATGGGATCGAAATGAGGTTTACGATTGCTGGTGAAAAAAGGGTAAAATAAGTGATATATAAAATTTCGATCTGACGTAGAGAGTCAGTGACGCATAGATTTCAGAACGGTACCGTCCGAATATATCTGTTAATAAAATCCATACAAAAAAGGGCCCATGTAGAAAGGGCATTGAAAAAGGTGGAAATCGTCTTTTTTTCAGTGCCCTCCAATGTAGGTTCATTTTTTGTATGGTTTTATCTCCATTTGGTCAAAATAAAAGGAAGAGGAGGTGACTCAAATGGCACAAGATGTATTATGTGAAGTAAATAACTGTGTATATTGGGCAAATGGTAATCAATGTGAAGCTGATAAAATTTACGTAGTTAGCCATACGGGTAAAGAAGCGGACAACCAAGAAGAAACTGATTGTAAAACGTTTGAACCACAACATTAATTTGAAAAGTCGAGAGGTTGCTACCACAATCTCTCGTACTTTTATTTTTATTATTGATAATAATAATCAATGTTATTCAAAGTAATTAACTTTTTTTCTTCGCTTCTTGCATTATCTGTTTATAATGCTGGCCCTTCTCTACATACTCTCGACGAACGCGGGCCATGTCGAGCAGGTCCTCTTCATTCAATTCTCGAACCACTTTTGCTGGTCGACCAAAGGCTAAAGTATTTGGCGGGATCTTTTTCCCTGGTGGGACAAGACTGCCGGCGCCAATAAAGGCACCTTCTCCAACTTCTGCTCCATCAAGAACAATCGAACCCATTCCAATTAACGCCTGTTTTCGAATTGTGCAGCTATGGAGCATGACTTGATGGCCTACAGTTACATCATCCTCAATTATCAAAGGATATTTTGGACTTTGATGTAGCATCGATTGATCTTGAATGTTTACGCGGTTTCCGATAAGAGTAGGAGATACATCTCCACGGATGACAGTTTGAAACCAAATGCTTGATTCTTCCCCAATTTTCACATCCCCAGTTATAGTTACTCCATCGGCAATAAAGGCACTTTCAGCAATTGTTGGAAATTTGTCTAGATATCGATAAATCATAAAGTCCACATCCTTTTCGTTTGATCAAAAAATCGCTATACTTATTTTAACGTAAAAATTGCTAGTCGTGTTCTCTTTTAAAATTTTCATCAAAGGGGAGTTGCTGTATGTGGAAATGGGAAGTAGCTGAACCAAGAGGAGTCATTGTCGTTGTTCATGGCGCAGGAGAGCATCACTTGAGGTACCAATGGCTTGCTGAGAAATGGAATGAGCATGGGTTTGATGTTGTGATGGGAGATCTACCTGGTCAAGGAAAGACGAGGGGAAGAAGAGGACATATCCATTCATTTAGTCAGTACTTAGATCAAGTTGAAGAATGGCTAGAAGAAGCTCGTACAAAAGGATTACCAGTATTTTTACTTGGACATAGTATGGGAGGGCTAGTGGTCATTCGAATGTTAATGGAAAGAAATGCAGCTTTAATAAAAGGAGTGATTTTATCATCGCCTTGTTTAGGACTCAGTCAACCACCTGCAAAATCAAAAGACTTAGCATCAAAATTAATTCATCGTATCGTCCCTACTTTTAGTTCAAACACTGGGATACGCTCTGAGCTGTCTACACGTAATGAAGAAATACGTGAACTCTATTTAAGAGATGAGTTACGGGTGACGAAAGTGTCAGCAAGATGGTATCAGGAGTTAACAAAAGCAATGAGAATCGCACTAAGGTATCCAGAGAAGTTTCCAAACCTTCCTATCCTTGTTTTGCAAGCGGGTGACGATCATTTAGTCGATAAACTTGAGGTTCGAACATGGTTTGATGATATCGCGTCAACGGAAAAGTTTTATAAAGAATGGGATGGGTTGTTCCATGAAGTGTTTAATGAACCGGAGCGTGAGGATGTTTTCCGTTATGCGATTGGTTTTGTTAACTTACTAGTGCCTTAGGTTCATTTCACCTTGGAAAGTGTGCATGAAGAGCTGTATCTTTGATTGTCTGCAAATAATGATTGTGCTAAGGTATAATGATGGAAGTACGGAGGAGGAGAAATGTTGACTGTCCCGACCAAGCCAATCCCTTTATTGTATAATATTTATCGTGAGGTGATCCCGACGGTTCATCGTTATTTTAATCGATGGGATCAATTAGCTCAAACGATTCCAGACCTTGAATTACGTTCACAGGCTCTTGATGCCATTCAAAAAAAGAAGTTTCATTGTGAGGGTGGAGGTGTGTTTGGCTTAGTTGCAAGAGACCGCTTTGATGATCTCATTCAATTCATTATTGCTTATCAGATTACATGTGATTATCTTGATAATCTCTGTGATCAGAGTCCGTCTCTAGATCCAAATGATTTCAGATCACTGCATCAAGCATTGATTGATGCGTTAACTCCAGGAGCAAGTTTGAAAAATTATTATCAATATCGAAAAGAGCAAGAAGATGGCGGGTATTTACATGCTTTAGTAAAAACATGTCAAGATATTCTGATCACCTTCCCATCTTTTGAAAAAGTACAGACAGGAATGCTTGAATTAAGTGGTTACTATGGCGATTTACAAGTACATAAACATGTAATAAAAGAAGAACGTATCCCGCGGTTAGAAAAATGGTTTGCCAAACATCAGCATAAAGTTCCTGAGATGACATGGTTTGAGTTTTCAGCTTGTACCGCATCGACTTTAGGAATTTACGCACAAGCGACTTACGCAACCAAAGCAAATTTAACAGAGGAAACAGCAAAAGTATTGAAGGATGGTTATTATCCTTGGCTTCAAGGCGTACATATTTTACTCGATTATTTCATTGATCAAGAAGAAGACATTGCAGATGATGAATTGAACTTTTTATTTTATTATGAAAATGAAGAACATATGATTGAGCGTTTTCGATTCTTTGTCGAAAAAGCAGAAGAATATATTGCAAAATTGCCTGACCCACAGTTTCACCGGATGATTATTCGTGGGATCATTGCCATCTATATTGCCGATGAAAAAGTGCAAGGTGATAAGGATTTAAAAAAGAAATCAAAACAAATGATCAAGATGGGCGGATTGCCAACCCTTCTTTTCTTTTTAAATAGGTGGATGTTTAGAAGAAATCGCAAAAAAGTAACCTAACATCATTCTAAGTAGTTCCGATAATGTGGAGAAAAAGTAAAAGAAAAGTATAAATAACGAGTGAAATAACAAAACAATTAGCAGACAAAAGCGCTTGGATTATTATTTTAATCCAAGCTCATATATCATATTTAAGATACGCCCCCTATTAAATAAAGGGCGTTGACTGATGGTTAGCGGACATACAATCCGTTATTTTTGTAAAACTGGCTATTTTCATGAGATGTTATTTCTTGTGTTTCTCCACAAAAACGGAACTACTTAACATCATTCACGGTGCTTTTTGTACCATATCCATCAACAATTAGATCTAAAGATCCAGTATCAGGAGAGATTACGAGTCCATGGACTGGAATCGTATCTGGGAGTAGGGGGTGGTTTTTTATCAATTTCACACTATTTCTAACACTTTCTTCGACATTATTAAAGCCAGTCAGAAATGATTTAATATCAATTCCTGCGAACTCTAGTGTTTCAATGGTTTTTAAACTAACTCCTCTTTCTTTCGCCTTTTTGACAATGCCATCTGATTCCAATCCAGCCATTCCACAGTTGTGATGTCCCACAACCATAACTTCCTCTGCTTTTAGTTCATAGACAGCCAAAAGAATGCTACGCATAACACTTCCAAATGGATGTGAGATAACAGCCCCGGCATTTTTAATGAATTTGGCATCGCCGTGATTGATATCCATAGCAGATCGAAGTAGCTGAGAGAGCCGTGTGTCCATACAGGTAAAGATGACTACTTTCTTGTCAGGATACTTGGTTGTTTGGAAGCCCTCATATTGTTTATCATTCACAAACTTTTGGTTGTGAGCCAATACATTATCTAGCAAAGTCATAGTTATTCCCCTTAATAAATTAATTTTTCTATATTTTCGACGCTTTTTTTTGATTTGTCAAAAATTAGCGCTTTTCAATTGCGATGATGAAAGGAGGATCGTTTGCTTGATTAATAAACTCATATTTGAGTACGTGTGCATGACGTTGATCAATTTGCTCAACAAAAGAAAGTACCTGATTTTTCTCTTCCTTTCCCTCGTCATGTCCATGATAAATGACAAGAACGATGATACCGCTAGGAGCCATCATTTCAAGTAAGGCACTAACAGCGGCCAATGTGGAGGTGTATGTTGTGACAATGGATTTATCTCCTCCTGGCAAAAAGCCCAAATTAAAAATGGCTCCTTTTAAGCGCCTGTAATCCAGTTTTGAAATCACCTGACGTACGTTCTCGTGTCCTCTTTGGATAAGTTCTACTCTTGATAAAACATGATGCTCCTGTAATCGACTAGTTGTAGCTGCTATCGCTTGTTCTTGAATATCAAATCCATAAACCAATCCGTCTTCCCCTACTAGATTTGCGAGAAAAAGAGTGTCATGACCATTTCCTACCGTACAATCGACAGCAATATCACCAGCTTGAATGGCTTGTTCTAATAGGAAACGGGCAAAAGGTAAAACACCGTATATTTTCATTGGTTTAATGGCTCCTTTATATAGAATTTTCCTTGCCAACTATCGCGCCTCAAAAGTTCAGATTCAATTCCATTAAGAACACTCCACTTATTCATGCTCCACATCGGACCAATCATAATATCAGCAGGCCCATCTCCGGTTAAGCGGTGAATGACCATTTCTGGGGGTAACACTTCTAATTGATCAACAACAAGACTAATATAAGTTTCTTGACTCATCAATTCAACCAGTCCTTTTTCAAACTGTTTCACCATTGGCGTTTTTTTTAATAAATGAAGAAGGTGGATTTTAATTCCTTGAACATCCAACTTCACGACTTCTTGAGTGGTTTCCATCATCATCTTATGGTCCTCAAGTGGGAGGCCATTAATAATATGGGCACAAACATTAATACCATGTTTTCTAAGCTTTTCTACACCTTCCTTATAGCATTGATAATCATGAGCGCGATTGATGAGTAGAGCTGTTCTCTCATGGACCGTTTGCAAACCAAGTTCAACCCATAAGAACGTTCGTTTGTTAAGTTCAGCTAAATAGTCAATGACGTCGTCTGGAAGGCAGTCAGGTCTCGTTGCAATCGAAAGACCAACAACCCCTTCTTGCTGTAAGATCACTTCAAAATATTCTCGTAATGTTTCGACAGGTGCATACGTATTTGAATAGGCTTGAAAGTAACCGATATATTTTCCAGTTTTCCATTTTTTATGCATACGTTCTTTAATCGTATTAAATTGTGTAACAAGATCATCCCGTCGATCTCCAGCAAAATCTCCTGATCCTCTTTCACTACAAAATGTACATCCACCATGTGCGACATTGCCGTCACGATTTGGACAATCAAAACCAGCATCAAGAGGTACCTTAAATACTTTTTCGCCAAAATGATTTTTCAAATAATGATTCCAAGAATAATAACGTTTTTCTCCGAAATTAGCTATGCTCATTGATCTCGCCTTTCTATCTTAACTTCTGTCATTGATCTACTTTTATTGTAGCACGTCTGAAAAAGAATCTTCAAAAAAGTACTTTATTAAGGTGTTACGAAAGAAAGAGATTGCAAATAGTGAGAGATCTTCTAAGACGTCTTCGGCTGTTAACGTGAATTATTGGTTGATTGATACTAATGCGGAGTTGCAATGGCTTCACTCACTGCGCGTCGATCCGAGAAAACCACTCGGATCGACTTAAAACATTGCAATGGCTGAGAGCTTTTGATTTGCTGCTAATAATTTTGTTTGGATTTACTATTGCTGTTTTATTTATCTACGACTAAACGGTTAAAACAATTCAACCGAAAAGAAGAAGAAGTATCAGTTGGTGGTTAGCCTGCTTGACAGTGAGGGTTTGAATCCCTAAAATAACAAGTAAGTTCATATGCTGACGTAGAAAAGGAGTAGTACTCATATTTGGGAAACTAGAGAGCTGACGGTTGGTGCAAGTCAGTCGAACAACTATGACGAACTCGCCTTGGAGTTTTGAGAGAATTATCTTTCAACGGGTCACGAACGTTACACGTGAAGAGCGAATGATTAAATTCATTAATGTGGGTGGTACCGCGGGAAGTATAGATGACTCTCGTCCCTAACAATCTTGTTAGGGGTGGGAGTCTTTTTGTATGACCGAGAAGATAAAAGGATAGGTTGTTTTTATCTTTTCTTCAGGACTAGCTCTATTAAATCACCATTTGAACAAAGGGTTAACTATAGGAGGATGGAAAAGATGTCATTTTCACATGTACAAGTCGAAAAAAAGTGGCAACAGTATTGGGAAGAAAATAAAACGTTCCGTACGACTGAGGACGAAAATAAACCGAAGTTTTACGCGCTAGATATGTTCCCGTATCCTTCTGGGGCCGGTCTTCATGTTGGTCATCCAGAAGGCTATACAGCAACTGATATTTTATCACGTATGAAAAGAATGCAAGGGTATAATGTGCTGCATCCGATGGGGTGGGATGCATTTGGATTACCTGCTGAGCAATATGCACTCGATACAGGAAATGACCCAGCTGAATTTACGGAAAAGAATATCAATACGTTTCGCCGACAAATTAAAGATCTAGGCTTTTCTTATGATTGGGACCGTGAAATTAATACGACTGATCCGGAGTACTACAAATGGACGCAATGGATTTTCACCAAGCTTTTTGAAAAGGATTTAGCTTACATTGATGAGGTTGCTGTTAACTGGTGTCCAGCACTTGGAACGGTTCTGGCCAATGAAGAAGTAATTGATGGCAAGAGTGAGCGTGGCGGCCATCCAGTAGAACGCCGTCCAATGAAGCAATGGATGTTGAAAATTACAGCGTATGCCGATCGTTTGCTAGAAGATCTTGAAGATCTTGATTGGCCTGAAAGCATTAAAGATATGCAACGTAACTGGATTGGGAAATCTGAAGGAGCAGAAGTTACGTTTAAGGTAGACGGACATGATCAAGAAGATGTAAAAGTGTTTACAACACGCCCAGATACGCTTTTTGGTGCGACCTACCTGGTAATAGCTCCTGAACATAAACTTGTGGACGTGATCACGACAGCTGAGCAGCAAGAGCAAGTAGATACATACAAAGCGAAGGTTGCCGCTAAAAGTGATTTAGAGCGTACTGAATTATCTAAAGAAAAAACAGGCATCTTTACCGGAGCTTTTGCGGTTAACCCTGTAAATGGAGAACGTATTCCAATCTGGATTGCCGATTACGTTCTAGTTAGTTACGGAACTGGAGCGATTATGGCTGTTCCTGCTCATGATGAGCGTGACTATGAATTTGCTAAAGTATTTGACTTAAAGATACAAGAAGTTGTGGCAGGCGGGGATATCGAAACAGAGGCTTATACGGGTGATGGAGAGCATGTGAACTCCGATTTTTTAAACGGGCTTGATAAAGATACAGCTATTCGTAATATGATTGATTGGCTCGAAGCAAATCACTACGGGAAGAAGCAAGTGACATATCGCCTTCGTGATTGGTTGTTTAGCCGTCAACGTTACTGGGGGGAACCGATCCCTGTTATTCATTGGGAAGATGGTACGATGACAACCGTGCCAGAGAGTGAGCTTCCACTTGCATTGCCAAAAATGCAGGAAATCAGACCATCTGGCACAGGAGAGTCTCCGCTAGCCAATGAAAAAAGTTGGGTAGAAGTCGTTGATTCTGAAACAGGAAAAAAAGGACGTCGTGAAACGAATACAATGCCGCAATGGGCTGGCAGTTGCTGGTATTACCTTCGTTTTATTGATCCTAGAAATACAAAAGCACTTGCTGATCCAGAAAAAATTAAAAAATGGCTTCCTGTTGATATTTATATCGGCGGGGCGGAGCATGCAGTTCTTCACTTGTTATATGCTCGTTTCTGGCATAAGTTTCTTTATGATATCGGTGTTGTCCCAACAAAAGAACCATTCCAAAAATTATTTAACCAAGGAATGATTCTTGGAGAAAACAACGAAAAAATGAGTAAGTCGAAAGGGAATGTTGTTAACCCTGACGATGTTGTAGAAAGCCATGGTGCTGATACATTGCGGTTATATGAAATGTTTATGGGCCCGTTAGACGGTTCAATCGCTTGGTCGACGGGTGGTTTAGATGGAGCTCGTCGTTTCCTTGATCGTGTATGGAGGTTATTTGTTGATGAAGCAACAGGTCAATTGAACTCACAAATCCAAGATAAAGCCGGTTCAGAAGGCTTTACACGTGTCTATCATCAATCAGTGAAAAAAATAACGGACGATATGACAGAGCTTCGCTTTAATGTTGCGATTTCACAAATGATGGTGTTCATTAACGAGGGCTATAAGCAAGAAGTGTTACCAAAGGAATTGATGGAAGGATTTGTTAAAATGCTTGCCCCGATTGCTCCACATTTGGCTGAGGAGTTATGGGAAAAGTTAGGGCGCTCAGGAACAATTAGTTATGAGGCTTGGCCTACCTTTGATGAAGCTTTACTAGTGGAAAATGAAGTAGAAGTGGTTGTTCAAATCAACGGAAAAGTAAAAGCCAAATTAGTGATCCCAACAGATGCCACTCGTGAGCAAATGGAAAAGATTGCAAAGCAAGACGAGAAAGTATTAAGTGCGATTGGTGAAAAGACGATTCGTAAAGTTATCGCGGTTCCGGGCAAGCTAGTGAATATCGTGGTGGGATAAGGTAAATGTAGCAGATTCATTCTCGTGAGAATGGGTCTGCTTTTTTTCTATTGGTTGTAAAAAAGGTTCCTGATAAGATGCAGAGGCTCCTATAATATTTCTGACTTTATCACAAGTAATAAGCAAATTAGATACTCTAACATGTTTGCTTAATTGGCCTTTACTATTTCCATGTACTTAAAAATGGATTCTTGATGTTTTTAACATTCTTTTTATCCTAATGGTTTACGTGCAGGAAAAGAAGGTTTTACCCGTGAGGAAATTAAAAATACTTTTTATAAGTCTAGCCATTATTGTGATCTTGTTCTTTAGTTGGAAACTAATTAAATCTGATTACGCTTATGTGTCTTATGATTATCAAATTGTGAATGAGTATAGAACAGATTTTGAGGAGCAGATTGCCTATGACTTAATGGGGATTTATCTTTCTCCTGAAGAAGTTGAAGCACAAAATCCCGCTTATTCCATTCGAACAAATGGTGGTTATAAAGTAAAAGGCTTAATTGGTCTTGAAATAACGGCCCCATATCTTCACGACGGGGAGTTGCGGTTGGAAAAGATCAAGAGAAATAACTTGAATTCCGGGCACGTTAATGAAAGGAAAGCTACCAGATCCTTATAACAGTCTAAAAGCGCTTATTGATAAAGACCTTAGACAAAAAGTGATTCAAACAAATCTTGCCGTTCCTGAATTAAAGGATGTTTACACAGAAGGCGTCGGTCATGAATTTCGGGTCGATCGAACTACTGGTTTTACAGAAGAAGACCAGGATGCGTTAATAAAGTACTTAATGATACTGAATTGTCGAAATAAACTGTAAAAAGGACTCCGTACACAGGTCCTTTTTACCTGTTCATATTGTGTATAACATTGTGGATAAAAAAACTATCCACAGAATAAAACAGTGAATTTGCAATGATTTTGATATTTGGACAGAAAAGATATAAATAAACTCAAAATCTGTGGATAATGTGGATATTAATTGTGGATGACTTGTTCTGCTGCTGATTTTCCGGCGGTATAACCTGTGGAAAAAGCAACTGTAATGTTATACCCACCTGTATAGCCATGAATATCAAGAACTTCTCCACAGAAAAACAGTCCTTGTTTCTTTTTTGAGTGCATCCTTTTCGGTTCTATCTCTTTAATCGAAATGCCTCCCCCTGTTACAAAAGCCTTTTCAATTGATAACGTGCCATTCGCCTCTAGAGAGAAATGCTTACATAGATTAGCAATTGAACGTAGAACCTCATGCGTAACCGTTGATGCCTGAGCCTGGCTATCTATAGAAAGCTTGTCATAAGCAAAAAGTAAAAAACGTTCTGTAGCAAAACCTTTTAAAAGATTTTTTAAAGATTTTTTTGGTTCAGCTTTTATTTTAGCTAATAATTGTTGAAATAGAGCTTCTTCTGTTAATGATGGGAAGAGGTCTATTTCCATTTTAATGGTTTTGGTTTTGAATTTCTTTAAAGCTTTTACCACATATTGACTACAGCGAAGAGCAGCCGGACCAGAAATACCAAAGTGAGTAAAGATCATATCCCCATCATGAGTTTTTATTTTTTTCCCCTTTGGATCAAAGACGGAAAGTTCAATGTCTCGTAATGATAAGCCTTGCAGTGTTTTCTCACGGATAAATGTCTCGTTTGATGTGATAGGCACCTCAGTTGGATAAAGCTCTGTAATCGTATGACCGGCTTTTTCTGCCCATGGATAACCATCGCCTGTGCTGCCGGTGTGCGGCACTGATTTCCCACCAGTTGCGACAATAACACTAGTAGTTGGGAGACGTTCACCGCTTTGTAAAACGACTTCGGACACTGCTTCTTGATCATAGTTAATTGTTTTAACCGCGGTATTTATACGAATGTCAACTCCTAGTTTCCGGACTTGGTTTAGTAACGTTTCAACGACCGTGGTTGCTTTGTCATTCACGGGAAACATGCGTCCCCGATCTTCTTCTTTAAGCTGAATACCTAACCCTTCGAAAAATTGAATGATATTTTCGTTATTGAAAACAGAGAAAGGACTATGCATGAAGCGACCATTTCCTGGAATGTGAGCGATTAAATCTTGAATTTCCATGCGATTGGTTACATTACAACGTCCACCACCAGAAATGGCTAGCTTTCGACCGAGTTTATTTCCTTTATCAACAAGAAGCACAGTCGCTCCATGCTCGGCTGCTGCGATCGAAGCCATTAATCCAGAAGGGCCACCACCAATTACGATGACGTCATATTTTTTCATCATTTTCACCTCGAAACAGTATGTGTGCTTTAAAAAGCAAAACGCGATGTATTAACTTTTAATAGCCTAGAACGGCTTGATTTTGCTTTGAAATATATTAAAAAAGAGGAAATCAGTTTTGGGACGTATGGTACAAGAGTAGCATGTTTGAATGTAAAAAGGAATTTGATAAAACGAGCAACGAGCATCATACTATGGTAAAATGCAAAAGGAGTTCTAACGGATTAAGGATGCTTATTTTCAGCTTGCACCTTTTTTTTATTCATTAGTCAAGTATCTATTGAAAGAAGGTATCATGGAATGTCTGATTCAAAGTTAATGCGCGGAACGATGGTGTTAACCGCAGCCACTTTCGCTTCGAAAATACTAGGTCTTATCTATATATTTCCATTTACAGCAATTGTTGGTCAAACAGGAATAGCTCTATATACATATGGATATTTACCGTACACCTTTTTACTGAGTTTAGCAACGCTTGGCGTACCACTAGCTGTATCTAAATTTGTATCAAAATACAATGCTTTAGGCGATTATCGCACGGGGCACCGTTTGTTTAAATCAGGCCTTATTGTTATGTCGATCTCAGGATTTATTGCTTTTTTGCTTTTGTATTTTGCAGCACCGTACCTAGTTCCTCTCATCATTGAAAATCCAACCGAAGAAGGTAATACGTTTGAGGATATTGTTTTTACGATTCGGATGGTGAGTGTAGCTTTAATCATTGTTCCGGTAATGTCGATCATACGTGGATATTTTCAAGGGTATCAATCAATGGGTCCGACGGCCGTCTCACAAGTAGTTGAACAAATTGTTCGGATTGTTTTCATTCTTGCCATTACGTATTCGATTGTAGAAGTGATGAATGGAACGATTGGTATAGCTGTAGGTTTTGCTACATTTGCAGCTTTTGTAGGGGCTATTGGTGGGCTGGTCGTGTTGTTAACATACTGGTTTAAACGGAAAAAATATATCCATGAGCAAATTGAACAAAGTAAGGTCGATCATCAATTACCATTAAAGTCTATTTATCGGGAATTAATTAAATATGCGTTACCCCTTTCTTTTGTTGGGCTAGCGATCCCTCTTTATCAGCTCATTGATTTGTTTACGTTTAACAAGACGTTAATAGGTTCCATGTTAAGTCAAAAAGAATCTGAAGTTGCTTTTGCTGTCTTTTCAAATACTGCACATAAGATCATTCTTATTCCAATGGCGCTTGCAACAGCTTTATCGATTACTCTTTTACCAACTATTACAAAATCGTATACAACAAATGATAAGCTTTTATTGCAAAAGCAAATTGATCAAACGTATCAACTTATTTTATTTCTAACGATTCCAGCAGCCGTTGGAATGTCAGTTTTAGCCTATCCGGCATTTGCTGCTCTTTATGGCATGGACGACTTTGAGATTGGCGGATATATCTTACGTTATTACGCACCAATCACGTTATTCTTTTCGCTTTTTGCTGTAACTGCCTCGATATTGCAAGGAATGAACAAACAAAAATTCGCTATTATTGCTCTTAGTGTAGGCCTTGGTTTAAAGTTTATTACAAACAGTTGGTTACTTTCAGTACTAGGTCCAGTTGGAGGCGTGCTAGCTACCTATATTGGTTATCTCTCATCAATCGTGATTACGGTTTGGGCGATTGGAAAGTTTGCTGAATTTAATTACACATTGATTGCTAAGCGAGCCCTCTTAATTAGCATCTTTGCCGCAATCATGGCTGTTGGTGTAAGTGTTGTGAATGCCGGTATGCAAACGTTCCTACCAATCACTTCGCAGCTACGTGCGTTTCCAAATTTATTTCTTGGGATCGCAGTTGGTGCAGTTATCTATTTATACCTCGGCTATCGTTCTAATTTGGCAGGGCAAGTTCTAGGAGCTAGATTTAGGTTTCTTAATAAAAAGAAACACCGTCAAAAGAGTTAGAGTCGAGTGATATGGGTTTCGATGAATGGTGAAAGCCTAACTTGAAGAGATGACTTGAAAGAATCAGCAGGTCGGCTCATTGCTTCTAAGAAAAGACCGCTCGATGTTTTTCTTAACTGGTTTGTGACTACGACTAAAGAGGAAATACTTTGTAAGTTCGACAAGGGTTGGCACTGAATGCCCCTTTTGCTTACATATGTCGTTTGATATAATAAGGTAGATAAAATGGGAGAGTCATTTTAAATTGACTTTAAAGAAGTTTGTATTCGCCATTTACTAGTTAACCATTAAAATAAGATTTAGTGTAACGTTGTTCCAAAAAAGCAAGGGGGGCGCGATGAAGTATTCATTTCGAAAAGATAACGATTGGTTGCTAATCATCACGACGTTCCTTTTGGCTGCGTTTGGGTTAGTGATGGTATTTAGCTCAAGTTATGCACTAGGAATTGTAAGGGAAAACCCGGATCCATATGCTTTTATACACAGACAATTTTTATGGTTTGGGTTAGCGACCTTTGCTTATTTTGTTATTATGCATTTTCCTTATCGATTATATAGAAAAATGTCACCTATAATCATCGTTATGTCACTTATAGCACTTATACTTGTGAAAGTGCCTGGACTTGGAGCTAATATTAACGGTGCAGAGCGTTGGGTAGATCTTGGTCCTTTAAGAATTCAGCCATCTGAATTTGTGAAACTTGGGATAATTATTTATTTAGCTCAAGTCTATTCTCATAAACAAGCTTATATAGATCAATTCATTAAAGGAGTTATGCCGCCTTTAGTTGTAGTCGGTTTTGTTTTTGGCTTAATTATGATGCAACCTGATTTAGGGACAGCTACGTCCATACTTTTAGTTACATTATTGCTGGTGTTTTTCTCTGGAGCGAAATGGAGGCATTTAATAGGCTTAGCGGCTGTTGGCGTATCTTTATTTATCGTATTTGCTTTATCAGCACCATACCGTGTTAAGCGATTGACTTCATTTCAAGATCCGTTCGCTGATCCAACTGATACAGGACACCAAGTCATTCAATCATATATTGCGATTGCTCATGGTGGTTTAGGTGGTACGGGTCTCGGCCAAAGTGTTCAGAAGTTATTTTATTTACCAGAGGCACATACAGATTTTATTTTAGCTGTTGTGGCAGAAGAGTTAGGTCTTTTAGGTGTCTTGTTTGTTTTAGGTGCTCATGCTCTTATTCTAACACGGGGAGTTATGATTGGAACGAAATGTAAAGATCCATTTGGAAGCTTGCTTGCCTTTGGGATCGTTTTTCAAATCTCCATTCAAATTATTTTTAACGTTGGGGCTGTCACTGGTTTACTTCCAATTACAGGAATTCCACTTCCGTTGATTAGTAATGGAGGATCATCTTTGTTAATCACACTTATTTCGCTAGCGATCTTAACGAATATATCTCGAAATAACATTCGACAGAAAAGACAATCAGCATACAAGGAAAACAAACAGCTTTCCGCTTCATAAAAGAGGTAGTTCAAAAAGGTTGGCTTTTACCTTTTTGAACTACCTCTAAGCAATGAGCGGAGCCGCTGCAATGTTTTAAGCCAACTATGAGCGGTCTTCTCATAGTAGGCGCGTAGCGTGCGAAGCCATTGCCACTGCTTGAAGAATAAGAGAAAACACGTAAATATAGATGGAGGCCACAATGGAAGAACGAAAAACGGGCTTTCAACAGATTGATTACACGTTACTCTTTCTGTTGTTTGTGCTCATGTGCTTTAGCTTATTAGCAATTTATAGTGGGTCTGGTCAATATTTTAGTGATGACCCAACTTACTATGTAAAGCGGCAAATTGTCTGGTTTGTTGTCGGTATTATCGTAATGGTGAGTATCATGATACTTGATTATGATCTGTTTAAAAACTTCTCCATTCCTTTTTACGGAATGGGAGTTACGCTGTTATTGCTTGTTGCGTATTCTCCATTAGGGGTGTTTCGCAATGGATCACAACGGTGGCTTGATGTGGGATCTATGGAGATCCAACCATCTGAATTTATGAAAATATTCTTAATTGTAGCTTTAGCTCATATGTTATATCGAGTAACGGTTAACAAAGGCACAAAAGACCTCAAGTCTGATTTGATCATTGTCGCAAAGGTTTGTGCCATTGGGTTACCACCGTTTTTCTTAATTTTGACACAACCAGATTTAGGAACAGCGCTTGTTATTGCGAGTATTATGGCAACGATGTTGTTAATGTCAGGTGTCGCTTGGAGGATCCTTACTGTTCTAGGTTTGGGTGCAGTTGGTGGAATCTTGACACTTATTTATTTTCATAACTACAATTTTAAATTATTCACACTATTTATTGAACCGCATCAGCTTGAGCGAATTTATGGGTGGCTAGATCCTTATGAGCATCAAGGGACGTACGGGTATCAGCTAGTTAATGCAATGAGAGGAATTGGATCAGGTCAATTATATGGCAGTGGATTTATGAATGGAATTCAGACACAAAGTGATCGGATTCCTGAAATTCATACTGATTTTATATTTACAGTGATTGGGGAAGAGTTCGGTTTCCTCGGAGCAACGATTTTAATCGTAACCTACTTTCTATTATTTTACCGAATGGTCATTATTGCTTTGACTTGCAATAATTTATTTGGAACCTATTTGGTTTCAGGTGTGATTGGATTGCTTGTGTTCCAAGTGTTTCAAAATGTCGCAATGACCATTGGATTAATGCCGATAACAGGTTTAGCTCTTCCATTCATTAGCTATGGGGGAAGCGCGCTTTTAACGAATATGATTGCGATTGGCATCGTATTAAATGTAAATATACGAACAAGACATTATATGTTTGAGACCAAAGAATCAAGTATGTAAGAGTTGCTAATCAATGATTATCAGCTCTTTTTTCTCTTTTGGGCTTGACTACAATAGAGGAGGCCGATATATGAAGTTGATTGTAGGGTCTGGACGACTTGCTAGTATGTTGTTGGCGTTATTGAGAAAAAATAATCAGATATTCTTATACGGTAGAAATCAAGAGACGGTTACTAAATTACTGGAAGAATTTCCTTATGTTAAAAGAGGAGATAAAGAAGTATTTTCTCAAGTTAAAGATGTGTTTCTGTGTTTGCCCCCTGGTGCATATGAGTCATTCCTAACGTCTAATAAGAACCTTTTTTCTAGCGACGTTACCTTTTTTCACATGGCTACTGCGTTTCAAGAAAAGGATGTAAAAGAGATTGTTGGGGGCAAACGAGTTATTCCTTTAAAATTGGCAGGTCATGCTGCAGTTGTAAAAAAAGAGCGAAAAGGAGTGTTTGTCATTCCGGAACATGTTCGACATGAGCGAGAAAACATTATAAAATGGTTTCCTACTATGAATGTTGAGGTTGCACCTGAAGAGGACGTACTTCTCGCAAATCAGTTAGGGACAGAAGCTGCCATTACTATGGTGTTAAATCTTAAAGAAACATTAAAACAGCATGATATTTCACCACTAATTGCAAAACAGACTATCAATCAAACCGTACAAGGTGTGATCACAGGTTATCAAACAAATGATTTAGGTGAATTTGCTAAAAAAATAGTAGAGCAGTTGAAAGAGAAAGGTGACAAGTCTAATGAGGATGGATAAGCTATTAGCCAATATGGGTTTTGGTACAAGAAAAGATGTAAAGAAACTAATGAAATCTGGTGGGGTTCACGTAAATGGAGAAATTGTTAAAGAGGGCAAGGTTCATGTTGATCCTGATCAAGATTTAGTAACTGTTTTTGGAGAAGAAGTAAAATATAAATCTCATATTTATTTAATGATGAATAAACCACAAGGAGTCATTTCGGCAACAGAAGATAGTGAGCATGAGACGGTTATTGATCTCATTCTTTATGAGCATGCGATGTATGAACCATTTCCAGTCGGTCGACTAGACAAAGATACAGAAGGTTTTTTGCTCATTACAAATGATGGTCAATTTTCACATGCTCTTATGTCTCCTAAGAGGCATGTACCGAAAACATATGTTGCAACAGTAAGAGGAAAGGTGATAGAAGAAGACGTAGAAATGTTCAAGCGTGGAGTGACGTTAGACGATGGATATGAAACGAAGCCTGCTCAGTTAATTATATTAAAACAAGGTGAGATATCTGAGATAGAACTTACTATTACAGAGGGGAAATATCATCAAGTGAAACGTATGTTTGAAGCCGTGGATAAAAAAGTTCTAACGTTAAAGAGAACAAAAATAGGCAATTTAACTCTAGATCCCGAGCTTGAATTAGGAACATACAGGGAATTAACAGCAAAGGAAATAGAATTACTTCTAGCAAAGTAAGGGGAATGAGGCTTAAAGTAATTAGTGAATTGTTTGAATCCTCATGAATCATTGTTGAACGAAGACCACTTTAAACTTTAATAAGGAAATTACTCATTGAAGTCAGAAATAAAATCAAAAGTGCCAGTTCAAGTAGCTAATAGATCTAATCTCGTATCTCAAAAAAGTTGAAAAATTCATTATAGTTTTAAACGGGAAATTAGGCATCATCTTTTAAAAAAAGGTGACTTAGGAATATCTCAAAAGTGAGATAGCTCTTAGTCACCTTTTTCTTTTAATATAGATTCGTTAAGATACTCGAGTTTTCTTCTTCGTTACGCTCCACTTGCCACGTGCGGGACTTGCAACGAGATTGTTGTATTCCAATACATTAAGGTCACGTTGAATGGTCCGTTGGGTGATGCCGAATTCTTCAACTAACTCATTCGTGGTGACGGTCCCCCTTTGTTTAATGTAAAGGTAGATAGACTTGATACGAGTCAGCATACGATCAGTTGAAGTTTTCAAAAAACCACTCCTTATTCATAATCATGACTTGATTAGTAGAGTCTATGTAATGACATGTTTAATGATGCATGACATCACTGATGTTTTGGAAAATTCTGACTAATGAGCTATAGGGGAGATGACCGTTACAGTGCCTTCGTGTTTGCTTTTTAAAAATAGTCACTGTAAAGTTGAAAAGGGTCCCTGTGGCAAATGAATCATCATTCCCTTAATGTTTCCATTTTACAATAATTCGTTCAACTATGCAAAATGTTGTACGATTATATTTCGTAATTATAAGAGGTGGTAAAGAATGTTGAAAATAAATTGGTTAGATGAAGTTAAAAAAAGAAGTGAACAAATCGTGATAGAAACCCAAGAATTTCTGCGGATTGATAGCGTTTTAGACGAATCGACAGTTAGTGAGTCGCGTCCGTTTGGTGAAGGAATTGCAACTGCATTAGAGCATTTATTAACAAAAGGTGAAAAACATAATTTCTTTGTAAAAAACATCGATGGTTTTGCCGGGGTCATTGAATACGGCCAGGGAGCAGAGAGTGTGGGGGTTTTATGTCATATTGATGTTGTACCTGCAGGTGATGGTTGGATATCTCCTCCGTTTTCTGCGGAAGTTCGTAATAACCAGATCTATGCCCGAGGTGCAATTGATAATAAAGGTCCAACCATAGCTGCTTTTTGGGCATTGGCGATTGTAAAAGAACTTCAACTACCTATACATAAACGTGTGCGAATGATTATTGGTACAGATGAAGAAAGCAATTGGCGTTGTGTCGATCATTATTTTAAACATGAAGAGATGCCGACAATGGGTTTTGCTCCGGATGCTGATTTTCCGATTATTCATGCGGAGAAGGGCATTATGGATGTTACATTTAATTGGAAAGAGAGAAAGGATCCAACCGTTTCCGCTATAAAGGTTGAAAGGTTTGATGCTGGGGAACGCTTTAATATGGTCCCTGGCAGGGCGAAAGTTGTTATAAAGGGACATCGCCAACAGTTAGATGAAATAGAAGTTGAATATCAATCTTACCTGTTAGAGCATCAGCATAATGGACAGGCTGAATTTAAGGATCATTGTTTAATTCTATCATACGACGGAATTTCTGCTCATGGCTCCACCCCAGAAAATGGGTTGAATGCAGGTGTATACCTTGCCCAATTTCTTTTGAAGTTCTCTTTCCAACAATCGGCCAATGAGTTTGTTCAGTTGATCAACCAGTATTGTGATTTTACAGGTGAGGCTTTGCAGATTGCGGTAAGTGATGATGTTTCAGGAGCTTTATCGATGAATGCAGGACTCCTTCAATTTAAAGCAGGTGGAGAAGCGAAGATTGGTTTAAATATACGTTATCCTGTGACGGCATCTGGAGAAGCATGCCTAAGTAGACTAAGGCAACTTGCCGAGGAATGGAATACTGATTTTGAAGTCCAGGATCATATGGAACCCAATTATGTAGAAAAAGATCATCCGCTCATTCAAACATTACAAGGCGTTTACCGACGTCAGACAGGGGAGGATCCAACTCTACTAGCAATTGGTGGCGGGACGTATGCTCGTTCACTTACAACGGGAGTCGCGTTCGGACCGATGTTTCCTGGACGTGAGGATGTAGCGCATAAAAAAGATGAGTATATCGACATCGATGATCTTTTAAAAATGACTGCATTATATGCGGAAGCCATTTATGAATTAGCAAAAGGCTAACTACACAAGTTAGCCTTTCAAACCCGTATTTTTAATAAGGGAGTTCTCTTAAATACGTTTTCAAGTCACCAAGACATCTCTTGCTTATTATAACGAAGAAAAGAGAGCTATTATGTAACCAAGTAAAGTACGCAAATTGTAACCAAGCAAAGTACGCAATTGTAACCAAGCAAAGTACGCAATTGTAACCAAGCAAAGTACGCATATTGTAACCAAGCAAAGTACGCATATTGTAACCAAGCAAAGTACGCAAATTGTAACCAAGCAAAGTACGCATATTGTAACCAAGCAAAGTACGCTTGGTTACTCAAACAAGTCAGTTGAGAGGTAGCGTTCACCGGTGTCACAAGCGATTGCGACGACAACGTCATCTGGGCCAAGCCTTTTGGCGACTTCCATAGCTGCAAAGCAGGCAGCTCCAGAAGAAGGGCCTACTAAAATCGCTTCACGTCTAGCTAGGTCTCTTGTTACTCGGTAAGCGTCTTCGTCTTCAATTTTAAAGATTTCTTGATAAACCTTTTCATTTAAAATCGGTGGAATAAATCCAGGGCTTGTTCCAACAAGCTTATGGGGACCTGGTTTACCACCGGATAAAACAGGTGACCCTGCTGGTTCTACAACATGAATCGTTGCTTGAGGGTAGAACTTTTGCAATTCTTCGCCTGTACCTGTTATGGTACCGCCTGTTCCGGAAGCGGCTACAAAAGCAGACAAAGTTTTTCCCACTTGATCAAGCGCTTGTTTAATTTCTAGTGCGGTTGTATGACGGTGAGCACCAGGGTTTGCTTCGTTTTCAAATTGCATGGGCATGTAACTATTAGGAATTTCTTTTACCAATTGTTTCGCTTTTTCAATCGATCCAGGCATCTTTTCATCACCAGGTGTCAGGACGACTTCTGCACCGTATGCCTTTAATAGATTAATACGTTCAAGAGACATTGTATCCGGCATAACAAGGATCGACCGATATCCACGAGCTGCTGCGTTCATGGCAATGCCTATTCCTGTGTTCCCACTAGTTGGTTCAATAATCGTTGCTCCTGGTTTTAATAGACCTTCCTTTTCAGCTTGAATCATCATGTTATAAGCAGCTCGATCTTTGACGCTGCCACTTGGATTTTGCATTTCCATCTTCAAGTAAACAGTTGCTCCCTTAGGATCTGTTATGCGATTTAAACGTACAAGGGGGGTTTGTCCAATTAATTCTGCAATATTATTAACGACTCTCATTCATACACTTCCTCTTTCATTTATAGTATGTTTCATTTTATCATATTAAGAGGGCAATTGACTAAAACAAGCAGGAAAGTAAAACACATGAAAAGAAATTATTAGGGAAGGTGTTTGAGATGCAGTCACATTATTTTTTAGCTGTTCCGTTACCTATTGAATTAAAGAAAGAAATCAAAAGAACAATTGAGGATGAAACACTATCATTTAAACGTTGGGTACATGAAGAGGATTATCATATAACGCTTGTTTTCTTAGGGGCATGTACAGAAGAACAATTAGAAAAGATTCAAAGAAAATGTTCAATCGAGCTAGCAAAGTCGGAATCGTTTTCACTTGAATTTTCTACTTTGGGTACTTATGGAAAAAAAGAAGAACCTAGAATATTTTGGCTCGGAGTTAAGGACCAGCCCTTGTTGCACGTTTTAAGAAAAAAGGTAAGTGCCATTTGTGAAGAGGTAGGGTTTAAACAAGAAAAAAGACCATTCTCTCCTCACATTACCGTTGCTAGAAAATGGGTTGGTGTTGAACGTTATCAAGAAGAATTCGTGAAAGATATAAAGTTAAATAAAAAGTGGAAAGTGGATAAGGTCATTTTGTATAAAAGTGTTCTATCTGAAGAACCAAAATATAAAGAAATAGGTGTCTTTTCACTAAATGGGATAGAACAATGAAGATCGTTTTAATAGTGTCTCAGTTCTTCATATTATCGACTTTTTATATGGCTGGACTTGGAATTCAAAAATGGTTGGCCTTACCGATACCGGGCAGTATTATTGGAATGCTGCTTCTCTTTTTTGCATTAACGACAAACGTGTTACCTGTTCGACTTATAGACATGGGATCGACTTTCATTCTAAAACATATGCCGTTGCTCTTTTTACCAGTAACCGTTGGGATTTTACAATTTTTAGATTTGTTTTCTGGTAATGGAATTCTATTAATCTTCATTACTCTTATTAGTACGATTATGGTAATGGTCGTTTCAGGGTTGATCGGTCAAAAGTTAGTTAAAAGAAGCGAGGTTCAAAAGGAATGACTATCATTGGGTTTATTGCTATTATTAGTACAGTTCTTATTTATTTGGGGGCAAAAGTATTTTATCAACGTTTTCCTCATCCCTTTACTCTGCCATTATTAATTGCAACATTTATTATCGTTGTTGTTTTACTTGTATTTGATATTCCTTATAACACCTATTATATCGGAGGGCGTTGGTTAGAGTTACTATTGGGGCCAGCGGTAGTTGCGTTAGCTTATCCATTATATCGGCAGCTAGAAATGTTAAAGTCTCATTTCTTCCCGATCATTGCGAGTGTGAGCATAGGAGCAGTGATTGGAATCGTGAGTGGAATAGGGCTCTCAATGGTGTTTGGCATAGAAGAAGCATTGGTTTTCTCTCTTATTCCCAAATCAGTGACAACACCAGTGGCCATGGAGATTGCTTCAACAATTGGAGGAATTCCAGCGTTAGCTGCAGTACTAGTCATGGTTGCGGGGATAGGCGGCGTGGTCTTAGCACCTTATCTATATAAATGGTTAAACATAAACAGTGAGATTGGCAAGGGAATTGGTACGGGTTGCGCCACACATGCTATTGGTACGGCAAAAGCACTAGAAACGAGTGAAAAAGAAGGTGCAACTAGTTCAGTATCTATGACTTTAAGTGCCATTATTGTCTCGATAATTGGTCCCATTCTCGTCTATCTTTTTTACTGATAAACATGGTACGATCTAAAATGATTGATTAGGCGTTGTTATACACAAATAGATATAATTGGGGAGGGACGAGTGTGGCTCATTTAATCAAGCTTGAAGATTACATCTCTCGTTACCAATTTGATTTGAATCGTTATCCGAGTCAATATACTCGCATGAAAAAGGAAAAATGGTATTATTTAAAATCAGAATGGGAACAGTTGCAATACGATTCTTTAAACATAAATGAGAAAGAAGTAACCGAATTTATGGTGGAAGAGTCTCAAAGTTTTTTAAAACGATTGAGGCAATGGATGAAAGGAAACCGGAAAGAACCAGAAGAATGCTTAAAAGGTGATAATAGATTGGCAAGAATGTCTCTTGAACAAGTAAGAGAAGAGTTTTTACAAGAATTGTATTATTCACAATTAAGGTGGGCAAGTTCATCTTTATTAGAAGAATCCTCTTTGCATCCACAGTATAAAAGAGACAAATGGTTAAAATTTTTCGCTCAACAAGTACCAGATAACTTCTTTTTACTGTATAAGCCTGTTTTTTTTATTAAGAGAGCGCCAATTGAGTTGGATATTATTTTGATAAGCCCAACAGAAATTCATTGCATCACTTTATTAAATGGCCATGAACACAGCGTGTTTGAAGCTAGCTCTGATCGATTTTGGACGGAATTTATTGATGAAACTCGGAAGAAGAAGATTAGTCCTCTTGTATCTTTATCAAGGATGTCAGGAATTATCAAACCGATCTTACAAGATGAACAAATTGTTTTCCCATTGAAGAAAATTGTCCTTAGTCCTACTAGTATCATTGATAATAAGATGCAAGGAACAAATGTTGAATTTATTGATAAACGGACTTTTGCAACTTGGGCTGAAAAAATAAGGAAACACCCTTCCCCGATCAAACATCAACAATTAAAAGTTACATCATTATTACTCGATTTTTGCGATACTGCTTCTGAGGATTTGGAAGATGAAGATGAGAATGATCCTATTTAAGGAAAAGTGCAAAGACTATTTTTACATGATGGAGGAGAATTATGCAAGACAAAGTGTCTAATAGGTTAGAACGTTATCAACTAGATGATTTTACGTGGAGAGTACGCAAAGTTTTCAACTGGAACGGTGACTTTGAAATGATGATAGAAATAAATGAACTCGATGGTTGTGTAAGTTTTGGGAGAAATATAAAAGAGGCGAAGGTGGATTTAGCTATAGCATTAAGACATTGGATTCAATATCAAGGTGAACAGTTATTACCTGATATCAGAGATGGTGCACACATTGTTTACTTAGACCCGCCAATGGATGAGAGTGAATTTGATTACATAAATAAAGAACTAAAACGAATTTAGAGAGGATGACGGACTTTTTTATGACATAATATAGAAGATAAAGTGAAAGTTCAACACGAACACGAAAAGCCAGCTATCATTTGATTAATAAGTAGCTGGCCTTACGTTTGTGTTCATTAAAATATCACTGTCTTGTTCCCATGTACGATAATTTGATCGTTTGCGTGCCAAGTCACAGCTCGAGACAAAGCAATGCGTTCGACATTGCGTCCGGCTACTCTTAGTTGTTCAGTCGTATAGCGGTGATTCACCCGCAAGATGTCTTGCTCGATGATTGGTCCTTCATCCAAATCGTTTGTAACGTAATGAGCTGTAGCACCAATCAGCTTTACACCTCGTTCAAATGCTTTTGCATAGGGGTTGGCCCCTATAAACGCAGGTAAAAAGGAATGGTGGATGTTGATAACTTTTTTGGGGAATGTTCCAACAAAGTCAGGAGATAGTATTTGCATATACCTAGCTAAGACGATAAAATCTACGTCATATTTATGAAGCATTGAAATTGCTTCACGTTCAGCCTCTTCTTTATTGGCTTTGTTTACAGGAATGTGGAAAAAGGGTATTCCATACGCTTCAACATCGTCTTTTAAATTAATATGATTACTAATAACGAGTGGGATGTCTACCATTAATTCACCCGCTCGCCATTTCCATAATAATTCAAGCAAACAATGATCCTCTTTAGAAACAAAGATAGCCATTTTTTTTCTTCTAGAAGCGAGTTCCATACTCCAGTCCATGTCAAAAGATGAAGCGATTTCGCTAAATGCTTGACGGACAATATTGAATTCATAACTATCTTCAAATAAATCAAACTCAATTCTCATAAAGAACATACCGCCAGAAGGATCTGTTGAATATTGATCTGATTGAACGATATTTGCTTTATACTGATGTAAAAAGGTTGATACGGTCGAAACAATTCCTGGACGGTCCAGGCAAGAGATTAATAATTTAGCACGAATGTTTGTGTTTGTATTCATTTTCTTCCTCCAAAAAATTCAGGTCATTACCTTACCTTCAGCTAAGTGAACGAATGGTAAATAAAAATCGCTCATACTATAGTAATAATAAATATAGTTTTACAAAAAGGAAAGGGGGCTTTCATCATTGAAGCAAAAGAAGCAGTCATTTGTCAATTATCGATTGAAGTCTGCTGAACTTATAACCGTTGACATGGTTCGAGTTGCAGTTGAAAATGATCATCCTATAGACCGGAACTGTTGGTCGATGATAAATAGTAAAGGCGAATGCCCCTTGAAAGACGTAACCGTGAATGATCAAATAGTTTTATTACGTTTGCCTAAACCTTTTAAGTTTGAAGAAGATAGTTATATTGTATACAAGGGATTAACCTGTTATATCGAGCCAACTGAAGTTGTTAGAACGAAGGAATTTGAGCAGTTATTTTTTTATGATGGAGATGATTTAGGTGTATGTTATAACGAAAATCAAACATCTTTAGCTGTATGGGCTCCCACTGCAACGAGGATGAATGTTATTTGTTATAAGACATGGCATGATGAAAAAGGAGACACCTATCCATGTCGCCGCGATGAAAAGGGAGTTTGGCGTATTGAATTAGTAGGAAATTATGAGGGGGTTTGGTATCTCTTTGAAGTGTATGTCAATCAAACTTGGAGACGAGTGGTCGATCCGTATGCCAAATTTCTAGGTGTGAATGGTGAAAAGGCAATGATTGGAGATCCAAAACGAACCGAACCGGAAGTGTGGCCTGTCCTAAGACCACAAGAGTCCGCCAATGACTGTATTATTTATGAATTACATATTAGAGATTACACGATAAGTCTAGATAATGGCATTAATCACAAAGGGAAATATCTCGGTTTAACCGAACAAGGAACAGTGGACAACGATATGCGGGTAACAGGTATGGATTATCTAAGCTATTTAGGAATTACACATGTTGAGTTGCTTCCGGTACAGGACTATGGAAGCGTCGATGAGAGTAACAGAGAAACTGACTATAACTGGGGTTATGATACGACTCACTTTTTTGTGCCAGAAGGTAGCTATGCAACTGATCCCTACGATGGCTATTGTCGTAACCTAGAATTCAAACAATTGGTAGCAGCTCTACATGATAGGCAAATTAGAGTGATCATGGATGTTGTTTTTAACCATCTTTATATTTGGGAAGAGTCCGCATTAGACATGCTTGTACCGGGTTATTTTTTTCGTTACACGACGGACAATAAAATAAGCGATGGAACGGGAGTAGGTAATGACTTTGCTTCCGAAAGAAAGATGGCTCGAAAAATCATCATTGATGCTATAAGTTATTGGGTAGAAGAGTATCATATTGATGGCTTTCGCTTTGACTTAATGGGAATATTAGATATAGAAACGATGAAACAAGTTAAAGAGGCAGCTAAAAAGAAAAATAAAGACATTCTTCTTTTTGGAGAAGGATGGGATTTACCCACTGCTTACCCGCGAGAAAAAAGAGCAATTATCGATCAAGCTAAATCCCTAGTAGGAATAGGTTTTTTTCAAGATAAGTTCCGTGATGGGTTAAAAGGAAGTACATTTGAAGTAACGCAGCCAGGATTCGTCAGTGGTTCTAAACAAGGGTTAAATGAGATTATCAGTGGAATGCAAGGAAGCATGAATAAATTTGATATGCCTATCCAAGCAATCAACTATGTTGAATCACATGATAACCATACATTATGGGATAAATTAAAACTCGTTCATCCGATAGAAAGGCAATTCACTCTACAAAAACGACATAAACTCGCAACAGCCATCGTCTTGATGTCTCAAGGAGTGCCTTTTATTCATGCAGGACAAGAATGGTTTAGAACAAAGCATGGTGTAGAAAACAGCTATAATTCTCCTGATTGGATCAATGTCTACAATTGGAAGCAACGTGCTCATTTTGATTCATCCGTTCAATATATTCGCACATTAATTCAAATGCGTCGTATGCATGCTGGCTTTAGATTAGAATCTTATGAAATGATTAGAAATCATTTCAAGGTTATAAAAGCTGAATCTAAATGTATAGCATACCATTTAAGAGGACTTGAGAAAGTTGATGAGTGGAATGATATTTTGGTTATTCATAATGCTGGACTAAAAGAGGAAATAATTTTTCTTCCAAAAGATAAGAAATGGCAAGTATTCGTTGACGGTGACATCGCTTCTCTGATACCATTATACAAAATAGGGGAAGACTGTGCTCGTGTTTCTGCATTATCAACATTTATATGTGTAAGTTTATAGGGAAGAATATGTTAGAACATTTTATTGGGAAATACAGAAGTTGAAAATGACAGATTGTTTCAAAATAAGGTATACTATATTCTTGAGCTCCCGAATTTTGGTGAGGGATAGTTGATGAAATTGAGGGTGAAATGGGTGGAACAATTTTTAGGAGATGGCTGGAAGGTACATCCGGCTGGTGGTGCAACAGGAGAAGCATATATAGCCCAGCATGGTGAACAGACGGTTTTCTTAAAACGTAATTCGTCACCATTTCTTGCTGTCCTTTCAGCAGAGGGAATTGTTCCAAAACTACTCTGGACAAAGCGTTTAGAGAATGGCGATGTCGTAACGGCACAAAAGCTAATAGATGGAAGAGAACTTAAGGCTTTCGAGATGAAAGAAAGACGTGTAGCAGCACTTCTTTCCAAAATACATCGATCGAGTGAATTGCTAGATATGTTTAAACGAATTGGCAATGAACCTTTAACCCCATATGTAATTGTTGAGAATCTACGCAGGCAATTACAGTCGTTTCATATTGATGATGAAACAATTGAATTAGGTATGAGTTATTTGTTTGGTATGTTAGAAATGGTCACGCCAGAGCATTTTGTTGTATGTCACTGTGATATCAACCATAATAATTGGATGCTTGATGAGGAAGATCACTTGTATTTAATAGATTGGGACGGGGCAACGGTCTCTGACCCAGCACTAGATCTTGGATTGCTACTTTATTCTTATATTCCTCGGCATGAGTGGGAATCTTGGTTAGAACAATATGGAGTTAAACTCGAACCAGCGCTTCGTGAAAGGATGCATTGGTACGTCGTTTCTCAATCGATTTCAGTATTACTTTGGCATTATGGAAGACAGCAGTTTGAACAAGTTGAACAATTGAAAGTTTATATTAAAAGCCTCCTGAAGGAATAGGGACTCACCAGTTCATACTATCGGTGAGTCTTTTGATTTTGCCACGTTTAGGATGTTGAAAAAAAGAGAGATATTTCCTGAGGAATAAAGTAGGTTTTCGTCGAATTATTCAAGTGAAAGAACATTTAACCATTGTTCGACATCATTCTGTTCAAACGGATCGTGATTAAGCTGATGTTTTTGTTGAATTAGATCGAGTGTTTGTTGTACTTTAGGTTGTAAAGTGGGATCCGTTGCGAGCGATGAAACGAGACGTTCAATTTGTGCAGCTTCATCTGTTGTCATGTGATTTTCAGCGGCTTGGTTTTGAATGATGTCACGTAGTAGTTGTAGTTTATTTTCATGTGAAATTGGCATTTTTACACTCCTTAAATTGAGCTTCTTAATTACTATTTTGCGCTATACAAGTTAAAGCTATTCTTAATGAATGCCTGTGAATAAAAGAAAAAGAGGTGGAGTTGTGCGTTTACGAAATATACCTGGGGCGAAAGAAGAGATGAATCAAAACCCCGACATTGTAATTGGTAACCCGAGTCAACATAAAGGAAATTGGAGCAAACTATTTAACAATGATCATCCGATTCATATCGAAGTTGGGACGGGAAAAGGTCAATTTCTTATTGGGATGAGCATGCTTCATCCTGAGGTGAATTACATTGGCATTGAAAAATACGAAAGTGTTTTACTAAGGGCGTTGGAACGAACAAAAGATTCGGAACAGGAAAATGTTAAGTTTTTAAATGAAGATGTCGGGAATATCTTGGAATTTTTTGAGCCAGGAGAAATCGATCGTGTATTTATAAACTTTACGGACCCTTGGCCTAAAAACCGTCATGAAAAAAGGCGTCTAACCCATAAGGGATTTTTAGAACTTTATCAACAAATCTTAAACGAAAATGGAGACATTCATTTAAAAACGGACAATCAAGGGTTATTTGAGTATTCATTAGAGAGTTTCTCTGGTTACGGAATGTCTCTGCATAACATAAGCCTGGATCTTCATAAGAGTGGGATTGCAGGAAATGTTATGACTGAGTATGAAGAGAGATTTTCACGAAAAGGGATGCGGATTTATCGTTGTGAAGCGCAGTTTGAATTTAAAACTCACAGAAACCTTTAAGGCATGTTATGGCACCGAGTATCGGTGCTTTTTTTGTTCAATGAGTAGGTGGATGTCTAAAAGAAAAAGCAGCTGAAAATATTATGTTAAAATTTAAAAACGGAAAAACTAGTTTAAGCATGACAGGATATTAATGAAAGCTGCCGAATAAGGTATAGTAAGGTAAAGGAGGCGATAAAAGTGGAACGTTTAGAAAGAAATGGATTAACGATTACGTGGTTAAATGGTGGAGTTACCCATATGGATGGTGGAGCAATGTTTGGTGTCGTTCCGAAACCATTATGGAGTAAAAAGTATCCACATAATGAACAGAATCAAATTGAACTTCGCACAGATCCCATGCTGATTGAAAAAGATGGGTACCGAATCTTAGTTGAAGCTGGAATGGGCAATGGGCGGCTCGATGAGAAACAAAAACGGAATTATGGAGTATTAGAAGAATCTTCTGTTGAAAAGGATTTAGCAGAGTTGGGCTTGACTCCGCAAGATATTGATATGGTCTTAATGACTCATCTTCATTTTGATCATGCAACAGGACTTGTAAAAGAGGATAGTGGAAAATATGTTTCAACTTTTAATAACGCTATTATTTACACTTCTGATGTTGAATGGAAGGAAATGCAACAGCCAAACATTCGATCAAGAAATACATACTGGGAGCAAAACTGGAAACCGATTCAAAATCAAATTAAAACTTTTACAGAGCAAATAGAAGTGCTACCAGGGATCCGTTTGATCCATACGGGCGGACATAGCGATGGCCATGCGATCCTTGTGATAGAACATCAAGAAGAGACGTTCATTCATTTAGCCGATATTATGCCTACCCATGCTCATGCAAACGTACTATGGGTGCTAGCTTATGATGATTATCCGATGACTTCTATAAAAGAAAAAGAAAAATGGTTTGCTTATGCTAAAGAGCGAGAAGCTCACTTTTTGTTTTACCATGACTTCAAATACCGCGCGTTAAAATGGAATGAACAAGGTGAAATAACAGAATCCATTGAACGCAAACGTTAGATTATAATAAAAAGAAGGGGTGATCGAGACCTTTATGGTCGAATCACCCCTTTGCTTTTAAAAGGATTGGCAGTTTGACATTTTGAGTGAGCACAGGGTGCTATTCAATGAAGTATGAAAGCCTAATCGAGGGTGGCGATGGCTCCACACGCTGCGCGCCGAACGACAAGAACCTCGCTTGTCTTTTGGCTTAAAAAAAGCAGCGGTTCCGCTCATTGCAGAAAGACGGCTAACGCCGTTTTTCTTAAGTAGCTTGAAGGTCTAACAGTGCACCTGTTTTTGTGTCTGCTAAAAATTCATATTGTGTTGTGCCCACTTCGTTCGTTGTAGATATACCACCACGATAGACGGAATAAGAAATTTGATTCAATTCAACAGTTTCAGGAATCATATGTATCCAAGAACCAGAAATTGCATAGGTTCGTGAAACGGTTTTCTTAATTTCTTTTAAAGCTTTCTCAGGAGAAATCTTTCCACTTTTAAGGGATGGACTAAGAAAGTATCCGGCAGCTAATCCAAGTCCTAATCCGGCAACAAAGCGTTTCAACATTTTACATCTTCCTTTCTTGGTCAATACTTTCTTTATAGTATATCCAAAATAAGAAGAAGGTTTCAATTGTGAGCAGGAATAATCTTTTAAAAGATAACGGTGGTGGAAAAGAAAGTATGATTCAGATAGAATAAAAAGGATACATATTTATTACGACTACCGAAAGGAGTTTGTTAAAGTGAATCAAGAAACGATGCAATTATTTAAAACATTAACAGAGCTTCAAGGCGCACCTGGATTTGAACACGATGTTCGGACGTTTGTTCGTTCGGAACTTGAGAAGTACTCGGATGAAATCGTCCAAGATCGGTTAGGGAGTATTTTTGGGATTAAGCGAGGAGATGAAAACGGCCCAACTGTTATGGTAGCTGGCCACATGGATGAAGTCGGTTTTATGGTAACTTCCGTTAATAAGCAAGGTCTTATTCGCTTTCAACCACTAGGAGGCTGGTGGAGTCAAGTATTGCTTGCTCAGCGCGTACAAATTATGACGGATTACGGACCTATCATCGGGGTTATCGGTTCAACTCCTCCACACTTACTAGAGGAAGCACAACGTAAAAAACCGATGGACATTAAACACATGTATATTGATATAGGGGCGGATGACAAAGCTGATGCAGTAGCAATTGGAATCAAACCAGGTCAACAAATTGTGCCAATCTGTCCTTTTACACCGATGGCCAATCAAAAGAAAATTCTCGCAAAAGCTTGGGATAATCGTTATGGTGTCGGTCTTTCAGTTGAACTTTTAAAAGAATTAAAAAATGAAAAAACACCAAATGTGTTGTATTCAGGTGCAACCGTGCAAGAGGAGGTTGGTCTAAGAGGAGCTCAAACCGCTGCCAATATGATCAAACCAGATATCTTCTTTGCCCTCGATGCCAGTCCTGCTAATGATGCAACTGGAGGAAAGGATGCATTTGGTCAATTAGGAAAAGGAGCTTTACTCCGAATTTATGACCGTTCGATGATTACCCACCGCGGTATGAAGGATTTTGTTCTAGATACAGCTGAAACGAATCAAATTCCTTATCAATATTTTATTTCACAAGGAGGAACCGATGCAGGGAGAATACATATGTCTGGGGATGGTGTGCCTTCTGCAGTTGTAGGCATCTGTTCCCGTTACATCCATACAGCGGCTTCCATTGTTCATATTGATGATTACGCAGCGGCTAAAGAATTGATCGTTAAATTAGTGAAGTCAGCAGACGCTAGCACAGTGAGATCAATTAAAGAACAAGCTTAAAAGCTAGTAGAACTGGTTTACATAGTCAATATCTACTAGAGTGAAGCGAGGTTAACCGTGACGTTATTGTTTAGGTGGTTAACCTCGTTTTAAGTATGATTTCGAAAAAAAATTAATAATCTAGTTTAAGAACTTGTTCAAAAGGGAAGACCGCCATTTTTGAACCTTTAGTATCCTCTCTCCTAATGCGGAGTTGCAATGGCTTCACTCACTGCGCGTCGATCCGAGAAAACCACTCGTATCGACTTAAAACATTGCAGTGGCTTCGCTCATTGCTTTGAACAAGCTCTTTAAATATTTTTTTACATAGATTCAGGAGGGACATTATGATTGTTGCAATTGGAACGAAGAATCCGGCGAAAGTACATGCGGTTCAAGACACGCTTATTAGAGAACGACTCTCGTTTGTTCCAGTAAAAGTCGACTCAGGTGTAGCGGATCAACCTTTTTCAGATGAAGAAACGTTAGCAGGGGCCAAGAACAGAGCAGAAGGAGCATTGGCTATTACAAATGCTACACTTGCTTTTGGTCTAGAAGGCGGTGTACAAGAAACCAAAAATGGGCTGATGCTTTGTAATTGGGGCGTATTGGTACATGAGGATGGGGCTAAATGGTATGCAGGAGGCGCTAAATTACCTCTTCCAGATTTGGTTGTGCAAAGGCTCTATGCAGGTGAAGAACTAGCGGACGTTATGGCTAGTTTAACAGGCCAAGCAGATGTTCGAAAGAAAGAAGGCGCAATCGGGATTTATACAGCAGGTTGGGTAACCAGGAAAGAACTTTTCTCCCATTTAGTAAAGCTCTTATACGGGCAATACATCTCTTCAAGAGGCGATGTCCAACACTAAAGAAAGAGCGAGCCCCTGTGAAGGTTTTTAAGCCCTACTCTAAGTAGTTTTCTTAAGTTAAAGGTGACGCAAAGAATTCGCATTTCATGCATCTTTGCGTCATTTTTTCGTGTGTTCACTCAGTCAGCAACAAGAGGTGCAAAAACAAATCCCTTTTAAACGGGGTCTTAGAAAAAGAATTTCATGAATTGAAAGCGACATCACAAACGTAATAGCAACTCCTGTTTAACCTTTATTAGAAATGAAATTGATGTCAATTGTTTGAATTATATTATTCAAATATATAAGCCAAAGCTTTCAACGCCTGTTCAGGAGTTTCAACAACGACTTGTGCTTTGTTTGCTAACTCTTTTAAAGGATGATGGAGCTTTGGATCGCGTATAATAATAACAGGTTTTGACAAAGTGATCGCAGTTGCAGCATCCATTGCACTGTTCCACTGTTTGTATTGTTCACCAAAATAGGCAATCATAATGTCTGATTTGGCTATCAGAATTTGAGTACGTAAATTATTGATGCTAGAGGCAGCTTCATCTTTCGCTACTTTACTTGACTGCTTACCTAAAATTTCTTCTCCAATGTCATCTGAACGGTCATGGTTCTCCATCGGACCTGTAAACGTAATGGGTAGCGAGAGCTCTTTCGCTTGATTGCGCAATTGTTCACGCCAAGGATTGTGAATTTCACCAGCTAAATAAACGTATAATTGCATGTTAATCACTCCTATTTGTTTTAGTTAGCACCAAGGCTTTTTATAATAGCCCTTACTTGGGTTGCCTTGATTAATAAATACTGATTCAATTGTACCAGTTATAAGGAATGTTGTCTTGTCAGCTAGTAGCCTTAAGGTTATGATAGAAAATAGTTATGTAAGCGAATAAAAAGGAGTGTCTAGTTTGATCTTGAAGGATTGGCGTATCGGAATTCTATTTAGTGTAATATTCGTATTGATAGGATGTTCCGTATCAGAGGAAGAAGTATTAGAACTTGGTCGTCAAGCATACATAGATAGCATAGATGAGGAACCGGAACAACCGAATGTAAAAGTAGAAAATGATAAAGTCGAATTCCATTTACCACGTGGTTTTGAAGTCTTAGAAGAGCAAGAATATAACGTAGTTCTTCAAAAGGATGATCAACTATTCGTTTTATTTCATCAGCCATCAGAGCCGTTAACAAGTAAGATTCGTCTAAAAGAAGATATGGAGAGTGCCGAAAAAGCAATTATTTATGAGGTTCTTGAAACAGACGAAAAGGTCTCTTATCTTATTGTTGAGAAAGGACAAGAAGAAGGTTTATTACTTGTTAAGACAGCTGTGGGAGGAGCCAAAATTTCTACTCTGTCAACCTATAAACGTTTAGAAGACGATATCGATGCTATGACAGAAATCGTTCTTTCGTATCAAGCAATTACAGAGTAAGGCTAGGAGGATAATTTGTTGAAAATATTTCTGAATAAAAAAGGTATTGAATTGTCTTGGCGTACATATTTTATTACGGCGTTAAGTCATATGGCATTAGGGTTATTTGCAACGCTTATCATTGGACTTATTCTCCGAACGATAGGAGAGCAAATTTTTAGTTTAGGTATAGAAAATATAGGTGTTTGGTTGCAAGAAGTCGGTGGCTTAGCTATGAGTTTAATGGGACCTGCTATCGGGGTTGCTGTTGCTTATGGATTGAAAGCACCTAAACTTGTTGTCTTTTCAACGATTATCAGTGGAGCGGCAGGAGCTCAGCTTGGAGGGCCAGCAGGTGCATTTGTGGCAGCTGTGATCTCGGCGGAATTAGGTAAACTGGTTTCTGGAGAGACGAAGCTTGATATTATTGTAACTCCTCTAGTCACGATCTTAACTGGCTTTCTATCAGCGTCCTTAATTGGACCTTGGATTCAAAGTGGTATGCAGCAATTCGGAACTCTTATTATGTGGGGAACTGAACAACAGCCTATTATAATGGGAATTGTAGTAGCTACTTTAATGGGACTTGCTTTAACTGCACCTATTTCAAGTGCTGCTTTAGCTATTATATTGGAGCTTGAAGGGGTGGCAGCAGGTGCTGCAACTGTTGGCTGTGCTGCACAAATGGTCGGCTTTGCTGTAAGTAGTTACAGGGAAAATGGCTGGTCAGGTCTTGTTTCATTAGGAATTGGGACTTCGATGCTTCAAGTACCGAACATTGTTAGGAATCCCCTTATTTTAATTCCTCCAACAGTTGCAGGTGCGATTTTGGCGCCATTTGCTACTGTAGGGTTTGGAATGACAAATCTACCTGCAGGGGCTGGAATGGGAACAAGTGGTTTAGTTGGTCCAATTATGACGTTAACGGATATGGGATTTTCCGCTCAAGTTTGGATTGCGATTGGACTGCTACATTTTATGGGTCCGGCAATTATTAGTCTTGTTGTTTCAGAATGGATGAGAAAACATGGTAAAATAAAATTTGGTGATATGAAGATAGACATATAACAAAGGAGTGTTTCTAAAATGGAAAAATTAAAAAATATTGATGAGTTTAGAGAAATAGCTAGCAAAGAAGCAGCCATTTTTATGTTTTCGGCGGACTGGTGCCCAGACTGTCGAGTGATTGAACCAGTTCTACCTAGGATTGAAGCAGACTTCCCAAGCTTTTCCTTTTATTATGTAGACCGTGATGAATTTATTGACCTATGCGGAGAACTTGAGATCTTTGGAATCCCTAGTTTTCTTGCTTATGTTAACGGACAAGAAGTAGAACGGTTTGTAAGCAAAAACCGAAAAAACCAAGAAGAGATCGAAGCCTTCCTTACTAAGGCAGAATCACATATTTGAGAGTTAGTTTAAAAAGGTCGAACTTTACCTTTTTAAACTAACTCGAAGCAATGAGCGAAGCCGCTGCAAGGTTTTAAGCGTTCTATGAGTGGTCTTCTCATAGAAGGCGCGCAGCGTGTGTAGCCATTGCCACTCTAGCCTAAGCAGAAAGTAAAGAGTTAAAAAGGTCGAACTTTACCTTTTTAAACTAACTCGAAGCAATGAGCGAAGCCGCTGCAAGGTTTTAAGCGTTCTATGAATGGCCTTCTCATAGAAGGCGCGTAGCGTGTGTAGCCATTGCCACTCTAGCCTAAGCAGAAAGTAAAGAGTTAAAAAGGTCGAACTTTACCTTTTTAAACTAACTCGAAGCAAAGATGTATGAAAGAGCTGTCGCAATTGGTCAACGACTGATTGAGGCAGCTTCTTTTGGATCATAGACGAATTTCTGCTAAACTAATAGGGTTAACAAAGGAGAGGATTAATTATGGAAATGAGACAATTTCGCAAAGAAATTGAACAGCGTCTAACAAGAGATGGATGGTCCATTGTTTATGATCATAAGGAAGCTACTTTACGAATAGAAGATAAGGAAATTAAAAAAGGAGTGACACTTGCTCTTAAACCGCTTTTAGCAAAATGGGAACGAAAAGAATTCGGTTCAATCGAAGAGGTCGTTCGTTATGTTGAAGTAGGGGTAGAAGCGATGAAAAAGACTCCTAAGATTGAGGGCAATGAAAAAAAGATTTTCCCAGTCATTAGGTCGACTTCCTTTCCAACTGAATCAAATGATGGACATACTTTATTGTTTGATGAACATACGGCTGAAACACGCATCTATTATGTCGTTGATCAAGGTGAGTCCTATACGTTAATAAAAGAAGCAATGCTTGAAGGAACCTCATATACAAAAGAAAAAATAAGAGAAGTATCCATGTTTAACGTCCGTTCGCTTCCACAGCCTTTAAACGAAGATCAAGTAGCTGGAAATCGGTTCTTCTTTTTACGAGCGAAAGATGGATACGATGCAAGTCGCGTTTTAGATCAATCCTTATTAGAGAAAATGGAGAAGTTGGCAACGGGTCAACTCACAGTTGCAATTCCTCATCAAGACGTATTAATTTTCGCGGACATCGTCAATGAAAGAGGCTATGATGTGCTTGCTCAGATTGCCCTACAGTTTTTCGGGGAGGGTAGAGTTCCTGTTACCGCTTTACCATTTATTTATGAAAATGGAGAATTAGAGCCAACTTTCATTTTGGCACAGAGAAAACCCAAATAGAATTTGGGACGAAATGCCCCATTTTTCAAAGAATTATTATGGTACAATGAAAAGGATTGGTGTATGAATAGTCTTGAAATAGTGGGGAATTAGAGGGTCACCTTTCAATAAACTCGTGAATGAAAGGTGAGACTTTTTTATAATCATAAAAGATTTGGCAATACGCTAATGAAAAAATAAAAGATATCGAATTGGAACGTCGAGACTTTGAAAGAACAGGTGACGTGCTTCGAATAGTCATTAAGGAAGCAGCTTTACGTGGGATTGAGTCAAGTGCAATGCTTTGCTCAGCAAAAGAGCTTACTTTATCAGATGCTCCTGAAGAAAAAGGCATACAGGTGCTTGATGATTCTTATCAGATAGGTGCAACGTTAAAATAAAGTTGAATGAAAGAGGTTGACTGAACGTTTTTGATTCTTATTGTGCACGATTCAGCTTGATGAATTAGTGTGAGTTGAATCAGGACTACGAGTCAACCTTTTTTAATCACTAGTTGAAGAATAAGGAGAAAGTGAGTGGTTTTCGCATGGAGAAGCTATATCAGTGGATGAGGAGGCTCCAGCAATTGATAGGAGGAGAAGATTCCGAACCTAAGCAAGAAATAAAATCAAGTGATAAGAAAGTCTATACATACGGGAGAGTTGAATCAGAAAAGCGGAAAAGCGAATCTAAGGTAATTTATCAATATCCGAAGTCAGGTCAATTTCGTTTTCCTTTAATTGAAGATGGTCCTGTTCGAAAACATCATCATAAGGAAGAGAAGCAACAGTATAAGGAAGAGAAGCAACAGTATAAGGAAGAGAAGCAACAGTATAAGGAAGAGAAGCAACAGTCAAGAAAAGTTTCACAGAATGAGGAAAAAGTTCGTCCACAAAAGCAAGAAACGTCGAAGGCTAAAACAGAATTTAAGCGGACTTTAATTCCATCGCCTGTTTACGGTTTCGGAGAACGTGAAACAACCAAAAGCATAATGGGAGATAGTATTTCGGTATTACCTTTTGAGAAAAAAGAAGTTCAATTTAATACACAGGCTGACCTATTAGAAAGAGTGTTGGAACGAGCAGAAGAAGACAAGCTTGAACCGGTCTTTCCAGAAAAACTACAGTTAAGCGAAGATTTGAATAGACGAGATTCTGATATACTACCTGAACAAAACAGAGAATTGATATCACCATTAGCCGAGGCGTCTATGCCATTGATTGAACATAAGGTAGACGAGACGGTGAAGGACAGTGAAATTGAAAAAGAAGAAATGAAACTGGTGGAGAAGTCTCAACAAATTGGTTCGATATCCAAATTAGTAGAAACTCGCTTTTCAGAGGTAGTAGAAGAAGTGGAAGCAGAAGATCGTGCAGGGGAAATCTTATCGATGAGCATGGACACATCAATTGATTCAACTAATACTAGCCATGAGGAAGAAGTTAATGCTTCTACAGAAAAAGTAGCTGCACCTGTTATTGCAGAAAAAGAAGAGAAGATTGACACAGTGGAAAAGGAAGTTGTTAAGGCTGGTAAAAAGAGTGAATCAAACCAGCCTAAAAAGCCTGCTATTCCTTTTAATGTTATGATGCTCCCGCAAGACAAGAAACCCAAACCGAAACCTGAAAAGGAAGTTCTCGAATCGAACTATGCTTATCCTAGCATTCAGCTACTAAATTATCCTGAAGTACAGAAGGAAGATGACTCTGAGTGGCTTAGGGAACAAGGAGACATTTTGGAGGAAACCCTTCAAAGCTTTCAGGTAGATGCAAAAGTAGTGCATTCAACGAAAGGTCCTTCTGTCACAAGATTTGAGGTTCAACCTGGTCGTGGCGTAAAGGTAACAAAAATTACTGGGCTAACAGATGACATGAAATTGGCATTAGCTGCCAAAGATATCCGGATAGAAGCTCCAATCCCTGGTAAAAACACGATTGGAATCGAAGTGCCAAATCGAAGTTCTACTCCCGTTTTTTTACGAGAGATTTTGCGAAGAAATTCGTTTGTTCGATCAGAGTCATCCTTAACGGTAGCGCTAGGCTTAGATATTTCAGGACAACCTATTGTAACCGACTTAAAGAAGATGCCTCATGGACTCGTGGCTGGGGCTACAGGTTCTGGGAAAAGCGTTTGCATCAATTCCGTCTTAATTAGTCTTTTGTTTAAAGCAAACCCGGATGAAGTGAAGTTGATGCTCATTGATCCTAAAATGGTGGAACTAGCCCCGTACAATGGTCTCCCTCATTTGGTAACACCTGTTATTACCGATGCTAAACAAGCAACAGCTGCTCTTAAATGGGTTGTATTAGAAATGGAAAGAAGATACGAACTGTTTAGTCAAAAAGGTGTTAGAGATGTGGGAAGATACAATGATATATATTCAGAAACACCGGATAAACCAGCTTTGCCATTTATTTTAGTCGTAATCGATGAATTAGCTGATTTGATGATGGTTTCTCCACAAGAAGTCGAAGATTCGATTTGTCGAATTGCACAGAAGGCAAGAGCGTGTGGAATTCACTTATTACTAGCGACTCAACGGCCATCTGTAGATGTAATAACAGGTTTAATCAAAGCCAATATTCCAACTCGTATTGCTTTTTCTGTTTCCTCTCAAACCGATTCACGTACGATTTTAGATATGGGAGGGGCAGAAAGGTTACTTGGCCGGGGAGATATGTTGTTTCATGAAAATGGCACACCTAAGCCCGTCCGGGTACAAGGAACTTTCGTATCTGACCAGGAAATAGAAGATGTGGTAGCACATGTTAAGAAGCAAAGGGAACCGGAATATTTACTTGAAACCGAGCAGCTTAAACATGTGTCAGAAGAAGTAGATGATGAGCATTTTGAAGAGGCGTGCTACTTTGTGATTGAACAGGGTTCAGCTTCGGCATCGAGTCTTCAAAGAAAGTTTCGAGTAGGGTATAACCGAGCTGCTAGATTAATTGATTTGATGGAGGAACGTGGAATTGTCTCTCAAGCAATGGGGAGTAAGCCGAGACATGTTCTTGTAGATACAATTGAGCTCGAAGAAATCTTGCACTATCAAGAGGGATAATAAGCATTTAAGCCTTGTCTTAATAGAAAAGGTCTTATATGATAGTGAAGATAAAACTTTACCCATTCTTGAGTTTAAAGGGTCGGATACAAGGAGTTTAAACGATGAAAGAAATTACACGGAAATTAAACGGGGAAATCAAACGTTTAACCAACGAGACATTTAAGTTTGATAGACGGGTTAAAGAAGGTTGGTTTTCTGCGGTCTATTTTCTAAAAACAAGGGAAATAGTAGAAAAATACCGTCCGAATAATATGGTGACGATGCAGTTTTTTCAAAAAGAGCATGCTGTTCTTTGTGGGACAGACGAAGTTATTGCATTGATTCATACCTTTGCCAAGGATGCCAAACATCTAGAACTCAGGTCTTTGGAAGATGGAGATAAAATTAAACCATTTGAAACAGTATTCACGATAACAGGTAAATATGAGGACTTTGGTTATTTAGAAGGGCTCATCGATGGTATTCTTGCTCGAAGAACATCAGTTGCCACGAATGTCTATAATGTAGCAAAAGCAGCTAGACAGTCTGGAGTTCAAAAACCAATTATTTTTATGGGAGATCGCGATGACCATTTTACCCAACAAGCCGGTGATGGATATGCAGCTTTTATTGGAGGATCCAAAGCGCAGGCGACACATGCAATGAGCGAATGGTGGGGGAAACAAGGGATGGGTACGATGCCACACGCGCTGATTCAGTTGTTCCGCGGTGACGTTGTCGAAGCAACAAGGGCATATAAAGAAACCTATCCCGAAGATGAATTAATGGCACTCGTCGATTACAACAATGATGTGATCACAGATTCATTAAAAGTAGCTCGTGAATTTGGAACTGATTTAAAGGGTGTTCGGATTGATACATCGAGGACGATGATCGATCAGTTTTTCTGCAGAAATCCAGAAATTATGGGTTCCTTTGATCCTCGAGGCGCGAATCCGACTTTGTTGTTTGCTCTTCGAGAAGCATTAGATCATGAAGGTTTCAATTATGTGAAAATTGTTGCTACTGGAGGGTTTAATGCTTCAAGAATTAAAGAATATGAAGAAGTCGGTGTGCCAGTCGACATTTATGGAGTGGGTGGCAGTTTATTGAAACTACATATTGCATTTACTGGAGATAATGTTCTTCTAAATGGAGAACACGAAGCAAAAGCAGGGCGACGCTTCAGAGAAAATCCTAGATTACAAATTGTCGAGTTATAATGTTGAAGACCTACTGGCTTCAGTGGGTCTTTTTTTCATGTTATATCATATACTATTGGGTGTGGATATTAAGAACGGCTCAAATTGGTGAAAGCGTCGTTTTCTGATATAATGGGTCAATGAAAAAGTTTAAGCAAGAATAAAGATTGACTTCATTGGACGCAAAAAAAACGATGTGAATTTTGGAGGTCCAACTATGACAAATTTTCATTTTATTGGAATAAAGGGGTCTGGAATGAGTGCATTAGCTCAAGTGCTGCACGATATGAACTTTCCTGTGCAAGGTTCTGATGTAGAGAAACAATTTTTCACACAGAGGCCCCTTGAGCAAAAAGGAATTCATTTATTCCCCTTTGAACGTAATAATATTAAAAATGATCAACAAATTGTCGTTTCAGCGGCGTACGGGGACGATCATGAAGAAGTACAACGGGCACATGAGTTAGGTCTTGAAGTGAAAAAATATCCGATCTTCCTAGGAGAGTTTATTCAACAGTTTACAAGCATAGCTGTAACAGGTTCACATGGTAAAACGTCGACTACAGGTTTATTAGCACATGTACTTGGTTCTGCTTTTCCAACTTCTTATTTAATCGGAGATGGAACAGGAAAAGGAGAAGAGGACTCAAAGTATTTTGCTTTTGAAGCATGTGAATATCGAAGACACTTTTTAAATTACAAACCAGATTATTGTATTATGACGAATGTTGATTTTGATCATCCTGATTATTTTAAAGATGTTCAAGACGTATTTTCTGCTTTTCAACAAATGGCGATGCAAGTAAAAAAGGCCATTGTTGCTTGTGGTGATGATGAACATTTACAAGGAATCCATGCAAATGTGCCTGTCGTTTATTATGGTTTTAATGAAGATAATGATTTTCAAGCCAGGGGAGTGGAAACGACTACAGAAGGTACGAAATTCGATGTATACGTGCGTAATAGCTTATACGGTGGTTTTATTATACCTGGATATGGTAAACATAACGTATTGAATGCCTTAGCTGTTATTGCTCTTTGTCATTATGAAAATGTATCAGCCGAAGTTGTGGGCGAGCACTTAAAAACGTTCCAAGGTGTTAAACGTCGTTTTAGTGAAAAGATAGTAGAGAAGCAAATTTTAATTGATGATTATGCACATCATCCAACTGAAATTGCTGCTACGATTGAAGCGACGAAGCAAAAATATCCAAATCACAATGTGGTCGCTATTTTTCAACCACATACGTTTACAAGAACGAAAACATTTTTAAAGGAGTTCGCTGAATCTTTATCAAAGGCGGATTTTGTATATCTGTGTGATATTTTTGGTTCAGCAAGGGAGCAAGCAAGTACACTAACAATTGATGATTTGAAAGACCTAATAAGTGGTGCCAAATTAATTACAGAAGAATCGATTGCCATATTAAAAAACCATGAGAATAGTGTTTTGTTATTTATGGGTGCAGGCGATATTCAAAAGTTTCAACAAGCATATGAGAATACTTTGTAATTTATATGAATGAAGCAAACTAGGTTAATTATAGCTTGGTTTGCTTTTTTTTATGAGGAATAGCGTTAAAGTTTAGAATGTCATGAATCAAAAATCGATTCTATGTGTGTCAGCTTTGCAAACAGAAAACCTCCTCTATAGAGGAGGTTAATTAGCTATTTTTATAAAGAAAATTATTTTAAATTCTCTGGATTCAAAGCTTCCAGTTCAGGCAGCACAAATCGACCATCTTTTCGTATAAGGATATCATCAAAGTAAATTTCTCCACCACCGTATTCAGGACGCTGGATCATCACAATATCCCAGTGAATACTTGAATCATTGCCATTTGAAGCTTCTTCATAGCATTGTCCAGGTGTAAAGTGGAAACTGCCATCAATCTTTTCATCAAAAAGAATATCCTTCATTGGATGCTGGATATATGGATTGACTCCAATCGCAAATTCGCCAATGAAACGAGCGCCATCATCTGTATTTAAAATGGTATTAATACGATCGCTGTCATTCGCAGTCGCTTCAATAATTTTACCGCTCTCGAAAGTGAATGAAATGTTCTCAAAAGTGAATCCTTGGTACGGAGAAGGTGTATTGTATGTAATCGTACCATTAATAGAGTTGCGAACAGGAGCGGTATACACTTCTCCATCTGGAATATTGCGTTTTCCCGCACATTTAATAGCTGGAACGTCTTTAATAGAGAAAGTTAAATCTGTTCCCGGTCCTTTTAACTGAACTTTATCGGTTCTATCCATCAAGGCTACTAACGCACCCATCGCATCGTTCATCTTGCTGTAATCAAGATTACAGACATTAAAGTAAAAATCTTCAAATGCTTCTGTACTTGTGTTAGCTAATTGGGCCATAGATGAACTTGGGTAACGCAATACCACCCATTTCGTTTTCGGGACACGTATTTCACGATGAACCTTTGTTCCAATTGTTTTACTGTGTAAAGCCATCTTATCACTTGGGACATCAGATAGTTCAGAGATGTTATCACCGGCACGCAATCCTATATAGGCGTCCATTTCACTCATTACTTGTGCTTCAAAAGTAGCCATCATATTAAGCTGCTCTTCTTGTGCCCCAAACAGTAATGACCGATCTACTTGGTGATCTTTTAATAGGACAAAAGGGTATCCGCCTGCCTCATAAGCCTCTTGTACAAGAGCAGTTACTAGCTCACGTTGTAAACCGAAATTTTCAATTAAAACTTTTTCTCCCTTTTTTAATTCGACAGAATACGTAATTAAATTTTTTGCTAATAATTGAATTCTAGGATCTTTCATTGACTTACCTCCTTAACGTTCATTTTTACTATTGTATACGATTTCAGAAGAACATAACAGTAACTGTAATTTTAAATAATTGCAGGAGATCTGAAGTTTTTATCGAATATCTTATCAAAGAAAGGTTTAAATGACATAAAGAGTGGGTATTAAGATATACATATCTAGATGAGGTGTAAAGGGAGGTGAAGGCTTAATGGAGGTCTTACTATACATAAGTGCTTTAGTCGCCGCAATTGCTTTTGCGGTGTTAGTAATTTTCCTTGTTCGTACATTAAAATCAGCAAATCGAACATTAGATCATGTGGCCAATACGATGGCGGGTTTAGAAAAGCAGATCAATGGGATTACGAAAGAAACAGAAGAACTCCTACATCGTACGAATCGCTTAGCTGATGATATTCAAGAAAAATCGGAATCATTAAATACTGTCTTTTCTTCAGTTAAGGAATTAGGCGAGTCAGTAGGACAAGTGAATCAATCAATTAGGCATGTCTCCAATACGGTGTCAACTCAGGTTGTTAAGCAATCAGATCAAATTGCAAAAGCCGTTCAATGGGGCAATGTCGCTATTGATTTATATGGGAAATTCAAGCAAAAAAAAGAACAAAAAGAAACCCAAGGAGGAGAAAAATAATGAGTGAAATGAACACAAAGGATTTTTTAATTGGATCACTAATTGGAGGAATTGTAGGTGCATCTGCAGCCTTATTCCTAGCTCCAAAATCAGGGAAAGAATTACGAAGCGATCTTTCTGAGCAAGCGCAAGTTGCCAAGGATAAAACAAATCAGTTTACTTCGACGGCATATGAAAAAGGTAATGAATGGGCGAGTTATGCTAAAGATAAATCGAATTCGATTGCAAAGGTAGTTTCTGAACAATCTACTCAAGTAGTCGATAAAGTAAAAGAAGCAACATCTAATTTAAAGTCTGAGGCAGAAGAAACTAAAGCAACTACTGAAGAAATTGTTGATGATTTAGCTGGAGATGTTGAAGATGCTAGTGAAGAAATTGTTGAAAATGTAAAAAAAGAAGTAGATGATGTTCAAGCAAAAGTGGAAGCAGAGAAATAATAAATTTCAATCCATACTATTTTTGATGAGACTGAGCTAGGGGGGGAAACTTCCTTGCTCAGTTTTTTATTATTGAATCAGAGAGAAAGCATCGGCTTCGCTCATTGCTTAGCCATACAATAAAAAGGCAAAACCGGCCTTTTTATTGTATGGCTAGTTCAATTTTATCTCCGTTGTTGAGGGGGCTGCTGAAGGTGGCTTGTTCTCCGTTTTTGTTGATAATAAGTTGTTTTCCTGATAAAGAATCTATGGTCAGATCCACTAGAAGGAATGCATCTTGTAGAATGAAAGGCTGTGCTTTATGGGTAATTAATGTTAGGTGATCATGTGTTAATAATTCGTCATCTAATTGAAGTAGCTGGTTATCTTGATAAACTTCTACTAAAGGCTTTTCTAATGTTAATGGTTTTTCATTGAAGAAAACAGTTATATTTGTACGTACTTTTATTTGTCGAGATGAAAGTAAATCAATAATCTGCTGTTTAGGTGGATTTACATTCCAGTCAATAGTGTCTTTGTAGTTTATCTTGTCGCTCAAATTTTTTTGTTGGTTGTTTATATAAATGATTGGTATATGCTTCTGATACACCCATGTTTCTTTATTAACTGTAATGTAGCAAGGTTTAAATTTTTCTGAGATGTTTAAAGCAATAAGAAGGTCTTGTAAGGTTTCATTCTGACTTATCGTTACATGATCTCGATCATTCACAAGCGTGTCAGGTGCCTTGATCTTTCCATTTAGAAAAAACTTGGCTTTAAAATGTTTTTCCACGCCGTTTATAATTAGGGTTAAATCAGGGAGATCATCCACTAACTCTCGAATAGAAACAGTAGCTGCCTTTCCATTTGTTCCGCGCTCTACATTAAGGTTATCACCAGGTTCTAATGGTGAATCTAAAGTTGTGACCTTCCCATTTTTTAAAAGAGTAGGCGGGGCTCCATGTTTTCCAGGTATCGAGATTAACTGGTCTTGAACTGTAGCCATAATGGCAAGACCTGGCTTCCCATATAGTTTGGCAATATCAATTCCAGCAGCGAGTAAGCCATCCCCTACTGTTAACGTTTTAACATCAAATAAACGAAGAGTTCGTCCGTTGACAAAGACACTAATGTACTAAATTGGATTTTGCTTTGCTGCAATTGCGATTCCAATTGGAGTAACTAGTTCAGGTCCATATAAACTTGCTTCATTAAGTTTTAACAACTTAATGGCGTCAGCCCCACGAATAGCGACACGACTTTCGGGTAGTTCAAGAGCTTTTGCAATGAGTTTAGGTAGATGTGGAGTCATACTGCCGCCACCAACTAACATAACAGCTTTCGGTGCTTTTCCATTAAGCTTAAGTATTTCCTTGCTTATAGAAAGAGCAAGGTCTTGGATCGTATCTATAATCGGGTCGATGACTTCAGATTTTTTATGCGTGTTCTCAAGTCCCAAAATATCTGTAATTTGAACAGTTTCTTGAATAGAGAGTTCTCTTTTTACTTTTTCAGCATCTGAAAAGTCAAGGAGGAAATGATCACTAATTGCTTCTGTTATTTCATCCCCTGCAACTGGCACCATCCCGTAAGCAATTACTGTGTTTTCATCAGTAATAGCAATGTCGGATGTACCGGCTCCAATATCAACTAATGCAGCATTCAATCTACGCATCGAGGAAGGAATTAATACATTAATTGCTGCTATCGGTTCAAGTGTTAATGCTTCTAATAATCAGCCCTTGTAAGAGCTGCTAATAAGGATTCGGCAACTACTTTAGGCAAAAATGTCGCAATGACTTCTACGGATGCTTGCTTACCCATTTGATCAAGTAGGCTACCGATTGGTTCCTCATCAAGTAAGTAATTTAAAACCGAGTACCCAACACAATAATATTCGAAGGGTGCATTTCCTTCGTATTCATTAGCTAAAAGGAATTGAGCATTTTGAAAGGCACTTAATTCCAAGTGCAGCAAATCATCTCGGGAAAGCATAGGCTTTGTTTCAATATTTGTGTTATAGCGAGATCGCATTGTTTTTAGGGATCGCCCTGCAGCTGCAACACAAACCTTCTTTAGTGAACCATGGCGCTCTTCTAAGCTTCCCTTTATAAATTGAATCACCTTTGCAACAGAAGGAATATCGTGAATTGACCATCAAGCATAGCTCTTTCATCATGTTCTTTTACAACGGAATCAATGAGTTCAAATTTACCCTCTGTTAATTTAGTTTACTAAAGATTTCCGGTTTAAGTAAGAAAAATCTACGTTGCGCTTTAATTAGTTAAAGTATTAATGCGTAAAAGCTTTTAAGTATTAAAGAAAATTAGTGACATTGTGTTTATTATGGCTTATAATAATATAAAATAAAGAAGCCAATGAAAAAAGGGAGTGGAGTATAGTGAGTAACGAAAAATTAGATTTGTTGAGAACCGAATTAGACGAGGTGAATCTTAAGCTTCTTGAAGTGATTAACGAGCGAGCTCTTCTTGTACAGGAAATTGGAAAAGTGAAAAGTACACAAGGTGTGAATCGATTTGATCCTGTGCGAGAGCGGAGTATGCTTGACCATATTGCAGAACATAATAAAGGGCCATTTGAAACAGCAACATTACAGCATTTATTCAAACAAATATTCAAAGCAAGCTTAGAGCTTCAAGAAGAAGATCACAGCAAAGCATTGCTTGTTTCACGAAAAAAACACCCTGAAAATACAGTTGTTGATCTGAAAGGTGTTATGATGGGCGATGGCGTTCAACGTCTAGTGATGGGCCCATGTGCCGTCGAAAGTTACGAACAAGTTCTAACCGTTGCTAAGGCACTTAAAGAGCGCGGTATTAGGTTACTTCGAGGAGGAGCATTTAAGCCTCGTACATCTCCATATGATTTCCAAGGTCTAGGTCTTGAAGGGCTGCAAATTCTTAAAAAAGTTGCGGATGAACTTGATATGGTTGTAATTAGTGAAATTGTTAATCCCGCTGATATTGAAAAAGCAGTGGAATACCTTGATGTAATTCAAATTGGAGCACGCAATATGCACAACTTTGAGTTGTTAAAGGCAGTTGGATCTGTTCAAAAACCAGTTCTATTAAAACGTGGATTATCAGCTACGATTTCAGAGTTTATTCATGCAGCTGAGTATGTAGTAGCAAATGGTAATAATGATCTTATGCTTTGTGAGCGTGGAATTAGAACGTACGAAACAGCTACTAGAAACACATTAGATATTTCAGCTGTTCCTATTTTAAAACAAGAAACGCATTTACCAGTACTTGTTGATGTAACGCATTCTACTGGACGTCGTGATTTATTACTTCCAACAGCCAAAGCAGCTTTTGCAATTGGTGCAGATGCAGTTATGGCAGAGGTTCACCCAGATCCAGCTGTTGCTCTATCAGATTCAGCTCAACAAATGGATATTCCACAATTCAACAAATTTATTGATGAGCTTTTGGCTTCTGGTTTATATAAGGGATAAAAGGGATAAAAAGTTAAGGTTGACCTAAACTAAGGTCAACCTTATTTGTTTTCTTTAGAGATTTCACAAAAAGATAAAAACCAACCTTTTTGTGAAATCTCTTGAAAATACTATGAAGATTTCTCGAAGAGTGTCGATATATATAGTGTAGAACATTGCGGACCTCTTCAGAGTATCGTATGATAACAATATTACTAATTACGATTATGTTTGAATGACATAGAGGAGGATCATTTGTGAACACAACAATTTATGATGTAGCAAGAGAAGCAGGTGTCTCGATGGCGACCGTTTCACGGGTTGTAAACGGAAACCCTAACGTGAAACCTGCAACTAGAAAAAAAGTACTTGAGGCAATTGAACGGTTAGGTTATCGTCCAAATGCAGTGGCACGTGGACTAGCAAGTAAAAAAACAACAACAGTTGGAGTGATCATTCCGGATATTTCCAGCATCTTCTTTGCTGAATTAGCAAGGGGGATCGAGGATATTGCTACGATGTATAAGTACAATATTATCCTTTGTAACTCTGACCAAAATCAAGACAAGGAGATTCACCTTATCAATACCTTACTTGAAAAACAAGTGGATGGTATTGTTTTTATGGGCGGTCATATAACAGACGAACATGTTGAACAATTCAAGCGTTCCCCTGTTCCGGTTGTTTTAGCAGCCACTCTTGATTCTAATAAGGAGATTCCATCTGTCAACATCGATTATAAACAAGCTGTTTATGATGCGATTACACACTTAATTGAAGCTGGTCACAAACGTATTGGTATGCTTTCAGGTACTCTTGATGATCTGGTTAATGGCTACCAAAAATTTATAGGTTATCGGGATGCACTAGAAAATGCAGGGATTTCTTTCGAAGAAGAGTTAATTGCCATTGGTGATTACACGTATGACTCTGGTATCGATGCTATGCAAACGTTTCTTGAGTTAGAAGAAAAACCAACAGCTATCTTTGCATCAACAGACGAAATGGCTCTTGGTGTGATTCATGGAGCGCAAGATCAGGGTTATTCCATTCCAAATGACTTTGAAGTTATAGGGTTTGATAATACGCGTCTTGCCACGATGGTACGACCAACGTTAACAACGGTTGTACAACCTATTTATGATATAGGTGCTGTATCCATGCGTCTATTAACAAAGCTCATGAATAAAGAAGAAGTAACTGACCAAATTGTAGTGCTCCCACACAGAATTGAATTTAGACAATCTACGAAATCATAGGTGATTCATAACTAAGCTACAGTAGAAACAAGCTGAATCGCCTTAGGGAGAGGAATATGAAAAAATTTGATATTACGACGCCAGTAGGCATTGTTATAGGTATAATGGTGTTGTTATTGGCAGTACTTTCTAACTCTGGAGCTTCTGGCCTTATTTTCTTTATTCAAATTGCTTCTACCTTAATTGTTGTGGGAGGACTTATAGCTGGAATCGTTATTAACTTTTCCATGGCTGAGCTAAAAGTAGTTCCAAAGGTGCTAATGGAGTCATTTCGTGACGAAAACTATGATTTAAGAAAGTTAATTGACACATTTGTCGACTTGTCTGGAAAAGCAAGAAGAGAAGGTTTGCTAGCCCTAGAAGCTGGGTTAGATGAAGTAGAAGATCCTTTTATAAAAAAGGGAATACTGTTAGCTGTAGATGGAATTGAGCCTGATGTTATTAAAGATATTATGATGGCCGAAGTCGTTGCAATGGAAGAAAGACATCGAAAAGGTAGATCTGTACTTGAAAAAGCAGGTGAGTATGCGCCAGCGTGGGGAATGATAGGAACGTTAGTTGGACTAGTTCTTATGCTACAAAACTTAAATGATCCAGCTTCACTTGGCCCTAATATGGCTGTTGCCCTTTTAACCACTTTATATGGTACAGTCCTTGCGAATTTAGTATTTATTCCAATGGCATCAAAGCTTTCTAATAAAACAGATGAAGAAGTTTTTGTAAAACAAATTATTATCGAAGGTGTTATTGGTGTTCAATCAGGGCAAAATCCTAAAGTTCTTCAAGAGAAGTTAAGTGCATTTTTAAGCACCAAAGATAAAATCGTTGAAGAAAACATAGGTGATGCATATGAAGCGTAGAAGGCGTCCTGAGGATAAAGGTGCCCCTAAATGGATGGTAACCTTTTCTGACATGATGACTCTCATTCTAGTATTCTTTATTTTACTTTTTTCAATGTCTGTTGTGGACGCACAAAAGTTCAGAGCAATTGCTGAGTCTTTTAATCAGCGGCAAGTCTTTGAGTTTATGCCCTCTGCGATTGAATTTGAAAATCCAGCTGAAGAAGGAGCGGAAGAGCGAAAAGATCCTTTCGAAGGTGATTTTGGTAAGGATGAATCTGATGTTGATATGGATGAATTGCACAAAGAAGTAAATGAGTTTCTTGAAGACAATGAACTGACTGAATTAATATCAGCGTCACGAGATGATAGAGGAGTCGTTCTTGTATTACAGGAACGAACACTTTTTGAATCAGGTGAAGCGAAATTGTTACCTACAGCAGAACCATTCTTAACAAAAGTCGGTACACTTCTCAAAGCTATTCCGAATACAGTAAAAGTTGAGGGACACACAGATAGTCGCCCGATTTCAACTTTTCGTTTTCCTTCAAACTGGGAATTGTCAGGCGCACGTGCTAGTAGCGTGATTCGATTTTTAATTGGTACGCATGATCTAGAAGCGAATCGTTTTATCGCGACAGGATATGGTGAAACAAGACCAGTGGTTCCGAATACAACTGTGGAAAATCTTCAAACCAATCGACGAGTTGTGATTGTTATATCAGATCCATCGTATGATGATGGACAAGATTTTTAACTCAAGGGATTCCCTTGAGTTTTTTGTTTTATAGTGGTTTTAAATCAAGAATATTTTCTTGACGAAAGAAAGTTGTGTATACTAAAAATGTAGGAGGTCTATAAATATGAAAATTGGTATTATAGGAGCAATGAATGAGGAAATCGAACGTATGAAAACAGAAATGAAGATAACTGAAACCTATCAGTATGCAACCGTAACGTTTTATGAAGGAATACTAAGTGAGAAGGAGATTGTTCTTTGTAAATGTGGAGTTGGAAAAGTAAATGCAGCACTTACGACGCAGATCTTAATTGATCGATTTGCAATTACTCATTTATTATTTACAGGTGTTGCAGGGGCCATAGATGAAAGTTTAGATGTAGGAGATTTAGTCATTTCAACAAGTGCAATGCAACACGATATAGATGTTACAGCTTTAGGATTTAAGAAAGGAGAGATCCCTTATTTTCAGGGATCTTCGGATTTTCAAGCAGATGAGGAGCTAGTAAAGCTGGCTGTAAAAGCAGCAAAAGAAAGCACCGATCGTCATATTGTTCAAGGGAGAATCGTGAGTGGAGACCAATTCGTTGCAGATGCAAAGTACGTGCAAACTTTAAGGAGTGAATTCCAAGCAGTTTGTGTTGAAATGGAAGGGGCAGCAGTTGCCCAAGTGGCAGCGATGAATGCAGTTCCCTTTGTTATTATTCGATCGATGTCAGATAAGGCAAATGGCGAAGCCTCAATGAACTTTGTAGAATTTACTCAACTTGCAAGTGAGCAATCACATTTACTTGTATCTACGATTCTTAAGGATGTTTAATTCTGGGATTGTCTGATATAAAGTCTATGTTAAGATTTTTCCTTATTGCAGAGACAAATTTGAAAAGCCATTAGAATACTAGTTAGCAACTTATGAAAACGATGACGTGTTAAAAAAACACGTCATCGTTTCATTTCGTTTCGGATATGGTAGAGAGCCTTTTCAAGTGTCTTGTAATTTTTTTCTGTTATTTCCTGTTTACGAGGGATAGTTGGCACTATATGATAGTCTTCCCATAAAAGAGGTAATTCAGCTTCTGCTTGCTTTGCCCACTTTCTTATCCAACTTTCTGGGATTTCCTGTTGCAAAGAGTCTATTTGACCGGTCATCGTTAGCCAAATATAAGACCATGCGCGTGGAACGACTCTCCAAATATCATAGCCACCACCACCCACCGCAATCCAACGACCATCGCAATATTCGTGAGCTAACTCATGTGCGAGTTTGGGAATTTCCTTAAAAGTTTTAATGGTTGAGCAGAGATGAGTCAGTGGATCAAAATGATGGGCATCTGCACCATTCTGAGTTAAGATGACATCTGGTTTAAAAAAAGCAGTTACTTCTCTGAAAGCGTTTTTATAAATGTCGATAAATGATTCATCTTCCGTAAAAGCATCCACAGGTACATTTATCGAAAAGCCATAGCCCTTACCCGATCCTTTTTCATGAACCTGTCCAGTACCGGGGAAGAGATAACGTCCGGTTTCATGAATACTTAATGTACATACATCAGGGTCATCATAAAAGGCCCACTGCACTCCATCGCCATGATGAGCATCTGTATCGACATATAACACCCGCGCGCCATATTTCTTTTTCATATATTCGATAGCGATCGAACTATCATTATAGATACAAAATCCAGAAGCTTTTCCTTTAAATCCGTGATGAAGTCCACCACCTAGGTGAAGTGCATGGTTGGACCGCCCTTCCATGACTTCGTCTACAGCGGTTAAAGTCCCTCCTACAAGTAGTGATGCTGCCTCGTGCATATGTGGGAAGATGGGGGTATCATCGGTTCCTAATCCATAATTCGCAGCCACAGTCTCATTTAATTGACCTTTTCCAGCAGATTTAACTGCTTCAATAAAAGCTTCATCATGTATTAAGGCTATTTCTTCATCTGTTGCCATTCTAGGAGGTAGAATTTGATCACCCTTGATTACTTGAAGTTCATTTAATAGGTCATAAGTAAGTTGGAGACGTAGATGGTTAAATGGATGATCGTCATTAAATCGATAGGAAAGTTGTTCATTAGAGAAAACAAATACGGAATCATTTTTCATTTTCATAAGCCCGGTTCACTTGGCCACATGACATCATAACCATTATCCTCAATCACTTTGACAACACGTCGCGGGTCAATCGTTTGTACGCGGAAGACTAGTACTTTAAAAGCAGGATCCTGATGTGGATAAACGAGAACACTTGTTATACTCACTTTTAGATCTTTAAATATGGCAGCAATGTCAGACAACTTTCCTGTAATGTTTTCAACCTTCACTTCAATATGTGAGCTTGGCTGATGTGCCCCCATTAATTCAACAAGAGTATGAAGCATGTCTGTTTCAGTTACGATTCCAACAAGTTCATCATCATCTAAAATAGGTAAACAACCAATATGGTTCTCATAAAATAAGCTCGACACTTCTTCCACGAAATCGAGTGGGTGAGCAGTTATCACGTTTTTTTTCATGATCGTAGAAATTGGCTTGAGGAAATCTTCAAGATGATCAGTAAAATGAAAAATAGATGGGCTCGCGTCTCTAATGTCACTATCAGATACAATGCCAACCAATATTTGATTTTCATTAATAACAGGGATATGGCGAATTTGATGTAGTTCTAATAGTTGCATAGCCTCTTTAATCGTCGAAGTATCTCTTAGCGTAATTACATTTTTTTTCATGATATGTTCAATAATCACTAGAAAAGCACCACCTTATTCATTAGTACATAAATCTATTTTGAAAACGTAATTGATCAAATTGCTGGATTGATTCGGTCTTTATCCTTTTTCCAATACGTACCATTAGACAGTTTGCTGGATGAGAACATATTTCAGGATCATCGGTTGCGTACCATTCTAACCCACCTGCACTCATCATCTTTTCCATGATCTTTCGATATTCCCAGACGTCTAAACCACTGCTTTTTAAGTCCCAGTGCCAATAATATTCAGTTGTGATAATAATGTAATCTTCCATGGCATCATCCATCATCGATAAGCGAAGTAGGTTTTTACCGATTTGTACCCCTCGGTATTCTTTTGCTATTTCAATGGCCCCAAGTTCTAGTAGATCTTTCATATTTCCTTCAGACCAACGTTCCATTGGATCGGGATAAACAAAAGTAACATAGCCGACAATCATATTGCCATCACGGACAATGTTTATTCTACCTTCAGGTAAGTCTGCAATTCCAACCAAAGCTTTCTTTTGTTGTGCAGGAGGTCTGAAAGCAACTAAACCCGAATGAAAATCAAAATCTTGTAGTGCCTGAGCGGAAATAGGCCCTTCTAAAATAAGAGTTCGATCTTCAAATGGAAGGTTAATAGAATAATAAGTTTTTTTATAATTCATTTATACGTTCCCACCTTTGAACAGCCTTATTCCGTCATTATACATGAAGTAAAGCAGTATTATAAAATCTTCATGATTTTGTCAATAAGTAAATATATTGGAAAAATTCCAAGGGATGCCTTTTTTTGAATTTAAAATTGATATAATATTCTGTATGTATTATAATATAAGATGTAAATACATAAAAGGGAGGATGATCAACTATGAACATGCAAGCGCTTCCATCCAAAGCAGGAAATCACAATTTACCTAGCCACGAAGAGGCAATTCAAACATTTGATTGGAAATCCGTAGAATCTGATTTTTCATGGGGGGAAACAGGGAAAGTCAATCTTGCCTATGAAGCAATTGATCGTCACGCTGAAGGTGAAAAGAAAGATAAAGTAGCTTTATATTATAGTGACATAAATCGTGTGGAACAATATACCTTTAATGATATGAAAAAATACTCAAACCAAGCAGGGAATGTATTAAGAAAAGCTGGAGTTGAAAAAGGGGACCGCGTATTTATCTTTATGCCTCGCTCTCCGGAACTTTATTTCTCTGTATTAGGTGCGATAAAAATTGGAGCAATTGTAGGTCCTTTATTCGAAGCGTTTATGGAAGGTGCTGTACGTGATCGTCTCGAAGATAGTGAAGCGAAAGTTTTAATTACAACGCCTGCTCTTCTTGAACGTGTTCCGGTTGATGACTTACCTAGTCTTGAAACTGTTTTTATTGTAGATGAGAATTTTGAAGAAAATAACTTATATTTAAATTTACTTACTCGCCTACATGCTGCAAGTGACGAACTTGAAATTGAATGGGTGGATCGTGAAGATGGATTAATTCTTCATTATACGTCTGGTTCAACAGGTAAACCCAAAGGTGTTCTTCATGTACACAATGCGATGCTTCAACACTATCAAACCGCAAAATGGGTGTTAGACTTAAAAGACGATGATGTTTATTGGTGCACAGCTGATCCGGGTTGGGTAACTGGTACTTCTTATGGAATCTTCGGTCCATGGTTAGTTGGTGTTACGAATGTCATCCGTGGAGGACGATTTAGCCCACAAGATTGGTATGAGACTTTAGAGCGTTATCAAGTAACAGTCTGGTATAGTGCTCCAACTGCGTTCCGGATGCTCATGAGTGCTGGAGATGAGTTAGTTAAGAAATATGATCTATCGAATCTTCGTCATTTATTAAGTGTTGGTGAACCATTGAATCCTGAAGTAGTTCGTTGGGGTATGAAAGTATTTGACCTACGAATTCATGATACGTGGTGGATGACAGAAACAGGTGCACAAGTTATTTGTAACTATCCTTCTATGGAAGTACGTCCAGGATCAATGGGGAAACCAATTCCTGGTGTGAAAGCAGCAATCATTGATGATAAAGGAAACGAGCTTCCTCCAAATAGAATGGGTAATCTTGCTATTAAAAAAGGTTGGCCTTCAATGATGCGCGCAGTCTGGAACAATGAGCAAAAATTCAATAGTTATTTTGAAATTGATGGATGGTATGTATCAGGGGATTCAGCTTACATGGATGAGGATGGGTACTTCTGGTTCCAAGGAAGAATTGATGATGTTATCATGACGTCTGGTGAACGTGTTGGACCATTTGAAGTGGAAAGCAAGCTTGTTGAACATCCAGCAGTAGCGGAGGCTGGTGTAATCGGTAAACCAGATCCTGTAAGAGGAGAAATTATCAAGGCATTTGTTGCATTACGTGAGGGCTATGAAGTAACGGAAGAATTGCAAGAAGATATCCGTAACTTCGTAAAGAAAGGCCTAGCTGCGCATGCTGCTCCGAGGGAGATTGAATTCAGAGATAAGCTTCCGAAGACACGTAGTGGTAAAATTATGAGACGTGTATTAAAAGCTTGGGAACTTGATCTACCAACAGGCGATTTGTCCACGATGGAAGATTAAATAAGAATTTATTTAGTGGAAGTACGTCAATAATGTAACTTTTTTAACAGACTGACTGTTCGGTTTGATGAATAGAAAAAAGCAAAGCGGCTAATTTTAACCGCTTTGCTTTTTAATTTCCGTCCCCATTTCCTTCTCCATCAGGCTTTTCCGGTTTAGGATCAGGCTTAGGTTCAGGCTTAGGTTCAGGCTTAGGTTCAGGCTTAGGTTCAGGCTTAGGTTCAGGCTTAGGTTCAGGCTTAGGTTCAGGCTTAGGTTCAGGCTTAGGTTCAGGCTTAGGTTCAGGTTTAGGTTCAGGCTTAGGTTCCGGTTTAGGATCTGGTTTAGGTTCCGGTTCCGACTCAGGTTCCGACCTATAATTAGAACCTTCTACGAAAGAAGATGCGGATGATTCACGACCGGCGGAATCAACGGCTGTTACATAATAAGAATAAGACTCTCCATTTACATTGAAGCTTGTTGTCTCATTCCCACGAACTTGATTAAATAAACTAAAGTTAGTACTTTCATTTGCCGCTCTATAAATACGATAGCCAACAATATCCTTATCAGGATGTTTAAACCAAGATAGTGTGTTTCCACTTAAGTTGACTCCGTTCACTACTCCAGGATTTCGTCCGTTATTTGGTGCTTCGCGGTCTGGAATTAAATTTTGCATATTGTCTGGTAAATAACGAGAAATGTTATCTAAATCGCCAAAACTATCTGAGATCATAAACCCTTCCTCAGTAAATTCAGCAGGAGTTGATGATAAAGCCATATAATTTGAACCGTTAATTGTGACATAACGAGCGCCTTCAAGACTGTCATCAGCTTTTGTTGGTACAAATTTCGCGTTAAATAAATCGGTTTTTACTAGACCAGCTGCTTGACACATAGGGGATGGTAGTAAACCTGTTAAGCTGCAAATACTTCTTGAAACAATTCCATCAGGTCTAGAAAAACGTTGGCCTACAGCCATAAGATCTGGCTCAGTACGGTAAGCAGCGTTCGCTATATTCGCCCAAATTTGTTGAGTTCTAGCCCCATACCTGAGTCCACCTACTCTTTGTTGAATTGGATGATTTTTATCGTAACCAATCCATACTCCTAAAGTGACATTCGGATTGGTCGCTACAAACCAAGAATCTTGAGTGTCGGTAGTTGTTCCTGTTTTTCCAGCCCAGTCAGAAGAAAACGCCAACCTATTCGGAAGGGAACTTGCTGTACCACCACTTTTTAGCACGTCTCTCAACATATCTAGTGTGAGATAGGCTGTTTGTGGAGAGAATACTTCCTTTTCAATCTTTTTGTGTTCGTAAATAAGATCGCCACTTGCTGTTTCAATCTTTTCAATCATATAAGATTGAATAAATTTCCCTCCATTTGCAAATGTTGAAAAGGCATTCGTATTTTGTTCAACCGTCACATCAATTGCTCCTAATGGAGAAGATTCATACGGAGCGTCGCTCGGAATAGAAAAGCCAAAATTTAATAACGTACTACGTGCTTGATCATATGGAACCATATTAAATGAGCGAACAGCAGGTACATTTCTTGACCGTGCTAAAGATTCTCGTACTGAAATAAGACCAAGATGCCCTCGATCAAAGTTGCGAATTTCTTTACCAGTACGATACGTTGCATACGTATCAGGTACAACAATCCCTGGTTGAATCGCTCCAATTTCCATTGCTGGAGCATAAGCAAGAAGAGGTTTCATCGTCGAACCGTTCGGACGGAAAGATTGAGTAGCACGATTGAATGAATTTCCATAAACCTCATCGCGACCGCCAATAAATCCTTTAATCGCACCTGTATGGTTTTCGATTAAAACAGAACCTACTTCTTCTTGACCATCTATTTCTTCGCCTTCAGAGTTAACCCACTTTTTATTTGGTCCAAATAGATTATCATTCTGAACAGCTTCTTGCATGGCGAGATAAACATCTTTATCAATGGTTGTATGAATGCGATAGCCTTCACTACGAAGGTCAGCCTTGGCTTCTTGCAACGCTTGAGTAGATATTTCCAAACGTTCTTCTTCGTTTAGTTCATCATAGTTGGGATAATTTTCTTTGATTATTTGCTCGGCTAGAACATCCGCAGCCCGACGTAACACCTCATTTGTTAGATAAGGAAATTCCTCAATTGGAGTAGCTGTAGAGCTAGCGAAATGCTCAGTCACATCATATGTCAGCGCTTTATTGAATTCTTCTGTAGTAATAAATCCACTTTCATGCATTCTAGTTAAAACAGTTTTCATTCGATTTATGCTAGGTTCGATGTTTTCCTTTACTGTACCATTTGGTGAAAAGGGCGTGTATCCAAATGGGCTTTGTGGCAAACCTGCAATATAAGCAGCTTGTGGAATTGATAGATCACTTGCTTCAACTCCAAAAATTCCTCTTGCTGCCGCTTGTACTCCAGCGATTTGTCTACCAGATGCATTGCGACCAAATGGAACGATGTTAAGGTAAGCTTCTATAATTTCATCTTTTTCAAGAAAGTGCTCAAGACGCATTGCAAGTAGGATTTCTGTTGCTTTTCTGTCAAACGAAACTTCACTTGTTAAAATCTGATTTTTAATTAATTGTTGTGTTAGCGTACTTCCCCCTGTTTGAAGAGAGGAGTTTGTAAATTCTTGAAATGTTGCTCGCATAATTGCCTTTGGAACGATCCCATCATGCTCGTAAAAATATTCATCCTCTGTTGCAATAATGGCATTTTTCACATGTTTAGAGATATCATTCAACGCAATTTGATGTCTTTCAACGTCTGTCGGTAATTCTCCTAAAGGTTGATTATCAGTAAAGAAGACCTGACTAGTTTGTTCATAATCATAGATTCTTTCCCTCATATCATCTGCTGTTCGCAGTGGTTCATCTTTGACTAAGGAAGCAAAATAACCAGCAGCTGTTCCGCCTAAAAAGAAAAGGGACATACAACTTACTATAAGGAAAATAAGAAATAAGTTCCAAAATACTTGGTATGTAATGCCGATTCGTCTAAATATCTTTAATTCGTGTACTTTTTTTGATAAAGCTTTAAATCTTTTTGTAAATGTTGATTCATTTTGATTCATAGCAAACCTCCTATATATCAGAAATATTATATCATAAGGTGTCGAATGTAGGTATGATTTAAGTGCAATTGACAATTTGTGATTGATATGGTAAAAAAGAATCATTGTAATTAAATATGAAGCGAAGAATGATCGAAGTAGTCCCTGCTTCCCTGTTTCAGAGAGCTAATGGTGGTGCGAATTAGTATAAAGGTTAGGGATGAATTACAATCAGGAGCTTTTCTTTGTGATAAGCAAAGAACGGGTATACCGTTATAAAATGAAGTGGAAGAAAAGAACTTTTTTCTTCAACAAGGGTGGTAACGCGAAGACCTCGTCCCTTTTTTAGGGGAGAGGTCTTTTTTTATTTTATTATGGAGGTTGGATCATGGAAAAGGAACTTATATTAAGCGCAGATCAGCAGGCAGAAGTGGAAAGACAAATAGCTCACTTACAACGTGGTGTTGTAGAAATTGTACCAGAAGATGCATTCAGGAAAAAAGTTGAACAATCCGTTGTGACGGGCAAACCGCTTAAAATTAAATTAGGTATGGATCCTTCTGCACCAGATGTTCATATCGGGCATACGGTTGTTCTTCATAAATTAAGACAGTTCCAGGAACTTGGTCATGAAATTCAAATGCTAATTGGAGACTTTACTGGAAGAATTGGTGATCCAACAGGTAAGTCGGAAACGCGTAAGCAATTGACGGATGACGAAGTGAAGCGAAATGCAGAAACCTATGTAGAGCAATACGGAAAAATCTTAGATATGGATAAAGCGAAGATCTACTATAACTCCGAGTGGCTTAAACCATTAACATTTGAAGATGTCGTTCTACTTGCGGGGAACATGACCGTTGCTCGTATGCTTGAACGCGATGATTTCGAGAAACGTTATAAGTCAGGTCAACCGATCTCGATCCATGAATTTTTCTATCCCCTCATGCAAGGTTATGATTCAGTAGCATTAGAATCTGATATTGAGGTAGGAGGAACCGATCAGAAATTTAATCTATTAATGGGGCGTCAGTTACAAGATGCATACGGAAAAGAAAAGCAAGTTGCCATGACGTTACCTTTAATTGAAGGACTTGACGGCGAACGTAAGATGTCTAAGTCCTTAAATAACTATATTGGTATTGATGAATCGCCAAATGAGATATTTGGTAAATCGATGTCTATTCCAGATGAGTTAATGATAAAGTATTATAAGTTAGCTACTGACTTACCAATGGGTGAAATTGAGAAGTTGGAAGCGGGAATTACAAATGGGGGCATTCACCCTCGCGATGCAAAAATGGACTTAGGTGCTAAATTCGTAGAGATGTACCATAGTAAAGAAGCAGCCGATGAGGCGAAGAACTACTTTCAAACTGTTTTTCAAAAGAGATCTCTACCTACAGACATACCTCAAACAGATTGGACAGGAGACTCACCAATTTGGATTGTTGACTTACTCGTTGAATTGAAAATATTAAGTTCAAAAGGAGAAGCAAGAAGAATGATTCAAAATGGCGGAGTTAAAATCAATGAAGAGAAAGTAGAAGATGTCCAATTGCAAGTTGAGGTTGAGGATGGTCTCGTGCTTCAAGTTGGAAAACGTAAATTCATGAAACTGAATAGAAAATAATAGGAGTTTCTCCTAATCTAAGGTGAAGAACCATTTGAGAGTTCTTCACCTTTGTGTGGTGTGATGCTCTCATCTCTTTACTTTACGGATATAATAATTGCCGTAATAAAAGTTGTGGATAAACTACTCGAGATTAATTCCGGAACAAGAAAGTTGATTACATTAACAAAGATTAGCTAAACGTAAAAGGAGATAAATCTAAAGTGTAGATTCAGTTAGATACTTTTTTTCGGAAATACAAAACTTCTGATTATGGTCCGAACAATCAGAGCTTACTATGCCAAACCACTCAGGAATTTATGGGGACCGTAAAAGCACCTACAACTCTTAGATGATTGCAATACGAAAAACCTCCGCTATGAATTCATAGCGGAGGTAAACTACTTAACGAGAGTAGAACTCAACGATAAGTGCTTCTGTAATTTCAGCAGGAAGTTCAGAACGTTCAGGAAGACGAGTGTAAGTTCCTTGTAAGCTATCAGCATCGAAAGTTACATATGCAGGAACAAAGTCATTTCCTTCTAAAGATTCTTTAATCACGTCAAAATTACGTGATTTTTCACGAACGTTGATCGTTTGACCTGGCTTAACGCGGTAAGAAGGAATATCTACGCGTCCACCGTCTACAACGATGTGACCGTGGTTTACTAATTGACGAGCTGCACGACGCGTGCGAGCAAGACCCATGCGGTAAACTAGGTTATCAAGACGAGACTCAAGAAGTGTCATGAAGTTCTCACCGTGGATACCAGGCATTTTACCAGCATCATCAAAGATACGACGGAATTGACGCTCATTTACCCCGTACATGTGACGAAGTTTTTGCTTTTCTTGAAGTTGTAAACCGTATTCAGAAAGTTTCTTACGTTGCGTTGGACCGTGTTGCCCTGGAGCATACGGACGTTTTGCTAATTCTTTACCCGTACCGCTTAGTGATAATCCTAAACGACGAGATAATTTCCAAGATGGACCTGTATAACGAGCCATAATTGACTCCTCCTTGTTATTTTGATGTTGCAAAATAACAACCGATTGGTAATCTCACACAAGATTCATTTTGCTTTCATGCATCTTCGCTTCGACAGCTAGAAGTTACACGATGCACCTCAAATATGCAGCCGCACAGAGGAACAAAATAATTTCATATATGTTTACCTTGGCTGTCTTATTTCACACAAAGAACATTATATAAACTTTATAAGGAAAAGTCAATGATAGAGTTTGTTCAAAAAGGTCGACCTTTACCTTTTTGAACAAACTCGAAGCATGAGCGAAACCGCTACAGGTTTTTAAGTCTACTATGAGTGGGTTTCTCATAGTAGACGCGTAGCGAGAGAAGCCATGCAGATTTTGAAATGAAGAAATGACAATACGACAAAAAGGTCGATCTTTACCTTTTTGAACAAACTCGAAAATAGTAATTATCTGATTTCATAATTTTTCCTATTGTCATAGTAATATGAATAAAATTGATTTATAATAAGGTGTATATAGTCCTATAATAGACTAAAGAAATTTGAATTTGTAGGGCTTTTTAAATGAATTGTAAGAAAAAAGACTTTAATATAAAGGTTGTACTTGATAGTGTCTACTAAAATATTAAAATTAAATAGATATTTGTACCTATCGTGAATATGATTGGTGGTGATTGAATTGAACAAGTTCTTAAGTGATGAGTATAACAATGTCGAATATCAAAAGTTGTTAGATGAAGTCGTTGCGAATGTACTGACAAGATCAAATTTATTTAAGCCAGCCCTATTTTTTATTGCATCAAACGATAAAATTCTTTCCTTTTATAAAGTAGGTTATTTGCCAAAAACATTATTAGATGTAGTGACTCACTTAAAGAGAGAATTTACATCCTCAGCAGCGATTAAATATTACAAAGATTGTGTTCAATTCATAACATCATATACAAAAGAAGAGTTTGGCGATAAGCAATTGTTTTTAGGGGTTGTTATTTCTCAAACTGAAAACATCAAGGATGTTCAACTGTTGATTGAAGGGATAGCTCTTGGCTTATCTATTAAGTCAAGTAGGAAAGAAAACCAATTTATTCAGTTAGACGAATTACTATATACAGCAAATTACCAAATCGAATTCAAGAAATTAGTAGAGGCCCTCGTAAATGGAGTATTAGAAAGAAATTTCCCCCATCCACTTCTCGTATTAGAAAAGAAGGGCGAAAGATTTGTACTTCTCTGTTCAACTCAGAAAGAATTAAATAAAGGCGGTTCGATTGAATTAACACATGTTAAGGGAAATGAGGAAGAAGGGTTCATATTAGCTGGAAATACTCTGTTTGAACAGGATGGGAACACCTATCTTATATTCCCTATTCAGGTAGAAGATGAAGTTATTTCTTTATTTATGTTTTCTTTTCTAACAAAAGAAGATGCGAATCAGAAAAAAGCAGAGCTAGAAGAATGGATATGCTCATTAATTCCGATTTTTAAAAAGGGCTATACATTTGAAATTGCCATGAAAGATGAGAATCGAAGAAATATTCTGATGCAAGTAACAAAGAAATTTCATTCGACAATGGATATAGGTGAGGTCCTAGGAGAGATTATTGAAGCGTTAAGTCTTGCTAATCCCTGCTTCCGTGTACATTTGTTGCTCTCGCAGGAATGGAAAGTGGAAGAGACCTTGCCAATTAAGCCTTTTAAATACGGCTCCGATAGTAGCAATAGAATGGCGGAAAATGCCTATGTTACTGGGCAGATTCTAATGGATAAAGTTGTCGAAGCAGACAGCATGTTTCTTTTTGCGCCACTTAGAGGAAAACAAGGAGTCTATGGAGTGATGGAAATCGAGACGGAGGCTAATTCCTATTTGTCAAAGCAGGAAATTGACTTCATCGAAATGCTTGCTGATACAGGTGGAATTGCCTTGGAAAATGCTGAAATGTATCAACAATCGAGGAAATTAATTAATGATCTTCAATTAATTAATGAAACTTCGCATCAGCTTAATTTGAATTTACGTTTAACCGATACGATTGATTATATGACACACCAAATCAAAGAATCTTTTGGTGCAGAGGAAGTTGGATTTATCATTTTTCAAGCCAACGGTGAATCTGTAGGGTTAGATGGGAGTTCTAAATTCTTTCGTAAAGAAAGCACAATCCAACTACTAGATGGGTTTATACGTAAGATGAAAAAAGAAAAAGAACCTGTTTTTATCGGAGATGCCGATTTACAGAAGGATATTAATTTGCAAACCTATCACTCGATTCTTGCAGTCCCTATGATTCATAGTAAGAAGTTAAAGGGAATGGCAGTTGCTGTACATCATCAACCGTATCATTTTACGTTTGATCACTTTAAATTGCTACAGTCGCTCATTCATCACTCAACACTTGCTTTGACCAATTCTATGTTGCATGAGGAACTTGAGAAAATTGTGATTACGGATCACTTAACTCGTTTATTTTCGCGGAATTATCTTGATGAATGCATACAGGAATCGTTAATGAATGATTTATTGGGGACCTTTTTGCTTCTTGACATAGATAATTTTAAAAAAGTAAATGATACATTTGGTCATCAAGTAGGGGATGACATTATTATTCAAGTAGCTAATGTGTTAAAGAGAAACATTCGGGACTTGGATATCGCTGGGAGATGGGGTGGTGAGGAATTAGCCATTTATTTACCAAGGATGTCAGTTGATATAGGAAGTCGAATTGCCGAAAGGATCTTACAAGCGGTTGAATTAGAAACAAGTCCTCGCGTTACGGTTTCCATCGGTGTCTCATCTTGGAAAAGAACTGATCAAGAGACGTCCTTACAAAGTTTGTTTAAAAAAGCAGATCAAGGGTTATATCAGGCTAAAGAATCCGGTAAGAATCAAGTAGTGGTTATAACATAATGAAAATAGGCTGACTCTCAGGTGGAATGAACCCTTTGAGTCAGCCTATTTTTCTTAAATATGCTGTTCGAGAACTTGAACAAACTTTTCTAAATGAAATTGTTCTTCAGGGGTGAAGCGAGCAAGGATAGGGCTATCAATATCTAAGATCGCAACAATAATACCATCCGTGCGAACCGGAATCACAATCTCAGATCTTGATGCGGCATCACAAGCAATATGTCCTGGAAATTGATGAACATCCGGAACGAGCATCGTTTCGTTTTTCTTAACAGCAGTTCCACATACCCCTTTACCAATAGGAATACGCACGCAAGCAGGCAAACCTTGAAAAGGACCAAGAACTAACTCGTCCTCTTTTAATAGATAGAACCCAACCCAATTCACATTATCTAGGAATCGCGATAATAAAGCACTAGCATTGGCTAAATTCGCTATTAAATCATTTTCATCTTTTAGCAAGGCATCTAATTGTTTGGTTACCATTTTGTACTTTTCTTCAAGTGATCCTTTATATAGCTCGGTTTGAAACATTTTTGTTATCCCTCTCTTATCAGAATAAATCTTTTAACGTCATTTTACACGATTGACGTTGCAAACGACAAATCTGAAAGGATAAATGAGTAATAAAGGTGGAAAAAGAGTTTATGAAAAAATTGTCTAAATAAAGAAGGGATTTGTCGAGCGATAATTAGAGGAAATTGACCGATAGACACGAAACGGTATGTAAGAGGAAAAAAGGGGGAGTACCATAATGAAGGAAACGAAAAAAGAAAAAATACTTGATGCTGCTGTCCGATTGTTTCACACTCAAGGCTTTGATGGGACATCTGTTAGAGATATCGCCAATAAAGCAAAAGTTAATGTTGCCCTTGTCTCCTATCATTTTGGTGGTAAAAAAGGATTGTATGAAGAATTAATGACTCAATTTCTTGAAGGTTATCTCCTAGTGATAAAGGGGGAATTAGAGAGATCGTTTAGTACCGTTAAAGAGCAATTACTTGAAATCGTGAAATCGCTTATTGAATATCAGTCTTCCCAACATTATGTCGCTAGAATGGCTCATAGAGAAATGACATTCGATTCGATGCTAGTACGTGAGCTAATGTCTACTTATTTAAGAAAAGAAAAACATGACCTTGAGGAAATCATTCGAAGTGGAATGAGAAGAGGAGAGTTTCGCAAGCAACCAATCGATCTTGTAGTCATTCATTTGAGAACGATGATTACGATGCCTTACTTATCTCCTCATTACTTAAGTGAACTATATCAAATCACGACTACAGAACCATACTTCATTGAAAAATACATGAGACATGTTAGAAGTTGGATTGATCTTTGGTTGTGTGTCGAAGAATTTAGTTCAACTCCTTCTTTTTTAATGCCCAGATCAATTTCTTAACTTAGCAGGCTTTACAAATGTTGCCTGTGGTGATAGCTCACTATAACCGCACAATAAACTAGCAGCTTGGTGCGCATCTGAACCATAGACAAGTGGGATGTTTAGATTAATGGCATCTTGTATTACATCATTGAAAGGATAGGGTTCCTTACAAAGTGGTTTTACCGTCCCTGCGCCATTGTAATCGAGCTCATATCCTTTTTTCTTCACTTCAACTAAAAGAGTTGATAGCTCCCCCGTAAAAGGATTTGAAGCAGGAAATTTCTTATGGAATTTTCGTGCTAAGGTAATATGGCCAATGCGATGGGGTTTGTTTCTCCCTAGATCTTTTTGAACAGATTTTAGTACAGTCTGATAATAAAGCTTATAAACAGAGTCAATCGAACCAAGTAAGTCTGAAGCCTGTTCAAAAACGTCAGGACTGTAATCTATGCATACATACTCAGAATTGATTTTTAAGAAATGAACCGATAGTATACTGTCATCGAGCTCTGGACCAAATTCATCTAGAAAAATGGTTGTCTCTTTTTCAAATCCTTCAATATAATCGACTTCTAATCCAACCAAAATTTCAAGATCGCCTTTGTATTCCTTTTTCAATTTGTTTACTTCTTTTAAATAAATCTCTAAGTCATCCCATCTCATTCCGCTATCCTGTTCTGGAGTTGGATCAACAAACGAATAAGGAAGGGGAGCATGCTCGGTAAAGGTGATCCCTGTTAATTTATGTTTAATAGCAGCTTCACAATATTTATGTAGAGAATCTTTTGTCCCGTGCGGACAAAAGGGAGTATGGATGTGTCCATCATGTATCATTATACGATCGCCCCTTTTTAAAATGACATTGAGGATTTTTAAATGAAACTATTTATCAAATTGAATGCTTATCTTTATGCTTAAAACCTGGAAAAAAAGCATACAAACTAGTATTTTCATGGTATCATAATATTTATTAAAATCGTAAAAAAAATTAAATTAATTTGTCAAAAATAGAGGTTTTTTGTTTTCTTTTGCAGAAACAACAAGAAGCTCAAAAATGTTAAGGCACAGGACCTCACAACTATAAGAGCAGAAGAAGGGAGTCCTCTAGATGTATTTGATTTATTCATTAATAGTGATTATTGCTATTTTTATATTAATTAGCTCGATGATACGCAAACGTATATACAAAGAAGTCGATCGGCTTGAGGTATGGAAAAATGGAGTTTTAAATAGGGATGTCCCCGAAGAGATTGGTAAAGTAAAGAGACTACATATGTCAGGGCAAACAGAAGAGAAGTTCGAGTCATGGCGGAATGAGTGGGATGAGATCGTCGGTGGAATTTTGCCGGACATAGAAGAACGTCTTTTTGATATCGAGGATTATGCAGCAAAAAACCGATTTAAAAAAGCGAAACAACTCATAGATGTAAGCGAAAAGCGATTAACTGGAATTGAGGAACAGATCAAACAATTATTAGAAGAAGTAGACCAGCTTGTTCAAAGTGAGGAACAAAATCGTACGGAGATTGACGAGGTACGTGTTGCATATCAAGATATTTATGCAATAGTCATGAAAAAAAGAGGATCTCTAGGAGCAAGTATTCCTTCCATTGATAAAAAGTTAGACCGGGTTAATGAATTACTTGAATTATTTGATCAAGCAACAGAAGATGGAAGTTATCTTCAAGCGAGAGAACACCTTATTGAAGCAAATACATTAATCGAAGACTTAAAAGATCTGGTTGAAAGGTACCCTAAACTTTTAGTTCAAGCAGAAACCAAAATACCCACAGAACTAAAAGAAATTCGCATCGGCATCTTGGAAATGAAAGAAGCTGGTTATCAACTTGATGCGTTTTCTTTGGACTCGAGACTTGAACAGATTGAATCAGAACTGAATAAAGTAAAAATAGATTTAGCTGAGCTTAATTGTGAAGAGGCTAGTGATAAGCTTATTGAGTTTTCTTATCAAATTGAACAGTTATACGACACATTGGAACTAGAGGTAGATTCAAAACTATATGTTGAAACCAAACTTCAAGAGTTAAACGAAAAAGCAGTACAGCTAAAATGGAAAATTGATACGTTAATTAGTGAGACAATAGACGTTCAGCAGAGTTATTTTATTTCCAAACAGCAATTGGATTCTCAAAAACAGATAAATGAAAATGTAGTTGATTTAACAAATGACTTATATGTTTTATTCGATTTATCTGAAAAGCAAAAGCAAACATATACGTCCATTCGAGAAATGGTGGATGAATGGCAAGCGGAATTAGAGAAAATGGATCTTCTTATTGAACATGAAAAAGAAACGTTATTTGCTTTAAGGGAAGATGAAAGAAAAGCAAAGGAAACGTTACTAACGCTCCGGGAAACGATGATGGAATTGCATCGTACACTCAAGAAAAGCAATATTCCTGGATTACCTGAAAGAGCGTTAGATCAGTTGAAAGATGTAGAAGAAAAATTAATTGTTGCATCCAATCATCTAGATCAGACGCCAATAGAAATCGGGAGAATTAATGTTCTTGTAAAAGAAGCTGAAGAAACAGTTCTCCAAAATAAAGAGGTTATTGAAGAAACAATAGAACTGGCTCATTTAGCTGAGAACGTCATTCAGTATGGGAATCGTTATCGGAGCAGATCACAGTCAGTTGCGGCGGGATTGCTTGAAGCAGAATTGCTATTTAGACAATATGAGTATGTAGAGGCTGTTGAATGTGCTGTTCAAGTTATTGAAAAGTATGAACCAAATGTAATGGATATTGTTAAAGGCTACGTAACTGCCTAAACAAGAAAGAGAAGTGGCTCTTGAAGCAGAGTCACTCTTTTTTTTATGAAGAGAGCGGGAGGAACGAGTTATGCATCTATTTCTTGCGCAGACGAATATGACTTATCAGCGGATTGAATTAGCACCTTTTTAGCCGTTGCCTTTGTGAATAACTGGAAATATCAAGAGATCATCTTGATATTCAAATATTTTATGCTAACATATATGAATGCAAAGAGTTCGAGTGGGGGGATAAAAATGATTTATTTAGACAATAGTGCAACCACAAAACCATATAAAGAAGTGGTTGACGTATACGCAGCTGTTGCATCCAATTTTTTTGGAAACCCATCGTCTCTACACTCTCTTGGGATGAAGGCAGAGGGGCTAATGACAGAATCGAGAAATCGCATAGCGGATTTACTTAATGTTAAAGGTATAGAGATTATTTTCACTTCTGGTGGGACAGAAGGTAATAATATAGCTATAAAAGGAGCAGCTCGTGCAAAACAAAAACGAGGTAAGCACCTTATTACCACTCAGGTTGAACATGCCTCTGTTGAAGAAGCATTTGGCCAGCTTGAACAAGAGGGATATGAAGTATCTTATCTACCGGTAGATCAGTTCGGTAGAGTGAGTACCGAGCAAGTTGAAGCAGAAATTCGCTCCGATACTACGCTCATCTCCATCATACATGTTAATAATGAGACCGGAACGATTCAACCAATAGAAGAAATCGGCAAGATGTTAAACCGCTATCCGCAAATTTACTTTCATGTTGATCATGTTCAAGGAATTTCAAAGGTACCGTTAAATTTCAGGCAATCACGAATTGACCTTTGTACATGTTCAGCTCATAAGTTTCATGGAATGAAGGGAAATGGCATTTTGTTTGTGAGAGAAGGAATTCAAGTTGAATCCTTATTTCAGGGCGGTGATCAAGAAAATGGATTACGAGCAGGAACCGAAAACGTTGCTGGAATCGTTGGGATGGCAAAGGCATTACGAATGACGAAGGAACAAGAAAATAATATTAACTATCTTGTTACGCTTAAAGAGCAGTTTATCAGTCAATTACAAAATGTTGAGGGTGTTTGGATAAACAGTCCAGCCGAGTTTTCTGCTCCTCACATTGTGAATTTTTCAATTCCTGGTACGAAACCAGAAGTCATCGTCCAATCATTAACAGCGAAAGAGATCTATGTATCTACGAAATCTGCTTGTTCATCTAAATTATCAGCCCCAAGTCGGGTGTTATTAGCAATGGGGTTCACGAATGATCGGGCGAGTTCTGGAATTCGTGTTAGTTTGTCTTTTGATACGACTGCAGAAGAAATTAATCAGTTAATTACTGAATTAGAAATTATTATTCCTGAATTATTGGAGGTCGTTCACACATGATCTATGATCATATTTTAATCAGGTTTGGAGAGCTTGCTTTAAAAGGGAAGAACCGCTCTGTTTTTGAAAAACGTTTGTTAGAAAACATTAAAATGAGCTTAAAGTCGGTTCCTAATTTACAGATAAAGCGAACGTTTGGAAGAATTATGATTGAATTAAATGGAGAAAATCATGAACCTGTAGTGGGGAAATTAAAAGATATTTTTGGAATTCATTCATTTAGTTTAGCGTTTAAAGTAGAAAATGAATTAGAAGCGATGCAAAAAGGTGCCTTGAAAGTCCTTCGTAGTTATGAGAACGCCAACACATTTAAAATAACAGCAAGAAGAGCCTATAAGCCTTTCCCTCTTGATACGATGCAGTTAAATCGCGAAGTAGGTGGTTATGTTTTAGAGAATACACCAGGGGTTACCGTTGACGTTCATAATCCTGATGTAGATATTCGCGTTGAAGTACGTGAAACAGCCACATATATAACTTCCGCTTCTTATCAAGGAGCAGGTGGATTACCGGTTGGAACAAGTGGGAAGGTATTATTATTATTATCAGGCGGGATAGATAGTCCGGTTGCTGGGTATTTGACAATGAAACGTGGAGCTAAAATTGAAGCTGTTCACTTCCATAGCCCCCCATATACAAATGAACGAGCTAAACAGAAGGTTATCGATCTCGCCAAAACGTTAACTAAATTTGGTAATAGCGTTGTCCTACATTTAGTTCCATTTACTGACGTTCAAAAGCATATACATTCAGAAATACCAAGTAATATGCAAATGACGATTATGAGAAGAATCATGTTGCGAATTAGTGAAAGAATTGCTCTAGACCGGGGAATTTTAGCTTTAGGCACTGGAGAAAGTCTTGGTCAAGTAGCAAGTCAAACGCTCCATAGTATGAACACCATTAATGAAGTAACGAACTTGCCAATCATTCGTCCATTAGTTACAATGGACAAGTTAGAAGTCATTAAAATTGCCCAAAAGATTGATACGTACGAAACATCGATTCTTCCTTTTGAAGATTGCTGTACGATTTTTCTGCCGCCAGATTCAAAAACAAGACCGAAACGTGAACATGCGAATAAGTACGAACAATATCTTGAAATGGATAAATATATAGATGATGCCGTAGCACGAACAGAAAAAATGGTTCTTACAAGTAGTGCACCAGTTAATAAAGAGGTAGATAATCTTTTTTAACCAATATTTTATATGGTAAAATACATTTCAGAACTGATGTGAAGGATTTTTCCGAAGCTTACTCTAGGATTCTCAACAATTACCAGTAAACTTAGTGCATGTTTTTCTCTCTAAAAACTCATTCTATGAGTACAGAAGGAGGTGATTAACATGGCAAATAACAACAACAACAATTCAAATCAACTTCTTGTACCTGGTGTACAACAAGCTTTAGATCAAATGAAGTATGAAATTGCTTCTGAATTTGGTGTTCAACTTGGTGCTGATGCAACTTCTCGTGCTAACGGATCAGTTGGTGGAGAAATCACTAAGCGTTTAGTACAAATGGCTGAACAACAAATGGGTGGTACCCAACAATAATTGTATATGATGGCTGTAAGGAGGGTGATTTGTCACCCTCCTTTTTGATGCGCTGAGACTATTATGATTCGTTTTCCTTTATTTGATACATACATTCTTTAAATATTAGTTGCATGTTTTTCATTAATCTGGGACGATATCAAGAAGTTATTTATAATCAAGGAGGAAGCGGTATGGGAACACTTTGGTTTAATGGATCCTTTTTTACGATGCAGACTGTAAACGAAACAGTTGAGGCAGTATTCGTAGAAAACGGAATCATAAAAGGGACTGGAAAAAAAGAAACATTGGAAAAGAAATTTGCCCAAGCTATCACGGAACGACAGGATATGAACCAATTATTTATTTACCCAGGTTTTGTAGATAGCCATTTACATATGATTAAACATGGGGAGAAATTAATCCAATTGGACTTATCGAATGTTCAAACTGCTGAAGAAATGAAAACGCACCTAGTTCAAGCAGCTGCTAAGACTAATGGAAAGGATTGGATTTTTGGAGAAGGTTGGAATGAGAATAACTTTCCAGATAGAAAGATTTTTCATATACAAGAGTTAGATGACATTTCTCAAGATCGGCCTATGTTTTTAACAAGAATCTGTCGCCATGCAGCGCTTGTTAACAGTAAAGCGCTTGCTCTTGCTGGAGTTACAAGGGACACTGAAGATCCAGAAGGTGGGGTGATCGTTCGAGATAATTCTGGTGAACCAACAGGTTATTTACTTGATACAGCAGCAGAGTTAGTTAGGGGAATCATGCCTAAGGTTTCAGATGAATATGTAGAACGAGCGCTAAAAGTAGCAGTTGATGATTTATTTCGAGTCGGTTTAGTTGGCGGTCATACGGAGGATTTACATTATTATGGTGGATTTAAACAAACGTTTGATCAGTTTCGTAAAGTCATTGATGGAAAAGAGAGAAAGTTTAGAGCTCATCTTCTCGTTCACCATGAAGCCGTTGCTGAAATGGAAGAAGGGGGTTATGAAAAAGGAGAGGTCACACCTTTTCTTGAACTTGGTGCTGTGAAAATTTTCGCAGACGGCGCGCTAGGTGGAAGAACGGCTTATTTAAGCAAACCTTACACAGATGACCCTTCGACTTCAGGTGTAGCCATACATACAGAAGCAAGTTTGCAACAGCTTGTAAAAGATGCACGAGAGAAAAATAGACCTGTTGCCATTCATACAATTGGTAATGGAGCTCTTGAAATGACTTTAACAGCTTTAGAACGTTATCCGCTAAGCGAGGGAAGAGATCGTTTGATTCATGTTCAAGTAACTGATCAGTCATTGATTGAAAGAATGAAAAAGCTACCAGTGACTCTAGACTTACAACCTAGATTTGTTGCATCCGACTTCCCTTGGGTAATGGAAAGATTAGGAGAAGAAAGGATTCAATTCTCTTTCGCTTGGAAAACCTTACTACAAGCTGGTTTACATTGTGCGGGTGGTTCAGATGCGCCAATTGAGCCGGTTGATCCTTTGCTTGGAATTCATGCGGCTATTACAAGAAAAAAAGTCGGTGAAGATCATCAAGGTTACGTTCCAGAACAAAAATTAACTCCATTTGAAGCAGTACAGCTTTTCACAAGTGGAAGTGCATATGCGATAGAAAAAGAGCATGAGCGAGGAAAAATTAAAGAGGGATTTAAAGCTGATTTTACCGTTCTCGATAAAAACTTATTTGCAGTTGATCCTGATGAGATTATAAAGACAAATGTAGAAATGACAATAGTCGATAATTCAATTATGTATAGAAAAAGTGGTGAATAAATAAAAGGCCCAAAAGGGGGAAGTACGTCTCCTTTTGAGCCTTTTATAATCTTATTATGGCAAGTGAAGGTCAGTAAGACTACCGCATTTAATTGGATTAAATAGAAAACAGGCTTAAAAGATGCAGCGGCTTCACTCATTGCTGATTTTCCAAAAGGAGAAAACCATCCCTTTTATAATAATCTCTATAAGAGCTTGTTTAAAAACCAGTTTTTCTTGTTGCTTGAAGGAACGTATTGTCTCCACCAATACTAGCGATGATGTTCTTTTCATCTATGTTAAAAACAAGTTGGAATCCATTTTGTTCTGCAAGTTCCTTTAATGGTTGTACTCGTTTTTTGATTTCTTCTGTACGTTTGTAAAACAAATAAAGATTATTTCGTATCGGCCCATCCTTTCAAGAAAATGTCCATAACTCTTGTTATATGGTATCATAACCAATGGTTGGGAAAAGAACCAGAAATGAAGTTGGAGGGTAAGGTATGAGTCGTAAACGATGGTTAGCCTTAATTGCAGTTGCGATGATTTTTGTTGTTTCTGTCATTGTGAACTTAGCAACATCTAATGTATTTACTAATGCCAATTCTTTATTAGATCCTACTAGCAACCAATGGACGCAAGAAATAATAGACCCTGGAGAGGAAATGGGTAGCTCCATCGTCGTCTTAGAATTAAATGGAGTTATTCAAGACACCGGTGATGGTGGATTATTCCAGACAACAGGTTATAGGCATGAAATGTTCCTTTCACAAATTGAACATGCTGCAAAGGATCCGAATGTGGAAGGAATCATATTAAGGATTAATACCCCTGGTGGTGGCGTCGTAGAGAGTGCCGAAATTCATGAGAAGATCGTAAAGGCACAAATGGAATATGATAAGCCAATTTACGTTTCAATGGGGAATACAGCTGCTTCTGGTGGATATTATATAGCTGCCCCTGCTGATAAGATTGTCGCTACTCCTCAAACCATTACTGGGTCAATTGGGGTTATTATGGAATCGATAAATGTCGCTGAACTCGCAGAAAATTACGGGGTTAAAATCAATACAATTAAAAGTGGCCCCTATAAAGATATTATGTCTACAACAAGAGAAATGACAGAGGAAGAGCGAGCTATTCTTCAATCAATCATTGATGAATCATATGATGAATTTGTGCGAATCATTGCAGAAGGGCGTAACATGACAGAAGAGCAAGTTCGCTCGATAGGAGATGGGCGAATTTACACAGGGAAACAAGCTCTAGAACTTGACTTGATTGATGAATTGGGAGGCTTGGACGACACCATTACAATGATGAGAGAACTTGTGGGTCATTACGATGCCGTCAAATACGAGGCCCATATAGGTTTTCCACAGTTTTTTTCGATGTCTGTGCAACAGTTAATAAAAGGGGATGAACAGTTAGCAAGCCTTGAACGTATATTATCAACCCACCGTTCACCGACTTTAAAGTATATGTTTACAGATTAAGGAAGGAGGAAGCACTGTGAGTGAAGTATTGGAGCAAAGAAAAAGAGTCGTCAATAGCCGACTGAGAAATCGTGTAAAAAAAACACAGATTGCTGATGCATCTAACGCTTTACCTGTATCAGAAGAAGTGTTTTCTCCGACTTTTTATTATGCAGGCTTTTGGATGAGACTTTGGGCATTTTTATTAGATTTGATTACCGTTTTCTCCTTGAATTTACTGCTGGTTTCACCATTAGTACGTTTAACCAATATAAATGGGCTTCTATCATTAGGTCGATACAGTTTTGAAACCTTTTTAGGAGCGGTTGTTTTTTTCTTGTATTTTGCTATTATGACAAAACTTAATGGGCAAACAATTGGGAAGATGGTAATGGGTATTAGAGTAATTTCTGCAAACGATGATGAATTAAAATGGACACAGATTGTTTTTCGTGAAGGAATAGGACGCTTTTTGCATCAGGCATTTTTTCTTTTATATGCGATTTATGTCATGGTTGCTTTCACAGAAAAGAAGCAAGGACTGCATGATGTCATTGCTGATACATTTGTCATTTACGACCGACTTGAATAACCAAGTATAAACCTACCAATATTGGTAGGTTTATTTCGTATGAAAACGGAGAAACTAGTTATAATCGATATTGTAAAGGGAGAAATGTATGGTTTGGACAATAGTAATAGTTGGATTAATTCTACTTTTTATTGTTATAGCAATTACAAAAGTAAAAATAAATTGTCAATATCGACATAATCAAGATGATGACTTACTAGAGGTTATCGTCACGATTTGGAAAATAAAAGTTTATACTTTTTCTGCTCCAATTATCAAAATTGACTCTGATTCAGCCACAATACTTGTAGAAGAAGAACAGGAAATAGCTGGTGTGCAATCAAAGAAAAAATTACCAATTACACCTGAACTTATTTTAGGAAAATTAAGATGGTTGAGAGACTTTATAGATCATGTAATCGGTTTGCATAAAATTGTTAGACGCTTTCTAAAAAAAGTAAGTGTCAACAAGTTCACATGGCATACCGATATTGGAGTTGGGGATGCAGCTTATACGGCACAATTAGCTGGTGCAGTTTGGACATTAAAAGGAAGCATCATCGGCATGATTGGTAATACTATGAGAATAAAATTAATGCCGAAACTATCGATCACTCCTCAATTTCAAGCAGTTGTATCTCATACATATTTTTCATGCATATTTTCTTTCAGAATAGGACATGCTATCGTTGCAGGTCTAATGCTACTCAGGCATTGGAAAAGAAGACCGAAGTTTGAAAGACCAAGTTCTTCGGTTCAAAAAAATATGTAGTCCAAGGAGGAAACGATTATGACAGACCATCCTATTCAGGGATTAATGAAGACAGCAATGGAAAATTTAAAGGAAATGGTCGATGTAAACACAATCGTTGGTGACCCAGTAGAAACACCTGACGGAAGTGTGATTATGCCAGTATCTAAGGTTGGCTTTGGTTTCGCAGCTGGTGGTAGTGAATTTGTTGTTGAACAACAACGTCAAGGTGATGAAGCACACGTTCACCCATTTGGTGGAGGTAGTGGTGGCGGGGTTTCTATTACGCCAATCGCATTTTTAGTTGTAAACAGTGAAGGTGTTAAGATGGTGCACTTAGATAGCAATACTCACTTATATGAAAAATTACTTGATTTTGCTCCACAAGTTGTTGAAAAGATTCAGCAAATGTTGTCTAATAGCGGTGGATCCTCAACACAAGCTACTACACCAACAAATACAACACCAACACCTAATAATCAACCACCACTATAAAAGAATGGGGCCTCCCCATTCTTTTTTTTGGCATAAATTCACAAATTAATGTAAGATGGTGTATGTACATACTATATTATAGGAGGAATTATAAATGGCAACGATTACGTTTAAAAACAATCCAGTAACATTGCTTGGTTCAGAAGTAAAGGTAGGGGAAAAAGCGCCTAATTTTACCGTTCTTGCAAATGATTTATCGGCCGTAACGTTAGATGATACAAAAGGGAAAGTTCGTTTAATTAGTGTTGTTCCTTCGATTGATACTGGAGTTTGCGATCAACAAACTCGCCGTTTTAATGAAGAAGCAGCTACACTTTCTAATGTGGAAGTGCTGACGGTAAGTGTCGATTTACCATTTGCTCAAAAGCGTTGGTGCGCTGCTGCTGGGATCGAAAACGTTCAAACGGTTTCTGATCATCGTGACCTTTCTTTTGGAGAAGCATTCGGAGTGGCGATTAAAGAACTTCGTCTCCTTGCTCGTGCTGTGTTTGTCATTGATTCTAACGATGTGGTTACCTATGCTGAATATGTATCAGAAGCAACCAACCATCCGAACTATGAAGCAGCGATTGAAGCGGCAAAAGCAGCAAAATAAATGATTTGACTCTATAGGTGCAAGACAAAACCACGGAATCCATTTTGTTTGGCTCCGTGGTTTTTTTTATGGAATGTTTCAATTAGTTAATAGTAAAGAGTAGCAATCCAGTAATAATAGGGAATGCCCAAAATTAAATTAAACGGTAAAGTTAAACCAAGTGCCGAACCTAAATAAATACCAGAATTTGCTTTTGGTATGGCTTGAGCAATGGCGGCAGGAGCTGCAATGTAAGATGCGCTACCAGTTAACACTGCTAGAATAAAAGCACCCCCAAGAGATAAACCAATAAACTGCCCGATAAAGATTCCTAAGCTGCCTCCAATCAATGGTAGAATAAACGCAAATAGAAAAGAAAACGGTGTTAACTTTTCTATTTGCTTAAGACTTTGAGTGGCAATCATACCCATATGTAATAGGAAGATACATAATATACCATAAAATAAATCTCCGAACAGTGGTTTGATTAATAACAATCCATCAGCATGAGCAACAAAACCAATGAAAATCCCACCGAGTAATAAGAAAATACTTTTTCCAAAAAAAGCTTCCTTCACTACATGCTTCAAACTAGCATTTGGATTATTAGTTTTTTCTCCTTGTTTTTGAATATAAAATTTATAGAGAATAATCGCCAGAATTATTGCAGGACCTTCCATGATGACAAGGATGGCAGACATATAAGATTCGTAAGTGATCTCGATTTTATCTAGAAACGCTAGTCCAGCAATGAATGTAACGGCACTTACCGATCCATAATGAGCAGAAATAGCCCAGGACTCTTCAATGGAAAACTTCCATAATTTACAGACGAGAAAATAAGTAATAAAAAGCATGGCTAAACTTAAGAAAACAGCTGCAAATATAGCAGGAAGCATTTCTAGAAGAGAAACATTTCTAAGCTCGACTCCACCCTTTATTCCGATTGTGAAAAGGATAATCATTGTATAACCAGTATAAAAAGCAGTCGGGACCTTTAAATCAGAGTTAACAAGAACAGCGATGATTCCAATCAAAAAAAACAAAACCATCGGAGACAATAAATTGGCATAAGCAATTTCAAATATTTGTTGCATTCAACCACCTCTTTAGTTTTGTTATTTGCGGTATAACCGATTAATAACAGTGTTGTCGACAAAAGGCCATTTTAGTCTTTAAGTGTGTGAGACTGTATAGTTTTTCTCTTTCAGTGTAGATATTCAGATTTAAACTGTTTGGTAGGCATGATTAAGGACGTTACAGGCGATACTGCTATAGAATAGGGATACATTGGCAGAGTTTATAATAAAACAAAATACTAGTTGTTCAAGTAGCTATTCAGCTCTTGATTTGCTACAATGTTGGGATGTACTACTTAGGAGAGGGGAAGAGGCATGACAATAACAAAGACAGAAGCCTTATTTACATACTTAGATGAAACGGCCCATTTCTTAGAGGAACATTGGTCGGTTACTTATTTAGAAGGTGTTGCTGAGGCTGGCGAAAACTTATTTCGAGAAGAATTGTGCCAAACGTTAACTTTAGAACAAGCCAATATGCTTAATGAAAAGCTAGATTTCATAAGAAAGGAAGGTTTTACAGCTGAAGAAATTCGTAAATCCTTTCAATTAGTCGTTTTAAAAGGAATGAAAGGTGCAGTTCAACCTCATCATTCTATGACGCCTGATGCCGTTTGTTTATTTATTAGCTACTTAGTGAATAAAGTAGTTGGACAGCAAAAAGAACATATGAGCCTTCTAGACTTAGCTGCTGGATCAGGCAATTTAATTTCGGCTCTATTAAACCACGCTACATCTCCCCTTCAGGCTAGTGGCTTTGAGGTAGATGAGACGTTATTAAAATTGGCTTTTGTAAGTGCGAACTTACAAAAGCATGAGCTTCAGCTTTTTCACCAAGATAGTGTGGAATCGATCGCTCTTCCAGAAGTAGATCTTGTTGTAACTGATTTACCGGTTGGATATTACCCTAAAGATGAGATAGCAAAAACATATGAGTTAGCAACAACAGCGGGTCATTCCTTTATCCACCATCTAATGATTGAACAGGCTATAAAAAAGACGAAAGCTGGAGGTTTTCTTTTTTTCGTTGTTCCCAACTTCTTATTTGAAAGCGATCAAGCTAAACGATTACACGACTATATAAAAAAAGAAGCGAATATCCTCGGGTTATTACAACTACCAAAAAGCATGTTCAAATCGCAGCAAGTAGGTAAAAGTATCTTCATGCTACAGAAAAAGGGAGAAGAGACTATCATACCCAAACAAGCACTCCTTGCAGAATTACCTTCTTTCACCAAAAAGGACGCCCTTGCGGACATGATGCAACAAATTAATAAATGGTTTGAAACAGAATTACGCATACTATAAACAAGAATTTAAACTTGGCTGTTAAGGTCAAGTTTTTTTTTGAGAGCTGGAAAATCCAGTGAGTATGCTGGTGTTCAGTTTCTTATTGGTAAGCAAAACGAATGTTCTAAAGCAATTTCATTTCTGAAAATAGTGAATATGGGCGAAAATGATCGAATCTCAGCGAATAAACTTGAAATGGTTGAATCAGGGTGCTTAAATGAAAGAGGATAAAAACGTAGAAAAGCGTAAGAAGGAGCTGTATTTAAAGAATGGCAAGAATCATCGCAATTAATGCAGGTAGTTCATCATTAAAATTTCAATTATTAAATATGCCAGAGGAGACAGTAGTAACAAAAGGTCTTGTTGAGCGCATTGGCTTAGGAGATGGCGTATTTACGATTGAAGTTGACGGTGAAAAGAATAAAGAAATTTTAGATATTCCTGATCACGCAGTTGCAGTGAAAACGTTATTTGAAAAGCTAACGGGACTTGGAATCATTCAATCGCTAGAAGAAATAGATGGAATTGGCCATCGTGTTGTTCATGGAGGAGAAAAATTTAGTGACTCTGTTCTAATTACAGATGAAGTATTAACAGGTATTGAAGAAGTTTCTGAGCTTGCCCCATTACATAACCCTGCGAACGTAGTAGGGATTAAAGCATTTAAAGAAGTTTTACCCAATGTTCCAGCTGTAGCGGTATTTGACACAGCGTTTCATCAAACGATGCCAGAGTCATCTTTTTTATACAGTTTGCCATATGAGTATTATGAGGATTTTGGTGTTCGCAAGTATGGTTTCCATGGTACTTCTCATAAATATGTTTCAGAGCGTGCTGCAGTATTATTAGGTCGCCCTCTTGAGCAATTGCGTTTGCTTTCTTGTCATCTAGGGAATGGGGCGAGCATTGCAGCAATTGAAGGCGGTAAATCAATTGATACATCAATGGGCTTTACCCCTCTTGCAGGTGTAACAATGGGGACGCGTTCTGGTAATATTGATCCAGCGTTAATTCCTTATATTATGGAGAAGACTGGTCAAGATGCTTATGAAGTGCTCGATACGTTAAACAAGCGTAGCGGACTTTTAGGGGTATCTGGATTCTCTAGTGACCTTCGTGATATTGAAGGAGAAGCAGCCGCTGGAAACGAACGTGCCGAACTCGCTTTAGAAGTGTTCACTTCAAGAATTCATAAATATGTAGGTTCATACGCGGCACGTATGAGTGGAGTAGATGCAATTATTTTCACGGCTGGAATTGGTGAGAATAGTGATGTTATTCGTGAACGTGTTTTAAAAGGACTTGAATTCATGGGCGTTTATTGGGATCCAGCTTTAAATAAGGTTCGTGGAAAAGAAGCTTTTATTAACTATCCACATTCGCCGGTTAAAGTTTTAATCATACCGACCAACGAAGAAGTTATGATTGCGCGCGATACAGTGCGATTATCTGAATAATAATAACCTCGAACAAGCCCGCTATAAATCACTCATAGCGGGCTTTCATAGGTATAATTTATACTTGCATCATTACTTTGAAATATACAGGGAATGAAGGAGCGCTAAGGCTGTAGTTTCTCTTTCTTTACTTTTGTTTAAAGAGGGCGTTATCATAAGACTGAAAACTTTCTCTGTCGCATAGAATGTAGACAAGCGAATGGGGGGATTGTTGGTGGTTCAATGGCAAGAGGGAGAGACGATAACAGATTTTTTTCTAATCAAAGAACGTGAAATTAAGCAAGCATCTAATGGTAGCGAATATGCAAATCTTACGATAGAGCGCAACTTACATGTTATGCTGGCGCGATTATGGGATATTACTATAGAACAAAAGCAACAATTTTTACGAAAGTCGATTGTTAAAGTAGAGGGTACGGTCATAACCTATCGTGGACAGTTGCAATTAAATATAAATCGCATCCGTTTAGCTACAGAAGAAGACGAAGTAAAAGTCTCAGAGTTAATTTCGAGAGAAGGAGTTCAAAGAGAAGCGCTTTGGCATGAGTTACGACTTATGATGGAAGAAGTACAATCAAAAACGCTTAGATCTATTATAAAATCTCTTTTTAGCGAAAAGACTATTAGAGAGCGATTAACGACCATTCCAGCTTCTAAAAACTATCATCATACTTATTACGCAGGATTGCTTGATCATATCGTTCATGTGACAGGGTGTGCGTTACAATTGCTTCCGCTTTACCCTCACGTCAATAGAGATGTTGTTCTATCAACTTGTTTATTACATGATCTAGGAAAGACAGAGCTATTTACAGAAGCTGTAGCCCCTGACTATACGACAGCTGGGGAATTCATAGGGCATATTACTCTCGGACTTGAACTCCTCAATGACGCTGCAAAAGAAGCAGGGATTCCAAGGAGTAATGTTGAATTATTGAGAGTAAAGCATTGTATAGCAAGTCAGTTTGGAAGTGTTAGCGAAGGGTTCGGAAGTACGGTATCACCCAAAACGGCAGAAGCAATCTTTTTCCACCATATTAAGCAGATGAATACGATGCTACATGCTTTGGAAATGGTTCAGGAACGTTCTAACGAAGACTGGACGTACTCGCCTATGTTTAAGAGGAAAATGTATACGAATAAAGAGGGATAATGATGAATCAAAGATGGAATGAAGTTAAGGAATGGGAAGAAACGTTTTTCACCTATGATGCTACAGATCTTACTGGTACTTATAACAAATGGAATGAACGATTATTTAATCAATTAGGAAATAAGCGTAAGCAAAAGTGGTTAGAAAAAATGGACTCATGCTTAATCCATTTGCATGCATGGCTACAACATAGCCGGTCTTATGAGGAAACGAAAAAAAGAGTCATTTCGCATGCACGTATGTTCGATCCTCATATGACAACAATTGAAGAGTTGCAAAATCTTCCACTTGAACAATTGGATTATTTAGCCGAACAGTTAATGGCTAAACAACGGCTCTTTGCTTTAGGACAAGGAGGTTTAACAGGAATGGGAGGGGCATTCTTGTTACTAGCCGATTTACCTGCTCTTGCTGTTATTCAACTGCGATCCTTACAGCAATTAGCCTTAGTGTACGGATATGATGTAAGACGACCAATTGAAATGGTCAATTTATTAAAGCTTTTCTATGTCGCAACAGCTCCTAAATCCTATCAATTAATAGAATGGGAGAAGTTAGTTCAAGAAGTGGAGCAACAAGACCACGATCATGTTTTTTATCAAGGTGACGACGCTATCTTTCAAGAATCTAGTTTAGCGCAATTAATGAATCAACTGGCAAAAAGCTTTGTCATTACGATGCTTAGAAAAAAGATGATTCAAGGAGTCCCGCTCGTAGGAATGGCGGTTGGTGCGGGAATGAACTACCGCTTCTCTCAACAAGTTATTGAAATTGGACAACGCTTTTATCAAAAAAGAAGGTTATTAGAAGACATGTAACCAAATAAGAGGCTGTTGGGAAATTTCTCCGACAGCCTTTTTGCAGTTTAAGCACATACTCTTCGATTGATTTAAGAAAAACAGGCAACAATACAAGCATGTAAACTTATGTTGTCAAAGAAGGGGTTAAACGAAACCATATCCACAAGTCATTTATAGCTGATGCAAGCTCAGCCATTTCTAAATTTAATTCGCATGAACGCTCGAAATCCTCTTCTCGAGTTAACTGTTCATGAACCGTTTCAATTTCTTCTTCAATCTCTTTTATACGATCTGGAATGGTCCCTCTAATCGATTCCCATTTGGCTAAGATCTGTTCTTGACTTTTTTCGTTTAATTCTTTCCAAGAACCATGCAAACTAGGAAGCGAAAGGCAGAGACGTGAATCATAAATAAACTCTACACTCATTTGTATTCACCTCATTTAGATCATAACGAATGTTCTAGAAAAATGGAATGAAAAACAACTAAAAAAAGAAAAAAATTACTTGCCAAAACCAAGCACCCCTGTTAAAGTAATGAATATTAATAAGAATTGTATTTGGTTTTATGCAAATTGGTGCGAGTAATCGAAGCACTCATTTTTTTGAATAAGGATGTATAAAAATAATATTTGTAGTATTAATATTCATTGGAGGTTATGAGAGATGAGCAAAGAAAAAGTAGTATTAGCATATTCAGGTGGTTTAGATACTTCAGTCGCAATTAAATGGTTAGCAGATAAAGGTTATGATGTTATTGCAGTCGGGTTGGATGTAGGAGAAGGTAAAGATTTAGACTTCGTTAAACAAAAAGCTTTAGATGTGGGTGCCATTGAATCACATTCGATTGACGCGAAAAAAGAGTTCGCTCTAGATTTTGTTTTACCTGCATTGCAAGCACATACAATGTATGAAGAAAAATATCCACTAGTTTCAGCACTTTCTCGTCCACTTATCTCAAAGAAGTTAGTGGAAATTGCTGAACAAACAGGAGCGAGCGCAGTAGCTCACGGATGTACGGGAAAAGGGAACGATCAAGTACGTTTTGAAGTGTCAATTCAAGCGTTAAATCCTAATTTGAAAGTGTTGGCTCCAGTTCGTGAGTGGGGCTGGTCACGTGATGAAGAGATTGCTTACGCAGAAGCTAATAATATTCCAATTCCAATAGATTTGGATAATCCGTATTCAGTTGATCAAAACTTATGGGGACGTGCAAACGAGTGTGGAATTCTTGAAGATCCATGGGCAACTCCGCCAGAAGGTGCTTATGAGTTAACTGCATCGATTGAGAACACGCCAGATCAAGCTGAGTATGTGGAAATTGGGTTTGAGCAAGGAGTTCCGGTTACATTAAACGGTAAGTCTTATCAACTAGATCAATTGATCCTTGAATTAAATCAAATTGCTGGTAAACATGGCGTTGGTCGTATTGACCATGTAGAAAATCGTCTTGTTGGAATTAAGTCTCGTGAAGTGTATGAGTGTCCAGGTGCGATGACGTTAATTAAAGCACATAAAGAACTTGAAGATATTACTTTGACAAAAGAAGTAGCTCATTTTAAACCAGTTATTTCAAAGAAACTATCTGAAGTGATTTACGACGGGTTATGGTTCTCACCTATTACAAAAGCGTTACAAGCGTTCTTAACAGAAACGCAAAAAACAGTAACGGGAGTCGTTCGTGTGAAATTATTCAAAGGTCACGCGATCGTTGAGGGACGTAAATCACCGTATTCACTTTATAATGAGAAACTTGCGACGTATTCAACAGATGATGAATTTGATCACAGTGCAGCAGTTGGTTTTATCTCTCTATGGGGATTATCAACAAAAGTCAACAGCATGGTGAACAAAGAGAAGAAGGAGGTCACTCAATAGTGTCTAAGCTTTGGGGGGGACGTTTTACAAAGACAGCTGAGGAGTGGGTCGATGCATTCGGTGCATCGATCGGCTTTGATCAGGCGCTTGTCGATGAAGACATAGAGGGAAGTCTTGCACATGTTACGATGCTTGGCAAGTGTGGCATTCTTCCAGCAGAAGAGGTTGAGCAAATTAAATCAGGCTTGAATATTCTTCGTGAGAAAGCGAAAAAAGGAGAGCTTGAGTTCTCTGTTTCAGAAGAAGATATTCATTTAAATCTTGAGAAAATGCTCATCGATGAAATTGGACCAGTAGGTGGAAAGTTACACACAGGGCGCAGTCGTAATGACCAAGTTGCAACGGATATGCATCTTTATTTACGCAATAATACGAAAGAAATTATGTCTGCAGTGAAAAAGCTACAAGAGGCATTGTATAATCAAGCAACGAATCATGTAGAAACGTTAATTCCTGGCTATACTCATCTTCAGCGTGCACAGCCTGTTTCATTTGCCCATCATTTGCTTGCTTATTTCTGGATGTTAGAGCGTGATTTTGGTCGATATGAAGATAGCTTAAAGCGTTTAAATATTTCTCCTCTAGGAGCTGGAGCGTTAGCTGGTACAACTTTTCCAATTGACCGCGCTTATGCAGCTGAGCTATTAGGGTTTGATGATATTTATAACAATAGTCTTGATGCTGTTAGCGATCGCGACTTCATTGTTGAATTTTTAAGTGCGTCTTCTATTTTAATGATGCATCTTTCTCGCCTATGCGAAGAACTGATTCTTTGGTCTACACAAGAATTTCAATTTATTGAAATGGATGATACATTTGCAACAGGTAGCAGCATTATGCCGCAAAAAAAGAATCCGGATATGGCGGAGTTAATTCGTGGTAAAACAGGTCGTGTCTACGGCAACCTTTTCTCCCTTTTAACAACATTGAAAGGCTTACCTTTAGCGTACAACAAAGATATGCAAGAGGATAAGGAAGGGATGTTTGACACTGTTGAAACCGTAAAAGGTTCTTTAAATATTTTTGCTGGTATGATTGAGACGATGACAGTCAATACTGATACGATGGAAAAAGCCGTACACCAAGACTTCTCAAATGCGACAGAGCTTGCTGACTATTTAGCAACAAAAGGAATGCCTTTCCGTCAGGCTCATGAAGTAGTTGGAAAGCTAGTACTCGTTGCCATTCAAAAAGGTGTTTTTTTACTTGACTTACCTTTCTCTGACTATAAAGAAGCTAGTGAGTTATTTGAAGAGAATATTTACGATGTCTTACATCCGAAGACGGTTGTCGCTCGCCGAAATAGTGCTGGGGGAACAGGATTCGATCAAGTAAAAATCGCTTTAGATAAAGCCGAGAAATGCTTGGTTGTTTCAAGTGAAGCTTAATTTATTCTCCACATAATACATTTGTTTGTGCCAATACTAACTAAGTAAATAATTTTCTTAGAAGGGGAGGCACGCCTTTGATGAAAGAACATAAGTTATCGAATGCAACGTATGATGCGGATGGTGAAATGACGGTACATCAACAAGTGATGGATTCCTATAATCATGGTACACATGATGAACAGAGACATCAGGATGAAATGGATCATCAATACGAGAAAACGAAATATTAAAAACAGAGATTGACTTTATAAGTGATATAGTGGCTTTAATCAGCAGCTTAGATCATTTTTAAGTCAGTCTCTTTTTTTTACTATCAGATAAAAACATAGTATGATCTAATAAGAATGTATAAAGGGAATGTTTTCCTCTTTACGAATACAGGCAAAGCATTAAGTATAGCTTCTGCCTCAGCTTTTTTGAACACGCTTTTAAAGAAAGAATAGGGTTAGGAGGGGAATTCATGCGTCATGCCTTCATTACAGCGGGAACAAAGGGACTGGGACTTCAAGTAACGGAAGCACTTCTAGTAAATGGATACTCTGTTACAGTTACCTTTAGAAGTGATGAAGAAGCTGTGAAAAAATTGCAACAAAGATGGAACCAATATAAGCAGCATCTTCAATTTGTTCAAGCTGATGTGACAAAGCAGGAGGAAATTAACCGGGCAGTCGATGTTGCTTTTAATCGTTTCAATCGAATTGACCTACTCATTAATAATGCCGGACCATATGTGTTCGAGCGAAAAAAATTAGTCGATTATGAAAATGATGAATGGCACAATATGATTGAAGGAAATTTAACCGCTGTCTATCAGCTATTAAAAAAAGTGGTCCCGATTATGAGGAAGCAACATTTCGGTCGGGTTATTACATATGGATTCCAAGGAGCTAATAGCGCACCTGGGTGGATATATCGCTCTGCATATGCAGCAGCAAAAGTGGGTCTTGTGTCTTTAATGAAGACAGTATCTATAGAAGAAGCTGAATATGGGATTACAGCAAACATGGTGTGTCCGGGGAATATTCTTGGCGAGATGAAGGAAGCGACGATCGAGGAAGCAAGGCTAAATCTGGACAGTGAAACTCCAATTGGTCGATCCGGCACAGGCGAAGACATTGCTAGGGCTATTCTTTTTTTATGTGAAGAAAATGCCGACATGGTGACAGGCACCGTATTAGAAGTAACTGGTGGAGTCGATGTCATTCATCGGTATCGTTAAAGATATGTAGGTTGCTATGAGGAGTCAACCGATCATAAGTGCAATATGCGATCTATCCTTACGTATTAAGAATAAAATTAATGAATAATATACCAATTTATGTGCATGTTAAAAATGAGGTGATGTACATGAAGAAGAAGTGGTGTATGCTTCCAATCATTTTGTCCTTACTGTTGATAGTGCTAGTTAGCCCGGTAAGTGCATCTGGGACAGAGCTTATGACCCTTTTCTCTATCCGTATTACGGTTGTCGAAAATGGGGTTGAGTATGAGTGGGAATATGATAGTCCAAGTCAATATGAATACGAACAAGGGGAACGTGTGATTAAAGGGGACGAAGCAAAAGAAAAAATGGAGAACATTCTTCGGGTACTAAATTTGGATGAGCAAGAAGATGTCAATCATTATGTCCAAAGATTGAAGGAATCACAATTCCCAGAACTAGATCGTATCGACATTCGCTTTATGAATGGAGAAGGAAAGTTATATACATGGGTTTGGGAATCGTAAGTTCAGCGATCTTACGAGGATTGAATTGTCGGTGGGTTGGATTCATGCTAATTCAGAATAGATACTAGTGATCTCATTGTTTCTACTATGATTAGAATCTTACTATAGGTTTGGTTAGACGCATGATGGACACGGTCTAATGCGTCTTTTTCTTTGTTTGCATGCTATGATAACTCTTTAAGTAGGTCGTTTATTAGAATAGGTGATCACAATAAGACCACCTTTGTTCAAAGATTAAAGTTTTGAAAAATTTGGACTAATACATATAAAATCCTTGGATTGTCTATGACAGAATCATTCTTTGATGATTTGCAATTCCTTTGGATAGTTTGTTAAGCATTCATACCCTGAATTTGTAATAAGTACATCATCTTCAATTCGAACACCACCGATTTTAGGTATATAGATTCCAGGTTCGATCGTAAATGTCATTCCGACTTTTAAACGATCGGAATTCAATTCATTAAGTGATGGAAGTTCGTGAACTTCAGCTCCAAGGCCATGACCGATCCGATGTGGAAAAAAGTCCCCATAGCCGGCTGTTGTAATAATCGATCTTGCCTTACGATCTAAGTCTCCTAAAATAGTACCTTCTTGGCAGATGCTCAATGTTTCTTCTTGCGCTTTTAAAACTGTTGAATAAATTCTTTGTTGTTCTTCGCTTGGCTGGCCAAATAGAACCGTTCTTGTAATATCAGAACAATAGCCATCTAGAACGACTCCTAGATCAAACAAAACAAAATCTCCTATTTCAATCTTTTTCATGTTTGGCTTACCATGAGGGTTGGCTGATTGTTTCCCGCTTAGTACTAAAGTACCGAAGGACATTTCGACAATTCCTTTTCTCTTTAATTCATACTCAATTAATGCTAAAACGTCGATTTCTGATCGTTTACATTGCAAGGCATGAATACCGACCTCTATTCCAAAATCAGCTAGTTTAGCTGCTTCACGGAGGATGGAAATTTCCTCATCGCTTTTAATCAGTCTAAGTTCCATGAGAGCTTGGTCACAATTAATAAAGCTAAGCGTTGGTGAAAGCTGTTGTAATTGCTCGTACCTAGCTACAGAAAGGCCTTCCTTTTCTATTGCTATATTGCTACCTCTGAAAGCAAAAGAAGCCAGGCATTGAGTAATTATGTCCCAGGGGTTCTCGTGATCGCTATAACTGATAATTGGAAACTCCCAACCTACTTGTTGTACAAACGATTTTTCCATATTAGGACAAACTAAAAATGGCTCATTTTCTTGGAAAACAAAAATCGCTATTAATCGCTCATGAGGTTCACAACGAAACCCTGTTAGATAAAACAAATTAGCTTTGCCTTGGATAAAGCCAAAAGCTACATCGTTTTCTTTCAACCAATGTTTATAAGACTGTAATCGTTGTCGTACATAATGAACACTTCCTTCAATCTTTTGATTATTCTTAATTTACCATCATATGATAGAATAAGAAAGAGTAGGAGAAGAGGAGATGAATACCTTTTTCACCGAAAATGATTAAATGATATGGGAGAAGGGAAATAATTTTATTAAGGAGTCGATACTAGTGAAAATTAGCTACCATGGACATTCAGTTGTTTACATTGAAACGCAAGGAACAAAATTAATTATTGACCCATTCTTAACAGGAAACGGTCTAACGGATTTAGATCCAAGCGAAGTAAAGGTCGACGTTATTCTTTTGACTCACGGACATAATGATCATGTGGGAGATACAGTAGCATTAGCAAAAAGCAATGACGCATTAGTGATAGCGCCTTTTGAATTATCTACATACTTAAGCTGGCAAGGTGTGCGAACTCATCCGATGCATATTGGTGGCTCTCATCAATTTGATTTTGGAACGGTGAAACTTACGCAAGCCTTTCATGGTTCATCTTATACCATTGAGGAAGAACAAAAAATTGTTTATACCGGAATGCCTGCAGGATTGTTGTTTACAGCTGAAGGTAAAACCATTTTCCATGCGGGAGACACAGCTCTTTTTAGCGATATGAAATTGATTGGCGAACGAAATACGATTGATCTTGCATTTTTACCAATAGGTGATAATTTTACGATGGGACCAGAAGATGCTGCGATTGCGGCTGAATGGTTACAAGCCAAACGAGTAGTACCGATACACTACAATACATTTCCTGTCATTGAACAAGATCCAGTTGAATTTGCTGAAAATTTATCGGGTAAAAAAGGTCTTGCATTAAAAGTAGGAGAATCGATTGATTTATAATCAATATTTGACGAAAAAAACGACTTAAAACTCGCGGTCTGCGGTTGTTCTAAGTCGTTTTCTCGTTTGTTACAACAGGCTAGAGAGTACTTGATCACTTCGAACGCTATTAGAAAATGTGGCTCTACGTTAAGTCTTTAACAGGGGGCTTGGTCTTTTTTTCTCAAAAACACATATTATTAAGTATGAATCGGAGGGGTTGAAATGAGACAAAGATATTTCATGTGCTTTTTGTTGTCTGTAGCTTTGCTGATTTATGGGGTTGAGTATCTACCTTTAACGGGATGGGGGATCGATCAACTCTTTGCTTCGATATGGATTACTTTTGCAGTTTTAGTCATTTGTGGTAATGGATTACAGCTGTTATATCGAAAAAATGAAGAAGTACGGAGAACTGTATCTATAGGAAAGAAAGAGCAAGTGCGAACAAAGTTAAGAAGTTAAGAAGGAGAGCCTTGATAGTCGCTTCTTTCACACGTATAATATTTATTAATACAGGTAAAGAATTTCGGTAGAACAGCCGAGTGAAAGTGTGGTGGCTATCATGGCTACAAAGCATGAGCAGATCATTGAATATATTACAAATTTAGCTGTTGGAGAGAAAATATCAGTACGTTCAATTGCGAAGGCACTTACAGTAAGTGAAGGAACAGCTTATAGAGCAATTAAAGAAGCGGAAAACCAAGGTTTAGTTAGTACCATTGAACGTGTAGGGACGATTCGAATTGAAAAGAAAAAGAAAGATAATATTGAAAAGCTTACATATGCAGAAGTCGTAAATATTGTCGATGGACAAGTCCTAGGTGGGCGGGAAGGCCTTCATAAAACATTAAATCGTTTCGTCATTGGTGCAATGAAACTAGATGCGATGATGAGGTATGTAGAAGCAGGCAATTTACTTATCGTAGGAAACCGCGATCAAGTTCATAAAGTCGGCCTTGAAGCAGGGGCGGCAGTCCTAATCACAGGGGGCTTTGATACGAGTGATGAGGCAAAAGCGCTTGCTGATGAATTAGAGTTACCAATTATTTCGACAAGCTATGATACATTTACCGTGGCGGCGATGATTAACCGGGCCATTTATGATCAATTGATTAAAAAGGAAATCGTCCTTGTCGATGATGTGTTAATTCCATTCCAAGATACGTATTATATGACCACTCAAAATACGGTCGAGAAATGGCATGACCTAAATGAAAAAACAGGGCATAGTCGTTATCCTGTTATTGATCAAAATTTGAAAATCAAGGGCATGGTTGCAGCAAAAGATGTGCTAGGAGCGACGAAACAAACACCGATTGAAAAGGTGATGACAGGTAACCCCATTACCGTAAATGAACGGACATCTGTAGCGGCAGCTGCCCATGTAATGGTTTGGGAAGGAATTGAACTCTTGCCTGTAATTGATAGTCAAAGAAAGCTTCTCGGTGTAATTAGTCGACAAGATGTTCTCAAGGCTCTGCAAATGGTTCAACGCCAGCCCCATATCGGTGAGACTATTGAGGATATTGTCACAAGTCGTATACGTGATGTCTCGACGGAAGAATTAATTTTTGAGTGTGAAGTGACTCCGCAGATGACAAATCAATTAGGAACAATATCATATGGAGTGCTTACAACCTTAGTGACAGAAGTTGGGCGAAGGGTGTTACGAAAATTTAAAAAGGGTGATTTAGTTGTAGAAAATATTACTCTTTACTTTATTAAGCCTGTTCAAATTGACAGCATTATGACGATCCGACCGAAAATTCTTGAAAGCGGAAGAAGAAACGGTAAGATTGATGTTGAACTCTATCACGGCGACGATATTGTCGGCAAAGCGTTAATGATGGTGCAATTGATTGATTAAACTAGTAACCCCCTAAGTAAAGGGGAGGCCACTGAAAAAGTCCGATTTAGCAGATTCGAGGAAGCAGCAATGGCTCCACACGTTGCGCACCTGCTATGAGAAACCCCACTCATAGCAGGCTTTAAAACAAAGCAACGGTTCCGCTCATTGCTAAAAGGGCACAGAAAAAGGTGGAAATCGTACCTTTTTCTGTGCCCTTGTAATGGGTTTGCTCATTGCTTAGGGAGGTTGCTTTAGTGTTATTGATCTAATTGTCCAATATAATGACGGGACGCACGAAAACCATAGATAACATTGGCTAGACCAAGTATCGCAAAAATAGTTCCAACTACAAAATCTATTGTACTTCTAGGGTGTATGAGCAGATTTGCACCGAATGCTGTAAGAAAGAAGCCAAGAGCAAAGGTCGACTTAGTCTGGTAAATTCGTTTTAATAACGATTCCGAAGCACGCCAAAATTTAAATTTGTTATACATAAAGAAAACGGCTGAAATCACAATAATAATCGTTAGTAGTTTGTCCATAAAAAAATGACCCTCCTATTTTAAAATAATTTACATGCAAATTAGTGAACTCTAGCAAGGGAAATTTCGTCGCCACTGTAATGGTTCTTTGTAACAGACGTACCTAGTGAGTATGCTATTGCATGATCCTTTTCAAATGCGTTATAGTAGCAATTGTATATTGATCGCGGTGATTTTGCCAGTGGAGGATCCGTGAACAAACAGGAGAGTGAGAAAATGATTGAAGACATTCAAGTTAAAATAAAAGAATTTAAGACGATTATCATTCATAGACATGAACGACCTGATCCAGATGCGTTAGGGTCGCAGTTGGGATTAGCCCGTGTTATTAAAGAAAGATTTCCAGAAAAGAAAGTGTTTGTAGTAGGAGAAGAAGAGCCGTCATTAGCTTTTTTAGGTGAAATGGATCAAGTTTCAGATCGTGAATATGAACAGGCTCTGGTTATTGTCTGTGATACAGCTAATACCGAAAGAGTTGATGACAAACGCTTTAACCAAGGAATGTGTTTAATAAAGATTGATCATCATCCGAATGAAGAGCCTTATGGTGACATTGTGTGGGTTGATCCTTCTTATAGTTCGACAAGTGAAATGATCGTTGAATTTTTAGTTCAAGGCGAGAAAAATGGCTACAATCTAAGCTCTGAATCTGCCTTGCTTTTATATGCTGGTATAGTGGGTGATACCGGTCGTTTCAGGTATAATAACACAACAGCCGAAACGCTAAGAAGAACGAGCTTACTTGTTAAACAAACATTTGACCAAACTGCTTTTTATTCCAATTTACATAAGAAAGATTTAAAGATGACACGTTTGCAAGGTTATGTCTTGCAACATTTTTTGATAGTTGGACAAGTGGGTGTCATGCGTTTAACTGCAGAGGTTTTAAGACAGTTTCAAGTGACTTCGAATGAATCGTCACAGCTTGTTAATACATTTTCTGATGTCGAAGGATTAAAAGCTTGGGTGTTCTTTGTTGAGGATGAGGACCGAATCCGCGTTAGGCTTCGTTCGAAAGGACCAATTATTAACGGCATAGCAGCCGAACATCATGGTGGGGGGCATCCAATGGCGGCTGGTGCGACGGCCTATTCGTGGGATGAAACCGAAGAGATCGTATCAAAGTTAATAATGATTTGCCAATAAGAAGTAAAAGAGGGAATTGAAGAGAGCATAGACGCAGTCATTCAATCCCCCTTTTAAAGGGTTTTATCATTTTTTAGCTGGAATAAACCAAGATCCAACCTCTGTAATATCTTCGTGGACGGCAATGCCATCTTGCTCTAGCTCCTTACGAATGATCTCAACTACTTCTTTTGATTCAGCAAACGCCGATAACCCATTTTTGATTTTTTCAACCTTTTTTAATGCCATTTCTTTACGATTAATCACCATTTCTTTTCCGGTTAAATCCATATTTAAACCCTCCTATTTGAGTGGATACACATTGATTATACAGTAAAATCAGCTAGTCAGAAACCGACAACTAAAAAAGTTCAGAAAATTGTGAATGATTAACTTGATGGTATAACTTCTACATGAAGTTCAAGCGTCGTATATAGGAAGATATCTTTAATGTCAAGTTGATAGCGCTTATCTTCAACAGGAAACACTTTATTCTCTATCGTACTAATCATTAACTCCTTCATATTCGCAATCGTTTCGAGGTCTTTTCTCTTAATGTATTGTAATTCATTTAAAACTTGTTGCTTTAGGTCTAATAGGGTAAGTTGGTTCAGCCTAATCTTATTGTTATTAATAAAATGGATTTCAATTTCCTGCAGAGTCAGTTTTTTTTGATTTTCTTTATTCAACTTCGTTTGTTCACTTACTAGTATTTTAATATTTTTTTCAAGGTCTGTAATTGTAGCTTCTTGTTCAGAGATTCGAACAATTAACCCTTCGTAAACTTGTCCGTATTGATAAATGAAAAAGAACCAACCAATGAAAACTCCCAGTATGATCCCAGCAAAAAAACGTTGAACGGTACGTCGTTGAAAAAAGGGAGGGATCCTCATGAAGGTAACGACTCCCCAACGATCCATTGGATAAAGACGGTACCCGAATGTGCTCCACACAAAGCAGCCAAGATCATAAATCCTGTTTTAAAAATATCATCATGTGTACCGTAAAAAAGTCCCCGCTCAATATTCGTAATCGCATCAAAAGTTCCCCCAATCGCTGCGACAATCGCCCATATTTTTAAGCTACCTGCTAAATCATGCATGGCCGATAATGGCGGTTTCCCTATTAAAAAGGCTCCGATCCCGCCAATAATAGCTCCACCAATGATGACACCAAAGGCAACAAAGAAATCAATTATGAGTGTAGCAAGAAGTTCACGAGTCAACATATGGTTTCACCTTTCTTTCCTATTAGTGTATAGACAAAAAGCGGTTAGCATTTTTTGAGATTTAAAGGCCCGAGCTCTAGTTTGCCTTCTATGAATGGGCGATTTCACCGGGGAGGACACCTAGGAAAGGGAAGTTTTCAATAAAACGAAAGATCAACTTTTACTTCCTCTAATGCTTATCCATACTATATATAAGACAAGAAGCCAGAAATTATGACTAGAAACATAAACTCCTTAGGCACTCACATGTTCAACTAAGGCAAATATGTACTATACTAGAGGAACAAATAAGGAAAGGGATGAGGTTGGAATGGAGATTGTCCTAAGTCATATTTATAGTGAATACAGTCTTCTATCTTCGACTAATCGTATAAAACCCCTCGTTAAAAGAGCGAAAGAACTTGGTTATAAGGCACTGGCACTCTGTGACAGACATGTTATGTATGGAGCTGTTCCTTTCTATGAAGCCTGTTTAGACCATCATGTAAAACCAATTTTTGGTTTAGAACTGACAATAGAACAAGAAAGCAGTATTGATTCTAGTGAAATGGTATTGATTCGAGTGTATGCAAAAAATCAAAATGGCTATATAAACTTACTTAAACTCTCAACAATCATTGGACATAAACCAGAAAAGAAGTCTTACCTAGCAAGAGATGAGGTCATCCCATACTTGGATGACTTAATTGTTGTCATTCCATCTAGTGGTGGCCCCCTCTCATCATTTCTTATTCAGAATCGAATTGACCAAGCAAGCGGATGGATAAGAGAATGGCTAGGAGCTAAAAATCAATTAGATTGCTTTTTAGAGTTACAAGCTGGTATGGAGCAGGACAAGGAAAAATACGAAAGCATAAAGGTGCTTTCTGAGGAGACAGGACTGAATTTGCTAGCTTCTCATCCTAGTTTTTATTTAGAGGAAAAAGATGCAAAGGCCTATCAAGTTATTCGGTCTATTAAAGAAAATGTTAAAATAGAAGATTATCGACTTGAGAGAAAAGAAACCTCTTACTACTTACATAGTCCTGAAGAAATAAAAGGACTTTTCAAAGGGGAGGAAAAGGCTCTGCATGCAACTCAGCTGTTTGCTTCAAGATGTTCAGTTCAGCTTCAGTTAGATCAGCCAAAGCTCCCTAAGTATCCGAATGAAGAAAATCAGAGTTCGACTGATTTCTTAAGAGCCTTATGCCTACAAGGTTGCTCTCTCCGCTATGAGATTGTATCAAACGAGGTAATGGAGCGACTTGAGAAAGAACTAGCCGTCATTGAACAAATGGGATTTAGTGATTACTTTTTAATCGTTTGGGACTTTATGAAATATGCGAGAGAACAAGGCATTTTAACTGGGCCAGGAAGGGGATCTGCTGCTGGCTCTTTAGTAGCTTATGTGTTGCAAATTACCAATATTGACCCATTGCATTATGAGCTTTTATTTGAGCGTTTCTTGAATCATGAACGAATATCAATGCCAGACATTGATATTGATTTTCCAGATCACAGGCGTGATGAGATCATTGCCTACGTTCAAAATAAATACGGAAAAGCTCATGTAGCGCAGATTATTACGTTTGGAACTTTAGCGGCAAGAGCGGTTATTAGAGATGTTGGGAAAGTGCTAGGGGCAGATGGATTTGTGATTGAACAATTAATCAAACAAATTCCAGCTTCCTCCGGCATGACATTAGCAAAAGCATTTGCTGATAGTGAGCTACTGCAAAAAATGATTCATCAATCAGAGGATGTAAAGGAATTATGGGAGGTTGCACTGGAACTAGAAGGTCTCCCCCGTCATGCATCTACTCATGCTGCAGGTGTGGTGATTAGCAGTGAACCGTTGACGAAAGTAATGGCATTACAAGCAGGACAGTCAACGATTTCTTTGACACAAGCGACGATGGATATCGTTGAAAAGTTAGGTTTGCTTAAGTTTGATTTTCTTGGATTACGGAATTTAACTTTGCTTGAGAGTATAACAAAATTAATCGAACAACAATCAGGTACTAAGGTTAATCTGTCCGACTTGCCACTTGATGATGAAAAGACCTTTACCTTGTTAGGAGAGGGAGAAACAACTGGGGTGTTTCAGCTGGAATCAGCTGGAATGAGACAGGTTTTAAAGCAATTAAAACCATCAGAATTTGAAGATATTGTAGCGGTTAATGCATTATACCGTCCAGGACCGATGAAGTTTATTCCAACTTATGTAAAAGGGAAACATGGAAATGAGCCGATAACATTTGCTCATCGCGACTTAGCACCGATTTTAAAAAGAACGTATGGTGTCTTGATTTACCAAGAACAAATCATGGAAATCGCTTCAACTATGGCTGGTTTCTCACTTGCAGAAGCAGACATCCTTAGAAGGGCCATCAGCAAGAAGAAAAAATTAGAATTAGACGAGCTGCGCGATGCCTTTATAAAAGGAGCTAGCTCAAAAGGTTATTCAAAACAAGTCGCAGAAGAAGTTTATGAGCTAATTGAGAGATTTGCTGATTACGGCTTTAACCGAAGTCATGCCGTAGCCTACAGCATGATTAGTTATTATTTAGCGTATCTAAAAGTCAATTATCCGCTTGCTTTTTACACGGCTCTTTTATCTGGGGTCTGGAACCAACATGATAAATTGGCTCATCATATTCGTGAGTGTAAAGATGCAGGTTACGATGTTTTGCCTCCTTCTGTTTCAAAGAGTCATATTCTCTTTTCGATAGAAGGCCAAGGGATTCGCTATGGGCTACTGCCAATTGCTCATGTCGGATTACAAGCGGCAAGACTTATTGTCCAAGAAGGAAGAAAAGAAGCATTTTCTGATTTATTTAGCTTTGCTGTTCGAGTTGATCAGAAAGTTGTCAATAAAAAAGCACTAGAAAATCTAATAAAAGCAGGAGCCATGGATGAGTTTAAAGAGGATCGTGCTACCTTGCTATACGCTATCGAAGAAGCGATTCGTTTCGCAAGCGAAGTGAACTCTTTTCAAAATGAGACAGAGGGGCTTTTTACTTTAGATTTGCAGCCACCCAATTACCGGAAAGTAGAGCCTTTCCTCATTCAAGAAAAATTAGATTATGAAAAAGAAGCATTAGGTTTTTATTTGTCAGGACATCCAATTGAAGTGTGGAATGAAAAACTACAAGCAGTAGGACGTGTCACTGTACATGAAGCGTTAACAAGAAAAGGAACAGTCAGGGTGGCAGGACTTGTCTCACAAGTTAAAAAAATTAAAACAAAAAAAGGGGAAGGCATGGCTTTCTCAGCGATTACAGATGAATCTGGACAATGTGAATTAATTATTTTTCCTCGGGCTTGGAAAAATCATGGACAAGTTTTTGACGAAGGAAAACTTGTTCTACTGGAGGGGCGCTTTGATCATACAAAAGAGCGAATTCAACTAATTGTCGAGAAAGCTGCAGCAGTCCATTCTCTTGATATGAAGAAAGAAAGAGATGCTCTCTTTTTAAGGATTACAGCTGAACAGGAGGAATCAAAGATATTAACAAAAGTGAAGAGCTTACTTCTTGATCATACGGGTAAGATACCTGTAATTTTGTATTACGAGCGCACCCAACAAACGATTCATTTATCTCAAGATTATCATGTGAACTCAAGTAAAGACTTTTTATCTGGTATGAAAGTGCTGTTAGGTGATGAGAATGTAATATTAAAAGCTAGTGAATAAGGTTAGAGAATTTTTTTTACAAAAATGTTTGGAAGTGTTTGGCTCTTTGTTACAGAAAAGTTCAAGCTATTTACCTCCTGTCTAGGGCTAGGTTCAAAAAGGAAAATTGTTATGTTTTGAATCTACATTTCACTACATGGTGGAACCAATTCATATTTAGTCTTGGCTAAACAAGGAATATTCTATATAATTAAGGATGTTTTAGTGGTCAGGCCAGTAAACTTATCTAAGTTAAATAGAGTAACTTTAAATTCATTTTGAAGGAGAGTGTCGTTGTGGCAACAACTAGAGAAGAAGCTTTGCATATGCATCGAATTAATCAGGGGAAACTTGAATCTAGAGCGAAGGTAGCTGTACGCAATGCGAAGGATTTAAGTTTAGCTTATTCTCCGGGTGTAGCAGAGCCTTGTAAGGAGATTTTTGAAGATGTTGAGAAGGTCTACGAATATACCATGAAAGGAAACATGGTTGCAGTTGTCAGCAATGGTACAGCTGTATTAGGGCTAGGCAATATCGGACCAGAAGCTTCTTTACCTGTTATGGAAGGAAAAGCAGTTCTTTTTAAATCTTTTGCTGGCGTCGATGCTTTTCCAATTTGCTTACGTACAACAGATGTAGAAAAGATCATTGAGACAGTGAAATTACTTGAACCTACTTTTGGTGGTGTGAATTTAGAAGATATTGCAGCACCAGATTGCTTTGAAATTGAAGAACGTTTGAAAAAAGAGACGAATATTCCGGTTTTTCATGATGATCAACACGGAACAGCTATCGTTACGTTAGCAGGTTTAATTAATGCATTGAAAGTTACTGGGAAGAAATTGTCAGAGATTAAAGTAGTGGCAAATGGAGCTGGTTCAGCAGGGATTGCCATTATTAAACTCATGCAAAGAATGGGTGTCAGGGACATCATTATGTGTGATTCAAAGGGTGCTATTTTTGAAGGGCGTACTTACGGTATGAACAGCATGAAAGCAGAGGTTGCTAAATTTACCAACCGCGACAATTTAGAAGGTAGTTTAGCTGATGTCATAAAAGGTACAGATGTATTTATCGGAGTATCGGTTGCCGGGGCTTTAACAAAAGAAATGATCGAGAGTATGAATCCAGATCCAACTATTTTCGCAATGGCTAATCCAACGCCAGAAATCATGCCAGAAGAAGCGAAGGCAGCAGGTGCAAAAGTGATTGGAACAGGACGCTCAGATTTCCCTAATCAGGTAAACAATGTTCTTGCATTCCCAGGTATTTTCAGAGGAGCACTTGATGTAAGAGCGACTCATATTAATGAGGAAATGAAAGTGGCTGCCGTTTATGCGATTGCCGACCTAGTTACAGAAGCCGAACTAACTCCTGACTATGTCATACCAGGCCCATTTGATCCAAGAGTTGCTCCAGCTGTAGCGGCTGCCGTAGCTAAAACAGCTATGGAAACAGGTGTAGCACGTATGAAAGTTGACCCAGAAGCTATTGCGGAGAAAACGCGCAGACTTGCCATTATTGGGGATGAAGTATAAGCTCTAAGCAATGGGCAGAGACGTAGTGTGCCAATCCAGTGCAAAGAGCAAAAAAGTGGGTTTTTTTGAATAACCTCGAACTTATAACTTAAGTGAGGATGACAAATGTCCTAAAGAATAACCCAAAGTTTATATAGAAGTCATTAAACAAATTAACAACATTATTAATGAGGACTAGCTCGGAAGTGGCGATAAACTACCTTCAGAGAGAGAATTGAGCGACCGTCTTGATGTTGGTCGCTCTTCTGTCCGAGAAGCTTTACGTGCAATTAGAGTTACTTGATTTAATCGAAACTCGTCGTGGAGAAGGTACGTATATGAAGCCTTTTGGTAGTTATCGACTAGTGGAAACTCTGTTATCATAACAAGACGAATAGTAGAGCTTGAAGCGTTAAAATTAGCCTGTGATCGAATCACGGATGAATCAATTGTTAAACTTGATCAACTTTTGATTCGTGCAAAAAAAAGAATGGTCACATGGTGATTTGCCAGTTGAAGAGGGTTATTTAAATCATAGCACGATTGTAAAAGCTTGTGATATCCGATTGCTACTTAATTGGTGGTTTTCTCTTGTTGAATATAATAAAGTAGCAATTGAACGTTCTCTTCGAAGGAAGGGGCGAATTTCAGCCACTTTAAAAGAACATGAAGAGATCTATCAAGCTCTAAAAAATCGCGATCATAACCTAGCAACTGTAGCTATGAAACGGAATTTAGAAAATAGTCGCTTTTAGCTTGTACTATTCTAAAAACAATCGCCATAAGATGAATTATTGAAGCTTAAGCGAATGAGGTGGGAAAAATGCTTAAGGATTTTTTAAAGAAGAAAAAAAGATATGCAACCATTCCTTCAGAACGGGCAAAGCAAGAGGTCCCAGCAGGTTTGATGACGAAATGTCCATCATGTCGGACGATTATGTACACGAAAGAGCTTCAAAAGAATTTAAATGTTTGTGATTCATGTGGACACCATTTTCGAATGACAGCACCAGAAAGAATGGATAGTTTGCTTGATGTGGGTTCATTTATTGAATTTGATAGAGATATGATTAGCCAAAATCCGCTTAACTTTCCAACATATGAAGAAAAATTAGAGGCAGATCGTAAAAAGACGAATTTAAACGAAGCAATTGTAACGGGAAAAGGGACGATCAATGGATTTGGAGTTGTTATGGCTGTCATGGATTCTCGTTTCCGTATGGGGAGTATGGGATCGGTTGTTGGTGAAAAAATTACAAGAGCAGTGGAACATGCGATTGAAATGAATGTACCATTTATCCTATTCTCAGCATCTGGTGGAGCCAGAATGCAAGAAGGTGTCTTAAGTTTAATGCAGATGGCTAAAACGAGTGCAGCCTTGCAAAAATTAAATCGCCAAGGTGGCTTGTTCATTTCGATTATGACGCATCCAACCACTGGCGGGGTATCGGCTAGTTTTGCATCTTTGGGAGATTATAATTTTGCTGAGCCGAAAGCATTAATTGGTTTTGCTGGACGACGAATTATTGAACAAACCATCCGCCAAGATTTACCTGAGGATTTTCAAACGGCTGAATTCCTTTTAAAACATGGACAGCTTGACCGGGTTCTTCCACGCTTAGAGATGAAGGAAACATTGACAAAAATTTTAGACATTCATGCTTCATAAAGGAGGTGTAGAGAAATGGCAAGTGAATTAGGATTTGAAAAACCGATTCTAGAACTTAAAAATAAAATTTCTGAACTTCGCACGTTTACGGAAGAAAAAGAGATTGATTTAACAGATGAAATAAAGAAACTTGAGAATCGCTTACAGCAACTAGAGAAAGATATATATGGAAATCTTCAACCATGGGAACGTGTTCAAATAGCAAGACATAATGAACGCCCTACAACCCTTGATTATATTGAACACTTATTTACTGATTTTTTAGAAATGCACGGGGATCGATTTTATGGAGATGACGAAGCTATTGTTGGTGGGATTGCCAAGTATAAAGGTAGATCAGTAACGGTTATTGGTCATCAACGTGGAAAAGATACAAAGGAAAATATCCGGAGGAACTTCGGGATGCCACATCCTGAAGGGTACCGAAAGGCTCTTCGATTAATGAAACAAGCAGAGAAATTTGATCGTCCGATTATATGTTTCATTGACACAAAAGGGGCTTATCCTGGAAAAGCGGCAGAAGAACGTGGTCAAAGTGAAGCGATTGCGAAGAATTTGCTTGAAATGGCTGGTCTTTCCGTCCCAGTCATCTGTATCGTTATTGGAGAAGGGGGAAGTGGAGGAGCGCTAGCATTAGGGGTTGGGAATCATATTCATATGTTAGAGAACTCAACGTACTCTGTTATTTCCCCTGAGGGTGCAGCTGCCCTGCTTTGGAAAGATGCATCACTTGCTCAAAAAGCGGCAGAATCGATGAAAATTACAGCTCCAGATTTGAAAGAATTAGGTATTATTGATGAAATCATCCACGAGGTAAAGGGTGGAGCACATCGCGATGTGATTCAACAATCTCAATCAATCGATCTAGTGCTTCAGCAATCGATTGTTTCTCTTTCTGAATTAACGGAGGATGAATTAATCGAACAACGCTACCAAAAATACAAAAATATTGGACAATTTACGTATGTAAACGATGTCATGCCTGCTAATAAAGGCTAAATGCTTCCAGATTTCTTGGGAGCATTTTTTACATTGGTATTTACTGGATTGTATTCATCTCAGTAAAGTGGTATTTTTAAAAATGGATAGGAAAGTCTGTTAAAGATCATCATGAATAATTGGGAAATACACATGCTATAAAAACGAGGCTTTTAAAATACAAAAACTGACCTCTATCAGAGCCAATAACAACTGATTGCTATTTATTTACAATATATATAAAGTTTGAGGAGGAATTTAAATGAAAAGGATTGGTGTGTTAACAAGTGGCGGAGATTCGCCAGGGATGAATGCAGCTATTCGGGCTGTTGTTCGTAAAGCGATTTTTCATGAACTAGAAGTGTATGGAATCTCATATGGGTACCAAGGTTTAATTAATGGAGATATCCAAAAGATGGAGCTAGGTTCAGTAGGTGATATTATTCATCGGGGAGGAACGATGCTGTACACTGCTCGTTGTGAAGAATTCAAGACACTAGAAGGTCAACAAAAAGGAATTGAGCAATTGAAGAAATTTGGCATTGAAGGACTTGTCGTCATCGGTGGAGACGGTTCGTATAGAGGTGCACAAAAGCTAACTGAACATGGTTTTCCTACTATCGGAGTACCTGGAACAATTGATAATGATATTCCAGGAACAGACTTTACGATTGGTTTTGATACGGCTTTAAATACGGTGATTGATGCGATCGATAAAATTCGTGATACGGCAACCTCACACGAACGTACATATGTAATTGAAGTAATGGGACGTCATGCTGGAGACCTTGCTCTTTGGTCTGGATTAGCTGATGGAGCGGAAACTATTGTCGTTCCTGAAGCGGATTATGATATGCAAGAAATCATCGGGCGCCTCAAGCGTGGACAAGAACGTGGAAAAAAGCACAGTATCATTATTGTAGCAGAAGGTGCTGGTAGCGGTTTTGATTTCGGAAATCGTATTCAAGAGGCAATGAATATTGAGACACGTGTTACCGTACTTGGTCATATTCAACGTGGAGGGTCACCCACTGGTTTTGACCGTGTCCTCGCGAGTCGTCTTGGAGCAAAAGCAGTAGACCTTCTCTTAGAAGGTAAAGCAGGAGTAACAGTAGGAATTGAAAAAAATGAACTTGTCTATCATGATATTAACGAAGCCCTAACAAGAAAGCATACAATTGATCTAGAGATGTATAAGCTATCTCAACAACTATCGATTTAAGAGATTTTACTAAAAGTTCGAACTTTACCTTTTAGTAAAATCTCGAAGCCATTATCCTTTCTATTAAATATATCAGGAGGTAAATATATGCGTAAAACGAAAATAGTATGTACGATTGGTCCAGCAAGTGAATCAGTGGAAAAGTTAGAGGCGTTATTAGAAGCTGGAATGAATGTAGCAAGATTAAATTTTTCTCACGGCGATTTTGAGGAACATGGGGCTCGAATAAAAAACATTCGTGAAGCAGCGGAAAAAACTGGAAAAATAGTTGCAATTCTTCTCGATACGAAAGGACCAGAAATTCGCACACAAACGTTAGAAGGCGGAGTTGCTGAATTAAAAGCTGGGGATGAACTTATTATCTCAATGACGGAAGTGGTAGGAAACAATAAGAAAATCTCAGTTAGCTATCCTGGTCTTATTGATGATGTATCAGCAGGTTCAAGCATACTTCTTGATGATGGGCTAATTGGCCTTGAAGTAACGGAGGTCCTTGAAGGAGAATTAGTAACCAAAGTTTTAAACAGTGGTACATTGAAGAATAAAAAAGGGGTAAATGTACCAAATGTTAGTGTGAACTTACCTGCACTAACGGATAAGGATGTTGCAGATATTAAATTTGGTATCGAGCAAGGTGTCGACTTCATTGCGGCGTCATTCGTAAGAAGAGCGACAGATGTCCTTGAAATTCGTGAACTTCTTGATAATAATAACGGTAGTGAGATTCATATCATTCCTAAGATTGAGAATCAAGAAGGTGTTGATAACATCGATGAAATCTTAGACGTCTCAGATGGTTTAATGGTTGCACGTGGGGATTTAGGTGTTGAAATTCCAGCTGAGGAAGTACCTCTAGTGCAAAAGCAGCTTATTAAAAAATGTAACTTTGCTGCTAAACCAGTTATTACAGCAACGCAGATGCTTGATTCGATGCAACGTAATCCTAGACCAACGAGAGCGGAAGCAAGTGATGTAGCCAATGCTATTTTTGATGGAACAGATGCGATCATGCTTTCAGGTGAAACAGCGGCAGGGGACTATCCGATTGAATCTGTTCAAACGATGCATAATATTGCTACTCGTACAGAACAAGCCCTTAATTATAGTGCAATGCTTCGTAAGAAAACGAAAGAAGAAACAAGTACCATTACAAGCGCAATTGGACAATCGGTTGCTCATACTGCCTCTAACTTAAATGCAGCAGTTATTTTATCAGCAACGGAGAGTGGTCATACGGCGCGAGTTGTTTCTAAATATCGTCCTAAATCACCAATAATTGCAGTGACAAGTAATGAAAAGGTGATCAGGAAATTGAATCTTGTTTGGGGAGTAACTCCTATACAGGGAAGAGAAGCTACTTCTACAGATGAAATGTTTGAATCAACTATTAATACAGCTTTAGAATCGAACTCAATTAAGCAAGGCGATTTAGTTGTTATTACCGCTGGAGTTCCAGTAGGAGAACCAGGGACAACCAATATTATGAAGGTACATGTGATTGGTGAAGTTGTCGCGAAAGGACAAGGAATTGGTCGACGTTCTGCAGCAGGGCGAGTGGTTGTGGCTAGAGATGCAGCTGAAGCTCTTGAAAAGACTACGGTGGGCTCTATTCTTGTAACGTATAGCACAGATAAAGATATGATACCCGCTTTTGAAAAAGCAGCAGCTGTCATCACTGAAGAAGGTGGTTTAACTTCTCATGCAGCAGTTGTCGGTATTAACTTAAGTACACCTGTTATCGTTGGGGTCCGAGGAGCGCTTGACTTGTTTAAAGATGGAGAAGAGATTACAGTTGATAGTGCACGAGGGGATATTTACAGAGGCCACGCCAGTGTACTATAATAAATAATATTATGGAGAAGGGAATCCCTTCTCCTATTTTTATACAAAAGATGGTTCGAGTTTCTTGGGTCAGAGCATGAATGAAGTAAATCCTGCCCAAGTAAGTTTATAAACAAGTCCTTTATTGCTTTTTTGCCTCATACTAATATATGTTATTATGATCACTTTAAAAAAGGAGCATGTGATGTTTCGATTACTATTATTGCTTATTATTGTTGTACCTGCATTAGAAATTGCCGTTCTTATATTAGCAGGAAATCTAATCGGGGTTTGGCAGACCATTTTTATTATTATTGCTACTGGAGTATTAGGGGCATGGCTTGCAAAAAAAGAAGGATTACAAACGTTACGGTTAGCTCAGCTTCAAACACAACAAGGTCAGTTACCTAGTGGAGTTCTTCTTGATGGTATCTGTATACTCGTTGGTGGGGTGGTTTTGTTAACCCCGGGTTTTATCACCGACACGATTGGCTTTTTTTTGTTAATCCCCAAAACACGGACAATTGCTAAAGCGTTACTTTTAAAAATTTTTAACAACATGATAAAAAATGGGAATTTCATCATTATGAATAGAAGATAAAGAATGATGTATATTATAGATGGTGCGGTTAACTCCATTACTTCTTTTCGTTACACATTCTTGATGGAAGGAGGGGGAACTGTGTCACAAGCGTCCATTTTTATGCTGATTTTATTAGGTATCGCTATTTTAGCAAAAAATCAATCTTTAATTGTAGCGGTTGCCTTTTTACTTGTTGTTAGATGGGTTGGGCTTGGTGATAAATTGTTTCCGCTTTTTCAACACAAAGGAATTAATATTGGTGTAACGGTTATTACTATTGCGGTTTTAACTCCAATCGTAACAGGAGAGATCGGCTTTAAACAGTTAGGTGAAGCAGTTAGGTCATCATATGCATGGGTTGCACTTGGAGCAGGGGTTTTAGTGGCATTAATTGCTGCAAGTGGAATTGATTTATTGAAAAATGATCCACATATTACAACAGCTTTAGTCTTTGGTACGATCTTATCTGTCGCTGTTTTTAAAGGTGTGGCAGTGGGTCCGCTAATAGGAGCAGGAATTGCTTATTTCGCCATGAAAATAGTAACTTTTTTTTCGGATTTAGGTAGTTGAAATCATTGTTGAGAATGGGTTTGTTAGCAATAGGGAAAATAAAAAGGGTAAAATTTAGAAACAACTTTTAGAGAAAACGTTCACAAAAGCTTAATAAATCGGTATAATAGAACTTGTGAACATTCCTCTACATAGAAACCGCTACATTCCTAATAAGGAAGTGTAAGCATTTACTATTTAGGGAAACTAAGTTTTTAAGAAAAGGAGAGGTTAACGTGAGTACAACTCGTGGTCTAGAAGGTATTGTAGCAACGACGTCAAGCGTTAGTTCAATTATTGAAAGTGTCCTTACATACCAAGGATATGATATTGATGATTTAGCGGATAATGCGAGTTTTGAAGAGGTTATTTATCTCTTATGGAATGGACGATTACCAAATTCAACGGAGTTAAGTCAATTTACTCAAGAGCTTGCAGATCATGCAGAAGTTCCTAAAGAAATTATTGACCAAATGAAAGCTTATCCGATCGAGAAAGTTCATCCAATGGCAGCACTTCGGTCAGCGATTTCAAGTTTGGCATTATTTGATGAACAAGCAGATGTAATGGAAGAGGAAGCAAACCGACTTAAAGCGATCAAGATTCAAGCACAAATACCAACGGTCGTGACAGCGTTTTCACGTGTGCGTGATGGTTTAGAACCGGTTGCTCCACGTAATGATTTGGGCTTTGCCGCAAACTTCTTATACATGCTAACGGGTAAAGAACCAGATGAAATTGCTGTAAATGCCTTTAATAAAGCACTTGTATTGCATGCTGACCATGAGTTGAATGCTTCTACGTTTACAGCTCGTGTCTGTGTGGCAACCTTATCAGATGTTTACTCAGGAATTACGGCTGCGATTGGCGCTCTAAAAGGTCCATTACATGGCGGTGCAAACGAAGCTGTTATGAAAATGCTTATGGAGATTGGAGAAGTTGAAAACGTAGAACCTTACATTCGCAAAGCATTGGACAATAAAGAAAAGATCATGGGCTTTGGACACCGTGTATACAAGGACGGAGACCCACGTGCGAAACATTTAAAAGAAATGTCGAAACGACTTACTGAAATCACTGGTGAAACAAAGTGGTATGAAATGTCTAAAAAAATCAACGAGATGGTTACAGGAGAAAAAGGCCTACTTCCAAATGTGGATTTTTATTCAGCAAGTGTATACCATAGCCTTGGGATTAAGCATGATCTATTTACACCGATTTTTGCCGTGAGTCGTGCGTCTGGTTGGTTAGCGCATATTCTTGAGCAATACAGTAACAACCGTCTTATCCGTCCGCGTGCAGAATATGTGGGACCTGGTAAACAAGTTTATATTCCAATTGAACAACGCTAATATATGCCTGGGGGGAATGATCTCCCTTACATAGATTATTGACAACCGTGTTAAGTTTTGTCTACATTAGACTAAGTAGTCTTATATTTTTTCAATTATTTTAGGAGGTAAAGAACATGGCAGACGTAATTAAAGTAAACAACGGTGTACTCGATGTACCTAACAACCCAATCGTTCCTTATATTGAAGGTGATGGTATTGGAGCAGATATCTGGGCAGCTGCTTCACGTGTACTAGATGCTGCTGTTGAAAAAGCATACAACGGTGAAAAGAAAATAGAGTGGAAAGAAATTCTTGCTGGAGAAAAAGCTTTCAACCAAACAGGTGAATGGCTTCCGGAAGAAACGTTAGAAGCCATTCGTGAATATATGATTGCAATCAAAGGACCTTTAACAACGCCTATCGGTGGTGGGATTCGTTCTTTAAACGTTGCTCTTCGTCAAGAACTTGATCTGTATGTATGTCTTCGTCCTGTTCGTTATTTTGATGGCGTTCCATCACCTATAAAACGTCCTGAAGATACAGACATGGTTATTTTCCGTGAAAATTCTGAAGATATCTATGCTGGTATTGAGTTTAAAGAGGGCTCTGATGAAGTTAAGAAACTAATTGCTTTCTTACAAAACGAAATGGGAGCTACGAAAATTCGTTTCCCTGAGACTTCAGGTATTGGTATTAAGCCTGTATCGCAGGAAGGAACAGACCGACTGGTTCGTGCGGCTATTCAATATGCAATTGACGAAGGTCGTAAGAGTGTGACATTAGTACACAAAGGGAACATTATGAAATTCACTGAAGGAGCATTCAAAAACTGGGGTTATGAAGTGGCCGAGCGTGAATTCGGAGATAAAGTCTTCACATGGGCTCAGTATGACAAGTTAGTTGAGACAGAAGGTAAAGAAGCAGCTAACAAAGCGCAAGCAGACGCTGAAGCTGAAGGGAAGATTATCGTTAAAGATTCGATCGCTGATATCTTCTTACAACAAATTTTAACTCGTCCTAAAGAATTTGATGTTGTAGCAACAATGAACTTAAACGGTGATTATATTTCTGATGCACTTGCTGCTCAAGTAGGCGGAATTGGTATTGCTCCAGGAGCAAACATCAACTACGATACAGGACATGCAATTTTTGAAGCGACACATGGTACAGCACCAAAATATGCAGGTCTTGACAAAGTTAATCCATCTTCAGTTCTTCTTTCTGGAGAGTTAATGCTTCGTCACTTAGGTTGGTTTGAAGCAGCTGATTTAATCATGGCATCAATGGATAAAACAATTGCAAGCAAAGTGGTAACATATGATTTCGCACGTCTTATGGACGGCGCTACAGAAGTATCATGTTCTGGATTTGCAGAAGAATTAATTAAAAACCTTTAAAAGAGATGTAATACAAGAAGGTCGGTTTTTACCTTTTTGTATTACATCGCAAACTACTATGTATCGCTCTAAGTCAGTTGTTCAAAAAGGTTGCTTTATACCTTTTTGAACATAAAATTCAACTTCTTTAAAATATTATTTTGCGGGGAGTGAGTGTGTGATGGCAATTAAGCGTAGAAAGATTTCAGTTATTGGTGGTGGCTTCACGGGAGCTACTACAGCTCTTATGGTTGCTCAAAAAGAATTAGGCGATGTTGTTCTTCTTGATATTCCGCAAATGGAAGGTCCAACAAAAGGGAAAGCATTAGATATGCTAGAATCAACACCTGTTGCTGGGATTGATGTTAATATTATTGGTTCTTCAAATTATGAAGATACTAAGGACTCTGACGTTGTTGTAATTACTGCAGGAATTGCACGTAAACCAGGTATGAGTCGCGATGATCTTGTAAATACAAATGCTGGAATCATGAAGGCTGTTACAAGAGAAGTTGTTAAATATTCTCCAAACTGCTACATTATTGTTTTAACTAACCCAGCAGATGCAATGACTTATACTGTTTACAAAGAGTCAGGGTTCCCGAAAAATCGTGTAATTGGTCAATCAGGTGTACTTGATACTGCACGTTTCCGTACATTTGTTGCTCAAGAACTAAACCTATCTGTTGAAGATATTACAGGCTTTGTTCTTGGTGGACACGGTGATGACATGGTACCTCTTATTCGCTATTCAGCTGCTGGTGGTGTTCCACTTGAGAAACTTATCCCCAAAGATCGCTTAGACGCTATCGTTGAGCGTACACGTAAGGGTGGCGGTGAGATTGTTGGTCTTCTAGGTAACGGAAGTGCTTACTATGCTCCAGCTGCATCACTTACTCAAATGGTTGAAGCGATCATTAAAGATAAAAAGCGTGTTATTCCAACAATTGCTTATCTTGAAGGCGAGTATGGTTATAATGACCTTTATGTTGGTGTTCCTACAATCCTTGGTGGAGACGGAATTGAAAAAGTCATTGAGCTTGATTTAACAGAAGATGAAAAAGAAGCACTTGGTAAATCTGTTGAATCTATTCGTAATGTTATGTCTGCATTGCCAACTAAATAATTGCTGAATCAGGAAGTATTCCTGTATGACTAGCATGTTGCATAATATTTGTTTAAGTACACCGCTTGATTAGTGGTGTACTTTTTTGGTGTGCCTGGCTGTAATAGGGTGCAACTCCTGAGTCGTCAAGGCGGAATTAATGGTTAGATTAACGCAAGTATGTCCCTGGCGACGTAGAATTAAGGTAATTCAATATTTTATGTTCAGCTTAAAAAAGTGGTCACTTTTGTACTTAACGAGCTGAACGACAAATAGAGTCATCTACTGTGTTGATTGTGCTATACTAAAATTATAAAAAGAGAAGCTATTTATGTTGATCCGCTGCAGGGATGAACCGTAACATTTTGCTCGTTTCGAGCTTGGAGGATGAATATGTCACAACGCTTATTAATTGTCGATGATGAAGAATCAATTGTTACTCTACTTCAATTTAATTTGGAGCAGTCTGGTTATGAAGTGATAACTGCAATGGAGGGTGCGACAGCGCTTGAACTCGCAACCAATCAAAACTTTGATTTGCTTATTCTTGACCTCATGTTACCTGAACTAAATGGTTTAGATGTGTGTAAGTCTTTACGTCAAAACAAAGTTATGACACCTATTTTGATGCTCACCGCTAAAGACGATGAATTTGATAAAATATTAGGCTTAGAACTTGGAGCTGACGATTACATGACAAAACCATTTAGCCCAAGGGAAGTGGTTGCAAGAGTTCGCGCAATATTAAGACGCGCCAACCCCTCTATTACAGAAGCGATGGTTGGAAAAAGTGGTTTTCAAGATCATGTTATTAAGTTTGGCGAAGTAGCCATATATCCTGAGAACTACGAAGTACTCTTTAAAAATCAGTCACTTGAATTAACGCCGAAGGAATTTGAATTACTTTTATATCTAGCCAATCATAAAGGCCGTGTTTTGACAAGAGATCAACTTTTAAACGCTGTTTGGAACTATGAATTTGTCGGCGACACAAGAATTGTCGATGTACATATAAGTCATCTTCGAGAAAAAATAGAAGTAAATACGAAAAAGCCGGTTTACATTAAGACAATCCGAGGGCTCGGTTATAAATTAGAGGAGCCTCTCTAAATGTATAAACTTCGATTTAAGCTCATTTTTGCCATTTTATTGATTACACTGCTTGTTATGGCAGGACTTGGCATTGTTATTGGGCAGATGTATCAAACGTTTTATGTGAATAACTTAACTGAACGGATTGAAAAAGAAGCTAACTTAGCTGCGTATATGATAAGTGAAGAAAGCATGAAGGGGGAAACACCTCAACGTTTAGCGATGAAGTTTGCAGAAAAGCTAGATGCACGAGTAACCATTATTTTGCCGGATGGAACTGTTATTGGTGAATCAGCGAAAGATCCTTCACTAATGGAGAATCATTTAGTTAGACCGGAGATTGCTGCCGTGGAGAGAGGAGATGAAGGAACAGCAATCCGTTATAGTGATACTGTAAATGACGAATTGCTCTATTATGCAGTTGCTATTACTGATTCTACAGGAACGCATTTAGGTTTTTTACGTTTGGGGCTTTCGACTCAAACATTAGATGATATAAATCAAATGATCTGGGGAATATTAGCAACATGTTTCTTCATTGCTTTTATTATCATTGTGTCTATTATTTACCGAGTAGCCAATGAAATGATAAGGCCGATTGAACAGGCTACAGTTGTAGCCAATGAGTTAGCGGAGGGTAATTTTAAAGTTAGAATACAAGAAGGGAAGCGGGATGAGATTGGACAATTGACGCGGTCAATTAACATTCTAGCTTACAATTTAGAGCGACTTACTAAACGGCACCAGGCTCAACAGGAACGGTTGGAAACGTTAATAGAAAACATGGGAAGTGGCTTGATCCTTATTAATAAAAAAGGGGATATCACTCTCATTAATGGTACCTGTCGTTTGATCTTTCAAGAGAATACTGATTCTTGGTTAAATCAACTTTATCATGACGTGATTAAGCATAAAGAGGTCATTCACATTGTTCAGACCATTTTCTTGACAGAGGAAAACCAAAGAAAACAAATTCATTTTCCTGTAAAACTTGAAGTACGCCACTTTGAGGTGTATGGAGCACCGGTGATGAGCAGGAGAGGTAAAATAAAAGGAATCGTTCTTGTCCTTCATGATATTACTGACTTAAAAAAACTTGAGCAAGTAAGAACCGATTTTGTTACAAATGTCTCTCATGAATTAAAGACGCCTGTAACTTCGATAAAAGGATTTACAGAAACCCTTTTAGATGGGGCTATGAATTCGGAATCGTTAAGGGAGAAATTCCTAAATATTATCTCGAAAGAAAGTGAACGGCTTCAAAATTTAATAGAAGAATTACTTGAACTTTCAAGAATAGAGCATTCTTATTTCAGGCTCAATTGGCATACCACTAACTTCAAAAGTATTATTGAAGAAGTGTTTGATTTATTAAAAGAAAAAGCTACTCATAAAGAAATTAATCTTGATTTAGTCATTGAAGGAGATACGACTTTAGAAGGGGATACAGCTCGTCTTAAACAGATTGCAATAAACTTAATTAATAATGCGATTACGTATACGCCAATTGGTGGAGAAGTGACGGTTTTTGTAAAAGGGAGAGATAACCGAGTCGAGTTAGATGTAATTGATACGGGAGTGGGGATAAGTGAAAGTGAGCTACCTAGAATTTTTGAACGTTTCTACAGAGTAGACAGAGCGCGTAGCAGAAATTCAGGTGGTACGGGGCTCGGTTTAGCCATTGTGAAGCATTTAGTCGAGGCGCACTCAGCTGTCCTATCCGTGAAAAGTCAAATTGGAAAAGGAACGACATTTTCAATTGAATTTAATAAAGAGCGACAGAAGACAGATTAATTATTTACAAATGATTTAAGCAATGAGAGTAGTCGCAGCATCTTTTGAGCCTTTTATGAGTGCCCTTCTGTAGGAGGGCACTAAGCGAACGGAGCCATTGCCGGCTTCGTTCTTACTCAAAAGGTCGGCTTTTCCCTTTTTGAAAACAACAAATGTTGCTGCCACCAATGATTATAGCGTTAACCACAAGAATCGAACCTACTTTAAATAATTGCACGAAACCCGATCATATATGACCGAATTTAAAAATCATAGACAAACCTTGATCATAAATGTACTAGTTTTATATTTAATGCACGAACCCCTAATAACCTCTAATGACTCCTTACCTTCAGAGTTTTCTCAAAAGCCCCCATTTATCTTAAAATTTGTACTATAATGAAAAAGAATGAAATTAATTAAAGAATAGTGAAACCGTTTTATCGGCAAATGCGTAGAAAGAAAGACATCATAATAAGAAGGGATGATACGATGACCATTAAGCAATTGCTCGTTGGCTTTGTTTCTTTAATAGCTGGAGCCATTCTTATTTTATTTTTAGTGACGGGATGGTACATAGTCGACGAATCTGAACAAGCTGCACTTATTACATTTGGTAAAGTAGAAGATACGATTACAGAACCTGGGTTAAAGTTTAAGATGCCGTGGCCCATACAAAGAGTAGAGATTCTCTCAAGGGGGACGTTTAACCTTCAAGTAGGTTACAGTGAAGAAGATGGTGAGGTTGTTGAATTTACTCGAGAAGCCAAAATGATAACGGGTGATGAGAATATTCTCTTTGCAGATTTGGCTGTTCAGTGGAGAATCACCGATCCAGAATTATATTTATATAGTACGTTTGATGCTGAGCAAGTATTGTATAATGCCACCTCTGCTGCTCTACGAGGAGTCATTGGGAGTACAGCAATTGATGATGTATTGACCGATCAAAGACCACAAGTAGAGGCTCAGGTTTTTGAAAATTTAGTTAATTTGTTAGAAGTCTATCAAATTGGTGTTAGTATCCAAGATGTTAAACTACAAGATGTTGAGCTTCCGACTGAAGAAGTACGTCGTGCATTTACAGAAGTAACGGATGCTCGTGAGCAGCGTTTAACGAAAATAAATGAAGCAACTAGATATCGTAATCAGTTAATTAATGAAGCTGAAGGGGAAAAAGATGCGATCATTTCTCGGGCTGAAGGAACCCGAGCTGAGCGAATTGAGCGAGCGCGTGGGGATGTGGCGAAGTTTGATGCCCTTTATGCTGAGTATCTCGTCAACCGAGATGTCACCCGTCAACGTCTCGTTCTAGAAACGTTAGAAAATGTCTTGCCTAATACAGAGATTTATATCATGGATAGCAATAATGATACAGTAAGCTACTTACCGATTAGGCCGCTTGAGCGTGGGCAAAACACAGCAGCTGAAGGAGGAAGTAACTAATGAGTGATGAAAATATTGTTGATATCAATGAACGCCGTCCAAGTGATGAGTGGAAAAAGTATACGAAGCTTGGTGCTACAGTAATTATCCTAATAGTAATTTTAGCAACGATTATTAGTAATTTATTTATTGTCGAGCAAGGAGAATATAAAGTAGTTAGGCAGTTTGGTGAGGTTGTTCGAATTGAAAGTGAGCCTGGGTTAAGCTACAAAATTCCTTTTATTCAATCCGTCACAACGCTACCAAAGTATCAAATGATTTATGACATCCCGCCAGCAGAAGTCAATACTCGTGATAAAAAAAGAGTACTTGCCGATCATTATGCGGTGTGGAGAATTGAAAGTCCTCAGCTTATGATTTCGAATACGGTGACACAGGATCGTGCCGAAGCTATTTTAGGTGAATTGATTTTCTCTGCGATTCGAGCTGAGTTAGGTCAATTGAATTTCGATGAGATCATCAATGAAGAAAAATCATCAAGAGGAAGCTTCAATGAATTAGTTCTCGAGCGTGTAAATGAAGCACTTAAGCGTAATGAGTATGGTATTATTTTAACCGATGTTAGAATGAAGCGTACTGATCTACCTGAAGAGAATGAGCAAGCTGTATTTAGTCGCATGATTTCTGAACGTCATGCGACTGCACAGGAATATTTATCGCAAGGGGATGCTGAAGCAAATAGAATTCAATCTGCAACAGACCGTAAAGTAACGGAAACGATTGCAACCGCAAATGCAGATGCCAATGAAATTGAAGGGGAAGGGGAAGCTGAAGCAGCTCGTATTTACAATGAATCATTTGGACGTGATACGGAGTTCTATCAGTTATACCGGACACTTGAATCTTATGAAAAAACGATTGGAGAAGAGACAGTTATTGTCCTTCCAGCTAATGCACCATATGCGCGTATCTTAATGGGATATACGGACTAAAGTGAGAGAGGGCGACTCAGTCGTCCTCTCTTTTTTTTAAAACTCGAATGTACTTAATTTAATCTCCAGTAGCCAAATCAGTTGCAAGAAAAGCATGATTGGGGTGAAAACCAAAATAAATTCCACGTTTTCAAAAATAATTGCACAAAATTTCAACTAATTGCACGAAAACTCCAGTTAATTGCACGAGCAGTTTTCTTATATGGCTAATACAAGAGGCGAATCAGCTTCTCCCTTTTTCTCATTTTCCCATGGCTATGCTACAATAAACGAAGATTACCCTAAAGAAAAGAGAGGAGTCTTTCAATTGAAAAAACTCGTATTAATAGATGGAAATAGTATTGCGTATCGTGCCTTTTTTGCATTACCTTTATTGAATAATGAAAAAGGAGTTTATACAAATGCCGTGTATGGGTTCACGACGATGTTACTTAAAATTATTGAAGAAGAAAAACCAACTCATATGTTAGTGGCTTTTGATGCCGGTAAAACAACATTTCGACATAAAACATTTGAGGAATATAAAGGGGGGCGGCAAAAAACTCCCCCTGAATTATCCGAACAGTTTCCGTTAGTTCGTGAACTTCTTGATGCCTTTAAGATATCTCGCTATGAAGCAGAAAATTATGAAGCAGATGATATTATCGGAACGCTTGCTAAAGATGCAGAAAAAAAAGAGTTTGAGGTGAAGGTGTATTCAGGAGATAAAGACTTACTTCAGCTTGTTTCAGATAAAGTTACGGTTGTGTTAACAAAGAAAGGAATTACGAATGTCGAAGCATATGATGAGGCTTTAATTTCTGAAAAATATGGAATTACCCCTAAGCAAATTATTGATATGAAAGGATTAATGGGCGATAGTTCTGATAACATCCCTGGTGTCCCTGGAGTTGGAGAGAAAACAGCTCTTAAGCTTTTAAAAGAATTTGGCTCAGTGGAAAAAGTTCTGGAATCGATTGACCAAATATCCGGAAAAAAAATGAAAGAGAAACTAGAAGAAAATCGTGAGCAAGCGCTCATGAGTAAAGAGTTGGCAACGATTTTTCTTGAAGTTCCATTTAATACGGAATTAGATGATTTGAGTTTTGGCGATTATGATCAAAAGAAAGTCGTCGACTTCATGAAAGAACTTGAATTTACTTCATTAGTTACTAAGTTTGATACGGAAAAAGCCGAAGAAATTGAACTAGAAGAAATTACATATGAACACTTAGAAAAAGTTGAGGACACACATCTTGCAGAAGAAGCGACATTGATTGTCGAAGTCTTAGGTGAAAACTATCATCAAACACCGATAGAGGGATTTGCGATGGTCAACGAGAAAGGTCGCTACTTCATCTCAACGGAACGCGCGTTAGAATCTCAAGCGTTTGTTGACTGGTTAAAGGATGGTTCAACAAAAATTTCAGTTTTTGATGCGAAGCAGGCTGTCGTTTCTCTGGGGTGGAAAGGGATTTTATTAAATGGGGTTGTATTCGATCTTCAAATGGCTTCTTACTTACTTGATCCATCATTGTCTTCTCATGAAATTAGCGATGTCGCCATTCGTAAAGGATTTGGACAACTTCAAGAAGATGAAGTCGTCTATGGAAAAGGGGCTAAACGAAAAATCCCTGAGCTAGATCAGTTAGCTGAACACTTAGTTCGTAAAGCAGAAGCTCTTTATCAACTGAAACCGGTTCTTGAAAAAGAACTTAAAGAGAACGAGCAAGAAGAGTTGTATCGTGACCTTGAGATGCCACTTTCGCTTGTGTTAGGAAGAATGGAAACGACAGGTGTCAAAGTCGACAAGGAACAACTTGAGCAAATGGGTGAAGACCTTGAATACCGACTAAACGATCTTGAAAAAAAAATCCATGAATCAGCTGGGATGTCATTTAATATTAATTCTCCAAAACAATTAGGAGAAATACTATTTGAGAAATTAGGGTTGCCACCTGTTAAAAAAACAAAAACAGGATATTCTACATCAGCAGACGTATTGGAGAAGCTAGCAAAAGATCATGAAATTGTTGAATACATTCTTCATTACAGACAATTAGGGAAGTTGAACTCAACTTATATAGAAGGTCTGTTAAAAGTTACGAAAGAGAACACCCATAAAATTCATACAAGATATAATCAAGCCCTAACGCAGACAGGACGTTTAAGTTCAACAGATCCGAATCTGCAAAATATACCGATCCGTTTAGAAGAAGGAAGAAGAATTAGAAAGGCATTTATTCCATCTGAAAAAGGATGGATCATGATTGCCGCTGATTATTCTCAAATTGAGCTTCGTGTCCTTGCTCATATTGCTGAAGATGAGAAACTCATTGAAGCATTTCAAACGGATATGGACGTCCATACCAAAACTGCGATGGATGTGTTTCACGTAAGCAAAGAAGAAGTAACGTCTCATATGCGTCGAAGTGCGAAAGCAGTTAACTTCGGGATTGTCTATGGAATTAGTGATTTTGGTTTGTCACAGAGTCTCGGGATAACAAGAAAAGAAGCAGGGGAATTTATTGAACGTTATTTTGCCAGCTATCCAAAAGTAAAAGAATATATGGAGAACATCATTGAGGATGCAAGAGAAAAAGGGTATGTGTCCACCTTGCTTCATCGAAGACGGTACCTCCCAGAGTTAACGAGCCGAAATTTTAATAAACGTAGTTTTGCAGAACGAACAGCGATGAATACACCTATTCAAGGAACGGCAGCAGATATCATTAAAAAGGCGATGGTTGAAATGGCCGCTAAATTAGAAGATGAAGGAATGCAAAGTCGTATGCTCCTTCAAGTTCACGATGAATTGATATTTGAAGTACCAGAAGATGAAGTGGAGAAGATGCTAGCTTTGGTTCCCGAAGTAATGGAAAAAGCTGTTGAATTAAGAGTTCCGTTAAAAGCTGATGTTTCGTATGGAGAAACATGGTATGACGCGAAGTAAGGAGTGATAAAATCATGCCTGAATTGCCTGAGGTCGAAACCGTTAGTCGCACACTCCGTGAATTAGTCATTGGGAAGAAGATAGCCGGAGTCGATGTGAGATGGGCAAACATCATCAAAAAACCAGATGATGTCGAACAGTTTAAACTTGAGTTAATCGGACAAACCGTACATGAAGTGAACCGGCGTGGTAAGTTTCTTCTTTTTGTGCTTGATGACATTACGATGGTCTCTCATTTAAGGATGGAAGGCCGTTATGGTCTTTTTACAAAAGATGAGGAACTTACTCCCCATACTCATGTTATTTTTAGTTTTACAGATGGAACAGAGCTACGTTATCAAGATGTACGTAAATTTGGGACGATGCATTTGTTTAAAAAAGGCACAGAGGAAGAGTCTTTACCTCTTTTACAATTAGGGGTCGAACCTTTTTCTGAGGCTTTCACAATAAAACTCTTACGTGATTCTTTTCAGAAAACGACTCGAAGCATCAAAGTAGTTTTATTGGATCAAAAAACCGTTGTTGGACTAGGAAATATTTATGTCGATGAAGCTCTTTTTCGATCGGGGATTCATCCAGAGAGACTGGCCTCTTCCCTTTCGATTGAGGAATACACTCGCTTGCATGAGGCCATTGTCACCACTTTACAAGAGGCGGTTGATTTAGGTGGTAGTTCAGTCAAATCCTATGTGAATGGCCAAGGTGAGATGGGTATGTTTCAGCAACAACTAAATGTTTATGGTCGTAAAGGACAACCTTGTAAGCAATGCGGAGAGGAAATTTCCAAAACTGTTATAGGAGGAAGAGGAACACATTTCTGCTTGAATTGTCAAAAATAAAGTACACCGGATAGGCTCCTGCCATATACTATCGTATGTTTGAATGAAAGGAGCTTATCATATGGTTGAGATTCTCTCCTTATTAGCTATCGCTTTTGCTGTCAGTCTTGATAGCTTTGGTGTAGGGTTAACTTATGGACTTAGAAAAATGAAATTACCGTGGAGATCGTTATTGTTTATTGCAGGTTGTTCTGCTACTTCTATATTAATAGCGATGTTCTTTGGAAGGGTCATTCAGACTTATTTGTCTCCGCGAGTTGCTGAATCTTTAGGTGGGATCATTTTAATCATGATTGGAGCTTGGGCATTGTACCAAGTATACCGCCCAGCTAAAAATGAAGTAAAAACAAAGGGAGACGAAATTATTTTAAATTTTGAAATCAAAGTGTTAGGAGTAGTTATCCGTATTTTAAGAAAGCCGATGGTTGCCGATTTTGATGATTCAGGAACGATCACTGGACGTGAAGCTTTTTTACTTGGAGTCGCGTTATCCCTCGATGCCTTCGGTGCTGGGATTGGGGCTGCCTTAATTGGATTCTCTCCAATTTGGATGGCCATTAGCGTCGCAACGATGAGTGCATTATGTGTCACACTTGGAATGAAAAGTGGTCACCGCTTTTCAGACTCTATCTGGATAAAAAAATTTTCATTCCTACCAGGACTCCTGCTTATGATAATAGGCATTTTTAGTTTGTAGAGGTTATTCAAAAAGGTTGTTTTTACCTTTTTGAATAACCTCAATATATTTAGGAGGAGTAATCATGTTTATAGGTTTAACGGGCGGTATTGCCAGTGGTAAATCAACTGTAAGTAAGATGATACGTGAGATGGGAATACCCGTTATAGATGCCGATCAAGTTGCCCGAGACGTTGTAGAGCCAGGTACGAAGGCACTACAAGCTATTTACGATCATTTTGGTCCTACGATCATAAATGAAGATGGGACATTATCACGAAAAAAGTTAGGTGCCATTATTTTTGAAGATCCAAAAGAACGCCAAGTATTAAATGAGATTGTGCATCCTGCTGTTAGGAAACGAATGGGTGAATTAAAGCAATTTTATTTAGATAAGGAAGAAACAACGATTGTTTATGATATCCCTCTTTTGTATGAAAGTGATTTATTTCATCTGGTAGAAAAGGTGATTCTTGTTTATGTGGATGCCAAAACGCAACTTCAAAGACTATTAAATCGAGATTCAGCGGGATTAACAGATGCTAAACAGAGAATTGCATCACAAATTCCATTAATTGATAAACGTGAACGAGCAGATTATGTTATTGATAACTCATTTACTATTGAAGAAACAAAGAAGCAACTTGATCTTGTATTCGAACAGTTGCTAACAGAAAAGTGACTTAAAACAAGCATGGATTCTGGGCGAAAAATGCCTAAATCAAGCTTGATTTAGGCGCTTTTTTTATTTTTATAAAATACGATGAAATTAATGTCATTATTCATTTAATGTGTTATACTAATTAACATAAAGAGAATTATAAAGTATAGCTCATATTGCGGGAGGAGTCACACTAATGAAGGCGAAGGTTGCAATTAATGGATTTGGCCGTATCGGTCGTATGGTGTTCAGAAAGGCAATGAGGGATGAAAAAATTGATATAGTAGCAATTAACGCAAGCTATCCTGCAGAAACATTAGCTCATTTAATAAAATATGATAGTATACATGGCATATACGAGTTAGAAGTCGAAGCGAAAAGCAACTCTATTGTTGTTGGGGGTAAAGAGATTCAACTTTTACAATCAAGAGATCCTAGAGAACTGCCTTGGGCAGAACTTGGAATTGATATTGTCATTGAAGCAACAGGTAAATTCAAATCAAAAGAAACTGCTGGTTATCACCTAGAAGCAGGAGCTAAAAAAGTAGTGATAACGGCACCAGGTAAGGATGAAGATATAACGGTAGTAATGGGTGTTAATGAAGGCGATTATATGAATGAAGAACATGATATCATTTCGAACGCTTCTTGTACAACAAATTGCTTAGCTCCTGTAGCTAAAATCATTGATGAAAATTTTGAGATTGAAAGTGGCATGATGACAACGGTTCATGCTTATACAAATGATCAAAAAAATATCGATAATCCACATAAAGATCTCAGAAGAGCTAGAGCTTGTGGCCAATCGATTATTCCTACCTCAACTGGTGCAGCGAAGGCGATTGCCAAAGTACTTCCACAATTAAAAGGAAAGTTAAATGGAATGGCTTTGCGTGTTCCGACTCCAAATGTTTCACTCGTTGATTTAGTTGTTAATGTAAAGCAAGATGTCACCGTAGAACAGGTAAATAGCGCCCTAAAAGTAGCTTCTGAAAACTCATTAAAAGGGATTTTAGGTTATACAAACGAACCTCTTGTATCCATCGATTTTAACGGGAATGAGCAATCTTCTGTAATCGATGGTTTATCAACCATGGTCATGAACGACAGACAAGTAAAAGTACTTGCTTGGTATGATAATGAATGGGGTTATTCGTGTCGTGTGGTAGACCTTGTATGTTTTGTGGCAGAAAAGCTAAAAGAACCAAGTAAAGTGCATTAAAACTATTTTTATAAAAGGTTTAGTGCCCATAAAGTTGAGAAACCTTAAAAATAATTGTTGTTCACATTTGATGTTTGATTGCAGTTCAACTAGGATAGATGATAATAGTCCTGAAGTAACCTAAAAAAAGTTACTTCTAACTGTTGCAATCAAATTATAAACCAAGTATACTGATTTTCGTGAACTTCAATTAAAGCAAATCAGGAACTGTTTTTTACAGACCGGGTTAGGACCTCTCTGGACTAACTTTCCCCCGTGTAATTTAACTTTCCTACATGCTTGAGAAGGCATGACATTTTTTGTGAAGGGGGATTCAACTTATGGACACTATGGGTCGTCACGTAATTGCAGAACTTTGGGGATGCAACGTGGAGAAGTTGAATAATATGAGTTTTATTGAACAAGTATTTGTTGATGCAGCATTGAAATCAGGAGCTGAGGTAAGAGAGGTCGCATTTCACAAGTTTGCTCCACACGGAGTAAGTGGAGTTGTTATTATCTCAGAATCTCATTTAACGATTCACAGCTTTCCTGAACACGGATATGCGAGTATTGATGTGTATACTTGTGGTGATCTTGATCCTAATGTGGCAGCAAATCATATTACTGAGGCGTTAGGTGCTAAATCGAGTGAAGTCATTGAGGTGCCTAGAGGAATGGGACCAGTTAAAATTGAAAAATCAAAAGTTCAAGCACTATAAGTGAGATAGAAGAGGTTGACTCTAACAAATGTTCTTAACTCTTGTTCAATAGCGAACGAAACTTAGATGTTTCAAAGCAATTGAGGAAGAGATTAAGTACATTTTGGGTCAACCTCTTTTTGATTTGGTACTTTTTCTTTGGATTTTTCCCCTAAAAAAGATGAATATGATATGATATATATAGTTTAATTTCGATAAGGAACGACAAAGAGCCTTTTCTTGTCATCCCGTTTTTTACTATTATGAAAGATACGTAACGGAAATTGGAGTTGATCAAATGCTATGTCCTGCTTGTCATCATAATGGAACTCGAGTACTTGATTCAAGACCCAGTCATGAAGGCCGTTCAATTCGTAGAAGAAGAGAATGTGAAGAATGCAGTCACAGGTTCACAACATTTGAAATGGTTGAGGAAATTCCTCTGATCGTTGTGAAAAAAGATGGGACCCGTCAAATATTCAGTCAAGATAAGATTCTTCGAGGACTCATTCGTGCCTGTGAGAAAAGACCTGTTTCATTAGAAACGCTTGAAAAAATTGTCAACGGTGTGGAGCGTGAACTTCGCGGATTAGGGAAGAATGAAGTAATGAGTCATGATGTGGGTGAGCTTGTTATGGAACGACTTGCTGATATTGATGATGTTGCATATGTACGCTTTGCATCAGTCTACCGCCAATTTAAAGATATTAATGTATTTATAAAAGAACTGACTGATCTGATGAATAAGAGTTAAGGAACAAAAGAGCTTAAGCGTAAGTCGCTGCAAGCTCTTTTTCAGCTGAAAGTTAGAGTCGAGAGGAGGACTTAGAAATGACATGGCATTGGAAAGAGCTACTTCCTGTTGATCGATTTACAATTCGGACAAGTAAGTATGTAACAGAGATGGATCGTCTGTCATTAACATTGTTATATCAACCACTTATTGGAGCTGTCGCACATAGCTTATATGTAACGTTTTTGTCTCAGTTAGAAAAAGATCAATACTGGAGTAATGAGCAAACACATAGGCAATTAATGTTGTTGCTAGGTGCTCCGCTCGAAGTGATTTATGAAGAACGAAAAAAGCTCGAGGGAATTGGTTTGCTCAAAACATTTAAACGCAAAGAAGAAGATGGAGATACGATTTATTTATACGAGTTACAGCCACCAATGACGCCCAAACAATTTTTTGAAAATGATGTACTAAGTGTTTACCTTTTTAACCGACTTGGAAAAACACATTATCGCCAACTTCGTGAGAGATTCACGTTAGAAAAAATGGAACATGAAGAGTACACAGAGCTAACTTATGCATTTGATGAAGTGTTTGCTTCCTTACATCATTCAGAAATGGTCTCAAATTTAAAATCTGAGACTGGAAATGCGCTACGCGTTGATAAGGATAAAGAATTGATTTCAACAGATGAGGAAGAACTTTATTTTCAAAATAAACAGTTTGACTTCGATCTGCTAGAAAAAAGCTTATCATCGTTTATCGTGCCACAAGAGGTTTTAACGAAGGATGTCAAAGCATTGATTGGCAGGCTTGCTTTCGTGTATCGAATTGAGCCTTTAGAAATGACTTCTATTATACAACAAGCACTCTTACACGATGATAAATTGAATGTGATGGAATTTAGAAAGAAAATTCAAGAATGGTATAAGATTGAACATGGAAATGAACCACCTGGTATAGGATTGCAGCAGCACCCAGCCAAATTTCAGTCGATGAAGGGAAAAGAACCAGTTACAGAAGAAGAACGTACCATTAAATTTTACGAAACGACGCCTCCTCTAACGTTGTTGGAAATCAGGTCGGATGGCGCGAAAGTAGCAGCAGCCGATATGAAAATTGTCGAGTCGCTTATCCTCGATCATCAATTACTTCCAGGTGTAGCTAATGTGTTATTAGACTTCATGCTTTGGAGTCAGGACATGAAACTGTCTAAGGCATTAATAGATAAAATAGCTGGACACTGGGCGAGAAAGAAAGTGCAGACGGTTAAAGAAGCGATGCAACTTGCGATGCAGGAGCAGAGAAAAACCAATGAACAGCAGGTCAAGAAATCAACGGCTCCATACAGTAAGCAAGCAACTAGACGCAAGCAACAGCCGAAACGAGATAAATTGCCTAAATGGCTTTTGGCAGAGAAAGAAAAAGAGAATAAAGCACCTGAAGCGACTAACCAAGTAGAAATGAAGAAAGATCAAGTGCCAGTGGGTGAAAAAAGTTTTGAACAGATGCTTGAAGAACGAAGAAGAAACAAGGCAAAGAGAGGAGAGGCGTAAATATGGAATCCATTCAATCTGCACTGAAACAATGGAGTCAAGATAATAATAAATTTCAGCAGAGGTTAAATGATGCGAGAAACACATTGCTCGCGGACCCAATTGTGAAAAAGGCTATAGAGCAAGTTTCCGTTACAGAAGAAATGCTTGAGCAAGGTTTAATAAAACTATATGAATTGCAGAAAGAACTCCATCACTGTCATGATTGTCCTGGCCTTTCAAACTGCCCTAATATGATGAAGGGGTATCAACCAGAATTGCTAGTAACAAGAAAAGCATTAGATCTTAAATATCACCCTTGTTCCTTAAAAACAAAGGAAGAAAGTGCGCGTAAACAGCGACAATTAATAAAGTCATTGTATGTACCAAAGGATATTCTAGAGGCTACCTTTGATAAGCTAGATCGTGATCATGAGCGTGAAGAAGCTAGTCGAACAGCTCTGGCGTTTGCGTTAGGAACCAATCCAGGTGTGGATGGTCAAGGTCTTTATTTTTCTGGGAAATTTGGTGTCGGAAAAACGCATTTAATGGGTGCTGTCGCAAATGAGCTACGGGATAGAGGAATCGAAACATATATCGTTTATACGCCAGATTTCTTTAGAGAAATGAAGTCCTCCATTGGTGATGGTACCTTTCAAGAAAAACTTGATATGGTTAAAAAAGCAAAAGTGTTGATACTCGATGACATTGGAGCCGAAACGATCTCAGGTTGGATTCGAGATGATGTATTAGGCGCGATCTTACAACATAGAATGCTAGAAAATCTCCCAACTTTGTTTACGTCAAACTATGATTATGATGAGTTAGAAGAACATCTCTCGTATTCAGAAAGAGGCGGAATTGAAGAACTTAAAGCAAAGAGAATTATGGAACGAATTAAGCATTTCACAACGTTTGTGTCGGTTGAGGGTACAAATCGACGTTCGAGGTAAGTTGAACTTTTTTCCAATTGCGAGCTCTTCTCTTTGCTGAAAGAAGCAACTATGATAGGATGAGAGTATCATATTTTGATTATTGCGGAGGGTACAACATGAGCATTGATGCGATATTAAAACGTGCGCTAAATGGTGAACGCTTGCAGATGGAAGATGCGATTGCTCTTTACGAGAGTGATGAAGTAGAGAAAATGGGTGAAGCGGCTAATCAAATCATGAAAAAATGGCATCCAGAGCCAATTACAACATTTGTGATTGGGCGTAATGTAAATTATACAAATTTTTGTGATACGTACTGCCGGTTTTGTGCGTTTTACCGAGCGCCAGGAAATAAAGAAGGATATGTTCTAAGTGATGATGTCATTTTTAAAAAGATTGAAGAAACACAAGCTGTCAACGGAACAGAAATTCTAATGCAGGGCGGTACAAACCCTGATTTACCTCTTAGTTATTATACCGATCTATTGAAAGAGATTAAAAGTCGCTATCCTGATATTTGGATGCACTCTTTCTCTCCAGCCGAAATTTGGAAGATCGCTGAAGTATCTGGATTGTCGGTCGAAGACGTTTTACGTGAATTACATGAAGCTGGGCTTGACAGTATGCCGGGTGGTGGTGCTGAAATTTTAACTGAAGAGACAAGACTTCGGGTTAGCCGTTTGAAAATCACATGGGAGCAATGGATTGAGGCGATGAAGGCGAGTAAGCGTGTGGGGATGCACGGTTCGGCTACGATGGTTATTGGTTTTGGTGAGTCATTTGAAGAACGTGCGCTACACATGCAGCGAATTCGTGATGCTCAAGATGAAACACAGTGTTTTACGGCTTATATCTCATGGTTATTCCAGCCAGAGAATACGGGTATGTATAAAACGAAAAAGTTAACGCCACGCGATTATCTGAAGAATGTTGCGATTTCACGTCTTTTTATCGATAATATTGAAAACTTCCAATCTTCTTGGGTAACAATGGGCCCAGAGGTTGGGAAATTATCGCTTGAGTATGGATGTAACGACTTCGGGAGTACGATGATGGAAGAAAATGTTGTATCTGCTGCAGGGGCAACACATAAAGTAAATACGAATGAAACCCTTCGTTTGATTCGTGAGGCTGGAAAGGTTCCAGCACAGCGTAACACGAAGTATGATATTCTTCGTGTATTTGACGGAGAAGAAACAGCAGAAAAAGATTTTATTATGCAAAATTAAATTTTTGTTGGAGGGTCTAACCCCATTTATGGGAGCTAGGCCCTTTTTGTGCTTCACGGTTGTTGCCGGAAAGAGAGCGAGAGTTGCCGGAAAGCGAGCAAGTTGCCGGAAAGAGAGCTAGAGTTGCCGGAAAAAAAGCAGAAGTTGCCGGAAAAAGAGCAGAAGTTGCTGGAAAAAGAGCAGAAGTTGCTGGAAAAAGAGCGCGTTGCCGAAAGAAAGGCGAAGTTTTCGGTGAAAAGCCACGGTCAACGGTAAAGTAATGCTTCTCCTACCTTGTTGAAATCATTTTGTTATCATTATTTCAAAACAAAAACATAGGATGAAAGTAGAGCCTGTCTGAAAAATGGAGACAAGAAGATGTACCCATAGAGGTGTTCGTTATATGTAAGGGGGAGTAACGTTGATAGCAATCCATTTTGAAGAAGAACACGATTGCAAGCAGCTGTTTCATCAGCTGACGGCGTATATCCAAAAGTACGCTAAATACGGCTTAGGTGGAGCTGTTAATGCAGAAGGGGATGATACAATTATTCTCAACTATGAACACAAGCATATAAATTTCTATGATTCGTTTCATCCTTTACTTGCATCTGTGTTAACCGATTATGTGATTAGTACGAAGGAAGATGACTGGTTATTAGATATTATTGAAAACATGTTCTATTTCACTGACAATGAAGAACAGGAGCAAATATTGACGATTGCTCGCTCTATTTTAGAAGGTGATCGAAATGATTTACCGCAAATGAAACCATTCTTCAACAGGAGAGCTTTTATTTACGACGCTTTTGCCAAGCATCTCGAGGAAGAAACTACATTTTACTATGAGCCTTTTCTCACCTTCAGGTTGCGGGACTATGGTGAAATATTAATTGACTGTGTAGAAATAGCTATTGATGAGTATATGCTTGAGCAAGAATATCAAAATATGATTGAGGATTTCCGGCAATTTGTTCAATTTAAACGATCAAAAGTAGAACTCGTTTATGTTGTCCATGATGGTAGTTTTACATTTTACGATGAACATTTTCGTCGTATGACGAGAGAAGAACTGCTTTTTCATTTGCAAGACGATTTAGTCTTTGAACAAGAAGTAGATATACAGGACATGGTCATAAGTCCGTTAGTAAGTATGGTCCCAGGTCTTGTTCATGTTTTCACGGATGATCCTGATCATGGTGTCATTTTATCCATTCAAGCTATTTTTCAAGAAAGAATGAAGCTCTTTCCATTGAAAGCGTACGAACAAGATTGGAATTAACTTTTGGAAACACTTGCTTTTCTAGACAAGGCTCCCTATAATACTACATATCATAGTCAATATAAGAAAGAGTCTTGATGAGGACATGAGGCGTTCAAATTGGTTTGCAGAGAGGGAAGTATTGCTGAGAGCTTCCTAGCTAGAAGGCGTTCTTACCACCTCTGAACTGCGTTAGGGAAACACAACTGTGGACTATCTAATGCCGGTATCAACCGTTACATTGTATCTTGAGGAGAACGCTCTGCTTTTTGAGTTGTCTCGAACAAGGGTGGAACCACGAACTACACTCGTCCCTTCTATATGGAGGGATGGGTGTTTTTTATTTTATACTTTTGAAGGAGTTGACAAGTATGGCCGTTGTAAAAATAACGTTTCCAGATGGTGCAGTAAAGGAGTTTCCTGTTGGAACAACAACAGAAGACATTGCTGCATCTATTAGCCCGGGATTAAAAAAGAAGGCAATCGCTGGAAAATTTAATCATACATTGCTTGATTTACGGACACCTATTACAGATGATGGTGAAATGGCCATTGTGACAGCAGGTTCAGATGAAGCATTAGAAATTATGCGTCATAGTACGGCACACGTTATGGCACAAGCCGTTAAACGTTTGTTTAAAGATGTAAAGCTTGGTGTAGGTCCTGTCATTGAAGGCGGGTTCTATTATGATATTGATTCAGAGGAATCGATCACAGCAGAGGACTTGCCGAGGATTGAAAAGGAAATGAAGAAAATCATTTCTGAAAACCTTGAGTTGAAGCGGATTGAAGTCACACGAGAAGAAGCAATTGCGAAATACAAAGAAATTGGTGACGAGTATAAACTCGAGCTTATTGAAGCGATTCCTGAGGGAGAAATGCTGACGATTTATGAGCAAGGTGAATTCTTTGATCTTTGCCGTGGTATTCACATCCCATCGACAAATAAAATTAAGGAATTCAAGCTGCTTAGCTTAGCTGGGGCTTATTGGCGTGGAGACAGCAAAAATAAGATGTTACAACGTATTTACGGAACGGCTTTCTTTAACAAAGAAGATTTAAAAGAACATCTTCGTTTGCTTGAGGAAGCAAAAGAGCGCGATCATCGAAAGTTAGGAAAAGAACTAGGTATTTTCGCTCTATCGCAAAAAGTGGGACAAGGTCTACCTCTATGGTTACCTAAAGGCGCAACCGTTCGCCGAATTATTGAGCGCTATATTGTTGATAAGGAAGAAAGACTCGGCTATCAACACGTATATACGCCAATTTTAGGTAGCTCAGAACTTTACAAAACTTCTGGTCACTGGGAGCATTATAAAGATGATATGTTCCCGGTAATGGAACGCGATAATGAAGAGTTCGTTCTGCGTCCAATGAACTGTCCACATCATATGATGGTTTATAAACAAGACATGAGAAGTTACCGTCAATTGCCTCTTCGTATTGCTGAGCTTGGTATGATGCACCGTTATGAAATGTCTGGGGCTGTTTCTGGTCTTCAACGTGTACGAGGAATGACACTAAATGATGCTCATATCTTCTGTCGACCGGATCAAATTAAAGATGAATTTCTGCGCGTTGTTCACTTAATTCGTGAAGTATATAAAGATTTTGGAATTGAGAACTTTAAATTCCGTTTATCTTATCGTGATCCTGAAGATAAAGAAAAATATTTTGATGACGATGCCATGTGGGAAAAGGCTCAAAGTATGCTGAAAGATGCGATGAATGAGCTTGGTGATATCGAGTATTATGAAGCTGAAGGGGAAGCTGCATTTTATGGTCCGAAGCTTGATGTACAAGTGAAAACAGCTCTAGGTAAAGATGAGACGTTATCGACGGTTCAATTAGACTTTTTACTACCTGAACGTTTTGACTTAACTTATGTCGGGGAGGACGGTCAACAGCACCGACCAGTTGTTGTTCACCGCGGTGTTGTATCAACAATGGAGCGTTTTGTTGCGTTCTTATTAGAAGAATACAAAGGGGCATTTCCAACTTGGTTGGCTCCGATTCAAACGCAAATCATTCCTGTATCAAATGATGTACATCTTGATTATGCTAAAAAAGTTCAAGAAAGCTTACAAGCGGTTGGCGTTCGAGTTGAAATCGATGAGCGCGATGAAAAGTTAGGATATAAAATCCGTGAAGCACAAATGCAAAAGATTCCATACATGCTTGTTCTAGGTGACAAAGAAATGGAAGCATCAGCTGTAAATATCCGTAAATATGGCGAACAAGACTCAGCATCTGTTGCCCTAGATCAATTTGTAGAACAAATGAAAACAGAAGCTAGAAAATAGTAGTTTGTACAAAAAGGTCGAACTTTACCTTTTTGTACAAACGAAGCAAAGAGCGGAACCGCTGCAAGGTTTTAAGCCACTCTGAGCGGTTTTCTCAGAGAGGCGCGCAGCGAGTGGAGCCATTGTAACTGCTTTCTCAAACTTTCTACTCCATTTTGTTGTAATAAGTCATTGCTTTCTAGTAACTTAGGAGTTAGAATAATATAGGTCGGCCACTAAAAAAGTTTGACACCTTTCAATCGATATGATATAGTCATTTAGTAAACAATTAAACATTGGAAACAAAGCAAGCAGAGGCGCCCGCTTCTCACCTGATGACGCAATAGCAGTTTGCAGGTATAAAACGTTTCATTTTTGATAAATGGAATAAGTGTGGGTGTATGTATTGCGCCTACACTTTTTTTTGTACTTAAATGAGGTGCATTGATGCTACTGTACCCAGTAGTAATGCTATATAATGCTTTGGTTCGTTAATATCCTTTGGAGGTGGCTCATTATTAGTAAAGACATGTTGGTCAATGAAGGGATTCGTGCTCGTGAAGTACGTCTTATTGGAGCAAACGGAGATCAAGTTGGTGTAAAGTCAAAACAAGAAGCACTTGAAATGGCACAAAATGTCAATCTTGATTTAGTCTGTGTTGCTCCAACTGCGAAACCACCTGTGTGTCGTATTATGGACTACGGAAAATTCCGTTATGAACAACAAAAGAAAGAAAAAGAAGCTCGTAAAAATCAAAAAATTATCAATGTAAAAGAGGTTCGTTTGAGCCCAACGATTGAAGATAATGATTTTAATACAAAGCTTCGCAACGCTCGTAAATTCCTTGAAAAAGGAGATAAAGTAAAAGTGGCGATTCGCTTCCGTGGACGTGCTATTACTCACTCTCAAATTGGACGGAAAGTACTAGAGCGTCTTGCAAAAGACTGTGAAGATGTTGCAGTGGTTGAATCAATGCCTAAGATGGAAGGGCGTAGCATGTTTCTGATGCTTGCTCCAAAAGTTGAAAAGTAATATCTCACACTAGCTTGTAACAAGATTAAAGGAGGACCTGAGTTATGCCAAAAATGAAAACTCACCGTGGTGCTGCAAAGCGTTTCAAGAAGACTGGATCTGGAAAGCTGAAGCGCTCACACGCATTTAGAAGTCACTTATTCGGTAACAAGTCACAAAAGCAAAAGCGTAAGTTACGTAAAGCTGGAATGGTTCATTCTGGTGATTTCAAGCGTATCCGCGCAATGTTAACGTACAAAAAATAATTGATCGTTTGATAGAAGGAGGGAACTTCGATGCCAAGAGTAAAAGGCGGTTATGTCGCTCGTCGTCGTCGTAAGAAAGTTCTAAAGTTAGCTAAAGGTTATTACGGTTCTAAACATACATTATTTAAATCAGCTCAAGGTCAGGTAATGAAGTCATTACTTTATGCTTACCGTGATCGTCGCAACAAGAAACGTGATTTCCGTAAGCTTTGGATTACGCGTATCAACGCAGCTGCTCGTATGAATGGTCTTTCTTATAGCCGTTTCATGCACGGTTTAAAGCTTGCTGAGATCAATGTAAACCGTAAGATGCTTGCTGAACTTGCAATCACTGACGAAAAATCATTTGCACAACTTGCTGACAAAGCAAAGGCAAGTCTTAACGCATAATTTTAGAAAAGCGCGGCATTCGTCGCGCTTTTTTCTATAGTTTTATTAAAAAAGAATAATTGGGGTGTCTATATGATTCTGACAGTCTATCTAGTTATCATCAATTTAGTAGCTTATGTGTTGATGGGTACGGACAAGAGTCGAGCAAAAAAGCATCAAAAAAGGATACCTGAAAGAACGTTGTTTTTATTCGCTTTGTTTGGAGGAAGTTTAGGAGTTTATACAGGAATGAAGTCATTCCGGCATAAAACAAAGCATAATAGTTTTAAGATAGGAACTCCCATTATTCTTTTTGCCCAAATTGGAATACTCGTCTTCATCTTATAGCTTTCTTAGCATAGACTAGGAAGAGGAGGCAACCAAATGGAGGGATTTTTAGAACGCTCATTTCTGTTTATTGAGCAAAGTGGATGGCTTGCTCCGTTTTTTTTTATTTTTCTCCATGTTTTCAGGCAAATATTTTTTATACCAGTCTTGTTGGTTTGCCTTTTAGGCGGTTACTTATTTGGAACTATTTATGGGTCAATTTATTCGATTATTGGTCTTACAGCAGTAAGCATGGTGTTTTACGGTCTCATTCATATTTTACCTAGTATGAGAGAGAAATTGACAAAGCTTAAGAAGCGTATTCTTAAAGGAAAACACCAACTGACAATTCCACAAATGGTGATCATGAGGTTAATGCCTTTCGTTCATTTTCATTTGGTATCTTTATATTTAATCGAGTCAACAAAGAACTTTAAAACATATAGCAAATACTCTTTTCTTGTTAGTATTCCCCCGGCTGTTATCTATACAGCTTCTGGAGATATGATTCACGAGCTGCCGCTTGCCGGTACTATAATTTTTACGTTATTCTTAGCGGTCTTGTTTCTCTTTTTTCGAAAAAAAAGAACGAGTATTAGTTGGGATGACTTTTTTTCAACGAAAAGAACGTAGTGCATTTTAGGAAAAAAACTCAGTCTGTAGACTGAGTTTTTCTTATCTACTGAATCGAAAAAGGTACAAAGATTAATGGACCGACTAACTCGGCAATGACTGCTCCAAGGCTCGTGAGTGTAAAACCGTTATTTTCGCAATAGTTCTTTAATTGGACTTTTCCATTCTATTTTTGCGCGTGGGTACCGTAGGCGAATATCATCGGCAATAAATTGAAAGTCTTCCTTGCTACAGCCTTTTAATTGATCGGTTTGCCTAGCCCATACATAAATCGAGATAATCTCAAAGGATTGTTCTGTTGTACCTAAATATTTTTCGCCTTCAAACATAACGCCTTTATACGTAATTAAGAAATTCTTGCGTACATCTTTATCATCATCAAAAAAGAAGAATTGTTTACGGTCATGTGCTTGTTCTAGTTTTCTTCTTGGATGGAACAAATATTTAAAAGCTGAATACGCTAGGACAATGAGTGCTACTAATAATAGCAGTCTAAATAAAATAACCATTTATTATGCCTCCTTATGAGGTGATTTCTAGAGTTCTAACTTGATTTTGACATACTTTATTTAAAGAAGTAAAGTCTCTAATAGGTAATACGAATAAGCTGTCAATTGGTTACGCTTTTTTAAAAAAATTATTGTAGTTCCACCCAATGTTCCATCATTGTTATAATCATTATATAGAGGAGGGATTCACGTGGACATTAAATCATTATTTTCCATACAAAAACAATTAAATGATCGAATTATCGCAGAGCATCAACTTGCTGGACAAGATTTATTTCAAGAGAAACTTCTTGCTTTTATCGTCGAAGTAGGAGAGCTTGCGAATGAAACAAGGTGCTTTAAATATTGGAGTCGCAAACCTTCTTCAGAACGCACGATTATTTTAGAAGAGTATGTTGACGGGCTACACTTTGCTCTTACTTTAGGATTGAGTCTTGGATATACAGAGGTAATTTTAAAAGATGAATTCGAACAAAAAGAAAAGCTAACAGATCATTTTCTAGATGTACTAAATCTTGCCCAGCAGTTAGGCTTAAATCAGTCGCAGGAACAATTTCAACAATTTATCGACTCTTTCTTCGCTCTAGGTCATAAGCTTAGTTTTACATACGATGAAATGGAAAAAGCATATTTAGAAAAGAATAAAGTTAATCATGAGAGGCAAGATAATGGATATTAATGTTAAAATTATTAGATAATTTGAGTAGAGAAATAGTTTTCTGTATACTAAAAAGGATTAAATAAAAAGGAGGCTATACGATGACAAAGCTTAGCGAAAAACTGCAAATGTTAAAGGATTTAACGGATGCGAATGGAATTCCGGGGAACGAACGTGAAGTAAGAGAAGTCATGTCTAAATACATAACTCCATTTGCTGATGAAGTAACAACGGATAAGCTAGGTAGTCTAGTTGCGAAAAGAACAGGAAAAGCAGACGGACCTAAAATTATGGTTGCAGGCCACCTTGATGAAATTGGATTCATGGTTACACGAATCGATGATAAAGGATTCCTTCGTTTTCAAACAGTCGGAGGATGGTGGGAGCAAGTGATGCTCGCACAGCGTGTCACAATTATGACAAAGAATGGCAACATTCCTGGTGTTATTGGTTCGAAGCCTCCACATATTTTAGCACCTGAAGCCCGGAAGAAGCCGGTAGATAAGAAAGATATGTTTATTGACATCGGTGCAACAAGTAAAGAAGAAGCACAGGAATTTGGTGTGCGTCCAGGTGATTCTGTTGTTCCAGTTTGTGAATTCACCGTGATGAAAAATGAAAAGTTTTTAATGGCAAAAGCTTGGGATAACCGAATCGGTTGTGCAATTGCGATTGACGTATTACGCGGTCTGAAAGGAGTAGATCATCCTAATACGGTTTATGGGGTAGGAACAGTTCAAGAAGAAGTCGGTTTACGTGGTGCACGAACATCTGCTCATCTAATTGAACCAGACATCGGATTTGGAGTAGATGTAGGGATTGCAGGCGACACGCCAGGAGTGACAGAAAAGGAAGCTCTGGCTAAAATGGGTGACGGTCCACAAATCGTTCTCTATGATGCGTCTATGGTCTCTCACAAAGGGTTACGCGATTTCGTGACAGATACGGCAGATGAACATAGTATCCCTTATCAGTTCGACTCAATGGCAGGAGGCGGAACAGATTCAGGAGCCATTCACTTAACAGCAAACGGTGTTCCAGCTTTATCTATCACGATTCCAACTCGTTATATTCATACTCACGCTGCTATGCTACATCGTGATGATTATGAGAATACAGTTAAATTAATTGTTGAAGTGATTAAAAAGCTTGATCAGGAGACAGTTGAGAAAATAACGTATAACTAATAAGAGTAAGAGCCGAATTTCATTAATGAAGTTCGGTTTTTTTGTGATTGTGAATTTTCATAGGATCTTCAATTTAGAGTAGGCCGTTAAATAGCACTTTTTACGAGAAGTAGAGGTATGAAAGTCTCTTAGACAAAAGAGAAACATAGTTGTTTAAATATATCTCACATATCAAAGAAAGTTCTATTTCAACTGCAATCAAAGTATATTAGCGATCGTTTAGTACTTACCAGCGGAAAATATAAATAAAACAACAAAAGGAACTACCTGACTTAAAAGACCAACACAGTAAAAGGCTTATCGAAAAAAGCTTTATTAAAAAAAGAGCTTATCCCTAAGGAGACAAGCTCTGTTGTGATTATTGCAAGCCTTGGCTAATCTGTTCGCAAACTGCATCTTTATCTTGCTCACTTGCATTTTTCCAGTAAACTTCGAATAAAACACCTAATCCTGGTAGCATTTTTTCTTCGCCTTTTTGAAGGGCGTCTACAATTGTTGCTTCAACGTCTTCATGTGTACTTCCTTGAATGTTGGCCATGATGGCACCGCGTAAATTAAAACCCATAAGTGTTACACTCCTTTTTAGTGATAATTATGATTCTAATAGTAGTATGTAACAGCATGGACTGGATTATGACGAAAAAAATGGGTATGATGGATGAAATGAGAAAGTAGGGTCTAAAGGAGTAGAAAATGAAGCGAATTGATTCAGTAAAAAATGAACATGTAAAACGGTGGAAAAAATTAAAAACGAAAAAGGGTAGAGAAACAACGGGGCGTTTTCTTTTAGAGGGTTATCATCTTGTTGAAGAGGCTATAAAGGCACAGAAACTTGTGGAGTATATTCTTTTAACAGAGGGGACAAATCCGCCTGCAACGTTATCCTTGCAAAATGAGGACGTCATTATCGTAAGTGATCAAGTAATGAAGGAATTATCTGAAACAGAGACCCCACAAGGAATTGCTGCTGTGTGTGTGTTACCAACTGAACCTGATGTAGATAGATTAGAAGGTCAGTTTTTGCTCATTGACCGAGTACAGGATCCTGGGAATTTAGGAACGATGATACGAACGGCTGATGCAGCGGGGATGACAGGTGTCATTCTTGGTGAAGGTAGTGTCGATGTGTTTAACAGTAAAGTCATCAGAGCGTCTCAAGGTTCTATTTTTCATTTACCTGTGATGAAGGGCAATTTAGAAGAATGGATCATGCGATTAAAAAATGCGATGATTCCGGTATTTGGAACAGCACTTCAAGGAGCGAGTTCTTACACAGCGATTGAACCTCAGACTCAATTTGCTTTAATTATGGGCAATGAGGGAGAGGGTATGGCAAATTCATTACTTGAAATGACAGATCAAAATATTTACATCCCGATTCATGGTAAAGCAGAATCATTGAATGTGGCGGTAGCAACAGGCATATTGCTTTACTATTTTAAGGGATAATGGCCAAAGAAAGTTGCATCTGCGTACAACTTTCACTATAATTAAAAAATCAAATCTATATTTTATAAATGCGAAGAAAGAGAGTAGTACGTTTTTAGCCACCATACAGGGAGAAAATGCCTTAGACTGAAAGCATTTTTATGGCAGGGATGACGGAATTCACTCTGGAGCAGACACCGGACTACAAGTTTTCTTGTAAAGGTGTTCCGGTTTCGACCGTTAAAGCAATGAAGATAATAGTGTGTTGGATCATCTATTCACTATTAACTAAGGGTGGTACCACGAGTCTTCGTCCCTTTGCGGGAGCGAGGGCTCTTTATTTTGTTTAAATGAAGGAGGCACTTTGATGCGTGAACGATTAGAAGCCTTGCGAGATGAGGCATTAGCAAAGGTTGCTGTAGCCGAAGATGTAAAAGCGCTACAAGAAGTAAGAGTTGCTTATTTAGGAAAAAAGGGCCCGATTACTGAAGTATTACGTGGCATGGGGAAACTATCTGCTGAAGAACGTCCACTGATTGGACAAATGGCCAATGAGGTTCGCGATGCGATCAAAGCAGAAGTGGACCGTAAAGAAGGAGAACTTGAAGAAGCGGCAATTGAACGACAATTGGAGAATGAAAGCATTGACGTGACATTGCCAGGACGTCCGGTACAAAGTGGGTCTAGTCATCCGCTTACAGCAGTGGTAGAGGAAGTAGAAGAAGCATTTTTAGGTCTTGGATTTTCAGTTGCAGAAGGTCCTGAGGTGGAAGTGGACTATTATAACTTTGAAGCTCTTAACCTGCCTAAAGATCACCCTGCACGAGATATGCAAGATTCTTTTTACTTCACAGATGAACTGCTGCTTAGAACACATACATCACCTGTGCAAGCGAGAACAATGGAATTACATAAGGGAAAAGGTCCAGTTAAAGTCATCTGTCCAGGAAAAGTGTTCCGACGTGATGATGATGACGCGACCCATTCCCATCAATTTATGCAAATTGAAGGCTTGTATGTAGACGAAAATGTTCGTATGAGTGATTTGAAGGGTGTTTTGGAACAATTTGCGAAATCATTCTTTGGCGAAGACCGCTCCATTCGTTTGCGTCCAAGCTTCTTCCCGTTTACAGAACCGTCTGTTGAAGTCGATGTATCTTGTGGGATGTGTGGGGGAAAAGGCTGCCGTATTTGTAAACAGTCGGGCTGGATTGAAGTACTAGGTGCTGGTATGGTTCATCCACGTGTTCTTGAAATGAGTGGATTTGACTCAACGAAATATAGTGGGTTTGCGTTTGGTATGGGTGTAGAGCGTTTAGCAATGTTAAAGTACGATATTGATGATATTCGTCATTTCTATACGAATGATGTGCGTTTTCTAGCACAGTTCAAACGGGTGTAAAGGAGGATTTTTGATGTTAGTCTCTTATAAATGGTTACAGGATTATGTAGATGTAAAAGAGCATTCCGCTCGCGATATTGCAGAGAAAATGACTCGCGGTGGAATTGAGATTGATTTTGTTCATGGGTTAAATCAAGGAATTTCAGGAGTGGTTGTTGGTTTTGTCAAAGAATGTAGTCAACATCCCAATGCTGATAAATTAAATGTCTGTCAGGTTGATATTGGTGAAGCAGAACTCGTGCAAATTGTTTGTGGAGCAGCGAACATAGCAGCTGGTCAACATGTTGCCGTTGCGAAAGTAGGCGCTGTTCTTCCGGGTAATTTTAAAATTAAAAAAGCGAAGCTACGTGGTGAAGTCTCACAAGGTATGATCTGTTCGTTGCAAGAGCTTGGTATCGATAGCAAGCTTGTGCAAAAAGAGTATGCTGAAGGCATTTATGTGTTCCGCGATCAAGTGGAAGTCGGAAGCGATGCGCTCGCTGCTCTTAACTTAGATGATGAAATCCTTGAGTTAGACTTAACTCCAAACCGTGCTGATTGTTTAAATATGTTAGGTGTGGCGTATGAAGTGGCCGCTTTATATGAAAAGGAAGTCACTCTTCCTACAATTGACGTCCAAACGAACAAAGAAAAAGCTTCTGACTACATTGATGTAAAGGTGGAAGCAACGGAAGATACTCCATATTATGGAGCAATTATCATTAAAGATGTGAAAGTAGGTACGTCACCTCTTTGGTTGCAAAATCGCTTGATGGCTGCAGGAATTCGACCAATCAGCAATGTGGTTGATATTACGAACTATGTCTTACTTGAATATGGACAACCATTACACGCGTTTGATTATGACCGTTTTGGTTCAAAAGAAGTTTTAGTGCGTCGTGCGAAAGATGGAGAAACCATTGTGACACTAGATGATCAAGAGCGTATGCTTTCAAGCGATCATCTCGTTATAACGAATGGCAAGGAGCCTGTTGCAATTGCTGGTGTAATGGGTGGAGCTACATCTGAGGTTCATGCTGGCACGACAACGGTTTTACTTGAAGCCGCTTATTTCCAAGGGGCAACGATTCGAAAAGCTTCACGAGATCTAGGGCTACGCAGTGATGCGAGTACAAGATATGAAAAAGGGGTCGCTCAAGACCGCGTCTTAGCTGCGGGTCGAAGAGCAGCAGCTTTAATGGCTGAATTAGCTGGTGGAACGATTGTTTCTGGAGTGGTTGAACAAGATCTTCTATCTTATGAACTTTCAACCGTAGTTCTTGATTTAAAACGGGTTAATAACCGCCTAGGGATGTCAGTATCACTTGATGAAGCAATGTCATTCATGGATCGCTTAGGATTCACTTATGAAAAAGTCGGTGATATTCTTAATGTTACGATTCCTTCTCGTCGTTCTGATATTCAAATTGAAGAAGATTTAATGGAAGAAGTGGCCAGGTTATATGGCTATGATCATATCCCGACAACGCTTCCTGTTGGAGCAACAACTCAAGGCGCGTTAACGGACTATCAAACGAAAAGACGCCATGTTCGTCGTGTGTTACAGCGTTCAGGCTTATCTCAAGTTATTACTTACTCGTTAACAAGTCCTGAAAAAGCGAAAGGATTCGCGTTTGAAAAAAATCAAACGCCTGTAACACTCGCGATGCCAATGAGTGAAGACCGCAGTACGATGCGGACGAGTCTCATTCCGCATTTGTTTGATGTTCTTAGCTATAACTTTAATCGGAAAAATCAAGACGTTCATGTATATGAAATTGGATCGATTTTCTTAAGCAACGAAGAAACATTGACAAATCAACCAACTGAAAGAGAAATGGTCGCAGGTGCATTAACTGGAATGTGGCTAGAGCACGAATGGCAAGCCGAAAAGAAAGCCGTTGATTTTTTTGTCGGTAAAGGCATTCTTGAAAACTTATTCAAGGAGCTCGGAATCGAAGCGGAGATTGTGTTTGAACAAGCGACTTTACCTGATTTACATTCTGGCAGAACCGCTCTTGTGAAATTAGATGGTCAAGAGATTGGTTTTATCGGTCAAGTACATCCTTCTAAGCAAAAGGAATTAGGTTTAAAAGAAACATATGTTTATGAGCTTGAACTAGATACGTTACTGAAACACGAAGCGACATCAGTTGTTTATCAAGCAATGCCGCGATATCCAGCGATGGTTCGTGATATTGCTCTTGTAATTGATAAGCATCGTTCAGCGGGAGAAGTGGAAACAGTCATCAGATGGGCTGGAGGCGAGTTGTTGAAAAAGGTTCGTCTGTTTGACTTATATGAAGGCGAGCATATGGAGGCAGGAAAGAAGTCTCTTGCTTTTTCGCTAACATATCTCAATCCAGAAAGAACGTTAACAGATGAAGAAGTGACAAAGGTTCATAATGAAGTGTTGAAAATGGTGAAAGAACATGTTGGGGCCACGTTAAGAGGCTAACGTTTTACTTACTATAAACTATATAATTAGAATGAGGTTGTCGTTAAAGGTCATAATCAATGATCTTTTCGGACAACCTCTTTTTTGAACAAGCTCTTTTACTAAGTAAATTCTTTTTATAAAAAATAACTGGATTATGAATATAAAAATTACCCTATTTAAACAAACTATTTCGGTTAAAAAGTGTAGTCACCGTTACTAAAGATTAGTAATTTCCAAATTTCTTCTAAACACATTGTTTCCTTAAATAAACCTTCATGGTATGATAGAATGTAGGATTTTAATAGATGACTACAACATATGGAATTGACTTGTAGATAGGGGGCTTTTCCGTGTCAAAACGAAACGAAAAGCAGAAGATAACGGTTTCAATATATGGTCAACAATATACAGTTGTCGGTGAAGAGCCTCCCGCACACGTGAAAGAAGTGGCTCAAACAGTTGATCAGAAGATGAGAGAAATAAAAAAAAGAAACCCTTATCTCGATACTACACGTTTAGCTGTATTAACAGCTGTTAACATTGTTGATGATTATATAAAGTTAACAAAAGAAAATGAAAGGTTGAACGAAAAAGTAAAGCAGCAAAGGACGACAGGAGACGAATAAACATGCTTAGCTTTCTAATTCTATTTATCTTATTTTGTAGTTTCTTTATTGGTAGAAGAAGAGGTTTTATCCTTCAAATCATTCATCTCATTAGCTTTATAGTTGCTCTTGTAGTGGCCTATACTTATTTTGGCGAACTTGCTTCCTACATTCGACTATGGGTTCCTTACCCGCAATTTTCATCTGATAGTACGGTTGGAATGATCATTAATTCGTTTAATGCAGAGAGTGTCTACTACTCTGGGATTGCTTTTGCGCTTCTCTTCTTCGGCACAAAAATTATTCTTCACCTATTTGGTTCGATGCTAGACTTTTTGGCGCATCTACCCATTTTACGGTCGGTTAACCAATTACTTGGAGGGATTTTTTGTTTCATTGAGACATATCTCATTTTATTTGTCCTATTTTTTGTAACAGCGCTTTTACCGATTGTTATCGTTCAAGAAATCATGCAAGGTTCAATCGTTGTTCAGCTTATGTTGAACCATACGCCATTTTTATCTGAATGGCTGAAGGAATTATGGGTTAATAATCAATTATAGATTGTTCCAAAAGCAACGCACACTCTCAAGACATCTTTTTAAAAACAGTCTGGTTCTTACATGTGTAAGAACCAGACTGTTTTTAAAGATAAGGAAGTTTGAAATCCGAGTGATACAGGATGAGTTTCAATGAAGCATGAAGAGCCTACTCAAGGGTGGAAATGGCACCAAAAGCTCTTAAGTCGAACGACAAGAACCCCACGTTCGACTTAAGAGAAAGTAACTTCCACTAATGCTTATAAGAAAAGACCGCTCTGCGGCTTTTCTTATGGGACTTTCGTTGATTTTGTCTACCAACTATCGGTATGATGAGAGTAGAGAGAAAGGATCGATGAAGAATGAATAAAAAAGACGTGATAAAACATCTTGAAATGATTGCAACGTATCTTGAAATCAAGGGCGATAATCCTTTTAAAATTTCAGCGTATCGCAAAGCGGCGCTTGCGTTAGAGTCCGATGAACGGACATTAGATGAAATTGAAAATCCTGCAACATTAAATGGAATTGGCAAAGGAACAGCCGAAGTCATACTAGAGTTGAAACAAACGGGTAAATCCTCATTAATGGAGCAATTAGCTGAGGCGGTGCCTTCAGGCCTTTTGACACTGTTGAAACTACAAGGACTTGGTGGCAAAAAGATTGGAAAGCTATATCAAGAACTAAATGTGGTTGATTTGGAAACACTAAAGCAAGCGTGTGAAGCTAAAGAGGTGCAAAAACTAGCTGGTTTTGGCAAGAAAACAGAAGAGAAAATTCTTATTTCCATAAAAGAGGCAAGTGAGAGGCCAGAACGATTAGCTCTGCCAACCGTCTTACCACTTGCTGAAGCCATTGAACAGGTATTAGCTGGAATGAACGGAGTAGAGCAGTTCTCAAAAGCAGGTAGTTTAAGAAGGATGAGAGAAACTGTTAAGGATCTTGATTTCATTATTTCTACAACCGAGCCAGGAACCGTTAAACAACAGTTACTTGAACTGGATTCCATTAGCAAAGTGGTTGCAAGTGGAGATACAAAGGTTTCTGTAGAGATTACGACAATCGATTTTCCTATCTCTGTTGATTTCAGGCTAGTAAAACCGGAAGAATTTGCGACAACCTTGCATCATTTCACAGGATCGAAGAATCATAACGTGAAAATGAGACAGCTAGCTAAAAAACGAGGCGAGAAAATCAGTGAGTATGGGGTAGAACATCTTGAAACAGGAGAAATGAAAACATTCAAGACAGAGGAAGAGTTCTTTGCACACTTCGGTTTAGAATTTATTCCTCCCGAAGCGAGAGAAGATCAAGGAGAAGTCGAGCATTCTTATACGTATATAACGAATGACGATATCGTGAGTGACCTTCATATGCATACAACCTGGAGCGATGGTGCTCATTCGATTGCAGAAATGGTCGAGGCAGCAAGACAAAAAGGATATCAGTATATAGCAATCACGGATCACTCGAAATATTTGCGTGTTGCTAATGGTCTTTCGATTGAGCGTTTAAAAGAGCAACATGCTCGTATCAAAGCTCTAAATGCTCAATACGATGACTTTACGATTTTAACTGGAATAGAAATGGATATTTTGCCTGATGGGACTCTTGATTACGATGATGAGATTTTGGCTGAAGTAGATTTTGTCATTGCGGCGATCCATTCCTCTTTTCAACAGGACCGTGCTACCATAATGAAACGGTTAATAAGCGCATTAGAAAATAAGCATGTCGATTTAATCGCCCATCCTACAGGTCGAATACTTGGTCATCGCGCAGGCTATGATCTGGATGTAGAGTTACTGATCGAACTAGCGAAAAAAACGAATACAGCACTTGAATTAAATGCTAACCCACACCGATTAGATTTAGCTGCTCATTGGTTAAAAAAGGCAGAAGAAGCAGGGGTCACGATCGCGATCAACACAGATGCTCATAATAAAGAATCACTAGATCTTATGTCATACGGTACGGGTGTAGCAAGAAAAGCATTATTAAAAGCAGAAACAGTTATGAATACTTGGCCATTAGAAAAACTACAAGCGTTTTTGCAAAGATAAAGAAGTAAAATTCGAGTAAATACAGGATCGGTTTCAAAAAAGCCTGAAAAGCCTTTCGAAGATGACAGCAATGTTTCCATAAGCAGTACGTTAAACGACAAGAAACCCATTTGTCCTTCAACAATAAAAGAAGGCAGCGGTTTGTGTTCATTCAGAAAAGACGGCTAGCCGTTTCCTTAAACAACACGAATAATGGATTTTATAGAGAAGGAGTTATCATAGATGGAACGAGTCTTACGAGTATTAGAATTTGAAAAGATGAAAAAGCAATTGACTGGTCATGTCTCCTCTTCTCTAGGAAGACAAAAGGTCTTGGCGTTAAAGCCGTCGACAGATAAAGAAGAGGTTGAAAAATGGCAAAAGGAAACGTCAGAAGGAGCAAAAGTTCTTAGGTTAAAAGGGAATGCTCCTCTTGGCGGAATCACGGATGTTGTAGCACATGCAAAACGGGCAAAAATTGGTGGGGCACTAGCTGCACATGAGTTAATGGAAGTGGCAAGTACTATTTACGGGGGACGTAGGCTGAAGAAGTTTATTGTCACACTGGTTGAAGAAGAGGAAATTGACTTGCCTTTGCTTCATCTATACTCAGAAGAAATTGAGCCGTTAACGGACGTAGAGCGTGAGATTAAGCAATGTATTGACGACAACGGACATGTAATGGATTCTGCTAGTTCTGAGCTTAGGACGATTCGCTCACAAGTAAGAAGCTACGAATCTTCCGTGCGCTCAAAATTAGAAAGCATCACACGATCCTCTAGCTCGCAAAAAATGTTATCGGATGCGATTGTCACAATTCGAAATGATCGATTTGTTATTCCTGTTAAGCAAGAGTACCGCAGTTCTTTCGGAGGGATTATCCATGATCAATCAGCTTCTGGAGCGACCCTATTTATCGAACCACAAGCAATTGTCGTGTTAAATAATCAATTGCGTGAAGCAAAAGTAAAAGAAAAGAGAGAGATTGAACGAATCTTAACAGAACTATCTGCGCTAGTGGCTGAAATTGCCGATGATTTATTGCATAATTTAACGATTCTTGCTGCCTTTGATTTTATTTTTGCAAAGGCTCGATATGCTAAGCAAATCAAAGCATCTGAGCCAATGCTAAATGAAGATGGCTATATAAATATGAGAAAAGCGCGTCATCCTCTATTAGAGGAAAATGAGGTTGTACCGATTAATGTTGAACTAGGAGGAACGTATCGCTCTCTTATTATTACGGGTCCTAATACCGGAGGAAAAACCGTGACGTTAAAAACGGTCGGGCTTCTTACGCTAATGGCTCAATCGGGGCTACATGTCCCGGTCGAGGATGAATCGGAGATGGCGGTATTTAAACAGATTTTTGCTGACATTGGGGATGAACAGTCAATCGAGCAAAGTTTAAGTACGTTTTCTTCCCATATGACGAACATTGTTAGTATTTTAGATAAAGTCGACTTTCAAAGTCTAGTCCTTTTTGACGAGCTTGGAGCGGGGACGGATCCAACAGAAGGAGCTGCTTTAGCGATTTCAATTTTAGATGATGTCTATAATCGCGGCGCCTGTGTAGTGGCAACAACTCATTACAGCGAATTAAAAGGCTATGCTTATAATCGTGAAGGAGCGATTAATGCAAGCGTGGAGTTTGATGTGGAGACGTTGCGTCCAACATATCGCTTGCTTATTGGAGTTCCTGGACGAAGCAATGCGTTTGCGATTTCAAGAAGACTTGGACTAAATGAACGCGTGATTGATAAGGCGAAGGAACAAATTGATAGTGAGACCAATCAGATTGAGTTGATGATTGCTTCGCTTGAAACAAGCCAGAAATCAGCTGAGTCAGAGTGGGAAGAAGCTAAGTCTCTTCGAAAAGAAGCGGAAAAGCTTCGCGCAGACCTTGAAGAGCAATTACAAGTTCTCGAGACAGAGAAGGAACGAATTTTTAAAGAGGCTGAAGACAAAGCAGAAAAAGCTGTTCAAGAGGCGAAGGAAGAAGCCGAGTTAATTATTAGTGAACTACGTGACATGCAAAAACAAGGTTTATCAGTGAAAGAACATCAAATTATTGACGCGAAAAAGCATCTAGAGCAAGCAACGCCAAAACTAACGTCGAAGCAGAAAAAAATTAAGAAGGTTGCTGCAAAAGCAAAACAAAATATTCAAAATGGAGATGAAGTAAAAGTTTTAAGCTTTGGACAAAAAGGAATCGTTGTTGAAAAAATAAGTGAAACTGAATTTCAGGTCCAAATGGGTATTATGAAGATGAAAGTAAAACAGGATGACTTGCAACTTTTAGATCGTCCCAAGCAGGTTGAAACCAAGCCTCTAGCGATGGTACGGGGTAACGATCACCATGTTAAATCAGAGCTTGACTTACGTGGGGAAAGATTTGAAGATGCGATGTTGATGGTTGAGAAATATATTGATGATGCTCTGCTCGCTGGATATCATCAAGTTTCTATTATACACGGTAAAGGTAGTGGTGCCCTCCGTAAAGGGGTCAAACAATTATTAAAAAAGCATCGACATGTTCAAAGTGAGCGAGATGGTGGGATGAATGAAGGTGGTCTTGGGAACACCGTTGTGGAGCTGAAATAAGAGAGGCGAGATAAATGGAAGCATTTTTTGAATATGAGTGGGTTCGAACAGCAGCTTACTACAGTGTCTCCCTCCTAGCAATCATTTTATTCTTGGCAATCTTCGAGTTGGTTACTAGCTATAAGAACTGGCAAGAGATCAAAAAGGGAAATATAGCGGTTGCGCTTGCAACTGGTGGGAAAATCTTTGGCGTAGCTAACATTTTCAGGCATTCGATAGAGTATTCCGATTCTCTTCTGATGATGCTAGGCTGGGGAGTTCTTGGTTTCTTCTTATTATTGTTTAGCTATTTTATGTTTGAGTTTCTAACTCCAACTTTTAAAGTGGATGAAGAGATTGAGCGAGACAATCGGGCTGTTGGATTCATCGCTATGATCATTTCTATTGGTCTTTCTTATGTCATAGGTGCGAGTATTATTGCGAGATAGAAGGAGTGGTTTCACAAGTGGAACGGTTAATGAAAATACTATATGTAGCATGCGGAGCGTTTATATTAGCTGGAATTATTTTCATGATTTTTTATGCACCGTGAGAACGAGAAATTAAAGCTGCTGGGGGCAATCCTATACAGCTTTTTTTTATTCGTAATAATGGGTTTTAGTGTAATCAAAAATTAATTTGAAAATGGGTTAATCAACTTCTTTAAAAAAAGTTCATAAAAAAGTCAAAAAGTGATTCAGATATGTAATCGTTAACAATACAATGGAAGTAGTAAGACTGATTTAAGAGAAAGGAGTAAGAACAAAATGGTAAGGAGGAGATAGTCATGACAACGGTTGAGAAGATTTGGTTAGACAGTTATCCTGAGGAAGTTCCCCATTCTATTGACTACGATGAGAGGTGTTTACATGATTACTTAAAGCTATCAGCCGAAAAGTATTCGAGTAATATAGCCCTTCATTTCTTAGGTAAGGAAATGTCATACACAGAATTGTATGAGCAAGCGAAACAATTTGCTAATCAATTGCAATCCCTTGGAGTAAAAAAGGGTGATCGCGTTGCAATCATGCTGGCAAACTGTCCACAAGGTGTCATTAGTTATTATGGTGCACTTATGATTGGTGCTGTTGTTGTCCAGACAAACCCTCTCTATGTGGAGAGAGAGTTAGAGCATCAATTAATTGATTCAGGAGCTAAGGTCATTATTTGTCTCGACCTCGTATTTTCCAGAGTTGAAAAAGTACGTTCAAAAACCAATCTAGAACATGTCATTGTTACAAGTATTAAAGACTATCTACCATTCCCTAAAAATTTGCTCTACCCTTTCGTACAGAAGAAAACATCAGGCATTAAAATAGATGTGGAATACAATCACAATACATTTGCATTCAAACCATTTTTAAAATCAGGAAAATCAGATGAAGTGCTTATAGAGATGGATCCGATTAAGGATTTAGCTCTTCTGCAATATACAGGTGGTACAACAGGTCCAGCGAAAGGAGTCATGCTTACACATCAAAATCTGGTTGTCAACACGATGCAATGCATTCATTGGACCTATAAGATAGCACCAGGAAAAGAAAAGGGCTTGGCCGTTCTGCCTTTCTTTCATGTATATGGAATGACAGTCAGCATGAATTTTGGCGTTATGAATGGCCATACAACCGTTATCTTACCTAAATTCGAAACAAAAGACGTTTTAAAAACGATTGAGAAACAAAAAATTAATTTGTTTCCTGGAGCACCAACGATGTACGTCGCTTTAATTAACGATCCTACCATAAAGGATTATGACCTTTCATCGATAAAAGCTTGTTTAAGTGGGGCTGCGCCACTCCCTTTAGAAATCCAACAGAAGTTTGAACAACTAACGGGTGGTAAGCTTGTTGAAGGATATGGTTTAACGGAAACATCTCCGGTTGCGATCGCGACACCCATTTGGGGGAAACGTAAAACAGGAAGTATAGGCATTCCATGGCCAGATACAGAAGTGGCTGTCATTTCAGCTGAAACGGGTGAATCCGTTGATAAAGGAGAAGTGGGTGAAATTGCCATTAGAGGTCCTCAAGTGATGAAAGGATATTGGAATCGTCCGGAAGAAACGGCAAAAGTATTTAACGGTGATTGGTTCATAACAGGGGATATGGGTTATATGGATGACGAAGGATATTTCTACATTGTAGATCGGAAGAAAGATTTGATTATTGCTGGTGGTTTTAACATTTATCCACGAGAAATTGAGGAAGTTTTATATGAACATGAGGCAGTTCAAGAAGCAGTTATTATTGGTGTTCCTGATGAATATCGAGGAGAGACGGTTAAAGCTTTTGTTGTCTTAAAAGAAGGTAAAACGTTAACAGAAAAAGAATTAAATGAATTCTGTCGTAAGCATTTAGCTGCCTTTAAGGTACCGAGGCTTTATGAGTTCCGTGAAGAGCTACCTAAAACTCTTGTTGGCAAAATTCTCCGACGAGTTCTTGTAGAAGAAGAAAAAGAGAAACTCAAGTCACAAGAGAAAGTTAGCAACGAGTAAAGAAAAGATAGAAAATAACAAAGCATTTAATTCAGGGGAGTTCTTTTTAATAGGAAACGCTAGGGGTGGCGATATTCCTTTAGCGTTTTTTTTGAAGTGAGTAAATTTTGAATCAGAATTCAAGCAATGTGAAAGTAAATAATTGATTATTCAAGGAAGGGCTATAGTTGCTGCTTTAGTTACTATTTAGAACCTACTATAGTAAAGCCTTTAAAGATGTAGCGGCTACTCATTGCAGATTGTTCAAAAGTACAAAACCATTCTTGTTTAATCTCTCAAAGAAAAAAATAAACAAACGCTGCATTAAATTCACCTCATTTTAAATGGTTAATACTAATATTTTAGAAAGAATTATAAAAAAGTTTCAACTATCTATTTAAAATGAATGAACATTCATCACAATAGAGAAGAGTAGGATGAAGCTTTGGAAGGAAAGGAGATTAGGAGGCTGTTTTACATAATAACTGTATCTGAAAAAATGGCTTGATCGTTACGATAAAGAAATACCAGCTTCAATTGATTATCCAAAGCAAGCATTGCATGAGTTAGTTGAAGAAGTCGTTGAACGTTATCCTAATCATGTAGCACTTGAATTTTTAGGAAAGTCACTAACATACAAGGAATTTGCGCAGTCAGTAAGACAATTTGCTAATCATTTGCAAACATTAGGATTAGACAAGGGAGATCGGGTTGCGATTATGCTTCCCAATTGTCGACAAGGAGTCATTACGCACTTTGCAACATTAATGGCAGGCGGTGTTGACGTTCAGACAAATCCCCTATATGTCGAAAGAGAGCTTGAACATCAGTTAGCAATTGAGCATATTATTATAAGCGTTATTAAAGATTGTCTACCATTCCCGAAAAATGTAATTCACCCGTTTTTTCAGAAAAAGAACACGGGATTATCTTTTGATGTGACTTTTAATGAATGGTTAACATCATCAATTAAATAGAAGAAATGGTTGACAGTCACAATCTTTTTCACTACAATAAGAGTGATGAATGAGTAATCATTCACTTCAAAGGAGAGACGACAGTGGGAAAGAAAAAAGGACCTAAATACAACCAGATCATCGATGCTGCCGTTAAAGTGATTGCTAGTCATGGTTATCATCAAGCGCAAGTTTCTAAAATTGCAAAAGAAGCTGGTGTAGCTGATGGTACAATCTATTTATATTTTGAAAATAAAGAAGATATCTTAACCTCATTATTTGAGGAGAAGATGGGCCATTTTGTTGAGATCATCCGTGAACGTCTTATTTCAGAGACTTCGATTGAAGAAAAACTTTTAATTTTAGTGAAAATGCACTTTGAACAACTTCAAGCTGATAAGAATCTAGCGATTGTCACACAGCTCGAGCTGCGACAATCAAATACCGTTTTGCGATTAAAGATTAATGGTATTTTTAAAAACTACTTAGTTTTGTTAGAGGAATTACTAACAGAAGGAAAAGCAGCAGGTTATTTCACTGCTGAACTAGATAACCGTTTAGCTCGTCAAATGGTCTTTGGTACATTAGATGAGGTCGTAACAAATTGGGTAATGAAGGATTGTAAATATGATCTAATTGCTTCAGCTAAGCCTATTCACAACATGTTACTTCGTGCATTTCGCGCTTAGTTTGGATGCAAAGGAGTGAAGTAAATGGATTATGTCCAAGTAGTTGTAAAAGAAAAAGTAGCCACCATTACGTTCAATCGTCCTCCTGCTAATGCTCTTTCAAAGAGTGTTCTTTCAGAGCTTGAACACATATTAACAGAGCTCGAAAGCAATGAAGATGTCCATGTTCTATTGCTTCATGGAGAAGGACGATTCTTTGCTGCAGGTGCTGATATCAAGGAGTTTACTGAAGCAAAAGATGGGGTAGAGTTTGCTCGAATTGCTAGGAATGGACAGGGAGTATTCAGAAGAATGGAAGATTTCCCTAAGCCGATTATTGTAGCGATTCACGGTGCTGCACTTGGTGGTGGATTGGAGCTTGCCATGTCCTGCCATATTAGGCTTGCGACTAAAGATGCAAAATTAGGATTGCCTGAACTATCTTTAGGACTTATTCCGGGTTTTGCAGGCAGCCAACGTCTACCACGTTTTGTAGGTACGGCTAAAGCGGCTGAAATGATGTTGACGAGTGATCCAATATCTGGGTCTGAAGCTAAAGAACTAGGGCTAGTAAACTCTACTTTTGCTTCAGAAACAGAACTATTAGAAGAATCTCTTATACTAGCTAAAAAAATAGCAACAAAGAGTATGGTTTCAGTAAAAAGAACGCTTGAATTACTTCGCTATAGTCGAAATCCACAGCAAGAAATTGGATCAAGCCGCGAAGCTGAGCTGTTTGGAGAAGTCTTTGATTCCGCTGATGGAAAAGAAGGAATCCATGCATTTATAGAGAAACGCTCACCGAACTTTCAAAACAAATAATAAATTGTAGGAGGGAAAAGACATGAATATTTTTGTTATGATGAAACGTACGTTTGATACTGAGGAAAAGATATCCATTAGTGGTGGTCAAATCGATGATAGTGGAGCTGAATTTATTATTAATCCCTACGACGAGTATGCGATTGAAGAAGCCATTGTGCTTCGCGATGAGCATGGTGGAGAAGTAACCGTCGTCACGGTTGGGGAGGAAGAAGCAGAAAAAGAGCTGCGTACGGCACTTGCAATGGGAGCGGACAAAGCGGTTCTTATAGATAGTGAGGAAGTCGATGACTTAGATCAATTCACGACAGCCACTCTACTTGCAGCTTACTTGAAAGATCAACAAGTGGACATTATTTTAGGAGGAAACGTGGCCGTTGATGGAGGATCAGGTCAAGTAGGACCTCGTGTAGCAGAACTTTTAAATATCGCTCAAGTTACAACGATTACGAAATTAACGGTTACAGACGGTAAAGCAACGATTGTTCGTGACGTAGAGGGTGATGAAGAAACAGTGGAAGTAGCTCTTCCTTTTCTTGTGACAGCCCAACAAGGATTGAACGAACCGCGTTATCCTTCTTTACCAGGTATCATGAAAGCAAAGAAAAAGCCATTAGAGAAGCTTGATCTAGATGATCTCGACTTAGATGAAGATGAAGTGGAAGCAAAAACAACGACCGTAGAAATATTCCTACCGCCAGCAAAACAAGCAGGAAAAGTGCTTGAAGGTGATCCAGCCACTCAGGTAAAAGAGCTTGTATCATTACTTAAGTCTGAAGCTAAAGTCATTTAAATAGGAGGGGTAATCATGGCGAAAAAAGTATTAGTCATCGGTGAAGTGCGAGATGGAGAATTACGTAATGTATCATATGAAGCAATTGCAGCAGGAAAAAAGGTTGCTGACGGTGGAGAAGTGGTAGGAGTTCTTCTAGGTGAAAATGTAAGCGGTTTAGCAGATTCGTTGATTCAATATGGTGCAGACCGTGTTGTGATAGTGAACCATACGGATCTTAAATCCTATACGACAGATGCGTACCAACAAGCCCTTTTACAAGTGTTTGATGTAGAAAATCCTGAAGGGGTAATACTTGGACACACAGCCATGGGGAAAGATGTATCGCCTCGTCTAGCTATGAAGTTAAATGCTGGTTTAATTTCAGATGCTATTGCAATTGATGTAGTTGGAGGAGAGCCAGTATTCACACGTCCTATCTATTCCGGTAAAGCTTTTGAGAAAAAGAAAGTGAATGAAGGTGTTGTATTAGCAACGATTCGACCAAATAACATTCCAGCACTAGAACAAGATTCCGAACGTAGTGGTGACGTCTCCTCTGTAACAGTTGATATCAAGGATCTACGAACGACCATTCGTGATGTTGTTCGTAAAGCAACAGGTGGAGTTGACCTTTCTGAAGCAAATGTCATCGTAGCAGGCGGTCGCGGAGTGAAAAGTCAAGAAGGTTTCAAACCTCTTCAAGAACTTGCCGATTTATTAGGTGGTGCTGTCGGAGCTTCTCGCGGAGCATGTGACGCAGAATATTGTGATTATGGTCTGCAAATTGGTCAAACAGGTAAAGTCGTCACACCAGATCTTTATTTCGCGGTTGGGATTTCAGGTGCGATCCAACATTTAGCAGGAATGTCTAACTCAAAAGTAATCGTTGCGATCAATAAAGACCCAGAAGCACCAATTTTTGAAGTAGCAGATTACGGCATTGTTGGTGATTTGTTTGAAATTGTGCCAATCCTAACTGAAGAGTTAAAGAGTGCTTTAATTTCTAACTAAACGATATAAAGAAGTAATGCTATTGAGAGGCTACTGAAAAAGCCTCTTTTAGCAGATTCGAGGAAGTAGCAATGGCTCAACACGTTGCGAGCCTGCTGATTGAGAACCCCACTAATAGCAGGCTTTAAAACTGACCTATTCAGTAGCCTCGTTATTGGTGGTTTCTTTTTTTTTTGCAAGTGAATCTTATAGGTTGGCTAAAAAGTATAAAGAGTCCCTTTATCTGTGTGTACCGTTTTAAAAGAAGGATACAATAAAATACGAGCAACAGATTCGCCAGCAGTGGAAGTGTTTGGTATAATCAAATTGAATCAAACTTGTAAAGATCTAAGGAGGTTTTTTAATGGCAATTGTAAATGTAACAGATCAAACATTCGAAACTGAAACAAGTCAAGGTGTCGTTCTTGCAGATTTCTGGGCACCATGGTGCGGACCTTGTAAGATGATTGCACCTGTTCTTGAGGAACTTGATTCTGAAATGGGCGATAAAGTAAAAATTGCTAAGCTTGATGTCGATGAAAACCAAGAAACAGCTGGTAAATACAGCGTAATGAGCATCCCAACACTTCTTATTTTCAAAGACGGAGAAGTAGTAGATCAAGTGGTTGGATTCAAACCAAAAGAAGCATTAGCTGAATTGCTTAATAAGCATCTATAAGGTAGTGTTTTTTATGCCCGCTTTCTTTTTTTTAGAAAGCGGTTTTTTTGTTTTTCTAGGGGACAGCATGTTATTGTGTTTAGGATAATCGCGAGTCAAGAAAATAATGATCTCCCGTGTGAAAAAAATCGCAAAAGCTTAATCCAACTTTTTCTAAGAAGATCTTGCTTGCTTTTCTCTCCAATCTCGCAAACAATAGAGGGTGAGGTGGAGTACGATGAGTCAAATTAAAGAAAAACTTATGTTTCTGCCTGATCAACCAGGCTGTTATTTAATGAAGGATCGTCAGGATACAATCATATATGTTGGAAAAGCGAAGGTATTAAAAAATCGCGTTCGTTCTTATTTTACTGGTTCTCATGATGGCAAAACACAAAGACTTGTGAGTGAGATAGTTGATTTCGAATATATTGTTACATCATCCAATATTGAAGCCTTAATTTTAGAGATGAATTTAATTAAGAAACATGATCCGAAATATAATGTGATGCTAAAGGATGATAAATCTTATCCTTATCTAAAATTAACAAATGAGGAACATCCGAGGTTGATCACGACTCGGCAAGTAAAAAAAGACGGTGGGAAATATTTTGGGCCTTATCCGAATGCGGGAGCTGCAACTGAGACGAAAAAGCTGTTGGATCGCTTGTATCCGTTAAGGAAATGTCGAACGCTACCTGATAAAGTCTGTCTTTATTATCACATAGGTCAGTGTCTAGCTCCATGTGTTGCTGAGGTTACAAAAGAAGAGAATCAAGCAATGGTACAAGATATAACGAAATTTTTGCGTTCAGGCCAAGATGAGATTAAAGAAAAGTTAACGGATAAAATGATGAAAGCGGCCGAAGAAATGGATTTTGAACGTGCCAAAGAAATTCGCGATACATTGCAGCATATGGATACAGTCATGCAAAAACAAAAGATGATGGTTAGTGATTTTGTTGATCGAGATGTGTTTGGGTTTTCCTATGATAAAGGCTGGATGTGTGTTCAAGTCTTTTTTATTCGTCAAGGTAAACTAATTGAAAGAGACGTTTCTATTTTTCCTTTTTATAAGGAAGCCCATGAAGATTTAATGACATTCATTGGTCAGTTTTATTTGAAAAAGGAACATATAAAACCAACGGAAATTCTACTTCCTGAAACAGTGGACCGAGAAATGATTGAACAGTTATTAGAAGTGAAAACACATCATCCAAAACGAGGAAAGAAAAAGGAGTTACTCGACCTTGCTAATCAAAACGCGGCTGTTGCTTTAAAGGAAAAATTCTCACTGATTGAAAGGGACGAGGAAAGGACCATTAAAGCAATTGAACGACTTGGAGAAGCGATGGCGATTGCAACGCCTTACCGGATTGAAGCATTTGATAACTCTAATATTCAAGGTACCGATCCTGTTTCAGCAATGGTGTCTTTTGTAGATGGTAAGCCAAGTCGAAAAGATTATCGTAAATACAAAATAAAAACAATTGATGGACCCGATGATTATGGTTCTATGCGAGAAGTTATCCGTCGTCGGTACGTACGACTGTTAAAAGAATCTTTACCTTTACCTGATTTAATTGTGATTGATGGTGGGAAAGGTCAAATCGCAGTTGCCCAAGAAATAATAGTTGACGAACTTGGCTTAACAATACCGGTATGTGGAGTGGCTAAAGATGAAAAGCACCGGACCTCTCAGCTATTGATGGGAGATCCGCCAATTGTCGTTCCACTTAAAAGGGACAGCCATGAATTCTACTTGCTGCAACGGATTCAAGACGAAGTCCATCGTTTTGCTATTACCTTTCATCGCCAAACTCGTTCAAAAACGTTTTTTAAGTCTGCTCTTGATGACATACCTGGCGTTGGGGAAAAACGAAAGCGTCAATTGTTAAAGCACTTTGGATCTGTAAAAAAAATGAAAGAAGCAACAGTTGATGATTTTAAACAATTATCGATACCAGAGAAAGTGGCCGAGACCATTGTTGAGACATTAAAATTGAAGTAAGCAAACAGCTTACGCTGATTTTATACTTGCTTCTTTTTCTAACCTTTGCTAGAATATAAATCAATTGAATATGCCGCACTTCAAATGAAGTGATTGGTAGAGGAGCGAAAACCAATAGTACACTTTCTAAGGTTAATGAGAACCGTTTGAAGAAAGTCGAAAGGGGAATTCGCCGAAGTGCAAGGAACACTCATTTTCCTTGTGCTGGACCTATGTTTAATAAGCATAGGGCTGTCACATACCTACACCCAAGTGGTATGTGGAGAACTATCTCACGTGAGAAACAGGGAACAGTGTGGTACCGGACTGGTATGACAAGCAACAGTGAGGGGTTTTCCTTTATTGTTGCTTTTTTGCGTTCCATCATCGCCGTGAGTATATGGAGAGGATGAAAGAAAATGGTAAGGATTGTACAGAAATATGGCGGGACATCGGTTGGATGCGTTGAACGAATTAAACATGTAGCAAATCGAATTAAGCGTTCAAAGGAAGAAGGTCATGATCTTATCATTGTTGTTTCGGCAATGGGAAAGTCCACGGATGAACTAGTTAGCTTAGCTGAAGATCTCACCGATACACCAAGCAAAAGAGAAATGGATATGTTGCTTTCAACAGGAGAACAAGTTACGATTTCTCTGTTAACAATGGCCCTTCAAGAGATTGGCATTCAAGCGATCTCGCTTACAGGCTGGCAAGCAGGAATAAAAACAGAAGCGAGCCATGGGAATGCACGAATTACGGATATCAAAACGAAGCGAATTGAAGAAGAACTCTCGCAAGGAAAAGTGGTTATTGTTGCAGGTTTCCAAGGAATTAGTGGAAGTGATATTACAACTTTAGGTCGTGGAGGATCAGACACGACAGCCGTTGCTTTAGCAGTTGCGCTAAAGGCTGGCCGTTGTGATATTTACACAGATGTAACAGGCGTTTACACAACAGATCCGCGCTATGTAAAGAAAGCTCGTAAGCTCCATTCAATTTCTTATGATGAGATGCTTGAAATGGCTAATCTTGGAGCGGGTGTGTTACATCCACGAGCTGTTGAATTTGCAAAAAATTATGATGTACCCCTAATGGTAGCATCTAGTATAGAAGATGTAGTAGGAACAATGATCGAGGAGGAAGTCACAATGGAACAAAACTTAGTAGTACGGGGAATAGCTTTTGAAAATGATGTAACTAAGATAACGATTAAAGGCTTACCTAATCAATTGAACACATTATCAAAGCTATTTACGGCATTGTCTGAAAATCAAGTGAATGTCGATATTATAATCCAGAACCAATATGATGACGAGCACGTCAATATATCTTTTTCAATCACTCAATCTTCCCTGAAAGAAACGCTAGCTGTATTACAAGGGCAACAAGAAGAACTACAATTCACCGATATTTATTTTGAAGAAGATCTTGCGAAAGTTTCGATTGTAGGATCCGGTATGGTTTCTAATCCAGGTGTTGCCGCTCAAATGTTTGCGGTTCTAGCTGAAAATGAGGTTTTTATCAAAATGGTCAGTACATCAGAAATTAAAGTGTCTGTTGTAGTGGAAGAGGCGGATATGGTGTTAGCAGTTGAAATGTTGCATAATGCGTTTCAACTTGCAGAGGAGGTAGAAGAAGAAGTAAAAGTTATATAAGAAGGATGCTAACTTATCGCCTGCCCCTAATGATAGGGTAGGCGATAAGTGTTATTTCAAGATAAGAAAATATAAAAATGTGAGTGGTGAAAAAAAGACCGCTATGCGGTTTCTTACCTAGTAAGATCTTTTCTATCAAGTTCCACTATAAATTGTATGACTTCTTTTTTTACTGTATATGTACTCCCTGTAACACAGTTATACCAAATCTCTAGTTGTTGAGCCAAAAAGCCTGCTTCTAACTGATAACAACGTGTATCCTGTTTATCCATCCATGGACCAGAGAGTTCAAAAACTTGAACTTGTTTCTTGTCTTTTATTTGAGCAAGTGTTCCCCAATTCGCATCTTCAAAAAATTGAAAAAGTTCCTCTATTGTAGCTACTGCGTATTTACGTGCTAGAGATTTTCCAATCCAATAAAGTATCGAATCATGTTCCTTACCTAGGACATCTTTTAGAACATCATTACGAATTAAATCGTAACCAAATTGTTTCGTCTGTCTTTCCATGGATTATATCTCTCCCTTGTGAACCCATTCCAAATCCTACGAAAAAAATATTTCAGTACTTTTGATCATAAACGAAGTTGTATAGACGTACAAGCGAAAAAAGAACCGCTTTTTGAAGATAAGAGTCCTATCTTGTCATTGTTTACTGGATGCTATTACAAGTTGTAAACCGACGTATTAATCTTAGCATTGCTAGCATATAACGGATCCTTCGCAGCTGTTCTATTAGTTTGTTCAATTCGCTTAATATCATTTTATTATTTAACATCCTACAGATCGTAGGTGTGCAAAGTTTCTAAGTCTCTAGGAAGCGATAAAGTGCAAAAAGATGTACCTGTTATTCTTTATAAAAACCAGTATATATTGAGCCCGATAAGTAAAAAAATATTGCATCTTCTAGCCTCGACTTATATGAAGTGGTATACTTAAGCGCGAATGAACACGGAGGTATTTTTTATGAAATCAGGGCTGAATCAATTCCTTTCTCCATTTAGAATAATTATTATTTCTTACGTCGTTGCAATGGTTTTATTTAGTTTTCTTTTATATTTACCCATTTCCCATCAACCAGGGGTGAAGGTGACTTATACAGAAGCGCTATTCACTTCTGTAAGTGCAGTAAGTGTAACAGGGTTATCGGTTGTTAATGTACCAGAAACATATAGTTATATCGGTATTATTTTTTTGGCGTTAGCGATACAACTTGGCGGAATCGGGATTATGACGATGGGGACGTTTGTATGGATGTTATTTGGACGCAAAATTAATTTTGCCCAACGAATGTTGATCATGGTCGATCAAAATCAAAATACGTTTTCCGGTCTTGTCAATCTTATGAGAGGCATATTATTTGTTGCTCTTATCATCGAATTTATTGGAGCCCTTATTTTAGGTACATATTTTATTAGATATTTTGATACGGTTGGCGAGGCTTACTATCAAGGGGCATTTGCTTCACTCAGTGCTTTTACGAATGCTGGGTTTGATGTGACTGGTCAATCGCTCATCCCGTTTGCAAATGACTATTACGTTCAGTTTGTCGTAATTTTACTCATTTTTGCTGGGGCAATCGGCTTTCCAGTTCTTTTAGAATTAAGGGAATATTTTTCAAAGAAAAATCCTAATTTTAAATTTAGTTTATTCACGAAAATAACAACAGTCACGTATTTTGCTGTGTTCTTTGTTGGTGTTATTGGAATCTGGGCACTTGAAACGGGGCATTATTATGTTGGTTTAGATTGGCATCAGCAGTTGTTTTATTCGATTTTTAATTCGGCTACTTCTAGAAGTGGTGGACTCTCTATCATGGATGTTTCTGATTTAAACAGCGCAACACTTCTGTTTATTTCGGCTCTGATGATTATAGGCGCAAGTCCTTCAAGTGTGGGGGGGGGAATTCGAACGACGACCGTCGCGGTTATGTTCTTAACGATCCGTAGCTTCGCACTCGGGAAAGATGACGTCAAAGTTTTTGGTCGAGAAATTCATCCTGAAGATCGTACAAAGGCTTTTATTGTCCTTTCTGTCTTTGTCGTAATGCTGTTTGCAGCGGTTACATTAATTGTTGCATTTGAAGGAGGCGATGTTAATTTAATTGCGATTGTATTTGAAACGGCCTCTGCGTTTGGAACATGTGGACTTTCAATGGGGATTACAGCCGATTTAACATTCGCCAGTCAGTTTGTGTTAATGATCCTTATGTTTATTGGACGTGTCGGTTTAATTGCCTTCTTATTCTCAATTAGAAAAAGAGAAACCAAAGCTCATTTTAGATATCCAACAGAACGAATTATAATTGGATAAATCTTTTAATAAAGACTTTGCAATCCTAGAAAAATGTTAGGATTATGCAAAGTCTTTTGTTTTTAGCGTTTTATCTCGATTTTCTTTTAAAAAGGTTGTATACGGTTTCTTGACGAGTTTATCTGATAGGAGTACAATAAATTTGTCGGATTTTCTTCACAGAAAGTTTTATATTTGAGAAGAATATCAATGTTTTAGATCAAGAGAATACAATTAACTTGTGGGGGGAAGAAAGGTATGGCTGGTAATCGAGAGTTTTTTAATCGTAAGCTACATTCACTGCTAGGCGTCATTCCAGTTGGAATATTTTTAATTCAGCACTTAGTAGTCAATCATTTTGCAACACGGGGAGCGAGTGCTTTTAACCAAGCATCTCATTTTATGGAGAGTCTACCATTCCGTTATGCACTTGAAATTTTTATTATTTTTGTTCCATTGCTTTATCATGCAATCTATGGTTTATATATTGCATTTCAAGCAAAAAATAATACGGCTAGATATGGCTTCTTCCGTAACTGGATGTTTAAAATTCAACGTTGGACTGGGGTGTTTCTTTTAATCTGGATTACATGGCACGTTTGGGAAACTAGAATTGCAGCAGCATTTGGAGCAGAAGTTAACTTTGATATGATGGCTAATATTTTTAGCAATCCATTTATGATTGCATTTTATATTTTAGGCGTTATTTCAGCAACATTCCACTTTGCAAATGGTCTTTGGTCATTCGCTGTATCTTGGGGAATCACAGTAACACCTCGTTCACAACAAATTGCAACATATGTAACACTAGCAGTCTTCTTTGTTTTAACTTTTATCGGCATCAGAGCAATTCTAGCATTCATTAATCCAGACTTAGCAAACATTTAAGGAGTGAATCATATATGAGTAAAGGTAGAATTATTGTTGTCGGAGGTGGACTAGCTGGTCTGATGGCAACAATTAAAGCAGCAGAAAAAGGAGTACCTGTTGATCTCTTCTCTTTAGTTCCAGTTAAACGTTCACACTCAGTTTGTGCACAAGGTGGAATTAACGGGGCTGTTAATACAAAAGGTGAAGGTGACTCTACTTGGGAGCACTTTGACGATACGGTTTACGGAGGAGACTTCTTAGCGAACCAACCTCCTGTAAAAGCGATGACAGATGCAGCACCTGGAATCATTCATTTAATGGACCGTATGGGTGTTATGTTTAACCGTACACCTGAGGGTTTACTAGATTTCCGTCGTTTCGGTGGAACACAATATCACCGCACAGCCTTTGCTGGTGCAACGACTGGACAACAACTTCTTTATGCGTTGGATGAGCAAGTTCGTCGTTTTGAAGTTAGTGGTTTAGTAACGAAATATGAAGGTTGGGAATTCTTATCTGCGGTTGTTGATGACGAAGGAGCTTGTCGCGGGATTACAGCTCAAGATTTGAAATCATCAGAAATTCGTAGTTTCCAAGCTGATGCTGTGATCATGGCAACGGGTGGACCTGGAATTATCTTCGGTAAATCTACTAACTCTGTTATTAATACAGGATATGCTGCCGCTAAGCTTTACCAACAAGGCGTTCACTATGCAAATGGTGAGTTCATTCAAATTCACCCGACTGCGATTCCAGGTGACGATAAGCTTCGTCTCATGAGTGAATCTGCACGTGGTGAAGGTGGGCGTGTATGGACGTATAAGGACGGAAAACCATGGTATTTCCTAGAAGAGAAATATCCTGCTTATGGAAACTTAGTACCGCGTGATATTGCAACACGTGAAATTTTTGACGTCTGTGTTGAGCAAAAGCTTGGAATTAATGGAGAGAACATGGTGTATCTTGACCTTTCTCACAAAGATCCTAAAGAGCTTGATATTAAACTTGGTGGAATTATTGAAATTTATGAAAAATTCATGGGTGATGATCCGCGTAAAGTACCGATGAAGATCTTCCCTGCTGTTCATTACTCAATGGGTGGTATGTGGGTTGATTATGATCAAATGACGAACATTCCTGGTTTGTTTGCTGCAGGTGAGTGTGATTACTCACAGCATGGTGGAAACAGACTTGGTGCGAACTCGCTTCTTTCTGCCATTTATGGTGGTATGGTTGCAGGTCCAAATGCAGTCGAATACATGAATGGTTTAGAAAAATCAGCTGATTCGATGCCTACATCATTATTTGAAAATGAAGTGAAGAAAGAACAAGATGCTTATGACAACATCCTGAAGATGGATGGAAAAGAGAATGCTTACATTCTTCACAAGGAACTTGGTGAGTGGATGACAGATAACGTAACCGTTGTTCGTCACAATGACAAGCTTCTAAAAACAGATGAGAAAATTCAAGAATTAATGGAACGTTATAAAAATATTAATATCAATGACACGGCAAAGTGGAGCAATCTAGGTGCTTCATTCACTCGTCAATTAGATGGGATGTTAAGCCTTGCTCGCGTTATTACTCTTGGTGCTTACAATCGTAACGAAAGTCGTGGAGCTCATTATAAGCCAGACTTCCCGGAGCGTAACGATGAAGAATTCTTAAAGACAACAAAGGCTACATTTAACGCTACGAAAAATGCACCTGACTTTGCATATGAAGATGTTGATACGTCGCTTATTAAGCCACGTAAACGTGATTACTCTCAAAAGAAGCAAGGAGCTGTTAAATCATGAGTGAAAAAACAATCAAATTTAAAGTAATGAGACAAGATGATCCGAACAATGCTCCTTATGAAGAGGAATTTGAGGTTCCATATCGTCAAAATATGAACGTTATTTCAGCATTGATGGAGTTCCGTCGTAATCCAGTCAATACAAAAGGAGAACAGACTACGCCAATTTCCTGGGATATGAACTGTCTTGAAGAAGTTTGTGGAGCTTGTTCGATGGTTATTAACGGTAAGCCGCGTCAATCCTGTACGGCTTTAGTTGATCAATTGGAGCAACCTATTCGTCTAGAGCCAATGAAAACATTCCCTGTTGTTCGTGACTTAATGGTTGATCGTAGCCGGATGTTTGATTCACTTAAGAAAGTAAAAGCATGGATTCCAATTGATGGAACATATGATCTTGGACCAGGACCTCGTATGGCGGAATCAAAGCGCCAATGGGCATATGAACTTTCAAAATGCATGACATGTGGGGTATGCTTAGAAGCATGTCCAAATGTGAATAGCAAATCAGACTTTATCGGTCCAGCCCCACTTTCTCAAGTTCGTTTGTTCAATGCTCATCCAACCGGTGAGATGAACAAAGAAGAGCGTCTGGAAACGATTATGAGTGAAGGTGGACTTGCTAATTGTGGTAATTCACAAAACTGTGTTCAGTCTTGCCCGAAAGGCATTCCACTTACCACTTCGATTGCAGCATTAAATCGTCAAACGACTCTACAATCATTTAAAAACTTCTTTGGTGCATAAGTTTATCACGGTCCTGATCTCTTGACAGAGAGATTAGGGCCTTTGTTTGTAAATGGCTTTTAGTATTTCAATAATAGTTACGAGGTGTTTTAAATGAGAGTACCTTCCTACATAGGATCGCTTGAACAATGGTTATCTGAATTTCAATTTTCCGTACCAGTAAAAGTAAGATTTTCTGAAACAGATGCTTTCGGACATCTCAATAATACAAAGGCGTTTGTCTTTTTTGAGGAAGCTCGGACCGAGTTTTTTAAACATCTTGGGTTGATGAATAAATGGATAAGCCGTGAGTACGAGACGATGGTCGTTGTAGCTGATTTGCATTGCGATTACATTCAGCAGATTAAATTTGCTGAACGTTTATCTATTTCGGTCAAAGTCAATCAGATTGGACGCTCTTCGGTTGATCTTCATTACGTGGCCCATAATGAGAAAAAGGAAGTCTGTCTAATAGGCAGAGGAACAATTGTTCAGATAAGCAAAGAAACTGGCCAATCAGTTGAATGGGATGAAGATATGAGAATGGAGTTTGAAAAACATGAATAAAAAGTGAAGCTACTGAGAAAGGTAAAAATCAACCTTTCTCAGTAGCCTCTTTAAAATAATGAAACGACTAAAACGCGGTGAGCAACGAAATGGTGAGTGAGCGTGTGGAATTTAGTGTTTCTATATTTCAAGTTCTCCTAGTCGTATTAATTCGATAACCGCTTGAGAGCGCCCCTTAACCCCCAGCTTCTGCATCGTATTAGAGATGTGATTTCGTACGGTTTTCTCACTTATGAAAAGCTCTTGTGCGATTTCTCGTGTTGTCTTATCTTGGACAAGAAGTTCAAATACTTCGCGTTCCCTTTTCGTAAGTAAGGGTTTAGGTCCGAATTCTGCTCCTTTCAATGAGTTCACTCCTTCTTGCTCGGGCTGAGAGCGATTTTGTGGGGACTCAAATCCCACTATTGAAGGGTTTTAGTCTTGATAGTATATGTCTAGAAGGCGTACGACGTGTTTTATTATTGAAAATAAACAAGAAAAGATCGTGAAATGGACGAAAAGCCAGTTAAAACTAAAAGATTTTAATTTTTGTCGAGTAATATCGAGTCTTACCTATTGAAAATCAAAAAAAACTTATGCTATACTATGTATAATTAATTTAAGAAAATGTTATTGCTACTATAAGTGCACTTATTACGTGTTACTGATTCGATCAGGCATAAGTATAGAAGTGTATATGAGATAAAGATGGGGTACGCTATAAATGTACAATCCCACTGATTTTTTTCATATACGTTCTTTGCTTATGTCTTTTTTATTGTAGTGCTAGCAAAAGTAAGTTAAAACTAGGCTCGCTCAAGTTCTTATAATAACTTCTAGCGAACCAAGTTTTTCTAAATAAATTATCTGAAAAGAAAGAGGTAGATTAATTATGGCAGAAAAAACATTTATAATTACAGCAGATACGGGAATTCACGCACGTCCAGCAACACAATTAGTTAATAAAGCAGGTCAATTTTCTTCGGATATTACTCTTGAGTACAAAGGTAAAGCTGTTAACCTTAAGTCGATTATGGGCGTTATGTCTTTAGGTGTTGGTAAAGGTGCAGAAGTAACGGTGAAAGCTGAAGGTTCAGATGCAGATGAAGCTTTACAAGCAATTGAAGATGTTATTAAAGAAGGGCTAGGAGAATAATGCGTTCACTGACTGGTATCGCTGCTTCTTCTGGTGTAGCGATTGCAAAGGCCTTTGTGCACGAAGAACCAAATATGACTATTGAGTTAAAAGAGGTTCAAGATCCCACCAGTGAAGTACAACGTTTAGATCAAGCTTTAACGAAATCAAAAGAAGAGCTGTCTGTGATCAAAGATAAAACAGAAAAAGAACTGGGTGCTGATAAAGCTGAAATCTTTGCAGCTCATTTACTTGTTCTTAGTGATCCTGAACTTGTCGATACCGTAAAAGGGAGAATTACAGATGATAAGCAAAATGCAGAATATGCAATGAATGAAGTTTCCACTATGTTCATTACGATGTTCGAAAACATGGATAATGAATATATGAAGGAACGTGCAGCTGATATCCGTGATGTTTCTAAACGTGTTCTTGGTCATTTACTTGGAATTGAAGCACAGTCTTTAGCAACGATTTCCGAAGAAACGATAGTCATTGCTGAAGATTTAACGCCATCGGACACAGCACAACTTAACCCTGTATTTATTAAAGGGTTCGCAACAGATATCGGTGGGCGTACATCGCACTCAGCGATCATGTCTAGATCTCTTGAGATTCCTGCTGTTGTGGGAGCAAAAGAAGTCACAGCTGAAATTCAGACGGGTATGATCGTAATTGTTGATGGTCTTGATGGTTTGGTCATTGTTGAACCGACAGAAAAAGAAATTGCGTTCTATACAAAAAAACGTGATGACTTTGCCAAGCAAAAGGTAGAATGGGCAAAGCTTGCCACTGAGCAAACGACTACAAAAGACGGGCAACATGTTGAGCTTGCAGCAAACATTGGAACACCTAAAGATTTAGAAGGTGTCATTAACAATGGAGCTGAAGGGATTGGGCTTTATCGGACAGAATTTCTTTATATGGGAAGAACCGAGCTTCCTTCAGAAGAAGAGCAGTTTGAAGCATATAAAGAAGTAGTGGAACGTATGGAAGACAAACCAGTCGTTATTCGTACATTGGATATCGGCGGAGATAAGGAATTACCATACTTAGATTTACCAAAAGAAATGAATCCATTTCTAGGTTTCCGTGCTATTCGTTTATGTTTAGAGGAAAAAGAAATTTTTCGTACACAATTAAGAGCTCTTCTTCGTGCTAGTGCGTTCGGTAACTTAAAAGTAATGTTTCCAATGATCGCGACACTTGATGAGTTTCGTCAAGCAAAAGCGATGCTATTAGAAGAGAAAAGCAAGTTAATAGAAGCAGAAATTTCTGTGTCAGAAGAAATGGAAATTGGAATAATGGTTGAGATTCCATCAACGGCTATAGCTGCTGACTTATTCGCAACAGAAGTTGACTTTTTTAGCATTGGAACGAATGACCTCATTCAATACACAATGGCCGCTGATCGTATGAATGAACGTGTTTCTTATTTGTATCAGCCATACCATCCTGCTATTTTACGCTTAGTTAAAATGGTCGTCGATGCTGCTCACAAACAAGGAAAGTGGGTTGGTATGTGTGGAGAAATGGCCGGAGATGAAGTGGCGATTCCACTATTGCTCGGGCTTGGTTTAGATGAGTTTAGTATGAGCGCAACGTCAATTTTACCTGCTCGTAGTCAACTGCTTTCTCTTTCAAAAGAAGAGCTAGCAGCGTTTTCAAATGAGATGCTACAACTTAACACAGCAGATGAAGTCGAACAGCGAGTCCGTGAAACGTTCATGGCTTAATAGATCAATGAAGTTGACTCAAGATCGGATAACCGGTTGAGTCAACTTTTTTACTATTAGAATAGACACGCATGAATTTGTCACATTCTTCTCTTGCAATTCATTTGGAAACAAGCGACAATAATGAGAATACCACAGTTACCTGTGTAGAAGGGGTGCGTAAGATGGATCAGCGCCAGATCGAACAAATTGAGCGTTCATTAAGACGAGTGTCAGAAATGGTTAAGCAAAAGGGCCGAGAAATCCTGACGCAATTTCCGATAACTCCACCACAATTTATAGCATTGCAATGGCTAAATGAGTTTGGTGATATGACGATTGGTGAACTATCTACAAAAATGTACTTAGCTTGTAGTACAACGACAGATTTAGTAGATAGAATGGAAAAAAATGAACTCGTTGAAAGAGTAAAAGATAAAAGTGACAGACGTGTTGTTCGCATTCATCTATTAGATAAAGGACGAACAATTATTGAAGAAGTAATCAAGAAACGTCAAGAATATTTGGAAGATATTTTGGTCAATTTCTCTCAAGATGAAGTGAGTTTTCTTGAGAAGAGTTTGCATGTTTTGCATGAAGAGATGAAAGTGACACGTGTGAATAAATAAGTTGTGTCGTTAGAAATTGAGGGATAATTTTTGGATAGACCAATTGGAGTTATAGATTCTGGACTAGGTGGACTTACGGTAGCCAAAGAGATTATGAGACAATTGCCGAAAGAAGAAATTGTTTATATTGGTGATTCAGCTCGTTGTCCATACGGTCCTCGAACAGCTGAAGAAGTAAGAAGATTCACTTGGGAAATGATAGATCGCCTGTCAGAAGACAATATGAAAATGCTTGTAGTAGCCTGTAACACAGCTACGGCTGTTGTTCTTGAAGAAGTGAAAAGGGAGTTACCAATACCTGTTGTAGGCGTTGTTCATCCAGGTGCCATAAGTGCTTTAAAAGTCACACAAAAAGACCATGTCGCGATTATTGGAACGACAGGAACGATTCAAAGTCAAGCTTATGAAAAAGCACTGAGGACGATTAATAGTAAGGTGAAGGTGGAGAGTCTTGCTTGTCCTCCTTTTGTCCCTTTAGTAGAAAAAGGGATGTTTGAAGGATCCGAAGCTGAGAGAATCGTAGATGAAGCATTGAAGCCTTTAGATGGGCTTGCTTTTGATACTCTTATCTTAGGATGCACGCATTATCCGCTATTGAGAGAGGTTATTGCCAACCGAGTAGGTCCTGACATTGAATTAATCTCATCAGGTGATGAGACAGCTCGAGAAGTCAGTAGTCTCCTTTACCACAAGAATCTCCTCTACACAAAGGAGCGAAAGCCTAATCACCGCTTTTTTACAACAGGTGATGCCATCAGGTTCAAGAAATTAGCTGACCAATGGCTAGAAATGAATGTAGGGCATGTAGAGTCTATTATTTTAAAAAGTAAAATTTGTGATTAGCTCGTATGATAGATATCAACATCTATCATACGGGTTTTTTAGTGTTTAAATAAGCTTATGCTTCGGCCTGAGAAGGATCTATAAGCTAGACAGTGGTTTATAGATTTTTTCAAGCAGTAAAAAATCTTTTTTTTAAAATCTATAAATGATGGTCTATTCTCCTTATAGGGCTCGTATACATGTAGTACAAACTATCTTAGGAGGGAAAACACATGCGTAAAGTAATCCGAAAAGGGGTTCCAGTTCTTGCTTTTGCAACTTTGTTAACAATGACAGCTTGTTCGTTTGGATCTAATGAGTCAACGAATGAGATGGATACACCGCCTACAAATTATGTAGAAGAAGGTGAGTCGTTAGAATTAGAAGATGGTACGGGGGAAAAAGAACCTGATGAAGCTCCGGATGAAGAAGAAGCAATAGGAGAGTCAACGAAACGTGAAATCTATTTAATTGACGCCAATGGACTTGTAGTTCCGCAAACATTAGAGCTGCCTAAAACACAAAGTGTGCTTAAGCAATCACTAGAATACTTAGTTGATGGAGGTCCTGTTACAGATATGCTTCCAAATGGTTTCCGGGCAGTGATTCCTGCCGGGACAGAAGTCGATGTAGATTTAAAAGATGGAATGGCGATTGCTGATTTTTCAAATGAATTTAAAAGTTATGATCCGAGCCAAGAAAGACAAATATTGGAAGCAATTACCTACACATTGACGCAGTTTGAAAATGTCGATAGTGTACAAATTCGTATCAACGGTCATAAACAAGATATGATGCCTGTTAGCGGAACACCCATTGGCGAAGGAGTAAGTAGAGCGAATGGAATTAATATTGAAGCAGGCGATGTTATCGATGTCGTCAATAGTAAAGGGGTTACTCTTTACTTCCTTGCTCAAAATGGGGACAACACATATTATGTCCCAGTAACGCGTCGTGTTTCCTTAGGAGAAGATGCTTTAACTGCATCTGTAAAAGAACTACTGAAGGGGCCATCTCTTCAATCCAATTTATTAACAGATTTCCGCCAAGGAGTAACTCTTATTGACGAGCCTATGTATGAAAATGGAATGGTGACATTGAACTTTAATGAGTCGATTTTAACACAGCTTCAATCAACAGCCGTTTCGTCTGAAATAATGGATATGCTCGCTTTAACGTTAACCGAACAAGAAGGAGTTGAAAAAGTAGCGATTCAAGTGAATGGAGAGACAAATGTCCTAACAGAATCAGGTGAAGTAGCCGAGCCTGTTACAAGACCTTCATTAGTAAACACTGGAAGATATTAAGTGGCAAATTGGACTACTGCCTCATAATTCTTTATAATTATACTAACGCTAGGAAAAGGAGGAGCAAGTTTGCTGCCTCCTTTTCCTTATTACATAAAAATTTGGTTTATTTCTACATAAAAATAGGAGGATCATGTATGAGAGTTGATGGACGTGAAGCTGCCCAGCTAAGAAAAGTAACAATCGAAACAAACTATGTAAAGCATCCAGAGGGATCTGTACTAATATCAATGGGGGAAACGAAAGTCATTTGTAGCGCGACGGTAGAAGATCGTGTACCACCTTTTTTAAGAGGGAAAGGCAAAGGTTGGATTACAGCTGAATATGCCATGCTACCAAGAGCAACAGAACAAAGAAACATTCGTGAGTCATCCAAGGGAAAAGTAGCAGGTAGAACAATGGAGATTCAAAGGCTTATTGGAAGAGCTTTACGGACCGTTATTGATCTAGAAAAAATTGGCGAGCGCACCGTATGGATTGATTGTGATGTGATTCAAGCGGATGGAGGAACGAGAACGGCTTCGATTACAGGGGCATTCGTTGCGTTAGCTCTTGCTATGGATAAGACAATGAAGGCAGGCAAAATTAAGGAGTGGCCTATTAAAGAGTTTCTTGCTGCCATCTCAGTAGGTATAGATTCAGAAAAGGGAGAACTCCTCGATCTTTGTTATCTTGAAGATTCTGCCGCGGAAGTAGATATGAATGTCGTTATGACCGGTAATCATCAGTTCGTGGAGCTTCAAGGAACAGGAGAAGAGGCGACATTTTCAAGACAACAACTTAACACTTTACTTGATTTAGCAGAATCAGGAATCGAGACCCTTATAGCAAAACAACGAGAAATACTAGGCCCAATTGCAGAGCAAATGAGTCAAGAACTTAAAGGAGAATAACGATGAAGAAGGAAATGGTGATTGCGACAAAGAATAAAGGAAAGATAACAGAGTTTCAACAAATGTTCGCAAAAGAGGGGTGGGAGGTTCGCTCCCTACTTGATTATCCAGATCTTCCTGATATCGTCGAAGACGGAGAAACTTTTGCTGAGAATGCGGCAAAAAAAGCAGAGACCTTAGCTAATTACTTGAATCAGATGGTAATCGCTGATGATTCAGGGTTGGTTGTTGATGCTCTAGATGGACGACCTGGCGTTTATTCAGCAAGATACGCGGGGGAAGATAAAAGCGACGCTGCTAATAGTGAAAAAGTTTTAAATGAACTCGTTGATGTCCCTGGAGATGATCGAACTGCTCGATTTATTTGTTTATTAGCTGTAGCGAAACCTAATCAAGAAACGTTCTTTTATGAAGGAACTTGTGAAGGTTATATCGCCATGAGTGCAGCTGGTTCCAATGGTTTTGGCTATGATCCGATTTTCTATCTACCGGAACTGGATAAAACAATGGCCCAATTAATGGCTGAGCAAAAAAACGAGCGAAGTCATCGAGCAAAAGCGTTAAAGCAGCTTTTAGAGAAGCAAAAGGAATGGAGAGTCTAGGGGGGGAAGACAATGAAAGCTTTAATAATTAGTGATAGTCATGGTTGGGGCAATCGATTAAAAAAAATAATAGACCGTCATCGAAATGAAGTCGATGCCTTATTTCACTGTGGTGATTCAGAACTAACAGCTGATCATGCTGCCATAAAAGGAGTTAAGGTTGTAAAAGGAAACTGCGATTTTGGCGAGGATTTTCCTCATGATGTAACAGAGCAGGTGAAAGGCGTTACATTCTATATAACGCATGGTCATTTATACAATGTGAAGATGACGCACGTTCCTTTAAGCTATCGAGCTGAAGAAAAACAAGCGCAAATCACATGTTTTGGTCATTCTCATGTAGCAACGGCGTTCCAAGAAAACGGAGTTATCTACATAAACCCAGGCAGTATTCGCCTTCCGCGTGAACACAAAGACGGTACGTATTGTATTTGTGAATATGGTGATTCAGACATCAAGATTACCTTTTATAATTATAATGGTGACATCGTACCTGAATTAACCCGTAAGTTTACGAAGGAATAAGAGGTGGATCTCCTCTTTCAATTGGGGAGATCCACTAAAACTTTTTTGATAAATTGTTGACAGTCTTAGTTTTATTTGTTATAGTTATAAATGTCGCTGAGAGGTGATCATATTTAAAAAGATCTTGTAACTTTTAAGATTCTCTGATATAATTAATTGTACTTGAAGTGACAAAGTATACTAATATGCGGGTGTAGTTTAGTGGTAAAACCTCAGCCTTCCAAGCTGATGATGTGAGTTCGATTCTCATCACCCGCTCTTGTCCCAGTAGCTCAGCTGGATAGAGCAACGCCCTTCTAAGGCGTCGGTCGGGAGTTCGAATCTCTCCTGGGACGTTTTTTACATAATGAAATAAAACGTCTCCACCTTATGATGAGGTGGAGACGTTTTTTGTTGGTGCTTGTTGTGAAACTAAGTTGACATACATTTGTTCATCTTTTAATAATTGTTCTGTTTCATAAAAAATGACTCGCCAGTTACGTTTCTTTAATTGTTTCATAATTCGCTTTTCATTCATATCAGGCCTTAATTCAATTAAAGCTAGTCGATATGGAACTAGGGCAAGATTAGCACGTACATGTTCAATCCAGTAATGAGGAGTAGGATAATACATATTTGCTCGTAATTGATGATAGAGAAGTTTCTCTCCTTCTGTGTTACATCTTGTCCAAAGATCCTCTACGACAACGAGCGAAGCACGACGGTTGTTAATGAATCGTATAAATGGGAAATTTTTAGTTATTCTAACGAATTTATTGTGTTTTTTTACCATGTAATATCACCCAATACTAGCATGCCCTATCGTTTATTTAATATCCATAAAATAGGCATATGTAGAATTAAAAATAATGAATTCAAAGCTACCAACGATGTAAGCGTTCTCAGGCAGAATGACTAATCAAAATAGTCAAATTATTTTTTAAAAAATGGTTGACCATGCACCTGAATGAGCGTAAGATAAATCTCAACAACAACTATTTTAAAAAAACAAATGTCCGCTCTATAGAGATGAAAAAATGTGATGTTGTTCCGAGACGAACAAAGATTACATGATACATGAGGAGAGTAACGTCATGAGTGAACAATGGATTTACCTTGATGGTGAATTTGTCCGAAAACAAGATGCGAAAATTTCGGTTTATGATCATGGTTTTTTATATGGAGATGGAGTGTTTGAAGGAATTCGAGTGTACGATGGAAACATCTTTCGTTTACAAGAACATCTTGATAGACTTTTCAACTCTGCCAAATCGATCATGCTAGAAATTCCTTATACTAAAAACGAAGTAAAGGATTTAATCATTAAGACTCTTCAGAAAAATGAGTTAAGCAACGCTTACATTCGTCTTGTTATTTCTAGAGGGGTTGGAAATCTAGGGCTTGATCCTATATCCTGTGCCACACCATCTGTAATTATTATTGCGGAGGAGTTAGCTATATTTCCTAAAGAACTCTATGAATCAGGGTTAGATATTGTAACGGTGGCAACACGCAGAAATCGTCCTGATGTTTTAAGTCCTAAGGTTAAATCACTGAATTATTTGAATAATATTCTAGTAAAGATCGAAGCAGGTTTGGCTGGGGTAAGTGAAGCCCTTATGTTAAACGACCAAGGTTATGTAGCTGAAGGATCTGCCGATAATGTATTTATAGTAAAAGGAAAAGAGTTACTAACTCCACCTGGATATATTGGCGCGCTAGAAGGTATTACGAGAAATGCCATTATTGAAATTGCTCAGGAATTAGAATATACGGTTAAAGAAGAGCCTTTTACTAGACACGATGTTTATGTAGCTGATGAAGTTTTTCTAACAGGAACAGCTGCAGAAGTTATAGCAGTTGTGAAAGTTGACGGACGTGTAATCGGAGATGGGAAGCCTGGTAGAGAGACAACTTGCTTACTAGATGCATTTAGAAAACGAGTTGTAGAAGAGGGAGTAAAGGTTTATACACAAATTTAGATAGAGAAAAGTGGAGCAGAGTTGAGAGAGAAGCAACGAATTAGGGAGCGGGTACTATGAGAAGTAACATGATAAAAAAGGGAATTGATCGAGCGCCACATCGAAGCCTACTTCGAGCAGCTGGTGTAAAAGATGAGGATATGGATAAACCATTTATTGGTGTCTGTAACTCTTACATTGATATTATTCCTGGTCATATGCATTTAAATAAGTTCGCAGAAGTAGCTAAGCAAGCGATCCGTGAAGCTGGAGGAATTCCGTTTGAATTCAATACAATTGGGGTAGATGATGGAATTGCAATGGGACATATTGGAATGCGTTATTCACTTCCAAGTCGTGAAATCATCTGTGATGCTGCTGAGACAGTAATTAATGCTCACTGGTTTGATGGTGTATTTTACATTCCAAACTGTGACAAAATTACACCAGGTATGTTAATGGCGTCAGTTAGAACAAATGTACCATCTGTATTCGTTTCAGGTGGCCCAATGGAGGCAGGAAAAACAAAAGACGGGAAAAACTTGTCACTTGTGTCTGTCTTTGAAGGTGTAGGTTCATTTGCGTCAGGTAATATGACAAGGGAAGAACTCCTTGAAATTGAACAGACAGCTTGCCCAACTTGTGGATCTTGTTCTGGTATGTTTACGGCAAACTCAATGAACTCATTAATGGAGATGCTTGGGTTGGCACTACCAGGTAATGGAACAATTGTCGCTACTTCAAATGATCGTCACCAATTAATCAAAGATGCTGCGATGCACTTAATGAATTTAATTGAAAAAGACATTCGTCCTCGTGATATAATTACAGAAGAAACAATTGATGATGCGTTCGCACTTGATATGGCAATGGGAGGATCAACGAATACCGTTCTTCATACATTGGCAATTGCAAATGAGGCTGAAATTGACTATGATTTAGATAGAATTAATCTCGTTGCTGAACGAGTTCCTTATTTATCTAAGATTAGTCCAGCTTCTGATTATTCAATGGATGACGTACACCACGCAGGTGGTGTTAGTGCAATCATTAAAGAGCTTTGTTCGATCGAAGGTGCAATTCACCCAGATAGAATTACGATTACTGGAAAAAGCTTGTATGAAAATGTAAAACATGCAGAAATTACTAATGATGATGTCATTCGTCGTAAAGAAAATCCGTATAGCCAAGTTGGTGGCCTTTCTATCCTATATGGCAACATCGCGCCAGATGGAGGAGTTATTAAAGTAGGAGCTGTTGATCCTTCTATTAAAGTTTTTGAAGGAGAAGCAATTGTTTTCAACTCTCAGGAAGAAGCACAAAAAGGGATTGACGACGGTCTAGTTCGAGCAGGACATGTTGTCGTCATACGCTATGAAGGTCCTAAAGGTGGACCTGGAATGCCAGAAATGTTAGCACCGACATCTGCTATCGCTGGTAGAGGTTTAGGAACGAAAGTAGCTCTTATCACGGATGGTCGTTTCTCAGGTGCGTCTAGAGGAATTTCAATTGGTCATATTTCCCCAGAAGCAGCAGACGGTGGTCCAATTGCTTTTGTTAAAGACGGTGATCTAATTCGTATAGATTTAACGAATAGAACAATAGAATGGCTCGTATCAGAAGAAGTTCATGCCGAGCGTAAAGAAGGCTGGGTTGAGCCAGAACCAAAAGTGAAAAAAGGTTATCTTGCTAGATATGCAAAGTTAGTCACTTCGGCTAATACAGGCGCGGTCATGAAAATTTAAAATACTAAAACGTAGAAGAGGAAAAGTAGTCAAGGACTGACTTCAACAGAGAGCCGTGAAGCTGAAATGCGGTGTTGTCAACTTTGATGAAACTCGCCTCCGAGTATCATTCTGAACTTAAGTAGGAATGGTCGGGTGTTCACAGCACTCGTTATTAAAACGTGATAAGTGGAAGCTTATCCATAAGATTGAACGATCAAATACGTTCAATGAATAAGGGTGGTACCGTGGAAAGATTAATCTTTTCACCCCTTCAGCTACATTCAAGTGGCTTATATGGGGTGGAAAGATTTTTTTGAGTTTTGTTAAAAAAGGCCGTTCTTGCCTTTTTTAACAAAACGAAGCAATGAGTGGAGCCGAAATATTGTATAAATAAACAAGATTATAAAAGGAGGCACGATTGAAATGAGTACAAAACTAAAAAACATTGAGCAAGAAACAAACGAAAAGCCAAAAGAATTATCTGGCTCAAGTATGTTAATTGAAGCACTTGCTAAAGAAGGTGTCGATGTCATTTTTGGTTATCCGGGTGGTGCGATTCTACCAACATATGATGAAATTTACAAAACGGGAATTCATCATGTGTTAGCCAGACATGAACAAGGCGCTATTCATGCAGCGGAAGGATACGCTAGAGTTTCAGGAAAACCAGGTGTTTGTATTGTTACTTCTGGGCCTGGAGCGACAAATGTAATTACGGGAATCGCAGATGCAATGATTGACTCTCTTCCTCTTGTCGTGATAACAGGTCAAGTTGCGTCAACACTCATCGGAACAGATGCATTCCAAGAAGCCGATATAATTGGCATAACGATGCCGATCACAAAGCATAATTATCAAGTTCGTTCTGTCGATGAATTTCCTAGAATCATAAAGGAAGCTTTTCATATTGCAACTACAGGTCGACCAGGACCCGTGTTAATCGATCTACCAAAAGATGTGTCTCTAGCAACAGGAGTCTTTGATTACGAATCTGAAGTCAATCTTCCTGGCTATCAACCAACTATCGTTCCGAATCGCTTACAGATTAGAAAAGTTGTAGATGCCGTATCTGAAGCGAAAAGCCCCGTGATTTTAGCGGGAGCAGGAGTTCTACATGGTAAAGCTTCAGAAGAGTTATTAAATTACGTTGAGAAAACGAAAATTCCCGTGGTAAATACATTACTAGGCTTAGGTAGTTTTCCGGGTGATCATGATCTATTTTTAGGAATGGGTGGAATGCACGGAACTTACACAGCCAATATGGCTATTTACGAATCAGACCTTTTAATCAGTATCGGCGCTCGCTTTGATGACCGTTTAACTGGAAATTTAGAATATTTTGCTCCTAATGCACGTGTTGTTCATATTGATATTGACCCAGCAGAAATCGGAAAAAACATTAAAACTGAAATTCCGGTTGTAGGTGATGCGAAACTAGCTATTCAAATGTTACTAGATGAGCAAGGAACGCTTGGTGATACAACAGAATGGTGTGCAAAGTTAAAGGGAATGAAGCAAGAATATCCTCTTTGGTATAAGGAAGATGGAGAAACAATTAAACCACAAAACTTGATTGAATTGATTCATGAGGTGACCAATGGAGAAGCGATTGTCACGACTGATGTTGGTCAACATCAAATGTGGTCGGCTCAATTCTATCGGTTTAATAAACCAAATCGTTGGGTAACCTCAGGAGGACTTGGAACAATGGGATTTGGTTTCCCTGCTGCAATTGGAGCGCAGTTTGCAGAACCAGATTCTCCAGTTGTTGCCGTAATTGGAGACGCTGGTTTTCAAATGACAGCTCAAGAGTTATCACTCTTACAAGAATTAAATCTTCCTGTAAAAATTGTCATTGTAAACAATGCCTCGCTTGGAATGGTAAGACAATGGCAGCAATTGTTTCATGGTGAACGTTATTCTAATTCTTTATTCCCAGTCCAGCCTAATTTTGTCAAGTTAGCAGATGCTTATGACATTAAAGGGATTAGAGTCGATCATCTTTCAGACTTAAAAGGGGCATTAGAGGAAATGCTTGCTCATCCTGGTCCTGTATTAATGGATGTTCGAGTTGCCAAGGAAGAGAATGTGTATCCAATGATCTCGCCTGGTAAAGGGCAACATCAAATGGAGGGGGTTAAGCCACTATGAAAAGAACCATTACGGCCTTAGTGAATAACACGACTGGTGTGCTGAACCGTATTACTGGCTTGTTTGCTAGACGACATTATAATATCGAAAGCATTACAGTAGGGGTCACTGAAAATCCAGCCGTTTCAAGAATGACTTTTGTTGTGGCTGTTGATAGCATGCAAAATGTTGAACAAGTGATTAAACAACTCAACAAACAAGTTGATGTGTTAAAAGTAAAAGATATAACAGATGAGTCGATTGTTGCAAGAGAGCTCGCTCTTGTGAAAATTGTTGTAACACCACAACAACGTGGGGAAGTGGCTGCACTTGTTAACCCATTTAGAGCAACAATTATTGATGTCGGTCGTGAGTCCATGACGATTCAAATTACAGGGGATCATTCCAAAGTTGAAGCGTTTATCGATTTGCTTCGTCCTTATGGAATTAAAGAAATTGCTCGGACGGGTATAACCGCCTTTAATCGTAGCACGAAAAAACCTGTAACAGATCCATATCGACTAACACTCATTAATTAATCTAGTGAATTCATAATTCAAAAAATATAATTATTTAAACAAAGAGGAGAGATTCATTATGGCAAAGGTATATTACAATTCAGACGTTAAAGAAGCAGTTTTAACAGGAAAAAAGGTAGCAGTAATTGGTTATGGCTCACAAGGTCATGCTCATTCACTAAATATGCGTGAAAGTGGTCAAGACGTAATCGTTGGTCTACGCCCTGGTAAGTCTTGGGATAAAGCAGTAGAAGATGGTTTTGATGTTATGACTGTTCGCGAAGCAGCAGCTCAAGCTGATTTAATTATGATCCTTCTTCCAGATGAGCTTCAACCAACGGTTTACAAAAATGAAATTGAGCCTGAATTAACAGAAGGAAAAACCCTTGCATTTGCACATGGTTTCAACATTCACTTTAATCAAATCGTACCACCAAGCAATGTTGACGTATTTCTAGCAGCACCAAAAGGACCTGGTCACTTAGTACGTCGTGTATTTGAAGAAGGCGGCGGTGTACCTGGACTAATCGCTGTATACCAAGATGCAACTGGTAACGCAAAAGAAATAGCTCTTGCTTATGCGAAGCAAATTGGTTCGGCTCGTGCTGGTGTATTAGAAACAACATTCCAAGAAGAAACAGAAACAGATCTTTTCGGAGAGCAAGCTGTACTATGTGGGGGAGCATCTGCACTAGTTAAAGCTGGTTTTGAAACACTAGTAGAAGCAGGGTACCAACCTGAAGTGGCTTACTTTGAATGTTTACATGAGTTAAAGTTAATTGTTGACCTTATGTATGAAGGTGGATTAGAAACAATGCGTTATTCTATCTCTGATACAGCACAATGGGGAGATTATGTAGCGGGTCCTCAAATCGTAACAGAAGATACGAAGAAAGCGATGAAGAAAGTTCTTACAGATATCCAAACTGGTAAATTTGCAAAAGGATGGATTCTTGAAAACCAAGCAAATCGTCCTGAATTCACTGCAATCACAAGAGCAGAGAGCCAACATCCGATTGAAGTAGTTGGTCGTGAATTGCGTGAAATGATGCCATTCGTAAAGGCAAAATCTAAAATCTAAGGAGTGGTTAAAGTGCGTAAGATTAATGTTTTCGATACCACGCTAAGAGACGGCGAACAGTCAGCAGGTGTGAATTTAAACTTTCAAGAGAAGCTTGAGATTGCGAAGCAACTAGAACGCTTGGGTGTAGATATTATTGAGGCTGGATTTCCAGCCTCCTCTCAAGGAGATTTTGCTTCGGTTAAAGCGATCGCCCAAACTGTAAAGGGCAGCTCAATCACAGGCCTTTCCCGTTCACTTGAGCGTGAAATTGAAACGACTTGGGAAGCACTAAAGGAAAGTGTAGAACCAAGAATACACGTTTTTATTGCCACTTCTCCCATCCATATGGAATATAAACTTCGGATGACACCGGATCAAGTTGTGGAAAATGCGGTAGCTGCCGTGAAGCAGGCTGCTGCGAAATTTCCACACGTGCAATGGTCAGCTGAAGATGCAAGTCGCTCTGACTTACCATTCTTAGCAAGAATTATTCGTGAAGTAATCGATGCCGGAGCTACCGTCATTAATCTTCCAGATACAGTTGGTTACACGACTCCTTATGAAATTGGTCAAATGTTCCGTTATGTATCTGAAAATGTGCCAAATATCGATAAAGCGATTCTTTCTACTCACAATCACGATGATTTAGGCATGGCAGTTGCCAATTCATTAGCAGCGATTCAAAACGGAGCTGGTCAAGTTGAGTGTACGGTGAATGGAATTGGTGAACGTGCAGGGAATGCAGCACTAGAAGAAATTGCCGTTGCACTTAACATTCGTCAAGATCATTACCAAGCGAAAACAGGCTTAACGTTAAAAGAAATTAAGAGAACAAGTACTCTTGTTAGTAAATTAACAGGAATGGTTGTTCCGAGTAATAAAGCGGTTGTTGGAGCGAATGCCTTTGCACATGAATCAGGCATCCACCAAGATGGCGTCTTGAAAAACAAAGAGACTTATGAAATTATTACGCCGGAACTAGTTGGTGTTTCATCTAATCGAATGGTTCTCGGGAAACATTCAGGCCGTCATGCATTTAAAGATAAGTTAGTAGAACTTGGCTTTAATGGGTCAGACGAACAGTTGCAAAAAACATTTGTGGCGTTTAAAGATCTAGCTGATAAGAAAAAAGATATTACCGAAGAAGATTTATTTGCTTTAATGACGGAAGCAACGGTAGGTTCTGCTGTTTCTCATTATGGACTTGAAACATTACAAGTTAATTATGGTACAACGAACATCCCTACGGCTACGATTACGATTAAACTTCCAAACGGAGAAACGGTTCAAGAAGCTGGAACGGGATCTGGTAGCGTAGAGGCAATCTACAACACATTAGAGCGTGTAGTGGATGAACCAATTCTATTAATGGATTATCGCATTCAATCGACAACAGCTGGTCGTGACTCTCTTGCAGAGGTGTATGTGACGGTACAGTATGATGGAACTGAATCGTCTGGTCGCGGAACAGCTCATGATGTCCTTGAAGCTTCAGCGAAAGCGTATATTAATGCGGTGAACCGTACCATTAGTCGTAAGTTATTTAATGAACAACGAACAAATCCACTAAAGATTTAATTGGGAGGAAGAATCAATGAAAAAACGAATTGCTATTCTCCCTGGTGATGGAATAGGACCAGAAGTATGTGAGTCAGCGACGAAGGTTTTAAACGAGATTGCTCGCTTATATAAGCATGAATTTGAATTTGTTTATGGAGATCTTGGTGGAGTTGCAATTGATAAAACGGGCTCACCTTTACCAGAAGAAACACTTTCCATTTGTAAACAGAGTGATGCGGTTTTACTAGGAGCGGTCGGTGGACCTAAATGGGAGACGCTTCCTGGACATCAGCGCCCTGAACAAGGGTTGCTTGGTCTTCGTAAGCAGCTTGAGCTATTTGCGAACCTTCGTCCCGTTACGATTTATGATTCTCTGGCAGAAGCTTCTCCACTTAAGAATGAGATTATCGAAGGGGTAGACCTTCTAATCTTAAGAGAATTAACGGGGGGAATATACTTTGGAGAGCCGCGTGAACGTAGAGGCGAAGGTGCACAAGAGACCGCAATTGATACACTTGTTTATTCTCGCAGTGAAATTGAACGCATTGTTCGCAAAGGCTTCGAATTTGCGAAAGAACGCCGTGGACAATTAACGTCTGTAGATAAAGCGAATGTGTTGGAGTCAAGTCGCCTTTGGAGAGAAACGGTCGATGAAGTAGCGAAGGATTATCCAGAAGTAACGTATAGCCATATGCTTGTTGATAATGCAGCGATGCAGCTTATTCGAAACCCAAGACAGTTCGATGTGATGGTGACAGAGAATATGTTTGGAGATATTTTAAGCGATGAAGCGTCGATGATTACGGGTTCTTTAGGAATGCTTCCTTCTGCAAGTATGAGCCAGGATGGGCCAGGGTTATTTGAACCTATTCATGGGTCTGCTCCTGATATTGCTGGAAAGGGAATTGCGAATCCGTTAGCGACACTTTCATCTTTAACGATGATGCTGACGTTTGCATTTCAAATGCCTGATGAAGCGAATGCACTTCAAGAAGCAATTCATGACGTGCTAGAAAAAGGATATAGAACGGCTGATCTGACAAATGACCAATCTAAAGTTCTATCTACAGTTGAAATGACGGATAGAGTGATTGAAGCACTTGGAGAAAAAGCTGTAAACGTTTAATACAAACAGTTTATAAATGATGCAGTTCTGCACATTGCTACGAGGTTGTTTCAAAAGGTAAAAACAACCTTTTGGAACAACCTCTAATTAGATGACTTCATAAATGAGGGGAAAACGTTTATTAAAGTCATCTTTTTACTATAAATAAAAGAAGAATGAAGAGGAGGAACGAACAATGGCACCTAAAACGATCATTGAGAAGATTTGGGAAAAACATGAGGTTATCGCAGAAGCAGGAAAGCCAACTCTCCTCTATATTGATTTACACTTAGTACATGAAGTGACTTCGCCACAAGCATTTGAAGGTTTACGCTTAGCGAATCGTAAAGTGAGACGTCCTGATTTAACGTTTGCAACGATGGATCATAATGTACCTACTGTTAATCGCTATGATATCTCAGATCAAATTGCTAAAACGCAAATCGAGACACTTGAGCGAAACTGTAACGAGTTTGGAATTGATCTAGCTAATCTAGAACATCCAGAGAATGGAATTGTCCATGTTATTGGTCCAGAGCTTGGTTTAACTCAGCCAGGAAAAACGATCGTTTGTGGAGATAGTCACACATCTACACATGGTGCGTTTGGTGCGCTTGCTTTTGGGATTGGAACAAGTGAAGTAGAACATGTTCTTGCTACTCAAACATTATGGCAATCGAGACCAAAAACACTTGAAGTTCGCGTAACAGGTAAACTAGCTTCAGACATTTCAGCAAAAGATGTCATTTTAGCGATCATTTCAAAATTCGGAGTCGATGTCGGCACAGGCTCAGTTATTGAGTTTACGGGAGAAGCTATTCGTGGATTGACAATGGAAGAGAGAATGACGATTTGTAATATGTCAATTGAAGCAGGAGCAAAAGCTGGCTTAATTAGTCCAGATCAAGTGACATTTGATTACTTAGAAGGAAGACAACAGGTTCCTTCAGGTGAGGCCTTCACTCAAATTGTAGAAGACTGGAAGTCACTAGCAACGGATGAGGGAGCTAGCTATGATCGAGTTGTTACAATCGATGCTACTGAAATTGAACCAATGGTCACGTGGGGGACGAATCCGTCACAAGGAGTTGGGATTTCAAAAGCGGTACCGTCGCAGGAAGATGGAAAAACAGATACAGATAAACGTGCGATCAAACAAGCATTAGATTATATGGAATTGACACCAGGAACTCCTGTTTCTGAAATTAGCATTCAACATGTTTTTATTGGCTCCTGTACCAATTCGCGCCTTAGTGATTTACGGGCAGCAGCGGGTGTAATTCAAGGACAAAAAGTCGCCGATCATGTTCGAGCTCTTGTTGTCCCAGGTTCACAGAAAGTTAAACAACGTGCAGAAGCAGAAGGGCTTGATAAGATCTTTATTGATGCTGGTTTTGAATGGCGTAGTTCAGGTTGTAGCATGTGCTTAAGTATGAATCCAGACGTTGTTCCTGAAGGAGAGCGCTGTGCATCAACTTCAAACCGCAACTTTGAGGGACGTCAAGGAAAAGGAGCACGTACTCATTTAGTAAGTCCACAGATGGCTGCAGCTGCTGCTATTGCAGGTCATTTTGTCGATATTCGTGAATGGAAGACTCAGCAAGTCACACAATAGGAGGAGAAAACAATGGAACCAATTGTGAATCATAAAGGAATCATCGCCTCACTAGATCGAGTAAACGTCGATACCGATCAGATTATTCCGAAACAATTTTTAAAGCGAGTGGAACGCACTGGTTTTGGTCAGTTTTTATTTTATGACTGGCGTTTTTTGCCAGATGGAAAGCCAGATCCAAAATTTGAACTGAATCAAGAACATAATCAAGGAGCATCCATTCTTGTAGCTGGGCATAACTTTGGTTGTGGATCCTCCCGTGAGCATGCACCTTGGGCATTAAATGACTTTGGATTTAAAGTCATTATTGCACCAAGTTTTGCCGATATTTTCTATAATAACTGTGTGAAAAATGGTATGCTTCCAATTCGATTAGATGAGCAAAAGGTCTTTCAGCTTCTTAATAAAGGAGCTAACGATGTGTATGAACTGAGTGTGAGTTTAGAAAATCAAACGATTAGCGGAGAAGGATTTGAAGCAGCTTTTGAAATTGATCCATATTGGAAAGAAATGCTCGTTAATGGTTGGGATGAAATTGGTCTAACTCTTAACTATGAAGAGAAGATCATGGCTTACGAAAAAAGGTAATTAATGAGCGAAGCCGCTACTGGTTTATTGTGCTAGCTTCGATTGGTTTTCAGTAGGCAGATTAAAATCTTTGCTCTTGTTTTTTGGATAGGATATAAATCACATCAAAGGGTGACTCTATAAATAGCCACTAGGCTAATTGGAGTCACTTTTTCTCTACTTAACAACGATTGTAATGCTTAGTGGTAACTGATAAACTTATAGGAACGAAGATGTTCAAAAAGTCTATCCCTCACGTCGAGGGCGTGTTAGCGTCACCACTTTTTGAGCACGCATAAAAACTCATTGCAGAGTGGAGCGGTTCTGGTGGATAAACGAATACATAAAAAAGAAAATGTGATACTATATCCCGGCCTTGTAAAGCGTCTGATTGAAAAAGGGATGGACGCTCTAAAAGACAAAGAAGGGAATTTGGCCTATGAATTTTTTCTTTCAGCTGAGGAGTATGAGCCGGAAAACCCTCAAGTGTTATTTGGGAAAATGCTGAGCCTTGTTGAACTAGGAAGGTTAGAAGAAGCAGTCGAGCATACCGATAGTTTACTACGTGAAGATATTGGTGATTATTATGAGAACTTACAAGTACATATCTCTCTGCTCGTTCAGTTGGGAAACTATCAGGATGTCGTCAATATCCTTGATGCTGTTTTATCAGAAAACCAATTTCCATCACAATACGCGGAATCATTTTATCAATTATTGCATTTTAGTCGGCAGATGGTGGGCGATCAAGAGTGGCTTAGTCAGCAAGATGCAAAAGACGAACCCATTTCACTTGACCTAAAAACGATGCTTGAGTCTGACGTTCTTGTTTTGCAATCAAAAGCGATTCAACAGCTGAAGGAAATAGAAAATCCAGAAGCGACAAACTGGTTATATGAATTTTTAAAAAAAGAAAATCGTGACTATATCCTTCAAAGTATGGCTTTACATGCTTTGAAGGATAAAGGGTATACCGAAACGATACATATTAATAAGCAGGGCAGAGAAATGGCTGTCGTTCCAAGTGAACTGTCACATAATTATCAACAAACTTTTCATGAGCAAATACTAGATTTATTAAGTCATGAACTTGAACATACAGATCCTTTATTGTTTGAATTGGCTAAACAGCTAAGTTCAACTTATTTGTGGGCACTCTACCCTTTTCTACCGGAGCCGAAAGAAGAAAAACTTTGGGCAGATGTTTTTCAATTCTGTGCTGCTGAAAGAGTCGGTATAGAGCAAGAAGAAGAAAGATTGAAAGAGCAATATGAAGATCAGCTTTACTATTTTTTTCAAAAAGTAAAAGAAGTGAAAGAGCTTGAAGCCATTACGTATCAAATCGATGGATCTGAATTTGATAGTCAATAACAACAAACATAGCAGTTCTATTTGAAATGAATCAACGTTATGGTATACTAGAGTGGTTGTCAAAGATAATAGAAATCTATCGTTCGGAAACGAAGATGTGCATAGTTGGAGGGAAAGTAGAATGACTACAAAATGGGAAAAATTAGAAGGTAATGAAGGCGTTCTTACAGTTGATGTAGCAGCTGAAAAGGTTGACGCAGCTTTAGATCAAGCGTTTAAAAAAGTATCAAAAAAGGTTAATGTACCAGGATTCCGTAAAGGGAAAGTGCCTCGTTCATTATTCGAAAAGCAATTTGGTGTTGAATCACTTTATCAAGATGCTCTTGATATTTTATTACCTGAAGCATATGGTGCTGCCGTTCAAGAAGTTGGAATTGAGCCAGTAGATCGCCCTGAAATCGACGTCGAGACAATGGCAAAGGGAGCTACTTTAGTATTTAAAGCAAAAGTAGTTGTAAAGCCAGAAGTTGAACTTGGTGAATACAAAGGTCTTGAAGTAGAAGAGCAAGATTCAACAGTTACAGATGAAGATGTAGATGCTGAACTTAAGCAGATTCAAGAGCGTCAAGCAGAACTTGTTGTTGTCGAAGATGGAGCAATTGAAAATGGCGATACGGCTGTGTTTGATTTCGAGGGCTTTGTTGATGGTGAAGCTTTTGAAGGTGGACAAGCAGAGAACTACTCGCTTGAAATTGGTTCAGGTCAATTCATCCCAGGTTTTGAAGAACAATTAGTTGGTTTGAAGGCTGGAGAAGAAAAAGACGTTGAAGTCTCGTTTCCAGAAGAATATCATGCTGAAAACTTAGCGGGTAAGCCTGCAACATTTAAAGTGAAACTACACGACATCAAGCGAAAAGAATTACCGGCACTTGATGATGAATTCGCTAAAGATGCTAACGAAGAAGTAGAAACATTAGAAGAGCTTAAAACTCAACTTAAAGACAAATTAACAAAAGATAAAGTGCAGCAAGCTGAGCATGCAGTTCGTGATACATTAGTAGAAAAAGCTGCAGAAAATGCAAAGGTTGATATTCCTGAAGCAATGGTTAACACAGAAGTTGAGCGTATGCTACAAGAATTTGAGCAACGTTTACAAAGTCAAGGTATGAATCTTGAATTATACTTCCAGTTCTCTGGACAAGATGAAGCTGCTATGCGTGAACAGTTTAAAGTAGATGGTGAAAAGCGTGTACGTGTAAACCTTACTTTAGAAGCGATTGCGATTGCAGAAAATCTTGAAGCTACAGATGAAGATGTAGATAAAGAAATTGAAAAAATGGCTGAGATGTACCAACGTCCAGTGGAAGAAATTAAAAATATTTTTGCTGCTCAGGGTGGTCTTGAAGGAATTAAAGGCGATCTTAAAGTTCAAAAAGCAGTTGAATTTCTTGTCGAGAATAGTAAAAAAGCATAAAAACTTAATAGAACTTGTAGAAAGATCCTGTAGACAAGGTGCGAATGTTCGCGCCTTGTTTTTCCATAAACAAAGGATTATAGTCCTTACTATCGTTGCTCATGTATGGAGATTAACGATATTGAACAAGCTTAATATAGAATGGACTTAAAGTTAGAAAAAAATGATTTCGTTAATAAAAAGGATTTTTCTTAATGAATCTTGAATGTATAATCAATCCATACATAAGATGAAGTAATCAAGCAATGATTACATGACTTCTATATCGAATTATAAAGATATAGTACATAATATTATTTTTTCATTAGCGTTAATATGGATTACGGTTACAGAATTAACAGTTTTTTAGAGGATTGGTACTTACTATCGTTTGAAAAGGGTTATCTTTAGGGATTCAGACAGCATGTGTGATACAATAACGGAGCAAATGATTGTTTCTATATTACTGTATAGAAGCGTTTAGTTCATAGCTAATTGTATTGTCATGTCCATTCATTGAACAAGCAGAAACGCAGAGGATGGTACAATATTTTTTGAGGGGTGAAGATGGAATGTTTAAATTCAATGAAGAAAAGGGACAACTTAAATGTTCTTTTTGTGGAAAAACACAAGACCAAGTTCGTAAGTTAGTTGCCGGACCCGGTGTGTATATATGTGACGAATGTATTGAACTTTGTACAGAAATCGTCGAGGAAGAATTAGGTACAGAGGAAGAAGTTGAATTCCAAGAAGTGCCAAAGCCAAGTGAAATTAGACAAATTTTAAGCGATTATGTAATTGGACAGGACCGAGCGAAGAAGTCTTTATCTGTTGCGGTTTATAACCATTACAAACGAATTAATTCTTTATCCCGTTCAGATGAAGTTGAATTAGCAAAGAGTAATATTTGTATGATTGGACCAACAGGTAGTGGGAAAACATTATTAGCTCAAACATTAGCACGTATTCTTAATGTGCCATTTGCGATTGCTGATGCTACATCATTAACAGAAGCTGGTTATGTTGGAGAAGATGTAGAGAACATTCTTCTTAAATTAATTCAAGCTGCAGATTACGATGTGGAAAAAGCTGAAAAAGGAATTATTTACATTGATGAAATTGACAAGGTTGCTCGTAAATCAGAGAATCCATCGATAACAAGAGATGTTTCAGGTGAAGGTGTTCAACAAGCTTTACTTAAAATTCTAGAAGGTACGAGTGCAAGTGTTCCCCCACAAGGTGGACGTAAGCACCCTCATCAAGAATTTATCCAAATTGATACAACGAATGTTCTCTTTATCTGTGGTGGAGCATTTGATGGGATCGAGCAAATTATCAAACGTCGTTTAGGCAAAAAAGTCATCGGGTTTGGATCTGATGTGAAGCAAGATGATCTGAAGCCAGGTGAATATCTGGGGAAAGTTCTACCAGAAGATTTACTTCGCTTTGGATTAATCCCTGAGTTCATTGGACGTTTACCGGTTATTTCAAGTTTAGAACCACTAGATGTTGATGCACTTGTTGAAATTTTAACAGAACCAAAGAATGCGTTAGTAAAGCAATATAAAAAGTTATTAGAGCTTGATGAAGTAGAACTTGAATTCTCAGAATCAGCTCTTCGCGAAATTGCCCTTAAGGCAATTGAACGTAAAACAGGAGCACGTGGATTACGTTCGATCATTGAAACGCTTATGCTCGATGTAATGTTTGACTTACCATCACGTGATGATGTGGTGAAATGTATAATTAATGACAAGTGTGTAACAGAAAATGTGCCTCCTACTTTATTAACGGCTGATGGACAGGAGATTTCGTTGTCTAAAACAGAACCAAAAGAGAGCGCGTAAACATCATATTTTTAGTGAAGAGCTTCGCCCGCTATGAATTTATATCATAGCGGTTTTTTATTTTTGGTGGTAGTTTCCGATATATAAAGCAGAAATTTAAACCTCATGGAGTGATTGAGGTCAATTGACTTGTTATAGAACCTTCTTTTTTCTCCAATCATTCTCATAACTTTCTTTGATTAGTGTTGTTTTTCCCGGTCATACTAAAAGAAACAAAACGACTACTTCAGGGAGGTTTCATCATGAATTGGACTGGAATTGCACTGGTGGTACAACTTTTCTTTGGTGTCATCATAGGTGTCTACTTTTGGAATTTACTAAAAAGCCAACGTAATCAGAAGGTGTCCATCGACCGAGAATCAAGAAAAGAAATGGAAGAACTAAGAAAGATGAGAGCCATTTCATTGAGCGAGCCATTATCTGAGAAGGTTCGACCTATTAGTTTTGAAGACATTGTCGGTCAAGAGGAAGGTATTCGGTCACTGCGAGCTGCGTTATGTGGCCCTAATCCTCAGCATGTTATTGTTTACGGGCCCCCAGGTGTTGGAAAAACGGCTGCCGCACGGCTTGTATTAGAAGAAGCGAAAAAAAATGGTCAGTCTCCGTTTTCACAAGCAGCTGTTTTTGTGGAATTAGATGGAACAACAGCTCGGTTTGATGAACGAGGAATTGCAGACCCTTTAATTGGCTCAGTTCATGATCCTATTTATCAGGGAGCTGGAGCAATGGGACAAGCTGGTATTCCTCAGCCAAAGCATGGTGCTGTTACAAAAGCACATGGTGGTGTCTTATTTATCGACGAAATTGGAGAATTGCATTCCATTCAATTGAACAAATTATTAAAGGTTCTTGAGGACAGGAAAGTATTTTTAGAAAGTGCTTATTATAGTGAAGAGAATCAACAGATTCCTCGTCACATTCATGAAATTTTTCAAAAAGGGTTGCCAGCCGACTTCAGATTGATTGGAGCTACAACGAGAACGCCGGATGAATTACCACCTGCGATTCGCTCACGTTGTTTAGAAGTTTATTTTCGTGCATTAAAACCAAAAGAGATTATTAAGATTGCTAAAAAAGCAGCTGATAAAATTGCTTTCAAGACAGAAGAGGGAGCGATTGAACAAATTGCAAAATACGCGACAAATGGCCGTGAAGCAGTAAATATTGTTCAAATTGCTGCTGGAATTGCGACGGGGGAAGAGCGTAAAGAAATTACGTTAGCTGATGTGGAATGGGTTTTACATGCAAGCCAAATTGCACCAAGGCCGGAAAGAAAAATCCATTTAAAATCTGCAGTTGGCCTTGTGAACGGGTTAGCCGTCTATGGCCCTAACCTTGGCGCGCTTCTTGAGATTGAAGTTAATGTCATTGATAATCCGGGCAAGGGATCTGTGAATATAACAGGGATTGCTGAGGAAGAAAGCACAGGCAACCAAATGCGGTCAATTAAAAGAAAAAGTATGGCCAAAGGCTCTGCCGAGAATGTCGTAACCGTACTTAGAAGAATGGGAATCCCCACACAAGATTATGACATACATGTAAACTTCCCAGGAGGAGGTCCAGTCGATGGTCCATCTGCGGGTATAGCGATTGCAACAGGGATTTATTCAGCAATCCGTGAAGAAAAAGTAAAAAACACAGTTGCTATGACGGGTGAATTAGGAATTCATGGAAACGTAAAGCCAATTGGTGGAGTTGTTGCTAAAGTAGAAGCCGCTAAATTGGCTGGTGCAAAAACGGTTATCATTCCTAAAGATAATGAACAAGCATTGCTTCAAAATGTCACTGGTATTGATGTCGTAGCTGTTGAACACTTAGATGAGGTTCTCGAACTTGCATTTGAACAAGCAGAAGAAGAGATTATTCCGGCTAGTGCAAAGATAAACCCTTCGATCGCCCCTGTTTAAATTAGACAAACATATGGTGATAAGATAAAATTGAACAAGATCATTTCATAAGAGAAGTCACCAAAAGAATTCAGCTAACTCAGTTATTGGATTCGGAAATTGGATGTATATGGAGGTGTGTGCGGATGGTCGATACAAACGATAGACGACAAATTCCGCTTCTGCCGTTACGCGGATTGCTCGTTTTTCCTGCAATGGTTTTGCATTTAGATGTAGGAAGACCTAAATCCGTTCAGGCGTTAGAACAAGTGATGGAAACGGACCATCAAATATTACTTGCAACTCAAAAGGAAATTTCAATAGATGATCCTACTGAAGACGAAATTTATCATGTAGGAACATTGGCAAAAGTCAAAAACCTATTAAAACTTCCGAATGGCACAGTGCGTATTCACGTTGAAGGACTTCAGCGTGCACGTATTGAAAAGTTCGTTAAGAGTGATGACTTTTTACAAGTAGATGCTGAAATCGTTGAAGATGAAGATGCTTTTTTAACAACGGAAATTCAAGCTCTCATGCGAAATCTTCTGACAATGTTTGAACAATACACAAAGGTTTCCAAGAAAGTCTCAGCGGAAACATTAGCGTCAGTTAAAGATATTGGTGAACCGGGTCATTTTGCTGATGTTATTTCTGCGAACCTCCCGCTTAAACTCGCTCAAAAGCAGGAATTACTTGAACTTAATTCAGTGAAAAATCGCTTGCTAAAATTGATTGAGATTTTAAATAATGAGCAAGAGGTACTTGGGCTTGAGAAAAAGATTGGTCAACGAGTGAAAAAATCGATGGAAAAAACGCAAAAAGAATATTATTTGCGTGAACAAATGAAGGCGATTCAAAAAGAACTCGGTGACAAAGAAGGACGTACCGGAGAAGTATCGACTCTACGTGAAAAAATCGAAGAGGTGGACATGCCTGCTCAGGTAAAAGAAAAAGCGTTAAAAGAATTAGAGCGCTACGAAAAAATGCCTGCTAATTCGGCGGAAAGTTCTGTCTTACGAAACTACCTTGATTGGCTTATTCAATTGCCTTGGACATTCGAAACAGAGGATCAGCTTGATGTCATTCGTGCAGAAGAAATATTGGATGAAGATCACTATGGCCTTGAGAAGGTAAAAGAACGGGTATTAGAGTATTTAGCGGTTCAGCAATTAACCCGTGAATTAAAAGGACCGATTCTTTGTTTAGCAGGACCTCCGGGAGTTGGTAAGACGTCTTTAGCAAAGTCAATTGCCCGTTCTCTTAATCGTAAATTTGTTCGGATTTCTCTTGGTGGTGTAAGAGATGAAGCTGAGATTCGTGGCCATCGTCGTACGTATGTCGGCGCGATGCCTGGACGTATCATTCAGGGTATGAAAAAGAGTGGTTCGATTAACCCGGTCTTCCTTTTAGATGAAATCGATAAAATGGCTAACGATTTTAGAGGAGATCCATCTGCTGCTCTGTTAGAGGTTTTAGATCCAGAACAAAACAATACGTTCAGCGATCATTACATTGAAGAGCCTTATGACCTTTCAAAAGTCATGTTTATTACAACGGCTAATAATATCGGAACCATTCCTGGGCCACTTTTGGACCGGATGGAGATCATTTCAATTGCAGGATACACGGAAGTCGAGAAAGTTCAAATTGCGAAAAATTACTTACTTCCTAAGCAAATGAAAGATCATGGTCTCAGCAAAGGTATGCTTCAAGTAAAAGATGAAGCAATACAAAAAGTCGTTCGCTATTATACACGTGAAGCAGGTGTTCGTAGCCTAGAACGTCAATTGGCGACGCTTTGCCGGAAAACGGCGAAGATTATTGTGTCGAATGAAAAGAAGAAAGTTATTCTCACCGCTAAGACGGTCGAAGAACTGCTTGGAAAACCAAGATTCCGCTATGGTCTAGCAGAGATTGAAGATCAAGTAGGTGCTGCCACAGGTCTTGCTTATACAACAGTAGGCGGCGACACGCTTTCTATTGAAGTATCCGTTGCACCTGGAAAAGGAAAATTGACGCTGACAGGTAAACTTGGCGATGTGATGAAGGAATCCGCACAAGCGGCTTTTAGTTACATTCGTTCTCGTTCAGAAGAATTGAATATTGATCCTGCTTTTAATGAAAAATTAGATATTCATATTCATGTTCCAGAAGGAGCAACGCCAAAGGACGGGCCTTCGGCAGGTATTACGATGGCGACGGCATTAGTATCTGCACTAACAGGTCGTAAAGTGAAAAAAGAAGTAGGGATGACTGGAGAAATTACACTTCGCGGTCGTGTTCTTCCAATTGGAGGCCTTAAGGAAAAATCAATGAGTGCCCACCGCGCTGGATTAACAACGATTATTATCCCAGAAGAAAATGAGAAAGATCTAGAGGATGTGCCGGAAAGCGTGCGAAACGACTTGACTTTCATTCTCGTATCTCATTTAGATGAAGTTCTCAAGAACGCGTTAGGAGAGTAAAGAATGAAAGTAACAAAAGCCGAATTAGCACATGTTGCCGTTAAACGAGAACAATACCCAACATCCAGGTTGCCGGAAATTGCCTTATCAGGGCGATCCAATGTTGGGAAGTCCTCATTTATTAATAAAATGATTAATCGCAAAGCGTTGGCACGAACATCCCAACGTCCAGGAAAAACACAAACATTAAACTTCTACGAAATTAATGAAATGATTTATTTTGTTGACGTTCCTGGATACGGGTTTGCGAAAGCACCTAAGCCTGAACGTGAAGCATGGGGCAGAATGATTGAAATGTATCTTCAAGACCGCGAACAACTAAAAGCCGTTGTACAACTGGTTGATTTACGTCATCCGCCCTCGGCAGATGACAAAATGATGTACGGTTGGCTTAAGCATTTTGAGATCCCTGTCATTATCGTTGCAACAAAGAGCGATAAGATTCCAAAAGGGAAATGGCAGAAACATCTAAATGTTATTTCAAAAGACTTACAGAAGGTAGAATCAGACCCATTGTTGCTGTTTTCCTCTGAAACAGCTCAGGGAAAAGAGCAAGTATGGAAAACGATTTTATATTATGTGTCGTTATAGTTACGGAAATGGTTGGGTTAGTTGTCATGACTAATTCAGCCATTTTTTATGTGTTCGAGAGCCCCAGCCCCACCAATAGGGGAGAGGGAGAGGAATAGACAGAAAATAGAGGTTGCCGGAAAAGTGGAGGAAGTTGCCGAAAAGGAGTAGGAAGTTGCCGAAAAACAGGAGCAAGTTGCCGGAATCAGCGCTGAAGTTGCCGGAAAAGAAACCATGTTCGTCGATCCAAAGACCCGATAAAATTGAATGAGATAGAAGAGTTGAATCCCAAAATTAGGTACTGTTTCAATAATTAATACATGTATAAAAACATCAAAAATGACTTGCAAAATAGAAAGTCACCTTCAACAGGGATTAACTGACCACCTTATTTCCTTCTAAAAAGTAAAAGTAACCCTACCCCAATTAAAAAAATCGGCCACAGGGAGCTTACGAATGAAAATCCCTCTTGCAACCATAGAAACGGATTAACAGAAGTAAAACTAAATAAAGATAAACCTAAGAGAATAACGGCTGGTAAGAGCCCTTCTTTTTTTGATTTCACATACGAAAATAAAAAAGAAACACCAACAATTAAGGTGTAAATACCCCAATGACTGGGCCACCAGTGAACGATAGTGTCCAGGTGAAAGTGAATCGCAAGGCCAGTCAATAAAACCCCTGGAAAAATCATCGAAGCTTCTTTACCGAAATAAGCTTGAAGTAAAAAAGCAATTCCAATCACGAACAGCAAAGAGGGCCAGGTGAGAAGTTGTTGATTAAAAGGAATAGAAAATTGCTGAAGTAAGTAATAACAGCCGACTCCAATCAAGAGAACGCCTGGGAAAATACGCTGTGTCTTCATTCAATTTCTCCTTTCGGTCAATTTTTCATACATAGAATGATCTTTGGTTAAGATAAAATATCAGTATAAAGGAAGCAAATGGCTAAAGAACCAAATTGATTAAACAATAACAACATGATAGCATAGCTTCATGATCTGTTCACAATTTTTTTTTGCGTGCTACATTAGACATGTTATAATGTAGCTATGTTATAATGGTAGAGGTCAGTCCAGTATGAGTGATTTGGACGAAGAATAGATAAGATATTATGAACATTAGATAGAGAATTTGTGTGGATATTAAATTTGGGGGTGAACGTCAGGATGCATATTCTTGTTGTCGGATTTAACTATAAAACAGCTCCTGTCGAGATGAGAGAGAAGTTTGCGTTCCAAGAAGCCGAACTTCCAATGGCATTAGCAAAATTGCGGAATATGAAAAGTATACTTGAGTGTACGATCTTATCGACATGTAATCGCACAGAAGTCTATGTAGTTGCCGACCAAATACACACAGGTCGCCACTTCACAAAGACGTTCTTAGCTGAATGGTTTGATTTGGATAAGGAAGACTTTATTGCTTATTTAGATATACGAGAAGATCATCATGCGATTGAGCATTTATTCCGTGTTTCCTGTGGTTTGGATTCGATGGTGTTAGGTGAAACTCAAATTCTAGGTCAAGTAAAAGACAGTTTCTTACTTGCACAAGAGCACGGGGCGACAGGTACGATCTTTAATCAATTATTCAAGCAAGCTGTCACATTAGCGAAAAAGGCACACACAGGAACGGAAATTGGTTCACATGCGGTTTCAGTTAGTTATGCTGCGGTGGAACTTGGCAAGAATATCTTTGGTGACTTTTCAGGTAAGCATGTTGTCATCTTAGGTGCTGGGAAGATGAGTGAACTAACAGCTAAGCACCTTCATTCAAATGGTGCCGAACAAATTACGGTTATTAATCGTACTGAAGCAAAAGCAATTGAACTAGCAGCACGTTTCCTTGGACAAGCGAGACCGATGGAAGAATTGCAACGCACATTAGCTGAGGCAGATGTCGTCATTAGTTCGACTGGTGCCCGTGACTTTGTTATCACGAAAGAGACGTTAGCTGGTTCGATGAAAAAACGAAAAGGTCGTCCACTTTTCATGGTGGATATCGCGGTTCCACGTGATTTAGATCCGGCGCTAGCAGAGTTTGATGAGGTCTACTTATATGACATTGATGACCTACAAAATATCGTCGAAGCTAATTTAGCTGAGCGTAAGCGCGAAGCTGAAAAGATCGAAATCATGGTCGAAGCGGAAATCGATGAATTCAAGCAATGGTTAAATACGCTTGGTGTAGTTCCGATTATTACAGCATTACGTACAAAAGCTCTTGCTGTTCAAGCTGAAACGATGGAGAGCCTTGAGCGTAAGCTTCCGCACTTAACGGATCGCGAAAGAAAAGTGTTAAATAAGCATACAAAAAGCATTGTCAACCAACTTTTACGAGATCCCGTTACAAAGGTGAAGGAGCTTGCAGGAGAGTCCGATTCGGCTGCAACACTTGAATTATTTACGAAAATCTTTGCACTAGAAGATGAACTTGCGGTTCAAGAAAAGCAAGTTCGTATTGAGGAAGCAGAGAAGCAATGGGAGAATCAGAAACAAGAACTTGTAAAGGTGTCTAGACAACGTGAAGCTGTTGTCCGTTCTTAAGAAAGAAGGGACGAACGAATGAATTGGATTTATCCTATTACTATTGTTTTATATAGTATGAGTTTGCTTGGCTACTTTATTGATTTTTTACAAAACAACCGGAAAGTCAATCGATTGGCTTTCTGGTTGCTTTCTATTGTTTGGGTACTACAAACGGTTTTTTTTATTATCCGGGCATCTGAATTAGATCGATTGCCGCTTTTAACCCCTTTTGAAGGGATGTTCTTTTATGCTTGGCTAGTCGTTACTTTATCGCTTGTAATTAACTGGTTTTTTCGAGTGGATTTTCTCGTGTTGTTCACAAATATTATTGGATTTAGTATGATGGCTTTTAGCTTATTTACCCCTGATGGTGATGTACCAGAGTCACTTTCAGCTTTACTTGCTTCAGAGCTCCTCGTCATCCACATCACGTTTATTTTACTCTCATATGCAGCTTTCACTTTGTCGTTTGCTTGTCAAACTATGTATTTTATTCAACATCAAATGTTAAAAAGGAAACTATGGGGGAAACGATTGCTGAGATTTGGGGCTTTATCAAAGTTGGATTCTCTCTCTTTTGGAGCGGTGATGATTGCATGGCCTTTTTTACTAATTGGTTTAATTCTTGGTTTTATATGGGCGTATAGTCAACTTAGCTATGTCCCACTTTTTGATACAAAAGTAATTAGTTCTTTAGTTGTATTAGGAATCTATGCGTATTATATTTATCAAAGAGTGGTCAAATTGGTTAGGGGCTACAATATGGCTTTACTTGGTATAGCTGGTTTTCTCGTTTTATTGATTAACTATTTTTTATCAGGACTATATTCGTCCTTTCATTTTTGGTATTAGCTTGAGACAAAGGTATAATTATAATGTGAGAAAGTATAGTAATAGTTCGCTCATTGCTTCGAGTTTAACAAAAAAGGTAATAAATGAGTTTTTTGTTAAGTTAAATAATAGTAGAAAAGTGAGTTAATTGGAGGAAGTTATGCGTAAAATTGTTATTGGATCAAGAAAAAGTAATCTTGCTCTCGTTCAAACGGACTGGGTAATCGAACAGTTAAAGAAAACAGGACTTCCATATGAATTTGAAGTGAAAAAAATAGTGACAAAAGGAGATAAAATTCTCGATGTCACGCTTTCAAAAGTAGGCGGTAAAGGCTTGTTTGTAAAGGAAATTGAGCAAGCACTTATCGATGGTGAGATTGATTTGGCTGTTCATAGTATGAAAGACGTACCTTCTGTGTTACAAGAAAACTTTAAGCTAGCAGCTATTACAGAGCGTGAAGACCCAAGAGATGCTCTCATCTCAAATAATCACGTGAAGTTAGCGGATCTCCCAGCTGGTTCTATAATTGGCACAAGTAGTTTAAGACGCTCTGCTCAAATTTTAGCGGAACGTCCTGATCTTGAAGTGCAATGGATCCGCGGTAATGTAGAGACAAGACTTCGTAAGTTAAAGGAAGAAGGGTTTGATGCGATCATCTTAGCAACTGCTGGTATACGTCGTCTCGGTTTTCCAGAAGACTTAATAACGGAATACTTAGATCCTGATATGTGTGTACCGGCTGTTGGACAAGGCGCACTTGGGCTAGAGTGTCGTGCGGATGACATGGATCTTATCGAGCTCCTTCAGCATTTAAATGATGATGTTACAGCTCGTACAGTTACAGCGGAGCGCACCTTCTTAAACCGCATGGAAGGTGGCTGCCAAGTTCCAATTGCCGGGTATGCGGTTGTAAATGATCAGAACCAAATAGAATTAACGGCACTTGTCGGCTCCCCAGACGGAAAGGTATTAATTAAGGAGACGGTAAAAGGCGATGATCCTGTTGAAATTGGAGAAAAGGCTTCTCAGCTCCTACTTGACCAAGGGGCAAAGGAAATTTTAGATAAAGTAAAGAAAGAGCTTGATCAAGGATGAGTAAAAATCCTTTAGCTGGTAAAACGATTCTCGTTACACGAGCAAAGGAACAAGCTCAAGATTTATCCTTTTTGATTAGCAAGCAAGGCGGAACAGCGATTGAAGTTCCGCTTATTGCTTTTCAAGCTGTTTCCTCTCAAGACTTGGAAAGCGTTATACATAATTTAAAATCCTACCAGTGGCTGATATTTACAAGTGCAAATGGGGTTCGTTTTTTTATAGAAGAACTAAAAAAGATTCGGCAGCATATACAACAAGGAGCTCTTAAAATTGCTGTAGTTGGAACGAAAACCGAACAAATGCTAGAGTATTATCAGTTGAAGGCTGATTTATTGCCAGATCATTTCGTGGCAGAAGGGCTAGTAGAGGCTTTAGCAAAGCAGGTTGTAAGAGGAGATCGAGTTCTTGTTGCAAGAGGCAATCTAGGAAGAAAAGAATTGATAGATGGACTAACGGAGGTTGGTGCCGTTGTTGATGATTTGTCTGTCTATGAAACGGTTCACCCCCCTGAAGCAAAGGACAAGCTCGAACAGGTGATCACAAGCTTAGGTACGCTTGATTATATTACATTTACAAGTTCTTCAACAGTTCACCATTTTATGGAAATCATTCAAGAAAAAGGAATCAACGTACAGGCAAAAATTGCTTGTATCGGTCCTATTGCAGCTCGTACTGCTGAAAAATATGGGCTTACTGTTGATCTCATGCCATCTACATATACGGTTGAGCATTTAGTAGAACAACTAATTCTGGATTCAAAGGAGAATGAATAGTGAAAGATTTACAATTTCGTCGTCATCGTAGACTTCGTGGTACAGCAAGCATTCGAAAAATGGTTCGTGAAACGTACCTACACCCTGAAGATCTTATCTACCCGATTTTCGTAGTAGAAGGAACTAATGTAAAAAATGAAGTTCCTTCAATGCCAGACGTTTTTCATTTATCAATGGATTTACTTGACGCAGAGGTAGATGAAGTGGTTTCGTTAGGTATTCCAGCGATTATCGTATTTGGTGTTCCTGATTCAAAAGATGATATAGGATCTTCTGCTTTCCATGACCATGGCATTGTTCAAAAAGCGATTCGTCAAATTAAAGCTAATCACCCGGACTTAACGGTTATCGCCGATACATGTTTATGCCAATTTACTGATCATGGCCATTGCGGCGTTATTGAAGACGGCAAAGTGTTAAATGATCCGACATTAAACTTGCTTGCGAAAACAGCTGTTTCACAAGCTGAAGCTGGAGCAGATATCATTGCTCCATCTAATATGATGGATGGTTTTGTTGCAGCGATTCGTCACGGATTAGATGAAGCTGGCTTTATCGATGTTCCAATCATGTCTTATGCCGTTAAATTCTCTTCTGCCTTTTACGGTCCTTTCAGAGATGCGGCTCATAGCTCACCGAAGTTCGGTGATCGAAAAACGTATCAAATGGACCCGGCCAATCGCTTGGAAGCATTACGTGAAGCGGAATCAGATATGGAAGAAGGCGCTGATTTCTTAATTGTTAAACCGGCACTATCCTATTTAGATGTCATTCGTGAAGTGAAAGATTTCTCAGGATTTCCGATTGTGGCTTACAATGTAAGTGGTGAGTATTCAATGGTGAAAGCAGCTAGTCAAAATGGATGGATCAATGAAAAAGAAATTGTCCTTGAAAAGTTGACAAGTATGAAACGTGCTGGTGCTGATTTGATTTTAACATATCACGCAAAAGATGTTGTGCGTTGGTTACAAGAAAACGAGTAAGAAGGGAGCAAATCAAATGAGGTCATATACGAAATCACAAGAAGCATTTTCAAAAGCTAAACCATTAATGCCAGGTGGTGTAAATAGCCCGGTTCGTGCATTTAAATCTGTGAAAATGGATCCTGTCTTCATGGAGCGCGGAGAAGGCGCAAACATCTATGACATTGATGGCAACAAATACATAGATTATGTATTGTCATGGGGTCCTCTTATTCTGGGACATGCCGATGAACAGGTGATTGCCGCTATAAAAGAAACGGCTGAAAAAGGAACAAGCTTTGGTGCACCAAGTGAACTCGAAACGAAACTAGCGGAACTTGTCATTGAGCGCGTACCGTCTATCGAAGTGGTTCGCATGGTTAACTCGGGTACAGAAGCAACAATGAGTGCACTTAGATTAGCAAGAGGCTATACCGGCCGCAACAAAATCTTAAAATTTGTCGGTTGTTATCACGGGCACGGAGATTCACTGCTCATTAAAGCAGGATCTGGAGTGGCAACACTCGGACTGCCGGATAGTCCTGGTGTACCGGAATCAATCGCTCAAAACACTTTAACCGTACCTTACAATGACATAGAAAGTGTACGGTATGCTTTTGAAAATTTTGGAGATGACCTTGCTGGTGTAATTGTTGAGCCAGTAGCTGGAAACATGGGTGTTGTTCCACCTGAGTCAGGATTCCTTGAAGAGTTAAGACGAATCACGGAAGAAAACGGAACGCTCCTAATCTTTGATGAAGTCATGACGGGTTTCCGCGTGGGCTATAACTGTGCACAAGGGAAGTTTGGTGTGACACCTGACCTTACTTGTTTAGGAAAAGTAATCGGTGGAGGCTTACCGGTTGGCGCATATGGTGGTAAGCGTGAAATCATGGAGCAAATTGCCCCAGCTGGACCGATTTATCAAGCTGGAACCCTTTCTGGAAACCCACTTGCGATGACAGCTGGCTATGAAACGCTATCACAGTTAACACCAGCTGATTATGAGCGCTTTGAAGTACTAGCAGAGCGTCTTGCAATGGGGCTTTCCGAAGCAGCAACTAAATATGAAGTTCCTCATTCGATTAATCGTGCAGGGTCAATGGTAGGCTTTTTCTTTACAGATGAAAAAGTCATAAACTTTGAAAAAGCATCGACAGCGAATTTGGATTTCTTCACACGTTACTTCCAAGAAATGCTCAACCAAGGCATCTCCCTTCCACCATCTCAATTTGAGGGAATGTTTTTATCAACAAAGCATACAGAAGAGCATATCGACCAAACAATTGCTGCAGCTGAAGTTGCGTTTTCAAAGTTGAAATAATAAATAGTTGCCTGGTATGAGTGATTTTACTCATACCAGGCTTTTTTTGATGTGAAAAATATAGTTTAGCTGATTTTGACAGTGCTGGAGCCTAGTCGTTTAACGGCAGCTATGTAAGCACTTTATCGGATCGGGCGGCAACCCTTCAAGGTGGTGTTGAGATTTTCATTACGAATTTTTGAATATAACAGTGAATAGGCATAAATTGCGGTTTTAAATATGGTATCAGCGAAACTTTCAATGTAAAAAGCGTATTGTAAATTCCCATCGATCATCGAGCTAGAAAACCTTATCGTTTTTATAGTGAAGCCAAACAAATATAGAGCAAGCTGATCCCCATAAAAGTAATGGAAGCTTATTAGAAAAATCTTTGCTTTTTTTCTTCCACTAGCATATTTCCAAACAACTTGTCATAGAGTGATATTGTACTGACTATGAACGTAGCAGAAGTTAGAGATTATAATGAGGAGGAATGCAACGTGACACAAGAACACCCGTCTAAGTTATCATTTTCGATTGAGGAATCGGTTTGGTTAAATAAAGGTCAAGAGGTAGAGGAGATTCTTGGAATGTCCTTAGAGCCAGAAATTGTGATTGAAGAAAAAGATCATCATGTTTATATCAAGGGTGGTTTACGTCTCGTTGGAGAATACCGTTCTTCCGGTAACGATACAGCAGTTGATGTAAATAGTGGTTCATTAGAAGAGCTAGTTTCTTTTCGCTCAGCTGAGGATATTAAGGTTTCTTCAGATGGAACAGGTGAGATCAAACATTTCTTTCCAATTGATGTGACGATTCCAATTAGTCGCATTCAGAATTTAGATGATGTGTATGTGCAAGTAGAGTCATTTGATTACGATCTACCAGAAAAAAGTTGTATCCAATTAACCGCTGATATCAGCATTAGTGGTATGACACAACAGATTGACCAACCTGATAAACGAGTTGAAAAAAAAGAAAAAGTAGAAAAAGCAGAAGAAGCACCAAATAAACTTGAATCGGTGCCAACCGCGTTTTCATTTGAAGCAAGAAAACGTTCAGAACCGGAAGCACCAGCATCTACACGGTTACATGAACCAACACCGATTCCATTTCAAAGATCGAAGACAAATTACCAGCCTTTTTCTAGAGACTTGCCTCCTCAACAACCACCAGCTATGCCGGTGGAAGAACCGAAATCAGAGGCGGTAACATCTCCTTCATCAAGATTCACTCAACCAGAACAGGAGGAACCAACATTGCCAACGAATGAGTCGCCTTATGATGACACATTTGAGGAATCAGTAGAAACAGAAGAGCTTGAAGAAATAAGAGCCGAAGCAGAAGAACAAGAGGAAGCAGAAGAGGTTGAGGAGGTCGAGGACGTTGAGGACGACCTTGAAGCAGTCGAAGATGTTCCCGAAGAGGTTAGAGAAATTCCACTGGCTAAGCAGGAAACCAAAATTAATATAGCTCCTTTAAAACAAATGGCAACTCCAGCTGTTGTAAAAGAAAAAATTGATTCTGAAGAAGCTGATTCAAAGCCGCTGACACCTCGAGAAGAAAATGCACTTTACTTAACGAAGATGTTATCAAAAGGAGAAGAGAGATTTTCGAAATGGAGAATGTGTATTATTCAAGAAAATGAATCTTTAGATACGATTGCCGACAGGTATAAAATCAGCACGAGTCAACTAGTAAGGATGAATAACTTGCAAGGGGAGCAAGTAGAAGAAGGTCAAATCCTTTATATACCTGTTAAGGTTGAATCTTAAAAAGGAGAGCTCTTATGGAATTGTTGGATTGGCTCAAGGGACAGTATCAGTGGCAAAAAGTGAAGTTTGTCAACGAAGCATTAATTGAAACTGAGTTAGGGCGAAAAAGGTTGCGCTACTGGTCAGATAAAGCGCTTCTTGATTGGCATATAGCATGGCGTGACAGTTGCAGTGTCACGCCATATATGATAGCCGACAGAATGATTAGAAACAAGGATCAAGAGGCTCAGATCGAATGGAAGGATGGTTGGGTCACGGTTCATGATGAAGTGGACTCAAGCTTCCGTCCTAATCCTTCGGAGAAAAAGATTGGCCGCATGATTGGGACCATGATTGATTACGGCATTCGAGCAAATGGAAACGTCCAACCAACCGAATTGAAAGAGCCACTCTTTCAACAAGTTCAAGAGTATCTGCCTTCATTTAAGGAAGAACAACAATCACTCATTCAATCTATGTTAAAGGAGTCAGAAGTTAGATTGACAAAGGCAAAGGCTTTAGAAGCGGGTTTGAAAGGTGTACCGTTCCCTTTACTCGATCCGGTGACATCAAGCGATCAAGCGAAAATGATTCACCAAGTTTTTATTTGGTTTGGGTCAATGGACTATCCAGAACGCGGTTATTATTCAATGCGTTCTTTTCTTGTAAACTGTCTAGATCGATTTGGAAAAGATTCGTTACATCAAATGCTATCTGAACTGTTAGAAAATGAATCCATGACTAGAGAGCAATCAATTCTTCTTTTAGCAGAATGTGTGAAGCCATACGAACTTGATCATCTTGTTCAAGTTTTAGCTGAGGATCCAACAAACACTCAACTAACGGAAACTATAGATCTCGTTTCAAAAGAATGGGAGCATTCCAAAGCACTTGTTCAAGAAATGAGTGCATTAATTGATAAGAAAAAGAAGGTGGTTACCCTATGATGCAAACTCAATCACCCTATGATTCTGTGCTTTTTTACTATGATTTGTATCCACAATCGATTGAAGACCGCGGGAAAGTAAAAAAAGTAACGACAAACCAAGGCGTGTTTGCGTTAAAAGAAACAACGATGACGAAGGAGCACTCAGACGGCTTTATCCATGCGTTACGGAGATTAACAAAACTAGGCTATAAACAAGCGGTTCCGATTCTACCAACGAAGTACGGAGAATATACGATCCACACCGGTACCCATACGTATTATCTCATGCCGTGGATCGAGCCCCTAGAATACACAGCAAGAGAATCACAAGAACAAAAGCTTGCCTCGCAGCTCGGAGTGATCCATCGACTTACGGTTAAAACCCAATCCTTTGTGAAGGAAAATGTCGAGGAATCGTATCAACAACTTCTTCGTCGTTGGGAAATGCGCAGGCTTGAATTGAATCGTTTTGCCGACCAAGCAGAACAGAAAACATATATGTCACCTTTTGAACTAACATTTATCACCCATGCCCATATGCTAGATCAAATGGCAGAAACTGCAAAACACCATTTGATAAAGTGGTATGAACTTTGCTTGGAAAAGAAAAAATACCGAACTGTGCTTTGTCACGGTCGTTTGAACCGCTCTCATACTTGTTTTACTCGAGATAACGAACCATTGCTGTTAAACTTTGAAAGAGCAGGTTTAGACACACCTTCAAGAGATATCGCCAGTTTTTGTCGATACAGCTTCCGTCATGCGTATTGGGTAGAAGAAGAAGTACTGCAATGGTTTAATAGTTATGAACGACATCTTCCGCTTCTAGAGGAAGAAAAGCACCTAATCTGTGCTTATTTAAATTTCCCAGAGCCAATTGGCTTCGCGGTTGATGCTTACCTCGCAAACAAGGGAACGATGAGAGAGTATGAGCATGTCCAAAGACTTGAAAAACGCTTAACGTCAATGCGCAGAGTGCAGCGACTGACGCAAAAACTGATTATTGTGCCAGATCCTGAACAAGCACAAACACAACAGTAGCGTTCTCTTTCTATTGAAAGAGGGCGTTTTTTTTATTATAAAAGGCGAAGACTAATCGAAAGATACAGCACGATCATGATCGTTAGTAAGATGACATCAAACGTAGTTGGTAATAAAAGAGTACGTAATAACTGAAAACAAATGAGGGGAAGTAAGATTTGACCGAACACGGCCTTAATACGCAACCACCAACTTGGACGGTGATAAGGATTGTAAAAACGACGGAAGCGACGTTTCATCAGAGCACCTCCTCTTTCTTTAAAACTATTCTCTTATAACGTATGTTAAGAACCTACTTGTTGTGCAAGCTCTTAGGTATCTGTTTATTTAAAATGAATAACGTATATAAATATCAAAAATCGGTCATGCTCTTATTGACGAATGAACCCGATTCGGAGTAGAATAAAACCACAATAAACGAATGCATAGAATAGGAAGAGTAAAATCGGAACCTTTAAGAGAGAGAAATCAATAGCTGAAAGATTTCTTAAGATGTACGATTTGAATGTCACCTAGGAGCTGCTTTGCTGAATGGTCTATGACTTTAGTAAGCTTAGCCGGACAACTGACCGTTATCAGTTTGAGTGTGTAACATGGTTTTTATTTGTGTTGCAAACAAAGGTGGTACCGCGAAAGTAACTCTCTTCGTCCTTTGGATGGAGGGGGTTTTTTTATATTTTAAGGAGGACCTAACAATGAGTGATCAACAACAAACAACAATGCCAACGAAATACAATCCACAGGAAACCGAAGCCAAATGGTATTCCTACTGGTTAGAAGGAAAATTTTTTGAAGCAAAAGGGGATGAAGCAAAACAACCCTATTCGATTGTGATTCCACCGCCAAATGTAACAGGGAAACTACACTTAGGTCATGCTTGGGATACGACGCTTCAAGATATTTTAGCTCGTGTGAAACGGATGCAAGGGTACGATACCCTATGGTTACCAGGTATGGACCATGCGGGCATTGCGACGCAAGCTAAAGTAGAAGGCAAGTTAAAAGAAGAGGGCTTAAGCCGCTATGATCTAGGACGAGAAAAATTCATCGAAAAATCATGGGAATGGAAAGAAGAATATGCATCGTTCATTCGTAACCAATGGTCGAAAATGGGTCTTTCTCTTGATTACTCACGTGAGCGTTTCACATTAGATGAAGGCTTGTCGAAAGCGGTTCGAGAAGTATTTGTTAAGCTTTATGAAAAAGGGTTAATTTATCGCGGTGAATACATCATTAACTGGGATCCGCAAACGAAAACAGCGCTTTCTGATATTGAAGTAATCTATCAAGATGTTCAAGGTGCGTTCTATCATATGAATTACCCTTTAACAGATGGTAGCGGTCAGATAGAAGTTGCGACGACACGTCCAGAAACAATGCTCGGTGATACAGCCGTTGCCGTTCACCCAGAAGATGAGCGCTACAAGCATTTAATTGGTAAAACAGTCACTCTTCCAATCACAGGCCGAGAAATTCCAATCGTTGCCGATGACTATGTCGATATCGAATTTGGTTCTGGTGCTGTGAAAATTACACCAGCTCATGATCCCAATGACTTTGAAATTGGAAATCGTCACAATCTAACTCGTATTCTCGTTATGAACGAAGACGGAACAATGAATGACAAAGCAGGCAAATACAACGGAATGGATCGTTTTGAATGTCGTAAGCAGATTGTAAAAGACCTACAAGATGCCGGTGTTCTTTTCGAAATTGAAGATCATATGCATTCAGTCGGTCACTCTGAACGAAGTGGGGCAGTTGTGGAACCGTATCTTTCTACACAATGGTTTGTCAAAATGCAGCCACTAGCTGATCAAGCGATTGATCTACAAAAATCAGAAGAAAAGGTTAACTTCGTCCCAGACCGCTTTGAAAAAACGTATTTACGTTGGATGGAAAACATTAGAGACTGGTGTATTTCCAGACAATTATGGTGGGGACACCGAATTCCAGCTTGGTACCATAAGGAAACGGGGGAAGTTTATGTTGGTCACGAAGCTCCAGAAGACGCAGAAAATTGGAACCAAGATAACGATGTTCTAGATACTTGGTTCAGTTCAGCGCTTTGGCCGTTTTCAACAATGGGTTGGCCAGATGAATCTTCATCAGATTACGAGCGCTTCTATTCAACGAATGTTCTCGTAACTGGGTACGACATTATTTTCTTCTGGGTATCTCGCATGATATTCCAAGGACTCGAGTTCACAGGGAAAAGACCGTTTGATGACGTGCTGATTCATGGTCTCGTTCGTGATTCAGAAGGTAGGAAAATGAGCAAATCGCTTGGTAACGGCGTGGATCCAATGGATGTTATCGACAAATATGGAGCAGATTCATTGCGATTCTTCTTATCTACCGGCAGTTCCCCGGGAAATGACCTGCGCTTTTACTGGGGAAAAGTCGAATCAACTTGGAATTTCGGAAATAAGATCTGGAATGCCTCTCGTTTTGCTTTAATGAACATGGAAGGCTTAACATACGAGGAAATTGATTTAACAGGTGAAAAGACGATTGCCGACAAGTGGATCTTAACCCGTCTTCAGGAAACAATCGCTGATGTGACGCGCTTAATTGACGCCTATGAGTTTGGTGAAGTTGGACGAGTGCTTTACAACTTCATTTGGGATGATCTCTGTGATTGGTACATTGAAATGGCGAAACTACCATTATACGGCGAAGACGAAGCGGCAAAGAAAATGACAAGATCTGTCCTAGCTTACGTACTTGACCAGACGATGCGCCTTCTTCACCCAATGATGCCGTTTATTACCGAGGAAATTTGGCAGCATTTGCCGCATAAAGGCGAATCAATTACTGTAGCAGCATGGCCAGAGAAGAAAGAAGAGCTGATCTTCGGAGATGCTGTCGAAGATATGGAGATCTTAAAAGATATTATTCGTTCTGTTCGTAATACAAGAGCGGAGTTGAATGTTCCGATGAGCAAGCAAATCGAGCTTTTAGTTCGAGCAAAAGACGATAAAGTTCTATCCAAATTAACTCGTGGACAAAGCTATATTGAAAAATTTTGTAATCCAAGTAAGCTAACGATTGCTAAAGATGTGGCGACACCAGAAAAATCGATGTCACAAGTTTTATCCGGTGTGGAGTTATTCCTCCCATTAGCCGGTCTACTTGACCTTGATGCTGAAATAGCTCGCCTTGAAAAAGAGCTTGAGAAGCTTAATAAAGAAGTAGAGCGCGTAGACAAGAAACTAGGTAACAAAGGCTTCATTGCAAAGGCTCCTGAAAACGTGATCGAAGAAGAAAAAGCGAAGCAAGCAGATTATATTTCGAAACGTGAAACGGTACAAGAACGGATCGCGGAGCTGAAGTCATAAACCTGTGGATAAATCAGTGCTGAGTGATAAGTTGCTAAAAAAAACGCTGAAGTTGCCAGAAAAAGTCCAAAAGTTGACGAATTAATAAAAAGCTGCTGAATTACGATTCGAAGTTGCTAAAAAGAAGACTTCATATAGGAGAAGAGACCTTACCGAGAAGTAGGGTCTCTTTTTATGGAAATAAAATAAAAATTTCCAATTTACGCAACTAAAGACTAATTATGATCACTCTATGTTATAAGTGGGTAAAGACCTGCTTTGTTGGAGATATCTGCTATGGCGGAGCTTGGACAACAATTATTAATAAGGAAGAATCTGCAATACGAGAATGTATGAAATTATATGGACACGGGTGTTTGTATAAAGTGAGAGTGAGCTAACAAATAAATTGATTTAAGAGAATGGATGACGGTGTACACTAAAGAAGCCGTTGATGGGGAAACGACGATTATATTAGACGCTACCTCACATTAATTAAAGAAAATGAGAAAGATGAGATAGCCCAAAGGGTAGCTGTGGTCTGAATACGATCAATATAGCACAGAATAACAGATTTAAGAGGTTAGAGCTCATTTTTTACCTCTTTTCTCGTGCTTGGTATTTTCTAACAGGATATCAAGGTGAACAATCTCTTTCTTTCGACAAGATTCTAAGATAAAATTATAATTAGCTAGATAGAGTAGGTGATCAGGAGGTACGCAATGAAAAATGGAGCAGAAGTCATCGAGTGGATACAAGGATTGCTGCCATTTGGGATAAAACCAGGTTTAGAACGGATGGAGTGGATGTTGCAGCGTTTAGAGCATCCAGAAAAGAAGCTTAAAACCATTCATATAGCCGGAACAAATGGAAAAGGCTCTACAGTAAGCTTTTTAAAGCATGTCTTAATAGAAGCTGGTTACAATGTTGGAACGTTTACGTCCCCTTCGCTTGAATGGTTTGAGGACAGAATCTGCATAAATGGAACCCCAATACCAGAGAATGCTCTGATCTCATGTGCCGCACGCATTCAACCATTAGTCGAGGAATTATGGGAGTCAGATATCGGTAGCCCAACAGAATTCGAGGTCATTACAACGATTGCATTGGATTACTTTGCACATATAGCAAAGCCAGATATTGTTCTAATTGAGGTGGGCTTAGGTGGTCGATTAGATTCTACTAATGTCATTACACCGATGCTTTCAGTCATTACATCGATTGGCTTCGATCATATGCATATATTAGGAACGAGTCTTGCTGAAATTGCGACTGAAAAAGCAGGTATTATTAAGCCCAATATACCTATTATTTCTGGCGTTTCTCAAAATGAAGCACAAGCAGCCATTACACATATAGCAAAACAAAAAGAAGCTCCACTCTATCAATTAAGACAAGCGTTCAAAGAAACGCTCGTTACGAAAAGCGAAGAAAAACAAGTGTTCACCTATGAACAAATCGGTCACGAGGCTTTTGATGTCACGATCCAAATGCCTGGGCCGCATCAACGAGAAAACGCGGCTGTGGCGATCTGTACTTTAGAGGTTTTAAAGAATGTGAATACATTCAAGGTTGAAACAGAACACATTGAAAAAGGTCTACATGCAACAACGTGGCCTGGTCGATTTGAACGAATACAAAAAGAACCGCTTGTGATCCTAGATGGCGCCCATAATAAAGAAGGCATGGAAGCGTTAGCGAGAACGCTTCAGCAACATTACCCAATGAAACGCTATCGTTTTCTAGTAGCTGCAACGAAGGAAAAAGACATGAATATCCTACTTCAACCTTTTATCAAGCAAGACGCTACCTTTACATTTACGAGTTTTGACTTTGAACGTGCAGCAATAGCGGTAGACCTTTGGACACAAGCCCTAGTAGTTCGCAAGAGATACAACGAAGACTGGGAGCAGGCTCTTAACGAAGAGTTACAAGCAATAAAAAAAGATGAAGTGTTGATTATATGTGGTTCACTATATTTTATTTCTAAAGTAAGAGAATACTGGAAGAGTTTGATTAGAACATAAGTGCAATATCAGTAGTGAATAGGTGATAGCATGACTTTCATTCCGTTAGATCTTGATCTCTTTCCAAAGAATTAATGTTTCGATGAACGCTTAAGCGGGAATGATCAACAAAATGCTAACTGTGTTATACGTCATATATAGGTCTTTAAACCTAATGGATGAAAATGAAATTAAATTTATTTAGTTTGAGAATTCATTTGTAGAATAAAGTCGAAAGTTGATGAATTTTTATTGACCTCCTAGGCTCTATCATCTTAAAATAAAGACAAGAAATGAGTATTTAGATGGAATGCATGGACATACGACTTTTTATGTGAGCGCCTTAGTTGTATCGAGCAACTGGTGCAACAGGCCTTTTAAAAATCTACTAATAATTTTGTAGAGATTAAGAGGCTTTTTTTATTTCTTATTGATCTATATAAGGGTATTTTTACCATTATTTTAGTTGTAAGGGCTTGATTCTAAATATTGGCACTTGACTTAAACGAAAATACAAAATTAAGGAGATAGGAAAGATTAGAAAACTTATTCAAAAAAGTTTGATGAAAAATCAGAAGAGGTTAACGCTGATTGAGTTATTGGTTGTTGTCGTTATTTTGGGGATAATTGCGGCGATTACGATTACGATTCCGATGGTTATGAGTAATCAATCAGAGGCTGAGGAGGCCGCAAGAGAAAGAAATGAACAAATAGTTCAAGATGCAGTCAATCGTTTTATAATAACGGATGACAGTGTGCCTTCAAATAAAACTGATATTGGTAAAACGCATTTGGTACCTGAATATCTTTCAACTTGGCCTGGGGACGATGGTTATACAGTGACTGTAACAGCTGATGGAATAGTAAAAGTAGAATAATTAAACAACTGATATTTAAAAAGCTGTCGCAATTTTTTTGGCGACAGCTTTTTAAAAAAAACAAAATTGAGAAGGGAAGATCACATTGCTATTACTCGACGCCTACATTATTTTAATAGCTTTGATACTAGGGAGCTTCTTCAACGTAGTATCCATCCGTGTACTAAAAAAAGAATCGATTGCTTTCCCTCCATCAAACTGCCCAAACTGCAAACACAAACTGTCTGTATTAGACCTAGTACCTGTCTTCAGCTATCTTTTCTTAAAAGGCAAATGTCGGTATTGCAACTCGAAAATCTCCCCGTTATACCCATTCGTTGAACTGTTAACAGCTTCATCGCTCTTCATTGTCTATAAATTTATTGGTCTTGAGTTAGAATTAATACCTGCAGTTATCATTACCATGGTTCTTATCCTAGCTGTTCTTACAGATATTCGCGAACAACTTATCTTAGATGTAATCACGTTACCAGCGATAGGTATTCTTTTAATTACACGTCTTTTTATCGGAACCGAACCATTTTGGTTGTATCTATTGGGTGGGGTTGTTGGTTTTGTATTGTTACTATTAATTGCGGTTGTTAGCCGTGGCGGTATGGGTGGTGGTGATATAAAGCTTTATGCAGCGATTGGGGTTGCGCTTGGGCCTTGGATGACGGTCATGAGTCTAATGCTTGCCTCCTTTTTCGGTGCTGTTGTTGGTTCTTTGTTGATGTTAACTGGAATGGTAAAAAGAAAACAACCGATAGCTTTTGGTCCATTTATCTTCATCGGGACGCTCGTCGCTTATCTTTTCGGGCTTGAAATCTGGGATTGGTATATCGGATTGTGGTTAGGGTGAGTAGAATGAAAGATGAGAAAGGGTTGACGCTCGTTGAGTTGTTAGTGGCGATTGTGATCTTAGGAATTGTTTTGATCCCATTATTAACAATTATGATGGGGACTTCGGTTAGAACTGCGTCCAATGAGAAAGGATCAACCAATCTATATATTGCCAGGAAGTGATTGAGAAGGTACGAATCAATGCTGGTATTTATAAAGTAGATCGAAATTCTGATAATAGTGAACGTGTGTATTGCGCTAGTGAGGTTACGAGAATATGCGATGGTTATGAACCACTCGACTTTGATTTTGAGAGTGAGTTTAAGCTTGAGAAAAATCAAATGGTTGAACTAACAGTAAGTGAGACTGATCATGATTCGTTTAATCAAGTGAAGGTTGTGGTTGCGAATGTGAGCATGGATGGTGAAGATGGGATTGAAAAGAAGAATGCCATTGAGTTTGTAACGGCGGTGAAGCAGTTAGTGGTTATCCTTTTAACGGTTGTGTTGCCAAGTTTACTAGCGAATTTAACTTCGATGGGTGGAGCAATTCCTTTTCCAACGAAAGTGGTTATGGCGCTATCTGACTTTCTCATTCATCAATGGTATATTGCTACGTTGTTTGTCGTTGCGATTAAGAGAAATCTAAAGGGACGCTACATGCTAGATTATGCCAAACTAAACGTTCCCGTGTTTGGTTTATTGGCACAAAAAACAATTCTAGCACGAGTAACGCGAACAATGGCTTCATTATTCGCTAGTTCCGTACCTGTGTTTCAAACTTTGACGATGAGTTCGGAAATTGCTGAGAATGAAGTAGTGAAGAAGGTAATCAATGAGTTGAAAGAATCGCTACGTGCGGGAGAAAGCCTGTCTTTGCCATTAAGCAAGAGTTGGGTCTTTCCAAAGCTTGTTAGTCACATGGTTAAGGTCGGTGAAGAAACCGGTCAGCTTGATACGATGCTTGAAAAGGTAGCAGACTTTTATGAAGACGAAGTGGAGCAAATGGCCGCTCGGATGAGTTCGATTATTGAGCCATTGATGATTGTGATGTTAGGGGTTATCGTGGGTACGATAGTCCTAGCAGCAATTCTACCAATGTTCTCGATCTATGATAACTTCGGTGGCTAAAAAAAGAACAAGACAATAACCGTCTTGTTCTTTTTTTCGTATACAGAAATAGAATGAAGGGGAAACTCAAAAAAATATTAACTTCTTTGCCCAAATTGTTCTATCTAAGAGAGTAAAATAATAGAATAAGAGTATAAGCAGTGGTAGAGGGAAGGAGTGATTTACATGAATCAGGATAAATACAGAATATTGGTGCGACTAAATGGAAAGGAACAGTCGGTTAAAGAATTGACTCAGGACAAGCTAGAAGTCGATCCAGATTTGTTAAAAGAACACGATGTTTCAAAAGAAATTGTCGCAGCCCGTGAGCATGATGAAAGTGAAGCATCAGAAATCATTCCCCAACCAGATAATATTATTGACTTTGGAAGAAGACATGAGGAACGAAAACGGAATGGACAACCTTTTTGGGACGATGGAAATCGCGATAAAAGCCCAAAACTTCCATATAAACGTAAGAAAAAACCGTTAAGCGGTGTGAGGACACCGAAGATTCCGTTCATCCTAATAGCTGCGATTTTCTCTGCTATTGTAGTCGGACTCGGGTTAGGGACGATGGTTCTCACAGTTTTTACGGGGAACAATGTTTCGATTGTTGATGGTGGAGAAACAACGATAGACGAAGCAATTCCCGCTTTTGCAGAAGGTGGAAATTTTCCCACTCTTACGTTAGAGATCGTACAAGGTGGCGCTTTTACGGAAATGGCGAAAGGAGAAGAGGTCGTCGCCAGAATTCATGAACAAGGCTTACCAGGAACCTTAACACAGGGAACGGATCCGATTTATATGTTTATTGGAGCGGGAGGCGACCGTGCCCAGGCAAAAAAAATAAGTGATTTGTATACGGGATATGGACAAGAAACCTATTTGAAAACGTACCGAATCGATGGGCAATCCGTTTCAGGACAAACAGAAGAAACATCAGTCTGGTTTGCAAATGCGATTTCTCATTACAAAGAAGTTCTTCAATTATCGGTTGATGGCTTAAGTGGAGGCTCTCTTATTACAGAAAATCGCGTCAAGCAAATTGAAGACGAGGCGAGTGCTTTACGAGCCGAGCGTGATCAAGCCTTCAGTCATTTAACTGGTGAATCTCAGCAACATGCGCTAGCGATGGGAGACCACTTAGTACTAGCTGGAGAAATGCTCAAGGAATACCGAAGCTCTTCTGAACAAGAGGCACTCTGGAAGTCTCAGCAAGCGCTATTAGATGCTTTGGTTAGTTATGAACAAGTTATTAAAGCGTTGCAATAGGAACGGAATAGAAAGCTGCTGAACAAACTGTTTCAGTAGCTTTTTTCAACTTTATCGATAAGATGTAGATCTTTATATTTTTGAAGAGGTGGATTACTAATCTTGAGTCTTTTGTAATCTGAATTCAATCAATTATTAACGGGAAAGTCAATTTCTGAAAACAGATTCTGTTACCATTCCTCACACACTTATAGTGGTAGCAATTAGGATTTGGTATTCTATTTTTGAACCTGTACAATAGAAGAAAACGATTGTAGAGGTGACCCCTTCATGAAATCTTTCATTTTAGCCTCAGGTTCCCCGAGGCGCAAAGAACTTTTGCAGCAAGCCCATTATTCCTTTGAAATTCAAACAAGCACAGTCGAAGAAAAAGTAGAGGAGGGATTGACTCCAGCAGAAGTGGTCGAGCAATTAGCTTTTCAAAAGGCAAAGAATGTTTGGTTGCAAAATAAAGACATGATTGTCCTTGGTGCAGATACGGTTGTTGCATTTGGAGATTTGATCCTTGGAAAGCCTCGTGATGAACAAGATGCGAAAGTAATGTTGCAAAGCTTGTCTGGTCAAACCCATAGTGTGTATACCGGTGTCGCGATTTGTTCCGCGGAAGGAATCGAAACCTTTTTTGAAAAAACAGATGTAAAATTTTATTCTTTATCTGATGAGGACATCGCGATGTATCTCCGTAGTAAGGAACCTTTTGATAAAGCAGGTAGTTACGGGATTCAAGGCTTCGGTGCTTATTTAGTGAAGCAAATTATTGGTGATTACTATACAGTTGTTGGTTTGCCGTTAGCGAAAACAATGAGGGAATTACGAAAAAAAGGGATTCATCCCAACATGTAAATAGTTGATAAAATCTCCTCAATTTGTCCATGATAGAAAGGAGCGGAATCATTGCACTCTTTCCTCATACGTGATGTTCCCGAACGTGAAAGACCGCGAGAGCGCTTGTTACAAGAAGGGCCTCTTGCTTTATCGAATCAAGAGATTCTTGCGATCTTGCTTCGAAGTGGTACGAAGCAGGAATCCGTGTTACAAGTTGCGCAACGAGTGTTGGCGAAATTTGATGGTTTGCTTTTGTTAAAAGAAGCCGCCATCGAAGAGCTATGTACGATTAAGGGAATAGGCGCGGCAAAGGCGGTCGAGCTTTCTGCCGCAATTGAGCTTGGGAGAAGAATCCATAGTCTGCAACCTGAAGAGAGATACGTGATCAGGTCTCCTGAAGATGTATCCAATTATGTGATGGAAGATATGCGTTTTCTGCATCAGGAGCATTTTGATTGTCTCTATCTGAACACAAAAAATCAAGTGCTTCACCGGAAAACGGTTTTCATCGGTAGTTTAAATGCGAGCATTTGTCATCCACGTGAAATTTTCAAAGAGGCATTTAGACGATCTGCTGCTTCTGTTATTTGTCTGCATAATCATCCTTCCGGGGATCCAACCCCAAGTCGTGAAGATATTGAAGTAACGAAGCGTTTGGCGGAAGCGGGAAAATTATTAGGGATTGAGTTACTCGATCATATTATTATCGGTGACCGAAAGTTTGTAAGTCTGAAGGAGCAAGGGTACGTCATATAATATAATAGACACCAAATAGAATCTTATTAAAGACCGTGCAGTTTGAGGGATAGCGATTGACGGATGAGAATGGTAACATAAGTTTGTTACTTTTTTTGTTTGTTAGGGGAATTTAATAAAACTTGGGGAACTTAAGGCTATTTTTTTTATCAGTTATTCGATATAATGAAGCTTATGATTTTGGTTTTGTATGAAGGGAGATACATAGATGTTTGGTGGGTTCTCAAAAGATATAGGAATTGACTTAGGAACAGCAAACACGCTTGTGTATGTAAAGAGTAAAGGGATCGTCGTTCGTGAACCGTCGGTTGTGGCACTTAGAACAGATACAGGCTCAATTGAAGCTGTAGGTAACGATGCAAAAAACATGATTGGTCGTACACCAGGAAATATAGTTGCAGTCCGTCCGATGAAAGACGGGGTTATTGCTGATTTTGATACAACCGCAACGATGTTAAAATATTTTATTCGTCAAGCTTTGAAAAATCGTTCTATTTTTACGCGTAAGCCTTCCGTTATGGTTTGTGTGCCATCTGGAATTACTGCGGTTGAAAAGCGTGCGGTTGAAGATGCAACGAAGCAAGCTGGTGCAAAAGAAGCTTACACATTAGAGGAGCCTTTTGCAGCAGCAATTGGAGCAGATCTTCCAGTATGGGAGCCAACAGGAAGTATGGTCGTCGATATCGGTGGAGGAACAACAGAAGTTGCTATTATTTCTCTAGGTGGTATCGTTACGAGTCAATCGATCCGAGTGGCTGGTGATGAAATGGATGAAGCGATTATCCAATATGTTAAAAAGAAATACAACTTAATGATTGGAGAAAGAACGTCAGAAGCCTTAAAGCTGGAAATTGGTTCTGCTGGTGCACCTGAAGGCGTCGATGACATGGATATCCGTGGGCGTGATTTACTAACTGGATTACCAAAGACGATTACAGTGTCAGCCGAGGAAATTGCTGGAGCTCTTGCGGATACGGTAACGACGATTATCGAAGCGGTGAAAAATACACTTGAACAATCTCCTCCTGAACTTGCTGCTGATATTATGGATCGTGGAATAGTATTAACAGGTGGGGGAGCTTTACTACGTAATCTTGATCGTGTTTTAGCTGATGAAACAAACATGCCTGTTCTAGTTGCAGAAAACCCGTTAGATTGTGTAGCAATTGGTACAGGAAGAGCGCTTGAAAATCTTCATCTATTTCGTTCAAGGGCGGGAATTACATCGCGCTCTGATCGAAAATGGTAAGTAGGTGTAAGGCATGCCGTCCTTCTTTTCAAACAAAAAACTAATTATTCTTCTCGTCAGTATCATTATTTTGGTTGCACTAATCGGTTATTCTCGTACAGATCGCGAGCAAATTACAGGACCAGAACAAGTGATTAGAGACGCTGTTGGATGGGTGCAAACCATTTTTACGAAACCCGCATACGCTATTGCGGGTTTCTTTGAAAATGTTCGGGATATCCAACATATCTACGAGGAAAATAGGTTATTAAAAGCAAGACTTGATGAATATGCTCAAATTTCTGTAGAACGTAATTTACTTAGAAATGAGAATAACACATTAAGAGACATGGTTGATTTAGATGAGAGTTTAAATGATTATTTAATGAGATCAGCTGTCGTGATTCATAGAAATCCGGATCGTTGGAATAAATACATTGGATTAAATCGCGGATCTGAACATGGCATTCAATCGAATATGGCTGTCATTGATTCAAAAGGTGGTCTTATTGGTAAAGTTAAGACAGTAAGTGAGTTCTCATCTCGAATTCAACTGTTGTCGGATAATGATCGTACCAATCGTGTTTCGGCGATGATCTCAATGGATCAGCCGGAGTATGGTTTTATTGAAGGCTATGATGAAGATTTAGGTTTGCTGATCATGAGGAAAATTGATTTAGCGGCAGAGATTGAAGAAGAACAAATGGTTGTTACATCCGGTAAAGGTGGCGTTTACCCAAGTGGTTTGCTCTTAGGAGAAATTGTACGGGTGGAGCCGGATGAATATGGGTTAACGCAAAACGCTTATATTAGACCAACCGCTGATTTTTTTGCTTTAGACTATGTGTATATCATTGAACGGACGAGTACATCTTTAGACCCAGCCTTACTTGAGGAGGAACCATCGTGAGTCGTTTCTATATCCCAACACTTGTTTTTAGTTTACTTGTGATAGAAGGAACGATTTTTCAGTTGGTGACACTGTCTAATAATGAAATTGATGTTACGCTTGTACCACGATTTGTTGTTGTGATGATGGTTTTCATAGGAATTCATTTTGGACGTTTTAGCAGTTTGGTTTATGGATTAGCCTTTGGACTGATGTATGACATTGTCTATACCCAGTTACTAGGTGTTTATTTGTTTGGCTTTGGTTTTATTGGCTATGCATTTGCCTATACATATAAGCAGATTCAGGATTCTTTGTTATTTCATTTAATTCTTATGCTCGCTGCGGTCGCTTTCTTTGAATATTATCAATTTGGCTTATATAAATTAATCGGTATAACGAGTTTACCGGCAAATGCTTTCTTTTACGAGCGTTTCTTACCAGGGCTTGTTTTGAATTTTGCTTTCGCGGTTATCATTTATTATCCAGTTAAAAAACTAATCTCGCATGTTAGCAGTCAAGCGAGTCTGCGTGAAAGATAAATTACGACAAAATAGTAAATGATTTTTCTTTTTCTTCTTCAATGAAGAAGGGTTTAAGTAGTATCATGTTGAATAAACGTATCATCACTGTTTTTCGATTTACTCGGGTATTAGCAATTGAATTCGGACGAGTGACGAAGGTGTTTGAGGCTGAGGTGGACATAATTATGGTTCAAAAAAAGCAAAATGTTACGATAAAAGGGACGAAAGAAGGTTTGATTTTTTTATTAGACGATTGTTGTTCTTATGAAAGTCTAGTGGAGGAATTAATTGAGAAACTTTCGTCCAAGCACTATCAACAATCAGAAGGTCCTGATGTGTTAGTCAAAGTGGATATTGGTTATCGTTTTCTTCAAGACTACCAGCGAGATGAACTAGAAAATATAATTACGAACGGGCGCAACCTCGCTGTGGAACAATTTGAATCTCGTGTTCTATCAAAAGAAGAATCAGAAAAGTTGCGTCAAGAATCGCAAACCGTGACGTTAATGCGAATCATACGTTCTGGACAAGTGTTAAAGGTCGTGGGCGATGTTCTTTTAATTGGCGATGTCAATCCTGGGGGAACGCTTATGGCGACGGGAAACATTTATGTATTGGGAGCTTTACGTGGTATTGCTCATGCTGGGTTTGAAGGCGATGCTAACGCCGTCATCTCCGCTTCTGTATTAGCCCCCTCTCAATTAAGAATTGCAGATGAGATCATGCACTTTGAAGCAAAGAAGGACAATGAAAAAATGATGTCGGGTGTGTTTCTAGATGAACAACGATCATTTTATATGGGAAGAGTTCAGCAGCTCGTACAATCACATCCAGAGCTCTCAAAAAACGAAACACAGTTGCTTGTTTAAGAGATTTTCACCTTTTGAAAATCCTGAAGCAATGAGCGAAGCCGTTACCAGGATCTTAAGCCTGTTTGAGCGAACTTCTCGAACAGGCGCGCAGCGTACGTAGCCATTGCAAACACTATAGCAAACACAATATTATTCTATTAATAGTCACATGAAAATATAGCTAATAAAATGAAATCCTAAATAACGGTGAGCAAACTTTACTTGAGTTTACCAAAGTGACACCGTTGCAGCTGTTAGGCATGAATTAATGTAAGAACTTTAGAAAGGGGTCATCAACGTGGGAGAGGCAATCGTCATTACAAGTGGAAAGGGTGGCGTCGGAAAAACAACGACGTCTGCTAATATTGGCACAGCCCTTGCACTTTCGGGGAAGAAAATTTGCTTAGTGGATACAGACATTGGGCTCCGCAATCTTGATGTTGTCATGGGTCTTGAAAATCGAATTATATATGACCTCGTTGATGTAACAGAGGGCCGTTGTAAGCTGAAGCAAGCTCTGATTAAGGACAAGCGTTTTGATTGCTTATACCTACTGCCAGCTGCGCAAACAAAAGATAAATCAGCTGTTCAACCGGAACAGATGAAAACGTTGATTGAAGAGCTGAAACAAGAGTATGACTATGTCATTATTGACTGTCCTGCTGGAATCGAACAAGGCTTTAAAAATGCTGTTGCAGGGGCTGATCGTGCAATAGTGGTCACGACTCCTGAAATATCAGCTGTTCGTGATGCTGACCGTATCATTGGATTGTTGGAGCAAGAAGATGTAGAGTCTCCGAAACTCGTCGTGAACCGGATACGTGGTCATATGATGAAGAATGGAGACATGCTTGATGTCGATGAGATTGCATCGATTCTCGCTATTGATCTTATTGGGATTGTAGTGGATGATGATGAGGTGATTAAACACTCGAATAAGGGTGAGCCTATTGCGTTGCACACAACAAGCAAAGCATCAATCGCTTACCGTAATATAGCTAGAAGAATCTTGGGTGAAACCGTTCCACTTATGTCTTTAGATGAGCAAAAAGGGATGTTTGCTAAATTAAAATCATTTTTCAGTGTACGTTAGGTACGTTGATGAAAAGTTAGAGTAGGGGTGTCAATCCTCTGCTCTTTTGTATGGACAAATGTTTGGCCCTTGTTAGTTTATCTTTCAATGCTCATATTCAGGCGTTATCGCGGATTATCATGTCTTATCTCCCCTTAGATGGGGTCAGTTTGAAAACCCTTGCTATCTATCACTTTTTGAGCGTCGTACCAATTATTTGACAACATTAGGTAACAGAACCAACAGGCTATGGTACGATAATTGAAGGAATGAGAAAGAATGTTCAAAAAACGATCTGTTAAACCGCTTGTTTAATCCTTTTTTGAACACTACTTTTAGAGGAGGCTATAAATAAATGACGATGATGGAAGAACACTGTGAACAGGTGACAAAGAGCATTCGTTGTATGATTTTAACTGTAACAGATTCTTGTTCGTATGAAGATGACAAAAGTGGAGCACTCATTCGGTCAATGTTAGAGGAAAAAGGTCATTGTGTGTCTGAATATCAAATTATAAATGCCGAATACAGTTTAATTCAGCACTGGATCAAAATCGCTGCGATACGCGCTGACGTTGATGCGATCCTGATTACGGGTGGAACAGGTATTGCTCTACACGATACGACGCATGAAGCCGTTAGAGATAGTTTAGATAAAGAGATGCCAGGATTCGGGGAACTATTCCGTCATTTAAGTTTTGTTGAAGAAATTGGAACAGCCGCAATCTTAAGCCGCGCGATTGCTGGAGTGCGAGACGGTAAAGCTATCTTCTCCATGCCAGGAGCAACAGGTGCTGTCAATTTAGCAATGAAACGAATTATTCTTCCAGAACTCGGCCATGTGATGAAAGAAATACTTATGGATAAAGTGAGAATATAGATTTAGGGAATTTAAAAAAGGGTGATCTTAGAAACCCCTATAAAGGTAAAAACCTACCTTTTTCAGGGACCTCTGATCTTGCCCTTTTTTAATTTTTTCGAAGCAATGAGCGTATACTGTAAAGATCTTAAGCCTACTCTAAGCAGGTTTCTCAGAGTAGGCTTGCAGTGAACGGAGTCATTGCCGCAGGAATTTTAACAAGAATAAATTGAGGAGAGAGTAAAAAGTAGCTTAACTTAGACGGCACCCCTAAAAGTTGATGTTGAAAAACCCACAGCTGGGCAACATTAATTTAACGGATGTTTTTTGAGTAAGCAAAAGGATGTCTTTAACAAATTAATGCTTGTTTCCAAGCGGACACAGAAGCTCTCATTTCCTTATAAACACTCATCTATGAAGGTTTAGCGGAAACTGATTCCGGTATTTACCGAAAATCATTTCCTATGGACTAACCTTTCCTCTGATAACGGAACCTATGTCCGTTAACTTTCTAAACTGAACGTTTATGAAGAAATAACGGAATGTATGTCCGCTCACCTCCATGTTTATGCTCCTTTTAGCTTTCAATCATTCACAATTCAACCCAAAAAGGGACTCCAGGAGACTAGTTTCCTATGAGATCCCTCTATCAGTCAAATACTAATTACCTATGTTGCTCATACAAATTTTTTTTCGTCTGGTCTTTAATCCATTGAAGCTCAATCGTTGTCAGGTCCGCTGTGTGGAGTGCCTTTACGTTGTCGCGGACTTGAGTTGGACTACTTGCTCCTGCAACGACTGAGGCCACTACTGGAGAAGAAAGACAGTACTGAAGGGCGACTGCTTGCATAGGGCGGCCTTGTAATAGTTCTTTTTCAAAAGAAGAACGTAGTGATTGTAGTTCTTTATAAGAATATTGGAGGTAGCCCTTTTGTTGAATGGAATTCGACATCTGACTGAATGGACGGTTGGTAAGAATGCCTTTGGCAATTGGACCTCTTGCTACAACACTGATTTGATGTTCTTTCAGTAAAGGGAATACTTCTTCCGGTCGACGGTCTAGCAAACTGTATTGGATCATGATATTGATGATGGACGATCGCTTCACATATTCTCGGATGACATTTGGTCGAATCGAAGAAATACCGTAGTAGCGAATGACCCCTTCTTGCTTTAGCTCCTCAAATGCCTCAATCGTTTCATCAATATTGTCTTCAATGGTGCCACCGTGAAGTTGGTATAAGTCTATATAATCGGTTTGTAGTCGCCTCAAACTATCTTTTACTGCTGTTTGAATGTGTTTTTTTGATGGATCCCAACTCCAGCCGTCTTTTCCCTTTTCAAAACGATTACCCGTTTTTGTTGCGAGTATTAAATCTTGGCGCTTTCCCTTTAAAACTTTACCGATGATTTCTTCATTGAGCCCTTCATTGTATAAATCGGCTGTATCGAAGTAGTTAATCCCGCTGTCGAGGGCTGCTTCAATGGTTTTTTGGGCTTCGTGTACATCGGTCCCAAGGCTCATGCAACCTAGACTTAGTTCACTAACGTATAAATCTGATTTTCCAAGCTGGCGTTTGTTCATAAAAAACATCCTTTCTATTCTTTGAAATTTCGTGCTTCTCCTTCTACACGGGTTGAGCACACTACCATACTTATCACAGGATTAAACCCCTAATAAAAGACTACGCGCAGTGCATAGAGTTGAAGGAAAACATACAAACCAACCTTTTTCCTTTACTCTAGTGTGTTGTAAAAAGACGGCACTGGCTCCGCACGCTGCGCGCCTCATAGGAGAAGCCCACTCCTATGAGGCTTAACCCCCAGCAGCGGCTCCGCTCAGTGCATAGAGTTGAAGGAAAAGGTACAAACCAACCTTTTTCCTTCAACTCTATCATATTGCTAACGGACAAGTCATATGTTTAAGTATACAAGCTTGTCAAAAAGGATGGGGAAGCGTATGTCTAAAAATTTGAATAAAGTTAGGCGTAAGTTAGAAACGAGAAGACGTCAAATTAACCAGGACGTGAAACAACGGGAACGGACTGTTCCGATGTTAATGAACCGACACGAAGAAGCCAGGGAGGAACCAGATTTCTATGTTCCAGCTGAATCCAACAAAGGGATACGACCTGTGAAATCAGGTGACTTCTTTCTTTTTCGATTGATGGTGGCCGTTTGTTTGTTTTTAATGACAGCGATTTTATTTCAGTCGCAAGTTCCTCAAGCGGAAAGCGCTAAAAATTTAATCAAACAGACGTATGAGCAAGAGCTGCAATTCGCAGCCATTGCCAATTGGTACGAAAACCAATTTGGCCGTCCATTGGCACTTGTACCACTTAATCAAGATATAGCACAAGGAGATCCGAATGAGCAAGTTGAATTAGCTTATGCGATGCCTGTGTTAGGAACGATTAGTCAGGATTTTGATCAAGATGGTCGTGGCATTCTTGTTGAAACAGGCATGAACGCCAAAGTAGAAGCCGTAAAAGGAGGGCTTGTTAAAGCAGTTGGAAGAGCCGAAGACGAAAACCTTGGCAAATCAGTTACCGTTGAGCACTATGATGGAACAGAAGCTGTCTACAGCATGCTCGATAAGGTTGAGGTTAATATGTATGATCATATTGAAGTAGGACACCTTATTGGCACAGTAACGGCCAACACCGAAGCGGAAAAAGGAATTTTCTATTTTGCCTTAAAGAAAGATGATCAATACATTAATCCAAGCGATGTATTAACGTTCGACTAAATGAGAGATCTTTTACTGAAGATCAAAATTAATCCGCTGTTCTGGTTGGTTGTCGGCATAGGTGTCTTTACCGGGTATTTCAGAGAAGTTTTAATGATTTTTACAATCGTCTTCATTCATGAGATGGGACATGCGATTGCTGCGCATCGGTTTAAATGGCGAATTCATAAAATTGAGCTGTTGCCCTTTGGTGGTGTAGCAGAAGTGGAAGACGTCGGCAACCGCCCGTTTCATGAAGAATTAATTGTGATAGTAGCTGGCCCGCTTCAACATATATGGATGATGCTCCTGTCTTATGTTCTTGTTCACTTTTCATTTTGGACTAGCACGGATCATCATCTTTTTATTTGGCATAATATCATGATTTTATGCTTTAACTTAATCCCCGTTTTACCTCTTGATGGCGGAAGGCTTGTGCAATTATGGTGCACGTATCGTTTTCCCTATGTAGAGGCGTTAAAATACTCGCGTTGGGCTTCAGGAACAGTCTTAGCTGTGATGATTTTATTAAGCGCGAACTGGTTTCCTTACCATTTGAATTTATGGGTGGTCTTAACGTTTTTGGTGCTAATGAACTATTTGGAATGGAAGCAGCGTTACTATCGGTATATGCGTTTTTTGATGGCGCGTCGATCGAGTACTTATGAGAATCATATGAGAGAAACCATTTTAGTTCGTGATTCAATTCCACTAAGAGAAGCAATGAAGCAAATTAAAAGAGGTCATTACCATATGTTTAACGTGTTTCAATTACAGACAGGTAAGTCGCTCATGATTGAAGAAAAAGAAATGCTGCAGCTCCTTTTTACAAAGAAAAAACCTCATGTTCCTCTTTCCTATTTTTTCTCTGGCCGACTCTAATCAACTCTGAAAACGACTTTTGATATGGAAACTGTTACAATAGAGAAAAGATAACCAGGAAAAGGAGCTTTTCTTAGTGAAGAAAATTATTTTTAATATGGCGACAAGGGAAAGACGAGCGGCGGTTGTAGAAAACAACCGGGTTGTTGAATTAATGGTGGAGCGAACAATTGAAAATCGAATCGTTGGCAATGTCTACCGTGGTCGTGTCGTTAATGTGTTACCTGGAATGCAAGCTGCATTTGTCGATATTGGAAGAGACAAAAATGGTTTTTTATATCGAGATGACCTGCTTTCCTTTCACCTATCTGAGGAAGAGGAAGAAAAGAAAAAGCAACGTAGTATTTCCGAGTTTGTTCGGCAAGGTGAAGAATTACTCGTTCAAGTCACAAAAGAAGGATTTGGAACAAAAGGACCTAGACTTTCCGGCGTGATTTCGTTTCCAGGCCAATTTTTGGTTTACATGCCTGAAGGAAATTATGTTGGGGTTTCACGCCGCTTTTCCACGGAGAGCGAGCGTGAACGCTGGCGTCAAATAGGAGAAGAGACGATTGAGGCAAAGGAAGGCGTGATCATCCGAACTTCCTGCGAAGGACAAGCTCCTGAAGTGATTAAGCAAGAGCTTCAGTTTTTAAGGAAGTGCTGGCAGGAAATCTGGAAGGATGAGAAAAGCCAGAAAGCACCTGCGCTCATTCATCAGGACACGGGATTAATCGAACGAATCGTTCGTGATTTTTCTTATGCCGATCTTGATGAAATTGTTGTCGATCAACATGAGTCATACAAGATGCTGAAAGAGCTTTTAGAACCTTTTCCAAAGCTTCAAGCTGCGCTCACCCTTTATCGTGAAAAAGAGAATATCTTCTCTGCTTATGGGATTGAGAAAGAACTTGAACGTGCCCTGCGTCGACAAGTTTGGTTGAAGAACGGCGCCTATTTAATGATTGATCAAACAGAGGCATTAACTGTTATTGATGTGAACACAGGGAAGTTCACAGGCAAGACCGATCTCCATGACACGGTGCGGAAAACAAATAGTGAGGCAGCCAAGGAAATAGCGAAGCAGCTACGCTTGCGTGATATTTCTGGGATTATCGTCATTGATTTTATCGATATGAAGCGAGAGGAAGACCGCGCTCATGTTGTAGCTGTGTTTGAAAAAGCCTTGAAAAGTGATCGAACAAAAACCAATGTTCTTGGAATTACAGGGCTTGGTTTGCTTGAAATGACAAGGAAGAAAGTAAGACAAAACCTTCAGGCAAGCTTGTCTAAAACCTGTCCAACTTGTCAAGGTAAGGGAGCGGTGCTATCGGATGAAGCACAAGCCTTTAAAATTGAGAGGCAGCTTTGGGAGCATAGGGGAATGGTAGAAGAAGCGCTTGTCCTTGAGTTACCTCCTGCTGTTGCAACCGTTTTATTTGGAGTAAAAAGTGAGCATTTAAAGCGGTTAGAGGAAGCTTTAGGTTTTCGGATTTTAGTGTATCCTAATAAAAAATTAAACGAAGAGAGTTATTCGATTCGTTATATTGGTGACATGGCCGAAGCAACCGCGCAGATAGAACGATTAAAAGCAAAATAGTTGATTGACAGTATCTAAGAAAATATGATATAATTTCGCTTGTTAGTTATTTGGTCGCACCCAAACAACTATAACCGCACAGAACAGGTTTTAAATGACTTTTGTCTACCTAGGATGGCGAGTCTGAGTATATGAGGAGGTGCAAGTATGTACGCAATTATTGAAACTGGTGGTAAGCAAATCAAAGTTCAAGAAGGCCAAGAAATCTACATCGAAAAATTAGACGCAGAAGCTGGTGAAACAGTTAGCTTCGATAACGTTTTATTCGTAGGTGGCGATGATGTTAAAGTTGGTGCTCCTTTCGTAGAAGGCGCTACTGTAACGGCGAAAGTTGAAAAACACGGTCGTCAAAAGAAAATCATCGTTTGGAAAATGAAAGCTAAGAAGAACTACCGTCGTAAGCAAGGTCATCGTCAACCTTACACGAAAGTGGTAATCGAAAAGATTAACGGCTAATCTATGATTACGGTTGAGATTACACGTAACGACAAAATGAACATTGTCTCTTTTACGATGAGTGGACATGCAGACTCTGGTCCGTATGGTCATGATCTCGTTTGTGCTGGAGCTTCAGCTGTTTCTTTTGGCTCTGTCAATGCAATTGCTGCACTTTGTGAAGTAGAGCTTGATATAGAGATGGAGGAGGATGGCGGCTTTCTCCGCTGTTATGTTCCAAACGGTTTGGATGATATAACATTTGAGAAAGTCCAGCTTCTTCTTAAAGGGATGTTAGTATCCCTCCAGTCGATCGCTGAAGAATACAGCAGTTATATTCAAATCAACGATATAATCGGGAGGTGAATTCCATGTTAAAAATGAACCTTCAATTTTTCGCATCGAAAAAAGGGGTAGGTAGTACAAAGAACGGTCGTGACTCAGAATCTAAGCGTCTAGGCGCTAAGCGTGCTGACGGTCAAGCTGTTACAGGCGGATCAATTCTAGTGCGCCAACGCGGAACACGCGTATATCCTGGTGTGAACGTAGGTAAAGGTGGAGACGATACACTATTTGCGAAAGTAGACGGCGTTGTGAAATACGAGCGTGTTGGTCGTGATCGCAAACAAGTGAGCGTATACCCTGCAGCTCAATAATACTAGAAAAAGCTCTTTAGCGGCGGAAGCTGTTGAAGGGCTTTTTTGTTTGATGAGCATGGTTGCGTTTTCTCGTGATTTGGAGTGATCATCTGTTTGCTTCCACTGCTAACTGCTACGGTAGAAATACGTTTATTAATGGAGAAAGTGTTTATACTGTATAAGGGATAGAGGGTAATTTTGACTTTTTACCTGATTAAGTTAGAAGACGAATGCCCACTTAATAGTTAAGAATTGGAGAAAAAGAAAGGAAGTTATGCGTGAGTAAAATAGAACGTGAAAAGATAAAGCGTTTGCGAGAATGTGTTGCTGACTCTAGTAACGAGCATGAACAAAAAAAATTAATGACAGAATTAGCAATTCTAACAGAGCGTGAGCGGATTAATCAAAAGGAAAATCAGTAGATAGGAGGGTGAGAAAGATGAAATTAACAGTCGTTGGTTATTGGCACGGTTATCCCGAAAAAGGCGAGGCAACTTCTGGTTATCTACTTGAGGAGAACGATTTTAAACTATTAATTGATTGTGGCAGTGGTGTTCTTTCAAACCTACACTCCTATTGCGCTTTAACCGACCTGGATGGCATCATTCTTTCTCATTATCATCATGACCATCTAGCCGACATTGGTGCTTATCAGTATGCGCGAATTATTAATAAAGGAATGGATGTCGATATGAAGGAGTCAACGATATATGGTCATAGCGACGATGAACAAGCTTTTGCTAAACTCGCCTATCAAAACGTCGTGAAATCACAAGCTTATCAAGAGCAAACATCAAAAAATATTGGACCATTTACGTTTACATTTAAGAAAACAGATCATCCGGTTCCTTGTTATGCAATGAGAATAGAAAGCAAAGGAAAAACGATTGTCTATACAGCCGATTCAAGTTTCTTTCCTGAATTAGCCGAATTTGCAAATGGTGCAGATCTCCTTATTACGGAGTGTAGTGGATACAAAGGCGATCAGATTGCCGAGTTTGGTCATATGACGAGTGAGACAGCAGGGCAATTGGCAAAACAAGCAAAACCTATAAAGTTGGTTTTAAGTCATCTCCCGCATAAGGGGAATCATGAACAACTACGTCAAGAAGTTGCTAAGCATTATACGGGTGAAGTGATCCTTGCGAGCTCAGGATTAACGTTCTCGCTCTAAGCATTGTGAGAATCGGTTGTGCGCCTCTCATCCTCGGATGTTAATAATAATTCGTTCTTTTAATAAGAAACCTACCTTCCTCGATAACAAAGGTAGTTACTTTTAACCTTAAGTAGACAAAATCATCGTTTACCGAGGGTTATATAAAGTATTTAATCACTAGGGGATATGTGCTATTTAATTTCTCCTCTGCTACCACCTCTATTTAATCATAAGCAGCCACTAAACCTACCGTTTACAAACTTTAAACAAACCGAAAAAAACAAAGCTTTGAGTAAGCCCGAAGCTTTTGCCATTCTCATAAGACATGTGATTATAAATAAACCATTTACATATATAAGTATATGCTTATATAATAAAGCGAGATTAAAGAAAGGAATGACAAACATGAGCAATACGATTCCTTTGGTTGAGATTGATACAGCGGCTAAGGTATTAAAGCTTTTAGGTGATAAAACCCGTTTAGCGATGATGGCGATGTTGTCTGAAGATGAATGCTGTGTCTGTGAATTTGTTGAACTGTTTGAAATGAGTCAGTCTTCTGTCAGCCAACATGTACGAAAGCTAAGAGATGTGGGTCTTGTTGAAGAAAAGAGGAAAGGTCAGTGGATCTTTTATCGTGTGAATCCGAACCATGAAACCTATCCATTGATAGAAGACTTACTGCAACACGTTCCTAGTCAAAAAGATAAACTAAAGGACTTAGAGCGCCGCGGCTTACGTGTTGCTTGTTGTGATTAACGAATAGAAAGAAAAAGAGGAGTGGAGAAACTTGTCACAAGTCATACTGGCATCTCTCATTTTCCTATTTACGCTCGTACTTGTCATTTGGCAACCAAAAGGCTTATCAATAGGCTGGTCAGCATCGATCGGGGCAGTCCTAGCCCTAGCAGTCGGTGTCGTTGATCTAGGTGATGTGGTGACCGTAACAGGAATTGTTTGGAATGCAACTTTAACATTTGTAGCTATTATTATTATTTCTTTAATTTTAGATGAAATTGGCTTTTTTGAATGGTCTGCCTTGCATATGGCTAGGTTTGCAAAAGGAAACGGAATTAAAATGTTTCTATATGTTTCAATCCTTGGAGCGATTGTCGCTGCCTTGTTTGCAAATGATGGAGCAGCTCTTATCTTAACTCCGATTGTCTTAGCAATGGTTCGAGCCCTTCGCTTTAAAGAAGCGATGGTTTTGCCATTCATTATGGCGAGTGGTTTCATTGCTGATACGACATCTTTGCCGTTACTTGTTAGTAATTTAGTGAATATCGTCTCGGCAGATTTCTTTGGAATTGGATTTGTTGAGTATGCATCACGTATGATTGTTCCTAACTTTTTTGCTTTAGGAGCTAGTATTCTTGTTTTATATTTGTATTTCCGCAAAGACATTCCGAAAAATTATGATTTGAGTCAATTGAAACAACCAGTTGAAGCGATAAAGGATCCAAGGCTATTTAAGTTATCTTGGTATATTTTAGCTGTGTTATTAATCGGTTATTTTGTAAGTGAGTTTATTCATTTACCGGTATCGTTTGTTGCGATGCCGATCGCCATTGTCTTTTACTTGATTTTCCGTTCGGTTAGTGCAAACAATCCACAATTAAGTTCTACAGGTATTATCAAAAACGCACCGTGGGCGGTCGTTGTGTTTTCAATTGGAATGTATGTCGTCGTTTACAGTCTTCGAAATGTTGGTTTAACGGATATGCTAGCAACAGTCATTGAAGGAGCAGCGAATCAAGGATTATTCGTTGGGACGATGTCGATGGGCTTTATTGCGGCCATACTATCATCAATCATGAACAACATGCCAACAGTGATGATTAATGCATTAGCGATTGCTGATACAGCTACCACAGGGCCGATTCGAGAAGCATTAATTTATGCAAATGTGATTGGTTCAGATTTAGGGCCGAAGATTACACCAATTGGTTCATTAGCTACCTTGTTGTGGTTACATGTTCTCGCTCAAAAAGGGATGAAGATCTCATGGGGGTATTACTTTAAGGTAGGTATTATTTTAACGATACCAACGTTATTTATTACGCTTGTTGGTTTATATCTCTGGTTAGTAATTATTCTCTAAAAAAAAATCTATGAATTCAAAAGGAGAAATTACCATGTCTAAACCAATCATTTACTTTTTATGCACAGGAAACTCTTGCCGTAGCCAAATGGCTGAAGGTTGGGGAAAGAAGCATCTTGGGGATCAATATGATGTCTATTCAGCAGGAATCGAAGCTCACGGTGTCAACCCGAATGCCGTGAAAGCAATGGCTGAAGTTGGGGTTGATATTTCCAATCAAACATCAGATACGATTGATCCCAAGATTCTAAAGAAGGCTGATCTAGTTGTAACGCTATGTGGCCATGCCAATGACGTCTGCCCAGCTACACCTCCGAACAAAGAACGTCAACACTGGGGCTTTGATGACCCTGCAAAAGCAGAAGGAACAGACGAAGAAAAATGGGCTTTCTTCCAACGTCTACGTGATGAGATTGGTGAACGTATTCACACATTTGCTGAAACAGGGAAATAATTTATGAGCGGGGCTAGTCCTCGTTTTTCCAGATCCAAAAGGAGGCTACTATGATGGTAAAAATAAGAATCTATGATCCTGCAATGTGCTGCGATACCGGTGTTTGTGGACCAAGCGTCGATCCCGAGTTAACAAGAGTGGCAACGGCTCTATTCATGTTAGAAAAGCAAACGATTGATATTGCACGGTTTAATTTAGCATCTGATCCACAAGCGTTTGTTGATGAAACGCAAATCCAACAGTTGTTACATGAAGAGGGAATTGATGCGCTGCCCACCACTATAGTTGATGGAGAAATCAAACTAAAAGGTCAATACCCAACCAATGAACAGTTAGCTAAGTGGGCGAATGTGCCAACCGAAGTTCTATCCAAACAACCAAGCAAATCAAAAGGAATTGAATTGCTATGATCACACGTTTTCAACCTAGTTCAAATACAGTAACACCATTCTTATTTTTCACGGGAAAAGGCGGTGTTGGTAAGACGTCGACGGCCTGTGCAACGGCTGTAGCCTTGGCAGAAGAGGGGAAAGAAGTATTGATTGTCAGTACCGATCCTGCTTCAAACTTACAAGATGTATTTGATCAAGAGATTGGTTACATAACTACGAAGATAAAAGCAATACGGGGACTAGAAGCGATCAATCTTGACCCTGAAGAAGCGGCTAGTGCATATAGGGAAAAAATTGTTGGTCCATTTCGAGACAAACTTCCAGCAGTCGTTGTTACACAAATGGAAGAGCAGCTATCAGGGGCATGTACCGTTGAGATTGCTGCCTTTGATGAATTTGCATCAATATTAACGGATCCTGAACGAACAGATACATATGACCATATCATTTTTGATACAGCTCCAACTGGTCATACGCTCCGCTTGCTTCAACTTCCTAGTGCTTGGTCTAGCTTTCTCGAGGACAGTACTCACGGTGCGTCATGCCTAGGACCTCTTTCTGGCCTTGCTGAAAAAAGAGCGCTGTATACGGACGCTGTTAAAGCGCTAGCTAATACAGAGGAGACGACGCTTATCCTTGTTTCTAGACCAGATGAGTCCGCGTTATCAGAAGCAAGTCGAGCTGCTAAAGAGTTAAAGGAAGTCGGTTTGACCAATCAAATCTTACTGATTAATGGATGTCTTGAGCATTATGAAAAAGAAGATTTAGTTTCTACAGCTTTTTACAAACGACAGCAACAAGCATTAACGAACATGCCAGAAGAAGTAAAATCTATGAGATCATTTAAGCTCCCTTATGTCCCGTACCAACTTACAGGTCCAGATGCTTTACGAGCTTTTTTCAAAAATGAACAACATCAACCATTAGAAGATCAAGAGGTAACGTCGGTAGAGCTTCCTTCACTAAGAGCAGTGATCCAACGACTAGGAGCTAAAAACAGCGGAGTTATATTAACAATGGGCAAAGGGGGAGTCGGTAAAACGACCGTAGCGGCATCGCTCGCTATTGGTTTAGCAGAACAAGGGCATTCGGTTCATTTAACAACGACAGACCCCGCTGAGCATCTTTCATTTGTCCTAGAGGGAACAAAGGCAAAGGGCCGTTTAACCATTAGCCAGATCAATCCGAAAAAAGAAGTGGAAGCCTATACTCAGGAAGTGTTAGCGCAAGCGAAAGAGACGTTAGATGAAAATGGGTTAGCTTATTTAAAAGAGGATTTGAGTTCTCCATGCACAGAAGAGATTGCTGTTTTTCGTGCTTTTGCCGAAGTTGTCGATCAAGCAAGCGGTTCATTTGTCGTCATTGATACAGCTCCGACCGGCCACACTCTTTTACTGTTAGATGCGGCGCAGTCTTATCATAAAGAAATTGAACGATCAACAGGTGAGGTTCCAAAGTCTGTCTCAAAGCTTTTGCCAAGACTGCGAAACAGTGAGGAAACAGATATCATCATTGTTACCTTGCCTGAGGCAACTCCTGTTCATGAGGCGAAACGATTACAAGATGATTTAGCTCGGGCACACATCACACCAAACTGGTGGGTGGTCAATCAATGTTTTTCTGCAACTCATACGACTGATCCGTTATTAAGTCAACGCTCTTTATCTGAACAGAAGTGGATTCAACTTATTGGCCAATCGCATGCATCCCAAACGGCTGTGATTCCTTGGCAATCAGAAGAGTTAATTGGCTATGATCAGTTAAAAAAATTAACGAATTAATGGAAGCATCTTAAATTGTAAAATAAAGAATAACGAGATTGAGGAGTCCAAATTTCAAAAAAATAGGAATCAGAATATAGTCCCAATGAAAAGCGACTTACTTTGATAAATCAACTTTATGTTCGCGCTTAGATCAGTGTCTGCGGTTGAACTGAAAAATGCGATATTTCACAGTCTAAATTATCCTATCAATTATAGATTTGACTTTATGCCAATTTCGTTGCTCGCGATAAAAGAGAATACTATAGGTTAAGTGAAGAAACAATGAATGAGCTTTTGTCGTGGCAGTGTGCTGCGTTTTGAAACCACAGTAAATAAATAAACGAAGCTGCTAGTAAATGATAACCGTTTACTAGCAGCTTTTTCATTTCTTACTTAGGAAGCTAGGATTTGAACCATCAGTTATTTAATTAGATTTTAAGTGACATATATGATTGGCTAGCATAGCCAATTTTTTGTATACATGTATAGTGAAGCGATAAAAGTTACTTAATAGGAACTAAATTAAGGAAGAAAGAATTAATTACGCATTAATATAATTCAGTTTTAACTAATTATATTTATATAGATCAAAAATTATTAAAATATAAATGATTATAAAAGATTATAATCAATGAAAATTAAAGAATATGATAGAAAAACAGTGAATTTATTTGAAAATCAAATATGACATACGCTTACATTAGATTTTTGTGAAAATCGAAATCGTGGTAAGATTCAACTGTTCACAGAATCGTAACGACTTTTGTGAGAGTCAAAAGTCGGTCAAATATATATAATTTTAATAGAAAGAGGTGCGAAATTGAATTTACAGTCAATTAAGCAGCAGTGGTTTGGAAATAGTAGAGGAGATGTTTTAGCAGGGATTGTTGTAGCACTTGCCCTTATTCCAGAGGCGATCGCCTTTTCGATTATAGCGGGTGTCGATCCGATGGTAGGACTTTACGCATCATTTTGTATCGCAGTAGTTATAGCTTTTGTAGGCGGACGTCCCGGTATGATATCAGGTGCAACTGGGGCGATGGCATTACTTATGATTACGTTAATAGCTGATCATGGATTGCAGTATTTACTAGCAGCAACGATTTTGACAGGGATTTTACAATTTTTATTTGGTGCTTTTAAATTAGCATCCATTATGAAATTTGTGCCACGTTCTGTTATGGTTGGATTCGTTAATGCACTTGCCATTATGATTTTCACTTCTCAATTACAACATTTTGTTGGTGAGACTTGGATTATGTACGCATTAGTTGCTCTAACTTTAGCCATTATTTATTTATTCCCTAAAATAACAACAGCTGTCCCTTCAACACTTGTCGCGATCGTTGTTGTTACGGCACTCGCAATTTTTGGGAATATTGGTGTTCGTGCCGTTGGTGATTTAGGAACGTTAACTCAAAGTTTACCAATATTTTTAATTCCTTCAATTCCATTAAATTTTGAAACATTAATGATTATTTTTCCGTATTCGTTAGCGCTAGCTATTGTTGGTCTACTTGAATCATTATTAACGGCTAATATCGTAGATGATATGACAGATACAGAGAGTAATAAAAACAAAGAAATTCGTGGACAAGGTTATGCGAATGTCGTAACTGGATTCTTTGGTGGTATGGCTGGTTGTGCGATGCTTGGGCAATCTGTTATTAACGTAAAATCTGGTGGTACTGGGCGGTTATCTTCTTTAGTAGCCGGTGTCGTTCTTATGTTCCTAATTATTGTATTAGGTGGAATCGTTGTACAGATTCCGATGGCGGCTTTAGCAGGTGTCATGATTATGGTTGCAATCGGTACATTTGATTGGAGCTCGTTGAAATCACTTCATAAAGTACCGAAGTCAGATGCCGCAATTATGATCGTTACGGTAGTTACAGTTCTTTATACACATGACCTTTCGATGGGTGTCTTTGCTGGTGTTGTATTAAGTGCGATTATCTTTGCTGCTAAAATTTCAAAGATACATGTTGAAGAGACGTTGGTTCAAAATGGAAAGAAAAAGATTTATAAATTAAGTGGTCAAATCTTCTTTGCATCCGTAAGTGATTTACCGAAAAAGTTTAATTATAAAGAGGACGTACGAGAAGTTGTGATAGATTTAACGGAAGCTCATCTATGGGACGATTCAGCAATTGGTGCATTGGATAAGATTGAGACAAAGTTTGAACAAAATCACATTACAGTATCATATGTAGGTTTAAATAATGAAAGTCAAAAGCTTAAAAAGCGAATTGGTGGCTTATCAAAAGCATCAGGTCATTAATAGTTTATAAGTTTCATTACTTCGAGTTGGCCTCGCGTACGTTCGGCCAACTTTTTTTGAAGAGAACATAATGCTTGTAACAAATGCTTAGTTATATCCGGTCCAGTTAAAGCAGAAGCTTGATGACTTGGAGCTAACTTATTTAATTCAGAATGATTTTAGGTCGAGGGGGAAATACAATGTTTCAACGAATTTTAGTAGCTGTTGATGGATCGGAGCATTCATTAAGAGCAGCTGATTATGCAATTAAATTAGTGTCAGGGAAAGAAAAGGAAATTGATATTATTTATGTTATAAGTGGAACAACATCAAAATCGGATGTTTTGAACAATCGTAGCAAAATCGAAATTAGTGGCAGTAGAAAGTCGATGCTAAAAAAGTATGAAGAAAAGTTCTTTGCTAATAAAGTCAAATGTGATGTTCATGTACTCCATGGTGAGCCTGGTCCTACTATCGTAGACTTTGCTAATAAAGGTGAATATGATTGCATGGTGTTGGGGAGTAGAGGGTTAAATAAGCTTCAAAGCCTGGTTTTAGGAAGTGTGAGTCATAAGGTTGCAAAGTATACAGTTTGTCCTGTATTGATCATTAAATAGTTAATTATTTAAGGAATTACATTCTAATTATAAGAGACCGATTGATGTTTTGCGGTTAAACGGTTTTTTTGTTGATAAAATAACAAGTCCTAATAGATAATATTGAGCAAAAATAAAAAGGCATTTCAAAAAAGGATATATATCACTCGAATATGGAATAGTGATGTGATATTAGGAGAATGGTCAATGATTATTTTAAAAATAACTAATTTGTAGGTTGTTTCAGCTAATTTAAGTATAAATGGTTATAAAAAAATTGTTGTAATGAACGTATCAGTCTTATCGAGAAATAAAGAGTAAGGATGAAAAAATTTGTATGTTTTACGCTTACATTGAATTTTTGAGATTCTAGATTTAGTGTACGACTCACTTATCCAAAACGATCAAGGTTGGAATAATTTAGTGGGGGATGTTAATTGGAAATAAACAAATTGTTTTTAGGAGTTAAATTAATTATTAGGGTTGATTTAATGATGTACTCATTTGTGTAATTATGAGGTAAAGTAATATACATTAAAGAGGACAATTCCAAGAATTATCCTCGTTTTAAGAGTGTTTTTGAGGGAAAGATCCTTCTAAATACGGTCTCCATTTTTAAGTTTTTCAATATAAACATCAAGATCACTTTTTTTTACACGCCAATGCCTACCGATTTTAAAACCTGGCATCCTGCCTTCTTGTACGAGTTTGTATGTGGTCATTTCACTGATTTGTAAATATTTAGCAACTTGAGAAATAGTCATAATTTCTGGATCCATGTTTACCCCTTTCCTACCCTGGAGTTAAATATTAACTTTTATTATAGCACAGTAAAAGGAATTATAAACGGTAGTTTTTCATTAATATGAATTCGATACGATGATAGTTAATAGGCCGATTAACTGAACTAACTAATTTATATGACCGAGTTTAAGAAGAGGCTAGAAGCAATATGATGACTTAATATCGTGGGTGAATGAATGCTTATGAAATTAACTAGAAAGAAATGTCATCTTAACCATGTATAAGAGATTAGAACAAAAACGATTATTCGCTATTAAACTGATAATCTCAAAAAGGTACTCAATCAATGAGATTGCAGAAAGATGTAATGTCTCAAGAATGACATTGTGGAAATGGCGTCAGCAACCATCATTTAAGAAGAAATTGGAAATAGACTCAACAGATAAAAAGACAATTAAAGCAATATGACAATTTTATAGAACTCGAAACCGTACCGGGAAAGTCTACTTTAGCTTTAAAAGATGAGAGTACGGTTAAACAAATACAGTCGTTTGGACTGGTGGTGTCCAAGGAAATACAGTAGTTGCAAATTCGGGCCATGAAGTGAATAGAGGACGCGCAACTGTTAATGAGTTTCTTCAGTATTAAATAAAATAGTTAGAGCGATAAGGAAAAATGAAGCTTACATGATTTTTATTGATTTTTGAGTATTTACATTGTATAATTAGATGTTTTAGTCTACCTAATTAAATACGATTTAAGCGCATGATAAATAGACGATAAAATGCTTGGGTATTGAACATTGAAAGGAGTTAGCAAAACATGGCTAACATTAAATTGATGAACAACAGATTAAAGTTTTTATGGTTAGCAGTTTTATTATTAACATTAAAGACCTACTTGCTATATAAAGTTGGCTTTGAAATTTCGTCAGAAAACGTCTTGCAAGAATTTATCTTACTCATTAACCCATTGAGTTCCGTTATCCTTTTATTAGGAGTGAGTTTGTTTTTTAGTGGTAAAAAGAGAAATATAATAATAATTGTTACTAGTTTCATTGGCACACTTATCTTGTATTTTAATCTCATTTACTATCGCTTCTTTACAGACTTTATAACGTTACCTGTACTCTTTCAAACGAACAATGCAAAAGATTTGTCTAGTAGTGTTTTGGGATTATTGACTTTCTATGATCTATTTTTGTTAATCGATCTAATTTTCTTGTCTATTTTATTACTAAAGAATAAAATACCTACAGTTCAAAAAGTAAGAAAAGAGACAATGGCAATAATTGCTTTATCGATTTTAATCTTTATCGTAAACTTGGGAATAGCTCAAATCGAACGACCACAGTTATTAACTAGATCGTTTGATCGTGAATTACTTGTTAAGAATATTGGGACTTTCAATTATCATATCTATGATGCGGTAATTCAGTCACAATCGAAAACAAAGCGGGTCTTTGCTGAAAGCTCGGATATCGATGAGATCATTTCATATCGAAGTGAAAATTACAAACAGCCTGATCAAGATTTATTTGGATTGGCTGAGGGGAAAAATGTTATTGTCTTATCATTAGAATCTCTTCAAAGTTTTGTTATTAATGAGACTATAGATGGAGAAGAAATCACCCCATTTTTAAATAAGTTGATTGACGAAAGTTATTATTTTGAAAATTTTTACCATCAAACTGCTCAAGGGAAAACGTCGGATTCAGAATTTTTACTAGCAAATTCTATGTTTGGCCGAGATAGTGGTGCCGTATTTTTTACTCAATCTGGGAATACGTACAACGCACTTCCGGAAATATTGAACGGAACCGGTTATTACACATCAGTGATGCATGCAAATAACAAAAGCTTTTGGAATCGAGATGTGATGTATGACACATTAGGGTTTGCTCACTATTTTGATATCAACTCCTATGATGTTAATGAGAGTAACTCTGTAGGTTGGGGGTTAAAGGACAAAGATTTCTTTGAACAGTCTATTGAACTCTTAAAATCACAACCAGAGCCCTACTTTACACAATTTATCACTCTAACGAACCATTTCCCATTTGAACTGGGGGAAGAGGATCGTTTCATTAATGAATTTGATTCTAATAGTGGTACGTTGAATCGTTATTTCCCTACTGTACGCTATATGGATTATGCGATCGAGCACTTCTTTGAACGACTGAAGGAAGAGGGAATGTACGAGGATTCGGTTTTTATCATTTACGGAGATCATTATGGCATATCGCAAAATCATAAGAAAGCGATGAGTCAGTTTTTGAACAAAGAGGAAATCACTGATTTTGATACCGTTCAACTTCAGAGAGTACCGATGTTTGTTCATATTCCAGGCCACAATGAACACGCAATAAAACAAACAGTCTCTGGACAAATCGATCTAAAGCCAACGATCATGCACTTACTTGGTCTTGAAACAGAAAATGATATTCAATTTGGGTCTGATTTATTCTCACCAGAACGTGATTCTTATGCGGTTCTAAGAGACGGTAGTTTTATTACCGATCAATATGTTTACACAAAAGGAGCTTGTTATTCCAAACCAACAGGCGAGGAGATTGACTTGTCAAATTGTGAGCCAGATATGGAACGAGCGCAGCAAGACCTCAGCTACTCCGACAAACTTATCTATGGTGATTTACTACGGTTTTATTAGAGAAGATACTGAATATTAATGACTTTTAGGTAAATGATGTAAAAAGCATGCGAATTCATGTTCATATGAATTGGCATGCTTTTATTGTTCAATTCAACATTTATATCTTTGTATAAATGTGTGTCACGCCAAAACAGAAGTCATTATTACAGCTTACTTGCCCTTCTAATCTCTCTTTTATTATTTAATAATCAACACCGCACATTTAGCTCTTTTGGCGACTTTATGGCTAACGCTACCTAGGACTAATTCTTGTAAGCGGTTGCGACCACGACTACCTAGAACCACAACATCAAACTTGTTTTCGTTTGCGTGCTTTACGATTGTAGGACCGGGTTCACCTCGTAAAAACTCAACCTCATAGTTGATACCAGCAGCCTTTATTTTGTCTTCGCTTGGTTTTACTTTTGCTTTCCGTTTGTCGGCGGCACCAGTTGTATTCCAATTGTTTAGTACATCTGTTTTAGAGTCATCAGCAACATAGACAATATGAACGGTTGACTCTTGGTTGCATTTTGCCACTTCAATCGCCTTTTCGGCAGCTCGAACCGCATGCTCAGATCCGTCTGTCGCTAATAAAATTTTTTTAAACATCGTTTACCTCCTTTTAGTGGCTACTTAATTTATGTCGTAACTTCTCAACTAAAAGTGTACTTGCTTCATTAAGGCCAGTAACTTCTACATTTGTTCCATTTTCTTCGAACTTCGCGATGATTTTTTCCATAGCAGCGACGGCAGAATCATCCCAAATATGTGCATAGGTTAAATTAAGTTCAACTTCTTTTAAGTCTTCTTTAAAATCAAAAGCAGCAATTGAATCGGTGACGGAGGCAAAAAATAGCTGCCCTTTGATGAAATATGTTCTCTTTCCTTTTTTTCCATCAAGCTTGCTTTCTATACTTACCTTTGAAATTTTTGAGACAAAGAAAATCGCACTCAATAAAATACCTGCAAAGACCCCTTTTGAAAGGTCATGTGTAACAACCACTACCACAACGGTTACAACCATAACCATCGCATCGCTTGCAGGAACAATGATTAGGGTTCGTAATGAATTCCAATCGAATGTACTAATTGATACCATCACCATGACTCCAGCTAATGCAGCCATTGGAATTTGCACGACTATATTTCCTAAAACAATAATGAGGAGAATGAGAACAACACCAGCTACTAAGGAAGATAATCTTCCTTTACCACCTGACTTGACATTAATAACAGATTGCCCAATCATCGCACAACCAGCCATTCCTCCAAAACATCCTGTAATAATGTTTGCGATCCCTTGTCCTCTGCTTTCTTTATTTTTATTACTATCAGTATCGGTCATATCATCGACAATGGCTGCTGTTAGGAGCGATTCAAGGATTCCAACGACAGTTAATGCGAGTGCATAGGGAAAAATAATCGCAATCGTTTCATAAGAAAAGGGGATCTGTGGCAAAAGAAAAACGGGCAGTGTTTGCGTTAAAGTCCCCATATCACCAACGGTAAACACATTCATACCAGTAAACATAGTAAAAGCCGTTACAACCACAATCGCAACAAGTGTTGACGGTATCGCTCTTGTAAGGTATGGAAAAAGGTAAATGATCGCAAGCGTCACAATTGCAACTCCTAACACAACCCAACCATGTCCAAACAAATAAGGGAGTTGTGATGTGAAAATCAGAATGGCTAACGCATTTACAAACCCTACCATAACAGAACGGGGAATAAATTTCATATAACGAGCGAGTTTTAAAATTCCAAATATGATTTGTAATATTCCCGTAAGAATGGTTGCTGCTAATAAATATTCCAGCCCGTGCTGTGCGACAAGGTCAATCATTAATAAAGCCATTGCCCCTGTAGCAGCTGAAATCATTCCTGGTCTGCCGCCAACAAAAGCAAGAATAACAGGTATGAGGAAGGATGAATATAAGCCAACCATCGGATCAACTCCTGCGATAATGGAAAAAGCAATTGCTTCAGGTACTAACGCAAGTGCAACAACAATGCCTGCTAAAGTATCTCCTTTTATGTTACCGAACCAATCTGTTCTCAAGCTTCCTAAATTCATAATCTCACCCTTTTTAGTAAAAATTCTCTTTATTAAGGTGTGAAATTATGGTCAAATTTATATTGGGAAAATTTGTTATCCTATATGACATCTAAGGTTTAAGCCAAATTAGTTAATCTTCGTCCCTTTTAGAGATGTTTAAAATTGCTTCACTAGCTTCATTCCGATAATATCACCTGCATAGGCTTCATTAATAATACTTCGACTCTGCGCTAGAAATTGAGTAGGCTGGGCTAATTTCATGGTTTTCTCTGTTCGAACATGATTCACACTCATTCCTCTTATAAACTTTTATCATGTGCAAGATATCGAAAGCGTAAGATTGCATTACCAAACATTAGATCATTGGGCTTTGCGTTACAAAGAGTTAATGTACTAGTCTAATTGTAAAGTAAATATGGGAGTGTTTGGTGTAGAGGTTAATGCGAGCACAAACAATAATGTTTGATGCTAGCGATTAAGGCTATCATGTAAAATCATGACTGAATAATGAAGAGCGTGTAGGAGCTACTTTTCTTAAGTAGCTTCTACTCCTACTTTTTCAGTTTCTTTTTTTACATACAACCACTCCTAGAGGATAAAAAATATCCTCTCTTTTCGGCTCGATTGTCACACCTCGTTGATAATAATATTCAACCTTTTCAAAAGAAATAAATAGTGAACGGAATTCGTTCTCTGTAAGTTGATGATAATGAAAGGGGGATCCGCTCGGTTTACTACGACCTTGCCCAAATGGAGTTGAAAGAACAAGCGTGCCACCGGGTTTTAATAATTGATTTAATCGCTGCATAAACTCTTGATCATCTGGAACATGTTCAATTGTCTCAAAGGATAAAATCGTGTCAAATACCCCAATCTCAGTAACAAGTTCTGGATTTAGGGCATCCCCCGTTCGAAAACTTACCTTAGGATGATAATAATTTTTTTTTGCGTATGCAATGGAATCTTCAGCTACATCAACACCGACGATCTCTATAACGTCAGATTTACATGTTTTTGCAACCATGACACTGCCATAACCAGTTCCACAAGCGATATCAAGGACTCGTCCGTTTGCATAAGGCGTGGCAAAATAATAACGAGCGATATGCTCTAACAGCATTCCATTAGTAGGTTTCATTTCTTTGGGAATTATACGTTCACCTGTATCTTCTAACACAACGATCACCACAATCTAATAAGATATCATTATAATAATTAAAAAAGGCCTAAATATGCAACTGTTATAATTGAATATAATTAAATGAATATGATATGATTTATATAAAATCCTCTATAATACTCTATAACCTCATATATTCTTTTATTTTTCCTTGAATCCAAATTATAGGGGAGAAATATCTTGAAAGAAGACCCATTAAACTTCACTAAATCAGAAAAATAGGAATTAGACAAACTGAAGAAACAATTAACTAAACCAATAGATGATATAGAATTAAAAAGAGTTATTACCACAATGACGTTCATTCGTGAAAACGCTTTCTGAAGAACGGAAAAGGAGTGAAACTGTGGCAATAGAAAATAATCGTGATTATAGAAAAGAAGTAGAGCGACTTGAAAAAACAAAAGAGTATATTGAAGAAGTTTTAGAGAAGTCTGTGAAAAACAAAGAAGTTTGTTCAAGGATATGAAACAAGCAATGGTTGATCTCAATTATTTGGATAGTAGTTTAAGTTATGTCAATATTTTAACTAATGCTCGTTTTCTTGAATGACCAATCGGGACTTGGGAAGTGAAGTGAAACGTTTATGAGATAATAAGATTAATACAATATCGATTATTGGCAACGAAAAAAGAGTGTGAGACGGGTCAAAAAGGTTCTTTCTAAATACACAGAAATAGCATATCAAATTCTTAAGGACTCTGGTGGAATGAATTAAAAAGAAAATGTTATAAGCTACAGTAAGGTTTGTTGACATTTAATCTTTTACTGATACATTAATGGAACTACCTTGTGCAGTAGAACGTATGTAATATCAGGGTCATAGTGATAGCTTTGTAAGCTGTCCATTTTCAACTACTGGTATGGAACCAATATCATACTGGTTTATTAAAAAGTAGCTTCTTTAATTGGATTAACTGTAATAACATTAGTCAACTTTAATTCATTTAAATTTTGTGACATGTTGTAGTCACTCCTTCATTTGATTTGGTTTTTAATGCTAAGAAAATAGTCGCTTCATTGTAAATGGTTGGCTTCTAGTTCTTACACTTGTTACGAAGCCCACTGTTTATTATTCGTTTTTTTAGGTTTTTTAGTAAGGAATGCACAAAACAATCCGATAACAGGAAACACAAGTAACAATAGTAAAATTTGCGTGTAACTTTGGCACATATCATATCCTATTCCTAGAGGTAATGGACCGAACGAAGAGGCAATAACTGTAACCGTTACGGCAACTCCTTTGATACTACCAAGGTATTTTCGACCGAAAAAATTAGGCCAAATGATATTGAGTGTAATTCGTTCAATCCCGTTGGCTACGCCCCATAACAATCCAAAAAGAATCGCAACCGAAACTTTGTTTGTATATAGTAATATGATCAAAAGAAGAATCTCTAGTATAAAGATGGTAACGAGTAAAAGATTGGTTTTAACTTTCTCTAAAATAAATCCAGAAATAAAAGAGATAGGAAAACCAACGATTGCCATCAAACTAAGAACTGTAGCTGCTATTTGAGGAGTCAATCCACTTTCTCCAAGGATCGAGATAAGGTGAAATGTAATACCAGTATTGACAAGTGCTGGTATTCCTACGCAGATTAAAATTGACCAAAAAGCTACTGTTTTAGTAGCTTGCTTTAGTGTCCAATCTTCTTCTGCAACCGGAATATTTGCTGAATTCTTTTGTGTTGTACTTTTTTCTTGTATGGCTCCATCAGGAAGTAATCCGATATCTTCTGGTTTGTTACGCACCCCGAAAATGACAAGTGGAACAAAGAAGAACAATAACAAACTGCCCCAGATTTGCCAAGATGTCTGCCAATCCCATTGATTAATCATCCAAGCATTAGCAATCGGAAAAAATGCAGCACTCAAAAAGCTACCAATCGCCATGAAACTCATGGCACGTCCACGTTTTTGAATAAACCATTGTGGTACCAATGTATTTGGAACAAGTGTCATACTTCCTTGACCAAATAAGCGAATGAGGAAGAATCCAATCGCCATCATCCAAATGTTAGAGACAAAACTATTAAAAAAGCAGGCAAATCCAAGAATTGTCCCAACAACCGCCATCATCGTTCTTTGGCCTAATTTGTCAACCAAACGACCGATAAACATCATTAAAATGCCAGCACAAAATGTAGCAATTGAATAGATACCTGAAATCTCAGAGCGAGACCAACCAAAGTGGTCTATATATTGATCAATATAGACAGAATTGGAATAGGTTTGCCCAGGTCCAGAAAAAAAGATTCCAAATCCAGCTATAAAGACGATAACCCAGCCATAATAAAAGGATTGCGACAATTTTTGTATCATGATGTAACACCTCTATTTTGATTTCGCGTCTAGAAACAATAGGAAGTAAAGCCCTTATTGCTTTGATGGATGGTTGGGTTTAACTTATCTAAAGAAGAAAAAGGAGTCAGTCCATTAAGCGAAGCAGTATCAATTAACTGTCTTACTTGTTTATTATTTAATTATTAGCAGTTTGATAGTTAATCGAAGAATGAGCCTTCAATTATATAATACTAGTTAAGCTGGTGAAGCGAAAAACCATAGAAAATGAAAGACCTTATGACTAATCATAAGGATTTTAGGCAAAAACGATTTAGTATTTATAATCTTTCTCCATTTTTTAATTTTTCAATAAAATCATTTAAATCTTCTTTTTTTACTCGCCAATGACGTCCAATTTTAAATGCTGGAATCTTTCCTTCTTGAACTAATTTATATGTGGACATTTCACTTAGTTGAAGATACTTTGCTACTTGAGTAACAGTCATAATTTCTTGTTCCATTGAAACCCCTCCGGTCAAAGTCTACGTATTCATTATCATACTATAACTAGAGTTTAAATGCATGGACTCGTTAAAATCCTCCTTTTTAATATGTTGAATTACTTAATGAATATTTGACACAATTTTTTTTCTATGTGAATAAATATAAAGGACGGTGACATTTTTTTAATTTATTTTAATAACATATCATTCCAGGAAAATTCTCAATAATTAATTGATGATTATTGATTATTTTTTAAAAGATAATTTTTAGAGAGAGGAATGTTCGAGGTTTTAGCGAATATAGTTTATCAATAAAAAAGAAAGCGTTTTCATTAGTCTGGTGATAGGGAGTGATCTATATGTTCAAGAAAGTTCTCCTGGCTGCTGATGGTTCCAAACATGCTCTAAGTGCAACTGATAAAGCAATAGAACTATTAGGAGGAAATAAAAGTTTTGTTGATGTTATTTACGTGGTTAGTGGTGAAGATTCTAAACGTGATGTTTTGCACCATACAACAAAACAAGAAATTAACGCTAGAAGAAGACGAAAATTAACAGAAGTGGAAAACAAGTTAATAAGCAAAAACATTGACTATAATGTTCATATTTTACACGGAGAGCCGGGTCCAACGATTGTTGAATTTGCAAATAATGCTCATTATGATTGTGTAGTTATAGGAAACCGAGGGTTAAATCCATTTCAAAGTTTAGTTTTAGGAAGTGTTAGTCATAAAGTTGCGAAAAGAGTGCAGGCTCCGGTACTCATTGTTAAATAATAAGAGTGTTTTCAAGTTACAATCTAAATGAAGAAAGATTCAGGCTGTTAAATATAACTGGTTTTCTTTAATGGATTAATCTATAGCCTATTTTCCGAGAGCTGAATACTGTTGAAACTGAACCTAGAAACTATGTGGGTTCTTTTTTTGTTAAACAAAACTAATGAAATGCTCAGTTCCCTTCATAAGTATATGGTTTAATTAATCTAGATTGAGGTTGTATACTATTTAATTTAGGCTTTTTTGTGACTGTTCTATATAATATAGAGAAATAATGAGTATTTTAAAGTATAAAAGAGGTAAAATATTATGTTACACGCTTACATGAAAGTTTCAACTTTTAAAGGATGGTGGTAAGATACTTTTGTTAATAACGGACCCGGCTTTTGTGAGAGTCAAAAGTCGAACTAAAAAATAATTATGAAAAGAGGTGCTAGATTGAACATTCAATCTATTAAACAAGAATGGTTTGGTAATGTAAGGGGCGACGTTCTTGCTGGGTTAGTTGTTGCGCTTGCTCTAATCCCAGAAGCGATTGCGTTCTCGATCATTGCCGGTGTTGATCCGATGGTAGGGCTTTATGCCTCATTTTGTATCGCGGTTGTCATTGCCTTTGTAGGTGGACGACCTGGGATGATTTCAGCAGCAACTGGGGCAATGGCTCTATTAATGATCACCCTTGTAGCTGATCATGGCTTGCAATATTTACTCGCAGCAACCATTTTAACAGGTGTGTTGCAAATCTTATTTGGAGTATTTAAGCTAGCAAGAATTATGAAATTTGTACCACGTTCCGTAATGGTAGGTTTCGTTAATGCTTTAGCCATCTTAATTTTTATGGCGCAGTTAGAACAGTTTGAAGGAGCAACGTGGTTAATGTATGTGTTAGTTGCTGCTACATTATTTATCATTTATGGTTTACCTAGAATTACAAAGGCAGTCCCATCGGCACTTGCTGCAATTGTCGTTATTACAGCAGTTGCAATCTTTGGGGGCTTTAGCGTTTCAACAGTTGGCGATATGGGTACGTTAACTCAAGCACTTCCAATGTTTTTAATCCCTAGTATTCCGTTAACACTTGAGACATTATTAATTATTCTTCCTTATTCACTTGCTTTAGCCATTGTTGGTTTACTTGAATCACTGCTAACAGCTAATATCGTTGACGATATGACAGATACAGAGAGTGATAAGAACAAAGAAAGTCGTGGACAAGGAATTGCCAATATTGTTTCAGGCTTTTTCGGTGGTATGGCAGGTTGTGCGATGATCGGACAGTCGGTTATTAATGTTAAATCAGGTGGTAATGGACGTTTGTCATCGTTAGTTGCAGGGGTTTTCCTCATGTTCTTAATCATCGTATTAGGTGGGATTGTTGTTCAAATTCCAATGGCAGCTTTAGTTGGTGTAATGTTCATGGTTGCATTCAGTACATTTGATTGGAGTTCTGTGCGTAATATTCATAAGCTTCCTCGGACAGATGCAATAGTAATGGTGGTTACGGTTGCTGCAGTTGTGTTCACACATAACTTAGCGATTGGTGTTTTTGCAGGGGTATTATTAAGTGCAATCTTCTTTGCTGCAAAAATTTCTAAAGTTCATATAGAGAAAAGTTATATAAACCATTTAGATAAACAAGTCTATAAAATCCATGGTCAAATCTTTTTTGCGTCCGTAACTGATTTTGTGAATAAATTTGATTATAAAGAAGATGTAAAGAATGTTGAAATTGATTTATCCAATGCTCATCTTTGGGATGACTCAGCAATCGGAGCGCTAGATAAAATTGAAGGGAAGTTTGAACAGAGCGGCATTAAAGTCGAATTTGTTGGACTTAACTCTGAAAGTGAAAAATTAAAAGACCGAATTGGTGGTTTATCAAAAGCCTCAGGTCACTAATTAACCTAAGGGCAGAAGAACTGATCTTCTGCCCTTTTTATAGACGTTACACGATGAAGGCTTCTGATTATCTGGAGAATGAGGCTCTTGTGAATTATATAAGGAGAATCAAAGAACTTCCTTTACAATGGAGCACTGCTTGATTAACATGAAAATATCAAAGATGAAGAAAATCTTAGGAGGGTTCCCCTATGTTTAAAAATATTTTACTCGCATCAGATGGTTCTGTACATTCTATTCGTGCGGCTGAAAAAGCAGTTGCCTTAGCGAAACTACATCAAGCGAAAATTGACTTAATCTATTCAATCGATGGATCAACGTCAAAGTCTGATGTTCTAACAAATAATAGTAAATATGAAGTGGAAATAAAGCGCAAAGAAAAACTGGCTCCAGTTGTTGAGTTATTAGAAAAAGAGGAAATTAATTATCAGATCCATATGATTCATGGTGAACCAGGGCCTGCGATTGTTGAATTTGCCAATAAAGGCAATTACGATTGCGTCGTTGTTGGTAGTCGTGGTTTGAACAAGCTACAAACGATGGTGCTTGGAAGCGTCAGTCATAAGATTGCTAAACGTGTGGAGGTCCCTGTATTAATCGTAAAATAAAAGGCGAGAGGATGAGTGTATGATGCTCATCCTCTTTTTTTAATAGAAAAGAGAGTGAAATACAGGGTGGGTTTCAATGTACTCAAAAAAGAACAGAGGCTACGTTTATTTCTCAAAATACGGCTCTGAGGTTTTTCCTTAATAAATAAGAGGAATAAAGGAATGAAACCAAGAAAATATAGATAGTTGCAAAACTATAATAAGAGGAAAAAGGGGTGTTAAAAGATGACACTTATAAAAGTAGGAGAGGACAGATATTTAGAAGCGATTCGTTTATCCGAATATGCCTTTCAATATAAAGTAGCCGAAGATCAAATTGCTGAACGTCTTGACGTGTTAAAAAAACACCATCAGTTATTTGGTATGATCGAAGAAGAGCAATTGGTTGCGAAACTTCACTTCCTTCCATTAGACATTTATCTGGGCGAGAAAACTTTTAAAATGGGTGGAATCGCGGGCGTTGCCACATACCCTGAACATCGCCGGAAGGGCTATGTAAAAGAGATGCTTATAGATATTCTTAACAAAATGAAGGAAGAGGATTTCAGTGTATCGATGTTGTTTCCATTTTCCGTTCCCTTTTATAGAAAATATGGGTGGGAGCTCTTTTCAAATAAGCTTACTGTGACTATGTCTAAATCAGACTTGCAATTTCAAAAAGAAACGTTTGGTACAATGAAACGTTTTTCCGAAGATCCACCATTTCATGACTTAGCTAGGGTCTATGAACAATACGCAATGAAGTTTTCTGGTATGTTAGTTCGTGTTCAGGACTGGTGGGATAAAGTTGTCAAAGATAAGCAAGTGGCTATATACTATGACGCTAATGAATATGCAACAGGTTATCTTATTTATAAGGTCAAGGAAAAAAGAATGAAGATCAAAGAAATCGTATCATTAAATGCAGAAGCAAAGAGAGGGCTATGGAATTTCATTTGCCAACATGATTCGATGATTAATGGCCTTGAGATGAGTACATATGAAAGGGAACCATTCTTATTTTCGTTAAATGAACCTAGAGTAAAAAGAGATGTATCCCCTTATTTTATGGCGCGAATTGTTGACGTAGAAAAGTTCTTAAGGGAGTATTCATTTGATTGGAGTAAGCAGAATGACGAGATTGTATTAGAAGTCTCGGATGAGTATGCGCCTTGGAACAACCAGATCTTTCGAGTGAAGAAGGATGGAATTTCTATTGTAGAACAACAAGTTGAGGCAGAGAAGCTGATTAAGCTCTCGATTAACGCTTTAACAACCATGCTCTTTGGTTATAGAAGACCAGAGGAATTAGCGCAAATTGATCAAATTCATGCTGAAGACGATGAGTTAAAAAAGCTTGAACTAGTCATTCCTCATAGAAAACCGTTTTTTTATGATTTCTTTTAGATCGAAAAAGCAAACCGAGTTATTCGGTCTGCTTTTGTTATGTTAGTAGAGATGTGTGAAGAGTAACCATTAAAAAAGCATAAACAATTTGTTACCTATTTACTGCAGATGTTTAGGAATAGGAGCATTGTGTTTTTCTAAATCAATTTCCTTAAACAGGTCGATATCACTTTTCTTAGCAGTTGTTTTTAGTTGATTGTTCAGCTCAGTTATTTGCCTTTGAAGTTTCTCAACTACATTTGTTTGTTGATTAGAACCAGATAGCTGTTGTTGGACATAAGATTGTGTAGGTAGTACTTGATTAACAAGGGTCTTAAGCTGTTGTATTTCTTCTTTTAAAGTTTCGATATCTTTTTTTGTTGAGGATTTTGCATCATCTTTCAGGATAAAACCTATTTGCCCATTTGGTTCAATTGTTGCCCATTTGACATCACTGATTTTTGAGATGCTATTCAAACGTAACTGTGTTTCTAATTGATCCACAGTTAATCTAACGCTACGTAAATTATTTAATTTTAAGTTTCCATCCTCAATTAAAATTTTTGATGTGCCGGTTATAAGTTGTTCGATAAAGTCCAATTTAAGTTGTGTATATTCAACAATAATCAGTGTAATGACAAGCAGGGAACCAACAAATAAAGTCGTCCATATATTCTTACCTGCAAGGGGTTGGATAAGTAAGGAACCAATTCCGATCATAATAACGGTTTGAGCAAGCGTCATTTGAGAGATTGACTTTCGACCTGCTACTCGTAAAAGAACAGTTCCAGCAATAACGATTAAGACTGATTTCCATATCCAATTTAAGTCAAAATCCATAAGAACAAATCTCCTTTTAAGTCAGTACTTGTTAGCATATTCAGAACTTGAAAATTTATTCTCTACTAAGATACAGTTCATAAATAGAAAGCGTTTTGCACAAATCTCGATCACATTCTCGATTATCAGACTGAATAAAGCGGGACAATAATGTAAATTGCGAAGATGTAGAAACGAAAAAAAAACTGGGGAGCGAGTTACGTTTCTCCAGTTTTCTTCGTTTTATTTTTTTTATCACCTAAAGACAACATTAAAATAGAAACGATTAAAATAATGGCACCTGTTGTATTTTGTATGGTCAGTTCAATCGGAAAAAACGGAAATGAGATGATCGCAAGTAAAACTGGACTAAATGCTCTCGTTACATTAGCGATCGAAAAACGTAAGTACTTTAAGGCTTCATATAAGAAGATGGTACCAATAAAACCTGAGAAGAGGGAGGATACGACAATATAACCTACTCCGTTTAATGGATAGTGCCCATCAAATAATTGACCAGAAAATAAAGCATACATAGAAACGAACAATAAGGTTGTGCAACTATTAGTAAACAAAATTGAATTTGAGGTTCTATTTTCAGATAAGGTTTTTTTTATAAAAACGTTTGTTAAAGCAAAGAAGAAAGTGTATAGAATTGCAAAAAAGCTACCTAGTAAGTTCGTTTGATAGTTTCCACCTTTTTCAACAAATAAGAAAACGCCCGCTATAGCAATGATGATAAAAATAATCTCATTTCTTGAGAGTCGCTCTTTTAAAATAAAAACGGATAACAAAACGGCAAAAACGGTGTAAAACCGGCCAATAAATCCTATTTCAACGGGTGTAAGTAAGTCCATACTAACAAATAAAAAAATTACGCCTAAAGAATTAAAAAGAGCCAACATCAACATATCTTTTTTGAAATAAAACTGAACCTTCTTCTTTGTGAAAAAGCCGAGCAAGTAGCTAGCGATAATAATTGTTAACGCATTGATCATCGCAGCTTTTGCTGGTGATATTTGTATTAATCCAAACTTAGCGAGTAATGGACCGGTTGCAACGGCTAAAACGGAAAGTAGATTAAAAACATGTCCTCTTTGTGTATGACTCATATGTCCCCCCTAAGAAATAACCCGTCTAACCTTTTTGTCTAAGCAAGCAAGGATTGTGTATAAATGAATTTTAAACGATCTCAGAATTTTGTACTCTTTATTATATTCTTTAGTACTCACTTATAATAGGTTTTATTTAAGAATTAGTTTAAATTCAGACGTTAATTAGAAACTGATACTTATCTTTACTTGTCATATTTGCTGTAATAATTAGTGTTTAAGGATTTATCGTTTAACGGAAAATAGAAGCAATGGTAATCCTGTTATTACTTCATTTATCTTTGTTTTCGCTGTCCCTTAATCCCAATCTCTTATTCTCATACGTAATTTGAAGTCTATGAATATGTGCTTCTACATTAGGTTGATAGTAGATGGGAAGACCGTCGATGTATGATTGACGGTCTTCTGCTTTTAACTCATCCAAAGTTAAAGTGAATTTGGAAAGACCTCATTTACTTTTCTCGTTATAACCGATGCGAACTCCTTTTTTATTGCGTTTATTCATTAATTTTATTAAAAAGTCTATTGCCTCTATTGTTATTTTCATCTTTAAACACCCTCATTGTTTTGTCTTTCATTGTAAACAGAAAGAGAATCTAAAACAAGGTTGAGCTAAGTGATTTCTTAACTCGTCATGATGGGGGATTTATTAATGGTTAAGGGTTGTTGTTTACAATGTCATACATTGATTAATAATCACCAAGGATTTGACTAGCTAGAAAAAATCATTATATTATACTATTTTACGTCCTCAAATGAGGAAGAACATGGAGCATGCTTTATAAACCGTTTGATTTGATAGGATAGTAGCTGGGTATATCTTAACCAATATATAAGTCAGTTCACAACTCTGTGACTGAATTAGAGGCATAAGGTGGTTAATTTTTACAGAGTGGAGGAAAAAATGTTGAATATTACATATGTAACAACCTTACCCCCTAAAGAAGTGTTCTTTGAACTGTATCAGACAACAGGCTGGATTCAGGCAAGTATGTTTAATCAAGATGAACTATATAAGGCAATGAAGAATAGCTGGTGTATAACTGCAGCCTATGACAATAAAGAGAAGCTTGTTGGTTTTGGACGCGTTATTTCTGACGGGGTGTATCAATCATTTATTACAGATATGATGGTCCATCCAGATTATCAAAAACAAGGAATAGGTAGTTCGATGTTGAAATTTTTAATTGAGAAATGTCGGCAGAATGGAATGAAGTGGATTCAACTATCTTGTGCACAAGGAAAAATGGATTTTTACACAAAACATGGTTTTTCTGCTAGACCGGTAGACGGGCCAGGAATGCAAATCTTTCTTTAATCATGTTGTGAAATGCTGAAACAATTAGTTTCTATGAGACAAAAACAAATTTGAATACCCTAAAAAGAGGTGCTTCAACAAGCACCGCTTTTTAAACATGGTTAAACGGAGATTACATTTTTTAGGTTGGTCAAAAAAACTTGCTTCCTTGGTTGATTCTGTTTATAGAAACAGGGTAGGCTCATGCGGGTTTTAAAGAGGAAATATCACAAAGATAGCCAAACAATTACAGAGTTGCTACTTAGGGGCCTGGGATCCTTAATCTATTCATTAGACGACTGATGGAGTCATTCGAATTAATGGGCAAAAGATTGATTGACAAGATCGAGAAACAGGAGTAAATTCTCTTTAACAACTAAATAGTAATACCTTTATTCGCTTAAACTGTTATCCAGAGCGGGGGAACCAATATCGACAACTTTGTTGCCGTGGGGTGAATCTTACTAAGTTAGAGGGGATACTCTCAGTCCCTAATCCGACAGCTAACCTCGTAAGCGTGATTTTGGAGAGAAGGGTCTTTCTGGACGATTTCTTTGTAATGGTCTTTTTTCTATGTGTAAAAAGGGAGTGGAGAACATTGGCGAAAAAAAATAAGCAATTCGCTGTGATAGGGTTAGGACGTTTCGGAGGAAGCATTTGTAAGGAACTGTATAAAATGGGGCATCAAGTGTTAGCCATCGATAACAATGATTCGAAAGTGAATGAATTTGCTTCGTTTGCTACTCATGCTGTAATTGCCAATTCAACAGATGAAAAGGCGTTACAATCATTAGGTATTAGAAACTTTGAATTTGTTATTGTTGCAATTGGTGATGATATCCAGACGAGTATTTTAACAACCTTGCTTTTAAAAGAAATGAATATTCCTAATGTTTGGGTGAAAGCACAAAGTCTTTATCATCACAAAGTGTTGGAAAAAATTGGAGCTGACCGTATTATCCATCCAGAACAAGATATGGGAATTCGAATTGCTCAACATTTAACGTCAGAAAAAATAGTAGACTATATTGAGTTATCGGATGAGTACAGTATTGTTGAGTTGTTAGCGACGCCTAAAATTAATGAAAAGACATTGATTGATTTAGATGTGCGTGCAAAATATGGATGTACGATCTTAGCCATAAAAAGAGGAGAAAAAGTTGATGTATCACCGTTGCCAACAGAGGTTATATATGAGAAGGATCTTCTAATCGTGATTGGACATAAAAATGATTTGAAACGCTTCGAGGATGACGGTATGTAAAATGTTAAACGATAAAGGTGAATTGCTTAATCGGAAAATACAAATGTCTCCACCACAAGTTTTAGTAACAAGTTTTTTGGCTGGAATTGTGATTGGAACCATTTATTGAATTACCTGTTTCAACGACAATTCCAATTAGTTGGATAGACGCTTTGTTCACTGCTCATCTGCTAATAGAATACCTTCATGAAAACTTGGTGTTATAGCCTAGTTTTTTTTTGCAACAGAAGCCGCAACAGAAAGTCATCCCGATTCATGGAAACCTTAATATCGAGTGTATCCCCTGTTAAACAAATGTTGCTAAAAGTATTGGTAGTAGATTAGTGGTATAACTCAGATGATGGTTCTTTTACTAGTTGGTTCCTTGGCAATTAGGAACAGTTAAGATTTACTAACAGGGAGATTTCTAGAATGCTTTGGATTTGGAGAACTCTCTGCGAAGCCCACCAAACACGAAAACAGGAGAAAATGTCGTCAAAGAGCCCGAATAAAGCCCACCAAGCATGAAAACAGGAGAAAATGTCGTTATAATCTCCGAATAAAGCCCTCCAACCACAAAAACAAGAGAAAATGTCGTCAAAGAGCCCGAATAAAGCCCACCAAACACGAAAACAGGAAAAAAGGGCGTCAAAGCATAGCAATGGTGCCCTTAAAACTTGAATTTTTCTGTATTCATACTTTTTTGTTTAATGAATTTTCGAATGTCTCTATTTCCAATAAACCTTTTACTCTGATCATCCCATAATTTAAACGTTAATGACTTTAAGCTTGTGAGTAAGGTTAGAGTAGGTACATTTTGGAGCTCGGGGTCACTTTCATGTGCCTTCTCAAGATGGTAATTCGGTACACGAGAATTTAAGTGATGAACGTGGTGGAACCCAATGTTTCCTGAGAACCATTGTAAGACTTTCGGTAACTTATAGAAAGAACTTCCTTTTAAAGCTGCTTCGACAAAGTTCCAGTTATCATTATGTTCAAAATAACCATCTTCAAATTGGTGTTGAACGTAAAAAAGCCATACACCAGAAAATGTAGCTATGTAGAAAATGGGTAATTGCACGTATATATAAGCTTTCCAGCCAAGAGTAAAACCAAGCAGTAACACAATTGCAACTAGAATGATATTGGTCAGCCAGACATTCATTCGTTCTTTTTTAGAAGCGTCTTTTGTATTAAATCGATAGTCAATTAAGAAAAGATATAAAGGACCGATTAAAAACATTACGATCGGATTTCGATACGTGCGGTAAAAAAAACGTTTGAGCCATGTGGCATCTGCATATTCCTGTAATGTCATTGTCCACACATCACCTACACCGCGTTTTTCTAAGTTTCCATTAGAAGCGTGGTGAGTAGTATGGCTTCGCTTCCACTGTTCAAAGGAACAAAACGTAAATAATCCTGTTATCATCCCCACTACCTCATTCGCTTTTCGACTTTTAAAAAATGAGTAGTGTGTGCAATCATGAAAAATAATAAACGTCCTCACTAAAAATCCAGCCGCTGGAATGGCACATAATAATGTTAACCAAAATGAAAAACTCAAACTTAAATACGCTAACACCCATAATAGAAAAAACGATCCCACTGAATTAATCAACTGCCATACACTGGCTGAGATACGGGGGTTCTCATATGGCGCTAATTTTTTCTTCCATTCACGAATGTCATAGTTGGAATGCTTACTCATTAATTAAATCACCTCATAAATCACATTTTAGCAGAAAAAAGAAAGAAAACGATTTACAGTTTTGGCGTTCCCGGAAACTTTAATATCTGCTTATAGTATGGATAAAATCGATTGAAAAATAAGCCATTTCCATGAATTTTTTCTTCTTAGTTGGAAAAATTAAAACCAAGGTAAAAGGGGGGAATCCAATGGATAATACGCATGAGTTTGTAGAAAAGCTTCATGACAAGCAAGAAAAAGACGAACGCAATAAGAAACGTCAAGGAAAAGGTAATCCAAATGAAAAGTTACCGAGTAAGCAGCATTAAGTTCAACCGAATTACAAATCATCGAGCATAAGGTAAGAGATGAAAATTGTGTGAGATGTTAAGTGAATTCTCGCTAAATAAAGATCAAGGAAAAGTGATATCTAAAAGTCTTATAGAAGTTATTTTGAAAAGGATATTTGTGAAGGCGACCGTAATTTGGTCGTTTTTTTTGGAGAAAGGTGCAATGTGATAAAAGAAGACTGTGGCATGTAATAATCCTCAAGCTCTTTTTGCCGTATCACTAGATTTCATCGTTGTTAATTTTAAAAAATTACAAAAAAACCATACATGAGAACGTTCGTTGTATGGTTTGGCTATGTAGATAATAGAATTTAAAAATTTAGGGGAGTGATCTGGAACATTTCATAAATCGTGTGAGTTGGGTAAAAGAGGTAGAAAAAGAAGGATGTCATGTTATGTATGCAGGTATGGAAAAAAACCAAAACCAATGAAGAAACTGGCAATGTTTAGGCATTAAACACAGGGTAGCAAAGAAATTAAACAGTTCCGCTGTTCTGAGCTTGACTAATAACTTAGTCATTGTTAAGCGTGAAATCTAACCTAGTCTTAGAGAATTTAATGACAGATTGAGGGGGGCCTCAATCTGTCATTAAGCTAGTGCGATTAGTGATAATCAAATTTTATTGTTATTTGTACTTTCTCTCACTTGAAGAATCATTCTTCGTTTTATGCTTGTTTTTTTGATCGCGTAGCTCTTGTTTTAAATCCTCCATCGGAATCGGATCGACATGTTGTTCACTCTCAAACTGATCAAATAAACTTTCTTTTTCTGTAGGATACTGTTCTGGGTGGTTCCTTTTTTTAAAGTCACTTGACTGTTTTGTTTCGTTTTTCTTATTTAACATACGATCACCTCTTAATAGATGTCTACCTTTTTTTATAAAAAATTAAACATGAAGTCAGAATGTGTTTATGACTCTGCATGATCTTGATTATTTTATAAGTTGTTACTCCTTATATTTTGTTATATGAATGCGGTGTTTTTTCATTCCATTTATAAACTATGTCAAGCTAAATCAAAAACACTAAGTATATAGAGATAAAGACACCCTACTGTGAGCAGAGACCACTGAAAAAAGGTGAAAACCGTACCTTTTTCAGCGGCCTCCTGTGAGCGTCGGGTGTTTTATTATGTTACTGTATTTCTACACATATCTTTTTTAACTCTTCTAATGCAGTTTCACAATCATCACCATTGGCATGAAAGAAGATTTCTCCGTGTGCACCGTGTAACATCCCTACACTTAGTAAACTTTTCGCATTGAACCTTTTTCGGTTTAACTCGATTAAAATATTACTTTCAAATTGATTAGCTACACTAACTAACTGGAAAACTTTTTCACGGTTAAGATTTTCTGAGATTAAACATTGTGTAGTTGATTCCATGCGGTCGCCTCCACTTACATTTTTTAAAACCAATATAGCTACATTCCTTTCGATCCATCATATCAAAGGGAAGCGAGCACTAGGTTAAGGGTTTGTAAGATTTAGGTGAAGTTATTATATTTGATCTTACAAACAGTATATAAGAGAGTTGCAGTCATTGGTGGTAATTAGAGAGGTTTCCTACTAAGGAATTTATAAGGGAATTTAAACGAGTTTCGCTACTGCTACCGATTTTCTTAAAAATTGTTAATGGTTCTTATTATTACTTCGAATGATTTTAGATTATAATAGAGCAGAATGTTATTTTCTAAGGAGGCCTACTTATGATTAATGCTATGTCTGCAGCTCACGGAGATTCATGGTACGTGACGATTCTTTTATTTGTGATCACCTATATTTTAATTAAAATGGGTGTAAGCAAAGGAGCTAAAATTCTACATATGATCTTGCGTCTATTTTACATCATCATGATCTTTTCAGGTGTTGTACTTTTAATGAATGTGTGGGATTTTGCTTTGCTATATGTGATTAAAGGTATCTTGGCGATCGTGCTTATTTATGCGATGGAGATGATTCTTGTTAAAACGAAAAAAGGAACGATTGGTTCAAGAGCACCGATGTATTGGGGACTGTTTATTGTATCCCTTGTTGTCGTTGCACTTCTCGGGTTACAAGTTATTACATTTTAAAGACTAGCAGGAGGATAGCCTCCTGCTAGTTCTTTTCTGTTGGATTTTGGTTCAGCATAGCGGTAACTTGTTGAGTAAAAGCAGTCTTGTCATAGGATTGATAAAGAGAAGATGATAAGCGGACAGGATCACCAAAGAAAAATCTTTCATACTGCGTTTGTCTGGAACCAAATGAGCTCATTGTTAAATCCCAAGCTAACCTGAACAGCTTCACTCTTTCTTTGGCAGGTGCGTTCTTGGCTTGTAAGTATTGTTCTAGATCTTTGCCAATCTCTGAATTAAAGTCTTTTTCTGTTGGTAAAGAAATGAATCCACTTGCACCTAGTAAGTGAAGGATCTCGACGAGGCGGGGATATGTTTTTTGATAATAACTAGATGCAACCATTAACGGTTTTGCATGAGGAACCATTGTTCCAAAGCGATTTGATTTTGCCTCTGATTCAGCGGTGTAAAGCAAAGACTGCATAATTTCAAGAGCGATAATGACCTCTGAAATTTTCTCTTGGACATGTTGATAGTCAGTAATCGCGATAGTCGTAGCGAGCGATTCACTAAGTCCGAGTAAAAATTCGGTTTTTACGACTTGCCTGCAAACAGCTTGGAATAATAGCATAATGTTTACACTTGGCTCAGTATAAATTTTTCCAACCGCCGTTAGATCTTGATAAAGAAAGACACGCTCCCATGGAACAAGAACATGGTCAAAAACGACAACAGAGTCGACTTCATCAAATTGTGTCGTAAGTGGATGGTCATATTTACTTGTAGCTGTGTCTGCATATGATTCGCGACAAAGAAACTTTAACCCTGGTGTATTTGAAGGAATAGCGAACGCATACGCATAGGAGGGATCAGCCTGATTTCCTCCAACGGGAAGGACGAGAATTTCGTCTGTTAAACCGCCTTGAGTAGCAAGCAACCTAGCTCCATGAATGATAATCCCTTCTTTCGTTTCCTTAATGATTTTTGCTGCAATAATGTTTTCATTTTCATTGGAGAATTCAAGGTAATGAGGTGATCGATTAACTTGTGGATTAATGAATGTATGTGTAAAGGAGAGATCCTTTTTTTTGGCATGTTCAAAAATATGTTGAATGTTTTTGGAGAAGGGTTCATTAAAAAAGGAATGAGATGAACCTAAGGTCATGATTGCTGTATTAATGTAATCAGGTGATCGTCCGATTGTCCCACCGCTTTTTCGAGCCCAGAACTGAGTAGCTATTCTTCTTTTTCTCAATTCCTCCTTTGTGGTTGGTTGCTCGAATGCAAAGTTAAAGAGGTCGTTTTTTGTGTCATCAGTACGAGTAAGAAGTTCAGCCATTTCAGGGTTATGTTGCAAATCATATAAAGCTGCTTTACTGTTTAAGATACCTGAAAAAGCTGGATGCTCAGATAGCTTCTCTTTCACCCGCTCCCCTTTAATCCATACTTCATTATTTAGCTTATCAATTCTTTGCATGTATTGCTTTCCTGTTACGATCGCCAATTTTATCCCCACCTTATATTAAGGAGTTTACCTACTATATGCACTTGAATAGATAAAGTGTTCAGAAAACTTTATGTCCTTGTTGTTTTTCTTTTTAGCTTTCCTGTGAAATGATAAACTAGATCTATTAGGCTTTAGGAGGATTATGCTGTGCTAAGCTGGAAAGTGAAAACATTTAATCAATTATCAATTGAAGAATTTTATGAGATCGTTCAATTACGTATAGAGGTATTCGTGGTAGAACAAGAATGTCCGTATCAAGAATTAGATGGTAATGATCATTTAGCTGTTCATCTCCTTGGATACGAAGACGGTGAACTTCAGGCTTATAGTCGTTTATTTAAAGGCGGCATTATTGCTGAAGATGCTTCGATCGGTCGGGTAATTGTAAAAGAGACGGCGCGAGGAAAAGGGTATGGACAAATACTTTTATCTGAAGCGATCAAGTGTATTGAAAGAGATTTTCAGGATAATTCCATTCTGATTCATGCACAGGAGTATGTAAAAGAGTTTTATCAATCATTCGGTTTTCAACCAGTGTCAAACGTTTATTTACTAGATGGGATTAACCATCTAGATATGCGTCGGAGGAGGAAATAAAATGAGTCAGCATGTCGTCTACGGAACACATGTAAAAGAAGTAGCCAGGAAAGAGCGATTAGCAGAAGCTTTTTCTATTCAAAAAGAACAAATGAAAAAAGCCTTTTATGTCCTACCATCTCATATGTGGTTACAAGAAGCTAGACGGAAGCAACCAGGTCTCTCGATTACAACATTTGATGACATTGCAACCTTCATTTTAAAGCAAGCAGAAGTTTCCTATATCCCTTTAACGGAAGAAGAGCGGACGTTATTTTTTCTACAATTTATTAGAGGAGAAGAAACCTTTCATGGTGATGTTGTCATATCAGAAAAAGCACGTGCATATGCAGATACATACGGTCAACTAAAGCGATTAGGATTAAATATAGAGCAGATACCGCCCGCACTTGAGCCTTTACAAAGTCTTTTCAAAAGTTATGAGTTGCAGGTGGTTCATAATAGAAGCTTACTAGACCCAGAAAATATCTTATTACGTGCGATTCAATTGCTAGAAGAAAAACCAGAGCAAGTAGAATTATCGATTATTACCGTGGATGGTTTTTATGATTTTAGTCCATTACAAGCACTTTTTATAGAAGCGTTAAAGAAAGCGGGAATTCCTGTTGAAGTTTATGTCCCGTACCACGAGCATTTTGAAATAGTTGATCAGACTGTTCAGGAACTAGTGGCGATAGGCTTTGATGATCAAAGAGGATTGAAACAACAGAAAAAGAAGATGGTGTTTCGAGAGCTCGTTGCCGCCTCAACTAATGAAGAGCAGTGGAGAGGAGTTATTGAGGAAATTTGTTTGAATCATGATTCATATGAAGATGTAGGAATCCTTGTTGTAGATGAACGCAACGGTATCCAGCAATTGGAACGTTATGCGAAAAGTTATGGTGTTCCTATTAATAAAGCAAACAAACGCAAGGTTTCTACGACAACGATTCATTCCTTTATCCTCGCTGCTCTTAATAATAATGGAGTGCCTAAGACAAAATGGGGACAACTTCCTTTTGTTGAACTTATTTTAAGGCTTTATCAAGTGAGTGGTTTAGATTATGCAAAGCAGAAGCAAACCTTTCTTTCAACGGGGGAATGGGATGCTTGGGAACACCATGCTCTTTTTAACCAAATGAATGCATTGAGTTGGAAGAAAGATGAGTCGTTTGTACATTATTTAAAAGAACTAAGAAAACTTCTACAAACATTACCATTTCAAACGTTTTGGGAAAGAAGGTTTGAAGAAGAAGGTGATGTTAACAAGCTAAAAGAACTAGCAGATGAATACAAAGCATTAAATCAGATCGACACCCACTTGGAAAAATATGAACAGTTATTAAATGAAAAAGGTCTAGAAAAGTTGATGATGACCCATGATTTATTTTCAGAGTGGGTTAGAGACGTGGGGGAGAATCTTCAGATTTTTGAACAGCGTGCCTCTAAACGCGGAATAGCCATTCATACTTGGCGAGATGTCGGTCTTTTTAAAGGGAAGAAGCTATATGTTGTTGGAATGAATGAGGGACAATTTCCTGCGACGCAACATTTAAGTGGTTATGTGCAAGAAAGAGATTTACTAACGGGATTAGTTCGCTTTAGTCCACCGACGCAGGAACATTTTAGAGCTAAACAACAAGCTCATTATGAGCAGTTAACCTATATAGCTGAATCTGTAACTTTTACGTATGTAAAAGGAATTGATGTTAATCATCCGTTACTACCGTCTACTTTACTAGAGGAATTTGAAGAGTCAGATAAAAAGTGGTCATGGGAAAATAGAATGGAAACAAGTTTTGCTTTTTCAAGAGCAGACGAGCTCGAAAAGATCGCTTATCATGTTGGTAAGGGTTGCTCGGTTGAAGAGGTACCTAAGCTAGTGGAGAATTTATCGAGTAGACTTAAACGTCTAGAGCAAGCGAATGAGCCTGTTTCTATTCCAATTGAGCCAGTTGTTTCTGTAACGGCTCTTGAAAGCTATGCGCGCTGTCCATTTCGTTATGGGATGGAAAGAATGCTGCGGGTGGCAGAGCCAGCTGCAATTCAAGAAAGGGTTTCACCAATTGATATCGGGCAGCTCATGCATTCCATTATTGAAGAATTGTATAAAGAGGCTGAAGCAATCGGAAAGCCTTTTTCTGAGTTGAGAGAAAACCTAGAGCAAATACCAGTGAGGCTAGAAGAGCTCTTTGAAGAAAAATGGGAGATAATCGAGAAACAAAGTCCAGAGATTTCACGCTTTGATTTGCAGCTTACGAAGAACGAATGGCAAAAACGTCTTCGTCGTTGGTGGCATGCAGAGCGCAAGCATTTTTGGGATAATGAACATTTATCAGCCATGCAAATTATGGCACTTGAAATGCCTATACGTTTTGAATTAAAAATGTCAGGTGATCAAACGCTTATTTTAACAGGAAAAGCGGACCGTGTAGACAGAATCGCAAATGAGATTGTTATTTATGATTATAAGTCAGGCCAAGCAAGCGTGAAAATAGATGAGATAAAGACAGGGTTAAAACTACAACTGCCGTTATATGCTTTTTCGATACGTGAAGAGCTAGAACGTATAGAACAAGCTTCTGTTACAGCAGGCGGTGCAACCTATATATCGTTAAAAGAACCAAGTAAAAGAGCGGGTAATGGCATCTGGCGTACGGAACATGTAGGAAAAACGTCACGCTATCAAGTTTCATCTCATTGCAAAAATCGAGAAGATGAACTTGGGACAGATCAATTTTTGGTCAATCATGAGTTAAGCGACCGCATTGAGCAGTTATGGGAAGGAATGCAGACAAGCTTTTCAGTTGAACCACTTGAATGCTCGAAATTTTGTCAATACCGTTCAGTTTGTCGAGTTACAGACGAAAAAAGAGAACGAGCAAATGGATAAGAAGATGTCCATAAGAGAGGAGAAGACAAATGAAGTTCAATGACGAGCAATTAGAAGCAATCACTAGTGAGAAATCGCTCGTTCTTGTATCGGCGGGTGCCGGTTCAGGTAAAACGAGAGTATTAACAGAGCGCTTTATTCATTTATGTGAACTTCGTCTACGAGATAAGAGTCATCCTGTCGGTGCAACAGCAGATGAAATTGTGGCCATAACCTTTACTGAAAAAGCAGCCAGGGAAATGAAGGATCGAATAAGAAAGCGGCTAGCAGAAAAAGAAAAAGAAGCAACGGGAGAAAAAGATCGCTTTTTTTGGTCTGAACAAAAAGAAGCGATTGAACGTGCTCATATCTCAACATTTCATAGTTTCTGTCAACGACTACTCTCGCAAAATGCGATGACCGCTGATTTAATACCAAACAGTAGAGTCATTGATGATGTTGATGCAAGAAGTCGTAAACGAGCAATCATGACTAAAATGTTAGAAGAAAAAGACTTCCAGGAATTGGCTCTGCCTTTATTACAAATCATGAGTAAAAATCAATTATTTGAATCTATTGAAAAGGTTCATGATGATATCCGGGAGTTTGTTGTTGGCGAGAAGACGATAGACACCCTTCAATTAGATGAAATGCTAGACAAACAGTGCGAAGAAAAGATAAAGGTACAAAATAAAATTGTCCAACAATTTCATGAGAATGCAAAACGTTGTGTCCGTGAGTTTCCACCTTTAGATGAATTAACAAAAGCACAGCGAAATCATGTTGAGCGTATTACTGAAGCCTTTCAAACATTAACGATTCCAGAAAATCCAAATGCTTATGTGGAATTCCTTAAGCAAATTATGCCTTCTAAATCAGATAAGCGTTGGAACGAAACGGCACCAGCCTTATATGAGATGTTTGAAGTCTATTGGAAGCCGCTAAAGGAGTTGTGGAAGGAAATTGGTGGAGAAGTGGTGGTTGATAAGGAATCTAGACAGTACTTACAACATGTCGTTACTCTACTCAAAGAGTTCTCGAATCGTTATGTCAATGAAAAGAAGATCTCAGGAGTTCTCGATTTCTCAGATTTACAACAAAAAGCTGTGGCTTTACTAGAACACCCATTTATCAAAGTAGCTTGTCAAAAACAATTTCGGCATATGATGGTCGATGAGTTCCAAGACACGAATCGCTTGCAACTTGAGATGTTAGAGCGGATTGAACCAGCATTTCAATTTATTGTAGGTGATCAAAAGCAATCGATTTACCGATTTCGTGGTGCAAATGTCAGTTTAATGAACGAGCGAGAGGAGCTCGCAATAACAAGACGTGATGCCCAAGTGATTCTAATGAATAAAAATTATCGAACCACAGCTCCAGTAATTGAGGCTGTTAACGAGTTATTTTCTCATGCAATGGTATCACAACGCTCTGAATCCTTTGAAACCGTATATGCTTCACTTGAAGCTCACCGTTCAGGTGAAAGACAAAATGAGAAAAGAGTAGAATTAACGATTCTTGAAAAAGATGAGGAACGTAAGACGAATTCCTATGATGTTCTTGCTAATCGTATTGTAGAAATGATTCAAACAGGTGAGCCTCATGTTTATAAGGATGACACGTGGGTTAAACCAAGTTTTTGCGATGTAGCCATTCTTATTCCAGCAAGATCACATCTACTTACTCTTGAACGTGCCCTGATCAATAAAGGTATTCCTTATGTTGTAAGTGGAGGAGTCGGTTTTTATGAAAGACAAGAAGTATTAGATTATTTATCTCTACTTAGGTGGTTGAATCGTCCATTTGAAGAATTGCATTTACTAGCGGTTCTTCGGAGTCCAATATGTGGACTTTCATTTGCTGACTTCTTGACATTAAAATCATCATTGCAGGAAACAGAATCACTCTATCAACTTGTTTATAATAGAGAAAATCCTGAATTTAGTAAGCTTTCGTTTCCCGTTCAAGAAGCCTGCCATATCGTTCAAACTTGGTTAGAACGGTGGACACCATTTCGAACTCAAAAGTCATTAGAACAGACATTAGAGGCTATTTTTATGGAAACAGGTTTAAGAACGTCCCTTTTATTACAAAAAAATGGCTTACAGAAAGTAAGGAATGTTGAAAAACTGATTGAAACAATTACAGAGAGCCATCATACCGATCTAGAAACCATATTAACAGACTTAGAGGAACGGATTGCGCTAAGTGAGAAAGAGGGAGAGTCTTTAGTTGAGCGAGTGGACGATGATGTGATTCAAATCATGACGGTTCATGCCTCAAAGGGTTTAGAGTTTCCCATTGTATGCTTACCCCAATTAGAACGACAAATAAGAGGAGATAAAGGTATTATTCGCTTTCATCCGGAGGTTGGTCTTGTTTTAAATATGGAAGAGGAGGCAAGCGAACTCGATGGGGACCCGATTGTTTATCAAACACCTGGTTTTGCATTAGTGAAAGACCGTGCAAATGCAGAATCACAAGAAGAAGCAAAACGATTATATTATGTGGCGATGACAAGAGCACGCGATTTTCTCTATATGATTGGAGAAGAATCAAAAACAAAGAACACATGGCTTGCCTTAACGGAGGATGCATTAAATCAAACCCATTTACATGATAAGATCGAAATAAAAGAAGAAAGTGAAGAACAGGAACAAGTTCAATTAAGTTCAACTAAGTACGATCTCCCACAACAAATCGAAAAGAAGGGTATTCCGTTAACGTTATCCGTGTCTGAAGTAATGTTGTTTATGAAAGACCCTGTTGCGTATTTTAATCGTTATGTTATCGGTTTGCCTGATACGTCCTTAGGAAACGATACGAAAAGTTTAGGCTTTAAAACAGCTGTTGATCCTTCTAAGCTAGGAACTTTAGTCCATCGTGCATGTGAGTTGCGTGATAATGGCCTAACGAGTGAAAATGCCATAGCAGAGGCGCTTCATGAAGAAGAATTAGAAGATCTTACACCGTATCAAACAGAAATGAAAAAGCTAATGACTAGTTATACTGATGAAATAAAACAAGATATGGGTGAAACGATCACAAATGAGTGGGCGTTTGCAACCAACATTGAAGGCGCTGATATCATTGGTGAAATCGATAAAATTGTTGTAAAAAATGGTCAAATACATCTTGTTGATTTTAAGACAAATCGAATAAGACATTCGGGTGAAGAGTTGATGAGTACGTACTGGTCTCAGCTGTATTTATATAAAATAGCTTATGAGCAGGAGACCGGAGAGGTTGTTAGTGACATGTCCTTGTTTGTTTTTCGGGACAAAGAGAATCCGCTACATACACTCGATCACAAACAAGAAGAGGAAGCCGCAGTTCGAGAAGCAATTCGCACGATTTGTACTCTACGAACAGAACAGGCATCTAAAGTAGATTACAAAAAGCTAGCATTATATGAATAAAATAAAAAAGCGAACAGACTAACTATAATCTGTTTGCTTTTTTAGTATTGGACGATGCGTCTACGAATCAGGGCACTTAGATAATCAATGATTGTTACAACGAGATATTAACTAGAATAAAATTACCACATTCGAACATCCTTAACACAATAACAAAAATACACTAGTTTATAAATAAAGCACACGTTACATTTTCCGACTGATTACTTTTTTAAGAGGTTTTTGGTTATGCTAAAATATAGGATATTGGTACATTAGAATTTAACTTTAAAGATATGATTGCTATTGAGATGGATGGTGGCTTCCATTTGTAACAGCCAAACATTTTGGTGTGAAAGATTGTTACCCAAGCTACTTAGCCACTAAAGAGTATATGGTTACGGATAGTTTTCACTTGAACCATTACCTAATCTTAAAGAAAAGTTAAATCAATTAAGTCACTAAACTCAACTTGTTTTAATGACTAATAGTGATCGTGAAGATGTTACTCGTCTCTTAAAAGAACTACAATTGGATGGGATATTTAAGCAAGTGGTGACCTCTGAAAAAAACCTTCTTTAACCACACCATTATTTAAAGAGCTTATTAGTCAATACCAATTAGAACCAAGGCAAGTCGTATCTGTTGGCGATAATTTCATTAATGAAATCGCTCCACCCTTACTTCTTGGCATGAAAGCGATATACATAAACCCAGATAGATTTGAAATGGATCAACATTCTTTAACGGTCATTCCGTCAGTAACAGCTTGTTTTAAGTAGAAGTCTTTTATATTTTATTATCAGAGCTTGTTCAAAAAGGGTGGTCTTCCCTTTTTGAACAAGCTCGAAGCAATGAGCGAAGCCACTGCCATGTTTTAAGTCGATCCGAGTGGTTTTCTCGGATAGACGCGCAGTGAGTGAAGCCATTGCAACTCCGCATTAGGAGAGAGGATACTAAAGGTTCAAAAAGGGTGGTCTTCCCTTTTTGAACAAGCTCGAAGCAATGAGCGAAGCCACTGCCATGTTTTAAGTCGATCCGAGTAGTTTTCTCGGATAGACGCGCAGTGAGTGAAGCCATTGCAACTCCGCATTAGGAGAGAGGATACTAAAGGTTCAAAAAGGGTGGTCTTCCCTTTTTGAACAAGCTCTATTAATAATATAAGAACCTGTTACGATATAATAAAGAAATAGGTCGAATTCCTTTGTCCTAGAAAGTGATGTGAGTGATGAGCCCCACCAATATTGAAAAAAAATTTCAAAAGAGTGAGCAGCAATATAACTCACTCTTCTTTCACAGTTCAAATGCTATTTTTGTCTTAAATCGGTTTGCTAAAATAGAAAAGGTCAATCCAGGTGCTTCATTAATGACTGGGTATAGCAGTGATGATCTACTAAAAACGAAGTTGAGTGAACTCAGTCATACTAAGAATAGCGCTCAATTGGTAGAATCCTTTGAAAAAGCATTAGACGGTATTACTTCAACATTTAAAACTGAAATGCGTCACCATTCTTTAAAAGAGTTAACGGTAAACATGACGATGGTACCTATTGAGGTAGATCATGTTGTCGAGGGTATTATAGTAATAGCAGAAAACATCACAGATGAATTGAAAATAAGCAAAATGGCTATGGAAGATGACCTAACTGGTTTACCAAACCGAAGATTTCTAACTGAAAAGCTTTCTTCTGCTATCGAATATGCTTATCATCAGGAAGAGAAACTTGCCGTTATGTTTATTGATCTTGACAGGTTCAAACTTTTCAATGACACATTAGGTCATTTATTAGGTGACCAAGCTTTAAAAACAATTGCTTCTAGGCTTAAATTTGCTTTAAACGACTTTGGTATTTTAACGAGGGTTGGTGGCGATGAATTTGTCGTTCTGATTCCTCAACTGAGGTCAGTTAAGCAAGCAACCGATGCAGCTAGTCAACTGTTAGAACATATCCGAGACCCATTAATTATTGATGGTTATGAATTCACGATAACAGGGAGTGTTGGGATTTCTATTTTCCCAGAAAGTGGTGAAGATGCTGAGTCTTTGATTAAATCAGCAGATGCCGCAATGTACCGTGCTAAAACAAATGGAAGCGATACTTGTGAATTATTCAAAAAAGAAATGGGTTATCAACTCCATGAAAAATTTCATATTGAAAATGATTTACGTCGGGCATTAGAAAGAGGAGAATTTTCGCTTTTCTTTCAACCACAATTTAATTTAGCAACGAATCAATATTGTGGTGAGGAAGTACTAGTTAGATGGTATCATCCAGTTGAAGGTCTTATTAGTCCAATTAAATTCCTCTCTATTGCAGAAGAAACAGGATTAATTGTTTCAATTGGTGAATGGATTTTGAAAGAAGCTTGTTTTCAAAAAAAGAGATTAATTGAAAGAGGATTTCCAAAAGTACCGATGTCTGTAAATCTTTCCTTAAGACAGTTCCTACAAAAAAACATTGTTGAAACGGTCAAGAGCGTTTTAGATGAGTCGCAATTAGCTCCTAGTTTGTTAGAATTAGAAGTGACAGAGAGTGTTACGATTGACATTAATCGAACGAAAGATGTGTTACAACGTCTTTTATCACTAGGGGTTCATATTAGTCTAGATGATTTTGGGACGGGGTATAGCTCACTCCAATATGTAAGCCAGTTATCAATCCAAGAATTGAAAATTGATCAATCATTTGTGCAAAATATCGGGAAGGAAAAGCAAAGTGAAGGTATCATTTCGATGATTATTAATCTTGCTCATTACCTAAATATTTCTGTCATCGCTGAAGGAGTGGAAACAGAAGAACAACTAGTATTCTTAAAAACACAACGTTGTGATAAGGTTCAAGGGTACTACTACTCAAAACCTTTAGCTTTAAAAGAATATAACGTATTTCTGACTAAGGTAATCAACTTATAATCAAAAACTAGGACAAAAAAACTATTTCAAATTTCCTAAGCGATCTACATATTTTCTAGTAAAAATATGCTATTATGGAAAAAAGCTCTAAATGTCGTAATTGTTCTAATCTAGTAAAATTTTGACAAAATATGAGTGTTCGAGGTGAGATCTTGATAAACGCAGAGTATTTGGATATTTTTCTTGATGAGAGTCAGGAACATCTCCAGTCTATTAACGACAATTTATTAAAATTGGAACAAGCACCAGATGACTTATCCATTGTTGGAGAGGTGTTTCGGTCTGCCCATACATTAAAAGGAATGGCAGCGACGATGGGGTTTGAAGACCTTGCTCATTTAACTCATAACATGGAGAGCGTTTTAGATCTTATCCGTAACCTTAAACTTGAAGCTACATCTTCCGTACTAGATGTTGTATTTTTAGCGATTGATGATTTAGAAGCAATGGTAACTGACATAGCAACAGGTGGAGAAGGAAAACGTGATGTTTCTCATGTTGTTTCGCAGTTAGAATTAATTGAGCAGGGCGAGACACCGAATACCTCAAAAGAAGAGCTGGAAAAAATGATTCAACAAGGTGAATCAAATGAGCAGCTAGTGGAAAAGTATGACGAATTCGAGCGCACAGTACTTGAGCAGTCATTTGAACAAGGATATGGAGCTTTTCAAATAAAAGTAACTCTCGATGAGCGGGCTATGTTAAAAGCAGCTCGTGTGTTTATGGTCTTTGATGTGTTAGAACAAGTAGGAGAAGTCATAAAATCAACTCCTCCTGCCGAACATTTAGAAGAGGAAAAATTTGATCAAGATTTTCTTGTTACCGTTCTTTCTAAGGTTGAAGGTGAAGAAATTAAGCAGCGCATCTTAAAGGTTTCTGAGATTACTAATGTAATGGTTCTGCCATTAGATCGTAAAATGCTAGCCACTTTTGATGAAGAGTTAGGTGCCAAGCAAGTTGCAGCAACAAAACAGGAAGAGCAAAAAGAATCAGTAAAAACAGTGATAAAAGAAGAAAAGCCAGCTAAACAAAAAACAGAGATGAACAAAACAATTCGTGTAAATATAGAGCGTTTAGATGTTCTTATGAATCTGTTTGAGGAACTAGTAATTGACCGTGGTCGCTTAGAGCAAATTGCTAGTGAGTTACGCAATAATGAATTAAATGAAACGGTTGAACGAATGTCTCGTATTTCAGGTGATTTACAGGAAATTATCTTAAATATGAGAATGATGCCAGTTGAACAAGTCTTCAACCGTTTTCCGCGTATGGTAAGAAGTCTTTCTAAAGATTTGAATAAAAAGGTGATTCTTGAAATTATCGGTGCCCAAACAGAACTTGATCGAACGATCATTGATGAAATAGGAGACCCGCTTGTTCACTTGTTACGTAATTCGATTGACCATGGGATTGAAACACCTGATAAGCGTCTAGCTGCTGGTAAACCTGAAGGAGGTACCGTTCTCCTTAAGGCTTATCATAGTGGAAACAATGTCTTTATTGAGATAGAAGATGATGGTGCCGGGATAGACCGTGAAAAAGTGCTGAACAAAGCTCTGACAAATGGTGTTATTACAGAAGAAGAAGCACAAAAGATGACCGATCAACAAGTGTTTGCTTTACTCTTTTCTTCTGGTTTTAGTACAGCTGATAAAATAACAGATGTATCGGGGCGCGGAGTAGGTCTTGATGTGGTAAGAAATACTTTTGAGTCACTTGGTGGAGTGGTTACAGTTAATTCAGTACTTGGAAAAGGGTCTATATTTTCGATCCAGCTACCGCTAACGTTGTCCATCATTGATGTCATGCTTGTTGAACTTCAAAAAGAAAAGTTTGCTATTCCTTTAACTTCTATTGTCGAAACAGCGGTTGTAAATAAAAATGATGTCTATAGCGCACACAATCAAAAAGTGATAGATTTTAGGGGGAAAGTGGTTCCTCTTATCTTTTTGAATGAGATTTTTGATGTTCCTGGAGAAATGAATGATGAAGAATTCTACTCACTTGTTATTGTTCATAAGGGTGATAAAGTAGCCGGTCTTGTTGTTGATTCTTTAATTGGACAACATGATATTGTCCTGAAATCGCTTGGGAATTACTTAAAAGAAGTCTTTGCTATTTCGGGTGCAACGATTCTTGGTAATGGACAGGTTGCTCTTATCGTTGATACGAATGCATTAATTAAGTAATTCAAGAGGAGGTCAGCTACGTTGTCGAGTGAAACAGTTACTAAACAAGAGTTGAAAGTCATTGTTTTTCAATTAAAAGATGAAGAGTATGCAATAGAAGTTGATTATATTCAATCCATTGAAAGAATGCAGCATGTAACAAGAATTCCTCGAACCTATCCTTTTGTAACGGGTGTGATGAATTTACGTGGAGTTATTACACCTATTATTAATTTAAGAAAAAGATTTGGTATTGAAGAAAAAGAGTTTGATGAGGCTACACGTATTCTAGTTATTTCTAAAGATCAACTCGAGATTGGAATAATTGTCGATGGAGCAAATGATGTTATTGATATACCGGTTGAAAAGATCGAGCCTGCACCTGAGGTAATTGGTGGAGTCGAAGTCAAATATTTACGTGGTGTGGTAAAATTAGATAAACGATTATTCACTTTACTTAATTTGGAAAAAGTTATACTAGAAGCTTAATATTAAGAAAATGGTAATGAGGTGATCCTTATGGCGTCAGTACTGATTGTTGATGATGCAGCATTTATGCGAATGATGATAAAAGATATACTATCTAAAAATGGATTTGAAATTGCAGGTGAAGCCGCAAATGGAGCAGAAGCAGTTGAAAAATTTAAGGAACTGACTCCCGACCTTGTAACAATGGACATCACGATGCCTGAGATGGATGGCATTCAAGCACTAAAAAAGATTAGGCAAGTCGATAGTGGAGCAAAAGTGATTATGTGTTCAGCAATGGGACAGCAATCAATGGTTATTGATGCGATCCAGTCGGGAGCAAAAGATTTTATTGTTAAACCCTTTCAAGCAGATCGTGTTCTTGAAGCAATAAAAAAAGTATTAGGTTAATTTAAAGCCCTCATAATGCCCTCAAACAGGCATCTGAGGGTTTTTACTTCCTCAGCGACTTGATAAAGATCGTTTTGTCATTTTAAGAATAGGATATAGAACAGATTAAAAATGAGAACACTTTTGGAGGAGTAGCACGATGTGTTCTAGTTAACATTAACATGAGAGTGTTATAATAATTGCTGAAAAGGCAGTTTATGATTTTAACAAGTACCCATGTTAAAGGGGAGTATTAGAATATGGCGAAAAAGCAGTTTGCAGTCATCGGGCTTGGTCGATTTGGTAGTAGTGTTAGTAAAGAGCTGTATAAACTTGGACATCAAGTTTTAGCAATTGACTCAAAGGAAGAGAAAGTAAATGAAATGACTCAGCATTCAACCCATAGTGCGATTGCAGATGGAACGGATGAGAAAGCACTTCAATCATTGGGGATTAGAAACTTCGATTATGTTATCGTAGCAATTGGTGACGATATTCAGTCAAGTATTCTTTGTACACTGTTGTTAAAAGAGTTCGGGGTTGAAAATGTCTGGGTAAAAGCACAAAATTATTATCACCAAAGAGTTCTAGAAAAAATTGGTGCAGATCGGATCGTTCATCCCGAGCAAGATATGGGGATACGTATCGCTCAGCATTTAACTTCTGAAAAGATTGTTGATTATATCGAACTTTCAGCTGACTATAGCATTGTTGAATTGATTGCAACGGATAAAGTTGCTAATAAATCCTTAATCGACTTAGATATTCGTGCTCGATATGGTTGTACGATTCTTGGTATTAAGCGAGGAGAAGATATTAACATTGCTCCAACGCCGACAGATCATATTGCACGTAATGATATCCTGATTGTGATCGGGCATAAAAACGATTTAAAGCGCTTTGAAGATGAGGGTATGTAGTTAAGGTATAGTAAAGGGAGGGGAAATAAAAATGGATGTAAAAATGGCTAATTTACCCGGTATTGGGAAAAAAATGTCAATCGTTACAGCGCAAAAAAGCATGATTGTTTTGGTAATCCATCATACAGGAAAGAGAGAAATGTACTTCTTTCATGATGCAGATGATGATGAAGCAGATTTCTCGATTGACTTAACTGCAGACGAAACAAGAGAACTTGGGGCACAATTGTTAGGAGCTGTTTTTCAGCCAATTTCAAGTGATCAGATGAAGATGTTTAAAAAACAAATTGTTACTGAATGGATAGAAGTGAAAGAGCTGTCACCAGTCGCTGGAAAGACGATTAAAGAACTTGAAATTAGAAAACGCACAGGTGTTTCAATAGTTGGGATCTTTCGCGACGAAGAAGTGATTGCCAGTCCAGAAGCTGATCAGAAATTAAAAGTTGGTGACACGATAATGGCGATCGGGAAAAGTGAGCAAATAGAAGAATTTGAACGTCTTTGTAAGGGAGAGGCGGTGTAAATTCGGTGGAATTTCCAGAAATGCTTGGTGCTGGATTAATTCTTTTGACTTTGTTTCTAACAGGTTTTGTTGGTACGAAATTTAAAATACCTGAAGTAATCATTTATATTCTACTTGGTATTGTTTTAGGAGGTCTATTAACTGGCTCTCACTTATTGCATTTTGCAGGAGAAATAGGAATTGTCTTATTATTTTTCATGCTTGGTATGGAATTTCCGATTAAACAGTTAGCAAAAGTCGCAAAAAAGGTAACGCCAGCCGGTTCGCTAGATGTCATTTTAAGTTTTGGTGTGACCACAGCGATTTGCCTCTTGTTTGGATTAGATGCGATCCCGTCGGTTGTAATTGGCGGCATCGTATATGCAACAAGTTCATCGATAACTGCCAAGTTATTAGAAAGCTCTAAACGAATGGCAAACCCTGAATCTGAGTTTATACTTGGTCTATTAATCTTTGAAGATTTAATTGCACCAGTTTTAGTTGCAATCCTTGTCGGACTGACATCAGGTACTGACCTAACCGTGGGTTCGATGATGGTCTTGATGGGGAAAATAGTTGCCCTAACTCTTGGAGCCATTTTAATAGGTCGTTTTGTATTTAGTAAACTAAGTTCTTTCTTTGATCGCCATATGAATAAAGATATCTTTATTCTATTTTTAATTGGACTTGCTCTTGCCTACGGTGGTCTGGCTTTATATTTAGAGTTATCTGAAGTGTTAGGGGCCTTTTTAGCAGGGATTATGATAGCTGAAGTAAGGAGAACCCATGAGCTTGAAAGTAAAATAATTTCAGTAAGAGATTTAATGTTGCCCCTTTTCTTTCTTTATTTTGGTACGACCATTGCTTTTGATGAGGGAATACCCATGATCGGTCTATTATTGATTGTATTTTTATGGTCAATCATAGCAAAGATTGCAATCGGTATTATCGGCGGGAAATGGTATGGTCTATCAAAACGAGTGGCGCTGCGAGCAGGTTTCTCATTAACTCAACGCGGAGAATTTTCGATCATTATTGCAAGTCTAGCTACGGGATCAATAAAGGCATTTAGTAGTGTTTTTATTTTAGCATCAGCAGTAGTAGGGATTCTTCTATTTCAACTAGCGCCTCGAATTGCCAAGAAAGTGTATGGTAAGAAAAAACCAAATGAAAAAATCAGGGTTCCAGGTACATAAAGAGGAAAATCAGAAGAGATGTTAATCCTAGGTTAAGTAAAACTTATCCTGGGATTTCTTTATATGTTCGTACAATTATCATCTGGTACACCTCTTTTATACGAGCAGAAGCTTAGTTGACTGAATGGAAAGATTTATTTGAAGCAACAGATCAAGGAAAGATAAGCCTTATTGTTTGCGGAATCGTTGATCATTCTATTGATATGCAAAGCTTCTCGGTTTAAGGAAATGCATGGGCAAGTTTTTTACTGATGTGTCTTGTCTATGTCTATAAAAAATTGCAAATATGTTTGAAGCTTCAGTCAAATGGGTATTTTAAGAATATAGTAATGTTATAGGAGGGATACATATGATTAATGATTTTGCGATGGACCCTAGTGTTACGAGACAGTTAAAAGTGATCAGAAGTTTACAAACACGATCTGAAGATACGGTGCAGTCTCTTTATGCGCAGGCTGTACTTGAATATTCTCTCTACCATCATAATAAGACCACTTTATATAACTTAATTGACGAGGCATTGAGTAAAAAAGATAAAGCTTTATTTGAAAAAACGCTGTTTGAATATAATCAGCTTATCGAATTACACCGTGAAGGTAAGACAGTAAGTGAGGACGGATTTGAACTGTTCTTACATTTTGAATAACTTTTTTTGACATCAAAATAGTTAGAGGTAGAAGTAATGATTAACGAACATGTATGTTCTAACTTTTTATCGGTACGAGCTTGTCTTGTATGACTCCATATGTTTTCTTTTTTGATATTAGGGAAAAGAAAAGTAACGAGAAAAACAGTGGGGTGAAAAAAATGTGGACGCTGCTAATCATTATTTTCATTTTATGGTTACTTGGTTTTAGTTTTGAAATTGCGGGTAATCTAATTCATATACTATTGGTTATTGCTTTTGTAATACTAATCATTAGATTAATTACTGGAAGAAAAGTATAGACTCTTAATTAAAAATTGCTTATGTGACAGTTTCAAAACAGAAGGAGATGGAAACTACAGTTGGTTCCTTCTCCTTTTTTTATTGTCTATAAACAAGTTTATATATTATTTTACTAATGAACAAGAATACATGATGTATATGGTACCGTTTAAAAGTCTCGCTATAAAAAATTACCTTTTAAAGATGCAAAGCCTACAAAATCAATGTAAACGTTTGCAGAAATCGATTGACAATAGTTCTAAATTTTCGTACAATTTAAACAGACTATCTAGTCGGTTGATCGATACTGACTTATTGAATGAAAGCTGGTGGAAAGTTGAAATGAAGAAAAAACCAACAAAGGAACGAATAATTGAAGCTGCTTTACTGCTTTTTGAAGAGAGTGGATTTCATGCTGTAACAGTTGATCGAATTGTGAAAGAGAGTGGAACATCAAAGGGTGGATTTTACCATAATTTTAAATCAAAAGATGAACTTCTATATACAGTTCATGATTCTTTTATTACATACATCCTTGATAAAGCGGAGGATGCATATAACCGTTATTCAACTCCCGCTGAGCGCTTATATGAAACTGTAAAATCATTTGTCATGATGTTTGAAATGTATCGGCCTCATGTCACTGTTTTTTATCAAGAATCTCTTTATTTAAGTGAAGAGTATTATGGCACGATGAAAAAGAAACGAGATCGTTATAAACAAATGATGTTCCGTGTTGTTGCTGAAGGAATTGAGTGTGGAGAATTTAGAAAAGAAATCCCAGTACCTATTACATCAATGGCTATTTTTGGTATGACGAATTGGACATATAAGTGGTATAAGGAAAATGGCCGCTATTCGATTGAAGAAATTGCAAATATTTACGCTGATTTAATTATGAGTGCGGTATTGACAAGAGAAGCCTGTATGAAGCCAGAATATAAACGTTTCTTTCTTTCAGATAAACAAGAGTTTAAGGAGGTAACCTCGTATGGATATGATTGATCACATAAATGATATGGAGGACCGCCTGGAAAGAGTAAAACTAGGTGGTGGTGATAAACGTATTGATGCTCAACATAACAGAGGCAAACTGACGGCCAGAGAGCGTATTAATCTATTAATAGATGAGGATACGTTTGTAGAGTTGAATCCATTTATTGAATACCGTGGTTCGGATTTCCACTCATCTGAAGCGCCTGGAGAAGGAGTAGTAACAGGTTATGGTAAAATTAACGGTAGACTTGTTTTTCTCTTTGCACAGGATTTCACTGTTTTTGGAGGCGCGTTAGGTGAAATGCATGCTTTAAAGATTGCTAAAGTGATGGATTTAGCTGCTGAAAATGGCGCTCCAATTATTGGGTTAAATGATTCGGGAGGAGCTAGAATTCAAGAAGGTGTTTTGTCCCTTGATGGCTATGGTCATATTTTTTACCGCAATTCTATTTACTCAGGGGTAATTCCGCAAATCTCTGTTATTTTAGGACCTTGTGCTGGAGGTGCTGTTTATTCACCTGCGATTACAGATTTTGTATTTATGGTCGAAAAAACGAGCCAAATGTTCATTACTGGGCCAAAAGTCATTGAGAGTGTAACTGGAGCAAAAATCAATTCCGAAGATTTAGGAGGGGCAAAAGTTCACTCGAGTTTGAGTGGTAATGCTCACTTTACCGGGAGTTCAGAAGAAGAAGTACTATCAGAAGTAAGACGTTTAATAGAATTTTTGCCGTCTAATTTTGAAGAGCGAGCACGACATAAAGAGCCAATAAACAAACGACCAGTGCTAGAGAGAGTTCAGGAATTGATGGACGTTGTTCCAGTGGATGGTACGAAAGTCTATGATGTTCGTAAAGTTATTAAATTAATTATAGATGATGAAGAATTTATGGAAGTGCAACCTTCTTTTGCGAAGAACATTGTAGTAGGCTTTGGTCGGATAGAAGGGGAAACAGTTGGAATTGTCGCAAATAACCCTAAAATGATGGCGGGTGGACTTGATATCAATTCGTCAGATAAATGCTCAAGATTCATACGTTTTTGTGACTGTTTTAATATTCCACTTATTACATTTGAAGATGTAAGCGGTTTTATACCAGGAGTTCAACAGGAGCATGGGGGAATTATTCGACACGGTGCAAAAATCCTCTATGCTTATTCTGAGGCAACAGTTCCAAAAATTACAGTGATCCTAAGAAAAGCGTTTGGAGGGGCTTATGTAGCGCTTAACAGTAAAGCAATTGGGGCAGACTTAGTTTTTGCTTGGCCCAATTCAGAAATTGCCGTGATGGGCCCTGAAGGAGCGGCGACGATCATATTTGCCAAAGAAATTAAAGAAAGTTCAGACCCGGAGCTGATACGAAAACGAAAGATTGAAGAATACCGACAAAAATTTGCAAACCCTTATGTAGCAGCAGCAAATGGAATGGTCGATGACGTCATCGATCCCCGTGACACCAGAAAAAGTCTTGCCCAAGGATTAGAAATGCTTCGGAACAAAAAGAAACAGCTTCCGAAAAAAAAGCACGGGAACATCCCACTCTAGAGTTGTATCAGAAAAGGTCGTTTCTAAAGCAGTGCATTGGTGTGAGAAGTGTCTCACACCTGCCTTCTATGCCAATGAGCACGATGAAAAGTGTCTCTTACTTAATCCTATACTGAGCGATTGCTCAGTATAGGTACAGTAAGTGGAGTGATTGCCTCTTTACACGTTACGTTTAAAATATGCAGGAAGGGAGTGAGCGGTGAATCCTAGAAGGTAGCCGCAGACTCATGGAGAAAAAACGTGAATTAACCTCATTTAATGAATTTCCAATTCCGACATATGAACAGTGGAGAACGATTACTGAAAAAGCATTAAAAGGTCGATCATTTGATACGTTAATGACGACTTTACTTGATGATATTGTCTTAGAACCGATGTACCAACAGCAAGATATAAAGGATTGCTCAACTTTAATTAATGATCCTGGTGTTTTTCCTTTTGTTAGAGGAAATGTACCTGGCCCTAAAGCTTGGAAGATTAGTCAAGAGCTTGAGGCGGCAACTCCGAAGCTTTTTAATGAAACGATCAAGCATGATTTAGCAAGAGGCCAAAATGTTATTCATATGGTTTTATCTAACGAAATGAGAAATGGAAACAAACCAGTAATGAACGATAAGAGCTCCGGAATTCCCTTATTCGATTTTGATGATATTAAACAAGCTCTCGAAGGAATAGATGTTTCGTCTCAACCTATTTATATAGATGCAGGTGTCGTCAGTTTACCTTTACTTGCCGCTTTTCAATTAGTATCAGACCAACTAGATGGGACGATTGCTTCTGATCCGATTCATCAGTTAGCTACTGAAGGAGAATTAACTTATTCATTATCAGCTAGTTTCGATCATATGAAATCAGCTGTGGAGTGGGCTAAACAAAAACATGAAAATCTACGTACGGTTTTAGTCCAGACCCACGTCTATCATAATGGAGGTGCTAGTGCGGCAAAGGAACTCGCTATTGCTCTTTCAACAGGTGTGATGTATGTCAGTGAGTTAATGGAGCGAGGTATCTCAGCTGATGATGCCGGAAAAGCCATAACGTTTGCTTTTTCAATCGGTAGTGATTTCTTTAGCGAATTGGCAAAAATTCGAGCAGCTCGTCTACTTTGGGCATCTATTATGAAAGAATTTGGTGTAGAAAAAGAAGCACAGAAAATGATGATTCATGCTCGGACATCTGCTTTTACCAAGTCGAAACTGGATCCATATGTGAATTTACTTAGAGGCACAAGTGAAGCATTTGCTGCGGCAGTAGCTGGGGTTGACAGTCTGCATGTTAGTCCACTTGATGAGGCGATACAAAAATCTTCTGCCTTCTCAAGACGAATTGCTAGAAATACGTCGCTTATCCTTCAAGAAGAAGCTTATATTGGGGTTACGGCAGATCCAGCAGGAGGCTCATGGTATGTTGAGCACTTAACTGAGCAATTAGCGAAAGAAGCTTGGAAAGCTTTTCAAGAAATTGAAAAGTCAGGTGGAATCGTGGCTGCTCTTAAGTCCGAGCTTATACAGACGTGGGTGGATCAGACGTGGGAGAAACGAAAAGCTGAAGTCGAGAGTAGAAAGCAGACGGTTATTGGCGTTAATAGATTTGTCAATTTAGTTGAAAAGTTGCCGCCGAAGATCGAAATTGATGAAGTTGAATGGAACACGTTTGCTCGTAAACTAGAAATGAACGTTGAGATCGAAGACGTAACACGACCAGGGTCATTAGAGGAATTTCAAGCCTTAATGCTTAAAAATATTCCTTTTCATCTCATCCATAAGCTACTACAAGAAGGATCTCCTAAAAGTAGAGTCAAGAGTATCGCTCCAAGGCGATTAGCTGAACCATTTGAAAAGCTTAGAAATAAAATGAGCAAAATAGAAGGGAAATTGGGAGAACGCCCAAGTGCATTACTCCTAGGACTCGGCACACTTGCAGAACATAAGCCTCGAGTTGATTTTTCAAGTGAGTTCTTTCAGAGTGCAGGGTTTGCTATCAAACGCTCTCTTCCAGTTAGAGATCAGGGTGGGGCAGTTGATGCAGCTAAACATTCAAATCTTGTTGTTATTTGTGGAAGTGATGACAGCTATAATAAGCAAGCGCTTTCAATTGTGCGAGCAATAATAAAGGATCACGACTGTACGATTTTCCTTTCAGGTCGCCTGAATGAAGAGCTAAAGAAAGAATTAATAAATGCAGGTTTGTACGGTATCATTGATGCCAAATCAAACGCCTACGATGTCTTGGATGAACTACTCGAAAAGATGGGAGGTTCATTATGATGAAAAGAAAGCCAAACTTTCAAACGATACCATTTCCATCTTTTTCAGAAGTGAAAGGGACGATTCGTGAGGAGTCAACAGCTTTTCAAACGATGGAAAAAATCTCGATAAAGCCTGTTTATAGAAAAGAAGATATCGAAGGGCTTGACCATCTTGATTATGTCGCTGGAATTGCCCCTTTTTTCCGCGGACCTTATCCAGCGATGTATAAAGCTAGGCCTTGGACAGTTAGGCAATATGCTGGTTTTTCAACAGCGGAAGAGAGCAATGCGTTTTACCGAAGGAATTTAGAGGCTGGTCAAAAGGGACTTTCGATTGCTTTTGATTTAGCTACACATCGAGGCTATGACTCTGATCATCCACGTGTGGTGGGTGACGTTGGAAAAGCTGGAGTTGCAGTTGATTCGATTCTTGATATGAATATTTTATTTAATGGAATTCCACTTGATCAAATGTCTGTGTCGATGACAATGAATGGGGCTGTTCTTCCGATCATGGCCTTTTATATTGTTGCTGCGGAGGAACAAGGAGTGCCACCGGATCAACTAACAGGAACGATTCAAAATGATATTTTGAAAGAATACATGGTCCGAAATACGTATATTTATCCACCAGAGCCTTCAATGAAAATCATTGCTGATATTTTTGAATATACATCTAAGTATATGCCTAAGTTTAATAGCATTAGCATTTCTGGTTATCACATGCAGGAAGCTGGAGCCACTGCGGATATTGAGCTTGCCTATACGCTTGCAGATGGGCTTGAATACGTACGAACAGGGATTAATGCCGGATTAGACATTGATCAATTCGCTCCAAGATTATCTTTCTTTTGGGCAATTGGTATGAATTACTATATGGAAGTCGCAAAAATGAGGGCAGCCAGATTGATTTGGGCTAAATTAATGAAGCCATTTAATCCTAAAAATGATAAATCACTAGCGCTTCGAACACACTCTCAAACGTCAGGTTGGAGTTTAACCGAACAAGACCCTTATAATAATGTGATTCGAACGTGTATGGAAGCCATGGCAGCCGCTCTAGGCCATACACAGTCTCTCCATACAAATGCACTAGATGAAGCGATTGCGCTTCCAACCGATTTCTCAGCAAGAATAGCAAGAAATAGCCAGCTTTATTTACAAGAAGAAACAGGGATTGTTAATGTGCTTGATCCTTGGGGAGGATCTTATTATCTCGAGTCGTTGACGCAAGAGCTATTACAAAAGGCGTGGGCACATATAGAAGAAATTGAAGAATTAGGTGGAATGGCAAAGGCAATAGAAACCGGACTACCGAAGATGCGGATTGAGGAAGCAGCTGCTAGAAGACAGGCACATATCGATTCGAAGAAAGAAACGATTATCGGTGTGAATAAATACCGTTTAGATCAAGAAGAAGAACTAGACATCTTAAATATTGATAACACCGTTGTTAGAGAATCACAGCTTCGCAGGCTAGAAACTTTACGTAAGAATCGAGATGAGCAGAAAGTTCAACAAACTCTTGATGCTTTAACGAAAGCAGCAGAAACAAAAAGAGGAAACTTATTGGAACTGGCTGTAGAAGCAGCGAGAGCTCGGGCTAGCCTCGGAGAAATATCAATGGCGTACGAAAAAGTTGTGGGTCGACATAAAGCTGTTTTACGATCTATTAGTGGTGTGTATCGTTCAGAGTTTGGAGAGAAAGAAGCGATGAAGGAGATTCGTCAATTAACCGATCAGTTTGCTGAGAATGAAGGGCGTCGTCCGCGTATTATGATTGCGAAGATGGGTCAGGATGGGCATGACCGAGGTGCAAAAGTGATTTCAACGGCTTTTGCCGACATGGGGTTTGATGTCGATATTGGTCCTCTATTCCAAACACCAGAAGAAGCTGCTTTGCAAGCCGTAGAAAATGATGTTCATATATTAGGTATGAGCTCTTTGGCAGCTGGACATAAAACCCTTTTGCCCGAGGTTGTTGAGGAGTTAAGAAAGCTTGGGCGCGAAGATATTCTCGTCATAATTGGTGGCGTAATTCCTGCCCAAGACTATCAATTCTTAAAAGAAAAGGGAGCAGCTGCCATATTTGGTCCAGGTACAGTGATTCCAACTGCTGCCCAACAAATTGTGAAAGAATTGAACGAGCGACTAGGTTATGGTGAAGCGTTGAACGAATAAGTGGAAAGAGGAAGGGGGACGTCTGCTTCCTCTTTTTATCATGAAAAAAGAAAGTGATTAGTAATTAATTCGCAAGACGATTTTCATTTGTTTAAATGTGTGGGAGTAGAGGCGAATTACATTTGGTCAGAACATAATTGTGTTTTAGAAGCTCGGGTGTTTAATCTCTGGCAGAAGTTATGTTCTTTTTAAAAGGGGTGTGTGTTTTGAATGGATGCTTATAAGAAACGTGTTGAACTCTCCTTAGAGGAATATGTAGAAGGGGTTAAAGCTAATAATAGAGCGGTTTTGGCAAGAGCTATTACTCTTGTTGAAAGCAATGCGGCAAGACATTTTTCATTAGCTCAAAACGTACTAACTCAGATCATGCCAGATACAGGGAGGTCGATTAGAATTGGAATTACAGGTGTACCTGGGGCTGGGAAAAGTACATTTATAGAGGCGTTTGGAATGAGGTTAGCAGACCAAGGACACCGAGTGGCTGTTCTTGCAGTCGATCCTTCTAGCTCACTTTCACAAGGTAGTATTCTCGGAGATAAAACGAGAATGGATCAGCTATCTAGACATCCTAATGCGTTTGTACGCCCTTCACCTGCCGGAGGAGCCTTAGGCGGAGTAGCAAGAAAAACAAGAGAAACTCTTTTGTTATGTGAAGCTGCAGGATATGACATTATTATTGTTGAAACTGTAGGTGTTGGTCAAAGTGAAGTGACAGTGAGATCGATGGTTGATTGTTTTCTAGTGTTGATGTTAACTGGAGCAGGAGACGAATTACAAGGCATGAAAAAAGGGATTATGGAAATGGTTGATATTATGCTCATTAATAAAGCAGACGGAAATAATCAACAACCAGCCGAACAAGCTAAAGTAGAATTTAAACGAATGCTCCATATGCTTCCAAGTGTGACAGAAGGTTGGGAAGCAGAGGTGGAGACTATTTCTGCTCTCACGGGGAGAGGCGTTCAAGAATGTTGGGAAACGATTGAACGATTCCATCAGCATATGAAGAAAACGAATCAATTTGAAATAAGAAGAAAAGAGCAAGCTGCGAATTGGTTTCATTCATTATTAGAAGAGCATATTATAAAAAGTTTTTATAACCATCAATTAATAAAATCACAGTTAACGGAAGTCAAAAAGACGGTTCTAGATGGGGAAATAAGCGCAACCAAAGCTGCATTTATGTTATTGGAAAAATATGAACAAGAGATAAACAAATATTAAACAGTATCCATTTTTAGAGAAAGTAAAGTTGTAATCAAGTAGCAGACTTAGTCGATGGAGTTGAAGTAGGCAAAGAGCTGATTTACAGTCTAATTTAGATGGTCAAGCACGATTCGCATCAATTGAAGTGAGTTCAGAACTTTTGAATAAGGAGTGAAACGATTTATTAATTTTTACCTTCGTCTAATATATGATCCTAATCACTGCTTTGTACAAACATTTCAGAATTTCAAGCAAGCCACTGCTTTTTTGTTAAAAAAGAAAAACCTGCAAATAACTAAAATAAACTAAGAAAAAGGAAGCCAAAATAGGCTCCCTTTTTCTTAGTTTATTTGGACGGTTAGCTTCTCAAGTGGTGAAGTGAAAACTTGAGATCGGTTCGTTTTAGGATTGAAGTAAGCGATGAGTAAACTAGGGGTCTCATTTATCCCATCCCTAGTTAGTTGGAATGGTACCGTTTCAATCATCGTGTGTTTGTGCAATTCTTTTTCAGTCAATGACAATGTTTCAAAATCTAAAGATATTAATCTTGGTTGCTCAGCTAGTATCATTAAGAACCTAGATTGTTCTTGTTTAGAAAGAGAAAAATCCCACCATGTTTTACGAGGCTTATGTTTATGGTTTTCAAAAAAGTCAACCATCATTAATCCACGAATGATATCTAGCTTAGCTGTTGTTTGGCGATGAAGCAAAAATTGTTCAAGTCTTAAAAATAAATCTTCTAATTGATGTCCAATCCGTGCCCAGCCACGTTCGTCCCAATAATCGCCAAACTCTTGGAAAAAGTCGAAAGCCGATTCGAATTCATGTTTGACTAGATGTTCAATGGTGCGATCCATTCGGTGATCATTCCAATATTTTTCAAGAACATCTTCAACGCGTTTAATTCGAATAATCTCGTCAAAAGTTAACACATTATTTTGGAGAATTTCATAGGGAGAATGGTCCATATAAACATAATCATGCTGTTCGGCGCGAACTCTTAAGCCGGTACCACGCAGCATTTTCAAAAAGCCAAGCTGCATTTCCTCGGGACGCATTTCGAAGACATCATTAAATGTGTTACGAAATGAATCATAATCTTCTTCTGGTAAACCAGCGATTAAATCAAGATGTTGATCAATTTTTCCGCCTTCTTTAACCATCATAACGGTTCTTTTTAACTTTTCGAAGTTTTGACGCCGCATAACAAGCTCGTTCGTAGCATCATTGGTAGATTGCACCCCAATTTCAAAACGGAAAACGCCAGCGGGGGCATGTTCATTTAAAAAAGAGAGTACTTCAGGTCTCATAATATCTGCTGTTATTTCAAATTGAAAAACACAGTCTTGATGATTGTCGATTAAAAAACGAAAGATCTCTAAGGCGTAATCTCGTTTAATGTTGAATGTGCGATCGACAAACTTAATTAGCTTTGCTCCATTTTCGATTAAAAACAATAAATCTGCTTTGACCCGTTCAATATCAATATAGCGAACACCAACTTCAATAGAAGACAGGCAGAACTGACAACTATAAGGACAACCTCGACTTGTTTCAAAATAAGTAACTCTTTTTGTTAAACCATCAAGATCTTCAGAGAAACGATAAGGTGTTGGTACTTCATCGAGTTTTAATTTTGGTCTTGGAGCGGTGACAATGATTTCTTCTCCCTTGCGATAAGCAAGACCAAATACCATGTGATATTTTTCGGTAGTAGTAATTTCTTCCAGCAATTGCTTAAAGGTTTCTTCTCCTTCACCAACAACAATGAAATCGACGTTTTCTAGAGTGGTTAACCAATCTTTTATGTCATAAGAAACTTCTGGTCCACCTATAATAATTTTTGTATTTGGCATAACTTTTTTTAACATATTAATGACTTTTATTGTTTCTTCAATGTTCCAAATATAACAGCTAAATCCAATAACATCAGGTTTTCGTTCATATAGGTCAGAAACGATATTCATCGTTGGGTCTTTAATTGTGTATTCGACTATTTCTATTGGGAACTCCGGTTCAGCATAGGCTTTTAAGCAGCGTAGTGCTAAACAGGTATGGATGTATTTTGCATTCAACGTCGTGACGACGGTTTTCATGGATACCCCTCAATTCTTAAGCTTAGTTACGTACTGTATCATAACATATCTTGCGATAGATTTTAAAATGAGTGAATAAACAAAAAAAGTTGATTCCAAAAGTGAATCAACTCTTAGTTCGCTGGTACGGTTAAAGTAAAATGCCAGAATTGGTCTTGAAGTTTTAAACGATTCAATGTAAGTGTAAATGATTCGGGAATGGTCTTTGTAAACTCATAGGATGCAGTTAACCGATTATTTTCTGGATCGTAAGTCGTTCTGGTATATGCTGGGTAAATATCTTCATTTTCTTGCCTTAAGGAAACAGTGAGTCCATTTAAATGATGAACATCGAAGATATCTAGCTGAATTTCTTTGTTATCAACCTGAACATTTTGGATAAATAGATCATTTACTAAAACGTTACTCATGTCATCTTTAAGATCGTGAAAGACAACTTTACGTATATAATAAGTTGGTTTTACATAAATATCAATGGCCAACGTATCGATAGAATCTTCAAGAGTTGGTGAATAAAACTGTCGAAATACGACTGAACTAGAATCGGATTCAGGTTTAACCGTTTCTGAAAAAAGTGCTTCATACTGCTTACCACCGTGGTCAATTATGGTTGAACCGATTCGATAAAGGAAATCGTTTTCTACGTCATAATCCACTAATGAAGTAGCTGAAATATAGATGAAGAAACCTTTATGTCCTTCCCATTCAGCTTCTTCAATTTTATCAAATTGAACTTGAATTCGATTATTTTCAGCCGTTAGCACAAGTTCCTCATTAGAAGTAGAAGGTATGTTATCTAAACAGCCGCTCAGAAAGAAGAATAAAAGAAAGGGAATGAACAATTTCAATCATAATCACCTCAAAAAGTAGTTTACATCAGTGTATCAAGACTTAATATGAAAAGCAGGAAATAAAGCGGCATGATCTAAATTTGTTGCCCTTGAACCGATAAAGGGCAAGTCCTACTTTAGATTAAGTATGACTTGCCCATCCATTAATTGAAGTCTTTATAGTTTTCAAGTGGTTCAGCCACAACTGGCTCACTCGTATCTACATGTCCAAAAAGTTCTGGGTAAACTTCACCATTAATCAGAATTTGTGTTTCGTTAAAACCGAACTGCTTCATAGCCATTGCAATTTGTTGAAGTAGCATATATTCAGTTCCAGAACCAACTTGCGTATCTAATAGAGTTTCAGAAAAGGATACATGGGCAACTCCATCGATGATTTCGACAGATTGAACTTCAACATCAGTAGAAATCAAAGATGTTAATCCTTGTTTTGTTGGACCTGCAATCCAAGCTTCTAAAGTAGCTTTGTATACAGCGTCGCCTGTTGCATTAATTTCACTGTCTACTAGATACATATCCATTACATCATCATCTGAGAAAATTAATTTAACAGTTGTCGTTGTAGGTTCTACTTCTGATTGATCAGCTTCTGTATCTGTTTCGGCTGTTTCTATATCTGTTTCTTCTACTTCCGTGTCAACCGTATCTTCTGTTGCATCACTAGATTGTTCTGTTGCATCACTAGATTGTTCTGTTTCAACAGAATCAACTTTCTGATCGTTCCCATTACTAGTTGATCCTTGTCCGCATGCACTAAGTAGAAGGATGAGTAATCCTAGTAAGAGAAACATCGACTGTCTTTTCATTCTTTTCATTCCCCCTTTTGCTTGTAGACGTTTCATTAGAATATTAATTATTCGTAATGAAATCTATTACTTTAAATTCTACATTAATCATGTTGAATTACAATGACTAATTTTAACAGAGAGAAAAAAGCTTTACCTACTTACTTGATTTTTAAGGTTGAAAAGAAGATGAAATCGGAAGAAAATGGTACAATGGAAAAAAGAATTAAGTAGAAGGGACTTTTGCTATGCCACAAACAAAAGCTTTCCGATTAGGATACGGAATTGTATTAATTTTTGTTATTATTTATTTAGGTTCTTTAATTGATTGGGTATTTAAACCCGTTGTTGTATTAGTTCAGACTTTATTTGCACCGATTATTTTGGGTGGAGTGCTGTACTATTTGTTACGACCTTTTGTAAATTTACTTTCAATTAGGTTGCCACGAGCGATTGCTATTCTTCTACTATATTTAGGTGTAGTTGGACTTATAACTGCGTTTATTTTTATTATAGGACCTGAACTTCAAAATCAATTTTATAGTTTTACACGAAATATGCCGGTATTTATTAATGAAATCCGCGATATGTTTATTAACTTACAGGAAAATGAGTACGTCTCACGTTTTCAAGAGAGTGAGAATTTTTCGATAGAAGAAATTACAATGGAATTAGTCAATTACTTGAATAATTTTGTCTCGAATATTGGACAAAATGTAGCAGGTCTTCTTGGCTTTATCGCAAATGCGGTTATCATTTTAGTTATCATTCCATTTGTGTTGTTTTATATGTTGAAAGAAGGTGAGAAAGCCCCAAATCAACTTTTAAAGCTATTACCTGAAAAAAGACAGAATGAGGGAAGAGACATATTAAGTGCAATGGACTATGCGCTAAGCTCTTATATTCAAGGTCAAATTCTTGTTAGTATATGTGTAGGAATTCTTGCGTACATTGCTTTTCTCATAATCGGACTCGATTACCCACTCGTTTTAGCTTTAGTGGCAATGTTTACAAATGTCATTCCGTTTGTAGGACCATGGATTGGGACCATTCCAGCGGTGATTGTTGGTTTGTTAGATTCCCCGGTAATGGCGTTATTGGTAATTGCGGTCGTTATTGTTGTTCAACAAATTGAAAGCAATCTAATCTCTCCACAAATTATGGGTAGAAAATTAGCAATCCATCCTCTCACGATCATCTTTTTACTTTTAGTGGCTGGTCGTTTTGCGGGATTATTAGGGCTCCTTATAGCTGTCCCAACCTATGCAGTAGGTAAAGTATTGGTGCTGCATATTTATCGGTTATGGTTACTTAGAAATACAACGATTGAGTGATTTGAAAAAAATTATTGAGGTGATTAAAATGGGATTTGAACAAGATGGTATTAAACAGGTGGACAAAGAAGAATTAAAGGAGCTAGTTAAAAGTGAGTCGGGAAAACCGATTATCATTGATGTACGTGAGCTCGAGGAATACGAGGAAGCTCATATTCCTGGCCTTCCATTAATTCCTATGGGGACAATACCTACAATGATTGATCAACTAGATAAAGAACAATCTTATCTGTTTGTTTGTCGTAGTGGAGGCAGAAGTCAAAATGTAGCAATGTATTTACAAAATCAAGGTTTTAAAGATGTAAGCAATTATTACGGTGGGATGTTGGCTTGGGATGGAGACGTGAAGGCCGGAGCTGAGTGGATTGTTAAAGATGGAAAAGAATTAAAGTAATGGGAAAATAAGTCCAAAAGCTCTCGCAAATTTGAGCTTTTGGATTTTTTGTGATAAGAAAATTAAAATTCGAGTGAAAAGGATGCTTTTCAATGAAGTAGGAAATCCAACTCGAGAGTGAGCAATGGCTCTCCACACGCAGCGTGTCGAACAACAAGAAACCCGCTTTATTGTAGTGGCAACGCTCATTGCTAAGAAAAGATGGTTAGCAATGCTTTTCTTTTATAGATGATCTGTCTTTTTGGAATAGTCATGTTTGCCGTGTTCGGCATTTACATGTGCATGTTCATTTTTTTTACGGTTTAATGCATTGCTATCCTTTTTCTTTTTATTATGATCTCCTGTGCGGGACATGTCTTCACCTCTTTCAACCGTTTTCAATTATAGATTGTCCGATTTATCCGGGTATTATGACTTAGATGTTTGAATGACAAAGAATGGGGGTATATCATAAATAACACTACTGAAAGGTGGAGATGAAATTGGCAAAGAAATCGATGATCGCGTCTGTTGCTGCAGTAGCAGGGGCAACGACTGTTATTTTAGGAAAACGAAATCTGAGGACAAAGCTATCTCGATCTATTCAGAGCTTGTATAGAAAGATAAGCGGGGAAGAAAAAAGGATTGAAAAGGAAAAAAAGGAGAATATTGGACATTCTAGTCCATATGATTATGAGGATAATAAGATGGTTGGCGAGGGGGCCCTCACAAGTGTTCAATACTATAATAATAAGCAACAGAAAAGTCACCAATAATGGTGGCTTTTCTTGTGGTGTGTATTCAGTTAGTGGTAAGGTGAATTCACAATTTTGAAATGCTATAATTAGGAAAACTGTTTAATAAAGGGTGAAGATTGTATGATTACGATCAAAAATGAAACGATTGTGCGAGTTCCTACGTTACATGTAGTGATAGAAGAAATAGTTAAGCTGATCAAGCCGTTTGATTTAACGACACAATTGAACAAGCTAAACGGACGGCCTTTATTCATTTGGCATGGTAAAGAAGATCAAGTGGTGCCCTATCCTTTTTCAGAGAAATTATATGCGGAACTAGCAGTAATTTATGAAGATGCTCTAGACAAGCTTCAATTTGGTTCTGAAGAACAATCAGGACATAAGTTTGTTTCACACCTTGCTGTTCTTCGTTCTGTCAATTGGGTTGAACAACATCTAGGAAAGGTCCCTTCATAATGGGTGTAAGAGACCAATGATGAAACAAAAAACAATCGAACAAACTCAGAAAATAATTGCGGTTGTCGTTGGAGCGTTTTTTTTAGCTGCAGGATTAAATTTCTTTTTAATCCCTGCTAATGTATTTGCTAGTGGCTTTACCGGCGTAGCCCAAATCATTGCAACGGTTGTACCATTATCAACAGGGGTATTGCTTTTTATATTAAACGTTCCGGTAGCGATTCTTGGCTGGATGAAGATCGGTAAAAGTTTTACAATCTACAGCTTTCTTAATGTTGCGCTTACAACATTCTTTCTTGAACTATTACCAGTTTGGAAATTTTCACCAGATATTTTACTAAATGCGGTGTTTGGTGGGGTTATTTTAGCAATTGGTGCTGGAATTCCATTGAAGTGGGGCTCATCTTCTGGTGGTCTTGATATCATTGCACTCATTTTATCAAGAGTGAGTGACCGACCGGTAGGAATTTACTTTTTAGGATTAAATAGTGTGATTGTGATAACATCTGGACTGTTGTTTGATCCAGAAAAAGCATTGTATACTTTAGTGACGTTATACGTAACTTCACGAGTGATTGATGCGATTTATACTCGTCATGTTAAACTAACGGCTATGATTGTGACAAAGAACGCTAACCGTTTGCGAGAAGCCATTCATGAACGGGTAACAAGAGGAATTACAAGAATTCCCGCTAAAGGCGGGTACACATCTGAAAGTCAGGAAGTTCTGATGATCGTTATCACACGTTATGAGCTTTATGAGTTAAAACGAGTGATTCAGGACGTAGACCCTAAGGCTTTTACGAATATTGTAGAGACTGCAGGGATATTCGGCTTTTTTCGAAAAGAATGAAACGAACTTAGATCTAAACCAACAAATAATCCAATTAGTTAATGGTTGCTCATATTTAAAGTTGGAAGATCTTAGCTCTTATAAGGGCTTAAAGATATAATACGAGGAGGTAACTCTATGAAAAATATAATATGGTTCGTTTCTTTGTTACTTGTATTATCAGCATGCGGTACGGGAGTAAATGCCCCTCTTGAAACGAAAGAAGGAGTTGAGAAAATGTCTGATTCAAACTGGCTCTTTGATGTTAAAACCGAACAGTCTGATGGTGAGTTAGTCGTTACATTATCCGTGACAAATAATCAAGCACAGGCATCCTCCATTGATTTTTCTTCAGGACAGAAGTATGAACTTATTCTGAAAAATGAGGATGGAGAGAGTGTGTATCGTTACTCAGAAGGTATGATGTTTACGATGGCACTAGTGCATGAAACGTTTGAACCTTCAGAAACCAAGGTGTTTGAAGAACGTATTTCTCTCGACAATATCTCAGCTGGATCTTATATACTTGATGCACAACTAATGGTAGCAGCTGTAGATGGCAGTGAATGGGATGATGCTAATACGTTTCACAAACAAGTAAAAGTAAATATTAACTAAATTGAAAAAGAGCTGCAATTCCAATACGGAACCGCAGCTCTTTCATTTTTAGGTACGACTCCATTTACGAATCGCTTCTTGTTGAATGGCTTTTTTTAATGTGCGATACTGATCATCTTCTGAATCATTAAGTGTAGATTCAGTGGTCTTAATCGACTGATTAATTTCTTTTTTTCCATACCAATAATCAGAAAAGGGTTTCTCCAGTTGTTTCATCTAGCATCAACTCCTTCAAATGGAATTACGTCAGCTGAATGAGCTCCATAATTTCCTCGTTGGATAATTCTGTTATTCGTTGCTCGCCCGCAGCGAGAATATGGTCAGCAAGCGCTTGTTTCTTCACGAGCATCCGGTCAATTCGCTCTTCGAGTGTTCCAGTTGTAACGAGTTTATGGACAGTGACATCTTTTGTTTGTCCAATTCGATAGGCTCGGTCTGTTGCCTGATTTTCAACAGCTGGATTCCACCAGCGGTCATAATGAATAACATTAGTTGCAGAGGTGAGGTTGAGGCCAACGCCTCCTGCTTTTAACGAAAGAACAAAAAACTGAACATCGGGTTGTGTTTGAAAGGCTTGAATTGCTTCTTGCCGCTTCATTCTTGTTAAACTTCCATGTAAAAATGGAACTTGTTGCTGAAAATGTTGTTCTAATGATTGAGTAATTAAGGTACCCATTTCTTTGTATTGAGAAAAGATGAGTACCTTTTCTTTTCGAGCGAATAAGTCATTGACTAAAGCTAAAAATGCATCCCATTTCCCAGATTGATGTTCTTCTAATGTGCGGTCTTTAAGGAAATGGGCAGGGTGATTACAAATTTGCTTGAGTTTTGTAAGACTTTTTAAAATGAGAGCTCTTCTCTCGAGTGATGTGACTTGATTTAATTGTGTGACAATGTCATCTACTACAGCTTGATAAAGACCAGCTTGTTCAAGTGATAAATGAACATGATGAATCTTTTCTTTCTTTTCAGGCAGACCTAATTGCAACGATTGATCCGATTTTTTTCGCCGCAAAATTAAGGGGTGAATTAGCTTTTGTAATTTCTTTAACTGCTCATCATCTTGATCTCGTTCGATCGGTTTCATAAAATTTGTTTGAAAATCTTGATAAGACCCTAAATATGTTGGATTAAGAACGTCTAAAAGCGACCAAAGTTCTCTTAGTCTGTTTTCAATCGGTGTACCCGTTAAGGCAACTCGGTGTGTAGCTTTAATTCCCTTGATAACACGACGTTGTTTCGTTTCCACATTTTTAATATGCTGAGCTTCGTCTAAGATAAGTCCATTCCAAGTTGTTTGTTGAAACAAATGACTATCTCTTACGCTTAATTGATAGGATGTAATAACGACATCCCATTCCTCGGAATGAAGTTCCTCCTCTTTCAACCTAGAGGGTCCATGGTGGACAAAAACACGAATGGATGGAGCAAATTGCTCACATTCGGAAACCCAATTATAAATCAAAGAAGTTGGACAAATCAGCAAAAAGGGAGGAGAGATCTTTTGTGCCGATTTTTGAGCATTTATCACATGTAACATATAGGCAATTGTTTGAATCGATTTACCGAGACCCATGTCATCTGCTAAACAACCACCGAATCCAGTTCTTCTTAAATGAGCTAACCACGAAACCCCCGCGAGTTGATAAGGACGAAGAACACCCGTTAATTCTTCTGGAGTGGCAATAAGGGATGGAGTAGAATTATAAAGCTCTTGTAATGAATTTGTTAGTTCCTTTCCCCATGCAACATCCCATTGAATATCTAAGTCTGTTTCTACGTTTCCATTCTCAACCTCTTGATCTAGACGCCAAGCTTCTAAATAAGAGGCTTGGTCTTCTATTCCCTCTAAATAACGTAACAGTTTATCAGCTAATGATTTGTCCCATGATGTCCATTCCCCATTTGCATAAAGAAAAGGACGTTGACCATCAACAAAATCCTGAAATTCCTTTTTACTTATCGTTTGGTTGCCAAGTGCGATATCGTATGTAAAAGAAGCTACACTTTGCCAGTCAAGCAATGGCTCGCTTGCCGCTCCATTGCGATCAGCTGGTTGCATCATTAGTTTGACGCGGGGCTTTTTCTTCTCCATCATCCATTTGGGCACAATTAAGTGAAAGCCGATTTGCTTTAGACGATCATCTGAGGTTGTGAATAGTTCATAAGCTTCTTCTGCACTTAAAGACAAAGTTGGTGATGAAAGACGTAAAGGTTTTAACACATCCAATGCTTCTTGAGCTTTTTTTAAATCTATTTTCAGCTGAGCAATTGGATTTTCCCGCCATGGGTGTTCACCCTGCTCCAATTGGTCCATTTCGACCATTAAAGAGGGGTGATTCCGATCGACCATACAAAGAGAGACTTCCCATTTGCCGTCTTTTGAATGTGGTTCTTTTAAGGCCAATCCTGATTTAAATGGTTTTGTTTGGAGAACGCCTACTTGCTGTTGAAAAGTAGTTGTAGATAGAGCGTTTTCTAATTCCCCTTTTTCATTTAATCTTTGGACAAGTGGTAGCCATGTTGAATGGACAGTTTTTTGCCAATGTGAATATGCATCAAAAACGACAGGTTCCTGTAGCAGTGATCGAATCATGGCATCAGTTATCTTTGTCACAATGGTTTGAAGTTGTTCCGTAGTTAGGATGGTATTTGGTTGATTTTGAATGTAACTTGTATTAGCTCGGATCGATCTTCCAGCTAGGGGAATCATGTCTAACCATTTTGCATAGGGAAAATCATCAAGTTCCCACTGACCGGAACCATTTGGAGAGAAAGATCCTTTTTGAATACTAGCTTGAATCGTATAAAACAGGGATAGCCAGGCTTTAAAATCGGGAGCGACTTCTATGTCATCCTCCTGTTTCCATGATTCAAAAAAAGATAGGTATTCCACCAAAGAATCAATTGAAAAACGAAGACCTTCTAAGGGGAATGAGTATTGCTCCATATTTGCCTCGGCTTGGTAGACTGTCATTTCTCCTGCAGGTGATGAATAGACTCGTGAACGGATAGGAACATCAATAATACCTTTATCGGTATCAATAAACGTCCCATAAAAGGATGTTTGGTCCATTCTAAATAAAGTGAGCTTCAGTTCAAATGGTGAATACAAAAAGGGATATTGAAAATTGACAATCTGGTCAAACCGCGACGTCGGTGTTCGTTCTCCCCAAATAAAGAAGGCTTCCTCGAGCCATCCAGCATGTACGATAATCTTAGAGGTCAATTCGTTTCAACTCCTCAACAAACGCTCGGTACGTTCGGTACATTTTCTTTAATCTCTTAACATAGTTCATGAAAAGTATTCGTTCTTCATCACTCGTATATAAAGCTTGTAATTCATGTAAATAGGAAGCCGCTTGCTCGTAGTGGACTCGAGATTTTTTCTCCACAAGCCGAACGATAAATTGGTGATAAATGGGACGTGCAAGGTCTGGTCTAGCCCCCTTAAGAGCAACTAGTAATTCAAGTTTTTCCTCACGCATACGGGTAGGATCACGTTCATATTTAAGAAAATAACGAGCAGCTAGCTCAAACTGCTCATAAGCAAGTACAATTTTCTCGTATGTTTTTGCTGCTTCGACTTGATGAAGCCTTTGTTCGAGTTCAGGAAGAATACGTTCAACAAGCTTAATTTGTTCTTGGTCTGACATATGACTTGTATATGTTTTAAACCGTTGATAATTAGGTGAAAGCAGCCAACGGTTCCAAATTGAATGTTGTTCTTTTGAACTAATTGGCATCACAGTGTTCATTTCATCGACAAACTTTTGTAAGGAGCCATATTGACCTGTTTTTTTATGAGGAAACAAAACAGATAGCCATTGCTTCATTGTTTGCCAACGAGCACGGTCTTTTAATAATTGAAAATGAGGTGTAACCTCCTGCTCACGAAAATTTGCTCCATTCTTCTGCAAACTTCCTATAGCGGACATCTCTTTTCCAGCTAATAAAGCAACGTAGCTATATGCAAGAGCAACTGACTGAGAACATAGAGCAGAATCAATTGATGACGAGAGAGATTGATATACATGATCAATATGAGCAGCAGGCATAGCAGGTAACAACTTTAAAAGTAATTGTGGCCAAGGTGCGTGTTTTAATGTTGAATGTTTTGCTGTCTTTTTAAGTAAGCGATCTATAAATAAGCGGTAAGGTCGCGCTTCTAAATGTTCAACCTGCTCGATGATCTCATCACTAAGGGAGTGATAAAAATAAGTAAACCTTCTTTCAAACTCTTGGTAGTTGGTTATATGGTTTGAGCGCTCAAAGACTCCACCCATATAGGTTAGTAAATAAAGCCATGGGTAGTCTGTAGTTCGATCACTAATTTGAGATATGGCATCTTTAGAAAATTGTTCTAGATGTCGGTTAGTGACATATCTTGAAGCTGTAATAGTTTTAAATGTTATGAGGATTGGCTGTTCAATTTCTTGATATACCTCTGCCTCTTTTTTTATAAGCGAGCGATTCATTGTAAGATTCTCACCTCTAATCCGAAAAATTCCATTCTTTCATTGTATCGCTTTAAGCGGAAGAAAGAAAGTGAACGGGTAAAATAGATTAAGATATTGGAAAAAAATAGTGATTAACTAATCAATTTGGAAGCATTTAGAAGAAAGGTGAATCACAAAGTTGAGAAAAGAGGAGGAAAAGGAAAAAGTTATTAGACTACAAATTTCCGATAATATGAAGGGGCAATGCCACCTTCAAACCACAAAAAAGAGAAAGTATAGGGTGTCAAAGGAGTGAATGCCACCCCAAACAACAATAAAGGAGTGGACAGGGTGTCAAAAGGAGCAATGCCACCCCTTAAACTACAAAATAGGTGAGAATAAGACCTCAAAACTATGGGCTAAGAAGATTTTCAAACAAAAGCTCCGCGACATAGCTCTGATTTTAAGAGCTCTTTAACCTTTGATAAAAGGAAGAGGCAATGGCTCCGTGCATTGCTGAGGAACCAGAAAAAGGGCAACTTCTGCTTTTTCTGGTTCCTGTTAAATAAGCAACGAAAGTAGCATAAGGACGACAATGCTACTTACTACAACAATAATGAGATTAGCCCCCAAATAAGCAACAACAATAGCGATGATGCCTCCGATCATTCCGTACCAACTATTCTCGTGAACGGTAAGGATACCAGGAAAGATCAGAGCTCCTAGTGCGGCATAAGGGACGTTTCGTAAAATGGCTTGAACCCACTCTGGTACTTTTTCAATATCCATAAAAACAAGAGGAAGCATTCTCGGGATATACGTAACTAGAGCCATACCTGCAATGATAAAAGAATGGTCATATTCAACTGGAATCGCCACCTTTTGGGGTGAATAATTCAATACCTGCTGCTGCCATTAATGTGGCTATGATAATGGACCATCCATTGGGGAAAAAAAGGGAAAATAGGCTATTTAAAAGCGCTGCACTTACAGCAAGGGCAACTATTTTTTGGTGCTTCTTTAAGGAAGGCATCAGTAAAGCGATGAACATCGCATATAAAGCAATTGCCATACTTTCTTGTAAAGTGTTTGGTAAGAAGGTACCAACAAAATAGCCTATACACCTTTCTTTAATTTTTTCGCAACATATGTAATTGACTATTATTGATTGTAGGTGATCGTACCGATTAGGACAAAGATTTTGATAAATGAGAAGGAAGGAGGAAAAAAGAGGTTTTTACATAAAGCAAATGAGCGAAATCCTATAAAAGAAAATGACAAAGATTGATCCTGGTAACGATTGTTAGGACGCAAGAATCGAGAAGGAAAGGAAAATTTCTTTTTATCTACATCTTTAATTACTTTGATGATTTTTCCTAATTCCTATTTGCTTGAGTATACGATTAAGCAGATTTGGTTGGCTTTTGCATTGGAGCAGGAGGTGCCATAAATACACTAATTAGGCTACTATATTTACGAAGTTTCCGCTTAGGGATAGGGATCTGACCGTGTGAGAGAAAAAGCATCTTCTTCTTAGTCACACCAAATACCTTCATCAAAATCCTACCTTTATGGCCTTCCTTTATAGATGCAGCAGATTGAAAAGCGTCGAAGGACAATTTGACAAAAGGTAACTATGACTGAGCGTTAAGTGAGGAAGCTAAGTCATTGGAGGATGCATGGTGATAGGAGTAGTCCCGAAAAAATGCAAGCACTAAAACGGTGCTTGCATTTTCCGTTGTATTCAGTGTCAACGGAATCGAAGAGCTTAACTATTATAGAAGTTGTTCAACCTGTTCCCGTCGCGATAATAGTTTTTTCAGCTTTATCTTGTGTGAGCTAATTAACCATTCATCGGAATCGACTAGGGCTTCATGTAATTCCATTAAGACATAGTCAATTTCAAGATTCATCATGTTATATATGGTGCGTGGTTCAAGTGACTTTCCATCATCCTTATACTGTATCATCGACCCATTTCGGTTCATCATGACCTTTTCACTCCCATCAATTTCTATCATTGACTCAATATCTCCAGATTGGTATGACGTAATATAAAGGGGACCTTCTGTTGAGCGCTTAACAATCCCATTACCTTTTTCGTGCTGCAAGAGTTTCTCAAGTGCATTCGCTAACACATCATCATATATATGAAGACTGTCAGCTGAAAGGGTGAGAAATTCTGTATTACGGATAAAAGGGAGTTCGTGAACAGAATCTTCTAGTTCTATCATGAGATAGATTGTTTTTGCATCATACCGCCAAAAGAGGGAATAATGCTGACTCATCAGTCTTTTTATGAATTGGTGTAGTGCGGGTTTTGACAGCTCGATATAGACTTCCGAAAATTCCACTTCAACAAACGAATCTCTCATCATTCTGCATACACTCCTTTGACAGCTTCGCATTGCTAATGGTTATGGTTGCTACATCATATGTTGAATAATCAGAAAAAAGAAGCAAAACGCCCAGTTTCAAGCGAAATGGGCGTGATAAATATACAAAAAAGTAAGTGAACTTAATTTATATAGTAGGTAAGACAGGCTATTTTAGAATGTTAAAAAAACTTTTGAATTTTCTCTACAAAATAAAAAAACTGCTGAGCTTGTCAGCAGTCTAATAACGAAATCCATATCGTTTAGAAACAATATCATAAAACCCAAGGGAGTTATAAAGGGATTTAGTCGCTTCATTGTTAATACCAGTTTCTAACTCAATTCCTTTAATACCTTCGTTCTCTGCCCAATAGATGACATGAAGGAGAAGTTTCTTTGCAATTCCTTGATTTCTGTGTTCTTTGTGGACATATAAATCATTTAACCAGATATAATGACCACCTTTGTCTATACTAAGGGCGACGTTAAAAAATGCAGCACCAACCAATGTATCTTGTTTCTCAGCAACAAAAATATGAGCCTGTGAATCTTGTTTCAGAGCAAGATCAATTGTGCGCATTAACTGGTCATAAACATTGGCAGGACCAATAGGCTCTAACTGCCCCATAAATAAATTGGCAACTCGTCGTTTGAATTGGATATCGACGTCTTTATCCACCTCATACACCTTCACCATTCTTCAAGTTCCCCCTACATTGTTACCTAATTTAACTATTATCAGGTTAACATAAAACATGGGTACTGAGTAGTAAATTATTTACTACTTAATAAACATAGTAAGTGAAAGTGATAAAAGCAAAAACTAATTGGTTTCTCAACAGAACTAAACAAGAACCATTGAGAAACCATTTTTCCATTAGAACGTATCAGGAATGAAGTAATTTTAAAGGTTATAGTCGTATAGTTGGTTAAGTTGATCCTGCATATGAACTATTTGATCTTGTTCAGCTGGAGAAGAACTGGTAAAAGCAGAATTTAAGGCGGTTTTTGCACGCTGCAATTCTTTTTTCACGGCTTCATGCTGAATGTCAGTTTCCGCTGCTAAGGCAAGTAGTTCAAAGCGAGCAACGGATTCTCTAGCTTCTAAGAAATGTTGATTTTCCATTAGTGTAATCCTTGGGCGAGTTGTTTATTATGTAGGCGCCAGGCTTTTTTAAGAGACGTATCACCCATAGTCATCGTCTCCATCTCTGTGTCATACGCTCGTTGTACGGCGTCTTTTTCTTGCTTGTAAACCAGCTTTAATTTTTTACACATGGTGTTATTGCTCCTTTGGTATGAAATGGAATGTTACATCATTAAGTTGCCCTTTAATGTCCATCTCATTCAAAAGTTTTAGCGTAAATGAAGAGCTTCTTCTAGGTAAACAGCGATGCCATCTTCTTCATTAGAGAGAGTAACGGCATTTGCGAGTGTTCTTAATTCTTTTATGCCATTTGCCATTGCAACACCTTGACCGGCAAATTCAATCATCTCAAAGTCATTGTCTTCATCACCAAAGGCGATAATACGTTCTTTAGGGATATTGTAAAAATCAGCTACCTTCTTTAAACCAATCGCTTTATTCATACCTGCCTTGACAACTTCTATGATATTCCAAGGAGCGCCCCAAACCCTTTGATCGATCACTTCAGCATGGGCGTCTACTAAAAGCTCACGTAACTGTTTAACATGGTGGTCCTGTGGATGAATGAGGACGCAAGTAGGGTCATCTTGTAAAATATGTAGTAAGTTTCCGTAATCGACTGGACTCTGTCCAGCAAGGAACGTTTCCAAAAATACTTCATCAAAATGACGAAGGTAAAAATCATCAATAACTTCAACCATGATATTACTAACGTTAAACGCTTCGCATGTCTCGATGACTGTTTTAGCTGTTTTTAAATCTAATGGTGAATGATATGTGCCGAAGCTTTTATCAAAAGGGTGATGAACGAAAGCGCCATTAAAATTAACGATCGCTGTATCAAGTTTTAATTCTTGGTAATACTGGATGCTGGCTCTGTAAGGTCTACCGGTAGAAATAGAAACGATATGACCTTGTTCCCTTGCCTTAGCAATAGTAGCTTTTGTCTTTGTGGATATTGTTTTCTCATCGGTTAGTAACGTACCATCTAAATCTAAAGCAATTAAGTGTTGTTCAGGCATCAAAATCTTCCTCCCATTGGTTGATATTTCTTATGAAATATTCCGTATTCGTTCAATTTTTATTGAGTGAAAATATGATATGATAGACTTGCTTTTAAGAGGTGTTAAGAAAGTTGTTCTAAACGTAACCGTTGTCTCAACTTTCAAGAATGTATGTATTTTATTAAATTCTCGACAAAGGAGGTAATGCAGTGGATGTATTATTTGAGAATTTTGGGTTCCGAGCTCTATGGACTCCGGAGTTATTAATTGGTTTAGCAGTTGTTGGGATAGTGTATTTCCTGATGATTACAAAATGGCGTCATCGCTTCAAAAGCTCAACTCCTGTAGGGCTGAAGCAAAGAATATATTTTATTTTGGCACTGATTGCTTTATACATTGGTTGGGGTAGTCCTCTTTACCTAGCAGGACATATTATGATTAGCTATCACATGACACAAATGGTATTTGCCTATTTTATTGCGACTCCTCTCTTTTTGCTTGGTACACCTACTTGGTTTTTGCAAGCTTTTATTGAGCGTTTTCGTTCTCCTATGACAGAGAGGATCTTTCGTGTAATATGGAGTCCAATAGCAGCTCTTTTCTTATTTAACGGGCTTTTTTCATTTTATCATGTTCCATTAATGTTTGATACATTGATGCAAGCTGTCGTACTACACAGTTTATATGAGTATTTGTTGTTATTTACTGCGTTATTAATGTGGTGGCATATGATTGCTCCATTACCAAATGCATTTCCATTATCAGACTTACGAAGAGTAGGGTATATTTTTGCTAATGGTATTCTTATTACACCTGCTTGTGCTTTAATTATTTTTGCTGGGGCTCCTCTTTATCAAACGTACACGGATCCAACAGTATGGGCTAATGTGATGGCTTTTTGTTTGCCAGCAGGAGCGGAGGTACCACTTTCCCTTTTTTCAGGTCCTAATTCCTTTACATTTTTAGAAGCGAGAATGGACCAGCAGCTTGCAGGAGTCTTAATGAAAATCATGCAAGAAATCGCTTATGGTATTACGATTGGTTATGTGTTTAAGCAATGGTTAACCAAAGAAAAACAACAGGATGGGGAGTTAACGATTAGCGATATCCCGACAGCGAGTAGGTAGAGATTTAGTTTATTTAGAGTGTTGTTCCAAAGCAAGAGAAGTATTCACTGCGGTTTATATGTTTATGACTAAGAAAGGAACTGGTTATGAGAATAGTTATATCACTCTTGTTATTAGCCTTATTAGGAGGCTGTGGTTGGGTGTATCAAGTTGGAAGTGGTGGCTCATCCGAGTATGACATTTCAAAAGCTGAGATGAAAACGATGAATTTTGAGTTTATCAATCAAAATGGTACAGCATATGGGACGGAGCAATTGCAAGGTCAATATTGGTTAGCCAATTTAATATTCACGCATTGTCCTTCCGTTTGTCCAACGATGACACCTAATATGCAACGGCTTCAAGCGGCAATGAAGGAAGAGGGGATTGAGATGTCGTTTATTTCTTTTACGGTTGATCCAGAAAGAGACACCCCTGAAGCACTTTACTCATACGGAAACAATGTTGGCGCAGATTTAACATCATGGCAGTTTCTGTCGGGATACACGATAGAGCAAATTACAGAATTTGCTGCTGAAAGCTTTAAAACACCTGTTCAGCATATTGATGATAGTGACGATATTGTTCATAGTACAAGCTTTTTCTTAGTAGACCCAAATGGAAACGTTATTCGGAAATACGATGGGCTACAGTCGAATCAAAAACCGATTATTGATGACCTTTTAAAAACCGTTAAATAGTAAGGTTTATCGTAACAAATGTAAAGTGACTAGAAGAGGTGAAAAAATGGTATTGGCTATGAAATCTAGATGGATGATTGCTGTTTTAATCTTAAGCGTCTTTTTAACAGCGTGTGGAACGTCAGATGTGGAACCAGACGGAGAATTAAGTCTTATTGACGAACAAGGTGAAGAGGTTACCTTGACTAATAAAGATCGAGCGACAATTTTGTTTCACTTCACGGAAGTTGGCTGAGGACTTTGCCAACAGCAGCTGGTTCAGCTGCAAGAGAATATAGAGTTATTTGAAGGATTAGATGCTGACCTTTATGCCATTAGTACGGATACTCCTGCTAATTCAAAAAGCTTAAAAGAAGCCGGGGCATTTACATTTACATTTTTATCAGATCATACATTTGAAGTGCTCGAACATGTGAATATGAGAAATGATCAAATTTCCTATCGAGGAGTTAGTATTCTCGATAAAAATGGGAAGTATATCTATCATCAAGTAAATGATCATTGGGGCGAACAAATTGAATTGATCGCTTCTACCGTTCATGATGAATTTAGTAAACTAGATTAAGTAAGTTAAAGACATGCCAATAAACGATAAGTAGTTCCGATAATGTGGAGAAAAAGTAAAAGATCAGATAAATCACAACAGAAATAACGAGTGAAATAACATAACAATTAGCACACAAAAGCGCTTGGATGATTATTAAAATTCCAAGCGTTTTATTTTATACCTTATTTAAGTTAAGCACCGAATTAAATAAAGGAAGTTGACTGATGGTTAGCGGACATATAATCCGTTATTTTCGTAAAACTGGCTACTTTCATGATACAAGAGGATACCAGGTCCGCTATTTCAAAAAATCTCTAACAAAATTGCAATGGGATTTCATATGTTAAAACTAAATAAACTTTGATATAACACATCAATTAAAAGCCCAAATCACTATGATTTGGGCTTTTAATTGATGTGTTATTTCTTGTGTTTCTCCAAAAATGGAACTACTTAAATAAACGAGGTGTTCCTTTTATATATAATCGAAATCGTTCCGATAACATCTGCCAAAAGATGGATAAGGAAGTAAAACCGTTTAAAAAAAGCGATGAAAAATAGACAGACACATATTAGAGTCAGAAAATGTATAATGATTTCATATTCTCCTTACTCATGAAGAGGATCTATATAAATAAAAAAAATCATTGAAAGTAGTCGATTTAGCCGTTGAATAAAAAATAGACAAAATAAAATAAAAATACAGTTGAATTAATTTTTATACATAGATATAATGAGTAACAAGATCAAAAGAGCAGATATAGAAAAGTTGGGAGAGGTTGAAATGAGAGTTGGCATTATAGGGGCTACAGGTTATGGTGGCGCAGAATTGTTAAGGCTACTAAACCAACATCCTCATGTGCAAGATATCGTCTTATATTCATCTTCAAAAGAAGGCATGAATATACAAGAATCATATCCGCACGTATCTGAGATTTACTACAACGAACTCAAATCGATAAATATAGAATCAGTCAAAGAAGAGGTTGATACGGTTTTCCTTGCAACACCTCCTGGAGTTTCAGCAGAGTGGTCAGGAAAATTGGCGGTTGCAGGTTGTCAGGTTATTGATTTATCTGGTGATTTACGTTTGGAAGATCCAGATGTCTATGAATCTTGGTATAAAAGAGAAGCTGCACCGCTTTCTTTAATTCAAGATGCGGTGTATGGACTTCCTGAATGGAATCGTGAATTGATAAAAACGGCAAAGGTTATTTCAAACCCTGGTTGTTATCCTACAGCGACACTACTGGGTCTTGCCCCACTTGTTAAAAACGATTTGATTGAAGTTGATTCCATTATAATAGATGCAAAGTCAGGAACATCTGGAGCAGGAAGATCCCCTTCAGCTATTACACACTTTAGTGAAATGAATGAAAATTTCAAAATTTATCAAATTAACCAACATAAACATGTTCCAGAAATTGAACAGCTTTTGCATAAATGGAATAAAGGGATTTCTACGGTCACCTTTCAACCACATCTAGTGCCAATGGTACGTGGGATCATGGCAACTATATATGTAAAAGCAAAGAAGAAGACAACAGAACAAGAGCTAAGAGAACTTTACCGAGAAACCTACGGCCATGAGCGTTTCGTTCGAGTGAGACCAGATGGGCAATATCCTGCTACGAAGGAAGTTTACGGTAGTAATTATTGCGATATTGGGATAACTTATGATAAAAGAACTGGACGAATTACGGTTGTGTCAGTAATTGATAATGTGGTTAAAGGAGCTTCTGGTCAAGCGATTCAAAATTTTAATATTATGAATGGATTTGAAGAAGAAACTGGGCTGAAATTAGTTCCGATGTATCCATAATGAAGGGTGGTCATTTTGTGAAAGGTATTACAGCACCGACGGTTACGGAAATTGAAAATGGTAGTATAGTGACTCCAAAAGGTTTTTCAGCGACAGGATTACATTCTGGAGTAAAAAGAAAAAGACTAGATTTAGGAGCTATTCTTTGTGAAGTTCCTGCTAGTGTAGCAGCCGTATATACATGTAATCGAATTCAAGCAGCACCGCTTAAGGTCACAAAAGAATCGATTGAAAAAGAAGGGAAAATCCAAGCGTTAGTCGTTAATAGCGGTAATGCAAATGCATGTACGGGTAAAAGAGGATTAGAGGATGCTTATGAAATGAGAAAGCAAAGTGCTAATCATTTTGAAATTCCTGATCATTATGTAGCGATTACATCAACGGGTGTAATTGGTGAATATCTGTCTATGGAAAAAATTGTTACAGGAATTAAACAGCTTGAACCAAAGTCTTCGTTAGAGAATGCAGAAGCGTTTAATAAAGCGATTTTAACAACGGATACCACAAATAAAAAAGTATGCTTTGAGACAATTATAGATGGGAAAAAAGTTTCCATCGGTGGAGTAGCAAAAGGCTCTGGGATGATTAATCCGAACATGGCTACAATGCTTTCTTTTGTTACAACTGACGCAAATGTAGAATCAGATGTACTACAACAAGCATTATCTAACATTACAAATCAAACATTTAACCGAATTACCGTAGATGGAGATACATCGACAAATGATATGGTTGTCGTAATGGCATCAGGTTTAGCTGATAACGATACACTTTCTCCAAATCACCCAGATTGGGATGGCTTCTACCTTGCCTTAAAAGAAACTTGTGAGTCACTAGCGAAACAAATTGCTAGAGACGGTGAAGGGGCAACAAAGCTAATTGAAGTACGAGTGAATGGTGCTTTAAATGATGAAGAGGCAGGAAAAGTAGCGAAGAAAATCGTTGGGTCAGATCTTGTTAAATCAGCGGTCTTTGGTACAGATGCAAACTGGGGACGAATTATTTGTGCAATTGGTTATAGTGGGTGTGAAATTAATCCTGAAACGATTGACATTGCAATCGGACCTGTTCAAACCCTTGTCCAAAGTCAACCTACAACATTTTCAGAAGAAGAAGCGAAATCTTACATGGAAAATAATGATACGGTTGTAATTGAAGTTGAACTTCATTTAGCTAATGGAAGTGGCAAAGCATGGGGTTGCGACTTATCTTACGATTATGTACGGATAAATGCAGGATATAGAACGTAATAGTGAAAATCCCGGGGAGGGGAAACGAGTGAAGGATGTTGTTGTAATTAAATGCGGGGGAAGTACGATTGCTGAGTTATCCTCTGAATTTTTTAAAAGTGTTGTGAAAATGCAAGAGAGTGGGAAGCATCCGATTATCGTACATGGTGGTGGTCCAGCTATCAATCAGCTTTTGCAAAAACTAGACATAAAATCGGAATTTGTTGATGGACTCAGAAAAACGACTGAAGACGTGCTAGATACAGCTGAAATGGTCCTTTGTGGAAAAGTAAATAAGCAAGTTGTTACAAGCATCCATCAAGCTGGAGGGCAAGCGGTTGGATTATCTGGTTGTGATGGGAAATTAATAGAAGTGAAACCGATTAATGAAGGAATGCTCGGGTATGTCGGTGAACCGACAAAGATTAACACAAATTTACTTTCCTCTCTTATGGAATTGAACATGATACCAGTCATTGCTCCAATTGGAATGAATGAACAAGGTATTCATTATAATGTGAATGCAGACAGTGCAGCAGCAGCTATAGCCAAAGAACTTGGTGCAGAACAGCTTGTGTTTGTGACCGATGTAGATGGGATTTTAAAAGATGGAAAGTGCCTGGATAAAGTGACAGCCGATGAGATTGAAGCATATATTGCTGACGGAACGATCTATGGTGGAATGCTTCCTAAAGTAAGAGCAGCCCTTTCTACATTAACGGATAGTTTACAATCTGTCATGATAATGAATGGGAAGTCTACAAATGTTGGAGACGATGGGGCCGTTAAAGGAACAACAATAATAAGGTCAAAAATGAAACTTTATGTTTCTTAAGGGGGAATGAACATGAGTGCACTTTTTCCAACTTATGCTAGATGGAACATTAAACCAGAAACAGGAATTGGTTCAACACTAATAGATGCATCTGGAAAAGAGTATTTAGACTTTATTTCAGGAATTGCTGTTTGTAACTTAGGTCATTGCCATCCGAAGGTGATCTCAGCTGTACAGAAACAACTAGAAAAATTGTGGCATGTATCTAACCTTTTTGAAATTGAGGGTCAAGAGAAAGTCGCCCAGTTACTTGTTGATCATAGTGTAGGGGATTACGTCTTTTTCTGTAATAGTGGTGCAGAGGCCAATGAGGCAGCCATTAAATTAGCTAGAAAATCAACGGGAAAACATCATATCGTCTCCATGAAAAATTCCTTTCATGGACGCACGCTTGGGAGTATGGCGGCAACAGGGCAAGATAAAATTCATCAAGGGTTCGGTCCGCTCTTAACGGAGTTTACGTATATTGAGATGAATAATGCGAGCTCCCTTAAAGAAGCTGTAACAGAGGATACAGCTGCCATTATGGTTGAGGTCATCCAAGGAGAAGGCGGCATTCGCTTAATGACCGAGGAATTCGCCAGTGCATTGAAAGCTATTTGTGAACAGTATGGTTGTCTCTTAATTATTGATGAAGTACAAACGGGAATTGGGCGAACAGGAACCGCGTTTGCTTACGAGCAATTTGGTTTAGATCCGGATATGATTACTCTCGCAAAAGGTTTAGGGAATGGATTTCCAGTTGGTGCACTTATTGGAAAAGAAGGATTAAAAGAAGCTTTCACTCCAGGAAGTCATGGGTCAACATTTGGTGGAAACCCTCTAGCCATGGCAGCAGCAGAAGCTGTATTAAATGAAGTTTTCACGTTACCGTTACTAGAATCAGTTCAAGCTAAAGGGAAATGGTTTAAAGCAGAGCTTGAGAGCCTTAACTCTCTTTCATTAGTAGAGGAAGTTCGTGGGAAAGGTTTGATGTTAGGGATTGCATGTGAAATAGAAGTGGCTCCTATCATCGAAGCTTGTAGAGAAAAGGGATTACTCGTTTTACCTGCTGGACCAAAAGTATTGCGTCTATTACCACCGTTAATTGTGACAGATAAGGAACTTAAAAAGGCTACAGATATTTTAACGGACGTTTTAACAACAATTGATGCAAAACAAGGGGTCAATTTATAAGTACAGATGATCACTACCTAAACGAGTAGTGATTTAATATGATAAGCGTTGTATAAAAATCGAATAACTAGTATAAGTATTCGTTTAAATGGGGAGGGAATCAGATGAAAGGATACGTCGTATTAGAAAACGGAGAAGTATTTGAAGGCGTTGTTCATAGTAATGGCGAAGAAGTTTATGGAGAAATTGTCTTTTTTACAGGAATGTCTGGTTATCAAGAGGTATTAAGTGATCCATCTTTTAAAGGGCAAATGGTCGTGTTCACGTATCCACTAATTGGCAACTATGGAGTCAATGAAGCAGATTTTGAAAGTATCACTCCGCAAGTCAATGCTCTTCTAGTCAGTGAAGTATCAGAGGAAGGATTCCATTATGAATCTTGTTCTTCCCTTATTACCTACTGCGATAAGCACTCAATTCCATTAGTTTCTGGGGTTGATACGAGAGCGATTGTCAAAAGGATACGAGAGCAGGGCGATATGCGTGCCATTATAACAACAGATCCTACCAATCTAGCATTTAAAGAATTTCCCCCACTTGGACAGCAAGAAGTTGTACCCATGGTGTCAAGTTCGATGATCGAAACACATGGAGATGGCGAACATCATGTGGTAATGGTTGATTTTGGCTATAAGAAATCAATTTTAGATTCTTTATTGCAGTTAGGTAGTAAGGTGACGATCGTTCCTTATAATACCCCGTTTGCTACGATTGAACAGCTTAACCCAGCTGGTGTACTTTATTCAAATGGACCAGGGAATCCAAAGCAACTACAAGATGTATTGCCAACAATTAAAAAAGTCGCAGAGACTTATCCTACGATGGGAATTTGTTTAGGTCATCAGTTGTTAGCACTTGCTTTTGGAGCGGATACGGAGAAATTAACGTTTGGTCACCGTGGAGCTAATCAACCAGTGATGGACCTTACAACGAACAAAGTGTATATGACGTCTCAAAATCATAGTTATGTAGTTAATGAGCGTTCATTAGGTGGAACCGGGTTTGTGGCGAAATTTATTAATATTAATGATCGATCGATCGAAGGATTGATGCATAAAGAATATCCGGTATTTACCGTTCAATTTCATCCAGAAGCTCATCCTGGACCATCTGACAGCGAACAGCTCTTCTATACATTCATAGAAATGCTAGGTAATAAAGGGAGAGAGAAAGCGTATGCCTAAACAACAAGACCTAAAGAAAGTGCTTGTCATCGGATCAGGACCGATTGTGATCGGGCAGGCAGCAGAATTTGATTATGCAGGAACTCAAGCCTGTTTAGCTTTAAAAGAAGAAGGTATTGAGGTTATCTTAATTAATAACAATCCAGCAACCGTTATGACAGATGAATCCTGTGCCGATCGTGTCTACTTTGAACCATTAACGGTAGAAAGTGTGGAAGCGATCATCCAAAAAGAAAAGCCAGATGGAATTCTAGCCACTCTAGGAGGACAGACCGGTTTAAATTTAGCAATGGATCTGAATGACTTTGGGATTCTTAAAAAATATAATGTCAATTTACTTGGTACTCCTATAGATTCGATTAAAAAAGGTGAGGACCGTGAAGCGTTTCGTGCCCTGATGCAAGAGTTAAATGAACCAGTACCAGACAGTGAAATCGTAACAACAAGTAAGGCAGCTCTTGATTTTGCAAATGAAGTTGGCTATCCAATTATTGTTCGTCCTGCTTATACACTTGGAGGAGCGGGTGGAGGGATTGCCTCAAATGAAAGTGAACTTAAGGAAATTATTAAGGGAGGACTTTCGCTTAGTCCAATCAGTCAATGTTTAATTGAAAAAAGCATTGCTGGGTTTAAAGAAGTCGAATATGAAGTGATGCGTGATAGCAATGATACATGTATTACCATTTGTAATATGGAAAATATTGATCCAGTAGGGATTCATACTGGTGATTCGATTGTTGTTGCTCCTTCACAAACACTAACAGATGTTGAATATCAAATGCTTAGAACTTGCTCAGTTAAAATTATTCGTGCTTTAGGTATTGTAGGCGGATGTAATATTCAATTCGCTTTGGATCCAAATAGTAAGCAGTATTATTTAATTGAAGTAAATCCACGTGTAAGCCGTTCGTCCGCACTTGCTTCTAAAGCGACGGGATATCCAATTGCGAGAATGGCAGCAAAGGTTAGCATCGGGTATAATTTGCATGAACTAGTCAACCCAGTAACAGGACATACGTATGCGAGCTTTGAACCTGCACTTGATTATGTTGTAGTGAAATTCCCACGTTGGCCATTTGATAAATTTGTTCATGCAGAACGAAGTCTTGGTACACAGATGAAAGCAACAGGGGAAGTAATGGCAATTGAACGTAATCTAGAAGCTGGTATTCAAAAAGCGGTTCGTTCGCTTGAATTAAAAACAGTGGGGTTAACATTGCCAGCTGTCACCAATAAGTCAACTGAGCAACTTTGGCATCTAGTTAAACATCCTGATGATCGTCGATTCTTTGTTTTATTAGAGTTGATGAGAAGAGGAGTCTCGCGAAAAGAGTTGCATCAAGTAACGGAGATTACGGAATTCTTTTTACAATCTTTTGAGCGGTTAATCGATTTAGAAAAGGAAATTAAAAATTTAAGCTTTGAAAAAGCCGATAAAGCTTTTCTTTATAAAGTGAAAAAAGCAGGATTTTCCGATCAATGGTTAGCACATGTATGGAATGTAGAGGAAAGTGTTGTCAGGGAAAAGCGGATGCATTTAAACATTGTTCCTTCTTATAAAATGGTCGATACTTGCGCTGGTGAATTCAAGGCATCAACCGCCTATTTTTACTCTAGTTGGTCTGGAGAGCATGATACGATACCGCAATCAGGTAAAAAGAAAATCTTATTATTAGGTTCTGGTCCTATTCGGATTGGGCAAGGGATTGAGTTTGATTATTGCTCGGTTCAAGGGATCCAAAGTCTTCATCGTCTTGGGTACGAAGCGATCATGATGAACAACAATCCAGAAACAGTTAGTACAGATTATGCCACGGCAGATCGTTTGTATTTCGAACCTTTGACAGTAGAAGATGTCTTAAATGTCATTGAATTAGAACAAGTTGAAGGAGTCATTGTCCAACTTGGGGGTCAAACTGCCATTTCTCTAGTTGAAGGATTAGAAAAAGCAGGAGTGAAGCTTTATGGAACGAATCTTGACACGATTGATCAATTAGAGGATCGTGGGAGATTCTATTCATTTATGAAGCAAGTCGATGTTCCTCATATCCCTGGTGTAACAGCAGTCAGTGAGCAGGATGCATTGAAAAGGGCTTCAGAAGTTGGTTACCCCGTTTTGATTCGTCCTTCTTACGTAATTGGTGGCCAAGGAATGATGCTTTTCCAATCAGAAAAAGAATTTGTTTCGTATCTAGCTGATGAAGAACATCAAGTGGCATATCCTATTTTAATTGATGCGTATTATCCAGGCATTGAATTAGAAGTAGATGCTTTAACGGACGGAGAAAAAGTGTGTATTGCTGGCATGTTTGAGCACGTAGAACGTGCAGGTGTCCACTCGGGTGATAGTATCGCTGTTACACCGCCTTATACCATTTCAGAGAATGTTAAGAACCTTGTTTATTCATATACAGAGCGAATTGCAAAAGGAATGGATTTCAAAGGAATCTTTAATATCCAATTCGTTTTATTTGAAGGTCACTTATATGTCATTGAAATTAATCCGCGTGCCTCAAGAACTGTTCCGATCTTTAGCAAGATCTCGAATCGTTCATTAATTGATTATACTGTTCGGTTATTATTAGGTTCAACTTTGTCCGAACTCAACCTAAGCGAAATCATCTTACCAGAACCTGATTTTTATACTGTAAAAGCACCTGTGTTTTCTTATCAGAAGCTTGCCGGATTAGACCCGATCCTAGAAGCAGAGATGAAATCAACTGGGGAATTGATGAGTATGAGTACCAATCTTGATCAAGCGTTTCTCAAGGCATTTGTTTGGTCTCAGCAATCAAAACCTAAATTTTTCACGCAGAGAACAGGGTCCATCTTTATAGACATTGCAAAAGAAAACGAGAAGTTTTTCACCCCATACTCTGAGCAATTACAAGATCTTGGATTTGAATTAGTGAAAAATGATTTTGAAGGTTGGATTCAAACTGAAGAAGCGATTGCTTTGATCAGCTTACCTAAACTTGGAACAAAGGATGGAACAGAAAAACGCCAGGAAGCGTTAAGACAGCGTTGTTCTGTTATTTCAGAATTAACGACTTTACAAGTTATGCTCCAAGCACTAGCGGTGACCGATGTTGAGTATCATGCCATTCAAGATTGGTGGTCAAAAGAAAAGGAACTTATTAAATAAAGGACGTGTTGAATGTGAAAGCAACAATAGAAACAAAAGATCAAACCTTTTACGGACGTGATTTTCTCACGCTGCTTGACTATACACCAAAAGAAATTAGTAAGTTGCTTGAGAATGCATTAGAAATAAAAAACAATAAAGCGGCTTATAGTGAAGCTTTAAAAGGCCAATCATTAGGAATGATTTTTGAAAATGCGTCGACAAGAACTCGTGTTTCTTTTGAAGTTGGAATGACCCAATTAGGTGGGCATGCTCTATTCTTAAGCCCAAAAGATATGCAAATTGGTCGCGGTGAACCAGTAAAAGATACGGCTAACGCACTTTCAAGATATGTGGATGCGATTATGATTCGTACGAATTCACATGAGCTTGTTGAAGACCTAGCGCTACATGCAAGCGTACCAGTGATTAATGCCTTAACAGATAATTATCATCCATGTCAGGCAATGGCTGATTTACTAACAATTCTTGAACATAAAGGCTCTTTAAAAGGTCGAAAGATAGCGTATGTAGGCGATGGGAATAATGTCGCTCACTCATTACTTGTTGCAAGTGCAAAGGTTGGTATGGATATGACCATTGCAACACCAGAAGGCTACGAAGTAAATGCAGAAATTTTCGAGAAAGCGCAAAAAGCAGCGGAGGAGACGGGGGCGAAAATTGTTCAAACTCACGACCCAAAAGCTGCAGTTACAGATGTAGATGTCATTTATACAGATGTATGGGCAAGCATGGGCTTTGAGCAAGAACAAGAACAACGTTTAAAACAATTTTTTGACTACCAAGTGAATGACGAATTAACTTTATTGGCAAAGGAAGATTTTATTTTCTTACATTGCTTGCCAGCCCACCGTGGTGAAGAAGTAACAGCAGAAGTGATCGATGGAAATCGATCTGTTGTTTATGATCAAGCTGAAAATCGTCTTCATGCGCAAAAAGCCATTTTATTAGCGTTACTAAGTAATTAATTAAACCTCCTGTTCATGATTGGATAGCTTCTGGGCAATCTAATTATGGAAGGAGGGATAATATGGGACAAAGTCGAATGTTTGAACCCGGTCAGAAAGCGCCAAACAATGGAATTTACGTAGAAATTGGTGAGACAGGGGATATGGTACAAGATCCTAAAGCATTAAAGATGGAAGCTGGAGATACATTTCCAGACACTCAAAACCATAATCGTAAATGGACGCCGAAACATAAAAAAAGAGGAGGACAATAGTTCCCCTAGCCTAACCCCTCTGTTCTCTTATATTATAAGAGAACAGAGGGGTTATTTAATGGGGCAAAAGCATTTGAGAGGTGAAAGCATAAAATGTGATGTTTGAATAATTTAAAAATTAAACTCTCCTCCCTCACTCTTTTGACTTCCATTTTTAATTCATTGTGCATAACGTAGTAAAGAAAAAGATATCGTTTAACAAAGGAGAAAACATGATGGGAGAGACGTAAAACAATGGTACATGCACGTTATATTCGCATTGAAGAACAGTGGAACGTCATCTATCTTCCAGAACGTCCTAATGGTTTTGCTGTTTTTTTACTTGGAGATAATGCGATGGTAGTTGAGGAGGATACGAGTGACTGGGAACACCATCCTGAGAGGAATTTACTTTTACAGAACCTGTTGAGTAGAGGCTATACAGTAATTGCCTCCTCCTTGTTTAATCGACATTGGGGAAGTTACAAAGCGTTTCGTTTACTAGAACAGTTATATCATCTTGTTTTAAAACAAGAAATATTAAATAGTAAAATTCATCTGTTTGCTGAAGGAACAGGCGCACTATTGGCTATTAGATGGATGAATGAGTTTTCAAATCGGATCCGATCATGTTATTTTGTTAATCCGTGTTTTTCTATAAACGAGTTCTACCAGCAAGAGCAGGAGAATAAGTTGTATTTTAAGAGGTTTCTCAAAGAGTTAGAGGAATCATATCAAAAAAGCAAAGGAGAAATTGACTTAAATTGGATTAAGTCGATTACTCCAGAGGTTGTAAGCAAACAGATCCCCCCTTTATCTATTCATTGCCATATGCAAGAAAAACGCTTTCCTTTGTCACTACAAAGTCGACCTTTTCAAAAAAAATTAGCTGATGAAGGAATCTTTGTGAATTTAAGAATACATGCTAACGATAAATCGTTTTATAAAGCAGCACAATCCGTATTTCCATTTTATAAGAAATATGAGCAACAATTATAGCCTTTCTCTGCAATACCATAAGAGGAGGCTTTTTACATAGATTTTGTTCAAAAAGGCGATTTTCCTTTTTGAACAAAATCGAAGCAATGAGCGAAACCGCTGCATGTTTTTAAGCTTCCTCTTAACGGTTTTTTAAGAGGAAGCGAGCAGCGAGTGAAGCCATTGCAAGTAAATAAACAAAAAGGCGATTTTCCTATTTGAACAAAATCGAAGCAATGTCACAAGGTTTTATGAAAGGAGATTCATATGAAAAAGGCACTTGTTACAGGAGGATTGGGATTCATTGGATTTCATTTGGTACAAAAGCTAATAGCTGAAGGGATAGAAGTTGTTATAATTGATGAGACGCCCGTTGAGAAAAAAGAAGAACGAGAAGAAAAGTGGATGAGAATAGGGCGTAATGATCTAGTGTCATTGATTGACCAAAACCTAGAACAAGTTAACTTTAAAGATCTTTTAAAAGGAGTTGATGTTGTTTATCATTTAGCGGCTTCAACTTCAAATGATAGTAAGTGGAAAAAACTTCAAAAGGTTATTGAAAATAACGTTGATATAACAAAAAAGATATTGAAATATCTTCCTACTCATACAAAGTTCATTTATGCTTCCACCGTTGAAGTCTACGGGGAACGTCCAGGGAAAATAACCGAAAGAACACCAGCTAATCCAACGACACCATATGGGATTACGAAATTGGCAAGTGAGAGACTCATTCAAAAAGAGTGTGGTGAGCGGAAATTATCGTATATGATTCTTCGTTTACCGACCATATATGGACCATGGCAACGAACAGATATGACTTACCAACAAATTATAACAGGTGAACGGAACCCGGATCAGGATCGTTCAACATTAGATGCGTTATATGTTGAAGATTGTGTTGAAGCTTTTTATTTAGCTGGAATTAAAAATGTTTCAAACGAAATTATTCAGCTCACTTCGGGTCAAGAAGACGCATGGTATAAAGGATTAGAACTTTTAGATTATGAGGGTACAATCAAAAAAAATCCAATTAAGACTGCTATGGCTCCAGATAAAGCGCTAGACATTCTTGGATTTAAGCCGAAATTTACATTAGAGAAAGGTCTTGCCAAACAAAAGGAACATGTGACACAATGGCACCAACAAAGAAGTTTGCGATAGGAAGTGAACCGGTGCAGAGTAAGCAGATCGTAATCGGGATTTTAATATTTGCCTTGGTAATGATTCTCTCATATAGTTTCTTTTATGGAGTCCTATTTTTTAGTGAGGGAATAAGTGTCATTATTGCCCTGATTCTCGGAGGGATAGCTGAATTTTTTTATCGAAGGAAATCTAGAAGGAACTAGCTAGTTCATATGAAAAGAGTGTGGATACATTAGCGGTATCTCACACTCTTTTCTGTTGGCGAGGACGTTAAACACATTATGAATGCCATTATAAATTGGATTCATGATTTTAAAGTCACAAAAAAGTCAGTTAGGATTTTTCCCAACTGACTGCTTTGATAAAAGTTGTTTAATAAAAAGCTGCTGTATTACGTCTGAATCTATTAAATTTCACGAATAAATGAATTCTCATAAAATTTCATTTCAGGATATTTCTCAATAGCCGTACGCATCTGAAATTCATTTTCAAATAACACAACAATTCGGCCGTCTCGATCGGTCGCCAAGTTACGTTGAGATTTTTTGAAGGCATCCATTGCTTCTTGTGGTCCAGCTACCCAACGAGCAAATGAGTAGGGCAAGCGTTCTAATTGAATGTCAACATGATACTCGTGTTTTAAACGGTATTCTAATACTTCAAATTGAAGGACACCAACCACACCAACAATCTGCTGTTCAGAAAAGCGGTTATACGTTTTAAACAGCTGAATTGCGCCTTCCTCTGTTAATTGCTGAAGTCCCTTTTCAAATGATTTATGCTTTAATGCTTCTTTAACGGTAATCGCACTAAAGAATTCAGGTGAGAAATGAGGCATCTCGTCAAATTCAAACCCCTCTCCTTCAACTAAAGTATCTCCAATTCTGAAAGTACCTGGATCAAATAATCCGATGATGTCACCTGCATAAGCTTCATCTATGATGCTTCGACTTTGTGCTAAAAATTGAGTTGGTTGTGAAAGTTTTAGGTTTTTTCCAATTCGAACATGCTTAACACTCATTCCACGTTCAAACTTACCAGACGTAATTCTTAAAAAGGCAATACGATCCCGATGTGCTGGATTCATATTCGCTTGAATTTTAAAGATGAACCCCGAAAAGGCTGTATGAGTTAATGGTTCAATGATCCCTTTAGAACTTTCTCTAGGTGTAGGAGAAGGAGAGAGATTTAGATAATGCTCTAGAAACGTTTGTACACCAAAACTAGAAATAGCACTCCCGAAAAAGATCGGTGTTAGTTGACCACTGGCAATTAACTCTGCATCAAAGTCATCTCCAGCAACATCTAGTAATTCAAGCTCCTCTCTAAATTGAGCGACAAGACTTTCATCATTGATTGCTTCATCTAGTTTAGGATCATCAGGCCCTTCAAGTTGAATCACATCAATTTCCTTTGGGTTTTCCGGGTTGTACAATTCTAATCTTTTGTTATGGCGATCATATACGCCAGAAAAGGATTGTCCCATACCTATAGGCCAACCCATAGGATATGAGCGGATTCCTAATAGATTTTCAAGTTCTTCCATTAATTCAAAAGGATCTCGTCCTTGCCGATCTAATTTGTTCATAAACGTAAAGATCGGAATTCCTCGCATCTTACAAACTTTAAATAACTTCTTTGTTTGCGCTTCTACCCCTTTGGCAGCATCGATTAACATCGCAGCTGAATCGGCTGCAGTCAGAGTTCGGTAAGTGTCTTCACTAAAATCTTCATGCCCAGGAGTATCAAGAATATTAACATGATATCCGTCATATTCAAATTCAAGAACAGAACTAGTAACAGAAATTCCACGTTGTTTTTCGATCTCCATCCAATCACTCATTGCGTGTTTGGACGTTTTCTTTCCTTTTACCGATCCTGCTTCTCGAATGGCACCTCCGAATAAAAGCAGTTTCTCAGTTAATGTTGTTTTCCCCGCATCTGGATGGGAGATAATCGCAAATGTACGGCGCGATTGAACGGCATGTTTATAATCCATATGTTTGGTCCTCACTTTTACTTCAGATTGTCTCGGTTCATTATATCAGTGTTGCCGAGATGTTTCACCTTCTTTCAAAAAAGATTACAATCATATTACAAGTTGATGATAAAAAGCAAGTTATAGAGGAAACAACATACGATTAACGAATAAAAGGACAAGAATAATGTGAAAAAATATAAATTAAGGGTAAATTGTCGGGAAAATGTTTTATAATACTAGGTGCAAACATATAGGGAGAGTGTCAACATGTATATTCAACGATTAATTCTATTATTGTTACCAGTTTTACTGATGATTGGTTGTGCCGATGTAAATACAAGCTCTGCAAATAGAGTTGGCCTGTTACTAGAAGATACGATAGACGATCAAGGTTGGAACAGCAAAGGCTATAAAGGCTTATTAAATATTCATTCCAATCTTAATGTCGAAGTTACGTTTAAGGAAGATATGAATACAGAGTTAAAGGTTTCAAAGGCAGTGGAAGAATTTGTTTCTGATGATAATGTTAATCTTATTTTTGGACACGGGAAATTTTTTGCAGACCTATTCACAGAAATCGCTCCGAATTATCCAGAAGTCCATTTCGTAAGTTTTAATGGAGACGTGGAAGGAAAGAATGTAACAAGTATTCATTTTGATAGCTACGCAATGGGTTATTTTGCCGGAATGATTGCAGCGGCCATGTCTGAGACGGGACATGTAGGAGTTATCGCAGCATTCCCTTGGCAACCTGAAATCGAAGGCTTTGAAGCGGGAGCTGCTCTTTATGGCGATTCTTTAAATGTTCATGTCAACTTTGTAGAAGAATGGGCTGATAGTGAACGAGCTTTAAAATACTTTGAAGAGTTAAAAGAAACTGGCGTAGATGTGTTTTATCCTGCAGGAGATGGCTATCACGTTCAAGTAATTAAAGAAACCAAAAAAGAGGGATTATACGCCATTGGTTTTGTTGGTGATCAATCCGATTTAGGGGAAACAACAGTCTTAACAAGTACAGTCCAGCATGTAGATGAATTATATGAATTAATTGTAAGACTCTATTATAGGCAGGAATTAGAAATGGGTAATCTAAAGTTTGATTTTGCAGATGGGGTTATCAGTTTAGGGACCTTCAGTTCAAAGGTCCCAGAAGAAATTAAATTACAAATAGAAGAGGCTGTTCAGATTTATACGGAGACTGGCGAATTGCCAACGGAACCTATTTTATAACGTACTTGCTTTTAAGTGACTTGTCATAGTATGGTAATGAGGAAAGATCAGAGAATGAGGAGGATAATTGTGAATAATCCTGAAATGAATATGAAATTTATGCAAATTGCTATGAAGCATCTCCCAGATGGGAAAAAGTTCCTTGATGATAAAGGGATTGAATTAAACATGGAAGACCTACAACCGATGTTAGAACTTTTACTTAATGTCATGAACGAAGCGTATGAGTTAGGGAAAAATGATAGTAATCAAGAGTAAATTAAATAAAAATACATAGTAGCTCGACCGAATCAATTCGGACCGAGCTTTTGTTTTTGACATGGTTTCCAACTTTTTAAGCCACCTAAATTGAGTCTATGAGTTAAGTCTGTTATAGATATCTCTGAAAATAGCGATTGACGTTAGTTACCCTGTTGATAACTTAGAGGAGGAGATTAGATGGAAAAAACAGAGAAGTTAAAAGTTTTTGCACAGGAAATGAAAGAAGGCTTTCAGCTTGTGAAAGAAAAGCGTGATGAAGAAGCTATTAAAAAATTGCAACCTTTTATACAGTTAATGAGACAAAGTCAGGCCCCACATATCCGACTTTTTGCTTCTTATAGTCTTGCGCAAATCCGTACAGGTGACTTAGAGGGATTTTTACAAACTTATAGTGAAGTAAAAGAAATGAATCCTAAAACAGAAGAGGAACTTAAATTTAAGCAACAGCTTGATGGTTTTTTTAATGATTTAATGGAAGAGTTACAAAAGGAAGATTGATTCTTAGACAAGGCACATCTTAATAACGAAAGTATCTTTTTGTCTAATTAGTTGCAATGGCTTCACTCGCTGCTCGCTCCTCTTAGAAAACCACTAAGAGGAAGCTCAAAACCTTGCAGCGGCTTCGCTCAGAACGCTAACATTAATCGTTAGCGTTTTTGTTTTTTGAACTAGTTTTATTCGTACTATCTATTTTATTTTGACTAAAGTAGGAAGAGACAGCCCCAGCTAATGGTGCTAATTTATCAATGAATGGACCAAGTGATTGGACAAGTGCAAAAATACTTTCGAGCTGATCTGGTTGCTTATTGTCTGGAGATTGGTTTTCTTCAGAAGATTGCGGATCTTCGGGTTTCAATTTTGATTCTGTGTCATCCGTATCTTTTTCTTCTTGTTCTGGTGGCATCGGGGGTCGACCGAACATAAAATCTGAAAAAAAGTCTCTTTGTGGTTGGGGTTTCTGTTCATTACTCATATTTTTCCCTCCTATTCTGTTCTCCATAATATTATACGGGTTGTTCTCTTTTTCTGTGTAAAGACTAAGGCCTATTTACAAGGATAAAATATAGACAGAGATTGAAAGATGAGTTAAAATTAGTATCAGGTACTAATATAAACCCAAACAATCGTGTTTTTTAATCGCGAAAGGGGAACTAAAAAATGACAAAAGCGGGAATCATTGGCATGGGTAGCTATATTGGAGAAGAGCTCGTTACAAATGCTGATTTAGAAAAAAAAGTAGATACAAATGATGAGTGGATTAGAACGAGAACTGGAATAGAGGAAAGAAGGTTTGCTCCTCAAGATGTCGACAGTTCAGATATGGCTTATATTGCTGCTAAAAATGCTTTGGAGCATGCCGAACTCTCAGCAGAGGAGCTAGATTTAATTTTAGTTGCGACGGTTACTCCTGATATGCCATTTCCAAGTGTGTCGTCATTAATTCAACATCGTCTCGGTGCAACAAAAGCAGCTGCAATGGATATTAGCGCTGCATGTGCGGGGTTTATTTATGGATTGGCTACAGGGCAACAATTTATTGAAAATGGCGCTTACAAACATATTCTTGTCGTTGGTGTAGAAAAATTATCTAAAATTACTAATTTCGAAGACCGTAATACAGCTGTATTGTTTGGAGATGGTGCTGGTGCTGCGATTCTTGGACCTGTTTCCGAAGACAAAGGTATATTGGCCTTTGAATTAGGCGCTGATGGTTCAGGCGCGATGCATATTAACAAACAAGGGTCATTTTTAGAAATGAATGGTCGTGAAGTGTTTAAATTTGCTGTGCGTCAAATGGGCGACTCGGCTTTAAAGGTTCTTGAAAAAGCAGGATTAACAAAAGAAGAATGCGACTTTCTTGTGCCCCACCAAGCAAATATAAGAATTATGGAAGCGGCTAGACAACGTCTAGATCTTCCAATTGAAAAAATGTCGAAAACGGTTCATAAGTACGGGAATACATCTTCTGCATCAATTCCAATGGCTATGGTGGATGAGTTACAAAGTGGTAAGATTAAGGACGGAGATGTTCTTGTATTAGTTGGTTTTGGAGCAGGACTTGTTTGGGGCTCTGTTGCGATTAGATGGGGCAAGTAAAAATGTAATTAGGGCAGGATAAGAAGATAGATGAACGAGAAGGAGAGAACATTCGTGGAAAAAAAACGTGTCGTAATAACAGGAATGGGAGCTGTAACTCCTTTAGGTCTTGATGTTGCAACAACTTGGAAAAACCTGATCGAAGGGAAATCTGGAGTTGGTCCTCTAACAAGAGTACCAGCTAGTGAGTTTCCGATGAAAGTTGCAGCTGAGATTCGTGATTTTGATCCGGGTGCTTTCGTTGATAAGAAGGAAGCAAGAAAAATGGACAGATTCACACAATTTGCTGTAGCAGCTTCTTTAATGGCATTAAAAGATGCAAATCTAGAAATAACGGAAGATATTGCACCTAGAGTCGGGGTCTGGATTGGATCTGGAATCGGTGGTATGGAAACGTATGAGCAAAACTTTCGTCAATTTCTTGAAAAAGGACATCGTCGTGTAAGTCCATTTTTTGTGCCAATGATGATTCCTGATATGGCTTCTGGACAAGTTTCAATTATTACGGGAGCGAAAGGAATTAATTCATGCACCGTAACAGCTTGTGCGTCTGGGACAAATTCAATTGGAGATGCTTTCAAAGTTATTCAACGTGGTGATGCTGATATTATGATTACTGGTGGCTCTGAGGCACCTATTACGAATATGGCAGTAGCAGGATTCTGTTCAGCTAAAGCTGTTTCAACAAGTGAAGATCCAACAACAGCTTCACGTCCGTTTGATGCAAATCGAGATGGGTTTGTTATGGGTGAGGGAGCTGGAATTTTGATTATTGAAAGCTTAGAATCTGCTGTTAAGCGTGGAGCAACTATTTATGCTGAGATCGTTGGTTACGGGGCCACTGGAGATGCTCATCATTTAACAGCTCCTGCACCTGAAGGAGAAGGTGGAGCAAGAGCAATGAAGCAAGCAATCGATGATGCTGGTCTAGAACCAGCAGAAATAGATTACTTAAACGCACATGGTACAAGTACGCCGTATAATGATAAATTTGAGACAATGGCTGCTAAAACTGTATTTGGCGAACATGCTTATAAAATGGCAGTGAGTTCAACAAAATCGATGACAGGGCATCTTTTAGGGGCAGCTGGTGCTGTAGAAGCGATCTTTTCCGTTAAGGCGATTCAAGAGGGCATGATTCCTCCAACAATTAATTATGAGACACCTGATCCAGAGTGTGATCTTGATTATGTTCCAAATGAAGCACGCAAGCAACGAGTACGAGCTGCTGTAAGTAATTCACTTGGATTTGGCGGACATAACGCTACTCTTGTTTTTAAAGAGTATTTAAATTAATAAACAAGCTGCCTCCATTGATTATTTTTTAATATCAATGGAGGCAGCTATTTTTTTCATTTACTCTTTTTTCTTTTATCAGACTGCTTAGCAAAAAACTGATTTACCGCTTCAAGATTTTTTTTCAAATCCATCTGTAAAACAGAACCTGCATGTTGATAATAAGCATCTTCAAAACTGCCCTCTATTGGTATACGAAGTGTTCTTATCTCATCAATTGGGTTAAGGACTACGTCACGCCCTAGACTAAGCAATTTAGTTGTGTGAATATTGGTGTCAAGGTGGGGCTCAATCATTCCGGTCAATTTCGGAATTTTACTGATTCCAGATATGGTGAAAAGCTCATTCGTAAGCAAAGTTAGAACTTCTTGTTGCCGGCGAACGCGACCAAAATCATTTTCTCGATCTTTACGGAAACGTACATAACTTAGCGTGTCTTCTCCGTCTATTACGTATTCTCCTGGCTGAAAATTAATGGAGTTACTTGGATCATACATTCGGTCTTCGATGGTGATGGTAAGCCCATTTGGAGCGATGGTATCGACTAATTGGATGAAGCCATTAAAATTTACTAATGCATAGTAATGGATATCTAAACCGAAATTGTGTTCAATGGTCTCTTGAAGCAATTCCACTCCTCCAAATGCAAAGGCTGCATTTATTTTATTATTAGATCGTCCAGGAATTTCTACGTATGAATCCCGCATAATAGAAGCGATTTTACTGTCACCATTTAATGGATTGTATTGTGCAACCATGATAGTGTCAGTTCGAGCTAACCCAACGTTTGATTTATCGACTCCGACTAACAAAACATTGATGGGTTCATTGTTTTCAGGCTCTTTCGTAGATAATAATTTTTTAGGAGAATGTTTTTTCGGACTTAACGGCATTTCGCGCGACTGTATTATTTGTTTTTCTGAGATCGTTTTACCTGCTTCATATTGCAGATATATATAACCTCCTATTGTTAGCAGCAGAAGTGGAACAACAATTAATAAGGCTGTAACAGCTTTTTTTATATGTGCCCATCTTTTTTTCCTTTTTTCTTGTTTTCGGGTAGACATATGGAGCCCTCCTTACGTTCCCGCTCTGAATATAGGTTGGTCCTGTGTAGAACACTATATTTGACAAAGAATACATGGAAACGAACTTGAATTCATAGTATTATTATTCGTTAGAGAGTACGATTTCATGAATGAAAATAATAATGAATGGATCGACGTTTTTTTCCATTTTGATAAACTAGCTTCTTCGAATAGGAGGAATGAGATGGATTTTCAATTAGCATATAAAGAAAAGCAGGTTTCAAATGCGTTAGAGGCGGTGTTATGGATAGAGCCTAATGAAGATATTGTCGTTCCACTTGCTGTAGGAGAACCAGCAGCATTAATTAATGCATTACCAAGCCACCAAGATCTTAAAGGGAACAGGCTATTTCAGATGTTATCGTTGCATCCAGTAGTAGAAGTAGCACCGGAAAAAGTAAAAATTATCTCGATGTTTTTAAATAAAGATGAGCGCAGAGCTTTTTACGATAAAGAAGTTGATTTATTACCGAATCACTTTTCAGATTTACCTGTTATTTTACAAGAAATATCACAGAACCTTGTTCTAATGGCAACGGTATCACGGATGAATAGAAAAGGCTTTTTTTCGCTTGGAACGAATTGTGATTATATCTCCACATTATTACCTTATGCAAAAAAAATTATCCTTGAGGTAAATGAGTTTATGCCTTATACGTATGGTGAAAACCAAATTCACATTTCAGATGTGGATGTTTTTTTTGAAAACCACCAAAAGCTTCCTGAAACGCCAGAAATTCCTTTAAGACAAGAAGATGAAATGATCGGTAAAAAGGTAGCATCAATGATTAATAATGGAGATGTTCTACAAATTGGCTTTGGTGCAATTCCAAATGCAATTATGAATTATTTAACCAGCCACCGTGATCTAACGATATTTACTGAGATGATCCCTGATAAAGTTGTTGATTTATTTGATGCAGGGGTTGTGACGAATGCAAAAAACCCATTACACCCGGGAAGTTTGACAGCGACATTCGCTTTTGGTACGAAGAGGTTATATGACTTTATTAATAAAAATGAGCAAGTTCAAATGTACCCGGTTAATCAAACCAATGCAAGTTGTTTCATCTCGCAAATAGATCAGTTGGTTACGATTAACGCCACTATAGAAGTAGACTTCTTAGGACAATGTAATTCTGAGTCGGTTGGAGGAAGGTTTTATTCTTCAACAGGGGGACAAGGGGATTTTGGCATAGGCGCTCGAATGTCATCAAATGGTAAAGGAATCATTTGTTTGCACTCTACCGCAAAAGAAGGAACAATTTCTAAAATCGTCCCGACTTTAGCTAAAGGGTCTGTCACATCTACTTCTAAAAATGATGTAGATTACATTGTTACTGAATATGGAGTAGCTAAATTAAGAGGAAAGACTGTCCGGGAACGAGCAGAAGCCTTAATTAGTATTGCTCATCCGAAGTTCAGAGATGAGCTTCGTGAACAAGCTAAAGCGATGGGCTTATAAATAAAAAGGACCGTTTCATAACAAACGGTCCTCTCATTCTTATAGATGTGTTTGCAAAAGCCAGAATATGGCTTCTTTTTTTGTTGTGATTCTTTGATCAAGTTGCAAACAGGTCAATTGGTAAAGAATTTCTGAGAACTTGGGACCTGGTTTGATACCTTGTTCAATTAAGTCTTCTCCGGTTAATAATGGTTTAAACGTATGCCGTTTTTGGATATATTGTTCTAATTTCTTATTATTAGTTAGCAAAGCATAAAGGAGTATGTTTTCTTCTTTATAACTAGCATATTTTAGATGAATATCACTAAACAAAACGTTTGAATCAAACAAAATGGCTGTCATTTCTTCTAGTTGCTTCACAAGTTGTTGTTGCTTTGTCGTAATTGAATATCGTTTTACTTGATGTTTCCAGTTTTTCTGTTGAAACAATAAAGCGACAAGATAAGTAAAGGGGTCTTGAAATCGATACGACTCAAGCCTCTTAATCGCAGTCATCATATGCTCATTAACCTTAAAGCCGAAAAGAGAATCCCAAACTCCAATGTCCTCAAGATTCTTAATCCCAGGTGCGATTGAGTTTTCTTTTATCAATAATTCCATTTCATGTAGAAATCTAGTTGAACTTACTTGTTTTAACATGGGGCAAGCATCAATCGCTAAGTCATAGGTTTGCTTGGCCAGTTTATAATTAAACCGAATCGCAAAACGAACGGCTCGAATAATTCGAGTTGGATCTTCTATGAAGCTAAGTGTATGAAGGATGCGAATTTTTTTCTTTTTAATATCTTCTTTTCCTTGAAAAAAATCAATTAGGGTACCAAAGTGACTCTTGTTGATTTGTAGTGCCATGGCATTAATCGTAAAATCGCGTCTTCGTAAATCTTCTCTAAGATTTGAAGGTCTTACAACAGGTAATGTAGCAGGAGAATTGTAATATTCAGTCCTACAAGTGACAATATCAAGCTTTAAACCAGTTGGAGTTGTCCAAGTAGCTGTACCGAATTTTTCGTGAGTTTTAACGTCTCCACCTAAATGACCGGCAAGTAATTGTGCAAATGAAATGCCATCGCCCTCAACGACGATATCTATATCTTCATTTGGACGCTCGAGCAGGAAATCTCTTACGACGCCTCCGATTAAATAAACAGTCATTTGTTGCTCATCAGCAATTGTCCCTATTGTCAGAAGGAGTTTATAAATATCAGGTGACAATTGCTTCTTTATCATTTGAAGTACAGGTTCTACACTGAAGTTAGTTTGTTTATGTAACTGCTCAATGACATTCGTTCTTGAGAGAATTCCTACTACTTTTTTCTCGTTATTCACAATGGGGATACGTCCTATATTATGCTTCATCATCGTTTCTTGTATAGCTTCTAAAGAGGTGGTGGGATCTAAGACGACCAATTGAGTAGACATGTATCCTTTTACAGGTGCATGCCCAAGGCCATGGTGGGTAGCTTTATCAACATCACGTCTCGAAATAACACCTATAAGTTCATTATGCTCGTTTAAAACAGGAAAGCCCGTATGTCCATACTGATACATTTGTTCAAGTACAGAGTCAATGGAATCATCAGGTGAGACAGATTTTACAGGAGATGACATGATGTCTGCTGCGGTTATCGCTTTTCTTATCATTTGGTAAAGAGATGTTTGAACGATCCTTTTTACATAATCTAACTCTGTCTTTTTTACCGTTGCCGATGCTGCTTGACTATGGCCACCACCACCGAGACTTTCCATAACGGAACGGAAATCCACTCTTTCTGAACTCGATCTCCCTACCACATACACATGATTTTTCATTTTAACGATTGAGATTACAGCATCAACACCAGTGGACTCCATTATTTTTTTGGTGATTGTAGCGAGGCCTCCGATATAGGTTGCTTGCTCATAAGAGGAGATGAAGATGGTAATGCCATTGACTAGCTGTTCTTCTCCGTTGGTTAAAAGCACGTGTAGCAATTGTTTTTCATCAGCTGTTAACACTTGCTCTTGGAATCGATCAATTAATGTAACGTCCATATGTAAGTCTATAAGTAGAGAAGCAACATATAGATCTCTAGCAGTAGTTTGTGGGAACGTGAAGTTTCCGGTATCTGTGTATAGACCTAAACCAAAAAGCGTTGCTTCGAATGGACTTATCGATAGCTCCATTTCCATTAAGTGATCGAAAAGAAGTGTGATCGCTGCCCCGTATTTTTCAATATATCTTATTCCTGTTGTTAGATCTCCTTCTTTTGGTGAATGATGATCATAGACAATCGTTTGAACATCAGCACCGAGAGAGGGCAAAGGGATACCAGTTCGTTTAATTGATGCAACATCAACAAGAATAAGAGTTTCTAGTTTTCCCCAATTGATCTCTTCATACGAAGAGAATGCTAATTGATCTCGGTATATAGCAAGAAAGGATTTAACTGTTGGATGTTGCTTATCTGTTAAAGCTACTTTTGCGTTAGGATGGAGTTTTTGAGCAGCAAGTAAACAAGCTAACCCATCGAAATCAAGATTGATATGTGAGACTATAACTTCCATCTATTTATTCCTCTTTTCCATTACTTTCTTTAAGTGTAACAAATTCTTTTATTTAATGATAAGCAAAAAAAAGAAGAGTTTTAGAGGTCGCTTAAAAGGTTGTTTATTACCTTTTAAAGTGGCTTCGAGTTTTACCCTTCTTCTTCGACAATTAAGCCCTTTATTTCTAAAGATTGTGAATCATATCGAGTGTGTTGGTTAGCTTCGCTTTTCACTTTGTTTAAAGCTTGATATTGTTCTACTACCGCATCTTTAAAACGGTAAATAAGCTCTGATACAAAACTATTTGAGCTATTGATTGCTTCTTGCACAAGATGGGGATTGAAGCTTAAAGTATGATTACTATTTTTCTTAATGCCAATTGAATAAAAGGCTTCAGAAAAAGATACGTACAGATCATGAATTTTTGTTACATGTTCAGTACCTACAAGTTTATCAAAGTTTTGCAGAGAAATAAGTGCTCTATTATATTTATGAACGAATTCATCTAACTGACTAAATAGCTTCTTCCCCTGTTCATCTAAATTTAAAATCGCTTCATACAAGTCTTTTTCATTGTTGTAATAATGTTTAAATTCTTTATTTGCTTCTTTTACGGTGTGATAATATCGTTCATAAGAAAGCAACTGATGTTCCGAAGGGTGATTCGTTGAATTTTTCAAATCCTCAATTCGCTGAACCTGTTCGATTTTATTGATGCCATTAGCTTCATTCATTCGACCCACGTATGATGATTGCAATCGTTCTGCTTTTACTTTGGCTGTTTTAGAGATCCGAGTCATCTTTATCAAACCCTTCATCTGTGTCTATTAGAATTATTCTACGTGAGAGTAAGAAGTTCCTTTTATTAAAGTAAATGATAAAAATAAACAAGTTTCCCGATTAAGAAAGGATGTAAGTTATGTATATGCAAAAGCTTGAAAAAGAACATGCACAATCGTTTCGAGAAATAAGACTGCTAGCTTTAGAAAAGGTGCCAGAAGCGTTTGCAGCTAGTTATGAGGAAGAAGTAGACAAACCGATTTCTTTTTTTGAATCTCAATTAACCGCGATAAATTATTATGGGATGTTTGATGAAAAGAAAAGTCTTGTTGGGATCGTAAATGTAACTCGATCAAACTTCTTAAAAACGAGACATAAAGCAGATCTTGGGAGTGTTTATGTTAGAAAAGAGGCTAGGGGAAAAGGAGTAGCAAAGAAACTACTTCGTCATGCAATGGAAATGGCTCTTAAAGAAGGTATTGAACAGGTAAACTTGATCGTAGCTGCTAACAATGAAAGGGCAAAACAGCTTTATCAATCATTAGGTTTTGAGTCGTACGGATATGAGAAGAGAGCGTTGAAGCTTGAAAACGTCTATATTGACGAGGAGTATATGGTGAAGCTGTTATATTAAAAGAGACTGCCCCATTGGCAGTCTCTGGTTCATTATTTTGCAAACACATGATTACCGATACGAATAGTTTCCGTTCTTGAAGCATTCCAATGATTAGTCGCAATTCGAGGATTATAGAAGAAGAGTGAACCCGATCCTTGTCCACGGAAAGCCAATGCTTCTTCGACAGCTCGAATCGATTCAGAGTCTGCTGCACGGTTAATACGACCGTCTTTTACAGGAGAGAATGCGTAATAGCCAGACGCAACCTCATTAATAACTCCGCTGACCGTGTTAGGAAAATCACGGTGAGCTACTCGATTTAATACAACCGTTGCTACAGCGACTTTACCAGCGTAAGGTTCACCTTCAGCCTCAGCAAGCACGAGCCGAGCTAGTAAATTTTTTTCCGCTGCAGAAACAGATGCAGGAATGATTAATCTTTCTCCAACAAAAATAGTAGTTGATGATTTTTTGTTAGCCTTCTGAATAGCAGCAGCTGCTACTCCGTATTGTTGTCCTAATTTGTAAAATGTGTCTCCAGATACAACTGTATGTGTGTGATTTTGAGCATTTGTCTCATTAGCTCCAATAAAAAGAAGAGAAGCCGTTGCACATAATGTAATGATAAATTTTTTCATAAGTTAAATCCTCCTCGGAAAATCTGACTCTATAAAACTATCATAAAAACCGAGAGAGAAACGTGACCAACTTTTACCATCTCATGTTTAGAGATTTTTGATTGTTAGGTAGAGTAAGCATCAACCTGATTCTTTACAGTTCTGTAACAAACTATGGAGAAATCTCTTAACTTGTGTAATCTGACGAGAAGTAAACAAGGAATTTGAGTATAATATAATAGAATCCACATGGTTTGTTTGCTTTATAATCTTGTTATAATTAACTAGTATTCAATGTCTTAAAGGTTGTTGGGACATAGAAATGATTGGGGTGGAGAAGAGAGGACAATTATTTATCGCCATAAACTGTATGGAAAACAACGCACTTGTTCTTTGATTTAACATATGCTAAACATGAAAAATGTAAAAAATGACGTCTTTTAAAGGAGTTCGGTGTGTGTATTTGTTTTTACAGGGGTTTATTCATAAGGTGATTAGTCGTTTATTGGTCAATTAATAAATCTTGATGATTTCTGTTAAGAATAGAGGAGGAATGGGGTCTCACTCCTCTAAAATGCAATGCCTCAGCAAAAGTCTCAGAAATAAAACGTTCAGTTTGACTTTACATTTTTTTCAAATGAACTTCTCTTACTTTGTGGCCTGCACCTTTTTTAAGGATTAAATCAGCACGATGACGAGTTGGCCGGATGTTCTTTTCTAAATTTACCCCATTGATGGTTGACCAAATGTCTTTAGCAAAATCAAAAGCCTCTGCATCAGATAGATGGCGATAACGGTGGAAAAATGACTTTGGTTGTTGAAAGGCAGTATTACGCAACAATTTGAACCTCTCAATATACCAAGACAGGATGTCTTCCTCATCGGCATCGACATAAATGGAGAAATCAAAAAAATCAGAAACAAACACTTGTGGAATTCTTCGATCTTTTTTATTTACTTGAAGGACATTAATCCCCTCAACAATAACCACATCGGGTTCAATAATCTTCTGGACTTGATCTCCTAAAATATCATAAGTTAAATGCGAATACATAGGTGCTTCAATGTAAGCGCGACCAGATTTTAATTCATATAGGAATCGAATTAAACGTCCAATATCATAACTTTCAGGGAAACCTTTACGCTTCATTAATCCTCTTTCCTCGAGAATAGCATTAGGGTACAAAAATCCATCGGTTGTAATAAGATCAACTTTAGGGTTATTGGGCCACCTTGAGCAAAGTGCTTGAATCAGTCTGGCTGTTGTACTTTTTCCGACTGAAACACTTCCAGCAACACCGATAACAAAGGGGACCTTTTTGGTCTTTTTTTGTAAAAAGTGATTTACATTTTCATGTAATTGGACCGATTTAGTCATATGCATATAAAGTAATTGAGATAAAGGTAAGTAGATATCAGATACTTCTTCGGCTGAGATGGCTTCATTAATACTGCCTAACTGAGCACGTTCAGTTGCAGATAACATGTTATTTGTTGTTTTAGAAAGTTTAGACCATTCAGCACGGGTAAATGGTGTGTAGGCTGATAATGGGACAGACTTGTTTAAAGTAGCCATAGTTTTCTCCTTTTTTTCGGGAAGAATTTTTCTTTATTGTATAGTACCATTTATTTAATAGGATGTGGTATTTTTCCCTAACTAAATCTAGAATAAGTTATAATAGAGCTTGAATAAAAAGGTTTCATTAATAAAAAAAGATTGGAAAGGAACAGAAGGCTATGAAAGTAATTATTGCAGAAAAGCCAGACCAAGGAGTGAAATTAGCCGCTCCCTTTCCGTCCATAAAAAGAACGGGTTACATCGAAATAAAAGAGACTTCTCAATTTCCAAATGGTGCATATGTGACCTGGGCAATTGGTCATTTATGTGAGTTGATCCCTCCTGAAATGTATGATCAAAAGTGGAAGGCATGGAAGTTAGAAACGTTACCGATATTACCTGAGCAATTTCAGCATCAAATTTCTAAAGGTAAAGCCAAACAATTTCAAGTGATAAAAAAATTAGTGGTTCAATCTAGTGTCACTGAGATTATAATGGCTGGGGATGCTGGACGTGAGGGGGAGTTAATTGTCCGGCTCATACTTAACCAATGTCGTGTTCAAAAGCCATTGAAACGTTTATGGTTATCTTCCTTAACGCAAGCAGCTGTTGAAGAGGGATTTAAATCTTTACGATCAGAAGAAGATACACGGCCATTGTACTTTGAGGCTTTGAGCAGAGCTTGTGCGGATTGGCTTGTCGGGATGAATGCATCAAGAGCCTATACGTTACTGCTACAACAAAAAGGGATTCATGACGTTTTTTCAACGGGGAGAGTCCAGACTCCAACTCTAGCTTTAATTGTTAAAAGAGAAAAAGAAATTGAAACCTTTAAACCAGTTCCTTTTTGGGAAGTAATTGGAAAGTTCAGTATAGAAGGAAAAAAATATGAGGGAACTTGGCATAAAGAAGGCGAAACGCGATTAGATTCTGCTGAAATGGCTAGTAAGATCGCCGGTTTTTGTGAAGGGAAACCTGCATCGATCGTAGATGTAAAGGTTGAGGAAAAACGTTATAAACCGCCTTTTTTGCCTACTCTTTCAAGCCTGCAAACAACAGCGAATCAACGATTTAAGTATTCTCCAAAGCTGACGTTAGATATAGCGCAGAAACTATATGTAAAGGGATATATTTCCTACCCAAGGACTGATTCTCCTTTCGTAACAAAAGGAGAAGCCATCACCTTCCCAACCATTTTAAAGGCATTATCGACTAAACCGGAATTTGCTTCGTTTTTTCCACTTTCTATAACATCACTTATTGGAAACCAGCGTTTTGTGAATGAAAAAAAAGTGACGGATCACTATGCAATTATTCCAACGGAACAAATTCCTAATTTAGAAAAGCTATCGACTGAAGAAAAAAATATATATGTTTTAGTCGTACGTTCTCTAATGGCAGCACACGAGGAAGATGCCATTATTTCAACAACAAAGGTTGAGACGTTAGTTGATCAACGAGCTACATTTCAATCCAAGGGGAAAATGATTAAACAGGTTGGTTGGAGAAAAATTATTTATTCGGATAAAAAGTCAGAAAAAGAAGAAAAATTCTTACCCAGTTTGGAATCAGGAGAACAAGGTTTAGTAGCAAATATCAAAACAAAAGAGTCCATTACTCAGCCACCAAAGCGTTATACCGAAGGACAGCTAATAAATGTTATGAAAACGGCCGGAAGACAAATAACAGATACAGAGCTAGAGAAGGTTCTAATGGAATCTCAAGGACTCGGGACTGAAGCAACAAGGGCTGGGATAATCAACATACTAAAAGATAGAGGATATATGGTTGTAACCAAGAACACGGTATATCCGACAGAAAAAGGTCGTTTATTAATTGAAGCATTAGGTTCAAGTCTTTTGACTTCGGCAGAAATGACAGCAAAATGGGAGCAGCGTCTAAGAGAGATCGGTAAAGGAGAAGCGTCACATACAGTATTTATGGATCAAACAAAGAAACTTGTCAATCATATATTGCAGGAAGCAGAAAATCAAGTACGGTCTTGGGACTTTTCTAATTTTGATATTTCGTCGATGCAAAAGAAACCCAAAAAAGGAAAACGCATAGCTACTTCAGTGGGGAAATGTCCAATTTGTGGAGGAGCAGTCTTAGACAGAGGAACATTTTATGGGTGTAGCCAGTACAATACGAACAATTGTCGCTTTACAATATCTAAAACTATATTAAAGAAAAAAATCAGACAAAAAGATGTGAAACAATTACTAATGAATGGTCGTTCAGAACTCATACAAGGATTTGTAAAAGATGATAAAACGTTTCAAGCTAGACTTGTTTGGAATCAAGAATTAAAGAAACTAATTTTTCAGTATGAACAGGAGAGGAATAAAGATCAGTCGCCATAGACTGATCTTTATTCCTCGTCTTTTATTAAAATCGTTTGACTATTCTTGCTCGAAAATAATCGAAATAAATGAACAGCTAAAATCCCTCGTTTATATGAAGCTTCGACTTTATCCTTACGAACAGAAAATGGTAATTCAATCGCTCGTTTAAAGGCTCCTTGGTGTTGTTCCTCATGAATCAAGCTGAACCCACTAAAATCGAGGTTAAGCACACCACTGACTTCTAACACATTGTCGTGGATGTTTAAACGAATGTCGTCAACTGACTCTATTCCCGGTAAAAAAACAGTACAAAGTAATTCATTCCTAGATTCATAGATATTTACCCTAGGTTCGTTTCCTACCTCACTAAAATAATTATTGAACTTTCCCCAAAATTCATCCTCAAATATACTTTTAAATGGTTTTTTCCATTCGTTTGAGTGAAATTCCATAGTTAGTCACCACTTTATATTGTTTTAAGCATTTCCACCTTGATTTTGATCAAGGACATCAGGATCAACGACATTATTAATGTTAAAGCCATTATTTGTAATGATAAAATCTCCAGAATTTCCCCCGCCTGATCCAGAGACAGCTTTAGATGTACTTTTTGGAGAAATATTTAACGCATCACCAAAATTCATGACTCCTCCATTAGAATTCACTTTGAACGGTCCAGCAACTATAGAAGGCATATGAACACCCTTTTCATTTCAGAATTACTTTACTGTATTCGAAAAACCTGAAATAGTTACTTTTCGTCTTCTAATAATTGTCTTATATGTTTCACTCTAGATTCAGAGTCAATGGTTTTAGTTGAGCCAATATGCAAAACTGAAGATGCTGCAGCACCAAGAATGTCAATATGATTTACTTTAATAAAAGGAGAAACATTGTATCTAGTAAAGGTGACTTGTTCATTAACCAGGGGTTGAGGTATCGGCTTATTAAATATTGGATATTGATTAAAGTCACCTTCATCGCCGTAAAAGAGTTCAACTTGGCGTTGAACAGCTAAAGCTCGGGAGCGAGGTGTAATATGTGTTGAATCACCAATTTCAAAAATCGAGCTGCTCGCTACACTTCTAACATGAATATCTTTAACAATAGAAGTTCGGTTGTACAAAGTAATTCCCTCCTTTATTCAGGGGCAAGTGGGACAAATGGACCAATAATTAGCGATTCAGGCGGTGTATCAAAGACAGAAGACAAAGTGATTGTATCTGTATCTCCTACAATAAAAACGGATGAACTCGCAACACCTACTATTCGTACATTGTCTACACATACGTTTTTATTTACGACTGAAAAATTCATTTTAAGAATCAGACTCCTTTTTTGGCAAATGTTTAATAAATTCATCATACGTTTTATGAATATCTTCTTTTACTTTGTTGATCGTCAACGCTTCAAATTGTTCGATGTTACCTTGATCTACATGGTTGGTATCTTGATTAAACTGACTGAGGTAATAGTGGATACGATGATCAATTTGTCCTCTAATATCTTGAATAATATATTGACGATAATGAGAATCTAAGAAGTAATTATTTTGTTGTTCAATTGAGTTGAACACTTGATAGCATTCTCCGTTCAAATAATTATGGATGTGACGCTTCACATTTTCAAATAGATTTGATTGTTGTTCAGCTGCAGGGGGAACGTTTAATTCATGTTGGTTTACTGCAAAATCGTCAATTGAATTCTCACCGTTTTGCGGAGTAATCCCGATATTTAACGTTCCTTCTAACCTCTCCACTTTTAATTGGTCAAACTTATATTCAATTCTTTCGATATTTGAAGTTGGGTTCTTATTTAGTGAATTTATTTCATTTTGAAGCTGTTGAATCAATGTCTCTAAGTAGTTAATTCGTTCATGTTGAGAATTTAGATAACTATAAATTTGCTGGAGATTTTGAGTCAGATCAGAATTGTTATAATACATAAAATCTCCTCCTTCTAACTGTCTTCAATAAAATTTTATGTTGGACCTGTAGGGGGAGCAAGAGGAACTAGTGGAGGTCTTGGTTCGTACTCCCCTACTTCCGGGGCTGGTTCGGTATATCCACCTGTATTGTATAGATTCGATAATGATTTAATCATTCCGGCACTACCAATCTGTAATACAGAAGAGTTTGTTATCCCATCTACCCTTAAGTTGTGTATCGTTATGCTTTGATTAATATGGAAATTCATACTAGCCTCCTTTTTAGGTGACGGATTGAATATTTGAGTCAGCAACATCTTTATCATAGGTATTTGTTGAACTATGGTCGTTTCGTACTCTCAAATAATCACCCGTATTAAATGAACCAGCTCCTGCAAAAGTTTTTGCACTACTTTGTGGTGACATTGTATAGACGTCACCAATGTTAAAAACCCCACTATTTCCAATACTATTTACTTTTACGGCTCCTACAATAGCAGGCATAAAACCATCCTTTTCTTATTAATAGCTACTAACTAGAATATGTAAAACCGTGACAAATGTTCATATGAAATTGAGAAAGGAAAAGGGAGTCTTCCAATATTAAAAATATGTAATAGCCAAAAAACCCCCGCAATCGCACTGTTTTATTCCAGTTAATAAAGAATGAACTCGAATCAGATTAAATTGAACGAAAAAAGATAGAAGTTGGTTCATTATAGACATCCTCTTCATATAGTAATAGTAAGGAGGTGTCATTCATGGGGGTTGTTCGCACAGATAAATGGCTAGATGCCTATAACTATAAGTGGAATAAAGTTAAAACGATACAAGAAAAAGTGGATTGCCAACGTGATGTCATTATCCAACCATTAAGGGATCTTTTTGAGACCACTGATATACTTGGGCTTCATCAATATTTATTACAAATGGGATTATTCCATCCTGAACAATCAATTGATATAGAGTATGAGAAATGGAAAGAGAAGGTACCTTGGTTAATTGTTCAGAAGCAATTTAATAAATTGAAGAAAAAGTGGAATGGGCCGGATGTGAAAATCTACATCTTGCCATTAACAGATCAAAATCAACTTTTAGAAGAAGAACTAGGGGCCAAAACTGGATTAACAATAGAAAAAGGTATTCTTTTATTTATTCGATCTCACACCACAACAGAAGACCTTCTGGCACTCATTACACACGAATATCACCATGTTTGTCGTTTAGCAGCAACAAAACAATCTGAGGACGAGATGATTCTCCTTGAATCAATGGTGATGGAAGGTCTTGCTGAGAAGGCTGTAGAAGAGGAAATTGGAGCTTCTGCTTGTGCAACTTGGACTTCACGCTATGATGACAGGTGGAAAAAAGAGTGGTACGATCGCTGGCTTAAACCAAACTTAGAATTAAAAGGTCGTAAAAGTCATATTCCTTTTCTTTATGGAAGTGAGGTAAACGGAATACCTTTATGGTTAGGTTACTATGCAGGGTATAGAATAGTGAATTCGGCTGTGAGCCAAACGGAAACAACTAATCATCTAATGCACATATCAGCCGAAGTCATTTTGGAACGATCCAATTTTAATCGTTAGGGAGGGCATATTGGATGAGGTTCGTTTGGTGTGATAGCACATGATACGATTGTTTTTTGTTTTTTGTGGTTTTATTTTCGCTGTCGTTGGTGGAATAAGCATGTTAGCGTATTTAAATTTGCTGATCACGGGATATCAATTTTCGATGTACCTTCACTTTATAGTGAGGAGCGTTGAGTTTTATGTATTCATCATTGGTGTTATGATGATTGTTGGCGCAATGATGTTTCCATCAAAAAAGCAAAAAAGGAAAAAATAAAGATAATCTGGAATGAATTATGAGACTGTGGAATAAACTGGTTGTCCCTTGCCTATACTGAGGATACAAAATGATTTTACGGTAAGGGGGGTCTTTTATGGTCCATATCCGGGACGTATGGGTCAATTGGTTTGAAGGTGAAGAGAATGGGTACAATGTGTGTGATTTTCATGAGTGGAGAAGTGACGACAGAATCGAAGTATTAGATCAAGCGGTACTCGTGGTTGTTAGTGCAGAACTTTTTCATTATATTGAAAATAACCTATCAGATTTACCAGATGATCTACTGGCTGAAGTTCATCAACAAAGTTACTTACGTAAAAACATGTCACGAATTCAGTTAGATTATTGCTTTATAGCAACAGATGGAGAAAGAATTATTGCGATTGATACGATGGGGTATAAAACACCTATTCGAAAAAGTCGCCTAACACCAAGACAAGAGCAAATGGTTTACGAACAATTAAAACAAAGTCAATTTAATCAATTTGAATTAACAGCAGAAAAAGAAAAGGAATATCACATTCTTTCACCCAGTCCAGATGATCTTCGTGGATTAACAAGAAAAGAACGTCAATTAAAACAATTGTTGTATATGGCTCTAGACCAATTGTATTCTTCAGGTACAGATGCTGAAGTACGTTATTGGTACACAGAATGGTGTCCAAGTGATTATATGAGGATCCAAATGCTTGGAAGAGATGAAGCTTGGGAGCAACTATACAATGAAATACGTGAAGGATGGACAGATAAACACCTTCAACTTTGTGAAGCCATGGTTAGAGGACAAGCTTTCTTTGAGAAGTTATGGGAGCTCGAGCATGGAGCAAGTGTTAAATAATGAACGGTTTGTGAAAACAAAGCGGTTCATGAAGAAAAAGCACAAGTTCCAATTTATCATCCATTTACAACGATTGTGAACTCTCCTATAATAAGTGAAGTAGTTGGCTACTAAAAAAAGTGAAAATTGGACTTTTTCAGTAGCCTCTTTAGAATGAGGGAGGGGACTTTATGGATAATTTTGCCTATTTAGTAATGCAGATCTTAACAGTAGTATTACTAGTTGGAACACTTGGTCTTTCATTCTTCGTTGGAAAGATCATGAAAAAAAATAGTGGGTATTAAAAATAAAAAGGACGAGTGTACTTCTCGTCCTTTTTATTGATAGGACGAGTGCTCAAAATGGAAATACTCATGCCTGGAAATTACAAAAAATGTCATGAGCCTGTGTTTGACTCATGACGTTTTTTTATTTACGTTTCTTCCGACCAAGTCCCATTGCATTTTCAGCTTTTGTGATCATTCGTGATGCTACATGGTTGGCTTTTTCAGCACCGTGATCTAGAATTTGATCAAGTTCGTCGGACTGAAGTAATTGATAGTAACGTTCTTGAATGGGACGCAGTGTTCCTACTACGACATCAGCAAGTTCACTTTTAAAATCTCCATAACCTTTCCCTTCATACTTCGCTTCAATTGCTTCAATTGACTCACCTGAGCAAAGAGAATAAATAGAAAGTAAATTTGAGACAGCTGGTTTTTCATCTCGATCAAAACGTATAGTACCTTCTGTATCTGTTACGGCACTCTTAATTTTTTTTGTAATCGTTGCGGCGTCATCCAACATCGAGATGTAGCTCTTTGGATTTGGGTTGGACTTACTCATTTTTTTAGTTGGGTCATTTAGTGACATGATCCGCGCTCCAACCTTAGGAATCTTTACCTCTGGAATGGTGAAAATATCATTATATTTCTTATTAAAACGTTCAGCAAGATCTCGAGTTAGTTCTAGATGCTGTTTTTGATCTTCCCCAACTGGAACAATATCCGTTTTATACAATAAGATATCAGCAGCCATAAGTGGTGGGTATGTAAGCAGAGCAGAAGAAACAGCTTCTTTGCCATCAGACTTATCTTTAAATTGTGTCATACGCTCAAGTTCGCCAATATAGGAGACACACTGCATCAACCAACCAAGTTGAGCGTGTGCTGGGACTTCTGATTGAATAAATAATGTAGCCTTATCCTGATTAATTCCAACCGCTAAATATAAGGCAGCTAAGCTACGGATATTTTCACGCAATTTCAAGCGATCTTGCGGAACTGTTATAGCATGCTGGTCAACAATACAGAAATAACAGTTATAATCGTTTTGCATATCTACAAAATGCTTCATTGCCCCTAAATAATTTCCAAGTGTTAACGTACCACTTGGTTGTATACCTGAAAATACAGTTTTCACAATTCCTTCATCCTTCCTCAACTCTCATATACATCAAATCATAGCAGATTGTAGAAGAAAAACATAGGCATGACATGAGGGATTAGATCCAAATTTTTTCATGAATGTTATTAAAGATAAAGTGAAAACTAACTTTAATCATATTGAACGAATGACTGCAATGTGAAGAAAGTGAGGTTCGCTTATGAGTCAGATTACTATCTTTTCCGCATCAATTGGAAATGGTCATAACGAAGCTTCGAAGGCGCTAAAGGAACAATTGGAACTTCAAGGAGAAACCGTTCATATTGTGGATACTTTTCAGTCCATCCATCCATTTCTGCATAAAACATTTTTGGAATTTTATTTAAAGATGATTGAAAAAACTCCACGCCTTTGGGGGCGACTATATAGATATAGTGAAGAGTACTCATGGTTTTTAATTATGGACCAGTTAGGAACATTCTTTTGTGAGAAATTAAATTCCATTATAAATAAACAACGAACAAACATTATGATCTCAACTCATCCTTTTGTTACAGCTTTTTTGGCTAAATTAAAGAAAAAGAAACACTTGAACATTCCATTGTATACGGTTATTACAGATTTATATTTACATCCAGCTTATGCGAGACCTGAAATCGATGGGTATTTTACAGCATCGCCACATATTGATCAGTTTGCAAATGAAAATAATATTCCTTTGAATCAGATGTTTTACACAGGGATTCCAATCAAAGCGATACCTGATGTTGATATTCCAAGATGGAAAATTAGAAATGATCTTAAATTACAACCCGATGAGAAAACCGTTTTAATTACTGGTGGAGGGTTAGGGTTAGGGAAATATGTGGATATTCTGAGATCGATTGAACAATTAGATTGTCGCATACAGGTTTTATGTATGACAGGAACCAATAAAGATCTTGATGATCAGATTAAGGCTTTTCCTAGTAAACATCGAGTTCATGTTATTTCCTATACAGACCACTTTACGGATTACTTGAGGGCGAGTGATGTCCTTTTATCTAAAGCGGGTGGGCTAACAATGGCAGAAGCGTTAGCATGTGAGACACCGATTTTGATTTATCAACCTGTTCCAGGCCATGAAGAGGATAATGCAGATTTTTTAATGGAATTTGGTACCGCTGTAAAAGCGGAACTTCTCGAAGATGTAAGGTCTTTATTGGAGAAACTTTTGTTTAATGAAGAGTACTATCAGGGATTAGTCAATAATGCTAGAATATTAAAGAAACCGAATGCAGCTAAACATATTGCTTATCTCATAAAGAAATTAGAAAGCACAAAGAAACAAATATTATAATTGATCTAGAGTTGGTTTAGAGGATTCAATAACAGATCATTCTGCTTTGTTCGAAAAAAATAGCAAAAAAAGCGCATTGGATACCCGCCAATGTGCTTATACTTATTTTTGATCTTTTTCAACTAAAGCTAACCTAACTGTTTAAATTAATTGTTGAATTTACTAACGCATTGAAAGACAGTTTACTGCTTTTTGAGTACAACAATTATTGATACAAAGACAAAAAGACGAAAATCATTGTGATTTACGTCTCCGTCTTTTTCGTAACCGTTACTCTAAAATAAGAGTCATCCCTTTAAGGTTACTATCGTTATGACATGGGTACTTGTCGTTGAACTTTTCCTTCTATCCTACTAAAGATGTTTTCTAAAGAAGGTCCAGTAATAGTTAGACCATGATTTTTTAAGCCAATGATTGCTTCGGATGGGTTGTCGGAGTCTCTAATAAGGGTTGCAACGGTTTCAGCAAGTTCATAGGTACCACAAGGGTAGTTAATTTCGGTTGCTTTAATACCATCCATCCAAGCATGAATATGAACAATGGCCCCTACGGTAGGATGCTCTTTATAGATCATCCAATGTTCAATGGCGTCAACAGACGCTCTTTTTGGGGTTACATTTGGTGGAATACTTACTTCCATTAAATTATTGTCATCGTTATAGCCCTTAATATAAAGAATATCTCGACCGATTTCTTTCATATCAGCTTTATTAATCCCACTTGCACTCATCCAGAAATGATCTTCATCAGATCGTGCACTTAAATTTCCATAACTTAATCCACCGAGGCCATATAACTTTTTGAGATGACGCATATCTCTGTCATTTAAATATTTATCTAAAGGAAAGGGAGCAGGAAGTAAGTTCATCTCATCTAACTTTTTCCCTGATTTACTTAGTTCACTTGTAATATGATCACCTTCCCATAGCGTGGGTGGTAAGTCCTCAGAAAAATGATTGTCAATGACAAGTCGCGAACAAGTCAGGGGCTCAAGGCGTTTGTAAATTTTATCGAAAAACCCCTGTGCATCGTCACCTTCTTGATAACTAATGGAGTAACAGCCTTGTTCTGGTGTGAGAAAATGAACATCTGTTTTCCCTGCTCGATGATTAATATACATAAAATGATTGGCTAAGGAGCGGATAAGAAAAGGATACACCTCTGTAAAAAGATCGTAAGGTTTTCCACTACTTTCTAAAACGCCAACAACAAAAGTGGCTTGTGCCTTGCGACGAAACGGTTTAATATCTTCGTCCGTGACGAAGTGAAAAACCAACTGTAATGGATCCGTATGATTTTCTGTGTAAGAAAATCCATTTTCTGAAAATGTAGCTACTAAACTTTGTGACATCCATTGTAAGAACGAACTAGACGGATCTGAGCTCAGTGTGAAATTTTTCATTGTTAGCCTCCAACAGTAGTTTGATCATGGTTGAAGATAACTTTCAATGCATTTTTACGGCTTCTTTTTGTAATAGTATTGAAAGCTACCTGATATTCATTTAGAGGGTATTGATGTGTAATAAGAGGAGAAAGATCGACTTTGCCTCTACTCATCAATTCAATGGCAATTTGAAGGGTATTCCATTTATTTCCTTCAAAAATATTTGTACTATAAGCAAAACAACCTTTAACGGTTAATTCGTTTAACCAAACTGTTGTCCAGTCTATTTTCTTCATAATGCTAGCTAAACCTAGAATGACAACTTTGCCTCCACTTTCTGTAAAGCGAAGAGCATCTGTTACACTCTGTTTCTTTCCGACACATTCATAAACGATGTTTGCACCACCTTGAATCACTTCTGGTCCAAATAATGGGTTTAATATTTCGGCCCCTAATGCATTGGCAGTAGACTTTACATAGTTCTTGTCGAGATAAATCACTTCATCGGCACCAAGTGTTTTAGCCATCTCGCCTTGGAATGGGTGTTTTACTAAAATCGTGACGTTACACGAATAGCCAAGTGCTTTGATAGCGGTCACAACAGATAACCCAATCACCCCAGCACCTATGACAAGGATGTTATCTCCATCCTTAGGAGGGTTGCGTAACACAGCATGTAAGGCACAGCTAAATGGTTCGACCAATACTCCATTTAAGTCATTTACTTCATCTGGTAACGTGAGCACTTGGCTTTTATGAGCAACTAAGTAAGGACTCCAGCTTCCACCGGTATCACGACAAGCTCCAATGAGAAGCCCAGACTCTATTGCACCTTTTGTTTTTTGTTGACATAAACTTTCATCACCTCGAACGCAAGCGGGACAAGGCTCTAAACCTCTACTTTCACATGATAAAACAGGATTGACCACTACGCGTTGACCTATTTTATGATTTTGAACCTGTTGACCTAGTTCTGAAATTTCTCCAACAGCTTCGTGTCCGATTGTAAATGGAAATGATACGTATGGTGATGTCGTTGGACTATCATGAAGAAAGAGTAAATTCATATCACTTCCACATATGCCACCATATTTGACTTTTATTTTAATCCAATCCTCATTAGGTAAAGACGGTTCTTCAGTGTCTTTCCAACTTAAGCATGAAAAACGCGGATGCCAATGTATGGAGGGGATCCAACGACCGATTGTTTTTGTAAATATATACTTAGGAATATTGAAATTAAATTGTAATGCATTCACATATATCACCTCCCTCATACATATTTAAATACAAACGCAATTACTAGTAATTTGTGCAAATAAACGAAGATTATTCATATTTTTCCTTTTCCTTGACATTATTATCTTTGTATATTGAGAATGAAAAAGGGAAAAATACAGCGAAAAAGGGGTGAGTTCATTTTATGTATTATTTTATTGTGAATAAGACGTCAGGAAATGGACGTTCTACGAAAATATGGAGCGAAATAGAAAAAATTCTCATAGAAAAAGATGTTCGATATACCGTTTTACTTTCAAAAAATAAAATAGAAGTGCTCGAGTATATTTCAACAATAAAGAATGCAACGAACCAAGTGGATGGCGTCGTTGCTCTTGGTGGTGACGGAACCATTCATGAAATTATCAATGAATTATTGGGTTCCGTGGTTCCGTTCACTGTTATTCCAACGGGTTCGGGAAATGATTTTGCAAGAGCAAGAGGGATAACGAAAAATTATCAACAAGAAATCGAAAGGATTCTGCAAAAAGGTCAGCAAAAAATTGATTTACTAAAAGTAGGGGACAGACATTGCATGACCGTTGTCGGGATTGGATTTGATGGGAAAGTGGCAAAAGAAGCGAATGAGTTGAAGCTCAAAAAATGGTTAGGTGGGCTTGCATACTTTTTTATTATATTTAAGGTGCTAATCAACTATAAACCCACATATACTAGACTTTTATTAAATGGAAAAGAACGTATTTTTGAAAAGGTGTGGTTAATTGCAATAGCGAATCACCCTTACTACGGTGGGGGGATGAAAATTTGTCCTAATGCAAAAAGTAATGATGGGAAAATCGATATTTGTATCATACATAGTCTTCCTAAATGGAGATTATTATTTATTCTGGCTGCTGTTTTCACAGGCAAACATGTTTCAATGAAAGGAGTGGACTATGTGCAAGTGGAGCAGGTAGAAGTAGAAAGTAATGAGCCTTTGTATGTGACAGCAGACGGAGAAATGATGGGCCAAACTCCAACTACTGTTACCATAAATAAGAATGCTTTTCATGTTATTTCATAAAAATAAAAAGTCTGACCAAATGTGTGTATAAAAAGGGCAGACTTTTTTAATAAATAGGAAAGTATAAAACTTTGAGTGAATATTAGGATGGATTTCAACCAAGTAGGAAAGCGTACTCGAAGAAGAGCACCACACGCTACGCGTCGTTTTCTTAAATTATGATTTATTCAAGATGGACTGAGAATCTGAGGTTTTTTTTTCTAGTCTAGGTTCTTTATGAAGGTCTTCATACTCTAAAATAAAGAGAAGATTGAAAAATTGGTAGGAAAAGGTTTTGATTTTACTGAGATGTTTTTTCATAATTAACCCTCCAGCTTCATAGTAGAAGTTATTGTACAGATAATATGTACAAATGTGGATAGTTTCATGCGAGTTGACATTAAAAAAGAAGGAAGTAACGGAGCTCACTTCCTTCTTTTTTTAACGTTTCTCTTTTCGTCTTCGTTCGAAAAGTCTGAGAATCCAAAGACCAATATTAATAAGTGCAAGTAGATAGAAAAGCCATGTTGCAGTAGATTCATTTTGATAAGAGAAGAACACGAAGATCACTAGAACTAGGATCGCTATGAGTTGAGAAATTTGAATTTTGGACAAAGTAATCCCCCTCGTTTCGCATGATTTAACCAATTTGGACATACGTTATAGAGATTAAAGAAAAAGGTGTGCCTTTCACCTTTTTCTTTAATATCGAAGCAATGAGCGAAGCCGCTGCAAGGTTTTAAGCTTGTCCTGAGTGGTTTTCTCAGGGGAAGCGAGCAGCGTGCGGAGCCAGTGCTTAGGTGTGCTTTTCACCTTTTTCTTTAATCTCAAAGCAATGGCCTAAGTAACACATTGTTACATTATATCAAACATTCTTAAATATGAACGAAAAGAGGCATGTTTTATGAAAAAGAAAAAGAACCAAGCGTTTTATCGTAGCTTTCTTATTCTTCTTTTATGTGGTGTTGGCTTTATGTATAGTCAATCGGAAAGTGTGTATCAACAAGTAGAAGAAGCTGTGTCCGCTTCTATTCAACAAGGAGTCCAGGTTGGGCAAGAAGCGTTGTCAATTGAACTTACAACATTAAATGGTGATGTGGTTAGTTTAGAAGATTATCTTGGTCAACCTGTTGTCATTAATTTCTTTGCTACATGGTGTCATCCTTGCCAAGAAGAGATGCCGGTCATTGTAGAGATGGAAAAGAAATTAAAAGAGAAAGGAGCTGTATTCTTAGCCGTTAATATGACTAGCCAAGAAAGAAGCAAAAAGGAGATCCGTCCATTCCTTCAACATTATCGTGCTACATTCGATCCTTTATTAGATCTAGATGGAGAGATCATGAAGAAATATCAAATTATCGGAATACCTACGACTGTAATAATAGATGAGCAGGGGATGATAGTCCAACGAGTCAATGGTGGTTTGTCGTTCGAATTAATGGAAGACCTTGTGCTATTTAGAGACTAAAAAATTACTACTGGAGTAACAGATTCGTGGTCTAAGCACATTTAGAAGGTTTTACTGCAAAAAAATGTGCGTACTATGGGCTCTCATGTCTAACATTAAGAATTCATGAGGTAGTTAATTTATGAAATTAACATAAAATATAAGAAGCGCATTGGTTCAACCCAATGCGCTTTTTGTTGTATGATCTGCTACTTTACATTATTGATCTTTTCTCCTTCTTTTCAACCCGTTTACTACGCTTATTGGATAAAGATTAAAAAAGATGAAATAAAGTATAAGATCACAAGAACAACCGATGGCAAAGCGTATCGAATACTCGATTCTCGTGGTTTTCTAATAAGAGCATAAAGGATAACGATGGATAAAATGCCGACTGCGGCAGCTGTAATTTGATGAACATCAGAGACTGCTGCAATAATGGAGCCCTTTTGATAGAATAAATCAGACGCACCTAAAATTAAGATATTAAACAAGTTACTTCCTAAAATAGAGCCAATAGCTAAATTATAATTTTTGAGTTGAAGTGCAACAAGGACCGATACCGCTTCAGGTAATGAGGTCGTTGCTGCAATAAGAAAACTACCGACAAAACTAGCTCCTAGGCCAGTGATAACAGCAATTTGGTCACCAGTAATAGTTAAAAGCGTTCCTGCCCCCATTATAATGATTGCAGCGATAGCAAAACCGATAACAGCACGTTTTAAAGAAATTGCAGACATATTGTATTCTTCTGGTTCAACTACAGCTTCTTGAGGGTGTTTTTTCGATAAACTAGAAATGAGCCATATCCCTAGGATGTAGACAGACATTAAGATCCAGATATCGACGCCTATTCCTAAGAATGAGTAATCGATTTTTAGTGAGAGAGCAAGGAGTGCAACAACGGCAAGTAAAAGTCCTACGCTAGCCGTATATAGATGAGCACGTTCCGCATTTTTAAAAATTTGTTGTTTGCGGAAATACAGATCAAAACTAGCGATAATTAATAAATTAAACATATTACTTCCAAAGACATTCCCGACGGCAATATCTGGACTATCAAGGACAATAGCAGATATACTGGTTGTTACTTCTGGAAGAGAAGTGGCTCCTGCAAGAAAAATCGTTCCAACCATCATTCCACCAAGAGATGTTTTTTCACCGATTGCATCTGCATATGTAGACAACTTGATGGCAGCTAAAACGGTGATGATCGCTGCTACGATAAAGCCTAAAAAAACCATGAATCATTCCCCCTATGAATAAATAACAAAAAAAGACCTTTTTATGAAAGTCTACCCTGAAACACAGACTCTCATAAAAAGGTCTTGCGTACTTTGAAGAAAAAATTAATTTTTCATTCAAAGCTCAATGAACCGAGCGATTATTATCACTGTCATGACGACTCATTGACCAAAGGTCGCTACTCCCCTTTTTAGGTTATAAAATTGTTATGGTTGTTTAACTTTAGCATGAGTTTTTTAACCAGTCAATCAGTAAATGATTGAGGACTCGTAAGATTCTAACGAATAATTATTTGATTAGAATTTTTACGAGTCATTTTTGCGGATCATTACATGGAGTGTTTTATTTGATCTTGTATGAGGAAGGTTTCAATTTTGCGATCAAGCCTTGCTAACATTCTTCTTGCACGATCGTCAGAGAGTGTTCGATAATGATGGTCTCCACCTGGCTCTTCGTCTAACTCATCTGCTAAAGCAACTACATGTTGCAATGGATTAAGTTGAAGATAACCTTCAGGTAAATATGAATCAGTGTGAAGGAGAATAGCTAAAGCTATTTCTTTAGCTGTCCGAGGATGTTCGCCAAGTCTTATTAATAGCTTATGGGCACGTTCAGACCCTTTAATTGCGTGTATATCATTTTCTTTATATAAGTCGTAATCCCATTGCCCATCTCGATACCATGTATAATGACCGATGTCATGAAGGAACGCAGCCTTTGTGGCACGGTCTGGATCAACTTGATGTTTTTTTGCTAAGCGAAATGCATGGTAAGCACAAGCAACTGCATGGGCCATGCCAGAACGCTTCACATATTTTTGAGTGATTGGGTGATCAAACAATTGAACTAACGTAACATGTCTCATAGTAACATTCCCCCTTTGTCTATGATGTTAAATTACATGTGATAAAAAAGTATATTTAAACTATTATATAGATTTTCAATATGTAATGCAATATCTAAATGATAAAAAGGGTGGAAATGTAAACAATAATAGGTGTATAATATGAAGCAAGGATTTGAAAGGGGTTAAACATGGCAACGACACATACATTTTCTAAAAGTGAAGAGATAGCCAATGCTATTACTCACGGTATCGGTGTATTGCTAAGTATAGCTGCACTCGTATTATTAGTTGTTTTTGCAAGTGTTCATGGTTCTGTTTGGCATATCGTAAGTTTTTCCATTTATGGGGTAACCATGCTTTTACTTTATTTTTCATCTACCATGGTTCATGCGCTACCAAAAGGAAAGGCAAAAGATCTATTTGAGATATTTGATCATTCCTCGATCTATTTGTTTATTGCTGGAAGTTATACACCCCTTTTATTTATTGTTGTTCAAGGAGCACTTGGCTGGACATTATTTGGAATTGTTTGGGGAATCGCCACAATTGGGATTATCTTTAAAATTTTTTTTGTGAAGAAATTTCTATTTTTGTCTACGGTTTTTTATATAGTGATGGGATGGCTTGCTATTTTTGCGATGAAGCCTCTTGTCGAAACGCTTCCATCGATGGGAGTAGCGCTGTTATTTATTGGAGGAATTTGTTACACCGTTGGAACGGTTTTTTATGTATGGCGCGGGTTCAAGTTTCATCATGCTATATGGCATCTGTTTGTTTTAGCTGGATCCATTTTCCATTTCTTTTTAATTTTGCTTTATGTGTTACCAATTGCTTAAAAAGAGCCAGTGAACAAAGAGTTGTTCACTGGCTCTATTACTATTATTTCCTAATTGAATCGGTACTTTGGTAAGAATGACAACTAAAGTTTAAAGAAGGTATAATTTGAGAGGGGGGGACTATATGTATGTTACGGTTAAACAATTAGCTAAATATTTGGATTTATCTGAAGAGTATATTTTACAGCAAATTCATTTAGGACATGTGAAACCCATTTTTGATGGAGAAAACCACTTGTTAAATCAGCAACAATTTCTCTGGCATAAGGAACAGCTTGATTTAAAACGTAAACAATTAGCTCTGGAAGCAGAGGAACCGATTCCTGAAGATTGGGATGCTAAAGACGAAGATTAATACATAGAATAAAGGTATGAACACAAAACCAAGAAAAGGTTGTGATCAGATGGGGAAAATGGTTTTTGTGCTCATGCTTTGTATTTTTGGCTTAGTTGGGCCTTATTCTGTACAAGCAGAACAGACAGAGTCAATCAAAGCAAAAGAGCATCAAAAAAAGATTGTGACGAAGAAGCAACTTGAGTTACCTGAGACTTTAATACGGTTTGTGTATGATACTGGTTACACTTTTGAATATCCGGAAGATGGAGTGCGTGGAGTGTATGTTACCGGGAATTCTGCAGGAGGGCAACGATTTAACTACTTGCTTGAATTGTTAAATTCAACTGATTTAAATGCAATGGTTATCGATATAAAAGATGACCATGGATATTTGACTTATCGTCCGGAAGAGGATTCTCCATTTTATGATATTTCTAAAAAGTTTATTGGAGATCCTGAGAAGCTAATGAAAACATTAGAAGAGAATGAAATTTATCCAATTGCTCGTATCGTTGTTTTTAAAGATAGTGTTTTAGCTGAAAAGAAGCCAGAGTGGTCTTTTAAAGATAATGGAAAAGTATGGAAAAACGGGAGGGGAGAAGCATTTGTTAACCCTTTTTTAAAAGAAGTCTGGGATTATAATATTGCAATTGCCGAAAAAGCTGCAAAAATGGGTTTTAAGGAAATTCAATTTGACTATGTCCGTTTCCCAGAAGGATTTGAGCGACGTGACGATGTACTTGAATATAAAGTTGGAGAATATGCTGATGGCGAAGATAATGTCCAGAAAAGAGTTACAGCTGTTGCAGATTTTGTTGCTTATGCAAAGGCACAGTTATCTTCATATGATGTAGACGTATCTGTTGATATTTTTGGTTATGCAGCTACGATCAAGGAAGCTCCAGGTATTGGCCAAAATTTCACTAAGATCTCAGAAAATGTAGATGTGATTTCCTCAATGATTTATCCAAGTCATTGGACACCTTATTTTGGTATTGATAAGCCAGATTTATACCCTTATGAACTAACTAAAGCATATGCAAAAGTGGAAAACGAGGTGTTAAGCTCTTTAAAGAACCCACCAATATCACGTCCATGGATTCAGGATTTCACGGCAGCATGGCTTGGTTCTGGAAATTATAAGAGCTACGGTTCAAAAGAAGTAGAGGCTCAAATCAGAGCTCTAAATGAAGAAGGAATAAACGAGTTCTTGCTTTGGAATGCGTCAAATCGTTATACAGAAGGTGTTACTTATAAGCCTTGATAAAAAGAGAAAATTAGTAAAGGCTAAATCTAAATATAGATTTAGCCTTTTATGAACTGTAAAAGTAAAGAAAGCACCCAATCTAGAGGATAGCTGTGTAATTGTATGAGATCTTTGCATAAACTAGAAAAGATAGGTAAAAAGAAGCGCTTCCCATTTAAATACTTGATTGAGGCAGTTTATCCTTTTAAGAAGAAGGAGTATACTAGGAGTAGAATGATTGATGGAGGTCAAAGAATGAATTGGTATGAGAAGCTAAATAAATACTTTCCGATAGAAGAGATGAAGTCGAAAGAACATATTGAATTGCTACTAAAAGAAAAAGCGGATATTTACCATAAAGATGAAGACCAAAATCATGTTATGATGTATGTAGAAACTGACGATTTCGTCTTTGTCGATTATCTGTATGTCTCAAAGGACGCAAGAGGCCAAGGGCTGGGGAAAAAATTGTTAAATCAATTAAAACAAAAACAAAAGCCAATCATTCTTGAAGTTGAGCCAGTGGATTATGAAGACACAGATACAAAGAAGCGACAGCGCTTTTATAGTCGAGAAGGCTTCAAGCATGCACAGTCAATTGGATACAGAAGACGCTCGCTTGCGACGAATGAAGTAAATGAATTAGAAATTCTATTTTGGTCACCAACTGATGAACCGGAAAAAAGCATCTATGAAAAAATGAAGCACACTTATGAGAATATTCACACGTATAAAGATAAAGAACTTTATGGTGAGTCTTATGAAGATGTTGATGATGTACTCACTTATGAAGAAAAAAAGGACCAAGCGACTGTGTAGGGATTGAATCGTTCATTAAATAATGAGGTGATTCGTTTGAAACGTAAGGACATAAAGCGTAAGAAAAAAAGAGAAATGTTAAAAGACTTTTTAAAGAAAAATGTACAAGACTGGAAAAAGCGAACAAAACAAAGTCCTATGCCACAATCGTCGCGTCGAACAACTGCTTAAATAAACTGAAAATGAAATAGAAAAATCCTGTCTCACATTCAAACCGTGAGACAGGATTTTCTAATACTCAAGTTGATTATCTCGTTTTTTTCTTTTTTTCTTGTCTGTTAAATCATAAATAACAGGTATGAGGATTAATGTTATAAAAGTGGAAACGGATAGACCGAAAACGATAACAATGGCCATCGGCTGTTGAACTTCTGTTCCTTCTCCGAATCCTAAAGTAAGAGGAATTAATCCTAATATGGTCGTTAAGGCGGTCATTAAGATCGGTCTTAATCTAGTTGGACCTGCTTCGATAATAGCATCATAAGTAGTTAACCCCTTATTCTTTAGTGTATTAATGTAATCAACGAGAACAATTGCGTTATTTACCACAATCCCTGTTAAAATCAAAATCCCAATAAGTGAACCAACGCCAACAGGTTGGTTTGTTAAAAGCAGACCTGCAATAATCCCTATGGCTGTAACCGGTACAGAAAACATAATGATAATTGGATAGAAAAAGGATTCAAAACGGCCTGCCATAACCATGTAAACGAGAATAATAGCTAAGGCAATAGCCCCTCCTAATTTGAAAAAGGCATCATTCATTTGCTCATTTTGGCCGCCAAATGAAATGCGGTAACCACTTGGTAGAGTTGGACGTATTTCTTCTTTTAGTCTTGTCTCAATATCTGCAATAACACTACCTAAATCTCGATTTAATATATCGGCTCTTACGGTTACTTCACGTAAACGATCAGCTCTTCGAATAGAGTTAGGACCTTGTCCGCGTTCAATAGTTGCAACAACGTCTAGCGGTATTCTTTCTCCAGTAGGAGTATCAATTAAAAGCTGTTTTAATTTGTCGACAGAAGCCGTAAAGCGATCCTCGACTTGTAATCGAACATCAATCTCTTCTCCATTTCGAGCTAGTCGAGTAGCAACCACTCCCCGTGTTGCATTTCCTATTGTGTTGGCAATTTGAACACTGCTGACTCCATATGTTGCAGCTGTCTGTCGATTTACAACAACGGTTACTTCAGGATTTCCTTCGGTGTAGTTGGAAGAAGGTTCTCGCACGCCGTCTATCCCAGAGATACTTGTTATAATATCATCTGTAACTCTCCTTAATGTTTGTAGCTCTGGACCTTTAACGGTAATGGATACGGGACTATCAGAAAAGCCAGTATCACTAGCTGAGACAGAGATATCTGCGTTTGGAATGACTTGAAGCCGTTTGCGAATATCTTCGGCGATGACAAGGTCAGTTCGATTTCTCTCAGTTACATCCTTAAGTAATATACTGTAAGAAGCTCTATTCTCTTGAGATCCTGCTCCAATCGTGAAATTATCAGTTCCTCCTACCGTGACAAAGGATAGATCAATCTCAGGGAGAGGTTCAAGTTGTTCATCAATCTCTTTTGCTGTTTCATAGGTAGCTTCTAAAGAAGTACCTACTGGCATCCTAACATCTACACTAATAAAGCTCTGATCTTGGGCTGGGAGAAATTCTGTTCCTAGAAAAGGGATGCAACAGAGGGCAGCTACTAGAAGTGTGAATGTTGAATAAAGAATCGTTTTGGGCTTCGCTAATGCGGTTTTCAATATCCGTTCATATAGAGCCCTAGTTCGATCAAAGCCTCGTTGAAAAGCGGATGCATCATCATTGATGTTCATGAAAGTTGATGATAGCAAAGGCACAATAATAAGCGCTGTAATTAAAGAAGCGAGCAATGAAAAGGCAACTGTAATGGCGAGCGGTTTAAATAATTGAGCTGCTAATCCTTCTACAAACACAATGGGGAGAAAGACAACAACCGTTGTTAAAGTTGAAGCAACGATCGCTCCGCCAATTTCATTTGTCCCATTTATAGATGCTTCTTTTTTTCCTTCTCTTAATTGCCTTTTACGATATATATTCTCAAGAATTACGATCGCATTATCGACCATCATTCCAACACCTAAGGCAAGGCCACCAAGCGTTAAAATATTTAATGTTTCTCCATAGAAATAAAGGAAAAGAAACGTAGTAATAATCGAAATAGGAATAGAGAGCCCGATAATAAGGGTACTTCTAATATTCCTTAGAAAGATATATAAGATAAAAGCTGCTAAAACACCACCAATAACAATGTTCCAGGTGACAGCACGTATCGATTGTTCAATAAAACGACTTTGATCGAAAATCGCTTGAATTTCTACTCCTTCCGGTAGAAGGGTTTTTAACTCTTGTATTTCCTTTTTGATATTTCTTGCAACGGTTACTGTATTAGTTCCTGAAGCTTTCAGTACCGATAAGCCGACAGTAGGTTTTCCATTTAAATAGCTTTGCTGTGAAATAGGAGCTGTTGATTCAACAATTGTAACCATTTCTCCAAGTGGGATTAAACCTTCTTGAGTGGTCACGGGTAAAATTTCAAGATCATAGACGGAACTGAATTCTCCGGTAACTCGAATGGGTAAACTTTGATTAGCATCTTGGATTTGCCCACTCGGTATATTAAGATTTTCACTTCCAATAACTTGTTGTAAGTCCGTTAAACTCAGTCCATAATTAGCAAGTTTCTCGGGGTCAACATTAAGGCGAATTTCTTGAGTTGTTCCTCCTTCAATCTGAACAGCCGCCACTCCATCAATTGAATCAAGTCTTGGTTGAATCTCATTTTCAATTAATTTTTTTGTTTCTGCGATATTTGACCTTGGCTCTGTTACAGCTAGCTGAGTAATGGGAAGCATACTTGGGTCAAAACGCATCACTTGAGGTACAGAAACTCCAGCTGGTAATGTTTCACGAATTTGGTCAATTCGCTCCCGCATGGTCAGTGTAGCGAAATCTAGATTTGTTCCCCAATCAAAGGAAACAAGGATTAAAGCTCCGCCAGTTCTAGATGTAGATGAAACAGATTCAACGTTTGGGATGCTTGCCATCATTTCTTCAATTGGACGGGTAATCAGCTGCTCAATTTCTTCTGGACCAGCCCCATCATAAGAAGCAGTAACTGCTACGACAGGAAAATTTAGTTCGGGAAACAAATCAACAGGAAGATTTTTTAATGAAACTGTTCCTAAAATAAGTAAAAGGACGATAACCATTGACATCGCTACTGGCCGTAATACGGAGAATTTTGCTAAATTCATTGATGTTCACTCATTTCGAATCGTAATTTCAGCACCATCTGTTAATCGTTCCTTACCAGTGGTGACAACTTGGTCATCCTTTTCAACACCAGAAACCACTTCAATCAAATCTCCTTCTCTTGTACCAAGCTCTAATGCTTGTCTTCTTACCGTATTATTTGTTACGACAAAAACATAGGGTTCACCATTTTCGTATAATAGGGCATTGGCAGGAACAACTAACGTTTCATTAATCGTTTTTAAATCAATAACAGCATTTGTTCTCATTCCGCCTTTCATATTTAGGGATTCATTGTTCAATGGGACTAGGACTGAGAATGTATTTGACTGTGGATTAGTGACAGGGGAGATGCTAGAAATGGTCCCTGTTTGAATGTCATTTATTCCTGGAATTGAAAGGGTTACTCGTAAACCAGGAGAAAGTTTGGTCACTTGAAAGCTATTAACCGAAAACGTTGCGTCTATTTCCGCCAAATTAGAAATGATTGCTAAAGGTTGGCTAGGTAAGGCAGTTTGACCGACTGTTACATCTAACTGTGAAATAACTCCAGATATAGGTGCTGTAACTTTTGAAGAGCGAACCATTTCTTCTGCTTGTTGAACGGCAAGTTCGGCATTTTGGATTTGTACTTCAAGTTCCATCGTATTAATCGGAGTAAAACTTACTGAACTAGTTGCTTGTACTAATTCCGCTTGATTCAGGGAGACCTCGAGCGATGTTTGTAATAGGTCAACAAGAGAATCTTCAAGCTCTTCTCGGTTCAAGTCATCAATGAGTGCACGTGAACGGTTAATGGAGTTTTGTAATTCCTGTTGTAATTCTTGTAAGTTACTGTGATTTTTTTCGATCGAACGATTTATCTCCCTTGCATGAGCTAGACTTTGCTTTAGTTGAGCTACTATATTTTGAGCTTGGTTTAATTGTCTAAGAGCTTCGGTATCATCAAGTGTGAGCAGTAATTCACCAAATTTTATTGCCTGCCCCACCTTAACATGAACCTCCTTGACTTCAAGTGGCAAAGTCGTTATTAGGGGTACTTGATTTCGTGGCAATAAATGCCCTGATAGTTCAAGGACTTGATTAATCGAATTTTGACTTATTTTTTCTACTTCAACAAGGAGACGTTGGCGTTCAACTTGATCACTTGTGATATCGTCAGTGACACAAGCTGTAATAGAAAAAAGAATGAACATAGTGAATAACCATTTTTTCAAATAAGCTCAGCTCCTAGTAATAGGTAATTTAAATAACACAAACTTGCTTGATAATATATTGAAAAAAAACTCACTCTTTATAAAATGTGACAATCATGTGACAAGTATGAGTCTAAAAAGAGAATAGTTTAAAATGACTAAATAAACATATTTGTTTAGAAATGTTTTTTTTGTATAATAGGTTTATAATGTCATGTAAAGGGTATTACATTATTATTGTATAACTTAATTTTCTTTGTTTAATGTATGTATAAGTATAGTGGTGTTTTGTATATACAAAACTTAAACAACGGAGTATAATAAAATGTGTGAATGACATTAAGATCTCAAACTTGAAAGGAGAGGTCCGTTATATGGTTACTTTGTTAACATCACCTAGCTGTACATCTTGCCGAAAAGCGAAAGCGTGGCTAGAAGAACATAATATTCCCTTTGAAGAACGAAATATCTTCGCATCTCCACTAACTATTGAAGAAGTAAAAGAGGTAGTTAGAATGACTGAGGATGGAACGGATGAAATTATTTCAACTCGTTCTAAAGTTTTTCAAGAATTAGACGTAGAGTTAGAGGCATTACCATTACAAACTTTATTTAAGATTATAAGCGAGAACCCTGGTTTGCTACGCCGTCCCATTATTTTTGATGAAAAACGTTTGCAAGTTGGATATAACGATGCAGAAATTCGTCGTTTCCTACCAAGGAAAGTACGAACGTTCCAATTACAGGAAGCTCAACGCTTAGTTAATTAATAAAAACCCTTCTACATCTAAAGTAGAAGGGTTTTTTGTAGAGTTATTTCCAAAAGGGGGTTTTTCCTTTTGGAAATAACTCTATGCAATGAGCGGAACCGCTGCAATCTTTTAAGGCCTTTATAAGCGTTCTTCTCATAAAGGGCGCGCAGCGAGAGAAGCCATTGCCATCGTGAATAGGCAACCAGGGTTTAAAAGGGCGGTTTTTCTAATCTTAATAATCATTTAATGACCTTTGTATACTTCATACGAAGAGCGCCAGTAAGAATGACGCCTATTATAATCACAATCTTAAAGGCAAACGTGAAGAGAGGATGCTGACTAAATAAAGGAGATAGCATTTCCTCATGAGTTATCATGCGACTAGCTGTATAGGCAAGGATGCCGGCTCCTAAGTAAACAATAATAGGAAAACGGTCAAATACGGTTAAAATTAATTTACTACCCCAAATGATGATAGGAACTGAAACGAGTAGACCGATCATTACTAATAAATGATCACCATGGGCCGCTCCTGCTACAGCAATGACATTATCAAAACCCATGACCAAGTCTGCGATTAGAATAGACTTGATGGCACTCCAAAGATTTGTTCCTCCTTCGATATCACGATTATTAGTTTGATCAGATAATAGACTGTAGGCAATATAGACTAAAAGAGATCCACTTATAGCTAGGAGGAAAGGAATTTCTAATAGTTGTACGGCAACGACTGTTAAAGACATTCTTGTTATCAAAGCTAATCCAATGCCAAGGACAATTGCACGATTACGAATTTCTTTTGGCAAATTTCTACAGGCGAGCGCAACAACGATGGCGTTGTCACCTCCTAAGATTATATCAATACCAATAATAGTTAAAAGAGAGATAAAAAAATCAGTTTCCATAATTTAGCATCATCCTTTGGCTCATCAACATTATTTCTTTCATAATGATCATTAACACCTCATACATTTATCAGTAACACTCGCTAATTACTTGTATGGAGCTTGTCTGACCCTATTACAAACAATATGGTTTCGGTAATGAAAATATGACGAGAAACAATGTTTTTTAAAAAATATGATATAATCCAGTTTTTAGATTTCCAATTTCGGTGAATTTATCATAAAATAAGAGTAAGCATCTTATGCTGATGAGGAAATGAAGTTGCCCACAAGATTCTTATAAGTTAGGAAGGTAATTAAACACAAATAACGAAATAGTATTTAAGGAGTTAGCTGTGTGCAACGTTATCCTTACTAAGGACTTGAAGGGGGTTAGCTATATACCTCATCACAATTTAGTTGAACCGACCATTACTGATTAGGAGGGAGAGCGAAAATGGATATTGAACGCGTCAATGATACGACCATTAAGTTTTATATTACGTATACAGATATTGAGGATAGAGGCTTTGATCGGGATGAAATTTGGTACAATCGTGAGCGTGGAGAAGAGCTCTTCTTCGAAATGATGAACGAAGCAAATGATAAAGATGATGAATTTGAGTTAGATGGACCTTTATGGATTCAAATTCATGCGTTAGATAAAGGGCTAGAGATTGTTGTTACAAGGGGTCAAGTTTCAGATGGGAGTGTAAAACTAGAAATACCGGTGTCGGACAAAGATTCAGGAGAGTCAAACCTTGTTGACCTGATGGCTGGAAACGAGGAAGACGAATTAGATCCTACGAATGACCATCTTGAAATTGTTATTGGATTTAAAGACTTTGAAGATGTTATCTCACTGAGCCACAATTTCATTATTGCTGATTTATATAACGAATTGTATCATTTTGAGGGGACCTATTACTTGCATGTACTCTTTAACGATGAGCGTTATAACGAAGACGAGCAGGATGATATGTTAAGTCAAATGCTTGAATATGGTTATGAATCAGATATTTCGATATATCGTATGAAGGAATATGGTAAAGAGATTGTGAAAGAAAATGCCTTACCGGTTATTCGAGAGTCATTTTCAAAATAAAAGAGAATCTAATGGGCGATGAACATGGTCGATCTCGTTTGTTTATTTTAAATTATGGGAGGGGGGGATCTTTTTTAAGGATCACCCCCTTTTTTTAGGTAGCGAAGTAAATAGAAAATATTAATTGAGCGGGAGAGTATAATGAGAAATCAGTTGAATATTATGGTGTTTTTGGCCTTTCTTTTGGCATTTCTTTATATGACAAGGGGGTACCTAGAAGGTTGGGTTGTAGGAGCACTGAGTGTGGCCTTCTCATTATCGGTTTTGTTTATTGCTGTTGTGATCTTCTTTGAGAATCGTCATCCAACCAAGACGTTAACTTGGTTATTAGTCTTAGCTGCTTTTCCGTTACTTGGATTCTTCTTTTATTTACTGTTTGGTCAAAACTATAGGAAAAACCGTTCTTTTTCGAAAAAAGCGATTCACGATGAACGAGCCTTTCAAAAAATAGCAGGACATAGACAATTAAACGAAGATCAAATGAAAAAAATGGGTGGACATCAACAATTACTTTTTCGATTAGCCCATCGCCTTGGCAATAATCCAGTTTCTTTTTCAACGGAAACGAAAGTGCTTACTGATGGAAAAGAAACCTTTGCTCATATCTTACAGGCTTTGAAGTTAGCGGAACACCATATTCACCTTGAGTATTATATTGTTCGTGATGATGAGCTTGGTCAAGAGGTTAAAGACATTTTGATTGAGAAGGCCAAGGCTGGAATTGAAGTCCGTTTTCTATACGATGCAGTTGGTAGTTGGAGATTGTCCAAATCATATATTCAAGAATTAAAACAGGCAGATGTTGAAATGGTAGCATTCGCACAGGTGAAACTTCCTTTTCTTAATCATAAATTCAACTATAGAAATCACCGGAAAATTATTGTCATTGATGGTGTTATAGGATTCGTTGGTGGTTTAAACATTGGTGACGAATATTTAGGCAGACATTCTTATTATGGTAATTGGCGAGATACTCATTTATTTGTTAGAGGAGAAGGAGTTAGCACCTTGCAATTGATTTTCTTACGAGATTGGTTCTATCAAACAGGTGAAACAATTTTAAACCCAACCTACCTCACACCTACACTTAAATCAGTTCATGCTGATGGTGGTGTGCAGATGATTGCAAGTGGGCCGGATACCCGCTGGGAAATAAATAAAAAACTTTTCTTTTCCATGATTACATCAGCAAAGAAATCGATTTGGATAGCTAGTCCATACTTTATACCCGATGATGATATATTAAGTGCCTTAAAGATTGCTGCATTAAGTGGAATTGATGTGCGTTTACTTGTTCCTAATCGCCCAGATAAGCACATCGTTTTTCACGCGTCACGCTCTTATTTTCCTGAATTATTAGAAGCAGGAGTTAAGGTATATGAGTACAATCGTGGCTTCATGCATAGTAAACTAATAATTGTCGATCATGAAATCGCATCAATTGGAACATCTAATATGGACATGCGTAGTTTTCATTTGAACTTTGAGGTGAATGCATTCCTTTATCGTACGAAAAGCGTGATGACTCTGGTTAGTGACTATGTTTATGATCTAGAACATTCCAATCAACTAAGTTATCAGTTATTTAAAAATCGATCTATTTTTCATCGCATTATTGAATCAACATCAAGGTTATTGTCGCCATTGTTGTAGGTCACTACCCCATTCTCTGCAACGGTAGTGGCTTTATCGTTCTCTTAAAATGTTTTCATAAATTGAGAAGGAATTCTGGTATTGGAAGGCGAAATATAATAGGAGAATAGCTTAAATGGAGGTGGATTTGTGTTTATTGCAAAATTTAAAGATGGTACAGTAATCTCTTTAGTGGATGATTGGCGACTGGATGAATTGAAGGAGCTTCGTAAAAAAAGACAATTTTATTGTCCAGCTTGTAGAGCGACTGTTCAACTAAAACTTGGTACAGCGAGACTTTGGCATTTTGCTCATCAGCCTCATGTAGCGTGTGTCGAATCTAGTGAAAATGAAAGTCTCTATCACTTAAAGGGTAAAAAACTTCTCTATCAGTGGTTGAAATCACAACAAGTTGAAGTCGCATTAGAATGCTATCTACCAATAATAAGGCAACGTCCGGACCTCTTATTTCGCTTCAATCACACTCTCTACGCACTAGAATATCAATGCTCCCCTATTGAAACGACTCTCTTAGAAAAACGTACTCAAGGCTATAATCAAATTGGTATTATCCCTATTTGGATTCTCGGTGGGAACAGGTTAAAACGCTATGGACCACATACCTTTACCCTTAAATCCTACGAATGGTTATGTACTCAAACGAGTAAGAACCACTTTTTTCATCTTACCTATTTTTGTCCAGAACAAAACCGCTTTGCACAACTACATCAAATTACTCCATATTCTTCTACTAAGTTTTTGGCTTTTTATCATGAGACCCCCCTTCTTAAAACATCTATTAACTCTATTGTACAACCCAACATACACACTAAAAGTAAGATGTTTGAAAAATGGATTATTGTTAGAAAGAATTGGCGCTATAAAAACTCTTCTCCCTATCCTGCAAAAATGGAAAGAACTATTAGAGAGATTCTCTACAAGAATGGTGTACCACCAAGTCTTTTCCCAATTGAAACGGGTTGGCCGACCGCTTACCATTACCTCATTTCATCATCTCCTTACTATTGGCAACTTCTCCTTCTTTTTGAATGTTTACAACATCAACCACTAAATCGACCTTTCTCTAGACAGATTGTAACTCAATGTCTGTTTCCATATATTGAAAAAAGATGGCTTATGCTTAGACAAACGTCTGAACCTTGGACGAAAGCAATAGATGGCTTTCTTCATTTTCTTACTCGGATTGGATATTTAGAAAAAGTAGAGTCAAACCAAGGGATGTTTAAGAGAATAAGAAATCCGATGATTCCAACAAATGTAGAAGAAGCTATGCAACTAGACCAATCAATAAAGCTTCGGTCATGAATTCAAGCAATAGAGGAGGGTACAATAAAGGAATAAGTGGTTAAAAAACGAATATATAGGTAGAAGGGTTACCCTTGATTTAATTTGGAGGTGCAAGTGTATTGTCAAAAACATTACAAAAACGTGAAGAGGTGCCTGTTGAAAAAACATGGGATCTTGAGGCTATTTTTACTAGCAATGAAGAATGGGAAAAGGAATTCAAAGAAGTCCAGATCATTCTCCCTTATTTAGAAGCCTGTAAAGGAACACTAGCGGAGTCAGCTGTAACACTCTTTGTTGCGCTTGAAAAACAAAATGAGATAGCAGAAAAGCTAGGAAGAGTGTATACGTATGCTCATATGCGTTATGATCAAGATACGACCAATTCTTATTATCAAGGATTACATGACCGAGCGGCGAGTCTTGCTTCTCAAGCAGGGCAAGTGGCTTCTTTCATTATTCCAGAATTGCTCTCCATAGATGAATCTAAAATTGAGCGTTTTATGAGTGAATATGAGGGCTTGAAGGTTTATAAACAAATGTTTGCAGAATTAAATGAGCAAAGAGCTCATGTGTTATCTGAAAAGGAAGAATCGATTTTGGCTCAAGCGAGTGAAGTAATGAGTAGTCCTAGTAATACATTTGGAATGTTAAATAATGCTGATTTAAAATTTCCAACTGTTAAAGATGAGGATGGAGAAGAGGTTGAGATCACACATGGTCGTTTTATACGATTGCTAGAAAGTGGTGATCGAAGAGTTCGTGAAGAAGCATTCAAAGCAGTTTACAGCACGTATGATAAGTATAAAAATACATTTGCTTCTACGCTAAGTGGTCAGGTTAAAAGGGATTTATTTTATGCGAAGGTGCGTAAATACAAATCGGCTAGAGAAGCCGCTTTAAGTAACAATCATATTCCAGAAGTTGTTTATGACCAGTTGGTTGAAACCGTGAATAACCGCTTAGAACTGCTTCATCGTTACGTTCGATTGCGTAAAAAGGTATTGGGTGTAGAGGAATTGCATATGTATGATCTTTACACGCCATTGGTTAAAGATGTAAAAATGGAGATTGCATATGAGAAGGGAAAAGAGCTTGTAACAAAGGGAGTTGCCCCTCTAGGTAAAGAATATGTTTCTACATTAAAAGAAGGATTTGAAAAACGCTGGGTAGATGTTGAAGAAAATGTTGGTAAACGAAGTGGCGCTTATTCATCTGGTTCTTATGGGACCATGCCTTATATTTTAATGAATTGGCAAGACAATGTGAATAATCTATTTACTCTTGCCCATGAGTTTGGTCATAGCCTACATAGCTATTATACGCGTAAACACCAACCGTATCTTTATGGGGATTATACCATTTTTGTAGCGGAAGTAGCCTCGACTTTGAATGAAGCGCTATTAAATGATTATATGGTTAAGAATACGAATAATTCTAAGGAAAAGCTTTATTTGCTTAATCATTTCTTAGAAGGTTTTAGAGGGACGGTCTTTCGCCAAACGATGTTTGCAGAGTTCGAACAACAGATTCATGAAAAGGCAGCGAGTGGTGAGGCGTTGACGCCAGAGTTATTGACAAAGACCTATTATGATTTAAATGTGAAGTATTTCGGAGAAGATTTAGTCATTGACGAGGAGATTGGTTTGGAATGGGCAAGAATCCCTCATTTCTATTATAATTTCTATGTATTCCAATATGCTACTGGTTATAGTGCGGCAGCAGCTTTGTCTAAACAGGTACTTGAAGAAGGAGAAAGTGCAGTTACTCGTTATTTAGATTTCTTGAAATCGGGAAGTTCCGATTATCCAATAGAGGTATTGAAGCGTGCTGGTGTTGATATGACATCGTCTGCGCCAATTGAACAAGCATTAGCTATATTCGAAAAAACGTTGATTGAAATGGAACGATTACTAGAAGAAACCAGTTAATGTGAAAAAGGTGACCTGACTGGTCACCTTTTTCAAAGGATAAGTAGAGTTTAAGAATTAAGATCAAAGCGGTGTGAGAAGTTAGTTCGAGTTGCACGGCTTATAGGAGAATTCTAAGAAAAACGGTGGAGTTGTCTTTTCTTAACGAAAGCCTTTAAATCGCTTTTGAGCAGCAAGAGGAGAGAGAGTAAAAGCGATAGAGCCGATTAAAAAGGGGATCGATATCCAAAGTGGAAAAAGGCTCATTAACGATAAAATGTAGAAATAATAACTAATTATTGTTAAAAGTATTCCAATGATGATGATAAATCGAATCATTAAAAAAGCCTCCTAACACAAGTCATCTAGATAATATAATCTATGATGACTTGTTTCATGTTAGAAGGCTCAAGTAGGGACTACCTGAATTATTTTAAATAGCGCCAAAAAATTCCGTACTTAACAGGTACTGATTCTACTTTTTGTTGGAGCATCAAAGCTTTTAAACGTTTTTCAGCTTCTTCCTCTGAAATGTTAAAGACGACTGATACTTCAATGGTTGCAACTAATTCAAAACGTATTAAAAATTCTTCTAAAGTAGATGGTTTGGCAGGCGTAGGTTTAAAGCCAAGCATGTCTTCAATAATTTGAACATAAACGTGATAAGGATAATGCCCTGTTACTTTGATTCCATCGTCTTCAACATTGGCATTAAAAAAGACAAAGGTTGGTACGATGTCGACACCCATTTCGTTCGTTGTCTTAATATCATGTTGAAGGGCTTTAGAGGCTGTTTTAGAAGAAAGATCGTTTTTAAATTCTGTTACATCTAAACCAGCCTTTTCTGCACAATCGATTATGACATTCTGCTCCGTGATGTTTTGTTTATTTAAAAACAATGCTTCCCTCATTTTTCGCAAAAATCGTGCACCGAGTTGGGGACCTTGCAATTCCGCTGCTTTAATTGCTACTGAAGCTAAATAAGGAGAGTGCCACTCATGTTCTAGCAATACGTCCCCATCACAAGACATCCCTGTTTTCGTAGCACTTTCTTCCCAAACTGAAGCGATCACCTGCTTTTTAGCCGTTAAGCCTTTTGTTGTATTCTTACATACATTCCAAGCTTGTAAACGTCCAGCAACAAGGGTACGAATGCGAAAATAACTGCCATATTCTACTTGTAGTTTTTTTAGCATTGGTTCAAATGCCCAACAGTCAGCACAAAGTGGATCAATAAATGTGTATAATTCAATGGGTTTATGACGTTTATTAAATGGTTGCTCTGGATCTAGACCACAAACGCCAAGTTGATTGTCGCAAGTTGAAGGAGTATCTTTCTGGTTCAATGGTCGTTTCTCCTTTCTACGATGATTGATTTACCATGTGATGCGCGGTCATAGTTAGACGTTCAATCATATAATCACGAATTGGTCCTTGAATATTGATCTCATCCATTGCCTTTTTCATACAGCCAAGCCATGCTTCTGCTTGAACAGGTGTAATGACAAATGGCATGTGACGTGCTCTGAGCATCGGGTGTCCATGTTCATCACTATATATAGTAGGACCACCAAGAAATTGAGTTAAAAATTGTTTTTGCTTTCGGGCCGTTTCGGTTAAATCATCTGGAAATAGATGAGCAAGATCAGCGTGTACTGATACCTTCTCGTAGAATGTATCGACTAATAAAGAGAGGACTGCTTCTCCACCTAAAGCCTCATAAGGTGTTTGATTTATATTTGTCATAGTCATTCTCCTCTGTGTTGGAACTCTTTATCATATTGTAGCAATATGAAGTCTGTTCAGCAAATTTCCTGATTGAGGATTACCAACATAAAAAAAGAAACTGCCTTCTTCTATGATAGAGGAGGCAGTTTCTTGATTTACGCATTCATATAAGAACTATAAACTTTTGGAACATAGGCTTGTGTTTCTTTAAAGGGAGGAATTCCGCCGTGACGGTCAACATTCCCAGGACCTGCATTATAAGCAGCTAACGCTAGGCGAACATCACCGTTATAACGATCAAGCATTTGTCTGAGATATTTTGCTCCCCCGTCTATGTTTTGTCCAGGATGATAAATGTTTTGAACGTTTAGACCTCTAGCAGTAGCAGGCATGAGCTGCATGAGCCCAATTGCACCCGCATGGCTTTTAGCATTAGGATTGAAGTTTGATTCATGCTTAATTACTGCGTGAATAAGCTTCGCATCTATATTGTATTTTTTAGCAGCAGATTCAATAAATGGCTGGAAGCGAGTTTCACGATCGGATAAAGTATCAGTCCAAGTAGAATCCGCTTGCTTAACTGTTTTTAGAGTATCGATTTGATTAATAGATGAAGCGATCACTTGATCTAATCGACTTTTTAAAGTTGGATCAAGGAATAAGTCCATGTTTCTTGATGGGGCTGTTGTTTTTTGAAAGCGGCTCAATTGTTCTTCAAGGAATTGAGAAAATATTGACTCAACCATAGTCGGTTGTTGTGACTTAGATGAAGATAAGCCCTGAAAGGATTGAAAGCGATTTATCTGTTGAAGGAAGGATAGATCCATAATTACACCTCGATTATTATATCTAAGTCTATCATAGCAAATGATTGTTAACTGGACAATTGGTTGTTGATGATTTCTTTATTTCTCACTTTGTTTTTGATTCTTCAAATTAAAAAAACGCCTGACTTTGTTTTCAGTAGCAAGTGGGCTAAGTTGATAGTTGGAGAGTATCATCGAAAGTGTAGAATTAGCATGTTCCTCTGATTTACCTTCATATTCAATCTCATAGTCAACTTGGTCAAAATAACTGCTTTTATCAAAACAAAGAATGCCACCCTCATATTCAAATTCAATTCGACTTGTTGTTAAGGTGCCTTGAAACTTAAGTTGGTCAACGGGTATTTCAAGTTGAATGAGTTGATTCATCACTTGTCCATCCGGGAGTTTCCCTTTTGCTTGAGCTAGTTGCCATTCTTGATAAGACAATTGCTGATGAGTTTCCAATTTTCCTACTTTAAAAGGCTGTTTTAACGTTAATGTGAACGTCCGAGCTATTTCACGAATGCGCAAACCTGATTGCTTTCCCTTAAGTGAGAAATTCGGGGTTTCAAAATAATGATTATGCTGTACGACCGCATCCGTTTCTTGCAGTCCAAACCCTTTTAATAACAGATGATAAGCTCTTTCTGTAAGCATTGATTTCACTTCGATTTCTACTTCTTGTGACATAATTACACACCTTTTCTATTGAGAGAAAGAATCTTCTTCTCATTCATTTAATAATAGCTTGTTAAAAAATAGCACGATGCTACACTGTTATTAGTATAGCAGGTGTTTCTATGTTTAAATGTTATAATTTGTTTACTAATCACGCTAGAACAGATAGTCATTGATACGTATTTCAAGTTGAACTATGTTAAAATAAAGTGAAAATCTTTCGTTGGAAGGCATAGGTGGAGGTACATAATGAAGAAACTAACAGTAAATCAAATTAATGAAGGAAAAGAATTATTTATAGCTTCAGTGAGTGAAGAAGTGGATGTGGATTTGGCTAAGTCTTTGAGAGCGGGAGATAGAATGCTTGTAGACTCAGATGGTTTAGCTTTTATTTATATACTTGAGGATGATTCAAATTTTTATTATTTGACTTTTAAGCAAAATACTTGGACTTCTTTAAAGAAGGTTACTTTAGAAAATGTAAGACTTGTTCTTGATGTTGGTAACAACGTACAGATTGAATTAACGTCGATTTTGGAAGAGCTTGCATTTTTAACTGAAAATATCGAAGGTAATGGCAATTATGGTGAAGCGATGGAGAAGGCCGTACAGGAAGTCTTTCATTAATTAAGATAGGAATAAGCAGAGTTTATGCTCATTGATTCTATGGACGGTGATGTTATGAGTAACTGGAATATTTTCTTAACACCTTATAAACAGGCTGTTGAGGAACTAAAAGTTAAATTAAAAGGAATAAGGAAACAATATCAAAAATCATCTATGCATACACCTATTGAGTTTGTAACGGGAAGGGTAAAACCGGTTTCAAGTATTCTTGATAAAGCGAAACGAAAAAACGTTCCACTTGATCAGTTAGAAGAACAAATGGAAGACCTTGCTGGGGTACGTATTGTCACACAGTTTGTAGAAGATATTGAAACAGTAGTTAACTTAATACGAACAAGAAAAGACTTTGAAATCATCGAAGAAAGAGATTATATCGTTGAAAAGAAACCAAGTGGTTATCGTTCCTATCATCTTGTTCTTCGGTACCCTGTTCAAACGATTGAAGGAGAGAAAAAAATTCTAGTTGAATTGCAAGTCCGTACATTAGCGATGAACTTCTGGGCAACGATTGAGCATTCGTTAAATTATAAATATAGCGGTGAAATTCCAGAGGATATAAAAATGAGGCTGCAACGTGCGGCAGAATCAGCTTTTCAACTTGATGAAGAGATGTCCATCATTCGTGACGAAGTAAGAGAGGCACAGCAGATCATCACGAAGAAACAAGAACAGGGAAGGAAGCTGTAGATTGGAGGGAGTTCATGAAATTTTCGGTAACATCGCGCGGCGATGACGTATCAAATAAACTTCAGCAAAGAATCAAACGATATTTACTCGATTTTGGGTTGAAGCATGATGAGAAAGAACCAGAAATGGTGATAACGGTTGGCGGAGATGGAACGCTTCTACAAGCTTTTCATGATTATTGTGATCGTTTAGAGGATACAGCTTTTGTAGGGATTCATACCGGGCATCTTGGATTTTATGCTGACTGGGTTCCTGAGGAAGTTGAAAAGCTTGTCATACATATTGCAAAAACCCCCTATCAGATAGTAGAATATCCACTGCTTGAGGTAGTTATTAGACAAGAGGGAGCTCTCAATTCAGAGCGCCATCTCGCGTTAAATGAATGTACAATTAAAAGCATAGGTGGTTCACTTGTTTGTAGTGTAGACATAAAGGGAGAAGCGTTTGAGGTATTCCGTGGAGATGGGTTATGTATTTCAACTCCTTCGGGCAGTACAGCTTATAACAAAGCATTAGGGGGAGCGATTCTTCATCCATCGCTTGCATCCATACAAGTTGCTGAAATGGCCTCTATCAATAACCGAGTTTATCGAACAGTTGGCTCACCGCTTGTCTTACCACAACATCACACTTGCTTGCTTAAACCGTTAAATGATATAGATATTCAAGTTTCCGTTGACCATTACATACTCGATCATCGAAGAGTGAAATCAATTCAATGTCGCGTAGCTGAAGATAAGGTACGTTTCGCAAGATTTCGTCCTTTTCCGTTCTGGAAAAGAGTAAGGGAGTCTTTTGTTCGTGAGTAACTACCTAACAACACTAAAATGGAGAGTCGATGCCGATTGGAATAACCAACTGCTTCGGCTCTTCTTAAGAGAGCATTGTCATATATCTAAACGAGCACTAGCCGATATTAAGTTTAATGGTGGACTTATATTGAGAAATAAACAAGAGGTCACTGTTCGTGCTTTTCTTCAAGAAGGGGACGTAGTAATGGTTTGTCTTCCAATTGAAGAAGCAAGTTTGTCTGTCTTTCCTGAATTAATCCAATTAGATATCTCATATGAAGATGATCATTTACTTGTCATCAATAAAAAAGCCGGCATGCCAACCATTCCTTCACGCGAACATCCATCAGGTACTTTAGCCAACGCTGTTCTCGGCTATTACAAAGAGAGGCATCATCAAGCGACCTTTCATGCAGTAAATAGGTTAGACAAGGATACATCCGGATTGTTAATTGTTGCTAAGCATCGCTTGGCTCATGACCGGCTTTCTAAGCTTCAAAAAGAAGGAAAGTTACTGCGTTTCTATACGGCGATTGTAAGCGGATATGTGACAAGTGACACAGGGAAAATTGATGCACCAATTGGGCGTGATCCAAATAGTATCATCGCGCGAACTGTCAGAGAAAATGGAAAACAAGCGGTTACCCATTTTCAGGTAATATCTCGTCGCTCTCAAAAGACATTGGTTGAAATCAAGCTAGAGACAGGTCGAACGCATCAAATAAGAGTGCATTTCACCTTCATTGGGCACCCCTTGCTTGGGGATGATTTATACGGTGGGACTAGAGAAGATATAAATCGTCAAGCTCTTCACTGTCACCAAATTACGTTTCAACATCCATTTGAAGATAGGGTCCTGACGATTAAACAAGAAATACCAGAAGATATGAAGAACTTGTTAGTGACAGAGGAGGTATAAATGGGAAAAATACCATGTTAGGAAATCAGTAAAAAGCATGTAAGGGTGTGAAACACACCCTTACAGCTATTTCGTTTACTATTCATTTGTCACTTGACTAAGCGTATGTTCTGCGATGACTTGATCGCTACTATCATAAATTTCTACACGGATAGAGTTCACCAAATCTTCCTCGGTGACTTCTGCTTCTAAGGAGAAGGCTTCTGCAATAAAATAACTTGAATCCGAACTTAGGCGAAAAAGTTCAGGATGCCCTTGAGAATCTAGAAAAAGAAAGTCGTTTGTGCCACCAAGTGCATTTTGTACGACTGGTTGCTCTACAACAAAACGAGCATATAAATTATCTGCGGGTAATGGTCCTCTGTTTTCGAGTCGAACATAAAACGAAACCATCTCAAGTTCCTCATCATAAATAATACGGGTTTGTTCAGGGTCTATTTCAATTGAAACTTCTGGACCACATCCGACTAATAGAAAAAGACTAAATAATAAAATGAGGATTTTTTTCATTTTTTAAACACCTCTTTAATTTTCTTCGTTACTCATCATAGCTTCGGAACTTATCTTCAAGTAGAGGTTGAGAAGAAGGTACTTGAACGACTGTCATCTCAGGAAATTGCAAAGCCGATAAGGCGCCACCAAATACACAACCAGTGTCAATATTGACTGTCCGGTGAATAAATCTAGGTTCTTTGACAGGAGTATGGCCGTAGACAATCCACTCATCTCCTTGATGATGCTTGGCCCAATCTCTTCGCACTGGTGTACCATCCTTATTCGTTTCTCCCGTTATATCTCCGTATAGAACAAAGGTTTTAACGCGCTTGTTCGTTTGCCCAATATAATCGGGCCGAATTCCAGCGTGTGCAATGACGAGTTCCTTGTCTCCTAGAACATGATAAAGGGGAGAACGCTCTACTAAAGATATGAATTGTTGTCGAACTCTTTGATAGTCATTCTTAGCTAGGGATTTTAACTCAGCGACTGTAGTCTCTAACCCATGGGTTATTTGAACCTTTCTTCCTAAAAAGTATCTGTATAATTTATCACAATGATTGCCAGGGCAATAGAAGGCTTGGTTTGATTCAACTAGCTGCGAAACTAGTTGAATCACTTCGACCGAGTTAGGTCCACGGTCTGTTAAGTCACCTACAAACGCTAATTTTCTGTTCTGAGGATGTTCATATGTATCATCTATTTTTTTATAACCTAGTTTTGCGAGGAGCGATAATAACTCTTCATAGCAACCATGAACGTCCCCGATAACATCAATTTTCATTAAGATCTCTCCTTTATGACGTTGATAATCTCCTACAAATAATAGCTTAACCAAAGATCGATAAGCAATGAACAATGATTGAACATTCATACTTATTTTCTAATGACATAGACTTCGAATTTAATCGATTTCAATAATTATAATTGTTGACATGCTGATGGTGTGTTCTTTAATATGTAAAGAATCATTAAGGAAATGGGGTAAAGAAGCATTATCCTTTTAGAAAAAGCACTAATTGTTTTCTGAAGTCATGAATCCTTTTAGGAGGGTTCCGCAATTCACCTTGTAGATGGATCAAAAACACAAATTATGATTGGTTTATACAACCTTTAATAAATAAAAAAGTAAGGGAGTGAAAGCCATTGATCACACAACCTGTTACAAATCCTGTTCTTATTTTTGCTATAGCAATGCTTGTCTTTTTAGTTGCTCCTCTTATTATGGCAAAATTAAGAATTCCAGGGATTATTGGTTTTATTTTTGCCGGTGTTATTATTGGACCAAATGGTTTAGGTATACTTGATCGAGACCCTACGATTATCTTACTTGGAACAGTTGGACTTTTATACATTATCTTTATTGCAGGGTTAGAAATTGATTTAGAAGGCTTCAAAAAATATCGAAAAAGAAGTTTAACTTTTGGAACTATGTCTTTCACCATTCCTTTTATAATAGGGACGATTGGCGCCTATGTATTAGGATATTCAGTAGCAGGGTCTATACTTCTTGGTTCTCTACTTGGATCACATACATTATTAGCCTATCCGATTGCAAGTCGATTAGGTATATCTAAAAATAAAGCTGTAACAACCTCGGTTGGTGGAACGATTATGACTGATACATTAGCTCTACTTGTATTAGCGATCGTCGCAGGTTCCATGCAAGGAGCGTTGACGCCAAATTTTTGGTTTACTTTAATTGTGTCCTTAATAGTTTATGTTGCGGCTGTTTTCATCATTGTACCCATTGCAGCAAAATTCTTTTTTCGTACACTAAGTAGTGAAGGAACAATGGAGTATATATTCGTTATGACGGTTTTGTTTGTTTCTGCATTTTTTGCAACTGTGGCAGGACTAGAACCAATCATTGGGGCTTTCTTGGCGGGTTTAGCCTTAAATCGTTTTATCTTTGAACAAAGTCCTTTAATGAATAGAATCAAGTTCATCGGTAATTCGCTATTCATTCCTTTTTTCCTGTTATCGGTTGGAATGTTGATGGATCTAAGAATTTTATTTAATGATCCATCTGCTTGGATAAAGGCTGCTCTAGTTGTATCGCTAGTTATTATTGGTAAATTTTTAGCTGCTTGGATTGCTGGGAAAATCTACAACTATTCTCTCGAGGAAATTAAGTTAATATTTGGCTTAACTATTCCTCAGGCGGCTGCGACTTTAGCTGCGACTTTAGTTGGGTTTGACTTAGGGTTATTTGATCAGGCAACGGTTAATGCGATCATTGTGATGATTTTGGTTACGTGTATGATTGGACCTTATACGGTTGAAAAGTTTGCTAGAATAGTTGCCATGAAGGAAGAGCAAAAACCTTATGAGTTTTCATCAGCTCCTGAGAGAGTGTTAGTACCAGTCGCAAACCCTCAAACGATGGAATCGCTTATGGACTTATCTTTTATTATACGTGGTCAATCACCCCAGCCACTTTATACGTTATCTGTGGCTCAAGGTGGGAAAGAAAATTCAGCTTCAAGAATTGTGGAAGCTGAAAAGTTATTAGGTCACGCAGTAACTTATGCAGCGGGGGCAGAAATTCCAATACATATGCTCACACGCGTTGATACCAATATAACGTCTGGCATCATACGCGCGATGGAAGAATCTCGAATTACAACAGCGGTGATAGGTTGGAATGGTAAGCTCTCAACTCCACAAAAGATTTTTGGTGGCATTTTAGATCAACTTCTAGAACGAACAACACAAATGATACTTGTTTCTAAATTAGGGCATCCACTTAATACAACAAAAAGAATTGTTATTATTATTCCTTCTGGTTTCGATCATAAAGAAGGATATTATCAGTCTGTAAAGGTGATAAAACTTATAGCTAATCAACTAGGTGCATCAATTACTTGTTATGTCGTAAAGGATAATCTTAAGAGTTATGCCAGAAGTTTTAATGAAATTAAACCAGATGTGAAAGTAACGATGACGAGCCTTATGACTTGGAATGAATGGCATATTACGTATATGCCATTTTTACAAACTGATGATGTTGTGTTTGTCTTTAGTGCTAGACGAGGAACGGTTGCATGGCATCCACAACTCGAGCGTTTACCTCGAGTATTAGCTCATTCAGGTCCTGAGAGCTTTGTTATGGTGTACCCTCCAGAAACAGAAGAGGTAGATTTACGTGGGACGAGAGGAACGGAGCTACCCAAAACATTCTTATCGAAAGGTTCTTATGAATAAGAGAAAACAGGGAGTCGTCTCAGTTGAGGGGATTTCCTGTTTTAAGTTTGTGATTGTTATTTAAGAGGGTGGGGATTCTACATACTGGTAATTTTTTTGAATGAAGTTTAATAACCAGGGAAACCTAGTTAAAAAGGGAGGAAATACTTATGTCAGATATAACAGTCATTTGCCCTAATTGTCAGGATCAAAAGCCGATTTCTAATTTATTAACGGCTCAATCAAACCAAAATATTATTTATAAATGTGAGAAATGTCAGTATGAAAAGAAGAATATCCAAACAAAAAAGGGATAGTTAATCTTTTGTTGAACTATCTAACAATGAGTTGGTGTGCTATAATAATTAGTACTTGGTATTAATAACTACTCATAATGGAGGAGAAAAAATGATTCAACTTTCTTTAAAAGAACGTACATATGTAGTCATGGGGGTTGCTAACAAACGAAGTATCGCTTGGGGGATTGCTCAATCGTTAGCAAATGCAGGGGCAAGGTTGATTTTTACATATGCAGGTGAGCGTTTGGAAAAAAATGTTCGTCAACTTGCAGAGACATTAGAACGACAAGATCATCTGATCTTACCTTGTGATATCACAAGTGATGAAGAGATTGAAAAGACATTTTCACAAATTAAAGATGAAGTCGGAACCATTCATGGGATTGCCCACTGCATTGCATTCGCCAATAAAGATGAGCTTGAAGGGGAGTATTTAAATACGACTCGTGATGGTTTCTTGCTTGCTCAAAATATTAGTGCGTACTCTCTTACAGCTGTTGCAAAAGTGGCTCGCACGCTGATGACGGATGGGGGAAGCATTGTCACCCTTACGTATCTTGGTGGAGAAAGAGTCGTTCGTAACTATAACGTGATGGGAGTTGCCAAAGCTTCACTTGATGCGAGTGTGAAATATTTAGCCAATGATTTAGGGAAAGAAAACATTCGTGTCAACGCGATTTCGGCTGGTCCCATTCGTACATTAGCAGCTAAAGGAATCGGTGGCTTTAATGATGTGTTAAAAGAAATTGAAGAACGAGCACCATTACGTCGCACAACGACTCAAGAAGAAGTAGGCGATACCGCTCTTTTCTTAATGAGTGATCTATCACGTGGAATGACAGGGGAAATGTTACATGTGGATAGCGGCTACAATATCTTATCAATGTCATAAAAAAAAGGATACAGAAAAAGGGTGATTGTCACCTTTTTCTGTATCCTTTAATTTGGTCTATCTGTTTTTTTAGAATTACACCGTTTTTAATGGCCTAATAATAATAGTAGTGGTCGTTGTCTCTTTGCTGTTCACCGAAAGCGCCTGTTTGATAGAAAACCCATGGCCAAAATCCGCCTCCTGGAAATTCTCCTTGCCCAGGTCCTGGTTGCCATGGCTGCCACGGTCTAGGTGGTCTAGGTCTAGGCGGTCTAGGTCTAGTAGGACGAGGTGGAATTGGACCATAGTATGGAGCAATTCCGACTAAATCACTATGATGTACTTGGATGAATTGAGGTTGGTATGATGGTGCTCTGTACATGAACATGGAAACCATTCCATTACGGCGATTGTAGTCTGTTATATATGCCGTCACTTCACCATAATTTGGAATAGATGTGGTAACCCATTGACCGACATATTGAGCTACAACAGTCGGGGGTAAAAATTGAACGGAAGGACCTTGTGGACCGTACATGAACATTTCCTCCTTTTGTATTTACAGTATTCAAATTATCTTATGAGGAATGTTCTGTTAGGTGAGTGTCCACTTTAGGTTTTAGTAGAATAGTGAGGGATTCCAGAAGTCAGATTTGGCAATCAGTTTAGGAAGATATCTGTTTTGTAGAAAGTTATTTAAATTAGGCTTTTAATGGTTTGAAGAAGGCTACAACGATAAAGCAAAGGCTGTTATCATAGAAAAAATGATGACAGCCTCTTTAATTGTTTTGTGTTTATTTAAGTGGATGATGAGCAAGCCAAGGTTTTAATGAAACGGGTTCAGTTTGATAGGCTGGGTTTGGTTGAATTGGGCTTCTGTAATAAAAAGAAGTAACCATATGTCCTAAAGGATAAGGAGCATCCATTGTGCTTTGATCATTGATATCTTCAAAGCTAAAAGAAGGCTCTAGAACCGTTCTTTTTTCGTTTACTAATACTTTCATGGTTTTGATGGAGGGCTGTGGATTTTTTTTGTCTTGATCAAGTAGACCCATTTTTTTAACTATTTCTTGGTAGAGTTCAGTCGCTTCTTCAATCTTCTGAACCACTTCTTTTAACTTTTCTTTCGTTTGTTCCACTTTCTCACCTCATTTAAATTCATTTGTTTCACTGTCTGTAATTTTCTTTACTATACATATGTAGCTTATCCACATTTCATTATGAATTATTTTAAGTAATCATATATTTGACTGAGTGTAAATAGATTAAGAAGAGTGAGGAAAGGAGAGTGGATAATGTCTAAGCGAACTGCGCCATTATTATATATTTATCAACCGAAAGAGGTTGAAGTAGAAGCAAGCAATCAAGAATTCGTCTATAGAAAATTTAAAGTACATGTAAAACCATCACTTGAAAAAGCCGAGTATACATTAGATTCTAATTTGGAAGAGGCTTTCACTAAGCAGATGTCAGTCCTAGAGAAGTTAGAATATGTCATTACTAGTTCAAATAAAGATCAAGAAATTAAAATTGCAGTAGGAGAAGAAATTCATAAAGGGTATTTAGAAGAAGTAAATTCTCCTATCGTTGTATTACGAGTGTTAACTGAAGAAAAACCATTACAACTGAATTTAAAGGAGATTAAATCTGTACAAATAGGATAAGTAGCAATGGCACGTGCGCCGTTATCATTTATAGACCTACGAGTGAATGATAGTGGTGCTGTTACTGATTGTGGAGATGGTTTTTTGAAAAAGGAGTACAGATTATCTTAATAGAGCGTGTTCAATAAGGTCCTCTATAAGACTAGCAATGGCTCCGTTCGCTACTCGTCTTACTATGAGAAACTCACTCATTAAGACTTTTAAAGATGTAGCTATTGCTTAGAGTCTGTTCAAAACAACCATGTTTTAGCAAACACCACGATGAATGAAAGCTAGGACTAACGCCTTAGTTTTCGTATAAAAAGGAAAAAAACCTCCCTTTTTGAACAGACTCTAATAGAAGTTAATCCCATTCTTTCAGAAACTGTTGGACAAATTCTTCTAGGAATTGATGCCGCAACTGAGCACGTTTTTTTCCTTCTTCTGTATTCATTAAATCTTTTAGTTTCAAAAGCTTTTCATAAAAGTGACCAATTGCACTTGAGCGTCCATTGCGGTATTCTTCCATAGTAACGGAATCTCTAATGGCTAAATTCGGATCGTACATCGGATCGCCTTTACTACCAGCGTAGATAAAGGTTCGTGCAACACCAATCGCACCAATGGCATCTAATCGATCCGCATCTTGGACCACTTGGGCTTCAATCGTTGTGACAGGTTTGTTATTCCCACCTTTAAATGACATTGTAGTAATAATGGTTATGATATGTTGACGCTGTTCGGGAGTTGTTCCAATGGAAACTAACCATTGAGTTACTTGTTTTAAGCCTTCTTCTTCGCTCGCAACTACTTTATCATCAATTAAATCGTGAAGTAATGCCGCTAACGTAACAATAAGTGCATTTGCCCCCTCTACGTTAGCTATTTCTCTAGCTTGTTTAGTTACGCGTCGGATATGATACCAGTCATGTCCTGTTCCTTCATTCTCTAGCTGGTCTTTGACCCATTTTTCAGTTTTTTGAATCATTGTTAACTCGTTCATTTGATAAATTCCTTTCTCTACCAGTTGTTTTTGAAGTTTGTTTAGGAGCTTGTCGTTGTATTTCACGTACAAAGCGAGATCGGAATGCCTTCTTTCCTCGTCTCATGATAGGAACCGAAATGCGTAAGCTTTCTTCAGCTCGTGTCATTGCAACATACATAAGACGTCTTTCTTCCTCTAACGGTTTATCATCTCCTTCACGCCAAGCTTCAAGAGCATAGTCATGAGGTAAACCTCCTTCTACAGCACTTAGTATATAGACATGTTTAAACTCTAAACCTTTTGCACGGTGGATGGTCATTAGTTGTGCTGAGTCGCCATGGGCCTTTTGGTTACGGAGTTCTTCATATTTAATTGTCATATGATCAATATAATCTAAAAAATCTCCAATCGTTAAATGAAGTTTCGCAGCCACTTTTAAGTCGCGAACATCATCTGATCCACGTTCCATTTTATTTCCTTCATTGCCTTGCTTTTTTACATAGTCATTGAATCCCATTTCTTGTTCAATAAATGTAATAGCATCAATAGGCTTTTTTGATTTCAGTTGTTTAAACTTCCTAGGTAGGGATTCAAGTTTTTTAGATTGAAACGTTTTTAGCCCTTGAATATAAGGGAGGGCATCTACATAAGAGCAATCATTTGTTATGCTTGCTGCTTTTACTTCTTGTAAAGTTTGTTGTTTTAAAAATAAAGCACCAATTAAATCACTCAATGCCTGACTATCATCTGGGTTTATCCCTAAACGGAGAAAAGCTAAAATTTTTCTTACTGCTTTTCTACGATAAAAAGATTCTCCATCAGCGTCTAATTGAAAAGGAATACTAGATGAAACAAAGCGCTCAATCGTTGCACGTGCTGAAGTGTTTGTTCGAAATAAAACCGCGAAGTCAGATGGTGAAGCCCCTGCTTCAATTTGCCTTTTTATATCTGTTACAATCATGGTCGCTTCCTCTTCTTCATCATAAGGATAAAATAACAGAGGTGGACAGCCGGAAGATGTTTGGGCAAGCAGTTGTTTAGAATAGCGGTCTCGATTTGTATGAATAACATTATTAGCAGACGCTACAATCTCGTGTGATGAACGATAATTTTCATTAAGAATGACCGTTTTTGTATGAGGATAACGATTCTTGAAATTCAAGATATAAGAAGGATCACTTCCTCGAAAAGCATAAATAGATTGATCATCGTCTCCCACGACACATAAATTTTTTGTTCGATCGCTTAACATCGAAATAAGCTCAACTTGTACTTTATTAATGTCTTGATACTCATCAACAGATACATAGGAAAAGCGTTGTTGGTATCTTTTTAATAAGAGGTCGTTTAGATTTAAAAGCTCGTATAAGCCAAGCAACATATCATCAAAGTCAAAAGCATTCTTCACTAATCTCATTTGTTCGTAACGCTTGTACAAATAAGCAACACGTTCTTCCCAAACATCCTTCGTTTTGACTTGTTCTGGTGATAAAAGGTGATTTTTCCACCAGCTAATTTGGGTTAACGCTTGATCGAAGGCAAAGTCTTTCTCATCTAAGTCAATTTCACGACCAGCCTCTTTTATCATTGCTTGTCTTTGCCAATCTTGTTTCAATAAATTTGTAGGTGCCCATTTTTCGGGTTCATGGTGCATAAGCATTTTATAAAATATACTGTGAAACGTACCAATCATTAATTGATTAAGTGTACGCGGATCAAGACCAGGATAAAGTCGCATTCTTTCTTTCATTTCTTTTGCGGCTTTTGCTGTGAATGTAACGAGAATCATTTCTTTAGGAGAATAGTTTTGTTCTGTAAGCATGTAAGCGGTTCGAGTTGTAAGGACCCTTGTTTTTCCACTTCCTGCCCCGGCGAGGATAAGTAAAGGTCCTTCCGTTGTTTGGACAGCTTGCCACTGGTTATTATCTAGAAAGATCCCATTCTCGGACAGTGTTTTTCTATAGCTGTGTACTTCGCTTGTATTCATTTTTGGTTCATTCTTAAAAGGAGGAATGGCTCTTACGTCCTCAGGCTTCTTCCATATTTCAGGTTCATTTAGTGAAGAAGTTGTTATCGCTCTTCGTTTCGGTAACTGAAAGCCAGAATTAGACTTTTCGTCTATTTCTTGTTCGTCCTTTTGCATTATTTTGCTCATTTTCTTCTCCATCAAAGTGGCGGCATCTATACATTCTTTTGTAGGTCGTAAGTGATTGAACGAAGGTGGCGTTAAAATACCTAGTTCCATCCGTAATGGAGAATGGCAATGTATACAAGTGACCTTTTGTCGAATACTAGCCATATACAATTGTTGCCAGGTTTCACGTTCGCAGCTAGGAAGGTAAATTAGTTTGTCTTGATGATAAGCCACTTGCATAATAGGTTCCCCTCTCTAAATACATCTTCTCCTATCGTAGCAAATTTTGTCGCCTATGTGTGTTACTTTTCATATAAAAGAGATATAGCTAATAAAAGAGAAAGGGGGAGATGCTATGATTTCATTTCTTATTTTAGGTTGCCTAGTTACCATTGGATCATTAGCTTTTTTTCTAGTTGGGTTGATTGAGCAGGGACAATTCCTTTTCGGTCCTTTTATCGCTACGATTATTGCGATAAACTTTGTGCTCATTAGTTTTATACAGGTAAAACGAGAACGTGAAGAAAACAATGGGAGAAGGACGTCTTGAAATAGATCAGTATGTCAAAGTGATAGAGTTATTTTTTTATGTTGAATAGGAAGTAAAAGGTTGATTCGTTGACTTGGTATAGTTTTCCACAAATAGAAAGGGAATGAAATGAAGAAAAAATGGGGCAATGTCAATTATGAGAACGGAAAGAAGTGGTGTTAACGATACATCATTTAACACCAAGGGAGGAAGGGGGGAGTCACCTTCCGACTGCCGGCTTTGTATCCCTTGCCATAAACAAATTCATGCGCTCTATCCAAATGAAGAATTAGCAATTCGTCTCATGACGTTGGAAAGACTAAAAGATGACGAAGAGTTAAAAAATATATAAAATGGATACAAAAGCGGTCCCCAAAAAATTTTTATCAGAACTCATAAATCAAATGAAAGAAAATTAAAATCAAGAAGGTGATTTCCGTTGCACGCGGACATATGTGGGGTGGTGTTTAATTTTGGCGCGAACATCTTCAAGATCGGACGTACAATGAGGGCATCTTGTTGCTTTATAAGCTATTGATTGGCAGCAATGAGGGCATATTTTTGTTTTCATGTTTAATAAGGGATCTTCCTGTGGTCTGCGAATACGATTAATTTGCCTTACAAATAAAAAAAGGACGAATGCAACAATAGCAAAGTGAACAGCATGATTCAGAAAAGTTCCGTAATTTAACATAGGTATGCCTGCTTCTTCTGCATCAGCAAAGGTGTCAAAGCGGCGGTTTGATAAATTGATATATAAATTTGAGAAATCAACCTGTCCGAACATTAAGCTAAAGGGTGGCATAATGATATCATCTACTAGAGATTCAACAATCTTCGCGAATGTAGTACCGATAATAACCCCTATACTCATATCAATTACATTTCCTCTTACTGCAAATTCTTTAAACTCGCTTAAAATTCTAATTTCAATCACCTTCTCTACTTAGGAGTTGAGTTTTTTATGAAGGAGCATGTCTATGTTTCAACCCTATGCGTGAAGGCGATTTTTATTCTTAATAAAAAGAACGAGCTTAAGTTAGAAAACTTAAGCTCGTTCTTTTGATTTACTGGGCTAGCTGGATTCGAACCAACGCATGACGGAGTCAAAGTCCGTTGCCTTACCGCTTGGCTATAGCCCATCGATAATCGTTAGTATGACCAATTAGAAATGTTTTATTCGAAAAAAATTTTTATGGGACTAGAAGTTTTATGGGACTAGAAGATGAGAGACTAACATCTCAATAAACCTATTTTAAACAATGAGAAAAAAATTATGCAGCAGAGAAGGATTTTTTCTTCGAATGTTGAAATATTAGTGGTAGATTGAACAAAGGAGTGATGAGGTATATGTATGATATTGAGCTGTATAGTCAGCAGCTGATCAATGAAGCAGTTCAGATGAAGGCAACAGATCTTCATTTTATCCCTGATGATAGTCAATGGTTGCTGACTTATCGAGTAAGTGGCCAAATGGAGCCGTGGAAAAAATTAAATCCTAGGTTGGCTGAACGCTTAATAAGTCATTTTAAGTACCGGTCAGGTATGGACATTGGAGAACGACGTAAACCTCAAAGTTCTTCAATGATGCATGTGAAGCAAGACGCTACTTTTGCCCTTCGACTTTCTACTCTTCCTACGAAAAGCAACGAAAGCTTAGCTATTAGAATTCTCCCTTATTTTTCTTCACAAACACTCTCATCCCTATCTATTCTTCATAGCAATGCTAAAATACTTCAGGATGTTACATCAATGACTCAAGGACTTTGTTTAATTTCAGGTCCAACCGGTTCTGGAAAGACAACAACCTTATATACCATTATTGAACAAATCGTACGCCAGGGAGGAAAGACCATCATTACAATTGAAGATCCTGTAGAACGAATCATTCCATATGTCGTTCAAGTAGAGGTGAATGTGAAAACGGGGTTAACCTTTAATTCACTTTTAAGTGCTTGTCTAAGGCATGATCCTGATGTTATTTTGATTGGTGAAATAAGAGATGAGGTAAGCGCCGCACTAGCTATTAGAGCTTCTTTAACAGGCCATGTTGTGTTAGCGACTGTCCATGCACAGGATTGTTACACAGCTTTACTAAGAATGATTGATTTGGGAGTTTCGCGTTTTGACTTAATGCAATGTTGTAAATTAATTTTATCTCAAAGAATAGTTAATACAAAATGTCCACTTTGTCAGGGGAGTTGTCATTTAATCTGTCGAAGAAGTAGACAGATGTCAAGAGCTGCAATTTTTGAAATTCTAAAAGGTGAACAACTTAAAAATTGTATTTCATCACAAACAAATATTACAAAAGGCTTTTTATATGAAATAAACAAAGCTTGGGCATTAGGTTATATTGAAGAAGAAGAATGGAAGAGAGTTGCCTATGAAGTATTTTAGAAAACGTCCCCATGATAAAAAACATCTTCGAACTGTAGCAACTTCGTTTATTCGGATTGGTCGATTACTAGAACAAGGTTACCCTCTTGAGACGGCTTTACGATTTATTCAACTTCATGTAGGGATAAAAATAAAAGAACAGATAGAACAAGTCTTGTTACATTTAAAAGAAGGTCATCCTGTTCATGAAGCTTGCCAATCATTTGAAATCCCTAATAGTATAAAATCCTTCCTTTATTTCTACGAACAACAAGGTCAACTAGCACAAGGTTTTAATCAGGCGGGGATGTTACTAAACCATCGTGAAAAAATCATTACTGAATTAACTAAACTACTCCGTTATCCTCTCACACTCTTGCTTCTTTGTGGACTGGTACTTATTTTGATGTTTCAATTTGTATTCCCTCATTTTCGCTCTATTTTTACAATGATGTCAGAATCTCCTCCTTTATTTACAAAAATGTTTATGCAGTTCCTTTTCCAGCTCCCTTACTTCATGATAATTGGTTTAGTCGTATTGTTGTTTTCTGCTCTATTTATTAGATTTAAGATGAAAAAATGGTCAGTTAGTGAAAGAATTATGAAATTGCTCAACGTACCCTTTTGTAAAAATCATGTTCAGATAATCATTTCCTATTTTTTTTCTTTACAACTAGGAAAGTTACTTAGTGCTGGTCTGACTTTGCAAGAAGCCCTATTACAATTTGAGAAACAAGAGTATGTATCATTTCTACAACTAGAATGTATGCAAATATCAAGTGAACTGCAAAAGGGTCGCCCTTTTAGGGAAATTTTAAAGGAGAAAGCATTCTTTTGTGATGAATTATCAGTCGTTGTTGATAACGGTGAAAAGACGGGTTATTTAGCTGGCGATCTTGAACATTACAGTGACATTTTATTTCAAGAACTCGAAGATTCTCTTCAAAAAGGACTCAGGATGATTCAACCAATGCTCTTTTTAATGATTGGTGGATTTATTTTTCTTTTATTTATTGCTACTATGCTTCCTATGTTTCAGATGATTGGAGCCCTTTAGCTAGGTTTAAGTATTTAAGGACAGTCTTCCGTTCGAGAGAAGCTGTCCTTTAAAGTGTTTATCAAATTCTATTTTTATTTATAAAAGTAGTTGCATATATTAACTCATATGTGTTATATTATTACTTGTCGCTGATGAAGCGGAAAAACATTTCGAAAAAGATGTTGACTTTTATTGAGTTCAAATGTTATGATATAAAAGTTGCTTTTTCGATAAGAGTTCTTTGAAAACTGAACAAAAGCCAAGCGAAAAGAGAAAACATAATTTTCTCGTCAATTTTAAGTGATTTAGTAAAATCACAACGTATCGTTAGCGGTACAGTTTGAGTACAAATCAAGCACTTTTATGGAGAGTTTGATCCTGGCTCAGGACGAACGCTGGCGGCGTGCCTAATACATGCAAGTCGAGCGAACTAATTAAGAGCTTGCTCTTATGAGGTTAGCGGCGGACGGGTG
>NZ_JAJAFR010000051.1 GCF_020734105.1 Alkalihalobacillus deserti
AAAAAGATCCAAGAAACATGTAACAGAAAATAAAATAAGCCGTATATTCGATTAAAAAAGTCGTGATATACGGCTATTTGTCATGCGTACCGGTAAGGTGCGCTTATTTTTTATAATTCGGGCTTACGAATAGTTAGTCATTTTTAAGCATTATTAACTATATTGTTGGCTCCTTATCATTGTCTAATGTTAGTTCGGGTAATTTACTCTTTATTGTTCCTACTCGATGTTAACATGATTGGGCATTTCCAATAAAGTTATTGAAAGCATTTTCCAAAATAGTTAACTCCCCATACCTTTTTTATACTAAAAGATGGTTCAAGTCTTTTTGAACAAAGTATTCAGCTAAATCTTCAGGTTCCAACTCTCTTATTTCATAAACCCAATAAAATTTAGGGGCTTGTACTTCGAAATGAAGTATTTCAAACACTTCTGACTCTGAAAGTCGTCGATTACTAAGGCAAGACTCGAGTAAGATTATGTCTCTATACTTTCCAGTCATTTGTGCAAAATGGTCAATCTGCCAAACCATATAAAGAAAGTTCGAGTTTATGCTACTTAACTCTTTTGCAACAGCATTCTCTATCTCTTCCTGATTACCCAAGTAAATTTTGTGATTCATGCCTGTTGTTCGTTCAAAAGCTTTAATACTGTTAACAAGTTTAAGATTCCCTTGATCATGCCAGAAGTGATAAAGACCTTCCCCTTCCCAAATAATATCCAATAGCCTGTTGTCGTTTAAGTACATTGAAGGGTTGACAGCTTTGCGTAAAAGTTCCTCTTTACTAGTTGCATAGAACGCCCCCTTAAAACAAGAGGGTGCTCCTTCTTTTGCGACGCTATATAATATTTTGAATTGACCTATTGTTAACTTCATCTTACTTATAAACTCCCTTTCCGCGAAAAATTAGCTCAACATATGATACAAATTTATAATACATACCTTTTGTTAATATGGCGAAAAGAAGCGATAATTTAATCCTACATAATAAAAACGGAACGCCTTTGTTTAGCGTTCGTTATTTATAGATAAGAGTTTGAATTGGTATTTGGCATTTAATCCATGTATGAAATGGCAGTATTGCTGTTGTATATAAAAAGACCTTCAACATACTCCAGTATATAAAATGGTGATTTGTTGAAGGTCTTTGATTTGAGCATATTAAAGTAAAGCTCCCGTTGGTAAAAAATAATTATATTTTCACATACAAATTTAGATGATATGACCATTAACTTCAGTTGTTCTTGTACAGACACTCATTCGCAAATTGTTATTCTTTTGTTCATTTATTTTGCCTCAAAGTTCTAAGGGGTTACTCACCTACCATACCGTCCTTATCAGCATCGTGCATATAGGGATATAACCAATGTTATATTTAGGTTAGGAAAGTGAAACAGTTGACACTTAAAGGACGACACATATTAGACATATCTAATATGTGTGGTCTAATTTTATTACCTTATTCAACTATAGCCCCCTTTAGTTGAAGAAGTTGTTTTATTGCTCCACTGTCCCTAGTAAGTTTAATTTTCCATAAAGTCTTTTCGATTCTATTAGTTCATTTGCTTTATTTATATTAAGGAAGATGCCAAATTATTTCAAGTAGAATGTTGCGACTCCAAATGTGCTTGATCCCCAGCCTCGTGTTGCTGATTCGAAAGTCAAGCTCAAATCGTTGGCAATGAGATTTCCAACTTTCTTTCCGTGTGAGCGTGGTTCATTTAACGTATCACCAATCAACCATGCATCGTTGTTATCTAGACCAGTCTGTACTTTGACCTGTGTTCTACCGTCGGGCATCTTAGCTATCTTCACATCGAAAATTGTCACTTGATAACCCAATGCGATAATATCCTTCCTGATTTTTTCTTCAACCGATATAGCTTTCATTTGTGCTTCCAGAGCACCAAGACGAGATTTCAAATCATCGTTCTGAGCTTTAATAGCGTCGAAATCGGTTTTTGAGACAGTCTCGGTCTTGTTAGCTTTACCGTCGATAGCCGCCTTGTTGGCTTTGATAGCGTATTTGTTAGCCTGAATGTCAGCTTTGTTACCAGCAATGTCGTTCTTAAGTCCCGCAATCTGATTCGGTATACCTCCGTTGTTTGATAAATTTAGTTGATGTTGGTCAGTTGCGGATTTAATGTCATATTGCTTATTTGAACAAGCTACAATAGCTGCAATAGTAATAACCATTAGAGAAAACTGTAAGAATACAATAATATTCCGTTTAACCATATTTTCCTCCAGAAGTTGATAATTTTATTAATAACGTACCCTTTGGATATGAAATTATTCTCTGTTTTGAGGTTTCTAAAAAGTACCTAAGTGAATACATCTAAAATTGGATTGAGTTTAGAAAAAGGAGCAAGTTAATTATTACTTTGGCATTCGAAGATAATGTAAATTTAGTGACCAATTTTTTGTTATTTCGCGTTCTAATTCAATTGCGAATCAAGATTTTCTACTCGAAAACCGAACCCTTTACTTTAAGTCTTAGCTCCTCTTTCTTATTCAAGTAATGCACCCGTTTGTTTAAGTACACCTTTTCACAATCTTCTTATTCCAAATTAGCGACCAGCAAATTGTTTGCCAAATATAATCGCTTTCCGCACTTGCACAGCCGTGCTGGCCTCAGCATTTGCCACAGGACATGTGGTACGTCTTAGCCGAGGTTCCTACTATCCCATCAAATTATTTTAACAGATCAAAATATTTAACTTTTTTCTGTAAACACTATACTTGTTCAATAATCAATCACTAAATGGAGGAAGTTTAAATGGTTATAAACATAAGGAAGTTTATATTCGTTTTAACTGTAATGCTTGGAATTTTACTTATTCCCAGTAATTACATGTTAAACGCTCATGCAAAAACCCAAAATAATCCCATTCATTACACGATTAAAAAAGGAGATACTTTTTACTTGCTTGGATTAAGATTTAATAGCTCTATTAAAGAAATCTCAGCCTTGAACCCAAAGCTGGATCCTCATAATTTAATGATAGGAAGTAAACTTAAGTTGCCGTTCGGTTCTGGCATCAAAATACATCATGTTAAAAAAGGAGATACGCTTGAAAATATCGCCGAGAACTATAACAGTACAGTAAATATGATTGCAACAAAAAATTATATTCAAAATCCTAAACTTATCTATCCAGGGGATATTTTAGCTATTCCCGAAATAAGTGAAGAACTATTACAAATTGCTGGTGAATGGGTAAGTACTGGCACAACTCAATATCATAGTACGAAAGTGAACATTATAAGAACAGGTAGTCATACATTTAACATTTGGTTTGACGCTTGGCAAGTTAATGCATTTGGTTCTTAACAAGAAAGAGGTATGCATGGTAAAGGGACAATTAACAATGGTAAGGCAGAATTTACCATAGAGTCATATCAGCCCAATGCTAATTTAAAAGGAAAATTAATACGGCAAAATGAAAAGCTGCTGGTTGAATTTATTGGAGACCTATCGCAGTATCAAGGCTCTTATGTAGGTTTTGAAACCGAGTTTGTTCGTAAAAGACCATAAATGAGATCCACAATCCTAAAACTTACTATATTAATGGGGGTGTCCAGGAATCAGTTAAAGATGACTTTCTGGAGCCTCTTGAGTAAACAAGAATACGACAAAATTAGCCGTTATAATCAAAACTTGAAAAAGTGGTACAACATCAATTATAACACTATTACTATTTTCCAAAGACCTTCATAATCATATTCGCGTGAAGAAAATCGTACCCTTCCCTAGGATTGACTTAACTTTTATCATACCGTTAAGTTTAATTATTCAATTCAAGCCACCAATAGTTGAAGAGAATTTATCGTATAACCTGAAAAAACACGAGAAGACTAATATAAAAAAGAAGGGTTTAAAGAGTCATGAAAATATTTATATCCATTCAGTTGATATTTTGCTTATTCTTGTTTGGAGATTTTCAAATCCTTAATACTAACAATATTATAAAAGCAGAACAAGAAGTACCTCCCTACGCTAAATGGGGGGAAATAGCAATGGAAAAGACAAAAGAAAAATATCCCCAAGCCGATATTATTGATTATCTTCATATCGGTAGAGAAAAGGGAACTGAATACTCAATAGAAAAATTTAAACTTTGGCTAAAACAGGATAGTAAAGAATTCGATGTATTTGTTGATATTAAATTCAATAATGAAACAGAACAGATAATTGATATTAAATATAGGGAAACAACAAGACAATTAACTCCACGATAGAAAAAGGCGTATCTGCTTATTGTAGATACGCACCCCGTTAATTGAATAACCTTAAAAATCCTAATGCCATTTGTCTTCTCCCATAATCCTATCTATGATGTGTTGTTCATCCCATACTCCCGCAACTTCTAAATCTTTACATTCTTCCTTGGTTGCCTCCTTTATCTCACCTTTGTGATAAATAGAATATTTACCCAATATTTTGTCCTGTATATATTTAGGTGGAGGAAAGGCTTCCTCTTCATTTGAAAATGGTCGGTTTTCTACAACATCCCACTTACCAGAGGTTAAGACATCCTTGTACACTCCAATATTAAAAAGAAATTCTTCTTTATCTGGTAAATCATCAATACTATTGCCTATATGTTCATATACTCCGAAACCAGCATCTTTATATACTCTTCCAAAAGCATACTTTCCGTTCGGTAAAGGAATTGCATAAACATCACCGATTTTTAATCTTCGTCTTCTTTTACCAGTCATTTGTTATCCCTCTATTTCAGTTTAGTTATATTTATTTACTGTATATAATATCAGTTAACCTTTATTAATACAGATAGGTAAGGATTTGAAGTTATCGCTCCCTTTTCCCCCTGCTCGCACCGTACGTGCGACTTTCATCGCATACGGCGCTCCAACTAAACCAATTCATTCAATTCTATGTATTTAAT
>NZ_JAJAFR010000052.1 GCF_020734105.1 Alkalihalobacillus deserti
CATGACTATTCTTCTTATATCCGTCCATACTTTCACCTCACACCTTAAGTATGGACATCGAAGGGTAAGGCTAAAAGCGTATACCGTCTAAAGACGGTGGAGTTAGACCACGCGTTTGGAAATTAAAGGTTAAAATGCTACCAATAGCAATAACACTAAACCGATCCCATAAAAAAACGTAAGCAAAGTTTTTATATATGTCATAATTAAATGTCATAATTAAATATCATAATCGCTGCTACAACAATAAACCCTAATACAAAATAAACCACTTGTCGTTTCACAAAAAAGGTTGATCTTCACTGTAATATTGTCCAGACCTACTATTTGCCGCCAAAAGACAAAACACATCAAAAGAAATAAGAAAAATAAGATTGAGTAATCAATTTGCTGTCCCCCCAAGTTAACCAGCATCTTTCATGTTAAAGTAGATTTGATTTTATATGTTCTTATCGTTCATTTATTATCCCTATCAAGAATTAATTGTTTAATTTCTTGAATATCACTCTTTAGTTCTTGATTCTCTTTGTAAAAACGACCCAACTGTTCCTTTAGATTCTCTTCGTCCTCCTGGCCCAAATAGCTTAAAATGACTGCAACTACAAGGTTTAAAATAACTAATGCTCCAATTATGATAAATGAGACAAAATAGGCCCAAGCCCATGGTACTTCATGAATAATCGGTCTTGCTACCTGACTAGCCCACGATTCAAACGTTACGACTTGCAGCAAAGTGAAGAGTGCTGTATGAAAACTTCCAAAAAACTCATATGGAAGCACATCACGAAAAAAGGTTGTTCCAATAATCGCATAAATAGAAAAGATCAAGATGGATAACCCTAAAATCCCAGTTAAAGCTGGTAAGGATTTCATTAATGAGTCGACTATTTTTCGTAGCGCAGGAATCGCTGGAATCATTCTTATCAAACGCAATACCCTTACTAGTCTCAGAACGCTTACGAAAGGAGTTGCGTAAAAGACTAAGCTTCCTATGACAATACTGAAATCAAATACATTCCATTTATCAGAGAAATAACCTTTGAATCCGAGACCAATAATTTTCACTATTAGTTCTAGCACAAAGATCCAAACAATTATATTATCTAGAACTAGTAATAGATTATTACCAGTAAAATATGTCTCGGCGATGATAACAAGCCCATTCAATAGGATAATGCCTATAACAATCGCTTGGAAGTTTTTATACTCTATCAGCTGTCTAGTGTAAGTTCTCAAGGAGCTATTTTTACTACTCACTTCTTCTTTTTGTTTTAATCCCATTGTTTTAACCCACGTTTCCCTTCCATCAATTTGCTTTCTTTTTCTATTATTATACCAGTTAAAACGATTTGAGAAATTACTATAACAAGAAAAATGCTATATAATGATTATCCAGTCTATCCCTAGTATAAGAGAAAAAATCACCGCCACGATTATTCCTGAAATCGGTGAGATAGAACGGTTCAATCACGATTATAAAAGGAAGGTTAATCAGCATGCGCACTTTTTTAGTATAGCATGAAGTATTTTAAGTTTTCATTGAAAAATGTTGACAAATATAGCTAGTTATTAAATAACAAACTCCCTTTATTAACGTGACTATCCTTCCCTATTTACTGAAATTTGATTAACTCACAACTTCCTACCTTTATTCAAAAAGTTTTTCAACTCTTTTTTTTCGATAAAAGAGTATAAAGAATATCTTCTGTTTTTATTATCGTATCTCCATGTGGGGTTAATAAATCACCTGTGCGGATAATCGCACTAATTAGATCATCATTAGGAAAATTTACTTCTTTTAACGTTTAAAAGAAGTAACATCAATCAAAGTACATTCTCTGACTATAGGCATATGATAATTTTATAAACCCTTGAAGGGAATGAGTAAAATGTATTACCCTAAAACGTATCCATATCCTTATTACGCTAATGGTACCATGCCAATAAATAACTCAGACTTTATGTCAAGAAATCATCACGGACAGGATCAACAAGTATTTGAAGCTATACTTTCAGGAATAAAAAGAGAGGCCTCAGCCATTAACCTTTATAGTCGATTAGCAAATGTAGCACCAAATCAAAAGCATCAAAATGACATTCTTCATGCTTTAGAAAACAAAAAAGCTCATCTGATGCAATTTACTAATCTTTATATAAACCTTACTGGAAGACAGCCTGTGTATCAAAATGATCAAGTTCCTATTCACGGTTATCGAGAAGGTTTACAAAAAGCTTATAAAGCAGAAGTAGAGGGTTATGAAGAATACCAAAAAAGTTGTTTACTTACTCAACATCCACAAGTTCGAAATGTATTTTTGTGGGCTTTAACCGGGGAAAAAGAGAATGCTACTCGATTTGGTTTTTTAAATGAAGACGTTTTAAATGGATTAAAAGATTATGGAGCAGACCCGTTTGTAGTTAATATTGAGGAGGTTACTAAGCAAAACAAAACTTACCGTACCGCTTTATGGACAGGAAATCATTTGCAAGTGACCTTGATGAGTATCAATGTTGGAGAAGACATCGGCTTAGAAGTTCATCCGACACTTGATCAATTCCTACGTATTGAAGAGGGTCAAGGGCTCGTTCAAATGGGTGATACAAGAGATACATTAGATTTTGAAGAAAGAGTCTATGATGACTATGCGATCTTGGTACCTGCTGGTAAATGGCACAACCTAACCAATACGGGTAATAACCCACTTAAACTTTACTCTATCTATGCCCCACCTGAGCACCCATATGGTACAGTTCATGAAACGAAAGCAATTGCAATGGCTGCTGAAGAAGACCATCACCACTAATTAATCCAATTAAGATATATAAGAGGATGAGAAAAAGGTCGATGCCTTATTTAATTGACTTTATTTCCATCCTTATTTAGATGGTGAAATTAAATCTTAAAAAGGTATGATGCATTGCTACTGGTCAATTTGTAGTCATTTGATAATAGAAATTGCAATATAGCCTAATAGTGTGATACCATTTGTGAGCCGTTTTTCCATCTCGACATAGGATTTTAAAATCATCCGCATAGCGGACAAGGTATCCTTCTTTGAGACTCGTACGTTTCTTAGCGTATCTTTCCCCTTCTTTTGTTTTGTAATGTTTCGAAAGGGGGAAAAACTCCCATTGTTCAGCGACCCATTGGTCTAAATCATTTAGCACAATATTTGATAAAATTGTCGATAATATACCGCCTTGAGGTACGCCTTTAGAGGGTGTACTCTCATTATCTATTTTCGCCTTTAACATTTTGGATATACACGCTAAAACTTTTCTGTCATGGATTCCTAAATTCCATAGCTGTTTGATGAGAAGAGTGTGATTAATATTATCAAAAAAGCCTTTTTTAGCGATATACTAAATACAAAGGCATCATTTTCCTCATCAACTATTCCATGTAAAAATATTTGCTTCAGCGAACATATTGAATTAATTGTAATGATAAAAATAAAGTAATTATGTTCACACCAAAAAAACCTTTATATACCAGCTTTACAGGCACTTTTTAGGTCATAACAATTTGTTTTAATTTTATTCTTAAATAGTTCGCCATTTGAAAAAGCACAAAAAAAGGCGCTACTCATAAACATACGGCGATTATACAATTACTAAGGTATAAGGAACAACTTCCATTTTTTCAGAACGTGTACTATCAGAATCATTGAGGTTAAGAAAGAAAGAGAATTCTAAGAAGGTTCCGTTGGAAAGAAACCATGCTGAAGCTCCTCTCTATGTTGAAATTTTTCTAGTCTATAATCTATCTTTCTCATATATATTTCTTTACGTAACAACATTATGAAATCTTGCTCGAAATTTAATTCAATAGCCTTATAATATGCATGTAACAATAGATCATCTTTTAGCTTATTCATTCTTCTTTTACTCCAATCTTAACTACTCAACTTTCACAGAACCAAATTAGGCAGGTGAGTACTAACGTAACCTGATATATTTGCAATCCATTTCCGAAATCTAATGTAATTATTGTTTCTTAGATTCGTCTAGCGATAATTTCCCTTGTGAAGCAACGTGTCCTTGATGATCCTCACTTCTTAATTTATAAAACATAAGAACAACCAACTATCTTATAAATATTTGATAGTTGGTTGTCTGATAAGAAAATAACGTACCTAGCCTAAATTGAATAAGACCTTTTATAGTAATATATAATTCCAATTAGCCACTTTAATAAATTTTACTTTCTGTAATAACTGTAACAGCAGGATGGTTTCTCAATATAGAAGCTGGGAAACCTTAATGGATTTCTCCGAACATCAAATTAGCAAGTGCTTCTTTCTTGTTTTCACCTGAAATTATAAGTAGAATTTCTTTACTTTTCATAATCGTGGCTATTCCCACGTAATGGATCTCGTAGGAACTTCCTATAGAGACCATATTCTTCCTCTTTCAAGTAAAAAGGAAATGGACCTCTAGTTAGTCAATGAAAAAGATATTTAATGATCCAAACTTTACTATTTAGTAAGAGCTCTTAAATCGTGTTAAATTAATTTTTGGTGAAGAACTCACCAAACAATCATATAACTTTGTTGAGGTTATAATTAACGATCATTTGGTAAGTTCTTTCAACTTAAATTTTTTGTGTATGGAGTTTTCCTTGACTAAATAG
>NZ_JAJAFR010000053.1 GCF_020734105.1 Alkalihalobacillus deserti
AAAAAGATCCAAGAAACATGTAACAGAAAATAAAATAAGCCGTATATTCGATTAAAAAAGTCGTGATATACGGCTATTTGTCATGCGTACCGGTAAGGTGCGCTTATTTTTTATAATTCGGGCTTACGTATCAATACGATAATTAGTAATTTATTGTATAATAAAACTAATCTAATAGTTCAAATACAAAGGTTGTGATTGCTTTGAAAACCCTATATTTCTTGGCTTTTAGTTTATTTGTATTATCAGGTTGCTCTTTCGGGGGGAATTTAGATAGAATGAATGAACTAAAGGTAGTTGGACAGTTAAAACCTTCTGAAGAAAATCAGTATCATATGTACGCCTATTTTGATTTCCCTGATGGAAGGATTCCTGTAGAGTCAGAAAGAGAGAAAACAGAAGATGAAAATCTTCAATATCAATACGAAGTCTATGATACGATGAACGTTGAACTTCAACTTGAAAAGCTGCATACTTTCGGTGTTAAGAAAAAAGAACATGCCCAAGAAGAAATTGAAGTTCTAAACATAGATACATTTCCAACTTTTATTCTGTTAGATAACACTGGCGTTTTGTTACAGACTTCCGATATGGATGAAGTGGACGATTATTTAAGACCAATCCCAAGTATTGAAGATAGAGACACGTAAAGACTAGATAAAAGGAACAATTCGTTCCTTTTTTGTGTTGCTTTTTAATGTTTTTTTTAACATCTTTACCGTCTTATAATTTGAATTTTACACGCACCAAACAACATAGCGTTCACCTTTTCTTTAAAAGCAATTTTCTAGTTTAATTCAAGAATACCGAACCAGTAGAGGTAGTTATCTAAGATTTTGTTGCAACTTGATTACAGCCAACGAAATGTACCACTAGTGACATAGTTCTTACCACTGAAAGACAAGGAATTTACCATTGTGTGAAGGTTGTTTACCAGTTTATTTTCCTTGGTAATTAGTAACTAAATACAATTAATTAGTATGTATTAGCAGTCTAAGGCTATAAATCGTGTATAATTAGTATTGGTATTAATTGTATATATAGTTATGATTATACAACGTGAGTAGGGAAATCATATTGCACAAACGGAGCAGGATAGTGAAACAGGAGAGATGTTTTACAGTTCCTTGCATTATCGTTGTAATAGAGAAGGTTTATATTGGGGTGAGTTAATGAAAACGTATTTATTCCGTTCTATTCTTGCTTTACTAATAGTAATTGGACTCTTATTTATATTTGTAGAGTTAAATAAGGAAGAAATATTTACAATTGTAGGAAATGAAATAGAAACATCAGTTTGGATTGAAAGCAATAAGTTATTAAATCCTAGCTATAAACGAGCAACATTAAGTTTGATGTATGTACAGATAGTAAACACATCAGGTGACGAAATAGATTTTAGTGAGTTAGAAATAGGAGATAAAATAAAAGCTGATTTTAAACCATTAGCATTTCTTTCTGACCCTCCTGGTTTAAGTGCATGGAAAGTAACTTTATTGGACTAACGGATGCTTATCTTTAACAACAAATCTTTAAGGGCTTGGATTACTCTCCGAGTCCTTTTTCGCATTGGAGCGGATAATTGAACATAGGTCGGAATTCAAGCCATTGTTACACAACTAATAAAACTGATTTTAATAAGTTTAACAATCCCTATGAGGTAGCATTACTGGAACATCGGTAATGCTTTTTTTCTGTCAAATAATAGTTGCGGGTTAATCGAAGGGGAGTTATGGTACAATTTTACATAGCAGAATATTATAAGGAGATGTTTAGAATGAGAAAGTTAATGGTTTCGGTAGTTTTAATATTAATAATTTTATCTGGCTGTTCATCGGAAGCAAGTTTAACAAATGATGAGAAAGTCACTGAGCTTGTAAATAGTTATCTAGAGGCTTTAGAGTCCAAGGATATATCAGCTATGGTAAAATACACTGATGATTTAAGGTTTCCTAATAAAGAGGAACAAAAGAAACAGTATTCAAATATTGAGGAAGAAATTACTGATACAAAAATAGTAGAGATTAAGGAAATTAGTGAAACTGAATTTGAGGCTACTGTTGAAATCTCTTCTGATGGGAACATAAATGAACTTACATTCCCAATCCAAAAACAAGATGAAGACTGGAAAATTATCGTTGGACAAGACTTTTAGTTGTTCTTGTTCAACTAAAGGTAAGCGTTCCTTTAGTAAGGGACGTTTTTTCTATGTCAACAAATAGGAAATTAGTGTTAAACTTAAAAGGTAGTAAGATAACCCTCATGTTTGTCCCTTTTTAAACATAGGATTGAATAGGTGATTTTACAGTTATTAGGGGGTGTTTTTTTGAAAAAACTAATAATCCTTATAGGTAGCATTGTTTTTTTAGGAGTTGTTGGATGTTCTAGTGGAAATGATAAATTAGATACTTCTATTTTAAAAACTATGGGTGAAAATCCCGATGGTGGAGCTTCATATGTTTTTCCATCTTACGAAATACTTTTAGATGCAGTTCCTTTTAAAGCACAATTACCTGTACATATTCCGATAGCTGGTGGAACTGCTCACTTATGGGAACCTCATGCTATAATAGCAAATTCAGATTTAACTGAGGTGTCAGTGAGTTTCTCAAAGAAATTTCTGCAAGACGGTATAGAAGAAGGAACAGGTGCTTTATATCTAAAAATTGCCAACTATAAGGATAAGTCTTGGGATAACCATGAAAACAAAAAAAAGATAAAACTTGATGAAAAAACAGATGGTTATTTTTATTATCTTGAAAGCGACAGTAACTATGTTGATTTAAGATTTTCGAAGGAAGGTATTTATTATATAGTTCTTTATAATACTGTCGAGAAGTCATTGGAAGAAAGAAAAGAAGAGTTAATAAAGATAGCAAATTCAATGGTTGAATATGATGAATGGTATGATGTCAGATTTGAAGGAGCTTTAAAGGAATAATTACCTTATTCAAGTAAAGGGTGCAAGAGTTTAAGAGTGAGGTGAAGCTTTACATGGGGTTTGATGTAGTCTTATACAATCGTGACGGTAGAAAACTCAACCTCTTTGAAATAACAGAAGGTCTCCATAATGAAATATTTAGTTCGAACCTAATGTGGCGTAGTTATTTAGAGCTTAGAAAATTAAGTGATTATTATTTAACCGATGAAACATTTTCAGGAGAGAGGCTAACTAATTTAATATCAGATCTTAATAATTATAAATCATTCATTTCGGTTCATAAACTGACCGAATATGAAGAACTAATTAAACAGATTTCAAGGTCAGATATAAATGAAGTCCATATAGCTGGAGACTAAAACTAATATAGCATCGTTGTTGCACTAAAGGGTGCTTATCTTTAACAACAAATCTTTAAGGGCTTGGATTACTCTCCGAGTCCTTTTTTGCATTGGAGCGGATAATTGAACATAGGTCGGAATTCAAGCCATTGTTACACAACTAATAAAACTGATTTTAATAAGTTTAACAATCCCTATGAGGTAGCATTACTGGAACATCGGTAATGCTTTTTTTCTGTCAAATAATAGTTGCGGGTTAATCGAAGGGGAGTTATGGTACAATTTTACATAGCAGAATATTATAAGGAGATGTTTAGAATGAGAAAGTTAATGGTTTCGGTAGTTTTAATATTAATAATTTTATCTGGCTGTTCATCGGAAGCAAGTTTAACAAATGATGAGAAAGTCACTGAGCTTGTAAATAGTTATCTAGAGGCTTTAGAGTCCAAGGATATATCAGCTATGGTAAAATACACTGATGATTTAAGGTTTCCTAATAAAGAGGAACAAAAGAAACAGTATTCAAATATTGAGGAAGAAATTACTGATACAAAAATAGTAGAGATTAAGGAAATTAGTGAAACTGAATTTGAGGCTACTGTTGAAATCTCTTCTGATGGGAACATAAATGAACTTACATTCCCAATCCAAAAACAAGATGAAGACTGGAAAATTATCGTTGGACAAGACTTTTAGTTGTTCTTGTTCAACTAAAGG
>NZ_JAJAFR010000054.1 GCF_020734105.1 Alkalihalobacillus deserti
TCTATATTAATCCAACTATTTTTGGAGATGCCGATCGTAATAGTAGAATTATGCAGGAAGAAATCTTTGGCCCTGTCCTTGCGATTGCGAAAGCAAAAGACTGGGAAGAAGCGATTGAGATTTATAATAGTACAGATTACGGTCTAACAGGTGGATTTTTCTCTTCCGATCAAGCTCGTATAGACCAAGCAATTGAACGTATGTATTGTGGGAACTTATATGTGAATCGAAACTGTACGGGTGCCCTTGTAGGTATTCATCCATTTGGTGGATTTAATTTATCTGGTACAGATTCTAAAGCCGGAAGTTACGAATACATCAAACTATTTAGTCAAGGAAAACTCCATACTCAAAAAATCTAACTAAAAAGAGGGGCTTGCCAAATGATTATTATGACTATCCTAAAAAGTTGTAGGATTGTTTGGCGAGCTTTTATCTTGTGAATTATTGATAAAAAAACCAAGGGACGATAAGAAAATTAAAATTGGTGAATTATAATCACTAATGAATGTGAATCTAGGGGACCGTATTATCCCTGACAGTACTTTAGCTATTTTAAAAGAAGATATAAAAGGTATTGGGAGTGATTAAAGTATTAAGGTGACTCTCTTATAAAAAGGTTTACGTGAATTTGAAATAGGTTTTTGTAAAAGTCCTATTGAAGGTTGTGAAGATTTAGTTAATACATTAATTTGATGGATTTTATTAATTTTTAAGCTGATGATAATAGGAATAAGGTGGACGATTTGATAAAAATGAGTAACCCAATTTCAATACCAAAAGTCTTTCAACTTTTTTTAAATGTATCATTAATACTTTTATGTGTTTTGCTCTGCATTTTACTTTTAAAAGAACTTTATCATTTTGGTATGGTCACTCTTTTAAATAAAAATGAACTACACCTTTTAGAGGATATTTTACTTTTTTTTCTTTATTTTGAATTCATTTCAATGATAGTTAAGTATTTTAGAGATAATTATCATTTTCCATTACGATATTTCATTTATATCGGAATAACTGCAATGACTAGATTAATCATTATTGATCATACTGACCCCATCAGTACACTTGTGTATGCTATTGTTATTTTAATATTAATTTTAGGATATTTTATTATTAATTACACCCCATTAAGTAGACCGAAGTATTAATCTCAAAAAGAGAATGCAGCAGCTATGTAAGTTGTGAGTTAGGAAGGTATAACTTTAACTTTCAGATAACATATAATGTTATGAATTTTATCGAATGACAATTAAGTACCGTGACTTACTTTTGGTAAGGTGAGCTATATCCTCTTTGTTTATTTTAATATTCTTTGCTTTCTACATTTCTTTAGATCTAGTTGGTGGAGCTATTTTCTTTGAGGCGGTGTTTGTCAAGATAGTTGACGCATTTAACTTATTTAATACCTTACTTCAACCGCGCTTCGCTTGCTGCCTGTCCAAATAGAACAAATGTTACTCAGTTCTATTGGGACAGGTTATCTTTCAATGGATTTAACGCCACTGAATTGTATGCCTTCCAATCTCTTGTCCCCCGTGACCATCGTTCAGGATGCTGCTATTTTACTTGCGCATAAACTATTTCACTATTTTTAAGCACATCTATATAACCCCCTGTATGAACTTGTTCACGTGTCACGAATTTAAGTCCACTATGCTGATGCTCACAGTTGTACCAATGGATAAATTTATTTGTCCATTCTCGAGCTACTGGCAAGTCTTGAAATCCCTTATAAGGAAATTCAGGTCGGTACTTCATGGTACGAAACATAGTTTCAGAATAAGGGTTATCGTTGCTAACTCTTACACCCAAAAAACTTGTAGCCTTCGCAGACATTGAGTCCAAGAGTTCACGAATCGGTTATAACCGAATAACAAAAAGAGGTTCAAGTAGGCTTCGATAGGCTCTTTACAATGCAGTATTAAGTGGTCTAAGAAATCTAGAAATGATAAACTAATAGAATATTATCAAGAAAACGAGAAGAAGGTAGATCTCATAAAGTTGTTATGATTGCTTGTGCTAATAAGTTCATACAATGGATCTTCTACATTTTTAAACGTAAAGAGGTATTTAGATAAATAAACATTAAAATACTTAAAACCAAGCCTTCCAATTGGATTGAGAAGGCTATTTAGTATGTCGAAATTATGAGGAAACGTAAATTAAATCATTTTTAACTCTTGATGATATATATTTGCGTTTTCTTGGTGCTGCCAAAAAAGGATTCTATAGGTACGTTATGCTAGATATTAATCTATGGAACATCGACTGTTGTAAACCCTTGAAATTATATTCAATACATTCCTTGACCGGGTCATCTACCTCATTGAACTTGAATGGACATCTTTAATCCTTTCATAAATATTTGAATATTTGTTAAGAATATTTAAAGTGAGGAGGTGCAATAAGTTTTGACGAGACTCACTAGAAAAGCATTGAAGAATATTGTTCGGAAAACAACTAATAATGAAGAAGTGGGAAATTCATCTTCTAAGCAGGAACATTTAAAGTCTTCTTTGAAAGAAAACATTAAACATATCCAAAACAAGTTAGGCAATAGCGCCGACCTTGTTATACGAAAGATTAAAATAGGTCCAGAAAATAAAATTGACGTGACGATCGTGTTCACAGAAGGTTTGATTGACACATCTTCTCTTCAAGAACTAATTGATTCATTAATTTATAAATTAAAACCAAATGACATTGAATCACAAGACCAAGACAACACTTCACTTATTAATGCTTTAAAAGAAAAAGCAGTCACTATTGGAGGAGTTGCTGAAATAATAGACTTCGCTACATTAACGACTAATATCTTATCCGGGCACGCTGCGTTTTTGGTTGAAAACCAATCAAAAGCTATCTCAGTAAGCATTCCAGGATATGAAAAACGTGGTGTAGAAGAACCTCAATCCGCAACCCTTATTAAGGGTCCCAGAGAGGGTTTTACAGAAACAATAGGAACAAACACATCCTTGTTACGGCGTAGAATAAGAAGTTCTAACTTATGGATGGAATCAAAGGAAATCGGGAGAGTCACTAAAACAAAAGTCGTTGTCGCTTATATTAAAGGAATTGCAAATGATGATGTAATAAAGGAAGTTCAGGAACGATTAGATCGGATTGATATAGATGCAGTTTTAGAAACTGGATACATAGAAGAACTGATACAAGACGAGAAATTCACGCCATTCCCTACTATTTTCAGCACTGAAAGACCAGATTCAGTTGCTGGAAAACTTGTAGAAGGGCGCGTTGCAATATTTGTGGATGGGTCTCCATTTGTTATGGTAGTACCAAGTTTGATTGTTGAGTTTTTCCAAGCGAGTGAAGATTACTACCTGCGCGCAGACATTGCTACTTTACTAAGGATCCTACGATTTTCCTGTTTTTTTATTGCTTTACTAGCTCCATCCCTTTACATTGCTGTTTTGACTTACCATCAAGAAATGCTCCCCACTACATTATTAATTGGGATAGCGGCACAGCGTGAAGGTGTCCCCTTCCCCGCACTTATGGAGGCACTTCTAATGGAAGTCGCTTTTGAGATTTTGCGAGAAGCGGGAGTTCGAATGCCTAGAGCTGTCGGGCAAGCAATGAGTATTGTTGGAGCATTGGTCTTAGGACAAGCTGCTGTTCAAGCAGGGTTGGTTTCACCTGCAATGGTTATAGTCGTTGGAATTACAGCAATATCGAACTTTTGCTTTCCTGCTATCAATTTAGCCGCAACCATACGAATGTTGCGTTTTGGAATGATGGCATTAGCGGGGACATTTGGTTTAATTGGAATAATGTTTGGGCTTATCTTATTGTGCATTCATTTATGTACACTCAGGTCTTTCGGAGTACCAT
>NZ_JAJAFR010000055.1 GCF_020734105.1 Alkalihalobacillus deserti
AGATATCAAGTAACTCAGGGAAAAATCATTTCACTGGGTTACTTACTTCTGTAATTCATAAATATACCTTAGTTAACTAATTAACAATTTATGTAAATTTCCCATATATTTCTGAGCTTTGGTTGCTACATTCCACCCTTCTCACGTGGCTGTTACTATCTGCCTAATAGCATTTTTTCTAATACCTCCTATTGCAAATCTCCTTGGAATATCCGTTTTCATTCGACTATCAGTTCTAACCAAACCTTCTTCATCAGTAATTTCTAGGTTAGTTACAAAATTTGAAACAGGCTTCATCCCTACGTTTTTTCAAAAACACCAACAGCTACCTTTTTGTCCCACTCGTCTTAACATTTTGAAAAAAGGTATAGCTAGCCGCTTCTTTCACTTCTAACACTTGGACAGGTTTGTTTACAAACTCTAGTGTACAGCTCAAAACTAAAAGCGTTTTTTAAAACAATTCTGACCCAATATAAAATAGACGCATTCTTAAAGAAATGCGCCTGATTGTGTAAGATTGTATAATATTATAAAGTGAAGACCTCCCCCTAAGAACGAACCATTGAACAGACAATGCATTGTTCTATGTCTTTTTTATTTCATTATGGTAATTTTTTAGTTTTTAAAAGCTGAAAATAAGGTTTTATCTATCCGCTTTTTGTATATTTACATCTTCCAGTTAACACCTTCTACATTTAAGTCCACTTTGAATAAGTTTCCTAAACCCTGAAAACACAACATTATGGTTAAATCTCCAATTAGCCAACGTCATAGTACCTCATTGTTTAGGTGACTTAACTTAGAGCGTTTTTTGATTTTATCAATGATTAAAGTCAACAGAGGTATAAATAATCCCATAATTATCGCATATGGAGGAAAATACGTGCTGTCCCAATGAGTCATATACGCAACATTAGGATAAACAACGGTTGAAAAAATGACTGCTAAAATTCCCATTGGAATAACGAGAAAACGATAGTTTCGAGCCTCTAATAGTTGAGCTAACCCAACAACGCATGCGTAGAAATAAATGGCGGCTTTAAAAAAAATCGAAATAATCCACATTCCTGCCATAATGGCTTCAATCCTTTCAACGATCTCAAACACACTTACTGTTTTAGCAAGAACGTAACTAGGAAACATTTGTCGTGCTGTAGCAGAAGCACCTAGTACCAAAATACACAGAAGAATAATAATACTTACAACCAAAGATCCTATCAAGGTGCCTGTTATAAAATTCCACTTTAAATTTTCTTGAGTATTGATATTTCTTGGTAGAAACATCAGAAAGACAATTAAACTTAATCCTGTGAATGCTATAAAGTCCAGTGTTGCGGAAAGATGGTCTTTGAAGCCCGCCTCAAATAATGGACTCATCCTCTCTACTTCCAGTTCAGGTAATAATAAAATAACTAAAGCGAGAAAAAGGATCATAAACCAGGGAAAAAGAAGTTCCCCCGTTCGTGCTAATACCTCGAGGCCAGTTCGAATCACCACCATAACAAGCACGGCTAGCATGAGATTAAGAATTTCGATGGGGGTAGTTATTAGTATTTGGGTTTTGGTGAAGTTACCGAAGTAAAAGAGAAGACCGCTTACTCCAATAAAAGAAAAAAGCACATAGGAAAAGCCAATAATCTTTCCTATTAGGTTGCCGTACACTCTTTGAAGGTATTGGATGTATGTTTCTCTTCCCATCGCCCTCCCGCAAACCACAAAAAAGAAAGCGATAATTGTACATGCTAGAGTACCTATTAATGCGGATAACCATGCATCTTGATTGGTCTTAGCTGCTATGGTAGATGGAATCACAAGAATGGTCGTACCTGACGTATAAAGTATCGTTAATATGCAAAGTTGAAGAGGGCTAATCCTTACTTTTTCATCCAAAATGATTACGTCCTTTCTATTTGTTAGAGGCTTGCAATAATTTACTTAACGGCTCCACAGCTATCGCGATGAGTTCTAAAGGATTAGGGATAGGGACTTTGTTAATCTGAGCAATTGCCAATACAGTGATAAATAGCATTAGTATTGAAAATATCCATATCTCTCGTATCATTTTGTCTTTTGCTAATTGCGGTATATGAAAATAAGAAACTGCAGTAAAGAGTAAAATCAATCCAAAACTTTTGAGCATCTATTTACTCCTTTATCAATTCATTTTGAAACGGATCAGATATCGTTCCTGTACGTTGTATCTTAATATCAACATGAACATCAACAGGTACATCTGGAAAAGATTCTCTCCATGATTCTTTTAACTTGGCCCATTCTTTAGAGTTTTTTTGGTGTACAATCTCACCGAAACCGAAAATATCTGACTTAAATTCTTTTTGAGCACTACTGATAACCTTTAATACAACATCTTTTATCTCGTTATTCGTTTTTTTCTCGAGTTCAGTGAAAACATTAGAACTCATCAAGTTTAATTTTGTATTAACTTCAGCAACATCTGCTTCGCCAGTGATTTTAACTTTAATGCTCAGTTTATCGTCTTGAAATTTGGGCTCTATGTCGCTTTTACTTTCTGATAATTCAATCCCAATTTCACCATCGTTCATATCAAAACGATGAAAGTTCTTTGAACATTACCCTTTATATAATTGAGTCCTTTACTTTCCTGTTCGTTTAACCAACCTATCAACTTGTTTTCACGAAAAACTGCTATTCC
>NZ_JAJAFR010000056.1 GCF_020734105.1 Alkalihalobacillus deserti
TTATAAATCTCAATCGCTTCTTCCCAGTCTTTTGCTTTCGCAATCGCAAGGACAGGGCCAAAGATTTCTTCCTGCATAATTCTACTATTACGATCGGCATCTCCAAAAATAGTTGGATTAATATAGAATCCTTCAGTGTCTCCCGTATTGCCACCTATAAGGAGAGTGGACTCACCTTTTCCGATTTCAATATAATTTAGAATGCTGTTATACGCTTTTTCATCAATAACAGGACCAATCGCATTATCGTCTTCTCCGTTCCCAATACTTAATTCTTTCGTTAACTGCACCACTTTTTCCACCAATTCGTCATAAATACTTTCAACAATAATGGCGCGTGAACCCGCTGAACATTTTTGACCTTGGAAACTAAATGCCGATGACACAATTGACTCCGCAGCCGCATCTAAATCTGCTGTTTCATCGACGACAATTCCATCTTTTCCTCCCATTTCTGCATTTACTCGCTTAATCCATTTTTGACCTTTCGCTGTTTTTCCTGCAAGCTCATTTATATGAAGGCCTACATCTTTAGATCCTGTGAAACTAATAAAACGTGTAAGCGGGTGTCCTGTTATAAAGTCGCCCATTACGGAGGAATCCCCTGGTATGAAATTAATCACTCCACTTGGCAGACCAGCTTCCTCTGCTAGTTCAACAAATTTATAGGCAATAATAGGTGTTAAAGATGCTGGTTTTACAAGAGTCGTATTACCTGTAACTACTGCCGATACCGTTAAACCAACACAAATGGCTAAAGGGAAGTTCCAAGGTGGAACGATAAAACCTACACCTAACGGAATATATGTTAGGTTATTTTTCTCATCGGGAAGACTTTTCAAGTAATGTGTATCTTCATCCAATTGAATCATCGATCTCCCATAATACTCTAAGAAATCAATTGCTTCTGAAACTTCACCATCGGCCTCTTCATAGTTCTTTCCTGCTTCAATAATTAATATAGCTGATAATTCATGACGTCGTTCTCTCATTAAATCTGCTATTTTGAATAAATAAGAAGCTCGTTTTTCTGGCTTTACTAGTTTCCAAGTTTCAAACGTCTCCGTAGCCGTGTGTAAAGCTTTTTCAGCCATCTCACGATCTACTTTGCTCATGTAGCCAACAATTTCTTCTTTCTTTCCTGGATTAATAGAAGTGATTTTATCTTCCGTATAAATTTTTTCTCCTCCGATAATCACAGGATATTCTTTTCCTAAATTACGTCTAACAGAAGAGATAGCTTCTTTTAACGCCTTTACCTCACCGTCTAGTGAAAAGTCCGTATTGGGTTCGTTCTTGAACGTATCCAACTTAAAAGTTTGAAGAGTTTTAGTCATTTTTAGTTCCCCCTAATGGTTTATTTAAATGTTTTTTTTAAAACAAATGTCACATTCTCAGGTCGCTCTACGAGCCTTCTCATAAAATAGCATCTAGGGTGAGTAAACAATTACGAGTTGCTTCAAAAGCTTCCTTCTCTGTATAAACATATTCCCCTAAAAAAACTCAGCATCGCACCATGCCATCTTCGTTTACTTTTTATACGAAAACTAAGGCGTTAATTCTAGTTTTCATTCATCGTGGTTTTGCTTGTTAAAACATGGGAGTTTCGAATACTATCTAGAGCGTGCATAATGGAGTCTCCTGCGACAAAACTTTTGCTTCCAGTTTTAACCCGTATTTTTTTCCGATTTCCCATTTTACTTTTAGCAAGTGTCTGAAAAAGTATTGCTTAATATTTTCTCCATATTCATTCCCCATCAGAACCATAGTTTTTACAACCAATGAGGGTTCTCCCAAAGGGAAAGATCACTTCCGATACCTAATTGCTTAGCATTTAAATACACTCTATGAGCTTCAGAAACATCGTGTATCGACATACCAATTGGATTGAATAAGATTTTTTGTTTAGAATTCTCTCTTCCGATTTTCTTTCCAGTAATAATTTCTCCTAAATTAAATACGGATTCTTCTTTTATAACCCCATCACGGACTGCTCTATAACTAACATCTACTCCGTGATGTTTCACGTGTTCAAAATCATCTACAACCACTTTGTTATAGTGAATTAGTTCTGCTGGGTCCGTGTCCCAAAAGGATATTTCAGAATGGAATGCTCCTTCTTTAAGCCATTCTCCTTTTACATATGGGTAGGTAGACATCGTTGCTGTTACCACAATATCAGAATCTTTAAACGCTTCTTCTGTACTCTCTACAGAGACAACACTTACATTTAGTTCATTTGACATTTCTTTTGCAAACTCATTTGTCTTTTCACTATTTAAATCGTAGACTTTAATTTCTTCAATATTACTTCCGAAAACCCCTACAATAGCCATTAATTGAGTTCTACTTTGAACACCTGCACCAATAATACCAACAATTTTAGAGTTCGGATTAGCTAAGTATTTAGCTGCAATCCCAGTTGCTGCTCCTGTCCTCATAGCGCTTACAATAGTTCCATCCATAATCGCTAAAGGAAAACCGTTATTAGGGTCGGTTAAAATTATGATTGCTGAGGC
>NZ_JAJAFR010000057.1 GCF_020734105.1 Alkalihalobacillus deserti
AAAAAGATCCAAGAAACATGTAACAGAAAATAAAATAAGCCGTATATTCGATTAAAAAAGTCGTGATATACGGCTATTTGTCATGCGTACCGGTAAGGTGCGCTTATTTTTTATAATTCGGGCTTACGTTGAATATAACAATACTCAAAGGGATGCAAGTTTAATAATAAATAACGAGAGAACCTATTGGTATCTTGTTTCTGAACAAGATGACGGCAATGAAAGAGTAGTCATGGTTTCTGCTTATTCTACTGATGGGGAATTGCTTTATCAGAGAGGGAAATAAATTATTATGCTAACGGGTAGCGTTTCTGAAATATCAACAGGAATGCTTTTTTCTTTAGGGAAACTGTCATATGATTGACATGTTTTAAAACTAAGGACATTTATTATAAAAGGAGGTGCATTTCGTTATGTATCGTAATTTTATAATGTGTTTGATTTTGTTAGGACTTGCTCTGAGTGGCTGTCAATCTGGTCCATATCTTTTTGTTGGTGAAAGTGAAAATTGGAATGTGGAACTTCGTTCTGGTGAGAATGAATACGACTTTGTTGAGATTGTTTTAAAGTATAAAAGCTCCAATCTATTCCCAAACGACATAATTAGTTATGTTATTGAAGGTGAGAATATGAATATTGATATGGAAGAAGATGGTCTAAACGAAGACGGCACACTGAGAGTTGGTATATTTGATGTTACACCTGAGTTCCGATTAAATAAAGCGGAAAGATTAGCTTCTGCTGTCCATTGGGAGAATAAAACAGAAGAAATAATTTTAATCAAGCAATGATTTTCTTAAAACCATGTAACATGTATTAATAGGAGTCCTTATTAAAGTAAAGGGTGCGATTGTTCAATTAGGTCAGTCGCTTTTTCACTAAAGAAGATTAGTTTAATAACGGAGGCTGTCAAATAGACAGCTTTTCTAATCACTGACTGGTTATAGTATGTCATTTTGGAATTTAGTTTTAAGCTATGGGGAAAATACCTACAATACTACTTCCAAAGGTGGCGTAAAAATCGTGAAAAAGTTAGTCATAATATACATGGTGATTGTTGGACTATTTTCCTCGATACAATTAGCAAAAGCAAGTATTCCACCTGATTTAAACACAGAAGATGTTTTATCTATTCAAGTAAACCGTAAATATGGCGGTTCCCGTTTGTTTAAGGAAAGTGATGGATATGAAGAAGCAATTATCCGTAAGGTTATTAAATGGATAAACACATCCAAACTTTCCGAAGGACCAACTGAGATAGAGTTATATAAAACCCCCATCTTTAAATTGGAAATTAGAATGAAAAACGGGGATATTGTAGCTATCGAACCTGTATATAATTGTATTTCTGAGAAACAAAAAAAGAAATGCACAATAGCAGATGGTGAGGTTATATATACGAAAAATAAAATGAAAGTCCGAATGAAATCATTAGAACTATTTGATTGGCTTTTAGTTGGGTGGAGGCTTGAAAGTGTAGGAGCTCCAAAAGAAGAGTTGCTTGAAGAAACCTTATATACAAGATATTTTTACTATCTCGACAAAGCTTACTCAGACTTTATCATGTGTCCCAAAATAGATAAAATTGAAAGAATAAATGGCGATACAAGAAGACATATCGTCCAAGCAAGTGCGTTAAATTATGGTGTACATCATGATGACGTTCCCTACGATAGAATTCATATTATCTTGACTGATACGCCAGAAAATGGTCTTGAAATAAATAAAGTTACAATCGAAAAAGGTATTTCTGGAAAAGAAAGCCGTATACAATGTAGACGGGAGATATATTAATCCTTGGTGAGCTAACGGGTGCGCGCGACAAGTTCTGTTATAAGCGCTATTCAGCGTGAATGACAGGAAGTTTATTAGATTTAAGCTTCAACTTTACAACGGAGGATAGGAATGATGAAACCATGTTTTCAGAAACTATCCCATCAATACTCCTGCATGCGTCTTGACTGACAGGTCATGGGGTGTGAAGCACAGGTAGATTCGGCAGAAAGAAGGCTAGAGCCACTTCAATGGAGAAGGTATGCCAACCGATATGCCGCATGGCTGAAAAACTAGATAGGGTGAGAATGTTCCGCAGAAAGGAACTGACGAACTTCCGAATGTACGGGTCTAAAGTTAGAACATAGGGAAAACCTATGTGCCATCCAACGATGGGGTGAGTGGTGTTTAGTAAAAATGCACCCTCTGAAAGACACTATACCGAACAATGGCGGTATCACGCTCACAGGCTTACAGAAAGCACCTACGTCTAGAAAGGATAGCTACGTTGTAAGGTACTTGGGAAGCAAGGAACGTTGAAACAAGGACTGTCATCCGAAACGTTTGTTATAAGGCACGAGCTGAAAAGCATTCATCCTTGTGAGGGTAGGGGTATGACCGTAGAATCTTCTGTAATGGGAGTGGAGGAACAGCCCCAAGTCTAGTGAAATGGAATGATTATTTT
>NZ_JAJAFR010000058.1 GCF_020734105.1 Alkalihalobacillus deserti
GTAAGCCCCCATTCAAACAACGCATATAAATACGCAGCGCCTCCTGGTACGATACATGTATTAAATAAAGGAGGTGCTTTTCTTATGCCCCAACAAAAATTAGCGATCGTCCCCGTTACACTGCACGCCGAAAACAACGAGCTCGATACATCAATCTCTCCAACAACTCTTTCAAATAGCATTTGCATGCTCAAAACGGCAAACGCTGAAATATCCTTCTTCAAAGGCATAGATGAGCGCACCATCCAAACCGTTATGAGGGAGTTGAAACATCTATGAAACATGATTATACTAGCGTGAAAAATATCTACATCATTTGTGGGAAGACCGATATGCGAAAGGGCATTGACGGATTGGCCACACTGATTCAAGATTCTCTTGAACTAGATCCGTATAGTGATTCGATTTTCTTATTTTCTGGATGGAGTAAAGATCGCTATAAATGTTTATATTTCGACGGTGATGGCTTTGCCATGCTCTATAAACGGTTAGATAATGGAAAACTTCAATGGCCAAAAGATGAAAATGAAGTACGCAATCTCTCCCAACAGGAGCTTCGCTGGCTTCTTGAAGGTTTATCCATTCAGCAGCCAAAGGCGATTCCACCATCATCAAAAGGTGTGTTCTAAATTCATTAAAACCGTTAATTTTATCTTCCTTCCACTGTTCGAACTAGTTATAATAAGAGGAACAAAACCGAACGAAAAGTGGTGAATGATGTGGCGATCGTTTCTTCTACAAATGAAAATCAAAACGATAAATTAATTCGACTGCTCGAAGAACAATTGGCTCATACGAATCAACAAAACCAAGAGCTATCAAAAAAATTGGATCAATCGTTGAAACAGAACGAAGCGCTATCGCAACAACTTCAACACTTAACAAAGCTCTTATATGGCTCTAAAACAGAAAAATCGAAATATAATATGCCCGATGGGCAAATGTCATTGTTTGAGGATGATCGGTCTTTTACTGATTCTGAGCACACAGAAGAACAAAGCCAACAGACCGTTTCTTATACTGTTGTACGAAAAATTCAAAAGAAAAAAAGAAATGATTCATTGCGTGATGATGTGGAGGTAGAGGAAATTCACCATCACCCAGAAAACACCGTCTGTAACTGTTGTCGAAGTCAAATGATCGAAATCGGTAACATCATTGCCCGTGAAGAGGCAATATTTATTCCTGCAAAAATGATGAAGGTGCAGCACATTGAACATGCTTATGAATGTAAAAACTGTAAAAGCGATTCATCTCAGCCGGCGCGAATTAAACGTGGGAAAGCGCCACAACCAGCTATTCAACGTAGCATCGCAAGCCCTAGTGTACTTGCAAAAGTTATCTATGATAAATTTGCGCAATACTTACCACTTTATCGCCAGGTAAATGAATGGGCACGTTATGGATTGAATACGAATGATAAAAACCTTTCTAATTGGGTCATTCGTACAGCACACGATTGGCTTTTGCCGATTTACGAACGAATGAAAGAATTGATGATGTCTAAATCGGTTTTACATGTCGACGAAACGTATGCCCAAATTATCCATCGTTCCGATGGGAAATCTGGTCAATCCAACGCCTACAACTGGGTATATCGAAGTGTGCCAAGCCAAGGACCGACGATGATTCTGTTTCAAAGCTCCTTATCACGAGCCCGATCCGTCCTTGAAAGTTTCACGGAAGGTTATACTGGAACGATTATTTGTGATGGTTACTCTGCATATAATAAAATTGGTGGCATTACCTTCGCGAATTGTTGGGCGCATGTTCGTCGTTACTGGTTGAAAGCTGACAGTAAAAATGGCCAAGTCGGTGTGAAATATTGTGATGAGTTATATCGACTAGAAAGGGAATTTAAACATTTGTCTCCGAGCAAACGCAGAAAAAAGCGCAGAAAATACTCGAAGCCAATCGTGGAAGAATTCCTTAACTGGGTCGAAACATCACCATTCTTCGGGAAAAACGCCCTCGCAAAAGCAGCTGAATACACATTGAACCGAGCGAATGGACTTAAAGCATTCTTGAACGATGGTCGTATTGAGATTGATAATAATCCAGCTGAAAACGCCATCCGTCCCAATGTCATTGGTAGAAAAAACTGGCTTTTTTCGGTCAGCGAAGCGGGTGCAAAAGCAAACGCCATCTGTTTGAGTATCGCGGAAACCGCCAAAAGTAACGGCGTGGATTTCTATGAATACATAAAAAAACTTTTGACGGACCTACCCAATATCGCCATCCATCAAAACCCTGAAATATTAAATCATTACATGCCTTGGTCAAAAAAGATCCAAGAAACATGTAACAGAAAATAAAATAAGCCGTATATTCGATTAAAAAAGTCGTGATATACGGCTATTTGTCATGCGTACCGGTAAGGTGCGCTTATTTTTTATAATTCGGGCTTAC
>NZ_JAJAFR010000059.1 GCF_020734105.1 Alkalihalobacillus deserti
AGATTTTGCGTCCGGCTTCCTTCAGATTCTAGGTCACCCTAGACACCCTTGCCATTCGCTAACAGTTCCCACTGCCAAGCCTGTAGTGGACTTTCACCACCTAGCTGTTAGACATGCCGGGCACACCAAAAAAGGAAACCTACTATAAAAAGTAGATTTCCTCAAAAAATAACGATCCTAGCTAATCTCTTTTTAACCACCTTTAAAAGATCTGAACCCCTTCACGCTCTCGAGCACCCGCAAACAGGACGCTTGACTGAGAGGTCCTAACTTGTTTCTAAAACGTTCTTACTCCCAGCTTCAAGCTCTTTTTTATTTAGGAACAAGGATAACTCATACTTAGAACTCTACCGCATTCGCTCAATGAACCATCTTCAACTCTTTCTTTTTCTCATTCTCTTCCTTTTTTAAATAGGTTGATAGAATCCGCCCATAATTAGCTGCAAGCACTTGCTGAAACAACGTTCCTGCAACAACCGGAACTGACACTTGTGGTGGGAAATACAAAATAGCAATCGTCGCCCCTACACTAATGTTCCTCATTCCATTGTTAAAAAGAAGACTTATAATCACATCACTATCCAACTTCAACATTTTACCGGCCACTACGCCTAATACATATCCCAGTGATGCAAGAAAAAAGACGGCAATCACGATTCTAAACATGTTCCAATCAAACGTCATCACAGGGGCTGCAACGGAACTATTAATCGCAATCACAAACATGAGCCCTACCTTTGAAAAAGGAGCAAACTTCGATTTTACATCTTTATTCTTTGTAAAAGGAAGATAATTTAAAAGGATTCCAAATAACGAAGGGACCACAATCATCAAGACTAAATTTCTCATCAAACTAAATATATCGAAATCCACACTAGCACCGACAAATAAATGAAGAGACAGTGGGATGAACAATGGTGACAGTAAGGTGTTGACTAACACAATCACGAGCGTAACCGACGCATTTCCTTTATAAATCGAAACCCACATCAAACTAATCACACCGGTAGGAATAATAAAAGCAATAATCAATCCCACTATTGTTAGCGGATCGGCCGCAAAGAACAGATGTCCAACTCCAAAAGCGATACACGGCATCACCACTTGAATAATAAATAAAGAAAGAAAAATGGGTCCTGGATGTAACAAAGCTTGTTTTAGTTTCTCCACTTTGACCCCTATACTACTTGATAACGTGATAAACGCAAAGATCCAGGGGACAATCACCACCCATGAGTGGAGTACATCTGCAAGTACTAAGCCAACAATCACACTAGTTGGTGTTAGATAAGGCATTTTTTTCTCTAAACGTTGGTTAATGGTTTGTAGCATTAAGACCTCTCCCTCTTCTAACAGAAAACCTTCTAATAGAATTAGAACGCATTACCCGTGAATGGATTTTATTTTTTCACAAGGGTTTAACATAAAAATGTACAAAGTATGCTGAGTACTTAGCATTCCCCTACATCAATATAAAGACAACTCTCTTCTCGATGCCAACAAATGTCCCACCTTCGCCATTTTTTCAATGAGATGATTTATTTCAGAAATATTATTTTGCTAGGAACTTATTATGAGACAGGACTTGTTTTATTGTTTTGAATGAAAGATTTAGTTCAACTAACCGTCCAACGATCTGTTCAGCGGACCATGTTAGTTGAAGTTTTACCTGTTGTTTTACAGCTTTACGGCGCTCTACGTATTTATCTTGAGCAACTTCACTAGCATATTCTTTTATACTATTTCGATTTAATTCTCGAGCAATAGTAGAGTGGTGTCGATTTAGTTCTAAAGCAATTTTTCTAGTAGACGCCCAGTTTATTTAGGGCTTCTAGTCGTCCACGTTCAAACGTGGTAAAATGAGAGTAGTTCATGATAAAACCTCCGTGTAAGGGTTGTGTGGTAACTTCATTTTACACGAAGTACCATGGGCTTTTTTGTGTTTATTTTTAGGTGTCGCAATTAATATTCGTCATTCAAAAAAGACAATCCAATTGGATTGTCTTTTATCTGCCCGGCAACGTCCTACTCTCACAGGGGGAAGCCCCCAACTACCATTGGCGCAAAAGAGCTTAACGACCGTGTTCGGCATGGGAACGGGTGTGGCCTCTTCGCTATCGCCACCAGACTATTAAGATATTTTTTCAAAAATATCTTTTGAACATCAGATTCTCATTAGAGTATCTTAGTTCACATTTGAGATAGCTCTCTCAAAACTAGATAATGTATAAACATGTGTCAAGAAAGTATTGGATAAGTCCTCGACCGATTAGTATCTGTCAGCTCCACGTGTCGCCACGCTTCCACACCAGACCTATCAACCTCATCATCTCTAAGGGGTCTTACTGGATTAATCCATGGGAAATCTCATCTT
>NZ_JAJAFR010000060.1 GCF_020734105.1 Alkalihalobacillus deserti
TATTGGATAAGTCCTCGACCGATTAGTATCTGTCAGCTCCACGTGTCGCCACGCTTCCACACCAGACCTATCAACCTCATCATCTCTAAGGGGTCTTACTGGATTAATCCATGGGAAATCTCATCTTGAGGGGGGCTTCATGCTTAGATGCTTTCAGCACTTATCCCTTCCACACGTAGCTACCCAGCTATGCTCCTGGCGGAACAACTGGTACACCAGCGGTGTGTCCATCCCGGTCCTCTCGTACTAAGGACAGCTCCTCTCAAATTTCCTGCGCCCGCGACGGATAGGGACCGAACTGTCTCACGACGTTCTGAACCCAGCTCGCGTACCGCTTTAATGGGCGAACAGCCCAACCCTTGGGACCTACTTCAGCCCCAGGATGCGATGAGCCGACATCGAGGTGCCAAACCTCCCCGTCGATGTGGACTCTTGGGGGAGATAAGCCTGTTATCCCCAGGGTAGCTTTTATCCGTTGAGCGATGGCCCTTCCATGCGGAACCACCGGATCACTAAGCCCGACTTTCGTCCCTGCTCGACTTGTAGGTCTCGCAGTCAAGCTCCCTTATGCCTTTGCACTCTTCGAATGATTTCCAACCATTCTGAGGGAACCTTTGGGCGCCTCCGTTACTGTTTAGGAGGCGACCGCCCCAGTCAAACTGCCCACCTGACACTGTCCCTGAACCGGATCACGGTTCGAGGTTAGAATGTCAGCACAGTCAGGGTAGTATCCCACCAATGCCTCCACCGAAGCTGGCGCTCCGATTTCCAAGGCTCCTACCTATCCTGTACAAACTGTACCAACATCCAATATCAAGCTACAGTAAAGCTCCATGGGGTCTTTCCGTCCTGTCGCGGGTAACCTGCATCTTCACAGGTACTATAATTTCACCGGGTCTCTCGTTGAGACAGTATCCAAATCGTTACACCATTCGTGCGGGTCGGAACTTACCCGACAAGGAATTTCGCTACCTTAGGACCGTTATAGTTACGGCCGCCGTTTACTGGGGCTTCAATTCAGAGCTTCTCCCGAAGGATAACCCCTCCTCTTAACCTTCCAGCACCGGGCAGGTGTCAGCCCCTATACTTCGCCTTGCGGCTTCGCAGAGACCTGTGTTTTTGCTAAACAGTCGCTTGGATCTTTTCACTGCGGCTCTCTCGGGCTTGCACCCTAATAGAGCACCCCTTCTCCCGAAGTTACGGGGTCATTTTGCCGAGTTCCTTAACGAGAGTTCTCCCGCGCGTCTTAGAATTCTCTTCTCGCCTACCTGTGTCGGTTTGCGGTACGGGCACCTCTCACCTCGCTAGAGGCTTTTCTAGGCAGTGTAGGATCAGGAACTTCGGTACTAAATTTCCCTCGCCATCACAGCTCAGCCTTATATGAGAAGCGGATTTGCCTACTTCTCAGCCTAACTGCTTGGACGCGCATATCCATCAGCGCGCTTACCCTACCTTTCTGCGTCCCCCCATTGCTCAAACGGTGAGGAGGTGGTACAGGAATTTCAACCTGTTGTCCATCGCCTACGCCTTTCGGCCTCGGCTTAGGTCCCGACTGACCCTGAGCGGACGAGCCTTCCTCAGGAAACCTTGGGCTTTCGACGGAGGGGATTCTCACCCCTCTTTTCGCTACTCATACCGGCATTCTCACTTCTAAGCGCTCCACCAGTCCTCTCGGTCTGACTTCGCAGCACTTAGAACGCTCTCCTACCACTGACACCAAAGGTGTCAATCCATAGCTTCGGTGATACGTTTAGCCCCGGTACATTTTCGGCGCAGAGTCACTCGACCAGTGAGCTATTACGCACTCTTTAAATGGTGGCTGCTTCTAAGCCAACATCCTGGTTGTCTGGGCAACTCCACATCCTTTTCCACTTAACGTATACTTTGGGACCTTAGCTGATGGTCTGGGCTGTTTCCCTCTTGACTACGGATCTTAGCACTCGCAGTCTGACTCCCGAGGATAAGTATTTGGCATTCGGAGTTTGACTGAATTCGGTAATCCTGTGGGGACCCCTAGTTCAATCAGTGCTCTACCTCCAAAACTCTTCCCTCGAGGCTAGCCCTAAAGCTATTTCGGAGAGAACCAGCTATTTCCGTGTTCGATTGGCATTTCACCCCTACCCACACCTCATCCCCGCACTTTTCAACGTGCGTGGGTTCGGGCCTCCATTCAGTGTTACCTGAACTTCACCCTGGACATGGGTAGATCACACGGTTTCGGGTCTACGACCACGTACTA
>NZ_JAJAFR010000005.1 GCF_020734105.1 Alkalihalobacillus deserti
TCCGCCGCTAACCTCATAAGAGCAAGCTCTTAATTAGTTCGCTCGACTTGCATGTATTAGGCACGCCGCCAGCGTTCGTCCTGAGCCAGGATCAAACTCTCCATAAAAGTGCTTGATTTGTGCTCAAACTGTATCGCTAACGATACGTTGTGATTTTACTAAATCACTTAAAATTGACGAGAAAATCATGTTTTCTCTTTTCGCTTGGCTTTTGTTCAGTTTTCAAAGAACTATGATTTATCACATCGCTCAAAATCAACTTTATTAATGTAACAAACACACATTCTAAAGTCAACCTATTTTTTCGTGAAGAAAAGGTTTGTTTTAGCGACAAGAATTAATATACCATGATTCATCAGTACAATGCAAGACTTTTATATAATTTCCTTTATATGAATCGATAACTGTTGAGATAATTGAATAATTTTTTCAGTGTTAAGTAGTTTAACCATTGGCCTTGTTGGCATTTGTTGATCAATAAAGATAATTTCTGCTTCTTCACCTGAAGATAAACGAACTTTATTTCCTATTGAGGTTTGCACGAGACTTTGTGTCAGTGCTTCCACTACCTTTATATCAAACTTTCCAAATTGCTCTTTTGAAATTTCTTCTAATACTTGGTATGGAGAACGCTTTGTTCTATAAAAACGTTCTGACGTCATAGCGTGATAGACATCTGCTACTGCAACTACCTGACTAAATAAGTGAATTTTTTCAGAATTAGCACCAAGTGGATAGCCACTCCCATCATAACGTTCATGATGTTGAAGGACTGCTAAGAGAATCATATCTGAGATTCCTGTAATTCCTTTTAACATCTTGTAGCTGTGAATAGGGTGTTTTTTTACTTCTTCAAATTCAACGGATGTTAGAGAAGCTGATTTCTTTAGAATCGAAGGAGAAATTTTTGTCATCCCAACATCTGCTAGAACTCCTGCAAATCCAATCTGTAACCAGTCCCCTTTATCAAGTTTTAATTTATATCCAATATAAACAGATAAAAGCCCAACATAAACGGAATGGTGATAGATATAGTCCTCTTTGTTACTATAATGATGTAATCGAAGCAATTCCTTAGGTTGCTCAATGACTTTTTCAATTAAAGGAACAAAGATTGTTCTTACTTCAAACATTTCAACCTTTCGACCAGCTTGCCATGACCGAAACAATTTTTTGAACTGTTTAACAGCTTCTAAATACTCAAAAAGAAACTCATTCTTTTCTAATTTCTTACTTTCAACTTTAACAGCCTCTTCTTCTATGACTTCTAAAGGATTAAACTTCTCTCCATTTGCTAAGACGGACTCAACTTCAACTACATTAACTAAGAATAACTTCAAAATATCAATTAATTCATCAGTCAGGACGGTATGCTCCTTTACAATTGGAAAATCTGTTAATCCTTCAACATCTTTTGTAATGATACATCCTTTTTGTAGTTGTGCTGGTTTTACCTTCATCCTGCAACCTTCTTTCTTGAAATAACTCTCTTATTCTTCATTATACTAGAAGGCCATACCCCTGAAAAGACACTCCTAATTAAAAGAAAAAGAGGATGACTCAGTGGATGTTGTTCTACACCCATCTGAATCATCCTCAAAAAACACACTTTCTTCGTCACTTTTTAAGTCTTTATTCTTCACCATTACTATCATTATCACTATCACTAAACTCATCAAGAGCAGTTGTTTCTTCTATTATTTCTTCATCACTATCAATCACAATTGCCTCTTCTGTTTCATCATCGATATCCACATCTTCATCGTCGACATCAATTCGTGCAACAGTTGCTACTTCTTCCCCTTCATTCACTCGGATAAGAGTAACCCCTTGCGTATTACGACCAGTTGTAGAGATTCCATCTACTTGAGTTCTGATAATGACTCCACTCACTGTGATAATCATAATATCGTTGTCTGACGAAACGATTTTCAAGGATACAAGAGAACCATTTCTTTCCGTGATATTACATGTTTTAATCCCTTTTCCACCACGGTTTTGAATACGATATTCTTCAATTGGAGTCCGTTTTCCATATCCTTTTTCGGTTACAATTAAAACGTCTTGACCCTCTTCAATAATATCCATTCCAACAACATGATCATCATTAGAAAGTGATATCCCTCTCACACCTGCAGCAGTTCTCCCCATTAAACGAACATCATTTTCAGGGAAGCGAATAGACATTCCTTGCTTTGTTCCAATGATTAATTCACGACTTCCATCAGTTAGACGAACCCCGTGCAGTTCATCATCTTCACGAAGTGTAATAGCGAATAAACCGCCTTTACGGATATTAGCAAAGGACGATAACTCTGTTCTTTTAGCCACTCCATACTTTGTTAAAAAGAATAAATAAGCATCATCTCTAAACTCTTCAATCGGAATTACGGTACTTACATACTCACCTTGCTCAATCTGGAGAAGATTAATAATTGGAATTCCTTTCGCCGTACGTCCAAGTTCAGGAATTTCATAGCCTTTTAAGCGATAAACTTTCCCTTTGTTCGTAAAAAACAGGATCGTATGGTGAGAGTTCGTTGTAAATAGATGTTGAACAAAGTCATTGTCATTTGTCCCCATACCTTGAATTCCCTTACCACCACGTTTTTGCGCTCGATAAGTTGAGATTGGCAAACGTTTGACGTAACCATTATGGGAGATCGTAATAACAATATTTGTACGAGGGATTAGATCCTCATCTTCAAGATGCTCTTCACTCATTGAAATGACGGTACGACGCTCATCATTAAATTTGGCTTTAATTTCCGAAAGTTCCTCACGAATAATCTCGAGTACTTTTTCATTATCTCCTAAAATTGCTCTTAGCTCAGCAATACGGGCCATTAAATCATTATATTCTGCTTCAATTTTGTCGCGTTCTAGACCTGTTAAACGTTGTAGACGCATATCTAATATTGCTTGTGCCTGTTCATAGCTAAGTTCAAACCGCTCCATTAATCCGTTTCTAGCTATCTCAGTGGTTTGTGAAGCACGGATCAGACTAATCACTTCATCCAAATGATCGAGTGCAATTCTTAATCCTTCTAGGATATGAGCACGAGCTTCTGCTTTTCGAAGCTCAAATGCTGTACGACGACGGATTACAACAACTTGATGGTCAAGGTAATGTTCTAAACATTCTTTTAAGTTAAGTACTTTAGGTCGTCCGCCTACTAATGCTAATAAATTGATCCCAAAGCTTGATTGTAAAGCTGTTTGTTTATATAAATTATTTAGCAAAACATTAGCATTGGCATCACGTCTTAATTCGATGACAATTCGCATACCCGTACGGTCAGACTCATCACGAAGGTCAGTAATTCCATCAATCTTCTTTTCTCTTACTAACTCAGCTATTTTTTCAATTAATCTTGCTTTATTCACTTGATATGGAATTTCTGTAAAAATAATTTTAGACTTGCCATTATGTTCTTCAATATTTGACTTAGCACGTAGCGTGATGGAACCACGCCCTGTTTGATAAGCTTTACGTATTCCTGAACGTCCTAATATTTCGGCTCCAGTTGGGAAGTCAGGACCAGGAATATACTCCATTAGATCTTGAATCGTTAAATCACGATCCTTTGAAAGAGCTAAAACTCCATCGATTACTTCTCCTAATTGATGAGGAGGTATATTTGTTGCCATCCCAACTGCGATACCAGATGCGCCATTAACCAAAAGGTTGGGGAATCTTGCTGGCATAACAACCGGTTCACGTTCACTACCATCGTAGTTATCCTGGTAATCAATTGTGTCTTTGTTAATATCACGAACAAGTTCCATTGATATTTTTGACATCTTCGCTTCTGTGTAACGCATAGCTGCAGCAGAGTCACCATCGACAGATCCAAAGTTTCCATGCCCATCAACAAGCATATAACGGAAGCTGAAATCCTGTGCCATCCGTACCATTGTTTCATACACAGCTGAATCACCATGTGGGTGATACTTACCAATTACTTCACCGACAATACGCGCAGACTTTTTATAAGCTTTATCTGAAGTCATCCCTAACTCGTTCATTGCATATAAAATACGGCGATGTACAGGTTTCAATCCATCTCGTACATCAGGTAAAGCACGACTTACGATAACACTCATTGCATAATCCATAAATGAGGACTGCATTTCCTGACTTATATTTCTTGCTTTCACTCTTAGATTATCTTGCTCAGCCATTAATTATAAACCTCCATCTCCAAGCCTATGTGTGCTTGCGTGTTCCCAAGGTGTTAGTATGCAATGGCTCCGTACGCTACGTGTGTGCTCACCCTTTTAAAAAAGTCACAGAGTGAGCTTCAAACCACGCAGCGGCTTCGCTCATTGCAGTAGTTACTGTAACTATTCTATATATCAAGATTCTGCACGTATTGCGCGTTGTCTTGGATGAAATCTCGGCGTGGTTCTACACGGTCACCCATTAAGATTTCAAATATTTCATCCGCTTTTATCGCATCTTCTAATGTTACTTGAAGAACTGTACGGTACTCCGGATCCATCGTTGTTTCCCATAATTGAGTCGGATTCATCTCTCCAAGACCCTTATAGCGTTGAATTCCAACTTTATCTTTATTTGGAATTCCCTTAAGCGCTTCTTCTAGCTCTTTATCCGTATAAACATAGGTCACATCACGCCCTTGGCTTAACTTGTATAGCGGCGGTTGCGCAATATAAATATAGCCATTTTCAATGAGTGGGCGCATATAACGATAGAAAAACGTTAAAATTAACGTACGAATATGCGCGCCATCCACATCAGCATCTGTCATGATAATAATTTTGTGGTAACGTGCTTTTTCAATGTTAAATTCTTCACCAATTCCTGTGCCAAAAGCTGTAATCATTGCACGAATCTCGTTGTTAGCTAGAATTTTGTCTAATCTAGCCTTTTCAACATTAATAATTTTTCCACGGAGAGGTAAAATAGCTTGGAAATGACGATCGCGTCCTTGCTTAGCTGAACCACCAGCAGAGTCTCCCTCTACAATATAGATTTCACTAATAGATGCATCTTTTGATGAACAATCGGCTAATTTACCTGGTAGAGAACTTACTTCAAGTGCACTTTTACGACGTGTTAGTTCTCTTGCTTTTTTAGCGGCCTCACGAGCTCTTGAAGCCATCAAACCTTTATCGACGATTTTCCTAGCTACTTGTGGATTTTCACTTAAAAAACGCGAAAATGCTTCACTGAATAATGAATCTGTGATCGTTCTAGCTTCACTATTTCCAAGCTTTGTCTTCGTTTGTCCCTCAAACTGAGGATCTGGAATTTTAACTGAGATAATGGCAGTTAATCCTTCTCGAACATCGTCTCCAGTTAAGTTAGGGTCATTTTCTTTGAAAAAATTATTTTTGCGGGCATAATCATTAATTACGCGAGTTAAACCTGTTTTAAATCCTGATTCATGCGTTCCACCCTCATGGGTATTAATGTTATTGGCAAACGAGTAGATATTACTTGTATAACTATCGTTGTATTGTACAGCTACCTCCACTGTTAAGCCTTCTTTTTCACTTTCGATATGAATAGGCTCAGCATGTAATACTTCTCTTGAACGGTTAAGATGCTCGACAAATGAACCAATTCCACCCTCATAATAGTAGGTGGATTCTTTGCCATCTTCACGCTCGTCCGAAATGACAATTGTTAAACCTTTATTTAGGAATGCTAACTCACGCAAGCGTGATGCGAGCGTTTCAAAATCATAAACAGTCGTTTCTTTGAAAATTTCAGGGTCAGGTTTAAAGTGAATAATCGTTCCACGTTTTTCCGTTTCACCAATTACTTCTAAATCAGCAGCCGGTGCACCTTGATGATATTTTTGATAATGAATTTTGCCTTCACGGTGTACTTCAATTTCTAGCGTCGATGAAAGTGCATTTACAACCGAAGCCCCTACACCGTGTAATCCACCTGATACTTTATAGCCTCCACCACCAAATTTACCACCTGCGTGAAGAACAGTCATAATGACTTCCACGGCCGGACGTCCCATTTTCTCATGAATCCCTACAGGGACTCCACGTCCATTATCCTCAACCTTAATACTATTATCTTCTTCAATTATGACTTTGATCGTATCGCAATGACCAGCCATTGCTTCGTCAATACTATTATCAACAATCTCCCAGACAAGATGATGTAGTCCACGAGCACTTGTTGAACCAATATACATTCCAGGGCGTTTCCGTACAGCCTCTAAGCCTTCTAACACTTGTATTTGGCTCTCATCATAAGATTGTTGTGTAGAATGTTGTTCATTCGTCACTATGTTCACCTTCATTCTTCAATATCGATCTTATCATTTCCACTCTCGTAAACCATTTATATAAAGTTTGTTTTTTAAGCTAAATCACAGCTTTATTCGCACATATCAATTAGAATCTGTTGGAATACTGCCATAGAAATATTCCGAACATTTTATTATACCATTAATTCTTTAATATGGATATAGGTACGACTAAGGTTCAATCTCTTCTTCTGTTTCTACATTCATGTCTAATAAGGCTTGACCCTGAGCTCGACGATTTAACGTTAACGAAGAAACAGGTGAATAGTAGATTTCGTCATTGGTTAAAACAACCGATTTAATATAGTCCTTCGAAATGATGATTTTCTTTTTACGCTTTTCTTCCTCCTTCAAATGCGTGCCCGTAACCTGCGATTGTTCTTGAACATCCCAATTCAAGATAGCGATAATGTCTTTTGATCTGATAATGACATCTCCACCTAAATGTATAAACAATTGCTCCACCGCCTCAATTTATTGAGAAAGAATTGTACCTTCTGACACAGTCCATATTTTCGCTTGATCCAATGTTTTTTTGTTAATGCCACTTATATTAGTTGTTGTCACAAACGTTTGTACACGAGTTTGAATCGTTTGAAGTAAGTGAGACTGCCTATAATCATCTAACTCTGATAAGACATCATCCAAAAGAAGAATGGGATACTCACCTATTTCTGAATAAATTAATTCAATTTCGGCTAATTTAAGTGCAAGTGCTGTTGTTCGTTGCTGACCTTGAGATCCGTACGTTTGTACATCGTGACCGTTAATAGAAAAACCTAGATCATCTCGATGTGGTCCAAATAAAGTGACTCCCCGTCCAATTTCACGCAATTTTTGTTTTTTGTACATAAGATAGAATTCTTCTTTTATTTTCGACAAATCCATCTCATCTGATACGTTAGTTGACGGTAGATACCGAATCTCTAGTTTTTCTTTTCCTCTACTGATATCATGATGGATCGGCTCAGCCCATTTTTGAAGTCGTTTAATAAACTCAAATCTTCTTTTCGTCACTTCTGCAGCTAACACAATTAATTGATCTGTTAACACTTCTAACATCTCTGATGAACCTTTACCAATCTGTAGGGACTTAAGTAAGTGATTTCTTTGGAGGAGAACTTTTTGATAAAGTCCTAAATGATATAAATAAACACGACTAATTTGCCCTATTTCCATATCTAAGAATCTTCTTCTTACTTGCGGGCTTCCCTTTACAAGATTTAAATCTTCTGGAGCAAACATGACTACGTTAGCCGCACCAATATATTCACTAAGCTTCTTTTGTTCTAAGCCATTTAATTTACCCTTCTTTCCTTTCATCGAAAGAATAAGTTCTATTTCTAGTTGGCTAGATTTCTTTTCTATCTTTCCTTTAATTCTTGCAAATTCCTCTCCCCAACCAATTAATTCTTTATCCTTTGATGTGCGGTGGGATTTTGCCAGCGCAAGAACATAAATAGCTTCAATGATATTGGTTTTCCCCTGAGCATTTTCCCCTATGAAGACATTTACTTGATGATCAAATGCTAATTCCACTGTTTTATAATTGCGGAATTGCCGTAAAGTCAGTTGTTTCAAATTCAAAAGGGCATCCCCCTATTTATTGACAATTTGATATTTCGTCCCATCTGCAAGAGTTATAAGATCTCCAGATACAAGCTTTTTGCCACGGCGATTTTCTTCTTCACCATTGACATAAACGATAAACTCAGAAAGATACCATTTTGCCATACCACCTGTATCAATAACTCCTGCTTCTTTTAGCATTTGCCCTAATGTTATGTAAGCTGTTGAAATGACGATATGATCCACCTTCATCACTCTTTCTGTTTTAATATAAATTTTATTTATGTAGCAAAGTGAAGACAGCAAATCATTAGGTGAGTTGCTGTCTACTTTGAACCTTCATTCGATTATCTATCTTTATATTGTACTAAACCAAGGCAACCAAGCCAAGTCTTTGTTAAAAGAAGTTGCTTTTATCTATTTGCAGTAAACTTCAGTATACTGCAAACAACTTCGAAGTAGCAATTATCGTTAGATGTCTTTACTTTATTCAAGTTCCTTAAAATTAATACGTGCGGACCGGTGAAAACAGATGTAAGTAATGATCGTCGTCTATCGGACGGATCACAAATGGACTCATCGCACCGGTAAATACGATATCAAATTCCTCACTATCCATTACTTTTAATGCATCAATAATATTTTTCCCGTTAAAGGATATTCGCATTTCTTCACCTTGCATTTGTGTTTCGATGTTTTCTGTTACTTTCCCGACTTCAGGAGAGATAGACGTAATCTCAATAAGTCCATTATTTAAGGTTTTTAAATTAATAACATTATTCTTTCCTTCTCTAGACAAAAGAAGAGCTCGTTCAAGTGTTTGGAGGAAAGGTTTTGTCTTTAATTTGAGTGTTGTTTTAGATTGTGTCGGAATCATGCTTTTGGTAACAGGGTACTTTCCTTCAAGCAACCTAGAGAAAAATAAAAGGTTTTTCATTTTAAACAATACTTGATTTTCAGTTACAACGACATCAATCAATTCATGGTTATCGTCAATAATTTTACTTAATTCATTTAAACTTTTTCCAGGTATTACCACATTGGAAAAAGTTAAGCTTTCATCATTTTTTTCTATCGTCGCTTTTCTCATTGCAAGACGATGACTATCTGTTGCAGTACAGATCAATGTATTATCTTCCGTTTCTAAGTTTACACCTGTCAACACCGGACGTGTTTCCTGAGTGGACACAGCGAACACAGTTTGGCGTATGACGTTCTTTAACATATCTTGAGGTAAACGGAATAATAAATTCTCTTCTAGTTGCGGTAACCGAGGATATTCTTCAGGGTCAAGACCAATTAAATTGAAAACAGATGATCCAGAACGAATAGTTGTTGCAAACTGATTTTGAACAATAAGTTCGATCTCACTGCCCGGAAGTTTTTTTACGATCTCAGCAAAGAAGCGAGCTTGTAAGACGATACTCCCTTGTTCTTCAATTCTTACAATTTCAAAGCCTTCTTCTTCTTTTGGGATAAATGTTTCGATTGAAATATCGGAATCGCTACCTGTAAGAGTTAACCCTTCTGAATGTGCAACGATTTTTATTCCGGTTAATATCGGAATCGTTGTTCTTGAAGAAACAGCTTTTGTAACATTTTGAACATCATGAACAAATCGATCTCGATCAATTGAAAAACGCATAATAAAACTCCTTAATAAGTATATTTATGTTTTAAAAAAGTAGTAATAGTAGTAATAGGGGCTGTGAATATGTGGATAAATCAAACAGTCGTTAAAATACCAGTCTATCCACATGTGGGTAATGTGTTGATAGACTGGTTCACTTTATTCACAGTGTGCACAATGGATTTTCTGATTTAATTTCTTAATAGATCGGTTAGCTCTTGTACTTTATCTTGTAATTCTTGATCTATTACTAGAAGTTTGGAAATCTTTTCATGAGCGTGAATGACTGTCGTATGATCGCGACCGCCAAACTCACTTCCGATTTTAGGTAAAGAGGAATCGGTTAATTCCCTAGATAAATACATAGCAATTTGTCTTGGAAACGCTACTGACTTTGTGCGTTTTTTTGCTTTGAAATCCTCTAACTTCACATGATAATGCTCACCAACAAGTTTTTGGATATCTGTAATCGTTAGAATTCTTGGCTTGGAATTCGGAATAATATCTTTTAACGCTTCAGCTGCTAAATCAGCATTCATATCTTGATTAATGAGGGAAGAATATGCGACAACGCGAATGAGTGCACCTTCAAGTTCTCTGATATTTGTATCTATTTGATTAGCGATATAAAGCATAACCTCGTTAGGAATATCGAGATTTTCTGCTTTTGCTTTTTTGCGCAAAATAGCAATTCTTGTTTCGAGGTCTGGAGGCGTGATATCTGTTATTAAGCCCCATTCGAATCTTGATCTAAGACGATCCTCTAAAGTTGGTATTTCTTTAGGTGGTCGGTCACTTGATATTACAATTTGCTTTGACTCCTCGTGCAATGCGTTAAATGTATGGAAAAATTCTTCTTGCGTTTGTTCTTTCCCTGCTAAAAATTGAATATCATCAATAAGTAGAACATCGACGTTGCGATATTTGTTTCGAAAATGAACTGCTTTATTATCACGAATGGCATTGATAAATTCATTGGTGAACTTTTCAGATGATAAATAAACAACTTTTGCATTTGGATTATGATCCATTACATAATGGCCAATTGCATGCATTAAATGGGTTTTTCCTAACCCCACTCCTCCGTAAATGAACAGTGGGTTATAAGCTTTAGCTGGTGCTTCAGCAACTGCTAAAGAGGCAGCGTGAGCAAAACGATTTCCGGATCCAATGACGAATGTATCAAACGTATATTTATCATTTAACATCGTTTTCTGCGGTGAATTCCCAGAATTGCCATCATACCTAGCTTGTCTTTTTGGGATAGGCTCAGGAATAAAATCTTCTTCCATTTCGTGTTGTGGAATCACGAATTTAGGCTTAAGACGAGTTCCTGTCAGTTGCTCTATCGTGTCAGAGGTGAGCTCTGCATAATGGTCTTCTAACCAATCACGTGCAAATTCGTTAGGTGCGGTGATGACAATCATGTCATTTTGAATGTCATTAGCTTTAGTGGCTTTCAACCATGTCTCAAAACTAGGCTTGCTGACCTTTTTTTCTATTTCAGCTAACGCCTGGTCCCATAAATCATGGATATTCTCCAAATTTTTCGCCTCCTTCTTTCTAAATAACGAACAACAAATACGAACTTGTCGAACGTTTGTACAAGCTCGTGGATACAGTCGAATAAATATACATTCACAGTTAAATGTGTGGAAATATTAATATAGTAGAAAAGCATCAAAAGATAAGTTCTGAACAGGTTGTGGAGAAGTGCGTACACAGCTTATTAAAAGATGTCCACAACTTTACCCACAGGCTGTGGACAAAATTAAGTATGCTATACTTGTCCACGAATGAAACCAAATCAATCATAGCAAAAAAAACCTGTAGTCGCAACGGTTTGTTGTATTTATCCACATAACACCTTATCTTGTGTTTAAAAAGTATCCACAACACAACATATGTGTGTAAGTTGTCGATAAAGATGGGGATGACTCGTAAAATGTCGAATGACGCTTATCCACAGGTGGTTTTTGGTGAACTTAAATGAGTTTTGTTAAACGAATGATTTGGTGAACTTGAAAGAGGGGTTTATTGGCTAAAAAAAGTGATTCTTGACAAAAAGGGTAGAAGTTCTTTATAATTTACAAGAATGTCTTTGGAAATAGTTAATCCTCAGGGAGGTGTTATAGATGGGAAAACCAACATTTCAACCGAATAATCGTAAGCGTAAAAAGGTACACGGTTTCCGTGCACGTATGAGCACAAAAAATGGCCGTAAAGTATTAGCTCGTCGTCGTCGTAAAGGAAGAAAGGTATTATCTGCATAGGCCACTGATTGTCAGTGGTCTTTTTCTTCTTTTAGAGTTCGTCCCAAAAGAAAAAAATGAAGCTTTTGGGACGAACTCTAAGCAATGAGCGAAGTAGTTGCCATTGGTGAGAGAATAATCTCTCACCAATGACACTATCATCCTTTTTAACTATAGAAGATTAAAGTGAGCGAACCTTTTCCAACTTGTTATTACCTATAATATGTACTTGCTAGATTGAGGAGTGTAGAAGATGAGGAAAGAGCAACGGATCAAAACAACTGAAGAATTTTCGCAAGTTTTTAAAAAAGGTCATTCCGTTGCAAATAGGCAATTTGTTCTTTATGCGCTTCCTAAAGAAGGACAGGCTTCTTTGAGACTTGGTCTTTCTGTGAGTAAAAAAGTAGGGAATGCAGTAATTAGAAATCAAGTGAAACGTTACATACGTGAAGTGTTCCGTTTGAAAGAAGAAATTCTTTTAGGTGGTAACGATTACATTGTTATTGCGAGAAAGCCAGCAGCAACGATGGATTTTTTTGAAGTGGAAAAAAGCTTACTTCATGTTTTGAAAAAGGCACATGTCTTAAAAAAAGTGAAGTAGCGTTGATTATAGTTTATTAAGTAATCATTTATATGAAGGAACTCAAAAGACAGGAGGAGAAAACGTGCTGAAAAAATTTGGCTTGATTGCCATGGTCGTAGGGCTTCTTATTGTGATGACAGGGTGTAATATGGAAGAACCGATCACGAAGGATAGTACAGGTTTTTGGGATTCCTATCTAGTTTATCCTTTATCATGGTTGATCATTTATTTTGCAGACCTTTTTAATAATAACTTTGGGTTATCGATTATTGTGGTAACCATTCTAATACGTATAGTACTTTTACCGTTAATGATTAAACAAACAAAGAGTGCAAAAGCAATGCAAGCGATTCAACCGGAAATGCAAAAGCTTCGTGAAAAATATAGCGCTAAAGATCAAAAGACTCAGCAAAAGCTTCAACAAGAAATGATGGGGATGTTCCAAGAACATGGTGTTAACCCTTTAGCTGGTTGTTTGCCACTGCTCGTTCAAATGCCGATCTTACTTGCATTTTATCATGCGATTATGCGTACAGGTGAAATTGGCAATCAACCATTCTTATGGTTGGAGCTAGGAACTCCTGATCCAATCTTCCTACTTCCAGTTGTTGCAGCGATCACGACGTTTATTCAACAAAAGATGATGATGGTACAGGATAATCCACAAATGCGCATCTTATTGTATGTGATGCCGATTATGATTTTGGTATTTGCTCTGTTCTTCCCAGCTGCTCTTACTCTTTATTGGGTAGTAGGTAATCTCTTTATGATTGCTCAAACTTATTTTATCACTGGGCCTAATGTCGGGAAACAGACTGATGAAAAGGCTATCGGTAAACAGACTAAGGCAAAAACAGGAGGTAAAAAGAAGTGACTTATATAACTGTATCAGGAAAAACAATCGAAGAGGCTATTGCAAAAGCGATCACTGAGTTGCAAACAACCAGAGAGCAACTTTCCTATCGTGTTCTTTCGGAGCCGAAAAAAGGTTTTTTAGGTATTATTGGTTCAAAGCCTGCACGTATTGAAGCCCGAGTTCTTCCTGATTCGGTTGAATTAGCTCAAACCTTTTTACAAACAACGGTATCATTGATGGGGCAAGAAACAATGATCACCAGAACAGATTCTAACCAAAAAATTCTTTTTCAGCTGTCTGGAAGTGATGACTCTGGTCGTTTAATAGGAAAGAGAGGTCAAACACTTGAATCTTTAGAGTATTTGACCAATCTTGTTTGTAATCGCGGTGAGCAAAAATTTCGAAGAATTGAATTAGATATCGGGGATTACCGTGAACGACGTAAGCAAACGCTTGAACAGTTAGCATTAAGAGTAGCTGATAAAGTCAAGACTCAGAAACAAGCTTCAACTTTAGAGCCAATGAACGCACTTGAACGTAAAATTGTTCATGAGACGCTTAAATCTGTGCATCGTGTTGAAACAAAGTCTCGAGGCAGTGGCGTAAACCGACATATTGTCGTAGTGTATAAAGGTTGATGTCAATCAATTGTGAATGAGCGTTTTATTGTCCATACACACACGAGTTTAGTAAGAAAATCCTCTATCGGTTAGATAGAGGATTTTCTTTACATTTGCTTGAGGAGAAGCTTCCTTTGTCGTTCGTGGTATTTCTATGGTTGCTGTGATATTCTAGAGTTTTAAAGAAAGAAGCGAATTGAAGCTATAGGTTGATTAAATAAAGTCGATACTAGTTATTAATAGATGGTGATATACGAACGAGGGGTGAAAATAAGTGGAGTTTGATACAATTGCTGCGATATCAACGGCGTTAGGTGAAGGGGCTATTGGAATCGTTCGTTTAAGTGGTGATGAAGCTATTGCGATTGCCGATAAATTATATAAAGGCAAAGATTCACTTTCTGAGGTTCCGTCACACTCGATTGTGTACGGACATATCGTAGATGCTACTACGGGTGAGCGCGTAGAAGAAGCAATGGTGTCTGTGATGCGTGCTCCAAGGACCTTTACACGTGAAAATATAGTTGAAATTAATTGTCATGGTGGAATCATGTCAGTTAATCGAGTTTTACAACTTACGTTAAAGTATGGAGCAAGATTAGCTGAACCTGGGGAATTTACGAAAAGAGCTTTTTTAAATGGGCGTATTGATTTATCACAAGCTGAAGGTGTCATCGATTTAATTCGTGCCAAAACAGATCGTGCCATGAATGTCGCACTTAATCAACTGGATGGTAAACTTTCTAAAAAAGTTCAAGTGCTAAGACAAGCGTTGCTTGAAACGGTTGCTTCTGTAGAGGTAAATATTGATTATCCTGAGTATGATGCAGAAGTAGTCACTCACAGTCTCTTGCAAGAAAAAGCACAATTTGTCATTCGTGAAATTGATGGGTTGTTAGCAACTGCCGCTCAAGGAAAAATTTTGCGAGAAGGTCTTTCCACTGTCATTATTGGAAGACCAAACGTTGGAAAATCCTCTTTATTGAACAGTTTAGTGCATGAAAATAAAGCCATTGTCACTGATGTTCCAGGTACAACTAGAGATGTCATTGAGGAATATGTGAATGTACGCGGTGTTCCATTACGTCTTGTTGATACAGCTGGGATTCGAGAAACTGAAGATATCGTTGAACGAATTGGCGTTGAACGTTCAAGAGAAGTGTTAAAAAAAGCGGATCTAATTCTTTTAGTGTTAAACTATGGGGAAGAGCTGTCGCCAGAAGATGAAGCGCTCTTTGAAGCGGTAGAAAAGATGAATGCCATTATTATTGTTAATAAAACGGATGTCGAACAAAAGATTGACCTTGAGGCAGTTCAAACATTAGCAGCTAAAAGGCCTATCGTAACTACATCCCTTTTACGTGATGAAGGGGTTGAACAGCTTGAGCAGGCTATTGCTGATTTATTTTTTGAAGGTGAAATAGAAGGTGCAGATGTGACCTATGTGTCAAATACTAGACATATTGCTCTTTTAGAACAAGCGAAAACGACCATTCAAGACGCATTAGAGGCTATTGAAATGGGCGTGCCAATTGATATAGTCCAAATAGATGTAACAAGAACATGGGAACTGTTAGGTGAGATTATTGGAGATAGTGTTCAAGAAAGTTTAATTGATCAACTGTTTTCACAGTTCTGTTTAGGGAAATAAAACAGATGTAACGATCTGTTTACTAAGGAGGCTTTAAATGATGAATTACAATGGTGGAGAGTTTGACGTAATTGTGGTTGGAGCAGGACATGCAGGGGTTGAATCCGGTCTTGCGGCAGCGAGAATGGGTGCAAATACCCTCATGTTAACATTGAATTTAGATGCAGTAGCGTACATGCCGTGTAACCCTTCAGTTGGCGGACCAGCTAAAGGGATTGTCGTCAGGGAGATCGATGCACTTGGGGGAGAAATGGCTCGGAACATTGATAAAACGCATATTCAAATGCGGATGCTCAATACGGGAAAAGGGCCTGCTGTCCGTGCATTACGTGCGCAAGCAGATAAGTACATGTATCAGCATGAAATGAAAAAGACGATTGAAGAAACAGAAAATTTGTTACTACGCCAGGGGATGGTCGAACGCCTCATCGTTGAAGATGGGATTTGTAAAGGAGTTATTACAAACACGGGAGCTGAGTACCGTGCCAAAGCAGTTGTAATTACAACTGGAACCTACTTAAGAGGAAAGATCATCATTGGTGACTTAGCTTACGAGAGTGGTCCTAATAATATGCAGCCATCTGTACAGTTGTCCTATCATTTAAAAGAACTTGGCTTTGATTTAGTTCGATTTAAAACAGGAACACCACCACGTGTTAACGGAAGTACGATTGATTATTCTCAAACGGAAATTCAACCAGGTGATGATAAACCTCGTGCTTTCTCATATGAAACAACAAAGTATATTACCGATCAAATCCCTTGCTGGTTAACATACACGAGTGAGGACACTCATCAGATTATTAATAATAACTTGAGTCGATCTCCAATGTACTCTGGCATGATTGAAGGAACAGGCCCACGTTATTGTCCTTCTATTGAAGATAAAATCGTCCGCTTTAATGATAAACCTCGTCATCAAATTTTCCTTGAGCCTGAAGGAAGAAATACGTCAGAAGTCTACGTACAAGGGCTATCAACGAGTTTGCCTGAGGATGTTCAGTTAGAAATGTTAAAAACAGTTCCTGGTTTACAAAATGTCCGGATGATGCGTCCTGGATATGCGATTGAATACGATGCGATTGTTCCTACTCAATTATGGCCGACGCTCGAGACAAAAAAGGTACCTGGATTGTTCACTGCTGGTCAAATCAACGGGACTTCTGGTTATGAAGAAGCTGCAGGGCAAGGGACAATGGCAGGGATTAATGCTGCATTGAAAGCAAGAGGCGAAGAGGGTCTCATTCTTGACCGGTCTGAAGCATACATCGGAGTATTGATCGATGATTTAGTGACAAAAGGAACGAATGAACCATACCGACTGTTAACATCTCGTGCAGAGTACCGCTTGCTCTTGCGTCATGATAATGCTGATCTTCGCTTGACAGAAATAGGGTTTAAAATTGGTCTTATCAAGAAAGAACGCTATGATCGCTTCTTGAAAAAGAAAGATCAAATTACCAAAGAAAAAGCCCGTTTAGAAGCCATCATTGTGAAGCCATCACCTGAAGTAAAGCAGTTATTAGAAGATACAGGCTCTTCACCGATACAAGAAGCAATCCGCGCAACAATGCTGCTAAAACGCCCTGAACTAACGTATAAAGACGTAGCGAAGGTGCTAGAAGCACCAGAAGAAGCGATTTCAGAGGATATAGCTGAACAAGTAGAAATACAAGTGAAGTATGAAGGCTACATTGAAAAGCAACTTCAACAAGTCGAGCGTTCGAAGAAAATGGAAAACAAAAAAATACCTGAGGATCTTGATTACTCTGCAATTCATGGATTAGCAACAGAGGCTAGACAAAAATTGGCGCAAGTTCGTCCGTTATCTGTCGGACAAGCGACGCGGGTATCGGGGGTAAATCCTGCAGATGTTTCGATCTTGCTTGTATACCTCGAACAAGGTCGATTAGCAAAAACTAAATAGATGTTGGTAAAACCTTTTATTAGCATTAAGCAATGAGTGCAGCCGCTGCAACAGATTTTGAGGATTGCCTCACTGATAACTTTGAGTGGTTTCTTATAGTGCCTTGCAGCGTGCAGTGCCATTGCCTTTTTATTTTGATTTATATTACGCATAGATGGAGAGTTGTTATGAGCAAAAACCAATTCATTTCTCTGTTAGAAGAAAAAGGAATCAGTCTCACATCCAAACAAGAAAACCAGTTTCAATTGTATTATAAGTTGCTTGTTGAGTGGAATGAAAAGATGAATCTAACTGCTATAGTAGAAGAAGATGATGTGTATTTAAAGCATTTTTATGACTCAATTGCAGCTAGTTTTTATTATGAATTTAAAGCAGGTCAGCATTTAATTGATGTAGGAGCAGGAGCGGGTTTCCCTAGCATTCCCTTGAAAATTATTTACCCTGATGTTCATGTTAGTATTGTTGATTCACTAAAAAAGCGGATTGGTTTTTTAGATCATTTAGCGAGTGAATTAAAGCTTGAGGGAGTTTCCTTCTACCATGACCGCGCAGAAACGTTCGGCCAAAACCCTGAGCATAGAGAACAATATGATATCGTAACGGCACGTGCAGTCGCCCGTCTTTCTGTTCTTTCTGAGCTGTGTTTACCTTTAGTGAAAGTCAAAGGAGACTTCATCGCAATGAAAGGTGCAGGCACTGCAGAAGAAGTCATCAATGCAAAAAAAGCAATCAGCGTCTTAGGGGGAAAGCTGGTATCTGATGAATCGTTTGTTCTACCAATTGAAGAAAGTGAACGTCACATTGTGAGAATTCAAAAAGAAAAACAAACACCTAAAAAGTATCCGCGAAAACCAGGGATGCCTAATAAGACACCATTATAGTTGGTAGCTAAAAAGGCAGTTAAAGATCATTTGATTTTCTACAGAATACCCCATTGTTTTATAAAGACTCTGGACTCGGTAGGTTATAGGTTGGAGAGGCTTGTACACCAATATGGCTAGTTCGGCGGTCTCATCGTGAATAAAAAATGAGAGAATTTCGTCGCTTTTCGACCTTGCCGTCAGTAAGTTTTTCTTGACGCTGCAGGGCGTCCAAGGATATAAATGAAGTAGGAAGAAAAGAAGGAATTCAAGCGCGGATGTCGAAACTAGAAAGACGGTTACTATCAGAAGGTGGTGTCAGGCGATGAAGCAACCGTTTTCACGCCTTTTTGGCTTTAGTGATAAGCAACAGGCAGAGGTTGAAGTTAGTGGAAACGAAGAAGTAATTGAAAGTAGCAATGAAGAAGTAAGAGAAATCAATATATCAGATATAGTCCCTAATCGTTTTCAACCACGCACCGTGTTTGATCAGGAAAGAATTGATGAATTGGCTCAAACGATTCGTACTCATGGGGTGATCCAGCCAATTGTCGTACGAGAACGTGATGGCAACTTCGAAATAATTGCTGGAGAAAGAAGATGGCGTGCAGTTACAAAGCTTGGTTGGGAAACTATCCCAGCTTTAGTGAAAGATTTCAATGATTCGCAAACGGCCTCCATTGCATTAATTGAAAACCTTCAAAGAGAAGGCTTGACTGCAATAGAAGAAGCGATGGCATATGCTAAATTAATTGAACTGCACGGGCTAACACAGGAAAGTCTGGCGCAACGATTAGGAAAAGGGCAGTCAACGGTTGCCAATAAATTAAGATTGCTTAACTTACCAGAAGCTGTACAAAATGCGATACTGGACCGTAAAATTTCAGAACGGCATGCACGTGCATTACTGTCGTTGAAAAATAGCGAACTACAGATTAAGCTTTTAGAGGAAGTTATTGAGAAGCATTTAAATGTAAAACAAACAGAGGAACGAGTAAAGTTTATTCTTGAGGGACAAGCCCCTCCTAAGAAAAAGCCAACCCGCAAATCTTATTCAAAGGACATGAGAATTGCGATGAATACCATACGTCAATCGGTCGATATGGTAGTAAAAAGTGGTTTACATGTAGATACGGACGAAGAAGAGAATGATGAATTTTATCAATTTACAATTCGAATTCCGAAAAAATAATCTATCTTTACTGATAGGTTATTTTTTTATAGAGCAAGTACAAAAAGGGTGAACTTCCCTTTTTGTACTTGCTCGAAGCAATGAGCAAAGCCGCTGCAAAGGTCTTAAGCCAATTCGAGCGATCTTCTCGGATAGGCGCGCAGCGAGCGGAGCCATTGCCGCACCGCATATCAAGAGAAGCCCGAAAGTACAAAAAGGGTGAACTTCCCTTTTTATACTTGCTCGACGAATGAAAATTCTGAACAATCTACATAAGACAGACTGTTGAGTGTTGGAATATAAATAGAACATTTGTTTCATTTTACATAACTTTGTAAAAACGATAGTCGAAAATTGTGTTAAAATAAAAGACGAGTTGGAGTTTGAATGGAAAAGAGGTGACAGCGTGGCCAAAATCATTGCTGTAGCAAATCAAAAAGGTGGTGTCGGAAAAACGACAACCTCCGTTAATTTAAGTGCTTGTTTAGCGCATATCGGTAAAAGAGTATTACTTGTTGATATTGACCCACAGGGAAACGCGACGAGTGGAGTTGGTATTGATAAGGGTGATGTTGACGAATGTGTTTATGACATTCTTGTGGACGATGTTGAAGCCTCAAAAGTAATTAAATCGACATCTATGGAACGCTTGGATGTTTTGCCTTCAACCATTCAATTGTCAGGTGCTGAAATCGAACTTGTTCCAACGATTTCGCGTGAAGTCCGCTTGAAGAGGGCCCTTGCTAGTGTTTCAGATAACTATGATTATGTCTTTATTGATTGCCCGCCATCGTTAGGCTTATTAACCATAAATGCTTTAACTGCTTCAGATTCTGTGCTGATTCCAGTTCAGTGTGAGTATTACGCACTTGAGGGATTAAGTCAGTTACTAAATACAGTTCGTCTCGTACAAAAACATTTAAATACGAACCTTGGAATTGAAGGGGTCTTACTGACGATGTTAGATGCACGAACCAATTTAGGGATCCAAGTAATTGATGAAGTGAAAAAATATTTCCGTGAGAAAGTATTTGATACAATCATCCCACGAAATGTCAGGTTGGGAGAAGCACCGAGTCATGGCGAGCCTATTATTACGTATGATCCTAAGTCAAGGGGAGCGGAAGTATATTTAGATCTAGCAAAGGAAGTGGTTGCGAGTGGCGAAAGGGTTAGGTAAAGGATTACAAGCACTTTTTCCTGAACATAAGGAAGAAGAGAACAATGATAAAGTTGAGCAAATTGCTATTTCAGATTTACGTCCAAATCCTTATCAACCGCGAAAGACGTTTTCTAAAGAAGCAATTACAGAGCTCGCAGATTCAATTGAACAGCATGGAATCCTGCAACCAATTATTGCAAGAAAAAGCATTAAAGGATATGAGATTGTTGTAGGGGAGCGCCGGCTTCGTGCAGCGAAGCAAGCTGGATTAAAAGAAGTTCCTGTTGTTGTTAAAGAACTAGATGAGCAAAAAATGATGGAATTCGCCTTGATTGAAAACTTGCAGCGTGAAGATTTAAACCCAATTGAGGAAGCGATTGCGTATGAAAAATTAATGGAGCATTTAAAGGTGACACAAGAACAATTAGCTGAGCGCGTTGGTAAGAGTCGTCCTCATATTGCTAATCACTTACGTTTATTAAATCTCCCTCAAGTAGTTCAACAATTTATGTCGGATGGCAAGCTTTCAATGGGGCATGGACGAGCTCTTCTTGGATTAAAGGAAAAACAAAAATTGTCGATTTTACTTGAAAAGATATTAAAAGAGAAGTTAAGCGTCAGAGAAGTTGAGGAACTAGTCAATCAACTAAATAACCATGTTTCACGTGAAACAAAACGCAAAAAAATCACTCTTTCACCGTTTTTGAAAGAAAGACAAGATGTATTGCGAACGAGGTTAGGAACTTCTGTTGCGATTAAACCAGGTAAGAAAAAAGGTAAAATAGAAATTGATTATTTTTCAGAAGATGATCTAGACAGAATCGTGCAATTGCTCGAATCGGACAACTTTTAATAATATTAAAGAGGGTAACTCAAAGTCCAACCTAACTACAGTACTTGAATGTGGAATCTCATCTTTCAACGTATGATGGTAAGGAAGAACAATTTTCTGAGTAACCTTCTTTTTTAGAGCTATAGGAAAAAGGTCGCTCTTCACCTTTTTCCTATAGCTCTAAGCAATGAGCAGAGCCGCTGCAATCTTTTAAGCCTGTTGCGAGCGGTTTTCTCGCGACAGGCGCGCAGCGAGCGGAGCCATTGCAACTTCATTTACTAGAACAAAATCAAATAAAAAAAGGTCGCTCTTCACCTTTTTCCTATAGCTCTAATTCAGGAACGAAACAAGATAATAGAGAAGGACACCATGACCTTTACAGAACACGCTACTAAAAGATGAAAGGAACCATATAAAATGATATATTTCGACCATGCAGCGTCATCCTACCCAAAACCTAAGACTGTTGCCGATGCTATGTATGAAGCTGTTAGTCAATATAGTGCCAATCCTGGAAGAGGAGGGCATCAACTAGCGGAGCGGGCGAGATTAGTTATTGATGAAGCTAGAAAAAAAGTAACTTATCTTTTTGGAGCTCCAAATAGTAAGCATGTTTGGTTTTATCAAAATGCGACAATGGCTTTAAATCAAGCCCTAATAGGGTTTCCTTTTCAGGTAGGTGACCATGTTGTGGCAACAAAGTTTGAACATAATTCGATCATACGTCCCTTAGAGAAATTAGCGCAAGAAAAGCAAATTTCAATTTCATATATAGAACCAAATGAGGACGGTCTCATTACAGTGGCAGCTTTTGAAGCTGCTATCACCTCAAAAACGAAATTATTTGCTGTTTCTCATGCATCAAATGTAACCGGAGCACTTGTACCTATTCGTGAAGTTAGTAAACTAGCTCGTTCAAAAGAAATTGTTGTTCTTCTCGATGCATCGCAAACGGCCGGAACCATGATGATAAATATCGATAATGATGGGATTGATTTACTTGCTTTTGCGGGACATAAATCTTTACTAGGTCCACAGGGGACAGGGGTATTAATCTCAAAAGAAGATTTTGGATTAATACCTTTAGTTGTAGGAGGTACAGGTAGCTATTCCGAATTGCCGCACCAACCGTTAAAATGGCCAGATCGGTATGAAGCAGGAACGTTGAATACCCCGGGAATTGCTGGTTTAGCTGCTGGAATTGATGAAATAAATAGATTAGGTATAGAAAACATTTTGCAGCATGAGCAGAATTTAATGGAGCAGTTTTTAAAAGGGGCAATGCAAATCTCTGGATTAAGCGTGTTTGGGCCCAATGATGTAACGAAAAGAGTCGCGGTTATCCCTTTTTCATTAGACGGACTTGAAAGTCATGAGCTTGCCATGATACTTGATGAACACTATCAAATAGCTGTGAGAGCAGGTTTACACTGTGCTCCTAAGACGCATGAAACTTTGCATACAAGTGAATCAGGACTCGTACGTATTAGTTTTGGACCTTATAATACAATAGAGGAAGTCGATAAATTGGTAGAGGCATTAAAAGAGATAAGTAAGGCATTTTGAGGTTGAGTAAGGAGTAGGAGAATGGTTTTAACAGGAACGATTGTAAATGGGTTGGCTATCATTGGTGCCTCATTAATAGGGTTACTAGTGAGGAATATACCAGAACAAATGAAAACAACAATTATGCAGGCTCTTGCTCTAGCCGTTGTTGTTTTAGGAATTGGAATGACACTTAAAAGTGAACAATTTTTAATTGTCATTGGAAGTTTAGTTTTAGGCGGAATTATTGGAGAAAAAGTGGATTTAGAGGGCGGTTTAAATCGATTAGGGGCATGGATTGAGACAAAGGTAGGAGCACAGGAAAATGGCTCGGTTGCAAAAGGGTTTGTCACCGCTACTTTAATTTATGTAGTAGGTGCCATGGCTATTCTTGGTGCCTTGGATAGTGGATTAAGAGGAGATCATTCTGTGTTATTCACTAAGTCGATGCTAGATGGGTTTTCAGCGATTATTTTCACTTCAACTTTAGGGGTAGGTGTTATTTTTTCAGCGATACCAGTGGTTCTCTACCAAGGAGGGATTGCTCTTCTTGCCACTCAAATTAATCAGTTTGTACCAGAACTATTGATGAATACGTTCATTACTGAGATGACGGCTACTGGTGGAGTGATGATTATAGCAATTGGACTTAATATTTTAGGAGTTATTCATATTCGTGTAGCTAATTTGCTTCCAAGTATTATCGTTGTAGCGGGTTTAGTAACAGCGTTATATTTCATTTGAGAATTTACCTATGTAGACTTAATAACGTCTACATAGGTTTTTTTTATGGGAAATTAAAGTGAATGCATAGTGATTAACTACATAGATGTTTCATTTTTGGCACGTAATTGGATGTGTGGCTTCAGGCGAAGCGAACGTAATAGGGAAGTAGTTGGTGCAAGATCAGGTAAGCGGCCATCAGTTGATTTAATTGATGTGGCAATCGTGTCAGCCATTTGCATAACCGTATGAAGGCGTGTGTTTTGGAGGACAAAGTACTCCATCATTCCTCCAATATTAACAATGCCAGTCATATGAATATCTCCGACAGCTGGTAATTTCTTTTGAACAGCTGCTCCAGGTTGGACAGGTCCGTCAGCAAGTGAAATTTTCCCTACACTCGTCATACGTCCAAGACAAGCATCAATGGCTAAGATAAAAGGACGATAATGATTCATTTTAATTTCGGCGATGCGTTCTTCAAGATTAACCGCGTGGACAGGGTTTTCTAATGTTCCGTATACATGAAAACGACGAAGAGTCTTTTTTTCTAATTTAGAGCCGATTAAGGGTCCTAATGAATCACCAGTTGATCGGTCAGTTCCGATGCAAACAATGACTAAATCACGTTTGACATGAGTTTCTGTCATTTGGAATAAATGTTCACTTAACTGTTCGATTGCACCGTCTTCCTCCATATGAACGCGTAATGGTGGAATGTTTTTTCCAAACAGACGATGGTTTGTACTCATAACATCGCCTCCTTTACCATAGTAGTAATAGTATACGGAACTTTTTTCCTTTCTATACATAAATGAGGTTATTGAAAAGGTTTATTTTTTCTAATACCGCAAGACATGAGAGGAACTGCTGCAAGACTTAGCCTGTTATGGAGGTTTTTCATAGATGAGGCAACGGACGGAACTAGTCCTTTCTATGAAAAGGACAGATAAAAGACGAGGAGAGGATCTTATGTGGGGGAACGGTTTAAAATGGATGTTTCTCATTATTGGAACAATGATAGGAGCTGGATACGCATCAGGGAGAGAACTTTGGGAGTTTTTCGGAGCTGAAAGTGGACTAGCAATTATTCTCTTTACTATTCTTTTTACCGTTTGCGTTGGGGTAATTATGTCAATTAGTTATAAAAATCAATCTCAACACTATTTACCGGTTCTTAATAAATTAATGGGAAAACAACTATCCAAAGTTTATGATGTGATGATTATTATTTATTTGTTTTCAACGACTGTTATTATGCTTGCTGGTGGTGGAGCAACGCTTGAGGTCGTTCATGTTCCTTATTGGCTTGGAACCGTTATTATTGGGGGAATGGTCGTCATTTTATTTCTCTGGGATACTAAAGGGATGACGTCGATGAATGCGTTTATTATTCCCATTCTCATTGTGTTTTTAATTGCCATTTTACTCGCCTTTCAATCATTAAAAGGCTTTCCAATTCAATTCAAAATAGATGCTCAACACAATTGGCCTTCAGCGTTAACTTTCACCGCTCTAAACATCCTACCTCTAATTGCTATACTTGGAGCCGTTGGAAGTGAGATCAAGCATAAAGGCGAGATTTGGGTAGCGAGTGTAGGGAGTGGGTTGATACTCGGATCTATTTCTTTTTTATACAATGAATCGTTGCTTCAAGTAGCAAGTGATATCATGCTTTATGAAATCCCACTCTTTGCTATTTTAAAACATTATCCTTATTACATGATGCTTATTATGTCTGCTTTGTTATGGCTAGCGATATACACGACGGCGGCTGCTGGGGTATTTGGACTGTTATCACGTGCACGAGCTTGGTTAAAAGGACCAGCATGGCTCATTGCCTTGTTTTTAATTGCAATCATGGCGCCTTTAACGACTTTTGGATTTTCGACCCTTATCGCCATCCTTTATCCACTCTATGGAGTTTTGAATTTATTTGTACTAGCTTCGTTGCTGTTGTACCCTATTATGAATCATCGTTCATTGTAGTAGTCTGATAAATATCAACTAGTTTAAGTGTGAGTAACAATTGTGCTCGGTAGAGTTGAGAGGTTTTTTAATACTTGCTAGAGAAGATAGAGGCAGTTGCGAATAAATAAAAAATAATTCTTTCGTAGGGTTTTTGTTCGTTGGTTCCTCGACTCGTTCCTTTGTTTTCGTGTATAATAACAACCATATAGATTGTAGGTAAAGGAGGCACTTCGCATGACCAATAAAGAATTTGCTCTCCATGATGTTGTAGAAATGAAGAAGCAGCATCCTTGTGGGGAAAACCGTTGGAAGATAATTCGGATGGGAATGGATGTCCGTATTAAATGTCTTGGTTGTCAGCATAGTGTCATGCTACCTCGGAAGGAATTTGCGAAGAAAATAAAGAAGATTCTTGAGCATAGTGCGGACTAAGAGAAAAAAGGGTGTTAGCCGTTTTTTTCTCTTCTTCAATGAGGCTTTCATACCTCATTGAAATCCACTCTGAATTCACTCGAAGTTTATAATTTCTTTGCTATTAAAAAAGGCAATGAAGGGATTTTCCTCTTCATTGCCTTGTCTTTTTGAATACTAATCTCTATAATTGGTATGTTATTACCTTAAATTATCATGAATATTTGAAAATAGAAGAAGGAAGTGAGAAAGAGTGGCTTTAACTACTGGAATCGTTGGTTTACCAAATGTAGGGAAATCAACTTTATTTAATGCAATTACACAAGCTGGAGCTGAATCAGCAAACTACCCTTTCTGTACGATTGACCCAAATGTAGGAATTGTTGAGGTTCCTGATTATCGCTTGCAAAAGCTAACGGAGCTTGTAGAACCTAAGAAAACCATTCCAACAGCGTTCGAATTCACCGACATCGCAGGAATTGTCGAAGGAGCAAGCAAAGGTGAAGGTCTAGGGAATAAGTTCCTTTCTCATATTCGTCAAGTTGATGCCATTTCTCATGTGGTGCGTTGTTTTGCTGATGATAACATTACTCATGTATCCGGTGGAGTAAATCCTCTGCGTGATATAGAAGTCATTAATTTGGAGTTGATTCTAGCTGATTTTGAATCGATTGAAAAGCGTATTACACGTGTGGCGAAGCTGGCAAAAGCAAAAGATAAAGAAGCAGTAGCTGAGTTAGAGGTGCTGGAACTTCTTCGTGATGCATTTGAAGAAGAAAAGCCTGCTCGTAGCATTGATTTTACAGAAGAACAACAAAAACTAGTGAAAGGTCTTCACTTGTTAACGAGTAAGCCTGTTCTCTATGTTGCGAATGTCAGTGAAGAGGATTTACTTGCTTTTGAAGACAATGATTATGTCAAACAAGTTAAAGATTTCGCAGCTGCTGAAGGTAGTGAAGTCATTCTCATTTGTGCAAAAATCGAATCAGAAATTGCTGAACTAGATGGCGAAGAAAAGCAAATGTTCCTAGAAGAATTAGGGATTAAAGAATCAGGACTTGATCAATTAATCCGTGCAGCATATGGACTATTAGGTTTGCAAACATATTTCACTGCAGGTGTACAAGAAGTAAGAGCTTGGACATTCCGAAAAGGGATAAAAGCCCCTCAAGCAGCTGGAATCATTCACACGGATTTCGAACGTGGATTTATCCGTGCAGAAATTGTTTCATATGAAGATTTAGTTGAAGCTGGTTCAATGGGAGTTGCGAAAGAAAAGGGAAAAGTCCGTTTAGAAGGAAAAGAGTACATTGTTCAAGATGGCGATGTCATCCATTTTCGTTTTAATGTGTAAGAATGACTTTGTAAAACAGATTGGTTAATGAACCAGTCTGTTTTTTCCTTTTGAAAAATGCTTGAACTATTAGAATTTCAAAAAATACGATAAATCATCTGACAATTCACTTTTAAAGGTCTATTGTTTCTTGTATGATGTGTTTATAGCAACGTAAATGCTTTTTCTACTTTTGAGAAATTCCCCAATCTTTCCGCTTTGAATTCTCCTTGTACTTTTGAAGTTCCTACAAAGGTAAACTCTCAAAATGGTCGTCTAATCAAATCTACTGTTTACATCGTTTATCTTCAACCTAATGCAACACTAAACGAAATTTAGTAGTATCAATTTCATCACAAGTAAGGAGGCTTTAACTAAATAGTTTTTAAAATGACTTGCAGCCTCATTTCGTCTCTGTTATACTCTAGTAATGCGAGTGCAAAGACTCAAGGTATATGAGTTTTGCTCCTTGCTCCAATAATGGAGCCGCTAGACCAAAAGGAGGTGGACCGGAATGCGTAAGTACGAAATAATGTACATCATCGCTCCAAACCTAGAAGAAGCAGCAACTAAAGAAGTTATTGAGCGTTTTAACAACGTTTTAACTACAAATGGTGCTGAAATCGAAAAGGTGAAAGAGATGGGTAAGCGTCGTTTAGCATATGAAATCAACGATTTTCTTGATGGTTTCTATGTACTACTAAATGTACAAGCTAACTCAGAAGCGATTGCAGAATTTAACCGTCTTATTAAGATCAACGATAATGTTATTCGTGTTCTTATTACAAAAGACGAAGAATAAATAATTAAACCTAGGAGGGGTACGTATGCTAAACCGAGTCGTGCTAGTTGGGCGCTTAACACGTGACCCAGAACTGCGTTACACACCAAATGGTATCGCAGTTGCCAATTTTACACTGGCAGTAAACCGTACATTTTCTAACCAGCAAGGGGAACGTGATGCAGATTTCATTAACTGTGTGATTTGGCGTAAACCTGCAGAAAATGTCGCTAACTATTTAAAAAAAGGTAGTTTAGCTGGTGTAGATGGAAAAATCCAAACACGTAGTTATGACAATAACGAAGGCAAACGTGTCTTTGTTACTGAAATTGTAGCTGATAGTGTTCAATTCCTTGAGCCTCGTGGAAGCAATTCTAATCAAGGGCAAGGAAATGATTTTGGTAGTCCTGGTCCTAGTGGGAATGACTTTGGGAAGCAGCAGAACCATAATCAAAACCGTTCATCTGGTGGGTTCAATGATGATCCATTTGCAAATGACGGTAAGCCGATCGATATTTCGGATGATGATTTGCCGTTCTAACGACCTCTCTCTAACAAGGATTAAAAGATTCGTTTGATAAAACAATATTCGAAAGGAGTGCTGTCTAATGGCTCGTCGTGGTCGTCCAAAGCGCCGTAAGGTTTGTTTCTTTACAGTAAACAAAATTACGAAAATCGATTATAAAGATACTGATCTTCTTAAACGTTTCATTTCTGAGCGTGGTAAAATCTTACCTCGCCGTGTAACTGGAACTTCAGCTAAGTATCAACGTCAATTGACAATTGCAATTAAGCGTTCTCGTCAAATCGCTTTATTGCCTTACGTTAACGAAGTAAACTAAACGTTAAGACACAGTGTTTATCACTGTGTCTTTTCTTTATTTTGAAAGATAGGAAAGTTTAACATTCGAGTGAATTAGGATGGTTTCGACAAAGTATGAAAGCCTATTTGAAGAGAAGGAAAGAACGCTTTCCCGTTTTTTCTGATAAGATATTGCATTAGTCTAGCACCAAAACTTTAATTTTAAGAGTAAGTGCGCTAAAATAGACAAGGATAAGTTTCTTAAAAGAGGTGTCTATGTGAAAAATACAAAAACATTAACAGAAGGTGCTCTCTTGGCCTCTGTTTTTGCCATACTATTATTAATAACGACCTATGTGCCATTTATAGGTATTATAACTGTTTTTGCATTACCCCTTCCATTTATACTCTTCACACTAAGAAGAGGGTTAAAACCGGGATTTATGCTTTGGACGGTTGCGCTTTTATTAGCGTTTCTAATAGGAGGAATCGCTACCGTCCCAACAGCATTTATTTTTGGTAGTGCCGGTCTTGTAATAGGAGAGTTATATCGCCGGTCATTATCAGGGTTTTCAGTCTTAATTGGTGCGGGATTAGTTTATACCTTAAATATGCTCCTTGTTTTTTTAATAATGGTCTTAGTTATTGGTGAAAATCCAATGCAATTAGCTGCAGATCTAACAAAAGAACAACTTGAATTTGCCGATAGTACATTAGGGTCATTTGGGCAAGGCGATGAGCAAATAACCGCTATGATGGAAATGATTGATAATCTAATTTATCTTGCTCCTGTTATGATCGTTGTAGTAGGGATTATCCTAGCTGTTATGACAAAATTAATTAGTTATTTAGTTTTAAGGCGTTTAGGGCATGAGGTTAATGCGTTGCCTGCTTTTCGAAATTGGCAATTTCCTAAATCATTTCTTTGGTACTATTTAATTATTTTAATTCTAGCTATGCTAGGAGCAGAAGAAGGAACGACAATGTTCCTTATCATTTGGAACCTTTTGCCGTTACTTGAAGTTATTATTGCCGTACAAGGTTTTGCTGTTATATTTTACTTTTTTCATCTAAAAAAAGTAGCGAAAGCAGTGCCGATCCTTATAGTTGCTATAGCTATTATGATTCCACCTCTTTTATATATAGTACGAATTATCGGAATTATTGATTTAGGCTTTGACTTACGTAAGCGTATAACAAGCCAGAAAAAATAGGAGCTGACATTATGCCAAAGTTCTTACTGAAACGGTGGCACGGCTACCACTTCATCATCCTCTTTGTTGCTGCTATCATTTTCACAGGTGTTTTAACATGGTATCAATGGCAAATTGGTGTGATAGGTCTATTCATGCTTGGCGTAATTGCGATATACGCTATTCAGGCAAGGATTGCTTTTGAACGTGATTTAGAACAGTACATCTCAACTCTTTCTTATCGAGTCGCTAAAGCAGGGGAAGACGCTGTGACTAAGTTACCTATTGGGATTATCTTATTTAATGAAGAGCACGTGATCCAGTGGGGAAACCCTTATATTTCTTCTTTTATAGCAAATGATGTTATAGGAAAGAATCTTGAAGAAGTTAGTAAGGAACTGGATGAGTTAATTGAAAGTGATGAGACTTCAAAAACTATTCAAATCGGTAGATTCACTTATCATGTAACGTTAGAGTTAGACGAACGATTAATTTATTTTCAAGACATAACAGAAAATGAAGAAACGAAAGAACGCTATGAGGAAGCTCAAACCGTTATTGCTCTTATTTATCTCGATAACTATGACGAAGTAACCCAAGGTATGGAAGATCAAGTTCGTAGCCGTTTAATGAGCCAAGTTACGCTAGCCTTAAATAATTGGGCTAATGACAATGAGATCTTTTTGCGTAGAACGGCATCAGACCGTTTTATGGCAGTCATGAATATGAAAGCTTTACAAGCAATTGAGGCTAATCGGTTTGACATTCTTGATCAAATTCGTGAAATTACAGCGAAAGAAAATGTTCCGATTACATTAAGTGTAGGTGTTGGTACAGGAGAAAATTCCCTTAGAGAGTTAGGGTTATTAGCCCAATCGAGTCTTGACCTAGCACTGGGACGTGGTGGAGATCAAGTAGCAATCAAGCGAAAGAATGGGAAAGTGACGTTCTTTGGGGGAAAATCAAATGCACTTGAAAAACGAACAAGAGTTAGAGCACGTGTGATTTCGCATGCGTTACGTGACTTCGTTCTTGAAAGTGAGAAAGTCTTTATTATGGGACATAAAAATCCAGATATGGACGCGATTGGAGCTGCAATCGGTGTACAAAAAATAGCAGACGTCAATGATAAGGAAGCTTCTATTATTTTAAATCATCATGATATTAATCATGATGTTCAGAAGTTAATGGAGGAAGTGGAAAATCATGATGATCTCTGGTCAAAATTTATTACCCCAAATGAAGCTTTAGAAGAAGTAACACCTGGTACGTTATTAATTGTCGTCGATACGCATAAGCCATCGCTTGTAATTGAACCTAAGCTCTTAGATGCAGTAGAACGGATTATCGTCCTCGATCACCACCGTCGTGGAGAAGAATTCATTAAAGATCCTGTTCTTGTTTATATGGAGCCATATGCCTCCTCAACGGCTGAGTTAGTAACAGAACTATTAGAATATCAGCCGAAAATGTTAAAGATGGACCGACTCGAAGCAACGGCTCTATTGGCAGGGATTATTGTTGATACGAAAAGTTTTGCTGTTCGTACGGGTGCTAGAACATTTGATGCTGCCTCCTATCTACGCTCAAATGGAGCAGATACGGCATTGGTCCAGACTTTATTAAAAGAAGACTTGGAGCATTATGTGAAGCGTGCTAAACTAATCGAAACAGCCGAATTCTATCGTGAGGGATTAGCGATTGCGATGGCAGATGAAGAAGAAACCTATAGCCAAATTATTATAGCGCAAGCAGCTGATACCCTTTTATCGATGAAAGGAACAGTAGCGTCCTTTGTCATCTCCAAAAGGAAGGATGGCATTATTAGCATTAGTGCTCGTTCATTAAATGAAGTGAATGTACAATTGATTATGGAAAGTTTAAATGGTGGAGGTCATTTAACTAATGCAGCAACGCAACTTGAAGAAATGAGTTTAGAAGAAGCAAAACACCAACTTCAAGAGGCGATAGATGATTATTTAGAAGGGGGAAAATAAATATGCAAGTTATATTTTTAGCGGATGTAAAAGGAAAAGGCAACAAAGGAGAAACGAAAAATGTCTCTGAGGGGTATGCAAGAAATTACTTGTTGCCTAACAACCTTGCAGTTGCAGCTACACAAGGAAACTTAAAAAATTTAGAAGCACAAAGTAAAAGTCAACAAAAGAAAGCTGACGAAGAGCTCGAACAAGCAAAGGCTTATAAAGAAGAACTAGAGGCATTGACTATAGAAATAAAAGCTAAATCTGGTGAAGGTGGAAAATTGTTCGGAGCTATTTCTACAAAACAAATTGCCGAGACACTCAAGAAGATGAAGAAAAAGGTAGATAAGCGCAAGATCCTACTGAATGAACCGATTCGTGCTCTTGGCTATACGAATGTACCGATTAAAATTCATCCAGATGTCATCGCAACAGTGAAAGTCAACGTAGTAGAAGAATAGTTTTCAAACAGATGGTTGATTTAAGTATCAGCCATTTTTGTTCGAGAAGATATAAAAGGTCGCATTTTACCTTTTATATCTTCTCGAAGCAATGAGCGGAACCGCTGCAGGATTTTAAGCCTGATTTGAGTGCACTTCTCAAAACAGGCGCGCAGCGAGTGGAGCCATTGCAAAGGTGGGAGCTGTGTTTTTCGTCTTGAGAGTTATTAAGAAAAATGTATTAACATTAACTCACAACTGAAAGAAAATGATATAGTTCGAACTGTTAAAGCGATAAATATATCATTCTATGAGAGGAGAAATAGCATGAGTGACTTGTTTGCAGATCGTACGCCACCACAGAATATTGAAGCTGAGCAGGCAGTCTTAGGAGCTATTTTCTTAGCAGATGAAGCGCTTGTGACAGCGTCAGAACGTCTTTTACCTGAAGATTTTTACCGTGCTGCTCACCAGCGGGTATACCAAGTGATGCTTGATTTAGCTGAAAAGGGAGAACCAGTTGATCTTGTCACGGTAACATCAGAACTTCAAAATCATAAATGGCTTGATGAAATTGGCGGAGTTGCTTATTTAAGTGATTTAGCCAATGCGGTTCCAACAGCAGCCAATATCGATTATTATAGTCGCATTGTTGAAGAAAAGTCCGTTTTAAGAAGATTAATTAAAGTAGCCACGAATATTGCAGCAGACGGGTATGCCAGTGAAGAAGAAGTCGATACGATTCTTGTAGAAGCTGAAAAAACGATCTTAGATGTGTCTCAACGTAAAAATACAAGTGCGTTTATCTCGATCAAAGATGTTCTTATTGAGACATATGATAAAATTGAGGAACTTCAAAATCAGACAGGGGATATTACAGGAATTCCTACTGGATTTGTTGAGTTAGACCGGATGACAGCCGGATTTCAACGAAATGATCTTATTATTGTAGCTGCTCGTCCTTCCGTTGGTAAAACGGCCTTCGCTTTAAACATTTCGCAGAATGTGGCGACTCGGGCAGGAGAAAATGTAGCGATCTTTAGTTTAGAGATGGGTGCTAGTCAGCTTGTTCAACGTATGCTCTGTGCTGAGGGGAACATTGATGCACAAAGAATGAGAACAGGTGCCCTTAATTCAGAGGATTGGCAGAAGTTAACGATGGCAATGGGGAGCCTAGCGAAAGCGGGCATTTATATAGATGACACACCTGGAGTAAGAGTAAATGACATCCGTGCGAAATGTCGCCGTCTCAAACAAGAACAAGGCTTAGGGATGATTATGATTGATTACCTCCAGTTGATTCAAGGAAACGGAAAAAGTGGGGAAAACAGACAGCAAGAAGTATCAGAAATTTCGCGTACATTAAAGCAAATCGCACGTGAACTTGAAGTGCCGGTTATTGCCTTATCTCAGCTGTCCCGTGGTGTTGAATCAAGACAGGATAAGCGCCCGATGATGTCTGATATCCGTGAATCAGGAAGTATTGAGCAAGATGCCGATATCGTTGCTTTCTTGTATCGCGATGATTATTATGACAAGGAAACGGAAAATCAAAATATCATTGAGATTATTATTGCAAAGCAACGTAATGGTCCAGTTGGAACGGTTGAACTGGCCTTCGTGAAAGAATATAATAAATTTGTTAATTTAGAACGAAGACATGATGAGCGTGATATGCCACCTGGTGCTTAAATGATTATAAGGATAACTTATAGAAATGAGTTAACTGGTTAAAATAAGAAAGATTTTTCTTGTTTAATCGGTACTTTTATAAGTTATCCTTTTTATAGTGTCACCATTTTTTGCGAGGGTATTGGACAAGGTGCGACTAAAAATTGAATTTTAAACGAACAAAACGATAATATTATCATACAATTGTTCGTGTTTTGCATTGACGAGTAAATTGGTAGTTGGTATACTTATCAATGGCTTTGGAAATAATTAATTAGCTATTAGTAGTTAATGTGGAGGTGCATTACATGTCATCAGTTGTTGTTGTGGGTACACAATGGGGCGATGAAGGAAAAGGAAAGATTACAGATTATCTTTCTGAAAAAGCAGAGGTCGTTGCTCGTTACCAAGGTGGAAATAATGCAGGACATACCATCGTATTTGGTGGAGAGAAATATAAACTTCACTTAATTCCATCGGGGATTTTTTATAAAGATAAAACCTGTGTCATTGGAAATGGAATGGTTATTGATCCTAAGGCCCTTGTTGAAGAATTAGCTTATTTGCATGAGCGTAATGTCGATACAAGTAATCTTCGAATTAGTAATCGTGCACATGTTATTCTTCCTTATCATTTGAAATTAGATATTGTTGAAGAAGAACGTAAAGGTGCTAATAAAATTGGTACGACCAAAAAAGGGATTGGACCTGCTTATATGGATAAAGCAGCTCGAATCGGAATTCGTATAGCTGATCTACTTGATAAAGAAGTATTTGAAGAAAAACTTGAGCGCAATTTAGCAGAGAAAAATCGCATGTTCGAAAAGTATTATGAAGTGGAAGGCTTCACCAAAGAAGAAATCCTTGAAGAATACTTTGAATATGGTCAGCAAGTGGCGAAGTATGTGGTTGATACTTCTGTTGTCTTAAACGATGCCTTAGATGAAGGCCGTCGTGTATTGTTTGAAGGAGCTCAAGGAGTAATGCTTGATATTGATCAAGGTACATATCCATTTGTTACGTCTTCCAATCCTATTGCAGGCGGCGTAACGATTGGTTCTGGAGTAGGACCTTCAAAAATCAATCATGTTGTCGGTGTTTCAAAAGCCTATACAACTCGCGTTGGTGATGGTCCATTTCCAACTGAGTTACATGATGAAATAGGAGACTTAATCCGTGAAGTTGGTAATGAATATGGCACAACTACAGGTCGTCCACGTCGTGTTGGTTGGTTTGATAGTGTTGTCGTTCGTCATGCGCGTCGAGTAAGTGGAATTACAGATTTATCTTTGAATTCTATTGATGTTCTTACAGGGATTAAAACGTTAAAAATTTGTACGGCTTATATGTATCGTGGTGAAGTGATGGAGCATTTCCCAGCAAGCCTTAAAGTTCTTGCTGAGTGTGAGCCTGTTTATGAAGAGCTTCCAGGTTGGGAAGAGGACATTACAGGTGTTAAATCATTAGGTGAACTTCCGGTAAATGCACGTCATTATATTGAACGTGTTTCTCAGTTATCGGGAATTCCATTAACAATTTTTTCTGTAGGACCAGATCGTAACCAAACGAATTTAATTCGTGGAGTATTTGCGTAATGAGATAAAAGAGTGCAATTTGACTTGAAGCCACTGAAAAAGGTGAAAATCGGAAGGTACTGAAAAAAGTAAACCAGCCTTTTTCAGTGGCCTCGAAAACCGACCCTTTTTTAGTAGCCTCGTTGATTTGCACTCTCCCTTATTTTTTATTTTTAAATTATTTTTATAGAAATGCTTGCTTATTTAAAATAGCTATGTTAATATAAATCTTGTCGCTAAGAGCTGAACAAGCTTTCTAGTAACAAGAAAACTTCAGGTAGTAGAGTGGAAATGTTTTGAGATGATTTTTAGATCTTAGTAAATAGACATGAGCTAATTGAGGTTTAAATAAGAAGAGCCATTAGCTCAGTTGGTAGAGCATCTGACTTTTAATCAGAGGGTCGAAGGTTCGAATCCTTCATGGCTCACCATTTTTTCACAAGTGGCCCGTTGGTCAAGCGGTTAAGACACCGCCCTTTCACGGCGGTATCACGGGTTCGATTCCCGTACGGGTCACCATATCTTCTTAAAATTAAATGGTCCGGTAGTTCAGTTGGTTAGAATGCCTGCCTGTCACGCAGGAGGTCGCGGGTTCGAGTCCCGTCCGGACCGCCATTTAAATGAAATACAAAATGTGGCTCAGTAGCTCAGTCGGTAGAGCAATGGACTGAAAATCCATGTGTCGGCGGTTCGATTCCGTCCTGAGCCACCATTTTTGCCGGCCTAGCTCAATTGGTAGAGCAACTGACTTGTAATCAGTAGGTTGGGGGTTCAAGTCCTCTGGCCGGCACTCAAATCCGTGTGGAATTCCATGCGGATTTTTTAATTTGTTTAAAACGACATAATTCCCTAAAATAACCAGTGATGTGACAGGAATGTTACAAGATAATATCAATCTATTATCAATTTAATAGATTAAGTCATATTTTAGCAGATTATGTTAGAATGAATAAGGTTAGAGGCTATTGTGAAAAAAGACGATAGTCTAGTATATTAAAAAATTAATGGCTCATTTAACACGCCTTCTAAAAGTGTGTTAAGTAGGAGGAAAAAATGAATAGAAACTCTATCTATAATTCGATACCCCAAAATAAATATATTCAAACATGTGTGGCTATCTTATTTCTAACATTTATTTTTGGAGTATATGCGACATTTGCATCAGCTGAAAATAAACCATCTGTACATACGATTTATCATGTATATATAAATAACGAACATATTGGTAGCTTATTAGATGATCAACCTGTTTACTCTTATATTGATGAATTACTTGAGACTTCAGAAGAACTTTTTCCTGGTCTAACATTACAAGTTTCGGAGAAAGTAAAAATTATTCCTGAATTTATTTTTACAGAAGGAAGAGACGATGAGCATGTACTGCCAACATTAAAAGAGAAGTTAACGATTGAAGCAGAATCAATGGCTCTAATGATTAATGAAGAGCCAGCTGTTTATTTAGGATCAGAAGAAGATGTAAAAGAAGTCATGGACCTGTTAATTACACAATATATGGATGAGCAAAAATATGAGCAATATCTAGAAGGCATAGACGAAAGTACGTTAGAGGTTGGAGAAACGCTAGTAATAGATATTACTTTAACAGAAGACATAACAGAAGATTCCATTTTGGTTGACCCTGATCAGATTCTTTCCGTAAAGGATGCAATTAAAAAGCTTAATAAGGGAGTACTTGAAGAAAAGCCATATCAAGTAAAAGAAGGCGATGTATTAGGCTCAATTGCAAGTGCACACGACTTAACGACAGCAAAATTATTAGAGTTGAACGAGGACTTAAGTGCTGATAGTGTTATTCGTATTGGACAAAAACTACAAGTAACGGCGTACCAGCCATTAGTAGAAGTTCTCTCGACTCATCTGAGTAAAGTAGAAGAGGAAATTGCGTTTGAAACAGAAATAAAAGAGGATGACTCAATGTGGAAGGGCGACAATAAAGTTACACAAGAAGGTCAGACTGGCTCACAAATAACGACATATGAAACAACTCAAAAAAATGGAAAAACAGTAAAACGTGAAGTGATTTCTGAAGAGGTAACAAACGAACCTGTAAAGAAAGTTATTACAAAAGGGACAAAAGAAATGCCGTCTCGTGGTTCTGGCCAGTTAAGCTGGCCTGCTGTTGGAGGGTATATCTCAAGTTACCAAGGTAGTCGTTGGGGAAGGTTCCATAAAGGGATTGATATTGCTAGACCTAGCAATTATAATATTCTAGCTGCCGATAACGGGAAGGTAACATCAGCGAGTTATCAAGGTGGTTACGGGAACTTAGTTCGAATTAACCACAATAATGGGATGGAAACGGTGTATGCTCATTTGGCGTCAATTGATGTTAAAGTAGGACAAACCGTAACCAAAGGTCAAAAAATTGGCGTAATGGGTGATACAGGAAACTCTACAGGCATTCATTTACACTTTGAAGTCTATCAAAATGGTCAATTGAAAAATCCAAAAGACTTTTTGAATTAATAAAATCGAGGGTGACTCAAATTTAAGTTTCTATCTTCCAAGTATTTGCAGCTAGACTGTAATTGCTAGGTAGGAAAAGTTTCTTATGAGTTAACCTCGATTTTTAGCGTTTTCTAAGGTGACAGTGTGACGGTTACATGTGTTAAAATGTGAGGTAAGACAAAAGAGAACGGGAGAGATCTGCCTAATGGATAAACGGATTTTAGTTGTAGACGACGAGAGACCAATAGCAGATATACTGAAATTCAACCTAGAAAAAGAAGGTTATGATGTTATATGTGCTTATGATGGATTAGAGGCGATTGAGCTTGTAAAGAAACATGAACCAGATCTTATTCTACTAGATATTATGCTTCCATATAAAGACGGAATGGAAGTTTGTCGTGAAGTTCGAAAACTTTATGATATACCAATCATTATGTTGACGGCAAAGGATTCTGAGATTGATAAGGTGCTTGGGTTAGAATTAGGTGCTGATGATTATGTAACAAAGCCTTTTAGTACCAGAGAGTTACTGGCGAGAGTGAAAGCCAATCTACGTCGTCACAAAACAAGCGGAGAAGAAACGGCAACAAACAAGGAAATTGTCGTTGGTGATTTAATCATTTATCCTGAAGCTTACCAAGTGAAGCGTCGAGGTGAGGCGATTGAATTAACTCACCGTGAATTTGAATTGATTCATTATTTAGCCAAACACTTAGATCAGGTGATGACAAGAGAGCATTTACTACAAGCGGTGTGGGGGTATGATTACTTTGGAGATGTCCGAACAGTTGATGTTACCGTTCGTCGACTGCGTGAAAAGGTAGAAGACAACCCAAGTTATCCAATTTGGATTATTACACGTAGAGGCGTAGGGTACTATTTATCTTCACCTGAACAACAGGAGCACACTTAATGGAAAATAAAGTTGGCTTTTTTAAGTCGATTCAATTCAAACTCATTATCATTTATGTACTCCTTATCTTTATTGCGATGCAAATTATTGGGGTTTATTTTACAAGGCAACTCGAGAGTCAACTGGTCAGTAATCATTTTGAGATGCTTGATGAACGCGCAAATTTACTTGCATATAACCTTGCCCAGGAAATGATCAACAATAAAGATGATCGAAGTGAGACGACAACAAATTTTAATGCAATGCTTAGAGACCTATTCTCAATCGAAAATTCTGAGGTGCAAGTGATTGATCAGAATCGTGTCGTTGTAAGTACATCCAATCTCTCTAATAGACATATTGTTGGACAACAAAGCACGGAAGTCCGTGTGAAGCGAGCCCTGCTTGGATTTGCGGATGATGTAGTGTTACGTGATCCTAAAACCGGTCATCGTATGCGTGTTATGGCAGTTCCAATTAAAACAGATGATGGACCTGTTGGTGCTCTATATATTGAGGCGTCGATGGAAGATATTTATGGGCAAATCAAACAGATTAACAGCATTTTATTAAGTGGTACTTTTATCGCTCTTGCGATCTCTGTTATTTTGGTTATCCTTCTTGCTCGTACAATAACGGGGCCAATTATTGATATGCGTAGACATGCATTGCGTATGGGACGTGGGGACTTTTCAAAACAAGTTACGGTGTATAGCGGAGATGAAATTGGGCAATTAGCGACATCATTTAATCATTTAACATCAAAATTACAAGATGCCACCTTAACTCGTGATCGCGAACAAAAGCGGTTGAAGTCTGTATTAACTCATATGACAGATGGGGTAATCGCTAGTGATAAAAATGGGCGAATTATCTTAATGAATAAACGAGCGGAAGAACTACTGAATAAGTCAATTCATTCAGTTCTTGGAGAATTTCTCCCAGAGGTTCTTCAATTGCCAGAAACGCTTTCTTCTGATGATTTAGCTGGTTTCCCAGACTCTCTTCTTTTAGATCTTAGTAGTGAAAAGGAAGAGTATTTGCTAGAGGCCAAGTTCTCAGTAATTCAAGAAGAAAATGGTCCAATTAATGGGTTGATTACAGTCGTACATGATGTAACGGAAAAAGAAAAAATAGAGCAAGAACGCAGAGAATTTGTTGCGAATGTTTCACATGAACTACGAACGCCTTTAACGACGATGAAAAGCTATCTAGAAGCATTAGAAGACGGAGTCATGAATGACAAAGAGTTAGGACCTAAATTTTTAAGTGTCACACAAAATGAAACAGAACGCATGATACGACTAGTAAACGATTTATTACAATTATCTAAGATAGATAGTTATGATTCTAAATTCGCCTTCCAATTAGTTAACATTGGTTCTTTTTTAAATGATGTGATCGACCGCTTTGAAATCATTGCATTAGATAAAAACATTACATTTAAAAGGGAAATTGCGAATTCACCTGTTTATGTAAAGATTGCACCCGACAAATTAATGCAAGTGTTAGATAATGTGATTTCAAATGCAATGAAGTATTCTCCAGAAGGTGAAGCGATCAAAGTACGGATGCTTCAGAAAGAAGAACATCTGCAAATTAGCATATCTGATCGAGGCATGGGGATTCCGCGTGAGAGTCAGACAAAGATTTTTGAACGCTTTTACCGAGTTGATAAAGCAAGAGCTAGAAGTGTTGGTGGTACTGGACTTGGACTAGCTATTGCAAAAGAGCTAATTCATGCTCATAACGGCGAAATATGGGCTGAAGGGGATTACGGCAAAGGCACCACAATCAACATTACATTACCTTACTTAAACGATCAGGAGGAAGAGCATGAACTATGAGCATATCAAAACAACGATACTGATTGTTTTAATTGGGGTAAGTATTGTGTTAACTTGGCAGCTCTACACGTTTCAACCCGAGATGGCTTTTCTTGATGATACTACAAGATATGTTCCTTCCGATTCGTTAAATGCAGAACGTGAAGAACGCAAACTAAAAGATGTGATCCGACCCGAGCAAATCATCGTTCATCATCATAATAAGTTTGCTAGGATCCCAAATAAAGATGAGAGATTTGCGAAAGTGTATGAAAATCTATTGCGTTCTAGCTTGATTGAAATTGATTTGCTAGCAACTGGTCCCTTTCCGAAAAAACTCGAAACCGATGGAATTGAATTGATTTTTCCTACAGCGATTCCGATTGATCTATTCCTTGACCTTTTTGAACTAAGTGAAGAGGAGTTTATGATGACATTAACACAGGTCAATCGCTTGTATTTGTATGGTAGTCCAGGTGGAAATGTCCATATGCAATTGCTATCAGTTGAAGAAGAGCGAGTGGTTGAGTTAGGAACGAATCTTTCGACAACCGAATTAGCTACGTTTTCTGAACCTTTTAATGAATATATAGAGATGAGAACCGTGCTTGAACCAACATCGTCCAATTCAACAAAACTTACTGCAGCTGTTTACGTTCCAACTGAGCCAGTTAAAGTTGCGCGGCTATCTTTTCAAACGTCTTCATTATCGACAGAGTTTTACAAACAGACGCTATTTACCGATCCTGGTTCTGTTAAGTATTATCAGCAATCAGATGGAGAAGATTCCTATACAGATGGCAATCGAATCATAACGATGCAAAATAACGGCTTATTTATGGAATATATTAATCCAGCTTTTATTGACTCTAAAGAAAGAAATAGTAAGCATATTATTCAAAGCAGTTATGAGTTTGTTAATGGACATGGAGGGTGGTCAGACGAATATCTTTTAGCTAATTGGCAGTCGATCGATACCCGTGATGATGCGTCGTTTATCCTGCATGTAAATGGATATCCTGTTATGAATTTTGAAGGACAAGGTTCGATGTCGCTTGATATCAGCAGGTCAGGTAATCAAGTTGTTAATTATACTCGTCCCCTTTTTGAATTAGATAATACGCCAATTGATGTAAGTGAACAAGTTCATTTACCATCTGGAGAAAAAGTACTGGAACAGTTAAAACAGCAGGAGTTCTTTGATCCAAAACAGTTAACGAAAGTTGTAGTTGGTTATGAACTAGTTGCGAGAACGACGTCATTTGTTACGGTAGAGCCACACTGGTTTGCCTACTATAGAAACCATTGGCAAAAAGTAACTTTTGAGAAAGGAGGTTCTAATGGATTGGAGTAGAACAAAGACGATCTTCATTATAACCTTCTTATTTATTAATGTCTTCTTAACTTGGCAACTGATTGAGACAAATAATGTTAATCAAATTAGTATGATCACAGAAGCGACCATACAAGAAGTTTTAAAAGAAAATAATGTGACCATTGAAAATGAATTGCCAGAAGAAGATTTATCTGGTCTGCTTGTTATTGGAAAGTTACTTAAATTATCACTTAATCAGGTTCCAGCTCTTGAAAAGCAAGAGGTTCAGCTTATCGATGAATACACGGCGATGTCGGTGCTAGAAGAACCGTTTGAGTTACCACTTGAACAAATATCACCGGTGCTTGAAACGTTTCTATCAACCTATATTTTTGAGGGCGATAACTATCGCTTTGGTGGGTATGACTCCGAAAAGAATAGAGTGTATTTATATCAGATTTATAAAGGTAAGATGGCTTATACATTGGAAGATCAACCATTGATTTTGAATCTTGACAATCAACAACGGGTGACTAGTTATCAGCAAAGATTTTTTCAATTTGAAGATCAAGAAGGCGAAGACCGCGAAATTTTGTCTAGCTTAAAGGCAATTGAGATTTTACTCAACGACCAATTAATACGAATGAACCAGACGATTACGAATGTTCAGTTTGGTTATTATAGTTTTTTTAGTCCAACCGATGATGTTCAAGTGTTTGCGCCGATGTGGCGTGTGACAGTAGACGGGCAAATTTATCTCGTTCATGCAACGGGAGGGACCGTGCAACAACTGACCTAAAGATGCTTAAGGTTGACTCTTCTTTTAAGTCGACTTAGATTGTAGAGGGGAATGAATAAAATATGACATTACGCTTTAGTGTACTCGCAAGTGGAAGTACCGGTAACGCCGTTTACGTAGAAACGGAACAGCAGCGTTTATTAATAGATGCAGGATTGAGTGGCAAGAAAATGGACGAGCTTTTTCAATCGATTAACCGTGATCCAAAAGACTTAACAGGGATTTTAGTAAGTCATGAACACTCTGATCATATAAAGGGAGTTGGCATTTTTGCCAGAAAGCATAAATTACCTATTTATGCGAATGAAAAAACATGGCAAGCAATGAATAGCCATCTTGGCAACCTAGCAAATGAGCAAAAATTCATTTTTGGAATAGATGAAGTGAAATCATTTGGAAACCTTGATGTTGAATCATTTGGTGTTTCACATGATGCGGCAGAACCGATGTTTTTCTCTTTCCATCATGAAGGGAAAAAACTAGTGCTAGCTACTGATATGGGCTATGTCAGTGAGAGAATCAAAGGGACAATTAAAGATGCAGATATGTTTATTTTTGAATCGAATCATGACACCAATATGTTACGGATGTGTAAGTATCCGTGGAGCATTAAGCGTCGCATTTTAAGCGATGTTGGTCATGTATCCAATGAAGATGCTGCCATGGCGCTTTCCGAATGTATTGGCGATAAGACCAGTCGTATTTATTTAGCTCATTTAAGCTTAGACAACAACTTGAAAGACTTAGCTAGACTTTCCGTTGAACAAGTGCTAAAAGAGCAAGGGATGGCTGTAGGAGAGCAATTTGAACTATATGATACCGACCCCCACCATCCAACAGCATTAGCTGTTGTTTCATAAGATGTAAACAACTACGATTTTTGTCTTATAGTCCCCACGTTTAGTGGGGTTTTTTTAGGGTAGACAATTATACGTAACAGGAAATTTAATAAAACGAGGGGTATTTTGTGCGATCCGACCCACAAGTATGAAAAAATAATTAAATCGCTTTTTTACAAGATTATCTGTCATGTTTGTTGGTAATTATATAAAAAGTATCAAAAATAAAGGGAAAGCGAGCAGGATACTAGTATTTCATGAAATAATTAATATAATAAAAATTATAAGCAACCCTTTTAGCGTAGCTACTGTTTTTCTACGATGCAGTAGTAATGCCAGTGCTTTACCTTTTTCGAACATTTAATTATACAGAAAAAAGGAAGGTGTCAATGTAATGGGATACTATGATGAGCATGTTGAAGAAACCGAAACCGAAACAGGAAGACGACGTCGTGGGCCCAATCGAGGATCAGGACTATCTGCTTTTATTGGAGCGGTAGTAGGTGGATTAGTCGTTTTATTTTCAATTCCACTTCTTTCAAATATTGGACTATTACCTTATCAAATTAATAATGATAGTGAGATTTCAGGAATCTCTGAAATAAACTCGCCACAAGAGGGACTTTCACAAACGGTTAATGTTGATGTGAATTCCGATGTCACTCAAGCCGTAGATAAAGTGTCAGATGCTGTAGTCGGTGTGATCAATATGCAACAATCAAGCCTTTTTTCACAAGAGGGAAATGAGGGCACTGGTTCGGGTGTTATTTATAAAAAAAGTGGCGATCGTGCGTATGTCGTTACCAACCATCACGTAATTGACCGTGCCAATGAAATTGAGGTTAGCCTATCTGATGGTACGCGTATTCCAGCAAAACTGTTGGGAAGTGATGTGATTACAGACTTAGCTGTTCTAGAGATTGATGGCAGTGACATTGAAGTAGTCGCTGATTTTGGAGGTTCTGATCTGCTTCGTGTAGGTGAACCAGCGCTAGCAATTGGAAATCCACTAGGGCTTCGATTCTCTAGTACAGTTACACAAGGTATTATTAGTGCAACGGAACGAAGCATTCCTGTTGATTTAACAGGAAATGGTCAAATTGATTGGTATGCAGAAGTCATACAGACAGATGCTGCGATTAATCCTGGTAATAGTGGTGGCGCTCTCGTAAATATTGAGGGTCAAGTAATTGGTATTAACTCGATGAAGATTGCACAAAGTTCGGTTGAAGGAATTGGTTTTGCGATTCCAACAGAAATAGCGATTCCAGTTATTGAAGATCTAGAAAGCATTGGAGAGGTAAGACGACCACAAATGGGTATAGGTATCCGCTCGTTAAGTGAAATTCCAAGTGCATACTGGCAAGAAACGTTGAAACTTCCTGAAGATATTAAAGGGGGAGTTGTGATTACAAGCGTTTCACCAACGTCTCCGGCGGATCGTGCTGGCTTACAAGACTACGATGTGATCGTTGAAATTGATGGACAAGAGATCAATGACGGGCATGATTTGCGGAAATACCTGTATACAGAACTTAAGATTGGTGACGAAATAGATGTAACCATTTATCGTAATGGTGCACGTGAAACCGTTCAGGTCCAATTAGCTGAGCAACAAAGCTTTTAAAGAGAAAGAAGCAGCGTCTCTGATGCTGCTTTTTTTTAGTATAAAATTAAACATTGAATGCGTTTCAATGAAGCATGTGACAGACTACTCAAGAGTGGCAAATGCGCGTCAAACGATGAGAAACCCACTTGTCGTTACTTAAGAAGCAGTGGTTCCGCTCATTGTTTATAAGAAAAGACGGCTAGCGCCGTTTTTTCTTACAAACAGCTGTTGATTACTTTTATCCACAATCGAATATATGGGTATGATATAATAGACACGCTAAAAAAGAAAGGACGATTAAAAATGTATTTTGCATGTAATGAACATATTGAATTAGCGATTGATATGACGGTAGACGAACAAGAATCAGCACCTATCGTGGATAAAGCAGGTACAAACAACGATACGTTATCCACAGTTTGTAGTTTTTGTGAAAACGATGCCATCTACAGGGTGAGCCCATAAAAAAATCAATGCTGTTGATATGTGGATAACTACTGTGGATAAGATTATAGGAGGTTATACACATTGTGAATATCCAGATTGTAACAGTGGGGAAATTAAAAGAAAAATATCTGAAACAAGGCATAGAAGAATACACGAAACGATTAAGTGCCTATGCGAAAATCGAAATGATAGAAGTAGCCGATGAGAAAGCACCAGAACAAGCAAGTGAAGCTGAAATGCTACAAATTAAAGACAAAGAGGGAGAACGAATTCTCGCAAAACTCCACCCCGATACGCATGTGATCGCTCTAGCAATAGAAGGGAAAATGCTTACCTCTGAGCAGCTTTCTAATAACATCGATAAGTTAGCAACATACGGAAAAAGCAAGATTGCCTTTGTGATTGGGGGATCACTTGGATTAAGTGATCATGTGCTGAAGCGGGCAAATGAAAATCTCTCATTTTCTAAGATGACGTTTCCACATCAATTGATGAAGTTGGTATTGGTGGAGCAGATTTACCGGGCATTTCGGATTTTGAGGGGTGAACCGTATCATAAGTAAATGAGGTTTTTATTCTTTAAAGTCAGTATTCAAGAGAAAGATGGAATGCGTATGTAACTACTACATATTTCTACGTCGTTCTTAAATTATACAGGAGAGTATTTTATAAAAAATATTTGCACTAGTTTAAATAAGAGGGGAGCACGGAAACTCCTTGAGCTATGTATCAAGAGTACAGAACCGTGTCATAAAAAACCCCATGGAAATTCAGGTTAAGAAGCACTGGAAAAACTTTCAGTTGAGATTAGAGACCAAAGAATAAAAAGACAAGCCTACCTATTTTTAATTAGGATTTGGCTTGTCTTTTTATATGTTTATTACAATCAATGAAAGAGGAAAAAATAAAAAATTAACTTAATTGTTTGTAAAGTAGGAGGGGCAACCTTTTCCTCTGTCCACGTATCTACAGCTCTCCCCCCACTTATTCCTGTAAAAACTATACTCTAAAGCCGAACCTACAGTAAAACCCAGTAGCAAGTATTCCCCCTCCTTATCATAAAATTAGATATAGATGCCATATATTGCTTGATGATTCCAAGAAAGAAGCGTTAGAGAAGAAATTTGTCGAAGAAACCATCTCTTCGAATCAATTGAAATGGGGAATGACATGATACAAGTAGCTGGAAGGCCGTTTTCATTAGATAGCACGATGGACTTCGGAAGGGTAGAAAGAGTAAACATTAAACAAATGCTTGATTCTCCTGAATTGTTTTCCTATCCTTCCATGAATGAACTTAGATTTGAAATCGACATTCGAAAAAATATTATGGAAAGCGCAAAAGAAATGAATGCAAGTCAAGTGTTTTACCATCTTTGAAAATGCTCGTTGTAATCCTTCATCCTGGACTTTAACGTATGCTGGAGGGTTTTTGTTAAGGTCAGGTGTCAAGCCATCTGACGCCATTCTAGACATTTATCGGAACGGCTCCCTTTATGCATTTGAATGCGCGACTGCAATCATTATTATCTATTACCAGGCCATCTTAAAAAGTATCGGGAGACGTCGTTTTGATGCTATTTTTCAAAACCTCTATTTATACAGTTGGCATACAGATCCTAACTTAGAATTAGACTCCTTCTATTCGAATCGTTTTTTGCCCGGGGATGTTGTGTATTTTAATAATCCTGATTTTTATCCAAATACGCCATGGTATCGAGGAGAAAACGCCGTCGTGTTAAGCGATGGAACGTTTTTTGGACATGGGTTGGGTATCATGACCGCTGAACAGATGATACAATTTTTAAATTCACAAAGGTTTCCAGAAAGTACACAGCCCGCATACTTAGCAAATGTAATCACAAGAATATCTGCAACGATGCATAAGCTTTTAACTTTACAAAGTGATCGCACCTCCTATAAAAATTTAAAAACTGTCATACACCATAATCTTTGTTCCATCTCCAGTATTCATTATCAGTTTTATCTGAATAAACATTAATGATTAATTTTTTGCCATGTTTGATTTTTTAATAAAAACGGTAACATCCACCCATTTAGTAGGCAGACAGGTTCATATTTCAACTAGGTGAGTATAATGTTGTGTAAATATACTAACCGAAAAGGAAGTGCTGAGAATATGTATGGTAATGTAAATGTACCGCCAAACATCCACCCTACTATGATGGCAGGAGCCAATGTACCGCCAAACATCCACCCTACTATAATGGCAGGAGCCAATGTACCGCCCAATATACCCCCTACTATGGTGGCTGGCGTAACGGATGCACCTTATACTGCCCCTGCTTATGGATATGGTTATGCCGCCGCTCCTACTCGTGGGCACGGCTTTATATTAATTGTTGTGTTGTTTATTTTATTAATCATTGTAGGAAGTAGTTCCTCTAAATGCTAATATAAGATCTAAGAGGGCGGTTTCTCTCGGTCAATGGTGAACTGAGTACCGACCCTTTCCTACATCTAATTACGTAAAATGAAATTATGTTAGACAAAAGGCTCAATCCATTCCACCGTCGTAATAGCGATCATCCTAAAACCAGTTCGTCATAAAGGTTTACACTAAAAGTCTACTAATAAGGGATTGGAGATTTAAGAAAATTCATTTTACAAGGAAAGCCAGTTGTTTAGGTCCGTATAAACAACTGGCTTTTTATTGTTCATGTTGTTTTTTAAGAAGTTTAGTATTCCATAAAATATGGTCCTTTAGTAGAAGAGTTTCCAATAGTAATTCCGTTTTCAAATGGAAAATCTAAATAAACCTCATTTAGATAGACTAAGGAGAACCGTATTATAAGTAAATGAGGTTTTTGTATTACCAACTTCATTTATTGATGAATGAAGTTGGTAAGGACAGAAAAGGCTGAAATAACTTTAGTATGGAAATTGGATATTTCAGCTCTTTATATATTCTCTTTAAGAAAGTGACTCCTTCGCTAGCTTATGAACCCGTGTTTAAGGGGAATTGGGTTTCTTTACAACATGAAAAACAAAACAAGCGATAAGATTGTATGGAAGAATTTATTGATGTGAAATTTTTCATTTGAATAGACTATAATGCTGTAGTGATAGGGAAAATCTGAATATAAACATAAAAAGCTCTAAGGTCATATTCAGAGCTTTTCATAATACCTTGGAACCCGCTTACTAACAGCACACACAATTTCATAATTAATCGTTCCAGTTGATTCGGCCATTTCATCAATAGGAAACTCAACACAATCTCCTATTTGGACATCGGAAGCCTCAGTGACATCAATCATCGTTTGGTCCATACAAACCCGGCCAATAATCTGTGCTTTTTTCCAACGGACAAACACGAAGCCATTGTTAGATAGTGCACGAGATAAGCCATCTGCATAGCCAATAGGCAAGGTGGCAACTGTGCGTTCAGCTGATAATGTATAGGTTCGGCCATAACTAATTGCTGATCCTTCTGGCAGCTTGCGTAAGGAAATAATACTTGAATAGAGTCGCATCGCTTGTTTAAGTTCAATTGGCATGTGGAGAGCTGCATCTGGTTTTAGCCCATACAAACTAATGCCAACTCGAGCCATATCCAGATGTTTGTCTCTGTGCAGAAGAGTCCCAGCGCTATTGCAACAATGTTTTATAGGGATAGTCATTCCGTTATTTTCTAGTGTGCGAATGAAGGCAATAAACCTATCAAATTGTTCATCTGTGTAAGAAGAATGAGGTACATCGGCTTCGGCAAAGTGAGTAAACACCCCTTCTACTTCGATATTTTCATGCTTAGAAAGTGGAATTGAGAGTTCTAGCAGTTCCTCTATTGTTTGTACGCCTATTCGACCCATGCCAGTTTCAGTCTTAATATGTACTTTGATAGGTGTCGTTTCAGTTCGTGCAAGCTCAAGTAGAGCATCGCGAACTTCAGTTGAAAACACCGTTAACGTGATGTTTTGTCTAATTGCCTCTTTAAGAGCTACTGGTGCGGTGTAGCCTAAAACAATGATTGGTGCCTCAATACCCGCTTCACGAAGTTCAATGGCTTCATCTAAAATAGCTACACCTAAGTAGGTAGCGCCACCACATAGAGCCGCTTTTGCCGATGCAACTGCTCCGTGTCCATACCCATCTCCTTTAACGACAGCCATTAATTTGCAGTCTGGTTTTAACCAAGCTTTGAAAGTAGCTGCATTTGTTTTAATGACCTCTAATGAGATTTGTGCATATGTATTTCTAAAACTACTTGTTTTCATTTGACGGACTCCCTTTACTTATGTTTCGTTCGTTTAATAGCCCCTCTCCATCATGAGACGGAGAGGGGCTATTTCATGCTATATTAAGGAGTCCCTAAGCTAGAAGTGTAGTTTTGCGAAGGGCATCCTCTACAGATAGTAATTCATATCCTAGATCACGAGCTACAGCATTATATGTAACAGCGCCGTTTGCAACGTTTACACCAAGAGCTAGTGCTGGATTTTCAGCTACTGCTTTTCCTACCCCTTTATTTGCGATTTGCAAAGCATAAGGAATTGTTACGTTTGTTAATCCAATAGTGGATGTACGTGGAACAGCCCCAGGCATGTTCGCAACGGCATAATGAACAACTCCGTGCTTCGTGTAAGTTGGGTTATCATGTGTTGTAATTTGGTCAACCGTCTCAATAATACCACCTTGGTCAATCGCTACATCAACGACAACAGAACCTGGTGACATTGACTTGATCATGTCTTCGGTTACAAGCTTAGGTGCTTTTGCTCCAGGAATTAAAACTGCACCAATGACAAGATCTGAGTCCTTAACCGCTTCAGCGATGTTTAGTGGGTTAGACATCAGAGTCTGGATGTCGTTACCGAATTGATCATCAAGCTGACGAAGACGATCTGCACTTAAGTCCATTAACGTGACATCTGCACCAAGTCCAATAGCGATCTTAGCCGCGTTTGTACCAACGACACCACCACCGATAATCGTTACTTTTCCACGTTTCACACCTGGGACACCAGATAGAAGAATACCTTTTCCACCTTTTGACTTCTCAAGGAATTGTGCACCGATCTGTGAGGCCATCCGACCCGCTACTTCACTCATTGGAGTAAGCAGTGGAAGTGTGCGATTTACTTCTACTGTTTCATATGCAATAGCAATGACGCCCCTATCAACTAGTGCTTTAGCAAGCTCAGGCTCAGCAGCTAAGTGTAGGTATGTGAATAGAATTAAGCCACTACGGAAGTAACCATACTCAGAGCTTAATGGTTCTTTCACTTTCATCACCATTTCAGCTTTTGCCCACACATCACTTGCTTCAGGAATAATTGCTGCACCAGCTGTCAAGTAATCTGTATCTTCAAAACCGCTCCCAATTCCAGCACCTTGCTCTATTAAAATTTCATGTCCACTCTTTGTAAGTGCAACAACACCAGCTGGAGTGATGGCTACACGGTTTTCATTATTTTTAATTTCTTTTGGAATACCAATAATCATTATGTCGTCCTCCTAAAAGGGATTTGAATTTGTTATATGTTAGTATAAATCCACAAATGGAGAAGCGCATTGTGTAAAAGATCAAATCTATAAACGTCTTTTTGTTGTTTTTAACAAATCGTTAGATTTGATAGTTAATGTTTACGAAAAAGCTTCATATCTAAATAGAGCCCAATTTTTTGTGCAGGATCTTTTAATTCAATCGCTGTAATTTCTTGAATCCGTTTCAAACGATAGTTTAGCGTGTTGACATGACAGTGGAGATCCTTAGCTGCCTCATTCATGTGCCCATCTTTATCAAGGATTACATCTAATGTTTCAAGTAAATTGGTGCGATTATTTAAGTCATAGGTTCGAAGTTTTTCAATCGCTGGATTAACACTTATGCCTTGTAATTCCTCCGTTTGTTTTAGGAGATCTATATAACGGAAAATACCAAGCTCATGATAGAAATTTGCTTCGGAAAGTTCTTTGGTAAATGTCTGTTTAAGAGCCATTACTTTGGTTGCTTCGTCATAACTTCTTTTAATCGATTCATAATTTTCATAGGCATAGCCACATCCAGAACAAATCTCAGAAATACCGAAGCGTTCTTTTACTTGAGCTTTAAATGTATCAATAAAATCCTTTATCTTCTTATGGAAATCATTTGTTTGAGACAGAGGAGATACAAGAAAAACGAGTTGATTCTCATCAACGGTTTGAATTAAGATATTTATCTTTTGCATCGTCTTTGCTATATAGGTTAATTTTTTATAGAGTTCATCATCCATCGAAGCAAATGTAAATAAAAGGATCGCTAACGGCTGTTTTGATTTCAAGCCAATTCTTGAGAGCTGATCTGCTATGATCATGTGATTTCTTTCATCTCCGGTAATCATTTGCCAGAGGAGTTCTTGATGATTTTTTTCTTTCTTTTTCTTTTGTAAATTGAGCTGAAGCAATTGATTTTTAGCTTTGCTAGCAGCTATTTTTAAGTCTGTGAGGTCTTCTTTCGTCAGGGTACGACCAACTTCCAGTACCCAAATATAACCAAGTACTTCGTTATTTTTACGGATAGAGACGGCTACTCGGTTACCTAACCCAATATCATTGATTTGAGGAATGACAATTGGTTCATCACTTTGGTTAAGCGCTGGGATGACGCCTTCTTTCCAAAAGCGGTTAATGACACGCTCAGGTACACGCCGTCCGATAATAGTCGAAATCCGAGCAACGTCTGTGCTGTTCGCATGCGAGCTATAGGCAAGGAGATGATGATTGGAATTTTCAATTGTTACAGGACATTGTAAGCGTTCGCTAATTGCATCAACAAAATCTTCTAACGAATCAAATTGACGATAGAATGATTGATTTTTTAATTCGTTCATATGTAAACACCTTCTTTTCTATAGTAAAAAAATAGTCTTTGTTTATAAAACACAAATAAAGCGCTTACAATTTGTGGATGTTTACAAACATAAGCTTCTTACATTATGTTAGAATAACACATATAAATGTATTATCATATATTGAAAGCGTTATCTATTAGGAGTGGTGGTATGGAGGTCTTAGAAATATTAGGGAAAATTAACAATGTATTATGGGGTCCACCGAGTTTAATTTTATTGTTTGGGACAGGCTTATTTTTAACTTTTGTTTTAAAAGGCTTGCAATTCCGCCGTCTCATCTATGCATTCAAAATTGGATTTGGGAAAGAGGATAGTAAGGATGCAGCTGCTGAAGGGGATGTAAGTCATTTTAAGGCCCTTATGACTGCACTTGCTGCGACAATTGGTAACGGGAACATTGCGGGTGTCGCAACGGCTATCACACTTGGTGGCCCTGGTGCCATCTTTTGGATGTGGATTGTTGGTTTACTAGGGATGGCTACAAAGTATGCAGAGGCCTTGCTTGCAGTGAAATATCGTGTAAAGAATGACCAAGGTGAATATTCAAGTGGTCCGATGTATTACATTGAACGCGGGCTTGGGAAAAAATATAAATTACTTGCTATTGCCTTTGCCTTATTTGGTGCGTTTGCCGCTTTAGGTATTGGAAACAGTGTGCAGTCCAATACCATTGCTGATGTAACAAGTAATAGCTTTGGAATGGCAAACTGGGTAACAGGCTTAATCTTAGTAGTGCTTGTTAGTGTCATTATTTTTGGTGGGATTCAACGCATTAGTACGGTCGCAAGTTTCTTTGTCCCGATTATGGCTTTCCTTTACATGGGTGGAGCTATATTAATTCTGATTTTAAATTTTGATATGATTATTCCAGCTTTTGAGCTTATTTTCCATTATGCCTTTAACCCTGTAGCGGCAGCCGGTGGTTTCCTAGGTGTTGTTGTCTCCGAGGCCATTCGTAACGGGGTTGCTCGTGGTATCTTCTCAAATGAGGCAGGTCTAGGTACTGCAGCGTTGATTGCTGGTAATGCACGTGCAGATCATCCTGTTAAACAAGCTCTTGTCGCGATGACTGGTACATTTATCGTAACAATTATTGTATGTACAATGACTGGTCTAACCCTTCTCATTACAGGTTTCTGGGATCCGTCTGGTGGCTTACTGTCTGGCGTAACTCATGAAGCATCACTTGAGGGTGGAGCATTAACGAGTGCAGCGTTTGCTTCTGTTCTTGGTGTAGCTGGTGAATATATTGTCTCCTTCTCGGTCATCTTCTTCGGTTTCTCAACGATTGTTGGTTGGTATGTATACGGGGAAAAATGCTTTGAATATCTAGCTGGATCTAAAGGAATTGCCGGTTACCGCCTTGTTTACATCGCCGCTTGTGGTCTTGGTACAGTTGCAAACCTTGCAACGGTCTGGGCATTTGCTGATATGGCGAATGCGTTAATGATGATTCCAAACTTAATTGCGCTTCTTCTTCTTTGGAAAGTCGTCGTAGCGGAGACAAATGATTATTTCACTAATTTCTATGAAAATGCGAAAATAGCGGGGTCTGTAGAGAAAAAAGTCGGCTAATAGCAATAAAAGGTTCTGCTACTTAGGCAGGACCTTTTTTCAAGTTGATGAAAGGGTAAAATACGTGGGACGTTAGTGAAATGTTGTATCTCAATCCCTTTTTAATGACAGATTTTCGGGTAGTATAGAAGTTATAATAAATTTGAATAGATATTCACTACTTTATCTACTATTTAACTGAACAAGCTCTTAAAGCATTAAAGTGACTTCTCAGTAAGTAGCCTTTCACAAAAGTGATCTTAACAAATTGATAGCTAACAGATTATATGACCGTTTTACTGACGGAATGTTCAATAGTGTCATGATTATCATAGTAACTAAAAAATGGATTGGAGATACTTGATATGAAATTACTTAGTGACAAGTCAAAAATGGATTGACCTGTTTTCGCAATTAGTGGAGGTTTACTGCTATTATTTGTTATAGCTTCATTTTTAATTTAGCTTGTTCTTTTAGATCGCTTTCGATATGTGCTGGTATAGGCACTAATTCAACGATTGCACGAGAACGTTCTATTGACATCAAGTCTTTTACAATTGATTGCGAGTAACTAAATTTAAGCTGGTACAAATCATTTCACCATCCTTAATATATTAATTAATAATCTAATTATACGCTATTGCTACGTTATTTGGGAGTTTTAATACGCTATTTATACGTTATTGATAAGTTAAAAGATAATAGAAACCTCATTTAGATTCATTACAGTGAATCGTACCATAAATAGGACAAAGCTGATAAAATAAAGTGACTTTAGAATGCAATTATTAAGGGTTATTAATAAGATTAATAAGATTAATAAGTAAGGGAGTAATAATATTGAAGTTTACCAGAATTTTATTATATGGTTTTGTATTAGCGAATATTATTGGTTTGCTTTATTGGATTACTATAATGCTAATAAACATATTTAATTAATATGATTTAGGAGTTACTAAGTAAATTTTCTTTTTTTGAAGGTGAAGAGGCGGTTGTTTCTCTTTTGTTTAGATTAATACCAAATAAAGTTTCTAAATTAAAATATTTATCAAGACTGAAGTAATAGATACTTTTTCTGAAAATAATTAATGAAAATGCATTTGTATAAAGGATAAGGCTAATTACATTCATGTTTCCAGAAAGGATAAAATTAATGTGCATAAAGAGACAAATAAGGATAGAAGGTATGGTGAATAAACCTACTATTAGAAATAGGCCAAGTATAATTTGAGCAATTGGTATAACATAGTTGAAAATCATCACATGCTCTAAAACTACATTCTCCACGAAAATTTTATAAAAGATTGGGACATTAGAATTTTGTAAGGAAGCCATCAGATACTCTCTCAAGAATAAACCAGGTTCTTTAAACCATGATTTTTCAGTAAGTTTAGTTACCCCTGCTAATAACCATCCTATTCCAAAAAGAAAACGCATTAAAACGATTAAAGCTGGAAACAATCTTATATTTTTTACAAATGTCATTTACTACTCCTCCTTAGTTCTATTTTTCCCTAAGTTATATTTTTTGCCATAGGGAAACTTTTTCGGTAAAAAAATTTGGGAAGTTCTTTTTTTAGGATAGAATTTTATTTCTTATTTATTTAATGAATCATATGCCTTATAGGTTAAAATGTTTCCTTTGTATTAAAAAGTTTACCAAATGCAAAAAATAATGTAAATAACTATTTACATATATGTGTTATTAAATGCATTCCGAGCTGATTATTTAGATCTCACAATATTGTTGGGATGCTAGTTATATGAATATAAAAACTTTATGTTTAGATGTTATTCGCTGAACCGTAACATAAATAGTGATAAAGCAACAATATGATTACCACTACCCGAATGGTAATCACATACCTGTCATAATCCTTGCTATGTCCAGATGCTTTAACAAGCAGTTCAAGATGTTGGTTAACCTAACGCTGGTTATAGCGTCAGGCACCTTTTATTAAGCAAGTCGTAGCCGATAGAAACGATATAAATTTTTAACTACTACCTTTAGTAAAGAATAGACAGGAATAGCAATTAAAATACCAATAAATCCATATAGACTCCCAGCCGCTAGTAATAATAATATAACGGTCAATGGATGTATTGATAGTTTGTTTCCGATGATTCGTGGCGAAACAAAGTTTCCTTCTAATTGTTGGACAATGATTAATAGAATCAAAATCTTGACGACCATAAAGGGGTCGTTCATAAGAGCGATCACAATTGCCGGTAGTATCGCTAACGCTGGACCTATAATCGGAATAACTGCTGTGATTACGACAATAAATGCTAATACTAAAGCATAGTCTAAGCCAATTATAAGGTAGCCAATGTACATTAGCACACCATTCACAACTGCAACGATCATTTGTCCGGAAATATATGTTGATAGTGTCTTATCCATATCATAAAGTAACTTTTTTCCTTCTTCCATATGTTTTTCAGGTAGGAAGTTTAAAAGAAAAGGCAATAACCGGTGACCATCCTTTAAAAAGTAAAACAAAATAAATGGAACAAGTATCATGACAGTTATAAAGTTAGTGAGTGTTGATAACATATTAGCTACATCATCATTTAAGTTTTCAATTTGGTTTCCTATGTAAGTAATGAGCTTTTGTTTTACTTCTTCATAAGAAAAAAGGCCAAAATTATTTTTATTAATAATTTGTTTTGTCTGTTCTTCATTTTGTTCTATTATTCCTGGAATCTCTTCTCCGAATTGTATAACCTGATTCTCAATGGTTCCACCTATAGCAAATCCTCCTCCAACCATCCCCCCTATTATTACTGAAAATACAAGTGAAATGGCTAATGTTCGCGGAATATATTTAGTTTTTGAAAGAAAATGGACGACTGGTTTTAATATATAGTACAAAAGGCCAGCAAAAATTAAAGGGAAAAAAAGGGTTGTAATGAAATGTTTAATTGGACTAACTATAAATTGAATTTCTCCTAATAAGTAGGTGATTAATAACACCAAAGCGATACCAGATACATATTTGAAGAATGGGTGTTTAATCCACATAATAGCCCCCCTAAGGTTGATTGACTTAGTTTTATGTTCCTTTCCCTTTCATAGAGTCAAATACACGTAAAAAGGCAAAATAACAAGGCATTTTTGAAATTAGGGGGGAGGAGAGAATAAGCAGAAGTAAGCATACCAAAAAAATTTCCAATTTTCATCTCATGGCTTATTGCAGCGTGAGTATGATCAAGCTTATTTTTTGTTTTTTCTTATAAATAGAATGGCAACTAAGTTTAATCGGATCATTGATGGGTACATAGCTATTAAACACATTGTTAATTTAATAATAGTTGGAGGAGGAATTCAAATGCTTTGGACAATTATTTTAGTGTTACTAGCACTTTGGTTAATAGGTGCAGTAGCAGGGTTTTTGGGGAATATTATTCATATCTTACTAGCGGTCGCTTTAATCCTAATTATTGTGCGACTTGTTCAAGGTAAGAAAATTCTCTAGAAAAAATTACATCGAATGAATGTCTTAGCACCAATCTTTACATGGTGCTTTTTCTAAACTTAAATCTCATAAAATGAATAGAGGAATTCAGATAAAGCGGACTTGTAATTTAGTCCTAGAATACATTCTACTTTTCTGCTTTTTTTATGGATACTCAAGCAATGTGAAAGTCATTTCGCTTCTTTCTATTTCATATGTACTGATGCTAGAAAACCGTTCATCCTATAGAACGCTTCTCTGGATTTATATGCTTTTCTTCTTTCCAATCGTTGGCTACATTTTCTTTATCTTCTCACTGGAGTAACCTTACCGAAACTCAACAAAGCTTATCACATTTAGCTCGGGTCAAATTGGTCAAGAAATCATTGATTTATTGTGTGAGAAGGCAAAGGATGGATAAGGAAGACTTACTCGATAGTAGTAGTTTTAACGGCTCCTTTATAAGGAACCACGGCTCATCTTAAGAACAAAGGAATCTTTTGCCCGTCTTTTTTCTCCTGTTTTAGGAGAAATGCTTTGGTTCCTGATCGCCGTTTTCGAAGGCTGTCAGGAACCTTGGCTTGACAATTCTTAAAGAACGTCATTAAGTTCGGTATCTGAATAGGTTGAAATTAACACGACCGCTTTTCCATCTCCAATATTTTTAACGAAATGCGGTACACTTGCGTTCCAACTGAAGGAATCCCCTTCTTCAATAATCATCGAGTCTTCGCCTTGCTCTGCAAAGACTTTTCCTTCTAATACTAAATGGCATTCCTCTCCTTCGTGGGCATTTGCTTCACCCATTGAAGCACCAGGAGGAAATTCAACTAGCATCATTCTTAGCCCACCTTTGGATGTTAAATGCTCTATTTTCAAGGTGTTAAAGGTAGAGTATGTTCTTTCAGTTTTTCTAACTACCCGCATATGCTGTTTCTTTTCTAACAATAAATAGGGTAAAGGTACATCAAGAAAACTTGATATTGTTTGTAACGTGTTTATCGATGGAGAGGTGTTATTGTTTTCGACATTGCTGATAAATCCTTTTGAAAGTCCAGTACCTTCACACATTTGAGCAATGGTGATTTTCTTCCTATTTCGTATCGCACGAATTTTTGATCCTAATTCCAAGTTATTCACCTCTAATGTTTCTTAATAAAAAACATAATTCTATCTTAGCAAAAAAAAGGTTGACAATCTACAACGAAAGCTGTTAACTTATAGATAATAAATATTCGTATAAAGAAACTAATTAAAGTCGTTATATGGTTATTTTTTTATCTAAAGTTTTCCTGTGTGGAAATTTTAGTCGCTTTGGCTGAATTGATTGTTAAAAACGATGCGAGTATTGGGCGGTTGATGTTAAAAATAATAAATTTGGAGGAGCTAAAATGATAAATAAATTTGAGGCAAGTACGTTGATGTTACGAGTTATTTTAGGAATGAGTTTTTTTATACACGGATTAGTTAAATTCCAAGGCGGAATTGAAAACATTGCTGGATGGTTTGATAGCATTAGCTTACCTGGTGGATTGGCCTATGTTGTAGCATTAATAGAGTTGGTTGGTGGATTCGCATTAGTCATTGGTTTAGGTACTAGGATCGTGTCTGTTTTATTATCACTAGTTATGATTGGAGCTATTTTTAAAGTGAAATTAGCTGCTGGTTTTTTAGGTGATGGGCAAACGGCTGGGTATGAATTAGATTTAGCTTTCTTAGCGATGGCTGTATTTATTGCCATCAATGGTAGTAAAATGTTTGCGCTTGATCAATTGATTTTCAATAAGCAAACGAATAAAAGTGAGAACAATAAAGTAGCTTAATATTTCTACTGAAAAAGATAAGACTTCAATTAGGCACTACTCTACAAGGAGTAGTGCTTTGTTTTTGTAAAAGGCGTAGAAATCCTAAATAAGTTACGGAGAACCTTCTCATAAGTAAGTGAGGTCTTTTACAGATACCACAAAACCCCTTGAATGATAATTTCTCAAGGGGGTTCATCTAAAGTATTAACTTTGTCTATAAACGAGACAAAGTAAACGGAATAAGGACCACTAACCAAGGAAGGATGGCCCAAATAAATGGCCAATCAGAGCCCCATATATTCCCGGCCAACCATTTAGCGATAAAATCGACTTTAAAAGGATCGACGGAGGAAAAGAGAAGGATCATGACACCTGATAGCGCCATAGAAAATCCAACACCTGTTAGCACCAAACGAACTGGTTGAAGACCTGTAGTTCTGCTATAGGAGAACAAATAGATAGCACAGGCCGTCAAAAGCAGAGACAAAGGCCACAACGGGTAGTAAATAAACAAACATCCCTTCTTTAATGAGAAAAAATAAAAAGTAAACGGCTACACCTACTCCAGCACCTGCGTTAATCCCAATGATGCCTGGGTCAGCTAAATCATTTCGGGTAATTCCTTGTAAAATAGCACCAGATAAGGCAAGTGCCATTCCTACTAATAGTGTAACGATGATTCTTGGTAACCGAACGGAATACAACACAAATTCCTCTTTAAAACAATTGATTAGATAAACTACAGTGTAAATGTACAGATCAAACAAGAAAAATTCATGAAAAAAAAGGTTATCAACCTTCTTTTCATGAATTTTAAGAATGCCCTACGTATCTCTTTTCCTGTAAAGCGCACCTCCAGTTTTGCCTTCATTGATAACACGGTCAATATCTAAATAGGGCTTGCCACGTATGGCTTCATTAGAAATGAATTTGTTAGTTTCCTTCTTATTATCTTTCATTAGATGACTACCTCCAAGGTAATAAAATCATTATGTTTGTGTAGTTTACCCAATTTATTGCTCCTTATTTTCTTAAGAGGGACAAATTCGAGTGATTTAATTGAAAATGAATTAATCGTATGAATACTTTTTAGTTTTGTGCAGTTAGAAGCGAATTTAAGGTCACTTATTACAAATGATCGATAAAAGCGCATAAAGTATTTTGTCACTATTTTTGAAATTAAGTAATGAATCATTGATTGATGCGAAAACGTGAAAAATAGGGGGCTTTGTGTGGTATTTCTAGGTTAATAAAGAGAGAAGTGGGTATTATAAATAAAAGAAATTATTCGGTAACACTTTGAAGATGTCATTGTATAGACATTGCATTGAGAAGTATCATAAAATGGTAATACATGTAGACTTATGATAGTATTTACAGCAGCATAGAAAGAGGAAGTGAGCTTAAGTGATAAACATAACGATTCCAACACCGAATGTCACCATTACGAAACAGGATAATCCAGAGTTAAGTAATATTTATGGATTTACTGACTTTCACCTAATTCCTAGAGATAAGGGTGGTATTTTTATGTTTTATAACGACAACAAGGAACTATTGTTTGTTGGTAAGGCAAGGAAGTTAAGACCAAGAATAAAAAAACATTTTGAGGATAATGTATCCGCGATTAGAATGCATAGAGATGAAGTTACTAAAATTGACGTTTGTTTGATTGAAGATCCTGTTGATAGAGAGATCTATGAAACGTATATTATTAATGAACTCAAGGCAAAACACAATGTAGATAAAGTATTTTTTAGATAAAACCAATAATATAAAAGCAATGAGTGCAGTCACGTTAGACGATGCTTATTGCTTTTTTGTTATCGAAGCGTAAGTAATGTCCTAAAAAGTATGACGATTCAACTACACACTTTCTTCCCTCCCTTAATAAAAGGAGGAAGTCGGGTGGTTACTACCGTGTTTTGTAGATGGACTGCTTGGTTTCCTTTAGCAGAAACGTTGAGGATAACAGCAAAAAGGTCTGGCCTAAGAAAATTCCCTTCTTAGATCAGACCTTTAAACGTCAAAATCGTATAAATTTTTACGTGCTTGGAACGGAACTTTTCGTTTTTGCTTTATAAATTTGATATAAAAGTAAGGCGAAAACAGATAAAACGATTCCTAAAATATAAGGTAGCCCAATCGCAATCGTAAAGAGCCAACCTCCAAGTGGAGGACCGATGATTCGACCAAGTGAATCAAAAGAAGATAATAGCCCTGTTGTACGGCCATATCCGGTTGGTGATGCTTTTGTTAGCAAGGATGAAACACTCGGGCGAATAAAGCCGTTACCGACCCCGAAAATCGTCAAATAAAGAGCGGCCGTTAAAAAACTATCAACCAATAAAATAAGGGAAAAGCCTACGGCAGAAATCACAATCCCAATCTGAATGACTAATCCTTCGCCATATCTCTTCGTTAATCTTCCTACAAGTCCACCCTGTACAATCGCTCCTGAGAGCCCCATTATCATAAAGATGTAACCTAGCTCGACAGCTCCTAAATTAGCTCTCTCATAAGCAAAATAAGCAAAGGTCGCTTCTAGACCAGCTAATGACAAAGAGACAAACCATTGCAGAATGAAAAGAATGGAAACAGGACCTTTAAGAGCATGGAGCAAGGGAGTTCTTTCTTTTAACTGCTTGTTGCGTTGTTCCGGACTTAAAGATTCCTTTAACACGAACATGACAAATAGAAACGTAATAATAGACAATGCACCAGCTATGTAAAAAGGGATGCTTAAACCAGACTGAGAAAAGATTCCGCCTATAGCCGGGCCTAAAACAAATCCTAAACCGATAGCGGCCCCAATGATTCCCATCCCTTTCCCACGGTCTTCCTCTGATGTAATATCTGCTACATACGCCATAACAGCTGGCATATTAGCAGAAGAGAAAAATCCTCCGATGATCCTTGCCGCAAACAGCATCCATAGGGTGGAGGAGACGGCCATTAAGAAAAAGGATAATGCCAATCCAAAAATACCAATCATCATCACAGGCTTTCGCCCAATTTGGTCAGAGACTCGTCCCCACATCGGCGCAAATAGAAGTTGCATGACAGAATATACGGCCATTAATAACCCTAATTGTGTCGGAGAAGCGCCTATTTCTTCTACGTAAAACGGCATCACAGGAATAATGATCCCAAACCCGACCATGACGAGAAACATAACGGCAAATAAAACAGGTAATGCTTTTTTTGTTTCCAATATAATGTTCACTCCAGATTCCTTGCTGATTTTTGGTGTTTTAATGTTGTTATTTTAACATATTACAACGCTTTCTGTTGTGTAATAAGTGTAGCGGGTAGGGATGAGATGTCGACTGTAAGATTTTTAATGATATTTGAGTGACTCTATCCGATCAATTTTATATTCGTTTTAGATAGTTCAAGAAAAAATCCTCTTTTTTACTATAACAGCAAAATTCCAAATTCCTAGGTTTTTCCGTCCCATATAATAAAGTCGTAGTGACATTCCTCACAGTTTTCTGACTACTGTAATGATATTCTTGGGATAGATAAACTTACGAAATAGTCGAAAAATAAGGAAGGATTTTCTAATGACTAATTTAAACGGTAAGATTGCGATTGTAACAGGTAGAAACACATGAACTGTCTACTGAAGACTACAAAAAAGTCATTGCAGTTAATCAAGATGGTGTATTCTATGCTGCTAAATATGCGATTGTGGAAATGCTTAAAACAGGAGGCGGTTCTATAATAAACACTTCTTCTATTTTAGGTACCGTTGGTCAAGCTGGGGTATTTGCCTACAATGCCAGTAAAGGCGCTGTAAATATTTTAACAAAGTCTTTTGCACATGAGTATGCGGGGAGAAATATTAGAGTGAACGCTGTTTGTCCTGGTTATGTAGAAACTGGAATGGTTAACAAGGAAGCACTTGGCGACTATTATGATGGCCTTGTTGCAAACCATCCAGTTGGTAGACTTGGCAGTGTGGATGAAATTGCCCATGCGATGGTGTTTTTAAGTGAGAACGACTTTGTTACGGGTACGGTTTTAATCATTGATGGTGGATATACAGCTCAATAGTAAAAAAAGTGGAGTAAATAACCGGAAAAAGCACCTAGGAAACGCAGCTGAAGCTGAGTATGTGTGTTTATATGGCTAAAGATTAATAGAATAGCTTGAAATTTCAAACCTAAATAGATTAGCAAAGGCATCTTGCCTTTGCTTTCACTCTGAGTAATTGTAAGTTGGTAGAACCCTTGACAGATGAAATGTATGCGCTTTGTGTTGAAGTAAGGCTTAAGTTAGTTTATAAGGTTTGAGAAGGCTTCAAAGGAGAGGAAGACAGCCAAGAATTAGTGAAAAGCATAGGAGCGGTCGTTAAAGAAGAGGAATAAAGCCCGGAATCAGTGAAAAAGAGAAGGAGCGGTCGTTAAAGAAGAGGAATAAAGCCCGGAATCAGTGAAAAAGGAAGGAGCGGTCGTTAAAGACTGGGGATAAAGCCTAAAACCAGTGAAACCGTGCAAGCAGTAATGAAAAGATGAAAGGAATCTAAGAAATGAGTAGGAACACCGCTTTTATATTACTGATTAATCAATATTTACATAATAAGAAGCTTTGCCTTTACCTGTAGGTTTAAAGTTGTTCGAAAGAATCTTTTGAATGATTTTCTTAGAAAAAATCTTGTTACACCACTCATAAATAATGTTGGTAGTTATTTTGCTAGTTGGAAAAATAAGTTTATATTCTTCAACGGCCCGTAATACAGCGGTATCTTTTTCCTCTCCACCACCGCAGACAGAACATAGTAAAGTATAAGTAAAGGTAGTATAAAATGTTTGACAAATAGGACAACAAATACCTTTTTCAAGTTGATCAAAGTGATAGTCAGGTAACCGCAAGTAAGGTGTCTCGTTTAAATGAGTAGATAATAGTTTTTCTGCTATCTTTGTAGCCTTTTTCAAGATTCACATAATTATTTCTTTCTTTTGCTAACAGCTTCATACGGACATTTAAAGATTTAAGAATTTTTAATTGTAAAGACTCATAGCGAGGCCTTCATGATCAATACCTTCTCCTCCAATCTTTTCCTATTAAGTAAATGATATATGTTATTTGCAAGATTAACAAGAATTTAATAGGAACGTTCATCTTCAACCCAACTCTCCAAGTAAAGGTTATAGTTGATAGCTTGGATGAGTCTTTAATACTATGAAATATCGATTTTATGATACATAGATACGTTGAATATAGTATGAAAGACTTGCTCTCTAAGTTTAATGACAGAAAAAGGGCGGTCTTCTCTTTTTGAACAAGCTCGAAGCAAATCGATACTAGTAAAAAGAGGATATCTCAAAAGCTTTTCTAAGCTGCTTGAGGCATCCTCTTTACTTAAAGTCAACTAAAATGAAACATTGGTCATCGTTCTTATGATAAGTGTGTTCTTTGTGATGAAGGGATTTTAAAATACGATCTTTTAATTCAGCTAACGAATCTTTTTGGTTTTCCTTTAATATCGATTGTAAATGGTTAAATCCAAGAGGGTCTGTGACGCCATCAGTATAAAGAAGTAACCGGCCGCCTTTTGTATAGGTAAACGTATTTGTTTTAAACTTAATGCCTTCAATTAATCCAACTGGAGGTGTCATAGAGAAAAGTTCATGCTGTATGCCATTAGGATCTTGCCAAAAGGCAGGGGGATGGCCTGAATTAATATATTCAATCTCTTGTTTATTCGTATCGATTAAAAAATAAATAGCGGTACAGTAGTGCCTCGCCTCATCGTTATTTTGAAACAAATCGTGTAGATGATGATCTAGTTCTTTCATGACAATTTCTGGTGAAAAACCAATTGAAATTAATCGTTGAAACAAGGAATGTAATGACATTGATACCAATGCTGAAGAAATCCCATGTCCCATCACATCCAAAATGATAATTCCATATCGATGTGAATCAATCTGATAAAACCCGTACATATCGCCTGATAGATCACTTGAGGCTTTATAAAAAGATTCAACCTCAAGATGTTCATTTTGAATCGGAGCCGTTAACGATGTCTCTTGGATTTTTCTAGCAAGTTCTAACTCTTTTTCTGTATCTATCTTGTATTTTTGATTTTGTTGATTGAGATCTAATAACTCTTCTTGTTTCTTTTGTAGCGTTTGTAGGACTATTTCCAACTCTGCATTGGCTTTATTTTTAGCGGCTAATGCTTCTTCGGCCTCTTTTTTTGTTTTAAGCAGTTCGTTTTCAAATTCGTTTCTTTTATGCATTGGCATCAGTACACACTCGTTAAGCGGTACCCCTTCATGGTCACTTCTACGTGCATTAAGGAGGACAGGGATTTCCTCATCCATTTTTGAGAGGAGAGAAATGTACATTTCCTCTACTTGTTTTTCTACCTTTACAAGAGGGAAAAAGTAAAGTTGATAAAACATTTGAGCAGGAACTGAAAGAATGCAGTTGATGTTTTGTCCAAGCAGTTGATCAAGCCGATATCCCAATAACTTAAGTAACGTTTGGTTTATTGACACGATTATGCCTTCATCTGATAGTGTTAAAAAGCCACACGGTGCTTCATTCAATTGCTCATCCATTCCATCACCCCATTTTATTCTATCTACTGAATTGATTTAAATAGTCATCTATACATTGAACAGTCTCATCAGGATGACTCATATGTGGGCAATGCCCTGTTACTTCTATCGATTTCAAGGTGCTGTTATGGATATGTTGATGAACATATTGACCTACTGCTGGTGGAGCAATAAAATCATCTGAACATTGTAAAATGAGCGAAGGAACACTGACTTTTTTTAAGTCCTCACGGTTGTCTGCAAAAAAAGTAGCCTTAGCAAATTGACGAGCAATGATTGGATCGGTTGAACAAAAACGATTCACTAGATCTTGAGTAAGCTCAGGTTGGTCTAAGTTGCCGATAACAGTAGGTGCAAACATATGGGCCCAACCAATATAATTTTTTTCCATCATGTCGATTAATCCTAATAAATCTTTTCTCTCAAAGCCTCCTGTGTAAAGAGGAGGATCGTTGAGATAACAAGGAGAAGGACCTACCATAATCAGATGCGAAAAGAGCTCTGGTTGCTGAATGGAGGCGAGCATGCCAATCATACTACCAACGGAATGTCCTACAAATACCGCATCTTTTACATGTAACGCTTGACATACATCTAGTACATCTTGAGCATAACCTTCTAGAGTACTATACTTGAGTGGATCATAGGCAAGTATGTCTGAATTCCCAGAACCAACATAGTCAAATAAAATAATCCGGTAATCATCTTCGAATGCCTTTGCTACTAAATTCCAAACATTTTGATCACAGCCAAATCCAGGAGCAAATATCATCGATTGAGTCCCATTACCTGTAACCTGAACATGATTGCGAGTTAAAATATGATCCATATATAGAACTCCTTGTCTGGTAATTAAAACCATTCAATTTTATTAATGTTTATGTATTTCATTGTATTTCGCATGATCCTAACATAGGAAACTTGTTCCATATGGGTGTTACCAAAAGATCTATTGGTTAAATTGTAATATAATAAGGCTTGGATATATAGAGGGAAATAGTATGATTATCTAAATGAATTGTAGATATAATGTTCATGCTTGAGGGCAAGAGATGGTCAAACCTTGTTTAACTCAGTTAAATTTGCGACAATAATAAAACAATCTGTTAAGGATAGAATCACATTTTAAAGGTTGAAAGAAGGGTAATCCAATGAATTTAGAATCGATCTATGGGTTAACATCTGAACAGTTAACTACGTGGTTGTTAGAACGTGGACATAAAAAAGGACGGGCTGCTCAAGTTTGGGATTGGTTATATAGAAAGAGAGTAACTGATTTTTCTGAAATGAAAGATGTCAATAAGGATTGTCTTCAATTATTACAAGAGCATTTCTCTATACAAACGTTAACTGAGCATACGAAGCAAGAATCAGCGGACGGAACAGTTAAATTTTTATTTAATTTAAAGGATGGAAGTTTGATTGAAACGGTACTAATGCGCCATAAATATGGATTATCGGTTTGTGTGACGACACAGGTTGGCTGTAATATCGGTTGTAGCTTTTGTGCTAGTGGTTTGCTAAAGAAGGATCGGGACTTATCAAGCGGAGAAATTGTCGAGCAAATTATGAAGGTTCAACTCCACCTTGATCAAGTCGGTCAGGGCGAAAAAGTGAGCCATATTGTCATAATGGGAATCGGCGAGCCATTTGATAACTTCAAAAACATGGTTGATTTCTTAGAAATCGTTAAGGATCAAAAAGGTCTTGAGATTGGTCCAAGGCATATTACCGTATCAACGAGTGGTCTTGCTGAAAAGATTTATGAGTTTGCCGACTTGAAATTACAAGTCAACTTAGCGATTTCCCTGCACGCACCAAATGATGAGTTACGCACTCGAATTATGAAAATAAATCGGGCCATCCCATTGAGTAAATTAATGCCAGCGATTGATTATTATATCGAAAAATCTAATCGCAGAATCACTTTGGAATACATTCTCTTAAAGGATGTAAACGATCAGAAAGAGCATGCGCAAGAGCTTGCTGAGCTCATTGGTGGAAGACGTGCATATGTGAACTTAATCCCATATAATCCAGTAGATGAGCACAGTCAGTATCAACGAAGTGACGAACAATCTGTACTTGCTTTCTATGATGTTTTAAAGAAAAATGGGATTAACTGTGGGATTCGAATTGAGCATGGTACGGACATCGATGCAGCTTGTGGACAATTAAGAAGTAAACAAATTAAACAAGCAAAATAGTAAGAAGAAAAGCGTTCCAGTCGTTGGAACGCTTTTTTCCACATGTGGATAAACAGAAAAAGATTATTCAATTTTTACGGTAATATGATCAATCGCATTATAACCATAGCCTTTTCTGTTCCAAAAGGCCTGATCGGGTTGGGTTCGGTGACAGGAATCTGTTGCTCTTGTCATAATCGTGTATTCTCCTTTTTCTAACACCGACCATTTATATACCCAAGAGGTCCATTCGTAATGATCTTTATTTAATAACTCTATATTTGACCATGTTTCGCCGTTATCTGTACTTATTTCAACTTTTGAAATAGTCTCTTTTCCCGTCCAGGCAATTCCTTTAATCAGGTGGGTTCCTGTAGTTAGAATTTGCCTATCTAATGGTTTTTGAATAGTTGAATTCACATGCATCATTGTAACCGGATAGGCGTCTTCATCGTTATCCACATGTGGATAAAATACATAATCAACTGATTGAAATGGTCCCTTAAACTTTCCGTTGATCAAACGAATTTGTTTAATCCATTTTACTGAAGCCATTCCATACCATTGTGGAACAATTAATCGTAAAGGAAAACCGTGCTTGAAAGGGATCGGTTGATAATTATATTCATAAGCAATAAGGGTATCGGGATGAAGGGCTTTTTCTAATGGTAAACTTCTTGAGTAGGAATAAATATGATCCAAGTCTGTTTTTTTTCCTGAATCATAACCTTCGAAAATCACCTCTGTAACACCTTCAAGGATTCCTGCTGTTTGCAATAGGTCTTTTAAAGGAACTCCAGTCCAGTATCCTTGACTGATAGCTCCTTTACCCCATTGCTCACCAAATACTTTAGGGGTGAATAAACTGCGTTTGTTTCCGGCACATTCTAAAACTACTTTCTGTGTTTTTGAGGGGAAATTGACAATGTCTTGTAATGAGAATACTTTTGGTGTTGTAACCAATCCATTAATAGGTAACCAATAATTTGAGTAAGTTAGGGTTGGATAAGAAAAATGATTCCTTTTATAAAGTAACTTCTGACCAATAAGATCGCTGTTCATAAATGAAATAGGGGTCTCCTTGTTATCAGGATTGAGACTTTGTGTTGTTAGGGTCGGTTTTACAAAACGATCAGGTGAATTTGACATGGTTTCCTCCTTAAAAGGAAATATTTACTAATCATATTTATGCGGTTTGATATCAAATTCATGTTTATTTTTATTAAGGGCCATGAAAACTACTTGTATCCTCAGTTACGAGTAGCTTTCGTGGCCCTATTTAGTTCAGAAAAAGCATTATTTCTTGTTTTTAAACAACTCAAATCGCACCTATAACTCTCCAACGGTTATCTGTAATGTTATGTATAGTTATTACTACATGCTTCTATTCATATGAGTAACATTTTTCTAAAACTGCTAAAGAGAAACGTGCAAATAGGTAGAGGAGAGGAAAAGCTTGAATCAACTAATATCATATTATTAGAGAGATTTTCTTATTAAAGATTTAGAGGGAGTAGGGGAGGGGAGAGTGTTTTTTGTCGATAAAATAGAGAATAAGTCATTGTTTACAAAAATGTAAACAAGAAAACAAATTGTATACATCGTGTATGCAATATAGTTTACATGTATGCAAAAACGTATACATGTTGATATGGCAGCTTGTTTACTGTTTTGTATCGTTGTATACAAAAATGTATACATGTAATCGAATTTGCATACAACTTAAGTATGATTGACGAATCTACAACTCTACTATAATCTACTAGTATGTGGGAAAAACTTGGTTTGACCCCAATAATTAGATTGGAAGGTGTGTTTGTATGAGTAAAAGTAGGATTGCTGCAATTGATGTTGGTAATGATTCGATTAAAGCGTTATTTGGAAAAGCGGATTTTGAAATAAATATCCCGAATGTCATTGCAAGAGATACAGAAGATCGTCCAGTTATTGGAATTGAAGAATTAAACGATAAAGATCCTCTAGAGGGAATACATATTAGAGTCCACTCCCCTGCTTTAAAAGAAAATAATGTTATCTATCGTATCGGTAATTTAGCAGCGAAAAGTGATAATGCTACAGAGCTAGATCCAGGTAGCAGTAAATCTGAGGAAGACCAAACGCTTGTTATGTTATTTGCTACGTTAGCATTGGATGCAGTGAGAGAAGAAAATAAGGAAGCTTTTAAAAAGACAAACAATGTTATTGATGCTAATTACACACTTGGAACAGGGCTCCCATTACGTGAAGTAAAAGAAGGTAAAGATGTTGGCTACCGGTCTCGTCTATTAAGTTCGGTTCACCAAGTTGAATTTTTAGTTACTCCTAAATACCAAGGAGTAAAGGTCAATATTAAATTTGATCAGTTGAAGGTATACCCTGAAGGATTTGCTGCATACATTAATTTAGTGATGGATAATAATTTAAACATTATTAATAGAGATTTAGTTGATAAGAGAATTATTATTCAAGATATCGGTGGTCTATCAACGGATATTGCCGTTATTAAAAATCGTAATGTTGATGATGACAAAGCACAAGGTTTCAACCTAGGTGTATCTGAATCATTAGAAGCAATCAGAGAGGAAATTAGAACGAAGCACGGTGTTGAATTAGATAGCCGTAGAGATGTAGTAGAAATCTTAACGAAGAAACAAGATCGTAATCATATTATGGTTAAAGGTAGTCGGACAAGCGTTCACGATATTACGGATCGTATTCTTGTAGAGCTTGCGAAAAAACAATACCGTCATTTACGTAACGTTTGGCAAAAGAATTCCCAAACGGAAATTGCTTATTTCGTTGGTGGTGGTGCAATGGTTTTAAAAGATTACCTAACAACATTAAATAACAATTTAGATGGATATAATATTGGGTTTTTTGAAGATGAGAAAGAAAGCATTTGGATGATGGCGAATGCTTATTATAAGTTAATTGCAGCGTTTGACCGTAAAAATCATAAAGATCCTGAGAAAAAGGCTGTAAAAAACTAGTAGGGTGATTTCATGACAAAAAAGGGGACGACTGGGATTCAGAGGGGGCAGGCGATTACATTCCGTCTCCCTTCTGATACACCTGATCACATTATAAAACAATTACAAAAGTTAAAAGAGACAGAGAGACGAAACTTTTCTAGCAAAATCGCTGAATTTACGATTGAAGGAGTTAGTAATACCCTGGCGCGAGAGAAAGAAACGGTTACGATCCCACTTCCAAGACAGTTAAGCAAGGAACAGCGTAGCTGGCTTAAGCATTCTCATTCTGAAGCGTTATTAGGAAGTGTTATCTATAACCTATTAGCTGATCCTGTTCGGGCCACGTCTGTTCTAGCCGCTCTTAACAGCAATTCGATTAATATCGATGAGGCTCTGTACTTACAGGAACAAAAGGAAATTTCTTTCGATGCTGAGGTGAGTTCTGAACGCATTCAAGAGATTATTGAACCGGATTTAGAGGATGTTGAACAAGTGGTAACGACCGATCAAGATGATTTAGAGGATGATTTGATGAATTTTGATTGGAGTAAAGCCAAAGATGAAATCGCATCTTCAACTGAACCAAAAGAAGGGGAAATAGAAGAAGAGGATGCAGAAGATGTACTCGGTGATTTCTTAGCGCAGATGAATAGGTAAAAACAAGGACAGACTCAGTGGTCGCGAAAAAGCGAGTGAGTCTGTTTTTTTGTTTCTATATATCAAAGTGATGTGACATTCGGATCTGAATTTCGAAAAGTGGAAGTATTGGTATGTTAAAACAAGGGTGTTTAGCCAATATACGAGGAGTGATTGTAGAATGAAAATTCAGTTCGTAGAGAATTTTTGTGGGGGTTAATAAAACGTTGGCAATAAGTCGGAGCAATTACCTTCACCGCTTCAAAAATGTAGAAGCATAAGGGCTATACTTAGGTCGACCAAGATGATGAAGGCAATAGAAGTTGGGGTAGCACTGGTAATGAAGCAGGTTGAATATTTGTTAAAATTTAGTAAAGTGAGTGACGGAGTTTCAAACTAATCCAATTAGGTTGAAAGTAATAGAAATTATTTATTGTTAGAACCGCTGTGAACTCTTACAAAATGTTGCTTCGTCTTCAGAAGAGCAATTAGCATGTGTCAAGTTGACTAGACTTAAGCAAGATGGCTCAAGACTTATATTCAACGTTTTATGCTGTTGAAAAAGAGTAGGCTTTGATCAACCGGAGTCTTTTTAAAAGCAAGGGCTAGGTAAAGCCCTTGCTAACTTAGTCTTGATTAGGTAGCTTTTGCAAAGCTTGTTTCTGTTGTTCAAGCTCGCTCCGTACTAATTGAACCGCATCTTGATTATCAAAGTTAGATGCTTGTTTAAGCGCATGCTCTGCTTTTTCAATCGAATGATATGCTTGATCAATTAGTTGCTGATTAGGATGACTCAATGCTTGGCTAACTGCATTTTGAACGTGCTCAACCGATTGTTGAGCTTGGAAAATTTCATTTTGGGTTTGTACGCTGGAAATATTATTTTTCATGTAGTCCATCTCCTTTCACAGTTATAATGTGCTTTAAGTCGACTTTTTATCTATAACATCAGGCATCTTTTTTCAATGAAAAGATAAATGGATAAGATAATAAGAAGCATTAAAAGAGAAAGGAGGGGAAATCTAAATAATTATAAACGACCAATTTCTAAAACCACTGTTAGGTCTATCAGAAGTTTACTTTAAGCTAAAGAAGAGGAGGAGGAGGGAAGAGGTTGTTTGCTTTTTGTTGGTCTCCCCTTCTTTTTCTGTCTCTTAACGAACTCAGAGGTTACTTTTTTTGTAAGGGGGTTGTACGTTAAGCATTTAAGTGAAATTAGCCAAGTTAAGCACGTCCCTTCTGAAAATTTAAACTGACAACTATTAAATTGGAGTTCGGTGACAATTTAATACGGCCACTTCTAAAATAAGGTTGCTTTTTCTTTAGATGCAGTGAATATCTCAGGTTTAATGGGGTCACCAAAATGCAAATGTAAGGCGAGGAAGTAGCTTAATTTAAACCTTTTTTGTATAATGAGGTCTGGATAGTAAATTTATATAAGAGGATGGAATCATGAGGAAAAACATTGAAAATATAACAATTGTTGCTTGGATTACCTCTTTGGTTGCTACTTTGGGTTCTTTATATTTTTCAGAAATAAGACTTTTTGAACCTTGTACGCTATGCTGGTATCAAAGAATTCTTATGTATCCATTGATTATTATTTTAGCGGTAGGGATTATTAAAAAAGATGCTAGTGTTGCTCTTTATTCAGCGGTCTTATCTTTTATCGGCTTTAGTCTATCAGCCTATCATTATGCGATTCAAAAGGTTTCCTTTTTGGCGGAATCAGCCCCTAGTTGTGGGCGCATACCATGTTCAGGACAATATTTAAATTGGTTTGGTTTTGTGACGATTCCATTTCTAGCTTTAACAGCTTTTGTTATAATTCTTATTTGTAGTTTAATTGTTTTGCGTAAAGCGAAAGGAGAAAAATCTGCATGAAGAAAGTTATTATTTTTGGGGGCATGGTCATTCTAATATTTGTTGCCTTAGCTGTTGTATCAAACTTGCAGCAAACACAGAAAGCGGAAGGTAATGCATTTGGAAAAGAAACCTTGCACCCAGCTACAATTGAGTTGAAGGATAATCCTAATTATCAAAACATCATCTTACCAGAAGAGTTGGAAAATGAGTTAAGTAAAGAAGAAGCAGTAACGGTTTACTTTTATAGCTCGACTTGTCAGTTCTGTAAAGAAACAACCCCACGGTTAGTTCCTATAGCAAATGAAAAAGGGGTGGACCTTGTTCAATATAATCTATTGGAATTTGAAGATGGATGGGAGAAATATGACTTAACAGCAACTCCAACCGTTATTCATTTTGAAGACGGATTAGAAAAGGGCCGTCTAGTAGGTGCTGCAACAAATGAGGAGTTTGAGCAATTTTTTGAAGAATTGGTATTAAAATAATTTGTGCTTTTAACTTCCTCGTTTTAGATTTAAAATAAGCACCCAAACATTATGGTTTGGGTGCTTATTTTGTATGACTAGAAAATTTTTGAATGATTAATTTAGAGTAGCATAACTCTTTGAAACATATCCTTCCTCCATTTTATACATATCAGCTGTTATACCAACTAACTCGCTTGTACTTCCTTGGTAAAACACACCAACTTTTGAGGAGGTATTAAAATCTGAAGATGAATGGATCCATACATTGCCTGTCGCAATAATGGTTTTGTTACTATCATCACTAGTAGTCTTATTTATTACATATCACTAATAGAAAAAGAGTAAACATGAAGTAATTGATTAATCGTGTACTTTATTTTATAAAAGGAGTGGGGGAAGATTGGTTTTTTACGGATTGCCAAAAGACTGTTTGGAATCGCCATTCCAGGGAGGAAGCATAATAGGGAAATGCATTGAGTCTAGGTTGACCCAATGCATAGTTAAAAGAGCTTATGACTGTAATGTTAATTATTAGTAGCTACTTGCTTGTCTTACTGCTTAAGGTTTGGATTTAACGTTCTATTCACAGCCATATCATTTTCTCGATCCATTAAGTGATTCATGCCGCGAACAAGGGTATCATCTTCCAAAAGGCTCCAAATATGGTAACCTAGATCTTCTCTTTTTAAAAGAATTTCCTCTAACACTTGAACGGTTCCAAAGTCATTCAAGCTATGAGCTCTTTTGATTGTTTTTCTCATCATACCTTGTATTTTGATTTCGTGCTCAAGATCATTACGAAGAAAATCTCGCATCGTATAACGACCTTCAACTTCATGTTTGATATAAGAAATCTCATGCTGCGTAACAGGGTGTGCAGTCGGTACAACACCAAGACGCGCAACTCTTTCTCCAACACTGTCAATGTGGTCTTGGGTCACGTCAATATGCTCATCAAGGATATGGTGTAAACTTCCAAATGATTCCGCACCTTCTGTTAACCAATGATGTTTCGTATATTGATGCAAGGCTACATTTAGAGCGCATAAATGTTCATCTAACATTAACCCCATTTCCAAGCGAGTCTCATACGGTAAACTGATACCCGATCCTTCTTTACGAGCTGTTCTAGGTTCTTGTCTTAGAACCATATCGGTTGGGTGGTCTGTTTTGTGACCAGGCATAGCCATATCGAAGCCAGATTTGTTAAGCTTAAATTCATCATGAGAAAAACCTTGATTATCATGTGTTTCCATCGTATTAGCCTCTTTTCTTTTATTAAGATTCATTACTAGTATGTGGTTTTTATTGAATTATATGTATATTGGTGAGCCTGGAGATTTATATAGAAGAGAAATGGTGAGTGGGGTCAACAAAAAAACGAATGCCTCATATCATTGAGACACCCATCTTTTTATCGGTTATTTATCTTTTTCAATCTCTTTAAGTTCAGATAACCTTTCTACTAATCTATTAAATAGTTGCTTGTCATTTTGATCCAACGCTGCATCAATTTCTTCCCTAACTTTTTTTATTTCTTGCTCAATAAGTGACTTTTCAATAAGACTATTAACCTCTTTTGAGTATTCTTGAAATTGTTTGTGACGCACAAAATAATTGGTGGAAGGTTCAACTAACTGAAGATAGCGCTGGTTATTTTGTCTCCCATAAAAATGTAAGACGATATTTAATTTATCGGCTGGGTTGCTCATTAAATCTCCAAGTGCTTTTGATACATCTCCTGTTTTGTTCTTTCCATTGTAATAAACAAATCCTGGTTGATCTGATTGCATACTTGATATAATAATTGATTTTTCATTTGTTTTAATGGAACTAGTGAAAGTTAAGTTCTCAAGAATAGGATGTTGTTTAAGTAAATACTCAATCAGAATTCGTGCATCTTTATGCTTGAGTTGATGTTGGTTTAAAAACCATTTTAAAAAATTGCTCTTTTCAGTTGTAGAAACCCAATTTTTCATTTAAATCACCCTAAATTTTCTTTCCTCTAGCATAACATGACTAGATCATTTAGCAATTAAGAACGTATTAAAATAAAGATAACATTGCTGAGCTAAATTGAATAAAGTATCGAAAAGGTTCATGGAGAGGGGAAACGCAAAATGATGATAAGGAGAGCAACAAATCAAGAGTTACATTTGATCCAAAGCTATGGACCTATTGTCCAACAGGAAGCGACGTTAGGTTATTTGAGTGGGAATCAGCAAGGAATAAATGATGATATGACTTTATTTTACCAAGGTGAGTATCATGTCTTAATCGAAAATGGGGTGGTATGTGGATGGATTTTAATAGGTGAAACGAATTTGCCATACGAACAAGAAGTCATTGGTATGATACTGGAAATTTACGTAATCCCCAGATGGAGAAAGCATGGGTGTGGAGAGTTACTTATGAGGTATGCGCTGGATTTTTATAAAAGAAAGAACTTCAAAAGAGTTCAGCTCAATGTTTTTGCAGGCAATCAAGCAAAGAAATTATATGATAAATTAGGGTTTTATGAAGTCTCCACTTTGATGGAAAAAAATATTTAATGTTTCATGTGAAACAAAAAAGAGCGAGGATCAAGGGCACTCTTTTAAGAATAAAATAATTTAAATCATCAACCACGCAAAAGCTGGTTACACTGTTTTCTTATGGTATTATTGAATTTTGAACGGACTCGAAGCAATAAGCCTAGTCGCTACATCTTTAAAAGTCTTACTATGAGGGGGTTTCCCATAGTAAGACGAGTAGCGAACGGAGCCATTGCAAGTCTTATAGAGTACCTTTTTGAACACGCTCTTCAAGTACTGCATCAAACTCATTCGTTGACCCTTGTTCTTTAACTAATACACGAATTGTATTGTTACCGCTTTCAGTAGGGGTGACCCGTTCAAACGTGTTATAAGGAGAGTAATCTTGTAAGGTAACCCAATTTGAGTTTTGTAATAGTTCAAATTTAAACTGAAGTTCGGTACCTCCAGTTGCTATAGCGCTAATCGTTAACGGAAGATTTTCTTCATGTTCGCGTATCGTAGGCGTTAATTCTTGCAGTGTGACTGGTTTGTTAATGTAATAGTTTATTTCCTTAACATCATCGTATTTTTCTTTAGATAGTTTATGCTTAACTTCCACTTTAATTTTAAAGGGACCTTCATGTTGGGGATCCCAGTTATAGGTTGTTGTATGAGAATAATCTTGTACGGTTTTCCAATCAGTTCCATCATGGATATAAAATTTATAAAGGTGATTTTTGTTAACCGTATTTGCCGAGACAATTATATGTGCTTTTGCAAACTGTGGGCTTACTTTGTCCGTTTGGACTGAATCCAGTGTCGCCTTTTTGTAAACAACATAGTTCATTTCTTTTTCTTGATCAAAAGATTTCTTTGAAAATTTATGTTTGACTTGTACTTTCAGTTTATAAGAACCCTCCTTTAAAGGTTTCCAATTTACCTTTGAAGTAGAAGAGAAATCGTTAATCGTCGTCCACTTAGAACCATCATGTACGAGAAACTTAAACACGTTATTTGAATCTTTGTTTGATTTAGCTGTTAAGTTAATAGTTGAGTTGTCTGGACTCGGGCTTACTTTGTCTGAGCTAAAGGAGGTTACTTCAGCTGAATCATAAACTAGGTAGTTGATGGTTTTTTCTGAATCGAAATTATTTTTGGAATCTTTATGCTTCGTTTGTACTTTTAATTTATAGGATCCCGCTGTTGAAGGTTTCCAATTCGCTATAGGCGTAGAGGAAAATGGTTGTATTGTCGTCCATGTTTCGCCATTGTACACTAAAAATTTAAATAGATTATCTGGGTTGCTGTTACTATTAGCTGAAATTACAATACTAGTGTTTGTAGGCTGTGGACTCACTTCATCCGCTTTGACGGAATTTAGGCTTGCTGGAGTAAAGATGTTATAGCTGATGACCTTTTCGTCATCAAACGTTTGATTTGATTTCTTACTTTTCACTTGTACTTTTACTTTGTAAGAACCTGCTTTGGTTGGTTCCCAGTTTAGTGATTTACTAGATGAGAAGTCTTGCAGTGTCGTCCATTTCGAACCATCATACAGAGAATATTTAAATAATGGGTCTTGGCCACTTGAAGTCATTGCTGTGAAGGCTACAGATGTGTTCGTAGGTTGTGGGCTTTTAGTAGAAACGGTTACATGACTTAGTTTACTTTCGACATTGTAACCATGCGTTGCAGCAATGGCGTCAAAGGATTGTTTCGTATTTGTTATGACAACAGGGGTATTCACCTCAACTTGTTCAAATAACAAGCGAATTTCATCATTAAACATGCGAATACAGCCGGCGCTTGCGTAGGTCCCGATTGATTTTGAATTGTTATTTCCATGAATCGCGTAGGTGGTGCCATTTGTACCTCGCGCATTTATACCAATCCAGCGATCGCCAAGGGGATTTCTTCGGTCTCCGCCAGCGATATTTGCTTTATAATAAGGGCGGTTTTTTAATTTGTTTACTACTTTAAATATGCCTTCTGGTGTAAAGTTACTTTGCCTACCAGTGGCGACTTTATATGTATCGACATGCTTTCCATTAGTATAATAGGCTAATTGATTTGTCGCTTTGTTAATGATAATCAATTGATTAGTAGAATTAGCAAAAGTCGGTTGACTAAAAAGGAAAAAAGAAAATAGGAAAACAATAAATATAGTTACTTTTTTCATCATAAACCTCCAAAGTATAAAGTCTCTAGTAGAATTATAAAGCTAATAGAGATGTGGAATTTGTTGAAAGCTGAAGTCGAATTTTAGATTGTTTCGACTTTTCCTAATTTGGAGTCATTTGTTAAACAGAATTTAGCTGAGTTTCGTTTCAAATTTCTTGAAATTTGACGATAAGAATGGAAATGGAACGGAGGCAAGTTGCTAAGGAAAGGTTAGCAAGGTTACATTTGAGAATGAGGAAAGTTTGTTATATGATGTTTCTTAAAGCTTAAGAAAATATAAAGGTAAAGAGAGAGATGAATACATGTATCCAAAAGAATTAGGCTATAAAATGCCAGCAGAATGGACAACCCATCAACGTACGTTTATATCTTGGCCTGTTCAAGATTCGATGGTGTACCCTGATGATTATAAAAATATTTGGGATGGCTATGTCGAACTTGTTCAAGCCATTGCTGAATTTGAACCCGTTACTGTCATTAGCAATCCAAATGATATAGATGAATTAAAAAAGATTTTTGCAGGTGAGCGTATTGATTTTCTACCTATTGAACATAATGACGCGTGGCTTCGTGATAATGGTCCGACGTTCATTCGCAATCAGGATGGCGAAATGGCAGCGATTAATTGGATCTTTAATGCATGGGGAAAAAAGTATAGTCCTTGGGATTTAGACAATGACGTTGCACCGAAAATCCTCGAGCACTTTGATATCAAAAAGTTTGATGCCCAAATCGTCATGGAAGGTGGTTCATTCCATGTCGATGGAGAAGGAACGTTACTCACGACGGAGGAATGTCTTCTCAATCCAAATCGAAATCCTGATCTGACAAAGGAGCTTGTTGAACAATATTTAAAGGACTATTTAAATGTTGAAACCATTATTTGGTTAAAAAATGGTTTAAGTGGAGATGAGACAGATGGCCATGTCGATAATGTCGCTTGCTTTGCTGCACCGGGAAAAGTCATTATGCAAGTTTGTCATGATCCTAGTGATGATAATTACCAGATTACACAGGAAAACTTGGCAATTCTACGTAATGCTACAGATGCAAAAGGGCGAAAACTTGAAATCATTGAAATTGAACAACCTCCAGAAGTTCATTTTGAGGAAAGTCGTTTAACCGTTAGCTACTTAAATTTCTACTTTGTAAATGGTGGTATTATTCTTCCGATATTTGGTGGGACGGCTAAGGAGAACGATCAAAAGGCAATCGATGTGTTACAAGCAACATTTCCTGATCGGAAAATACGCACAATAGATGGCATGGCGATTATTAAAGAGGGCGGCAATGTTCATTGTACGACTCAGCAAATGATAGCGGCAGATTAATAATAGAAGAGGTGATTGATTTGAGAAAAGTAAAAGTGGCTGCAACGCAAATGGGTGATCAAGGTTGTGTGGAAGATAATATTAAAAAAGCAGAGGAACTTGTCCGCGATGCAGCGAGTAAAGGCGCACAAATTATTCAAATTCAAGAGCTATTCGAGACTCCTTATTTTTGTCAAAAGGAGAAATCTGACTATTATTCATACGCGACAGAAGTAGACAAAAACAAAGCAGTTAACCACTTTAAAAATATTGCTAAGGAACTTGAGGTTGTGCTACCGATTAGCTTTTATGAGAAGAAAAATAACGCTAGATATAATTCATTAGCCGTCATTGATGCGGATGGCGAAGTACTAGGTGTTTATCGGAAAAGTCACATTCCTGATGGACCCGGTTATGAGGAAAAATTCTACTTTAATCCAGGCGATACAGGATTTAAAGTATGGGATACACGTTACGGCAAGATCGGTATCGGGGTTTGTTGGGATCAGTGGTATCCAGAAGCAGCTCGCTGCATGGTATTAATGGGAGCTGAGATTCTCTTTTATCCAACGGCGATTGGTTCAGAGCCACACGATTCTTCGATTGATTCAAAAGACCACTGGCAAACATGTATGTTAGGACATGCTGCGTCGAATCTAGTGCCGGTCGTTGCGTCCAATCGTATCGGTGTTGAAGAGGATGAGGATTCTAAGATTACATTTTATGGTTCATCGTTTATTGCAGGTCCTCAAGGAAATAAAATTGAGGAAGCTGGACGTACTGAAGAAACGGTTTTAGTAGCTGAATTTGATCTAGATGCCCTTGACCATCAACGAATTGAGTGGGGGATTTTCAGAGATCGTAGACCGGATCTGTATAAGATTATTACTTCTTACGATGGCGAATTAACTGTGTAGCATAGAGCTATAGCGGTATAAAACAAAGATCAAACCGCATAAGGTTTGGGTTTTTAGCACACTAATTAACACTTGTCGTTTATATCCGGACATAGGTTCCACTATTTTGTGAGAAAGAGCTGTATTTTCGATTCGTTTGGAGGAAGATCATTTTCCTTTGATTCTCGACAAATAACGGATCTGATGTCCTTTACAGTGAAACTTAACTACTATTAGTGATCAATCTAAATTATTTGTGGTGTTCAGCTGTACGAATTATCTTAATCTTTCCTCAAAAAAGCCAGAGCTTAGATGCTCTGGCTTAACACAATTATTCTACTACTAAATCTTCAATTGAATCGATGTCCATATAAGTTGGAACGACTAAACCAAGTGCAGTTCCGTGAAGGTTTGAGCCTAGATCCTCAAAGTCACCTTCATATTGAGCATAGTAATCGGCATGTGTCGTTGGTAACCAAGCGCCAACTGCTGCATCAAGTGGAGACTGGGAATCTCGCTTAACATAAACACCATTCATAAATGCTTAAGTGAGATCGATAAAATGGTTGAAAATGAACAAACTTCTATAGAAACAAAAGAAGCAGCGAAAGTGGATAAAGAAAAATTAAAGTATGCATTAGAATATGATGATTGGCTGAATCGATTTGTCGATTGCATTGAATCTAAGGAAATTTTTAATTTTATTCCGAAGCAAAAAGATAAACTTTGATTAATATGATTTTTAATAAGGCCGGTATTAACCTTTTTCACTAGTCTCTAAAGCATCTAAGCAAAATTCGGGCGACTGCCACTGTTTGCTTTTGTAGTGTCCTTGACTAATCAAACTTTGTGTTTTTTGAATCAATTGAATGATGGAGGCCATAAAATGGATTTTAAACCGTTAGATCCTTCTTACTTTAATCAACCAACCCTAGATCTTGCCGAGTCTTTAATAGGAAAGGTACTTGTTAAACAAACAAAAGAGGGGCTAACTGCTGGTTGGATAGTCGAAACAGAAGCTTATAAGGGTCCCGAAGACCGAGCGGCTCATAGTTTTGGCAATAGAAGGACAAAGAGAACAGAAGTGATGTATGGACCGGCAGGCTATATTTATACATATGTGATGCATACACACTGCTTAGTTAATATTGTTAGCGGAGAAGTCGACAAGCCAGAAGCCGTCTTGATTCGAGCAGTTGAGCCTTTTTTTGGCTTAGACCTTATGTATGAACGTAGGGGGGGAGACAAAAAAAAAAGTCGACCTTACTAATGGACCAGGGAAATTAACGAAAGCTTTTGCGATAACAAAGGAAGACTATGGCTTACCGGGCTTCCAACCGCCTCTATTTATTGCTCAAGGACGAATCATTAAAAAAATAGAAACAGGAACTCGGATTGGGATTGAAAACAGTGGAGAAGCAAGAAATTATTTATGGCGTTTTTGGGAGAAAAACAACCCTTTTATATCTAGAAAATGATCAAGTTGGTTTCTTACTTAAAGAGATCAACTATTTTCCTGTTCAATTCATCCATTATTAAGAACGAAAAGGGTTTACTGTTCGTTAAATAGAATGTATAATGTTCTTTAATGAGAACAAAAAAGGTGTTGAATAGGAGGGTTAAATGCCAAAAACATTGATTTCTGAACAACCTTTACTAGGTAAAATAGCTATCTATCAAGTAGAGGGAAGAATAGTAGATTCAAAGCTTTCATCTATTATTATCATAGAAATTACAACAAGATCTTTATCATTTATTAGTCAATTGAAATTTCCCTTAGCTCAATCTGTTATTTATCAGTTACGAACAACTATTGCTGGAAATGATATTGAATTATACGGAACAATTATTCAATCTATGAGTAGAATGGGCAGTAATGCGCACCACTATCAATTTGAATTTATTATGAATAGCAGTCGATTCATCCCTTTGTTAGATGATGATGAGGTCCCAAGATTATTAAACAAAAAAGTAAGTATCTTACCAATGAGGAGTTATAAAGATGAACGGAGGTAATATCAGAAAAATTAGAGAAAAAAAAGGGATGACACTTAATGAGCTAGCTGCTCAATCTGGTGTATCAAAGTCATATATTAGTTATATTGAAAGAGGTATGCAGAAAAATCCAAGTATCTCAGTATTAGAGAAAATTTCAACGGCGCTAGGTATAAAATTTATTGAACTAATTGAAACGTTAAATGAACCCGTTAAAAAGTAAAAGAAAGGGTGCCTGTTTTAAATTCGTCAAAGCTAGCTCAAAAATAATGCTAACAGAACGAATTTATACTTAGTCACCCTTTGCCTTAAATTATGATTGTTTATTTTTCCATTTATTAAATTCTAAATACTCTCGAAATTGATCTTTGCTAATACCAGAGTCCATTGCTTCTCTGACTAATTCAATCCACGAAGAATCCAATTCATTTCCATAATTATGATCTTCATTCAAAAGATCTTCAACGGAAATGCCGAGTACCGATGAGATTTTTTCTAGAAATTGAATAGAGGGGTTTGACTGGATGTTTCGTTCAATCGAACTTAAATAAGATTTAGCAACCCCAGCTTTCTCGGCTAGTTCAGATAAAGAAAAGCCTTTTTCAAGTCTATATTTCTTAACACGTTCACCGATCATATGAATGTTCCTCTCTGCCATATTATACTTAAATTATAGCAGTGTCTGTATCGTAATGTAAATAGAACTACTTTAAGAGCCGTAAATCCCTGTCTAGTTTGATCAGGACTTTACGATTTTTGATGTTAATATAACAACGTATTCATTCTTATCTCCTTAAATAGTCTAATTCCATAAAAGTCTTTATTGAACGAATAGTTCTTAAGTTTTGGGGGGGAGGAAAAAGGAGAGGACTATCATCTCACTCGCTTTTTTTTTGCATCTTTTGTGAAAGAGATTACTGAAGAGTGATTTTGTAAATAGTCCTTAATTTCTTCATCGGTTAAGCCTAACCTTTTTGCAGTAAGAATGAGTTCAATCCAACCAGAATCAAGTACCTTCGATTTTTGATTCATTAAAATGCCTCCTCCCAACAAATTACCACTATTGTTCTTTTTAAAGAACGTAATGTAAGTATAGTACGAAAAGTGCAGAAAATAAAGTGAATACAAAAAAAATGTTCTTTATTTAGAACTGAGTATTTAGGGATGATAGATTTCTTTATATTTAAACAATAGTAAAGTAGAAGAGGCTAGTGGAAAAGGTCGGACTTGACCTTTTCCACTAACCTCTTCTTGAAGATAATAAGTTTTTATAAGAAAAGACGGCTAATGCTGTTTTTCTTATAAAAATCTAATCAAAACCCTTTTGTAACAGGTCCTTCCTTTAAGAACTTAGCATCAAAAATAAACGGGCCAAATGGCACGACTGAAGCGACGCAAGCAAGAAAAGCCTTCATATAAGACCAATTCGCATTCAGCTTCATATAAAAAACTACGCCTATATATAGAACAAATAGCGCTCCGTGAGCTCCCCCCACAATTGTAACCATCAAAGGCATATCTAACATATATTTGAAAGGCATCGCGATTCCAAGAAGAAGCAGGAAAGATATTCCCTCTAAATAGCCAATCAGACGAAATGCTTTAAGTGATGTACTCATACCACAATTCAACTCCAATCCAATTCAATTGATCTGACTTTAACTCTTCCTTTCTATTATAGCAAGTCCAACGAAGTACATGTATTAACATTTGATGAACCCTTGCAAATTGGAATAGGCTTTATAGTTTGGATAGATAGGGAGGCTTCGCTTCGTATCTTTTTTACGAATCCAAAGACAAAGAAATTAATTGTGGAGAACAGCCTCTTACTTTTCCTTCATAAAAATAAGGGGAGAAACAAGCTTCGAAAAATAGTATTGAACCAAGCCAAATTAAGTTGGAGTTAACAGAACATTCCTTAGTTAATGATGAAGATGAGATGAGTCATTAAGAAACTAACTTCACTACGGAAAGCAGGTTTTGAAATAGCGTTAGATAATCTTACGATGTAAGTATTTGCTTGTACTTCCTGTTGATAAGATCAAGATCGCTAAAGCTTTTATTCAAAATCTTTCTCGTGACTCTAAAACAAACGATTGAAAAATGGAAAAGTGTTAGCCAAAACTGATCTTACGCTGGATGAAAGCTGATAGGGGGGTTTTTGCTTTTGCTAAAAAGGAATAGTAAGTTATGATAAGCAAAGACTATTTCAAACTTAGTTAGAGTGTATAGGCAGAGTTAGTAACAAAAGGAGCTTATCCACTCTTTTTCAGGTACATACTATTAGATAAAAATTAAAGTGATTGGAGATTATATGAGACCAAATATAACGTTATCGATCAAAAAACAAGCTGCAGAGAAAATAAAAAAAGGCTTTCCATTAATTGAAGCATCATCACTACGCTTAGGACTCCCGCAGATAGAGGAAGGCTCGATTGTTCAATTGCATGATGAATCTGGAGTTTTTATTGGAAAGGGCTATTATGGCAAACAAAACAAGGGAATTGGTTGGGTTTTAACGAAAAACGAAACGGAAAAGATTGATAGTGATTTTTTTGTGAATCGTATTAAGAGCGCATTAGTACAAAGAAAAGACTTGTTTCAGGACTCAGCAACAACAGCTTTCCGCCTTTTTAATGGGGAAGGAGATGGAATAGGTGGTTTAACGATAGACTATTATGATGAGTTCTATGTCTTTACTTGGTACAGTGAAGGAATTTACGAGTTTCGAAGTGATCTATACGAAGCATTTCAAAAGGTAAGTTCGTTTAAGGGGATTTATGAGAAAAAGCGCTTTGCCAGTAAAGGTGAATATGTAGAGGATGATGATTTTGTCATGGGTGAACGTGGAAAGTTTCCGTTGCTTATTAAAGAAAATCATATCGAGTTTGCTGTTTATTTGAACGATGGCCCGATGGTCGGTGTATTTCTAGATCAAAGAGAGGTAAGAAACCGGATTAAAGAAACGTATGCAAAAGGAAAAACAGTCCTTAATACGTTCTCTTATACCGGTGCTTTTTCGGTGGCTGCTGCCTTAGGGGGAGCTGTCAAAACAACGAGTGTAGACTTGGCGAAAAGGAGTTTACCTAAAACAATTGAGCAGTTTAGTGTTAATAAGATTGACTATGAAGCACAAGACATCGTTGTCATGGATGTATTTAATTATTTTAAGTATGCAAAAAAGAAAGAAAGGGTGTTTGATTTAGTAATATTAGATCCCCCGAGTTTTGCTAGATCGAAAAAACACACGTTTAGTGCAGCAAAAGATTATACAGGGTTGCTACAAGAAGCTATAGCAATAACGGAAAAGGATGGTGTCATTGTTGCATCGACAAATTGTAGTACATTTAATATGGCTAAATTTCATAAGTTTATCAAAGAGGCTTTTCAGAACGAACGGTTAAACTATGAAATAGTTGAACAATTTACATTGCCTCAAGATTTTAAAACAACGAAAGCTTTCTCAGAAGGAAACTATTTAAAAGTAGTTTTCATCAGGGTGAAAGGTCGGTAACCTGTAAGTTGTTAAAGTAATACGATGAGTATATTTAAAGGCTTTCTAGGGTTCCGCGGTTTTAACAACCGGACTGGTCCGAGAGAGAGCACATAGCTCTCATGAATTTAGTAGAGTTCTATGGACACGGAGGGAAAAGCCCGGGAGGTACTGTCATTTTGATGATAGGACGTTCCGGCTTTTTTGTTACTACGGAGGGGATTAGGATGCAAACAAAGAAACAATGGGCTTGGCTAGTGTTAGTCGTTGCAGCTGGATTTGAAGTAGGGTGGGTTGTTGGACTCAAGTATGCGACTACATCGAGCGAATGGGTCGCAACGATACTAGCGATTGTGATCAGTTTCATTTTGTTAATTTGGACAGGGAGAAGGTTAGCAGTTGGGACGGCATATGCCGTGTTTGTTGGACTAGGAACAGTTGGGACAGCATTGGTTGATCATTTCATTTTCTCAGAACCTATGAATCGGGCAACGGTTTTATTTATTGTTATCTTGCTCATTGGGGTTGTTGGTTTGAAGGTAACAACGCAAGCGAAGGTGGAAGAGAAGGAGGTCTAAGTAAGATGGAGTGGCTTTTTATAGTCCTTGCAGGTTTGTTTGAAATGGCAGGCGTAGCGATGATTAGTCAGTTTAATCAAAAACGTGGATTGTTACAATTAACCTATTTAATTGGAGCGTTTGGAATGAGTTTTTTCTTTTTATCGCTGGCGATGGTCGTCCTCCCGATGGCGACAGCTTATGCCGTTTGGACGGGGATTGGTGCTGCAGGAGGTGTGCTTATCGGGATGTTTTTCTATGGTGAGTCGAAAAACTGGAAGAGAGTGGTGTTCTTAAGTTTAATTGTGCTCTCAGCAGTTGGGTTAAAAGTGGTATCTTAATAAATTTTATAATGACGTAAGGACTGTCTCATTCCTTACGCCATCTCTCAGATGTGAGATGGTTAAAGACAATGATACCTTTTTAAATCTCCCTAATAATCAGAAATGTTTCACGTGAAACAGGAGGCAAGGAGAGGCGATTTCTTTTTTGTGACGAGGGTGCTATCATTGAAAGAATAAGAGGTTTGGAAAGGATGTTCTCATGCAAAAGTCAGTTATATTAGCCGAAAAGCCATCCGTTGCGCGTGATATCGCACGTGTATTAAATTGCGGGAGAAAAGGTAATGGTTTTATTGAAGGAGACAAATACGTTGTCACATGGGCGCTTGGACACTTAGTGACACTAGCAGAACCTGAAAGTTATGGAGAGAAATATAAAACGTGGAAGCTTGAAGACTTACCGATGCTACCGTCCAAGTTGCAGTTAGTTGTTATGAAACAAACGAGCAAGCAGTTCCATGTCGTGAAGGCACAACTGCAACGTAAAGATGTGAAAGAGATTATTATTGCAACCGATGCGGGGCGGGAAGGAGAACTCGTTGCGAGGTGGATTTTGGCGAAGGCACATGTTCAAAAACCATTAAAACGTTTATGGATTTCGTCGGTAACGGACCGTGCGATAAAAGAAGGATTTCAAAAGCTTAAAGACGCTAAAGCGTATGAAGGCTTATATCATTCTGCAGTGGCAAGATCTGAAGCAGATTGGTATGTAGGGATGAATGGCACAAGAGCGTTGACGACAAAATTCAATGCACAACTGTCTTGTGGCCGTGTGCAAACACCTACTCTTGCGATGATTGAAAAAAGAGAACGAGATATTCGAAATTTTAAGCCAGTTTCTTTTCAAGAATTGGTCGTTGATACGAAAAAAGGCATCACCTTTCATTGGATCGACAACAAGACGAATGAAAGAAGAATTTTTGATTTAGAAAAAGGACCGAAAATACGCGAGAACATGTCTAAAGGAGTGGTGAATGTAATCGATATCAAAACGGTTCGTAAACAAACATCGGCACCACTTCTATATGATTTAACGGAGTTACAAAGAGAAGCGAACAAGTTGTTTGGTTATTCTGCTAAAGAAACCCTTTCGATCTTACAACGTTTATATGAACAACATAAAGTGCTTACATATCCTCGAACCGATTCGAAGTTTTTATCTTCAGATATGGTGGAGACATTGGTAGAACGAATTGAAGCCTGTGATATTCAGCCGTTCCGCAAAGTAGTTTCCAAATTAAATGGCGTGAAAATCAGCAAGCAACTTTCTTGTATTAACGATCAAAAAGTTTCTGATCATCACGCGATCATTCCAACGGAGCAATCACCGAGTCCTACTGCTCTTGGTGAAAAGGAAACAAAGATCTATCGTTTAGTTGTTCGGAGGTTTTTAGCCGTCTTCTTTGATGCCTATCAATATGACCAAACAACGATTACAGCGACACTTGCAAAAGAGCAAGTAGTGGCAAAAGGCAAAAGAATGACGGACTTAGGCTGGCAAATTGTTTATAGAGACGATTACTCGCAGAAGCCGACTGATAAGGCAGGGGACCTTCATTTGCCTGTTGTTGAAGTAGGGGAGGAATTGTCAGTAATAAAGGTCGAGCTAACTTCAGGACTAACACAACCACCAGCGCGTTTAACAGAAGGAACGCTTCTTTCTGCAATGGAACGACCAATGGCTTATCTGGAAAATCAAAACAAAGAATTAGCAGACACGCTAGGTAAAACGGGTGGAATAGGGACTGTTGCGACTCGAGCAGATATCATTGAAAAGCTATTAAATAACCATTTAGTTGAAAAACGTGATAAATATTTGCACATGACGAAAAAGGGTCAGCAGTTACTCGATCTCGTGCCAACTGATTTGCAATCACCTGCTTTAACGGCAGAGTGGGAGTTAAAGCTAGAAAAAATTGCAACTGGAAAGCTAGATAAAGCTGTTTTTGTGAAAGAAATGAAAGAATATGCAATAAATATTGTCAATTCAATTAAGCAGAGCGATAAGTTGTTTAAGCATGATAATGTGACGGGAAGTCCGTGCCCTGAATGCGGTAAGCTTTTGCTTGAAGTGAAATCAAAACATGGGAAAAGACGTGTTTGTCAGGATCCAGTCTGTGGCTACAAGAAAAACATTTCAAAAATAACAAACGCACGCTGTCCTAAATGCAAGAAAAAGCTAGAGATTTGGGGCGAGGGGGAAGGCCAAACATTCGCATGCGTCTGTGGGCATCGTGAAAAACTTTCAACATTCCAAGAAAAACGCAAAGATAATCAAAATAAAAAAGTTTCAAAAAGAGAAGTATCCAACTATATAAAGCAGCAAAACAATAAAGAGGAATTTACTAATACAGCATTGGCCGATGCATTGGCTAAGTTGAAAAAACAGTGATTTTGTGTCATAAGAGGGTTGTTTGATTTCGACGACATTCATGGATAACATAGGACGAATGATTAATCAAATTTCACTGATATCAGTGAAAATGTCGCTAGTAAATCCGGTTTGCGATTAAATTGCGAAAATGGCAATGTCTTAATGTTTAACCCAATAAAACAAGAACCTCCACAAGGCGTGGGGGTTCTTGGCGATTAGAAACCAAAATGAACGAGTTGGTTTAGCTGCTTCATAAAAATGTTAAATGTTAAGTATTATAGGCCCGGAAAGGAGTAGAGCCGTTTGAAACGGACTTACAACTTTTTTAAAGGCTTTTTTGCAGGACCTTCTAACACATCACCGCTAGGAGAATAGCGGGACCCATGGCAAGGGCAATCCCATGAACGGTCGCCATCATTCCAATGTACTTCACACCCCATATGCGTACAGGTTGTGTCGACAACATGAAGTTGTCCTTCAGAATCGCGATAAGCACCTGCCCGTTTACCATTAACGGTCACGACGGCAGCTTCGTCTTTTTTGACATCATCAGGATGTTTCTCATTTTTGTCAAATTTACCTTTAAGTAATTGCTTTGCCACATCTGCATTATGAGTAATGAAATGCTTAACGCTTGGGTCAGCAATAAAGCGAGAAGGGCGGTAAAGGGATTCATACCGATTCTCACGTTTTAATATGAGATCACTTAATAACAGCCCAGCCATCGTTCCATTTGTCATCCCCCACTTACGATAACCTGATGCGACAAAGATATTTTGATGCATACGGGAAACTTTCCCAATGTAGGGAACTTTATCAAGCGTCACCATATCTTGAGTTGACCAGCGGTATTCGATGTTGAGATCTGAAAACAGTTCCATTCCATATTGTTCTAAAGCATCATAATGGTATTTTGTATTAATTCCTTGTCCAGTTTTATGTTCTTCACCGCCAATTAAAGCAAGCTTTTCCCCGTCTTGCATCGTATAGCGTAAGGAACGTGAAGGAGAGTCAACATTTAAATACATGCCATCTGGACATTCACCTTTAGGTACTTTAGCAGCTAAAATATAAGAACGTTCGACATGCAATCTAGAAAAATAAAGGCCACCACCATCATAAAATGGGAAATGAGAAGCGACAACAACGGAGTTTGCTGTTACCTTAGAGCCACCTCTAGTCAAGACTGTTGGTTGATTACCTTCCTTTATGTCTTCTGCGACAGTATGTTCGAAAATAAATCCACCGTTTTCTTTAATTTTTCCAACTAAATAAGATAGGTATTTAAGTGGATGAAACTGCGCTTGCCCTTTCATGACAAGAGCGGCTTTTACAGGTAGATTCAAAGGGATTGTTTGAACAAGCTCTCCTTTAATTCCTAGTTGCTTATAAGCTTCAAATTCATTTTGTAGCTTATTGACACCCGTGTTCATGGTCGTGTACAAATACGCATCTTCATTGGAGAAGTCACAATCGATTTTTTTGTCTTGAACAAGGTTCTGAATGAATGCCATCGCATCTGTCGCGGCATCATAGTATAGCTTTGCTTTTTCCTTGCCTAAATGAGAGGTCAATTCATCGTAAATAGCGCCGTGTTGAGCCGTTATTTTTGCTGTTGTGTGTCCGGTTGTTCCGTTTAGAAGGACGTCAGCTTCTACTAAAGCTATTTTCAATCCTTCCTCAGAAAGACGATAGGCTGTTGTAATTCCAGATATGCCACCACCGACAATGACAACATCAACATCGAGATCTTCCTCTAAAGTAGGAAAGCTCTCTACATCAAAGGAGTCGCGCCAGTAAGGCTCAGGTTGTTCAGGCATTGTAGAATTCATTAAAATATATTCATCCATTATGTACCTCCAAGTTAGTACGATTTCTTTTTCATAATGTAACCAATTGAGGAGAATTCATGTATTGCATTTTTTACAAGCTAGGTTTTGAAATATTTGAATAACGATTGAAGTAATCTTAAAAATGCTTATTTAATTACTTGAATATTGTGGCTTGGGTTAGTACAGAGAAGAGAGATCGATACATTTTTCTGAAAATAAGAAAGGATAACCTTGCTCTAATAAGTCAAAACACACATAAAATACAATAAGTGTTGGTAAAAAGATTAAATAAGCATGTAAGGGGACATGATAAATAAAAAGATGTGAGCAACACATCTTAGAGCATTACCGAGTAATTGTTCGTGATCTAAAACATGAAGCAATAATGAAAAACTGGAGTGTATCAAAAGAAGATGTGAGTAAAATAACAAGAGGGAAACTCGTGTTCAGCAAAAAGGGTTAAAGGTAAAAGGATGGAATGCAATTCTGTGATGTTTTAAGCAGCGATAATCGTTTGTATGCATCACATTAAATTACTAAAATTTAGAAAACATATTGCATTATGCAAAAGGACATGATATTATTAAAGATGTTTTAAATTTTTAAACAAGGTGAAGATCACCAACAAAGGAGATTATATATTTGGCAACTTTTTATGATTTTAACTTAGATCCCAATGTAGTTAAAGCAGTAACAGAAATGGGATTCGAAGAAGCAACACCTATTCAAACTGAGACGATTCCAACTGCATTGGAAGGAAAAGACATTATTGGGCAAGCGCAAACGGGCACAGGAAAAACAGGTGCGTTCGGTGTACCGCTAGTAAACCGTATTAATGTTGAAGAAGCACATGTTCAAGCACTTATCCTTGCCCCTACACGAGAGCTTGCGAATCAAGTCGCAGAGTCACTCGTTACTTTTGGTAAGCATAAAGGCGTTCGTACGGTTGTCGTGTATGGTGGCCAGGACATGCGTAAACAAATCACTGATTTGAAACGCAAGCCACACGTAGTAGTGGCAACACCTGGTCGACTAATGGATCATATGAGACGTAAAACGATTCGTCTTAATGAAGTGAAGATGGTTGTTTTAGATGAAGCAGATGAAATGCTTAATATGGGCTTCATTGAAGATATTGAAACAATCTTAAAAGAAGTTCCTACAGCGCGTCAAACACTTCTATTTTCAGCGACAATGCCGAAACGAATTGAAAAACTTGCACAGCAGTTTATGTCAAGTCCTCAATTAATTGCTGTTAAATCTTCAGAAGTAACGATGGAAAACATCGAACAGCAATATGTGGAAGTTCATGAAAAAGAAAAGTTTGATGTATTAAGCCGCTTCATGGATATTCATTCACCAGAGCTTGCGATTGTATTTGGTCGTACGAAAAGACGTGTGGACGAATTATCTGAAGCATTAATTAAGCGTGGTTACCGTGCTGAAGGAATTCATGGTGACTTAAATCAAGCAAAGCGTGATAGTGTTCTTCGTAAGTTCAAAACGGGACTAATTGATGTCCTTGTTGCAACAGACGTTGCGGCACGTGGTCTTGATATTAGTGGTGTAACTCACGTTTATAACTTTGATCTTCCGCAAGACCCAGAAAGCTATGTTCACAGAATTGGACGTACAGGTCGTGCTGGAAAATCAGGTTTAGCACTTACGTTTGCTACGCCTCGTGAAATGGATCATGTTAAAGCAATTGAACAACTTTCTAAGAAAAAGATGGCGAAAGTTCAGAAGCCTTCTCATGAACAAGCGATTAGAGGGCAGCAAGAACTTGCTATTGAACAATTACGCTCACTTATCACAAGTGGCGAAGCAGCAAGCTATCACAAAGCTGCTAAAGATTTGCTACAAGAAACAGATGCTACAACTGCTCTTGCAGCGGCATTGAAGCTTCTTACAAAAGAACCGGATACAACTCCAGTTCGTCTAACAGGTGAAGCACCGTTACGTGTGAAAAAACGTCAAGGTAGCGGCGGCGGTACTGGAAAACCTTACCGTGGTGGTGGTCGTCAACGTGATGATCGTCGTCGTCCTTCTTTCCGTGGCAAAGATGAGCGCAGTGGAGCACGTCGTTCAAGCGGTCAAGGCCAAGGTGGCCGTGGCGGACAGCAACGCAAATCAAAACAGGCATAGTTATGAGAAAGCTGGCGAATGCGCCAGCTTTCTTTTTAATGAAATTTCTAGCTTGTATATGAAAAATAATTTATATAAAATCAAATTTTTGTAAACCTTTTCATTGCTTTAGCTATGCGGATTCTTATAAAAACAACAGTTGCATTAGTAATATTTTCTATGTCAGATTATCTCACATACTTATTGCGAAAATTCCTGCAAAATCATAAAGTAAAACATAACAAGTTGATGTCATAAAACATTACATGAAAAGGAAGTGTTGAGAAATGGCAATTTCTACACCAACAAGAGAGAGTTTAGTTCAAACTATAAAAGAAACGATTGAAACAAAGAGCGTAGAACTTCTTCACGTACAATTCGTGGATATTGAAGGAACACTTAAACATGTTACTGTAACGGCTGACCAAATAGATCAAGTAGTAGAAGGAAGAGTTATGTTTGACGGATCTTCTATTACAGGGTACACACCAATTAATGAATCAGATTTATATTTAGACCCAGACTTAACAACTTTTGCTGTTCTTCCTTGGACAGAGCAAGAGGGCTACTCAGAAGCTCGCTTTCTATGTAGCGTAAAAAAGCCTGATGGATCAGACTTTGATGGCGACCCACGTAACGTTTTGAAAAAAACAGTTAAACGTGCAAAAGACCAAGGTTATTCAATCAGTGTTGGACCAGAGCTTGAGTTCTTCTTGTTTAAAACAGATGAAAATGGACAACCAACTTTAGACACACAAGATAAAGGTGGATATTTTGAGCCATCTCCAAAAGACTTAGGTGAAAAAGTTCGTCTTGAAATCTATAAAGCTTTGAAAATGATGAACTTCACAATTGAAGCTTCTCACCACGAAGTAGCTATCGGACAGCATGAAATTAACTTTAAATATGCAGATGCACTAGGTTCTGCTGATGCAGCGACAACATACAAATGGGTTGTTAAAACAATAGCACAACAATTTGGCTACCATGCGACATTCATGCCAAAACCACTTGCTGGTGAAAACGGAAGCGGAATGCACGTTAACATTTCTTTGTTTGATGATGAAAAGCAAGAGAATATTTTTTATGATGCATCTGGTGATCTGGGCTTATCAGAAAAAGCCTATCAATTTATTGCTGGTTTAATGGAGAATGTTAAGGATTTTGTAGCAGTAACAAATCCACTTGTTAACTCTTACAAGCGTTTAGTACCTGGATATGAAGCACCTTGCTACATTGCATGGTCTGCGTCTAATCGTTCTTCTTTAGTTCGTATCCCTGCAACACGCGGTCCGGGAACTCGTGTAGAAATCCGTTGCCCGGATCCATCTGCAAACCCATACTTCGCGTTTGCAGTTATCGCAGCTGCAGGTTTAAATGGAGTAGACAGTGACTTAACAGTTACTCCAGCAGTTAATGCAGATATCTTCCATATGTCTAAGGAAGAATTAGATGCTCGCGGAATTGAAAATTTACCAACAAGCCTTGAAGCGGCACTTGACCGTTTCGAAGCTGGTGAAATCGGACGTCAAACACTTGGTGAGCATGCTTTCAACGAGTATGTAGCTCTTAAGCGTGCAGAGTCTGATGACTTCCGTATAGCTGTTACAAACTGGGAAATTGCTGCTTACCAATCAAAGTTCTAATCCCAATTGCATAACCAACCTTGAGTGTTTTCTCTCGATTATAAAAAAGCATGCTGATTTATCAGCATGCTTTTTGCTTTCGTTCTGATTTCGAACGGGAAAACGTGGCAGTGAGTTTATGAAAAGCCGGCGTTTTTGATGTCGTAAAGATAATGAGTCCAACCCAGATTAAGAGGAAGGCCAAGAATTGAATTTGTGAAAAAGGCTCGTTGAACAAGAAAATTCCAAATAAGAGCATAATAGTTGGTGCAATGTATTGTAAGAAACCAATGAGGGATAATGAAATGCGCCTTGCTCCTAAAGCAAATAACAATAATGGGATGGCTGTAGCTACTCCAGCTCCAATTAATAGCATTGTCGTATCAACCTGAGTTAAACCAAAGGCACTGTTGAATAGAGGTTGATGATGAATCCAATATAAATAAACAAAGGCAATAGGGGTGACTAATAGCGTTTCAACAGTTAAACCGACTATAGCGCCAGCATTGACTAATTTTTTCATTAATCCATATATGCCAAACGATAATGCTAGTAATAAAGCTGTCCATGGCACGACTCCATAGTAAAGCGTCATGATGGTTACCCCGGAAAAGGCCAAAACAAATGATAACACCTGCCAACGTGTAAATGACTCTTTTAAGAAAAGGGCTCCTAAAAGCACATTGAGAAGGGGATTAATGTAATACCCTAAGCTCGCTTCAATGACTCGGTCACTATTAACGGCCCAAATGAAAATGAACCAATTTAAAGAAATAAAGCAAGATGCTAAAATAACTCCTATGGCAGAACGGTAATGTGAAAAGATGATGATGAATTCTTTCCAAGCTGGCTGTAGCTGTTTTCGGATTACTAAAATGCCGATCATGAAAACGAGTGACCAAATAACACGGTGGGCCAATACTTCCCCTGGAGAAACGGTCTCAAGAAGCTTCCAATATAACGGAAGAATTCCCCAAATTAAATAGGCAGCGATAGCAGCGAGGATACCGGATTGATGATCTTGTTGCATATTTTTCTTCCTCTCCAAATGAGATAACTTTATTTTACACAAATTAATATCGGATGCCTATGAAAAGATCTTCGGAAACCTAAATAAATGAGGAGGCATGTTTTATGAAGCAACAAATGAAAGCTGTTATTTTTGACATGGATGGAGTCATTTCAAATACAGTGCCATTGCATTACGAAACCAATCTGAGAGTAGCTTCAAGTCTAGATGTTGATTTTTCACATGATTGGAATCAAGCTTTGCAAGGACTTAGCCGTAGAAAGACGGTCGGTGCGATTATCGAGCGATCATCATATACGTTTACTGAAGAAGAAATAGCCGAGATTTGTGAACAGAAAAATAAACATTATCAAGAAATGATCTCACAGCTCACTGCAGAGGACGCACAGCCTGGCATTCGACATTTTATTAAACAATTAGCCGAACGGCAAATTCCGATGGTCGTGGCATCTGCGAGTCAAAATGCAAGCTTAGTCTTAACCAGGCTTGAATTAATTGATTTTTTTCAAGGAGTGGTTGACGTCACGAAACTAAAGCGAGGCAAGCCCGATCCTGAGATTTTTCTAAGAGCTGCTGAGCACATCGATGTTTACCCTTCTGCATGTGTGGCTATAGAAGATGGAGAGGCAGGATTAGCAGCGGTTCTACAAACCGATATGTTTTCTGTAGGTGTCGGTCATGAACCATTTTTAAGCAAAGCCAATTTCTATTTAGACTCAACAATGAAGTTAACAGTGGAATCGTTAGAAGCTGCCTTGAATAAAGACAATAAGACATTATATTAATTCATATTGAAAAAAGGTACAATAGGAGATTTGGTTATGTCAGATCTCCGTATGAAGTTTCCAAAGTCACTACGATAACATTGTGTTACAATAAATAACATTGTTAAAAGGAGGGATTGAATTGTTAACAACTGATTGGCAGCATATACTTGAGCCTGAATTTAAACAACCTTATTTTAAAAAAATAGAGCAGTTCCTAAATGAGGATTCTAAAATACATGCCATTTACCCTCCCGAAGTTGATCGGTATAGTGCATTAGACTATACGAGTTATGAAGAAACAAAAGTCGTCATCTTAGGGCAAGATCCCTACCACGGTCCAAACCAAGCGCACGGGCTTAGCTTTTCGGTTAAACCAGGCCAGAAGATCCCACCATCGTTAAAAAACATATACAAAGAGTTACAAATGGATATTGGTTGTGATCCACCTACAGACGGTTACCTTGTTCCATGGGCTAAACAAGGTGTACTCTTACTCAATACCGTTCTTTCTGTTCGGAAGGGAGAGCCGGCATCGCATAAAGGTCAAGGATGGGAGAGATTCACTGATGCAATCATCAAGGTTCTAAATGAGCGTGAACTTCCAGTTATCTTTGTATTGTGGGGGAAACAGGCACAAGCAAAACTAAGTCTAATTACAAACAAGCATCATCCGATTATACAGGCCCCTCATCCAAGTCCTTTCTCAGCTAATCGCGGTTTTTTTGGTAGTAAGCCATTTTCACAAATCAACCATCTGTTAGAACAAGACAAGACTGAACCAATAAAATGGAGTTAAACAATGTAAGATTTCCTTTTAAGGGTTGACTTTTATTGAAACTCTAAGCTGCTTTTTATCAAAAAACTGCTTAGAGTATCAGTTTGAGTCACCTTTTTTTTCGTGATGGCCTTTATCGATTGAAAGGATTAAATAACCGTTTATTAAGCCTTTTCATAAAGATAGGCTGTTCAAAAAGCCTGTAAGGATATCTTACAACAAGGTGGATTCAGAATATTTTGTACGTATAATGAGAACTAACAAGAGATGTTAGCTTCTCTAACGCTAGCGTGTTCATATTCTGAAGGGAGAGATTGAAAAATGAATGAATTAGCACTTATGGATAATGTATGGGTCATGATTTGTGCAGTTTTAGTTTTATTTATGCAAGGTGGATTTATTCTATTAGAAGCAGGTTCAACAAGAATGAAAAATGCGGGGCATATTGCTGGTAAAACAATTTTTACAGTCGGTATCGCATCCCTTGTTTATTGGGCAGTAGGTTGGGGATTTGCTTACGGTGATGGAAATGCCTTTATTGGATTATCCGATTTCTTCTTCGGTGATTACTCAACAAGTGATGAAGGTTTAGTCGGTTCCGTAGATTTCTTCTTCCAAGTTATGTTTGCAGCTATTGCTTTAACAATTGCGTTTGGTGGATTTGCTGAACGTGCGAAATTATCAGCATATATTATTTTTGCCGTTTTATTCTCAGCGTTTGTTTATCCAATCGTAGCACACTGGATTTGGGGTGGAGGTTGGTTATCAGAGCTTGGTAAGCAAGATTTTGCAGGTTCATCAGTTGTTCACTTAACTGGGGCAATGGCAGCACTTGCCGCTACTATTCTATTAAAACCACGTCTTGGTAAATACAATAAAGATGGTTCGTCAAATGATTTAGCAGGTCACAACCAAGTTTATACAGCTCTAGGGGTTTTAATTCTATGGGTAGGTTGGTTTGGATTTAATGCAGGTAGTACATTAGGTGTTGCCGATGCATTCTTTGGTTATGTTGCTTTAAACACACAACTTGCAGCTGGTGCAGGTGCAATTGCAGCAATGTTGATTGCTTGGGCAGCAACAGGAAAAGCAGATATCCCAACAACATTAAATGGTGCGTTAGCAGGTCTCGTTGCAATCACAGCATCTTGTGCATTCGTTGAACCTTGGGCCGCTGTTGTGATTGGTATTGTTGGTGGACTCATTGTATTTTTCAGTATGAAGTTCTTTGATAAAGCGAAAATCGACGACCCAATCTTTGCTCTTTCTGTTCACGGTACAGTAGGGATCTGGGGAACACTTTCAAACGGTTTATTTGCAACACCTGAATTAGCGTACACTGGTTCAGCTGGTTTATTCTACGGTGGTGGATTTACACAACTTGGTGTTCAACTTTTAGGTGTTGTTGCAGTAGCAGCATTTGCATTTGTTGCTTCGTATATCTTACTTCTTATCACTAAGGCAATTCTTGGTGGCTTACGTGTATCTGAAGAGGAAGAAATCGTTGGTCTTGACCTAAGTGAACATGGTAGCTACGGGTATCCTGAAAGCATGCCAGGTAACGAAAGAACAGGAGCATAAGAGTGACTGGGGCAAAGGTTTATCCTACCTATGGGAATCAAGAATGGGATAGACGTTACCGGCATTTGTTTGAGGAACGTATTCAAGCCATTCATGGTCAGGAACATACCTCGGCCTCACTTCAAAAAAGTCATGAACGAATCATAAAAAAAGCGGTCTGTCTCGCTCTTGAAAAGACAGAAAGTGAGTGGGGCCAGCCTCCTGCTCACTTTGCTTTCTTTTTAATGGGAAGTGGGGGAAGACGTGAACAGTCTTTTTGGAGTGATCAAGATCATGGACTTGTCTTTGAAAGTGAAAATGAAGAAGATGAAATCTATTTCTTGCATCTTGGGGAAGAGATTGTTCATGCCCTTGAACGAGTAGGGTATAAGCGCTGTGATGGAAAAGTGATGGCTTCTAACTCGAAGTGGTGTCATTCTATAGCAAAGTGGGAGCACCAAATCAAATTTTGGTTGAAGGAAAATACATGGGAAACACTCAGGTACACTTTAACATTTGTTGATGCAACCACTATCCACGGTGAACCTCAGATGCTCAACTGCTTGAAACAAATATTATTTCAAACCGTTGAAGCCAAGCCATATTTGTTGAGAAGACTTACTGAAAATACGGGAAGGTTGAAAAAGGGAATAGGGATATTCAATCAGCTTCTCATTGAGACAAAAGGAAGACATAAAGGCAAATTTGACTTTAAACAAATTGTTCTATTTCCTTATGTGAATGCATTAAGATTACTTGCGATTGAACAACATATCCTTAACTCTCCAACGTTAGAACGATTTCAGTATTTACCGAAGAAGTATGATGAAATCAAACAGGCACAACAAAACTTTGAACAAATACTTGAACAACGCCTTCACTGGCATCGTGAGACGAAAACGTATGAAGATATCCACCATTTAAAACTAGAACAATTAAGTCTTAATGAACGAAAGCAATTACGAAAGTGGATCAAAGAAGGGCATCAATTGTATCAAAATCTAGAGAGGAATCTGAAAAAGGGTGAACGAAAATGATAAACAATATGGTTCAGCTAGTAAAGCAACTTTCAAGCAAATTAAGCCCGAATGTATACACGTCGATGCAGCAACAGTCTGGTGCTGCAAGACTGTCTCATTTGCGTCAGATTCAGCGTGAATTGAAACATGAAGATGTACTCGACCTTCCACTTTCTGAGCTATCGTTCATCATATTTGATTTAGAGACCAGTGGTTTCTATCCTGATAAAGGAGATAGCATCCTTTCAATTGGAGCAATCAAAATGAAAGGAAGCGACATTCTCGAAGAAGAGATTTTCTATTCCACCGTTAAATGCGAAAAGTTGCCATCAAGTGACATTCTTGATTTAACGGGGTTAACGATTGAAGAGTTAACAGATGCCCCGTTACTCGTTGATGTCTTAGCTGACTTTTACAAATTTATTGGGCATTCTACTTTAGTCGCCCATCATGCGCATCACGAGAAGAAATTTATGTCACATGCCACTTGGCAAACTCTTAGAACTACGTTTCAACATCGTATTTTAGACACTTCATTTTTAACTAAAATTGTCACCCCAACTGAAAAGTTAGTTACATTGGATGAATGTTGTGCTCATTACCAGATTCCGATTCAAGTTCGTCATCATGCTTTAGAAGATGCACGAATAACGGCACAGTTGTGGCAAAAAAACATTCATCTTGCAAAAGAAAAAGGGTTTGAAACATTAAGAGAAGTCTACTCTTATTTAGCAAAAGGTCGAACGGCTCAATGATTATTGTAACGAGGGAGGAGGGGGAGCGAGTGAAGTCAGATATTCCAAGAAGGCAAGCGTGTTTTCCGATCCGAGTTGTCATGGATATGACGAACTTGTCTGCCCGGCAAATTCGTTATTATGAGGAACAAGGACTTATTAAGCCAACTCGAAATGATGGAAATCAACGAATGTTCTCCCTAGATGATATTGAACGCTTTATTGAGATCAAAACACTGATCAAGCAAGGTGTTAACATTGCAGGTGTAAAAGCTATTTTTGCATCAAGACAACAAGATGAGGGGACCAACCACAACTAGGTTAGTCCTTTTTTTAGTTGGAGAAATTGTGTATGCTATGATTATTGGATAAAGAAGGGGGGACATTATGGAAATATCAGCTAAAACCATTTGTGAACAGTTAGAAGGACAAATAGAAACTCTTAAAGTAGCTATTTCCCAAGAAGATCGGCAATCCATAGCAGAACGTGTCGCAGTCATAGAAGCCTATTGTCAGCTGCTTAAGTCTCCTTCAAACAAAGTGGCAAAGCCGGGCCAAACGTTTACACCAGTTTCTCAGAAGGAATATTCGGTGCCGGAAGAGACTGTTTCAAGTGTTGAACAAGATGTAAAAGGAAGAAACCTTCTTGATTTTTAAGTTAGGTAGTAGGAAAAAGGAGCTGAAGAAATGGCGAAATTATTTATTTTCATTGGAAGTATAGTCATGGCGCTCTCTGTTGTGATTGGAGCTTTCGGAGCACATGGTCTGGAGCCAAGATTAACCGAACGCATGATGAAAAATTACCAAACTGGTGTACAGTATCATATGATCCATGGCTTTGCAATTTTAGCTGTTGGGATCATCGCTCTGAAAATGCCAGTGTCTGGCATGTTAAACGGAGCAGGGTGGGCTTTTTTAGTCGGTATTTTACTTTTCTCAGGCAGTTTATATGTGATGGCCTTAACAGGGATTACGAAACTTGGAGCGATTACGCCAATTGGTGGACTAGCTTTTATTGTAGGTTGGATTTTGCTTGGAATTGCCGTGTTAAGAGGACTATAACAGGGAAAAAGGGGGACTCGATTATGGAGTCTCCCTTTATTAAAGTGGAATAAGTAAAGCTTTCGCATCTTCGTCTGCTTTAAAACAGCACTTTTCCTATTAAGTAAAAGTTCTCGTTTAGAGGATCGTCTATCATGAATTATTTGGTCTTGGCGAGTAAGTGGCTAAAGGTGTAGTAGGAGCAGCCGGTGAAACAGGTGCTGCAGCGCCATATGGATAATCATACTCAATCGGCTCATCAAATTCTACATAATCAAGATTGACCATTAAAAGTAAGTAGTGGGTTTGATCCTCAAAATCGCCGACGATAATATGGTCACGTCCAGCTTCTTCAACAATCCCCCTAAAAACTCTTGCATTCCATTCAGGGTTATTTTCAAATGTCATATAAAACGTAGCTGTTTTACCACGATTTAACCGAAGAATATTTTCAATATATGATTGTTCAATCGGCAGCATGCCCTGTTGCTGTGCAAGCATCTGCTGTGAATTCATACCGGTGAAAGGTTGTTGTGGCTGCTGCGTGATACCTGGTATTTGTGAATATTGATAGCCTTGGGATGACATATAAGGCAGTTGCCCACTTTGTTGACCTGATGCTGGGTGTTGCGGATAGCCTTGTGGTTGCTGAGGATACGCCTGTTGCTGCTGTCCATATCCAGCTCCAGTTTGAGATTGTGGATACCATGGTTGCTGATACACATTGATCGCCCCTTTGATGTCAAATTAATATGTGCTGTACACTTCTGAACACGCTTCTTGTGTCGGAGAATAAAAACAATGTGCCTTAAAACGTCCAGTGTTCCACTGGCCCCACCACTGTGCAGGACAAGAACCTTCTGGACGGAAAAACCATAATGAATTTTCTGCAGGATGGAACCTTTCACCATTAATAAGCCGTCGCGCTAAACGTCTTTCTTTTTCACGAGCATGTTGGTAAAAATAACCTTTTTGAACAGCCTCAAAACCACCAGGAGACTGAAACGCCATATGAGGAATGGTATTTACGTTCCCAAAATCCATACATCGGACACGGGTCCGATTCACCATTACGTTTCCTGCTGTTAACATTCCAAGTTCTCCGTCACCTTCTGCTTCCGCTCGCATCAGTCTTGCGAGTACGTCAACGTCACTGGATGATGCTTTAATTACAGCCATCCGTTCACCTCCTATCAAAGTTGACCTTCTTAGATGTTTTAGCTAGAAATGAAACGAAACAAACTGCATCCATAAAGTAGTAAAGTATGGATGATATGCCGTAGGCGGTGCAGTTACTTCACTATATGAATAAGGATTGCAAGGTATGCATTTTTTCAATAAAAAAGGCCACTGAAAAAGGTACGATTTGCACCTTTTTCAGTGGCCTTTAATGAAACGAGTCACTCTTAACTATAGATAGATTATACGTGGAAAAAGCGGGAAAGATGGTCAGGATCAAGGATATTCCCAACATAGAACGATCCGAACTCGCCAAAGCGAGCTGAAACTTCATCAAAACGCATTTCATAGACTAACTTCTTAAATTGAAGCACGTCATCAGCAAATAACGTAACGCCCCATTCCCAATCATCAAAGCCAACAGAGCCAGTAATGATCTGTTTTACTTTTCCTGCATAACTGCGACCGATCATGCCATGGCTACGCATCATCGCACGACGATCTTCCATTGAAAGCATGTACCAGTTATCATCTCCATCTCTGCGCTTGTCCATTGGGTAGAAACAAACGTGACTTGCCTTAGGCAATGTTGGGTACAGTCTTGAACGGATATGGGGGTTTTGATAAGGATCTTCATCGCTTTCCCCAGCCATGTAGTTACTTAATTCAACGACTGATACGTAAGAATATGTAGGAATCGTAAATTCAGCAAGACGTGATTTATTGAATGCACTTTCAATATCATTTAGTTCTTCCATTGTCGGACGAAGAATCATCAGCATGAAATCAGCTTTTTGCCCCAGAATCGAATAAAGAGCGTGACTTCCTTTTTCATCTGCCTCTGTTTGATTCCATCGATAGATCATGGAATGAAATTCAGCTAATATCTGTTCACGTTCTTCAGTTGAAATCGTTTTCCATGCAGGCCAATTAATCGTACGGAAATCATGTAAACAATACCAACCATCTAATGTTACTGCAGCTTCACTCATGTTTAAACAACTCCTTTGTTTTCATTCATCGTTCAAACTATACCATAATTGAACGCAGACTAAAAACAAAGACGTTGACATTACCGTGACAAAAACTGTTGTATTGCCCGTTTGTGTTCGGTTGTCTTGCTAGCTTGACGTTGTCCATCGACTTCCATTTGGAGCATCAGTTCTAAGTCATGTTCAAAGCTCACACGGAAATTTTGCTTCATTAAGCCAAATGCCATTTGAGGTATGGTTAAAAGCTGTTGCACGAGTTCATCTAAATGACCAATGTTATTGATCAAATGAATACGATAAGCTTCCTCAGCTGAAATCAGGTTACCTAGAGCAAGTTCATTGGCTTTCCCTAAACCAACAAGACGAGGCAGAAAATAAGAAGCACCAGCATCAGGCACAAGGCCAATTTTTAAAAAACCAAGACCCATTTTCACACCGGGATTCGCTATTCTGTAATCACAAGCTAAAGCAATGCTTAAACCAGCACCAACGGCAATCCCATTTATATGTGCAACAATTGGCTTTTCTATTGAGACAATTAGTCGTATTAACCGATTGTACGTTTCGTCCAAATATCCTCCGTAATCAAATGAATGCAATTCTTCTATTGGTATACTTTTTAAATCGGCACCTGCACAAAAGGCGTTATTAGATCCTCGTAAAACAATAACGCTTACATTTTTGTCGGTCTTTGCCACTTCAAATGCATCATACAAAGCGAAATGTAATTCCTTATTTAAAGCATTTTTAACCTGAGGCCTGTTAAGTGTGATTGTAGCAGTATGATTGTCCACTGCATATAGAATGATGGATTCAGTCATGTTCTTAATCCTCCCTTAAAAATGAATAGTCATTCATTGTTCTTCTTACATAGTATTCAGCACATAAGCGATTATTCCTTTGGTCATCCTAAAGTAAAGGAATGTTATTCTAAACAAACGGGAAAACGGTGCAAGCGCAAACAGAAAGATTCTTTTAAAAATTAACACTTTAGTGAACTTGACAAAGACGGTTTCTTTTTGCAAGCAAGAGGAGTATTCTTGTCATATGATAAAGAGAACGAGGTTTGAGGAGGAAATTATTTGAGTAATCTTTTTAATGAAATCAAAGCTCAGATTGAAAAACATAATCCAACCATCGTGCTTCCAGAAGGAACGGATGAACGAATTTTAGAAGCTGCAGCGAACTTAGCTAAAGATAAAGTTGTCACACCTATTATAATCGGAAATGTAGATGAGGTTCAGGAAAAGGCAATGCGAAATGAGATCGATCTAAGAAACATAACCATTATTGATCCACGCAACTACGATGGAATCGAAGAAATGATTGCATCCTTTGTTGAGCGTCGTAAAGGAAAAGAAACAGAAGAAACAGCACGTGAAAAATTATTGGATGTCAATTATTTTGGAACGATGCTTGTACACATGAATAAAGCCGACGGACTTGTAAGTGGGGCCGCGCATTCAACTGGAGACACTGTTCGCCCAGCTTTGCAAATCATTAAGACGCAACCAGGAATTAAACGGACTTCAGGAGTATTCGTCATGGTTAAGGATGAGCACAAATTTGTTTTTGGTGATTGCGCGATCAACATTGCACCAAACAGCGAAGAGCTAGCGGAAATTGCGATTGCAACAGCTGAAACGGCAAAAGTATTCGGACTTGATCCGAAAGTAGCGATGCTAAGCTTCTCAACAAAAGGCTCCGCCTCATCAATTGAAACGAAAAAGGTGTCAGAAGCAACTAAGCTTGCTCAAGATGCAAGGCCGGACTTAGTCATCGATGGTGAGTTTCAATTTGATGCTGCCTTTGTCCCAGCAGTAGCTAAAAAGAAAGCACCAGATTCACCGCTTCAAGGGGAAGCAAATGTCTTCATCTTCCCAAGTTTAGAATCTGGTAACCTAGGCTATAAGATTGCTCAACGTCTTGGCGGCTATGATGCAATTGGACCAATCCTACAAGGTTTAAACAAACCAGTGAATGATTTATCGCGTGGATGTAACGTAGCTGATGTCTATAAGCTCTCATTGATTACGGCGATGCAATCGATCAATCAGAAGGTAACATTGTAAGCAGTGATTTGAGAATGAGGCTAGTGAAGAAAGTGGTTTTACTTTTTTCACTAGCCTCGCTTTTTATGAAGGTTAATCGAATCAGCTACACTTCCATTAAAGAAAGATCAAAAAGATCCTTTGCCGATAGGTTTAAATCTTCCATAGATGCAGAGAGTTCTTCAGCGGCTGCAGCTTGTTCTTCAGTAAAACTTGCTGAATGCTGAATTTCATTTAATCATTCGTTTATTAAATCTTGAATAATGGAGACTTCTATTTTAATTTTATTAGATGATTGTTGAGATTCATGTGAAAGTCTTCTGATTTCCTTCGCAACAACGGCAAATCCTCTTCCATATTCACCAGCATGAGCAGACTGAATTTCTGCATTTAATCATTAAAGCACCTGATAAAGAATGCATCTTCATTAAACAGGCAACGCACGCTCCTCATTTAGAACAACCAGAGGAATTTTTAAAAGCGATGAGAGCAGTTGTTAGGCGTAACTAACTTTTCTTTAATACTAAACTATTACGACGGTTGTGAACGACGGAGGAATTCCTTGAACGCATGTTAAAGCTTATAAATAGAGAAACAGAGACCAAACCTTGTACGATTTGGTCTCTATTTCCATTTTCTATCCTTAAAGGTTAAATGATCTCAGCGCTTTCTCATTCCGTACTCGAACCCGTTCGTAATTCTCTGAAAATAATACTAGCTCCTGTTCAGAAAACGGCTGTACAGCTAACTGCACGCCTTCGTTTTGCAGGGTCTTTAGTAACAACAACATCACATCAGCAATCGATAAGTTAGCCTCAAGCAATTCATTTAATGAGGCCATTGTTTCTGGCTGTACATCCGGATAAGTGAATTTCGTTGGGCTTTCTTGAACTGCTTTTTCATAAAAGTGTTGAATCAATTTAGCTCGCGCACTCCCGCTCCCTGTAACACAAAGATATATTTGGACAGCAATTCCACCACGAATTCTACGTTGTGAGATGCCGGCAAATTTTCGGCCAACAATACTTAAATCAAAACTTCCTGGGCAATAGGATCCGATAATTTCATATGCTTCGATGTCAACAGGATAAGTGGCAAACATTTTTTTTATCAATGAAAACATTAAATTATAGCCGTCGTCAATCGATAGGCCTTTTTCTTCTTTTATAATCAGGGAGAGATTCAGGACGCCTTCATCTAAAACGACAGCTAAGCCACCGGAATTACGAACTATGGCTCGATATCCGTTTGATTGAAGAAGAGATCGTCCAGCGTCAATACAAGGAAGACGACTGTCTTGAATGCCTAAGACGACCGTTTGATGATGAACCCATGCTCTTATCGTTGGGTTGGCTCTTTGTTGCCCGATAGAGGTGCAGAGTGTATCATCATAAGCAAACGATTGAAGTGCGTCGAATTGTGGTCCAAATGTTGTATGATCAATGAAGCGCCAGTTAGGTGAAATGGTTGGGAGATCGAAATTCTGCATGTTTAAACTCCTATACGTTCAAGTTCTTTTTGTATAATTATAGCATGTCGACTACTTCTTTTTAAATGAAGTTGAAGGTTAGTGTTTTCAGATTATAATTGGTGTATGATCGTTAAATCTTTTAATGAAGGAAGACTAATCTTTGTGTTTGATTCTCATTTGTTCTTCAGTTAGGCTCTGTGATATACTAATGGTTGCTAAAATGAATAATCGAATGAGCAGCATAGATGAATATGATAGTGAAAGGAACAGATAGACATGGCGAATGAATTTCGTATTTGTGATGAATGCCAAGCGACCAATATTAAGAGTCTGGTTCCTAGATTACAAAAAGTTGATTCAGACGCAACAATAGATATACGCTGTCAATCTTATTGTGGTCCAGGAAGAAAAAAGTCGTTTGTGTTTGTAAACAATCGTCCAATTGCAGCACCCGATGAAGATCAGTTGATCGATAAAGTATTAAAAAAGCTTAAGTTATAAATGCCTAGTTGCCGAGCAGCTAGGTTTTTTATATGGAGGGAATTCTACTTCCGCTCTCTTATTCGGTTTCGATCGTAGTCTGGCAGGAGTCAAGTTTTTGAGGTTGATGAGATCATGTCATAAGAAAGTGTTCAAGCCCCTACAGAACGAGTGAAAGAAGTAAGAACTCTTCTTCCCCTCGTTCTCTACGGGTGAAAGAGGGAAAGCCTTGGCGGGGCAAGAAAAACTAAGACCCCTGCCGGAACTTCCGGCTTCGGTCAGAATATAGTTTGGAAAGAGTTTATGTTTTTTCGAATTAGTCTGGCAGGAGTCAAGTTTTTGAGGTTGATGAGATCATGTCATAAGAAAGTGTTCAAGCCCCTACAGAACGAGTGAAAGAAGTAAGAACTCTTCTTCCCCTCGTTCTCTACGGGTGAAAGAGGGTAAGCTTGGCGGGGCAAGAAAAACTAAGACTCCTGCCGGAACTTCCGGCTTCGGTCAGAATATAGTTTGGAAAGAGTTTATGTTTTTTCGAATTAGTCTGGCAGGAGTCAAGTTTTTCTAGTTATAATATAGGTACCTTATAGGAAACGAGAGGAACTTATGGTAAAACCTTATTATGGTCAATTAGAAGAAGAAAAGGTGTTTAAAGATCCTGTCCATCGCTATATTCATGTGCGGGATGAGTTGATTTGGGAATTAATTGGTACGAAGGAATTTCAACGGTTACGTCGTGTGAGACAGCTTGGTACGACGTATGTCACCTTTCATGGGGCTGAGCATTCTCGTTTTAATCATTCACTGGGTGTTTATGAAATTACAAGACGAATTCTTGATGTATTTAAAGGACGCCCCAATTGGGATGAAGATGAAAGACTCGTTGCGTTGTCAGCAGCGCTTTTGCATGATGTGGGCCATGGCCCGTTTTCTCATTCGTTTGAAAAAGTGTTTGATACGGATCACGAAGAGTGGACAAGGGAAATTGTCCTTGGTGATACGGAAATCAATCAAGTTCTCTCCAATGTGAGCCCAACCTTTGCCCAAGCTGTAGCAGATGTCATTGAAAAAACATATGCGAATAAGCTTGTAACTAGTATTATTTCGAGTCAAATTGACGCCGATCGAATGGATTATTTGCAACGTGATGCTTACTATACTGGAGTCAGCTACGGGCATTTTGATATGGAGCGCATACTACGTGTGATGCGGCCGATGGAAGATCAAGTGGCCATTAAACAAAGTGGGATGCATGCAGTTGAGGATTACATTATGAGTCGGTACCAAATGTATTGGCAAGTCTATTTTCACCCAGTCACAAGAAGTGCCGAGGTGATTTTGACAAAGATTTTCAAGCGTGCCAAGGAGTTATATGATCAAGGGTATGCCTTCAAACATAAGCCGAACCACTTCTATTCCTTTTTTGATGGAAAAGGGAGCTTGGATGATTATTTGCGGTTAGATGAGTCGATAACCATGTATTATTTTCAAATGTGGCAAGAAGAAGAGGATCGCATTTTAAGAGATCTTTGTGTAAGATTTCTTAATAGAAAATTGTTTAAATACGTCGAGTTTAATCCGAATTTACAAATGAATGACTGGCTTGTGCTTCAAGATTTATTTCAGAAGGCTGATTTAAATCCAGACTATTATTTAGTCGTGGATTCGTCTTCTGATCTTCCTTATGACTTTTATCGTCCAGGTGAAGAAGAGGAACGTTTGCCGATTCATCTGCTTATGCCAAATGGCAAATTGCGTGAACTATCGCGTGAGTCAGAGGTAGTCGAAGCGATATCGGGTAAAAAGCGGACCGATCATAAACTCTATTTTCCACTCGATTATTTAGAAGATGAGCGTGAGTATAAAGAAGTGAAGAAAAAGATTCGAGACCTATTAAACGTATAAGGGGGAACAGGCATTGCTGAAGGATCATGCAAATGTAATGGCGCTTTTTTTGCAGGCAGGTGAAGTTGTTGGACGGAAAAAATTACAAAAAATTATTTATATTGCCAAAAAAATGAATGTGCCATTTTCTGAGCGATTTAAATTTCATATGTTTGGACCTTATTCGGAGGAACTTAGTTTGCGAATAGAAGAACTATGTAACCTCGGATTTGTCGATGAAATGAAAGAAGACAAAGGAAATTATTATCAGTATCGCTATGGATTAGCGGAAGAAGGCCGGAAATTTCTTGAGTTATATCAATTTAATTTACCAGAAAGCCAAAAATTAATTACTAGTTTAAATGAACAGAGCTCTCGCTTTCTCGAACTTACTTCTACTTTGCTTTATTTCGAAGAGCTTCCTCTTGATGAAGTAAAAGAAAAAGTGTTTACATTAAAGAAGAAATCGAATTACACAGAAGAAGATATCGAACAAGCTTATACGTTTATTAAATCTTTACGTGAACTCGTTCATTGACGGCCAAGCTCTTTTTTCTAAATGCGAAAGAGGAGCTTTTTTTGTTAGAATAGGTAACGTAGGTAGTGTGATTAAAAATTGGTAGTAAAAGTTGTGAAGGTAATGGTCCGATTAGATTCCTAAGAATTTTTAGGTTAAGTCATTTTAAACTAGCATAAAGTAGGGCTTTTTGTGTAGAATCTTAATCAAAGAGAGTTTAGGAAGGGTGTTTGGAATGGACTTGTTAAATAACGATAATTTAAAAAAGAAAAAGACGGGCTTTAACATTCTTAGCAATGACTCAACGGATGGACATGGCGGTTACGGAGCTGGCGTCATGAATTTAGACAATGTCTCACCTGTATTCATTGACCCGACGGAAGGTGAAGCATTTGTTGATATGGGTGCGCTGCATGCTCGTTCTATTGTTGAAAAGAGAATCAAGTTTTTACCTGATAAAGAAAAAGTCCCTAATGGAAAGCTGTATTGGCTTGTATGGGTCACGATTAAAATCAAGGATGGCAAACCCTTTTATGCAGGGGTAGCTGGTTGTGAAATGACAGTAGACATTGAGATTCGCCGCGGCTATAAAAGTTTGCCTGAACACGTAAACAAAATGGATAAATCGTTAAAGGGCCATATCCTCGTTGATGAAATGGATGATACGTCCAAGGCGCTTTTAGCTAAATTCTTAAAGGAACATAATGAACAAATGTGGGAGAATTCAGATAAAACATTGCATGAGGCCTTAGCTGTATAAATTAAATAAGCAGTTATTGAAAATGTAAATACCTAATTTCAATTAACTTTGAACAGTTTTTGAAAACTGAATGCGACTATTGAGGTTTTGCTAAAGAGCGAGTAAACTGAAAGAAGTATAAATGCACAATTTATGCTAGGACACGAAAAAGCGCGAGGGAATTCCCCCTCGTGCTTTTTCAACTTTATAAATGATTCTAGCATCATTATTCTGACTGCTGAGAAAATCGACCTTTTTCTATAGTCTCACATCCAGTCACTTTCTTTTAATGGCCAAACCACTTGAAAAAGCGATCAAGGAATTTTTCTTTTTCATGAGCCTCTTCATCAATGGCTTCCACTTCTTCGCCGTTTGGAGCTGGTTTTGGACATTCCTTTGTAGGCTCCGTTCCCTCAACGAAGTAAGTAACTCGGTGAGTCGGGCAATTTTCTGTTGCGAGTAACCCATTATGTGGGTTCATTTTCACGGCAACGACTCCGTCTGGCTTTTCAAATGGCAAGATTGGTTGCCCTTTTAGAGCGTTCTCAGTGAAATTGGCCCAGATTTTTTTAGCTCTTTGACCGTCCGTTGAATGGGTAAGTGTGATCCCTTCATTAAAACCAACCCATACACTCGTTACAAGTTGTGGGGTATAACCGACCATCCAGCTGTCCGTACTAGTTGACCCGGATTTACCCGCTACCGGGCGATTGATTAGATGAGCAATGGAACGACCTGTTACGGAAGTATGAGCATTTAAATAAGGATCAAACATCCCAGTCATCAAATCAGTTAGGATGAATGCTAGCTTAGGATCTAGGACTTGGGTTAACGTTGGTTTAGATTCATAAACAACCTCACCCTCTGCATCGACAACTTTCTCGATGAAGCGGGGATCGACACGCATACCACCATTTGCAAAGGCACTATACCCCCTTGCCATCTCAAGTACAGTCACAATGTCAGTTCCCAAAGCTAAGGAGGCATGATTGTGTAAAGGACTTTCGACCCCTACACGCTTTGCCAATTCAACCGCCCGATCTGTTCCCAATAAAAGATGTGTTTTCACAGCGTAAATATTATCAGAAAATGCGATTGCCTGTAGAAGCGTAATGAAATCTTCTGCATAATTACCATTGAAATTGCTCGGGGACCACGTGTCGCGACCGTCATCAATGTTAAACGTGGTCGGTTCACTAAGCAATGTTGATGCAGGCGTATAGCCATTTTCTAGTGCTGCATAATACAAATAAGGTTTAAAGGATGAACCTGGACTTCTTCTCGTTTGAACAGCTCGATTTAATGGACTCTCTACATAATTTTTCCCACCAACCAGTGCTTTCACATCACCTGTTCTAGGGTCCATAGCGACCAGTGCTGTTTCCAATTCAGAATCAGGCATTTCTTTTTGAACCCAATACTCTGCTTCTTTTTGCATTTTGGGATCGAGCGTCGTATAAACTTTTAATCCCCCTGCATCAATTAAAGCAGAATCAATTCCAATTTCCTCAATCAGTTGTCGTTCAACGACATCTTGGAAATAAGGGCCAATTGTTGAAGGGTGATCTAAATCATTCTGAACAAAATTTAATGGCTCAAGATGGGCCTCATCCGCTTCTACTTGGTTCAGGACTCCATAAGCAACCATGGATTGTAAGACGATGGCTTGACGCTTCTTTGCTCGTTCAAAATCAAATAAAGGAGAATAATAGCTTGGGCCTTTAGGAATTCCTGAAAGCATGCTTGCTTCAGCTAATGAGAGATTCTTTGCTGATTTACCAAAATAGTGTTGCGCTGCTGCTTCAATCCCGTAAGCGCCATGTCCATAATAAACGGTATTTAAATATCCTTCTAAAATTTGGTCCTTATCATAATTCATTTCAAGTCTAAGTGAATAAAGCAACTCATTCCACTTTCGCTTCCACGTTTTATCATGACTTAAATAGAGATTGCGAGCGTATTGCTGAGTAAGCGTACTCGCCCCTTGGGCTGCCGATCGAGCGCGCAAATTAGCAATAACCGCGCCACCTATTCGGTTGATGTCAAAGCCCCAATGACGATAGAAACGTCTGTCCTCAATCGCAATCGTTGCATCAATGATATTTTGGTTAATTGTCGATAAAGCAACCCAATGGCGGTTTTCTCCTTTGTGATGTTCACCGATAGGAGTATGATCTGCACCATAATAAACGGTTGTTTGCGGTACGTTAAGAGGTGGAGGACCTTGCATTTTCGTATAAGAGAGAAGCGCTACAGCAGCTCCTGTCGCTAACACCAGAAAAATTAATAATAATCGAAAAAATAAACGAACTAAGCGCCTTTTCCGGCGAATTCGTCGGTTAACGACGACTTCCATAAACGTCACCCCGTTCCTAGATTGCATTCTTATCTTTTCATTGTTGGTAAGAAATGCATTTTTTAAACATGAGGAACGAATAGTTGGATAAATTTAACTTGCTTTTTTTTGCCGTTGCTTTATACTTTCATTTGTTAAGATTAGAACAAAAAAATTAGAAGAACCTATAGATAAATGAGTCTAGAAATTGTGAGGTGGCGAATATGGAATTATGGTATACAGAAAAGCAAACAGAACGTTTTGGAATTACAGCTAAAATCAAACAAACGCTTCACACAGAACAAACCGATTTTCAAAAGCTAGATATGATTGAAACAGAAGAATTCGGAAAAATGCTTGTCCTAGATGGAATGGTAATGACAACAGAAATAGATGAATTTGTTTATCATGAAATGGTGGCACATGTCCCACTTTTTACTCACCCTAATCCGAAAAACGTATTAGTCGTTGGTGGCGGAGACGGAGGAGTCATCCGTGAAGTGCTTAAGCACCCATCGGTTGAAAAAGCAACATTAGTCGAAATCGATGGAAAAGTGATCGAGTATTCGAAAAAATATTTACCTACGATTGCAGGTGCGCTAGATGATGCAAGAGTCGATGTTCAAGTCGATGATGGCTTTATGCACATTGCCAAATCAGAAAATGAGTATGACGTGATCATGGTTGACTCTACAGAACCAGTCGGACCCGCTGTTAAGTTATTTGAAAAAGGCTTTTATGAAGGGATTTCAAGAGCTCTAAAAGAAGATGGTATATTTGTTGCCCAAACGGACAATCCTTGGTTTCAAAAAAAATTGATTAGCAAAGTATACAGCGATGTAAAAGAAATTTTCCCGCTAACAAGATTGTACACAGCTAATATTCCCACGTATCCAAGTGGCCTTTGGACATTCACAATAGGCTCAAAAAAGCATGACCCATTAGAAGTGGAAGAAAGTCGTTTCCATGAAATCGAAACGAAATACTATACAAAAGAACTTCATAAAGCATGCTTCGCCTTGCCGAAATTTGTTGCAGATCTATTGAAATAATGACAGCATGAAGATGAGCACCGCAATAGGTTGCTCGTCTTTTTTTCGCTAACTCTAAGATAAAGAGGTATAACGTCATTTTAGGTAAAGGAAATACCCTATTTTTCAAGATAAATACAGCACGAACAAGAAATGCGATGTAGTCATCTTGCAACTCACCATCAAACTCGCTAAACTTGTTGAATAGAGAGGTGTGCGAGCCGCATGAAAAATACGATAAAACGATCTGTAAAGCTGCGATTTCAAACCAAAATCAACCATGATGATCATACAGATTCCTATGAGTTTACAACACGTGGTGAATTGTTTCATAAAGGGAATCAAGATTATTTACGGTTTGAAGAGAATTTATCTGATGAAAACCCGGTACATACAACAATGAAATGGGATGGTCGAGAGTTGATGCTTATTCGGCAAGGATCGATCCTCATGCGACAAGGGTTTATTGTTGGCGAGGAAACGCTCGGCCGTTATGTAACATCAGATGCATCATGGGAAACAAAAGCCTTAACAGATAAATTATTGGTGCAATGGCCGTCTGGGAAAAATCGTGGACGAATCAAACTAATCTATAAATTCATGTTACAGGGACAGGAAACGGGGACGCACGAAGTCCGCTTGACCTTAGAGGAGGATACAACAAAATGAACAGTGTAGAACAAATAAAGCAGCAATTGAAAGACGAAATCATTGCGGCTATCAAGCAAGCCGGTCTAGCTACTGAAGCAGATATTCCAGAAGTGATTCTAGAAACGCCGAAAGATAAAGCGCATGGTGATTATGCGACGAATATGGCCATGCAACTAGCGCGTATCGCTAAAAAAGCCCCGAGAATGATTGCAGAGGAACTGGTGGCAAACTTAAATAACGAGCGTGCATCGGTTGAAAAAGTGGAAATTGCTGGCCCTGGTTTTATTAACTTTTTCATGGACAACAGTTATTTACGAGAAGTGATTCCAGCAGTCTTACAAGCAGGGGATACATACGGTCAAACAAACGTTGGAGGGGGCAAACGAATTCAAGTCGAGTTTGTCTCAGCGAACCCAACTGGAACGCTTCATTTAGGCCATGCACGTGGGGCAGCTGTTGGTGACGCGTTGTGTAACATTCTGGCTAAAGCGGGTTATAATGTTGAACGCGAATATTACATTAATGACGCTGGTAATCAGATTAACAATCTTATCTTCTCATTAGAAGCACGTTATTTTCAAGCGCTTGGACTAGATAAATCAATGCCTGAAGATGGCTATCACGGTCAAGATATTATCGGGTTTGGACAAGCATTAGCAGAAGAATACGGCGACAAATATGTTCATCTACCAGAAGAAGAGCGTCATGCGTTTTTACGTCAATATGGACTAGATAAAGAGCTTGAAAAAATCAAAGTTGATTTAAAAGAATATCGTGTTGATTTTGACAACTGGTTTTCTGAGACCTCTTTGTATGAGTCTAATAAAGTAACAGAAACGCTGAAGGTTTTAAATGAAAAAGGTGAAACCTATGAAGAGGAGGGAGCAACTTGGTTCCGATCGACGACGTATGGAGATGATAAAGATCGTGTTCTTATTAAGAATGACGGAAGCTTTACGTATTTAACTCCAGATATTGCCTACCACCAAGATAAGATGAACCGTGGGTTTGACAAGTTAATTAACATTTGGGGTGCCGACCACCATGGTTACATCGCGCGGATGAGAGCAGCGATTCAGGCACTTGGTTATGCTCCTGAACAACTTGACGTGCAAATCATTCAAATGGTTAGCCTGTTCCAAGGCGGCGAAAAAGTGAAAATGAGTAAGCGTACCGGGAAAGCTGTGACGCTTCGTGACTTAATGGAGGAAGTCGGAATCGATGCAACGCGTTATTTCTTTGCGATGCGCAGCACAGACTCTCAACTTGATTTTGATATGGACTTGGCTGTTTCTAAATCAAACGAAAACCCAGTTTACTATGTACAGTATGCGCATGCCCGTGTGTGTAGCATGCTTCGCCAAGGAGAAGAACAAGGCATGACTTTTGATCAGTCAACGGACTTATCTGCTCTTTCTTCTGAAAAAGCTTATGATTTGTTAAAAGCAATCGGAGACTTCCCAGAAGTCGTAGCCGAAGCAGCAGAAAAACAAATGCCACACCGGATTACAAACTATGTTCATGACTTAGCATCGACTTTGCACAGCTTCTACAATGCAGAACGTGTCATTGATCCAGAACAAAAAGAAGCATCAAATGCCCGCCTAGCATTAATGAAAGCGACTCAACTAACGATCAAGAACGCTCTCGCTTTAGTCGGCGTCGAAGCACCAGAGAAAATGTAGAACAGTTAGAGGAAAAAGGCTGTACTTTACCTTTTTTCCTCTAACTCAAAGTAATGAGCGAAATCGTTGCTAGCTCTTAAGCCTTTTCTGAGCAGGCATTTTAGCGAAGCGCACATTGAACGAGCGTTTGCAACAAGCTTAATCTGATCATGTTTTTTTTCTGTGATACAGCTGAATTTTGCCATTAAACTTTTTTCGTGGTTAAAATTAGGATTTCGCTGTTATATTTAAAAGTGGGCTGATATATTTGGGATTTCGCTGATAAAATAGCATTTTCGCAGATGTTTTAAGAATTTACAACAACAAGGCGGCAGTTTGCAGCCTTTTTTGAATAACAATTATATGAAGTAGAGAATTCGTTTAATGCGTATCAGTAGCAAATAGGCTTGCTGATATGAATAAAATAACTAATCACATTGTGAGTAACACAGAAGAATAGAAGGTAATCCTTGAAGTTGGTCTTAAAATTCGTCTTTTGACGTATCCTAAGACTGATTCTCTTTGGGTTACCTTTTTTACATGAGGGGGAAAAACATGACGATTGTGCTATGGATTTTGATTATTGCTTTTTTTATATTGAGCTTTGTTGGCTTAATTTTTCCAATTATTCCTTCTGTTGCTGCGCTATGGGGCGGCTTTCTACTATATGTTTTCTTGATTGATGCAGGGGAGCTTTCGGTTTGGTTTTGGATTGGAACGGGGTTATTAACGCTTTTAATTCTTGGCTCAGATCTCATTGCGAGTCAATTTTTCGTTAAAAAGTACAAAGGGTCTAAGTGGGGCGAGAGAATGGCAGCAATTGGTGTTATCCTAGGTTCTTTCATTTATCCTCCCATTGGGTTAATTGTCGTGCCATTCATTTTAGTGTTCGTGGCGGAGATGATTGCAAGCAAGAATGCGAATCATGCCGTGAAAGTAGCAATTGCTTCACTTTTTGCCTTTTTGAGCAGTACGTTTGCAAAATTTATTATTCAGCTTGTAATGATTAGTTGGTTTTTCATCGAAGTTATCTGGTAAGTTCGGATAAAAAATGATTTTTCACACATAGTAAGAAATGAAAGAAGGGATAATGATGCAAGAGGTTTTTCTCGCGCTGATTGCAGGCCTTGTCGTTGGTTTTTTCTTTGCGCTAATTAAACTGCCAATTCCAGCACCACCCGCATTAGCAGGAGTTATGGGGATTGTAGGTGTTTATTTAGGCTATAAATTGTTTCATTGGTTATTGCCATTTATTCAATCGTAAGAGGAGGGACGTTGAGGTTGCCTTACTTAAAAAAACCAAACCTTCACTTGTATTACGAAGTGCATGGCGAAGGAACACCGATTGTTTTTATCCATCCACCTGTTATGGGCTCTGAGACGTATCGCTATCAAAAAAAGTTAGCAGAACAGTATCAGTTGATTTACATCGATTTAATCGATAGTGGAAGAAGTTCAAAGAAAACGCAAGAAACGACTGTTACAGATCAAGCAAAGATGATTCATGCGCTCATAAGTAAATTGAACTTACCTCCTGTTATTGTTTGCGGGTATTCCAATGGAGGTTCAATTGCGCAAGAATTCGCACTGCTCTATCCTGAGCAAGTAAAGGGAATCATACTAATTGGTGGGTTTCCAGAAGTCTCGACGACTTTACTTGGTGCAGAGTTTGAGCTTGGGATTTGGGCTGCAAAAAATAAGTTGCTTAATCTTTTATCCTTTGGGTTATCAGCAGCACATTTCAGGTCAAAACATCACCAAAGAGAAATGGCTCATTTTATTAAGCAATCAGATGGACCGACTCTTCAAAAGATTTATGAAGAGGGTAAGCGATATGTCTCAACCGATCGACTCAATCAAATAACGGCTCCTGTTCTGTTAATTTATGGGAAGCAAGATTTAGTGGGTCGTCCGTATATCAAGAAGTTTTACAAAAAACTAAAAGATCTAGATGTCGCTTTAGTAAGTGGAGTTGCTCATCAAGTACCAACAAGAAGACCGGAACAATGTAATGCTATTATTGATAGTTGGATCAAGCGTAAGAAGTTAGGATGAATGGAAAAGCCTTGTGATGGAATACAAGGCTTTTTTTAGGTTGGGGAAATAATTTACCATCACTAATTAATAGGAACCTGATTATCATGAAGGGATCTAGAAGGGCTTTTTCACTATCAAGGAAGTGTTGAGGCGCAGATTCGTGTAGATTCGAATTTCCGGTAGTTAAGAGAAGGAATAAAGCCCAAATTCGCGCAGATTCGAATATTTGGTAGTTAGAGAGTCGGAATGAAGCCCAAATTCGTGTAGATTTGAATATTTGGTAGTTAAAAAGTCGGAATAAAGCCCAAATTCGCATAAATACAAACCTTAGGGCCTTCATAGCCACGTATTTAGGCCCTCCCTGGTTTTTATTAAATATACAACGATCTATTCTACCTCGATTAACATATTAACCTTTGTCACTATACGAGCTAAAATTCAGATGAGCATATAATTTCATGGTCTAAAGTGTAATAAACGCAAGTATAAAAACCTGTGATTTTACACCTGATTTCCTAAGTTGCTTTGATTTTCTTTTGCAATAAAATCTAGGTCTTCTTCTATAAGAGCTTGTTCAAAAAGGGAAAACCGCTCCTTTTGAACCTTTAATATCCTCTCTTTCTAATGCGGCGTTGCAATGGCTTCACTCACTGCGCGTCTATCCGAGAAAACCACTCGGATCGACTTAAAACATGGCAGTGGCTTCGCTCATTGCTTCGAGCTTATTCAAAAAGGGAAAACCGCCCTTTTTGAACCTTTAATATCCTCTCTTCTAATGCGGCGTTGCAATGGCTTCACTCACTGCGCGTCTATCTGAGAAAACCACTCGGATCGACTTAAAACATGGCAGTGGCTTCGCTCATTGCTTCGAGCTTGTTCAAAAAGGGAAAACCGCCCTTTTTGAACAAGCTCTATAACAATCCAGATACTAACTTTGCGACTTTTTCTTTTCCTTTTTGAAAAAGAGATCTGCTGCGAAAGGCTTCAATGGTCAGACGTTCAGATCTTGAGATATCATATTCTAATTCAGTGAGAACCCCGCGAATAAACGTTTCATCATAAATAAGACAATTGATTTCGTGATTAATGTGAAAGCTTCTTTGATCAATGTTTGCTGTTCCGATGTCACAAACTTGAAGGTCAACGGTGACGACCTTTGCATGGAAAAAGCCGCGGTAGTATTGGTAGACATTTATACCAGCAAGTAATAACGGTTCAAAATAGGGGAAAGCAGCTTCCTTTACAATGGAATGATCTGCTTTTTTAGGGATGATGAGTGTAACGTCAACCCCTCTTTTGGCAGCAGCGATCAACTCATTTTGAAACTCTTTACCTGGAATGTAATAAGGAGTTCCGATAATTAATTTCTCTTTTGCTTGTTTAACAAGGCTGATAAACGTTTCTTCCAAGTACGTTCCATCAGTTGGCAAAATACGCAGTGGTACCTGGCCTTGCTTTAATGAAGGATAATGCGACTCTTTCACCATGTGTTTTTGTCTAGCGGTTTGCCAGTCCTGGAGGAATTGTTCTTGTAAATCTTGAACCCCATCGCCATCTAAACGTAGATGAAAATCTCTCCAAGCCCCAAAATTAGGATCACGCCCTAGATATTCATCGCCGATATTAAACCCACCGATGTAACCGACTCGCCCGTCAACGATTACAATTTTACGGTGGTTTCTTCGATTAAACGTAAAAAAGATATAGGGAAAAGAAGGGGGATGTGAATAAGCAAACTTAATGCCAGCTTGTTTTAATTTTTTTCGGTTTTTTCTAGAAATTTTACAACCGAATTTATCTACAAGTAATCGAACAGCTACACCTTCCTTTGCTTTATCTTCAAGTATCTTCAACAATTTTTTACTAATGTGATCATTTTTAATTATATAAAAAAGCAGGTGAATATGACCCGTTGCTTGTTGGATATCTGCAAATAAACGCTTATAAAAATCATCACCAGTAGGAAGAAAGTCTACTTCACTATACCGAGTTTCTTGAATATGTCTTGTTGCTTCTTTTCTCTGTTGTCGTAGTCCTAATTTAAAATCGATCCGAAGCCATATAAGAATAGCGATAACAATTAAGAGAGTAATAATCCATCCATTCATAGCATAACCTTCTTTCTATAAGCTATTGGTTAGTTTGTTTTTGGACAAGTCAGATGTAAATTAAGCTACAATGAGCGGAGTCGCTGTGACTTAGGATTCGAGTCGAAATAAGTTGCAGAAAACCTATTTTTTATAGCATGTACCAACAAAGAAGAGAACATGAAAAAAATATTTTCAAATATGTGAATGACCATTCATTCTAAGGTATGCTATAATGATTATAATTTGAAAAATGTCAACCCAAAGCAAGCTAGAAACTTGTGAATAAGAAAGGGGTCGTAATTATGGAAGCGTTAACATGGATAAACTGGCTAATGTTCTTATTAGTCACAGGTTATGCAGTGTATTTATTTATTACTTTACTGAAAACGAGATATGAGTACATTAAGCTTGGGAAAAAAGCAGAATTTGATCAGACAATGAAAGAGCGCCTTAACGCAATTTGGGTGAACGTCTTTGCTCAAAAGAAATTAATGAAAGATAAAAAAAGCGGCATCATCCATATGATGTTTTTCTACGGATTTTTAATGGTTCAACTAGGAGCGATTGACTTAATTTGGAAAGGGTTAGCAATTGGGTCACATTTACCATTTGGACCTGTTTATCCAATCTTTACGCTATTCCAAGAGTTTGTCGTCATTATGATTTTGATTGCCGTTGTTTGGGCTTTTCATCGTCGGTATATCGAAAAATTAGTTCGTCTTAAACGCGGTTGGAAGTCGGGTCTTGTCCTTGTTTTTATTGGTGGACTTATGACGTCAAAACTGTTGGCAAAAGGAATGGAGATCATCTGGTTAGATAAATCACTTAGTGGGTTTGAACCGGTTGCCTCGGGTATTGCCGCTGTGTTTAGCTTTGTCTCACCAGCTATTGCAGGAGGATTGTTCTTTGTTTTTTGGTGGATGCATTTATTGTTCCTACTTACATTCCTTGTCTATGTTCCACAGTCGAAGCATGCCCACTTAATTGTTGGTCCAGTGAACGTATTCCTTGGTCGAACACATAAGGTAGGCCAATTATCTTCTATTAATTTTGAAGATGAAAGCCAAGAGGTATTTGGTGTTAATAAAATTGAAGACTTTAACCAAAAGCAATTAATCGACTTATATGCCTGTGTTGAATGCGGACGCTGCACGAATATGTGTCCAGCAACGGGAACGGGAAAAATGTTGTCACCAATGGATTTAATTGTAAAGATGCGAGATCACTTAACGGAAAAAGGAGCTGCAGTTACGTCAAAATCACCATGGTTACCAGCGTTTGCTTTTTCAAATACAAAAGCAAATCAACTGGCTATGCAAGGAGTTGGTGGCCAGGAAGCGGCAGCTGGTTATGACGTGAGCTTAATTGGCGACGTCATTACCGAAGAAGAAATTTGGGCTTGTACAACGTGTCGGAATTGTGAGGACCAATGTCCAGTTATGAACGAACATGTTGATAAAATTATTGATATGCGTCGGTACCTTGTTTTAACAGAAGGGAAAATGGATGCGGATGCCAAGCGTGCCATGACCAATATTGAGCGTCAAGGTAACCCTTGGGGGATCAACCGTAAAGAGCGTGAGAACTGGCGCGAGGGTCGTGATGATATTCACGTTCCAACTGTAAAGGAAGTAGAGAAAGCTGGAGAAGAATTTGAATACCTTTTCTTCGCCGGATCAATGGGCTCCTATGATAAGAGAAGTCAGAAAATTGCACAATCATTTGCGAAAGTAATGAACGAAGCAGGCGTGACTTTCGCGATCATCGGAAATAAAGAAAAGAACTCGGGGGACACGCCAAGACGTCTTGGGAATGAATTTTTATTCCAAGAGCTTGCAACGGCGAATATTGAATTATTCCAAAAACATAATGTCAAAAAGATCGTCACGATCGACCCACATGCTTACAATACGTTTAAAAATGAGTATCCTGAGTTTGGCCTTGAAGGAGTCGAGGTATATCACCATACAGAACTACTTGCTAAGCTCCTTGAGGAAGGAAGAATTAAACCAAAGTATGAGGTAAATGAAACCATTGTCTATCATGATTCTTGTTACCTTGGCCGCTACAATGAAGTATACGAACCACCACGTGACATTTTAAAAGCAATTCCAGGTGTGGAAATTGTCGAGATGGAGCGCAACAAAGAAAAAGGAATGTGCTGTGGTGCCGGTGGCGGGATGATGTGGATGGAAGAAGATAAAGGACAGCGAGTCAATGTTGCTCGTACCGAACAGGCACTTGAGGTGAAACCAACTGTCATCGGCAGTGGTTGTCCGTATTGTTTAACGATGCTAAGTGATGGGACGAAGGCAAAAGAAGTAGAAGAAGCTGTACAAACGCTTGATTTAGTTGAAATCTTAGAAAAATCTTTAATAAAGCAGGAAAATGAACTAGTTCACTAGAATAAAATAGAAAAGGCTTTCATAGGATGATATCAAGCCCACTTCTATCGAAGAAGCAGGGCTTGATGTTCATCACAATTCCGAACGAGCGTTCAGTCAGAGGGCGTACGATCTAAATATAGAGAGGCAGTGAGCAGATGGTGAGAACAGTGATTGTTAGTGGGGCGAGAACACCCTTTGCAAAATTTGGTGGCGCATTAAGTAGCTTGAGCGCTTCAGAGCTTGGAGGGTTAGCGATTAAGGAAACATTGAAGCGAGCTAGTTGGTCTGGTGATCAAGTAGATGAATTAATTCTTGGAAATGTGCTGCAAGCTGGGCAAGGGCAACTTCCATCACGGCAAGCTGCTCACTCAGCAGGACTGCCTTGGCCCGTTAAAACAGAAACAATTAATAAAGTGTGTGCTTCTGGTATGAGAAGCGTCACGCTTGGCGATCAAGCGATTCGTTTAGGAGAAGCTGAGGTCGTCGTTGCAGGTGGGATGGAGTCAATGAGTAACGCGCCGTACTATCTCCCGAATGCAAGGTGGGGCACGCGGATGGGGAATAGTCAGATGATTGATGGACTCGTTCATGACGGGTTAACCTGCTCATTCCGGGATGTTCATATGGGCACGTACGGAAGTGATGTTGCGCGTGAGCTAGGTATTACGAGAGAACAACAAGATGAGTGGGCCTATAGAAGTCATCAAAAAGCGATTACCGCGATTGAATCTGGCAAACTAGCAGATGAAATAGCCATCGTTCCAGTTCCACAGCGTAAAGGAGAACCAATCTTAGTCGACCGAGATGAAGCGCCGCGTAAAGATACGTCGGTTGAGTCGTTGACGAAGCTTAAACCCGTCTTTTCAAAAGATGGAACGATTACAGCAGGAAATGCACCAGGGATTAATGATGGGGCTGCTGCTCTCTTGCTAATGTCAGAGAACAAGGCTAAAGAAGCAGGACTTACACCACTCGCGACGATTGTCGCTCATACTGCACTCGCAACAAAGCCTGAGGATTTCCCGAAAACACCAGGACTTGTTATCAATCAATTGCTGGAGAAAACGGGTTTAACTGCAGAGGAAATCTCTCTTTTTGAAATAAACGAAGCCTTTGCGGCAGTTGCATTAGCGAGTCAGCAAATTGCAGGGCTTGACGCAGAGAAAATTAATGTAAATGGAGGAGCCGTTGCCCTTGGTCATCCGATTGGTGCAAGTGGAGCACGAATTATATTAACGCTTGCTTATGAATTGCAAAGAAGAGGTGGTGGACTTGGCATTGCGGCGATTTGTAGTGGTGGTGGGCAAGGAGACGCTGTTTTAATAGAAGTTTAGGGGGAGATAAATGATGGAGATAAAAAAAGTAATGGTGATCGGTGCTGGTCAAATGGGTTCTGGGATTGCTCAGGTTCATGCAATGGCTGGAATTGAAGTCATACTTCATGATTTAAAGGGAGAATTTGTAGAGCGAGGGCTCGCTTCGATCACGAAAGATCTATCGAGACAAGTTGAAAAAAAGCGCATGTCTGAGGAAGAAAAAATAAAAATCATTGAGAGGATTCAGCTGTCAACGGATTTAAACAATGCAAATGATGTCGATCTGGTGATTGAAGCAGCGGTGGAAAATATGAAGATTAAATCTAACCTTTTTGCTGAGCTTGATGAGATTGTCCCTACACATGCCATTTTAGCAACGAATACATCCTCACTCCCGATTACTGAAATAGCAGCAGCCACAAGTCGACCAGAAAAAGTGATTGGGATGCACTTTATGAACCCAGTTCCAGTGATGAAGCTTGTTGAAGTGATCCGAGGTCTTGCTACTGCCGATGACGTATACGAAGTTGTGGAAGCGTTATCACGAAGGCTCGGTAAAACACCTGTAGAAGTAAACGACTTTCCGGGATTTGTCTCAAATCGAATTTTAATGCCGATGATCAACGAAGCGATTTTCACGGTGTATGAAGGGGTTGCCACTCCCGAAGCAGTCGACGAAGTCATGAAGCTAGGTATGAACCACCCGATGGGACCTCTGACACTAGCAGATTTTATTGGACTTGATACATGCCTTTATATTATGGAAACATTACATGAAGGCTTTGGTGACGATAAATACCGTCCATGTCCGTTATTGCGTAAATATGTGAAAGCAGGATGGTTAGGGAAGAAATCGGGGCGTGGGTTTTATCAGTATGAGTAGAGTTTGAAAGTAAGAAATGCTTTGTTTTGCTAGCGTACATTTGGAGTTTAATCGTAACTTTACGCAAAGCCCACAGACTTCTAATGGGTGGAAAATCATAAGAGAGCTCTCCCGAAATTACGCTATGTGTCATAGCTGTCTTAATAGAAAGCAGTCGCTTTGAGGTTTTTCCGGAAAGGTAAAGTTTGACCTTGGCAATGGTATTTCGCTGCGTGCGAGCTAGGAGAAACCCACTCCTAGCAGACTTGAAAGACTGCAGTGGCCCTAAACATTGCTTCGGGACTTCTCAAGATAGGTAAAATTGGACCTTTCCTGAGAAATCTCTACTTCAAAGGGGGTGCAAGTGATGAACTTGCGTTTTACAGATGAGCAAGAAATGATGAGGAGAATGGTTCAGGAATTTGCAAAAAAGGAAATTACCCCGTTTATTTCCGAAATGGAAGAGCATGAGACATTTCCGAGACCGGTCATTGAAAAAATGAGTGAACTTGGGATTATGGGCATTCCAATTCCAAAGCAATACGGTGGCTCAGAAATGGATTTTACCTCTTATATTATTGCCATACATGAATTATCAAAGGTGAGTGCTACGGTTGGTGTCATTTTATCGGTTCATACATCGGTCGGTACTAATCCAATTTTATATTTCGGAACGGAAGAACAAAAGCAAAAATATATTCCTAAGTTAGCAACCGGACTTTTTTTAGGGGCGTTTGGCTTAACGGAACCGGGAGCAGGATCAGATGCAGCGCGTTTGAAAACAACCGCAGTCAAAGATGGCGATTCCTACATTCTAAATGGATCGAAAGTGTTTATTACAAACGGCGGGGAAGCCGATACGTACATCATCTTTGCCACAACTGCTCCAGGAACAGGAGCCAAGGGGATTTCGGCATTTATTGTTGAAAAAGATACGCCAGGTTTTAAGATCGGAAAGAAAGAAAAGAAGATGGGTTTGCATGGTTCCAATACAACTGGACTTATTTTTGAAGATGCACGTATTCCAGTTGGCAACCTTCTTGGGCAAAAGGGGGAGGGCTTTAAAATTGCGATGGCTAATCTTGACTTAGGACGGATTGGGATTGCGGCTCAATCATTAGGTATAGCAGAAGCTGCTTTTGAAGCAGCTGTTGCGTGGGCAAAAGAACGCAAACAATTTGGTAAAGCGATTGGCTTCCAACAGGGCGTGGCTTTTAAACTCGCTGAAATGGCAACCAAAATTGAAGCAGCCAAACTGTTAACCTATCGAGCTGCTAATTTAAAAGATAATGGCATGCATTGTGGACAGGAAGCCTCCATGGCCAAGTTGTATGCATCGAGAACTGCCGTTGAAGTGGCGATTGGAGCAGTCCAGGTATTTGGTGGGTATGGCTATACAAAGGAGTATCCCGTCGAACGATTTTTCCGCGATGCGAAAGTATGTGAGATCTATGAGGGTACAAGTGAAATTCAACGACTCGTTATCAGCAAACAGTTATTGTCAAACTAAGGGGGAAATAAGATGAATTTTCTTTTAACAGAAGAGCAAGAGATGATCCGAAAAATGGTACGTGATTTTGCCAATAAAGAGGTGGCTCCATCGGCTGCGGAACGTGACGAGGAAGAGCGTTTTGATCGAGTGATTTTTGATAAGATGGCGGAGTTAGGTTTAACGGGCATTCCATGGCCAGAAGAATACGGTGGAATTGGAGCTGATTACATGAGTTATGTGATCGCTGTTGAAGAGCTGTCTCGCGTCTGTGCGTCAACAGGTGTCACCTTGTCAGCTCATACGTCACTTGCAGGTTGGCCGATCTACAAATTCGGGAACGAAGAGCAGAAACAAACGTATTTACGCGCTTTAGCGGAAGGAACGAAGATCGGCGCATACGGATTGACGGAACCAGGTTCAGGGTCAGATGCAGCGGCAATGAAAACAACAGCCGTATTAGACGGAGATCATTATGTGTTAAATGGCTCAAAAATTTTCATAACAAATGGAGGCGTTGCAGACATTTACGTTGTATTTGCTGTCACCGATCCGAGCGCTCGTTATAAAGGAGTCACCGCCTTTATTGTAGATGTGAATACCCCAGGTTTCTCAGTTGGAAAGAAAGAAAAAAAGTTAGGGATCCGCTCATCACCAACAACGACGATCATCTTTGAAGGTTGCCGCGTTCCAGTAGCTAATCGCCTCGGTGCTGAAGGAGAAGGATTTAAAATAGCAATGATGACGCTTGATGGAGGGCGTAACGGCATTGCCGCTCAAGCAGTCGGAATTGCGCAAGGAGCGTTAGATGCTTCGACTGAATATGCGAAAGAACGCAAGCAATTCGGTAAATCGATTGGCGCCCAACAGGGAATTGCCTTTAAAATTGCTGATATGGCGACGAAAATTGAAGCAAGTCGCTTGCTTACTTATCAAGCTGCATGGAAAGAAAGCGAAGGTCTTTCATACGGAAAAGAATCGGCGATGTCGAAGCTCTTCGCAGGTGATACAGCGATGGAAGTAACGGTTGAAGCCGTTCAAGTATTCGGTGGCTATGGGTACACGAAGGAATACGCTGTCGAGCGCTTTATGCGCGATGCCAAGATTACGCAAATTTACGAGGGAACCAATGAAATTCAGCGTTTGGTTATTTCAAAGATGTTACTGACTGATTGATGTAAGGAATGTATAAAACGACTTGTAAGCTCTAGCGTGGAGTGGGAGCAAGGGCATTCATATAAGACGGAAAGTCGCTATTATGAACGGAGAGGTCGCTAATAAAAGTGAAGTTGCCGGAAAAGTGCAGGAAGTTGCCGGAATATCAGCTGAAGTTGCTGGAAAGTTACCGGAAGTTGCTGGAATGCTTACTGAAGTTGCCGGAAAGGCAACAAAAGCCTACGAATAAATTGAGGTGGCTGGTAAACTAGCTCGGGCGGCTGAAATATCATTGGAAGTGAAAGATAATGCCGTCGAAACACCATCCCACAGCCATTCACTTTAAAAAGATCTACCCTCTAATAGTGAGAAAGTATAGAACATTCTCAAAAGTTCTAGTATGCTTAGAGCAAACGAATGAGGAAGTAGGTTGGCAGAATTGAAAAAATCGGTTCCATCGATGGTTAAAGATCCGCAGCTCATTAAAAAACGACGAGAGCAAATGGTCAAAGGAGCTGTCCGTCTATTCAAGCAAAAAGGATTCCATAAAACGACGACGAGAGAGATTGCTAAAGAATCTGGATTTAGCATTGGTACCCTCTATGAATATATTGGATCTAAGGAAGATGTCCTATTTTTAGTGTGTGATTCGATTTATGATGAAGTAAGGGAACGTCTTGTTCATCAATTAGATACGAGTAGTAGGGGGATAACGCGACTTAAAAAAGCGATTGCTGCTTTTTTTCAGGTGATTCATGATATGCAAGATGAAGTGCTAGTCATGTATCAAGAAGCAAAGTCTCTTCCGAAAGAAGCTCTTTCTTATGTGTTAAGAAAGGAAATGGAAATGACAGAAATGATAGAAATGATCCTGCGTGATTCATTAAAAGAAGAAGCTATTTCTTTAACGGAAGAAAAAATAAAGTTAATCTCGCATAATATTCTGGTCCAAGCGCATATGTGGACATTTAGAAGATGGTCGATTCAAAAACTTTATGGGTTAAAAGAATATACGGAACTACAAATAGAACAGCTGCTTCATGGAGTATATCGTCCTAATTAAGAGGAGAGATGAAGATGGAAACAGCACTATATCGTCCCAAAAATCATATTCGATTTGTAACGGCTTCTAGTTTATTTGATGGGCATGACGCCTCTATTAATATTATGAGAAGGATTTTACAAGCGAGTGGTGTGGAGGTCATTCACCTTGGCCACAACCGCTCTGTTGATGAGGTTGTAAGCGCTGCCATACAAGAGGATGTGCAAGGGATTGCGATTTCTTCCTATCAAGGTGGGCATGTCGAATTTTTTAAATATTGTTACGAACTGCTGCAGGAAAAGGGAGCAGGGCATATTCGTATTTATGGGGGAGGAGGTGGAGTGATCACGCCTCCAGAGATTGAAGAATTACATCAATACGGAATCGCGCGTATTTTCTCTCCAGAAGACGGAAGAAAGCACGGTCTCCAAGGGATGATTACCAAAATGGTTGAAGAATGTGACTTTGCGACCGTTGAGCAAATTAACGATGAGATTGCTCAACTAAAAGATAAAAACAACCGTGCAATCGCGCGCTGTATTACACTAGCAGAACAATTTACAGAAGCAAAAAAAGAGACAGCTGTTGCATTGGAAGAATCCCTAACAAAAATTAAAGAGCTAGCAACAGACACACCTGTGCTCGGAATTACGGGAACAGGAGGAGCTGGAAAAAGTTCTCTTACGGATGAACTTGTAAGACGTTTTTTATTTGAGTTCAAAGAAAAGACGATTGCCATCCTTTCCATCGATCCGACGAAACAAAAAACGGGTGGAGCATTGCTCGGTGATCGCATTAGAATGAATTCGATTCATCATCCAAGAGTATTTATGAGAAGTTTAGCGACGCGCGGATCACGGACAGAAATCTCAGCCAGTATTTATGAAGCTATTTCTGTTGTGAAAGCAGCAGGCTATGATCTTGTAATTGTTGAAACGAGTGGAATTGGGCAAGGCGATGCTGAGATCTCAGAGATTGCGGATGTATCACTTTATGTGATGACAAGTGAATACGGCGCGCCTTCGCAGTTAGAGAAAATTGATATGATTGATTTTGCCGATGTGATTGCGATCAATAAATTTGATCGTAAAGGTTCAGAAGACGCCTTAAGACATGTTCGAAAACAGTATCAACGGAGTCGTAATCGTTTTGAAGAACGACTTGAAGCGATGCCGGTCTATGGGACGATTGCGAGTCAATTCAACGATTTAGGCACGAATACGCTTTTTGCCGCGCTGATTCAAACCATTGCAGAAAAGTGTAACAAGGACTGGGAAACATCGATTGAAACAAGTGCTGAAGTGCTTAAGCAAAATGTGATTATCCCACCAGCACAAACGCAATATTTACGAGATATCGTTCAAACGGTTCGTGGATATAAGAAGATGACTGAGGAACAAGTAGAAGTGGCGCGAAAACTTTTTCAAATAACTGGAACGATCGATGCCCTCAAACAGCATCGATTAGATACAGAAGAAGTCATCACACAGCTCCACGAAACAAAAGCGCTCTATGAACAACAGTTACATCCAAGCTGTAAAGCGATCCTCGATAATTGGTCTGAGCTAAAAGAGGCGTATAGCAAAGATCAACTCATTACTAAGATTCGCGGTAAAGAAATTGTGACAGAGCTTACGAACGAAAGTTTATCTGGCTTAAAAATCCCAAAAGTGGCTTTGCCGAAATTTGCTGACTGGGGCGAGATCCTAAGATGGTCGATGGAGGAAAATGTACCAGGAGCTTTTCCATTTACAGCCGGTGTGTTTCCATTCAAACGAAAAGGAGAAGATCCTAAGCGACAGTTTGCCGGAGAGGGAACGCCAGAGCGGACGAACCGTCGTTTTCATTATCTATCAAAAGATGATGAAGCAAAGCGGTTAAGTACAGCGTTTGATTCGGTCACATTGTACGGAGAAGACCCGGACTATCGCCCTGACATTTACGGGAAAGTAGGAGAGAGTGGCGTAAGCATCTGTACATTAGAAGATATGAAAAAGCTGTATGCAGGCTTTGACTTATGTGCGCCTTCCACCTCTGTCTCGATGACGATTAACGGTCCGGCACCGATAATCCTTGCGATGTTTATGAATACAGCGATTGATCAGCAGCTAGAGCTCTTTGAACAAAAGGAAGGTCGTGCTCCAACTTTAGAAGAGAGTGAAAACATTCGAAGCGAGACGTTATCAACAGTTAGAGGAACGGTGCAAGCTGATATTCTCAAAGAAGATCAAGGCCAAAACACCTGTATCTTCTCAACGGAATTTGCGCTGCGAATGATGGGAGACATTCAACAATATTTCATCGAGCATGATGTAAGAAATTATTATTCAGTTTCGATTTCGGGCTATCACATTGCCGAAGCTGGAGCGAATCCGATTTCTCAGCTTGCCTTTACACTAGCAAATGGATTCACATACATCGAATACTATTTAAGCCGAGGCATGGATATTAATAAATTTGCGCCTAACTTGTCGTTTTTCTTTAGCAACGGACTTGATCCCGAATACACGGTGATTGGTCGCGTGGCCCGGAAAATTTGGTCAACGGTTATGAAACATAAATATAAGGCTAACGAGCGAAGTCAGAAGTTGAAATATCACATTCAAACATCGGGTCGTTCACTTCATGCTCAGGAAATTGATTTTAATGACATCCGCACAACGCTTCAAGCGTTAATGGCGATTTATGATAATTGTAACTCACTGCATACAAATGCTTATGACGAGGCGATTACGACACCTACTGAAAACTCAGTGCGACGAGCGATGGCCATTCAAATGATCATTTCAAAAGAGCTTGGACTCGCAAAAAATGAAAATTCGCTGCAAGGTTCGTTTGTCATTGAAGAGCTTACTCACTTAGTTGAAGAGGCGGTTCTGAAAGAATTAGAGCAGATTAATGACCGCGGTGGAGTGCTAGGTGCAATGGAGACGCAATACCAACGCTCAAAAATTCAAGAAGAATCCATGTTTTACGAAATGAAAAAGCATACGGGAGAGCTTCCTATCATCGGTGTAAATACGTATCTTAACCCGAATCAGGAAGAAGAGGCAGGATTTGAACTAGAATTGGCGCGCGCAACAAAAGCAGAAAAGGAACAGCAGATCACACATTTACGCGAATTTCAAAACCAACATCGGGAAGCCGCTACACAAGCTCTGACGTCTTTACAAGAAGTGGCGGTGGCTGGTGGAAATATATTTGCTGAACTAATGAAGACGGTAAAAACAGCAAGCCTTGGTGAGATTACCGGAGCTCTATACGAAGTAGGCGGTCAGTATCGTCGAAATATGTAAAAGAGGAGAGGTTGTTTATAAGGTAACTTAGAACAACCTCTTTGCTCTTTAAAAACAAATAATAACAAACTTATTTTGACTTTCAAAACAAAACCGTTATTGTATAATATAGGAAAGATGTAATCGGTGGGTAGGTGTAGACGAGATGATGGAAAGGGAGCTTTACCAAAGGTATATTAACCGTGAGATTAAAAGAGATCTCCTTGATAGCGAAGGGACTTTGCTATTAAAGAAAGGATCTATCCTCACAGAATCGATGCTTTCTAAATTAAATGTTCGAATTGATAAAATCGAAATGGTCACCCAAAACTCGTCGACGAGGCAAAAGTGATCTTTTTATCAAACACCTTTTAGCTGTTGATTAACAAGGGAGTCAGTTCATTTTATTAAATTGGTTTGAAATCTCTAATATGTTTTATCTTCCATAACTAGCATAATCATTGGAAATGTGTTTATAATGAAAAGTATGTTTATTACAAGTTAGGACTACTACATAGAAGATTGATTGAAAGGACGTGTGGCCCATGAGCTTAAAGGCAATGGATAAAGAAGATTTGCTAGAAATGTCTATGGTTGAGATTGCGTTTGAAATAATGAAAGAGTCAAAGAAACCTTTTGATTATTATGACCTAGTTAAACAAGTGGCAGCGATCAAGAAAATGTCTGATGAACAATTAAATGAGCGTATTGCCTATTTATATACGGATATGAATATTGATGGCAGATTTCATTCTTTGGGAGATAATCGCTGGGGCTTGAAAAGTTGGTATCCGCTTGAGCAGTCTGAAGAAGAAATCACAACCCCTGTTAAACCTAAGAAAAAAGCTAAGGCAAAGGCTAAAGCCAAAGCTGATCTTGATGATGTCGATACAATGGATGATGACTTCGAAGATTATGAAGATGAATATGAAGATTTGGAAGACGAACTTGATGAACTTTCTAATGATGAAGACCTTGATGACGAGGACGACGACGATTTTGAAGATAAAGAAGAAGTCGATGACCTTGACACAGATGATGATGATGACATAGATGATGATTCAGATGATGACGAGGAATTAAAATAACAAGTCAATTTATCTAGTCTGATCCTCTTGACTTCTTAATCTAATCTAGGTAGAATCATTTAGGGCTTAAGAAATCTATACGATCTGTTAAAGCAAAAACAAAAGTGCGCCCCCTTCCTTGGGGAGAGCTGTCACTTTTGTTTTTTTTATTTTATATAGCATACCCTAAGCAAGAGAATCATTCATACACGAGCAAGGGAGACGAAAAAATGGCGACAACTAAGTATATTTTTGTAACAGGTGGCGTTGTGTCATCACTTGGAAAAGGAATTACAGCAGCATCTCTTGGGCGATTACTAAAAAACCGGGGGTTAAAAGTAACAATCCAAAAATTTGATCCTTATATCAACGTTGACCCGGGAACAATGAGTCCTTATCAACATGGAGAAGTTTTTGTCACAGATGATGGTGCGGAAACGGACTTAGACCTTGGTCACTATGAGCGTTTTATTGATATTAACTTAAGTCAAAATAGCAACGTAACAACAGGAAGAGTGTATTCAACGGTTTTAAAGAAGGAACGTCGTGGTGATTACTTAGGAGGAACGGTTCAGGTTATTCCTCACGTAACAAACGAAATTAAAGAGCGTGTCTTTAGAGCAGGTCGCGAAACGGGCGCAGATGTGGTTATTACGGAAATTGGAGGAACTGTCGGGGACATTGAAAGCTTGCCTTTCCTTGAAGCCATCCGTCAAATCAAGAGTGATGTCGGTTTTAACAACGTAATGTATGTTCACTGTACGCTGATTCCTTACTTAAAAGCAGCTGGAGAAATGAAATCAAAGCCAACTCAACACAGTGTAAAAGAACTTCGTAGCCTTGGTATCCAACCAAACGTCATAGTTGTTCGTACAGAAATGCCAGTTCCTCAAGATATGAAAGAGAAAATTGCGTTATTCTGTGACATCGATAAAAATGCTGTCATTGAATGTCGTGATGCGGACACGCTTTATCAAATTCCACTTGATCTTCAAGCACAAAAATTTGATGACATCGTTTGTAAGCATTTGAATCTGGAGTGCCAAACCGCTGATATGACTGAGTGGACGGCGTTAGTTGAAAAAGTACAAAATTTATCGGAAAAAGTATCGATCGCACTTGTCGGTAAATATGTCGCGTTGCAAGATGCGTACTTATCAGTTGCTGAATCGCTTCGCCATGCAGGTTACACATACGATGCTGATATTGAGATTCAGTGGATTGATGCTGAACAAGTAACAGACGAGAATGTAGCGGAATTAGTAGGGTCGGCTGATGGAATCTTAGTACCCGGTGGATTTGGTGATCGAGGAGTAGAAGGGAAAATTGCTGCGATTCGTTACGCGCGTGAAAACAAAGTTCCATTCCTTGGCATTTGTTTAGGCATGCAGTTAGCATCAATTGAATATGCCAGAAACGTTCTTGGTTTAGAAGGGGCTCATTCAGCAGAATTAAATCCAGAAACGCCATATCCAATTATTGATTTGCTTCCAGAGCAAAAGGATATAGAAGATATGGGTGGAACGCTTCGCCTTGGCCTATTCCCTTGTAAGCTAACAGAAGGTTCAATTGCTCATGCAACGTATAGCGATGAAATTGTGTACGAGCGTCACCGCCACCGTTATGAGTTCAACAATGAGTACCGTGAACAAATGGAAAAAGCAGGATTCATCTTCTCTGGGACAAGCCCGGACGGACGATTGGTGGAAATTATTGAAATCAAGGATCATCCTTATTTCATCGCATCTCAATTCCATCCAGAATTCCGCTCAAGACCAACACGTCCACAACCATTGTTTAGAGAGTTTGTTGGAGCATCTTTGAAGTAATAAATAAATGAGAAAAGCTGTTGAGAGAAAGGTCTCAACAGCTTTTTTTAATTTGAATCTTCGAGGTAGTTTAAAATGTAAACATTTGGAATAAACATGTAATTTCGAATTTAAGGATATAATAGCGAAATCAGTAATTTTCATAATCTAACAGCGAACAAAATTTTATCGGCAATAAATTCGAGCCTATTCGCGGTATTATAAGAGCTTGTTCAAAAGGGGAAGAACTCCCTTTTTAAACAAGCTCATTAAGAAATATTTTCTGTCTACACCCCTCACTCATACTCGCTTAAAAAATCAACAATTAATAAATGTAAGCAAAAATAGGTATAAAGAGCCATCAATGAAGCGGGGTAGCCAATCCGTTCACCAGAATCTGTCGGAACAAGGCTGTTACTGACATTTAAATCGATCAGGACATCCACGCAATCGCTCCACTGTTTTTCATGTACTTCTGTGCTTTGTGCGATGATCCCAACAATTAAAACACCTTGCTCTGACAAGTGTTCGATGAGTTTCAACATCTCGCGGTCATGAGAGTATCTTGCCACTAATAGGACACGATCGGCAGCAGTTAGTTTAGCCATTTTTCCTTTTTCCAATAGCGGTTTTATATTCTCAAACTTTTCTTTTCCATAGAGGGCTTCGGCTGCAACAGCGGCCATCTCATCCTTCCCATAAATATAGACGTTACCATCGCCAATTAGAGCTTGACTAAGCAATCGTGCCGCATCTTCCATGATGTTTTCATCAAGAGTATTGTTCATTAATCCGATTAATTGGGTTGTGAACATTTTTTGCAAGTAAATAAACCTCCTTTATGACAAACTAATCATGTGCATTATACCGTACTAAGAGGACAATAAAAAATAAATCAAACAATTAGTGACAGGGTTAGACATCATTTGTCGGACGGTTTTTAGTTTTACAAAGAAATAAGTGCAGGATTTAAAAGGAATGTGACGAATAGTTAAAAGTTGTTGGAGTGTGTGAAGTATTTTAGCTTATCATTTAATTGTAAAATTAAATACACACCGAATTTGAGAGGAGTGATCTGGTATGAAGAAAATACTAGTTGTAGATGATCAATATGGCATTCGTGTATTGCTTTGTGAAATTCTTCAAAAAGATGGTTACAAAATGTTTGATGCAGCGAATGGAGTACAAGCGTTGAAAATTGTTGACCAAGAAAAACCTGATCTTGTTCTGCTCGACATGAAAATTCCAGGAATGGATGGTTTAGAAATTTTAAAACGCATTAAAGAAGATAATCCTCAAGTAGACGTCATTATGATGACAGCTTATGGCGAATTAAACTTAATTAATGAGGCCATGAGTTTAGGGGCGATTACTCATTTTGCAAAGCCATTTGATATTGATGATATTCGTGATGTGATCAAAAAAAGCTTAGTCGTATCATAAGTTAGTACAGCCTAAAATAAAACGCTTACTTAGAAAAACTTTCATAAACCCCCATAGAAAAGCGTGTATTTTAAAGTAAATATGCTATAATGAACTCGTTCAATAATGGAGCCATTAAAGAATTTTATTTGTTTAGCAGTGCCCTTTTTTACATAGTTTTGGTGGATATTTAATCACGCAATCGGGTACCTTGTTAAATAGATGCGGCGTTTAGACCGATTGTACGATTTGATTCGTCATCTAGATTGGCTCTTAAAATGAAGGAGGATGTAGAATGCCTTTAGTATCAATGAAAGACATGCTTATTAAAGCAAAGGCAGAAGGTTATGCGGTTGGTCAATTCAATCTAAATAACCTTGAGTTTACTCAAGCAATTTTACAAGCAGCTGAGGAAGAAAAGTCTCCAGTTATTTGTGGTGTATCCGAAGGTGCAGCACGTTACATGGGTGGATTCAAATTTGTTGTGAAAATGGTTGAGGCACTTATGGAAGAGTATAAAGTAACTGTTCCTGTAGCGATTCACTTAGACCATGGTTCAAGCTTCGAGAAGTGTGTGGAAGCAATCCATGCTGGTTTCACTTCTGTTATGATTGATGGATCTCACCATCCTTTAGAAGAAAACATTGCGATTACAAAGCAAGTGGTAGCTGTCGCTCATACTCTTGGAGTGTCTGTTGAAGCTGAGCTTGGACGTATTGGTGGACAAGAAGACGATTTAATCGTTGACGATGCTGAAGCGGCATATGCGATTCCAGCTGAGTGTAAAGAGTTAGTTGAAGCAACTGGCGTAGACTGCTTTGCTCCGGCACTTGGATCTGTTCACGGACCTTACAAAGGTGAGCCGAATCTTGGTTTTGACCGCATGAAAGAAATTGATGGATTAGTTGGTATTCCACTAGTATTACATGGTGGTACAGGTATTCCAACCGCTGATGTCAAAAAAGCGATTGAATTTGGACATGCTAAAATCAATGTAAACACAGAAAGCCAAATCTCTGCTGCAGCTGCTGTTCGTGAAACACTTGCTGCTAAGCCGAATGAGTATGATCCACGTAAATTTTTAGGACCTGCTCGTGATGCGATTAAAGAAACAGTTAAAGGTAAAATGCGTGAATTTGGTTCTTCAAACAAAGCATAAATAGAGTTACCATTAAAAGCAGTTCATTTGAACTGCTTTTAATGGCATTTCAATTAAGTCGCTTTTGTAAAAAAAGAAAAATGTAAACGCTTTGATAAGATTCGACAAAAAAACATATTGATGGGGGACACATACATGAAATTTTTTATTGATACGGCAAATGTTGAGGAAATTAAAGAAGCAAAAGCATTAGGAATTCTAGGTGGGGTAACGACCAATCCATCACTAGTTGCGAAAGAAGGCGTAGATTTTCATGATCGTCTAAAAGAGATCACAAGTATTGTAACAGAAGAGTCAGTTAGTGCAGAGGTCATTGCACTAGATGCAGAAGGAATGATTGCAGAAGGAAAAGAACTTGCAGCTATCGCTCCTAATATTACAGTGAAAGTGCCGATGACAACAGAAGGTTTAAAAGCAGTTCACGCATTTTCAGAGTTAGGCATAACAACGAATGTTACTTTAGTTTTTTCAGGGGTTCAAGCATTGCTAGCAGCTAGAGCAGGGGCTACGTATGTGTCGCCATTCCTTGGTAGACTTGATGATATTGGTCAAAATGGCTTGGAGCTAATCACTGAAATTGTTGAGATTTTCGACACACATCAAATTCCGACTCAAATTATTGCTGCATCTGTTCGCCACCCAATTCATGTAACCGAATCAGCACGTCGAGGTGCTCATATTGCCACGATTCCTTTCAAAGTAATTCAACAACTTAGCAAGCATCCCCTTACGGATCAAGGAATTGAAAAATTTCTAGCGGATTGGAACAATCGTTAAGACGTAGTTCTTTAGCCTCGTCTGGAATTTTCACGCCAATTCCGTTACAATCTAAGACATAATAACTCGTTACATTTTCATTGATATGGTTATAATGGAGGTAAAGAGAAAATTTATTGTGTCACTAGAGAAAGCACCAATGGAAGGGATGCGGTTATGGATAAATTAATGATTGAAGGCGGATATCCTCTAGAAGGAACAGTACAGATTAATGGAGCTAAAAACAGTGCAGTCGCGTTGATTCCTGCTGCAATATTAGCCGATTCACTCGTAACCATTGACAATCTACCAGAAATTTCAGACGTTCATTTACTTGCTGAACTCTTGCAGGAAATTGGTGGAGAAGTGGAACTTAGCAAGCATGAAATTACAGTGAATCCTGCGAATATGATTTCCATGCCACTACCGAATGGACGAGTAAAAAAGCTACGTGCCTCTTATTATTTAATGGGTGCCATGCTAGGGAAATTCAAAAAAGCGGTGATTGGTTTGCCTGGTGGTTGTAATCTGGGACCAAGACCAATTGATCAACATATAAAAGGATTTGAAGCATTAGGTGCAAAAGTAACTAATGAGCAAGGTGCCATCTATTTACGGGCAGATGAACTACGTGGCGCTCGTATTTATCTTGACGTTGTTAGTGTGGGTGCAACGATCAATATTATGCTTGCTGCTGTGAAAGCTAAAGGGCAAACGATTATTGAAAATGCAGCAAAAGAACCTGAGATTATTGATGTGGCGACATTGCTTACAAGCATGGGGGCTAGAATCAAAGGGGCAGGAACGAATGTCATTCGAATCGATGGAGTAGATTCCTTGTCTGGTTGCAGACATTCGATTATCCCAGACCGAATTGAAGCCGGAACGTATATGATTTTAGCGGCTGCAATGGGACAAAAAGTGTTAATCGATAATATTATCCCTTACCATGTCGAATCATTGATTGCCAAACTCAGAGAGATGGGTGTGGAGATTGAAGTTAGAGATGACCAGTTGTTGATACATAACAGCAAGGAGAAAAAAGGTGTTGATATAAAAACACTTGTTTACCCAGGTTTTCCAACTGACTTACAACAGCCATTTTCAAGTTTACTGACACAAGCGGAAGGTACTAGTATCGTCACAGATACGATCTACAACGCTCGCTTTAAGCACATTGACGAGCTCAGAAGAATGGGTGCAAACGTAAAAGTTGAAGGGCGTTCTGCTATTATAAATGGTAAAGCAAGGTTACAAGGAGCTAAAGTTCGAGCAAGTGATCTCCGCGCAGGAGCTGCACTAGTCGTTGCTGGACTATTAGCAGAAGGAGTAACCGAAATTACCGGCCTTGAGCACATCGACCGAGGCTACACCAATCTAGAAGAAAAACTAATCGGCCTTGGCGCAAAGATATGGCGAGAAAAGATGACAGAAGAAGAACTCGATCAAGTGAAAAGCTAACGTAAAAAGGGCGGTTTTCCCTTTTTACGTTAGCTGAAGCGATGAGCGGAGCCGCTGCAAAGATCTTAAGCCAGTTGCGAGCGGGTTTCTCGCGACAGGCGCGCAGCGTGCAGAGCTATCGCCATGATTTAAACAAGCTAACGTAAAAAAGGGCGGTTTTCCCTTTTTTACGTTAGCTGAAGCGATGAGCGGAGCTGCTGCAAAGATCTTAAGCTAGTTGCGAGCGGGTTTCTCGGTGAGAGGCGCGCAACGTGCAGAGCCATTGCCATGATTTAGATTAGAAAAAGTTTTTATCAGATAAGTATGACCAAGAGCAAGAAGTTTTACTGTTTTATAATAAGGCTATGAATCTAGCCGCTTTCTGGTATTTTCAAGTCGTACGCTAGCAGAGCGAAGCCATTATAGTTAATGTAGTTGATATAACGAGGGGGAGACAGCATGGAAAGAAGTTTATCAATGGAGTTAGTGCGTGTCACGGAAGCGGCCGCATTAGCATCTGGACGTTGGATGGGACGAGGCAATAAGGATGAAGCAGACCGCGCGGCAACTGAAGCAATGCGTGATGTATTCGACACGATCCCAATGAAGGGAACCGTTGTAATTGGTGAAGGAGAGATGGACGAGGCACCTATGCTTTATATAGGTGAAAAGCTTGGAAATGGGTATGGTTCTCGTGTAGATGTCGCTGTTGATCCATTAGAAGGAACGAATATCGTTGCTTCTGGTCAATGGAATGCATTAGCTGTTCTTGCGATTGCTGATCACGGCAACCTCTTGCACGCTCCTGATATGTACATGGATAAAATTGCAGTAGGGCCAGAATCAGTTGGGAAAGTGGACATTAACGCTCCAGTTCTTGATAACTTAAAAGCTGTCGCTAAAGCAAAAAATAAAGATATTGAAGATCTAGTTGTATCAATTTTATATCGCGAACGCCATGAAAAAATGATTCACGAAATTCGCCAAGCTGGAGCTAGAATTAAGCTGATGTCTGACGGAGATGTAGCGGCTGCTTTGAATACAGCATTTGGGGATACAGGTGTAGATATCATGTTAGGTTCTGGCGGAGCACCTGAGGGCGTCATCGCTGCTGTAGGGTTGAAATGTCTTGGTGGTGAGCTGCAAGGGAAGCTTTTACCTGCAAATGACGAAGAGCTTGAACGTTGCAAGAAGATGGGTATTGCAGATGTGAATAAAGTGCTTTTAATGGATGATCTTGTGGCAGGTGATGATTGTATTTTTGCGGCAACGGGCGTAACAGATGGAGAGCTTTTAAAAGGCGTTCGTTACCACGGTAGTGCTGCAACCACACAATCGCTGGTTATGCGTGCTAAATCAGGAACAGTACGTTTCGTAGATGGAAAACACAGTATGAAAAAGAAGCCAGATCTTGTTATTCGTTAACTTATAGTCTTTAGGAAAGCTGGAGTTACACAAAATCTAGCTTTCCTTTGTTTTATTCGTCAGAAAACGAATGGTAGAATATTACACTGCTTACAATGAGTGGATTCCTCGTGTAGATAAACAGTCATTATTCACTTTTAAAATAAATCTTTTCTAGAAATGATAAATAACAACCTTGAATATTATCATTATTTGTGGTTAAAATAGACTATATGTTCGTTTTATAATTTTTTTTCACCGATCGTATCTCCAGAACTCTCCATTCGAGACATTTTCCTTAAAGGTTTTAATTTGGTAAACAAGAATGAGAATTCCAAAATGAAAATTAAGAAATAGTTAGTAAATAGTTAAATTCCATGTACTAACGGGGAAGCCTGTTTAGTCACGGATTTATAAATAAAGAAGCGTGGTGTAACAATGGGAGTGAATATTGCAGATCTAGGGAATATGAAGCTTAAAGAACTCTATGAACTTGCTAAGGAATACAAAGTTTCCTATTACAGTAAATTAACAAAAAAAGAATTAATCTTTGCCATTTTAAAAGGACAAGCAGAGCAGGATGGCTTATTGTTTATGGAAGGTGTTTTGGAAATCATTCAGTCAGAAGGCTTCGGTTTCTTAAGACCGATTAACTACATGCCTAGTTCTGAAGATATTTATATTTCCGCTTCACAAATCCGCCGTTTTGACTTGAGAAATGGTGACAAGGTTTCAGGTAAAGTAAGACCACCAAAAGAAAATGAACGTTATCACGGATTGTTACATGTGGAAGCCGTAAACGGCAATGCTCCTGAAACATCACGGGATCGTCCTTACTTTCCAGCTTTGACACCTCTTTATCCTGAACAAAAAATCAATCTTGAAACAGCACCGGGTCGCGTTTCTTCACGAATTATTGATATGATATCACCCGTTGGCTTTGGACAACGTGGTTTGATTGTAGCGCCGCCTAAAGCAGGAAAAACATCTTTGATGAAAGAAGTTGCAAACAGCATTGCTGAAAATCATCCTGATGTTGACCTCATCGTATTGTTAATTGATGAGCGTCCGGAAGAAGTAACAGACATTGAACGTTCAGTGAAAGCAGAAGTCGTCAGCTCTACTTTTGACGAGGTTCCAGAAAACCATATTAAAGTAGCCGAACTAGTCCTTGAACGTGCGATGCGTTTGGTTGAACATAAAAAAGACGTGGTTATCTTAATGGATAGTATTACTCGTTTAGCTAGAGCCTATAATTTAGTCATTCCGCCGAGTGGCCGGACGTTATCTGGTGGTATTGACCCAGCTGCGTTCCATCGCCCAAAACGCTTCTTTGGTGCGGCTCGTAACATTGAAGAAGGTGGTAGCTTAACGATTTTAGCAACTGCGTTAGTTGAGACAGGCTCACGTATGGATGATGTCATTTACGAGGAGTTTAAAGGGACAGGAAATATGGAATTGCATCTTGATCGTAAGCTTGCTGAACGCCGTATCTTCCCTTCTATTGATATTCGTCGTTCGGGTACTCGTAAAGAGGAACTGCTTATGCCAAAGAAACAGCTTGATAAGCTATGGGCGATTCGTAAGACGATGAGTGATTCACCAGAATTTGTCGACCAATTTATCAAACGCGTAAAAGAAACGAAAACGAACGCAGACTTCTTTGAGGCGATGGAAGAAGAAATGAATCGAAATAAAAAACGGTAGATAAACGTTTTTCTATTTATGATTTAGGACGTCACTATCAAAGTAGTGAAAAGGGAATATCCAGTACAACCACATTTTTCTAACAAGCATTTATCCAATTGCTTGAAAATGGAGTTGCATTTTCAAGCCTGGCTTGTTATAATTTCGACATGTGTGATTTAGATAACTCTGTTTCGAAAAGATTCAGGGCAAAAGGAGATGAAACAAATGAAACAAGACATTCACCCAAAATACCAGAAAGTGGTATTCCAGGATACAAGCACAGGTTTCAAGTTTTTAACAGGTTCTACAAAGGGATCTGCTGAAACAATTGAGTGGGAAGATGGTAACACATACCCACTTTTAAAAGTTGAAGTTAGTGCAGACTCTCATCCGTTCTACACTGGTAAGCAAAAGCTTAACGATGTTGGCGGACGTGTTGATAAGTTCAAGAAGAAATACAAGATGAAGTAAAATTGGATAGTGAACAGGCAAGCGCGAAGCTCTTGCCTGTTTTTTTTGCTCATATTACTCATAATAAGAGTAGAAAATTCTAATGAATAATTTGTTGTGTGGGGGAATGAAGATGTCATGAAACAAGATGGCTAGGTTGAAGTCATTTGTGGAAGTATGTTTTCAGGTAAGTCAGAAGAGCTTATTAGAAGAGTTCGTCGGGTTAGCTTTGGAAAACTGAATGTGCAAGTGTTTAAGCCAGAATTGGACAACCGTTATAGTGAAGAGGAAGTGGTCTCACATAATGGTACGAAAGTCGTTGCGACTCCTGTGAAAAGATCTGTAGATATATTGGAATTGATCAAAGCCGATACACAAGTGGTCGCTGTTGATGTTTTGTTCCCAATCTATTCATGATTAAAATAATAGTAAACATAATAGTTTAATCCATGCTATATAGGATCTAAGATAGTAGACGCTCATAGGGGGTTGTATACTATCTTCTTTGTGTACTATTATATAGGAACATGTGTTTGATAAGGGCGGGGAAGTGATTGGCTTGAAAAAAAAGACATACCGATTAAAGGTAGAAAAGTCCTTAATAAAAAGTAGTCCAACAGATGATTGGCATATGTCCTCCCAGTACCATAGCTGTTCTTACTACAGGATTCTAACCAGTCATTAACTTCTTAGTAGTAAATTGAAATATAAAAAAGAACAAATCCATATTAAGTGGTTTAGCCAGGATCAAATAAATGCAATAGTGGAGTCCTTACCAACTCTTAGAGATAAAATAATATTTGAGATAAATATCGAAACAGGAATGAGAATAGGAGAGATTCTTGGTTTAAAATTAAAGCACTTTGAACCAAATGAAGGTATCCTAAGTATAAAAAAAGAAGAAAATATAGAGAATGAGGCACTTGCAAAAACTAATGAGCGGGAATTACCTATAAGCGGTGAATTGTCAGAAAGAATTGAACTTTATATTCGAGGCGAGAGGTTAGATTCCCTAACCGATAATGTTGATTATATCTTCTTAAATTGGAAAGGGAGCGCTAAAGGAGGGCCTTTAAAACCAACAAATTATTTAAGAATTATAAAGAGGGCAGCAGAAAGGGGTGGCTTCGATCAAAGTGAAATAAGAACTCATAGTGGAATAAGTACTCTAGCACAACAATTAGTAGATGCTCTGAATGATCGTAAAGTAACTGAAGCATTCATACTAGAACAATTTGGGTGGGGAAGTATGGATACACTTAAACGGTACGTGACAACTTTTAATAGAAAAGGAAGACATAAAGTTTATAAAAAATTAAACATAAGGCGTTTTCAAGACAAAAGTAAAGGTTAAGGGGATTGTTTTATGGCACAATTATTTTTTAAATATGGAGCTATGAATAGCGGTAAGTCAATTGAAATACTAAAAGTAGCTCATAATTATGAAGAGCAGAATAAACCCGTACTCATATTCACCTCTGGTATAGATAATAGAGATGAAGTGGGATATGTGTCTAGTAGGATAGGGTTTAGGAGAAAGGCTATTCCTATATTTGATGAAACCAACATATATGAGACTGTTAAGAGTTACACTCAAAGAAAATATTGTATACTCGTCGATGAATCACAGTTCTTAAAAAAACATCATGTATTACAATTGGCTCAGATTGTTGATGAATTAGGTCTTCCAGTGATGAGTTTCGGACTTAAGAATGACTTCCGTAACGAATTTTTTGAAGGAAGTAAATATTTAATGCTATATGCAGATAAGGTAGAAGAAATGAAGACGATATGTTGGTTTTGTGAAAGAAAAGCTACCATGAATTTGCGTGTAGACAATCAAGGTAAGCCTGTTTATTCAGGGGAACAAATACAGATTGGAGGAAATGATTCTTATTATCCAGTATGTCGTAAGTGTCATCAGGATCCTCCACTTTAGTTTGTTTGATAAGGAGGATCCTTCACATGAATTTGAGTAATTATTATAGCATAGAAGAATTATCCAAAATGATTAAAATCGGTATAACTCACTAAAAAAAGTATAGGAACAATATGAAAACTGATTAACATAGGTGAGTTCCCTAATGCAGAAAAAAATTCGTCTGGATGGAGAATACCAAGAAGTAATATAGAGAACTTTTTATCAGACGATCCAGAACTATTTTCTATCGAGCATTGTGCAAAACTAATAAAGTGCTCAGTAGAAACTGTAAGAAATTGGTGTGATAAAGGGCTCTTTCCGCGAACTATAAAAAATGAATCGGTTTGGGGCATAGCAAAAGAGGATATAGTTGCTTTTAATAAAGACCCAGTAGGATTTTTAACAGACAATAAGGGTAATTATTATAGGGAAGCAAATGGTAAAAAAGGTGTAGGGTTTTGTAGCAATATTGATAGTTGTAATCCGGATGGGACAAGTGTGCATTTTGAGTGTTATTCGTGTAATTGGTTTGTACCAAAAGCAGAATATTATGAGGACTATAAAATTGAACTAGAATACTGGACAAAGGTTATGGAGAGAGAAGAAGGTAATCCTAGTAGAGCTGCTCATTTTGAAAACGTTGTACGAAATGTAAATTGTCTAGAAAGAATTGTTAAGATCTGTCACAATGGCTTAGTATTCACCTTCAAAGTATTGGAAGAACAGGTGAATGCAGGGGAGATAGATTACTATGAGGTATAACGAATCCTTAAAGAAAAGACACGAAATACTACGAAAAGCAACTATAAGGTCGTACAAGAGGCTATAGAGTACATTAGGGAAACTGAAGGTGGAAAAGACCCCGATCACAGCAAAAAAGCTACAAGGGCACACTGAGCATCTAGAGGAACTCTTTATAAAGCACATGGAATAAGTATATATTAATAGGCTCATATGTTACTTTTTGCGAAGCGTAGTGTTCAGCGGCGCTTTTTATCACTATCTTAGAATAAGTTCATTTATGTATCCTTCACCTATTATATATCATGTTAATTTTCCCCACTGTTAATTAAACAATATTTATATTTCGAGATTTTAACCATAACAGGAGGTCGTTCTCTACGATTTTACATCCATCTTCTATTTAATATTGTGTAAGTTATTGTTATACCAAACCGGACCGCACCGAACCGGTTTGACCTATCTCTTCAGCAGTAGGGTGGTATTTTCCTTGCATCACCAAGACCAGCAATTGATATATATGAGTGGTTTTTCATTAACGATGGAGAACCTCTTTTTCTATTAATGAAATCTAATATGAATTTACGAAGCCATCATAGCTTTTTAAGAAAATGGAAAGGAGAAATGACTCCTTTTCATTTTACGCTTAAACGATATGTTTAATTAATTTCAACACTAATACCATATTCTGCAAAAGCAGTTTTCATTTCATCTTTTGCTTCTTCTTCATCATCACCATGAATTTCTAATTTATATTGAGTAGAATTAGACAATAAGGATACACTTAGTCCAAGAAAGCTTTTTACATCAACTATTTTGTTTTCTATATGCAAAACAATACTTGATTTAAATTTGTTTGCAGTGTTTACAATAGAAGCCATATCTTTTACATTAATTGACCCTGATTGTACAGCTCTACCTAATTTCGATGCATCGGACGCTCTTTTATTAAAATTCATTTATGAAATTCCTCCCCCTGTAAAAGGTTATATAAGATTATCTTAGGTTAATTATACTATTATCTTTGCACGCTGTAAAAATACAATGAAGATAAAATTTACAAATATATATCAATTTACAATATTATTGTTATTTCCATTCTTATTTTCCACACCAAGCTTCAGCTTGCGTAAGCACTTGCAGTTAAAAACCTCCTACTTTAAGTAGTTTCGCTTTTAGCCGACTTTAGTCGGTATTACTCGTTGGAGGTTCAGTCCTCCAACGAAGAACCTCCATACTTTAGTGTGGAGTCGTTTATTCCATGTTTTTAGTATATGGATCTATACTTTTTACAACCTCTCCTATTGTTAACATGATAGTATAGGGGTTATAAGCGGTAGTATGGCATAAAAATTACATGAAAATCTATAAATTATATCATTAAACATAATAACGTGTTTTGATTGTGAATGAATTCAAAAGTGACAAAGCGCGATCAATTGATTAGTTTAATAATAAAAGGAGACAAGAGTAATGGATCAAAAAATACTCCCAGTATTGCCGAGTATGAAAGAATTTGAGGACTTTTTAAAAAGTCCTTTTGAGATCGGTGTTCTTATGGAAATGCATGTAGCGCAGTTAAAGAATGTTCATATGATGGCAGAGGCCCATAAAAAAAAGATTCTTTTTCATGTTGATTTAATTAATGGTTTAAAAAATGATGAGTATGCGACAGAATATCTTTGTCAGGAGTTTAATCCCTATGGCCTAATTTCTACAAAGTCCAGTGTTATATTAAAGGCAAAACAAAAAGGGGTTCTAGCGGTACAAAGAATATTTTTAATTGATTCTCATGCGCTTGAAAAGAGTATTAAGTTACTAAAAAAAACAAAACCTGATTATATCGAAGTACTTCCGGGGGTTATGCCTTTTCTTATTAAAGAGGTAAAGAAGCTAGTTGATATTCCAATTTTCACTGGCGGTTTTATTAAAACCCCTGAAGAGGTGAAAAATGTATTAGAAGCTGGTGCAATTACAGTAACAACCTCTAATAAAGAGCTATGGCAAACTTTTAGTAAATAATAAGAGCAAAACCATTGCTATCAAAAGTATTTGACCTCGTTTTCATTCTTAGAGTATAATTTAATTACATGTTAATAAGCGTGATGGAGATGGGGAGATTCACGAAAAAATACCTTCTTAGGTATTTTTCGTTGAGTCTTCCTTTTTTAGTTTTGAAAAACTTAAAAATTGTTTTGCTAGTTGAAATCAAAGTTCTGAACGAAAATGTATTACCTCAACTATAATTAAGGGAGGATTCTAGATGGAAACATATATTTTATCATTAGATCAAGGCACAACCAGCTCAAGGGCAATTCTCTTTAATAAAAAGGGAGAGATTGTTCATGTAGCAAAAAAAGAATTTGAACAGTATTTTCCCAATCCTGGGTGGGTTGAACATAACGCAAATGAAATTTGGGGAACTGTTCTTGCTGTTATAGCAACCGTTTTGTCAGAAGTTAATGTAAGTGCAGAGCAAATTGCGGGAATTGGCATTACTAATCAGAGAGAAACAACAGTTGTGTGGGATAAAGAAACAGGTATACCTGTTTATAATGCAGTTGTTTGGCAGTCAAGGCAAACAAGTAAAATTTGTGAAGGACTTAAGAAATTAGGCCTTGAAAATACTATCCGTGAAAAAACAGGCTTATTAATCGACCCTTATTTCTCAGGTACTAAAGTAAAGTGGATTCTTGAGAATGTTGAAGGTGCAAGAAGAAAAGCTGAAGAAGGAAAATTATTATTTGGTACAATTGATACATGGCTCATTTGGAAGCTTTCCGGTGGTCGTGCGCATGTAACCGATTATAGTAATGCCTCAAGAACATTGATGTTCAATATTCACGAGCTAAAGTGGGATGCGGAATTGCTGAAAATTTTAGATGTGCCTACTTCAATGCTACCAGAGGTCAAATCATCTTCAGAGATTTATTCCCATACGATTGGATATCATTTCTTCGGTAAAGAAGTGCCGATCGCTGGAGCTGCAGGAGATCAGCAGGCAGCTATGTTTGGTCAAGCTTGCTTTGATAAGGGAATGGGGAAAAACACTTATGGAACGGGATGCTTTATGCTAATGAATACTGGTGAAAAAGCAGTTCGTTCTGAACACGGTCTATTAACCACCATCGCATGGGGATTAAACGGAAAAGTGGAGTATGCACTTGAAGGAAGTATATTTGTTGCTGGTTCTGCCATTCAGTGGCTTCGCGATGGAATGAGAATGTTTAGTGATGCCAGTGAGAGTGAAGAATATGCAAGGAAGGTTCACTCAACAGATGGTGTATACGTTGTACCAGCCTTTGTAGGACTTGGTACACCATATTGGGACAGTGAGGTAAGAGGTGCTGTTTTTGGCCTAACTCGTGGAACGAGTAAGGAGCACTTTATCAGAGCTACCATTGAAGCCCTTGCTTATCAAACAAAAGATGTATTGTCCGTAATGGAGGTTGATTCAGGTATCAAGCTGAAAACGTTACGAGTTGATGGTGGGGCAGTAATGAATAATTTTCTATTAGAATTTCAAAGTGATTTATTAAATGTTTCGGTAGAAAGACCTGTAATCAATGAAACAACTGCGCTAGGAGCAGCATATCTTGCAGGTTTAGCCGTAGGGTACTGGGAAAATAAGGAGGAAATTGAAGCGCAGTGGGCTGTTGACCGTTCATTCGAGCCCGAAATGTCCGATGAGAAACGTGATCAACTATATAATGGCTGGAAAAAGGCAGTGCATGCTACAATGGCATTTAAATAATAAATCTTAAATTTACCATATAAAAAATTAAAATAATCTGCTATATTATAGATAAGTTAATATTCGGTAGGAGACACGGAGAGGCCGCGACGCATTATCTTTTTAAGGTAATGTTGTTCGTGGCCTCTTTTTTTATGCCTTTAAAAGGATGAAAATATAGAAAAGACTTAAGCTATTGAATAAAGTCGTATTTTTCTAAAGTATATAAGGGGGAAAAATAAATGTTAAAACGAAACGATATTATTTCTGAATTATCTGATGTGTCGTTTGATTTACTAGTCATTGGTGGAGGTATAACAGGAGCAGGAATCGCACTTGATGCCACAACTCGTGGAATCAAGACAGCAGTAGTTGAGATGCAAGACTTTGCAGCAGGTACATCTAGCCGATCTTCAAAACTGGTGCACGGAGGATTAAGATATTTAAAACAATTAGACTTTAAAGTTGTGGCAGAAACTGGGAAAGAACGAGCAATTGTGTATGAAAATGGCCCACATGTCACCACTCCGGAATGGATGCTCCTTCCTTTTTATGAAGGTGGAACGTTTGGGAAATTTATGACCTCTATAGGTCTTAGAGTGTATGACTTCCTCGCTGGTGTGAAAAAAAGTGAACGAAGAGTTATGTTTAGTGTAGAAGAAACCCTAAAAAAAGAACCGTTAATTAAAAAAGATGGTTTAAAGGGTGGGGGCCATTATGTTGAATATCGCACTGATGATGCAAGATTAACAATAGAAGTCTTAAAGAAAGCGGTCGATAGTGGAGCAACAGCATTAAATTATGCGAAGGTTCAAGAATTTCTTTATGAAAACGGCAAGGTAGTTGGTGTGCTAGTTGAAGATCAGTTAACAGGGGAGAAAATTAAAGTAAGAGCTAAAAAAGTAATCAATGCTACTGGTCCGTGGGTAGATTCGTTAAGAGAGAAAGATGGCTCGAAAAAAGGGAAAGGATTAATTTTATCTAAAGGCGTTCACATTGTTATTGATCAGTCACGCTTCCCGTTAAAGCAAGCCATCTATTTTGATACAAAAGCAGATAAACGAATGATTTTTGCAATACCTCGGGGCGGGAAAGCCTATGTAGGGACGACTGATACATTTTATCATGATGATCCTACGTCACCAGAAATCACTCAAGAAGATGTAGATTATCTTATCGATGCCATTAATTTTATGTTCCCCGATGTAAAAGTAACTCGAAAGGATGTTGAATCATCTTGGGCTGGAGTTCGCCCGCTCATCCTAGAAGAAGGGAAAGATCCATCAGCAATTTCACGTAAAGATGAAATTTGGGAATCTGATTCAGGTTTAATTACGATTGCGGGTGGCAAATTAACAGGGTATAGAAAGATGGCTGAAACGATTGTGAATCTTATTGCAGAAAAATTTGATTCTGAAGAAGGCCAGAAATTCATGGGTTGCCAAACAAGGAAGCTGCCTATTTCTGGAGGGGACGTAGGAGGGTCAAAGAAGTACGTACAGTTTGTCCAAGAAACAGCAGAACAAGGAACCAAATTAGGTTTATCTAAGAAGGATGCAACACATCTGGCATCGTTCTATGGATCAAATGCACCTGTCGTATTTAATTTGCTGCATAAAGAAGAAGCAGAAAAGTATGAAATGCCTATCGTGGTTTTTGCGAAACTTGTGTATGCGATCGAGTATGAATTGGCGGTTACTCCAGTTGACTTTTATTTCAGAAGAACGGGAAGTCTTTTATTTGATATTGACACCGTGAGAAACACGAAAAATCAGGTTTTACGATATATGGAAGAACGATTCGGATGGTCTACTTCTGAAAAGGAAAGGTTTAATGCTGACCTTGAGGCAGAGATAAAAAACGCTACTGGTAATGAATAATAGTACCTCTTTCAATGCCCTCGAAGCAATGAGCGGAGCCGTTGCTAAGTTTTTAAAAGCCTACTATGAGTGGGGTTCTCATAGCAGGCGCGCGACGTGCGAAGCCATTGTTACTTAAATAGGGGCACTGAAAAAGGTTGATTTTTACCTGTGCCCTCGTAATTTGAGATCTTTTTCAATTGTATTTTCGTTTTAAGAATATTTTTCAACATAGAAGGCAAAATAAATTTGAAAACCTTAGATTGCTCTATTTATTCATTATAGTTCTAGCTATTGCGCAAGACGCTCTTTCTGAAATTCTAGGTGTTAATGTTTGGCTGAGTGGAACTGAATTCGGATCCTTAATATAATTTAACAACGTGTTCACCATTTGTTGGGCAATTTCTTCAACAGGTACACCAACACTTGTTAAGGGGACTTCTAAATTTTCCAGCTGTGGGATATTGTCATAACTAATGACGGACATATCCTTTGGGATAATATAATTCGCTTGTCTCAATCCACGGACAATGCCTGCACTAATGTCATAGCTTGAACCGATAATGGCAGTAGGCTTTAACGGTGAATTTAAGAGGTGCATCGTTGTGATATAGCCGTCATACCAATCCAGTCCTCTAGTATCGATCAGATTGTGATTGCTGACTTTAAGTCCGAATTTTACCATTGCCTGTTGAAATCCATCATATTTTTCAACTTGCCTTTCATCGGTGAAAGAAAAATCTCCAATAAAAGCAATGTTTTCATGTCCAAGCTGATATAAGTATTCAACGGCTACATTCATTGCTTCTTTATAATTTACATCAATAACAGGAATTGATTTATCTCTACTTACGCCATAAGTAACGAGAGGCATTGAGGTTGATTGTGGCATATCGATGTTGTGTTTATTAAACGCGATAACGCCGTCTACTTGGAATCGCTTGTACATTTCAATTGATTTTTCAATTGAGTCTATGGAAAGGATCATTTTATAGTTATGCTTGCTAATCTCTTCATTAATTTTTGTTACCAAGGTAGATGGTGCAACGCGTTCTAATGTGGGCCATATTAAGCCAATAACATTAGATTGCTTAGAGACGAGTCTTTGGGCAGCGTAATTTGGTTCATAGCCCATCTCTTTTGCGAATTTAATAACTTTATTCTTTGTTTCTTGTTTAACAAGAGGACTATTATTTAAAGCTTTCGAAACAGTTGAATGACTAACTCCAAGCTGTTTTGCAATATCCTTTATCGTTAATTTCATAAGAGTTCACCAACTATTTAATTATTTTTAAAATCGAAATATAGATTAATAACCACGTTATAAAAAAATAACTGAAGAACAGTTATATAATCATATTTTACAGTTATAAAGGGATGTGTCAAACGCTTATGATTAAAAAAAGACAAAATTTTTATGAATCACAGTTGAAAATTTACGCATTATAAAGTAAAGTAGTCATTGTAATAATCACGTTGTAAATAATGATGTTAATGGTTTTTGGTCGGATATTATTCATCAATAATGAAAACGTTATTTTGTTAAAAATCAATTCCTCTGGCGGATAATCTTATTTTTGTTTAAAAGATTTTTGTATAAATAGTATTGAAAAGGATTACAACTTAACAACGTTGTTTATTACAAAAAATTAAATGTAGGGGGAACACCAATGAAAATGAATAAACTTTTATCAATAGCAGCAACTGGTATTTTATCTCTTTCATTACTAGCTGGATGTGGAGCAGGTAATGGTGGAGGCGGTAATCAAGAAAGTAGTAGTCCAGAAGAAACTGGCAATGCAGAAGCAGTTTCATTACGATTAGCACATAATCAGCCAGAAACGCATCCTATTCATACTTCATTAATGGAGTTATTAAATCTTACGGATGAAAATTCAGAGGGAAATGTAAAAATTGAAGTATTCCCGAACGGACAATTAGGTCAAGAACGTGATGTTATTGAGCTTGTAAAATCAGGTACTCTTCCAATGGCGAAGGTAAGTGCAAGTGCATTGGAAGCGTTTGATTCGAACTATGCGATTTTCTCACTCCCGTTCGTATTTCAAAGTAAAGAGCACTATCATGAAGTAATGGATAATAGTGAGGCTGTTCAAGAAATTTTTGAAGGTACTAGAGACCAAGGTTTTGTTGCTATTGGCTGGTATGATGCAGGTCAGCGCAGTATTTATACAGCTGATCAAAAAGTAGAGTCTCCTGCAGATATGAATGGATTAAAAATTCGTGTACAAGAAAGTCCAACATCTATCTCAATGATCAAAGCGATGGGTGGTTCACCAACACCAATGTCTTATGGTGAAGTTTACACTTCTCTTCAACAAGGTGTCATTGATGGTGCAGAAAATAATGAAACAGCTTTAGTGAGTAGTAAACATGGTGAAGTAGCAAAAGCTTATACGTATACTGAACACCAGTATGTTCCTGATGTTTTAATTGTAAGTACAAAAACATGGGATAGTCTGTCAGAGGAGCAGCAACAAGCAATTCTAGATGCAGCAAATACGTCTTCAGAAAGTCATAAAGATGTATGGAATCAAGCAATTGAAGAATCTATTACAGCTTCGGAAGAAATGGGAGTAACATTCTATACGATTGATAAGCAAGCATTTATTGATGCTGCGGCACCACTTCATGAGGAATTTAAAGCAGAAAATGAAACCAATGGAAAATATTTCGATGACTTCCAAAGCCATCTTAAATAAGTTATAGGAAAAGTAGGCCTCTATTTTCTGACTGGTTCATGTTCAGAAAAAGAGGCCTATAAAATATTGAGAGAAGGTGCCGATCCTATGAGGAAAATAGTCGATACGGTTACAGCAGTTTTAACATGCTCTTTAATGACCGTTATGGTTATAACAGCTTGTTGGCAAGTCTTTACTCGTTTTGTTCTAAGTGCCCCCAGTACAGTTTCAGAGGAGTTTTTAAGGTATTCTCTTATTTGGCTGACGATGGTTGGTTCAGCCTATGCATACGGAAAAAAGAAACATTTAGCTGTTGTTTTTGTTGCTCGCAAAATACCCGAAAAATATCAAATATTTGTGCGATTGCTTGTTGAAGCAGTTGTCATGGTATTTATTGTTGTTATTCTCCTTTTTGGGGGAATAAAAGCCTATCAAAATGCAGTAGGGCAAATTTCATCTGCAATTGGAATGCCAATAGAATATCTATATTTAAGTCTAATCGTTTCAGGAGTTTTATTTTTATTTTACTTAGTACTCCATGTCAAGGAGTATTTCGCAAAAGCAAAGCCAACTTCACAATGAATACACATTTTTCTAAGGTTTTAGTATAAAGGAGTGAAATTTTATGGCATTACAGGCGGGACTTGTTTTAGTTGTTGTATTTCTGCTCATGCTTGTTATTAGTGTGCCTATCTCGATAAGTATTGTAATTGCTTCTCTGGTTACTATCCTTACCATTTTGCCGATGGATATGGCTATTTTTACGGCGGCGCAAAAAATTGTAACAGGACTTGATAGCTTTACATTGTTAGCTGTTCCTTTCTTTATTCTTTCAGGTATCTTGATGAATAATGGCGGGATCGCCGAACGCCTCATAAATTTTGCGAAGGTTCTTGTAGGAAAAATGCCAGGTTCCTTAGCTCATGCAAACATATTGGGTAATATGTTATTTGGTTCTCTTTCAGGTTCATCTGTTGCAGCAGCAGCAGCAATTGGCAGAACAATGGGGCCGTTACAAAAGAAAGAGGGGTATGACCCGAAGTTCTCAGCTGCAGTAAATATTGCTTCTGCACCAACCGGATTAATTATCCCCCCAAGTGGTATATTGATTATTTATTCTTTAGTAAGTGGGGGAACATCTGTCGCCGCTCTATTTATTGCAGGTTATTTACCAGGAATTTTATGGGGATTAGCTTGTATGTTAGTTGGTTTTATTATTGCAAAACGCAAGAAATATCCTGTATCTGAAAGAGTATCTTTTAGTGTAGCTTTTAAAACATTTTTGGATGCAATTCCCAGCTTAATGTTGATTGTCATCGTTATTGGTGGGATATTAGGCGGGATATTCACTGCAACTGAAGCTGCGGCTGTCGCAGTAGCCTATACATTCATTTTGGCTATGGCTTATCGTACTGTTAATATGTCAGATATGCCAAAAATCATAATGGAAACAGTTGAAATTACTTCAGTTATTATGCTGCTTGTAGCTGCTTCTTCTGTTATGTCATGGGTAATGGCGTTCACAGGTATTCCTACTGCTCTTAGTCAATTGATTATGGGGATTTCCGACAATGCGATTATTATTTTATTAATCTTGAATGTACTCTTATTATTTGTTGGTACCATTATGGATATTACTCCAGCGGTTCTTATTTTTACACCAATATTTTTACCGATTGTAACTAGTTTTGGAATGGATCCGCTTCATTTTGGAATTATGATGATTTTAAATTTAAGTATTGGAAATATTACACCTCCAGTTGGAAGTGCGCTTTTTGTTGGAGCAAGTATTGCAAATTTAGATATAGAAGATGTGATAAAACCACTTGTACCATTTTATGTATCGATCATTTTTGTTCTGCTCCTTGTAACATATATACCAGAAATTAGTATGATTTTGCCGAGATTGTTCGGTTATTAGATTACATTTTAATAACGTGATTAATTTAATTAATAGTAAGTAGAGACCGTTACGACATTTTAAAAACCTGCTTTCATAATAATAGTAGAAAAGGTGAGTTTTATGTCTTTAAGAGAAAATTATCAATTTCAATTTTCAGACCAAAAAGAAAATGTTTTAATGTTCCAATTGGACAATTCTAATGTTATAGCAAGAGTGATTGTGTTAGAAGAGGATATGGTTCGGGTTGTAATGACAAAAGGTGACGAGCTTAATGTGAAGAACACTTGGCTTGTCGCTCCAGGAATGGATGACGTTCCTCTTAAAGGTAGGGATCGTTTTGACTTATCACCTTTTTCGTTACCAAAGTATAAGTTTCAAAATGAAGGAAGCCATTTTACTGTAGAAACGAAAAGATTAAAATTAGCTATTAATTTAGATGGTTTTAAAATCACCTGGTTTTACAAAGACAGTGAAGGAAATGTACAGCAAATTGCTACAGACCGATATACACAAGCGTATAATTTCGATGGTTCATTAGGGGAAGGGGTCCATCATTATCAGCAACGAACATTAGATGAACAATATTTTGGTCTAGGTGAGAAAAGTGGAGAAATGGATCGTTACGGGAAACGTTACCGTATGCTAAGTGTTGATCCGATGGGTTACGATGCCCAATATACGGACCCGTTATATAAACATATTCCATTCTATATTACTAGAAATAAGCAAACAAATATTTCTTTTGGTATTTTCTATGATAATATGGCGCAAAGTGTTTTTGATATGGGAAATGAAATGGATAATTATCATGGATGGTATCGTTATTATCAATCCATGGCTGGAGATTTAGACTACTATGTAATTCTTGGTCCAGAAGTAAAGGATGTTGTAAAAAAATATTCATGGTTAACAGGGAAAACAATCTTTGCTCCTAAGTGGAGTTTGGGGTACTCTGGTTCAACCATGACCTATACAGATGCACCTGATGCACAACAGCAATTGAAAAAATTCATAGTACAATGTGAAGAACACGACATCATTTGTGATTCGTTCCAATTATCTTCTGGCTATACATCAATTGGAGATAAGCGGTACGTGTTTAACTGGAATACCGACAAGTTTCCAGATGCTAAAGGATTTATAAATGAGTACCATGAAAAAGGTATAAGACTATGCGCAAATATTAAACCTGCATTGTTAAAAGATCATCCTGTTTTTAATGAGTTAAAGGAAAAGAACATGTTTATCTTATCTGGTGATGGGGAACCTGAAATGGCTCAATTTTGGGATGAAGTCGGTGCATACGTTGATTTTACCAACGAAGAGTCGGTGGATTGGTGGAAGCAAAAGGTAACAGAGCAGCTTTTAGAATATGGCATTGATTCCACTTGGAATGATAACAATGAATTTGAAATTTGGTCAAAAGATGCAACTGTAGATGGATTTGGTGAGAAATTAAGCTTTGAAGTTGTGCGTTCTCTGCAGCCGCTTCTTATGATGAAGGCTTCTTATGAAGCACAAATGGAATTTGCTCCTGAGATCAGACCGTATTTAATTTCTAGATCTGGAAGCCCAGGGATGCAGCGTTATGTACAAACGTGGTCTGGAGATAACTATACAAGCTGGAAATCCCTGAAGTACAATATTAAGATGGGGCTTGGGTTAAGCTTATCAGGAATCTATAATATTGGTCATGATATCGGAGGATTTTCAGGACCAGCTCCAGAGCCAGAATTATTAGTTAGATGGGTACAAAACGGAATTTTTCATCCACGTTTCACCATTCATTCATGGAACGATGATAAATCTGTTAATGTTCCTTGGATGTATGAAGAGGCAACAACTGGTTTAATCCGTGATTTAATCAAGTTCCGTCAGCGTATCATTCCTTATCTATATACTGCTTTATATAATGCGCATAAAAAGTATGAACCGATCCTTCGTCCAACTTTTTATGAATTTGAAGCAGATGAAAAAACATTTGAAGAGAACGATGATTTCATGATAGGTGAATCAATGCTTATTGCTTCCGTTGTTGAAGAGGGACAAAGAGAAAGAGAAGTGTATCTTCCTCAACACGAAGCTGGTTGGTATGATTTCCATACTTGCGAATGGTATGAAGGTAGTCAAACCGTTACGATCCCGGCACCACTAGAATATAATCCTTTATTAATTAAAGTTGGAAGTATTATTCCGATAAACGATACTGATTCTTCATTTGCAAATAAGGACAAGGATGAGAGAGGTTTCTTGTTATTCCCGCATAAGCAGTCAGGAAGCACATCCTATGAACTTTATGAGGATGATGGTATTTCAGCTAATTATCAAGAGAATCATACGATCGTTTCCGTTCAAATGAATGCTGATTCCGAAACAATCAATGTAAGCTACAAGATTGAAGGGAAGTACAAGCTTCCATATGAAAGCCTTTGTTTCTATTTACCTGAAAATGAACAGCGTAAATTGTTTGTAAATGGACAGGAAATCACAAAAGAAAATAATAGGTATTCTGTAGCTTTGTAAAAATTGGATTCCACCTGTGTGGAAGTGATATAACCCTTATAATCAAGGGCTTCCTGTGGTTTATCTCCTACATGGTGCATACGGAAATCATAGTTCCTGGATAAGATTTAGTAATATTGAAATATAAATACAATCAAGAAGAGCATGCCTTATTTTAATGAGGGCGTGCTCTTCTTATTCGTTCAATCTCATGTTGCATTAAGGTCTATTTTAGAAAGCGTTTCCAATAGTAGTTTTTAGAATTTTCGAAAAATTATTGTTAGATATTCTATCAGAAATGAAGATCATGTTAGAAAATCTTGGTATTGTAAAATGCGTAGACAAAACCATACATAACTAGGGAGGATCAATTATGAAAAAGTTTTCAAGAAGTAAGTCCATTCTTATGGGAATGGCAATGTCAACGATGGTTGTATTAAGTGCTTGTGGAGGAAGTGAAACAACGGGTGAGGCAGAAGGTGAAACAGGGGCAGAACCAACAGAAGAAGCAATTGAAGGAGATGAAGTCAAAGTTGGGATCTTACACTCGCTAAGTGGCACAATGGCGATGAGTGAAACATCGGTAAAGGACGCTGAATTATTAGCGATTGAAGAAATCAATGCAGCTGGCGGGGTGCTAGGTAAAAAGATTGTCCCGGTTATCGAAGACGGAGCATCTGAACCATCTGTGTTTTCAGAACGAGCAACAAAGCTTTTGCAACAAGATGATGTTGCGGTTGTGTTTGGTGGTTGGACTTCTGCAAGTCGTAAAGCGATGCTGCCGGTTTTTGAAGAGAACAATGGACTTCTTTACTATCCAGTTCAATACGAAGGAATGGAAGCATCCCCTAATATCTTTTATGCAGGTGCAGCTCCTAACCAACAAATAGTTCCAGCGGTAGAATGGTTGCTTGAAAATAAAGGATCTGAATTCTTCTTGTTAGGTTCAGATTACGTTTTCCCAAGACTAGCTAATCAAATTATCAAAGCTCAACTAGAGGCGAGTGATGGAACAACAGTTGACGAGCAATACACTCCACTTGGTCATACAGATTACAGCACAATTATTTCTCGTATCAGAGAAAGTAAGCCAGAAGTTATTTTCAATACCCTAAATGGTGATAGTAACGTTGCTTTCTTCAAACAACTTGCAGATGCAGGGATTACATCGGATGACGTCACGATCTTATCGGTCAGTGTAGCAGAAGAAGAAATTCGTGGGATTGGTGCAGATGTATTAGAAGGACATTATGCAAGCTGGAACTATTATCAAACAACAGATACACCAGAGAATGCTAGTTTCGTAGAAAGCTATAAAGAAATGCTTGGCGAAGAGCGTGTAACAGGTGACCCAATCGAAGCAGCTTACTTTATGGTTCACTTATGGGCAAAAGCAGTTGAAGAAGCAGGTTCACTCGATATAGATGCTGTTAAAGCAGCGGCTCCTGGTCTTGAATTCGATGCTCCAGGTGGAAAGGTCATCTTTGATGGCGATAACCAACACGTTTGGAAAACGGTTCGGATTGGAGAAGTGCAAGCAGATGGTCAATTTAAAGAAGTATGGAACTCAGGTGAGCCAATTAAGCCAGATCCATTCTTAGAAGGATATGAGTGGGCAAGCGAAATTTCTTCTAGTATGCAATAAGTAAATGGTTGATGGGAGACCATTGAAAAAAGGTGAAAACCGTACCTTTTTCAGCGGTCTCGTTGATGGAGGGTGATTCTTTTACGAGTAGTCACCCTCTGTTATAAAAAATAATAGAAACTTGCAAGAGAGGTTGTTAAAATAACCTCCGAAGCCATTGCATGTATAGAAAAAGGATGGGGTTAAAATGGAAGGAATGGTCGTCCAAGGCTTTAATGGCATTAGCTTAGGTTCTATTTTGTTACTCATTGCATTGGGTCTAGCAATAACATTTGGATTAATGAAAGTAATTAATATGGCTCATGGTGAACTGATTATGATTGGAGCATATGCGACGTATGTCATCCAGTTGTTATTTGAAAATTACGTGCCAGCAGACTATTTCAATTGGTATTTTATCCTTGCGATACCTTTTGCTTTTATCGTGGCTGCATTAATCGGAATGTTATTGGAGTACGTGGTCATCAGGCACTTATATGGTAGGCCGCTGGATAGTTTACTAGCGACTTTCGGTGTTGGATTGATCCTGCAGCAAACGGCAAGATCTATTTTCGGAGCTCCTAATGTAGGGGTAGAAGCACCCTCCTTTTTAAGAGGCGGATTACAAGTGATGTCTGTTACGCTTCCATATAGTCGGCTTTTTATTATTGGACTCGTTATCGTCTGTTTTCTAGGATTATTCTTCTACTTATATAAAACAACAGGAGGAAGACGAATTCGAGCGGTTATGCAAAACAGAGATATGGCTACATGTCTCGGAATTTCATCGAGAAAAGTAGACTCGTTAACATTTGCGATTGGATCCGGTTTTGCCGGGATCGCTGGTTCGGCCCTAACGCTAATTGGTCCAATTGGGCCTACGATCGGCCAGAACTACATTATTGATGCGTTTATGGTAGTCGTTGTTGGCGGCGTCGGGATGTTAGCAGGTACTGTAATAGGAGCACTTGGCATTGGTATGTTTACTACCATTTTTGAGTTTTGGACAGATGCATCGATGGGGAAAGTCCTTGTGTTTGCGCTTATCATTCTGTTTTTACAATGGAGGCCCTCAGGATTATTCTCTCTGCGCACACGTTCATTAGATTAATAAAAAAGGAGAATGAAAAATGCCATTTTCAGTAACGAAATATATATTTGACAGAAGGTGGATGTTCGTTGTTTTATTACTGTTTTTAATCCTTTGTCCACTTTTTTTGTCAGATTTTCGCTTGAATTTATTAGGACGGTTTTTGGCTTTTGCTATTCTTGTTATTGGCTTAGATCTTCTATGGGGATATGCAGGTGTTTTAAGTCTTGGACACGGGATATTTTTTGGAGTAGGCGCTTATATTATGGCAATCTATTTAAAACTCGAATCAGGTACGGTTCCTGACTTTATGATGTGGAACGGCATTACAGAGCTTCCATGGTTTTGGGCTGTCTTACAAAGTCCTTTTGTGGCGATCCCACTCGCCATTATTGTGCCAGCGTTAATAGCTGGGACTTTAGGGTTTTTTATCTTTCGCAATCGTATTAAGGATGTGTATTTTACCATCCTTACTCAAGCATTGGTCATCGTAACGGTTACGCTTATTATTAGTAAACAAGAATTTACTGGTGGTACGAATGGAATTACAGGCTTTTCGACGGTTTTCGGCCAACCATTAATGGCACCATCGACACAGAAAATCATTTATTTTGTAACGATCGCCTGTTTAGCTACTATTTTCTTTTTTTGTTATAGATTGGTTCATAGTCGATTCGGAAAAACGCTCATTGCGATTCGCGATGGTGAAAATCGTCTTCGTTTTTCAGGGTATGATACAACCTTGTTTAAAGTATTTGTCTTTGCAATATCTGCTGGAATTGCAGGGCTTGCAGGAATGTTATTTGTCTTACAAGTCGGAATGATCTCGCCAACAACAATTGGAATCGTTCCATCGATTGAAATGATTCTTTGGGTGGCAATAGGTGGTCGCGGGACGTTAATTGGACCTATTATAGGAGCCGTCGTCACCAATTTAGCCAAAACCTTTTTCAGCGAAAATTACCCTGATATCTGGTTGTTTTTCTTAGGATCTGTTTTTGTCATCATTGTATTATTCCTACCAGGTGGATTAATGAGCTTATTTAATAAATTACGTGGAAAGAAAAAAGGAGGACGAAGAAATGAAACGAAATCAATCTCGGAAGATAGAGAGCGAAGACGTACTGCAGTGTAGCGATGTAGTCGTTCGCTTCGGTGGATTTACAGCCATTAATCATTTCTCTTTTTCGATTGAACGTGGGGAACTTCATTTTCTGATTGGACCGAATGGCGCAGGGAAAACGACGTTTCTCGATGTATTATGTGGAAAAACAAAAGCGACGGAAGGCGATGTCTTATTTAGAGAAAAACATGATTTAACAAAGTTTAAAGAGTTCGAAATCGTTCGTAAAGGGATTGGGCGGAAATTTCAAGCTCCTTCGATATTTCCTAACTTAACTGTCTTTGAAAATTTGGAGATTGCAATGAAGCAAGATAAGAGCATCTGGTCGATTCTACTTGCGAAAACAACGCAGCAGCAACAGGAAGAGATTGAAAAACAACTTGAATTGATTGGACTATTGGAGCAACGCGACGTACAAGCGCGAATCCTTTCTCATGGACAGAAACAATGGCTTGAAATCGGAATGGTGATGATGCAAAAGCCTGACTTGCTCTTGCTTGATGAACCGATTGCCGGGATGACAGAGGAAGAAGAAGAGAAAACAGGGGAACTACTATTAAAACTCAAACAGCAATGTACGATTATCGTTGTCGAACATGACATGGATTTCGTTCGGAAGTTTGCTGAGAAAGTCACCGTTATGCATGAAGGAAAACTGCTTTGCGATGGTCCAATGGACAAAGTTCAATCAAATGAAAAAGTAATAGAAGTCTATTTGGGAAGAAAAGGAGTTGAATCTAGTGCTGCAACTACAACAGCTTGAAGTCGCCTATGATGAAAGTACGGTAATAAGAGATATTACAATGGAAATTCGTCCAGGACAGATTGTCTGTTTAATGGGCCGAAATGGTGTCGGGAAAACAACATTGATCAAATCGATTATGGGATTACTAAAAGCAAAAAAAGGAGTTATTACTTACGGAGTCGACGAAATGACTCATAAAACGCCAACCTATCGTGCGAGACGAGGAATCAGCTATGTTCCACAAGGAAGAGAGATCTTCCCGCAATTGACCGTGAACGAAAACATCATGCTCGGCTTAGAGGCTCGATCCAATTCGAAAAGAACAATCGATCAAAAAATCTATGATTATTTTCCTGTGCTAATAGAAATGAAAGATCGTCTTGGCGGCGATTTAAGTGGTGGCCAACAGCAACAATTAGCGATTGCTCGTGCCCTTGTTTCTGAACCAGAATGCTTGCTGCTCGATGAACCAACAGAAGGAATACAGCCAAATATTGTTCAAGATATCCAAAATGTTATCCGCGACATCAAAAAACAAAATGAAAACATCTCGATCCTTTTAATTGAACAAAGCTTTGACTTCGCCAAAAGCGTAGCCGATTATTTTTATATTATCGATAAGGGAAGAATTGTTTACGAGGGTGAAGAGTTAATTGAGTCTGAGGTAAGTCATCATTTGAGTGTGTGAGAGTTACTTCGAACATTAAATTTTTGGAACAAAGTCATTTCAAACAAGCGAGAGGCCATCTTTAAAAGATGGTCTTATTGATTTTGGGAGTCTTTTTTACAAAAGTAACGATCTTTTTAATTTTTGCGGTTACTACAAATTTGCATCCCCACCGATTTACGAAGGATTAAAAAACTATCTGAGTCAACGCCAGATGCTGACAATGGCATCAATTCCCAAATTTCTGTTTGAAATGATCAACATTATTGGAAACTTCGGTACCGTGTTTGTCGGACTACTGACAGCGGGCAATTGCAAATTTATTCAAGATTCGAAAGAAATGAGTAATGCTGGGAGTCTCTCATTGTTGGGAGCCTGTATTTTCTATTTTTATTATGCAGTTTTAATGTGAATATATGCGCGTAATTAGTTCAAAAAAGGTATGGTCAAAACTAACAGTGAACAAAAGCAATTTGTCTGGACATACTACGAATGCAACCCCATTTTAAAGCATGGAGGTGCTCTGTATGAATAAAAAATGGTTAAGTTGTTTAGCTGTTGGGATGCTGCTTGCTACAGGGTGTAATGATCCTGAGCCGCCAGAAGCACAAGCATTAGGGAATACGAATAATTCAAATTACATGGACCGAGCAATACATGGTGTATTTGGGCTTGGTCCAATGAATGATCTAAGTTCTAACCGCCAACGTGTCACTTATAACGAAGTTGCCGAATTTAACAAGGGTACAAGTTATATCACTCCACAAAGTACACGTAGAACGTTAGAAAACGATCAAGCGTTGATCCATCATATCATTGAAGTCGAACATAATATGAAGGCAGGAGTGGTTATCATTGCCGGAAGCCACGCTTTTGTCAATGTGACACCGCCAACAGAACTTAATGATGACGAAAAGAAAAAGGAAATGGGGAAACTTAAACGAGCTCTTTTACAAGAAATTCCACGTTACCGAGTACATGTTAGTGAAGAGAACGCCTAAGGGCGTTCTTTTTTGGGTAATCTGTCAGGTATGAGGCTAGCGGTTTTATTTTACACAGTACTTGGGGGGATAAATAAAATGCGCAAATTGTCGAAGTTTCGTTCCCGGGAAATAATTTAGAGAAAGTAAAGTGCGCACTTCCCGACTTTGCTCTGGACACGAGCCATTGACAACCTTAAAAAGACCAGGGCATGCATATAGCAACCTGGCCTCCCTACTGTTGTGCCACTCATTATTTTTTCCGCCGCGCGACTTGCTGAATTGGATCCCACACACTGTTATAAGGAGGTGCGTAAGCTAAATCTAAATCTTCTAGCTCTGACACGTGCATCCGGTGGTAAAGGGCAGTAGCTAGCACGTCAATCCGTTTATCGACTCCGGCTTCACCAATGATTTGACCGCCGAGTAATTGCTCCGTCTCTGCATGATAACTAAGGCGTATATCCATTTTCTTTCGATCAGGATAATAGCTAGCAATATCAGAAATGGAGGCCGAAATCGTCTTAAACGGATAGCCAATCTCTTTCATCTCCACTTCAGACAAACCAGTCCTGCCTAAGGTTAGGTCAAAAAACTTAATAATGGATGTTCCGACAATGCCTTGAAACGGTCGAGGGTTACCGACCATGGCTCTTCCAGCAAGACGTCCTTGCTTGTTTGCATGTGTGCCAAGAGGGATGTAATCGTCACGCTCTTTTACCCGATGGTGTTGGGTCGCACAATCGCCAGCGGCATAGACATTTTTAATATTCGTCTCCATAAAGGCGTTTACTTTAATGGCACCATTATCAAATAGGTGAATGCCGGTTCCATCTAAAAAATGAGTATTCGGACGTACACCAATGGCAACGATGACAAGATCAGTATCAATAGTACCTTTGTCGGTCACCACACGGCGAACATGTTTATCACCTTCAAACGATTCAACCGACTCATTATATTTTAAAATAATTCCATGCTTTTGCGCTTCTTTATGAATGTTATCTGATAGTTCTTCATCAAAAATCTTTGCTAGCCGCGGTCCGCGCTCGACTAATGTGACTTCTTTTCCAAGCTCAACCAGATTTTCTGCCATCTCAAGTCCGATATAGCCACCGCCAACGACGACAACACGCGAAACACGATTTAATTCAGCTACGATTGCCTTTGTGTCAGGAATCGTTTTGACCGTATGAATGCCATCTAATTCGACGCCATCCCATGGAGGCAGAACGGGACTTGCACCTGTAGCAATAAGTAGCTTATCGTAGTCCAGCTCAAACTCCTTGCCAGAAACGGTTTGTTTTTCTACATCAATCGCAGTGACTTCATGATTGACTCTTGCATCAATTCCATATTTTTCTCTGAATGTTTCGATATCGCGGGCAATTAAAGTATCAAACGAGTCAATCACACCGCTAACGACATAGGGTAGGCCACACTGTGCATAAGAATAAACAGCTCCCATTTCAAGTGTGGTTACTTCCGCTTGTTGATCTGCTCTGACAATTTGCATTGCTGCACTCATCCCTGCAGCATCGCCACCGATAATGACATATTTCATATCCTCACTCCTTTAGTAGTAAAATACCCATTTTTAGTTTAGATAAGCAATGAAAGGCAAGGCTATTATAAGATATTTCGACTCACATTGACCCGACCCCTTCTATATACTATAATTAGACTGTTATAGACTGGAAATTTTAATGAGGTGAAAAGCCGTGTTAGACCGATTACAATCATTAGAAGATCGTTATGATCGACTAAACGAACTACTTAGTGACCCGGATGTTATAAATGATTCAAAACGACTAAGAGAGTATTCAAAAGAACAATCAGATCTTCAGGAAATTGTCGAATCGTATCGTGAATATAAAGAAGCGAATGAGCAGCATAAAGATGCGAAGGCCATGCTTGAAGAAAAGCTTGATGATGAAATGTATACGATGGTTAAAGAAGAGCTTGAGGAATTGTCAGGACGTAAAGAAGAGCTTGAGGCTCGTTTAAGAATTCTTCTTTTACCGAAAGACCCAAATGATGATAAAAACGTTATTGTCGAGATTCGTGGAGCAGCTGGTGGAGATGAAGCTCAGTTGTTTGCTGGCGATCTATACAAAATGTACAGTCGTTTTGCGGAAGCGCAAGGATGGAAAACGGATGTTATCGAATCAACGACAACGGAGCTTGGTGGATTTAAAGAGATTATCTTTAGTGTTAACGGTGCTGGTGCTTATTCGAAGCTTAAATACGAAAACGGTGCACACCGTGTTCAACGTGTTCCGACAACGGAATCAGGCGGACGGATTCACACGTCAACAGCAACGGTAGCTGTTTTACCAGAGGCTGAAGAAGTAGAAGTGCAAATCCATGATAAAGATGTTCGTGTTGATACATTTACATCAAGCGGACCGGGTGGACAAAGTGTTAATACGACGATGTCAGCTGTTCGTTTAACGCATGTACCAACAGGAACGGTTGTATCATGTCAGGATGAAAAATCGCAAATCAAGAACAAAGAAAAAGCGATGAAAGTTCTTCGCGCGCGTGTGTTTGATAAAATCAACCGCGAAGTGCAGGCAGAATACGATCAAAACCGTAAACTTGCGGTAGGAACGGGTGACCGCTCTGAACGTATTCGTACGTATAATTTTCCGCAAAGTCGCGTAACCGATCATCGTATCGGTCTTACGATTCAAAAACTTGAGCAAATTTTACAAGGGAAGCTTGATGAAATCATCGACGCCCTCATTCTTGAAGAGCAAGCAGAAGCCATGCAAAGGGCTGAAGATTAAGATGGAACAAAAGACTATTCAAGAGGCCCTTCGTTGGGCTTCTTCTTTTTTAGCGGAACGAGAACTTGAACAGCCTGTGGCAGAATGGCTGATACGTCATTATTTACAGATCAATCGAACACAACTGCTGTTAATGCTGCAAGATCCGATTGAGGAAGTCATCTTACTGCGATTAAAAGAAGATCTGAACCGTCATGCAGACGGAGTTCCGGTACAACACATTATTGGCTATGAAGAGTTTTATGGCAGACGTTTTCAAGTGAATGAGCATGTGCTAATCCCGCGCCCTGAAACAGAGGAATTAGTTGTTGCTGTATTGGAATTTAAAAAACATCTTTTCAAAAAGGAACCGGTACAACTTGTCGATGTCGGTGCGGGGAGTGGGGCGATTTCCATTACATTAGCGTTAGAGGACGAGACATTAGACGTACAAGCGATAGACATCTCGATCGAAGCGTTAACCGTCGCCAAGAAAAATGCACAGCAGTTAAAAGCGGAGGTTGGTTTTAAGCGAGGAGACTTACTTCAGCCGTTAATCGATGCAAAAGTGAAAGTTGATATGATCGTCTCCAATCCACCCTATATCCCGTTAAGTGATGCAGACAGCTTGGCTATTCATGTAAGAGAACATGAACCGCATCTTGCGTTATTCGGTGGGGAGGACGGCCTTGATTTATACCGCCGTTTCATGAAGGAGCTACCGCTTTGTTTAAAGGAAAAAGGAATCATTGCCTTTGAAGTCGGAGTCGGACAAGCCGAAACGGTTAGAGCGATGTTAGTTGAAACGTTTCCTATTGCAAAAACAGAAATTAAAAAAGATATCAATGGCAAAGAGCGGATGGTTTTTGCTTATGGAAATATGAATGTGACAAAGTAAATATTTGAACGTAATGGCTTCGAAAAAGTTTATTTTCGATTCAAGGTATGGTAATCTTCCCTACGCTATGAATCTTCTATGAGAAATCCGCTCAAGAAAGCTGAAAGTTCAGCAGCGGCTCTGCTTGTTGCTAGATTATATTAGAAGAGAAAAGCCACCCCTTCGATTGGGGTAATGGCAATGGCTCCGCACGCTGCGCGCCGTCTGTGAGAAGTTCACTCACAGACGGCTTAAAACCCGGCAGTGGCTCTGCTCATTGCATAGATATTTTTTAGAAAGGGAAACCCGCCCTTTCTAAAAAATATCTATCATAGGTTTAAAGATTCACCTTCCTGTCCACAATGGTTTGTGAAGGGGCGGTGGAGTTAAATTGAAACCAAATGTTATTATCTATCTATTATTCTCTTTGTTTGTTCTATTAATTAGTTGGGAATCTGAAAATGCTGTAGCGGTTGCCTCTTTTCATCAGGAGGTCAGCCAAGAAGAAGCGATTAGGTTACGTATTTTAGCTAATAGTGACTCAATTAAAGATCAAGCGTTAAAACGCGATATTCGTGACAGTGTAAATGAAGCTATTACGGATATGGTCATCGATATAAATGATTTGAATGAAGCAAAAGCAACGATTGAAGATAATTTAGCAATGATTGAGGGAATCGTCGAACAAGAGTTAATCAATATGGGAATCAATCAATCATATGAAGTGAGTTTTTCTGAAGTTCAGTTTCCGACAAAGCTATATGGAAACATCGTGTATCCGGCTGGATTGTATGATGCGGTTTTAATTACGTTAGGTGAGGGGAAAGGAGAAAACTGGTGGTGTGTGTTGTTTCCTCCATTATGTTTTCTAGATATGGCAAATGGTGAAGCAACCGATACAAGTACGGTTGAGGCAGAAGAACCAAATGAAACAGAAGAAGAAGTAGAAGTGGCATTTTTCGTAGTCGAAATGTTTTCTAGCATTATCGATCGAATCTTTTCTTCAGAAAAGGCATAATTCGTACAAGCTCCACATAGAGATTAATAAGGCGCTTTTGTGAAAGGGTGGAGCTTATGGGAATTGTCGTTCGTAAGGCGAAAGACCAAGATATGCTACCAATTCAAAGATTGGTGGCAAAAGCAGGATTACGAGATGAAGGCATCGAGCAAAATATAGAAAGCTTCTTAGTTGTTGAGGACCAGGATCAAAATTTAATTGGCACGGTCGGAATTGAACAGTATGAGACAGAAGGCCTCTTGCGTTCTCTTGTCTTAGATTCACCAATCTGGACGGCGCAACTGAGCTTAGAATTTTTACAACTTACTTTAAAATATGCAGAAGAGCAAGACATGGAAACGATTTACCTTTGTACAAAAGGGACGAATGCCCTGTTTCATCAACTTGGATTTCGGGAAATTGAAAAAGAAGAGGTTCCAGACCCAATTAAAGGTTCTCCACATTTCAGGCGAAATGCAAAAGCTGATGCGAAAGTTTGGGCCTGTTCATTATTGGAATAAGATGTGGATAACTGGATAAATAACCAGAGTTATCTACAAGTTGTCCACGGCTGTGGACAACTTTTTTAGGTGGGAGATAAAAAAGTTGTCGAACAGTGTTAAAGAATTTATGTTTCCATAGGCTGAAGACTTTGAATGACAAGGGTTTATGTCGATATCTTGCTCTTTTGTTGACAACGTTTGACAAGACTTGCAAAATGGAAGAGATAGGAGCGATGAAACGTGAGTTATAAACAAACTTTTTTTTGGTCTGTGGACAACTTTTTAAATAAAGATCAACACAGTGAATGTATAAGGGAAGCAGCTATGTGGATAACAAAAGGGGAAGTAGTGGCTTTTCCGACAGAAACGGTTTATGGTCTTGGTGCAAATGCATTAGACGAAACAGCAGTTAAGAAAATATTTGAGGCAAAGGGGAGACCGAGTGACAACCCGTTGATTGTCCATATTGCGAGTGTGAGTCAATTGGACCAGCTTGTGACGGCTATTCCGTCTGTCGCTAAACAACTAATGGATCAATTTTGGCCGGGGCCTTTAACAATTATATTGAACAAAAAGGAGTCTGTTGCCAAAAGTGTAACAGCAGGGTTAGATACAGTTGCAATTCGAATTCCAGATCATCCAATTGCAATTGAATTGCTTAAGCTGGCTGATGTTCCAGTGGCAGCTCCTAGTGCCAATCTTTCTGGCAAGCCAAGTCCAACAAGCGGAAAACATGTCTATCACGACTTAAAAGGGAGAATAGTCGGGATTTTAGATGGAGGCCAAACTGGGGTCGGTCTTGAATCAACAGTGCTTGATTGTTCAAAAGAGATTCCGGTTTTATATCGCCCAGGTGGCGTGACAATTGAAGAAATTGAAGCAGTGATCGGAAAGATAAAAGTTGATCCTTCTCTAAAATCAAAGGATGAAGTTCCGCTATCACCTGGAATGAAATATACACATTATGCACCCGATGGGACATTCGTTCTAGTTCGTGATCAAAAGCAGATCCCAGTTCTACTTGCCAAAGCCAAAGCTGAAGGTAAACGAACAGGTGTGTTAACAACAAAAGAAAATGTTGATACGTATGAGGCCGATGTCATTGTAAGTTGTGGAAGCAGAGCCGACCTAGCTTCTGTAGCGAATCAACTCTATGAAAGCTTACGAACCTTTGACGAAAAAAAGGCTGAAATCATATTTTCAGAAACCTTCCCATATGAAAATCTAGGAATTGCCATCATGAACCGCTTAGAAAAAGCTGCCGGCGGTTCTATCTTTTAAGCAACACATAACATAGGAAAATAGCGTGTTTATGAAACACACCCTATACTCTTCATTCATTCAGACAACCAATCTCAAGATAGGTTGTCTATTTCTTTTCGGACTTGCATACATTGGAATAGCATGTTCGGGGAGTGGATATAGATGAGCGAGTTGTTTACACTTTTTATTATGGCTAGTGCATTAGGGATGGATGCCTTTTCAGTGGCACTCGGAATGGGCATGCTTGGCTTACGATTGCGACAGATTTTTGATATAGGAGTAACGATTGGGCTGTTTCACATCATTATGCCCCTTTTTGGTATGGTGACGGGGAAACTATTGTCGAATTATTTTGGTATGATCACGACGTATATTGGTGGAGGGCTACTTCTCATTATTGGTTTACAAATGGTTGTGGCTTCATTTAAATCAGATGATGAGCAAATTTTGCAGCCGATCGGTTTTGGCCTTATCCTTTTTGCCTTGAGTGTGAGTTTGGATAGCTTTTCGGCAGGATTAAGCTTCGGTATTTTAGGAGCAAAAACGGCTTTAACAGTTCTAATGATTGGAGTCGTGAGCATGGTGTTATCATGGATTGGGTTAGTGATAGGCTCAAGGTTTCAAAAGTACATAGGATCCTATGGTGAGCTACTTGGTGGTTTTATCTTGATCGGGTTTGGGCTAAAGTTAATATTGTAGATCGACATGACCAGGGAAAAATTGACTTTTCTCTGCTTCGTTATATATCGTTTTGAAGGGTGTTATGATAAGATAAATTTATTCAATGTGAAAGAAAAAACTTAGATAAAAAAGCAATGGCTGACTTATCTCGCGCGTTCTATGAGAATCTGCTTCTATAGAAGCGTAAGATCAATATCTTGCTGTCAGGACACCTCTGTCGGCTTAGTTAATATCGTTATTGTTTAAGAGGGAGTAAACGTATTTGAATTAAGGAAGGACGTGTTTTACGGTATGAAAGTGCTTTTTGTCTGTACAGGAAATACGTGTCGAAGTCCAATGGCCGAGGCGCTCTTGCGTTCACGCGTTGGGGAAGACATTCAAGTGAAGTCAGCTGGTGTACAGGCCTTTCCGAATAGTCCAGCATCGGAAGGAACTAAAGCGGTGCTTTCGGAACTTGGAATCGCAGAAAATCACCTTTCTCAACATGTAACGGAAGAATTACTTGAGTGGGCTAATCTTGTTTTAACGATGACTGGCTCACATAAACAGATGATCCAAACCTTTTTTCCGCAAGTAAGCGAGTACCTATTTACCTTAAAAGAGTATGTCGATCCAAGTACGCAGAATCCAGATATTGCTGACCCAATTGGTGGACCAATTGAAGCGTATAGACAAACGGCAAAAGAGATTGAAGAAAGTCTACACATTTTAACTAGAAAAATACGAGAAGAATTTTAAAAAGGTGGAACTGTGGCAGAGGGGACAACTATTGTATAAGGCGAGTATTCGCAAAAAGTTAGTGATAGGTATAAGTGGACTAGCTATTGTGACATTTGGATTTAGTGCAATATTTATTTCTTTTTAGCTGACTTTTTACAAGACACCTTGGGCTTAAGTAGTGATGCGATTATTCTTTTTCCGCTTGTTAAAGGAGTTTTTTGGAGTGGCTTTCTTAGGTATATAGCTGCACCGCTTATTACAAAACCACTTCATGAAGTAGAAGAAGCCGCGAGAAGAGCAGCGGCTGGGGATATTCAATATGATGTTACCGTCTCAAAATCCGATGATGAAATTCGAGCATTAGGACTAGCTTATAATGAAATGCTAGCAAGTTTACGGAGTATGGTGAAAGATATTGATCAAAACTTTAATAACACAGATAAAACGGTCGCAGAGATTTCAGCAGCATCGGAACTTGCTGCAACAAAAGCGACACAAATTGGCTTAACGATGGATGAAATTGCTAAAGGTGCAGAAAATACAGCATATGCTATTTCGAGCACGGCTGAATCAATGGAAGAAGTCACTCAGATAGCAACGCAAGTACAAGCAAGAGCAAATGAATCAAAGGTATCATCTGAAGGCATGGTCAGTACGTTAGCCGAGAGTAGAAAGATTGTGAATTTGCTTGTTGAAGGGATCCGTCAGCTCGCTTCGGATCATGAAAGGTCACTGTTGGCTGTTGATCGTTTAGAAAAACAAGCGAAAGAAGTCGGAGAAATTATCTCTCTTGTTGGAGGCATTGCTGGCCAAACGAATTTATTAGCTCTTAATGCATCGATTGAAGCGGCCCGTGCTGGAGAACACGGAAAAGGTTTTGCGGTTGTGGCAGATGAAGTACGAAATTTAGCCGATGAAAGTGCTAAGGCTGTTCAAGGTATTACCGATCTCATCCACAATATTCAAACAGAAGTGGAAAATGTCGCTGAACAAATTGGCGAACAAGTACAAGTTGCATGGAAACAATCGGAGCAGGGGACAGCGACAAATAAAGCTATTGGGGAAGTTGAAAAGTCGGTAAATGAAGTAGATTCTTTTATCACAGACATTTCCAAAATGATTAACCGTCAAATGGAATCGATCAAAACCACTACGAATCAATCACAAGAAGTAACGGCGATTGCAGAAGAAACGTCGGCTGGTTCCATTGAGATCTCAGCAATGACCGAACAGCAAGGAACGTCGATTAGTGAAATGGAACAAATGGCTCATGATTTATCGAACCAAGCAAAAAAACTAAAAGAAACCATTGAGCGATTCACTACGTAGGAAATTTTAAAATAAGAACACGGATTGTTTTTAACAGCTTGCTCTAAGTGTTCGATGCTAGTGAGTCAGTTGAATGAAGGAGGGGCAGAACATGAAAATAGCGATTGCATCAGATCATGGCGGCATCAACATCCGTGAAGAGCTCAAACAATTAATGGATGAAATGAATATTGCCTATGAAGACTTTGGTTGCGAATGTGCAACGTCAGTCGATTATCCGGATTATGCCTTGCTGGTTGCTGAAAAAGTAGCAAGCGGTGAATTTGACCGCGGCATTCTTGTTTGTGGGACTGGCATTGGGATGTCGATTGCCGCTAATAAGGTAAAAGGAATTCGTTGTGCGCTTGTTCATGATGTTTTCAGTGCTAAAGCGACTCGTCAACATAATGATACGAATATACTTACAATGGGAGAGCGTGTCATCGGTCCTGGTCTTGCTAGGGAAATAGCACGTGTTTGGCTAGAAACAGAATTTGAAGGTGGTCGTCACGCGAATCGTGTTAGCAAAATAACGGATTACGAAGCGTAATTTTTAAAAACGGAGAGGCCGGTACGTGTTTTCTAAAAAGCGCAAAAAATCGGCGGACTCTCTGCAAAGAGTTTTAAAAGAAGGCTGGTGATGAACTTGTCAATTGAAACCACTCAAGTTAAACGATTAATTGATGACTTGAATCATGCTTATAAACTGACAGGTGAGACGCTCCTCGTCATTGGGACAAGCACAAGTGAAGTCGCAGGATCACACATTGGTTCGAATGGTTCCCATGAAATTGCCGAGGCAATATTCGGTGCCTTTGCCGAAGCTCAAGAAACAACAGGCGTTCAACTCGCCTTTCAATGCTGCGAACATTTAAACCGAGCTCTAGTTGTCGAACGAAAAACGGCTCTATCAAGAGGCTATGAAATCGTTCACGCCGTTCCAGTTCGTAAAGCAGGTGGAGCGATGGCTACTTATGCATTTCGAACAATGAAGGACCCTGTGTTAGTAGAGTCAATCGAGGCAGATGTCGGGATTGATATCGGCAATACGTTAATTGGTATGCACTTAAAAAAGGTAGCCGTCCCTCTTCGAAGCAAGGTTAGAATGATTGGAGAAGCGCATGTAACATTGGCAATTACGAGACCGAAACTCATTGGTGGTGTTCGCGCTATCTATGAAAGAACAGAGGAACATGAATAAAATATAAGTTTTTATCAAATTCGTACGGAAATAACGAGTTATTTGTGTTAAAATAGAAGCGAATTGTAGATGCATTCTTTGAAATCCGAAAGATATAGATTTGGAAGGGGAATAGAGATGAAACAAGATAAGTTACAAAGTCAAGATCCAAAAGTATTTGAAGCTATGCAACAGGAGCTAGGTCGCCAACGCGATAAAATTGAATTAATTGCATCTGAGAACTTTGTTAGTGCAGCCGTTATGGAAGCTCAAGGTTCGGTGTTAACAAATAAATACGCTGAAGGATATCCGGGCCGTCGTTATTATGGTGGATGTGAGTATGTGGATATCGTTGAGGATTTAGCTCGCGATCGCGCGAAAGAAATCTTTGGTGCTGAGTACGTCAACGTTCAGCCGCACTCAGGTGCACAAGCGAATATGGCTGTGTACTTCACGATTTTAGAGCCAGGTGATACAGTTCTTGGTATGAATCTTTCTCATGGTGGTCACTTAACACATGGTAGTCCTGTGAACTTCAGTGGAGTTCTTTATAACTTCGTTGAGTATGGCGTCGATAAAGAAACACAATACATTGATTACGACGTTGTTCGTGAATTAGCGCTAGAGCATAAGCCGAAGTTAATTGTGGCTGGAGCAAGTGCGTATCCACGTCAGATTGATTTTGCTAAATTCCGTGAAATTGCTGATGAAGTCGGCGCGTTCCTAATGGTGGATATGGCACATATCGCTGGACTTGTTGCAACAGGTTTGCACCCAAATCCTGTTCCTCATGCACACTTTGTGACAACGACAACGCATAAAACGCTTCGTGGCCCTCGCGGTGGTATGATTTTATGTGAAGAAGAATTCGGAAAGAAAATTGATAAATCGATCTTCCCTGGTATTCAAGGTGGACCTTTAATGCACGTAATTGCAGCTAAGGCTGTATCTTTTGGTGAAACGTTGACTCCTGAGTTCAAAACTTACGGTCAAGCGATCATTGACAACGCAAAACGCTTAGGTGAAAAGCTATTAAGTGAAGGCATTAACCTCGTATCGGGAGGAACAGATAATCACTTACTGCTCTTAGACTTACGTTCATTAGGTCTTACAGGAAAAGTAGCTGAAAAAGCACTTGATGAAGTCGGAATCACAACAAACAAAAATACGATTCCATTCGACCCTGAAAGCCCATTTGTAACAAGCGGAATCCGTATTGGTACTGCAGCTGTTACTTCACGCGGCTTTGACGGTGAAGCAATGGATGAAATTGGTTCTCTAATCGCATTAACACTTAAAAATGTTGAGAATGAAGAAAAGCTAGAAGAAGCACGTACTCGTGTTGCGGAATTAACAGCAAAATACCCGATGTATACGCATCTTTAAGAGGAGAAAGCCAGACTTTAATGTCTGGCTTTTTTTCTGTGGTTACGAGCTAAGTAAAACTTATATTTTAACGGCAAAAAAGTTTTTAGTGCGAAACTGATCTTTTATCAGCGATGTTTATAAAATGACATTGCGAACGTACATAATCGACATATTCTAATTAAACGATGGCTAAATCAATTAGTCTAAACATTACAAATTAATGAACTAAATGAATTATCACTATAAAACTTGAAGGCAACTAGCTTTTTATGTAGAATTTTGAAGGAGATAAAAGATCGTAAAAGGAGCTAAAAAGCTAATGAGTAAAGTTTTCGTATTTGATCACCCTTTAATTCAGCATAAATTAACGTATATCCGTGATAAAAAAACTGGTACGAAGGAATTCCGGGAGCTAGTCGATGAGGTTGCCGGTTTAATGGCGTTTGAAATTACTCGAGATTTGCCAACACAAGATGTAACGGTTGAAACACCAGTAGGCATGGCAAAATCAAAAAGAATTGCAGGGAAGAAGTTAGGTCTTGTTCCCATTTTACGTGCAGGTCTAGGTATGGTAGACGGAATTCTTCGTATGATCCCTGCTGCTAAAGTTGGACATGTGGGTCTTTATCGTGACCCTGAGACGCTTCACCCTGTTGAATATTACGTGAAGCTACCAACGGATGTGGAAGAAAGAGAATTCATCGTCATCGACCCGATGCTAGCAACAGGTGGTTCGGCTGTTGAGGCGATTAACAGCTTGAAAAAGCGTGGTGCCAAAACGATTAAATTAATGTGTTTAGTGGCAGCGCCAGAAGGTGTTGAAATCGTAAAAGAAGCTCACCCTGATGTAGATATCTATTTAGCGGCAATGGACGAGAAATTAAATGACCATGGATATATCGTTCCTGGCTTAGGTGACGCTGGCGACCGATTGTTTGGAACAAAATAAAGATGCGTGAAGAGGCTGAGAAATCAGCCTCTTTTATTAGTTATTTGTGCTAAAACCATGCGAGTTGCTGAATTCTAAAGAGAAGTTGCCGGAAACCTATCAGGAGTTGCTGAATTGCAAGGAGAAGTTGCCGGAAAAGTATTGAGTTGCTGAATTCTAAAGAGAAGTTGCCGGAAACCTATCAAAAGTTGCTGAATTGCAAGGAGAAGTTGCCGGAAAAGTATCGAGTTGCTGAATTCTAAAGAGAAGTTGCCGGAAACCTATCAAAAGTTGCTGAATTGCAAAGAGAACTTGCTGGAAACTCATCAAAAGTTGCTGAATAAAAAAGGAAGCTACTGTAAAAAGTAATCGATCTCAAAACCTCCTTACCAAAGAGAAACCTTGCAAATTGGCACTCAAATCGTACTCCTGTCAATCTATACATGATTTTGCTTCTCCTGTTCATACTAATAATATATGCAAAATGGCGGGGGAGTTGGTTAGGGATATGAAAAACGTTATAACGTGTTTGTTAGCCGTTGTTTTAGTTTGTACGATAAATATCAATACAGGTTTCGCTACTACTTTTCCTGAAATCCCGGTCGTAGGGGAACTAGAGCAGTCAAATGAAAAAGTTGTGGTCATTGTGACGGCTTCGGGGCAAGTGAATGAAGCGATAGCGGCTGTTTCGACTGCTTTTCCTAAAAGTAAAATTCGTAAAACATTTAAACGAGCTTTGAACGGATTTTCGATTGAGTTAATGGAAAGCGAAGTTGAGATGTTACATTCATTTAATGAAATAGAACGTGTTGATAAAGTGGTTCAATACAGTACTAATTTAGATGGTAGTGTGCCTTTTATCGGAGGAGAAAGCATGCGTGGGATGCTCGATCCAAGCGGTGAGCGTCTTACAGGAAAAGGAATTAAAGTCGCTGTGATTGATACGGGAATCGATTATAGCCACCCTGATTTAAAAGCAAATTACAAAGGGGGCTACGACGTTATTGATTATGATCGTGACCCGATGGAGACGATTGCTTCACAAGGACCGCCTACCTTTCACGGTACGCATGTTGCAGGCATTATTGGTGCAAATGGTAAAGTGAGAGGGGTCGCGCCGGAAGTGGATTTATATGCCTATCGCGCTCTTGGTCCAGGGGGACAAGGAACGACGGAACAAGTTATTGAAGCAATTGAAAAAGCGATTGAAGATGAAGTAGATGTCTTAAACTTGTCGCTTGGGAATACAGTGAATGGGCCTGATTGGCCAACGAGTATTGCGCTAGATAAAGCGGTAGAAGAAGGCATTGTCGCAGTTACGTCCAACGGAAACAGTGGACCTAATATGTGGACAGTCGGTTCGCCAGGTACATCAACGAAAGCAATCTCGGTCGGGGCATCAGCTCCCCCTTTGAAGACACCATATATCACAATGGCCGGCTTAGAAAAAGAAGTTACCCTCTATCCAATTGGAGGGACACTTCCTTGGACACTGAAAAGAGATTTTGAAATTGTTGAAGCTGGATATGGATTAGAGGAAGAGTGGGAAGACGTCGACGCCCAAAATAAAATCGTCCTCATCAAAAGAGGGATGATTCCATTTTCAGAAAAAGCAAAGGCTGCACAAAAAGCAGGAGCGAAGGCCATGTTAATTTACAATAATCTCCCGGGTTCTTTTGTTGGAGCTGTCGAACAAGGAATCAAGTTTCCAGTCGTGAGCATTTCAAAGGAAGATGGCGATTGGATACTGGAACAAATCGAGAATAAGAAAGAAAAGCAATATGCAAGAACGATCTACAGAAATGAAGAAGATTTTATCGCGCCCTTTAGCTCAAGAGGACCTGTCACGCAAACGTGGGAAGTGAAACCAGATTTAGTGGCACCAGGGGTCGCGATTGATAGTACTGTACCAAAAGGATACCTCGGATTAAATGGGACGAGTATGTCAGCACCGCATGTTGCTGGAGCTGCAGCACTTGTGAAGCAGGCGCATCCGGATTGGACTCCTGAACAGATCAAGGCAGCGCTTATGAATACAGCAAAACAACTAGTAAAAGAAGATGGGGAGCCCTATTATCCGTATGAACAAGGCGCGGGAAGACTGCAAGTAGATAAAGCGGTGCAAGCGAAAACGCTTGCCTATCCGGGATCGCTCACATTTGGAAAATATACAAAAGAGGACCCGCGTGAGAAACGAACGGTCACCTTTACCATCGAAAATCATGATGAACATACACGAACCTATCATGTGAAACCACCATTTGAAGCACCGGACGGTTTGCAATGGGAAGTGCCTTTTTCAACGACAATAAAGCCAGGAGAAAAAGCGAAGGTGGATGTAGAACTCGATCTTTTTCCAGCGGTGTTAGCAGAAGGAATTCATCATGGCGAAATAGCGATTGAAGGTGGACCGGAGCCAATTATTATTCCATATGTCTTTTTTATAGAAGAGCCGAACTATCCTAGAGCGATGGCTTTTAACTTCGGTCATGGAGATCATCCGGGTGAATACCGATATGAGCTTTACTTGCCGGGAGGAGCCGAAGAGATGGGAATCGCCCTATACGATCCCGATACGTTTCAATTTATTCAATTCCTTGATACAAAGAAAGATATTGGTCGGGGGATGGTTGGAGCTGAGTGGACAGACATCGATTTGCCAGAAGGAGTATATAAAGCACTTGTTTACGCGCGCAAAGACGGAAAAGAGGACACATTAGAATCGACCATCCTAATTGGGAGTCAACTGCTTCAAGACAAGCGAAAAGATGAATAAAGGTCAGACCTCTCTTTAAGAAAGAGAGGTTAATTTCAGTTAGTTTGACATAATTGTGAACACCGTTGGTAATACTGCGAATTAGTGTCAAAACGCATTGACACAAGGTTTTCACTATTGTACGATAAGTAAGGTTATGATGACAGGGTTTACATAGATGTCGAATTCTGGTCGGCATTCTACCAACAAACGCTTTAAAGGAGGGCACTATCGTGAGTGACGGCAAACGCAGTCCTTGGCGTGCAATGGGTCTTGTATCCATTATTTCCTCTTATGTCGTAGGTGGAGTTGTAGGCGGAGTATTAACCGGTCTATGGCTAGGAAATCAATTTGGAGCGAAACCCTTTTTCCTTATTGTTTTTCTTTTATTGGGACTTTCTATGGGGTTTTACGGTGTAGTTAAAGTGATTAAGCCTTTTTTAGGAGACGATAAAGACAAATGATTTCACTTGAAGGAAAAATGAAAAGCTACTCACTGATTGTCATCGTTTTAATTATCCTCTTTACAATTGGTTTTATTAGTACACCATTAGAACGACAATTTCTTGGGCTTATTTTAGGATTGATATTTAGTTATATCAGTCTTTGGACAACCTTTAGAAAAGCGAGATTTGTCGGAGAAGTAGCAGTTGCTGGGTTGAAAAACCATATGTTGTTGTCCTATTTCTTATCGATATTCGGTATTGCAATTCGAATTGCGTTAGCTATTTTTTGTGTGTGGATTGCATTGATTTATCCAGAATCGTTTCATTTGATTTCAGTCATTACAGGGTATGCCCTGATTTATATAATTATAATGGCAGATATGCTTATACAAACCGTTAGAAAGAGGTGAAATAAATGGATCATCATCCACGTATAGCAGAATTTATGGGCCTAACTTTTAACATGTCGACCGTTTTGATGACAACAGTCACCTGCCTTATTGTTTTTATCATCTGTTTCATTGGAACACGTACGTTGTCTATGAGACCTACTGGGTTGCAAAATTTCTTGGAATGGGTTCTTGATTTTGTCCGAGGAATTATTAAAGCAAACATGGGATGGAAGGTAGGCGGGCAGTTTATCGCACTCGCATTTACCTTATTATTTTATGTTTTTGTAGCAAACATGTTAGGGATACCGTTTGAAATCTATAATACTGAAACCCATGAGGCTTGGTGGAAATCACCAACAGCCGACCCTGTCTTAACATTAACTATGGCAGTGCTTGTCGTTGTGTTAACACACTATTATGGGATTAAAATTAGAGGTGTTGGCGAGTACATGAAAGATTATATTCGTCCTGTACCATTTCTATTGCCTTTTAAAATTATTGAAGAGTTTGCAAACACCTTAACACTTGGAATGCGACTTTTTGGTAACATCTATGCAAAAGAAATCTTAATGGTACTTTTAGTTGGACTAGGAACATCCGGTCTATATGGATTTTTTGGAGCGTTTTTACCTTTAATCGCTTGGCAAGCATTTGGTGTCTTTATTGGTTCAATCCAAGCTTATATCTTTGCGATGCTCGCAATGGTATATATGGCACACAAAGTTGAACATCATTAAACATGGTTACCACCGTCCTATTAGGACATTATATATAATTTATAAAACTTAACTTACATTTAGGGAGGAAATTAGATTATGTCATTATTAGCAGCTGGAATTGCAGCAGGTTTAGCAGCAATTGGTGGAGGTATTGCAGTAGCGTTAATCGTATCAGCAACACTTCAAGGTGTAACTCGTCAACCAGAATTAAAAGGTACGTTACAAACACTTATGTTCATAGGGGTACCTCTTGCTGAGGCACTTCCGATCATTGCAATTGTTATCTCATTCCTATTATTATTTCAATAAATAGGAGCTCTCGTCACATATGGTTTTCATAGTAGAATGGCGATAGTGTTCGAGTTCGAACCTTCGCCATTCCTTATGTATCACCACCAATGGTAAGGAAAATGAGCTTTATTCTGCAAACATTTAAATAATTATCCTTTTTAATCTTCATAATGAAGAAAGGAGTGAATCTAAAATGAGTTTTGATACAATAAATTGGGGCACAGCGCTTTACCAGTTAGTAGCATTTTGTTTTTTGTTAGCTGTGTTAAATAAATTTGCACTTAAACCACTAATGGGCATTATGGAAAAGCGTGAACAGATCGTTAGCGAACAAATTGATTCTGCTGAAAAAGCAAGAAAAGAAGCAGAACAATTTGTAATTGATCAACGCAAAGAGCTAGAAAAAGCTAGACATGAAGCACAAGAAATCATTCAACAAGCTAAGAAACTTAGCGAACAACAAGGTCAAGATATTTTAGATCAAGCGAGAGTAAATGCTGAGCGTGTGAAAGATTCTGCTCTTGCGGAAATTCAACGTGAAAAAGAACAAGCTGTTACAGCTTTACGTGAGCAAGTAGCAAGTCTATCTGTTCTTATTGCATCTAAGGTGATTGAAAAAGAACTAGATGAAAAAGCACAAGAAGCACTTGTCCAAGACTATCTTAAAGAAGTAGGCGATAAGCTATGAGCAACTTAGCAGTAGCAAATCGTTATGCCTATGCCTTGTTTCAACTTGCACAAGAAAAGAATGATCTGAAAAAAGTGAACGAAGAGCTACAAGCTGTGAAATCAGTTGTTGAGTCAACTCCTGAGTTCGTTTCTCTTATCAGTCATCCGAAGGTAACGAATCAACAAAAGCAACAGTTCATTCAAGAAAATTTAGGTGAAGTATTGAGCGAAATGACGTTAAATACAATTTTGCTTTTAGTTGAACGTAAAAGAATCGATAGTCTCGTTCCAATGATTAATAAATTTAAAGAATTAGCTTATGAAGCTCAGGATGTGGCTGAAGCGCAAGTTTACTCACCGAAGCCATTATCTGAAAAAGAGCAAGAACATATTGCGAAAATCTTTGCGAAAAAAGCAAAGAAGTCTCGCCTTGAGGTAACAAATATTGTCGAATCAGAGCTAATCGGAGGCATTAAGATCCGTATTGGCGATCGCATATATGACGGCACGGTAAGAGCGCAGCTTGACCAAATCAAGCGTCAGCTTGTTGCCGGAACACGCTAGTAGAAGATAGGGGTGAAAGAAATGAGCATCAAACCAGAGGAAATTAGCTCTCTTATAAAACAGCAGATTGAAAATTTTCAGTCTGATGTTCAAGTACAAGACGTAGGTACAGTTATCCGTGTTGGTGACGGTATTGCCCTTGCTCATGGCCTTGAAAATGTTATGGCTGGTGAGCTTCTTGAATTCTCAAACGGGGTAATGGGGATGGCTCAGAATCTTGAGGAGAATAACATCGGTATCATTATCTTGGGACCTTTCACGGAAATCCGTGAAGGAGACGAAGTTAAGCGTACTGGACGTGTTATGGAAGTTCCTGTAGGTAAAGAATTACTTGGTCGTGTTGTCAATCCTCTTGGACAACCAATCGATGGATTAGGTCCGATCGCGACATCAATCACACGTCCAATTGAAAACAAAGCACCAGGTGTTATGGATCGTAAATCGGTTCATGAACCACTTCAAACAGGTATTAAGTCAATTGATACGATGGTTCCGATTGGTCGTGGTCAACGTGAGTTAATTATCGGTGACCGTCAAACGGGTAAGACGGCAATTGCTATCGATACAATCTTGAATCAAAAAGATCAAGATATGATTTGTATTTATGTAGCAATTGGTCAAAAGAAAACAACGGTTGCAGGCGTTGTTGAAACATTACGTGCACGTGGTGCTCTTGATTATACGATCATTGTTTCAGCGAGTGCGTCTGATCCAGCACCGATGCAGTACTTAGCTCCATATGCAGGGATTACAATGGGTGAAGAATTCATGTATGACGGTAAGCATGTTTTAATCATTTATGATGATTTAACAAAGCAAGCTTCTGCATACCGCGAACTTTCATTATTGTTACGTCGTCCTCCAGGTCGTGAGGCATTCCCAGGGGATGTATTCTACCTACACTCCCGTTTATTAGAACGTGCAGCGAAATTAAGCGATGCTAAAGGCGGCGGTTCAATTACAGCTCTTCCTTTCATCGAGACTCAAGCAGGTGACGTATCTGCTTATATTCCTACAAACGTAATTTCGATCACAGATGGACAGATCTTCTTGCAATCAGATTTATTCTACTCTGGTGTTCGTCCAGCTGTAAATGCAGGTCTTTCTGTATCACGTGTTGGTGGATCTGCGCAAATCAAAGCAATGAAAAAAGTTGCTGGTACATTGCGTCTAGATTTAGCGGCATACCGTGAGCTTGAAGCATTCGCGCAGTTCGGTTCTGACTTAGATCGCGCTACTCAAGCAAAGTTAAACCGTGGACAACGTACAGTTGAAGTGTTAAAACAAGACTTGCACAAACCACAACCGGTTGAGTATCAAGTTACGATTATCTATGCGTTAACAAAAGGCTTCTTAGATGATATCCCGGTTGAAGATGTTCTTCGTTTTGAATCAGAGCTATTCACATACTTTGATCACAACAAAAAAGAAATTCTTGACCATATTCGCACAACTGGAAATCTTCCTGATGAAGATGAGTACAAAGCTGCGATTTCAGAATTTAAAAAAGGGTTTGTACCTAGTAAGTAATAGATTGTTCAAGCAGGCTGTAATAGCCTGCTAACCTGAATAGGATCAATCATTCAAGGAACATTCTTTCATATAGGTTAACTCGGTTTAGTTTTGCGAAAAGGTGGTGAAAATAAATGGCTTCAATGAGAGATATAAAGGCGCGAATTACCTCAACGAAGAAGACAAAACAAATCACAAAAGCGATGCAAATGGTTTCTGCTGCGAAATTGAATCGTGCTCAGGCTAATGCACAATCTTTTTTACCTTATACGGAAAAAATTCGTGAGGTTGTGGCAAGTATTGCTTCTTCTTCGACTGAAGCAACTCATCCGATGCTTGAAGAGCGTCCGGTTAAGAAAACTGGCTATATTGTCATTACGTCTGACCGTGGGTTAGCTGGAGGGTACAATGCTAGTCTTACGCGTTCGCTTCTTAAAACAATTGAAGAACGTCATAAATCACCAGATGAGTACGGAATTGTTGTTATGGGACGTATCGGACGTGATTTATTTAAGAAACGTAATCTTCCAATTTTTCAAGAAATCACTGGACTTAATGACCAACCAGAGTTTAACGATATAAAAAGTATCGCTAAAACAACGGTTGAAATGTTTGCAGATGGTGTATTTGATGAGCTTTACCTGTGGTATAACCACTTTGTGAGCCCACTTACACAGGAAGTAACTGAATCTAAGGTTTTACCTTTAACGGATATCAGTGAAGGCGCTAGTTCAACTACTTACGAATATGAACCATCAGAGCAAGCCATTTTAGAACGTTTATTGCCACAATATGCAGAAAGCCTTATTTTCGGTGCTGTGCTTGATGCAAAAGCAAGTGAATTTGGAGCACGTATGACGGCAATGAGCGCTGCTACAGACAATGCAACGACTCTTATTGATGATTTGACGTTAGTATACAACCGCGCTCGTCAAGCAGCGATCACGCAAGAAATTACCGAAATCGTTGGTGGAGCAGCGGCGCTTGAGTAAATGATTTGCTAGGTTTAGTTGGTGAAAGTCTAACCTGAACCTAAATGTTTAGGATGGTCGCTCTTTTGTGAGAAAGACTGTTAAAAACAAGAACTGAATAAAATTTTAATTCGCATTAGTACCTGAATAGGAGGGACACAAAATGAATAAAGGTCGCATTACTCAGGTAATGGGTCCGGTTGTCGATGTTAAATTCGATAACGGGAACCTACCTGAAATCAACAATGCACTAACAGTTGAGCAAATTGGCGCTGAGATTAATGCTGTTGATGTTACCGTAACGCTTGAAGTTGCTTTGCATCTTGGCGACAACACTGTTCGTACTGTTGCGATGGATTCAACGGATGGTCTTGTTCGTGGAACTGCAGCAGTAGATACTGGCTCGCCAATTACTGTACCTGTTGGTGAAGTTACATTAGGTCGTGTATTTAACGTTCTTGGTGAAACAATTGATTTAGATGCCCCAATTCCAGCTGGTGGCAAGCGTGATCCAATTCACCGTGAAGCACCTAAGTTTGATGAGCTTTCTACATCAACTGAAATTCTTGAAACAGGAATTAAGGTTGTTGACCTTCTTGCACCATATGTTAAAGGTGGTAAGATTGGTTTATTCGGAGGTGCCGGTGTAGGTAAAACGGTTCTAATCCAAGAACTTATTAACAACATTGCACAAGAGCATGGTGGTATTTCGGTATTCGCAGGTGTTGGAGAGCGTACTCGTGAAGGGAATGACCTTTACCACGAGATGACCGACTCTGGCGTTATCAAGAAAACAGCAATGGTATTTGGTCAAATGAATGAGCCACCTGGAGCACGTATGCGTGTAGCTCTTTCTGGTCTTACTATGGCTGAGCATTTCCGTGACCGTGATGGACAAGACGTTCTTTTGTTCATCGATAATATTTTCCGTTTCACGCAAGCAGGTTCTGAGGTTTCTGCCTTACTAGGTCGTATGCCTTCTGCCGTTGGTTACCAACCTACACTTGCTTCTGAGATGGGTCAATTACAAGAGCGTATCACATCAACTAAAGTTGGTTCTGTTACATCGATCCAAGCGATCTATGTACCTGCCGATGACTATACGGATCCAGCTCCTGCAACGACGTTTGCTCACTTAGATGCAACGACGAATCTTGAGCGTAAACTTTCTGAAATGGGTATCTACCCTGCCGTGGATCCACTTGCATCAACTTCACGTGCCCTTTCTCCTGAGATCGTTGGAGCAGAGCATTACCAAGTTGCTCGTCAAGTTCAGTCTACCCTTCAGAAGTATAGAGAATTACAAGATATTATTGCTATCTTAGGTATGGACGAATTATCTGAGGAAGATAAATTGATTGTTGGACGTGCGCGTCGTATTCAATTCTTCTTATCTCAAAACTTCCACGTGGCTGAGCAGTTCACTGGACAAAAGGGTTCTTATGTACCAGTAAAAGAAACATTAAAAGGCTTCAAAGAAATTCTTTCAGGTAAGTATGATGACCTTCCTGAAGATGCGTTCCGCCTTGTTGGTCGTATTGAAGAAGTAGTTGAAAAAGCAAAACAAATGGCGTAATTGCTACGCTTAGATAAGGAGATCAGGTCTCCTTATCCAAAGCTGTGTAATGGCTTCGCTAAGCAGGCGTTAGCGTTTTTCTTGCGCCTGTAGCAGCGACTCCGCTCATTGCTTCGAGGTTGTTCAAAAAGGTGGATATAAACTTTTTTGAACAACCTCTATTAAGGAGGGTTTTCCAATGCCGACAATTCAAGTAAGTGTTGTAACTCCTGATGGCAAGGTGTATGACGGCGATGTTGATATGGTAAGTGTTCGCACGGTTGAAGGCGAACTCGGAATTTTACCAAAGCACATCCCGCTGGTTGCTCCATTAACTGTAGGAGCAGTACGCATAAAAAAGGGCTCTACTGTAGAAAAAGTAGCTGTTAGTGGTGGATTTGTAGAAGTCCGTCCTGACAAAGTGACGATTTTAGCAGAGGCTGCTGAATTGCCTTCAGGTATTGATGTAGACCGAGCTCGTGAAGCGAAAGAAAGAGCTCAAAAACGAATTGATTCAGCGAAATCCGATGAGATTGATTTTAAACGTGCTGAACTGTCGTTGAAAAGAGCAATCAATCGCATCGATGTGGCTGGTAAATAACGACAAAGTAAGACATAATTCTTGTAATTTTATCAATAGATAAGATTCTTGAAATATGTCTTATTTTTTTTACAAAAAAAGTAAGCGCTATTTTAGTGAAAATAAGTCCGAACAACTAGAAAATCACACATTTCTCCTATAGATTTTTTATTTTTAATCAGTTATGATGGAAAATGGGCTGATTTCTGATAATAAAAATGAAATAAGCCTAGTCTAAGCTGATCAGCGGTAAGGGAGTAATGACAATGTTCGACGGATTTGGACAACAAGCGGTTATACATATCGTAGCAAGTGTCTTTTTCTTGGCTGTTACATGGTGGGCATTACAATCTTTTCGATTTGATCTATTTGTCAAAGAACCAAATAGCCCGAAGGCAAAGCTTTTAATGATAATCGTAACGATTGCCATTGCCCAGTTGCTTAGTTCATTTTTTCTTGACTATCTTAACTCATCACAAATGCTTCGTTATTTGTGGGAGTAGAGTTTTGTCGAGGAATGACTACAACTTCCATGTATGCAGAACCTCCTCTTGGTAAAAATGATAGTAATAACGTTTTCTTGGGAGGAGAACAAAATGGTTGCATGGAGAATAGTTGTATTCGGTTTAGTTTTTTCAATAGTAGGGTATGCACATGTTCAAGGGGCTAATGATGTTCCAACTTATCAACAACCATTATACGAGTTTTATCAACTCGTTGAAAAAAGTGAAGACATGAAGCTTAACGAGTGGAGAATTCGTTTGAGAGATGAGCGAGTTCACGCAAAAGTTTCTACGAAAAAGGATTTTATCAATTTTGCTTCTTCATTTGAAAAGAATGGTTGGGGAAAAATGTCTCTTACAACAGAGGGAACAGAATGGAAGGCGCACTTTACATATGTAAGACCAAGTGGAATTACGGAATCATTACAATTTTTTGTTTATCCAACACCAAGCCAGAATGGATCAACTCACCTAGTTACTTACGAGGTGTTTGGCACAAATGGATCTGTAATTGAATCTAATATAGTAGATGAATTAGTCGAGGAACGAATCCATGAATTAGACATGGAAGATTCCACAACATACGTTCAGATTCAAGCAAATGACAGGTCAACATCAAAGGATATTGAAAAAAGGGCGCAAGCATGGATTCATCAGTTAGGTGCAGAAACGGTAGAAGCACTGAAAGAAGAGTCGTTTGTCTCATATTCCGCTTATAACCCTGACTGGACACCATATATTGAAACAAATGGTACGAGAATGAATATCCAAGTCGCAATTAGAGAAAAGCAAGGAATGGGCACAGGAACAACGTTGACAATAGGAACGCCGATTATTACTACTGAATATTGATGATAGAGAAGAGACTATAATTTAGACGCGGAGGGGAATACGTTGGAAAAAATTATTGTCCGGGGTGGCAATCAGCTACGCGGCACTGTTAAGGTAGACGGCGCTAAAAACGCAGTCCTACCTGTAATTGCTGCATCAATCCTAGCAGGCCGCGGCACAAGCCATATATATGATGTGCCAAAATTGGCAGATGTATACACGATGAAAGAAGTTCTTAAAAACTTGAACATTAAAGTTGATTATAAAGACGGAGCCTTTCAAGTGAACGCTTGTGACACGTTAAAGACAGAAGCACCATTTGAGTATGTAAGGAAGATGAGAGCTTCATTTCTCGTCATGGGACCACTTCTTGCTCGTGTAGGGAAAGCGAGAATCGCATTACCTGGAGGTTGTGCGATTGGATCACGTCCAATTGATCAACATTTAAAAGGGTTCGAGGCAATGGGAGCAACAGTTGAGATCGGAAATGGATTTATTGAAGCACGTATTGATGGACGTTTACAAGGTGCGAAAATTTATTTAGACTTCCCAAGTGTTGGAGCAACGGAGAATATTATGATGGCCGCTACAATGGCTAAAGGTACAACAATCATTGAGAATGCTGCAGAGGAACCAGAAATTGTCTGCGTAGCAAACTATTTAAATGCAATGGGAGCAAAGGTTCGCGGTGCTGGTACCGGCGAAATCCGTATTGAAGGTGTCGAAGAATTAGTCGGTGCTGAGCATACGGTCATTCCAGATCGAATTGAAGCAGGAACATTTATGGTTGCGGCAGCGATGACTCAAGGTGACATTATTGTTGAAGGTGCAACACCTGAACACTTACGTCCCTTAATTGCAAAAATGGGAGAAATGGGCGTTTATATCGAAGAAGTGGAAAATGGAATACGCGTCGTTGGTCCGGAAATATTAAAGCCAGTAGATATTAAGACGATGCCGCACCCAGGATTTCCAACCGATATGCAAGCTCAAATGATGGCGCTCCTCCTACAAGCGCACGGAACAGGTGTCATCACAGAAACGGTATTTGAAAATCGCTACATGCATGTGGAAGAATTCCGCCGTATGAACTCCAACATTAAAATTGAAGGACGTTCAGCGATTGTTTCAGGTCCCAATAAGCTTCAAGGAGCAGAAGTAGCGGCTACCGACTTAAGAGCAGGCGCTGCCCTCATCTTAGCAGGACTTGTTGCTGAAGGAATCACACGTGTAACAGAATTAATACACATCGACCGCGGCTATGTAGATCTAGCAAAAAAACTGCAAGCCCTAGGAGCCGATATCGAACGTGTTGAAGAAGAGGTAGAAGAAGAAATCGAAAACCTCGACGCACCAGCACCACTACATTTGAAATCGAATTTAGTGTAAAGGTAAAAAGGTCGCTTTTTACCTTTTTACCTTTACACTAAGCAGTGAGCGGAGCCGTTGCCATGTTTTAAGCCATTTCGAGCGATCTTCTCGAAAAGGCGCGCAACGAGTGGAGCCACTGCAAATACATGGCTTAACGAATTACTACGAGAAAAAAAGGTCGGTCTTTAATGGGCACTGAAAAAGGTGAAAATCGTACCTTTTTCAGTGCCCTCGGTCTTTGACCTTTTTTGCGTTTACACGCCAAGCTGTTGAGATTATTCTCAACAGCTTTATTTGTATGTTTTACACAGTTTTCCCTTATTAGAAGCTGTTCTATTTCAAGCCGAGCCTCATATAATTTCTTAAAGAGAAAAATCAACAAATGGAGGACTGACATGAAGAGACTTCTAATTGTAGCAACTATTTTATGCACGGTCGTACTCATTATTCCAACAATGCTCGTCCTTTTTATTTCAGAACCTACAGAAAGTACAACTACTACGGTTCGAACGGTTGCGCTTGAACAGCCGAAACAAGGCTGGAGTTATAATCCAGAAGACGATGTGGCAATAGCTGTTTTCCGCTCACAATCGGAGCAAATTGAAAATGTTCCACTTGAAAAATACGTAATGGGTGTTGTGGCCTCTGAAATGCATCCGAACTTTGAAATGGAAGCATTAAAGGCCCAAGCTCTTACAGCGCGTACATACATGCTTAAACATATCCTCCAACCAAGAGACGTACAGCTTCCAGAAGGAGCCATGGTGACGGACACAGTGAGCCACCAAGTTTATAGAAATGAAGCAGAATTAAAAGAAGAATGGGGCTCAAACTACGACTTGTATATGGCTCGCATTCAAGAAGCTGTTCTGTCAACACAAGGTCAAGTACTAACATTTGATGGAGAGCCAATCGATGCCGCTTTCTTCTCAACGAGCAATGGCTATACAGAAAACTCTGAAGACTACTGGCAAAATGAATTCCCTTATTTAAGAAGTGTGGAAAGTCCATGGGATCAATCTTCCCCGCGCTTTAGTGCCGAGAAGATAATGACCGTTTCAGAGTTTCAACAAAAGTTAGGCGTATCCCTGCCTGAAGATGGTTCTCTTGGAACGATATCAGAGCGGACAGACGGTGGTCGTGTAGCAAAGGTGGTTATTAACGGAACAAAATTAAGCGGGCGCCAGGTTCGTGATAAATTAGGTCTCGATTCATCTGACTTTCAGTGGCAACGCCAAGGGCAGCAAATCACCATTCAAACAAGAGGGTGGGGTCACGGTGTTGGCATGAGCCAATACGGGGCGGACGGCATGGCGAAAGAAGGAAAAACGTATGAAGATATTCTTACTCATTACTATCAAGGAATTAAGATCGAAGGCCTTGACCCGTACGTAGCGAAAATGACAGCAAAAGCTAATTAAAGTATCCGCAAAGCCCCAAGGACAGGATGTACCTTGGGGCTTTAATTGTAGAAGCGTTTGTTTGAATGAAGGAGTTCGCTATGACCATCTAAACTTTGCTTTAACTGTAGGTTTTTGTTTAAAAAAATGATCTCGCTGTTAGATCGACAGTTTCACTCGAAGATAGCTTCATTTAGTTGCAGAATAAAGTGGTTGATTATTGAATAGACCATTAACCCGCTTAAGCTTCCAATTTCCACTAGACCTTTCCCAAACTCGTACACCAGAACTGAAATCTCCAACCCCAGTAAGCTATCAAGATCCCCTCATTCTCCCAAAAAATAAGTGTCATCAAAAAGGGAAATTACTGATCGATGCATAAAACAAACCCATTTGTCGAAAACTAATTTAAAAAATTTTTTTCGAATATGTATAGATTACCAGTAATCTGATCACAATGATTGCAGAGGTGATGAGAAATGAGAGAAGAAGAAAACAAACGCTCTTCTAAATCTGAAGAAAAATCATTAAATGTTAAAAGTCTGTTACGTAAACGTTGGTTGCTACCTGCCTTGTATTTAGTTGCGGCTGCTGGGGTATTAAGTGCTGTATTCATTATGCAAGGTCAAGACGAATCTGCAGCTCCACAAGACAGCGTGGAGGTCACAGATCCAAGTCAAGCGGGGAATGCTTTTCCGTATGGTGAGAATGCCGTACAAGTAACGGCGTCATCAGAGATTATCAAAATGCCAGTTGTGAATGAAGAAGAAACAACTGTCGTTGGCTATTTCTATGATGTCAATGGAACACCTGAGGAACAGCAAGAAGCTCTTGTATACTACAATAATACGTATTTCCCGAATAAAGGTATGGATTTTGCACATACCGATGGAGAAAGCTTTGATGCAGCGGCTGCTTTAAGCGGTACAGTCGTAAAAGCTGAGAAAGACTCGTTACTAGGTTATGTAGTTGAAATCTCACATGAGAATGGTGTTGTTACGCACTACCACAGTTTAGAAACAGTTGAAGTGGAAGAGGGAGCAACGGTTCAGCAAGGCGATGTACTTGGCCGTGCAGGACGCAATAGCTACAATACAGATGCTGGAATTCATATTCACTTTGAAATCCGTCAAGACGGTATAGCGGTGAATCCAAATGATGTATTCCAACAACCAATAGATTCTGTGAGAGATATTGCGGATGAGCAAGACAAGGAAAAGTCAGCGGATGAGCAAGACAAAGAAAAACCAGCAGATGAGCAAGACAAGGAAAAATCAGCAGATGAGCAAGAAAAAGAAAAGCCTGCTGAAGATGAAGGAAAAGAAGAAAATGGTGCAAGTGATGAAGAAGAAATAGCGCCAGAAGAAAACAATGAAGAAGACAAAGGTCAGCAACAAAGTGAATTAGGATAATTAGATCAAAAGGCTAACTCTACGTAGTGTCGAAAACTACTTACGAGTTAGTCTTTTTTTGATATTGGAATATATTGACATCTATTTGAAGATTTGAAATAATGAGACTTGCAAACGATAAGTAGGTTGATAAAACTTCTTTTTTTCTTCATTACAAATGATAACGCTTTCATGTTTTGTACATCTGAAAGGAGGAATCTATGTGCTTTATCTATTTTTATTAATCACGCTTGTCTCGGTTATCTTTACCTTGCGTCTAACTGAGGTAGTCGGATGACCAGCAGGAAAACAACTATCTCTTTAACAGACCGACTGTTCAGTATGTACGTAGTGCAAACAGGGAAAACAGAAGCAATGCTAAATACACGCTATGTATTTTTTCTAAGTGCTTACCTTGGTTGGTGACCATTATTCTATCTTATTTCTATACCACTCATTGGGACCTCAACATGAAAGCTGAAAAGCGAAAACTTGAAAGACGTTACCAATCTTGTTATTATCTTCAACCACAGCAAGTGAGCACATAGTTGGTGGATTTTTTTACGATCATGGGAATGCCTGCTCATTATTATATGGGTGCTCAAGGGGCGATAGTAACATTTGTTATCTTACTTTTTGCAAGCGCTATCATTAGTGACAATATTGATAAAAAGTTTGGGATTGATGATGTCCACAATACAAGAGTGAGTTCAGGTAAAGTACTAGATCACTAAAAATAGATGATTGATAGGGGGTTACACATATGGATCAGCAAACAATTGTATCGGTACTACTTATCTTGGCAACATTTGGACTTTATATTGGTATTTCAATTTTCAATCGAGCAAAAGCAACCTCGGACTTTTACGTAGCGATTCGCGGTGTTCCACCGTTTTAGCGCAATACCTGATTCTTATTATTGCTTACATTATACCGATCGTGTTCATGTCACTTCAAATTACGAGTAACCCACTCCCATGGCTGACATACGGTAAGATCGTTAGTGAGCTAGGCGAGTTAGACAGAGCGCTTGGAATTTCCGAGTACTTTGCGCCATTTACCGAAAGTGATAAATCTCAGTTCATCGCGTTAATGTTCACGTTAATGGTTGGTACAGCTGCTCTTCCTCATGTTATCGTTCGTTTCTATACGGTAACAACGATGAAAGCTGCTCGTTGGAGCGGAGCATGGGCACTAGTCTTTATTGCGCTTCTTTATTTATCAGCTCCGGCTTATGCGGCGTTCTCTCGTTTCATTTTAATGACTCGTGTTGCTGGGCAACCACTTGATCAACTGCCGGCTTGGACAGATACGTGGGTTAACACAGGCAAGTTACAGCTTGCTGATGGCAATGGAGATGGCATTTTACAATGGACTGAAATTATCATCTCAAACGATATCGTCGTCATGGCGACTCCAGAACTTAGGTGTATTTGTTATTGGATTAGTCGTAGCTGGTGCGATGGCAGCCGCGCTTTCTACAGCAGGTGGACTTCTAATTACGATATCATCTTCTTTCGCTCATGATATTTACTATCGCTTGATGAACCCGAAGTCGAGCGATAAAAAACGACTAGCAGCTGGACGTTGGGCGATCGTTCTCTCGACGGTGGTTGCAGGTGCTGTAGCACTAGATCCGCCTGGGGTTATCACGCAAATTGTTGCTTGGGCGTTTGCTTTAGCCGGTGGAACCTTCTTCCCAGTCTTGTTGCTAGGTGTTTGGTGGAAGCGTGCAAACAAACAAGGGGCCATTGCCGGGATGTTGGTTGGCTTGACCGTGACCATTACGTACATCTTATTGGCTCGGAGTGGTATCACAATCTTTGGGATTAAAGATACAGGTGCAGGTTTAATTGGGGTTCCTATTAACTTGATTGTTACACTCTTAGTTTCATTGATGACAGCAACCCCATCGCAGAAGCTTCAAGATGATGTGGTTGACCTCCGTTATCCAGAGCAAATGAGCTACCGTGATGGAGAGGTTTGGATGGATGACGCAGCAGGAAAATAAGTTTCACGATCAAATTCGTAAGCACCCTATGTTTGTTGGGCTTAGTGACTCTAAGCTTTGACGAGATCATTGTTGCTTGCGTCCTTAAACAGTATAAAAGGAATGAAAAACTGCTTTATTCAAAGACACCAAGAGAAGGACTTCTGCTTATCCTAAAAGGGATAGCAGAAGTTTTTGTTGCAGCTGGAGACTAACCATCGTTCTAATCAAAATCACCAGATGGAGGTCCTGGAGGTTTTACAAAAAGGAGATAAGGTTGGCTGACTTTTTAGGAGGAAAAACAGAAGAGCGCAAACGGTATGCGGTAGACGTTCAAGCAATCGAGGATGCAACCTGTTTTCACATTCCTTACCCGGTCATAGAAGATATGTGGGATGATCGAGTGGTCCGTGACTTTGTGTTAGAGCAAGTAACAATCCGCTTGCAAGACATCTATCTATCGTTTGCCGAGCAAGTTCAATTAGCAAGTAACTAGGGAGGAGAGCGACCCGTTCATCAGGCGAGTTCGGTTGTCGTTTTGAATGATAATGATCAATTAATTGGCATTATTACAGAGAAAGATCTAGTAGAAAAGGTGGTCGCAAAAGGTCTTGGTACAGGAACAGTTGCTCAAGATGTTATGACGCCACATCCTTTTATTATTTCCCAAGATGCTTATTACTACAAAGCGATGTCGAGTTTTTGATGAATGGATAAAACATTTACCCGTGATGGGTGGTGGTCGAGTCATTGGCATGGTGACGTTTTCTGATTTATTACGAAAGAAAAATCATGGGACGATGGAATTGCTTCAAACTATTGAACAATCAACGTACGACACCATTCATGAATTGAAGCCGGCGATGTGAGAGGTGTTAGCTAATCTGAGTCAAGATGGTATTACGACTGTGCATACGCTGGATGTCATGACCAAACTATACGACCGCCTAGTGCGCCATGCTGTAGGATTAGCCGTTGGAGAGATCCACCTGTCTCGTTTACTTGGTATATGATGGGCAGTGTGGTCGTACAGAGCAATTTATGTTAACAGACTATGACCGTTTTCTTGTTTATTCGGATCGAGAACCGAGTGAGCAAGTAGAAGTTGAATTATATTTTGAAAAACTAGGGAGTGAGATTGTTAGACATTTAGAGGCAGCTGGATATAAACGATGCCCTGATTTGATGATGACAAGTGAAGCTCAGTGGTGATGAGCGCTCAGAACCTGGCATGATCGCATGTGTTGGGCACTAAGAGCAACGAATGAAACTATCGTGCTCGTACTAGCACGATAGTTTTGTAATCACTGAAATGTTTAATTGTTTTGTTATTTCAATCGTTATTTATACTAGTCTTTTATGAAAAAGGAAATTGGGCGACATCCGTATCGAGTCAATTTTCCTATTTGTCTAGATACACTTGATTTGATGAAATATTTAAGTCCGGCTCAGCATATGCTAGATTTAGAGATTTACGCGAGCAATTGGCTCTATAATCTACGGCAGGCATCAGGCGCTAGGCGATGCATTAACAATCGCTCATCTTTTCTGTAAGCTTTTATATCATCTTGAAGAACGTGGCAAAACGACGCTAGCTGACTTAATTGAGATTAGTCATATTAGTAAACGTCACACACAATTCTGAAAAGTCAAGCCCGTCCTGATAAGAATATGGTATATCTGCGTGATCCCCCTAATAAACTGTACCAATCACCCAACACAGAATTAGGGAGGCGAGTCGTGTGCACGATTACATCAAAGAGCGAACCATCAAGATTGGTAGGTATGTTGTCGAGACCAAGAAGACGGTGAGAACGATAGCCAAGGAATTTGGAGTCTCGAAAAGTACCGTACACAAAGACCTCACGGAAAGGTTGCCAGAAATTAATCCAGAGCTTGCAAATGAGGTAAAAGAAATATTGGAGTATCACAAATCGATTCGTCATTTGCGCGGTGGAGAAGCAACTAAAGTGAAATACAGAAAGACATCAGACGATTCAGATCCCATTGTCAAAACAAGAATGTAAATGTCAAATCATGTAACTTTTTTCAGGAAAACAACCCCTGTGAGAACATTTCTGTGATAAAATTAACCATTAAGTAAATCGTAATAACAGATACGATTATGTTCGGTAAAACAGGGAGGAAAAAGAATCATGTTTGGTCGCGATATTGGTATTGATTTAGGAACAGCAAATGTCCTTATATATGTCAAAGGCAGTGGAATCGTCTTGAATGAACCGTCTGTTGTAGCAATAGACACAAGAACGAAAAGAGTACTTGCAGTAGGGGAGGAAGCGTTCCGCATGGTCGGACGTACACCAGGAAATATTGTTGCCCTACGCCCGATGAAAGACGGCGTCATTGCAGACTTCGAAATGACTGAAGCAATGCTCAAACATTTCTTAGGCAAGATCAACGTCAAAAGTCTTTTCTCTAAGCCAAGAATTCTAATTTGTTGTCCAACCAATATCACATCGGTTGAGCAAAAAGCCATTCGTGAAGCAGCAGAGAAAAGCGGGGGGAAAGATGTGTACTTGGAAGAGGAACCGAAAGTAGCTGCAATCGGAGCTGGAATGGATATTTTTCAACCAAGCGGTAATATGGTCGTAGATATAGGTGGTGGAACAACCGATGTTGCTGTTCTTTCAATGGGTGATATCGTCACCGCCTCTTCCATCAAAGTAGCTGGTGACCGCTTCGATGCAGACATTCTTTCATACATCAAGAAAAGGTATAAGCTCCTGATTGGTGAGCGTACTGCTGAGAACATCAAAGTACAAGTCGCAACAGTATTTCCAGGTGCGCGTCAGGAGGAAATTGACATACGTGGACGTGATATGGTAAGTGGACTTCCACGTACAATTACGGTACACTCAAAAGAAATAGAATCAGCTCTAATGGAGTCTGTTTCTTACATTGTACAAGCTTCAAAACAAGTTCTCGAACAAACACCGCCAGAACTTTCAGCAGATATTATCGACCGTGGTGTTATCTTAACAGGTGGCGGCGCTCTTTTGCATGGGATTGACTTATTACTAGCTGAAGAACTAAAAGTCCCAGTTCTCGTCGCAGAAGAACCGATGCACTGCGTCGCAAAAGGAACAGGTATCATTTTAGAAAACTTAGACCGTATGTCGAGTAAGAAAGTTCGAATATAAAAAGGCGAACTTCCCTTTTTATATTCGGACGAAGCAATGAGCGTAGCCTCTGCCAATCTTTTAAGCCTTTTCGAGCGAACTTCTCGAAAGGCGTGCTAGCTGAGCGTAGCCATTGCCACTCGTGGCCGACGGCAAAGCAAAAGCCATTCCTATCTCTATAATTTATAGCAAACTGCTTAATGAAGATGCAATAACAATAAACAAGCATACTTTTCTCTTGAAAAGGCGCACTGCAAGCATACCATGCACGAGCTAGCGCCTTTTTTCATAAGAACGACTAATAACTCTTCCCTCTTCCTTTGATGAGTCATGGACTTGGTCAGATTTTTAGAAAACAATCAATCGATAAACATTTAGTTAAATAAAACCAAAAATAAGACGATATATATAGTGAGAGAAACCGAGGAGGAACGATCATGCTTCGTGGAATGTACGGGGCTGCAGCGGGAATGATTGCACAGCAGCAACGCCAAGAAATGTTAACAAACAATTTAGCCAACGCAAATACTCCAGGATTCAAAGCCGATCAAGCATCTTTAAGAGCTTTTCCAAATATGTTGATTAAAGCAATGAATACACAAAGCTTACCAAAAGGACAAGCTCCAACAATTGGTGAGTTAACAACAGGCGTTTACCTCCAAGAACGCATGCCGAATTTCCGTCAAGGTGATCTAATGGAAACGAGCAACAATACAGACATCGCTCTTTTACAAGGTGTGATGCCGCAAACGGAATCAGGACGTCCGGGAGCACTTTTCTACACCGTTGAAAATGAAAATGGCGACTTGCGCTTTTCTCGTAATGGTAATTTCACCATTGATGGAGCAGGCTTTTTAACAACGACTGAAGGTCACTATATGCTAGGAACTAACGGCGACCGAATTCAAGTTGGTAATGAACAATTTAAAGTAAATGAAGCTGGCTTCATCACAAACGATACAGGTGTACAAATGGCACAACTTAATGTCGTATACGCAGACGATCCAATGCAACTCGTTAAAGAAGGCAACGGTCTCTTACGTTTTGAAGGAGAAGGAAATCTTCCTACAGCCATTGGCAACGGAGCTATTAGCTATCAACTGCAGCAAGGCTTCCTTGAACGTTCAAATGTAGATGCCTCGCAAACGATGACAGAAATGATGAATGCCTACCGTTCCTTCGAAGCTAACCAAAAAATCCTCCAAGCCTACGACCAAAGTATGGAAAAAGCAGTAAATGAGATTGGGCGGATTGGATAGAGAGATAATTAAAAAAGAATGGTTTTAGCTTTTTTAACTATCTCGAAGCAATGAGCGAAGCCGCTGCCATGTTTTAAGCCTTTTCTGAGCGAACTTCTCAGGAAAGGCGTGCAGCGTGCGTAGCCATTGCCACTCGTGGCCGTAAGCAAAGTTGAACCGTCTGCCTTAAGGAAGATGAGGACAGACACTAGTATTAACACCGACTTAAAAATGACAGATATATATAAATCAATTCAACCGTCCACCCAACCATTGCCCAACAACAGTATAAACGAGGGATGATAATGAATACATCGATGATTGCTGCATCAGTGACTATGGGCCAGCTTCAGCGCAAGCTAGATACTATATCTCATAATATGGCAAATACGAATACGACTGGTTTTAAGCGACGAGAGGCAACGTTTTCAGATTTGCTTTTTCAACAAGTGAATAACCAGTCAGCCGTTCAGTACGAAGGAGGCCGTTTAACGCCTAATGGCTTACGTGTTGGCACAGGCGCTAAAATCGCGCAAACAGCTCTTCGGCTAGAGCAAGGTCCTTTAGTGACAACAGATCGTGAATTAGATTTTGCAATTACTGAAAACAATCTTTTTTTTCAGATCGAGACGTTGGAGAACGGCAATCCTGTGGAGCGCTTAACACGTGACGGTACGTTTTATTTAACGGAAGACAAAAACAACCCGGCGCAATTAACGATTGTAACAAGCAATGGCGATTTCGTTTTAGATAGAGCAGGAAACCGGATTAATTTGCCATCGCACTTTCAATCTATTAGCCTCTCTGGAGAGGGACAATTGCTTGTAACACTAAATGATGGAACCGTACAAAATGTAGGTGAATTTGCTTTAACAAGAGTATTGAAACCGCAATTGCTTGATGCCATTAGCGACAATCTTTATCGGTTACCAGACATTGCGGCACTCGGATTAGCCGTAGGTGATGTCTTGGAAAATGTAGCTGTCGGTACTCGTGTAACTCAAGGCTTTCTGGAAGGATCCAATGTTGACATAGGTCGTGAGATGAATGAATTAGTTATGACCCAACGTCACTATCAATTTAACTCTAGAGCTGTTTCAATGTCAGATGAAATGTCAGGGTTGGTAAATGGATTACGTAGATAAGATATTTTTTAAAAGGTTGATTTTCACCTTTTAAGAAATATCGAAGCCATTGCCACTTACGGCCTTTAGGAAATCAATGCCAAGGACTAAGCTTTTAAATGGAAGTAAAAAACGCAGCCAAGATTTTAAGAGCGTATTATGAGAGATCTTCTCATAAAAGCCGCACTATCTTGCATATCCTGAATGGATTAAATGTCTTTTACGCATTTAAAAGATGCCCTTTTGATAAAAATCAATCAAGCTTCATCGATTTGAGGAGAGTAAGATGACCAAAAAACGATCAAACCAAGAAAATCAACATACAAATAGAAAGCTGACAGAAGAAACAAGTCTTCCTTCATCCACAGCTAACTCGGATATGGTTGAGCCAACCACGTCTAATGACGAGGAAGTGCCTTCGAAAGATAAAGAGCTTCTTCAAGAAGAAGCTGAGTTGGCATTTGATGAGGAGAGTAAATCTGATGAAAAAGCGATGGCTACTGCAAAAGAGCTTGACCAATTGGATAAGGATGTTTCTGAATCAATTGAAACCGGTGAGGCGACGTTTGAAGAACGGGACACAACTACTGTTAGTGCTGAGGAAACAACTGAGCAGGAGCTAGCAGAAAGTGCTGAGCAGAATTTGTCGGATGGTGAGATTAAGGAAGTAGAAGAACCCCCGGTAAACCAAGAAGGAACTCAGGAAACGGTTGCCGTCGTTGAAGCCTCGCAAGAATCTGAGGAAGAAACAAGGGAAGAAAAAAGGAAAAAACGTCGTCGTGAGAAAAAACCACGCTTACGTTTGATTCCGATTTGGCTGCGGATTTTGATTTCCATTTTATTGATTGGTGGTAGTTTAATTCTAGGTATGTTGTTTGGGTACGGCGTTATTGGTGGCGGTGAGTCTGTTGATGTGCTTAAACCAGACACATGGTATCACATTATCGATATAATTCGAGGCAATTAATTGTCTCGGGTTTTTTTGTTTAAAATTGTCTTGGCTCTTAAAAGTGAAGAATTAAATTGTGATATAATGAGGAAAAATATTGTGACCTGAAAGGATGAATAGCATGTTAACCATTGAAGAAATAAAGGAAATTATTCCACATCGATATCCATTTTTACTAATTGATCGAATTGAAGAGGTAGAAGATAAAAAACGAGCTGTTGGAATAAAAAATGTAACAGCGAATGAAGAGTTTTTTAATGGACACTTTCCAGACTACCCCGTGATGCCAGGTGTTCTTATTGTTGAAGCACTTGCTCAAGTAGGTGCTGTGGCGATTTTGAAACCAGAAGAAAATCGAGGGAAACTTGTTTTTTTTGCTGGAATAGATAATTGCCGTTTCAAAAAACAGGTCAAGCCCGGAGATCAACTGCGATTAGAAGTTGAGATAACTCGAGTAAAAGGTCCGATTGGAAAAGGTCATGCGATTGCTACAGTGAACGGTGAAATAGCATGTGAAACAGATATCATTTTTGCTATTAATTAGTTTTAAAAAGCTTAGGTGTATCAGTTCTTTGTGATGGTGTCGATACAGAAGAACAACTGACTTTAATTAGAAATGAAGGCTGTCATCAGGCCCAGGGTTACTAATGTAGTAAACCGGTTCCTTTTGACAAATGTGACACAATGATGCATGAATTTCCCCATTAAACTTGGTTAAACTATATAGGAACCTATCTCAAATAAGAGGTAGGTTTTTACTATTTACTTCGTTTCTTTGATATCGATTATGGGAAAGAGTGTGAGAATTTGAGAGACCTGCTAGACATTACCAAAAAGGAACGCAACGTATAGACGCTACCGAATAATCTTGTTAAGATACACAAAGACTAACAGCAGAGAGAACAACATCTGCTAATCACAAAATTTTTTTGGAGGTAATGAAATGAAAAAGAAATTTTTATTAACAACAGCAGCAGCTGTCTTATCACTGGGAGTCATTACAGCTTGTGGAGCACCTGCAGAGGAAGATCCAATTTTAGAAGAAGATCCAGCTATTGAAGATCCAGTAATGGATGAACCGCCAGCAGAGGAAACACCAATGGGTGAACCGCCAGCACAGGAAACACCAATGGAAGAGCCGACCGTTGATGAACCGGCATTAGATGGTGAAGAACTTGAAGTGGAAGAAGAAATTGATGTAGATGTTGAAGGTGAAGAAACAGGCGACGAGCTCGCTGAAGAAGAAACAAACTAATTTATTTCATAAAAAAGGACCCTACCGCAGCTAATGCGTTAGGGTCCTTTTAAGCTTATGAGCTTATAGTAGAATCAAGCATTAATTCATATACTTAATGGTACCATCTTCTTTTCGCGTAAACTTCGAAAAGAATTCATCCCACAGGAGCCTTGCTTCTGATGGCAAGCATGAATGTCCGCATCCATCCGTTATCGTATAGACTAACAATTGGGTATAAATTAATTTTTCTTCAAACTCGTTTTTTGATGATTTTATCACCGTTGCTAACAAGAGTGTTCAAAGAGACTAACAAAGCAGATCTAGTTTGTACTCGCATGTCCTTTTTCTATTTCTATAAAGTTAAAACTTTTAACTGTTGTCCTACATGAATGGGAGTATCTACATTTAATTGATTCCAATCAACAAGCTGTTGAATGGTTACTTGATTTGCCTGAGCAATTTTCCATAATGTATCACCAGGTTGGACAGTATACGTTTTGTATGCTGACTGCTGAACTGGAATGACTAAAGTTTGACCAATAGATAAATAACTGCCACTATCTAATTGATTTGCATGTACAAGATCGTTGACTGTTACTCCATTTGTTTGAGCAATCTTCCAAAGGGTATCACCAGATTTCACAACATAAATGTCTTGTCGTGTTTCTTCTTTGGGCTGCCCAGCTGGAATAATGAGTTTTTGTCCAATACGTAGATAATCTAAATCTGACAGGTTATTTGCTAACAGAATAGCATTAACGGTAACTCCGTACATATGGGCAATTTTCCATAACATATCACCTGATTGTACGACATGGATAATATTTCCTGACTCAAGAAGGTCTTTAGTTACAGGGAGCTGTAAAACCTGTCCAATCATTAAAGATTTGTTAAGATCCAACTGATTCAGTTCGATAATGTCATTAATGGTCGTATTGTGTTTTTGAGCAATTTTCCAAAGTGTATCACCACTTACCACTGTGTACGTTGTAGTCACTTTAGGGTTTAATGGCGTGGTTGGTGCAGTATCTGGTGCGGAATCCACAAGTTCAACGTCTGATATTTTTACTTTGCCAGGTACACCTTTTACTAAAACGTTATAGTAACCATCGTCAACTGATTCGGAAATTAAAGAGAGAAGCTCGTTTTTTACAGCGATGTAGCCTTGGTCCATTGGGTAAACCTTCATTTGTGTCTTTTCTGTTATTACTTTTACTTGTTTTTCTGGGTCTAAAGGTAAAATTGATCTATGATTACTTATCGTTACTGGGTCGCCTAATGTAATGTATCCATGAGAACCAGAGCCTTCAGTGACGCTGATCTTAATGTAATACGTACCATTAAGTGCTTTGCTGTTCATCATGTCTTTTCCGTTCCATGTAAAGGAATAGGTTCCAGGTTGAAGTTCCTGTGATGTAGAATAGACATGATTCATGTGACTGCCTGCTGCTGTTGAAATATATACAGTAGCTTTTGCAGGCTCGGCGATTGTAAAGTTACCAGACACTGTACCATCGCTATTTAGCGTTTTAGAATCGAATGAAGCATCGCTAATAATTTCCTCAAGTCTCCATTGAGGGATTTGACCTTCTCCATTTGAGATTGTGATGTTCCCAATTTTTTGAATGGTTTGCGAAGTGGCTGGGTAGTTATAAGCAAGTTCGATTGTTTTAAAAACAATATCGTATTCCCCATCTTTTAAAAGGCCACTCTTTTCGTTTTTCCCATTCCAATCAAAGTTGTACTTACCCAAATCAAGCTTCATTTTCGTTGTTTGAAAATAATCAACACCGTTTTTTTGGATGGCGATTTGAACTTCAGCAGGACGGCTTAAATTATAGGTGAACGTCGTTAAAGTCTCATCACTTGCATATTTAGGTGAAATACTTGCATTTGAGATACTTAAAAGGTCAACAAGTGCTTTAGGATTGGGTTCATTAACAATGGTAATTTGTCCAATTGGGAATCCTTGAGCAGAGTTATAGGATGCGTCACTTAAATAGGATTTTAGATGATACGTTCCAGGCGGAAGCGGTTCTCTTTTTTGGTCATCCCATGGAACCCAACTTACGACATGCTTTGTTTTAAAGTCATTTAAATTTATTTTCGTTTGACGGCCATCGTCTCTTACAGCAAGAATATATCCACGAGTCGGTTCATTTGTATCTAGCGTAATAGTGACATAGCCAGGAACTGTATTTCCTTGATAGGCAATTGTGCTTGTTGATAAAACTTTATTTACAACTTCAGGTGGCTCATTATCAGTAGAAGCCATACTATTTGTAACTCCACTAAAAAACAAGGCAATCATTAAACCTGAAAAAATAACAATCAATTTTTTTATCAATGCTTCACCAGCTTTCTATAATTTAAGAATACTAGCTTATAATAATTCGATACAGTAATGCGTGCAATGTAAAGTTATTGGAAAAAAACCTAGTTTTCTAACTCATTTGAATCACTTATTAATACCACAAGAGTTAAAGATCGGAGTAGTCATCGAGGTAGGTTTTTTTGTTGAACTAACGAGCAGTTTTGTTAAATAAGAACTTTTGGTCAAATATAAAACACCTCCCATTAACGAGAGGTGCCAATTAGTTAATTATGTGTCTTTTGCAAGATTTTTTCTATTCGGAGCAAGCGGGGGCTGCTCTAACCACTTATATTGCGTCATAATATTGAACCATTCTTTTGTCACCATCAAGTTTTTCAATATAACCTTTTCATAAGTAACTGCAAGGTCTGTTCGCATTGCGGAAGCAAGTCCTGATCCATGATAGGCTTGTGCAGTTTGTAGTAGGAATCCAATATGATACAACATTAACTTATCTGAAAAAGGTGAATCCTTAGAAGTTGTGACTTCTGATTCCCAAGACATTGGTACAGGCAAATTATCTTTTTTTAATATATTACTTAGTGATTGAATTTGGTTATTTGAAGTTTTTTGTGATGACTCTAAAAATTTTCTCACTTCTTTAGATTGAGCAACTTGGCTAAATGCAATTGAAAGAGTCTTTTCCAGTACTTTCTTTTTCAAATTAAACGAAAGACTGATAATTTCAGTTGCAGCTAAAGGTCGTTTGTCCCCAAAGTAGCCATCTAAAAATTGTTGACCTGAAATAAACTCAGGAGTTGCTTCAGAATAAAAGTAAGGGTCTCTTTGAAAGTGTCCCTTTTCTAAAAGTAATTCAATTGTTTGATGGTACATTCTTTTTCCATCATTATCGCATGAATCATAAAAATATCTTAAATCCTTTCTTACAGAGGCGCTAAGTGATGTTGTGTGTCCTAATAAGCCATGTAATGTCATAATGTGTAAATAGTGTAAACAAAATATGTCCGAAAATAATCTTTTTGTCCCTTTATTAAGGTCTGAATCAGTAAATCCAATTGGGACAGGAAATCCTTCGTTTTCAATAAACATAGTTATCTGTTTCTTTTGTTTTTCAAATGTATTTAACGCATCTTCGAAAATTGCTCTTATCTTTTCATCTTCAATAATGGACAACATATACTTGTTTACAATATCAACAGCTGTACCATTAACATATTCTGCCCACAAAGTCCCTATCTCAGCAGATGTGAGCTTTAAATCCTCTTTATCCATAAAATCACCTCATAAGATATATTTTACTAATGTGGATAGAAATATAAATTTCTTTAAAAATATAGAGAAATAATAAAGTTTGAATCCTTGAGAACTATCATATATATGAATGGTGTATTAACTAAAAAAGGCAAGCAAAATACTTTGCCTGCCTTTTCGTGAACAATGTAAACAGGTAATACTTGATGAATATTCAATAATTTAATTTAGAGATTGCATCTTTAACATCGTATTTAATCTGAATATGATATTGCTAAAGAAGAATGTTACTCTAACTCCCGCAGTAATTAAGCCTGAGAATAAATTAAAAAGAGTATTCAAAGTATATCCCTCCACATTGAGTTTAGTGTTAAATAATAACACTAGAGTTAGTATCTAACTGATGGGAAAATTTATTCAGTGGAATTAATTTTAAAAATGATGCAATGCGTTACTAAAAGAGACCAGCCGGACTTTTTATATTCCAATAACATATTTACAAAAGGATTTAAAACATACGGTTGCAGCTGCTTATTTAGTATTTCGAGCGATTGATGAAATTGAAGATCATGAAGAAATCGGCAATGATGTAAAGTACACAATCTTAACGCGAGTAAGTAAATTATTCAAACAAGCCTTCAATAAAGAAGAATACTTACAGATTCTTGAGCCAGTAAAAGATAAAATGCCTGAAGTTACACTTTGTTTAGGCGAGTGGATACAAACTTGTCCAAAAGGTTTCCAACCATTAGTCATGAATGTTACAAGTTTTCCTAAGCAGGGAGACCCAGTGTAGCACTAAGTAGTTTCGATAACCGAGAAACGTTATAAATATCATATGAAAGCGAGTATGAAATCGCACAGGATTTTATACTCGATTGTTTTACTTTTTATCAACGTTAATAAGAAGCTTGTGGGAGATTGGACTTAAACTAACGTGACAGGATTGTTTAACAATGGTTGCTTGTAATGTATGATGATACTGCATTTTGAAAACATTAATGATTGACTATTCTTTTCGTAATTATTGTAGTACCTCTACGCTTGGCTACCTCATCTATTAAGTCTAATTCAACATGCATACTTTCAGTTAATACGTCTCGTTCCATATTACTGAGAATTTCATAATAAAATTCTATAAGTACATCATTAGGCAGTTTACCGTAAAGTGACATATGTACCTCCATTGTAAGGTTTAATTTATTTAACTTACCCGACAATAATATAGGTTAAACCTTATATTTATAAATGAAAATAACAGATGGATTGCTTGATGCGTCCTTTTTCTCATTGTTAACGATTCTTCAACAGGAATAGCTCAGACATTTGTCTGAGCTCATATTTCATCTTTTCCCAATTAGAACCATTACACCCTTGAAAATGAGGACACATGAAAATAACAGAATCGCAAGAACTCCTACAATAATTGCTAAAGGTTCTAATGGTGCCAAAAATCCATTTAACGGAACTCTTACTAGTGCAAATCCTGCAAGAATACAAGATAAGTATAAAAGCGGAAAACCATTCAATTAAATCACTCCTTTTAACTAATGTCTATTCAAGAATTAGAAAGTTATTTCCGAAATAATACAGACATAAAATAAACAGTTAAAATTGTGATTAGTAAGTTGCTTATACTAACTGGTTCAATGCTCTGAAAAGGGTCTATGGCTGTTCTTATCGAAGTAAGGGCTAGTAGAACAATCCATTAAATATTTTACAGAAGGAGTTTTTTGATATATAACATTGTAAAAATATGTAATTTTAATAATAGTATAACCGTGTTAATAGAAAATGAATATTCTGAATATTATAGAGGTTCTTGTAAAGGAGGAATTGAATGAATGGTAAACAAATAGCGGAATTGCTTTATGAATGGGCAACGAAGAAAAAGATACAAAATGACAATTTTAACCATTTGTTTGTAGAGGAATTACTTGAAAAGCTCGAAGATGATGATGAGTAGCACACCATTATATTCAGCTAGAACATTGCCCTATTTCAACTATAGATAGATGCGTTAGTGAAACACCAAAAAAGCTTAAGGATAGTCTATATCCTTAAGCTTTTTTTGCTAATTACTATACAATTCCACTGCAACTATGGTGTTTTGATTTGTTTCTTTACTTTTCTCCACAAAAACGGAACTATTTAGTTTAGCACTGGGTCTTTTCTTATGATAAAAAGGTATATACTAAGTCCAAACAATCGGTGTTAAAACGACCCCTTCAATAGCCAGGGTGACGGCTATTCCCCCAAAAATCCTTTCTATATCGAGTGGTATGTTTCTTCGAAAGAAGTTTGCTTAAGCACGTCAGTAACTTCTTTTTCGATTCTTTCAAGTTGGGTGTAGCGAGATCAAATTCTTCAAGTAATTGTTCTAGGTGTAAATTATAAGCATCGTGTGCTTGTTGGTTACCAACAGAATGCTTAGCTAATTCAACTAGTGAGTGGGCTTTTTTTTACGTGAACCTGTTGTGCAATGTCTACGCCTACGACAAGATGTTTGTCTGAAATTCTTTCAATTAGTTGATTTTGTTTGTCTTGCATTTTAAACTTCAAAGTAGAGCTTCCTCCTACTGATGATTTTGTGTTGTGTGTGTATAATCATCTTATTGAGGAGCTCTATTTTTTTCGAAGTTGAAATTTAACGCTCTACAGGAATTCTAAGGGGGCGTTGATCCAAGAAGGATTGATGCTCTTTCTTGTTGAAGTAATTGTACTAACGTGGCACGTTTGTTGAACAAAGAATGTTATAATAAATTTTATTATATTTTACTGTTTTTGCATATCGGAGGTACTTAACTTGGAGAGTCGAAAAGCAAGTAAAGTAGATATAAAGCACGTATCAAGGGTTTATGTTGATAGGTGTAGGTGGTATTCTAGTTTGCTAGAATTCGGATTTCTTGCTAGAAACTAAAATCTTAGCAAGGCTAATTTCTTATTGACTTAAAATATTATCTATTTAACAATAAATCAATACGTAACACGATGTTATAATTCAAAGGTTTGAAAGTGGGAATAGACGTGGGAAGAATAGAAAGAAGACAGCAACGAAAACCGTCTAAGAGGATATGGAGTGGTTTTCGTTCAAAACGTGTGAGGGGGAAGCTAGTATTGACAGGTATAGTAGCCGTCTTGAGCTGCTTGCTCATCCTTAATATCTTGATTTGGACAAGTGATGTAAGTGAATTGGAAAATCCAGCTCCGCAGCCAACTATTATATATGATCAAAACGGAGATATTGCAAGTAAGATTTCCAATTCAAGTATCGAAGGGGTAAGTTTAGATCAAATTCCAAAAGACGTAATACATGCTGTTATATCAATAGAAGATCAACGTTTTTATAAACATAATGGAATTAATTATCTAGCGATCATTCGGGCATTTTTCCAAAACATGATCAGTGGAGAAATTGTATCAGGTGGAAGTACAATTACACAGCAGTTAACGAAAAATGCTTTTCTAACACATGAACGTACATATACACGAAAGGTAAAAGAATTCATTCTGACTAAAAAAATTGAACGTACCTACTCCAAAGATGAAATTATAGAACAGTACTTAAATCAAATTTATTTTGGAGAAGGAGCGTGGGGTATTCAGCGTGCTGCTCAAGTTTATTTCGGAAAAGATGTAAACCAATTAACGTTAAGTGAGTCTACAATGCTCACTGGATTAATTAAAGCTCCTTCTGCTCTTTCGCCTATAAAGAATTTAGACAAGGCGATTGAGAGGAGAAATATTGTCTTAACCCTAATGAAAAATGAAGGATACATTGATCAAAGCGATGTAGATAAGGCTAAGGAACAACCTATTGTATTAGAAGGTGACAAGATAGGTGACAAGTACAAAGGTAAATACCCTTATTATGTTGATCATATTATTGATGAAGCAATAAATAAGTATCATTTGACTGAAAATGAGGTTCTATCTGGAGGACTTCATATTTATACGGAATTAAACCCTGTCATTCAGGATACGATTGAAGAGATTTATCAGGATGAAACTAATTTCCCAGCTAGTAAACCAGATCAACTTATTCAAAGTGGATCCATATTTCTTAATCCAAAAACCGGTGGAATTAGTGCGATAGTAGGTGGAAGAGGAGATGATACGTATGGATTTAACCATGCTACAAAATTAATAAGACAACCGGGATCAACGATGAAACCACTCGCGGTTTATACTCCTGCATTGGAGCAAGGTTACGACATCGATGATATGTTGGCAGATGAACCGATCAATATAGATGGGTATCAACCTCAAAATGCTGATAGACAATATCGTGGACAAGTCACAATGTATGACGCATTAATCCATTCCTATAACATACCACCAGTATGGCTATTACAGAAAATCGGAATTGAAAATGGTGTAAATACAGTTGAACGATTCGGTATCCCTTTAGAAAAAGAAGATCATAGTCTTGGGTTAGGATTGGGTGGTTTGCATCAAGGGACATCCCCTTTGCTAATGGCTCAGGCATTCTCCGCATTTCCTAATAACGGATTAATGATGGAAGCCCATTCTATAATAGAAATAGAGGATTCAGAAGGTGAATTAGTTGGAAAATGGAGTGAACAGTCTGTTCAAATAACGGAACCGGTAGTTGCTCAGAAAATGACATATATGCTAAGAGGTGTTGTAGAACAAGGGACAGCTACAAGGGCACAAATTCCCGGACTGGAGGTAGCTGGAAAAACAGGTACGACTCAGCTGCCTTTTTCTAATTCTGATGGTTCAAAGGATCATTGGTTTATTGGCTATACAACAGATATCGTTGGTGCAATTTGGTTAGGTTATGATCAAACTGATCCAGAACATTACTTGACATCTTCTAGTGGTGTCACAGCTGCAACCATTTTTCAAAAAATCCTTTCTAAATCCATAAATGAATTGCCTAACAAAGAATTTGATCTGTCATTAATTGAAAAGAAGATAAAGGAACAGGATAACAAGAAAGAATACAAGGAGAAGAAAGAAAAAGAGAAAGAGAGAAAAGAAGAGAAGAAAGAAAAAGAGAAAGAGAGAAAAGAAGAGAAGAAAGAAAAAAAGAAAGAGAGAGAAGAGAAGAAGAAAGGAAAAGAGAAAGAAGAGAAGAAGAAGAAAGAAGGATGATTATACCTCTCAATACAAATCTTAATGACCTTTTTTCAAATATAGATAGTAAACAGAATCCTATAGTAGAAAGACAGTCTGTTGGGACCTCAATAGACTGTTTTTTTATTTATCCTCTAGTATATCCTAAAAAATCTTGTTCAGCGTGGGAATTGTACTTGTTACTACCGCCAACACTCTTCCAAGATTTCAAATTGAATTAGATGAGAATTCTTCACAATTAACTAACCAAGTGTGAAACATTGTAATCCGCCCATTTTCTATACCATTGTATGTCGGTGGAATACTAATGTTATTTTGCATCTTTCTTCCAGGGATTCTGATGATTGTTGGTTTCTTCACTATACTTGTTCCTTACAATTCTTGTTTCCATCTTTCGTTCTTATAGAGCATATCAAAGATATGAACTTATACATGTTAAAAAATAAATATTGTGAAAGATTACACTTACACTAAAGGGTGCTTGAACGAAAAGTGGGATTTGAAGTAACGGCAGCTCCTTTTTCTTCTTGCGCTAACGAGGCAGAAGAGTTCAATAATGGCAGCGTGACATTAGAGTACTGAGCCATAATCCAAACAAAAGGTTTTGGGAATGATCCTACAGATCCTACAGCTATAGCCATGTGGATTCTCATTCCGTTAAAAGGTAGAAAAGCTGTTTCAAAATAGTCGAAACGGATTCTGGTTCCGCTAATCGTGTAAAATCAATGGAAAATAGCGATGAAAAAGACAAATAACGGAACGAGGATCCAAAAACATCCCTCAAACAAGGAATTTGTGGCAAATAGCGGAATAAGGAACCGCTCCTATTAGCCAAGCGAATATTAAAGCCCACATTTTATGAAAAGAGTCCTCTTTTTACTATATCAAAAGTTTAAAACTAAAATATTGTGAAGTGTTACACTTAAACTATCATGAAAGAACGTAATAAACTTTCATTTTCTGTGGTGAAGGTTTGATTCATGGATGGCTAACGGGTAGCGATGCTTGAATAAGGCATCGCCACTTGCTTATTGAAGTAACGGTGCAGTTATATATAGTATGATTTTCCACCGTATATAACGTAAGTAAAGATTCGAAAAAAGCCAAATTTGTATCTTTGTTAAAGCATTATATATAGTAAGTAATTATAGTTTTTAACGTCAATAAACATAGGACTTTACGTGGAGAGGTGGGTATGATAGGCATGATGAAACAACGGTTTCAGGCTTTCAAGAACAATGATGCCCACAGAGGCTCGACGTCAAGTTCTTAAACGCTTATCTATGGTTACATGGAAACAATGATAAAGGGTGCACCATATCAATGGTTTGGAACAGATACTATATATAATGCTCCTTTAGTGGAAGAAGAGTTATTAATTTTGGCTCTTTTCTAAAAGATTTTAGCCAAGTGTTTAAAGAAGTAACTTTTATGAGAGAATGCTTATATCGAACAACAAAATAAAGTATAATGAAAAAAGGCTGTCCAGAAGTTATTTTTTCTGGACAGCCTTTTTTAAGTTGTTGAAACATCTATTTCTTTGAAAGAGAAGACGTTATGTTTCCAAAGGAAGTTCTTTTATTGTAAAAATGCCTCTGTTGTTTTAACTGTTGCATACATGCCATTTAATGCCGCCATAAATCCGTAATGAATATGCTCAGCAGGAATGATTTTATCTTCAATTTGTAATGTTGTTGTTGCACAAGCATCTTCAATCACTTGGCATGCATAACCGTGTTCAACTGCTGCACGTACTGTTGCATCAATACACATATGTGACATCATTCCACAAACGATTAATTCTTTAATGCCTTGCTCTTGTAGCTTTTCATGTAAGTTTGTATTGAAGAAGCTATTCGGCATATGTTTTACAATGACTGTCTCGCCTTCTAATGGGCGTACTGACTCATGAATTTCTACACCTTCTGTATTTGGATGGAAAAAAGGAACGATTTCACCTTCTGTGATATGCTGTACATGAAAGATTGGTACGCCTGTTTGTCTGAAGTGTGTTAGCAGTTTCGCCGCATTTTGTGCTGCTTGCTCCGGATTTGTTAAAGACATCTTTCCATTTGGAAAATAATCATTTTGAATATCAATCACTAATAAAGCTGTTGTCATTTTCTTCACCTCTTCAAATTTTATATAGTATAATTATAAACAGAATTAATTGAATTTTCGATGGTCTCATGAAACACTATTATTGATAACAATTTCACTGTGAAAGGAATTACTATGCAAATTGATTCAATTGATTTTCAAATACTACAACTATTAAATAAAAACGCTCGTATACAATGGAAGGAAATCGGTGGAAATATTCATATGACAGGACAAGCTGTTGGCAATCGTATTAAAAAAATGGAGAATAACGGCATCATTCAAGCTTATTCTATCGTGATTGATGAATTGAAGATGGGGCTTCCTTATACAGCTTTTGTCATCTTTTTTATGAATGCTCATACGCATGATGATTTATTGAAATTTATTGATATTCGTAGTGAAATTACCGAAGCGCATCGTGTTTCGGGAGATGCATGTTATCTTCTGAAGATAACGGTTGGTTCACAAGATGCTTTAAATAATCTATTGAATGAGTTATTGAAATATGGAAACTATCAGCTTTATTTGTCTATTAAGGAAGTAAAAAAACGTTATAATGCCACATTAGTATCTGGTGAATAATACTTTTCTTGTCATCATGTATGAATGTAAAGACCGTTACTAAATTATATATAAAAAGGCCCTAGCTTGGTAAATTTCATGTCCGAGCTAGGGCTTTTTTAGAGAAGACATACATCATGTTATTTGGGGATGAAAGCGTGCAAGGAGAGTGTTCTTTATTAATTTTGTGAAGTATTACACTTAAAGTAACGAGTGCGTTCCTGTAATAACAGCAGGTACGCTTTTTTCTTTTCCCTCCCAAATAAAAGGGAAATAATGTTAAGATAAAAATAAAGTTTAGGTATTATTCAACTGCCGATGCAGTTTTGTGAAAAGTTTCATTGCTCCTATAATAATGCCGAGCTTTAAGGATGCTGAACCGTAGAAAATGAGAAAGTGGAGGTTAATGGTGAAAAATTTTATAAAGTATTTTATTGGGACAATAGTTATTGGGATAATATTATACATTGGATTTAGAATTCAGCTTAATTTAGTAGAGGTAGCGGAAACAACTTTTAGAATAACTTCACTTGTTATTTTTGGGACACTATTCCCTATATTCATAGGAATGTTACTTCGCATACCACGATTGATACAGGAAATAAGGGAAGAAAAACAATGGAAAGTAAATTGGATGAAATTAGTAGCCATAGGGCTGCCTAGCTTGTATATAATTATAGCCCAACTTCTTTTCTTTACTTCCTTTGGTCATTATTTGCCGTTTTCATTGGGAATATTTCAATTAATGGACTCTAATATAACAACGATAATTAGTTTGGTTTTCGGTTATGTCCTACTAGATAGCTTAATGAATAAGTAAAAGAATACAATGCCATATATCAAAATTAGAGATGACTTTGTGCCAAAAAATGGGGATTTATGGTTTAATTGGTACTAAATCAAATTTATAAAATATTGGTATGTGCTCCAACCGCACCTACTACTTTCCCATCCTTGACAAGAGGAATTCCTCCGCCAAAAACAACAATGCGACCATTATTTGTTGTAGTTATTCCATATAATTCAGTATTCGGTACAGTCACATCAGCTAAATTAGCAGTTGGCATTTTTAGAGCCACAGATGTCCAAGCTTTATTTTGAGAAATATCAATGCTTGCTAGCCATGCATCATCCATACGATGAATAGCAATTAAGTTTCCTCCTTCCTCCAGCGACTTTGGAAAACCTCCATCAAGCATGAAAATTGTTAATGTTTTCACTTAAACTAAAGGGTGTGTATCTACAATAAGCGGATACACTTATTCTTCTTCAAGTAACGAGCAAGTTGGTTAAGTTTCGTATGAAATAACAAGGGGGGGTAATATGCTACGTAAGTTATCAATGTTATTAGGGCTACTGTTAATATTAGTTCTATCGGCATGTGGTTATAACATTCACACTTTTACTTTTACAGGTGAGACAGATAATTGGTCAGCTTCTTTAAAGGTTATACAACACAGTAATGATTATGAACAACAAGATTTCGAACTACATTATACAGGAAATGATGTTAATTCTGTTGGAAATATAACTTTTGGCATTGAAACGAATGCAGGAGGTTTTGGAGGTAGTGGTTATACATTGGCTGAAAGTGGTGTTCTCAGAAGTAGTAGTGAGGCAAATCCAACCAATGCAAAAATAATTGAAAATTCCGAAGTAGAAGTGACAGTAGAATGGAATGATAATATTGAAACTATTTTGTTAAGTAATAATTAGATATTAAGCTACCATGAAAGAACGTAATAAACTTTCATTTTCTGTGTGAAGGTTTGATTCATGGATGGCTAACGTGGCAGGATGTACAATAAGAAAACCATATTTACCGTGTTATTAATATGAATTTGGTATACTTTAATTGATAAACTGGGGAAAATGGCGAGGTAAAGAATATTTATTAACTTGTAAAAGGAGTGTGATCATTATGGTTGGAGTAGAAATTGATATGGTTGTGAAAGATAGCTTAAAAGCATTGGAATTATACGAAAATATATTTGATATCGAGCGTGTGGAGGTTTCAAACTTTCCTCGTGGTGAAAATGAGGTAGTTTTTATCCTATACGACGTTCAATTTCATATGTTAGATGAAAACCCAGAATTCCATTTGGTCGCACCAAATCCTGACGACCCTAAAACTAGTTGGGTTAATGTTACTGTCCTAGACATTAAGGAGACATATGCAAAGGCGATGGATTTAGGTTGTACAGAGGTGCAACCGGTGACTGAGATTCCTGACTACGGAGTATCAAACGCCATATTCATGGACCCCTTTGGTTATATATGGATGCTGCATCAAGTACATAAAGAGGTTAGTCATGAAGAACGTATACAGCTTTGGGAGGAAAAAAGGGAGAATTAACAATGGGTGTATGTATTATAAGAATTAAAAAATAGTATACAAAAATTGGTTCTTTAACTAATGGGGAGCGTTTCTGGAACAAGCAGAAACGCTATTTTACTATCGGGCAGATTACTTCAAGAAAACAATTCTTTAATGTATTAAAGTATATATATTACAAATAATGTAAAAAATATATACATGACAAATTACATAAGGAATGAAATATCCGTGCATATCATTTATAATTTTCTATTTTTATTAGCGGTTTGGCGTTGGGGTGATTGGAGAAACTGGGAGAAGTATTACCCTACAATACTCTTTTTTATTTTATGTGACTTACTACAGAACTTTTTAACTTATAATCATCAATTTTGGCATTTTCAAGAAACCGTATTTCCTTTACCGTTTCTTAATCATACAACTATCTCGTTAATGATTATGTTTGTTTGCTATCCTGTTACGATTTTGATTTATTTGGGATATTTCTTTAAGATAAATAAATGGGGAAAAAGAATATTCTATTTTGCTTTTTGGGTAGTGGTATACCTTTCAGTTGAATATATCAATCTTCACATCGGTTTAATTTCTCATCATAATGGGTGGAATATGTGGTGTTCCGTTTTATTTGTCATGTTTATGTTTATCATATTTCCCATTCATTATAAAAAGCCACTATTAGCGTGGATTATATCAGGAGTGGTTTTCATTTTCATTTTGACTCAGTTTGAGTTTCCTCTTGATAAAATGAAATAACTCTTAAACTAAAGGGTGCGATTTCAGAATAAGTGCAGTTGCTTTTTTGCTATAGTTTAAGTCGCTCTCATACAAAAAGGCTGCCAATTTTACGGCAGCCTTTCATACTTACTATTAAAAATATATTTATAAAATGTAGAGTTGATCTATTGAAACCCTTTTTGAGAGTGAAATATAACTCGCCATTATTTACCCGTTCTATTTGCATATTCTGAACCTGCCGGATAGCGATCTCCTGAAATCTCAATTTTTGATAGAGTATCGTTCAAATTACTTAGTTCCTCGGTAGTCAACTCAATATCCACTGCGCCAAGATTTTCTTTCAGGCGTTCCAATTTGTGTGTGCCGGGAATTGGAACAATCCATGGCTTTTGGGCAAGCACCCACGCGAGCGCGATTTGAGATGGCGTTACGTTTTTCTCTGTAGCAATTGATCAGGTCGACTAAAACCTGTTGCTTCGAGACTCTCCGGTTTGAAGCGAGGAACAATGTTGCGGAAGTCGGACTTAGCGAATGTTGTATTCTTATCAATTTTCCCAGTAAGAAAGCACTTGCCAAGTGGGCTGAAAGGAAAGAAGCCGAATCCAAGCTCCTCGAGAGCAGGCAACAGTCCTTCTTCCAGACTTCTCCACATCATTGAGTACTCACTTTGAATTGCAGTGAGAGGCTGAATCGCGTGTGCGCGCCGAATCGTTTCCACCCCTGCTTCAGAAAGTCCCCAATGCTTAATCTTACCTTCCTTAATGAGATCTTGTGCTACTCCGACTACTTCCTCAATTGGTACATCTGGATCAACACGAATAAATCTTTAGATCAAGGGTTCTGTGTTTTATTTCCAAAGATACTCTATTATTTACTTAATGCCTTAAGTGTTTGATCTCTGTTATTTTCAATCATTACCTATTAATCTCTTCCTCATAGAAACGATTGTCCATTAATGAAAAATGTTGCTTAAACCTTTTCATTCGATACCTTGATTTCTACATCCAAAGAATTAACTAAAGACTCGTTCTTTTTCGCGTAGGCCAAGTGTCTGCGCTGTTGAAGTATGAATTTCGTGCAGAAGCTCTGGGTTTTCCATTAGTGACACGCCATAAGAAGGAATCATTTCTTTAATTTTCGGTTCCCACTCTTTCATATGTTCAGGGAAGCATTTTGATATTACTTCAAGCATAACGTGAACGGCAGTAGAAGCACCCGGAGAAGCGCCTAGTAATGCTGAGATTGATCCATCAGCGGCAGTAATGACTTCCGTACCCATTTGAAGCGTTCCTTTGCCGCCAGCTTCAGTATCTTTGATAACTTGCACACGTTGGCCCGCTACTACTAAATCCCAATCCTCGCTTTTGGCGTTCGGGAAAAATTCACGTAACTCTTCCATGCGCTGTTCTTTCGATAACATCACTTGCTGAATCAAGTATTTTGTCAATGACATCTCTTTTGCGCCTGCTGCCAACATAGTTAAGATATTATTCGGTTTTATGGAAGTTAACAAATCAAACATTGAACCGTATTTTAAAAACTTTGGTGAGAAGCCGGCAAATGGTCCAAATAGCAACGACTTTTTATTGTCGATATATCTTGTATCAAGATGCGGAACAGACATTGGCGGAGCACCAACCTTAGCTTTGCCGTATACTTTTGCATGATGCTGCGCGATAACATCCGGATTATTACACACCATAAATATTCCACTTACCGGGAATCCTCCAATATGTTTTCCTTCGGGAATACCGGTTTTTTGCAGTAAATGTAGGCTTCCTCCCCCGCCTCCGATAAAGACGAATTTTGCAGTATGGCGTTCGACAGTACCGCTCTCGAGATTCTGCACTTTCAATTCCCACAAGCCGTCGCTAGTACGTTTAATATCATTAACACTATGCTTGTGGTTTATATCGACATTTTTACTTTCTAAGTGATCAAATAACATGCGCGTCAAAGTACCAAAATTGACATCAGTTCCAGAGTCGATTTTTGTTGCCGCTATAGGTTCATCAGGTGCGCGGTCTTGGATAGCAAGCGGAATCCATTCCTTCAATCTTTCCGGATCATCGGAAAATTCCATCCCTTGGAATAGGGGATTGTTTGATAGCGCTTTAAAGCGTTTCTTTAAAAACGTTACATCTTGTTCCCCTTGTACTAAACTCATATGAGGCAATGTCATGATGAAATCCTGTGGATTCTGTACCAGCTTGCTGTTTACAAGATAAGACCAAAACTGCATTGAAACCTGAAACTGTTCATTAATTTTTATAGCTTTACTAATATCTACAGATCCATCCGGTTTTTCTTCGGTGTAGTTAAGCTCGCACAGTGCCGCATGCCCCGTTCCCGCATTATTCCATTCGTTAGAGCTTTCCTCTCCCGCGTTTCCGAGCTTCTCAAACACTTTAATTTTCCATTCCGGTACTAATTCTTTCAAGATTGTTCCTAAAGTCGCACTCATGATTCCTGCGCCAATTAAAATGACGTCTGTTTTAGTTTCTCCGTTGCTCATTTTTACCCAACCTTTTCCCCTGAAATTTGCAGAAAAGATGTAGGAGTCACACCAAGTTAAGGCGCGATCTAGTCACACACTTTTCTGTCTTAATTATAAAACCATATCATAGTTTATTACTTACAATTATTTATAGATTTGAATATCTACTATTATATGATAATTATTAACTATTTAAAAGCCGGTAAAAAGTGAGAAGTCCGTATACAAGGATAGGAACACACATAAAATGTTCGCTTTTACTTATCATAGCACGCCATGAACCATATACATCACCAAATGGTTGATGAATCAAAAATGTATCTAATTAATCCTTTTGTAGTCATTTCAAAACTTTTGCGACTGCTTTCTTTGCACTCTCATAACTAGCATTCTGAAATGACTATTTGTTCCAAAAAGCACCTTTACAAGGCAATCCCTACTTTTTGAAGGATTGCACCATAGTTAAAGTATAATTTTTAAAAACTCTGCTAGAATTAATACGACTATATCTTTCAATAAAACAAATACAATTTTAGTTTTCACGTCAAAACAACAGTGTAATTTAACATCGCCATAAAAGTCATAAAAATGTCACTTATGTAAAAATTTTTAGGCATATATAATTACATTTATTCTCTAAAAGAAAGGGTGTTTTTAATTGCCTAGTAATAAAAAAGAAGGTATTATTTTCGGGCTTTTTATGTGTTTTGGAATGGTTCTTGTTATGTCAGTATACAACACAGCTTTACACGGATTTTCATCGTTTACAGTAGGAAGTATTGTTATTCAATTTATCGTAACATTTATCATCGCTTTTATCGCAGAGTCATTAGTTGAACCGAGTGCGCGTAAATTTGCATTATTACTACCTTATGATAAATCAAAAGAAATCAACTTTATTGTGGCGCTTGCTTTTTTTATGGTCCCTGCAATGGTTCTTATTATGTCAGTATATGGACTTATTTTAACGGCGTTAATGACAGGAATTGAAGGTTCAATATTCACAGCTTACCTTAAAATAGTTGGTCTAAACTTTATCGTGGCGCTCCCCTCGCAGTTATTAATTGTTGGACCAATCTCACGTAAGCTATTAGTTAAATACATTAAACCATCGACACAAAATCCAGAATTAATGGTTTAAAAACAAGCAAGCTACTTTTAGGTAGCTTGCTTGTATTAGGTAGAGCTTCCAAAATAGGTTTCAATGTCTTGCCCTGTTTTTAAAACAACATTCAAATGTCAGTGAATTAGTTCCTGAGGATGGCTGCCTGTCCTTCAACTGACACGTTAATTTAAGGGTAATACTAATTTTCATATATGTTTTCTTACCCAAAACTCAAAGATATAGATAATAGAAGGTAGTTGCAATAAAAAAGTCTGCGTATGGGATCGTAAAGAGCCGATGCGCTTTTGCTATGAAAAAAACGGGTGTAAACCTTATAACAGTGAAGTTAATCATATTATTGAAATCGTTGTTTATACTAAGTGCAATTAAAGAGCTGCTAAAATCAAAAATCTCCTTAAAAGCCATAAACATTTATTTGCTACACCCTTTCGTTATAGGGAGTTGAACGCTGTTAGTTAATGTTGGTTATTGTAGAATATTGTTGAAACTTACATGCTTTTCATATAAAATTGCTTCATAAGATAAATAGACGTTTTAAATAAATAAAGGCAAACTATTTGAAAAAATAGGACGCAAAGCCTAGGGACTAAGGTTGTGGGGAAAACCCAAACTATGTTAGCCTGGTTACCAAATAACCGTTGTTCGTAACGATTTGGCTATTCCTATTTAGGGAGTAGCTTTTATTTTTTCTTGAAGATCTTTGATTTGTATTTCTGATAAAAAACATAGACAGAAATAAGGGGAAGGTAGATCAGATGAGTTCAGTATTAAAAGAAAAAATTCGTACTCTTTCACTTAATAAAAATGCAACCATTGATCTAGCTTAACTAGAGACCTATAAAAAATTATTCCACTCACATAGGGACTTCAGCTTTATCTGTGACCTTGACGGAATCATCTTAGATACAAATGAAGCTATCTTTCAGCTGACAGGTTATCAGAAGGACGAATGGAAACAAACCGTTTTCTCATTTTAAGTCGATGGCACAACAAAAGAAGTCCAACGTTTCTTTCTTTAACTTGAGAACAAAAGAGCAGCAAATAGAAACCTGTTCGCTTATCCAATAAAGAAGGGCATGAAATAAAAATTGAAAAAACCTCCATTCCTATTAGTCACAATAATAGCATCATCGGTTTTTTGGGGGTTGTGAGAGATGTATCAACGGTAAAAAAACAAGAGCAAGAGTTAACAAAAACGCAAGAAAGCTTGGATTACGCTCAAATGATTGGGAATACAGGTAGTTGGGATTATGATGTAATCGAGGATGAAGCCTACTGGTCTAATCATTTGTATCGAATGATTGAAGTAGAGGACAAGGAGACGTCATCTTAGATGAAAATGGGAAAGCTGTTCGGGTCATCGGAACGATTCAAGACATAACCGAGCAACGACAAATAGAGAAATTAATTCAAGACAGTGAGGATCAAAAACGGATCATCTTTGACAATCTTGAGATCGCTATTTGGTCTGTAGATATCGGAACGAATGAAGTGATCTTTCTATCAGAGGGGTTTGAAAACATTTACGGCTATTCGAAGCAGGACATGCAGGCGGACCGTGAGCTCTGGAAAAAGGTCATTCACCCCGATCATTACTTAGCAGCTGTTGAAAGGCAAACTGACTTATTTAAGGGAAAGTCGATTCGCCATCATTATCGCATCTATCATTCGAGTGGAGCGATCAAATGGGTACTCGATCAAACGATACCAGTTCAAGACAACGATGGAAAGCTGATTCGTTTAGATGGAATAATCTCAGATATCACGGATCAAAAGCAAGCGGAAGAAAAAATGAGTTATTTAGCGCATCATGATCCTTTAACTGGATTACCTAACCGGAGGATGTTTGACCAAGTTCTTCAAAGGGTATTAAGCACAGAGCCTGAACAAAGTTTTGCGATCTTATATTTTAATTTGGATCGCTTTAAACATAGTAATAACACACTTGGTCATCTTATTGGCGATGAATTACTTCAAGAGGTGTCCTGTCGTTTACTCGATTTAACTCCGGAAAAGGAATGTCTTTTTCGAATGGACGGGGATGAATTTGCGGTTTTTTTCTCAAATGTCAGCGATGCGAATCGTCCGGAAGTACTAGCAGAGAAAGTTCTGCAATTGATCCAAAAACCATTTCTGATAAAAGGATATGAATTGTATATTACGGCCAGCATCGGTATCAGCATCTTTCCTGAGAAGGGAGACTCTGTTGATGTCCTAATGAGTAAATCAATTGCCGCCGTGAACCGGGCCAAACAACTAGGTAAAAATAATTAACAGAGTTATCTACTAATCTAGATCATTTACTTAGAAATTTCACACTATCAAACTTATAAATATAATCAGAAAAGGAAAACGGGTGACACGATGGATAAAACATCGATTATTGGGATTGTGTTAGGTGTTGCAGCTATTCTCATAGGTATGGTTTTCAAAGGAACTAGTTTAATGGTTTTGCTGAATCCAGCGGCACTTTTTATAATTTTTATCGGAACAGCAGCAACTATTTTAATTGGTTTTCCTTCAAACGAAATAAAAAGGATACCGAAGTTATTTGGCGTTTTGTTGAAAGAACAAAAAGGGCCGGACATCAGTAATTTAATTATTTTATTTGTGTCTCTAAGCTCATTGGCTCGTAAAGAAGGATTGCTGTCGTTGGAAAATCAAGTGGAAGACATTGAGGATCCTTTCTTGCAGCAAGGGTTGAAAATGGTCGTTGATGGTCAAGAACCAGATTTTATTAGAGATACAATGGAAGAAGAGCTTGATGCGATTGAAGAAAGGCATCTAGCTGGAGCAGCTATCTTTTCACAAGCGGGGACGTATGCGCCGACACTAGGTGTATTAGGCGCTGTTCTAGGACTTATTGCGGCTCTTGGAAATCTAAATGATATGGATGCCTTAGGCCAGGCCATTGCAGCGGCATTTGTAGCGACTTTATTTGGGATATTTACGGGTTATGTATTATGGCATCCTTTTGCTAATAAATTAAAGCGAAAATCCAAACAAGAATTGTTATTAAAAAGTCTAATCATTGAAGGTGTTTTATCGGTGCAGGCGGGGGTTCCACCACGTGCTATTGAAGATAAGTTAATCGTGTATGTGCCTCATTTTGAAAGAAAGAAAGTGAAAGAGTTGGTCACCCAAGGGGAGAGTGTAAATGGGTAGGAGAAAAAAGTATCATGAAGAGCATATAGATGAAACATGGTTAATTCCCTACGCAGATATGCTAACCTTATTACTTGCCCTCTTTATCGTTTTATTCGCTGTGAGTTCCGTCGATGCAGAAAAATACCAACAACTGATGGTCACCTTTAATGACAGTTTTCAAGGTGGTAGCGGGGTGATGGAGCATCCCATGCCAGATATGACGCCAACTCCTGAAGAAACAGAAGAGCGTGATTTAAAATCAAAAGAACATAACGATTTAAAAGAGCTCCAGGAAGAAATCGATCAATATATTGCAAAAAACAATCTCAGTTCAGATCTAGAGACGAAACTAACAGAAGATGGTTTGCTGCTTACGATATTAGATAATGCTCTCTTTCACTCAGGAAGTGCCGAAGTGAAGTCGGATGCGGTCCGCTTAGCTGAGACAATATCAAACATGCTCATAACAGATCCAGCACGGAAAATTGTCGTTGCGGGTCACACGGACAATAGACAGATCAGTAATATGAATTTTGAATCAAATTGGGATTTGAGCGCACAAAGAGCTCTTAATTTCATGAAAATCCTCCTTGAGAATGAAGAGCTTGACCCTAGGAACTTAAGTGCGACAGGACACGGGGAGTATCAACCCATTGCAACAAATGAAACGGAAGAAGGTAGGGAACGGAACCGTCGCGTTGAAGTACTAATCCTACCAAACTACTTTAATTAAATAATCGTTATTGATAATAGCAAACTTATCGAAAGATTTGGACGCAAAGCCACGGGCCTAAAGCAAGTAGCAATGGTAGCCGGGTTGCCAAAAAACAGGTACATGAGGGATGCCTTTTTTCGGCAATCCCTTTTTGTAATCTACTTTTAAAAAAGGAGGTACTGTTTCAGGAAAACCTCTAAGCGGATTCCTGACTCAAATATAAACAATGGCAAGAGGACAAGTGAAAAAGTACACACATTTAGAAGAAGAGTGGATTCAACTTTACAATATAAAGCACTTAAATTTTACTGAAATAGCAAAGAAATATAATGTTCAAGTGGAGACGGTGTCAAGATACATCAAAGATCGTGTCAGGAAAAGAACAAAATCTCCTTTTAAGAGCGAGGTTGAAAAGTGGGTTTCCTTTTATCAAAAGGGGAAAAGTTTCGCCGAAATAGCAAGGGAATGTAATGTTAGCGAAACAGCTGTGAAAACAAACATTTATAAGGAAATGAATCCAATAATAGAAGACTTAAAATGGACGTGGATTGCTTTATATAGAAAAGGAGTATCATTAAAAAGCATAGGAGACACCTACCATTTTCACCAAAAAATTATACATAATACCATCAAAGATGAAATTAATATTCCTAATGCCAATAACCGAAATGTTTACCAACACTTAATTGACGAGTGGGCCAAACTTTATACCGATGGACTCTCATTCGAAGTGATTGCTAAAAAGTATCACGTTAGCGCTGATACGGTTTACAGAAATACAAGAGATAAAGTGGACATCCGCTGTAAGAAAACTAAGAGTAAAGCAATAAAAGAACTAATCCCAGTATGGAGAAATCTTTACTATCAAAAAGGATACACACTGCAAGAGATTGGGGAGAAATACAACATATCAACTTCAACGGTGTATAGACATGTGCGAAATCACAAATAGAGAGGGATAACTATTTTCACATTGCTATTTTTAAAGAATGAACGCAGGGTCGAAGTATAAGTGGACCCTGCGTTTTGTTTTTTTTATCGCTTCCAATCTTGAATAAAACACAACCAAAAGCCGAAAAGATGCTAAAATGATAGATACAAAAGAGATTACAAGAAACAGGAGATGACAAAATGATGGAGCAACTTAGTTTGTTTGGAGATCTAGAGCCAGACAAAAAAGAAATCGAAGAACCGAACAAAGCACCTGTAACGGAAAGCAACATTCCGAAGATCGCGTCATCACTCGCTTCGCATTACGAATCGATACTCAATTGGATTAAGGATGGATACACGGTCAAACAAATGTGTGAGCATCTCATTAAACATAAAGGCCTTTCAAGTGAAACCTACAGCCAAGGAACCCCCAAGATCTACCCTAAGCTGATGATCTACTTAACCCATCTTCAAAAGGATCAATTAGTCAAACTAACTAAAGTCGATCCCGTTGGCCACGGTGATTTCGTTGACTATAATGAACAATACGTCGGGCGAAAGTGTGATGCGATATTTATGTTGGTTGAAGAATAGTTGCCGGAAAGAGAGCTGAAGTTGCTGGAAAGAGAGCTGAAGTTGCCGAAAAGCGAGTCGAAGTTGCCGGAAAGCGAGCGAGTTGCCGGAAAGTGAGCTGAAGTTGCCGGAAAGCGACCTGAAGTTGCCGGAAAGGGAGCCGAAGTTGCCGGAAAGCGACCTGAAGTTGCCGGAAAGCCACCGGAAGTTACCGGATTCCAACCTCCCTTACGTATTAAAAGGGAAAACTCCCATGGCTCAAGGTCATGGGAGTTTTTTTCTAAGGAATTCAGGTACGTGTTCAGCACGGAGGATTTGAAAGTCAGGGTATGGATCGTGTTTATAGTAAAAACCAATTACATATTCACCTTGATTATGAGAGGAGGCTTGCTTAAGAACTTTCTCTAGCTCCTCTTGGTCATCTAGCTTAATAGCATCTGGCCTATCTGCAAAATTTGATTCTAATTGATTTTCATGGATGAACGTATACAATTCTTTATTTTCTGTGTTCTTAATCACATATGCATGGGTAATATCGGCGGCCGTGATTCGTGCTTGGGTTAGAAGATCCTTTTCGGCTAACCAATCTTCAATATAAGTATAGGATTTCTTCCAAGAGACATGAAGCACTTTATTATCGGGCCACTCATATGCAATCTCCGACCACCAGTACCTTTGATCAAAGTGCTCCTCGATTGTCTCATCCGTTACATCGACTTGTAGCAATTGGTGAAATTCTTTGATGTCTTTCGGATCGGTTAAGGTCACTTGATTACCAGTATGAGAGGCATTGATTGTAATTCGGTAAAGGCTAGTTAGATCTTCATTTTCAATCTTCAAGATCGGATTTTGATTTAGCTTGTATTCTTCTGATTCGATTATGTCTCTATAGAGCTTCTGATAGGTTTTAATCGGAATATAATACTGTCTAATTAATTGATTTCCATTTTTTAACTGATAACGAAAAGCAACAGAATGCTCGTGATCTGACCTTTTTTCAAGTTGATCTTTCTCTATAATGATTTGTGCGTGTAAACTGGTGATTTTTTCAATTAATTCCTTTTGCTCATAATAATAGCTTCGCTCGATGTACTCTTTGGGCCGATTATGATAAGCGGCTTCCTGGTCGCTGAATTGATAGAGAGAGTCACCAAAGTAGATCCCTTGTACTTCCTCAACATTTGGCAGTTTTCTTTCATATCCAAACATATCAATTTGAAAGGTTAGACCCAAGATGACAACAACGACCACATAAACAAGATAGCCTTTCCATTTAGAAAAAACTCTCCATGTTTTCTCTAAGATCATCATAGAGAGAACATAGCCTAGAATCGAGGCTGCCACATAACCAAATAAAATCCAACCACTGCCACCTTCTAAGCTTCCGAAGTAGAGGCCCCCAATTAACATGGTACAGAACGTCACACCGTATTTAAAAATAGGGCGGAATGCTTCAAATGCGATGGCTTGTGTTGCTGTTTCGGCCTGTCTTTTTTTGTAAGCAATCAATGAGCAAACATAAAAGCCAATACTCAATAACAAATAAATAAACACTTCACTTGCTGTCAATGGGATCCGTTCTAATTGGCTAAGCCGTATAAATGGAATAATCGTTTCCAACTGTTGGGTTAAATAATAATTAGAAGTAAAACCAAATAAATAAAATTCTAAATTAGAAACGAAAAGAACGGTCACTCCAACAGGAAAAACAAAGAGAATATAGGTAAGCGCTCCTTGTAAAACCGACATCCCTGTGAACATCCCGACAAACACCCCTGTTAAAAACACAAAGACATTGAAGAGGGTAGTAACGCCAATCCACTTTAAGATAGACGGAACTGATAATAATTCATCATATGGTAAGAACTGACCTAATCCTAGTAAAATAGCAGCGACAACCAAAACGGGCAAAATTAATACCAGCAAACCAAATAAAATATGTTGGTTAAATAATTGCTCTCTTTTAATTGGTAAGCTGTGTGTGAAATCACTAGAAAGTTTAACTTGTATATAGCGAAATAAGAAAATAGCTAATAAAACAGGAAAGATAAACGTTAAGAAAACCTGAAAATCACTAGTAAGCTCGATTAAATGTTTAGGGATTTGGTAGTGACGATAATGATCCTCGTTTGTATAAGAAATGAGAAGTTGCAACGGTAAAGCAAAAAGTAGACATAGAAAATAGCCTAAACCAACCCACCCGACATTACGGATGTCTTGTATAAAGATCCCTCGGTTAAACAATGATGTTTTCAATCTCATAGCCAACATCCCTCATTTCATAGATAAATATTTCTTCTAAGGTTAACGGAAGTAAATCAAAGACTGCCGGATGACGCGCTTGCACATGAGTAGAAATCTTACTTTCTTTCCCACGAACGATATAGAGAAGAACACTGCCACGCTCCTCTTTGTAAAGAACAGAAAAATCGTTCAAAAAGTCAGCTGGTATATCTTGTTTAAAAGCGACTTGGATTTTATGGACATCTGATTTCAAGTCATCCAAATCCTTTTCAATGATGATTTTCCCACCATGCATAATGCCAACATTGTCACAAAGATCTTCGACTTCTCGTAGATTATGAGACGAAATCAAAATCGTCATTTCCCGTTCTGCAACATCCTGTATGAGAAGATTTTTTATTTTTTGCCTCATCACCGCATCTAAGCCGTCTAGTGGTTCATCTAAAATAAGAATCTCTGGCATCGTTGATAGCGTTAGCCAAAAAGCGACTTGACGTTGCATTCCTTTAGAAAGGCGATGGATCTTTTTCGTTACATCAATTTTAAACACTTGCTGTAACTTGTTAAAACGGGTTTCGTTCCAAAAAGGATACACCGACTGATAAAAGTGAGCCGCTTGTTGAATTGTCGTGTTAGGGTAAAAATACAATGAATCAGCAAGAAAAATCATTCTTTGTTTGATTTTTACATTTTCAAATACAGATTCGTCATTGATGAGAATTTCCCCTGAACGTGGCTTGTAAATCCCAGCGAGCATCTTTAAAAAAGTTGTTTTCCCAGCGCCATTTGAACCAAGAAGACCATAGATAGACCCCTTCCTTATATGAACCGATACCCCATCAACCGCCTCAATACCCTCAAATCCTTTTTGGAGATTTATCACGTTAATCATCTTGATTCCCCCCTTTTGTAGACTGCTCAGCAATTGTAATTAAAGAATGGATTTCCTCTTTATCAATCCCGAGGTAGAGCGCTTCAGATAGCAACTTAAGCAATTCCTGTTTCAATTTCGTCACCTTCTCATTATTTGTTGTTATAGCTTGAGGGGCAACAAACTTCCCCTTGCCTGGAATCGAGTAAATATAGCCTTGGTTTTCTAACTCACGGTAAGCCTTTTGAATGGTATTAGGATTAACAGTTAATTCTTGGGCAAGTACTCTTACAGAAGGAAGTTGCTGATCGGGCTGATATACTTCATGGATAATCAATTCCTTCCATTTCTCAACTAACTGTTCGTAAATGGGCACTCTGCTTCTGATGTCTAGTTGAAACATATAGGCCTCCTTTCAAACTGACGGACAAATTGTATTACCTGTACCACCTGTATTATTTACTATAATACAGGTGGAGTGTTATAGCAATAGGTAAATAACTAAAACTGGAAATTATTTTTCCAAGAAAAGAGATCGTATCGTGAAACAGCTGATACTAGGCCAGAAATAGTCTGAAAGTGAGAAGAGTTGTTGGAATCTCAATGAACGTGGCCGAAATCCAAAACAAAAGAAATCAATCCTAAGTTAACCCATTCTCTTATTGAGCGAAAAATACTAAAACGTACCATAATAACAGACAAAAACATACGAAAATGCAGTGTAACTATGAGCACTAGAAAAAGAGTTTGGAATATATTCCAAACTCTTTTTCTTCAATTAAGCGATTTATGTTTGGGATGCAAAAAGGGTGATTCGGTTCCTACCTTGTAGCTTAGATTGGTATAACCCTTTATCAGCTTCTACTATGAATGACAAGTAAGCTAGTGAAGATTAATAGCCCGCAAATCATAAAAATTACTCCACTCCATCCGCAGAGTTATTTCGAACCTATGTAATAGAAATGTTTTAGATTTTCGTTTTAATGAGCTAAGCTTAAGTAGTGATTTTAAAAACAATATCCAATAACCTATTTAATTATCGGTTCACTTCGCTAGGGTAGTAATAGAAATTTGAGTAATTACCTAAGTTTCAAACGTGAATACCAGTGTATATAAAGAGGATGAAATCATTTCAATTTCACCCTCTAAATATTCTGCTATTTTTGTCGGTTGCCCCTTTGCCCCTTTAAACGATTTTTGCTTTTTATAAACCACATCATCCATTCTTCTTATGCTCAATACTTCGAACGTAAAGGAGCTGGTGGATGTTTTCTGGCAGTTTTAAGATCGAATGGTTAACCGTATCGAGCTTGCTCTCAATTCGGTGAAGCAGGTAGAGCGTGACGACAACGGGAAAACCAAATTCACTTAAAAACGGGAGCCACATGTCCATGTCGGCGTTCCTCCTTTCAAAAAGAAGAAGGGTAGCAGAGGCCACTGAAGAAGGTATGATCACCTTTTTCAGTGGCCTTTAAGCAATGAGCAGAACCGTTACTTTGTCTTAAGCCTACTATGAGTAAGTTTTCTCATAGCAGGCGCGCAACGTTTGAGGCCATTGCTGCTTCCTCGAATCTACTAAAAGGGACTTTTTTAGTGACTTCGGGCAGCCCTCCTCCTTCTAGTAATTAGATTGTAATCTCTTCGACAGTACGGTCGACGATACGTGCAGCTTTTTTAGCGATAATTTCACCGCCACTTGAGACAAAAGCATTTTCTGCGACAATGGAATCCATTGCAGCGCTGATCGCGACTGGATTTGCAGGGTAAACAGGGTTGTCGAGCGAGAGTGTGACATTTGCACCGATCTCGTTTTCAAAAATCAATTCAAGTCGTTTGCTCATAGGTGTTCCTCCTTTCTATAGTTGGTAGGACTAGACTAAACAAGACTGTGAAGGTTAGTACGATCGGCTTTCATGAGCGTCCATTCTTGAAGAGGAGTTAACGCATTGACTACAGCCGTTAGCTGTTCGTCTGTTGCAGTTGGCTTGATGTTGTTAAAGCTCTTCGTTTTTTGAATGTCCTTCCCATCTTCATCCACTCCATTTGAAAAAAGTAAAACTAGGCGAGAATCGATTAGCATGGTAACACCTCCTTTCACTGTGTATATATAAGCGAAGGAGGAAAATGTCATAGTAGATTTAAAATATTTTTTAGATTCTTTGGGGATCTCTAGGTATTAAGCGCTAAAGAGGTGTGTGACATAAGTCGTTTTTTTGTAAAAAACCTTGTTATATTGCGGTATTTCCGCGAATTACATCGAATTTAAAATGAAATCATTGTATAATAGATTCGGTTTAAATAATAGATTCATATGGGGAGGATTACGACATGATGGAATGGACACTATCCATTTTGATTGGTATAGCCGTATTGTTATTGTTTTGGTCGATTATAAAAGCAAAGCAAGCAGCTCAAATAGAGAAATCAGAGATTGAACAGTTTTCAATTACAATCATGGAAGAAATACAACAGTTAGAAAAGCAATTGCGTTACCTTGAGCTAGATCATGAAATTACCGCAAAAGAAGCAGGAATAAAAAAAGAGGTTTCTGAGCAACGTGCTAGACTACGAGAGGCGATTGACTTACATAGACGAGGCTACTCGTTTGAAGGAATTGCAGCTAAAACAAAGATAACAGATTTTGAGGTCAAACTGATGCTTGCTCCTTACATCGAACCAACGAGTGAAAGGAGAAAAGCAGCCAATGACAGCTAATACGATGCAAAGCTTTGCTGGAGGACTACTGGTTGCGGCAAGTGTATGTGCGGCCGTTTATTTCTTTGGACCAAGTGAAGCGACTACAACACAAGCACAAGAAAAACCGACTATAGATGAGATGATTAGCTTATTAGGTGCTGACGGCTATGTCATTCATACAGAAGAACAATGGCAAGAACAGCTAGCTGCTTTTGAGGCGGAGACGGAAAGTGAAGAAAAACCAGAAGCTGAAGAAAAGGCGACTGAAGAAAAAACAGAAGTAAAAGAAGTCATTATTTACCGCACCCTATTAACCATCTCACCAGGAATGACAAGTATAGATGTTGGGGAAGCTCTTGTACGAGCAGAGATTACCGATAGCGCGATGACGTTTTTTAAAGAGGTAGAGAAGCGCGGCTTAGCGAACGATTTACGACCAGGTACGTTTGAAGTGAATAGTGAAATGTCACTTGATGAAGTGATTTCAATTATTTTCAAATAAATGTTGAATGAGAAGCCGACTTACAAATGAAGTCGGCTTCTTCATGTCGTCATCTAAACCACCTATGAATCAAATACAAAAAGAAAATAGTTGCAACACTTAAAATGATCACCATCATATGAGCGTCGGCCATCCGATCGGCTTGAACCGCGTCGTAAATGGCAATCGAGAGAGTTTGCGTTTTACCAGGGATGTTCCCAGCGACCATTAACGTTGCCCCGAACTCCCCCATCGCCCTTGCGAAACCTAGCACCAAGCCGGCGAGCACACCTTTGTAAGCGAGTGGAATGATAATGTGAACTAAGATTTGAAATTTCCCAGCCCCATCGATTTCAGCCGCCCCAATCGTATCTTTGCTGATCGACTCAAATGAGGCCTGAATCGGTCTAATTAACAAAGGCAATGCTGCAATCGTGGCTGCAATAACAGCCGCTTTCCAAGTGAAGGTAATCGGCTGCCCGGTTAGATTCTCCACCCATTGACCGATTGGACTGCCTCTTCCTAACAGCAAAAGCAAATAGTACCCTAAGACAGTGGGCGGAATCACAAGTGGAATCGTAATCACAATCGAGAGGATGTCCGTTAATTTACTTTTATTAAAAGCAAACCACCAAGATAAAAGAATTCCGCCGATAAAAGCAAATAACGTGGCAATAGCAGCAATTTTCAGCGACAAAAATAAAGGGGTAAGAATCGTATCCATTACGGCAGATCAAACCCATACTGTTTTAAAATGCTTTGACCTTGTTCACTTAAAATAAAATCAACAAATTCTTGACTTAACTCTGCCTTTTCAGTTTGCGTAGGAATGCCTAACGCTTGCCTAAGAGGAAGGTGAGTGTCTTCATCGATTAACTGATACGGAAATTCCGTTTTATACATTAACGCTAAAGCAATAATCCCAACATCCGCATTTCCTGATTCAACATATTGATAGGCCTGTCTAATATTTTCAGCGTAAACGAGTTTCGGTTGAACGTCTTCCCATATACCCTGTGATTTCAAAGCTTCCTGTGCCGCTTTTCCATAAGGAGCATGTTCTGGGTTAGCAATGGCAATGGTCTTTACTTCTGGATGTAATAAATACTCAAGATTAAGTCTGGTGCCTTCTTGCTCGGGTGACCCCATGACAACGAGTCTTCCAACCGCATAATACTCTTTTGAATCATTTAGTAGTGCATCTCTTTCAATTAATCGATTAATATACGATTCATGGGCCGCTAAAAACAAATCAAAAGGAGCCCCTTCTTGAATTTGCTGTGTTAAAAGGCCTGTTGAGCCAAAGGTGAATTCTAAGGGGATATTCGTTTCTTTGGTAAACGCTTCTCCTATCTCTGTTAGAGCGTGATGAAGGTCAGAAGCGGCAGCTACATAAAGGGTTTCATTTTCATTTTCCGGGCTTGTACACCCAAATAGGAAAAAAATCGATAAGAATAATAAAAAGAAGTTACTTTTCATAATGTCTCTAAACCTTTCCGGATAACTGTATATTCATAGTATAGCATTTAACGTTGTCCTTCACTATTGTGCGGATAAAACCTAACAAGGTTTCTACCTAAAAAAAGACTTAGGTGGGCAGTCCCATCTAAGTCTTCGAAACGCCTATTGAAGAAATCCTCGTAACGTTAACTTCAACAGCTCCTTCTTTCTAAAAGAAGATAAAGTTGATTTCTCTAATTCACTCAGCCTTACTTTCGTAACAAACGGTTGCCCCGAAATCACCTTTAGTGGATCATCAACAAGCAAATCCGCTGTCGTTAAGCCGGATATTACTTCCTGCTTGTCCTTTGCAATCATCCCGAGCGTAACAGTCTTTTCGGCGATATTCCCTTCGTCCGCTACATAAACGACAGGTTTTTCCTCACTTTGGAGGAGAAAGGAATCAGCAGGAATTACAATCGCATTAGGAATTTCCTTTTGAATAATGTTGAGATTGACATGAAAGCCAATTTTCAGATCGGCTTCCAAATCAGTGAGCTCAACAACAAAAGGATAAGACGTAACTTGTTCGATTGAAGGTTCTTCACTCGGGAATTGTGAAATTTTTGATAACATCCCTTCGATCGGCTCATGGTCATTTGCCTGTACTTCTACTTTCATTCCTTCGTCTATGTCTAGCGATTCGGCTTCTGTTAGCTTTCCTTTTGCAACAAAAGGAGTAGGTAACAGAGTGATAAATGGCATGTTTTGATTGGTATTGATTTCTTTGATTACACCAGTAGCTGGACTGGTAATCTCTAGTTCAGCCTGCTGTTCACTTAAAGTCGAAAGAGATTGGTGATACATTTCTGTTTCAAGTTGAAGGGTGGCCATTTGATGCTGCTTTTCCTCAATTTGAACATTGTATTGTGCCAATTGAGCTTCCAGAGAAAGCGTTTCCTGACCGGGTACCATTTCGTTACTAACCAATGTATCTTTGATGGTGGTGAGGGTGTAAATCTCATCAGCAAGTTGAGAAGATCGTAAGTTGTTTTTTTCTATATTCAACTCTAGTTCTCTTTCGGCAGAACCAAGTTGAATATTATGATAGCTAAATAAAACCTCGCCAAACTGAACTTCCTGGCCCTCCTCAACAAAAACCGTACCAAGAGAACCAAGGTTTTCATTGTAATAAATATGCTCCTCACTTATGGAGGAGATGATGCCTGGCTTTTCGATCGATTCAACGATATCTACTTGTAATGGAGATAGAAACCGATCAATTATTTGTAAGCGGTCAATTTGACTTTCATCTTGTAAAATCAAGACAATATTTAAGGTAATTAAAAGCGTACCAATGAAGATCAGTGTATATTTTATCCAAGCTTTCACTATGTTTGACCACCTTTATCGCAATTAGAGAGTTAGATAAATACCTATGAATGTTTTGAGAACAGCAACTAAAAGAATAAGTACATGGATCGCTACCGTCAGGAGGACAATAAATCGTTTTCGATTGGTAGCTAATACTGAGTAAGCATAAGCTTGGATGATGATCGCGCCTATCCAGAATAACGATATTCCTCCAAAAAAGTTAATGAGATAGTCGTTTTCTGTTAGGGTGCTTACAATTACTCCTAACGCAAATGGAGAAGAAGACGATTGAATGCCTAGCCATAATTCAAAAGGAAGCAAAGCTACTTTTTCAATTGTGAAAATAAAGAGACTAACAGTTATTACGACAAAGGATTGGCGAAAAGAAACCTCATCTAGAAACGCCCAAAAACAAAAACTAGTAAAGAACAAATAGACAAGGGGAGAGAGGAAGCCATCTAGTAGTCCACCGAGTCCAATCAAGACTTTCATCCATTCAAATTCACTCATCGAATACTCCGCTATTTGATGAGAGATGCTAGCTGTGTCCAACCCAAAAAATGAACGAATCAAGGCAATTAATACGCTAACGAATATGAGTAAAGCTATTTTACCGTAATGAATAGGGATAACTTCTGCAATTTTTAATTGATAAAATTTTGAGTACGGGTCTTTCAAGCTTTTTGCTAATTCTAATTGAAACGTCATATTAGGCTAATCCCCCAAAGTGTTTATATGAATCTATCATAATACATTTTATCGGAAATTAGTGGAATTTGAAACAATTACCATCTAATGCTTGCGTGATTTTCTCAAAGTGAGAGCCTAACGGTTTCAGGTCTGCTGAAACAGACTGAATCTAGAGGGATCCTCATATAAGTCTCTTTGATGCCAATACGCCTTTTTTCGTGGTTGCTGCGCGTCAAAGCAGCGCATTAAAGCCCAGATGCACCTCAAATCGGGAATGGAGGTCGTCAAAGCAGCGCATTAAAGCCCAGAAACGCCCCAAATCGGGAATGGAGGTCGTGAAAGCAGTGCATTAAAGCCCAGATGCACCTCAAATCAGGAATGGAGGTCGTCAAAGCAGCGCATTAAAGCCCAGAAACGCCCCAAATCGGGAATGGAGGTCGTTAAAGCAGCGCATTAAAGCCCAGATGCACCTCAAATCTGGGATGGAGGTCGTCAAAGCAGCGCATTAAAGCCCAGAAACGCCCCAAATCGGGAATGGAGGTCGTGAAAGCAGTGCATTAAAGCCCAGATGCACCTCAAATCGAGCATAGAGGGCGTCAATACTGACATAATATATGAAAAAGTATAAAACAATTTCACTCTTGATGCTATTTCTAGTTTTTTTACATTTTAGGTACTTCCTAGTTGTATTCCTCATTTTTTATTTTAGTAAACTCCAAGTGGTGTGCAGTAACTTAAAACCTGCTGTCGATGGTTTTGATAGCGGGAAGGCAACGTTTTTTGGAGATATCGCGCTTCAATTCGACCAGCTTTTTCTCTTGGTCAATGATTGGTAGAGTACAATTAGGATAAAATAGGAAGGGTATTATACGAGTGGTAGCGAAACCAGAAGTACATGAAGTTCGTATACAGAAATGGGAGGTGTTGAAACGATGAAACCAAAAACGGATAAGCTTCTAAAGGGGCTGCTTGGATCGAGCGTTGCGTTAATGGGTTTAACGGCATGCTCGCCTGCAGCACAGGAAGAGCTGTTTGCCGTTCCAGCCGAGCCAGATCCCAATGTTCAGCCGGATGCGGGGCCACCTTCACCGGAGGAAGCGGATTGCGATACATGGAAGTGGGATGAGGAAGCAGAAGGCTATCAGTGTGTGGAAGAAGGCAATGAAAATCGTGGCCACTATTACTATGGGGGAAGTTGGTTTCCGACGATCGCTGCTTTTATGGCGGGGAGAGCGATGGGAGGCGGTGGTGGAATGCGCCAGCCGGCCGTTACCAACCCACGAACAGATCCTAATGTAAGCCAGCCGAACCCAAATCAACAACCAAATCCAAACCAAGCGAATAAACCACGCTCTGGGATGGGCGGCGGTGGTATATTTGGAGGCTAAACGCGAGCTGTTTTACAAGGCGATACCTGCTTTTTGGGACCGTTTATATGGCATGGAGTATGCCCTATATGACTGTTTGGTGTTGAAGGAAGATGAAGCTGATGACATTAGACAAGCGACGCAAAACGTTTACTCGATTTATAAAAAAATGAACGAGATGATTCGTAACGCCCCAGATGAAACGCTCCTAGATTTAGGATTTCCTGCTAGTGCCGTATCCTATCTAAGGATGACACCATTGCCATATGAAACCGTCATTGGGCGCTTTGATTTTGTCAGAACGGATCAAGGCTTGAAAATGATTGAATTCAATTCAGATACACCAACGTTTATTCGCGAGCTATTTGAGGTGAATGGGCTTGTCTGCTCTGAATTTGGTTCCATTAATCCAAACGTGGAAGAGGAAATTTATCTTGGAAAAGCGCTTCGCAACAGTGTTTATCACTGCGCGCAAGCGAACGGTCTGAGCGGTCATCCAAATGTGGTTTTTACGGCACATGAGGAGGATATCGAAGATCGTGAAACGATGTTGTATTTGATGAAGCTCTCGCAAATAAAAGGAGCCATCTTTGTGCCATTAAATCAATTGCAAATTAAAGCTGGTGAGGGTGTTTATGATTTCGCAGGAAATAAAATTGATATTCTCTATCGACATACATATCCATTAGAAGCTTTACTAGCAGATGTTGCTGATGATCAATTTCCAATCGGAATCGAGTTTATGAAGCTAGTGAGCACGAGGAAAGTCGGAATGTTAAACCCAGCCTCTGCCTTCCTTATGCAAAGCAAAGCGGTGATGGCGGCAATATGGGGGATGCACGAACATCACCATTCATTTTTTACCGGGTCTGAGCACGAGATCATTGCTCGTTATTTTTTGCCAACGTATTTGGATGAAGAACCTTTTATTGAAAAAGGAGATCGTTATGTCTCGAAGCCCGTGTTCGGTCGAGAAGGAGACACGGTTGAAGTCAAACAAAACGGAGCAACCCTCTTCTCACAAAAAGAACATACATATGATCACTATGTAAAAGTTTTTCAAAAGTATGTTGATTTGCCCGTCGCAACAATCCAAACTGAAAAGGGAGCCACCGACGCTCATCTTCTAATAGGAAGCTTTATTATCAATGAAAAAGCAAGCGCCTTTGGCTTTCGCGCAGGTGCACAGATTACCGACAATCTATCTTATTTCTTACCTTGTGGAATGAAAGGAGCAATAGAATGAATATCACGTATTATCTTCAAACGCTTGATCACTTTCTGATCTATCTCGCCGTTTCTCTTGTGCTCTTTCTGATCGGAACGTATATTTTCAAAATGCTTACTCCATATTCTGAGCGTGAACAAATTAAAAAGGGAAATACCGCGGTAGCATTAAAGCTTCTTGGGAAAATGACCGGTCTTGTCGTTGTTCTTCAATCGGCAATCCGGAGCTCGATCAACTTAATTGATTTAACAATCTGGGCATTTATCGCCATTATTGTTCAAATTGTTCTTCACCTTGTGATCGAGTATGTATTCACACGCAACACGAGCCTAGCGAAAGAAATTGAAAGCGGCAACGTAGCAGTAGGTCTTTTCTTAGGAGGCGTCTCCGTCCTAGTTGGGCTTATTGTTGCAGCCACGATTAGCTACTAAAAGGGGGGAGATGAATGCTTCCATATCAATCACTTACCGAACCATTTGAAGCAGATGCCTATTTAAAAAGATGGCTCGATCTCGAGCGAAAAGTGTCTGCTAAAGGCTTTACTTGGGCGACACTCTACGAAAACTATGAAGACAATCAATACATGAGCGACTCGCTTTTAGTCGTCCCGCCCTCATTGGTGCGAGAAGTAGAGAACGCCTCAAGAGCGGTGAACGATATTTTCGCTAAAACGCATGAGCAAATCTTAAAAGACCGTTCGATTATTCACAAGACGGGCATTTCTGTTTTTCTCTGGGATCTCCTCCTCGCTGAAAACAAAACAGCGTTTTCTTATTTTGTCCGCTACGATTTTATTGCTTCGGCGAACGGTCTGAAAGTGTTAGAGGGAAATACGGATACTCCAGTTGGTCTAGTAGAAGCGGCTGTTGCGCAGGACGTTCTTTGTCAAGAACATCGAAGTACAAATCCAAATGCGCAGATCGGCGCCAATATTAAAAATGCCTGGAATCAGATCATTAGAGACTATAACATTGGTAGCACGGATACACTCTATTTCACTTGTGCCGATTGGCATGACGAAGACAAACAAACGGTGCGCTATTTAATGAGCTTATACCCGCAGCAAGCCAAATACGTTCCACTTGAGGAGATTGTTGTCGGCGAAGAGGACGTCCAAACCCAAGAAGGTGAGCGAATCGACTTTTTGTATCGTCTCTACCCACTTGAGTATTTTTTGGAAGAAAAAAGCGGCACAGGCGAGCTGATCGGCGAACGTTTTATCGTTCACATGATGAACGATAAAGTAAAAGTGATTAATCCGCCTTCCGCTCTACTGATGCAATCGAAGGCGATTTTATCGTTAATTACCGAGAAAAAACAAGAGTGGTACACAAGGTCAGAGCAAGCAATCATTGATCAGTACTTTTTACCAACTTATGATACGGCCAGTTCGTTGCAATCTTATGTAAAAAAACCCGTTCTCGGACGCGAAGGCGGTGGCATTCAAATTGTGTCAGACGGGAATGTTTTAGATGAAGACGTGGATTATTATCAGAATCAGTCCGTTGTCTTTCAAGAATACTTCCCGATGCCTGATCAAACGATTGATACATGGGACGGTCCTTATACAGGGAAATTATTGATCGGCTCTCATGTCATCAATGGTCAGCCAAGTGGATTATTTTTCCGAGTCGGTGGTATGATTACGGGTAACTTATCGATGTTTGTGGCCTATACGACCAGGTAGAAAGGCATTTCTCCGGTAAAGCGTTGATGGGGAAGATGATCGGCAAAAGTAGAAATTCGGTGGCAATGTAAGCTGGATTTCTCTTGTGTCAATTGGGGTAATAGCACCTTTCTCCTTTTATGGGTGACTTAGCCATTTTAATAGAAACTCCCGCTATCATTCTTTCCGATTAGAAAGCAGGGATTTGCCATTTTACTGAGCTGTAAGGTAGATTAAGGAGATAAAGGGCACCTTTCTCATGCCCCGTAGGAAGGTTTCACACCGGATTCGTCTCTCGAATAAAGTCTTTTATAATATCAGCGAAAATAGAAATATATCAGTGGTCTCATTTATTTACAATTTTTCTACTCAGCGAATTTATTACAGGAAGCCAAGCTCCAACCTATCTAATCTTCCTGTTTTCAGCCATTTTACCTTCTCGCAAACCGAGAACCTAGGAGGACAACCAAACCATGCACTTTTTTCTCAGAATCAGCCTAGGCTTAATCAGAATGAAAAACTTAACGTTATTTGTAACGACAGCACTCTTTATTATTTTAAGCACGGTTATTATGTATGTACTTGAGCCAGATAACTTTGAAACACTAGTAAACACTTTTTACTTTGTGATGACGACTTTTACAACAGTTGGGTACGGAGATTACTCGCCGGTGACGATTGCTGGTAAGCTATTTACGGTGTTCATGTTTTTGATTGGCATTGGCTTACTTGGGGTTGTGATTGGAAAAATTATTGATTCCTTTACATTGTTTAGAAGGATGAGAGAAGAGGGAAGGATGAATTACATGAACGATCGCCACATTATCATCATTGGCTGGGGAAAAAAGTCAGAAGTTGCGATAAAAGAATTACTTGAATCAGACGTCAAAATCGAAGTTGTGATCATTGATACTCTACCTAAAGCCCCAGTCGAACTAACTAACAACCGGCTTCATTACATACAAGGAGATCCAACCTCAGAGGAACCATTTGAAAAAGCAAATATCTCAAAAGCCAGTGCTGTCATCATCTTTTCCGATGACAATATTCAAGACGTCTCATTGAAAGATGCGAAAACCTTGCTTGTTTCAATCACGGTTGAACGCCTCGCCCCAATGGTTCACACAACCGCTGAGGTGATGACAGAGAAAAACATTGCCAACTTCTCACATGTGAAAATCGATGAATTTATTTTATCTCAGGAGACAATTTCAAGGTTAGCTGTGCGCTCAGCGTTGTATAAAGGAGTGAGTAAAGTTTACTCTCAACTCATTAGTCGACAGCATGGTGAGGACCTCTATCAGCTTGCGAAACATCCAAGCTGGGTTTTTTACAACGATGCGTTTCAAGACTTACTTAAACAAGGCGCAACGCTTATCGCTGATCGCGACAATTTAGACATTAACAGAAAACTCGATGAGCGCATTCCAGATGAAGCGGTACTTTATATTATTTGTAATAAAGAGACCTATGATAGATTGAGTTAAACAATCAGCCTACTTTCTAGTCAGAGTAGGCTGGTTTTTGCGTGAAATTCGGTCGATTGCACGAAACTGAGGATCATTGCACGAATCTGTTGATAATTGCGCAAAACAGAGAATAATTGCACAAATCCGTTGATAATTGCACAAATCTCAAAATAATTGCACGTAAACTTTATTCAACAAGAAAAGGCCGTATGCCAATTCATACGTCCTTTTTTATTGCTCATATAGTAAGTATTCCCACTCTGAAATCGCGGTCAAAACCGTCTGTTAAATAAGTTGTTAATTCAATTTTTTTCCCTCACCGAACGGCTTCATCAAACGAAGTCATCCACTTTCTAATTAAGCCTCTAACTAATTAATGAATAACTCATTCGATCAACGGGTGTCTCATGAAAAGTGGCAAATGTTTTGAGGTATTGCAAGTTACAGGCAATGGCTTTTAAATCATAATAATAACCACCATTATATCTCTTTTCCTTCTGTGTGATCTCCCCGGTCATTTCCCCTAATGTAAAAAATTTTATTTTGAACGTCAGTGGGGTTTCTTCTTTCATCGGAAAATCTAGATCGGTTGAAAAAGATAATCCTAATGAGTTACTTTCATGCACATCAATTTCTTTTGACTTACTAGAAGAGAAAGTCATCCCATTAATCTCCTCAATCGTTAGGTAAGCTTTTAAAGGTTTCTGATAGGACATCATTGGATAGAATCGACTGGTTTTCATAAGGAAACCCTCACTTTACTAAATTATACTATTATCATAGGGCAAACCAGTTATAAAAGCTGTCGCAATTTGACAGAAAATTTATAAAGTTTTCGACTCAATTCTAAACAGGTTAAAAGATTCTGATCGTTTGTATTTTGGTATGTTTCAACTACATTAGAAAAATTGGGTATAAAAGTATAAGAATAAATTCTTATTTTATACTACATTTGAGAGATTGAGTTAAACAACCAGCCAACTTTCTAGTCAGAGTAGGCTGGTTTTTGCGTGAAATTCGGTCGATTGCACAAAACTGAGGATCATTGCACGAATCAGAGGGTAATTGCACAAATCAGAGAATAATTGCATAAATCTCAAAATAATTGCACATAAACAGTGATGAATTGCACAATTCGCCTATTTGATCTCTACTTTTACTGAGAGTGCATCTCTTAACAGTCTCATACATAGTACAGGATAAAAAGCAGGGGACATCTCAAATGTGAAGTCCCCTGCTTTCTATACATCGATCAAGACCAATTAACTAATCAATTGCGGATAAGCTGTTATTAAGCTAATCCCAAATATTTACTAAGGTAATTCTCCCAATTTCTTTGAAAAAGGAATCTCTATCCTATTTTTTCTCTGTTTTTTTAATGATGTAACAAAAATGTAATCTATATAACATTCTGATATGGAAAATGGATGAAAATAGCATAGCTATTAATCTTCAAATATTTCAAAGAGGCGAAATTCGAGTAGACTCTACTAAATTTTTAAAATTATTGTATAAATATGAAAAAAGTTGTTGTTTTAATCTCAATAATTGATGGTATGGATTAGAAACCGAATATAAATTGTCCAAGCAATCTGATTCACGTATGAACGAAGTGGAGAGGAGGAAAAACAGATGAGTGTTCAAAAAAGTACAGATAGTTCAAGCCTTGCAGAGGTAATTGACAGAATTCTAGACAAAGGAATTGTGATTGATGCTTTTGTTAGGGTCTCGCTAGTTGGGATCGAAATTCTTACGGTTGAAGCTCGAGTGGTCATTGCTAGTGTTGATACATGGTTACGCTACGCAGAGGCTGTTGGACTCCTCAGGGATGAAGTAGAAGAAGAAGGTCTTCTAAGAACACAAGACCGTGATCCGCAATTTAGTTTTTAAACAATAGGCTATTTGAAAATATGGAATGAGATGAGGTCGATGAATATGACAGTAAAAGAGAAAACAGAAAAGCCGGAAGAAGAGGTAAAAGCAGAAAATAACCAAAAAGAAGAAAATAGTAATGAATCAAGCAACTCCATGAATCTAGCGATAATCGGTGGTATTGTTGGGGCAGGAATTGGCTTATTATCTAGCCCTGGGACGAGCCAGAGAGTCATGAAAAGTTTAAGTGAATCAGAGGTTATGAGAGTTGCTAGTAAAGAATTAAAAAGAACCGCTCAAGAGATCTTAACGGAGCAAGCCGTTAACAGCATTCGACAAACAGCTTCTGGTTACATGAATAAATCCGGTGGTAGTTTACTGCCCAATTTAAAGAAAAACGATGATAAAGAGGAGAAAAGTGATTCAGATAAGGACGAACAATCCTCGCAGTATGACGAAATCAAAGAAGATAACAAAAACTTAAATGAACGCCTTGATAAAATTGAAGACGTCCTAAATCAGCTAGTGGATTCAAAGAAGTAGCAGTCCACTTCGATAACTCCAGAGGGGGTAATTGAATGGGAGAGCCCGTAAAAAAGGCCGTAAGCAAAGTTGCCGAAAAGGCGATAGAGCATACTCCTGAGCCAATTAAGGAAAAAGTAAAAGAAACCGTAGTAGATAAAGCTAAAGACAAGTTTGTTGAGAACATCCAAGAGAAAGCCGATGAAGCTGCAAGCAAGTTAGAGAACGCAAAAAATAAAAATGCTGATAAAGTCCATGACACAGCAGAAAAAGCGAAAGAAAAGGCTCAAGATGTTTTACTGTCTGTCAGAGATAAGGTCGGTAACGTTGTAGAAGCTGGAGAGGATTTTCAAGATAAGATCTCCACTTCTAATAAAGACGATGGTCGAAAAGTTAAAGGTGTTAGAAACATTAAAAGTGTTACCGGCATTAAGAGTTATAACGATGTTAAGAGTTCGACTAACATCAAATCCTCAAATGACATGAAGACGATGACTTCTTAATTGGAATCGTGAAAGGAGAATGAGAAATGTCCATTCAAAAAAGTGCAGATAGCTCTAGTTTAGCAGAGGTAATCGACCGAATTTTAGATAAAGGGATTGTCATTGATGCATTTGTAAGAGTCTCGGTCGTTGGGATTGAAATTTTAACCGTTGAAGCAAGAGTGGTTATTGCAAGTGTCGATACATGGTTACGTTATGCAGAGGCGGTTGGATTACTTCGAGATGGCGTTGAAGAAAATGGGCTTCCACCACAACCAAATGAAAGAAATGCAAGCTTTAGTATTTAGGTGTAGCAGAGGATGTAGTCAGGGTAGTCGAACCCTGGCCTACATCCGATCAGTAGCGGGAGGGCACTATGGAAATAAAAAAAATCATGGGAAATGTTGCTGACTTCTTTAATGAACATGTAGCGCCCATTCATAAAATTACCTCAGTCGAAGGAATCGATAACGATGGTTGGAAGCTCACTGTTGAAGTAATTGAAGAAAAGGAATACATGAAAAAATATGCGAAAGACGAAATGCTAGGCGTGTATGACGTTTACCTTAATCAAGACAAGGAAGTTACATCTTTTAAAAGACGTGATATTCGTTATAGAAGCGCAATTGGTCAAGAAGTGTAGGACTTGGTGATAGGAGGGAACTAGTGACGGTCATAAAGGAAACATTCAAGAAGCATCAACGATCATTAATACAAGACTCTGAAACAAAAGATTTGCTTCATCGCGCATTACAATACTCAAAAGCTGGCTACCCTATTCATTTTACAGGTCCATCTGGAGCAGGGAAAACCTCTCTAGCACTTGCTCTAGCAAAAAAAAAGAAAAGACCAGTTATGCTCATTCATGGTAACCATGAATTAAATAATAAAGATTTAATTGGTGACTTTACGGGGTATACGAGTAAAAAGGTTGTCGATAACTATATTCGTTCTGTCTATAAGAAAGACGAAAGTGTGACAGGGACTTGGAAAGACGGACGTTTACTAGAGGCAGTCAAGAATGGATACACACTCGTTTACGACGAGTTTACTAGGTCGCAGCCAACGACGAATAATATCTTTTTATCGATTTTAGAAGAAGGCATCCTTCCTCTATATGGTTCGAAGTTAACAGAACCTTTTGTCCGTGTTCATCCCGACTTTTCTGTGATATTCACAAGCAATCCTGATGAATATGCAGGCGTCTATGCTACACAAGATGCGCTACTAGATCGATTGATTACGATCTTTGTTGATTATAAAGACATTGACCGGGAGACAGCGATTGTTTCGGAAAAAATCGATATTAAAGTCAGTGAAGCCAAGGCCATTACGACTCTCGTCTCGGAGTTACGCGAAGAATGTAAAGAAGATACTGGCCCGAGCTTACGAGCATCGTTGATGATTGCAAAATTAGCGACAGAAGAAGATATTCCAGTAGATGGAAAAGATGCAGATTTTCAACGTCTATGTATCGATATCGTAGGCCATCAAATAAGTCGCTGTATAGAATCCGATCAACCCGTTAAAACAGCCGAACAATTGATTATAAAAGCTTGTAAGAACATGAAGGTCGAATAAAGGAGAGTCATACAATGGGCCAAGAGAATAGCGGTATTTATATTTTTTGCGGAATTCAAACAGAAGCGAATGATGAGTTTGGCGAGATTGACATTGAAGGTGAGACAAGAAAGCTCTTTACGATCGATTATAAAGATGCAGCGATTGTGGCAGCCGATGTCCCAATGAAAATCTATCATCCTAATAAAGACAATTTAATGATGCATCAACATGCGGTTTCTCAAGTGATGAAGCAAAATGAGACCGTCATTCCTGTTAGTTTTGGCAATGTCTTTCAGTCAAAAGAGGATGTAGCTGTGTTACTAGAAAATCTATATCCCCAATTTGAAAAACTGTTTCCAGAGATAAAAGGAAAAATGGAAGTCGGATTAAAAGTAATTGGGAAAAAAGATTGGCTAGAAGCACAAGTTAGTGAGAATTCGGAGATTGAAAAAATGGCAGAAGCGGTTCGAGGTAAAACTGAAGCAGCTAGTTATTATGAGCGAATTCAACTCGGTGGTGCTGCTCAAAAAATCTTTACCTCACTAAGAAATGAGGTAAAACAAGACTTGTTTGTTCCATTAAAAGAGTCAGCTGTAGCAGCAAAAGCAAACGAGCCAATTGGAGAGAAAATGCTATTAAATGCCGCTTTTTTAATTGATCGAGACAAAGAAGAGGAGTTTGACGAAAAGGTAAATAAAGCGCATGACAATTGGAAGGATAAGGTCGAATTTAATTACAGCGGTCCATGGCCAGCATATAACTTTGTCAATATTAGATTAACAGTTGAGAATGGCTAATGCTACACAAATTAATATCAGCTCCTATTAACCTCGTCATAAAAATCGGGGAAAAGGTGAAAGAAGAGGCTGACAAAGAATTATATGACCTTCCAACCATTCAGCAAAAACTCATTCAACTGCAGATGATGTATGAGCTTGGTGATATTCCGGAAGATGCTTATAAAGAGAAAGAAAAAGAATTACTGATGCGTTATGAAATAGCAAAACGTCTGGAAATGGAACAATGGGAGCAGATGACAAAGAAGAAATGAGGGGATGAAGATGGGCGATCTAATTTACTTATATGGCTTAGTCCCAACTAATGAAACGATTAATCAATCGTTACCATCTTTTAAAGGGTTCGAAGGTGAAGGTGGCATTTACACCATTCCGATCGAACAGAACACAGCGATTGTTTGTAATCTCGATTCAGACCAGTACTCTGAAGAGAAGATTAAAGATAAGGTTAATCATGACATGGAATGGCTGAAAGAAAAAGCGTTTCACCACCATGAAACAGTCATGAAACTAGCCAAGATGTTCACCGTGATCCCGTTGAAATTTTGTACGTTATATAAAAATCAAGACAGCCTAGCAAAAGCAGTTCAAACAAATGAACAAAAGATGGAAAGAACCTTTGCCTTATTAGCTGGAAATGAAGAGTGGAATTTAAAAATTTACTGTGACGATCAGCTTTTAAAAGAACAAATAAGTCAGAGCGATCCAACCATAGAAGCCAAAAGAGCTGACATTGCTTCGTTACCTAAAGGGAGACAATTTTTTGAAAAGAAGAAAATAGAAAAGCTGATTGAATCAAAACTTGAAGAAGAAAAAAATCGTGTAAGTGAGGACATTCATCTTCATTTAAAAGAGTATGTTCTTCAGGGGAATGTAAAAAGCAATTGGAGTAAAGACGTGACAGGAAGAAAGGAAAACATGACGTGGAATAGTGTGTACCTTATTTCTGAACCGAAAGTCGAGTCTTTTTTAAATGAAATTCAACACTATCAAAAAGAAATGAAAGAAATGGGATGGCAGTTTGAGGTAACAGGACCTTGGCCGGCTTACCATTTTTCAAACATTTTATAAGTGAGGAAGACGATCTATGTCTTTAAAGGAATCAGTTGAAAACAAGGAGATTGCATTAATTGATATTTTAGATGTCATCCTCGATAAGGGTGTTGCGATAAGAGCTGATTTAGTGATTTCTATTGCTGGAGTTGATCTTGTCTATTTAGATCTACGAGTCTTAATTGCTTCGGTAGAATCTCTTGTTCAAGCTCAGCAAGGAAATCAAACCATATCTTCAGTAAATTTTGATCAACAAAGGGAGGAGTTAATTGATGCAACCGGAAAGCCCAACAAGTGGGAGAATTAACTTAGACCCAGATAAAGCAGAGCATGGATTAGCCCAGCTTGTGTTAACGGTCATTGAGCTACTGAGGCAAATTGTCGAAAGGCATGCGATCAGGCGCGTAGAAGGTGGGACTTTGACAGACGAACAAATTGAAAATCTAGGCGAGGCTTTAATGAATCTCGAAGAAAAAATGGATGAATTAAAAGACGTTTTCGGTCTTGATGCCGAAGACTTGAATATAGATCTTGGTCCTTTAGGGAGCTTGCTTTAATCGAAATGCCAAGGAGGATCGATTATGTCAGTCGAACATTCGATGCAATCACATACGATTGTAGATGTGTTAGAGAAAATTTTAGACAAAGGGGTGGTGATTGCAGGCGATATCACGGTAGGAATTGCCGATGTTGAACTGTTAACCATTAAGATCCGACTTATTGTCGCTTCTGTTGATAAAGCAAAAGAGATTGGCATGGATTGGTGGGAAACAGACCCATACTTAAGCTCTAAAGCTGTTGACAACCATACGAAAGCGCTTGAAGAAGAGAATAAACAATTACATGAGAGACTTGAATCTCTTGAAAAGAAAGTAAGTTCAAACCGTATAAGTTCGGACGGAATTTAACTAATACTGGGAGGTTTTCACAATGAAAGAAGAAAATGTTCAAAATCAAACAGAGGAAAAAGATACGAAAACTGAAACAGGTTCAAAAAGTAGTCGTCTAAAACGTTCAGTCACAGGAGGCCTAATTGGGGCAACAGTAGGGTACTTAGCTACTCCTGAAAACGGCAAGAAGCTTATGGAAAGCATTGATCGAGATAAATTAAAGAGTAAAGGACAAGACTTAAGTCAAGTAGCTAAAGAAAAGTCTAAAAAAGCTGCAGGTTCCATTAAAAACTCAGCAAGGAACTTGTTCCATAAAGATGAGGATGATTCAAATGATGGAGAGGAAGATACTGAGAATGAAACAAGTCTTGAATCAGGCACAGAAAAGGAATCAAGTGAAGACGAAAAAGAATCGTTAAAAGAAGAAAATAATCATCTACATGATCGTTTAGGTAGACTAGAAGAGATGCTTACAAAACTAACTGAAAATAATAGCGAAGAAGATGAAGAATCAGATAAAGATTCTGAGGAAGATAGCGAATCAAAAAAGGAGAATGAAGAAGAAGACTCAGAAGAAGATGGTAACGAGGAAGAAGAAGAACAGAGCAATAGAAATGGTACTGACAGTAAATCTAGCAAAGCAAATAAGAAAAAACGTACGCCATCTAGTAAAACGTCAAAATCTAAAAAGTCGACTAAGGACGATGATGAGAGTGAGAGCGATAGCACATCCCTCTTAAGCGATGACGATACATCTTCTTAATGGCTTTGAAAGGAGAAGTGAACATGAGTAATGGACCAGGTCCAATGAAAGATAGTATTCTTGAATTCTTTGTGCAAGCGGCTAATAAGCATGATTTTTCTTTGGATATTACATTAAACGTAAATGGCGCGGTGATTACAGGAACACTGATTTCTGCTAAGGATTACTTTGAGACTCTAAGTGAAACCTTTGAAGATGGTAGTGAGGTTGCTGAAAAATTAAGTGACAAATTCGCAAAGGCAGGAGATGCATTTGAAACGAGTAATGATCTCGAAGCCCATTTCATCCATTTGAAAAACACGAAAGTCTATTGTGGCGACAGTAAACCAACTCCTTCAAGCGGAAAAATTCTCTGGAGAGGGAAGCTATCTGAAGTAAACGGATTCTTTTTAGGAAGAATCTCAGATAATAGTACGAAAAAGACATAGGTTTATAAAGATGCCTCAAACAAATCACAAAAAAATTACGACGTGAAAATAAGATGACAACTAACATGAGCAGAGAGGGCAACTGTTATGCTCGTGCATGCATAGAGTCATTTCATAGTGTTGCTTAAAAAAGAAGTAATTTCATGAAAAATCACGTGTAGCATAATACGTTAACTAGTCGGTTATATTCCGCTTATTGTTTGGTAAATGGGCGAAAAAGACAAAACAAAACGAGCGGTGGCACTGTCTGTTTGGTAAACATATATACTTAATACTCGAGCAACAACAACTAACGCATCTATCTAGTTAATCAATTTAGATAGGTGCTTTTGTTACTCTAAAGATTTATTTTTCATTTTCGTTTGTATATTTACTCTGTTTTTTACTGATTTTCCTAGTTCTATATAGGTATTAGGGAGTAGTCTCTAGCTATAAGTTAGACTTTAGCTTACTTCAGGGAGAAAAAACAACATTTTATTTAGCATAACAAATCACCTAAGTCTATCGTCATATGCGTGATCTGAACTTTTGCTTAATTTGAAAAAAGTTTCAATATTTATGTTTTGTTAGATAGTAAGCGGGTACAACATGGATTGTACGAACTTAGAATTTCATAGGAGGTGTTTTTCTTGAACATTAAGAAGGATTTATATCCCTCTCGAAAAGAAAACAAAGCAAAGGTGGTTGAGCGCCAGTCGCCAATTGTGTATTCCAGTGGAGAAGGTGGCCCTTTAAGGAAAGATCAGCTTCAGAGCTATGAAGACAAAGGCTATATTATTCTAGAAGATGTATTCAATAGTGAAGAGGTTGAACTTATGAAGTCAGAACTCTCTAAAACTATGAAAGAGAAACAGCACGGAGGTGCAGAGGTTATTAAAGAGCCGACTAGCAATGAGATCCGTTCGGTATTCGATGTGCATAAGGATGGCCAGTTCTTTCAAAGATTGGCACAAAATGAGCGCATTATAAAAGTTGCGGAACAATTGCTCGGTAGTAAAGTTTATATGAACCAGTCGAGAATTAATTTTAAACCAGGATTTAAAGGAAAAGAGTTTTATTGGCACTCTGATTTTGAGACTTGGCATATGGAAGACGGTATGCCGGATATGCGTGCCGTCAGCTGTTCTATTATTCTAACAGATAACTATGAATTTAATGGGCCATTAATGCTTATTCCCGGCTCTCACAAATGGTACGTTTCTTGCGCAGGCGAAACACCTGCTGATAACTATAAATATTCATTAAAGCAACAAGTGGCAGGTACTCCAGATGAAGAAAGTCTTTCATGGTTGACTGAACAAGCGGGTGGGAAGATTGACCGGGCTACAGGTCCTGCTGGTTCTGTATTATTCTTCGAAAGTAACACGATGCATGGCTCAAATGGGAACTTGTCCCCGTACCCGCGCAGTAACGTTTTCTTCGTTTTCAACTCGGTTGAAAATAAGCTAGTACAGCCGTTCTCAGGACTAGCGCCAAGACCAGAGTTCCTAGCTAATCGAAAAAGCTTTGAGCCGATTGAACCTCAAAGTGGGCTATTGACAGAGATGTTTAATCGATAAGAAATAAAGAAGCTTCTTACTTACATAAGATTAAGTATTTGTCAAAAGCCGTTCTTTAAATTAACCCAAATAAGCCTATAGAAAACAAGTAACGACCAGGAAAAACCATGTTAATCGCATGTTTTTTTTAATTTTACAGCACCATTACCAAAACTAAGCTGACCTTCCCAGTGGAATTCTTTCATTTATTTAAGGTGGCTTTCCTTCTTGCCTTCAAATTGCAAATGGATTCTTACAGAAAGAATCATTTGGCTTAATTGTTGCCTTATTGAATGGACTATCTTCCATCTCTAAGCGATCGTATAGGAGGGGGTAGTACAAAGGGAAGGATTTAGCTAAAAACGTTACAAGGAGCATGTGATACAAAATTTAGATAGAATGTACTATTTTTTTTAAAAAAATATAAATAGTTTAAGTGAATAATAGAGGTGGTAAACAGAGTTATGTAACACCCAATCTAACATTCCAAGGAGGAAGATTTGAAATGGCTAACAACAATTCAAACCAAAACAACAACTCTAGTGGAACAATGACTCGCGAGGAAGCAGGTAGAAAAGGTGGAGAAGAGAACGCTAGAAGGCACGATAGGAAGCATTTTGAGGAAATCGGTCAAAAGGGTGGAAGAAAATCTTCTGGAAATCAATCTACGACCAATATAAATAGCAATAACAGAAACGACAATAGCGGTAATAATAATAACAGCAATGGCAACAGCGGTAACAGCAACAGTAATAGCAACAGCGGTAACAGTAGTAACAGCAATAGTAACAACGGCAATAGCGGAACAATGAGTCGTGAGGAAGCAGGTAGAAAAGGTGGAGAAGAGAACGCTAGAAAGCACGATAGGAAGCATTTTGAGGAAATCGGTCAAAAGGGTGGAAGAAAATCTTCTGGAAATCAATCTACGACCAATATAAATAGCAATAACAGCAACGACAATGGCGGTAGCAGCAATAACAGCAATGGTAACAGCGGTAACAGCAACAGTAACAGCAATAGCGGCAACAGTAGTAACAGCAATAGTAACAACGGCAATAGCGGAACAATGAGTCGTGAGGAAGCAGGTAGAAAAGGTGGAGAAGAGAACGCTAGAAAGCACAATAGGAAGCATTTTGAGGAAATCGGTCAAAAGGGTGGAAGAAAATCCTCTTGAAATGAATCTACGACCAATATAAATAACAATAACAACAACAGAAACTAATTCTACTTAACATACTGTTTGAGTAGTATGAACGTTGAGGGAAGATTGCACATTCCTTTTAAGTGGACTATGAAAAAAGAGTATATGAAGCTTCGGCCTTTTCTCGGTATTCAACCGGGGAAAGGCCGTTAAATGTCTTTTGAAAAAGACCATGATTGTTTAAGTGCTTATCCCCTACTAGCTTGCATCCTTTAGTGATGAAATTGAAAAAATGAGCAAGCAACTACACAAATACGCATCTGATTTGTAGAAGTCAGATCCCTTTTTTTTAATGAGCTTGATTTTTCATAAGTGTAATCAAGTCTTAACTTAATTTTAAAAACGAACTACCAGTTTGGTAGTTCATTTGTTTTCTTAGAATAAGCGAACAATAGAGTTAGTTAAATCATCAAGAAGTCTAGTAGAATAATGGGAAAATAGTGAATACTCGATACTATTGAACTAGCCAATTGACTCATATATCCATTGATGTCTGAATCTATTATTGCTAAAATAAGATCATATATTTTAGCTCAAATTAATTGCTACTTTTATTTATTTGCTATTACATAAAGACAAACAGTCAAGGTGTTGAACTATGGTATTTGACGGAATTTTACTATCACTCATCGTTGGTTTTTTAAGGCGCGGTACGCTAAAAGGCTTGGCTGATTTAAATTTAAAATTTGGATGGATATTTCCTATTTTGCTAGGGATACAGATTCTTATTTTTACATTACAAAGAAGATTCGAACTCCTTGAACAGATAAGTGGGTTTTTGTTTATCCTCATTTATGTAATAGGCTTATTTTTTCTATGGGTGAACCGTGCGAATAAAGGGTTTATCTTATTGTTTGTCGGGGTTTTTTTTAATTTTATTGCTATCGCTTTAAACGACGGAAGAATGCCGGTTTCCTATGAAGCCGCTGCGATTGCACTTGACCCTTATTACACAGAAATTTTAAAAAGTGGTTTATACGCCAAACATGCAATGATTACGGAGTCTACCAACTTCAGTTTTCTCGGCGATGTGATTCCAATTACGTCCCCATATCCAAAGAGCCAAGTAATTAGTATTGGCGATATCATTATGAATATTGGTATTTTCATATTTATTCAACACCTCATGTTACTACATAAACGAGTAAAACCATCTGTTGCTAGTTTTAAAGGAGGTGAATGAATTGAATAAGAAGAAGCTATTCATTAATTTAGTAATTGTTGCATCTCTTGTTGTTGCTTTAACGTCTGGTTATCAATTAGTTTAATTATATGAAGGAGAAGGCGTTGGGGCTTCTCCTTTAATCTATTTTAGAGAGTGAGAAAAAATGAATAATCATGGTGTGGTTAACAAAAAGGCTAATTTATATGTACTAAGCTTATCGTTGTTAGGCTGTAGTTTGTTCGTCTTATTTGGAAATATTACATTTTCCTATAGCTCTAGTGATTGGCTTCTGATTTTGAGTTTAGCTATTGTAAATGTTTTATCTAAGCATTTTATCATTTTAATTCCACCAAAGGGAAATTCTCTTGTAATGGATTCTACTATATATCTAGCTTCGCTGTTTATCTTTGGTTTAGACATGACATTGATGATTCTTTTGTTAAGTATCTTGATTGTTTCTCTTTATCAAGTTAAAACAGCATGGTGGAAACATCTATTCAATTTTTCTACTTTTTCACTTATGATTCTTTCCGCTTATTTTACTTTTACATTTACAGGTGGAGAAATAGGCTTAATTCGTTTTGAGTATATACATTTATATCTTTTAGCAATGTTAACTTATATGTTGCTGAATATTTTTACGATTGGTGTTTTCTTCTGGTTAATTAGTAACGATCCTTTATTTTCAATAATTAAAGTATTCTTAGCAGAGTCTATTTATAGTTATCTAAGTACCTTAGTCTTATCACTAATATTAGGAATTATGCTCGTTCACCAACCAGTGATAGGAATAATGCTTTTTGCTGCTGTTATTCTCATGCTTTCGTTAGCCTTCAAACACCATTTCGAACTGTACGAAGAAGCTTCTAAAAAAGCGAACAGAGATGATCTAACAGGGTTATACAATCATGGTTACTTCAAAGAAGTGTTAGTGGACTATGTAAATACGAAAGACAATCATCGATTTAGCTTAGCGATGATCGATATAGATGATTTTAAAAAGTACAATGACTTTTACGGGCATCTTCAAGGTGACAACTTGCTTCAATGTTTTGGTTCCTTGTTGAAAGAAGGATGTAGACCTTTCAACTACACTTATGCGCGATATGGTGGCGAGGAGTTTGTTATTTTAATGCCTGAGACCACGGGAAAGCAGGCTTATCAATTTCTAAATGGGTTACGAAAGAAAATAAATGATACATATTTTCATGGAGTGGAAATTCTACCACAAGGTTGTCTTTCTTTTTCAGGAGGAATTGTTTCACATGAAGGGTCTGTTTATAATTCATCAGAATTACTAGAAAAGGCAGATCAAGCGATGTACTATGCGAAAGCGCAAGGAAAAAATGGTGTCCATCTCTATAATGAGGGGGATGTCATTCAAAAGAATCTTGACGAAGATAAGGAAATTGAATTGCTTGAACAACAAGTTCGCATTTTTCTTTCTAAGGATGTATATACGTACAAACACAGCAAGCGCGTGTACAAATATGCGATTAACTTTGCGAAAAAGTTACAATTAAATGAGCATGAATCGAAGATATTGATCTTGGGTGCCCTTATTCATGATATCGGAAAGTTAGAAATTCCAAGAGATATTATCAATAAAAAAGGAAAATTAGAGCCCCATGAATGGGAAATGATGAAGAAACATGTGAAATGGGGCAAAGAAATTATCTCCACCAATAAGGACCTTAACGGTTTAATTCCTTTAGTTGAGTTACATCATGAACGTTATGATGGCAAAGGCTATCCGCATGGACTAAAAGGGGATGAGATTCCTAAATTAGCAAGAATTTTATGTATTATTGATTCGTTTGATGCAATGACGTCTGAGAGACCTTATCAAGCAACGAAAACATTTGAGGAAGCGATTGAAGAATTACAAAAGTGCTCAGGTCAACAGTTTGATGCGAGGTATGTTCCAGCCTTTATTGAAATGATGGAAGAAAGTGTTTATAGCGAGCCTAATATTAGTAAGTAAATAGAGACATAGATTAGCCTGTCATCACTCGACTTTAAATCGATATGATGACAGGCCTATTCTACTTAAAACCTAAGCTAGCTTAGGTTTTTTTCCTGCAAAAAGCTCTACTCCGCAAAGAGATGGTTCCCAATTGAAAACGTTGGTGTGCGTGTGAAAATCCACTCGGATGTTGCAATTTGTGGATTATAATAATAGGTAGCTCCCTTAGAAGGATCCGAACCAGTCCAAGCATCACGTACTGCTTTATAGGAAATGGAAGTCGGTGGTAAATTATATTGGCCATCATGTACAGCTGTAAATGCATTCCGTTGATAGACTACTTCCTCTATGGAGGAGGGAAACTCGGAAGAATGCAGACGATTTTTTATAACGGCAGCTACGGCAACTTGTCCTTCATAAGGCTCTCCTCGTGCTTCGCCATGAACGATTCTAGCTAATTTTTCAATCTCACCTAACCGATAAAATGTGTTTGCTCCAGTAATCCCATCGGCTGTTAACTGGAAATCCTGTTGAAGTTGGCGAACGGCTTCTTCTGTAAGCGAGCCATAATACCCCGTAGCATTCGTATGTAAATACTCTAAAGCGATCAATTTTTCTTGTAACTCAATAACTCCCGCTCCAACGTCTTCTTTTTGAAGAGAAGTCTGAGCAAATAGTTCCTTAGGAAATCCGAGCATCGTAATAAGTAAAAGAAAAGCAAAAAACATGACTTTCATAAAAAACATACCTCCTTTTCTCTAATCATTTAAACATAAATAAAATAAAAACCAACCCATAATCTAGTATTTGAGAAGAAGCTCCTAGATTATGAAAATGTATGAAATGATTTCAAGAAAGAAAGGTACTTTTCTACTGAACCGATATATCTAAAATAATCAAGCAAGGTCTAAAATGAAGATTTCTGGCGTATAGAAAGATAGCAACGATCACATTAATTGAATACTACTACAAAAAATGAAAATATTGACTACTACTACAAAAAATGAAAGTATAGTAGTTATAGAAATAATTTTAATCACTTACGATATCATGGGGAGGGAGAATCAAATGAGTTTAACGAAGAAAATTATCATCGCACTGATTTTAGGGGTAGCTGTAGGCTTGGGATTTAATCTTTTTGCTCCTACTGCCTTTGGGCCTGTCGATGCTTATGTGTTAGTACCACTTGGACAGATATTCTTAAAACTGATCACGATGTTGGTTGTGCCACTTGTCTTCTTTTCCATTGTGCTTGGAACAGCAGGTATGGGTGATACGAAAAAATTAGGCCGGATCGGAACCAAGACCGTTGGGTTTTATTTACTCTCGACCGTCTTCGCTCTTTGCATTGCTTTTGCCGTAGCTCTTGTGATCCAACCGGGTCAAGAAGGGTTAATGGGTGAGGCAGGGGGAGCAGACTTTGAAGCGCAAGAGCCACCGCCAGTAATAGAGACATTATTGAACATTATTCCAACAAACCCAATTGATGCGTTGGCAACGGGGCAAATGTTGCAAATTATTTTCTTTGCGATCTTTATCGGTTTTGCATTGGCTCATCTTGGTGAAAAGACGAGCGGAATATTCAGATTAGTAGAGCAAGGCAATGAGATTATGATGTTTCTCGTTACGATTGCGATGAAGCTTGCGCCATACGGAGCGTTTGGTCTTATTGCTTCGGCATTAGGCAAACTAGGACTAGACGCGTTAGCTTCGATGGGGATGTACATGATTTGTGTGATTTTAGCCTTGATCATACATGTCGCTCTTGTCTACTCAGGAACAGCTTATTTCTTAGGGAGAATGAATCCGGTTCAATTCTTTAAAGGCTTTTTCCCTGCGATGACGGTTGCTTTTAGTACATCAAGTAGCAATGCAACCCTACCTATATCAATGAAAACCGCTCAGGAAAAACTCGGCGTTTCCAAACCGATATCTGGGTTTGTGCAGCCGCTTGGCGCAACGATTAACATGGACGGCACAGCGATCATGCAAGCCGTCGCAACGGTTTTTATTGCTCAAGTATTTGCCGAACCATTATCAGTCGGTGCCTTAGTAACCGTCGTATTAACAGCAACGCTTGCGAGTATTGGAACGGCCGGTGTACCTGGAGTCGGAATGATTATGCTGGCGATGGTCTTGCAGTCGGTCGGTTTACCAGTCGAGGGAATTGCCCTTGTCCTAGCGGTTGACCGAATCCTCGATATGCTTAGGACTGCTGTTAACATTACAGGAGACGCAGCATGTGCAGTATTCGTCGAACGGAGTGAAGGTGGGAAAGATAAGATGAAGACGGCTTAAGGGTTGTTACCCCCTTTACATTTATAAAAACGAAGCATTTCTTTCATTTTGGAGTGAAAGAGATGCTTCGTTTTGTTTGTTACTGTGCATGAAGCTAGAAAAAAGCTTCTTAAGGCCCTAGCCTTGCCTTTTTGGGATTTGGCGGTCGTTAAAGGACTGGAATAAAGCCCACCCCCAACCACCCACCCAATATATAAGTCCGTTAGTCTTCTAGAAATGTAGGCTGGATCTCACTAACCGAACGAAAGCCAAACGCACACAACCGAATTGGTTTGATCCACGTGCGCTAAGGGTCTGACCTACGTTCACATCTGTGATATGATAGAATAAAAATCAATAGGGAGCGAGGGACCAATCGATGAGCGTTACGATTCAGCGAAACGACCCCTGCTTATGTGGCAGTGGGAAAAAGTATAAAAAATGTTGCATGAACAAAGACAATGTAATTCAACTGCAGCAAGTGAAGGAAGAGCGCTTTTTACAACAGAAGCATTCTTTAACAAACATGTTACGAGATTTCATCGATTCAAAATTTTCATATACTCAATATCAACAGCAGTATAACTTGTTTAAACAGCGGACAGATCGAACGATTTCAAAAAGAGTAGAGGAAAGATTTTTTGACTTTTGGCTTTTTTATTTCCATCGTTTTGAAAATGGTTTGCGAGGCATTGAATGGTTTGCAAAAGAGCGTGGAGCCAAGTTATCACGAACCGATCATGAACTGATCAAACAATGGATAGGCTTACAACCAAGATTGATCGAAGCGACTGGCAAGACTGAGTCGGCGATTTTATTTACGGATGTATACACGCAGGAAACCTTTACCATTTTATACCCAAGTGAAAAGTTAACCACTTTTAGTCCTTGGTACGGGACATTAGCTTTACTTGAACCGTTTGAAGGGAATTACCATTTTCATGGTGTCAATGTCATGCTTTCCCCTGAAAGTGTACAGGCTGCAAAGCAAACAATAGAGGCATTTTCAGAAAAGACAGCTTATAAGAATGAACAAGTCATCCTTGAACATTACCCGGAAATTTTGGCTGCTGCCCTTAGCACAAAAAATGTAGATGATCGTGCTCAAAAGGATACTTACTTATTTAAAATTCAAGCCGACCTGCTTGATGAAGAAACCGTTGCTTCTTATTTTTATCAACTTGAGGAATTCGTAGTTGAAGAATGGAGCGAATCAAGCAAGCGAGCTGGGTGGGCTAAAAATTGGAAAGTCTATCAAGATACAGAAATAGAAGGAGATATCATTCTAGCCGATGTAGACGGTCAGCTCATCATCGAAGAGAGCGCGCTCACATACACGTGCCATGATGAAAAGGCCAAACAGGCATTTCTTGATAAACTGAAGGATGTGCACCTAGCGATTGCCAATATCAAGGAGCAGACAGAAACGATCAAACTGCCAATCAATGCCGAAATTCAAAACACACTGATTAAAACGGGAGACAATGTCCCGCCATATGCAGCTCTTTACGTCCAGGCTGTTGGCTTGATCGATGTAACGGGTGCAATCCCTAAATACGACCATCTCTCCTTAAAGGAATTAATCGAAAAAAACCGAGCAGAAGAAGCTGTTCAGTGGTTGAAACAAATGGAATACCAAATTTTTCAGATGGCCGAGCAGGAGTATGGGGAAGTTGAATTTACCGCAGACGTTAACACCTTACGAAACACATTAGGGTTACCCCTTTCACCATTTGTGACAGGAGGGAAAAGTCGACTCTCTTCTATCAAAGCGATCGATCCACAAAATCAAAAGCGGTCCTCTCTTTCTGAAGAAGACATTGCTATTTATCAAGAGCTAGGATTCACACCAACAACGATTGACAACTTTTATACGGATGATCTAATCGACTTTTATAAAGAAAAAACAGTCGGAAAAGGTGAAAATACGATTAGAAAATACAACAAAAACGTCTATGATATCCGCGAAGCGTTGGAGGCCTTTCCTTTTGATAGCTGGAGCAAAATTGATGCAGGATTTTGGGAGAGATTAATCGTTTTTGATTTTGCTGAAATCAACGGGCCTGTAAGTAAATCGCATCTGAAGGAATTCTTATCAACGGTCAAAATGTTTACGAAATGGCTTGATAAAAATAAGAAAACAAAGATAGCGAAAGAGGTTGCAGCATTTATTTCCGAAGAAGAAGCTGAATTGATCGGAGCAGCAGAGCTCTTAACTCAATTCAATCCAAATCGTCGTTATATGAATGAAGTTACTGAAAAGATGGCTGAACTAACCAAAATTATTAAAAGTATGACAGGTGAACATAAAGAAGTCATTAATGGAACGTTTGAAGTTGAAAAAAAGAACAAAGGTAGCATCAGGGTAAAAGCATTAGATGAAAACACGGAACCAATAACGGTCGAAATGCCAGCCAACGAACTTAAATTTGCCCAAGAAGGAATGATCCTTGTAGCTGAAATTGAGAAAAAGAGTGCAGCTACCTATGAGTTTGTTGATATCTATCAAGTTTATGTGAGTGAAGCGCTTATTTATTTGCTAGAGCAAGTAGAACCAGTCAGTATTTAAGACTAAAACGTGATTTGGCCAGTATATCTGGAACAGTTGGCATTCTCCGTCCTGTCGACATGACGATAATTGCTGTATAGAGATGGTTCGTTTAACGCTGGATTTTATGAAAAAGAGGTTGTTAAGCATGTAAATGAATTAGCGGGGTTGTTGGTATAGAAGGCAGATCTGTGGTTGATCTAGTGGACTTGACTATTTAAAAATGATTTAGTGAAAAACTCCTATTGCAGAAGCTTTTCTGGTTCGCGTCTATAAAGGAGTTTTCATACGAATTTTAAAAACAGTCGAAAATGCTCATTTATCAATACCAACAATGAAAGGCTGTATAAAATAGTGTAGGTTTTAGGTCTGTAAGGGGAGATTCACAGTTGACTGCAGACGTCTTCCCGAGGACTAGCTTTCTAGCTAGTCTTTTTATTTTAGCATGCACTATTTCCCGGAAAATGTCGAATCAAATTGAATTTCTGGAAGTAATCTTTCATTCGAAATTCGTTTAATTTTTCCAAAATAAAAAGGAATCCTCTATACATATGTGTGGGGGATTCCTTTTTCCAATTTCCGTATTGAGTGATACTTTTCAAAGCAAAATGTAACAAATCAAGTAGTTTGGTTTTGCGAATAATATGAGAGTCGAGGTCGTCAAAGCGCTGAGATAAGGTCCAGATTTATTTACTTGAATATGAGTAACGAGGTCGTTGAAGAGCTGGAATAACGCCCGAATTCGCTTGAAAAAGAAAAAGCGGTCGTTAAAGAGTCAGAATAACGCCCAAATTCACTTTAATATGAGTGAAAAGGTCGTCATAGCTCCGAAACACTGGCCCGCCCGGAACAATATACAATTTATCATGTTACTAACGCTTACTAATACTTTTCCACTCACGCAAGAAGGGCTTAAAAATGATCGTATTACTCTACTATAGAAGATTGGCACATAGGTATACCTAATTACAATATATTAGTACACCGGATTTAAGGACTAGTCGCTTAAATGCAGGAGGACGTAAAAGATGCATAATTATATACACTAGCATTGAGTAAACCAATTATGTATGTTGAGGATCTATTTTAATGATCGTTTACGGTAGTTTCTCAAGCAAAGACGTGTAAATACAAGGATAAAAAAAGCCTGTATGTTACCGTGAAGCTTAGGACGACTACCGTATTTAAATTGTTGTATCAATTGGACATTCTAGTCGATTCCAGTACCCTAAAAACTTAGAATTCACTTAGCGCTCATTCTTATTTTTAGCAATAGCCTGACGGTCAGGAGCTTGTGGCGGCTTCTCCATCCAGCCATTTTTAATCATGATGTTAGCTCCATCTTCAGCATATTGGGCAATCTCAAGCATAAGACGGCTGTAATCGACTCCTAAATCTTTTCGCGGTGAAGAACCTAACGAAACCCCGTAATAGCCAATACCAGCAGCGTTCATTGCTTCAACATGAGACATAATCAGTTTATCTGAAAAAGTGACAACAGAGGAGTCTCTTGGTGTATCCCATAAATTTGGAGCTGGAAGGTCATTCTCAGTAAGAAGAGTATTAAAAATTTGTACGTGTTTTTGCGCGATCTCTTTTCCTCGAACCATATAATCCCTTACCTCTTGTGACTGAGCAACTTGGCTAAATCCAATTAATTGAGTGACACCCGTTATATTTCGAATTAAGTTGAAAAAGATATTGGATATTTCAATGGAATTTAATGGCCTCTTGTCACCAAAACCTGATAAGAAGCCTTGGTGCTGAACAAATTCAACTTTTTCTGGCATAGGAATAAAGGGGGCTCTTAGAAAAATCCCTTTTTTAAGAAGAAGGTCTGAAGAACGGTTAAATAATTCTGTCGATGTGAGATTGTTTTCAGAGTAGAATTGCCGAATATCGGCTCTAGCCGACGTTGATAAAGCAACCGTATAAGAATGTAACCCTAACTTAGCTTGATTATATACGTAGGTGAGATAAAACATATCATTATATAGTCGTGGTGCTTGTAAATTTACATCTTTCTCCGTAAATCCTAGAGGGATGGCTACCTGTTCTTTTTTAAAAATTTCAGTTATTTTTTGAACATGGCTCTCAGATAATTGTAAAGCAAATTCAAGGATTGAGCGTATTTCATTATCATCAACGTGTTGAAGGTAATGATTAAAAACAGAAATTGCGAGCGTATCGTTCATATAATTGGACCATAAATTATTTAACTCTGAAGATGTAAGATTGATCTTTGGCTCGGCGTGCAATGTTACTCAGCTCCTTAATACAAATGCAAATGAATTTCCAGTATTTTATCACCATCCGAAGTTTGCTCGTTTTGTCTAAAAATTATACATAAAAAAAGGAGAGTCGATCATCGACTCTCCTTGCTTATAGACTATAATTAGCTTTTTTCTAAGCTTCAGCAACCAACTTCGGCTTTTTAATCAAACAACGGCCTTTTCCATAAGGGATACATAAAGGAGTTCCAAATAGAGGGTCGGCAGTTACTTGACATTCCATATCAAAGACGTCACGAACCATCTCGCAGCTAATGACATCTTCAGGCTGTCCTTCTGCATACACATTGCCATCTTTTATCGCGACTAAATTATGAGCATAACGGCATGCCAAATTTAAGTCGTGTAGAACCATCACAATCGTGCGGTTTTCTTGTTCGTTAAGTTCAAACAAAAGATCTAAAATTTCAATTTGGTGTGTCATATCTAAATAGGTTGTTGGTTCGTCTAGTAAAATAATATCTGTATCTTGTGCCAGCGTCATCGCAATCCATGCTCGTTGCCGTTGACCGCCGGATAATTCATCGACTGCTTTATCTTGAAAATCAACCAAACGTGTTGCTTCGATCGCCCTTTGAACAATTTCTTCATCTTTAGTTGACCATTGCTTAAACCATGATTGATGCGGATATCTCCCTTGTTTCACTAATTGATAAACCGTTAAGCCTTCAGGGGCAATCGGAGTTTGCGGTAACATCGCCATTTTTTTCGCAATGTCTTTTGTATTCATTGTTGCAATGGCTTTGCCCTCGAGCATCACATTACCTGAGTTAGGCTTTAATAAACGAGCAACAGAGCGAAGAAGGGTTGATTTGCCGCAACCGTTTCCTCCTATGAAAACGGAAATTTGTCCTTTAGGGATCTTCAAATTCAAATCTTCTATGATAATCGTATCACCGTAACCGAGAGATAATGATTCAGTTGAAATCGTTGGATACATTTTACCGCTCCTCTCAGCGATCAAAGTATAGTTTTTATATTAGCCTATAACGATATTCATTATCATTTAAGTTTAGTAGTCAGAAGTGATTTTGTCAATAAGCGGTTATACTATTTAGTATTTTTAAAAAATATGTTGCAATTTATTTTAAATAGCTATACAATTTGATTGAGAATAATTATCATGATCATTACATATGATTTTAGGAGGCAATCCGGTGAAGAAATTTACACTATTATTATCCGCACTTATGATATTCTTACTTTTGGCTGCTTGCGGGCAAACGGAAGAACCAGAAAGTGCAAATGAGACAGAAGAAACTGAAACAGCAACTGAAACGGAAGAAACAGAACAAGTAGCAGAAGCCATTACGATCTCTGGTGTATTAGGAGATGTTGAATTAGAAGCGCCTGCAGAAAAAGTTGTTGCGTTAGAATGGACGTATGCAGAAGATTTACTAGCTGTTGGTGTACAACCTGTTGGGATGTCTGACATTGAAGGATATAACAGCTGGGTTCAAATTGAAGAAGAGCTAGGCAGTGACGTAGTTGATGTTGGAACACGTCAAGAGCCAAGTTTGGAGAAAATTGCCGAGCTTGAGCCAGACCTTATTATTGCAATTAAATTCCGACACGAAGCGATCAAGGAAGAATTAGAAGCGATTGCACCTACCGTATTCTTTGATCCATATCCAACTGATGAGACAATTAGTCAGTATGATGAAATGGAATCAACATTCACAGAGGTTGCTAAGGCAGTCGACAAGTCAGCTGAAGCTGAACAAGTACTTGCAGATTTAGAGCAAAAATATGAAGAAGCTAAAACAACAATTGAAGCTAGTGACTTAGCTACTAAAGATGTTGTTTTATCTCAAGCATATAGTGCAAATCAAGCTCCAGAAATTCGTATTTTCACGCCAAATTCAATGGCAGCCGTCATTTTGGATAAGATTGGTTTAAATAATGTTCATGAGTCAGAACAATTTGAAGTATATGGCTTTAGTACAGTAAATGTTGAAGCCTTGCCACAATATGAAGAAGCTAACTTCGTTTATGTTGTCCAAGATGAGGACAATGTTTTTGAGAATCAATTAAAAGACAATGCCGTATGGAAAAACTTAAACTTTGTCCAAGAAGATCGCATGTATGCATTAGGTGGAGATGCATGGTTATTTGGTGGACCGTTATCAGCTAAAGTTGTCGTTGACCGTATTGTTGAAAAGATGGTGTCAAACTAATTGCGTTCAATAAGCCCGAAGTCCCTTTCCTTATTAGGGGGCTTCTTCTTGTTAATCATCGTTTGTCTAATCCACCTGACTCAAGGACAAGCTGATTACACAGTTAGTGAATTGTTATCAGATGTTTGGGTAGAAGGTCGAGTGCAAGATATCATTCTTGGAATTCGATTGCCGAGACTAGTGATTGGCATATTAGCTGGCGGAGCTTTAGCTGTGGCAGGTGTCATTTTGCAAACGTTAACGAATAACCCACTCGCATCTGCAAGTACATTGGGGATTAATGCGGGTGCTTATTTTGGTGTGGTTGTCGCAATTATTTTTTTCCCAGACTTTCTTGGTCAATACCCTTTTTTAGTTGCGGTACTTGGAGCGGTCTTGTCTACGATCCTCGTTTTGGGACTAGCTGGAAAAGCGCTTGATCCGGTTCGAGTGGCATTGACAGGAATGATTATCTCATTATTGTTTTCCTCGGTAACAGGAGCGTTGCAGCTTCTTTTTGAAAATGAAACAAATGGCTTATTTTTATGGGGAGCTGGAACGCTCTTTCAATTAGATTGGTCCGGTGTGACGTTCGCTTATCCCTTTGTCATGATAGCGATCATCGTAGCTATTATTGCAGGAAAAGCGTTAGATACCCTCTCATTGGGAGAAGAGCTTGCGACGTCTTTAGGACAATCTGTTTTAAAAGTTAAGGTATTAGCATGGACGCTTGCTATCGTGTTAGCTGCTGTAACCGTGAGTGTGGTTGGTGTCATTGGCTTTGTTGGGCTCATGGCTCCACATATTGTTCGTTTAATGGGAATCCGTGGACATCGAGCGTTATTGGTTCATTCCTTTTTATGGGGGAGTGTTATTTTAATTGCTGCTGATGTCGTAGCGAGGTGGATCCAACCGGCTCAGGAAATTCCGGTAGGGGCGATGACCGCTTTAGTTGGTGGACCATGGTTAATGTACTTGGCTTATCGGACAGCTAAGCGCCAAAAAAGAGGAGAAAAGCCTTTAGGTGGGACTAAAAACCCGGTATCGCTAAAAATCTTGATCCCGTCGATCTTGCTTGTGATCGGTGTTGTTGTATTTATTTCGTTCTCTTTTAATGGTGAAACCTGGATCCCTGTATCAGAGTGGACCTCGAAAATCGTTTGGAACTTTCGTATTCCGCGGGTAATAACGGCGTTTGCCATTGGGGCACTGCTAGCAGTTAGTGGGGTCTTATTACAAGGCGTCCTTAGAAATCCGTTAGCTGATGCAAGCGTGCTCGGCATCACCTCTTTAGGTGGCGCCGGTGCGATGGTCTTTCTCGTGTTATTTCCTACGTTATCCATTGCCTGGATGCCAGTCGGTGCGATCATCGGAGCAGGCGTTGCGATGCTGATCATTTTCATTACGTCTTGGCGAACGGGTTTTCAACCGATATTAGTGGCATTGATTGGGATTTCCGTATCCGCGTTTGGTTCGGCTCTTATTCAAATTCTAGTCGTCAAATCAAAACTAGCCGTTGCCGCGGCACTTGTTTGGTTGTCGGGTAGTACGTATGCGAAAGGGTGGGGAGATGTTCAACTCGTAACGATCATCTTTTTACTACTAATTCCATTTGCGATTTATTTTACAAGATCGCTAAATGCATTAGCCTTTGGCGATGATGTCGCAGCAAGTCACGGACTGGAAATCTCAAGAACAAGAATCTGGGCGTTGATCATTGGAGTCGCATTGACGGCCGGAGCGATTTCTATCGTTGGAACGATCGGCTTTATTGGCTTGCTTGCTCCTCATATCGCTCGGCGCGTAGTCGGGTATTCACATTTACCGCTGATGGTGACAAGTATGTTAGTTGGTGGATTCTTACTTGTTCTCGCTGATTTCATTGGGCGCGTGTTATTAGCTCCTAAAGAAATACCTTCTGGGTTGGTTGTTGCCTTAATTGGCGCGCCTTATTTGTTGTATTTGTTGCGGAAGATAAAGTAGTCAGTTGCTAACGTACGGATCTGATCCCCGGTGTGGTAATAGGGTAGAGCAGCTGGGGGGCTACATTGGCTGACACACTGGCTAAGATGAAAATAGAAGAACTAACTAGCTGATGAATGTAATGTTCATCAGTTTTTTTATTAGCCCGAGTAGGCTATAAACGGGGAAGAGGTTGTGAAAGCAGAGGAATAAAGCCCGAAAATGGCTAAAAGTGAGGGGAGAGGTCGTTAATGAGCCAGAATAAAGCCCGAGTATGGCTAAAAGTGAGGGGAGAGGTCGTTAATGAGCCAGAATAAAGCCCGAGTATAGCTAAAAATGAGGAAAGCGGTCGTTAATGAGCCAGAATAAAGCCCGAGTACGGCTAAAAGTGAGGGGAGCGGTCGTTAATGAGCCAGAATAAAGCCCGAGTATGGCTAAAAGTGAGGGGAGCGGTCGTTAATGAGCCAGAATAAAGCCCGAGTATGACTAAAAGTAAAGGAAGCAGTCGGTCAAAGTAGCATAATGAAGCTAGTGCTTTGCCTGCTATGAGCCGGTTTCTCATAGCACGCGTAAACTAGAAGGGGCAATCTCTTAAAAAAACCTTTGACTAAACTTTCTCCACTACAATTCTTTCCGCAGATGCTTCGGCTACTGTTTGACGCCAGTTGGGATCACTTAGTTTTGCAGCAGATTTGATAAAAAAGTTTTCTATTAAAAGTGCCGACATGCTTGTCTCGCGTAACACATGGAAGTTGGCTTGCATTTTCCCGCGTTTCGCTAGGTTATTTACTCTCGTAATCTCTTCGTGCATGATATTTTGGTAGTGTGCGGTTTAAGATAAGTTAGACAAACTGCTGTGGATATAATCTTCGTACCCTTGTGCAGTACCGTTAAAACTATTGATATGGATCGACAAAAAAAACGGCTCGCCACGAATTTGCCTCCTTCGTCCGTTGAGTTAAACTCACATAAGTGTTTTGTTATTCGACTTCAACATCTTGAAAACCATTCTCTAGTATATCGCGGATACGAAGAGCAATATCTAAGGCAATGTCCTTTTCTTCAAGTCCATTTCCAGTAGCGCCGCTGTCTGAGCGACCATGACCAGGATCTAAATATAGTTTCACTCGTTTCATCACCTTCCTTTACGGTTAAACTATTCAAATACGTGAAAGCTTGTATGGTGAGGACTGTAATTTTTAATAATAGGGCTATAGGAAGGTAGCTAGGAAAAGAGGACATTTTGGTCAAAATAACTACTTGACCCGGGCAACACTATGATAAAATGTCTTACATGTAAGATAAAAGGAGGACTCTGAGATGAAAAAGTGGCTAATACTAATAATTGCAGGGTTTCTATTGACTTTGACAGGCTGCGGGGAAACGTCTGAAAAGGAAGAAACTATTGAGCAGCCAACAGAGGAAGCAGAGGTACAAACAGAATCAATTACAGTAGAAGAAAATCCGATTGTAACAATCACCATGGAGGGTGGCGGAGAAATTCGTGCCGAGCTGTATCCAGATATTGCGCCCAATACGGTTGTTAATTTTATCTCTCTAATTGAAAAAGATTTTTATAATGGTTTAACGTTTCACCGTGTGATACCAGGATTTATGATTCAAGGTGGCGACCCCGAAGGAGATGGCTCGGGTGGTCCGGGTTATTCAATACCAGGAGAGTTTCTAGCAAATGGGTTTGAAAACCCGTTAAAACACGAGCGTGGCATTCTTTCAATGGCTCGGTCGAGTGAACCGAATTCAGCAGGATCGCAGTTTTTTATTATGGTAGAGAATACCCCAGAACTTGATGGAGATTACGCTGCTTTTGGGCGTGTAATAGAAGGAATGGAAGTCGTAGATGCAATTGTCGCAACTAAACGTAATTACCACGATAAACCGGTAGTAGAACAAGCGATGAAAACTGTAACAGTTGATACGAAAGGCTATGAGTATCCTGAACCAAAGGTACAGTAGTTTCGTTCATAGTTAATGAATAATAATAAGGAATGCTCCAACTAAAAAGGAAGCATTCCTTTCCTTCTCCGCTAAACCTCCTTACTCGAATTTACCCTGCTAGTCTCTTAATAGAAATAAAAATACAGGAGTTATCAACAATGAGATTGAAATATATTTTTGTCCTTTTACTGGTTTTAATGAGTGCTTGTGCTCCAGCTGAAAACAAACTACCAGATAGCATAGAAATCGATGAAGAAAATCAAGTCTATCTTGAAGGGGAGTGGATCGTTGCTAAGGTAGATAGAGTTATCGATGGAGATACAATTGTGATTTCTCAATTAAATTTACAACATGTTGAAAATCAGCAGGTAGTTAAAAAACTTTCTGACCAAGATACTGCTGTCACAGTACGTTTTCTAGCTATTGATACACCGGAAAATACACAGACTAAGCAAGTGTACGGAAAAGAAAGCACTGAACTTGTTAAGCAGTTGTTGGAAGGAAAGGAAGTCATCATCGAAATCGATCCACTAGCAACATTTGATAAGTATGACCGTTTACTTGGACATGCGTTCACCGTTGAAGGCGCCAATATCCAGCAATTGCTTTTAAGAAATGGCTTAGCGAGAGTGGCCTATTTATACGATGACTATCAATATGTCGATGACTTTTTGGCTGCAGAAAAAAAAGCCCGTACTGAACAGTTATCGATCCACTCGATTGAAGGGTATGTGACTGAACGCGGATTTAATATGGATGCGGTAAACTAACGGGTTCGAAACAGACGGAGAAACCTTTAAAAAGCATACCATTTACCAGACAACTTAAATCCAGCATCCCTTGTCGCTAATATAGTTATTACTCCAAAATGACGGTCAAACGGTCTGTTAAATAGTTGTTAACTTTTTTTCTCCCTCTTAACCAAACGGCTTAGTAATAGACAGGTGACTTAATACAGTAATATAAGATCAGGCGAAGAGGGTCAGACAACTTCGCCTGATTTCTGCTTTTCTATCGTATTACTACCAACCTCGAACAAGCTCTAGTAGAGCTTGTTCAAAACAACCATGTTTTAACAAACACCACGATGAATGAAAACTAGGACTAACGCCTAAGTTTTCGTATAAAAAGGGAAGACCACTCTTTTTGAACCTTTAATATCCTCTCTCCTAATGCGGAGTTGCAATGGCTTCACTCACTGCGCGTCTATCCGAGAAAACCACTCGGATCGACTTAAAACATGGCAGTGGCTTCGCTCATTGCTTCGAGCTAGTTCAAAAAGGGAAGAACGCCCTTTTTGAACTAGCTCTAGTAATAAAAATCTAATTAATTTTTAATGGACCCCCTAAAAAAGTCGGGTAACCACGTATAGATCTATAGATAGGTGACGAAATTACTTTAATAGGAGAGTGAAAAGATATGGTTGGTGAATTGGTAAAAAAACATCGCATGAAAAAAGGTTTATCTCTTGCTGAACTAGCAAAGCAGGCAGGTGTTGACAAATCCTTTCTTAGTTCTATCGAAGGAAAAACTCATTTTACCCCTTCTTTACAAGTTCTGGAAAAAATCACTCCTGTTTTAGGCATGTCTATCGATGCATTATTAGTTGAATGCTCACTCGAAACTTCGGATTCAGTTTGGGATAATATTGTTATAGATGCACTCGAAGCAGGAATGACAACAGAAGAGTACATAGAATTTATCGGATTTGTGAAAGAACTAAGTTCGAAAACAACATCACCGAAAATGCCAAGTGCTTACTACTTTGAAATGTTCAGTGAAAAATCAGTTACTGGTGATAGGTTTAGTTTTAATTAGGTAAGTGTTCGATTGGTTAAAAAGAAGCTAACAGAGAACGATCATTTCCTTATAAAAAGGGTGACTTAACAGGGCGCGAGGAGCGACGAGTTAAGTCACCCTTTTTTATTTACGATACTTTTCGTTATTCAAACGCGCCTAGGACAGAGAACCTTCTAGCACCAAAAACCGCTGCCGTGAGATTGCCGTTCAACCCTATTATAGTAAAATTGTCAAACAATGTTGAAAATTGTAGTAATATGTCTTTGGGTATGATATAAATGAACTAATAGCCCGTTCTAGATGGAACGAACGAAAAGGGAGTAGGAATAATTACCTAGTTCTCCTTAAGCTTAAGAAATGTAAAAATCATCGTAGGCCTTTGGCTATTCTAAAAAACCAGAAAAAAATTCTCCAACACAAACAGCCTTTTCCAACTTAGCTAATCGGGAAGAGCTATTTAAATATAACTTTTGCTAATGGCAAACTTATCGAAAGGTAAGGACGCAAAGCTACGGACCTAAAGTGAACGTACAATGGTGGCCGAGTTACCGAAAAAGATGGATGCCTTTTTTGGTATCCATCTTTTTATTTGAACAAAACTAGAAGACTAGACGATGATTGGACGAATTTCATTTAGTAGGATCGCTCTATAAGAGCTTGTTCAAAGGGAAGACCGCCCTTTTTGAACAAGCTCTATAAAACTTTGGATTTAATTCAAAAATAAACAGTATTAGTAAATGGAAAGATAGGAGGCAAAAGGAATGCGTTTAATCACGCTCGACAGATGTCAGCCGGGAGCAAAATTAGGCAAAACGATTTACGATGAAAATAGGAAGGTTCTGTTAGCTAAAGGAACAGAACTAAGCGACAGATTACTAGCCGCGTTAAGGAGATATAGTATTTTTACAATCTATATAGATGATGTCGAGTCTGAGGGAATTGACATCGCCGAAGCGATACCCGAGGAGCTCCGTGCTGAAGCGGTACATCTCATTACAGAAGGGTTAGATGCACTCGTTGGGCTAAACTCCAATTCAGCACACATCCGCGGAATGATTAAATCAGGAAGGGCAGTCCGCAGCTTTCAAAAGATATTTAGAGACATTCATAGTTGTTTAAAGGACAATCGAATCGCTTTAAATTTATTGGCTTCCACAAAAATCCATGAAAACTATGTATACACTCACAGTGTCAATGTAGCTATTTATGCTTGCCAGTTAGCGATTGAAAATGGGTTGCCCTTAAAGAATATTGAAGAAATAGGCTTAGGCGCCATGCTCCATGATATCGGCAAGATGTATATCCCGCTGGAAGTTTTAAATAAACAAGGAAAGCTAACTAAGAAAGAATTTGAGCTTATACAGGCTCATAGCGAACTAGGTTTTGATACACTGAGAAAGGTACATGAGATTCCGCTACCGGCTTCTCATTGTGCATTTCAACATCATGAAAGAATAGATGGGACTGGATATCCGCGCGGTTTAAAGGGAGACGAAATTCACAGATACGCGAAAATAATAAGTGTGGCCGATGTGTTTGACGCTTTGACGAGTCACCGAGTATATAGACCTCCATTGTTGCCACACCAAGCTATTGATTTACTTGATGCTGGAAAAGGAACACAATTTGAAAGCAAGCAGGTTGAATTGTTTAAGGGGTGTGTGGCGATTTATCCTCAAGGATTAAGTGTTAAATTAAATGATGGTAGAACGGGTATTGTCAGTAAATATAATTATAATGCCGTTGGACGACCTTGGGTAAGGATAATAGGCGATGAGGAGCAACAGGAAACAAAACCGTATGAAATTGATTTAGCATCAAACGACCATCTATCTGTGGAGATTGTAGAAGCAGACGTATTATTAAAATAAGACAATCTGCACGAAAATATGATTACTAAAAAGAAACCTTTAAAATCATCAGTCGGAAGCAGGGAAAGCAAATGAATGTTGAAAACTGTCCGGAATGTGATAAAATTTTTCAGAAGCAGCAACATGATGTTTGCGAAGAATGCTAGGAAGAGGATTTATCAAAATTTAAAAAAGTTAGAACTCTTATAAGAGGAACACCACACGTCTCATTATATCGAATTTCGACTAACCGAATGTTTCATTAAATACGCTTTTACGTAGGAAACAAAATGGCCGAATTTAAGAAAAGAATGATTTTAGTATATGGTCCGGTAGCGTGTGTCACAATCATAAATAAACCAAATATGCAGTTAGAAAAAATAAATCCCCAAAAAAACTATACAGTGAATCGTGAACGTAATTCATTGTTGTTTTTTTGGAGATTTAGGTGAGTAAACCTTCCGTACAATATGATGCCCCGTCGTTTAGCTGCAGTGTGAATTAAGTCTAATTCATTAATCATGATGTCAGAAAGCAAGCCTCGTTCTATATTGCTTTTTATTTCATAATAGAAACTTGTCAGTACATTTATTGGTAACTTATCGTAAATGGAAATGTTATTTGCCTCCTTTTCTTTTGAAAAGACCATCATACGTAAATCGTGAAAATACCGCTTACCTTTATTCTATTAAAGTAGATTCAAAGGTTTGAAATCACTGAACTAATTACAAATCAACTTTTCTTAATTGCTTCATTTTAATGTGTTGATTTAAAAGAAGATCGAGTTTCTGGCTGGATTCAATCGTATCAGGATGGCAAAGTCCTTTTAATAGACCGTTCCTAATCATTTGGAACCGTACTACATTAATTTCATGATCTAATTCAGTGTCATTCGACGCAATTGTTGACATGTCAAACCTCCTTCAATCTCCTATATAAATCTATTACATAGGTAATTGGAATTATTATATATCTAATTTACGTGCTGTGAAGCTTTTCGACAAAGCTTCTAGCGATGCGACAAAACTCAACGGAATCCTTTAAAGTAAAGTTACTGGTTGGACACCGAATAGACAAGGGAACCAATCTATTTTATACATAAAGCAGATAGATTGGTTATTAGAGCTTGTTCAAAAAGGGTGGTCTTCCCTTTTTGAACAAGCTCGAAGCAATGAGCGAAGCCACTGCCATGTTTTAAGTCGATCCGAGTGGTTTTCTCGGATAGACGCGCAGTGAGTGAAGCCATTGCAACTCCGCATTAGGAGAGAGGTACTAAAGGTTCAAAAAGGGTGGTCTTCCCTTTTTGAACAAGCTCTAGGATATTGGGGAAAAGCTACAGAAAACGCCTCAAAATTGGAAGAGGTTAGTTAGAAAAATGGAATGGGTAGAGCTAATCTCTTCCAATGAATAGACGATGATTTACAATAATAACACAAAAAGGTAATAAGTGAAGAAGGTGACTAGTGTGAGACTGATTGAATTAAACGAATACAATGACAGCTATATGCAACTGGCAAAACCGGTTTACGACTCGAAAAGAAGAGTGTTACTCGGAATCGGTACTAAGATTCACCCAAAATATTTAGCTAAATTAAAGCAACTAGGCATCAAATATTTATTTATTGAAGATATCACCTCAAAAGGAATCTCTCTTGAAGATATGATGGAAATGCCAACATGGTTGGATATCCTCGCGATTGTAGAGAATGCTTTTAAAGCAGTAGCAGCAAACCAATTGATTCCCCTACTTGATATACGGAAATCAGTTAAAAAATTAATTGAAGAAGTCATCAAACGGAATGCGGTAATGCTTATTCCGACGACAGCTGTAGAAAGTTCTTTAACACCGTTTGCCCATGCTGTAAACGTCACGATTATTGCGTTACAAACAGGGAAAAAACTTGGATACAACAATTCGCAATTAAACGATCTAGGTATCGGATGCATGCTGCATGATATCGGCAAAGCGACAACGATCAAACAAGAAGACCATCCGGAAAATGGTTTTAACATTTTGCGAGCGTACCGAGAAATCAGTTTAATGTCAGCCCATATTGCCTATCAACACCATGAAACATTAGATGGACAAGGATTCCCGAGACAGCTTAGCGGAGATCAAGTACTCGAGTTCGCGCAGATCTGTAGCATCGCAAACGATTTTGATAACTTTGTCTCAGCTGGATTGCTTCCACATGTAGCATTAGAAAAAATCATGTCTCTTTCTGAAAAAAAGTATGAATATCACATTGTTTTGGCGTTTAGTAAAGGGATTATTTCCTACCCTCCTGGAACAAATGTGCAATTAAAAATTGGAAGCGGAATTGTCACTAGAATTGATTCAAACCCTCATCGGCCGATTGTGAGAATTCACAGATTAAATAAGGAGATCGATTTAGGTGAACAACCTACGCTTTTGATTGAGTCTATTTTGAAAGAGGAAGACTTGAAAAATATCGGTCAGTAATGGTTTTTGCTTGCTATAGAAGTTTAAATTCTCTGGAATTCTAGCTAAAAAAGATGATGTCTTTAAAAAGAGGCCACTGAAAAAGTCCGAAGCCTTTTCAGTGGCCTCATTGCAACGGTAATTAAAAAGGGTGACTTAACAGGAGGCGGGAAGGCTTTCGTTAAGTCACCCTTTCGTATTAACTTTGATTAGACTTTTATCTTTTCAGGAGGTTTGAGGTACTTTGAACGAAGCAGCTACATCTTTTTTTAAAATAATAGAGCGAGCAGCGCCTCCTGTGAGGAACCTTGACCACACTCTTAGGTCCTTTTTTACAAATGTAGGGCGGTTACCTTCCGTAACCACCCACGACATCCTACTGTTTTCGAGATCGTGATGCTCTATTCGATTTCGAGATCGTAATTCTTTCTTCGCCGTTACTTGGTTGGACAGCATCTTTACTTTCAATCATATTGCGCTTTGACTTTGAATGTTTGCTCATAACTTGATTCGCTCCTTTGTGAAAGATTAAGGATATTTTTAACGAAAACAGGTGAGGTTATGTACAAAATAAAGTTCATTCGCTAACTCGACATATATATTTTCAAACATCAACGTGGTTACACGATCCTATATTATAAGCATTTCGGAAATCCAGACCGTTGTCGGAGACGCAATTGTTTGTTAAAGCGCTTCTGCAGCGTACGGGCATTGCTGGCAACATTTTTTCAGCACTGGTGCCACAACTAACTACAACAGAATGGTATAATGCTTACCGCTTAACCATTTGCTCCAGAACTCCTATTCTCCAAAAGGGACCGAATTAAGCTTATCCGAATGCTATAATAAAAGGATATCTTCTCTGATAGAAGGCAAAGGAGGAAGAGCATATGAATACTGAAAAAAAGCTCATTAGTTTAATTAATTCGGCAAGGGTATTAACGTCGACTCTTGATTTAGATAAGGTGCTACATCAGTTGATTAAAGAGGTTTTAAATGTTATTGAAGGATCGAATGCGAGTGTCCTTTTTTTATATGATCAAAAGCTAGATAAACTTTACCCGAAAGCAGCAGTTGGGTTTGATATGAAGTACTTAAAAGACATTTTGTTAGATCCGGGTGAAGGGATGAGTGGGAAAACTTTTTTATCGGGCAAGGGGAAAATCTTTTTATCAAGGGATGATACGACGCAAGGGATGAAGGATATAAGGCCCGAAACAAGAGAGTTATATGGCAAATCTCTTGGTGATTTTCAATATCCGGCTAGTTCGCTTTGTGTTCCGCTTATCACAAAGGATGACTGTATCGGAGTTTTGACGGTTGATATTTTTGATAAAAATATTGAGTTTGATGAACAGGACTTACGGTTACTAGAAACGTTTGCGGTTCAAGCAACGATTGCGATTGAAAATGCGATGTTGTTTTCGCGCAATGAGCGTACAAAGAAAGTCCATGAAGAGCTATCGAAGGTTTCATTAACCCAAGGTGGATTAATAGAAATGACGAAAGCGTTAGCAGAGCTTATTGATTGCAAAGTGGCCGTTTATAATGAATTTTACGATGTATTGGAGTCATCTTCGGAGGCTGCAGGCAAGGCTGCTGAGGAAACCGTATTGCAGTTTGGAGATTTGATTGATGATGCAATTAATCAAGATACGGTGACACATAAGAGTATTGAATTTGCGAAAAACACGAAAGATGTTTACTTTTTTCCGATCAAAACAGGGCAGTACACGATTGGTCTCTTGGCGATCTTTTTAAAGGAAAACGTTGATTTAGATCCGCTCGACCGCTTTGCGATTGAACAAGCGAGTGTGATTTTTGCGCTTGAGATGAATCGAAGAGAGAGAACAAACTTTCATGACTTAACGTATTCGGGCTATGTGTTAGACCAGCTCTTGCATCATCAACACAATGAACTTTCTTTACAACAATTATCGAAGCTGAACCTATTTGAAGATCAGAAGCATCACTACATTACGGCTCAGATTGAGATCAAGGATACTTTATTGTCGTTAAAGCAGATTTCCGAAAAGAAGCATCAACTGTTGCGACTCATTTATCGTGAACTTTCAAATAGTCACTTTAAGGCATTGGTTCTTGATAAAAACATGGAAATTGTTTTTATGTTTGTGGTCCCAAGCCATCTAGCCGAGGAAGGAATCTATGAACAAATTAGAAAATTGTTTAAAGCGGTTCAACGACGTGCCAATCGAAGTATTAATTTATCAATTTTGATTGGGATTGGTAGAATTGTACATACTTTAGATGAGGTAAAGCTTTCGTACCGAGATGCGAAGAAATGTGTGGACTATTTGCAAACGACTCAAATAGAAGAGACGGTGCTGTCGTATCAACAGTTAGGAATTCAACGTTTATTTTTAAAAACTGAGGTCGATGAATTGAAAGACTTTGTTGCCGATACGCTTGGGGAGATTTTTTCCTATGATGAAAAACATGAGACAGAGCTTTTGCCAACGTTAAAGGTGTATTTAGAGTGTAACCAAAATATGGTTCAAAGCGCTAAAAAACTCTATGTACACACGAATACGATTAAATATCGTCTGCGCACGATCAAACAAATCCTCGATCTGGATTCGCTAGATGGTAGAAAGGCATTTGATTTGCAATTGGGCCTTTATATATACGAGTATTTAAAAGTTCAATAGTTAAGGTTGTTGGAATCAGATAAATATCGATTGTTATGTTTGTGCTTAAACGACATTAATTAATTTCAAGAATTATCTTATAATTTCAAGTACATGAACGAATCGAAAGCAATGTAATTGGGGGTATTAAGGTGTCACAAACTCAGTCGTTTCAAGAACGTTTCTTGACTAAATTGATAGAAGAGTATGACACGTCCTTGGATTATTCAGGAGTGAATGGGAAGAGAGTCGCAGAAAGACTTGCCGAGCTTTCTAAAATTGGTCTTACGAATGAAGAAGGCTGTAATCGAATGGCCTTTTCAAAAGAAGAGCGTCAAGCAAAAGAGTTAGTGAAGACGTGGATGAAGGAAGCAGGACTTGTGGTCAGAGAAGACGGGGCAGGAAATGTCTTTGGTCGTTACGAGGGACAAAAGGATCGATCTGCTGTGTTATCTGGATCTCATGTTGATAGTGTTCCAACGGGTGGACATTTTGATGGTCCACTTGGTGTCCTAGCAGCTCTTGAAGTGGCTGCTTCATGGAAAGAAACTGGCTTTCAACCAGACAAGCCGTATGAAGTCGTCATTTTCACAGATGAGGAAGGTGCTCGCTTTAATGGAGGACTGCTAGGTAGTCAGGCAATGGTCGGTGCAATTAATGTCAATGAGCTGAAACAGTTGAGGGACTTTAATGACGATCCGTTTGAAGAAGTCGTTGGCAGAGATGGATTAACGCTAGACAGTTTTACAGAAGCGAAAAGGGATCTCTCAGACATTGCCGCTTTTGTTGAAGTTCACATTGAACAAGGTAAACGTCTTGAAAAAGAAGGATTGCCAGTTGGGGTTGTTACGGGAATTGCTGGTCCTTCCTGGTTAAATATCTCCTTTAAAGGTGAGGCTGGTCATGCTGGTAATACACCAATGAATGATCGGAAAGATGCTTTAATTGCAGCAAGTGAATTTATTGCGAGTGTGAAGGATTTTCCTCCAACCGTTAGTTCATCAGCAGTGGCAACGGTTGGGAAAGTAGAAGTTCGTCCTAATGGGGTCAATGTGATCCCGGGTGAAGTGAGATTGACTGTTGATATTCGCGACATTCAAGCACATACAAAAGATGAGGTCGTTCGTCTTGTGATAAAAGCTGCTGAAGAAAAAGCAGCTAAGTACGAGATTGACGTAATGATAAACGAAACGTTAAATGTAAAACCAGTTGTGATCAGTGACGAAATGAGAGAGAAGGCAGCAACAGCGGTTGAAAACTCACTAGGATTGAGTCCTTACCTCTTACCAAGTGGAGCTGGTCATGATGCGATGGTCGTTGGTCGTTATGTACCAATGGCGATGCTCTTTACGCAAAGCAAAGATGGGATTAGCCATAATCCGAAAGAGTGGTCATCACTTGGTGATTGTGTTCAAACCATTCACGTATTAAAAAATTTAATTGAGCAACTATGCGAAGACAATGGAGGAGAACAAAAATGAAAAAGATGAAATGGTTAGGTGTTATCGCAATTGCAGCAATGACAGGTCTTACTGCTTGTGGAGGCGGAGATGAACAAGCGGAGGCGCCGGCAACTGATACGGACCAACCGACCTATTCGTGGAAGTTAGGATGGAACTCTGGTGTCGATGACGATGCAAAAGGAGAAGCGGCAAAAGCGTTTAAAGAGTATGTAGAAGAGCATTCAGATGGTCGAATTGAAATTGAATTTTTCCCAAATGAAACGTACGCAAGCTCTCCAGAAATGATCGATGCCGTTCAAGTCGGTGCCCTTGAAATGGCCATTCCAGGTGCGAATGAGTTAGCGAATGTGATTCCTGAATACGCGACCTTATCATTGCCGTTTTTAACAGAAGGATCTGAAGAAGCACATGCTCTTTTAGATGGACCTGTAGGCGATCATTTAAAGGAATTAAGTGACGAGCATTCATTTAAAGCATTGGCAGACGTCGAACTTGGATTTACTCAAATTACAAACAATGTTCGTCCGATTAACACACCAGAAGATTTAAAAGGGATCAAGATGAGATCACCAAACGACGTTAGTTTAATTGAAACGTTTAATGCGTTAGGAGCACCGGTTTCAACGATGGCCTATACGGAAATTTACAGTGGACTTTCACAAGGTGTAATTGATGGACAATTTAATCCGTTAATGAATATTTTTGATCAAAATATGCATGAAGTTCAAGATTATTTAGCGATTACCAATCACACGTACTACTACTGTTATTTAATTATTAACCAAGATGTATTTAACGGATTGGATGCTGAGTTACAGCAAGTCGTTCTTGAAGGATCTGAAAAAGCAAAAGAAGCTTCACGTGCTATTATTGAACGAGATGAGGCAGGTTATCTTGAAAGAGCGGAAGCAGAATTTAAAGAAGTGACTTATCCGGATTTAGCACCTTTCCAAGAGGCTGTTAAACCCGTTTACAAACAAGTAGAAAGCGTTATGGGTGCAGATATTATCGAGCAAATGCAGAGCTTTCTTGAAGAATACCGGAAATAATAGAGTGTTTAGTAAATAGCTTTGTTAGATGGGGCCTCATCGGGGCCTCATTCTTGCATAAGGAGGGATTTTTTATGGAAACAGAAAAGAAAAACATCATTGCTGCCATGATCGACCGCTTTATTGATGTCATTGATGTTCTTGCTAGTATCATGATGGTCCTGTTAACGCTAGTTGTGTTTGCTGAGGTAGTCAGTCGTTATGCATTCAGTTTGCCGCTTACGTTTTCAAATGAATTAACGATGCTTCTCTTTCCATGGGTCATTTTCGTCGCGGCCATTTCAGTAACAAAAAATGAAGGGCATCTCTCGATCAATGTCTTTCGTGAAAAATTGCCACCGGCTATGCAAAGATGGGCTTTCTTGTTTTCAAAGCTGGTCATGCTTTATTTCTCGGTTTACATGATGTTATCAAGTTATCGACTAGCCGAATCAGTTGTGAATCAGGTGATGCCGATGTTAAGAATTTCAAGAGCATGGTTATTTGCTTCGTTGACCGTGTCGTTCGCTTTTATCACGATTATTCTTATCTACCAAATTGTCTTGATTTTGATGAACCGTCTAGAACCACCAAGAGAGGAGGATGTATTAAATGATTTGGGTCATGATCGCTAGTTTCTTTGCCTTAATAGTATTTGGAGTTCCGATTGCCTTTGCGATGGGCGCATCAGCGTTAATGTACATTATGGTTGCCGGAATCCCGCTTGAAATGGTTGCTCAACGATTCTTTTCAAATACACAATCCTTCGCCTTTTTAGCGATTCCCTTTTTTATTCTTGCTGGGAACTTAATGATTCACGGGAAAATCGCACACCGTATTATTAATGTAGCGGATTCGATGGTTCGCCAATTACCAGGTGGGCTTGGCTGTGTATCTGTTGTGACTAGTATGGGAATGGCGGGTGTTTCAGGCTCATCTGTAGCCGACGCTGCCTCAACAGGAAGTGTCCTGATTCCAGAAATGAAGCGAAAAGGCTATACCGCGTCTTTTTCAGCGGCCATTAATGCATCGAGTTCGGTTGTTGGGATTATCATTCCGCCAAGTAGTACAATGATTATCATTGCCTGGTTATCCAACCTCTCTATCGCGAAAATGTTTATCGCTGGTATTTTACCAGGTTTGTTAATTGGACTTATATATTTACTTACAACCGTTATGATCGCCGTAAAAAGAGGCTACCCTAGAGAGAGTAAGCCAACCTTTAAAGAATTTGCGACAAACCTGCAAAAAGCATCGTGGGCGATGTTGCTGCCGGTCATTCTCATAGGTTCAATTGTGCTCGGAATTGCAACCGCAACAGAGGCAGCTGCACTCTCCGTTATTTACGCGTTATTAGTTGGATTGTTTATCTACCGCAGCCTCAACTTTAAAAATATAATGATCTCGCTCAAAGAGACGATCCACGGCACAAGTGTCGTCATGGTCACGGTCTGTACATCGATGATCTTCACTTGGGTGTTAATCTCAGAAGGGATTCCCAAACTGATTGCAGGGATGCTGCAAGGATTTGGATTACCGGCATGGGCATTGCTACTTGTTTTAATTGCGATCATGCTAGTAGCCGGTATGGTGATGGAGCTTGTTCCTAACTTGTTCTTATTTATCCCGATCTTCTTCCCAATCGCAACAGAGATTGGCATGGATCCGATGCAATTTGCCATTGTCATGCTCGTCAGTCTTGCCTTAGGAATGTTCACACCACCAGTAGGGGCAACGCTATTTATTTCGTGTTACATTGCCAAGGTTGGAATTGAGAAAACGATTAAAGACATTCTTCCATTCTTTGTAGCAGGGATTGTCGTTGTCCTTTTAATTGCTTATGTACCGTTCTTTACACTGTGGTTGCCGGAATGGTTTGAGTAGGACCGGTTGCCTAATAGATAGTGGATGAAAGTGAAACTGAAACTGAATGATACTAATTATGAGATTGAGCCTCTAGCAATGGGTATGACTAGAGGCTCTTAAAGGAATGTTGCTAGAAATGATAGCTACATTCCTTCAGCTTGTTTAGAACCCAAACCGACTGCCTGACGTTATTCTCTGGACGTCCAGTTGTGAAAGCATCAACCGCCTGTCGAACCATCAACCACCTGTCAAACCGAATAACGGTTTTAGACAAATGGGTAGCTAGATCAATCCAATAGCTGCACCAAGCCCCTTAAATTCCTTCTTCTTTTCTAAAACCACAGCTCCCCTTGTTTCAACTGAATGAATCCCTTGTTAATGACCCCAATGCCATTTAAACAGTATAGCTTTATTGCTTCATCGCACCGGGGCGGGGGTAAGGCACCCAAATTACTAGATAATCAGGGGAAGCGGTCGTTAAAGAAGGGGAATAAAGCCCGGGAAGGCCAGTAATGAGAGGAAGCGGTCGTTAAAGAAGCGGAATAAAGCCCGTCAAGGCCAGTAATGAGGGGAAGCGGTCGTTAAAGAGGCGAATAAAGCCCGAAAAGGCCAATCATCAAGGAAGCGGTCGTCAAGAAGCTCATCGAATCCCTCAATAGCATTTTTCTGAATTAAACGAACCTAGTCAATCCTCAATCACATCCTAAATCCTTAAGTAACAACATCAAAGTCACTTTGCCACCTATGCTAATCGATTGCAACCAACCCACATGGCTTAACCTCCCCCTATCTCCTTTACTAGAAGAACTACAACAGCTCCTGTTACATAAGATTTTTTTAAAAAGACTTATTAAATAAAGAGAATAGGAAAGTATATGATGTAACAGTATAGATCAGAAAGGGAGATTGTTGTGCATAAACGATATCAAAAAGTACTAGTAGCAATGTCGATGCTCTTATTTTTAGCAGCCTGTGGAGGTACGGAAGAAGAGACTGCTCCACCTGCTGAACAAGAAGAAATCGTTGAAGAAATTCCAGAAGAAACGACTGAAAACGGAGAAGAAGGTGGAAATGAAGAATTAGGCTATGTTCATGATTACGGAACCGTTACAGTCCTCAGTGAAGCAGAGCCATTTGTCCTAGAAGGAAATGAAAGTGTCGATTACGAATTAACGAATATCAAACTTGTTAAAATAGAAGATTATACAGAAGATGGAGAATTTCAATTGATGTGGGGAATGGGTGTTGATGACGTGAGCGAACTCCCTGAATCCGTTTATGCGGTGATTGGAACAGAAACAAAGAAAAATAACACCGATATCTCGATCGAGTTTACCGGCGTACATACGTTAGCTGCCGGAAGTACTCAAATTGATTTAATTACTGATGACTTTGTGACAGAAGATAATTCAGGTTCGACGATGTTAAGTGGGGTTGAGCAAGAAAGTCAATTTGGAGTCGTGGTTGAAGACCCTGATGTCGAGAATTTAACGTTTGTTCTTTCTTCTGCGTTTGACTCAGAAACCTTTGCCGAAGACTTCTTAGAGGAACAAGAGATTCAAACGACGCTTGTAAAAAAATAAAGGCAGCAATCATATTGAATGGGGTTAAGGTAAAACGAGAGCGTGGGAGAGCGATCCTGTGCTTTCGTTTTTTTGGAGGCGGCTTTTAGTACTATAGCTTTGACTTTACCTTTGCAACATTTAATACAAGTAAAAAAGCCAATGAAAAAATCATTAGCTTTCATCGTTACTTAGATTGTTTAGCTTGTATTTCCTTAATAGCAATGATCTTCAACGCTTCGATTTCTTCCTCTGTGAAACGTTCTTGGAGGAGCGCTTCTACCTCGGCAACATTTATTTCACCTTTTTGAGCTTTGGTGGCTACATCGGTAATCTCACTCATCGAGAATTCTTTGAGTACGACTTTTAACGCTTCTTCTTTTGTTTCAAAAGGAAGGTCTTTGTCTGTGTTGACATCAACATTTGAAGTGAATGCCTGGAATGTTGGATCATCGATTAATTGCTGGAGTTCATCATTGTTTATTTGATTGACGACTCGATCAACTAATAGATTAGAGCCCTTGCTAATAACAAATTGATAACCGAAAAATCCTACAAGGCCAATGACAATAAATACAGCTACTATCCATTTTAACATGATGATTCGTCCTTTCAGGTAGCTTGGGTGAGCTTCCTAATTAAGGTGTTGCAAACAACGGGTAATTGGGAAGCTCATTTTTTTATCGCCACAGCAAACCTTTGTTTAACAAATAATCCTTTATCATTTACTAATCCAATCCGAATTTGTACAAAATATCTCCTTATAGGTAGAAACTAAATAAAGATGGGATAAAAACCGTACATTCATTATTCAGCGTAGGATAGAACAGTCGAACATCAGTTTCCCCCTTTGACCCCTAGACTTGAAAATAAATATAACGCAATAAACCAAAAGCAACAAGGTGGACGGTTTTTTTTGCAAGGAAATTCAACAAGCTGAATCGAAAAAGGGGTTTGTAAATAATTGCTCGGTAGATGGGGGAGAACGGAATGGGTATTGTCACGACGCAATCGTAATTCCTGGACAACGTATTACGACATTGATCCACTACATTTCATTTATACATATTCACCCAATTATTATTATACTTGATAAAGCTGTAGGTGTGACAAAGTTCGAAAAACTTCACTAGAGGATTCGATGAAAAATTAGTAGACAATATATTATATAACTCTTTTTTAAAAAGTTCCAAATCAAATTTGAGGTAGTACGAATTATCTGTATCCTAAAAAAACTTTGATTCCAAGTAAAGCTAAACGCTAATTAAACGTATCAAGATAAAGCATGATTGTAAGCGAATCTCAATTGCATGTAAATCTAACCTTATTTCAAATATGAAAAAAGGAGAAAGAGAAATCAAAAAAGTAAAAATCAGATAAATAAAGTAAGTCAATCCTGAAGAAGCTAATAAAACTATCAGTGAAAGTGGAGGGATAGGATGATACGCAATATACATAAGCTGTTCCTGATTTTCATGGTTCTAAACCTAAGTGGATGCATGACTCCACCTATCGACGAACAGGACCAAGGAACCTATGAAAAAACACAAAATTCATTACATCGAACATTAAGTAAAGAGGACCAGATTAATGAAGGATCTGGCGACGACTATCAACAAGAAGTGGGAAAGGACGACTATCAACATGAGGAGCCAAAAGCAAAGCCACTTCCCTTCAGTGAATTTCAAGAGAGATGGAATGCAATTTCAGATGAATACACCTTAGAGAATTATATTGTTTCCCTGCAAAAAGTTGAAAATGAACCATACTACCTAGCCTTACTAGATCACGGTCATTTACAGTTAAAACTTTTTAAAGATAGGGAACACATTAATCGGATTCAAGTAGTCGAGAATGGTTTTACAAGCTCAGACCATCTATTAATGATATCTGCCTGGTGGCAAATGGTGTTGATTACGAATTCGGTTGATTCGTTATCCGATATTGATATTCTGCTGGCAGGTGTTGGAGTCGGTCCCAATGCTGACGTAACAGCAGTGCAAAATACAACTTTTACCTACGGAGGAGTTCATTATTCTGTTTCAAAGGAAGGAGGACATTATTTATTCGAGGCAACTTATCCATAAACAGTTTTATGAAATGAGGGGATGAGTGCAGATGAAAGCACAAAAAGTAAGTTTGTTTGCGATAATGATAATAGTTATTTTCCTATTTTCAGGTAAATCTTTAGCTGATGTAGAAAAGTTCAATATGTCCTATCTCTTTTTTGGTAGTCCGAGTACGTATGTAAAGCAAGTTGATGATACAAAAGGAAGTCTTCATGTTGTTTCACCAAACTACTTTGACTTAAATCTAGACGGTCAATTAGAGATTACATGGAGACTGCAAACGTCATTTATTGATGAAATGCATAAACGAGGAGTTCGTGTCGTTCCGTTTTTAGCAAATCACTGGAATCGTATGGCTGGTATAAACGGACTTGAGAATAGAGAAATGCTAGCTCAAGATGTTGCAGCTGCGATCCAAAAGTATAATTTAGACGGGGTAAATGTTGATATAGAAGGTATTGGTCATACGTATAGAGATCAGCATACCGACTTCATTAGGCTTTTACGCCAATATATCCCAAATGATAAAGAAGTATCGGTTGCTGTAGCAGCTAATCCAAATGGTTGGCAAACCGGGTGGCATGGTTTTTATGATTACAAAGGGTTATCAGGATACGCTGATTATTTAATGATTATGGCGTATGACGAAAGCTGGGAATCTCCGGATAGTCCTGTTGGTCCTGTCTCGAGTCTCTCTTTTTTTGAGCGGTCTATACAATATGCACTCAATCAAGCTGTACCGAATAACAAAGTCGTTAATGGACTTCCGTTTTACGGGAGGATGTGGAAGTTAGATGGTCCGACGTTAGAAGGAGTGAATCTGTATGGACGAGGGATTTCGAACAGGCAAGTTAGTCCACTTGCAAAGCAGTTTAATGGTCAATTTTTGTATGACGAACAATCGCAAACCCCCTATGTCACCTTTACTATCCCAAAAGGACAAAGTACATTTGTAGGGGCAACTAAACTAACTGAAGGCGATTATGTCATTTGGTATGAAAATGAAAAATCGATCAAAGCGAAATTACATGCCCCGCGAAAGTTTGACATCAAGGGCACGGGTTCCTGGGCCCTTTTACATGAAACGCCAGATACATGGGATTATTATAAGCAATGGCTGAATGGAGATAATATTGACGAATTATATCCACCATTTGAAATTTATTCTGGATTTTGGGATGTGAATCATAGACATCCGATTGCAAGACTACACATCCGTCAGTCCGTACCATTAATGAAAAAAGAAGCTAATGGTTCCTATACAGAAGCCTGGATGTTACGTCGGGATGAATTTTACCGTACATATGGAGTTGAAGGTCACTATTATCATGTGGGCGGCGGTTATTTTGTAAAACACGAATATGACAAAATGAAATTACTAATAGGAAGGTTAAGTATCAGAAATGAAACGACACTTTACAGGCCGGATGGGCAAGCTCACCGTAAGATAAAGACAAATGAGTTGATTCGAGTATACAACTTTGATCAAGGGAAATTCGAAGTGGGAGGAGGCTATTATATAAAGAATGACCATAACGTATTATTCTTTGTCGGGTTCGTTACGACTTTGCAAGATACTCCACTATACACACCTCAAGGCATGGAATATCGCAAGCTAAAAAAAGGAGAGACCTATAGAGTTTATTCAATTGATGGCAACAAATTTGAAGTGGGAGGAGGCTATTACATTTTAGATGATCGCAAAAAAGTTAATTATATGAAAAACTAATCATTCTTTTTAGCCTATATCAGGCATCGTTTGGATAGGTGCCTGTGGATATGGTGCCTGTCACTCCTCGAAGTTTGTAATATTTTGTCGAGGGAAAACGCTCAAATAATGGTGACACATGAAGCAATGAACATGCTATTTCAATTCGGTACATTGATTGTTACGATGTTTATCGCATTTGTCAAATAGCCGGTTGGAACTCCCTCCGGCTATTTGAGGTTGATAACCGGAGGAGATGAGTGGAAAGGGGGAAATGTAAAGGGAAGCACGGGGACGGTTCGAGATCAGTGAAACAAAAACTATTATTCGGAATACCATATATAGACATATAGCATCTAATAAGGTGCCGTTTGTTGTAGTTGAACACAATTCATCAAATGAAAATGGACTTTTTCACCAGTCTCGAACCGTCCCGGGGCTTCTTCCAAGAGGAGTAGTCTTTAGCCAAGAAGTAGCTAAAACTAAAAAAACATTACGAATATATTGACTTCCTATTGAGTCATCGTATAAGATAAGATCAAGTCATCTAGATGTATAGATTAATTGAGTGGGATGGGAATTGAATGGTGATGTTCTATTTTTTTTGTTATAATTCATCTAGATATCTAGACTGTGAGGAGGGGTTTAAATGATTAATAATAATTCTCCAATTCCCAAATATGTTCAAATTTCTGAACATTTAAAAGTGAAAGTAGATGAATTATATAAAGAGGGTAAAGACAAGTTTTTGAGTGATGATGAGTTAATTAAGATGTTTGATGTATCTAGGATGACGATTCGTCAGGCCGTTCAGATGTTGGTTGATCAGGGATTGTTGAAGCGTATTCAAGGAAGAGGTACCTTTATTGTTCGGAAGGATAAATTGAAAACGGATATTGCTAAGTTAAATACTTTTTTTAAGGGATGGTATCTAGAAAAGAATTTTACCGTTCAGTTACTATTTAGAGGCGTGGTGCCTTGTCCCGAAGAAGTTGCGGATAAGCTTGGAGTTAGTCCTGGGGATGACGTGTACCAAGTTAAGCGACTGCGTTTATCTGAAGACATTCCCGTTGTTATTGATAATCGATACCTTTTAAAAGAGTATGGGGAGCAAATTAGCGATGATGAATATGTTCAATATTCATTCTCTCATATTTTCTTAATGAAATTTGGTTGGGTTTTCTCCGAGGGTGAGATCGAGATTGAGGCGATTTTGGCGAATGACGAGGTTGCTGAAACACTTAATGTTTCAACAGGGTCTCCTATTTTGTACAGAAGTGTCGATTTACGAGTGGAGTTATATGGTTGTGTGTTAGCTGGAGCATCCTTCTATCGCGGGGATATGTACAAATATAAATCAGTTCTAAGCTCAGAATCATAATCGCGAAACTTGTTTGGTTCTAAATGACCCAAACAAGAAACTTTTGAAATCGTATTCGTGCATTTTAGATCTTTTGTCATTATTATTTTTGTTTTAGTAAGCGTTTTAATTAATTTATTTAAGGGGTGGGTAAGATGAAATTAAAACTATTAGTCATTGCTTTGTTATTTATGGTGGTAGGTTGTTCGTCGCAGACGGGGAGCTTTCCTCAAAAAAATGTTGAGCTCGTTGTTCCTTCATCTGCAGGAGGCGGGAATGATCGATTATTACGCGCGGTACAAGATACGTTAACAAAAGAAGAGCTAATGGAACAAAACATCATCGTGGCCAATAAGTCTGGTGGCGGTGGAGAGGTTGCTTGGCAGCATATTAAGAAACAAAAAGATGGTCATTCTGTCGGTTTGACGACAAGTTTACTTTTAACCAACTATTTACGTGACAAGAGTGATTTATCATACGAAGATTTAACACCCATTGTGACATTAGCATCTGAATGGCTTGTTTTAGCGGTAAATGCCGAGTCAGGATTGGAAAGTTTAGAGGAAGTGTTTGATCAACTTCGCGAAAATCCAAAATCTCTTAAGCTAGCATTTGGCCCAAGTTTGGGTGGGGATCACCATTTACTCTTTTTGCAAGCTGCTCAAATGTCCGGAATCGATCCTTCTGAGCTAGATATTGTCGTTTATGAAGGTGGTGGGGAAGTTACAAATGCGTTACTTGGTGGTCATGTTAACGTCGTGACACACGGAGTAGCAGCTCTTGCTGAACATCATGAAGTAGGTTCAGTTAATATTTTGGCTGTAAGCTCAAGTGAGCGTATTGAAGAGCTACCGGAAGTTCCAACATTTAAAGAAGCTGGTATTGATTTAGAATTCCCTCACTGGAGAGGTATCGTAGGTCCTCCTAACATGTCAGAAGAAGAAGTGAAGTATTGGGAAGACAAGTTTGCTGAAATGGTTGAAACAGAAACATGGAGAACGTTCTTAAAAAATACAGGTATGTCTAACTATTATAAAAATAGTGCAGAGACAAAAGAATTCTTAGAGCAACAAAATGATAATGCTAGAGAGTTACTACAAAGTGCAAAGTTAATTGATTAACTCTTAGCTCTATTATGAGAAAGGAGAGACCAAAATTGAATGCAGTTCGTTATGGAATGCCTATTTTCTTAATGTTAATTAGTATCTTCTTTTTCATAAATACCTTTTCAATTGAGACAGCAAGCTTAAGTAATCCAAGCGAGCCACTCTACTTTCCACTATTTACGTCCGTTGGCTTATTTATTCTAAGTATCGCCTACTTGGTCCAAGAAATGCGGAAACAACTGGTAGACAGTGAAGATTTAAAGAGGCTCGTTCAAAAGAAAAGCGTAAAGATTATTGGAACGATCATTGTTCTTTGTTTAATCTACTCCTTTTTATTTGAAACAATCGGCTTTTTGTTCTCGACGATTCTTTTCTTAGGGGCGTTAATGTTTTATCTGAACGGCCCTAAGAGGTGGGTTTTAAATGTAAGTGTGGCTTTGCTATCATCCTTTACATTTTGGTACTTATTTAACATTGCCTTAAAGGTGAATCTACCTTAACGAAAAGGGGGGATAAAGTTGGAAATACAAACAATGTTGGATGGGTTATTTATTGCTCTTCAACCAGGTAATTTATGGTGGTTACTCGTAGGTGCGTTTTTAGGTACGGTGATTGGAATTATACCTGGACTTGGGCCAGCTACAGGGATTGCGGTCTTAATTCCGCTAACCTTTGGGATGAATCCGACCAGTGCTCTTATCCTAATGGCTGCTATATACTATGGTGCGATGTATGGCGGGTCTAGAAGTTCGATTTTAATTAATACACCCGGAGACGGAACGGCGATCGCCGCGACTTTTGATGGGTATCCAATGGCCAAAAAAGGTGAAGCAGGACCTGCATTAGCCATATCTGCGGTAGCTTCTTTAATTGGCGGGGTCATTGCTGTCATTGGATTTATTTTTTTAGCAGCGCCATTAGCGAAGTTTGCTCTGAATTTTGGTCCAACTGAATATTTCTTTTTATTGTTATTTGCACTTGCCGCCTTTGTTTCCTCTTCAAGTGGGCAGTTGATCAAAGCATATACGTCCGTGTTTTTGGGATTGTTAATTAGTACGATTGGTGTTGACTTGCAAACAGGGGTTTATCGAAATACGTTTGGGATAGCTCATCTCGTTGATGGAATTAATTTTCTCGTTGTGATCATTGGGTTATATGCTTTAGGAGAAGTCTTTCAAAATATGTTAAACATCAACAATTCAAAGCCTAAGGACAAAATGGAAAATAAAATAGGGAAGATTTGGTTCTCAAGGGAGCAATGGAGGCGTTCGAAATGGCCGATTATTCGAAGCGGTCCATTAGGTTTCATTGTCGGGGTTCTTCCCGGAGCCGGAGCCGTTGTTGCCTCCTTGCTTGCATATACAACGGAGAAAAAGCTCTCTAAGCATCCAGAGGAGTTCGGGAAAGGAGCCGTCGAAGGCCTAGCAGCACCGGAATCAGCGAACAACTCAGCCAGCGTTGGTGCGATGATTCCGATGTTAACATTAGGAGTTCCAGGCTCTGGAGCAACAGCCGTAATGTTAGGGGCATTAATCATGATTGGGATCACACCAGGACCCTTGTTGTTTCAAAACGATCCCGTATTAATTTCCACACTTGTTAACAGTATGTTTATCGGAAACATTATGTTAGTCATTATTAATATTGTTTTGATTAGTGTCTTAACGAAAGTGTTAGATACTCCACCTAAAGTTTTGTATCCATTGATCATTATTTTATCTTTCATTGGAGCCTACACTCTAGGATATAGTACGGTTGATTTTTATATTCTCTTAATTTTTGGTGTACTAGGGTTATTGTTTAAGTTATTAGATTTTCCGATTGCCCCTTTAATCTTAGCGATTATTGTCGGTGCGGACATGGAGAAAAACTTCAGAAGAGCCGTGACGATGTCAGATGGGCCCGTTTCTTTTGTTTACGCGTCTAACATTTCATTCGTACTAGCGATTTTAACCGTATTGGCACTATTTATGCCTTTATTAGTGGTTTTGTTTCAACGTATGTTCAAGAAGAAAAGTTTATAAAAAAGTTTGAAAGGAACGACTATGAATCCAATTTTTGATGCTCATTTTCATATTATTGATCCTAGGTTTCCACTTAAGAGAAATAGAGGGTTTCTGCCAGATCCATTCCCTTTCAATGAATATATGAAACGAGCAAAAGAACTTAATATAAAAGGTGGAGCCATTGTCTCTGCTTCCTATCAAGGATATGACCAAACCTACCTAATGGAGGCTCTAGAAAAACTAGGACCCAATTTTGTAGGAGTCACACAATTGCCGAAGGATACGACAGATGAGGAGATTCTCAAGCTTTCTAGACACGGAGTAAGAGCGATCAGGTTCAACATTTACAATGGCCTCTCAGCAGACCCGGATTATCTAGAACGCCTGGCCAATCGGGTCTATGACTTGGCAAACTGGCATGTCGAACTACATATTGCCTCTCCTTCGTTAAACGGAATCGCAGCATTAATTAAGCGGCTTCCAGCTGTGATCATTGACCACTTAGGCTTGGAAGAAGAAGGACAATCGGAGTTATTTGAGCTAGTGGATCATGGAGTAAGGGTAAAGGCTTCAGGATTTGGTCGGGTAGACTTTAACATTAAACAAACACTAAAGTCCATTTATAGTGTGAATCCAGAAGCGTTACTGTTTGGTACGGATCTTCCTTCAACCAGGGCTAAGAGGCCATTTCAAGTTGAGGATATCGAATTGATTTACGAAGTGCTCGGTGAAAAGGGGGCAGAAAATGTATTATTTTCGAACGCCCAAAAATGGTATATGAAAAAGTGAAGTTCGAAAGGGGCGGTTGACACACCGTCCTTTTCTTTTTGTGGAACCGTCCCGGCGCTTCTCGGGAGTAGCTATCTGTATACACTACAGCTATTCTATCGCAGATGTAATCGAAAAAGTAAAAAAAAAGTAATTGACAACGCTTTCACTTATATACTAGTATACAAGTATGGAAGAAAACGAATTCTACTTCGTTTCATGTATCTGGAGGTAAAAAAATGACTGTTATTGATTTTTCAAATAGAAAAAACACCTCGATGGGAACAAAAGTATATGAATATCTGAAAAAAGAAATTGTTAGCTTAGAGATGCCACCAGGTAAATCAATTAGTGAAAATGAAATAGCTGAAAGGTTACAAGTAAGTCGAACGCCTGTGAGAGAAGCCTTTTTAAAACTTTCTCAAGAGGATTTAGTAACCGTTTTCCCTCAGAAAGGATCGATTGTTTCTTTAATTGATTTAGATCATTTAGAGGAAACAAGATTTATGAGGGAGCATTTAGAAGTAGCTACGACGATACTCGCATGTGAGCTATTTACTGAAGAAAGTTTTCAGCTCATGACAGCTAACCTAGAGGCACAAGAAAAGTGTATTAGTGAAAAAAAGTATAAAGAGTTCTATGATCTGGACGATGATTTTCATTCCATTATTTTCAAAGAGTGTAACAAAGCACGAATTTGGAATGTGCTGCAAAATATGATGAGCATTAATTTTAATCGAATGAGATTTTTAAGTATATCTGAAGAATTAAATACGGATGAAATTATTGCTCAACACCATGAGATTGTAAATGCGATTCGTGCGAAAGATCCGGTGCGTGCCGAGAAGGTTGTCCGTGAACATTTAAATTTAGTTGTCATTGACAGAAAGGCATTAAATAAAAAGTACCCAGATTACTTTTAGAGTGATCAATCCATTTTAATAGGTTCTTTGGAAGGTGTGAAGCACAATGAAAGATGTCATTACAATAGGCGATGCAATGATTACGTTTAATCCCAGTTCAACGGGACCCATGAGGTTTGTTCAATCGTTTGAACGAAAAGTTGGCGGGGCAGAGTTAAATTTTGCGATTGGCTGTTCGAGACTCGGTTTACAGACTGGTTGGATTAGCAGGCTTGGAAATGATGAGTTCGGTAAGCATATTTTCAACACTGTTCGTGGAGAGGGAATTGATGTGTCAGAAGTAAAGTTAGTCGATGGTTTTCCTACCTCTTTAAATTTTAAAGAGATTATGGAGGGTGGAGAAGGAAGCACCTTTTACTATCGTTCTAATTCACCAACATTAACTTTATCGCCTGATAGCATTAAAAGCACCTATTTTGAGAGCGCTAAATTACTGCATATTACAGGTGTTTTTCCAGCTATTGATGAAAAAAACATTGAGATAATTCATACGGCTATTTCAGAAGCTAAAAAACAAAATATGCTCATTTCGTTTGATCCAAATATTCGTTTAAAGTTGTGGACGAAAGAAAGAGCGAAAGAAGTATTACTTCAATTCCTGCCTCACGTGGACATTTTGTTAACAGGGTTAGATGAAGCAAAGCTCTTACTTGGAACGAATCAACCAAAAGAAATCATAAATGAATGTAAAAAGTTAGGGATTTCTTATACAGCCATTAAACTTGGTGATAAAGGAGCCATTGGCTACCATGACGGCAAGTATATAGAGGTTGCTCCAATTGTGCCTAAAAAGGTTGTTGATACTGTCGGAGCGGGAGATGGCTTTGATGCAGGATTTGTCTACGGTGTCTTAAATAATTGGCCGTTAGAGAGAACATTAAAGTTTGCAAACGTGATTGGCTCAATAGTTGTAAGTATTAAAGGTGATAATGAAGGGCTGCCATACCTAGAGGATGTTCTGATCAAATTAGGAGAGAAAGAATTTATTGAAAGATAAGACATGATCATGAATGGATATTATCCAGGGGGGTGGTTGAACTTAACAAAAGTTAGTCGGTTTCCAAAAAGCTAGTACTAATAATCTAACATTTTAGGGGGATTTAGAGTGAAAAAATCAAAATTTTTACCAGCCGTTTTTGCAGCAATGTTTGTAATGTCAGCATGTGGATCTGATGAATCTTCATCAGAGACAGAAAATGGAAGTGGCGATTCAGCTCAAGAAGCAGCAGGTGAGACGATTACTTGGAAATTCGGACATGTGGCAGCTGAAGATCACCTATGGCATAAAACAGCAGAGAAATTCAGTGAGTTGGTAAGTGAAAATACAGATGGTCAAATCGAAATTAAAATCTATCCTAACAACCAACTAGGTGGGGAAACGGATACAATCAACAGTATTAAAGCAGGTTCGGCGGACTTAGTTATTTCTGGAGAAACAATGGCAAACTGGGCTCCAAAAGCAGCACTTATGGCAGTACCTTATGCTTTTAAAGGTGAAGATCACTTAGTAAACGTCATTGAAGGGGACATCGGTCAACAAATTGAAGATGAGATTATCGAAAAAGTCGGTTTAACACCACTTTACTATCACACACGTGCACCTCGTAACTTAACGTCAAATAAAGCGATTTCAACACCTGAAGATTTAAAGAATTTTAGAATGCGTGTACCAAACGTTCCATTGTTCTTAAGTGTTTGGGAAGCAGCAGGTGCAAGACCACAAGTCATGGACTTTAACGAGGTATTTACTGGATTACAACAAGGTGTAATTGATGGTCAAGAAAACCCACTAGACTTAATTCATAGTGCTGGTTTTGCTGAAGTACAAGATTATGTCAATGAAACAGAACACGTTTACTCTTGGATTTATATTTTAGTAGGAAATGAACAGTTCAATGGTTTATCTGATGAGTTAAAAGAAGGCGTTTTAACAGCTGCAAAAGAAGCTCAAACTTACGGTAAAGAACTATTTGATGCAGAATTTGAGAACTATCGTGCAGAGTTAACGGAAAAAGGAATGAATTTCAATAGTGATGTTGATCAAGATGCATTCCGTGAAGCGATGATGCCTGCTATAAAAGAAAGCTTATCTGAAGAACAGTATTCTCTTTACGAACAAATCTTGGGAGTAGAATAGTCATACTTGAAATATAGAAGGTACACCGCTACTATCAAATAAATGAACAATCATGAAGTGAGTGGTGTACCTAATTTATTGGTAAAGGATTGAAGAAAAGTGAGGAGTACAAAAATATTAAACCGCACCTTAGAAATAGCTACAATTCTATGTTTTATAGCTTTAATCATTGTAGTTGTTATCCAAATTGTTTCCCGCTATTTACCACAGACTTTTGTTTGGACTGAAGAATTATCACGGTTTTTATTTTTATTTTCAGTTTCCTTTGGTGCTCCGTTGGCATTAAAAGACAAAGAATTTATCAATGTAGATCTATTGCTCAATTATCTTCCTAAAAGAGTAAGAGAAATCTATGAGGGATTCATCTATTTGACCATTGTATTATTTAGTGCCGTCGTTTCGTATTGGGGGTATAAATTTATCGGAATTGGCCGTGGCCAAACGTCTGCAACAATGGCAATAGACATGTCGATCATCCATGCGTGTATTTTTATTACGATGTTATTCATTGGAGTTTATGCATTTCTCCATATGATTGACTATTTTAGAGGGCTCCAAAGGGAGAGTGAAGACGAATGCTAGCGCTTGTACTATTTGTTTCATTTATATTATTAATCTTTTTAGGTGTGCCAATTGCTTTTAGTTTAGGCATCTCTTCGGTCATCTACTTGTTGATGGCGGATATTTCTTTATCGATTATTCCACAAAGAATGTTTGGTGGATTAAACTCTTTTGTTCTTTTGTGTATTCCGGGCTTTATTTTGGCAGGGAGTTTAATGAATGCAGGGGGAATTACGGAAAGAATTATTCAGTTTACCAATAATATCGTAGGCCATATCCGTGGTGGGTTAGGGCTTGCAAATGTAGGATCTTCAATGGGGTTTGCAGGTATATCTGGTACAGCTTTAGCAGATACAGCCAGTATTGGATCGGTTTTAATTCCAGCCATGAAAAAACAAGGTTATGATGCTGATTTCTCTGCTGCTGTTACATCATCATCATCAACCATTGGTCCAATTATTCCGCCTTCATTGCCATTAATTATTGTTGGTACGTTAGCAAGTGTCTCTATTGGAGATCTCTTTTTAGCGGGGGCCATCCCAGGAGTACTTTTAGGGATTGGTTTGATGATCGCCGTCTACATTATTTCCGTTAAGCGAAAGTATCCAAAAGGAGAAAAACAAAAGTTATCAGTCATTGGAAAATCATTTATGGATGCTTTTTGGGCTCTAATGATGACCGTTGTCATTATGTACGGAATCTTGGGCGGTTACTTTACACCAACGGAAGCCTCTATTGTTGCGGTTGTTTATGCGTTGATAGTCGGTTTATTTGTGTATAGGGATCTTAAAGTAAAAGCAATTCCTGCTATTTTATTGGAATCAATGAAGAGCACAGCTTCGATTATGATTCTAGTTGGTTTGGCAAATTTATTTGGATGGATTTTAGTGAGTGAAAGAATTCCTCAATTAGTGGCAGAGACGATTCTATCGATTTCGGATAGTAAGATTGTTGTCATCTTACTGATTATTTTACTGTTGCTCTTTGTCGGTACTTTTATGGAAACGATCGCAGCACTTGTCATCTTGTTCCCAGTGCTTTTACCTGTAGCAACGTCAGTAGGAATGGATCCTGTCCATTTTGGAGTAGTGATGGTTCTTGGTTTAATTATTGGACTTTCAACACCACCAGTCGGGGTTTGTCTATTTGTTGCCTCTAGTATCGGGAAGGTATCTGTAGGAAAGACGTCTGTTGCTCTTATTCCATTCTTAGCTGTTAGTATTTTGGTGTTATTGTTAGTTGCATTTATACCAGAATTAACGCTGTATTTACCTAGCTTATTAGACTAATTTTAAAAGGAGTTGAGTGTTTCATGAAAGCTGTTCAAGTAACAGGCGCACATAAGCTTGCGATTATTGAAAAGGAAAAACCAGTCATAACAGAGGCAAATCAAGTACTAGTAAAAGTGAAAATGGTCGGTATTTGCGGGTCAGATATGCATATTTACCACGGAACCAATCCATTAGCGACACTGCCCAGAATTATTGGGCATGAGGTCACAGGTCAAGTAGAAGAAATTGGAGTTAATGTGACGGGCCTTTCTATTGGAGATAAAGTAGTCATAGAGCCCATTGAAACATGTGGTGAATGCTATGCCTGTCGTACGGGAAGAAAGAATGTCTGCAGCAAGTTAGAAGTATATGGCGTTCACCTGGAAGGCGGAATGCAAGAATACTTAGTCATGCCAGACTACTTAGTTCATAAAGTGAGTCAGGATTTAGATTGGAAAGAGTCTGTATTGGTTGAGCCATTTACAATTGGGGCACAGGCCACTTGGCGTGGAAATGTGAAAGAGGGAGACACGGTGTTAATCATGGGTGCTGGTCCAATTGGTCTTTGTTGTTTGAAGATGGCCAAGGCAAAAGGCGCAACCTGTATGATTACAGATCTAAGTGAGGATCGTCTAGAATTTGCAAAGTCTTGGGGAGCAGATATCACGATCAATGCCGCAAAGGAAGATGTAAGAGAAAAAGTATTGAGCATAACCGAAGGCGAAGGGGCAAACATTGTCATCGATGCGGTTTGTATCCCGAAAACATTTGAGGATGCCGTTGAAGTGGTTTCTCCTGCTGGATATGTGGTCGTGCTTGGATTTGATACAGCTGCTTCTAGTATTCCGCAGTTGCCTATTACGAAAAAGGAAGTCACGGTTGTCGGTTCACGATTACAAACGGATAAATTTCCTGAAGTGATTCAATTATTCAATGAAAAGACGTTAGGAATAGAAGATATGGTGACACATGAATTTCCAGTAGAGAAGATTAAAGATGCGATCTCATTAATTGAAAAGTCTCCTAATGAAATCCGCAAAGTAGTAGTCACATTTTAAAAAATGATTGAGGGGTTAAATACGATGATTCAAAAATCTAAGATCATAATGGAAATGGTGGAGTCTGGCGTAGTGGCAGTTATCCGCACAGAAAGTGAAGAGGAAGCCATCCAGACTTCTAGTGCTTGTATGGAAGGTGGAATTAGATCGATTGAAGTAACGTTTACCGTGCCTGGGGCAGCAGATGTTATTTCGACTTTGGCGAAAAAGCCTGAGTTTAAAAACTTACTCGTTGGTGCCGGGAGCGTTTTAGATAGTGAGACAGCTCGGATTGCGATACTTGCTGGGGCAAAATATGTTGTAAGTCCTTGTTTTGATCAAGATACCGCCATCCTGTGCAACAGGTACCAAATCCCTTACATGCCGGGCTGCATGACAGTAACGGAAATGAAAACGGCGATGGAGTACGGTGCAGAAATTGTCAAAATGTTCCCGGGAAATCATTACTCACCATCAATCGTGAAATCAATTAAAGGTCCCATTCCGCAAGTTTCAATTATGCCAACAGGCGGAGTTAATCTTGAAAATGCAAAAGAGTGGATCAAAAGTGGAGCCGTTGCAGTCGGAATTGGCAGCGACTTAGCCAAACCTGCTAAAGTAGGAAACTATGAAGAAGTGACTGCTTTAGCTAAACAATATTGTGATCTCGTTAAAGAAGCAAGAGCTGAAATGTAATAGAATATTGGAGTGGATCATATGAAAATGGTATTTAGATGGTTCGGGGAAGGGAACGATAGTGTTTCTTTAAAACACATTGGCCAAATCCCGGGCGTAGAAGGTGTAGTATGGGCGCTTCATGATGTCCCCGTTGGAGAAGAATGGCCAATGGATAAAATTTTAGAAGTGAAAAAGCAAGCTGATAAGCATGATCTTAATATTGATGTTGTGGAAAGTGTAAATGTTCATGAAGATATTAAGCTTGGTTTGCCTACAAGGGACTTATACATTCAAAATTTTAAAAAGACCATTGAGAAGTTAGCGCAAGTCGGGGTTAAGGTGATCTGTTATAACTTTATGCCTGTATTTGACTGGATTCGTACAGATCTATTTAAAGAGCTTGAGGATGGTTCAACGGCGCTTTTTTATGAAGGATCGAAAATTGAAAATATCGATCCAATGGATTTAGTCAAAAAAATCAGTAAAAACTCAAATTTAACGATCCCTGGTTGGGAACCTGAAAGACTTTCTCATTTGGCTAAGTTATTTGAAGCTTACAAAGATGTGACAACAGAAGATTTATGGGATAACTTAAAATACTTCTTAGATGAAATTATTCCAGTTGCAGAAAAACATGATATTAAAATGGGGATTCATCCAGATGATCCGCCATATCCGGTTTTCGGTTTGCCGCGGATTATTATTAATCGCGAAAACATTCAACGATTGTTAAGTCTTGTTGATAACCCGTATAACGGTTTAACGCTATGTAGCGGTTCTTTAGGAGCCAATCCGAATAATAACATCGGAGAAATGGTTCGTGAATTTGCAGATCGCATTGCGTTTGCTCATATCCGCAATGTTCGAATATATGAAAATGGTGACTTTATCGAGACATCCCACAGAACCGAGGATGGCTCAGTTGATATTTACGACATTGTCAAAGCGTATCATGAGAATGACTTTACAGGATATGCGAGACCCGATCATGGAAGGCATATTTGGGACGAAGAATGCCGACCTGGATATGGGTTATATGACCGTGCGCTAGGAATTATGTATATGTGGGGAATTTGGGATTCTCTTGAAAGACAGAAGTAAGTGTGAAGACTTCTTGCAAGTATAGTAAATTTATGAGGGGAGTGTTGGGTTATGTTGCCACTAAATGAAAACCTTAAGGGAAAAGTAGCCGTGATTACTGGAGGAAGTGGTGTCCTCTGTAGTGCGATGGCAAAGGAACTGGCCAGACAGGGAGTTAAGGTAGCGATTCTTAATCGAACGGAAGAAAAAGGGAAAGAAGTTGAACAAAGTATTAGAGAAGCGGGAGGAGAGGCTTTAGCGATTGCTTGTGATGTTCTGGATATTGAAAACATCAAAAAAGCAGAACAAATCGTAACAGATACATTTGGTGTTTGTGACATTTTAATAAATGGAGCCGGCGGAAACCATCCAGACGGAATTACGACAAATGAAATCTTCCAACAAGAAGATTTGGAAAAGGATGACGTCTCTACTTTCTTTGATTTAAAGAGTGAAGGATTTAGCCATGTTTTTAACTTGAACATTTTAGGAACGGTAAACCCAACACAAATCTTTTTAAAGAAAATGATTCAAAAAGAAGATGCGGTTGTAATCAATATGTCGTCAATGAGTGCCCCGTCCCCAATGACGAAGGTTCCTGCCTATAGTGCGGCAAAAGCGGGTATTGATAATTTTACACAGTGGCTAGCCGTACATATGGCTCAAGCAGGAGTACGTGTAAATGCCATCGCACCAGGTTTCTTTTTAACAGCACAAAACCGAAATCTATTAACAAATGAAGACGGTTCACTCACTGAGAGAGCGAATAAGATTATTACACATACACCGATGAGAAGATTTGGTGATCCTGAAGATTTACTTGGAACATTATTATGGTTAGTTGACAGCAATATGTCTAGATTTGTAACAGGTGTAACCATCCCGGTTGATGGTGGATTTATGGCGTATTCGGGTGTTTAGGCGTTTACGGGAAGCATGGGGACGGTTCCTATGCTTCCAAATCTTTTTTCGCAATGTAACCAAAGAACCTATGGAAAGATAAAGGATTCTTCTATAGTACCTACATCCTATTTAAAAACCCACACAAAAAATGGATGAAAAATGCAATGAAATAGTATATGATAAATTTATTAAAAGGAAATACTACTCTTGATACTATTCAACCTCTTAAAAAAAACATAAATTCCTCTTGATCATTTCTTTTCAAGCAATCACCTTATCACCTATGGAACAGCAAAGTGCCTACTTTTTACTATATATGAACCCAAAAGAGCTCACAGGTAAGCAAACTACTTTATTAACTCAAATAAGTAAAAGCAAGTCAACCTACTTTTAAAGTATAAAAACCTCATCATCGTAATTTTTAGAAATGAATTCTACCATTTCCCTTCGGATAGCAAACCTCAAAAACCTTAACAGACCTTCATAGAAGAAAGTAAGCCCCAGTCATCACACAAGTAATCTCCCATCATTTTTTTGAAATACAAATCGAATAAGACCATTTTCTTATGTCTGGAGGAAAACATATGCCAGCGAAAATAACGAGTATTGGCATAAAAGGCTTAGATGGCTATCGTGTCCAAGCGGAAGTTCAACTCATTGATGGGTTCGAATCCATTGTCGTCGTAGGACTGCCAGATAAGAATCGAAAGAGAGGGTATCTGCCGCATTACACGAACCGGTTATTGATTAGTGCGATTTGCTAATTTAAAAAATGATAAAGGCAGTCTCCTTTTAGGTTGGCTGTCTTTGTTTACAGTAATCTAGTAATGACTTCATTCTTAGGAAGTAGAAATTTGTAATAATATAGAAAAATATGGTCATAGGTACAATCATTTTGTATTTTCAGCAATGGATATGGTGCCTGTCTCTCCCCGGATAATGCGCCAATGGGCTTTGGTTCTTTTTTGGAGTTCTGTTATAAAGCGTTATAGTTCTTGTGGTGGGGGAGGAACCTAGATTAGCCAATGGCAGGTACAACTTTCGCTGCTATAACTTTTTTAGTAGCGGTTATACTACTAGTAGCTCAGTTGTCTTTTTTAGTCACAATAATAAATACTAAAAAGACATTGGGGATTTGATTACAGAAAGAGACAGGAGGCATTTTACATATGAAAAAAGGAATCACATTTATGATGCTCGCTTTATTTTTTGCTATGATTTCAGCATGTGGTGAATCGGAAGCAATAGATGAGGCGGTTGGGGAAGAAGAAGTGGAACCTATACCAGTTGAAGAGGGAGAGGCTGTTGACGAGGATCAGTCGGTTGACGTTGATACAGGTCTTTTAAGCGTCGTGATTACAATCCCTCCAGATATGCTTGAAGGCCAAGATATAGAGCAATTGATTGCGGATGCAGAAGAAGCTGGTGTAAGAGAAGCGACAGAAAACGAAGATGGCTCGCTTACTTATGAAATGTCTAGGGCGACACATAATGAGATGATAAAGGAGATGGAAGAAGGAATCAACGAAAACCTTGAGGAAATAAAAGATAGTGAAGACTATCCGTCCATTCAGGATGTAACTGCTAATAACTCCTATTCTGAGTTTACTTTAGTCGTTGATCAAGAAGCTTTTGAAAACAGTTTTGATGGGTTGGCGGCATTAGGGCTGGCGATGACAGGAATGTATTATCAACAATTTAATGGAGATGATCCAGATCACATGAAAGTAACGGTACATTTTAAAAATGCTGAGACAGGTGAGGTGTTTGATACAACGGTGTATCCTGATGCGTTTGATGAGTAGGTTGCGGTACCCTTTTTGGTGCCTGACCCCCACTGCGTTAATGCTGTAAAGCGCCGGGAAAGCAATGGCTCCACACGTTGCGCGCCTGCTATGAGAAATCCACTAAAAAGCAGTAAAACAAAGCAACGGTTCCGATCATTGCTTTAAAGGCCAGTGAAAAAGGGGAAAACCGTACCTTTTTCACTGGCCTTAAAAAATTGGAGGGAGCTTGTTATTTTTTATTGTCAGATAACCATTGTAAGACATTCTTTAAAGAAGAGTCGGCAAATCGCTTTAAGACATCATACGTTATATAACCTACATGTGGAGTTAGAATTGTATTTGAACAATTTTTAAATGGATTTTCGACTAAAGGCTCAGTAGAAAGAGTATCAATTCCGGCACCTAAAAGATGATTATTGTTTAAAATTCTTGCTAATTCTTGCTCATCGACCAGCTCACCTCGAGATGTATTAATCAAAATAGCTCCTTTTTTTAACAAAGACAGTTTGTCACGGTCTAATAATTGACGGAATTCAGGCAGGAGTCGCAAGTGTAAAGATACGATATCTGAAGTAGCAAGAACTTCTTCAAGACTGACGATTTCTACATTGTACTCTTCTTTTTCATTTCCTTCTCTACCTCGAGGACGCCAAGCAACAACTTCCATCCCAATACTATTAGCTACTTGACTAACTCCTTTCCCGATTTTCCCAAAGCCAATTAATCCTAGGCGCTTATTTCTTAATTCAATACCGGGTAACTGTTCCCACTTTCCTTCTTTAATTGAAACTTGATGGTATGAAAATTGCCTGGCACAACCAATCATAAGCCCAACAGTTAATTCAACAACAGACTGAGAAGAAACTCCTTCCGTAGTGAGAATCTCAATGCCGTTTTTTTTGGCAGCAACTTGGTCAATGTGGTTTAGGCCTTTACCGGTTTGAGAGATTAAAGATAAGCTTGGTAGTTGATTTATAACGCTTCCATTTAGTGGAGTGCGTTCACGCATGAGCACAACAATTTCAGTATCTTCTAAAACATCAATAATCTCTTGATTGCTTTTCATTTTTTCATGATGAAGATGAATATCATGTCCTGCTTTTAGTAGTTCTAAGTAAAATTCTGAGTTTGAAAAAACATTTTCATAATCACCTAATATAGTGATCGTACTCATATCTCTACCTCCTCATTGGTTACTTTAAATATTACAATAAAATTAGTTTTGTTTAAATCTATTTTAAGATAAAAATTACTTATGATAATTGATAAAATAATTATATTTCACTTACATAATTGGTTCATGTACGATTTGAACTAGGAAGAAAAAGTAATTATGTAGATAAAATTATACTTATTTGAGGAGGCCTATTATGCCACAACGATTTGACCTGGTAGTTGTTGGAGCAGGAAATGCAGCTCTTTGTGCTGCGATTTCTGCAAAAGAGAAAGGTGTAAATGTATTGGTCCTAGAACGTGGACCTCGCCACAAAAGAGGTGGTAACTCATTTTTTACAGATGGTGCCATTCGTTTTGCTTTTAATGGTAAGGATGACATAAGAGCAATCATTCCTAAATTAACAGATGAAGAAGCATCAAAAATTAATATTCCTAGATATAGTGAAGTAGATTATTATGAAGATCTCATGAGAGTCACAAACGGACAAAGTAATCCAGAGCTAGCCAAGCAACTTGTAACTAAATCTTATAAAACGATTAAATGGATGAAAGAACAAGGAGTCAACTTTGATCTCATCTATGATAATCAATCATTTTTGAAAGACGGTGTTTATCAATTTTGGGGTGGCCTACCTGTCAAGACAGAAGACAAAGGTGTTGGGTTAATTAAACAGTTAAATGCACGTGCCGAACAACTGGGGATTGATATTTGGTATGACTCCCGAGCTATTAAATTAAATACGGAAGATCAACGAATTTCCTCTATTGTTGTTCAACAAGGTGATAAGGAAGTTACAGTCGAGACAAAGAGTGTTGTACTAGCGTGTGGTAGTTTTGAGGCAAACAAAAAAATGCGTAGTGAGCATATAGGAGAGGAGTGGGAAGCGGCTATTGTGCGTGGAACTGAATTTAATACAGGTGACGGAATTACAATGGCGTTAGAAATAGGAGCACAACGCTACGGGGAATGGTCTGGATGCCATTCAATTGGAACAGATGCTAATGCTCCTAAGGTTGGTGATTTTACAAAGCCTGGTGATATTTTCAAAAAGCATTCATATCCTCTTGGAATCATGATTAACAAGGACGGCTACAGATTTGTTGATGAAGGAGCAGATTTTAGAAATTATACGTATGCTAAGTATGGACGTGAAATTCTCAAACAACCAGGTCATATTGCTTACCAAGTTTATGATTCACAAGTTCGTCCAATGTTGCGAAAAGAATATGATCTCGAAGAAGCGACTTTCTATCAAGCTGAAACTCTTGAAGAACTAGTAGACCAATTGCCTGTAAATAAGGAGCAATTCCTTCAGACGATAAAAGAATATAATAGTGCTGTACAAGAAGGGAATTATAACCCTACAGAAAAAGACGGCAAAAACACAAGAGGAATTACCCCTCCAAAATCGAATTGGGCATTAGAGGTAAAAGAAGGTCCTTTTTATGTGTTCCCAGTTACATGCGGTATTACGTTCTCTTTTGGAGCTTTACATGTAAATTCAGTTGGTGAAGTACTAGACCAAGAAGAGAAACCGATATCTGGACTGTTTGCAGCAGGTGAAATGGTAGGAGGGATATTTTACCGAAATTATCCTGGTGGATCTGGCTTAATGTCAGGTGCTGTTTTTGGCAAACTAGCAGGCGAATCTGCAGCTCAATATGCAAATGAAGTGAAAGCGGATACAATAAAATAAATACTAGAAAAACCTCTTTTTTTAATAGAAAAGGAGGTTTTTTGGTTTTGTATCCATGATTATACTTTCTTGAAATAAAATAAGTTTTTTTTATTAAGATTAATAAAATAATTATATTTCACTTATCAAAGATGTTGATGTAACATTCTATACAGTTAGAAATTATTAATAAAGTTTATGAGTGTCAATCTTACTTAAGGGGGAGAAAAATGACTTTTAAAAAGAAGATGTTTCTACCAACTATTTTGTTAGCGGTTACATTGTTTTCAGCAGCGTGTTCGTCAGATGAATCAGCCGGTTCAGACAGTGGTAAGTTTTATGAAGATGAAATCATTGAAATGTTAGTACCATTTGGTGCTGGGGGAGGAACAGATGTATTTGCCCGGTTTGTTGGACCTTATATGACTGAAAACATTGAAGGCGAGCCAAAAGTTCAAGTAATAAATGTACCAGGAGGCGGTAGTATTACAGGTGCAAACGAATTTTACAGATCTAAAGAAGCAAACGGATTGAACCTTCTTGCAACGAGTGGATCTACTCATACGCCTTACTTACTAGGAGAAAGTGCAGTCCAATATGATTTAGCAAAATTAACTCCGCTAGTTGGATTTACTTCAGGTGGCGTTGTTTATACAACTCCAGAAATTAAAGAGAATATTCAAAATGAAAAGTTAGTCTATGCGGGAATTAGTGCAACAGGACTTGACCTTGTTACACTTCTAGCATTTGAAGTACTGGAGCTAGATGTGCAAAGCGTTTTAGGATATGAAGGAAGAGGACCTTCCCGTGTTGCATTCGAGCAAGGGGAGTCAACCATTGATTATCAAACAACCTCTGCCTATTTAACAAATGTTGAGCCACTTGTTCAAGAAGGATTCGCAGAACCTTTATTCTCTTTCGGTCAAATGAAAAAGGGAGAAATTGTTCGGGATCCTGTATTCCCAGATCTACCAAGTATTAAGGGATTTTACGAAGAACTTCATGGGAAAGAACCATCTGGACCAGCCTGGGACTCTTATAAGACATTTGTAGGCTCTGCGTTCACTTTACAAAAAATGATCTTTGTTCATGGAGATGCCCCAGAAGAAGCAGCTGATACACTTAACGCTGGGTTGACTAGTTTGCTAGATGATGAGTCGTTCTTTGCAGGAGGTGAGGAGATTTTAGGAGGATATCAACCGTACATTGGAGAAGAACTTGAAAGCGTTTTCGATGATAGCTTTGTTAATGTTTCAGAAGAAAATATTAATTGGGTTAAGAATTTCCTTAAGGAAAAGTATGATGTGACAGTAGAATAGGAAGGTTCTTTTGTTCTGATTTCTGATTTCAATATGGTCAGAAATCAGAACAGGTTTTTAAAAAGGAGTAATTGAAAGGATGGGGTAGAGTGCTAGAAGCTGCATATGAAGCACTATTAATGATTTTAGATCCAAATAGACTCTTATTTATGTTTTTAGGAATTGCTATTGGTTTAACCCTTGGGGTCTTACCGGGCTTAAGTGGCACAGTAGGGATGGCAATCTTACTACCATTTGTTTATGGAATGGATCCTTTTACAGGAATGGCTTTGTTAATTGGAATGGCAGCCGTATTGCATACAGGCGATACATTTCCTTCGATTCTGCTAGGAGTACCAGGTTCTTCAGGATCGCAGGCAACGATTATGGATGGTCACCCGTTGGCAGAACAAGGGGAATCATCTAAAGCTCTTGGTGCAGCATTTTTTGTATCAATGATTGGTGGAGTTATTGGTGGAGTTGTCCTTTTTCTTTCAATTCCAATCGTTCGGCCATTAGTACTCGCATTTGGTTCTCCCGAATTGTTTATGCTTGCCTTACTCGGACTCAGTATGGTAGGTATTCTAGCAGGTAAATTTCCGATTCGAGGGGTTATTGCTGGAGTAATCGGCTTAATGCTTGGAAGTGTTGGGAGTGCGCCCTCAACTCCGGAGTATCGCTATACGTTTGATAGTTTATATTTAAGCAGTGGAATTCCCCTTGCCGTATTTGCTCTTGCTCTATTTGCTTTCCCTGTGATTATTGACCTTCTAGCTGCTGACCGTAGCATTTCGAAAAAAACGGAGGTAAAGGGCAAATGGTTTAGTGGAGTACAAGAGGCAGTTAAACACAAGTTTCTCATCTTTAGAAGCGCTGTACTAGGGGCAATCCTCGGATTTATACCAGGGATTGGCGGTAGTGTTGTAGACTGGGTCTCTTATGGCGTAGCGAAACAAACTGTTAAAAACAGTGAAAACTTTGGAAAAGGCGACATTCGAGGTGTAATTGCACCGGAGAGCTCAAACAATGCAAAAGAAGGTGGAGCATTAATACCTACGTTAATGTTTGGGATTCCTGGAAGTGGAACAACAGCCATTCTTCTAGGTGGCCTAACATTAATGGGTTTACAGGCCGGTCCGAGGTTAGTGACAACAGAATTATCGTTAACATTATCGATAATCTGGACGTTAATTATTGCCAATGTCATCGGTGCAGCACTTTGTATTCTATTAATTAAACCAATTTCAAAACTCAGCTTCATTCAAGCAAATAAACTAATGCCGTTTTTACTAATTATCATCTTACTTGGGGCTTACCAAAGTACAACAAGTTGGGGAGATCTGCTTTTGTTTGTGGTGATTGGTTTGTTTGGCTGGGTGATGAGTCGGTTGGATTGGCCAAGAGCTCCGATGTTAATTGGTTTTGTCCTAGCGGCTTCAACAGAACGATATTTATGGATTTCAATGACAAGGTACGAATATGATTGGCTTATGAGACCGGGTGTTATTATTATCGGCATCATTATTATCCTTGTTTTAATAGGTGGTTTTATTTTGAACTCAAGAGAGAAGAAACAAGAGGAGGCACAGATGCATCATGGAACTAACACGTTCAAAAATTAACTTCATTTTCTTAGGATTGTTAATTGTTGTTTTTGTCTATACCTTTATTGATGCGCTTCACTTTGCAGAAGCAGCAAGATTCTTTCCTTTGTATGTTTCTGCATCTGGAATCGTTCTTATTTCTCTAGAGCTTATTATTACGTTTTTTAAAACTAAAAAACAATCACACGGTGATCCTACGTTGTTTCACCCACATTTGAAACTTGCTTTAAGATATATTGCTTGGGTAGGGAGCTTTTTATTACTCATCTTTATCATGGGATTTAAACTAGCAGCAGTTTTATTCTTACTTGCATTTTTAAAAATGGAGTCAGGCTTTAGCTGGATCAAAACAGTCATAGCCATTGCTTGTGTCATGCTGTTTTTTATTATAGTTGGCGATTGGTATTTGAATTTAAATTGGCCGAAAAACTTATTAAATTTATAAAAGGTAAAAAACCTCCTAAGGAGGTTTTCGATGATTAGATATTATTTTTTGACGTGAGCAGTAGAATATTCAATTAAAAAATCAATGAATTCTTTTACGATTGGATATTTTATTTCTGATTCTTTATAAAGAAGCCAAGTATTTCTCTGTAATGGATTATTTTCATAATCAGTTAGTTCTATTTTTTCTAAGTCTGGGATATTTGATAACCCTAAGCTAGGGACTATAGCATATCCTAAACCTTTGGCTACTAGCTTTTTACATGTCTCAATATTATCAATCTCCATCGTTATCGTTGGGGGTTGAGAGAATTGTTGGTGCCACCATTTATCAATAATTTGTTGGAGTTTTGGATCTGTATTAAAAGTAATTCTCGGGAGTGTCGGTAATTGAGTTAAATCAATTGGTGTCTTTGAAATAACACAAACTGATTCTGTGTTTAATAAAATTGCATTTTCATGCCATTGATGGTCTCCTCTGATAATACCGATATGGACACTATCTTGCTCTAGGTGCTTTAAAATTTTGTGGCTCCAGCCTGTAAATACAGTGAATTGAACATTGTTATATTTATCTAAGAAGTTTTTTAGAATGTCTGGAAGTAAATATCTAGCAAAGTTACTAGAGACACCTAGGCGAATAATGCCTTCTAAGTTATCATTCATATTTAGAAGATGATCTTTTGTTTTTTGTAACTTATACAACATTTCATCGGCATATTTTACTAGGTATTCGCCTTCAGATGTGAATTTAATCCCTTTTTTATTACGCCATAAAATTTTAACGCCAACTTCCTCTTCAAGATGGTTAAGTCTATATGTAAGGGCAGGTTGAGAAATAAATAACTTTTCAGCAGCTCTCGTAATATTTTTTTCTTCGTAAACCATTTTTAAGATTAACCAGTCTTTTTCATCCATAGTAGCCAACTCCTTATATGAAAAGTATACTATACACCCACTTTCCATACGATTGTAAATTGGTAATTTATTCACTTAAAAACCTTCAAGTGAAGGAATAGATTGGAGTTTTTGTATTGGCACATTATAAAATCGGCATAATGAAAGGCGACGGCATTGGGCCGGAAATTGTTGGAGAAACAATTAAGGTTTTAAATGCTGTTCAAGACATCGTTGAAGATTTAACTTTAGAATATAACTATTATCCTGTTGGTCTTATATCCTATCAAGAAAATGGGGCAACCCTCCCAAAGAAAACGATAGAAGGCTTACAAAACTGTGATGCCGGACTGCTTGGGCCTTTAACTACACATATTTACGACACTGAAAACCCTAATATGGTCAATCCTAGTGGCGCATTGAGAAAGTTTTTTGATCTGTATGCCAATATTAGACCTACGAAAAAATATGAAGGAGTCGATACTAGGTTTAACGATGTGGACCTTGTTATTGTAAGGGAAAATACAGAAGGAATGTACGCTGATCGAAACATGCATTTTAATACAGGGGAATTCATGCCGAACCCCGATACAGTACTATCATTTAGAGTCATTACACGTAAAGGTAGTGAACGTCTTGCCCGCATTGGTTTTGAGTTGGCTCAAAGCCGTAAAAAGAAGGTGACGATCGTTCACAAGAAAAACGTACTTAGAAAGGGCTGCGGTCTTTTTTTTGAAAGTTGTCATACAATAGGAGAATCATTTGAAAATATCAAGATCGATGATTATCATATTGATGCTTTTGCCATGCATTTAATTCAACGGCCTGAGGACTTTGATGTAGTCGTAACGACCAACATGTTTGGTGATATTCTATCTGATCAAGCTGCTGGGTTAGTTGGAGGGCTAGGACTTGCACCAGGCTTGAATTTAGGTGATTCTTTTTTAATCGCGCAAGCAACACACGGTTCTGCGCCCGATATTGCTGGACAGAATAAGGCAAACCCAGTTGCAGAAATTTTGTCTGCAAAAATGATGCTAGAATGGCTCGGCATCAGAAACGACGACAAGAGTGCCAGTAAAGCCGCGGCTCTTATCGATTGTGCAGTTGAAGAAGCATTCAAGCGAAACATGAAGACTACTGATTTAGGTGGTACTCTATCAACAACAGATTTTGGTGACAAGCTAATCGAAATTATGGAGAATAGTGTTATAGTTTAACAGTCATTTATACAATTTTCTAAAAAGGGGAAAAGGCTTTTTCCTTTTTTCTCTTTTAAAATCAAAGAAGGCGAACCCTATGATTAAAAAAGTTTTGTATATTTGCATAGCTGTTGCAATTGGTGGTCTCTTCTCATCTCTTAACGTTCCAGCAGGCTGGCTACTTGGTTCGATTTCAACTGGGATTGTGAGTGCATTTTTCGTTGTAAAAATCCATCTCCCCAATAATTTATTTAAGTTATCCCTGGCAATGATAGGAGGAAATATTGGGTTGATGCTGCGGCCAGACCAATTCTTGGACTACCACGCACTTATGGCTCCGTTTCTTTTGACTCTTATTCTGACGCTTGCTGGGGGGATTTCTTTAGGACTTTTTTTGAAGCTGTATTCCAATTTAAATGCCAATACAGCGTTTTTTTGCTGTTTGCCTGGGGGAGCATCAGAAGTTATTGGACTAAGTGATCAATACGGAGCTAATCAGCAAATTGTGGCTGCTTTTCATACAACGAGAATCACCTTATTTGTCCTAGTTATTCCATTAGTCGTTGGTTTACATGCGCCAATTTCCACTCAAGCCTTTCAAACGACCAATTATGCTTTTACTCAATATGTTTTTGCTCTTTTCCTTTTGTTTATTGTAATGGTGTTAACAATAGTTCTAAGTAAACGCTTCAGCTTTCCTGGCGCTTCATTGTTTTTTGCGATCGGGTTGGGATTCTTAGCACACTTAATGTTTCCAGCTGTTGAAATGCCAGGATTTATTACAGGTATAGCCCAAGGTATTATGGGAGCTATTATTGGGATGAGATTTGACCGTAATACATTTAAGCAAATAAAAAGTATTGGATTCATAAGCGGAGTTACGTTAACGATGTATTTTTTTATGAGCTTAGGATTAGCAACGATTTTTTTCCTGCTAACACCGATTGATTGGTTTACAAGTTTATTAAGTATTGTCCCAGCAGGTGCTGCAGAAATGGCGTCAACGGCAACAGCATTGAACATTGAGCCATCCATGGTAGCTACATTACAGATGGCAAGGGTGTTGGCTTTATTTCTTGTGTTGCCATTTTTAATTAAGATGTTTGCGAAATCAGATAAAATCAAAGAAAACGAAACTATGTTACGAGAAAAACAGATTTACATAAAGAAGGAAAGTAAATAAGATCGTGCCTTGTAGGTTCCTGCAGGTTCCTGACCCCTAATACGTTGATACGTTAAAGGATGGGGGGGCAGGAACCCAAAACAAGGTCGGAATTCTTTACGGAGATACTGGAAAGAAACAAAATGGTAAGTAATCAATATTTCGTTAAGAAGGTTTCAAAAAGATTAAAGTTATAAAATAATCATATAGAAGAAACTTGCCCTATTAGCTCACTTCCTTAATTGGTGATGGGCTATTTTATTTTGCGCTTTTTTATCCTTTCGTCAACATGGCGATGTTACGGCAGCCGCTTGAAAAAAAGGATGGATACGTAACGGTGGAGTGCGCTCTACTGATTGTGACTTTTCCTGAACGTATCAAACCGCGTTTCAGGACCCATCTATGACCGAACCGATGTATTACTTTCATTATACCCTGTGAGTCTTGATCAGCCTTTTGAAACAAGGGAGTCATCTTTGGTGATTAAAAAAAGAGTGGAACAAGCAAGACAAAGGCAATATGATCGCTATCAGGCAGAATTGTGCAATGCCAGAGTTTCATTTGAGCGACTAGCAGAAGTGAGTCCATTAACAGACAATCAGCAAGAAATGATCACTCAAGTATCATCAAAGCAGCAATGGAGTAATCGCGTCAGAGGCTGTGGATTAGTTAAAAAATCCGGTAAGAGAGAAACCGACTTTCTCTCACAATAAGTGGACAACCTTCACTTTATACATAGGTTTTTCCACATTACGTTGGTTATCCACAAAGGTGACTAAGATTATTTCGATCAAGGGATGAACTATCCACATCTAATCCCCAAATCCGGGTGCTGTTACCACCCGGATTTTGTCAAAGAGCATATCGTATTCGGCTTATGACTGCTTTAGTTTTTGACGTAAATGCGGGAATTTAGGAATGATTCCTTTTTTCGATTGTTTTTATTAATAGGTAGACAATCGTGTTAATTGAAATACAGTTGGTGGTTGGGTCGATGGGAAAAGCGGACGATGCAATAAGAGGTACGTTGCACTTGTTTGTCTAGGGCGTGGTACGAAACGTTGAGCGAGTATTCTTTGATGTTTTTGAAGGTGATAATGGATTGTGTCGAGTTCTTTGGATGGCGTTTGATTGATTTAATGTGGTGATAGAAGATCCAACTGCATTCAGATTGTTTCGGTGAGTGGGTGGGAAAGGCATAAATGTGCTCAAGTGGGTTTACTGGAATCGGGATTTTGCTTTGGATGCCTGTTTTGTGGGTGACCGCGATTCGTCTGCCGTCGTATTCAGCTCCTCCTTCTAAGCAGGCCTCTTTCAACAGTTGAAGGGGTGTTTTTCTCACATAAAGCAGTTGGTCTCGTTCCCAAACGATGGTGTCGTAATCGGTATGATAGGCGGGGAGTAGAGCAAAAGTATCCGGGTTGATTTCGTAGTGTTCAAGAATGATTTTTGGCATCGTTTTCGGGCTCCTTTAGATTGAATTGGGTTTTAAGAAGAAGGTTTGACGACGGACGATCGTCCACAAAGAAGGTTAGAAAGAGAATTTTTTTTTTATGTGCTTGTCCCTTCTGAAGTTGTTTCGTTTTTTTGGTAGATTCCTAGCTAGTAGTAGTAGCTAGGAATTAGGAGTGATACGGAATCTAATTTGGATTGTTAGTAAGTTAGCTACCTGACTGTGCACCTGATAGCCACGCAGGAAAAGATTCACTCTTAATCCGTGCTTCGTTTGTATCTAACCAATTCCAATGCTCCACAACGGGAGTTTCTTTTCTTTTTTCCGTAGTGAACATCTTATTCACCGTCCCGTAGAAATAGGGAATGAAGCTTGTTTTGATTTGATTGCTCTTCAGTTGGTAGATGGATTGTTTGAAAGCTTGAATCACAGTGTAGACATGTACATCAATGGGTTGGCTTAATCGATTACTATAGTGGGCCAACCTCGCTCGATCCCATAAGCTACAAATCTCCTTTGCTTTGTTGAAAAAAGGTTTAACGGCTGTGACAAAAGGTTCTGGAACATTAGAAGGAACAAAGGTGTAATCGAGTGATTCTACTGATTCTATACGTATCTTTTGTATTAGATGATTTTTTAAAGATTTTATAGATTTAATAGAACTAGTTTCAGATGGCTGATTTGTGGTTGGAGTGATTGTTGGTGTTGGAGTTGGGAGCTTTTTACGGTCTGTCAAAATCGCTCCGTCAAAGCGGTGGAAGATATAGACGTTATGGGAGTAACCACCTTTCTCTCTAATCGTATGGTGGACCGAAAGAATGTTGTATTTTTTTGCTTTTCTAAGCATGCGTTCAAAGGTCGAGCGGGAGATGGCTTGTTTCTTTGTTTGTGAGGCCTGAACTAGCTTATCAATTCGTGCATTGCAAACACCAATATGTTTGACACTAAACTGTGCGAGCGTGAACAAAGCGGTGCGTTCTCCTTTTGTGAAATGATGTCCGTGTAGATACTGGGCTTGTTTCATCGATTCATTGAATTCCTTCACCGTTTCAAACGGACTTAAGTGCGCGAATTTTGATACATGACCTGGCTTCATTTGGTAGCCTCCTTAGATAGAAGTTGTGTCTTTTCTCGCTGGTAGCTCTACCATAATGGAGTTTTTACGATCCGTCATATCGTGAAAAAGGATATTTGGTAGGGTGAATAGGTATGGTTTTTGAAGTTTGATCTAGCCGTTTTGCAAGAATGGGAGTGGGAGTGAAGGTGGTTTTGTGGAAATGGTGTAATTTTGGGGATGCGAGGGGGAGGTACCTGTCACTCCCAAAAAAATGAAAATAGAACCCCGATGAAAATTTCGAACAAAAGAAAAGCTGTCCGACTATCTTCCGACTGGAATCACGGTATTGCGTGGCTGTCACCCAGCCCTTTAAAGCGCAAAGGTACTATAGTTTTTTAGCGGTAAATTGGTTATAGAAGACAAAAAATCATAGAGCTTATTGGAATAAGATCCATGAAGATGCGGCCTTCCTTGGAGCCTTGTCTTTAGATGGCCACGTGGTAAAAGTGGAAGGCATGTTGCCTGCTTTGATTGTAGCCAAAGGGCTAGGATTTAAACAAGTTTTTCTTCCATATGATCGGCTTCTTCCTATTGAGATGTTAGAAGGGATTGAATGCGCCGTTGTTCACCATTTGAAATTGAGTAAAACTGTTGAATTCTACTTGACGGTTACAATAATATCAAAATAGGCATAAAATTGAAAAAATTCATTGTAGACCAATTGTAGATATGATATATTGAAAAATGTAAATTTTAGAAAAAAATGGGGGTATTACAGTTGAAAAAATTTAAAATGAAAACAGTGTTAGCAAGTGTGGTTATTGCTTCTGTTGCACTAACGGCATGTGGAAATGAAGAGGAAGCTGCTACAGAAGTAGTGGCAGAGGTTGATGCGCAAGAAGAGGCTAAGGCTGAAGAAGAAGTAGAAGAAGTAGAAGAAGTAGAAGAAGAAGAAGTAGAAGGAGCACAAGCTGACTTTACATATGACTTTAACATCGATGGACGCACGTTAACTTTTGATTGGGAGCCAACAAACTTTGAGCTTTCAGTAGATAACTACGGTCTAGAAAATGTTGATGGTGAGGGGCATGCTCATCTTTGGTTCAAACAAGAAGGTGAAGAAGGACCTGCGACTCGAGTAGGTATCAACGATTACAACTTCACAAAAGAGCTAGACTCAGAGGAATTCCCTGCTGGAACTTATGAAGTGGAAATCGAATTAGCAGAAAACAATCATGCTCCAATAGAAGGTACACAAACTACAGTAACAGTTGTAATTGAAGATTAATTAGCAGGGGAAGCATGGGAACGGTTCCCATGCTTCCTAAACCAAATAAATATTTTTTGAAAATTGAAATAAAATAGTATATGATAGATCTATTAAAAAGCAAACCTAACGCTTAAAACAATTCTACCCCTTAAGTAAACACGAATTTTCTTATGACAACTCTAACAATCTCCTATCACCATTCGAACATCAAAGTGCAACGTTCTGTTACAGACCCCACATTTTAAAGAACTCATTTTCAAAAGGAAAGCTAATCTGTTTGTAACAACGTCATAAGCATGACCATAGGCAAGGTAATTAAAATCACTGGGTGGCAATACTCTGCACCAATACTTGCATTTTTCTACACTTTTTTCTTACAAAATATACCTCGTACCCTTAAAAGTAAACGTATGACGAATATTAGATCCCTTATCTATTGAAAATTCAATATTTTTACCCGAATGCGATGCAGCCGAGGTTTATGAAAATAGAGGAGATATTGGATTATTATGTTGGAACGGTGGAGGATAGGAGGAAGCTGTATTATGAGGGAGTGAGGAGGTAGGCTGACGGAGGAAGGCACTACTTATCCATCATGCTTAAAGAGCTAAATGGAGTGACAGTAAGACAGTTGTCGAGAATAACGGGGATATCAAAAGTGTTATTCATTGTGTTCGTTAAGGACGGAACCAGTCTCTTGTCCCGCTCTTAGCATTTCCTCTCTTTTATTCCAGGTTGACTTAGATTCTATAAAACACGATTATTGAATGGTTTGTATGGTGTTTCCCCCACAATGGTTGCGTTAAGGCACCCCTTTAGATAGTTTAAATTACAGACTATTGCTTTTAATCCATAGTAATAGGTATCGTTATACTTTTTTTGTTTCCATGCTAATTCACCACTTACAGTACCTAAAGATAAAATGTCTACCTTTAGAGTTAGTGAAATTCCATCTTTCATAGGGAAGTCAAGGTCTGTCGAAAATGACAACCCCCCGAGCCCAATGTTATGGATCTTTACTTTTCTCTTATTAGAGTCTATCGCTTGTTCATTAATGGTATGAATGACAAGATAACCTTCTAGTGGTTGCTGGAATAATATTCTCGGATATAATCGATTTTTCATGTTAGCCCTCGCATTTACCGTATTTACACTGATTATAGTGCTAATCACCCGAGAAATTTGTCGTAATTTGTAAAGGCTGATGAAATTAATTCTGGTACCTGTCACTCCTCGAACCCAATTTCTTTGGATGATAATTGAATATTCGCTCCAGGTTGAAATTGTGTAAGGATCATAATACTTTAGTTGTATTGAATCCTGCAGCAATTGATAATTTTAAAAATGAATTTATCATTCCCCGACAGAAGACTCCCCTCTTCAAGCGCTGGAAGGGGGAGATGAATGGCGATGGTGTTAGCCAAAACGAAAGCAAGAGTTCCCTTTGAGCAACTAGCAGAAGTGAGTCCATTAACAGTGAATCAACAAAAAATGATCACTCAAGTTTCATCCAAGCAGCAATGGAGCAATCGTGTCCAAGTTAAAATGAACCATCTTGCAAGAACCATTTCTGATTTAGAGGGAGAGTCACGGGTGACAGACGAAAGTTTGCGCATCTAGCGCACTAAATGGTTCATCTAACAATGAAAGTTTTGGCTCTGTAGCAAGTGTCCTAGTAGGCGCAACCCGTTGTTTCATCCCCCCAGAAAGAGAGGGAATCGGAAAATCAGCATATTGGGAAAGCCCCACTAATTCAATGCGCTCGAAGTGGCGGCAGCTGGAGGCCATAATGTACTGATGAGCGGTCCTCCTGGCTGTGGGAAAAGCTTGCTCATGAGAAGTTGGGATCGCCTCAGACTGCCCCTTATCGACACCCTCATCATTCCGCTTCTTCTGTTGCGATTATTGGCGGGGGTCAGGCACCTTTTTATACTTGCTCGTTGGTTTGATCACGCTTCTTTGAACATGCGATAATCCTGCTTCTGGAAAAATCGCGTGAGTAAAGTGGGATGGAACAAGAAGGAATTATCGTCCATATGGTTCCATATGCAATAAGTGAATACAAGGACCGTGCTGTTTGTGGTATTCTCTAAAGAAGATTATCGTAAAAATAATGTCAGTACCTAAACCTGTATCCTTAACTTTGAGTGACTTAAATACCATAATCTTATATATATTGCTCAGGCTGAAAGATGGATGGGTAGTTTTGAAAGAGAGGTTATAGAATGGCCATAAAAGAAATGGCTGATAGGTTGTTATTTCAACGTTCAAAACTTGGATTAAATGACCAGTCTTTCATTATTGGAATTGACTGAATAGTTAGTAACGGGGGTGAGGATTGATGAGTCAACATGACTTTCACGATCAAGCCCCCCAGGAATATAAGCCGTCTACATTCGGTTACAACAGATACGTTGAAACATATGGGACAAAGTGTCCCTCCTGATGAAGTGAAGCCTGGAGATCTAGTATTCTTTGATACGTACAAAATTGACGGTCGTGTTGGGATTACGTCGGTGATGGTCAGTTTTTAGGAGCGCAATCTAGTACAGGAGTAGCTTTTGTAGATATGACTTCCGGATATTGGGCGAAGGTTTTTAATGGTCGTGTTAAGAGGATTGGATAAAAATTTTCTTCTGTATTCAGTAAGCGAAGAGTACAAGCTCAATCGTACTAACCTCTTGAAGATATAAATTCACTTCCCATAATTGTTTGGAAGTGGTGATGATACAGCTTTCAAGGAAACTTACATTTTTTCTCGCGCTGTGGACGCAAACTATCGAGTTCCTTGCACAGTTGATAGACCTTCTTTTTATTGAGCGAATAATCTTGGTTCATTTTCGATAGCCGGCTTCATATCCATCACCAGCTATTTCTTCAAGTAACCAATAATGAGTTCGTCTGGGACCTTTTGATCGGCCTCTGTGATGTGTATCCTGGTGGTGGACGTCCCTCACTTCCTTCTTTCTCTTCTACTTAATAATTTTTTTTGATCGTAGTAGGTAGAACGAGAAATGCCAATGATTCTTAGCACCGTTTGTATCGCGTAGCCTTTGGAGATCCACTTGTCAGCTACTTCAAATTTTTCAGCAAGTGAGGGTTTTTCTTTTTTATAAGGCCTTGTAGAACAGCCCTTTTTTCAAGATTCTTCTCACCTAATAGCTTTTTAATTGATCATTATCTTGAGATAATTTTTTAACTTCTAAGAGTTCTATATTGGTTGCTTGCGTGTCTCCATACTTGCCATCATTGTATTCTCTAATCCAACGACTAACTATGTTTGGATTTAATTTGTAGTGACGAGCAACAATCGATTTTTTCCCTGTTTCAAGTACTTCTCTTATACCGTTTAATTTCTTCTTTAGTGTTTTGGTCGTTTCATCATAAAAGCCCCCTTGATCGTAAGAATAAGTTATTTCACTATAACTGAACAGTCTGTTTAGGGGCTATAGAGAACGATACATCCAGATGTAAGAGTTATATAGAATCTTAGAGAGCTAGTAGCGTTAGTAAGTAGCGATGGCCACATACAGGGCAATCGCTTCTGAGCGAAAGGAGGATCATTCTTGTGAAAAGCATTCAAAGTCGCCTATTGATCATGCTTATTATTTTTATCATCTTGCCGTATTTTTTATCTGTGCTTTTGATTTATGGGTATACGAAGAAGAATGTGGAGCGGTATGAGCTTGCAAGCAGTCACGATCAAATGCAAGAGGTGTCTGATCATCTCGAACAATACTTTCATGACATGATCCATCTTCCGTATATTTTGTATCGAAATGCTGATTTATTTCGAATTTCAGAAAATGATTTTGAAAATTCAACTTATTCAAACCCATTGGTTATTGAAAAAGCCCTGAAAACTTTTTATTTGATGCGAAGAGAAATTCGTCAAGTTCGGTATTATATTGCTAACGAAGAAAACTCGTTTTCTGTTTATAATGCGATGATCAGTACCCGTAAGCATCAACCAGATTTATTGAAGCTAGCTTCGATTCAGGATCTGGTCAACTCTGACCAGAATTTTGTGATTGAGCCGCCGCATCAGATTCAGAATTATACCGATGCCGCGATTATTCCCCAGTCGGACAAAACGATGGTTTTGACGATTCATCATAAAATCATAGATGTCCTGTCAAACGAACTTCTTGGCATCATCACGATTGATATCGATATGGATGAATATACCCGCATAAGTGACCGTCTCATTCAGGGGGGGGAGGAATCGGCATTTTTAATTGATTCGAATGGTTTAATCATATATGCAAGTGATCAAGACTTGATCGGAAAACCTATACCTGCCGATTTACAGTCGCAGATCAATCAGGAGGAAATCTATTCTGATGATGGTGATATTATCTTGTCCAGAACGTTGCCTGGGCCGTTGGAACAATGGAAATTAGTTAAGATAACTCCGAGTGAGTTCCTCTTCAATGAGGTGAGGCAAACCGCCCATACAAATATCATTGTCGGTGTGGGAGTGGTATTTTTGGGTTTATTAATGGTTGTCATTATTTCTTACAAGATTACTCGTCCAATCAAACTCCTTAGCAGGAAAGTACGGAAAATTGAGGGCGAGAATATGGATATGGACGTGCTGTTTGATGATCAACGGGAAGATGAAATCGGCCATCTGGAAAAGCATATAAAGGGTATGATGGACCGGATTAATCTTCATATTGAACGTGAATATAAACTGGAGATTGAGAATAGGAAAAACCAGTTCAAGGCTCTAAAGTCTCAGGTTAATCCGCACTTCTTATATAATTCATTACAGTCCATTGGTGCGGTTGCTCTAAGGTCCAATTCTCCGGATGTGTATAAATATGTGACGTCCCTCTCTAAAATGATGCGATACTCCATTCGTGCAGATCAATGGGTGTCGGTTCAAAGCGAAGTGGATTATATAAAAGCATATTTGGAACTTCAAATGGAGCGTTTTCGAACCGGTTTAAGCTACTCTATTGATATACACGAGACGATTCTTGATAGGATCGTTCCAAGTATGATCCTACAGCCGCTCGTTGAAAATTTTTTTAAACACTGTTATGAAGCGGGGGTTTATGAAGCTCATTTGCGCATTTACGGAGAAATACGAGAAGAACATTTATATCTGGTTGTAGAAAATAATGGACCTAGTTTAACGGATGTAGAGCTAAAGACATTAAGGGAGAAAATCTATACATCGGATGATGAAGCCTATTCACACGAGCATATCGGTTTGAAAAATATTCATGATCGATTAGTTCTAAATTATGGACCGGGAGCAGGAATTGAACTAGATACGAAGGATGGACAAGGGTTTTCCGTGCGGCTTATGATTCCATTACTTTCAAAGGAGGATGAAATACATGAAAGCTCTGTTGGTGGATGATGAATTCAATGTACGGGACGTCATTCGCTCTTTGGGGCAGTGGCAAAAATACGGGATTACGACTGTTTTGGAAGCCAACAATGGCAAAGAGGCAAAAAGATTGATTGAACGGGAATCCCCGGAAATCATTTTTACAGACGTAAAAATGCCCGAAATGAGCGGTATTGAATTAATCGAGTGGTTAGATGCTATATCTTATCCGGGTAAAGTGATTTTGGTCACGGTGTGTGACGACTATTCATACATGCGTAAAGCGATTCAGTACAGTAGCTTCGATTATTTGTTGAAACCGATTGAAGCTGAAGCGCTAAATAAAGCATTGTTCGGAGCTGTTAATGCTTGGGCTAATGAAGAGGAGGAACGCCATAACAAAGAGTCGGGCTTCTATGAAGATGTCAAAAGTTTGCGTATGAACCGGGTGGTGACGGCAGCTTGTAACCGCGAGCCTTTTGACGCTGGACAAATTGCCTCATGTCTTCCGCAAGCTGATGTATACGATCTTGCTTTAATTTCCTTTTACCAAATGCACGATTCCGATTCTTATATTCAGTTGTTGGCTAATGAGCTATGTGATCGGGAGTGGGGGAATGCATTTGCGTTTCTGAACGACTATAATCTCTGTGTGGTTATTAATGTACATGGCAAGTCGGTAGCGGTAGAAGAATGGATTAGTCATCACTTTGATGTCCCCATTCGTCTTGTTAGCGTTCCATTGAACTCATTGGAAGAACTACCTACGTCTTTTCAAGCTGCGCAAAAAGAAATGGCTGATCAACATTTCAGATCCATACACCGATTGACCAATGTGGATGATGCGATGCGCATGCATGACATGGTTGCTTATGTTGAGAAGTATTATACAGAAGAGTTGAGTTTGGAAAAACTGTCCAACCGGTTTTTCCTGAGTCGCGAACATATCTCAAGAAGATTCAAACAAGAAAAAGGAGTGACCCTGTCAGAATACGTCACTCAACTAAGAATTGAACAAGCGAAACAGTGGTTAATTCAAACGGACGAGAAGGTGTACTCGATATCCATAAAGCTTGGATATCAGGACGGAAACTTCTTTTCGAAGCTATTCAAAAAAATGGTTGGGATGACACCGATCGAGTACCGGAAACACGGCAAGAAGTGCTAAAGCAGAAAAACTAAAAATAGATCCGTTTTCGTCTTTTAAAACAAGAAGTATTTATAAATAGTTACATTTACCTGAGGGGGAGACAATGAAAAAAAGGATTATTTTGCAAATGTTTTGGACCGGTATGCTCATCCTATCACTCTTCTCGTGTGAGGCTGACAATGGAACAGTGAAATCAGAAACGATAAGTGAAGATCAGAAGACCACGTTGGAAGTGTGGAATCGGAAAGTCGAAATTTCCACACAGTTCGAAGAGATGGTTCTGGCTTATGAAAAGGAAAACCAGGGTGTGGATATTATCGTTCGTACCGTAGGCGGAGGGGTCGATGACCGCAGCGATCTAATCGCACAGTTAGCTTCTGGAAGAGGTCCTGATATATTTACGAACGGTGGATATGAAGAGGCCAAAATGTGGAGTGACTATTTGGAAGATCTTTCTGATCAACCTTGGGTTGAGAATGCGTTTGAAGATGCGCTGGCATCCATGAAAATCGATGACGCAATTTACGGAATGCCGATAAACCTTGAAGGATACGGATTCATTTATAATAAAGATTTATTTAAAGAGGCAGGCATTGAAACGTTGCCAAAAACACTTACGGAATTAATAGCAGCAGCAGAAAAATTGGAAGCAGCGGGCATCATGCCTTTTGCAAACGGATATTATGAAAAGTGGAAATTGGGTCATCTTTTAAATATTGCCTTTGCGCAACAGGAAGATCCGGATGCCTTTATTAAAGGCCTGAATGACGGAACGCAAGAAATCGAACACAATCAAAAATTCAAAGATCTGGTCAAATTGTTGGATGTAACGATTATATATGGCAACGAGAATCCGTTGACTACGGATTACAACATGGAAGTGAACCTGTTTGCCACTGGGAAAGCAGCGATGATTCAGCAAGGTAACTGGATTCAACCAATGATCGATCAACAAACGCCAAATATGAACATCGGATTTCTGCCAATCGCGATTAATGACGATCCTAAAAACGATGCCTTAGCGGTCGGTGTACCCAATTACTGGGTTGTGAATAAACAATCGACCCCGGAGAAGAAGAAAGAAGCAAAGAAATTTTTAAACTGGATGGTTTCTTCAGAACTAGGAAAACAATTTATGACGGAACAATTCAAATTTATTCCGGCGTTTAAACATATTGAGACCAACCATTTAGGACCGCTCGCAGACGATATTATTCGTTACACCATTGAGGAGAAGACGTTGTCCTTCAACTGGTTTAAATACCCTGGGGGAGCAAGGGATGAGTTCGATCATGAGTTCGGGCTTGCCATGCAAGCTTACGTAGATAAACAGCTTAATCATGATCAATTGCTACAAGAGTTGCAGAAGTCGTGGGAGAAGGCTGCGAGGAAGTAATTTATCATCCCGCAGAGGTGATCCTCCTTATCAACTCATTTCTTCGACACCGATGCGGCTAGGTAAGACCAGCCTAAAGAGAAAAAGTAGAAAGAGTACCACTGTCCGCTCTAGCCAGTGCTCTTTCTATTTTTTTTGTCCAAGTGTAAACGAAAAAGCAGCCGTAATACCATCCTTCTTATATAACTCGTTACAGTCCATTGATGCGGGTTTCCTTCGATCCAATGCTTCAATGTGAAGTGAATGATATAAAATTTATTATTCCAAAGTCCTTCCAAAAGATATCATACAGCATCAATTTAAGACTAAATTCTCCTCAATTTAAACCGTATTTCAAAAAGGTAGATTTAATTATAATTTAAGATGTAAACGAAGTATGGCGGGATTGTTACTGTTTTTCTACAGGAAAACCAAAATTTATAAGACGAACCGTACGGTACGGGAATCTATGAACCTTTTAGGTCTGTTATCCCACCAAACAAAAAGATAGGAGGTAAGAATGAAAAAATAGTTGTTTGTAATAGAAAAAAGATTCATCAATTCAAGGGAGGAAAGAACAAATGAAAATGAAAACTCGTAAAAAGGTAGGGAAATTAGTTTTGTGTGCTGCGATTTTAGCGAGCGGTTTGACAAGCATTAGCGTTGCTGCGAGCTCTAACTGGAGTATTGAGGATGATTACACGTCGGCCTGGTCCAGACAGCAAGCTGAGAAAGTGGCTCTAACGGAAGAGACGACAGCTCCAATCATCGATATGGACTTTGAAGACGTAGCTCCGGATGTGTGGGTTTGGGATACGTGGCCCCTTCAGAACAGAGACGGTTCACTTGCGAACGTGAAAGGCTACAAAATTGCATTCGCATTGGTTGCACCTCGTACTTATACTTGGCATGACCGTCATACTGAAGCAAGAATCGGTATGTTCTACTCTAAAAACGGCAAGGATTGGACTTACGCTGGAATTCCATATGACTATGACAACGCGTTAGGACATATGCAATGGGCTGGTTCTGCTATGTTGGACGAGAAAGGGAAAGTGCATTTCTTCTATACGGCAACCACTGATATGAATGCCAATGGTGGTAAAGAATTTAATAAAGACGGATGGGTGCAAAGAGCTGAGCAACGTCTCGCTAAGACGACATTTGATATCAGTGCAGACAAAAATGGAGTACATCTGACGAATGAAGGTGATCACCAAATCCTTCTTGAAGCAGACGGCCATCATTATGAAACGATCGAACAGTTCCAAGAGCACGGAAATATCATCACTGGGTTCCGCGATCCGTTTTTCTTCCAAGATCCGAATACTGGCGAAGAATACATTATTTGGGAAGGCCAGGCAGGCACTAACAGAAATGATTTAAAACCGGAAAATATCGGTGATAAAGAATACCGCGATACTCATACCGTTGCGGATCATGCGAAATTTTACAACGGAAATATCGGGATTGCGAAAGTGCTTGACAACGATATAACTAAACTGGAAATATTACCACCACTTCTTGAGTCGGTTGGGGTCAACCATCAGATGGAACGTCCGCATGTTGTGGTAAAAGACGACACTTACTACCTACTTACGATCAGTCACGAATTTACGTTTGCCCCAGGCTTAAGCGGTCCTGATGGATTGTATGGCTTTGTCGGTGAGGGAAGCTTGCGTACAGATTATAAGCCGGTCAATGGCACTGGTCTGGTTGTTGCCAATCCAGCGGAAAAACCATTTCAAGCTTATTCTTGGTGGGCGGCTCCGGATGGTCAGGTCATCAGCTTCATTAATGAACCTTTAGACGAGAATGGTCAGGTTCAATTTGGTGGAACTTTTGCACCGACGCTGAAGGTATCTTTTGACGGAGACACAACAAAGATCGTGAAAGAAATGCAAGCTGGAGAAATCAAACCATTCGGTCCTTACGGTAGATCTTTACGCTAAAAGAGTAAGTACGAAGGGTATATGTAATGGGTGAACCAAAATTCTTGAAACGAAGGAGCGATAACATGTCTATCCAAAAAAGTTTTCAAAAAAAAGGGAAAGCTCTAACGAGTCTCGCTTTGGCGACAACCCTTGCTGTTTCTGCGCTTATTCCTGTTCACGCCGAGGTCGCGGACACGACTGTTAACTGGACTCGTGAACAAGTATCAAAAATTGAGCTAAATAAAGATAATACCTTACCTTATCTAGATATAAGTAAACTAGAGAAATTTACGGAAGATTATCATATTTGGGACTCATGGCCACTAACTGATCGCGATGGAAATATCGCTTCAATTAAAGGTTGGAAAGTGTTGTTTGCACTATCTGCTCCTAACGATGTGCTACCAGGTAAAGTACATGACATTGCAACAATCCGCTATTTTTATTCGAAAAACGGGAAAGATTGGACACTTGGTGGAACACTTTTCCCTGAGGGAGCTTCATTAGGTTCTCGTGAATGGGCTGGATCTGCAATGACGGATGACGGTAAAATACACGCATTCTATACAGCAACTGGACATAGAGGTCAAGAGCCTTTGACGTTTGAACAGCGATTGGCGATGGCTACAGGTGATATCGTTGCTGACAGCAAAGGAGTCCGTTTTGAAAACTGGGGTGATCACAAGATCATTTTAGAGCCGGACGGTAACTATTATCAGTCAAGAGAGCAAGCTCAGCAAGGTGAAGGCGGAGGCTATGCTTTCCGTGATCCTATGTGGTTTAAAGACCCAAAAACCGATAAGGAATATATTCTGTTTGAAGGGAATTCAGGCGGTGCTGTAGATGATCGCACATTTAAACAAGAATATGCAGGAAGTACTGAGTACACTAGTGAAAACCCAGTTCCTGCAGGTGCTGTACATGCGAATGGGAACATCGGTATTGCAGAGGTAGTTGATGGCGACCCTTCAAATCTTAAAATGCTCCCACCGCTTTTGGAAGCCAATTATGTAAATGAAGAATTAGAACGTCCACATATCGTTGTAAAGGATAATAAATATTATTTATTCACTGATACCCATATCAATAAATATGCTGAAGGGCTTCAAGGTCCTGAAGGTCTGTATGGTTTTGTTTCTGATACATTGATCGGTGGTTACGAGCCGTTGAATGAAAGTGGTTTAGTTTTAGCTAATCCTCCGGAAAATCCATACCAAGCCTATTCATGGCTAGTTCTTCCGAATTTAAATGTAGTAGCGTTTGCTCATTTTGGGGATTTAGGTGATATGTCCATTAGTGATGTTGGAAATCAGTCAGATGAATTCCAATTTGAACATTTTGGAGGAACATTGCCTCCAACCGTTAAGCTTTCCATCAAAGGCGATACGACCAAAATAGGAAAAGAGTTTAGTCCTGGTTGGATTAAGCAATAAGAAAATGATAATAGAAATGGTCGGCTAATCGTACAAATATTAGCTGGCCTTTCTGTTCATTTTAAGGAAGTATGAGTCTATGATTGACTGAAGAATAGGGGGAACATAAATGGAACGCAAAAGAGATAAGAAGGGTAAGTTTTTTTTAGCAGCAATGATAAGTCTTTCTGCTGTATTCGCTCCCTTTGTAAGCACAGGTGTATCTGCCAAAGAAAATATGGATCCTTCTAATTGGACTCGTGAAGATGTTAGTACTCTTTCAATGAATACTCAAAATACGGCACCTACTATTGACAAAGACGAACTTATTCAAATCACATCAGACTCTTATATTTGGGATACTTGGCCATTGCAAGAAAAGAATGGCCATCCAGCTGTCGTCAACGGCTTTAAAATTATTTTTGCTTTGTCAGTGCCTAAGGATGTCCTTCCTGGGAAGCGACATGATACAGCTGAAATTCATTATTTCTTTTCAAAGGACGGGAAGAGCTGGGAATCCGGTGGCCCTGTTTTCAAAGATGGAGAAGCATTAGGCTCAAGACAATGGGCTGGATCTTCGATTGTTCACAAAGATGGGAAATTACAATTTTTTTACACCGCAACAGGTAAGAAAGGTGAAACTCACCTAAGCTATGATCAGCGAATCGCAACCGCAACGGCAAATATAAAAACAACGAACACAAGTGTGACATTTGAGGATTGGTCCACACATGAAATCATTCTTGAAGCGGATGGAGAACACTATCAAACGAGTGAACAAACAGGTCCTCAAGAATCTTCATATGCATTCCGTGATCCTTACTTTTTCCAGGATCCAAAAACTGGGGAAGAATATCTTTTGTTTGAAGGAAACTCCGCAGGGACACTTGAAAAGAGACCATATAAACATGAATATATTGGCTTGGCGAAATTTCGTCAAAACCATGTGATCCCTGATGGATCAAAAGCGTTTAATGGCAGTGTGGGTATTGCCAAAGCAACGAATAAAGGTTTGTCTAAATTTAAATTGCTGCCACCATTGCTAGAAGCAAACTATGTAAATGATGAACTAGAGAGACCAAGTGTGATGGTAAAAGGAAACAACTATTATCTTTTTGTAAAGACGCACAGTGAGAAATTCGCCTCCGGCCTTAAGGCACCGGAAGGGTTATATGGATTTACTTCAGATTCCCTTTTTGGAGGCTATCAACCCTTGAATGAAAGTGGGCTCGTCATCGCAAATCCGACCGATAACCCGTATCAAGCCTATTCTTGGATGGTTATGTCGAATGGCACCGTCATTAGTTTTGTGAATTATGTGGATGTGGATGATAAAGATATTTATGAAATTGGCGAGCAATCACCCAACTATCAAATGGAACATTTCGGTGGAATGCTGGCACCTTCATTAAAAATAGCGATCACACGTAATGAAACCAAAATCCTTCATGAAAAGAAGCAAGGGGTTTTTAAATAAGGTGAGACTTTCATCAGTTGGTTATTTTTCAACCCCCCCTGATGGCTAGCAAGACTTATCAAATTTTACCTGCCTGATTAGGAATAAACGAGAAGGACAAGCAATGGCGTTCAGTTTTTTTACTGAGCGCCATTGTATATAGTTCCTTTTAGAACGGTCATTATCTTTGTACACTTTACTAACCTTGCAGACGTTGGTCTTCTAACTCCTGAATATCAAGTTGAACATTTTGGTGGGATGCCCGCGATTGCTTTAAATCATGACCGTATGCATATGGTGATATAGGACAAGGTGTCATCAAATAATGATCGAGTCACCCTTTTATGGTTAAAGTGAGAGGCTGCTTTCATCTAATTTTCATATAGGAAAGTGAGGAGCATCATGAAACGTTATCTATTCATCTTTTTTATTATTGTTACAGCACTAATCATCTGGTTTAAGACCGAAGAATTAAATAATGAGCAAGAGCAAGTTGAAGAGGAGCCGCCTGAACTACAACAAGAAGATGAATCTTTAGAGGATGTGGCTGCCGTATGGAAATTTGATGAAGGAACAGGTACAACAACCGTTGAAACACGTTCCAATCAAGAGCACCACATTCAATATGTATTTAATGAAGCAGTAGATAAACCGAGCAGCGATCCTCTTTGGAAACAAGGGGTTTCTGGGCATGCTTTGCTGTTTGATGGCTACTCAACCTGGGTTTCGGCAGATACATCGGGACTAAATCTTCCAGAAGATGCGATGACCATTGATGCTTGGGTGGCGCCTCGTGCGTTTGAATGGGGAAATGAAGGAAAGCTTTCTTCTATTATTAGTTTTCATAATCAAGAGGAAAATCAAGGCTTTCACTTAGGTGTCTTTCGTCATGGAACATGGTCGTTCCAATTTGGTACAGGTGAGGAATGGTTCGAAGTGTGGGCAGATGAGGAATTTAGACTTCCAAGAAATGAATGGTCCCATCTTGTGGCTGTTTTTTCTCAAGAGAGAAATGAAGTCGTCCTTTATCGTAATGGCGAACAAGCGGGCCGTCTAGAGATTCCGCCTCATACTCAGATCGCCTTACCCGATCAAGAACTTCGAATCGGAAAAAATAATGACCCTGCTAAAATAAGTGATACATTTGATGCGAGTCTGTTTAATGGGTTAATTGATGAGGTGAAACTTTATCAAACAGCACTTGAGCCGCATATCATTGTGGAGCGTTTTGATCAATTCTTTGGTGAAGAGCTTCCTGACCCTAGTTCGGAACTTGCCTGGGACAGAAGCAGATATGAGGGGGATCGTCATCGACCCCAGTACCATTTTACACCCCCAGAGCATTGGATGAACGAACCGCATGCCCCGCTATATTTTAACGGACAGTACCATTTATTTTATCAGTTTAATCCAGCTGGTCCTTATTGGGGCGGTATTCACTGGGGACATGCAGTCAGTGATGATTTGATTCACTGGAGAGACTTACCCATTGCCTTAGCCCCTGAAGCAGATCAAGTCGACCCTGATGGTGTATGGTCTGGCGATTCGATTATCGATGATGAAGGCAACCCAGCTCTATTTTTTACCGCAGGAAATGATAGCATGAGGCCAAATCAAATGACAGGTCTAGCAAGAAGTACGTTTTTAGATGATCAAAATCCTGATTTAGTTCATTGGATCAAGCATCCAGAACCCGTAACCATTCAAGAAGAAGAGATTCAAACGGAAAAAGGAACGGTTTGGCATGGTCAATTTAGAGATCCGTTTGTCTTTAAATCTGGAGATAAATGGGTCCAACTTGTGGGTTCAGGCATAAAAGATGGCGAGGAGTCAGTTGGAGGAACGGCGCTTGTTTACACATCAGATAACTTAATCGATTGGCATTATGAGCATCCTCTTATGATTGGAAATGTCCTCAACTATCCGGAAACGGGTGATGTGTGGGAGCTTCCCATTCTATTACCGATTGGGAAAAACGATAGCGGTGAAGAAAAATATGTTTTTCTCATTAATCCATGGTTTGACGGCGATAGTGAATATGCGGTGAAATACGTCTGGTATTGGATCGGCTCGTGGGATGATGAAACCTATCAGTTTATCCCTGATCAAGAGGATCCGCAGTTGCTAGATGTCGGCGAACACTTTACAGGACCAAGTGGAATGGTCGATGATAAAGGCCGAGCCGTTGTTTTTTCGATTACACAGGATAGAAGAACGGAAGAAAGTCGGTACAATGCCGGATGGGCACATAATGCTGGTTTACCAATCGTCCTTTCGCTTCGTGACAATCACCGTCTAGGAGTGGAACCTGTTCAGGAAGTAGAACGTTTAAGAGAAGAACACCTTTATGCACTCGACACCCCTTCTACCATAGAAGACGTGAACCAACAAATAGCAGACCTCAGTGGAGACATGCTTGAAATTGAATTAGAAATTGAAAGAAAAGAGGCTCAAAAAGTCGGGATAAAAGTTCGTCAATCACCAGATCAAGAGGAAGAAACGCTCCTATTCTATGATTTTGACGAACAAATGATGAATGTCGATCGGGAGCGCTCCAGTCTTTCAGATCATGTCGAAAAAGGAATTCAAGGAGGAAAGGTTGAGTTTGAAGACGACCTTTTACGCCTCCGTATCTTTCTTGATCGCTCCATGGTTGAAGCCTATATTAATGGCGTAAACAGTTTAACGACACGCGTCTATCCATCAAGAGACGATTCTCTCTATTTAGAATTATTTTCAGAAGGAGAGTCTGAAGTGCAGAAAATGAATGTATGGAGAATGGGAAGTGCGTATTAATAAGAATTAAAAAGGGTTAGACCCCGATTGCAAAAGTAGAGTGAACTGAAAAGGGAAAATCGGAAGTCACAAAATAAGTCCATCGAGGAAGCGGTAATGGCTCCGCACGTTGCGCGCCTGCTACGAGAACCCCACTCATAGCAGGCACTAAAACCAGGAAACGGCTACGCTCATTGCTTAGAGACCACTGAAAAAGGTAAAAAGCAACCTTTTTCAGTTCGCTCGCAAAAATACAGGGGGGACTGACCCTTTTTCATGAAAAGGTGCCTTTGAAAAAAGTGCCTGCCCCCCAGTGAGGTGATGCATTAAAGCGTACAAGCCAGGTGCCCGATAAAAGCGTCTGATCATTACGTCGTTTCTCCTTTTATCAGTTCGACATCAACAATCGTGTTGTTCGGTTTTTCGTCATCCTTGTCTTCAATCATCTTAATTAGGGTAGAGCATAGTTCTCGTCCGAGTCGATCAGCTGGTTGCTTTATTGTTGTTAGCTTTGGATTCTGTAACATCCGGGTAAAGGAATTGAAATCATATCCAACAATTTTTAGTTGCTTCGGTACGTTAATCTGTTTTTTTTGTGCATGGATATAAAGAGCGTAAGCCAACATATCATTGCTGCAAAACACGCCATCAAAATTTGTGAGCTCATGTGACACTTGTTCTTCAATAAATTGCTCGTAATTGTAGTATTCAGAGAATGAATGTCTGCTATATTCTTTTTCGATGACTTTAAAATGGATATTGTGTTTCATGCACGCCAGTTTAAAAGCATCTGCACGTCTATTTGGCAACACATCGATATCGAGCGGGCCGGATAAATGCAAAAGGTTCTTGCAACCGCTTTCGATCAAGTGTTGCGTTGCAATCGTACCGCCGTTAAAGTTATCAGATCCTACATACGGGATGTCTTTTGACATGATACGGTCAAAGGATACAATCGGAAGCTTCACCTTTCGATATTCTTCTATATCTAATGTTTGGCTGCACATAATAATCCCATCGACTCGATTTTCCTTGAGCATTCCTATATATTTTGTTTCTTTTTCAGCTTCATCTAACGAATTGCAGATCAAGATTTTATAGTTGTTTTTATAAGCGAATATCTCAATATGTTTTATTAATTCAGCGAAAAAAGGATGTTCGGAGTCAGGAACGATCACGCCTAATAGGTAGGATTGGCTTTTTTGCAGTGCTCGAGCAATTTGATTTGGAGAATAATCAATATCAGCCATGGCCTTTTCAACTTTTTTGCGTGTCTCTTTACCGATATAGCCTCTGTTATTAAGCACACGTGAAACGGTTGTGACAGACACACCTGCTTCTTTTGCAACATCTTTTATATTTACCATAGTTATCTCCTTTATTTAGAATTCAAAAAACAGACGCTTTTTATTTAAAATGCAGACAAGAATCGAATGAGAAAGTAAAAGCTCTTCCATTTCAATCTAATCTTCTGACTTATTAACAAGTGTAGCATAGATGTGGTAACGTATGACACATTAATTTTTTAATGATGGATATGATAGAAAAGGCACTATAATTAGCGTTTTACCATACCGTACCATAGTTTTATAGTCAATCAGTTAGAAAAATAGGTAGAGTTAGTTTGAAAGATGGTAACGTAACCTTAAATTTATACGATTTTATCCAATTTTATGTGTTTTCTAGTGAAATGAAATATATTCTATCTTGTATAATCGTTGATTTAATACGGTTTTATTTAAAATCACAAAAAAACATGTGTTTAATTTTTATGAAAACGTTTGACATATAATTAGTTATGGATATATACTTTGTGTAAACCCTTACATGAGGAGGTGTGAATGTACAATTTGAAATTTTAAGGTTGCTAGTTTCCTAAGTCTTTGAAAAAAACAATCATCATATAGGGGGGAAGTACTAATGACTAGAGCTAAGTTAGCTTTTGTATTAATGCTTATTGTTAGTGTTATGTTAGTAGCTTGTAATAATAATCAAGATGTTTCAAATGCAAGTGATGAAAGGGAAAACGATAACGCAAATGATGGCAACAAAGAAGAAGTTGCTGGAGTAGTTGAATTAGATATGTGGATCCATCAATCTGGTGAAGATGAGACGAACTATAATAAACAACGCATTGAAGATTTTAATGAAGCTCATGAAGGTGAGATTCAAATCAATGTTGAGGTTGTAATGGATGATGGCGGTAGCTCATACAATGACAGCCTGAACGCAGCTTTAGTTGCTGGGAATCTACCAGATGTATTAGCGCTTGATGGTCCTTTTGTTGCTAGTTATGCAGATGCTGAGATTATTGCTCCTGTTACTGATTACATCTCAGATGAAGACAAAGCAGATTTTGTTGATTCGATTATTGAACAAGGTACGTACAACGGGGAGTTATACTCGTTAGGTGCGATGGAATCTTCCGTTGTTCTTTATTACAATAAAGAAATTTTTGAAGCAGAAGGAATTGAAGCTCCAACAACGATTGAAGATGCATGGACTTGGGACGAGTTTATGACGGTAGCTAAGCAATTAACGACAGAAGATCGTTTCGGACTTAACTTGTTTATGGATTATGGTGTTGGTGAGTGGTATACGTATATGGGTGCACCGTTTGTTTGGTCAAATGGAGGAGCGTTAATTTCTGAAGATGGCACAACGGTTGATGGCTATCTAAATGGACCAGAAAGTGTTGAAGCGCTTGAATATGTGAAGAGTTTGTTTGAAGAGGGCGTTGTAAGCTTAACCCCTTCAGAAACGCAATTTGAATCAGGGAAAGCTGCAATGGCCCTTGGAGGACCTTGGATTGCTGTCTCTGCAGAAAATGCAGGTCTTGACTATGGCATGATGCCTTATCCGTATAGTGAAGTTCCAAAATCTCCATCAGGTAGTATGGCTTATGCGATTTCATCACAAGCTGAACATCCAGAAGCAGCGTACAAAGTGATGCAATGGATGACAAATGAAGAGTCAACAATTGGATTATCTGAAGTAACAGGAATGCCTCCTGCTCGTAAGTCTGCTTTTGAAAGCATGGAACCATACAATGAGTTACCAAAGAAGATTATGCGTGACCAAGTTGTTAATACAGCACATGCTCGTCCTACGACACCGGCATACCCTGTATTAACAGACGCATTTGCACAAGCATTTCACGCAGTAGCGCTTGGTGAAGATCCTCAAGAAGTATTAGACCAACAAGTACAACGTGTAGAACGCGAACTACGCAGATTTAACAAATAAAAGAGATTTTCCAAAAAGGTCGCATTTTACCTTTTAGGAAAATCCCGAAGCAATGAGCGGAACCGCTGCAAGGTTTTAAGTCTTCTATGAGCGGGTTTCTCATAGAAGACGCGCAGCGGGAGAAGCCATTGCACCACCTAAAGTGAGATTGAACACACTCAGTATTAGAGGCGGCTTCAAACCTCTAGTACTGTTAAATGCCTGATGTGGAGTGATAGGTAATGAAAACTGAGAAAAGTTTGAAAATGAAGAGTCAGATAAAACCAAAAGTACGTTTTAACTTCAATTCTCAAAAGTCACAAGAAACGATAAATGGTTATTTATTTTTACTTCCTGCTTTAGTACTACTAGGAGTCTTTTTGCTTTATCCAATGGGAATGGCTTTTTATTATAGCTTCACAGATTTCTATTTGTTAAAACCGGATCAGATCCAATTTATTGGATTAGAAAATTTCACTTATATTTTCCAAGATGCAGAGTTTAAGCAAGCATTTAAAAATACAGCCTATTTTGCACTTCTAGTTGTACCAATTCAAATGGCTGTCGCGTTAGGGTTGGCCTTATTAATTAATCAGAAATTAAAAATGAAAGTCTTATTCCGTACCGCGTATTTCAGTCCAGTCGTGATGTCGTTAGTTGTTGTATCAATTTTATGGACGTTTTTATATAACCCAAATGAGGGCTTGATTAATGAAATGTTGGGAATGTTCGGCATATCGCCACAACCTTTTTTAACAAGTCCAAATCAAGCGATGAATTCGATTATTGTTATGTCCGTATGGCAAGGGGCGGGGTTCCAAATGTTGATTTTCCTTGCGGGATTGCAAAATATTCCGAAGCATTTGTATGAGGCTGCTTCGATTGACGGAGCAACTCCATGGCAACGACTTTGGAATATTACGTTGCCAGGTCTAAGAAATGTCTCAGTGTTTATTTTCGTTACGATCACCATTGCTGCTGTGAAACTATTGGTTCAACCGATGATTATGACACAAGGTGGGCCATTAGGATCGACGAAAACATTAGTTTACCATATTTATGAAACTGGTTTTAACTATCGGGATGTTGGCTACGCGTCTTCGATGGCGGTCGTTTTTACAATATTAGTATTAATTATTACGATCGTACAACGTAAGGTCGTTACTGAGGAAAGGGGTTGAACGTAATGGAAAAGAATAGAGTAATCAAAAATACGATTCTTTACCTTTTTATGACATTATTAGCGTTCATCTTCTTATTTCCTCTTATTTGGATGCTAGTTTCTTCATTGAAAAATGAATTTCAAATCTTTCAGGATATCGGTTCGATTAAGGCTTTTTTACCACCAGCACCACCAGAGGGTGGCTATTTTGCCAATTACATCGCGGCATTCGAACGTGTTGATTTATTCCGTTATATGTTAAATAGCTTAATATACACAATTGGAATTCTGATTTGTGGGTTAGTTGTGAATTCAATGGCGGGTTATGCTTTATCACGTTTTCATTTTCCGTTACGTCATTTCTGGTTAGCAGTCATCATTGCGACACTGATTATTCCACCAGAAAGTATTTTCTTACCGCTGTATGTCCTTGTTTATGATCTTGGTTGGGTCAATACGTATACAGGCTTAATTGTTCCGTTTATAGCAAATGCCTTTAGTATCTTTCTTTTTAGACAGTTCTTTATAGATTTTCCAAGAGAGATTGAGGAAGCGGCGAAAATTGATGGATGTTCACAGATTGGTATCTTTTTTAAGATCATTGTGCCACTATCTAAACCGATTTTTGCCACTGTTGCGATTTTTACGTTTATTAACCACTGGAATGATTTCTTATGGCCTTTAGTAGTAGCGACTGAGGACCGGATGAGAACGATTCAAATTGGTTTGCAGTATTTCATGAACCAACCACCTATCCAGTGGGGGCAAGTAATGGCAGCCCTTACTGTCACAACGGTTCCGATGTTATTAATCTTTATTTTCTTACAAAGATATTATATTCAAGGGTTAACACATACAGGTTCGAAAAACTGATTTAGATGTAACAACGATTGGGAGTGACTTGCAATGGGGAAAGTGATGAGCTTAGGTGAGCTGTTAATTGATTTTGTACCAAAGGAAAAAGGAAAATCATTAAAGGACGTCATGGAATTTGAAAAAGCTGCAGGCGGAGCACCAGCAAATGTTGTCGCAGCTATTGCAAAACTTGGAGGTCAGGCAAGTTTTGTTGGGAAAGTGGGCAATGATGCTTTCGGGCACTTTCTTGAGGAAGCACTACAACAGGCCGGTGTAGACACTCGTTTTCTTTTAAAAAGTGATCAGTATAAAACAGCGCTGGCCTTTGTTTCGAATCAAGCAAACGGTGAAAGAGATTTTTTGTTTTACCGTGATCCATCTGCCGATATGATGTTATCTGCTGATGAAGTGGAGGAAACGTGGTTTGAAGAAGGGGATATCTATCACTTTGGATCTGTCTCTTTAATCCATAGTCCTGTGAAAGAGGCGACGGTTGAAGCACTTCGGATTGCAGAAGAAAAAGGGTTAACTATTAGTTTTGATCCGAATGTTCGTCTTGCTCTTTGGGATCATGCTGATACGGCAAAAGAGAGCATTCTTTGTTATTTTAACCGGGCTCATATCGTAAAGGTTAGTGATGAGGAGCTCTTGTTTTTAACGGGGATAGAAAACGAAGCAGAAGCTGTTCGCGGGTTGTTTGGTGGAATGAACAAACTCGTGATCGTCACAAAAGGGGCTCTTGGTTCGAGTATCTATACGAATGGTTTTACTTGTGAGGTTGCAGCATTGAAGGTTGATGCGCAAGATACAACAGGCGCAGGAGATGCCTTTGTTGGCGGGTTATTATATTTTTTACAAAAAGAAATGAAGAATAGAAATGTATCATCATTTTTAATAGATGAAGAGAAGGTCAAAGAGATGGTTCATTTTGCGAGTACGTGCGGGGCAATTACAACGACACGTCGCGGTGCGATTCCAGCTTTGCCGGTATTAAGTGAAGTAAAGTAGAACGGGAGTGACGGATATGCAAGTAGGTGGAATAACAGGCGGAATATACAAAGTATGTGACTGGTTGATGAAACTAGCAATAGTAAATCTATTGTGGTTATTATTTGCTTTGGTTGGTCTCGGGCTATTTGGGATATTCCCTGCAACAGTTGCCATGCTATCCGTCCTTAATCGTTGGATCAATCAAGAAGAATGTAAAGTTGTGCCGTATTTCGTTGCTGTATTTAAAAGATCGTTTGTAAAAGCGAATATTTTGCTGGTCTTTGCTGTCATGGTTGGTGCGGTGCTTATTGCAAATTTTTATATCGTTCAAGCGATGGATGGCTTATTACACGTCTTCTTAAAGTATGGAATGATCGTGTTGTTCGTGTTTTATAGCATGATTGTTCTTTATGTATTGCCGATTTTCTCACATCATTCTCAAGGAGTATGGAATACATTCAAAATGTCATTTATAACGAGTGCTTTGCATCCACTTCGTACAGGGGTGTTAGTAGGAGGGTTCGGTCTTTTGTATTTGATTATTAGGTCTTTCCCGGGAATGATTCCATTTTATGGTGTGAGTCTTATTGGAATGTGGACAGCGGTTATTTTATCGCCGATTTTTGAGCGTGAACAGAAAAAGAAACATGAAGGTTTACCGATAGAGAGTGAAAAGATGGTTAAGGCGTAAAGAAGGATATCTAGGAGGTACCATATGACACGACATAAGCAAGCAGTTGAAAAAGCAACAAAATCGATTAATCAAGTAAAAGAAGAAGTCGGTACGAATCAGTGGCGACTAAAGTATCATGTATCTTCTCCAGCCTATTGGATCAATGACCCGAATGGCTTTAGTTTTTACAATGGAGAATATCATTTGTTTTATCAACACCATCCTTATTCTGCCCAGTGGGGTCCGATGCACTGGGGCCATGTGAAAAGCAAAGACTTAACATTTTGGGAGTATCTTCCGATTGCCCTTGCGCCAAGTGAAGAGTATGACAAAGATGGTTGTTTTTCAGGTAGTGCGATCGAGAAGGATGGAAAACTGTATCTTATGTATACGGGCCACAAATGGACAGGGGATAACCAAGATGAAGATTTAGAGCAAGTTCAGTGTCTTGCTGTTAGTGAAGATGGAGTGAATTTTGAAAAACTAGCAAACAACCCAGTGATTGGCGCTGCACCTGTTGGGGATATTCATCCACATCATATTCGAGATCCGAAAGTGTGGAAGCGTGGAGACGATTATTACTGTGTGATTGGGAATAAAACGAAGGACGAGGTAGGCCAGGTTCTGCTTTACCGCTCTCGTGATTTAGTAGAATGGGAGTTTGTAAATGTAGTAGCAAAAGGAGAAGGCAACTTTGGCTTCATGTGGGAGTGCCCGGATATTTTCCATCTTGATGGTCATGATGTCCTCGTGATGTCGCCACAAGGAATGGAGCCTGAAGATTACCTTTATCATAATCTTCATCAGTCGGGTTACGTGATTGGCGAATTAGGTTATGAGAGTGGGAAGCTAGACCATGGCAGCTTTGAACTGCTTGATTATGGCTTTGATTTCTATGCTCCGCAAACGACCATTGATGCTCAAGGGAGAAGAGTTATGGTTGCTTGGATGGCGATGTGGGAAAGTGATATGCCAGAACAAGAGTTTAACTGGGCTGGAGCTATGACGTTGCCGCGCCAGTTATTCATTCAGGACGGGAAGATCATAAGTAGACCGATGCCAGAAGTGGAGAAATTACGAAATGAGCTAACGGCATATGAAAATGTAATTTTTGAAGGAAAGAAAGTACTAGAAGGGGTATCTGGTGATTGCCTAGAGCTTGACGTAGTCATCGATGCAAAAGATGCTTCTTTGTTTGGTTTGAAGTTACGAGTAAATGAAGAGCAAGGCGAAGAAACGGTTGTTCGTTATGACTTGGCTGAAGGTTTTCTAACGCTGGATCGCAACAAATCAGGAAAAGGATTAGATGGTATTCGTCAAGCGCCTGTTGAGTTAAAGGATAACGAGCTTCATTTGCGAATTTTCATGGATCAATCCTCTGTCGAAACTTTTGTTAATGGTGGAGAGAAAGTGATGACATCAAGAATTTACCCTGTGCAAGCGTCAACTGGGATTGAGTTTTTTGCTGAGGGGACGGTTTCAATTAAGAGTTTGAGAAAGTGGAGTTTAAACGAAAGTGTAGGGTGCGAACCTGTTCATTCTAAAAGTCTGTCTGAAATTTAAAAAATGATTATAAGCAACCTTAGTTCGGTAAGTTACTGGACTAAGGTTGTGTAGTAGAAGCCATTTTTAATTTTACGCAAACGATTATGTAACCGCTTGCATGATACATTGAAATGAAAGCGCCTCTATAAATAAGTACAAGGAGGAGAAGGGTATGAAAGGAAGGAAGTTTAAGAAATTTATGCTGTTATTTCTGACAATTTTATTAGTAAGTCAACCATTCTTAAAGTATCCAGTGTCAGCTGAGGAAACAGAAGCATCTGAAGAGGAAGAATCGCAAGAAGAAGCACAACCACCGATAGAAAATGAAACAAGTGAGAATACGCCTACAGGCTATTATAATGAAACGTTTAGACCGCAATTTCACTTTTCACCAGAAAAAAATTGGATGAATGATCCAAATGGAATGGTCTATGTAGATGGAGAATATCATTTGTTTTATCAACACAATCCGACTGATAAAGTTTGGGGACCGATGTATTGGGGTCATGCGATTAGTACAGATCTCGTTAATTGGGAGCATATGCCGATTGCTTTATACCCAGATGAAAACGGGTTCATTTGGTCGGGGAGTGCGGTTGTTGATGAGAACAAAACAAGTGGATTAGGCGATGGGAGCGGGCCGCCGTTAGTAGCGATATTCACTTATGAGTTAGGTAACGATAATCAAACAGTTGGTTTAGCGTACAGCAACGATAAAGGGAGAACATGGGAAAAGTATGAAGGGAATCCTGTGATTGATATGCCAGAAGAAACGAAAGTGAGCAATGGTGGAGATGGTGTATTCAGGGATCCGAAAGTATTTTGGAATGAAGACAATAATGAGTGGGTCTTTGTTATAGCTAGCGGAAAACAAGTAGACTTCTATACGTCACCAAACTTAAAAGACTGGACAAAGGTAAGTCGCTTTGAAAATCCAGCGGTTAATGGAGATCTTGGAATTTGGGAGTGTTCCGATCTAATTAAGTTGCCTGTCACAACAGAAAGTGGAATAGAAGAAAAATGGGTTCTCATTACCAGTGTAGCGAATGGTCCAACTGGTGGACAAGGAATGGGCTACTTTATTGGAGAGTTCGATGGAACGAACTTCACCCCAGATGAAGAAGAAATTCAGTGGTTCGACTATGGTTCAGATATTTATGCGGGTGTTACATGGAGTAACACACCAAATGATCGCCCGACGTTACTTGGCTGGATGAGTCCGCCAAAATATGCTGGGGAAACACCTACTGATCCTTGGAGAAGTGCAATGACACTACCGCGAGAGCTAAGGTTAGAACAAACGGATGCAGGAATTCGTTTAGCGCAAGCTCCAGTTAATGAGTTACAGTCTTTGCGTGGAGAAAAAGTGAGTTGGGAGAATGAGACGGTAGAAAGTACAAATACTCTTCTATCAAGTGTTGAAGGAGATACGTTAGAGATCATTGCTGAAATTGATATGGAGAAAACGACTGCCAATGAAGTAGGCTTTAACGTAAGAAAAAGCGATACAGAGTATACTACGATTGGCTATCAAGAGGATGTGAAAGAAGCATATGTCGATCGACAAAATTCAGGAATAGTAGATTTCCATCCTGATTTTGCTGCAAAACATACGGCTTCGTTAGAAACAAATGCTGAGACGTTAAAACTGCATATGTTTGTGGATCGTTCTTCTGTCGAAGTGTTTATTAACGATGGTGAGGCTGTCTTTACGGAACAAATCTTCCCTGATCCAACTAGTAAGGGATTGGAGTTATTTGCAGATGACGGAACCATTCATCTAAAAAATCTAGAAATCTATCAATTAAATAGCGCTGAATTTGCACCAGGCTATAAAAATGACTTTAAACGAAGCTATGGTCATTTTCCTAGTGAAATTGATGTTGAGAGCTTACCAACTGACATTGAAAATGCAAGTTTTGAAACGGGCGATCTAACTGGTTGGATTACGCATGGAAGTGCATTTAATGGGGTTGTGTCTGATGAAACTCAATTTTGGGGTGGGACGTTTAATCAAGAAGGCGCGTACCATGTTTGGGGTTTTGCTGGTGCAAATAATGATGATCAGTCAGACATCCGTACAGGTGTGATGAAATCTAGCTTATTTAAGTTAGATGGAAATGGATCCGTTAACTTCCTAATAGGGGGAGGACAAAACGATCAGAATCTATACGTTTCTTTGGTTAAGGCTTCAACTGGAGAAGAGTTATTTAGAACGACAGGCAGAAATACAGAACAATATCGTAAAGTGTCATGGAACGCCTCAGAACACTTAGGTGAAGCGGTGTTTATTCAAGTCGTTGATAGACATTCTGGCGGCTTCGGCCACATTAATGTTGATGATTTTCGTGTGTTAAATTCAAGTGAGGAGGTCATTCCGAACGAGATTGAAAATCCAGGCTTTGAAACAGGAGATTTAACTGGATGGACGATTGTTGAAGGAACGTATGATGACGATGATGTAATGTCAGAAGTCAATTACTGGCATTCTGATCCGATTAATAAAGCTGGCGAATATCACCTGTGGGGAAAAGATGAGAAGATAGCAAAAATAAAATCTAGTCACTTTGTTCTAGCTGGTACGGGGAAGATTACGTTTTTAATCGGTGGAGGAAACGACCTTGAAAATCAATACGTTGCCTTAATGAGAGCGTCTGATGATCAAGAATTAATGCGGCAAACGAATGAGTGGTTTGATGATTCCGAGAATTACCACCGCGTAATGTGGGATGCCTCTGAGTACATCGGAGAAGAGCTGTATCTGTTAATCGTTGATAACGATGATTCCGGCGGTTGGACCCATATTAATGTCGATGATTTTAACGTCTTACATCATGGTCCTGTTTCGTATTGGTCTTTTGATGAAGGCACAGGAACGACTGTCATAGACGAAATCAGTGGAACCGAAGACTATATTGACTATATTTTTAATGATGCGGTTGATAAACCATCATCGGATCCGCTTTGGAGAGAAGGAATTGCTGGCAGGGCTTTGCTGTTTGACGGCTATTCTACTTTTATTGAAAGAGAAGCGAGTGAGTTCACCAAAATCACAGATACCCTCACGATTGAAGCTTGGGTAGCACCAAGAGCCTATGAATGGGGAAATGAAGGCAAAAAGTCGATGATTTTGAACCAGCATGATACGAGTAAAAATGAAGGCTTTGCATTAGGAATGGGTCGACATGGGAGCTGGTCATTTGAAGTCGGCATGAACGGGGAATGGATTGAACTTTGGGCAGATGAAGATAAGCCGTTAGAGAAGTTTAAGTGGTCCTATATCGTCGCAACATATGATAAGCAAAAGAGTGAGTTGACATTGTATTTAAATGGAGAAGCAGTCGGAACGACAAAAACGCCATTAAATGCAAATATTACGCCGTCAATAGAGCCGCTTATTATTGGGAAGCATAATCATCCAGCCGTGATTAATGGAACATTTTCAGCGAATATGTTTAATGGATTAATGGATGAAGTGAAAATTGTTAATGCTTCCTATAGTGCAGAAAAGGTAAGCGAGATTTACAATAAATATGTGGACACATTTGAAAACAGCGAGCAGCCAACGCCGAATTTAGCAATGGATCGTAGTCGTTTTGACGGAGATCGTCATCGACCGCAATATCACTTTATTTCGCCTGAACATTGGATGAATGAGCCGCATGCGCCGTTTTATTATAATGGAAAATACCATATCTTTTATCAGCATAACCCGCAAGGTCCATATTGGAGCCATATTCACTGGGGACATGCTGTCAGTGATGATATGATCCACTGGGAAGATATGCCGGTTGCCTTAGCACCAGAGGGAGGATCTGTGACACCGGATGGAGTATGGTCAGGGGATGCTACGTTTGATCAAGATGGCCTGCCAGTTCTATTGTTTACAGCTGGTGATGATAGCAAAGTTCCAAATCAAATGACAGGACTTGCAAGAAGTACATTTACTGAAGATGGTGATGTAAACTTACCAAATTGGGAAATGAATGAGGAGCCTGTAACCGTTCAAGAACCAAATTTACACGCGGATGAAGGGGAAGTTTGGTACGGACAATTTAGAGACCCATATGTGTGGCAAGACGGTGATACGTGGTATCAGTTAGTCGGTTCTGGTATTCGAAATGGTGACAAAAGTGTAGGAGGAACAGCCCTGCTTTATACGTCAACAGACTTAGAAAATTGGACATACGAAAAGCCATTTTTTGTTGGTGATTACGCGAACTATCCGGAGACCGGACAAGTTTGGGAGCTGCCTATTTTCTTACCGTTAAAAGACGAAGATGGAAACGACACAGAGAAACATGTTCTATTTATTAATCCGTGGTTTGATGGCTATAGTCCTCACAATGTAAAATATGTATGGCATTGGATTGGAACGTGGGATAAGGAGAATCTTGAATTTACTCCTGATCACACCGAGCCGAGAATTTTCGATAAGGGTGAGCATTTCACGGGTCCGAGTGGGTTTGTCGATCCTGATGGCCGTTCGATTTTATTTAGTATTGCTCAAGGAAAACGTTCGGAACAAGCGCAGCATGATGCTGGTTGGGCCCATAATGCTGGGTTGCCATTAAGCCTTACGTTACGTGATAATAATGAACTTGGAATTGAACCGATTAAAGAGTTGCAAGACATTCGCACGAAGCAAGTAGCTTCATTTAAAAATAAAAAGATCTCTAAAGCAAATGAGCTCTTATCAGACGTTCAAGGAGATCTATTAGAGGTTATTCTTGAAGTAGAAAATCATAATGCAAGTGAATTTGGAATTAAAGTGAGACGTAGTGAAAATGGAGAAGAGGAAACACTGATCTATTATAACTATGAGAACTCGATGTATGAGATTGATCGAAATAAGTCTAGTTTAGATCCAGATGTTCGTAAAGGGATCCAAGGAGATGTGATGGAGCTAGATAGAGAAAACTTGAAACTCCACATTTATTTAGATCGATCAATGGTAGAAGCGTATGCAAATGATTATAAGAGTCTGACATCAAGAGTATACCCGACTCGCTCTGATGCGCTTGGACTTGAGTTGTGGAGTGAAAACGGAGAAGTGACGATTAAGTCAATGGAAGTATGGGAGCTAGGTTCTGCTTATGGAGAAACCGTACCAGCCTATTGGCCTGACGTGGAACAAGCTCTAGAGTCGATTGACTTGCCAAATCATGATTTCCAAACAGGAGATTTAACGGGATGGATCACAGAAGGCAATGCGTTTACTGATGAACATATTACCGATCGTTACGATTGGGGCTGGGGTGGACCATTTAATCAAGCTCATACTGATGTTGATGTGAACCACTATCATTACTGGGGATTTGACCCTGATCAAGGAGGAGATGCTGCAACGGGAGTCATGAAGTCACAAAACTTTGTTTTAGGCGGCGATGGCCAAGTTGACTTTTTAGTAGCAGGTGGAAACATCCCAGACCAGCTTTATGTCGCATTAGTGAGAGCCTCTGATGATGAAACGATCATGAAAGCAACGGGGCACAATTCGGAACAATATCGCAGAGTACGATTTGATGCATCTGAGTATATTGGAGAAAAGTTATATGTAAAAGTTGTCGATCAAGCAACAGGTGGCTGGGGACACATCAACGTTGATAACGTAAATGTTCCAGTAGACCCTAGCACTGAATTTGATTTAACAGGGATAGGAGAACAAGAAATAGAAAGGGAGAAAGGGAAGTCTGCTCGTGTTGTGGTGCCTGTCACTCCCCGAAGATTGTAAGATTTTGTCGATAGATAGATATAATTGGTACATTGATCGTTATGATGTTTAGCGCATTCGTGGTCATTGCAACACTTGTCATCAACAAAAGGAAGTAACCGCCCGTCGCTCAGTCCAAAGAGTGGGGTGATTACTTCTTTTTTTACTACATTCTTGGTCAGCTGCCCTTTAAGCGGCATGTAGTTGCGTTGGCGGAGTGTTGGAGCATCTTATTTTACGTAATGATGATGCAAAGCTGTTTTAGCAATTTAGATCAGTCTAAATAGGGTGGGTATATTAAAGTGGTTACTGATTCGGAAGTTAAATTAAGAATATTTAGACATTTTTATCGGTAATGCGGTAAAAGACTTTATACGGATCAGATTTTTCAACTGAAACTATAAACCATTCTGAGATCAACAGGGAGATTTTAATTAAAACGTGTCTCCCAGGGATATAGATAGAATATCCTGATGTTCAAAATAAATATTGATAGTGTTTTTAAGATATCCAGCAATAGGTTGTAACACTAGCTCCACTGATCTAACTTTAATAAAGACTGAATGGCTGATTTTCTCCAACGTACCCTCATATTTGTTATAATCCTAAAATTTTATTAATTTCTTTGCCCGATAATATCGGATTAGCTTCGTTCAATGCTATGAGTAATTGTTCTTCTTCCTCTGGATCTGTCATTTCATAACAATCTGTTTCCTTCGCATTTTCTACTTCCATCAATAAGAACTTTCGTTCACCGACTTAGATATACGAGTTACCAGATTTAATTACATTTTTAATGTCTAAGTTATCAATTTTTATAGGTTTCAATTTCATCACCTACTTGGCAATTTATTTATTTCCATTATAATCGATTAATTTCAAATAATAAACTGATTATAGATCATAGATGTACTTAGATTTCGTGCCTGGTGGGAAGCGTCCCTATGCTTCCATTCAAAGATAACAGGAACTTCGTCTCGTCTGCAGAGAGTGGAATGGAATAAGATAAAAGCAAGTGAATGGCAACTTCATGTTTTCTTTTTTCAAATGTTGATAGATATCTAGATGATGACTTGAGGCTGGAGAGACGGCTGGCAATAAAGAAATGGCAAAATGTCTTCCTCTTTCAGGAGGCAGAAAGTTTTTCCTTCAAGGTTGGATACGTTTTGGCTCTTGGGTGTTTTCACTGTAAATAAAAGGAATTGTTGCATTTTTATATAATTCCGTTTCAAACAAATCATTTATTTGATATATTTATATCAGGATGTTTAAAAACGCAACAGAGGGTGATGACGTGAAGATTGTAGCTATTGCACCTTATCCGGGTTTGAAAGAACTTATCGAATCTACCGTTAGTGAAGAGGGTAATATAGAAGTAATAGTTGAAGTGGGCGATCTGCAACAAGGTGTAGAAATTGCCAAAAGGGCTGAAGCGAATGGTGTGGATGTCATTATTAGCCGAGGAGGGACGGCTGCTCTTATTCAGAAAGAGGTGAAAATTCCTGTCATCGAAATTGAAGTATCTGCTTTTGATTTGTTGAGGATTTTTACACTGCTAAAAGATAACCCAGATAAAAAGGGAATCGTTGGGTTTGAGAATGTTATAGAAAATGCAATAACAATATGTTCCTTACTAGATATTGATATAGCTGCATTTACCGTTTATAAAGAAGAGGATGTCCTGCCTAAATTAATTGAGTTACAGAAAAGTAACTACCATATTATAGTTGGTGATGCTATTACCGTTCGGCATGCTGAGAGCTTAGGGATGAACGGTTTTTTACTAACATCTGGAAGGGAAAGTGTTATAAAGGCTTTTGAAGAAGCCAAAAAGGTTAGTAATCTTTTTTTTCCTTTTATGACGGAGGCGTTGATTCCAAAAGAGATTATCGAACAAAGTGAAACGGCTTTTGTAGTCATTGATCATGATGGTTCAATTGCTTATTCGAATATTGATGGAAAACAGATGCAAAATGCGCTTAGGCGGTCAATCATGGAAGATTGGTTCAAACAAGTTATGACAAATGGAGCAATGACTACGGTCGTTGAAGTAAATGAGGAAGTTTGGAATCTAAAGGCGACTCCATTAAAGTTTCCTAAACAAACCTTTGTCCTGCTTTCTTTATCTCTTATTACTAATACACAAGGTAAGAAATTACAAGGAGTAAGGGTTAATACTGCGTTTCATGGTACATCACTGAAATCTTTGAGTTGGTTTTCGGCTCAGAATAGTTTTATGAAGCAAATGATTGAAAAGGCAAAGGTAATCAGTCTACAGGAAGAATCGGTTTGGATCTTAGGTGAAGATGGAACCGGAAAGGAGCAGATGGCCTATTTAATGCACCTTGGAAGCAAGAGATCACCCCATCCGTTTCTAGTTGTTGAATGCGATTTATTATCTGAGGAAGATTGGGATGTACTGCTTAGTGGGGGGAGAAATAGTAGAGGGGTATTTGGGGCTGACGAAAATGGAACCATATACTTGAAGAAAATTGATCAGCTTTCTGCAAATGTTCAAAATAAGCTGATAGACTTTCTGAGACAGGATCGTTCGTCGTACCGCTTTATTGTTTCCTCGATAGTGGATATAGAAAAAAGATTCGAACAAGATGACTTTAACCATGAACTTTATTACCAATTATGTGAATTAAAACTGATCATCCCGCCGTTACGAGAACGAATTGAAGATTTGGATGGTTTGACACATCTGTTTATTAATAAATTTAATTATGATTATGGCAAACAACTAGCTGGGATTCGTGCTGATGCGATGCAAGAGCTTAAAAGTCAACGTTGGCCAGGAAATGTTGATCAACTAAAACAAGTTTTGAAAGAATCCGTCATACTGGCGGAAGGGCCTTTTATTGAAAAAGAAGAAATAGATCAAATTCTCAAAACAAACCCATTTAAAGAGAGCAATGGAGCTGGGTCTTCTATTGATATGACTGGAACGTTGAAGGAAATTGAAATGGAAATTATTAAACAGGTTTTATCCGAAGAAGGGATGAACCACTCGAAGACGGCAGAAAGGTTAGGGATTAATAGATCAACTTTATGGCGTAAGTTAAAAGGTGAGTGAGATATTAGTGGAATAAAGTTTGTCTATTAATATCTCTCTTTCAGCTAATTAATTTGAAAGGGCTTTTTAATGGGGTGGGCGCTCCGATAAAATAAACATGATGCAAAAAGCACACATTATTTATTTTAAGTGATAATTTTAAAATAAAAGGTTGTAAAATAAAACACTTTAAAATATAATGAGTTTATAAGCAAAACGGTTTGTTTGAAAATAAAACACCAAACAATATAAACTGTTTTGTTTTTATACTCGGGTAAAAAGTTAGCGCTTACATTGGAGGTGGAAAATGCTTTTAAAAAACAGAGTGGCGATAGTGACAGGTGCTAGTAGAGGGATTGGAAAAAGCATTGCTTTAACATTGGCTAATAATGGAGCATCTCTGATAATTAATGGTACCAATTTAGCTTTACTAAATGAAGTGGCTGAAGAAATTAACGGTCTTGGACATGACTGTATGATCCATAACGGTGACGTTACTGACCCAGAGACAGCAACTGAAGTGGTTGAGAAAGCGATGGATCGTTTTGGAAAAATTGACATCTTAGTTAACAATGCCGGAATTAATAAACGTAGCTCCACTTTAGATATGGACATAGAAAGCTGGCAGCATGTGATGGATGTCAATTTAAATGGAAATCTCTATTTTTCTAAGGCTGTATTGCCGTATATGATGAAGCAGAATTACGGAAAAATTGTTAATATGAGCTCTACAAAAGCGAAGTCAGGCCACCAAAATGCAGCTCCATCTTACGGGGCGTCTAAAGCGGGTGTTAACTATTTAACACGTCATCTTGCTTTAGAAATGTCTAAACATAACATTTATGTAAATGGTGTGTGCCCTGGGCCAATAGAAACGGACATGATTAAACAATGGTCTGAAGAATACTATCAAGAAGTTACTTCTAAAATACCGTTAAAGAAACTAGGGACGCCTCAGAATGTAGCAGATACAGTCTTGTTCTTGGCTTCTGATATGTCTGATTTTATTACTGGTGAAATTATTAATGTGAATGGTGGAACCTATATGGACTAATGCGTCATTCATATGTTGCAAAAAGAAACAGGCGTGACTAGCTTGCCTTTGGTCCAAAAGGAGTAGTTGGCTTTCTCGGTGAATATCATAACCAAGTTGATACGAGAGATAAGGTACAAGCGACCAATTCTCTTGATCTATAAATAAAAAATTTAGGGAGTCGGTGAAAAATGATTAGATTAGAAGAATTAGGTACGAAAATCCCAAGCCTTTTTCCACACAATCATGCTTCAAACATCTTGCCACTGGGCAATGGTGATCTGTTATGTGTGTGGTTTGGAGGATCGAGAGAGGGGAAGCCGGATATATCAATCCTTTGTTCGAGATTGAAGCAAGGAACAAGTGAGTGGAGCGAACCGGTTGTCCTATCCGATGACTCGGAAAGATCAGAACAAAATCCTTTACTCTTTGAAAATCCGAATGGTGAGCTTTGGTTGATTTATACGGCACAAAATGCCGTGCATCAAGACTCTGCTGTCGTACGCTATCGAACATCTGTCGATTATGGTTATACATGGGGTGAAATCAAAACATTATTTGATAAACCAGGTTCGTTTGTCAGACATCCACCTGTTGTATTAGATAATGGAGATTTATTACTTCCAGCCTATTACAGCTTGAAATCAGAGACTGGATTTTTAGGGAATGACCATAGTGTTGTAAAGATTTCCTCTGATAATGGGTCTACATGGGAAGAGTACGAGGTGAATGATAGTTCAGGGCTTGTTCACATGAGTGTTGTAAAATTAGACGATGGAAGTTTAGTTGCATTTTTTAGAAGTAGAAAAGCGGACAATATCTATAAAAGTAGATCAAATGATAATGGGAGAACGTGGAGCAAACCAGAAAAGACTGATCTCCCTAATAATAATGCTTCTATCCAATGTGTCAAACTGAAAAATGGCCATCTTGCTATGATTTTTAACAACATCAATGCAGAAATGGCACCGCCGGAAGAAAATAGACCACCTTGGTTTGATAAAAGCGATATGGATAAAGTTGGAGTTAAGAAAGATATCAAACATGATTCCATTTGGGGAGTCATAAGAGCTCCTTTAACCGTAGCGATTTCAGAAGATGAAGGACATACATGGCCATATATGAGAGATATCATTACAAAGGACAATTTTGAAGGGTCACCTGAATTCTCTTATCCATCCATTAAACAAACAGATGATTTAGAAATTCATATTACCTTCACATATTTGCGACAATATATTAAACATGTTTCTATCACTGAAAATTGGGTGAAAAAGTAGATTAACAAAATAAGATGGTAATAATTAAGGGAGGTAGAAGAAATGAATGTTTTAAATAAGAAGGTTTTGAAAGGGTTATCATTTACATTGTTAAGTTTTATGCTTGTCTCTTTAATTGCTTGTTCACAAGGTACAGCGGAGAACTCTTCCTCTGAAGAGGGTAATGGAGATACGGTTGAATTAGTAGCAGCAACGATTAACCCTAGTGATTCACATTTGGCACAAACACTAAATGCCTTTGCAAAAGAGATTGAAGAACAAAGTGATGGCGCTATCAAAGTGAAAGTTCATACAGGCGGTACAGTTGGAAACGCTTCAAGTTTATATCAATCTGTTATCTCCGGTGATATTGATTTCATTTATTCTGATACGGGCTGGTTTGCAGAGCATAATCCTATTTTTAATATTTTAAGTACGAACTATCTGTTTAAAGATCAAGAGCATTTTGAGTCTATCGTAAACAGTGGCGATAAACTTTCGTATTTTGAAGATGCTTTAGTTGAAAGCCCAGGACTTAAGACAATTATGTATGCTGGTGGGTTGGAGAGAAATATTATAAGTACATTCCCAATTGAATCCATTGATGATCTAAAGGGGCAAGCAATGCGTAGTGGTGGTTCATCTGCGGAATTAGAGTGGTGGCAAAACTTAGGTGCTAATCCAACGTCAATCGATTTCAATGAAGTATATTCAGCTATTCAAACAGGTGTAGCTGAAGGTTCGCAAAACAGTTTAGATGCCATGATTGAACAACGCTTTGGTGAAGTGGCAAAGTATGTAGCAAGAACTCAACATAATTTATCACTTGGTTTTGTCGTAATGAACAACGAACGTTACGAGTCTCTTAGCCAGGAGCATAAAGATGCAATTCAAAGAGCAGCGGATAAAGTACAACCAGAATATATTAGCAAAGCATTTGAAATGGCAGAAGCAAACATGGAAACATTAGAGAATGAATTTGATGTTACTTTTACGAATCCTGATCGAGACGAACTAATTGAAAAATCAAGAATTCAGACAACAGAACTAGCAGAAGAGTATGGTGTTACTGATGCAATTGAAGAGATTTTTAACTAACGTAACAACTGAACTGTTTTCTCCATATTAATTGGGGAAAACAGTTCAACAAAGTTATTGCTGGAGGGGTCATAATGGTTAGAAAAGTGCATTCTACTATAACAAAGATTGCAGAATCAATTAGTATAGTTACATTAATTTCACTCGCAGTAGCCCTTTTCGTTGGTGTTATAGCAAGATATGTATTCTCTTATTCTATTCCTGAAATAGAAGTCATCCGGAAATTTTCAATCATGTGGCTTGTTTTTATGGGATCAGCTATTGCTGTAAAAGAAAAGGTGCATTTAGAAATAGATATCTTTTCAGATTACTTGAGCAAAAATGCGATAAAAATCAAAAATATGATTGTCTTTATCCTAGTATTGTTCGGCCTTATCATTCTCGCTTTTGTTGGGATCGCTGCTTTTGAATCAGGATTAAATAGAAGAGAATTGGTTTCCATTCGATTTCTTACCTCTCCTCCATCTTTAATTTACTATTATTCAGCATTTTTAGTAGGTGTTCTATTCATGCTTTATTTCCATCTTATAAGTGCTAAAGAATTGTTTATAAAAGAGAGAAAAGAGGTGAAAAAGAAATGATTCTCCTATCGGTTGTAGGGATTTTCCTTTTCTGCTTACTACTGGGTGTTCCTGTCGCTTTTAGTATCGTAATTGCTTCAGCCATTCCTATCCTGTTAGAGCCATTAGTCAGTTTAACTCAAGTGAGCTCAGTTATGATTGAATCGTTTTCTAGTTTTACATTATTAGCCATACCCCTTTTTATTCTTTGTGGGGGGCTTATGAATTTAACCAAGGTAACAGACGACTTAATTTATATTTCGAAAGCCTTGGTCGGGAAAGCTAAGGGTAGTTTAGCCCATATGAACATTCTTACGAGTATTTTCTTTGGAGCTATTTCAGGTTCATCGGTTGCAGATGTCGCCTCATTAGGGAGAATCTTAATTCCTGCTATGATTAAGGCGGGTTACAGTAGGGAGTTTGCTGCTACTGTAACGGCAGCATCTTCTACGATCGGATCGATTATTCCTCCAAGTATTTTATTAATTGTCTATGGTGCTTTGGCTCAGACATCTGTTGCCGCTTTATTCATAGCTGGAATAATTCCAGGTATTCTGATCGGTTTAACACAAATGGCCTACGCTTGGTATTATGCTTCGAAAAATAATGTAGGTCCGATTGACAACGAATTAATCGGTTTAAGTAATGATGATAAGTTATCAAAAATAGTGGCATTAAAGAAATCTATTTTTCCGTTGAGTTTATTTTTAATCGTTATTGTAGGGATTATGGCGGGAATATTCACCGCTACGGAAGCTGCTGCGATTGCTGTCTTTTATGTGTTCATTGTGGCTTTCTTTCTTAAAAAGGAAAGAAACTTCAAGGAATATATGGAGGTTATTAAGAAAGCAGCTACGGATTCCGCAACGATTTATATATTGATTGCTGCAGCTGCCCTTCTATCTTGGGTGTTAACTTACTACGAAGCAATGCAACCGTTAATTGATTTCTTATTAATAAATGAATTTAATCCAATTCTTTTCTTATTGATCTTAACTCTTTTATATGTCATTTTGGGAACTTTTATGGAACCAAACTCAGCTATGCTCATCTTCGTACCACTATTACTTCCAGTTGTCCATGGATTGGGAATTGACCCGGTTGTGGCTGGTATTGTTACGGTAATGGCGATTCGACTCGGGACAGTAACGCCACCATATGGATTGTCCAGTTTATTAGCAGCAAAAGTAGCTGAGACGAATGTTTTAAAAATGATGAAGCATATTATGATATTTGTTGTCATTTATTTAGTTTCGATTATACTCATTATTCTTATTCCTAGCATTGTGACGTTCTTACCAAACTTAATGATGAAATAAATAATAGATCAAAAGTAGCAAGGAGGTGACGTGTTGAAGATTGCATTAATAGCCGATGATTTAACAGGTGCTAATGATACAGGAGTGCAGTTTGCTAGAGCAGGATTAAAAACATCAGTGCTCATGCAAAAAAACGATGTTTCGCTTTCAGAGTTAGATGTTGTTGTCATGGATACCGATAGTAGGTCCGCCTCAGCAACTGAAGCGTATGAAAAGGTGAAGCAGGCGTCAGAATTTCTAAAACGCTACTCCTTCGACATTATCTATAAAAAAGTTGATTCTACGATGAGAGGGAATGTGGGTGCGGAGTTAGATGCTGTCTATGATGCTTTCCAACCGGATTTTGTTTTAATGGCTCCAGCTTATCCTAAAAATAATAGGCAAGTAAAAGATGGAAATCTTTATTTAGGACAAAAATTACTACACGAAACAGAAATAGCGTATGATCCAAAAACGCCAGTTAACGAATCTTTTATTCCAGATATTTTATCAAGAAGTTCTAAGAGGAAAACGGGTGTTATCACAAATGAAGATTTGGCTCAGGGCAAAAACTTTATAAAAGAAAAACTTGTCAGATATTATGAAGAAAAAGTTCCATATATTGTTTTTGACTCGACAGTTGAGGAGGACCTAGAACAAATTGTTGAATGGGTGAATGAAACTCCATTTCAAGTCGTTTGGTCAGGTTCTGCTGGCTTAGCAAACTATTTAACTAGTTATGGGGAAAAGAAGAACCATTCTCTAAATGTTAAACAACTTGATAAAGATCAGTCTGTTTTAATGGTGGTCGGTAGTGTCAATATCAATTCTCGCCAACAGGTGGAGCGTGTATTAGAGGATCCATCAACAATAGGGATTAAATTGGCGTCTCATCTTGTAGTAAAAGATGAAAAAACGTTGAATGATGAAATGGCACGTGTCCTTGCCCGAATAGAAGAGGCGATCAATCAAAATTTAAACATTGTACTTTTTTCAGCAGGAGATAAGGATGAAATCAATCGAGCCAATCAAGCTGGAAGTGAGTATGGACTCACGCCTAAAATGGTCAGTGATCAAATTTCTCACATTTTAGGTTTGCTTACAGCGAAAATTGTTAGTGAGTTTCATATAAGAAGACTTTTCCTAACTGGAGGAGATACAGCTAAAAAATCTTGTATCGCGATGGGGGTCACTGACTTTCAACTAATTGATGAAGTAGAGATCGGGATTCCGATTGGGAAACTTGTGTATAAGGGAGAAACGATTTTAACAATTACTAAAGCAGGTGGCTTTGGATCACAAGATGCACTAGTTCAATCGTTAAGAATATTGAGAGGAGAGAAAGTAAAATGCGTCCAATTATCGGAATAACTATGGGGGATGCGGCTGGAGTGGGTCCGGAGATCATTCTAAAAGCATTGCAAACTTCAAAAGCGTTTGAATTGGCAAGACCAGTTGTGATTGGTGATGTGAAAATCTTACAAAGGGAAGCCAAACAGCTAAACCTTACTGTGAACTTTAATAACGTAGAAGATCCTAACGAGGGAATCTATCAATTAGGAACGGTTGATTGTATTGACTTAGACTTAATCCCGCTCGACCTTCCTTATGGAGCTGTATCGAAAGAAGCTGGTCATGGGGCATATTGCTTCATTGAAAAAGCGGTACATCTGGCGTTAGATCACAAGATCGATGCGATTTGCACGGCTCCATTGAATAAGGAGGCGTTGCATAAAGCAGGGCATATGTATCCTGGTCATACGGAAATCTTAGCAGCTTTAACAGAGACAGAGGATTTCTCGATGATGCTATCAGCACCAAACTTGAAGGTTATTCACTTAACGACACATGTTGGGTTAATTGAAGCGATTCATCGAATTAATCCAGAACGTACGTATAAAGTGATTAACTTAGCTCATGAAACCCTAACAAGAGCAGGCTATCAAAAACCAAAGATTGCTGTTTGTGGGATTAATCCACATGCAGGTGAAAATGGACTTTTTGGAAATGGAGAGGAAGAGGAAAAATTAATTCCTGCCATTGAAAAAGCAAAAGCGGAAGGAATTGAAGTAACCGGTCCTTACCCAGCGGATACGTTGTTTTTCCGAGCGGGTCGGGGCGACTTTGATGTAGTGGTTGCATGCTATCATGACCAAGGCCATGGACCTATTAAAGTACTTGGTATAGAAGCAGGCGTAAACATTACGGTAGGATTGAAAAATGGAGTGATTCGCACGTCAGTAGACCATGGAACAGCCTTTGATATTGCAGGAAAAAATCTGGCAGATGAGCGTTCGCTTCTAGAGGCACTGTCGATGGCAGTAGATCTTGCTCCAAAACGACTTGTAAAAGGAGAGAAGTCAGATGTTTAAACCTGAAGGAGTAGTACCCGCTTTGGTCACACCGTTTGATGAAAATGGCGAAATCAATGAAGAAGTGCTAAGGCAGTTGGTGAGAAGAACCATTGATCATGGTTGTCATGGAATTTTTGCCTTGGGGAGTAACGGGGAATTTTTTGCCCTTACTTATGAGGAAAAAGTAAGAATAGCCAAAATTGTAATGGATGAAGCAAAGGGGCAAGTTCCTGTTTACATGGGAACTGGTTGTAACAGTACGAAAGAAACCATTGAGTTAACAAAAGAAATGGAACAATTAGGAGTAAGTGCTGTTTCAGTCATTACACCATATTTTGTTAAGCTCACACAAAGCGAGTTAATCTCTTATTATGAAGCTCTAGCAGAAGCAACGAGCTTACCGATTATTCTATATAATATTCCTGGATTAACGCAGAACTCTCTAGCTCCAGAGACAGTCGCCCATTTGTCTAAGCGTTCTACTATCGTGGCGATTAAAGATAGTAGTGGGAATTTCGATAATATTTTGCAGTATATTGAATTAACGGATCCAGACTTTTCGGTTATGGCCGGTACTGATTCGCTTATCCTTGCAACACTCATGGCAGGTGGAAAAGGTGGCGTAGCAGCTACGGCTAATTTCTTACCAAAAGCAGTCGTTTCTATTTATGAAAAATGGAAAGCCGGAGACATTGAAGGGGCTGAACAGGAACAAAGAAAACTAAGAGCGATTCGTAACGCATTCAAACTAGGTTCACTCCCTTCAGTCCTAAAAGAATCATTAAATGAGATAGGTTTAAATGTTGGAAACCCTAGATTGCCAGTTTCTCCATTAACAGAAGAGGCAAAAGCAAAGGTTCAAAACGTTGTGAAAGGCTATATTGAGGCCGGAGAATTTGAATTATTGAATTCAAAGTAAAAGATAGAGAGAACTTAAGGAGGGAACCATGAATCAACTTCATCAGTTTCAAACGGCAAAGCGTATCGTATTAGGAAGCCATGTAATAAAGAATTTAGGAGATCAACTAGGAATGTTTGAGGGCACAAAACGTGTGTTAATTGTAACCTCCCCATCCGTTATACGAAATAAGCATATCGATGTCATTGGAGAACAGTTAGAAGAGCGATCAATTTCTTATCAAGTCATTAATGACATTACTCCTGAGCCTACAGTTGAACAGATTGAAAGTATTCAAGAGCAATTATCAGGAGAGTCCTTTGATCTTATGATAGGAATCGGTGGTGGTAGTGTTCTTGATGCTACAAAGCTATTTTCTGTATTAAAAACCAATAAGATCCCTTTAAAAGAGATGATTGGAATTGAAAAAGTTCCTCACAAAGGAATCCCGATGATTTTAATTCCAACAACGTCAGGGACAGGATCAGAAGTGACGCCAAACTCGATTGTTACCATTCCAGAAGAAGAATTAAAAGTTGGAATTGTTAGTAGACACTTTTTACCAGATCTCGTTTTATTAGATCCTTCTCTCACAGTAACTTTGCCTAAAAAAATTACAGCTGCAACAGGAATGGACGCTTTTACTCATGCGTTTGAATCATTTATTTCAAACAAAGCCAATCCGATAAGTGATATGTACGCTCTCGAATCGATGAGGCTTATTGCTGGAAGTATCATTCAAGCCTATGAGGATGGTTCTAACATACAAGCCCGTCAAGATATGTTACTAGGATCTGCTTATGGCGGTATGGCGCTCACAAGTGCTGGAACCGCTGCTGTCCATGCGTTAGCCTATCCGCTAGGTGGGAAGTTTAACATTGCCCATGGTGAGGCGAATTCCATGCTTCTTCCTCATGTTACGCAGTTCAACCTTGATCAAATTGAAGAACGTATGGCTACCATTGCGAGAACGATTGGATTAGCGGACAAAGACGTTTCATCAAACGATGCAGCGGTGCAACTAATTGATCAAATGGTCGAGTGGACGAAAGCCCTTGATATTCCGCAAGACCTGAAAGTGTTTGGTGTGACAAAAGAAGATGTACCTGCGTTAGCTGAGGCGGCTTCGAAAGTTACTAGATTAATGGATAATAATCCGAAAAATGCAACCATTTCAGATATTGAGAAGATTTATGAGAGGTTGTTATAGAGGGACAGAGGGGACAGGTACCTTGTCCCTTTTTTGAAATACGGAAGGTTGCTACATAAAGTAGGCCTTCCTTTTCATTTATGTGGAATACTGGACGAGAGGGAATATGTATGATGCGTAATATTTTCTATGTTAGCGTGAGTTCGTTTCTTTTTTTACATTTTCTTAACCAAATGGTCTCTTTTGATCTTCAAAAATTGCAGTCTGTTATTGGTTTATTTATTTTGATTTACTCGTTGGTTATGGTGAAAAGGAAGTCCATATTCCCCCTATCTTTATTAAGTTTTACTATATTGATCTTGATTTTTAATCAAAAGGTAAGCTGGGAATACATAATCTGGTATGGCCCTTTAGAGATAGCGAATGTGATTGTTTTGGTTCTTTTGATCCCGATGGTGAGTTGGGTCATTAAGCATGAACCATATACAGACGCGCTTTTCATAAAAGTGAAATCCTTTTTGACGTCCGGTGTGCGCTATTTTGGTGGGACATTGGCATTCACACAGCTCCTTTCCCATTTTTTATTAGTTGGTTGTATCCCCCTGATGTATTACTTTGCCAATTCGAATATCAAAAATGGTAACCTAACCACTCACTATTTGAAAAATACGAGTATTTTAAGAGGTTTTGCAATAGCGACCCTTTGGGTTGTGACGATTCCAAGCTTCTCCTACGCTGTCCAAGTTAGCGGAGCTCCGTTATTAAAAGTAATGATTCAGGGCTTCCTAGCTGCTTCCATTGCTTTTGGAATATCCTTGATTTTCTTTCGGATGAAAGAAAAGAAATTAGGTGTAGGTGGTTTGAACCTGTTGACTAGTGAATTATCGAACCAGAATCAAGTTGGGCCTACTTACCTAAATAAACTTTTGATCGAGTTTTTCTTGCTTTTCATTTTATTTGTTGGTATTTCGATTGGATTACACTTATACGCATCATTGCCATTAATAACGGTTATTCCTTTGGTAACGCTTGTCGGTGTCACAGCGTACTTTTTCATAAAGAAGTCCTTTCGAATATTTCTGCAGACATGTAAGCAATATTTCTTTCAAGAAGTATCCAAGAAAAGTGAAGAGTTATCCATCTATTTTTCTGTTGGTATTTTTATTTACACAGTCAAGGTCTCCGAACTAGGAGTATTATTAATAGAAGCCATGAACTTTATTTCTTCGTTCGCGTTTATCAACCTGTATATGTTATTCCCCTTTTTGATGATCTTGCTAGGTTTTCTTGGTTTGGGACCATTAACTTCGATGATCTTAGTTGGTGGCCTGCTACAAAATGTCCCCATTGATTTCATCCCTGAATTGTTCGTATTGTCTATTACAATGGGAAGTGCAATGAGTACGATGCTCTCACCGGTCAGTGTTCCTGTTGTTATGCTCAGTTCGTTAAGTACTCGTGGGAAATGGGAGGTGAGCGTGGGTAATAACTGGTTGTATTCTTTAGTGATATATCTGTTAGCTCAGGTGTATATTTTGATTTGTGTTTAGGGGAGAAGCTCGGGGGCGGTTCTACTGCTTTCATTTAGAACAATAAACTCACTAGGGAAGCATGAGAAGAACGAAATTGCTCCGTGATGGCAAGAGTCTATCCCTAAAAAGGTATGCTCTTTTTGTGGTATTGTTTTAATCGTCAAATAAATAGATTTCGTGTCTGGCACTCCCCGAAGACTGAAGAATTTTGTCGAGAAAAAACGCTCAAAGGCATTAAAAGGTAGTAGCTTATTAATTCTATCTTTTGCTAAACTGAATGTAGCCACTACATAAGCTGTTGGACGGTTTACACTCCCGGTGAAAGGGGGTGTTAGATCATGGTGACATATGAAGCAATGAATACGCTATTTCAATTCGGTACATTGATTGTTACGATGTTTACCGCACTAGTCACCAATAAAAAGAAGTAACCGCCCCTCATCCTCCCAAAGAGTTGGGTGGTTACTTCTTTTAGAACACTGCTCATAACTGGTTAGCCGCTTAAGCGGCATGTAGTTTAACGCACTTGGTTGTTTTTATTAATGATTATAATTAGATTATACATAACTAGAAAAAAGTTTGCATTATATTTAAACTTATTTTAATTTCTGCACTAGGAGAGGTGCCAGGAAGCGCATAGATTTCGTGCCTGGTGTCACTCCCCGAACAAAAAGAAAGATTAGAAGATTTAATGAAACAGAGATTGTGATACCCGATACATCTGACAACCTGCGTAGAAAGGGGCAGAACGCGGCTCTTCTTTTAGTTTCATATCGCAAGGCGATATAACTTGCAAATTCATCAAAGAACCTTCATATTTAATAGAAAGGAGGTCCGATATGCGACATGATATACAACCGAATGAACGATCTTTCTCTACCAAGGAAGTGGCAGAAGAAGCAGGGATTGCAACCCCCACTGTTCGAAAGTATGGCCAAATTTTAGAGCGATATGGATATGAGTTTTTGAAAGATGGCGATCGGCGTATCTTTGTTCAATCCGATATTGAATCGCTTATAGCGTTACGCGATACGGACAAGCCCCTAGACGATACAGCTAAAGACCTTGTGTATCAACAAAAAGAAAGATTAGAAGGATTGAATGAAACAGAGATTGCGATACCCGATACATATGACAATTTACCCCGCGATCCCAATCAATTAAAAGAGATCTTAATGTTTTTATCCAATGAACTCGCAGCCACACGTGAAATGAACGCCCAATTGACAAACAGTATGTCTCAGCTTAAAATAACGGTTGCACGGCTCCAGCAAGATCATCATGTGATAAGTTCTACTATTGGAAACTCAGCACAAAAAACTCATGCTAAAATTGAAAAATTAACTGAACAGCAAAAGGCCCAATACGAAACATTGCTGCAACAAGAAAAAGAAAAAAGCCACTTCTTACAAAAAAAATTACAAAATATGCGGGACGAACAGAGAAAAGAATGGCGTTCACAAAATGACTTTAATAAACGTTTAGAAGAAGCGATACAAAAACCTAAAGAAAAATGGGGGAGGCTTTTCTCTATTTTTCGTAAATAATAGGTTCCTGTTCCCATGTATAATGGTGAGGTAGATGACGGCATTCGAAGCTTCAGTATACTAGCAGCTTTTACACGTATCATAACTATTGTCATCAACAATAAAAGAATAGCGATTGACCTCCAAGTAAGGTGGCAGTTCAAGGACGGCTTACTTAGGTCAGCCGCACGCGGTCTTGTTTATTCTAGATTGACTTTGATTCCATTAATACATGATTATAGATTGGTTTGCATGTATATTAACCGAACCCGAAAGAAGTCTCCCGGATAAAATTATAGGACAAGTTGTCACTCTTGGTAATAGCGAACTAATTGACTAAAAGTGCGAGCGATAGTGAATTGCTGACGGCTTTCACCTTTTTTTATGTGCATGTGGAAATTTGTCATACCTTGTATTTCCCGCGAAATATTTCCGGAATTTGTCGATTATGCTATGGGTGCCTGACTCTGGTACGTTATGAGTTAGTATGTTGAGGGTCAAAAACGTAACTTCGAACGTATCGTCCATACATAAAACCTCAACAGACATCGAATTGTTCATAGCGTTACGCGATACGAACAAAACCCTAGACAATACAGCTTAAGAGCTTGTGATATCAGATATATGAAAATCTACGAAAAAAAGGCTAGTCGGAAGGCACTGAAAAGGTACGGTTTTCACCTTTTGTCAGCGCCCTTTATGCAATGAGCGGAACCGTTGCTTTGTCTTAAGCCTATTATGAGTGGGTTTCTCATAGTAGGCGCGCAACGTGTGGAGCCATTGCCGCTTCCTCGAGTGACTTTCAAGGGGGTTTTCAGTGCCTTCCTAGTCGGCTCTTTTTTTATGTTTCGTATCGCTCAGCGATATAACATGCAAATTGAAGAAGCATGGAGAAGGTTCTCGTGTTTCTTCAAAACAACCCTCTACTTACTCACAGGTCGTTGACTAACCTTATGTCGGTCAAAATCGACTAGAGAGGATTGTGGTGCAGCTATAATAAACTCCTCATTTTTATATTTTTGTTTTACTAATGACTTGTTTATTACTTGAGCATCTTCTAAAGTAGGGGTATTTTCCGTTAAGGTGGATTTTTTCATGCCAGATAGCCAAGTGTCGAGTTTATAAGTTCCTCTTTCAATGATTTGACACAGATCTTCTAGCGATTCAACCAACTCCATTAAACTATCCAATCCGCTTCTTAACACTTGAGTACCTTTGGAATTTGCTTTTTCCACTGAGTGTTCCATTCTGTACAAGATATCCTGATAGCGAAATTCAATATAACAACTGCTGCGGTCCCAATTATAATCGAAATAGGAAACGTTTAGATTCTTCATAATCCTTATAAGCTTTCTCTCGCATATATCTTGCTCACTATTTTTCATTTTGAATATTCCTAATATTTTAAACATAACATTCACCCTCCGTTTTTATAAACTCTAGTTTTGCAATCCGTTCATCTATTACCAAGGAATTCTACAAAATTAGCCCATCCCCTTTTGTAATCGTTTTACATATATCGACCTTCTTATACAAGGTAAATGGGTGAGGACTTCATAAAACAACTGTTGTGGTGCCTGTCACTCCCCGAAGATTGTAAGATTTTGTCGATAGATAGATATAATTGGTACATTGATCGTTATGATGTTTAGCGCATTCGTGGTCATTGCAGCACTTGTCATCAACAAAAGGAAGTAACCGCCCGTCGCTCAGTCCAAAGAGTGGGGTGATTACTTCTTTTTTTACTACATTCTTGGTCAGCTGCCCTTTAAGCGGCATGTAGTTGCGTTGGCGGAGTGTTGGAGCATCTTATTTTACGTAATGATGATGCAAAGCTGTTTTAGCAATTTAGATCAGTCTAAATAGGGTGGGTATATTAAAGTGGTTACTGATTCGGAAGTTAAATTAAGAATATTTAGACATTTTTATCGGTAATGCGGTAAAAGACTTTATACGGATCAGATTTTTCAACTGAAACTATAAACCATTCTGAGATCAACAGGGAGATTTTAATTAAAACGTGTCTCCCAGGGATATAGATAGAATATCCTGATGTTCAAAATAAATATTGATAGTGTTTTTAAGATATCCAGCAATAGGTTGTAACACTAGCTCCACTGATCTAACTTTAATAAAGACTGAATGGCTGATTTTCTCCAACGTACCCTCATATTTGTTATAATCCTAAAATTTTATTAATTTCTTTGCCCGATAATATCGGATTAGCTTCGTTCAATGCTATGAGTAATTGTTCTTCTTCCTCTGGAT
>NZ_JAJAFR010000061.1 GCF_020734105.1 Alkalihalobacillus deserti
ATGGTAGTACCAAGTTTGATTGTTGAGTTTTTCCAAGCGAGTGAAGATTACTACCTGCGCGCAGACATTGCTACTTTACTAAGGATCCTACGATTTTCCTGTTTTTTTATTGCTTTACTAGCTCCATCCCTTTACATTGCTGTTTTGACTTACCATCAAGAAATGCTCCCCACTACATTATTAATTGGGATAGCGGCACAGCGTGAAGGTGTCCCCTTCCCCGCACTTATGGAGGCACTTCTAATGGAAGTCGCTTTTGAGATTTTGCGAGAAGCGGGAGTTCGAATGCCTAGAGCTGTCGGGCAAGCAATGAGTATTGTTGGAGCATTGGTCTTAGGACAAGCTGCTGTTCAAGCAGGGTTGGTTTCACCTGCAATGGTTATAGTCGTTGGAATTACAGCAATATCGAACTTTTGCTTTCCTGCTATCAATTTAGCCGCAACCATACGAATGTTGCGTTTTGGAATGATGGCATTAGCGGGGACATTTGGTTTAATTGGAATAATGTTTGGGCTTATCTTATTGTGCATTCATTTATGTACACTCAGGTCTTTCGGAGTACCATACACAAGTCCTGCTGCACCATTCAATTTACAAGACCAAAAAGACGTGTTCTTCCGCTTACCATGGTGGGGTATGTTTGCGCGGCCGCATTTAATTAGCCAAAACGATACGATCAGGGAACAAAATAACGCCACACTCAAACCGGAAACACGAAAGTAGGAAATTTTTATGAGAAAAAGGTTCCTGACCACTCTTATAGCCGCGTTAATCCTTACTTCTTTAACTGGTTGTTGGGATCGCCGGGAAGTCACTGATCTGGCTATCGCAGTAGCGATTGGGATAGATAAAAACGACGATGGTGAATACATTATTTCCACTCAAATACTAAACCCAGCTGAGAATGCACCCACAATTGGAGGTGGAGCGGGGTACGATAGTCCAGTCACAACGTATAATATGACTGGCAGAATCATGTCTGAAGCTTTAAGTAAATTGCTAAAAGACATTCCTAGACGAATATACTTGGCTCACTTACGAATGGTTGTTATAGGGGAAGATGTAGCAAAAGAAGGGATTTATGATGTTCTAGACTTCTTATCAAGAAATCATGAAGTGAGACCGGATTTTTATGTTGTCGTGACAAAAGAGCATACAGCAAAAGAAACACTCAGTATACTAACAAGCCTAAATAAAATTCCTGCTACTAAATTATTTACCTCTCTTGAAGACTCATCTGAAATGGGGGCTGTAACAAGAAAAGTAAGATTAACGGAATTGATAGATGACATGGTAAGCGAGGGTACAGAGCCAACATTAACGGGAGTTATGATAAAAGGGGATACAAAGGCTGGTGCAGAGAAAGATAATGTACAAAGCATTTCCCAAAAAGCAATACTTTCGTATGATGGAATAGCAGTTTTTCGTGAAAACAAGTTGATAGGTTGGTTAAACGAACAGGAAAGTAAAGGACTCAATTATATAAAGGGTAATGTTCAAAGAACTTTCATCGTTTTGATATGAACGATGGTGAAATTGGGATTGAATTATCAGAAAGTAAAAGCGACATAGAGCCCAAATTTCAAGACGATAAACTGAGCATTAAAGTTAAAATCACTGGCGAAGCAGATGTTGCTGAAGTTAATACAAAATTAAACTTGATGAGTTCTAATGTTTTCACTGAACTCGAGAAAAAAACGAATAACGAGATAAAAGATGTTGTATTAAAGGTTATCAGTAGTGCTCAAAAAGAATTTCGGTCAGATATTTTCGGTTTCGGTGAGATTGTACACCAAAAAAACTCTAAAGAATGGGCCAAGTTAAAAGAATCATGGGGAGAATCTTTTCCAGATGTACCTGTTGATGTTCATGTTGATATTAAGATACAACGTACAGGAACGATATCTGATCCGTTTCAAAATGAATTGATAAAGGAGTAAATAGATGCTCAAAAGTTTTGGATTGATT
>NZ_JAJAFR010000062.1 GCF_020734105.1 Alkalihalobacillus deserti
AAAAAGATCCAAGAAACATGTAACAGAAAATAAAATAAGCCGTATATTCGATTAAAAAAGTCGTGATATACGGCTATTTGTCATGCGTACCGGTAAGGTGCGCTTATTTTTTATAATTCGGGCTTACGATAAAAATTTAATAGAAAATGCGAAACGAGGAGACAACATTGCATTTAATTCTTTATTGAAACCTTATATTAAACAGGCACAACAAACTTCTTACTTACTATTACACGATTACGCTCTTGCTCAGGATGCTGTACAAGAAGCACTTATTCAAACACATTCTTCATTAAAACGTTTTGATTCGAATAAAGCATCTTTTAAAACCTGGTTCAATCGTATTGTTATCAATTGTTCTTTAAAACAAAAAAGAAAGCAGCGATTCACGTTTCAATTACAAGATGATTATGAAAATAATGATAGTCCTGAAAAGCGATACATACTTAAAGAAGAGGAGCAGTTTTTAATTGATATAGTGAAAAACTTAAAGGTGAAATATCAGACTGTAATTGTGTTGTATTATTTTCAAGAACTTACAATTTCGGAAATTGCATTAACACTTAACATCCGTGAAGGCACTGTAAAGTCTAGGCATTTATAATGCTAGAGAAAAGTTAAAGGAAAATATTCTTTCGCAAAAGTCAAATTTATCGTTAAGGGGGGATTATTTATGGAAAGAAAGTTGAAAGAAACATTACACAGAGTAGCAAATCAGTATGATTTTAACGGTAATATGAATATACAATCATTGATAAATAAAAAGGAACAAAAACGATTTAAAAGGGGATTCAAATCGAATTTTATAGTTGCCTCGTTGTTGTTAGTAACGGTTCTAAGTATAGTGAACATTCCATATGTAAAAGCGACAATGACTGAAACAGTTGAAAAAGCAATAAATTTGGTTATATCGGATAATTATTCGGAGCTACAAGATAACCTAAATACTATGCCCCCTACATTAGCAATTGTAGGTACTGAAATCACCCCAGATGGAAGAAAACTTACAACTTACTTATCAGGAGAAAAGGAACTTCAAAAATACGAAAACGGTGACTATTCGGTCTCAGATGGAAAATTAATAGGACAATATGATATAGAAAAAAATACATTTACCATTTGGAAGTATGAACGTCCATCGACATCATTTGAAGAGGAATACTTTAAAGGGATAGACGAATCAAAGATACAAAGCCTTGGAACTGATACGTTTTTAGGTCGAACTGTTGATAAATATCTAATTGAAGGTTCAGTAGAACTTTGGTTTGACCAAGAAACCAAACTAATCTTAAGGGAATTTAGCGTAAATGGTGAACAACGTATCGAGGATTCAAAAGCATTTGATATTAAGTTTGATGTAGAAGTTGATGCGAACTTCTTTGAAGTTAAACCACCAACAGGTGCAAAAGTAATTGAGAAAACTGAGCCTTACTAAGCTGATAGAAAAATCCAATAGAATGAACAGTATTGTTTATCAATTAACGAGTGCGATTACAAAGGGGTAATCGCATTTCTTATTAAAGTGACGGGTGCGTTGATCCAAGAAGGATTAGCACCTTTTTTGCAGAAGTTATTCGACTACCATGAAAATAAACTTCTGTAACTTAGGAAAAACGGCAATACTAAAGAAGACGCAGCTCATTCATTTTTAAAAAAGGGGAGAGCGCCTGTTTCGTTGGCATTATTGAAGCTAATTGGACTGGATCAAGAGGCTTCTGATTCTGACAATGATACGGTGTAACCTAAACTTTCAAGTCTACGCAGCGAATGTCGAACAATTGATTGCTCCCTTTGCTTATCGAAGTAATCTTCGCCTAAGTCTACATACATTTCTTTACGGGTTAAGAGATAATAAGAGATACGTAACATGGCGTGAGCGACGACAATTCCTG
>NZ_JAJAFR010000063.1 GCF_020734105.1 Alkalihalobacillus deserti
ATCCTGAACGGTAATATTTTCTATTTCAACAGCTAAGTCTTGCCTTTCAGAATTAATTTCAACAGGAGTTCCTTCATCTAATTTAATAAAACGATCAGGTTCACTTAATGCCACTTTAGGTAGCACCTCTATATAACTAGTTTCTCCCTTTATTGACTGTGGAATAATACTTCTACCTTTAACAATAATTCTATTGTTCTCTTTGACAGTTTCTAGGTCAATTCCGTCTGAGGAGATATTGATTTCATTGCCTTGATCATCATAAGCCTCTAGTCGTACTTGATCATGTTTTCCTTCAATTGGAAAAGTAGCTGTATAGTTAATAGCAGTTGATGCTTTACCTTGAATAATTGAATCGAAATGAACATTTATTTCTGCATCTTCTTTGTTAGTTCCTTTGTCAACATTTACTGTGTGATATGGTAATTGGTTTATCGGTACGTCGAATCGCCAACTTCCTTCCTTTCCACCTATACTCTTGAATTCAAGCGGGAAAGAAGTTTCTGAAGGTAATTCTGTTTTTGGATAGCTTAATTGTATATGCCCTATATAGCCATTCTCTGATGGTTCCATATATACTAGTTCTTTACTATCAGAAATACCACCCTTACCATCAAATATTTCATATAACCCCTGAACACTACCATCTTCTTCTGTCCTTACATTGCCTATAACAGAAAAAGTAACTCCTACGACCGCTCCATCATAATAAGCATTTGTAATAGATACGTCTATACCTTTATAACTAAAGGTTTGATTCAATTCTGTTATCAAATCTTGAGATTGTAAACTTCTACCTACAACATCATTAAAAGCAGTATACACATTTCCTAACAACGGTACTTCCGCCATTACGTGAGATAGGGAAGGAGAAATGAAACTGGAAGAAATAAATAAAGTTGCAGCTGCTACTGTAGACCATACAATTTTTCTTGCACCTTTTTTATTTTTAGGTACATCATGACTAGCACGTTCTTTTCCAGCCTTTATTGCATTTAAAATATCATCTTTAGGTACTTCAATCTTCTCATATACTTCTTGAAATGATTTTTTCTCCATTATAGTTCATTCCTCCTAACAATTTTTTTAATCGTTCTTTCCCTCTACTCAAATAAGTTTTCACCGTATTTTCAGGTATGTTCATCACTTTAGCTATTTCACTTATAGGGAGATCTTGAAAGTAAAAGAGAATTATTGCATTTTTATGTCTTTCATTGAGCCTATTAACTGCCTCTAATAAATCTAGGTTCTCCACTCTTTTTTCCTTTTTATCTGCAGTGAGCTCGACGAAATTGTTCAAAGGTAATTCTTTCTTACTCTTTTTTAATACATCATACGCACAGTTTATAAGTATTTTTGTTAGCCAAGTTAAAAAGAAATTTTCATTTTTCAATTGACCAATTGATAAAAAAGCTTTGTAAGATGCCTCTTGGACAGCATCCAGAGCATCTTCACGATTCCGAACGTATAAGTAAGCAGTACGATACAATTGATCACCATGTAAAACAAGAAGTTCCTCCAAACATTCCTTGTTTCCTTTTATCGCCTTTTTAATTAGTGTAAGTTCATTCATCAATTTAACCTCCTTTCCGCTTATTAGAGTGAAAATATTATAAAAAAGTTTCAACTTTTTCTATGAAAAAACAATGGATCTGAAAC
>NZ_JAJAFR010000064.1 GCF_020734105.1 Alkalihalobacillus deserti
ATTTGCTGCACAGTCATTCATGTATATTAAAACCAGAGATACACCACCGAGAATGAAAATAAGTATACTTTGTCCATACTGATTCTACGGCTGGCTGAGGAAGGTCGATGTACTGTGGTGCGTGAGAGCCCTTTGCACAGTCTGACTCCTTCGACCACGGTGCACCACTGACTGTTGCTCCCTTAAGGGAAGCACTCATGGTAGATTAATCCTATTCTGGTTGTTGCACCAGCCTCTAATACTACTTGCCGTAGAAAGGATGTTTTCAATGGATATAATCATTGAAAGAGCCTGTGGTATGGATGTCCATAAAGACAACATTACTGCATGTATCATCACGCCAGAGGGAAAGGAGATTAAGACTTTTTCAACAAAAACCTCATCCCTAATTCAGTTGATTGACTGGATTAAGAAACATAAGTGCACTCATGTGGCAATGGAAAGTACAGGTGTTTACTGGAAACCTATTGTCAACTTGCTTGAAGCCGAGGATATTGAGTTTCTTGTAGTGAATGCTCAACATATTAAGTCCGTCCCTGGACGAAAAACTGATGTAAAAGATGCTGAATGGATCGCCAAACTACTTCGTCATGGCTTACTAAAAGCCAGTTTTATCCCAGACCGAAATCAACGAGAGGTGAACTAGTTCGTTACCGTAGGAGCATTATTGAAGAACGTGCCAGACAACATAACCGGATTCAGAAAGTATTAGAAGGCGCTAATATCAAACTTGGTTCTGTTGTTTCGGATATTATGGGAAAGTCTTCCTGCGATATGCTTCGCGCCATCGCTGAAGGCGAAGATGACACAGAAATGCTGGCAAACTTCGCAAAAGGAAGGATGAAAAAGAAGAAAGATGAGCTCAAACTCGCCCTCCACGGCTATATCAATGATCATCAACGATTCATGATAAAGACGGTTCTAAACCATATTGATTTCCTTACTGAACAAATCGATATGCTGGATCAAGAAGTAGCCGATAGATTGAGTATCTATCAAGATGACATCGATCGCTTAGATTCCATTCCTGGAATCGCAAGAAGAATGGCTGAGCAAATGCTTGCAGAACTTGGGACGAACATAAAAGAACAATTTCCTACCGCACCTCAAATGTGCTCATGGGCCGGATTGGTGCCAGGTAGTAATGAAAGTGCCGGGAAACGGAAGTCTTCAAAAACGAAGAATGGAAACAAATATTTAAAGTCAGCCTTAATTGAAGCAGCCCAATCTATTAGAGGGTCAAAAAACTACCTCGGAGCGCTTTATCGCCGTACTGCAGCACGTAAAGGTAAAAAGCGGGCAGCAGTTGTAGTCGCGCATGCGATATTACGAATCTCCAATTACTTATTGACCCGTAAAGAAATGTACGTCGATTTAGGAGAAGATTACTTCGATAAGCAAAAACAACAATCCATTGTTCGACATTCACTACGAAGGCTTGAAAGTCTAGGCTATA
>NZ_JAJAFR010000065.1 GCF_020734105.1 Alkalihalobacillus deserti
ATTAGGCACGCCGCCAGCGTTCGTCCTGAGCCAGGATCAAACTCTCCATAAAAGTGCTTGATTTGTGCTCAAACTGTATCGCTAACGATACGTTGTGATTTTACTAAATCACTTAAAATTGACGAGATAACATGTATCTCTTTTTCGCTTGGCTTTTGTTCAGTTTTCAAAGAACTATTTTGTCGCTTTATGGCGACTTTCATATCTTATCAAACCTTGTTAGGTTTGTCAATATGTTTTTTTGGTGGAGCCTAGCGGGATCGAACCGCTGACCTCCTGCGTGCAAGGCAGGCGCTCTCCCAGCTGAGCTAAGGCCCCAAAATTAATGGTCGGGAAGACAGGATTTGAACCTGCGACCCCCTGGTCCCAAACCAGGTGCTCTACCAAGCTGAGCCACTTCCCGTTACTATTGATAACTCTGCGATCTTATAAAAGATGGTGCGCCCTGAGAGATTCGAACTCCCGACCTTTTGATTCGTAGTCAAACACTCTATCCAGCTGAGCTAAGGGCGCATATTAAATGGTGCCGAGGGCCGGACTTGAACCGGCACGATAGTCACCTACCGCAGGATTTTAAGTCCTGTGTGTCTGCCAATTCCACCACCCCGGCACAGGAAACAACTTATTGGAGCGGAAGACGAGATTCGAACTCGCGACCCCCACCTTGGCAAGGTGGTGTTCTACCACTGAACTACTTCCGCAAAGTTATATAATGCGGGTGAAGGGACTTGAACCCCCACGTCATAAGACACTAGATCCTAAGTCTAGCGCGTCTGCCAATTCCGCCACACCCGCGTATAATTGGTATTTTTCAAAAATACCTTAAATGGTGAGCCATGAAGGATTCGAACCTTCGACCCTCTGATTAAAAGTCAGATGCTCTACCAACTGAGCTAATGGCTCTTGAAGTTTATTCATTAAAGCTCTAAAAAACGATGCCGGCCAGAGGACTTGAACCCCCAACCTACTGATTACAAGTCAGTTGCTCTACCAATTGAGCTAGGCCGGCATATGGTGGAGGATGACGGGATCGAACCGCCGACCCCCTGCTTGTAAGGCAGGTGCTCTCCCAGCTGAGCTAATCCTCCATATTCACGCCTGGCAACGTCCTACTCTCACAGGGGGAAGCCCCCAACTACCATCGGCGCAAAAGAGCTTAACGACCGTGTTCGGCATGGGAACGGGTGTGACCTCTTTGCTATCGCCACCAGACTATAAAGTATTTTAATAAAATACCATTGAAAGAAGCAAGGTTCTCTCAAAACTAGATAAGGCAAATTAGAAACATTTTCATATTTATTCAAAATATGACGTCAAGAATTATATATTGGATAAGTCCTCGACCGATTAGTATCTGTCAGCTCCACGTGTCGCCACGCTTCCACACCAGACCTATCAACCTCATCATCTCTAAGGGGTCTTACTGGATTAATCCATGGGAAATCTCATCTT
>NZ_JAJAFR010000066.1 GCF_020734105.1 Alkalihalobacillus deserti
TGAGTTCGGTATTCGACTGGACTTAAACCAGCCAATTTTTCTTTTGATCGTTCATGGTTGTACCAGTAGATATATTCTTCAATCCGTCTTTTTAATTCTTCATAGTTTACTAATTCTTCCCCATAATACATTTCTTGCTTTAAAATACCAAAGAAATTCTCCATCGAAGCATTGTCTGCACAGGTTGCTTTACGTGACATGCTTTGGAATACTTTATTTTCTTTTAATGTCCTCACCCATTGGTTATGCTGGTAATGCCAGCCTTGATCGGAATGGATGGTGGTGCGATAGGTTGCACGATTCTTTATTATCTCTATCGTTTCTTTTAAAGGTTCCATGACAAGATCTAACGTGGGACGTTTCTTGATACCATAAGCAATAATTTCCCCGTTATAAAGGTCAAGAATCGGATTTAAATATAACTTCTCTTCGCCTAGACATTTGAATTCTGTAATGTCGGTTACTAATTTCTGTAGAGGGATAGGTGTGCTAAAGCGGCGGGATAATCTGTTTTTCGCTACTTTTCCAACGTTCCCCTTATAAGAATTGTATTTACGAGATTTCCTCATAAATTTCACACATTTTAATCCCAATTCTCGCATTATGCGATACACTTTTTTATGGTTAATAGAATGTCCTAATTTCTTTAATTCTTTCGTGATCCGTTTATAACCATAACGTTCATGAAACTTTTTAAATAAATCCGTAATGATTTTTTTAAATTCTGAGTCCGAATCTTCTCTGTCAAAATTTCCTACATGATAGTGGTAGGTTGCTTCTGGAATACCCACGACAAGGAGAATATCTTTTAATCGGAATCCCTCTTCTTTGAGTTCGAATGCCACCTTTGCTTGTGCTTTTCGTGAAAGGCATTCGGACTCTCTCGAAAAGCTCTCAACTTTTTTAGGTAAGCATTTTCTAGTCGCAATAATTCATTCTCGCGTTCTAGTTCTTCTTCGCGTGTTAACTTCTTCTCTTCTTTTTTCTTTGGTTTATTGTTGTTTTTAGACATAGAAGGTCGCCCCTTTAATCTTGGTTTCAGGCCTTCTATCCCTTGTTCATTAAATGTTTTCATCCAACGGTGAATTAATGAAGGGTTATTCAATCGAAATTGTTCAGCAGTTTCCTGAAAAGAAGCACCTGTTTCTACCATAAATTGTATCGTATCCATTT
>NZ_JAJAFR010000067.1 GCF_020734105.1 Alkalihalobacillus deserti
TTAAGTCTGATGTGAAAGCCCCCGGCTCAACCGGGGAGGGTCATTGGAAACTGGGAGACTTGAGTACAGAAGAGGAGAGTGGAATTCCACGTGTAGCGGTGAAATGCGTAGATATGTGGAGGAACACCAGTGGCGAAGGCGACTCTCTGGTCTGTAACTGACGCTGAGGCGCGAAAGCGTGGGGAGCAAACAGGATTAGATACCCTGGTAGTCCACGCCGTAAACGATGAGTGCTAGGTGTTAGGGGTTTCGATGCCCTTAGTGCCGAAGTTAACACATTAAGCACTCCGCCTGGGGAGTACGACCGCAAGGTTGAAACTCAAAGGAATTGACGGGGGCCCGCACAAGCAGTGGAGCATGTGGTTTAATTCGAAGCAACGCGAAGAACCTTACCAGGTCTTGACATCCTTTGACCACCCTAGAGATAGGGCTTTCCCCTTCGGGGGACAAAGTGACAGGTGGTGCATGGTTGTCGTCAGCTCGTGTCGTGAGATGTTGGGTTAAGTCCCGCAACGAGCGCAACCCTTGATCTTAGTTGCCAGCATTTAGTTGGGCACTCTAAGGTGACTGCCGGTGATAAACCGGAGGAAGGTGGGGACGACGTCAAATCATCATGCCCCTTATGACCTGGGCTACACACGTGCTACAATGGATGGTACAAAGAGCAGCAAAACCGCGAGGTCGAGCCAATCTCATAAAGCCATTCTCAGTTCGGATTGTAGGCTGCAACTCGCCTACATGAAGCCGGAATTGCTAGTAATCGCGGATCAGCATGCCGCGGTGAATACGTTCCCGGGCCTTGTACACACCGCCCGTCACACCACGAGAGTTTGTAACACCCGAAGTCGGTGGGGTAACCCTTTTGGGGGCTAGCCGCCTAAGGTGGGACAGATGATTGGGGTGAAGTCGTAACAAGGTAGCCGTATCGGAAGGTGCGGCTGGATCACCTCCTTTCTATGGAGTATTTAACTCTAGTCGACGAACAACCTCGGTTGTTTGCGCTTTGGTCTTTTGTTCAGTTTTG
>NZ_JAJAFR010000068.1 GCF_020734105.1 Alkalihalobacillus deserti
GAATGTCGAACAATTGATTGCTCCCTTTGCTTATCGAAGTAATCTTCGCCTAAGTCTACATACATTTCTTTACGGGTTAAGAGATAATAAGAGATACGTAACATGGCGTGAGCGACGACAATTCCTGCTCGTTTCCTGCCTTTTCGTGATGCTGTACGTCTATACAGTGCGCCAAGATAGTTTTTGGATCCTCTTACTGAATGAGCTGCTTCTGTTAATGCCGATCTCAGATACTTGTTCCCTTTTTTGGTTTTAGAAGACTTCCTTTTGCCAGCACTTTCGTTCTGTCCAGGTACGAGACCCGCCCATGAACACATGTGAGCTGCGCTAGGAAACTGCTTACTCACATCGGTTCCAACCTCAGATAAGATTTGTTCAGCCATTCGAGTAGCGATCCCAGGAATAGAATCTAATCGATCGATATCCTCTTGATAGGAGCTGACCCTTTTCGCTACTTCTTGATCAAGCATCTCAATTTCCTCACTTAAAAAATCAATATGCTTTATAATTGTTTTTAACATTAATCGTTGATGTGGACTTATATAACCTCGAAGAGCCAGTTCAAGATCAGCCTTTTTTCGTTTTAATGTACGTTGAGCCAAATTTGCTAGTTTTTCAGGATCTTCTTCACCTTCGGCTATGGCACGAAGCATATTTTTAGAGGAAACTCCCATAATATCTGACACAACAGAACCGAGTTTAATATTCGCTCCTTCTAACACTTTTTGGATCCTATTATGTTGTCTCGCACGCTCCTCAATGATGCTCCGACGATAACGAACGAGTTCCCGTAATTCTCGTTGGTTTCGATCAGGAATAAAACTAGCTTTTAATAATCCATGAAGAAGCAGTTTCGCAATCCATTCGGCATCATTTACATCAGATTTACGACCTGGAACAGCTTTGATGTGTTGGGCATTGACCACTAAAAACACAATGTCTTCACTTTCAAGTAAATTCACAATGGGCTTCCAATATACACTCGTACTCTCCATGGCAACGTGTGTACATCC
>NZ_JAJAFR010000069.1 GCF_020734105.1 Alkalihalobacillus deserti
GGAATAAACACCTGAGGTATGCTATTCCCTTCAATAACACCTGTAATTGTTCTTTCAAATAATAGCTTTCCCATATCCACTTTTGCCATAGTACCAATAGCAGCTCCACCAACTGCTGCCACAGTCCCAGACTGAGATAGGCTATTCGTTGCTTGGGTCAAAACTTCCGGAACACTACTAGAATCTACCGCATAGTCTACACCTGTTTTAGTAATCTCAAGTATTCTTTCTTCAACATCAACTTCTTTAGCATTAATCGTATGTGTTGCACCTAACTCTTTTGCTAAATTCAAACGATTTTCGTGGACATCTATTGCAATAATCTCTCCACAATCTAACAACTTAGCAGCCATCAGTGCACTCAAACCAACTGTTCCGCAACCAAAGATGGCAATTGATTCACCAACATCAGGCTTTAATTTATTCATAACCGTTCCGCTTCCAGTTTGAATCCCACAACCAAGTGGACCTAATAGTTCAATTGGTACTTCTTTATCAACTTTCACAATACTTCTATCTGATACAATAGAATAAGTTGCAAAGGAAGATTGGCCAAAAAAAGTGTTTACCGGTTCATTATCAATGGAATGTCTATAGGTCCCATCCTTCATTTTCCCTGAAAAATTCAAATGAGGAAAGTTTTCACAAGCATACGGTTTTGCTTTTAAACAGTCATTACAAGTTCCACAGGAATTAAAACTCATAATGACATGATCACCAGGCTGCACATTGCTGACTCCTTCGCCAATCTCTTCTACGATACCAGAACCTTCATGCCCTAATATTATAGGTAATGGTACTGGCCTAAGTTGATCTCGTGCTCTAAGATCCGTATGACAGATTCCGCTAGCACTTATTCGAACTAGTACTTCTCCATGTTTTGGTTTATCAAGAGAGACATCTGATATCGTAAATTCAGAACCTTTATAAAAAGTAGTCGCTGCTTTAATATTCAATGTC
>NZ_JAJAFR010000070.1 GCF_020734105.1 Alkalihalobacillus deserti
ATTTCGTGATGCTTTTTAGTACTCTCTCGCCTGCCCTTTTACTTTTCACGTAGATGTTACAGTCATCCGCGTAGCGGATAAATTTATGTCCACGTCTTTCTAGTTCTAAGTCAAGTTGGTGAAGATAGATGTTACTAAGAAGCGGAGATAGATTTCCTCCTTGAGGAGTTCCAATCTCGCTTGGCTCATATTTTTCACCAATCATAATGCCACTTCGCAAGAATTTACGAATGAGTTTAAGCACTGTTGGGTCTTGAATAAATTCCTTTACATGGTACATGAGTTTGTCATGGTTGACTGTATCGAAATACTGCTTCATATCGATGTCTACCACGTATCGGTACCCTTCTTCGTAGTACTGTTTTGCTTTTCCAATTGCGTCGTGAGCACTTCGGTTTGGACGGAAGCCAAAACTGTTTTCAGAGAAGTGGGGATTGATCCATTTTTCAATCACTTGAAGAATCGCTTGTTGGACAAGTCGGTCTTTGACCGTTGGGATTCCTAGTTTTCTTTTTGAACCATCCGGTTTTGGAATTTCAACCCGTTTAACGGGTTGTGGTTCGTATGTTCCATCTTTAATGGAAAGCACAAGAGACCTGCTCTCTTTGGCTAAGAATAGTGGCAATTTGTCTACCGTCATTCCATCTATCCCAGGTTTTCCTCTGTTCTTCTTGACTCTCTTATAAGCCCTATTGAGATTGTCTCGATCAATAATTCCGCTTATCAATTCTGAACATTCACCATCTCTTCTTCTAGGTTCAGCGTGAAGTATACTGCACGCTGCCGCTGTATGTTCAGGTTCCACCTTATGTTCTAGCGGGTAGCCATCTTTTGATGTTTTCTGTGGTCGATGCATACTTCTCACCTCCATTAGTTCCGAGATTCTTATTGTTCGGTCCTTCATCCATTGGACTACTATGACCTCTGCTGAC
>NZ_JAJAFR010000006.1 GCF_020734105.1 Alkalihalobacillus deserti
AGGAGAAAACGTGCTAGGAAGCGCTGTTGTAAAGGCAGATGGAACCTATCATGTAGAAATTGCAAAACAAGCGGCAGGAACGCAAGTCGAAGTGACCGCAACGGATGAAGCAGGACATGTAAGTGAAGCGACGACGGTAATCGTAGTGGATCAGACTGCTCCAGAAGCGCCAATGGTAGATGGAGTAACGGAAGAAACTACAACTGTAACAGGCCAAGCAGAAGCAGGAACAACGATTACGGTTAAAGCAGGAGAAAACGTGCTAGGAAGCGCTGTTGTAAAAACAGATGGAACCTATCATGTAGAAATTGCAAGTCAAGCAGCAGGAACGCAAGTCGAAGTGACTGCAACGGATGAAGCAGGACATGTAAGTGAAGCGACGACAGTAATCGTAGTGGATCAGACTGCTCCAGAAGCGCCAATGGTAGATGAAATAACAGACCAAACAACAGCCGTAACCGGGCAAGCAGAAGCAGGCTCCACGGTAACGGTTAAAGCAGGAGAAAACGAACTAGGAAGCGCTGTTGTAAAGGCAGATGGAACCTATCATGTAGAAATTGCAAAACAAGCAGTGGGAACGCAAGTCGAAGTGACCGCAACGGATGAAGCAGGACATGTAAGTGAAGCGACGATTGTAATCGTAGTGGATCAGACTGCTCCAGAAGCGCCAGAAGTTGAAGGAGTAACGGAAGAAACTACAACTGTAACAGGCCAAGCAGAAGCAGGAACAACGATTACGGTTAAAGTAGGAGAAAACGTGCTAGGAAGCGCTGTTGTAAAGGCAGATGGAACCTATCATGTAGAAATTGCAAAACAAGCGGCAGGAACGCAAGTCGAAGTGACCGCAACGGATGAAGCAGGACATGTAAGTGAAGCGACGACAGTAATCGTAGTGGACCAGACAGCTCCAGAAGCGCCAGAAGTTGAAGAGGTGACAGATCAAACAACAGCCGTAACCGGGCAAGCAGAAGCAGGCTCCACGATAACGGTTAAAGCAGGAGAAAACGTGCTAGGAAGCGCTGTTGTAAAGGCAGATGGAACCTATCATGTAGAAATTGCAAGTCAAGCAGCAGGAACGCAAGTCGAAGTGACCGCAACGGATGAAGCAGGACATGTAAGTGAAGCGACGATTGTAATCGTAGTGGATCAGACTGCTCCAGAAGCGCCAATGGTAGATGAAATAACAGACCAATCAACAGCCGTAACCGGGCAAGCAGAAGCAGGATCCACGGTAACGGTTAAAGCAGGAGAAAACGTGCTAGGAAGCGCTGTTGTAGAGTCAGATGGAACCTATCATGTAGAAATTGCAAAACAAGCAGCGGGAACGCAAGTCGAAGTGACCGCAACGGATGAAGCAGGACATGTAAGTGAAGCGACGAAAGTAATCGTAGTGGATCAGACTGCTCCAGAAGCACCAATGGTAGATGAAATAACAGACCAATCAACAGCCGTAACCGGGCAAGCAGAAGCAGGATCCACGGTAACGGTTAAAGCAGGAGAAAACGTGCTAGGAAGCGCTGTTGTAGAGTCAGATGGAACCTATCATGTAGAAATTGCAAAACAAGCAGCGGGAACGCAAGTCGAAGTGACCGCAACGGATGAAGCAGGACATGTAAGTGAAGCGACGAAAGTAATCGTAGTGGATCAGACAGCTCCAGAAGCACCAATGGTAGATGAAATAACAGACCAAACCACAGCCGTAACCGGACAAGCAGAAGCAGGCTCCACGGTAACGGTTAAAGCAGGAGAAAACGTGCTAGGAAGCGCTGTTGTAGAGTCAGATGGAACCTATCATGTAGAAATTGCAAAACAAGCAGCGGGAACGCAAGTCGAAGTGACCGCAACGGATGAAGCAGGACATGTAAGTGAAGCGACGAAAGTAATCGTAGTGGATCAGACAGCTCCAGAAGCACCAATGGTAGATGAAATAACAGACCAAACCACAGCCGTAACCGGACAAGCAGAAGCAGGCTCCACGGTAACGGTTAAAGCAGGAGAAAACGTGCTAGGAAGCGCTGTTGTAAAGGCAGATGGAGCTTTTACTGTTCAAATTGAAAAGCAATATGCGGCAACCGTATTATCCATTGTGGCTACAGATCAAGCTGGTAATCAAAGTAATGTACAACCTGTTACGGTTGAATTAGATTCAGCGTGGAAAAAATGGGAGAAGAAAACGACAGATGACCGCTTTAAAAAGTGGACGATCGCCTTTAATGCGTTAGTAAATTCGTCTACTATTAATTTTAATGAAATATATGTAACGAACAGTGAAGGAATCTCAACTCCAGCCCTCATTCAAGAAAGTGAAGATGGAATGTCAGTTGAAATTATCCCTTCACAGTCATACAAAGTTGGGGAAAGTTATTACTTATATATAAGTGATGGACTCGAGTCAGAGAAGGGTCAATTATTAAGTGAAAAGGTCATGATGGAATTTGAAATTTTAGATTGATCGTAAGTTCTTGAATTAGTCTTCAGTATGAATGGTTCAGTCATTGATACTGAAGCTTAAATGGAGAGGCATTGGAACAGCCTATTAGAATGACACTTCAAATTGTCGGTTCTTATGAATAAAGGGCTGACAATAGACAAATAGACTTAATTATTAATTAAAGTCAAAACAAAAGGACAGCATATGGCTGTCTTTTTCTTATGTATAAGTATCAAATAAGAAAAATCTTGAAAATTTCACGTCAACCCTACTCGGACGCGTGACCTCTGAAATTTTTATGATATGATACGAAGTGATATAATGATGAAACGACATATTTGAGTATGAGGGAGTTAGAAATGAAACATATCCTTGTGTATTTTCCATATAAACTACAAGAAAATCCGAAGAGTGGTTCGGGTGTAAGACCTAAAAAAATGGTGGCTGCATTCACGAGCTACGCGGAGAAAGAAGGCTTTGAATTAGTTGTTATTTCCGGTGATTCAAAAGAGCGGGCAAAGGCTACGGAGGAGTACCGCGAAAAAAATCGAGCAAAAGATGCCTCGTTCTGTTATATGGAAAATGCGACGATTCCTTACTGGCTAACTGATTCGGATCATGTTCCACGCGCTCCGAAAATGGATCAGCGTTTTTGGACGTATCTAAAACAGCAAAATGTACCAATTGGTTTGTTTTACCGTGATGTGTATTGGAAATTTGATGACATGTATGTTCCACCAGGTGGAAAGAAAATATTCACACCGCTAATGAGAGCGATCTATTACCGGGAACTGGCTGTCTTTAAGAAATTCGTAGATATCATGTATTTACCATCTCTTGAAATGAACGACTTTGTCAATTGGAAAGGACAGTATAAGGAACTACCTCCTGGTATGGAGTTTGAACCGAGTGGACTTACAGTTAAGAAAGAAGATGAGCCAATGCATGCGGTTTTTGTCGGGGGAATCACCGATCAAAAAGGCGTGATGCTGATGTTAGAAGCGTTTAAGAAAGTGAACGATGGAGGAAGAGAGCTTCGGTTATCGTTAGTTTGCCGTGAACAAGAATATAAAAAATATCCGGCTATGCACCCTTTTGCAGAAGAAGGATGGTGTTCAATTTTACACGTTTCTGGGAAGGAACTCGAAGCCATTTACGAAAAGACAGATTTTGCTGTCATCCCACGGGAAATGAATACATATCACCATTTTTCAATGCCGGTAAAAATGTTTGAATATCTGGCTAATGGTCAACCGATCCTTGCGACAAACTGTAAGGCACAGGCTAGAGTCATTAATGAAGAAGAGGTTGGTGTTACTACTGATGATGATCTCGATAGCTTTATGGTTGGTTTGCAGCAGATGTTAGATCGTTCGGTCTACGAGAAATTACGGTTAAATATAGAAACATACAGCTTTCAAAATCATTCCTGGGAAGCTCGAGCTAGGCAGGTAGCAGAAGAGCTCATGAAAGGTAGGTAGCAGATGAAAATCATTCTATTAGCACCAGCGAATAATGTTCATACAAAGAAATGGCTTGATTTTTATAATAGCAAAGGGATCGAAGTGGTCAACGTTAGTTTCGATAGTCATAGAGATGACGAAGATCGCTCGAAGTGGTCTCACGTTAAAACCACTTATTTACACTTAAAGTTTGCTAATAAATTAGCTTATTTCTTAACAATTGGCCAAATGAAGCAGATTATTAAAGACGAGCAACCGACTCTTTTGCATTCTCATTATATTTCTAGCTATGGGGTAGTCGGGGCTTTAACTGGTTTTCACCCATATGTGTCTTCTGTATGGGGAAGTGATATTTATGATTTTCCAAAAGAAGGGTCAATCAAACGGAAGTTAGTTGAATTTGCGTTGAGCAAATCTGATGTGATTTGTTCAACTAGCCATGTCATGAAAGATGTGACGGCCGAATATACAGATAAAGAAATTGATGTCACTCCTTTTGGTGTGGATATGAATACGTTTAAACCATTAGAAAAAATTCAGGATCTAGATAAAGTCGTTTTTGGGATTGTGAAGACGATGAAAGAGAAATATGGAATTCGCTTTTTGCTAGAAGGCTATCGCCTTTTTAAAGATGATGTGACAGAAGATGAGTATCGAAAAACAAAGCTTGTCATTGTCGGCGGTGGTCCTTTGCTTGACGAGTATAAGGAGCTTTCAAAAAAGCTTGAGATTGATGATCAAGTGACGTTCACGGGCAATGTCCCTCATCATGAAGTTCCGCATTACATTAATCAGATTGACTTGTTCTTTGTTCCATCTACTCTTGATAGTGAGAGCTTCGGGGTGGCAGCTGTTGAAGCGCAGGCGTGCGAAGTTCCTGTTGTGGTGGCTAATGTCGGTGGCCTTCCTGAGGTTGTAAAAGATGGAGAAACGGGTTACGTGATTCCAACAAAGGATGCGGTAGCCATCGCCACAAAAATGAAAGAGTTATTGAATAATGAAGCGCGACGGAAAGAACTTGGCAAAAACGGCCGAGCTCATGTCATAAAGGAATATGAGTGGGTTGAGAATGCAGAGCGGATGCTTGCGGTTTATGAGCGGAGGCTAAAGGAGGCTGTACATGGATAAACAGAACCAACCACTTGTAACGGTTGTAACGGCTGCCTTTAACTGCGAGAAGTTCATTGGTGAGACGATTCAATCGGTTCAAAATCAAACCTATGAAAATTGGGAAATGATCCTTGTTGATGACTATTCAACAGATGGTACACTAGACGTGCTGCAGAGGTATGCAGCAGAGGATGATAGAATTAAGGTCATGGTACTTGAAGAGAATAGCGGTGCAGCCGTTGCACGAAACAAAGCTCTTAATAGTGCTAAAAGTAAATATGTTGCTTTTTTAGATAGTGATGATTTATGGTTACCTGAAAAATTAGAAAAGCAGATCGCCTTTATGCAAGAGAATGATTATGCTTTTACTTTTACAGCTTATAAAACGATGGATGAGTTTGGAAATGATCTTGGTCAGGTTGTTCAAGCACCCAAACAAATGGATTATAAAGGCCTTCTCAAAAATACAATTATCGGTTGTTTAACAGTTGTTATAGATGTGGAAAAAACGGGTGTCTTGCAAATGCCTTTAATTCGAACAAGGCAAGACTGGGCATTATGGTTGTCCGTTTTAAAAAGAGGATATATTGCCTATGGATATCCCGAAGTACTAGCACGTTATCGGAAGGTTAAGGGTTCCATTTCTAGCAATAAGTTTAAGGCAGCGAAGCAAAATTTTTATGTGTATCGGCACGTAGAAAAATTAAGCTTGCCTTATGCTTTGTACAATTTTATTCATTATGTATGGACATCAGGTAAGAAGCATTTTAATAGATAATTGTAATCTGATAGGGGGATATTATGAAAGTACGGAAAGCCATTATTCCAGCTGCAGGATTGGGAACTCGTTTCCTTCCTGCAACGAAAGCACAGCCAAAAGAAATGTTGCCGATCGTTGATAAGCCAACGATCCAATATATCGTCGAAGAAGCGATTCAGTCAGGGATTGAGGACATTATCATTGTCAGTGGTCGAGGGAAACGAGCGATAGAAGATCATTTTGACAAATCCTATGAGTTAGAAGAAACGCTAGCTAAGAAAGAAAAGTTTGCGATGTTAGAAGAGATGCAAGCCATTTCCAATATGGCTAAAATCCATTATATACGTCAAAAAGAACCACGTGGACTTGGTCATGCGATTCATTGTGCAAGTCGTTTTATCGGCAATGAACCATTTGCTGTTTTATTAGGTGATGACATTGTTAAATCCGATGGCGAGCCTTGCTTGAAACAGTTAATCAATGTCTACAATGAAAACAACTGTTCAGTTGTTGGTGTTCAGCGAGTACCGGATGAAGATGTGTCCAAGTATGGAATCATTGCTCCTTCTTCAGATGCTACAGGTACCGATATTATTGAAGTCAGCTCTTTAGTAGAGAAGCCAGCTTTAGATCAAGCACCGTCTAATTTTGCGATTATGGGTCGTTACGTTTTAACCCCGGAAATTTTTGAGGTCCTTGAAAATCAAGAGCCAGGTGCCGGAGGTGAAATCCAATTAACGGATGCGATTAAATCATTGAATGAGTTGCAGCGAGTGTTAGCCTTCAATTTCTCAGGGAAACGTTACGATGTTGGAGATAAGTTAGGGTTCGTGAAAGCAACCATTGATTTTGCTTTGCAACGTGAGGACTTGAGCGCTGATGTACAAGCTTATTTACAAGGGCTTGTATTAGGTAAACAGGGAGGAAAATAGAAATGAAGATTGCGGTTATTGGTACGGGTTATGTTGGCCTTGTAACGGGAGTGGTGCTCTCTCATATTGGTCATGATGTTACTTGTATTGATCTTGATGTGAAAAAAGTAGAACGAATGAAAAGTGGAGAATCTCCGATATACGAACCAGGTCTTGAGGAATTAATGAAAGAGAATTTGAAAGCTGGTCGCCTGAATTTTACAGAAAAACATGCGGAAGGTTTTGCTGATGCTGAAGTCATTTTCATTGCAGTAGGAACTCCGCAAAAAGAAGATGGAACAGCCGATTTACGATTCATTGAGCAAGCGTCTAAAGATATTGCGAACCATATTCAGAAAGATACGGTTGTTGTCACAAAAAGTACGGTACCTGTTGGAACAAATGACTTTGTGAAACAAACACTTTTAGCTAATTTAGCATACCAAGTCCAAGTGACAGTCGCTTCGAATCCGGAATTTTTACGTGAAGGTTCTGCTGTTGATGATACGTTTAAAGGCGATCGGATTGTTGTGGGGGCTGATGATGACGAAACGGCTGCAAAGGTAGAGAGTGTATTTGCACCATTAGGCATTCCTGTTTTTCGAACGGATATTAAGAGTGCTGAGATGATTAAGTATGCATCGAATGCTTTTTTAGCAACAAAAATTAGTTTTATTAATGAGATTGCTAATATTTGTGAGAAGCTCGGTGCGAATGTGGAAGATGTAGCAACTGGTATGGGAATGGATGACCGAATCGGAAGTAAATTCTTGCAAGCTGGAATTGGTTATGGTGGATCTTGTTTTCCTAAGGATACGAATGCACTCGTGCAAATTGCAGGCAATATTGAGCATGATTTTGAATTGCTTAAATCCGTTATTAAGGTGAACAACACGCAGAGGGAAAAATTAGTGATAAAAGCGGTTGAGCATTTGGGCACGCTCAAAAACAAACGTGTTGCGCTTCTTGGACTTGCTTTTAAACCGAACACAGATGATATGAGAGAAGCTGCTTCCATTGTCATTGCGGAAAAACTAGTGGAAGAGGGTGCAGATATTTATGCGTTTGACCCGATTGCCACAGAGAATGCAAAGCAATGGTTACCTAAAGAAGTTAACTATGTCAATTCAGCCATTGAAGCGATCGAGCAAGCAGAAGTGGCGTTTATCGTAACTGAATGGAACGAAGTGAAATCTTTAACTCCAGAAATCTTTAAAAAACATATGAAACAAGCAGTTATTTTTGACGGACGAAACTGTTATAATATTGAAGAAATGAAACGTGTAGAAGTAGAATACCATTCCATTGGTCGTCCTAGTAAGTAGAAAACGGTAAACAGTAGAAGGGAGGTTGCGTAAGATGAAAGGTTTAAGGGCTTGTTCTTTTCTTCTCTTAATGTTTCTCTTTTTTTTCCTTTCTCCATTAGGAAGTGCTGAAACGAACCAACGTTACATCATCGTCAGTGAAAAGCAGGGACTAAAAGGAGAGTTAGAAACTATCGATGAACTTACGATTCTCGATCGCTTTACGTTTGAAGAGAAAACATACACGATAGCAGAAGGGGCTTCTGAATCGATTGAACAAGCGAAGCAACTTCCTTCTATTCTATATATGGAAGAAGATCAACCTCTCCAATTGGTGAATCAGGATGTGTCGGGTTCCCAGATGTCACCTTGGGGAATATTGGAGATTGAAGCTAATCGTCTGCTAGATGAGCCTTGTCGGTGTAAAATCGCGATTATTGATAGTGGGATTTCAGATCATGTTGCCCTTAATTATGCTGTTAGAAAAAAAATAACCTATACTAATTTGCAAGAAAAAACAGGGGTTGCATTTGACGATAGCAGTGATGGTCATGGTACCCATGTTGCTGGAATTATTGCTGGAAAACCTACAAATGGTCAGCTAGTAGGAATGACCAATGATGCTTCCCTTTATATCGTGAAAGCTTTAGATGCGGAAGGAAATGGCTTTGTCTCGGATATGGTCAAGGGAATCCGCTGGGCTATGAATGAGGATGTTCAGCTAGTGAATCTTAGTCTTGGAACAGATCGATTTTCTCAAACGATGGAGAATACACTAAAAGATGCCTATGATCGCGGGATTGTTGTCGTTGCGGCATCAGGTAATGACGGGGGCGTAGTTCAATATCCAGCTGCTTCTCGTTATACCATTGGTGTCGGGGCTACGGACCAAAACAGGCGCATGCCTAGTTGGTCGTCATTTGGTTCTGAAGTTGATCTTTTAGCTCCAGGCGTGCGAATACCTTCAACAGTGAAAAATCATTCTTTCGGTGAGATGTCGGGGACCTCGATGGCAGCTCCACATGTGACGGGTGCTGCATCTAAGTTATTGCCTCTTTATCAAGGAAAAGCAAATGGAAACCGTGTGGAGTGGGTTCGTTCTCGTTTAAAAGAATATTCATCCTTTGCTTATCAAAACAATGGCAGTCGTCTTCAACAAGTAGGCTTTTTAAATGTCTATAGAAGTTTCCACGAAGTAGATTGGTTGACGAGTGCAACTGTGATGACAGAGGATGGTAAAGAATCTACTCTTGATCAGGAAGAGTTAAATACATTCAAAGATAGCTATAATCGTATCATGGTTCAAACAAACAATGGCAAACAAGAATGGCAATTAAACTAACCGGTTTTTAACCTTTCAAATTGAGTGAAATGAACGTTTGTTCAAGTTCTCGGTTTGGAGGTTTTTTTGTTTGTTAGGATAAATTGGTTTAGTCAGTCAGACTATTTTTATAAGTGAGTCATTTGTCACGATTTAAGAAAAATATGAAAAATTATCAAGAGAATTGATGCATTATTTTGTAGAATATTAGATAATAGAGTAGAAATAACAGTTTCAGAGAAAGGAGTTTTGTAATGCAGGTTAAAAAGGTCTTGCTGGTGACAATAGCGCTTTTCCTATTTGTATGCTCATCGTTATCTACTTTAACGGCAGAAGCATCAACGGCATCAGTGTCACAAGCAAGAAGTCAAATTCAACAAGCTGAGAGAATGGCAGATGGTTTGTGGAATTATTTTAGAGTAAGTAATGTGAATCAAGTTACGTATTCAAGTGCATTTGAGTCTCAATACAATGGTGCAAGAAACTCTATTAATCAAGCACAAACAACGTTAAACAGACTAGGATCCTCAGCTGAGAAGAATAACTTACAACAAAGACTTAATGCAGCAGAGGCGACTCGCTTATATGCTGCTCATTTTATTGATGCTACTAAGCAAGGAGAACTCCTTCTAACGGAGTTAGCCAAATTTAATCAAACGATTAACCGTGGTAATATAAGTGAGATTAACGACTTATATGATGATTTCACGAGTCAAATTAGACGAGTTGAGATGCATGTCGGTAAAGTGTATGGAGGAAATAACCGAACGGTTGTTGGAAATAAGTTCATTCGCCCGGCGAAGATAGCTCATGAACGAACGATTTATGAAGTGTCACAGTACCGCTTAATGGAAGATATTAAGGGGCTGATTTCAAAAGGAAATACAGCACTTGTTGAGAGTGAACTAGCGAAATTAACTCGGCTGAATCGTCGAGCAATTGAGATCAAGCAAGCTGGTGGATATGCGGCTTTACCAACTAAAGTGAACAATGAATTAAAGCAATTAGAACAAAGTATTAGAAACACTTCTAGTAATGGTGGAGCGGTTTCATCTGGTGGTCAAGCCGAAGGAACGATTACGGCTTCTTCCTTGAATGTTCGATCTCAACCATCTACTTCAGGGACGATTCTAGGTTCTTTGAGTCAAAATCAAAAGATTGATATTATTGCAATTGATGGCAAATGGGTTCAATTTGTTTATAATAGCCAAACTGCATACATCCATGTTGATTTCATTCTTTTTGGAAATCAAACTGATGTTGGACAAGTAACGGCTACTACGCTTAATATTCGTTCGCAACCCAATGCTTCTTCTAAGCAAGTTGGATCTGTTACGAAAGGGAATTATGTTCAGATCTATCAAGAAATTGGAGATTGGTTACTCATTAAGTTTGGAACTTCCTATGGGTTTATTAGTAAAGCTTATGTTAGTAGAGGGATTCCAAATGAAAGTGGGGCGTTAGCAGGTAGGACAATAGCGCTCGACGCAGGACATGGTGGCCAAGATCCAGGTGCTGTTGCGTTTGGGGTTCAAGAAAAAGATGTTGTACTTAGTGTAGGACTTTTGCTTGAGGAAAGATTATTAGCAGCTGGTGCTAACGTTATTATGACAAGAAAGAACGACACCTTCATTGATTTAGCTGACCGTTCAAAAATAGCGAACGATGCTAAATCCAATATCTTTTTAAGTTTACATGCGAATGCCGCAGGGGTAGAGTCAGCGCATGGAACTGAAACGTATTGGAATGCCAACCATAGTAGTGCCGAAAGTAAAGAGTTAGCAGAAAAAATCCAAAAGCGTCTGATCCAAGCTTTGGATACTCGAGATCGTGGTGCCAAAGAAGGTAACTTCTCTGTTATCCGTAACTCGACAATGCCTAGTGTTCTAGTAGAACTTGGGTTTGTTACAAATGAGAATGAAGCCAAGCGTTTAGCGCAGCAAAGTTTCCAACGTGATGCTGCAGAAGCTATATATCTAGGTATCTTGGATTTTTATCAAAATAGATAAAAGATTTCATGATATACAAAGAAGTGGACTAATGTTTAGTCCTCTTTTTTGCGTTGCGTAGTTTTGACTTAGTTCGCCTGTGTATGGTCAAGTTATTAATAAATTGGCGCTAAAGATCATTCATCCAACAGTTGCAAAGTTGTTTCTTTTAATTGCATCCCTCTATCTGAAAATAAAAATTCTCGTTGGTTTGTCATGCTTGATTGCACCTTAACGGTAATAGCTTTTTCCTCCCAAGTTGCTAGAACTTCTTTCGCTTTCTTAGCTTCCACTTTAACTTTATCCTGATTGTCGGCGCGATTATAACGTAAGGCACGGTTTACTAGTGTCTCTGCATATAGTTGATATTTTTCTCGATCACATGAATCTTTGGCAATGGCAGCCTCAAAAGCGAGGTTTGCTTTTTGTTCTTAAATAGATACAAATAGAGAGAAAGCTTCCGAACATAAGCTATTGAATGCTAAAATGTAAGCTCGATTCTACCGATTCTACTGTAAAGAAAAGCGTCGAACAGTAAAATAGTGAGATAGAATAAACGATTAATTCTAACCAAGTGTTTTTCTTTTGCCAATTGATTAAAGTTATAACAAGGGCAGATAACATGAGTATCAAGCTAGTTAAAAGCCAATCATCGACTAGATAAAAACCCCGATTTAACATGGCCCATATAAGTAAGCGATAATGATTATAAATACATGGAAATCTCCTTTTCTAACCTAAATGAAACTTATTTTACCATATGTAAATGATTTTTTATCTTTCGAGCGACCTTGTCCTAGAAAGAGTAACGGCTTTTTGCCTTTAAAAAAGGGGATTCCTATTGTAGTATGGCTCCGTTAAGGGTGAGGAAAGATATTTACCTTTAATATTTCAAGGTTAAATGCACAATATACGGGTCAAAATGATAGGCTCTTTAATAAAAGCAAACAATATTAAAAAACGCTCCAAAATCCAATAGGATATTCTCTCCTTTTTTTATGCTAGGTTACTAATTTAGTAGAATTATAGTAGAATGGTTACAGAAGTTTGTAAAAAAAAGGGGAGAAACGTGTGAACTTGTCAAAAAATCTTGGAAAAGTGTCGAAAATAGTACCGTTGCTGTTTGTCTTTTTATTATTTTCTTTTCTCATGGAAGCGGCAGAAGTTAATGCAAATATTGTAAACCCAAAACAGACGTACACGTATGAAATGATGGAAAGAGATATAGAATTACTTGAAGCCAAATATCCAAATCTTATATCATCAAAGATTATTGGGAAAAGTGAATTCGGGAGAAATATTTACGCGGTTTCATTAGGAACGGGTAATTCAACGGTTTTAATTAATGGTTCTCACCATGCCAGAGAATGGCTTTCAACTAATTTAAATATGCATATGATAGATCAATATGCTCAATCTTATACGAGCAATGGATCAATTGCTTCTTATAATGTTCGTAACACATTGGATAATACAACAATATGGTTTGTTCCAATGGTTAATCCTGATGGGGTTTCATTGCAACAAAATGGACTTTCTGCTTTGCCGGCAAGCCAGCACGCAGCGTTAATTACGATGAATGGTGGTAGTAGAGATTTTAAGCGCTGGAAAGCAAACGGTAAAGGTGTTGATTTAAACCGTCAATACAATGCTGGTTGGTCTCAAGTAAAAGGCCCATCTGGACCTTCTTATATGAATTTCAAGGGTTATTCTCCGCAATCAGCAGCAGAGATAAAGGCACTTGTTAATTTTACAAATGAAGTAGACCCGGAAATGTCAGTTGCCTACCATTCAAGTGGGGAAATCCTTTTTTGGAACTACAAGCAAACAGGAGTGAGATATCAACGTGATTTAAGTTACGCTCGTTCAATTGGAAATCTGACTGGGTATTCGCTCATATTCCCAGGGGCTAACCAATCAGGCGGTGGAATGACAGATTGGTTTGTTCAAACGTTCCAACGCCCAGCTTTCACACCGGAACTTGGTCGCTACGTAGGCAATACGAATCTACCAATCTCAGCTTATGATCGTGTTTGGCAGCAAAATCACCGAGTTGGACTTTATGTGGCTCATGAAGGGCATAAATTATTCTTGAATAGAATTGATGGTTTAGCAACAGCTCAAGTAAGAAGCAGTCAAATTCTTGCAAATGATTTGGAACGACAATCACGAATTCGTACGACGAATGACTTAGTTCTTTCTAAGAAATTCTTAGAAGACTACAACTTACTCAGAAGACAAATCCGTCGTTCTGAAGAAACGGTTGCAAAAGCTAATCAGAGTAGACAAGCTTGGTTAACAGATCAACTTAGCTATGCAGAAGGGAAAATGCTTCAAGTTGCGTCTGTTATAGATGCGACAAACGTAGCGAAAGATTTGAAGAAAGCAACGGATGCTTTACAAGTTCATATCAACAATCAAACGTTAAACGAAGAATCTGTAGTGGCGTACCACTTTTTATCTAGTGAAATTCGTCGGCAAGAGCGAGCAATAGGTCGAGTGTACGGTGCAAAAGACCGCCAAATTGCAAATGACGCATTTGTTTTACCAGCTAAGATTCGAAGAGAAGCAATGATCTTTGAAGTGACGTTATACGAACTTTATAATCGAGTCGAAGAACAACTTAACCTAGGTAACTTAGAAGAGGTTGAGCGCGAATTAAGCTTATCTAATCGAATTAAACGTAGAGCGGTTGAGATTAAGGAAGCTGGAAATAAACTTCATCCAGGTCAATATCCTTCACTTAAAGAGATGCAAAAGGCACTTGAAGAGTGGGAACTAGATTTACGTGCTCGATTAGCCCTTGAAAAGGAATCAGAAAGTGATCCGGTTGAGGAAGAAGTAATCGAAGAAGAAACTGAAGAAGTGACTGAAGAAGTGACTGAAGAAGTGACTGAAGAAGTAACTGAAGAGGTGACTGAAGAAGTAACTGAAGAAGTTACTGAAGAAGTAGTGGAAGAGGAAGTAACTGAAGATAAAGTTGAAACGGCTAATGAATAAGAAGAAGGAAGAGCGACAGTTGGGTTCCGACTCCCGAAAGTTAGATTTTCTACTCTAACTTTCAGGGGTCGGAACCTTTCTGCTCTTTTTTTCTACCCTACTTCTTAAGTCAAAAAGCATTCCTTTTGCTCTTACAGAAACGAACCCTTTAGGGATTTTTTATTTGTCTGAAGAAGGGTTCTCAAAACTGTGACTAGCTGAGCTAAAAAACCATCGATAAAATAATCTTGATGAATAATAAGATATACCTATAGTGAGGAAACTCCAATACCATTTCCACTTTTTATATTCAATAAGGTTAGTGAATCTTTCCATCATCACTTCAATAGCTGTAATAATTCCAGAATGCAAAATATAATAGAGGAGCTTGAAAAACTTATTTTTACCCTTTGGATAAAAAATATTAAAAATGGAACACATAGCGGGAAAAATAAAGTATTCAAATGAAAAACTAGATTTGTTCGATTGTTTGAAAAATCTAACTGGATATTTTATCAACCCTTTTTCTGTTACAACCAAACCCCAAAACCAAGTAAGAGTTTGCATATAGAAAAACGCCAAAATACCGTGTCTAGTTTTATTCTGTGGGATACATTTAAAAAGAACACCAGCCATGATTAACCATAACAGCAATAATGAAAATTTATCTTTAGACATTAATCGATCCTCCAATCACTCCATAATATTCTCCTTTTTCAACTGGTAAATGAACAGGAACATTAAACCACCAAAGAAATCCTATACAAACTAGTGCAAAAAGTAAGTACGTTAATAAGGGGTGTTTAAAATGCAATCTTAATAGAGGGAACATAATAAAAAGGGCTACAATCGACCATCCTAATGTCCATCCATATTGGTACTCAATACTGTCTGTTAAAGTAAAAAATAAATGTATAGAGCATTTCAGTAAGAGTATGATTTGAAATAAAGTCTGCATCCAAACGCCATAAAAAGTAATTTGCTGTTAAGAAGTTATAAACCAGATTCCCAAGAGCAAAAATAGTAACGTTGCATGATACTTTCTCCAATTATTCCAGTCGCCCCAAATAAACACAGCAATGATGCTAATAAGGGCAGTAAGAACGTGCATATGTTTCATCCCTTAGTAAATAGTTATCAAACGCATACTTCTTTTTAAACATAGTATGTGCTTATAAAAAGGATATTATTTAAGGTTATTAAAACTAAGAGCTAATAACTTGCACCGTTAGATCAACAAGAAATTTTATTTTGAGTATATAAATGAACGTTAAGAAGATTCTAAGCAAAGGATTCTAAATTAAGGAGAGTTTAGCATGAATATTTTAGATTATGATGACCAAATTAATTTGATAGCTCATTGGCTAAAAACGAATATAGTTGAAATCGTTGAAGGATCGGTAAATAAAGAAATAATTAGATACCAACTAAGAATGGAATTTGACATTCAAAATGAAGAAGTTGTTGATGAAGTTTATAATTCGATAATAAAATAATTAAATAACGGATTCAACTCTGGAACATGCACTTCTTTATATTTTTTTCCAAAAGTAAAAAGACGAGAACATTTACAATGTTCTCGTCTGATTGGTGAAGAACGTTATTTGAAGAAAGCAACAATATTAGTTTTAACCTTTTGATATAGTAAAAAGAGGACTCTTTTCATAAAATGTGGGCTTAATATTCGCTTGGCTAACAGGAGCGGTTCCTTATTCCGCTATTTGCCACAAATTCCTTGTGTGAGGGATGTTTTTGGATCCTCGTTCCGTTATTCGTCTTTTTTAACCCCATTTTCCATTGATTTTTCATGATTAGCGGAACCAGAATCGGTTTCGACTATTTTGGAACAGCTTTTCTACCTTTTAACGGAATGAGAATCCACATGGCTATAACTGCAGGATCTGTCTTATCAATTCCCCAAACCTCTTGTTTGGATTATGGCTCAGTACTCTAATGTCAGGCTGCCATTATTGAAATCTTCTGCTCGTTAATAAAATAAAAAAGGCGCATCCTTGTTAAAAACAACGCTACTCCGTTAGTTTAATAACCTTTTTCTCTTTTTAAATAACTAAAAACCAAAATACCTATAAGTCCACCTAATGAATTTAATATAATATCATCTACATCAAACACACCTAATTGAGTAACGTATTGCACTCTATCGTGTATACGACATTGAAGGCAATAAATTCAATTTAGGTAGCGGTTATTATACAGAAGACAGCAATAGGGTTAATTACATGAAGAACTAATCAGTGTTTTTATTCATGAGTTCACTAATAATAAGTAGGTTAAAGTAGAAACCTCCTATTTCATCTATAGGAGGTTTCTGTTTTCTTATGTTTATTATTTTACAGCTAACAATTCGAAAAGTTGATTTAAAAATCAAAACACGTAACAGTTTACACAATAAACTTCGTAAACCACGCTACATAGTGCGCTCCTGGTATAAACAATACCTGAGCCAGAAGCGTTCCTAATAACCTCGAAGAAATCATCATCAAGGAAATCGCTTTTAAAGAGGCGTAGCTACCTTTCTTGTTTACAACATCATCTGCTAAAACAGAAATTTTAGGATCAACAAAGATAACAAGTAAAATAGTGGCCATTCCATTTATGAGTCCCGAGGCCATAATCGCTGTTGATGCTCTTTCTGGAACTAACAAGGAAGCGTACAACGCAGCGAGGACGCCAATCGTGTAAATGGCTGTTATCACCATATTGATAATAAAGAGTTTAACGGGAATGTCTTTGAATCTTACATCTTTTACAATGTAAGACCAACGCGGCAAATGGAAATGTTTAATAACTCTCTTCATATACGCCCAAGTCAAACCTCTCTTAACTAATAAAGGTACAGAACCTTTTGTTTCTGATAAATGGACAATTGCTCTTGAAAAAAGTGCAATAAAGGTAGGCAGTAAGATGACACCCATAATCGTGCCAACAGTAGAAGCTCCGATAATCACGCGAAACTGACTTTCGACAAATTCTAATGTGTGTGTGTCGGGCGCTGTGTCAATTAAACTCCCAGTAAAAGGTTGTTGCATCATATTTGATAATCTCGATACGAGGACCATTAAATTGAAAAGAGACAAAGCAGAAGCAATTAATTTCATTCGAGCACCAGATATGCGAACCGCATAGGCTAATGTTTCAATACTATGAATGATTAAAATGAATAAAGCGATTAGTAGTACTTTATCGTTAATAAACTCCATTTGATACCTTCTTTATTATTTAATTCAATCATCTTAACACTACAAACCTATTTTTTCCACTAGGTCTTAACAGGTGCAACCTATACGCTATAGTAAGTAAGATGTGAAAGAAATGGAAGGAAGCTAATTAGAAAGCTCCATTAAAATGGATTTTCATCAAATAAGAAAGAAGAAGTCAGCTTAAAAAGTGAGGCCACTGAAAAAGTCGCTTTTAGCAGATTCGAGGAAGCAGCAATGGCTCCACACGTTGCGCGCCAGCTATGAGAAACCCACTCATAGCAGGCTTAAGACAAAGCAACGGTTCCGCTCATTGCTTAAAGACCACTGAAAAAAGGTGAAAACCGTACCTTTTTCAGCGGCCTCTTAAAAAGTCCGGCTTATTTTTTCTTATTTGTAAGAAGTGGGGTAGAATAATAGATAGCAAAACACATGGATTGTTGAGTGAAAATCATAGGAATTTGTAAAATTATAACATATAATGAGAGAGTGAAAAAGATGGAATAGATAGGAGATCTAATGAAAAAAATAGTTTATTCAATACTAGTTCTATGTTTAGTTTTAAGTTACCAAACTTCATCTGCGTTTGCGGAAAAGCTTGTAGAATGGGAGTTTCTTGGTGATAGTGATGATTTTAATGAAATGAAAGTGAGTACATCGAATTTCAGTGGAAGTAATCATACCTTTGAGAATCTAGGCCCACAGGTTCGGACGATTTATCCAATGCGAGGTAAATCTGGGATGACGAAGGATGGAACACCTTTGCTTTATTTAGGGATGCAAGGTGAGACCGCTGTTTTGGTTGTCATCAACTTAAATACAGGAGAAGTTTATGATGAAAAGGTATTAGAAGGTGCGAAGGGTGTCTGGGCTGTTGATATTGCTGATGACCAAACGGTATGGGTTGGGACAACTCCAAACGAATCCCTTTATGCTTATGACCCAAATACAAAACATTTAGTAAACCATGGCAAAATGACAGATCGTGAAAATACGACAATCTGGAATATTGCAGTAGATGATTCGACTAATTCTATTTTTGGCGGGACGTCTTATGGTGGAGATGTATTCAAATACAACCCTAGTTCAGGGGTTCAACATTTAGGGCAAGCTGTCAAAGGTAAAAACTCGGTGAGAAGTGTAGCCATTGATGAGAAAAATCAAATCCTTTTTGCGGGGGTAGGATCTAACGCTTCATTAATAGCTTGGAATTTAAACACTGGAAGTAAGAAAGAAATTTTACCTCAAAACTATCGTAATGAGTCGTTTGTTTATGATTTAAACGTAGAAGGCGGTCTTGTTTTTGCAAAACTCCAAACAAGTAGAAAGATGCTTCTTTTTGACGTGGAAACCCAAGCATTTTTAGGAGAGTTTCCTGCGTTGTCACGTGGTGTTTCAAAAGTATCACCTGACGGAAAGTCGGTCTATTATACGAGTGAAAATAGTATTTATCGCTTTGACCTTGCAACACAAAAAAGTGTGGAATTAGAAAGCAACATTCGTACAAGAAGTGCCGTTTCACTTGATTTTGTTCAGTTAGATAAACCGGGGTTTCCTGGTTATACACTAGTTGGGATTTTGGGTAACGATGGATTATATTTTCAATACAATTTAGAAACAGGAAAACAAACGTTGGAGTGGCTAGATTTACCTGCACAACCTATTGCTATTCACAATGTAACAGAAGGCTTAAATGGGGAAATTATAAGTTCAGGTTTTATCTCAGGTAATCTAGGCATTTATTCTCCTGAAGAAAATGTAACGAGGTATTATTCGCAACAGGGTCAGATGGAAGGTGCCACTCATTTGAATGGAAAATTATACGTAGGAATGTATCCGAAAGGAAATATTTTCGAGTTTGATCCTGCTAACCAAATTGGTGGAAGTCCTAATCTTGCTTTTCAAGAATTGCCAGGTATCAACCTTTCTGCCTATAGGCAAGAACGTCCTGTTGCAATGGTCGGTGTGGATTCCTATAATAAATTATTTATTGGAAGCTATCCGATTGCAGGTGAAAAAGCCGGCGCATTAGCAATTTTTGATCAAGCAACGGGAAAAACGGTTGTTCGTCATCCTTTTATTCAGAACCAAAGTGTCATTTCAATGGTTTATTCTAAAGAGAACAATCGTGTATATGGTGGAACAACTGTTTTTTCACCAGGTTCTACTCAGGCACCTGCTAATTCAACAGCGGTTCTGTTCAGCTTACCTGCTAACAATCCGAATGCGAAACCTGAAATGATCAAATTGCCACTATCTTCGATTCGGATGATTACTGCACTTACTGTTACTGATGATGGTAGAATTTGGGGCATGGCAGATGGTAATCTTATTGTCCATAACCCTCGAAGTAACCGAACTGAGGTTGTGCCAATTGTTCGTCATACTCCTGGTTTCTTTAAAAATGCCACATTGCGAATTGGGAAAGATGGGAACATTTACGGCACGGTAAATCACATGCTTTTTAGAGTTCATAAAGATACGTTAGCTTGGGATATAGTGAGAAATAATCAAGACGCAGATCGACTATCTCAAGATGCACAAGGAAATCTCTATTTTTTAAATGAAACGAATATGATGAAAGCAAACTTTGAAAAAGTAAAAAATTATACGATAAGTGAACAAGACTTTGATATTAAGATACCAAATGTGACTTTGCCTTCTGGACATCGTCATCCAATTGCTCGTTTGTTTGTTCGGACAAATGTTGATTTATTAAAGGAAGAAAATGGTCAATTGATTAAAGTTGGACAATTGGAACCTGGACACTTTTATCGCACATATGGTACAAAAGGAAATTACTATGATGTTGGTGGGAGTCATTATGTCTTCAATGAGCCTGGAAATATCAGTATATTTGTTGGACGATCATTAATTCATAAGGAAACACCTCTTTATACAGAGGATGGTCAAATACATCGTATGCTACAACCAGGTGAAGCAGTACGCGTATACTCATACGATGCGGAGAAATTCCAAGTAGGAGGCGGCTATTACGTAGTAAACGATGAGAAGATTGAATACTTCGTCGGGTACGCTGATATTAAAGAGGATGTACCTATTTTAAATCCGCTTAATGAGGCTGTTGGCAGAGCAACTAAAGGAACGAGGTATCGAGTTAGTTCTTTAGAGCCTGGTTTGATGAAGATTGGAACACGAGACTATATTCGTGATCAACGAGGAAAAGTAGATTATGCGAAAAATTAATATCTTGTAATTGAAGATGATTAAGAACCTCACTTTCTGGGGTTCTTTTTGCATGTAAGAAGAAGTAAGTTTGATTTTTCTTGTTAGCACGTTCTTACCATTAATAATGTAACTAGTAATTTATCGAGAGGTGAAGTTGTAAAATAATGAAGAAATATGAAAGAAGACGTAAGAAAAAACAGCTGTTATGTCAAATTATAAACAAAAAAACAGAGAATTATGTAAAAAAAAGGATGTAATATTACATTCTCGTTACAAAACTACTTATTTTTTAATCTACTGTTAATATTTCTAAGTGAAAAAATCTAGTATACTCGATTTAAGTCAAAAAAGGCGTTTAATTGATAGCGCTATCGGGTATTAGGGGGATTTTAACTTATGAGGAAACTTAGAACGTGGCTCTTAGCACTTGGGATTGCTACAATGAGTGTAGTATCAGTAGAGATTATGACACCAAATCAAGTTCAAGCTCAATCTTTACAAGATAAAATAGTAGTAGATTCACAGAGTTTAGTAGGGACTCCATATGTATATGGCGGAACTACAACAAGAGGTTTTGATTGTTCAGGTTTTTTAAATTATGTTTTTTCAAAGAATGGAATTTCACTACCGCGAACAGCAGCAGCTATTTATGCAGCAGGTGACCCTATAGAGCGTAAGAATCTCCAAAATGGAGATCTGGTATTTTTTCAAACCTATAAGCCAGGAGCGTCGCACGCAGGGATTTACATAGGAAATAATCAGTTTATTCATGCCTCTTCATCTAGAGGGGTTATGGTTAGTTCATTAAATGATTCATATTGGAGCCAACGATACATAGGAAATCGTACGTTTCTTGATCAAACAACGAGAAGTTCTTTACAAGCTGAAGATATGGTAGCTAATGCTGAGCGCCAGGCGCGTTCACTTAAAAACCATTATATGGTAACTAGTATAGATCAAGTTCAGATTTCAAGTGCTTTTGAACAATCTTATAATGTAGCAAAAGATGCAGTAAGTCATTCACAAGCTCTTAACTTAAGTGCTAACCAAGTTAATAAAATTAACGAAGCAGATGAGTTGATTTTAAGAGCAGCACGATTCTTTGATGGAGTGAGAACAGGCGACCAACTTGTTACTGCCCAGAATCAATTACGAGTGTTTATTGATAACGAAGTAATCAACGGTGATATGGAAAAAGCCTATGATTCCCTTTCTTCAGAAATTCGACGCACAGAACGTGCAATTGGACGAGTATATGGTCCAGAACCGCGTCAGTTAGTTGGTGATAAATTTGTATTACCTGCTAAAATTGCTAGAGAAACGGTTATCTGGGAGATGACACGTTATAAATTGTTGAAAGAAATGGATGCTCAATTAGATCGTGGTGAACTAAACCAAATTGAAGATGACTTTGCTTTATTGAATCGTCTAGAACGACGTTCAGTAGAAATAAAAAAAGCAGGGAATGCTTTACACCCAGGTTCGTATCCTGATCTTCCTGAAATGGAAGCTTACCTAAAAGGTTTAAGGGATTCAGTCCAGGAGAAATACGAGACAATCCGCAATTAATGTTAACCGAGAGACCTGATTTATTCAGGTCTCTCTTTACAATTAATTACCTTTAAGAAACAATCATATTGACATCTATGTAACGCATGCTAAATAAGAAAGGTTTCATCCTTTTTTTAATTGAATGGAATTTTACAAAAGAATGTATAAAATGATGATATTTGATAAATTATCATTGCTTTTATCTAGTTATATGATACGATTGATTTTGTTCAAATATGCGTACAAGGGGAACTATATGAGTACACAAACTATTCTTGCTTTTTTTGCTTCATTTATAACAGTGTTACTAGTTACTCCGTTTGTAATGAAGTTAGCTGTTAAAATAGGCGCAACAGATAAACCTAATCATAGAAAAGTCCATGCTAAAGTGATGCCACGATTAGGTGGTTTAGCGATCTTTATAGGTGTTGTTGTTGGTTATTTTGTTGGTGGCTTGCATAATCATCAAATAACCGGAATAACAGTGGGTGGACTAGTTATTATATTAATTGGAATATTAGACGATAAATATGAATTGTCCGCTAAAGTTAAACTGCTAGGTCAATTAGCCGCTGCTGGTGTGGTTGTTGTTAGTGGGTTAACTGTAGAATTTATTCATATCCCTACCGTTGGGGTTGTTGAATTTGGTGTTTGGGCAATTCCGATTACTATTTTTTGGATTGTCGGAATCACAAATGCGATTAATCTTATAGATGGTCTAGATGGTTTAGCTGCCGGAGTATCGGTTATTGTTATTGGTACAATTGCTGTTATGGCTGGTCTGGCTGGCAAAGAAATGATTCTTCTAATAGCCCTTATCTTTATGGGAAGTACGGTTGGATTTTTATTTTTCAACTTTCATCCGGCAAAAATTTTCATGGGTGATACAGGAGCCTTATTTTTAGGATATGGGATTGCTATCTTATCTTTATTAGGACTTTATAAAAGTGTAACGTTATTCAGTTTTGTTGTTCCAATCATTATTCTTGGAGTTCCAATTTTTGATACTACTTATGCCATTATTCGTCGAATTGTAAATAAGAAACCAATCAGTTCACCAGATAAGTCGCATTTGCATCATCGTTTATTAGCAATTGGTTTTTCACATAGAAACACAGTACTTGTTATTTATTCGTTAGGATTTGTTTTTAGTGCGAGTGCCTTACTTTTCTCTCGAACGACCATTTGGGGTACAATCATTTTGTTATTTATTCTCTTGCTCATGGTTGAAGTGATAGCAGAGATGATTGGGTTAATAAACGATCGATACAAGCCTGTGATTTCTTTATTCCGAAGGGTAGTGGGGAATAAACGAAGAGTCCCAGGAAGAGAGCATTAAAAGCTTAATGTATATGCCGTTTGCAGTTTTAATTGCGAACGGCTTTTTTCTAGGATTGATTGTTCGTTCACATAAATATTTAATTTTCAATTGAGTAAGCTATGGTAGAATAAGCTTGAGAATAAATTGTCGACTTTTGCTTCGACAAATCCCTATATTTGTATTATTGTTTAGTTTAGTTAATTAGTAAATATTGTATTAAGCCGATGTATAGAGGAGAATGTGAAATGAATGTACCAATGTTAGATTTAACAGAACAGTATCAAACTCTAAAAGAAGAAATCTTCACAGCGATGGATGATGTGATGTCTTCTTCAAGATTTATCCTTGGAGATAATGTAAAGAAGCTAGAAGCTGACGTTGCTAATTATAGTAATGTAAAGCATGGAATCGGTGTTGCAAGCGGTAGTGATGCCTTGTTACTATCTTTGCATGCAGCTGGAATCGGAGAAAATGATGAGGTTATTACAACCGCTTTTACCTTTTTCGCAACAGTTGGAGCGATTGCTAGATTAAAGGCCAAGCCTGTATTCGTTGATATTGATCCAATTTCATATAATATTGATGCAAATAAGATAGAAGAAGTCATTACATCTAAGACAAAGGCTATTATCCCAGTTCACTTATATGGTCAAGCAGCTGAAATGGATAAAATCCGTGCCATCGCTGACAAGCATAATCTTGTTGTTATAGAAGATGCTGCTCAAGCAATTGGTGCTACATATGATGGGAAAAAAGTGGGCGAATTAGGAGATACAACGTGCTATAGCTTCTTTCCTACTAAAAATTTAGGGGCTTATGGTGATGGTGGAATGATCGTTACCAATTCAGATGATTTAGCTGAAAAATTACGCGTTCTTCGTGTTCACGGAAGTAAGCCAAAGTATTATCATCACGTACTCGGTTATAACAGTCGTTTAGATGAATTGCAAGCTGCTGTTTTAAATGTGAAATTCAAGCACCTTGATAGTTGGTCATTAAAGAGAAGAGAGAAAGCAAGTGTCTATACAGAGTTACTTCAAAATGAGTTAGGCGATAACGTCATTACGCCTAAAGAGTTAGAAAAACGATATCATGTCTTTCATCAATATACGATTAGAACAAACAACAGATCAGAACTTCAAACCTTCTTACAGGAACATGGAGTTGCCTCAATGGTTTATTACCCTAAACCGTTACACGTTCAGCCTGTATTTACTGAGTATGGATACAAAGAAGGCGATTTACCGGAAACAGATAAGGCTGCAAATGAAGTGATTTCATTGCCTATGTTCCCAGAGTTAAAAGAAGATCAACAAATCTATGTGGTTGAAAAGATCAAACAATTTTATACTAAATAATTTTGAATAAAAAGGAGGCAACTCCTTTTTATTGCAAATTCGATAAGATGGTGAATTTAGCAAAATGACAAATGACAAAAAACAGTATGTGTTCTATGAGTATTTAAAGTTTTTCTACCGTAAAAAATGGGTATTGCTGCTGCTTCCTATAATTGGATTAGTGATTGGAACGATGTTTAGCTTATTACAAGAAAGACAATTTGAAGGGGAAGCTTTTGTTTTTATTGGTGGAGTTAACAATCAAACATTTTCTGATGATGCTATAATTGAGGCGAATGAATCGTATCAACAATTTATTCCTGAGGGAGTCAAAGCTGATATTTCAGTAGCACGTACTAATGTGATCTCTTTTAAATTTATAGGTGATGATCCTTCTACTATTGAAAATGGACTTAATGGAATAGCCGGTGCGTTTGAAAGTGATTTATTGGACAAATATAACGAACGCTACTCGATTACTAAGAATTCAATTGAAATTACTTATAAGATAATTAACTCACTTAAGGAATCTCTTCCATTTTACGAGACTGCATTGATTAAAGAAACGCTAACACAGGAGCTGGAAAACAGATATAGAGAGCTTTTGTATATAAAAACTAACGACTTGTATAAATACAACTTACAAATTCGACGAATGGAAACGGACTTAGCTTTCTTTGAAGAACCTCAATTTCTGAGCACAACAACAGTTAAAAAAGAACCTAGTTATTTGAAGTCTAATTTACTTGTAGGAGCTCTACTTGGTTTTGTTTTATCTGTAATTGTTCTAATGTTGTGGAAGTATATCTTTGATGCACGGAAGGATGAAGCTGCAAATGATTAATTTTGCGATTGTTGGAATGGGACATATTTCTAAAAAACACATTGAAGCAATATCTAATATAAAAGAGGCCAACTTAGTAGCTGTTTGCGATGCAAACGAAGAAAGACTCGCTGAATATGAAGGCACGTATAAAGCCTATTCTGATCTTGAATTGATGTTAACAGAAGAACCAACTATTGATGTAGTCAATATATGTGTGCCGTCTGGATTACACGCAAGATTAACAAAGATTGTTGCGTCCTTTAAGAAGCATGTTATTGTTGAAAAGCCGATGGCATTAACTGTAGCGGATGCTGAAGAGATGATTAAAGTTACGAATGAAAATAAGGTAAAATTGGCTGTTGTACACCCTAATCGTTTTAGACCAGCTATTCAAGCGCTAAGAGAAAAAGTAAAAAATGAGGCATTTGGTACGTTAAGCCATGCGAATGCAACGGTTCGTTGGAATCGGAATCAAGCGTATTATGACCAAGCTGACTGGCGTGGATCGAAAGAGTTTGATGGTGGCGTTTTAATGAATCAGGCCATTCACAACTTAGACTTACTTATTTGGATGATGGGACCTGTGAAGTCTGTGCAAGCAATGGCGAAAACAAGGTTAAGAGCGATTGAGGCGGAAGACTTAGCATCGGCAGTCATTGAATTTGAGAACGGCGCACTTGGTATTATTGAAGCTGCTACTACGATTTACCCAAAAAATTTAGAAGAATCATTAGCGGTCTTTGGTGAAAGAGGAAGTGCAATCATCTCAGGTGTTACGGCTAATCACATTGAAACGTGGAATTTTGAAAACGGCAGTGATGAAGAAACGGAGCAATTAAAAGAAACAATCAAATCTGATCCGTTTGGAAAACCAGGTCACCAATGGATCATTGAGGATATGGTAGATGCCGTAAAAGAAGGAAGAGATCCTATTGTAACTGGAGAAGATGGTTTAGCTCCTGTTCGTTTGATCACGAAGATTCTTGAATCAGCTGAAAAAGGTCAGCGTTTAGACATGTTTGAAGTTAAGGAAGGAGTACGTTAAGTATGGCAGTATTTGAACGATTATTAGAAAAAATAAATAACAAAGAAGCAGTTATTGGGGTAGTCGGCTTAGGATATGTAGGTCTTCCTTTAGCGGTTGAGAAAGCAAAATCTGGATACAAGGTTATTGGTTTTGATGTTCAAGACTCAAGGGTGAAACAAGTTAATGATGGAATTAACTATATCGGTGATGTTATTAATGAGGAACTTTCTGAAATTGTCAAATCTGGTCAACTTGAAGCAACAACAGATTATGCTCGAATTACAGAAGTGGATGCGGTCGCTATTTGTGTACCGACTCCTTTAGACATTTATCAGCAACCGGATACGTCTTATGTTGAGAGCTCTGCTAAAGAAATCGCAAAGTATGCCCATGAAGGGATGCTTGTCGTTCTAGAGTCGACTACTTATCCAGGAACGACTGAAGAAATTGTTAAACCAGCTTTAGAAGACCGAGGCTTTGTAACAGGTGAGACAATCTTCATTGCGTACTCTCCAGAACGTGTCGATCCTGGTAATAAAGATTTTAATACGAAGAACACGCCTAAGGTTGTTGGTGGAATAACAGAAACATGTACAAAAGTTGCTGCAGCTCTTTACCGCCATGTTCTTGAAGGAGAAGTTCATGAAGTTTCCTCTCCGGCCGTTGCAGAAATGGAGAAGATTTTTGAAAACACATTCCGTCATATTAACATTGCCTTAGCTAATGAAATGGCAGTTTTGTGTGAGAGAATGGGAATTGATGTGTGGGAAGTAATTGACGCTGCGAAAACAAAACCGTATGGCTTCATGGCCTTTTATCCAGGACCAGGTCTTGGTGGGCACTGTATCCCGATTGATCCTTTTTATTTAACTTGGAAAGCACGTGAATATAATTACCACACGAGGCTCATTGAATTAGCTGGTGAGATTAATAATGCGATGCCTGAATTTGTGGTCGATCGTTCAATGAAGATTTTGAATGAGGATGCTAAGGCACTAAATGGAGCTAACATTGTTATTTTAGGCGTAGCTTATAAGCGAGATATCGATGATGTAAGAGAGTCGCCTGTACTTGATATTATTTCTCAAATGAAAAAGGCTGGAGCAAACATAACAGTTATTGACTCTTTTGTTCCAAGTTTCAAAATAGGTGGGGAGATCCTTGAGACTGTTGGCTTAGACCAAGCCATTTTAGAAAATGCTGATTTAGTTTTAATTACAACTGATCATACAACAGTAGATTACCAGTTCGTTGCTAATCACAGTAAAGTCATTTTTGATACGCGTAATACACTAAAAGGAATCGAGAAACCGAATAAGTATATCAAGCTATAAATTGGGGGAACTAAAATGAATAGCATTGATCCTACTGCTCAGTTGGACTCTACTGTTAAAGTGGGGCACTTTACTGTCATTGAAAAGGATGTAAAAATAGCCGCTAATGTCATGGTGGGGAATCGTGTGACGATTTATGAGGGAACCATTATTGGAGAAGGAACAACAATAGCTGATGGTGCTGTTCTTGGGAAGCCTCCAAAACCAGCAAAAACAAGTACAGTAAAAATGAATCATGACCTTAAGCCATTAACTATTGGTAAAGAGACAACGTTTGGCGCAAATTGCGTTGTTTATCGAGGTAGTCAAATTGGAGATTCTTGTTTAATCGCTGATTTAGCAAGTATTCGAGAGAATGTTGAAATTGCTGATTTAGTTGTAGTCGGTCAAAATGTTGTAGTGGAAAATTTCGTAAAGATTGGACAACGTACAAAGATTCAATCCAATAGTTATATTACGGCTTATTCCACGTTAGAAGATCATGTCTTTATTGCGCCTTGCGTCACAACGACCAATGATAATTTCATGGGAAGAACGGAAGAGCGATTTGATCAGATTAAAGGGGCGACGATTAAGAAAGGTGCTCGTGTCGGTGGGGCATCGATTCTTTTGCCAGGTGTTACGATTGCTGAGGAAACGTTTATCGCAGCTGGAGCTCTCATTACAAAGAATACAACACCTAAGACAGTGGTGAAAGGTTTCCCTGCAAAAGTGTTAAGAGACGTACCTGAACGTGAGTTGTTAGACCAGTGATTAGTCAGTTGAAACGATTAGGAGGGGATTCCCTCCTTTATGCATTAATGAATGTAGGTACGAAGCTTATTGCTTTTTTAATGTTACCTATTTATACTTCCTACTTAAGTCCGGATGAAATGGGGGCTCTCGAAAATATCGATGCCCTTTTTGCAATGCTTACATTTGTTGTCATCTTTGGCACGGATTCGGCTTTAGCCTTTTTTTATTATGATACCGAGGATGAGAAGAAGAAAAAAGATTTTTTTAGAAATGTCATGATGTTCCGTTTGCTAGTGGCTGCGTCCCTTTTTGTGTTTACTGTGTTTTTGGGAGACATCATTGCCAATCTTCTTCTTGGTGGACCGGAATATAAATATTTACTTTATTTCGCCATGGTCGTGTTGCTTTTTGAGTCAATGGTTACGTTAATTCTTACTTATTTCCGTTTCAATTTTAAAGTAAGTAAGGTTGTTATTTTTACGGTTGTTCGTTTGGGACTAATTGCATTGCTGTCTTATTTACTATTACGCTTTTTTATGCCAACAGTTGATTCCATTTTATATAGCCGGATCGCTGCAACCATTCTTATCGTTTTATTTCTTGGAAGTCAGGTAAGACGATTTTTCACATTTAGAATCAATAAAGTAGTATTAAAGGAGATGCTCGTATACGCAGCACCGCTCGTACCTGCTTCGATTGCTTTTTGGGTGATCGCTTCATCCAATCGCTTTTTTTTAAGTTACTTTGAATCACTATCAAGTGTGGGTGTGTATGGAGTTGCCGTGAAATTTGCAACGGTGATTACCTTAGTTACATCAGGGGTACAAATGGCCTGGAGACCATATTCCATGTCGATAAAAAATAAGCCGGATGCGAAAGACCTTTTTGCGAAGTTCTATATTATGATTATGCTAGTTGGAGTCATTGGATTGCTTGGAGTGGCGACACTCATTCCGTATGTATTTTCGTTTATGATTCCAAATGAAATTTATGCCGAGGCAACAAAATATATAGCCTTATTAAGTGCGGGGACGTTCTTGAACTTCTATTATTTGATTATTTCAGTCGGATTATTCATTGAAAAGAAAACAAGTGTGATCTCCATCTACTTTGGAATAGCAGCTTTACTCAGTCTTCTATTAAACGTATTGCTAATTCCAACTATGTCTTTACTCGGGGCCGCTTTAGCCATCGTGCTTTCTTATTTAACGGCAACGTTATTAATTTACAATCGAAGTCAACGTGTTTATAAAGTACCTGTTAATGGTTTTAAGCTCTCGTATATCTTTTTTAATGGCTTTCTTGCCATGCTTGCGATTGTGTATATCCATGAGTTTACTGACTTTTCCTTTATTTATGTATTTATTCCTTGGTTGTATTTCATACTAAGTTTAGTAGTAATTCGTATTTGGAGAGATGTAAGATAAGTTGAATGGAGGGGCTAGAATGAAGGTTGTAACAGTATTAGGTGCAAGACCGCAATTTATTAAAGCAGCACCTGTTTCAAGAGAATTGCGTAAGACTCATGATGAAATTATTATTCACACAGGACAACATTATGATGCAAATATGTCTGATATTTTTTTCGAAGAATTGCATATCCCCAAGCCCGATTATCACCTAGGAGTTGGGTCTAGTAGTCACGGGAAACAAACCGGGGAAATGCTTATTCAAATAGAAGAAATTTTATTAAAAGAAAAGCCTGATTTCTTGCTTGTATATGGGGATACGAACTCAACATTAGCAGGCGCTCTAGCAGCAGCAAAGCTTCATATTCCTGTTTTGCATATTGAGGCAGGATTAAGAAGCTTTAATAAAAAAATGCCGGAGGAAGTGAATCGTATTCTGACGGACCATGTTTCTGCTTTCTTATTCTGCCCTACTGATACAGCAGTGAAGAATTTAAAAGAGGAGAATATAACTAACGGTGTCCATAACGTTGGCGATGTCATGTATGACGCAGTTCTTTATAACATGAAGTTGAATCAAAATAATACCTTATTAGAAAAGCATGATTTGACTAAGGGTGCTTATTATTTGATTACGGTTCATAGAGCTGAAAATACCGATGATGAAAACCGTATGCATGCCATTCTTGAATCATTCAAACAAGTAGAGGGAACGAAGGTTTGGCCGATTCATCCAAGAACGAAAAATAAATTATCTGCAATGGGCATTGATTTAGCTGAAATTCCAGGTTTGCAAGTTATTGACCCGGTTGGCTATTTAGATATGTTAACCTTAGAAAAAAACGCTAAAAAAATAATGACTGACTCAGGTGGCGTACAAAAAGAAGCTTACTTTATGAAGGTTCCATGTGTTACGTTACGAGACGAAACAGAGTGGGTTGAAACATTAGAAGGAGAAGCGAACATTCTTGTTGGAGCAGACACTAAGAAAATCGTCGAAGCTGTAAACAAAGAATTGTCTCCGAATTATAAAGATTTATTTGGTGACGGCCGTGCAGCAGAGAAGATCGTTGCCTTTTTGCAAAAGTAATGGCAAAGGTAAGGTAAAGGAGCATAGAAATGTATTATATTTCAATCTGGTGTATCGCGCTTATAGTTTCTATTGTCCTTTTTCAAAAAGCATCTGGTAGCTTATCACTAGTTAAACCGAATGTCATATCAATAACGTTTTATTATTCTCTTTTAATCACATCATTTATCGGAACACTTCTCATAGCACTAGGGGTGGACCAGCATTATATGATTGACCGGTTGCGAGATGAAAGTGTTCGTCATACAGGCTTTTGGTTGATCGTGCTAGTAATGGTATTAATGCCAACCGTCATGGTGATTGTTTCCGGGTTATCTCGGTTTGAAAGTGAAGTAGAACTTACTGGTTATTTGGAGAAAAAGGTGGCACTCGAAGACAATAAAATGATTTTTTTTCTATTCTCCATCTTAGCGGCGATCGGTGTCTTTGCTGTTGCCTATACGTACTTAAACTTGAGGCAAATCCCCCTTTTAGGTTTGGTTACAGGTGCCAGTAGTCATGAATTAGCACAGATGAGAATTGAGGCTAGTAGAGATTTCGGAGGAAACATTTACATTCGCAATATATTTGCCTTACAGTTAGTGCCCCTCCTCTCTTTAATTGCTTTTGTTTATGGAACAGTGTCCAAACAAGTAAAATGGAGATTGTGGTTCATTATATTGCTAGGTGCATCTATTCTCATTAGTCTCTATGATTTAGCGAAAGCACCTATTTTCTTTTATTTTCTGATGTTGCTCCTGACAAGTATTTATATTGGACAGGTGAAACTTAATCTAAGAAAAATAACTGTCCTTGCTCTTGGAGGTGTCACAGGTCTTATTGTGATGTATGTCTTTATTCAAGATGTCACGTCGCTAAATCAATTTTTATCCTATAATACGGGACCATTAGGAAGACTTATTTTGGCACAAATTTCTCCGTTTTTTTTACATCTTGATCTCTTTGGAAACTATGTGCCATATCTAGGTGGAAAAAGCTTGCCTTCGAGTTTTCTCGCTTTATATGATTTAGAACACATCCGTTCTGCTCGCTTAACATTGGAGTATTATTTTCCAGACCGAGTTGAGGATGGCACGGGTGGAGTGTTAAATACCATTTATATTGCAGAGGCCTATGCAAACTTTGGTTATTTGGGTGTGGTAGCCGGTACCATTTATATTGGTTTGTTTTTGCAAGGGCTTTATATCATCTTTTTACGATTAAAAAAGCATCCTATTCTTATTGGTTTGTTTGTTTATTTCACGATTAATATACCACGAACAATTGTTGGAGGTTTCGCTGATTTCCTATATAATCCAATATGGATTGCTGCAACGGTTTTAACAGCAGGTATTTTGATTTTCTACCGCTTTTATTCAGATGCGAGTCAGCGCTGGCCGGTTTTAAAGTTAAAAAGGAAATTGTAGCAGAAAACCTCTTTAAGTGAAGTTATAAATTAAAAGAGAATACGAGAAAACAAAAAAACGCTCACTTTGAGCGTTTTTTTTGTTTAAGAATAAATTCTATTATGTGGGAAAAGACTTTAATAAGTTTCAATTTTTGTACCAGGGTAGTAATGAGTGATAATTTGTTCTGCTGTTCTTCCATTTTCAGCTAAACCTTTTGCCCCATGTTGACTCATACCAATTCGATGTCCAAACCCTTTTCCGTTTAATTGCACAGACGTGGGTAGAGCTTCAAGAGAAGTTGTACCGTTTGTGGTTTGAACTTGGACAGTACTATCTGGAACGGTCGTTATTGTTGTAGCAGTTTGAACCCTCTGACCTGTAATACTAAATTGCTGCTGATCAGCACTCGCTGTTTTTACCGTGAACGGATAAACGATATCAAACCAGTTTGAGCGTAGGAATGTATAACCTTGGCCAGAGACAGGAATTAGTTGTCTAATTTGAAGTTCATTCCCCGAAATCGTTTTATCTCCTGCAGACGTCATAAGAGTAATCGCACGTACTTCTCCATTGGCACCCGTTTTTGATAATTGAATATCATGAAGAGTATCTGAAGAGTTAAATCCAAAACTGTTTAATAGCATTTTTGAAGGAAAGGACTCCGACCAGTTACTATTTGCTGAGTTCTCAAATGGATCATCCACACTTACTAAGTAAGGAAAGTTTGCTTGGTTTGAATTCCATACATCACCAATATTGGCTGTTCTCCCACCACTAGCAGAATAGAAGAAAGTTTGAATTGGCTTTCCATTATAAGTTACAATTTTCCCACTCGTCTTTTCAACAGCTTCATTAGTATCGGGGTGCTCTCTAGTAAACCCTTTATATACTTGACTGGAAGTTGTGTTTGAAAGACTCATAGAATTCAAGGCGAAACTTCGTGCAGAAATCGCTTGAGCCTTTAAAGCTTCCATGTGCCAAGATGCAGGCATTTCTGCTGCTACAACACCTTTTAAGTAATTTTCGATATTTAGTCGATTAATGAGAGAAACCGTTGAGGATGATGGGTTTATTTCCATGCTTCCTCTATATTTATTGCTGTTTACAGACGTAAGAGAAAGGGTAGGTGTATCTTTAGGCGCAAAGGTTGTTTGTGCAGGGACCCAACCCTTTTGACCTTTACTATCCATAACGTTAAACCAAGTTTCTCCTTGACCGTTTACGAAACTAGATAAATAGATTACAGCTTCTCCTGGATAGAAAGAAGTAACGACGGCATAATTAGCTTGTGCGCCTTTACGCATTTGGGTTTCTCTACTAAAAGTACTTACCTTTGCTGGTCCTACGACTTCCTGTAATGTAAATCCATTTACTGATGTATAGGATTGTCCATGACTACTGAGCACGACATTTTGGCCATTACGAGTGCTAGTTAAGGAGATCCCTGGATTTAAATAAGTTCTTTCATTTGTAGATTTATTTCGTAATTCGTAGATTCCTTCTATACTAAAGGTAATGGTTGGACCACTTACGATTGAAACAGATACAGGTTTATTATAAGTAGCTGCTGATAGAGTTTGTGCAGCCGTACTTACCGGGTCCCAAAGGATCATTGATATCATAATGAAAAGAAATGAAAGTAATTTTTTCTTCATTACTAACGTACCTCTGCGTGTGTAGAAATAACCCAGCCTCTATTTCCGCGGGATGTTTCTACATTATACCAAAGCTCACCGTTGTTATTTGTGAAACTACCAATGTATTTAAGCGTTGTTCCTCTTGAAACGGACTCAACAGAAGCATAATCCGTTGTAGCTCCTCTTCTTACGACAGTATTTGTGGTTGTTACAGCTTGAGTTGGAACGGTTACTTGACTTAATGAGACATCTCCACTGTGAATCCAACCATTTAAGTTTGAGCTAACATTAACTCGATACCAAGTATCGTTTGAACTTGACGTATGTGTATCTATAACATTGAGTGAATCCCCTTGAACTCTTGTAGCTACAACTCTATAATTACGGGTTGCACCAGAATGGATGGTAGCACTTGGTTTGTTAACAAAAACTTGACTAGGTAATGAAGGAGCTGGAGTAACAGGGTTTCCTGATTCTAATGCTTGACGAAGAGAATTAATTTCGTCTTGTTGTTTCTTAATAGTAGATTCTAGCTGGTTTACTTTATCTTTTACTGGATTTAACTGGGACTGCACCCATTCAACGCTTGCTAAGACGACGTTACTAGAAGCATCAGACTTTGTTGGTACTGAAAGGGCAACAAAAAATAACACACTTAAAACCGACAATGTAATAATGAAACGCTTTGTAAAAATCATGTATAAAAACCTCCATTTTTGTAGATCTATATGATATTATATCAAACCATAGATTAGTAGAGAATGAAACAATTATGGGAATATTGATGCCTGTTAGTTAAATAACAAAAAAAGATGATTTAACTAGCAATCAGACTAGGTTAAATCATCTTAGTAAAACATTATTCTAAACCTAAATGTTCCCTCAATGTAGTTGAGATTTCTTCTCTCGATTCCTCGCTTATTTGGTAATAGTAAGCTCCACCTATTGTAGAGTTACTTCCTTTTAAATTAATGGTCTCTATCTTATTAAGTGAAGAAGCATAAGAATGAAGAGCAACCATATTTCCAAAAGATATATTTGTGAACATATATTCTTCTATACTCTCTAGTACATCTCCATATTTAGATATAGAGGAAAAAGATGAACCTTTTTCGATAAGAGCTTGTATAACTTGCTGCTGTCTCATTCCTCGGCCAATATCTCCAAGTGGATCCTTCTTACGCATTCTTACATAAGCTAAAGCTTCTTCACCATCAAGTGTTTGTAATCCTTCATTAATCGTGATCGTGTTATGAACTCCAGCACTATTTTGTTCAGAGAACGTAAAAGGTACTTCGACATCGACTCCTCCAAATGAATCAATGATTTCCATAAAGGCTTCAAAGTTTAGTGTTACATAATAATCAACCGGTATATTTAGAAATTCTTCTACTGTCTCGATCGTCAAATCCAAGCCACCAAAAGCATGTGCATGATTAATTTTATCAGGATTTTGTCTTCCTGGAATATCGACCCGTGAGTCTCGTGGGATACTTAAGATCTTAATGCTTGAATCTGTACGATTAAACGTTGCAAGGAGCATCGCATCTGTACGACCTCTAAGGTCACTATCTCTTGAATCGACACCTAGGAACATAATAGAGATGTTATCTTTACTTGGACTAACAGCAATTTCACGTTTTTCTGATTTATCACCGCGCTCTAGCTCAAGTTGTGTATTTGCCGTTACATTAGAAATTTTATAAATTAAATAACCGGCTCCTCCGCCAAATGCGAGGAGAGTAATGAAGCCGAGTAATAAGAACATTCGTAGTATACCCTTTTTCCCTCTTCTTTTTCTTCGTTTAACTCTAGATTGAGCCATTATCAAACCTCACTTTAACTGATAGTATTTATAGTTACTTTTTATAATAGGACAAGCTTTAGACATTTTTCAACATTATGCTCTATTTTATCGAAAAAAATAAGATTAGTAAATAAGAAGATTAATGGTAGGTGGTTAATATTATGGAAGAAAGACGTTCTTTAAATTAAAAGAGGATAAAAGGGGGAATCCCGTTTATCCTCTTTTTCAAAGACTAATCTACTAGAACTAAAATCAGTTAAGTATTAATTATAAGATGGTGTGCGTGGAGAGTGTTATCCCCTCACCCTCTATCCGGTTATGACTTTGACAGTAAATTTTCGGCTTCGTGGTCCATCGAATTCACAAAAGTAAACCCCTTGCCATGTGCCAAGCACTAGGCGACCGTTTGAAATAATCAGCGTTTGTGCATGGCCAACTGTGCTCGTTTTCAAGTGCGCAGCTGTATTGCCTTCCATATGAAGGTCTCTCGGATGCTCCCAAGGATAGACTTCATCCAAACGTCTGAGAAAGTCGGTTTTTACGTCAGGATCTGCGTTTTCATTAACCGTAATACCCGCAGTAGTGTGGAGAGAGGATACGACTACAATCCCATTATCAATGTTATTTTGTTGAAGCCAATCTTCAATTGTTGCAGTAATATCAATCATTTGGTCTCGTGTATCTGTTTTAAGATGGAATGTTTGTTCCAAATTCATTCATCCTTTCTGATTTAATTGGTTAAGATTTAGAAGGATAGTGATAAAGTAGGAAGCTTAAGCCAAGCTCAACTGAAAGATGCTGTATGTTTATCATGTGGGAATTTAATGAAAATCTTTAATAACATCGGAATCATATTAGATTCTTTTCAAGGGGGCGAGAAAACTAGAATTATTTTGAGGTGAAATTAAGTAGAAGACTTTCTAACAAAAAGTTGAAGTTTTTCAATAATTGGTTGATCAAAAAGAGAAAAGTAAAAAGAGAATCATCACTTAAGTCGACCAAATAAAATCTTCAGGTTTGGGATTTTTGTTAATAAGACCTCTTGCATCTATTTCTTCTTTTAAGATAGAGATGAAGTCTATCTCTAAATTATTTCTAACTGCCTCATAATAAGCTTCTAACAAGGAACGATCATCTAAATCGTTAAACATATTAAGCCTCTTTCTAAAATTCGAAATTATCCGTATATTAAAGCATAAAACTAATGATAATCTAAATTATAAACGTTTTAAAGTACTTAAATTAAAAAGATTATCAAAATTTCATTACATTTAAACATTTACTCCTTTTTAAAAATAATCAAAAAAGCCCTCCACTCCATCATGTGGGGGCTGGCAAACATGGTTATGGTTTACTAAGGGAGGATATCAAACCATGTTTAATTGTATTATGATTTAAATTTAAGAGTCTTATACAGAAAATATTAATTTATGGAAGCGTTTGCAAAGTCAGGTGTAAATAATATAATATAAATGTAATAGTTGTGTAAATTTTCTAACAAATTAGCATCGGCATACATTTTTTGTTGTATAATAAAAATTGAGGTGATAAATATGTCATATGAAACAGCTTTAAGTCAAATGATCGCGCAAACTGAAAAAAGACTTAACCGTAAACTACAGGTCGAGGAAATTACAATCCTAAGAAATGCGTTGGAAAAGTCACTGTGCAGAATTAATGAAGCTGTGTAATCGATGTATTAAACTTTATTCTTCATTAAAACTTTTCTTTTATTAAGAGCAACATTTCATGCTGTTACTTTCTAACCATAAAAAAGTGGATGCAGCCTCATGCGTGATGCCTGTTTTTGGTATCGGGAGGCTTTTTATCGTTTTTGGGAACTTCTAAAAGGAGTGGTGTGATGATTATTAAAAAACATGAAAAGACTTTAGCTATTGAAAAATTACAAGCACTTCTCAGAAGATTGCCAACTAACCATCCGAGATTGTCCGATGTTGAGGATGACCTTGCAAGAAGACTTGCCGGTGTAAGTGGTGAGAATTCAATTGATTACCCTTTGAGCTTTCTGCCATCAGAGAATCACTTGATTTTCCACGGTCTACGACTTTCCCATGCACCTCATTTTTTTCAAATGGATACAGTGATTGTAACAAGGAAATTCCTGTTAGTCATCGAAGTAAAAAATATTTCAGGAATGCTTTATTTTGATCAAGACTTGCACCAACTGATTCGAACAAGAAAAGATGGAGTGCGAGAAATTTTACCTGATCCGATCCTTCAAGTGAAACGCCAACAATTTTTGTTTGAAGGTTGGTTAGTAAGAAATCATTTTCATGATATTCCTGTCCGTCCGTTTGTCCTAATAAGCAATCCTCTGACCTCGATATCCTCTAATTTAGAACCCAGTTTGCTCTCTCAAATCGTCATACATCGAGATGCTTTACCAGATAAGGTGACCCGTTTAAGTGAAGAGTTCTTTGAAAAAGAACTTTCTCCTCCAGACCTAAAAAGAATGATCATGTTGCTGCAAAAGCAGCATACTCCTCTAGATCCAGCTATATTAACAAAACATAAACTCTCTTCTGGGGAGCTCAAAGCAGGCGTGATTTGCCCAGCTTGTTCATACTCACCGTTGCCACGAGTCTATGGGTCCTGGCATTGCCCTAGGTGCTCGGTAAAGTATAAGGATGCCCATGTTGCAGCTTTAAGAGATTATGCTTTGTTAATTGGAACAAGTATTACAAATCGTGAAGCGCGAAACTTCCTCAAAGTTGAATCAGACGACCTTGTTAAAAGAATCCTAAACAGCATCGGAAGGAAATATGAAGGCGCAACTAAGGGACGAGTTTATGATCTCTCACATTTTAGAAGAGGCGGTGAGTAGACTAAGGTTGCCGGAATCGGAGTAGAAGTTGCTGGAAAAGCGAACTAAGTTGCCGGAATCGGAGCGGAAGTTGCCGGAAAAGAGCTGAGTTGCTGGAAAAGAGCTCAAAGTTGCTGAAAAGTAGCATGAAGTTGCTGAAAAAGCGAACTAAGTTGCCGGAATCGGAGCGGAAGTTGCCGGAAAAGAGCTGAGTTGCTGAAAAAGAGCTCAAAGTTGCTGAAAAGCAGCATGAAGTTGCTGGAAAAGCGAACTAAGTTGCCGGAATCAGGCCAGAAGTTGCCGGAAAAGAGCCGAGTTGCTGAAAAAGAGCTCAAAGTTGCTGAAAAGCAGCATGAAGTTGCCAGAAAAGAGCTCAAAGTTGCCGAAATGCAACATGAAGCTCCCGGATTCACTTTCACCATCCTCCTACTCCACATCTTCCTCCAAATAAGTCTCATCACCGCGCTTCAACACAGCTTGGCCGTTCGTCACATTCGTCATCCATTTTTCAAAGACTTCAACCTCACCGACCGCCACATAGGCTTGAACATCAACCATTTCTAAATACTCGATCCCTTTTAATGTATATGAGGACTCTCGCAATGCGTACTCCACCTTGCCGAGCCAGTGGTAATCAATTTCAGTATGTACAATGATCATAAGTGAGCGCCGTACGACACCAACGGCATTAAGGCCCTCGCTCACAGCACCACCATAAGCGCGAATTAAGCCGCCAGCTCCTAGCTTGATGCCGCCGAAGTAGCGAGTCACGACGACAACGGTGTCCTTTAAACCGCGCTTTTTTAATACTTCTAACATTGGGACGCCCGCTGTGCCGCTTGGCTCGCCGTCGTCGTTTGCTTTTTGGATTTCATCTCGTTCTCCAATTAAGTAGGCGGAGCAATTGTGGGCAGCGTTCCAATGTTCTTTTTTCACTTTCTCGATAAAAGCCTGTGCGGCTTCCTCTGTTTCGACTCGATCAAAAAAAGCAATAAATCGAGATTTTTGAATGACGATTTCGTGTTCTCCACGTCCTTTTACGGTTTCATATGCTGCAAAGGTCATCCCCTCACTCCCCTTCATTTTTCACAGTTTTACAAATGTAAGACATGTTTATGTAATAAAGCTATGGTACGATATATTCTGAGGAAGAATAACGAATCTTCAATTAAATTGCTAGAATAGAAAGATTTTTACGCTATTTGTGACGGAATGTTGTAAAATAAGAATAGCGAAATTAAATTCACTTGGCAAATAGATTGCACATCTTCGAATAGGCTGGTGACTGGCTTGGCAGATACGAACTTTTTGGACAAAATCATTGATCAGACTTTAAAAACGGTAGGAGATAGTCGAGAACAAATCTTTCATATTGGAGAGCAATCCCGACAAGAACTTGCGGCATTGAAAAAAGAATTGGTCAACGTTCGCCATAAAGTAGCCTCCGTTATCGAAAAGTCAGATCGAACTCAGATGTACGCTAAATTTGCTCGAGGTCGCTTGGTCGAAGTGAGCAAATCTTTTGATACGTTCTCAAAAGAGGAAGTTCGTGCGGCTTATGAACAAGCGAATGATTATCAAATACAATTAGCGGTGTTAAATCAAGAGGAATTTCAGCTACGAGAACAGCGTGATCAAATAGAAAGAAGACTAATTAATTTAAAAGATACCGTCGTTAGAGCTGAACAGCTCGCTGGACAAATGTCAGTTGTCTATAACTTTCTTTCTAGTGATTTAAAAATAGTGACTGACGTCATAGAAGATGCCAAGGAAAAGCAGGCGTTTGGGTTGAAAATCATTGAAGCGCAAGAGGAAGAGCGAAGGAGACTATCTCGTGAAATACATGATGGCCCTGCTCAGATGATGGCAAACGTGATGCTTCGTTCTGAGCTAATTGAACGAATGTATCATGAAAAAGGAATTGATGACGCTTTAAATGAGATTCGTTCCCTTCGTCAAATGGTAAAATCTTCCCTTGCTGAAGTAAGAAGAATTATTTACGATTTACGACCGATGGCACTCGATGATCTTGGCTTAGTTCCGACTTTAGTGAAGTATCTTAGAACGTTTGAAGAACATAATGGAGTTTCAATCGTTTTTCAACATTTTGGGAAAGATCAGAGGCTGCCTCAGCAGTTTGAAATCGCCTTATTCCGTCTTGTACAAGAGGCAGTACAAAATGCCTATAAACATGCGGAACCAAAAGAAATTCAGGTAAAAATTGAAATCAAGCCAACAAAGGTTATAATGATAATTAAAGATGATGGCATAGGCTTTGAACCATCAACAAAAAAAGAAGGATCGTTTGGTTTGATCGGGATGAAAGAAAGAGTCAATATGCTCAAGGGCGAGCTAAACATCCAGTCAAAGTTGAACAGAGGAACGGTTGTTGCGATTGGCATTCCGTTAAACTCATCCGACTTATAAATTTAGTTATCTTGTAAATAGATTACATTACCGTGTAAACGGAGAGGTGAAAATGATGAGTGAAGAACAAATCAACAAAATTAAAATCGTCATCATTGATGACCATCAGTTATTTCGTGAAGGTGTAAAACGCATTCTTGCTATGGAAAAAGAATTCGAGATTGTGGCGGATGGCCAAGATGGATCACAAGCATTGGAGTTAGTAAAGCTTTACCGTCCAGATGTTGTTTTGATGGATATAAATATGCCGAACATGAACGGGGTTGAAGCAACAAAAGAATTAGTACAAGCTTTCCCTAATATCAAAGTGTTGATCTTGTCTATCCATGATGATGAATCGTATGTAACGCATGTTTTAAAAACAGGAGCTTCCGGATATTTATTGAAGGAAATGGATGCAGATGCTCTGATCGAAGCCGTTAAAGTCGTAGCTTCAGGCGGGGCGTATATCCATCCGAAAGTGACTCATAATTTGATTAATGAATACCGTCGTTTGGCGAAGGAAGATGATATTCATGAGGAATCGATTGGATACCGTGAAGTGGAATACAGAAAGCCCCTTCATATTTTAACTCGCCGTGAGTGCGAAGTCTTGCAATTAATGACAGACGGCCAAAGCAACCGTTTGATTGGTGAATCGCTTTTCATTAGTGAAAAAACGGTGAAAAACCACGTCAGTAATATTTTACAAAAAATGAGTGTAAATGATCGTACGCAAGCCGTTGTAGAAGCAATTAAAAAGGGCTTTGTCATTGTAAGATAGTAGGAAGGGAGGAATGGCCACTGGCCTATTTCTTCCTTTTTTTTGGAAGGTTTTTTAAGGGAATCATTGCAGTAGCTCTACTAAAAGAAAGCTCAAATGCATGCTGAAAAACCGCGACTTGAAAGCTTTATCTTTTACATGTACATTAGATGGTAGAGATTTCAAGTTAGGAGCATACCTCAAACAAGAGGTGTGAGAAAAGCGAGGAGCTATTCATGAGTAAAAAAGTAGCCATTGTTACGGATAGTACCGCCTACATACCAGTTGATATTCGCAAAAAACTTCAGATTGAGATGGTTCCGTTGAATGTGATATTCGGTGAAGAATCCTATCAAGAAGAAACGGATATAACAACGGATGAATTTTATCAAAAAATGAAGACAACTGAAGAATTACCGAAAACATCACAACCGGCCATTGGTCAGTTTGTGACGCTATTTGAACAATTGGCTGAAAAAGGATTTGAGCAAGTAGTGACGATCCATTTATCTAGTCAATTAAGTGGCACGTTCCAATCGGCCGTAAGTGCTGGAGAGATGGTTGAAGGCATTGACGTGTTCGGGTTTGACACGGAAATTAGCTGTGCTCCTCAAGCCTACTATGTATTACAAGCGGCGAGATCAGCCGAAGCGGGTGCAGATGCGAGCGAAATTCTTGAAAAGTTAGCGTTCATGAAGAAAACAGCAAAAGCGTATTTCATGGTCGATGATTTAAAACACTTGCACCGCGGCGGACGCCTGTCCGGAGCCCAACTCATGGTTGGAAATCTGTTGAAAATCAAGCCGATTCTTTATTTTGAAGAAGGAAAAATCATTCCTTTTGAAAAAGTACGGACAGAGAAAAAAGCGCTGGCGCGGTTACTCGATCTTCTAGATCAAGATGTTTCGCAAGGGGGAAACTACTATGCCACCGTTATTCACGCCAATCGTTTAAATGGAGCCCGGCAATTAGTTGAAATGATTAACGAGCGTTTTCCTGAAGTGGAAGTCGATATCAGTTTCTTCGGCCCGGTAGTCGGTACGCATTTAGGAGCCGGAAGCTTAGGGCTGTCTTGGCAAAAACAATATACATAAACCACACCTAAGAGTATGATAGCGAAAATAGCGTCATGCTCTTTTTGATAAAATTCCCTATCGGAGGTGCCCATTTGAATCCTTCACTCCAACAACTCCTCTCAGGCAATCGACTTCTCCTCTCTGAAATACCTGTCCTAGAAAACCATCTTCCGCACCCGCATATCCTAGCAGAACCTGGCATTCAACTCATTAACGGACGTGAAACCTGCATACGGTGTGGCAATCACGATCGAACGCTTTTTGGACAACACCCTTGTGCACGTTGTCAGCAAATGTGTAGCTATTGTCGGCACTGTATTCAACTTGGAAAAATAAGTCGTTGTCAGCAGCTGTATCACTGGGTTGGACCTGAGCTCAAGATGCCGTACGAACCTAACAGTCTTCATTGGAATGGCACTCTATCAAGCGGACAAGCAACCGCTTCTGATGCGGTGGTCGAAGCGATTAACCATCAGCAAAAACTTCTTGTCTGGGCCGTCTGCGGTGCGGGGAAAACAGAAGTCCTTTTTCGCGGCTTAGCAGCAGCGTTTGCCCAAGGGAAACGAGTGCTGTTATCCACACCCCGTACAGACGTCGTCAAAGAGTTATCCCCACGATTGCAGCGAAGTTTTCCACATACGCACATCTCAACCTTGTATGGAGGCAGTAAAAACAGAAAAACAGGCGCTCAATTGGTGTTATCCACAACTCATCAAGCGCTGCGTTTTTACCGAGCGTTTGATGTCGTCATCATTGATGAAGTTGATGCCTTTCCTTACTCCTATGATCGGAGCTTGCAACATGCTGTCGAACAAGCCGAAAAACCCACCGCCACAACGATCTATCTTAGCGCGACTCCATCTAAGGACCTTCTTAAAACGCCCGGCCTCACCATCATTAAAATTCCGAAACGCTATCACGGTTTTCCCTTACCAGTACCTCGTTTTCAGTGGTGTGGCAACTGGCAGAAGCATCTTCAAAAAAAGACACTCCCAACCGCTCTCGTTAAATGGTTAGCGAAACACTATGCAAAGCCACTGCTCCTTTTTGTTCCTTCACTTCAAACATTAACAATCATTTATTCGCTTCTAGAGCATCACAACATCCACCACTTAGCCGTTCACTCAAATGAACCGAAGCGTCACGAGTATGTAGAAGCCTTTCGCAACCGCCAAGTCCCGCTTATGGTCACCACCACCATTTTAGAAAGAGGGGTTACCTTTGCAGATGTTCAAGTCGCTGTTCTTGGAGCAGAGGATCCAATCTTTGCCGAAGCGGCCTTAGTACAAATAGCAGGACGAGTAGGTCGAAAGCTAGAAACTCCAACAGGAGATGTCGTCTTTTTTCATTACGGAGTATCGCAGGAAATGAAGAAAGCGAAAACACATATTGAAAACATGAATAAAGAAGGGGGATTTACATGAATCGTTGTCTAGCTTGTCACGAACGCTTTTTTGAATCCGTGGGCTGGAGAAAGTTGCTCCTGATGGAACCGGAGGCACTGCTTTGCTCGTTATGTGAGTCAAAGCTCTCGCGCATTAGCGGTCAAACGTGTAAGATCTGTTTCCGCTCCCTTGAAAAAGTAGCAAAAGAACATTTTAAAGAAGATCAGTGTTTAGATTGTTGGCGTTGGCAAGACAGAGAAGATACAGCCACTCTTTTGGAACGCAATGTCTCCCTTTATGAATACAATTCGTTTTTAAAAGATTGGCTGGCGACTTATAAATACAGGGGAGATGCCGTCATTGCCACGTATTTTTCTCCACTTCTTCACAAGGTTTACGAAAAACAATTTCAGCGCTACATCACTGTTTCGATGCCGCTAAGCCCAGAAAGACTTCAAACAAGAGGCTTCAACCAATCGGCGCTGCTCATGTCGCCGTGGGCAATAGACAAGCGCTATCTCATCCGGACGACCGGAGAAAAACAAAGCAAAAAATCTCGAAAGCAGCGGATAAATCAATTTACACACAACCCCTTCACCCTCCACCCGCCATCTAAAAACCTTATTGAAAATCAATCAATCGTTCTGATCGATGATGTATATACAACAGGCACAACCGTCCGTCAAGCAGCGAAAATTTTATTAGAACACGGAGCAAAAAAAGTGGCTTCACTCACGATAGCAAGATAGAACCTTCCTTAAAAACAACACTGACAATTTCGACAGGTTTCGCTATAATGACAAAAAGAGGAGGGGAAGAGTATGAAGAATGTAGCCAATTGTCCAAAATGCGGAAAGATTTTTGTGAAAGCGTTACGTCCAATTTGTCAGCATTGTTATAAGGAACAGGAAGATCAGTTTGATAAGGTATCTACTTTTATGAGAAAGAAACAAAATAGAATGTCATCGATTCGCGAAGTCCATGAACAAACAGAGGTAGAGTTAACATTGATTCACCAGTTTGTGCGTGAAGGCCGCTTGCAAACAAAGAGTTTTCCAAACTTAGGCTATCCGTGCGAATCATGTGGGGAGATTATCAAAGAAGGTCGTATATGTGGAGGTTGTACAGCTAACATCACAACGGGACTTGATAACTTGCAAAAAGAAAAAGAATTTCAAGAGCGCAAAGATGCAGAGCGACGAGCGGAAAAAAGCAAGGGTGCGACGTATCACTCATTAAAAGACCGTTTTTGATAAAAAATAGTTAACAAAATAAGAAAACGTGCCGATAATAGGAATAACGAACTCGGGACGTTTTTATGTTTATTTTATATAAAGACAATTACACTAGAGAAGAGGTGACTGAAATGAAAATTAACCCATATAACTCTGTTCAACAAAACCCATATCGAAAGCAAATCGAGAAAACTGAGAAAACAAACGACGTTGAAGCGAAGCGAGATAAACTTGAAATTTCATCTGAGGCACTTTCGATGCAGAAAGGAACGAGGATTGAGAAAGAGCGCTTAGAAAAAGTCGAAGCTTTGAAGCAGAAGATTGATGCGGGTGAGTACAAGGTTGATTCACAAGCGATCGCTAATAAGTTTTATGATTTTTGGAATCAAAAATGATAGTCTGTCTGGAGAAAAGGAGGAGTGAACATGTCGATCAAAGCGATTACACAAATGATGGAACGGTTAATTGAAATCCATGAACCATTGCATGATTTGGCCGTTAAAAAAGTTGAGCCGATCAAAAAAGGCGACATGAAAGTGCTTGAAGCGATCGTTCGCGAAGAAGCAAAACTTGCTTATAAACTCCAGACAACAGAAATGTTACGTTCAAAAGTCGTACGAACCTTCCTGCTTGAGCAGGGAGAGGCAAAAGAAGCCGTAACGATGTCTGATGTGAAACGGTTTGCGACAGTGGAAGAAAAACTTCAGCTTGAGCAGCTTCAATTAAAACTGGTTGATGATGTGCAGAAATTAAAAACACAAAATGAAATGAATCAGGAGTTAATCGAGGAATCGTTACGATTTGTGAACCTTTCCCTGGACTTGATGCTTCCGCATAAGGAAGATGTTAGCTACGATCCACGGAGTCGAGATGATGAACCATTTGAAAATGCCCACTCGATATTTGATTCGAAAGCATAAAAGAAGTTGTTCAAGAAACGGAGGAAGCGGTAGTGTTATCAACATTTCACGGATTAGAAACAGCAAGACGCGCGATGATGACGCAGCAAAGTGCGCTTCATACAACAGGGCATAATATTGCCAATGCTAATACAGAGGGGTATACAAGGCAGCGAGTGAATTTTGAGCAAACAGAGTCCTATCCAGGTATAGGAAAAAACAGTCCGAGAGTACCAGGGAACTTAGGAACAGGGGTCCAAGCAGGCTCGGTTCAACGTGTACGCGAGCAATTTTTGGATGTTCAATACCGAAATGAAACAAATAAAGTGGGTTACTGGGAATCGCGGAATGACGCCCTCACAAAGATGGAAGACATTTTAAATGAGCCATCAGAGCAAGGGTTAAATCGACAAATTGATATGTTTTGGACATCGCTTCAAGATTTAAACGTGGATCCAGAGGACTCAGGAGCTCGTTCCGTTGTTCGTCAGCGCGCCATGGCTGTTGCTGAGACGTTCAACTTCCTGCATGACTCCATCTCTGCGATTAGAAACGATTATAAAAATGAAATCGAAGTGGCTCAAAAAGAAGTGAATTCGATCTTAAATCAACTTGATACGGTCAATGAGCAAATTCGCAAAACGGAGCCGCACGGTCGTGTTACGAATGACCTTTATGATGAACAAGATCGTTTATTAGACCAACTTTCTAAAATGGTTAACATCCAAGTTCAGCGTGAGAAAAGCGATGGACAACCGAACCCAGCAGCTGAAGGAGCAGTAACTGTAACGTTAATTGATGATCAAGGAAATCCGTATTCAGTAAACGGAGAACCTCTTAAACTAGTAGATGGAACGGGTGCTGAAGCTAGAAAACAAATGACGATCACGTTTGATCAAGCGAACTTTGTTAGTGAGTTTTCGTTTGTCGATCAAAATGGGACAGGTCACAAAGTGGAATTAGATGCGATGCCACGCGGTGAAATGAAGGCCTTAATTCAGACTTATGGCTATGGCGAAGATGCAAACGGTGTAACAGGGATCTACCCAGATATGATGAATGAATTAAATAATATGGCTGAAGTGTTTGCGACAGAAATGAACAATATGCATAAAACAGGTTTTACCCTTGCAGGCTCAAACAGTTCTGCTAACGTCGCTGGGAATTTGTTTGATCTTACAGCAACGGATAACGGAGTTGAAGCGGCAAAAGCGATGAAACTCGATGCGGCCATTCTATCAAGCTTAAATAACATTGCGGCTTCTGGGGTGAACGTGAATGCTTTTGCGCCTGGGAAGTTTGAAGAATATCAAGCACTACTAAGCGAAAATCCTGTTAATTACGACGGTGTTCATGATTTCTTGGATGCGAATGATACGTTCATACCGGGAGTGCAAAAAGCTTTTGCTGGTGACGGATCAAATGCGAAACGCTTAGCCGATGTAAAAGATGCTACTTTAACGTTTGCTAACGATTCAGCAACGATTAGCTCGTATTATCAAGGTGTAATTGGCGATATGGCTGTTTCAACACAAGAAGCAGCCCGGATGCTGAATAGTTCAGCGTCGCTTCAGGATAGTGTCGATTACCGGAGAAACTCAGTTAGTAACGTCTCTCTTGATGAAGAGATGACGATGATGATTCAATATCAGCACGCATACAACGCAGCAGCAAGAAACATTACAATGGTTGACGAAATGCTAGACCGGATTATTAACGGCATGGGTGTCGTTGGCAGATAAGGATAGGTGGACATAGATGCGAGTGACACAGATGATGCTCTCACAAAGCTCATTACGCAATATTAACCAAGGGTACAATCGCTTAGCGAACATCCAAGATCAACTGGCTTCAGGTAAAAAGATTACTCGTGCATCACAAGATCCTGTTGTCGCGATGAAAGGGATGCGTTACCGTTCACAAGTAACAGAAGTGGAACAATTTAAACGCAATCTAAGTGAAACTTACAACTGGTTGGATACAGCAGATGCGACTCTTGATAAAGGAACAGGAGCATTGCAACGTATTCGTGAACTAGCTACACAAGCAGCAAACGATTCGTATAACCCAACTGAACGGGCGAATATGGCCAAGGAAGTTCAGCAATTGCGTGAACATCTTGAATCATTGGGAAATACGAAAAACAGCAATAAGTATATCTTTAATGGAACGAACACGACGAATGCACCAATTGGCAATACGGGTAATATGGATCTAGGGATTGAAGCGCTATCTAATGGATCGATTACGGATCTAGATTCGGTCGAAGTGATCTATAATGGCAAGACGTTCAAGCATATCGATACGGTCGATGGTCAGCATATTTTTCAAGATGTTTCACAAACGACCCCGGCTTTTGATGGGGATGAGTTGAATAAGCAAGCCACTCTCTTAACAGTTGGAGAGGATAATAATGTGAAGTACCTTGAACCGAACAAAGCGCATGATCCTAACAATCCTTCAAGTCAGCCAGTTACAAAAAAAAGTGTTCGTCAAAATGATGTAGTCGTGGCAAATACGAATGGCGTTTCGGGTAATTCAGAATCGGTTGAAATTGAGTTAATAAAAGGGGTAACGATCCCTGTGAACATCAATCCAAGTAATGTGTTCAGTAATGCTTTATTTGGGGACCTTACCCGCCTTGAGCGCGCGCTTCAAGATTCCACGGTTGATGGAACCGAGCTAACTGGTTATATTGACAACTTTTATGATCATATCGATAGGTTTGTAACAGAGCGTGCAGAGCTTGGAGCGAGAACAAACCGAGTTCAGATGATCGAAAATCGCTTAATGGAGCAGGAAGTCAGTGCCAACCGCATTATGTCTGAAAATGAAGACGCGGAGATGGAAGTAGTCATTACTAATTTAATGACACAGGAAAGTGTGCATCGTGCGGCTTTATCTTCAGGAGCGAGAATTATTCAGCCTAGTTTGATGGATTTTCTCCGTTAGAGAGGCATTGACTAGTCGCTCATTACTTAGTTGAGAAAAAAATAATTAGTGTAATAGAGGTTGATCAAAAAGGTGTAACGGTCCTTTTGGTCAACCTCTTTCTAAAGGAAGGGATGGCGTACATTATGCAACTAACGTCTTTAAATATCCAACAAACCGATGCGCGAATTGGTCTTAGCTCGAGCCGTCCTGGCCCGCAAATTAGACAGCAGGCGGCTGATATGCAAATTAGGCAGAATCATAACAACCTAATTGAGATAAGTACAACAGCCTCGAAAATGCATATTGACCAAACAGAAGCCTTTGCAGATGCGAACTTAAAATCATCATTAAGAGTCGCTAATGAAGCAGCTGCAAGAGCCCTGCAGCAGGTTTCAAGTTTTGTTGCAAAAACGGCTCAGCAAGGCGATCAGCTGATGAGGATTGAAAACGGAACTGGTGCGATTACACGAATAGCGAAAGCCAATAGCGAACCGACGCCAAAACAATTTAATATTGGCTATATGCCTAAATCTGCAGATCGAGTGAAGTTTGTTTTCCAACCGGCTCAAGTAAACATAAAGGCAAGAACGAATGAAACCGACATTATTGTCAATCGACGCGCGCCGCAAATTGAGATGCCGAAGTGGCAGTCAGACGTTTATATTAAACAGAAAAACCAAATTTCATTTGAAGCAGTTGGTGGTACGGTGAATCGAGGTCTTTAAAGAAGTCGCAGGTGGCGGCTTCTTTTTCTCTACCTAGCTCGTTATGATACAATGTTGGAAAGATCTTAAACGGAATTTTATAGAAGAAAAGGTGTGTGGCCGTATGAACATTGAAACGAAATATCAAGGAACAGTTGAAATAAATGACGATGAAATCATCACATTTGCAAAAGGAATCCCTGCTTTTGAAGATGAAAAACAATTTATTCTCTTGCCATTTGAAAAAGGAACATCTTTCTTTGTCCTACAATCAACAAAAACAGTAGATGTTGCGTTTATTATTATGAACCCATTTGAAATTGTTCCAAACTATCAAATTAAATTACCAGACGCAACACTTGAGATGCTTGAGATTAATAAGGAAGAAGATGTTGCGACATTCGTTGTCTTAACAGTAAAAGAGCCTTTTGCTGAAACAACAGCCAATCTTCAAGGTCCAATCATTATTAATGTGAACAAACAAAAAGGAAAGCAACTGTTGCTTAGCGATACGGATTATAAAACGAAACACCCGATCTTCAAAGAAGCTGTCCTCCAAATAGCTAAGGAGGGAAAGTAGATGCTGGTTCTCTCACGTAAACTAAAACAGGCGATTCAAATTGCTGATGACATCGAGATCAAAATTTTAGCCATTGAAGGAGATCAAGTCAAAATCGGCATTGAAGCCCCGAAGCATATTGAGATTCATCGCAAAGAAGTATTTTTGGCGATCCAGGAAGAGAATAGTGCGGCAGCTCAGACGATTTCCGTGGATGCGTTGAAAGGGTTTTTGCAAAGGTCAGAGAGGAAAGAGTAGGAGGGAAGTTTTTTTATTATTCCTTCTCTATTTCCTTTACCACTAGTTTAATTCGACATAAACTGATATCGAGGAGGTGAAGTAACATGGAAAGTGAAATTCTATTATTGCTAAAACAAATAAATGAGAAGATGGACAAGCACTTTGAACAGATTGAGGTGCGATTAGACAAGATTGAAAATCGTCTAGATCAGCACGAACGGTTATTACAATCGCTGATGACAATGACAGCTAAAAACACAGAAGACATCCATTCACTACGAACTGAAACCAACCAACGCTTCGACAAATTAGAACTCGCCTTTTACAAAAAGAACTCAGATATTGACCTCCTTTTTCAAGTAACCCAACGAACAAATGTGATATTGCCCAATTAAAGAACCGATAAAAGAAATCTCGCCACTATGCGTGATAGACGTTTGAGTCGGGAGATTTTTGTTGTTTCCTGATAAAGTGGTTTAGTTTTCTCCAAGAGACAAGGATAAAAATCATATGATTCGATTATTACCTCGTTAATTTACGAACAGCTTTTTCTTAATGGAAAAATAGACTCAACGAATGACTTTACTAGGTCTTCTCATTAGGACGTTATTTCCAATACTTCATTTACACTTTCCATCCAGTGAGATCAAACCGAGTCTGTCGGAAAGGACTTTCGTACTATGATGCTTTAAAAGAACTATGAAGTGAATCTTCGGAAAACTACCCCGTAAATGACGAATACCTTCATATAGAAGAATTATGGGGATGTCCATTGGATGTCTGGTTCGATTATCTGATGGAAGGAAAGGGAAAACTACCTTTATATTAGTTTAAGACCCGATTAATCCTTATGTAAAGGTGGAAAGAGCGGTACTAAACACACGGAATTCGGATATTTATATTGTGTACTTTTTACAGAAGATTGAGGTTGTACACGTGTAAATAAAAAAATAACGAAAAAAGTTTAAAAAACACTAAATATATCAAACTAGCATCCGATATATATATTGTAAGCAGGAAGTCATATATGCTCGGCCGACTATATGACTGATTGCTTAACAAAAAATTCAATATCCAACCACAAGGATGTGGGCGGAGCTAATTTCAAGGAGGAAATTATAATGATTATCAATCACAATTTAAATGCAATGAACTCTCACCGTCAGATGGGTATGAATGTAAACGAGAATGGTAAATCAATGGAGAAATTATCATCAGGTCTTCGTATTAACCGTGCAGGTGATGATGCAGCTGGTCTTTCAATCTCTGAAAAAATGCGTGGACAAATTCGTGGTTTAGATCAAGCATCTCGTAACTCTCAAGATGCAATTTCTCTTATTCAGACTTCTGAAGGAGCATTAAACGAATCTCATGCTATCCTTCAACGTATGCGTGAACTAGCTGTTCAAGCAGGTAATGAAGGTACTCTTGAGGCTGAGGATTTAAAAGCTATCAGTGATGAAATTACGGAATTACAAGCAGAGTTAACTGGAATTTCAGACCGTACAGAATTTAACGGAAAAAAATTATTAGATGGATCCTTTAATAAAGACTTCCAAATTGGGGCAAATGCAGGTCAACAACATAATATAACTATCGCAACAGATTTTGACGCAGTTGGTTTAGGAGTTGATTCTGCTTCATTAGTATGGGATGGGGCTAAGGCAAGCACTGATGCTAACTTAGCAGCTATTGACGCTGCAATTGAAACTGTTTCTTCAACTCGTTCTAGTCTTGGTGCTAATCAAAATCGTCTAGAGCATACAATCAAAAACCTTGATAATGCTTCTGAGAATTTACAAGCTGCTGAGTCTCGTATCCGTGACGTTGATATGGCTAAAGAGATGATGAACTTTACTAAAACTAACATTCTTAACCAAGCATCTCAATCTATGCTTGCTCAAGCTAACCAACAGCCACAAGCTGTATTACAATTACTTCGTTAATTTTAAGTAACAGAAAAGAGAGATCTTAGTATTCTAGGGTCTCTTTTCTATGGTCCCACAGTCCCACAGATTGAGTGTCAGTTATTTTGGGTGGGATATATGCAGTTTTGTTTTTAATCATACTAAGGAAGGTGTAGATCTTCAACTCATATCGGACTTTGGGACTAACAAAAGAAGCTATTGGGAAACTTACGGCGGAGACAACAACTAAGGTTTATTCTCGTCTAGTTGTTGTGTGAACGAGAATAAGGATTAACTTTTAAATTTATATAGTACAAAAGAGTCTAATGTTAAACGGTAGACTCTTTTTCATACGGATGTGGCTTGATAAATAAAAATTGAATAATCTAATAAAGTCAAAAGAATACAATGAATAGTTTCAATCCAGCTTAATCTAAACAAAATAGTAGGGTAATACAAAATTTCCAAGGTAAATGAACCTAAATACCCACCTCTATCAAAGTGCATTCAGAAACATTAGGTAATAATAACTATTCACTAGAATCTTTATACCTATTATTATAGTAATAGGTATAAAACACCAAGTGAAAAAGGCAAACCATAGGAAACTATGAGACGCAAAGCCAAGGGCCTGAACTACGAGGAAGTACCGCGTGGATGGCAGCCGGTTGCCACAAGGAATCATAGTATCCTAACCTATGAACCTTGTTAAGGTTCTTTTTTATTTGGGTATAAAATAAGAAAAGGTGGGACTATTGTATGGGAAAGCGGTTTATTAGAAGCGTTACGTTTCTAACATTATTCACAATTTTATCTCAATTTTTGGTTCCATTTGCTAGCGCATTTGCTGAAGGCAATAGTACTATATTACCTCCAAGTGATCTTGCGGTACAAATGGTAACACCGGATGATGTGAAGCTGACATGGAGTTCAGTTCACGGCGCAACCGGCTACAATGTTTATGAAATTACAGAGGGGCAGCTTATTTTACATGGCAAGACTACTTCGAATAGCTATGCGATAAATGATTTAGCGGAAGGCTCCTATAGCTTTGTCGTTTCAACCTTAAGTTCAGATGGTGAATCTGGTCCAAGTGCGCCGGTTTCTGCTGATATAGTATACCCAGACATGGCGGAACCAGGGAATTTAACTCATGTCATAAAAAACGGTAATGACATCGTGTTAAACTGGGAAGCATCCGAGTATACGGAACATTATAATATCTATCAAATGTCAGCAGACAATCAAAAGGAATTGCTAACTACTGTCACATCGCCTACATATACGATAAGCAATGCATCTGAAGGTCAGTATACGTATGCAGTTGCAGCAGAAAATTCCTTGTATGGTGAATCGTCTCTTTCAACTTCTGTAGAGGTAGAGGTTGTTCATCCGACAATGACGGCACCAAGTAATTTCTCATATACGGTTAAAAACGGTAATGACGTAACATTAACGTGGGATTCTGTTTCTTTTGCAACAGAATATAATATTTATGAAGTTAAGGATAGTGAAAAGGTTTTATTAAAGAAAGTAACTGGAACGTCGTTTGAACTTACAAATGTAGCTGCTGGAGATTATGTGTATGAGATTACAGCTACTAGCGATCGCTTCGGAGAATCAACAGAAGGAAGCCAACTAACGGCAACTGTAAGTGATATTTCGATGACAGCACCAAGTGATTTTAAATACGAGCTTCAAAATACAAATGATATCATTTTATCGTGGGCAAGCGTACCATATGCTACTAGTTATAAAGTCTATCAAATAATCGATGGAGAAAAAATGTTAAAAAGCACGGTAACTAATACAAGTGTGAAGTATATGTATATGCCAAATGGCGATTATACATACGAGGTACATTCTTATAGTGATCGATATGGCGAATCGAGCGAAAGTAGTAAAGTCTCTTTGACTGTTGAATTTGATCCGATGGAAGCGCCAGATCAGTTTAACTATAAAATTCAAAACGGAAACGATATCGCCCTTAGCTGGGAAGCTGTCTCCAATGCAAACAGTTATAAGGTCTATCAAGTTGAGAATGGAGAAAAGGTATTGAGAAGTACCATAAAGGGTACGAGCGTTACGTATGCTAACAAACCAGAAGGAGAATACCATTACGAAGTTCACTCTTTATCGACACGATTTGGTGAATCTGTAGAGGGTAGTCAACTTTCCTTCTCACTCATTCATCCGACTATGGAACCTCCGGCAAATTTGATTCAAACACTTACAAGCCCAACCTCTTTTAAATTGAGCTGGGATTTGGCTTCCTTTGCAACAAGTTACAAAGTGTATCAGATTGTTGATGGAAAAAAAGTTTTGAAAAATACTTTGTCAGGTTCAAGTGTTTCTTATAGCAATATCGCACCTGGAGAATATGATTACGTCGTTTATGCATATTCTAGTAGATTTGGAGAGTCAGCCGAGGGAACGAAGATTAAGGTGACGTTGAACGGAGAAACGATGGAAACTCCGACAAATCTAACTTATAGCATTTTAAATGGAAATGACATCTCGTTGAAGTGGACAGGTGTTCAATATGCAAATAGTTATAAAATTTACGAAGTTATTGATGACGAAAAAGTTTTAATGAGAACTGTAACAGGGACAGCGGTCACTTTTTCAAACATGCCAGCAGGCGAACACCATTATATCGTTCATTCTGTTTCAACGTTATTAGGTGAATCACCAGAGGGGGCAGAAATAACGATTTCTTTGACACACCCTAATATGGAAGCTCCAGCTAATCTTACTTCCAAAGTTCAAAATGGAAATGATGTCGTTTTAAGCTGGGGATCCGTTCCATATACAAATAGCTATAAAATCTATGAAGTTATTGACGGCAAAAAAGAATTGAAGAGAACGGTATCGTCGCTATCAGCAGTCCTCTCAAACGAATCAGAAGGTAAGCATGTTTATGTGGTTCATTCTGTCAGCTCTCGTTTTGGTGAATCAGCTGAAGGCAGTGAAGTTACTCAAAATGTCGTTTTCCCAATTATGCAGAAACCGGAAAACCTGACTCAAACCGTAACAAATGGGAATGACATCACATTAAGATGGAATGCATCCGCATTTGCTAATAATTACAATGTCTACCAAGTGATTGATGAGGAATTGGTTTTACAAAGAACCGTGACAGGAACGGTAACAACACTTAGTAACTTACCGGAAGGGGATTATCAATACGTTGTGCATTCCAACAGCAGTCGTTTTGGTGAATCTTCAGAAGGAAGTAAAGTATCTTTAACACTAGTTCATCCGATTATGCAAGCACCTGGTAATTTAACGAACAGTATTGTAAACGGAAATGATCTTGTATTGAAATGGAATGCAGCCGCTTATGCGACAAATTATAACGTATACCAAGTGGTAGATGGTGAACTGGTTTTACAAAGAACCGTGAGGGGAACGGCAACAACATTTGTAAATATGCCTGAAGGTGATTATGAATACGTTGTTCACTCCAATAGCAGTCGTTTTGGCGAATCCTTGGAAGGAAGTGATGTTTCATTAACATTGATCCATCCAACCATGGAACCGCCTGAAAACGTAACAAATAGTATTATCAACGGGAATGATATTGTCTTAAAGTGGAATAAAGCAGCGTTTGCAACAACTTACAAAGTTTATTGGATTAGCGATGATGGCGAACCTGTCCTTGAAAGAACTGTAACAGGAACGTCGACATCGTTTGTGAATATGCCTGAGGGCGATTATGAATACGTTGTTCATTCCTATAGTAGCCGCTTTGGCCAATCCTTAGAAGGCACGTCAGTAAGCTTTAATCTAACTTGGCCGGTCGTGCAACCACCAGAAGTGAGTCGAACGATTAATAACGTCAACAACATTTCATTGACTTGGCCGATTGCTCAATGGGCGAATGAATACCGTGTTTACAAAGTAAAAGATGATAGCAGAGAGTTGATTTATAAAGGAACAGCACGCAATTACACGATCTATAACTTAACAGAACGTACACATTCTTTTGAGGTGACAGCTTTTAGTACGCGCTTTGGAGAGTCAAAACCATCTAATCGGATCACGGAAACGATTGTTTATCCGATTATGGAGCCTCCTTTGGCAACCTTGAAACTGATCAGTGATACAAGTGCTAGGATTTATTGGGATTTTGTCACATATGCAAATGGGTACAACATTTATGAATTAATAGACGGAGAGCTTGTTCTAGTTGCGGAGAAGGTAAATAACCTATCTTACACGATTACGAATATGTCGTATGCGAATCACGAATATGTTGTGACATCCTACAGTAATTCGTTTGGAGAATCAGATCAGTCAAATGTCGTTTTGGCGAAACTGATACTTGATGATGAAGCGCCTGTAACGACGATTGATTCATCAACGAAGTGGACAAATCAAAAAGCGGATGTAACATTATCTGCAACGGATAATGAAACAGGAGTAGCAAACACGTATTATACAATCAATGATCGTCCTTTCGTTGAAGGAACAACTTTTACACTTGAAGAAGAAGGAGTTCATAAAATTTCCTTCTACTCGGTTGATAAAGTAGGAAACGTTGAAAAGATCCAAACAAGTGAAGTGAAAATTGACAAAACAGCACCAATTACTTCATCTGATGCTCCAACAACTTGGAGCAAGGAAACTGTTAACGTCAAGTTGACAGCAGAAGATGACCGTAGTGGAGTTGCCAGCACTTTCTATTCGTTAAACGGATCCGAGTTTACAGAGGGAACGAGCTTTGACGTAATTGAACAAGGAATCAACCAAGTCGCATTTTATAGTGTGGACGAAGCAGGGAACGAAGAAGAAGAACAAACAGTAGAAGTGAAAATTGACAAAACAGCACCAATTACATCATCGGATGCTCCAACAACATGGATTAAGGAAGCTGTGAACGTTAAGCTGACAGCAGAAGATGACCGTAGTGGAGTTGCTAGCACTTTCTATTCAATAAATGGATCTGATTTTATAGAAGGAACGAGCTTTGAAGTAACTGAAGAAGGAATTAGTCAAATCACGTTTTATAGTGTAGACGAAGCAGGTAACGAAGAAGAAGAACAAACGCTAGAGGTGAAAATTGACAAAACAGCACCAGAAGTTATCTGGGATTTTGAGGATGAGTATGAATTAGAAACGGTCTTAGCTTTAAACTATTCAGCTCAGGATCACGTATCTGGTGTACAAAGTGAAGTGCTCCTTGTTAATGGAACTCGCTTTGGAAATGGAGAAGAGTACAGTTTTGATCAACCGGGTACTTATACACTCACGTTAACAGTGAAGGATCATGCTGGCTGGGTAACAACGATCGAAAAAACGATCACAGTCTATATTCCTGTTGAGATAAAAGTAACCCCAGTTGTTATGAAAGAAAATAAGGGGAAATTCACCGTTCAAGTCTCTTTTTCAAAAGAGTATGAAAAAGAATACGGTAAAAAGTATTTGAAAGAACTGCTTAAAGAATTTGAGCTACAAAGTGTAACCTTAAATGGAGTCGCAGCCATTGATGAGAAAAATGGCGATCAGAAAAAGGCAGAAAAAGGCCATTTCAAATTTAACCGAGAAGATTTCGATTGGGTTGAAGGAGAAACACTTTTACAATTCCGTGGCATGATAGGCGATCATTTAGTTAGAGGTTCAAAAAAAGTAAAAAGTAGTTTAAAAGAAAACAACAGATAAACAGAATGAATTAGAGACTTTAGTATTATCTAGAGTCTCTTTTTTCTTACATATTTACTAATGATATTACAATGTATGGTGATGTAATAAGGGGAAATAAGATGAATTTATAATAATCTATTAAATACTATTTAAAATAACTGCCAAACAACCGATATAAAGAATAGTAACTTTATCTAAGGAGTGAATACGGTGGAAGTAAGTCGTAGCTTACCAATAATAGTTAATAATGGAATTGACATAGATAAATCAATGACTGAATCGCCGGATAAGAGACAACAAGGACTTGAGGACAGTCTCCCAAAGGATAAGAAGGTAAAAAAGGAAGATTTGGAACGGAAAGTAGATAGTTTCAATCAATTCTTAAAAGCGAGCAATACTCAGTTGAAGTTTAGTTTTCATGAAGAGTTAAACGAGTATTACGTAGCGATCATCGATCAACAAACTAACGAAATCGTCAAAGAAATTCCACCTAAGAAACTATTAGATATGTATGCAGCAATGAAAGAAACAATCGGTTTATTTATTGATAAAAGAATCTAGAAAGTGGTGTGAAATATGCAAATTGGTGGATTAGCCTCGGGAATTGACACGGAGTCAATGATCAAACAACTCATGCAAGTGGAGCGGCAGCCTCTTGATCGTTTCTTCCAACGAAAGCAAACGGTTGAGTGGCAACGAGATGCTTATCGTGATATGAACTTGAAATTACGTACGCTTGAAGAGTCTGCAGCAAGTATTCGTCTTCGTAGTTCATTAAATACACGTGTGGCAAATTCTTCAAACGAGCAAATGTTTTCAGTTACGGCCAACTCAAGTGTGCAGAACGGCACATATAACTTTAAAGTCGATCAAGTCGCAACTAAAACGAGAAATATCAGTGCTGCAAATATTACAACGGGAAGCACTGAATTTAGTGCTTCAACAAGATTAGATGCCCAGACTGATGCTGTCGGAGATCTTAGTGCCTATAACGGTACGCAATTTTCAGTAAAGACGTTTGACACAACAGGTGCAGCAAAAGAGGTTACAGTCACAATAGATACGACTAAATCGCTGAATGAAAATTTGAAACAAATAAATGACTCTGATATCGGTGTTCGTGCCTATTATGACTCTGCTTTTGATCGTGTCGTAATTGAAAGAAAAGAAACTGGAGAATTTAATGGTGAGCTAGATGCTGACGGAGTAAATAGACAAATTGTTTTTGGTGGCAATACAGGCTTTCTCAATGATGTGTTAAATATACAGCAGGGGAATGAGGCTGCTGGAGTAAATGCGAAAGTTGAATTTCAAAATCCTCTATTTGCAGGTGAAACAATAACGGAGGAATCTCGTTCAAACCGCATCACTATTGGTGGATTGACGTTTAATGTAACTCAGCCTACGAATGGTGTGTTTGAAACGGTAAATGTGTCATCAAATACGGATGCTGCTTTTGATAAGATTAAGGCTTTTGTGGACAATTATAATGAAATGATAGCTGAGATTCAAACTAAATTATCTGAGCCGAAACATCGTGATTTCCCTCCGCTTACAGATGAGCAACGTCAAGAGATCTCAGAGCGTGAGGCTGAGCTTTGGGATGAAAAAGCGAAAAGTGGGTTACTTCGCCGTGATCCAATGCTTTCATCGATGTTAACCCAAATGAGAAATGATATATATACTCCGGTATCAACATCTGGTCAATTTAATCAGATTACACAAGTTGGGATTACGACTACTAAAAACTTCCGTGATGGAGGTCGTTTAGAGATTGATGAAGCAAAGTTAAGGGCAGCATTAGAGGATGATCCGGATTCAGTTCATCAATTGTTCAATAACGTCGCTGATAAGACATTAACCGATGTTAAGCCGGAAGATCGTACGGCGGAGCAACAAGGTGAGATCCAGAGTCAAACAGGAATAGTTGGTCGACTACGGACTACCATTAATGACACTATTAATAAAGTGGTAAGTCGTGCTGGTAACAACAATCGGACTAATCAACAATTTACATTAGGAAGAGAATTGTTAAATGTGGATAATCAGATTAATAATTTTCAGCGTAGATTAGCTCAAATAGAGCAACGCTACTGGAGCCAATTTACACGCATGGAAACAGCAATGAATCAAGCTAATGCACAAGGGAATGCGTTGATGAGCCAGTTAACTGGTGGAATGTAAATTTGAAAGGATGAATTTAACATGGCTATAGGTAATCCGCAACAAGCCTACCAACAAAATAAAGCAGTCACTTCATCTCCAGGAGAGTTGACGTTGATGCTTTATAACGGATGTTTGAAATTTGTTGGAATCGCAAAAAGGTCAATTGAGCAAGGGAAAATCCAAGCGCGTCATGAAAATCTAGTTAAAGCTCAAAATATTATTAGAGAGCTCATGGTTACTTTAAAAACCGATACGAAACTAGGTAAAGACATGTTAACGTTATATGATTTTATTTTATCTAGATTAACGGATGCCAACACAGAAAATAGTGTAGAAAAGCTCAATGAAGCGGAGGAACTGATTAAAGACTTCCGTGACACTTGGAAAGAAGCGTTATTAATTGATCGTAAAAAGCGTCATGAGGTTAAAGCGTAATGAATCAAACGATCCTTCGTTTGGTTGAGGTGTCGGACGAGCTGTTACAATTGTTAAAGTCGCTGACATTCGCTGATAACGAACAACGTGATGAAGATATCGTTAAAATTGAGCATCTTTTGAAAGAACGTGAGGGTGCTATTGCCTCGATCGATTCACCTGCAAAAACAGCAGAAGAATTAATTGCAGCAAGAAAAATAGTTGAAATGAATAAAGAAATTGTAGCGCATCTACAACGTTTAAAAGCAAAAATTAAAATAGATATAGATAAGATGTCATTAAAAAAGAAGATGAATAGAAAATATGAGAACCCTTATGATATGACAACAACCGAGGGAGCTTTTATCGATAAGCGTGATAGGTAATGAAAGTCGGTTCATTAAGTTTTACAATCCGACAATCCGAACCAGAAAAAAAACTCGGACAAGAACTCGTTAAATTAAATAAACATTTGAATGAACGATTGGAATAAATTCGAGCAGAGATTCGTGTCAATCTTTCAGAATTGAAAACGAAAAAAGTACAAGTTCGTAAATATGAAAATCCTTATGATGGACCGACTTCGGATGGTGTCTTTTTTGATAAACGTGGGGTGTGAGGGGAGGGGAGGTAGCTCTAGAGTGAGCTATCTCTTCTTTTCTTATTAGCTGATTACAACAATAGAAAATCAATTTAAGTTGAGTTGAATGTTAAATTGATGAAGACCTATGATACACTGTAGAAAAAAGTTAGGGGGACTCTTAGTATGGTAGCAAAACGTCAACAAGACATTGGGAAATATTCATATGCGGATTATTTGCAGTGGACTGAGGGAGAACAGATTGAGTTAATGGATGGAATTCCTTATGCGATGACTCCAGCACCATCCCGTGAACATCAGCGTTTAGTATTAGAGCTAGGAAGACAATTTGCTAATTTTCTTAAGGGACACGATTGTGATGTTTATGTGGCTCCATTTGACGTAAGGCTGACCGAGACTGTTTCACCTAACGATGAGGACATTAAAACGGTTATTCAACCAGATTTGAGTGTGATCTGTGATCAGAAAAAGTTGGATGAGCGCGGTTGTTTGGGAGCGCCTGATTTGATTATTGAGGTGATTTCCCCTTCGACCGCTGCACATGATTATATCCGTAAATATCAGCTGTATGAAAAGTATGCGGTAAAAGAGTACTGGCTCGTGCACCCGTTTGATCAAATAGTGACAGTCTTTTTGCTCGGAGAGGGCGGATTTGGCAAGCCTACTTACTATGATAAGGAACGCTCTGTTGCGGTGGCAACGTTGCCTGGTTTTACAATAGAAGTTGATTCTTTATTCGATAACTGATGAAAAAGAGGCGCCGCCACCTCTCCTACATATTCTGCTACAACTTCTTCCTCTTCACCGACTTCATCTAAACGTTCGTAGGCTTCGGTGCCTGTCACTCTCCGAAGATTGTTAAATTTTGTCGATAGATTAGAAGAATAATAGAAAATACACTTGAAGCGTGCACAGAGAAGCCAAGAAGGTTGCTCTATTTCTTTTCAGCGCAAAATAGCGGAAGTTATCCTTGTCTGATAACAAAATCCACCTAAAAACGGTACATATGTTATAAGTTTGAGCATACGTTTGTTCAAAGAGCAATAGATGTTCAACGAATTCCGAATTGGGTGGCACCACAAGTGGACAAAAACGTTGATTTTTCCACCTGTAGTGTCACTGACAGAAAGAGCTATCGCAATCAATCGCGGTAGCTCTTTTTTCATACTCCTTAGATTATGTCGATAGTTAGAATTCTATAATCAAATTGGTGTCAAGTGATTTGTCAATGTATTTCTGATAATTACTCGAATCATGCTATAATTAAAGAAACAAACGGGGGAGGGGTTTTTGGAGTTGATTATAGAAACGCTTCTTCTCACAATTTAATGTAGAAAATGGCAAAGATAAGTTAAATAAATAGTTATTAAAAGTAATCGACTTTACGACAGAAAATGAAACATCTATAACTTGAGAAAGTTCCTGTCAAGAAAAGGCTATAAGTGGATTAAAATGAAAAAGGGAAGTGTATATCAATGAGTTTGAAGGATTTAGAAGAGTTCTTAAATGATGATAATAATGAAGGTAATAATTTTGATTGGGAGAAAGAGAAGACTGATTGGTTAACGGCAGTTGATGATTTTTATCGTAACATTACCGAATGGTTGAAGCCAATTACTGAAAGGGATAACTCGAATTTAAAGATTACTTTGGATACATTAGTCATTAATGAAGAGGACATCGGAGAATATGAAGTTAAAAAGATGAATATTTCCCTTAAAGGAAAGAGGGTGGTTCTTGAACCAATCGGAACGATGTTAATCGGTGCTAGAGGACGAATTGATATGAAAGGCACATATGGTACAGTTCGGTTTGTGTTAGTCGATAAGCGTTTAAATAAACCGAATGTAACTGTTCGTGTAGTAGATTCTACAGGTGAAAAAGCGCTGAATGAGACCAATAAATCAACCTCTTCTCTTCCTAATGATTTTGGATGGAAAATCATTACGCCTCCGCCGAATGTTCAATATATTCCGTTAAATGAAGAAACGTTTACGCAATCTTTATTATCGGTAATTAGAAATGTCTAATCAAAGCTACCGATTCTCTGGAGAAAATCAAAATGTCGAGGATCTTGCTCGTTGGTTTCAACTCAATACAGAATCTATACAATTGTATAGAAAACAAGTATTAAATGAAGAAATAATACCTGAACAGTTTGTTGGTATGTCGCGTCAAGAAGTGCAAGAGTATTTTTTAGCTTTACTTAGGGAGGTTGAATTATCATTTTGTCTTAGTATGATCGCAGCAATAGAAGCTCGTTTTAGAATGGATTATTTGATAAGAGCTACTGAAAGGTTAAAAGATGATCTAAGTCGTGACTTCCGTGACATGTATAAGGAAAAAGCAGCTAATATTAGCTTGGAAGAAATGATATTAGAAAATTGGAAGATGAGATATCCTAACTTTAAAGGCTACATTAGTGACTATATTGGAGCATTAAAATATCGTCATTGGTTAGCGCACGGAAGGTATTGGAATCCAAAGTTAGGAAAAAAATATGATGCCACAAGTGTCTATTTAATTTGTAAAAATATAATAAATGAATTGCCGCTTTCTATCTAGTCACTCCTCGAAGATTATTAGATTTTGTTGATAGATTTATAGAAATACAATTTAGCGTGCACGGAGAAGACAAGAAGGTTGCTCTTTTTCTTTTTAGCGCAAAAAAAATCCAATCTTATTTACGTCTCTCTCAAACTGAAGAACTGAAACTACAAGCAGAAATCAAACAAATGTCGAAAGAAGAGGAGAGTTAAATTATGGAAAGTGGCTCTTGGGAACGCAGAGGAATAGAAAAGGGATTTGATATAGACGAAATTAAAGAGCTAACGAACTTGCCAATTACAGAAATTGAAAGGTGTAAAAAATAAAGTATGAGCTCAAGTGCGCCACACTCCGCAATAGAAAAAGCAAGTTCGATTGCTGTCTACGATGACACTCCATCTACCTATGTCCCGGCCTACCAAATCAACCTACCAAACGAACGCTTCGAAAAACTTCAATTTTTGCCTTTAAAAATGAATGCCGGGAAACATCGACTCCAATAATCCCAGAAAAATACCCGTACTATTACGTTATGAATAGAAGTCTCCCTGTTGTAATTTTAGTAATCAGCGATGAAAATTCATGAATTAAATAACCGGATGCAAGGAAACACAGATGACGCAGTCAAATCGATGAGTGAAAGTAAAGAAGATGTAAAAGGCGGAATCGCTTTAATCGATGAAGTCGGGTCGTCTTTTGCTGATATTTTAAAGCAAATTGAACAAGTATCGATTCAAATTGAAGATATGACAGCCGTATCAGAGGAAATGTCAGCAAGCACTGAAGAGGTGACGGCATCTGTGGATGAAGTGGCGAATACGGCAAAATCGTCTTCCGGTCATTCACAGCAAGTAGCTGCCGCTTCAGAAGAACAACTAGCTGCATTGAAGAAGTTAGCATCTTTGCTTCTCATTTAGCTGAACGAGCCGACGAGTTGAAACTGCTTGTCAACTAATTTAAAGTATAGTGAGTGAAAAAATCATAAATAATAGCTTGAAAGAAGGACTCGTTTATGAGGAGGCCGCTGAAAAGGTACGGTTTTCACCTTTTTTCAGTGGTCTTTAAGCAATGAGCGGAAACCGTTGCTTTGTCTTAAGCCAGCTATGAGTGGGTTTCTCATAGCTGGCGCGCAACGTGTGGAGCCATTGCTGCTTCCTCGAATCTGCTACAAGGAACTTTTTCAGTGGCCTCGTTTATGAGCCCCTCTTTCTTTCTCTTTTTCATTGGTTTTTATGGTGAGTTTTATCCAAAATCAATAAAAAGAGGTGACGCCCTGCGTCACCTCTTTTCAATATTCCTCTGTATCCTCTTCTTCACCGACTACGTCAAATTCAGACAAGCTCAAGTCAAACTCTTCCGCTTGGTCAACAATTGTTGCTGGAACTTCAATTTTAGTAAAATCATTGAAATCACTGAACGTCGCATGTGTACGTGTCTGAATCGTAACCGATTCGCCTTCGGTTGTTAGCTCAAACGCAATCGTCATATCCATTTTTGTTTGTAGAAATGTATCTTTTTCAATATGAAGGGTGTAATTTAATTCTTTTATATCTGACATGAGCATAAGTTGATCAATGTCTCCCGCCATGTCATCGTGAACAAGGCGGTTGAGTTCTTGGGCGAATGTTTGAAGTGAATCGGCTGCGCCTTCGACTGTAATGATGTAATGGTCGTTATCCTCTGTGTGGCTTAAGTTTTCTGTGTTTTTAAGAAGCAAGGCCAATTGCTCATCTGTACCAAATTGAGATGTTTCCAATTCGCGTAATTGCTGTGCTAGATCATCTGGATAGGTGAACCATGTATCTTCCATTGGGTCTTTATAATATACGGCATCTTCGACCATGTAAAATTCCATTTCTGTTTTGCCGACTTCAGGTAGTTCCATCGCCATTTTTTGATACATGTTAAAAGGTTCTTGCGTCATTTCCATATAAACGGATATGTTGGTTGAGTAGCTTTCTTGATCTGGTAACGCCATGTCTTGGGTCATGTTCAATTCTGTTGATAGGCTTTGAACGTTTTCCATGGCTTCCATTGACTTTTGTAAGATCTCTTCAACAGTCAAGTCTCTTGGTACTTCCTCCGTTGTTTCTTTTTCTGAAGGGTCTGTAGATTCTACTGATGTCGTTTCACTGCAGGCTGCTAAAATAGTAAAGCAGCAAAGAATAACGAACCAGTGTTTTAAATTCCTCATGCATGATCCCCCTTGTTTTTTTTACACAACACCTCCAAATTTTATCAAAGTTTTACTTATTTATATAGAGACAAAAGGTTTAAATGGAAAGAGGATGATTCATTTACAATGCTTTGATCGAATGTTCACAATATATAGGGTGTCTTTTTTGATGTATGTACTATATTTTGTGTCATTTACGATCAAGCATGTTTTGAATCATCCTATTATATAAAAGAGCGAAGGGCAAAGTCTCAAAGAAGTGAGCTGCTTCGACACTTTTCAACCCTAGTGAACGCGAAGTAATGGGGCTATGTAGGAGTAGTCGCAATCATCTAGGGAAATGAGGTATAAGGTCGGATCTATTTCTAATGGTTTATGTCGTTCCTTGTTAGTATTTACCATTATCTGACTCTATTGTAATAGTATAAAAGGATGAGGACAATGGATCTTGATAGATTATTACACATAACATTTTTAAAAACGTTAAAACTATCTTTCGTGACAAATGTAAGCGTAATCAATTGAAGTCAAGATCTGTTGAATTTTGGCGAGTTGTCAGACGTTTAAAGGTTTGACATCGGTCTGAGAGCGCTGTTATAGTTAAAGTGTGGAAAAGATCCACAAGTATTTTAGTTACGAAGGGAATGTGAAAAGATGCAAGGTAAAGTAAAATGGTTTAACGCAGAAAAAGGTTTTGGTTTCATTGAGCGCGAAGATGGGGACGATGTATTCGTACATTTCTCAGCTATCAACTCAGACGGGTTCAAGTCTTTAGACGAAGGTCAAGACGTTGAATTTGAAATCGTTGAAGGTGCTCGTGGTCCACAAGCTGCGAACGTAGTTAAGCTTTAATTCACATTCCTGTTGGAAATGAATAATAGCTAAAAACGATACGGCTCATTCTAGTGTTCTAGAATGAGCTTTTTTTAATATAATAGTTTACAACCTTCATATTTTTAATTGTTTTTCATGTTTAAGAAGGACTTAGTCTGGGGTATAGAGAAATAAGTACATAGAAAAGGAGGAGTTGTTCATGAATTACAATATCCGTGGTGAGAACCTGGAAGTAACTCCAGCTTTACGAGACTATGTGGAAAAGAAAGTCGGTAAGCTTGAGCGTTATTTTGATACGACACCAATTGCAGACGTCAATGTGCGTATGCAGGTTTTAAACAATCAGCATATCATTGAAATCACGATTCCGATGCCTCAACTATTGCTACGAGGTGAAGACGTCCATATAGATATGTATGCGGCTATTGATAAAGTTGTAGAAAAATTAGAACGACAAATCCGCAAGCATAAAACAAAAGTGAATCGCAAGTTTCGTCAAGAGGGAAGCTTGAAATATATGTTTAAAAATGAGCTGGAGCCACTTGAACTAGAAGATGAAGTCGCTGTGCCTGAGGATGAACTAGAAGTGGTTCGGAAAAAGCGCTTCAATTTAAAGCCAATGGATGCCGAGGAAGCAATTTTGCAAATGGATATGCTTGGTCATAACTTCTTTGTCTTTTCAGATGCTGTAGACGGAGCGACAAGCGTTGTCTACAAGCGAAAAGATGGGAAATACGGGTTGATTGAGTCTGAGGCTTAAGTTTAAATTAGGAAGAGAGTAAGAGAGTGCGGAGATTCCGCACTCTCTTATTTTTTTGTTAGTTGCAAGTACTAAGGTGAAACTAACAGGTGCGATTGAGTGGAGAAAGCTATAGTGAATAGAGCAGATAGATTAACGGCAAAAAGAGCCATTGGCCCTATGCCGTTTTAGTCTTCTAGAACTAACGTTATTCACATAAATAACTGGATTAGTGGTATTAATACAATCGAGAACGTAATTGCTATACAAAGGAAGAAGAGGAGACGAAAATTTTATTGCAATTCACACCTACAATTAATAGTTAATAACTTTTTTGTCTTTTTACCCCAAGCTGAGAAGTTCCATCGTAAATTGACCTTCATTCTAGTCGCGTGATGACAAACGTGTTAAAATATTTAGGGGATCTTATAACATCATGGACTTTCAAAAAAGAGACTAGTTTTCACGATAATAGCAAACTTATCTAAAGATAAGGACGCAAAGCTACGGGCCTAAAGCAACTTCGCGATGGTAGCCGAGTTACCGAACGAAACGTATTAAGCTAAAGGATGGCTACTTTCTAGGTGCCATCTTACTTTATGTAGTTAAAAAGAGATTCCTTAATCTCACTACTAATTATCCGTGAAATAATGAATGGTTTACCTATAATTTGTTACAAATGGGAGTGAGATTCATTATGGTGACATATACAAAAGCAGGAATAGATGGACTCGATGTCATTTTAACGGGTGGATTACCGACTGGTTCTGCTACCTTATTAGACGGGGCACCGGGTACTGGAAAAACGATATTAGGAATGCAATTTTTATATAATGGTGCAAAGGAACATGATGAAGCGGGAGTTTATATAACCTTTGAAGAATTTCCTGATCAAATCTATAAAGAAATGAACTCATTTGGTTGGGATTTAAAAGCACTCGAAAGGGAAAATAAACTGCGTGTCATCTGTATGTCACCTGAGGTGCTCATTACTCAGATGAAGCAGAAAAATGGTCTTTTTGAACAAATTATTAAAGAGATCGATTGTAAACGAGTCGTGATTGACAGTTTGAATTTGCTTCATTTTGGGATTGAAAGTCAAGTAGAAAAAAGAGAGACCGTTTATACGTTAAGGAATATACTCCGTAAGTATTCATTAACTTCTTTGTTAATAAATGAACGGACATCGCTTCACGAAAAAGAAATCCCTTTTGTCAGTTATGTTGTCGATGGGGTCGTCCAACTTTCTTTGAAAGAGCATCATACGATCTATCGGAAGAGAACGTTAGAAGTGTTAAAAATGCGCGGCTGTAAAATTAAAGAAGGCGAACATATTTATCGAATAACCAATTCGGGCGTTTACCTTGTGCCAGCGTTGTCGATGATTGAAGATATGGTCGTCACTGACAACCAAGCGAATGTAACAACGGGAATACCTAGCCTAGATCAGATGTTATCTGGTGGAATTCCAAGAGGGACTGCTTTTGTATTAGATACAAACAGTAAGGCTAATTATAAATATTTGCTTGCTTCGATTGTGACTAGCCGAATTCTTGCAGGTGAAAATGTGATCATGGTGTTATCAAGCTTATTAAGCATATGCGACTATGAAGAGATCTATCGTTTATTCGGTGTTGATCTTGATGAAGTAGTCCAACAGAAGCGGATTTATTTTATTGAACACTATGATCGGCCAGTTCCAGAATCCTATAAATCGGCTGTGATTCAAGTCAACAAAATGGATAATAAAGAATATAAGAACACCATGCAAGGGAAATTAAATTCGATTGTTTCAGAGAGAATTAATCAAGGGGAAACGTGGTTTATGTTTTATGATCTAAATACCCTTGTTTCTCAAAGAGGCAAAGACTTTGTTACGAGCCACTTTACTGAAGAAGTTGCCTTTATTAGTGCACAAGGCATGAGCATGCTTGCTTTAACGAACTTTACGGAGATTGGCCCAGAAACGGCAAGCTTTCTTGAAAGAACCTGTAATGGGGTGTTTCAAACATGGGTTGATGGGAACTACCAGTATTTCCAACTGAAGAAATCACCACAAGGGAATATGTCACAGCCATTACTAGTTGAGAATATACAATCTAAACCTTTCATTAGGTTTTTATAGGGGGATGATCAAATGGTTGCTTTTCATTTCAATCCGCTGCAAGTGGAGTGTACATTGTTTTTTCAAGAGAACCCTTACGCATACGAAACGATAAAAGGCTTAGCGACTCGACTTGGAAGAAATACCGAAGATTTAGTCGATGCACTAGATCTGTTGGTTTCAAGTATGGTATTAGAAGTGATTGGTTCAGGTGAAACGGCTATTTACCGATATATTCAACCTGTAAATCTAGATTTAGGAAAGGTGGAGTCATGGGAGCAAGCGTAACCTTTCTTCAAGATGTTCAGGATGCTTATGCGAAGTTAATGGATCTAAGCATGGTCCTTATAGATGTAGATGGAAATGAAATAACAGACATATCGAATAACAATCCTTTATCTCGTTTACTTCATAGCGAATGGGGGACAACGGATCATTATAAGAGCTTTTTAGAACCGTTACAGTCCATTCGTCAGCCAACTGTTGTCGATAATCGAATGGGCTTAAAATTAATCGTTTCTCCAATACGAGTAAATGATCAAATTTGTAATTATCTGATTGCAGGTTATTTTTTAGAACCATTGACACGAAAACTCGTGGGTGAATACGCCTTGCAACATTATTCAAACATAAGAGGTTTAATGGAGGCTCTCGAACTAGTACGAGAGCTATCTGAAGAGGAAAAAAATAAAAAACTCAAGCTAGCTTCTACCTTGACAGAGGTAACTGAGACATTTATCAATGCACAGGTAGAAAAGAAAACGGAGCGTGACACGTTTGCTTTTATCCATGGCAAGCTTGAAAACATTCGAACGGGCAAGGCCACAGCCTCTTCTTTTTTAGAAGGGTTGTACCATCTTCATTCGGATTTCAATTTTATCGGACTAGCAATTGAAAATAATGATAGTTACTATCGGATTGAAGCGATCCTCGGTGATCATACCGAACAATTTAAAGGGCTTACTTTTGCAATGGGGGAAGGCTTCCTCGGACACACGATTGCGACTCAGCAATTTCAATTTTGGAAAGACACGAACAATGACCCACGAATTAACTTTTTTAATCGGTACGGCCTTTACCCAAAAAGTTTATTTTGCGTACCTATTTTTGTTGAGGAAAAGGTGGCTGGAATATTGTTCGGGGGAAGCACCAAACATGAAATGAAAAATCCCGACATTTTAGAACCAGTTAAAATGCATTCATCTTTGCTCAGTGTCTTAATTACTTCCGAAAACCTTAGGGAAAACCTCCAAAATCATTTAATGGAGTTATCGACATTCAATGAAGTTTTTCGTGTCATGACGACCGTGAAGGATATTAAAAGGGTTCTCTATATTCTTGTTGATATTAGTATTAATATTATGAGGGGCCCTTTTGCTTGTATTGTCTTTAAATCGAGAAAAAATGATTCTAAAGTTGATATTGTTTCAAGAGGTCTAGCGAACACAGAAATAAACGATTATGGCTATGATGTTGCCAAAAGAGCATTTTCCGATTTAAACAAGGACATGAACTTAAAGCAACCGGTACTTGGGAAAACGAATTGGGGAAATGAAGTGTTAGAGTTTCCGTTATCTTTCAATGATCACTTCTTCGGGATGTTATGTATTGGCTTAACACATAAGCATGATCCAGAAAAATATAAAGCTTTCTTATCTACTTTAGCTGTAGCGGGAAGCATTTCGATTCACCTCTGTCAACAGGAGGACGGAACAGGAACAGACGATTCAGTTATCCAGTTGTTACAGGAAGCGATGAGTCAACAAAACGAAGTCCAATATAAGTTATCAATGAAAATAAAAAGTCATGTAAAGGATTTTACTTCCTACTTGAATGATGGAGATTATCTGTCGTTAAAGAAGATAAGTGGACTAGTTTATTTTGAGACTACATTACTTGAGAATTACTTGAGTGACGATAAACTACTTTCGATTTTTGCTGAATTTAAAAATGTCCTTGCGAAAAAAGCTGGAACTAGTAAAGATAGTGAAATTTTAGCAATGATCTATTGTTTTGTTACTCAAAATGAAAACTTAATAGTCATTAAAGAGATTCCGAATATAAGGGAAGAGTTGAAAGAAAAGTTTGTAGACTATGTCAATCAACGGTCAATGGTTGAAACGGAGATTTCCTTAGATTTTGGTCGTCAGCCCGTTACTAGTAGCAAGCCTACTATCCAAAATGGGGAAAGCATTTTGAAGAAGAAGCTTAATCTGTCTTCAAGGGAAGTAGAAGTTTTAAATCAGCTTTTAAAGGGTTTTAATAACCGTGAAATTGCGAGTAACTTATATATCAGCGAACACACAGTGAAAAATCATATTACTCATATCTTCCAAAAGCTTGGGGTGAGTGATCGCTCTCAAGCGATTGCGATGATCTATCAATTAGGTTATTCTCCTTCTCATTAATGGACCCGCTACTAGGCGGGTTTTTTTTCTTTGTAACGACAACCTATTGCCTAATCTTCGCTAATTACAATGCCCCAATAATAAAAAGGTTAACCAACATTAAGGATTAACCTCCTCAATCCAACCTTTAGAGTTCTTTTGAACAAACTCGAAGCAATGAGCGAAGCCACTGCCATGTTTTAAGTCGATCCGAGTGGTTTTCTCGGATAGACGCGCAGTGAGTGAAGCCATTGCAACGCCGCATTAGGAGAGAGGATATTAAAGGTTCAAAAAGGGCGGTCTTCCCTTATTGAACAAACTCTTAAAGAACCACCGGGAGTAAAGGCGGGAAAGATAATAGGTGAAAGACATGGTAATAAAGCTCCAGTGCCAACTCCACTTTTTGTATGTAATCAAGTCTGTATACTTTTCGATTAATATTTCAAACAATGTAACAGCACCACTATATGAAAAAGTATAGAATGCTTTAAATAAGATCCCTCTCTTTTCTGGATAACAGACGTTAAAAAGTGAAGTTAAGGCTGGATAGATAAAATATTCAAAAGAGAAACCGGATTTGTTTGATTTCTTGAAATAGGGTCTATATGGATATTTAATAAAATTCTTCTCTACCACTAGTAATCCAAAGAACCATGTTACAGTCTGTTGAAAAAGAAAAGGAACATGTGCTTCTCTCACTTTATTTTTAGGGATATATTTAAATAGTAATACGATTGTAATGATGCAAGACGAGAGGATGATTGTATTTTCTTTATTATAGCTAGCGATTATGATCACCTCCTTTAATGATAACTTGTTTTCACTATTTGAACGTATACAGATAAAACGGTATAAGATTTAAAGGGTTTGGTCATATTATGGCTCATATTTTAAAAATTATTTGCGAATGCAAATAAAAATTAACGGGCTGAAAAAGCCTATTAAATCGAGTATGAACTCACATAGGGTTTATACTCGTTTTTTTTATCAATGTTTTAAAACAAAAAGAAGCCTGACTTAGCGAGGCCACTGAAAAAGGTACGGTTTTCACCTTTTTTCAGTGGTCTTTAAGCAATGAGCGGAACCGTTGCTTTGTCTTAAGCCTGCTATGAGTGGGTTTCTCGTAGCTGGCGCGCAACGTGTGGAGCCATTGCTACTTCCTCGAATCTGCTAAAAGGGACTTTTTCAGCGGCCTCTGACTTAGCTATGTAGTTCGCTTTTGATATTAGCTGTTGTCAATTGTGTAATTTCTGTTATTCAAGGTGTAATTAGGAATACAAGTATTGAATCACTTTAATTGATAATACGGGATTAATAATCAATATGAAGGCTGTGAGTAGCAGACCTTATAATACGGTCGATCAGTAAAGTAATACCAATACTCATAGAAGGAAATAGAAAGGGTGAAAGTAGAGTTTTGTTCCTACTAAATTAGGGAGTGATTTGCTAAATATAGGAATCATTCGTTATTGTCTATTTATTGCTCTTAGGACATAATGCTACTTGTAAGAAGTCAATCTTAAGTGAAAAATAACGAATTTGTGATAGGAGAAAGTATGAAAGAAGTAAAAATTAAAATTTACATTGCATTTATTAGTTTGTTTTTCCTTATGTTATTTTTATCGTGTTTTTTATTATTCAATGCTTATCAGACCTATAAGGATAACCATGAACTACACGCTCAATCAATAGAAATGGCTGAGACCATTCTTAGATTGGAATATTCGACTTCTAGATTGAACTTTTTAGGGCAACAACACATCCTATCGAAACGTAATAAAGAAATGAATGATTATAATAAAGAAATTGAATCAACATTTGATGAACTGATGGTTATATTAATGAAAGTGGAGTTAAATATCGAAAATGACAGTGTGTATAGCAATATTATTGAGAAATGGGAACTTTATTGGAGTATTTTTGAAGCAGCCATTAGTTTGAGTCAGGAAAACAACGATACTGAAGCTCTGAGGTTACTAATTGAAGCCAATAGGGAATTTGAAGAGTTTAAAACCTTCTATTTACAGCCCTTATCAAATGATTACTATCAATTAATTTTTAAACTTATAGAAACACAAAAAACAAATTACATTAGTTATTTATGGTTTGGGGTCCTATTACTTGTTATATCTATTCTGGGCTTTGTTCTTACTTTCTACTATTTGCAGCAAGTATTAAAGGAAACCGTATCTTTAAAGCAAAAGTTAGAATTTCTAGCTTTTCATGACGAACTGACTAAATTACCTAACAGAAGAATGTTCCAAAAACAAGTGACAGAAAGAATAAGTGAATCAGATGAGCGATTTGCTTTCATGTATTTAGATATGGACAAGTTTAAGTCGATTAATGATAACTTTGGCCATGACATTGGTGATTTAGTTATAGTCGAATTTTCAAAAAGAGTAAAGAACTGTATTCGTGATACAGATATGTTGAGTAGACAAGGGGGGGACGAGTTTACGATTCTTCTTAATGAAACGCAAGAGGAGAAGATTATAGGTGTAGCTGACAGAATTATTCGTTCGTTTGAACACCCCCTTTTCATAGAAGGTAAACCGTTCCATATGTCAACCAGTATTGGAATAGCCATTTACCTTCAAAATGGTAATGACTATCCGACACTCTTAAAAAACGCTGATAATGCGTTGTATGAAGCAAAAAAGCATCGTAATATATTTAAAATAAGCAAACAATTTGAAAGATAGGTTCTTTGTAAACGTAGGTATTTGTGAATACGTACAAAGCTTAAGGCTTGATGATAGTCATATCTTCAAGCTTTTTTTAATAAGTGTTCCTCTAGTTTTGATGAAGCTAATGATCCTATATAAAAGGTCAATCATAAACTCGTTGACCTCTTTACTTGGATTGATTTAATAGATCAGTTGATGATTTCATGACAAAATCAGTGAAGTGTTGTCCGATTAATTCAGTGCTTAATAATTTGGAAACCTCAATTAGTTTTGTTAGATCTTCTTTTGGAATTTTTTCGATTAACTGAATGAACTGTAACTCCGAGTTTGACGTATTTTCATCTATAAAGTTTTGTACAATTTTTCTGCCTTCTTTTGTTAAAGTGATTTTCTTCGTCCGAGCATCCTGGCCATTTTCAATCACAACTAACTCCTCTTCTTTTAGTTTATTCAATTGTCGAAACACATTTGAAATATTCGCTTGAGCTAGATTGGTCAGGTCTGTCATTTTTATAGTTGAATGAAAATATAAAATCCATAGAATGCGAAAACCAGGCAATGTTACCTTCTCATTTTGTACATTTTTTCTTACATCGCTTTCAATTGCAAAATTAAGACCCCTGATAAAGGCATATACTAAATAGCCTTCAGTAAAACGTTCTCTCAATAAACTCATTCATTTTCCTCCTACTAAGAATCAGTTATGAAGACACACGTACAATTGAAAACTTCTTTTGAAACTCAATATGTATATTATTTCCAGATGGACTTTCTTTAAACTGAAACGAAAGTGGCATGTTTGTTTAAGGTCCTTTAGCCCTTGCGATATGATCTCCAATCATTGCTACGAGTCTGTTCAAAAAGGGAAAAATCACCCCTTTTTGAACAGACTCTGCTAACAGTTTAATATATTCCGTATTCCTCGATCGTTCGTTACGTTCTTTAGCGATTATAGATTATACTCGTCATTGTATTCTGTTGTTTGCTCATCGAATACCTTATGAGTCCCCTTCAAAACGCACAGTAAGGATTATTGATAGGACGTATAGGAGTAAATTCCTATACAACAATAGGACACTCCTATCAATCTCAAAAAAGGAAGCAGTTGGATAATCAGAGTACGGTTTTTTTTTGCTTACTTTCATAAATAGGATATTAATCTCAGTGAATTAGACCTATTTAATTTGAAAATTGGGAACCTAAGGTGATGTACGATTATTAGCTTTTATTGGAAAATAAACATGTAAGTATAATATGAAAAACATAAACTCGTTTAAATCAACAAAGAGAGGGTTATATGGAAAAAAATAAGTTTGAAAACTTCATAAGAGTCAATCATTATATTCTTCTGTTCGCTCGTAATAGTGAATGTAGTGATCGGAATGTTTTCAGAACAGCAACTTACGATCAAGCGTTACAAACATTAGAATGTCTTAAAATAATTGAGTGTATCGGTCAGCCATTTCAAGATTGCACATGTCGTTATCAATATGTGAATCCAAGTGTAACTCAAGTTGATCTTGTTGAAATTAAAGGTTTCAGAACAAGCTCGAAGCAATGAGCGAAACCACTGCAATGTTTTAAGTCGATCCGAGTGGTTTTCTCGGATAGACGCGCAGTGAGTGAAGCCATTGCAACTCCGCATTAGGAAAGAAGATATTAAAGGTTCAAAAAGGGCGGTCTTCCCTTTTTGAACACGTTCTTTTATTAAAATTTGAGGTGAAAATATGAGAAAACTATCCTTTCGAAAACGTAATAGCGTCGAGAATTTGAACAAAGATGTACTTTATAAAGATTTATTTTCAAACTATCCAGATGCGTTATTTCTTTTGGATTATAAAGGGGAATTTATTGACATCAATGATGATTTAGCCTCTTTGACTGGATTTTCGAAAGAGACGTTATTATATTCTCACTTCTCAAATTATATTCACGCAAACGATTTGGATCTTGTGAAAAATGCGTTCACTAATGCGTTAAAAGGAAATGCAAATGAAAAGGAATTTAGAATGATTCATAAAAGTAAAACGATTAAATTCGTTTCTGTCAAGGTAGGACCAGCGATGATTAACGGCGAAGTCTTAGGAATTTATGGGGTTGCCAAAGATATTACCGAGATAAAAATGTTAGAGAATGAACTCAGAAAAAGTGAAGTTCTCTTTGAAACGCTTATCCAGCAGTCCGCTGATGTAATTGCTAAGTTAGACCGATCAGGAATTATTCAGTACGTAAGTCCTGCTGTTAAACAAGTATTAGGATATGAGGCTAAGGAGCAAATAGGGAAGAGCTGCTTAGATTGGGTTTATGAAGGCGATTTAAAGATCGCACAAAATGTAATTCAATCTGTATTAAATGATCCTCAGAGTAAAATTAAAGCGGAGTTCAGACTGAAGAAGGTGGACGGAAGCTCGTTATATTGTGAAGTCAGTGTTATGAATCTTCTTGATGATGAAAACGTCAACGGGATTATTGTTAATTACCGAGATATTTCGAGCAGGAAAAAGTCTGAAGAAGAAATGAAACAATTGGCTTATTATGATTATTTAACGGGACTCCCAAATCGATTTTTGCTTGAGAAATGCCTTTTGGAAGAGTTAGAGAAAGGACAGCCGTCAGCTATTTTATTTATAGATCTTGATCGGTTTAAAGTCATTAATGATAGTATGAGTCATCATGTAGGAGATCTTTTGTTAATAGAAGTGACAAAGCGTCTCAAGTCTTGTTTAGCTGAAAGTGATTATCTCTTTAGACAAGGCGGAGATGAATTTGTCATTGTACTTACAAATGTAGATCGAAACTTAGCATCAAACATATCCGATAAAATCGTACAGTTATTTGCTTCTCCATTTTTCGTTAATAACTTTGATGTTTATACTTCCCCAAGTATCGGAATCAGTATGCTGCCAGAGGACGGGACATCAGTTGAACAACTGACAAAGAATGCCGATTTTGCGATGTATCAAGCGAAAAACAATGGAGGAAATGGCGTTAGTTTTTACTCGCCACCTGATGTCGGTGATTCGATCAACCCATTAAAGTTAGAAATGGAGTTGCACAGTGCGGTAGACCGAAATGAATTAGTCTTACACTATCAGCCCAAGGTCAATTTAAAAACGGGTGAGATAATCGGTGTAGAGGCTTTGATCAGATGGCTTCACCCAGAGTGGGGAATGATCTCGCCAGGGACGTTTATTCCGATTGCGGAGGAGTCTGGATTAATTATACCAATTGGAGAGTGGGCACTTAAGGAAGCGTGTAAACAAAATAAAAAATGGCAGAGAAATGGCTTTAAATGTGTGATGTCTGTTAATTTATCTCCAAGACAATTTACAAAAGTCAATTTAGTACAAACAATTAAGAGAATCCTTGAAGAAACAGACCTTCAGCCATACTTTTTAGAATTGGAAATTACAGAAAGCATGACAGTCAATATTGATCAAACGATTACGACCCTTCATGAATTTAAGAAGCTTGGGGTTAAGATCAGTATAGATGATTTTGGGACAGGCTTTAGTTCCCTAAATTACTTGAAACAATTTCCTATTGATACGTTGAAAATCGACCAATCATTTGTCCGTGAATTATTCGATGACACAAGCGATGCAACGATTGTGAAGACGATTATCTCGATGGCACATAACTTAAAGCTAAATGTTGTCGCCGAAGGCATTGAAACAAAGGAACAGCTTGTTTTCTTGCAACAGCATCTTTGTAATGAAGGACAAGGTTATCTTTTTAGTAAACCAGTTCCTGCCAGTGAGTTAGAAAAAAGAATACCTGAGATCACACAAATTGTAAATGAACAAGGTGTAACTTTAAATAATAATGAGCGTATATGGACAGAAGAATTCAATGTGATCACAAAGAACGATGCAGAAAACCCTCAGCAAGATTTTATATTCAAATTTAAAAAAGTGGATGATCGCTTTATTCACACGTTTTCTAAGGGTGAACTATTTCCTTCAAATACGATTGGAAAAGAACTAAGAGAATTTCTTCCAGAAAAAATAGCTGCTGAGAAAGTTCATTATTATGAAAGAGCTTGGAATGGTGAGCAGGTTACCTATAAAGCGATCTTGAACGGCTTTTATTATATTGCCACTTTAAAACCGATTAAATATCAGGGACAAGTAACGGAAGTGATTGGTACTTGTATGGATCTGTCGAGACTAGAGTTCGATCAATCTTCTTATCCTGAAACTAGATACGGCTTACTAGCTGAAAATGTAACCGAATTAATAGATGATTGTGTTGAAGGTATGATTGTAACTGAAAACCGAAGAGATAAAGATTTCCATTGGAAGGCGGAAAAGCTACAACTAGTAAGTGAATTAGCGGCAAGTATCGCACATGAAATTAGAAATCCGGTTACGTCGATAAAGGGGTTTGTTCATCTACTCGAACAAGGAATGTTGAAGCAAAATTATTTTGATGTTATCCGCTCTTCGATCCATCAGATTGAGAAGTACATTGAAGAGTTTCTAAACATTTCTAAACCACCAATCAATCAAAAAGACGCAGTCGACATCGATATGTTGCTACAAGATGTGAAATCATCACTGGCTCACCTAGCAAAGGAAAAAAGGGTAGAAATCTATCTTGAAGAAGCGGCTGACTTTCCTCAGGTCAAGTGTGACCCGGTCCAAATCAAGCAAGTGTTTATGAACCTAGTTACCAATAGTATTGAAGCGAGTCAAAATGGTGGATTGATCAAGCTTCGTGTGAGTAACAGTGGATCTAATCTTCTCATAAAAGTCGTAGATCACGGAGTTGGGATGAAAGAAGAACGCTTAGGTCGGTTAGGAGAACCATTCTTTAGTATTAAAGAAAAAGGGACAGGTTTAGGGTTAATGTTATGTCACCGCATCATCTGGCAACATAACGGTACGATTTCAATTGCTAGTGAAGAAAATAAAGGAACCACGGTCGTGGTAAGATTACCTGGTCTTGATATTAATTGATTGCTTTTGGGGTAAATTACCACTCAAGTACTAGTAGGAAACTACCGATATAAACAATAGTAAGGATACTTCCTTCGATAACGGCAAACTTATTGAAAAATGAGGACGCAAAACTACGGGTCTAAGGCAAGAAGCTATGACAGCCGAGTTACCGAAAAGGATTGGATGAAAGAAAAATAGGTAAGATACAAGCCTATATTCGAGCCTGCCAATCTAGTTGGTGGGCTTTTTGTTTTATCTTTTTAGGGATACATACTTTAAATGAGAAGGAGGAGCATTCAATGAGACGATTTTTAAATAAAGTATTTAAACATACAACAAAGAGTTCTCAATTTGGTGCTCCGACTCTCCCATCAGATTTATCCTTTTCTGAGCTAACTTATATGACTAAAAGAGGGTTTCTTGCCGGGAAATTAAGCCAATATCTAAGCATGAAAAGGGAAGAGGGCAGCTCTTTATTTTATCAATCATTAGCTAGAACCACTTTTAAAAAAAGTAAGATTGAAAATGATCATGAACGGTTACTTCAGTTGAGTGAGCAGATGCTAGAGTGGGGCAAACAAAATGAAAATATACCGGAGAAGATTAAAAAGTTAGACGTAAAGGATGACATCCAAAACGCGATGCTAAAGGCCTATGACATGTTTGAGAAAGATTTGTTTTTATCGGGAGATGTCATACTTGACGAGAATTCAGAAGTTTCAGCCAAGCATAATGAAAAACCGGATCCGACATGGCTCGTGTATAGAGAGGTTATTTTTGCAGCGACTCAAGGACAGTTCTTGCTGATTTCAGAAGAGGAAGTAACGACATACAAAGCTGGAAATGTACTTTACGAAGGATGGATTAAAGAACGTTCCGATATACCAACATGCCGAAATCAAGCTAAAGAGATTTTTGAGCAAAAGGAGTTCAATAAAGCAAAGGTTATGAGTTGGTTGCTGGTTTTATCAGAAGCGATTACAAATACGATCAAGCATGCTGAGGAAGGGAAAATGACATTGATAGAAGATGGGGAGAAAAAGGAGATGCGCTTTGTCATCGAAGATAAAGGACCCGGATTTTCTCTAGAAGAACTCCCTAAAACAACGCTTTTAGCGGGCTACTCAACGAAAAAATCAATGGGTCAGGGATTCTCACTAATGATGAAAATGTCGAAGCAAGTTTTACTCTATACATCACCGGTAGGTTCAACTGTTATTTTAACGTTTGATTGTAGTCAGGAAATAGAAGGGAAAGTTGTTAGTTGATAAAAAAGAGGGATGTTTAGGGGTGAAGTTATGAAAAGAAATACGATTATGATGCAGTTACTAGTTAAAATTGGATTTTTTCTAGGGTTACTCGCCATTATTATTCTTGTAACGGGTTATTACTTGATCAATTTAAAGATGGAAAGTTACCAGGAGGAGCAGATTAATAACGCCACGGGTGTTGTCGTTCATGCGATGGACTCAACGCAACAATCGGCCGAGACGATCGAACATATGATTGAAAATCTCCTGTATGCTTCCTCTAAAGGAATCATGTCCGAATTACGTGGTAAAGAGATAGAAGACATCAACATGGAAGAACTAAGAGTACTAGCCGACAATTGGGATGTTGAAGAAATATCGCTGTGGCAAAGAATTGGTGATGATATCGTGACAGTTCAATCATCTGATGAAACGCAATTAGAAATGGGTTCAAAAGACTGGGGCTATTGGTTCACGGCATTTGATCAATTAATGTCCGGTCAAGCCGTCACCGTTGAACAAGGAACGGCGCTCGATAATTACTGGGTAGGCCCGATCTCTCGAGCAGAGCGCTTTGAGCATATTTATTATAAATTTGCTTATTATTACGATGGCACAACGGACTTTATGATTAATCCTTTTATTTCTGATGAGGAAATATACAATCTAACCTTTCAAGCGGGTCCAACGCAAATGATTGAAAAAATCATCGCTGAAAATATGGATATTGAAGAGATTGCCGTAATCAATGTTCCTGCATGGTTGAGAGGAGAGGACAATGACGTAGTTGAACCCGCTATCGATTTACCTGTGTTGTATGGGAGTCATCAATTTGAACTTGAACAGGATGAAGAAATCCTTCTGAAGGTGCAGCGCGAAAATAAAAATTATAGTGAACTCTTTGAAAAAGATGGTGTGTCCTACAAAAAGTTATTTAAACCACTCGCTCATGACCGAGTGATGGCCATTACTTTAGACTTAAGCAGGCAAAAGCAAATGGGAAATCAATTCTTATTCCTGTTCTTAGGTGGATTTCTCCTAGCGTCCGTTTTGTTATTTATCATTATCCGCTTCATCGTCCGACGTCAGTTAAAGCCATTACAAAATATTGTTGAACATATTCAAGGGGTAGCTGAAGGAGACTTAACCAAGAGGTTAACAATTAAGGAAAAAAATGAGCTAGATTGGTTGGCGGAAAATATTAATGATATGACTCAACGTTTTCATCAATTAATTATGGGTGTAAAAGAAGAATCGCATTCACTTGTGATTGTTTCTAGTTTGTTATCTAGACAAGTGTACACCTCGGTAAAGACGATGGGTGAAACATCAACGACTATGACCTCGGAATCGAAAACTATTTTACTAGAAATTTCAATTACTCTTGAAAAACTACAACGGTTGTCAATGTCGATTCATGACAACGAGCTAAACACTCTTGGTAGTGGGCAATTGGAAGGAAAGAAGAGCCCGCTTATCAAAAAATCTTTGAATGAAGTTCTTGAGAAACTAACGGAACTCGAAGGAATGGTCAAAGAACATTCGACCCATGTGACGGATATCACGCTCATGTTCTATGATACATTAAAAGAGTTGAATGAAGCGTTACAAAAAATGGATCAATTATCGACTGAGTTAAATGAAAAAATTAAGTTCTTTCAAGTTAAAGATGACCGATAAGAAAGAGATTTTAAACAGAAGGTCGATTTTGCCTTAGAATATAACACCTGTGAAAATGAGTAAGAATGGCTCATTAAAAAGATTAACAGAAGAGGAGGGGACTGGTTATGAGTCTAACCGTCTTAAAAGAAGAAAAAAGTTCCACGCTTACCCTGTTTATCAGCGGTATTTTGGATATTTCAACAAATGCCGTTATCGATCCATATCTAGATGAGATCCATGATGATGTAGAAGTAGTAGTGATTGATTTTTCTGGAATCGAATTTATGGATTCTACAGGGATTGGTTCCATTATGAATGCGATTCATCTAGCGCAGGAGAAAAATTTCAAACTTAAACTCGATGGCGTAAATGAATTAACGCATCAAATTTTTGAAATGGTTGGATTATATCAAATACTAGAAGCGATTCAAGGGGAGGTTTCGTAATGTTTTATAATGGATTAACTGTTCCAAGTTCTAAACAATCGACTGAAAATTTTGATAAAACATTACAAAGAGAAATCAACTTAGCTAAAAATATCCAATCTAAATTATTGAATGGACAAACTCCTAAATTTGAAAAAGGAGAAGTGATCGGTTCTTCTTTTCCAGCTAGACTAATTGGTGGAGATTATTATGATTTTTACCCATTAGTCAACGGCAAAATTCGGATAGTGATTGGGGATGTCATGGGAAAAGGCATTCCAGCAGCGATGCTAATGATCTTAACGAGAGGGGCTTTTCGAACAGCTGCAGAAAGTACGTCAAGTCCTGGTTCAACGTTAACGGCAATGAACCAAGCATTATATAGCGATTTAAGGACGTTAAAGTCATTTGTGACATTGTTTTGTGCCGATTGGGACCCTAAAACGGAGGTTCTTACTTATGCGAATGCAGGACATAATATGCCACTTTATATTAACGGAAACGACCGAACCGTGACAATGCTGCCTAAGGCAAAAGGCATTATGGTTGGAGGACTTCCTAATCAGGTATATCAAGAAGAAGCAATCCAGTTACGAAACAATGATACCGTGTTTTTTTATACGGATGGAATTGTAGAAGCTCAAAATAATGACGGGAAACAGTATCAATTAGAGCGTTTAACGAAAACCCTTATTACCCATCAGGACAGCGATGTAGGGGAGATTGAGAAAAGTGTCATAGATTCAGTTACTCAGTTTGCTGATGGTGCTCCGCAAAAAGATGATATTACAATGGTCGTATTGAAGTTGAGTTTTGAAAAATCAAATATTACGAGCTTAAATTCACCAGTAATAAATGTTTAGGTGGGATAAGTATGCAAAGTATTGTTTCGAAAGGTAAAAATATTAATGAGGCTATTAAATTAGGGCTTTCTCTATTAGATACAACTATTAAAGAAGTAAACATTGAAATTTTACAGCATGATACAAAGGGCTTTCTTAGAATTGGCTCCAAAGAGGCAATCGTTAAACTGGTTAAATTAGAATCTGAATCGATTCAACCGATCAAAGAACCTACCCTCTCTGAACAGTTTGATCTATTAGAAGATGTGATTTCAAGTATTCCAGATGAAAAAATCGACTTAATTAATTTAAATCTTGACGAACCAATCGTTAAAGAGTTCAATGTTACCTCAGAATCGCAAGCAGGAAAAGCGTGGGTAGAGGATGGGAAAATCTATTGTCAATCGTCTCCGAAGCATTTTCCGATGGTGACGGTTCCAGCTGATATTAAACTCTTTAAAAATAATCAACTAGTTAAAGAGAGAACAGCCATTGTAACAGAGAGTGAAACTTTTGAATTAAAAGTAGAAAATGAAGAAGTTGAGACGAAATGGAAAGTGACTATAGACCAGCAAAAATTAAAAGTTGTATTACATGTTGAACCTGGATTCATAATTAAACGCAGTATCCCAAATATAGAGGCAGATTATCACATCCATTTATATGTAGAAGAAATAAAAGAAGTTCATAATCACGTGAATTACGAAGCGATCATCAGTAAATTAGAGTCGTTAAAGGTTAAGCAAGGGTTTAACCAAAATGAAATAGTAATGGCAATGGAGACAGATGTACCTGGTACGTTTGAGATTGCAACTGGAATAGAAGCGAAAGAAGGAAAAGATGGCTGGGTTGAAGTGAAAGTTGATTTAGAAACACAGGTAGGTCCAAGAGAATCGGAGGATGGCAGTGTAGATTATCGAGAAATCAAATCGATTCCTACCGTGAGTAGCGGTGAAGTCGTCGCTATTGTTCACGAGCCAATTCCAGGGCAAAGTGGAACGACGGTTACCAATGAGCCTCTTCTAGCAAAACAAACACTTCCAGTTAGCTTGAAACTAGGAAAAGGACTCTCAATCGTTGATGACAAGATTGTTTCGATTGAATCGGGCAGACCTCAAATCGAGAAAAGAGGTCGGATCGTGAAAATTTCTATCATGCAAAAGCTGACGCATCTTGGGGATGTAGATATTGCCTCAGGAAACATTCATTTCATGGGTGATGTGGAAGTGATCGGTCATATCAATGAAGGGATGCTGGTGGAGGCTGAAGGAGATATTATTGTTCGAAAAGAGGTTAATCGAGCAACGCTTACTGCGTCGGGCGCTATTATTTCTTATGGGAACATGGTTGGTTCGGAAATATCAGCAGGGAAAAATAACATGTTAATCGCAGAATTGGGACATATACTTGGAACTCTTCACCATCATACAGAGAGAATGATTGTTGTTATTAATCAACTTATTCAATCTCCCGCTTTTAAAAATGGCGATTTTACTAGAGCTGGCTTACAACCGTTATTTCGTATTTTATTGGAAAAGAAATTTAAAACCTTTCCGCCGCTTGCTAAGAGATACGTTGATGTTGTTAAGCAGGCTGACATTTATTTAGATGATAATGAGTGGAAAGAAGTCTCGGTTAAATTAACGCAACTCTTTTTATCATTATCCAATGAGCAGATCTCTCTTGAGAAGATCATTAAATTATCTCGAAAAATGAAAGAGTTATACGAACTAAGTCTAACTCCTGTAGAGCCCGATTCCTATATCGTTATCGCTAATGCATCAAATAGTCAGCTTTATTGCAGTGGCGATATAAGGATTACGGGAAAAGGCTGTGTGAATACGAAAATTCATGCAGGAGGAAAAGTAGAAATTAGCGGAATTATTCGTGGTGGAGAAGTGTACGGGAAGTTAGGAGCTGTTATTAATGAGGCGGGTGCTGAAATCGGAACGTCTACCGTAATTGCAGTCCCATATGATCAAAAAGTAATCATTCATAAGGCGATGGAAGGTACGACTATTAAGATCGGCAATGTCAAACATATCTTTAAAGAAACAAGGCATCATGTAGTTGCTTATCTTGATAAAAATGAACGAATTACTTTTGGATAAAGAAACTGGAGGGAAGAGTATGATTAGGTTTTTGGCTAACAAAGTAAATCACACCGTTGAGGTGAAACTAATGGGGGACTTAGATATCGATAGTACGGAAGTGATAGAAGTAGAACTCATGCCAACGATTGAGCCATTTGAATCAGTTGATTTGAATTTTGAGGGTGTCCCATTTATTGATTCTTCGGGGATCGGCCTTTTATTAAATGCCGTTCAGACATTAAATAGTCAGGGCACAAAAGTAACGATTACGAATGTTAGAGAAGAGGTTATGGATATTTTTGAACTGTTGCAAATCCCTGATATTTTGGGAGAAGGTGTCTTTTGAGCTTGGATATGTATGTTATTAACTTTATTACAGAAAAAAGGCTTGGATAATGATTTTATCCAAGCTTTTGGTAGTTTATCATATGGAAAGTAAATGCGGATCTGCTGGTCATTTTATTGCGATCATGTCCTTGTAGAGTTCATTTTTATTTAAGTGCATTAAAGAGCGTGTTCAAAAAGATGACAATGGCTCCACACGCTACACGCCTCTAGGAGAACCCCACTCCTAGAGGCTCAAAACCCTGTAGCGGTTCCGCTCATTGCTTCGAGTCTGTTCAAAAAGGGAAAAATCACCCCTTTTTGAACAGACTCTTAAAATAAACTCTGAAACAATCGTTGCTCAATTAACACGGTATCAATTGGACATTGATCTGCGTCGCGCCCGTATTGCCATGCCCAGACATTGGCTTCGCAATCAGGTTTACTTGGGTTGAACCTTTTCGGTGCTCGTCTTTTCGGCGTAGGTCCAGGCTCGGGCTCTGCACTCAAAATGACCGTTTGTTGACGGACGAGGGAGCTCGATGCTGATGCTTGGCAATAGGCCTCGTTAAAAGGTCCTTCATCAGGATCGGCGTAAATCCCGGGACGATAAGGACTGTTATACATCGTTTCGACCCATGCAATGATCCAATCTGCATCTACTACGAAAAATCGTTCGACATTTGCAAACACAAAGCTTCCTTCCGAGATTCCGAGCTGCCTTGCTTTGAAAATCGCATTTCGAGCAGCGACAGCGCCCGTACGAGCTCCGACAGCCTCTCTGAAATTATTATAAATCGGCATGATCTTCATACCGCGATCTTGAATCCGACGAATTTCTTCCACTGTTAATCCATCACTCACATTAGGGATCGTTGATAAGTAACGTCCCCAGAAATCAGGCTGGCCAAAATTTTCAACGACACATTGATATAAATCTTCTGTTACAGCCGACGCAGAGTCTACTCCCCAGTTTAAAATTTGCATAAAATCCCTCCTCATGCATAAGGTATGCGCCAAGTGCGGAGGGAGCAACTGAAGTTGTAGAAATAAAATAGGAAGATGGAAACCTGCCTATGAAGGGAGAAGCTGCCTTGATGACGGCGAAGTTTGCAGTGGCTAACACCGGCTCTGTGCCAGTCTTGAGAAGTGTATTCAGGGCGGGCTTAAGAGAATGCAGCAGCTCTGCACATGGCACCGGGAACCTTAAAAAGGTAAGTTCGACTTTTTGGTTAAGGGTGTGGCTTTGGTGATGGTTATTTGCAAGGGCTGTACCACGCTGTGCGCCCGCCCTGAGAAGTGCGCGCAGTATGGGCTTAATGGAATGCAGCAGCTCTGCACATGGCACCGGGAACTTTAAAAAGGTAAGTTCGACCTTTTGGTTAAGGGTGTGGCTTTGGTGATGGTTATTTGCAAGGGCTGTACCACGCTGTGCGCCCGCCCTGAGAAGTGCGCTTAGGGTGGGCTTAAGAGAATGCAGTGGTTTCGCTCCTTGCACTGGGATATATATAAAGGTAAAGTACGACCTTTTGCTTAAGTTTGTGCCTTTGGCGATGGTTTTTTGCAAGGGCTCCACACGCTGTGCACCCGCCCTGAGAAGTGCGCTTAGGGTGGGCTTAAGAGAATGCAGTGGTTTCGCTCCTTGCATAGGGATCCATAAAAAGGCAAAGTTCGACCTTTTTATGGATCCCTTCATCCTTTTTGGTTAGCCCTCTCTAGTGGTGTCTCTTGTAAGACCTAGTGTTAACTGATAAAATTAGAGTAAGTGAAAATGCGTCATGCTCGTGTTTGGTTTCTGCGGGCTGAAAAAAGAGAGGGCGAATCTGATGTTAGGTTTATTAAAGAAAGTGATCGGGGATCCGAGTCAACGACAAGTCAAGAAAAATGAGAAGCTCGTTGATCAAATTGAAGCTTTAGCTTCAGATACAAAGAAGCTTTCCGATGATGAGCTTCGTGCAAAAACAGAAGATTTTAAACAACGTTATCAAAAAGGTGAAACTTTAGATGCTTTATTGGTAGAAGCTTTCGCGGTTGTTCGTGAAGCGTCTACTCGTGTTTTACATATGACTCCATATCCTGTTCAGCTTCTAGGTGCCATTGCCCTTCATCAAGGGAATATCGCTGAAATGAAAACAGGGGAAGGGAAAACGCTCGTTGGTTCGCTTGCCGTCTATTTAAATGCGATTTCAGGAAAAGGTGTTCATGTTGTGACGGTCAATGAATACTTAGCTGGCCGTGACTGTGAACTTATGGGAGAGCTTTTTCAATTTTTAGGTTTGACAGTAGGGTTGAATGCCTCAGAACTTTCTAAGGACGAAAAACGTGAAGCGTATTTAGCTGACGTGACATACAGCACGAACAACGAGTTAGGTTTTGATTACTTACGTGATAATATGGTGCTTTACAAGGAACAAATGGTGCAACGCCCGCTTCATTTCGCGTTAGTCGATGAAGTCGATTCAATCTTGGTCGATGAAGCACGGACACCGTTGATTATTTCTGGTTCAGTCGAGCGCTCTACACAGCTTTATCAACAAGCGAATTCGTTCATTCGTGTCTTGAAAAAAGAAGAAGACTATACCTTTGATGAAAAAACAAAGAATGTCCAGTTAACAGAAGAAGGTGTGAATAAGGCGGAGCGAGCATTTGGCATTGATAATCTCTATGACCAACAGCATGTTCAATTGAACCATCATTTAAACCAATCGTTAAAAGCCTTTGTTGTGATGCACCGCGATGCAGACTATGTCGTTGAAGATGGCGAAGTCGTGATCGTTGACCAATTTACTGGTCGTTTAATGAAAGGACGTCGTTACAGCGATGGTCTTCATCAAGCAATTGAAGCAAAAGAAGGCATGCAGATTCAAAAGGAAAGCATGACGCTTGCTTCGATTACATTCCAAAACTACTTCCGTAGATATCAAAAATTAGCTGGGATGACAGGTACGGCGAAAACAGAGGAAGAAGAGTTCCGTAACATTTACGGAATGGATGTTATGGTCATTCCGACGAATCGACCGATTGTTCGTGATGATAAGCCCGATCTTATTTTTAAAACGATGGAAGCGAAATTCAAAGCCGTTATCAATGAAATTGAAGAAAAGTACAAGAGTGGGCAACCTGTTTTAGTTGGTACGGTCAGTGTTGAATCATCGGAGCTTGTCTCGAATTATTTAAAGAAGAGAAAAGTTCCTCACCATGTTTTAAATGCGAAGAACCATGAAAAGGAAGCGGAAATCATTGAAGGTGCTGGTCAAAAAGGCGCGATTACGATCGCGACAAACATGGCCGGTCGTGGTACGGATATTAAATTGGGTGAAGGCGTTATTGAATTAGGTGGGCTTCATGTACTTGGAACTGAGCGTCACGAAAGTCGTCGGATTGACAATCAGCTTCGTGGTCGTTCTGGTCGTCAAGGCGATCCGGGTTCGACGCAATTTTATTTATCGATGGAAGATGAATTGATGCGCCGTTTCGGATCAGAGCGAATGGGTGCGATGATGGATCGTCTTGGCATGGAAGAAGATGAGCCGATCGAAAGCAAGCTTGTTTCTCGTGCGGTTGAGACGGCGCAAAAGCGAGTTGAGGGTAATAACTTTGATGCTCGTAAACAAATTCTCCAATATGATGATGTCATGCGTGAGCAGCGTGAAATCATTTACAAGCAGCGTATGGAAGTTCTCGAATCTGAGAATTTACGTGCGATTGTTGAGACAATGATTAAGTCCGTGATTGAGCGCACGGTGCGCTTGCATACACCTGAAAGTGAAGTGCCAGAGGATTGGGATCTTACGGCGGTCGTCAATTACGTGAAGGCTAACCTTCTCAATGAAGAAGAGTTAACAGTCAAAGATTTAAATGGCAAAGATCCTGAGGAAATGATCGAGACTATCTTGGAGAAGGTAACGAGTAGTTACAATGAAAAAGAAAAGCAGTTCACGCCTGAACATATGCGTGAGTTCGAAAAGGTAATCATGCTTCGTACGGTTGACCGCAAGTGGATGAACCACATCGATCAAATGGATCAGCTTCGTCAAGGGATTCATTTACGTGCCTACGGACAAAATGATCCGCTTCGTGAATACCGCTTCGAGGGCTTTGAAATGTTTGAGGCGATGGTCGACTCAATCGAAGAAGAAGTCGCGATGTACATCATGAAAGCGCAAGTTCAACAAAATCTTGAGCGCAAAGAAGTTGCTGAAGGAAAAGCGATGCAACAAAGCGCGGAGAAAGAACCGAAAAAGCGCAAGCCTATTCGCAAAGGGGTCACAGTCGGTCGTAACGATGCGTGTACATGCGGAAGTGGTAAAAAATACAAAAACTGCTGCGGTGCAGCACAATAATCAAAGAAAGATGTGGATTTGCTAGTAGAGTAGTTACTGGCAATTGCCCTGAGGTGAGAAAATGGAATTAGTAGAAGTAAAGCATGAACTGGCTCAAGTGGAAAAACGATTAATAGAATTTAGGGGGTCTCTTTGACCTTGATGAAAAGCAAGAACGAATTGCCGAGTTAGAGGAAAAAATGACCGACCCTGATTTTTGGAATAGCCAGGAAGCAGCACAGGTGGTCATAAATGAGACAAACGCGCTGAAAGAACAAGTGAATACATTTTTAGAGATGGCTGAAAAGTTTGAGGACTTGGAAGTTTCCTATGAACTAGTCAAAGAAGAAGCTGACGAAGAGTTGCAAAAAGAACTCGAAATCGGTGTAAAAGCACTTACACAAGAAATGAATGACTATGAACTTCAGATGCTATTAAGTGAGCCATATGATAAAAACAATGCGCTGCTTGAGCTTCATCCTGGAGCTGGTGGAACTGAGTCACAAGACTGGGCTTCGATGCTATTACGGATGTATACGCGTTGGGCAGAAGGCAGAGGCTTTAAAGTGGAGACGATGGATTACCTTCCTGGTGATGAGGCTGGCGTGAAAAGTGTAACTCTTCTCATAAAAGGGCATAACGCGTACGGCTACTTAAAGGCTGAAAAAGGTGTTCATCGCCTTGTAAGAATCTCGCCATTTGATTCATCTGGTCGTCGTCATACGTCGTTCGTTTCGTGTGAGATCATGCCGGAATTAGATGATAATGTAGACATTGATATTTCGCCAGAGGATTTAAAAGTTGATACGTACCGAGCAAGTGGCGCTGGTGGTCAGCATATTAACACGACGGACTCCGCTGTACGGATTACGCATTTACCGACCAATACAGTCGTGACTTGCCAAACGGAACGATCTCAGATTAAAAACCGTGAGCGCGCGATGAAAATGATGAACGCGAAGCTCTATCAATTGAAGATTGAAGAACAACAAGCGCAACTAGATGAAATTCGTGGGGAGCAAAAGGAAATTGGCTGGGGAAGTCAAATTCGCTCTTACGTGTTTCATCCGTATAGTATGGTGAAGGACCACCGTACTGGTTTTGAAATTGGAAATACGAATGCAGTTATGGATGGCGAACTAGATGGCTTTATTGATGCGTACTTGCGTTTGTCAATAGGACAGGGCAGGGATGAGACGAATAATTAAAAGAGAGTTTACGAGTGTGAAATCATAGATTTCACACTCGTTTTTTTCTTTGATCAGACGATCCGCTCTGCGACCGTTGATTAGCCTCGCAACAACCTTAATCCGTTAAGAATGACGAGAATAGTACTGCCTTCATGGCCGATAACACCAAGCGGTAATGAAATGTGACCGAAGAAGTTCGAAATGATTAATGAGATGATAACAAAAAGGGAGAATGCGATGTTTTGTTTTACAATTCGGTTCGTGCGCTTCGATAATTCTATTGCTTTTGCAATTTTCGTTAAGTCATTTTTCATTAACACGACATCAGATGTTTCGATGACTGCGTCGGTGCCTCCTCCCATCGCAATCCCGATATTCGCTGTAGCAAGAGCAGGTGCGTCGTTAATGCCGTCACCAACCATTGCACTCATTTGATATCTTTTGTTTAGTCGTTTGATCTCATTGACCTTTTGTTCAGGTAAACAATTGGCGACATACTCATCTAAATCTGTCATGGCTTGAATGGCCTTTGCAGTTTCTTCATGATCACCTGTTAACATCACTGTATAAATGCCTTGGTTTTTAAATGATTGAATCGCGTCGATCGTTTCTTTTCGGATTGTATCTTGAAGAGCAAGCACTCCGGCAATTCCTTCTGCATCTGTTACATAAACAAGTGTTTTTCCTTCTTTTAATAACTGCCTAGTTTGTTCAGTGGTAAACTGGACGGCTCTTTCCTCTCCTGCAAAACGACGATTTCCAACTTTCCAGTTAACGCCGTCAATGGCTGCTTCAAGTCCAAAACCAATGATGTCTCTCAAGTCTTCTACTTCCACAAATGATGTAACACCTTGTTGTTTCCCATAGTTTACGATCGCTTCCGCTAATGGGTGGTTGGATAATTTCTCGATCGAAGAGGTCACTTGTAAAAAATAATCTCGGTCCATCCCTGCGCGGAGGATCAGATCGGTCACCTCTGGTTTGCCCTTGGTGAGCGTCCCTGTCTTATCTAAGGCGATAGCTTTTAATGAAGCTAACTTTTCAAGATGTGTGCCACCTTTAAATAAAATTCCTTGGCGCGCGCCATTCGAGATAGCGGATAATGTCGCCGGCATGATGGAGGCGATCAGCGCACAAGGTGAAGCGACAACGAGTAAGACCATCGCGCGATAAAAGGTTTCTGTCCAGCTCCAGCCGAGAAGATAATATGGCAAAACCATCATAATTGCTACCAGAACGAGTACGATTTTTACATAGGTTCCTTCAAATTTCTCGATAAATTGTTGAGAGGGGGTTTTCTCATCTTTGACAGTTTGGACAAGATTAATAATTTTTTGAAAGAGCGACTGGTCACTTTTTTTCAAAACAGAGATGATCAGTAATCCATTTTTATTAACGGTTCCTGCAAACACTACATCGTTTATCTTTTTTTCAACTGGAATTGGTTCGCCACTTAAGGTGGCTTCATCAATTAAAGTATGGCCTCGGATAATCTGGCCATCAGCTGGAATGCGTTCACCTGGTTTAATGAGAACGTGGTCGCCAATTGCTAGTTCTGATACGGGAATAACCCGCTCTTGCTCATTGACTAGTATCGTCGCTGTTTCAGGTTGTAAATTCATGAGAGCTGATATTTCCCGATGACTTTTATTAACCGTATACGTCTCGAGGGCGCCGCTCAAGGAGAAGATGAAAATGAGAATAGCCCCTTCTATCCAGTAACCAATGATAGCAGAGCCAACAGCTGCCAAAATCATTAATAACTCGACATTCAATGTGCGATTATGAATCAGGTCTTGAATGCCTTCTTTCGCTTTGTGGTACCCGCCTATCACATAGGCAACAAGGAATAAAGGGACGGATAACCATATATGATCGAGTTGTTGAAGCATCCATGCTGTTAGGATAAACGCTCCGCTTATAAGGGAGAAAATGAACTCAAGCGTAACCTTGCTGCGATCTTCAGTTTCGATTGGCGTACGATGACATGAATTAGATTGAAGTTGTAGTTCTCTGCTCATACAAATGTCCTCCTCTTGTAGGGCTTCTTTAAAAGCAATGTGTAATGAGAATGATTTTTATTTATAATTATTATAATTTAATAAAATGTTGTTGTTTATGTTATAGAGTTATATTTATGATGTCAATGAGTTTTTGGTTACTTTTATTGAAAAAGATTAATTGATAAAATATGAATGTAATTGATAATCAGTTGCGATTGGGAGGAGGTTTGTATTTTTAGGAGAGGGCAAGGTAAGAAAGAAGGGAAAGGTGAATATAAACTGTCTTATTTTGAGAATTAAAGAACGGAAAAATTGTCCAATAATGTGGAGTAACCTTAGAAATAAGATAGGAAATCAAATGTAGCCGGAAACATATAGCTAATTCAGCGATACAATTGGCAAGCATAGGACAGTGAAAGTAGTCGGTTAATTGAGGTTAAATAGATGATGTGTAGATTTGAGGGCTTGAGGGTTTGAAACTGAAGAAATAAAGCTCAAAAGCAGAAAAAAGGGCAAAAGAGGGATTTAATCAGAAGGAATAAAGATCAAAAACAGAAGAAAAGACAAAAGAGGGCATCAAGCCGAAACAATGAAGCTCTCAATATTTGAATAAGAACAAAAAAGGGCTCAACTAAGGTGCTATGGTTCATGTAAACACGAGTAATCTGAAATGGGAACTCAAGAAGCTTCAGTTGGAGGATTTCTATATTAGGTGACTTGTTATGCGAAGGACTCCACTACTACCACAACTCGGCAACGACTTATCATTATTTAATTCCTCTGCCGGCTTCATCCCTTCATCCCTTCACCCCTTTACCTCAACACCGTATTAGCGGAGTCTCATTTACACAGTGAAGGGCTGGTGCTATACTACGCAAGGATTATTTGGTTATTCTAAGCGTAAGGAGTGAAGCGGCATGATGATGATGATGAAGCAACGAAGAGGGCAACCGCCTCCGAGTTCAATGGTGCAATTATTGATCGATTATACATATATTTTGGTTGGTGCAGCCTGTGTGGCGATTGCCTTTAACTTGTTTTTACTTCCTAATAAAATAGCGTCAGGTGGCGTCAGTGGGATTAGTACGATCATTGCTCATATGTTTGGAATCGAGCCAGCCTTTACACAGTGGGCATTTAATATCCCTTTATTTATTTTAGGTATTGTTTTGTTAGGTGGCTTAAAGTATGGGGTGAAGACTCTTGTTGGGACGGTTTTTTTACCGCTTGTCGTGTTTGTAACAAGAGACTGGTCCGTCGGTTTTGTCGATCCGTTGTTAGGTGCTTTATTTGGTGGAATAGGAGTTGGGCTTGGGATTGGCCTTGTTTTCCGAGCAAGTGCTAGTACGGGGGGAACTGATTTAGCTGCACAAATTATTCAAAAGTACACAGGTCTCTCACTTGGAGTTGCTGTTTTTCTAATTGATGGGTTGATTGTCATGACCTCAGCGCTCGTCTTTGGAATCGAGCTGGCCCTTTATGCATTAATTAGTTTGTTTGTTACTGGAAAAACGGTTGATATTGTTCAAATGGGGGTAGGATATGCAAAGATAGCTCTCATTATCTCTAATCACCAAAAAGATGTTCAAAAAATGATTCTACGAGACATTGATCGTGGAGTGACTAAGTTAAGTGGTTTTGGTGGCTATACAAATAAGGAACGAGATGTACTCATGTGTGTTGTGAACCAAACGGAAGTCACAAAATTGAAACAAGTTGTCAAAGCGGTTGATCCTAAAGCGTTTGTCATTGTGGCGAACGCTACAGAGGTCCTTGGTGAAGGTTTTAAACGACCCTAAAGGGTAATAAGAGAGTTATAATGCTAATGGAGTTTCTCCTAAAGTTTCCAATTAGAAGGGAGGTGTAAAGATGAAAAAAATGTTATTAGCACTTGGACTAGTTGTTGGTCTATCAGCTTGTGGAGGTGGGAATGAAGCGGCTCCAGCACCAGAAGAAGCCGCACCGGAAGAAGCTGTACCAGCAGATGAGGCGGTAACCGAAGAGCCAGCTGGGGATTTTAATGCGGAAGCGGCGCGTGCCACATATGAAACAAGCTGTATTAGTTGTCATGGTGGAAATCTAGAAGGTGCAATGGGTCCTAAGTTGGCAGGAAGTGAGCATTCTCCTGAGCACATTCTCGGTGTGATTCAAAATGGTCAGAATACGATGCCAGCGATCGATATTCCTGCAGAGGAAGCAGAAAATGTAGCTAAATGGATTGCAGCGCAATAATAGTGTAAATAACCCATTCTCAAGCAAAGAGAATGGGTTTTTTTTGTTTTTACAAGATATTTCATGTTCTTGAAATGAAATTGTAACATAAATGATCAACCTATTTTTAAGTAGAGGTGTTATAATGATTTAGAAAACGACATAAGTTGCGAAATTCCAACAGCTTTTTTTGTCGTTTTTGGACAAGCACTTAAACCTGTGCTTTAACGTTAGCACGATTAAGAGAAATGCCATGGATGTGATTAGTAATGATTGAAATGAAAGACGTTTGGAAGTCCTATCCCAATAATGTCAAAGCGATAAATGGGATTACTATATCGATCAAAAAAGGTGAATTTCTTTACGTAGTAGGTCCAAGTGGGGCGGGGAAATCGACTTTTATTAAAATGATGTATCGTGAAGAGAAGCCGACAAAAGGTGACATTTTCATTGATGAAACCAATTTAGCAACATTAAAAGAAAAAGCGATACCAAAGCTTAGAAGAAGAATGGGAGTTGTCTTTCAAGATTTCAAGCTGCTGCCGACTCTATCAGTCTATGAGAATGTAGCCTTTGCTTTGGAAGTTATAGAAGAAAGTCCAAGTGTGATTAAACGTAAAGTGATGGATGTTTTAGATATTGTCCATCTGAAAAATAAAGCAAGATCGTTACCGAATGAACTATCGGGTGGAGAACAACAACGAGTAGCGATTGCCCGTGCGATTGTAAACAGTCCGGAAGTTTTAATTGCGGACGAGCCAACGGGAAATTTAGACCCAGACACTGCTTGGGAAATTATGGACATCTTAGATGATATCAACCACCGTGGAACGACGATCATTATGGCAACCCATAATAAAGATATCGTGAATACGATTAAGAAACGCGTAATCGCCATTGAAGGTGGACGAGTTGTCCGGGATGAAGTAAGGGGGACCTACGGCTATGAAGCTTAGAACCCTTGGACGTCATGCTCGAGAAGGTACACGTAACTTAGGGCGAAATGGTTGGATGACATTTGCTTCAATCAGTGCTGTTGCTGTCATGTTATTTGTCGTAGGAGTTTTTTTATTACTCATTATGAATGTCAACCATGTGGCAAGCGGAATTGAGGACGATGTTGAGATTAAAGTTTACATTGAACTTACAACAACAGAAGAGCAGGAAGCAGAACTTCTTACTGAAATCGAAAAAATACCGAATGTCGAGACGATTACCTATGTCGATAAAGAAGAGGGTCTTAACCAATTAATTGATAGTTTAGATGAAAGTGGTCAAGTGTTTGAATCGATTCGAGAAGAGAATCCATTGAATAACTCTTATGTTGTTCGTGCTACGACACCGCAATTAACAGATCAAATAGCAAGTAAGATTGAATCGCTCGATTTTGTTGAGCGAGTTAATTATGGGCGCGATTATGTCGAACGTCTTTTCAAGGTGACTGATTTTATTCGAACAGTTGGTTTGATTTTAGTCGTTGGAATGATGTTTACAGCGATGTTTTTAATTGCAAATACGATTAAGTTGACCATTGTTGCTAGAAAAAGAGAGATTCAAATTATGAAACTCGTTGGAGCAACAAATAGTTTTATTCGTTGGCCGTTTTTTATTGAAGGCATATTACTTGGGGTACTAGGAGCTTTAATTCCAATCTTCATCATTGGATTTGGATATTCCTACTTCTTCACTAATTGGGGATCTCAGATTGAGATCATGTTGTTTTCGTTAGTACCCGTATTTCCATATATGTGGCAAATTGCTGGTCTGTTAATCGTGATAGGAGCTTTTATCGGGGTCTGGGGAAGTATGATGTCGGTTCGGAAGTTCTTAAAAGTATAAGCATAAAAGTAGCAGTTGATAAATGGTGTGAGAGTTTACTCACACCTGATACATAGTAGGTTACAAGAATGGAAGAAAAAGTCTGATCAATTAAAAGGAAGCAGGAAAAAGGGGGAGCGACTAGATGAAAAGGAAAATCGGGCTAGTAGCTGTAGCTGTATTACTGACTGTTGGATCTTTCGGATTAGAAGGATTTAATTCAAAAGCTCTAGCGAACAGTGAGCTTCGTAATGAAATATCGGATATTAAAAATGAAAAAGCACAAGTAGAAGCTGAACAAGCGAAAGCTCAAGCTGAGCTTGAGAAGCTACAACAAGAAATGAACGAATTAACAAATGAAATTAAACGTATTGATGAGGCTGTAGCTGAAACCAATCGAAAAGTCCGTGAAAAGCGTACGGAAGTTGAAGAAGTACGAGTAGCGATTGAAGAGCTTAAAGAAGAAATTATCATCATAGAGGAACGAATTGCAGAACGAGATGAGCTTCTAAAGGATCGTGCTCGTTCGATGTATCAAACGGGTGGTTCGGTTAACTATTTAGAAGTGGTTCTTGGTGCGAAAACATTCGGAGACTTTTTAGACCGTGTAAGTGCATTATCTGTAATTGCTCAACAAGATCGAAACATATTAGATGCACATATTGAAGACCATCTTTTACTTGAAGAAGCAAAAGTACAAATTGAGTTAGAGCTTGAAAAATTAGAAGGTCATTTAGTCAATCTTGAAGTGTTAATGGCTGAATTAGAAGCGCAACGCCAAGAAAAAGATCGCGTGATGGGCCAACTGCAAGATAAAGAAGGCGATCTTCATACAGATCTTGAAGTGCTTGACGACGAAGCAGGCATTTTACAAATGCAAGAGCAAGCGTTGAAAAAGGAATTAGCTGCATTCGAAGCTGCTGAAGCAGAGCGCAAGAGACAAGAGGAAGCAGCGGCTGCCGCGGCTTTAGCGTCTCGTAGTTCAAACAGTTCAAGTTCTAGTAGTTCAAATAAGTCTAGTGATGGATCGAGCGGTGGTTCATCGCAAGTTCATAGTGCACCTGCTGTAACTGGTTCTGGTTTCATGCGTCCGGCAACAGGGTCGATTACGTCTGGTTATGGTCCACGTGCATTCTCGGGTGGGCGTATGCACTACGGAATTGATATTGGAAAAAATGGTCGTTCAGGTGACGTTCCAGTCGTTTCCGTTCAAAATGGAACAGTCGTTCAATCTTATTATTCATCAAGTTATGGAAATGTTGTTTTAATCGCTCATAATGTGAATGGTCGATCAGTGACAACGTTGTATGCTCATCTAGAAAACCGTGAAGTGTCTTCTGGCCAAAGCGTTTCAAAAGGACAACGTCTAGGTTTTATGGGGAACACAGGTAATTCATTTGGCGCGCATCTTCATTTTGAAGTTCATGAAGGCGGTTGGAATGGTGCAAAATCAAATTCCGTTGACCCTATGCGTTATATATCCAATTAAGTCTATCTTTAAACCTCATCGCTCCTATTTAGGGTTGGTGGGGTTTTGACTTATTAGTGATTCTCTACTAAAATAAATTAGGAATCATAACTCGTACAAGTAAAACATAAGATGAAAATACAATGGACATGTTAGTGGTATCTACAGTTGGATTTTGTTGTCAACAGTAGAGTGAGAAAAAGATAGCGGAGGGCATTGCACGGTTGGTGTAGTGCCTTTTGCTGATAAAAGTATTTGTGATGTGTTAAGCTCGCTTTTCCATGGGTGTGAAACACATTCCATTCATGAGATCGATTTTTTGCTTTGTGGTTTGATTAAGGTGATGAACCTAATAATTATGGATGTTCTAGACATAGTGGGAGTTGGTAAAATTGAAAAAGAAGCAGTTTCTAATGATTTTAGCTGCCGTATTGGTTTTGGGAGCGTTTGGACTTTATATGCAATCAGCACCACCTAGCGTTGAAACCGATTCTGCTACAAGCAGCCCGGAAATGAAATCGGAATTATCGAATAAAGAATTGTTAGCTAAATTTGAAAAAGCACTGACAATTATCGAAGAACAATATGTCGAAGAAGTAAGTGAGGAAGAGCTGTATGAAGGCGCGATTGAAGGAATGTTGCGGGCATTAGATGATCCATATTCAGTGTATATGGATCAAGAGACAGCGACTCAATTTATGGAATCACTCGGTTCCCATTTTGAGGGAATTGGAGCTGAAGTGAGTATGACAGATGGTAAGGTAACGATTGTTGCACCATTCCGTGATTCACCAGCTGAAAAAGCAGGTTTACAGCCTAATGACAAGATCCTTCAAATTGATGGAGAATCGATTGAAGGACTTTCTCTCTATGAAGCTGTTTTACAAATCCGCGGTGAAAAAGGTACGACCGTTCGCTTGACCGTTGAACGTGTTGGTGCGAGTGAGTTGTTTGACATTCCCGTTGAACGAGGGCTGATTCCAATTGAAACCGTACGTTCTGATGTGATTGAGAAAGATGGTCAGACATTAGGACTATTAGAGATTACGTCATTCTCTGAAGATACGGCAGAGCGTTTTAAAGAACAACTTGAACAATTGGAAGCGCAAGGTATCGATGGATTGCTCATTGATGTTCGTGGGAATCCAGGTGGCTATTTAAATGCGGTGGAGGACATTGGAAAACTTATTATTCCAGGTGGTGCCCCAATCGTTCAGATTGAAAGCAGAGACGGCGAAAAAGTCCGTTATGTTTCGAATCTAGAAGAAAAGAAGCCATATCCGATTATCGGTATTACGGATGGCTCCTCAGCATCTGCTTCTGAGATTTTAGCTGGTGCTTTAATCGAGGGTGGAGGTTATGATGTGGTCGGTGAGCAAACCTTTGGAAAAGGAACCGTGCAGCAGACGATTAAGCTTGGAGATGGCAGTGAATTAAAATTATCGTTATTCAGATGGTTAACGTCAGCTGGGAACGACATCAATGGTGAGGGCGTTAAGCCAACGGTTGAAGTGAAACAACCCGATTACTTCTATACAGCGCCGCTATCCGTAGGTGATTTAGGGGCATTCCGACTTGACATGATGAGCGAACAAATCAAAAATGCGCAGTTAATGTTAAAAGGTCTAGGGTTTGAAACAGGCCGAGATGATGGCTATTTCAATGATCAGACTAAGCAAGCGGTAATCGCGTTCCAACGCGAACACGGATTAGAAGCGACTGGTGAGATTGACGACGATACAGCATCGCTTATCCAACAAAAAGTAATGGAGCAAGTGCGCGAGCGAGACAACGACCTTCAGCTTCAAACGGCAATTGAATTGTTGATTAAACAAGCTAGCGAATAAGAAAGAATAAAGGAACCGGCAGAGTTATGTCGAATCTATAAGGTACATCCTTCTATCATTTGAAGGATGTACCTTTTTGCATAAATATGGTACGTTATGCTCAGGATCAAATAGTTGAAGGAGTTACAACTATGTTAATAGACATATTACGAACAGTAGGCATCTTTTTTCTTTCTTTTTTCATCAACCCGATTTTGTATATAGGCATAATCGTCATCTATTTTCTAGGAAAAAGTCGTGTGAAGGATGAACGTCATTCATTTCATACAAGAGTTTTTAGGCAAATGGCCGATTTTACGATTCCATTTTTGCCGGCTTTGTTGGCAGGTGTTTATGCTTCGATTGTCACGATTGGACTTGGGATTGTGATCACATGGGAGTGGTTTGTCGCTCTTGCGATTCTCTATCTTCTACTTATGTTGACGTTGCAAATTCAATGGATGACAACGACGTTTGCATTGGGGATTCTGTTGCTCTTTTACGGAATGGAACCTTTGCTTTCAAGCATCGGTTTTTTTAATCCAATTTACGCTGAATTGACGCAAATTCCACTTCAAGTCGTAGCAAGTCTGCTAGTTCTGTTGATGATCGTTGAGGGATTTTTAATTCGCTTTAACGGGGCTACCTATACCTCACCAAGATTGGAAAAGAGCAAGCGTGGCAAATGGATTGGACTGCATGTATCAAAACGATTGTGGATCGTACCCGTTGTGTTGTTTATTCCTGAAGGGATTATTCCGACGATTACGTATTGGCCGATTCTATCGATCGGTGAGATGTCGTTGCAGCCTGTTTTCATTCCCTTTTTAATTGGTTTTCATCAACGGGTTCATGGTTCAATCCCTAGCGTTCCGATTAAAACAACAGGTATGCGTGTCATTGGCTTAAGTTTAATTTTAGCGCTGTTTGCGATTGGAAGCTTCTATATTCCTATTTTAGCCGTCGTACTAGGTGGACTAGCAATCGTCGGTCGAGAACTGCTTTCGTATCAAGCGAAAATACGCGAAGAAAAGCAACCAATCTTTTTTTCGACACAGTCAAAAGGTTGTATCGTCCTGGGCGTGCTTCCTAATAGCCCTGCTGAAAAAATGAAGATTGCAATTGGTGAAACGATCGTAAAAGTAAATGGTCAACCAGTCAACAGCGAAACAACATTTTATGAAGCTTTACAAATCAATTCAGCTTTTTGTAAATTAGAAGTGTTGAATCACGACGGTGAGATTCGCTTCGCTCAAGGCGCGCTATATGATGGGGGACACCATCAACTAGGCGTATTGTTAGTGAAGGATGATGTTGTGCTGCAGGATTCGATTACGTAATAATATAAAATGAGAGACAGAAAAGGCTATCCGGTATATATGGATAGCCTTTTTTGGTGAAGCCCTTAATTAGTCTAATTTAGTGTGAGGAGGGAGTTAATGAGAGAGAATAAAGCCCGAAGTAGCCTAGCTTAGTGTAAAGAGGGCGCAAAAGCCTTGATTCGAGTGCGAACCTCACTTGTCTATTATTCTCTCGTTTGTTTTGAGGGCTAAATAAATCAAAGTCATTTTCAATCTTATTGCCATTATAAAGTTAGCAACGTCTATTGTTTTTAACATTGCTAACTTCTTTATACCCATCTTGTTTGAATAAAAATGAACAGAAACAGGTAAAATACAACTTTCACCATTTACTTAAACAAAGAATGCTTAGTATAATAAAACGAACTTGTATAAAAGATTTGTACGTAGTTACTAAAAAGATCGCTGAAAAGGAGTTTGAATATTTGAATGACGGACTTAGTCCTTGCGCTAATCATTCCTTTTCTATTAATGGTTATGGTTACAAGAGTCACCTTTAGTATAGTGGGGGCGTGCATTGTGACCTGGATGGTTTGCCTGGTTGTTTTACCAGTGGAATCATGGATAGGTGGAATTATTGCCTTTATATCATTTATTATTGGGTTTTTCGTAGCAAAAAACAGATTGAAGAAAACGCCAGGTATGTAAAAAGGAGACGACCGTTATCGTCTCTTTTTTGCATTACTCAAGGAAAAGAGGGAGATAAGCTGATTCCAGTAATGGTCAGCTAAAAATCAGCTCCTTTTACAATCGCAAACTAAACCACTAACCTAATTTCTGTAAAAGGAACAAAAACAAGCGTTCGTATTATTTGCTTTTCATCCGGTTAGCTATGATATAATACAGCTACTTATAAACAGTTCGTTGGGAGGGTATTTGACTTGAGTGAAACGTTTGAACTTCAATCAGCTTATCAGCCAGAGGGAGATCAGCCAGAAGCGATCAAGAAGATAGTAGAAGGACTTAATAAAGGGGTAAAGCATCAAACGTTGCTAGGGGCAACTGGGACCGGTAAAACGTTTACGATGTCCAATGTCATTCAAGCGGTCAATAAGCCAACGTTAATTATGGCTCACAACAAAACGCTTGCTGGTCAGCTTTATAGTGAGTTTAAGGAGTTTTTTCCGAATAACGCGGTTGAGTATTTTGTTAGTTATTATGATTATTATCAGCCTGAGGCCTATGTGCCGAGTTCAGATACTTTTATAGAGAAAGATGCGAGCATTAACGATGAAATTGACAAGCTTCGTCACTCGGCGACGAGCTCTCTTTTTGAGAGAAATGATGTCATTATCATTGCAAGTGTGTCGTGTATTTACGGTTTAGGTTCGCCGGAAGAATACCGTGATCTCGTCGTTTCCCTGCGACTCGGGATGGAGATGGATCGCAATGAACTTCTTCGCAAATTAGTCGATATTCAATATGACCGTAATGATATTAATTTTACGCGCGGGACGTTCCGTGTAAGAGGCGATGTCGTTGAAATTTTTCCTGCTTCAAGGGATGAGCAATGCATTCGGGTGGAGTTTTTTGGCGACGAAATTGACCGGATGACGGAAGTAGATGCCCTAACCGGTGAAATAAAAGGGGAGCGAAACCATATTGCGATATTTCCAGCTTCCCATTTCGTTACTCGTGAAGAAAAGCTGAAAAAAGCGATTGTTAACATCGAAGTGGAACTTGAAGAACGGTTAAAAGAGTTACACGCGCAAGGAAAGTTACTGGAGGCGCAGCGTCTAGAACAACGGACTCGCTATGACATTGAAATGATGGCGGAGATGGGCTTTTGTTCGGGAATTGAAAACTACTCTCGGCATTTAACATTACGAGAGTCAGGGGCAACTCCTTACACGTTAATCGATTTCTTCCCAGAGGATTTTCTGTTAATCATGGATGAGTCGCATGTTTCCTTGCCGCAAGTGCGCGGAATGTATAATGGGGATAGGGCGCGTAAGCAAGTGCTTGTTGATCATGGGTTTCGCTTGCCTTCCGCTCTTGACAATCGGCCCTTGCAATTTGAGGAGTTTGAAAAGAAAATCAGGCAAGCTGTTTTTGTTTCGGCGACACCTGGACCATATGAGCTTGAGCATACGCCGGAAATGGTCCAGCAAATTATTCGTCCAACCGGATTGCTTGACCCGACGATTGACGTTCGTCCGCTTGATGGACAAATCGATGATCTGATCGGCGAGATCCATGCCCGTGTTGAACGAAATGAGCGTGTCTTAGTGACGACTTTAACGAAGAAAATGTCTGAGGATTTAACCGATTATTTAAAAGAAATTGGAATTAAGGTTCGTTACTTGCATTCTGAGGTAAAGACATTAGAACGGATCGAGATTATTCGTCAGCTTCGGATGGGGACGTTTGATGTTTTAATTGGGATCAACTTGTTAAGAGAAGGTCTTGATATTCCTGAAGTCTCGCTTGTGGCGATTTTAGATGCGGATAAAGAAGGTTTCTTGCGTTCTGATCGCTCGTTGATCCAGACGATCGGCCGCGCTGCGCGTAACGAAGGCGGTCATGTTATTATGTATGCTGACAAAATGACAAAGTCGATGAATATAGCGATTGAAGAAACGAAGCGTCGCCGTACCATTCAACAAGAACACAATGAAAAGCATGGCATTACACCAAAGACGATTCAAAAGAAAATTCCAGATGTGATTCAAGCGACACAGGTGGCTGAAGACGGTAAGGCAATGAATTATGCGGCTCCTGCTCAGAAGCTCAATAAGAAAGAAAGACAGGCAATGATTGAGCGGATGGAAAAAGAAATGAAGGATGCCGCCCGTGAATTAAACTTTGAACGAGCAGCCGAGCTTCGCGATCTCGTTCTTGAATTAAAGGCGGAGGGGTGAGGAAATGGCTTTAGAAAACATCGTTGTAAAAGGAGCACGCTCTCATAATTTAAAAAATATTGATGTGACGATACCGCGCGATAAGTTGGTTGTTTTAACCGGCTTATCTGGATCGGGGAAATCGTCACTTGCATTTGATACGATTTACGCTGAAGGACAGCGCCGTTATGTGGAATCACTCTCTGCATACGCTCGTCAATTTCTAGGGCAGATGGATAAGCCAGACGTCGATGCGATTGAAGGCTTGTCGCCAGCGATCTCAATCGATCAAAAAACAACAAGCAGAAATCCTCGGTCAACTGTTGGAACGGTAACCGAGATCTTTGACTATTTGCGTTTGTTGTACGCCCGAATCGGAAAACCGATTTGTCCGAAGCATGGCATCGAGATTTCTTCGCAAACGATTCAACAAATGGTCGATCGCTTGTTGCAATACCCAGAGCGTACAAAAATGCAAATCCTTGCGCCACTTGTGTCAGGGCGTAAGGGCACACATGTAAAAGTACTAGAAGACATGAAGAAGCAAGGCTATGTTCGCGTACGTGTTGATGGAGAAATGCGTGAAGTCGCGGAAGAAATTGAGTTAGAAAAAAACAAAAAGCATTCGATCGAAGTCGTTATTGACCGAATTGTGATTAAAGAAGGAATCGGGACGCGGTTAGCGGATTCTTTGGAATCAGCTCTTACGCTTGCCGACGGTCGAGTGTTGGTCGATGTGATCGATCAAGAAGAGCTGTTATTCAGTCAGCACCATGCTTGCCCGGAATGTGGCTTTTCGATCCCAGAACTTGAGCCAAGAATGTTTTCGTTTAATAGTCCATACGGGGCTTGTCCTTCATGTGATGGGCTAGGCCATAAACTTGAAGTGGATGTCGAGATGGTCGTACCTGATCGAACAAAAACATTACGTGAGCATGCAATTGCGGCTTGGGAGCCGACAAGTTCACAGTATTACCCACAGCTGCTTGAAGCGGTGTGTGAGCATTATCAAATTGAGATGGATGTTCCTGTCGAGCAAATACCGGAAGCACTTTTTGATAAAATTTTATATGGTAGTGGCAAGGAACGAATTTATTTCCGCTATGAAAATGAGTTTGGTCAAATTCGTGAAAATTTAATTGCGTTCGAAGGCGTCATCAGCAATATTGCCCGTCGTTACAAGGAAACAAGTTCGGATTACATTCGTGAGCAAATGGAAGCGTATATGACGCACAAACATTGTCCGACATGTAAAGGCTATCGTTTGAAAAAAGAAGCGCTCGCGATTTTCATTGGTGGCAGTCACATCGGACACGTGACGTCGCTTTCCGTCAAAGATGCAAAGGTGTTTTTTGAACAGCTCGATCTATCAGATAAGGATATTGCGATTGCGAGATTAATTTTAAAAGAAATTCATGACCGTCTTGGATTTCTGATTAATGTCGGACTTGATTATTTATCGTTAAGCCGCTCAGCAGGCTCGCTGTCAGGTGGAGAGGCGCAGCGCATTCGTTTGGCTACGCAAATTGGATCCTCATTAATGGGTGTGCTATACATTTTAGATGAGCCGTCGATAGGGCTTCACCAGCGTGATAATGAACGGTTAATTGAAACGCTTGATCATATGCGCAATCTTGGTAATACGCTCATTGTCGTTGAGCATGATGAGGATACGATGATGGCAGCGGATTATATTATTGATATCGGACCAGGTGCCGGTGTACATGGTGGTCAAATCACGGCTCAAGGAACTCCAGAAGAAATCATGAACAATGACAACTCATTAACCGGTCAATACTTATCCGGTAAGAAATTCATTCCAGTCCCGAGTGAAAGACGTGAAGCCGATAACCGCTCATTTACGGTGAAAAAAGCAACGGAGAACAATTTAAAAGGTGTGACCGTAGAATTTCCTCTTGGCTTATTTATCGCCGTAACCGGTGTGTCAGGTTCTGGGAAGAGTACGCTTATCAATGAAATTGTCTATAAATCATTGGCACAAAAGCTTCACCGTGCCAAAGACAAACCAGGTCAGCATAAAGAAATAGTTGGACTTGAACAAATTGATAAAGTTATTGAAATAGATCAATCGCCAATCGGCCGAACGCCACGCTCGAATCCAGCAACGTATACTAGTTTATTTGATGACATTAGAGATGTATATGCGATGACAAATGAAGCGAAGGTCCGTGGCTATAAAAAAGGGCGCTTTAGTTTTAACGTCAAAGGCGGTCGTTGTGAAGCCTGTCGTGGAGATGGAATCATCAAAATTGAAATGCACTTTTTACCAGATGTTTATGTTCCTTGTGAAGTGTGTGAGGGCAAGCGCTACAACCGCGAAACCTTAGACATTACGTATAAAGGCAAGACGATTGCCAATGTACTTGAAATGACGGTCGAGGAAGGGCTTGAGTTTTTCGCTAATATTCCAAAGATCAATAGAAAGATCCAAACACTCGTTGATGTCGGTCTAGGCTATATTAGGCTCGGACAACCAGCAACGACTTTATCAGGTGGAGAAGCACAGCGCGTGAAGCTTGCCTCGCAGCTTCATAAACGAGCAACAGGTCGGACGATTTACATTCTTGATGAACCAACGACAGGTCTACATGTCGATGACATTGATCGGTTGTTAAAAGTGTTGCAGCGTCTAGTCGATAATGGCGATACCGTACTGGTGATTGAGCACAATCTCGATGTGATAAAAACGGTCGATCACATTATTGATCTCGGTCCTGAAGGTGGCGATAAAGGTGGTCAGCTTGTAGCGCAAGGGACTCCGGAAGAAGTAGCCGAAGTAGCAGGCTCTTACACAGGGAAATACTTAAAGCCGATTTTGGAACGCGATAAAGCCCGGATGGATCAGTGGGTTCAAGAAAAAGAATTGCAAAAAAATTAAAGAGCATGTTCAAATAGGTTGGTTTTTACCTTTTTGAACATATTCGAGGCAATGATTACGGCGCTTTCAAGGTTTTAAGGTAAGTCTGAGCGGTAGCGCGCAGCGATTGAAGCCATTGCCATCGTATTGACCGATATGAACCTGAAGTAGCTCTGAGAAAAAACTCAGAGTTACTTCAGGTTAGGGACCTAAATAAAAATACAACTTCTTGAAAAAGTGAAACATTATTTCCGGTTCTATCGTAATACAATAGTGGGAGAGAAATGTTACGATATGAGCGTGATCTTTGGTTAATAAGTGAAGCTTTTACAAAAACCTATAGTCTGAAGCGGATTATCTGCTAGCAATGAGTGAAAGTACTGCGAGGTTCTTGAGTGTTCTTTTTCTGTTTGCGTCTGTGAAAAAACATGGCTTATAAATCAGTTAAGGGAGTGACGATGTTGGAAGAACGTAAAATGATTTTAAAGATGATTGAAGACGGAAAGATCACGGCTGAAGAAGGTCTTAAGTTATTAGAAGCGATTGATAAACCTGGATCCACTAGCGAAAATGCGACTTCGACAACAGAGGTGTCGACAAAAGTGAAATGGGATGAAGGAGAGACTTATCGTGACCGCGCACGTCAAGCAGCTTCATCGACGTCCAATTTGTTCACCTCATTTATTGAAAGTGCGATTCAAAAAATTAAAGATGTTGATTTAGACTTTAACTTTGGTCCTCATGTAGTTGTTGATCATATTTTCCAACATCGTGATATCGCACCAACGTCGATTGATATTTCTTTGGAAAATGGTTCGATTGCCTTTAAGCCTTGGGATGAACAAGATATTCGTGTCGAGTGTCAAGCGAAGGTATATCGGGTAAAGGATACTGAGGAAGCAAGACGTGTGTTTTTGCAAGAGACATCATTCCGCGTTGATGATCGCAAAATGTTGTTCCATACGAAGACGAAATCGATCAAAGTTCAGACAACCGTTTTTGTTCCAAGAGTGACGTTCTCGCATCTCAAGCTTTATACGTTTAATGGCCAAATAACGGGTGAGAAGATTGATGTCGATACATTTGATGTCAATGCCGTGAACGGGGCGTTAACTTTTACCGGAGTGAAAGGCAAGAAGGTCATCGCTGAAACCGTTCACGGTGCGATTGATTTCAAGCAAATCACGATTGATGTCTTTGATGCTAAAACGATCAATGGTGGGATTTCGATTGCAGGAAAAGTTCAGGATGTCGATGTTGAAACCGTTAATGGCTCGATTACGTATAATGTCGATGATTTAGTTGAACCGGGATATGCTGATTTAAAAGCGACAACGGGCAGCATTCACTTATTTATTCCGAAGTCAACGCGAATTGAAGGGAAACTAAAAACCAATGTAGGAGGCTTCACGGTTGATTTAACGGACTATGAAGTGCTTGAAGAAAAGAAAGAGTTTGCGCAAAAGTCGCTGAATTTCCTGGGAAATCAACAATCTTCGCCAAGACTGAAGCTAAATGCTGCAACGAATACGGGATCGGTTTTAGTCCGGGATCAAAACTAGGGTGAGTGAGCATTGTCGGAGGTGGCAACAGCTCCACACGCTGCGCGTCGAACATAAGAAGCTTCGACTTAAAAGAAACAGCGGTTCCGCTCGTTGCTTCAAAGCAAAGACGGCTAGCGCCGCTTTGCTTTGAAATAATAAGAGAAAAAGAGGTGATCCGATATGAAAAAATTATTTCGATCTCAAGAAGATAGAAAGATAGCGGGCATATGTGGAGGACTTGCTCAATATATTAACATTGACGCTACGCTTGTACGCTTAATTGCAGTGATTTTATTTTTTGCTACAGGTTTATTTCCATTTGTTATTGGCTACATCATTGGCGTATTCATCATTCCAAATGAAGAGGACGTGAGAGAGTAAATGAGATGGTTGGTTGGTCTCTTAATTAACGCGGCGATTTTAATGGCGATTGCCTATTTATTTGATGGTTTTCAATTATCGGGCTTTGGAGCAGCTATTATCGCGAGTTTGCTGCTTACAATCGTGAACGCGATTGTCAGACCGATCCTTATCATTCTCACTTTGCCGATTACCGTGTTAACACTTGGTTTATTTTTATTTGTGATCAGTGCTCTTACGCTGATGTTAACGGCAGCTTTATTGGGAAGTGCGTTTGAGATTGACGGGTTCGGCATTGCGATTTTAGCTTCGATCCTAATAACCATTACCCAAACGTTTATTGTGAAACCTCTGAAAAAACGATAAAAGAGAGTCTGACTCTGACCTTGTAGGTCGAGTCAGATTTTCCGATGGTCTTTTGCTTGGTGCTTGAAGCATTCAGCTGTCAAAAGTCTCCTTCCTGGCTGTGAAAACGAAGTAGAATTGAATGCAAGAGCTGCAAACTTAGTAACGGCTCAACATCGGCTAGCTGTTGAGAGATAAGTAGAAGAAAGCTAAGCACTTAAAAGGCAAAACGATTATTTGTAGCGTATGCAAGGCTGTAATAACTCATTGAAAAAGGAGCGAGATCAATGCTTAAAAACTTACAAAGCACAACAACCTTACATAATGGAGTGAAAATGCCGTGGCTTGGTTTAGGTGTTTTCAAAGTCAAGGAAGGAGAAGAAGTTGTCTCTTCAGTAAAAGCAGCTATAGAAACGGGTTATAAAAGTATTGATACAGCAGCTGTTTATAGAAACGAAGATGGAGTAGGTAAAGCTATCGCTGAGTCCAACGTACCTCGGGAAGAGTTATTTATCACGTCGAAAGTGTGGAACGCGAGTCAAGGGTTCGACTCTACCTTAGCAGCCTTTGATGAAACAATGAAGAAATTAGATTTAGACTATTTAGACCTCTATTTAATTCATTGGCCTCTTCCAGTAGAAGGGAAATACGTTGATACATGGAGAGCGCTTGAAAAGCTTTATAAGGATGGACGAGTCCGTGCGATTGGTGTTAGTAACTTTAAGATCAATCATCTTGAAGAATTAATCGCTAACTGTGACATTACACCGATGGTCAACCAAGTAGAATATCACCCAAGACTGACTCAAACAGATTTACATGCGTTTTGTAAACAAAACAAAATCCAATTGGAGGCTTGGTCCCCATTAATGCAAGGTGGACTCCTTGAGGAACCAACATTAGTCGAAATCGCAAACAAATACAAGAAATCAACGGCGCAGGTGATCCTTCGTTGGGATTTACAAAATGAAGTGGTGACGATTCCAAAGTCAATAAAGCCGCATCGAATTGCAGAAAATGCTGATGTCTTTGATTTTGAGTTGACAGAAGAAGACATGAACCGCATTAATGATCTGAACGAGGATAAACGAATTGGTCCTGATCCGGATGAGTTTAATAGGGTTTAAGAGTAGGTTCAAAAAGGGAAGACCGCCCTTTTTGAACCTTTAATATCTTCTTTCCTAATGCGGAGTTGCAATGGCTTCACTCACTGCGCGTCAATCCGAGAAAATCACTCGGATCGACTTAAAACATTGCAGTGGCTTCGCTCATTGCTTCGAGCTTGTTCAAAAAGGAAAGACCGCCCTTTTGAACAAGCTCTATAATCAAAGACTCTACTTTCATTGTTCATGATGAGGGTAGAGTTTTTTCTAATGAAGGCCTTACATAAAATAAGAGGAACTCGCCTAATCTATCTTTTTTCTGGTATAGTTAAGACAGTGTACATAATGATAATGAGGTGTAAAGATGATTGCAAAAGAGATCGAACAAAACTTAACTCAAAGTTCTTGGATTCGCAAGATGTTTGAGGAAGGACAACGCTTAGCTAAAATTCATGGGGCTGAGAATATTTATGATTTTTCATTAGGAAATCCGATTATTGATCCTCCTCCAGCTTTTTTTAAAGCGTTACAAGAATATTCGCATAATCCGTTAAAGGGTGGACATAGTTATATTTCGAACCAAGGCTTAGTGGAAGCAAGACAAAAAGTCGCAGCTCATTTAGAGGGCCGTTTTGGTTCTATTCAAGTCAATGAAAACACGGTGATTATGACATCTGGAGCAGCGGGTGCCTTAAATGTGGCCTTGAAAAGCATTTTAAATCCAGGCGATGAAGTCATTATCTTCACGCCATTTTTCGTAGAATATAAATTCTATGTTGGGAATGTAAATGGAGAAGCTGTCTATTGCCCATTAGCCGAAGATTTCACGATTGACTTAGCGTTACTTGAGTCAAAAATTACGGAGAAAACGAAGGCAGTTATTTTAAATAATCCTCATAATCCAACAGGACAATTGCTACCTGAAGCCGATTTAGTTGCGTTTAATCAATTGTTACGGAAAAAAGAGCAGGAATTAAGCAACGATATTCATGTGTTGTATGATGATCCTTATAGCCAATTGATTTACGATGGTGAAGTACCGAATCCATTTAAAGCGATTGATAAATTACTCTACATATCTTCTTTCAGTAAGGATTTAGGTCTTGCGGGTGAGCGACTTGGATACATAGCGATTAGCCAAGCGTTGCAGGAAGCAGGGAACTATATGGCTGCGTTTGTTTTCTCTAATCGTACGCTTGGATTTGGAAATGCACCTGTGACGGTTCAACGAATGATTAGCAAGTTAGATTCTTTAACAGAAGAACAAAGTGAGTATAAGCAACGTCGTGACGCGATGGTCAGTGTGCTTGTTAATGCTGGATTTGAATTTGTTCAACCAAAAGGAGGCTTTTTCATTTTTCCGAAATCGCCGATTGAAGATGATCAGGAATTTTGCCGTATTGCAGCGGAGGAGTTCCAAATATTGCTTGTACCAGGTAGTGGTTTTGGCCGAGGCGGTCACTTCCGCATGTCTTACAGTGTACCGTTTGAACAAATTGAACGATCAAGAGATAAATTCAAGCAATTATTTGCTCACTTTGCAAAATAAAAAATAGAAAAGGGGCACGAGGAATGAAACTCTATTCTCGTGTCCCTTTTTAAACAAGCTCTAGTAAAGAAAACGAGCAAAAGGCTACTGAAAAAGACCTTTTTAGCAGATTCAAGGTTTTCGGCAATAGCTCCAGACGTTGCGCCCCATTATGAGAACCCCCACTCATAGCGGACTTAAGACAAAGCAACGGTTCCGCTCATTGCTTTCAGTAGCCTAGCAATCTTTTGTTGGTAAATACAATGTAGATTCGAGTAAGTATTTGAAAAAAAAGATAAGAGAAGTATGAAATGATTTAGGTTAAAACATGCTAAAATGGAAAACGTACTCACTTATTTATAAATAAAGGTGGAACAATGACTCGAAGCACTGTGTTCTTATAGGTACATAACCCTGTTGCAAGGAATGATACAAGCAGTGGTTAGGCTCATTGACTCGAGTTCGTTCTAAATAACAAACGCGTAAACGCATAGAGATGGTGAAGGTGGGATTAGAGAAGTGGCAAAAGTTACAGCAAATGATTTATTAGAACGTTTTAGTTTAGAACTTATCGCAGGAGAAGAAGGGATCTATCGCCCGATTACAACGAGTGACCTTTCTAGACCTGGAATTGAGATGGCTGGTTATTTCACGTATTATCCGGCGAAACGATTGCAATTATTAGGAAGAACGGAGCTTTCTTTTTTCGAGCAATTAAAGCAGCATGAAAAAGAAGAAAGAATGTTGAAACTGTGTACATATGATACGCCTGGAATTGTGATTTCTCGTGGGCTAGAAGTGCCAGCTGAGTTAATCTATGCAGCTGAAAAAGTGGGCGTTCCCTTGCTGAGATCCAATGTTCCGACTACAAGATTGAGTAGTAGCATTACTACATTTTTAGATAGTAAGCTAGCGCCAATGACAGCGGTGCATGGGGTCCTTGTTGATATTTATGGGATTGGTGTGTTAATTACTGGAAACAGTGGTGTTGGTAAAAGTGAAACGGCTCTTGACCTGGTTCGTCGTGGTCATCGTCTTGTAGCCGATGATTCTGTTGAGATCCGCCAAGAAAATGAAGGAACACTCGTTGGCCGTTCGCCCGACTTGATTCAACATTTACTCGAGATTCGCGGGTTAGGGATTATCAATGTTATGACGTTGTTTGGTGCCGGAGCTGTTCGTCCTTTTAAACGGATTGTGCTTTGTATTAATCTTGAGCTTTGGGATCAGAAAAAGGCGTATGATCGTCTAGGATTAGAGGAAGAGAAAATGAAAATCATCGATACTGACATTACCAAGCTGACGGTTCCAGTTCGACCTGGTCGTAACTTGGCTGTTATTATTGAGGTAGCAGCGATGAACTACCGTTTGAAGCGTCTAGGTTATGATGCCGCTCAAGAATTTTCAGCAAGATTAACGGATGTGATTGAAGAGGGAGATCACGATGAATTTCATTAATGGGGGATGGTCCTAATTTTTAAGGACCATTGTAAATAGTTAGGATGGGGTGAAATGATGGAAGAAACAATACAACCTTTAAGTAGAATTTTTTTAGAGCTTGGTCCTTTTAAGATTTACTGGTACGGGGTCTTGATTGGTTTAGGTGTGTTTATTGGTTATTTAATTGCGACAAAGGAAGCGGTCAAGCACGGGTTCCCGAAAGAAACCTATGCGGATCTGCTTTTGTTCGCCCTACCAATTTCAATTTTATCAGCAAGATTGTATTATGTGATTTTTAGATGGGAACAGTTTGCGGATGAACCGATTCGGGTCTTTTTTATATGGGAAGGTGGCCTAGCGATTCACGGCGGGGTAATTGGCGGTATGTTGACGGCTTACTTCTTTTGTAAAAACCGTGGGTACTCGTTTTGGCAAATTGCCGATATTACTGCGCCGAGTTTAATTTTGGCTCAAGCGATTGGGCGCTGGGGCAATTTTATGAATCAGGAAGTATACGGTGGACCTGTGACAAGAGAATTTTTAGAGGGATTGATGTTGCCTGAATTTATTATTAATCAAATGTACATCAACGGAATCTATTATCATCCGACGTTTCTCTATGAATCACTTTGGAACCTACTAGGATTCGCAATTTTGATGTATTTACGAAAACTAAACCTAAAACAAGGTGAAATTTTCATGACGTATATGATTTACTATTCAGTAGGACGTTTTGTCCTTGAGATGGTTCGTCTTGATTACTTACTGATTGGTGGCGTCTTGAAAACAGCTCAGGTTATATCAATTATTGCCATTGTCGCTGCGATTATTTTAATTATCTATCGTCGTATGCAACCACAGACACTGAGATACTGGGATCCGGCGTTACCGGTTGTTGAAAAGAAAGCTAAAAAAAAGAAGAAAAAGAAAAAATAGAGACTGTTGAGTGGAGGGAGAGCATGGGGATGTTAAAACGTGGCCTATTCGTTGGTCTCCAAACAACGTGGACATTGGGGAAAATTATTTTTCCGATTACCCTGATTGTTACCATTTTAGGTTATACCCCTGTTTTAAACTGGCTTGCAGGAATCTTAGCGCCGGTTATGGGTTGGATTGGATTACCGGGAGAAGCGGCTATTCCGCTTGTGCTAGGAAATGTGCTTAATTTATACGCTGCGATTGGCGCGATTTTGACGTTAGATTTAACGGTGAAAGAAGTATTTATTTTAGCGGTCATGCTTTCTTTCTCGCATAATCTCTTTGTGGAGTCAGCTGTAGCGACAAAAGTGGGCATTCGCATGTCGGTTGTTTTAGTCGTTCGAATCGGTCTTGCCTTGTTCTCGGCTTTTGTGATTAACTTGCTCTGGAATGGTGGGCAGGAAACGGCTCAATACGGATTCGTATCAAGTGGAGGTAAGCAACCAGTCATTGACGGCTGGCTTGCGATTGGATGGCAAGGTGTCATGAGTGCGTCGCTTGGAATCTTGCAATTAGCGATGATCGTTATTCCGCTCATGATCGTTGTGCAAATTATGAAAGAACGAAATTGGCTTCAGTACATTTCAAAAGGCATGAGACCATTTACGAAAATGCTTGGTATCAAGGAAAATACATCTACAACGCTCGCATCTGGCTTGTTATTTGGTCTTGCTTTTGGGGCGGGTGTGATGATTCAAGCAGTAAAGGAAGATGGAGTAGAAAAGAAAGATTTGTATTTGGTCTTTGTTTTCCTAGTTGCCTGTCACGCTGTAGTGGAAGATACATTAATTTTTATTCCACTAGGGGTTCCGGTTTGGCCGCTGTTAATCATTCGGGTTGTCACAGCTATTTTACTTACGATTGCCATTGCTTACGTTTGGAAACAGGTTGAGAAAAAAACAGAGGTAGAGAGAAAGGAAGCCACTTATGAAAATTGATACACTATTATTTGATCTAGATGGGACTCTTATTAATACAAATGAATTAATTATCGCTTCATTTCTGCATACGTTAGAGCAATATCGACCAGGTGAATTTACAAGAGAGCATGTGATTGAATTCATCGGTCCTCCTTTAATAGATAGCTTTAAAACCGTTGATCCAACACGTGTCGATGAAATGATTCAAGTGTACCGTACGCATAATCATGCAAATCACGATGATCTAGTAACGGAGTACGAAGGAGTTTATGAAACGATTGAACAGTTGCATGAAAAAGGCTTTAAGTTGGCCATTGTGACAACGAAAATTCGCAAGACCGCTTTAATGGGATTAAAACTAACTGGCCTAGACAAGTTTTTTGATGTCGTCGTTGGCTTGGATGATGTCGAAAAAGCAAAGCCAGATCCAGAACCGCTTGAAAAAGCGTTAAAGAGGCTAGGTTCTTCTAAAGAAACGGCGATGATGATTGGCGATAGCCATGCTGATGTATTAGCGGGAAAAAACCTTGGCGTACCAACAGCTGTAGTTGGGTGGTCAATTAAAGGAGAAGAAAAAATTCGTACATTCGAAGCGGACTATACACTTTCGAATATGCGTGATTTGCTAGCGATTGTTGGGGACCAGTCGTGAGTAGAAAAACAGAGCGATACCCTGTCACAGCAGCAAATTCGCTCTGGCAAATCTACAAAACGGTTCCATTTTGGAAAGTTGTTAAAAACTTCATTGTCATTCAAATAGCTAGGTACACCCCTTTTATCAGTGTGAAAAATTGGTTGTACCGCACGTTTTTACGGATGAAAGTGGGAGATGAAACGGCCGTTGCTCTCATGGTGATGATGGACATTATGTTTCCTGAACGAATTTCAATTGGCCGCAACTCAATTATCGGCTACAACACAACGATTTTAGCTCATGAGTACTTGATTAAAGAATATCGCTTAGGCGATGTTGTGATTGGAGATGAAGTAATGATTGGTGCCAACACTACAATTCTTCCAGGGGTCACAATTGGTGACGGCGCCATCGTCTCTGCCGGTACACTCGTACATCGCGATGTTCCAGCCGGAGCGTTCGTCGGTGGAAACCCGATGCAAGTGATACGAGAATAATGAATAGGGTCGCTCAAAGCCTGAGGCTGGAGCGGCCTTTTTTGCGGTTTCGAGACAGAAGGACTAGCATGAGGTGTGGTCGAAATCGGAGAAAGAGTTGATGGAAAGAGAGTGAGAGTTGCCGGAAAGAGAGCGGAAGTTGCCGGAAAGAGAGCGGAATTCGCCGGAAAAAGAGGAGTTGCCGGAAAGAGAGCGGAAGTTGCCGGAAAAGGAGGGAAGGTCGCCGGAAAAGGAGCGGAAGTTGCCGGAAAAGGAGGGAAAGTTGCCGAAAAGAGAGCAGAAGTCGCCGGAAAGAGAGCAAGAGTCGCAGAAAAAAGATAAAAAGTTGTCGAAAAGCAAAACAAAGTCGACGGAAAAATTCAAGGAAGTAAATCGAAGCAAGAAACTAGCCACTAATCGATCTGAGAGAACAAAAAGCCGTAAGCGGGACTCGGGAATCTGTGTATAAGTCGGACTTATCCACAAAATATCCACATAAAAGGCAGTTATACACAGGAAAAAGTGAATGATTACTTGAATTTTTATTTTCTGACTCAATTGTGTGAAAACTAGCGCAAAACGGTTGACGATGATCTTACCTCGATGTAAACTATAAACATACTTTATCTTATTAGCACATTAGCGAACTAAAGCAAAGCTTTCACAAAGAAAAAAACAGGTATTTTGACAAAAAAAGCGAATGATAGGAAAGATAGAAAAAGAGGACTAGAAGTTGTCATAAAGACAACTTGGGGATCTGCAACAAGCAGATAACGGAGATCATGAAGGAGTGACAGTCAGTGTCTAAGCCATTTATGTTTGAAAAACCGCTTGGAATGCGGGATACATTGCCAGAAATGTATGAGATGAAAAAGCAAGTTAGAGAACAAGTAGAAGAGGAAATGTCTGGTTGGGGTTATCAAATGATTGAAACACCCACGTTGGAGTATTACGAAACAGTCGGTTTAGCATCGGCTATTTTGGATCAGCAACTATTTAAGCTTCTAGATCAACAAGGAAATACATTGGTTCTTCGTCCGGATATGACGGCGCCGATTGCACGACTTGTGGCATCAAGCATGAAAGGTGAGTCATACCCTTTAAGACTTTCCTATCAATCAAATGTGTACCGTGCGCAACAGCATGAGGGTGGAAAGCCTGCTGAGTTTGAGCAAATCGGGGTTGAACTGATTGGCGACGGTACGGTGAGTGCGGATGGAGAAGTGATCGCACTGATGGTGTCTGCTTTAAAACGCTCAGGTCTATCAAACTTCAAAATTGCAATCGGGCATATCGGTTATGTGAATGCGTTATTAAATGATATCGTCGGCGAGCGGGCAGATGCGCTCAGACGCTTTTTATATGAAAAAAATTATGTGGGGTTCCGTGAGCATGTGAAAAACTTACCACTGTCTTCTATTGATAAAGGCCGACTACTTGGTCTTCTCAAACTACGCGGTGGGAAACAAACATTAACAGAAGCAGCTAAGCTTGTTCAAAATGAGCAAGGCACAAAAGCACTTGCAGAACTTGAAGAGCTATGGCAAGTGTTAGAAAGCTATGGCATCGAAGAGTACGTGAAGCTCGATCTTAATCTCGTTTTGCATATGAGCTATTATACGGGAGCTGTTTTTGAAGGTTACGGCAGCAACCTCGGTGTACCTCTTTGTAGTGGGGGGCGTTATGATGAGCTACTTGGGAAATTTGAGCGACCTGGCCAAGCGACTGGATTCGGCCTAAGGTTAGACCTTCTTGTCGAAGCGATTGGAGAAAAAGCAAGTAAACGTAAGAAAACCTGTATCATTTTCAGCAAAGAAAGACGAGCTGAGGCATTTCAAGAGGCTATCAGCTTAAGAGAAGCGGGAGAAGCCGTGGTGGTACAAGATATCGCTGGAGTGTCCGATGTTGACGGCATGTCAGAGCAATTTACTGATGTTTACTATTTCATTGGGCAGAAGAAAGGAGAGGCGTAACATGAAGGATTGGTTAACGGTTGCGATGCCGAAAGGGCGAATTTTTGAAGAAGCGTTAGAATTATTGCGTAAGGCTGGTTATAACTTGCCGGCTGAGTTTGATGATTCGCGCAAGTTAATTATCGATGTACCAGAAGAAAAGATGCGCTTCATCCTAGCGAAGCCAATGGATGTACCGACATATGTCGAACACGGGGTTGCGGATGTCGGGGTCGCTGGTAAGGATACGATGATCGAGGAAGAGCGCGTTGTGTATGAAGTGCTTGATTTAAAGATTAGTGAGTGCTACTTAGCGGTTGCCGGCTTGCCGGGTTATGAAAAAAAAGACATCAACCCGAAAGTCGCTTCGAAATATCCAAACCTTGCGACACAGTATTTTAAAGAGCAGGGTGAGCAAGTTGAGATTATCAAATTAAATGGATCGATTGAGCTCGCGCCATTAATCGGATTGGCTGATCGAATTGTCGATATTGTTTCAACAGGGCGCACATTAAAAGAAAATGGGCTAGTGGAACTTGAAACGATTGTACCGATTACATCACGCTTAATCGTCAATCCAGTTAGCTATCGCATGCAAGATGAGCGGATTGACCAAATGGTTGAACGGTTATCTCTTGTAATCGAGGGGGAAGAAGCATGAAAATAGTTCCCGTCACAGCCAATGTGAGTTTAACAAGAGACCTCGACACCGGGACAGAGGCGCAGCGTGCGGCCGTTGAAGCGATCATCCAACAAGTAAGAGAAAATGGCGATCAGGCTGTTCGTGCATATACGAAAAAATTTGATGGTGCTGAGCTAACCAATTTTCGTGTAACAGAACAAGAATTAAAAGGTGCCTATGCAGAGATCAACGAAGATCTCCTCCTAGCCCTAAGAGAGGCGACCGACAATATCCGCGACTTTCACGAACGTCAAAAACGCCAATCGTGGCTAACAACGAAAGAAGACGGAACGATCCTCGGTCAGAAAATTACCGCACTAGACTCAGTCGGTGTCTATGTACCAGGCGGAAAAGCAGCGTACCCGTCTTCCATCATGATGAACGTCATCCCGGCACAAGTAGCAGGAGTGAAGCGGATTGTGATGGTCTCACCAGCTGGCGCGGACGGAAACCTTCCTGCGAGTGTGCTGGTAACAGCAAGTGAACTCGGAGTGAAGGAAATCTATAAAGTTGGTGGCGCTCAAGCGGTTGCTGCTCTTGCTTATGGAACGGAATCAATAAAAGCCGTTGATAAAATTACAGGACCAGGAAACATCTATGTCGCTCTTGCGAAAAGAGCGGTGTTTGGCAAGGTGGATATCGATATGATTGCTGGACCGAGTGAAATCGTTGTGTTAGCAGATGAAAAAGCTGATCCGCGTTTTATCGCAGCCGATTTGCTTTCGCAAGCTGAGCATGATGAGCAAGCCTCAGCAGTTCTTGTGACAACATCAACGTATCTAGCAGAGCAAGTCGCAACAGAAGTAGAACAGCAAGTAGCGACACTCCCGAAAAAAGCGATAGCTGAGGCGTCGATCCGAGATTATGGCGTCATTTATGTCGCTCGTGATCTTGTTGAAGCGATTGATGTCGTCAATCAGCTCGCACCCGAGCACCTTGAAATTTTAACAGAAGAACCGATGAATCTAATCGGGAAAATTCGCCACGCGGGAGCCATTTTCGTTGGACCTTACAGCTCAGAGCCGGTTGGTGATTACTTTGCCGGGCCGAATCATGTTCTGCCGACAAACGGAACTGCACGTTTTTCAAGTCCACTGAATGTTGATGATTTCATCAAAAAATCGAGCATTATTTCTTATAGCAAGCAAGCATTAGAAGAGAATGGTCAGAAAATTTCAGCACTAGCTCGCTTAGAAGGCTTAGAAGCTCACGCACGAGCAATTGATATCAGGTTGGAGGATAAATAAGATGACGGAAAGACGCGCACAAATTGAACGACTCACAGGTGAAACACAAATTAAACTAGATTTTACGATCGATGGAGAAGGAAAATCAGAGTTGGAAACAGGTGTCCCTTTTTTAACGCATATGCTTGATCTTTTTACGAAGCATGGTCACTTTAATTTACAAGTGGACGCAAATGGTGATACCGAAGTTGATGATCATCACACGACTGAAGACATCGGAATTTGTCTAGGACATGTGTTAAAAGAAGCATTAGGAGATAAAAAAGGAATTCGCCGCTACGGAAATGCGTTTGTACCAATGGATGAAACGTTAGCGCAAGTCGTTGTTGATTTAAGCAACCGTCCACATCTGGAGTTCCGTGCTGAATTTCCAAGTCAAAAGGTTGGGACGTTTGATGTTGAGCTTGTCCATGAATTTATGTGGAAACTTGCACTTGAGGCACGAATGAACCTTCATATTATCGTTCACTATGGTCAGAACACGCACCATATGATTGAAGCAGTGTTTAAAGCACTAGCGCGTGCGCTTGACGAAGCAACAAGTATCGATGAGCGGGTAAAAGGGGTCCCGTCTACGAAAGGGATGTTGTAGAATGATTGGCATTGTTGATTACGGGATGGGCAACTTGCACAGTGTGAGTAAAGCATTAGAGCGCTTAGAATTAGAGTATATGTTAACAGATGATATCGAGCAGTTAAAACAAGCAGATGGACTTTTGCTTCCAGGTGTTGGAGCTTTTCCTGATGCGATGAAAACATTAAATGAAATGGGCATGAGCGACTTTTTGCGAGAGTGGGCAGCAGAAGGCAAGCCGCTACTTGGCATTTGTTTAGGGATGCAGCTTTTGTTTGAAGAAAGCAGCGAGCATGGTGACACAGAAGGTTTAGCTTTATTGCCAGGGCGAGTGGAGCGTTTTGCCGGGCATGATGCGAGTGGCGCCATGTACAAGGTTCCTCACATGGGCTGGAATAAGCTTTCGTTCAGACAACCTGAGAACCGCCTTTTAAAAGATGTCGAAGAAGGTCATGTGTATTTTGTTCATTCATATGTTGTCAAAACAGAAGCTGAAGAAGTCTTACTTGCAACGAGTGACTATGATGTAACAGTGCCGGCTGTCGTCGGACGTGGCAATGTACTTGGTACCCAGTTCCATCCAGAAAAAAGCAGCCATGTCGGAATGGCGATTCTTCGTAATTTCGGGGAGCTTGTCACACAAGGAGGAGAAACAAGTGAGTAATTTTGTTATTTATCCAGCGATTGATATGAGAGACGGCAAGTGTGTCCGTCTTGTTCAAGGAGATTATGATCAAGAAACGGTTTATGGGGATTCTCCGTTTGATATGGCAAAAGTGTTTGCTGATGCTGGAGCTGAGTGGATTCACATGGTTGATTTAGACGGAGCAAAAGCAAAAAAACGTGTGAATCATGAGCATGTGCTTCGTGTTGCAAAAGAGTTGAACGCGAAAGTGCAAGTTGGCGGAGGGATTCGGACAGCCGAAGATGTTGCGTTTTATCTTGATCAAGGAGTAGACCGTGTTATCCTTGGAAGTGTTGCTGTGAACAACCCAATTTTTACAAAAGAAATGTTAGCTACATATGGCGGAGAGCGGATTGCAATCGGTCTAGATGCTCGTGATGGGTTTGTTGCAACAGAAGGATGGCTTGAGACATCTTCTGTAAAAGCAGAAACGCTGGCACAGGAACTCGCTCGTCACGGAGCAGAGGTGTTTATTTTCACCGATATCTCTCGCGATGGCATGCTTTCAGGCCCGAACACCGAAGCGATTACCAGTTTAGCAGAAGCGACAGGCAAGCAAGTGATTGCTTCTGGCGGAGTGAGTTCTTTAGCAGACTTAACCGAACTTCGTGAACGTAAAAATCGTGGTGTGAGTGGCGCAATCGTTGGCAAAGCTCTTTATACGAATCAGTTTACATTAGAAGAAGCCCTGCAAGGAGGCGAGTAAATGTTAACAAAACGAATCGTGCCTTGCTTGGATGTTAAAGATGGACGTGTCGTAAAAGGCGTTCAATTTGTGGATTTACGTGATGCTGGTGATCCGGTTGAGCTTGCCGCGTTTTATGATGAACAAGGAGCGGACGAGCTTGTCTTTTTAGATATATCCGCTTCACATGAAGGCCGTGAAACGATGGTAGAAGTCATCGAGCAAGTGGCAGGTACGCTCTCGATCCCTTTTACCGTTGGTGGGGGAATCAACGCACTTGAAGATATGAAACGTGTTTTACGTGCTGGAGCTGATAAAGTTTCACTGAACACGGCTGCAGTAAATCGTCCTGAGCTTATTAAAGAAGGTGCTGATTTCTTCGGTTCCCAGTGTATTGTTGTGGCGATTGATGCGAAGTACGACGAAGAGTTAGGTTCGTGGCGCATTTATACACATGGCGGACGAAAGGCAACCGACTGGGAAGTAACAGCGTGGGCGAAGGAAGCGGTTCGTCTTGGAGCTGGAGAAATTTTATTAACGAGTATGGATCAAGACGGAGCGAAGACAGGCTTTGATCTTCCTTTAACAAAAGCTGTCAATGCCGCAGTTACGGTACCGGTGATTGCTTCTGGCGGTGCTGGTAAGAAAGAAGATTTTGCTGATGTGTTTGAGGAAGCAAAAGCAGATGCAGCACTTGCCGCATCGATTTTTCATTATAAAGAAACATCGGTTGCAGAAGTGAAGACGTATTTAATAGAAAAGGGTGTGGCTGTACGATGACGGTTGAAAACATTACATTTGATCAAAACGGACTCGTTCCTGCGATCGTTCAAGATGCAGTGAGCAAGGAAGTGTTGACGTTAGCTTATATGAACAAAGAATCACTTGAAAAATCGCTTGAAACAAGAGAGACATGGTTCTATTCGCGTTCGCGCCAAGAGCTTTGGCATAAAGGAGCAACGTCTGGAAACACCCAGCAAATTATTGATATGCGCTATGATTGCGATGCCGATTCGCTCGTTGTATTAGTCGTACCAGCTGGCCCTGCTTGTCACAAAGGCGCGTATACGTGCTTTGCTGACTCACTTTTCGATGCAGAACCAGTACGAACGAATCCGACTCGTTTTGCGATCCTCGATGAGCTTGAGCAAGTCATTGCGCAAAGAGAAGCGGAAATGCCAGAAGGTGCTTATACGACGTATCTTTTTGAAAAAGGTGTCGATAAAATTTTGAAAAAAGTCGGTGAAGAAGCCGGTGAAGTGATAATTGCTGCGAAAAACCGTGACCCAGAAGAATTAAAATGGGAAGTGGCCGATCTGTTTTATCATGTATTGGTTCTCCTTCGTGAGCAAAAGTTGCCACTTGATGAAGTGCTGGCTGTTCTTCAGGAACGACATAAATAAGGAAGAAAGAATGCCTCTCTGGAAAAAACAGGGAGGTGTTTTTACATGTGAAAACAATAGCCCTTTTTTGCTAAAATGTTGTATACTGAAAGGTATGAATGAGAAGCTGGAGGGAACGAAACTTCATGGGATTAACACCTAAAAACGAACATGGAAAAAGTAATGTCGTCCCTATGTTCCAAACTGGGGATTATTTCTTTCATCGTGGGATAGAGGCATACCGAAAAAATCATCTGCATCGTGCGATTAAACTTTTTGAGAGAGCGGTTAAGATAACAAATACAGAGCCGGTTTTTCATGTTCAATTGGCAGCAGTTCTCTCTGAGATCGGCGAGTACGAGCGTTCAAATGAAATTCTACAAAATGTATTAGACGAAAAAAAGGAAAATGTCGATGAATGCTTCTTTTTTATGGCGAATAACTACGCTTATTTAGGTCTTTTTGAAAAAGCGGAACGGATGGTTATGCGCTATTTAGAATCCAATCCGGATGATCGTTTTACAGAGGATGCAAAAGATTTATTAGAGCTGCTTCACTTTGAACGAGAGGAAGAAGATGATTGGGATGAGTTAGAGGACGATGAAGATGAACTCATTGCCCAACATGAGCGCGCTCGTTCCTTACTTCGAAAAGGCGAGATTGAAGCGTCGATTCCACTTTTACAAACGATTATCCTTGAACATCCAACATACTGGGCTGCTCATAATCACCTGGCTGAGGCTCTCTTTAGACTTGGGGATGAGTCTGCTTTTGAGATATGCGAATCTGTTCTTGAACAAGATCAGGGAAATCTATTTACGATTGCCAATTTGGCTTTGTTTTATATGAAAAATGGGGATGCTAAAAAAGCTGAAACGTTCATTCGTTCGTTACGTAGAGTCTATCCACTTGATGGTGATCACTATGTGAAAGTAGCTGAAACGCTTTGTGCTGTTGGAGAATATCAATTAGCTTACGAACGTTTAAAGGATCTAGGGCGCTGGGAACTGGAATTACGACCAGAATTGCTATTTAGCTACGGCGTTGCGCTTCATAACCTAGGCGAGCCAGGTAGAGCTAGATCAATTTTTAAAAGAGCTGCTGAATTAGGATCTAAACAAGCTAAAATTACGATGAAAAGACACCTTAGAGGTGAACTCGATACCGATCAGATTCACTATGATATTTGGGTTGATTAAGTTGAGCATGAAATTAGACAACTAAAGGGTTATTCGCTACGATATGAGTATGTAATTGAAGTGAATGAATTCTTTTTTTAAAGGAGTGAGCAAAATGAGTGAGGAAAAAATTTACGATGTTGTTATTGCAGGCGCAGGACCTGCCGGGATGACAGCAGCTGTATACACCTCTCGTGCTGATCTATCGACGATTATGCTTGAGCGTGGGATTCCTGGAGGTCAAATGGCCAACACAGAGGATGTCGAGAACTATCCTGGTTTTGACCATATCCTCGGACCAGAACTTTCAACAAAAATGTTCGAGCATGCTAAAAAGTTCGGTGCGGAGTATGGCTATGGCGACATTAAAGAAATCATTGATGAGGGCGATATAAAAATCGTTAAAGCTGGAAGCAAGGAATACAAGGCTCGTGCGGTCATCGTATCGACAGGAGCTGAATATAAGAAGATTGGCGTTCCAGGTGAAAAAGAGTTAAGTGGTCGTGGGGTTTCTTATTGTGCCGTTTGTGATGGAGCTTTCTTTAAAGGGAAAGAACTAGTTGTTATTGGTGGAGGAGACTCAGCTGTTGAGGAAGCCGTGTATCTAACGCGCTTTGCATCTAAAGTAACGGTTGTTCATCGTCGCGATGCGCTTCGTGCTCAAAAGATTTTACAGCAACGTGCTTTTAACAACGAAAAGATTGATTTCATCTGGAATCATACGATTAAAGAGATCAACGCTGAAAACGGAAAAGTGGGAAGTGTGACTTTAGTCAGCACAGAAAACGGGGAAGAACAAGAGTTCAAAACCGATGGTGTGTTCATTTATATCGGCATGCTTCCACTTAACGAAAGCGTGAAAAACCTAGGCATCACCAATGCCGATGGGTATATTGAAACAAACGAAGAGATGGAAACGAAGGTGCCTGGTATTCTTGCAGCAGGTGATATTCGTGAAAAATCGCTTCGTCAAATCGTGACGGCAACGGGAGATGGAAGCCTTGCCGCGCAAAACGTTCAGCATTATCTTGAGTCGTTAAGTGAAAAAACAAAGGCTTAATTAGGCAGTAGAAACCTGTAGTCCTGTTATGTAATTAACAGGGGTGCAGGTTTTTTTTGCGAGTTTGAGGAGGATTAGCCAAATGAGAAACCTTGATACTGCTAAATATTCGCTGTTATCACTTGAAAATGGACTATTAACGTGCAATGAACGATAGACTTTTCGATGAGGAAGTGACTCGGCAATCAGCACATCGGTGCAGTCCACCATTGTCAAAATGGTTAACCGTGGCAATGCCTTAACATGTCACATGTGGTCAACAATCCCCACATCCTAACTAGTTTTAAAACCGCGGCTTGTGATTCGTCATTCGTTCTTAATACTTCTGTAACACAGGTGAAATATAAAAAGGGTAGGATATAAATAAGTAATTGACCCCCTTTTTTATATACTTTAGCACGGACATCTGTCCGTGCCCTTTTTTTACCTTTTTTCCTTCACAAAACATACATATATTTGAAAAAAGATTCATTCCCTAGTTCTAGCAATTGTGAGACCTTTCAATTAATTGTATAATGAAGAAATAGAGCGTGTTTGCAAGGTGATGCAGTACCCCGCTTAGCTTGTTTGTCTGTTATCAGGTTTGCGTAGCAGGTTTTGTGGGATAGAATTCTTATACCTGTATTAGCGGCTGCGCTCATTGCATTTGTTCAAATCATTTTGAACAGACTCTATTAGGAGAACGTGAGGTGACGCAGTTGCAGCGAATTACAAATTGTGTACTAACAACTGGAGATCAAGCATTATTATTACAAAAGCCAAGGCGTGGCTGGTGGGTTGCACCAGGTGGAAAAATGGAATCTGGTGAAACGATTAAGGAAGCAGCGGAGCGCGAATTTCGCGAAGAAACAGGGCTTCATGTTTTAAACACTGAGCTACGAGTGGTTTCAACCATAGTGATTATGGAAAATAATCAGCTAGTCGACGAATGGATGATGTTTACATTCCAATCAACAAGTTTCAAAGGTCAGCTATTTGAACAATCTCCTGAAGGAAAGTTAGAATGGAAACAGGTAAAGGACATAGTAAAACTACCAATGGCAGAAGGAGATACATGGATGTTTCAGCATGTGTTAAATCGCCAAGGTATTATGTATGGGACCTTTTATTATACGAAAGAATTTAAGTTGATTTCGTATCGTTTGACCCCGGAATTTGCCTAAAGGAGTGATAGGATGACGGCCGAGCAAGAAGAAATTCAAATTGTCATTATTACCGGTATGTCCGGAGCGGGTAAAACAGTAGCTGTTCAAAGCTTCGAGGACCTTGGTTATTTTTGCGTCGATAACCTTCCTCCTGCTTTGATTCCTAAGTTTGTCGAGTTAATTGAAGGCTCGAACGGGAAAATGAATAAAGTTGCCCTTGTGATTGATTTACGAGGACGGAAGTTTTTTGATCATTTGTTTGAAGCGATTGATTCAATTAGTCTTTCTCTTAAAAAACATTACAAGCTACAAATTTTATTCTTAGATGCCAAGGATGCTAAGCTTGTCCAACGCTATAAAGAAACAAGACGTTCACATCCCCTTGCATCAACTGGATTGCCGCTTGAAGGAATTCGTTTGGAACGAGAAATGTTAGAGGAAATGAAGGGAAGATCTCAGCAAATTATTGATACAACTGAGATGAAACCGATTCAATTACGGGAAAAAATCATTCAACGATTTTCCTTAGAGGAGAAACATCCCTTTACGATAAATATGATGTCGTTTGGCTTTAAATATGGGATGCCGATTGACGCCGATCTTGTGTTTGATGTTCGTTTCCTGCCAAACCCGCATTATATTGATCATATGAGACCGAAAACAGGTCTTCAGGAAGAGGTTTCCTCCTACGTGCTAAAGTGGACGGAAACACAACAATTTGTTGAAAAGTTAATGGATTTATTGAAATTCATGCTCCCGCAATATAAAAGAGAAGGAAAAAGTCAGGTTGTTATCGGAATCGGTTGTACTGGTGGTAGACACCGTTCTGTAACGTTAGCAGAGCATTTCGGAAAAGCATTCGCGGATGAATATATTGTGCATATGAGTCACCGCGATATCGAAAAGGATTCTCATCATTGACAAAGAAGAAAGTAGTCGTTATTGGGGGCGGAACAGGGTTATCGGTATTACTGAGGGGATTAAAGAAATTTCCTGTTGATATATCAGCGATTGTAACAGTAGCCGATGATGGTGGTAGCTCAGGTAGACTGCGTAAAGAACTAAACATTCCTCCACCAGGGGATGTCAGGAACGTGTTAGTCGCTTTGTCTGAAGTAGAACCTTTAGTTGAAGAACTTTTCCAGCATCGCTTTGCCAATGGCAATGGTTTATCGGGACATTCTTTAGGAAACTTGTTACTCGCTGGAATGACGTCGATTACCGGTGATTTTGCTAGAGGAATTACGGAGTTAAGTAAAGTGTTAAATGTGAGAGGGAATGTGTATCCCGCTTCGAATCGAAGCATTGTTCTTCATGCGGAGATGACAGATGGAACGATTGTGACTGGTGAGTCGCTTATTCCTCTTGAGAAAAAGCAAATTAAACGAGTGTTCATAACTCCAGAAAATATTCATCCATTGCAGAATGGAATTCAAGCGATTGAAGAAGCCGATTTAATTGTATTAGGGCCCGGTAGCCTTTACACTAGTGTTATTCCAAACTTGCTTGTTCCGGGAGTCGTGAAAGCGATTCAAAAATCAGCGGCTAGAAAAGTCTATATTTGCAACGTGATGACTCAGTTGGGTGAAACCGATCACTACTCAGCGGCTGATCATATTCAAGCGATTATTAACCATTGTGGAGTTGCGCTCGTAGACGATATTTTAGTTAATGGTTCACCTGTTTCTGCAGATGTTCAAAATATCTATGCAGAAGAAGGAGCTGTTCCTGTAGTCGTAGATGATAAGCGATTACATCAGTTAGGCGTCTCTATTATTCGAGATCATTTCGTTATAGAACGAGAGAACGTGTTAAGGCATGATGCCATAAAAGTTTCTAAGGCCATTTTACGAGTGTCAAAATAGGCAAATGTTCGTGTAGTCAAACCTACTACTTAGCTACAGCACCTTGCTACACGGCTGAAAGGAGTGAGGACGATGTCCTTTGCAGCCAAAACCAAAAAAGAGTTGACGCAAATTGAACATGAAGATTGCTGTGCACAGGCAGAGTTAGCGGCTTTAATTCGAATGAATGGATCTGTCTCATTTAGTCAAAAGAAGTTAGGTTTAGATGTTACAACGGAGAATGCGGCTATAGCAAGGAGGATTTATACACTGATTAAACGAGTGTATCCTTCTATGTTTGTTGAGTTGCTTGTTCGAAAAAAGATGAGGCTGAAAAAAAACAATGTTTATCTCGTTCGAATGCAGCATGAGGCAAGGGAATTGTTAGAGAAACTTGATATTCTTGGTGAAGGTTTTGTCTTTATTCGAACGATTTCAAAACAACTGACCAAAAAAGCTTGTTGTAAACGAGCTTATTTAAGAGGAGCCTTTTTAGCAGGTGGATCGATCAATCACCCTGAAACGTCCTCTTATCACCTCGAAATCTTTTCTTTATATGAGGAACATAATGATTCAATATGTGAACTGATGAACGAATATCAATTAAATGCAAAAACGTTGGAACGTAAAAAGGGTTTCATTACGTATATGAAAGAGAGCGAAAAAATAACAGAGTTTCTAAACATCATCGGAGCACATCAGGCGCTGCTTTATTTTGAAGATGTGCGTATTATGAAAGACATGCGCAACTCTGTTAATCGCCTTGTGAATTGTGAAACGGCTAATTTAAACAAGACCGTCGGGGCAGCTCTGAGACAAGTCGAAAATATCCGCTATATTGATCGCGTCATGGGCATTGATCAACTGCCACCAAAGTTAAGAGAAATTGCTGAATTACGAGTTCTTCATCAAGATGTGACATTGAAAGAACTAGGGGAAATGGTTGATGGCGGTACTGTAAGCAAATCTGGTGTCAATCATCGGTTAAGAAAAATTGATCAAATTGCCGATAAATTACGGAATGGTCAAGCGTTTGAAGTAGAAAATAAAAAATGAGGAGATGATCTACCATGATTAAAAAAGAAATCATAGTAAAAAGAAAAGCAGGATTACAAGCAAGACCTGCAGCAATTTTTGTCCAGGAAGCATCAAGATTTTCATCTGAGGTGTCTATTGAAAAGGATCAGAAAAGAGTCAACGCGAAAAGCATCATGGGGTTAATGAGTTTAGCACTAGGCCATGGAACAACGATCACATTAATTACAGAAGGAAAAGATGAAGCCGAAGCACTCGAAGCGCTAAGCACATTTATTGAAACTGAATAAGAATTGAGACACCGACCAACCGCAAGGGGAAACGGTGTCTTTTTTATTTTATTGAAGAAAGCAGCCGGAAAAAGCGAAGTTGCTGAAAAGAGGGAGAAAGTTGCTGGAATCAGGCTGGAAGTTGCTGGAACCAGGCTGAAAGTTGCCGAAATGAAGCATATAGTTGCCGAAATACAAAGCAAAGTTGCCGGAAAAAGCGAAGTTGCTGAAAAGAGGGAGAAAGTTGCCGAAATCAGGCTGGAAGTTGCTGGAATAGAGCACAAAGTTGCCGGAATAAAGTATATAGTTGCCGAAATACGAAAGAAAGTTGCCAAAAATAAAGCTACTGAAAACCACTATAATAAGATTAAGGTCTTTATCCTCCAATACAATAAAAAAACATGCTAGAACATCGCTGTTCTAACATGTTTTCACGAACCTTATTTCGAAGCTGGAATAACTTTGTCAATTAAACCATACTCAGCTGCTTTCGCTGCAAGCATGAAGTTATCACGATCTGTATCGCGCTCAATCACTTCTAGAGGTTGACCTGTGCGCTCAGATAAAATTTTGTTTAAGCTGTCGCGCATTTCAAGAATGCGTTTTGCGTGAATTTGGATATCAGATGCTTGACCTTGTGTTCCTCCAAGTGGTTGGTGAATCATAATTTCACTGTTAGGAAGGGCAAAGCGCTTTCCTTTTTCACCCGCTGCTAATAAGAATGCGCCCATTGATGCAGCCATACCGATACAAATTGTTGATACTTTAGGCTTTATGTACTGCATTGTGTCGTAGATAGCCATACCAGCAGTGATTGAACCACCAGGGCTATTGATGTAAATAGAGATATCTTTCTCAGGGTCTTCTGCTTGTAGGAACAGTAACTGTGCGACAATGGAATTTGCGACATTGTCATCAATACCACTGCCAAGCATGATGATACGGTCTTTTAATAAACGCGAGTAAATGTCATATGCACGCTCGCCTCGGTTCGTTTGCTCAATAACTGTAGGGATTAAATTCATTGAAAAATTCCTCCTTTAAAATGGGGTGAGTTTGTGTTACAGATGATAGTTAAAAAGTAATCGTCTATCATCTCTATGTTATGTACATCATACAAAAAAGGTCAAAGAAGGTCAAATGATAAGCCTTCTTCACAGAGGTTTAAATTTACTCTTTTTTTCAAACCTCCTATACATACTATTCCATATCAAGATAATTAAACCCTCCTTTCATAATATCCGTTTTTAAAATATCTAAACGAGTTTGCTAATCATTAACATAGTTTTGAAGTTATTTATCCGATATAATAAGATTAGGAATGAAATAAACAATGAGTAGCATAGATATTAGAAAGCGTTTACAATAGAGAAGAGAGAATTTGAATTATTGGGAGTGTAGGCATCTGATTTCCTATAAAAAAATATAAAGGAAGATTATGATGTTTACGGAAAGAAAACGATAACTTCGATTAAAATTCAACGGAATAAAGATTTCTAAGTAAGGGAGGGGACGGATGTGCAATTTGGTCTTTATCAACAGCAGACAACGAGTCTTGTCATGACTCAGGAGTTACGTCAGGCAATTCATTTGTTACAGTTTTCGGCAGTAGAATTAGCCAATTTCATTAATGATCAAGCACTTGATAACCCGTTACTTGATGTGAAAGAACGGCCCAAGATGGAAGAGTATTCTTATTCAACTTTTACACATGCAAGCAAGGAAGACCACCCCTCGCCAATTGACTATGCCCTTGTAACAAGAGCGAATTTAAGTGACCATCTTCTATTACAAATTCAAGAGCTGAGACTAACGGATAAACAGAAAAAAGATTTTACCTATTTAGTGTATAGCTTGCGAGAAGATGGCTACTTAGCTCGTCCGCTTGAGGAACTATGTGAAGAGCTTTGCATTGACATTGAAGAAGGGGAAGACCTATTATTTACGTTGCAAAGTTTTGAACCAGCTGGAGTGGGAGCACGTGACCTTCAAGAATGTTTGCTTCTTCAATTAGAGCGTCTAGAAAAAAGAAATTTTTTGGCTGAGCAAGTTCTTACTCATTACATGGAGCCTTTTGCTAAAAGAAAGTGGAAAGAAATTTCCCTTGAACTAAGTGTGAGCCTTGCCGAAATCCAAGAAGTAAATGATTTAATTCAAACATTAGATCCACGGCCAGGAACACAATATATGTCTGAGCCGGTTCAATTTGTGAGACCTGAGTTGAGGATTGTACCATATGAGGGAGATCTTCTAGTTCATTTAGAAGATGATATAATTCCAAATGTTGGTTTGAATCGTCATTATGAAGAGTTGTTAAAAAATGAAGCCGATAACGAGGCATCCCAATATGCTAAACAGAAAATACAACAGGTGCAATGGCTGATGAAAAGCATCCAGCAACGCAAGCAAACGATTGTGAAAGTAGGAGAAGCGATCGCGCGCCATCAAAAAGAGTATTTTTTAAATAAAAACGGTGCGTTAAAGCCTCTGACATTAAAAGAAATTGCTGACGAGATTGAAGTTCATGAATCGACGGTAAGTCGAGCGACTACGAACAAGTATGCTGATACACCAAGAGGCGTCATTGAGTTAAAATCATTATTTTCTTCTTCTGTTCAAAATGGATTAGGAGAATCGACATCAAGCCGTTCGATTAAAGAATGGATGAAGGAACTTATTGCGAGTGAAAACAAGCAGAAACCTTTATCCGATGCCAAAATAGTAAACTGGTTGCAACAGGAGAAAGATACTACCGTATCAAGAAGAGCCATTGCAAAGTATCGTGACGAATTAGGAATCCCCTCCTCATCAAAGAGAAAAAGATTTGAGAGCTAATAGAAAAAGGTGGAAATTTGCCTTTTCCTATTAGCTCGAAGCAATGAGCAAAGGCGTTGCAAGGTTTTAAGCCTACTCTGAGCGGAGCCATTGCAAACTTCAACGCAAAAAGGTTGAACTTTACCTTTTTGAACTAACTCGAATGAACATTGAATAGAAGCGAGTGATAACACAAATGCTAGAAGTAACCGTCATGTCAAAGATTGATTGCCCGCTGTGCGATAAGGCCATTGATAAAATCAAACCATTAGCAGAACAATTTCATTTTGATCTGAACATAGTTGATATTTATCAGGATGATGAGTTGCTCGAAAAATATCAAATCATGATCCCGGTCATTTTAATTAATGATGAAGAAATAGATTTTGGGCAAATCTCAAAAGAAAAAGTAAGAAAGCGTTTACTTGAATTAAATAGGCAAATTTAACTTGTGCGATGACCTGATCCTTGGTAATATAAATCTGTAGGAAGGATTTGGTCTTTTTTTTTACCTTGATCGGGACATAAAAAGTCTTAGTGGGACTAATTTTGTCCTATGATGAGAAAAGGGAGTATGATTCTATGCAACTATTATTAGATATTCAAAAAAAATTATTACCTGATTTGCTTGACGTAATGGTCAAGCGCTATCGGATCCTCCACTACATTAAGCTGATGCAACCAATTGGTCGAAGAAATTTATCTTCTAGCTTGCAATTGTCAGAACGCGTGTTAAGAGGAGAAGTCACCTTTTTAAAAGATCAAGGACTTGTTCACTTTGCAACTGCAGGGATGAGTATTACAGAAGAAGGCGAACAACTTTTTCTGAAGTTAGAAGAGATGATGAAGGAATTACTTGGGCTAAGGGAGCTTGAAAGCAAGTTAGAAAAAGAACTTGGTGTGAAGCAAGTAATCGTAGTCGCTGGAAACAGTGATCAAGATGATTGGGTAAAACGTGAGATGGGCCGTGCTTGTATTAGCGAACTAAAGCGTATTATGGAACCTAAAGATGTTGTTGCTGTTATGGGTGGCACAACGCTCGCAGCTGTTGCTCAAATGATGCAGCCTGATGCAAAAACAAGAGAAGTGGTTTTTGTGCCAGCACGGGGTGGACTTGGTGAGCAAGTTGAGAATCAAGCGAATACGATTAGTGCTCAACTAGCCAGTCGAGCGGGCGCACAATATCGCTTGTTACATGTGCCTGATCAAATTAGTGAAGAAGCTTACTCATCGTTAGTATTAGAACCTTCTGTTAAGGATATCCTAAAGCTGATTCAATCGGCTCGAACTGTTATTCACGGAATTGGTGATGCTAAAACGATGGCACTTAGACGAGATTCGGTCGATTCGTTCATTGAGAAGCTGAGTCGGGAAGAGGCTGTAGCAGAAGCTTTTGGTTTTTATTTTAACCGAAGCGGAAAACTAATCTATAAGCAAAGAACGATTGGTTTACAGCTTGATGACCTTGGTGAGCAAAAAAATGTGATCTCTGTTGCAGGAGGAAGCTCGAAGGCGGAAGCCATTAGTGCTTACATGAAATATCGTCCGAGCGATGTGTTGATTACAGATGAAGCGGCTGCCGAGTCATTATTGAAATTAAATAGTAGATAAAAGGGCATTGCTCTTTTTGATAAATCTAAGAATTAACTCTAGGAGGAATTTTAACATGGTAACAAAAATTGGTATTAATGGTTTTGGACGTATTGGACGTAACGTATTTCGTGCAGCGCTTAACAACCCTGCAGTAGAGATAGTGGCAATTAATGATTTAACAGATGCTAATATGCTTGCACACTTACTCAAATATGATACAGTACACGGTAACTTAGATGCTGAAGTTTCTGTAAACGGAAATTCTTTAGTTGTTAACGGACAAGAAATCAATATTTCTGCTGAGCGTGACCCGGCTAAACTTAATTGGGCAAACCGTGGTGTAGAAATAGTTGTTGAATCTACTGGTTTCTTCACGAAGCGTGAGGATGCTGCTAAACATATCGAAGCTGGTGCTAAAAAAGTTATCATTTCTGCTCCTGCTTCTGACGAAGATATCACAATCGTAATGGGTGTTAATGAAGATAAGTACGATGCAGGAAGCCACCACGTTATCTCAAACGCTTCTTGTACAACGAATTGTCTTGCCCCATTCGCAAAAGTTCTTAACGATAAGTTCGGAATCAAGCGCGGTATGATGACAACGATCCACTCATACACAAATGACCAACAAATCCTTGATCTTCCACATAAGGATTATCGTCGTGCACGTGCGGCTGCTGAGAACATCATCCCAACTACTACAGGTGCTGCAAAAGCGGTTGCTCTTGTTCTTCCTGAGCTTAAAGGTAAATTAAATGGTGGAGCTATGCGTGTTCCAACTCCAAACGTTTCTTTAGTTGATTTAGTAGCTGAGTTAAACCAAGACGTTACTGCTGAAGAAGTGAACAATGCCCTTCGTGAAGCAGCTGAAGGTCCATTAAAAGGAATCCTTCACTACAGCGAAGAACCACTAGTATCTAGTGACTATAACGGTAACCCACATTCATCTTCAATTGATGCTCTTTCAACTATGGTTATGGAAGGTAACATGGTAAAAGTAATCTCTTGGTACGATAACGAGTCTGGTTACTCTCACCGTGTTTTAGATCTTGTTGATTACATGGCTAAGCAAGGACTATAATAGAGAATAGTTGGAAAGAGGAGGAAGAAGGATTTGCTTCTCCTCTTTTTTCCGCTGTGAAAAATATTGCATGCGCAGGAGGTCTAGCAAATGAACAAACAAACGATCCGTGATCTTGATCTAAAAGGGAAAAAGGTATTTTGTCGTGTTGATTTCAACGTTCCGATGAAGGCTGGTCAAATAACAGACGAAACTCGTATTCGTGCTGCAATCCCTACGATCCAAGCTTTAATGGAACAAGGTGCAAAAGTCATTCTTGCTTCTCACCTCGGCCGTCCAAAAGGAGAAGTCGTAGAAGAGCTTCGTTTAACACCTGTAGCAGCTCGTTTAAGTGAGCTACTAGGCAAGGAGGTTAAAAAGGTCGATGAAGCATTTGGACCACAAGCAGAAGAAGCGGCTAATGCACTTGCAGAAGGGGATGTACTTCTACTTGAAAACGTTCGCTTCTATCCTGGTGAAGAAAAGAATGATCCAGAACTTGCAAAAGCATTTGCTGCACTTGCTGATGTGTATGTTAATGACGCGTTCGGTGCTGCTCACCGCGCCCATGCTTCAACTGAAGGAATTGCACATCACTTACCGGCAGCAGCAGGCCTTCTAATGGAGAAAGAGCTAGACGTCCTTGGTAAAGCCCTATCAAATCCAGAGCGTCCATTCACGGCCATTATCGGTGGAGCAAAAGTAAAAGACAAGATTGGTGTCATAGATAACCTTCTTGATAAAGTCGACAACCTTATTATTGGTGGTGGACTTGCTTATACATTTGTCAAAGCACAGGGCCATGAAATTGGTAAGTCCCTTCTTGAAGAAGACAAAATTGATCTTGCCAAAACATTCATGGAAAAAGCAAAAGCAAACAATGTGAACTTGTTATTACCAGTTGACGCGACAGTTGCTGATGATTTTTCAAATGATGCCAATATTAAAGTCGTGGATATTGATTCAATCCCTTCAGACTGGGAAGCACTTGATATTGGACCAAAAACGATTGATACATATCGTAAAGTTATTTCTGAATCGAAACTAGTTATTTGGAACGGACCAATGGGTGTGTTCGAATTAGAAGCATTCTCAAAAGGTACTCGTGGCGTAGGGGAAGCCCTCGCGGAAAGCACAGATACTTACTCTGTTATTGGTGGCGGAGACTCGGCAGCAGCAGTTGAAAAGTTTGGAATTGCGGATAAAATGAGTCATATTTCTACGGGCGGTGGAGCGTCCCTTGAATTCATGGAAGGAAAAGAACTTCCGGGACTTGTTGCTTTAAACGATAAATAAGGAGTGTGATTACGATGCGTAAGCCAATTATTGCAGGTAACTGGAAAATGAACAAAACACTAGGTGAAGCGAAGCAATTTGTGAACGCAGTGAAAACGACTATTCCGGCTAATAGTGAAGTGGATGCTGTTGTTTGTGCACCAGCATTGTTTTTAGAAAGCCTAGTAAGTGCGACAGAAGGAACAGACCTTAAAATCGGAGCTCAAAATGTTCACTTCGAAGAGAACGGTGCTTTTACAGGTGAGATTAGCCCTGTAGCGCTAGCTGATATGAAAGTGGACTACGTCATTATCGGTCACTCAGAGCGCCGTGAAATGTTTGCTGAGACGGATGAAACAGTAAACAAAAAAGTTCACGCTGCTTTCAAACATAATCTTGTTCCAATCATGTGCTGCGGTGAAACAGATGCTGAGCGTGAAGCGGGCAAAACGAACGATGTTGTTAAAGTTCAAGTAGAGGCTGGTCTTGCTGGGTTAACGGATGAGCAAGTGAAAAATACCGTTATTGCTTATGAGCCAATCTGGGCAATCGGCACAGGAAAATCTTCTTCGCCAACCGATGCAAACGAAGTATGTTCATACATTCGTAAAGTGGTAGCTGAGGCTTTCTCAACGGAAGCAGCTGAAGCGGTTCGTATTCAGTATGGCGGCAGCGTTAAGCCTGCTAATATTAAAGAATACATGGGTCAGTCTGACATTGACGGAGCTCTTGTTGGTGGCGCTAGCCTTGAAACGGATTCATTCCTTTCACTTTTGGAGGAAGGCAAATGAGTAAAAAGCCCGTCGCTCTCATCATCTTAGACGGATTTGCGATGAGAGATGAAGTAAAAGGAAATGCGGTTGCTCAAGCGAAGAAACCGAACTTTGATCGTTATTGGAATCAATATCCCCATGCCACTCTTGAAGCGCAAGGGGAGGCCGTTGGTTTACCTGAAGGTCAGATGGGGAATTCGGAAGTAGGGCATTTGAACATTGGTGCAGGACGTGTCGTTTATCAAAGCTTAACGCGCGTGAATTTATCGATTCGCGAAGGAGACTTCTTTGAAAATCAAACGTTTCTTGATGCGATGAATCATGCTAAGGCAAAAAACAGTGCGCTACATGTGTATGGGCTGCTTTCAGATGGAGGTATTCATAGCCATGTCGATCACCTTTTTGCCTTGCTTGAACTGGCCAAGCGTGAAAACGTAGAAAAGGTGTATGTTCATGGGTTTCTTGATGGACGTGATGTTGGTCAAACGTCGGCTGAAGTTTATGTTCGAGGCTTACAAAGCAAATTAGAGGATTTAGGTGTAGGAGAATTGGCTTCGCTTCACGGTCGTTATTACGCGATGGATCGCGATCGTCGTTGGGAGCGTGTCGAGAAGTCCTACCGTGCGATGGTGTACGGCGAAGGTCCAACTTACACGAATCCGATTGATGTTGTGACAGATAGCTATAAAAATGAGATATTCGACGAGTTCATTATTCCATCTGTTATTACGAAAGAAGATGGCACTCCGGTAGGTATGGTTCAAGATGATGATGCGGTTATCTTCTTTAACTTCCGTCCAGACCGAGCCATTCAAATGTCACAAGTATTCACAAACGAAGACTTCCGTGGCTTTGATCGTGGCGAAAATCACCCAGAACGCCTTCACTATGTATGCTTAACACATTTTAGTGAGACGGTTGATGGGTTTGTTGCATTCAAGCCATCAAACTTAGACAATACGCTCGGTGAAGTATTAGCTCAACAAAATTACAAACAGCTTCGCATTGCGGAAACGGAGAAATACCCCCACGTCACGTTCTTTTTTAGTGGAGGTCGTGAGGAGCCGTTCCCAGGTGAAGAACGGATTTTAATCAATTCACCTAAAGTAGCAACATATGACTTACAGCCTGAAATGAGTGCTTACGAGGTAACGGACGCGTTACTAGCAGACATTGAAGCAGATAAGCACGATGCAATTATTTTAAATTTTGCTAACCCAGACATGGTTGGACATTCAGGGATGCTTGAGCCAACGATTAAAGCGGTGGAAGTTGTCGATGAGTGTCTAGGAAAAATCGTCGATGCGATTGTCGCAAAAGGGGGAGCCGCTGTTATTACCGCTGATCACGGGAATGCTGATGAGGTTCTTACACCTGAAGACAAGCCAATGACTGCACATACGACAAACCGCGTACCAGTTATTGTAACCGAGGATAATGTTACATTACGTCAAGATGGTAAATTAGCAGATTTAGCACCAACGGTATTAGCCCTTTTAGGTGGAAAGCAACCAACAGAAATGACCGGGATTTCATTGGTTCAAAAATAATTCACAAATAAAAGCAGGAATGTTTTTATTCTAGTCGAACCTTAATACGGTTGGCCCTGAATGAAAAACAACATTCTAACTAACAATAAATTGAAATAATACAATATATTTGAAGGAGTGACTTTACAATGACAATGATTACAGATGTTTATGCTCGCGAAGTATTAGATTCACGTGGTAATCCGACAGTTGAAGTGGAAGTATACCTTGAGTCTGGTGCGATGGGTCGCGCTTTAGTACCAAGTGGTGCTTCTACAGGTGAATACGAAGCAGTTGAGCTTCGTGATGGTGGAGAGCGTTATATGGGTAAAGGGGTTCTTCAAGCGGTCGATAACGTAAACGAAGTGATTGCTCCTGAGTTAATCGGTTTTGACGCACTTGATCAACTTGGTATTGACCAATTAATGATCGAGCTTGATGGTACTGAAAACAAAAGCAAGCTAGGTGCTAATGCAATTCTTGGTGTTTCTATGGCTGTGGCACATGCTGCTGCTGACGCTCTTGGTTTACCTTTATATGTCTACCTTGGCGGATTCAGCGCGAAACAACTTCCAGTACCAATGATGAACATCATCAACGGTGGAGAGCACGCTGATAACAACGTCGACATTCAAGAATTCATGGTTATGCCTGTTGGAGCGGAAAACTTCCACGAAGCACTTCGCATGGGTGCGGAAATTTTCCACAACCTGAAGTCTGTTCTTAAAGGAAAAGGCTACAATACAGCTGTAGGGGATGAAGGTGGATTCGCTCCAAACCTTTCTTCAAACGAAGAAGCCCTTTCAACGATCATCGAAGCAATCGAAAAAGCCGGCTACAAGCCTGGTGAAGAAGTTATGCTTGCAATGGACGTAGCTGCTTCTGAAATTTACAACAAAGAAGATAAGAAGTACCACTTAGCTGGTGAAGGCAAAAGCTTCACTTCTGAGGAAATGGTTGGTTTCTATGAAGAGCTTGTTTCTAAATACCCAATCATCTCGATTGAAGATGGCTTAGACGAAAACGACTGGGATGGTTTCAAGCTTCTAACTGAACGTCTTGGTGGAAAAGTTCAGCTTGTTGGAGACGACTTGTTTGTGACAAACACAGCGAAGCTTGCTGAAGGAATTGAAAAGGGAATTGGTAACTCAATCCTAATCAAAGTAAACCAAATCGGTACTTTAACGGAAACGTTCGAAGCAATCGAAATGGCTAAACGCGCTGGTTATACAGCTGTTATCTCTCACCGTTCTGGTGAAACAGAGGATGCGACAATCGCTGACATCGCTGTTGCAACAAATGCTGGTCAAATCAAGACCGGTGCACCATCACGTTCTGACCGTGTGGCGAAGTACAACCAACTTCTTCGCATCGAGGATGAGCTTGCGAACGTGGCAACTTACGGCGGACGTTCTGCATTTTATAACTTGAAGAAGTAATAGTTTAATGAGGCTACTGAAAAAGGTTTTTACCTTGTTCAGTAGCCTTTTTAGTATGAGCGTGCCCGTTGCTAAGTCTTAAGCCCGTTGTGAGTGGGGTTCTTATTGCAGGCACGCAACATGTGGAGCCATGGCCGCTTCCCCGAATCACTTTTGAATGGTTTGATCTTTTTCAGTACCTTTAAGTTTATTCACACGTCATTTTTTTTTGAGTATACAAATATTCTCACATCACTCTGGGGAAAATGAATGAGACGGAGGTGAGAAAAATGTCTAATCCTTTTGAAGCATTTTGGGATATCTTAAAATCTTCTAGTGATAATGATAAGGGGCAGGAAACCCCCATGCATATTGGTGAAGTGATGACGTGTTGGACTTATTTTACAGCAATGAAAGAGATGTTACGATTTGAAGAGGTGGGTTTAAATACAACAACTGATTCAGATGTGGTTAAGCTATTAAAAGATGCCTATAAAATGTGTAAAGAACAAAGTGACCGTTTAGAAAAATTTCTGATTAAAGAAGGGGTTCCACTTCCGCATACATCACCACCCAAGCCGGATTCTTCGCCTCTTGATGTTCCTCAAGGTGTGAAAATGACTGATGATGAACTAGCAAACAGCCTCGCAATAAAAGTAGCAGCTTCTCTTGTAGAATGTGCCAGGGGGCAAGCTCAGGCGATCAGAAATGATATTGGAATGATGTGGGCTGAGTTTCAAGCTGAATTACTTGTGTTTAGTACCACATTAAGAACGTTAAAGAAACAGCGCGGATGGTTAAAAATTCCACCAGCCTATCATCCTGCTGGTGGAATCAAATAATCGAAAAGCAAAACCGACTCTGTTTGAGCAGAGTCGGTTTTGCTTTTCTAGATTGTCCATTCATCATGAATGTTTTAAAACAACAAACAAGTAAAAATATCATCTTTCAAGACAAGCCGAAGACTTCTCCAATCCATACCTTCATATTGCGCTTCAAAGCCAGAAAAGTGATATTCAACAACGGTGGCATTAGGATAAACCTCTTCAGTATTATCAAGTGTATTTCCTTGCCCAAGTCGCTCATTAACGGCTATTTCCTCCGCGTTTACGTAATCCTGATCATAGACGAAGCGTTCATAGTATTGTAGAAATGTCATATCAATCGGTTCACCACTACCGTCATGTTGTCCCCAATGATAAACGGTTTCATCTTCCCATAGTTGCTTCACTTCTTCTACTGAAAAAACTTGATCGTTTTCAACATCAATGTAACCGTAAGGAGAAAAGCGTACGCCATCCGTTGGGTGGACAAACTCGGCTAACTCCTTCATTTTGTGATCCTTTAAAAGCTGAACAATGGTGTCTGATGTTTCCTCTAGTGAAAGATTTTGTTTTTCCGTTTCCTCATCTGTAACTGAATCAATTTCGCTTTCATCGCCTGGCTTTTCTTCAGGTGTTTGATCAGTCTCTTCTTGTTCGGATGGAGCAGTAGGTTCCTGTTCAACTAGTTCAGTTTCTGTTTGGGTACATCCAGTTAAGAGAATAGCTAGAGCTAAAAAAAATCCTAAAAAACTTGTTTTCATGATAAGTCTCTCCTTTTCTTATCACTTTACCCTAAAAATAATATCTATAACTACTATATGTCTTAATTCATAAAAAAATTGATCAAACAAATACAGGGGAAAGCAATGAGAGTCATGTGTTCACTCTACTCAGGTCAACCACATATATTGTAAGAACTAAAAAGTTGGGGGTCTTAGTACAATGTTTTATCAAGTCTATTATCAATTTCACCCCGCATACTATCGTCAATTTCCTCCTGTCGATACATCCAAATTCGAACAATCATTACAAACGTTTAAAACCTTGTTAGAACAGGGGAAAGTCGTGGTCAATAGCCTTGTATCGTCACAAGATAAAATGTTTCAACTGATGGATGCGGCGCAAAAAAGTGACGATGAAGAAGTCGATCGTATTATTAGAGAAACGGGTGTACAAACTATTGCAGAAACTTCTTATACGCCTTCTGGGGTAACCTTTACTTTACGCGCTGATGAATGTTGCACCTTAAAGATGTATATAGCATGGGGAAGATAAAAAGCATTTCGCGTAGCGGATGCTTTTTTGAGTTTTGTTTGGAGATAGATTCAGTGACCACCACGGCTACACCGATTCCAGACTGTCGAGTTGGTTCACCATACTTGCTTTTAAAAAACCTCTCTCAAAAATCTGTCAGATTAGGTAACTTATCACCAAAAAAAACCGGTTATACATTACTCTATTGCTAGACTAGTTTATTATATGAAAAACAAGCAATAGTCATAAACTGTCCTGCAATTTGTTTGGATCTCTCTCAGCTATCCCCAGACGAATATATGAAGAGACAACATTTAAAAGAAGCATTGAAACAATCTGGACAACAAATTGAAGAGGGAGACATTGTCCTTCTCTATACAGGTCACTATGAACGCTCATATAGAACGGAGGACTGGTTTAAGCGTCATTCGGGTCTCCATTATTTAGCTGCAAAGTAGTTAGCTGAATTAGGAGTGAAAAATATTGGGATTGATGAAAGCCTTCGTTTGATCACCCTCAGTATTGGAAGTATTCGGGGCATCTAGTTTGTCGTGAATTTCAAACAACGAATACTGGAAAACGATCCATATGATCTTTTAAATCCTGGAAAGACAAAGCAGTTGGTTAAATCACAACTAATGGGTGAGACAAATGTTTGATCTTGTCATTAAAGAGGTACATTTATTATCTAGTGAAAATACTTTTGATAGTGGTGTTAAAGATGGACATATTGAGAAAATAGGTCATGTCAATAAACCTATCGTCAAGTGGTACTTGGCGAAGGAAGATTGGTTCTCTTCCATATGTAGAGTCTCATTTGCATTTGGGTACAGCCTTGACAAGCGGGAAACCAGCGCTTAGTCAGTTTTTAAAAGACTGTTTTCAGTTGGCGCTAAAGCATGATCGTTTTGTTCATATTTTTTGTGATGAAATTGATGAGGGCAATCACACTTTCTAGAGGTTGTAGCCGATCTTGCCATAGAATCGGGGTTAAAAGAGCGAGTCACAGTTAGCCATATTAACGCGATGAGTTATTATGATGAGGCCGATGTCCGAAAATTAATTGACTTACTTCAATTAGCAAAAATCAATGTCGTCACAACGCCATCAATCAATAGTGTGATGCAAGGACGTTTTGATTCTTGGCCAAAAGGTCGAGGGATTACGCGAGTGAAGAATTTGCATCATGCTGGTATAACGGTAGCGGTTGCCCATGATGATTTCTCAGTCCTTTTTATCCGCTTAGCCCACATGACAGGAGCAGAGTTTCGACGCGGTTTTTAAGATGGTAACGACTCAACCAGCTAATATCTTAGGGCTAAAAGGCTATGGAATTGCGGAAGGGAACAAAGCCAATTTACTCCTTGTATTTGCCACAAACGCCCATGACTTATTAAGAAGACAACCGAAAGCTGAGATGGTGATCACTCAAGGAGAAATTCTGGAAACGGCTCCAACAAAAACGATCTTTCATCAAAATCGAAATCAAGTAAGAGAGGAAGTTTAGGAATGAACATGAAGTTGATCAATGTAAAAATCCCTATTCTAGACGCTGAGCTCTATTATGATCTTACGATAAAAGCTGGCCAGGTGATGGCGGTAAATTCTCACGAACAGAAGCAAAAAGCGGATCGCATGTTTTCTTTCCTCGGAGAAGATTATGAGGAAGCTGACGATTTAACATGGGATGGCGATGGTCGAATTCTCTTGCCGGGAATGACAGATGCGCATATGCATCTAGATAAATCACACTCTCTACTTGTAGCTGAAAATAAAAGTGGCACGTTATTAGAAGCGATTCAAAGCTATACACAAGCTTCTGAAACGTTCACGGATGAAAATGTTAAAGATAGAATGAGGAAAACGGCATTATCGGCTTTGGCACACGGGACAACGACGATTCGAACTCATATTGACTTTAATACGAAGGTGCGAGAAGAAACGACTTTTCGCGGGGTGAGAATGGCTTTAGAATTAAAGCAAGAACTCGCTCCTTTTATCGATATTCAAGTGTTTCCGATGCTCCCGTATTATCCTTACGATGATGACGATCGTAAAAGAATTGAAAAAATGCTAACGATGGGAGTCGACGGTGTTGGTGGGGCTCCTCATATTAGTGAGAAGCCGTTAGAATGCATTGATGAAATTTTTACGTATGCACTTCAGCATAATTTGCCGATCGATCTCCACACAGATGAAAGCGATGATCCAAATGTTGAGACGGTTTTGTACATTGCTGAGAAAACAGTTGAAGCTGATTATCAAGGAAAAGTCGTCGTCGACCATCTTTGCTCATTAGCAGCGATGGATCATGAAAAGGCAGCATCAGTTATTGCGAAAATGAAGGAAGCGAAGTTTGGTGTGATCACGCTACCTGCGGCGAATTTATATTTACAAGGAAGAGATGATCGTGGTGTTGTGCGCAGGGGCATCACACGGGTTTGTGAGTTGTTAGCGGCCGACGTACCGATTGCGACAGCATCAGATAATGTCTGTGATCCTTTTCATCCGTTTGGAAGAGGTGATTTGTTGCAGATCGCCCAATTAACAGGCTATACCGCTCATATGGGGGGGAAAGACGATCTCGTTACTCTTTTACAAATGATCACGACCGTTCCTTCGCAATTGGTCGGTCAAAAGCATAAGGGAATTGAACTCGGACAAAAAGCGGATTTTGTGTTGTTTGATGCAACGACTCTTGAAGAGCTATTTGCCGAATTGCCACAAACACGAGCGGTTTACGGTGCGGGGAGATGGCTCCAGGTAACGCATGTGAAAAAAAGTCTGGAATCAGTAAGACGATAAACGTGTAAAGAAGGGATCGATGTTGACGAAGGTTTTAATTATATATTACAGTGCATTTGGTCATATAGCGACGCTGAGTGAGGCAATTGCCAAAGGCGTTGACAGAGTGGACGGTGTCACCTCTAAACTCGTCCGGATTCCTGAATTCGAAGACCCGAATATTCGCATTGTTAATCAGCGTAACGCTGAGGAAGAAGAAGGGTTAGCGAAGCATTTTAAATTAACGAAACGAATAGAGGATTATAAAGAAGTCCAACACGAACAAGCGAGCATACCGGTCGCGACGATGGATGATTTACGGGACGCAGACGGAATTATTTGGGGCTTTCCCACTTATTTAGGTTCGATGCCCGGGCAAGTGAAATCCTTTCTTGATCAAGCCGGTCAGTTTTGTACAACTGGTGAGCTTGAAGGAAAGCCAACCGCTTTATTTACGAGTACAGGCTCAATCCATGGAGGGCATGAAGCGACTTTGTTAAATTCACTCGTTCCACTCTTGCATCTTGGTTTGATTTTTGTGGGGTTGCCGTACACAGAGAATCCAGAATATTTAACCGATCAAGCAATTGGATGCTCTCCATATGGCGTCTCGACACTCGCAGGACCGGATGGATCACGAACACCCGTAGTGGAGGAATTAACAATGGCTGGCCGTCTTGGCGAACGAGTAGCTCGTGTGGCGAAGGCTTTTACCATTGCTCAACCATTTGCATAAGAAGAAAAAGCGCTCAGAGTTCATTCTTTGAGCGTTTGATTTTATAGTTAGTTAACGCTATCCTTTCCTGAATAAATATAGTATTTGGTTTTTGACTATTTATTTGTATATAACATTTACTGCACTGCTTGAAACACAACCTACTTTTATTGCTAATAAGATATTTATAAAATGAAAAAAGACTATCCTTTGATAGTCATTTTTTCATGATTTTTTATCTAGAAGTACAAATTGTTTTTTCATTTTTAAATCCGTTCATTTGTGTGTCACGAAAACTGGTTGTGTAATTCAACAATTTTTTCTTATCTTATAGTGTGTAAATCCGCTATTAAATTATTCCAATCATTACAAATATTGAAATGCAAAATCATTTGAATAAATTGCACCTAGTACAAAAAAGCGACTGCCTTTATGGAGCAATCGCATTTATTAATTTCAACCTATTTCTTTTTAATTTAATCGATACAATTCAATTTTTTCGAAAAACTGAACAAATTTCAAGAATGGTTTACGTTTTCTTCAACTAACCTACGTTCGTAGTTAAGCCTTTATTTGCCTTTTCTTTTTATACGGCATTTAATTTGTTCGTGTTCATCATCTTCTTGTTCAATTGATAAACTTCCTTTAACTTACTTCGAATAAACCACTGTAAAAAAAATTGATTCATGTTTCGGATTCAGGAGCGGAGCCGTGTTTGGCAGGGATTGTACAGCATAGAAAAACCGATTGTGCGCACGATAAGATTGGGCACCTAAAATTATGATATTGGAGGTTTCTTGCTTATGAATCCAAGTACCAACCCAGCACAACTTTTATTAGAAGAAGCCAATGCAGCGTTAATTGAAGCGCAAACTAGTGGATCTCCACAGCAAATACAGCAAGCTCAAACAACACTACAACAAGCAAAACAACAGTTGCAGTTAGAAAACGAACAATTGCAACAGGCACAACAACAGCTTCAACAAGCCCAGCAACAAGTGCAACAAGGAAAATTGGATTTAGATAATATGCATCAACAAGTTACGAATAAACAACAGCAATTACGCGATCAACAGCATCAAGTTATTCAAAAGAAGCAAGAAATTTTACAAGAAAAACAAGAAGTTCTTCAAGCGCAACAACAATTATTTAATGCAATGGCTACTGAACAAAACAAGCTACAATAACGAAAAAGAGCTGACAGGATAACTGTTAGCTCTTTTTTGACCTTACTTTATTAATGAGGGAGTTTCTACAGATCGGGTTAATGAAGAATGAAAGAAGAAGAGCAAGGGCTCGACGGATTGCTTCTAAGAAAAGACAGCTAACGCCATTTTTCTTATATATTATATTTCTTCAAGCTCTGATATTTCCACTTCCGATCTTTCCTCTAAAGAACCTCTTAAATGCACAGTCGCCGTTGCACCATCTTCATTTAATTTATCAATCCAAACTGGCGTACCATTGTATAGCACGTCAATCTCAGCAGAAGACGAAAGGATTTGTTTTACACGATTAACATCCACTTTTATCACTCCTATCTATTTATATGTTTATTATTTGGGAAAACGTAAATTTTATCCTTAATATAACTTGTACTTTTTATGTTGAGAATCAAACGTTAGTTATGGTACATTAGTATAAGCGCATACTGTGCTTGGAGGTGTAGGAAACGTGCAAATGATAGCAACCGTTTTACTTGTGATCGTATCAATCGGCTTAATTGGAGTTGTTTTATTGCAATCAGGACGTAGTGCCGGTCTTTCTGGAGCGATTTCTGGTGGTGCAGAGCAACTGATCGGTAAACAAAAAGCTCGTGGCGTGGATGCCGTCTTAGGAAAAGCAACAGTCGTTTTAGCTGTATTGTTTTTTGTCCTAACCATTACAGTCGCATATTTAATGTAATCATAAAGCAGTGGGCGATGCCTGCTGTTTTTTTATTTATTGTAGAAAGTGCGTTTACTTGCTTAAACCAATAGGGAAGAGGTTAAAATGGAAAACATTGCTTGATTTCCTGTAATGATGTACATTCATAAAATAGCTTACTGAAAAATTGATTGGACAGGCCTTATCGAAAAGGATGAATAAGATCAGAGAAGTGGTTAATTCATGGAGAAAGGTGGGGAGATATGATTGGTTGTCTTTGTTTACATGGCTTCACCGGTGAACCGTGGGAAGTTGAACCGATCTCAACCTATTTTCTTGAAAAGAAGAAGTGGCTTGTTTATACACCGACCTTACCGGGACATGGACCAACAGGAAACCTTCAAGAAGTAACCTATCAGGAATGGATAATAATGGCTGAAGTAGCGATACGAGAGTTGCTTAGTCGTTGTGATCAAGTGTTTGTAATTGGTTTTTCAATGGGTGGTATGCTAGCTTCCTACCTCGCTGCTAAATATCCCGTTGATAAACTCGTTCTCCTGAGTGCCGCAGCTTATTATGTAAATCCGCTACAGCTGTTACAGGAGCTTAAAGACATTGTTCGTCGACGTCTTCGTGGCGAGCTTGTTTTAGATGAACATTACCAACTCTATCGTAAGAAAATTACTGAAACTCCCATGTCGGCTGTGTTTCAGTTTATGCAAGTCGTCAAAAAGATTAAACCATATGTTCAAAAAGTACATGTGCCGGCATTAATTTTGCAAGGGGAGTTGGATGGAGTCGTTCCGCGGAAAAGTGCACACTATTTATATGAGAACATCGGTTCCAAAATAAAGGAACTTCATTTTTTGCCGGAGTCAAAGCATCTTATTTGCCATGGCTTTGAGAAGGATTTGTTACTGAACAAGATTGAAGCATTTTTATGTAGAGAGGAAGATGATGAAGATGAAAGTGGTTGCTCCTAAGCCATTTACATTTGAAGGAGGAGATCGTGCTGTCTTGCTTTTGCATGGTTTTACAGGAACGACAGCTGATGTGAGAATGCTTGGACGCTATTTGCAAAAACAAGGTTATACATGTTATGCACCTTTATATAAAGGACATGGAGTACCGCCTGAAGAATTAATACATACGGGACCTGAGGACTGGTGGAAGAACGTTGTCGAAGGATATGAATACCTAAAAGGTCAAGGATATGAAGAGATTGCCGTTGCCGGACTTTCACTTGGAGGGGTATTCTCGCTTAAAATCGGGTACACTCTACCTATAAAGGGAATTGTGCCTATGTGTGCTCCGATGAAACCTAAAACAGAAGATGCAATGTATGAAGGGATACTCGCGTATGCAGAAGGCTACAAAAAACTCGAGCAGAAGCCGACAGAGCAGATAGCAGAAGAGATGGCTGCTTTTAAGGAAACGCCGATGGAAACGTTAAACGCGTTACAGGAATTAATTGAGGATGTTAGAGAACAGCTCGATTATATTTATTCCCCAACGTTTGTGGTGCAAGCCCGTCATGATGAAATGATTGATACGAACAGTGCCAACATCATTCACGATCACGTTGAAGCAGATGAGAAGTTATTAAAATGGTATGAGCATTCAACTCATGTCATTACTTTAGATAAAGAGAAAGAACAGCTTCATGAAGACATCTATCATTTTTTGGAACAGCTAGAGTGGACCGTGTAAGAAAAAAATGAAAATGAAGTTGTTTGAACGAAAGGAGTAAGGACCATTGAATGAAGAACAAATTCAACAACTATTAACTTACTTTCGCGAAACCGCGGAAAAACCTCTTTCGGTAAAAGAAATTGAGGAAGCATTTAAGATTGAAGGTGGCGACGATTTTAAAAACCTTGTTAAATCGTTGAATGAACTTGAAGATCGGGGGTTAATCGTTCGAACGAGAACCGATCGATACGGCATTCCAGAGAAAATGAACCTTGTTCGAGGACGTGTGCAAGGGCATGCAAAAGGATTTGCCTTTATCATCCCGGAAGTAGAAGGCATGGATGATGTTTATGTAACGAGTGGCGATATGAATAGCGCGATGAACGGAGACACCGTTCTCGTTCGTTTAAATCAAAAAAGTTCTGGATCAAGACCAGAGGGACAAGTTATTCGGATTATTGAACGCGGAACAACAGAGGTAGTTGGTCTTTATTCGGATCAAAAATCGTATGGTTTTGTTGTGGCGGATGATAAGCGTATTGCTAATGATATTTTTATTCCAAAAGAAAATATAAATGGCGCGGTTGAAGGCCATAAAGTCGTTGTGAAAATTACCAAGTACCCTGAAGGCCGAATGAGTGCAGAAGGAAAAGTCATCAAAGTGCTAGGGCATAAAAATGACCCAGGAATGGACATCATTTCGATCATTTATAAACATGGAATTCCAATTGAGTTTCCTGACGAAGTAATTGCACAAGCTAATTCCGTTCCAGATGAGATTGATCCTGCTGATCTTAAAGATCGTCGTGATTTGCGACATGAAACGATTGTGACGATTGACGGAGCAGATGCGAAGGATTTAGATGATGCTGTTCATGTAAAGCGTCTTGAGAATGGCAATTATTTATTAGGTGTTTCGATTGCTGACGTTACCCATTATGTTAAAGAAGGATCTCCGATTGATCAAGAGGCAGCGGACCGGGCAACTAGTGTGTATTTAGTCGATCGAGTAATCCCGATGATCCCTCATAGATTATCTAACGGAATTTGTAGTTTAAATCCGAAGGTCGACCGACTAACACTTACTTGTGAAATGGAAATTGACTCAAATGGACATGTTAAAAAACATGAAATCTTTCAAAGTGTAATCAAGACAACTGAGCGAATGACGTACTTTGATGTTAATAAAATTTTAGTCGACAAAGATGAAGAAACGCGTAAAAACTACGAGCCGCTCGTCCCGTTTTTTGAGGAGATGGAAGAGCTTGCAGCGATTTTACGGAAGAAACGCTTTGAACGTGGAGCAATGGACTTTGATTTTAAAGAAGCAAAAGTGCTTGTTGATGAAGAAGGAAAAGCAACGGATGTCGTCCTCAGAACACGTTCAGTCGCTGAAAAATTAATCGAGGAATTCATGCTAGCAGCAAACGAAACAGTTGCTGAGCACTTCCATTGGTTAAAGGTCCCGTTCGTTTATCGAATTCACGAAGACCCAGATACAGAGAAGCTAGAAAAATTCCTTGAGTTCATTACAAACTTTGGTTATGTTGTTCGAGGGAGTGCGAATACCGTTCATCCACGCGCACTTCAAAAGCTGCTTGAAGAAGTAAAAGGCGAACCAGAAGAAACGGTGATTAGCACGGTAATGCTTCGTTCCATGCAGCAAGCGAAGTATGATACGAATAGCATTGGCCATTTCAGTTTATCAACAGAGTTCTACACGCATTTCACATCGCCTATTAGACGTTATCCGGATTTACTTGTTCATCGACTCATTCGTGAGTACTTAATTAAAGGAAATGTCGATGAAGCAACGCAAGAGAAAAATAACGCGGTACTGCCTGGATTAACTCGTCATGCATCTGAAATGGAAAGACGTGCTGTAGAAGCTGAGCGTGATACCGATAGTGTGAAAAAAGCTCAGTACATGGAAGATAAAATTGGCGAAACGTTCACCGGAATGATTAGCGGGGTTACCAATTTCGGGATGTTTGTCGAGCTTGAGAACACGATTGAAGGACTCGTTCATGTTAGCTATTTAACGGATGATTATTATCACTATGATCAAAAGCAATATGCGATGATCGGCGAGCGAACGGGGAAAATATTCCGCATCGGTGATGAAATTGAAGTCAAAGTGACCAATGTCAATGTTGATGAAGCTTCAATCGATTTTGAAGTAACCGGAATGAAACCAAGAGAGCGTCGTGAACCGAAAGATCGTCCAAAAGTAATCATTGGCGGAAAGCGTGAACCGCGTGGTGGTGCTCGTGGTGGAAATGGTCGACGAGGGAAAGAGAGCGGAAATCCTGGTGAAAAAACCGGAGAAAAGACCGCTGGCCAAGGGCAAGGACGCAAAAAGAAAAAGTTTTATGAAAATGCTCCAAGTGCAAAGCGTAAAAAAGGAAAGAAGCGAGGCAAATAATTCAAAAAAAGGAGCAAAGCTTGTTAAATCTTTGCTCTAATCTAAAGACTGATTGACGTCATTCTTAAACATTTGCTATCATTAAAAGAAATGTCATGAAGCAAAAGGGTGTAGCGAATGGCTGTAAAAGACAAAGACCGTAATGTCATTGCTCAAAATAAACGAGCAGGTCATGATTACTTTATTGAAGAAACGTACGAAGCAGGTTTAGTGTTAAAAGGTACGGAAATCAAATCGATGCGATTAGGACGTATGAATCTTAAGGACTCATTTGCTCGTATTTCAAATGGTGAGATGTTTTTACACAATGCTCATATTAGTGAGTATGAACAAGGCAATCGTTACAATCACGATCCTACCCGTGCGCGCAAGCTTCTTCTCCATAAAAAACAAATTAGCGAGATGATTGGGCTAACGCAACAAAAAGGTTATTCCATTGTCCCATTGAAAGTGTACATCAAAAATGGGTTTGCTAAAGTGTTAATCGGTGTTGCGAAGGGTAAGAAGAATTATGATAAGCGTGAGACACTAAAGCGACAAGATGCTAAGCGTGATATCGATCGTGCGTTAAGAGAACGTCAAAAAGGCTAACTTGAATTGGTGTTTATGGTAGATAATTACCAGTTGTATTCACTAATCAGTATGCTATAATAAGAGTCCAGGCAGAGAGTTACTCTTTGTTCTGGACGATTCACTTAGCCAATGAGTGAGAATCTCTTGAGCTAACTTTTAACTTGGGGACGTTTAGGATTCGACAGGGATAGGTCGTGCTTATGTTGCGAGTCGAGGGGGTCGGCCTCGTTAAAACGCCAAAGCCAATTAACTGGCAAAGAAAACAACAACTTCGCACTAGCAGCTTAATAGCGCTTTGCGGTTCCACCCTCCATCGCCCATGTGGTAGGATCTGGGACTCACTCTAAGTGGGATACGCCGGTTACTCTCCGTCTGAGGGTGAAGGAAGAGATCAATCAGACTAGCTGCACCAAAGCCTGTCATTGGGCCGAAGTGTTAGCGAAATACTAATTCGATGACTACGCTCGTAGAAGCATAAGTGTCGTTGTTTCTGGACGTGGGTTCGATTATGGAAATAGTCGCCTTATGTGGTGACACATGAGTGATAACTTGGCTTTATCGATGAAGTCTACGTCATCCGTTTTGGATGATAGGGTAATATCGAGCGGTATGTGGAGTAATCCAACAGCCGTGTATCGACTTATAGGCTGCCAATACAGGTAGTACTAGGATGGAGCATTCAGTCTTTGACAAATATATGTGCTTCATAACACGCCAAGGGACTTGAGTTATCTCAAGTTCAAGATATAGTCAGTGCCAGTGCGAAAGCTTGGAATAACATGTCCCACCGTCTCCACCAAAACCATACCATCAACCGCATGACCGCAGAGGTCATGCGGTTGTTTTTGTTCGGGCTTTTGCTGTTTGTGCATATGTGATGGTATTTCGTGCAATTACTTTGATTTTCACGCAATTATAAGCTGAATTTGTGCAATTATTTAAATACTTGAGCAATAATCATTTGTTTTCGTGCAATTACATAAATTTCGTATGTGTTGAACAATAAGCGTACTTGCTGTTTCCCTCTTTTAAAAAAGTTTAGAGGGTTTTTGAAAAAGTTGTAGAATTTATCCTTAAGCCAAAAAGGAGTTGAACTAATTGATTAAAAAAGAACTGAAAATTCCACTGGAGGTTGAGCAATTACGAGCGTTGCTGCGACGTTTGCCCTCGAACCATCCGAAACATTCGCTTATTGAAGAGAAGTTTGCAACTGGTATGGCTGGATATCGCGGAGAGCAGTCACTTGATTATTATCTAAATCTACTTGAGCCCAGAAAATTCTTCGCTTTCCACGACCTCAGACTCTTTCATCAGTCTTCTTATTTTCAGATCGATCTCCTGCTTCTATCCCCGTGTTACTTCTTCATTATTGAAGTGAAAAATATTAAAGGTACTATTTATTTTGATGACAAGTTTGATCAAATGATCCGAATTCTTGATGGGAAAGAAACGGGTTTTCCTAATCCGCTCGTCCAAGTGAGCCTCCAGCAAGAACAGTTTGTCAAATGGCTTAGTAATCATAAGTTTCCTCCAGTAGCAGTTGAAACTTTAGTGGTTATTTCGCATCCATCTACAATTATAAAATCCTCTCATTCAGATCCCAGGTTAAAACAGTTGATTCATAATGCTAACCTTCCTAGTAAGATCAAGCAATTTGACCACGCAAACAAAATGGAGAAATTATCAACAAAAGACTTGAGAAAACTAACATCACTTCTTCTGAAACATCACACTCCAAAAACTTCGAATATCCTTCAGAAATTCAACCTTTCGGAAACAGACCTATTGAGCGGCGTTCATTGTCCCATTTGTTATTTTGTCCCCATGAGAAGGAAACATGGGTTGTGGAATTGTCCTCAATGTCACCTCAATTCAAAAGACGCCCATCTAAATGCAATAAAAGATTACTCTCTCCTCATTAGCGAAACTATAACCAACAAACAATTGCGCGGCTTTCTTCAGCTCACGTCAAGATCGATCAGCGCTCATTTACTCAAAAAAATGAACCTCAAATCGACAGGTGTAACAAAAGGAAGTGTATATCTACTTTCTCAAGATGGTTAAATGTGCAATGACTTAATGATTTTGTGCAATTAAAAAAAGATTTGTGCAATTAAATATAAACTCGTGCAATAATCAGTTATTCTCGTGCAATAACCGAAATTCGATCATTATTTTGCTGACTCACACAAAAAAACAATCCCCTCCTATCCAAAAGATGATGGCCAGGATTTCTTGCTGATCGAACGAACGAAATTATCACCAGATTTACAAACGAGGACATGTTGACCATCTGATTGCTGAGTCAGCAAAATAGGTTCTACATCTTTTTTAAGAATAACGTAAGGTCCATGCCAAGAATGTTCGTGTGAGTGGTTGTCTCTCCACCAAAATCCAACTCCGCCTTTTTTTAACTCACTTACTACTTCAAAATGCCCTAAGGAATTTTCATGAAATATAGGTATACCGGTAGCTCCAACTGCAAACGTTTCACTTTTAGTCCATTTTTCATTGGGAGACTGCTGCCAGTAGTGGGCCAATGAACTTCCAGATCGGACGATCACTTCTGAGCTGCCAAAACTACTTTTAATCGGTAAAGACAGTGAATAGGTTGTGGGATTGTTTTCATACCAAGGAAACTCAGGAGCTTTGTAAGATTGCATATAATGTTCACTTTCAATACTAGTAATGAACCTTCTGGCAGGGTCGTTATGATCTAAATCAATTGGATGACATAACCAGCTTTTTTTAATGTCGTTAAGGCATTGGATCATCTCGTCTAAAGAAAAGTATGGTCGATATCGAATCATTGTAGAGTCCGTCACATTTGGGTATTTCTTTATTCTAAAACCTAGCTCTTTAGCGATATTCACGAAAAAGATTTCATCTGAGCCAAAGGTGGAAGTTTTGAGTAGAGCCTTTTTAAATTTATCTTTACGTGCTGGCTGAAGCAACACGTTAACGAGTGGTCTTGAGATGACTTGGCCGACGTTGAATACCCCATAAAAGGGCGTAACGGAAAATAACTTTTTCCATCTTGTTATATCTTTTTTTAATTCGTTTCCAATATACCAATCATCTTCAGGTATCCGAAGCCTCACAGCCATGTAATCTGTGTCTTTCATTTGTTCTTCAATAAATTCTTCATACCCTTTTCTAATAAATAGAGCGTCAGAGTCCACATTAATAAAGTAATCATATTCCATTCCTATTTGTTCAATCCATTCCATTGTTTCTAAAAAATAGATCGTTGTATATCCACGTTCTAACTTGTGACTGGATGGACAAACAGGAACATCTAAGCCTTTACAAAGATTTGGGTCATCCCCGCCATTGTACAAAACAATTGCACTGTTCGGACAATAGTACCTTATGTTATCAATTAGTTGTTTAACTAAGTCGCGGTTTTTATGAACAAGGATAGCAAAACAAATTTTACTGTTGGGAAGGTTAGTATGGTCAGTAATTGCTCGTTGTCCGTTGCGTTTCTTGATCAAGTTAATCATTTCTTTTCCAATTTTATTTGCATCTATGTTCTGACTAAAAAGACGATCCACTGATATTTTCTTTTGTGAAGAGTTTTTTTGATGTTCTTTTATTGGAATCGACGATTGATTTGTTTGTTCTTCGGTTTCATAATTGCTTACACGCTCTTGAATTAGTTGATGCATTTCCGTCTTATTGCCACTTGCAGCTATATAGCGGTTAAGAAGCTGGCCATTTTCATCTGCATTTGGATTAGTAGTCCAGTAAGCGGGGGGGTGCCACAAATGAAATAATTTTGCTTTTAAATTAACAAACTCACCGCAAATAGTATTTACAGCATGCGAAAAAGCATCATCTTCGCCTCCCCACCCAATAAATCGTTCATCAAAACCATTTACCGCTTCAAAATGTTTTCTCGGAATAACAATTAGTTTTCCGGCAAATCCTTCGTATAACCAATTTATCTTATGGCAATTTTTTGGTTTTATAGCAATAGGCCACTTTGCCTTTTTAGTCAGTATCTTTCTAGTTTCTTGTTGAGGTACATCATATAGTTCGGTAAAGGGAACAACCCAGGGAGCTTTTTTTAATAATTTAATCGATTCAACAATTATTTTAGGATCATAAACGACATCAGCATCAGCAATGACTAATAGATCTCTAGTTGCTTGTTTTACAGCTTGATTGACTGCTTTCGCCTTATTCATATGACTTTCATCAATTATCCCTAAACACAACTCGGCCTCTGGGAAAACATTAGAATAATATTTTTTTACCCATTCAAATGCCTCCGCTCGTGGTCCATGGTCGGTTTGGAAGGGAATAATGATTGAGACATTTTTCAGCATATCCATTCTCCTCCAATGAAAATTTGTATCTAGATAATAGGAAATGCATCGAACAGGTTTTTGGCAACGGACAATCATACAAATGTAAAAAAATAGATGAGAGGGGTGCCGGACAATAGACAGGGGTTGCGATTCCCTCTTGATTTCATGCAATAAAATGGAAATTCGCGCAATTCCCCACAAATTCGTGCAATTAATAAAAAAAGCCACAATATTCAAAAGGGATGTACTTGAAAAAAGCATTCACCAACCCCCTGTTAGCCACTTTCTAAGACTTTTCTTTTTATAATCGACCAAGATATAATAGAATAAAACCTAGAATGAATAGAATGGAGCATTTCATACATGTATCGAAATCTTGAAGAATGCATAATTGATTTAGAAAAAAACGGACATTTGGTGCGGATACAAGAAGAAGTGGATCCATATCTTGAAATGGCAGCAATTCACTTGAAAACTTATGAAGTTGGTGGTCCTGCGCTGTTATTTGAAAATGTAAAAGGGTCAAAGTATCGGGCTGTATCCAACCTTTTCGGTACGATCGAGCGCAGTAAATTTATTTTCCGAGATACACTAGAACCGGTTCAGGACATCATTGCTTTACGCAACGATCCAATGATGGCATTAAAAAATCCATTAAAACATATTAAGACAGGTTTCTCTGCATCTACAGCTCTACCTGCGAAAAAGAGTGGTTTGCCAGCTGGTATGCAGGAAATAAATTTAACTGATATTCCATCGATTCAACACTGGCCAATGGATGGCGGTGGTTTTATCACGCTGCCACAAGTATATTCGGAGGATCCGGAAAAGCCAGGGATTATGAATTCTAATTTAGGGATGTACCGGGTACAACTAGATGGAAACGAGTATGAAGAGAACAAGGAAATTGGGTTACATTATCAGATTCATCGCGGAATTGGCATTCATCAAGATAAAGCAGTGAAAAAAGGAGAACCGCTAAAAGTAAGTATTTTTATCGGAGGTCCTCCTGCGCACACGTTATCAGCCGTAATGCCATTACCTGAAGGTTTAAGCGAGATGACGTTCGCTGGCTTGCTGGCAGGACGACGCTTCCGGTATAGCTACGTTGATGGTTTCTGTGTTAGTCATGATGCAGATTTTGTGATTACGGGAGAAATTCATCCGGGTGAGACCAAACCTGAGGGACCTTTTGGTGATCATTTAGGATACTATAGTTTGACTCATGACTTCCCATTAATGAAAATTCACAAAGTTTATGCGAGAACGAATGCGATCTTGCCGTTTACGGTTGTCGGACGTCCACCGCAAGAAGATACATCATTCGGTGATCTCATTCATGAGTTAACAGGTAATGCGATCAAGCAAGAAGTCCCTGGTGTCAAAGAAGTCCATGCTGTTGACGCTGCCGGAGTACATCCATTGCTTTTTGCCATTGGGAGTGAGCGGTATACCCCTTATCAAAAAGTCAAACAGCCAGCTGAGATTCTGACGATTGCTAATCGAATATTAGGAACGGGTCAATTAAGTTTAGCGAAATATTTATTTATTACGGCCGAAGAGGACAGGCCGTTAGATACGCATCAAGAAGCTGATTTTTTAACTTATATCCTTGAACGAATCGATCTGCATCGCGATCTTCATTTTCAAACGAACACGACGATCGATACTCTTGATTACTCAGGAACCGGTTTAAATACCGGAAGCAAAGTGATTTTTGCGGCATATGGCGATCAAAAAAGAGACTTATGTAAGGAGGTTCCAGAGGCATTGGGTGAATTGCGAAATGTTCAACATTCGAAATTGGTCATGCCTGGTGTTGTGGCGGTTCAAGCGTCTACATTTAAAGATTACCCATCTGCGCAAGAGGAACTAAATGAAATAAGTCAAGCCATTCAAGCAAAGGGCTCAATACCAACTTGCCCGCTGATCATCCTATGTGATGATAGTGCTTTTATGAGCGAATCGATCAGTAACTTTCTTTGGGCGACTTTCACTCGTAGCAACCCTTCACACGATATTTATGGCGTAAACAGTTATTATGAGAACAAGCATTGGGGCTGTGATAATCTCATCATTGATGCCCGTATTAAAACCCATCACGCACCACCATTAATAGCGGATGCTGCTGTTGAAAAGAACATAGAGAGGTTTTTTGTAGAAGGAGCAAGTTTGAATGGGTTGAAAATGTAAATGACGCCGATAAAAATGATTTAGGGCTCCGGATGGAATAGGAGCAAGATAGGATGATCTTATCAAAAAATGGCCGGTTGAGGCCTTTTTGAGTTAGAGTATCGATTAACAAGAGCACCTTCTGAACGATATTGAAGGTGCTTTTACTTTTGTAAATAAATGTGAATTGATGAAATTTAAAGGTAGAAAAGAAATAAAAATCCAAAAAAATATTGACAATGATTATCAACTCCATTAGAATCTAAATTGGGAGAAATAGTGATAATGATTTTCATTACCGCAATTTCATGAAAAATACATATCGGGGGTTTATCGTATGAGTAGAACGTTAAAAGCTATGTTGTTCGCATTAATGGTACTAGCACTAGCTGTTGTCACTGCTTGCGGAGCAGATGATAGCGCAGTTGCGGAACCAGAAGAAACAGAAGTTGAGCAAGGTGAAAGTGAAGTGGCTGAAGAGACTACAGAAGAAGCTGGTGTTGTAAATCTTTATACAAGCAGACACTATGAATCTGATCAAGAACTTTATGACTTGTTTACTGAGCAAACGGGTATTCAAGTAAATGTTGTAGAAGGAAAAGGCGACGAATTAATGGAGCGTCTGAATATTGAAGGTGAGAACACAGAGGCTGATTTATTTATTACGTCAGATGCTGGTAACCTCTATGTTGCTAGTGAAAGTGGGTTATTGCAACCGGTTGAAAGTGAAGTATTAACGGCTAATATTCCTGAAAAATTACGTGATGTTGATAATGAGTGGTTTGGTTTAACGAAAAGAGCACGTGTAATCGTTTATGCGAAAGATCGTGTTGATCCATCAGAGCTTTCTACGTATGAAGCGTTAACAGAAGCTGATTGGGAAGGTCGCGTGACGGTTCGTGAATCAAATAATATGTATAATATTTCTTTGCTTGCATCTTTGATTGAATTGAACGGTGAAGAAGAAGCATTAGAATGGGCTAAAGGTATTGTGAACAATCAGTCTAGAGATCCTCAAGGGAATGACCGCGACCAAGCTAAAGCAATTGTTGCTGGTGAAGGTGATGTAGCGATCATGAATACGTACTATATTGGTACAATGTTAAATTCAGAAGATGCAGAAGAAGTGAAAGTAGCAGAATCTGTTGGTGTATTCTTCCCGAACCAAGAAACAACAGGGACTCACATTAACATTAGCGGAGTTGCTTTAACGAAGCATGCAGGGAACAAGGAGAATGCGATCAAGCTTATGGAGTTCTTATCTAGTGAAGAAGCTCAAGGTGCGTATTCTGCAGCAAACAATGAGTATCCTGCAAATCCAAATGTTGAACCGAATGACCTTCTTAAATCATGGGGCGAATTCAAAGAGCAAGATATTGATCTATCTGTTCTAGGAGAAAATCAACAACAAGCAATCAAGTTATTTGATCAAGCTGGTTGGAAATAAGAGATCTAAAAAATGCCGTATCATTTAAAAAAGTGATACGGTTATTTTTTTATAAGTTGAACAAAAATTCTGAGGTACAAGCGTTTATCTGAGGTAAATAATAGACTTATGTGGAACTGATCCAGAGTTTTCCTGTTAAGTATTCCATTTGAGAATGATTTTCGTTATAATGTAGGAAACGAATATAAGGTGTGTCAACATGAGACTAATCCAACAAGCGAAGAAACAATTAAATATATGGGCCATATTAAGCTTAATCTTCGTTTCTATTATTTTAATTCCTAACTTTCTAATTGGTTTTGAATTGTTTACGGAGCCAAATGAAAATTGGCAACACATAAAAGATTACTTACTTAAAGATTATATTTATAATTCTCTTGTCATTATTAGCTTTACGGGACTGGCTACTACGATTGTGGGCGTTAGTTTAGCTTGGTTTATTACGATGTATAAATTTCCTCTCAGAAACTTTTTAAAATGGGGATTGATTTTGCCGCTTGCGATTCCGCCTTATATCGGAGCCTATGCTTATCATGGGATGTTAAATTATACAGGTGTCATCCAAACGACATTAAGAAATTCATTCGATATCTCGGTTAAACAAAGCCATTTTAACATCATGACCTTGCAGGGGGCCATTTTTATTTTCACGCTCTTCCTGTTTCCTTATGTTTACACGATTACGAAAAGTTTTTTGCAAAATCAATCGTCCTCTATTGTGGAAAATGCCAAATTGCTAGGAGACAACTCTTTTGAAACCTTTTTTCGTGTTATTATACCGATTTCAAGGGCTGCGATCGTTGGTAGTGTGACTTTGGTTGTATTAGAGGTTTTAAATGATTATGGGGTTGTCAGTTATTTTGGTATTCAAACATTTAGTACAGCTATTTTTCGCACTTGGTATGGAATGAAAGATCTCGATTCAGCGTTAAAGCTTGCTGGAACCTTAATGTTTATTGTCATTTTTATTCTCGTGATCGAAAAGTTAATTCGGGGCCGAAAGCGTTATAGCTATGCGACCTCAAAGGTTCGACCAATTGAGCCTAAACAACTAAAGGGTATACAGAAATGGCTAGTTTTTTCTTATTGTTTTGGGATTTTTACCATCGCTTTTATTGTTCCTTTCTTGCAGTTAGTACAATGGGCTTTAATGACCTATGAAAAGGTAATTAGTAAGGAGTTCCTCACGTTAATTTACAATTCTGTTTTTGTAGCGTCGATTGCTGCACTCATTATTGTCTTTATCTCTTTAATCATTGGAAATTATACAAGGCTGCATCAAGGGCGATTCACAAAGGCATTTTCTAAAGTGACCACACTGGGATATTCAATCCCTGGTGCTGCGATCGCAATAGCTGTAATCAGCATTTTTCTACTATTGGATGATTTTATCTTAACGGCTTCATCCGTTTTTAGTTTTGATCCAGCTTTTGTGCTACGAACTAGTCTTGTGATGTTGGTGTCGGCTTATATTATTCGCTTTTTAGCCATTGGATACAATTCAATTGAATCTGGATTTGAAAAAGTGGGGAATAGCTTTACGGAAGCTTCAAGAACACTTGGAAATTCAACGGTTAAAACTTTTTTCAGAGTAGACATTCCGATGTTAAAAGGCGCTGTCTTTAGCGGATTTATTCTTGTTTTTGTCGATATATTAAAAGAACTGCCATTGACGATGTTCTTACAGCCTTTTAACTTTTCAACACTAGCAACCCAAGCTTTTAAGTATGCAAATGATGAACGAGTACATGAAGCTGCTTTAGCATCGATTATTATTATCTTGATCAGTGGAATTTGTATTTTCTTCTTTCATAAAGTCTTAGATAAGGAGAGTAACTAATGTTTGTACAAATTAAAAATTTACAGTATCGTTATAAAAATGCAGTTGAACCAACGATTAAGGACTTTTCATTAAATATCGAACAGGGAGAAATCGTTTGTATTCTTGGGGAAAGTGGTAGTGGGAAAAGTACGATTCTACGTTTACTTGCAGGCCTAGAAACAGCGAACCATGGATCGATTTTAATTAATGATAAAACAATTATGAATGATGCCCATTTCACTCCACCTGAAAAAAGAGGAGTAGGAATGGTTTTCCAAGATTATGCCCTTTTTCCTCATATGACAGTTGCGAATAACATTAAGTATGGGCTTAGAAAAATGAATCGTAAACAAAAGCAAGAAAGATTAGATGAGATGTTATCATTAATTAATTTAACTGAATATAAAGAGCGTTATCCATTTGAATTAAGTGGTGGGCAGCAGCAGCGTGTCGCCTTAGCTAGAGCATTGGCGCCAGCTCCTTCCTTGCTTATTTTTGATGAACCATTTAGCAATTTGGATGCGAATTTACAAGTGAGAATCAGAGACGAACTCCGAACGATTTTAAAAAAGACTGGCATTACCTCCATTTTTGTCACCCATGATCAAGAAGATGCCAAAGCATTAGCTGACCGCATCGTTTTTATTGAATATGGTGTCATTAGTCGTGTCGGACCACCAGAGGAAATTTTAGGTTGTGCTAGTTTGTTAATGTGGGCGAACTCATAACTTGTCTTTCTTACCCGCAAGGCTACTGAGCTTTGCGGGTATTGCACTATCAGCGAGTATAGGAAACCATTCTTCTAAAGGGTTATGTGGTTCGTATACTGCTAATGTAGCGGAAGTGACACTGACGCATAAAAGTTGCAGATCCGAAGTATGCAGGTCTGCAACAGGTAACAGCAAAGATAAATCGTAAAAGGGGAGAGGTTTTCCTTTTTGGGAGTCTTTTTTTAGAAACCAAAAGCTGCCCCAATCTTGGGACAGCGATTTAACTCATTACTGCTGATAAGGAAACTGACTGCTGTAACCAGAAAACTGCTGATAGGATTGATCGAGCTTTTGCTGATCAGCGGCTTCTAACCCATAAAATCCTTTTTTGAACATCGTATTATATAACTCACGCTGACAATTTTGTGTTTCATTAAAAACTTGTGAAAGGTCTTGGTATAATTGGTCATGGCTCATTTCGTTTAACGCAACGCTATATGAGTTTGTCATGTTTTTAGCGCACATGAGAATATCATTAATATAGTCACGGTCGTTCATCTGCGGTGTTTTTGGAACTTGCATTTCAGGGTTTTGAATCTTTTTCGATTGTTGGTTCATTATGAAAATGCCCCCTTATAATTAGTTGAAGCAATGGCGCCACATAGTGTAGCGCACATGCTAAAAAGGAAACCACTTCTGCAGGCTTAAAAATTGCATTAATCCGAAGTTGTTTCAGGTTGAACAATATTATTGCATTGGAATGCTTTGTTGTTGTTCGGTTGTTTTTAAATGACTTAAGATTTTTTCGTAATGTCGTTGGTGCATTTGCCCCGTTTTTTCAAGCAAGGCTTTAATTTCTTGGTCTTGACATTGCTGAGCAAAGAAATGAGCTTTTTTCATTGCTATCATGTTCCAAGAAAGGATATCCGTTAAATAAAGCTGATCCTTAGTCGTAATGACAGGAGGAGGTGTTTGGAAAGTCGCTTGTTGTCCTCCCATTTGTTGTTGGTTTTGCATCCCGGTTGGTTGCTGTTGTTGATTTTGCATGCCTTGGAATTGTTGTTGGTCCATTATATACCCTCCTTTGGATGTTGCAAGTAAGCAACGTATCCGTCATTCGGATACCTCATTAGTGTGAAATAGATCAGTTGATTTTATCCGTTACATAAGAAGGAGTCATTTCCAAAAAATTCATAGGGATTGAAAAATGTCAGCTTAGAAAATCATCAAGATTATTTTCAGAATTATCTCTTGTGCAAATGACTATTCTTCGTTATGATAACTTATAGAAAATGACATTTGAGATTGTCGTCTTTTTTTGGAGTGGAAATGAATGAGTGTTCATTCGTTTTTAAATGATTCATACTGCAGAAAAGACATGAATAAATTAAACTAAGTTCGAACTGGAAAAGGGGGAGAAGTATGACTCGTCACATACGTAAAGTCGCGGTAATCGGCTCAGGAGTTATGGGCTCAGGAATCGCCGCTCATTTAGCGAATGTTGGAATCCCGTCTTTATTACTTGATATTGTACCGAAAGATTTGAATAACGCAGAACAAGCAAAAGGTCTTACGCTGAATGATAAGGCTGTTCGCAATCGGTTAAGCACAACAGCTATTCAGAAGCTTGCTAAACAAAAACCAGCACCGCTTTCTTCAAAAACAAAAGCATCTTATATTCAACCAGGAAATCTAGAGGACGATTTGAAAAAACTCGAAGAAGTCGATTGGATTATTGAAGTCGTTGTTGAAAACGTAGCGATTAAAAAGCAACTTTTTGAAAAAATTGATGCGGTTCGTAAACCAGGTACAATTGTCAGTTCAAATACATCAGGAATTTCAATTGAAGCTATGGCTGAAGGGCGTTCAGATGATTTTAAAGCGCACTTCCTTGGGACGCATTTTTTTAACCCACCAAGATACTTAAAGCTGTTAGAAGTTATCCCAACAAATCAAACGAATAAAGAGGTTTTATCATTTGTGAAAGCGTTTGCTGAGGGGACGCTCGGTAAAGGAGTTGTAGAAGGAAAAGACACACCAAACTTCATTGCGAACCGAATTGGAACATATGGACTTCTTGTAACAGTTAGAGAAATGTTAAAAGGCGGTTATTCAGTCGGCGAAGTGGATTCCGTTACAGGACCGCTAATTGGGCGTCCTAAAAGTGCCACATTCCGTACGTTGGATGTCGTTGGTCTCGATACATTCTTACACGTAGCGAAAAATGTCTATGATGTCGTGGACAAAGCGGAGAAAGAAGTATTTGATCCAGCGCTATTTATGAAAGAGATGGCTGAGAAGGGTTGGCTCGGTGCTAAAAGTGGCCAAGGATTTTTCTTGAAGCAAGGAAAAGAAATCCTCGAATTAAATCCAGTAACACTTGAGTACGAAGAGCGTAAAAAATTAACAGCAGCTTCAGTTGAGCAAACGAAGCAAGCAAAGAAAGTAACAGACAAATTGAAAACGCTAGTGTATGCAGATGATCGTGCGGGCCAATTGATTTGGAGCATACTTAAACCAACTTTAATTTATTCAGCAGAAAAAGCATTTGAAATTGCTAACGATATTCATGCTGTTGACCAAGCGATGAAGTGGGGCTTTGGCTGGGAAATGGGTCCGTTTGAAACATGGGACGCAATCGGTGTTGCAAAATCTGTTGAACGTATGGAAGCAGAAGGAGAAACCGTTCCGAACTGGGTGAAAGACATGCTTGCTTCAGGACAAGAAAGCTTCTATAAAGAAAATACCTTCTACCATGAAGGTAGATTTGCACCAAAGGTCATTAACAAAAAGATCGTTCACCTTACATCGTTAAAGCCTGAACATGTCGTGTTCAAAAATTCAGGAGCAAGCTTGATTGATGTCGGAAATGACGTTGCTCTACTGGAATTTCATTCTCCAAATAACTCAATCGGTGCCGATGTTTTACAAATGATCAATAAATCGATTGCAGAAGTCGAGAAAAATTACAAAGGTCTTATCATTAACAATCAAGGTAAAAACTTCTGTGTCGGCGCCAATTTAATGCTGATTTTAATGGAAGCGCAAGATGATAACTTCTTTGAACTAGAAATGGTCGTTCGTCAATTCCAACAAACAATGGCAAATATCAGGTACTCAGAGAAGCCAGTAGTGGCAGCTCCATTTGGGATGACACTTGGTGGTGGAACGGAGATTTGTCTACCGTCTGCTAGCATTCAGGCGTCACTTGAAACATACATGGGTTTAGTTGAAGTCGGAGTTGGGTTGATCCCTGGTGGTGGTGGTAACAAAGAATTGTACCTTCGTAACCTTGAGAAATCAGGAGGAACAGACCTACAAGCTGTTGCTAACAAAACGTTTGAGTCAATTGCAATGGCGAACGTATCAACGTCTGCCGAAGAAGCTAAAGAAAGCGGTTTTCTAAGTGAGCGAGATGGGATTGTCATCAATGGTGATTTGCTCATTGATCGTGCAAAAAAAGAAGTTCTACACTTATCTGATACGGGCTACCGAGCTCCTGAGAGAAAGAAAATTCCGGTTGTTGGAGAAACCGGATACGGAACGATGTTATTAGGTGCAAAAACAATGAAATTCGGTGGCATGATTTCTGACCATGACTTGAAAATTGCTGAGAAGCTAGCCTTCGTTTTAGCTGGTGGTCGTGTACCAAAGGGAACATTAGTTGACGAGCAGTATTTACTCGACCTAGAGCGTGAGGCATTTTTAAGCCTACTTGCTGAACCAAAGTCACAACAACGGATGCAATATATGTTATCAAAAGGAAAACCACTTCGTAACTAATCGATGGAATAGGAGGGAAACGAAATGAGAGAAGCCGTTATAGTCGCTGGTGCTAGAACACCAGTCGGAAAAGCAAAACGCGGGACGTTAGCTAACGTGCGTCCGGACGATTTAGGTGCGTTAACCATTCGTGAAACATTAAAGCGTGCCGGTGATTTTGATGCTAGATATATAGAAGATGTCATTATGGGTTGTTCGATGCCTGAGGCGGAACAAGGCATGAACATGGCTCGTAACATCTCTGCTTTAGCAGGATTGCCAAATACAGTTCCAGCTATAACGATAAATCGATATTGCTCTTCTGGATTGCAAAGTATTGCATACGGTGCCGAGCGAATTATGCTTGGTCACTCAAAAGCGATTATTGCTGGTGGAGCTGAGTCAATGAGCATGATTCCAATGGGAGGTCATGTCATTGCACCGAATCCAAAGCTTGTTGAAGAACAACCAGAATATTATATGGGAATGGGTTATACAGCTGAGGAAGTAGCAAATCGTTTTGAAGTGAGCCGCGCGGATCAGGATGCGTTTGCAGTAGAGAGTCATAAACGTGCAGCGGTAGCAATTCAAGCCGGACGTTTTAAAGACGAAATTGTACCAGTCGACGTCATGTTACGTTCGGTTGGTGCCGATCACAAGCTGAAAGAAAAACAAGTGCGGTTTGAAATGGATGAAGGTGTGCGAACAGATACAACGGCTGAAGGACTTGCAAAACTTCGACCAGCCTTCCACCCAAAAGGAAGTGTTACAGCAGGGAATTCCTCACAAATGAGTGACGGTGCAGCATCAGTCCTCCTGATGGACCGTGAAGAGGCACTTGCTAATGGCTTAACACCGCAGTTGAAGTTCCGCGGATTTGCAGTAGCTGGAGTTGCTCCAGAAATAATGGGAATTGGACCAGTTGAAGCGATTCCAAAAGCTCTTCAACTTGCGGGACTCCAACTATCTGATATTGGTTTATTCGAACTAAATGAAGCGTTTGCTTCTCAATCACTTCAAGTCATCCGCCACCTTGGCCTTGATCAGGATCGTGTCAATGTAAACGGTGGTGCGATTGCTTTAGGGCACCCACTAGGCTGCTCAGGAACGAAATTAACACTTACGCTTTTACATGAAATGAAACGCCGCAACGAACAATTCGGTATTGTCACTATGTGTATCGGCGGCGGAATGGGCGCAGCTGGCGTTTTTGAACTGATCTAAGACTATTGCCATTAAAAAAATAAAGACATCACAAATAAGGAGGAACGGAAAATGAGTCAAACAGAAAACAAGGTATTAAAAGGCGGTAGTTTCTTAGTTGAAGACATTACGGCTAATCAAATATTCACACCAGAAGATTTCACAGATGAGCAAGTGATGATTGGTCGTACGACGGAAGAGTTCGCCATCAATGAGGTTGAGCCTGTTCTTGAAGAGATTGAACAGCATAAATTTGAACATACCGTAAGATTGTTAAAAGAAGCGGGGGAACTAGGACTTCTTGGCGCAGATGTTCCTGAAGAATACGGCGGTCTTGGCCTTGATAAAATCAGTTCGTCCCTCATCTCTGAAAAATTTGTTCGTGGTGGTGCATTTGGTTTAAGTCACGGCGCGCACGTAGGAATTGGTTCATTGCCGATCGTATTCTTTGGTAATCATGAGCAAAAGTCAAAATATCTTCCTGACCTTGCGAGCGGTGCCAAGCTTGCTGCGTATGCTTTAACAGAGCCTAGCTCAGGGTCAGATGCCTTAGGTGCAAAAACGACCGCAGTTCTAAATGAAGCAGGTACTCATTATGTATTAAATGGGGAGAAGCAATGGATTACGAACTCAGCGTTTGCGGATGTATTTGTAGTCTACGCAAAAATCGATGGCGATAAATTTACAGCTTTTATTGTGGAAAAAGAATTCGAGGGTGTTACAACGGGTCCAGAAGAAAAGAAAATGGGAATCAAAGGTTCATCGACTCGAACATTAATTTTAGAAGATGCGCTTGTACCAATTGATAATGTACTTGGTGAAATTGGTAAAGGTCACTTAATTGCTTTTAATATTTTAAATGTCGGCCGTTACAAGCTTGGTGTAGGTTGTGTAGGAAGTGCGAAGCGTGCGCTTGAGCTTGCGGCAACGTATGCAACAGAACGCAAGCAATTTAAAACGCCAATTGGCCAGTTTACGCTTATCCAAGAAAAGCTTGCGAACATGGCGACACAAACGTATGCAGCTGAGAGTTCAGTCTATCGCACAGGTGGTCTTTTTGAAGAACGTCTTGGGGGATTGTCAGATGAAGAGCAAAAAGATGGTCGTGCCGTTGCAAACGCAATTGCTGAATATGCGATTGAGTGTTCATTAAACAAAGTATTCGGTTCTGAGACACTTGACTATGTAGTGGATGAAGCCGTTCAAATCCATGGTGGTTATGGTTTTATGGCAGAATACGAAGTAGAGCGCATGTACCGTGATTCACGAATTAATCGTATTTTCGAAGGAACAAACGAAATCAACCGTCTTTTAGTTCCTGGTACGATCATGCGTAAAGCAATGAAAGGTGAACTTCCGCTTTTACAAAAAGCGATGGCTTTACAAGAAGAAATTATGATGATGATGCCTCAAGAAGTTAGTGATGAGCCACTTGAGCAAGAAAAGTATTTACTAGGCATGGCGAAGAAAATTTTCTTAATGGTGGCTGGTAATGGAGCGCAAAAATACGGTGAAAAGCTTCAACACGAGCAAGAGCAGCTTTCAAATGTTGCAGACATTGTAAGCGAGATTTACTCTATGGAATCTGTGATCCTTCGTACTGAAAAAGCAATCAACAAATCGGGTGCAGATCAAGCCGCGCAAAAGCTTCTGATGACAGAAGTATTCTGCCAAGAAGCATTCAACCGCATTGAAGCACACGCGAAAGAATCACTTGTAGCAATGGAAGAAGGCGATAAGCTTCGTACAATGCTAGGCATTCTTCGTAAACTAACACGCCACACACCAATCAATGTCGTTACGAAAAAACGAGAAATTGCCGCAGCGATCTTAAAAGCAAAACGTTTTGTCGTTTAATTAATGTTTACGCTTTTGGGGAAGTTCATTCCTTCCTCACAATATTATAAAATACTCCTTTCTTATGGAGCATTCTCCTCTCTAGTACAAAGAAGTCCCAAATGGGACTTCTTTTGTCGTCATGTTCCTTGGTGATCGGTTCTTGGGGAATTGCACCGCAATGGCGATATATTAAATTTAACCAGGAATCTCTAGATAACAACGGAAAACCTGAGAAATAACAGCGATATTTTTTGGAGGAAAACCAATTTGCCTTTTATCAGCGCAGCTACATTAACAACGAGTTTTCTCACCATATCAGTGAAAAAAGTAGAAGGAAGTACAATTTTTTCACTCAACCTTCTACCGATCCAACTGGTTTGTATGATTCTTCCTTACCCGACGCAACCTATCTTAGTATCAAGAATAACTGGAGGGATTTAAATGAAAAAAAACGAAGAAATCCGTTATACGGAGCCTTTAACAGGAGTAGAAGAATTTGCTCAAGATATAAGTGTTGGTTCGGTCCATGATGCTCTGCAAAAAACGTGGGAAACGAAAACAGAGAATCATGAGCAAAAAAATTGTGAACAAGCTAGAGATAAGTAATAATAACGTTGAAGAAGGAAGAGAGGAGGAATGAAAATGGCAGTAGTTTTTTATCAATATCCGAAATGTGGGACATGCAGAAAAGCAAGTAAGTGGTTTGCGGAAAAAAACATCGAAGTTAACGATATACATATTGTTGAAAATCCTCCAGCAAAGGATGAGCTACGCAGCATTTATCAAAAGAGTGGCTTAGAATTGAAAAAATTTTTTAATACGAGTGGTCAGAAATACCGGGAGCTTGGTTTAAAAGACAAAATAAAGGATATGTCAGAGGAAGAGGCGTTAGATCTACTTGCATCGGATGGCATGTTGATCAAACGTCCACTAACAATAGATGGCACTCAAGTGACTGTTGGATTTAAAGAAGAACAATTTGAGAAAACATGGGGCAAGTAGTTTTGTTTTAATGGTAAAACAGGTATAATGTAGAAATAAATTGTATTATTTTGAGTGGAGGGATTTGGATGAGTAATTTACCAAAGGAATTAAAGTATTCAGAAGAGCATGAATGGGTTAAAGTTGAAGGTGAAACGGTTCGTATCGGAATTACAGATTTCGCTCAGTCGGAACTTGGAGACATCGTATTCGTTGAACTTCCAGAAGTGGGAGATGAAATTGAAGCGGACGAGCCATTTGGAAGTGTTGAGTCAGTAAAGACGGTATCAGAATTGTATGCACCAATTAGTGGGAAAGTTGTGTCTGTTAATGAAGAGCTTGATGATTCACCAGAATTCGTCAACGAGTCACCATACGAAAAAGCTTGGATGATCGTTATAGAGCCAAGTGATTCAAGTGAAGTAGACAAGCTTATGTCTGCAGAGCAATATCAAGAAATGATCAATGAAGACTAAGCATTAAGTGAGGAAAGGCAAAAGCCTTTCCTCTTTTTCATGTATTACCCATGGCTGCTGTCATTTTTGGTGGACACAATAAGAGTAGCTTCTGTTTAAGGAGGTTAGTGCCGTGGATCTTGTAAAAGTTGATGTAACAAGTAAAGTAAAAGGGAAATATGAGAATGGCCATATGAATTTATATATGGATAAGGCTCAAATAGGAAAAGTCATCGAAACGAATCAAGGGCTCGCGCATGAAATGGCTGAAGGCTTTGAATTTGAGAACGATAAAATTTTCCGCTATGAGCAAGAGAATCCAAATGAAGTGAAATCGTATGTAGAAGGTTGTGACGAGGGCTGGTGTTAAAAATGGTATGGCTCGCATTAAATTGAACTCGAAGTGAGTTGATTTTATGGAAGCTACTTAAGAAGATAAAAACCAGAACCCACTAAAAAAGTCCCTTTTAGCAGATTCAGAAAGCAGCAATGGCTCCACACGTTAAAGGCCACTGAAAAAGGTAGAAATCGTACCTTTTTCAGTGGCCTCAATTTTATGTCCCTCTTTCTTTGTAAGATGACGTGGTAGAGCGAATGATCTTAAGAGGTTTTAATTTTTAAAAGAACAGATAGCAAAGCTCTTAACCATTATTTAATATTTTAAAATATTAAATAATGGTGAGGTCATTTTTTTCTTTTTTCAGTGATCGTTCTTAAAAAATGCTATGTTAATGGGTGTTACAGGGACAAAATTAACGTTTTAAATAAGTGACTATTCTAAAGAATACGAATATGAATAATGCCGTAATGCTATAGCTTTATCAGTTGACAACTATTTTTCTTGCATGCTATTATTCACTCATTGTTAAAGATATAGACTCTTATCCAGAGTGGCGGAGGGACTGGCCCGAAGATGCCCGGCAACCGTTAGATGAATTGCTTATCTAAGAAGGTGCTAAATCCTGCAAAGCGATTTGCTTTGATAGATGAGAGAAAGGCATTGTTATTACCCTTTCTGTTCACCATGTTCAGAAAGGTTTTTCTGTATGGAAGCTAAATGAACGTAATTATTATTGAATTAAAGCTTAGTTTTTAGTGGGGAAAGTTAGAATGAAGAGTTTAAACATATGAATCTAGCATAAAAAGAGAGTTGGACATTCATAGACTTCTTCAAACTACCTTAAGAAAGAAGGGATACGACTATGATTTCGTTAAGCGGCATCCGGAAAACGTTTCAAACAAAGGATGGACCGGTTACAGCAGTTGATGGCATAGATTTAAAGATTAATGAAGGTGAAATATACGGGGTCATCGGATATAGTGGTGCTGGGAAAAGTACGTTGATTCGAATGCTTAATATGTTAGAGCATCCAACAGAAGGTGATGTTGAAGTCGCTGGACAAACTCTTTCTAAGTTGAGTCAAAAAGATCTTCGAAGAGCGCGTCAAGAGATTGGCATGATCTTTCAACATTTTAATCTTCTTTGGTCTCGTACCGTTCGTGAAAATATTGCCTTTCCACTTGAAATTGCCGGTGTAAAAAAAGCTACGAGAGACCAGCGCGTCAATGAGTTAATTGAACTTGTTGGGTTAGAAGGAAGAGGGGAAAGTTATCCATCTCAATTAAGTGGTGGACAAAAGCAGCGGGTTGGGATTGCTCGTGCACTTGCTAATAATCCGAAAGTGCTTCTTTGTGATGAGGCGACATCAGCACTTGACCCGAAAACAACTGACTCGATTCTTGATTTACTTGTTGATATTAATGAGAAGCTTGGCTTGACGATTATTCTGATTACCCATGAAATGCATGTGATTCGAAAGATCTGTCATCAAGTGGCGGTGATGGGGGCTGGCCGTATCGTTGAGCAAGGACTCGTACGTGAAGTGTTCCGCAAACCAAAAGAGAACATGACGAAAGAGTTTGTTAAGCAGATTACAGAGCCGGAAGAAACGGTTGATGCGATTACACAAATGCTTAAAGAGCATCCAGAAGGTCAGATTGTTCAGTTAACATTTGTTGGTGAAGAAGCGGAGCGGCCGTTAATAACGCAATTGATTCGTCAGTTTGATGTTGAAGTGAACATTGTTCAAGGGAAAATCACGAAATTCCAAGAGGGTTCTTATGGAACATTATTTGTCGCTTTAAATGGCGAGAAAGCTGAAATCGAAAAAGCGATCACCTTTATTCGTAATAAGGAAGTCGATGTGGAGGTGATTGTCCATGATTGACCAATGGTTTGGAAAAGTGAAATGGGATAAACTTTGGGATGCAACTCTTGAGACACTTTACATGACAAGTATCTCAGTGACCGCAACATTCATCATTGGATTGATTCTAGGGATGATTCTATATTTAACAAGCAAAGGAAACCTTTGGGAACACGCGTTAGTCAATGGTGTTTTTAGTTTTATTGTTAATGTGTTTAGGTCGATTCCTTTCATTATTCTCATTGTTTTGTTAATTCCATTTACACGAATTCTTGTAGGCTCAATGTTAGGGGCGAATGCCGCTTTGCCAGCGTTAATTATTGGAGCAGCTCCATTTTATGCGCGGATGGTTGAAATTGCACTGCGGGAAATTAACAAAGGTGTGATTGAGGCTTCTCAAGCTATGGGAGCTAGTAATTGGGATATTATCCGTAAAGTGCTGATTCCTGAATCACTACCTGCTTTGATTTCTGGTATCACCGTGACCGCGATTGCGCTAGTGAGTTACACGGCGATGGCTGGTGTCATTGGGGCAGGTGGACTAGGTCACTTTGCTTATTTAGAAGGTTTTCAACGAAACAACAGCCAAATTACATTAGTTGCTACAGTTGTCATCTTATTAGTTGTCTTCTTCATTCAATGGATGGGTGACTACTTTACAAATAAAACAGATAAACGATAACAAGGGGGATTTACAGATGAAGAAATTTTTAAGTTTGATTGGCGCAGCTGCATTGTCACTTTCATTAGTAGCATGCGGTGGTGCAGAGGAAGAAACAACTGAAGAGGTTGCAGACGAAACAGCTCAAGAAGAATCAACAAAAATCGTAGTCGGTGCATCTGCTGTACCGCATACAGAAGTGCTTGAGTTTGCACAACCATTATTAGCTGAAGAAGGCATTGAGCTTGAGATTGTCACTTTCCAAGATTATATTTTACCAAATCAAACACTTCGTGATGGAGACATTGATGTTAACTATTTCCAAACACCTGGTTACTTAGAAATGCAAATTGAAGAAAATGATTATGACTTTGTAAGCATTGGTTCCGTTCATGCAGAGCCAATTGGTGTTTATTCTAAAGAGTACTCTAGTTTAGAGGAGCTTCCAGAAGGTGCTAGCATTGTGATGAGTGATTCTATTAGTGACCACGGTCGTATCCTACCGATTTTTGAACGTGCTGGTTTAATTGAGCTTGACGTTGAAGAAGGTGCCTTAGCAACAATCGATGATATTACATCTAATCCAAAGAACCTTAAATTTGGAGATCCGCAAGTAGAAGCGAAAATGCTCGCACCATCTTTTGAAGCTGGTGAGGGCGATGCTGTTGTCATTAACACAAACTACGCACTAGAAGGCGGCGTGGACATTGAGCAATTTGGTATTGCGTTTGAAGGTGAAGATGTTCTTCAACCGAACTTAATCGTTGTCCGTGCTGAAGATGAAAACCGTCCTGAGCTACTAAAATTAGTTGAAATCCTTCAATCAGAAGAAGTTCAACAATTTATAATAGAAAATTATAAAGGTGCGGTAATTCCGTTAACGAACTAAATGAACTTTGGTTTATGTCGAAATAATTTCTAATAAACGAAAGGCTGTTGAGTGATAAACTCAACAGCCTTTTTGAGGTAAGAAAGTTTAAAATTGAAGTGAAATACAGAATCGATTTTAAAGAAGTATAAAACCTAGTCAAAGAAGTAGGGATTCCGCTCATTGCAGCCTCGTCGTTTTTTAAAACTAGATATCCCAACGAATAACTGTCTTAAAACGATCAGTGAAGCTCTTATTCTTGCTCGTAGTATCCGTTTTAAATAAGGCTCCTTCGATCCAAAGTTGATAAAGATAAAGAAGCACAGCCATGATGACAAAAGCTAAAAAAACTTCAAGGCTCCCGTGCTTGACTTCTTTAATAATGCCTAGAGGTACTATTACAAATTTGTGTAAACCAAATGCAAACAAAGAATCAACCACGACGTTGACAATCAGGAATAACCAGAAGCGTCCGAAGGTCACGGCGAAAATCCAAATGGTTCCGACGAAAAAGATTCCAAATGTGAAGGGGAGAAATGTAATTAAAGCGTCCGTTATTACCACGTTTTGAATAAGCCAATCCTGTGTGTAGGCAAGTTCTGCGTACAAGGTGACGAGCAAAGCTGAAAAAGTTGCAACGGGTGTGTAGCGTTTTATGAATTTTTTCTTCATAAACAATAATGTAAACCACGGTAAAAAAAGGATTAAACGGATAATCAATACTGGCCACATATTTTTTTGTGAACCCCCTAAAAATCAATTCTTATTAGTAATATTTCTTAAACAATCTAAGACATACATAGTTAAAGGAAAAGTTATTTTAGAGGCCGCTGAAAAAGTCCCTTTTAGCAGATTCGAGGAAGCAGCAATGGCTCCACACGTTGCGCGCCAGCAATGAGAAACCCACTCATAGCCGGCTTAAGACAAAGCAACGGTTCCGCTCATTGCTTAAAGACCACTGAAAAAAGGTTAAAACCGTACCTTTTTTCAGTGGTCTCGTTATTTTAGTCCTCTTTTTTCAGTGTATAAACCCATTTATAGCTACGGATACTATCATTGTCGCAATTTAACAAAGGGGGCTTTATTAAAATGGAACAGCAACAAGAAGGAACTCCAATTGAACAAGCATTACAAGATTATAAACAAGGATTAGGCAATTTCACACAAAAAATGCCTGATATTGCGAAGAAATACAACGCATTCACGGAAGCGTGTTTTGCAGATGGGAAGCTTTCACAAAAGGAAAAGCAAATGATTGCGCTAGGCATTAGTGTGTATTCTCAAGATGAGTATTGCATCATTTATCATGCTAAAGGATGTTTAGATCAAGGTTGTTCAGAAGAAGAAATTCTTGAGACGGTTGGAGTGACAGCTGCATTTGGTGGCGGGGCTGCGATGAGCCAAGCGGTTACACTCGTTCAAGAATGTATTAGTGAACTAGATGGAAGTGGTTCTCAAGTTCAATAAGCTAGGATGTTAAAGGATTTGTATCGGTATATTTTCTGACAATACTTAAACACTTCTCAAGGCTCAATATACTAATATATCTCGTTATTTCGTTGTTGGTGGAATTTTCTGATCATGGTAAGATTACATCTGACAATAACGAGAAAGGGTTGATTCATTATCCATTCAATAGACACAAGTCGTAATGAGGGCCATTCAGCTGTCAAAGGAGAAATGGAAAAGGGATTGCAACAAGCACACGGGATTAATTATTCTGAATACAATCAAAGTTTAGAAAAACGTATTCAAATTGAGAAACAACGTGAAAAAGATTACGAGGCTAGCAAAAAAATTGCAGCTCAATTTAGCTAGGGTCGTATCAGTTATGATAGATCGAGTTAGAGTAGTGCCTTGAGGTGCTACTCTTTTTTTATTGACGCTATTTTGTGAAGATTTCCCTCCTTTCAACCTTAAGTTATAAAAGAAATTTTACATACTTTAAATAGTATGAAACGAAGTATAGGGCTGTAGAGTAAGGTTCTCAAGAAAGTTTCCACTATAAACATAGGTATAATAGTTTTTACTGAATCGCAGTCCTTGAACTTATAATAGATTTGTTATAAGATTGTAATGAGAATAGATTGAGAATAAAATTAAATAAAAAATTAAATGCAGCTTTGTCCAGGATAAAGCATAATACATTGGAGGTCGTCGTAATGTCAGTACCATATCTTAAAATTGAAAACCTACACGTATCAGTAGAAGGGAATGAAATCCTTAAAGATTTCAACCTTGAAATTAAAGGTGGAGAATTCCATGCGATCATGGGACCGAACGGAACAGGTAAATCTACTTTAGCTTCTGCTATTATGGGACACCCTAAATATGAAATTACAAGTGGATCGGTAACAATTAATGGGGAAGATCTTCTTGAAATGGAAGTTGACGAACGTGCACAAGCTGGTCTTTTCTTAGCAATGCAGTACCCAAGTGAAATTAGTGGGATTACAAATGCAGACTTCTTACGTTCAGCGATCAATGCAAAACGTGAGGAAGGAGACGAAATTTCATTAATGAAATTTATTCGCCAACTTGATAAAAAAATGGAACTACTTGATATGGATGATTCATTTTCACACCGTTATTTAAACGAAGGCTTCTCAGGTGGAGAAAAGAAGCGCAATGAAATCCTCCAACTTTTAATGCTTGAGCCGAAAATTGCCATCCTTGATGAAATTGATTCTGGTTTAGATATCGATGCACTTAAAGTGGTTTCTAAAGGGATTAACGAAATGCGCAGTGAGAACTTTGGTTGCTTAATGATTACTCACTACCAACGTTTACTTGACTATATCACTCCTGATAAAGTACACGTAATGATGCAAGGTCGTATTGTGAAATCTGGTGGCGCTGAGCTTGCTACTCGCCTTGAAAAAGAAGGTTATGACTGGATTAAGGTTGAGCTTGGTATTGAAGATGAGCGTGTAGGCGCAAACCTAGAAGCGTAAGAAAATCGCAGATATAGATGAAACAATCGACTCGCATTAGGCGAGTGAGTTTAAAAGTAAAGGGTGGGTATGTATGTCAGTCGAGACAAAAGAATTGTTCGAAAAAGAACAAATTGAATCATTCTCGAATGGACGCAGTGAACCTGATTGGGTACGCGACATTCGTTTAAAAGGCTTAGAATTATCTGAAACAGCAGCACTTCCAAAGCCAGAGAAAACTAAAATTGATAAGTGGAATTTTGTAGAGCGTCGCTTTGACATGAATCAAAAGCCAAAAGCTACATCAGTGAAAGCTTTACCTGAAGCCATTCAAGCGTTAATTGGCGCAGAGACAGCTGAACAAAATTTGCTTGTTCAACAAGATACAACAGCGGTTTACACGAAAACAAACAAAGAGCTTGCTGAAAAAGGTGTTATCTTCACAGATATTCAAACAGCTCTTCAACAGCACGCTGATTTAATAAAACCTTATTTCTTCGGCGAAGCAGTGAAGCCTGAGGAAAATCGTCTTGTCGCTCTACATGCAGCTGTACTAAATGGTGGAGCGTTTATCTATGTTCCGAAAAATGTTCATGTTGAAGTGCCTTTACAAACAGTATTTTCACTTGAAACACCAGAAGCGGTTCTTAGTAATCATGTGATTGTTGTTGCGGAAGAAAACAGTTCCGTTACTTATGTTGAAAACTACACGTCATCTAATGAAGGATCAGCCGTTGCTAATATCATTGCTGAAGTATATGCTAAGGCAGGGGCTAAGGTGGCGTTTGGTGCCGTTGATAACCTTGGTAGTAATGTGACAACCTATGTAGTACGTCGTGGCCATGTTGATAAAGATGCTCGTATTGATTGGGCTCTTGGTCAAATGAATGACGGAAATACAATATCTGAAAATACAACGCATCTTGTTGGCGATGGTTCTTGGGCGGATACGAAAACTGTTACAATTGGTCGTGGTGAACAAAAGCAAAACTTCACTACACAAATTTTCCATCATGGCAAGCATTCGGAAGGTCATATCCTCAAGCATGGTGTTATGCGTGAAGCAGCTACGGCCATTTTTAACGGGATTACTAAAATTGAGCATGGCGCAACAAAGTCGAACGGCGTTCAAACAGAGCGCATATTGATGCTTAGTGAAAGAGCTCGTGGTGATGCGAATCCCATTCTATTGATTGATGAGGATGATGTTACAGCAGGTCACGCAGCATCTGTTGGTCAAGTAGATCCACTGCAAATGTTCTACTTGATGAGTCGTGGAATTTCACGTACAGAAGCAGAACGCCTTGTTATTCATGGGTTCTTAGCACCTGTTGTTGAACAGCTTCCGATTGAATCTGTTAAGGAGCGTATGCGTGAGGCGATTGAAAGGAAAGTACGCTAATGAATGCAAAAGAGATTAAGCAGCTTTTTCCAATTCTTAATCAAGAAGTAAACGAAAATCCGCTTGTCTACCTAGACAGCGCCGCTACTTCACAAAAGCCACTTAAAGTCATTGAAGCAATTGATGATTACTATCGTCGTTACAATTCAAATGTTCACCGTGGTGTTCACACTCTTGGGACACTTGCAACCGATGGATATGAAGGAGCTCGTGAAAAAGTTCGCCGCTTCATTAATGCAAGTTCGATGGAAGAGATTGTGTTTACACGTGGAACAACGACTGCCCTTAATTTAATCGCTGCTAGTTATGGTCGAGACAACTTGACTGCTGGGGATGAGATTGTGATCTCGATAATGGAGCATCATAGTAATATCATTCCATGGCAGCAAATTGCCAAGCAAACAGGAGCGACATTAAAATATTTCCCGCTACAGTCAGATGGTACGATTGATCTAGCTGATGCGGAAAAAACAATAACGGATAAAACGAAAATTGTTTCCGTTATGCATGTGTCAAACGTGCTTGGAACGATTAACCCTGTGAAAGAGATCGCAGAAATTGCTCATCGCAATGGAGCAATTATGGTCGTCGACGGTGCGCAAAGTACACCACATATGAAAATTGATGTGAAAGACCTTGATTGTGACTTCTTTGCTTTTTCAGCTCACAAAATGGTTGGACCAACTGGAATGGGTGCTTTATACGGAAAGAAGGCCCTGCTTGAAAAGATGGAGCCAATTGAATTTGGTGGTGAAATGATTGATTTTGTTGGACTACAAGATTCAACTTGGAAAGAGTTACCTTGGAAATTCGAAGGTGGGACTCCGATCATTGCAGGTGCTATTGGACTAGGAGCAGCCATAGATTTCTTAGAAGAGATTGGTTTAGATGAAATTGCTAAACACGAACATGAATTAGCATCTTATGCAATCGAACGCTTAAGTGAGATTGATGGAATGTCAATATTTGGTCCAAAACATCGCGCTGGTGTTGTAACATTTAACTTGGATGATGTTCATCCACATGATGTCGCAACAGTACTAGATGCAGAGGGAATTGCCGTTCGTGCTGGTCATCACTGTGCCCAACCTCTTATGAAGTGGTTAAAGGTTACAGCGACGGCTCGTGCAAGCTTCTATTTGTATAATACGAAAGAAGACGTCGATGCTCTTTATACAGGACTAGTAAAAACAAAGGAGTACTTTGGAGATGTCTTCTAAACTTGATACCCTTTATAGACAGGTAATTATGGATCACTATAAAAACCCTCGTAACCGCGGGGAGTTTGAAGGCGATACCGTAACCGTTAATATGAATAACCCAACTTGTGGCGACCGCATTCAAATTCAACTCAAAGTTGAAGATGATATTGTAACCGATGCTAAATTTGTTGGGGAAGGATGTTCGATTAGCCTAGCCTCCGCTTCGATGATGACTCAAGCTATTAAAGGTTTGAAATTGGATGAGGCTGTAGAAATGTCTAATGTTTTTTCGAGTATTATGCTCGGAAAAGATTACGACGAAGAACGTTTTGATTTAGGTGATATTGAAGCTTTACAAGGTGTAGCGAAGTTTCCTGCTCGCATTAAATGTGCGACTCTTGCATGGAAAGCCATGGAAAAAGGAATCAACGACCACCAGTAAGAGAGTTGATTCAAAAAAGTAGCTTTTATCTTTTTGAAGTAAACTCGATAGTTAGACTATATGAGGAGGGTTTCAAATGGCTAAAAAAATGCCTGAAATCGGAGAATATCAATACGGTTTCTCAGACAAAGATGTCTCGATTTTCCGTTCGAAGCGTGGATTAACGAAAGAAATCGTTGAAGAAATCTCACGTATGAAAAGTGAACCACAATGGATGTTAGACTTCCGTTTAAAATCGTTAGAAATGTTCTACAAAATGCCTATGCCACAATGGGGTGGAGATTTATCTGAACTTCACTTTGATGACATCACTTACTACGTTAAGCCATCAGAGAAATCAGAAAAGTCATGGGATGAAGTGCCAGAGGAAATTAAAAATACGTTTGATAAGCTAGGTATTCCAGAGGCAGAGCAAAAGTATCTTGCTGGGGTTTCTGCTCAGTATGAATCTGAGGTTGTTTACCATAGCATGAAGCAAGAATTAACGGATCAAGGAATTCTGTTTACAGATACAGATACAGCGTTAAGAGAGCATGAGGAAATTTTCAAAGAGCATTTTGGAACAATTATTCCTCCGTCTGATAATAAGTTCGCGGCATTAAACTCAGCTGTATGGTCTGGTGGATCATTCATCTATGTACCAAAAGGTATTAAATCTGAAACACCATTACAAGCGTACTTCCGTATTAACTCTGAAAACATGGGTCAATTTGAACGTACTCTAATCATTGCTGATGAAGACAGTTCTGTACACTATGTTGAAGGTTGTACAGCGCCTGTTTATTCAACGAACTCACTTCATAGTGCGGTTGTTGAGATCATTGTTAAGAAAAACGCATACTGTCGTTACACAACGATTCAAAACTGGGCTCCAAACATCTTCAACCTTGTTACAAAACGTGCAGTAGCTGATGCTGGTGCAACAATGGAATGGGTTGATGGGAACATCGGTTCAAAATTAACGATGAAGTACCCAGCTGTTATCATGCGCGGTGAGGGAGCGAAAGGAACAATCCTTTCAATCGCAATCGCTGGTAAAGGACAGCACCAAGATGCTGGAGCAAAAGTTCATCATCTTGCACCAAATTGTTCATCGACCATTGTATCGAAGTCGATTTCTAAACATGGTGGTAAAGTAACATACCGTGGTGTCTGTCACTTTGGTCGTAAGTCAGCTGGCTCGAAGTCGAAGATTGAGTGTGATACGTTAATCATGGATAACAAGTCAACTTCTGACACAATTCCATATAACGAAATTCTAAACAATAACATTACACTTGAGCATGAAGCAACGGTTTCAAAGGTGTCAGAAGATCAACTCTTCTACCTAATGAGCCGTGGTATTTCTGAGCAAGAAGCAACAGAAATGATCGTAATGGGCTTCATTGAGCCATTCACAAAAGAACTACCGATGGAATACGCTGTTGAAATGAACCGTCTGATCAAGTTTGAGATGGAAGGGTCAATCGGGTAATAAAATAGAAAAGGCGAATCCCGCTGGGGTTCGCCTTTTTTTGCAATAATCTTTAACTAATGGGTTGGTAGTTTGAGGAAATGATGGAAAAAGAATTAGTTAAAAATTCTTCTGTAATTTTTGAATTAAATAATAAAAAGCTTTATTTTTTTTATCAATTGTCTTACAATTATAATAAAGACATAAGTCTACCAAGAGGAGGTTTTAACATGGCAGACAACAAAGAAGTAGATATTAAATCACTTAGCCGAAAATCGCTTTCTAAACAAGTTATTGATGAAATTATAAATTTATTAATGACCGGACAGTTGAAACCAGGAGACCGGATACCATCCGAACACGAATTAATGGAAATTTGTGATGTGAGTAGACCCGTTATACGTGAGGCATTAACGTCACTAGAAGTACTGGGAATTGTGAATCGAAAAACTCGTCATGGGACGTTTTTTTCTGAGAGAATTGGAAGCAAACCGTTTTCAATGATGTTAGCGCTTTCAGCTGGAGATGTCGTTTCTATTATCGAAACAAGAGTTGCCTTAGAATTAGGAGTGGTCACATTAGCGGCTGAAAAAATTACAGACAATGAGCTTGAGCTAATTAGAAAAAATATTGAAGAGATGAGAAATTTACCGACTAATGATTCTTCAGAAGTAGATATGCGTTTTCATAAGATCATTGCACAAAGTGCTAGAAATCCACTGTTTGAAGGAATTATTGATGCGTTGCAGAAGTTTCATTCCAAAATTTTAGAACAAATTCCACTCGAAGATCGAAACTTAGATGATACGTTAAGCTATCACGTCGAGATTTATCATGCCCTTTTAAAAAGAGATCCAGTTGAAGCATACATTGCGATGTATCGTCATCTCGATTTTGTAAGAAAGAAAGCATTGAAAAGTTTAAAAATAAATAAATGAAAATATTGAATAATGGATAAGCGTTTATCCATTATTCAGTATAAAAATTTTTTCATTTGAATAGGAAACATTTTTTTAAAATTCGGTATTGACTATACAATTCATTTGTCTTACAATTAGATTATCAAATAATTAGTCAATTGCGGATAGCATGGGTCGTTCGAGAAAGACCTTAATTTTCATAAGAGGTTTGAAAGCGCATACTTGAACTGATCTACTTGAATGAAGTTTTAGACAAATGGAGGGAAAAGAAGATGATGAAAGTATCAGTAACAACCACCAAGTTTGATTTAACGGATGGCGATTTAAGGCAAATGTGTCAACTAGGCGTAGATTGCGTTGACTTTGGAACAGGTTCTTCATTTCCAGGTGTGAAGGAACAGGGATTTCCAGATTTGGATGCAGTACTAAAAATGAAAAAGCGTGTTCGGTCATTTGGACTTGATGTCAACAGAGTCACCTTGCCTGATCTCTCACCAAGTTATATGAATAATGAAGAAGGAAGTGAAAAAGAGCTAGAACACTCAGTGAATGCGGTAAAAGTATTCGGCGAAGCTGGTATTAAAATTGTAAGGCAACGTTTTGCAGGAGATACATTCAACTACATGACAAGGAGTTTTCAAGCTCGTCAAAGAGGAGGAGCGATTGCACGCGGGGAAAGCCTTGGTTTTCAAAAGGAACCATACGAAACTCCAACATTAGAGCAGCATGAACAATGGTGGGGACGTTTCAGAGATGCTTATGCGCAAATAGTTCCGGTATGCGAAGATTACAATGTGAACATTGGAATGCATCCTTCAGACTCACCGAATCATGATACTCCATTTGGAGGCCTTGGCTACCGCCGGATCATGGATGAGTTCCCAAGTAAAAATGTTGGCTACATTTACTGTGTGGGAACGAGAGCAGAAGAAGGTGGAAGCCCGCTTGTGTTAAATGAAATCAACCATTATGGAAGAAAAGATCGAATTTTCCTTGTGCATTTCCGTAACGTTCGAGGTACATTACCAACAGCAGGAGCCTTTGAAGAAGCGTTGTTAGATGACGGAGACATGAATATGTACAAGATCTTATTAGAACTTAGAAAAGTAGGATACAATGGTTGTTTAAATCCTGATCATGTACCGATGATGGAAGGCGACAACCCTGATCTAGATAAAAACTGGGCAAATTCAAATATTGGATGGAGTTATGGAAGCGTAGGTTTTGCATACTCGATTGGATACATTAAGGCACTACTTGCTGCTTTAGTTGAGTTTGAAGGGTAGATTCCAATATAAGGTGGGAGGACAATGTTTAGATTAAGTAAAGATGTATATGCAAGCGTTTTCTTGCTGGCGTTTTCAGTAATTATGTATGTCTCTAGTTTCAGCATTAAAATGTTAACTGTCTCTAAAATTGGTGCAGGGTTTATGCCGAGGATGATTGCGATTGCAATATTTATCCTTAGTATAATCTTACTAATTAACTCTATAAAAGAAATGAAGTTTGCGAAACAAAGAACTGATATTTTAGAGGATGAAGATGAGGACGAGCATGAGGGTATAAAAAGAAAAATTAGTCCGCTATCAGTCGTCATAACCTTGGCTCTAATGATTGGTTATATTGCTCTATTAAAACCAGTTGGCTTTCTGATAATGTCATCGATTTATCTATTCTTACAGATGTATTTACTAGCTGATCCAAAAGAGAGAAAAGCACCTTTATTTATAATTGTATCAGTTGTATCTTCTGTAGTTATCTACTTTTGCTTTAAATCAATATTTCATCTAATGCTACCAGCTGGAATTTTGGGATAAGGAGGTGTTCATATGTTTGAATTGTTTCTAGATGGATTTGCTGCAGTATTAAATTTTAAGACGATCCTACTAATAATGGCAGGTGTAGCAATGGGACTGATATTTGGATCAATTCCTGGGCTAACAGCAACAATGGCGATCGCGATCACCCTGCCGATTACGTTTGGAATGGATCCGATGGCTGCGATGTCCTTATTGATGGGACTATATATTGGAGGGGTATCTGGTGGATTAATTCCTGCAATCTTGTTAAAGCTTCCAGGAACGCCTTCTTCCATTGCAACTACATTTGATGGTTATCCAATGGCGAAAAATGGTAAAGCGGGGGCGGCGTTTGGATACGCAATTGTGTTCTCATTCTTGGGAGGATTATTAAGTATCTTTGTTCTAATGCTACTTGCTCCTCCTTTAGCGAAGATTGCACTTAAGTTTGGACCATTTGAGTATTTTGCCATCACGGTTTTTGCTTTAACGATGATTTCCAGTTTGGCCGGAAACTCGTTAATTAAAGGATTACTTGCTGGATTAATGGGGATTGCCCTAGCAATGGTAGGAGCTGCTCCGATTGACGCATTCCCGCGATTTACCTTTGGCAATACTGCTCTTGATGCTGGTTTTAACTTATTGCCAGTTCTTATTGGATTGTTTGCGGTCTCTGAAATCATTAAAATTTCAGAGACTAAAGTTAAAAAGGGAAAATCAATTCAATATGCGATGAAAGGATTTGGTTTTTCGCTACGGGACTTCTTCAAACAAGGATGGAATGGTTTACGATCAGCGATAATTGGAATTGGAATTGGAATTCTACCGGGTATAGGTGGAGGAACAGCCAATATTATTGCTTATGTTACCGCTAAGAACCAGTCAAAGACTCCTGAAAAATTTGGGAAGGGTCATCCAGATGGAGTTGTTGCATCGGAATCGGCAAATAACGCTGCCGTAGGGGGAGCGCTCGTACCTTTAGTTTCTCTAGGGATACCTGGGGACACGGTTACTGCTCTACTCCTAGGAGGATTAGTGATTCATGGCTTAACACCTGGTCCGCTACTATTCCAAAATAATGGTGACATTGTTTACGGAATATTTGCAGCATTGATTATTGCTAACTTTGCCATGATTGCCTTCCTTTACTGGGGAATGAGAGTATTCACGAGAGTTTTAAGTATTCCACAATATATCTTGTTACCTATCATCATGGTGCTATGTGTAGTAGGGGCAATCGGTGTTAATAATCGTTTGTTTGATGCTGGAGCTCTATTGTTTTTCGGGGTTTTAGGTTATCTAATGTTGAAATTTAAATTTCCAGTAGCACCTGTCATTCTAGGTTTTATTCTAGGACCGCTTCTAGAAACAAACTTGCGTCGAGGTCTCATGTACACAAAAGGTGACTTCTTACCATTTTTAACTCAACCAATTGCGGCGCTTTTCTTAGCACTTGCTCTTTTATCTATTATTCTAAAAGTAAGAGACAACTATAAGAAAAAGAAAAAAGTAGATTCAAATACTTTAGGGGTTTAAAGTAAGCGTATTCAAATGATTTTGATAGGACATAAGTTCCTATGAAAATATAAAAAATATTCTGGGAGGGTACAATTATGAAAAAATCTTTTAAGACGTTATTTTTGATCGTGGCAATGTTTTGTTTAGCAGCTTTTGCTGTTGGCTGTTCGAGTGAAGAAGGTTCTAGTAAGCCAAGTAATGATGAAGGAAGTTCAGAGGAAACGACAGATACTGAAAAAGGATCTGAAGCAGCAAGTGATTATCCAACGAAACCAATTACAGTAGTTGTTCCAGCAGGGGCTGGAGGGGATACTGACGCAAATGCAAGATTACTAGGTAAATATTTAGAGGAAGAATTAGGTCAGACAATTGTCATTTCTAATGTCACTGGTGCTGGTGGTACAGTTGGTGCTAGAGAAGTATTGGATGCTGATGCTGATGGACATACCGTTTTATTTTTCCACAATTCATTATTATTAAATAGAATTCTTGGCCTAGTTGATTTTAGCTATGATTCTTTTAAACTAGCTGGTATTCCAGTATTAGATCAGGGAAATACATTTATGGTAGCTGGTGATTCCGAATTTGAAAATCTTCAAGATATGGTTGAATTTGCTCGTGCTAATCCAGGTGAGGTTTCAATTGCGACTGAAGTTGGTGGATTCACGCACTTGCAATTATTAGCTTTAGAAAAGGATCAAGGAATTGAACTCAATATTGTTGACGTTGGTGGAGCATCTGATAAAATTGCCGCTCTTCTTGGTGGACATATTGATATTGTTCCTACTTCTTTAGGATTGGTTAAGGATTATGTTGAGTCTGGTGATATGAGATCACTTGGTATTATGGCTAAAGAAAGAGTTGACTTAATGCCAGATGTACCTACATTCATAGAGCAAGATGTTAACACTAGTTTCGAAAAATTCTTCTTTTATGGATTTGGCCCAGAAACACCTGATGAGTTTGTAGAGAAATTTTCAAAGGCCGTTGAAAATGTAGTAAACAATGAGCAATATGTAGCAGAGGCAGAGAAGTTCCTTGTTTCACCTACGTTTATGAACCCAGAAGAAACATTTAATTATATTAAAGAAACGGAAGAATTTTATATTGAGCTTAATGAAGAATAAGTTTTAATAGCTTAGATGCTCATAACTTGAACAATATGTTATGAGCATCAATAGTTTTTAATAAAAAAGGAAAACATCATTATAATTTTCTTTAATGTGTTGACTAAAGAATTCATTTGTCTTACAATTAAAACAATAAAAGATATTACAATTAATTCATTCAAACTAATAGAATATTTAGTGGAGGGAATAATATGATAAACAACAAAAAAATACCAACGGGGATTTTAGGATTTCCGACAGCTCCGTTAAATGAAAACGGAAACATTGACGAGAAAGCATTAGCAATAAATATTGACTTCTTAATTAATGAAGGATTATCTTCTATTTTCATCGCTTGTGGATCTGGAGAGTTTCATGCAATTAGCAGAGCAGAGTATCAGAAAATGGTAGAGGTGGCAGTGGAAACAACAGCATGTCGAGTTCCAATTTACACTGGTGTAGGTGGTAACATTACTGATGCGGTTGAATTAGTAAAACTATCAGAAGATTTAGGTGCAGATGGATACTTGATTCTTCCTCCATACCTTATTGATGGTGAGCAAGAGGGTCTCTATAATTACTATAAAACTATTGTTCAAAGCAGTCATTTAAATGCAATTCTTTATAACCGTGATAATGCTATTGTTAATCTAGATACATTACAAAGGTTAATAAATGAATTTCCACAAATCGTTGGCTTAAAAGATGGTCATGGAGATATGGAATTGAACCTAGAGTTTACAAACACAATTGGAGATCGACTTGAATGGTTAAATGGAATGCCGTTTGCGGAGATCACGATGCCAGCATATGCGAAAATTGGATATAGTTCATATTCTTCAGCGATGTCTAACTATATGCCTCATATTTCAAGAATGTTTTATGATGCTCTACTAGAAGGCAACGATGAGCTTGTAAATGAAATCTACGTGGATGTTTTACTCCCGATTAACCGAATTCGAAAAGCGAAAAAAGGTTATGCCGTTTCTTTAATTAAAGCAGGAATGGAAATTCAAGGCTTCCCTGTTGCTAATACAGTGCGTCCACCTTGTGTACCAGTTGAAGAAGGCCATTATGAGGAACTGAAAAAAATTATTAGCTCTACTTTAGAAAAGTATCCAGTAACAAAAACAGAAACTAGTAAACTTTAAAACAGTATATTTTTTTAAGTAAATTAGAAGGAGGAAATAAAAATGACAGTTGAAACTAAGAAAGAAACGTATTTAAATTATGTGAATGGTGCTTGGGTTGCCTCTACAAGTGGAGAAACGAAACCAAGCTTAAACCCAGCAAATACTAAAGATGTTATAGGCTATGTGCAAATGTCTACAAAGGAAGAAACGGATCAAGCAGTTGCGCATGCAAAAGTGGCTCAAAAAGCGTGGAAGAAGCTTTCCGGCAATGATCGTGGAACGTTCTTATACAAAGCTGCAGATGTGTTAGAGAGCAGATTGGATGAAATAGCGGAATGTATGACTCGTGAAATGGGAAAAACATTGCCTGAAGCAAAAGGTGAAACGGCACGTGGTATTGCAATTCTTCGTTACTACGCTGGTGAGGGGTTACGCAAAGTTGGCGATGTGATTCCTTCAACAGACAGCAAAGCTCTTATGTTCACAAGTCGTGTACCTTTAGGTGTTGTTGGCGTCATTACACCTTGGAATTTCCCAGTCGCCATTCCTATTTGGAAAATGGCACCCGCTCTTATTTATGGGAATAGCATTGTTATTAAACCAGCACAAGAAGCAGCTATAACATTGGCTAAAGTTATCGAGTGTTTTGAAGAAGCTGGATTCCCTGCAGGTGTTGTAAACATGGTTACAGGGTCAGGTTCAGTTATCGGTCAAGCGCTTACAGACAATCCTGATGTAAATGGAATTACGTTTACTGGTTCTAATGGAGTCGGAAAAGGGATTGGTCAAGGTTGTTTAGCTCGTGGAGCAAAGTATCAACTAGAAATGGGTGGAAAAAATCCAGTTATTGTAGCTGCAGATGCAGATATCGACCTTGCCGTTGACTCAACAATTAGTGGAGCATTCCGTTCTACTGGACAAAAGTGTACAGCTACAAGCCGTGTCATTGTTGAAGCAGCTGTCTATGAAACTTTTAAAGAGAAACTATTAGCTAAAACGGCTGAAATTACAGTAGGTGATGGTCTAGAATCAGGAATTTGGATGGGACCATCTGCAAGTGAAAGCCAACTGAATACAGTCCTTCATTACATTGAAAAAGGAAAAGAAGAAGGAGCAACTCTTCTAGCAGGTGGAAATCGCTTAACAGGTGAAGGGTACGATAACGGATTTTTCGTTGAGCCTACAATCTTTGAAAATGTTACTTCTGATATGACAATTGCTCAAGAAGAAATTTTTGGTCCGGTTATCGCTCTAATTCAAGTAAATAGTTTAGAAAATGCTCTAACAATTGCAAATGACGTTGAATTTGGTCTAAGTGCTTCAATTTTCACAAGCAATATCCAAAGCATGCTTTCTTTTGTTGAAGACATGGAAGCAGGCCTTGTACGTATTAATTCTGAAAGTGCTGGTGTTGAGCTCCAAGCTCCATTTGGCGGTATGAAGCAATCTAGCTCACACTCTCGTGAACAAGGTGAAGCGGCGAAGGAGTTCTTTACTTCTATTAAAACGGTTTTCGTCAAATAAGATAGCATAAGAGGTTGTTCAAAAGGGATTATCCACTATTTGAACAACCTTTAAGTAATGATAATCTGAAATACATTTTAAAGATGGAGGGGAATCCTGCATGCAAACTGAACAAAAAACGAATGAAAGAACAACAGCTACCCCGATGATTACAGAGTTAAAAGTCATTCCTGTTGCTGGTCGTGATAGCATGTTATTGAACCTAAGCGGAGCGCATAGTCCGTTTTTTACAAGAAATATCGTCATATTAAAAGATAGCTCAGGTAACGTTGGCGTTGGGGAAGTGCCAGGTGGTGAAGGAATTCGAAAAACGCTTGAAGACGCCACGCCATTAGTCGTTGGCCAATCAATTGGGAAATACAATAACATTCTAAACTCAGTTCGAAAGCAATTTGCTGATCGAGATGTAGCGGGACGGGGACTACAAACCTTTGATTTGCGTATCGCGATTCATGCCGTTACGGCATTAGAAGCAGCTCTTCTAGATCTTCTCGGGAAACACTTGAACGTACCAGTTGCAGCGTTGCTTGGCGAAGGCCAGCAGCGAGATAAAGTTGAAATGTTAGGATACTTATTCTACATCGGAGACCGTAACAAAACAGATCTCCCTTATTTAAGTGATCCTAATGGAGAAGATGCTTGGTCTAAATTACGTCACGAAGAAGCGATGACTCCTCAGGCGATTGTTCGTTTAGCTGAAGCGGCTTATGAACGTTATGGTTTTAACGATTTCAAGTTGAAAGGTGGCGTATTACGTGGAGAAGAGGAAATCGAAGCGGTTACTGCGCTAGCACAACGATTCCCGAATGCCAGAATCACACTTGATCCAAACGGTGCTTGGTCATTAGAAGAGGCAATTCGCCTTTGTCGAGACCAACATAACGTTCTTGCTTATGCAGAAGATCCTTGTGGGGCAGAAAACGGGTATTCTGCTCGTGAAATCATGGCTGAATTCCGTCGTGCAACAGGATTGAAAACAGCAACGAATATGATTGCCACAGACTGGCGCCAAATGGGACACTCGATCTCTTTACAATCAGTTGATATACCTTTAGCAGATCCACACTTTTGGACAATGCAAGGATCTGTTCGTGTGGCACAGATGTGTAATGATTGGGGTCTCACATGGGGCTCTCATTCGAATAACCATTTTGATATTTCACTTGCGATGTTTACTCATGTGGCTGCGGCTGCTCCTGGGAATATTACAGCGATTGATACCCATTGGATATGGCAGGATGGGCAACACCTAACAAAGAATCCATTTAAGATTAAGAATGGAATGGTCGATGTACCTGATAAACCAGGTCTAGGTGTTGAAATTGATATGGAGCAAATTGAGAGCGCTCATAAGCTTTATCTTCAAGAAGGATTAGGCGTTCGTGATGACGCTGTTGCCATGCAATATTTAATTCCTGGTTGGAAGTTTGATAACAAACGTCCATGTTTAGTGCGAGATTAATTAGAAGTGAATGATGAGTGTGAGGTATAAAACCTTGATCATTCTAGAAAAAAGTAGGCCGAATTTCGGTCTACTTTTAGTTGGGAAAAACGATCAAATACTCAACAAAGGAGAGCTGTCCTATGTCTTTGAACACAAAAGTGAATGAAATACCTTTATATATCAAAGTTAACGCACAAGATAATGTCGCGATTATTGTCAATGCTGGTGGTTTAAAGGAAGGAACGTTGTTTTCTTGTGGTCTGAAACTTGATGAGTTCGTACCACAAGGACACAAAGTGGCTTTGTGCGATATTGAAGAGGGGCAAGGAATTACCCGTTACGGAGAAGTTATTGGATATGCGATGACCCCCATCAATAAAGGAAGTTGGATTAAAGAATCATTAGTAAGAATGCCAACTCCACCAGAGATGGATGAGTTACCACTAGCTAGTCATGTACCAGTTGAATTATTACCTTTAGATGGGTATACATTTGAAGGTTACAGAAATTCGAACGGAACAGCAGGAATTAAGAACATCCTTGGTATTACAACGAGTGTCCAGTGTGTAACAGGAGTCCTTGAATATTCGGTGAAAAGAATCAAGGAGGAAATTCTACCGAAATTTCCAAATGTTCATGATGTCGTTGCCCTAAACCACACATACGGATGTGGTGTGGCCATCAATGCACCTGAAGCAAAAATTCCAATCCGTACCATTCAAAATATTGCTACTCATCCGAATTTCGGAGGAGAGGCGATGGTTGTTGGATTAGGCTGTGAAAAATTATCACCTGCCCAATTAGGTGATCAGAAAGACTTGATGTCGCTTCAAGATCAAGCAGGTTTTATGCCAATGGTAAAAATGATTATGAAAATGGCAGAAGAACGCTTAGAAAAATTAAATCAAAGACAGCGAGTGACGTGTCCTGTTTCGGACCTGGTCATTGGCTTGCAATGCGGGGGAAGTGATGCTTTTTCAGGTGTAACAGCTAATCCTGCCATCGGCTATGCTGCAGATTTGCTCGTTCGTGCAGGGGCCACGGTTATGTTTTCTGAAGTAACAGAGGTTCGTGATGGTGTGCATTTGTTGACGCCTCGTGCCGTGAACGAAGATGTTGGCCGGGCGATCATTCGAGAAATGAAATGGTATGATGATTATTTGGAAAAAGGTGAAGTAGACCGCAGTGCCAACACGACACCAGGAAATAAAAAAGGCGGTCTATCAAATATCGTTGAAAAATCACTTGGCTCGATTGTGAAGTCAGGTACCAGTCCGATCGCAGGCGTTGTTGGACCAGGAGAAAAGGCAACTGAAAAAGGCTTGCTCTTTGCCGCGACACCGGCAAGTGACTTCGTCTGTGGTACGCTGCAATTAGCAGCCGGCATGCATCTGCAAGTATTCGCTACAGGACGCGGAACACCTTATGCACTAGCTGCAGCTCCGGTTATTAAAGTATCCTCAAGAACGGCGCTGCTAGAACAGTGGAGTGATTTGATTGATGTAAATGCAGGGTCCATTGCTACAGGTGAGGCAACGATTGAAGATGTTGGTTGGGAGTTGTTTCATTTCATCATAGATGTAGCTAGTGGTCGTAAGCAAACATGGACAGAAAAATGGGGAATCAGCAACGAACTGAGCTTATTCAACCCTGCTCCAGTCACATAAACACTTACCTCTCTCGTTTTAGGGACCTTTCTCTTGTTTTATAGGGTTAATATAGAGAAAGGTTTATCGTTTGTTTACAGGAAAGGATGAGACCTGTGCGTAGCTATCTCGTTTTACTAATGTGTTTCCTGTTTCTCATTCAGTATTTTGCCAATGTCGTATGGATCGGGAATTTCGTCGTCATCATGGCCATTCTCGCGTTTATTGCAAGTGCGATAAACGCGAGCGGATTTCCAAGGATTATTGCGATCATTATGATGGGAACAGGGATGTTATTAGAAATTAACAAAGGTACAGGACTAGAAGGAATTAGCCAAGGCATTTTATTAATTTTGCCATTACTTTGTCTTGTTACCCTCGCACCGCTTCTTTCGCTTCCCCTCAAATTAGGAGGGTATTTTCAATCGGTTGATTCGTTGCTACGCAACTTATTACACCATCCGAGACAATTATTTGCCGGGATTACGACGATTCTTTTTATCTTAAGTCCGATCTTAAACTTAGGTTCTGTTAGAATCATCAATGAATTTCTAACGGATCTTAAGCTACCCTCGGCCATGTCAGCTAAAAGTTATTTAATTGGTTTTTCGACGGCATTGTTGTGGTCGCCCTATTTCGCTTCCGTCTCACTAGTTCTTTACTATTTAGGAATGTCGGTAGGGACATATATTCTATACGGAATCAGCTTATCGTTTCTTTCCCTAGTTATCGGGAATTTACTATTCTTTTTGTGGGAGCGGAGCCATCCACTCACCAAAAGTTCTATTCCAGAAAAGCCGCTTGATAGGAAGCATCAAAAGCAACTCGTACAACTGGCTTTATTTGTCGTAATTCTTATGACTTCGTCTCTAACAATAGAGTATCTAACGAAGTGGTCAATGATTGTTATCGTTAGTTTAATTTCGATTATATTGCCTTTAATATGGGGAATGATTACTGGGTGGAACCGAATAAATCCGATGTTAATCCAATTTCGTGATCAATCGGTACCGATGATGAGCAACGAAATTACGCTTTTTATGAGCGCAGGTTTGCTGGCGCATGCAATTCAAGGAACGCGTTTCGCCAATACAATTAGTGAGTACTTAACTGTAATTGCCCATCAATCATTCTTGCTATTTGCTTTAGCTGTAATGGCTATTGTGTTAGTTGTGACATATGTTGGCATTCATCAAATCGCCGTAGTTGCGGCCCTAGCGATGCAATTAAACGCTCATGAATTAGGAATAAGCAATCTCGCTCTTGCGATGCTTTTATTACTTACTTGGTCCATTTCATCGTCTTTAAGTCCTTTTTCTGGTTTGAATTTAATGGTTAGTCGAATTGCCGGAATATCTGGAGTAGAAACAGGTCTTCGTGCAAATGGTTTGCACTTATCGATCATGGCAGTTTTAGGAATCGGTATTATTATGTTTATTATTTAATTAGTCCAGTCCCCTTCTAGAGCAAGCCGTAAAGGAAATAAACCAAAGAAAGGATGACTCATTTTGAGTCATCCTTTTACTAATGAAGGGCTTCTAGATTTTTATTTAGTTAATTTTATGTGAGGTTGGCTTTATCTCAGGTACAATGTAGGTAATGTAATCATTAAAGGAGCTGTTAAAAATGATCTACATAGGCTTAGCAGGCTGGGGCGATCATGATGATCTGTATACAGTAGCAAGCAGACAATCTAAGTTAGAAATCTATGCAGGCCATTATCCAATTGTAGAAGTTGATGCATCTTTCTACGCTGTACAACCTATTCGGAATATGGAAAAGTGGGTTCGGGAAACACCGCAAACTTTTCAATTTGTCGTAAAAGCCTATCAAGGAATGACGGGGCATCAAAAAGGCTTTGCTCCTTTTGAAACGAAAGAAGAGATGTTTCAGGCGTTCCGTTTATCGCTTGAGCCTTTCCTTCAAGCTAGAAAATTAGCGATGGTACTCTGCCAGTTTCCACCGTGGTTCGATTGTAAAAAAGAACACGTGCAGTGGATTCGGTATGTGAAAGAACAATTAAAAGAGATACCAGTTGCACTTGAGTTTAGACATCGCTCTTGGTTTGATGGGGAGATGTATAGAAAAACGCTTCAATTTATGAAGGAAGAAGGATGGATTCATAGCATTTGTGATGAACCTCAAGCGGGGATGCGGTCGATTCCCATTGTACTAGAAGCCACACATGACGATAAAACGTTAATTCGTTTTCATGGTCGGAATGTACATGGATGGAATGATCCTGGTGATGGTACGTGGCGAGACGTACGATATTTATATCAATACAATTTGGAAGAATTACAAGAATGGCAGGAACGACTCAAGCTTTTAGCCTTACAAACAAAAGATATTTATATTGTGTTCAACAATAATTCTGGTGGAGATGCTGCTGAGAATGCTAAACAGCTGATTGATTTACTGAAAATTGACTATCAAGGTCTTGCACCTAGACAATTAGATCTATTTTCTTGATAATAGAAGAGATGATATGATATGAACTTAATGAAGAAGTAGGTGTGAATAAGATGGTTTGGTTGATACTAGTAATAGTCGGCTTTGTAGGTGGAACAGTTGGGAGTCTTATGGGGCTTGGCGGAGGAATCATTGTCGTTCCTTCTTTATTATTACTTGCAAGCTTGTCTTTAATAGATATCACACCGCAAGTTGCAGTTGGGAGTTCGCTTGTCATTATGATCGTAACGGGATTTTCAGCAACGATCGCTTATGTGAAGCAAAAGAAAGTTGATTATAAGAGTGGTCTGCTCTTTTTTTGTGCAAGTGGTCCGGTGCGATTGTTGGTACTTGGCTAAATCGAGGTTTTGATGCTGATTCTTTTCAATTGTTTTTAGGGATCTTTATTTTACTGGTTTCGGTTGTTTTGTTTATTCGCAGCCGACTCACCCCAAAACTATATACGAAAAAAAGAATAGAACGTACCTATATCGATCAAGAAGGAACTACCTATACATATAGCTATAACGTGTTACCGGCTTTAATGCTTTCTTTTGTTGTTGGGATGTTATCAGGTTTATTTGGAATTGGTGGCGGCTCGCTCATGGTACCAGCGATGATGATTCTCTTTCATTTTCCTCCGCATATAGCCGTAGCAACTTCGATGTTTATGATCTTATTATCGGCATTTGCCGGCTCTCTAGCACATATAATTTTAGGAAATGTTGAGTGGTTTTATATACTTGCTCTTTTACCTGGAGCATGGTTTGGTGGGCTAACCGGAGCTGCGATCAATCGTCGATTATCAAGTGACAGTTTAGTCCTTGTTCTTCGAATCGTATTGATATTTGTTGCGCTTAGACTCATATACGAGGGTTTGTGAGTAGTTTAGGAAGGAGGAATTAAATTTTGGCGATCAAGCAACTAACTATATTTCATACAAATGATATCCATAGCTGTTTTGATAATTGGTCTCAAACAGTTGCGTATATTAAGAAAAACAGAGATGAAAACACGCTTTATTTAGAATTGGGAGACCATACCGATCGAAGCAATGCCCTGACAGAAGCGACATATGGAAAGGGAAATGTCGAGCTGTTAAATGAGGCCGGTGTTGATTACGGAACCATTGGAAACAATGAAGGAATTACGTTTTCAAAAGATCAGTTAGAGTCTTTATATGAACAAGCTACTTTTCCTGTTATTGTAGCGAATGTGTTCAGTGAGAATGAAGCTCGTCCGAAGTGGATGAAGCCATTTGTGATACATACAATGAAGAGTGGGTTGAAAATAGGAGTAATTGGAATCACAGCACCTTTCTCTCGTTTTTATGAACAGTTGGGGTGGAAGGTAAAAGCTCCTTTACCCTTGCTAAAAGAGCTTTTACCTCAAGTAAGAAAGCAAGCTGATATTGTTATTTTTATGTCTCACTTAGGGTTAACAAAGGACGAAGAAATCGCCGAAAGAATTTCGGGAATTGATGTGATTTTAGGGGCCCATACTCATCATGTACTTCCTAATGGAAAGTGGGTTGGGGATACATTGATAGCTCAGACGGGAAAGCATGGTGCTTTTCTGGGAAAAGTAACTTTAGATTATGATGATTCTGTACATAGAATTAAACAGAGGCAAGCCAGTTTATTGGATTTGAAAGAGAAACCGAAAGATTTGGATACGGATAAAATACTAGAACGAATGAAAGTACAAGCATCGGAAATTCTAAGTGAGCCGATTGCGGTGATTCCGAAGCCTCTACCGGTTCACTGGCAAAAACAAACGGAATTTGGCCAACTTCTTTGTGATGCGGTCACCGAGTGGTGTGGAAAAGAGATCGGTATGTTAAATGCAGGAGTCCTGCTTGAATCCCTTGAACAAGGAGTTGTAACAAAAGCAGATATTCATCGTATTTGTCCGCATCCTATTAATCCTTGTACTGTGAAAGTAACAGGTGCGCAACTTGAGAAAACGATTAAGAGGGCGCTGACAAAAGAATTGACTGATCTAGAACTGAAGGGTTTTGGTTTCCGTGGAAAAATACTTGGTGTCATGCTTTTTACAGGTATTGAGATCGAACAACAGTCTAGTATGATCCAAATAAAAGTTCTTAATAAGCCACTTAATAAAGAAAAAGTCTATTCAGTAGCGACACTGGATATGTATACATTTGGATATTTGTTCCCAGATTTCTCCGATTCCACGGAGAAACAGTATTTTATGCCTGAATTTTTGCGAGATGTATTGGCGTGGAAGCTAACGCAAAAATGGGCATAAAGAGTGGTTTTAAGAAAGTGTGGAACTATCTTTCTGGCGCACTTATGAGAACCCCGCTCCTAGGGTTCTTAAGAACAGGTAGCAGTTCCGCACAGTTTCGAGGAAGTGGCAATGGCTCCACACGTTGCGCGCCTGCTATGAGAAACCCACTCATAGCAGGCTTTAAAACAAAGCAACGGTTCCGCTCATTGCTTCAAGGGCATTGAAAAGGTGAAAATCGTACCTTTTTCAATGCCCTTGGAAAAACGCCCTTTTTGTTTCATTATAGGCACTGGCTCCACAAGCTACACGCCCCCTATGAGAAACCCGCTCATAGGGTTCTTAAGAGCAGGTAGCAGTTCCGCACAGTGCTTCAAGGGCACTGAAAAAGGTGAAAATCGTACCTTTTTCAGCCCTTGGAAAAACGCCCTTTTTGAACTAGCTCTTAATTTAGGTTCACGCCATTTAGAATCCTTTCATATCGTACTAATGAGATAGAGCGAATGAAAGGGAGGGTATGATTGATGCTTGAAATGAACCCAATTCAAATTCAAGGCGAAACGTTTATTGCCGTTACATTAAAACTTCCTAAAACTAATTTTATGGCAGTTATGAATGATACAGGATACATTATGTGTGGAGCACTAGATGTTGCGCTTTTAAATGAAAAATTAAAGGATCGTAAAATTGTTGCAGGTCGAGCAGTTGGTGTAAGAACAATTGATCAACTATTAGAGGCCCCTTTAGAATCTGTTACTTTAGAAGCCGAGCAGTTAGGTATTCATGTTGGTATGAAAGGAAAAGATGCTTTATTAAAAATGAAATAGAACGTTCAAAATAGAGTAGTCATTATGGACTACTCTATTTAAAAATATCAATATTTATTGCTATGAAATGAAAAATTTCGACAAATTTTTCATTTTTTAAAGAAAATTCGCCTAGAATGGAAGGTTTTACTTGCAGACTCTTCTTAATGATGTAAACTTAATAGTAGATAATTCCTACTAAAACAATATTCAAACATTTTGAGACATGGCAGCTGCGTCTATTTATGTCGAAAATTGGCACTTGTTGGAAATGATTTTCGAGTTTTCTTAAGTCTATGAAACGAAGCAGCAACTAGTTAAGTTAGACATTCGCCTTGTTTTCTGCTTATTGAATATCAACGAAAAGGAGAACTCCATGAGGTTAGTTTCTACTCGCTCTGTAACGGCAGGATCTAAACTTGCTAAACCAATATATAATGATAATGGACAAGTCCTCTTATTTCAAGGAGCAGAGCTTACAGATCGTGTTCTTAATCGTTTAAGTCAGTTAGGCTTTACTTTTATTTATGTTCAAGATGAACGAACAGATGATATAGATATAGAAAATGTTGTAAGAGAAGAGACGAAACGTAAAGCTGTTAAAACGATTAAGAAAGAGTTTCAAGTCATTGCGAACGATTTGAATCTTAAAAAAACGTTTAACGGTGATCACTTAAGTAAAGATTTTTCTAAAGTAATCAAGGCTATTTTATCTGATATTAAAGAGAATGAGAATGCGTTGACCATCTTATCGGATATGTTCGTTTATGATAGCTATATATTCACTCATTCGCTTAATGTAACGGTCTATACGTTAGGGCTAGCAGTCGAGTTAGGTTTTAATGATAAACAAATGATGGATATTGGGATGGGTGCTTTACTTCATGACGTTGGGAAGATGGCTATTCCAGTTGAGGTGTTAAATAAACCAGGACGTTTAAATGATGAAGAGTTCAGTATCATTCAGACTCATGCCAAAGCGGGCTTTGATATGCTAAGAAATGCTCCTAATCTTTCATTGCTTACAGCGCATTGTGCCTATCAGCATCATGAACGGTTGGATGGAACTGGTTATCCACAAGGACTTAAGGACAATCAAATTCATTACTATGCAAAGATAATGGCGATTGCTGATGTATTTGATGCGGTTACTTCCAATCGAATTTACCGGAAATCGATGCTACCTCATGAAGGATTGGAGCTGTTATATGCTGGCGTTGGAAAACAATTTGACAAGACGCTTGTTGAAGCATTTAGACGAACGATTGCGGTTTATCCAGCTGGATTAAAAGTGAAATTAAGTGATGGAAGAATGGCGATTGTAGTCAAACAAAATAAACAATTGAGTACCCATCCTGTTGTTCGTATTATTGAAGAAAATAATATTGAGATTTCACCTTCATACGATGTCGATTTAATGAAACAATTAAATGTAACGATTGTTGAGACAGAAACTACGTTAGCGGCAAGCAGTTTAGTTTAATCGTTTATGAAAGCCTTTGTGTAACTTACGAGGGCTTTTTTTGTTGATAGTAGATGACTGAAATGTCAAATAAACACCTTTTTTTGGATGGTTTGGTGATTACTAGTTTAATTGTTTGAAAATGTGCCTATTAAGTTGTAAATTTAAAAAGATATATATAGAATAGAGAGTGATCCAACAAATGGAAAAGGTGTTAGGCAAATTACATTTGCTAACAATAAAATTTAGAAGAAATAAGGGGGAATTTTTACATGAAGAAGATCAGTTTTTTAATGATGCTAGCTCTTATGCTCGTACTAGCTGCATGTGGTGGTGCACAAGAGCCTGCAGAACCAACTGACGACGGTGCTGATACGACTAAAGAAGCAGAAGGGGACGATACGGCTCGTGAATTCACAGATATCGCAATTATGACAGGTGGAGAGCAAGGTACATACTTCCCACTTGGAGCGGCACTTGCAAACAACATTATTAATGCTCACATTGAAAACGTTGATGCTGCTTCATTCGCATCTGGTGCTTCTGTTGTTAATATTAACGGAATCATTGATGGCGATGCAGATCTTGCTTTAGTTCAAAATGATGTAGCTTACTATGCTGCAGAGGGTATTAATATGTTTGAAGAAGATGGTGCTCTAGAAGGCTTCCAAGGGATTGCTACTCTTTATCCTGAAGTGATTCAAATCATTACAGCCGCTGACAGTGGTATTGAAACGATTGAAGACTTAGTAGATAAGCGTGTTGCAGTCGGTGACTTAGGATCAGGTGCTGAAATCAATGCAAGACAAATTCTTGAAGTACATGACATCACATATGATGACATTAGTCCAGAATACATGAGCTTTGGTGATGCTGCTAATGGAATTCAAGATGGTAACATTGATGCAGCTTTCATTACAGCTGGATTACCTACTGGTGCAGTGGAAGCTCTTAAAGCATCAAAAGACATTAACGTTATTGCGATTAGTTCAGAGAAACTGGCTGAGCTAGCGGAAGCTTATCCGTACTATACAGAGTTCACTATTCCTGGTGACACATACGGAACTGAGGATACAACAACAGCTGCTGTACTTGCTATGCTAGTTGTGTCTTCTGAAATGGACGAAGATCTTGTCTATGACATTACGAAGGCTATGTTTGAAAACTCTGATGCTTTCAGTAATGCTCACCAACAAGGTGCGAACATTACGTTAGATACAGCATTAGATGGCATGTCTATCGACGTTCATCCAGGTGCACAACGTTTTTATGATGAGCAATAAAAAAAAGTTTAGCAAAAAGGCATTGCTTTTAAGCACTGCCTTTTTGTTCCTTTTCATAGTGATCTACTTCATTTTGACTCCTAGTCAGCAGGATGAATACTTTTTACAGATTTACTTACCTTATGAGGATGTCGTTTTTTTTGAAACGCCTATTAAACCAGATGAAACTTTCTATCATGAGTATATCCATTCCGTTGAATTATCTCAGGTTCGAGAATATTTTAAAATAGATGATCATTATAATATGATAGCTACAGCGAGTTGGACGCAGTCATTTGGGGCCGGTCTACCTTATGAGAAAAGAGATGAACTAGAAATGAAAGAGGGCTTTATCGTCATTAAGCAGGAACGTTTAATAGAGCATTTAAATATGCTGCCGTCTGATCTGTTTCCACATGCTTTTTATGTAGGAGAGCAAACGGTTGATTTATCTGGCGAATTAAACGGAAAACGAATTCGAATCCAGGTGATAAAAAAATAAAACGATAGTCTCTAAACTTGGAAGGGGTTGAATATAATGACAAAGAATGAGCAAATCAGTTATCAAGCCGATCCAGATATAGAGGAAAAAGTAAATGAGCTTGCCGGCAGTGACAGGAAAGTTCGCGGTTGGATGGCTTTTCTTATTCTAGTGATGGCAATTGTCATGTCTTTGTATCATTTATATACGGCTGGTTTCGGTCTCTTGCCAGGGGTCGGAACTCGTACTCATATGATTATCCATTTAACATTTGGACTGGCGCTTGTGTTTTTAATTTTTCCAATTAAAAGAGGGTTAGGACAAACAAAAATTGTTTGGTATGACTTTTTTATTGCGCTTATCGCGATTTTTGTAGGTTATTATTTATATTCAAACCAAACTTCAAACTCGATTTTAACAGGTCGGATGACACTAACGGATATGATTATTGGAATTGTGCTGCTTGCTCTTGTTTTAGAAGCAACGAGACGAGTTGTTGGAAAACCGTTAGTCATCATAAGTTCTCTTTTCATTGCTTATTTCTTTTTGGGTCATTACTTAAATCCACCATTCAGACATACAAGAGCCGATTTCGAAAATTTTATTTATGAAATGACGTATACATCTTCTGGAATTTTTGGTACTCCACTATCGGTCTCCGCCGTTTATGTTTTCATTTTCATTTTATTTGGTGCCATTTTAGAAGCAACAGGTGCCGGGAAAATGTTTATTGATTTAGCGTTAAGGGCATTTGGAAAATACAAAGGTGGACCTGCTAAAGCAGCGGTTGTTGCTTCTGGAATGTTAGGTTCGATTTCGGGAAGCTCGGTTGCCAATGCAGTTACAACAGGTACTTTTACAATTCCATTGATGAAAAAAGTTGGCTTTAAGCCACAAGTTGCTGGCGGGATCGAGGTAGCAGCATCTTCAAGCGGTCAGTTGTTACCACCAATTATGGGGGCGGCTGCTTTCTTAATGATAGAGTATACGCCTTATTCATATGGAGAGATTATTCGTTCTGCGGCCATACCAGCCATTTTAAGCTATATCGCTATTTTGTTTATGGTTCATTTTGAAGCATCGAAACATAATATTAAAGGACTACCAAAAGAAATGCTTGTATCAGCGCGGAAAACAATGATTCAACACGGGTATTTGATCTTGCCGATCATCATCCTCGTTTACTTTTTAGTAAAAGGAAATACCGTTCCCAATGCAGCATTCTTTTCGATTGTCATCTTGCTAACACTCGCCGTCTTTACTCATCGCATGCGTGAGAAAATGGGCGTTGGCCTTTTAATTGCCGCTATCGTCGGCGGATTTGCTTATGGGATGCACTTTGTTTTAGATTGGAACATTGAAATAGCTGTGATGGTTGCGCTTGGTATTTTTGTCTCTCTTTTTGTAATCCTTTTGCAGAAGCAATTTAAAGTTGAAGCAGCTCCGATTCGTTTTGGAGTAAGAGAATTATTTTCAGGCTTTGAAATGGCAGCGCGTAACTCGCTAACGGTTGTCGTAGCGTGTGCGACTGCTGGGGTATTAATTGGAGTTATTAACCTTACTGGATTAACGGCGAAGTTGCCAATCATTATCGTTAATTTTGCTGGTGATAATTTGTACTTAGCACTCGTATTTACATTAATTGCTTGTTTAATTTTAGGGTTAGGTTTACCGACAACAGCAACTTACGTTATTTTAGCAGCGATGGTTGCTCCAGCTCTTGTGCAAATGGGTGTCCCGATTATGGCAGCGCATCTTTTCGTTTTATATTACGGGATCTTAGCGGATGATACACCACCGATTAACCTACCAGCCTATGCGGTCTCAGGAATAGCAAATTCTGAGCCGATCCGCACCGGAATTCAAGGCTTTAAGTTTGATTCAGGGGCATTGCTATTACCATTTGTATTTGCTACGAATACAGTCATCCTCTTGTTACCTGAAAACGCAGGCCTTTACAGTTGGCCGGTCGTGGCACAAAACATTTTTACGGCAGTACTTGGGATTATCGCGTTCGTGGTGTTTATCCAAAACTTCTTCCTTGTTAAATTACGTTTCTATGAACGTATTCTGGCTCTTGTAACAGCATTGGTATTTATCCATGGTTCATGGATGACTGATGTCGCTGGAATGGTATTATTAGTTCTCTTAGTTGCGATTCAATTGCTACGTAAGAAAAAAGAGGATGTTCACGTACAACTATCAATCACATAAGCTAGATATTATATCATAGGCAATCAATTTAATAGACAACTTGAATTAGGTGTTTAGATTTTAATGATCTAAATGCCTGTTTCTTTATGTTAAAATGATTATTAGTATTAGAATGTGTTAGATAAGACTTTGGAATAATAAGGAACAGACCGAGTTAGTACCCTGTTCGTTGTGGTAATGCTCTTGTACCAAAACAAAGTTCCTATTTGGATTAACATGGATAAAGATAATAAAGTGAAATAAAAGACCCTCAATTTGATTATGCTAAAGAAGAAATGGGAGAATTTGGGGCAAAGGAAGGACTAAAACCTTTTAAAGCGAAAGGATTTATTCGGAAAAATAATAATCGATCAAAGTGATGAAGAAAATTCATTACAATGTAGAAAAGAAAATTCAGTTGATATACTAAAAATGAAATTAGAGAAGAGTAAGGAGGAAACTACAAAATAGTTATCCAAATATGAAAGTACAAAAGAAGAAATAAATATGTTAAGCAGGTTAATTCAACAAAAGCAAGAAACTCTTGATGTACGAATAATGAGATTAAAGAGCTCAAAGACAGATGAAAAATATGATGCGAACTAATTAACTAATTTAAATGAAAATGTAAAAAAACTTGATTTTATATTATAATGAATCTTTATATAAATTTAAGTGAATCTTAAGTGTGTTTAACTTGATTTTTTTAAAGATGGGGTGGATAAATTGAAACATCAAGAATATGAATATCTTGATATGTGTCGTTATATTTTAGACAATGGTACGAAAAAAGATGATAGAACTGGAACGGGTACACAATCAATATTTGGGTATCAGATGCGTTTTGATTTAAGTAAGGGTTTTCCCTTATTTACCACTAAGAGTGTTCCGTTTCAATTAGTAGCTAGTGAATTGTTATGGTTTATAAAAGGTGATACAAACATCAGGTATCTACTTCAACATGGAAACAATATTTGGAACGAGTGGGCTTTTAAAAGATGGGTTGAAAGTGGTGAATATAACGGTCCTGATATGACTGGTTTTGGAATCCGCAGTCAACAAGACAAAGACTTTAATGAATTATATAAAGAACAGATGAAAAAGTTTAAGAAACTTATTCTTGAAGATGATAGATTTGCTAAGGAGTTCGGTGAACTTGGTCCAGTATATGGGAAACAGTGGAGGGATTGGGAAACAGCTCGTGGTGATACGATAGACCAATTAAAAAATGTTGTAGAGCAAATAAAATCTAACCCTGATAGTCGAAGACATTTAGTAGTAGCATATAATCCCGGTGAAGTCTCAAGTATGGCCCTTCCTCCATGTCATAGTTTGTTTCAATTCTATGTATCTAACGGAAAACTTAGTTGTCAATTATATCAGCGTTAAATTCCAGAGCGCCTTTACGGAGTAATTCGTATTGAAAAATTCCTCTAATTCAGGGGAAGCCCAAACCGTATAGGACGGTGGGTAATCCTGAGCCAAGCCTTTTAGAAGGAAGGTGCAACGACCAGAACGTGATTGTTCGTAGAGTGCAAGCGATTGGCATTCGAAACGGGGAGCATCCAATTTGGATGATAATATGGTCTAATCTATATGGAAACATGTAGTAGCTCATAAAAGAGCAGGTTAAGTTTAGCGAACTTAATTGAATAAAATATATCTGGTGATGTTTTTATTGGAGTACCTTTTAATGTTGCAAGTTATTCTCTTTTAACTCATTTAATAGCATGGGAATGTGGATTAGAGGTGGGAGAATTTATTCATACTTTTGGGGATGTTCATATTTATTTAAATCATATAGAGCAGATAAAAACTCAATTGAATCGTGAACCTCGTAATTTCCCAACACTAAAATTAAATCCAAATATAAATTCTCTTTTTGAATTTGAGATGGAAGACATAGAAATCGTGGATTATAATCCTCATCCAAAAATTAAAGGAACAATAGCTGTTTAGTGAACTAAGGTTTAAGGGATGTGCCCCTTAAACCTTTTTATGTGCGCCAGGCATGCGCATATTCTCTAGGGTTCAAGTCCCCAATCTGTGAAGGCAGAGTTGCAGTTAGCATAAGATATGGTACCCCAGAATCTGAAGGAAGTCGGCGGTAAATCCCTGACTTGAGGAACACAAACTTAAAAAGGCTAGCTTAAGTTTGTATCTCTTTACCCTTGATTTAACGAGAACCTGTTTTTTTTTTGATCTAGTGGAGCAACTGTTTAATGATCAAGACGATCCCCGCCCATAGCGGAACACTTAAGACAGATCCCCACAATAACCCTTTAAATACATTACCCTCTTCTTCCATCTTAATCAGTCCTCGCAATCATTTTTTTACAAGTATCGACTGAATTATTTTCAACTATACACGTCATTAAACGAGTGTTACTTAAAATATGACAACAAAGAATATTTGTGAATATAATCATACAAAATGAGGAAGAGTAAGGTTACGTTTTTAAAATCATTCTTTAAGTAAAAATGCATTTTTGCTCATCCAAGCAAGATTATTTTACAAAATACCGAGATCATCAAGGTAGACAAATGAAAGTTTGTCCGAAATGTTTAGAATATGCCGAAAGAAGAGCGCTTACGAAGGTAATGTAGTTTTCACTATAGATTAGTTCTGTTAATCGGTAAGGATGTTTACTAGCGTTAGCAAACAGCCTAGTTCTAATGGAATCAGTTAGGAGAACGAGTCGAATCCCGTAAATATCTAACAACTTACAAAGTAATAGCATATTTAATGTGAGATTTTCTCCCTTAATGCTTTCAATTATCCAGTTTTCAGATTATTATAATAACTAAGAGAAGGGACAAACATTAATTAAAGGAGTGATTCAAATGATGAAAGAACGTATGGGAAATTTCAAGGTGAAAAATTACTATTTAGCTGAAATTGAACATGTCGGAGATGAAATCAAATCTTGGAGTTGGGATATTTATATTGCTGCGAATGATGAGAAAGAATACAAAGGAAAAGCAATGGCACCTGGAAAAGGGATAGAAGTGCCTTGGACATCACTTGGGGGACAAAACTTACTGGAAGAAATGATGGCTTTATGTGAACAGCAAATGCCCAAGCATCCTTAAGGGGATGTTTTTTTCGCTAGACCAATATATCATCTCGTTTTAAGTGACTTTAAAACAAAACTTTAAAAAGTAGGATACCATTTCCACGGTTTGCTCCCCTCAATTCAATTAAATTTGTTTTCTTTTTCCCGAAATTTCAATTAGTAAAGCTGGATTTACAAAGCAAAAAAACTTTGTAAAAAATGGAAAAAGTTTTATCTTTATAAGTCCTTTGATTGTAAAGAGTCGTAGCATTTGGGTAAACTGATGCATTAAATCAAGTGAATTTTGTAATGTGTCTTAGTACTTGCATGTTAAACGTCGATATCGTTATTTGAAAATCTCCAATTAATGAAGAAAGCTTTTAAAAACATTTAGACCTTTAAGACGTATACTCAAATAATAACAAGTGTTCTAAAGGATTCTTTGCATTGTAAATCTACGAATAAACTCATTATAGTATCGGTAAAAGTAAAACTAATTTGGAGAAAGATTTAGGAAAGTTAGATAAACATAAAAGGGATAATGATGGTGGACAAAAAAATGTAAAATTTTCTTAGAGCCCCTAGCTTAAACTACTAGGATTAAATTCCCAAACAGGTGTCTAAAAAAGACGATAATAAAGGGAGTTAATAAAACTGGCCAACACTATACCTTTGTAACTTTTTTGGAAGTCAACTCGATGTCTTCGTGCAAATATCTAGTACTACAACGACAAGTATCAAAATGTTCTGTTACATAAACTCCTCCTTTTTCATGTAACTAATCATAATGACCCCTTAAATAATCATATATGTTAAAAAGTGGAACATTTAATTAAAATGCTTTTTTGAACATGGGTCTCTATACAATTTTGTATTGTTAGTACAATGTTTATGAAACACTCCTTTAAAAAGAGTGATAAAGAATATAGGGATTTAGACCGAATCTTGATAAAACCTTCAAGTTGAACCCTATTGCTGTAAAATCTTGTTATACTTATATACAATAGGTCGTTTTACTAGGTAACAGGAAAGCATGATAAACAATAGAAACGTGCCTTTTTTGATAGAGGAGGAGTAGTATGGCCGTTCAATATGAAGATATATTAGAAAATCTCTTATGGTTTTCTAGTAAATTAATTGGGGCTCGAACGCTTTTTGTTAGTCATATTGAAGAAACATTTAAAGTAATAAAAGTGTTCAATGAAGAAGGTTGCTACTTGAATGAAGGTATGGAGTTATCGAAAGACCATGCTATTTGAAGTCTTATTCCTTGTAACGGTCGGGAACCGTTAATTATACATGATACAAAAAAGGATGAGAGAGCTAACGTCTTTGATGCGATATATGAGGCTAATATTGGTTCTTATTTGGGCGTCCCTGTTTACCTACAAAATGGGAAAATGTATGGGACTGTTTGTGCAATTGATCCAGAACCATATGCGTTTACTCAAGATGAGATTGAAGTGATGGAGAGGCTTTCTTCTATTTTCGCGGTTATTTTAGAGAATGCTACTAATTCAAGTTGTAATACGGTTGATGATAAACTTATGAGGCTAGAAAAGTTAGCTTTGCTTGGACAGCTATCAGCCGGATTGGCGCATGAACTTCGAAATCCGATGCAGTCTGTGAAAGGCTTTGTTCAGTTTTTGTTTGAAGATCAGGTGGATAATCATTTTCGTGATATCGTCTTAAGTGAAATTGATCAAATGGACAACTTGATTCATGATTTTCTATTGGTCACGCAGCCAACCGCTCCTAAGAAGGGTCATTATGATATAAATGAGGTTGTTTGTGAAACTGTTGAATTCATTCAAAGTAAGGCTGCACTTCATAATGTAGAGATGTCTGTTTCGGTTGACTCAGACAAGTTTGACGTGTACGTAGACCGAATTCAAATAAAACAGGTGATGATTAATATATTAAAAAATGCAATAGAGGCCGTAGAAGAAAGTGGAAAAGTTATGATTAACGTAAGCACCATAGGGAATAAAGAGGTTACTATTGAGGTGGTTGATAATGGCATAGGGATACCAATAGCTGTTATAGGTAGGTTAGGGGAACCGTTCTTTTCGACGAAAGAGGGTGGGACAGGCTTAGGATTGTCGATCTCTAAAAGAATCATTCAAGAGCATAAGGGAACGATCTCTTTTGAAAATAAAAAGGATGGAACGAAGGTTACGATTACGTTACCTAAGTAAAATAAATCAAGAGGCCCTTTGCCCTTTATCTATTAGAGGTAATGCATCTCTAATCATTAATTAAAAGTAGGGTTCAAAGCAGAGGGAGAAACTCCAAAATATCGTAAAAAGAGACATAAATCTCATAGATTTGTGTCTCTTTTTTTTTTGAGATCAAGTAGTTTACCGCAAAAATTCTCCACGACTAGCTGACATGTAACACACCTTTACGTGTGTAAAAAAAGTAAAGAAGGTTTAGCAAACTTTCCAAACATAATAATTTTTTCGACATAAACGTTTTCTTCTGTCGGTTATTGTCTGACGATTATTATAGGAAAATAACCCCTTCTTGCAGAATGATAAGTAAAAGGAGTGTTTTAATAAATGGATAATATAAGGGAATTTCAAATCAAAAATCACTTTTTAGTAGAAATTGATAATGTCGGAAGTGCAGCCTCAACAAATAAATTGAGAACTTGGAGTTGGGATATTTATATCGCAGCCAACGATCAAGAAGAGTATAGGGGAAAGGCTCTTGCTCCAGGCCAAGGGGTGGAAGTTCCATGGACCTCACTTGAGAAACAAGATTTATTGGCAGAAATGATTGAGCATTGTGAAAAGTTGATGCCAAAGCAGCCCTGAAATGGGGGCTTTTAAAAAAGGATTTGTTTCGAGATTCAAAGAGTTTTGAACGTATCTCGAGAAGGTTTTTTTTGATTGATAACTTTAGAAGGACAACGGCTCCGTACATTGGACTTAAGAACAAGACGGTATGCCGTTTTCTTATTGAAGCTAAGCATCTTTCTGAGTTGAATTAAGCATAAGTGACCCACGAGAGACACTGATCTCCTCACTGCAACACTTTTTCAAGTTCGGAAATTCCATAGACTTTAAGAGCTTCGATTTCCTCATCGGTAAAGCGTTCCTCCAGCATCGCAAGGATCTTCTCTTTGTCCACATCATCGATACCATTTTGAAGTTGTGAATAAAGACTAAGTAATTCTGTGAGGGTAAACTGATTAAGCACAGCTTCAACAGCTTCCTCTTTTGTGAATACTAATTCAGAATGTCCGTCGTGATTGTTAAAAGAGTTGGAAGTAGTTTCTTTTTCCGCTGCTTCTTTTTCAATGATTTTATTACTATTGCTAGTAGTGGCAATCTGTTCATGTTCAATCACTTTCGCTTGTTTTTGATCTGTGTTGTGGTAAAAGCCGATCAAACTTGGAATGGTCACACAAAGCAAGACAAATAGCACTCCGTACATAATGGGTCTCATACAAATAACCTCCCTACTATAACCCGGTTTTGAACATTCATGATTCTTAGCTCTACTTACACTCTCATTAGTAAAGAGTGTAGTCATTGAATAAGCATTCCAAACACAAAACATCTTCATGTTACTTTTAGAGTACAGTTGCTTACTTGGCTTATCTAAATATCCTATATAAAATGACAGCGATATGGTAAAATACGAAATATTAATAATTTGAATGAGAGAGTAAGATATTGAGGAGTGATTTAAGTTGATCCTTGTAACAGGCGGAGCAGGATACATTGGCAGTCATACATGTGTGGAACTTCTAGAAGCTGGGTATGAAATTGTAGTAGTGGACAACTTTTCTAATAGTAAAATAGAATCGATTAAACGAGTGAAAAAAATTACAGGGAAAGACTTTGCTTTTTATGAAGTTGATCTTTTGGATAAGGCAGCACTTGAACCTGTTTTTGTTGAAAATAAAATTGAAGCCGTTATTCATTTTGCAGGTCTTAAGGCAGTAGGTGAATCGGTTGCTATGCCATTACAATATTATTATACAAATGTAACGGGTACTCTAGTTCTTAGTGAACTAATGCAGAAATACAACGTTAAAAAAATCGTGTTCAGTTCCTCGGCAACTGTTTATGGAATGCCTGAGCGTGTCCCAATTGTTGAAGATTTTCCTCTTAGTGCGACAAACCCATATGGTCGAACAAAGCTTATGATTGAAGAAATACTCCGTGACCTCTATGTTTCTGATCAAGAGTGGAGTATGGCTCTTTTACGCTATTTCAACCCGATTGGAGCACATATTAGTGGGATGATTGGCGAAGATCCAAACGGAATTCCTAATAACTTGATGCCTTTTATTACGCAAGTAGCTGTGGGAAAATTAGATGAGTTAAAAGTATTTGGTAATGATTATCCAACGGTAGATGGAACAGGTGTAAGAGATTACATTCATGTAGTTGATCTAGCAAAGGGGCATTTAAAGGCTCTCGAGAAAGTGATGAATTCAACAGGAGCGGATGCTTATAACCTTGGAACTGGGAACGGTTATAGTGTCATCGAAATGGTTGAGGCGTTTGAAAAGGCATCTCAGCGTAGTGTTCCGTATCAACTTGTCGATCGTAGACCTGGGGATGTTGCCATATGTTATGCCGATCCATCAAAAGCAAAAGCTGTATTAGGCTGGGCAGCAACGAAAGGAATTGAAGAGATGTGTGCAGATTCCTGGAGATGGCAAAACACCAACCCAAATGGGTATGAGTAATCAAAATCCAAGTCATTTATTGTGTTTTAAACTAGAGGGAGGGAAGGTAGGTCTCCTTTTCCTAGACTTAGCATTAAAAAGAGCTCAGATTTATCGAGGCCACTGAAAAAGGTACGATTTTCACCTTTTTCAGTGGCCTTTAAGCAATGAGCAGAACCGTTGCTTTGTCTTAAGCCTGCTATGAGTGGGCTTCTCATAGTAGGCGCGCAACGTGTGGAGCCATTGCTGCTTCCTTGAATCTGCTAAAAGGGATTTTTCAGTGCCATCGATTTATCAGAGCTCTTTTCTAATTAACACTTCATTTGTTCCATGGTAATTTGATTGTCAGTTAGTAGATAACGGAACGAGAGTCCACTCATACAAAGTACTGACAAAAAAAATTTAACCATTATTGCTTAAATGGTATGTTATTTAAATCTAACTTTTAACGCTTTTCCCTCTTAGAACGAAACCCGTGCGTTTTGTACACTGGCTGTTGTATGTGTTATAAAGAGCAAAAATTATATTGGTCATTGATTGCCGAACAGATGAATAGTTGAAGTTCGGATTCAGATGCTTCGTATAGTTGGCGACCATCAGGCATTTTAAAGTATTGATGTTCTAAAAGGGTGTTGATGATTTGTTCCTTATCAAACTCAGAAAGTGTTACAGACATAACGTCACTCCCTTTAATAAATATGAAAGCGTTTACATTACCATTGTAATAGATAATGGAATTGTTGTCAATCATGGAATTATCTAACATTTAAAGATTTGATTATTTTTTTATCTGAAGTTAGTAAGAACTATTAAAGGTTTACAGGAAATAAAGCAGTAGACTGTTTATTGTAAAGTCTTGGTATGCCTTATATCCCTGGACTCTCTATTAAGTAAATGCGTTTCTCGGTTTCCGAAAAACGATGACAGTTCTTACCTTTCGAACAAAATGGACAAGGCAGGAAACTTATTCAAACTAAGGCTCCTCAAAAGGGTGCTTTCCCTTTTTCAGAAGCCTTTTATTTTCCTTTTACTAATCGTAGCTTCATTTTCCATAACTGTCGTTTCCTGACAATGACGTCTTAGCTCAATTAGCCAATTTCTGTTTTGGCCAAAAATTATCCCTTACATATTCTCCATGTACATGAGAGAGAATTAAGATTTCTCAGCACCTTTTTATTAATGTTCTTGTGAGAGTTCGTCGATTAATTGTCGTGAACGTTTAGCATTGCCTTCAGCAAAATTAACTAAACGATCTTTTAAGCTATCGTTATCGTGTATCCGTTCGGCTAGTATTAAGTAGGAACGCATCATTTCTTGTTCTTTGCCTAAATTTGTTTGCAATTGCATCGTGACATTTTCTGTTGTTAACAAATCTTCTCTATCACCATCACGATCATAGTCTAAATCATGGTTCATTTGAATCACCTCTGTTCTTTATTTTATACAAAAGGTGGAGATATTAACCATTTTCCTATGATATCGGTCCACTGGAGGACGTTATTAATAAAAAACTCTCATCCTTTAGTTTCGCAGGTAAGGATAGTTAGGAGAATCAATCAGAATTAGCGCGATCGGTCATTCTCCAATTAATGATGCCGATTGCAACAAAAAGAATAAACAAGAAGATATAAACTTTAGTTGACCAATTTCCTAAACCGGTAAAGGCTAAGAAAAGCCATAGTAAAGAGGCAATAAAATAGAAGATACTGCCAACTGGTACTTTTTTCACGTCGGACAACCTCCTTTGGGGTCTCGTACTACCTTGTTTCCCGAATCGTCTTTATTATAAACGTTTAAAGAATTTATAAAGACTGTTCCTGTTCCTCTTTGACATCTGCGTTGCCTTCCGTTTCATAGCTCAATGTCTCTTTTTTGACGGTTGCTTTAACTTGTTCTGTTTCTTCAACTTGATGTTTTGTTACAGAGACCTCAGCGACTTGAACAGGGTGTTTGTTTATTTCAATTTCTTCTTCCTTTAGAGGAATTCGAAGTTCTTCTTCACTTCCGGCCTCAATAACCATTTCCTCTCTACGGATTGGGACTGTAATCGTTTTTTCTTCTTCAACGATTTCTTTGTGAATCTTTATTTCACCTGTTTGGACACGTTCTTTCTTTATATCTACCTGTTCTTCACGCAATTGAATGGTTTGTTCTAGAGAATCGTTTGTTCCTTCTGCAATGTTTCTTTTAGAGTAAATGGTGTAGCAGATTGCGGCTACAAAAGCTCCAAGAACAAGTCCTGTTACAATTGAAATATTCATTACCCAACTTAAAATACTTCCAATTACAGCTCCAATAAGAATGTATCTTCCCATGGGACCTCCTAGTGTAGCGTTTTTTATTAGTATGTCCCATTTTGTTTTAGAGTATGAAAAAAACCCTACTTAACAAAGGTTAAGTAGGGGGAGCGACTTTTTCCATTAGTCCTCTTTAATAATGTCTGCCTCACCATGTGCTTCAACATCAGCGACTTCTTTATGAAGGACATCGCGAACCTGTTGTGTTTCCTCAACAGAACGTTTATGAGCGGAAACTTCACCAGTAACAACCGTATGCTTATCGACATCGATCTTTTCTGATGTAACAGGGATGTGAACCGTTTCTTCGTCTGTTATCGGTTCATCAGTTGGTTCATGATCGACCGCTTTTCTTTCAATAATGACTTGATCATGAGACACAGGAACATTAACTGCTTGCTCTTCTTCAATAATATCTTTATGAAGAATAACATCTCCTGTTTCCACACGATATTTGTCAATATCTAATTGTTCTTCACGGAGATCAAGATGTGCGTCTTCAGTGGCGAACTCTGTGTCTGTAACTCGATCTACTTCACGTACTTCTTTTCGATTTTCCTTTTGAGTTTCTTCTTCGTTAAACAAATCAAAAAATCCCATTCTGAAAACCTCCTAAGAAAATGTGATTGATCGTGTATTACAAGTTATATCATTTCCAAAGTAATTGAAACTATTCTTTAGAATAAAGTGACGGTTAGAGCAATCAAAAGAGAGATAAACCTAAAAAGGTAATGGCTTCGGTTAGGGAAGAAAGAATTAACATATCGATTAAGTATTACCTTAAAAGATATTATCAGCTGAAAAGCACGTCTATCCGAAGCACTCGATTTGTTATGCGATACCATCCTTTTTAACGGAAGTTTGCCTGCAAGGAAAACTTCAATATGATACGATATGAGCATATACATAACTAAAGGAGTCGGTTACTATGATCTCATTTGTTGTAGCAATGGATCGCAATCGCTTGATCGGTAAAGATAATCAGTTACCATGGCATTTACCTGCAGACCTTGCTTATTTTAAAAAGGTGACTACAGGCCACACAATTGTAATGGGTAGAAAAACATATGAGTCGATTGGGCGTCCTCTGCCTAAACGGAAAAATGTTGTCCTTACTAGGAGTATGAGCTTTAAAGCGGAAGGGTGTGAAGTCGTCTATCATGTTGACGATTTACTAAAGCTGGCCAAGCAAGAGGATGAATGCTTTGTTATTGGTGGTACACAAGTGTTTTCTTTGTTATGGGAGCATGTCGACCGCTTATATGTTACATACATTGATGAGGCTTTTGAAGGGGATACATACTTCCCAGAAATTGATGAAGATACTTGGGAGCTTGTTTCAGTCGAGCAAGGTACAGTTGATGAGAAAAATCATTACCCACATGAATTTCGGACATATGAAAGAATCGAGCGTTAGGCTAGGCAACTAAAATAAATCTTTTGGTCAAACTATCCCTCTTTGCTGCATATAATTGTGGTGAAGGGGGATTTCAAGATGAGAGCACCGAGAAAACGCAGACCCCAATCTCGAAAAGGTCCACTTCCATTTCGCTATGTTTTGTTATTATCTTTTCTTATTTTTGTAGTGTTAACCGTACAAGGATTATGGATCGTTGAGAAGGGGATTAGGCCCACTTTAATGGATATTGCCACCACCGAAACGCGAGTGATAGCGACAAAATCGATTAATGATGCGGTATCAAAGAAAATTGCGTCTGATCTTAATCAGGATGAGTTATTTATTGTCAAAACCGATTCAGATAATTTCATAACGTCCATCCAGTTTAATACACAGATTTACAATCGAATTTTATCAGAAGCAACGAACCGTGTTCAACGACATCTAAAAGCAATAGAAAGAGGAGAAGCCTTTGATGTATCGCTCGAAACAGAAAATGAAATCCCTCTAACGACAGAGGGGGGAATTATTTATAGCATTCCACTAGGGCAAGCAACGAATAATGCTTTACTTGCTCAGTTAGGTCCGCAAATTCCCGTTCGGTTTTCTGCCATTGGTGATGTGAAAACAGATTTGAAATTAGATGTGAAGAATACAGGGATTAATAATACGACGATGTCTGTCAATTTTGATGTGATTGTTGATGCTAAAATTGTCATTCCTTTTGCCACGAATACGGAGGCAATTAAGACTACGATTCCTGTAGGGCTTGTGAATATCCAAGGAAGAGTACCTGAATACTACTCAGAAGGTGGAGGAATGATCCTTCCAGCTGGTCAATCATCAAGTGGTGGAGGAAATTAATATTGTCAACTACTATAAAACATGGTACTATCCTATACGGTAATTGAATAGAGGTGCCTCATTGTACAATGAGGTAGAGGCGCGACGGCCATGAATATCTTTCTTAAGGATGACAACGTGGAGAGAAAGCGAAAGGGAATGTCGCCGAAGTGGAAGTAGAGGTCAGGCTGCTTTTACTGGAACTGCATTGAATAAATGCAGGGCTGTCATAACGTGGATGCGAACAGGTTATGGAGGACTACCATCTTAGTGGGGATATCACGTGCGCAATAGGCGATAGTGGGTAACCATTATTGTCTTTTTTTGTGGATCGAAAAATTCCAAATTGTAGTGAATGTTATGGAGTAGTTCCTATTTTATACCATATTTTTTAAGGGGTTGAGTCATTTGGAATCATCTATTATATCTTTATTGCCTCCAATTTTAGCGCTAGTCATGGTTATTTTCACAAGACGAGTCCTGTTATCATTGGGACTTGGTGCTATTGTTGGAGCATTATTATTAAATCAATTTAACCCACTTGCAGCAGTAGCGAACATCTATGCAATTGTCATGGGTATTGTCTTTGATTTTGAAGTGGAAGTCGTAACATTTGGAACGGTCACACGTGCAATCATTGATCAGCGTTTTGCGATTAATACGTGGGAATTTTTCATCGTTCTTTTCCTTTTATTATTAGGCATGATGGCTGCGCTGATCACGCGTTCTGGTGGAAGCAGGGCCTTTGGTGAGTGGGCAATGACACATGTAAAAACACGAGTTGGTGCTCAGTTGTTAACGGTTGTACTTGGGATCATTCTTTTCATTGATGATTATTTTAACAGCTTAACGGTTGGGAATGTTAGCCGACCGCTAACAGATCGGCATAGCATTTCTCGGGCAAAACTAGCTTATTTAGTCGATTCAACATCGGCACCAATGTGTGTCATTGCCCCGATTTCTAGCTGGGGAGCTTATATTATTGCGATTATTGCTGGGATTTTTGCCACGCACTCAGTGACAGAATACGAAGCGTTACAAGCGTTTATGCTTATGGTACCAATGAATATTTATGCATTGGTTGCCATTGGCTTAGTGTTAGCGGTAGCTTGGTTTAACTTAGATATTGGACCTATGAAGAAGCATGAAACGCGTGCTCGTGAAACGGGCGAATTATTCAATCCTGCGTTAGGTCCGATTCCTGGTGCTCAAGATGATATTAAAGCAAACGATAAAGGAAACGTTGGCGATCTTGTATGGCCAATTGTTGCTTTAATTGTTGGTACAGTTTTCTTTATGATTTTAACTGGAATTCAAGCGTCAGAAGGCGACGTCTCAATTTTAACTATTTTTGAAAATACAGATGTTGCAGCAGCCCTTGTATATGGTGGACTTTTCGGTTTAGCAATTGCCCTATTCGTAAATGTCATGAAACCAAAATCTGAAACAGGTTTAGTTGTATCACTAGTGATCGGTATGAAATCAATGCTTCCTGCTATTTATATTTTATTCTTTGCTTGGACACTCACTTCCATCATTGGAGACTTAGAAACAGGAGCCTATTTAGCTTCAATTGTCGAGAGATCTAATATAAATCCGATGTTCTTACCTGTTATTTTATTTGTGATTGCTGGATTTGCAGCTTTTTCAACAGGAACTTCATGGGGAACCTTTGCGCTATTGCTGCCAATCGCAGGTGAAATGGCGGCGGTAATTGATATTACGATGATCCTACCCATGATGGCGGCGGTTCTTGCTGGTTCGATTTTTGGTGATCACTGTTCTCCGATTTCAGACACCACGATATTATCATCAACTGGTGCGGGAAGTCATCACATTGATCACGTTGTCACACAGCTTCCTTATGCATTGCTTGCAGCGGGAATTACCATTATTTCATATCTTGTTTTAGGAGTGACGACAAGTGTAGGATTTAGCTTAATCGTTGCGTTCGCTTTGTTAGTCATAACGGTGATTGTGTTAAAACGAGTATCTCAAGAAAAAGCATAAGAATGAAGATGAAAAGCGCTAGAAAAAAGGATTCTAGCGCTTTTTCATATGAGAAGGATGCATTTTAGCGATTACTGATGAGGGTTAATGTAAATTTTTATTTCAGATAAAAGAGCGAGTTCAAAAGGTACTCTATAAGACTTGCAATGGCTTCACTCACTGCGCGTCTATCCGAAAAACCACTCGGATCGACTTAAAACATTGCAGTGGCTTCGCTCATTGCTTCGAGCTTGTTCAAAAAGCGAATTTTTCAACAGTGAGAAAGCATTACTAGTGAAATCAGACAGTTCGGGGTTGTTCGACAAAATTCTTCAAATTGTGAAATGATATTGACAAGTTAAGTAATTTTGAATATTATCATATTAAGGAACAAGTTTCACTAGTTCGAAAAAAAGTAGATCAAGGGAGGGTGGAATGAAAGCGGTTCCTAAAGGGATGTAAGAATAGGCTCATAAATAGCCTACAATTGTTTCTATCAAATAGGTAGTATAACTATTAAACTATACAAATGGGGGATTATGATGAGAAAAAGAAACGTAATTGTAATGATACTATCTTTTGTTTTTATAACAATTCTTGCTGCATGTGGAGGAAATGAAAGCACTGATATAAGTGAAACAGATGGTGAACAAACGTACAATTTTAGAGTATCGTTAGTAACGCCACCTTCACATGGTTGGACAGTAACAGCTGAAAAGTTCAATGAAGAACTTCAAGCTCGTTCGGATGGACGAATGAGTGCGGAAGTTTTTCCTAGTGAACAACTTGGATCTGAGGCAGATATGGTTCAACAAATGGAAATTGGTACGTTAGACTTTGGATTTATAACAAATGCTTATATGAGTACAAGATCTGAATCATTAAATGCTTGGTTTATGCCGTTTCTTTTCGAAGATTTAGAAGCTGCAAGTCAAGCTAGAGACTCTGAAGAAGTAGGAAAAATGTTAGAAGAACTTGAAGCACAAGGATTAGTTGGGTTAGATTTTAGTTTTGCTGGAGAACGACATGTATTAATGAAAGACGGTGCGATACAATCTCAAGAAGATTTACAAGGTAAAAAACTGCGTATCATTGGTAATCCTGTTATGCAAGAATTTTGGTCAAGTTTAGGGGTTAGTCCTACTCCAATGCCACTTGGGGAAGTATACTCTTCGTTACAAACGGGTGTAATTGATGGGATTGATATTGATTTAGATGCGCTTGTTTCTTTAAACTTACAAGAAATTTCAAACGATTTAACATTGACGAAGCATATGGCATTCCCAGCAGTCGTTATCATGAGCCAAAAGGTGCTTGACTCACTGTCTCCTGAGGACCAAGTAATTGTGAAAGAAGCAATGAAGGCTGCAGTAGATTGGGGAGTTGCAGATGCGATTCAACGAGAAAAAGATAATTTAGAGTTGTTGCAACAAGGAGGATTAAATATCGTCGATGAATTCGACACGGCCTCTTTTAAATCCGTTCAAGAAGACATTTATTCAAAGTACAGCAGCAATGAGCTAATTCAAACATTTATTGAAAACAATCAATAAACGTATAGGGGGGCATAGAAGTGACTTTAACCAATATATTCGGAAAAATAAGTGATTACGTTTTCAAAATTGAAAAGTCGATAGTAATGATCTTAATTATTGCGATGTTTGTATCACTTACAGCAGGTGTATTTTTCCGTTATTACTTAAATAGCCCCTTATTTTGGAGTGACGAGTTTGCGATTTTTACTTTAGTTTGGTTGACGTTTTTAGGCGGAAGTATGAGTATTAAACGGCAGGAAACCGCTGCCGTTACGATTTTAGTAGATAAATTAAACAATAAGTTTAAAAAAATTGTCGCTAGTATTGGCTTTTTAATTGTAATCATTTTTTGTTTATTTATCGTCTATTATTCATATATATGGCTGAGTTCACCAAATATCTCATTACAGAAATCGACTTCTATGCAAATTCCAATGATTTACCCTTATTTAAGTGTTCCTTTAGGCTTCTTCTTTATGAGTATACATTCGATTCATTTATTTTTACTAAGTCTTAAGGAAACTTCATAAAGGGGGGGTTACAATGTTAACTGCGTTACTTGTGTTTATCATTCTATTATTATTACGGATACCGATAGCGATTGTGTTAGGAATAACGAGTGTTTCCTATATCGTGATTAGTGGTAGTTTAGGACTTTTGCATACGGTCCCACAGAGATTATTTTCAGGTTTAGCAAGTTATGGATTGTTAGCGATACCTTTATTCATGCTTGCTGGTGAATTAATGAACTCTGGCGGAATTACTAAACGACTAGTTCGTTTTGCTAAAGTATTATTTGGGCATTATCGGGCCGGTCTAGCTTATGTCAATGTTGTCGCTAATATGTTTTTAGCGTCTATCATTGGTTCAGCGACAGCGCAAATTGCGATGATGAGTAAAGTTATGGTTCCAGCCATGGAAGAGGAAGGATATAAGCGCTCTTTTGCAGCCGCAACGACATCTGCAGCTGCACTACTCGGGCCTATTATTCCGCCAAGTATGTTATTTATTATCTATGGTGTTCAATCTGGAACGTCAATAGGTACGATGTTTCTTGCAGGAATCATGCCTGGTATCTTATTAGGTGGTTCCTTTATACTAGTTATCATGTATTTGGGGTATCGTTATCAGTTCCCACGTTCAGAGAAAGAGCCTTTGAAACATGTTTTTGAAGCTAGTTTTAAAATCATCCCAGCTTTACTTGTTCCGGCAATCATTATTGTAGGGATTATAAGTGGTGTGTTTACTCCAACTGAATCAGCCGCAATTGCGTGTTTGGTCGGGATTATTGTAGGATACTTCTTCTATAAAGATCTTAAAATCAAAAACATACCTGATATCTTAGTAAATACAGCAATGACAACCGCTACAGTGACGTTGCTTATAGCGATGGCGAATATATTTGGTTGGGTGTTAACATTTGAAGGCATCCCGCAGATGCTTGCAAAAACGATGACTGGAATAACAGAAAGTCCATTAATCTTTCTATTAATCACAAATCTCTTATTATTATTAATAGGAACGGTCATTGACGGGATTGCAGCTCTTATTATACTAGTGCCGATTTATTTGCCTATGATCACTACTTATGGAATTGATCCGGTCCATTTTGGGATTATTATATGTATCAATTTAACAATTGGTTTGTTAACTCCACCGGTGGGGGCTGGCCTATTCATAGCTTCTTCGATCGGACAAGTGAAAATAGAACAGTTAACAAGATCAATTTTTCCTTTTTTAGTTGTATCGTTTGTCGTTTTAATTATCATTACTGTTTTTCCACAGATCGTATTATGGATTCCGAATTTGGCAATGTAATCCTGAATCTTAGAAAAAGTGATGTATACAATAGAGAACAATCTATGGGCTCTAATAGTGTAAGATAATACTAGTAAAACATGAAGTGACCACATTTTATTTATTTGTGCGGTCACTTCTTTTTTTATTGTTTTTAGTTTGGAAGTATTCTCTAAATGACAAAAATGATTATGAAGTATGACCTACATACTGTAGGAAGGATACTATCCATATTCCTACACTGAATAGATAATTAAAAGAAAAAAAAACGATTATAATTCAAGTATGAAAAATGATTGATCTATTTATCTTTTAATAAAAGAGGAGTGAAAACATGAAAAATAATGATGTAGTTGTAGTTGAGGGAGCTAGAACCCCTTTTGGCAATTTTGGAGGAGCTTTTAAAGATGTTTCAGCAATTGAACTTGGAGTATGTAGCGCAAAGGAAGCAATTTCAAGGTCGAAAATTGATGTTCAGGATATTAATGAAGTTGTAATAGGCAATGTCCAGCAATCGAGTACAGATGCTGTGTTTGTTGGAAGACATATCGGATTGAAATCTGGACTTCCTAAGCATGTTCCTGGGTTAACGGTTAATCGTTTGTGTGGATCCGGATTAGAAGCCATTACCATTGCAGCCAAGAATATTTTAATTGGAGACACACAAGTCGCACTGGCTGGTGGTACGGAAAATATGAGTCAAATTCCATTTTTGTTACAAGGAGCTAGATGGGGGACACGTTTAGGGGAAGTACCAAAGGTGGTCGATTTCTTATGGGAAGCATTATATGATCCATTTGGTGATTGTACAATGGCGATAACAGCGGAGAACCTAGCTGAAAAATACGAATTATCAAAAGAAGAAGTCGATTTATTTGCAAAAGCAAGCAATGATCGAGCTATCAAGGCAATTGAATCTGGGAGAATGGCAAAAGAAATTGCACCTGTAACCGTGCAAACTTATAAAGGCGAAAAAGTAATCAGTCAAGATGAAAAACCAAGAAAAACAGAATTAGAAGATTTATTGAAATTAAAACCGAGGTTTAAGGAAAATGGTGTTGTTACGCCGGGAAATGCTAGTGGAATCAATGATGGAGCTGCAACGTTAGTATTAGCATCATCACAATATGCAGAAAAAAAAGGATTAAAGCCATTAGCAAGATTAGTATCCTGGAGTGTTGTAGGTGTAGAGCCAACACTTATGGGAATTGGTCCAGTCCCTGCCATTAAGGATGCTTTAAAAAAGGCAAACTTAAAGCTTGAAGACTTAGATTTAATTGAGATTAATGAAGCTTTCGCAGCTCAATATTTAGCTTGTCAAAAAGAGTTAGGCTTTGACCCGGAAATTGGAAATGTAAATGGAGGAGCAGTTGCTTTAGGTCATCCGTTAGGCGCTAGTGGAGCGAGAATATCACTCAGTTTAATTTATGAATTGCAATTAAGGAATAAAAGATACGGCGCTTCAGCGGTTTGTATAGGCGGTGGCCAAGGAATAGCAGCTATTTGGGAACGGTTATAATGTGAAGGAGGATCATAATGACTCAAACTCGATATAATATGTCAGTAAATCAACTGCTAGAAAAAGCCTCATCTTTAAACCCAAATAAAGAAGTAATTGTAGATGAAAGAAATAGGATGACATATCGTGAGTTAGACACTGAAGCTAGTTATCTAGCTTCAGGACTATCAAAACTAGGAATTGAAAAGGGCGACCGTGTCGCTGTAAGCTTACCAAACTGGCATGAAACAATTGTAATTTACTTTGCTTTAGCAAAAATTGGGGCCGTTTTGATCCCTTTTAATACACGTTTCCGTAAAGGCGAAGTGGAATATATTTTAAGAAATTCAGGTGCTAAGGCAATATTTTTTTCAGAGAATGTTGATAATGTTGATCATTATCAACAATATATGGAATTAAGCAATGAATTACAGACACTTGAATACCTTATTACGGTTCGTTTTAAAGCTGACCGTGCTGTTAGTTATACTAACTTAGTAGAGACAGGTAAATCAATTACATTTAATGTTAATAAAATCGATGTAGAAGAAGATATTTATGCTATTTTGTATACCTCTGGTACAACTGGTAATCCAAAAGGGGCGATGTTAACTCACAAAAATGTTGTTCATACAGCAGTAGCTGCGGGTGAGTGGATGAGATGTACTCCTGAAGATGTGTTTCTAATGCCAACCCCGATATTTCATGTGATGGGAATCAATTTTATCTTTCGCGCCGTCGCATCAGAAGGAAAAATTGTGTTGATGGAAAAGTATAAGCCAGAAAAAGCATTGTCGTTAATAGAAAAGGAAAAAGTAACTGTACATCCTGGTGTACCAACGATGTTTATCCTTGAGTTAAATCATCCTAAGTTTTTGTCTTATGACCTATCTTCCCTAAGAACAGGGGAAATGGCTGCTGCCGCTTGTCCAGTAGAAATTGTACAAAGAGTTAGAACAGAAATGAATTGTAATGTTCTTGTAGCTTATGGTATGACAGAGACTTCTCCTGTTTTGACTGTAACTAGTTTTGATGATAGCGAAAGGATTAGATCAGAAACGGTTGGAAAACCACTTCCTGGTGTTGAAATTAAAATTGTTAATGAAGAAAGAGAAGAATTAGAGGTTGGTGAAATAGGAGAGTTAGCTTGTAAAAGTTTCGGCTTAATGAAAGGTTATTTTAATATGCCAGAAAAAACTGCAGAGGCAGTTGATGAAAATGGTTGGTATTATTCAGGTGACTTAGCAACTATTGATGAAGATGGATATGTTCGAATCGTGGGAAGAAAAAAAGAAATGATTATTCGTGGAGGGTACAATATTTATCCACGTGAAATTGAAGAGCATTTTTATTCCCATTCTGATGTATCGGAAGTAGCGATTGTAGGGTTATCTGATTCAGTGTTAGGAGAAATATCTTGTGCTTGTATACGTCTAAGAGCCGGAAGAGATGTTTCAGAAGAGGAAATGATGAATTTTATAAAAAATAAGATTGCAGACTATAAAATTCCTGACAAAATTGTTTTTGTAGAAGAATTTCCAATGACACCTTCAGGGAAAATTAAAAAGGTTTTACTTAAGGAACAGTTAGCAAAGAGAATCACTACAAGATAACCATTTTTATGAAAGCGCTTATCTTAATATAAAGTTAACGAAACAATCTTAATTCAGAATATGAATTAAGATTGTTTCGTTTGTATTATAGTAATCTGTTAAACTGATAAAAACGAATGTGATTAAGGATTAAAAAGGAAGGGAGATTAATCAGATATGGAGATAAAAAAGCGTGATGAGTTAATAAAAAGAGTTGAGAATCACTTGCGCATGACCGCTCGTCAACTTGTTAAGTTTGATACGGAAGAAGAAACACTTCAATACTTAATTGACTCTTTTCGTTCAGAACTTGCCTGTGATTTTGTGGGAATTATTCTTAAAGATGGAGAAAATTTAGTTCCAGGAGTAACGAGCGGTGCCTCCGTTTCATTTTTTTCGAAATTCCCATTATATATTAATAACTGTTCAAGCGAAATTCTAACAAGAGCTTTAACCTATGAAGAAATCAAGCGAAATGAAAGTTGCGAATTGTCCCATTTATTAAAAAAAGAAATAATGAGTACATGGTTTACGGTTCCGATAAAAGAAGAGAGAAATAGCTATGGTTTTTGCATCATTGGATTTATGAATTCAGTAGCACTATTAAAAGAAATGGAACCTCTTTTTGTAGAATTTGGTAAAGATGTCGCAGTTGCTATTAGTTTGGCGAAAAGGAAAGAAGTTCAAAAAAAGCAAATACAAGGTGCTAAATGGATCAGTGAAAATATATCTCTAAATTCATCTATTGAAAAGGTAGTAGAAAAAATTGTAGAAAGAGCGGGAAAAGGTACAAACTCAAAAGTGGCATGTATCTACTTATATAACGAACAGGAAAATTGTTTTATTTATCAACCGCCTTGTTATGGAGAAATGAGTCAATCTAAAAGGATTGAGATCGATGATAATAATATTTTAAAAGAATACTTCCCCTTTTTAGAAACGACGGGAGGAAATCAATTAAGTGTGCCTTTAGTATTAGAATTAAAAACAATTGGTGTCCTTCATGTAGAAAATAAAACCAAGGGTGTATTTATAGAAGAAGACTTAGAGATTCTAGAGTTACTTTCTAACCATGTTGCAGCTATGCTTGAAAATGCACGCCTCTACAATATTGAAAAATACCATAAAAATCGATTGCATTCTTTATTAGATTATCAACATGCACTTGTAAAAGAAACAGTTGAGGCCGATCACTTTGAGGGGATTACAAAGACATTAAGTACGTTATTTACAAAATCTGTCGTCTTATTTGATCGATTTATGAGGCCGATTGCTTATAACTTGTGGGAAAAAGATGAAGCAGATCTCCCGACTTTTCTCGAAAATGCCACATATGCGATTGTCCAACGTAAAAATAGAGAGCTACCGTTTATGCTTGAACCGAGACAGAATATGAACGTAGAAACTTTTCCAATAAATGGAGGAGGGGATTTATTAGGGTATTTAGTGATCGAGATGGGGAATGAGAACATAGATGATTTTTTGAAACTAGGTATTGATTTGTCTTTGAATATTTACTCGTTACAATTTATGAAACAAAAACTAGTTTTTGATACAAAGGAACAAGTGAAAGATAGCTTTATCAATAAACTTTTGGTTGAAGAGATAAAGGATCAAGAAAGTATTATTCAATATGCAAATTTATTTAAGTGGGATTTATTTGATCAACACCGGGTTGTCGTCCTTTCCATTTTACTTGATGATAGAGATTCACTAGAGTGTAATATTCTTGAACAAGAAGCAAAAAAGTCACTATTGTGGGAACATTTAAAGAAACAAATTCGCATTTTCGATCAAGATATGATCGTAGCAACCAATAAAGAAGAGTATATATTAATCGTGCCAACTGTAAAGGAAAAAAAGAAACCTAAAGTATATTGGTCGACATTGTATCAGCAATTAAAAGAATGGATGAAAGGAGAAAAAGCATTAAGCACCATTTTCATGGGGATTGGGGGAAAAACCGAAAAGCTTGAAGATTATTATACATGTTATCAACAAGGTGTGCAGACACTGAGTGTAGTGAACCAGCGCTTTAAAGATTTAGGCTTTGCCTTTTTTGAAGAATTGGGTGCATACACGCTCTTGAACGATTTGAGGGATTCCGCGTCTTCAACACTTTTTGTTAATAAGCATCTAGGTCCATTAATTAATTATTCAAAAGGTAAAAATATGGATTTATTTCAAACGTTAAGAATTTTCCTCTATCATAATGGTAGCATTAAAGAAACTTCAGAAGAACTTTTTATTCATAGAAGTTCTCTTCTATACAGGTTGGAAAAAATAGAGAGTCTGTTAGAAGTAGACCTTCATTATTCTGAACATCGATTTAATTTCATGCTGGCCTATAAATTGTATGACTTATATTATTCAAATGCATAAAGTTGATTTAAAGCGTGGAGAATTTTTCCATGCTTTTTGTTGTTAACGCGAAAATAATAAACGGATGGGTGACTTAGACTTTGTGCGTGGGTCGACAAATCGATTAAGTATTCTCCCCTTAAATATGACGAATTTTTGATGGTATCTTCCTATACGGTGATGGTGTATTTTTTGTTTTAATATTCCTATAATTCAATTAAGGGAATTATATTTTATTAGATTATTAGGAGGCATTTGATTATGAATATTACGACAGTTGGAGTAGTTGGTGCAGGTTCAATGGGAAGTGGCATTGCCAATATCGCTGCAATGTCTGGGTTTAACGTAATCCTAAGAGATATTGAAGATAAATATCTTGAAAATGGATTAAAGAGAATTGAAGCGTTTATGGATAAGAGTGTTTCAAGAGGAAAGATGACAGCAGAGCAAAAATTAGAAACGTTAGAAAGAATTAAAGTAACAACAGATCTTAATGATATGAAAGAGGCGGATATAGTTATTGAAGCCGTAATAGAAGATTTGGATCTGAAAAAAGAAGTGTTCTCACAATTAGATGAAATAGTCCGTGAAAATGCGATATTAGCTACGAATACGTCTTCAATGTCCATTACAGTCATTGCATCTGCAACTAAGCGACCGGAGCGAGTAGCTGGCTTGCACTTTTTTAATCCAGCTCAGCTTATGAAATTAGTTGAAGTTGTACGAGGGTATAAAACAAGCGATGATACGGTAAATGAACTTAAAGCGTTTTCGAAACAATTGAACAAGGAAGCGATTGAAGTAAAAAAAGATACACCAGGCTTCATTGTAAACCGAATTATGATTCCACAATTTATTGAAGCAATCAAACTTTTAGAAGAAGGCGTTGCTTCTGCTGAAGATATTGATAAAGCAGTAACTCTTGGTTTGAACTATCCGATGGGACCATTTACTTTACAAGATTATGCTGGAGTAGATATCGGCATGCATGTGATGGAATATTTTAAAGAGGAATTTAATGATTCGCGCTTCGCACCACCATTATTAATTAAACAACTTGTAAACGCAGGACGTTTAGGTAAGAAAACGGGAGCTGGATTCTATGACTACGACAAATAATATCAAGGAAGAAGGCAAAGTGATGAGCTATGAATGTATAGATTGTCAAATTGAAAATCATGTAGCGACTGTGACAATCAATCGTCCACCAGTGAATGCGTTAAATAAACAAGTATTTAATGAAATAAATCAATTGATGGATGAACTAGAAGATTGTCAAAGTGTAAAAGCTGTTATTATCACGGGTGGAGGGAAAAAAGCGTTTGTAGCAGGCCTTGACCTCCAACAAGTGGTTGATCTCGATATCGTTGAAATGATGCAATTAAGTAAATTATCAGGTGCGGCCTTTTCAAAAATTGAGAACTTATCAAAACCAGTAATTGCCGCGATTAATGGAATAGCGCTTGGAGGTGGTTTGGAACTAGCACTAGCGTGTGACCTACGAATTTGTTCTGAGCAGGTAAAGTTTGCAATGCCTGAAATTAATTTAGCTATTATCCCAGGTGGCGGTGGAACCCAACGATTACAGAAGATTGTCGGGCAAGGAAAGGCAAAAGAAATCCTCTATTTCGGTGAAATGTTTGACGCAAGTAAAGCATTGGAATTTCAGCTCGTTAACAAGGTTGTACCAGAGGAAGCTTTAGTAGCAACTGCTAAAGAATGGGCAGAGAAGCTAGCTAATAAACCGACTGTTGCTATGCGAATGTTAAAAACAGCTGTTACAGCAGGGGCAAATAGTGATTTAGGCATGGGACTTACACTTGAAAGTGCTTGCTACAGTAATACATTTGCGACAGAGGATCGGATAGAGGGAATGCAAGCTTTTCTTGAAAAGAGAAAACCTGTTTATGTAGGGAAATAACGCTGGTGAACTTACTTTACCGAAAAGCTAAAATGCTGGAAAAGTTCTCGTCATTAAAGAGCATCCAGTATCTGGCTATAGCTTAAAACAGTTTTAATAAATATTGAAATAGTTAGGGTGAAGCCAATAATGAGGATGGTTGAATACACGTATAAAGTAACTTGGGGAGATACTGATGTAGCTGGTATCGTTTTTTATCCGAATTTCTATAAATGGATGGATCAAGCTACTCATCATTTTTTTACTCAGATAGGGTTCTCCACAGCAAAATTGTTTGTAGAAGATAAGATTGGTTTTCCTATCCTAGAAGCAAAATGTAACTTTAACATCCCCTTATTTTTTGATGATGATATCACGATTTGTTCCAAGATTAGTGAACTCAAAGATAAAGTCTTTACAATTGAACATGAATTTTTAAGAAAAGGGAAAAAGGTTGCAGAAGGTTATGAATTACGGGCTTGGACGAATTTCAGTAGAGACATTCCAAAAGCGGAATCGATACCAAATGAGGTAAGTCAAGCAGTAATGGTCGGTATATAGGAATTAGCCGAATAATCTATGTATAGCTAGAACCATTAGTAAAGCTGTCATCCCCTCTGAAGTTGACATGATTCGAAAGCGCTGTTTACTAAAGGAGGGGATTCTTTTAGTAAGAGATGTCGAATCTACTTTCATGTTATAGCATACTTCGAAAAAAATGTAATCGCTTCCAATTATTGAGAGGAAAATAATGGGTTAATTGCGAAGTTGAGAGCAAAACTAACTTTTGAAAGTTAGATATCATACAAAACTTTTTTTAAAACTATTATACGGGGTGTAAGTGATGTTTAAAAAGAAATTATTAATTTTTATATTACTGCTTTTGATGCTTTTACTGGTAGGGTGTTCTAACACAAGTAACTCTAGTGCTGATAATGAAACAGCAGAGAACGATAAGCTCGTCTTAAAAGTAGGACATATGTTACCTGATTCTAATGTCATTCATCAAAGTGCGCTCGTATTACAAAAGGAATTAGCAGAAAGAACAGATGGTCGAGTTGAACTTGATATTTACTCACAGGCAGTATTAGGGAATGAATCTGATATGTTCCAACAGTTACAAACAGGGACTATCGATATAGGGATGTTAACGGTTGGTGAATTAACCAATCATTCAGATGATTTTTCTGCATGGTATTTACCTAATATGATCTATGATCATCATGATGCTTTTGCAGTAGCTGCAACTGATGAAGCACTCGGACTTTATGAGACTTTAGATAATGTTCATGGGTTAGGTTACTGGTTTGGTGGAATGAATTATGTAGTAACAAAGGATAAACCATTTACGCAACTAAGTGATTTAAAAGGAATTACGGTACGAGTATTACCCAGCCCGGTCATTATTGACTGGTGGAATTATTTAGGGGCTAGTCCAACCCCGATTCCAATGCCAGAATTGTATACGGCATTTCAAACGGGGGTAGTCGATTCTTACGTGAATGATTTAGAAATTACATTGGCTCAATCGCTTAATGAAATTGGGAAATACTATACTCCTATTCCACAAGCAATTCCTGTAGGTATCATGGTGAATGAAGAATCTTGGGCTAGTATGTCAGAAGCTGATCAGCAAGCTTTTAAAGAAGCTTTAGAAGTAGCGATTGAACACAATCTAGCAATCAATCTTGAAAGAGAAGAAAACAACCGTGAGAAACTTATCGAATTAGGTGGAGAGCTTCATGAGTTTACTGAAGAAGACCTTATTTTTGAAAAGGGTTCTGAATTCCAGGAGAAATATATTAGTCAAAGTGACAAAATTAGAGTCTTTCTAGAAGCAGCTTTAGAAGCCACTAAATAATGATTGAGTAAAGTATAAACGTACCACTGTTCATTTCGCTTCTGTTCGTCTTGAAAAAAGGTGGAGAAACTGCTTATTGACTTGAAGTTGTTCAAAACGGAGAGTGGTGACGTTTTTGAACAACTTTTCAAATTTTTTCATTTCAAAAGAGAGGATTTTAATATGAAGAGTACTTTAATAGAAAAAAATATAATAGAACGAATTTTAAATACTCTTGTTAAAATGGTTGAATACCTTGTGATGCTTAGCGTTGGGTTGATGAGCATCATCGTGATTATTAATGTTTTCTTTCGCTACGTTCTTCAAATGCCAATTGTTGGTACAGAGGAACTAGCCCTTATCCTTTTAGTATGGGTTACATTCTTAGGAGCAAGTTTAGGAGTACGTAAAAGAGAGATGGTGGCAGTAACTTTCCTTATAGATAAGTTCCCACCTTTTTTTTACAAGGTGACACAAATCTTCATTCAAGTGAGTATTCTCTTGTTTTCTCTTTTACTTTTATATTTTGGGTATGAATGGTTGACATCATCAAATGTCATCAATTCTAAATCATCAGCATTGAAGATCCCTTTATGGATTCCTTATTCTGTTTTTCCTCTTTCGATGTTTATGATTACTGTTTTCACCTTAGACAACATAAGATTTTTGTTGAAAAAGAGGTAAGAAGGGAGTTCGAATATGTTCATCGTTGTCGCAGCTTTTATATTTTTCATTATATTTGGAATCCCGATTGCTTATGTCATTGGTCTAACAACAACTGTTTATATTTTCGCATTTGATAATATCAATTTACTAAATTCTGTACCACATAGAATGATAAATGGAATACAAAATTATGGGTTATTAGCGATTCCTTTGTTTGTACTAGTAGGGGAATTAATGAATTCCGGGGGGATTACAACAAGATTAATTCAATTTGCAAGAGTTCTCTTTGGTCATTTAAGAGGCGGCTTGGCCTATGTAAATGTCATAGCCAATATGTTTTTAGCCTCAATTATGGGCTCTACTAATGCGCAAACAGCAATGATGAGTAAGGTCATGGTTCCGGAAATGGAAAAGGAAGGATACAAAAAGGAATTTAGCACGGCATTAACGGTCTCATCAGCTTTAATTGGACCGATCATCCCACCTAGTATTATATTTATTATTTATGCGGTGACAGCTGAAGTTTCAATTGGGAAGATGTTTCTTGGTGGAGTTTTTCCGGGAATTTTATTAGGGGTAGCTTTTCTTATCTTAATCTCTGTTATCTCAACTAAGGAAAAGTTTCCTATCCATCAGAGAGCCCCAATTAAAGAAATCTGGAATTCATTTTTGAAAGTGTTTCCAGCTCTATTGATTCCTGTCATTATTGTCTTTGGGATCCTCACTGGGATGTTTACAGCGACTGAGTCAGCAGCTGTAGCTTGTTTTCTTGCTTTTATTAGTGGAGCGTTTATTTACCGTGAATTGAAAGTAAAAGACCTACCGCAAATTTTTATAAATACAGCAATTAATACATCCATAGTCACATTTATTATTGCTATGGCTACCATTTTTGGATGGGTGCTATCTATTGAGCGGATTCCTCAAACTATTGCACAATCTATGATCTCATTTACAGATAATCGTTACGTATTTTTGTTAATTTGTATCATTCTTTTTCTCTTAATTGGAATGGTACTAGAAGGTATCGCAGCTATTATTATATTGGTGCCGGTGTTACTGCCTGTTGCAATAACATATGGAATTGATCCAATCCAGTTCGGTATTATTATTGCGATTAACTTAACGATAGGGTTAATTACACCACCTGTTGGAACAGCTTTATTTATAGCCTCATCCATCACAAAGGTTAAGCTCGAAGTACTAGCAAGATCTACACTACCTTTTCTAACTGTCGCAATCATTATCTTACTAATCATAGCCTATGTACCTGTTATTACGTTATGGTTGCCACATCTAATGGGATGACTTTTTCCCTTATTTCGATAAATTGAGTATAGCCATTGAATTGAGCCACCTATGACATTGATAGAGCCAGGACTTTTGATCCTCTTAACAAAATAGTGAACGGTCTTTACACGGAGAAGTGGTTATGTCAGGCTTTTTTGCCAGGCAAGCTCTTAGCTGCCCTTAGTTGCCAAGAACCATGACCACAGAGACTCCGTGTCAAGACCCCTTGGCTAAAAGCAAATCATTATTATATAGTAAATACTCCTTATTGGCATTGATTCGGTCTTATTAGTGGCTCTGAAATATGGCACAAATGGCTCTGTTGATAGGCAATATTCATAAATAGAAATACATTCATACCAAAACCTTAAATACATTTATGATCATTGAATCTTTTGCCTAAAAAGGAATACGTTAATCTGAGAAATTTAAGTATTCCTTTTTAGTTTCTAAATTATCAGAATAAAAGTGTTATATTTGAAATCAATAAAATCCTCTGACTTTTACAAGCTAGTTTGTTGGTGAAAATGTATTCACTTTTATCCGAAACGAGTAAAAGTAAATAAATTGGGGAGGAGGTGAGATGACAGATAAAATTAGTAAGATCGGCAAAGACAGTTCTTTTAATAGATTGCTAATTTTGAAAGCGTTAACAAAAGAAAGGGATACGATTGTAAACTTATTTTAATTTCGATCTAGAAGCTTATGTTATGAAATACGAGAATAATAAACTAGAAGTAAAGTAAGTAAAAAACTTTCAAAGGATGAGTGATTAAAATGACTAGAAAGAAACTGTTAATTCTTGCTTTTGTAGTTGTCTATAGCCTTATTTTAACAGCATGTGGAAATAGTGAGGTTTCAAGTTCAGGAGATAGTGGAGAGAAATTCCCGGATGAAACGATAAAAATTCTTGTTGGTTATGAACCTGGGGGTGGTACAGATACAGGAGCACGGATCCTCGCAAGAGAATTAAGTGAATATTTTGATGTGGATGTTGTTGTTGAAAATAAGCCAGGTGGCTCAGGTGTTGTTGCTATGACAGAGTTAATTAATGCCAATGCCAACGGATATACAATCGGATTCAGTCCTAACGGTCCATTGACGTTGCAACCCAATTATGGTCAAACAACTTATGATTATAATGCGGCTGTACCAATTAGCCAAGTTGGTTCAGTTGATTTCTTTCTTGCTGTTCATAAAGATGCTCCTTGGGATAATATTGAATCATTTATAAAAGACGTACAAAATAACCCTGGTAAATTTAGTTATGGCATGCCTGGTGCTGGATCAATTGGAGAAATTGCTATGAAAAGTCTAGCCGAAGAAACAGGGATTGATATGAAAAAAGTTCCTTTCCAGGGTGGAACTCCGACCCGGACAGCTTTATTAGCAAAGGATGTTGAGGCCGTTGCGATTAATGAAGATAGTCTTATTCCCTTTGCTGAAAGTGGAGAATTAAAAATTTTAATGAACTTTGGACAAAAAAAGTTTGACAGTCTACCTGATATTCCAACTGCAAACGAAAAAGGATACGATATCAATCTGCAAATTGGTTTTACTTTATTTGGGCCAAAAGAACTTCCGAATGAGATTCGTGACACAATTGATGAAGCAGTTAGAAACATCATGGAAGACAAAAGTATACAAGAAGAATTTGAAAAGATTGGGTTGCCACCTATTTACCAAAATGCAGAGAAAACGAAGCGAATAATAGAAGAAGAATACCTTTCTAATAAGGAAGTTATAGAGAATAACAAAGAATAATTGTTAATGAATTTATTTATACGAGGTTATTCAAAAAAGGTGAAAAAGATGAGGCTGCTGAAAAAGTCCCTTTTAGCAGATTCGAGGAAGTAGCAATGGCTCCACACGTTGCGCGCCAGCTACGAGAAACCCACTCATAGCAGGCTTAAGACAAAGCAACGGTTCCGCTCATTGCTTAAAGACCACTGAAAAAAGGTGAAAACCGTACCTTTTTCAAGCGGCCTCGAAAAAGATTACCGTTTTGAATAACCTCTATAATCAACTATCAGGAGTTTTATGGTAATAAAAAATAGTGAATGGTAGAGAGTCGATAAAATTGTTTATAAGCAGAAGGGGTTGATTAATATGAATCAAACAAATGAAGGGAATTTTCAAGGTGTAATTGGAAGAACGGTTGATGACTCTATCCCTTGGTGGCCCAACCCAGAAAATTATAAAAAAGATGCGCCGAATATTGTCGTCATAATGCTGGATGATCTAGGGTTTGCTCAATTAGGCTGTTACGGGTCTGATATTTCAACTCCAAATATTGATAAGTTAGCGGAAAATGGACTTCGATATAATAATTTTCACACTACGGCAATGTGTTCTCCAACGAGGGCTTCATTATTGACTGGGCGTAATCCGCATTCAACTGGTATGTCATTCGTATCGGAATATGACAGTGGCTTTCCAAACTGCCGAGGGAAAGTAAGAAAAGATACAGCCATGCTTAGTGAGATGCTTTTAGAAGAAGGATACAATACATTTGCGGTAGGAAAATGGCATCTTACTCCTGGGAAAGAACAAAAACACACTGGTCCTTTTGATGGCTGGCCACTTGGGCGAGGGTTTGAACAATATTACGGATTTTTAAGGGGAGCAACAAGTCAGTTCCACCCTGAATTAGTGGAAGGGAACCAGAGGGTTTCACAGCCGAAGAGTGCTGAGGAAGGATATCACTTAACAGAAGATTTAACAGATAAAGCAATTGAATATATTCGTGCACAAAAATCAGAAGCTGCTGAGAAACCATTTTTTTGTTATCTATCGTATGCTGCACCACATGCACCCCACCAGGCACCATTGGAATTTATCGATAAGTATAAAGGTAAATATGATAAAGGTTGGGATGAGGTACGAGAAGATTGGTTTGCGAGACAAAAAGAACTAGGGATTATTCCTGAAAATGCTCAATTGCCATCTAGAAACCCAGGTGTCAAACAATGGAATGAACTGAAGGAAGATGAAAAACAGTTGTTTACACGTATGCAAGAAGTGTTTGCTGGTTTTCTAGAGCATACGGATTTCCATATTGGACGATTTATTCAATGTTTAAAGGATATAGAACAACTGGACAACACCGTTATTGTTTTCTTGTCTGATAATGGTGCGTGTGGTTTGGGTGGTGATGAGGGGATGGTAAATTCTTGGATCCCTACATCCAATGCTGTTCCCGAAACATTTCAGAGTAAAATGGCACGAATAGATGAACTTGGAGGTCCGAAAGCGAATAGCCATTATCCGACTGGTTGGGCGCAGGCTGGGAATACTCCATTGAAATTATATAAGACATTTACCCACGCGGGTGGCATTAGATGTCCTCTTATTATTCATTATCCAGAAAGGGTACAAGACGAAGGTGCTATTCGCACACAATATCATCATGTTACTGATATTGTACCGACGATTCTTGAATTAATTGGATCTGAAGCTCCGGAAATATATAAAGGAGTCAGGCAAAAACCAATTCACGGAACAAGCTTACTTTATACATTTGACAATGCAGAACACCCAACTCGAAAACAAGTACAACATTTTGAAATTGATGGAAACCGTGGTATCTGGAAAGATGGTTGGAAGGCAGTTACCCATCATAAGAAAGGTATCTCTTTTGAAGATGACGAATGGGAACTGTATGATGCAGAAAATGATTTTTCTGAATCCTACAATCTTTCTGCTAAATATCCAGATAAATTAAAAGAACTCATTGAACAGTGGTGGTTAGAAGCAGAAAAATTTGATGTTTTTCCTCTAGATGGACGTACGCTAAGTGAAAAACTATTACCAAATAAGAATAAGCAAGTAGAACAGAACGGGCCAGTTCACCGAACTTTTTATACAGCTTCGGCGGTATTCAATGGTCTACTTGCACCTGATTTAAGAAATAAATCATTTCAAATTCGGATGGAAATAGCGCGCTCTTCTAAAGAAGATGACGGTGTTATTTTAGCGCATGGTGACAATTCAGGCGGATACACTTTATATATCCAAAACAATCGTTTAGTCTTCCATTACAATTTTTCAAATGTACAACAATTTGTTATTAAATCCACTAGAGAATTACCGATTGGAATGGTTACTATTACGTTTTTGTTGACTAAAACGGGAGAAGACGAAGGTATAGGGAGAATGTTTGTAAATGAACAATTAATGGGTCAAGGATCAGTGTATCGCTTATCATCGCTCGGTTTTTCAAAGGGATTACTTTTCATAGGAAAAGATGGAGGGAACAGTGTTAGCCCAGACTACGATGCACCATTTACATTTAAAGGACAATTACAAAAAGTAAAATACGTACTAGGTGGTTACCAAGAAGACCTAGAGGCGATTGTAAAGGAAGAATTAATGACGGAATAAATAAAAGCTAACAAACTTACATCCGCTCACTTTATAAAAAAGCAGATAATACTGGTTACGTAAAAGATGCTGAACGATATGGTTGGTCATTTGTATTTCATCTGCTTGTATCTGAACAAACGAAAAAGAAAGTCGATAAGTTTGTGCAGGAAACTCCGTGGTGGTTTGTTGTGGATGGTGCTCGTGGAACCGTCCAGAAGGGGATGATTCATCCATTAAAAGGGAGGTTTTTTTCCTTTTTGAACAGACTCGAAGCAATAAGCGTAGTCGCTACATCTTTAAAAATCTTACTATGAGTGGGTTTCTCATAGTAAGACGAGTAGCGAACGGAGCCATTGCAAGTCTTCTAGATTACATTTATGAACATGCTCATAAAGAGAAATTTTTTTCCTTAGAAGTAAATTATATTTATTAAGAAATGAGGGAATTAACTTGGTTGGACGGTTATCTAGCTTCTTACCGCAAATAATAATGATTGGCTTTGGGGTGTTACTGCTTTATATTATTCCAATGCAAATAAATGACGTTTCCGAGGTGGCTATCGGTCCGAGATTTTTCCCGACTGCTCTAGTTTATTTGATCATTGTAATGAGTGTTATTTCACTTCTATTATCTTTCATAAGGAGTAGGAAGGTTATTCGTTCGAAAGAAGATAAGTTGGATGAGGAACAGCAGCTGGAGAGGGCATTTGCAAAAAGCAAAGGCTATAAACAGGTAGCCATCACTTTATTAGCACTTATAGCTTGGACTATTTTGATGCCGTATATAGGTTTTGTTGTTACAACGTTTTTATTAATGATTTCATTGATGTTTCTAATCGGGACCAGCAATCTTATGAAAATGCTTGTTATTTCTAGTTTGTTTACGATACTCTTATATGCTGTTGCCAACTATTTATTTCACTTAGCAATTCAGTCAGGAATTATATTTTAAAGGAGGTAAGTATAATGAATGAAGTAATGGCTAGTTTTTCACAAATATTTGCCTGGCAAAACCTTATATTTATGTTAGTTGGTATAGGTGTTGGACTTGTTGCTGGCTCTCTGCCAGGTATTAGTGTCACGCTTGCAGTAGCCTTAATGATCCCATTTACATTTAGCTTACCTCCCGATACGGCCATCTTAATGCTAATAGGTGTATACTGTGCTGGAACTTATGCTGGATCTGTCGGAGCTGTTCTCTTGAAAACTCCTGGAACGGCTGCATCTGCGGCGACAGCAGAAGATGGTTTTGCTTTAGCACGACAGGGGAAGGCAGGAAAAGCCTTAAACATGTCCCTTTATGCTTCTGTAGCAGCAGGACTTTTTAGTGGTCTTGTCCTCTTGTTTGCAGCCCCCCAAGTTGCTAAGGTAGCTTTGAATTTTGGACCACCTGAGTATTTTGCACTTGCTGTATTTGGATTAACGATTATTGCTAGTGTTAGCGGTCTATCTTTGAGTAAAGCAGTTGTAATGGCTTCTCTTGGAATGCTTATTGGAACAGTTGGATTGGATCCCATTACTGCCAACACAAGGCTCACGTTTAATATTCCAACACTTTTATCTGGGATTAATCTTATACCGGCGATGATCGGTCTTTTTGCAATATCAGAAATGTTTAATCAGATTGAAAAAGGAGTCAAAAAAATTTCCTCCACCGCAGAAGTTGAAAGAGAGAGATTTGGTTGGAAGAATGTTCTACCTTACCGAAAAACCATATTGAAATCTAGTATTATTGGAACGATTATTGGAGCTATTCCTGGTACTGGTGGCGCGATTGCATCCTTCATAAGCTACAATGAAGCACGCCGTTCTTCTAAAGAGAAAGATAAATTTGGAAAAGGAAGCATGGAGGGTGTTGCTGCCTCAGAAGCGGGTAATAACGGGACAACGGGTGCAACACTTATTCCGTTGCTCACACTTGGTGTACCAGGTGACGTTGTGACGGCTGTATTGCTCAGTTCCCTTCTAATTCAGGGAATCCAGCCAGGTCCTCAACTTTTTGAAACACATGGGGTACTCGTTTACACGATCTTGCTTGGTTTTATTTTAGTAAATATCTTATTGTTTGTAGTCGTTAAACCAAGCATACGTTGGTTTGAAAATATTACCCTAATTCCTTCGTCTATATTGTATCCAATTATTCTTATATTGTGTTTATTTGGTGCTTTTGCATATAATAATTCGATCTCATCAGTCTGGATTGCCATTATATTTGGTGTAATTGGTTATATCCTGCCCAAATTCGGCTATCCTGTTATTCCAATGCTAATTGCGATTATCCTTGGGCCGATGGCTGAATCTTCACTTCGTCAATCACTCTCTATGTCTGGAGATAACTTTATCATTTTTGTGGAAAGACCAATTTCCGCAATATTCCTTCTATTAGCGTTCCTTTCAGCGTTTATGGCAATCTATCAGAGAAATAGGAAAAATAAAGATGTATTTACAGATTGGAAGAAGGATGGAGATAAAACCTCTACAATGTAAGGGGAAAATAAAATCAATAGTAGACGATAAAACCAAGGCTAATGGAGTTTTGGTATACTAATAAGTATGAGTATTAATTCCTTAATTTCACAACTATACTTTTTTAAAGTATAGTTGTAAGTAAGGTGTAAATTTTCACCTAACTTTTCATTATAATATCCTAATCAGTAAAGTAGTCTTCATTACATAGAGGTACATATTTATTTCATGGCTCAATACATGGGTTTACAATAATAAAGGATTTATATAAAACTAAAATTAGTTAATTTTCTACTAAAAAACCAAAAAGGCGATGTCTTTATGAAATATTTGAGTAAAAACTTTATGAACAAAGAGAAACTGCATGATGTATTTTTTGACCCGGAGAAAAACGATTTATCTTTTGAGAGATTAATTGCAATTCTAAATGATTCCTATGATGGTTTGCTTCTAAGTGACGTGGACGGACGGATCTTTTATATGAATGATGCAGTCGAGCGAATCTCTGGGTTGAAAAATGAAGAAATGCTAGGATTAACGCCAGAGGAAATGCAAAAGCAAGGTTATATTTTAAGTCAATCGAAAAAGATATTGAAAAAAAATCCTCTTACAATCGTACAGAAATTAAGGAATGGCAAGGAGATCTTTACGACAAGTCGTCCTGTGGTCGATCAAAAAGAAAACGTCATCTGCTATATTGCTACTTTTCGTGATTTAGTAGAGTTAAATGAATTGCATCAAGAACATCAGATTCAACGCGAAATGGATTATCAAGAATTGCAAGAATTACGTTCTCTTTTTCTCTCGACAGAAGAAATCGTTACAAATAGTTTAAAAATCAAAAAAGTGTTAGAGAAAGCTGTGAAAGTAGCTAAATCAGATGCAACAGTATTGATCAATGGAGAGTCAGGTGTCGGTAAAGAGTTAGTCGCAAAAACGATTCATAATACGAGTATTCGCGCAGAAAATCCGTATATTCAAATTAACTGTGGAGCGATACCGGAAACGTTAATTGAGGCTGAATTATTTGGTTATGAAAAGAGTGCCTTTACGGGAGCGGATCGACCAAAAGCAGGCCTCTTAGAAGTAGCTCAAGCAGGAACGGTACTCCTCGATGAAATTGGCGATCTTCCATTAAATGTTCAAGTTAAATTGTTACGTGTTATCCAAACGGGCGAGTTTTACCGGGTCGGTTCGACGACCTCGCGGAAATTAAATGTTCGTTATATTGCTGCCACTCATCGTGATTTAAAGAAAATGGTACAAGAAGGATTGTTTCGAGAAGATTTATATTATCGCTTGAATGTGATCCCGATTGACGTTCCGCCTTTAAGAGAGCGTAAAGAGGATATTTTACCACTTGCTTTTCATTTTCTAAATAAATACAACAAAAAAAATCATCTTTCTAAAAGACTAGATAAAGAGACGAGCTTACTTCTAGAACAATATTCATGGCCTGGTAATGTACGACAACTTCAAAATGTTATTGAAAGAATGGTGATCATGTCAGAGGAAGACATAATCACACCTTCTGTTTTTCCTGAAGAATTATTACCACAAGGCAGGAAAGAATGGCAAACAAATAGCCAGTTGCCGTTTGATACTATTATTCCGTTAGCCGAACTTCGTGAAATGACGGAAAAAGAAATGATTGAAAGGGCCCTTAAAACGTATGGGAGCATTCGACAAGCAGCAAAGCATTTACAAGTTGATCACTCAACAGTTATTCGAAAAATTAAAAAGTATCGAATCGATATGAATGTAACATAAGAAGCTAGGTGCATAAATGCACCTAGCTTTATTTTTGCACCACCAAACGGTGCGAAAGTACACCGGTTGACTTGTTTGAAATGGCAAAAGCCTACCACAGCAGCTTCTGAATTTTTGGCATACTTCTTGCAATGTAAATAAGTGATAGAACAAATAAGTTGATGTTTTCTTCTTTCTTAAGAGAACTTAAGAAAAAAATAAAAATTTAAATGATAATATGGGAGGTCATAATTGTGGATTTTAACCTAACAGAAGAGCAAGTAGCAATAAAAACGATGGCAAGGGACTTTGTAAACAATGAGATATTGCCGGTAGCAAGGAAATATGATGAAGAAGAAACATTTCCTATCGAAATAATGGAGAAGCTGCGGGAGTTCGGGCTATTTAACTTATCTATTCCAGAAGAGTATGGCGGTCCAGGAATTGATAAAATCTCTCACGCCTTAATCGTGGAAGAGATTGCTAGAGGTTGTGCTGGCATCGTCACTTCCATGGAAGCAAATTCACTATCTTCTTACCCAATACTTGTTGGTGGGAGTGAGGAATTAAAAAAGAAATACCTTACACGCTTAACCAATGAGGGACAGTATGCTTCGTTTGCCTTAACTGAGCCACAAGCGGGAAGTGACGTCATGGGAATGTCTACTACGGTTGAGCAAGTTGGCGATGAGTATGTCATAAATGGAGAAAAATGTTTTATTACGAATGCAAGCCATGCCCATTTTTTCGTTACATTAGCTAAGTTAAAAAGTGATGAGAACTCCAACCAATTTATTGCTTTGGTCGTTGATCGAAATGTAGATGGTGTGTCAGTAGGAGCAAAAGAAAAGAAAATGGGGCTCCGTGCATCAGATACCGCTTCTGTGATCTTTAATGATGTACGAGTTCCAATCTCCAACCGTATCGGTGAAGAAGGAGAAGGCTTTAAAATTTTTATGAAAGCTCTCTCATATGCTCGCCCAATGGTTGGTGCTCTATCTCTCGGTATCGCCCAAGGAGCTTATGAAGAGGCGCTTGCTTATTCAAAGGAACGTAAGCAGTTTGGTAAGCCGATATCAACCTTTCAATCGATCCAATTTATGTTAGCTGATATGGCTATGAATATTGAAGCTGCTAGATTACTCGTTCACAAATCAGTGTATTTGCTACAAAAAGGAACCCCATCTACAAAAAGTGCTTCATTTGGAAAGTGCTTCGCTGCTGATACAGCAATGAAAGTAGCGACAGATGCTGTACAAATCTTCGGTGGATACGGATATATAAGGGAATATGCCGTTGAAAAATATTTTCGAGATGCAAAAATTATGCAGATCTATGAAGGCACCAATCAAATACAAAGAGTAGTCATTGCTAAAGAAATTCTAAACGATTAAGGGAGGAACGAATATGAATATTTGTGTAATTATGAAACGAACGTTTGATACAGAGGAAAAAATTTCAATTAATAGCGGTCAAATTGACGAAAGTGGAGCAGAATTCATCATCAATCCTTACGATGAGTATGCGATTGAAGAAGCGATTGTTTTACGAGACGAGCATGGTGGTGAAGTAACAGTCGTGACTGTAGGAGAAGAAGAGACTGAAAAAGAGTTGCGTACCGCACTTGCGATGGGCGTAGATAAGGCAGTTCTGATCGATAGCGAGGAATTAGAAGAAATGGATCAATATACAACAGCAACATTACTTGCAGCTTATTTAAAAGATCAGCAGTTTGACATTATATTAGGAGGAAATGTTGCTGTAGATGGAGGTTCGGGTCAAGTCGGGCCACGTGTGGCAGAAATTTTAGATATCCCACAAGTGACAACGATTACAAAAATTGAGGTCGAAGGGAATCAAGCGACGATTGTTCGCGATGTGGAAGGAGACGAAGAAACGGTAGAAGTGACACTACCAGTTCTTGTAACAGCTCAACAAGGGCTAAATGAACCACGTTATCCTTCTTTACCAGGTATTATGAAGGCGAAGAAAAAGCCTTTAGAGAAGATAGATATCGATGATTTAGATATCGTTGAAGATGAATTGGAAGCGAAGACCAAAACGATGGGAATTTTTCTCCCCCCACAAAAACAAGCTGGGAAAAAGTTAACAGGTGACATAGCTGATCAAGTAAAAGAACTTGTATCTTTATTAAAATCAGAAGAAAAAGTTTTATAAAAGGGGGATTTTAAGATGTCAAAAAAAGTATTAGTTGTTGGAGAAGTTCGTGATGGTGAATTGCGAAACGTCACATTTGAGGCGATCGCCTCAGCAAAAGTTGTTGCAGATGGTGGGGAAGTAGTCGCAACGATTTTAGGGGAAGATATTAGCGACTTTGCAGAAGAGTTGATTTATTTCGGGGCAGATCGAGTTGTACTTGTAGAACATCCTAATTTAAATGTGTTCACAACCGATAGCTACAAACAAGCATTGCTACAAGTGTTTGATCTCGAAAAACCTGAGGGAATGATCATGGGTCATACATCGATTGGAAAGGATGTAACACCACGTGTTGCAATGAAACTAAACGCAGGACTCATTTCAGACGCAACGGCTGTAGAGTTAAATGGAAGCCAAGTCGAGTTTACTCGTCCAATCTATTCTGGAAAAGCATTTGAGAAGAAAACGTTTGAACAAGGCAGCATTTTTGCGACCATTCGTCCAAATAATATTACACCACTAGCAAAAGATACCTCTCGTACTGGCGATGTAGGCAATATAACAGTAGAAATCAAAGATTTACGTACACAAATTAAAGACATTGTTCGCAAAACTACGAGCGGTGTCGATCTGTCAGAAGCAAAAATTGTTGTTTCTGGTGGACGTGGGATGAAAAGCGCCGAAGGATTTAAGCTGTTAGAAGAATTGGCTGGCCTATTAGGAGGTGCAGTTGGTGCTTCCCGTGGTGCTTGTGATGCCGATTATTGTGATTACTCATTGCAAATTGGTCAAACTGGGAAAGTGGTAACACCAGACCTTTATTTTGCCATTGGACTTTCAGGCGCGATCCAGCATTTAGCAGGGATGTCCAACTCAAAAGTGATCGTAGCCATTAACAAAGATCCAGAAGCCGCTATTTTTGAAGTAGCTGATTATGGAATTGTTGGAGATTTATTCGAAGTCGTTCCAATCCTAACAGAGGAGTTAAAAAATGTTGTAGAACTCGTTTAAAAAAGGATCTTTTTTAAGATGAACTCGAAGCCGTTGCGGCAGGCATGCTAGTCGAGCGGATTGATTACAAACCACACTAACACTTATTAGGCTCATACACTTATTATTGAGTATGAGCCTTTTTAATAGAGTCTGTTCAAAAAGGGAGGTTTTTTCCGTTTTTGAACAGACTCGAAGCAATAAGCGTAGTCGCTACATCTTTAAAAGTCTTACTATGAATGGGTTTCTCATAGTAAGACGAGTAGCGAACGGAGCCATTGCAAGTCTTATAGAGTACCTTTTTGAACCATTGATATCCTCTCTCCTATGCGGCGTTGCAATGGCTTCACTCACTGCGCGTCTATCCGAGAAAACCACTCGGATCGACTTAAAACATGGCAGTGGCTTCGCTCATTGCTTCGAGCTTGTTCAAAAAGGGAAGAACACCCTTTTTGAACAAGCTCTATAAAAGAATTTTAAAAAAATATGTTAAATAAACGTTTGTTTAACTGAAAAAGGAGATGAGACGATGGGCTTCCAGTATTTAAACCTCATTTTATTTCTCGTAGTAGTTGCATATGCTCTTTTCTTATTTGCTACTCTTGTAAAAACTCGCTACGAATATATTAAACTAGGGAAAAAAGCGGAATTTGACCATACAATGAAAGAACGAATCGATGCGGTGTTTGTTAACGTGTTCGGGCAGAAGAAATTAATGAAAGATAAAAAGAGTGGTCTAATCCATGTGATGTTTTTTTATGGATTCCTTCTCGTTCAGTTTAGTGCCATTGATGTCATTTGGAAAGGGATTGCCGTTGGTTCACACCTGCCATTAGGTCCGGTTTATCCGTTTTTTACATTTTTCCAAGAAATCGTTGTTCTGATGATTATTGTGGCGGTTGTTTGGGCTTTTCACCGCCGTTATATTGAAAAGCTCGTACGTTTAAAACGAGGCTGGAAGTCAGGACTTGTTCTGATTTTTATCGGTGGTTTAATGGTTTCAAAGCTTTTGGCAAAAGGGATGGAGAAAATTTGGCTTGATAAACCTCTCACAGGATTTGAACCGATTGCTTCATCGATTGCAAGGGTGTTTGACGGAATAGGGCCAACTGTTGCCGCACCCTTATTCTTTTTGTTTTGGTGGGCACATCTTTTATTTTTACTGACGTTTTTAGTGTATATTCCACAGTCCAAGCATGCTCATCTAATCGCTGGACCTGCAAATGTTTTCCTCGGGCGTACCCATAAAGTAGGACAACTTTCGAAAATTGACTTTGAAGATGAATTCCAAGAATCCTTTGGTGTAAATCGAATTGAAGATTTTAATCAAAAGCAATTATTAGATTTATATTCTTGTGTAGAATGTGGTCGTTGTACAAATATGTGTCCTGCTTCAGGCACAGGAAAAATGCTCTCACCGATGGACTTAATTGTTAAAATGCGTGATCATTTAACGGAAAAAGGAGCGGCTGTAACCTCTAAATCACCATGGCTTCCGACATTCGCTTTTAACCATACAAAAGGAAACCAATTAGCGATGCAGTCTGCTGCTAATCAAGAAGTAGCTGCCGGTTATGATGTTGAGTTAATAGATGATGTAATCACGGAAGAAGAAATTTGGGCATGTACGACTTGTCGGAACTGTGAAGACCAATGTCCTGTTATGAACGAGCACGTCGACAAAATCATCGATTTGCGTCGTTATCTTGTACTAACAGAAGGAAAAATGGATCCAGATGCACAACGCGCGATTACGAACATCGAGCGTCAAGGCAATCCATGGGGAATTAACAGAAAAGAGCGAGAGAAGTGGAGAGAAGGACGCGAAGATATTTACGTTCCAACAGTGAAAGAAGTAGAAAAAGCGGGTGAAGAATTTGACTATTTATTTTTCGTAGGTTCGATGGGGTCGTATGATAAACGTAGTCAGAAAATCGCTCAGTCTTTTGCCAAAGTGCTGAATCAAGCAGGTGTTACTTTTGCGATTATTGGAAGCAAGGAAAAAAATTCAGGTGATACACCACGCCGAATTGGAAATGAATTTCTATATCAAGAATTAGCGACTTCAAATATTGAGATGTTCCAAAAATATAACGTCAAGAAAATCGTGACGATTGATCCACATGCCTATAACACTTTTAAAAATGAATACCCCGATTTCGGGTTGAAAGACGTAGAGGTGTATCATCATACAGAATTGCTTTTTGAACTTCTTCAACAAGGTAAAATCAAACCGGTTAATGAAGTGAATGAGACCATTGTATTTCATGATTCTTGTTATCTTGGCCGCTATAATGGTGTATATGACGCGCCACGTGAAATCTTAAAGTCGATTCCAGGTGTGCAACTAGTAGAAATGGAGCGTAACCGTGAAAACGGGATGTGCTGTGGTGCTGGTGGAGGAATGATGTGGATGGAAGAAGATACAGGCCAGCGTGTAAACGTCGCACGAACCGAGCAAGCTCTGACTGTCAAGCCATCTGTGATCGGTAGCGGCTGTCCGTACTGCCTAACAATGCTAACTGATGGAACAAAGGCGAAAGAAGTTGAAGAATCAGTTGAAACATTAGACATTGTTGAAATTTTAGAAAGGTCTATTAGTAATGAAAGAAGTGAGATCTTAAGTGAAACATAAATGAGGTTTTGTAAGCTGGTCGCTAAATAATCTTAAAGCCCTCGTAAGACATGAAGGACTCAGCAATTTTTTGCTGAGTCCTTCATAATTCATTGTGATAAACCTTTCAGGTACATAATACTATTAATTCCCTGAGGCTTTATCTAATAAAACATCCTGATTCTCATTGTTTTCTTCTTGTTTATAGTAGGAATATTTATCTGAGACAACCCAGAACGCGATTGCAGCAATGATTCCAGGGATGGCAAACGCAAGGAAATTCATTTGAATAGGCAAGCTAGCTGCAAGTAAGACACCACCAAGGGTTGGAGCGACAATCGCACCGATTCTTCCTACTCCAGAAGCAACTCCAAGACCGGTTGAACGAATCGAAGGTGGATAGTACTGTGATACGTAAGCATTGGCGATATTTTGAGCTCCAATTGTACATGCCCCTGCAATGGCAACGAGCACATAAAGCACAAAGATATGGCTTTTAAAACCGAGGAAGAATAAACCAATTGCGCCTATTATATACATCGGGACAAGCATTCTTTTTGGCCCCCACTTATCTGATAACCTTGCGATAATAAGTGTACCAACGATCGCACCGAAATTAAGAACGATTAAGAAAGTTAAACTCGAATTAAGAGCATATCCGGCATCAAACATTAACTTAGGAAGCCAAGTATTCAAGCCGTAAACCATTAACAAACTCATGAAATACCCAATCCAGATCATGCTCGTACTTAATCCACGTTTATTTTGAAATAATTTCCCAATTGGGGAACCGCTTTCATTAAGAGTGCGTATTTCAAACTGATCCTTTTTGGTGAATGTAAAAGTAGGACTAACTTTGGTAAGAACGTTGCTCAGTTCCATGTTTCGTCCTTTGGCTATAAGGAAGTTAGGTGTTTCTGGCATTTGTTTGTACATTAAAGGTAGAAATAGAAGCGGTATTCCGGCAATCCAAAAAATAACTTCCCATCCAAACTGAGGGATTAAGAAAATACTTAATGTCGGGGCCAACATGCCGCCGACTGAATACCCGCACAATACAATGGAAACTAACATACTTCGGCTCGTCTTTGGTGAATAATCTGTCATCAAAGCAATAATATTAGGCATAATGCCACCAAGTCCTAACCCTGCAATGAAGCGATAAATTGAAAAGGATTCTGCAGAAGAGGCAAACCCACATAATGCCGTAAAAAAGCTAAACATCATAATACAAAGCAAGATAACGTTTTTTCTTCCTATTCTATCTGCTAAGATACCAAAAGTAATCGCCCCTACCATAACTCCAATATAGCCATAGCTGCCAATTGCTCCTGCCTCGACAGTCGTCAGCGACCATTCCTCAATAAGATAAGGAACGACAGAACCGTATAGAACTAGGTCATACCCATCAAATGCAATGATAAAAGTACACCAAAACAACAACATAAAATGGAAGCGGTTAAATTTACTGTTGCTAATAATCTCTGTAGTGTTAATATTTGCCAAATTGCATACCTCCTATATAAAAATCAAAACAAGTACATGACAAACCTCATCAAAAACAGGTTGTTCAAATCAACACTCATCTTATTTTTATAAAAATAGTGAACTTATTTCATAATAGTGATTATATACGAATAATTTACTTTTTTGCAAGCTGAAGTGTTATAAAATTTAACTTATTCTAATTCTTTTGTAAGATCGAGGGTTCAAAAAAGGAGAGTATATTACGAGGGCACTGAAAAAGGTACAATTTTCACCTTTTTCAATGCCCTTAAGTAGTACGCTAAGTCTTTTCGTAATCAATGGCAGAATAAGGTTTTGGCAGGGAGCGTTATTCTTTTTTATCCTAGAATTTAGGTATATAACGAAAAAGCACATCTCTATTTGACGTAGAGATGTGCTCTTTCGTTGCAGGTATGGGAAAATTTACTGTTCTCGTTTATATCCAAAAGTACCAGAAATTTCTATGCTTTTACGTATTAAATATTTGCTAAGCTCCTCTTCTTCATGAGTAGGAATTAACTCTGAAAATCCAACAACCGTTATTGCGCCGAGGAGTTTCTTTTTATAATTAAATACAGGAAATGCAACGGAGGAAACGTTTGACACTAGTGGCTCTCGTGCAAAGGAAATTTCTCTTTCTTTAATGATTTCACATTCTTCTTTAAAGCGAAGCATTTTCTCTTCAGAAAGATCGGATAGTTCTTTCTGAATCCACTCTTCAATGACTTGGTCCTCTAAAAATGTCGCAAACACCTTTCCATTTGCAGAAAGGACTGGGAGAAATGTCCCGACTTGAGCTCCGATATTATATCCTTGTTTGGTATTAACCTCTTTAACGATCATCGGTCCATTGGTTGTCCAGATCGAATAAAGAACGGTACTTAGGCTTTCTGCATTCATCTCTTGCATAAAAGGTGTAATTCGATCAATAACATTTTCTTCAGCAGTAGCTGCCATCCCGTACTCAATCAATTTACTCCCAAGTATATATGTGCTTGATTCTTTATCACGGTAAAGAATTCCTGATTGAGTTAACGTATTTAAATATTTATAAAGATTGCTTTTTGTGATTTTCGTTAACTCACAAATATCAGAAAATTTAAGGGGCCGTCCTTCTTTAGCTATTATATCTATAATACCAATGCCAATTTGCAATGATTGAATTGTCGTTCCCTTTTTAGGTGTTTCCATGATGGTCCTCCTTTATAAAATCGTAATAAAATACTTTACATCGTTGGTACCCGTTAATAGATAAAGAAGTACGTCGACATAAAGAACTTTATAAAAAACATCGTTTCCTTAATAAGAACAATAAAAAGTATAACATTAGAATTGATCTAATCGCTAATACATTTTTTCACTATGACAAGTCATAAGATGGTTCGATCACTTTATACATATACATGGCTTAACGTGTCCAGAAAGACTATGAAGCGGTTAGTTTCATTATTAAGAGATGTTTCTTTCAAAAGATGGGTTAAGTAAAAGACTGATAACTAGTGGTTAAATTTATTGAAAACAAAATGCGTAAATATATTGACAATTAAGAACAGAACGATATATTATATAAATAGAGAACATGGTTATCTAAAATTATAATTTAAATTAATTGAAAGTGAGGTCACAATATGAAAAAGTTTCTTGTAATGATTGAAAGAAAACCTACCTTTACGGGAAACATGCTGCAAGGTCATCGTCAATTTTTACAAGATCTTAAAGAAGAAACGTTAGTTATCGCCGGAGGATTTGCTGATCAAAGTGGCGGAGCTTACATTTTGCAAGTAGGTTCATTAGAAGAAGCAAGAATAATTGTCGATAGTGATCCTATGAATCATGAAAATGAAGCCGTTTACAATGTGAAAGAATGGAATATCAGCTAACTTAGCTTGAATAAAAATATGAAGTGAAAAAGGAGTATGAATAATGAAGTTAATTACATTTAAGCAAGCAGGAATCTCCCGTGTTGGAGCAATTGTCAATGAAGAGGTAATCGATTTACATGCATCTTATAAGGCGTTACTAAAGTCGGAAGGGAAAATTCGTGCTGAGGAAATTGCTGAAGCATTTGTACCTGCTGATATGACTGGTTTATTGCAAGGCGGAAAAGAAAGCATGGAACTAGCTAAGAAAGCAGTTGATTATGCGCTAACGAATCAAGACGATAACGGTTATAAACTGGTTTATCCATATAATGAAGTAAAAGTAGAAGCGCCTGTTCCAAAACCAGGAAAAATCTTTGCAGTAGGCCATAACTATCGTGAACATATTTTAGAGATGGGCCGTGAACTTCCTACGAATCCAGTTCTGTTTGCAAAGTTTGGCAACACAGTCATTGGGCCACAAGATGATATTCCATTCCACCCTGTTTCAGAACAACTAGATTATGAAGCTGAATTCGCCTTTGTCATCGGTAAACGCGCGAAAAACGTGTCAGAAGAAGAGGCACTAGATTATGTTGCAGGTTATGCAGTAGCAAATGATGTTACGTATCGCGACATTCAACGACGCACCCTTCAATGGTTACAAGGTAAAACAGTAGATGGCAGTTTACCAATGGGGCCATGGATGGTTACTGCAGATGAAATAAAGGATCCACAAACGTTGGAAATGGTGTTAACCGTCAACGGAGAAGAACGTCAACGTACAAATACAGCGAACCAAGTATTCTCAGTCAAACACTTAGTCTCATTCTTATCGAATCTTGCCACATTAGAGCCTGGTGATATCGTGATTACTGGAACTCCTGGTGGCGTCATTCAAGCAATGGAACCTCAAGTTTGGTTGAAAGATGGAGACGTAGTACGTGTGGAAATTGATCAAGTAGGCGTGTTAGAAAACACAGTACGTACGGTAAAAGGAGAGTAAAAAGTATGACACAAAGCAATATTACTTCAGTAAATGAATCGATTGATCGCATTATTGAAACCGTTAAAGGGTTATCAGAAGAAACCATTCGTTGGAAACCAACAGAAGATGAATGGTCAATCATGCAAATTATGGCACATATCGTCGAAGCATTGCCATATTGGGTAGATGAAATTGAACAGCTTGTTGAGACTCCTGGGAATGAGTGGGGCAGAAATCATTTACACGAGCCACGTCTAGAAGCCGTTAAACCTGAAACGGTCGACGCGATTAGCGTAGATGAAATGATTAAACAACTGGAACAAGTAAAACAAACGGTTCAATCCGGAATTGAAAACTTGACGCCTGAACAACTTGCGGCAGAAGCAACGAGTGTTAACCCTAACTTTGGAACGAAACCGCTATCGTTTATTATTGATCATTTAATCGATCAACATGTCAACAAACATGAGGGTCAAATTCAACGCAATTTATCGAAATTAAACAATTAATGATAAAACGAAAGGTGGAATAGAGCATGGCAGAGAAAAATGACTTTTTCAAAAGTAAATTGGTTCAAGATTTCACGAAAGATATTAGACAGTATAATCTTGGTCCACTTTGGGAAGCGATTCCAGAATTGATGCACAAAACACCTGAGCCACACGCGCAAGCGTATCTTTGGAAGTGGGACCTTCTTGAAAAGAAGCTAGGTGAAGCGTCGCAAATTTTCACTCCAGAACGTGGTGGAGAAAGAAGAGCGATTTATCTTCAGAATCCAGGACTGGACTATCGTCAACCATGGGGATGGGCTTCAACAAGTCAAACGCTCTATGCTGCTGTTCAGTTGCTACAACCGGGTGAAGAGGCTCCTTCTCACCGTCATACGCAAAATGCTCTTCGTTTTGTCACTCATGGCGAGGGTGCCTATTCAATTGTTCAAGGTGAACGCCTCTTTATGGAAGAAGGAGACTTTCTTATTACGCCGAAGGATCTTTGGCATGGTCATGGTCATTTAGGTACAGAGCCAATGATCTGGATGGATGTTCTAGATATTCCAACGAAATACATGCTAGGTGCAACCTTTTTTGAGAATTATCCAGAAAAGATTGAACAGCCGAGTCTTCCAGACAACTATGGTTCACAACGCTATATGGGTGGAATGATGCGTCCTATTTCTGATCGTCATCCGCAAAAAGCACCGCTTGGTTCATATAAATGGAATCAAACATTAGCGGCGATTGATGGGTTAAGTCGTTTTGAGCCAGATGCCTATGATGGATACGCGGTTGAGTTTATCAATCCGTCAACTGGTCAAACCGCGAACCCGACGATTGCGGCTTGGATGCAGAAGCTTCCAAAAGGATACCATTCTAAAGCACATCGCCATACACATTCAACGATTTACCAAGTATATAAAGGTTCTGGTTATAGTGTGATTAATGGTCAACGTTTTGATTGGTCTAAAGGTGATTACTTTATTGTTCCAAACTGGGCATGGCATGAGCATGTGGCTAATGAAGACACGTTCTTCTTTTCTGTCAGTGACTTACCAATTATGGAACACTTTGATGTTGAGAGAGAAGAAGCGTATGAGCAAGGGAATGGTTATCAAGAAGTAACAAGCGAATTTAAACCTATTCTAGTTTAAATGAGCGAGAGATAAACAAATTAAAAGAGGGGGATTTAACATGAAAAAGACAGATTCAATGATTATTGTTGGTGGGGGAATTGGAGGCTTGGCAGCAGCTCTAGCAGCTGCAGAAGCTGGCCAAAAAACAACGGTACTTGAGCAAGCACCTGAGTTTGGAGAAGTCGGTGCAGGGATTCAAATGGCACCAAATGCAATGGCTGTTTTAGATCGTTTAGGTGTAGGAGAAGAAATCGCAAAAATTGCCGTTTTTCCAAAAAGATTAGTGTTAAAAGACGTGTATACAGCGGAAGAATTAACAACTTTAGACTTAGGAGACGAATTTAAAGAAAGATATGGTTTCCCGTATATCGTTTTACATCGTACTGACTTACACCGTGTTCTTTTAGAAGCATGTGAAAAGAATCCTTTAGTGGAGCTTGTTACTGACCAACACATTGAAACGGTAGAAGAAACGGCAGAAGGTGTAGTTGTTACAAATGCTCGAGGAGAAAAAATGGTTGGTAAAGCGTTAATCGGAGCAGATGGACTTAAATCTAAAACACGCGCCCTTTTTGTTGATGATGAGCCGATTTGTTCGGAATATGTTGCTTACCGTGGAACGATTCCAATCAATGAAATTAGTGATGATGCTAATATGGATGATGTAATCATGTGGATTGGTCCAAACCTTCATGTTGTGCAATACCCAGTTCGTCGCGGCGAACTATACAACCAAGTTGTTGTATTCAAGAGCTTAAATTACAAGGAAGATTCAGATGACTGGGGTACTCCAGAGGAAATGGATAAAGTATTCGAAAATGCACACCCAAAAGTTGAGAAAGCTCTTTCATTCATCCAGCGTCAAATTCGTTGGCCAATGTATGATAGATTACCAATTGATAACTGGACAAAAGGGAATATTACACTGCTTGGTGATGCTGCTCACCCAATGCTTCAATACTTGGCACAAGGTGGAGTTCAAGCATTAGAAGATGCTTCCTATTTAGCTGACATGCTCAATGAACATGGTGAAAACTATGAAAATGCATTCAAAGCATTCCAAGAAGAGCGTCTTCCACGTACCGCAAAAGTTCAAAAAACAGCTCGTGTTTGGGGAGAAATTATCCATGCAGAAGACCCAACTTCTATCCTGTTGCGTGATACGATCTTTAAACAACGTGATGCCAAAGATTTTAGTTACACAGACTGGTTGTACGGACAGAAGTACGGTCAAGAATCAAAAAAAAAAGTAACTAATTAAATTGTAATAGACTGTCATCAAAGGTTTTTATCTAAAACCTATGGTGACAGTCTTTTTAGTTGAATTGAAAATGGGGGTGTAAATTTGAAGCAGGTAAAGCAAAAGACTTGAATGAATTTTTTGAGTGTAGTCCAATACACTGCTATAATAATCCAGGTAATGAAGTTTAGAATTAGGAGTGATCGATATAGTTGCCAATCATAAATTGTTCCATTCTATTCACCAGCTCTCCCGTCTTTTAACAAAGAATATGAATAAAGCACTACAACCATTCGGGTTATATAGCGCACAATGGTCTGTCATCTATGTATTAAAAACAAAAGGGACATTAACACAAACAGAGTTGTGTGAGTATTTGTCTGTCGAAGCACCACCATTAACAAGAAACATTCAAAGACTCGTTAAACAAGATTATGTCAAACAAGTACGCGGCAAGGACAACAGAAGCAAATTGATTGAGCTGACAGAAAAAGCACATCAGGAATATCCATCTTGGGAACAAGCAGTATTACAAACGAATCAAACGCTACTTGAAAACTTTCCAAATCGTTCTGAAGAACAATTAGAACAACTTATATCAGAATGGTTAACAACATTACGATGACGAAAAACAATGAGTAGGTTTCATTTTTAATACGAATAAGTGTTGAGATTAAACAGGGGGAGTGTGTATGATGTTTCTGCTTAAAAGCTTGATTCATGGGAATTGCGATCGTTCGTTGTAGAACAAGTGTTATATGGAGTTTAATGGTTGCTTGACCACTTCTAGTTATAACTGATGGGTTGAGTTGGCTCATATTCTTCCAACGTAAATAATCGAAGGGCCTGTGTAATTCGGAGAACAAACGAAATCTGCTATGATAGAACTTTTAATTTTTAAAATGTGGATGTTAGTTCAATTGGTAGTTGCTTATTTTGATCAATATTCGCTATCATAAAGGAGACACCTCTTCTGTTGATCGTTTCTCTTTATTCAAATTCATTATACCAAACGCTGAAGTGTTTATATGCCTATATTTCTTCTCAATGATTATGCTTCAACGGTTGCTAGCATTCCTGTTATCCTAAACTGCTTACATTTTTCTAGGTGCGAAGGTTCAGTAATGGTTTTTTTACTTTGCCAAAGTAAATGAATAATGGGAGTTTAGAATAGCTATAATTTAAAAATTAAAAACCTGTCAGGTGATTCTAAATGTTAAAAAGTCTGTTACTAGATAGCTCTATAAAAAAACAACCTATAAAAGAGGTTTTTAGAGTAATAAGTAGGTATGGTCCAATTACTAGGTCAAAGTTATCAAATAAGTTGGAAATAAAAATTAAACAAACTGCCTTAGCCCGGATAATTAGTGAATTAAAAACGAATAACTTAATAAAAGAAGGTGGTCATGAAGAATCAGAAGGAGGAAGACCTCCAGTTCTTTATAGCATCGTACCAACTGCAGGGTTTATTATTGCTGTTCATATAATACGAGCACATACAAAAGTAGTACTATTAGATTCATGTCTGCACACAGTCAAAAACGAAACCTTTGTAATGACAACAAAACATACACCAGAAATTGTCATAGCAAAAGTAATTGAAATTACAAACAAGTTTTTAAATGAATATAAAATAGAGTTAGATCAGTTACTTGGTATAGGAATAAGTTCAGTAGGACCGTTAAATAAAAAAGATGGAATTATAATAAAACCGCAATTATTCCTTTCTAAAGGATGGATTAATGTACCTATTGTAAAAATAATAAAGGAAATTTTTCCAGTGAAGGTTATATTGGAGCATTCTTCAAATGCAGGATTAATGGGGGAATATGTTTCTTCTTCATTACCACATGAAAATATGTTATACATTTTTAATAGTTGGGGAACTGGCTGTGGAATAATGACAAATGGTGAAATCATAAATTCTAGAATAGGTCGTACTGATGGATTTGCACATATGAGTATGGATGTAAATGGCCCTATTTGTTTTTGTGGTAGTAGGGGCTGCTTAAATACTTATACGTCTTTAAATTCTATTTTAGAATCATTAAATAATAGCAACCCTTATTTTAAATCAATAAACTGGAGTGAACTCTCTACTCTAGAAATTATTGAACGGTTAAAAGATGAATATGAGCTGACTAATGAAATCGTATTAAGATCAGCTACTTATCTTGGAGTTGGAATTTCAAATTTGGTAAATATTATAGGGTCAGAAGCAGTCTATATAAGTGGACCTTTAATTTACCACTATCCGAATTATTATGAAACGGTAATAAAATCTATTTCACAACGTGTGTATGGAAAACCAAATATCGCTTTAAGTCAAGGTGATTATGAGGAAGAAACACTTGATATTGGATTAGGTGCATTAGTTTATGCTTCTTATTATTAAGGCTTTTAAGATAGAACAAGTTGTTATGGTTTATCTGCAAGAATAAATTGCGTAAATGACCTGATCAATTTGTTCTTTTGATCTAAGGTTCTATAAAGTAAGAAAGTAACCTATGATTAAATCGAGGTATAATATTGATTAACCATAGTAACTTTCATCGCAATGTCTAAAAGTGTGTTACTATTTAGAATATAAGGAAACTAGCAATTGACACTTTTATCCGAAACCGAAAGAAGTTCGAGGGGGAATAAAATCAATGTCACTCTTAAAAAGGAAACCTATTATAATCCCTAACTACAATAGACAATTATTTAAAAATGATTTTGTTGCTGGAGTAACCCTTTTCGTTATGCTTATTCCTCAAGGCATGGCATATGCTATGCTTGCAGGACTCCCACCTGTTATGGGGTTGTATGCTTCAACAATCCCGTTGATTATTTATGCTTTTTTTGGTTCATCGAGGCATCTATCAGTAGGCCCAGTAGCAATTACATCCTTATTGGTTTTTTCTGGTGTGTCGTTTTATGCTGAAGTTGGCTCTACAGATTTTATTTCGATGGCTATCGTATTAGCGGTTTTGGTTGGAGCAATCCAACTGGTGCTCGGTATAATGAAAGCTGGTTTTATAGTGAAATTTATTCCTCATTCCGTGTTGAATGGTTATACATCAGCTGCAGCAATTGTGATTGGCCTAAGCCAACTCAAACATATTTTAGGAATAAATATAGGTAGTTATTTGCAAGTACATCTAATATTTTTAGACGTAATCAATAAAATAACAGAACTACATTTTATAACCGTCATAATCGCACTTAGCAGCATTATGGGTCTTTTAGTTTTACGGAAAATAAATTCACGTTTTCCTTCAGCTTTATTGCTTGTCATTTTATCGATTGCAACTGTTTTTTTATTTCGATTAGACCAATACGGCTTACAAATAGTGGGGGATGTGCCGAAGGGAATGCCTACATTTTCATTTCCTGCGATAACGTTTGAAAAGATACAAATGTTATTTCCAATGGCACTAACGATTTCTCTTATAGCCTTTATGGAATCTCTTGCTATCGGAAAAGCGATTGCACGTAAAGAAAAATATAAAATAGAACCAAATAAAGAATTAAAGGCACTAGGATTAGCGAATATCGTTGGGGCCTGTTTCAATTCATTTCCGATAAACGGGAGTTTTTCTAGGACGGCAGTAAATTATCAAGCAGGTGGCGTCACTCAGATCACCTCAATTATTACAGGCATTTGCGTTATGATTACGTTACTATTTTTCACATCATTTTTTTATTATTTACCTAATGCGGTTTTAGCAGCTATTATTATCATTGCCGTTTATAAATTAATAGATATTAAAGAGTTGAAGCATCTTTTTAAAGTGAAACCATTTGAAGGTTGGGTGTGGGTCACTACTTTTTTTGTTACTTTATTTGTAGGGATACAATGGGGGATTATCATTGGTGCTATCTTCACTTTACTTCTTATAATCAAGAAAAGCACTCAGCCAAATATTGTCGAGGTTGGATACTTGAACAAAAAGAATGTCTTTCGTGATATTACTAGATTTCCTGAGGCAAACACTGCAGAAGAAGTGTTGATCATTAGAATCGATTCGAGCTTACATTTTGCGAATATTGCTTATTTGGATGAAAAAATAAAGAGTCTTTTTAAAGAGAGAATGAATACAAAATGGTTAATTATCGATATGTCGGGTGTAAATGATATAGATTCTGCCTCTCTCGATATGTTAGAAGAGATGATCGATTATTATCAAAAAGAAAAAGGCGTTACATTTTTGTTTGCTAATATGAAGGGGTCTGTTAGAGATCTCGTTAAAAAAGTAGGCTGGGATCATAAATACCAAGAACAAATGAATCACTTAACGGTAGATCAATTGTTAAAAGAAAAAGGGCTTACTCAATATTTTGATCCATCTAAAAGATTTATAGAAGGTATATTGGATTTTCAAATATAGTTTTAGAGCTTGTTCAAAAAGGGTGGTCTTCCCTTTTTGAACAAGCTCGAAGCAATGAGCGAAGCCACTGCCATGTTTTAAGTCGATCCGAGTGGTTTTCTCGGATAGACGCGCAGTGAGTGAAGCCATTGCAACTCCGCATTAGGAGAGAGGATACTAAAGGTTCAAAAAAGGTGGTCTTCCCTTTTTGAACAAGCTCGAAGCAATGAGCGAAGCCACTGCAATGTTTTAAGTCGATCCGAGTGGTTTTCTCGGATAGACGCGCAGTGAGTGAAGCCATTGCAACTCCGCATTAGGAGAGAGGATACTAAAGGTTCAAAAAAGGTGGTCTTCCCTTTTTGAACAAGCTCTTTTAAAAAGCAACAAACAAATCAAGGAAAAAAACATAAGACCTCCGTGTAAAGAAGTAGTCGTTCTCTTTACACAGAGGTCTTGATTTTTGATCTTAAGTTGATTGATTACCACCGATTTATCTCATTGTAGAATGTGTCACGCTCTATGGGTATTCGGTTAGCTCCCTTTACTAAATGAACCAATTCGTCACGAGTTAATCCTGCGGGAGACAATGCACCAGCAGCATGACTAATTCTTTCTTCAAGAAGTGTACCATGAACATCTGAAGCGCCAAATGTTAACGCTAATTGTGTTAATTGAGTGCCAATATTAATAAAATAGGCTTTAATATGTTGAAAATTATCTAGCATTAAGCGGCTAATCGCTAATGTTTTTAAATCCTCATATGCCGAAGTTCTACGTTTGATCCCAGATTGAACACTTTTAGGTTGGACAGCTAGCGGAATAAACACATAAAAACCATTTGTTTTATCTTGAATTTCTCTTAATTGAAGCATATGGTCAATTCTCTCTTCAATTGTCTCTATCGAACCGTAAAGCATTGTAGCGTGTGTTCGTAGGCCCAATCCGTGCGCCACCTCTTGAATTTCAAGCCATTGTTGAGTAGTAGCTTTTCCGACGCCCATTTTTTTACGGTAACGTTCTGATAAAATTTCTGCACCGCCACCAGTTAATGTGTCTAGACCAGCATCCATTAATGTTTTTAAAACATCTTTATAACTTAAACCACTTAATCTTGAGAAAAATTCAATCTCAGCTGCGGTATGTGCTTTAATAGATACATTTGGATAATGTTTTTTCAATTGTTTTATACAGTCAACATAATAATCAAAAGGTACGTTAGGATTGTGACCACCAGTAATATGGAACTCCCGCACGTTAGGATTATAATTTTTTTCGATATACTCAATCATTTCTGTAGCACTTACCGTATAAGCTCCATCATCACCTTCTTTTTTCTTGAAGTTACAAAAAGCACACTCGGCTTCACATACATTTGTAAAATAAAGAGTCATATTTTGAATGAAATATACGTGATTATTATTTTTCCTGACGTTAACTTTGTCTGCTAATTGACCAATTGTTAATAAATCATTTGAATTGTATAAATATAGGCCATCCTCTTTTGTAAGCCTTTCGCCATTCTCAACTTTATGGCTAATTTCCTGAAGCCTTGGTTCTATATTCGTTATCATATTCAATCAAAATCCCTCCCTATTTAATACAAAAATAAAATCATAGTTTCGATTGTTAACTACCAACAATGGAACCCAAACCTTATTGACATCTCATGCGAACTTATCTATGTAGCTAAGAAAAGAGCCCATGCTTTTTTCCGAAAACGATAAAAGTCTAAGGTAATAATAACGAATATTTTTAGTTACGGCAATGGTTTATTTATATTAGTCTTGAGCTACTTGATTTTTTAATAAAAGAGTCTGTTCAAAAAGGGAGGATTTTCCCTTTTTGAACGGAGTCGGAGCCATTGCAAGTCTTATAGAGTACCTTTTTGAACACGCTCTAAAAAGGAAGAATTTTTCGCGGGTTAATGTAAGGGTAAAATAACGAACATTCACTTGAATCTTAAATTGGTATCCAACGTGTTGAGGGGGATGATCACTCATCGGTTCATTACACTTGTGAGATTTGTTCAAGGAGCTAAGCAAATCACTTGCTATCATTTAATCCATTATGGATTAAAATGTGGTAAGATATAAACAATTCACTTTTTAATAGATTTTATTTTAGGGATTGGTGATCGTATGTTTAAACAATTTCTTCAAAATACAACACCCAAGAATCAAGATTTGAAAAAATTATATTTATTAATCCATAAATATGGGCCAATAACAAAAGCGGATTTAATTGAGAAAACAGAAATAAAGAAAACCACTCTTGTTCGCATGATTGATGAATTATTAAAATGCAAATTTATTGAAGAATGTGGACTTGGAGAGTCCTTCGTTGGGCGCCGGCCGATTCTTTATGATGTAGTAAGGAATGGAAATTATCTGATTGGTATTCATATTTCCCGAATGAAAACCAATATTGTCTTGTTGAATTTGCGATATGACCAGATTGATCAGGAATCGTTCATCATGACAACGATGCATACTCCGGAATTTGTTATGTTGAAAATTAAAAATATTATAGAAAATTTTATGGAAAAGCATCATTTTGATCAGGAAAAACTGATGGGGATTGGTCTTGCAGTAATTGGTCCATTAAATCGGGCAGAAGGGATGATTTTAAAACCGGAATCCTTTCTAGCTGCCAACTGGAATCACGTTCCGATTGTGAAGCTGATTCAACAAGCATTTCCGGTAAAAGTGGTGCTTGAAAAAGGTGCTAATGCAGCAGCCGTCGCAGAATACCACGCAAATAATTACCTTTATGAAAATATCCTCTACTGTGTAAGTGGTGGTTGGGGAATCGATTGCGGCGTTGTCGTTAACGGAATGATTTTACCAGATCAGTATGCCGACCAAAGCGGGTACGGTCATATGATTGTAGATTTAAACGGGAATATTTGTTCTTGCGGAAAAAGAGGATGTATCGTTTCTTACACATCATTTCAAAGCATAGTCCGTCAATTAGAAAGTGAAAATGCGTTATTAGGAAATATGAGTAAAGAACTTTTTCAAAAAGCATCGCTTACTGAGATGATGGAATATTTTAAGCAAGGCGACAAAAAAACAGAAAGAATTATCTTAGAGAGTGCACGGTATTTAGGGATAGGTCTTTCTAATTTACTTAATCTTTTTCGGTCGGAAATAATCATTTTGAATGGTCCTTTTCTATATGAGTTTGATGGTTATTATGAACAAGTTGTTGATAATATAGCAGAAAATATTCACGAAGAGAAAGAGGTAATCTTTTCACAGGGATGGCTTCAAGAAAATGCAGCCGCCATTGGTGCAGCTATATTGCTATTTGAATCGTATTTTAAAGACCTAAATTTTTCAAGTGAAAAAAGCGTTGCAATTTTCTAACTAATTAGTTACTATACAACTAAGAAGAAATTAAACCCAAAATGGATTTAATAGAAATTAATATTATTGTAAGCGCTCTTTTTTAGTCGATTTTATCCATTATGGTCAAAAGAGAAAGGGAGATGGAATGATGAGTACATCAGTAATTATGCTTGGAACAGGAAGCCCGCGTTTAAATAAAGAGAGAATGGCTACAGCGCATCTATTATCAATGGGCGGAGAGTCGATCTTAGTAGATTGTGCAGAGGGGACAACGATGCAGTTAGTAAAAGCGGATATTCCCCCGCAAGATATCAAGTATGTGTTCTTTACACATCTTCACGCCGATCATATGTTAGGGTATGCTAACTTTTTAATAAGCAGTTGGGTAGAAGGTCGACGCGAACTAACGGTTGTAGGACCGGTTGGAACGAAAAAAATGCATGATTTACTAGTGGAAATGCTAGAAAATGATATCAACTACCGTATGTCGTTGGGAAGACCAGATACAGGTATACGTGATGTGAAAGTCATTGAAATTGAAAAAGAGGGTCGCGTTAATGTGGAATTGCCTATCGATGTACATTGTGCGGAGATGGTTCATAATGTCCCTACATTCGCATACCGCTTTGACAAAGAAAGTGATTCAGTCGTTTTCGGAGGCGATACTGCCCCGCCGACAGATCCGCTTGCGAAGCTCGCTGAAGGAGCAGGGATGTTAATTCATGATGCGTGTCTAACACTTATAGAAGATGATCAAACACCTAATTCTTCAAAAATATGGGAAAATCTTCAGAAAGAACATTGTACACCGGCGCAAGCAGCAGAAACAGCGAAAAAAGCAAACGTAAAGCAACTAGTTTTAACACACTTTTTGCCAAAAATGAATCCTAAAAATGTGTTAGATGAAGCGGCTGGAGTATTCAATGGTGAAATCATAATCCCGAATGATTTAGATGTCATTAAACTTTCATCCAAAACGTTAACGAAATCTTAATACCAATCAAAGGGGGCATTAACATGAAGAAAAATAAGGTTTATTCATTAGCTATGATCACGGTACTTTTAATAGGAATACTTTCAGCTTGTGGTAGTTCGGCAGATGGAAATGAAAGTGAAGGGACAGGAACGAATGCTTCCGGAATTATTCCCGTTTATACACCAGGAGCAGGTGGGATCGCCTACATTTTAAGTGCAGGTATTGGTAAGATATTTAACAGTAATGAAACGATGCCTAACGTTCAACTCGTTACAGAAGCAACGAACGGTGGAGCGGAAATTATGCAAATGGTGATGAATCGAGCAAACCAAGATAAAGCAGCATTTGGGATTAACTCAGCTATGGAAGTAGTAACGACTTATCATGGCGAATACGAGAACATTCCCGGAAAGCATGAAAACTTGCGTGCGGTGAGCTATTTGACTTATGCAGCTGCCCATATGGTCGTTTCAGCGAATTCTGATATTCAATCATATGCAGATTTAAAGGGGAAGAAAATTGGTCTTCCACCAGGTTCTGCTACAGAAGCAATTATGAAAACGCTTTTAAAAGATGGATATGGCCTTGAAGAGAGTGATTATAAAGTTATTCCACTTGGCTATAAAGAAATTCAAGAAGGTATTCAAAATGGAAGTATAGATGCTGGTCCTTTACTAGGCGCAATTCCAGCTCCACTAGTAAATGAACTGAGTCAGCTTCATGATATTCGATTTTTAACTATAGAAGAAGCTGAAGAGAAAAAGTTTCTTGAAGAAAACACGTATTACAGTGTGAAGAAAGTGGAAGCAGAGACTTATCCAGGTCAGGACAATGAGATAACAATCCCTTCATTGGATGTCATTGTTTTTACTCATGAAACGACTGATGAAGAATTGGTTTATCACTTTATCGACACGATTTTAAGCAATCAAGCAGAACTACAAGGAGTTCATCCGGTTGCCAAAGATATCAGTGAAGAAACGATTATGAATGGTTTGCAAATCCCGCTGCATGCTGGGGCGGAGAAGTATTACAGAGAAAAAGGGCTAATCGAATAAAACGGAGGGCACTGACAAAGGGAAAAAACGACTTTTGAAAGAGATTCGAGGAAGCGGTAAGGGCTCCGCTTATTGGTTAGAGTCTACTGAAAAAAGGTAAAAACCGTATCTTTTTCTTTGACCTCAAAAAAACCCCCTTTTTCAGTAGACTCGAATAAACGAGGAGTGATTTTCATGAAGCGATGGATTCATTTAATTGTTGGTGTACTCGCACTAGCTTTAGCTCTGTTTCACTTATACGCTGGCGGCATACAGCTGTTTCCGGCTACGCAACAGCGTGCTATACATCTTGGAGTAGGATTGGCGCTTGTTTTTCTTCTTTATCCTTTTATTAAAGAGAAAAAAGGAAGCGCTTCCGAACATGTTGCTGAAAAAACGATTAACTTAGCTTTAGCGGCGGTTGCCCTTGTCACATGTGCGTATATTACGGTTCAATACGTCCAGCTTACAACATCTCTAATCGCGCCGACAACTTGGACGTTAATTGTTGGTGCACTGGTTATCTTGTTAACTCTTGAAGCTTCACGGAGAATGCTAGGATTGGCACTGCCTATTATTGCTAGTATTTTCTTAGCATATGCATTATGGGGAGATCGACTACCATTAATGCTAGCTCATTCCGGTGTGTCAATTGAGCGTATCATTACCCAAGTTGGTTTAAGTACGAATGGAATATTTGGTACTCCACTTGGGGTATCCGCAAGTTATGTCGTGTTATTCGTCATATTTGGTGCTTTTTTAGAGCGCTCTGGAGCAGGTGGTTTGTTTATCGATCTAGCTATGGCGCTTGTAGGGAGATTTCGTGGCGGTGCTGCAAAAGTATCCGTTGTGGCTAGCTCGCTGTTTGGCTCCATTAGTGGTAGTCAGGTCGCGAATGTGGTTAGCACAGGTGTACTAACGATTCCTTTAATGAAAAAAGGTGGCTATAAACCACAATATGCAGCAGCTGTAGAATCTGTTGCATCAACAGGCGGCATGCTTTTACCGCCAGTAATGGGTGCGGTAGCGTTTTTAATGGCAGACTTTCTCCAAATTTCATTTGCTGAAGTAGCTTTCGCAGCATTGATTCCTGCTATTTTGTATTACATTGCCGTGTTTACGATGGTCGACTTGCGTGCGGCGAAAGTAGGCCTTTCCGCAGTCGAAGAAGTGAAAACAATCAATGTAAAACAGCTTTTGTTAACAAAAGGTCATTTAGCAATCCCTCTTGTACTTCTAGTGTATTTATTAATGATTGCGCAATTAACGACAGTGAAAGCTGTATTTTGGTCGATCCTTTCTGTTCCTATTGTTTGCCTTATCCGAAAAGAAACGCGCATGAGTATCAAGCAAATTTCTGGAGCATTGCAGGATGGAGTCAAAATGGCGCTAGTTGTTATCGCGGCCTGTGCCTGTGCAGGAATTGTTATTGGTGTAATTGATATGACAGGTATAGGATTACGTTTTTCAGGATTGCTTCTCGAACTATCTGGTGGCAATTTGCTATTATTATGTATTTTAACGATGTTCGCTTCGATTGTTTTAGGAATGGGTCTTCCACCGGTTGCCTGTTACTTAATCTTAGCAATTTTAGCGGCACCTGCTATGACGGCATTAGGTGTGTCTCCGATTGCTGCTCATTTGTTCATTTTCTATTACGGAACATTGTCAGCTATTACACCACCTGTAGCCATTGCGTCATATGCAGCAGCTGGTATAGCGAAGGCAAATCCTTTAAAAGTTTCCTTGCAGTCATGTAGTCTGGGGCTAGTGGCCTTTATTATTCCGTTTATGTTCATTTTTGGACCGGAACTCATTTTACAAGGTTCTCCGGGAATGATTGTCTATGCAACAATAACGGCGATCGTTGGTGTGATTGGGCTTTCGATAGCGATTGAAGGGTTTTTATTCTCAAAGCTTGCTGTTGCTTCGAGAATACTACTTTTTATATCTTCCATTATGTTAGTTCAAACGGGGATGTGGATCGATATCGTGGGCTTAGTTATTGCGGTTGTTACACTATTGATTGATCAAAGAAATAGTAAATTACCAAATACCCGTCAGAAAGCAATATCTGATGGAGCTGATCTTGGCGCCTGAGGGGCCGGGTGGCCGTGTGTTAAAGGGAAGTGCAGTAAAAGTACTATATTATTGGTTGAAATGATTAGGCTTGTGCATCTTTTAGGAGATGTGTGAGCTTTTTTTTATTGCTCAGGTGTTGTATTTATCATGTAATTCTTGAGGGGCTCTCTCTAAATCTATCAAAAAACAAATGCTCTAATTAAATAGAGCAGCTGCTATAATATCGTTTCATCCTTGTTCTATGCGTGCAATTCTTCATCACATCGCCTTTTTCGTTCATCTTCATTGCCTGGATTACTGAATCATCGGGGCGTTCATCGACTTTGCCTCGAGGAGACCGTTTCCTATAAGAGCGTGTTCAAAAAGGTACTCTAAGATTTGCAATGGCTCCGTTCGCTACTCGTGTTATTATGAGAAACCTACTCATAGTAACACTTTTAAAGATGTAGCAACTACGCTTATTGCTTCTTAGTCTGTTCAAAAAGGGAGAAAACTCCCTTTTTGAACCTTTAATATCTTCTTTCCTAATGCGGAGTTGCAATGGCTTCACTCACTGCGCGTCGATCCGAGAAAACCACTCGGATCGACTTAAAACATTGCAGTGGCTTCGCTCATTGCTTAGAGCTTGTTCAAAAAGGGAAGACCGCCCTTTTTGAACAAGCTCTATAAGTTTATTTCGTAACATTGACAGGAATTATCAGTTCATTCATTCTAGATCCATCTTTGGCACTTTCTTCGAAGAGGATCACTCTACCTGAATAATTAACTGCGTCATCAAGTTCAATGACAATCTCAAATTCTCCCCATCCAGGAGCACCATTTGTAGCTGTTGTGAACCCTTCATCTAGAATAAAGTGTCCATCTTCAAATTCATATAATACAGTCCCTTCATAAACCCGAGCTAATCCGCTTACAACGATCTGGTCTTTCACTTTAGCATCTGGGGCTGGTTCGTAAATTCGGAAAGCTGCGTTTTGCAATACGATCTTACGTGAATCCTTTTCATCAACCCAAAGGTAGCTTTCAGGATCATTTGCTACGATGGGATCCCCGGTATAAAGATGGCCAAGCAATGTTTCGCCAACTCTACCTTCTACTAAGATTTGAGTCTGTTCAAATCCGAATTGCTGCATAATCATGGCAATTTGTTCAGCAAACATTAATTCACCACTTGAACCCAGGTTACTTTCCTTGATCTCTTTTGAAAAACTGACATGTGCGATTCCGTCAACTTCTTCAACATATTCGATAATCACTTCTGAATTGATTAACCCTGTTAATTCGTCGTGTTCAGGTCCGTTGACCCAAGCTTCTAATGCAGCTTTTGCGACATTCTCTCCTTTTCTGACATCAATCTCTTTTTCAATCCGATAAGTATCGATTAAATCATTATCAGAGAAGTAAAGTACGACTTGATGTGTTTCCTGCTTTTCATCAGGTGTTGGAGATAAATTTGTTTCATCAACAGATTGTTCATCTTGTTCTTCCTTTTCGATCGGATCTTTTGAAGGGGTATTTATGTCCTTTTCACCTGGTTGATTGGTTGCATCAGGATCAGTCATATCATTACCGCAAGCGGTTAAGATTACGAGGCTTCCCAACATAAGCATCACCATAACAGTCAACATTTTTTTCATCACGATAACCTCCTTGTAAGTTTTAAGTTGTAAGAATTACTTGATTGATTTGGCTTACTTATAATATAGCCACCTTTTGTATCATGAAAATTTAAGAAATGTAACATTTTTGTTACTTACGTTTTTTTAGAACAACAAGTGTATGCATGTTCCTTGGTTTTGTTCTGTATCAATCTCAATCCTCCCGTTATGCATTTCAACCATTTGTTTGACAATGGTTAAGCCTAAACCGCTGCCTTCTTGATTCCATGCCGTTGCATCATTCGAACGGTAAAAAGGTTCAAAAATATGAGGAAGATCTTCTGGAGAAATGCCCATTCCTTGGTCACATACACTGATCTTATATTGCTCTTCCTCACTTTTGATAATAATTTTTACGGATGCATCTTGGGGAGAATAGCGAATAGCATTCGAAACCAGGTTATCAAGTCCACGTAGAAACATTGCTCGATTGACATATAATTGGACTGGATCAAATTCAAATTCTAAGGTTATTTGTCTGTCTTGGGCAAGATGTTGAAAGGACTGTAGCAGATGATGCTGTAAGTCCCCGGCAATCAGTGTTTCTTTTTCGAGATATTTATCCGATATACGATTAATTTGTAATAATTGGTCAACCATTTGTTTCATTTTTTGAACTTGGAACGATAGGTCTTGTACAAATTCTTGATATGTTGCTTCATTCTCACGCACATATGGCAGATTCTCAAGGATAAGCTGCATGGTTGCCAAAGGAGTTTTTAATTCATGTGAGGACGTACTCAAAAACCGTCGTTGCCTTTCATCATATAGGTTTAATTCTCCCACCATATTTTGAATCGCATTAATTAAGTCTGTAATCTCATCACGTCGTGGATGTTTCAAGGAAAAAAAGCGCTTTTGCGGCGTTACTTCTTTTAAGTGAAAGATAATTTGACGGATTGGTTTTGAAAACCAGGTTGAGATAAAATATGAAATGAAAAAGAAAACAAAAACAGCGATAAGTAGCGTTTGGACGATCCATTTTTGAAAGGATTTTAATTCAGCGTACAGTTGATCAACTTCTTGAATCATTAATAAATAACCTTCACTTTCTACTGTCTGAAAAGGGAGTAAAGTATATTGAAGATAGCCAAAAGGGTCTGTTTCGGAAAAGAGAGAAACCGGAACCGTGTCTTGAGCTAATATAGTCAGATTTAAGGTTGTGTTTGGTTTGAGTTGCTGAAAACTATCTGCATAAACTTTTTTATCGTGATCCAACATAATCAATCTGCTGTTTAATTGTTTGCTGTACGTTTGAAGGTAACCTATGCTACGGTTGGGTGAATAGGGATAAGTATCTTTGAATTGGTCAAGAATGGTAGAGCCTTGAGTGATCGATACTTGTTCATACCCCAGTTGTAACCGTTGTTCATACGTAGTTGATACAACGATGTATACGGCAAGGCAGACAACAATAAATAGACAAGAAAAAATCAACCACAATTGATATTGAATCTTCACGACTTTCCTCCAAAACGGTAACCCATGCCTCTTATGGCATGAAAATATTTCTTCCCTGAAAGCTCCATTAATTTTTTTCGTAATCGACTGATAGTGACATCGACGGTTCGTTCACTATACTCTAGTAAACCGCCCCAAATCTGTTCATATAAAAATTCCCGTGAATAGACGTTATTCGGCTTCTTCATTAAAATTTCAATCAATTTATACTCATTGGCTGTAAGAGCAATGCTTTGGTCTCTGAATAAAATAAGTAGCTTTTCACGGTCCAATTTGAGTTCCTCATATTGAAGCAACTGCTCCACACGTTGTTCACTACTTGCTTTTTCATTTCTTCTTAATAAAGCATGAATTCTAGCCAATAATTCTCGTTGATCAAAGGGTTTAACAAGATAATCGTCTGCGCCCAGCTCTAAGCCGATTATTTTATCTAAAATTTCACCTTTGGCAGTAATCATCATGATAGGAACATTTGATTCTTTTCGGATTTGTTTACAAAGTTCTAAACCATCTTTTTTTGGTAAAGTCCAATCTAATAAAACAAGATCATATGCTTTAGATTTGTATGACGCCCATCCCGCTTCTCCGTCATATTCTATATCTACTTGATAGCCTTCTCGTTCTAGAAAAAAAGCAATATTTTTAGCTAAAATTTGTTCGTCCTCAACGAGTAAAAAATACTTCATTCTATTCCTCCTTGTTTAGCAAGCCTGTTGTCATGGGAAGTATGTTACATTTTGAAGATGTATATATCAAGCTCTTACTATTTGTCTAACCAATAGAAGAAACTAAAAGATATTGGTAAAAACGATTACCGGTAAAGTGGAATAGTACTTAGTAAAAGTTTATCTGTTACTTGCATATTTAAGCAACTATGAGGAAGTCTAAAATTAAACTAAACAAATGGGGGATTATATTGAAAAAATACAGCGTTAAACTAAGTGTGTTATCTTTACTTTTGATAATAATGCTTACTGCGTGTGGAGGCAATGAAAACGTAAATGAAGCAGATGGAGAACAAACTTACTCTTTTAAAGTATCGATGGTAACACCACCTTCGCATGGTTGGACAGTAACGGCCGAGAAGTTTAATGAAGAGCTTCAATCTCGCTCAAATGGGCGGATGAGTGTGCAAGTTTTTCCAAGTGAACAGCTTGGATCTGAGGCAGATATGGTTCAACAAATGGAAACAGGTACGTTAGACTTTGGCTTTATCACAAATGCGTATTTGAGTACAAGGTCTGAATCCTTAAATGCGTGGTTTATGCCGTTTCTCTTTGAAGATTTAGAAGAAGCAAGTCAAGCTAGACGATCTGAAGAAGCAAAAGAAATGTTAAATGAACTTGAAGCACAAGGACTAGTCGGATTAGATTTTAGTTTTGCTGGAGAAAGACATGTATTAATGAAAGACAAGGCGATAAAATCTCGAGAAGATTTGACGGGTCAGAAGCTACGTATTATTGGAAATCCAGTTATGCAAGAGTTTTGGACAGATTTAGGAGTGAGTCCTACTCCAATGCCACTCGGGGAAGTGTATTCGTCCTTACAAACAGGGGTTATTGATGGGATTGATATTGATTTAGATGCTCTTGTGTCCCTTAACTTACAAGAAATTGCCAACGATTTAACATTAACGAAACATATGCAATTCCCTGCAGTTGCTGTCATGAGCCAAAAAGTATTTGAATCACTGTCTCCCGAGGACCAAGAAATTGTGAAAGAAGCGATGGAGGCTGCGGTAGAATGGGGAGTTGAAGATGCGATTCAACGAGAAAAAGGTAATCTAGAGTTTGTGAAACAGGAAGGGTTAAATATCGTTGAAGACTTTGATACGGCATCTTTCAAACCAATTCAAGACCAAATTTATTCAAAGTACAGCAAGAATGAGCTAATTCAATCATTTATTGAAAACAATCAATAAAACGTATAGAGGGGGCAAAGAAGTGACTTTAGCAAATATATTCGGGAAAATAAGTGATTACGTTTTCAAATTAGAAAAAGCGATAGTCATGATCTTAATTATTGCTATGTTTGTAGCACTTACAGCTGGTGTATTTTTCCGTTATTACTTGAATAGCCCCTTATTTTGGAGTGACGAGTTTGCAATTTTTACTTTAGTTTGGTTGACCTTTTTAGGAGGAAGTATGAGTGTGAAACGGCAGCAAACAGCTGCCGTTACGATTTTAGTAGATAAATTAAATGACAAGCTTAGAAAAATAGTCGCTAGTATTGGCTTTGTCATTGTGTTCCTTTTTGGTTTATTTATCGTTTATTATTCGGGTATATGGCTTAGTTCACCAAATATCTTGTTACAGATATCGACTTCTATGCAAATTCCAATGATTTACCCTTATTTAAGCGTTCCTTTAGGCTTTTTCTTTATGAGTATACATTCAATTCATTTATTTTTATTAAGCTTAAAGGAGACTTCATAACTAAAAAAAGACCTTTTAGCAGATTCAAGGAAGCAGCAATGGCTCGACACGTTGCGCGCCTGCGGATTGAGAACCCCACTAATTGCAGGCTTAAGACAAAGCAACGGTTCCGCTCATTGCTTAAAGGCCACTGAAAAAGGTGAAAATAATACCTTTTTCAATGACCTCTAAAAAGGGAGAGGATATTATGTTACTAGTATTACTTGTGTTTATCGTTCTACTATTAATACGAATACCAATAGCGATTGTTTTAGGAATAACGAGTGTTTCCTATATCCTCATTAGTGGTAGTTTAGGACTTTTAAATACGGTTCCACAACGATTATATTCCGGCTTAGCAAGTTATGGGTTGTTAGCCATTCCGTTATTCATGCTCGCTGGAGAATTAATGAATGCAGGAGGGATTACAAAACGCCTTGTTCGTTTTGCTAAAGTGGTATTTGGACATTATAGAGCAGGTTTAGCTTACGTAAATGTTGTCGCCAATATGTTTTTAGCGTCTATCATCGGTTCAGCAACAGCCCAAATTGCGATGATGAGCAAAGTCATGGTTCCTGCCATGGAAGAGGAAGGATATAAGAGATCTTTTGGTGCAGCAACTACAGCCGCAGCTGCATTACTCGGTCCGATTATTCCTCCAAGTATGTTATTTATTATTTATGGTGTTCAATCCGGAACGTCGATAGGTACGATGTTTTTAGCTGGAATTATGCCTGGTATTTTATTAGGTCTCTCCTTTATCTTTCTTATTATGTATTTAGGGTATCGTTATCAATTACCCCGTTCAGAGAAAGAGCCATTGAAAATTGTACTAGAGGCTAGTCTTAAAATTATCCCAGCATTACTAGTTCCTGGAATCATTATCGTAGGGATTATAAGTGGGGTGTTTACTCCGACTGAATCAGCAGCTATCGCTTGTTTGATCGCGATAATTATCGGATTTTTCTTATATAGGGATCTTAAAATCAAAGACATCCCTGATATATTAGTAAATACAGCTATGACAACAGCTACTGTTACGTTGCTTATAGCGATGGCGAATATATTTGGGTGGGTATTGACGTTTGAAGGCATCCCGCAAATGATAGCAAAAGGAATGTTAGGGTTAACAGAAAGTCCTTTATTATTCCTTTTGCTAACTAATCTTTTACTCCTTTTAGTAGGAATGGTGATCGATGGAATTGCAGCTTTAATTATTTTAGTTCCGATCTATCTGCCTATGATCGCTACATATGACATTGATCCGGTTCACTTTGGGATTATTATATGTATCAATTTAACGCTCGGACTGTTAACTCCACCGGTTGGAGCGGGTCTATTTATAGCCTCTTCGATCGGACAAGTAAAAATAGAAGAGTTAACAAAATCAATTTTTCCTTTTTTGATCGTTTCAATTGTTGTGTTACTTATCGTTACGGTTTGGCCAGGTATCGTATTATGGATTCCGAATATGGCAAGGTAATCATTGAATTATTAAGAGTGGATGGATAAAGGTATTTCTTAAACCCAAACGGTCTATTTAAGATAGTAGATTGAAGTATTTGATACTCATTTGTCATAAGTGATGAATAATTTTAGAAGCTAAAAAGGTAGTAGCTGTCGTGTTAAATAAAGCGCGAGTAAAACGTTTAAATCTGACAAAAGATATAAATTGAATCCGAATCTACACTTTATAATAAATAAAGAGGAATAAAAGGAGCTAAGCTAACTAATGAAACTAATTACATTTAAGCACACAGGAATCTCCCGTGTTGGAGCAATTGTCAATGAAGAGGTAATCGATTTACATGCATCTTATAAGGCGTTACTAAAATCGGAAGGAAAACTACGCGCTAGTCAAATTGCTGAAGCGTTTGTTCCTGCTGATATGACAGGATTCCTTCAAGGTGGAAAAGAAAGCATGGAACTAGCTAAGAAAGCAGTTGATTATGCGCTAACGAATCAAGACGATAACGGCTATAAACTGGTTTATCCGTACAATGAAGTAAAAGTAGAAGCGCCTGTTCCAAAACCAGGAAAGATCTTTGCAGTAGGACATAACTATCGTGAACATATTTTAGAGATGGGGCGTGAACTTCCTACGAATCCAGTTCTGTTTGCAAAATTTGGCAACACCGTCATTGGGCCACAAGATGATATTCCATTCCACCCTGTTTCAGAACAACTAGATTATGAAGCTGAATTCGCCTTTGTCATCGGCAAACGCGCGAAAAACGTGTCAGAAGAAGAGGCACTAGATTATGTTGCAGGTTATGCAGTAGCGAATGACGTTACGTATCGCGACATTCAACGACGTACGCTTCAATGGTTACAAGGTAAAACAGTAGATGGCAGTTTACCAATGGGGCCATGGATGGTTACTGCAGATGAAATAAAAGATCCACAAACGTTGGAAATGGTGTTAACCGTCAACGGAGATGAACGTCAACGTACAAATACAGCGAACCAAGTATTCTCAGTCAAACACTTAGTCTCCTTCTTATCGAATCTTGCCACATTAGAGCCTGGTGATATCGTGATTACTGGAACTCCAGGTGGCGTCATTCAAGCAATGGAACCTCAAGTTTGGTTGAAAGATGGAGACGTAGTACGCGTGGAAATCGATCAAGTAGGCGTGTTAGAAAACACAGTACGTACGGTAAAAGGAGAGTAAAAAGCATGACACAAAGCAATATTACTTCCGTTAATGAATCGATTGATCGCATTATTGAAACAGTGAAAGGGTTGCCAGAAGAAACGATTCGCTGGAATCCAACAGAAGATGAATGGTCGATCATGCAAATTATGGCACATATTGTCGAAGCATTGCCATATTGGGTAGGTGAAATTGAACAGCTTGTTGAGACTCCTGGGAAAGAGTGGGGAAGAAATCATTTACACGAGCCACGTCTAGAAGCCGTTAAACCTGAAACAGTAAACGCGATTAGTGTAGATGAAATGATACAAAAACTTGAAGAAGTGGAACAAACGGTCCAAGCCGGAATTGAAAACTTGACGCCTGAACAACTTGCGACAGAAGCAACAAGTGTTAATCCTAACTTTGGAACGAAACCACTTTCTTTTATTATTGATCATTTAATCGATCAACATGTTAACAAGCATGAAGGTCAAATCGAGCGCAACCTATCGAAATTAAACAACGAACAATAAAACGAAGGGTGGAGGAGAGCATGGCAGAGAAAAATGACTTTTTCAAAAGTAAAATGGTTCAAGATTTTACGCAAGATATTAGGCAGTATAATCTTGGACCACTCTGGGAAGCGATTCCAGCACTGATGCATAAGCAGCCAGAACCGCATGCAGAGGCCTATCTTTGGAAATGGGATCTTCTTAAAAAGAAGCTAGGTGAAGCAGCACAAATTTTCACTCCAGAACGTGGTGGCGAAAGAAGAGCGATTTATCTTCAAAATCCAGGACTGGACTATCGTCAACCATGGGGATGGGCTTCAACAAGTCAAACGCTCTATGCTGCTGTTCAGTTGCTACAACCAGGTGAAGAGGCTCCATCTCATCGTCATACTCAGAATGCGCTTCGGTTTGTCACCCATGGCGAGGGTGCCTATTCAATTGTTCAAGGTGAACGCCTCTTTATGGAAGAAGGAGATTTCCTGATTACACCAAAAGATCTTTGGCATGGTCACGGTCACGTAGGGAAAGAGCCAATGATTTGGATGGATGTTTTGGATATTCCAACGGTCTACATGTTGGGGGCAACCTTCTTTGAATCTTATCCAGAAAAAATTGAACAGCCGAGTGTACCAGATAATTATTCAGCGCAGCGTTATATGGGCGGGATGATGCGTCCGATTTCTGACCGTCATCCGAAAAAAGCACCGCTTGGTTCCTATAAATGGAATCAAACGTTAGCGGCGATAGATGGGTTAAGTCGTTTTGAACCAGATGCCTATGATGGATACGCGGTTGAGTTTATCAATCCTTCAACTGGTAAAACCGCAAACCCGACGATTGCGGCTTGGATGCAGAAGCTTCCAAAAGGATACCATTCTAAAGCACATCGTCATACACATTCGACTATTTACCAAGTGTATAAAGGGTCTGGTTACAGTGTGATTAATGGTCAGCGTTTTGATTGGTCTCAAGGTGATTACTTTGTTGTTCCAAACTGGGCGTGGCATGAGCATGTGGCTAATGAAGATACGTTCTTCTTTTCTGTCAGTGACTTACCAATTATGGAACACTTTGATGTCGAGAGAGAAGAAGCATATGAGCAAGGAAATGGCTATCAAGAAGTAACGAGCGAATTTAAACCTGTGCTTGGGTAAATGAAATGGAGATCTAATATTTCTAAATGTGGAGGTACTTAAAATGACAAAAACAGAGGATAAAATGATCATTGTCGGTGGCGGCATTGGCGGTTTGGCTGCTGCTCTAGCAGCTGCTGAAGCTGGCCAAAAAACTACCGTACTTGAACAAGCGCCTGAATTCGGGGAAATTGGTGCGGGTATTCAAATGGGGCCAAATGCGATGGCCGTTTTAGACCGTTTTGGAGTAGGTAAGGAAATCGAAAAAATTGCTGTTTTTCCAAAACGACTTGTTCTAAAGGATACGTTTACAGGTGAAGAGTTATCTGCCCTCGATTTAGGGGAAGAGTTTAAAGAAAAATATGGTTTCCCATACATCGTTTTACACCGTTCAGATTTACACTTTGCGCTTTTAGATGCATGTGAAAAAAGTCCTTTAGTTAATCTAATTACTGACCAACATATTGAAAAAATAGAAGAAACGACTGACGGTGTTGTTGCGATAAAGGCTAGCGGAGAAAAAGTGGTTGGCAAAGCGCTAATTGGAGCAGATGGACTTTGGTCGAAGACGCGCGCTTATTTCTCCGATGATAAGGCAATTTGTGCGGAATATGTCGCTTATCGCGGTACGATTCCAATCTCTGAAATTAGTGATGATGCCAATATGGATATGGATGACGTGATTATGTGGATTGGCCCAAATCATCATGTTGTCCAATATCCTGTCCGTCGTGGTGAGCTTTACAACCAAGTTGTTGTTTTTAAGAGCTTAAATTATAAAGAAGATTCTGATGACTGGGGAACTCCAGAAGAAATGGATCAAGTGTTTGAAGGAGCTCACCCTCTTGTTGAGAAGGCTCTATCTTTTATTGAACGACAAATACGCTGGCCGATGTATGATAGAGAGCCAATCGACAACTGGACAAAGGGAAATATTTGCCTTCTCGGTGATGCCGCTCACCCTATGCTTCAATACTTGGCACAAGGTGGCGGTCAGGCATTGGAAGATGCTTCTTATTTAGCGGACGTGCTTAAGAAACATGGTAAAAACTATGAAGCGGCATTCAAAGCGTTCCAAGAAGAACGTATTCCACGTACGGCAAGAGTACAAAGAAATGCTCGTGTTTGGGGAGAAATTATCCATGCAGAAGACCCAACTTCTATCCTGTTGCGTGACACGATTTTTAAACAACGTGATGCAAAAGACTTTAGTCAGGTGGACTGGATCTACGGACAGAAATACGGTCAAGGATCTAAAAAAATAACTAAGTGAATTACTAAGCTGTCGTTAAAGATTCCAAAATGGACCTTTGGTGACAGTTTTTTTGTCTCAAACTATTAATCACTGCCTGTTATTAATAAATCATCTTCTAAACAAGCTAATTCTTTATTTATAGTAACTTTATCCTTTTCATTTACATTAAGAGACGTAATAGTGCCACTAGCACCAATAGATATTTCTTTTAAACTACCTTCCAAAGTTTCTATTAAAAATAATGTTTCCCACTCATAGAGATATGAATCTTTTTTTATGAAAATTTTTTCAATGGTTCCCGTATAGGGACTTACTATTATATGATTTATATGAGTCATTTTTTATACCTGCCTTATTTCATTAACTTACCTTTCACACCTGAAAAATGAAGTGCATTCGTTGACGTTATCATTTTATAGTCATCATGTATGTCACTTAACACGATTTTTTATAAATGAAAAACAGTTCGTTCTATGTTATTAAATCCACCCTCTAAAGCGAGAGGCTTCTGCCATTCTCCGTACACCGACCATATAAGCTGCTAGACGCATGTCAACTTGATAGAGTTGTGACACACTACATATATTTTCAAATGAATTTACCATGATTGTGCGTAATTTTTGATCGATATCTTCTTCCGTCCAATAATACCCTTGATTGTTTTGTACCCATTCAAAATAGGAAACAGTGACTCCGCCAGAACTGGCTAAAACATCTGGTACTAAAAATACTTCACGTTCGGTTAAAATTTTCGTTGCGTCTAATGTTGTCGGTCCATTGGCAGCCTCAACGACAATCTTTGCTTTAATTTCATGAGCATTTTCCAATGTGATTTGGTTTGAGATAGCAGCAGGTACAAGGATATCACAATCAGATTTGAGAAGTGCTTTATTGGTTATTGTATTTTTATAAAGCTTGGTCACAGTTCCATAACTATCACGCTTACTTAACAAGTGATTGATATCAAGTCCTTCTTTATCATATAGAGCACCATATGCATCGGATATTCCAACAATCTTTGCTCCGGCATCATTCATGAATTTAGCTAGGAAGCTTCCAGCGTTCCCAAAGCCTTGTATAATCACTCGTGCCCCTTTTAATTTGAGGCCTTTTTTCTTTGCGGCTTCTTCAATACAAATGGTTACCCCTCTTGCTGTAGCACTTTCTCTCCCTTGTGAACCACCAAGGGCAAGTGGTTTTCCAGTAATAAAACCTGGCGAATCAAATTCTCGAATACGGCTATATTCGTCCATCATCCAAGCCATGATTTGTGAATTTGTAAATACATCTGGTGCTGGAATATCTTTTGTTGGACCAACAACTTGACTGATCGCACGAACATAACCTCGACTTAACCTCTCTAGTTCACGAAAAGACATGTTTTGAGGTTCACAAATAATACCGCCTTTTCCACCTCCATATGGGAGATCGGCAATACCACACTTTAAACTCATCCAAATCGATAACGCTTTCACTTCTTCCTCGTTTACATCTGGGTGGAACCGTACTCCGCCTTTTGTTGGACCTATTGCATCATTGTGTTGTGCACGATAACCCGTAAATATTTTCACATTCCCATTATCCATACGAACTGGTATACGTACCGTAAGCATTCTTAATGGTTCTTTAAGAAGCTCAAACATATCATCTGAATAGCCTAATTTAATTAAAGCTTCACGAACCACACTTTGTGTAGATTTAAACAGACTTAACGCTTTTCCATCTTCATTACTTTGGGATTGAAGACGATTTAATTCCTTTGTTGTACTCATAGGTTATTCCACCCTTATTTAATTTTATTAATACGTACATAAATGTTTAATGATTATAAATGAATGAATGCGATAGTATTCATTAAAAAATACTAAGGTCCCACACCTCAGCAAGATGTTTTAAAAGGTCAACACCTGCAAGGCTATTACCATAATCATCTATAGCAGGTCCATAAATACCAATCCCACAGCCTAGTTGAAAAGGTAATTCTTGACGATTTCTAGATGGAACTGACGCCATAATTCCACCCGACACTCCACTTTTTGCTGGTATTCCAACAAATGCTGCAAATTTCCCTGAAGCATTATACATCCCGCAAGTTAGCATTAAACCTTTGATCAGTTTGGCTATTTGTTTCGGAAAGACTTGTCTCTTATGAATGGGGTCGTATCCATTTTGGGATAGAATTAAACCAATTAGCGCAATATCCTTAGTATTTACTTCAATTGAACATTGTTTTAAGTAAACTTCTAACGCCACATCTACTTCTGATTCTAAAAATCCACTTTCTTTCAAATAATAAGCTAAAGCTCTATTTCGATTTGCTGTTTTCCACTCAGACTGAAATACTTTATCATTCATGATTGGTCGTTTCCCAACCATTTTTTCTATTAAAGCATATATGGATTCTAACTTTTGCTCTGGTGATTCCCCATAAAGAAGAGACGCTACTGTAATCGCTCCCGCGTTAATCATTGGATTAAACGGTTTACCTGGTTTATGCATTTCTAATCGAACGATAGAGTTAAATGCATCCCCTGTAGGTTCTACATCAACACGTTCTAATACATAAGAAATTCCACGGTCTAAACATGCAGCAATAAAACTAATGACTTTTGAGATGCTTTGCAGAGTAAAAGGGGTCTCCCAATCTCCGGACTTGATTTCCACTCCATCTGGATTAATCATGTAAACTCCTAAATCCGATAGATTTGACTCCATTAAAGCAGGAATATAGTCAGCACATTGGCCATTAATGCCTAACGAACGATAGTTCATGACCCATTCGTCAAGGTATGTTTCCTCCTTACAATTCATTTTTAGATTCATATTTCCCTCCTTGTAAGCGTTTTCGTTATTTTGTTTAATAGATATAATTCAGTATAGAATTTAAGCTACGAAAAGAATCAAAACACTACAAATTAATCAAAAAATTATTTTCTGAATTATTATTTACTCCTGTTTTGTGCTAACATTAGGCTGAATAGATAGGGGAATACATCGATAGATATTAACTGCTTTTAACTAAGCTAAAAAAGTGTCTTATTATAATTGGATTAATGATAAATAAAATAATCCAGTCTTAATCAAAAGTAAGACTGGATTATTCCAAAATGAACATTTATAAAATTCGTTTCCTGTAGATAAAGAGCTTTCTTGTCTTTTATGCTTCTTTCCGTTTCTCGACATCTTCCTCTTTCCAGTACTCTACATTTTCAAGTCCTTTAATATTACTAGCATAAAATACAGGCTCTTTTCCCTCTTTTTTCTGTTTTAAGTAATCTTTTAATACGACTATTGCAACTTTTCCAATTATAGCCAGGGCGATTAAGTTCGTGATTGCCATAAGTGCCATAAATAGGTCGGCTAAATTCCAAACCATGCTTAAACTTGAAACTGAACCCAAAAGAATCATCCCTAACACAGCTAGACGGAAAACAAAAATGGCTGCTTTATTTTCCTTAATATATCCAATGTTAGATTCGCCATAGTAATAATTTCCAATAATTGAACTAAAGCAAAATAATAGGATCGCAATAGCGACGAAAATACTTGCCCACGGTCCGACATGGCTGGCTAATGCACTCTGAGTAAGCTGAATGCCACCCATTCCTTCTCCAGGAATTCCAGATAATAAAATAATAAACGCTGTTGCACTACAAATTAATAAGGTATCAACAAAAACACCTAGCGTTTGAACAAACCCCTGTTTAGCTGGGTGACTTACATCCGCTGTTGCTGCTGCAACAGGTGCACTACCCATACCAGCTTCGTTAGAGAATAATCCGCGTTTTACACCATTCATTATTGCTGCGCCAATTCCACCAGCAACCGCTTCGTTTAAGCCAAATGCGCTCGATATGATAAGACCCATGACTCTTGGAATTTCACCAATGTTTAAAATCACTATATATGCAACCAATATTAAATAACATATAGCCATGACAGGTACGATCACCTGAGACACTTTAACAATACGTTTAACACCTCCGAAGATAACAAATCCGGTAAGTACTGTTAAACCTATACCGATTATAAGGCGATTCGTACCAAATGCTTCCTCAAATGCAATTGTAATGGTATTTGCTTGAACGGAATTGAACGCTAGTCCAAAACAGAAGGTGATTAAAAGGGCAAATAAAACGCCCATCCACCTTGCACCCATTGCTTTTTCCATATAGTAGGCTGGACCACCTTTGAATCCACTTGAATCTTTTACTTTATAGACTTGAGCTAAAGTACTTTCAATAAAGCTTAATGCTGCACCGAAGATTGCGACAATCCACATCCAGAATACAGCACCTGGGCCACCTAATGTAATAGCAATGGCTACCCCAGCTAGATTACCTGTACCAATTCTTGAAGCTGCACTAATACAGAAGGCTCCAAATGATGAAACTTGATTCTTTCCATTACTAGTAGTAGGACTATCCTTCATCAAACGAAACATTTCTCTTAGATTTGTAACCTGAACAAATTTTGTTCGAAAAGTAAAATAAATACCTAAACCAACGAGTAAAGCAATTAAAACATAGGACCACAGAATCGTATTACCCCAATTAATCAAACTTTCTACCACAAGGATCACCTCTTTGTTTTTTTATAAGCCAAAGCAGCATCTTTCTATCGTTTATACCGTTATTGAACTTCTCAAAAACAGATTTATTGTCGGTTATCTCCTATTTAGTGCTGTACGAATTCAGATATTTCCCTTTAATCAATTGCTCAATCCCTTCCTTTTTAAATTGAAGATATCCTTTGTGTAAGCGTTCCCATAAGAGGACCTAACAAATATACTTTAGTTTAGAACCTAGGCTACAAAAAGGAACAGAATACTACAAATAAATCAAAAGAATTCCGAGAATTTTATTCAATATTTGTAGATGTGCTATAGTAATTGAATAAAAATGAACCTTTTATATAAACTAACTTTAATTAGTTGGAATTTTCACATGGGAAGTGACACATTTTGAATCTGAATCCTTTACTAAGGAAAGAGCGGACTATTATTCTATTCATGGTATTTTTTGTTCCATTAGCAGGCGAAATTAACTTTTATCCGGTTAATGAAACGTTTCGAATTAGCTTAGGGCCACCAATTCTTTTCTTATTCCTTCTATTTTTGAGAAAGTCTACCATTGTCCCAGGTTTTTTAACAGCTGTACTTGTCGTGTTTTTTCGTATGCTACTAGATTTCATGGTGCAAGAAAACTTTAACTGGTTAATTTCGTTTGAAACTCATTATCCGACTTTTTTCTTTTACTTCACTTATACGTGCCTTTTTTATTTGGCAAAAGTTAATCGTTTTCATCATCGACCTTGGATCATTGGTTTATTTGGTATAATCATTGAAATATTATCCGACTTTGCAGAGTTATTCATGCAATATATTGTATTTGGAGTTCCGATTCCTTCAGGCTTATTGTCCGACATAGTTCTTATTGCTCTTTTTCATAGTTTTATGGTATTAGGTGTTTTTAGTATGATGAAACTATATGAAGCACAATCCCGAGAAATAGAAGTTCGAAAGAGAAATGAACATATGTTATTACACGTTTCTAATTTATATGAGGAAACGATTCATTTGAAAAAAACACTTCAAAATTCAGAAACGATTACTAGAAAAGCTTACGAACTATATAGAGGATTAAATCAACATCATCCTATAGACGACAGACTCATAAAAAAAACCCGTCAACAATTACTTGAAATCGCTGGTGAAGTACATGACATTAAAAAAGATAGTCAAAGAATTTTTGCCGGATTATCAAAACTTATTTCAAATGAAAGCTTTACAGATTACGTCAATATTACCGAATTAATTAAAATAATTGTTCGAGCCAATGAAAAATATGCTAGTTTATTAGAAAAAGATATTCACTTTAGCTATATCATTAAAGGGGCTCATCTCCATTACCATATATATACCATTCTATCGATTGTCAATAATTTAGTCGCAAACGCTGTAGAAGCCATTCAAGAAAAGGGTACGATCAAAATAGAGGTTAGTTTCCAGCCGAATTCAGTTGAATTTCGGGTTGAAGATGACGGACCTGGTATCTCAGAAAAGTATAGGGAATTAATATTCAAACCTGGCTTCACTTCTAAATATGACGGTATGGGTAATCCCTCTACAGGTATTGGGTTAACCTTTGTAGAAGACATGGTCACAAAGCTTGATGGAAACGCCTCCTTCCAAAGTGACACAAGAGAAAAAGGGACAGTATTTACAATTTGCTTACCAGTTGAGAATTTAATTGAAAAGGAGGAGTCATAATGAATTTTTATATAACAGATGATGATGAAACGATTCGTTCCATGCTGGCTCAATTTATCGAGGATGAAGATCTAGGGGAAGTTGTTGGTGAATCCGATGATGGAGCATTAGTAGAGGGAGAAACATTAAATTTGAAAAAGGTCGATATTTTATTGATAGATTTATTAATGCCTAATCGTGATGGTCTTGAAACGATTCGATCGATCAAACCCACTTTTAAGGGCAAAGTCATTATGATTTCTCAAATAGAATCAAAAGAGCTCATTAGTGAAGCGTATTTACTTGGAATAGAGCACTATATTATAAAGCCAATTAATAAAATCGAAGTATTAGCTGTTATTCGAAAAGTGATGGAACATACACGCTTAGAAAAGTCGATAAACGACATTCAAAAGTCATTAAACACTGTACTTCAAATGGATACTGGATTGAGTCAAAAGAAGTCATCTTTTAAGGAATATAATATCAAAAACTATGGGGAGTTCCTTTTGTCAGAATTAGGCATTTCGGGTGAAAACGGGAGCAAAGATTTAATAGAGATATTGGTTTTTTTGCTTAATTATGAGAAGAAGTATACGTTTGATCACGGATTCCCTTCTCTGAATGACATTTATGAGTATTTGGCAAATAAAAAGCTTGGAGCTTCAGCAGACGAAGCGGACTTAAGAAGGGAGGAAAAAGCATCTAAACAACGTGTTCGTAGAACGATTTATCAGTCATTAAAACACTTAGCCTCTTTGGGACTTACGGACTTTTCAAATGCGAAATTTGAAAAGTATGCTCCCTATTTTTTTGATTTTACTATCGTTCGCAAAAAGATGACCGAGTTAAAGAACGAATCAAAACCATCATTCACTTCAACACGAATTAATATGAAAAAGTTTATTCAGGCTTTATATTTTGAAGCAAAACGAATGATGTTAGACGGATAAAATCAGATAAAAACAGCTATCTGTTATACAAAACGAACGAGTGCCATACTTCAAGAAGGAGGTATGGCTTTCTTTGTTGAAGTAAACTAGCATAAAAGTTTAATTACCAATTTATTACCAAATTTATGTATTTAGATGTTAGTGTCGCTAACTTGGGGAGAACAATGAAGTACTTTATCATATTTACTCTGTCTTTGACTTTAGGTTTATTAATTTTACTTGGATTAGAGTTATATAAACATTCATCTCATGAGGTTTAGTGGAATTTTCGAAACGATTTAAATATTCAATGGGTACCCAATTTATTTTACCTTGGATAATACTCTATTATCTTATACGAATTGCTAAAAAAGGTAAAAGGGTAAATCGTTAATAGTTGAAGATAAAAGAACCCGATTGTAAGAATCGAGCCCTTTAATTTGGAAGATATAACGAGAATTTTTAACAAAGACGAATTGCTTAATCAAGGGATTTTTTTAGATCTCTCTTTATCCTAGTAAAGGCGATAAAATCAATTAACTCTTCAACGCATAATGGTGAATGATCAAGTAAGAGTACTCTTTCTTCTAATACTAATAGTTCAGTAAGTTCAAGCTTCGGAATCTTTTCTTCTTCTCGATTCAAAATATAATCTACCGTTGTTTCATACAAATCAGCGATTTCCACTAACGCTTGTATAGAGGGCATTCTGTACCCAGATTCGTAACCAGCATAGGTACTTTTCGCAATTTTGAGGCGGTCAGCAGTTTCCTGCATAGACCAATTTCTGTTTTTTCTAAGATCTGATAATCGTTTCAGCAATTGTACCCCTACTCCCGTATTTTCTTATTTATAGATTATAGCATGAGAAAAAAGCATTTCAAGAAAAGTGTTCGCGAAACGAAAACAAAATATTGATTATTTTTATTTTTTAAGATTATAATAAGCTTAATGTTCGCGTTCCGCGAACTAAATACTTATACTGGAAATTTAAAGGAGACAGCCATGAAGAAACTATTGTTACTTGCAACAGGTGGAACGATTGCCTCGATTGAGGGGGACGAGGGACTTGTTCCCGGTTTATCAGCTAAGGAACTACTACACTATTTTCAAGACACATCTTTATCTGTTGATGTAACATATCAAATATTAATGAACAGAGATAGTACAAATATGCAGCCAGAACATTGGGCTCAAATTGCAAAAGCTATTGCTCGAAATTATGAACAGTATGATGGGTTTGTGATCACTCACGGAACAGATACATTAGGTTTTACATCTGCAGCATTGTCCTATATGCTACAAGGTTTGCAAAAGCCGGTCGTAGTTACAGGCTCTCAAGTACCGATCAGCTTCAAAAAAACAGATGCAGTAAAGAACCTCTCGGATTCACTCCTTTTTGCGTGTGAAGACATAGGTGGGGTCTTTGTCGTATTTGATGGGCGCGTAATTATGGGAACAAGAGCAGTTAAAATGAGGACGAAAAGTTATGATGCTTTTGAAAGTATTAATTTACCATATATCGCCACTATTAAAGAAAATAACGTCAACTACTACTGGAAGCCGGAGACTATAGAACAGGATCTCATTTTAGACACAAGTCTATGTTCTGACGTATTTGTAGTGAAGCTGCACCCAGGGACAAAACCAGAAATTTTTGACTTTTTAAAGAAATTGTACAAAGGGGTTATTATCGAAAGTTATGGCAATGGTGGGGTTCCATTTGAAGAAAGGAACCTATTACCTAAAATAAAAGAGTTAATAGATGAAGGAGTAGTAGTCCTAATATCTACTCAATGTTTAGAAGAAGGAGGGGATTTATATCTTTACGAGGTAGGCAGAAAAGTTGCACAATATGATGTGATTTTATCAGGAGATATGAACACAGAAGCAATTGTGGCAAAGCTTATGTGGGCACTTGGCAAAACGACAAATGTAAAAGAAGTAAAACAAATAATAGAAACATCACTAGCTTGGGATCTATCGACAACTTGGGAAACTGAAGATTGAAAGAAGGAAATGACATATGGGGAAAAAGGGAATAGATTTAATAGATTTCAATATGGGAGTTGTGAGGGTGTTAGAATATAGGACAGAACGAGATTTAATTGGAGAAAAGCAAGTCCCAGAGGAAGCCTACTACGGGATTCAAACGATGCGTGCAAGGGAGAACTTCCCCATTACTGGATACCCTCCTCATCCCGAACTAATTCGGGCATTTGGTTATGTAAAAAAAGCTACGGCAATGGCAAATAGGGATGTTGGTGTTCTTCAAGTTAATATTGCTGATGCTATTATTGAAGCGGCCGAAGAAGTCATTTCCGGAAAATTAAACCAGCACTTTATTGTTGATGCGATTCAGGGGGGAGCAGGGACCTCCTTTAATATGAATGCAAATGAAGTCATTGCAAACCGTGCGATCGAGTTGCTTGGTGGCAAAAAGGGCGAGTATATGCGAGTGAGTCCTAATACTCATGTTAACATGGCCCAATCGACAAATGATGCCTTTCCTACAGCTATTCATATTTCTGCACTTCGATTAGCAGATGGTTTAACAAAAGAATTAGAACAACTTGTCGATGTAATGAAGGAAAAAGAACAAGAGTTTGATGACGTGTTAAAGATGGGGAGAACTCATCTTCAGGATGCAGTACCTATTCGTCTTGGGCAAGAGTTCGGATCTTATCATCGTGTTCTGAAACGTGATCTTGGTAGGATAAAACGCTCAGTAGATCATTTGTATGATATAAACATGGGAGCAACAGCTATAGGAACAGGATTAAATGCAAAGCCTGAATATATTGATAAGGTTGCTAGTTATTTGGCTGATATTACGGGTTATCCATTAAAAACCGCTGAAGATTTGGTCGATGCAACTCAGAATACAGATGCGTATACAGAGGTATCAAGCGCTTTAAAAATAACAGCGATAAACCTCTCAAAAATTGCAAACGATTTAAGGTTGATGAGTTCGGGACCGCGGACAGGAATGAATGAAATCAATCTGCCTTCTCGCCAACCAGGATCATCAATCATGCCAGGAAAAGTGAATCCGGTCATGTGTGAAGTTATGAATCAAATTTCATTTCAGGTGATCGGTAATGATCATACGATAAGTTTAGCGTCTGAAGCAGGGCAACTTGAATTAAATGTGATGGAACCTGTTTTAGTTTTTAATTTATTGCAATCATTCTCGATTTTACAAAATGGAATGCGTGTCTTTAGAGATTACGCTGTTGTTGGGGTAACTGCTAATATTGACCGTTGTCGTGAATTAGTTGAAAAAAGTGTTGGAATTGTTACTGCTATCAATCCTCATGTTGGGTATGAGGTAGCATCAATGATTGCAAAAGAAGCCATTCAATCAGACCGTCCGGTAAGAGAAATCTGCCTTGAACGTGGAATTTTATCTGAAGAAGAACTTAACGAAATTCTTGATCCAAAAGAAATGACGAAACCTGGAATAGCAGGTACAAGGTTTATACAGGGGTAACATAAACAAAATGACTCAACTTTACATGGGTTCTAATGATGTATCGTTTAAGGTGAATTTCTTTTTAGTGAAATACGGTCAAGGATCTAAAAAAAGTAACTAATCAAAATTAAAAAGATTGTTTAAAAGTAAGCGTTCGGTTGAGAGGGAGAAAAATTGAATTTATTTAACAGACCATTTGACCGTCATTTTAGAGTGAAAATAATACCTATATTAGCAACAAAAGATGCCTGGATTTAACAATAAAGGATTCCGTTTGACTTTAATGACGTATGAATTGGCATACGTCATTTTCTTGTTGAATAAAGAATGTTTTGCTTTTAGGTGGTAATGATTTGGAAATATGTCCTTTATTAGACTTTTTAAGGGTCCAATCTCCAAATAAACCAGAATTTACTTGTAATAGGCTGTCCCAAAAGGTTTTCATTAAAAACCTTTTGGGACAGTCTTTTTGGTTGAATTTGAATTGAATGTTAAATATAGAATTTTATAAACCGAAAGACTGGAATGAACATTTTTATATACGAGTATAGCTTTAAGCGTAAGAGGCACTTTGCTACACCAAAGGATAACTGTATGAAAGGAAAATAAAAATAATGATAAAAAAATAAAATAGGTAGACTAAACATTGAATTTTCAGAATAGATAAATAATGTAAGGGTTTAAAAATAAGCTAACAGTGAGGTGACTAACATGAACGGAAGAGAACAATGGGGAACTCGTGCTGGCTTTATTTTGGCGGCAGTAGGATCTGCTGTAGGTCTGGGTAACATTTGGCGATTTCCGTATGTTGCGTATGAAAACGGAGGGGGTGCTTTCTTTTTACCGTACTTATTTGCTCTTATTACAGCTGGTATCCCTCTTCTTATTATGGAGTTTACGATTGGGCACAAATATCGTGGGTCGGCGCCATTAGCCTATGCAAGAATGAGTAAAAAGACAGAATGGATCGGTTGGTGGCAAGTAGCGATTTCATTTGTCATTGCGACCTATTATGCGGTCATTATCGCTTGGGCGATGTCGTATACGTATTTTGCGGTTAATCAAAGATGGGGGGAGGACACAGGTGGTTTCCTCATGGGTGATTACCTTAAGCGAGTGGATATCGTTTCGGGAGGAGCACCTGGTGATATTGGAGCGCTTGTACCAGGCGTATTTATTCCTTTGGTCTTAGTTTGGATCATTACTCTTGGTGTGTTATTTAAAGGGATTAAAAGAGGAATTGAGGTGGCAAATCGCATTTTCATTCCGCTCCTAGTGGCGATGTTTTTATTAATTGTGATCCGTGCCATTACACTTGAGGGAGCGATGATTGGTTTAGATGCTTTCTTTAAGCCGAATTGGAGTGAAATCATGACACCGGGAGTATGGGTGGCCGCATATGGACAAATCTTCTTTAGTTTATCGATTGCCTTTGCGATTATGATTACCTATTCGAGCTATCTATCGAAAAAATCTGATATAACAAATAATGCGTTTATAACTGGTTTTAGTAATTCTAGTTTTGAGTTATTAGCAGGTATTGGGGTCTTTGCTGCTTTAGGCTTTATGGCTAATGCATCAGGAGTAGCGGTAGAGGAAGTAGCCAGTGCTGGAATCGGTCTTGCCTTTGTCGTCTTCCCGGAAATCATTAATACGTTTCCAGGAATGAATGGATTGTTCGGGGTGCTGTTCTTTGGATCTCTCGTGCTTGCAGGTTTGTCATCTCTTATCTCCATTGTTGAAACGTTTGTTTCAGGTGTCCAAGATAAATTTAGATTCTCACGTAGAAAGGCTGTTACGATTGGAGGAGGCCTGTCTGCTCTCATCTCTATCCTGTTTGCTACGCAAGGTGGGTTGTTCTTCTTAGATGCGGCTGATTACTTTATTAATACGTTCGGTGTTGCTCTTGCTGGACTTGTATCTGTTATCACAGTATCATGGTTTACAAAAAAATTACCTGTGTTACAAACACATGCAGACGGTGTATCTGATTTCCGCTTAGGACCTTGGTGGAGAATTTGCCTAAGCATTGTGACACCTGTTGTTCTTGGTTTTATGTTTGTCCAAAATACGATTGAAAATCTAACGAATAATTACGAAGGGTATTCCAATGCATTCTTGTTTGGATCAGGTTGGCTAGTGGCAATAGGCGCAATAATTGTTGGATTTATTTTTGCCAAGTTTAAATGGAAAAAGGGAGATTTAGATATATCGAGAAAATAAAAGGAGTGATCTTATGAGTGGTGGAGCGGTAACAATGATGCTTATCGGGATGCTTGTTATATGGGGAGGGATGGGACTGAGTATAGCGAATGCTGTTAAGGCAACGAAAGTCAAAAAGGGATAATTAATATATTAGAAATGCTCGGATGTTAATCCGAGCATTTTTCTTGTTTATTTTTTCAGAAAGAGGGTATTTGAAATTAATAGTAAAATATAGTAAAAGTGGCTATACTAACTTTATAATAAAGAAGTTTAAACACGATCAAATAAGGTTTTAGTCAAATAAATAACTTTGCTCGTAAATAACAGCTACTATCATTCTTTAACTTGAAATCAAATTTATCAGTTGACAATATTCGACTAAATTCACTATAATACAATAATTAATAGTCAGAACATTTTAAAATGATTAACTACTATTTTACGCAAAAATTTTTCCTATAAAGAAAATGTTATGCAATCATTTCGGTTATTATTTTTTAATAATTCAGACATTGTTTAAATTACTAAATAGGAGAGGGGACATAAACAATGAAAGAAAGAGAACAGTGGGGAACGCGCGCAGGATTTATTTTAGCTGCGATTGGTTCTGCAGTTGGACTAGGAAATATCTGGCGTTTTCCGTATGTAGCGTATGAAAATGGAGGAGGTGCTTTTTTCTTACCGTATTTATTTGCCCTTTTAACAGCTGGTATCCCACTTTTGATCATGGAATTTACGCTTGGTCATAAGTATCGTGGCTCTGCTCCATTATCGTATGCACGCTTAAACAAGAAAACGGAGTGGATTGGCTGGTGGCAAGTGGCGATATCATTTGTTATTTCCTCTTATTATGCAGTTATTATCGCTTGGGCAATGGCCTATACGTATTTTGCGGTCAATCAACGTTGGGGAGAGGACACGGGCGGCTTTTTAATGGGTGATTATTTAAAGCGTGTTGACATTGTGTCTGGAGGAGCTCCTGGAGATATCGGGTCGCTTGTACCCGGAGTCTTTATTCCACTTATTTTAGTATGGATTGTGACTCTTGGCGTATTATTTAAAGGAGTAAAGCGTGGAATTGAAGTTGCAAATCGCATTTTTATTCCTTTGTTAGTTGTCATGTTTTTAATCATTGTTGTACGAGCAGTGACACTTGAAGGAGCGATGATTGGTTTAGATGCTTTCTTTAAACCTAATTGGTCCGAAATCATGACACCGGGTGTTTGGGTAGCTGCATATGGTCAGATCTTTTTTAGTTTGTCCATTGCGTTTGCTATCATGATTACGTACTCTAGCTATTTGCCGAAAAAATCAGACATTAACAACAATGCGTTTATTACTGGGTTTAGTAATTCAAGTTTTGAGTTGTTAGCTGGTATTGGTGTGTTTGCAGCGATTGGATTTATGGCCAATGCATCTGGGGTTGAAGTTAGTGAGGTAGCTAGTGCAGGGATCGGTTTAGCTTTTGTCGTATTCCCTGAGATTATTAACACGTTCCCTGGGATGAATGGGTTATTTGGGGTCTTATTCTTCGGCTCATTAGTACTCGCAGGACTTTCATCTTTAATATCCATTGTAGAAACTTTTGTTTCTGGTTTACAAGATAAGTTTAGAGTGTCTCGTTTTAAAGCAGTCGCGATCGGTGGTGGGCTTTCTGCTTTAATTTCGATCCTATTTGCTACACAAGGTGGATTATTCTTCTTAGACGCAGCTGATTACTTTATTAATCAATTCGGTGTTGCTCTTGCTGGTCTTGTTTCTGTTATTGCTGTTTCATGGTTCGTTAAAAAATTACCTGAATTACAAGACCATGCAAATGGAGTTTCAGATTTCCGCACAGGTACTTGGTGGAAGGTATGCTTAAGAATTATCACTCCACTAGTTCTTGGCTATATGTTTATTCAAAATACAATTGAAAACGTAACAAAGAACTATGAAGGTTATCCAACTTCTTTTCTTATTTACTCTGGATGGGCTGTAGCCGTTTTGGCGATCATCGTTGGATTCATTTTTGCAGCTTTAAAGTGGCAAAAGAATGGTTTTGAAGAGCCTTCTACAAAAGATAATCAAACAGGAGTTGAGTAATAATGAGTACGAGTGCAGTTGTCATGATGATAATCGGAATGATCGTTATTTGGGGCGGTATGGGACTTAGTATTGCCAATGCTGTGAAAGTATCAAAAGCAAAAAAGTAATATAAACTAAAGCGAAGAAGGCCTGGTAATCAATCACATACCGCGCCTTTTTTTCTTTCCGTTCTTTTCAAGATACACAAATAAATTGGTGATTAACTTGGATATTACTAGCACGACGACATAAACCAAAAATAAATGGAAATAATTTGTGCCTTTATGCAATTGAAATAAGTTAAAAACAACTAAATAGGGCTTGAAAACAAATGCAAGTAACACACTTAGTCCGATTGCATATAGATAGTAGTTTTTCTTTTTATTAAGTACCCACTGATAAAGAAAGATAAAAAGAACAGGTATAAGTGAAGCATCTAAACCTATGTTAGCTGTAAGTATAGGGATCGTATGATAAGGGTAACTTATAAAACCAATTCTCACAAAGAGGCTATCCAGATAGGTGAACCAGACGTGGATATTGAATCCGTAAAAACCTAAAAGTAGAGCTTTTCTTCTGTCGATTTTAAAGAAAAGAACAATGAGTGGGATCACTAGCATGAAAAAGTTGAACCAAAATTGCCAAGTTGCTGGAGAAGAGTATTGAACCCAATAATCAATAAATTCTTTAAATAATCCTTCTTGCAATTTATTTAATTTACTAAATACTTTTAACTGTTCTTCACCCACTTATATTCCCCCAAACATATTTATTTTTCTTAGTATCCTTCTAAGTGATGAACATATTCAAGGAATAAGAAACGCTAGAATAAGATTATCCCAGCGTTTCTTGTAATACAGGATGGGTTTCAAGAAGCATGTAAGTCAACTCGAAGGTAGTAATGGCTCAAGAGGCTTGCTGTGCATACAAGAACCCATTTGTCGTTTGGCTTAAAAGAATGCAGTGATTCCGCTCCTTTCTTATTTTTTCTTCTTTCTATCCTGATATGCTTTACGTTCCCATTGTTTTAGCGATGGATAAGGATCAAATGACCATTCTATCCGACCATTATCTCGGTACATTCCGTAGTGGAGATGCGGTGGAAATTTCCCTTGAGTTCCTGGCTTTCCGTATCCAGAACTTCCACAATAGCCGATTACATCACCTGGAGCGACAATGCTCCCTTCTTCAATTCCTTTTTCAAAGCCGCTTAGGTGTGCGTAATAGTGATAGATATTATCTAAATCACGTATACCAATTCGCCAACCACCGTATTTATTCCAACCTTTAATTTCTACACGACCATACGCTGTCGCTCGAATGGGGACGTTATAGCCTGCAAAAATATCAGTGCCTTCGTGAATGCGTCGACCTCCCCATCCGCGACGGTCACCCCATGTATTGTTATAGCTATAATTATAATTTAGTGGCATAGGGAATGCGTGGTCATTTAAGTTCAATTGGCCAAACTTTTCGTAAACAAGAGCGTGCCCATGTATAATTCGAACCGATTGATCACGTTTATATTTTTCCCATAAAGCGATTCTAAAATCTTCTTCGTTCAAACCATACTGTTCAATTTGGTGAGCAAGGGTATATAGAACATCTTCATCATTGAATCGATCAGCTACTCCATCCCCATCCCCATCAAGCCCGACTCCTCCAAACATCTGGATAGATAGAGGATTCGTATCTGCTTTGTCAGGGTTAAATTCACCAGCCCATTCATCCTCATTAAAATAAATTGAAATGAACCCTTCTTCTTTTGGTCGATTATTTAAGGCTCGTCTAAGACCACGTTCATACGTATCAACAGCTGCCAAGTATTCCCAGGTCACACCAGTAAGAGTTTCCACTTTTTTATATAAATCCATTCGTTTCTCGTATATTTGTTCAGAAGTAAGATCTGCCTTCTGATCGGCCGCATAAGTTACGAAGGGAAGAGAAACAAACACGACTATAAGTGCTAATACGATGGTTTTTTTAAATCGCATGGTTAGGCTCCTTTCTTCCTTTTAAATTGAACAACTGATTTTGAATCCGTGCTTTTTCTCTTTATATAGTATGGGTTAAAAGGCTGAAAAAATTGGTGTGAATCATTGGAAATTTTGAGCGCTCACTTGGTTATTTATCGGAAATCATGATAAAGTAGTATAAAGAAAATTTGTTCAAGAGATTGTGGGAAGTCTCTACATAATTTACGCATGCTCTGAGCAATTTTCTAAGAGCCGTTGTGAGAGACAGAACGATTGATTTGACAAATTGAAGATTGGATGGTGTAACTGAATGTCAAAGAAAGCAGAACATTTACGTAAGCCCGAGTGGCTTAAGATAAAATTAAACACGAATGAGTCTTACACTGGGTTAAAAAAGATGATGAGAGAGAAGAATCTTCACACTGTATGTGAAGAAGCTCGTTGTCCAAATATTCATGAATGTTGGGCTGTTCGTAAAACGGCAACCTTTATGATTCTTGGAGACATTTGTACGCGTGCCTGTCGTTTTTGTGCAGTGAAAACTGGGTTACCTAATGAACTGGATTTGCAAGAACCAGAGCGTGTAGCAGAATCTGTTGAAATGATGGGGCTCAAGCATGTCGTTATTACAGCTGTGGCAAGAGATGATCTTAAAGATGGTGGATCAGCTGTTTATGCAGAAACGGTTCGTGCTGTCAGACGTCGTAATCCATTCTGTACAATTGAAGTTTTGCCTTCTGATATGCTTGGTAGCTTGGATAATTTAAAAACACTAATGGACGCTCGGCCAAACATAATGAATCACAACATTGAAACGGTTCGTCGTTTATCGCCAAAGGTTCGTGCGCGTGCTACCTATGAGCGTACGCTTGAGTTTTTAAGTCGTGCGAAAGAATTGCACCCAGACATCCCGACGAAGTCAAGCTTGATGATTGGTCTTGGTGAAACGAAAGAAGAAATTATTGAAACAATGGATGATCTACGAGCAGCAAATGTAGATATTATGACGATTGGTCAATACTTACAACCAACGAAAAAGCACCTAAAAGTACAAAGATATTATCACCCTGATGAATTTGCCGAATTAAAAGAGATCGCATTAAGCAAAGGCTTTAACCACTGTGAAGCAGGTCCACTCGTGCGCTCTTCTTACCACGCGGACGAGCAAGTAAACGAAGCCCAAGTACGCGCCGAAGCAAAGAAAGTAACAAACCAATAACGAGTGGTCTTCTCGTTATTGGTTGTTATAACGAGTGGTCTTTTCGTTATTGGTTGTTATAACGAGTGGTCTTTTCGTTATTGGTTGTTATAACGAGTGGTGAGAAGGAAACGTTCAAAAGCAGATTAAAACACTCGAATCATAGTAGATCCGAGTGTTTTTCCTTGCTTCTGGATTATGGGCAATTGCCTGGTAGTTAAGAGAATAACGGAACTTATAATGCGTGAAGTCTAGAAAGAACCTTTTTACTCAATTGCTGAACCTGTGTCTGTTAGATGTCTAAATGACCTTTAGTCAAAATAACGAAACGAGAGTCCAATCCCATAAAAGAGACCAAATCATTCTGCGATTTGGTCTTAAACTAATCCTGTTAAAGAAACTTGGTTACTTATCGATTAGTCGTCTTTGTTTTTGTTGCATAATTTTTAAATTGTCGTCTGTTTCTTCGTTATATTGCCCTTGGGGAGATGATTGTGTCATCTCCTTGATCGTTTGATCAAGTGTTCCTTCCATACCAGTTGCACCTGAAGTCATGTGTTGGAAACGTTCAATCTCATCAAAGTGATTTGGTTCATCTGATATATAAACTTCATAGTAACGAGGAACGATCGATAAAGCACTTCGTTTTACTTGATCTGCGACGTATTCGCGATTATCGGCTTGTGTATCATACGTAACAAGAACGTATTTATCAGTCACAAGAGTACCCGCTTCATTGACTACATCGTTGGTTAATACTAAACGTGTGACAGAATCAGCTAATAAACTGCGGTCGACAGCAGGAATAACATCTTGATGACCATTGTTATTAACGTGATCTCTGTCGTATCTTTGATATCCGTAGTGTGTGTAACTTTGAGTTTGGTTTACTTGGTTAATCGGGTAATGTCCACCGTTGGGTTGATGACTATCGTAATTGGATGTTCGTTGCAGTGACTGTCCTTGCTCCGGCATTTGACAGCCTGTAACAAGCATCATGCTGGCAAGACCACTGATAAGTAATGATTTTTTTAACATATCAAACCTCCTCTTCTTAAGAATGACCATAATGACGTTGTTTTAATGCTAGTAAATGATGGTGTCTTAAGAGGAAAAGCTGTTGTCTAAAGTGAGATGTGGTATAATAAGGTAAGCTAAAATGGAGAGGTGAGCCAGATGGTTCGCATTCAAGGGATGCACTATGAAGTGGTAGAAGATGTAAAAGATGGTTGGGATGAAGAGGCTTTTAAAGCCCGGTACTCTGATGTTTTAAATAAATACGATTATATTGTCGGGGATTGGGGCTATAATCAACTTAGGCTGAGAGGCTTCTTTGATGACCGTCATAAAAAGTCAACTCATGATACAAAAATAAGTACATTGCCCGATTACTTATATGAATTTTGTAATTTTGGGTGTGCCTATTTTGTTATTAAGCGCATGAAAGAGGAAAAAGAAAAACAGCCAAGTTCATAAACTTAGGCTGTTTTCTTTGACTGTCTTGCTTCGGGGAGACGGAAAAAGGTAAAAAGTAACCTTTTCCGTCTCCTCTTTTACGTTAAATCGTTTGTCGTATATGGGGGCTCTTCATTCTTGTTGGGATCATCATGAGTGGGATGAGCACCTGGGAATTGTCTGGGTAAATTTTGGTGCAAGGATTTAAACTCATAGTTGAAATTACTATAGTAACGTTGGCCTTCTAACCAAGGAGTGCTCTTATTTTCAACGGGCTTATCTTTATTGAATGGTGAGCCATAAGGGCCATCAGGTAAGTCTTCGGCAACGAGAAAATTTCGCTGAGTTTCTACATTGGAAAAATCGGTGTATACTTGACCTTCCTTATCAGGTGAACCAGAATGCCTTGCCATAAAAAAACACCTCCTTACGAAATATTATGTCCGTGAGAGGTGTAATTTACTATTGAGAAAGTCCTTCCTTTAATTCTTTTCAATCAATTGCAATTAAGTGAGTATTTAAATAATTTCATGCAAGAATGAGCGTAGTTCTTCTGCTTCTTCAACTGTTAGGTTGTACGCGTGTTCTAGGTAACCAGGTTCTTCTAAATCATCTGGTCCTACAATGGCAAAACGGCTTGATTGTATGTCAAGAACTAGTTGTTTTCCGTAGTATCTCGACGACGTAACCACCGCTAGGTCAAAGCGTTGGTGCTCTCCCATGAAACTGACAAAGCGTGTTCTTGTTTCTTCTATTTCATCATATAAGTAAAAACGTTCGGACATGTTATGGACTCCTTTCTTTTATATATATCGTTATCATACCATGTGCAGAGCTGTGAAGAAACGTACGACTTAGAGACGGTGAATGATGTATACTATTATAAACCAGATGAATTAAGTGGAGGAGTTATTCATGTATTTTGTAGACCGAGAAAAAATTGAACAAACGCTTGTTTATATGGAGAATTTAGAGGGACATATTAGCAGGTTAAAGGACATGCGTGATCTAACTCAAAAGCTTGCGCTTGAGCGAATAGCTTATGTACTTATTGAGTCGATTATTGATGTTGGAAACAGCATGATAGATGGATTTATTATGCGCGATCCAGGTGGATATGAAGACATTATTGATATTTTAGAGGACGAAAAAGTGGTAATCAAAGAAGATGCACTAGCATTAAAGGCTTTAATTGGATTAAGAAAGCAATTGGTACAAAATTATGCTGAAGTCAATCACCAACAGCTGCTTGATCTTTTCTTTGAACATAATCAGGCATTAATAAAGTTTCCTTTGGAAGTCAGACGATATTTAGTGGAAGAACTAGGACCAGTAAGTGCTTTTTTACCGGAAGAAACCAAATAATTTTAGTTTGGAAAAATATGCTAACATCCTTATAAGTTAGATTATTTTGCAATTTAACGATCATCGCATACAATAAAGGTAAGGATGGTGATCGTTGTGAAAAAAGAGACGACCTCTACACGTCAAGTTATTCTAACACTGTTAAAACGTAATAAAGAGCTCACCGTTTCGGCTTTAGCAACGGAACTTGATGTAACAGAAATGGCAATTCGAAGACACTTACGGGAATTGGAAAAAGACGAATTGATAACGTCGAGGCTTGAACGACAAGCTATGGGGAGACCGATTCACAGGTTTTATTTAACTGAAAAAGGGAGTGAATCGTTTCCTCGTAATTATAATGACCTATCATTAGGAATACTTAAAGATCTAGTGAACCTAAGTGGCACTGAAATCGTCGATCAATTGTTTGAGCAACGAAAAGAACGTCTTTTTCAAAAATACCAAGCAGAGGTAACAGGATCGTTCCAAGAACGAATTGAAGCATTAGCTCGCATTCAAGGTGAAGGTGGCTATATGGTTGAATATAAGCAAGTAGATGACGGCTCTTTTGAGTTTATTGAATATAATTGTCCTATTGCCCAAGTAGCTAGGGAGTATCCGATTGCCTGTTCATGTGAACAGCAATTGTTTAAAAGGTTGCTAAATACCGACCATGTCGAACGGAAATCATGTATTGCAAAAGAAAATACATCTTGTTGTGTTTATAAAGTAAAAGAACGTTAAAGGTACACAAATCAGTGTGCACGTACATGAATTTTATGAGGAAGAGGGAAAGCATGAAAGCGTACAAAGGTTTTTTAATTGATTTAGATGGAACGGTCTACCGTGGCAGTGAAAAAATTGATGAGGCAGTAACGTTTGTTAAGGAACTCGAAAGAAGGCAGTTACCTTATCTTTTTGTCACAAACAATTCGACAAAGAGACCAGAGGATGTTGCGAGGCACTTAAGAGAGATGGACGTTCCAGCTACCACTGAGCATGTATTTACGACAAGTATGGCTACAGCTACTTATCTTTCAGAATTAAAGAAAAATGCTCGTGTTTGTATGATCGGGGAAGCAGGATTGAAATTTGCCTTGGAAGAAGAAGGACATGAGATTGTCGATGAAGAAGCCGATTTTGTTGTCATTGGTTTAGATCGAGGGATCACTTATGAGAAGCTTGCAAAAGCCGCTTTAAATGTGAGAGCAGGTGCGACTTTTATTGCGACAAATGGAGATGTAGCGTTGCCAACAGAGCGCGGTCTATTACCTGGTGCAGGATCGCTTGTTTCCGTAATATCCGTTTCAACTGGTGTCACGCCAAAGTTCATTGGAAAGCCTGAATCGATTATAGTTGAACAAGCATTGGAAGTAATTGGACTCACAAAAGAAGAGACGATTATGATTGGTGATAACTATCACACAGATATTCTTGCCGGCATCCGTGCGGGGATGGATACGTTGATGGTATACACAGGAGTGTCGACCAAAGAGCATATAATGTCATATGAGCAAAAGCCGACTCATGCGATTGATTCATTAGCAGAGTGGACATTTGAATAAAAAGGTAAGCGAACGTTAGGGTCTTAAATAATCCTGACGTTTTTTTAAAAGATAAATGAAGTGAAATTCAAACAGTATGAAAGATTGTTCGAAGAGGAATCTTTTGATGGATTACTAAGGGAAGGGTAATGTCTCCACGCATTTCGCCTTTAGATAAAAGCATTAAAGTCTTAAAGTCCTGACTGCGGCTCCGCTGTTTTTCTTGATGAAACAGAGGTACAAGATTAGCTAAAAACTTGTTTGCTGTAGTGAGAACTTTAGGTTCAATGAAAAAAAGTGCTAGGATGATAATTAATCAATCCTAGCACTTTTAATTGGAAGAAGAATGGTTACCCTCGTTCCATTGTTCAAATCACTGTTAAATTGGATGTGTCCGCGGTGTGATTGAATAATTTTATAGCTGACCGTAAGGCCCAATCCTGTTCCTTTTTCTTTAGATGAATAGAAAGGCTCACCTAACCGTTCAATTCTTTCATTATCGATCCCAGTTCCATCATCTTGAATTGTGATTTGCAATTGATTCGCCTCATTTGTTCCAATTTGAACTGTTATTTTCTTCGAATTAGCCTCGATTGAATTCTTAATGATATTTATAAACAGTTGTTTTAATTGATTAGGCTCACAATCAATCAAAGGCAAGTTCTTGTCGCTGATGTAGTCAATTTCAACGCTATACAAGTTAGCTTGTGACTCGAGTAACCACATGACGCTAGTGAAAATTTCATTAATATCACAACTCTCAAACTGAATCTCTCTCGGTTTACCTAAAGCTAATAATTCACTTGAAATTTGATTAATGCGTTCTAACTCATCAAGCATAATTTTATAATAGGAACCATTTTTATCGTCGTTTGACTGCATAAATTGAATAAACCCTTTAATAGATGTGAGTGGATTACGAATCTCGTGAGCTACACTTGCAGCGAGTTCTCCAACTACAGAGAGTTTTTCTGTTTTACGTAAACGTTCTTCTGTTTCTGTTTCTTTGGTAATATCATGAGCGTAGCCGATGGCACCTACTACTTTATTTTCGATTACAGTTGGGACAGCTGTACATCTTAAAATCCGTTTATCTCCATCTTTTCGAATGATCTCAATTTCTTTATTTTTAATCGATCGTCTTTTATGAAGAATTTCAAGGTAAGCGTTCTTTACTTCCTTTTTATCTTTTTCGGAGATGATCGAAACAATGGATTTACCTATGAAGTCGTTTGGGTCGTACCCAGTCAATACTTCAAATTTAGGATTTAATTCAAGGACTTCCCCTTTAGCGTTTAATATATAAACGAGTTCAGGGTTGTATTGAATTAAGGATTTATACTTTTGTTTTTTTTGTTCCAACTGTTCCTCAGCTATTACTTGTTCTGTAATGTCACGACCGACAACGACTAGTTCTTTTCGAGTTCCATCTTCATAAAAATGCGGAATTTTTAACGTATCAAAGGTTTTTGTGCTTCCATCTGGTATCGGAATTTTTTCAGTCCATCTAGATATCTTACCGATTTTCCATGCTTCTTCATCCGAGACTTCACAATACTCAAGTGCCTCTTTGTAAAAAGTACTGTATGCACCAAGTTCAGAATCTTTTTTTCCTTTATAATCTACATGGTCAATTTGAAATAATTTCAAAGCGAAATCATTTGCTTGTGTCCATCTTCCTTCACCATCTTTAAAATTAACGAAATCAACCATAGAGTTGATTAATGCTTCTAATTTTTCCTTTTCAGCTGTCACGGCCTTACTTTCTTCTTGTTTAATGAAGGAGTAGTATATAAAAAAGCTTGTCAATAGAATAAAGAACAACGCCTTTATATTTTGAATGGTTGTATAGACTTGCAGGTCTAAATTTAACTGAGCAATTATAAAATCTGTTCCGATAATCCATATCGCGGCCAGAAGAATATAGATAAGTATTTTAACTTTTTTATTCATGCTATTCCCCCAGTATACAATCTTACATTTTATCATATCATCAAAAAGAGCGTTATGGTGTTAGAAAAATTTACCCCTGTTTTTAAGGGGATCTGTAAATTAAAAAACATAGATGTAAATAAAAGGGATTGCTCAGTGGGATGACTTGTAAAAGGAGGGAAAGAAGATCAATGGAATAACATGTCATGTAAAGAAGGTTCTTAGACTTTAAAAACGCTTAAGTGAGAGCAAGGATAGGAGTATTTTTAAAAGGAAATAGCATAGATAATCAAAAAACTATTGAAAAGCAGGTGTAGTTAGATACTTTATAAAAAAATAAAAAAGGATACTGGAAATGTTAAAGAGAGCACAAAGTAAAAAAGACCATAGTTAGAGGCTGCTGAAAAAGATAAAAACCCATCTTTTTCAGTCTATTAAGTAGCAATGGCTCCGCACGTTGCGCGCCTGCTATGAGAACCCCACTCATAGCAGGCTTGCAAAATAATGCAACGGCTACGCTCATTGCTTAGAGGCTACTGAAAAAGATAAAAACCCATCTTTTTCAGTAGCCTCTTCATTTTTTTGGGTGAATCTCGTTTTTTATTCAGTATTCGCAGCGCTATGTGCCAATCGACTTGAAGCAGCTGCTGCAATAGCACCAACAATATCATCAAGGAATGTATGGCATTCACCAGTGGATTTGTCGTTAAGCCTTTCTAGAATTCCGGGTTTTTGCTTATCGATATACCCGTAATTCGTAAAGCCAATCGAGCCGTATACGTTTACAATGGATAAGGCGATGATCTCATCGACTCCATATAAACTTTCGTCGCGATCAATAATATTCTGTAATGGTTCATCAAGAAGTTTCTTCTCCGCCAGGACATCTAATTGAATGCCTGTTATAACTGCGTTTTGAACTTCTCTTTTGCGAAGAACTTTATCTACATTTTCTTTGCACACTTCTAGTTGAAGGTCTGGGTGATATTTCACTTGCAAAAAATAAACAAGCTCAGCAATATCATCTAATGTCACTCCACGTTCGACTAGCCATTCTCTTGCTTTCGTTTCAACTTCATCCATATTTCTTTTTGTCATACGTAGCACCTCCGACGACTAGTTCTATATCTACTATAAGACAGAAAAGCTAAGATGTTCAAATAGTAAAGACTCCTGATTGAATGGAACAGATTTTTTCTTCTTTTTAAATTTAACATAATTAAAGAAGAACAACTGTAAATTCAAGGAAAAGACCCTTTTTTTATTTGAAATCTTATTAATTGCTACTACTAGTCTACTATGCGTAAACACATTTTATTCATTTGGGTCATAGACTAGGAAAAGGAGTGTAAGTTTGAGGAGGGAAGTTGATGTTTGAACGTAATCTCTACGACATCTATGGAATATACTGTGAATCACGCTTTTCGATCGGTGAGTATGAAGGATTCGAAGCTGGAGGGAACTCGTATATTTTATTGCCGAAGGAAGAATGTTTGCTACAGGAAGAAGAGATGCTAGCCTATTCAAATTACATGAGGCAAATAGGGGATACATCAATTCTAGAACCGGTTACGACCCTTCATAAAAGAAAGTCGGGATTAATTGATGGTCAGGAAGTGTACGTTTGTCAGTTGCCAAGTCAGGAGCAGACGGATAGGAAAGCGGTATTTCGCTTTCAGAGCGAGGACGAAAAAGGCGCTCATCTAGCAACGGTTCATTATTATGGAAAGCAGTTATCTTATCATAAGAAAGGATATGATTTTTTTGGGCAATGGCCGAACTTATGGGAGACTCGGCTTGAACAATTAGAAGGATGGTACCAACAAATTTTATATGAAGGACCACATTCCTATGTGGACGAAGCCTTTTTATTCTCTTACCCTTACTTTATGGGATTAACTGAAAACGCGATACAATATGTGGTTGATGCAACGATTGATGATCGAAGCATGGAACAGGAAAAGCCCACTATTTGCCACCATCGCTTCACTGACCGCACATGGATTGTTTTAACAGAGGAGGGTGATATTATAAAAAGACCTACTGAATTTGTATATGACCATCCATGTCGTGACTTGGCTGAATGGATTCGCGATCAACATTGGACGGAAACCAATTTCTCATGGAGAAAAATTGATTCATTTATTCGTGGCTATGAGCAGTATAAAACATTAACCAGCTATTCATGGAAGTTACTTTATGCCAGACTGCTCTTTCCTCTTCATTATTTTGAAGCGGTTGAAGACTATTACCTGAGTCAAATAACAGATGAGAAAATCGAGCGTGGTCAACAGTTTTTTCAAATACTAGAAAATGAACATAAAAATGAACGGTTTCTAAAAGAATTTGTTGAACATGTACTTATGTCGAGAGGAATTGGTACGAATCAAGTACCTCCGATTGATTGGTTATAATTTTTAGCTGTTGGCTAATGCTAAGCTAAACGTAAAAGTTTTAACAACAAAGTTCACACAAAACCTGGATCTATTCTAGTCCTAACGGGAATGGATCCAGGTCTATTTTTGTTTCAATCCCATGTTTTAAAACACAAAAACGTTTGCCAGTTCACTCTCTGTTTATTTTTTCTGAATTTTTATGAATTGTCTATTGTACTTCAAGAGAAAGAGGTCTATAATGTCCTTTATAGATAAACAGTTGTGTTTTTTAGACATACATGAAAGAAGATAGAGAAGGAGTGGAGAGCATGTCAGCAGCGGAAGTTCGGATCGGATTACTTGGCCTAGGTACAGTAGGAACGGGTGTCATTTCCATTATTAGCCGGCATCAAAAGGAATTACGTCATCAGGTTGGCTGTCCTGTAACTGTTAAGAAAGTACTTGTGCGTGATATAGAAAAAAAGAGAGCGGTAGAGCTTGACGATTCCGTTGTGACGGACCAAATAGAAGAAATTCTGTTTGACCAAAATATAGATGTTATAATTGAAGTAATGGGTGGAGTAGAGTCAACGAAAGAGCACCTCCTAACGGCTCTACGTAACGGCAAGCATGTCGTAACAGCCAATAAAGATTTAATGGCTTTATATGGTGCTGAGCTTCAACAAGTAGCTTCAGAACACGGTTGTGATCTGTATTATGAAGCAAGTGTTGCTGGAGGCATTCCAATCTTAAGAAGTTTAAGTGATGGTTTATCAGCAGACCGTATTACAAAAATGATGGGAATTGTAAATGGAACAACGAATTATATATTAACAAAAATGACGCAAAACGGTAGCTCTTACGAAGATGTATTAAAGCAAGCACAAGAGTTAGGTTTTGCCGAAAGTGACCCAACAGCGGACGTAGAAGGTTTAGATGCAGCTCGTAAAATGGCGATCTTATCGACACTTGGGTTTTCGATGAATGTTAGCTTAGATGATGTGACAGTAAAAGGAATTTCTTCAGTGACAAAAGCAGATTTGGATTATTGTGATCAATTAGGGTATACAATGAAATTAATTGGTCTTGCCAAACGAGATGAAGGACGTGTTGAAATCAGCGTTGAGCCAACATTACTGCCAAAGGCACACCCATTATCGTCTGTGCATAACGAGTATAATGCTGTTTATGTTTACGGAGAAGCAGTTGGGGAAACAATGTTCTATGGTCCAGGTGCGGGTTCATTGCCAACGGCTACTGCTGTTGTATCTGATTTAGTAACAGTGATGAAGAATATGCGTTTAGGGGTTTGTGGTAGATCGGTACAAGAACCACTTAATGAAAAAGTGCTGAAACAACCAAATGAAATTGACTCAAAGTATTTCTTGCGTTTGCGAGTCGTTGATAAGGCAGGTACATTCCAAGCTGTTACAAGTTTATTTGCAGAGTATGAAGTGAGCTTTGAAAAGTTGCTGCAGTTGCCAATTGAAGGGAATGAAGTAGCTGAAGTTATTGTGATTACTCATCACACAAACAAAGAAAACTATCAAAATCTATATAAAAAATTATCGGAGCTTGAGGTCATTGAATCGATCGAAAGCTGTTATCGTGTCGAAGGGGGACGCTAGAAATGAGTCGTTGGAAAGGGTTAATCCAAGAATATAAAGAATTTTTACCAGTAACAGAGGAAACACCTTTGCTTACATTACATGAAGGTAATACACCACTTATTGAGCTAGAGCATATCTCAAAAGAGTGGGGCGTTAACATCTTTGTTAAGTACGAAGGCTTAAATCCAACTGGATCGTTCAAAGATCGTGGAATGGTTATGGCTGTTGCCAAGGCAAAAGAAGAAGGAAGCAAAGCGATTATCTGTGCCTCGACAGGAAACACCTCTGCGGCCGCTGCAGCTTATGGAGCGCGTGCTGGACTAAGATGTGTCGTTGTTATCCCTGAAGGTAAGATTGCGCTAGGAAAGCTTGCACAGGCGGTTATGTACGGTGCTGAAGTTCTAGAAATCAAAGGGAACTTCGATAACGCGCTTGATATCGTTCGTGAAATCAGTCAAACAGAACCGATTACCCTTGTGAATTCAGTGAATCCATACCGGATTGAAGGTCAAAAAACAGCAGCTTTTGAAGTTGTCGATGCTTTAGGTAAAGCACCTGATGTTTTAGCAATTCCAGTGGGGAACGCCGGGAATATTACAGCTTACTGGAAAGGTTTCAAAGAGTACCATGAGAAAAAAGGTACAGGTCTTCCAGAAATGCGCGGATTCGAAGCGGAAGGCGCAGCTGCGATCGTTCGTGGTGAAGTGATTGAAGAGCCAGAAACGATTGCAACAGCGATCCGTATTGGAAACCCAGCTAGTTGGGATAAAGCCGTTGTAGCGAAGGAAGAATCCAATGGTTCGATTGACTTCGTAACAGATGAAGAAATTCTAGAAGCGTATCAATTGCTCGCAAGTCGTGAGGGCGTTTTTGCTGAACCGGCATCATGTGCTTCTCTTGCGGGACTGAAAAAACAAATTGCATCTGGTGAGATCAAAAAAGGATCTACAGTCGTTTGTGTATTAACAGGAAATGGCTTAAAGGACCCGAACACAGCCATCGATACAGTATTAGTGAAACCGACTGTTTTACCAAACGATAAAGAAGCATTTCTTGCTCATCTTAAAGGCGGTGTCACTTCATGAGCCTAGAACCATTCTCCATTACGGTTCCTGGCAGCTCTGCCAACCTAGGGCCTGGCTTTGATTCAGTTGGTCTTGCGGTTAATCGCTTTTTAACTCTTGAAGTGCAACAGTCTGATCAATGGCTGTTTGCATCTTCCTCAGTTGATTTACAAGGGATTGAAACAGGAGAAGATAACTTAATTTATCAAGTAGCGGCGCATGTCGCGAAAGAACTTGGTCAAGATCTTCCACCGTGTCATGTGGAGATGATTAGTGATATCCCGCTCGCACGTGGTCTCGGTAGTAGTGCTGCCGCGATAGTTGCAGGGATAGAACTCGCTAATCAATTAGTTGGAGAACCACTTTCTGTTGAGGAGAAAGTTCGCTTTGCAAGTTTATGGGAGGGTCATCCAGATAATGTAGCAGCTTCTATCTACGGAGGCCTTGTTATTGGGACGCATACGGAAACTTCTACAAATGTATTATACGGTGGAATACCCGAAGTCGATCTTGTTTTACTCGTTCCTTCTGAAGAATTAAAAACAAAGAAGGCACGTGGGGTTTTGCCATCAGAGCTTGACTATCGTCAAGCGGTAAGAGCAAGTAGTGTCGCAAATGTTTTAGTGGCTGCTTTGCTTCAGGGAGATTGGAAAGCTGCGGGGAAAATGATGAATGAGGATTTATTTCATCATCCGTATCGCCGTGAACTCGTTCCTCATCTTGAAGAAGTCATTCGTGTCGTACAAGAAGAAACATCGGCTTATGGGGCTGCTTTAAGCGGAGCTGGACCAACGATGTTATGTTTAGCTCCCGCTAAGCGTGGGGAAGAAATACAAGAAAAACTTCAACGTCATTTCCCTGCGTTTGAAGTGGCTGTATTACGACCAGCAAAAGAAGGCATTCAAGTAAAAAAAGGTGTTTCACATAAAGAAACGTCTGCTCAAATAAATTGAATAGTTTCTAATCATGGCGGGCAAACCACTAAAAAAGGGAGGTCCGTCATGATTGATATTCAGCAATTAGAAGAAGGACAACAAGTGTATATCATTTATCGAAACCCACATACCCAAACCGTTTCAACTATACAAGAAGCAACGATCGCGCGAGATCCCATGAATCCTGGACAATTGTCTTTGCTGTTATTTGACTTTTACCATTCGATTGAAGAAGATGATGCTCTCTTTAATTCATATGAAGAAGCAGAGTCAATGTTTGAGCAATTTTATATGTGAAAAAGAATGAACCAGAGCGGTTTTTTCTTAGCTACAATGAGAGGAACCGTTGCCTTCTTTTTAGTTGAACGACTATTGGTTTTTTCTTGCGTTCGACTAAAAAGCGTTTGGATCGATTGCTCTTCTTTCGAGTAGTTGTCATCCCATCCTGTCGTCACTTTAATACTTTCTTATTCAAAAAAAGAAACGCCCGACTAATGTCGGGCGTTTTCCTATTAAAAGACTTGCTCAATTTCCTTTACGCCTGGAACTTCTTCAAGAAGCGCGCGTTCAATACCTGCTTTTAACGTAATCGTAGAACTTGGGCATGATCCGCAAGCGCCTAGAAGACGTACTTTTACAACTCCATCTTCTACATCAACGAGTTCAACATCCCCGCCATCACGTAGCAAGAAAGGACGAAGCTTATCTAATACTTCACTAACTTGATCAACCATTTCAGCTGTTGCCATTTCAAACAACTCCTTTCTACTACCTATTATAATGGTGTTTCAAAAAAAAATCCATGTTTCTGCTTGATTTTCCGCTCATTATTAAGTGAAAATTTGGAAAGACGTGCGTGACACTCCTGATAGCAATTGAAAGCAGCAATAGTCGTTTGCTATCCAATATTGCTCATGTATATTATAATGGTGCATAAATAAGGCAATAAAAAGGGTGTGAAGAGTTGGCGGAAACAATAAAAGTGACGGTATATGGGGCAGAAGTAAAATGTGCTAGTTGCATTCATTTACCAAGTGCAAAGGAAACGATGGAATGGTTAGAGGCAGCGATTACTCGCAAATTTCCCGAGACTTCGTTTGAGTTTACATACATCGATATTGAGCATCCAGGTATTGATGAAACACATATTAAGTTTTCCGATGCTATCAAAGATGATGAGTACTTTTATCCACTAGTTGTGTTAGAAGACGAGGTTGTTGCAGAAGGAAATCCAAATTTAAAAAGTATTTTCGAGAAAATTGAACAACTTAGCTGATTCAGTGTAATCGATGGCGTAATTGTTCGTTTATAATTGGGGGAAGTTGGTTTCTGATCCGAACTTCCTAATACTGTTAGATAGCAAAAAAGACCAAATCACTAAGCTGATTTGGTCTTTCATTATTTACGAGCCGGAATGATACTTATACATCCAGAGCACTCCACTTTTTAAAACACGTGGGACACGACCGAGCAAAGTACGGTCACCCATTAAGCCAAACCCGTGTTTTTTCCCTAGGGAACCAAGTACACCTTTTAACTTGATACGTGGTAGTTCTTCCGGCAATGCTTCACCAGCCCACTGTTTTTTCAAGATCATTACAATTTGTTCAGCTTGCCCCTCAGCTAATTGCGCGCTCGGAGCATGTGGTAGACTTGCACAGTCACCAACAATAAAAACATCTTCGTTATTTGGAAGGAAGTGCTGAGGTGTTAATACGACTCTGCCTTGGGAATCTTTTTCTGCTTGAAGATTACGAACGACTTCAACAGGCTGTACACCAGCTGTCCAAATAATCGCATCGCATTCAATAGCTTCATCGTGATTATAAAGAATGCCATCTTCGACTTTTGTAATGTTTGATTTGTTATAAACATCAACACCGTGATCAATAAACCAATTTTGTACATAAGTGCTGAGTTTGCGTGGGAACATAGACAAGATAATTTCGCCACGATCAAAAAGCTTAATTGATATATCCGGACGACTTTCTCTAAGTTCACTTGCAAGTTCGACTCCGCTTAATCCAGCTCCGACAATTGAAACAATACCATTAGGCCGAATATTATTAAGTGTTTCGTATGTTTTTCTTGTTTTATCCATCGTTTGGATACTATGTGTAAATTCAGATGCACCGGGCACATTATGATATTTGTCCTCACAGCCGAGACCGATAATTAATTTATCATACGGTACAAATTCATCACCAGCTAGCTCAACGGTCTTATCTTGTAAGTCGATATTTGTGATCGTCCCGTATTTGATCGCTAGTCTTGCATCTTCAGGAAAGCTAACCCGTAGATGATGATCTGCTACTGTTCCTGCTGCCAAAGCATAATATTCTGTTTTCAAACAGTGATAGGGTAGTCTGTCAATTAGTGTAATTTCAACATTTTCAGGTAAGCCTTCAGGTAAAAATCGTTGAAGAACACGCATACCGCCATAACCGCCGCCTAAAATAACTAGTTTTTTCATAAGTGGATATCCCCTTTTTTCGATAAGTGCTTCAAGACTGGTATCGACCAAAGTCATAACGCTTTCGAGCAAACGTACTTTTGTCGGTTCAGTTGCAAAGGTTTGAATGCCGTGCGAGATCAAACTATGAATAATATGAGTCCATGTGAAGACCGAGGCTGCCGGGTTCACTTCCCCTTTAGTTTGAGCATCTTGTAAAAGTTCATGCCAATGAGCAAAGAGTATTGTTTGCTCTTTGAGTACATGATTCCATATTTCAATGGTTAGAGATGGGTAAATGTCATAATCATTTAAAATAAATTGTAAATAAGTCCGTAATCGAATCGATAAAGGTCTATTTATAAAGCGTGATTGTTGAACGTATGGCATAACCGCTTGAAGACGTTCTTTGGCAAGCGATTGCATGATTGAATCTTTAGTAGGAAAATAATTAAAGAATGTGCCTTTAGCAACTTTAGCAGCTTTTGTAATTTCTTGAACGGTTGTTCGTGAATAGCCTTTCTCTCGAAAAAGAGCTAATGCTGCTTGTTCGATCCGTTCTTTTGTCTTTACTTTTTTTGCTCGTTCATTCATAACGTTATCTCCTCAATGAAAAGTGACCCCGGTCAGTTCTGATTATATCGAGGAAATCCTAAAAAAACAACAAATTTGTGAATTGTTTTAAAAAACTTTATTAAAGAGGAATAAAAGAAATACCAGAATTGACTTCTTTCCCACACGAGAGTAGCATTAAGAAGTAGATTAAAGAGGTGAGAATATGCGTCCAATTATTGAATTTTGCTTAAGTAACTTAGCTAGTGGAACACAAAAAGCAATGGAAGAATTAGAGAAAGATCCTAATCTAGATATTATCGAGTACGGATGTCTAAGTAATTGCGGAAACTGCGCAGTTGAACCGTTTGCTCTTGTAAATGGAGAATATGTATCCGGTGAAACAAACGAGGAACTCGTTGAAAATATATATACCTTCCTAGAAGAAAACCCGATGTAGATGGAAGGGGAAAAGGTCGAACTTCACCTTTTTCCCTTCAATCTAAGCAATGAACGGAACCACTGCAGGGTTTTAAGCCTGTTCGAGCGATTTTCTCGGACAGGCGCGCAGTGAGTGGAGCCATTGCAATTATAAGATAAACGCGTCTATAAGAAGGGAAAAAGGTCGAATTTTACCTTTTTCTCTTCAATCTAAGCAATGAGCGGAACCACTGCTTAGATTATAGTTAACATGCTTTTTAAGAGCTCAAAAAGGTACCCATTTCACCTCTTTGAAAAAACTCAAACTAATAGAGATAAACGGGGAAGGAAGTGTAAACAGGTGGATGTAATCCCATTTGTAAATACCTGGCCATATGAGCGCCTGTTTAATGATATATATTTACAAACATGTCCTTTATGTGGTGAAGAGAATGTGTTAACCAATATGAAAAAATCAGACTTTAATAGGGCACGAGAAAATATTAAAACGAATTTAATTTTACCATGCTGTAATGGGAGACTTACCATTCTTGAAGCAGATGAAGATTATTTTTGGACAGATAAGAAGTTAAGAAAGGATTGAATCAATTGCAATTCACAAAAATGCATGGATTAGGAAATAGCTATATTTACGTCGATTTGTTTAAACAAACGCTTGATCAAGAAAAACTTGCACCATTGGCGATTGAAGTCGCTGATAAAAATAAAGGAATTGGCTCAGATGGAATGATCCTTATCTGTCCATCGGATGTCGCTTCAGTAAAGATGCGAGTCTTTAATAATGACGGCTCTGAAGCGAGAAATTGTGGCAATGGACTACGTTGCGTCGCTAAATTTTCTTATGAAAATGGGTATGTCAAAAGTAAAACATTTAAAATAGAGACGTTGGGTGGCTTAGTTGAGGCTACCGTTCATGTAGAAGAAGGAAGAGTTCAGACCGTGAGTGTTGATATGGGAAATCCGATCCTTTTGAGACATTCTATACCGATGTTAGGCGAGGAGCAAGAACAAGTAATTGGAGAACCCTTTGAATTGGACGGTCAAATGTTAGAAATCACAGCCGTCTCAATGGGAAATCCGCATGCTGTAATGTTTGTGAAAGATATTGATCGAGCCGCAGTTGAAACAATCGGACCTAAAATGGAAAAAGATGGTCGTTTCCCTGAGTGGGTTAATGTTGAATTTGTAGAAGTGGTTTCAGGGACTGAGCTCCACTTTCGAGTATGGGAAAGAGGATCTGGCATCACGCAAGCTTGTGGGACAGGCGCTTGTGCTGCGGTCGTTGCAGCAGTTCTTAATGGTTACTGCCAAAAAGGAGAGGAAATCATTGTTCATCTTCTCGGAGGAGATTTAGCAATCACTTGGCAAGAAGACGGGAATGTACTCATGAAGGGTGCTGCCGAGGTAATATGTGAAGGTGTTTTTGAAAGGAAATAAGAATCTTAAACCAGGAAGACAATTTTATGTCAAACTGTTTTTTTTGCCTTCTTACTAGGTGTTTATCCCTGACTGAACTCACTTAAGAAAAAAAGTTCTCTTATAATCAGTTATAGCTAATCAAACAAACTTACTAGCGTGTTGTTTCGTGCATGAATAGTCCATTTCTAACACAAAGAAAAATTAATTAAATGTTTAATTAAACAAAAAAAGCTAAGGGGCACGTAGTTGGTGTGTTCCTTAGCGTTTTTTGTTAATAGGTCTTAATCACATTATAAAACGTATCCCGTTCAACTGGAGTTTTTCCTGCACTCTTAATCAGGTAAACAAGCTCGTCGCGGGTAATCCCTGAAGATGTTAAAGCCCCAACCGCATGTGAAATGCGCTCTTCGATCAGTGTACCGTGAATATCACTTGAACCAAATGTTAACGCCATTTGTGTTAGTTGAACGCCAATGTTAATCCAGTATGCTTTGATGTGATCAAAGTTATCTAGCATTAAACGACTAATCGCTAATGTGCGCATATCGTCATAAGCCGTTGTACGGCGCTTAATACCAGCGTTGATACTTTTTGGTTGCATTGCAAGTGGGATAAATACCATGAAACCATTCGTGTGATCTTGAAGTTGGCGAAGGCGATCCATATGAATAAGGCGCTCTTCTTTTGTCTCAATTGAACCGTAAAGCATCGTTGCATGTGTTTTTAAACCTAGGTTGTGTGCAATCTCATGAGCTTCTAACCATTGATCGGTTGAAGCTTTATCAGGGCTCATTTTTAAACGATAACGCTCGGTTAAGATTTCAGCTCCTCCACCAGGAAGAGTATCCAAACCAGCTTTAATTAATTCTTCGAGCACTTCTTTCATAGATAAACTTGAAATACGAGAAAAGAATTCAATTTCAGCCCCTGTATATGCTTTTACTGTTACTTGAGGGTAATGTTTTTTTAATGTGCGAATTGTATCTAAGTAGTAGTCAAAAGGAATCTCGTTGTTATGTCCGCCTACGATATGGAATTCACGGATGTTGTCATTCCATCTTTTCTCCACATACTCAAGCAATGCGTCACTATCCATTGTATAGGCGCCTTCTTCACCAGGCTTACGTTTAAAACCACAAAAGCCACAATTGGCTTCACAGACGTTTGTTGGATTGATGTATAGATTTTCGATAAAATAAACATGATCTTTGTTTTTTTTATAATTGACTTGGTTCGCTAACTGCGCAATCCCAAGTAAATCTGGACTATCGAACAAATATAATCCATCCTCTATTGTAAGACGTTCGCCGTGGTTTACTTTTTCTGCAATGTCTTGCAGTTTTGTATCAGTTAATATAATTCCCATCCACTTGTCCTCCATTTCGATATAATAAACCGTATCGTATTCTATTGGAAGTTTGACTATAAGTAAGAAGGATTTTGCTTCTTTTTATAGAACTTAATAAAAAAGGTTTATATTCTTTTGTGTTTGCCTATTATTATACTATCAGAATAAGATTAAAGAAAGAAATAGCATTTTAATGGGAAAACAAAGGTAATTAAAAATTTCATTAAATCGTAATTTTCAATAAAAAAAATCCTTTTATTTAGTAGTTATCATATTGTATTTATTTACTTTTGTTTGGTACTATTACTTTAATACTATAATGAAGCTGTAGAAAGAGAAAATCTTTCTTTGGAGAGGGTGATGGAGATGAATAAAGTATTGAAACAAAAAGCGTGTATGGAAAAAATAGAAGAATTACGTAATAAAATGACTAGTGCCGCAGAACAATACGGAATGAGTCATCCTATCGTACTTCGTTATAGTCAAGAATTAGATGATGCACATAATAAAATGATTTTATTAGAAGTAAAAAAGACCAAAACTAATTGGCAACGTTCGTTTTCTTACTGAGATGAAATTCCGTGAGTAGATCGCTTGAGGTTCAAGACCTGAAAGGGTATACTAATTGTAATAGCGATTAGGAGGGATCTCATGATTACATTATCAGATGCAGCGGTAAGCCAAATTAAAGATATGATGGAAGCTGAAGGTGAAACGAACTTAATGCTTCGTATTGGTGTTAAGGGTGGCGGCTGTAGTGGACTTTCATATGGAATGGGTTTTGATTCAGAAAAACATGATGAAGATACACTTTTAGATATAAATGGTCTTTCTGTATTAGTTGATAAAGAAAGTGAACCAATCATTAAAGGGCTTGTTGTAGATTACAAGCAAAACATGATGGGCGGTGGATTTACAATCGATAATCCAAATGCTATTGCGTCGTGTGGATGTGGTACATCGTTTAAAACAGCCACGAATGCAGGAACGCCAGAAGAGTGCTAATTTGAATATATTAAGGCCTTTTTTACGAGTTTGATCGTTAGAAAGGTCTTTTTTTGTGTACTTAAATCGCTACTAGACGTGCTTTTATTTGAATTAGAATGATCAGGAGATTTTTCTGGTTAGTTCCTGTTTTAACTGTAGATCTTCTTGATAGTAATTTTTTAATAAACACTGTTAAAAGATTTAACGTTCTTACACAGAATGCCTATCGGTCACGGTACTTTATTACTGTTAGTGGCGTGAAGAATATGTATTTGTAAACGTATGTGGTTTAAGAAGTAAGAGAACTTTATATGGACATATAAACTAATTTACCCTTCTTATGTTAGCCGCTTTAACTAATGACCGTCGACCTCTGAACTTGTAAGATCAAAATAAGGTGAGAATAGCAATTAAAGCCCAAACTTGTCTTATTTTAAGATTATGGGAGTTAAAGCAAAGAATTAAGCCCAAACTCCCCTATTGTATTGTGTGTAGAGAGCTTCAAACTACATATTGGACAAAATTCACCTGTTCTAATTGTGATAAATTCTAATATTAATAATATTTTGTTATACTATAAGAATTTTGCATTGTTAACGGAAGTGGGTGCTTCGTCGATGCCTGTTGCGATTTTTAGTTACAATTTTCTAGGAGACGTTCGGACATTATCTCCTTTGTGTAAATACCTTTTTAGGTTTGTTTTCCCACTTTTATGTTGGCGATATTTCGAATTGCGCTTACTTGTCAAACCCCATATATATAAGGCCCAACGAGGAGACAAATCAAAAGTTCACGATGACTGTGTCAACAACCACTAAAAAAGAAAGGAATACAGTTGTTGCGCATAATTTTAATGTTTTCGTTTACATTAAGAGTAAGTAAATGTAGAATTTTTTTTAAAAAAGCTGAATTAAATAAGAAAAGATGTTGAAAAAAAAGTCAAAAAGCCATATTATTAAATTTGTATTTGTGAATAGTTAACGAAATTATCATTCTTACTTATCTTTTATTATAACTAAGTTCGTGAAATTAATCACAATGTTTTCGGGAGAGTTAAAAAAAAAATAAAAATAAAAAGAATATGGAAGTGATTGGATTGAAGAAACCGAATATCGTTATTCTTGGTGCGGGTTATGCAGGAATGATCACAGCGTCACGCTTAGCTAAACAACTTGGACACAATGAAGCAAACATTACGTTAGTCAATAAGCATGAGTACCACTATCAAACAACTTGGTTACACGAACCAGCAGCTGGAACTCTATCTCCAGATCGTACTCGTATGCCGATCAATAGCGTTTTGGATCTGAATAAAATTAAGTTTATCAAAGACAATGTTGTTGAAATCAAACGTGAAGAAAAGAAAGTTGTTCTTGAAAATGGAGAACTTGAGTTTGATTACCTTGTAGTTGGACTAGGTTCTGAAGCTGAAACATTTGGCGTACCTGGTGTTCACGAACATGCTTTTAGTAAGTGGACAGTAAACGGAGCACGTGAAGTTAAAGAACATATTGAATATATGTTTGCAAAATACAATAATACACCTGAACCGCAGGATGAGCTATTAACATTTATCGTTGCGGGTGCTGGTTTTACAGGTATTGAGTTTATTGGTGAGTTTTCTGAGCGATTGCCTGAATTATGTGCACACTATGATGTACCGCGTGAAAAAGTAAAAATGTACGTAATTGAGGCAGCTCCAACAGCTTTACCTGGGTTTGATCCAGAGTTAGTTGAATATGCCATGAATCTTTTAGAAAGCCGTGGAGTTGAATTTAAAATTAACTGCCCAATTAAAGAAGTAACAGAAACAGGCGTTACTCTTGCAAGTGGTGACGAAATTAAAGCCGAAACAATTGTATGGGCTACTGGTGTTCGTGGTAGTGCGATCATTGAAAAATCTGGTTTTGACGCAATGCGTGGACGTATTAAAGTGGATCCAGACTTACGTGCTCCTGGACACGAAGATATTTTCATTATTGGTGACTGTGCTCTTCTTATTAATGAAGAAATCAATCGTCCATATCCTCCAACTGCACAAATTGCAATGCAAATGGCTGAAGTTTGTGCAAACAACATTAAAGCCCTAATGAAAGGTGACTCGTTAAAGACGTTTAAGCCTGACATTAAAGGAACAGTTGCTTCACTTGGTGGGAAAGAGGCTATCGGTGTAGTAGGAACAAGGAAGGTATTCGGTTCATCTGCTAACTTTATGAAGAAAATGATTGATAACCGTTACCTGTTCTTATTAGGTGGACCAGGACTCGTTCTAAAAAGAGGGAAAAATCCAATGTAATAGGAAAGCAGAGTGAATTACTCTCCTTATCAAAAAAGCGATTGCATGTATGCATTCGCTTTTTTAGTATACATAAAGAAGTGAGAAGATAGATAAAATGTAAAGAGAACATTACTTGTTATCGCTTACATGGATTAGTGAGATAATTTGACGAACTTTTATTTTTTTAATATTTCTGATAATATTTCTTTATCACTTTAAATTAGAACAAGGAGTGTTATAAATGAGTCATTTATATACACATAACCCATCGGAACATTGTCCATATTGTAAAGGTACAGGCTACTTCCAACTTTTACTTGGAGGAAGTGAAACATGCGGTCAATGTAAAGGGAATGGTCAAGAACCTCAATCGAAGTAAGAGAATGAAAAGTTAAGCTAGATCGATATGATCTAGCTTTATATATGGTGAATAAGCAACTTTACTGGCAAAAATAGGGAGGATTTATCTAAAGAAAAAAGGTTTGCCTCTTCAAAAGGGAAATTGCCACAAAGAATTCATGATATACAGTTGACTTAAAAGTCCCGTGTTAAGTAAACTTATAATGGAATACGGGGGTGCAAGACGTGAATTTACCACAATTAGTTATTTCGATGGTTCTATTCTTAATTTTATTTTTTGGTATTGGTTTTTTATTGAATATGGTACTGCGTTCAACTTGGATAATGGCCATTGCCTATCCGATTATTGTTATATTAATCGTTGATAACGTTGGATTTTTTGATTATTTCACTGCACCAGCTACAACGTTTTCTTTACTTGGGGCTGAACTAATGGCGCTTCAAGTAGTAGATATTTTAGTTTTAACGTGTGGATTTGTTGGAGCTATTATCGCAGGGGTTGTCATAAAGATGTTACGTGTCAGAGGGTATCAAATGTTTTAAGAAAGGTCTTCCAGTAGGAAGGCTTTTTTTATATATTGGGCACAATCGAAAAAATTTGTGCTAGAGATGTTTTGAAAGTGTTAAGAAATTAATGTGATGAAATGCATGGAAAGATTTGGAATGGAATTATAGAAATAAGAAAGTTCTCTTTGTCGCGAGCTTTTTTCTTATTATTTTCTCATTGTTTAAATTTTCCACCAATTTGTTAGTATATTTTCACATCTCACTGGAAATGCTGTTTTCATGAGAGGAGTGAAATTTTTTGGTAATCTTGAAAAAATTTAGTCGTAGAGTTTTTATGAGCGGCTTATTTATGATTGCGTTGTTGACAACGTTCCATACTTTCTCAGGAGTAAGTGCTGCTGAACTTCAAAAATGGATGATTGAAAGTATTGAAACCAGATCAGAAGAGCTGTTCAATACGGCTCGTGATAGTGCGTATAAGGGAACATCTTTACGATTTAGATCCCTACCTATGGTAAGGACAGAAGAACAGTCGATGTCTCAAGATATTGTTGAATCAGAACCAGTTGCTTTAGAGGAAGCCATTGATTGGTCTCAGTACCCTTCGCAAACTGTAGTTGCTACTGGTTATACAGCAGGATATGAATCAACGGGGAAAAATCCAAATCACCCCGGTTATGGGATAACCTTCTCTGGTGTTAAAGTTAAACGTGATTTATACTCCACCATTGCAGCGGATCCTAGTGTCTATCCAATTGGCACTGTGTTGTTTATTCCTGGTTATGGTTATGGGGTTGTGGCGGATACCGGTTCTGCTATAAAAGGACATAGAATTGATTTATATTATGATACGATCAGCGAAGTCTATAATGAATGGGGTAAACAAGAAGTGGAGGTTTATCTCGTAAAAAAAGGAGACGGAACTTTGACTGAGGAAGTATTAAAGAATTTAAATGAAGACGATGCGGTTCAAGTGTTTAGAAATCAAATAAACAATCAATAGATAGAAGGAAGTGACGTGCAATCTGTAAAAAAGGTTATTACAGATTGCACGTCACTTTAAGTTAATCTTTCATTTTCTGTATTTAAGATAAACGATTTGGTAAGAGTGGATCAAGTCCGTCGTTATCAGGCATGACACCGGGATGTAGGAGTGCTGCTAGTTTTTTTAAACCCAGTAGTAATCGCGGTGAGGGGCGGCAATATAAATCTTCCTCTAAAGTGTGTACATGATTGTCTTGGAGTGCCTGTAAGTCAGACCAATTTGGACGTTTCCAAAGTAATTCTGGTTTGATTTTTTCGGTGCGAATGCCAACCCAAGCAAGGCATATGTGATCTGGTTTTTGCTGATAAACATCTTCCCAATTGGTTTGAACACTTGCAAGATCTACATGATCATAAACATTCCGGCCACCTGCTAATTGGCTAATTTCCGTTAACCAATTTTTCTTACCAGGTGTAAAAACGGGTTTGGGCCACCATTCCCAGTAGAGGTTAACAGGTTTTATATGGCGCGATTTTTCTTGATACAGCTGTAGGAAGTTGTCGTATTTCTCTATGATGATGTTTGCTTCTGTTACTTTGTTTGTACGCTCGCCAAGGTCAATAAGATTTTCCTTAATCTCTTTTAAGGAGTTAGGGTTATACACGACATGAGGAATCCCTCTTCTTTTTAGTTCGCCTACATTCCGTTCCATCCCAGGAACACTAAGAGAGGCAAGGACAAGATCTGGGTTTAATGATTCTAATTCATCCATTCGAATAGATAGGTCTGGACCAAGTCGTGGTAAGCCTGCAATCGATTTGGGCCAATCAGAAAAATCATCAACCCCAATTAAATGAGATGTTAACCCTAAATAAGCAATAAGTTCTGTGTTACTTGGACAAATGGAAATGATCCTCATAGCCGATTCTCCTCTCTTGGAGATTATATTTTTTTATAAATGTTAATGAATAACAGCGTGAAGAATTAATGTTAAGAAGATACCGAGCACAGCACCAAAAAAGACTTCAATAGGTTGGTGACCTAATAGCTCTTTCAACTCTTTTCGTTTTTCCACGCCTTCTTTTTTAGGCCAAGACTTTACTTCGTCGACTAGCTTATTAAAATCACCTACAAGTTGGTTTATAACAGTTGCATGATAACCGGCATGGCGTCTGACCCCGGTTGCGTCAAACATGACAATGATTCCGAAGACTGCAGAGATAGCAAAAAATGAAGAATCAAGTCCAAATTCAAGTGCAATGGCTGTAGATAAAGCAGTAACAGCAGCTGAGTGTGAACTTGGCATACCTCCTGTACTTGTAAGTAAAGCCCATTCTACTTTTCTTGTTGCAATAAAGGCGAGTGGAACTTTGACAAATTGAGCAAAACCAATCGCAAATAGCGCTGCCCATAAAGGGAAATTTTCAAATAATTCCATTGTTGGTTATAACGTCCTTTCTAACAAGTAAGATAACTCCTTTTTAGACCTTTATACCTTTTAAGGAAGTATTCAAAACAGGTTTAAAGCAACCTTTTTGAACAACCTTTTTTATCATAAATGACCCATAAGATTGTGATTCATTATAACATAAAAAGGAAGGATATTTTTAGTGTTCGTTAAGCAATTGCATTTTATGGATTGTAAAAATAATTTCGATCGTTGAAATACATATGAGGCTATAATAAAAGATAGAAGTATATTTAAAAGGAGTGAATGAAATGTTTACAATTTCCTCAACATTTGATTCCAACAACAAACATGATGCTGTTGTTGTCGGAGTTTTTAGCAATGGAACTTTCCATCCAGAGGTTGATAAGATTAACGATTTACTAAAAGGACAGTTAACGAAGCTTAAAAAAACAAAACTAAAAGATGTGGAAAAGGTTTATACCATTGGTCAACTTAATTCAGAAATGGTGTTTGTTGTTGGGCTTGGAGAGAAAACTGAATTCTCGACCGAGACATTGCGTGAAAAAATGGCACTTGTTGCTAAACAAGCAAGAATAGATAAAGTGATAAATCTTGGTGTTCTAGTAGAAAGCTTTGTCGTAAGGGAAAGTATAGAAGCATCAGATGTAGCTGTCTTAATCGGTGAAGGTCTTGCGCTAGGTATGTATGAGGTCGAGGATTATAAAGAGAAAACGAATGAAGTTGATGTTAGTGTTGAGAATGTGACATTATACGGAGAAAACAATGAAACGTTTGAAGAAGCGGTTAACGTTGGCTATACATATGGGATGGGAACGAACCGGGCTAGAAAGCTTGTAAACACGCCAGGTAATTTACTAACACCTGCTGATTTAGCTGAAGAAGCGGTAGAATTAGCGAAAGAGCATGGCTTCGAATATGAGATTCTTGAAAAAGAAGAAATGGAAAAGCTCGGAATGGGAGCATTGCTAGCCGTTGCGGCGGGAAGCGACCAGCCACCAAAAATGATTGTTTTAAAATACAGCGGTAACAAACAAGCGGACGAGCTCATTGGTTTTGTCGGAAAAGGACTTACCTTTGATTCAGGAGGCATTTCAATTAAGCCAAGGGAAAATATGCATGAGATGAAGATGGATATGGGAGGGGCTGCAGCAGTTTTAGGAGCAATGGACATTATTGGGCAACTGAAGCCTAAGGTGAATGTGTTAGCAGTCATTCCTTCCTCAGAAAATTTGTTGAACGGTTCTGCACTTAAGCCAGGTGACGTGATTCGCTCTCTAAGTGGGAAAACAATTGAAGTTCGTAATACAGATGCAGAAGGACGGTTGATCTTAGCGGATGGAGTGACGTATGCCAAACAGTTAGGATCCACTTCGTTAGTCGATGTCGCTACATTAACAGGAGCTGTTCTAATCGCTCTTGGAAACTGCACAACCGGAGCCGTTACGAATAATGAAGATTTATTGGGAGATATACTAGAAGCATCTGTTGAGACAGGCGAATGGATCTGGTCTTTACCAAACTTCGCCCCATATAAGCAAATGCTTCGTACGAGTGATGTGGCTGATTTAAACAATGCTCCTGGTCGATTAGCTGGAAGTATAACCGCAGGACTTTTTATCGGTGAATTTGCAGAAAAAACTCCGTGGGTACATTTAGATATCGCCGGGACAGCATGGCAATCCAAAGCATCTAACTTAGGCCCACTTGGCGGAACCGGAGTGATGGCGAGAACATTAGCACAATTGGCGATTAATAAAGAGCTTGTACCAAAAGAGTGATCTTCCCTTTTGGTACAAGCTCGAAGCAATGAGCGGAGCCGCTTCAAAGATTTTAAGCCTATTCGAGTGGTTTTCTCTGTTAGGCGCGAAGTGAGAGAAGCCATTGCCCACCGATATTATAAAAAATTACCAAGAGGGTGATCTTCTCCTTTAAATAAGCTCATAGACTTGATCTACTGCGGATTAAGTCTATTTTTGTCGGCGAAAAGAGCATTTGTGATTATCTGAGCGTTGTAAGCAGGATAAAGCTAAATTTGAAATGTTAGTTGACCTCAGTCAAGATTATAAGTTTTCTGACTATATTAAGCTCGTATATCACATTTGAGGTGGGAAAGTTCTTCCAGTATGATAGAGAGTATGTAGTTTTGTAAAAGATTACTAAAAACTTAGGGAGGGGGAGAGCGTTCATTGAATGTATTGCGAGCAATCGACCGTTGGCTTGTGAAGATAGAAGAGCAAATTCTAAGTTATTCGATCATTTTAATAGCAATAATGGTTGTAGGGAATGTATTAAGTCGAGCTATAACTGGTTCAAGTTGGGCATTTTCGCAAGAAGTCAGTAGATTTTCTGTGACGGTAGCAACCTTTATGGGAATTAGCTACGCGGCTAGAAAGGGAAGGCATATTAGCATGTCCGCTTTTTATGACTTAGCTCCATTTCCCGTTCGAAAAGCACTTGCCATCATCATTCCGGCGATCACAGCTTTTGTCCTCTTTGTAATGTCAGTATTTGCATATGATTACTTTATGTCACTTGTCGACTCAGGACGAGTAACAACTGCGATGCAAGTACCTGTTTACTTATTTGCGATGTTTGTCCCGATAGGTTTTGTTCTCGGTGGTATTCAATTTCTGCGTAATATGTGGGTGAATATTAGAGAGAAGGAAGTTTATTTGGCTCAGGATAAAAAAGATTATTCTTAGTTAATAGATCTAAGAAACTAAAATAGACTGCGAGGAACAAAGAATGGTAGCAACTATGTTAACGATTATGATTGTGTTGCTTATAATGGGCTTCCCAATGATGATTCCCATGATAGGGGCCTCAATGGTTGTCGTGATCTTCTTTATGCCAAACGTTGATCCTATGTTTCTAGTTCAGCAGATGATGGAAGGAATATCATCCTATGTTCTACTAGCGGTTCCGCTGTTTATCTTTGCAGCAGACATTATGTCTACAGGAAAAACATCGCAACGGCTATTAGATTTTGTTGGATCGTTCATTGGTCATGTTCGCGGAGGTTATGCGATTACAACTGCAGCTGCTTGTACATTATTTGGTTCCATTTCCGGATCGACACAAGCAACGGTTGTGGCAATCGGAAAGCCTATGCGGCAAAAACTTCTATCCGTAGGGTATAAAGATTCAAGCGCCATTGCTCTTATTATAAATGCAAGTGATATTGCCTTATTAATTCCTCCTAGTATTGGAATGATTATTTACGCACTTGCGGCACCAAGAGTGTCGGTAGGCGATTTATTTATTGCTGGTATTGGTCCTGGAATACTGATTTTTACCATGTTTGCAATCTATAGTTATGTACATGCAAAAATATATAAGATTCCATTGGCTAAAAAACACAGTTGGAAAGAGCGTTATCAGACAACGATAAGAGCCCTTTTTCCACTCGGCTTTCCGGCCATTATTGTCGGTGGTATATACTTTGGAATTTTTAGTCCAACTGAAGCGGCAGGGATTTCAGTGCTTTATGCGTTAATCCTTGAATTACTTATCTTTCGAACGATTAAACTACCCGATGTACCAAAGATCGCTCTTTCTACGGGTCTAGTGACATCAGCGGTATTTGTGCTTGTGGCAGCTGGTCAAGCGTTTTCGTGGTTGATTTCCTATGCAAGAGTTCCACAAATGTTAACATCAACTGTACTAGGTTCTGATCCAACTGCCCTACAAGTATTAATTATTGTATCGATTTTCTTCTTCATCGGCTGCATGTTTGTTGATCCAATTGTTGTTATTTTGATTTTAACGCCGATCTTCTATCCTGCTGCGATGCAAGCGGGTGTCGATCCGATTCATTTAGGGATTGTGATTGTGTTCCAAGCGGCTTTAGGTTCAGCAACTCCACCATTTGGGGTTGATATATTTACCGCCAGTGCTGTTTTTAACAAATCCTATTTGGATGTTATCAGGGGAACACCACCGTATATTGTGATGTTACTATTCGCATCGGTGCTTATTATACTATTTGAGGAAATCTCTCTCTTTTTATTGTAGATTTCGTTGAAAATAGAAAAAAATACAGGGGGTATTTGATGTTTTTTAAAAAAAGAAATTTTAAAACTTTTGCTTTAGCTGGAGCATTAACGATGGCGCTAACTGCTTGTGGCGGTGAAAAAGGTGGAACTGACGAAGGTGCTGCAGGTGGAGAAGGGACAGAAGAAACTTACAACTGGCAATTTGTTACGGAAGAAGTAGACGGTCAGGTTCAATATGAATATGCAGAGGAATTTGCTGCAAGATTAAATGAAAAATCAGATGGTCAAATCAATATTGATGTATTTGAATTTGGTCAACTAGGTAGTGAAGTAGACCAAGTGGAACAACTTCAAAATGGAATCGTGCAATTTGCGATTATTTCTCCTGGATTTACTGGAGGGATGGTAAAAGAAGGTCAAGTATTTGCCCTTCAATTCCTTTTCCCAGATGATCAAGAAAAGACTCAAGATATTTTAAATACAAGTGAAGCTATTAATACACAGCTTGCTGGTATGTATGAAGCGCATAACATTAAGCCATTAGCATTCTTTACTGAAGGTGCCATGCAGTGGACAGGAAGCAGGGAGCTCAGAACACCTGCAGATTTTGAAGGCTTCAAAATGCGTACGCAAGAGTCGCCTTTAATTATGGAATCTTATAAGGCATATGGTGCAGATCCGTCTCCGTTAAGCTGGTCTGAATTATATACTTCTCTTGATCGTGGAGTAGTAGATGGACAAGAAAATCCAATTTTCTTCATTCAAGATGCTTCTTTCCACGAAGTTCAAGATCATATGACGATCTCTAATCATAATAACTATGTTGCGATGGCAACAGTAAACCCAACATTTTACAATGAGTTACCAGAGGACATTCGTGCAATGATTGACGAAACGATTGAGGAAATGCGACCTGTTGTGTTTGATATGCAAGCAAAAATGAACGAGTCTCTACTTAATGAAATTATTAATGACACCGAAAACCCAACAGAGGTTATTGAATTAACAGAAGCTGAGCGTGAAGAATTCCGTGCTCTAGCTATACCAGTTCGTGATTACTTCCGTGACGAAGTAGTCGGTGACGAAGGTCGCGAAATGCTAGAATTATTAGAGGAAGAAATTGCAGCACATGAATAAAGGGTAAAGTGTTACGAGCGTTAGAGCTGAAAAAGTTCTAGCGCTTTTTTTATTAGTAACTAGCAAGTTCAAGTATGAAAACCTAATAGACCTTAAGTGTAGTTAGGTTATGCATAATCTCTGCTTATTCTTTTGACTAGAATAATGATTCCCATTGACAACTATCCTAATATAATGATAGTTTAGTTGAGTACTTTATCATATTAGTGATTTACTAGGTTAAAGGATTTGGAGATGATTTAGATGAATGCAGTATTAGTTGCTGTTGTTGTTATGTTGGTTCTCAGTTTAGTTCGAGTTCATGTTGTGTTAGCATTAGCAATCGGTGCCCTAGTTGGAGGCCTTTTTGGAGGTTTAGGATTCGAGCAAACGATTGCTGTATTTAGTGATGGATTAGGGGGAAGTGCGACTGTTGCGCTCAGTTACGCTCTTCTTGGAGCATTTGCTGTTGCCATTGCTCGTACAGGATTACCAGAGGTTATGGTTAACTGGGTTGTTAAACTAGTCGGTCGGAACGAGGATTCAAGGAAAAAAGCTTTATCAAAAGCACTTATTTTCTTCTTACTAGCAATCGTTTCATGCTTCTCGCAAAATGTAGTTCCGATTCATATCGCTTTTATCCCAATATTAATCCCACCCATTCTTAAAATATTAAACGAGTTGGGGGTTGATCGCCGGGCAATTGCAACGATTTTAACATTCGGTTTAACTGCACCATATATTTTCTTACCTTTTGGTTTTGGAGCGATATTCCACGGGATTATTGCTGACAATATGCAGCAAAATGGCCTTGTAGTGGAACTTTCTATGATTCCACGGGCAATGGCATTACCAACGATAGGACTTGTAGTTGGCTTATTGATTGCCGTGCTTGTCACGTTCCGGAAAACTCGTTATTATGACGATCGGAACATAGTCGGTGCTCCTGAGAAAAAGCAATTGTATACGAAATGGTCGATTATTTCAGCTTTCCTTTCCATTCTTGTGACACTCGTTGTTCAGATGAGTTCAGATTCTATGATCATTGCGGCTTTGGCTGGTCTTGTTGTTCTTCTTATAAGTGGGTCATTGAAATGGAAAGATGCGGATGATGTCGTGACAGAAGGAATGAAGATGATGGCCTTTATTTCTTTTGTGATGTTAGCGGCATCGGGATTTGCAGCCGTTATTCGTGAGACAGGTCATGTCGACTTACTTGTAACACAAACTTCAAATATTGTTGGAGAAAGCCAAGCAGCCGCTGCTTTATTAATGTTGGTAATTGGTTTGTTTATCACAATGGGTATTGGTTCTTCGTTTGCAACAATCCCGATTATTGCAACGTTGTTTGTTCCGCTTGGAATGGCGGCTGGATTTTCACCAGTGGCGATTATTGCCTTAATTGGTACAGCGGGAGCTTTGGGAGATGCAGGCGCTCCTGCATCAGATAGTACACTAGGTCCAACGGCTGGTTTGAATGCAGATGGTCAGCATAATCACATTTGGGATACATGTGTACCGACGTTCGTGCATTTCAATATTCCTCTGTTTATTTTTGGTTACTTAGCTGCTTTGTTTTTATAATCAGCAGAAAATTTAAGATTCATGCAAATGTGGTCGAGTATTGTGTATAACGCTAATAATTAAATTAGAAGCGCATTGGTTCCAATGCGCTTTTTGCTGTTAAAATAAAACGATTCTTCTTCTAAAGAACAATGTTAACCGATTGTTCTCTCAAGCGAATCTTTTAAGTACTTACCTTTGTGTTTCATTTTTAATCATCAGGGTAGTAATAAAATAAAAAAGAGGATGTCTTTCGAGGCCACTGAAAAAGTCCCTTTTAGCAGATTCGAGGAAGCAGCAATGGCTCCACACGTTGCGCGCCAGCTATGAGAAGCCCACTCATAGCTGGCTTAAGACAAAGCAACGGTTCCGCTCATTGCTTAAAGACCACTGAAAAAAGGTGAAAACCGAAAACCGTACCTTTTTCAGCGGCCTCTGTCTTTCTGTTTTTTATTTTATTGGAAAATTGAAACTTCTTAAGTTGATAACTCGTCTAATAGCTAGAGATAAAATGAGGTGAAGTTTCAAATGAAAAAATGGATAATAGGTTTTGGATTTATCTTACTTGTACTTATTTGTTGCAATGATAATGGAGTGAATGAAGCGGAAGTTTTATCTGTTTACGATAATTTTTTTTATCATGTGACGGAGTTATTCGCTTACCATACGTTTGAAGATGAAGTTTTTTATAACGAAAAATATCATACAATAGAATCAATTCATACGTTACTTAATCGATTTATGACAGATGAAGGGATAGATCAAATTGTTGACGATCTATATATGAAAGAGAATGAGCGTTTAGTTTATCGGGATGATTTTCAAATATACTTAGGGGATAGTCATACAAGAGAATCATCTTATTATGACATCACACGCCAAACAGTTTTTAATCCAGGATTACGGATGGTAAGGGATGAGTTAAACATAGAAGAAGTAAAGGGGGAGATTGAACTTACAGCGGTTGAGGTCCCTGTTCAATTCTATTCAGAAGAAAGTAATTATGGGATTAGTCAATTTGGGCAGCTTGGATATCCAGCAGTGGATCGTCTTAGTTTAAAGATAACAATGGTAAAAGATAATGATGAATATCGCATTCAGCATGTGGAAGTGCAATCTTAATCAAATGTTTGTTTAATCTAACCTTAGGCAAGTTTAAACCGAGAGATAAATGTGAGAACCGCTTAAATTTATTTTAAGCGGTTCTTACTCGTTAGGCTACTTTTTCTGGTTGGCGACTTCGACCTCTGTTAACCGTACCATAAATTCTCGTTGAAAGAATGGCAGCAAAAATAGTTAAGATGATGTCTTTAACGGCTGGTGCTGCCATCCATGACCAAACCATTTGATAGCTAACAGCTTCAAGATTAGCGAGTAATTGGAAAGCGAAATACATATAATGAGTACCAACAACATAATTAATAATAAGACCAGCAAAACAAGCCAGTAAAAAGGTAACTAAGTTCTTTTCTTTTCTTTTTTCAATGATAAGTCCAGTTACAAAGGCAACTATGATAAAGGAAAGAAGAAAGCCAAAGGTGGGACTGACTAACGTTCTAAGACCACCTGAAAACTGTGCAAAAACAGGGAAACCAACGAGTCCAACTAATAAATAGACTATCATCGCTAAAGAGCCAAAGCGACGTCCTAATAATGCACCAGCAAGAATAGAAAATAGCGTTTGCATCGTAACAGGGACGGATCCGATTACGAGAAAAGATGTAAGGTTGGCACCGATAGCCATTAAAGCCGCAAACATGGCAACGAGTACAAGGTCGACTGTTCGTAATTTTGATTTCAAATTGTTCACCCCTATCAATTTTGTAGTTAACAATAGAGTAATCAGAATACAATTTAATGTCAACATTTTTTTAAAATTGAGTTTACAACGAGGTCCGACAGTGTACATTCGTTTCATATCGGGTCTATAATGAAATATACTTGTAAGGCGTAGTAAAAAGGAGGAATAATCATGGTTGAACGTCCTGCGGGATTTTGGATACGACTTGCAGCAAATATCCTTGATGGTTTACTTATAACTGGAACTCTTTATATTTTAGCTGCACTCTTAGGATTTGATGAAATGGCAAGAGATGGATGGGACGCCATTTTAAATTTACTTTATGGCTTGTTACTACCTGTATTTTGGTATGGCTATACGGTTGGAAAGAGGTTATGTGGAATAAGAATTATCAAGCTGGATGGAACAAATGTAGGAATTGGCACGATGTTATTACGTGTTGTTATAGCGGGATTTGTTTATGTAATAACGTTAGGAATTGGCGTGATTGTCAGTGCTTTCATGATCGTTTTTAGAAAAGATAAGCGCAGTATTCACGACTTACTTGCTAAAACGTATGTAACGTATGAGAAACCGGAAGCTAATAATCCTTACCAAGAAGCTTAAAAAAACGACTGATCCCCTTGCCGAACTTGAAAAAGTTAAGGCAGTAGGGATCAGTCGTTTTTAATGGGTACTTCACCTTTGACAACGAAAACAAACTATCAAAGGAGGAATAGCTTGGCTGGGTGAAGTGAATAATCGTAAGACTTCGATTGGTCTCCAGCTTTACTTTCATTATTTTACAGATTCTTTTAGTTGTTTACCTGCTTTGAAGGCAGGAGTTTTAGTTGCTGCTATATCAATCTCTGCACCAGTTTGTGGATTACGTCCTTTTCTAGCGGCACGTTCACGGACTTCAAAATTACCAAATCCTATTAATTGAACAGTTTCCCCTTTGGACAATGATTCTGCGATTAATTCAAATACTGCATTGACAGCGTTCCCGGCATCTTTTTTCGTTAGTTGCGTACTTTCAGCTACTGCTTGTATAAGTTCCGTTTTGTTCATCCCTGTCATCTCCTCATTTATATTAGCTAACCAAGTTAACCATGCTTTCTGCTACCATCATCTCCAAAATATACTTTTATATACGTGTATTCTACGAAATTATTTTGGCTTCATCTGATTGTTCGTCGATTGATGTTTTTGTTGGAATAAAGTTGCATTGATTTCCCCGCCTATCACAAGGATTAATCCAGTTAGGAAAAACCACAACATCAAAATTATAACCCCACCGAGACTGCCGTATGTAGCCGTATAATTCCCGAAATTGCTTACGTAGCTAGAGAATAAAAGGGATATAATTTGCCAGCCAACAGTGGCTGTTACGGCACCCACAATGACTTGTTTAAATGTTAAAGGGATATTAGGAGCAACCCGATAAAGGATCATTAAAACGAAAGTCATAAGACCAATTCCAATGATCCAGCGCAACCTATTTAACACATTTGCGGTTTCGTGTGGAAGGGAAAAATAGGTTTCTAGTGTTTCGATAATGACATGACCAAAAACAGGTAACAGTAAGGTAACAACAATGACAATAATCATGGCGATTGTCAATAAGATGGAAAGCAATCTTAATTTTATAAAATTACGCGTCTCCTCTGTGTTGTAAGACCGATTTACGGCTCTAATCAAAGCATTTACCCCATTTGAAGCAGACCAAATTGTAGCAAGAACACCAAATGAAACTAAGCCACCTTGAGGTTCAGAAATCACTTGAAGAATGGTTGTTGATAAAGTATCCGCAAGCCCTTCAGGGATATAGTCGTTAATAAAGGAGTAAACCGTATCAAGATCAAATTGGAAGTATGGAATTAGCGCTAAGATAAAAATTAATAACGGGAAAATGGAAAGCATGAAATAATAAGCGAGTGTAGCAGACCAATCTGGAATGGGGTCTGTTTTTAACTTTGTCATAAATATTTTAAAAAATGATGTTTTTTGCATGGTCTACTCTCCTTTCTGTTTAAATCACCTTCATTTTTTACTTAATGAAACTCGTGTATAATAAAATGCAAGGGTGTCTTTATTTATAACCTTTTATCATGAAAAGAAAACATAAGGAGATGTCAGTGATGTACCGCGCTAATGAACCAAAATTTCTGTGGATTCTTTTATTTATTCTAACGATTACATATGCTTATGCTTTTGAAGATCCTTTATTAACTTATACAGCTTATGGGCTTTCTTTTCTCTTTTTTTCTGCAGTGACCCTTAGCTATCAATTAGAAGTAAGAGATCGTGAATTAATTCGTACCGTTAGAGTGTTTGGCTTTGTCTTAAAAAAACAAATCATCCGAGCAGATGAGATTGCAAAGTTGGAGATCATTGAAGTAGGAGTACGAAAAATTGTGCTTCTTTTCTTAAAAAAGAAAATGAGAATAAAACTACATCGTTTTTCACCTGAAGGCTTACCAGAAGAACTATCTACTTTCTCAAAGGAAAACAACATTACCATCATTGAAAAAGGCAATAGTTAGGATAATAAAAATGAAGTCTAACCTCTTTTAATGGTTGGACTTTTTTTATTCCATCATAACAGAAGATGGAGATATATCTGCTTTTACAACGTCTTTCATGCAATGAAGAGCTCTTTGATTGATTTCATTTGTGTGAGAGGCTACACAATCGGAAGGGATAATTAGCTTATAACCTCTCATGTACGCATCATTAGCGGTAAATTGCACACACATATCTCCTGTTACTCCTGCAAGAATCAGGGTATCTACTTGTAAATGAGCTAATAGAAGATCGAGTGGTGTTGCAAAAAAACCCGAGTATTTGGGCTTTAAAATAAAGTAATCATCTTCATCTGGTTTCATCATTTGAGCAAGTGGTTTTCCTTTCACATCTTCTTGTAAACAATGAGATACGAGGTGTCTGAAATCAGACTGCCACCTGCCATAGTTATCATTTACATAAATAACGGGGAATCCATGTTTTTTTACATATAGTTTTAAATGAGCAATATGAGTGGCCGCTTCAAGAGCATGGGGCAATAAATCAATTCCGTTTGAAAATTCTAAATCATTAATCATATCAATAATAAGTAAAGCATAACGTGGTGTCGTAGTCATGGTTTTCAACTGCCTTTCATAAAACGAGAGCTTAGAATAACTAACTCAACTTTCGCAGTTAAATTTAGGCCTCTATACTTGTGATGGCTTTGTTTAAAGCAAATTTAATATGAGTTTGCTTTTCTGTTAGTCTCGTGTTTTGTATAAAAAAAGACACCTCTCTTTGGTATAATAATGGCGACGAAACCAATTACACGAGAGAAAGGTGTCACCCATTATGTTATCTAAAAATGATTCTTTTGTCCATCTATCTAAAGCATATGAAGAGACGTTTTTCTGACTTGAAAATTGGAAATCACTGACGCAATGCTGGTGTTACCAAGAAACTTCGGTTTTCTAGCTTTTCTGTTTTTTAACTCCTGTTTCTTGTATTTGAACACCCCATTGATATCAAGCTGGCTTAAGTAAACAGGCAGCCGATCTTCCGGGTAAAGATGCGATTTAACGCTTTTTAAGTACCAACATTAATTGGCGTAAGTTCTTATCATCCCTTTCTTTTGAGGTAATCCAGCGTTATAAACCTTTAACTACAACCAAAAGGGTATCTTTATTTTTTTATTGATGACTCTGTTTATTTACGTAATCGGAGTAAATGTGGTGTAGAGCTTTTTTCGCGTGTTCATGATCATGTAACTCATAAATTTGTAAAAGGGTTTTCGCTTTTAACCCTTATTGGTCGGATGGATATTCCTTGTACCCGTTGATTTTACGTTAATTAGCTCATCGAAGAAAGACTCTACCTTGTTATAGATTCATTGAGTTTTTCTATGTGCGAAAGTAGAATAACTAATAAATGTGGTTTTAATAGCCTTCAGTTAACCCGGTTAGCATTATAAGTTAAGCAGAGTGGTCTTGAGAAAAGCTCGTGTTAATGGCTAGGTACACGGTTATTTTAAAAAATACTTAAACGAATGAACGATTTGACTATTCCTTAATGACATGAATCAAAAAAATGTTGGAATAATAAGAAGAAAGGAGATTCGTATCATTTGTTCGGTATGTTATGATAGACAAAAAGATTAGATAACATACGCTTTTTTAGGTGGAAGGAGATTAGTGATGAAACAAATAGCAATTGAAGTGTTGCAAATTATTGAGAGTAACGGCCGAGTAACCGTACCGACACTCGCTAAAATGGTTGATGCAACGGAGGAAGAGGTCAAACAGATAGTAAAGCAGCTTGAGGACAATAAAGTTATTCTAAGTTATTCGGCTGTTATTGACTGGAGTAAGATGAATGAACAAGAAGGCGTGACAGCGATGATCGACGTGAAAGTCACTCCGCAAAGAGGAGTAGGGTTTGACGAGGTAGCTGAGCGCATTCACCGCTTTCCTGAAGTGAAAGCTCTTTACTTAATGTCTGGAGCTTATGACCTGCAAGTTGTTATTGAAGGAAAGACAATGTCGGAAATTGCGCGTTTTGTTTCTGAAAAGCTCTCAACCATCGATACGGTCATTTCAACGACCACACACTTTCAATTAAAAAAATATAAGCATGATGGTGTCGTGTTTGATCAAGGAGAAGAAGATCATCGAATTGTGGTGACTCCATAATGGCTGAAGTGAAATTGAATCCACGTCTATCTAAGCGTGTACAAACCATCAAACCATCTGGCATCAGACGGTTCTTTGATTTGGCATCTAAAATGGAAAATATCATCTCTTTAGGTGTGGGAGAACCTGATTTTGTCACACCTTGGAATGTTAGAGAAGCAAGTATATCCTCGTTAGAGAGAGGATTTACCGCTTATACGGCAAACGCAGGTTTATTAGAGTTAAGGAAAGAAATTACAAGTTATATGAGCAAAAGATTTTCAGTTCACTATGATCCGGAAACAGAAGTGCTTGTTACAGTTGGGGCAAGTGAAGCGATCGATATTGGTATGAGAGCTATTCTAAATGAAGGCGATGAAGTCATTATTGTGGAACCGAGCTTTGTATCGTATGTCCCACTTGTTCAAATGGCGGGTGGTGTTGCTGTTTCGATTGGGACGAATAAGGAAGATCAATTTAAAGTATCAGCGAAACAAATCGAAGCCGCTATTACTTCGAGAACAAAAGCCATCATGCTTTGCTTTCCCAACAATCCAACCGGAGCAACGATGACTGGAGAAGAAATGCAACAAATTGCTGATTTGGCTGAACGCTATGATTTGCTCGTTTTCTCTGATGAGATTTATGCGGAACTAAGCTATGATGAGGACCATGTCAGTTTTGCTTCGCTTCCTAATATGAAAGAAAGAACGATTTTAATCTCTGGATTCTCAAAATCATTTGCGATGACGGGCTGGCGTTTAGGCTTTGTTTTAGCTTCACCAGACTTACTAGCTGCCATGTTAAAACTTCATCAATATAGTTTAATGTGTGCACCTTCAATGGCCCAATACGGAGCGCTTGAAGCTTTAAGGAGTGGAATGGACGACATTGAACGTATGAAGCAATCCTATAAACAACGAAGAAACTATATGGTTAAATCATTTGGAGAAATTGGGTTACCATGTCATACACCTGGTGGAGCGTTTTATGCGTTTCCATCGATCGAAGAAACAGGACTTTCATCAGAGGAGTTTGCCGAAAAACTTTTACTCGAAGAGCGGGTAGCCGTTGTTCCCGGTCATGTGTTTGGAGAAGGTGGAGAAGGACATATACGCTGTTCTTACGCGACTTCAATGGAAAATTTAGAACAATCGGTCGAGCGAATTGGACGATTTTTAAAGAAGATAAGATAAATGAAATATCGGTATTTATCCCTGTTGCGCCATTTTTCATTATATTTGCAAGATTCGTACTCTCTCAGCGAAAAACGAATTTTATCGTTTAATGGCTTTTTATGGTAAGTGTTCGGGAAGTTAAGCTTGAAAAGACGTAAGCCTCCGCCGGAATTCAAAACCTTGCTGATTGGGGTTAGCTGGTTCTTGAATTCTCTTAAGCCTAACTGAGGCTCCGGTGAAGGCCTAGCTTTCAAAAAAAATTGGCAAGAGCTTTTGCTCTTGCCTTTATTCGTAGGGGGAATACGATTGTAATAACCATTATGGTCAAAAATTTAATATATATACATAATCATCAGAAAATAGCTAAATTTGTTTTTAAAAGAGAAAAAAGGTAAGATTTTCACAGATTATTTTATATGTTGAAAGGTGTGAGCGCAATCAGTTTAGATCGAATTCGTCAAGAAAATCCGTTGGTTCATTGCATGACCAATGTCGTTGTCACCAATTTTACTGCAAATGGCTTGCTTGCCTTAGGGGCTTCTCCTGTCATGGCTTATGCAAAAGAGGAAGTAGCAGATTTAGCAAGTATAGCCGGTGCACTGCTTCTTAATATCGGAACGCTTTCTTCAGAACAAATAGACAATATGATTATAGCTGGACTAGCTGCTAATAAAGCTGGTGTTCCTGTTGTATTAGATCCTGTTGGCGCTGGCGCCACTCAGTTTCGAACGGATATGAGTAAGCGGTTATTGGAACAAGTAGAGATTAGTGTGCTGCGAGGCAATGCAGGTGAGATTGCTTCATTAATCGGTGTTCAGGCTTCTGTCAAAGGCGTTGACGGATCAATAGAAGGCGATAATACGGATGTTGCTAAACAGGCAGCGAGACAGTTTAAATGCGTATGTGTAGTAACAGGTGAGGTAGACATTATCACGGATGGGACCGTGGTACACAGCCTTCATAACGGTCATCCATGGTTAACGAAAGTGGTCGGTACTGGTTGCTTATTGGGAGCTGTGATTGGTGCTTTTGTGGCTATTGACCGCCATGATATTATCGGAGCTTCAGCAGAGGCCGTCGCTTACTTTGGGATTGCAGGTGAGCAGGCGTTTCAACAAACAAATGAGGAAGGAATCGGATCCTTCCAGCAAGCATTTTTAAATCAACTATACACATTAACTGATCAACAAGTTGAACAGCTACGCCAGACTCAGGCGTAAGGAACAGAAAGAGGGAATATCATGAGCGAGACATTTTCGTTTGACGTTTTACCTAATTTTTTAAAAGAAGCATTAACAGAGCAAGGAATTAGTGAACCAACGGATATCCAAGCAAAAATGATTCCAGAGGCTTTAGAAGGTCAAAGTTTAATTGCGAGATCACAAACAGGAACAGGAAAAACCCTTGCTTTCTTATTACCAGCTTTAGCTAAAATCGAAAAAGATAAAAAAGGGCTACAAGTCGTTGTTTTGGCTCCAACTCAAGAACTGGCAATGCAAGTCGTAGAAGTGGCAAAAAGCTTAACGAAACATGATCCCGTTGAAATTGGCTCTTATATTGGTGGCGCCAATATTAAACGTCAACTTGAAAAATTAAAAAAGCAAAAGCCACAGCTTGCGATTGGAACACCTGGAAGACTCCTGGAATTGATTGAGTTGAAAAAACTTAAACTTCACGAAGTCAAAATTGTAACAGTCGATGAAGCTGATCGTATGATGGCTGAGCATTCTTCTTGGGAAGCAACGATGCAAATTGCCAAACGCGCAGGCCGTGATACTCAATTTTTATTTGTATCTGCTACCATTCCAAAGGATTTTGCTAAAAAGGTGGCGGATGCAGCTCCATTTGTCGTTGAACTAGAAGCTAAGGGTGGCTTAGTGAACACTGAAAAAGTCGACCATCTTTATATTCGGGTTGATGAAAGAGACAAAATCGATGTGGCAAGGCGCTTAATCCACGCTGAAAACATTGAAAAAGGAATCGTCTTTGTTAACCAGTTAGACAAAGTCAGTGAAACAGCAGAAAAATTTTCTTATAAAGGGATTAAAACATTAGCATTATCATCTGAACAATCAAAGCATGAGCGTGAACATGCATTAAAATCGTTTCATAAAGGTGAGACCCACGTTCTGGTTGCAACTGATGTGGCGGCACGTGGTCTTGATGTAGATGATGTGACACATATTATCCAATTAGACCCACCAGCCAGTCCAGATAGCTATTTACATCGAGCTGGTCGCACAGGAAGAATGGGCAAAAGTGGTTCAGTCATTACCCTTATTGATCGAAATAGTGAATACAAGCTTGATAAATACCGTAGAGATCTGAAAATTGAGTTAGAAGAACGGTTTTTAGCTCGTGGAAAGTTAAATAGTAAATAATGTTAAAAGCCGCTAGGATCTCAACTGATTCTTAGCGGTTTTTTTAAGACTTAAAGCGCGCTTTCTTAATTGATACTAGCCTAGTTTCAAGTCATATCAAAGAGAAATTGAATGCTCATTTAATTTATGAGTTTAGATTTTATTGGTTTTATAATGCAGGAATTGAGGTATAAATACAAGAAAGGTGATAGACCCTTTTGCGTAAATCAAATAAATGTGGTAAAATTAAAAGGTTAAAAATTATTTAGGAGATGTATGTATATGTCAAATTATGAAGTAGGCAGTATCGTAGAAGGAAAAGTTACTGGTATCAAGCCTTTTGGTGCATTTGTAGCACTTGACGAAAAAAAACAAGGATTAGTTCATATTTCAGAAGTAGCACACGGGTTCGTTAAGGATATCAATGATGTTCTTAAAGTTGGAGACGAAGTGAAAGTGAAAATTATGAATGTAGAAGAGGAGTCAGGTAAAATCTCACTTTCTATCCGTGCAACACAAGAAGCTCCGGAGCGCCCAGCACGTCCGGCTAGCAAGCCACGTCCTGTTGGCGGCGGCGGTGGTGGCGGACGTAAGCCACAACCACAAAAGCAACAACAACAACAAGGATTCAACACGTTAGAGGATAAGCTTAAAGAATGGTTAAAGCAATCTAACGAAATCCAAGCAGACCTAAACAAACGCGCTAAGAAGTAATGAAAAAAGCACCCGTAACTGGGTGCTCTTTTTGTCGAAAAATAAGTTGGGAATTCAAGTGAATACAGAGGTTCCAATGAAGGTTGAAAGCCAAAGCCTAGAATTGTAAGTAGCTTCGTTTATGTGGAATAAAGTTCATTACACCATATTTGTGAGAGTAGCATGGCCATTAGCAATAAAAAGCCTTGAGATACTGTAAAGAAACTGAATAAAGACCGGGTTTCTCTTAGAGGTCATGAGGTGTTAAAGAAGCCGATCGCAGACCACATTCCCTTTTATTACAGGTATTAAGGTCAGCTAGAAACGAAAGGATGGTCTAACTCACTCTGGAGTTAGACCATCAGCCATCATGTTAACGTTGTGTTTCAGGAACACGTTCAAGCTCTTCATCGGGCTTAAATAGGATGGAAATACAATATAGACCTGCTAAACCAACTAGGGCATAGATAACACGTGAGAAAGCTGCTGCTTGACCACCGAAAATGGCTGCAACAAGGTCAAAACGGAAGAAGCCGATAAGTCCCCAGTTAATTGCACCAATAATCGCTAGAACTAATGCTGTACGTTGAATACCGCTCACATTATTCACCTCCAGTTTAGGTTTAGTCATTTTAAAAATGACAGAGACATTTCACGAAAAACCCTCTTAAGAAATTCGTGCTTCTGTCAATACACAACTTTTTTTGTTGCGTCTCACTCTTTATCATGGGTTTAAATGTTTAAAGTATACATAAGACTCAAGTGGAAATCGTTTACAATTGCAGGTGGAATGGTAATAATAAAGAGGAAGAAATAAGGAGGAATTGCGATGGAACCATTTGCTTTTCAAAATCCAACTAAATTAGTCTTTGGTAAAGGACAAAATGAGGCACTTGTAAATGAGGTAAGAAATTACGGCAGCAACGTCCTTCTTGTTTATGGTGGTGGTAGTATTAAGAAAAATGGCCTATATGATTTCGTTGTAAATCAATTATCTAAGGCCAGTGTTAACGTGACAGAACTATCTGGAGTCGAACCGAATCCACGTTTAACAACTGTACATAAAGGAATTGCCCTTTGTCATCAACATAATATAGATCTTGTTTTAGCTGTTGGGGGAGGAAGTGTAATTGATGCTTCAAAAGCGATTGTCATCGGAGCAAAATATGATGGGGATATTTGGGATGTTATTACGAAAAAAGTTGAACCCACTGAAGCTCTTCCGTTGGGAACGATTTTAACGTTAGCAGCAACCGGTTCTGAAATGAATTCTGGCTCTGTCATCACTAATTGGGAAATGAATGAAAAGTTAGGATGGAGCCATCCATTGGCTTTCCCTAAATTCTCGATTCTTGATCCGAAAAATACGCTATCCGTTCCAAAAGATCAAACAGTATATGGCATGGTCGATATGATGAGTCACGTCATTGAAGCTTACTTCCATAAAGCTGATCATACACCGTTGCAAGATCGTATAATGGAATCAATCTTACTAACGGTTATCGAAACGGCTCCGAAGCTGCTTGAAGACTTAGAAAATGAAGAGCTACGGGAGACGATTCTTTACTGTGGAACGATGGCACTAAACGGTATCACACAAATGGGCTTACGCGGTGATTGGGCTACGCACAATATTGAACATGCGGTTTCAGCTTTGTACGACATTCCCCATGCAGGTGGGTTAGCTATTTTATTCCCTCACTGGCTTCGTCATACTATACATGAGCGCATGAGCCGTCATATGCAACTAGCAACAAGAGTTCTTGGAATAGATCCTTTTGGTAAATCAGAGGAAGAGGTTGCTCGTGAAGGAATTAAAAAGCTTTCTGCATTTTGGACTTCACTTGGTGCACCTAATCGTTTAGCTGATTATGATATTGATAGCAGCCAATTGAAACGAATGGCTGGACTTGCTTCTAATCGAGGTGAGTTTGGCAACTTTAAAGCGTTATCGAAAGAAGATGTAATAGAAATATTAACTGCTGCTCTTTAAAGTTGGAGAGAGGACCAAACAGTTGGTTATTCATTATGTTTTTAAAATGTGAAGGGGTACACCACTAAACTTCACTTATAAATTAGATGCAAGCTTGATTCTTTCTCTTTCATTCGATAAAGTGAAGAAGAAAAATCATAATTTAGTATGGAGGATGAAATCATGGAAAAAATTCGCTTTGACTACACAAAAGCCTTAACATTTTTCAATCAACATGAAATAGATTATATGCAAGGAGCAGTTACTGCTGCACATGAAGCATTACATAATGGAACCGGGGCAGGAAGCGATTTCTTAGGGTGGATCGATCTTCCGAAAAACTATGACCGCGAAGAATTTGCAAGAATTCAAGCGGCGGCTAAAAAAATTCAAAGTGATTCAGATGTGTTGCTCGTCATCGGGATTGGAGGATCTTACTTAGGGGCGCGTGCAGCCATTGAAGCCTTAAATCACACGTTTTACAATAATCTTTCTAAAGAGGCACGTAAAACGCCTCAAGTGTTCTTTGTAGGTCAAAACATTAGCTCAACTTATTTAAAAGATCTATTAAGTTTAATCGAGGGAAAAGATGTGTCTGTTAATGTGATTTCTAAATCAGGAACGACAACAGAACCAGCGATTGCATTCCGTGTTTTCCGTGATTATTTAGAGAAAAAATACGGACAAGAAGAAGCAAGAAAACGTATCTACGCAACAACGGATCGCGCAAAAGGAGCGTTGAAAACATTAGCAACGGAAGAAGGGTACGAGACCTTTGTAGTTCCAGATGATGTGGGTGGACGGTTCTCAGTTTTAACAGCGGTTGGTCTACTGCCAATTGCCGTGAGTGGTCTTGATATTGAAGAAATGATGAAAGGGGCAGAAGCAGCTAGTGAAGATTTTGCTAATCCTAATCTTGCAGAGAACGAATCTTACCAATATGCTGTTGTTCGTAATGCCCTTTACAATAAAGGCAAAACAATTGAGCTAATGGTGAATTACGAACCATCGCTTCATTTCGTATCTGAGTGGTGGAAACAATTATTTGGCGAAAGTGAAGGAAAAGATGGCAAGGGGATTTTCCCGGCATCTGTTGATTTCTCAACAGATCTTCACTCAATGGGACAATACGTACAAGATGGTCGTCGTAATTTACTGGAGACGATTATCCATGTAGAAAAGGTCCGTGAACACGTAACGATTGAAGAAGCAGCAAGTGACTTGGATGGTCTGAACTACCTTGCGGGTGAAACAATGGATTTCGTTAACAAGAAAGCATTCCAAGGAACGATGCTTGCTCATACCGATGGTGGCGTACCAAACTTAATTGTGAATGTACCTGAAATAAATGAATATTATTTTGGTTATTTAGTCTACTTCTTTGAAAAAGCCGTTGGGATTAGCGGATACCTACTTGGCGTCAATCCATTTGACCAAGAAGGAGTAGAAGCATATAAAAAGAATATGTTCGCTCTACTTGGTAAGCCAGGTTTTGAAAAAGAAAAAGCAGAGTTAGAAGCTCGCTTAAAATAATCACGTTAAAGACTGTTGAAAAAGTTTTCAACAGTCTTTTTTCTTTGATATACAAAGCCTTTACCTATACATAAAAAAATACAAGGGAGACAAACTAGTAGCAATAATGATGAGAAGACAGTGAAAGGATGAGGGCGATGATTATTCTTCAATCAGCAGTTGAAGGTAAACCATTTAAATTAAAGGAATTAGAAGATAAACTTAAGCCTCTTGGATATTCGATCGGGGGAGGCTGGGAGTACGATCATGGTTGCTTTGATTATAAAATTGATGAGGAAAACGGATATACATTCCTACGTCTTCCTTTCCGAGCAGTGGATGGGGAGCTAGACCAAAGAGGAGTTACCGTTCAAATTGGCACTCCTTTTATTATTAATCATAAATATCAAGAGGGATTAGATGGTAATCCTGATGTTTTTAACGGACTAGTGGGGATGAATTTAAATAGCTCATTTAATCAGTTCCAAGAACCTGTTGACAAAGACGGTGAAATTGACCCTAAATACATGCCAACAGCGCAAAGCCTGATCCAAGAACTTGAGCTTACTTTGCTTGACTAACAATGACAATTAATTGATCATCAACTTCTAGTTTAAGGGAAGCGGGTGGATGAATGAAAATTTGCTCGCCCCTTTTTATACCTAAAGGCAAATCACCATTTTTGTAAGCGTTGGGCCAAACATGAACGAATGATTCTCCTAGCAAAGAAGAGTCTAAAGGTTTGATGGAAATTAAGCTCATCCTCTCAAATTCAAACAATTCTCTGATAACTCCACTTGTTTTAGGATGAAGGAGGGTAGAAGTCAAAAGATCTCCAGTTAGCAAGGTAGAAATAATACATGTGTCAGCTCCTGCTCGTTTAGCGTTTTCAACTTGATTTCTTGTCAACAGTTCAACAATCGTATAGACTGAAGGATTTTGTCCTTTTATCGCAAGAGTGGTTAGGACCGAGCGAGCATCTGCAGAAAATTCGTTTGCCTGATTATTAGCTGTAATCAGAACGACTGAAGCGAGACCAATATTTGCTTGCTTTAAGACGGCATCTTCACTACTGTTTCCCTTCACAAAATGGATTTTCCTATAATCATTAGGAAGTTCAGCTAATGTATCATCAATTAAAACAATTTTAAGATGAGGGTTTTCGCTTTGGATCGTTGTAATCGTATGACGACTTCGCTCATTCCAACCAATGATAATAACATGACCTTCTCCCACGAAAGAAATCCCGCCTTCTTTTGTAGATTGATTTATCTGAACAGCCGCACCAGCGAACGAAGTCACAAGTAAAGTCATAAACCCAACCCCAACAAAAATAAGGAGGATGGCAAGTACTCTTGTAATAGTTGACTCTGGTACAAAATCACCGTAACCAACGGTCGATACAGTGATAAAAGCCCACCAAATTCCATCAAACCATGTCGGGAATTTATTCGGTTCAAGAATATGAACGAGTGCTCCAACACTAACCCCAGACCCAACAACAGCAAAAGCTAGTTTAACGACAAGTGGAATATGAGCTAAAAACGTTCGTATCAGTATCCACTGAGACATCATAACACCTCAATTTTGTGCAAGTGAATACAAACAGTATAGCCAAATTCTTGCTCCAACAATCGTTTCTTTGATATGATGTAGATGATTAAATGGAAGTTTTAGGGGAATGGTGTATGTCTACAATTATTTTTGCCTTTGCTATTTTTTGTGGATGGATTGTATTTGATGTAGTAAAACAAAAGAAAATTACGTTGGAGATCGTTTTAAGCTCGGCCGTCGTAGCTGTTATTGCTGGCGCGTTTTGGTGGTTATTAGAATGGATTTTTTGAATTGATGAATAATAGTCTTGTCACGACAGCTCGAAAGACATATAATAGATATAGATTAATTTACGGGGCATTAGCTCAGCTGGGAGAGCGCTTGGCTGGCAGCCAAGAGGTCAGCGGTTCGATCCCGCTATGCTCCATTCATGTAAAAAACGTAGCCATAAGTGGTTGCGTTTTTTTTTTGCCTTCAGAATAGCAATTCTGTGTTTTGTGACATAATTATAGGAGTTGGTTTCAGTGCCTGAAATTCGACCAATGAAGGACTTAAGGAATACTACTGAGATTTCCGAGCTCTGTCATAAAAGTGGAGAGCCGATTTATATAACGAAAAATGGTTTGGCGATTTAGTCGTAATGAGTATGGAGGCTTATGAAAAAAAATTCGCCAAATTAGATATGTATGAAAAGCTTGTTAAGGCAGAAAACAATTGGAAAATGGTGAAGATTTATTAGATGCAGATGAAGTGTTTAAAGGATTAAATAAGAAATATGGAAGGAAATAACTATTCATTAAAAATTACAGCTGCTGCTAGAGATGATTTAGAAGCAATTTATCAGTATATATCTGATGACCTTTATAACGAACCGTTACCGAAAAGCTTATGGATAAAATAGAAACGAGCTTTATGAATTTGAAGGAATTCCTTTTTTATACAATTATGTAGAGGATAGACTCCTTAAAAGTAAAGGGTATCGTAAACTCATTGTTGATAATTACATTGGGTTTTATATTGTAGATGAATTAAAGCAAAAAGTTTTTATCATGCGGGTGCAATCTGGAAGGAAAAAGGATCAAGATTTAATATAAACTTTTAACTTTTGGGCAGTGCGAGCAACTCTGTCGGGAGAGCGCTTGGCTGGCAGCCAAGAGGTCAGCGGTTGCTCCATCTACATAAAGAAACGTAACCTTTTATGTTTCATCCCTAAATATAGTGACCATCTTTTTAAGGTAACATAAGTATCCAATTATACTACAAAAGGGTGCGTGAAAATGAATATTAAGGGCTTCTGTAGCGATTAGAAAAATGTGCAAAGATACAGGAGAGCCTGTCTAACTTACTAGTAATTGGCTGAAACGATTGGTATCGTTGCTGAAGAAAATGATATGATCTATCGAATCAATGGATTTAGAGGATCTTAATTTGTATATTCTAAAACAGTGAATTGATGATTTGTAAATAATCGATTTTTTAATAGAAATGTGACCTAGATGGGTGATTGGTCTAAATTTTTGCAAGAGATAGGTGCAGTGATTATTTTAGACAGGTTAATGATTTATAAAGATGTATAGTTAGTGGCAAGCTTCAGTAATCTGATAAAATGTAAATTTGTCTTTCGGTTATTTCTAGTAACCTTTTTTTGAATTTATGTATGCGTTACCATACGCAACAGCACTTGGAGAAATTAGTTTAAAAATATTGATTATAATCCTTGCTAACGGCTAATACTAACCCTACTGTTTTATTACAGACCTTGAAATTGTGAAAATTTACCCGTATAGTTAAGGACGGCTATAAAGGAGGTACATATGCTTAAATTCAGTAATGTAAGTAAAGTTTATGCAAACGGATTTGAAGCAGTGAAATCCGTTGATTTTGAGGTGAGTAGGGGAGAATTCATTGTACTCATCGGACCTAGTGGCTCTGGAAAAACAACGACGATGAAAATGATTAATCGTTTGATTCCTCATACAAGTGGCACGATATCCATTAACGGCAAGGACATTACTAAGTTGAATGTTGTCGAACTTCGCCGCAAAATTGGCTATGTCATTCAACAGGCTGGACTGTTTCCACACTATACGATTGAGAAGAACATCGCTATTGTTCCCCAACTCAAAGGGTGGAGCAAACAACGGATTAACGAACGAGTTCATGAGCTTTTGCTATTGGTAGGACTCGATCCAGAAACTTATGCCAAACGCTTTCCTAAGGAATTATCCGGTGGACAACAACAACGTGTTGGGGTTGCTAGGGCCCTTGCTGCTGATCCCGAAATTATTTTAATGGACGAGCCCTTCGGCGCTTTAGATCCTATTACAAGAGAGCAACTCCAGGGAGAATTGGTTTCATTACAAAAAAAGCTTAAGAAAACGATCATTTTTGTTACACACGATATGGATGAAGCTTTAAAATTAGGCGATCGAATTGCTATTTTGCAAGACGGGAACTTACTTCAGTTTGATACCCCTGAGAAATTATTACACGAACCTGCACACGGATTTGTTGAAACGTTCATTGGTAAGGATCGCATGTTTCAAAATCCAGAGTTGCTACCGGTTACCGATGTTATCGCAGATAATGTTTTCACGGCTCTACCTGATCGTTCACCAGAAAGAGCTCTTGCGCTTATGCGTAAACGCCGAATTAAAAGGTTGATTGTTGTAGATGAGCATGATGTCGTCAGAGGGATAGTATCCGCTTATGATCTAGTCGCTAAGATGAAACAAATCAAAACAATAGAGGAAACGATGTTACCCCTTGATACATATTTGTACGACACAGCGACAGCTAAAGATGCTATCTACGCCATGTCAGAGTCTCCCTATGGTATTATTCCCATTCTCAATACAGATCACAAATTGATAGGAATAGTGACACGAGGGACGTTACTTACAGCATTGTCTAGTCAATGGACAGAGACGGAGGTTACACCGTGAAACAATTATCCATCTGGGAACAACTACAATATCAATTCGAGATTCGTTTCGATGATTTGATCACTGCTACGCTTACGCATATGGAACTCGTTTCAATGTCTATGCTACTCGCGATTTGCGTTGCTATCCCCTTAGGTATTTTGATTACACGTGTTCGGTCATTAGCCAACCTTGTTATTGGTGGAGCAGGCATGATGCAAACCATCCCCAGTCTTGCCATGCTAGGCTTTATGATTCCGCTTTTCGGCATTGGGGTGAAGGCGGCCATTGCCGCGCTATTCTTATATTCGTTACTACCTATCGTTCGTAATACATATACAGGCATCAAAGATGTAGACAAATCAATCGTAGAGGCAGCAAAAGGAATGGGGATGACCAATTGGCAAATCTTGATAAAGGTAGAACTGCCTTTGTCTGTCTCTGTCATTATGGCAGGGATACGAACTGCCGCTATTATTAACATTGGTACAGCCACACTTGCAGCATTCATAGGTGCTGGTGGGCTGGGTGACTTTATCTTTTTAGGGATCACTCGCGGTATTGATGCACTTATATTATTAGGGGCTATTCCAGCTGCTATATTAGCCATTATTCTTGAATTCGTACTCGCTAGGGTCGAACGTTTGTCCACACCAAAAGGGTTAAGGTAAGGTATGAAGCTGTTTTATCGATTGTTCGCACAACTTTAGAAAACTATAGGAGGTACTATCTAAAAAATGAAAAACTATAAATTAATTATGATGCTTATTTCTGTTCTATTGGTAATTACTGCATGCGGAAATAACGAGGATACTAACGAGGACTCAATCACAGTAGGTTCTAGAAATAATACAGAAAGTATAATTCTAGCTAACATCATGGGACAATTAATTGAGGCCAAAACTGATATTAACGTCATTCAAAAGGATAATTTAGGAGGTTCCAACGTACTTTGGAACGGGATGCTCGAGAATGAAATTCAACTGATCCCTGATTATACCGGAACGATCGTCGCAAACTATTATCAAGAAGAGACTGGAACGGCTGAAGAAACGTTAGCCCTCACAAAAGAACTAATTGCTAATGATGGCCTAGTTGCGTTTAACGCATTTGGGTTTAACAACACCTACACGCTGTCTTTGGATGAAACATACGCTGAAGAAAATAACATTGAAACGTTCAGTGATTTCGCAGAGGTTTCAGAGCAATTTACACTAGGCGCTGTATTTGAGTTTATTGATCGTCCTGACGGGTTGCCCGGATTTAAGGAAGCTTATGATCTTGAGTTTGGTGATGTCAAAGGGATGGATCACGGCATGATGTATCGTTCGTATAGTGAAGGGGAAATAGATGTCATTAACTCCTATACTACAGATGGTCAGCTTCAAGTGTATGATGTACGGGTATTAGAGGATGATAAAAGCTTCTTCCCTCCTTATCACGCTATTCCTGTCATTAGACAAGACGCGCTAGAACAATTTCCAGAATTAGAAGAAGTTCTTGCTCTGTTAGAAAATGAAATTGATGAAACGACTATGCAAATTATGAATGGAAAAGTGGATAACGATGGCATCCGGGTAGATGCGGTTGCCGAAGAATTTCTACAGGAATCAGGATTAATTAATTAATCTGAGCTGCTGAGAGTTATTGAATATTATAATTCATTAACAACTTACATCTAAACAAAATGTGAATTGATATATTTCAGTTCATTGATTTACCATCGAAGGGTACTTCTGTGTTTATGAAGATGTAAGGATGTAGAAGTGAAACTTAATGGTGGGAGAGCGGCAAGATGTCAGCGGTTCGATCCCGCTATGCTCGATCTATGTAAAAAACGACAACGTTTCTCTAATTAATTAGGGGAGGGTGTCGTTTTTTTCTATGTTACGGTTAGAATTTGTAAATTAACCAGGTTATGTAAGATGCGTCTTGCATGGCGGTCATATGTCTTAGATGTAGCAATCTCAATAGGAGTAATTTCGGCGTAGTAGACGACGTGAAAACCTTATTATATACAGAAGCAGCTATAAAATTTGCATCCCTGTAATTACTCGACCTGAATTAAATATTGTCATTTGCTGTGAGTTAATCTTAATAATAATACTGCAACTAACAATGGTGAGAGAGGCTGTTGGAAGTGTGGAGGTCAGCGGTTTGATCCGGTATGCTTCATCCATATATAATATGAGTGTAACTTTGGATATAAAAGTTTTCTTCTTTAAATCTACACTTCCTTCCTTTTCTGCTTTGTATTATTCCTTATTTTTCTCATCTCTTGATTATAATCACCTTTTTGATAGGAGTTCTTTCTTCCGTAGCGAAGCAATTCATAAATAACCCTCCCATTACTTGGTTGTCCATCTTGGTACGTCATAGGAATTAAGTCGAAAACGGCAAAATACAGAGAAAAGTAAACAAATTGATAAGTAAAGATGGAAGGCTTAATAACCCCCTTTAACGTTAACCAATTCAAGAAAATCCCACTCGTAATATTGAAAATGACAGGACCTGAGTAAACAAGTATATTGGAGAGCCGCGTATCATTTTGTAAATCTTTATAGTAACACCATCCATACCAGAAATAATAGCGGCGAAATTCGAGAATTTTCCATCTGAAAATAGGTTTTCCACAACCTATGGTTAACTTCAGTTCTTTTGCTCCAAATAAATAAGCAAAAAACAAATATCCGGTTTCATGAATAAAGGAGACGAGGGGAAACACGACAAAAAGAGCTAGAAATATTAGTTTAACATCTTCTAACCCAAACATAAAAACTTCCTCCTATACAATAAGAAATGCCCAACTAACTACTATAAGAGCTTGTTCAAAAAAGGGAAGACCACCCTTTTTGAACAAGCTCTATAATTAATTACCCGTATACGCATTAAATAAACTATTGATTTGTAGCCTTGTCCTGCATGTATGTCAAAGCTATGATAGGAATTTGTCTAAAGTTAATTCTACTCCACATTGCAAGCTTTACGGCGTGACGGATAACCTATACGTTTTTGGACAGGTTCATGGCGATAGATTTACTATGTTATACTGAGTCAACAGTTTATGACAAAAGCATTAATAAAGGGGGTGACGTTCTTGACAAGAAAATTAGATATTCCGACTGTAGATATACACGAAGCTTTAAAAGAAGATGCAATATTTGTAGATGTTCGTTCACCTAAAGAGTTTGAAGAATTTCACATTCCATCAGCTATTAATATACCCTTGTTTAATAATGAAGAACGAATTGAAGTAGGGACCATTTATCACCAAAAGGGCTCAGAGCAAGCTAAAGATCTTGGCGTTAAAATATTATCAGAGAAACTACCTGATTTGCATGCAACTTTTAAAGAGCTACATCAAAACAATGCAAATACGGAACTGGTTATGTACTGCTGGCGCGGTGGCATGAGAAGTTATAGTCTGGCATCTGTTATGGTGATGCTAGGTTTACCAGTAGTTCAATTAAATGGTGGAATACGCTCATTTAGAAAATTCATTGTTCGCTCCTTCAAAGCTGATACACACGCTACAAAAAATTACATCGTCCTTGAAGGATTAACCGGGACAAGAAAGACGGATATTTTATCGGAACTACAAAATGAAGGCTATCCTGTAATCGATATTGAAGGATTAGCAAACCATCGCGGATCTGTATTTGGCGGAATTGGCCTGATTCCTGTTAGCCAAAAAGAATTTGAATCCCGTTTGTGGTCAAGACTTGAACAATTAAAAGATTCAGCATACGTGATTATTGAAGCTGAAAGTAAACGTATAGGAAATGTGATGTTACCTGAATTTATGTTGAAAGGGAAAGAACGTGGTTATGGTATTCATTTAGAAGCCGCTATCGATTTCCGAGTCAAAACGATTTGTGAAACCTATTCGTTTGAAGAATTTCATGATGAGTTTCGTGAGGCCCTATTCATCATAAAAAAACGACTACCAACAGAGGTATTCTCAAGTATTATTACATCTTTTGACCAAAAAAATTACTCAGACTTTGTATCATGCTTACTTACAGAATACTACGACCCAAGATATGAGCATTCCTTCGATGAATCTAAAAATAACATTAATATCTATATGTCTACTTTATCTCAAGGGTACGACGCCGTAAAACAAAGCATATTAAAAATACAAGAAAAGAATATGGAAACGTCCATATATGTGTAGGGTGTTGGTTTAGGGAGTAATTATCTGTCTATCAAATTTTATTGACCGTAAACGTTATCTCTTTTGGGCTTTTTCTGTGGTATAGGGATTCTGTTACAAATGAAAAACAAACGGACACGCAATTTAATATTGGATAAAAAAATTATGAATTATTGATGTGATAATATGATGACGGGGTGGGCCTCATTGATATTAGGGAAGGATCGATTTAGAAATCATCTGACAGTTAAGAGTCTTGCTGGAGTGATGATAAAGGCGGAAAGTCAAATGGAACGGTGAAAAGTACATTAGATTGTGAGGGTATATGATTTAAGATCTTTAAGAAAGGAAAGTGTTTGCTATAAAGAGATTTCTGAAAAAATGTATTCTCTATTTGAGAATACATTTTTTTTGTCTGATCTAAACTATATAACCATTGCGTTCAGTCGTTGTAAAAAGATTTCTTCTAACTAGTTCTTCTCTTAGAAGTAATTTAAATTCAGAACATATTTCTTCTATTATGGACACTTCATTATAGAGCTCTACTAAATCCTCATTGTTTAATAATAAAAAAGGCGAGTTGGGGTTATAGTCCACAGTAAATAGCCTCCTACAGCAATTTTACTTAGGCCGGTTGCACCACCTGCTCCAATCTACCTTAGGCGCCCAAATTGTAGGTAGTTGTCATAGCTTCCATAAGTATGGTAATTATATCATAAAACTATTATGACTGTACATAATTAAAGAACTGTTATAACTAATATGATAATCATTAACATAGAGGCTTTTTTACAAATCTACAAGACTTCTGAATCACGCATTCTGAAGTCTTTTTTATATGAACATATAAATCTAGTATAGAACCTCCCATTCTTGGTCAAAATGACTAGTACAAAGATGAGTTGGAGGGAATGGCGATGAACAAACAAACAAAAGGCGAAACAACGACTTATGCAGTTAGTGTGATTCTATGTATCTTTTTTTTAGCAGGTGTCCTCGCCTATAACGTAATAAAATTTTAATCAATTTTTTTGATCAAAATTTGTAACTGGAGAAGTGGATGTCTTTCGTAATTCTTATATTTAAAAATCCTAGAAATAAAATTAATCTAGTAAGTGAAGGGTGAGTAGCGCTCAGGAAACACAGGTTCTGCCTGAGATACTTAGTTCAGTTTTGAAAAACAAGCTATAGAAAGTCATAAACAGTCTACGAGTGCCAAGCAGCAGGTAGATGAAGGTCAAATTAAATGAACTGCGATGCTTTGTTAAGATGAATGAAATTGACAAGTTTACGAAAAGACATGACGATGGCGATTACACAATTAAGAGAGTCCACTGAGCAAATCAATTTATTAGCTTTAATCTGCGATTGAAGAAGCTCGTGCAGGTCAACATGGTAAAAGGTTTACGGTTGTTGCTCAGGAAGTAAAAAAGTTATCTAAACAAGTGCCTCAGTTATTCAAATACATAAGTTAGGTATGAATTCGGATGCATATAAACAAGAAGTGATTGAAAATTTAAAAGACGTAGAAAATGCTGTACAAGCTAGTATGATTTCTTTTACTGAGACAGATCTTACGTTTAAACAGATCGCTGAAAATATTCCTCAAATTAACTCCCATAATCACAAAAAAGGGCAAATTCGGGCTTTAATCCTTCGCTTTAACTCCGATAATCATAAAAAAAAGCAAATTCGAGCTTTAATCCTTTGCTTTAACTCCGATAATCATAAAAAAGGCAAATTCGGGCTTTAATTCTTCACTTTAACTCCCATAATCATAAAATAAGACAAATTCGTGCTTTAATCCTTCGCTGTGGGAGTACCGGTTTGAGTGTAAGGAGCCAAATGGATGAATTAACAAAGGTAGTGAATGGAATTAAGAGAGTAAACTTATAACGTTATACATCAGCTGAAATTTTAAATCTGCTGTCTCCAAGTAAGTAATTGGTTAACGAATATACTATTAAAAAGGAGTGCTTAGTAGTCCTTTTTTTCATCTACCAGTGTTGACTGCTGTATAGAAAATGGAAAAGTATTTTTCTAACTAGATGCAAAAGGTTCAATTATTGAATTAATCAAGGAGTGCCTAAAAGGTATTCCGTGTTTGTCTATAATGATTCTTACTTTAAAAAAATTGTATTCTCGTGTAAAATTTTAATAGTTTCTCTTCTGTAAAAGTTTTACAATAGAGAGCGTGAGTTCTAAGGTTTCAAAAATAAGGGAGTCTTACAATGAAATCATCGTATTTAAAAATTACTTTTCTAGGTATATGTATGCTGTTAGTAGGCTGTACTCAAGTTCTTCATACAAGTGAAACAAAAGAAAAAATAAAGATAGGTGTGCTTTTAGCAGATGATGGTTTGGGTGATCACTCGTTTAATGATACAGCTTTCTTAGGGTTAATGAAAGCAAGGGATGAGCTAGGGATCATGTTTGATTACCGTGACCTTAGTATCTCTTCTTCTTTTAAAGATGGTTTATTGGAATTAGTAGAAGGTCAGTATGATTTGATTATTGGACTAGGTTATCCAATGAAAGAGAATTTTGAAGCAGTTGCGCTTGAATATCCAAACCAATCTTTCTTATATCTTGATGAAACAATTGATTTGCCTAATGTGACTTCCATTACATTTAATGAGTATGAAGGTAGTTACCTAGCAGGCATAATAGCAGGTTTGAAAACGGAGTCCAATTCAATAGGTTTTCTCGGAGGAGTGGATGCCCCTGTTATAAATAGATTTAAAGATGGGTTTATAAGTGGGGTTACCGCTGTGAATCCTAATGCAAAGATTTACATTGAATACGCTGCTACTTTTGGTGATCCTGAAATAGGACGGAAAATGGTTTCCATTATGGTAGAAGAAAAAGATGTTGATATCGTTTTTCCAGCAGCTGGTTATACAGGTCTTGGGGCTCTTGAAGAAGCAGTTGCTAAGAAGATCTTTGCAATAGGTGTAGATACTGACCAATTTTATCTCGCTGAAAAAGCCGTTATTACCTCTATGTTAAAAAACGTTGATGTCGCTATTTATACCGCAATTAAGGAGCTAGTTGAAACAGGAAGTTTATCAAAAAAACATATCGAACTAAGTCTTGTCGACAACGGCGTCGGTATATCACAAATTCGCTTGGTATCTCTTTCAGAGCGAGAAAAAGAACAAATAAATGCTTTAACAGGGCAATTAATCTATAGTACAGAAGATTAGTACTGGATTGAATAATAGGAGGTCACAATTTTGTGAATCTACAGATGAAGTTTCTATTACATACCGCTGTTTCCATTCTTATAGCCTTAATAATCATGTCTATCATTATTTTAAAGCTGTTTGCCATGCAAGTAACCGCTAGTGAATTTTCGAATACTTTGCTAGAAGTTGAGCAGTTAAATAGTTCGTTAGAGAGCTATCAACAATCTTTAGCAAACTATGGGAAAAATCCGACGGAAAGTAACCTGTTGAATACCATTTCGAAATTTAATGAGTTTCTAGTAGAAGCCAAAAGTGTAAATAAACTACGAATTACGGATGAAGAGGATCAGCAAAGAATTGAATTGTTTCAAGAAAAAATGACTCGAATCAAAGATAAAATGAATATTGTTACAGAACAGCAGAATGTAACGGTAGCGATCCAACTGTCCTCGATTATCAATGGAGTGTTAAATGATGTTCATCTTTTAAGTCAATCCCTTAAAGAGCAGTATGATGTGTTTTCAAAACAGAACAATTGGGAAATCGTTTATCTATTCATATTTAGTGGAGTCATGCTCTTAGGAATCGCTAGTGTCTCTACGTATATCTCAACGAGGAAAATAGTTAAGCCAATTCAATTACTCAATGAGTACTCCAAAAGGATATCAGCTGGTGATTTGGAAATTAAAGAGTTGGAACTTAATAGTAAAGACGAAATTGGGCAATTAACAAATTCGTTTAATACGATGAGGCAAAGCTTATTCACACTTGTTAGGCAGTTACGAAGAAATGCAGATAAGTTACAAACACTTGCAAACACTGATGAATTAACGAAATTATACAATAGAAGGTTTTTTATGAGTGCGGGTAAACAAATGGATGGCCAGTCTTTTTCGATTATTATTTTTGATATAGATAATTTTAAAAGAATAAATGATACATATGGCCATTTAGTTGGGGATAAAATGATCGTACATGTTGCCTCGCTCTTAAAGAGTGTTGTCACACAGAAGAGTATTTGTGGGCGTTTTGGAGGAGAGGAATTCATTGTTCTGCTCCCGGAAAAGGGTAAAAACGAAGCGATGAAACAAGCCGAGAATTTACGATTTATAATTGAACAATCAAGCATAGCCGTTGATGATGAGCAATTATCGGTTACATGTAGCTTTGGTGTAGCTGATTCAACGGGGATGAGTGATGTCATGAGTGTTGTTCGAAAAGCAGATACAGGGCTTTACTTCGCGAAAGAAAATGGAAAGAATACTATTAAAAGTGTTGTGTAATCGACGCTAGCAATAGTATTCTTGTTTTTTAATCAAACATTTAATTAACAATGAATTGTATACATAATAAGCTTAATTTTATAAACATTACTAAACCCTGCTATGAATAGTTCATAGCAGGGTTGTTTGTAACGAGTAATGAGCTTTATTTACCAAGCATTAAAGGTCCGTAACGGCACCTTTTGAAGCTGATGAAACAAGTCGGGCATATTTATTGAGTACTCCTCTTGAATAACGTAGAGGTGGAGCACTCCATTTTGCTAACCGCTCTGACAGTTCTTCCTCTGTTACATCAACAGAGAGCTCTTGTGTTTCACTATCTATCGTGATCATATCCCCTGTTTCGATCAGAGCGATTGGTCCACCTACTTGAGCTTCAGGTGATACATGTCCTACGACTAAACCATGCGTCCCTCCTGAGAATCTTCCATCGGTGATGAGACCCACTTTTTCGCCTAATCCTTTTCCAACAATGATCCCAGTAATCGAGAGCATTTCCGACATACCAGGTCCTCCTTTTGGTCCTGCATACCGAATCACGACGATGTCGCCTTCTTGGATGTCATTATCTAGAACGGCCTTGGTTGCTTCTGGTTCTGAATTAAATACTTTTGCTGGACCAGTTATTTTCGTAATCTTTAATCCAGACATTTTAGCGATCCCACCCTCTGGGGCTAAATTGCCTTTTAATACAAAGAGAGGACCAGATTTACGGATAGGATCGTCAAAGGAGCGAATGATCGTTTGTCCGTCTTTTAATGAAGCTTGATTGGCAAGATTTTCTGCGAGTGTTTTCCCTGTAACAGTTAGACAATCTCCATGAAGTAGACCTTCATCAAGAAGCATTTTCATTACACCCGATACGCCGCCTACAGAATGAAGATCATGCATGACATATTTACCGCTAGGCTTTAAATCAGCTAAATGAGGGACTTTTTTTCGAATGCGATCAAAATCATCAAGCGTAAGGTCGACATCAACTGAATGAGCAATAGCCAACAAATGAAGAAAAGCATTCGTAGAGCCACCGAGTGCCATTACAACGGTAATCGCATTTTCAAATGCTTTTTTCGTCATGATGTCTTTTGGATAAATCTCCTTACGAAGAAGCTCGAGCACTGCTTGTCCTGAGTCATAGCAATCGGTCAGCTTTTCAGACGTTTCGGCAGGATTAGAAGCGCTACCTGGTAGGCTCATCCCCATTGCTTCTATGGCCGACGCCATTGTATTGGCGGTGTACATTCCACCGCAAGATCCTGCGCCAGGACAAGCGTGGCATTCAATATCTTTTAAATCTTCTTTGTTCATCTTACCAGCACTATACTGCCCAACAGCTTCAAAGACAGAAACAATATCAATATCCTTGCCATTTTTAGATTTTCCTGGTGCAATCGTTCCTCCGTATACAAAAACAGCAGGAACATTTAAACGTCCAATCGCAATCATACAGCCAGGCATGTTTTTATCGCAGCCACCAATCGCGACTAACCCGTCAAGACGTTCGGCCCCCATTACGGTTTCAATTGAATCAGCGATAACTTCTCTACTTGGTAATGAATAGCGCATCCCTTCATGACCCATTGAAATACCATCGGATACCGTTATTGTATTAAAAATTAGTGGAGCACCATCTCCATCTTTAGCTCCTTCTTTCGCTTTCAAAGCAAGTTGGTCAATATGAACATTACATGGAGTCACTTCACTCCAAGTACTGGCAATGCCAATCATTGGTTTTTTAAAATCATCATCATTGAAGCCAACCGCTCTTAACATGGCTCGATTAGGAGCGCGGTTTTCTCCTTCACTAATATCAATGCTTCGAATTCGCAAATCTTTGTTTTCTTCTTTTGTCATGGAATACCTCCTGTGTTTTTCTCTACTATACATGTCATAAACAGTATCAACAAAAGATCTGCTTTTCATAATACATGTTTTTTCTTTTGAAATAAAAGTGTGCGAAGACTACCATGGTCTCAATACATTAGGATTTTGGACTGTATATGTCTAATGACTTTAGGGCGATATCTTGGGCATAATACAGTTTATATACATGAGAGGGGGGATAGTATGAGGCTAAGAAATGGAGATCTGTATACAAATGTTTTCACTAATAAGTTGTATATGTTAAATGAAGATGCCGATAGCAACTGGTACATGAGTTTGCGTGATGAAGGAAATTATCATGAAACAGAAAAGAAATCAGGACGGGATATGATGAGATTAGTAGAAGGTGGTTATAAAAAAAGCTAATTAAAAAGATAATCCATTCCTGAAGGGTACCCTGTAATCATACTTTTTTGTGGAATGTAGGGAAAATTTAAAACAACATAAGATATTCAAAGGGAAAATCCGCCTTTATGTCGAATATAATATAGATAAAGGGGATGACCCAATGAATAAAGTTGAGTTATTAAAAAAATTACTAAATAGTAGTCGAAATAATTTGTTTTCAATAGAGATTCCTACTACAAAAGAAAATGAACAGAAGATCCAAGAACTGGTTAAAGCATTAGAAACAGAAGAAAAAATTAAATTAAGAGAATATGTACAAAGAGATTACTCGGTTTATTTACATGGGATAATGAAGTACTCATCCTAGTAGTAAGGAGCTCCGTTAATATGGAAATCGTAAATAGTAGCCAAATCGATATAAAAAGTACCCTATAGAGTAGACATTTTAAAAAGTCTACCTATGGGGTACTTTTTTATATTATCAATCAATTGTAAAAAAATACTAAATATAATGACTTTTGTCTAGGCCCCAAATCAAGGTTTTAAAAGTATTGCTATTTATAGTTCAATTTGAGAGGTAAATGGTAACTTATGTTTAAGGACATATTGAGATTTTTAAAACGAATGTGAAGGGTTGTTAAAATCTATATTTAATAAATAACAAATGATGCTGGGTGTTACCAAGAGGGAAGATGAAAAAGAGTGCTTGATTCTTCTTGATTTCATATGAAACACAAATAGTAAATTTAAAAGCTTGAGGATTGTCTAAAAATATCTTTAACCTAACAGAAGATGAAGGTTTAATTTGCGGAACTACGGATTTATTTCTAAAATCAACTCAAAATGTTAATCAAACATTTAATGAAGAAACGACATTGGTTGCTGTATCCGGATTACATATGAGAGGGTTACCGTTAGAGAAACAAATGAAAGAATGTCGTGCTGAGTTTGTTCGAGAAGCCATTACGGCTCCTAAATACCAATTGGTGAAGCTTCCATCTGAACCAACGAAACCTGAATTGATTAAAAAACAACAGGTAGTAGATCGATCCAGTTAGAAGTTTGGAAAATGTTTGTCTCAAAATTTGGGCTGTTTGTTGCTTCAATTCCTGCCCCGCTTGGAATCGGAAAAGTCGAGATTGAAGCTGCTTTCGAAGTTCCTGGGTTCGTTTGTGAAGCGTATCGGCAGAGGGTGCCGAAGATATTACTGCTTTAGGTTGGCACAATCTTTTGTTAAAAAGCTAAAAAATATGTTTAAAATTATTTAATGAAGACTGATACCTAAGGTGTCAGTCTTCATCTTCGTTCTAGAGGTAGGGGCGAGGACGAGGGCGTGGTCCATAACCTGGGTACCCGTATCCACCAAAGCCATGGTGTCCATATCCATAACCTGGGTATCCGTAACCGCCATAACCACCAGGACCGTATGCGCTATAACCAGGTCCTACATAAATAGGGCTGAAGGTACCGAATCCAGGTCCGACTAACTGTCCTCCTAAAAAGCCTAAACCGGCTCCGAGGATACCAGCGCCTAGTGGTCCAATCCCAGGACCGAATCTAGAATTTGTATGTTGATATACTGGAGTTGTGTATGCGTTTCTATACATTAGAATTCCCCTCTCGTATAATAATCATTTTCACTCTAGCCTATGATAGTTAGTCAGATGTGGAATAGGTAAGAGCCCATTTGTAATCCAATGATGAAGTTGCCTATACAAAAATTGAGACATTTTTCACCGGTCTAGCTTTAAAAAGAAGATAGGTGAAAGTTATACACAGGCCATCTGTGGAGAAAGTGGATAACTACGAACAAACATTCGACAAAATTCAGACTTAAATAGACAATATTCGGGTTCTTCTATGAAGAAGGCTAATTAATGAAGAGGTTTTTTGTCAGTTTTGCGGAAACTGCCCATGGTGAAAAAACATAAATTAATCCATCATGACAAACAATGGAAAGAGGAGATCATGACACTGGATGGTTATCGGTTGGTGGCTACGAGGAGTATGTTACCTGTCTGAAGTTTTACAAGATGTCAAAGCAACAGCAACTTTTATTTCTTCAAAAATGAATAAAGAACGGACCAATGTTCAAGGAGTCATAAAAGAATATACAAATCTTGATTTAACAAAAGAGGAACTAAAACGATTAAAAAAACTACTAAAAAGAAGGCGGGCATACTAATAAATGAACTTATTAGTGAGAGGGCCTTATATTGATTGGATAACAACAGAGCATACAGGTGTCGATGTTCCTATTTATGCGTTTGGACCAAAATCTAAATTATTTTCAAGGACATTTAGTTAACACAGATTTACCCGAAAAGTTAGTTCAAGCAATGAAGATGTCCTTAGTCAAGCAAAAAAAATTTTAACGAACGTTAATTAATATATGTTAAAAATGGTTCGTTAATTTTGATATTTAACTTGAAAGAATACGTAACTTAGCTTTATGATAAGAGAAAATAACAGTGTTGATGGGAGCGGCGTTTAAATGGAATCTACGCAAGTTAAAAAAATTTTATTACTTGGTTCGGGCGAATTAGGAAAAGAAGTTATTATAGAAGCGCAACGTTTTGGGGTTGAAACGGTTGCGGTCGATCGTTACGCGAATGCCCCTGCTATGCAAGTGGCGCACAGATCTCATGTTATTGATATGCTTGATGCCGAGGCCTTAAGATCAGTCATTGAGCAAGAAAAACCTGATCTTATTGTTCCAGAAGTTGAGGCGATTCAAACTCAGGTTCTAGTTGATTTAGAAAAAGAAGGACATGTTGTTGTTCCAACTGCCTCTGCTGCCAAGTTAACAATGGATCGTGAGGGAATACGAAGACTAGCAAGTGAAGAGTTAGGGTTACCTACAGCGGGTTATCAGTTTGCTAACTCTTATGAAGAATTAAAAACAGCGGTAGCGAAAATTGGAACCCCTTGTGTCATTAAACCATTAATGAGTTCCTCTGGTAAAGGACAAAGTTTATGTCGTTCCGAAGATAATATAGAAGCATCCTGGGATATGGCTTTAGAAGGAGCACGGGGAAAGAGTACTCGAGTGATCGTTGAAGAATTTATTCATTTCGAATCAGAAATTACGTTATTAACAGTTCGCTCTGTTTCTGGTACTGCTTACTGTGCACCGATTGGACATGTTCAAAAAGATGGAGACTACATCGAGTCTTGGCAACCTCATCAAATGACGGAGACACAAATCATCGAAGCGCAAGACATCGCTAAAAAGATCACAGATGCATTAGGAGGTTATGGGTTATTTGGAGTAGAATTGTTCTTGACGAAAGACAAGGTATACTTTAGTGAGGTGTCGCCTCGACCACATGATACAGGGATGGTTACGCTTGTTACTCAAAACTTATCAGAGTTTGCTTTACATGTTCGTGCCATTTTAGGTTTTCCAATTACTGAAATAACGCTTCATGCCCCTGGTGCGAGTCATGTTGTAAAGGCTTGGGAAGAAAGTTCAAATTATCAAATAGCTGGAGTGAACGAGGCGTTAGCGACTCCATTAACACAAGTTCGAATTTTCGGTAAGCCGGAGACTAAAGTGGGTCGAAGAATGGCAGTAGCTCTAAGTACTTCAGAAGATACACAAACGGCTCGTAAGCTAGCGAAAGTAGCAGCGGAGAAAATGAAAATTACTTACCAGAATAAATAGGTCTAAGTAAAAGACGATTGAGATTTTTTTCTTAATCGTCTTTTTTTTGCAAATAAGTCTATTAGTATTAAATCGTTTATTGGCCATAATAAAAGCGAAGATAGGAAAGGAGTGGAATTCAATGAGGAAAATCGCATTCATACTTCTATTAATAGCTTGTTTTGGGCTTTCAGAGTGGAGCTATGCTCAATCACTTGATTATCCTAATGCTTCTATTTTAGTTACAGTTGATGAATTAGAAAAGAATTTAGATGATAAGAACATGTATGTGATAGATGTTAGAAAAGAAGGGTATACGTCTGGACACATACCTGGTGCTATTCAGTTTGATATGGATCTGTTAGTAGATAATTCACATCCGATTGATGGTTACTTAGTTCAGAAAGAATCATTTGAAAAAGTAATGAGAAACTATGGTTTAAAAAATGATCATACAGTTGTTATCTATGATCAAGGAGGAGATACGAATGCAACAAGGTTGTTCTATGCTTTGGAGTATTTTGGACATGAGGATGTGAAAATAGTAAATGGAGGATTTGCAGCTTGGGAAGCGACGAACAAAAAAATATCAACTTCAAAGTACAACATTAATCGTGGAGACTTTAAAGTAATAGAAAAACACGATCTTATGATGACCAAAGAAGAAGTAAAGGCGGTAATTGGAAAGGAGGAGGTTGTTCTTTTAGATGTACGTTCTCCTGAGGAGTATAAGGGTAGGGATGTTCGTGCAAAGAGAGGGGGCCACATTCCTTCTGCTATAAATGTAGAATGGAAAAGTGTACTTAATGAAGTGGGAGTTCCTGAATTTAGACCATTGGATGAAATAGTTGCTCTATTAGAAGAAGTCGGAGCTAGTAAAGATAAAAAGATAGTCGTCTACTGTCAAAAAGCGAATCGTGCCTCTCATATGTATTTTACTCTTAGGCTACTAGGGTATGAAAATCTATCTGTATATGAAGGATCGTGGGAGGAGTGGGGCAATGATCCGAACATGCCAATTGTAAATCCAAGTCAATCAAAAAGTGAGTTCGGTCGTTAAAATGGATCCAACTAGATGAATGAGCATAAGTGTGTTTCACTGTAACAATCTCCTAAAACAAATACACTATGATTGAAATAGGATGTTTTGATATATGTGATAAGTGGTAGAAGGCATATAGGAAATAAAAAAGAAATAAACTATTGCGGAGAATTACTTGGTGTGGTATACTAATTTTTGTTGTCGCAGTAATCATCTTTTAAAGGATATTCGCAAAAAAAGATGTTGCGTTGATGTTTATAATGTGGTAAGATAACAAATGTCGCTAATAAGTGACTGTTGTTGACGGAAGTCGACAGTGAAATAGTTCTTTGAAAACTGAACAAAAGCCAAGCGAAAAGAGAAAACATGATTTTCTCGTCAATTTTCAGCAATTTAGTAAAATTGCATTTTATATCGCTAGCGTGATATAAGCATTGAGCACAAATCAAGCACTTTTATGGAGAGTTTGATCCTGGCTCAGGACGAACGCTGGCGGCGTGCCTAATACATGCAAGTCGAGCGAACTAATTAAGAGCTTGCTCTTATGAGGTTAGCGGCGGACGGGTGAGTAACACGTGGGCAACCTGCCCTGTAGATCGGGATAACATCGAGAAATCGGTGCTAATACCGGATAATTTCTAGAATCTCATGGTTTTAGAATAAAAGATGGCTCCGGCTATCACTACGGGATGGGCCCGCGGCGCATTAGCTAGTTGGTAAGGTAATGGCTTACCAAGGCGACGATGCGTAGCCGACCTGAGAGGGTGATCGGCCACACTGGGACTGAGACACGGCCCAGACTCCTACGGGAGGCAGCAGTAGGGAATCTTCCGCAATGGACGAAAGTCTGACGGAGCAACGCCGCGTGAGTGATGAAGG
>NZ_JAJAFR010000071.1 GCF_020734105.1 Alkalihalobacillus deserti
CCTCCTCGTATCCTATGTATTCAGATACGGGTACCATCCCATTACGGATGGTGGGTTTCCCCATTCGGATACCCTCGGATCAAAGCTCACTTACAGCTCCCCGAGGCATTTCGCCGTTCGTCGCGTCCTTCTTAGGCTCCTAGTGCCAAGGCATTCACCGTGCGCCCTTCATAACTTAACCAAATTAAAAAAGGTTTTGTGATTTAAAAATCACGTGAATTCTTGACATGCTCGTTCGATCTTCTCTTATAAATAAGATTCCGATGAACTCACATTGTTTCTATTTGCATTATCTAGTTTTCAAAGAACCGTATTAATAGTTTCAAAGACTACTAATAAAAATTGGTGGAGCCTAGCGGGATCGAACCGCTGACCTCCTGCGTGCAAGGCAGGCGCTCTCCCAGCTGAGCTAAGGCCCCAATAAAAAACGATCAACTAAACAATCGTTTGATTGAAAAAATTATTATGGTGGGCCTAAGTGGACTCGAACCACCGACCTCACGCTTATCAGGCGTGCGCTCTAACCAGCTGAGCTATAGGCCCCTACCATCTTTAGAAAGAGTGAACACTCTTAATTAAATGAAGGAAGTTCCTTCAAAACTGAACAAGGCTACTGATTTCAATTACATCATGTAACACTTTTCAGCTATAACTTCATGCTGCCTTGCTCCGAGGAAGCTAACATCGTAGCGATACTCGTATACGCAGGTGCAAAAAGCTTTTGAGAGGTTTTGAGTCCTCTCAAAACTGAACAAAAGACCAAAGCGCAAACAACCGAGGTTGTTCGTCGACTAGAGTTAAATACTCCATAGAAAGGAGGTGATCCAGCCGCACCTTCCGATACGGCTACCTTGTTACGACTTCACCCC
>NZ_JAJAFR010000072.1 GCF_020734105.1 Alkalihalobacillus deserti
GGGGTGAAGTCGTAACAAGGTAGCCGTATCGGAAGGTGCGGCTGGATCACCTCCTTTCTATGGAGTATTTAACTCTAGTCGACGAACAACCTCGGTTGTTTGCGCTTTGGTCTTTTGTTCAGTTTTGGAAGAATTCATTTTCTTTCAACTTATATGAAGTAACTAACTTTGTTAAAGCGAAGTTAGAGACTTGGTTCTTTGAAAACTAGATAATGCAAATAGAAACCATGTAAGTTCATCGTCATCTTATTTTAATAAGAGAAGATCGAACGCGCATGTCAAGAATTCACGTGATTTTTAAATCACAAAACCTTTTTTAATTTGGTTAAGTTAGAAAGGGCGCACGGTGAATGCCTTGGCACTAGGAGCCTAAGAAGGACGCGACGAACGGCGAAACGCCTCGGGGAGCTGTAAGTGAGCTTTGATCCGAGGGTATCCGAATGGGGGAACCCACCATCCGTAATGGGATGGTACCCGTATCTGAATACATAGGATACGAGGAGGCAGACCTGGGGAACTGAAACATCTAAGTACCCAGAGGAAGAGAAAGCAAATGCGATTTCCTGAGTAGCGG
>NZ_JAJAFR010000007.1 GCF_020734105.1 Alkalihalobacillus deserti
GCAACGGATTTTGATTCCGTCATGCGTTGGTTCGAATCCAGCTAGCCCAGCCAGTGCGGAAGTAGTTCAGTGGTAGAACACCACCTTGCCAAGGTGGGGGTCGCGAGTTCGAATCTCGTCTTCCGCTTTGTTTAATACGGCGGTATAGCCAAGTGGTAAGGCGCGGGTCTGCAAAACCTTTATCCCCGGTTCAAATCCGGGTACCGCCTTCATAATAATTTCTGTCGTGCCGGGGTGGTGGAATTGGCAGACACACAGGACTTAAAATCCTGCGATAGGTGACTATCGTGCCGGTTCAAGTCCGGCCCTCGGCATTTTTATAACTTATGCGCCCTTAGCTCAGCTGGATAGAGTGTTTGACTACGAATCAAAAGGTCGGGAGTTCGAATCTCTCAGGGCGCGCCATTAAATAAGATAATTTCATTAACGGGAAGTGGCTCAGCTTGGTAGAGCACCTGGTTTGGGACCAGGGGGTCGCAGGTTCAAATCCTGTCTTCCCGACCATCATTTTACTTATATGCGGGCGTAGTTTAGTGGTAAAACCTCAGCCACGAGCAAAACATCTGCCGAATAAGCTACGAGTTGTCTTGACGCATTTGCTTCACCGGGATGCTAGTAGAGGAAAAGATATGTTCTAGCGTGAGTGATTTTATGCAACAATTTAGTTCAATATGCGGGTGTAGTTTAGTGGTAAAACCTCAGCCTTCCAAGCTGATGATGTGAGTTCGATTCTCATCACCCGCTCCAATAATTGAGGGCCTATAGCTCAGCTGGTTAGAGCGCACGCCTGATAAGCGTGAGGTCGGTGGTTCGAGTCCACTTAGGCCCATCATATTCCACAGTAGCTCAGTGGTAGAGCAATCGGCTGTTAACCGATCGGTCGTAGGTTCGAGTCCTACCTGTGGAGCCATTTTTATAGATGGCCCGTTGGTCAAGCGGTTAAGACACCGCCCTTTCACGGCGGTATCACGGGTTCGATTCCCGTACGGGTCATCATTCTACTAATTAGAAGAGTAGGAAATCAGAAGTTTTCTGACCTCTAATCTCAAATATCTTACTTCGAAAATGGAGGATTAGCTCAGCTGGGAGAGCACCTGCCTTACAAGCAGGGGGTCGGCGGTTCGATCCCGTCATCCTCCACCATAATAATCTTTTATGTAAAACGACGCGGGGTGGAGCAACAAGCAAAACATCGCTGAATACGCTTCGAGTAACATTGACGCATTAACTTCAATGAAAATGCTAGAAGAGGAAAATGTCTTCTTCATTGAAAAAACATCATCTGAATACTTTAAAACGACGCGGGGTGGAGCAGTCTGGTAGCTCGTCGGGCTCATAACCCGAAGGTCATAGGTTCAAATCCTATCCCCGCAATACCATTTGGTTCATTAACTCAGTAGGGTAGAGCAATTGAAAGTCTATTTGTCGGTGATTGGATCCCGTCCTGAACCACCATTTAGTTATATAAAGTATGCGGGTGTGGCGGAATTGGCAGACGCGCTAGACTTAGGATCTAGTGTCTTATGACGTGGGGGTTCGACTCCCTTCACCCGCACCATTATTTTGTGCCCTTAGCTCAGTTGGATAGAGCAACAGCCTCCTAAGCTGTAGGTCGGAGGTTCAAATCCTCTAGGGTACGCCATATTGCTACGTCACTTTATTCAAATTCACTTACATTACATGTAAAAAAAAGATCAACTGTTTTGTTGGTCTTTTTTCATTTCACTTTCATAGAGCTTCTCCATCTCTCAACGTTTTGAAACATATTCGAAATTGTTCAGATGTAGCTAATGTTTTTTCTCGAATAACTCTAGTTGACCTTTTGAAATACTAGGAATCTATACAGTATCCGGATTGGCCTCAGGGTCCTTAGTTTAGAATTATCTTTAGAAGATATTAAATGGTTAAATCAAAGAGAAAGGATATTAACTCAGTCAATATCCTTTTTCTCAATATCAATATTATGAAGCCAACTCTTTATAGTTGGCTTTTTCAGTTTTCATAGAAAGATCAAACCTTAACGACTCGAAATCCAGTTAACAATAATAAAACCTGAGTATAATTTTGAAACAAATCAAACCCTATTTCAAGTGGTAATGGTTCAAAAGAGGATGCAATAACAGTAACTGTTACCGCTACTCCTTTGATGTTGCCGGGATACTTACGTCCAAAGTAATTAGACCAAATATGTTAAGCATAATTCGTTCGATCCCATTTGAAATTCCCGATAACACTCCAAAAACAATGGCAATCCATATACTCGTATAGATAAGTGTGGTTGAATTCATCCATTGAAGATAAGAAAATATCCACTTGGTGATTTTAGTTTGACCACCACAAGGGAGGGCAGTAATTATCACCCTTTTAAGGAGAAGGATTGAATTTATCTTTGACTAAATGCAATTTGTAACCCAATAAACGCGAGTAGTGAACCTTTTATTAAATTCATTCGTTTTGCTATAAAGGGTTTCCTGATTAATATATAACGTACTTTATCTGAAAACACACTAATTAGTATAAAAATTACTAGAGCTTGCACCAAAAAAATCGTTCCTAAGATAAGCATTTGTACGGATACACCAATATCTGATTTAACCACAAATTGAGGAAGTAAGGCTAAAAAGAATATTGATACTTTTGGATTTAGAATATTCATCAAAATTCCTTTTTGGTATAATGATTTGTAATTTAAAGACTTCTGGCTACGATTTATTAAAAGAGACTCTTTTTCCTTAAATGACTGCCAGGCTAAAAATAACAAGTAAGCTGCCCCGGCATATTTTACTATCGAAAAAGCTATTGAAGATTGATAAACCATTGCCGAAATACCAATTGTTGCTGCGATTATATGTACTATTAATCCGGAACAAAGCCCTAATGCAGTTGCTATACCAGCCATTTTATTTTGCGAGATACTTTGGACAATAACGAATAAATTGTCTGGACCAGGCATCAAAGTAAGAAAAATAGCCACCCCTAAAAAAGATAATAAAACCATAAAGTCCATTCTTAAACCTCCTATATTTAAATCAATAGCTTTAAATATTATAGACCCCTTTTTATCTCAAAGAAAGTGTATTATTGAACTAAAGGATGCGAGAGTTCAATAGAGCAACGCTTGTAGTGTAAGTGGTGCTCTGTTAAGCATATATCCCTGTTGTCTCATTCTTATAAATGTTATTAAACAAACTAGGCGATTCTTTAATTAGAATCGCTTTTTTAAATGAACAAAACGAGCTCTTTTTTCTTCTTTAACCATGTATTTTTTTCTCCTTTTCCCAAATAATACTAAAGAATAAATTCAATTGAAAGAAGGATTAGGATGCTTAAAAAATTTTCATTCACAAAAACAATACAATCATATAAAGCCTCCTCGTCCCAAAAGAATTCATCCAATCAAAGTTACGGTCTAATTGATAAAAGTGTAAATCAAAATCTAAATCAAATAAAGAACATATTAGGAAAAAGCATAGATGTGAAATATAGAGAATTTGAAGTTTACTATCAAACCTCAATAAGCGTCTTTATTTGTTTTATTGATGGACTAGTAAATGAAGACTATATTAATGTACATTTGGTTAAATCATTAATGGAACCGAATTTTGCTAATAATCATGCTAGTAGCTTACCATTTGAAAATGTTCTTTCAGTCGTAAAAAAAAGGATTTTAACCTCATCTAGTATTGAAGAAATATGTTCAATGGATGATGTGATCGAAAGAGTCTTGTCGGGAGAAACCGTTATCTTTATTGATGGCTACGATTCTGCTCTTCTTGTAAGTACTCAAGGTTTTGAGTCAAGAAATGTGGAACAACCTGAGACAGAGTCAAATGTCAGAGGATCACGCGAAGGATTTAATGAAGTTCTTAAGGTAAATACAGCTTTAGTTCGCCGGAAAATAAACAACCCTAATTTAGTATTTGAGAGCATGAAAATTGGAAAACAAACAAAAACGAATGTTCGAATCGGATATATAGAAGGGATTGCAAATCAGAAAGTTGTAGAAGAAGTAAAGGATCGATTGAATCGTATCGATACAGATATAATATTAGAATCAGGATATATTGAACAATATATTGAGGACAATCCTTATTCTATCTTTCCAACGATTGCAAATAGTGAAAAGCCTGATAAAGTTGCAGCGAAACTTTTGGAAGGAAGAATTGCGATTTTTTGTGATGGCACTCCTTTTGTATTATCGGTACCGCATTTATTTGTTGAAACATTACAAGCTTCAGAAGATTATTATTCGCGCCCTTATTTAGCTTCATTAATGAGGTTACTTCGAATATTTGCTTTATTTTTAACCGTTGGAACGCCAGCTTTATTTGTTGCAGTTGCATCTTATCACCAAGAAATGGTTCCTTCCCTTCTTCTTACTACAATGGCAGCTGCTGAAGAAAAAGTGCCTTTTCCTGTCTTTATTGAAGCATTAATGTTGACCATTGTTTTTGAATTACTTAGAGAAGCTGGTGTTCGGATGCCGCGCCCAGTCGGTTCAGCAATCAGCATTGTAGGGGCATTAGTCATCGGAGAAGCTGCTGTTACAGCTGGTTTGGTAAGTGCACCGATGGTTATTGTAGTTGCCCTTACAGCGATTACTGGGTTTGTTGTTACTGCCTTGAGTGATGCGGTCATAATAATGAGATTTTTTCTTCTCTTTCTGGCAGCCGCTTTTGGTTTTTATGGCATCTTAATGGGAACTCTTATTATACTCGGACATATGTGTTCCTTACGCTCATTCGGTTCCCCTTATTTAGCTCCAGTTGGTCCAATTATATTGAGTGGCTTGAAAGATTCTGTTTTACGTATGCCATTATGGTTGCTTAATGTAAGGCCACTGGCAATTGAATGGAGAAAGTCAAAAAGACAAGGACGAGACAACAAACCCGAACATCCTAAAGTTAACAAAGGAGAGGGTCAAGGTTGAAGAAATTAGTCATAGTATTGTTTTGTCTGTTGCTAGTAACTGGTTGCTGGGATAGAAGGGAATTAACTGAAATTGGAATCGTTTCTGCTTTGGCAATTGATAAAAATCCCGATACTGGAGATTTTGAAATCACCTCCCTCTTCATACGACCATCAGCAGAAAGCACACAAACACCAAGTCCCGAACGACCTTTTTTACTAGTTACCACGACAGGAAAAACTATTATTGAAGCAATACGGAAATCAAGTCAAACGACCGATCGTGAAGGTTTTTTCGCCCATAATAAAGTAATTATTATTAATGAGCAGATTGCAAAAGAAGGACTAATACCGGTTATGGATACTTTTCAAAGAGGCAAAGATATAAGGGGATATGTATGGCTCTGTATCGCGAAGGGAACTGAGGCAAAAAATGTTTTACAAATAAAGTCAGACAATATCTCACGTATTCCGGCAAACTATTTAAATAGTTTAATTGAAAATGCCGAAGAAGAGGCTGCTAAAATCAACTTCCTTACTTATAATAAAGAAGCGTTAAGCGAAGAGAAAGATCCCGTCGCAGGTGTTCTGAGCATTGAAAAAATTGAAAAGGAACCTTTTGAACGTGTGAAATTTTCAGGAGGAGCTGTCTTTCAAAAAGATAAATTAAAAGGTTTTTTGACCGAACGTGAAACGAGGGGATATCATTTCGTGACAGGAGAAGGGCCTGCTAATCAAGGAGTTATTTCTCTTCCATCCGTACTAGAAAAAGGAAAATTTGTAACAATTGAAGTACGAAATGTAACTTCGCAGATTAAACCGGAAGTAAAAGGAAATCAAATCTCCTTTACAATTGAGGTTAAACAAGAGGGAAGAATTGCCGAACAACAAGCTACCGGCCAATTTAAAGACAGAAAAGAACAAGTTGATTATTTTAGGAAGATAGAAGAAGAAAATAAAAAAAGAATCGAAGAAGAAGTTAATTTGGTAGTGAAAAAAGCCCAACAAGAATTTCAAACAGATATATTCGGTTTTGGAAGAGCTCTAAATAAAGACTACCCAGATGTTTGGAATAACGTAAAGGATAACTGGGATGAACGATTTGCAGATGTCCCATATACAGTAAATGCAAATGTTGACATAACGAGTTCTTTATTACTACAAGGACCGCTTGAACCAAAGTGATCTTTCGATTTCAGCGTTTAAATAGTAACGTAAAAGTATGATAGAGCATAATAAGCAAGAGGATTAAGACGTAAAGTGCCCCTCCTATAAGGAGGATCCCAGAAAGTAAATCTGCCTTTATAATTGACTGAATAGGTGGCATTTTAATTCTCCTTTCAAGATAAGGATTTCTTTCTCTTTTTAATAAACATAATGGCAAGCAGTAAAACCGGAAGGATAGAAATAACTAGTATATTGAATATACCCATCTGAGTCCCTATCCACCTTTGGTAATCGAATCCTGGAAATCGATAATAAGCGAATAGTGGGAGGAGTAGTCCAAAAATGATCATTATCCACTTTGTACTTTTAAAGCGAAACAACCAAGTGATTGCTAGAACAAAACCCCAAAAGTGAAGGGCAGTTTTATAAAACCCTCCAATAAACATAAAAAAGATGGCGATACTATCTAAGTTTGTTATAATTTCAGCAATATTAATCGTTAAGATTGTTTGTAATAAAGGGATTTCGGCATTTGCAGCAATTTCTGGTCCTAACACTGAAACCATCACTACTATAGAGGTCATAATTAATAACGCAGATAATCCAACCGCAAGAAACGCAGTTTTACGAATTGATTTGATATTATCTATATAATGCCAAAACATAAGAAACACGACCATTTCGCCAAATGGAAAGGCGATAACACTAGGCAATTCCTCTAAAATGGGTTTTAATCCATTTCCTAAAACAGGACGCAGGGCACTAAAATCAAATTGTCCTGAAAATAAAGTTAAAATATAAATTAAAATGAGAAAAACTAAGAAGTACGGTAATAATATTTCACAAGTTCGTGCTAAAACTTCAAAACCTAAGCTAAGAATATACATGATAACAATAATAAAAAGATACAAAATAACAAATAAAGGCGTTTTCTCTAGTGCTGTCATTTTAATCAGGACACCAAATTCAAAAAAGTTGTGGCTCGCCTGGCTGTAAAAATATAAAGCAAATAGAAGGAGTAAAGGCGCTGCTACTTTCTTTCCTAGTACTTCATTTAATATTTCTGAAAAATTTTTGTTCGGATATAATTTTGCAATTTGTGTATAGACCGATACTAGAAAAAATCCTATAAATGCTGCAAGTAACACAACGATCCATGCATCCTGCTTCGCTCCTATTCCTAAAGCAAAAAGAGTTGTACTACCTACTTCAAATACTATAATAAGTACAAATAATTGAATGTTCGAAATACGGATCACTGATTCATATCTCCTTCGTTTATTTAGAAATTAATTTAGTCTGTTTTCTATGTGCTAAAGAGGTAATAGTCACCTTCCTTCTTTTCTTTTTTTTATATAAATGATCACGAGCAAAAATACTGGTATAAGAGCAATCAGCGGAATAATATATGTTGAATTCCCAACACCCAACCACCTTTGATAATCAAGTCCCTGAAATCTATTGATAGTGACAAATGGTAAAAGAAGACCGAAAAAGATCATAAACAATTTTGTGTTTTTACGGTTAAAAAGCCAAGCGGTCACTAAGGAAAATCCATAGAAATGTAAGGCCGTTTTATAGAAGCCGCCGATAAACATAATAAATACGGCTACACTATCTAGATTCGTAATGATTTGTGCTATATTAATGACTAATATCGTATCTAATAAAGGAATTTCGGAATTTGCAGCTAGTTCTGTACCCAAAACAGAAATCATTACAATTAAAGAAATGATCAGTAACAAAGCTGATAGACCGACAGCAAAAAAAGCATTTCTTCTTATAAATTTCTGATCTTGTACAAAGTGCCAAAACATTAGAAACAGGACGATTTCACCAAATGGAAAACCGATAGAAATAGGTAATTCTTCTAAAACAGGCTGAATCCCATTCCCTAAAACAGGTTTAAGAGCATCAAAATCAAATTGACCTGAAAATAAAGTTAAAATGTAGATGATAATTAAAAAAATGAGAAAGTACGGCAATAGTATTTCAGCTGTTCTTGCTAATACTTCAAAGCCTAAATAAAGAATATAAATGATGACAATGATGAACAAATATAAAATAACAATTAAAGGTGTTTGAGGCAAAGCAGTCATCTTAATAAGAACACCAAATTCAAAAAAATTATAGGTCGATTGACTATAAAAGTAGATAGAAAAAAGTAGCAGCAAAGGTACAGCTACTTTTTTTCCTACTACATCATCTAGTACCTCAGAAAAGTTTTTATTCGTGTAATATTTAGGGATTTGGGTATATGCCCAGACTAGGCATAATCCTATAAATGCTGCAAGTAACACAACGATCCATGCATCCTGCTTCGCTCCTATTCCTAAGGCAAAAAGAGTTGTACTGCCTATTTCAAATACTATAATAAGTACAAATAATTGAATGTTCGAAATACGGATCATTAATTAATATCTCCTTAGTTTTTTCAGGAATTTTAAAAAGGAACACATCCATTCCATTCACATTTAGTCTGTTTTCTAAGTGTCAATATAATGTTATTTTAACTTTCAAACATCATTTGACACTTTACTGTTAATATATATCTAACAAGCCTAGCCATTTACTTTAATTTTTATAAGTATATCTACAAATTTAGAAGGCAACCTCAGCATGCTCATTCACCGAAAAACAGGTAGAATTGAAAAAGGAGATAACATGGTTAGTATCGAAGCTTCTTCAGTTTTAAATCAAGGTAAAAAGGTACTTGGTTTTAATGAGCTCACCCTCAACTTGATATTGAAGAGGCAATGAAAACTGCTAAAAAGAGTATTTACCTTCTGTATAAGTTAAAATGAATTTTGGAAGTAATGAAACACTTCACATGCAATTTGTAAAATCCAGTAAAATTTTACATACAATAGGTGGGAAAAACGAGGAGGTTAAACACCTATTACCTAATGAAGAATAAAGGGGAAGTTTTTTTATCCTAGGACTGAAGTATTTTAAACGGTTAAGATGTAGTATTAGCGTGTCCGAGGATTCAAGAATGCTTTAAAGGAACATGGTCTTCTTGAACAATGTTATAGTGGGCAAAGGGTCGAGAAGGTTATGAAAAAGATCGTTTTTGAAAGTAATCCACCTACAGCTATTTTTCCCAGTACCGATGTTATTGCCATAGGTGTTTTAGATACAGCAAATATTTATCTGTTATTGGATTTGACAATATTTACTTTTCAAGGTTTATAAGAATACCTCTCTCACTACATTCGATGCTAGAATGAAAGATTTAGTAGAATAAGCGGTTTGGCTGTTAATCGAACGAATTCAAGAGAAAACAAATGAAGTGAAAATATTGAATGCGTCTAGCTTTACTTGTTCTTGAATTTTGCCGTAATATGAAGACCATGTAAGAGAGGTTACGCTAACGATATTGATCGAGGATGACATTCATTTATACAAATAAAAATGAAATTACTTCATAAGAGGGGCGTATTTTTTATATGAACCAGGAATTTCTTTATATCATTATGATCATTGTTTTTGGGTATCTATTAAAACGTTTAAATATTTTACAAGAAAAAGATGGAGAAGTCATCTCAAAAATTATTTTTAAAATTACCCTTCCTGCTTTAGTCCTTGTTACATTTGATTCCGTGAAAATTGAAACTTCTTTAATTTTTTTACCAGTTATTGTACTTATTTATGGATTAATTACAGCATTTCTCGGTTTCTTAGTTTTTAAAAATGAGGAAAGAGAACTTAAAGGTTCTTTGCTGATGCTTTCTTCCGGATTTAATGTCGGTTTATTTGCATTTCCTCTCGTTTTTGCAATTTGGGGGATGGAAGGATTAACGCATTTTAGTATGTTTGACGTTGGAACATCATTTATTGTCTTTGGAATCGCCTATATTATAGGAAGTTATTTTTCGAAAGAAGGGCTAAGTCTTAAACCAATTGATATTTTAAAAAAACTTGGCAAGTCTATTCCTTTAATGACCTATATTATTGCGAGTACTTTAAATTTTAGTAATATTCAATTACCTGCCACGTTAATTAATGTTGCAAGTACAATATCAGCAGCAAATATACCTTTATCCTTATTACTATTGGGACTTTATTTGAATTTTAAATTTGAAAAACAATTTATTAAACCTGTATTGAAATTTTTAACTTTCCGATATAGTTTAGGTTTGTCAGTTGGTTTAGCCTTATACTTCATTCTTCCATACGATCAGATGTTTCGATATACAATTATGATTGGACTGTTACTACCTGTTGCAGCATCTGCGTTAGTATTTGCAGTAGAATTTAAATATAGCACCAGCGCCACCCGTTTAATTGCCACTATATCCAATATAACGATTTTAATTAGTATCGTAATATTGTATATTTTTGCTAACTTTATTTTATAGATGCTCTCTATAAAACAAACTTTTTGATCGTTATAATATTCAAATAGAAAGGGGATAAAGGAGATTCTCCTATGAATCATGGATAGACATTTAGTTGGAAAAAATAAGGGCAAGTAGAATAATAGATAACGAATGAAGAGAATGCTTTAGTTTAAGAACAAATTAAGGAACGCACATATTAGACATATCTAATATGTGCGTTCCTGTTGTTTTTAGCTATTTAACTTAAATATAAAATTTTTGTTTTTTTCATTGTTATTAATCTAATGCTTTGTCCAATGTTTCAAGATTCTTTTGCATCAAGCTAAAATAATCTTCTTGCTGTTGTATGTTTTCTGCTGTTAAAACGGATATGTTGTGTAAGCGAAGAGGTTCAGCATTAATTTCTTTCCGGATGACTTCGGCCACTTTCGGTGTAACGTTTTGTTCAAAGATGACATATTTGATTTGTTTTTCATTTGCAATCTCAATGATGTTCTCTAGTGCTTTTTGAGACGGTTCATCGGATTGAGAGAGGCCAGCTACTGCAATTTGATGTATTCCGTAACGTTCTTCCCAATATCCATATGCAGCATGAGAAACCAGTATTTCTGGTTCGATCTTGGAAGCTACTAACTGATGAAACTCTTCGTCTAGTTTTTCAAGTTCACTTTTCAATAATTCATAGTTTTTATCAAACTCTTCCTTAGCATCAGGTCTTAATTCCACAAGAGCATTTTTAATGTTTTCAGCTAATATAATAGAACGATAAGGATCTAACCATACATGAGGATCAAACTCTTCATTATCAAGCCCATGTTCTTCATCTTCTTTATGTTCGTGCTCTCTACCTTCATTTAGTTCGTCTTCATGGTGATGGTCATGCTCATGAGCAATTGTTTCAATACCATGTGCAGCTTCTACCATTATAACTTTTTCACTTTCGAGCGCTGCTGCAATTTTTTCAGAAAAGGATTCCATTCCTAAGCCATTATAAATAAAGGCATCGGCTTCTGCGATATTTATCATTTGTTTAGATGTCGGTTCATAAGTATGGGCATCAGAACCAGGAGGGATAATACTTTCAATATCTACATTCTCACCACCGATTTTTTTTGTGAAATCTTCTAAAGGATAAAGAGTTGTGTATATTTTCAATGGTTTGACTTCTTCTTGTTGTGTTGCTTCATTCTCATTTTCCTTTGATGTAGAAGTCTCTGTTTGTTGAGTATTACAACTTGCTAAAAAGGTAAATAGAACTAAAATAAACCCAAATGTTATGTACTTTAATTTCATAATGATCTCTCCTTCTAAATTTGATCTATATATAAATTATCGTAATTATTACGATTTGTGAATTGTCGTTTTTATAATAAACTATTAATCACTTGAATAAATAAGCTAATAAATCTTTAGATGTAAGATGCTTTTCAGATTGCTATACATGGTTATAAATTCATTCTGTCACTTCATATTTAATGTTCTAGTTTGATATCTCTTTATGAATTTGTTGTAAGAAATAGAACATAGAAGGATGACGATTGAGACCATAACAATCGTTCCACCAGGAGCAATATCAAGATGATAGGCAGAAAAAAGCCCTAAAATAACAGATGCTTCTCCTATTAATATAGAAAAGAAAATAGCCTGCTTAAAACTTTTAGCAAATTTCATTGCTGATGCGACTGGTAGAGTCATTAATGAAGATACAAGAAGTATTCCAACAATCCTCATGGAAGAAGCGATAACGATTGCTACCATAATAATAAAGAGTTGATGAATCCAACGTTTGTTCACTCCAGAGACAGTTGCATATTCTTCATCAAAAGATAAGATAACTAATTCTTTGTAACAAATAAAAATAATGGAGATAACAATTAGCATTATGATCAAAATGCTCCACATATCTGTACGAGTAACAGCATTAACACTTCCAAATAGATAGTTAAATAAATCATTATTAAAGCCATCTGCCAGAGAAATAAAAATTACACCTAGACCTACCCCTCCAGATAGCATTATAGGAATAGCTAATTCCTGATAGTGTTTATAAACTGCTCTGAGCTTTTCAATAAATATTGCTCCAAGAAAAGAAAACAGCATTCCAAAGTAGACAGGATTTAAGTTGATTGTTTCTGGAAACTTTTTTTCTATTAATAAACTTGCTGCAATTCCTGACAATGTTACATGGGATAACGCATCAGCAATAAGCGATAACCTTCTTACTACGATGAAAACGCCTAGTACTGGAGCGATTAACCCAATCATAATCCCTGTTAGGAAAGCGTTTTGCAAAAATTGATACTTTATTAAACTTTCAATCATGTGTACCCCACCTTATGTAATAATCGATCTGCTGTTTACTTTTTTGGAGTAAACCAATTTATTCCTGCGAAGGAGGGTTATTAAAAATAGAATTATTTTATGGGAAACAAATAAGTTCTTTTAACGTTGCTGTAGTTTAAACAACATTGTTTCTATTTCTTTGTGATCAAGATTTTCGCCGATAAATACTAGTGTTTCAGGATAGTCCTTATTAAGTTTGCAACGCTCAAACATTGAGGTACCATAAGAATAATTAAAAAGAAAAGTTCCAGGAGTCTCCATAAGTTTAATAAAGCCTTTTGCTCTATATAATTGTTCTGAATAAACACTTAACCATTTCTCAAATTGAATCCGGTTTATCGGACTATTTATAGGAAAGGAAAAAGTTTGTAAATGTAAATGGGCATGCTCATTATTTAAATCTTTAAGGCTATCTTCTATTGTATCTACTTTACTTGATGATAATATTTTTGGATCAATTTCAGCATAGGTCGAAGGAATAATGTGACCATTTGGATTAATCTCTCTTATACTGTTCATTAAAGAATCTATTTCTCCTTCTTCAATTGTATCTAATTTATTTAAAATAATTATATTAGCAAACTTGATCTGCTCCTTTAATAGCTTTTTTAATTTAATACTCATTTTCCTATCTCTCCACTGTTTAGCATTTACTAAAGTGATAATCCCTTTAATTTCCAAATGATTAATTAATAATGGATGGGTACATGCATCTACAACTTCTAGTAAATGTGCTGCACCTGTTGACTCAATATATATGGCATCGAGTTCGTTTTCTTCTGTTAAAACTTTTAATTGTAAACTTAATTCCCCTTGCAAATTACAGCAAATACAACCATTTAGTAATTCTTTTAAAGGAATTTCATTTGGGATCGCCTCTGAATCTATACTTTCTTTTCCCATTTCATTCATGATCACACCAATTTGTCTTCCTTGCTGCTTTTCAAACTTTAATAGTTTCGCAAGTAAGGTACTTTTACCGCTTCCTAAAAAACCACTAAGAATAAAAATTTCGGTTTTACTAGTTCTCAAATTTATTTCCTCCTCCTCAAAGTCATAACTATTTTTAAAACAAGATATTAAACGAAATAATTACGATTTGTGATTTTTCTATTTTAATGTAAAAGAGGCAATGAAGCAAATAAAAGTTTATGATTGCTGCGGTCCTATTAAATAGAGGAACGAGTATTGCGGGATAGGAACGTGACAATCGATAAAGAAATTGTTGGTTTGTGAAAACTATTTAGAATGCTTAATTAAACTGAAGATATTGGGCTGCGGCAATGTTAGGCAGAGCAATTGCTGGTGTAAGAAAATACAAGGCTAAGCTATGAATAAATTGATTAGGTCTGAATTGAGACATGTATAAGGGAAATTAGTCAGGATTTAAAATAAGTATAGAATAATGATTGAATGAAGACGCCCCTTTATCGGTCGTCTTTTTTGAGTTAAAGAGAATTTATTTTGAAAAAAGTCTACATTTTTAAAAATACACTTTTGACAAGTGAAGGACAAAAGATTAAAATGAATGCAAATCGTAATCATTACGACTTGAATTATCTATTGGAAATGAATGAAAAAGATAATGCCGAAATAGTTTCACTAAAAAAATGAAAAGAAGGTGTCAAATTTTATGATAAAGGGATCTTTCATATTGAAGATTTAGATGAACAATGGTTTCAAGAACCATTCGATCAATGCGTTACTTGATAAGATTATATGTATTCTTGTCAATTTTTAACGCCTAATTAGAGGAGGAGTTTTATGGAGTATTGGTATAAAGATCACTTTCAAGAAGATTATTTAATGATCTATAAACATCGTAATGAAGAAAATGCAAACTCAGAGTTAGAAAATCTAATGAATTTTATTCCGTACAAACCACAGCAAGAGGTACTTGACCTTTGTTGTGGAGCGGGGAGACATAGCCGTTGGTTTGCTAAAAAAGGAATGAACGTTACAGGGATAGACTTATCTAGTACATTATTAGCGGAAGCAAAGAGACAATCTGACACATTAAACATCACATACATAAGGTCTGATATGAGAGAAGTATCATTTAAAAATAAATTTGATATCGTCGTTAATCTTTTTACGAGTTTTGGATATTTTGAAAATGATCAAGATAATGAACGTGTTTTTACACGAGTACACTCTTCTTTAAAGAAAGGTGGATATTTTTTGTTTGATTATTTAAATCCATCATTTACAAGAAAAAATTTAGTTCCCTTTTCACAGCAGATTATTGACCAAACATCGATCGATCAATATAGAAACATTGATAATGATGCCGTTATTAAACGAATAGTCGTAAAAGATAACTATTCAACCCGTCATTACGAAGAACGAGTGAAACTATATTCAAAGAACAAGATTAGTAAAATGTTAGAGAATAATAATTTAAAAATTATCCATTTATTTGGTAACTATGATGGCTGCAAATATGATCAAAGCTCACCTAGATTGCTATATATTTGCAAGAAATAAATCGTAATAATACCAGTTATCAATTTATGACATTTATTAAAAAGCAAAAGGAGCTGAAGAAATGGCTACATGGAATTTGAGTGAGACCCAACATCACATTCTGATCTGTAATGGAAGTAGTTGCAATAAAGCAGGTGCAGAAGAATTAACTCAATCGATTAGAAATGAGATAGCAGCTAAAGGTTTAGACACTCTGATACATACATCAAGAACGCTTTGTAATGGGCGCTGTCAAGATAAATGTGTTCTGATTACCTATCCCGATGGTAACTGGTACAAGGAAATGTCAAGTGAAGATGCTCCGCGTTTGATTGAATCATTAATAACAGGAAATGAGATAGAAGACAAGATTAGTCATTCGTATAATGGGAAATGCTTTGAACGAACGGAAGGAACGGTAAAAGGAATTGAAAAAGAAGGGGAAATCGTAAAGAGAGTTTCAAAACAATTATAAAATGATATAACACTAATAAGTCAAATTTATAAGAATATAATGAAACGTTTGGAAGGATGGAACTCATAATAAGAGTTCTATTTTTTTGAAAAAAAGAATGAACAACGTGAAAGGAAGCATAGTGCAATAAGGATTATAGTGAAGTGAAAAATGGAGGTACATGTTTTTTTATTGGAACATTTTCAGGTGGGAAAATATAGGACTTGGTGGGATTTGAACCCACAAGAAGAACAACAATTAACAGGTTAACTGTTGACTGCTCTAAACATTGAGCTACAAGTCCTAATCTGTATTATTTGCTGAAATTCGTTTTTTGATACATATAAATATGGGGAAGGTGATTTTAGGAATGTAATCGTTGTTAAGCTAACGGGCGGGATGCTTGATGAATACAGGAGCAGTCCAAAACAAATAGAAAAAAGGATCTTAACCTGATTTGGGAGTTTTAAAACAATCACCTAAAGGACCTTAGATGGTCCTTTTTCTTCATGATAAATTTTCAATTCCATGATTAATTAATAATTTTTCCTCAGATTCCAATTTGACATGAAACGCGTTTCATAAATTACACTCTTAACAAAATAACAGGAAGCGAGGAGAGATACTTGTGTTTGCATTAATTATGCTATGCTTTGTAATATATTTGGGAACATATTTTTGTTTGAAGGCATCTGGACAAACAATGGGAGTGAGACCAATTCAATCCTTTGATGATTACTTTATCCAATCTAATGAAGAAATAGATAATAAGTGAAATTTAAAGGGTCTTGCTAATAACCCTCAAGTAAAAAGTAAGTTGTTGGAGGCGATATTATGTTTGACTCAATAACAGGATTTTTGTTTGTATTGCTAAAACAAATGAGGGGGGTATACAACCGAAACAGTGTTTATTGCAAATAATATCGTGATATTGTTCATGCAACCTATACACGGATCATGGTTTTTAGCAGTCGAAAATAGAGTAGAAAGAGAACTGAATCTTGAAGAAGTACAAGTACCACTTAGCTACGTAATCGACTGTTTTATCATTTTTGATGATGGTTACTATTGTTTTTATGAAGAGGTGAGTACATGACAAATATTAAAGATTTAGCAAAGATGGCTGGAGTATCCGTTACAACTGTTTCTCGTGTATTAAATCATCACCCATATGTCACGGAAGAAAAAAAGAATGCAGTTTTGGAAGCTATTAAGGTTAGTAATTATCATAAAAACATAAATGCTGTTCATTTAAGTAAAGGAAAAACCCTGTTGATAGGTGTAGTTCTCCCTTTCTCGGATCATCCCTATTTCGCTTTGTTATTAAAGGGAATAGCAAAGCAAGCGTTAGAAAACAACTATAAGTTGGTGTTATTTCAAACCGATTATATGGAGAGTAGGGAAATGGAAGCTTTGCAAATGTTAAAACAAAAGCAGATCGATTCTTTAATAATTTGCTCCAGAACCATTGATTGGCCTATCATAGAAGAGCATTTATTATTTGGCCCCATTGTATTATGTGAACAGACAGTGGGAAAAATGGTCTCTACCACTTTTGTAAATCACTATAAAACCTTTTTTGAAGCATTAGAATATTTATATCATAAGGGTCATGAGAAAATTGGCTATTGTATTGCTAGAAATTCGGGCACAAATAGTCAAGATAGAGAGTTTGCATATAGAGATTTTGTCAAAAAATATCAATTGCGATATCGCCCTGATTATATTATTAATGAATGTCTTCATTTTGAGGATGGAGAAAAAGCAATAGAGCATATTAAAGCCTTGGATCAACCACCATCAGCGCTGTTGGTGACAAGTGATCAAGTCGCGGCAGGAATCGTTACCTGTTGTCAAAAACAGAATATCTCTATACCAGATAAGCTCGCAATAATTGGTTTTGATAATCAACCAATAGCTAAGATAATGAACATTACAACAATTGAAATTCCCCTTGTAGATATGGGAAAAAACCTTTTTCTTCAAGCATTAAATGGTGATTTATCAAACAAGGAAATGTCCGTTAAACTGATTGAGAGAGGGACGGTTTGAATCTGTTCAGCTCTTTAGTATTTACGTTCTGATAAATAGAAATAGATCTTAACAATCTGCTTATAATTTTCAATTTTTTTCTATGTTATTTAAAGGGGGGTGTTGCTTCAAAGAACGACCCCTTTCCTATATTGTACTAACAGGCGTTCCTACAACAACAGTAGGAACGCATTTACTATTTATCTGCCAAAGGAAATTGATGTTAAGATAAAAAGCAAAGATAAAAGCTTATTCAACATTGAGGCAGGTTATTTTAAGTGTACTTTTGTTATTTTTTGTAGTTGTAATTTGTGATGGGAGTGTTAAAGATGTTTAAAACAATAATTCTTTATATTGCATCGTTATTTATTCTATATTTAGTAATTAAAAATGCTGTTAAAAACGGTATTAACCGTTCAAAAATGGGTCAGTTCCTTGAAGAGAAGTTTCAAGCAAACAAAAAAGCCTTCATTCTTAGATAATGATTTGGATAAAGATTAAGTTCTTTTTCAACAAACAGGTGGATATCTACATTGTAATTGACAATGTTTTAAGTCGATCCGAGTGGTTTTCTCGGATAGACGCGCAGTGAGTGAAGCCATTGCAACTCCGCATTAGGAGAGAGGATACTATAGGTTCAAAAAGAGTGGTCTTCCCTTTTTGAACAAGCTCGAATAGATAAGGTGAATGTTGGTTTTTAGAGTCATAAAGCTTCCTTGTTTATCGAAACTAGCAAATAGTCAACATTTTTCATAAAAAGTTAAAATGCTTCATGCTATACTAAAAGTAAGCCTGATAAATACCCTTCCTCGTTCCAAACTTTGGGAGGTTTTTAGTGTGTTTAGTTAGATTACTGCTGCTTACATAGAAGGTAGCTGATCAATGTCAACTAAAATGGGGTAGGTTACTCGTTATAAATTACTATGTTAGTTAAGTTTTTAAGGATGTGTATTACATGATTTATGCAATAGTTTTATTTATATTTGCAGGACTTGCCGAGATTGGTGGCGGCTATCTTATTTGGCTATGGTTAAGAGAAGGAAAGCCATTCTATTGGGGTGTTTTCGGAGGAATTGCTTTGGCTTTATATGGTGTTATAGCTACATTTCAAACCTTCCCTTCATTCGGTAGAGTATATGCTGCTTACGGAGGAGTATTTATTGTTCTTTCTGTATTATGGGGATGGGGCATTGATAAAAAAACACCTGATTTATATGATTGGGTTGGTGCAGGAATATGTCTTATAGGAGTTTCCGTGATGTTGTTTGCACCACGTCAATAAATTTTTTTATTAAAATACGGGGCGTTTGTCATGAGGATGTTTAAGCAAAGGTCCTCAACAATCAGGCGCTAGATAGGTAATGCAGAGAAACAGACAAGTTACGATAGAAAAGTATAAGACAACTAGACTTAGTCAAATAGCACCATGCAAGAAACAAACCGATCAAAGCATGAAGAAATGCGACTATGATCATGTACTCGACGATTAGAAGCCAGTGGATGGTCGTTTAAGCGATACAGGCAGGAGCAAAGAAGTTTAATGTGAAGTCTTTTATAAAAAGGGAAGTAACCAAACACCATCAAACATCATAATTACATAATAAGGAGAACAAACACATTGAAGAAATTAGATTTTAATAGTATAAAAGCGAAAATATTGTTTGGTTTCAGTCTAGTTATTATATTGGTGCTTATTTTAGGAGTATATAACTATTTTTCAATTAATAAGATTAATTCAGTTACAGAAGATATGATGGATACACAACTTCCACTATTAGTTGCTGACGAACAGTTAGCATTTAACATGGCGCAACGTATCGCTTTAACACGAGGATACGTTTTGTTTGGCGATCAAGATTTCAAGGATCATTTTAATGCGTATACGGAAGATAGTGTTCAATATCAAGAGCTTGTTTTAGAACAATCAAACTCAGAGGAAGTTAAGGAACTAATTAATAAAAGTATTGAGTGGAGAAAAATTGTTATTGCCGATGTATTTGAACCATACGACCAAGGTAATGAAGACATTGCAATGGAGAATTTGAAAACAATCGTTCAACCATTAGCGCGTGAAATTATGGATGGATTTGAGGAACTTTCTACAGAGCGTAGGGTCTTAATTGAAGAAGAAGGTCAACATATTATAGAGAGTGGTCAAAATACATTATTTATCAGTTTAGTAGTTTCAATTCTAGTAGTAGTACTTGGTATAGTTACCGCACTTGTTACTGCACGTATGATCTCTAACCCAATTAACGTAGTCATGGAACGGATGAAGGCAATTGCAAATGGAGATTTAAGTCTTAAACCATTAAAAACAAAGTCGAAAGATGAAGTTGGACAGCTTGTCGTTGCAACAAATGAAATGAACGATAATATGCGTCATTTGTTACAACAAATCAATACTGTTTCTGAAACGGTTAGCGGCCAAAGTGAAGAACTGGCTCAATCTGCCAATGAAATAAAGGCAGGTACCCAACAAGTGGCAGTTACGATGCAAGAATTAGCATCTGGTTCAGAATCACAAGCAAGCAACTCAGCAGATCTCTCTTCTCTTATGGAAACGTTCTTGTCCAAAATGCAAGAGGCAAATTCAAAAGGGGAATTTATATATGACTCGTCTAACAAAGTATTAGAAATGACAGGAGAAGGCAGTCAATCGATGGAAGCATCCGTTAAACAGATGACTATGATAGATAAGATCGTACAACAATCCGTTAAAAAGGTACAAGGATTAGATGCACAGTCACAAGAAATATCAAAGCTAGTTTCTGTCATTAAAGATATCGCTGATCAAACAAAACTCTTGGCATTGAATGCTGCGATTGAAGCCGCACGTGCAGGCGACCATGGACGCGGGTTTGCGGTAGTGGCAGATGAAGTAAGGAAACTTGCTGAACAGGTATCAGTCTCTGTCACAGACATTACCGGCATTGTAAGCAATATTCAAAAAGAATCGACTGGTGTTGCTGAATCTTTACAAGGTGGGTATCAAGAGGTCGAAAAAGGTACGGAACAAATTAAGACTATAGGAGAGACGTTTACACAAATTGATAATGCCATTAAAGAAATGTCTAGTAACATTCAAACGATCACGAGTAATTTGTCCACCATGTCTGCAAGCAGTCAAGAAATGGGTACATTTATTGAAGAAATTGCCTCTGTTGCGGAAGAGGCTGCAGCAGGAGTTGAACAAACTTCTGCATCTACACAACAAACAAGTAGCTCGATGGAAGAAGTAGCTGACAGATCAGATGAACTTTCTAAATTGGCTGAGGAACTGAACGGATTAGTACGTAATTTTAAATTGTAGGGTTTAAGAAGAGATGGTGCCTGCTAGGTATCTATCTCTTTTTATAGTCAAATTAAATCACAGATTAGGTTCATGACGCCAGTACTTTAAAGTGCTGGGGTCATGAACCTTTTTTTGTTTCCTCTCACATTCATACGGGTAACGGACTATATATTAGTTTTAACCTATTATTTATTATCCAAAAGGGAGGAAGATTGTAAATGAGGGATGAGCGTAAAAGCACAGACAACAACGTCAAAAAGGAACAGTTGGAAGAGTTTACAATCGACGATCAGGGAAAAAAACTAACGACCAATCAAGGTGTAAAAGTTTCTGAGGACGAATTTTCCTTAAAGGCAGGTGAACGTGGACCGACGTTGATGGAAGATTTTCATTTCCGGGAAAAAATGACTCATTTTGATCATGAGCGTATTCCTGAACGAATTGTCAATTGCTCATGGGGAATTTCAAGTGTACGATTCAATGAAGAAATACATACGTGTTGATTAACCAATAATAACCAAAAACGAATACACAAAAGGGACACCCTGCTTGTAGAATAAAGTTTGCCAACAACAAACTACAGAAGGGGTGCCCTCATGAAACAGAATACCACATACCACAATTTGTTTTAAAAAATTGTTTCAGAAGAAGAAGTAGCCGTTATTCAGGATGCCATCGGCTATGAAGATAAAGCGCGTAAGCTCGATGTGCTCACGCTCAATAACTATCTAATCTACGCTTCTATGAATGAGTTCAAAAGTGATCGAGACTGCGCAGATGTAGGAGACCAATATGGACTGCCAAAGGTCAATTTTCTACACTCTCTAAGAAAGCTGGCCATGTAGACTACAACTTTCGAACGATTTCTTCTGTAAGAACCTTTATTCAGAAGTTTTAAGTAATCATTTTTCGGGTACTTATAGTTATAGCGAAAAGAAAGGGAGAAATAGAATATGTTGACCGGACTAAAGAAGCTTTTGACAAAAGAAGATATGACGGATCGAAAAATCGTTCCTGAATGGGTCATACACGAGTATCAGATCTTTCATCAAACCGTGACCAATAAGACATTTCCTTGCTATTTTGGGATGAAGGCGGAGAATAAGGGCGAATTGCGCTATGCTTATATCACACGGGATGATTGGTCAAATCTGCCACAGGCTGTGGCAGATTTCTTAAAGTTGTTTAAGGAACCGCCGTACATTCGCCATGGTCTTTTTGTTTTTGTTGAACCTGAGGAGGAAGAAGGAGACATTGATTACTACCGTAAAAAGTTTTGGGACATCTTACAATACTTGCATGAACATGATCAAAAGAACTGGCCGGAGGAAAAACCGAAGAATCCTGAGCATTTTTTATGGGACTATCATTTTGCTGGTGAACCAATCTTTATTTTTGGAAATGCCCCCGCCTATAAACAACGAAAAACGCGTAATCTCGGGAACAGCCTAGTCCTTGGTTTCCAACCACGGAAGATTTTTGAGGGGCTCGAAGGAACGGAAAAAGGTGGGATTATGTCCCGTGAAAAGGTTAGGGAACGGGTTGAAAAGTGGGATAATCTCCCGAAACATCCCGATATTTCTCACTTTGGTGATACCGAACACAACGAGTGGAAGCAATTCTTTATTGGCGATGACAGCGAGCCAATTCAAGGGAAATGTCCATTCCATCATAAAGACAGCTAAAAACAATAACTCTCGAAATCCACTTTACAATCTAAGTTAAGACCTACATACTATCAGTTTATTAAACGTGACAGATTGTCTTTTAGCAATTAAATAGATCAAGGTAAGAGAAAGAAATTCACTTAAAGCGGTAATGAAATTTCCTTCATAGACCTCCTTTTTTAATGAAAAGAATAAGGTATTTCAGAAAATCAAAAAGATTGCCGACCTTCTATTCCAAAATTGGTTAGTGGTTGGCAATCTTTTTTTTAATATGAAGATTTATTCAGGCGCCGTATCCAACTTAAAGCTGTTCAATGGCTTAAAATGAATTCCTAAATATGGAATCTGTCAGTTGATAATGGCTTTTACCATTGTAAAAGAGGCTGTAAGATCATTAATCTCAACAGCCTCCATTTTTAAAAGTTTCCTTTAAAACAGGTCTAGATGATTTAGGTGATTGGAATACAATCAATTGATCTCCAGCTTCTGCTACTAATTGGGTTTTTAATGTCGCAAAGGTAAGTTTGCCTGAAGCATGGCGAACAAAAAGTGCAGTTTGGTCCTTATCTAGTTCAGTTCTATCAATTAAATGTTTTTCATGGATATTAATAGATTTGAAAACATAGCCGTTGTCGATTTTCCAATTTAATTGTTGGTATACTTCGTTCGGACCAAAAAGAAAATGTGACCTCATGTATGGAGGTAAATCGTCCTTATGGTGATTAGACATAGAAGTAGGCAATAAAAACATATTCGCATGACCAAATTGTAGTGCATACGTACTGAAAACTAACGCATTATACGTAAATGTATCAGAAGCAATAAAGAAATATTCATATTGGCTAAAATCAGCAGTTAATTGAGTTTTCTCTGATAACACTTCACCGTGAAACGTGTTTAATCCGAGTTTAGTCGCCTCTTGTATATGTTCTTCTGAACTGTCTGTAAGTAACGTAGGAATACCTAACTTATTGCAAAACTGGGCAAAAGCAATGGAAAATTTGCTACTTCCTACAATGAGAATACCTGGTGGTTCTGAACTAGCTAATCCTAATTTCTTAGAAAGATAACCAATCGAAAAACCATGTGCGCATACCGTAATAAAGATAAGGGCAAATGTCAAAGTTACAAGTAAAGATGCATCTGCATAGCCATCCTTAAGCAATAATGAAGCAAAGTAACTAGCCACTGTTATAGCGACGATCCCACGTGGTGCAATCCAAGCTACTAATGTTTTTTCTTGAATGGTCAGCTCTGTTCCAATGGTCGATAACCAGATAGAAACGGGCCTTACAATAAATAACATCATAAGAACGAAGCTAATGATAGGCCAACTAAATATCTCGATAATCGTTTCCCTTGATAAAGAAGCGGTTAGCATAATAAAGACTGTTGAAGTGAGTAGGACAGATATATTTTCTTTGAAATGTCGAATTTCCCCGATTGAAGAGACATATTTCTTTGTTTGTGCTAATGTCACTCCCATCACGGTAACACCAAGTAAACCTGTTTCATGTATGACTGCTTCACAAATGCCAAAACATAGGATTACTAAACCCAATAAAACGGGTGCTGTTAAATATTCTGGTATCTTACCTTTTTCAATGGCATAACTAATGGCAAGTCCAAATGCTAATCCAAGCACCGTTGCAAATAAGGCACCTCCGAAAAAAAGCAATAAGTAATTTGCATGAATCGATTCATGAGTAATCACTTTGACGATCTCGTAAGCAAACAACGCTACTAGTACACCGACTGGATCAACAATAATGCCTTCCCACTTGAGTACAGTTGCTACTCTAGGCCTAAGCTTAGCCTGTCTGAGTAGTGGAATAATGACTGTTGGACCTGTTACAATAAACAATCCACCAATAATGAATGAAACTTCCCAGTCAAGACCAGCTACATAATGGGCTGCAATCGTTCCTCCCATCCATGCCAAAAAAGCGCCAAGCGTAACCATTCGAATAACAGAATGAGAGATGCCTCGTATTTCACGAAGATCTAGGCTTAAACTGCCTTCAAATAAAATAATGGCCACCGCTAAAGAGATAATGGGGGTATAAAGGTCTCCTAGTTGTTGTTCAGGGTTTAATAGCCCAAGAGCAGGCCCAACGATCAAACCTGCAATTGACATTAAAACAATTGCTGGCCATTGTATACGCCATGCCAACCACTGTGAAGTAATACCAAGAACTATGACTAAAATAATGCTAAATAACACAGATTCCACACAGCTCATCCTATCTAAATCTTTTATTAGTATCCTTAAAAAGGTTATATCACTAAAATAACACAATTGTCTTCTAATTAACGCTCAAGAAGCTTATCTTTTTGGAAACCGCCAGCCATCATTCGAAAATCTTGAATTTCAATTACCGTAATACAAACAGAAGGGGCGAGACCAACTCCCCTAAGAGTACAAAAGTGGGTTGTAAAAAGAACGGCTATCCTAAAAAAAAGTACCTGTCCCTGTTGATATAAGCACTGGGGACAGGCACTTTTCCTATTACTAAAATTGCTCTTGATTCCGAAGTTGTTCTTCTGCCATCGCGACTAAACGCTTTGTCATCTCTCCACCAACAGAACCATTAGCACGAGCGGTCGTATCGGCTCCAAGCTCTACTCCTAATTCATTCGCTATTTCCTGTTTCATGGAATCGAGAGCATTTTCTACACCAGGCACTAACAATTTGTTTCTAGCCATATCCAACACCTCTTTGAACGATTTTAGGAACTGTGAACACCGATTAGATGCCCAATAATAGGTTGCCCATTGAACGTATTACAATCCTTAAATGAAACGGTTCTAACGTATCAGTATTTTTAAAGTAGAGATTTAAAGTAACTTTCACAAAAAAACAATCGTCTAATTAATAAATAGTACACTTGATACAGAATATCCCAAGAATAGGCTAGTTTTACTGGAGGGGAACATAGTGAAAAAAATATTTATAACGGTTACAACACTTTTATTTTTACTTACTTCATGTGGACAGGTAGAAAATAATAGGGCAACCGATCAAAGGCCCAAAGGAGAAAAACCGCCAACAGAAGAAGTTGAAATGACCATTGCGGCAGTGACTGACGAGGAAGCTGTTGAGCTCATTCGAAGTTTTATTGCTGAGAAGCTAGACGATAATGCTTTTTCAGGACTTTATTTGGTCCATGAACCATTCACACATTTCGTTATCTTGATTCAGGAATTGTATTCACATCAAGACGTTGCAGCTGAGCTAGAAGAGTATTCGAAGCAAACTGGCAGTAGTGAAGGTGAGTATCGTGTGAAACTAAAGCCTGCCACATACTCGTATCAAACGTTAGAAAAGGTAGCAAAGCAATTAAATGCATCACATGAGGAGTTAATCGTAACGGAGCGAAAAGTACTTTCATTCGGTATCAATGAAATGGAAAATCGAATCGACCTTTATGTCTCAGCACTCGAAGATGTAAACGAAGAACTGATCGCTGAAATAACGGGTGGAAGTGAGGGACTCATAAAAATAGAAGAAGGGGTCATGGGTTCAGTTGATGAAAACGGGCTTCCAACAGGAGAACCTTATATTGTTGGCCAGATTATGGAGGTAAGTGAAGAACAGAACCTAGTTCTCTTGATTGATGATCAAATTTACGTTTCGATCAATAGTGCAACGGTGATTAAAGATAACAAAGGTAACACAATCGGAGTAGAGCAATTAAATGTATCCGATATAGTAGTAGTTTGGACAGATGGTGGCATTTTGGAATCGCTACCGGCTTCTGGTTATGCCGTGGCAATTCAGCTTCAGTAAAAGAGTGAAGCAATCATTTGAAAAACTTATGATTAGCACAAGTATGGAAGAACTTTTCGACTTAAATCAAATTTCAAGGTGCTAGAGAACAAACTCACCAGGGGTAGGTGTTGACAATAGTTAAAAGAGAGGCGAATAAGTATCCTGTTCGCCTTTCTCATTTTTAACGTAAACATGTGTGAAGTTTTCTATAAACCTACGTACATTTTATACAAACCATATGCAAGACCGTTCACTTCAACGCGAGCAAGAATAGCTATCCGCTGAAGGATCCAATTCTTAACTGCTATTCTCTATACATTTCTAAAGGGATATGGCCGTCATTTAAGTAGGATACTTCATTGATGGTGAAATAGCGGCTAATGTACCTTACTTTTCACTTGAATGGTGCCGTATACTTGGAGCACACTCAAAGTGAAAACTCCTATTGATATAGAAGGCTGATCTGTTTTAGAGACAAAACAAGTTCAATCCTTTCTATAATAGGAGGACTTTTCTGCGTATAAATACGAAAATTTGAAACTACGGTATTTTCTTGAGTCATGTAAGGCCAGTGAGTCAGGCACCTTTTTAAAAGCTCGGATCAGTCTCTGTTGGGTAAAAGCTTATGTTTTAACTTACCTTGGTAATCTGCTTATTGAATGCTTTCTGCTTAACATGGAGGAAATAGTATAAACAGGTGCAAGCCATAACGACAAGCGCTAATGTCAAATACAAATTTCGATAACCCAAGAATGGAACGAGACTCCCAAGTAGGAAAGGTCCAATACCTATTCCTAAATCATAACAAATCCAGAAGGTGGAAGTTGCAAGTCCAACCCGATGACTGGGAGCCCTTTTTAATGCGATAGCTTGTGTCGCTGATTGTAAATTACCAAATCCAAGTCCAGCTAACGCTCCGGCTATTAGTAAAGTAATACCGTGGTCCGCTTGACTAAGAATAATTAAACCCGCTGAAAATAAAATAAAAGCGGGGAACATGACAATATTAGCCCCTTTTGAATCAAGGATTCTGCCAGTGAAGGGTCTAGATATGAGAATACAGACAGAATAGACAATAAAAAAGTAACTTGCCGCAGACAGTAAATGAATCTCCATTGAATAGGAAGCGAGAAAAGATAGAATACCAGAGTAGCATATGGATAATATCCCTACCATGGAGGTAATAGGAAGAACTCTTTTTTCTATGAAGTTCTTTAACTTAAACTCTCTCATTTCTTGGCGTTGTTCGCTTGTCATCTCCACTTTAGGGATTGAAACAAATAAGGATAATAGGATACAGATGATAGACAAAAGAGTACACACGATAAAAATCATGCTCATATTTCCTAATTGCATAATGAAAACACCAATAAAGGGCCCTATGGCAGTTGCAAGGATTAAACTTAATGAATAATAGCTGATTCCTTCTCCTTGTCGTTTAACGGGTATCATGTTCATAACAGATATTTGCATAACTGACAGCGCTATACCCATTACAACACCGTGAACAAAACGGACAAAGATTAAGAAGTTCAAGTTTTCTATTGGAAAAAAAAGCAGTGAGACAAAAAAGCTTAAAACAAGTCCAATATAAAGTAGTTTTTTCCCTCCAATGATGTTAAGGTACTTACCCGTAAATAAACGGAGTAAGTACACCAATAACGAAAATACTAGCCGCAAGCCCTGCCTTACTTTGGGAGGTATCGAACTTTTCTATTACATATCCCGTTATCGTTGTCATCGTTAAAAAATACATTAAAGTAAGTAAGAAAGTTGTCTGCCAAATGATAATAAAGTCTTTTGTCCACAATCGTGGTTTAGAAGTTTGCATGCTATTAACCCCATTACTATTGTTTTTATCTGAGCGACTAAATCTGACATTTTTGCATTTCTAGAAAGAATAAAAATCCTTGGGAAGCTTTGTCGTTAAAGTAATTTTTTTCAAATATTTAGAACACAAAAATTATATCACGATTTAAACATCTATATAAACTAAAGAGTCTAATCTAGATTTTTTCGGCTGTTATTAAAGAATACATTGGTTGTCCTAAATGTGATGAAGATGTAAATCGGAGTAATGTTAGTCCTTCTTTGGGTTTTAGGAACTTTTTTGTGTATAACCATAGACAAACATGCATCTCATAAAGCTATGAATGTTTAATTGCCTAAAAGAATATGATCATTTGATAAGAAAACAGAAATTTTTACATTAGAGAAAGGGGTTAGGAGTATGCCGGTAGCAAGCGAAAGGGGAAGTATTCACTGTAACATTGAAACGATGTGGGAATTCATTAAAAACATGAAAAATTGGGCTACATGTATGCCTGGTTATGTTTCTTTTGAGCAAGTAGATGAAAATGTTTCGGTTTGGGCTCTAAAGGGAGATATGGGAATCGTTAAGCGAACAGTTGACTTTACTGTAACAGTAACAGAGAGAAACAGACCAGAACATATTGCCTTCACCTTAGAAGCTAAAAGTGAGGGTGTAAAAGGAGAAGGTTCGTACAAGGCTGTGGCTACAGGACCGAAAACAACTGATGTAGAATTCAAACTGGATATGACAGGTACAGGGTTCGCTGCGAAGGTGATAAACGTCGTATTAACAAAAACGCTCCGACGTGATTGCGAAGAATTAAAAGAAAATTTGATCCAAGTGTTAGAAAAAGAAGGTCAGTCTATGGACGTTAGATAAGAAGGTAGTAAGCAATTATTTATTTCTGTCGTCCGTACGATGCCTCACTCAAATGTTTCTCTATAAGCTGTTAAGGCTTCTTGACTTACAACATAATGTCGAACACGATGAGGCGAATGTTATTTTCCCATCCTTCTGATAAAGGCAAGGAGGATTAGTTAAGTGGTAGGTTTGGTTAAAAGAGCTTAGTTAAAACAGAATGGAGCTAGCGTATGTTCAAACATAAGAAACTACCTAATCGTATTACTATGAAAGAGTTTAACTCTTTATTATTACTGATGATATTGAATAGAGTCCGATAAAAGTACCTGCCTCCATTGCTTTAAAGCAATGGAGGCAGGTACTTTTATACAAATATAAATGACAGCTTATACTGATAAATAATCCAGTGTATAATAGTATAGTATTTATTTTTTCAGAGATTAGCTGACAGTAAGCTAATTATAAAATTTTTAATGAAATCGTTCTTCCTTATTTAAACTAAAAGAGGATATAATCACTATGAGGTGTGTATTAATGTTAAATCTATTAGCAATCGACGATATAAAGATATGTTTAAAAACACTACATTCCGTCGTGGACAAGGTTACTATAAAGAAGGTCGTGTCAGGGATTTGTATTGTGATCCAGTAAGGAATATTTGGACTGCAAAGGTGAAAGGGACAAAGGTCTATCAAGTAGTGATTGAGGAAGAGGACAATGAAATTTCATCAGAGTGCAATTGTCCGGCCTTTAATCAGTACTCAGAACCTTGCAAACATATCGCGGCGGTACTTTTAAAAATTTACAATAGTGACCCTGGTTTCTCATTAAGTAATCAGAAGCTCTCTGATATGAAACGAAAAAAGCAGGAAGAGCTGAAGAAGAGACAACAGGAAGAAGAACGGCAAAGCCAAGCAAGACAAGCCATTTATGTAAAGCATCTTACGAATCAATTCATTCAAACTATTTCTAATTATTCACAGGGGAGTTTGGAACAAGTTGAAAGAGTGAAGGACCCTTTAATGGTAGAGTGGATTATTAAAGAACATAAGCCGTATTACTCGGCAAAACAGTTCTTGACCTTGGAGATGAAGGTAGGACAAAAGCGAACGTATGTTGTGAAGAAAATAAAGGATTTTGTTAAGGCTATTGAAAAACAGATGCAGTATCCTTTTACAAAAACCTTTACATATGATCCTACAGAACAAGAGTTTTTACGGGAAGATCAAGAGATTATTAACTTCTTGCAAGAGGCCGTAAAATATGAGGAGATCTATAAAGAATTCCAAGTTTCTTCTTTTTATCGAAGTTCAGGATCCCTTGATGAACGCATGCTGACTATTCCCCCGATGATTGCTGATGACCTCCTTTCAAATTTGGAAAACAGAGCAATTCGATTTGAAAGTGGCGCTGAAGTCTTTAATCAAATCACAGTCAGTCAAAATGAACTGCCCTTTTCTATTCAATTAGATAAAGGACAGAAAGATAAATTTCAACTGGACTTAACAGCGCTGCTTACAATGAAATATCTAGACTTGTATGGATATTTCATTCAAGCTAGTACTTTTTATAAAATACCAACGGAGCAGCAGGTATTCATTAAAGAACTAAAAAAGTTAGTCAACCTGTCAAACAGTCCTTTAATACCAATTGCCAACGATCAAATTGAGCCATTTCTTTCTCAAGTCGCACCTAAAATTGATCAAATTGGTAAATTAGAGATTGCCGATAAAGTATCAAGCAAAATCGCGAAATTTCCTCTGCATGCAAAGGTTTATGTTGACCAGGTGGATGACCTTCTTCATGTTTCAATAGAATTCCATTACGGTGAACATAGGATTGACCCATTCGGACAAGTGACACCGGAACAGGGTAGCCCTATATTAATGAGAGATGCAGGGATGGAGCAGGCAATCATGGATGTTATCGAATCTGCGTCTCTTAGATTCAATGGGAAATTGCTCTATGTAAAGGGCGAAGATAGCATTTTTGAGTTTTTATATGAGATTGTACCAAGGCTTGAGGACAAAGCGGAAATTTTCATGACAGGTGCTGTTAAGTCATTGGTCTTACCTGACAGGCATGCACCGGTTACCAAAATCGATATAGACTCATCAGGCAATTGGCTAGAGGTAAGTTTTGATATGGCTGGAATCGAGCAGGAAGAGGTCCAGAATATCCTGCAATTTGCTGTTGAAAAGAAAAAATACTATCGATTACCAAATGGTGCATTCGTTTCATTAAAATCAGAAGAATTCCAAACGATTCAAAATATGTTTCAAGAACTTAACATTAAACCATCACAACTGCAAAAGGAATCGTTTCAGCTTCCGATATACAGAGGAATGCAGCTTGATGAAGTGATGAATGTGAAGGGAATAGGAAGCAGTGCCAAGTATGGGAAGCAGTTTCGTAGGTTATTAAACCGTCTGAAAAACCCTGAAGAACTTGAATTTGATCTTCCTGATACACTCCAGGCTGAATTAAGGGACTATCAGAACTACGGTTTCCAGTGGCTAAAAGCACTTAGCTATTATGGGCTCGGCGGCATCTTGGCAGATGATATGGGTCTTGGGAAGACGTTGCAGAGTATTGCCTTTATTTTATCAGAAAAAAACGAGAACAAAGACTTGAAGCCAACGTTGATTGTCGCGCCTGCATCGCTCATCTATAATTGGAAAAATGAATGTGAAAGGTTCGCCCCATCTTTAAAAGTGGAAGTGATGAACGGTACTCCGCAAGAACGGATTGAAATGCTCAGAAACACTGTTATTCCGGATGTATGGATCACATCATATCCAACCTTAAGACAGGATATAGATCACTATAATCATCTTGAATTCAGCACACTAATTTTAGATGAGGCACAAGCGATTAAAAATCATGCAACAAAGGCAGCGAAGGCGGTCAGAGAGATTCAAGCGCAAACGTGTTTTGCGTTAAGTGGGACACCGATTGAAAATTCTATTGACGAACTTTGGTCTATTTTTCAAACGGTTATACCTGAATTCTTCCCAAATCAGAAGGCATTTCGCCAGCTAGAACCAGAAAAAGTGGCGAAAATGATTCGTCCATTTTTATTGCGAAGGGTTAAAAAGGATGTACTAAAGGAATTGCCAGACAAAATTGAAACAGTTAACTATTCCGAACTTACGAAGCAGCAGAAAGAACTGTACTTAGCCTATCTAGAAAAAATCCAAAAGGAAACAAAAGAATCGCTCCAGGGGGAAGGCTTCCAAAAAAGCCGAATTAAAATTTTGGCTGGCTTGACTAGACTTCGCCAATTATGCTGTCATCCATCTTTGTTTTTGGAAGATTATAAAGGGGATTCGGGAAAGCTAAATCAATTAATGGAGATTGTTGGTAATGCCGTGGAGAACGGCAGACGCCTGTTGATTTTTTCACAATTTACTAGCATGCTTTCGATTATTCGTGACCAGTTAACAAATGCCGGTTTAAATTTCTTTTATTTGGACGGTAAAACGTTACCAATAGATAGAGTCAAAATGGTTGATCAGTTTAATCAAGGGGATGGTGACGTTTTTCTAATTTCCTTAAAAGCAGGAAATACGGGTCTAAACTTAACCGGTGCGGACACTGTTATCTTATATGATCTTTGGTGGAATCCGGCGGTTGAGGAACAAGCGGCAGGACGAGCCCATCGTATGGGCCAAAAAAATGTTGTACAAGTGATCCGATTGATTACACAGGGTACGATAGAAGAAAAAATATATGAGCTCCAGCAAAACAAAAAAGAACTAATAGAAACAGTCGTCCAACCAGGAGATCAGGCTATATCAAAAATAACCGAACAAGAAATTAAGGAAATATTGAATATATAGGGGATTTTATTGAAGGTTGAAAAAAAGCCACTCACACCAACGCTTTAAAGCGTTGGTGTGAGTGGCTTTCCCATTAATGCTTGTTTGAAACGACTCAATAGTAACAGTGTATAGTTCAGTTTAAAAATAACTAAAAGAGACAGTTAATGAATAAACATCAACTGTCAAGTAATAGAACGACCCTTTTAGGAGGACTATAGGACAAAAATAATCCACTTAGCTGTCAAGTCGACTAAACTAACAATTCTCAGGTGGTGGCAGGCAGTGCGACCACCAACCTTATAAAAGTGTTGTGATATACACAATCATGATGGAACTTATCAATCCCAGAACCGCACCAATGATGCAATCAGTTGGGTAATGTAAGCCTAAATACATTCTTGAAAATCCAATTAAGCTAGCAAGTGGTATTAAAAAAGCTGCTAGAAAATCAACATATTCTATTGACAATGATTATCAATACTGTTAACTTAAACTTATGCAATTGAAACTCATTCTCAAGTAGAAGGAGTTAGATTAGTACTGGTTTCTAAATGTACACTGCCTGTTCATTCTCACTATTTTTTATTTAACAATGTTGTTCCCATAAGTTTGAAAATGGCAGAACAACTGAAGGAAATGCAGAGTGATCAAGCACTAGATTTAGGGAAAGAAAAGTTGTTTATGGAAGTAACAAATAAATATAAAGAACTTTTTGAACGAGGGAGGGGAATGAATCTAGATCATGTATTGTAATTGGTGTGGTTTTATAAAAGAAATGGCTGAAGATGAATCATTCAATGATAATGATCAATGTTCTTGTTGTGGTTTGTATGATATAGAAATAACGGCAAGTGACTGATGATGGAGTAGGAAATACATAAGACTATGAGTATCATGTTCAGAAGAAAAAGATAGCGTTAACATAAAAAAATTCAGCGATGCTGAAAAAGGAGTATATGATGGAACAAAGCAAATCGATACTAGCAAAAGTGATCCGTGAACGTCGCTCCATTAAAAGTGGTTATACAGATAAAGGTGTTTCGCAAGAGCTCATTCTAGAATTATTAAACGATGCTGTTTGGGCACCAAACCATGGATTGAGAGAGCCTTGGCGTTTTCTCTTTGTACCAACAGATAAGAAGGAATCATTTGTTGACAAATTAGTGAAAACGTTTCCTAAGGAAATGCAAGAAAATCGAAGAAATTATTTTAGTCAACCAAGTGCATTTCTTATCATTATGATGAAAGAAGATCCTCGCCAAAAACAATGGGAAGAGGATTTTGGTGCTGTTAGCTGCCTAATTCAAAACTTCCAATTACTTGCATGGGAGCAGAAATTAGGTGTTGTCTGGAAAACAAATCCTCATATCTATGATCCAAAGGTACGTGATCTTTTAGGAGTAGTACCAGGAGAAAAGATTGTTGGTTTTTTACATATGGGCTTTTTTGAGGGAGTTCCTGAATCAAGACCACGTACAGCAGTTCAAGAGAAATTTACTGTTTTTGGGTAGGGGTATAATGGTAATTGATACAAGTTTTACATCAAATAAATCGATAAAAGATATATTGACTGTATAAAATGTTCTGTGTATAATTCAGTCTTTCGATGATAAAGATTATCATTATCATAATAAGACTAAAGGAGAGAAAGAACAGATGTCGACTATTACATACTCATTAAAAAGAAAATATTCATTTTCTTTACTTGCTATCATGTTAACTTTTGTCATTTTCTTAGCTGGTTGTGGAAATCAAGCAACTGAGGGAGAAGATACAAGTGAGAATGATACGGAACAAACAGAACAACAAGAAGAAACAGAAACTGAAGAGGAACAAGTTGCAGAGACACATGTACGAGAAATAACTCATGCAATGGGAACAACAACGATCGAAGGAACTCCGAAGAAAATTGTTACTTTATATCAAGGTGCTACTGATGCTGCTGTAGCATTAGGTGTTACACCAGTAGGGGTTGTAGAGTCTTGGTTAGAGCAACCAATCTATAAATATCTAAGAGATGATTTAGAAGGTGTTCCAATTGTTGGTTTAGAAACTCAACCTAACTTGGAAGAAATTGCAAAATTAAAGCCTGATTTAATTATTGCTTCAAAGTTACGTCATGAAGAAGTTTATGAGCAATTATCGCAAATTGCGCCAACAGTCTCCCACGAAACAGTATTTGAATTTAAAGAGACAGTTGAATTAATGGGGCAAGCAATGAACCAAGAAGAGAAAGCGAACGAACTACTTTCTGACTGGGATGCTCGAGTAGCTGATTTCCAAACGAAGGTTCAAGAGAAGTTAGGAGACGAGTGGCCACTTAACGTATCGATTCTAAACTTTAGAGAAGACCATGCTCGTATTTACTTTACTGGTTTTGCAGGCTCGATTTTAGCTGAGTTAGGCTTTTCTCGTCCTGAAAATCAGCAAGGAGAAGAGTGGGGAATCAAGTTAACGGATAAAGAAAGCATTACGGAAATGAATGCAGATGTATTTTATATGTTCATGGGTGAAGAGGAAGTAGTACAAAAAAACTATGAAGAGTGGACGAGTCATCCACTTTGGAAAAATCTTGATGCTGTCAAAGCTGACAAAGTTTATACGGTAGATGAGGTTACATGGAATATGGCTGGTGGAATCATTTCAGCTAATTTAATGTTAGATGATATTTATGATCGATTTGAACTAGAAAAATAGGCTACAGTGAAGAAAGGATAGGAGGGGAAATAAACTCTCCCCCCTTTCTTGTTTTTATTTTCATTTAAGTAATGTAGCAGAGAGAGGAAGAAAATGAGCAATTTACTTTCCAGAGTACCAAAAATGGTGATTTTATTAATCATTATTTGTTTATTTATCATATCTTTTAGCTTAAGTATTGTACTTGGAAAAACACCGATTCCAATAACGATGGCAATCGATGCTTTTCTAAACTACGATGAATCAATTGCTGAACATGTAATTATTGCAACATCTCGTACTTCGAGAGCAGTGATTGCTACTGTGATAGGAGCAAGTCTAGCTATTTCTGGGGCATTAATGCAAGCATTAACAAGAAATCCTCTAGCAGCTCCGGATATTCTTGGAATAAATGCTGGTGCTTTATTTTTTATTGTTTTTTCTGTGACCTTCTTTTCGTTGATTCATTGGTCAGTTATATGTGGATAGCTTTTTTAGGAGCAGGGGTTGCTGGGGTACTAGTCTATTTTCTTGGTTCTATAGGAAAAGATGGACTATCTCCTATTAAAATTGTATTAGCGGGTGCAGCAATAACAGCCCTCTTTGTTTCCTTTACGCAAGGATTATTGGTCATTGATGAGCAAAAAATACAAACGATCTTATTTTGGCTAGCTGGTTCGGTTGCTGGGCGAAGTATGGATATGCTTTTACCTGTATTACCTTATATGATTGGTGCTGGACTTATAACCTTATTTCTAGGGAGAGCAATTAATATTCTTATGTCAGGTGAGGATGTCGCTAAAAGCTTGGGCCAGCGAACGATTTTAATTAAACTCATTGTGGGCGTTGCCATTATCTTCTTAGCTGGTGGGTCAGTAGCTGTTGCTGGATCGATTGGATTTATTGGCTTAATTGTCCCTCATATGGTTCGTGGATTGGTTGGGCCTGATTACAGATGGGTGATCCCCTTTAGCGGTTTAGTTGGAGCAATCCTATTACTGTTAGCAGATGTAGCAGCAAGATTTGTTATTATGCCTCAGGAAATGCCAATTGGTGTAATGACAGCTTTAATAGGAACGCCGTTTTTTATTTATATCGCACGTAAGGGGGTATCACGAGGTGTCTAGATTTTTTTCAGTAAGGAATAAATCAGGCTCAATTTCGTTTCAGTTAGATAAAAAGGCACTGATTACTTTAGTCATTCTAACTCTATTTTCCTTATCTATCTTTATACTTAGCTTATCAATAGGAAGTAGTTTTGTTACCCCAATCGCCGTTATTAAACAGTTAATTGGATATGGTAGTGGAGAAAACGATTTTATCCTTCATACGTTAAGAATTCCAAGGGCGCTGGTTGCTTTTATGGTTGGCTCTGCACTTGCTGTATCTGGCTTAATTTTACAAGGAATTATTCGCAACCCTCTTGCCTCTCCAGATATTATTGGGATAACTGGTGGAGCTTCGGTAGGAGCAATTATATTTATCGTGTACTTTATGGGTACAGTTAGTATTAATTGGCTCCCTTTAGCTGCCATTTTAGGAGCGGCAATTGTTTCAATCATTATGTATGTGTTGTCATGGGAAAAGGGTGTTACCCCTATACGACTGGTTTTAATAGGGATTGGAATAGCAGCAGCGATGAAGGCAATCGTCACTATGTTTATCGTTATTAGTGAAACGGCTGTTACGACTAAAGCCTATCTTTGGATGACAGGTTCTCTATATGGCGCCAATTGGCAGGATGTTTATTTAATGCTTCCATGGATTCTCATTTTTATTCCTTTGACTTTTTTGTTCGCGAGGATTGTTAATGTAAAAGAATTAGGTGACGATATTGCGACAGGTCTTGGTGTTAAAGTACAGCTCCATCGTTTTTTCTTGCTTTTTTTTAGTGTGGCATTAGCAGGGTCTGCTGTTGCGTTTGCAGGTGGAATAAGCTTTGTTGGATTGATTGCTCCTCATATTGCCAGGATGCTAATTGGAAGATCCTTTGGCGGACTTATATGGACTTCAGCGTTAATAGGTGGTGTCATTGTTACCATTGCTGATGGTGTGGCAAGGACAGCCTTTTTACCAATGGATATTCCAGCAGGCGTATTTACAGCTGGAATAGGTGCACCATTTTTTATTTATTTATTATATAGAAATCGAAATATGTAAAAAAAGAAGGATAAACCTAGTGTGTCGCGATGCACATCATATTCTGACTATTTACGATAAAAGGGATATTCACAAGGGAAACGAGAAGACGATATAAATGGCGATATGGTAAAAAATGTTTTTTTAATAGAATGAATAGAAAGGCGAATCAGGGCGTTGTTTGGTTGGAAGGTGTGATTGTTAAAGATCCACGTAAATACGAAGCAACGCTCTTTCTTATTGTATAACGGTCAATATCGTCCAAACTTTTTTTGTTCTCATTCTTATTAGAGTTGTAAGGCGAATTAGATAGGCGCAGAAACTACCCCCTACTTCATGCATGATTTGTCCCACTGCTGAATAGCTATAAACAAAGGTGGAAGAGGCAAGTTACCGATTATGTAGGCTAGGGGGGTTTTTCATGGTTGAAGCGATTTTGACATTTTTTACGAGTGAACAGCAAGCCCAATCGATTGTATCCAATCCATTGATCGAACTTATTTTCATGGTGTTGTTTGTCACATTTGCCGTAGCCGTTTTCATTCATTTTATTTTGTATAGTAAATTAAGAAGAATACGTAATTTTATAAGTGAAACGAACTCATTGGAGATTGCACCGGTCAATACGTTTCAAACGGAATTTGAACATAAGAATCAACAGGAATCGGTGAAAGTCGAGACATTTATTCAAAAGAAGTTTTCGAGCTGGTGTATGTTTAATGTGCCGGTCGTAAGTCTTATTAAAATGATTCAGATGACCGTATCGATTTTCATCTTAGTTGGTGTATTAGGAACGTTCATCGGACTTGCTATGTCCCTTGGAAGTATTCATGCAACAGGGGATCAGCTAGTAGAGAATGTGGCGCTGGTCCTTGCTGGCATTGATGTCGCATTCTATACGAGTATTGTCGGTATGGGATTATCGTTGATCATGACAGTCGTTACTCGAGTAGCGAATACGGAATATCTATTAACGGATATTATGTTAAAAACGGAATCTTATTTAGAAGAAACCGAACAAGACGCAATGAATCGTCTCATTAATGTATCAGAAACGATTAATTCCTCGATTGTTGAACTTCGGGAAAGCAATCAAGAATCGTTACAAAGCATTGTCCAATCCTTTGAAGGTTTTCAAGAATACACCGTTGGCTTGCAGCAATCTGCGAAGGATTTAGCAAAGTTTAATGAGGGGTTATCGGAGAATCTAAAGGATTTCACGGTCATTTTTGATAGTGTCAAAGAAGTAACAGATGGCTTTGATAAAGGGGTCAAAAAGCTAAATAAGAATTTTGATCAGTTATTCTCTTATTTTTACAAGATGGATCAAAGAAATGAAAAGATGACGAGTGCTTTTACGGAAACGTATAAAAAAATAGATGAACTCTCAACCTCTCAGATCGAAACGATGAATCAGTTCCAACATTCCGTTGTCGATTTAAAGGACTATTTCTCCTCCATTGCCGGGAGACAGGAATCAATCCATGCTGCATTTGAGAGAATGAACGTACAGAGTGATCAGCTCGTAAAAACGATGAAGGACAACAATCAACAATTCGAACGGATATTTGGAGATGATGTTAGCTCAAAACTATCAGGAATTAATACGCATTTAAGTGATCTTAGAAATGACTTTTATAAACTTGGTAACTTCATCGAGCGTCTGCCTGATGAGTTAGAAACGATTAATCGAGCACAGGGAGACTACAAAAATCTTCTGTCAAACCGTTTTGACGAACTAAAGCAATTTAACCATGAGTTTCACAATCATTTAAAAGCTCATTCAACTAATTCTCAGGCCTATGAGAAATACTTGAACGATGCTTCCCGTTTCTATGAGCAACTAGGTACGAATAATCAGCAGTTACTAAATGAAATCAATCGTACGATGACGCAAATGACAGATTCGTTTATTCATAGAGAAAACCAGATGGAGTCAAGCGTAGGTGTGCTAAAGGATACGCTCGGAAAATATGTCGCTAATTTAGAAGGAAGCTTTGGCGATAAATTGGAGAAGGTGAGTAGGAACATTGGTGATTATGTAGTCGATATCAATGACGCCATGAAGAAAGAATTTAAGCAAATAGGAGAAATAAGCGAAGAAAGCCAATTAAGAAGTGCCCGTTTTATGCAGCAAACCATTCAAGAGTTGAGCCAAGAAATTCAATATTTGAATCGTCAGCTGCAGACCTTTTCACAAGATCCGATTAGGCAAAGCAGTCGAATAAGGGTTGGAACCAATGATTAATAAATATAAACGGTTATTTCATCGCGAAGAGGAAGAAAGTCACTTTTGGCCGTCATTCACCGATTTATTAACGGCGATCCTCCTTTGTTTTATCCTCATTTTTATTATCATGATGGTCATTAAATCATTTCAAATTGAAGAAATGAAACGAACCATCGATCAAATTATGGGGGTTAGAGTCAATATCATCCAGGATTTAAATGAAGAATTTAGCGGTTCGGATCTGAGTATTGAGATCGATGAGAAAACGGGTGCGTTGATCTTTAATACGGATATTTTATTTGAATTTGATGCGGCTGTTTTAAAGCCAGAGGCGTTTGAGTTCTTAGATGAGTTTGTCCCCGCCTATTTAGATGTGTTACTCGAAAATGGGTATGATGAGTATATTTCAGAAATCATCATCGAAGGTCATGCTGATAAAAATGGCAGCTATTTGTACAATCTAGAACTGTCGCAACAAAGAGCTTTTAGTGTAGCGGAGTATATCCTGAGTGAGGATTTCCCTTATAAAAACATTCAAGAACATTTAAAAACGAAATTAACGGTCAATGGAAGATCCTATACGGAAGGGCGGACTGATGAAGCAGGGAATTATAGCAATCAGGCTTCAAGGAGAGTGGAATTTAAGTTTCGTTTGAAGGATGAAGAGATTTTGGAGAAGACGCGGGAGTTGTTGGGTGGTACGATTAAAAAGTGACGAACCTTGGGCTAGAGAGGATGATCGTTTCCGCAAAGCCGAGTTTAGTCGGAATAGAAAATAGATTAACGATATATAAATGCCTAAAAAAATGTCTAAACGTTGCGGTTATGTTTATATAGATAAGGATGATGAGGGGAAAGGTACATTGGAAAGACGTCGTAAGGATTCATTCTATTGGTATAAAAAAGTGATAGAGAGTAATGGGGAATTATTGTAACTTAGGTACTCTATTGAATTGTCGTTAGCCCTTAGCCAAGCTGAGGTATAATCCTTGGTATCTTGTTGTATTTCATTTTAAGATCATGACGTTACTTGCAGGAGATATCATTATGACTGGTTCTCCTGGCCGGTTGTTATTAGGGACGGCGATGTTGTTGAATCATATATTAGTGGATTTGCTCCTTTAAAATCAAGTTAAGTGTCAAAAAAGTAACAGATGGCTTTGATAAAAAACCTGAATCAGTTAAATTCAGCTAAAAAATGTTGATGAACGAGAATGTACTATAGCTTGACAAACTATTTAGAAGTTTGTAATAGAGGACTAATCCTTCGGGGTTGGTCTTTTTCGTGTTTAAAAGTCCTATAAGGTTTCTAATCCGCATCGAGGGCACGGACCTTCTGTTGAACCTTCAAAGAGTCTTCAGTATGATTTCAAACAGCGCTAATAGGTAATTACATATTTTGTGGAAAAAAGACAGATGATACTTAAGAAAAAAGTGAAGCCATTGCAACTCCGCATTAGGAGAGAGGATACTACAGGTTCAAAAGAGCGGTCTTCCTTGAACAAGCTCGAATAAAGTGAATGGTAACAAAGGATTCTAAAAAGCAAGACTAACAAGGGGTGAGAAAGTGCATAAGCCCGAAGATATTAAAGAACTATATCAAGACGTAAGCGAACAAACTGTTGAAAAATTTACAATATGGGCTGATAGTGTGTTGTTTTCTTGGCAATGGTGGATAGGAGTAAGCCTCAGTATTGTCCCTTGGATTTTATGGATTAAATATAGAAGAAAAGAGAGTACGTTGAGATTATTATCGGTTGGTTTTTTTGTTATGTTCATTTCGACTTTATTAGATTCTATTGGTGTCCAATTGGGGTTATGGTACTATTTACATGCACCTTTACCTTTGATTCCTGCATTTTTTCCGTGGGATACTACCCTAATGCCAGTAACAGTTTTGGCATTTCTTCAATTTAAGCCAAAAATTAACCATTATCTAAAAGCGTTATTATTTGCAGGATTAGCTGCCTATATTGCAGAACCATTTTTTACCTGGATTAATTTTTACCAGCCAACAGGGTGGAGGCATATCTACTCCTTTACTTTTTATTTTATTATCTATTTGATTTCTCATAAAATGTTTAATGGTAAATCGTATCGTAATTTTGACTGAATTTTAATGTACCAGGATTAAGTTCCTGACCCACTGGCCTTGCATGATAAATTGAAATTGATTATCTTGATTTTTTTACTTAATGAATTCTGAGATGCAACGAATATGGTGTTATCGTTAAAAAGAGTAATAATACAACTAAACCAAAATGAGATAACTACCGTGGTGGAAGATCTAAAGGTTACGGTTTCTGATTTATTTTCCTCGAAGTTTTTTTAGGATTTCCGACAGATTCAGTTCGTATTTGTTTTAATGTGAAAAAATGTGCTTAGCAAAGAAGAGGTTTTGTTTCCAAATAGAAAAGAATATGAAGATCTGATAATAAGTTCTATTAAAGGCGGAGTTTAATGAATAATAGAAGTGGGATTTTAACCATGTATCTATTCAAAAGCACTCTAAGAAGTATTGGGAACCGCCGTTTACGGAATTGTACATGTGATGGTATGGGAGGGTCTGAGTTTCCCGCCCCTATTTCTATTTAACACGTGTAAAACGGTATAGCCCTTTTTCGCTTTTCAGTGTGCGGTAGAACGTTTTTCTAAAATAGTTGGTTAAGTGTCCGTTACACTTTCGTTTATTACTTCGTATTCATCTTTAAGATTAAATCCAAAGCCTTTATACAAATATTTCAGTACATCCATGAGACTTAACCACGTAGTATCTGAGGTAACGATTTTTTTATTTCTATAGCAAACCACTCGATAATATTCGTACTCGTACTCTTGATATGTATATATAAAATAAATATGTTGATATTTTAATCCTAGTTCCTTCACTTTTACATCTGAAATAGGATTCTCAACCATTGCGATGAAGTAGTCATCATTGTTTCTTCTTAAAACTTGAAGGTTTTCTAATCGCTCTTTAACGGCTATATTATATTCAATTCCTTGCCAAACCACTTTCCAATTATCTTTTTCGAACACCGTTTTCACTCCCATAATGGTTATACGTATTTCTATTCCCTGAACTTTCACTTGTTAAACCTTAATATCGGATAGAGGGTTAATAGTCGCACTTGTATATCGAATTGCTTCTAGAGCATGTCCTAAAGCCACTATATGGAGAAGCCTTAAACCCGCCACCTAAGACATGAAGATAATTTTCCCATTTCAAATCATTGATTGGTTTCGAAGCTAGTTTAATTTCCAAATGCGTGGTCTAACTATACCGTCTTTAGACGGTATACGCTTTTAGCCTTATCCTTCGATGTCCATACTTAAGGTGTGAGGTGAAAGTATGGACGGATATAAGAAGAATAGTCATGCAGTCTTTGACATCAAGTTTCATGTAATCTGGGTAACAAAATATAGATATAAGGTGGTACGGGGTCCGATTTGCCGTAAGAACACGAGAATTAATCAAGCAAGGGTGTGAAGCAAGAGGAATTTCAATCTTGCAATGAAGTGTTGGAAAAGATCACATCCACTTACTGTTATCATGTCCACCGAGCCTTGCTCCAAGTATAATCTTTGCAGTACCTAAAAGGAAGAACATTAAGGCTTCTCCAGGATCAATTTGCTGAATTGAAAAAGAAATATTAGGGCCAGCGCTTATGGGCAAGGGGCTATTTTTGTGCCACAGTAGGAACAGTAGAAGAAGAAACAATTAGAAATTATATTGCGAACCAATTCAATGAAGAAAAGAAAGACATATTCACGATTGAAGAATGAGTTTAGTCAAATTTTTAGTGTGCTTAAGTATATAGGATTTAAGATGACTTCAGTCTTAAGAAACGACTTTAGTCTAGACATATTATGTCCAAATCCACCTGCTTTAGCAGGTGGTCGTTTAAGAATTAATAAAAGGTAGAATCAAGGGTTAGTGAGCCATGTATTCACATAGACTCTTTTTTCGATACTCATGAGGAGGTCTTAATAGCTGCTAAGTAAAGATCGCCTTTTTGTGGAAATGTGGTATGAGTATCCTAATAATGTAAACAATAAATATATTGTTTCTACCTAAATGGAGGGATAATATGCTAGATAATTTAACATCTAATAAATCTGGCTATTAATAGTAGTTCAAGATCGGAATTGGATCCTTTTTAAATAGCATGATAGAAATCAACTTTAAATTACTTCTACCCAGGAGGTTAAACACTTGAGAGTACCTACTACCCCATGGACATTATTATTTAAGATTTACCGTGAAGTACTTCCAGACGCTCATTATTATTTAAACGAATGGAGGGAAAAGGCAAAAGCTATTCCAAATAAGGAACTACGTGAGCAAGCACTCGCTAGTATAAATGATAAGGCATTCCATTGTGAGGGCGGTGCTGTTTACGGATTGTTGGCAGGCGGAAACCGAAATAAGATCATTCGTTTTATTGTTGCTTACCAAACGATTAGTGACTATCTAGATAATCTGTGTGATAGGAGCACATCCTTAGAGGAAAGAGACTTTCGGGAGTTGCATAAAGCGATGTACCACGCCTTGTCTCCTGGAGAGAATACAATAAATTTTTATCGCTACCGGAAGGATCAGGATGATGGAGGATATTTAGCCTCTCTTGTGTCTACTTGTCAGGATGTTCTTAATGATCTCCCTGGTTTTAATAACGTCCAGAATGCGATGAGGAAATTGGCAGGGTACTATTGTGATTTACAGGTATATAAACATGTGAGCAAAGAACAACGTGTGGAATTACTAGAAAGTTGGCATGAAGGGCATAAGCATGAATTGCCTGATATGACATGGTATGAATTTTCTGCCTGCGCAGGATCCACACTAGGAATTTTTTGTATTGCAGCATATGCTTCAAATGGGATGATGGAACCAGAACGTGTAAACTTATTAAAAAGCGGATATTTCCCTTGGATTCAAGGTCTTCATATCATGCTTGATTATTTTATTGATCAAGAAGAAGATCGGATAGAGGGTGACCTGAACTTTATTACTTACTATGATAATAAAGAAAAAATGGTTGAAAGAATAAAGTATGTAAAAGAAAAAGCAGAAGAGAGTATTCGAACTCTGCCCGATTCGAAGTTTCATCAACTTATAAACAAAGGTCTTTTAGCTTTATATTTAGCCGATGAAAAAGTTCAAGGGCATAAAGAGTTAAAAAGAACCGCGAAACGGTTCATTCGATTTGGAGGCTTACCTACCATGTTCTTTTATTTGAATAGTTGGGTGTTCCGCAGAACCTAAGAAAAAACATTTATTTTCATCCGATTATAACATTCAAAAGAAATGATAAACGAAATTGCCTTAGTTTAGGGAGATGAGGGGTATGTATGAGGGTGACTCAATGAGGTTTCACCAGATGGAACCAAATAAAAGCTCTTTTCGCCTATCTCTCCTCTCGAGTTATACTAAGACAAGCAATAGATTAATTCCCTTTTTACGTATAATTTGGATATTAGACTTGGAAAATGAGGTGTTTATCTTAAGCAATATCGATAAAGGAGCATTCCTGTAAGGAAGAAATTTGAGGTTTGAATAGAAAGGCTCCCCTTGGTATGGTGAGACCACTGAAAAAAGGTGAAAACCGTACCTTTTTCAGCGGCCTCGGTATGATCGAGGTGTAGGAAGCTGCAACGCAATGACGCTTAATTAATGGACCACTATCCCTTTTTAGAGACAGACTATATTTACGTGCCGTCTCCAACTATCTCTATGTTTAAACCACTTTTTCTTTTAAAGGGGTTATTTTTGGTTTTCAAAACCCACTATATACTAAAGCGATTTGCGGTGTTTCTTGACAGCCTTTTTGGGCCTTATGTATTCAAAGAGAACTCCATGTCCTTTTTCTCTTGAAGGTCAGGCCAAGGTTATATCCAAAAGGTAACCCACTGTTTTTTGCATTGTAGGTAGCTACGAGTACTCGGAACATCCGAACATTTCATCCTCCAAGCTACCGAAGAGTGACGGTAACTACGATAAATTATGAACACCTAAACATCATGTTTGATGGGATTATATTTTTAGTAGGACTTACATTCCTTTGTTTTAATTTGGACAAAATCTCTAAGTCTTACAACTAAGACTCTTGAATCAAGGATAGGGTCTTATCTCGCCAATGATACCAGCTTCTTTAGTATTACACTTAGTGAGCACATGTGTGTAGCCATTAGGGTTAGGATTTGAAGTTGTTTTCTTTTTATTAATTTTAAATATGAGTTGATTCTATATCTTAAGGTTAACAGGGTATTTTTTAGCTCGAAATAGACAAAAGTAATTAGAGGCCACTGAAAAAAACTGGTTTTTGAGGACACTGAAAAAGTCCCTTTTAGCAAATTCGAGGAAGCAGCAATGGTTCCACACGTTGCGCCCCTACTATGAGAAACCCACTCATAGCAAGCTTTAAAACAAAGCAACGGTTCCGCTCATTGCTTAAAGCTTACTGAACAAAAATGAAGAAGTACATTAGGAGAGATAACCTTTGAAAAATCTTAAGAAACCTGTCATAGGAATGACTAGTTCAATTGTTAACCACAACAATATTCCGAGTGTGAATTTGCATCAAAGGTTTGTTCTATCAGTTAAAAAAGCTGGAGGAATCCCGCTCATCATTCCAAGCGGTACAGATGAGATGGCTGAAGAATGGGCTTCCATCTGTGATGGCATTATATTGACTAGCGGAGAGGACGTTGATCCACATTCATTTAATAAAAACCCAGATCCCAAATTAAAACAGACGCATGAAAAGCGCGACAAATTAGAAATAGCACTCGTAAAACAAGCTAAACAAAAGAAAAAGCCGATCTTAGGAATTTGTAGAGGGAATACAATGTTAAACGTCGCTTTAGGAGGAACCCTTGTACAGGATATTCCATCACACAACCCTAACGCGGTCAATCATAATCAAAAAGCAGCAAGACCAGAACCCACCCATTCCATTCAAATTAATGAAAATAGCTGGTTATATAAATTACTACATAAATCTACGATTCGAGTAAACAGCATGCACCATCAGGCTATTGATAAGCTTGGATCTAATCTTAAAGAAATAGCGGTAGCTCCAGATGGTACAGTTGAAGCTGTTGAGGGAATTCCTGAATCTCCAGTTATGTGGGGAGTCCAATGGCATCCTGAAGAAATGGCTAGTGAAGATCCGACCATGCAACTTCTTTTTGAAGCATTTATCAATGAGTGCAGATGATAATTCATTAGGTATGTTCTAATCAAAGAGATATGAGATTCTCATTTACCGATGCGTATTAATAAATAAAGTAGGTTTAACTAGGATGTGATTATGATTGTACTAAATAAACAAACACCTCAATATGTTTGGTATGCAAGTTATGGTTCAAATTTAAGTAAGGATCGATTCTTATGTTACATAAGAGGTGGAAAACCGGAAGGATCTGAAAAAACTGAAGTTGGCTGTAAAGATAAAACGTTACCAAAAAAGGAAAAGACTTATATAATGAACTACCCGCTATATTTCGCAAAAAAATCTACTCGATGGCAAAGTCAAGGAGTTGCTTTTATAGGATTGCAAGAAGATAAGAAGCATCTTATTTACAGCAGAAAGTATTTAATAACGATCGAGCAATTTATGGATGTAGTTAAACAAGAAAACAACGGTGAGGAGTTGCATATTGATTTTGATTACGTGAAAAAGAATCGGTATAAAACACTTAAAAATTCATGGTATGGCACCATTTTATATGTAGGTGAGGATGAGGGAATTCCGATCTATACTTTTACAGCTGATTGGGATTTAGATGTACCTTTTAATAAACCCTCTAAGGAGTATTTATCGATGATCATTGAAGGCTTGAAAAGGTATGTGGGGCTACACAATCCTGAAATTATAAATTATATTGTTTCGAAACCAGGTGTAAAGGGTAGTTATAGTGATAGTGATATAGGAAAATTGATTAACTAGTCTAGCGATCCTGACCCCTAGTGTGCTAAAGCGTAAGTGCAGTGGGGGTCAGGAACTTAAAATAAAACCAACAATGCTGCTGTAGAGACCCTAGCATTGCAATTTTCACTGTCATCAGAAAGAGAATAGCAATCACTAGCATAGTCATAGTAATAACAGAATTCCAAAGAACGCGATCTCTAAATTTTTCCAGTTATTTGGTCACCAACGGTATATCGCACAGGAATGTAAATTCAACATCCTTTTCTCTCATATATACACAGTACTTTGCTTGGCATTAGTAATGATGATTGTAATAATCAGGGAACTGACCCGAACCTTGTCCATAAGGGTACCCATGATGCAAATGGTAGTCATTATTACTCTTCACATGAAGTTTATCTTGGGAGTGAGCTTCATGATGTTCTTGATATGGAGGGTACTTGTTATGCCATTGGTACTCATGTCCGTGATTATAAACTAGTTGAGATTCAAAGTGTTCATACCCGTTTCCTTGATATCCAGGGTAGAAACCAGGATGGTGCCAGAAGTACCCATACCCTTGATGGAGACCGTGTCTAAAACCTAAGGGAGAGAATGACCTGATTCCTTGAAGTGAAGATGGAAACATATTATCACCTTTTCTTAAGAGATAGGATATTCTATTGAACAAGTAGCGGATAAGAGCTTATCCTTATGAAAATTAGGCACCTGAATGGAACAGTTGAATTGAATACGACTTTTTACCGTTGAAATTAAATCTATTTTTTTATACATAAAACATAGCATATCTACAAATAATGAACTTGACGTTATTTATGAATATTTTAGCAAGTTTAAGCAAACAGCAATACTTGAGTAAATGTAGAATAAAGAAGGTTATTACCTTTTTTTGTCGAATATATAGGCGAGAGGAGAGTTGATAGTGAAACCAAAATCGAATGCAAAATTGAACTTGAAAGACCCTACAATTGTTATTCTTGCTTATTTTTTAGGTGAAGTGGTATCTGATCAAAAGATTATCTTCGAGGGAACCGCTAAACAATTGAGAGAGCAACAGTTTGGTGAAGAATGGGACGGATTTAATTTAGGTGATGGCTTTAAGATTGAAGACGTTGAGGTTAAAGTATTTGAAGTCAAAGATGAATTTGATTCTAATTTAGAAATAAGTAAAATTCGCTATCTTATAGGACCAAGAGACTTAGATCCTAATAAAATAAATTTCAAAAATAAAGCCTAATTTGAAAAGGTTCCTGACCCCCAATGGTTTAAAGCACTGGGGGTCAGGAACCTTTTTTAGATGAATCTTTGACTGCTTAAGTGAATATCTATAGGCAGGTAGAAAAATACATGGTGTGAAAATCGATACAGTGGCGAAAATTGCAACGCATTCGGTACGTCTAAGATGCACTAATGATGACTTTTTCACTTTAATGTAAAAGATTCTAGGATTCGCTTGATATATCGATGAGATGCAGTTTCTCCTTTTACCGGAGTAAGTACTAAAATTAAGTTAATATTGGAGGGGTAATGATGCAACTTTTTTACACAGTCCGTCCCGGTGAAACATTGTATCAGATTGCGAGGCGTTGGGAGCTTCCGGTTGAATCCCTTATCGCCGCAAACAATGTGGATCCACCTTATACGATTTATGTAGGTCAACAGCTTTCTGTTCCTCCAGGTGTTGATGTCATTCGTGTAAGACCAGGAGATACGGTATTTGAAATTGCTCAATTTTTCGGTGTTCCACAAGCTATTCTTTTCGAAGCAAACCGACTTAACCCCCCTTATACCATACAAGTCGGTCAACTGTTGAAAGTTCCACCTGGTAACCCCTACTATGTAGTTCAACCGGGAGACACCCTGTTTCAAATTGCTGGGCGATTTAACGTAACAACGGGAGGAAGCAGCAACCACGGGCTGATTAGACAAATTAACCAGCTTCCATCTAATGATATTTTTCCAGGGATGCAGTTAATCATTCCTTATGCTCCTCCCGGCGACCAAGGATTTATTGCTTATACATCCAACCGCGGGGGAAGCTATGATATCTGGCTATATAATCTTAGTAATGGAGTGAATATACAGCTTACAACTGGCTTAGGAGAATCTTTTTCAATCCCTTTTTGGTCACCAGACAGTAGTAGAATCGCCTTTGTAGGACGTTATGGGATTCTTTACGTCTTCCACTTAGCAGAAGGAGGCATTGCTCGTATTGACCAGTTTGAAGATGGGGCAAGCATCTATTTAAATTGGTCACCTGCTAGTCAACAACTAGCTTATACGAAACAGAATCATATAATCTTGTATCATGTTTTTTTACATCAAGCCCAGAGAATCCCCCAGTCTGGTGCAACTGATGTCCAATGGTTTCCAAACGGGACGGAACTGCTTTTTCAAGCGCCTGATCAATCAGGGATCAGTCAACTTTTCCGTATTCGAACTGATGGAACCAGTAAACGACAAATTACTCAAAATACCGGTGGTCGGTTTAACAATGTTCGTCTTTCCCCTGATGGATCGCATGTGCTATATACAACTCCTGGAGTTAGCATCTCGATTATTTACACCTTGGAAATGGCAACTGGTAAAGTAAGGGAAGTGAGGGGAGGGCCGCTTGCGAAAAATTATTTTCCGGTATGGTCTCCTGATTCATCGACTATCGCTTACAGTGCGACTGCTTTCGAAGATATCGGTTATTTTTCCCTTATTAGAACGACGGAGAGACAAGGGGAGGACGACCGAACAATAGCTATTTCGAATTGCTTGGCGACTCCCGTTACCTGGTCGCCAGATGGTAGGAAGCTGGCCTATTTATCAGGCTGTAATAAGCAAGGAACTACCAGCGAAATGTGGTCCATTGAGGTCTCGCACCCTGTTCCTGTTCGATTAATAGAAGGGGTAGTCATTACATCTTTACAATGGTCCCCAATGCCAACTTATCCGCTGAAAAAGACCTATATCAGTGCTAGCTATAAAATTCAATTTCAATATCCCGCACATTGGCAAAAAATAACGGATGAAAGATATGAAGGTACAGATGGCTTCTTTCAAATTTCAGCAATTTTGTCAGACGAACCAATTAACCGTGTATGTCAAAATGAAGCATTCCAACAATTATTACCATACGGTTCTAATCCTCGTATTATGAGAAGACAAATTCAACAACAAGAGGCATGTGTTATTTTTCCGTCAGAGGACCAATCTCCAGAAATGAGAGGTCAAGCAGCTCTGATCGTCCAGTACCCACAACCAATTCAAATTGAGGGAATAACTTACAATTATTTTATCTTGTGGGCGGACCAGGCTCACCTAAACGAAATAAGCTCAACACTTACATTTTTGTGGTAGTTATTTTTTACGAACGATGCAAAGTAGTTACGTAGCTGTTCATAATACCAAAAGAGATGGTGTCGAGAATTATGTTAAAGCCTTAAGAATTTAGCGCTTGTAATGCAAATAAAAATCATATTACTAGTTAGCAACCAGGCGCTACTAAGAAGTACTTAAAGCCAGAATGGTGATTTGCCCACATGTTTAATCCACCACTCCCAGGCAATTTCATCAAGATTCAGGCGGTGCAAACCTGGAAAAAACTGAGCCACCTCTCTATAAGGGACTCAGTTTTTATGATTAATAAGGTTTATTGAAAAATACCGTAAATGTAAGAAACATCAATGTTAAAATTCCTGGGTTTTTAAGTTGCGTATTTGACATGTATTCCTCCTGAAATGTTCATTTCTTTTTGATAAATTAATCATAACAAGTAACTAAAGAGATGTAAGTAATTCAGTCAGGTAATGTGACACGAAAGATATATTTGAAATATAGGTTTAATAAAGGAGTGTTTTTTCCCCTTTTTAGATATAAGCTTATATAGTATTTACATTTATATAATTAGATAAAAGTGGAGGTCATTGAGATGAATAAGATCAAACATGTTTCCATTGTAGGTGTACCGATGGATCTAGGGCAATTACGACGCGGGGTTGATATGGGTCCCAGTGCATTAAGGTATGCAGGTTTAATTGAAGAAATTGAGAGATTAGGCTATAACGTGAAAGATGGTGGTGACTTAGTTATCGAGAGAGAGGCTACTAGTCCTTCAGAAAGCGGAAAGCTAGTAAACTTAAATGAGGTAGTAAGTGTGAATAGTGAGTTGCATAAAAAAGTGGATGGTATTCATGAAGATGGAGTGTTCCCACTTATATTAGGTGGAGATCATAGCGTCAGTATCGGTTCGATTGCTGGGATTGCTAAGCATTACAACAATTTAGGGGTAATATGGTACGATGCACATCCAGATTTAAATACAATTGAAACCTCACCATCCGGAAACATTCATGGGATGCCTTTAGCAGTAAACCTGGGCATCGGCCACCCTTCTTTAGTCAATATTGGTGGGTATGCACCAAAAATCAAACCTGAAAATCTAGTGATAATAGGTGCTAGATCGATTGATGAAGGTGAGCGCGAGTTCATTCTTGAAAAAGGCATAAAAGTGTACACCATGCATGAAATTGACCGTTTAGGGATGACAACAGTAATTGAAGAAACGATTGCTTATCTAGCTGAAAAAACAGATGGAGTTCACTTAAGCTTAGATTTAGACGGAGTAGATCCCATTTACGCACCAGGAGTCGGAACACCAGTTATGGGAGGAATAACTTACCGGGAAACGCACCTCGCCTTAGAAATGTTGGCGGAAGCTGAAATCGTCACATCTGCCGATTGTGTAGAAATTAATCCGATATTAGACAATAAAAATCAAACAGCAGAAATAGCTACAGCATTAATTAGTTCTTTATTAGGGAAGAAACTCCTTTAAATTCAAGATTTTTAGAGAGCGGACAGTTTAAATGTTCGCTCTTTTTTGTGAAAATGAAAACCCTAGGCTAGGCCTAGGGTTCCAAAAAGCTTCTAGCGTGGTATTAAAAAAACTCCCCCGAGAACGTACCATACTTTGTAGCTCTTGGCCAGAAAAACATATCAACAATTGACGGAAATGCTTGACCTATAAATCCATATCCTATTAAAAGGATATACACCACGAGCATCTGTCGATAAGTGTGGTTCCGGAAGCACTTTACTGGATTTTTTCCAGTTGTTCCGTTTATGCTATTTAAATAGCTTACAAATAATAGAAAAAGGGAGATCTGAAGAAGTGACAACTAGTACTGGACAACAAAGTGCGGAATATAATTTGAGCGAGTCAGAAAAAAAGAAGATCATCTTCTTGATGTGTTCTGTCTTATTATTTTCTGCTATGAATGGAACCATGTTCATGATTGCCGTACCTGATATTGCAAATTCCTTTTCCCTTTCGCCTTCACAAGTAAGCTGGGTTGTAATAGGGTATATCATTCTTTATGCAGTCGGGGCATTGATGTATGGGAAACTAGCCGATATATATCCATTGAAAACTTTATTAACGATTGGGATTAGCTTCTTTGTGGCAGGTTCACTTTTAGGTTTTTTTGCACCAACTTATTTGATCGTTATTCTTGCACGGATGATTCAGGCAGCGGGGGCAGCTTCTATCGTTGCATTGGCTTTTATTGTGCCAACTAGGTATTTTCCAGAAGAAAGAGGTAAAGTACTTGGGATTGTCTCAAGTACAATGGCCTTTGCCTCTGGGATTGGACCGGTGATCGGCGGGTTTGTTGCGGGTGCACTGAATTGGCAGTTTTTATTTTTAATATCTGCATTAATTATTTTTACGATTCCATTTTTTCGTATTTGGATGCCTGAAGAAAAAAAGAAAGAAGGAAAAGTGGATATCCTTGGTGCGTTATTTATCGCCATTGCGGTAGCTACTCTTATTCTTTTTATTACGGCTTTTGTTTGGTGGTACATCGTTATTAGTATCTGTTTCTTTAGTTTGTTTACTTGGAGAATCTTCCATAGCGACAATCCGTTTATTCATCCTGACTTGTTTAAAAACGCGCCTTACCGAATAACCATTATTGCCGGTTTTTTTGGAATCATGACGATGTTTGGCATGATGTTTATCATGCCTCTCATGCTAAGTAAGGTCAATGGATTAAATACACTATTTATCGGATTAACTCTCTTTCCAGGTGCGATGGCAGCTGCGTATATAGGAAAGTGGGCAGGGGTGTTAACGGTTAATAGGGGAAGTAAGCAAGTTGTCTACATTGCATTTGTCCTCATGACCGTTGGGTTCTTCCTGTTATCGACTTTTACGGGAAGTAGTCCTTGGATGATCAGCATTGTCATCATTATAATTTATATTGCTTTTCCCTTTATTCAGACGGGGACGGCAAGTTTAATCTCAATAGCTCTGCCTAGAAATGAAATAGGGGTTGGGATGGGGATCTATAATTTATTTAATCTAATGTCTGGTGCCTTTGGAAGTGCCATAATCGGGAAAATGTTAGATTACGAAAGCACCAAGGCCTTTAACGTATTTTCTGTTGCCCAAGGTTCTGGGATCATCTATAGCAATGTATTTATCGGTCTTGCCTTGCTGACGATTCTAAATGGAGGATTCTTTTACTTTACTTTTAAAAAGTTAGGGGTCTAACCCTTATACGAGATCCTGACCCCCAACGCTTTAAAGCATTGGGGGTCAGGATCTTTTTATAAAAAATGAAATATATCACTTAGATCAGTAAGGAAAAAATAACTGTTGTGGTTTGAGGTGCTAATAAATTGTTGGTCATTGTATCGAACCTAGATAGTAACCACCGAGGAAAATAGACACTATAAGTATAAAATGGATAATAAACCAACCTATCTTCCCATAATGAAGATGTCTGATTTTTAGTGGTTTACGTAAATGATTTGGTATGATCAATCCACCGATCCATTCAAATGTGAGAAGGTAAATCCACCACCAAGTGTAGGAGTCCCAGAAATCCCACTTGAAACCATACGCGATAATCCGCGTCTCTGTTAACATGAGCGTTTCAAAAAAAATACCTATATGAATCATGGCCCAATAAAAAGGTATTTTCCAAGGCCATGATCTCGGACTATATCTCACTCCTACTAAGATGAGTAAAGAAAACGAGGTTGCGATTGTCATGAATGGCATAGAAGAAAGTTTAGGGAAAAGACGATAAGGATATGAGTAAAAACCTAATTTGACAAATATAAAACAAAGTATAAAACCGACAATCGTACTAAATAAAAATAATGATCCATACCGTTTCCAATCTAATCTCATAAATAGAAATAGTCCAATTATACTAACGCTTATAACCCCTATAAAGATAAAGGTTTCTACATTTGGTCCAATGTTTATGTATTCATTCATCGTAACTACACACCTTTTATGTGAAACATCATTTTAAAAAACTTGAGTTCTCTCATTTTTTGTGACTATTCTAACGTTCTTTTTCAAAATAGTTGTCTTTTGAAAAAATAATATGCAATATGGAAATACTAGAGCTTGTTCAAAAAGGGCGGTCTTCCCTTTTTGAACAAGCTCTAAGCAATGAGCGAAGCCACTGCAATGTTTTAAGTCGATCCGAGTGGTTTTCTCGGATAGACGCGCAGTGAGTGAAGCCATTGCAACGCCGCATTAGGAGAGAGGATATTAAAGGTTCAAAAAGGGCGGTCTTCCCTTTTTGAACAAGCTCTACTAGTGTTTGTCTTGTCCTCTAGGGACTGCTTAGTTTTCTAGTAAGGATCTTTTAGTCAGAGTATAATCTTAGAATGACCCTTTTTTAACATAATATGTAAATTAATTGTGTTGCTTTGCGCCAGGCATGCGCACATTCTCTAGGGTTCAAGTCCGAACTGTGAAGACAGTAGTAGGAGTTAGCTTAAGACAAGGGTGTCAGGGGCGTCTAGAATCTGAAGGAAGTCGGCGGCAAATCTCTGCCTTGAGGAACACAATCTTCATAAAAGGCTAGGTGTACTTAGATTTGGTTCCTGAGGTCATCTATAGCAATGTATTTATCAGTCTTGCTTTGCTGACGATTCTAAATGGAGGATTCTTTTACTTTGCTTTTAAACAGCTAGCAATCTGACCCTTATACGAGTTCCAGACCGCCAGTGCTTGCAAGTACTGGCGGTCTGGAACCTTTTTTCGATTTTAGATCAATTCCGTTGTGTACCCTTTTTTCTGCAACGCTTTAAAGATTTCTTCAATATGGTGACGATCTCGTGTTTCAACAGAAATGGATAATTGTGCATAGCTCGGGTAAATTTTATCCCCCATATGGCTAAAGGAAATATCCAATATATTTCCTTGTTGTTCCGTCACAACCTGTAAAATCTTTTCAAGGTTTCCTGGCTTATCTTTGAGAATGGTATTGAAACGCATAAAACGTCCGGCCTCTACCATACCTCTTTCAATAATTCTAGAAATAAAACTGACATCTACGTTTCCTCCACTTATAACGGGTACAACTTTTTTGTTTTTTATAGGAAGCTTTTGGTTTAACAGGGCAGCAAGTGAAACTGCGCCTGATCCTTCCACGAGTAGTTTGTTTCTCTCAAGTAGCATGAGCATAGTTTGGGCAATTTCCATTTCATCAACGGAGAGCATGTCATCCACGTATCGTTGAACTAATGGAAAAGTGTGTTGTCCTGGCCTTTTGACCGCAATACCATCTGCCATCGTTGGGCTAGCATCGACTGTAATTGGTTTCATTTCCAAAAGCGACTGCGCCATACTCGGACAAGCCACTGCTTCTACTCCATATACTTGGACGGATGGATTTTTTTCTTTCACTGCTGCTGCGAGTCCAGCGATTAAACCACCACCTCCTACCGGGCAGATAATGGCATCGACGTCTGAAATCTGATCCATAATTTCGAGTCCAACAGTTCCTTGCCCAGCGATGATGGCCTCATCATCAAAGGCATGAACAAAAGCAGCACCAGTTTGATTCTTTAGCTCTAGAGCATAGGCAAGGGCTTCATCGAATACGGTTCCTTGTAATTCAACGTTTGCCCCATATTCTTTTGTTGCTTGTACTTTGCTTAACGGGGCCCCTGTTGGCATGATAATTGTACAAGGGATGCCTAGCATCGTACTGGCATAAGCAACACCCTGTGCATGGTTTCCTGCAGAAGCAGCAACGACCCCATTTTTTAATTCTTCTTTTCTCAATGAAATCATTTTATTGTAGGAGCCGCGTACTTTAAAGGAACCTGTCTTTTGCAAATTCTCAAGCTTTAAATAAATATCGTTATCTGAGTATTCACTAAAGGTAAGTGAGTAGTCTAACGGAGTTTTATGTATGATGCCCATCATCTTTTCGTGAGCTGTTACAATATCGTTTAATAAAACCATTTGTGCCCCTCCTTGTTGTGCTTTAAACCAGTTGAACTAGTATTACGTTAGTTTTTACAGGAAGAACAAGGTTATTCGGAACAAAATTCAAACATTACTGCTAAGCTCTTGATTCAATAGGGCATTAACTACTTAAGTAGAGATTTAAATAAAGAAAAGGATTAAAAAAATGTATATTATGAATGGTTGGGTCTCCTAAAGTGTTAACTGTAAAGATGATTGATTGGAAAGAGCAAAAGCCATTTTATGATACATTTAAGTCCTTCTGAAGATGTAGTTGTCAGAAGGACTTTTTTATTTTATAGAGAGGTTTTATGTTCAAATACTACAAATGTTCTTTCTTAATATACGAATCTTACGTTTTGATGAATCGCTTAAAGCAACAACCTCCAATAAACTTACTAACTTCATGAATGAGTTGGCCACCTTATTGATTAAGAACAAAGGCATTCTCCCGCATTTTTTTAAGAGCATTTTTTCTCAAAGTATAGATCGAGTTCCTAGAGATACAAAATATATCCTGAATTTCTGACGGTTTCTTTTGCAGAAAAATAGCTTCATATACCCAAGCTTTTTCCTTAGCTGTTAAGTTCCAAAGATAAGCCTCTAGTAACTCTGCTTCAAGAGGGATTTGATCACTAACACTAGGCACGAATTCCATCACATCTTCAGCTACAAAAGCATGTCTCTCACTATATTTGTTTTCTTTACTTAGATGAGACAGCATTCGCCCGCGGATAAAGGAAATCGCGTAAGTTGGAAAATGTCCTTTATCCGGATTGAACTGTTGATACGCATTCCAAAGAGCGATACAGCCAATTTGATAAAACTCGTCATAATCTTTGTATAAGCGTAAAGAGACTAATTGCTTCTTAATTGCTGGTTCGTACATTCGTAATACTTCATCAAATGGCTTAGCTTTAATATTCACTTTTTCTTCCTTTTAGAAAACGCGTTTTCTTTTGTATTCCGTCGGTAGGTCTACCATAACGGAGCATGAGGTGATCCGTCATATCGTGAAAAACGAATTTTGGTAGGGGGAAAGAGGGTGATTTTTGAAGTTTGGATAAGAGCATTTTGGCAAAATGGAGAGGGAGGAGGGGAGGGTTTTGGGTAAAAGGGTAAGAATATGTAGATGGATTGAGAAAAAGGAACAGATGCATCTGCCTTCATAGACTTTCAAATAAAGGAAAATACATCCGGAAAAGGGTGTTTTTTTAAATTGAGAAAAAGTAAGAGATCGAAGACAATAGGAAGAAGTGTGTTCATTAGTTGATTGTAGAGGGGCGTTGATTACGTGAGTTTAAAAGAAATGAAAGAAATATATTGGCTCCGGGTCATTGCTTGTTTTTAGTGTTGTCCTCACACACGCTTTCAGTAAAGTACTAACAGACTTCTCTATAACCGGGGATGAACGCGTAGTTTACCGGACGCTTCAAATGATCTTGCTGTACGGAACGCCGATGTTTGTGTTAATTTCGACCATGGTTGTGACGCATGCTTATAAAGATAATCTTCCAAAGGGCTTTCTAAAAAAGAGAATCAAGTACATTTTAGTACCTTATCTCGTCATGGCGGCGTTTTATGCTGGAGATAAATACTATCGATTTGATTGGACCATAAGTGATTTTACTAGGGAGTTTGGATACAACTTCATTTTTCTAGAATTTTGTTTGTTGGCTGGTTTTTCTATTATGTTGTCGCCTACTATTGTGGGAGAAACTATCAACGTTTTATCGAAATGTTGAACCGAAATTGGATGGTCATTATGTTCGGTGTTGTTGCTTCGGTCGGGCTGGTCCAATATATTTATCATACGGGCATCCTGATGCGAGTGACGTCAGCTCGTTTTGACGTGATTCCTTATACGGTTTTGTTGTTCTTCCTCTTTTTATTATTAGTATCGAAAGTAAAGCGAATTCCAAGATGGGTCATCTCCATTAGTGGATATTCATACGGGGTCTATTTGCTTCATCCCTTTGTTCAAACAATGGTTAGCAGAAGGGTTCCATTTACAGAGATAACAGAATTTCAATATTTGATTATCCAATTTATAGCTGGGGTTCTTGTTCCAATGGTTCTGGTCTACATCCTATCTAAATTGCCGTTTGGAGCATTTATTGTTGGGAAAACAACTACTCGAGTTCTTAAGAAGGTCTTCAAAGAAACAGAAAAGCCCAAAACTGCATAAATGCTTATAGTTGATTCGGAAGTTTGTCGTTAGACACTTATCTTTAGGAGGGGTAAGTGTCTTTTACTTTTTTTATAGACTTTATTATAGGTCCTCAATAAACCTTGCAACATTGGCTCCACACTTTGTGCATTCCCCTTTAAGTACAATACCAGTGACGTCATCATGAATAGAATAATTTACGATCGTTGTAACCCCGCAGGTGGAACAGAATACATTTCCTAAAAGTTTTTCTTGGATGTTCTTTGGGATCTGTTTCCATTTCTTAATAGCTTTGAGATCTGTTACAGACACTTGTCTCACTCTCCTTCGTTTTAAGCATACTAGTAAAAAGTAAATGAACGTTTAACCTAGATTATACTATTATTTCTTTCATATTGTTAATTAAACCATTTTAGATATTTCATCATTGTTTCTCACAAAGAAGGTTTGGACAAAAACGGATACTTGACATATTCTCATAAACAGCTTTTGATGTAGTTATACACCAAGTAAAGGGGAGTACGAAATGTATCTAGAACATCATCACGCTTTAAGGGTAATTGATTTCGCAACAACCGAACATCATACAAGTTTTGTGAAATTCAATGGATATGATGCCGTTTTAGGAGAAAAATTTGAAGGGGAAGTTAAATTTGTTGGTGGTATGCCATTTGGAGATGTCATTAACCCTGAAAGGTCTTCCTTATCTTTTGAATGTAGAGAATTTGTTCGAGAGATTTTGTTGAATAAGTATAATGCAGGCGAGTTTAGTTGATTGCAAATCGATAAGATTAGTAAAGGTAGGATTTATGATCCCTACCTTATTTGTGCCCTTTCGCAAATTAGGGAAGAGTATATGAAAAAAACAGGATTAGAGTTTAGAATGACGAAGACGTTTAGCGATGGGATATGGGTAGAGGCACCTTTTACGTAGGGTGAAAGAGCTGATGTAACAAACGAAGTAATAATGCTAGGTGCTAGAGCTAGTAAGAGTTCGTAAAATGGTTCTCTTAGATAAGATATTTAAATAAGCTATCGGTGAAAGTGAATGTTAGGAAGTGCCCTTGTTATAGCCACATTGCAAGCGATTCTCGCCACTCTACTGATTTAACATCCCAAAGCGGTTATAAATTCCACCTTCTTCGCTAGCGCTTTAGGGGGCAGGAACTTTTTTTTGTCTCTTCACCATATTCTGTGATACAAGCACATTTTCAGAAATAAGTTAGCTAGATTAGGATAATCTAGTGTAACTCCTTCACCTCCCTTTTATTTCTTCAATTATTAGGTGTTTTTTCTAGTCCCCTTCCACTTCTCTATCCAAAAGAGGTTTATTTTTTGCGTCGATTACCTGACTCATAATTCAGAAGTAATTTTTATATAGTTAACTTTTTTGAGGGGAAACTTATTACAGAGCATTTCAAGTACACGCATATACTGAAAATTTCTATACAAACTAAATGGAAACGAAGCGGAGGGGGGCCTGTATCATGGATCAAACCATTTATTTATTGAATAGTTTATGGGTCATGTTTGCAGCGATTTTAGTTATATTAATGGTCGGTGGGTTTATTTTACTTGAAGTAGGTTCGACTCGTATGAAAAATGCTGGACATATTGCCGGGAAAAAAATATTCACGTTTGGAATTGCTTCCATTGTATTTTGGGCAGTAGGATTTGGATTTATCTTTGGAGAGGGAAATAATTTTTTTGTTGGACTATCTGATTTTTTTTATTCGGGTTATGAAATAGAGGGTATGGGGCTAGCAACTTCGGTTTTCTTTGTATTCCAGATGGCATTTGCTGGAATTTCATTAACGGTCGCATTTGGAGGATTTGCAGAGCGGGCAAAGCTAGCATCTTACCTCATTTTTTCCGTGTTGTTCACCTCCCTTGTATATCCAGTAGTTGCCCATTGGATCTGGGGCGGTGGATGGTTAACAGGACATGGGAAACAAGATTTTGCTGGCTCGACCGTTGTTCATTTAACAGGGGCCATGGCAGCATTTGCGGCCACCATTCTTTTAAAGCCGCGAATGGGAAAGTACAATGAAGATGGGACGGTTAATCATCTTCACGGACATAATCAAGTGTTTACAGCATTAGGCGTTTTGCTTTTATGGGTTGGATGGTTTGGGTTTAATGCAGGAAGCACATTAGAAGTAGCAGATGGATTTTTTGGGTATGTTGCTTTAAACACAAACTTAGCAGCTTCAGCTGGGGCTATTGCTGCGCTGTTAATTTCCTGGATGATTGTTGGAAAAGCAAATATACCAACGATGTTAAATGGAGCTTTGGCAGGTTTGGTGGCCATTACAGCTTCTTGTGCCTATGTAACTCCTGGAAGTGCCGTTATAGTTGGATTAATTGCAGGCTTACTCGTTTTCTATAGTATTAAGTTTTTCGATAGAATAAAGGTCGATGATCCGATCTTTGCCTTATCAGTTCACGGTGTTGCTGGTATATGGGGGACATTGTCAACCGGATTCTTTGCGACTCCTCAATTAGCAGAATTATATGGAGGATTACCAGGATTGTTTTACGGAGGAGGCCTGAGACAACTTGGCGTTCAAGCGCTTGGTGTGTCTGCTTCAGGGCTTTATGCATTTACCGTTTCTTTCATTCTATTGTTGATTATACAAAAAGTATTGAGTGGACTACGTGTTACAGAGGAAGAAGAGATTATGGGTTTGGACATAAGTGAACACGGTGCGTACGGATATCCAGAGGTATTCCAACAACAAAACAGAGACAATGAGTAACGAACTACTTCATTTTGTCTGGGGGAAGTTTGATGGGCGAAAACAATTGCAAGTATAAAAAGGTAAGACAATGGCGGGATGATCAAATTGGTAACCATCTATCAAGTAACGATGAATTAAATCACTTTCATCATAAAATTATGATGAAAGTGTTGGATATTGCGATGGATGAATTAAAGGAAAAGTTTGGAGACCCTCCCTCTGACTTTTCTTGGTTTGTGATGGGAAGTGGAGGGAGAATGGAACAAGCAATCGTCAGTGACCAAGATCACGGTTTGGTGTATGAAAGAAAAGATAACCGGTCGGATACGTACTTTCAAGCTTTAGGGAAAGAGATTACAAAAGGTCTGTACTTAACAGGTTATCCTTATTGTGATGGTAATGTGATGTGTTCAAATCCTTTATGGTGCAAGTCAATGGAGGAATGGGAAGAACAGATTAGTGATTGGATGGAAGAAGAAAGCTGGGAGTCGATACGTTACTTACTTATTTTTCATGATGCAAGGTCTTTAATAGGGAATGTTGAATTTGTTCAAGGTTTGAAGCAAATGATTTACCAATATATAAGAGAGTATCCTTACTTTTTAATCCGACTGTTAAATAATACAATGCGTATTCAAAAGGGGATTGGTTTTTTTGGACAGATTTTGACGGAAACGCATGGTATTCATACTGGTTCCATTCATATTAAGAATTATGGTTTTTTTCCATATGTTAATGCCGTACGCCTCTTAGCCATTAAAGAAAATATTAATGTCACCTCAACATTATCTCGCTTACATCAACTATCTCAGCTTCCGAGTTATAAACAAGAATTGAACAGACACCAATTGAATTTTAAAAAGCTGTTGGACTATCGTCTAATGAGTGGTCAAGAAAAAGATAATTATGAAGATATTCATTATCTCCATATTAAAGAAATGAATCGGAAACAACAAAAGGAATTAAAACAGATTTTAAAAGATGCAGTTGTGTTTCAACAGTACATTCAGAACTGTATTCTAAAAGGAAGTTAGAATGAATTTTTCTCAAATTGCTCTATTTATGAAACAGTTACAAGGAAAAGTTGGTTCAGCGTCTTTGGCTTCAATAGAAGCTCAAACAAATCCTCATCATATAGCTCTTCTAAAGCAAATGCAAAAAGAGATACAGGAAAAACAGATTTTAACGGTTCCTTTGAAGAATTTAAATGTAGTTGTTGTTGATATTGAAACAACCGGCTTTTTTCCAGATCAGGGTGATCAAATTTTATCGATTGGTGCGGTTAAAGTAAAGGGTGAGGAGGTTTTAGAAAACCAAACCTTCTATTCGTTCGTCCAATATGATAGGGAAATTCCGTCTGAAATTAAGAAATTAACTGGTATCACAGAAAAAGAAGTAAACGGTGCTCCACCGCTTTCAGAAGTGCTCGTTCAATTTTTGGAATTTGTAGGACAAAGTATTCTCGTAGCCCATCATGCCAATCACGAAAAAAGTTTTTTTGAATTTGCCACTTGGAAGCTATTACGTTCCAATTTTAAACATCGAATTCTTGATACGTCTTTTTTAGTTCGGGTTGCCGAACCATGCAATAAGCTCACACGTTTGGAAGATTATTGTGAAGCTTGCGGTATTGAGGTTCAATATCGCCATCATGCACTAGGGGATGCAAAGATGGCAGCACAGTTGTGGATTATTTATTTAAAAAAAGTTCAGATGTTAGGTTGCGAAAATTTAAGGGATTTATATCGATCTCTGGCAAAGTTGGGATAAGTATAAAGGTTGTGAGGGGTTGTGCTAATTCATATGTAAGATGCCTGTCACTTGTCAAATTTAACAGGCATCTTACATATGAAGCATATAGAAAATATTGTCTTAGCTTAATAGATAAATGGAAGCAGATTAACAAACTTATCTTTTTACGAGTAGAAAATAATTTCCTTACTTTCTTTACGCATATTAGCATATTCAGCTGTTGCATAAAGTACGTCCGATGATGAATTAAGTGCAGTTTCACAAGAGTCCTGTAAAACACCTACGATGAACCCTACACCAACGACTTGCATAGCTATTTCATTTGGAATTCTAAATAAGCTACAAGCTAAAGGAATGAGTAAAAGCGACCCACCGGCAACACCTGAAGCACCACAAGCGGATATAGCTGCTAGAACGCTAAGAATAAGCGCAGTACCAATACCACTTGAATGCCAAGAGTGTTAACGGCTGCAAGGGTTAAGACAGAAATAGTCACAGCTGCACCAGCCATATTGATGGTTGCACCTAGTGGGATTGATACTGAATACGTATCTTTATCTAAATCTAATTTTTCACATAAACTCATATTTACTGGAATATTTGCTGCTGAGCTCCGAGTAAAAAATGCTGTAATACCACTTTCCCTTAAGCATTTAAAGACAAGGGGATATGGATTTTTACGAATATTAGCGAACAGGCGCTAACCTTTAATAGGTGACATTAAAGCAGCATTTAGAGGAAGCGATTGAGTTCCATGAGCAAATTTTAGATTATATGATAAAGAAAGAATATTACAATCCACATGATACAGACAAACAATTACAAATCGATTTAAAAACCGCAAAAACAGCATTAACTTTATCGAAGGATTAAAAGGGTGTCACTAATCATTTAGTCTTTATATATTCAGAATTAGAACTTTTTTTGAGCAGTATTCCTTACCCCCAGAGCTTTAAAGCACTGGGGGTAAGGAACTTTATGACGCTTTATTAAATGACTAATATTGTGGGATTTTAAGTGGTACAATTTGACCTCTAATCTCCCCTGCAGGATTTTGTTCAGTATGAGCATTTACATATGTTAGCTTTTGTTCCATGAAATTTATTAAATCTTCTACAGTCTCTATTCCGACCTCATTTGGTACAATGTCATCATTAGTAATTCTGCCAGTAATAAATCCTCTCTGAGTCGTAATGCCATTTTGTTCCTCAAGTGTTTCAAGGTCAGCCCCAAATAGAAATACTACTACGGGTCCATTTTCATTACGTTCCCCAAAGTGGATGTGTGCCTGAATAAAATTTTGAATGTTATTAACTTCTAGGAAAAACTTTAATTCAGTTCGACTTTTATTTGCCACAAATTTTGCAACACCAAAAGCATCAGTTTTAACCGGAGGGACTTCGTTTTCTCCTCTCAATCTAGCGCCAAATAATTTTAGCATGTTATCACCTTCCTTTCGTGTAATTTCTATAGTGTATGTAAGGTTCTATTAGTCTGTATAGTTTTGAATCTAATACAAGTTGAAATAGTTAGAATAAGGCAAAAAAAGCCTAAATTAAGTGGGATCATAGGCTAGTGCTCCTGACCTCCAGTGCTTTAACGCACTAGGGTGTTGGTCGTCCCTATGGTACACCTCTTTTTAATGGGAATATTGTTAAATTAAATGGTATTATTACCGATATGACAGATCTTAAGAAAGCAGAAGAGGAAATTAGAAATAGCAGCAGTACGTAATATCAAACTTATCCAAGGATTACAAGATGCGATAGAAAATAAAGGATTTTCACTATTCTATCAACCTAAAGTTGACTTTAAATCTAAGAAAATAACGGGTGTCGAAGCCTTACTACGATGGAATTTTTCCAGAGGGAGGGTACATATCGCCCGAAGATTTTATTCCAATAGCCGAGGAAAGTGGATTTAGTGTGCCATTGGTGAATCGGTACTTTACGAAGCATGTAAACAATGCAAAGAATGCATGAAAGTGGATTTGAAAGCCTTTATACTGCAGTTAATATTTCATTACATCAGTTTGAACACATTGATTTTACAAAAACAGTTAAGAGGGTACTAGAGTAATAAAACTAGATCCACAATATCTAGAACATGAAATTACAGAAAGTATTATGCAAAATGGGGAAAATATAATTGATGTATTAGCGGAATTACAACTTCTTGGTATTTCAATATCATTAGATGATTTCGGAACAGGCTATTCTTCACTAAGCTACTTAAAACGTCTTCCAATTTCAACATTAAAAGTAGATAAACAATTTGTTAGAGACCTTTCAGTCGACCAATAGTTGCTGAAATCATTACTACAATCATAACGCTTGCTAAAAGTTTAAAATAATCCATTTATCAAAGGATTATTTTTTAGCGGGATAACTTCTTTTATTTGAACCCTTTTTCGTATGGATATGTATTTATCAACCAGTGGGCTTTCTTCTCACTTTGAACCTTCCGTTTTTGGAAGGTTCAAAGTGAGATGTTTCAATTTAATCATAAAGCTTCTGGTTTTCGTTTTCTATATAATAATTAGGCTTTACTGCGCCACGAGCATGTAGTTCTTGAAATAATTTACGATATTGAGGGAATGATAACTTACCATGAATGTAATTTAGTTGAACGTAATCTAATAGCTCATTAACATTTGAGGGCTTTTCTTTTCTATAAAGTTTGAAGCAGTTTATCAATTCTTCCATAGACATAAATTAGTACCCCTTTCCATCTTATGATAGCGCTTACAATAATAATAACATAAATTACCGTTCAATCTTTATTTTTAGAAAATTCTTATTTCATGAAGTGGGTATTAAAATATATTGAGTAGATTTTTCTTGAAGCCAATGAGTGTGATGCTTAAGAAGGTATCGCTTATTTAGCGAAAAAGGAAGACTGAAACAATGTTACGGGGTAGTAATTGTTGGTTTTATAATGGTATCATTTCTTTTCGATGCTTCTGAGCTTTAATTGAAAAATAAAAGTATTTTTTCGGCTAATAAGTGTTAGTGCAAAAAACGCAGTAATAAAAATAAACGTTTAGATTTCTCTGAGCGTTTTTATGATAATTGGTAAGCATTTTCTACTGTGACATTGATTTGGAGTAAATCCTTTTTTATAAGCTCCATAAAAAAATCTCATTGAAACTTTAGAGGATGTGAATAACCAGATGGGGGTGTATTAAACGTGACAAATAGGAAAAGAAAAAATCTGAAGTCGATCAACCTGACTTCAGGAAGCGAACAATGCCAGGCACTGTTCGCCAGAAAAAAACAAAGGAAGAGGAGGCCCTCATTTCCTTAGCTTGTGATGATTAATAATATTGTTCAAAATACTCCTTCGCAGCATCTTTATCGTTGCAATATAGATGATTTAACTTTATTACTTCTTCTTCCGGCATGGATTTTAAGATACTTTCCTCAAAACCATTTCTCCTTAAATAACTATAGGAAAAGAAGCCATCCACACTAAAAAACATATTTAAAAACTCCTTTTTTGGAACGCTAATCGTTACCAGTCCAACCCTCTTGTTGTTCATTTATTTCTATCCGCATGCTTTGTTGTTCATTTCCTTATTTGATGGTTCAAAACTGAGTTCCCAAAACTTACACTTCATATTCTGCCCTTGTTTTCCTAATTTAAACAACTTCATACGATTGTTGGTATCAGGTTTATAACTGGGGTAATTATGGTTCGGTTATTTTTATGACGAAAACCAATAATATTTGTATTTAATAAAAGTTTAGCCACTTTTTAAGAGTTTGCTCACATTAAATATGTCATTTATGTAGTAAAGATCAAATTCTTCTTGAGTTTTTATCTATCTATGTATAGCTATTTGATCAGTAGCTTCTCCAATAACATAGACTTCTACAATTTGTCTTTGATAGAGTGCTTCAACATCTTTCTTTAACTGTTTGCCAGAAGGGGATCTCAAATGACAACACCGGAGTCATCTATTGCTGCTTATGCAGATGGTCTTTTTTAGACTCTTAATCTTATGGGTTACGGTTCAGGCAATATGGATGGAGTAATCTTGATCATTTTAACAATCTCAAAACAACTGAGAAATTATTACAAATAAACGTAACCTAGACTATTTGATAATTCCCGAGCAGTTTTTAAAACTTCTTCTGTTAAGTGAGAGTCAGGAGATATATCTAACACTCCAGATAATCCGATGACGCTTATTGCAGCAACTAATTCATTTTTTTGATCGAATATAGGTGCAGAAATAGCTGTTATACCAGGAATATACTGTTCCGTGAAGGCATAACCGTATTTTTTTACAGTTTTAATCGTATCGTTATATTCATCAAGAACAATTGAGTATTTTTCTATTTCATCAGTGATAAAGTCGTTTATTTTTTCTTGTGGGTAATATGCTGCAAAAATTCTACCAGTAGCACTAGTCGTTAGAGGTACCGCAGACCCCACACGGACATTAACATTAATTGGCTTTTTACTCTCTTCCCAGCTAATAAAAATCGGACCTTCATTTTCTACCCATATAGCAAGAGACACAGTTTCATCAAGTAATTCATTTAATCGCTTAATATATGGTAATGCTTTAATTCGTATATCCACTTTCTCCATACCACGCAAACCAATTAATGTTAGTTCACTTCCAAGTGAATAACGGAGTTCCTCACTCTTTTCGAGAAAACCAATCCTACACAAACTTATTAAATATCTATATAGTTGACTTTTTGGCATATCGCATACCTTAGAGATTTCGGTAATTGTTAGAGGTTCCACAGAATTTGAAATCACCTTCAATATTGAAAAACCTATTTCGATCGATTGAATCCCCTTTTTTTGTGTATCTTCAGTAGTCATTCTTCTACCTCCACTAAATGTTAACTTAATATTATTCACTATCTTATCAGAAAGTTAACCATTGGTAAACTCCAGTAATCTAAAGTACATTATTTTAAGTATTCAAACGAATGTTTTTAAACTTTGAGTTGGCAGTAGAATAACACGTCATAAATTGTTTAACCATTAGTTAACTAATAGTTAAACAATTTAAAAAGAGAGATTAACCTTTAATTTTTTATTTTTAAATTAATCAGAAAATTGTGTTGACATTCCATTTTTAAGTATATATAATTCAAATCAACAACCATAGAACAACATGGTTAACCATTGTTAAACTTTACGAAGGCATAAAATAAAAAGTACATTAACGAATTGTAAATAAGCATTGAGATGTATCGTTGGTAAAACGTTAAAAAAAGATCTATATGTTAACAGGAGAGACAAACGTATTTTTCTTATTTGAAATATGTAACCGATTGCAAAAGGGTGATAGAAAACCTAATAGTAAAGGATGATTTCAATGGGATCTATAAGAGGGAAGAAAGTAGTGAATGCTCTATCAAAGGGGAAGTTAGTTATTTTAATCGATAAGAATGAACATGGAAAGCTTATTAGTTTAGTTGAGAAGGTTACCCCCGAGGATATCAACTTCATGGTCACTCATGCAAAAGGATTTTTGAGTGTAGCAATGGAAAATAGTCGAGCTAATCAGCTAGATTTCACAAGTCAAAATGGTGTTGAACATTATAACTACCACACTTTTACTGTTTCAGTTGACGTAGAAGGAACAACTACCGGTATTTCAGCATTTGAAAGACATGACACCATAAAGGCATTAATCGATCCTAATAGAAAATCAGAAGAGTTTAAAAGACCCGGTCATGTTTTTCCAGTACTTGCTCACGAGAATGGGATCTATGGGAAACAAAGTCATACAGAAGTAAGTTTGGAACTCGCGAAAAGGAGTGGATCATATCCAGCGGTCGTGATGTGTGATCTCCTTAATGAAAAGGGAGAACTCTCAAGTTTAAAAGAAATGGAAGAATTTTCTTCGAGGTTTGAATTAGAAATCATGCAAATAAACGATTTCTTACATGATTTCATACAATCTCAACCAGCTTTTACCGTTAAAAAAAAATCAAAAGTTAAAACCCGTAATGGAGAATTTGATTTAATTTCCTTTTCGAACAAGTTCGATCCATTGTGTGACCAAATTTTAATTCATCACTCAGCTTACTCTAAAGAGATTACACCTGTTTATATTCATGAACCATGTGACCAATGTCAACTTAAATTATGTGATTGTCAATTGAATTTAGACAAGGCATTAACTGAGATTAAGAGGTTAGGTGGAGGAGTTTGTATTTTTCTGAAAGACAGAGCTGAAGAAAATTCAGTATTAACGCTCTTTGGTGAAAGCCATCAAACTTTGATTATTAGACAAATCTTGCTTGCGATTGGCGTTAGTGAAATTAGTTTACAGAATAATTATGCATTAGACCACAGCCTACTAAAGGATATAAAGATACATTCATTTGAAAGCGCAGCCATTGTGGCGAGTGGTAGGGGTATGAGAAGAGATGTTGTGTAATTCAAATTAGAATCCATTTGTAAAATAGGGGGATTTTGAATTGAACTATGAAAAAGTGATACTTGAATGCTTAGAAAAGCATCCTGGTGCAAGTTCAAATCGAGTGTTGAAATTTTGTAATTTAGTTAATAAAGAACTATCAAGCATAGGGGGGGATCATTCTAAATCATATATCTTTAAAAACTTAAGAATATTAAGGAAAAACAGAAAGGTAATCAATAAAGGGAACTCATGGTATGTAATTAAATAAAGGAGTGATTGCAAAGTGAACCAAGTTACTGATCAAGTACAAAATTTCAAGGAAGTAATGGGAAACTATCCAACGGGTGTAACCGTTGTGACTACGAGTGATGAACAAGGGGTGCCAGTGGGGTTAACTGTCAATTCCTTTGCGTCGGTATCTTTAGATCCGTTGCTAGTGTTATGGTCGATTGATCATAAGGTTTCTAGTTTAGATATATTTAAAAATGCTGGTAAATTTGCTGTTCATGTGCTAGCAGGTGATCAACAAGATCTTTGTAAATTGTTTGCAAGTAAGGATATGGATCGCTTTAGTAACTGTGAATGGAATTCTTCTGAATATGGCCTTCCGGTTGTCTCAGGTGCATTTGCGGTTTTACAATGTAAGACCTTTAAGCAAGTAGAAGCTGGAGACCATACGATTTTAATCGGAGAGGTTTTAGATATTCAGTTAGATGATAAAGAAGCGATGTTATATCATAATAGAAAATTTGGCCCAATCCCTGCAGAGTTTCATAGTTGAAAAGCAAATAATAGTCATGGGATGAAAAGGTAAGTATTTTTAGTCGTAATATTCTGAGTTAACACTATTTTATCAGAAAAGTTTAAATTTATATTGACGGCGCTTACATCGGTGCATATAATTAAATTAGAAACCTATAGTTAACTAAGTTAACCATAGTTAAACAAAGAGGAGAGATACAAATGAAATTTGGTTATTTTACACTTACAGACAATCCGGTTGAATATGGTGACTCACGAAAAGATGCGAATCAAATGATTTTAGATCTTGTTGATCAAAGTGTGTATGCTGAGGAATTAGGATTTAACTCAGTTTGGGTTCCTGAACATCATTTTAGTGCATTAGGCGTGTTACCTTCACCGTCAGTGTTCTTATCGCACGTAGCTGCTAAAACGAGCAAAATCCAACTAGCACCAGCAACGGTCTTACTACCAGCAAGTCATCCTATTCGTATGGTTGAAGAATATGCATTACTTGATTTACTTAGTAACGGAAGAGCCATTTTCTCGGCAGGAAGAGGGTATGATAAGCGTGAATATGACGTATTCCAAGTCGACTTTGATGATAGTAGAGAGATCTTCTTTGAACAGTTAGACATCATGAAGAAAGCATGGACGCAAGATTCTAAACTTTCTTACGACGGAAAGTATTATAAGTTTCCTGAGATTGAAATAACGCCAAAGCCAGTACAAAAACCAGCTCCACCTATCTATGTAGCAGCATTTTCTGAGCCAAGTATTTTGAAAGCTGCCGAAATGGGCGAACATGTAATTTTTGCTCCATTTGCAGCAACGATGGTTTTTGGTAGCGTAGCAAATGCCGTTAATCGCTTCAAAGATGAATCAGCGAAACACGGGTTCTCAGGAAAACAAGCAAAATGTTCGTTCTTCTTAAATGTAACTGAAACTCAAGAAGAAACAGAAGCAACAAAAGAGCGTATGCTTAAATACTTTACGGGTCTAGTTCCAGCGTTCCCGGATGATCCATCAACAGCACCACCTCATATCCGTTACTTCGTAGATATTGTAGAAAAGCTTAAGAATATGAAAACAGATGACTTAAGTGAAGCTAGTATCATTGTTGGTGATGGAGAATATGTAACTGCTAAACTAAAAGAACTTGAAGACGCGGGTATTGAAGAAGTCATTATCTACTTTGACTTTGGAGGCCTATCACATGCTGAAACGTTAAAAGCAATGGAGCGTTTTGCGACGCAGGTTATGCCGCATTTCGATAACAGTAATATCAATGTTAAAACAAAAGTTAACTCATAAAGAGATTTAAACAATTAAGGGAGTGGACTGAAATCATAAGTCAACTCCCTTTTAACAACTATAATGGTACAAGAATTTATTGTCTTTTATAGTGGGGGGAGCCGAACTTTCACATTTATAATGAAGAAACACAAATTTATAAACTAGTAGGAGGTAACCATATTGAGCCATAGACTAAAAAGAACTCTTGTCCTTATCGGCTTGTTAGTGATGATATTTCTGCACTTTGACTTTTGGTGGTTTGATCAAGTTAATCCAATCTTATTCGGTTTTATGCCAATTGCATTATGGTTTCAAGTATTAGTTGGCGGAATCCTTGCATCGATTTACCTATTTTTTGCTTATAAAGTTATCTGGCCTCATGTTCCAGAAAACTTTGAAGATGAAGATTGAATGATTAGGAGGAGTTGAATTGGATAATAGAGTTCTGCTAGTTTTTATTGTAGCTGCCATTTATATGTTGTTTATTATCTTGATGGGGTGGAAAGCTCAAAGACAGACAAAGAATACAGGAGAAGACTATTTTTTAGCCAATCGGTCCATTTCAAGTTTTTATTTGTTTTGTGCGATTATAGGCGCTAATTTATCCGCGTTTGTTATGATGGGAATGCCTGGAGCAGCCTATCATAATGGTTTTGGCATGTATGGTTTAATAATGGGTGCCGGATCTTTCATGATAGGGTTTACAACTTATTATTTCGGAGTGAGAGTCTGGATTTTAGGGAAAAAATACGGCTATAGTACTCCTAGTGAATTTTATGGAGAGCGTTTTCATAGTAATTCAATTTCATTAATTATGTTTGTCATATTTGCCATCTATACTTTACCCTATGTCGTGACTGGGCAAATTGGGGCAGGGGCAGGATTTGAAACATTTACAAACGGGGTTATTCCTTATTGGTTAGGGTCACTAATCATTACAGTTGTAGTAGGATATTATGTGTGGGGAGGCGGAATGAGAGGTACAGTATTAACGAATACAGCGCAGGTTTTAATATTCACTGTATTTCTTCTTCTGGCTGTTATCATGATAGCGAACGAAGGTGGAGGTTTTAGAGGATTAACAGAAAGAGTTCTACAAGAACAACCACATTTGTTACAAAGAGACGCGAGCCCAGCCTTTTCATGGCAAGTTTGGTTTAGTCAATGGCTATTATTTACGTTTGTTGTATTCAGTTTTCCACATGTTTTTGTGAGATTATTAGCAAGTAAAAGTAGTCATGTATTACGCCAAAATAGTATTCTCTATCCTTTAGGTATGTCATTCATTTATATACTAGCGGTAACTCTAGGGGTATGGGGTGCTGTCCTAATTCCTGGATTAGTAGGTAGTGCTTCTGATAATATCGTCTTTTTGTTGACATTTGAGTATCTTCCTTTATGGATGGGTGGACTAGCATTGGTTGGTTTATTTTCGATGGTTATGTCGACTATGGATGCACAGCTTCTAACAATGAGTAACTTATTTACTAATGATATTGTGAAAAAATACTTCAACCTAAAGAATGAAGAAAAAACGGTTTTCTATGGCCGCTTATTTGTTGTTATACTACTAGCCATTTCATATGTAGTATCACTTCTCAGACCTGCAAGTGTATTTGAAATTGCGAATGTATCGTTTACTGGAACAACAGCAATGGTCCCTGTAATGGTTGCCGCCTTGTATTGGAGAAGGTTAACGAAGGCAGGAGCGATCTCTAGTTTGGTTATCGGTGGATTATTAGTACCTATTTACTTTTTTACAGATTGGCTTCCATCTTTTGGATTCTTACCAATTGTTCCTGTCATGGTCGTTTCAACGATTGTGATGATTGTGGTTAGTTTATTGACAAAACCAGAGTATGAAAAAGCAGATAAACACCTGGATATTTTCAAAAAGTATTTCAATAAGAATCCTGAAAATAAGCAAGTCAAGCAGGAGAAAAAGGCTCAATAAAATTCAATTAGCTCCACATAACGAAGTAATCCATGCCACAGTCCTTTGTAAAGGACATTTTAGAATAAAATAACTATGCTACATTTAAAAGATGATTTCTGTATTGAACAGGGGTCATCTCTTTTTAATTCCATTGGTACCTGTGATTGTTATAGTAAGTCATATATTCCCTAATTCACTCTTTAATTCGCTCAAAGTTTCACAAGGGTTTTATGGGAGATTTATTTGTTCTTATCGTAGTTTTGTCTAAAGGCCGGGGCAGGCACCATTTTTTCAAGGAGAAACTTTCGTTGCGATGATGATGTCTAATAGATCTAATTAGAAGCCCTTTTTCAAACTGGAAACTTCATAACTGGAAATAATCCCTACCTCAATTTTAAATAAAGTTTATGATAATCTAATCAGTGTATATAGGAAAGTGGGCAGGGGTGTTAACGGGATAAGGGAAAGAAGATCATAATAATTAGCCAATTAAAATGAGGTAACTTTTTAGTTAATTCAAAAGAATAATTATAATAAGGTTGGAAAACAATAAAAAAAAGGAGGTTACAATAAATGAAAAAGTTCTATGTAATATTTTTCTTAATTTTTTCTGTTTTTACGTTAGTGGGTTGTGGAAATGAACAAGGTGAACCAATTGAAGAGATAGAAGTAGAAGAAGAGAATGGACAAATTGAAGAATTAGAAGTAGAAGAAGAGGGTGAAATTTTTGACCGTGAGATAGTTGATAATTAAAACCGTTTAATAGCAAAAAAAGTGCCTATATTAGGCACTTTTGCTAAAAATAAAATCCCACTTAAATTCATCCGGAGATCGTACCATAAGTTAAACAATCAGGCGCGATTCTTTTAATAAAGAATCGCTTTTCCTATTTAACGGGTACGTATGTTGAAATGCGATGAAAGAACAAAGTCAGCATAGTGTTTGTATACTAAATTGCAGTGGGAAGATATCGTAAGCACAACTTATATTATGTATGTCTTTAAAAATAAATGGCTGGGCTAGCAGGATTCGAACCTACGCATGACGGAGTCAAAGTCCGTTGCCTTACCGCTTGGCTATAGCCCAACAACATTCTTATAATGGATTTTTTTAAAACTAATTATTCATTTAAAATTCTTTTATTTAGAAGCTGACCTTTATGGTCAGCTTCGCGATTGAAAGAATTATTGTTGTTGATTTTTTTGTTGTTGAGTTTGTTGTACTTGCTGAGTAGCTTGTTGAAGTTGTTGTTGAACTTGTTGTAACTGTTGTTGCTCTTGTGGAGTAGCCTGTTGAGCAGCTTGTTGTACTTGTTGTTGAGCTTGTAGCAACTGTTGCTGAGCTTGTTGCATTTGTTGTGGATTAGCTTGTTGAGTAGCTTGTTGAATTTGCTGTTGAGCTTGTTGCACTGCTTGTTGAGCTTGCTGTAATTGTTGGTTATTTGGCATGGAAAAAACCCCCTAGTAAATTTGTGTTTGCCGTGTATGGCAGTAGTTATTATAAGGAGAGTTAGAAAAATAATTCAAAGAAATTCAAACCTTTTTATTCTAATTATAAACAGGTATAGATTTTGTACTAAAGACGGATGATATAACACTTAAAAAGATTGAGGGAATAAATAGAAATATTGTAAATGCTCCTCAACAATCAGACATGATTATCCTTTATCCTTAACAAGGACGTATAAGTGTATCTAAATGAGTGCTAAGTTACAAGCTCTTACTGTTAATTGTTATATTCTTTTTGTAAATTTTTTGGAGAAAGATTATATTCTTTTTTGAAGAGTCTATAAAAACTCGAATAATCAGGAAAACCGCATTTCAAGGCAATTGTCTCTATCGAGATCTGATTTTGTTTAATCATAGTTACAGCAAAAGATAAACGCTTTAATGATACGTAACGGTAAAAGGGTAGGTTCATGTTTTTTTTAAAATAATGAGAAAAATAGTATTTATTTAAATGGAAGTAATTGGATACCTTGTCCAAACTTAAATCCGGCTCTGTCAGATGTGATTCAATGTAGTCTAGTATAGATACTAACCTTTGGTCTAGTTCATCCTTTTGACTGAGGTTTGGCATACTACTAGCAGGATTGAAAATGTCTTGAAGCACTTGAAATAATAGGTAATGTAATGTAAAGGAGTAATTTTCTTCGCCATTCTTTATTTTATAAGTTATTTCGTGAAGTAAAGAAATGATATCTTGAAAGTTTTTTGGATCCAGATGTAACACATAAGAACCTTGTGTCTTTTGATAAACAATATTCTCTTTCATAGATGGTGAACTAGATAAAAAGTCTCTCATCAAATGCCCACTGACCTTAATAATTGTGCGCTCATAGTTATCAATATTCGTAACAGTAGCTTTATGAACAGCATAAGGAGGGACAACCACAACATCCCCTTTCCTTAGGGAATAGGTCTTTCCTTCACAAAAAAATTCACACTCCCCACCTGAAAATACTAGAACCTCCATCACATCGTGACTGTGTAATCGGAATAAAGTCTCTAATTTGGCGAAACTTTCTGCGGATTCGTTATGTTTCTTGAGCAAATCAGCGAATTTATTTTTTTTTCTGAAGTCATAAATTTCAAAATCTTGACTTTTTACTGGAATTAAAACAGATTGCTTCATAATGGTAGCCTCTCTCATGTAGCAATATTTACAATCTTTTAAGCAATAAGTGTCATTTATTATTAGCTTTTTGTTGTTATTATAACATTGTAAAAGAAAGCGGCAAATAATTCATTATACATGAAGGGAGAATGACTATATTTTAAATAGCTGCTTATAACATACTTGATATACTCTTGATTCACCCCATTATCAATTTTAGTGGGAGCCATATGTATAATCATCTGACATTAGAAAAAACAATAGATATGTCTCAATTAGGAGACAAATATTAGGAGGCGCTAAAGTGGGATTTAGCCATAAACAACCAGATTTAGAAGTAAGAACTAAGAACCTCATTGAAGTTGATGGATTAAACTTTAAAGATTTGAATAACGATGGGAAACTAGACCCATACGAGGATTGGCGTTTGAGTCCGAAAGAACGCGCAGAGAACTTAGTGACATTAATGAATATCGATGAAAAAGTGGGTATGATGCTTATTAATACCCGTCAGATGGGGCTTTCTCAAAAAGATAAGAGTCAGACTAGTCACGATGGTGTGTTAGATGAAGGGATTGTTGAAAAGGGTGAAAGTATTTTCGCTATTACAAAAATATATGGAACCACACATACCATTGAAAAAATGAATTTGCGTCACTTCATCTTAAGAGACAACTGGAGTCCCGCTCAAATGGCCGAATGGGTTAACGCGATGAATGAAGTGTGTGAGGGAACACGCCTAGGGATTCCGTGCTTAATAACATCTAATTCAAGAAACGAAAACACAGAATTCGTCTTTGGTATGAATGACGCAGCTGGAATTTTTTCCACTTGGCCAGGAACTTTAGGACTTGCGGCAGCTGCTAAAGGTGATATTAAAAATGGCGGTGATGGATCTCTCATTAGCCAATTTGCGAAAATAGCACATGATGAGTGGGATGCTACTGGAATAAGAAAAGGGTATATGTATATGGCTGATACGGTCACAGACCCTAGATGGCAACGGACGTATGGCACGTTTGGTGAAGATCCAGAATTTATTTCCGAAGCTATTGGTCGTATCATCGACGAATTCCAAGGGGAGAGCGTAGGGAATCATAGTATTGCGATGACGACGAAGCACTTTCCAGGTGGAGGAGCAAGAGAAAATGGATTTGATCCTCATTACAAAGAGGGTAAGTGGAATTTATACCCAACGCCAGGAAGCTTAGAAAAGTATCACCTCCCACCATTTAGGGCCGCGGTAGAACATGGAACGTCATCCATTATGCCGTACTATTCGATACCAAGCATCAAAAAAAGTGTCGTTCAAGAATTCGAGGGTGAAGACATTCCTTTCGAAGAGGTTGGATTTACATTTAATCATTATTTCCTAAATCATATCCTTAGAGAAAAACTTGGGTTCAAAGGCTATGTAAATAGCGACAGTGGCATCACTAGTAAAATGAGCTGGGGCGTTGAAGAGTTGAGCGAGGCCGAACGTTTTGCAAAAGCAATCAATGCAGGTACAGATATCGTTGCTGATACAAATGATGTTGAAAATCTCAAAGCAGCGATCAACAATGGCTGGATAAGTGAAAAACGTATTGATGAAGCGAATGTACGACTACTCACTGAAATGTTTGCATTAGGAATATTTGATGATCGTACGTATGTTTCAACAGATCAAGCTACATCAGTAGTTAGTAATCCAGCTAACTGGGAAGCTGCTTATGAAGCGCATAAAAAATCGGTAACCGTCCTTAAAAATCAAAATGCGACCTTACCTTTGGCAGTTGAAAAGCTTACTAATAAGAAGGTTTATGTGGAAGTTTTTCATAAGGAATCAGAACGAGCAACTTCTTACACGGAGGACGCAAGGAAAGACTGCGAAGAACTTGGACAATTTACTTTGACTGATAACTATGAAGAAGCTGACATAGCTATTTTGTTCTTAAATCCAAAATCTGGAGCTTATTTTTCTGCGACACCGGGACTTTTAGATCTTGAGATATGTGAGGACAAAACAGTAACAGCTTTGGATGGTTCTTCATATCAAGAAACGACTTTAACTGGCATGGATCATTTAAAGGAAGTGGCAGACAGCATCCATAGTCGTGGAGGAAAAGTAATCATAAGTGTGAATGTCATTATGCCGTGGATACTAGGAAATGTTGAACCATTAGCAGATGCACTGATTGCTGGATACGATACATTCTATAAAGCACAGTTTGAGGTTATGTCGGGTAATAGCCAACCAGTAGGTGTATTACCATTAACATTACCAGCAAGTGAAGCAGTTATTGCGGTTGATGAAAATGGTGATTGTGTATCGAGAAATGATGTACCGGGCTATGACAAGGACAAATATATGCCTGAAGGACTCAACTATGCCTATCAGGATAGTGATGGTAATATCTATAAACTTGGTCATGGACTAACTTATTAGTAACAATATTAAAGGTGCCTGTCTCTTGTTGAATTCGACAAGGGACAGGCACCTTTTTAACTGGAAGTAAATCTACAAACGTATAAACCTATTTTTAGGAGTTGATTATCATTTCCTTACCTTCTTTACGCATATTAGCGTATTCAGCTGTTGCCGTATAAAGTACGTCTGATGATGAATTAAGTGCAGTCTCACAAGAATCCTGTAAAACACCTACGATGAAACCCACACCAACGACTTGCATAGCAATTTCACTTGGAATTCCAAATAAGCTACATGCTAAAGGAATGAGTAAAAGCGACCCACCGGCAACACCCGAAGCACCACAAGCGGATATAGCTGCTAGAACGCTAAGAATTAGCGCAGTACCAATATCCACTTGAATGCCAAGAGTATTAACGGCAGCAAGGGTTAAGACAGAAATAGTCACAGCAGCACCAGCCATATTGATGGTAGCACCTAACGGGATTGATACTGAATACGTATCTTTATCTAAATCTAGTTTTTCACATAACCTCATATTTACTGGAATGTTTGCTGCTGAGCTCCGAGTAAAGAATGCTGTAATACCACTTTCCCTTAAGCATTTAAAGACAAGTGGATATGGATTTTTACGAATACTTATAAATACTATAATTGGATTAATGACAAGAGCTATGAAAAGCATACATCCGACTAGAACGATAAGTAATTTTACGTAATCAAGTAACGCTGAAAGCCCATTTGTTGCAATAGCTTCAAAGACAAGCCCCATAATTCCTAATGGTGCTAAATTTATAATCCATTTCACTAATTGAGATATGGCATCTGAAAAATTAGCCAACATGTTTTTTGTTGTGTCAGGAGCCTTTCTTAACGCAATGCCAAGAAGGACAGCCCAGGTTAGTATGCCTATATAGTTAGAAGTCAATAGTGCATTTACTGGATTGTCAACAATGTTAAAGAGCAATGTTTGAAGAACTTCTACAAGACCACCAGGAGGAGTCAAACCTTCGGCGCCTGTTACAAGTGATAAGCTTACCGGAAATAGAAAGCTTGCAACAACGGCCACTAATGAAGCTAGGAATGTACTTATACCATAAAGAGCAATAATCGATTTTATATTCGTTTGATGACCACTTTTATGCTTTGAGATGGCATGCATCACTAAAAATAAAACTAATATTGGTGCAACAGCCTTTAGTGCACCTACAAATAAAGAACCGAAAACGGTGACCCAACCTGCGGCATTAGGGATTGATACAGCCAAGATAGCACCAATGATAATACCGACAAGAATTCGTTTTACTAGGCTTAATTCGTTCCATTTATGAATTGAATTTTTCATTTGTTTCCCTCCGATTTTAATATTGCAACATAATAAAAAGAACAGCGCCTTTATTTACTAAGAAATTTAACAAATGTAAGTTTAACACGAATATTGTCGATTGTGGATAAAATTTAAAATCTAAAATAGTAAAGGAATATGGAGATAGGATAAGGTTAAATCGACGGTAAGCTCTACTTCATTTAAAAATGTGGAGTGTATTCGCAATATAATTTAAAGAAAGACTGCTAATCCTTAGTGGAGCGTTATTCGTTACACGTTTGTAAAGGTCGATTAAACAAGTGTTAAGTTACACCAAAAAGCTCAATCTTACTAAAATCTTATGGACATTATGCTATAATTCAATTGGATGATAACTATTCAAATACTTCTTGTTGATGACTAAAGCAGGTGGACATATGATAAAGAAACAGATAACGCCATATCGTTGTCCGGTAACTTTGACGAATAAGGCGAAGGACAAGATGCGGGAGCTCAGGCTTGATGAGCGCTCGTTTTTTTCGTTGCAGAAATCGTTTCACGTTTATATAGAAAAATATCCGCCGGTGCCAGATCGCCTTATGTCGGCCGCATTGTTCTTTGACAATGAGGCGAATGCGCGGATGAATGATAAGTACAATAAGTTTATGGTCGTTTTGCATTGTGTGGTCGAGGTTGATCGGTTCATTGCGACGAATGTGACGACGAGAGCGTTGCAAACACCGGTGCAGACTAATTGGCGCCGTCCGGTAGATCTCATGTTTGATTTGAACGTACAGCACGGGGAGCGGATCCCGCTTGATTTGCTGAACTTGATTCATGAAATGCCGGTTGCGCAGGAAAGTTCGATGTATGTGAAAAAGCGGATTGCGAGCTGGGAAGGCTATTTGAAAATCCAGGAGCAGTCTGCGGACATTCCAGACATGACGTCGCGCTATTCGGGGCTAGTATTCAATGGTGATTTTAGCCGGGTGACGATCACGGGTTGCCAGCTCGGTGAAAAGGAATGGAAGTCACTCAAAGGTTTGAGCGTCAAACTCAAAGGGATTGATCTGGATATTGGGAAAGTGTTGAAAGCGAATCGTTCCGCTCTTACAGTTGAAGTAGAGTTGCACGGTTATATAGAGGAACGGGCCCGCCAGCAGAAGCTTAACGTGAATCCAAAAGAAGTTGTTTTTAGCAATTTTGCGACATTAAGCCAGGTGAAAAGACTGCGGCAAGGGTTTAAGCATTTAGAAAACGGCCTCGCTGTGAATCCAGAGCTTGAACGCCTTTTATTTGAAAACAAGCCACCGGTCCAAACCCCGAAAAAGCAAGTTGAGCTCCAGTTTCACAATCGATTGAACGAGTTCCAGCGGGAAGCGGTGACAGGTGCGATGTCTGCGGAAGACTTATACGTCATTCAAGGGCCTCCTGGAACCGGAAAAACAACGGTTATTTCTGAAATTTGCCTGCAAAATGCAAAAGCGGGACTGCGCACACTGGTTGCTTCGCAGTCGAATTTGGCAGTCGACAACGCCCTTGGCCGGTTGCTGGCGAATAAAGACATTCGCATTCTTCGGGTTGGGCGCACGGAAAGCATTGAAGAAGAAGGCAAAAAGTTCATTGAAGAAAATGTAGGGCAGTATTGGAAAGACCATACGTTAAAAGAAGTTTCTACTCAATTTGAAGCGCACCAAAAACGAAAAATGGAAATAGAAGCGGAATGGGCAGCAAATGAACGGGATCAAGAACTGCTGCAGCCGGTGCTTGCACGAGTGGAGGCCGAACTCGAAGCCAAACAGAAAGCGGAAAAACAGTTTAGCGAAATCCAGTCTAGGATTGATGAGCAAAAAAAGATCGTACATGTGGCCAAACAGGAGCAGCAAACGGCACAACAGCACGTGCAGGAGATTAGACAGTCTCTTGATTTATTAAATACCTCCATTGAAAAAGACGAAACCTTTCTTCGTGGTGAGCCGGACAGTGGCGCGATAAAAAAAGAATGGGATGCTAACCAGCAAGTAATACAGCAGGTGAAAAACAGCATCGCCTTTCAGCAACTTGAAAGCGAGTTCGATGAAAAAAAACAAAAGATCAAGCAAACGTCTGCTGAAGTTGAAAAATGGGCTGAGTTAACAAAGCAGATGGATGCTTTAACGGCAAAAGTAACAGACGTCAAACAAATTGATGGCTTAAGATGGATCATGCTTGAACAAAATATGAAACGGTCGTTAACGGTTCAGCAGTTACTCGAGGAGCTGGAGGACATTCGCGGAGAAATAAACCAGCTGAAAAAGCTAAAAGTATATCATGACAAATTGAACAAAGCGATTTCATATATTGAGCAGCTTTTACAAAGGCATCGCATATCGACCGGCCAAATGAAGCAGCGCATGATGAAGGGTTCCGCCGTTTTTACCGCCGCGGAAATTGACCAATATTTAGACGAGCTAAGAAGCAGATTGCAAGGAAATTCAACCGTGTACCCACAGATGCTTGTCACCTATCTTAAAGGATTATATGGAAGGAGACACTTTATAAGGCAAAAAGAAGAACGGTTAAAGCCGTTTGACACTTATAAAAACATGGCGCTAGAAGCATTTCGGTTGCTGAAGCAGGAAGTGTTAGAGGAACTTACAAATAAGCAACGTGATAACAAGTTGTTGCAACAAAAATGGGTGCAGACGATGGAGGAGGAGCGCGCTGAGCTCCATTCTCTTCAAAACAAGCATGAGCACATGATGGCGTTAGCGGAAAACATTCCGAACGCTAAAGAAGTGCTTCAGCAAAAAGAAGCAAAAGTGCTTGAACTGCAGAAACAGAAAGAGCGGCTTGAACAAGTTAAGAAGCGAATTGAAGAACATGGCGATAAACAAGAAAAAGAAGCCAATCAGCTACAGGAAGCGGAGCAGAAACTCGCAGAAATCGAAGACCGCTTAGCACAGTTTCATCACATGATCCACGAAAAGGAAGAAGAACAGGTACCTTTAAATGAAATTTTGTCTACAGAACCGGAACAGGAGCATGAAAAGGTATTAACGCAATTGGCGAGTCTTTCTCTGAAACGGGAGTCATTGAAGGAGGAAAAGCGGAGACTTCCGCTATTCCAGTCCATCCAAGGGAGGTGGCTTTCTATGCTAGAAGAAGCAAATGACCACGACTTGGACGAAATTCGCAAGCTTTATGTGAAGCATGCTAACGTCATTGGAACGACATGTGTAGCATCCGCACGAAAAGATTTTATCGACAGCTACCCTGCGTTTGATGTAGTGATTATTGATGAAGTATCAAAAGCAACCCCGCCGGAGCTACTTTTGCCGATGCTAAAAGGAAAAAAAATCATTTTAGTTGGCGACCATCACCAACTGCCGCCTCTTTTAGGAAACGATACGCTAGAAGAGACGCTACAGGAAATGGCGGATGGAAGTGACGACTTTGAAGGGAAAGCGGAATTAAATAAGCTTTTAAAAGAATCGCTCTTTGAACGGTTGTTTAAAAACTTGCCGAAAAGCAATAAAACGATGCTCGCCATCCAGTACCGGATGCATGATAACATTATGGAAGCCATCACGCCGTTTTATGAGCAGGAAAACGAACGGCTCCAATGTGGCTTGACCGATTCTGATTCGGAACGAGATCACTTGCTAGAATCACCGCTGATACAGCGGGACAATCATCTATTATGGCTTGATATGCCAAACGAGCCCGCTTTTTTTGAAGAAAGAATGAAAGGCGGAAAAAGCTTGTTTAACTCGGCTGAGTTGAAAAGGATCGGTGATTTGCTAACGGAATTGGATGAAGCGGCGGAACAGGCGAAGCAAGCTGGAAGAATGAAAAAGGATGAGAAAAAAAGCATCGGCGTCATCAGTTTTTACGGGGAACAAGTAAAAAGGATCGACCGCTTGATTCAGCAGGATCTTCGCTTGCAGCACTTGACGATTCGTACCGGGACTGTGGACCGGTTCCAGGGGATGGAAATGGATGTCATTCTGTTAAGCATGGTGCGCAATCATGATAATAAGCAGGACGATATCGGCTTCGCAAAAGACTATCGTCGACTGAATGTGGCCTTGTCAAGAGCGAGAGAGCTACTTGTTTTAATCGGAAGTACAAAGATGTTTACCGAGCGTACGAAACAAAGAGACACAAGACAGATGTACACGCACGTATTAGAAGCCACTAAAAAACAAAATGGACTGCGAATGCTTGAAGAGGTGGTACAGCATGGATAAATTAACGAAACGTTTACGCGCCAGCTTGCTTGAAAATCCAGCTGTCGAAATCAAAGAGTCGGCTATGTGGCATTTGCCGGTCGTGACCTTTGATGTGGAATTTAAGCGAGTAAAGCGGTCTAAAATGGATATCCTCATGAAAATGATGCTGCTCGCTTTTGAGGAAGCTGATATCCGGCGGGCAGCCAATTTATCTGAAATGCTGCTGGTTGAGGAGCTGTTCATTGCCGATTTAATTGCAAAAATGCAGCGAACAGGCTTGATCCGGATGGAAAAAGAAATTTACAAGTTAACAACGAAAGGGCATGAGCAGCTGAAAACAGGCATCATTGAGGAAGAAATGGAAGAAGAGTGGACAGAGCTCTTTTACAGTCCCGATCATGATGAATTTTGGCCAGAGATGACTCGATCTGTGCCCGAAACAGACGAAGAATGGATGCTTTACCGGTATGCGAATGATCAGGATTTTATCAATGTCGACCGAATCCTGCAGGTGCTTTCCGAGAGAGAAAACGGGCTGGAGGAAAACGGCTTTCAAACGGTAATAGCTGACGTATTGAGCTTTAATCAACGGATAGTCGAACAAGTTCCATGTTTAGAATTTCGAATGTACAATAAAGAACAGGACATTTTCTACGCACGTGTCTGGAATACGTGGCTCGAACGCTGGGATGATACGCTCGAAAATCAAATAGAAGAGCAGGAACGGGTGGAATGGCGGGAGAAGTGGGCGTCGGAAGTTAAGATTTCTGAATGATCCCCTGAACATTCTCTGGTCTTCTATGATCGACAGGTCTAGGACCTGTCGATTAAAATAAAGGTTATATTACTAAAGGAAATCCACCCGAATGTAGAAGTTCGGGTGGATTTTTACGATTGTGTTTTTTATGGAAATCCACTACATGTTCCACAATTTAAGTTCATTTCTTAGAGATTAACAAGTTAAACCCCTCTCTAACTCAGGATGATAAATAGATGCCTATAAACCATACCATCCTGTCCTCAGCACTCGCTCATTTCCAGCTTAAGTAAGTACATTTTTGAGCTAGAAGTAATATCATACATAAGCTATAAGAAAACCAACTTTTAAATAATAGGTTGAAAGGTGGGTTGAACGGGATTAAAGGCTACATTAGTTCCAGTTCACAATCAGAAGCACTCATTTTACAGACGCATTGGAGAACGGTGACTAATGTTTATATTAATCTATATCTAATGTATTAACATTACTGGCTGAAAGACGAGGAGACAACAAATGTATAAATATATTATTTTCGATTTTGACGGAACGCTTGCCGACTCCAGAAATGTTTTCATCTCTGCATGGAACAGCTTGGCAGACAAACACCGGTATCAAAAAATTAACCGTGCAAAATGGAATATACTAAGAAAGCTACCAATCCTTGAGAGAATCAAACAATTAAACTTCCCAATCTTTAAAACGCCACTCATCATTCCAGACTTCTACCGTTTCTATCGAAAATATGCAAAGGAGATCAAATTGTATCCTGGAATGAAAGAAATACTGGATACGCTAGAGAAAAAAGGTCACAAAATCGCGATTATTTCCTCTAACTCTGAGGATGTGATTAAAGAGGTATTACGGCGAAATAATGTAAGAAATATATCAGAGATCTTGAGTTCAAATCTTATTTCCGGCAAAGATCAATTGATTCGCAGATTTCTTAAGGAACATCACCTAGGGCCATCGGAAGTTATATATGTGGGTGATGAGCAACGGGATATCTTGTCCTGTAAGACAACAGGAGTCAAGATCATATGGGTGAGTTGGGGGTATGACGCTAAAGAGCTTGTGCAGGCACAAAAGCCAGACTACCTTGTGGATTCACCGGATGAGATACTCGAGGTTGTTTCTCAAAAACATGGCAGATCAAATTTATAGTTAAACATTAGACGCAATCCATTAAGTGGAGAGCGTCTTTTTTAGTGTATGACAACGTTGTTCATTTTGGTGAAGATTGTTCGACTCACCACCGTCATCAAGTGTGAGCACGTAATCAACCATGAAAATCGGGAAATGGGTATAAGGCAAATTCCATTCTCACGTGAAATTTACATTAATCAACGGATGGTCAACATGCTCCATGTTTTAGAATTTCGATTGTACAATAAAGAACAGAACATTTTCTACGCATGCGTTTGGAATACGTGGCTTGAACGCTGAAATGAAAAGCAAATAGAAGAGCAAGAACGAGTGCAATGGCGGGAGAAATGGATGGAAAAGTAGGTGCCTTTATTGTTAATATAATTTGTGTTAGGGTTTAATTGAGCAGTATGACAGTAACAAATTTACTTTAATAAAGGAATAAATACGAGGAATTTGGTCTCAATAAATAAAAAGGAAAGAGCGGAAGTACATGGAGATAAAAATAAATCACAAGATGATTAAAGAAATTTGCGGTACTGTCTCCTTTAAAAGAGGGGACTCTTTTTATCGCTCTAATAAAGTGACATTTAATCAGTATAGCCCTGATTCCTGTGAAGCCACCGTTAGTGGAAATGTTGACTTTTATGTCACAATTGTAAAAGGGGAAACAGAAGACATTCAGATGAAATGTAGCTGTCCTACATTAGCCAATTTTCAAAAAAGTTGCCAACATATTGCGGCCGTTTTATTAGCCATTTATGGACTGCAACGACAAGGAACGTCACTTTCAACTGTACAAGTTGAACCATCTAATTATGGTGAGCTAACAGAAGACTTCATGTCTCTTTTTAAAGACAGACCAACACGAACAAGTGGACATCAACTTTATTTTGAAAAAAGAAAAGTTCTTACTGTCAGGTTTACCAGTAAACCAGTCTTGATCGGAAAGGATCAGTATTTGCTTGGAATGGAAGTGGAGATCGGTAATACAAAAGTACAAAACATACGAGATTTTCTCCGAAACGTAAAACAAGGGAAACCTAGTGAGGTATCCCCTGCATTTACCTATGATCCAAACATTCATTGCTTTGCAATTGAAACAGATGCAGTTATTCACCAACTCATTCGGGTCATTCATGATGAAAAGGCCTTTCTAGAAGCAATGCCTTACGCTTCTGACGATACAGCTACGAATCAGATATTACTAATTCCATCCTCCTCTTGGGAGGACCTCGTCCCTTTACTTACCAAAGCCTCATTCGTTTCGCTAATGCATGATGGTCATTTTTTTGAGAGATTCCAACTGGTGGAGGGAACTCCTCCGATACAGTTTACATTCGAAGAAACCGAGAGCGCTGATTATCAATTGACGATCAAAGGCTTTGAACGAATGGTTGTTTTAAACTTCTATAGTGCTGTGCTGTGTGACGGAAAAGTCTTTCAGCTAGAAGGACAGGATTGTGAACGATTATACGAACTAAAGCAAATGCTTACGTCTCCTAGTAAGAATCACATTCCTATTCCACATGAACAAATCAATTTTTTTCTGGAAAAAATTGTACCAGGTCTGAAAAAAATGGGTGAGGTCCAACTGTCGAAAGCATTATCGCGTGAGATTTTGAAACCCCCACTTATTGCCAAGCTATATTTGGATCGTCTTAAAAACCGACTGCTCGTAGGACTAGAGTTTCAATATGAAAATGTCATTATTCAACCATTGGAAAGCCGATACATTCCAACTGGTCCAATGATTATAAGGGATTTGGAAAGAGAAGAGGAAATCCTTCAACTGATTGAGGAAAGTGGTTTTTTTAAAACAGATGGCGGTTATCTTATGCAAAATGAAGCACTTGAGTATGAATTTTTATACCATGTCGTTCCAAAGCTTCAGCCAATCGTCCAAATCTATGCAACAACAGCTGTCCGAAATCGTATCTTGAAAAAGAATGCCCATCCAAGAATTAGAGTTAAGGTCAATGAAAAAGAAAGAACGAATTGGCTGGTATTTAAATTTGAAATGGACGGGATTGCCGACAAACAGGTTAAGGAGATTTTAGCGGCACTAGAAGAGAAGCGAAAATATTATCGTCTTCAAAATGGGTCACTCCTATCTCTTGAGACGAAGGAGATGGAAGAAATTCACCGTTTTTTGAATGCTGTTCCGCTTCAGGATCAAGATTTAGAAGCTAGTCTCAATATGCCTATGATTCAAGGGCTAAAATTTCTTGATTCTGTTGATGATAGCCAAGTCTTTAAGGCAGAGGAATCGTTTCATCAATTTTTTGATCATCTACTTAACCCAGGAAATCTGGAATTTGAGGTGCCACAAGACTTAGATCCTGTATTACTGGACTACCAAAAGCGAGGATATAAATGGATGAAGACACTTGCAAGTTATGGTTTTGGTGGCGTTCTAGCCGATGATATGGGTCTAGGTAAAACGTTACAAAGCATTACATTCATTGTTTCTGAGCTTTCACGTATTCGAAAAAGAAGTGAGTCGGTCTTAATAGTTTGCCCGTCCTCCTTAACGTATAACTGGTTACATGAAATCATGAGATTTGCTCCTGAGCTTCAAGCAGTAGTGATAGATGGCAATAAATTGGATAGAGAACAACTACTAAACAATACGAAAGAATTAGATGTAATGATTACGTCCTATCCTTTACTTCGTCGTGATATCAAATGGTATGAGAAGCAAACGTTTCATACTATTTTCTTTGATGAGGCTCAGGCGTTTAAAAACCCAGTGACCCAAACAGCTCGAGCTGTTAAAAGGATCAAGGCAGAACATCGTTTTGGGCTCACAGGAACACCGGTGGAAAATTCACTTGAAGAACTTTGGTCGATTTATCATGTAGTCTTTCCGCAGCTATTCCTTGGATTAAAGGAATACAGCCAATTATCCAGAAAAAAAATTGCTCGCCGAGTTCGCCCCTTTTTACTTCGAAGAATCAAAGAGGATGTGCTTTCCGAGTTGCCTGAGAAAGTGGAGTCACTTGTATCAGCAGAGTTGCTACCTGAACAAAAGAAGCTCTATATGGCCTATTTAGCAAAGTTACGACACGAGACATTAAAGCATCTTGATAAGGATACACTAAGAAAAAATCGGATAAAAATATTAGCAGGATTGACCAGGTTGCGACAAATTTGTTGTCACCCTTCCCTGTTTGTAGACGGCTATAAGGGAAGCTCAGCAAAGTTTGAGCAACTTTTACAAATCGCTGAGGAATCAAGAATTTCTGGAAGAAGAGTGCTGATATTCTCCCAATTCACGAAAATGCTTGAGCTGATAGGGAGAGAGCTCACAATGCGAGGTCAAACCTATTTCTATCTGGATGGACAAACACCTTCAGAGGAACGATTGGATCTCTGTAATCGATTTAATGATGGGGAGAGAGAGTTGTTCCTTATTTCCTTAAAAGCAGGAGGAACAGGACTGAACCTAACAGGTGCAGATACGGTCATCTTATATGATATCTGGTGGAACCCGGCGGTCGAGGAGCAAGCTGCAGACCGAGCTCACAGAATGGGGCAGAAAAAAAATGTGAAAGTGATCAAGCTCGTGGCCCGTGGCACCATTGAAGAAAAGATGAATGAGCTCCAAGAAAAAAAGAGAGATCTCATTGCAGAGATTGTGGATTCAGAAGAACAAGCATCAGTATCATTAACAGAAGAGGATATTCGTGAGATTCTGATGAGATAATAAGATCAAGGTTTCTGACCCCCAGTGCTTAAGGCACTGGAAGTTCAGGAACCTTTTCTGTGTGGATAGTATAACGCGTAACGGACACAGGAGACCTTATTTCACAAAATAACGTTCATTTCTAAATTTAGCGGACACAGGTTCCTCTATTAGGAAAATAGAGGAACCTGTGTCCGCTTGTACCGCGAAAGAAGCCAGTTTTATGAGAATAACGGCCTCTGAGTCCCCTGACCCCCCAAATCAATATTAACTTATCAGACCGTTTTCGTATGCTGATTGTAGTGTTAATTGATTAAAGATACTATATCATGTCTGCTATTATATTTTATCAAATGTTTTGGGAAGGTCTAGTACAAAACCCCTAGTACTTACTAGATGTATGATAATAGGGGTTTTATCTTAGCCCATATTTAAATCTAATTTCTTGTTGTTACTTTGAGAAGGACCGAGAAGGTTCCTGCCTCCAGCACTTTAAAGCGCTAGAGGACAGGAACCAAATCAAACCAGGCACCCACTCATGTATTATTTCTAACTTCATAAAATAAATCCTCGAAATCAGACCATCTTATTTTTCGTTTTAAATACTCTCGAAAGGAATAGCTACTTTTTTCCTGAGGGTTATTGTAAAGGGATGAGATAAAGATTTGCAAACGAGCTTGAATCATAAAATAATAACGATCAGTTGATCCTACTACAGGGATTTCAGTAACTTTTACTTTCTGCCCCGTCACATTTCTGAACTCAATTCTCTTATAAAACACAGTATCAGCCTCTTTTTACCCGTTTTATTTATATTATAACCAATCACCTTAGAACATGTCTAAAGTAATCTTAGATTCTACGTCTTTCTAAAACAAAAAAAACAGATTCATGTTTTAGAATCTGGTTAAGCTAAAAGGAGGCCACTGAAAAATAGTTGACTTTTACTTTTTTCAGTGGCCTCGTTAAAGGGCGTCATCTGTGGGATGTTACCATCACAGAATGCCTATTATTATATTACGCAAGTCTCATCTTAAAATCTTGGTAGCCAAATTCACGCACGATACGATAATCTCCATCTTTATCTTTAACGGCGATAGCTGGTAATGGCATGCCGTTAAACGTGGTGTTTTTGACCATCGTGTAGATGGCCATATCACCAAACACTAATCGATCTCCATTTTTTAATGGCTGATCAAATGAATATTCTCCAATGACATCGCCTGCAAGACAAGTTTGCCCGCCAAGTCGATACGTGAATGGCTTCTCGTTTGCTTCCCCTGATCCAAGAAGGGGAGGGCGGTAAGGCATTTCTAACACATCCGGCATATGGCAGGTTGCAGAAGTGTCAAGGATCGCAATCTCCATATCGTTTTCTAGTTGATCAAGAACCGTCGTGACGAGAAAGCCGGCATTTAGAGCAATCGCTTCTCCTGGTTCAAGATACACTTCCAAATTGTACTTATCTTGCATTCTCTTAATACATTTTTCGAGTAATGCAATGTCATAATCTTCTCTTGTAATGTGATGACCGCCGCCAAAGTTGATCCATTCCATCTGTGTTAACCAAGGTCCAAACTTCTCTTCAATTGCATTCAAAGTTGTTTCTAAGTCGTCAGAGTTTTGCTCGCAAAGTGTATGGAAATGAAGCCCTGACACACCATTAAGCAAATCTGGACGGAAATGCTTGATCGTTACACCAAAACGAGAACCAGGTGAGCATGGATCATAGATCGAATGCCCAACCTGCGTAGAGTGCTCAGGATTGATACGCAAGCCTACTTTTTTTCCAGCTTGAAGCACTTTGTCTTTAAACTTTTCAATCTGTGAAAAAGAATTAAAGATAATATGATCACAATAGGAGATAATTTCATCAATCTCATCATCTCGATAAGCAGGGGCAAAGCAATGATTTTCTTTGCCCATTTCCTCATGACCAAGCCGTGCCTCATATAACCCGCTTGATGCTGTACCACTTAAATACTTCCCAATTAGTGGATACATCGTCGACATCGAAAATGCCTTTTGTGCGAGGATAATTTTCGAATCTGTCCGTTCCATGACCCCGCATAGGACCTTAAGATTCTTTTCTAGCAGACTTTCATCTACTACATAACAAGGTGTTGGTAGTTCTTCAAAACGCATATTAACGTACAGTCTCCAGTTGACGCTTGATCGGCTCAGAATCGACAAGCTCTGGGTTAAAGCTTTCTTTCCATGGCAATCCCCATTTGTTCAATGCATCCATAAACGGATCTGGATCGAATTCTTCGATATTGAATACGCCTGCTTTATTCCATGTTCCAGTCATCAGCATCATCGCACCAATCATCGCAGGAACACCAGTTGTGTAAGCGACTGCCTGTGAGCCTACTTCTTGATAGCATGCTTCATGGTCACATACATTGTAGACATAATACGTTTTCTCTTTTCCATCCTTTTTCCCTTTAAAGATACAACCGATGTTCGTTTTACCCTTTGTACGTGGGCCAAGTGAAGATGGATCCGGTAACATGGCTTTCAAGAATTGCAGCGGAACGATTTGTTTTCCTTCATATTCAATTGGCTCAATAGAAGTCATACCGACATTTTCAAGACATTTTAAATGAGTTAAATAACTTTCACCAAATGTCATAAAGAAACGAATTCGTTTAATACCAGGAATATTTAAGGCAAGAGACTCAAGTTCTTCGTGATGTAATAAATACATATCTTTTTCGCCGATTTCAGGGAAGTTATAAACTCGCTTAATTTCCATCGGTTTCGTTTCGATCCATTCACCATTCTCCCAATAGCTTCCGTTGGCAGAAACTTCACGGATATTGATCTCAGGATTGAAATTTGTAGCAAAAGGATAGCCATGATCTCCTGCGTTGCAGTCAAGAATATCAATATATTCAATTTCATCAAAGTGATGCTTTACGGCATGGGCAGAAAATACACCTGTCACACCAGGATCAAAGCCACTGCCTAAAAGGGCTGTAATCCCAGCCTTTTCAAAACGCTCACGATAATCCCACTGCCACTTATATTCAAATTTCGCCGTATCTTCCGGCTCATAATTGGCTGTATCCATATAATTCGTTTTTGTGGCAAGGCACGCATCCATAATCGTTAAATCTTGATACGGCAATGCTAAATTCATCACGATATCTGGTTTTACCTCTACAATTAAAGCAATTAACTCATCCACATTATTTGCATCGACCTGTGCCGTTGTAATTTTCGTTTTCCCGCCATCTAGTTTCGCTTTTAAGTCATCACATTTCGATTTTGTACGACTAGCAATACAAATCTCTTCAAATACCTCGCTGTTTTGTACACATTTATGAATGGCTACTGACGCCACCCCACCACAACCAATAACAAGTGCTTTTCCCATTTTCCATATCTCCTAACTAAATAGATTTTGCAAATAAAAGAGAAGTCCGTACAACCTGACATAGTAATAGCTTATCTGCTGAGGATGTCTTTAGCAAAAGAACGGCTCAAAAGATTTTCCACAACAAAAAAGCAAGTGTAAAACGCACCATTGCGCACAACACTTGCTAAGATATCATTATCAATATTAAAAAAGCAGGAATAATTCCATGACCAAAAATTATATGTATGGTATCTAGTCATAAAAAAGTCTAAACCATTATGATAGAAAGCTCTTTTATATTTAAAATATCTTAATAGGATCAGAGTCTATATAGCAAATAATTACTTTTTAGCACTCTTATTGACCGTTTCACAAGTTGATGTGCAAATGCACTTGGTTGTAAAGTAACCAACTTATAAAATTTGAGCTTTTAACTCAATCAATAAGGCAACTTAAGTTGCCAGTCGGCATTTGACCCAGCTGTCCGTATGGCTTTAACTTACATAAGTAAGTGGTCAAAATTATCTGCTTGGAAAGACCTGCTGTAGTAAATATTAGCTTTCCAATTAATGCTTCTCTAGATTATCAACATATAATTAAAATATCAATAGGCATATAGAAAAAAAACTGAAAAAAGTATGACAAGAAAAATAATTCGTAGAATCACTACTTTATGGAATGGTTATTTCTTGAAAAGAGGTTCTAGATTATCCTTGTTTGAGGTGTCTGACCCCCGCCGCGTTAAAAACAAGCATTAGGGGTCAGCAGACTAGTACTTTACCTGAAGTTACCCATTATGAATACAAGGGTCAAATTAGTTAAATGTCTAAACCTAACAATCTATTTTTCGCTTATTATTTGATACAATAGTATTGATTTGACTTTTTTCGTGCTGAAATATCTATTTATGATAATTTTTTAACAGTGTCAAGAGCAGGCACCTTAGAAGGAAAAGGTGATCAATGTGGAGCGGTATCCATCAAAACGTGTCAAAGAAGCAACGTATTTAACGGCGGAAAAGGCTTGGAGTTATCGGGCGATTTTACGTTATTTTTACATACAGCATGCACGAATGCGCGAGTTTTTGTTTCCAGAGGAAATCTTAGCTTTTTTACGGAACGATTATGCTTTTCATTCCTATGAGATGGACGAGCTTCATCAGGATTTGGATGCATTAGTGAGATGGGGGAACCTAATTGCACGTCAAGAATTAGGAAAATCGAAGACGATTGAGGAATTCAAAAAAAAGCGATTTCGCTACCAATGCACCCCATACACGGTTGAGTTTGAACGGATGTTAATTCAATTAGAGGATGTAGGGGAATCGTTTGGAGGTTCATTAGAGAAAAAGCAATTTGAAAGACTGTATCAAGTGCTTCTTCGTGTCGAAGGGATTGTCAACCGAACGTCTGTTGAATCCGACGAAGAGTGTGCGCAAATAAGGAATGATGTGTTAACGTATTTTCGGCAAATTAACTGGGGTCAGGCACCATTTTCTGAGGTTAGAGTGGCACAGCAGTTTGCTAGAGTGAGAGGGCGTGGAATTGCGAATAATCATTCAAGCCTATACAGGGAGGTCTCATGATAGGGACGTGCGAGTCAGGTGGGGTGGTTGAAGGCAAAGTATATCAAATCAAACATCATACACTAAATTAGTTGTTTAGAAGAGAAGAAGTAAAGCTAACATCTATCGGCCTGCTTTCATAGAAGTGATCATCGACGGAGTGCAGTACAGTCATGTATTAACATTGTTAGGATTGAGAAAGAAGAAGAGGCGGACGACCTAAACACTATATAGCAGAAATTCTTCAAGGTTCAAAAGGGTTTGTAAGAGTATTATCAAAAGTTACAAGATGATTAGCGGAGAAATGGCAATGAAACGGTCAGGATTAGGAGAACTGTTCCAAAAGGACGCTTGTTGGTTGAGTACTCCGATAAAAATCGGGAAAACTTATTGAAATCTTATCCATCTATGTTTGGGTAATTAAAGAGCTTGAAAAAAATTTGCGGGGCCATTTCATTTAATAATCGTTTATTCGACACATGTCAGGCCCCTTTTTTTGCTGAAAGCGAATGGTTTACACTCCCGGCGTAAGCTCTTTATTGAATGATTTCTTTTTCCCGTGCAGAAAATAGTACAAACTGGTGCAAATCAACACGACAATCGCTAATGTCACATATAGATTTCGGTAACCGATGAATGGAATGAGACTCCCAAGTAGGAAAGGTCCAATACCCATGCCTAAATCAAAACAAATCCAGAAAGTTGAAGTGGCAATTCCAACCCGATGACGAGAAGCCCTCTTGACTGCGATCGCTTGTGACGCTGATTGCAAATTACCAAATCCAAGTCCTGCTAATGCTCCGGCTATTAGTAAAGTAATCTCGTTCTCCGCCTGACTTAAAACAAGTAAGCCTGCTATAAATAAAATAAAAGCGGGGAACATGACAATGTTATCTCCCTTTGTATCAAGTATTCTGCCAGTGAACGGTCTTGACATGAGAATAAAGACAGAATACACAATAAAAAAGTAACTTGCCGCAGATAATAAATTAATCTCCATTGAATAGGACGCGAGAAAAGATAGAATACCAGAATAGCAGATCGCCAAGATCCCTGCCATAGCAGCAATCGGAAGCGCTCTTTTATCGATGAAGTTTTTTAACTGAAACCCTTTCACGTCTTCGCGTTGCTCGCTTGTTAACTCCACTTTAGGGATGGAAGTAAATAAGGATAATAGGATACAAATAAAACACAAAAACGTACAAACGATAAAAATCATGCTCATATTTCCCATTTGCATAATGAAAACGCCGATAAACGGTCCGATTGCCGTTGCCAGAATTAAACTTAATGAATAATAACTAATTCCTTCTCCTTGTCGATCGACGGGGATAATGTTCATAATACTGATTTGCAGCACAGATATCGCGATCCCCATTACCAAACCTTGAACAAAACGGATTAAGATTAAGGCGTTCAAGTTTTCGATTGAAAAGAAAAGCAGAGAAACAACAAAGCTTAAAACGAGTCCAATATACAGCAGTTTTTTCCGTCCAATGATGTCAAGATACTTTCCTGTAATAAAGCGGGCAGTAAGGACCCCGATAACGAAAATACTAGCCGCCAGCCCTGCCTTACTTTGCGAGGCATCGAAATTTTCCAACACATATCCTGTTATCGTTGTCATCGTTAAAAAATACAGTAAAGCAAGTAAGAAAGTAGTCTGCCAAATGATAATAAAATCTTTAGTCCACAATCGTGGTTTAGAAGTTTGCATGCTAAGGACCCCAGTACTCTTGTTTTTAACTGAATGAATAAATCTGACTTCTAGCAATTTCTAAAAAGACTATTCAAGTATAAAATGAATGAAAATCTTTGAGGTGCTAGTCCTCAGGGTAACGTTATATAAAGTATTTCAACTACAGAAATTATATCACGATTTAAGGGATAGTAACTTATAGAAGGAGTATTCTGTTAATCAGAAAAATCTGTTACTTGTTGTATTCGAGAAGTGATAGCGCATCTTTTTCTTTTTGTTGGGGAGGAAGAAATAAATCAATTGAGGAAAAGGGGAGGAAACAAAGGTCTACCGGCATTTCAAGCTGTCGAGAAGCTAAATTTTCGACAACTTGAAATGCCAGCAGTTAGACTTTTAAAGATGTAGCGAACGGAGCCATTGCAAGTCTTATAGAGTACCTTTTTATACGAAAGCTAAGGCGTAAGTCCTAGTTTTCATTCATCGTGGTGTTTGCTAAAACATGGGGGTTTTGAACACGCTCTTATAGTTATGTCTGTAAATACTAACATTTGGAATTAAGGCATTATTTTCAAGTCGTGCATGACTAGTGTTGCCATACAATTATTCAATTGGATGAAGGTTTTATGGTGGATTTATCCATAGGGAAATACTCCATAAATTTTCTTGATGTGGAAGAGAGATAACGTTCTTTCAACCAAATTAATGCAGAAGGTCTCGCCATGATAGTTGGATTTATGATCTCTTTAAATATAAGGTCTGTGTTGGGTATGAGGTTTATCGCTGATTTCGGGACAATGGTAATGCCTATATCATGATTAGCCCAAATTAATAAAGTCATAATGTCACTGCTTTCGCAGATGATCTTAGGTTCAAATCCGTTATTTAGACATGCATTCTGAAGGATGTCAACTGTGTATATATCTTGGTTATACATAGAAGTGCCTTTTTGTCTTCTTAGTAACATTAGAGGCTTGTCTTCTAGTTCTGATAGCGTAATAGTATTTGGATCGTCTCCATGATTCCACTTACTACTCATCGCAACAACCAAAGGTTCATCAGGTAAATGAATCATATTGAAAATACTCGTATCAATAGGAAACCTAACGATACCTAATTCGATAATTCGATTTTCTAACAACTCCATGATTCTGTTAGGGTCACCCTCCCAGACTTGAAATTGGACTTCGTGATAATGTTTTTGAAAGTCACGGATCCTCTCTGGTAGAAGTTTGGCTCCGAGTGAAGCAATCGTGCCAATGGATAAGGTCCCCTTCGTCCCTTCAGAAAGTTCCTTCATTTCTTCCAAAGTACCAGACATTAACTCTAATATTTGTTTAGCACGACTATATAGTAATTTACCTTCTTCTGTGATAATTAACTTTCGAGTGTGTCTCTCAAATAGAGTTACACCTAATTCGCTTTCTAATAACTTTAATTGTTGACTTAACGGTGGTTGAGCCATATGTAAGCGTTTAGCTGCTTGTGAAATTTTACCTTCTTCTACTATGGTAGTGAAGTACCGTAGGTGTCGAATATTCATTTGAACATCCTTTCCTATGTAAAATAAATACATACTATTATAATGTCTTCATTATTTAAGACTAGGATTCTTATCCTTCACACTTTAGCTGCTTATTAATTCATATGATAAGGATATAAATATTGAATGTAAAGAGTATTTTTCAGAATATTACAAATGTGCTACATTGATAATATATTCATGGTGCAAATCTAAAGAAGGGAGAGTACACAAGAAAGTTCTCAGTTTTATTCTTATAGAGTCACTATTGAAAGCGGTTTCTTAGGTTGTGGCGATATTAGATAGCCATTCTATCATTTTATTCGCAAGAGGGTCAACGAACTTTTAACCAATCTAAAACTTAATTAGAAAAGATGGAATGACGACAAACGCCATGCGGGAAAAATGATTTCCCTTTTTCGCTCACCGTATGAAACTACACTCGCAGAGGCTCCTGAAAAGTATCAGTGTTCATAGCTCCTTTTATTGAATAAGACTTGAATATTTTCGTAACTTATTTGCGGTCAGTTTTTTAAATTATTTTGATTATAAAAAATAGTCGAATAATACAATTTATTTTAGTATAACAATATTATATTATTGCATTAATCTAATGCAATTAGACTTAATCTATCAATACAAATGAATTCGCTTACGTTTGCGTCCCAGGTAATATAGCGCTATTGGATTTTCAATTGTTCATTTAAAACTTATTTATCAGAGCTTGTTCAAAAAGGGCGGTCTTCCCTTTTTGAATAAGCTCGAAGCAATGAGCGAAGCCACTGCAATGTTTTAAGTAGATCCGAGTGGTTTTCTCGGATAGACGCGCAGTGAGTGAAGCCATTGCAACTCCGCATTAGGAGAGAGGATATTAAAGGTTCAAAAAGGGCGGTCTTCCCTTTTTGAACAAGCTCTATCACAAAAAAATGAGGGGGGAATATTGATGAAATCAAAGTCTGAATTAAGAGTTGCCATTATTGGAGGCGGCATTGGTGGTGCGGCAACTGCGGTTGCTTTACAACGGAAGGCATTCGTGCAGAAATTTATGAGCAAGCCCCAATTATAAAAGAGGTTGGTGCTGGTGTTGGTATGCGTCCGCCATCGGTGCACTTTTTCAAAAAATGGGGGATTTATGAAGAAATAGAGAGTAAGAGTTCGAAGAGTGATTTTATGCAAGTGGTAGCGTGTAATGGGGATATCTTAGTAAGTGAAAGATGGCCTCTTTTAACTGATAACCCAGATGGAAAATGGGCAAGATTAATTCATCGAGCAGACTTAATCGAGACTTTTCTGAAACAATTACCATCCGATTCCATCCATTTGAGTCACAGGTTAGAGTCGATAACCAATCATGGAAATCATGCTGAAATTCATTTTGAAAACGGTCATTCGATTGAAGCGGATTTAGTTATTGGAGCAGATGGGATTCTTCCACTATTCGTTCGAAGTTATTTAGCGATACAAAGCCTGTTTATTCTGGAACCCATGCTTACCGAGCTGTTGTCAATGACAAAGAGGCATTTGAATTAGTTCCTGATAACACATTTAAAGTTTTCGTAGATGGTGGTATTCAAATCTATATATTACCGCTACACCATAGAAAGCAAGTTTCATTTGATGTTACTCTACAATCTCAAGACCCATCATGGAGGCCAATCGTAGAGAAAAAAGACATCTTAAAACACTTAAAAAACTTTGACCCTAAAATCCAGAAGATAGCAGAAAATGTAGAAGAGTATACCTGCCGATCCATACATGACATAGATTCGATAGAACGTTGGCATACTAATTGTATAACCCTGCTTGGCGATGCTGCACATGCAATGCTTCATCATACAGGTCAAGGTGCAAATAATGCTATACAAGATGCTGGAGTTTTGGCTGAAGCTTTACGTGAAGCTGATTCAATTCCGGAAGCGTTACAAAACTTTCAGTCACGAAGAAAACCAATAACAGATAAATATCAAGAATTATCTCGTCAGGAACCATCGCTAGAATCTGAAACTGCTTTCCCAGAAAAAGACCACTTCGAAAAAGCTGAGGCTGATCGGCTGAATGGGTAAAATAATCAGTCTTATTGCATCATAGCTTATCAAACTATCGAAATGGGTTTTTCGTATATTTCCAAATAATTATGCTGTTATTCCCATTCTTCATTTGTCACCTTGATCAATGGTAAGAGGCGGGAAGGATTCCCTTTAACATTGCGGTTTTTCCAGAATACATCAAAAAGGCGTGATGCTTCTAGTAAGTAGTTCTGTTTTTGTGGAGAAACACAAGAAATAACATATCAATTAAAAGCCCAAAATGCATAGTGATTGGGTTTTTACAATCCTTTTTATATTTATGAAGGAAAGAACTAATTTTAGATTCTTTGAAAAAACGTTTCACATAAGAGTCAGACTGTTCATTTTCGTTTAACTTTGGTAAAATAGAAGCCATAAAAGACATCCTTTCTTTGGGTTAGTGTTGTGGTGACTCTATTTTACCAAAAAGGATGTCTTTTTCTGTTTATTTAGATGAATATTTATGACAATCCCTTGCACAGAAAGGGATTTAGATAGATTCTATACTGCGGAAGTTGAGTTAATGATTATTCATTTTTAACATATGAAATTGCCTTGTTTAAAGACCGTTTTCTTAAATGATATAATAGCTTAATAATCAATTTAAAATTCTTTTTAGAGGGATAAAATATAATGAAACTAAAGAAAATTCAAGCTTTTATATTAGTAATTGAAAAAGGTAGCTTTTCTTTAGCAGCCGAAACAGCAGGTGTATCTCAACCAAGTATCAGTCAAGCGATACGAGGTTTGGAAGAAGACTTAGGAGTGCAACTTTTAATCCGAACAAATACTCAGATAACAATAACTCCAGCTGGAAATTATGTTTATAGTGTTGGTAAAAACATTCTCGAGAAATGGCAGGAAATGTCCGAAGGGGTAAAGGCGTATCAAGGAACATTAACGGGTACGTTAAACATTGGAGCAAGTACCATACCAGGAACATATTTAATTCCTCGTTGGATAGGAAATTTTAAACGATTGTTTCCAAAAGTGAATGTGACAATTGAAACTAGAGATTCTGATGAGATAATTGGACGTCTTTTAGATAGAAAACTGGACCTAGGAATAGTAGGATCTAAGCCAGAATCATTAAGTATTCTTACAGAAGTGGTTGCAACAGATAGACTTACATTAATTGTACCAACAGGTCACCCTTTGGAGCAGATATCAGAAATGACTTTAGAAGAGCTGCTCAAATATGAATTTGTCGTAAGAGAACCTGGCTCAGGCACTAGAAAAGCGTTAGAAAATTGGTTAAACAAATATCAGATTGACATAAATAAATTAAAATATGTAGCTCAGTTTGGTAGTACAGAAGCAATTATTGGTGCAGTGGAAGAAGGTTTAGGAATCAGTTTTGTTTCCAATTTAGCAGCAACGCGTGCAATTAAAGCAGGCAAGGTCAAAATAGTACCACTTTCTGAAGACTTCGAGCAGACATTCTTTTTTGTTTGTTTGAAAGGTAGTGAGAATTATCCTTTTATCAAAGAATTCTCTTCGATTATCTTTGAAAATGAAATGAACTAAAGTAAGGGAAAAAGGAGAACGGCAAAACAAGTTTGGTAGTAGAGTAGAAAACATAGAAAGTACTTTATATGAGATACTAATTCGAATAGATATTAGTATCTCTTTTTTTGGTGCGCCAGGCAAGTTCTCATCTCTAGGATTATAGTCCCGATCCACGAAGGAAGTAGTAATGGTTAGCTTAAGCCAAGGTGTCTGGGGTGACCCATAATCTGAAGGAAGTCGGCGCAAATCTCCGCCTCTAGGAACCGAACTTCATCCGAGGCTAGGTGCACTTTGGATGAGACTGCAAGCAAGTCAAAGTCCAAACTGCCGAAGGGTGCATCGAGTAATTGTGGAGAGGACACGGAGAGGAAGAATGTGTACTTACCCTAGGAGGTCTGAAAAAGTAGTGACACCTTTGTCGTAAGTAGATGTGTGAGCATCTGCTGACTGTCAGGAGTCAGCCTCAAAAGTAATTCATTTTTATCCAACTCGTGGAGCCATTTTACAACAAGACGCTAATTTATATTGGTGGAAGAAATTATTTAGTGGCTCAATCCACGAATTATTAAAAAAGTGTGTGAAATCTAGAATAAAAGGATAATTTATAAGAATTGGTTAAATTTTCTTTACTTAATTATAACTTTTTGTTATTGTTCATATTATAAAATATTATACAAAGAGGAGAGGAGAGAAAAAAATGAAAAAACTACTTTTTTAATTTAGTAACTTTAGTGTTTATTATTACTGGTTGTGGTAGTGAAAATTCGGCAGAAAATACAACTGTTCACCAGCACAGAAAATGTTGAGGTAACTGAAAAAAGTCTATTAGTATCAATAAATCGGAAAACAGTATTTCTGCTTATGTAAGGTAGTTGGGAGAAACTTAGTTGAACTAACAAGGCATGTCAGTGAGATGCTATCGCGTGTTTACACGAGTAGGGAGTCGGTTTGTACTTAAGTGCTGGCTTGGAAAGGTAAAGAACTTCCTCCGCATTGCTAAGCTGCCGTATTTCGATGCTTTGAGTAGTGATTTCAGCTGCTAACGCTCATATTTGCACTTCCAAGATTGTAAATTTTTGGTTACCTTAACTGATTGTAAAAGTAAAGCTCATTTCGTTGTCAAGACAGGTTGAAGTAAAATTAAATACGTGGACAGGAGAAAAGCTTCGCGTCGGACAGGCTCTTTATTGTTTGATAAAAATGTAAAAATAAAAGGAGAATGAATCATGAAAGTTGGGTTAAAGATTTCTTTAATATTCTTTATTTTAGTATTAATAACAGGATGTACTAGTTCAGCTGAGGAAAGCTCCAGTCAATCTCCAGAACTTATGGTGTTTGCAGCTGCCCAATTGCAAGATGCTTATACAGAAGCAGAAGAGGTGTTTGAAGAAAAATATGAAACAAATGTAATGATTAACTTTGCTGGTAGTCAAGTAGTGCGAACACAAATAGAACAAGGGGCATATGCCGATGTTTTTGCCTCAGCAGATTTTAGTCATATGGAAGCGCTTCAAGACCAAAACTTAGTTGGGAAAGATACAACTTTTTCCCATAACACATTAACTGTTCTTTTGCCAAAATCAAATCCAGGTAATCTTTCAAGTTTACAAGACTTAAGCGAGGTAAAACACAACCTCGTAATTGGAATTGACGCTGTTCCAATTGGAATTTATGCACGAGAGTTTTTAGATAATGCAAATGCTGCATTTGGTTCAGGTTATAAGGAAAAGGTAATGTCTAATGTAGTTTCAATGGAAACGAATACAAGAGCTGTAGCTGGTAAAGTAACATTAGGTGAAGCAGATGCTGGTATTGTCTATGTAACGGACGTTATTCCAAGCATCGAAGATAAGGTGATAACGATTGAGATTCCAGATAATTTAAATGTACTTACGAATAATACAATGGCAATCGTAAATGATAGCAAAAATAAGGAATTAGCAGAGCAATGGATTGACTTTATTATGTCAGAGGAAGGCCAAAACCTTTTAGCAAAACACAAATTTATGAAAGTACAAAATGTACAGAAGTAGGTGATTAGATGAAAATACTACGTTCGATACAAATTCCGATATTTGCACTTTTAATTGCAATTTCGTTAGCATTTTTATTTTTACCAATGTTGTCTGTTTTTTTTGACATGACACCGAAAGAGGTATATGAGCAATTACAGACACCTATTGCGTTAGAATCATTAAAACTTAGTATTTATACAACCATTATTACATTGGTCATTATTTTGTTATTTGGTACACCTTTAGCGTACTTTTTGGCAACAAAGAATTTTCCTGGGAAAAACATCTTGGATGTTCTTATTCAATTACCAATTGTTATTCCTCCTGCCGTAGCGGGCGTTGGTTTAATTATGGTTTTTGGCAGATTTGGTTGGCTCGGTAGTCACCTTGACGTGTATGGGATCCAAATTGCCTTTACTGCAGTCGCGGTTATCATGTCCCAAGTGTTTATCTCGGCTCCATTTTATATTATGAACGCACGTACTGCCTTTTCTGGTGTGGATCATAACTTGGTCCACGTCTCTAGAACACTTGGAGGTTCAAGGATACTTACGTTCTTTAAAGTAGTAATGCCGTTAGCTTTTCCAGGACTTATTACAGGTGCTGCATTAAGTTGGGGACGCGCTCTAGGTGAATTCGGTGCAACAATTATGTTTGCTGGTAATTTTCCTGGAAAAACCCAAGTAATGCCACTGGCAATATTCTCGGCGATGGAGTCGGATATAAGGATAGCTGTTGCTTTATCGGCTTTATTGATCCTTGTTGCCTTTTTCCTTTTATTAAGTGTAAAACTAGTAGAATATTGGCCTAATATAAAACGAAAATACAAAAAGAAAAGAGGGAATACAAAATGGTCCAATGTAACATCAAAAAGCAATTACGAGAATTTGAATTAAATATTTCGTTCTCTATGGATACTGAGACATTAGTTATTGTCGGTCATAGTGGTTGTGGTAAAAGTACAACATTAAAGGCGTTATCCGGGTTACTTGTTCCTGATAATGGACATATATCTATTAATCAGAAGGTGCTATTTGATCACGATAAAAAGGTAAATCTCTCACCGGAAGATAGGCAGATTGGATTTTTATTTCAAAACTATGCACTTTTTCCACATATGACGATATTTGAAAATGTTGCTTATGGGTTAGCTGCTCGTAAACTATCAAAGATTGAAATTGAACGTCGAGTTATAGAGCAATTAGAACAATTAAATATTCTTGCTTATGCTGATAATATGCCAGACGAATTGTCTGGAGGACAGCAGCAACGCGTGGCCTTGGCTAGAGCACTTGTTTTAAAACCGAAATTATTACTACTGGATGAGCCTTTAAGTGCACTTGATGTGACAACTAGGGATCGCGTTCGTCGTGAATTGAAAAAAACATTGGCCGAATTAAAAATACCAGCGATTGTTGTCACACACGACTATGAGGATGCAATTAGCTTGGGACATCGAATTATGGTAATGGAAGGCGGAAGGGTTATCCAGGAAGGAACTCCACAAGAATTAATTATTCAACCTCGTTCTGAATTTGTTGCTGATTTTAGCGGGACGAATTATTTTGACGCTACCTATCTTGGTCAAACAAATGGAATTGGCCAGTATAGCTTATCTAACGGGAATGCAATACTACAAACGCAGAATCTAAATAATAAAGAAAAAGAAGTTTCTATATTAATACATCCTTGGGATATTCGGATAAGCAAAGAAAAACCTGTTGAAAAGTTTGTTAATATATTACCTAGTAAAGTTACTAGAATACTATCATATGGAAATAGATTAAGAGTGGACGTAGAAGGACCAATACCGTTAACAACTGAAATTGCAAGGGACCAGATGAATATACTTTCTGATTTACAGGAAGGGGACAGTGTTTATGCAATTCTAGAGGACGAAGCAGTTCAAGTTTTCTCTCATTCGGAGAAAGTGTATGCATAAGCAATATGGAATGCTAATTGATTTACGGCGCTGTGCAGGATGTCATGCTTGCACCGTCGCTTGTAAATCGGAGCATAATGTACCACTTGGTTCCTTTCGAACAAGAGTTGAGTCGATCGAAACAGGGCATTATCCAACTGTAAGGCGTCATTTTACCCCAATGATGTGTAATCAATGTACAAATGCACCTTGCATTACAGCATGTCCCACCAAATCAATTCAACGTGATAATATGGGTATTATTACAATTAATCAGGAATCTTGTACGGGAGTAGCAGATTGTGTACCAGCTTGCCCTTATGAGGCTATTTTCCTCCACCCACAAACAAATATTGCAAGTAAGTGTGATTTTTGTAAGGATCGATTAAATGAAGGAGAAGAACCGGCTTGTGTCAGTACATGTCCAACAGATGCTTTCGTGTTTGGTGACATTAATAACTCCTCGTCAAAAATCGCTTCTATGATTAAAGACAATGATGTACTTAGATTACAAGAAGAAGCTGCAACAGAGCCGAATGTGTTTTATCTGCAGTTGGATAAAATGACAGAATCATTACTCGGTGGGATTAATAACAGCAAGGGAAAGAAGGGGTGACATGGAACAAAAAAAGAAACGAATACCCACGATGTGTATTAATTGCAGTACGATTTGTGGATTACTTGTACATGTCGAGAATGGGAATGTAACAAAGATAGAGGGAAATCCAAATGACCCCAACTCTCGTGGTCATATATGTGCGAAAGGCCATGCTGCTATAAATATGCTTTATGATCCATCGCGTATCCTTCATCCTTTAAAGCGTGTTGGAAAACGTGGAGAAGGAAAATGGAAACGAATTAGCTGGGAGGAAGCGATCGAGGAGGTCGTAAGCCACCTAAAGCCGCTTCGTGAACAAGGGAAGCCAGAACAATTAGTATTACAATATGGACGCGATTGTACGAATGGTATATTAGATCGATTTACAGATGCATTTGGAACACCGAACAAAGTCGGTCATCGTGGACTTTGTTCCTTAAATAAGCGAATGGCTATTAAAGCCACAATTGGGGATACCGATTGGGATACTAATGATGTCGCACATACGAGATATATATTAAATTTTGGAAGTAATTTATATGAGGCACACCAAGGTCACGTCCCTTTTTTACAGCGTGTAGTAGAAGGGCGAATTGAGAATGGTGCAAAACTAGTAACCTTTGATGTGCGTTTATCGAATACAGCAGCACAATCGGATGAGTGGGTGCCGATTTTCCCAGGAACAGATGGATTAGTTGCACTAGCAATGGGGCATGTAATCATGGAGGAAGGACTTTATGATAAAGGATTTTTGGATACATGGACGAACTATTCATCGGAAGAGTTAAAAAAGTATCTAGAACTATATACTCCAGAATGGGCTGAAAAGGAGAGTGGGGTACCGGCCTCAACAATTCGTCGTATTGCAATTGGATTTGCAAAGGCTGCACCGCGTTGTACGACTGTTTCTAATAGGGGCTCTCAAGCACATAGTAATGGGTTTAATAATGAAAGAGCCATTATTTTATTAAATGCAATTGTTGGTAGCGTTGGGAAAAAGGGTGGATGGTGTTATATTGCTGGAAAACTTGATGATACAGTTGTTCCTCAGCCCAAACCTATTCCACCTAAACCAAGTGTCAAGACTGAACTTTCACATCCATCAGCGTTTCCTTTTGTAAATAAAATATATCCACGTGCGGTTTCATCGACAATTTATCCGTATATAGCTGAAAGTAAGGTCAAAGTTGGAGCATTACTGACATACTATGTAAATGCTCCGATGAGTTGGCCTGAAGGTTCGACAACTGTTAAGGAAATATATTTAGATGAAGAAAAAATTCCGTTTCATGTGGCAATTGATGCCTTTTATAGTGAGTCCTCCCATTTAGCAGATATTATCCTTCCGGATGCCACGTTTCTTGAAAAGTGGGATCTTGATGCTAGAAATTCCTATGAGCTAATTCCTTATGTAGGGCTTCGTCAACCTGTTGTCCAACCAAGAGGCCAATCCCGGGATATACGCGAGATTTTAAAATTAATTGCTGATGCAATAGGGGGTGGGATGGATAAATACTTTAAATATTGTTCAGCGGAGGAATACGTTCATGAATGGGCAAAAAGTGTACCTGGTGGCTTACCTTTTCTAAAAGAAAACGGATTCTATTGGGATAGTAATAAGCAACCAAACTACGTACCTTATTTACAAGTTTTACCTGAAAAAGAATGGAAGGATGCTTTAATAGAAAAAGATACAGGGCTTATCAAAACAAGAGATGGGGTTTCTATCGGACTTCAGTTAAATGGCAAAGCTTATCGAGGATTTGCGACAGAATCTAGAAAGTTTCAAATATTTTTACCTGAATTAGAGAGGTTGAATCAAAATCATGAAACGGAGGCAAATCCGTTGCCAATGTATGTTCCGATAAAGAGCAGGGAACTGAAAGAAAATGAATTTATCTTAACTACATTTAAATGGAACGTACATACACAATCAAGGACAATGAATCAAAAATGGCTAGCAGAGATTGTTCATGATAATCCAATGTGGATAAATCCAGCCACCGCGGCTTCTTTCCATATAAAAGATGGGGACATAGTAGAAGTATCTAGTAATTCAGCAAAGATGAACATAAAGGTACACCTTACCGAAGGAATTCACCCGAAGGTTGTTGCAATCTCAGCAAGTATGGGACATTTTAAGTACGGACCGATAGCATCTGGTGAGGATTTAGACAAAGGAGCAAAAGAAGCAGTTAATCCAAAGTATGTTGATAATGATATAAATGAAAACAAGTGGTGGGATGAAATAGGATATAACCCCAATCCTCTAATTCCGAGTAAGACGGATCCAGTTGGCGGAGGGCAATCATGGAACGATACCATTGTTACGATAAAAAAGCAGCAGGTATTATAAAATGTTGGAACAAATAAGCTTTTATTGGAAATTGTTTATATCCTTTGTTAAGCCTGGTTTATTAGGTTTTGGGGGAGGGCCTGCCTCGATCCCGTTTATTCAAAAAGAAGTGTGTGATAAAAACAACTGGATGACACATGAAGAATTTTTAGGAGCACTTGCTTTAGGTAACTCGTTACCAGGTCCTATCACAACAAAATTGGCAGCAATTGTTGGCTACAAGGTCGGGGGCATCGTAGGAATGACAGTAGCAATAAGCGGGATGGTTGTTCCTACTGCAATACTTGTTGTTCTTTTAACAAACCTTTATATGAAACATAAAAATATTCCTAAAATAGAAGGAATCATTCATGTATTAAAAATAGTTGTAGTTGTTCTTTTGTTACAGGTAACATGGGAGTTAGGTAAGAATGGAATTACAGATAAATTAACTATTTGTATTTTTATTGTAGCGACTATAGCGATATTTGTTTTTAAATTACACCCATTACTAATTATAGTCTTGGCAATTGTTTTTGCTCTAATCTTTTTGTAGAATAAGAGATTTTTGCGGTCAACCCTAAGCACTCAATTTAAGCAAATAAAACGAGTAATTGTTTTGGATACTGTAAGGGGGGCTGTAGCTAATGAAACTGTGAATTCTCTTTCGATTATACAATAACTCGATGTATCGATAGGTTTTGGTCTATGCTTTATCTGAAGAAATGGATAATAAATAGAAGAAGCACCTCTGTTGGTGCTTCTTCTTAAAGATGGAAGGTGTCTTTTTGAAAAGTGATGTAAGAAACTTACCAGCGGTTCATGAATTGAAAAATTCTCCGGTCTTAATTCAGAAACATGGGGAAAATTAACTTGCTACAAATCTAGTTACAACTTTCATAAAGGAATCGGTTAATGAAGTACGACAAGATAGTATCCGAAAATGGAAAGGCGAAAAATCTACAAAAGCGTTTGAGCAGGAGATAATACAGAAAATAACCGAGAAAATTGAAGAATTTCCCAGTTTTTAGTTAGTATGAGTTATCAATGCAACAAGTACGATTTTACATACTAATTTAGGAAGAGCAAAATTAAGCCGCAAAGCGATTGAACAGGTGATCATGGCGGCTACTAGTTATTCTAACTTGGAATAGAATATTTCAACTGGAAAGCGTGGTTCACGACATGATCTGATTGAAGACATCGTGAAAACAGTTACAGGTGCTGAAGGTGCAATGGTTGTAAATAATCATGCAGCGGCTGTTTATCTTATTTTAAAAGTTGGCTAAAGGGAAAGAAGTTATCGTTTCAAGAGGAGAACTAGTGGAAATTGGGGGTTCATTTCGTGTTTCTTCCATTATGGATGCCAAGACAGGCCGGGTGCTAGGTATGGAACAGAACCGTAGCTATGAATCCACTCAACTACTTCTAACGAAGAACGTACTCTCTCATACGTAGTGGAAACAGTTGTTGTCGATATGTGGAATCCTTTCCATAAAGCCGTTCATACCATTTTCCCAGCTGCTTGTATAGTCGTCGATAAATACCATGTCTTTCAAAAAGTGACTCAGGCTTAGACCAAGTGAGAAAGAGATTTCCGTCTCTTAAAAGGGGTCGGTTTGCCTTATTAAAAGGCTATGAAAAACTAACTGAACGACAAAAGCAGCGGTTAGAAGAGTGGCTAGATGAACATGACGAACTGGCTTTGGCCTATTACTTAAAAGAGGTTTTTCGCGAATTCTATCATGCGAAGGATTATGACACTGGTGAAGCACTCCTGGAGGAATGGATTGACCAAGCAAAAGCCAGTCCATTGCCCGTTTATCATGAGGTTGCCAAAACACTAGAGAAGTTGAAAGCTCCAATCCTCCAGTACTTTCTCACTCCGAACACAAACGGTCGAATTGAAGGAACAAATCATAAGATCAAAAACATTAAAAGAAGAGCATATGGTTTTCGAAATATAGATCATTTTCGCCTGTGTGTATTTTTGGAGTGTACTGGAAAAGCTAATAAAAAACCAGTGGCCTACCAACTTCCTTCTTCAGCTTGCCCTAGGGTAGTTGGTAGAATGAAACCCGTCAATGAAACCACTTGACCGCTTTCATTCTACCAACTTAATGGTGGCTAAGCCGATGAAGGAGTTACACTAGATTAGTGCCTAATCTAGCTAACTTATTTCTGGAATTGTGCGTGTACCACAGAAAGTGGTGAAGAGACAATAAAATATATAAGCTTGGATTAGAATAATAATCCAAGCGCTTTTGTTGTGCTAATTTGTTTTGTTATTTCATTCGTTATTTATACTGTTCTTTTACTTTTTCTCCACATTATCGGAACTACTTATGCTTCTAGCTCACTCCTTTTTCATTTAAAGCGTCAATCTTTTCTTCGGCTTCAATAGCCACTTCGCATTACTCAGAATGTGAAATTATTTCATCAGCCAATAAATTTTAATACCTAGATGAAGAGCAAAGAAAAGAACTAAAGGGAAAAGGCATCTGTTTATAAATATTTTATATTGTTCAGACTGGGGCTTTGGCATGCATTTAGACAAAAACGTAAAGGGTATATTTGCAGACGTTACGCTAGACACGGAAATATTGCGTGTACCAACCATGTGGTCAAAGAGCAACTCTTAATCAACAATGTTCTCAATGATGCGAATAGATCAACTTATCAATGATAAAGGAACCTCATTTGAAGGTGCATAAGAAACAAAAATAAACTGAAACGAAGATTGAATTTGTTCTACTTGTAGGAGTGGTTGTCTTAACTCTTCAGTGACACTTCTTGCTGTTTCTCGATGCTGAACAAGGTCTCCGGTATAGTGTGGATTGGAGAGTATAGTCTGTATAGTGCTTCCTTGCCAAAACTTCCCAGCATCCTTTTTCCAGCTACTTTCGCGGGAGTTTGGTACCCTTTATTTGAAAGCAAACGGTCCATTGCATCAAATCCCTTGCCTTCCAAAGACCACTTGAAAATCTGCTTAACAAACATACGATTGACGTCTTTCTACTTTGTTATTTAAAGCTAGGATTCTTATCATCTACACATCAACTGCTTATTAATTCATATGATTAAGATATAAATACTGAATGTAAAGAGTATTTTTCAGAATATTACAAATGCGCTACATTGATAATATATTCATGGTGCAAATCTAATGAAGGGAGAGTACACAAGAAAGTTTCAGTTTTATTCTTATAGAGTCACTATTGAAAGCGGTTTCTTGAGGTTGTGGCGATATTAGATAGCCATTCTATCATTTTATTCGCAAGAGGATCAATGAACTTATAACCAATCTAAAACTTAATTAGAAAAGGTGGAATGAACGATGAAAAAACGATCGATAGGTATTAAGCTGGTACTCATTTAGTTTTATAAGCACTAGTAGGCTGTAATCAAAGTACATCTGAACCAAGTGGAGGAGATGAACAAGTTCAAGCTGGTGGTGAGCAATCAGATTTCCCTAAAAAGCCGATTAACTGGGTGGTACCTTTTGGCCCTGGTTCTGTAACGGATCTAAGTACGAGATTAATAGCTGAAGAAATGTCTAAAAAATTAGGCGTACCCATCGTAGTCGACAATTTGCCTGGTGGAGCAACCGTTCTCGGTCATGTGAAAGTTGCACAATCAGAAGCAGATGGATATACAGTTGGAACAGGGGCTTTGGCCGTAGAGATTACGTTAGCTCAAACGGAAGCAGCCATTACCGGCTTGGAGGATTTAGATGTACTTGCCCAAATGGGAGAGTATATCAATACAATTAGTGTAAGTGCAGATAGTGAATGGGAGACACTGGAGGATTTAGGTAACTGGGCGGCAGAAAACCCAGGTGAACTCGTGGTTACACCATCGGGAACAGGTGGCATTACTCATCTTTGGTGGGATTTAGTAGCTGAACATTTTGGAGCAAAGGATTATGGCTTATTAAGTTCAACAGGTGGAAACGATGCAATGTTACGCCTTTTATCTGGGGATTCAGATGTGGTTGTAACGCCATTAAATGATGCAAAAGAACATCTTGAAGCAGGAAATGTGCGTATTCTAGCTCTTACTACTTCAGAAAGCGTAGAACAAGTAGGAGATGTCCAACAATCAGTGAGTTTGGTGTAGAAAATCCATTAATTCATAACTATTTATTTATTGCTCCTAAAGGTCTACCCAATTTACTAGCCCACCGTTAATTGACAAACAGCCTCCACGCTGTCCTCCAATGGTTGATATTAATAGTGCAGAAGAATTAATTCCTTATTTAGATGCAGTGGCGAAACGCCCTTATAATCACGGTTTACATGCAGGGTGGGATTTGCAACCAGGTGAACGTGTATTGCTTCGTGTCGATAATTGGCACGATCCTATGGTTATCGAAGCAGTTAAGCTCATTCTTGAAAAGTATGATACAAAGTACGAGGTTAAATACATTGATAAAGGACCAATTGTTAAGTGGAAGGGACATAACGAAGTAGAGTATTACTTAGCGCGTACGAAAGAGCTAGCAGAGTGGATGGATGAGTGGGAAAAAATAGAAAAAGAAAATAAGTTTGATAAACTTCTTTGGGGTTATGGAGGTCCTGTATTAAGAGCTAATCGTGTCAAAATTCAACGAATGCCTTTTATTACACCTGAACTAACCGCTTCACCAGCTCATACAATCCCATATGAAATTATCGAAGCTATTGATAAATGGACATGGGATAAAATTCGAAATTCAAGTAAAATCCGTATCACAGATCCAGAAGGTACAGATCTAAGTTATACAAACCATGATGAGTATTATGATGAAAATCGCGAGTTCTTCCATCCAGATTTAGTCAGTAAATTTTGGGGTGGGAATGAAGAATTTGGAAAAACTTACTTGCCTGGACACGTTTTAGGTAGACCGTGGATGTACCTTCCTAAAGAGGATGCAACGGGTGTTATTGCAGGAACAAGTAACCACATCGGTCCTGTTCCTTGGATTCAAATGAAAGTTGATAATGGAAAGATAACTGAAATCAATGAAGGTGGAGAATATGGAGATAAGCTTCGTAAATTAAAAGCTGAGACAGATCATTTACAGTATCCTGGTTCCCCGGATAAAGGACTATTTCGCTGGTGGGAAGCGTCAATTGGTACGAATCCTCATATTCACCGTCCAAGAAGAGGATTTTTAAATGGGTGGTTAAATTGCCTCTATGAGCGTATGCGTAGCGGTGTCATCCATTTAGGTTTTGGAACCATCATCTCGAGTGCAGTAGAACGTGAGGCTGCCAAATTGGGGATACCTGTTGGCCATTGGCATGTTCACGATGCATGCTCTTGCGGAGGCCATCACAATTAATAAAACTCTATGAATCTAGCATAGGATCGGGTAGCCTTTATCAGCTACCCGATTTATAAAACGACTAAAACAGGTTAGCTTATCTATCAAAAAGAAGGGGGAAATAACTATGAATCTACTCATACAAGTATTTGTATTTGCTATTATTGTCTTTCTTATTTTGAAAACATTTCAACTCATTTTGCCATTACGAGATCCTGTACAACGGGTATGATGGCGACCATGATTATCGCTTCTATGGCCGGTTTAATATCCGGGATGATTCTTGCCATTAATCAGAGTTACACGATTAGCTCTCTCCTTGCTATGATCATCGGGATTGGTGCAGGCGTCATTATCGGGATTCTTTTTAATACGATGACCATCCTCGAAGGAATTATGGGAGGTGTCATGGGCGGTTTGATGGGAGCCATGATGGGAGAAATGTTACCAATAAACTCCATATTCATCTTGAGCTTTGCCCTAATCATGATTACCATTCTTTTGTTCTTTTTGCTGACAAGAATGGTCAAACAGGAAGCGGGTATATTAAAGCAATTTAAAGTGAATGGATCTCAAATTAAAAAATTATCGATCCTTATTCCATGTGTAACGGTTGCTATCTTTATGGCAATCATAGTGGGATCTTTCTATGAAAGTAACAATACATTGAATAGTCATCATATACATCCAACTCATCATAAGTCAGAATGATCATATTTTAATGGGTTATTCTGGCCATCTAATCCTCTAAAAAATACCTACATTCAATGCACTAGCCATTATTGCGGATACGGTACTTTCACCCTCGAAGTTAAGTGATTATTGGAACAAATTATCATGTTATTTAAACTACAAGAGGTCTTTATATTCTCAAACTTTGAACAATTCCTATATTTTCACCTATAAGATCACAGAGTTCAGTCATTTCTCATATTTTTCAAAATTAAAGAGAGAATATGCTTAACTACTTTTGTAATATTATGTGTTTTGGGGGTATACATTAGTAGGAGTAAAACACGTATTAGTGTTCTACTAGTAAATTAACTTATTTTGTAAGCGGTTTCTTTTGTGGGTTGAATGGCTGCTGTCTTCCATTTAACTAGAAGAAGAGAAAACGAAGTAAGCAAAAGAAACTTCAATGTGAAGAAGAAACAGTTAAGATAAGCTCGATTCAAAGCAGATAAATTTCTAAGAGATTTTGGTTTAAGTGCTTATAATTGCTGGGCTATCGTTCGCAAAACGAATTGGGGTAATGACTGATGATGAAATTTGGCTTAGAGTTATAGGTGAAGAACATTTTACGACATCGAGACGTGTGTTTGCGCAGAGATTTATACGATCCAAATGAATCGCAATCCTAATTGATTTCTTCTATTGGCCTGGTAATTGGTTATTCTTGAATAAACCTTTTTCTTAAATTGAATTATTTCAATTAATGAATTACACTACTTTTAATAAAACTTTCTGTAAGCACTAAACAGATTGTGTAATGAAATTACTGAAATGTCCATTCGAGAAGGAAATAGCCGTGTCCTTCTTTTAGACCACCTATAGCAATAACGAAAAAGGCTTTTGTAACAGCAAGGTAGTTCATATTTTAAAAGGAGGTTTGTATTACATATGGAGAAAAAACCTTTAATACCAATTGATGAAGGCCCCTTAGATATTTGGTATGAAAGTCCTTCCGTGATGGCTGTCAAGAAACCAAAAGGGATTGCCGTTCACCCAAAAAATGAATCAGAAAGCGGGACACTTCTTAATCGCTTGTTTCAACATAACAGGTGGTTGGCACAAATGGAAACAAGTACGTCAGCAGGAGTATTACATGTTTTTGAGCAAAATGATCACGGGTTAATGCTGTTTAGTAAGAATGATGACTATCAAGAAGAGCTAACAAAAGCATTGGAATCGAATGAAATGACCTTTTGCTATTTCATCACAATAAAGGACGACCATAAAATTGATATCCCAACAACTGAAAATTATCATTTTACCATAAAATCTCAAAAGCAATTATTCGGATATACAGTCATTGATTTACGTGCTACAGTAGGAAATACACGAACAATTCGTGATTTACTGTTTCCGGAATTGGAGTCATCCGAAACTACTTTTTATTGTTATGAGATTAAGTTAACACTGCCGCATACAGGGGAACTTCACACTTTTTCCTTACGGGATTCATCAAAAGACTATCCGAATATAGTTGTCTTCCACGCTCCCCCATGCAGTTCCTGTCGGGAAGCAAGAGAGTTTCTCTTAGATAATGGTTTTATCTATCAAGACAATAGTGTTATGGATAAGGAAGTATTTAAGAAGATGATGGAAATTAACGGGGGTAAGAAAGTGATACCCACTATTATTATTGGTGATCAGATAGAAATGGGCTTTGATCGTAATCGTTTAAAGGGCTTACTAGGAGTTAAATAGTTAAACATACTATGATATTGAAGAGCTTATTTTTATAGTTTAGATCTTCAACAATCAGGCGCTATCCTTAAGGGGTAGCGTCAGTTTTTCATTTATTTCATATAACAGCAAATAGTTCTATTACTCTTCTTTAGGCCATTCATGTTTTTCGTTTATTAAGTAAGTCATCTAAACTATATCGGACACGCTTCCCTATATAAGTTTGAATTGTATTATATCGCTACTACATGTCTAGCATTCTTTTGATTAAGCTACTATAATTTGATGTTTTACGAAATGTTGGTTTGAATGATAAAATGAATTGACTATTGCCCCTAAGAATTGTGCCTTAGGGAAATAGATAATGATATTACTACAATGGTAGGTGTGGTGTAAACGTGCAGGGAAAAAAAGCAGCGATCATTATTGCTAGTTTATTATTAGTGTGTTTCGTTCTATATTTATTTCTTCCAGATTTCAAGCAAACAAAACTAGAAAGAGTGCAAACTGCATCTTCGCTTATTAAGGGAGAAAAAATAGAGAATCCTTTAGGAGATAATGTAGGAGAAGAAAAGGAAAAACTAGTAGAAGAGAACCATAATGATAAACCAATAACTGAAGAAATTAAGGAAAAGGTCAGGGAAGTAGTGAAAGGTGCAATTGATTTAGTCAAAAAGGATCAAAAGATTGTGTCAATTGGCGATTCCCTCACTCAAGGTGTAGGAGATGAGACAGAGGGGGGCGGTTATGTCGGGATACTAAACCACACTTTCGAAGGTAATAACTTAAATATTACGATAGAAAACTTTGGAAAAAGAGGAAACCGTACAGATCAATTATTAAAACGGTTGGACAAAGAAGAAATTGCATCCTCTATTAAAGAGGCTGATATTATCTTAATAACAATTGGTGCCAACGACATTATGAAAGTTGTAAAAAATAATTTTACTAATCTTACTATCGAGCCTTTCCAAGAAGAAAGAGTGGAATATATAGAGCGATTAACTGTCATTTTTAATAAAATTAATCAATTGAATCCAGATACACAAATTTATTTAATTGGTTTTTTTAATCCATTTGAACGTTATTTTGATGATATCGAACAATTAGGAATGATCGTGGATAATTGGAATGATGCAGCTAAATCAGTTACAGAGGAATTTGATAATGTGTATTATATTCCAACAAAAGACTTATTTACTAGTTCCGACAAAGAGTTATTAGCTGATGATAACTTTCACCCAAATACTAGTGGCCACAAACTAATTGCAACGCGTGTCTTAGAATATTTGGTGAAATTCAGTGAAGAAACTGAGATAACCAAAGAGAATTTAGAATAAGACAAAAGAAAGGTGAAATCAATTGGATGAACCAAGAAAAAAAACGACATGGAAAATTTTATTTCTAAGTATAGCAGGAATGAATGTATTTCTCCTTTTTCTTTTCCTCATTCTTCTTTTGTGGCCCGTTTCTGATTCAGAAATACCTGAAAAAGAATTTATTGAAGAGGTTTCGGGTGCCGAGTTCACAGTACATTCGAGCAAGCAAAATTTAAACGAACTTGTTAATGGGTATGTAGATAAACTATTGAAGGATAAAGAAGATAAATATTCTGTTGACTTCGATGATGATGTCCATTTGATGGGTTCTATTGAAGCCTTTCAAACAGACATTCCGATTGCGATTACATTGGAACCCTCTGTACAAGAAAACGGGGATCTTGTCTTACGTCCAACTGTAATGTCTCTCGGTTTACTACATTTGCCGAAAAAGAAAATACTTGAATACGTTAAGAAAAAGTTGCCAACACCAGAATGGGTAGAAATCGACCCCAAAAACCAATTGATCTATATTGCTGTTACGCAAATGGAAGTGAAAAGTAATTTCAAGGTAAAGGTACAGCAATTTGATTTGAAAAACGATAAAATTTACTTCCGTATTAAAGTACCGAATAAAACATTAGGATTGTAAGGTTTCAAGTAACTACAGCTGTCATTTTGATTGTCTTATAAACTTTCTCTTGAGATATATGAAAAAGGGCAGCCAAGTTCATACTGGCTATCTTCTCTTTTCGTTTATTCTGATTTTTTTTGTATTTCCTGAGTTTGTTCAAAGGGTAAGTTCCTGACCCCCAGCGCTTTAAAGCACTGGGGTCAGGCATCGTTCTCTCGGTTCATTCTTTTTGGGATTTTGATGTGTTATTTTTGAAGGGAAAATACGTGACAAAAGAATATGAGCGACGTGGGGAGACAATTGGGCAAGAGATTAGGGGAAATGGATATATTTATATGAATATTGGTGATTTAGATAATAAAAAAAACTGGATAGTAGCGGGGAATATGAACCGATTTATTACGTCAAATATATACGAAAATGAGGGCACGTACGAGATTGAAATGGAAGACAGCTACAGTGAAAAAGCTCTTGATTCAACAGAATGTGCAGCCGAACGTCATACGTATATGACCGTCAAACTAAATCAAGAAGGAGTGGAGTTCCAATCAATTGTCTCGATAGTTAGGTGTCTTACACTTAAAAACGTTAACGGTCTAGATGTCGATAGCAACGAAAGAACATTTGAATTGAAAGTAGAAATGCGCTCGTAGGTAGGTATAGGTTTGAGGCTTATGAAGTTACTGAAACCGACTACGGTTATAAATTAGAGGAAACTGTGGTAACAGCTACAGCCATTGTGTTGCCTCCCGAAAAATAAGCATTATTGCAGGTCTTCGGATGGGATGGCATCATTATTCTAGCTTCAACAGGAATAAAAGATAGAAAACACGTCGTAAGAATTGGGACAATGAACCTGTCCTTCTGTCCCTCAGATGAAATAACCGCCTAATGCCTTATAGGCAATGGCGGTTACTTTCGTTACATTATTTATTTTGTTTGAGTCGCTTCAATAAGTCGCTTTAGTGATTGAATTTGTCCTAAATGCAATGCTTCATGAAAAGCACCAAATGCAGCTAATTCTCCTACTGTCTCATTACCTATAAAGGGCTCTGGTAATTTTTGATTGAAGACTTCATTAGGAATATCGTTAATACGTACAAGTTGTTCGTTTAATTGTCTAAACAGTGTTTCAACTAAAGGAACATCGCTTGTCCAATTAGCCGGGTTTGAGCCAGATTTAAAAAATTCGCTATAATTCGCTGGAAGGTTTTCTTGATCTTTGAACAAGAAGAGTTCCCCTGCGACTAAGATATGACCTACTTGCCAACGAATGTTGTTATTGAAACCTTCAGGTACAATATCATAAGATTCGGATGAAACACCTTCTACCGTTTCAGACAATTTTTTTCTTGTTATAGCAAATTGTTTTTTTATTAGTTCACTCATTTAATTGCCCCCTTAAAAAGTCGCTTTCGATGTAGAATATACCAATTTTTTCTACAAAAGTCCATTGATATGCTTTTTAAAAGGACGAGTGGACAGTTATCGCGTCCCAACGAATTAGGCGCTCTTTTATGCACAGATAACCTTGAAAAAAAGACAGTACATTCATTCTAGCTTCAACAGGAAATAAAGATAGAAAACACGTCATAAGAATTGGGACAATGAACCTGTCCCCTTGTCCCACCATGAACGAGGAACAACAATAAATGGTTAACCTACCAATAATCTACTAATGAGGTTTCTAGGTAAACCTGTTAGCCTTTGTAGATGGGCCTGTATCATTCTATAAACAGGAGGTTAACAAATGAAAAAATTATTTACCTTACTAATTACAATGATCCTAGTAATGGGTTCTTATACTGCAATTCAAGGAAATGCTGAAGCTGAAATTTCTACTCAAACTGGTGACATCGTGGAATTATTATGCGTAAAATATGGTATCGATAAAACTGAAAATCACATAAAAAACTTATGTTTTGATAATGAGATTAATCCTTTAATGACCTTAGACGAAAACATAGATCATTCTCTAACAATCTCGGACAAAGAAAAAGATTTACTTGCTCAACTTGTTCACGCGGAAGCGAAAGGTGAGCCATATGTTGGTAAAGTGGCGGTGGCAACAGTTGTGTTGAATCGTGTCGAACACGAAGAATTCCCTGATACCATTGAGGAAGTGATTTATCAAGAGAATGCATTTGAACCAGTTCGAAATGATTCAATTAATAAACCAGCCGATAAGGATGCGTATAAAGCCGTTACGGAAGCTTTGCTTGATCAAGGAAATGAAGAGGAGGCACTCTTCTTCTATAACCCTGAAACAGCAACAAGTGATTGGATTTTTACCCGTGAAGTGATTAAGATTATAGGAAATCACGCATTTGCTATTTAGGCGTACAGTCTGAAGCTAAATAGTTCTGATTCTGTGGAGAAAATGTAAAATAAATCATAATAGAAATAACGAGTTAAATAACAGTACAGAAACGCTTGGATTAATCTAATCCAAGCGTTTTAATTTATATGTCTTATTTAAGATAAGCCCCGTTAGTTTAAGTGAAATACTTCACAAATTGTTGATTGGAAATTCCTAAAAAAGAGGACTGTAACTATAACGGGTTCGGTTTAGACCCTAGAAAAACTAAAAAAGTAATAGAAAAAGGAGTTCATTTAGCACATTAATTGGACTCCTTTTATATGTTGATTTAAAGGGTATTTAAGATTTTAAGAAATAGCGGAATGAGGATCCGTGTGTCATCACATATTGAAGTATAGGGTGCTTGAGTTTAATAAAGTTTAATGAAGATTATAAAAATGCATTGGCTAATTCCAGTGCTTTTTTTGGAGCTAATTTGGTTGTTAAGTAACCTTCAATAGTGCTGCTCTTTGGTATGCGGATTAATACTTTCTACTCCTGAAACGAACCCGTTCCTGTAACTACAGCCCTTTTTTATTTTATTAACTCGTTAACTTGACCAACCTTTTTTCTGACGATATTTTTTAGAGAGTGTATAAACTTGTTTTTCACGTATATTCGTATTTATAGGAAAAGATCCATAACGTTAACCCACGAGGTCTTAAGCCTCAAGAACCTTTTCGATGCCATCGCTACTAAGGGAAGTGGAGGAACAGATTTCGGAAGAAAACAATAAATAAGGACCGCACATTTAAAATATGACTAATATGTGCGGTTCTAACCAGCCTATTTGTAAACATAGGATACTACTTTTAAAAAAGCCTGTAACGCATGTGATTTATATCGTTCTTTCTTCGTAACGATTCCAATTTTCCAAGGGATATACTGACTACTGATCTCTTTTACACAAACATTCTGTGCGCTCATTTCGGTTAATGGACTTGGAACAATAGCAACACCTATTTCCTCACGAACTAATGCCATTAACAAATCCCACTGCGTTGTACTAAATGCAATATTCGGTTCAAACTGCTCTTTACGACAACTTTCAAGAACCACTTGGCGCAAGGCGAATGTAGGATCAAACAATATCCAGTTATCCTGTTTCAGTTGTGAAAGTTTAATATGATGATCACTTCTTAAAACATGATTTTTTGGCAAACAGGCAACAAACGGAGCTTCAAAAATGAGTTGTTCTTCTAGTTCCTTGCTCTGTGTAGGTAACACCACAAATGCTACATCGACTTCACCCTTTTCAACGAGCTTTTCTACGCTCAAACCTCCTTCTTCGACAATTTCAAGTTTGACACCTGAATACTGCTTTAAGAAAGCCTTTGCTACTTGTGGAAAGAAAAAAGTACCAATTATTTGTGGCAGACCGACTTTTAAATGCCCTTGTACCTGTTCATTCATATCTTCAAGTTCTATTTTTAACTCTTTCATTTGCTGTAACACTGTAATCGCTTTTTCATAGACAAGTTGCCCTTCATCGGTTAAACGAATAATCCGATTAGAACGATCAAAGAGTGTTACCCCAAGCTTATATTCCAACTTTTGGATTGTTTTAGTTAAGGAAGGTTGTGCGATAAATAGCTGCTCACTTGCCTTTGAAAAGCTTCTACATTCCGCAATCGTTTTAAATACCTCGAAGTCTCGTAAATTCACCGAATTCCCCCATTATTCCTTTTAGGCATATTCAATATGCTTTTCATATATTTTACATTATAAATGATCACTTTTACACTTATATTCAATGGAGGGATTCAGGTGTCAACATGTAAAGTTGCAATCGTTCAAGCAGGTTCAATCGTAATGAGTAAAGAGAAATCTATCAACAAGGCAATAAAGTTAATTCAAGAGTCCGGGGATCAAGGAGCCAATATTATTGTTTTTCCAGAAGCATTTATTCCAGCATATCCACGTGGAATGAACTTTGGAGCGGTGGTAGGTAGCCGATCTGACAGCGGAAGGGATGACTTTCTACGTTATGCAAATAATGCTATAACAGTACCAGGACCAGAAACAGATCAACTAGGCGCGGCAGTGAAAAAGGTAGGTGCTTATACTATTATTGGTGTCATTGAACGCGACCAACACACAAGTGGTGGCACACTCTATTGTACAGTGGTTTTCTTTAGTCCAGATGGGAAATTGTTAGGAAAACATCGCAAGCTGAAACCAACAGGTAGTGAACGTCTCATTTGGGGTGAAGGGGATGGCAGTACACTCCCCGTTTTTGATACCCCGTATGGCAAAATCGGTTCCCTGATTTGTTGGGAGAACTATATGCCTCTTGCACGTGCTGCGCTATATGAAAAAGGTATTCAGATTTATATTGCACCAACTGCTGATTCACGTGATACTTGGTTTGCTTCTATGCAGCATATTGCAATTGAGGGACGTTGCTTTGTTTTATCTTGTAATCAATATTCAACGAAGGATATGTATGAAAAGGATTTACTTGAAAGAGAGGAGATGAAAAATCTGCCAGACGAGATTACAGGCGGTGGCAGTTGCATCGTTAATCCGCTTGGGGAATTTTTAGTTGAACCTGTATTTGGAAAAGAAGAAATCCTTTATGCCAATCTGGATTTAGACGACATCACACGTGGCCATTTTGATTTTGATGTAGTTGGGCACTATGCTCGAAAAGATGTGTTTCAATTAACCGTAAATGAAGAAAAACAGTAGATTTCCTTTTAGTTAACAGCTGCAAGAAACGTGGGAATAAATTTAGAGGAGTTATAAAAGGAGGAAAAATGTATTTTCTAATAATTTTAGTTTCTATTATCTGTATAATTGCACTTATTGTTACATTGTTACTTACAAAAGCTGAGGACACAAATTATAGTAGTAATAAAAGTATTAATAATCAACTATGGATGTATCTCGTTTTAATTCCAGTATTGGCACTTATAGTGGTGGTTAGTTGGATATTTTTATTTTAGAGAGAGAATAAGAAATCCTTCGTTTGCTGTGGTGGCGGCCAGGGTTAAAGCAGAGTGAAATTGTAAGAGTTGTCATACGACAGCTCTTTTTGCCTCTATCGAATTAGACTAAGTTGAGAGGTTGTTACCTGCTTAAAGAATATCAAAGAGAATTTAATGTTGTTCTTCTTTAACTAAAGTTTGCTTATCTTCAATAAGATTTAAGCGATGATCTTCCGCAATCAGGCGCGTTTAAAGAGCGAGTCTTTTTGAAATTTTATCGTGTCCTTATTTTCTTTCTTATTACCCTAAGCAAGCTAATCCATAGTTTAATAAGGGTGAAAATTGATTATCATTCTAAGGATGAAATTGGTCAATTATCCGCTGCTCAATCAAATGGTATTTAACCTATAAACATTAATTGGTAAAGTTAATGAAACAGCAGAACAAGTGACTACATCTTCCGAACAGTTTCTTGCAAGCATAAATGGAACGACAGAGGCCACGAACAAGTAACAATGAGTATCCAAGAGGTTGCTACAGGTTCAGACACCACTGTGAAGCGAGCAAATGAAAGCAATAAGGTTCTAGAGGAAATGACCAATCGAATTAAGCAGGTTGTACAAACATCACCATCTGTATCTAACTCCACGAAAATCGTCTAATGGACAACATGATTCATTTCCTTGTAGTTGAAACGAATCGCCAGCGGGATGTTCGCTTTTTACATATTGTAGAAGAAAATTAAACATATAGGTGAGGTCTCAGGTAAAAGCCTAGCTTGGTGGAAAATAAAGTAACACACTTCGTCAATTAAGGTCTCTGTGGGAATCGTAGTGAGGTTAGTAGACCGAGCATAAATAGAACAATTTTAAGTGAACATATGAACGTTCAAGAAGTACTCTTTTGAAGAAAAACAGCGGAGATGAATGTTAGTGAAACGAAGGTTTAATAAATGAACTTCAATAAAAATAGAAAAACGTTCATATTTCTCTTTACTTACTAGTTAAAGAACCTCATTCTAAACTATGAGTATTATTTTAGTATATCCCTCCTACTAAAGCCATAATAAAATAACATTTATTGGTATTTTTTTCGAATAATTAACGTAGGTTTTAATCGATTCATCTGGAATAATTAAAAGATTTATAGTTAGTAGATTAAAAGGTTGGTATAATTTGAGTAAAATTGTCGTAACAGGAGACGGTATAAAAGCTCCACAAATATGTGAAAAAATACAAAAGGGATGAATAACTATGGTGATTGCATCATTAATCATTGCTATTGGGTTAATCCCTTTAGTTTTAGCAATAAATGTATTGAGGATTTATAAAGGTTCAGAGTTGGGGATTGCTTTATTATTATTTATGTTGTCTATTAGTCTTTGGCAAATTGATATCGGTGTCTTGTACCTAAAGGATTTCTTACCTGAAAATGTTATTTTGCTCTTATTTCGTCTTTTTCGAGTAGGACCAACATTTATTGTACCTTTAACCTTTTATTTAACCTACTTGATTATTAAAAAGCATGCTCCGAATTTTAAGAATACGACCTGGTACAAACTTACTTTATCACTATTCAACACTAAAGTATTATGTTTATTTTTTGTGTGGACTATAGCTATTTATGTGCTTAATTGGACAAAATTTGGGATTGAGGGATTAAGAGTAGTTAATGTTTTGAACACAGACACGAGGCTTTACTTTCCTACTTACGGAGAGTTCCATAGTCTTTACCTGTTACATACAAGTATTTTTCTTTTTCTATTGATCTTTATTTTTATTATTTCTAGAGGAATTCAAAATGTTTATTTACAATCATTTTTAAGCACATTTTCTTTCTGTTCAATGCTGTTATTTGTAACGGGCTTTTTGAACTTTATCCCTGGAACAGGTGCCATTTTCAGTAGTATGGGAGTCATTGTTTTTTCATCTATTATCGTTTTTTCCTTTGTTAAGATGAATAATTTAATAACTCTTAAGTATAATCGACTAATAGAACGCCAAAAAAAACTTGATTACACAGGGGATATAGCGACAAGTCTCATTCATGAAGTCAAAAATAATTTGCAGATAATTAAAGCCTATTCGAAACTGCTTCATCGTACGGCATCTTTACCAAAACAAAGTATCGAAATGGTTGAAATGATTCAAAAATCCACTCAACAATTGGAGGATCTAACCCATAGTTATACGGAATATCTAAATACAAAAACGATTGAATTCAAATTGACAGACTTAAATGAAGCCATTAAAGAAGCGATCGACATAACATCGGAAATAATAAAAGAAAACAGAGTAAAAGTATCGTTTTTAGAAAAGTATAAACCTCTAAAAGCATACGTTAGCGACACCTATCTTAAGCAAGTGTTTGTAAACTTAATAAAAAATAGCTGTGAATCCATTAATGACGAGGATAAACAGCGAGAAATAATTATTTATACACAAATTAAAGATGACCAAATCATCATTGATATTTCCGATACTGGAGAAGGAATACCAATTGACCAATGGGAATATATTTTTGATCCCTTCATATCTTCAAAAAACGCTGGGATGGGTGTAGGACTTCCATTTGTAAGAAAAATTATTTTTGAACATCGTGGTGAAATAAAAGTTCTTGAAAGTAGTTTGAAGGGGACAACTTTAAGAATTGTGCTACCTCAATATGAATTTAGTGATTTTAATTAAAAATCGTTTCCCATTAATAAATAGGTGTTACTTCTTTTAAACAATAGGACCAGATCGTATTATGAGGTTAGCCAGAAATATTTCTGGTTGGCCTATTTTTTATAGATATTATTCTTGAAGGTAGCCTGGGTAGAAAGTACGGGTGTATTTCGCAATTGAAAATTGAGCCACCACAAACTTGGAGAAAGAATTTTAATATAGCGTGGGCTTGACACGGATCCTCTACGGGCATGAACATTTAGCGAAAGCGTGCAGTGGGAAAGAATTACTCACCCGTAAGAGGGTTTCATGCCCATCTCTCCATATAAAGACAGATGTAGTTTTGTGTATTAATTGATCCCAACTATAACAAGTAACTTCTCAACTGTTGAAAGAACCTTTTCTGTAATCATTTCACAATACTTTATAAAGAAGTTTGTCTCTTTGTTTCCATTCACAAGAAAAAAGTATCAACGAAAGCTTATAAGAGAGCGATCGCATATATTCTAAGCGAACTATCAGAAGAAGAATCAGATGGTTTTCTCAATGTTCTTATGACTGTTCTTTTATTTATCATAACGACATGTTGGTGTGGTAATTTATCTCATTCCACTTCCACTCCAAACCCTTGATCGAACCATGAACCCCATTGCGTTTTTTCTGCATGAGCTATCCGTTTCTTGTATGTAAACATCTTAAAAATAGTCCCGTAGTAATATTGGGTAAAGGTTGTTCGAATGCGGCATTTTTTATATTGATAAACCGTTAATTTGAGCGCTTTTTTGATTAAATCATCAAAGGACTCAATTGAAATACTTTTGGTAAACCTTGCTAAGCGAAACGAGTTTGATTCCATAACTTACAAATCTCTGTTGCGCAATTGAAAAAAGGTTTAACGGCTTTTACAAATCTTTGAGGAACATAAGTAGGAGTAAACGATTCATCTAAATCATGAAGATTGATCTGTTCCAATGTTCCCTTACGTAGATCTTTATTATTTAAAGTTTTAGTTTTAATGAAATTAGTTTCCTGTGCATTTTTTGTCGGTTCAACCCGTTAAAGTGGACAGGATTTTCAAGAGTTTCCCGTTCATTCAATTGACTGGGCTTGCTTGTGTCAAAGCGGTGAAAGACATAGACACTGTGTGAATAACCACCTTTTGCTCGTTTCGTCCGATAGTTTGAGAGAATTCCTAAAAACCTTGCTTTACGAAGCATTCGCTCAAAGGTAGAACGTGAGATGCCTCCTTTTGTATGCTGGCATGCTTGTACAAGCTTACATATACGAGCATTGCAAACGCCAATGACCTTCACACAAAAACGAGTCAGCTGGATGAACGCAATTCGTTCTCCTTTCGTAAAATGATGGCCATGAATATCCAACGCAGCAGCCATCGACTCGTTAAATTCTTTCACACTTTTAAACTCACTTAAATGAGTAAACTGTTCGATTCTTCCTGACTTCATCTTACATTCCCCCTTTGGTTATGGTTCCTTCAATTTGTATATATAAGGGAGGGGGAGAAATGTAATGGTGAATTTCATAATAAGTGGGATATTCTTTTGTAGATGCTGTTAAATTATGTATTGCCCTTTGTTTAATTTTGGTTCCTGACCCCCAGTGCTTTAAAACACTGGGGTCAGGAACCCTTTATATGATGAAATAATTTTTAAAATTTTAAAAATATCACTTGATTTTTAGATAATTGGTTGATAGTATTAGTAACAATAAAGTTGTTAAATAATTAAAAAATTAAATAGCGATAAACTTCTTATCTAGAGTGGTAGAGGGACAGGCCCTGTGAAACCCGGCAACCATCAAGTCAAATTTTGACTTGAACGGTGCTAATTCCTGCAAAGGTGTTAACCTTTGAAAGATGAGAGCGATGTATTTCATTATACTAACCTCTCTTTGAATCAAAGAGGGGTTTTTTTAACGGATAGAAGGCTTATCGCTCAAAGGAGCGAAAATAATGGAAAGAGCAGTGTTTGGTGCAAGCGAATTTTTCAGTGAAAAAGCATTTATTACAGGTTTTCGTGGGATTGAATGTGTTCAAATAGGACAATTAAAAGGGGCAAATATAGATATAGTAGAAATTTGGTTTGATCCCTGGAAGGTATCTTATAAGGAATTATTAGAATTGTTTTTTGACTTACATGACCCAACAACTAGAGAAGGTCGGCAAATGAAAAATCATTCATTCATTTTCTTTACTACTATTAATCAATTAACAGTAGCTAAACAAAAGAAAAACGAACTAAAACATATAGTTAAAGATGAAATTATTACAGAAATTACTCCAGTATGGGGACATATTAATAGGTTGGAAGAGATCAAATTAATTTCTTAATTTAAACCTCACATTAGGACTTCGATGTGTTAGGAAGTACATTTTTAGCTTTCACAATCAGGCGTTTAGTTCTACAGCAGACGAACTTAGGTATACAAATTACTAGACTAATTGGTGTCTACTCTGATCCTAAGTCGCAGTTATTTTTTTATCCTAGTGGGGAAATCGTCCACTTCATAACAACGTGTTTTCTAGCCGAAATTTAAGGTGGAGAACTTTGAAGCAATTCTTCTGAATTACTTGATATCCAGTTTTTTGGACAGGAAGATCTTCCGCAAGACTTGTTGGAAATGCACCCCTGTTGGTTTATGGATGCTCTTTCAACGAATAAATCAGCATTTGTTCGTTAAGTTTTCAGATTATAGGAATTCGTTAGTTGACAATGGATTTTAGGTAGCTTGCCAATTCTATATACCCAAAGCAAGAGGAACTTTAATTAATGAGGATAACGCTTTTAAATATCTAGTTCATGATAAGGTATTCACAGAAAACTCACTTAAAAGGTTGTGGGGAATTTGAAAGAAAATAAAGTGAAAAAGGTAGCTGTTTGCTGGAGTGGTGGGAAAGATAGTTGTCTTGCTTTATTTCGTGTACTACAAGAAAACCATGAGGTTATTTGTTTATTATCTATGGTTTCAGAAAAAGATGCTCGAAATCACGCACATGGCATACAGTTAGAAATCTTAAAGTTACAAGCTAATGCATTGGGATTGCCTTTAATCTTGGTAGACTCAGCAGGGGAATATGAGCTTTCACTAAAAAGGTCATTTTCCCACTTAAAAGAGAAATTTGGAGTAGAAGCTATTGTATTTGGGAGTTTATATTCAAAAGAAGATAGAAAGTGGAATAAGCAAGTGGCATATAAATCGGGAATTGAGCCTTTATTCCCTGTATGGATTTCACCAAACCAATCTTCTAAACTTCTTTATGATTTTATATCCAAAGGTTTTCATTCTGTAATTTGTCGTGCTTCTACTAAGTATTTTGACCAAACATGGGCTGGTAGATTCCTTGATTGGAGTTTTTATGACGAGATTCATCAAACAGATAGTTGCGTTATGGGCGAATTAGGGGAATACCATACTTTTGTGTTGGACGGTCCAATCTTTCATAAAAAGATTGAAATGACTAAATCAGAAGTTGTTTTGAATTCTGGATTGTGGTCTTTAGATATCCAAACGTGTCATTTATTGGAGAAAACATAGCTGTAATCTAAACAATTAAGTCTTTTAGGACGCAAGTTTAACTGTATTTTTATATTTATATCTTCTAAAATCAGGCGCTACAAAAAAGCCATTATAATGAGTCACAATACTCTTAAACCATCCTATATTTTTGCTTCCTATTGATAACTAATTCAATCGATGATTCTATTTTCAATATCTAAAACTATAAGAGACACCCTCAACCTAAGGGTGTCTCTCACCATCTTTACTACTAATCAAAGAATCAACCTCGCCCCCTCAATCAACCCTTCATGTAGCACCGCTTCAATCAATTTCACCGTCTCATAAGTTGCTTTATAATCTACAACCTCATCATCCGTATGCTCGTGCAGATAACCAGCTGATAAATTGACAGACGGGATTCCAAACTCAGCAAACGACTTCGCATCAAGTTTCCTGCGCTTTTTTGACTGGTTTAACCGTTGAGTGGAAAGACTTTTCATGACATTCACGTTCATTCAATTGACAGGGCTTGCTTTTGTCAAAGAGGTAAAAAAATGATCGTTTCAATCTCAATAGACCTTTCTTTTTGAAGCATCGTTTAAACGTAGCTGAGATGCCTTCTTATAAGTCGGCATGCTTGCACCACTTACATATACGAGCATTGCAAACGCAGTAACCATCCACACTAAAACTTAGATAAAGCCACTCGATAAAGAATCTCGAGAGGCTTTTGATTGATAGGCGAGAAATAATGAAGGTAGAAAATATTGGTCGGACAATGGTTCATGCTATTTTAAAATAACCTGTCAATAGATGTAGATTTTCTACACTTCATTATGATGATTATTCTATCTATGCGCTAAATAGTATAACTATCGAACCCTAGGGTAGTGGCTTGATTGGGAAGAATCTATTTGAGTTACCCTAAAGTTCTAAAATAGATCTTCATATGTTAATAATCGATTAAATGGTTATTACTTAGCCAAGTGTGGACACAATCAATAAATTTTTTGGTGGCAGGAGACATATTTGGTTTGCTAGCAATGCCTATAAATCGAAATGAATCGTTCTCTAAATTAAGTATACGAATGTTACTAGAGATATCAGATAAAGTCATTTCAGGCCGTATGCTAATGCCTAAATTATTTTTCACCATAGCCATAATGGTTTGATCATCCGATACCTCAAACTTAACATTTGGTTTTATATTATTTTCGCTAAAAAGCTGTTTTATTTCATTAGACCAACCTTGTTTGGGCATAATCATAGGTTCTGTTTGTAATTGTTTAAAAGAAATTTTCTCCTCTGCATGAAAAGGGTGCTGGTCTGATAAGATGCAGAGCATTTTATCTTTTTTTAAAGGGAAAAATTCAAGAGATTTTGAAATAGGGGAAGTGAGAAAGCCGCAATCAATTACACCGTTTGAAATCCACTGTTCTAAAGTAGAATAGTCACCTTCAAACAGTTTTACTTCAATTCCGGAATGATTTTCTTCAAACAGCTTTATAATATGTGGCAACCATTGTGTAGCGACACTTGTAAATGTACCAATTCTCACTACACCCACCTCTAACCCATTAATTGCTGCAGCCTCTTGTTTCATTCTATCATTTAAGCTCAGGATATCACGAATATATACAAGCATGCGTTCACCATTATTTGTTAATTTAATACCTGATCGCCCACGGTGAAATAATGAAAAGCCTAATTCAGTTTCTAGATTAGTAATTGCATGACTGATACCTGATTGTGTTGTATTTAACATTTCTCCGGCTTTTGTCAGACTACCAGACTCAACTACAGCATAAAAGACTTCAAAACGACTAATGGTCATCTTATTCTCCTTCTTATATTAGTTTTTCTCATGTTTCACATTATAAACATTCATTTTACTAATGTGAATCTTATACAGTATACTGTAATTAACTCATCTTGCACTACTTACAGTTACACTAGTGCAAATCAGAAATAGAATTTCCGCCATTAATCACTTAACCGTGGAATGTTAGGATAGATTGATGTGTCAAAATTCTTTATTTAAGTTTTAATTTATGAATGGATAACAAAGTGGTAGATTGTTATTTAAATATAATTGAAAGCGCTTTACTTGTAGGAGGGGTTTTTCCTTCTAGTTCTTCTTTTAAATACTGATAAATTTAGGGGCCGATGAATAATATGTTGTTATTAAAGGATTTTTGTCATTTGCGAACTCTAATTTTATTCAGAAAAAAACCTTGCGAGAAAATATGACAGTGATATTGAAAGGATATATAAGTTTGTGAATATAATGATCTGTATATATAAGGGAATGACTGCTAGTTATTAGTTTAAAGTACGAGGACTAAATAAGGATTAGTTTAATATGAAAAACACCTAAACAAGATAGTAGTTTGTCCGAAATCTACTCTGGAGGGATTTACCTATGAATTTTGAAAGTAAATTATCTGTGCACGAAATTTTGCAGAATAAACATTTTGGACATGCGAAAGTAATAGCGGGGAAAGCTGGTCTTACCCGGCCTGTCAGATGGGTCCACGTTTTAGAAGTACTCTCCATTGGAAATCTATTAAACGGTAATGAACTTATACTATCTACAGGAATTGGGTGGCAAGGAGATCAAGATGCTTTTGCTCTATTAGTTAAAAAATTTATTGACTCTAATGCAACTGGACTATGCATTGAATTAGGACAGTATATATCAGACGTACCACAAGAAATTATCGAATTGGCTGACACCCATAAATTTCCTTTAATTGTTTTCACTAAAGAAGTGCGGTTTATTGATATTACACAAGAGATACATAGTCTCTTAGTAAGAAAACATTATCAAGTCCTTTCTGATTTAGAAGAATACTCAAATAGATTAAATCAATTGCTTCTTTCCTCTAATCCACAACAAAAAATATTGCAACTTTTATATGAATACTTAGGGATGACGATATTTTATATTTCTATTCAAGGAGAAGTTAACGTTATTCCCAAAAAATCACCAACTGAGCAAGAAAAATTATTTGAACTTCTGAAAAGTAATAAGATACCAAGACATGTGAATGTTGCTCACCAATCTGTGCAAGCTTTGAATCAAACGTTTGCTGATCTGTTTATTATTTCAGAATCGGATGCCATCACTGAATTTGAATCTCTAATTTTAGACCGAAGTGCTATTGCCTTGGCTCAAAGTCTTTTACGCGAATTATATATCCAAGAACAAAGCAAGGCTAAAGAAGCAGAATGGGTTAGTTGTTGGCTTGAAGGAGAACATAGTAATGAACAAATTCACAATTACCTTTCGGAGCTGGAACCTAATCTTAAGCCCAATGGATGTACTGTTTTACTTTGTAAAGTAGATAATCTAGATCAAGTAATGTCGGAAATCACGTACTTAAAAGTATTTATTAGCTCTATTTTTGAGCAACGAGGTATCTTCCTCTTATCTTCTATACAAAAAAATCAAATGGTTTTTATACTACTTAATAAACGGAAAACTGATGATTTGAAGAGCAGGGTACAAGAAGGAATTGACTGTTTGAAAAATTCTGATTTCATAAAAAAACAGAATTTTTCTCAACTTGAGTTTAGTGTCGGTAAATTTGTTAATAATTTAAGTCATGTAAAAAACAGCTACCATACTGCAAAGGAAACATTAAATATCAGAGAAAAAATGCCGAATGAATTAAGCGAGTACTTTTATGAGGATTTATATATCTTTCGACTAGTGTTAGCTGCTAACGAACAAGGGGTTCTTCGTGAATTCATCATTGATTATTTAGGACCTGTATTATTACATGATCAACAGACAAATGGCGAGTTACTAAAAACATTAAAAATTTATTTGCGATGTAAAGGGGCAAAAAAGGAGGCGGCTGAACAGCTTCACATTGTTCGTCAAACACTTTATCATCGTTTAAATAAATTGTTTGAACTAATTGGGAATGATTTTATGGATCCTTATAAGCGTCAAGCAATTGAAGTTGCGATCTCTGCATATGAATATGCCTCTGCGTCTAAACCATTTTTTGAATATTCTTCTTCCTCTATACCTAAGTCATCGTAAGTTGTATTGAAACCCTAAATTAGGGTTTCTTTTTTTATACGACACCTTGTAAACAATCTAGGATGGTACCACTCATAATGTAGAAAAAATATATAGAATATTTTACACAGTGTCTAATGATTGGAGGTTATATGTCAAATATAATTAGTTTAAAGATTGATACACATTCAAAATAGGAGGTTTTACAATGGAGTTAACAAAAAGTGTCGAAACATTAAAAAATTATATAGGTGGACAATGGGTAGAATCTAAAAGTAAACAAATTGAAGAGGTACCTAACCCAGCAACTGGAGAGGTAATAGCCCGTGTACCACTTTCTAATCGGGAAGATCTAGATAACGCAGTATTAGTTGCAAAAAAAGCATTTGAAACGTGGAGAAAGGTACCTGTACCTAAACGAGCTCGTATTTTGTTTCGCTATCAACAACTATTAGTTGAAAATTGGAAGGAATTAGCTACTATTGTTACATTAGAAAACGGAAAAAGTTACGATGAAGCATACGGAGAAGTCCTCCGTGGAATAGAGTGTGTTGAGTTTGCAGCAGGTGCACCAACCTTAATGATGGGAGAGCAACTTCCTGATATAGCTACAGATGTTGAATCAGGAATGTACCGTTACCCAATAGGGGTAATTGGAGGAATTACACCGTTTAACTTTCCGATGATGGTTCCATGCTGGATGTTCCCGCTAGCCATTGCATGTGGAAATACTTTTATTCTAAAGCCATCTGAAAGAACACCGTTGTTAGCTAATCGTTTAGGTGAACTGTTTAAAGAGGCAGGACTCCCGGATGGTGTATTAAATATAGTGCATGGTGCACATGATGTTGTAAATGGCATTTTAGAAAATGAGGATGTTAAGGCTGTATCCTTCGTTGGTTCTCAACCAATTGCTGAGTATATATATAGAACAGCAGCAGCGAATGGTAAACGTGTTCAAGCTCTAGCCGGGGCAAAAAATCATTCGATGGTACTAAAAGATGCGGATCTTAATTTTGCAGCGAAAGAAATCATAAACGCTGCCTTCGGGTCTGCAGGTGAAAGATGTATGGCAGCAGCTGTAGCTGTGGTAGAAGAAGACGTGGCAGATGAATTTATAAAGACACTGACTCAAGCCGCTGATAGCATCACTATCGGTAATGGATTAGATGAAGGTGTGTTCCTTGGTCCAGTTATTCGTGAAGGTCATAAGGAACGGACGCTTGACTACATTCAATCAGGTGTAGAACAAGGAGCGACACTTGTTCGAGACGGACGTGAAGACGATGCAGCAAAAGGAGAAGGCTATTTTGTTGGTCCTACTATTTTTGACAATGTGACACAGGAAATGAACATTTGGAAAGATGAAATTTTCGCACCAGTACTTTCTGTTGTACGTGTAAAAAACTTGACGGATGCTATTAATGTAGCTAATGCATCACCTTTTGCAAATGGAGCATGCCTTTATACAAACAATGCAAAAGCAGTTCGTCAATTCCGAGAAGAAATTGATGCTGGTATGCTTGGGGTCAATCTTGGAGTTCCCGCCCCAATGGCATTCTTCCCATTTTCCGGTTATAAGAAATCGTTCTATGGTGACCTTCATGCAAATGGAAAAGATGGAGTAGAATTCTATACGCGTAAAAAAATGCTTACTGCTCGTTACTAGTCAGAGTGAGCCAAAAAAGGAAGAATGGGGTTGATCGTTTTGCGAGCGACAGAACAAACACAAAATTTGCAGAAAACGGATGAAAAGTACCTATGGCATGCAATGAAAGGAGCGGCTCCTAACCCATCGAATTTGATTATTACCCAAGCAAACGGAGCATGGGTGACAGATATTGATGGCAATCGATATTTAGATGGTATGTCAGGTCTTTGGTGCGTAAATGTTGGGTATGGAAGAAAAGAGCTCGCTAAAGCCGCTTATGAACAGCTTGAGGAGATGCCATATTTCCCCCTAGCGCATAGTCATATACCCGCCATTAAGTTAGCGGAAAAATTGAATGAATGGCTCGGTGATGATTACGTTATTTTCTTTTCTAATAGTGGATCAGAGGCTAATGAAACAGCGTTTAAAATTGCTCGCCAATATCATCACCAAAAAGGGGATCGTGATCGTTATAAGTTCATTTCTCGGTATCGGTCTTACCACGGTAACTCAATGGGGGCATTAGCAGCAACGGGTCAAGCGCAACGCAAGTATAAATATGAACCATTGGCGCAAGGATTTCTTCATGTTGCCCCACCAGATACTTACCGAAATCCAGATGATATTCATACACTCGCAAGTGCCGATGAAATTGATCGTATCATGACATGGGAGTTAAGCCAAACTGTAGCCGGCGTCATTATGGAACCGATCATTACGGGAGGTGGAATTTTAATGCCTCCTGATGGATACATGAAAAAAGTGAAAGAAATTTGTGAGAAACATGGTGCATTACTTATTTGTGATGAAGTGATATGTGGATTTGGCCGGACGGGTAAACCATTTGGGTTTATGAACTATGAAGTAAAACCAGATATTATTACAATGGCAAAAGGGATAACAAGTGCATATCTTCCTTTGTCAGCAACGGCAGTTAAAAGAGAGATTTATGAGGCATATATAGGGAGCGAAGATTATGATCGCTTCCGTCATGTTAATACGTTTGGCGGTAATCCTGCCGCTTGTGCATTGGCGTTAAAGAATTTAGAAATTATTGAAAATGAAAAACTCATTGAACGCTCTAAAGAGTTAGGTGAACGTCTATTACTAGAACTTGAGGAAATAAAGGCGCATCCAAACGTAGGGGATGTTCGGGGAAAAGGTCTTCTTTTAGGTATTGAGCTAGTTGAAGACAAGCAAACAAAAGAACCAGCCCGTATTGAAAAAGTAAACAAAGTTATAAGTGTTTGTAAAGATAAAGGTCTTATTATTGGTAAAAATGGGGACACCGTAGCTGGTTATAATAATATTTTGCAGCTATCTCCACCATTAAGTATTACAGAAGATGACTTTTCATTTATTATCAAAACTTTGAAAGAAAGCATTTTTCAATTAAAGTAATAGTCTATAGTCTTGCCTAGAGGTTGAAAACTGGGAACAGAATGAACTGTGTAGGTAGAATGTGGCAATTGTGAAGATAAAAAACGACTTTCTCTAAGTGTTGAGAAAGTCGTTTTTATTATAGATGAGTGTATATCAAACTAGCCATATTATCTCTATAATGAAGTAAATCTATAGAGCATGTTTAGAAGTATTACATGATTAATTGTTATTACTAATTATAAAGTCAATGTTGTTACCAAATAAGCGAACGTTCAAAAAAATTTTATACTAACGGTTCTAACAATCATGTAAAATTAGAAACTATCGATCTTTAACACTGTGTCTAATGTGAATATTCGGAAAGTAAGATATATTTAATTAATATCAAAGTGGCAGAAAAATAAGTACCAGTATGAAATTGGTTTTTTTGAAACTATAATTACGAATTTCTAGAGAGAAAACTTAGCTTTTGGACCGGGGGATTTTAATGGAATCAAATGTAAATTGGTTGAATGGTATCGTCTGGAGTTCGGCATTGGTCTATCTTATTTTAGGCGTAGGCTTGTTCTATTCGATTGTTACACGATTTTTTCAAATTAGACATATTAAGGACATGGTCAAGTTAACTTTTAAGGGTACTAGTTCCTCTGCAGGAATATCTTCTTTCCAAGCTTTAAGCATGTCAGTTGGAAGTAGAGCAGGTATTGGTAACATAGCTGGTGTAGCTACAGCCATAACTTTTGGTGGGCCAGGTGCATTATTTTGGATGTGGGTTATGGCTTTTCTTTCAGCTAGTACTTCATTTATTGAAACAACACTTGCACAAGTGTATAAAAGTAAACAAGATGGTCAATATCGAGGGGGGGCCCCGTACTACATTGGGAAGGGGCTAAAGTTAGAGTGGTATGCTATTGTTTTCGCTATTGTTACGATGATTTCAATGACTATTCTTGTACCTGGTATACAAGTAAATACAATTGCTCTTTCTTTAGAAAGTGCATTTGGTATTAGTCCTATACTTACTGGATCCTTACTTGTTATTTTACTCGGTCCTGTTATTTTTGGAGGAGTAAAAAGAATTGCAAAAACGACACAAATAATCGTTCCGTTTATGGCAATTGGCTATATATTGGTTTGTTTCATTATATTAATAGCAAACATTTCCCAGTTACCTAGTGTAATAACACTCATCTTATCAAGTGCATTTAGTAAAGATGCTACCTTTGGCGGATTAATTGGTTCTGCAATTGCTTGGGGAGTACAGCGTGGAATTTTTTCAAATGCTGCTGGGTTTGGTAGTGAAACGTTTGAAACTGGAGCTGCGGAGGTATCCCATCCTGCTAAACAAGGTTTAGTGCAAGCGTTTTCAGTTTATCTTGATACGCTGATTATTTGTTCTGCAACAGGGTTCACGATCCTACTAACAGGCATGTATAATGTGGTGTCTCCAAGTGGCACCGCAATTAGACATCATTTAGGTGAGGTTGAACCAGGATCTATCAACGCACAATTAGCAGTTGAATCGGTGTTACCTGGATTTGGAGCTCCTTTTGTTGCTATTGCAATTTTCTTCTTTGCGTTTACAAGTATCATAGCCTATTCTTACAAAGCAGAAACAAGTCTTGCCTATATCAATCGTAACCGAAAAGTGAAACTGACTTGGCCGCTAAATGTTTTAAAAATGGCTCTTTTAATTGGTATTTTATACAACAGTACGAATTCTGCTGGATTTGCATGGTCGTTAGGTGATTTAGGATTGGGGATCATGACTTGGTTAAACATAGCAGCTATCTTATTTTTGACAAAACCTGCATTAAAAGTATTAAAGGATTATGAAATGCAGAAAAAAGAAGGAAAAGATCCTGTCTTTAATCCTACGAAGCTAGGGATAAAAGGTGCCGACTTTTGGGAAAAAGAGTACAAGGAAAATATAGACGATATGACAAAGGAGAGAGAATCAATTAAACGGAGTTCATAATAGAGTCTATTCAAAAAGGTAGGTTTTTTCCCTTTTTGAACAGACTAAGAAGCAATAAGCGTAGTCGCTACATCTTTAAAAGTCTTACTATGAGTGGGTTTCTCATAGTAAGACGAGTAGCGAACGGAGCCATTGCAAGTCTTATAGAGTACAACACGCTCTAATAGTGAGAAATAGAGAAAAAGATCAAATAAATATTTTATAAGAGATTAAAAGATTATCTACTAAATAATGGGGCTGTCTCAAAGGTTCAATGACCTTATAGGACAAGCCTTATTTTTTTGGGTACCTTTATCTGTAACCATTCATAGAACTGGTGTAAGATTTCAAGTTCTCAATATTTAACATTATGTCCAATGTTAATATTCCGAAAATATTTTATATTTAAATAGATAAAGAAAACGTTTAAGGTGCGTTACTTAAACTTCATAGGAGTAGAAGAACAAGCATGAAAGGTTAGAAATAGTTTTGCAGATATTATGAGGTAAAGGAGGTGTATTCATTTAGTTGCTCAACGTGCCACCCGACAACATTAAGAAAAGCTCACACTTATTGATGGTGAACTGTGAAGAAGGAGGCCAGTCGTGACGAAGGAATCAGTTGTAATTACGGGAGCTGGAAGTGGGCTAGGGGCATCCTTAGCCAGGAAGTTTTCATCAAATGGGAGCCATGTATGTTTACTAGGTAGGACGAAAGAAAAACTTTTTGAGACTGCTTCGAAACTAGAGAGTGATTACTCTATCTTTGAAGTGGATGTAACCTCTAGATTAAGTGTTAAGAATACTATTGCAAAAATACAAGCAGATAGAGACTCGATTGACTGCTTAGTAAACAATGCAGGTGTTGGAATTTTTAAGTATATTGAACATTTAACGGAAGAAAATATTAATCAAATGATAGATACCAATTTAAAAGGCACAATATACTGCACCCAAGAAGTTTTAACTGGTATGAGAGAGAAAAATAAAGGAAGCATTGTTAATATTGTGTCAGGTTCTGGAAAAGTAGCGAAATCCACGGAAAGCGTCTATAGTGCTAGTAAATTTGGTGTTCGTGGATTTTCAGATGCTCTTGCATTAGAAGTGAAGGATTCAAATATTCATATTTTCTCTGCTTATATGGGAAATATGAAAACGAACTTATGGTCAAATGAGTTAGCGCGGGAAAACTTGGATAGTTATATGGACCCAGACGATGTAGCTGATATAATAATTAAAAGTCTTAAGCCCCGCAAACACTTGAAGGTGAGTGACATAACTATTTTGAACCACATGTAATGCGTCAATATTGATTGTTTAATCTAATAATTGCATTTGTAAGCGCTTTCTATATGAGGTCGGACATTAGTTTGTTTGAAACTACAAAAAGCGGTTTAAAGAATAGGGGGATTTTCATGGAGTCAATTGTGAATTGGTTGAATGGTATCGTTTGGAGTACGGCATTGGTTTATCTTTTTTTAGGAGTAGGATTATTCTATTCTATTGTAACCCGTTTTGTTCAGGTAAGGTCTATAAAGGATATGGTGAAATTATCGTTTCAAGGGGGAAGTTCAAAGTCTGGTATATCCTCCTTTCAAGCGTTATCTATGTCATTAGGTAGCCGAGTTGGGACTGGAAATATTGCCGGTGTAGCCACCGCTATTGCATTTGGAGGTCCAGGTGCTGTTTTTTGGATGTGGTTTATGGCAATCTTAGGAGGTGCAACTTCATTTATAGAAATAACACTAACTCAGGTGTATAAAAGTAAGTTAGACGGAGAGTATCGTGGAGGTGTACCTTTCTATATTGATAAAGGTTTAAGGAAAAAGTGGTTTGCTCTAATTTTCGCTATTATTACAATGATGGTAATGGGGCTACTTTGGCCGGGTGTACAAGCGAACACAATCGCACTTGCAATGGATAATGCATTTGGTGTACAGCCTGTAATTACTGGAAGTTTTTTGGTTGTTGTTCTTGCTGCAATAATTTTTGGTGGTGTTAAGCGAATTGCTAAAGCTGCTGAAATAGTAGTACCGATTATGGCTATTATTTATATTTTAGCATGTACAGTGATATTGCTCTTAAACATTTCTCAAATACCAGGTGTTATTTCTCTTATTTTTTCAAGTGCTTTTGGTGCAAATGCTGCTTTTGGTGGGTTAATTGGTTCAGCTATTACTTGGGGTGTTCAGAGGGGAGCTTTTTCAAATGCTGCAGGTATAGGTAGTGAAACATTTGAATCTGGTGCTGCAGAAGTATCTCATCCAGCTAAACAAGGGTTGGTTCAATCCTTTTCCGTTTATTTAGATACCTTATTTATTTGCTCTGCGACTGCATTTATGATTCTTCTGACTGGTATGTATGATGTGAAGCCAGGGGGCCAAGCACCTATAACAAATAATCTTGGTAATGTAGAACCATCATCATACACTCAACTAGCAGTAGATTCAATTCTACCAGGCTTTGGAGCTTCTTTTCTTGCTATTGCTCTTCTATTCTTTTGTTTTACTACTCTTATGTCGTATTACTATAAGGCAGAGACGAGCCTTGCTTTTATAAATCGAAATCGAGCAAAGAAACTAATGTGGCCTAAACATGTATTAAAGGTAGTCCTATTAGCAATGGTTTTCTTTGGGAGTGTAGCAACTGCAGGACTAGTGTGGGCTATGGGTGACTTAGGTATGGGAAGTATGGCCTGGTTGAACTTCGTTGCAATCTTATTTCTCACAAAACCAGCATTAAAGGTATTAAAGGATTATGAAAAACAGAAAAAAGAAGGAAAAGATCCTGTTTTTAATCCTACAACACTAGGGATAAAAGGTGCAGACTTTTGGGAAAATAAATATACTGAAGATTCGCCGAATTCGGAATATATAGTGAAGGAAAGTAAATCTAATAATATAGAAATGTAAATTAATTTAGAAAAAAGTGTTTTTTAACAAAAGCTATAGAAATTCAAAGAGTTATTGAATTTACGAAAAATAAATGGTTGAAGATTTTGAGCAGACGCTTTTTTGGAATTCTGCTTTTGGGGTTATATTTTAAGATTACTAGGGATATACAGTATGCCTATTTAGGAACTACTGATCTAAGGTAGTGTTAAATATTTCGGAAGATATGTTTTACACACTGTCCAATGAACAACTTCAAGGTCTAATGTATCTTTAGATTAATCGATATTTAAATTTTCCTAATATTCCGATGGACAACTAATGAAGAGGTGAAAGTAATGATCTTACAAAAAGCAGATATTGAATCAGTTTTAGTTAGCAATAGTACAACTCAAAAAATGTATATCAATGGAGAATGGGTATTTAGTGAATCCAATCAAACGAGAGAAATTACTAACCCTGCGAATGGGCAAATAATTGGATTAGTTACTGAGGGTTCAGTAGAAGATGCTAGGAAAGCAGTGGAAGCAGCAAAAAAGGCGTTTTATGTAGATGGTTGGATGAACAGTAGAGCTAGAGAGCGTTCAGAACTACTTCTTAAAGTTGCAAATAAATTAGAAGAAAGAAAAGAAGAGTTTGCTTATTTGGATACATTGAATAATGGAAAAACATTAAGAGAGTCATTGGAAGACGTTGGAGACGCTGTAAACCAATTACGATATTATGCTGGGTTAGCAACAAAGCCACATGGCCAAACCTATGACGTACCAGATGACATTCAAGCGATGGTAGTCCGTGAACCGATCGGCGTTGTTGGCATTATCGTTCCATGGAACTACCCATTAGTAATGGCAAACCAAAAAATTGCAGCTGCCCTTGCAGCAGGATGCTCTGTGATAGTGAAACCTGCTCAACAAACACCACTATCAGTCATTCGTTTATTTGAGATTATTGATGAAGTAGGATTTCCACCTGGTGTTGTGAACCTGGTGTTGGGCTCTGGTAGAAAGGTAGGAGCTGAATTAGTATCAAACCCTGATGTAGATAAGATTTCCTTTACTGGTGGTACTGATACGGGTATTGGGCTAATGAAATCAGCAGCCGATACGGTGAAAAAGATTAGTTTAGAGTTAGGTGGAAAATCTCCTAATATCGTTTTTGCTGATGCCGATTTTGAATCAGCGGTTGATTACGCATTGTTTGCTATCTTTGCAAATCAAGGACAAGTATGTTCAGCGGGCTCCCGTCTAGTATTAGAAGAAAGTTTATATGAAAAGTTTGTCCCTGAATTAGTTAAGCGAGCTAAGAAGATCAAAATAGGACCAGGTTGGGAAGATGGTATTGAAATGGGACCACTAGTTTCTGAAGATCATATGAACACGGTTCTAGACTATATTGAGATTGGAAAAAACGAGGGAGCTACCTTGCTTTGTGGAGGTAACCGAATTGTTGAGGGTGACTTTGAGAAAGGTTATTTTGTAGAGCCAACAATTTTTGGAGATACGACACCTAATATGAGAATTGTTCAGGAAGAGATTTTTGGTCCAGTATTAGTCATTCAAACCTTCAAAACAGAAGAAGAAGCTATTGAATTAGCAAATGGTACAGTTTTTGGTTTGGCTGGGGCTGTATTCACAAATGACGGAGCGAAAGCGCATCGAGTTATTCGTCAATTGCGTGCTGGAATTACGTGGATCAATACGTATCACCCAACGTTTAATGAAGCACCTTGGGGCGGGTACAAACAAAGTGGAATTGGCAGGGACTTGGGGACATATGGGTTTGAGGAGTATCTAGAAGTGAAGCAAATTAACGTAAACCTTAAAGTAGAACCATCGGGATTTTTTGAAGGGAATTAATGATATGAGAAGTTTTGATGTTATTGTCATTGGAGCCGGTGTAATTGGATCAAGCGTTGCCTATCATTTGGCAAAAAAAGGACTTGAGGTTGCACTAATCGAAAAAGGCGGCGTTGCATCAGGTACTTCTAGCAGATGTGATGCAGTAGCGTTAATTTGTGATAAAAAACCTGGAATTGATACAGAAATCGGTTTTGCAAGTATTCAACTTTTTAAACAATTAGCCAAAGAATTTTCAGTTGACTTTGAATTTGCTTCACGAGGAAGTCTATATGTCTGTGAAACAGAGAAAGAATTAGAAATTGCCAGAGGGTATGTTAATCAACAGTCAGAAGATGGCTATGATATGAGAATGGTTGACAGACATGAATTGCAACAAATCGAACCGTATTTAGCTGATGATTTAGCCGGTGGAATATGGACTGAAGTAGATTCTTCGATGAATCCTTATAAGTTATGTTATGCGTTTGTTGAAGAAGGAAAAAAGCTAGGCTTAAAAGTTTACGATTATCACTCAGTACAGGACATTACACGTGATATTCAAGGGCGAGTTGAGAGTGTTGTAACAGACCAAGGCACCTTTAAAACGAAAAGGATTGTTAACTGTGCCGGTGTATGGTCACCAAAACTAGCTGAAATGGTAGGAGTTCATATTCCTATTAAACCTAGAAAAGGAATGGTTTTAATTTCTGAGAGAACTCCTTTAAAGGTGGCGAGTCAAAAAGTTCATGAATTTGGATACATGTTATCAAAATTCGAAGATATTAGTTTTAAAAGAGATGTTAGTGAATTAGTTGAAAAACATAATGTCGCTTTTACAATTGAACCCACGGATGCAAATAATTTTCTAGTCGGAGGACATAGGGAATTTAGGGGGTTTGATATAAGCTCTGAAGTTGATGTTATGCGTGCAATAGCTGAGAGAGCAATTCGCTTCTTGCCGGTCTTAAAAGATATTAACTGTATAAGAGCTTATGCTGGAGTAAGGCCTTGGGTTGAAGACCACCTCCCAATTGTCTCAGAAGTGGAAGAAGTACCTGGATTCTTTATCGCTAGTGGTCATGAAGGGGATGGCATTAGTATGTCGCCTATCACTGGAAGAATGGTGGCTCAGCTCATTACAGGAGAGCCAACGGACTTTAACATCGATAAATTGAATTTTTCTAGATACAAGAAAAACTCAGCTGTAAGCATTTGAAACTTATCAATGTAAATAAAAATTAAAATAGTAGGTTAATAATAGGAGGAATAAATGATGAGTATTATACCAAAAGGACTTGTTGTACCATTAATCACGCCATTCCATGATGATGAAACCATTGATTTTCAGGCTTATAAGAAAGTAATTGATTTTCAAATCGAAAGTGGAATCCATGGTCTTCTAGTTGGAGGAACAACAGGAGAATACCATGTTATGTCATTAGAGGAACGTAAAGCTTTAATCAAGGCTGGTTGTGAATATGCCGCTGGAAGAGTACCTGTTATGGCAGGTGTCGGATGTTCTACTGCAAAGGAAACAATCGAACTTGCCAATTATGCTGCAGATTGTGGCGCTAAATGGGGACTCGTTCTACCTCCTTATTATCATAAGACAAGTAATGAAGGAATTCTTGAATTTTACAAGGAAGTAGCTGCAAAATCAAATGTCGGAATTGTCATTTATAATTATCCGGGAGCAACGAACGTTAGCATTTCTCCTGAAATGATTTATGAGTTAAGCCAGGAAGAAAACATTGTAAGTGTTAAAGAATCTGCAGATTTTGGTCATCTATGTGAGGTTGTGGCTTTAACAAAGGATGTTGAAAACTTTTCTGTATTTACCGGTGAAGAACACTTTATCCTTCCTACTTTCACTATTGGTGGACAGGGTGCTTTTGGAATCCTCATCAATTTGCTTCCTAAGGAAATGGTCAAGCTTTACGAACTGGTAGCTGAGAAGAACGATTTCAAGGCTGCGCGTGAACTGAATCATAAATTATCAGGCATTTATGGCTTAATGGAGGCGGAAGGCAATCCTTATCCAGGTCCAGTAAAAGCAGGCTTGGACATGATTGGAATTAAAGGAGGAAAAGTGAGAAAACCTTTAACACAACCGAATGACGAGATAAAAGCAATGATTAAAGAGCAATTGATAAAGTTAGGATATGAAGTTGAATCACTAAATAAATCTATTATTTCTGGGTGAAAATAATAAAAAATTAATATGATTATTAGTTTCAGAGAATACAGATGTATTCTCTGAAACTATAAGGAGGAGTTAACATTGAGCTCTAAAGTATTGACCAATGACCGTGAATACGGCTATTTAGGAAATGAAAAAGAAAGAAATATTATTACGATGAAAAAAGGTCAGTACGTAGCAGGATATTCTGTTGGGATCCTTTATTTAGATGAATGCTGGTACCCTGTTTTACCCGGAAATGTTGCCAATTTAAGCACCTATGATTTTCCTGTGAGGCTAAAAGTAGTGCCAAATTGCAATCAAGAAAGAATTCATACGGGTGATCCTACTTTATTGGATGAAATTATAAAAGCTGCAAAAGAGTTTGAAGCGGAAGGAGCACGTGCCATCTGCGCAGCTTGTGGATTTTTTGGTAATTTCCAAGATAAAGTTGCAGCAGCTGTCGATATTCCAGTATTTCTTTCAAGTGTTGTTCAAGTTCCTTGGATTAAAACAGGTTTAAAACCTCATCAAAAAATTGGTATGTTAACAGCAGATGCTCATGGAATTACTCCTGATTTATTTAAAAGTTGTGGAATAGAGGATCCAAGTATTTGTGTAGTCAGAGATTTAGGGAGGTTACCTGAATTTTCGGCCATCATTGAAAGTAGAGGATCGTTTGATAATGAAAAGGTAAGAAAAGAAGTAGTTGATGCAGCTATCAAGATGGTCGATGAGAATCCTGACATTGGAGCAATTCTATTAGAATGCAGTGATTTACCACCGTATGCAGCTGATATTCAAAGAGCTGTTAAACTCCCGGTATTTGATTTCCTTACTATGATTAGATGGGCTCATTATGCTACTAGCCAGAAACCTTATTATGGCTTTATCTAAAAATATAAAGTTAAAACGTAGCATGAAATTATATAAGCATCGTCGGGTTTAATCGTATTCGCTGATGTGCTACTCTCTACGCCCTGAGACGTCTACCGTTCTCGTCTGCGTAAAAATAGTTGGTTGCACATCTATTTTACACAGATTGAATGTTGGTGTCTCTTTATTTTATTCATACGGAAAGCTTTAATGGAGACGTAAATCTATAGAGTTTAAATTCCTAGTTCCTCACATCGTGATAAAGAGGCAAAAGTAGCAGACTTAATAAAATCTAGTTCATTCTAATAGTAATGGAGGGAAAATTCCATGTCTGGAGATCAAACCGTAATATGTAGATGTGAAGAAGTAACGATGAGTGAAATTCAAGAAACGGTTAATCGTTATAAATGTTCGTCACGTGAGGTGAAGCTTAGAACACGTGCGGGAATGGGACCATGTGGAGGGCGTACTTGTCGCGGTATGATCGATCGATTGGTTGAGCAAATGGGTGGACCGTCTGTTACAAAAGAAGTGTCACTAAGTTATAGACCTCCTGTCCGTCCTATATCTTTTGGCGTATTGGGAGGAGAGACAAAATGAAATCAATGAGGGTTAATCATCATCCAATTCTTGGGGATATTGAAAAACAACAGATGGTTAAGATATATTTTGACAGCCAACAATATGAAGCTTTTAAAGGAGATACGATTGCATCTGCCTTGCTTGCAACTGGAGTTCGGACCCTTCGTGTTCATGAGGATAAGGAGACACCGCGTGGAATTTATTGCAATATTGGTCATTGCTTTGAATGTCGCGTAAGAGTGAACGGAATAAATACGGTTCGTGCTTGTTTAACTCCTGTGGAAGATAATATGGTCATTGAATCTGGTAAATCATTTGCCAGCTCTTCTCACAAAGGAGGCCAGCTATGATTGATCTAGTGATTGTAGGTGCCGGTCCTGCTGGGTTAGCTGCAGCGATTTCTGCTGCAGAAAATGGATTAGAAGTGTATGTACTAGATGAGTTTGTAAAGCCTGGAGGACGGTTATTGGGACAGTTGCATGAAGAGCCTGATGGTAAGTGGGAGAATGGAATTGTCGAGGCGCAAAAACTCTACGATTGTGCCACTGGACTTGGGGTAAATATCCAATGCGGAGTCTCGGTGTATGATTTAAAACAATTGGACAATGGGTGGTGTGTCTATACGACTAATCAAACATTTGAGTCTAAATGTTTATTACTTGCTACAGGGGCATCGGAAACTCCTATTCCTATTCCAGGTTGGACTCTTCCAGGAGTCATGTCAATTGGTGCAGCTCAAGTAATGGGCAATGTACATCGTGTAAAGCCAGGAGAAAAAGGGATCATTATTGGTGTTAATGTTCTCTCAGTAGCTATTGCGAGGGAGCTCCAACTATGTGGGGTACATATTGAGAGTATATTGCTTCCTAAGCCGAGTCTTGTATCAGGGGATGCTTCTAAACCTGAGGCAATGATGGAATCACTTTTGAGACTATCCCATTTAGCCCCTTCGCCTTTAATACGGTTTGGTGGGAAGTGGGTAAGCCCGAAACTTGGTACACTTTTGTATCCTAAAAATGGATTTAAGATGTGGGATATTCCTATTCAATTACGAAAGTCAGCTCTTGAAATACTGGGAGATAAACAAGTGGAAGGTGTGCGTATTGCTGAAATTTCTGCAGCAGGAGAGATTATTCCTGGAAAGGAAAAAGTAGTATCTGCTGATTTTGTATGTATTGCTGGGGGACTTACACCTATGTCTGAGCTTGCGGCTGTTGCTGGTTGTTCGTTCTGCTATATCCCAGAACTTGGTGGTCATATTCCTTTACATAACGATTATATGGAAACGAATGTAACTGGGTTATATGTTGCAGGTAATATTACGGGGGTGGAAAGTGCTAAGGTAGCAAGGGCCCAAGGAACAGTAGCTGGTCTAACGGTTGCACGTGAACTTAATGCTTTACAGGGAAAAGCTGATGAAATTATTAATACAGCTATTGCCGAGGTTATCAAGATAAGACGCAATGCGCTTATCCAATTCCAGCCAGGCATTGAAGAAGCGCGTATGGAACTCTACCAAAAATTTGATGAACAAGTTGGAATAAGAACCCATATCTAACGTTCAAAACTAACTCGCAGCCTAGTCTATAGATGAAAAATGTATGGAGGGTTTTTAAAATGAAGGTATTAGTCATTGTAGCACATCCGAACATTGAGAAATCAAGTGTCAATAGAACATGGTTAGGAGAAATAAAGAAGCATCTAAATATTACTGTTCATGAACTTTACAAACAATATCCAGATGAAAAAATAGATATTGAAAGAGAGCAAAAGTTATGTGAAGAACATGACCGGATTGTTTGGCAATTCCCTTTTTATTGGTATAGCTCTCCTCCGCTTCTTAAAAAGTGGCAGGATGAAGTACTTACACACGGCTGGGCCTTTGGGTCAAGCGGAAATAAGCTGCACAATAAAGAACTTATTTTAGCAGTGTCAACTGGAAGTGCCAAGGAAAGATATCAAGCTGGCGGACGTAATAATTATTCTATGAGTGAGCTTTTAAAACCATTCCAAGCAACTAGTAATTTAATAGGTACTAAATTCTTACCAGCTTTTGTATTCAATGGAGTATATACATCAATAGAAGAAGAAATAAAAGAAAGTGCAGAAGCTTATGTGAATTATATTCTTGCTAAGGATCATTTTGAGTCAACGAACAATGGTTCTATCTGAATTTGGCAATAAAACAACGGATGTTTCCAGGTATTAAGGAGATATCCGTTGTTTTTATGGCGAAGTAGACATGTTACCAACCAATTTAAATTTACTCCAAAGTGTTCATTATTTCTGTTTAGTACTTAACAGTGTGTCTAATGAAGTGAAAGAAACGAATGCTTATACTTGAGGTACCAATCTAACCGAAACACTAATTTTTAGTTAGGGAAGATTACAAAACATGTTTATATTAAAAAATACTTTATTTTGGGAGGAAGATTGAAATGATTATTGGTGTACCTAGAGAAATTAAAAATAATGAAAACCGTGTAGCTCTTACACCAGCTGGATTAGTTACTCTTATAAACGCTGGTCATAAAGTATTAGTTGAAAAAGATGCTGGGACTGGTAGTGGCTTTACAAATGAGGATTATGTTAGTGTTGGTGCAGAGATTATCGAAAGTGCTAAAGATGTATGGTCTAAAGCTGAAATGATTATGAAAGTAAAAGAACCCCTTCCAAGTGAATATAGTTATTTCCGTGAAAGGTTAATTCTGTTTACTTACTTACACTTAGCTGCTGAACCAGCCTTAGCTCAAGCACTTAAGGACAAAGGAGTTACCGCAATCGCATATGAAACAGTAGAGGTAAATCGCACTCTTCCTCTCCTTACTCCAATGAGTGAGGTAGCAGGTCGTATGGCTGCTCAAATTGGTTCTCAATTCTTACAAAAATCAAATGGTGGTAAAGGTATCCTTCTTGCGGGTGTTCCTGGTGTCAGTCGCGGTAAAGTGACCATCATTGGTGGAGGGGTTGTAGGCACGAACGCAGCGAAAATAGCAATCGGTTTAGGAGCTGATGTCACCATCATTGATTTAAGTGCTGAGCGATTACGCCAATTAGATGATATCTTTGGGAACCAAATTAAAACATTAATGTCCAATCCATTAAACATAGCGGAAGCTGTAGCAGAAGCTGATCTTTTAATTGGTGCCGTACTAATTCCTGGTGCAAAAGCTCCTAAACTGGTAACTGAAGAAATGATAACCGCTATGAAACCTGGTTCAGTGGTTGTAGATGTAGCGATTGACCAAGGTGGTATTGTCGAAACAGTTGATCGTATTACAACACATGATAACCCAATATATAAAAAACACGATGTTGTACATTACGCCGTGGCAAACATGCCAGGAGCGGTTCCAAGAACATCAACGATCGCCTTAACAAATGTTACGGTTCCTTACGCATTACAGATTGCTAACAAAGGAGTTTTCCAAGCGATTTCTGATAACAAATCTTTAAAACTTGGATTAAACGTAGCAAATGGTGAAATTACCTACGAAGCTGTCGCAAAGGACCTTGGCTATCATTTTGTTTCACCGGAAAAGATTTTTGAGAAGGAACTTACAGTGTATTAAGATAGTTATTAAAACAATATTTTTATTTCAAATTGTAACAGGGCAGCTGAATGATTTATTGCTGCCCTATTTACATTTTATAAATGTTTTTATCAGCTATCTTATTATCTTTGAATTTACTACTGTATCGGTTGCAGGGTGTACTGATTTTATAATCACTTTTCTAGGCTTTGACCAGGATTTCGCTTGATAAATGATGTTGTCTCTAGGAATTTTTCGTTGTAATTTTCATTCGAATGAAAATAGTATAGTCTATTGTCTTTCAGATTTAGATGCTGAGCCAATGTCTTAGAATTAACCAATTTTTTCATAGAAATCTCTAAAGACCAATTTATCCGTATCAGAGGAAAGAGAACCTCTATTATTAGATAATTTAATGTGATTGAAATCAATTATAAGAACCCTTTCTGTTGCTTATTGGTGGACTTTAACCTTATCAGAAATGGGTTCTTTTTTCATTTATTTGATGAACACTCAAAATCATAGTAAGGTGGTAGATAAGCATTATTAGGCAATCAAAGAAATTCTATGAATAATTCAGGTTAAATCTATTTCTGTTTCCGTACTTAGTGAGGAAGTATTTTTTGAAAATAAAAAAAATATTGACTATTTGAGATTCATATTATAGTATTTTATTGAAATCGATCATAGAAAATAAATGGTAATTTTTTTCGATTTCTAGGTATTGTTCTATATGTGAGAGGTATCAAGAATAATTAGCAACTTGTACAGACAGACCAGTCTGTACAAGTTCGAGGCTCCAAAGTCGGTTACCTTAACATTACTCACTACCGAAAACCGTATCAGGGAAAACCCAGGTGTTGTAAATTGAGGGGATTTCCCTCAATTTACGACATGAATCACTCAGAGGAGGTGGATTTGTAACCGTTTACTCACAAAAAAATTTAAAGGTGGGACGTGTATGGCAATTTATAATCGTAAAGAGGGTCAAGAACAACCATATTGGGCGTTAGGACCATTTAAAATCAGGCTACCATTTGTCCATTATCGTTGGGAGAAGCCAGAGTTTATTCAAGCGCTTATTATGTTTATAGTAAGTTTAGGAATGATTCCTTTATTACAAGAATTTCTAGGGTTGCCCTATCAGGTAGCTTTAGCTTATACGTTTATTGGTGGTTTTGCCTTCATGTTGCCTTCTTTCCTTGGTGTTGCCATGGTACCTGGATGGATCACACCAGCAATACCCGTTGTCTTGTTGTATTTAGGGAACTTTGAACCAGGTCCAGAAGCAATACAAGCACTTTTTGCTTTACAGTTTTTAGTCTTTCTAATTTTCTTTGTGCTTGGGATTACAAAATTAGGGGAAAAACTAGTTAATCTAGTTCCTAATTCATTAAAAGCTGGGATTTTAATGGGGGCTGGGATTGCGGCTCTTATGGGGGAAATTTCAACAGGTGGACGCTTAATGAATACACCTATTTCTCTTATAATAGGTAGTTTGGTAGCTTTCTACCTATTATTCTCTTTATCTTTCAAAATTTTAGTAAATAAAAATAATATAGCAAAAAACATTGCAAACTACGGCCTTGTCCCGGCCATGGTTATTGCCATGCTCATTGGGTGGTCAATGAGTGAATATCCCGTTCCAAACATTGAGTGGGGAATTACCAATCCGGCATTTGGTGAAATGTGGAGCTACTTACCATTTGCAGTCGGGTTTCCAGGGCTTGATTTCTTCTTAATGGCTGTACCAACAGCAATCATTGCTTACATTATTGCCTTTGGAGATATTATCGTCGGAAAAACACTTCTTCAAAGTGCTGATGAAGTAAGGAAAGATGAGAAAATTGATTCAGATGTGAGTCGAGTGCATGTAGTCACAGCTATTCGTAATTTAATTCATGCATTTTTTGCACCATACCCAGGTCTTGCGGGTCCTCTTTGGACACCAATTCAAGCAACGGTCGTCGAACGCTATAAGTATGGCCGTAAAGCTATGGATTCCATTCACAGTGGAATGGGGACATTCTGGATTGCTGGATTTTTAGCTTTGTTTATTTTACCACTTGTTAGTATGTTCCAACCGGTGTTACCAATTGCTTTATCGCTAACACTTATTATCACGGGTTATGTGTGTGTTAGCCTGGGGATTGAACAAGTCACTACAACCATAGAGCGTGGGGTAGCAGGTATTATGGCAATTGTATTAGCCGTTCACGGAGCTACTTATGGGTTAATTGCGGGAATTGTACTTTATTTCCTCATTGAGAAAACAACTTTATTCAAACAGAAAGAACAAAGGATAGAGGAAGAGAAGGAAGATCTAGCAGGTTAATGTAAAAGCTAGTAGATGAAAGAAGTGGAGAATATGTTTTTTAATGAACAGATGAACAAGAAATAAACCAAAAGATGGTCCACGATTTTGCGAAAAATGAAGTTGAGCTAACGGCTGAGGTTTGTGATGAAGAAGATTGGTTTGACGGGGAAATCTTTAAGAAGATGGGGGAACTAGGGCTAACGAGGATTCCGTGCCAGAAGAGATGGGGGATTAGAGCTGGTCAAGCCCCCCAAAAATAGACACAGATAAATACGACATCAAACTGCCTTTTTGTAAACTGAATAATAACTTTTAGGAGAAACGAGCCCAAGTTTATACTGGGTTCGTTTTTCGTTGTAATATCGAATAAAGCTTTTTAGATCATCTTTAAAAGTATTTAATTTAAGATAGAAACAAGGGAACTCCGTTTTTAGATGTGAAAAAAAGCTCTCTATAACAGCGTTATCCCAACAGTTAGCTTTACGTGACATGCTCGGTGTGAACTTTAGGTTCTGGCCTAACTTATAGTGATCAAAGGATCTGTAGACAATCCCTTGACCACTATGATCTGAACGCCTTCAAGCGACTTCAGTTATCTTTTTTACGAGCTACTTCAACTGTAGCTTTAATAAGCTCCTGGTTAGGACTGGAGCTTATTTCAAATGCAATGACTTCACGGTTAAATAAATCAATTATTGCTGAAATATAAAACTTTTCATTTTTAATCTGAATTTCTGTCATATCAGTTATTCATTTATGATTGGGATGACTCGCATAACAGTTTCCTCAGCAACGTTTTTCAAGTCATTAAATTCCTAACAAGTGCTTCTTGCTCTTCCTTTGAATATACGAATTTTTAGGTGGGGAAAATATTAGCTTTTGCGTAGTAGGTGATGGTAGTTACTTAATGTTTGATTCTGTAATAGAAGAACTGGTCAAAGGTCAGAAAACCATATACAATATGTATGATGGAATGGAGGAAGGAAAATGACTGGAAAATCAGTTCGAGATAGAATTATTGAAACTGCCTTATTTCTTTTTGAAAAAAATGGGTACCATGCAGTAGGTGTTAACAAAATTATCGAGGAGAGCGGTACTTCTAAAGGAGGGTTCTACCACAACTTTAAGTCAAAGGACGAGTTGCTATATATCATTCATGATACCTTTATTACCTATGCTGTAGATAAAGCTCAAGAAGCCTATTTAAATTGGGATACCCCAATTGAACGTCTCTATCATATTGTTAAATCGTTTGCAAGGGTGTTCTATTTATATAAACCTCATACGACTGTATTTTATCAAGAAAGTGTTTATCTATCTTCGGAATATTATAAAGCAATCAAAATAAAACGCGACAAATATAGAGATATAATATTTAAAGTCATTCAGGAGGGAATAAATTCGGGTCAGTTTCTACCCAATTTACCTGTACCTATCATTGGTATGTCTATTTTTGGTATGGTGAATTGGACGTATAAATGGTACCGACCTGATGGAAGTTACGCTATCGAAGAAATTGCGGATGTTTACGCCGACTATGTTTTAAGGGGGATAATGACAGATGAGGCAAAAAAAAATTACAAGTTTTTTTCCCGTTTTTTCTCTTCGGAATAAAGTGTAGATGACTAAAAATGAAGTTGTTGTTTTTGATAATTACATTCGGATCCACTTCGATTACATATCATGAGCCACCTCTTATTTTAAAAAATGAAAAGTCTAGAATGTGTCTTGAATAGAGCCTTTAGAGGCATGATTTCTCTCGAAAGCCGACCCCACTAATGTGTTTTGGAGAGGTGAACTAGCCTATCATGCCTCTTACTCCATATAAAAACGTTGTTCTAACTGGAAATGGAGTGACTCAATTTAATATGAACAAATATAATTGTTGAGGCGATAATATGGTCATACTTGATTAAAACACATAGGGGTCTTTGTTCGTATGAAATTTCGAAAATTAAAAATTTGATTGACTATTTAAGATTCGTATTATAGAATTATAGTTGAAATCTCAAATCGAAAAAATAAACGTAGTTTTTTTGATTTTTAGATTGTTCTATATGTAAGCGGAATCAAGAGTATTAAGTTATTCTTGTGAACCTTACAGACGGACTGGTCTGTCTGTATTTAACAGTAAAATAATCTGTAAATTATTCCTAATTAAATTCTAGATTTAATATTCACGTTATTTAATTATTAACGAGAGAACTTTTTTTCTATGTATGAGGGGATGTTTATAAATCTCACAGACAGACCGGTCTGTTCTTGTTTTAACAGTAAAATAATCGGCAATTATTCCTAATTAAAGTTCAGATTTAATATTCATGTTATTCAACTATTAAAGAGAGAACTTGTATTAGAGGATGTTTGTAAATTTGCACAGACAGACCGGTCTGTACAAACGAGAAATAGTCAACATGTTAATTACTCAACTTTCGGACCTTGAAAATTGACCTTTGTGTATGTTAGCAAAGCTTTAAGGTCTACTAACTCCGTAGCTTGACAAGTGTTTTAAAACAAGAAAAACATCTCGTTTTGGGATAGCTAGTGGGTCAACGTACACAACATTTGATTAAGTTATTTAATTGTCTAGGTGTCATTAATACCTTTTAGGAGAAGAGATATGATTAAACTAAAGACTCAAGACTTATTAAAAGTATATGAGAAGGCAATTGAAATGAATCTAGAAAGAGATTTTATTGAAATTCTAGAATTGGAATTGCATAGAAGAGGTGTAATAAATCTATATTTAAACTCTAACTAATTTGGTCTGTCAAAGTTGAGTTATTTACAATAAATATTTTCTTTATGTTGAGAGGAGTTGGAGAAATGATTTCGCTATTGAATTTTATCGTGTTCCTACTTGTAACCGGATATGCATTCTATTTATTTGCCCATCTAGTCTACAGCAGGATTATTTTCATCAAATTAGGTAAGAAATCGAATCTTAAAGAGGATACCAAAATCCGATTGACTGAGTTTTTGGTCAACGTATTCGGGCAGAAAAAGGTGTTTAAAGATCCTAAAAGTGGCGTAATGCATGTGATTATGTTTTATGGTTTTATCATTTTGCAATTTGGAGCCATCGAGCTCATCATTAAAGGATTTGTAAAAGGTTTTGAATATCCAATCGGAGAGGCCCACAAGTTTTTTAGTTTAAGTCAAGAGATTACTGCTTTCCTGATATTAATTGCTGTTTTCTATGCCTTTTATCGTCGTTATATCGAAAAGTTAAAGAGACTGAAGCGCGGATTCAAGTCCGGTTTGGTTATCATATTCTTAACCGTATTAATGCTATCCGTTTTTCTAACCCTAGCTTTTGAACATTTATGGATGGGTTATGAAGGGTTTATCTCTTATGCGCCGTTCTCCACGGTCATTGCCGGATGGTTTGCGGGAATGAATCAAGAGACAGCAGCCGTTCTTTTCTATATTTTCTGGTGGGTGCATTTGTTGACTTTATTAAGTTTCTTAGTGTATGTCCCACAGTCTAAGCACGCACACTTGCTATTTGCACCGGTAAACGTTTATTTGCGGGATACCAAGCCAGTCGGGAAATTAACATCGATTGATTTTGAAGATGAAACACAAGAAAGCTATGGAGTAGGAAGGATTGAAGATTTTCGACAAAATCAGTTGATAGATTTATATGCCTGCGTAGAATGCGGACGCTGCACCAATATGTGTCCTGCATCAGGAACGGGAAAAACCTTGTCCCCGATGGATTTAATTGTCAAAATGCGGGATCATTTGTCAGAAAAGGGAGCGGCGATTACATCTCGTACCCCATGGTTACCTTCGTTTGGGTTTAGCATCAATGGAATGAATTCATTCGCCGCGGAGGCGGTTGAACAAGAAGCTGCTGCAGCCATAGAAATGACTAGTCTCATTGGAGATGTGATTACGGAGGAGGAACTGTGGGCATGTACGACTTGCCGGAATTGTGAAGATCAGTGTCCGGTGGCCAATGAGCATGTCGAAAAAATTATAGATATGAGACGATATTTAGTTTTGACAGAAGGTAACATGCCGCATGAAGCAGCTCGTTATTTTCAAAATATTGAGCGCCAAAACAATCCTTGGGGGATAAATAGGAAAGAGCGTATCAAGTGGCGGGAAGAAAGCGATGATATTGAAGTGCCAACGGTTCATGAAGCGGAAGATTTTGAATATCTGTTGTGGGTAGGATCGATGGGCTCGTTTGATAAGCGTAGCCAGAAGATCGTCAAATCGTTTGCCAAGATCATGAATGTGGCAGGCGTGAAGTTTGCTATTTTGGGCAATGAGGAGCGAAACTCCGGGGATACGGCACGCCGGATGGGGAATGATTTTTTATTCCAGCAATTGTGCCAAGAAAACATTGCCAACTTCCACGCTTACGAAGTGAAGAAGATCGTCACGATCGACCCTCACGCATACAACACTTTCAAGCATGAATATCCTGAATTTGGTTTGGAAGCAGAAGTATATCATCATACAGAACTCATTTGGAAGTTCATTCGAGAGGGGCATATTAAGCCGATCAAGGAATTTCCGGAAGACATTGCTTATCATGATTCATGCTACTTAGGACGGTATAACGATATTTTTGATATCCCACGTGAGATTCTGAAAGCCATTCCGGGAGTGAAAGTGCTTGAGATGGAGCGTAATCGAGAGGATGCCATGTGCTGCGGAGCCGGCGGCGGAATGATGTGGATGGAGGAAAGGCAAGGAAAACGCGTAAATGTTGAACGTACGGAACAAGCTCTTCGATTAAATCCAACAATTATCGGTAGTAACTGCCCGTATTGCATGACGATGATGAATGATGGGGTTAAAGCCAAGGAAGTAGAGGAAAAAGTACAGACGATGGATATCACTGAGATAGTGGAAAGGTCTCTTTAATACCAGATAATGAAAGGTATGAAATGGATAATGTCACATTATTTTGATCCAATCAGTCGTATATATGAAGAATGGCTTGTAAGCCATAAGGGAGGTGACGAAAGAGAGGAATCTATGAGGGGAATCGTCTTTAGTACTTAATGAAGGAGTGAAAAAAGAAATGGTTATAGAAAAATTGATGGTTATTGGTGCCGGGCAAATGGGGAGTGGAATTGCACAAGTTGCTGCTCAATCTGGGCTTCGGGTAATTTTATATGATCTTCAATCGGAATGGATCGAAAAAGGACTAAGTATGATCCAAACAAACCTAGCTCGTGATGTGGAGAAAGGAAGAAAATCAGCGGAGGAAATGGAGGTTATTTTAGGAAGGATTGCACCTTCCACTTCGTTATCCGATGGAAAAGATGCTGATTTTGTTGTGGAAGCAGTTGTTGAAAACTTACAGGTGAAACAGGATATCATGCGCCAGTTAGACAGGATTTGCCCTCCACATACGATCTTGGCAAGTAATACCTCTTCATTGCCGATCACGGAAATCGCTTCTGCGACCAATCGTCCTGAGCGGGTGATTGGAATGCACTTCATGAATCCGGTACCGGTGATGAAATTGGTAGAGGTCATTCGAGGATTAGCTACATCGGATGAGGTATATTCCATAGTTGATGAGCTATCTAGTAAAATGGGGAAAATTCCAATGGAAGTCAATGATTTTCCGGGATTTGTCTCTAATCGTATTCTTTTACCGATGGTCAATGAAGCCATTTATTGCGTCTATGAGGGGGTAGCTGCTCCGGAGTCTGTTGACGAAATCATGAAGTTGGGAATGAATCACCCGATGGGACCGCTAGCATTGGCTGACTTCATCGGCCTTGATACATGCTTGTCCATCATGGAGGTACTGCATAATGGATTAGGTGATTCGAAATATCGCCCTTGCCCTCTGTTACGTAAGTATGTAAAGGCGGGTTGGCTTGGCCGGAAGACAGGCAGGGGATTTTACGTTTACGACTAAGGAAGCTTCTTATTGTACCCCATCCATATGTGATTTTCGCTTGTCCTGGGGAGGAAAACCTGATTCATCCCAGATGGCCTGTTTGACGGGGGTATATTTCCCCGAAATGAATGATCGATAAAACAAATTAAAGGTTAAAGAGGAGTGGAAAAGTATGAATTTCCTATTGTCAGAGGAATACAAAATGATGCGCAAAATGGTTAGGGAGTTTGCTTTGAACGAAGTGGAACCGACTGCAGCGGAACGGGATGAAGAAGAAAGGTGGGATATGAACATATGGAAAAAAATGTCTGAACTAGGGTTAACAGGAATTCCTTGGCCGGAAGAGTACGGTGGAGCGGGAGCCGATTACTTAAGCTATGTATTGGCTGTAGAGGAATTATCCAGAGTGGATGCGTCTGTCGGCGTAACGCTTTCTGCCCACTGCTCTCTGGCAGGATGGCCGATTTATAAATTTGGCACGGAAGAACAGAAACAAAAGTATCTGCGAGGGATGGCGGAAGGAAAATGGATGGGGGCTTACTGCTTAACAGAACCTGGTTCTGGTTCTGATGCTGTGGAAATGAAGACAACAGCTGTATTACAAAACGATGAATGGATTCTTAACGGATCAAAGATCTTTATTACCAACGGTGGTTATGCAGATATTTATATTGTGTTTGCCCAGACGAATCCCGAATTAAAGCATAAAGGAATTGCTGCATTTATTGTGGAAAAGGGGTTCCCTGGATTAGCTATCGGTAAAAAGGAAAAGAAAATGGGCATTCGTTCTTCCGCTACAACGGAAGTAATCCTAGAAGATTGCCGTGTTCCGAAAGAAAATTTACTCGGCCAAGTTGGTGAAGGATTTAAAATTGCGATGCGGACGCTGGACGGAGGAAGAAATGGGATTGCAGCCCAAGCTCTAGGAATTGCCCAAGGCGCCCTTGACCATGCTGTTGCCTATTCAAAGGAACGTGTTCAGTTCGGTAAACCGATCTCGAAGCTCCAAGCGATTCAATTCAAGCTGGCGGATATGGCTACCAAGATTGAGGCAGCTAGATTGCTAACTTACCAGGCAGCTTGGCGCGAAGATCAGGAGATGTCCTACGGTCTACAGTCCGCCATGTCAAAACTTTTTGCGGGTGATATTGCCATGGAGGTAACGGTAGAGGCGGTACAAGTCTTTGGCGGATATGGTTACACGAGAGAATATCCTGTTGAACGCTATATGCGTGATGCGAAAATCACGCAAATTTATGAAGGAACCAATGAGATTCAGCGTCTCGTTATTGGTGGGTATCTCCTCAAAGATTAGTAGTGTTTAGATAGTGCGATTTTTTATATACCAGCGGAACCGCCGGCCATTTAAAAGGAATTATGTATTCTTACCGAAGCTTATATTTTAACGCTTGAAACACAATCATTCATTTGCAGTATCGGATAAAGATAAGTTGCTTCATAATTGTCGTTATTTCACACCTTTTCTGGAAAGGAAAGGACAAAAAAGTAAATTAATTTTTGGGAATATTCGTTACTATTTACTATTTTTATAGAAGGGTGGAGGTTCAAATGAACAGTCTAGTTATTTTGAAGCAAACGTTTGATACGGAAGAAAAAATATCAATTCAGAATGGGAAACTTCAAGAAGATGGCATCGAATTTATCATTAATCCTTATGACGAGTATGCCGTTGAAGAAGCGATAAAATTGAAAGAAGAATTCGGCGGAGAGGTGACGGTCATTACCATTGGACCAAGCCGTGCTGAAAATGCGCTGAGAACAGCTTTAGCAATGGGAGCTGACAAAGGGGTTATCCTTGACGATGAATCCTTGTCTGGAGATGAATATACCATTTCCAAAGTGCTGGCTACAGTCATTCAGGATCGTCCTTATGACATCATTCTGGCTGGCAATATGTCCATCGATAGCGGATCCGGACAAGTAGGCCCGCGCTTGGCGGAAGGGCTCGGAATCCCTCATGTCTCTAGTATTACCAAGTTGGATATCGAAGGTTCTAAGGCGACGATTGTTCGTGATGTAGAAGGGGATTCGGAAACGATTGAAGTTTCCTTACCAGTACTTGTAACGGCACAACAAGGCCTAAACGAACCTCGTTATCCATCTCTACCTGGAATCATGAAGGCAAAGAAGAAGCCGATGGAAAGATTTAGTACGGATGACCTTAACATAAATCTAGAAGAAGTCAAGACGAAAACAGATATAATCGATCAATTTTTACCACCGAAGAAAGATGCGGGACGCGTACTTTCCGGTGAATTCTCTGACCAGGTAAAAGAGTTAGTACAACTTCTTCACAACGAAGCAAAAGTAATATAACACCTATTTGTGATTGTCATGATCTAAAAAATTATTAAAAGAGATCTAGGGGGAGAGGAAAATGAGAAGAAAAGTACTTATACTAGCAGAAACACGTGATGGGAACTTAAGAAACGTTTCATTTGAAGCACTTTCAGCCGCGCAAAAGATAGCGGAAGGGGGGGAAATCATAGCGGCTGTATTGGGAAGTGGAGGAGCTGAATTTGTTTCTGAATTGACTCAATTTGGGGCAAACAAAGTGTATCTAATCGAACACGAGCTATTGAAACAGTATACATCAGATGGTTACTCCCAAGCATTGACCCAATTGTTTAATGCAGTTGATCCCGACGCCATATTAATGGGGCATACCGCAATCGGCAAGGATTTAGCCCCTCGGATGGCCGCTAGACTTGGGCTTGGATTGGTATCCGATATCACAGATTTGACAATTGATGGTGGAGATGTGATATTCACTCGTCCAATCTATTCAGGAAAGGCATTCCAAAAGAAAAAGGTGATTGATGGAAAAATATTTGCAACCATTCGTCCTAATAATATTACTTTAGTGGAATCGGATCCGAGCTTTACTTCGGAGCAATTAAACTTTACGGTTGAGATTAAAGATCTGCGTACTATTGTAAAGGAAGTAGTCCGCAAAGCGGTAGGTGGTGTTGACTTGTCTGAAGCTAAAGTCGTCGTGTCAGGAGGCCGTGGGGTCAAAAGCGTCGATGGCTTCAAGGTATTGAAGGAATTGACTGATGTATTGGGTGGTGCGATAGGAGCTTCCCGCGGCGCTTGTGATGCGGAATATTGTGATTATTCTTTACAAATCGGGCAAACCGGAAAGGTAGTAACCCCCGACCTCTATATTGCATGCGGTATCTCCGGAGCAATCCAGCATTTAGCAGGTATGTCCAATTCTAAAGTGATTGTTGCTATTAATAAGGATCCGGAAGCGCCGATCTTTAGTGTAGCTGATTATGGAATCGTAGGTGACCTGTTTGAAGTGGTTCCATTACTTACAGAAGAATTTAGAAAAGTATTGAATGGAACTGCGGTATAATTCCATCAGAATTAACACTATGATTTTTGAAATCAATGCAGTACGGGTGAAGAGGCAAAGCGAATTCAGGGAGACTATTCAAAAAGCGGCCTTATTTTCAAAGTGAAAATAAAAATACTAATTGCATTGTATTTATAAAGCTACCTGACGAGTTTGTTGTGATGGGATGGGATGGAATGGAATAAAGATTAAGCTAATCTCATCTCATAGATGATTCGTACAGGGAACCTTACTAATCCGAAACATAGGATAATCAAACATGGCTAGCTTTTTCAAAAGATTTGAGCAATGTGATGGAGTGTATAATACTCCAGTTGAGTGAGTAGCTTTGACTCCTCTCCTTTTGGAAGGGGATAACTTCTCCATCTGGTAAGGCTTGAAAACAGGATGGGTTTCAACACGTAAACTAAAGGGGGATTCTATGAATAAGTTCGATCATCTCATTTATACCGTTGAAGGCCATGTGTCGATCATTACGATTAACCGACCGAAGTCTTTAAACGCACTTAATTCACAGCTGTTAAAGGAATTATTCGATTTGATAGATCATATTGGAAGCGATCTATCAATCCGTGCTGTTATCCTGACTGGTGCAGGTGAAAAAGCGTTTGTAGCGGGAGCGGATATCACTGAAATGAGACACAAAAATGTCATGGAAGGCCGTGAACTTTCACACTTCGGAAATAAAGTTTTTTCGAAACTAGAAAATTTGCCGCAGCCGGTTATTGCCGCTGTTAATGGGTTTGCGCTTGGAGGTGGTTGCGAATTGGCTATGGCATGTGACTTCCGAATTGCCAGTACGCGGGCTAAGTTTGGCCAGCCCGAAGTCAAATTGGGTATAATGGCGGGCTTCGGTGGATCTCAACGTCTGCCCCGTATTGTCGGTCCAGGGATAGCGAAAGAATTGCTGTTTACAGGGGAGCTAATCACAGCAGAGCGTGCGCGTGAAATAGGCCTTATCAATCATGTGGTTGAACCAACCGAGTTATTAACAAAAGCGAAAGAAATTGCGAATAACATTGCGCTCAATTCACCGCTTGGAGTTCAGTTTAGTAAGAAAGTGGTGAATGACGGAATCGGTCTCGATCTAGAACGAGCTCTGTCCTTAGAAGCAGAAATGTTTGGAATGCTTTTTGAGTCTGAGGATCAAAAAGCAGGGATGTCAGCGTTTCTTGAAAAGCGGACATACACCTTTCAGGGAAAATAATGGTAGTCTACCAATTTAAGAAGGCGATCAGGTCATATCTGTAGTGATGGAGTCTTGTAATCCTACTAGATATATATTTTTGTAAAGAGGGCAGAGGAGGAAAAGTAATGAGCTTTTATACTGAATATCAAACAAAATGTCTTATTGCAGAACAAGCTGTCCGTTTTATTGAACCAGGGGAGGACATTATTGTTCCCATCTCCCCTGGTGAACCTCCAGCATTGCTGAACGCGCTATCGGGTCATACTAAACTGGCTGGAAATCGACTTTACCATATGATTCCGTCTTATCCGGTTCTAGGCATGGAAGAAGAGCGAATTAGACAAGTCTCCTTATTTCTGAGCGGTAAAGATCGTCCGGGCTTTCATCAAGGGACAATTGACTTGCTTCCGAATCATTTTTCTGACATTCCATCCTTACTGTTGCAAGCGACAACAAATCGCGTCATTATGGCAACGGTTTCAAAGATAGATGAAAACGGCTATTTTTCGCTAGGAACGAGCCTGTCCTACGTCGCCTCCTTAATTGACAAAGCGAAAACAATTATTTTGGAAGTAAATGAAAACATGCCGCGTACATTCGGTGAGCAGAACCAAATCCACATTAGTCAGGTGACAGCGCTAGTTGAGAACGATGTCAATATTCAAGTGTTGCCGAATCCAAAGTTAAATGAAAAAGATTTCAAGATTGGACAAACAATAGCTGATATTATCAAAAATGGTGATACTCTGCAAATCGGTTATGGTGCGATGCCGAACGCGGTGATGGAATTTCTGAATGATCATCGTGATCTTGGTGTCTATACAGAAATGCTTCCAGATAAAATTGTGGACTTATATGAATCAGGGGCCATTACGAATCAAAATAAGACGCTTTATAAAGGAAAAACCACCGCTACCTTTGCGCTGGGAACACAACGGTTGTATGATTTTATTCATGAAAATGAAGACATTCTTATGATACCGTGCGATGTATGCAACGATGTACGAACGATTGCCCAATTTGATAACCTCGTATCCGTAAATTCTACCGTCGAGGTCGACCTCATTGGCCAGTGTAACTCAGAAACTATCAACGGAAAATATTATTCTTCATCGGGCGGCCAAGGGGACTTTACTAAGGGTGTGCGTTTAACCAAGAACGGACGAGGGATTATTTGCCTGTACTCTACGGCGAAGAATGACTCGATTTCCAAAATCGTTCCGAAGTTATCGCAGGATGCGGTGGTCACCACATCCAAAAACGATGTTGACATTATTGTAACTGAGTACGGTAGAGCTGAACTCAAAGGCAAAACCATTGGGGAACGTGTCAAAGCCTTGATTAACATTGCCCATCCGAAATTTAGAGAACAATTGATCTTCGACGCAACTAAAAAGGGCTTTCTCCCACAAAAGAATTTCTATGCTAAACCTTAGATGGAATTTGTTCTTTTGCATCTAGTTTGGCAGGAATCCGGGTAGCAAGGTACGAAATTTAGGAGCCGATACGTCTGAATTCAGCGAGATGACTGGATTATGAAAGGGTTAATCGAACGACTAAAAGGAGGAAAACAAGTGGAGAAGAGAGAAGCTGTTATTGTTAGTGCCGTCAGAACGGCCATAGGGGGTTTTAACGGTAGTTTAAAGGATATGTCAGCACCGCAATTAGGTTCTATTGTCATTAAAGAAGTATTACAAAGAGCGGGTGTTGAAGAGGTCGATGAAGTGATTATGGGTAATGTACTTCAGGCCGGACTCGGACAAAACCCTGCAAGACAGGCTGCGATATTGGCCGGGCTGCCTTATGGAGTTTCCTCTATGACAATCAATAAAGTTTGTGGGTCCGGACTAAAAGCGCTCCATTTAGCTGTTCAATCGATTTTACTTGGAGAAGGTGAAGTAATTGTTGCTGGAGGCATGGAAAATATGAGTCAGGCTCCTTACTTATTAAAAGGGGCTAGAGATGGATTTAAAATGGGTAATCAAAAAGTAATCGATTCAATGGTTCATGACGGACTCTGGTGCGCTTTTAATGATTACCACATGGGGGTGACAGCAGAAAACCTTTGTGAATCACATGGTTTAAACAGAGAGGAACTTGACAAATTTTCAGCATGGAGCCAAGAAAAGGCAGAAAAGGCAATCAAAAAAGGGTTATTCAAAGAAGAAATCGTTCCTGTTACGATTCCTAAAGGTAAAGAAGGTCCGTTCATATTTGATACAGATGAACATCCAAAACCGTGTACGACAGCTGAGAAGCTTGCAAAGCTTCGACCAGCATTTAAAAAGGATGGTATCGTCACTGCTGGAAATGCTTCAGGTATTAACGATGGAGCGGCAGCATTTGTTGTCATGAGTAGGGAAAAGGCAGAAGAATTGGGCTTGAAGCCGTTAGTTGTCATCCGCTCAAATGCGAGTTCAGGTGTTGACCCTAAGTTGATGGGAATCGGTCCTGTACCAGCTACAAAAAAAGCACTTGAAAAAGCAGGAATAACACTCGAACAAGTGGATTTGATAGAGGCTAATGAAGCATTTGCGGCACAATCTCTTGCAGTTGATAGAGAATTGAAATTTGATAAAGAAAAATTAAATGTCAACGGTGGTGCAATTGCACTAGGTCATCCTGTTGGTGCAAGTGGAGCTCGTATCCTCGTTACATTGATTTACGAATTAAAAAGAAGAAATGGCAGATTCGGACTGGCAACGCTTTGTATTGGAGGGGGCCAGGGGATTTCAACCATTGTAGAAAATGAAGCCTAAAGAAGATGAATAGTTGAATGTGTTTAAAGAAATCATTGCGTAAGTAAGTTAGCTGAAGAGCTGTTTAATGACTTGGTGAAACAGTGTTATAAGATTTGGATCATTCAAGGAGATTAGGTAACCATTGATAGATTTCATCTTGGTACAGGAAATGGTGATGCACTCATTAATACTTGATGGAAGAAAATTTTCATTTGAATTAGTGGAACAAGTGTTGGGGAAGATTTCAAAAAATCAAGAAACTAGGCGGTGAAGAGCCGTCTGAAACCAGCAAGTTTTAAGACAGGCTAAACTAAAAGTAATTGGGGGTATTCGTATGAATCATCAATTGTTCATTCCTGATTTTTTAAAGAGGGCAGTTACTTATTATCCAGATAAAATTGCTGTTATTGATAATAATATTCGATTAACTTATCGTCAATTTCAAGAACGAGTAAATCGATTATCGAATTTGCTTATAAACTTAGGGGTGGAAAAGGGAGATAGAGTAGCTTATTTAGCTCCTAATACACTTCAAATGCTAGAAGGTTTCTATGGTGTCATGCAGATTGGGGCTATCATGGTTCCATTTAATACGCGTTTGATTCCATCTGATTATGATTATATGATTAACCATAGCGGAGCAAAGGTATTACTGGTTGATGCTGAGCTATCTGACCTAATTGAACCTGTAAAAGAGGGATTAACTGGTGTAGAACATTTTATCATCCTCCCATTTGAGGAAGAGCAGAAAAAAGAAGGATGGAAGAACTATGAAGATTTACTGAATCAAGCTTCTCTTGAAGCACCTCCCATTCCTCAAATGAATGAATTGGATATTGCCAATATATTATACACAAGTGGAACGACCGGTCGACCAAAAGGGGTTATGCATTCCCATCGAAGCTTGTATTTTAATGCACTAAATACAATCATTCATTTACGAGCAGCGGATAAAGACACTTTACTTCATACGTTGCCGTTATTTCACGTAAATGGTTGGGGGACACCTTTTGCCTTCACAGGAATGGGGGCTACGCATGTCATGCTTAGAAAAATCAATCCTCGACTAATATTTGATTTAATCGAAAAAGAAAATGTAACTGTGTCTTGTATGGCTCCGACCGTATTAAATATGTTGTTAAATGAACCCAAATCAACAACATTAGAGGTTACTCATGATATTCGGGTCGTTATTGCTGGTTCTGCCCCACCTCCTTCCTTTATTAAATTAGTGGAAGAAGAATTAGGATTTGAGTTTATTCAAGTTTATGGAATGACAGAGGCAGCACCTTTTCTAACGGTCGGCCATATTAAATCCCATTTAAACTTCGAACCTGAAAGAGTTTACCATTTAAAAGCAAAAACGGGTATCGCGATGCTTAATATGGATGTAAGAGTGATCAATGAACATGGTGATTATGTAAAGCCGAACGGAAAAGAAGTAGGGGAGATTATTACCTCCGGCAATAGTGTAATGGAGGGATACTGGAAACAACCGGAAGAGACAGCCAAATCCATTGTAAATGGATGGTATTATACTGGGGATATGGCTACCGTGGATGAAGAAGGATATGTGGAAATTGTAGATCGAAAAAAAGATATTATCATCAGTGGTGGAGAAAATATTTCGACCATTGAAGTAGAAGGGGAAATTTATAAGCATCCTGCCATTCTGGAAGTATCTGTCATTGCCGTTCCTGATGAAAAATGGGGAGAGATCCCGCATGCTATTTGTGTACTAAAAGAGGGACACTCTTTGACAGAAGATGAATTCATAACATTCTGCCGGGGGAATTTACCTCATTTTAAGGCACCTAAATCAGTTCAATTTATGAGTGAATTACCTAAAACAGCATCAGGGAAAATTCAAAAAAACGTGTTAAGGGAGCCTTACTGGAAGGAAAAAGGCAGAAAAGTGAATTAGATTTTGCAATTCACCAGAAATTTTGAAGGTAGATTGTTTAAATGAGGATGGAGAGTGGCTATCCGCAGAACAAGGTATCGAAATGGCATACTACTAGAATATGGTAATTGTTCAAGGTGACTTTGTACTGGGTAAGTGAAGGTAATTTCGGTGGGGAGCATACTTCTTTTTATGATCTGTTCAGAATAGAAAATGAAAATAGCAGAACATGGGGATGTACTAGAGACAATTCCGCTAGAAGATCAATGGAAAAATGGAAATGATAAGTTTTAATTAAATTTTTAGGCATCACCAAAAATTGTGAAAAATGTATAAAAACAAAGAAAACACCTACGAAATCCTGGCAATAATGTTAGCTACCAAACAAACATTACTAGGAGGTTTCGCAAGTGTTTTCGTTACCATTAGATTTGCTAGAATTTGAAGTTCTTAAACTTACAGTTCAAGAATCTTGTTATGAAGTTGAAGTCCAAAAGTCAATAGATGAACGCTGCCTTTATTGCGGGTTCAAGGATTATCAACGCCATGATTCTACACACGTAAAGTACTAGATTTGGCGATACTAGAAAAAGCCTTGTATTTACTTGTTCATGTCATTCGTTTTTTATTTTTTAGGTATAAATACTTTTAAGGTTACTTATGCAAGGGGAAATCAACGTCAGACCATTAGATTTCGTAAACACCTGTATAAATTATGCTTAGGAACGACCATCAAAGATGTCAGTAAAAAGCAAAAGATTCCATATACAACGTTTGAGCAGGTCATTCCTATGAAACGGTGATAACAATTCTTGCTGTTGGCAATGTCTTTGGAATGGACAAAGGATCGCACAACAGAAGCTGTTTCTTCTTTTGTTCAAAACGAGAAGGGATTGTCCCCAGAGTTCATTCAAACCGTCGTCATTGGTATGTGGGAGCCACTTTTCAAGGTTGTAACCGTTCAGTTTCCCAAAGCTACTGTCGTGATTATAAATACCAAGTCGTTCAAAAAGTCACACAAGCATTTGATCAAGTCTCTAAAGAGATCAAGTCTAAGAATCTTGCTTTAAAGAGAGGTCGATTACTGTTATTAAAAAACAAGGAAAATCTAAAGGATTGGCAAAAAAAACTAGACCAATACTTTGATGACTCACCTGACTTAGCTCATGCTTATTACTTAAAAGAACTATTTCGAGATGTTTATGAATCGGACTCTTATTCTCAAGCAAAAGAGAGGTTATCCATTTAGTATGACTTGTTCATATCAGTCCTTTTAAAGCGTTTAAGCAAGAAGCGAAAACGATTAAAAAGTGGGAAGATGAAATCCTTCACTATTTTATAACAGGCTATACAAACGCTAGAACAGAAGGAACAAACCATAAGATTAAGAATATTAAACGTAGATGTTATGGTATTTCAATCGCGAAAATAATAGATGTAAAATATAAGAGTGGACTATATAGGATGTCATAATGATTCATCCTGCTATTAAAATAGTAAAATAAATTGAATAGTAGAGGTGAGGATCAATGGACCAAATAACGGTAAAATCAATATTAAATGTACTCGGTGAACATGTTTCAAAAGACACCTCGATTGCTGTATCGAATAATCATCAATTCATATACTATCAACCAAGTAAACGAATCGATTTAAAAATTAAACCTGGCGACACAATATATGAAGATACGGTAACGTTTAAAGCACTAAGTGGTGGAAAAAAGATTTCTGAGTTTATTCAAAGGAATGGATTTGGCGTTCCCTATTTTGGTATGTCAGTCCCAATTATTGACGAAGGTGGTCCAACGGGGACGATAACTACTATTTTACCTACAAAACCTGAATTGTTGTTCTCATCATTTCTGACTGTAAAAACAAATGATAGCTGGACGCCTATAACAAATGATCAAGTGATGTATATAGAGGCACAAAATCGTAAAACAAGAGTACATTCCAAACATGTAAAAGGATCCCATAAATTGAATTTAAGTGAATTGGAACTTATTCTACCTAATGACTTATTTATTCGAGTTCATCGGTCGTACATTGTAAATATCAATCATATTGTTGAAATTTTACCCGATTTTCATTCGACGTTTTTGTTGGTGATGAGAGACGATTCTAAGATTCCCGTCAGTCAAACTTACTCAGGACAATTTAGGCGCGCTTTTGGCTTTTGAAAATTTGTTTTTTATGCATTAAAAATGCTGTTTCATTCCATATTTAACCCTTTTCATTCAATAATAAATGTGACCCTATCAAATCGTTGATAGAATATTAAAAAAGAGGGATGGGGGAGATATTTATGAATAAAGACGCTTTGGAGAGAATTCGCAATGAACAATTTAGGGGTAAAATTGTGAGTGCTGAAGAAGCAGCATCATGGATTAAAGATGGCATGAAATTGGGCTTGAGTGGATTTACTCGTGCAGGTGATGCTAAGGCTGTTCCAATGGCACTTGTAAATAAAGCTAAAACTGAATCATTCAAAGTTGATGTATATACTGGGGCATCATTAGGACCAGAAGTTGATCAATATATGGTGGAAGCTGGCATTATTAATAAACGTTTGCCTTTTCAAGCGGAACCTGCGATGCGTAAAAAAGTGAACGCTGGAGAAATCATTTACGTTGACCAACATTTATCACACACAGCGGAATTAGTGCGCTCTGGATTGATTGGACCAATCGACTTTGCAATCGTAGAGGCAATGACCATTACAGAAGAAGGATTAATCATTCCAACTACTTCAGTAGGCAATTCTGCTATCTACGTCGAACACGCTAAACATGTAATTATTGAACTGAATATTTCACATCCTAGCGAATTAGAAGGAATACATGATATTTATATACCAGCTAAACAAGGAGAACGTGAACCGATTCCCTTAACTAAAGTAGACCAACGTATCGGAACAATAGGTATTTCGGTCGATCCTGATAAAGTAATAGGAATCGTTGTTTCCTATCAACCGGATGCACCATCTACAATTGTCCCCGCAGATGAAGAAACAGCGTTGATCGCTAATCACTTTCTTCAGTTCTTACGTGAAGAAGTGAAGACTGGGAGACTTACTGAAGAACTTGCTCCACTTCAATCTGGTGTAGGATCGATAGCGAACGCTGTGTTTAGCGGATTTCTTAACTCTGAGTTCTCAGATTTAGAAATATATTCAGAAGTGTTGCAGGACTCGGTATTCGACTTAATGGATGCTGGAAAAGTTAAATATGCTTCCGGATGTTCCTTTACATTATCTGAAGAAAAAGTGCAGCAAGTGCATGAGAATATAGAAAAATACAGAGATCATTTGATTCTTAGACCTCAAGAAATATCCAATCATCCGGAAATTATTCGTCGGCTTGGATTAATTTCCATTAATACGGCACTAGAATGTGATATTTATGGGAATGTAAATTCGACACATATATCTGGAACTAAAATGGTAAATGGGATTGGTGGATCAGGGGACTTTGCTCGTAACGCGCGCCTTGGTGTTTTTGTAACAAAGTCTATCGCAAAAAACGGGAAGATTTCTAGCATTGTTCCATTCGTATCACATGTTGACCATACTGAGCACGATGTCGATGTGATTGTTACAGAACAAGGGTACGCAGATTTACGAGGACTTGCTCCCAAAGAACGCGTACAAAAGATTATCGATAATTGTGCCCACCCAATGTATCGTCCGCAACTCCAAGCTTACTTTGATGAAGCGCTTGAACAAACCGGCGGACATCAAACTCCACACAATCTCGATAAAGCGTTTACATGGTATACGAATCTTGCTAAAAAGGGAACAATGCTTGACACCGTATTTGAAGTGGTCCAGTGAAAACCTATTTTAACAATGGCAATGTGGAACCAAAATAGATGTAAAAAGGGATTAACCGAAAAGTAACTTAGCATGACTTCTTAGAAATTAATAAATCAGTAGGGGTAAAATCTAAAGAGTAAGACCGACTAGTCAGTTTTAATGAGGAATTATCTGGAGGGGTGAGAAAGAATGTTAAAGAAGGTACTAATCGCCAATCGTGGCGAAATTGCAGTTCGAGTTATTCGAGCATGCAAAGAATTAGGAATTGAAACCGTTGCTGTGTATTCAGAGGTAGATAAAGAGGCACTACATGTTCAATTAGCAGATGAAGCCTATTGTATTGGACCACATTTATCATCAAAGAGCTACTTAAACATATCAAATTTATTAAGTGTTGCTCTAGGTTCAAATGCAGATGCTATCCATCCAGGTTATGGATTTTTAGCAGAAAACGCCGAATTTGCTAAAAAATGTTTTGAGAACGATATCATCTTTATTGGACCATCACCTGAGGCGATCAGTAAGATGGGTGCGAAAGCTGTAGCGAGAGAAACGATGGAAGCAGCTGGTGTACCGATTGTTCCTGGTACAAATGGGATTATTGAAGATATTGAGGTAGCTGTGTCTACTGCTAGAAGCATCGGCTATCCTGTTATCGTTAAAGCGACTGCTGGCGGTGGTGGAAAAGGGATGAGGGTCGCTGAAAGCGAAATAGAGTTAAAAAAAGCGATCTCTATGGCACAGCAAGAGGCAGAAACAGCATTTGGTAACGCAGGTGTTTATTTAGAAAAGTACATCGAAGAGCCTCGTCATATTGAAATTCAAATTATGGGTGATTCCTATGGAAATGTTGTGCACTTAGGGGAACGTGATTGTTCTATACAAAGACGCCATCAAAAGCTTATTGAAGAAGCTCCATCTCCTGCCCTTAATCAAGAACTAAGAATGAAAATGGGAGAGGCATCATTACGAGCGGCTAAGGCTGTACAATATTCAGGAGCAGGTACGGTGGAATTTTTATTAGATAAACATAAAAATTTTTACTTTATGGAAATGAATACGCGCATCCAAGTGGAACATCCAGTTACTGAGCTAATAACCGGAGTAGACCTAATAAAAGAACAATTACTTGTGGCATCAGGAAACAGGCTATCTATTACCCAAGAAGATATTAAAATTAATGGTTGGGCGATAGAATGCCGAATTAATGCTGAAAATCCAGCTAAAAACTTTATGCCATCACCCGGGAAAATTGGAGTATATTTGCCACCTGGTGGTTTTGGTATTCGGGTCGATAGCGCGGTTTATTCAGAATATACGATTTCACCATTTTACGATTCGATGATTGCCAAATTAATCGTACATGGAAAAGACCGAGAAGAAGCAATTGCAAGAATGAAGCGAGCCTTGAGCGAGTTTTTCATTGAAGGGATCGATACAACGATTGCCTTCCATCTTCGATTACTAGATCACCCAGATTTTATAACTGGAGATTTTAATACGAAGTTTTTAGAGATGAATGATTTGATGGCCTCAACTTAATTAAATAGAGGGTATATTCTTTGTCTCAAATTAGTAGATATATGCAGATATCGCTTTACATTCAATTATAATCCGAGAAAAACTAAGTAGATAAATATAGTCGTTTTTTGCAATATTCAAAATATAATTAATATAAGGAGTGTTTTAACATGTTTAAAATGAATGATATTAAAGAATTAATTCGAGCAGTAGACCGTTCTTCAATCGGAGAATTAACGATTAAAGGCGAAAATAATGAGCGATTAACAATAGGTAAACAAAACAATAATGGACAAGTTGCGCTAATGGAAGAAACTCAGATCCAAACCGAAAGACCTGTGTCCGCTGTGAAAGTGGAAGCAGCTCCCGTTCAAAAGCAGGAAGAAATACAAACACCAGCGACGAACGCCGAGGATCCATCGATTCATACAATTGCCTCTCCAATGGTTGGAACGTTTTATGCAGCACCATCACCTGATTCAGGACCATATGTAAGTGTGGGAGATCAAATAAATGAAGATTCAGTGCTTTGTATTGTGGAAGCAATGAAGCTTTTGAATGAGCTTGAAGCGGAAGTTAACGGTGAAATCGTTGATATCCTTGTAGAAAATGGTCAGTTTGTTGAATTTGGTCAGCCCTTATTTCTCGTAAAAACAGCATAAGCAATAAAATAGTAACACTTGTTAAGGAGGAATCACTGTATGGATATGTTCGATAAAATCGAAATCATGGAACTACGACGTGAAAAGGTGAAGCTGGGCGGTGGTGATGCACGGATTGATGCCCAGCATGACCGGGGTAAACTTACTGCTAGAGAACGAATCGAATTATTAGTAGATGAAGGGACTTTCGTTGAAATAAACCCGTTTATTGAAAATCGTGGTCTTGAGTATGGTTCTGGAGAGGCCCCAGGAGAGGGCGTTGTTACTGGATACGGTAAGGTTGATGGTCGCCTTATTTTCCTTTTCGCACAGGATTTTACTGTTTTCGGTGGAGCCCTTGGCGAAATGCATGCGACGAAGATTACAAAAGTCATGGATTTAGCGGCAGAAAATGGAGCACCCATTATAGGATTGAATGACTCAGGAGGGGCTCGTATTCAAGAAGGTGTATTGTCACTTGACGGATATGGTCATATTTTCTACCGAAACTCCATTTATTCGGGAGTAATTCCGCAAATATCCGTGATTATGGGACCTTGTGCCGGCGGAGCCGTTTATTCCCCAGCGATTACTGATTTTGTTTTCATGGTGGAAAAAACAAGTCAAATGTTTATTACGGGTCCAAAGGTCATCGAGTCGGTAACAGGAGCGAAGATTAATAGTGAGGATTTAGGTGGTGCGAATATTCATTCCTCAATAAGTGGAAATGCGCATTTTTCTGCAGCGTCAGAAGAAGAAGTATTAAACGAAGTAAGAAGATTAATTAGCTACTTACCACCCAATTATGAAGAGAAACCACCTTACAAAGAACCAGAAAATAAAGTTCCATTAGATGAGCGAATCGATGAACTACTTGACGTTGTCCCAGTAGATGGAACAAAGGTTTATGATGTGCGTAAAGTCATTCATTTAATCGTTGATGATCAAGATTTTATGGAAGTTCAGCCGAAATTCGCGAAAAACATTGTCGTTGGATTTGCCCGCATAAACGGCGATACAGTCGGTATTATTGCTAATAATCCGAAGACGATGGCTGGTGGCCTTGATATTAATTCATCTGACAAATGTGCTCGTTTCATCCGATTCTGTGATTGCTTTAATATTCCATTGATTACATTCGAAGATGTTAGTGGTTTTATCCCTGGTATCCAACAAGAGCATAGTGGGATCATCCGACATGGTGCAAAAATCTTATATGCCTATTCGGAAGCTACTGTGCCCAAAATTACTGTTATTACGCGAAAAGCATACGGTGGTGCATATGTTGCCTTAAACAGCAAAGCAATCGGCGCAGATTTAGTGTTTGCTTGGCCAAATGCGGAAATTGCAGTTATGGGACCAGCAGGAGCAGCAAATATTCTTTTTGCAAAAGAAATTAGTGAAAGTGCTGACCCAGAGGCAGTTAGGAAAGCAAAAATCGACGAGTATCGCGAACGCTTCGCCAATCCGTACGTTGCATCTGCAAATGGAATTGTTGATGATGTAATTGACCCGAGGGATACGAGAAAAAGTATCGCCAGTGCATTGGAGATGCTAAAAAATAAGAAAAAGGAATTACCTAAGAAAAAGCATGGAAATATCCCTTTATAAACTTTCTCTATAGTGGGGACGATGTACCTATTAAATAGAAGAAAACCGTGTGGAGGCCTCACTCTTTTACGGATTTCAAACGCTTATAGAAAAAGATATAGAAGGGAGAGAGCGCTTAGCATGGAGGTAGATGCTTAGCGCAAACATAAAATGGTGAAAAAATCTTTAAACCAATTTTCTGAATTTGATATCCCTAGTTATGAACAGTGGCGTGAAATAACAGAAAAATCTCTAAAAGGGGCCTCTTTTGAAAAACGTCTTGTCACTGATACATATGAAGGTATTTCACTTCAACCTATGTATCGGAAGGAGGATGCAGTCAATCTTCCTTTTCTTCAGTCTTTGCCAGGTAAGACCCCTTTTACTCGCGGAACAAAAGCGCTAACATATGGTTGGGATGTCAACCAGGAAATCAATGTTGGAACACCGACTGCATTTAACGAAGTAGCAAGGCATGATCTTAGCAAAGGGCAAACCTCGTTAAATATCGTCCTTGATACACTAACGAAACGTGGAATAAATGCGAATGATGCTGCATCAGGAGTCGGTAAAGCAGGATTATCGATTTCAGGAATAGACGATGTAACTGATGCTCTAAAAGATATCGATCTAGCAAATGTACCTATTTATGTTAATACAGGTGCCAATTCATTACCAATACTTGCTTTGTTCATTTCCCATTTAGAACAGTCGGGGCGACCCGTAGAAGATCTACATGGATGTATAGGAATGGATCCAATTGCGGAACTGGTGACAAATGGAACATTGGCTTATGAGTTGGAAGATTGCTATACATTAATGGCCGACGTAACACAATGGGCTATTGAGAATACTCCTAATCTACAAGCAGTGCTTATCCATGGAAACGTCTATCATGATGGTGGAAGTAGTGCGGTTGAAGAATTGGCTTTTGCATTAGCAACAGGAGTAGAATATTTACATGCACTAACGACCCGGGGAGTTGAAGTAAATAAAGCCGCAAGCAGTATCCGCTTTTCATTCTCGGTGGGTTCTGATTATTTTATGGAAATTGCAAAACTCCGTGCTGCTAGAACACTTTGGTCTAGAATCGTTGAAACGTTTGGTGGGAATGAAGAAGCTCAGAAGATGACGATGCATGCACGAACATCTGCATGGACAAAAACAATTTTTGACCCTTATGTGAATATTCTGCGTGCAACAACTGAAGCATTTTCTGCCGCAGTTGGTGGAGCCGACAGTATTCATGTTAGCTGCTTTGATGAAGCGATTCAAAAGTCCACTGCCTTTTCACGGCGCATTGCACGTAACACCTCGATTATTTTAAAAGAGGAAGCCCATATTGCGCGGTCAATTGATCCTGCTGGTGGTTCTTGGTACGTTGAATTCTTGACAAATGAGGTTGCGAAAAAGGCATGGGAGCTTTTCCAAGAAACAGAGAGAAAAGGTGGTATTTCCCAAGCATTAATAAAAGGATTTCCGCAAAAAGTGGTTGAACAGACGGCTTCAAAACGAGTAAAGAATATCTCACGTCGTAGGGATATATTTGTTGGGACAAATATGTATGTGAATATGGAAGAAAAAGAGTTAGACAGGTTAGCGGTTGATGAAACGTCACAAATTGAAGATCATATTAATCAAGTGAAACGACGCGCACATAAATCAGTTGGAAGTTTAGTAGCTATTTTAAATAAAACAAAAGCTGCGATTCAGGTAGCGAAACAAGGAGCGTCGTTGGGTGAAATAGCAGACGCAACCGGTAGAAATCCGGAAGCTGTTGTTAGCATTAAAGCGATCAAGCCTTCGAGAGGTGCCATTCAGTTTGAAGAACTCCGGTTAATCATTGACAAAAATGAAGAAAAAACAGGCGAACGTCCGACTGTATTTCTAGCAAACTTAGGACCAATAGCTTCTCATAAATCGCGAGCAGATTTTGCAGCAGGATTTTTTGGAGTAGGTGGCTTCGATGTCATTCAAAACAATGGATTTGCTTCTGCAAAAGAAGCAGCCGACGCAGCTATTGCATCAAATGCCGATATTGTTATTATTTGTGGAAAAGATGAAGACTATCAACAAGAGGCGATTCCACTTGCACAGTCGATTAAAGAAGCATCGGAACAAATAACGGTTTTATTAGCAGTAAAGCCTAGTGAAGATGACCAAGTCAAATTTAAAGAGGCTGGAATATCTGAGTTTGTTCACATTGGCTCCAATTGCTATGACGTTTTAAGTCAACTTCTACAGGAGAAAGGAGTTGTTCTATCATGACAAAACCTGATTTCAGTCAAATAGCGTACAAAGATGAAATCAAGGCAGAATTTAGCGAGTGGTGTATACAAGCAGAAAAACTTTCTGGAAAGTCTGTTGAAAAATTAGCAGTTTCGACATTTGAAAAGATTGATGTAAAACCTCTCTACACAAATAATGATACAAAAGGAATGAAGCATTTAGACTATGTGGCCGGAATCGCACCATTCTTTCGAGGCCCATACCCTGCTATGTATAAAACACAACCTTGGACCGTTCGTCAATATGCTGGCTTTTCTACAGCGGAAGAAAGCAATGCATTTTACCGTCGAAACTTAGCTGCAGGACAAAAGGGTCTTTCCATCGCATTTGACCTAGCTACACACCGTGGTTATGATTCGGATCACCCTAGAGTCGTCGGTGATGTTGGAAAAGCCGGCGTTGCAGTTGATTCCATCCTAGACATGAAGGTGTTATTTGATGGAATCCCATTAGATCAAATGTCTGTATCAATGACGATGAACGGAGCCGTTTTACCGATAATGGCATTTTATATCGTGGCAGCTGAAGAACAAGGAGTCCCTCAAGAGAAGCTTGCTGGAACGATTCAGAATGATATTTTAAAAGAATACATGGTTCGTAATACGTACATTTATCCACCGGCACCGTCGATGAAAATAATCGCAGATATATTTGAATATACGTCCCAGCATATGCCGAAATTTAATTCAATTAGTATCTCTGGTTATCATATGCAAGAAGCGGGGGCTACAGCTGATATAGAGTTGGGCTATACGTTGGCAGATGGTTTAGAGTATGTCAAAACCGGCTTGAAAGCTGGGATTGATATTGATCGATTTGCTCCACGTCTTTCTTTTTTCTGGGCAATTGGCATGAATTACTACATGGAAGTTGCTAAAATGCGTGCAGGTCGATTAATTTGGGCGAAGCTAATGAAACAATTTAACCCAAAAAATGAAAAGTCGCTAGCGCTACGAACACATTCGCAAACCTCTGGATGGAGCTTAACAGAGCAAGATCCATTTAATAATGTGACTCGTACCTGTATTGAAGCGATGGCTGCCGCCCTTGGTCATACGCAGTCCCTTCATACGAACGCTCTTGATGAAGCAATTGCTTTACCGACAGATTTCTCGGCTCGAATTGCTCGAAATACACAATTATACCTTCAGGATGAAACGGGTATAACCAACGTTTTAGATCCTTGGGGTGGTTCCTATTACGTGGAGTCATTAACTGCTGAATTACTTGAAAAGGCTTGGGCACATATCGAAGAAATCGAAGCCCTTGGTGGAATGGCTAAAGCGATTGAAACAGGCCTGCCAAAGATGAGAATTGAAGAAGCGGCTGCTAGAAGACAAGCACATATTGATTCCGGTAAAGAATCAATTATCGGTGTGAATAAATACCGATTAGAAAAAGAAGAACCCCTTGAGATTTTGGATATCGATAATACTGCAGTTCGTGAAGCACAAATTCGTCGTTTAGAGAAACTTCGTGCAGATCGGGATGATGCCAAAGTAGAAGCAGCACTTCAAGCGATTACAAAAGCAGCTGAAACTGGAGAAGGAAATCTCTTAGAGTTAGCAATTAATGCTGCTCGTGCGAGAGCGAGCTTGGGAGAAATTTCGAATGCTTATGAGAAAATTGTTGGGAGACATAAAGCTGTCATTCGTTCAATTAGTGGAGTGTACAGTGCTGAATTCGGTGAAGTGGAGCAAGTAAAAGTTGTACGTGAAATGGCCGATCAATTCGAAGAAAATGAAGGTCGCCGACCGCGAATTATGATCGCGAAGATGGGACAGGACGGACACGACCGTGGTGCCAAGGTAATTTCGACGGCTTTTGCAGACCTTGGTTTTGATGTAGATATCGGTCCCTTATTCCAAACCCCTTCGGAAGCAGCGTTGCAAGCTGTGGAAAATGATGTACACGTACTTGGGATGAGCTCCCTTGCTGCTGGACATAAAACACTACTTCCTCAAGTCGTAGAAGAGCTTAAACGTTTAGGTCGTGAAGATATTGTCGTCGTTATTGGCGGTGTTATTCCATTTCAAGATTACGATTATTTAACAGAAAAGGGAGCATCTGCAATATTCGGACCAGGAACGGTTATCCCAGTTGCTGCACAGAAGGTAATAGAGGAAATTAATCGTCGTCTCGGGTTCGACATTTGATTATGAGCTCCTCCTATACACAATACAGACAAGGGTACGAGGAGGTTACGGAATGACTGAGGAAAAAAGACTCCAATCAAATCAAAGTTTCCCTCCAAGACGAAAACACCTGTCGGTTGATGAGTATGTTCAGGGTGTGATTAATGGTAACCGTGCAATTATTGCACAAGCGATAACATTAGTAGAAAGCAATTTGCCAAAACATATGGCAATAGCACAAAACGTACTAAAACAACTCATTCCACATACCGGAAAATCAATTCGGATCGGCTTTACAGGTGTTCCTGGTGCCGGTAAGAGTACACTGATTGAATCATTTGGCATGATGCTCTGTGAGCAAAATCACCGGGTAGCAGTATTAGCCGTTGACCCGACTAGTAGCGTTTCAAAAGGGAGTATTCTAGGGGATAAAACACGAATGGAACAACTTTCTCGCCACCCAGACGCATATGTTCGACCATCACCATCAAGTGGAACTCTAGGTGGAGTGACTAGAAAAAGCCGTGAAACCCTTCTTATTTGTGAGGCGGCAGGGTATGACGTGATTATCGTTGAGACCGTAGGAGTTGGTCAAAGTGAAATAACCGTTCGTTCCATGGTGGATTTTTTCCTTGTTATTATGCTGACCGGTGCTGGGGATGAATTGCAAGGAATGAAAAAAGGAGTAATAGAGTTGGCCGATGCCATTTTTATTAATAAAGCTGATGGTACAAACAAACAAGCTGCTTTGAATGCTAAGGTTGATTACAACCGACTCCTTCATTTCTTACAACCTGCAACAGAAGGATGGGAAACAAAAGCGTTTACTGTGTCTGCGTTAACTGATGAAGGAGTCCCTCACATATGGGATGTCATTAAGAAATATAAAGAAGTTACTAGTTGTACTGGTGTCTTTGAAAAAAGACGAAAAGAACAGATGATCAATTGGGTTCATTCTATGATTGAAGACCAGTTAAAGGCGAGATTTTATGGTAACCCACTAATGAAAAAGAGTATATCCGAAATGGAGAAATTCCTTGTTAATGGTCAAACTTCACCAACTCTTGCAGTACAACAATTATTCAGCATTTATGATGAAAATGGATAAGGAAACAAGATATTCTACTCTTTGAAACGTGGGAGAAACCAAGCATAACGAGAACGGTAGTTGCAAGTACCATTAAATGGATAAAGCGAATTGGAACAAATAGATGGGAGAGAGGATGTTGCAGTTGAAACCACCAAATCAGATTGAGCATATTGGAATTGCCGTCAAAAATTTGGAAACTTCAGTAAAATTTTATACTGAAGTACTCGGGTTGAAATGTTTAGGTTATGAAGTTGTTGAAAGCGAAAAAGTTCGTGTGGCGTTTATCGAAATTGGGGAGACCAGGTTGGAATTAGTGGAACCAATAAGTTCGGATAGTCCTATTTCTCAGTTTATCGAGAAAAAAGGAGAGGGCATTCACCATATCGCACTACGGGTTGAAAATGCTGATGAGCATTTAAAAAATATGAAAGCACACGGAGTCAAGTTGATCAATGATAAACCGAAGCAGGGGGCACATGGGAATTTGGTAGCCTTTCTTCATCCAAAGTCCACAAATGGAATATTACTCGAGTTCTGCCAACCTCAACGGAGGGAATGATGAACTTGGTATATATGGAGTTGCACCTGAAGCTATATCGGATTACTTTTTCTGAATACTTCTACTCATTAAAATATAATTAGACTCATATATCCTATCAAAATAAGAAAAAAGGCAATTCCTATAAGACTTGCAATGGCTCCGTTCGCTACTCGTCTTACTATGAGAAACCCACTCATAGTAAGACTTTTAAAGATGTAGCGACTACGCTAATTGCTTCGAGTCTGTTCAAAAAGGGAAAAAACCTCCCTTTTTTTTAGAACGAGAAATATTAAAATTGATTTATCTTGGGATGGACTCCGTTGTTATAGAAAATGGGGTTTATCGCAGTTTAGAGTGATATTATGGTGGTTTTAATTTCCAAACGCGTGGTAACTCCATCGTCTTAAAATGGTGGAGGGCAAATATCTGATTGGCTCTTATCTTTATCAGCCTTATATTGAAATACGCAAGGTTAAGACTAGAGATGCAATGATGCGGTGGTTACGGAATCAATTGAAGGATATGCTAGATCCGCGTTTTACATTATAGTAAAACGAAAAAACACTCTGCCATTAACAGAGCACTAGAATATATGAAGAACCATTTTGTGAAGATCTTACTCCTCAACAAGTAGCAGAAAAGGTAGATATGAATCATATCTACTTAAGCTATCTATATGCCATATCGGCTGTGGCCATCATAGTCGGAACACGAACGGATGCATCTTCTGTATCTGGTGCAAGATCCTTCTGATCAGGATTTACAGCGACCCACTGATGTGCGCCTGCAGGGCTCTTTGTAAGCTCCCACTCATAACCAAATAATAGATCGAAGAAACCATTATCCCACTGTGTCGGATTAGTCGTCCAAGCACCTTCAATACCGCTTGTGATTGAGTCACTACCTTTGCCGCTGCCGTGTTTGCTTAACCATCCTAAGCCTTGTGCTTCAATAGGAGCAGCTTCTGGTTCTGGACCAACATGTGCAGCATCTCTTGCACCGTGTGCTTTACCAAATATCCGCTAGGTGGTAAATTTAATATTGCCCATGGTGAGGCGAATTCAATGCTTCTTCCTCATGTTACACAATTTAACCTTGATCAAATTGAAGAGCGTATGGCCATAATAGCGAGAACGATTGGGTTAGCTGACAAAGACGTTCCATCTCAAGATGCAGCAAATCAACTAATTGAAAGAATCATTGAGTGGACAAAAGCACTTAATATTCCACAAGACTTAAAAGAATTTGGTGTGAAAGAAGAAGATGTCCCTGCGTTAGCTGAAGCTGCTTCCAAAGTAACAAGACTACTAGATAATAACCCGAAAAAAGCAACAGTTTCAGATATTGAAAAGATCTATAAAAGATTGCTATAAAACATAGATTGGGAGTGATTTTATAAAGCTGATTTTTCATTTCAGAAGAATTGGCTTTGGCTGGTCTTCCTTGTTTCAATATGCCGAAGTAGTTAGGTAGGTCTATGGCCTCCTGACTGCTTGATATTGAATTAGTCCAGTTAATTTTATTAATTCTCCAGCATAATCCTTGAATATTGCTTACTAATTATAACTAAATATTAATATTGAGAACCCCTTTTTACGAATAGTAAGAAGGCGTTTTTTATTGTTTAATAAATGACAATCTCGTCCTATAATCTTTCATTAATAAGATACTAAAGGAGAACCGCTTCAGAACATAGAGGAATTACAGATAATTGAACTAAGGACGCTCCAAAGAAATAATCATAGTGATCCACTATTCATATTAATAAGCTCTGTTTTAGATCAATTGTTTGTTTCTTCCACAAAAAAAACGCCGTCAAATAAACCTGACGGCGGATATTTCTTATACTTATTAATTACCTGTTAGTTGTGCTTTCTTAAGGTCAGTGCGCTTAAGATCAAAACGATCTGCATTCATTACTTTAACCCAGGCAGCAATGAAGTCATTTACAAACTTACCTTTGTTATCATCTTGAGCATAAACTTCTGAAATGGCACGTAGAACTGAGTTTGAACCGAATACGAGGTCAACTCTAGTTGCTGTGCGCACGACTTCACCTGTCTTGCGATCACGTCCTTCATATACGCTTTTGTCTACAGGCTTCCACTCTACGCCCATGTCAAGCAAATTAACAAAGAAGTCGTTAGAGAGTGTACCAACACGATCAGTGAATACACCGTATTCGGTGCCACCGAAGTTTGTACCTAGAACACGCATACCACCAACAAGTGCAGTCATTTCTGGTGCAGTAAGGTTTAGTAGTTGTGCTTTGTCTACTAGGAGCTCTTCTGCACTTACACGATACTGCTTCTTTTGATAGTTACGGAAACCATCAGCGCTAGGCTCTAGCACTTCAAAGCCTTCGACATCCGTTTGCTCTTGTGTTGCATCGCCACGTCCAGGAACAAACGGAACCGTTACGTCAAAGCCTGCATCTTGTGCAGCTTTTTCTACTGCAGCACTACCACCTAGTACAATCAAATCAGCCATGCTGACTTTCTTATCTAATTGACTTTGAATGCCTTCTAGTACTGTAAGCACTTTGGTCAGTTGTTCCGGCTGATTCACTTCCCAATCTTTTTGTGGGGCAAGACGGATGCGGGCACCATTCGCGCCACCACGCATATCTGACCCACGGAAGGTACTAGCTGAAGCCCAAGCAGTTGCTACTAGCTCGCTAACTGTAAGTCCTGAGTCTAGGATCTTTGTTTTAAGCTCTGATACTTCTGCATTTGTTAATTCATAGTCAACAGTTGGTACAGGATCTTGCCAGATAAGGTCTTCTTTTGGTACTTCTGGACCTAGATATCTTGCACGAGGACCCATGTCACGGTGAAGTAGTTTGAACCATGCACGAGCAAATACCTCTGCAAATTCTTCTGGATTCTCATGGAAGCGACGAGAAATCTTTTCGTATGCTGGATCCATACGTAATGCCATATCGGCTGTGGTCATCATAGTCGGAACACGGACGGATGTATCTTCTGCATCTGGTGCAAGATCCTTCTGATCAGGATTTATAGCGACCCACTGATGTGCGCCTGCAGGGCTCTTTGTAAGCTCCCACTCATAACCAAATAATAGATCGAAGAAACCATTATCCCACTGTGTCGGATTAGCCGTCCAAGCACCTTCAATACCGCTTGTGATTGAGTCACTACCTTTGCCGCTGCCGTGTTTGCTTAACCATCCTAAGCCTTGTGCTTCAATAGGAGCAGCTTCTGGTTCTGGACCAACATGTGCAGCATCTCCTGCACCGTGTGCCTTACCAAAAGTATGGCCTCCAGCCACTAGTGCAACTGTTTCTTCATCGTTCATTCCCATACGTGCAAACGTTTCGCGGATGTCGCGACCACTTGCAACTGGATCTGGGTTACCATTTGGACCTTCTGGATTCACATAGATAAGACCCATCTGAACGGCAGCAAGAGGATTCTCAAGCTCACGATCACCTGTGTAACGGTTATCGCCTAGCATTTCAGTTTCAGAACCCCAGTAGATGTCTTCTTCTGGATGCCAAACGTCTGCGCGTCCGCCTCCAAAACCAAATGTCTTACCGCCCATGGATTCAATCGCAACATTTCCTGTTAGAACAAGCAAGTCAGCCCAAGAGATCTTGTTGCCATACTTTTGCTTAATCGGCCATAGAAGTCGACGAGCTTTATCAAGGTTGCCGTTGTCAGCCCAGCTGTTAAGTGGAGCAAAACGCTGTGAGCCACTTCCAGCACCACCACGGCCGTCACCTGTTCGATATGTACCTGCGGAGTGCCAAGCCATACGGATAAACATTGGGCCATAATGTCCGTAGTCAGCAGGCCACCACTCTTGACTGTCTGTCATTAGATCATGAAGATCCTGTTTAAGAGCATCATAGTTTAGCTTTTTAAATTCTTCTGCATAATCAAATTCTTCTCCCATAGGGTTCGTTTTTTTGTCATGCTGATGTAGAATATTCAAGTTCAACTGGTTTGGCCACCAGTCTCTATTTGTCGTACCACTAGAAGTTTTACTAGTAGCACCTCCGTGCATTACCGGGCATTTTCCAGCATTAGTAGCGTTTTTAGCGTCCATTTGTTTTTCCCCTTTCAAAATAAATTAAGTAGTAAATAATTATGATTCTAATCTATAACTTAGAATTTAATAATTATTCTTATGTAATCATTATAATAAACTATTACTTAAAAAGAAAGAAATATAGACTTGTAAGAATAAGTATTTTTAAGTAACAAGACTATTCATTATCAATGGGAGGTTTCTATGGAAAGTAAACCTCTACCAATTGTATGTAAGAAAGAGAGGATTTAGAAATAGTTTTTAAGAAAAAGTTTATTACACTTCCAGAGATTTAGTGGAGATTAGTTGATTATGATGGATACTTTTATCCAAACAATAGAAGTCGAATCTCAAGAGATTTATGGAGGATTGAAAATTAGTAAATAAAAATGAGAATGGAACGGAATTTTTAGAGAGTTACAATATAAATATCCTCATACTTACTATATAATGAGAAGGAATGATAGTAGGTAAGACATGGATTCCTTGAGAGATTCTTAATAAATGAATAATTTTGGTGCCCGCCCCCCGTGCTTTAAAGCACGGGGGGCGGCACCTTTTTCGCGAAACTACTTGACAAATTTTTAATGACTTAATGCAAAGCTAATGATTTTTTTGGCAATTTATATATTATGATATAAGACAGTGAAATAACGAAAATCGTTTGAATTTAATATTTAGATAAAACGAATGAATAACTTGTTGGCTAAAACAAGTACTACATAATAAAAATAGTTACTGAAGTCTCCGTAGATTTAACATAAAAGTGTATGGTTTGAATCCTAAGAGGTGGATGAAATGTTCGAACAAATATCAGAAAAGGCGCTCCTTGATGTAAAACACCCCTTACCAAAGTACACATTAAGAAGTTTACATGAAAAGCTGCTACTTGAATGGACTTATAATTCAAATGCAGCTCCATATCTTATTAAGGAAGAAATGGAAAAACTAATGAATTGGTATGAACAGGAGCAAATACATCCTTATTATTAAATTTGGAACTAATAAAAGATAGCTTTCCACCTATTGTTATCAAAGTAGAAAATCGGTTAGATTATTACGAGGCTTTAGACAAGGTGCATACCCAACAGGACTATGATAATTTTGTTCAGTTGGTTGCAAAGGAAGTAGAGGATTCGATAGATTTGTATTTGATGCAATTGAATAAATCTGAATGATTTTAGTGAAAAAAATAGATGTAATGAACCCCAAATCTTAAATGGTTGGGGTTTTTATATTCCAACAGTAAGAAATATTTTTAAAGCTAATGTATAGCAAAAACACATCTTATTGGAATCTCCGTGATGTTGTCTACAACTCTCTAATATAAGGTATTTCTAGGCGTTTGCGGGGAATTCGATGACAAAAATTATTTGATATAATGAATATATTCAGTACTGTTAATTAACTGTGCGGTGTAAAAATAAGGAGTTGTGTACCTCCTCCAATGTATCCCATTAAGAATAAATGTCTTTCAGGAATCCGTTGCATCTGCTTTATGGCAAAATGTTTGTCCATTCCCATCATACAAAAACTAACAATATTAATGATTAAGAGATAATAGATAATAAACTCCAATTTTCATTACTCCTTTTAAGGATAAAACTGGCTACGTGTTTTTTTATACCTTAGCATATTTTTACATCTAGTATTAGTAATTTTTCCCATAAACAAACAATAAAATATCTTTTTTTCACAATTGAACTGTAGTAGTATAAATGTATAAGTATTTTATTTTTCTTTCTTTTTTGTGCGACCAATTTATGGTTAACAGGGTAACTATTAAACTTTCGGAACCTTTAAGGTTCAGATTTGACGCCACCAGTGTGTCTATTAATCTGATTTCTTAAAGATTTTTTTGCGTTTAAGGAGGTATTAGCGGAAGAGGAAATCTTATCTAAATACGAACAAGTACGTGAAGAAAAAGTAGAAGCTTATGCTGCGGAATTATTAGAACTAAGTACCGAGGAATATAATGAAATGACTAGAGCGGAAGATGAATAAATAAGGTGAGGTATCCACTCAATTGTGGATGCTTTTTTCTATTTCTAAATAGGATGAGTGAATGATGGAAAATTTCTTTCTTCTAACCTGATGAATTCGGTGACCTTATTGAAGCTCATAAGTGTGGGGCTCATTATCATTTAAATTGGGCTGATTATGGAAGATGATCTAGACTATTATGATATTGGAATGATAAGTAAGGTTGATTAAGAGCAGATGATAATTGACGGTACTTATAAGAGATATTAGAAGGGTGAATGTGATGACTAATGAGCAGATTGAAGGATGCATAGAATAATTTGAAGAGATGGGAAAGAAAACAGATGAAGAGATTGAAGAATTAAAGGGAATTATTGTTGAGGCTGAAGGAAAATACGAAGAAACTTAATAAGATATTGGATCAGTATGAGTAATGCTATAGAGTCGTAGCTACTGCGGAGGCATACACGATAGGAAACCAAGCCTAAGCGGACGGAAAAGTCTAGATGGACTCAGGCATGGCAGAAGAAACGTAATATCTATTCAAAAAACAGAAAAAATTTAACAAGTATATAAAAATGTAAAGCGGTATAAAAAAATTGCAGGTTATAAACGGGGAAATCTATGGAAAGCACCGGGAATTTTTACATAAAAACAAAAAAGCATCTTCTAGATTAACTTGAAGATGCTTTACTAGTGTACATGTATATGTGTAATTATCAAGTAACTATAATTACACATATACATGGTTTGTCATCTGTAATAGGAACTACTGATGACTAGACTTTTTTGCTGTTTAAAACTGGGTAGATGTATATTGAAACCTAATCTAAGCTTGTTCTCTCTTATTCAATTGTTTCATGACGAGAGTACACAGTTTCATATATATGTTCTATATCTTGATCAGTCATATAAATAAAATTACGTTTATCGCCTCCTTTAACCATAAGAATATAATCAATCATATTTTTGCGCTCTCTTCTACTCATTTTGTCTCCTCCTTTAAATGAATTGTTATATAACAATTTTGTATATCTAATCATATTATATAACAGAAAAGAGAACTGTCAATCTCTATTTTTATACATATTTTGAATATTTCAATAATTGTTTTCGGTTTTTCACATATAAAAAATTATCTATTAATGATTAATTAAATACTTTGCTATTACAGATAAGTCTATCGAAAATTGACTTTTAAATTGTTATAAAACCGCCTAATAAACTAACCATTACTAAGCTTATAATTCCAACTGAAATAGCTGCCACCATACCAATTAAAAAAGGTTTAAATCCTAACCCTTTAAAAACTTTAAAACTAGTTGAAAGGCCAACTGCTGCCATAGCAATTCCTAACAAATAATTTGAGCCTATCGAGTTTATAGTAGACCATGTTTCAATCCATTGATCAGGATTTAATATCCCAAAAGCAGCACTATTATTTTCTACCCCTGCATCTCCGATAGTGCGAACAACTGCCATTGCCAAAAATCCTAAAACAAACAGTGGAATTAATTTATACCATTTTTTGGTTGGTTGTGTACCTGTTACAGAACTATCAGCAACCTTTTTGAAGTAATAGTAAGACAAGATGGGTACAACAGCGACAATGAGTACATTACGAGTAAGTTTTGTGATTGTAGCAACGTCGACAACTTTTGCAGTATCAAAAACTTGACCATAGATCAGTGCTGCACCGGCAACTTGGGCAGTATCATGAATGGATGTTCCAAGGAATAAACCAGCCCTAATAGGATCGTCTTGGAATAAATAATGTGCAAGGTAGGGATATGCAAACATGGCAATAATACCGAATATTGTAATATTGGCAATGGCATAAGCGACCTCTTCGTCATTGGCTTTAATGCTTGGTGAAATGGCAACAATTGCAGTAATCCCACATATTCCCGTTCCACAAGCAACCAGTGTACCTAGACGATGAGACTGTTTCATTTTATTTGTAAACCACAAAGTAACTAAGAGGCCTGCAATCACCGAAGCCAAAATTATCGGAATTCCCCAAGTTGCTAATTTTATTACATCAATAAAACTTAACCTAATCCCCAAAAGGATAATTCCAAATTTTAAAATAAATTTAATCGAAAAAACTACACCATCCTTGAAAATTTCTTGCAACCCAATAATATTTCTAATTAATAGTCCGAGTATAATTGCTATAAAAATACTGGAAATAGGACTTGAACTATTAATTGGTAACCCTTGTAATTGATTAATCCATTGTCCTAACCATTTAGCCATAACGGTACTAATTAACATAATGGATAAACAATAAAGACTACCCGGGATTACTTTAGTTAAGCCACTTATTCTTGATGTCGGTTTCTGATATCCTTCTTCTATTTTAGTTTTAGGAAGGCCCATATTCTCAACTCCTTTTATCGTGTTTGAAATTTAAGTAAACGATAACACATAAATACCCGAACTATTTATTGCGATTCTATTTATAAATTATTAATAATTTGAATAAGTACATATTTAGAGAGGATTAGCATTTGCTTAATTTACTCTGATAAACCATTTTTCAAAACTATCTTTATCCAATAGTTTAATTAATAGAGATTTATAATATTATTCATTACAAATTTCAATTAGCGGTTTATAAGAATAAAGTTTTAATTTTCGGTCTATTGATTTAGAATAAATTAAATTACAAAATAAAATGTATTGAACAAGGGTAACTATTGCTAGGATACTAGTCACTGAAAACCCTCATCATGATTTAAATAATACTCATACGTGGGGAGGAAGGATCTAATGAAACTAATTATTAATGGTGATGAAAAAGAGATTAGTGGAAACACGCTAGAAGAAATAGTAAAACATTATGATCTTGAAATGCATTTAGTTGTAATTGAATTAGAAGGTGAAATTATTGAATCAAAAAATTGGAGCAATACAAAATTAGCCCCAGGGATGAGGATTGAACTCGTCCACTTTGTAGGAGGAGGATGATCATATGAACAAACAAGATAAACTTGTGATCGGTGGGAAAGAGCTATCCTCACGTTTTTTTATTGGTACTGGCCGTTATCCAAACCCTTTTATACAAAAAGAGGCGATTAAAAAGTCCGGTGCAGAAGTACTAACATTTGCGATTCGTCGTGTTAACTTAGAAATGCCAGACGAAGATGCAATTTTACAACACCTTGAGGATCAGTCCTTAACGTATTTACCTAATACATCAGGGGCAAAGACAGCAGAAGAAGCTATTAGAATTGCTAAACTAGCAAGAGCAAGTGGACTTAGTAATTGGATTAAAATTGAAATTAGCCATAATAATAAAACTTTACTTCCAGATCCTATTGAAACATTAAAGGCAACTGAAATTTTAGCAAAGGAAGGGTTTGTTGTATTACCTTATACATCTGATGATCCAATACTATGTAAGCGTCTTGAGGAAGCTGGTGCTGCAGCTGTAATGCCTGGTGCTGCACCAATTGGAACAGGTTTAGGAATATTAAACCCATTCAATCTATCATTAATTGTTGAAGAAGCAAATGTTCCAATTATTGTTGATGCTGGATTAGGTTCAGCGGCAGATGTAACCCAAGTAATGGAATTAGGAGTTGATGGTGTATTAATGAATACACCTGTTGCGAAAGCAAAAGACCCAATTAAAATGGCACAAGCCATGCGCTATGCCATTGAAGCAGGAAGGATGTCTTATTTAGCTGGGCGTATCCCCAAAAAACGTTATGCTACCGCAAGTAGTATTTATGAATCATTGATTCTATCATAGAAGTGAATAAGTGGGATGACATATTATCGTGGAGGCACCACCGATAGTTTCAGATTTGTTTACCCTTAAGATCTCAGCTGTTTTTCAAATTATTTAAATAATATTGTTAATTTTATTCAAGTGTGATTTAATATTACTGTAACTGGTACGTACGTCATGATGTGATTTAAATAATAAAAAGAAGATAACTATATACCCTTATAGATTGTGATCGGAAGGGAGGATAAACATGGATAGAATTTTTGGAGAAACTAAACAAAAAGTTCAAAGTAAATACCCTTCTATTATATTTCCAGAAGGACATGATGAACGAATATTGAAAGCGGCTTGTAAATTATCACAAGAGGGGATACTAAAACCCATATTAATTGGGAATATAGGAAAGATTTCAATTAATATAAAAAATTTAAATCTTAAATTTAGAGATTATGAAATATTAGATCCATTTAGATTTCCTAATTTTGATATGATGGTAGACTCGTTTTTACAATGTACTAAGAACAAAGATGATGAAGAAACTGTTAGATCAACATTGTTGAAGCCAAATTTTTTTTCAACGATGTTAGTGCATACAAATATTGCAGATGGACTAGTAGGAGGAGCAGTATATACAACACGAGATATAATACGTCCGGCATTAAAAATTATTGGGACAAAGCAAGGGGTTAATAAAATATCTGGCATTTTTATTATGACTAAAGGCAGTGAAAAATATATATTTGCTGATTGTGCGGTTAATATATCCCCAAGTAGCGAAGACCTAGCAGAGATAGCTGTTTTATCTGCTGATACTGCAAAAATGTTTGATATTGATCCAAAAATAGCTTTACTTAGTTTTTCTACCAAAGGTTCTGGGCGTTCATTAGAAAGTGAAAAAGTTTCAAACGCTGTTTCCTTGGTGAAAATAAAGGATCCAAACTTAGTAGTTGATGGTGAATTACAATTTGATACAGCACTTATACCATCAATAGCTAAGAAAAAAGCGCCCAACTCTTCACTAAATGGTGATGCAAATATATTTATTTTTCCTAATTTAGATTCAGGAAACATAAGTTATAAAATTACCCAAATATTGGGTGGGTATTCGGCTGTTGGTCCAATTTTACAAGGATTAAACAAACCAGTAAACGATTTATCTAGAGGTTGCAGTACAGACGATGTGTATAAATTATCTATTATAACTGCTATGCAAGGATTATATTAAACTAGTAATTTGTAAATATGTAAAGTAGGAGGTAAGTGTATGAAGATTGGAACAGAACGTATAAAACGAGGAATGGCTGAAATGCAAAAAGGCGGCGTGATAATGGATGTGGTTAATGCTGAGCAAGCAAAATTGCTGAAGACGCTGGTGCAGTTGCTGTAATGGCATTAGAGCGGGTCCCTGCCGATATTCGTGCATCAGGTGGTGTAGCTCGAATGGCGAATCCGACTATTGTTGAGGAAGTTATGAACGCTGTTTCAATACCTGTTATGGCAAAGGCAAGAATAGGTCACATTGTAGAAGCTAAAATACTTGAGCCGATGGGTGTTGATTACATTGACGAAAGTGAAGTATTAACGCCTGCAGATGAGCTTTATCACCTTTAATAAGCATAACTATACAATTCCATTTGTATGTGGTGCTCGTGATCTTGGTGAAGCTGGTCGCCGAATTGGTGAAGGGGCCTCAATGATTCGAACTAAAGGAGAACCTGGTACAGGGAATATCGTTGAAGCAGTACGTCTATGCGAATGATTCAATCGCAAATTAAGAGAGTAGCATCAATGTCTAGAGATGAACTTATGACTGAAGCCAAGAATACAGGAACACCTTATGAATTATTATTAAAAATTAGAGAAACAGGTAAGTTACCTGTTGTGAATTTTGCAGCCGGTGGAATCGCAACACCTGCGGATGCTTCGTTAATGATGCTTCTTGGTGCAGATGGGATATTCGTAGGTTCAGGTATTTTTAAATCTGAGAATCCGCAAAGGTTTGCTCAAGCAATTGTCGAAGCAACAACACATTATGAGGATTATCAGTTAATTTCAAAACTATCAAAAGGATTAGGTGCAGCTATGAGAGGAATAGAGATTTCAACACTGATGCCATCCGAGCGAATGCAAGAGCGAGGTTGGTAAAATGGTAGAATCACAAAGTTGTTTTTTATGTTTGTAATTCAACTTTAAACTAATCAATTCAAGTAAGCTTAATTAAATAATAAGGAGCGAATATAATGTCGAAAATTCCCGATGATTTATTGATTAAGGTATATGCAAAAGCGCTAAGATTAAAACTGGACCAATACTTCATTTTATTGATAGAACGAGAGATCAAAAAGCGAAATATAGATAGTTTTGTAATTTTAGAAAACACAAATACTAATATTTAAAAATTTATTTTTGGGAATGTATTGAATTTTCAGTTTTATTATGTTTTAATAGACTTGCTGGTACGAACGTCATGATATCAGTATCAATTATTTAGGGAGGGAAGAATTATGATAATTGGAGTACCTATGGAAATTAAAAATAATGAAAATCGTGTAGCGATTACTCCAGCTGGTGTGGATTCATATATCCAAGCAGGTCATGAAATGTGGATTGAAACTGGAGCAGGGACCGGGAGTGGGTTTAGTGATGAGCAATATATAATAGCCGGTGCCAAGATTGTATCAACCGCAAGGGAAGCATGGTCTGCAGAAATGGTTATAAAAGTAAAAGAGCCCCAAAAAGAGGAGTATTGTTACTTTCGAGAAAACCTGATTTTATTTACTTATCTACATTTAGCTGCTGAACCTGAGTTAACCCAGGAATTGACTAACAAAAAAGTAACTTCTATAGCTTATGAAACAATTCAAATTGAGGACGGTTCATTACCTCTACTAACTCCTATGAGTGAAGTTGCTGGAAGAATGTCAGTTCAAATAGGTGCGCAATTTTTAGAGAAATCAAAGGGTGGAAAAGGTGTACTGATAGGAGGTGTACCTGGTGTCCAACCTGCAAAGGTAGTAATTGTTGGGGGTGGAATTGTAGGTACAAATGCAGCAAAGATGGCAATTGGATTAGGAGCAAACGTTAGTATATTAGACATCAATCCGTCTCGCCTTCGTCAATTAGATGATCAATTTGGAGGTCGTTTAAAAACCTTGATGTCAAATAGTTATAACATATCATCCGAAATAAAGGATGCAGATTTGTTAGTAGGTGCTGTACTCATACCGGGAGCTCGGGCCCCACGTTTAGTTACTGAAGAGATGGTATCTAATATGTCTGAAGGCTCAGTAATTGTTGATGTCGCTATTGACCAAGGGGGATCAATTGAAACAATTGATCGAATTACTACCCATGATAATCCAACATATCTAAAGCATGGTGTGCTTCATTATGCAGTCGCTAACATGCCAGGTGCAGTTTCTAGAACATCAACAATTGCATTGGTGAACGTAACAAGTCAGTATGGTGTATTTATTGCAAATAAAGGGGTAAAAAAAGCTGTACTAGAAAAACCTGCTTTAGCAAAAGGAGTTAATACCTATAAAGGACGTGTTACTTATAAAGCTGTTGCAGACGCTCACCATTTATCATATACCTCTATAGAAGAGTTATTGAATGAAAAAGTAGCCACAACTTTATAATGGTTTTTATCTTTTATAAAAGGAGGTTTTAAAATGAAAGTCAAGGAATCTAGAAAAGAAGAGTTGGTTCAGAAAGATAATGATCACTTATGGCACGCCATGCACCGTCATTCAGCTAATGCCAATCCCATGATTGCGGTATCCGGAGAAGGGTCTTGGTTTACAGATATCAATGGAAATAAGTATTTAGATGGGGTATCGGGTTTATGGTGCTTGAATCTAGGTCATGGACAACAAGAAATTGTTCAAGCCGCTACAAACCAAATGGCACAGTTATCCTATTTTCCACTTACGTTTTCACATACTCCTGCAATTGAATTATCATCAAAAATTAGTGAACTTCTTGGAGGTTCATACAAGACTTTCTTTTCCAATGGTGGGTCTGAAGCGAATGAAACGGCATTTAAGATCGCTCGGCAATATCACAACCAGAATGGCAACCCGGGTAAATATAAATTCATTTCTAGATATAGAGCCTATCACGGCACAACTTTAGGCGCATTAAGCGCAACAGCTCAAGCTAACCGTCGAGTAAAATATGATCCAGCTGTTCCAGGTTTTTTACATGTACCACCTCCTTATCGTTATCGTTGCCCTTTTGGAGGTATAGAAAACAGTGACCTCGTCGCTGCTAATATGATCGATCAGGTCATTTCATGGGAAGGCGCTGAAACAGTCGCCGCTGTCATTATGGAGCCGTTTATATCTGGTGGTGGTGTCCTCATTCCATCAAAAGAGTATTTACAGCGAGTTCAAGAAATTTGTAAAAAGCACGATGTCTTACTCATTCTCGATGAAGTCGTATCTGGATTCGGTCGAACAGGGAAAATGTTTGGATTTATGCACTCAGAAGGAGTTCAGCCTGATATCGTTACAATGGCTAAGGGGTTAACTAGTGGGTATCTGCCATTAGGAGCTACTGCTGTAAAATCTACTATCTTTGAAAAGTTTAAAGAAGAGGGCGATAAAAATCATTTCCGACACGTTTCCACGTATGGTGGACACCCAGCTTCATGTGCTGTAGCTCTGAAAAATATTGAAATTATTGAAAGAGAAAATTTAGTCGAACGCGTTTCTACTTTAGGCGAATCTCTCCTAGGACGATTACATGAATTAGATGAGCACAAAAACGTTGGAGAAGTTAGAGGGGCTGGATTCCTTTATGGAATTGAACTCGTTACCGATAAGGAAAGCAAGGAACCTGTATCCGATGAATTTATAGGTAACATTATCGGAAAGTGTAAAGAGAAAGGTTTGATTATTGGACGGAATGGAGATACCGTCCCAGATCAAAATAACATATTAATCATCGCTCCACCACTTACATCAACGGAAGATGATTTGAAGTTTATTCTTGAAACGGTTAACGCTGTTTTCGATACAATTCATTAATACCATTTATTCGTGAAGAATGTGTAAAAAATACAGAATATTTATAATAGTCGGGAGGACTTAACCATGGTTCAAATCAAAGAGGAAGTAAAAAAACAAGCAAAAGTAAAAATGACTCCAAGTGAAGCTATTGTAGAAACCTTAGTCGCAGAGGGAGTTACTCATATTTCAGGTATTTTAGGATCATCTTTTATGGACTTACTAGATTTATTTCCTACTGCAGGAATTCGCTTTATTGGCGTACGTCATGAACAAAGCGCTGCTCATATGGAAGATGCTTATACACGAGTCGGTGGTGTAGCTGGAGTTGTTATTGGACAAAATGGCCCAGGTATTACTAATATGGTTACCTCTGTAGCGGCGGCAAATCAAGCACATACACCGATGGTCATCATCTCTCCATCGGCTGGAACACCAACAGTTGGCTGGGATGGGTTCCAAGAATGTGACCAAGTATCTGTGTTTAAAGCTATTACAAAAGAAACCGTTCGAGTGACACACCCTAGCCGCGTTGCAGATTGTTTACGAACTGCATTCCGTATTGCCTATGCTGAACGTGGCCCAGTTCTTTATGATATTCCACGTGACTACTTTTATGGTGAACTGGAAGAACAAATTTTAAAACCACACCAATATCGTGTGGACAATCGTGGGTGTGGATCCATTCAATCAATTGAAGAAGCTGTTGAATTATTAGCTTCAGCTAAAAATCCAGTCATCCTTTCAGGTAGAGGTACTGTTGATTCAGATGGGATTGAGGTGGTTCAGGAGATTGCCGAACACCTCACTGCACCTGTAGCCGTTTCCTATATGCATAATGATGCGTTCCCTTCTGATCACCCGTTAGCTGTTGGCCCAATTGGATACATGGGAGCTAAATCGGCTATGAATACGTTAAAGGATGCAGATGTTCTTTTAGCGATTGGTACACGTCTTTCTGTATTCGGAACATTGCCTTGTTATGACATCGATTATTTCCCTAAAAATGCAAAGATTATTCAAATTGATATTAACCCACGGAACCTTGCTCGAACACACCCGATTGAACTCGGGATTATCGGTGATGCAAGAGAGGCGAGTGTAGAAATTGCGAAACGTTTAAAGGAACGATATCCAAACATAAGTAGAAATGAAGAAACAGTCAAAAAAGTTACCAGTGAAAAAGAAAAATGGGAAGCAGAACTAGTTGAACTAGCTATGGTTGACGGAAGCCCTATCAACCCTAGAAGAGCATTACTTGAGCTTACAAAGGTATTACCTGAAAATGCGATAGTATCGACAGATATTGGGAATGTATCCTCCACTGCAAATGCATATCTAAAATTCAATCATGGACGAAAACATATAGCTGCCCTTACTTTTGGTAATACCGGTTTTGCATATCCAGCAGCACTTGGCGCAAAGCTAGCAAATCCTGATTGTCCGGTCATCGCTATTGTTGGGGACGGAGCATGGGGAATGAGTTTACATGAAGTGAGTACTGCCGTTGAAGAAAATATACCAGTGATCGCTTGTGTTTTTAATAATCAGGCATGGTGTGCTGAAAAGAAAAACCAAGTCGATTTTTACAATAATCATTTCGTAGGTGCCGATATCCAAAATCCAGATTTTGCAGAAGTGGCTAGATCTATGGGAGCTGAAGGTATAAGAGTTGACGATCCCAATAAGCTTGGTGCAGCCATTCGTGAAGCGATAGAATCAGAGAAACCAACAGTGATTGATATTCAAGTAGATGGAACACAATTAGCTCCACCATTTAGAAAAGATGCGTTAAAAATGCCTGTACGCCTATTACCGAAATATAGCCACTTAGATCATAGAAATTGGTAGAAATATATTTCTAACATATATTAAACTAATTTACATTTACTCTACTATAGAAATTTAGGGCATTCTCTCAGACATTCAACTAACAAGCCTAGTAGAATTTTGAAGAATGCCCTTCTTCTTTTGTAAGTACTCAATATGTTCAATGGTAAGTGGTTAAGAAAAAATCTCAAAAAATAATATGCCTTATTTAGTTATAGATATGAGAGAAAGAATAATTAATAACAAGTGAAGATAGTACTTAGTATACAATCTGCATTTTTGTAGGTGATAAACAACATGTTTACCCAATGGGTACACTCAAGCTTAGGTTTTTTGTGTTTTTTTACTTCAATTCTTTATATTACTAACGTGTTCTTTCCCTCAAACCTTATTACAGTAACTTACAATATACTTGCGGCTATACTACTGTTATGTGCAATTCTTTCAATTGAAAAATCAAATAAAGTAATAGTATTAACTTTACTTATTCTGGGCACGTACTTTTTTTCTATAGAACAAGCAGATTCTAAAACTATTCTTTATAGTTTAGGTAATAATTTTAACCTTATTTCTATTTTTCTATTAGTTCCTTTACTAGGTATTGCTATTTCGGTAGGAGGCTATCTATCAGCCTTAAAAGAAGTAATTCTCGAATATGAAAAAAAAGGTAATAGAAACCCACATCGCATGGGTTTCATTTTGACAATTTGTATGACATTTGTCTTGAATTTAGGTACAATTCCAATCGTTAACCGTATTGCAGAAAAAAGTTTCTCTAATTATTACGAGAAAAAATTAGGATTAATAACACTTCGTGCTTTTGGGTTTTCCCAGCTTTGGTCTCCTTACTTTGTCAATGTTGGACTTGTTCTTGTTTTATTGGACATTTCTTGGAAGAATATCGCTTTAACTAGTGTTATACTAGCCGTTATTTATTTGCTTTTATGTGAAATATTTAATAAATATATATTTTTCCAAGATGATAAAAAGATTAATCCAAACCAACCGAATGTACAACATGTTCGTAATGAATCAGATAGTTCAAAGAAAATATATTCTTTGATTATTTTTTTTACGGTTCTTCTATCTACTTCATTTTTGCTTGATTATTCCTTAAGTGTAAATATGCTCCCCATTATTACTGTATTAGCACTTTTTTACCCAGTATTTTGGTCAATATTAATAGGGGAAGTAAAAGAATTTTATTATTCCGCTATTGAACATATTTCTCTTTCCTTTCAATGGTTAAAGAATGAGATTGCAATTTTTATTAGTGCAGGCTATTTTGCTGTTTCTTTAACGGGAACAAATTTTGGAGAATTAGTCTCAAACCTTGTAAACTTCTTATCTTTTGGATCAGTTTACATCTTAACATTAATAATAGTTATACTTTCAATCGTTCTCTCCTTAATTGGAGTTCATCCCGTTATCATTGTTACAGGAATAGGTGGATCTTTATCCCCATCTTTTTTGGGAATAAGCTCAGAATATATGGCTGTTGTATTATTAATCGCTTGGGTTTTATCTGCCCAATTATCCCCATTTTCAGGGGCTGTTTTAATAACCTCCCGTATAATTAACGCTTCTCCTTTGGAAGTTGCTAAAAAAAATACATTACTAGTAATTACATCATTACTGGTCCTTACACTTACTTTACAAATATGTAGATTTTTAAAGTTTATTTAAATAGTCTTATTAATAGTTTACCAATTTATACACTATTTCTAATCAACTTCAGAAGTTTTATCCAGATGACTCTATATTAATCACTTTAGTATTTTTGAAAATCAATTTAAAGAGGATTAATGAGGATTATGATTAACATATTAAATGTTAAAGAGGTGTATTAATAGTGAACTATGAACAATTAAAGACCTTTTTAGTAGTTTCTGAGAAAAAAAGTTTTTCTGAAACTGCTAAATCATTATTTATGTCCCAACCTACTATCACATCTCAAATTAAATCATTGGAGAAAAATTTAAATACAACTCTTTTTGAGAGATCTACGAAGCATGTTAAATTAACCCCTTCTGCAAAAGTTCTTTATCGTTACGGAAAAGAAATTATTAATCTAACAGAGTCTGCTGAAAAGGAAATTTTAAATTTATGTGGACAAATTCATGGTCAATTAGAAATTTCCTGTAGTTTAACGATTGGTGAAAACTTATTACCACATTTATTGGGGCGATTTAAAAATGCATACCCACTTATTGAAATATCTATTGATATTTCAAATACAACTCATATCTTGCAAAGAATAAAGAATCATAGTTTGGATCTAGGAATGATTGAAGCACCAGTAGAAGATCCTGATTTAATACTTGAACCCTTTATGGAAGATGAGTTAGTCATAATTGCCAAACCAGATTTCTTTTATAAAGAAAAACTAAACATTACTCAAGAAGAGCTAACAAAATTACCATTAATATTACGTGAAAAAGGATCTGGTACTAGAACAGTTATGACTCAACATCTAATTAAAAATGGCCTAAATCCAGATAAGTTAAATATATTTTTGGAAATGGGTAGTACTGAAGCGGTGAAGTCAGCAGTAGAGGCAGGGTTAGGGGTTTCTATTATCTCTAGAAATGCTATTAAAAAAGAATTAAGATTAAACTCGCTAAAAACCTATAATCTGAAAGGAATATCTCTTTCCCGCCACTTCTACATTGTATGTCGTCGTGACACTGTGTTAAAACCAATTGTTGAAACCTTTCTTAAGTCATCTAAATCTATACTAGCAGAAAATACTTTTGAATAAGAGGTGGTTATTTTGAAAAAAGGACGAAGCGTAAAATAAACAGTATGAAAGCAGTTCTTATAGTTCTATTTTGTTTTTTTAAAAGGTTGGTCAAACACCATAAAGCTACCTTTGGCATTTGACGGAAGAATTTCTTTACAAAGAATCCTTCCGTCTGAAAGCTTTCAACATAACAATAAATCATAAATACTGAACTATGGTATTGAACTACCTTCATTATGTTATTAACTTCAATAATTTTACTTTACGTATTATTAAACATTAGGCTTACGGGACATTTTCATCGTAAATGAATACATGTCAGAACGAAAAATTCCCTCATAATATTCAAAGATATTTCCTGATGGATCTGCGTTCATCCGTTCGGTCGCTAAGCAACACATGGACTCTGAAATATTTAAAAAGTTTGCAACTTCTTTTGAAGGGTGATGACAAGATATAATTTGTTCTGTATCCCAAAAAATTATACCAAGGTCACCAACTAATACATCATATAAAATTGTATTATTTAGGTCGTAATTCTCGAGCTTTTTTCCGATTTCCAATGGATAATAGCAGTTTTCAACGGCAATTGGAACACCATCTTTTAAACGTAATCTTTTAATTAAGTAACAATTATGTTTAAAAGATTCCATATTACTGATATTTTCGGGGGTTGGTACAATACCATGTTCTATTAACTTTATTTCCATTTTCTTAACGATTTCTGTAAAACCGTTCATTTGGATCCACTCTTGCACAGGTTTAAGAGAAACGAATGTTCCTTTACCATGCCTTTTTTCTAAAATTCCTTCTCGGACCAATATGGACACAGCTTCTCTTACTGTACTACGGCTAACTGAATATACTTCCATGAGCTCCCGTTCGCTAGGGATTTGTGATGTGAACTCTCCCTCTAAAACTTGTTTTTTTAATATATCCTTTAATTGAACATGTAATGGAATAGGGTTATTATTATCGATTTCCAAAAATGATCCCCCCCAGTTTATTTTTATGAATACAAGTACGTATAGTTTAAATATATTATAAACCTTTAGTTCAAAGGTTTCCAAGTTTATGTAATGAAAATACAAGTAGTCTATAGGGAATAAAAAAAGTATAGCGTAAAGTAAACTAAAAGAAGGTAGAATAGTACAAGGTTTCTCTGTGTAACAAGGAGAGGAGAAATGAGAAATAACCATTTTGATTATTTTTAAAGGAAGTTGATAGAGAAATAATAAGATAATGTAAGGTTATTAATAAATGATGATAATAGTATGTTTTCGATATCTTACACAACTAATCGGTTGAATAATATTGTTGTCCAAAATCATAACTTCTTGATCTTATTGTTACGGACATCATAATGAGAAAATTAACAAAGGAAGTGCTTTATGCTATGACACTTGACCAAAAGAATCCAATTCCTTTACATGTACAACTAAAATATGAAATAGAAAAACAAATACAGAATGGAAATTATAAAACCAAAATTCCAAGTGAACGTGAGATTATGGAAACCTATTCTATTAGTAGGACTACCGTAAGAGAAGCTATTTCACAGTTGGTATACGAAGGAATTCTAGAGAAAAAACATGGTAAAGGAACTTTCGTTCCGATGAAATCAATCCAAGATTGGCTTGGAACACTAAGAAGTACAACAAATATTATAAAAAAAATGGGAATGAAGCCTGATGCTAGATTAATTTGGCATGGTATAGTAACACCCTCTAAAAATATACAAGACTTATGTGGTAACCCAGCATATTATATCAAGAGAGTACGTTATGCAGATGACAAACCTATTGCAATTGAAAAACAATACTACCCTCTTGAAATTGGGAAAAAACTTGCCAAATACGATATAAAAAAAGGAACGTTATACGACCTACTTGAAAATGAACTCAACATTAATTTTTCGGTAGCTGAGCAGGTAATTACTAGTGATCGTATTCCAAAAGAAGAGGCTAAACATTTAAAGGTACCGGAAGATCACAGTGTATTGATTACTGAACGTATGACTTATGACACAGAAGGTGAACTTGTTGAATATTATGAAGCTTATTTTCGATCAGATATGTACTCTTTCAACATACAATTGTCACGAAAAAAAAACTCATAGAAAAGTAGTTTTACTACTACAAAAATGAAAAAATGTTAAAACTAAATGGTTTTAACCTAAAATATTTAACCCCTTTATAATAGGTGGTATTTGGAAAGTGGGAAGTGTATATAACCTACCATGTCTTTGTGACTAAATCTCAGCTCTGAAAAACTAGTAGCGAGTATGGTGTATCAATCGGTCAATGATTGCCTTTGTTAAGATAAGATCCCCAATGTAATGCTCCATTGATGGCTTACCATAAGGACATTGCTTAGATTCTCATAGCACATTGAAATCACTTAGAATAAAAGCTAGTTACTAACTTATTATCCGGGTTTAGCCTAACTCGTCTAATACCAGGAGTTCAAAATACGGTTAGTTTATTGACCTGAAATGTACTGCTCTAAATAATAAAATTATAGACAAAAAAGGTTATTTAAATTTACCAATAAGTCTTATAGAAAATTTCAATAAATCAAATTATTTAAAATATTTAAATTATAAAAAATATGTGGTTTAATAAATTTAGGTTTAAAATATTGGAAAAGAAAAGTCGGTGAATTTTTTTGGGGTATCTGGTACGGATATCCTGATGTTTAAACCTGTTAGGGGGGAACTTAGAATGCTTATTTAATAAAGTTCGGTTTTTAGTGTATCAACTAAAGAAGCTAGATATCCAACTAAGAATATAAATTACTTTTAAAAAAGATTTACAACTTTTAATTTTTAGGAGGAGTCTTAATGGAAGAAAGGAAGCAACTAAAACAAACACTTAAGCCACATTGGGTATGGGCCATTGCTTTGGGTTCAGCAGTAGGTTGGGGATGCTTTGTACTACCAACAATCTGGATGGGGCAAGCTGGACCACTTGGGGCTATTATTGGACTAGGAATCGGTGGATTACTAATGCTAATAATTGCAGTAAGCTATGGTTTCATGGTGAAAAATTTCCCCGTTTCTGGAGGAGAGTTTGCTTATGCGTATATAGGTTTTGGAAGGAATCATGCTTATATATGTGGATGGTTTTTAACGTTAGGTTACATTTGTATTGTTGCTTTAAATGCTTCTGCGTTGGCATTATTAGGGAAGTTTATTATACCTAGTGTTGCTAGCCAAGGATATTTGTATAGTGTAGGTGGATGGGACGTATTCATTGGAGAAGTTCTTATTGCAAGTTTAGCATTAATTATTTTCGCCTATTTAAATATTCGTGGGGCAGCCGTATCTGGAAGGCTCCAATTTGTTTTTTGTTTGATTCTGATCTTAGGAGTAGTTGCAATCACAGTAGGAATGCTCTTAAATCCTGCTACTTCTTTTAGTAATATGCAACCGCTATTCAAACCTGAGATACCGGTTTGGACAGCAGTAATTGCAATAGTAGCTATTGCGCCTTGGGCATATGTGGGTTTTGATAATATCCCCCAAGCTGCAGAAGAGTTCAATTTTTCACCGGAAAAGGCTTTTAAATTAATTGTATTATCTATTATTGTTGCAGCTCTCTTGTATTCATTAATGATCGCTGTTACTGCTCTTTCAACCCCTTGGCAAAAATTGGTTAGTGGACAACCGATTTGGGGAACAGGTGATGTCGTATCGGATACACTTGGTAGCATAGGGGTAACTATTTTAGCTATTGCTTTGTGCATGGGAGTTTTTACAGGATTAAACGGGTTTTATGTTTCTGCTAGCCGAGTATTGTTTGCTATGGGTCGCGCTCAAATATTACCTAAAACTTTTTCTGAGCTACATCCTAAGTACGAAACCCCTCACGTTGGTGTTATTTTTACATGCGCATGTTGCCTTGTTGCACCTTGGTTTGGTCGAGAAGTGCTCTTATGGATTGTAGATATGTCCGCAATAGGCGTAACAATTGCTTACAGTTACACCTGTATTGTTGCATACAAATTTTTTAAGTGGTCAGATGCTCATTCAGGTATACGAGAAGAAGATCATTTGAATGGGACTGTATCGCCTATAAAGAAAAGCTTTGCTTTATTAGGGGCTATTTGCGGAATGACTTTTCTTGGATTATTATTAATTCCTCAATCACCAGCTTTCTTAGGTAAACCATCCTTGATCGCTTTATTAGTATGGTTACTAATAGGGGTTATCTTTTATTTATATAAAGGAAACGTTTTTAGAAAAATTCCAGAAGAAGAGCTTGATTACTATATCCTAGGGGAAACTAAGAACAATATAGATCCAGAGTTTCTATCAAAGACCGATATTAAATAAATACTTAAAATAGATAAAATGAAAGCGCTTTATAATTAAGGCTCAGTATTCAAAAAGTAGATACATTTAATAATATGAAGAAAATATAAATTGCTACTGTAAATTGAAATGAAATAATAAATCAAATGAATCAAATTGGTGGAACATCTCAAACGGGTGTTAATCGTCTTGCACTTTCATATGAGGATAGAAGAGCGAGAGATTTGTTTGTAAGTTTGCTAATAAAACTAAATCTTAAAAGTAACAATTGATGATTTCGGAAATATTTACGGTAGGAAGGAAGGGTAAGATCTTAGGCTACCTCCTGTGGTGATTGGGTCTTTCTTGATCCTGTCCCTAAGATGGGACCCTAATTGTATTAGCAAGGCTTAAGGTGATTTGAAAGTTTTATAGCATAATGTTGAGAATGATTATCCTCTTGTAGTTGTGAATTTCACCATGAGGAAATAGCAAGGTTTCCAGAACCGATGTTATGCAGTCGTATATCCACAAAGAATTTTCTGATTGCAAAGAGAAAACCCGCTAGATTAGCGGAAACATGAAACTTTTTGAAGGGTAAATGACATTACAAATATGATCAACTAATTTGCAAATATCCCTTGGTAGTTCTATAAGCTAGTTGATTATAAAATGGAGGTGATTCTATTCATTGAAACGCTAGTGGGTTTAATGACTGAAATTAGATCAATGAATAACAATTAGGGTCTTTCTCGGGTTGTTGCATTAATTATATTCGACTTCTGGAATCAAAGGTTTTAAAAACAGAAAAGGGTGTGATACCTATTGGTTTGGTTTCTTATTTGGATAATTGTTTTTTTACTCTTTATTGTTGGGGTCGGATTGTATCACTCTCGCAAAATAAAATCGGCAAATGATTATATAATGGCTGATTTCAGTTTGGGGTTTTTCCCTATTTGTGGAAGCATTGTCGCGACCACTTTAGGAGCTGCTGCTGTAATTGGTTCTTCAGGGATGGGCTTTACAACTGGAATGACATGGTTTACTGCAACTTCACCTGTATTTATTATTTCTATTTTGTTGGCTGTAATCCTAGGTACAACAATACGCAAATTAAAATTGTATACAATTCCAGATCTTTTTGTTCGTCGATTTGGTAAATCTGCTGGTCTTATACCTGCACTGGTTATAAGTATACTATTTATGACACCAACATTTGGAATGCAATTAGTTGGAATGGGATCCATTTTATCTACTATTGTAGATATTCCTCTTATGTCGGCAATGCTGATTGGATTTGTTATATGCGTAGCTTTTACTCTAATGGGAGGATTGCCGAGTGTTGCGTGGACTGATGCTGTTCAATCTGTGTTAATCCTATTAGGAATTGCAGTTATGTTTTTCGTAGGACTTAACTACGTTGGAGGCATCGGAGTAGTTATAGACAATACACCAGAACACATAATGAATTTTGTTGGCATAAGTAAGAAGGAAATGATTAATTACTTGGTAATATTTGGACCTTTCTATTTAGTCTGGCAAACTACTTGGCAAAGAATAGCAGCAGCTAAGAGCGATAAGATAGCTGTAAGAGGGGTATCAATCGGATTTCTATTAGTTGGTTTGGTTAGTATCTTCGCCATTGGTATTGGAATTATTGCACGTCAAGCTTTACCGTTGGATACACACCCTGATGCTGTTTATACTCAATTTTTATCAATGCTCTTCCACCCTGCTATAGGCGGATTATTTATGGTTTCGCTTTTTGCTGCCGTGTTAACTGGTGCTACGTCATTTTTATTAAGTGGTGCTATGAACATTTCAAAAGATATCTATCAGGGGTGGATAGCACCAGGTGCAAGTGATGAGCGCATGTTAAAAGTATCACGTCTTTCAGTGGCTGGAATGGCATTGGGAGGATTGGGAGTGGCCTTACTTATTAAAAATATACTTGCCATTTATATGGTTGCACTATCGCTATCAGCTGTAACCATGGTTATGCCAGTATTAGCAGCTATGTTTTGGAAAAGGGCAACGAAAGCAGGTATGATTGTAAGTGTAATAGGTGCATTGATAGCTACAATAATCTGGAAAATTACAGGTCAACCATTTGGACTCCATGAAATTATTCCTGGGTTAGTTGTATCACTTATATTAATAATAGTCGTAAGCCTCTTTACCAAACATTCCTCTGAAGAAAATGTTACGGCTTATTATTTTTCAATAAAAGAGATAGAAGATCCTACTCAAATGGTGGCAAACGAGGGAATAAAAGATATCCGGTAAATAAACAATTAAAAATCTATTGTAATTAAAACGGTTATGGAAAGAGGTTTTAGTATGGATAAAACAGATCTATTATTTATAAATGCAAATGTGTTGACATTAGACAATAAAAACAGTCGAGCTGGCTCTTTAACGGTGTTGAATGGACAAATCACGGGAATTTGGAAAACATCTTCTCCTCCTAAAGGTGCCATTAATGTTACGGAACAGACGAATGTCGTTGATTTAAAAGGAGCTACGTTGCTACCAGGATTTATTGATACACACAACCATATACTCATGTATGCGATGATGCGTGGACAAGTAAATTGCAGCACTCCTCCTCATAAAAGTATTAACAGTATTACTATGGCAATCGGCTTAAAAGCAAAAGAAACTCCAGATGGTGAATGGATCGAAGGGTATGGCTACGATGATACTCTGTTACATGAGAAACGTCATCTAACACGTGAAGATCTAGACAAAGTTTCTCCTAACAATCCCGTCATTGTTAGACATATCTCTGGACATTTGGCAGCGGTTAACACGCTTGCATTACAATATTCAGGCATACAGGAAGATATTTCGGACCCAAGAGACGGACATTTTGGTAGAGATAATAATGGCCGTCTGAATGGTGTTCTATATGAACCTGGAGCTATGTTACCTGTATATAACCAAATTCCAAAAAAGACAGTAGAACATATGATTGAAATGGTAGGGAAAGCATCAGAAGAATATGTTGCTCAGGGAATTACAACCAATACAGACGCTGGGGTAGGATTATTTTTTGGTTCAGAAGAAGTAGATGTCCATCTTAAAGCAGCGGAGCAAGGAGTAAATCCGTTGCGTACTCGATTAATGATAATGCATCAACTTCTTCGCGAAGATGCCACATATGGTGGATATTCCCAAGAACAGTTAGATCAAGAACTAAGAGTTCGGTCAAGAGGACTCGCTAGATTAGACAGCGCTAAAATGTTTCAAGATGGATCCATTCAAGGTTTAACTGGTGCTTTAAGGAAACCTTATTATAATAATCCCGATGTTTACGGCAATTTAATTCAAGATCAGGAACCATTTCAAGAGGAAGTCCTAGATTTGCATAAGCGTGGATATCGTATTACTACCCACGGAAACGGCGATCGTGCAATAGGCTCTATTTTAGATGCGTACGGTTATGCTTTAAAGAAAAGCCCACGTATAGATCATCGACATAGAATTGAACATGTCCAAACCGCTACTTCAGAAGATTTGTCTAAAATGAAAGAATTAGGTGTAGCGGCCTCTTTTTTCATAAATCACGTTTATTATTGGGGGGATAGGCACGAGCAGATCTTTTTGGGGCCTGAACGCGCAAGGCGTATTAGCCCTCTCGCTGAGGCGGTTGAAAATAAAATATTATTTACTCTGCATTCGGACTGCCCAATTACCCCAATCTCACCTTTGTTTTCTGTCTGGGCTGCGGTCAACCGGATAACTAGAGAAGGAAACATTTTAGGGCCGGAACAGCGTATAGATGTAGAGACGGCACTGAAATCTATGACTATATACGGAGCAAAAATGAATTTTGCTGAAAAATACTCAGGAAGTCTTGAAATTGGGAAGCTAGCTGATTTTACTGTTCTCGAAACAGACCCAACAACGGTAAAACCGGAAGAAATTAAAGACATATCGATCATAGCTACCTTTATTGATGGTCGACCCGTTTTTGGTCAGGAAGTTTTGATGACTACTTAAGCCTGAGTTATTCATAGTTCCATGACAAACAGAGTGAAAATCCAACTCGGACAGGGATTGATCAAAAAACACGCGAACACCCAAAGGGTGATGGTGTGAAAAAGAGCCCAACCTTTGTAGAGTTAATGAGACCAAACCAAAACCAACCATAAGGGGCTCTTTTTATAGTTAGTATAAAGGATGCGACCATGCATTTCAATTCACAAATCAAGATGGCCTTAATGGAGGCGATTTGACCTCTGGTTCGGGCCTATTACTCGTCAAAGAATTTAATGAAAAAGTAGGTTTGCATGATTTAATCCGATCGGTACAGTTGAAGGATCATGCCAACCATACGGAACACACAAATGATGCTGTAATTATGCAAAAAATTTATCAAAATATTGGGGCTACCACGCCGAAGATCATGATAATAGTCTAAGATTTGATACCGCTCTAACCACCATTTTAAACAAAAAGGGACTGTCCTCCTAACCGTCGATCTCTCCACCTTTTTGACAAAGAAACAGCTATCTGTCGGTAACTACTACTCAAGCCATTCGGAGTGTTTCAAAGTTTTTGATTAAAATAAAAATAGAAGTAGGGACCTATAAGGGGTTTTCCTGCTTCTATTTGATTGTGGGAGCTATGAATCGAAAGTGAAATCTTAAATTATATCTTACTTTGTTTTTATTAACTGGATGGCTTCTAACATTTAAAAGATCAATTATACGGAGAATTGTAAAATTTGCGGAATTAACACCTTTTGGGGGATATTTCAGGGTTTTGTATCCTTGCATAATGTAATGTAGTTGTAACCTTTTTATGACCGAGCCAATCTTTAATGTGTACAATGTTTCCTCCTTGTTGGAATAGGTGAGTGGCACAAGTATGTCGTAATTGATGAGGTCGCAATGGTTTGATCCACATTTCAGAGTACGATTTAAAAGTTACGCCAATTAAATTGTTGGTCATCGCTTCTTTTCTCCAAGTAAGAAACAGTGGAGAAGCCATATCAAGATCCTTACGAGTGGCTAGATAAGTTTGAAGTAACTCTAGGACCTCACCAACAAGGGGCACACGCCGGTCTTTACGTCCTTTACCAGCCCGAATACTGAGAACCTGTTCCTCCCAAATTAATATCACTGAGCAGTAGATTAGCCGCTTCTCCGGCTCGTATACCAGTGGCATACATAAGAGCGAAAAGGGTTAAATTCCGCTTTCGAATGGGGGCAAACTGGCGCCTCCCTAAGAAGGAGTTAACCTGTCTTCTTAACTCTTTAAGGCAATCTTGGATTTCTTCTAATGATGCGACTTCAGGTAAAGCTTGATGGGTATCTAAATTAGTGTAAGACAAACGGATACTTGGATTGTCAAAGCAGTACTCCTGTTGTTTTAAATAGGTAAAAAAGGAACGAGTTTGGCTTACAATAAGGTTTCGGTAACCAAGAGATTTTCCTTCTGTTCGTTCAATACAGTAGTTTTCAAGATCAACAAGTTTAACAGATTGGAAGTTTAGGGAGTGCTCTTCCAGGTGCTTAGTTAGCTTCTTTAATTCCCTTTCGGTGCCCAAAACAACTTTTGGAGTATATCCCTTAATGACAGACTGGTATTCACGATATTCTTGAATGATAGATTCCATAATAATTTCTCTATTTAAAATATTTTACAAGATCCTAAGGTCTTGATGATAATTATTTATGGTTCTATCTTATATCGCTAAAAAGCAGTATTTCGATATAGTCAACCATGATAAACTCATGTACCATGTAGAGGAATTTATTCAAGACCCAACAGCTCATTCGTAAATTCTTGCGAAGTGGCATTATGATTGGTGAAAAATATGAGCCAAGCGAGATTGGAACTCCTCAAGGAGGAAATCTATCTCCGCTTCTTAGTAACATATCTTCACCAACTTGACTTAGAACTAGAAAGACGTGGACATAAATTTATCCGCTACGCGGATGACTGTAACATCTACGTGAAAAGTAAAAGGGCAGGCGAGAGAGTACTAAAAAGCATCACGAAATTTCTTGAAGAAGAACTAGGATTGACCGTTAATCAGGAGAAAAGCGAAGTTGGTAGACCGACGAAACGGAAGTTTCTAGGGTTCTGTATAACCAACGAGAAATGGAGTACAAGTCCGTCCGAATATCAAGGCGAAAAAACGACTTGAAGAAAAAGTGAGAAACCTAACCTCCCGCAAACGACCAGGAGAGATCCGAGAGATTATTAAAGAGATCAACCAAGTAACAAGGGGTTGGTTTAACTACTATGGAATTGGTCTTATGAAAACCTATGTTCAACAAATTGATCGATGGATACGTCGGCGGATTAGGCAAATGACCTGGAAAAGGTGGAAGAAGGTAAGTACTCGCTTTAAAAGTCTGATGAAATTAAAAATCCCCAAGCAAAAGGCTTGGGAGTGGGCAAACACAAGAAAAGGATACTGGCACATATCTAACAGCTTCATTCTACACACAACTATTCCAAATAAACTTCTTGAACGAGTTGGGTTGCTTAACTTAACCCGACTATATTCCTCAATATATTCTAAACACACTGAACTTATTGAACCGCCGTATACGGACCCGTACGTCAGTCTGTCTAACAATTGGTTGTTTAAGCAAGCTGTAAAGCGGGATTTATACAATTTTACTCGAATAAACATTGTGCCTAGAAATTTTGTACGAGCTCGGTCTCTGATGAGACGTATGAGCTCCTTTACTCCCTTTATTTTAATCACTCTCTTGAAATTATAGGCAAGACAAATTAGATTGGTCTCAGTACCTACTGATGCCA
>NZ_JAJAFR010000008.1 GCF_020734105.1 Alkalihalobacillus deserti
ATTATGGGGAAGAATTAGTAAACTATGAAGAATTAAAAAGACGGATTGAAGAATATATCTACTGGTACAACCATGAACGATCAAAAGAAAAATTGGCTGGTTTAAGTCCAGTCGAATACCGAACTCAACCCAGCCAATCAGCTGCATAATAAAAACTCTAACTTTTAGGGATAACCACCTTAGTTGCACTCTTATCACGGTTATTTAATTGGTCACTTCTTTTATAGTTTGTCTAACCTTTGGTCACCTAACTTGGTCACCTTTTGTTCTAAATCGGTCACTTTTTAATGTAATTTCCCCACTATCTATTATCAATCGTCTCCGGATACAAGTCATGATTCATCAATCGGTACTCTGCCATCTTTTCATACTTTGTTCCGGGCTTCCCGTAGTTCGTGTAAGGATCAATACTAATTCCTCCACGTGGTGTAAACTTGCCCCATACTTCAATATAGCGTGGGTCCATTAATTCAATTAAATCATTCATAATGATATTCATGCAGTCTTCGTGAAAATCTCCATGATTTCGGAAACTAAATAAATATAATTTCAACGATTTACTTTCAACCATTTTCACATCAGGTATGTAACTGATGTAGATCGTAGCAAAATCCGGTTGGTTCGTTTTTGGACATAACGAAGTAAATTCCGGACAGTTAAATTTAACGAAATAATCTCTATTTTGATGCTTATTTTCAAATGCTTCTAGTACAGAAGGGTTATAAGAGAAATCATATTGTGTTCCTTGATTTCCTAGTAAGCTCACTCCTTCTAACTCACTCTCTTTTCTACCACTCATGTTGATACCTCCTAAAATTAAACACCGCGTTTATTTCCCCAAATAAGGGTGTGCAATTGCGGCAGAACCTTTGAATCATTCATAATAACAGACTCCGTTGCTTTTCCAATCAGCCATTCATAACGCTTTAATAAAACGGAAATTAAAGACGCATTATTGGTTGAAGATACATCTTCATTTCCAATCTGTAAATAAAACGGGACAGCTGGATAACGTTGATGGATTGATTCGGCATAAGCAAAATCGTCATCATTAAACACAACCACTTTCAAACTAACATTTCGATCCTCAAGTTTCTCTATATAATGATCGAGTTCATTAAAATTTGTTTCCATCATTGAACTCGGTGGCTTGGGAGAAATCGTAACGTCATCGATCTTCTTCATCCAATCTTGCCAAATTGACCCTTGAGTCTCAATGGCTGTCTTCCAACCTCTTTGATGACACAAATCAATTAACTCTCCAATCCCTTTATGAAGAGCTGGATTGCCACCAGAGATCGTAACATGAGAAAAACACTCTCCGCCAATTCTTTCTAGCTCGCTTACAATGTCCGTAGCTTGCATTAGATGGCTTTTGGTTGAGCCGTCCCATGTAAAACGAGAGTCACACCATGAACACGAATAATCACAACCACCCGTTCGTACAAACATCGTTTTTTGACCAATCACCATTCCTTCGCCTTGAATAGTCGGCCCAAATATCTCCATAACCGGTATTTTCATGCTAACTCCTCCGGTTTCGGACGATAAACGACATAACTAGTTGGTGTTTCCCGAACAACAACTTGTAAACACTTTGGTTTATGGGCTAAAGTGTCCAGCTCTTTTTGAATAGCTTTCCAAATTTGTTCTGCTACACGTTCCGTAGTTGGATTAACGTCTTTATACTCAGGGTGATCATTTAAGACACTATGATCATAGCGCTTATGAACAATCTCCTTGATGCGTTTAAAGTTGATGAGAAAACCGAGGTCATCAAGTTGATCGCCACCAATGGTAATATTAATAAAATACGTATGACCATGCATATGCTGGCATTGTCCTGCAGTACTGTCCGGAATAAAATGAGCTGCTGCTAGGTGCATATCTTTATTTAACTCATAGCGATAACTATGGGGGATTTGCGGATAAAATTGCTGCATCATAGACTAGCACCTCCTTGCTTTGATTCAAGATAGGTGTTCAAGCCTTGTTTTCGTAGTACACAAGATGGACATTCACCACAGCCATCTCCACGAATTCCGTGATAACATGTTAGAGTCTTTTCTTTCACAAAATCAAGAGCATTTAATTGATCAGCAAATTTCCATGTTTCGGCTTTATTAAGCCACATAAGAGGTGTATGGATGACAAATTGCTCATCCATCGCTAAATTTAACGTCACATTTAATGATTTGACAAAATTATCACGACAATCAGGATAACCACTAAAATCCGTTTCACAAACACCTGTAATAATGTGGCGCGCACCAATCGCTTGTGCATATACAGCTGCAAACGATAAAAACAAATGGTTACGTCCAGGAACAAACGTCGAAGGCAATTCTCCATTTTCTCCTGCTTTCACCTCAATATCATGACGAGTTAAAGCGTTAGCCGATAGTTGATTAATTAGTTTCATATCAAGAATATGAAATGAAACTCCTAGTTCATCTGCAATTTTACGAGCACATTCAATTTCATCATAATGGCGTTGACCATAATCAAAAGTGACGGTTGCCACTTCTTTAAATTGTTCAAGCGCCCATAGAAGACATGTCGTACTGTCTTGACCACCACTAAATACGACTACCGCCTTTTCATTTTTCATGTCTCATTTCTCCTTTTGTCAAAGCCTTTGACGTGATAAGCTTTTTTCTGAAGAAAGAGCATTCGATCACTCCTAATGGGTATATCCGTTAGTCCCTATTCATATAACTAATAGAATGGGGTGTAAGCCTTAATCGACCTAACAAAAACTGAATATTGTCTATAAACGACAAGAAAACTGTACTAGAATGTACAGTTGCCACCTTAGTTTTTTATAGAGGGAGTTTGCGAACCTCTTTTCTTTTATCCATATAGTATAATAGCATAAGCAGGCTTAAACCGCTATCCTTTTCACTTGCTTATAATATTGATAAAATGAAAATGTCACCTACATACGTATAGAAATGAGGAATGGTAATATGTCAACCTTTCAAGAAAAGTTAGAAAAGTATGCTGAACTTGCCGTTAAAGTCGGAGTAAACATTCAAAAAGGCCAAACACTTGTTGTTCGTACACCTCTTTTTGCAGCTGAACTTGTTCGTGTAGTAGCAAAAAAGGCCTATGAAGCAGGAGCAAAGAATGTTCATGTGGAATGGAGTGATGAAGAGCTGACTAAAACAAAGTTTGATTTAGCTCCAGATGAAGCCTTTCACGAATTTCCTGAGTGGGTAGCAAAAGGGTACGAAGAAATGGCGGAGAATGGCGCAGCCTTCTTAAGCATTACGGGATCAAACCCAGATTTATTAAAAGATGCTGATCCTGAACGTGTCTCTAACGCGAATAAAGCTAGTGGAAAAGCGATGGAAGGTTTCCGTTCTTATATCATGTCAGATAAGATTAGCTGGTCCATTGTTGCGGTTCCTTCTCAAGGTTGGGCAAAAAAAGTATTCCCAGATGTATCTGAAGAAGCCGCTGTTGAGAAACTTTGGGATGCCATCTTCGCTGCAACTAGAAGTAATCAAGAAGAACCCGTGACTGCTTGGCAATCTCACTTAGAAAACCTAGATAAAAAAATGAAAGCGCTAAATGAAAAGCATTATCACGCCCTACATTATACTGCTGAAGGAACAGATTTAGTTATTGAACTTCCAAAAACACATTTATGGATAAGTGGTGGCAGCGTGAATAAAGATGGGGTTTCCTTCGTTGCAAACATGCCAACGGAAGAGGTGTTTACTTCTGCTAAGAAAACAGGTGTAAACGGAACTGTATCTAGTACGAAACCACTAAATTATGGTGGAACACTTATTAATAATTTCTCGCTAACTTTTAAAGATGGTAAGGTTATTGATTATAAAGCAGAAGAGGGATATGAGACGTTAAAAAGGTTATTAAATACAGATGAAGGTTCAAGTTTTATTGGAGAAGTAGCTCTTGTACCACACAAGTCCCCTATTTCTGATACCAATATCCTTTTCTACAACACTTTATTTGATGAAAACGCCTCAAACCACCTTGCCTTAGGCTCTGCCTACGCATTCTGCATCGAAGGCGGAAAAGAGATGAACAAAGAAGAGCTTGAGAAAAACGGCTTAAACACAAGCCTGACGCACGTTGACTTCATGGTGGGCTCAGCGGATATGAACATCGATGGTGTTTATGAAGATGGCAAACGTGAACCGGTCTTCCGTGATGGGAATTGGGCATTTTAATCATAACATTGGTATAGCAGTTGTTTCACTGTTCGATCACACACCGGTCAGATTGAGCGAAAATAGCTTGTCTAATTAATTGCTACGTCTTACTACATAGAAGGTAGGACGTGGCTATATCATCTATCTAATGTCATCTGAATGGACATATGGCCTAGTCGCTTGGAAATCACTTTTACGTTTACATGCAGATGAAAATGAATCATTTAGTTTGTCTTAGAAAAACGGATTATGTTTACAGGTATAAGTTATATTAGAACCCTTGCCAACTTGTAAGGTTTTTTAAATGCACCACGTATAATAATGACATTTTTTGTCTATCATAAAATTACATGGTTCAATATACTGAACAACATCTCGCGAATAGATTATGTCTGACCATGTAAAGGAAGCCGCCACATGATGGAGTGGAGGCTCTTTTGTGTTTACAAGCCTAAAATAAATTTCTAAAGTTCTTAAGCATATCGTTCATATTCAGGACGATCCTTATACAACTGGAGATCTTTACTTATTCATGATAACCTTCCCTCTTTAAAATTAAGTTAATCGCTATCATTTTGTACCTCTTACTAAAACCCATAAAAACCTATTAAATATGCCCCGGTGATAATCATTTATATATACTTTCACGTTATAACAAATGTCTACATTCTAATTCTATTTCATCCAAGTTTAGTCGACCACCATTGCCCTGTCCTTTGAAACTACACATTAGAACTTCGCACAACTTTAAGGTGTTATCAGTGGATTTCCGGTAGTGGACATGCTAGTAAGGTGAATCCCAGCTAAGTTACCTAATATAAACGAGATTAATTTATAAAAAACTGCAAACAATGTTAAGTGAGGAGGGATTTTTCATTGAAAATAATTGTTCAAAATGAAAAAGAAATCGATTTAGTGAACAGGTTTTTAAAAGATATTCTTGATCAACACACTCAAAAGTCTTCGCCATCTTTAAATGAGGATGAATATCGATTACTCATACATTCACTTGAAGGAGCTACAATTTCCCTTGATCCAGCAGAAGAAGAAATGACTTTCAGTAAAGATGATATAATGTCGAGAATAATGAATTGCCGTAGCGGTAGCAGAAATGACACCATTACCTATGCTGATTACTCCGACCAGCAAAATCAGCCAATGAATGAAATATGGGAAAATAATGCTTGTTGGAATGAGGATGTTCTTGAATAAACCACAATAAAAGGCCTTAATAAAAGGCCTTTTATTGTGTGCTTGCTAATTCTGTTCATCATCTATATGAAGTGGATAAATTCCCCTCTATATCTGTGACCTAAATATTTCACAACAACCAATCGTATATCCTATTTCGCTCAATCTAACCCTTTTCATGATTAGATTGAGCAAATACATCGTTCTAACTCATCGGTTCATTATCTTACTCTTTACGACCTAGATTCTTTTTATTATTTCACTATCTCCTGAATGCTCTCTTCTAAAATGGCTAACCCTTGATCTAATGCCTCATCATCTATTATTAACGGTGGCATCACCTTAAGGACTTCGTCATTTATTCCTGCTGTTTCAGCAATTAACCCTTTCTCAAACGAGGTACAACAAATACTGCTTGCTAACCCTTCAACATTACAAACTAAGCCTTGCATTAGCCCTCGTCCTCGAACTTCTCCTTTTAGCTTAGGATATTTCTCGACAAGTTTTTTTAAAAATTGCTGAACTTTTTCTCCTTTTCTTTCCACCTCATTTTTCAACGTGTCATCTTCCCAGTAACGTAAAGCTTCTGTCGCGGTAACAAAAGCTAAATTGTTCCCACGAAATGTTCCATTGTGTTCACCAGGATCAAAGATATCATGCTGAGGTTTAAATAACGTTAATGCAAAAGGAAGTCCATAACCACCAATTGATTTTGAAAGGCATATAATATCTGGTTCAATCCCTGCAGGTTCAAAACTAAAGAATGAACCAGTACGACCTATTCCAGCTTGAATATCATCAATGATTAACAGAATATCCCAACGACGACAAAGCTCTTCAATCCGCTTTATCCAATCAAAACTTGCTATGTTGATACCACCTTCTCCCTGGACGGTTTCTAAAATAATCGCAGCTGGTTTTGATACCCCGCTCCCATTGTCCTCTAAAAAGCGCTCTATATAAGTAACAGAGTCTGTCTTTTCATCAATAAATTGATCATACGGCATCACAACTGCATTATGAAGTGCTACACCAGCTCCATGGCGTTTGAATTGGTTCCCGGTAATTGACAAAGCTCCTAATGTCATACCATGAAAGGCATTTGTAAAACTCATTATCGTTTCACGTCCCGTAACTTTCCTTGCTAATTTCAAGGCACTTTCAACTGAGTTTGTACCTGTAGGACCAGGAAACATCACTTTATATTCCATATTTCGTTTCTTGAGAATGGTTTCTTGCAATTTTTTGATAAATTCTTCCTTCGCTTCAGTTGCCATATCAAGACCGTGAGTAACTCCATCACTCTCAATGTACTCCAACAATTTTTCTTTCATTTTTGGATCATTATGCCCATAATTTAACGCCCCTGCACCAGCGAAAAAATCAATATATTCCTTTCCCTCTTTATCCCAAAGCTTATATCCTTTGGCTTTCGTAAAAATAGCAGGAAAGCTGCGGCAATAGCTTCGCACCTCGGATTCATGTTCGTTAAAAACCTTTAAATGTGGGTTTTCTTGAATTGTTGTTGTCAAAAATAACCTCTCCTTCTTCAACCATTTTCCATTAACGGATAGGTCCAATTTGGTATGTCTGCTCCGTCTCGTGACTTTCATTTGGAAATACATCAGGAGATATTTGAACCGACTCTTTCATTTGCGTTCCTAATGTGTTGGCTAACTTATGAAACAGTGCTTTTGAAGCTTTATTTGAAGGGGAAATCGTCGTTTCAATGTACTTTATATTCGTGCATTCCTCCCTACTTATGAGTTCTTGTAAAAGAGAAGACGCAAGACCTTTTCCTCTTTGTGATTGGTCTACTGCAACTTGCCAAACAAAGATAACTTCTGGATTTTCAGGGTGACGAAATGCTGAAACAAACCCAACAATTTGGTCATCTTCTTCGGCCACAACACAAGTATTTCTGAAATACTTGCTTATAATCAGATAATAATAAGCAGAATTTAAATCAAGTACGTCTGTATTCCGAATGAGTCTCCAAATGTTTGCCCCATCTTCTAACCGAGGCTTACGTAATGTAACAGTTTTCGTAAGTGACAGGTCTACCCCTCCCTTCATTCGATGAAAAATACAATTCATCATCAACATTATTCTTCGTAAAAGCTTATTAATTATAAGTAAACTTCTCACCAGTTCTTGCAATTAATTCTAAAATGGAAATTAAACTCACTTACATATTTAAAATAAAGATACCGTTAGCGGCTTATACTAGTTGATAGTAAAATTCGTACAAAAGGTGGGCAAGTCCTATGGGAATTATCTTACAAAAGTATGGTGGAACTTCAGTTAAAAACGTCGAACGTATTAAACATGTTGCCAATCGCGTTAAACATACAGTCGAAGAGGGATCACAAGTCGTAGTTGTCGTTTCAGCTATGGGCGATACAACTGATGAGCTAGTATCTTTAATGCATGAAATAACCCAAAAACCTTCCCAACGCGAAATGGATATGATGTTGACTACAGGAGAGCAAGTGTCGATGTCATTATTATCTGCAGCTTTGCAAGAATTGCATGTGCCTTCCATCTCTCTTACGGGATGGCAGGCCGGCATTGAAACAGAGGAAGCCTTTGGGAATGCAAAAATTTTAAATATTAATCCAGACCGAATACTTCAGTCCCTTACTGAGGGGAAAGTTGTTATTATCGCAGGATTTCAAGGAGTAACGGAAGCAGAGGAAATCGCAACATTAGGAAGGGGGGGCTCAGATACATCTGCTGTCGCCATTGCCGCTGCTGTCAACGCTGACCATTGTGAGATCAACACAGATGTCGAGGGAGTTTATAGTACTGACCCGCGAATTGTATCAAAAGCCCGTAAACTCGCAACTATCTCTCATGATGAAATGTTAGAAATGGCAACATTAGGTGCATCTGTCTTGCACCCAAGAGCGGTTGAACTCGCTAAAGTTCATGGCGTGAAAATTTTGGTACGCTCCAGTTTTTCAGATGCGGAAGGAACTTATATCAAGGAGGGAAATGACATGGAACAAGAAAAAGTTGTGAGCGGGGTAGCTTATGATAGAAATGTTAGCAAAGTAGAAGTACTAAAAATGCCTAATAAAATTGGAATAATCTCCAAATTATTTAATTATCTAGCAGTAGAAAAGATTAATGTTGATATGATCGTTTTAAGCGAACATGGCACAGACACCTTCAATGTAGCATTTAGCGTAAGCTTAGAAGATGCCGACCGTACGATAAAAACGTTAAAACAGCATGAAGATGAGTTACAGTTCAAGGATGCTTTCTCTGAAAAAGGAGTTGCAAAAGTATCCATTATTGGTTCTGGAATGAGTATACATCCAGGAGTAGCCGCAAAAATGTTTACCGTTTTAAGTAATGATGAGATTCGGATCAAAATGATCACAACTTCTGAGATTAAAGTATCTTGCATTGTACCTGAAAATAACGGAGTAACTGCTGTCCAAAAACTGCACAGTGCATTTGGTTTAGATACTGATGAAAAGGCAATCGTTCAAGCCTAAACTCATCGACCAAATAATAAACACACTAAAGTGAATGATCATAATAGAAATATCCATTTCTCCAAACCGAGATGAAAAATCGATTTAGAGGAGGCGACTAGCCTCCTTTCTGTCACACCACCGTACGTAGATATGCACCAATACTTCTTACGGCAATTTACCCATTGATAGGCCTTTCTCGTTTCGAACTCCAGGGGAGATAAGACTTTTTTTCGGCAGTAAGAACTTTAACTTGTTAGGCAGTTTCATCCAAGGCTTACTTAGTCCTCATATCAAGTTCGTGTTCCTAGAAGCAGAGGTTTGCCGCCGACCTTCAGATTTTGGTTCACTTTCAGACATGACCCTTGTCTTGAGCTAATTGTTATTACTACCTTACACAGCGGTCACATCGATTTAATCTATTAGCTACGTCCTTGCCGCATACTGTGGCAAGAGACGCAGCTATATTTATCTAAGAAGTCCTAAAGCTTAGAATCAACTTTGTCGTTCACCTTCTGATCGTTCGTGTCATCACTCGAAAACAAATAATGATAATTAAAACTTCTGAGGCAGCTCCTTAAACTATTTTTTCAAAGAGTTAAAGGGTTTACATACAGGATGTTTGCATTTACACGACTAAAATTACAATTGTTACTCCTAAACACTCCAAATGAGGCTATAACCTAAGTTGTCATAAGACTTTACAGTAAGTTTAATTTATTTCTTTTTAAAGGATTTTGGTGTTTGAAGATGAATATGTTAACGAAGGATTTATTTCACGAAAGGATGAGGTCGTTGCAAAAAGATCGTACAATAAAAATAATACGTGTTCCTATTCAAACTCCAACATTGTGGCCACATACAGAAACGAACTGCTATTTAATAGGTAACGACAAAGAAAGCTTATTGGTCGATGCTGGGTATGATCATCAGACAACAAAAAAAGAATTAGAGAGAGCGATTTTGGAAAACAGTCTTGCAAAACCAAAATCTATTATTTTGACACATTCCCACCCAGACCATGCACTAGGCGTTCGCCAATTAATAGACTGGTCCCCGATTGTTTATTGCCATAATGATGAAAAACAAGCAATAATGGCTGCTATTTCACCAGTAAATGAGTTATCGATACTTAACGACGATGACATCATTAGAATAGCTGGTTTAGACATAACAGTCATTCATACCCCTGGACATACTGCAGGTCACTTGAGCCTCTATATCGCTTCCGAAGAAATCCTCATTGCCGGGGATAATATCGTAACTGATGGAACAACATGGATTGGCCCACCGGACGGGGATATGACTGACTACGTTCATACTTTGAATCGTTTAAAGCAATTAAAAATAACTAAAATTGGGCCTGGTCATGGCGAATGGGTGCTAAACCCTCATGAACAGATCGAATTCGTCCTAGAACGTAGATTATATCGAGAAAGCCAAATCAAGTCCTTGCTCAAAGAACATAAGCAACTAACTTCTAATCGTTTGACTAACTTGATCTATAAAAATACAATTCACCCAAGTATTTATGAGGTTGCGAAAAGAACAACAGAGGCTCATCTTATAAAATTGATGAAAGAAGACCATGTTTCCCTAAAGGATTCCGTTTATTCTTTAAGATCTTAACTCTTAGCTTATTCTTCTCCTTATTCTTGTCATTAGACAACAGGCATCATTAAAGGACCTCCATTTTGATGATTGATGATTGTACGAAGGGCAAGAATAGTGGGGCTTGCTACGGGAAATCCCCCATTTTCATACGCTGTTATCGCTTCCCTTGGAGTAATCCATAAAGCTTCATCAATTTCATAATGATCTGGCTTAGGAGTTTGATCTTCCGGCATATTGGCTAAGAAAAATCGAGTATCAAAACGAATCGGGCTCATTTTAGGTGTGATTAGATTACCAAAATACTTTAAATTTTCAAAATTAAGATGGAGTTTCTCTTGCTTTAACATTTGTAAAAATGAAATCTTTCCTTCAACAAGAAGAGAACGGTATTCTCTTTCTGTTTCTTTATTAAATTGCACAGTTGATCCATCGTCTTTACAAACAAGTAAAATCCCAACTTCTTCGAATAACTCTCTTGCTGCGGCTACGTAATATGCTTGACTAAACTCCTCACTTGTTTTCCCATTTATATACTCAATTTCTACTTCGCTGTCTTCCTTTTCTACTGATCCACCAGGAAAAACAAAGACTCCGCCTAAAAACTTCATTGTTCTTGGTCGTTTAGTTAAGTAGACTCTTGACATATGATCCATCAATGCTACTGTTGATGCCGGTTTTGGAATTATTGTCACATTGGCCCCACCTTTTTATATTTATTAGTGCTCAAATACAATTTCCGTAGAAGGAATTTAACTTCAATTAAAAGTTTTCTTCTTATAAATATTCAACTCCCCTTACTTATTCACCTTCCTAAAACTTACAGTAACTCTTGTGTTTTAACAAAACCAATCACTGAGCCTTTCTTCTTAAAAGTGTAGTTTCTTCTTTTCATAATTTCGTTATTTAATTATGATTGTTTAGACTCTTCCCTTTATTTACCATCATTTTCTACTTTTTTAGGGAAATACTATGAAAAAAGGAGGCGAATGAATTGGCAGATCCATACTTATGTCCAAATTGTAAAACCAATCGATCTCGTTTTAATTTAATTGAACAAGTTGTCACTCCTGTTAAGATTGACTCTCAAAGCGGTGATATCGTTGAACAATATATAAATAATAATGCTGGACCATTACATATACCTTATCGTGGGCCAGAACTACGTGTTCAATGTGCAACCTGTGGACTGATTGAAGAGGAAAGAATGTTTATAAAAAGAGCCCAACAAAAATAGGAGCACTTCAGGCTCCTATTTTTATTATTCAAATATGGAAATAGCTTGTTTGCCAAGTAAAAAACTGCCAATTGCATATGCTTCTGCTTGGTCTTTTATTTTCATAGCCCTTGTTGTTTTTCCATTATATACTTGTAAATTATATGGTTGATAAGCAGGTCGTTCCTCAAAAGATGTATGAAGAAACTTAGCAGTGTTAGCAAGACCATGATTCCCTCTATACATAACTTCATAAAACGAGATAAAACCATGCATAACGCCATTATAACGTATCGTTTCAACAGGCACACCATGTTCAGCTAAACGTTTGGCATAGGCTTCCCCTTCATCACGTAAAGGATCAAATTCAGCTGTTATAATGATGGCAGGTGGCAAATCATATAATTGATCAGCTTCAAGTGGTGATGTGTATTGATGAACCCATAAAGATTCATCTGGCGTATAGGTATCACGTGCTCGTAGCATGACATTTCGGGATAATAAATAATACCCGCTATCATACTTTAACCTCGAATCAAACTCAATATCTTGAAACGTCGTTAAAGGGTACAACAATGCCTGAGCTTGAATATCTGGGCCGTTACGATCTCTAGCCATTAACGTAACAACCGTCGCAATATTTCCACCTGCACTGTCTCCAGCTACAGCTATTTTAGAGTTGTCACCATCCCATTCAGCTGCGTTGTTGTATGCCCAATTTAAAGCATCGTAACTATCTTCTATTGCCGCTGGAAATGGATGAGCTGGAGCAACTCGATACCCTACCGCAATAACGATACTGTTTGTTCTTGCTGCTAAGGATCGAACGATATTATCATGTGTATGAATGTTTCCATACCCCTCCATAAATGCTCCGCCATGATAATAAAGAATAATTGGGTGCGGACCTTCTGCAGTAGGTTTATATATTTTAGACTGAATTCTAGTTCCATCTGAAACTGGAATTTCTATTATTTCACTCGTAAATCGTGAAACTCCGCTTGTTGAAAAGAATTTCGGTGCTTTCATATTCGGAGTAACGAGATTATGATGAATAGCATGGAGAAGAACCGCTGTTTTTGGAGGTACTTGTCCTGCTTCAGTATGAGCCCAGTAATGTACGGAAAGGATAACTGTAAGTGAGCTCATTATTAAACCAAGTGACACAACCAATAACCAAATGCCTAGTTTCTCACGTATTCTCTTCACTGCGCCACCTCCAATATAATTTTATTATATCAGAAAAAGGTTTGACGCGTAAGAGATTTCCTCAATATTTTCTGTATTTTTACACAATTCATCTAATTATGGTATTCACTTTGTTGCTTGTCCGAGCTAGCTATCCTCTTCTACTCACGCCAATTAGTTTGAATAAATTCATCTCGACCTGAGATTTCACGATCTGTTTTGTATTCTTTTGGTTTTTTCTTATAGAAATCTTGATGATACTCTTCTGCACGAAAAAATGAACCAGCTTTAAGAATCTCTGTTACGACCGGTGTCTCAAAACGTCCGCTCACTTCAAGTTGTTGCTTCGATTCCTCTGCTGCGTTTTTTTGTTGGTTATTGTGATAGAAAATAGCTGTACGGTACTGTGGTCCACGGTCATGAAACTGTCCGTCTGGATCCGTTGGGTCAATTTGAGGCCAATAGAGAGAGAGCAGCTTCTCATATGGAAACGTTGAAGGTTCAAACGTAATTTGAACGACCTCATAATGACCACTTTCTCCGCTTTTTACTTGTTCATATGTAGGTCTATCAATATGTCCACCCATGAATCCAGATTGAATATCAATAATCCCCGGCTGTTCGTCAAAAGGCTGAACCATACACCAAAAACATCCGCCTGCAAATGTTGCCTTCTCATAATGTAGTTCTGACATCAATAATCGCCTCTTTCACTATAATATCTAATAGTATAGCACAATAGAAAGTTTTCTAGACTTTTTTGCTTTACACATTAATAACAGTGGTATTAGGCGCGCAAATCGAGAAAAATCATTGTGCTACCTCAAAGGTCGCTTTTAATTCTTATTAATGTCCATTACTTTAAATAAGTACATTCTGTTGAGATTTTATTTTACCTAGTTTAGATAGGACGAAGTACATGTATGAATTTAGTGTGACCCTAGTTATCACTATAACCATTGCTAGTTCAATCATCGACATGATCTGTTTGAACGTCTTGCATCAACTTGGGCAATTGAGAGGTTAAATTTCAATATATTCAATTAACCTATTTCTCGTTTCATTTTAGTTCTTGAACGGATTTTTCCACTCCATTAATGCAGCGTAGTTAAGAGACTCCTTGTCTTCCAAGTAATCTACCGCAAGTCCTAAAGGGGTCCGACCACAACGAAGAAGAAATGTGGTTACCGGATCTTTTAGCTTTCCTTTAACGACCGCTTCTAAATATTCTTTGGCAGACATCCTATTAGCTACTTTGTGGTACCCGGGCAAACGCCCACCGCCAAGCAAACGGTCTAGTCCTTTATGAACGACTACTTCATACATCGATTGCATTAACCATTTACCTAAATCAAGCTTTCTATACGTTGGATGGACACAAATATCGACGACGTATAACGTATTACCGATTGGATCATGGTTTCTGATATACCCATTATCTGTGACCTCTTTCCAAGTATGCGCCGCCTGGTTAGGATCAAAGTTTACTAATAACCCTGTCATTGAACCAACTACTTTTCCTTCTACTTCTACACAAAGCGCTCCCTCAGGAAAGAAACTCACATGATTTATTAATTGTTCTTTACTCCACCAAAGATCAGATGAAAAGGGTGGTGGAAAGCTTGCTTTTTGAATCTCTATTAATTGATCAAAATCCTTTTCGTGATAATTACGAATTACAACCTCTACATTTTGATCTTGATTATAAAGAAATAATTGTTTTTTATACGTCATTATTTACCTTTATCCTTTCATACTAATGTTTACTTCCCATTGTATTAACAGTTGCGACTGGTTACAAGTCATAGTTACCGCCCATTAGCAATATTTCCAATTTTTCTTACAAAACATTTTTAACTGTAAAAAAACACCTCCCTTTTTGTCTATAAAAAGGGAGGTGTTAAATTATTTTTCATTTATCTCGGCTTTTTAAAATCAGCCCGTATTCACTAAACCAGCAGCAATACCACTGATAGTCAGAAGTACTTCTGTCATTACTTCTTCAGATTCTTCGTCAGACTGACGCATTTTCTGAATTAAATCTACTTGCAAGAAGTTAAGCGGATCGACATAAGGATTTCTTCTTTGAATGGACTCTTGAATATTTGGAGTATGATCCAAAAGTTTCTGATTACCTGATATTTGTAATAAAATCTCTTGAGTACGTTTGTATTCATCCGAGATATCATTAAAAATTCTGTCTGCAATTGTTTTATCTTCGACTAAGTTAATATATTCTTTAGCTGTCGCTAAATCAGCTGTCATTAGCGCCATTTGTAAATTGTTAATTGTCGATTGGAAAAACGGCCATTTTTGATACATATCCTTTAATAATTGAAGATTTTTGGCTTTTGCAGATGCAAAGGATTGTAAGCCTGTACCCGCAGCATACCAAGCAGGAATCATTTGTCTTGATTGAGTCCAAGCAAAAACCCATGGAATTGCGCGAAGATCTTCGAAGCGCTCACTACCTTTACGACTCATTGGTCTTGAGCCAATATTTAATGCTCCGAGCTCTCTTAATGGGGTTGCTTGTTTAAAATATGTTAAGAACTCTTTATCACCAAAAACGAGTGATTGGTATTTTTTCAAAGCGTGTGTTGAAACGTCTTCCATCGCTTCTTCCCATTCTTTATCACGAACACAGCCTTGTTCTGACTTTTTCGCCACCTTCGCAGAAGCTTCAAGCAAAGCCGACGCAGCCTGCTCTAAGTTACGATATGCAATATCTTCAAGTAAGTAACGAGATGATAACACTTCTCCTTGCTCGGTAATTTTCACACCATCTCCTAGCGTTTCTGCTGGCTGAGATAAAATGCTACGATTTAACGGACCGCCCCCCCGACCAAGAGACCCACCTCGACCATGGAAAAACTTCAAGGCAATATTAAATTCTTTCGCCATATTATGAATTTCTTGTTGTGCTTTAAAAAGTTTCCAGTTGGCTGTTAACGTTCCGCCATCTTTACTTCCATCAGAATAACCAAGCATAATCTCTTGGTGGTTGCCACGCTCATGAATATGATTGCGATACACATCCAATTCAAAGAGTGTCTTCATAATCTTAGGACCAGCTACTAGGTCATCCACGGTTTCAAGTAAAGGAGCAACATTAATTCCACTCTCTACTTTCCCATCTGCATGCAAACGATAAATTCCCGCTTCTTTCGCCAGTACAAGGACTTCAAGTAAATCACTTGAAGATTGCGTCATACTAACAAGATAAACTTCAATGGAACGACTGCCGAATTCAGCATGTGCTTTTTTTATCATTTGGAACACTTTTAAGACCTCTTGCGTTTCCTTAGAATAATCATCTTCAAGCAACAAAAGCGGTCTTGGTTCACTTAGAACATCCTTTAGAAGATTAATTTTCTCTTCCTCTGACAATTCAGCATAGTTATCAGTTACATTTACAGCTTTTAAAATTTCAGTTATCGCTGCTTCATGCTCACCGCTATGATTTCGGATATCAAGTGTAGCTAAATGAAAACCAAATAACTGCACCTGACGAATGATCTTACGGATCGTTTTAAGTTTTTTATTAGAGGGTTGGTGGTTTTCTACACTTTCTCTCACGATCACTAAATCATTTACAAGTTCTTCAGAATTTTGATAACCAAGATCCGACTTCCCTACTTCGCGGATACGTTTTAACATAATCGCAAATTTACGACGATATATTTCGGTTTTCACCGGCCATAATTCGCTTTCCTTCATATATATTTTTTCATCTTGTTCGACTGATTTAACCAACTCTTCATCTAATGAAACACGAGATGTAGACTGACTAAACCGTTTCATTAAATCAACAATTGCTTCATCATACTTCTTTAAAGCTAGTTTTCGTTGAAGCTTCAATGTTTCCCAAGTGATTTCAGGTGTAACATTAGGGTTCCCATCACGGTCTCCACCAATCCATGAACCAAAATGCAAGAAATTGGGTACTTTCCAGTTATTCTCGGGAAAATAGTCTTCCAATTGATCTTCTAATTCTTGATGAATATCAGGTAAAACATCAAACAATGTTTCATTAAAGTAGTAAAGACCATTTTTCACTTCATCTAATACAGTAGGCTTTCGATGACGCAGTTCATCTGTTTGCCATAAGGCTGTTACATCATTAAATAAACTATCTTCTAAATTTTTTCTTTCCTTCTTCGTTAACAGCGGATTATCTAAGTCTTGAAGGATGGTAGAAATCCGTTTTTGTATTTCAAGCACAGTCCGTTTCGCTGCTTCAGTTGGATGCGCTGTGATAATTAATTCAATTGATAAATCATTCAACACCTGTTGGATCACTTCATCAGAGAATTCACCTTCTTTTATCGAAGCAACCGCACTTTCAATTGAAACAGGTTGGACCACTCCACCTTCTTGCAATTGATATTCTCGTCTGCGTCGAATCCGATGATTTTGCTCAGCGATATTCACTAAATGAAAGTAAATTGAAAATGCGCGAATGACTTGCTGACGTGTTGGTGGCTTAAGTGAAGCAATTTCTTCTTTAAGAGTATTGTAGGATTCTTCACTATAGCTTTTACGTAAGTTTATCGTTAGCTCTCTGATCGTCTCCACTTTTTTAAGAAGTGAGATCCCACCATGATGAACTAAAATCTCTCCCAGAATGTTCCCTAGTTTTTTCACATCGTTACGTAGAAGTAAATTTCTATCTACTACATCGATCATTTAACCAGCCTCCTATTTCCAAAACGATTTCTCTCTTTACTTTACGGACAAACAATAACAAGCTATGGACTCTTTAAGACCCTCTTGGACAAAAAACGTCCCTATACTATAGAACTATGTACTGTCAGTAAGTACTTATTATATTAACATAAAAAACAGGAAGCCTCAATATATTCTGATTATTTGGATCTTGAAGCATTTTTATTACTGAAGAATAACCTTAATCTGAAAAAATTCTCTATCTAGAAAACAAGATTAGAAATAGCTAAATTCGAGCGCTTCTCATGCAGTATTGCTATTATCGTCTGCTCTTAACCCCAGTTCGGAAAGTCGTTACTATAAGTATGGATGTTTTGCTATTTTTTATCCCTCTCAACACTTCCATTCGATCGGCTTTTCCTAAAATAACTAAATCTCTTCCTCAGTCAGTTTCTTCATCACAATCCATACATCAAAATGAATGTTTTCTTAAAGCTATGAAGTTCCTGCAATTCAGAGCCAACTTTTCCATCATCTGAATCCATTCTATTTTTTTCAAACCCTGTGATATTTACAGTCTCTGTTTTTTTCCACTTTATTATAGAAAACATCAAAATCATTTTTTCAAGAACATCATTATCAAGAAATAAGAATATTCGATTGGTCTTCAACGTCCGGAACACTTCTTTTACGAACAAGGAGGTTGTGGGAAAATGATGTGCAGCAATACGGCGAGTGTTAACTCAAATGATTCATCTTCAAAAGGCACTTGTTCGGCGTCCTCCTTGAACAAACTCTACATTTCGAATGGCCGTTTGAGTCGATAAATCGTTTTGCAACCGTTAAGATTTCATCAGTTATATCCAAGACGATCACTTTTTCTGCGTTTAAAGCAAATGCATTCGCAACATGCCATCAGTTCTTTCGCTATATTTTGACACATCTTGAATTCTAGACTAACCTCCCGACATATACATAGGTAAACGATTCAACAGGAGGAATTCATTATGAACCAACAAGATAAAAAACAGCTCCCTTTATTTCTAGCAAATTGCTGTTTACAAACTTATAACCAATATGCTAATAATGGTGTCTTCACGAAACCAAAAGGATATAAAGAAATGACGAGCTTTAAAGCGGTTGCTTTTGGGGTAGAAAAATGGTTCGGTTTTGTCATAGAATCCAAGCAGAACATCATTATTGCTTTTCGTGGAACCGACTCAGACCCAGATTGGATCGTAGACGCAGAAGTTTCTCAATCTCCATTTCCATATACATCAGAAAAAAGTCTTGTGCACTCCGGTATTTTATCAACTTATCAATCGTGCAGAAAAGCGATCATGAAAAGCCTTGAATCAACTTCTCGTAAAAAACCGATCTTTGTCACAGGTCATAGCCTAGGTGCTGCCCTTGCCACACTATGTGCCTATGATCTGTCCACTAATCGGCTTAATCTTTCTCTTTATACGTATGCAAGTCCAAGAGTTGGAGATCCAAAGTTTGCTAAATCCTTTAACACTCGTGTCAAACAAAGTCAACGCTTCGTTAATGTATTTGACATTGTTCCGTTGTTACCATCTGAGTCAATTTATTCACCCTTCACTGATCAAACCTGGCATTACAAGCATGTATTTCATGAAGATTCCTTTGGCATACAAACAGATACATTGGGAGGTAATCATAGTATTTATACGTATATTAGAGGGGTCAAGTCTTTGTGTGAGTAGTTGTTTTACTGTGAAATTTCGAGAGGTCGTGCAATTAAGTTGATTTTCATGCAATTATTCGTCACTCTCGCACAATCCCCTCAAACTGTCGTGCAATTCGTCAGTATTTTCGTGCAATTGCATAAAAGTAGCTCTTTACATTCATAGTCAATACGCTTCTTCGTTTAACAATATGTCTATATGGGAATTGTAATTAACAAACGATGTATACACTTATGATGAATCTGCTATTAATGAATTTAATTCAGAAAATGAAAAGGAATGGAATGATACGATGGATTACAGAATCGAAAAAGATACCCTTGGTGAAATACAGGTTTTAGCTGATAAATTATGGGGAGCCCAAACTCAACGGAGCAGTCAGAATTTTAAAATTGGGAAAGAAACAATGCCCATTGAAGTTATTTATGGCTTTGCTCAATTGAAAAAGAGTGCCGCGATTGTTAATCATAGTCTAGGCAATTTAAGTGATTTAAAGAAAAGAGCAATTGAGCATGCGGCTGATGAAATCTTATCAAACAAATTTGATCATCATTTCCCTTTAAAAGTGTGGCAAACCGGAAGTGGTACACAAACGAACATGAATGTAAATGAAGTCATAGCAAACAGAGCCAATCAACTACTTACGGACCAAGGAACTGAGGAGAAGGTTCATCCAAACGATGATGTCAATCAATCTCAAAGTTCAAATGATACATTTCCAACTGCAATGCATATTGCTGCTGTCATCAAAATTGAGGATGCCCTTTTACCTGCCCTCTCTAAACTTAAACAAACGTTTAAAACGAAGTCAGTGCAATTTAACGATATTATAAAAATTGGCCGTACCCACTTACAAGATGCAACTCCTTTAACACTCGGACAGGAAATTAGTGGTTGGCATCGCATGCTTGAAAAGTCAGAACAGATGATCACGCAAAGCTTAGAATCCTTAAGAGAGCTCGCAATCGGAGGAACAGCAGTAGGAACAGGCATTAATGCACATCCGAAATTTGGAGATCTCGTAGCTGAAAATATAAGCAATGCCACGGGAAAGCAATTTACATCAGCCGAAAACAAATTCCATGCACTTACGAGTCATGATGAAATTGTATACATACATGGCGCATGCAAAGCACTAGCCGCTGACCTAATGAAAATAGCAAACGACGTGAGATGGTTAGCTAGCGGACCTCGTTCAGGTATCGGGGAAATCACCCTTCCAGCCAATGAACCAGGAAGCTCTATCATGCCAGGAAAAGTTAACCCTACTCAAAGTGAGGCTTTAACAATGGTTGCTTGCCAAGTGATGGGAAACGACACAACAATTGCCTTTGCAGCTAGCCAAGGGAACTTCGAGCTTAATGTGTTTAAGCCTGTGATTATCTATAACTTCCTTCAATCTGTACAGCTATTAACCGATTCTATGATTTCATTTAATGATCTTTGCGCTGTCGGCATTGAACCAAACCTAGAAAAGATTAAACAAAACTTGGAACAATCACTCATGCTCGTAACTGCTTTAAACCCTCATATCGGCTATGAGAATGCAGCAACGATTGCCAAATTCGCGCACAAAGAAGGAATTACCTTAAAAGAAGCCGCTAAACAAACAGGCTTCCTCTCAGAAGATGATTTCGATCGACTTGTAAATCCAGAAGATATGGTTAAGCCAAAGGAATAGCTACCTATGTTAGGCTGTAAAATGTGCGGGTATCGTATTCTCTATTTTTAAAAAGTAGTGGAGGAATTACTATCGATCAAAACGTTGATGTTGAAAAACATAACGCAGAAACCAAAAAAGATGAAAGTAAAGTGGCCTCTACTTTCATCAAATACGCTACCTCTTGATCATGTTTTTTGGTCTCTTATGGTTTTTAATTAGCTTTTTCATTCCGCTTTTTCAGTAAATATGCTATTTGAAAAACGATAGAGATTCTATTAGGAGACGGATATACCTCTAATTTACCTTTTAACTGATTTCTAATTTGATAAGAGTTTAGAGAGAATCAGTACTTTATGGCCTTACTAACATGATCGCATTTGACAAATTACAGCTTCCTGATCCCTGGAAATTTTTCACAATACTAGCTGATATCATTGAATTGTTTTATTACTTTGTTTGATCCATAAAATCTATCCTGTTACAGATAATCACAAAAAACAGTAGAGGACTACAAAACTTCTCTACTGTTTTAAGTACATTTTTATGGGGGGAAGAAAAATATACGACTAATTTAAAACTAGATTAGCTAGTCAGTTTATCTTTTTCTTTATGAGGTAAATCCAATTACAGCTTCTTACTGTTAACCAACACAGTATTAACGACAAAATGATGAACGTCATAAAAGGAACAAGCCAGATTTAAAATAAATTACTCAGAAAGATAAGAACAGCAATAATCAGTAACAGTATGTATCTTTAATTGAAATTTTTCATTGGCAGGAACATAGAAAACCCCATTACCCTCAATTAATTCCCAATCTTGTCCGTTTAACTTATATTCCAATTTCCCAGCTAGAATTTCCATTTCTTCTTTTAGAGAAGTCGAAAACTCATAATCACCTGGAAGCATAACTCCTACAGTTTTCTTCTCCCCATTTTCAAATAAAACCGTTCTACTCGTAACTTTCCCCTCAAAATAAACATTGGCTTCTTTTACTAGAGTAACATTCTTAAATTGTGACATCTCCATCTTCCTTTCAAGTTTATTGTCTAAATTTATCACAAATCGCTCTCTGAATAAATAATAATTTAAAGAGCTTGTTCAAAAAGGGTGGTCTTCCCTTTTTGAACAAGCTCTTTAAGTAGTAGAAAGTATTTTCAACCGTACTTAATCGTTTATGAGTAAAAAAATTGTAATTGTATACAACTAATAAGATAAACAAAAGAAAGTGAGCGAAACAATATGAAAAACAAGAATAAGACGATATCAGGAACCAATATCGAAGAAGTGAAACAACTAAATGCTCAATCAGGTCTTTCTTATAATGAAGCCAAAATTCTACTCGCTAAGAAAAAAGGATTATATCCTTATAATCAATAATTCATTTCATAGCTCCCATTCTTATTATCATCAGGAATGTGAGCCTTTGCAATGAAAGGCAATTACAGTTCCTTTATTCTGGCCATTGTTCTTAGAAGCATTAAGCAGAACCATTGCTTTTCCTTGAGTACTCAAAAGCATCTTAAATGAAAGGCACTGAAAAAGGCAAAAACCAAAGGGTACTGAAAAACCAACCTTTTTCAGTGCCCTTTTTAAAGCACCTTCACACTGCTTTAAATCTTGATTCACCTTTTAAAAAAACGGCAGTGGAGCTATGTCCAATGCCGTTCTCTAAATTTCCGGTTGGAATCAAAATAATTTAGCTTGAAAGCTTATCTTTTTCTTGATCCTTCTTGTACTCATCTTCCCAAAAGTCTGCATTTTTAATCCCTAACTTTTTAGGATCAAATACCGGGTCAAGACCTTGCTTTTTCTGCTCCTCGAAGTCCTTCAACGTGCGCAAAGCAGGTTTTGCTAAGATAAGAATGGCAATTAAATTCAACCAAACCATTAGTCCAAGCCCCACATCTCCAAGAGCCCACGCAAGCTCTGCTTCGCGAACAGCTCCAAAAAAAACAGCTAATAATAAAACAATCTTTAAAATAAACATTCCTGCTTTGTTTAACTTACCACGAATCAAATAAGCAATATTTGTCTCAGCAATATAGTAGTAAGCCATAATCGTTGTAAAAGCAAAGAAGAATAATGCAATTGCTACAAACGCTGCTCCAAAACCAGGTAATACAGACTCGATAGCAGCTTGAGTATAGCTTGCCCCAGCTGGAATTTCACTACCTAAGTTGTTTGTGATGAAACCTCCATCAGGATTAACTGTATTATACATACCTGTAAAAAGAATCATGAAAGCCGTTGCCGAACAAACAAGCAATGTATCAATATAAACAGAAAACGATTGCACCAAACCTTGCTTTGCCGGGTGTGATACTTCTGCAGCCGCAGCCGCATGTGGACCAGTCCCTTGACCGGCTTCATTTGAGTAGATCCCACGTTTAACTCCCCAAGAAATGGCCAACCCAATAATTCCACCAAAAGCAGCATCCGCTCCAAATGCACTGCTAATAATTAACCCAATCACCGCAGGTAATTCAGTAATATTGACCAACACAATAATTAACGATAGGCCAATATAAGCAACCGCCATGAAAGGAACAACAAATTGAGCCACATTCGCAATACGTTTAACTCCACCAAAAATAATAACACCAATAATAGCAATTAAAATAGAAGCAGTAATGTACGTATTAACAGAAAATGCGTTTTCAACCGCAATAGCAATTGAATTAGCTTGAATACCTGGCATTAACAAACTCATTGCTAAAAGCGCTGCAATCGCAAACAAAACAGCATACCATTTCCAGCCTATCCCTTTTTCAATATAATAAGCTGGTCCACCTCGATATTGCCCATCTTGCTTAACTTTATACATTTGCGCAAGTGTCGATTCAATAAAGGCACTTGCCGCTCCGATAAAAGCAATCGTCCACATCCAAAATACAGCTCCCGGTCCACCAAAAGCAATCGCCGTAGCCGTACCTGCGATATTACCAGTTCCAACTCGGCCGGAAAGAGAAATTGCTAGTGCCTGAAAAGAAGATACTCCAGCTTCTGAGCTCTTTCCTTTGAACGTCAATTTGACCATTTCTTTTACATGTCTCACTTGTAAGAAACGTGTCAGAATAGAAAAGAGCAATCCTACTCCGAGGCAAAAGTAGATCATCGGTGTACTCCATAGAACACCATTTAGCCAATTGATCAACTGATCCAAATGAACCCCTCCTAGTTTTTTAAATCTTTTGAATTTTTTTCAAATTATAATTAATTATAATTTGAAATTCACTTAATGACAATAAACTATTTTACAAACCCGAAAGAAATCGTTCGACATTTTGTCGTATTTTCTACTTGATATTTGATTTACTGAATACTCTAACAAAAGTCCAAGCGATTATGCCGGGTTTTTTTTGACTGTCGTTATAATCGCATTCAATCTGCTACTTTTTATTCTACAGCTTTTTTAACAACATCCACTTCTCTCAAATCAGCATCTGCATAACAGATTAAAATAGGTAACTCCTCCAATATGAGGCGATATTACCAATTCGGAATAGGTCATTCATTTATTTGTGAATCAAATTCAAACACATCTATGGCTGCTCCTTTAATTTGATTTTGTTTCACGCGAAAATGAGACCCTTCTTTATGAAGGATCCCGTCACGTGAGACGTTAATTAAAAAGGCCGTTGATTTCATTAAACGCTAAACTTCAGAAAAGCATGGAATCCAATCGACCCTTTCATTCAAAATATAAATGATAATGATTTTTACAACCTTCATTGAACGAAGACTCACAAACCGGACACCGAGAACCACTACTAACGTAAGTATGAATAGTTAACTCCGTTTGGCAAGCACCACATAAGATCGCTTTCTCTTCTCGTTCTTCTTTCTTCCATATAATAGGCTCATGATCTGCCAACTCTTCATGACAACGATGGCAAGGATAATAAGTGTTACAACATTTATATTTAATCGCAATGATGTCTTTATCCGTATGATAATGTGCACACCGTGTCTGCTCATCTACCTTTATACCTTTTACTTGAATTGCTTTCATTACCATCGACTCTTTTCTTGAATATTCATATTTATTAGCACCTCGTTACTAGTATAACATCGGCGACTAAAAAAAGGATTCACTCATGTAGGAAACTAGCAGGACTGAAATGAAAGCATACATAATGAATCGCTTAGATAGCAATAGACTGACCAGGAAGCTTGTAATGGGTAACAATCCGCTATATGCTAAAAATCAGTAGACATGAACTGTCAATAAAACAGAATAAGGATCGAGTGTGCACTAAAGACAAATGACTATAGTTATAGCTATTGGAATAAAACGCTGATCTAACTAATGAAAAGAAGCAGCGCCTTAACTAGCGCTACTTCTTTCTTTAAAAGATCCACTCAAGAACACCCATCACATCTAAAAACACAACAATAATGGCAATCGGTGTTACGTATCGCAATAAATAAAACCAAGTATAAAAGAATCCCTTTCCTATTTTAGAGCCTTGCTGAAGCTCGTCAAACAAAGCGGTTCTCGAGACCTTAAACGTAACAAAGATTGACACTGCAAGCGCTCCTAATGGCATGAGAATATTACTTACCAACATATCTATAAAATCGAAGAAAGTCCGACCAAAAATAACCGTATCAGCCATTAGCCCAAATGAGAGGCATGAAGGAATTCCCACAATGAAAATTATTCCTCCAAGTAACCACGTATATTTCTTCCTCTTATTTGGATCATCTTTTGCTAAGTTTGCCACAAGAGCCTCAATCATCGAAAAGGCAGATGTTAAAGCCGCAAATAAAAACAATATTAGAAACGCAATGAAGAAAAGCATTCCAAACGGCATTTCGTTAAAGACAGCTGGTAACACAGCAAAAACCAAAGTAGGCCCTTCATTGACTTCTAACCCCATTGAAAAAACTCCTGGAAAAATAGCTAAACCAGCTAACAAAGCGATAAATAAATTCATTCCCACAATCGAAACAGCTGATTTAGGTAAATTCTGCGATTTAGGAAGATAAGAACTATAGGTCACCATAACAGAGACCCCAAGTGACAAAGCAAAAAAGGCTTGCCCTAACGCAAATAGAATCACTTCTGAATTCAACTGTGTAAAATCAGGAACAAGTAAAAAACGCACGCCTTCCATCGCTCCATCCAAACTCAAAGAACGAATTACCAACATGAAAAATAAAATAAATAAAGCTGGCATCATAAAAGTGCTGGCTTTTTCGATTCCTTTTTGAACCCCTTTTGCCACTACAAAAACCGTTATCAGTAAAAAGACAAATTGTCCAGTTAAAGCAGAAAACGGGTTCGATATAATGCTTCCAAATAACTGCCCATATTGTTCTTGCGGTAAGTCGTTCAGCCCTCCTGTAAAGGCTTGGAACAGATATAAAATAATCCATCCACCTACCACACTATAAAACGACAAAACTAAAAAACTCGTAAATACACCCAATCTCCCCGTCAGATGCCATAGTGTGTTTGGTGCTAATTTTTTATAGGTCGTTACCGCATCACTTTGAGCTCGGCGTCCTATCACAAATTCACCAACTAATAAAGGATAACCTAATAACAAAGTGAAAAGGATGAAAAGAAGAAAGAAAGCTCCACCACCAGATGTTCCTGCGACATAAGGTAACTTCCATATGGCTCCTAGTCCAATCGCTGACCCCGCTGCCGCTAAAATAAACCCTAACTTTGATTTCCATTGTTCATGTGCAGACATTCTATCAAACTCTTTTCTACTATTTTTTTTCACAAAAAATAAACACAAATGAAAGTATAAGCGAAACTCTATCGTTTTAAAAGACTTTTGTCGAAAAATATCGTATTTTACTATAATTTTTAAGAGCAATTGTATACACCGATACAAGATTGTATTTATTTAGAATTAGTGTTTCAATCTCTCAACAATTCCATTACAGATTGCTTACACAACATTAAAAAAGGTGAAAAAACAACAAAAAACCTCTAAACGAGTTGTAAGATTGTCCAAAAATAATGATAATACTATAATTTGCAAATAAAAAAGTTTACGATGGCATTGTGTATGTGCTGACTTTTGAAGCCTATCTTTTCCTCAATCAAATTAAAAAATTCATGGATCAAACCTAAAATAGAAAGGTGGTCGTTGTGAATGAACCGAGATTTCACTTTACAACAAATAGCTGAAGGGCTTACGAAATCTGTATTAAATGCATCGGATAAAGACTTAGAAGGGTTTCAAAGAATTATCGATGAAACAATTAAATTAAGAGAAGCACACAAAGATCTACATAAAATGGTACAAAGTTATACGACCTCTAGTGTACAACGTTCATAATCTGAGAGTTTACCAAAAACCGTCTAAGAAGAAGCTCTGACTTAGGCGGTTTATTATTTATTCTCACAAGAAAAAGATTAATAACTGCGACGCGATTGCCACTAAAACAGTGCAAATCGATAAGCAGCCGCATAGGCAATCGAAGGACCTTCAGAATCAACCAATTGATTGACAGCTCCTAAACCTGGAGTACTAGTTAAGCCACCACATAGGGCGCCAAGTGAGTATCCTCCATTAAAAAAGCATAATCCTATTATGCTTTTTTACTATGTCTTAGTGATTTAAACTTTGAAAGAAGTACCTTGCTCACATATTAACTAAGTCTCTATCAAAAACAAAAAGATAGAGTTTATATAAATTATGATACGTGCTAGTGTTCGCAGCAATGTACTTCTGTCCGACTTATTAGTTCGCCATAAAAATATCCCCCTAAACGCCTATAACGCCTAGAAGGTAATACTTGTTAAATTCTTTACACTAACCACTCCTCCATACTCTCGATCTTAGCCAAAGAGTTCTCTTGTTAGAGTAATGAGACTTTAACCTCAAGCCCCCAACTACCCTCGGAGTAAGAGAGCTTAACGCAAAGAAGTTTAGTTGCCAACTACTTAATCGCTATCCTCTTCACCTTTTCCACCATCGTCCTCAAGAAACCAGAGTGGACTTTTATTATCGACTTCACCATTATAATTGATTAAGATTTCTTCCCCTGCTTTTATATCACAATATGCATAATAGCTAAATGTATGGTGTTCAAAATTAATATCATACGTCGCATTTGGTTCATATGAGTGGTTAAATAACATCCCATATCCTAACACAACTGCAGAATGATTTTTTCCATATTCATACACATAATCCGCCAGGGTCGTTTCCTGTATTAAAATATGTTCCTCATTAAGATAAGGGATAACAGGCGCTTCATGTATGAGCTCTCCTTTGGTAATATCGCGCGTGGCGAATATCCCTCTATTAAACTCACCTGTACTGAGTTTGGACGTTTTGACTTCAATCATACTAATCACCTTCACGTTCTTTAAAATACTTTCTAAAAGCTTGCCCGTTAATTACAAAGTTTAGACTTGTTTATCATACCATATCAAATCCTTTTCACTTAGGATTTCCATCAAAATAAAAAAAACGTATGGATGATTATAGACCCCAAACGTTTTTCTGATCCTTATCTTCAAACTTCTTTTTTAAATGTATTCGTCAACTTACCTAACTTCTCTATTTCAATTGTCACTTCATCGCCGTCCCGAAGATACACTCTTGTGTCTTCAGGCATACCGAATGCAACCCCTTCAGGAGTACCCGTTAAAATAATATCGCCTGGGTATAATGTCATATGATCGGAAATATAACTAACGATTTCATTGCATTTGAAAATCATATCTGCCGTATTTGAATTTTGTCGTACTTCTCCATTGACAATTCCCTTAATGGCTAATTGATTCGGATCTCCGACTTCATCACTCGTTACTAAATAGGGTCCTAGTGGACTAAAGCCATCTAGACACTTTCCAAGTAACCATTGATTTGTTCTAAATTGTAAATCTCTAGAGGATAGATCATTTGCATTGCAATAGCCGAACACATAATCGAGGGCTTCATTTTCAGAGACACGTTTTGCTTCTTTCCCTATCACAATCACTAACTCAGCCTCATAATCATTCTCGTTGGAGTTAAATGGTAGATTAATTACATCATGATGTGCGGCAATTGTATTATCAAATTTATTAAATAAAATTGGATATTCGGGGATTGGCATGTTTGTCTCTTCTGCATGCTTTTTGTAGTTTAAACCAATACAGATTATTTTCCCTGGTTTTGGTACAGATGGTCCTAACGTTAGACTTTCTTCCTCTAAGAAAACTACATCATTTTTGTTCTCAAGAGCAAGCTTTGTTAAAACATCTAATGTTTGAAGAGCCTCTTCATTGTTAATAACTTCTTCAATGGACGTTGGCACTTCTTTAGAGAAGAATCCAGCTGCTTTTTCTAGGTCTAAAATACCCTCATTTGTCTTTATCCCTAATTTCAAACGCTCATTGTCCTTAAATGTTACTAATTTCATTCTTTTACCCCTCCAACATCAAAATGGTTTATAATTAAATTTCTCATTTACACCTCTCTTAGAGGCGATATTACTTCTGTTAGTAAAAACACCGCTCTTTCAATTTCGAGATCCACCTGCATGGAATTTTCTTGACACAAATCCTAAAGCGCTTTCATTTCATAGGATGAAAGAAAAGAAAACTGCTACATTTGGTCTAGTAGTTTCACTATTAATATACCATTCCTCACCCCGTGATTAAAGAAAAATGATTAAACAGACTTGTCGCTTTGGAGAATTTAAGAGCAACTACGTTTAGCTCAACTATGTTGCCATTTGGGTCATCTACGTTGAAATAATAATTCACTGTATTTCACCTATGTATTTACGTTTTAAACACTGAGGAACGCACAGTACAGCGTTTAAACCGCATTTCTGTTTGAGAAATCATCTCAATATTACGCCTTGTCATCCGATCCAACATTTTCTCAAAAAGTATCGATATCGTACTTTAAAAGACTGGATTTGAATAGTCGGTACGTTGGAACCTAATTTTCACTTTTACTATATTGAGAAGGTGTTAATGATGTAAACTTTTTAAAAACTCTACTAAAATAATTCAAATCATTAAATCCAACCATGAAAGCAATTTCTGTAATGGAAATATTTCCTCTTTGGAGATGTAGTTTTGCTTCATCCACCCTCTGTTGGTTTATATAATCTATGATATTCATATCGGTATCCTTTTTAAATTGTCTTGAAAGATGCGAAGAGTTCACGTGTAATTTAGCGGCAATCTCTTTCAAAGTTAGAGGATTTTCTATATTTACATTAATAAACTCGACAGCCTTTTTCACAATGGAACTGTAATTACGTGTAGAAAAATTCCTTACAACATCACAATACTCGTTCATCATTACGACACTTAACTTTTTTAAATAAGGTAAATTCGGAGCTCTTTCAATCAAAATCGCAAATTTTTCTGAGATCGTATGAATATATATAGGATGAATCCCTCCTCTTTCAGCAGCTATTCTACAAATCGTATTCAGAACCAATGATAAATTTTTCGCAGATCTAATGGGACTTTCAGGTATTCTATCGGAAAGATTTAAAATACTATTCGCTTCTTTTGAAATGCGTGTTATTTCATCTTTGTCTCCTTTAGCAATGGCATTCATCATTTTCTTTTCATATTTATATCGGAATTCTATAATGTTTTTGCTTTCCACAATATTAGATTTTAACTGATCTTTGTTTAGAATAGGTTTATTTATATCCGTCGTTATTAACTGTGAATCCATATGTTTATGTGTTGACATATTGACAAGTAAATCTCCAATGCTATTCGAAGCATTGCTACTTATGACTGATAATGATTTATAAAATTCATGAACCTGTTTTCGCTCACTAATAGGTAGTTTGTTTTTATAAATAAGTTCACTAATAAATCCTATAGTAGGTATATTGGAAAGAAACGGACCAATTAAAATGGAACCGTAAAAAGACCTATTTTCCCATATGCCCGAGGCTATATACTCAAGACCATAGGAATTTATATAGTAATAATAGCTATTCGCTGCATTCATTCTCAGTGTTTCATTTATCGTAAAAAACTCATTATCAAGGCTTTCTAACACTGCTGGGACGTTATCATTCACCAGTTGAAAAATAGCCTTTCCTTCACTATTTATTAACCTTACATCCATTTTAGTGAGCGTAAATAGTAAGTTACATATTTTATTGAAATCATTAAATTCAAACTCTGATTGCTCTAACATCAACATCACCTTGCCCATTGTTTAAATATTTTAAAGCTGTTCAAAACGTTTTTTCCTTTTTATAAATTGTATGCTGTTAGACATGGCTGTTTTGAACATGCACTTTTATTATAACTGAGATCTCCTCCAATGGCGCAAAATATGTACTAATAAAGTCGAAAATGTATGATCTTAATTGAAATCGATATTTTATAATGAATTTAATCTTCCAAGAAATTTAATATCTATTAATGGTTTTGGATAAGCTTAACATGTAATTATTTATTTCGTATGAACTGGAGGCAAAGCAATGAGAAAGATTATTAGTTTTAATGATCAATGGAAATTTTCAAAGAAAAATGAAGAAAAAGCAATGACTAAAGCTTACAATGATGAAAACTGGGAAGTTGTAAATGTCCCACATACGTGGAATGCTATTGATGGAGCAAATGGATTTGATTTTTATAAAGCAGCTTGTTGGTATCGAAAAGAATTCACTATCGACACACTAGCCCAAGGAAACAAAGTATTTATTGAATTTCAAGGATCTAACAGCATTACTGACGTATATGTCAATGGTAACCATCTAGGACAACACCGAGGTGGATATTCTACTTTTAGATTTGATATAAGTGATGCAATTGAATTTGGAACTAAAAACACACTAGCCGTCAAGGTCGATAATACAGTTGTTGACGATGTATATCCGCAAATGGCTGATTTCACATTTTACGGTGGTATATATCGTGATGTGAAACTTGTCATTACTAACCATGTCCATTTTGATTTATTAGACTACGGTTCACAAGGAGTTTATATCGTTCAAGAAGATATCTCGAATGAAAAAGCTAAGTTAACGGTCAAGTCTAGATTAGTAAATGACAACGATGAAGATAAAAAAGTAAGACTATGGACGGACTTATTAGATGCAGACGGCAAGCAAGTAGCTTATGCAGCAAAAGAAGTCGTGCTTGCTTCAGGTGAAACGAAAGAACTAGAAATACCAGTTGTTATAGAAAACCCAACACTATGGAATGGCAAAAAAAATGCGTATCTGTATGAAGCAAAAGTATCAATGGTGAGTTTTAATGATACGGTTGATGAGATTTCCATTCCTTTTGGTGTCAGATACTTTGAAGTGGATGCTGAAAAAGGATTTTTCTTAAATGGTGAACACCTTGCTTTAAATGGTGTTTCAAGACATCAAGATAGAAAAGATATGGGGTGGGCCATTACAAAAAATGAACACGATGAGGATATGGAATTAATTAAAGAGGTAGGCGCGTCTTCTATTAGATTAGCTCACTACCAACACGACCAATATTTCTACGATTTATGTGATAAAGTAGGAATGGTTGTTTGGGCTGAAATTCCATTTATAAGTGTGATGTCAAAAACAGAGCTAGAAGGAATTAATGCTAAACAGCAGATGATTGAATTGATTAAACAAAACTTCAATCATCCATCCATTATCTTCTGGGGTATTCAAAATGAAATTCAAATTAGTGGAGAACGACCAGAACTAAGAAAGCTTGTTAACGAATTAAATGAATTAACGAAAAAAGAAGATCTGACAAGATTAACGACAATGGCCAATGTTATGTTCGTGAAAGATGAAGATGAATATAACTATGTGACAGATACAATTGGATATAATAAATATTATGGTTGGTATAATGGGAAAGCTGAGGATTTTGCCGGCTGGATTGATGGATTTCATAAGACGAATCCAAATGTTAAATTAGGCATATCAGAATATGGTGCAGAAGGCATCTTGCAATACCACACGAATGATCCAAAAGTAAAAGACTATACAGAAGAATATCATACCCTCTATCATGAAACAGTTTGGAAAATCTTTGAGGCGCGCCCTTTCCTTTGGTCAACCTATGTATGGAATATGTTTGATTTCGGTGCCAATATACGAGATGAAGGTGGCGTAAAGGGTAGAAACAATAAAGGTTTAATCACTTATGATCGAAAAATCAAGAAAGACGCTTTCTTTATGTATAAAGCACATTGGTCAGACGAAAAATTTGTGCATATTACAAGCAAACGATTTGTCGATCGAACTGACAATGAAATTAAAGTGAAAGTTTATTCTAACTGCACTGAAATGAAAATTTATGTAAATGGATCTGAGGTTTCTACACAAAACAGTAATGACCGCATCTTTATTTTTGAAAACATTGCATTAAATGATGGATTGAATCAAATAAAAGTTATTGCTAACCACGAAGGTGAAATCTTTGAAGATGCTGCTACCTTCAATAAAGTGAAGGAGCCAAATGAAAGCTATATTGCTCCTGAAGAATCGGGTGGCCCTGTAGCCAACTGGTTTGAAATGCCAGACTTAGATGATGTTGTAGTGGAAGAGCTTGAAATAACTGATGATGTTTATTCAACGCGTTGTACGTTTGGACAACTTATGGAAAACAAAGAAGCAAAAGCAGTGCTCACTAAATTGATGCCTGGTTTTGAAGAACATCCTATGTTTGAAATGGCACAGGGATTTGTTGTTGAAGACATGGCTGAATTAGCACCTGAAAAGTTTACTGAAAAAATGCTGTATTCCCTTAATAAAGAATTAACAAAAATTAAAAAATCCTAAATGAAGGAAGAGGCTGTTGTATTTAACAGCCTCTTTTTATTCTTTTAATGTAATTATCGCACATTCATACTAGAGACTTTTAAGTGCCTCCTCATCTTTACCCGATGTTGTGTGAGCCTTTTCCACTATAATGAAAAGAACTTTTCAATAGCCTTGAGCGTTGCTTCTGGAGGTTCTTTTGCTATCATGGCCATTCATCTCCTCTTCCCTTGTGCTGAACCCCCATTCTCAGGTAAATAAGGTAGTACATTAGCTTATATCAAGTACTTTTAACAATCAAAACGTAAATGATTAAAAGCCGATTGTTTTAAAAAACAATCGACTTTTTGCTAATCAGAATGAGTATTGTTATCTATCGTAGTGATTTATTTAAATATTTCTCATAGCGGCGCACTAGCTAGACGGAGCCCTTTCACTTACCTTTTGAACAGACATTTTTCCTGTTGATTAGAAAATTTCTTATTTGTTATCATCAGTTAAAGAAGGCATTTCATCTTTTGAAACATAAATTTGCTTAACTTCTGCTATCTCTTCTTGAATTTGTTTCATTCTTTTTCCATCTAGTTCATAGAATTTCATCGCAATTAATGAAATAACCCACCCTGCCATTGGAATAGCAAAATACATAATGAGTGTCATTGTGAAAAGGGATGGGGTTAACAACTCGTCTACTTGTGGAAATTCTTCTATATAACCAATAGTCGCTAAAAGGAATCCTACCAACGATATTGCTAAAGATGAAATCATCTTATCTACAAAAGAAAAAATCGTTGAAATCATGCCAGGTACGTATCTCCCTGTAACATGGGTTTCATAGTCTGAAGTATCTGCAATCATCGGAATGACAATATTCCCAGTGAAGCCCATAAATGAGTAACCTAACGTATACAAGATTAAAAAGAGAACTGTTGTAAACGTCAAATTTGACAACGAAATCGTGGCAGGGTCAATGAGAAACAGCATGATTAGCGTAAGTGTGAAAAACAAGAGCGCTCCCCATGTACCAAGCACAAAAACATTTTTTAATCCCGTTCTTCTTGCAAAGGCAATCCCTACAAAAGTTATAAGCAAAGTCGGAACCACAGTGATAAGGGAGATCGTTCCACTTAGTGCGTAATCACCAAGCAAAATCCCGAAGAACATTACAGGAACGGCTGGCTGTCTAAGAACACTACTTGCTAATTTATCTGTGGACGCTGCCAAAACAAGCATTTGTAAAGGTCTGTTTCTCTTGATAACAGGCCAGTAGTCTTTAAACTTTGTCTTTACTGTTTTTTCTGCAAAACCAAAATATTTTGTTCTATCCTTCTCCCAAATCGCACTGACTGCCATTAGGGTGAAAATAGCTGAGAGGATCACTGCATATAAGTTTAATTCGACAAAAAAGCCGTATGTGAATCCACCATGTTTAGGTACAAGATACGAAGCAACTAAAACTTGTCCACCAATAAAAATACCAATGTTGTAAGAAGCATCAAAGCCAGAAAAAAGAGGTCTTTGTTTAGGGTCATTCGTTAAAACGGTTTGAGCCGCTCTCGTACACGCTGTCTGGAATGTATAACCGATCATATGTATGGCATACATAAAAATAAAGAAAAGTAATTGATATTCTTGTGGAAGCATATGTGTCACATTAAAGATAATCAGTACACTACCTGCAAGAATGATATTCCCAACTATCATAAACGGTCTAAATTTACCAAGTTTTGAATTCGTTTTATCAATGAAATAACCAACAATTGGATCCGTTATTCCATCAAACATTCTCATTGCCATTAAAACGGTACTAATAATCATAACTGTCAGTCCTGCAACCCCGGTTGCATAGTATGAGACAAACCCCATAATAAACATGTATAAATTCGTTGCAGTATTATTTAATGCAAAAAAACCAATTTGCCACAGTCTGGATGTATTCTTAAATTCCTCTATTGCTGGTGCGTTAGTTGTAACCATTCCTCTCACTCCTTCAAATCTCATCCATACGAGATTTTCTTTTTATAATGTGCTATAAAGCCTTTGTTATGAAACGTCTGTTTAAGAATTAAAGATGCGATCGACTCCTCCAATGTATCCACCCTACTAGTATGCTTATTCTGCGTCTGAAAAATTCGTTAGAAGTATCATCATGAACTTAAAAAAATTATGAAACTTAGTTCAAAGATGATTGCTCATATCCCTTTCCCTTTTAAGCATTTTCATAATCATAAGTAAGCCTTTACAAACATACCTCTCTTCGTTCGTCACTAATTTTGTAAAGAGCCGATATCAAAGTTTTTAAATTTATATTAGAGTCTGTTCAAAAAGGGAGGTTTTTTCCCTTTTTGAACAGACTCTAAGCAATAAGCTTAGTCGCTACACCTTTAAAAGTCTTACTATGAGTGGGTTTCTCATAGTAAGACGAGTAGCGAACGGAGCCATTGCAAGTCTTATAGAGTACCTTTTTGAACACGCTCTATTAGATAATAATTTAAAATAAAATTGCTTTCTGTGAATGTATCAGAGAAAGCAATTTATTGGCTTATAATAATAACACATAATTGCCTTTTACCGAGTAAAAGGCAATCAATCAACTACTATTATAATTTTTTTATTAATCACTACAATGACACTTTAGTGTTCAAACTAAATGTAGTAATTATAGCGATTTATACAATCTTAGAACCAATTGGTATGGAATGAACCCTCTTTGTCCACACGTTGATAAGTATGTGCACCAAAGTAATCACGCTGTGCCTGAAGAAGATTGGCTGGCAATGTTTCCGTACGATAACTATCGTAGTAGGATATAGCTCCTGTGAATGAAGGTACAGGTATGCCACGTTCAATTGCAACTCCAATAACTTGACGCAATGCCGTTTGATAACTCCCTATTATCTCATTAAAGTATGGATCTAATAATAAGTTTGCTAAGCTAGGGTCACGATCATAAGCTTCCTTAATTTTTTGTAGGAATTGCGCACGAATAATACAACCTCCTCGGAAAATCATGGCAATGTCTCCGTAATGAAGATTCCAGTCATTTTCTTCAGATGCGGCGCGCATTTGAGCAAAACCTTGCGCATACGAAACAATTTTGCTCATGTATAACGCTTTACGAATGGCTTCAATCAACTCTTCCTTACTACCTTCAAAAGACTTAACTTGAGGTCCAGCTAACAATTTACTTGCCTTTACTCGTTCCTCTTTCATCGCAGAGATAAAACGGGCAAATACAGATTCTGTGATAATTGGAAGCGGCACGCCTAAATCTAAGGCATTCTGGCTTGTCCACTTGCCTGTCCCTTTTTGCCCAGCTGTATCTAAAATGACATCAACAAGAGGTTTACCTGTTTCATCATCTACTTTTGTAAAGATATCCGCAGTAATCTCAATCAAATAGCTGTCTAGTTCTCCTTTATTCCATTCAGCAAACACTTCATGTAGCTCTTGCGGATTTAATCCAAGAACCTGCTTCATGATAAAATACGCTTCAGAAATTAATTGCATATCTCCGTACTCAATACCATTATGAACCATTTTCACATAATGACCAGCACCGTTAGGGCCAATATACGTGCAACAAGCATCCCCTTCTACTTTTGCTGAAATAGCTTTAAATATAGGTTCTACAAGCTTGTAAGCTTCTTTTTGCCCACCTGGCATAATAGAAGGACCTTTTAGTGCGCCTTCTTCTCCGCCTGAAACTCCTGTTCCAATAAAGTGAATACCTGTTTCCTCTAATTCCTTATTACGTCTAATCGTATCTTCAAACAGAGTATTTCCACCATCGATCAAAATATCGCCCTTTTCAAGAAATGGCTTTAACGAATCAATTGTAGCATCTGTTGCCCCGCCGGCCTTAACCATTAATAAAATTTTACGCGGTTTTTCTAATGAATTGACAAACTCTTCAATACTTGAAGCGCCGACAAAATTCTTTCCCGCTGCTTCAACCTTTAAAAATTCTTCTGTTTTTTCAAACGAGCGATTGTATACCGCAACAGAATACCCTCTGCTTTCAATATTTAGTGCTAGATTTTTCCCCATTACAGCTAAACCAATAACACCAATTTGTTGTTTTGACATATCTATTCATTCCTTTCTTCCTCATTAATTTGTTTGTTAAACAAATTAACTATTTTCCTAATAGCAGAATATCATTGTGCTATTATAATGTCAATCCTAAATAGCCTAACTTAAAGGATTAAGTGTTGCGAGATAAGTTCAGCAACTAGTGTTTTTTGATCAACATCTCTCTAATTCTCTTAATTAATTTCAATCATTTTACTTAATGAATGAAATGCTTCTTGTTCGTCTACTCCTTTAGTAATGAGTTAACCGTTGTACCATAACTGATTGCTAGACTCATTAGCCCCATAATACTCTTTGCATTCACTGTTTTAATTCCTTTTTCAATAAATACATTCGATGAAAATTTAGTAGCTCCTGTATAAAGAAAGCAGCTGGTCTTGATTGTAACCCAGTCTTTAACTTTAATATGTTCATTCTCAAAAAATCATCCTTCTTTATTTCTTTCTTGTTAAAAATGAACAACTTCCCATAAGATCGTTAACTGACAAGATTCCCTTGTCAGAGATCCCATAAAAATAGGTTCTATGATAACAGAAAGGGCAGCCCAGTGATTTTGGGCTCCCCTTACTTATACTGGTTCCGATCATTGTTTGTTCTCGCTCTTGTAAGCCTAACTCGGCAGTTTAAACATATGATTTTGTTTCTTAGTTTTTTTGTTTGGTTGATGCAGTCTATAATAAGTTGCTGAATATAAAAATCCACCCTTTACCAACTAACTCGAACAGTTGGTTACCTTTTGAACAAACTACAACCATTTCTTATTTTTAAAACCAATCTGAATAACCAAGTTTTCTTAAGTTATCAGCAGATGTTTTTAAGCAATCAAATGGATCACGTCCGTACACATCATCTTGCTCTACTAAGAAATATTGTGCGCCGCTTTCAAGGCCCGCTTCAATAATAGCTGGCATATTTAGGTTCCCTTCACCAACTTCAGCAAATTCAATCGTATTCGTAAATATTTGCATGAATTTGGCTATATCTTTAAAATCCACTTCACTTAAATCCATCTGTCCAATTCGATAGTCTTTCAAATGCAATAAAGAAACACGGCCTGCGTATTGCTTCACAAACTCTACAGGGTTTTCACCAGCTCTTTGAATCCAGTGAACATCTAATTCAAAACCAAGCTTAGACGTGTTATTTTTAATCATATCTAATAAATATTCTCCATCAAACTTTTGGAATTCAAGATGGTGAGTATGATAATAAAGGTCAATTCCATGCTCAGCTAGTCTCTCCGCTAACCCTTCAGCTTTATCGATAAAGGTCATGATTTGCTCTTTGTCACCCATTATATTTAACGGCATCATTCCTATACGCAAGAAGTTACAATTCAACTCCTTGCAATCGTTTACAATCTTTTCAAAATCCTTTGATAATGTCTCACCAGGTGCATCAGGTAACATTGGATCTACAGCAGCAGACAGGGCTGCAATCTCAATATTAAAATCTGCACTTGCTCTTTTTAACTCAGATACATTTTCTGCAGTCATTGGAATTTGTGAAACTTCCACGGCGTGATAGCCAAGCTCCTGAATTTTTCTCATCGTTTCATAAACACCAAGCTCTTCCACTTTGCCTTTAAGCATCATCATTTGAACACCGATTTTACCTTTTTTCATTTCGTAAAAACCTCCAGTTTTATTTCTTTTTTCTCTTCAGATGATTTTCGAATTGCATCAATCATTGCTATTGATGTAAGAGCATCTTTAGCATGAACATACTCTTGAGTTTTATTTTCTACAGAGGAATAAAACTGATTTATTAGTTTTGTGTGGCTGGCCCCGTAATAGAATTTTGTACCAGGCATCTTCGTATCTTCAATCATTTCTACCTTCTTACCACTTTCATCTAGTCTTGTAAGGATACTGTCCTTGATAGTGAATTTCCCTTCTTCAAAGACTACTTGAAGCTCAACACTAGAATTCTCAGAATTAGCATTCGTTGCAAAAAATAACCCCGTTGCACCGTTTTTAAACTTAATATTCGCTGTCGCGGTGTCTTCCACTTCAATCCCATAATCCAATAAATTGTCAATAGAACCCCTAATTGTTTCAATTTCGCCACCAAGCAGTTGCATTAAATCTAATGTATGGAGAGCTTGGTTAATCATCACTCCTCCACCAGCGTATTCCATCTGTCCTCGCCACGGTTTAACATCATAATAAGCTTTCGGCCTAAACCAGGTTACTAACCCCTTTATACCGAGCATTTTGCCGTATCGTTCGTTCTTGACAATCTCTAGCAATTTTTCAAACGATTCATTATAACGATTTTGTAAACAGATGCAAATTTGAACATTTTTATTTTCTTCTTCAAGTTTTACTAGAGCTAACCCTTCATCCGTGTTCAAGCCCAATGGTTTTTCCTGAAAAACATGAACTCCCTTTTCAACGCAAGCTTTCGTTGCAGGGAAGTGAAGATGGTGTGGTAAACAAATATGCACACAATCCACTGCTTCTCTTTCAAGCAATTCGTGATAATCAGTATAAAAATTAATACCAGGTCCAACATCATTTAATGTGTGATCTATATCACATACCGCCACCATTTCCACATTTGGGTTCTCCTGTATAGCTGATATATGAATTCTAGAAATATCTCCAAGACCAATAACCGCTGTTCTTATCATCAGCCCACCTCCTCCTTTAAAAACGAACTCATAACCAAAGTGGGCTATGAGTTAGTTTTGATTTTGTAATGGTCGCGCTCATTTGTACAAATAGGTGATAAAAAGTCCTTTTTATCTAATTCTTTAATAGCTTTATTTGTTAATCGGATGATTTTTTTCTTCTTCAATCTTTTTATTTAATTCAGCTAAGTATAACTCTTCATCAACTGGAAGCTCCACTTCTTTTCCTAACCAACTTGAAAGGTGTATCGCATTAGCCAATGCAACACCATGGATTCCATCACTACCAGGGGCAATTAACGGTGTACCTTCAACGATATTAGCAGCGAAATTTTCCAAAACAGCTATATGTTGAGCACCCCATACACTTTCAAATTCTAGCACTTCTTCACTGTATATGTCTGATAAGCCTTTACCTGTGAAAATCGTCATTACATCTGCCCAGCTCATGGTAGCGTTCATTTCGGGCTCAGGTATCTTAAGTCGTTTGATCGTAATTTTTTTGCTGTCATCAACGACGATTTTTCCTTTGTCTCCCAAAATTTCTAAGCGGTCCGTACCAAGAACGTCATGCGTTGCTGTAATAAATACACCCGTTGCACCATTCCCGTAGTCAAGCATCGTTGTTACTTCATCTTCAACGGCGATATTTCTTTGGTAGCCATATTTTACATTGGAATAAACTTTTTTAGGCATACCACAAATCCATTGAAGCAAATCAATTTGATGTGGTGCTTGGTTTACAAGGACACCACCGCCTTCGCCGCCCCAAGTTGCTCTCCATGCACTTTGATCGTAGTAACCTTGTGGTCTCCACCATGTTGTAATAATCCAGTTTGTACGGCGGATATCGCCAATCTCATTATTATCAATAAGCTCTTTTAATTTTTGATAAAGTGGGTTTGTTCTTTGGTTAAAGAAAATACCGAATGTTAGCTCTGGTTTAGTTGCCGCAAAATCATTTAATTCTTTAACTTGTTTTGTGTAAACACCCGCTGGTTTTTCTACCAATGCGTGGATGTTTCTCTTTAGCGCTTCAATTCCCATCTCCGGGTGTAGGTAGTGAGGTACAGTCGTAACAACTGCGTCAACATTACCGCTCTCAAGCATATCGATGTAGTTATCGTAGAAAGGTACGTCTGGATACTTCTCTGCACATAACTCTTTTTTAGCTGGATCAATGTCACATATCGCACCAATGACCATGTTTTTAACTTTTCCTTCTAATATAAAACCCGCGTAAGATCCTCCTTGTGCACCTATTCCAATAATACCTAATCTAACTGTCATAATTAATTCTCCTCACTTTCTATTTTCCCAATAATTTCTAGAAGTGCCTCATATTGAAGTTTATATCCACCTTCACCATCAAGCCCTTTGTTATCCTTAATCACTTCTGTTGCGTCTTCAAGTTCTAAATCCTTTAAGGAATCAAATAAAACAAGGTGCGGCTCAAGAGTTAAGAAGCCTTTGTAGCCGCTTCGGATAAACTGTGCCAACAGCTCAGGTATTTTCCCTTCACCAGTACCGCATACAACGTTTTCGCTATCTGTTGTTACAGCATCCTTAATGTGGATATAAACGATTTCATCTTTTAGCAAATCGTAACAAGCTTGTGTATCCTCTCCACATTGAACAAAATTAGCGAAGTCAAAAATCCCCTTGAAATATGGAGAAGCAACATCTGTCAAGATTTCATGACAGCGTCTAGCAATATCGCCGTAAATATCCTTTTCATTTTCATGGACTAAAATAACATCATATTTTTCTGCTATAGTAGCATATTCTTTTAACTTGCTTATCACTTGCTCTTTATAATGATCTGCCTCCTCCCCCTTTGGTATATAAAAGCTGAATATGCGGATATATTTACAATCAAGTAGATTAGCAATTTGGCAAAGCGTGTCCAACATTGCCTTTTGTTTTACAAAACCTTCTTCATCATTGACAAATACTTTCCCAATTGGAGATCCGATTGAAGAAACACTTATTCCTGTTTTTTTAAGTCGTGGCAGTACCTGTTCGTTTACCTCATCTACTGAAAAATCACCAATGTTTTTCCCATCAATTCCTCGCAATGAAATATAGTTCATACCTAGCTTAGAAACCACTTCAAGCTGAGTATTAAAATCTGACGAAATCTCATCCGAGAAACCTGAAATCATTAAATCTTGATTCATAAATGATTGTTCCTCCTTTTTAGTAGTATTAAAAGTTGCGCTACTATATTAATTATTATCTAAGACGTAATCGGCGATACTCTTTTGCCGTTACGCCTACTTTCTCACGGAAGTAACGACTAAAATGGGAAACGCTTTCAAATCCGCACTCATGTGCAATTTCCTTTAATGGTTTATCTGGCTCCACTTCAAGCAAATATTTCACTTGAGTTAACCGACATCCCATTACATACTCCATCACTGTAAACCCTGTCATTTCTTTAAATACATGCGATACATAGGATTTACTTAAATTAAGCGCATCCGCAATCGAAACTAGAGTCAATTTTTTCATAAAATTCAGCTGGACATAAGTAGCTATATTTTCAGCATGCTCAGCTTTGTCTGTTTTTTCATTCGGGGTGATGGTGAATTCCTCATGACCTAGACGATGTACAATAATTAACACTTGTAATAACAACACTTTCATTTCTGTTTCAGGCTCGATGTTGTTCGATTCCGAAAGTTTTTTCAATTCAGCTAAACGACGAATCACATCTTCTAAACGTTTCGATTCCGTGTTTTCATTCGTTCGAATTAAACAGTGTTGCAATGTTTGAAACGCTTCTAGCAAATACATACTTCCCAATTCATTTAATACACCTTTAATCCACTGCGGTGAAAAATGAATGACACTGCGAATATATTCACTATTTGGCCGAATATTAGGTCGATGAAGTGTCATGCCATCCATTAACAAAATATCCCCGGGTACTAAATCATAAATTTGATTATGAATTAGATATCGACATGAACCAGCATGAAAAAAATAAATTTCATATTCTTGATGCGAATGATAGTCAAATGTGTATTTGCCATGTCCTTCTTGACCCTGAATTCGGTAATTTACCAACAGCGTTTCATTCAAAATGAACCATTCCTTCCAATGAAACTATATTCATTATAGTAAATAAATGGTTGAACTTCATTACCTCAAACTGTCTATATTAGACTAGAAATTGACTGATAGTGCTTTTTTAAAAATAATTTCAGTAAACTCTTTTAATAAGATGTCCATTAAAATGGCTATTAAAACCCTTTTCTAAAATTGAAAAAGTTGTCTTTTACAGTTAAATGCTTCCTAGGACCTTGTACCAATAATTTTGATACATAATTTTCTACATTCACCTATTTTTTAACTTTTTCAAACCGATATCGATGTATTGTTAAGCCTCTACTATACCAGCTATATAAAAAGGAGAGTGAGTCAAAAGAAGGCTATTGAAAAAGGTCGATTTTCACCTTTTTCAATAGCCTTTAAACAATGAGTGCAGCAAGTTGCTGCTATAAGTGGGTTTCTAAATAGCAGGATCTCAACATTCCCTCTCTATTTTCACCTATCTATTAAACTGCAGTAGGTGTATCATCCTTGTTTCCTTCTTCTTTAATTTTTGCAATAGCTTCTTGAACTTCTTCCATCTTTTTGCTGTCTAATGCATAGAATTTCATTGCAATAAGTGAAACAATTAATCCCAAAAGCGGTATACCGAATGCTAATAATAAAGTCATTGCAAGTAATGGAGTTGTCAAGGCATCCCCTATTTGCGGGAATTCATCTTTATATCCAATTAATGCCAAAGTAAAACCAACGATTGTTGGAGCTAAAGATGAAACTAACTTATCAACAAAAGAGAAGACCGTTCCCAACATCCCAGGAATATAACGTCCAGTTTTAGAGGTTTCATAGTCTGAAATATCTGCAATCATAGGAATAACAAGCGCAGACGGAAGACCACCAAAACCCATAGCTAACGTATATAAAACTAAAAATGCAACTGTTGTTATACCGATACTTTGAAGTGAGATCGTTGTCGGATCAATCACTAAGAACATTAGAATTAAAAGACTAAAAGCGATTAATGCAATCCACGTCGACTTGACTAAAGAATTTTTCAACCCTTTCTTTCTCGCGATTCCAACTCCTATGAATGTAATCAAAACAGTTGGTACAACTGTAATTAATGATACTGTACCACTTAGAGCATAATCCCCGATTAAAATCCCAAATAACATTACGAGAATAACCGGATTCCGTACGAGACTAAAAGCTAGTTTGTCAGTAGAAGCAGCAAGAACAAGCATTTGCATTGGTCTGCTTCCTTTTAGGATTGGCCAATAATCACGGATTTTTGTTTCTGTACTTTTCTCTGCTAAACCATAGAATTCTTTTTGATCTTTGTTCCATATAGCCACTACAGCTAAAAGAGTAAATATACCAGAAAGAATCATTGCGTAGGTGTTAAATTCAGTAAAGAACGACATCGTAAATCCTTCGTGCTTTACAACTAGATATGAAGAAACAACAACTTGACCACCAACAAAGAGAACTGTATTGTATATTCCGTCAAAAATAGCGAAAAGCGGGCGTTGCTTTGGGCTGTTAGTCAAAACGGTTTGAGCTGCTTTAGTCGTAGCCGTTTGAAATGTATAGCCAATAATATATATGCCGTAAATAACAATAAAGAAAATCAACTGCAATGATGTTGGCAATAAATGCGTAACATTATACATAATTAATAAAGAACTAGCCAAAATAATATTTCCTATAATCATCATTGGTCGGAATTTTCCGAATTTCGACTCGGTTTTATCAATGACATAGCCTACAATTGGATCCGTAAATCCATCGAATACCCTCATTACTGTTAGTACAGTACTTACAATCACTACTGTTAGTCCAGCCACTCCTGTTGCATAATACGAAACAAACATGATAGCAAACATGTAGAGATTTGTTGCTGTGTTATTTAATGCAAATAACGCAATTTGCCACAGTTTCGCTGTATTATATTTGTTACCATTTTCCATTGTTACACTCGACATAATAATCGCCCCTTTTTTTCCTGGCGTTAGCCAATTTTGTAAATAATCAGAATCTCATTTATGAATACGTTTTCAATATTCATCTATATAAACTTGTTTTAATGCAAACATCCTTTAGTTCATAATTAGTTCCTCTTTGGTTCAATAATTTTAAATGAGTTCAAATTTAAAAGATTAATAAAGTACTTTCAATATTTTCAATCGATTAAAACCCTTATGGCGTAGCATGATCTTATTAAAATAAAGTTTAAAGCGAGAAGATTCATGCAATAACTAGTTGTTTAGTCATCACCCAATAAAGCTGATTAATCAACGAGACATATGATTAGAGATCATTACTGAAACGCTTTCATTAAGTGATATAATTAGACCATCTCCTTTAACTTACTTTAGTACTACTTTATTAATTTGTTTGCGAAACAAACTTATTACTAATAGAATATATGTAAATGCTTAATTTATCAATCTTTTTTCAAAAATTATTTTTACTAATTTTCAACAGCTTTACATAAAGTTCATTGAAATTAGGATTGATATCCGTCCAAATTCCAATATAATAGCAATATTTCCCTCAATCATAGCAAAGCTTTAGATCCGATCATCATTTTGTCATGAAGCCTATTATTCCATCTCCAAGGTTAAAAGGTATTAAAAAATTTGGACAACTTTAGCTAACTTTGGATGGTAGGAAAAAATAGAAATGATGTCTTTTCTATCTGCATTTATATATGAAGTAATACAGCAAGCTAAAGTCAAACGTGAACTTTTCTATCTGCTGCATCGACTTACTAGCAACAAAGATTTACTAGTTTTTTTCCTTATGTAACGTTTGAAAAATATATCCATTGTAGATTGAGTATTCCCAATTAGGTTGAACCATACTTGTTTCCTCCCTCATTTCGGTGTTCAACGATTTATTAATGTACTAAATGAATGAGAATGAAAATTTAAAATCATTACTGCAGATATCAATGCATATATAGAATCAACTTTCCCACTCATTACATTGTCAATAAAGTTCATTGTGAACAGCTACCTTGATAAAATAATGTTTTCCTTTACCAGTTTCGCTATTAATCATCTTATCAACCATTTTATGAACTAAAGATCAAACAATGTCGAATAGAAGAAGCTAAGATTCTATTAGAAGAGGTGCATAGGTCGAATAATATGAGGTCTCCAACTAAAGAATTTTTTTAAAAAACACTTGTTAATTTAAGCGCTTTCATTTAAAGTGAAAACATAAATAATTTGTTTGGTCAACAAACTGATGTGAGCGTTTTAAAAAACGAATTTAGGGGGAAATGAAATGTCAACATTATCAGTAAATAACCAAGAGAAGTACCATACGGCGAAGCTATGGCAAATAGGGTTATTCGCATTAAATAACACTGCTACAAACATTTATTTCTTTGTTATGTTTTTTGTTTCTTACTATGCGACAGGAGTTGCTGGATTAACAGTCGTTGTTGTAAGTATGATTATAACATTGATGCGCTTTTTTGATGGGATTACCGATCCGATCATTGGTTTTGTCATTGATAAAACCGAGTCGAAGTTCGGTAAATTTGGGCCGCTAATGGTTATAGGTAATATTATTTTAGCAGTGACCACTTTTATAATGTTTACATTTACACACATGCTTCCGGACTCACTACAGTTGCTCTTCTTCATAGCGATTTACGCCATTCATATTATTGGCTATACGTTTCAAACAGCATGTACAAGAGCGGCACAAACCGTATTAACAAATGATCCAAAGCAACGACCAATATTCTCGATTTTTGACGCTACGTATAACAGTATCCTGTTTACACTCGGTCAAATATTTATTGCCTCAGTTCTTGTTGCTAAGCATGGCGGCTTCTCAGAAGCATTATTTTCGGAATTGAAATATTATGCAATTATTATTTCTGCAATATTCACAATTTTAGCTGTTATTGCTATTAAGCCAAAAGATCGAAAAGAATACTATGGACTAGCCGATAATAATGTTAAAACGAGATTCCGTGATTATTGGCCAGTATTAAAAGGCAATCGTCCGTTACAAATGCTAGTTATCGCCGCTTCTTCTGATAAATTAGCAGCATCAATGACTAGGCAAGCTGCAGTTGGAGTTATGTTTTTCGGTATCATGCTAGGTGATTATGCATTAAGTGGTACGATTGGGTTAATTACATTAGCACCAATGTTACTTATTACATTTTTTGGAATTGGAAAAGCAAGAAAAATTGGCATGAAACGTGCTTTTGTTATGGGTACTTGGGCAGCTTTACTCTTATTTACTGTAACGATTGTTTACTTGTTAATGATTGATACATCAACAATCTCCTTAACGAATATTGGATTAGTAACGGTTGTATTTTTAATCGTATACAGTTTAGGAATGGGATTCCAAGCGTTAACTGGAAACATGGTTATTCCGATGATTGCCGATGTTTCTGACTATGAAACTTATAAAACAGGTCGATATATTCCGGGGATGATCGCTACGATCTTCTCATTTGTTGACAAATTTATCTCATCATTAGCGCCAGCACTTGTTGGTTTTGCAGTAGCGTTTATTGGTTTCCGTGATGAACTTCCACAAGTTGGGGATACGTTGACGACATCTTTGCTTGTGATGGCATTATTGCTAAAGTTTGGTGTTCCAATGTTTGGTTACATTTGTTCTATAATTGCAATGAAGTTTTATAAACTAGATGATAAGGAAATGGAAGAAATTCAAACAGCTATTGCGGAGATCAAAGATCAGAAAAACAAAGAAGCTATTTAATCTAATTAATTTCTAAAACGACGACATTCAGACTGATAAATTACGTTAGGCGTAAAATTATGCCATAGACGGACTTGTACTTTTATATTAACAGGCTCATACTTATGAGCCTGTTAATTGTATTTTGACCACTCCATTGACCTTATTAAAACCAATTAATTTCTATCAACCAGTTCTTCATCTCGAATCATGACTGTCCAAACTAAGCCATCACTACTTATTTCATAGTTTGTTGCTAAATCATACGTAATTGATAATTCATTATCACGCTTAAGCAATGTACTTTAAAATAACGGGGAACCATAACGACCCCAACCTGTAGTAGGATCGAAGCCCGTGTCTGGTTCAGAACCAATCGATAGAATTAACTCTCCTTATTCGATTGTAGTTCTCTTCCTGTTCCTTCATCTGAACTCATAGATTCAGAGCATCAGAGTAGGATCCTATTAACATATTCTCTGCCTTCCTCTAGAATCATTTTATAAAAGTTTCAAATGGAAAGCTAAAAGGAAGTCTATAGAGACTTCCTTTTAGCTTTCCTAACTATTTTTAATGAGCAAGTACCTCTTTAAAGGTTCTTACCACATTCTCAACAGAAAAACCATATTCCTTAAGCAAAACACTTGCTGGCGCAGACGCCCCAAATTGGTCGATCGCAATGACAGCTCCCGCATCACCTACATATTTACTCCAACCAATTGAAGATCCCATTTCAATTCCAACACGAGCTTTTACGTTTTTAGGTAAGATTTCTTCTTTATATTCAGCAGATTGTTTCTCAAAACGATCCCAACTTGGCATACTTACAATCGATACGAAAATATTTTCTTGCTCTAGTTCTTTTTGTGCAGCAAGAGCTAGAGATACTTCAGAACCTGAAGCAAGCAATAAACCACTAACGTTCCCTTTTGCTTCTGAGACGATGTATCCACCTTTTTTAACGCCTTCATATACTGTTTCTTGTTCAACATCTAATGTCGGTAAGTCTTGACGAGTTAAAATAAGGGCAGTTGGTGTATCTGTACTTTCAATCGCTAAACGCCATGCTGCAACGGTTTCTTTCGCATCAGCCGGTCGGATTGTACACAATCCAGGCATTGCACGTAATGATGCTAACTGTTCAACTGGCTCATGTGTTGGTCCATCTTCCCCAACTGCAATGCTATCGTGTGTAAACACATATGTGACAGGTAGCTTCATTAACGCAGCCAAACGAATGGCAGGGCGTAAATAGTCAGAAAATACAAAGAATGTCGCACCAAATACTTTGATTCCGCCATGAATCGCCATTCCGTTGATCGCCGCACCCATCGCAAATTCACGTACACCAAACCAGACATTACGTGCTGCAAAACCATCTAAACCGAAGTTCTTTTCTGACGTAATAAGTGTTTTATTAGATCCTGCTAAGTCAGCAGAACCACCAATTAATTGTGGAATCACGTTTGCAGCTGCATTAAGCGTTTTACCTGATGACGCACGAGTTGCTAATGAACCACCGTCTTCAAAGGTTGGTAATGCTTCTTGCCAATTTTCAGGGAGCTTGCCTGCGAGTGCCTTTTCAAATTGTGTAGCTAATTCTGGGTGTGTTTTCTTATAGCTTTCAAAAAGCTCGTTCCATCCTTCTTCTTTTTGTTGACCGATTTTTGCAAATTCTTGAAAATGATTAGCTGCTTCTTCCGGTACAAAAAAGGCTTCTTCGTAAGACCATTCATATGCATTTTTTGTTAATTTAATTTCTTCCTCTCCAAGTGGGGCACCATGAGAAGCGGACTTACCTGACTTATTCGGAGATCCATAACCAATGACAGTTTTTACTTCAATTAACGTCGGACGATCTAAATCTGCCTTTGCTTCTTGTAAAGCCTTTTGAATCGCGTCTATATCGTTCCCATCTTCAACACGAATCACTTGCCAATTATAAGCCTTGAATCTATCTTCTACACTTTCAGAGAACGATAAATTCAAGTCTCCATCTAATGAAATATCATTTGAATCATACATTACAATGAGACGTCCAAGTTTCAGGTGACCGGCAAGTGAAGCTGCTTCAGCAGAAACGCCTTCCATTAAATCACCATCGCCACAAAGACCATACGTATAATGATCGACAAGGTTAAACCCCTCTTTATTGTACGTTTCTGCAAGATGTCTTTCAGCCATTGCCATCCCTACAGCCATTGCAACACCTTGTCCTAAAGGTCCTGTTGTCGCTTCTACACCAGGAGTATGGCCGAGCTCAGGATGCCCTGGTGTTCTACTTCCCCATTGACGAAAGCTTTTTAAATCATCCATTGTTACGTCATAACCAAATAGGTGTAACATGCTGTATAATAACATTGATCCGTGTCCAGCGGATAAGACAAAGCGATCTCGATTAAACCAATTCGGGTTAGCTGGATTATGATTCATCTCTCTAGCCCATAACGTATATGCCATTGGAGCTGCTCCCATTGGCAATCCAGGGTGACCTGAATTTGCTTTTTCGATCCCATCAATTGATAATGTTCTAATCGTATTAATGGCTAATTGATCAAGTTGTTTTTCATTTATAACTGTATTCATGTAAAAACACTCCTTTTTCTCTTTTAATTTTTTTCTAAACTAAGATTACAATCTTTAAAGCTCGCCTTATTATCTTCTAGTGTTAACATTCCTGCATCCTCACTAGATTCAACCCAGCTAATCACTCCGCTAGCTATCTTCTTAGCAAGAATACGATCACTTGCCGTCGGTGACGCTCCCATGCATTGTGCTTCATCAAATTTGCTAACTTTCCAAGAAACATCCGCTAAAACAGGTTGTAATTTCTTTTCAACCATTGAAAGCTTAACCCGTTCATCAAAAATGATAAAAGAGTGATTATTCCCTGATTTTATTTTTTTATCTACTAATAGGGATAAGTCTTCAGTGGTCTCCACATCCCAATAACGAAGTAAGCCTCCCATTGCATCAGCAACATCCCTTGCTAGTAAACTGCCTTCAATTCCGGGAACCTGAATCCCAAAAAGACGAAACTGCTCGTACCGGCACGAGGAGATCGTATCTTCAATTTTAAAAACATCCTCTATAATCGCATTAAGAGCAGAATCATACCCAAGTGATTGTTTCGATTCAGTCATCTCGTTATAGATTGATACAGGAATAAATAATGATTTTATTTTAAACTGATTCGTTACATGCTGAAAGAATCTATGTCCATTCTCTCCACCCATAACAATAAGTGTATCAAAGATAGATAAGTCACTTGAGCTTAATTGATAAGGATCTTTATCGGAATAACAACGTAATAAATTCCCACCATATGATCGCCATGTAACTAAATCTTCTTCAAGGAATTGTTTCACATTTGTCTTCTCTTCAATCGAATATACCTCATGATGATTATGAATGAGTTCTCTCACAATATCATAAGTTAATAGATTCATAATTGAATAGCCTGATTCTATATTAATAATTCCAATTTTCATAAGAACCTCTCTCCTACCACTCATTTTCTAGTTGTCTTGTTTCAGAATGTTCCCTTAATAGTAAACAAAAGTAGGTTCCGTTGTTTCATCCTTACAGGGAATTGATTGGCTTCCAGCTTCATCATGACCGGTCGCTATCAATTTTTTTCCAAACCTGTTCATACACTTTCTTTAAAGGGATTTTATGAAGATTCGCAATACTCTTACAATCGTCAAACTCTGGTGACTTTTGTACAACTTGTCCACCATAAATACCTTCTTTAACGGAGACTGGCCCCCACTCGGTGGACACCGTTTTAAACTGCCTTTCTAATCGATGTACCGTTAATGGAAAATAACGTACTCCGAGAGTAGTCGTTTCTTTAAAAAGAATTTCCTCCATTTTCGGAATAGCGGTATAAGAACAAAGCAATTGAAGTAAAATAGCTGGTCTATTTTTTTTCATATAAATGGGTGTATAAAAAACGTCATTTGCCCCATAATCAAACAGCAAATCCATGACGTACCCAAGCCATTCACCCGAAATATCGTCAAGGTTTACTTCCATTTTGACCATTTGATCATCAATATGTTGGTGATCGGGCGGGAGATTAGAGTGCATCTTTTAACCCCTCTCGTTTAATTGACTACTTATTCACCAATAATGACGCGAAGGACATTAGGATGATCTCTAAAGCTTTTTGTCCCTGCCCCGTAACCCACCTGTTTTATCTTCATAGCTGGGAAAGCACAGAACTCTTCAGCTAATACCACAACAATTGCTGCGCCCGTTGGAGTTGTCAATTCAGCTTTCAATTCGCTTTGTGCAATCGGAACCCCTTTTAACATTTCTAATGTAGCAGGTGCTGGTACTGGGTAAACACCATGATCAATACGAATCTTCCCGTTTCCAACTGGAATGGGAGAAGACCTAATTACGTCAATTTCCAGCTGGTCTAGTAGGATCGCTGCTCCTACAATATCGATAATGGAATCCACTGCACCGACTTCATGGAAATGAACGTCTTCTAAAGGCAAGTTGTGAATATGCCCTTCTGCTTCTCCAATTTTCCTGAATATATTTAGCGATGTATCTTTCACGCGATCAGAAAAACCAGCTGCTTCAATGAGCTTCACAATATCTTTATAAGAACGGTGATGATGCCCATGAGCATGACTATGTCCGTGATCATGGCTATGTTCATGGGCATGACTGTCCTCGTGGTCATGGCTATGTTCATGAGCATGACTGTGCTCGTCGTCATGGCTATGTCCATGAGTATGACTGTGCTCGTCGTCATGGCTATGTCCATGAGCATGACTGTGTCCGAGTTCTTCATTGTTTAATAGTACGTCGAATTTGGTACTTGTGATTCCGTTCTTCACAACTTTCGTCCACTTCAACTTATACTCTTCAGTGATATGCAGCTTAGTTAGTTCCGCTTCTAATTTGAATGGATCCGCTCCTGCATCAAGTAGAGCTCCAATCATCATATCGCCACTTATCCCTGAGAAGCAGTCCAAATAAAGTATCTTCATTCGCTTTTAGCCCCTTTTTGTGCTAACTGATAAATTAATGCGGCGCTGTATGCTCCACCGAAACCATTATCAATATTGACAACACTAATTCCAGAGGCACATGAATTTAACATCGTAAGTAATGCCGATAAACCATGAAAATTAGCCCCGTATCCAACACTTGTTGGTACGGCAATAACTGGATGGGAAACAAGCCCGCCTATCACACTTGGAAGCGCACCTTCCATTCCAGCCACTACCACTGAGACGGTTGCTTGTTGAATTTCTTCATAATGATCGAACAACCGATGAATGCCAGCCACGCCTACATCGTAAATACGATGAACGTTACAACCTAATGCTTCGGCTGTAATGGCTGCTTCTTCTGCTACTCTTAAATCAGATGTACCCGCACAAATGATACTTATGTATCCTTGCACATCAACTACATTCGCTTTATTCTTCCATAAAAGAATCTGTGCGATTTCATGATAAATGAATTCCGGACACGCTTGAATGACTTGTTCAGCTTTATCTTTTGAAATACGTGTAACGAGCACATTATTGTTTTTTTCCCGTAATGCTTTAATAATAGAGATGATTTGTTCAGTAGACTTTCCTTCTCCAAAGACAATTTCTGAAAAACCTTGTCTCTTCTTGCGATGGTGATCCACTTTAGCAAACCCTAAGTCTTCGTATGTTGCTAACTTTTTTTTCGCTTCAGAAACACTTAAGTCTCCTTTTTGGACTTGCTCTAAGATCTCTTCTAACATCGTTAACACTCACCTTACTGATTAATGGTTACTTCTTAATGTATCATTTGTTAGAAGGATTTAAAAATACCTAGCTAAATCATGCGCTAGTTTCTCGTACTTTTCATACACACTCAAATAGATCTTGTGATTTTCCGCATTTGGTTTTACCACTTCGCCCATCGGTACGTTCTTTTTAATGTCCTCAAAGGAGGCCACTTTGCCAATGGAAACTAATGCCGTCCAAGCAGCTCCCCACGCGGCACTGTGATGACTTTCAGGAACATACACTTCTTTTCCAAAAACATCAGCCAGCATCTGAAGCCACAATGGAGACCTTGATAACCCACCATTAACATACAGCTTCTCAGGTTCGCCCGCTACTCGTTCTAATGCTTTTCCAATCTGATATAGATTAAAAGTAATTCCTTCTAATACCGCTCGAACGAAATGTTCCTTTTTATGAGTGATCGTTACCCCGTAAAAATTCCCTTTAGCACTTTGATTCCATAATGGTGCTCTTTCACCATTTACATACGGATGAAAAAGCATCCCTTCTGCCCCTGGAGAAACTCGATCTGCTTCTTTTGTAAGTTCATCAAAACTCCCTTGGTAATTTAACAGTTCCTTTAACCATTGAAGAGCAATTCCTCCGTTATTTGTTGGCCCTCCAATAATCGAGTAATCTTCTGTAAAGGCATAACAAAATGTCTCATGCTTCTTATCAACTTGAGCCTTTTTGGTAAACTGTCGAATGGCTCCACTTGTTCCAGCCGTCACAGCCACTTCGCCAGGTAAAATTGCCCCAATTCCCAGGTTCGCCAACTGTCCGTCAGCTGAACCTAATACGAACGGAAGTTGATTGGATATACCCATTGCTTCTGAAATGTCATGTTTGATTTCCTTGATGATCTCTGTCGGAGGAACAATCTTTGAAAGTTGATCCTTGTGAATATCAGCAAGCGCTAATGCATCTTCATCCCATTGGAATGTATGGCGGTTAAAGAGTCCGGTTGCAGACGCCATCGAATAATCAACGATTCTTTGACCAAACCATTTCTGAATAACAAATTCCTTTATTGACATGAAGTAAGCCGCTTTTTGATATGGCTCATATTTTGTTTCTTTCATCCAAAGAAGCTTAATGAATGGAGACATTGGATGAACCGGCATGCCTGTTTTTTCGTAAAACTTCATGCCTGCGGTTTTCATCAATTCCTCCGCTTGATCACTGCTTCTTCCATCAGCCCAAATAACAGCATTCGATAAAGGTTGTCCCTGTTCATCCACACATATAAGAGAATGCATCGCGGAAGAAATTCCAACTGTTAATAGTTCACCCTCTTGAACGTTTGCTTTTTCAACGGCGTTACGCACAGCTTGTACGGATAAACGTTCGATCTCATTCGGATCTTGTTCGACCCAACCTGTTTGAGGATAATACGATGTAATCATCTCTTCTGATTCAGCGATGACATTTCCACTTAAATTAAAAACAACCGCCTTAGCACTCGTTGTTCCAATATCAAGGCCGATCACTAACTCTTTTGACATCCTGCATCTTCCTTTTTGCTCTTTAAAATATTTTAAAATTTTAAAAAAGGCAAAGAAATCTCCTGTTCTCCAAAATAGAAACAGACTTTGAAAGAGCTCAAAGCCTGTTTCTACTTGTGCCCTCTTATGTAAGAACCTTATTCATGCTACCACTTTGATAGCCAATTAAATCTAGTGTGATATATTGAAATCCATACATTTGAAGTTCATTTGCTATCAATTCATGATTCCGAAGGACAATTTCCATATCATTTGGTTCGACCTCTATCCTAGCCACTTCCTGATGTGTTCGAACGCGCACTTGACGAATATGAAGCGTTTTTAAATACGCTTCCGCTTTGTCAACTTTTGTTAACTTTTCTTTTGTAATCTTCTCCCCATAGGCAATTCTAGAAGATAAACATGCAAAAGAAGGCTTATTCCACGTCGGTAAGTCAAATTGCTTAGAAAGCTCTCTAATTTCCTCTTTAAATAAATCGGCTTCTTGCAAAGGACCACGAACTCCTCTTTCCTTCGCAGCCTTCATTCCAGGACGATGTTCATTCATATCATCGGCGATGACCCCATAAATAACATTTTTGAAACCTTTTTCTTCCATAATCGGGATTAAAAGTTCAAATAAACTGTTTTTGCAAAAGTAACACCGATTCTTATCATTGTCTGTATAGCCTGGTATAGCCAATTCAGAAGTTTCGATCACTTGGTGATGAACTCCGATTTTTTCTGCTAATTCTTTTGCTTCTAGTAACTCACTAGACGGGTACGTTTCTGAGTCGGCTGTGACAGCAAGCACGCGATCTTTTCCTAATGTTTCGACCGCCACTTTTAATAAGAATGTACTATCGACCCCTCCTGAAAAAGCGACAACAACCGAATTCATTTCTTGGAGAATGGATACTAACTTCTGATATTTTTTGTTAACCATTGTCCTCTCCCTTCTAAAACATGTAGCAAAAGCATTCTATTGAGTCTCTCTATAGTGTATTGAATGCTCAACTCTAAAAGACCTTTTGTTCCGAGCCAATTAGATAGTCATGCTACCAAATCCACCGTCTACTCTAATCAAAGCTCCAGTTACAAAACTTGATGCTTTATCTGAAGAAAGCCAGACAGCTGCTCCTTGTAATTCTTCTGGTTCACCAAAACGGTCCATTGGGGTATGATTCATAATGGAAGCAATTCTTTCTTCGCTCAAAATTTTACGATTTTGCTCTGCTGGGAAGAAGCCTGGAATAATGGCATTTACACGAATTCCGTGTGGAGCAAATTCTCTTGCAAGATACTGAGTTAGACTATTTACTCCTGCTTTTGATACTGAATAAGTAAATACTTTTGATAATGGCGTTGTTGAAGAAACCGATGAAATATTAATGATACTGCCTTTTCTCTCTTGCTCAATCATTTTCTTTGCAAAGATCTGGCATGTAACGACAATTCCTTTCAAGTTCACATCCATGATATCATCCCATTCTTCCATATCAAGATCAAAGAATGGTGTGGCACTATTTTTCCCTGGGGCATTTAAAACGATATCCCAGCCACCAGACCACTGTTCAATCGCGTCTGCTGCTTCCTCTAAAGAGTCACGTGAACTAACATCTGCCTCAAAAGCTTTAGCTTTACCACCATTCTCTTCAATTTCCTGAACAACTTTATTAGCTTTTTCTAAATTACGACCAAGAATAGCTACTTTCGCACCATGTTCTGCTAAACCCTTTGCTATCGAACCTCCTAATACACTATTTCCACCAATAGCTACAGCTGTTTTACCTGTTAGATCAAATAAATTCCCCATTACTTCCACTCCAGTCAATATATTTTTGTAAGCTTTATTTTAAGTTTCCAAACTCATTAAATTGAAGTTCATAAAAGTCTGTGCCCTGCTCCATTTGCGGATGTTGTGCTATTTGTTCAAGCAGCGCTTCTGAAACTTCTATTTCACCTATTTCCAAAGTGTTCTTGATACGAACCATTTTCACTTTTGTAAAATCTAAAATATTGCATGTTTTTATCGCTGCTTGAATGGCCTCTTTATCATTTGCTAGCGTTGTAGCAATTTTGGTTGGTGCTACAACAGTTGAGGTTAAACCATTAGCATAAGTGAATTCCCTGTTCATCTTATCTACAAGGCGTTGTGTCGTGAAATCAGCTGTTCCAACACCATTTGCATTTCCTTCTGTCTCATGTGTTAAATCAAGCACTACCATCTTATTGACATCAGGGCCACCATGAGCGTAAGGTGTCGGGTAACGTCCTGTTATATTAGGATCCATTCCATCTCCACTGATATTTTTCCCAATTTCATTAATTACTAGTACATCCAATTGTTCAAAGAATAACTTAGGCAGGAATTCCTTCGCTAACGCTTGCAATTCCGGTTCTTTTTCTTCTATTTCTTCTGCTGCAAGCACTTCAATTCTAGCTACTTTATCAAATGCATTTTCTAAAGTAGCTACACCGAACAGAATAGGTGTCTTTTCCATCATCATATTTGCCATCGCCGGTACATTTTCCGCCATATACTTAAACCCTAATTGATGACAGGCTTCAGCACCTTTTTGCTTTCCTAGGCCAATGCTGATCATCTTCATAATTCCACTTTCTACTGGACCGCGAAAAGCAGTATGAGGTTTAATCCGATTAATCACAACAATTCCATCTGCTTGTGATGCATATTTGTCAATATATACGGGGAGACCGTTTGGTAATTCTCCAAGCTTTAATACTTCCATAGAAGAGCGAATCTCTGCTTTCACACTTTCTTCGGTTACTCCGAGGTGTGCTAGTACTTCACGCTGCCCTTCAGCCGTAGCACCGCCGTGGCTTCCCATACTCGGTACGATAAAAGGTTTGGCCCCTAATTCTTTTAAATTTTGTACGGTTAATGCTGTAATCTCTACAAGACGATCCATTCCCCGACTTCCTACTGCAATCGCAATTTCCATGCCAGGCTTTATTTTCTGAGCTATCTCTTGTCGTTGTAACTTTTCGTTTAAAACCTCATCAATGTTTTCAATTTTACGATCATCAAAATGCTGTTTCACTTTTGCCATCTTAGGCAAAGGAATATCTTTTAATAAATCTTGAAGAATACCCATGGAATTCTCTCACTCCTCTTCTAACGATTTTTAAAAAATCTTTCCGCATTATCATAGCCAATATTACGAATCATCTTTTCAAGAAGCACCTGATCATTTGGTGCTTTTCCGTCTTCGACCCACTCACCTACTAGGTTGCATAATATTCTTCGGAAATAATCATGACGTACAAAAGAAAGCAGGCTTCTAGAATCTGTTAGCATCCCAATAAAATGACTTAAAAGTCCCAGGTTGCCCAAATCCTTCAATTGTTTAACCATACCATCGATATGATCATTAAACCACCATGCAGAACCGAATTGCACTTTTGCTGGGATTCCTGCCTCATAGAAGTTTCCAGTCATTGTGGCTAACACATAATTATCACGCGGGTTTAAGTTGTATAGCACTGTTTTCGGTAGAGCGTTCTTCTGATCTAATGCATCTAAGAATTGAGCTAACCCTTCAGCTATGCTAGCATCTCCAATTGAATCAAACCCTGCATCAGCACCTAAAAGATTAAACATCTTCGTGTTATTATTTCTAGTAGCTCCAATATGCATTTGCATGACCCATTTTTTCTCTGCATACATTTTCCCTAATTCAAAAAGAAGAAATGATTGATAACTGATGATCTCATCACTTGTAAGAGTTTCATTTTGATAACGCTTATTAAAAATCTGTCCTGCTTCATCTTGCGTAACATTTTTGAAGACCATTTGAGTTAGACCATGATCTGAAGCACGACAACCTACTTCATTAAAGTAATCCACTCTTTGTCGCATTGCCACAAGCAAATCGCTGATAGAAGTTACCGCTTGATCCGATACGTTTTCAAGTTTCTTTAGCCAGTCATGGAAAGTTGGCTTTTCAAGAAAAAGTGCACCATCTGGTCTGAATGTCGGGGCTATCTCCGCCGTGAATGTTTCATCACCTTTTAATAAACTATGATATTCAAGCATTGAAGTTGGATCATCTGTTGTACCTATAAATTGTACATTTGATCTTTCTATAAACTTACGTGGTTTGAATTCTGGTTGTTGCAACTTATCATTACACTCTTCCCAAATTTCACGAGCTGTCTCAGGACTTAACCTTTTTTCGATATTAAAGAATGTTTTAAGCTCCATATGAGTCCAATGATATAAAGGATTTCCAATTAAATTAGGAACGGTTTCAGCCCATGCTTTAAATTTTTCCCAATCTTCGGAATCTCCTGTAATCAACTCTTCTTTAACACCATTCAAACGCATAGCTCTCCACTTATAATGATCCCCTGCTAACCAAACTTGGGTCATATTTTCAAATGATTTATTTTCCCAAATTTCTTGTGGGTCTAAGTGACAGTGAAAATCATGTATCGGTAATGTTTTAGCAATGTTAGTATAAAGTTGTTGAGCTGTTTTGTTACTTAAAAGAAAATCGTCACCTAAAAATTCCTTCATAAATCTTACCTCCAAGTAGTTTTCATTTGTTTTATTGATGCTTTCAATTAATTATTAAACTTCTTCATTTCGATAAGTAGCTCGTTCTAAGGAGTAAATTATTTAAATGGTCATATTATTATGAGACTGATTTACAATTATTATTAACATTTCTCTCATAGTGCAATTAATTTGTTGACCAAACAAATTATTAACTGTAGAATATCATTAAAGGGGTTTTTATGTCAATCTTTATTTCGATTTTCTCTATATTAAATGAAAAACGTTTTTATAAAACTAATTTAGCTGATATTATCTATCAAAAAAATGTATAATGGTATAATAATGAATTCCAAATAAGTATATCAAATGAATGAAGCAATTTCTAACAGTCTCCTTTTAACGAAGGAATTGTTCAACTTTGATACAGCTATTTTTATTTATAAGGAGGAGCTATATGATTACTGGTGATGCTGCCTATATTAAAAAAATTAATAGAAGCTTTTTATTAAGTAAAATTATTGAACATGGATTGATATCGCGGGCAGAATTATCAAAAACTATAGGTTTAAATAAAGCTACTGTTTCTGTCCAAGTAGCTGATCTATTAAATGAAGAATTAATTGTGGAAACTCAACAAGAACACACTTCTCTCGGGAGAAGGCCTATCATGCTTTCTCTTAATAGCAAAGCGGGATACGCATTAGGAATTGACTTAGACTACAAACAAATTACATTTACTTTGTCTGATTTATTAGGCTCTCCCCTATCTTCAGACACAATTGAACTGAATACCTCTGATTATGAGAGTGTACTTCGTATATTAATCGAAAATATAAAAAGATATCAAAACAAATACTCTAAGAGTCATTATGGAATTGTCGGAATCGTAATAGGAATTCACGGTATTGTTACAGAAGAACAAATCATTAATTTTGTCCCTCAACATAAGTGGCATAATAAAGATTTGAAAACAGACTTAGAAAAGGAGATTAGAGCTTCTCTCTATATTGAAAATAACGCTAACTTGTGTTCATTTGCTGAACAAGTCTATAAACATCATCAAAGTGTTAATTTATTATGTGTTAGCTTGTACTCAGGTATTGGACTTGGAATCATGATTAATGGCGAACTCTATAAAGGTCATCATGGTTACGCAGGTGAAATGGGACATATGATTGTTGTTCCCGATGGAAAGCCTTGTAATTGTGGAAATAAAGGTTGCTGGGAACAATATGCATCTGAATCTAGCTTTTTTAAAGATCTTTTTGAAAAACAAAATACACAAGACATAACTTATCTGGATGTTCAAAAATGGATACATGATCAAGAGTCGATCACTTGTAAACAAATGAATCAATTTATTTATTATTTATCTATTGGTCTTAATAACATCATAAATCTTTATAATCCCGAAACGATTGTGCTTAATAGTGAATTATTGAAAATGCATCCAGATGCAATAAATGAAATTAAGGCTAGTTTAAAGTCTTCAGTAAGTCATTATCAAGAACTACTTATTTCAGAATTTGGAAAAGAAGCTTGTGTAATGGGGGCATGTGCTCTAGCCATTAAAAACTTTTTAGAAATTCCTGAGTTAAGCTTTAATATCGATGAGGGAACGATTCCTAGATTTAGTGGTGAAGTACCGATTTCGAGATAATACTTTGTAGAGACATTTGTATTACTGCTAATAAAAAGAATTTGTAACCGTTTAAAGTGGAAAATAACTACCTATTTACTTAGCTTGATTTTGTTTTGTGATATTTAGAATATACTATCCTTTCCATTACTGCCCTCATACATTAAGAGCAACGCAAGAAGCATTCGGGCTTCTCACGTTGCTCCTTTTAATGAAATTGACCTGCTAAAAGCTCATTTAATACTTGACTACATGTGCTTTTATTTTACTAACTTTTACCATTTATTAATAATCCCTTTTGTAAAGTTTTCCTTTTTAGAGGTTACATATGTTCACTTTTATACAGAACAAAACCTCGCCAAACACATCCAGACTTAATCGATGCTAATTTTTTCATTTTACGTACACTAAGCATCGCATTAAGATAAACAATCGCTTCCTTTTATTCCTCAGTCATTTCTACATAACTAATATCAATGTTCCTACTTTTTTCAATAGCCCCCCTCTAAAATGAGCCTCTAAACAATTGAACCTTTAAAAGCCCTATCAAAATAAAAAAACGGTTTGAGCTTCACAAACCTGAATCAACAGAGATGTTTGGAGAAGTGTTGAGTAATAAAATACTGAAGAGAATAAACTTGCTTTGAATGCATCAATATCAATAGAAGATGCACGCGCAGGTAGTCACGGGGCCGGGTTCGCGGTTGTTGCTCAAGAAGTTCGAAAACTAGCCGAAGAATCTGGTAGAGCAACGACTGAAATTGCTTCACTCATTAGCCAAATTAAAAGTGAAACCCATGCACCCGTTTCCTAACAGAACAAGGTAGTAAATCAGTAAAAGAAGGACTGTTACTAGTAAACAATGCCAGCAACTCTTTTAAAGAAATATCCGGTTCTATTTTTGGTATTACAAGTGATATTAGCGAAGTCGACCAACTATCAAACGAAATCAATCGAAACATTCAAGAAATCGCTGCTTCAATAGATGACATAAAAACAATCTCCATTCAAAACTCTGAAAATGTTCAGCAAGTAGCAGCGTCAACAGAAACTCAATCCGGTACAATGCAGGAAATCGTCGCATCGATTAATGATCTAGTTCATACAGCTAAAAATTTACAATCGGAAGTAAGCCGATTTAAAACAAACTAAAAACAAGGAAGTGATTTTTACTTTTACGTAAAAATCCCTTCCTTTAACCTTAGTCAATTATTTTATCCCATAATCATTATTTAACCCTACCTACGTATGACAACGTCAAACATTTCCCTCTATGTAGTTTAACGGAATGGGCGAGACGTTTTTCTACGAACACTTTTTTAATACGCACAACCCACTCCTCCCTTACTTTTCCAATCACAATATCTAAACACTAATCCTTCTTTTTAATAAACGATATCGTATTTCGTTTCCTTTTTAATTTCCAACTATTTTCAATAAACCATTGTTTGTCTCTAGTGGAGAGTGATAAATCAATTAAATTAAAAAGCTCCCCTTCACTCCAATCAGATATAATCGGTTGCTTTTCTAATTCATTTTCATCTAGTTTGATGATCCTTCCTATAAGCTTTTTATTGTCACTTACTATTACCTTTACTTGCATGAGTGTATTAAAAGTTTCAATATGTTCTACATAACCGCGTAACAATTCCCCATTTCGCGTCTTACCTTTAACCCAATCTCCAACTTTTAAACTATTTTTATTATTTGTAACCATTAGATTCACCAACCTTCGTGATCCCATGTTTTATTCGCAATTCTTGATCGAAACTGGCTATTTGTGAAAAACCATCAAGCTTTTTAAAAGAGGATTCTCTTTTTTGAAAAAATACATTTTAAGTTATTAGCAGTATATTCATTTCCTTTATCCTATTCTTGGGCTTATTGGTAGTTAAAAATGTCAATCTCGGATTTAAACAGGTCAACTCCTCCAACTTAGGGAAGGTCATATCTGTAGGCAAATTAAAAACTTGTTATAAATCTTCTTTCCAAAAAACCAACATATTCAGTTGTGTTTATTTGGTGGTCATCTTTACCAAGTTATCCAAACAAAGTAAAAAAACTGTCAAGAATCGTCTCAACAGTTTCTCTCCATACTTTCTTTACTTTTTCCTATCCAAAACGTTACTGCTCTATCTCTATTCATTAAATCCCGTGCACCAACTAAACAAGAAGTAAACTGAATTAGTTTCAACCTGGTTCTTTACCTGTTAAGAATACGCCAATCAAATCATAAACATCCTTGTATTCATCTAACTCGGTAAAGCGACGTAAAAAGCCATGATTTGTTCGATTGCATCGTTAGTTTAATAGTTTAACAGCTGAAGCCGTTAAACTAATATTTTATCTAATACTAGCTAAAAGCCGATAAATTCCTTAAACAACAAAAAACTGTCAAGAATCGTCTCAACAGTTTCCCATTGCATTAAACCAATTTATTAATGCTAAATTACTGATTAATCCCCATCTTCTTTTACTTCAAATTTATGAGCCCTCAAAAACATTCCCCCACCTAAATAAGAATAGAGCGTTTCTGTTTGTTAGAGAAGTAATTTAATTCTTTAAAACCTATTTCTTTCAGCCTCTTCTGCACTTCATCAAATTCGTCGCCTACACGATCAGGGGTATGGGCATCTGAACCAAAGGTGACTCCGACATTGTGAAACAAAGCTCTTTCCAATATATCATCTGCCGGATACCAGCCACCAGAATCCTTTGTCTTTCCAGATGTGTTAATTTCAATGACTAATTCATGTTCTCCAATTACCCGCAGCGTATGATCGATTGCGTCTACTTGTATAGAAGAAAACTCCGGATAAAAGCCCTTCATTGCATCAATATGTCCAAGAATTTGAAACATACCACAACGTGCAGATTGTTCAATGAGCCTATAGTAGCTTTCTTTTGTTTTTACTTTCTCAGCAGTCGTTAATCCTTCCCAACGACCTTTTTTAAAAATACTAATATTGTCAACAAAATGGACAGAACCAATCACATAATCAAAAGGTTGCTCATCTAAAAATCGTTTGTACACTTCACAATTCTCTGGAAAAAAATCACTTTCAATCCCAAGAAGAACCTCAATTCGATCCGCATAGCGCTCTTTCAAACGTAAAACCTCTTCGATATATTGGGAAAACCCCGATTTTGCCATTGTAATCCGTGGGAAGGGATGATCCTCATCACTATGAAAATACGGCGCATGATCGGAAATTCCAATAAACTCCAACCCATTTTCTAAAGCCGCTTTAACATAATCCTCAATCGTACCAATGGCGTGCCCACACATTTCATTATGCGTATGTAAATCAAATTTTATAGGTTTCGTCATAGATGTCTCCTTTCAAATGAATGGTCTAGATTTTTACACTATCTTTAAAGTATAAACAGAGAAACCGTCACTTACAACAAGGATTGGAAAAATAAGTAGTTAATCCTTATAATTGTAAGAATGGCTATGATCATATTTAGTTTTAACATAGTAGTTCAAAACAAAACAGAAGATCGTTCAGTTAGCCTTTTGAATTGTTTAAAATAAGCAGACTACTTAATCTATGGATAGATTATTACTTATACTACTTGGCACACTAAGGAATACAACCTCTTGAATATTATCAGTGAAATACCTTAAAAATCTATTATGAACGGAGTATACAAATGGAAACAAAATTTGTGAGTGAATCAAAAGTAGTCAGAACAAGTAGGGTTTTTCCTAACGATGTCAATAATCACAACACTTTGTTTGGTGGTAAACTAATGAGTGATGTTGATATGATTGCGTCAATTTCAGCTACTAGGCACTCTAGAAAAGAATGCGTTACAGCTTCAACAGATTCAGTCGATTTCCTTTCTCCTATCACACCAGAAGACTCTGTAAACTTCATATCATTTGTCACGTATACAGGCACGAGTTCTATGGAGATATTTGTTAAAATCATCGCAGAAAACTTGTTAACAGGTAAACGAAAAATTGCAGCAACCGCTTTTCTAACATTTGTTGCTCTTGATCAGAATGGGAAACCGACAAAAATCCCTCAAGTAATCCCTCAAACCGACGAAGAATTAAAGTTGTACGAAACCGGAAAGGAAAGAGCGGTCAAACGCAAAGAACACCGAGCCCGAAGTAAAGAATTAGCGGCTTTCATTACAACGAGTAAACCGTGGAATGAATCTTAGTATAGTTAGCAGAAAGCTCATCAAAAAACAGGAACAGTCCGAAGAGTGTTCCTGTTTCCTCAACTATAACTTAAGTTAATCGTTAGCTATGAGAGATGAAGTCAGCAAGTGTTTTAATCTCTTCTTTATACACATATTACTATCATGTTCTTTCGAAGAGGAGGCTACACTTTGCTTTTCCAGCGTTTCATTTAAGGAGTTCAATAACCCTCCTCATTATTAATTTAATAACTGATTGCTAGTTAGCGAAAGATCCACCGATTTCAGTTCACCCTGTCGATAAAATTCTATTTTCACTTTGTCTCCAATTGAATATTTGGTATACAAATATTTTCGTAGATCAATAGAACGATTGATCGCTTCTCCCTCAATCGATACGAGAATGTCCTCCACTTGTAATCCCACTTCTGCTGCCGCTGAGTTAGGATCGACCGAAGTCACAATCGCTCCTTGCGTTACCAAGCTAGGGAGTTGCTGTAAATAAAATGGTGGAATCTCTTCAAGACTTGCTAACCCAACACCGACATATGGCCTAGCAACCTGACCACTTTTAATAAGTTCATTGATTATTGGCAGCACTTCATTACTTGGAATTGCAAATCCTAGCCCTTCAATGCCATTTTCTGAGATTTTCAAACTATTAATTCCAATGACTTGTCCGGCCGTATTAATAAGTGCCCCCCCACTATTACCAGGGTTAATCGCTGCATCCGTTTGAATAACATTTAGATCCCACTCCCCCGCTGAAGTTGTGAGCGCAATCGTCCGCTCGACGCCACTCACGATCCCTTGAGTCACCGTTCTTGATAAATCAAGACCAAGAGGATTTCCAATAGCTAGCACTTGGTCACCTGTACGAAGTATAGAAGAATCTCCGAACTCTAGAATAGGAGCATCTACATTTTCATGTATTTTTAAAACGGCGATGTCCGTTAATGGATCCGTGCCAATTATTTCAGCTGATACTTTTTTACCATTATGAAGAGATACCTCGATCTCATTAGCCCCTTCAATCACATGATTGTTGGTCACAATGTACGTTTCCTCATCCGCTTTCTTGAAAATCACCCCAGACCCTGTTCCGTTTTCCACCGCTTCACTACCTTGTCTAAACTGATTCTGCTGTTGCTGAAGGTTAACAATCCCTACTATCGCTTGAGAGGCATATTCGATCGTATCTGCTAGTGAAGTCGTTGTCGACATTTGTGCAACTGGCAATACCTCCCCCTCACTACTCTTTACTTCAGTATCCTGATAAAGAGCGGAAGTTTCTTGGTTAAAATAGTCTAAATGCGGCGTAACCGTTAATGTTAAAGCCGATCCAATCACCCCAGCTGACAGTGTCATTAAAAAACCTTTAAGCTTTGATTTACCTTTTTCTTGTTTCATTTCAAACCGACTCTCTTGTTCATTCATTACTTATCCCTCTTTCTAATTTATTCATTTTTTACCTTTAGCTTTAAACTGATTTGTTACAAGACATACTTTAATCGTTGAATGTGTCAGGATGATGTCAAAAGAGTTGAAAAAGAAAATTTATGACTACCATAGGTTATAATAAGATCTAAACTAGATATTTAGGAGTGAGAACGCTGAAAACCGTTGTCGTTATAGGTGGTGGAATCACAGGCCTATCCACCATGCACTATTTACACAAATTAAAAAAAGAGCTGAATATAGAGGTTGAGTTGATTCTTGTTGAACGAAATCACTATTTAGGTGGGAAGATCAATACAGTTCAAAGTGAAGAGTTCATAATGGAAACAGGGGCTGATTCGATCGTTGCAAGACATGAAAGTGTAACGCCTTTAATAAAAGATTTACAGTTACAAGAAGAGGTGGTTTATAATTCTACAGGGATTTCCTATATTTTCTCTAATAATGAGTTACATCCAATCCCTGCTGACACTGTATTTGGAATCCCAACAAGTGTCGAGTCCTTGTTCAAAAGTACATTGGTTTCGGAAAAGGGAAAACAAGAAGCACTAAAAGATTTAGAAACTAAAAACGAACACTTCACCCAAGACAGTTCAATCGGAGCCTTTCTCGAGCACTTCTTAGGAAAAGAACTGGTCGAAAAACAAATTGCACCGGTGTTATCGGGGGTGTATTCAGGAAAACTTGACAAGCTTAGCATTGCATCTACACTCCCGTACTTACTTGATTATAAAAATCACTACGGAAGCATCATCAAAGGATTAGCAGAAAACCAAAAAAAATTTAGCTCTAAATCAGATAGAAAATTCATCTCTTTTAAAAACGGACTTTCTACGCTGATTCACCGACTCGAGGAAGAATTAAAAGAATCTCAAATTTTAAAAGGGGTTCACACGACAAAAATCATAAATAATAATGAACAATATCAAATTACTTTTTCCAATTACGAAACGATACAAGCTGACTATGTTATTTTAACGACACCACATAACGTCGCCCAAACGATATTAGATCACTATGAATTAAACGATGAATTTGCTAAATTAACAAATTCGTCTCTAAAAAGTATCTACTTCGGTTTTGATATTTCAGATGATCAGCTGCCTGCTGATGGTACTGGATTTATTGTTTCAGATAAAAACGATGTACATTGTGATGCTTGTACGTGGACAAGTCGGAAATGGAAGCATACATCTGACAAGCATAACTTATTAGTTAGACTATTCTATAAAAGTTCAAACCCTACCTATCCATCTTTGCAACAGATGGGAAATCACGACCTTATTCTTACTGCTTTATCAGATGTTGAAAAGAGTATTGGGATTAAAGGGCAACCAAAAGCGATCGAAGTGACTAACTGGGATCATTTAATGCCTAACTACGATTTGAACCATAGCGAGGCGGTTCGTGCACTGAGTGAGAAAATGGCTTCTGTATTTCCTAATGTCATTCTTGCGGGTTGCTCCTACTATGGAGTGGGAATAGGAGCCTGTATAAAAAATGGGCAAATAACAGCCGAGCAAATTTCAGATTCACTTTCAAAAAATAAATAACTAATCTTATGCGGTTTAATCTTAGCTATAAATAATCGATAGATCAGCCCGAGTGGTAAGTGAAATCCGCTTGGGCCCCTTTCCAAATGACATCTATTGCACTATATTGGTCGAGAAAGAAACCGTAAAAAGCAAAGTGTGAATGATCGCACTTTTTTCTTATCTTTCTTTTGTCCATTACATTAATTAAAACGCTTGAATTTTGTATCATGTTGTTAAACTTACTTACCTTCTCATCGGCTATTCTCCAATAGGTATAATGTGTTCAATGTATTCATAATCAACGCCATATTTTTCAATCATTTTCACCTTATATTCTTCAAAGGACAAATGGAAGTTTTCTGGAGGATTCCCTAATACTATATAAAAGTCTCAGCTTCATATGTAACTAGATAGCTTTTCTCCTGATCAACATCCTTCTCTAGGAATGTTTTTTTATACTTATCAATATCATTATTAGTCAAATGATAATTCAACATCCTCATCTCTCGCTTTCCATCTTTTTTAACTAATGAAAATACGCCATGTCCTTCTTGTCTATCTTCCTCATATTCGAAAAGGTTATTAATCCCCTCTTTCATTGTTTTGGAATAGTTAAATCCGCACCGAAGACAGCTAATATATTTTTCATCGCTTTTGTAGTAATCATCTTCAAATGCAGAACGACCGCAGTAAGGGCATTTTATAGCAGAATAAATAGAAGCCATTGGATTGCGCTTCTACTTCTTTCGCTTTTGTACCATCACTTAACATCGTTAAATAATACGGACAGCCACTTCAAATTACACTCGGATTTACTTCAAGCACTTGTTCAGTACGAGCGACGTGAATACGCTCTCCTGAATTCTCTTCCATCCACATCATACCCCAGCAGCTCCACAGCACATGCCTTTTTCACGGTTATGTTCCATTTCGACAACCTTAACACCTGGAATCGCCTCTAAAATATCACGAGGTGGACTGTAGACCTCATTGTAACGTCCTAAATAAAAAGAATCATGGTAAACAACCGTTTCATCACTTCATATTTCGGTATAACTTTTCCTTCTTTTAATAACTGTGCGAGAAGTTCGGTATGTTGATATATTTCAACGCCTTCGAGTCCAAAGTCGGGGTACTCATTTTTAAATGTATTGTACGCATGAGGATCAATCGTAACGATTTTCTTACTTCATGCTTTTGGAATGTTTCAATGTTCGCTGTTGCGAGTTCTTGGAATAAAAACTCGTTACCAATACGACGTGGTGTATCGCCGCTGTTCTTTTCTTTGCTTCCAATTATCGCAAATTTGACGCCTGCTTTATTTAAGATTTTCGCAAACGATTGTACATGGGGAAAGTTGGAAACTTATTTTACTGATTTACAACTACTTTCAACTCTTCTGTTAAGATCGGTAATACTTCAAATAAATCACCAACAATACCGTAATCAGCTACCTCAAAAATAGGCGCTTCGGGGTCTTTGTTAATTGCAACAATGACTTTCGAGTTAGACATTCCAGCTAAATGCTGAATTGCTCCCGAAATCCCCACGGCAAAGTAAAGATCTGGGGTAACGACTTTCCCGGTTTGTCCAATTTGAAGGGCGTAGTCGCAGTATTCCGCGTCACATGCACCACGAGATGCACCAACTGCCCCCCCTAAAACCTCAGCAAGTTTTTCTAACGGTTTGAAGCCTTCTTTATTTTTTACGCCACGACCACCTGCAACGATCACATTGGCTTCTGTTAAATCGACTTTCCCTGTCGCCTTACGAACAATATCTTTAACCTTTGTACGAAGGTCTTTAATCTCAGCTCTTATAATGCCAATGTCTCCTGCATTTGACTCATTTTTTTCAAGTGGTGGGATATTATTTGAACGTATTGTCACGAAAATCATACCTGCCATTTTTTTCTTTTCAAACGCTTTACCCGAATGAATCGGACGGGTAAACAGAACGTCACCACTGTCGTCTGCTTCAATTTTTACAACGTCAGAGATTAGTCCTATACTTAGTTTTGCTGCAATTCGCGGCGATAAATCTTTCCCTAATGCAGTGTGTCCCATTACAACACCATTTGGTTGCTCCACATCCATTACTTGAAGTAACACTTGTTGGTACGCATCTGTTGTATATTCTGTCAAATCTCGATTTTCCACTTTCACAACTCGATCGGCTCCGTAATCAATTAATGCATTTGCTGCCTCTCCAACATTTTCACCAAAAACGGCTGCGACCACTTCCCCAGCCGTAATTAATTTTGCTGCTGCAATGGCCTCAAATGACACATTACGAAGTTCGCCATCACGTATTTCAGCTAATACCAATACTTTTTTTTCCATGTTGAACCCTCCAATTATATGACTTTCGCTTCCGACTTTAATAATGAAACAAGCTCTGTCACTTGTGTATTCACATCACCTTCAAGGATTTTACCCGCTTGCTTTTGTGGGGGTAGGAATATTTCTACCGTTTCTGTCTTCGCTACAACATGCTCTTCTTCTAAATCAAGATCATCTAATTCAAGGGTTTCTAATGGTTTTTTCTTCGCTTTCATAATCCCGGGTAGAGAAGGGTAACGCGGTTCATTCAAACCTTGTTGTGCCGTTACAAGAACAGGAAGAGATACCTCAATTGTTTCTTCGTCCCCTTCGACATCACGAACGATTGTCGCCATGTTGCCATTTATCGTCAGTTTTGTAATCGTAGTTACTTGTGGCATACCAAGTAATTCAGCAATACGAGGTCCAACTTGTCCTGACCCACCGTCAACAGCCACATTACCACTCAGGATAATATCAGCTTTTTGATCTTTTAAGTAGGTTGATATGATCGTAGCTGTAGAGAATTGGTCCATTTGCTCGACATCTTCACAATCAATAAGTACGGCTTTATCTGCACCCATTGCAAGAGCTGTCCGAAGTTCTTTTTCTGAATCTTGGGTCCCCGCTGTGACCACTGTTATCTCCCCACCATGCTCATCGCGAATAACGATTGCTTCTTCAATCGCATACTCATCATAAGGATTTATGATAAATTCTGCTCCGCTGTTATCGATTTGACCACCTTTGATTGAAATTTTTTCCTCTGTATCAAAAGTTCGCTTCATAATAACGAATATGTTCATATAACTCACTCCTTAAAGATCTTCATCTAGCAAACCCCATTTTAAATATCAATATCCCCCTATTTTGAAGCCTCTCAACACCTTAAGACACTGTTATTAAGGATTGATAATTATCATCTTAAGAAGCGAAGAACGGCTGTTAAGGTAAATAATTTGACAAGGGAGGAAGGGGGATATGTCTTTAATTTAATTAGAGTTATTGCGGCAGTAGCTTTATCAATTTAATTTTACTGATTAACTGGACGGCCATTGCCAAATGCTTCTATAGCAGTAGCAGTAACAGCAACTGATTTAGGCAAGCATAGATCAACAATGACATTTGCGATGTCTATAGGGTGTAACCAATTATCTTTGTTTACATCAGGGGCAAGGTCCTCCATCATTTTCGTATCAACAGGACCCGGGCATACTGCATTTACCCGAACTTTATATGGTTTCATCTCTTCACCTAATGCTTTTGTAAAACCAATAACTGCATATTTTGAGGTGGTATAGGCACTTCTATCTGGACCACCTTTTGTTCCCCAAATTGAAGAAAGATTGATGATTACACCATTTCTTTTCTCTATCATTTTCGGCACTACAGCTTGTGTACATAAATACACACCTCGAACATTGACATCCTGAATAAAGTCCCATTCCTTCACATCTGTTTCAACGAACGGTTTTAAACTCATAACACCAGCATTATTTACTAAAATATCAATAGACCCGAACTTTTCTTGCAATTCTTGGACTGCATTATTAACTTCCTCTTCTGAACGAACATCTCCATTTAGAGAGATCGCTTCACCACCAATTTCTTCTTGAATATATTTAGCAGTATCCTGACTTTCTGACGGGTTGTTCGAAAAAATCCCTACTTTGGCGCCTTGTTTCGCTAATAGAATACAAGTCTCTCTACCTATCCCTCTTCCACCTCCAGTTACCAATGCTACTTTGTCTTTTAATTCCAAAACGATCATCCTCTCAATAAAAATTATATTGGCTGATTCCAAATCAAAACAACTAGGAGGAACGTCGATATGAATTCATTCGTCCCCCAATTAAGCTGTGGGCACTGAGCGGAACCATTGTAGCTTCCCCGAGTATGCTTAAAGGACTTTTTCAGTGGCTTATACTTGCAGTTTTTCTAGATTGCTTACATAAGAAACGGCATGTTTACCTGCTCGGCGACCGTAAACTAGGCCACGCAAAACGGACGTTCCTCCTGGATATTTACCATAGTAAAGACCAGCTGTTTCACCAGCTGCGTACATACCTGGAATGGGATAATCATCTTGAGAAAGAACACGTCCGTTTGTATCCGTGGCTATGCCGCCATTTGTAAATACATTTGAACAGACAATTGGGTATGCGATAAATGGACCCTGGTCAATTGGAATTGCCCAGTTTGACTTTGGAGGTGTAATCCCAATAGCCTGTTTACCGTCTTTCTTATCAAAATGGAATTCACCAGGCTGGCAAGCAGCGTTGAACGATTCGACCGTTGCTACTAACTGATCAGCCGGTACCTCAATTTTAGCGGCTAATTCTTCAAGTGTATTAGCTTCAATTGCAGGCTTATCAGTTTCCAAGGCCTGCTCATAATTAGGGATATCAAACATTTTTTGATCACTTATCATATATGCAATATGGTCTGGAAGATCGTAAAAGATTTTACGTGCGACTGCTTCATACTGTTCATCGATTGTCGTTATTCCCTCATCTACAAAACGCTTACCATTTTTATCAACTAAAATGGCGTATGGATAGGTCATGACTGCAGCTTCTTCGCGCTTACTCCTAGGATCAACTGGTTCCGCATGGAAGGAATCAAACTGCCCGGCTCCTTTTGCCCCTATGTCCATTGCCAGTCGAATCGCCTCACCCTTATTAAATAATCCACCCTCGCATACCGTCCGGATTTTATGAGCGTCTCTGCCAATGTATTTTGACATCATTTCTTGATTTCCTTGGAATCCACCGGCAGCTATGATGACAGAACCCACATTTAGATGTAATGAAGATCCACCTTTCACTCGTACACTAATTCCATTCACCGCTCCATCTTCATCAAGCTTCATATCCCACACGGTAGCTTCATAAATAATTTCAACACCAAGAGCACTTGCCCGACGAGATAAAGTGTCAATGATGGCACGGCCACCACCAACAGGCAGCAAACGCGGCTTGGATGAGGTTAAGAACATGGTCGGCAAATAATCGAAATCGACCCCTTTTTCCTGTACCCACCTTAGCGTCTTACCTGCATTTGCTGCAAGTGTTTCAATGTATTTTTGGTCTGAATAGTTGTCAGAGAAAACCATCATATCTCGAACAAAATTATCTGCAACTTCATCAATATTCTTCATTCGCATGTAAGATGCTGTCCAACGTGAATTACCGCCCCTATGGTCAAAATCAGCACGCTCTAATAAGGCGATTTGAAGGTCTTTCCCTTCTTCTTTTGCTGTTTCCGCTGCAGACAATGCTGCAGCAGTCCCAGCAACACCACAACCAATTACGACAATGTCATAATCCAATTCTCTTTCCATTTTCATGTCCTCCTCGTAATCTAGTTTGATTAGACAAAAGTACAGTTAAGATGTAAGGAATCAACTGCAAGTATGACTTCTTTGGTCAGTTCCAAGTTTCTTTTTCAGCTCTTCTGTAAGGGTTGGAATGATCGTCTTATAATCTGCAACAACCCCGATATTTGCCCTTTTGAAAATAGGAGCTTCAGAATCATTATTGATTGCAATAACCGTTTTTGCATTTGTAATCCCAGAAAGATGCTGACTAGCACCAGAAATACCAACAGCAATGTATAAGTCTGGGGCTACGACTGCACCCGTCTGACCAACTTGTAAATTGGTTGGAACCCAACCTGCGTCACACGCAGCACGGGAGGCACCTACTACTCCGCCTAATACATCTGCTAAAGCCTGGAGGTCATTAAAGGCTTCTCGACCATCTATCCCTTTTCCGCCCGAAACAATGATTCTAGCATCCTCAAGTCGCATGCCCGAAAGACTTGATTCAATACTTTCTACTAGTTTTGTAACGATATTCTCTTCTGAAACTTTGTAATTGACTGGTATAATGCTACCCGTTCTTGTTTCATCAGGAACGGCTTGCTCAAAGCTCTTTGGTCTTATGCCAACAACCACCTTTCCTCGAGTAGCTGTATACTCTCCAAAAGCCTTGTTACCATAAATTGGGCGAATCCACCTCACCTGACCATCTTCATTCTTGGTATCAGTCACTTCTGTAATAGCAGAAGCATTAAGGCGTGTAGCCAGTCGACCAACAAGATCCTTGCCTTTTCTATCAAATGGAAGCATGAGAATATTGGCATCAAATTGTTGAAATGCAGCACATAAGGCATCTAAATACAATTCAACCTGATAGTCTACTAATAATGAATTTTCTATTGTATAAACTTTGCTCGCTCCACAGGCGATTGCTTCACGGGCACCCTGCTCCACTTCAGAACCAACTAGTACTGCTCCAACTTCTCCGCCGGTAGCCCTGACAAGACGACGGCTTAATGTTAATGCTTCACGAGCATTTGAACTAAGATTTCCTCCTAGCTGATTTGCATATACAAGTACATTGCTCATGTATATCTACCTCCTACAAAACCTTTAGTTCTACTAGTTTACCTGCCAAATCCCCCGCGAGCTCCGGTCCATCTTTCCCGGGCAGAACCTCACAAGCAACATCTCTACTAGAGACGAAGACCCTTTCCAGTTTTAGAGTAGGCTGACACCGCTCTACATCTAAATCGTCAATATCCTCAGTTTCCAATTCCCTTATTGGTTTACTCCTAGCAAGTCTTACATCCTTCACTTTAGGTAAGCGCGGAACATTTTTTTCAGAACTGATAATGGTAAAGACAGCAGGAGTTGGCACTTCCACTACTGCGTATCCATTTTCCGCCTCACATGAAGCCTTGATGTTTTTCCTCTCTGCCACCAATTCAGATACAAGAGTTACACTAGGAATTCCGAGTTCTTCGGCTATGACCGTTCCCACTAATCCTTCCTCAATATCGCTTGCTTGATATCCCGTTAAGACCAAATCTGCGCCACCAATCGATTTAATCGTTTGCGCTAAAATATATCCCACCGCCTGACCATCAAGATTTTCCCATTCTGCATCCCATACACGAACAGCATTATCGGCTGTAAAAGCAAGAGCTCGACGAAGAACATCCTCTGATTCCTCATCACCAAGGCAAAGCGCTGTCACCTTTGCACCTTCTATCTTGTCTCTTAGTTGAATAGCTGTTTCAAGTGCATTTTCTGCATAGGAATCCATCACCATATCAGAGCCATCCTTATCTGGTCGGTTCGTTTCGGGATCAATTTTAAAATATCGTGGTGGAATCTCTGGGTCCAAAACCTGTTTCAAACACACGACGATATGCATTTATCGCTCACCTCATAACTACACGTTTTTTATTATATTTTAAATTTTCAAAAAACTAATACTAGATTTAAGACACTGGTGAAGAGTTTTTTCTACCTCTAACAGGGAGTCCATTGTCATTTTCAGGATCTGGAACTGCCTCTAAATTATACAGTTCGCGAAGCCTTGCCACTGCTTCAGCTGGTGGTTTGGCATTGTAATATCCACGGCGGGTTATATAGACACCAGAGTTTTGACGTAGATCCACTAATGACTCACACATTTTAATTCCAGCTGCGAAAGAGTCAACCACAGGAACATCACCTATCCGGGAAATACCATGAGTAGCTAGAAAGACATTCATTGGACCTTCTCCTGGAACAATCACATCTGCACCTTCAGCAATCGCTTTTTCAGCGGCCTTCTTAAAAGAGGAAATGACAGGTTCAGGATCATTAAAGCCAGCCAGTACAGCGTCGAAGCCTACTTCCGTTTGGATGATAGGCCCTAACTTGCCTCCAAGACCATATCGCTCTGCATTTTGACGAAGTTCATCAGCTAGTGGAGCTAAGAAGTTGACTACACCGATACGATCTCCAAGCATGGAAGCCATGTGGAATGAAGCTTGACCGTATCCAACAACTGGAATATCCACAAGTGTCCTTGCCTCTAAAAGCCCCACATCCGGAATGGTTCCAATGAACATAGCGTCATATCCCGCAGCCTCAGCTATTAAAGCGCCACGGATAAATTGCTCCCTATGCAGGTTTTGTAAATAGGAATAGGTTATAAAATGTCCTGGATAATTGGTTGGATAGGTATCTTTTGACATCCCATGTAAAACAACTTCTACACCCGGGCGAGCCACACGGTCAACATGATTCATAACTGCATCCCTGTATGGTATAACCGATTCAATACTGGTCAAACTTTGATGCCAGATCTTCATATTTTTACCTCCTTTGGCCGATAACAATTGTTATTACTTACCATCTATTTAAAGGTCTCTAATCCCTCTTTTATTTATATTATTTCGCTGCTTCCGTTTCTGTCTTCAAAGCACCAAGAGCCGCTAACCGTCCAAAGACGGCACACTTGCCTAGTGAGGTTCCAGTCATATATCCCGCACCATGAAAACCACCAGTAATCTCACCAGCTGCGTATAGTCCAGGAATTGGTTCGCTATATGGATTAAGCACCTGTCCCCCTGAATTTACGGCCACACCAGCATAAGTCGCAAGCATCGCAACCGTGGACTCAAATGCATAAAATGGCGCTTTCTCAATCGGAGTTGGTTCGCCATAATTGTGTGTAAGCGACTTGCGACCAAATTCAACCTCTTCCCCATTTTGAATTCCTTTGTTATATCTAGAAATGGTTTCAGTCAACACTTCAATAGGTACGTCAATGCAGTCGGCTAGTTCATCCAATGTATCCACCTCATACAACAAACGACGACGCTTAAGTAATTCAAAATCATAAAGCGGATCATCATGGACCGCTTTTTCCATTACGGTTTGATCCCAGACCTGATAGGAAATTCCTTCAGGCTGCTCTAAAGAGGCATTCCCAAGTAACTTATAAGAGAGAGATTCATTGACAAAACGCTTTCCTAGCAGATTGACCATGATTGCTCCTTTATAAAAAGCCAACCCTTGCGATTTAACTGCACTATTTGCTGAAGGGTGAAAACCATATGTCCCACTTAAGTAAGGAAGATCAAGTACCCACGCCCCATGCTCCCATGCCATTTTTAAAGCATCACCTTGATTTCCTTCACTACCAATTCTTAGTGATCCATCAAGCTTGGGGGCAAACAGCTTAAGAAGCTCCTCGCTTTTAGCAAAACCCCCGGATGCTAGTAAAATCCCTTTTGTTGCAAGAACCGTATGACTTTCTCCGTCCGCCTCGTAGACAACACGATCGATTCGTCCTTCTTCGTTCTTTAGCAATCTCGACGCCCTGGCATTAAAAAAAATTTCTACATTTGAAAATTCCTTCACCCTTTTATACAGTGCCTGAATGCCTTGATGTGGGTCAATGGTATGGCCCCGGGGAACACTATGACCACTGACGGCTTGCAGGGTTCGAAATTCGACCCCAAGATTAATGAGCCAGTTATAGGTTTCTAATTGATGTTGACCATAGGTTTCAATTAAAGTTTTATCATTCATTCTTGCACCGACTTCAATCATGTCCTCCATAAGAGACTGAGTAGAGTCCGTAATGCCGGCCTCTACTTGCATATCCGTACCAGCAAAAGCCATATACCCTGAACTAAGTACGGTACTGCCTCCTAGTTCATCTTGTTTTTCAAGGAGCAGGACGTCAGCGCCCTGCTCACCTGCCTCAACGGCAGCACACATACCAGCTAGTCCTCCACCCAAAATAACCAAATCATAGGATTTCATCTAATAACACATCCTTACTCTAGGTTTTCTAACACTTTAAGACCAGCTTCACACACCTGCATGTCATGAGTATAATGGCCTCCACTGACTCCAATTCCACCAACAAGTTCCCCATTCACTTTGATAGGATAGCCCCCGCCAAAAATAACAAGTCTAGGCGTATGAACAATTCCATGCAACAATGGTGGATCATCCTTTAATCTGTCATACCATTCATGCGTTGCTCTGTTATAAGCGGCTGCAGAAAAGGCTTTATTTTGAGCAATATCTAGACTTAAGATAGGTGCACCATCCATCGCTTGAAAAGACTTTAAATTTCCTGGTTTATCAACGATCGCAATGCTAAATGGCATGCCAAGTTCTTTTGCCTTTACATGAGCTGCTTCTAAAATTTTGTTGGCCAGTTCTAAGCTAATATTTTTGGATTCTACATAGTTTTTCATTATAATTACCACCTTTTTTTATTTTAAATTTATGTTATATAAATACTCTTTTTCCCATTGTTTCACTTGATCTAGTTTAAAAAGTGACTGTCTTTCTTCCCATGTACAAATTAAATCCATTACATTTTCTTGGGAACCCTCTTCTTTAAGAACTTTTAACGATTCAGTAATTCCCTTAATAGCAGATCGTAGTGCTGTATTAGCGCAAAGCATAATCTTAAAGCCAATTTCTTCTGCCTCTAGTAAAGACATCAAAGGAGTTCTTCCCCCTTCTACGAGATTGATAATTTGGGGAATTCCTTTTAACGAATTTGTTATTTCCTTTAATTGGTCAATGGTCGTTGGCGCTTCAACAAAAATGATGTCAGCCCCCGCTTCTCTGTACGTATGTGCTCTTTCGATCGCATCTCCCATTCCATTTACTGCTAGGGCATCCGTACGTGCAATGACAGCCAATTTGTCATCTTGCCTTGTATCTAGTACTGCTTTGATTTTATTGACCATTTCTTCCTTTGAAATGACTTCTTTACCGCTAAAATGGCCGCATTTCTTTGGTGAAACTTGGTCTTCCATTTGAATGGCAGCCGCTCCAGCTCTTTCAAACTCGCGGACAGTTCGGATCACATTAATGGCGTTTCCAAATCCGGTATCCGCATCAACAACGATCGGTACAGACGTAACATCCGCCATTCTTGCAACAATATCAACGACTTCTTTTAAAGAAGTTAAACCGACGTCAGCCCACCCTATTTGTGCATTCGATATTCCTGCGCCAGTTGCATAAATCGCTTTGAAACCAGTTTCCTCTATTAATCTAGCTGACATTGCATCATAGGCTCCTGGTAAGATAAAGGAACCTGGTTCACGAAGTAACTCATGAAATTTCTCTGTTTTCGTCATCCTTGTAATCACCTTTTCTTTCTATATCAATCTTTTATCCGCTATGAACGGAGCGAACTAAATTCGCATAATTCCACCTATTTTCATAAAAGGGAGCAGCGTTTTTCTTACTTATCTGCCTATGCCAAGTAATCGTGAATCTCGCATTGTTATCAAGGTTTAGTTCTGATAATGGCCTAAGTGTAATAACCTCCTTCTTTTCTGAAATAATCACCTCTAAATCTTGCGATGGACATTCACCAGACATAGTAACCGCATACCTACCTGGGGCTGGCAACGTGTAATAAGGTCTTAAATTTAATGTCTCTCCATCATAAGAACATTCCACTTCATACGGTCGTCCTAGAAGATCATGTAGGTCATTTATATGCCCTTTTAACAATTTTTCACGAATACAGGTTGAACTAATTTTTTCTCCTAGGTGCTCGACTTTTGAAACCTTTGTTACTTCAAGAAGTCCCTTTGAATCACATTTGATGCGATCCATATTTCCTTCTCCTTTGAAGCCGTAAGTGTAATCAAACCCAGCTACTGCATGAACGACACCAAGATCGAGCAAATACTTTGAAACGAACTGTTCGGGGGACAGCCCTGAAAACTCTTTATCGAACTCTACAATAAAAAATGTGTCAACCCCAAGTGTTCGAAGCACCTTTTCTTTTTCAGAAAGCGGCATTAAGTAATTCACTTGCTTTTTCCCATTGGATAAAACGGTCTTCGGATGTGGAAAGAAACTCATGACCGATAGGGATAAATTCTGTTTCTTCCCAATCTCATAAGCGGTATCAATCACTTTTTGATGCCCCTTATGAAGACCATCAAAAAATCCCAATGCCATAATGCTCGGTTTTGCTTTATGCTGCCAGTAAGCCAGATTATCAGGGTTTAAATAAATCGTTTCCATGTAAATCCCCCATGTTCTAAACGTATTTTTACTCAAACTAAACGGTACTGGATTATTTTGCTTCTATTGTAATGTTATTTTGCGGCTTATCTTGGACAGAATCTCCCCAGTAGGTGTTCCCTAGAGCTCTTTCCTCCATCGTCCACTCGATTGGCTCCCAATCGGGTTCAAAGATTAAATAGCCACCACTAAATAATTCAACACGGCATCCACTACCTGGGTCCATCACGTACAAATACATGGCTTGCGAAATTCCATGTTTACCAGGACCGATAAAGTCAATTCCATTTTCTTTTAATATATCAGCTGCCCGCAGAATATCTTGCATATTATCAGACCAATAAGCAATGTGATGAAGTCTAGCCGGTGATGGTGCTTGTGGTTTTGCAAGAACTGCGACATCATGGACTAAGGCAGTAACACTCATCCAGCCAGCAACTGTGTTATCGTCATCATCTTTAAGAAATTCTCTCATTTTGAATCCCAATTGCTTCTCTAAAAACTCATAGGTTAATGATGCATCCGTTGATGTATGAATATTAACGTGGTCAAATCTTCTTGGTGAAACACCACGGTTCCATGATTTATAAGTTTGATTTTTCAATACGGACCGCCGTTTTTCTTCAACATGAGGTTTCTCAACATCATAGTAGATTTCAAAGGTATGCTGACTTGGAAGTTTAAAGCGAATAGCTCTTCCCTGTCCTGTTTCTGTACCAGCTTCTATCCACTTTACATTTGTTCCAACTTTTTCAAGCAATTGAGCAAATCCTTCGACATCTTCTCGGCGTTTTGTTCGGAGGCCAATATGATCAACATATCCACTTTCTCCAGCAGTTATAGAAAGACTATGGTGCTCAAAATCCCCCCATGCTCGTAAATAAATCGTATCTTGAACCTGCTCTGTTACTTCTAAACCAATTACATCGCGGAAAAACCAAAGCGATTTTTCAAGATCTGGAGTTACTAATGCTACATGCCCTAATTTAGCGATTTCAGGTAAAACCATTTTCATTTCCCCCACATAATTAATATTTGATTATGTTTCTAACGGTGTATGTTATATATTTTTTGTATTAGAATCCAAGCCACAAAGTGTCCGACCATAATTTTCCTTAGATGTAATTGGTGAAATGGTTCTGTGTGTATACAAAGCCATAAAGTCACGGGAAATTCGTTGAAGGGGATTTCCCTCCGCCACAATCACCGATCCGCTAGCAAGAATGACGATATCAATCGCTTCCTTACATGCTTGAACCGCATATCCAATGTTTGCTAATGCTTTTACTCTCTCTGATTTCTCCATATATTCTCCGCGTTCTGCCCATGAATCGAGGTTGTCAGCGACTTGATAAAAGTGCATGGCAGCGGTTTCAATTTGAAGTGATGCATCTGCTAGCTGATGATGTGTACTTGTTGCATCGCTTAAATCTTCAACTCCTAAATTGGCTGCTTTTCTGTAAGGTAATTTTTCTTGGAATATTTCTAACGCAGCTTGTGCCATTCCTAGTGCCGGAACACCGAGTGACATCGCAAGAGCTGGAAAGAGCGCTGTATTATACAATGGAATATTTCGTAAGTGATCGGATTGAAACTTTCCGTTAATAGCATCTGTAAACGATACAGCTCGGTGATTTGGAACAAAAACGTCTTTCATATATATGCTGTTACTTCCTGTTCCTCGTAGTCCCACTACATGCCAATCATCTGCAATCTCAACTTGATTCATTGGTACTGTAATTAAGCCTTGATCAATGACATTTCCATCTTGATCAACAAGCGGTATGCCAAAGTAACCCCAGCTTGCATGAAGAGACCCAGAACAGAATGGCCAAAAGCCCTCTTTAATCATGTAACCGCCTTCAACTTGTTGCACTTTAATTTTTCTTGGTTCGAATACACCTGCAAAAACAGCGTCTTCCTCCGAACTATAAATTTCTAGATGTGTTTTCTCCGAAAAAGATTCGGATATCATTAATTCCCTAATACAACAAAGTGCGTATACCCAACCAGTTGATCCACACCCTCGGGAAATTTCTGTCACACATTCCGTATAGGTTCTCATATTCGATTGAAAACCTCCAAATTGTTTAGAACGGAGAATGTGAAATAGCCCAGCATCTTTTAACTCCGTCATCGTTGCTTCAGGAATTTTCCGTAATTCTTCTGTTTCTTTTGCTCGTTCACGTAATTTCGGAACAAATGAGCAGGCTTTTTGAACAAGTTCCTTGTTCACGTCTGCGACGATACTTGTCATGATTACATCCCCACGCTTTCCTCAAGTGAACTTTTTTGTTTATCTCGAGCTCTATACTAATTTTAGAAAATTCCCTATTTTCTTTCTAGAGTAAAAACAATTCAAGTTTCAAAACCTTTTCACTACTTTTTATCGGTTTTTGTAATAGAAAGGACTAATTATCTTTTTTATTCAGATAAAACCTATTAAAAAAGCTTTAATACCTAACTGCATTAGATTCTAATCCAGATAAAACGCGTCCATAATTTTCTTTCGTAATCGTAGGAGAAAGCGATCTGTGGGAATACAACGTCATAAAATCACGGAAAATTCTTTGAAGGGGATGACCTTCATACACATATCCTGAACCACTGCCAAGCAACAAAAGGTCAAGTGCCTCTTTACACATCTGATTAGCATATCCTATATCCGCTAGTGCTTTTACCCTTGCCTTACGATCCATGTATTGCCCGCTTTCCGCCCAGTGATCAAGCTGCTCAGCAACGCGGTAATAATGCATGGAAGCGCTATCAATTTTTAATGAAGCATCAGCAATTAATGCATGGGTACTAGCCGCATCCTGAATGTATTCGACCCCAATATGAGCTGCTTTTCTATTTGGGAGTACTTCTTGAAAAAATTCAAGTGCGTGTTTCACCAATCCCAAACCAGGCAATCCTAGTGACAAAATTAGGGCTGGAAAAAGAGCGGTATTGTATAAAGGAATATCGCGAAGGTGCTTAGATTGAAAGTTCCCGTCCAATGCTTCCACAAACGACGTGCACCGATGATCTGGAATAAACACATTATTCATTTTAACACTGTTACTTCCTGTTCCCTTTAGTCCCATCGTATGCCAATCATCCATAATTTCCATCTCTTGAAATGGCAATGTCAGCAAGATTTGATCGACAAGCTTTCCTTCTTCATTAACTATTGGCAATCCAAAATAACCCCATGTTGCGTGCAGAGACCCCGAGCAAAACATCCAAAATCCTTCTTCAACGAGATATCCACCATCCACTTTACGAGCGATACATTTTCTTGGCTCATAAACTCCTGCAAAAAGAACATCCTCCTCATTTTCTCCAAAGATCTCTAAATGTGTTTTTTCTGAGAAGGATTCAGCCACCATTAGTTCACGGATCGCACAAAGAGCCAAAATCCACCCCGTTGAGCCACACCCCTTCGATATTTCAACAATTACATCTGTATACACTCTCATATTTATTTCAAGACCGCCGTACCTTTTTGGACGAAGCATTTTAAAAAGTTCTGTTTCTTTTAATTCCTTAATAGTCGCATCAGGAATTCGGCGAATTTCTTCTGTTTTTTTTGCCCTTTCACGTAACCTCGGAACAAGAGCTTTTGCTCTCTCAACAAATAAATCCATTTCTGCCACTTTTGTCATAAATACCTCTCCTCCTATAAATTAAAATGATTAACCTTATCTAAATATTAGAAAATTTGAAAACTAAATGTAAGGGTAAAAAAATCTCAATTTCTTAGAATTTTTAAACATTATTTATTAGTTTTTTTAAATACTCAAAAACAAGCACAGCTGATCCTTTTCGAATAAAGACTAAAAGAGCTTGTTTAAAAAGAAAAGACCGCCCTTTTTGAACCTTTAGTATCCTCTCTCCTAATGCGGCGTTGCAATGGCTTCACTCATTGCTTCGAGCTTGTTCAAAAAGAAACCCTATGAGATTTACCTAAGGTTTCCTTTGATTGGGTTCGTTTGTTAAAATTAAATCACACTATTAACCATCTTTATTTAAGCAAGTTTGCTATCCCAACGCTTAATTGAGGAACTAACAAAATGATAATAACGTCAACTATCAGTATAAAGATAAAAGGAAGAGTAGGTTTAATTAAAGACTCATACCTAATCTCACCAACTTTAGCAGCAACAAATAAATTTAAACCAACTGGAGGTGTGATTAGCCCAATAGACAGCGTAACGATCATTACTATACCAAAGTGAACAGGATCAATACCTAAAGTCGTCGTAACTGGAAGGAGAATTGGTGTTAAAATAATAATGGCTGACATCGGTTCCATAAACGTTCCTATAATAAGTAAGATAATAATAACAAGTGTCATAATCATAAATGGAGATAAACTTGTACCGTTGATATACTCCCCTAATGTGTGTGGAATTCTTTCTAGTGTTAGCCATAATCCAAAGAATGACGCTGAAGCAATAATGAGAGAAAGAACGGAAACTGTGATTACTGTACTAAGTAGAATTTCCTTCAATACGGAAAAGGTAATCTTTTTATAGATGAATTTTCCAACAACTAAACCATAAACAACGGCAATAACAGAGGCTTCAGTCGGGGTAAAGATCCCTCCATAAATCCCGCCAAGGATAATAACAGGCATAAGTAGTGCTAAAAGTGAATCTATTAAGCTTTGACCTACTTCTGATCCATTTGATTTTGCTGTTGTCTTATAGCCTTTAATGGAAGAATAAACATATGCAACTAACATCAAAGAAACCCCTACAAGGAGACCTGGGATAATCCCTCCTAAAAAGAGATCCCCTACAGAAACCCCACCAGTGACTGCAAATAAAACCATAGGAACGCTGGGAGGAATGATGATACCAGTCGTCCCCCCCGCCGCTTGGACAGCTGTTGCAAAATTTCGATCATAACCTGCTTTAACCATCGCTGGGATTAATAATCCTCCCACAGCTGCTGTTGTGGCTACTGATGATCCCGACAAGGCAGCAAAGAACATACAGGCAACAATCGAAACATGAGCGAGGCCACCTTTCATATGGCCAACTAAACTATTTGCAAACTTTACTAGCTTCTCAGATATCCCCCCATGCTCCATTATTTTCCCCGCTAAAATGAAAAATGGAGCCGCTAAAAGCGGAAAAGAATCCAAAGCATTAAACATCCTATTTGGCAATGTGGCGACTTCAAAACTCCCCGATAAAGAAACGACTAAAAACGTACCAAGGCCTAGTGCAACGGCAATTGGTACATTCAACAAAAATAATACAGCTAAAGTTAAAATAAGTGTGATAACCATGATCTCATCTCCATTGATTTCATTCTACCGTCTTGAAATAATTAAGGTTTAGATCAATGACATTAATAATTTGAAGTAGCCCACTAATTGGAATTGCTAGATATACTAAACCCATTGGAATCTTTAGACCTGGCGACGTTTGTGTCATAGATGAAGTGGCAAATTCAATTCCTGTTACAATAAGAATCACAAAAAAGAATATGCAAATACTGGTAACTATTAATTGGGTAACTTTTTTCGTTTTTTTCGAAAATGTGTCGACTAGCGCTTCGATACCAATATGCGCACCATATTGAAATGCAATTCCCCCACCTAAAAATACGACCCAAACCATCATGTAACGTGCCAATTCATTGGTCCATGAAAATGACGTGCTAAACAGGGCGCGAGAACATACTTGAAAGAACACTAAAAGAACCATTGCTAATAAAAGCGACATAGTAAAGGCTTCTGTCCATTTATTTAACGTACGTATAGCTTTACTCCACATAGTTAACCTCCATTTCGATAGCAAAGTCTCCTAGTAAATTATTATCTGTATGGTACGACCTCAATGATAAACTAGCCCCCCCCATCTCTTATTAGCTAGGAACTCCTAAATTAATGGGGGGAGTAGTGAGATGAGCTCTATATACGTATCATTCAAGATGGTTAATTAATTGCCCCAATCCATCTATCTCAATGGTTACCACGTCTCCGCTCTTTAACCAGATTTGCTTATCTTCAGGAAAACCGAGGACGACTCCCTCTGGTGTACCCGTCATGATAATATCACCTGGTTCAAGGGTCATATGTTTAGACAAATCCTCAATCAACGTTTCGCATGAAAAAATCATAGTTTCAGTATTGGAATCTTGGCGTTTTTCCCCATTTACAAACGTTCGAATATTAAGCGAATTGGGGTTCTCTATTTCATCAGTTGTTACTAAATAAGGACCAACAGGAGCGAACTGATCGCAATTCTTCCCAAGTAACCATTGGTGAGAACGGAATTGCAAGTCTCGTGCAGATACATCATTACCAATACAATAGCCAAATACATAATCAAGTGCTTGCTCTTTCATAACGTCTTTCGTCTGTTTTCCGATAACGATACATAGCTCCGCTTCATAATCTACTTTTTCCGAGTTACTTGGTATCTGGATTGTTTCACGATGTCCAGTAAGCGTATTCGCATATTTTCCAAAGACAATCGGTTCTGTCGGAAGCTCCATATTCGTCTCAGTAACATGAGGTCGATAATTAAGGCCGATACAGATAATTTTCCCAGGATTTTTTACACATGGGGCAAATTGCACTAGATGCTTTGGAATCGCAACTATACTACATCGTTCTTCATTTTCTAATAAAGTTGTTTTAAGTTTTTCAAGCAAAGTCTGGTCTGCAATGACACCGTCGGTTGATTTTGGAAACTCTATTCCAGTCATCTCCGAAAGAATTGATATAGGAACAATTCCGCCATTTACTTCAATTGCAAACTGTTCTGTTCCATCAACAATAATATTAGCTAGTTTCATTGTATTCCTCCAAAATAGTTTACTTCCGATCATTCTACATTTTTAATTCTTTCTACTAAATCTCCAAATCTACCTTCATGTTTTTCGTATACTGGCTGAACTGCTTCAACAAAAGCTTCTCGATCTACTTCACCCATTTCAATTACTTGGACTCCATTGTCTTTTATGATTTTTTTCGCGCTTTCTTCGTAATCTTTATAGACAACATCATGGTAGTAATTTATATTTTCGTTGACCACTTCCATTATATCTACCTGCATCTCTTCGCTTAGTGAGTTGAATTTATCCTTACTCATAAGCAATACCCCTGAGCGGTAATTGAGTGCTATTTCTGTGTAGTAATCGGTGACCTCATAGAGTTTTCCACCTGTCATAGCCACATTGACTGGGTCAGTACCGTCAACTACTCCTTGTTGTATCGATGAATATAATTCAGGAAACGGCATTGGAACAGGGTCTGCTCCCAATACAGTAAATGTATCCATAAAAATATCATTTTCAAGTGTTCGCATCTTTAATCCTTTTAAATCTTCTGGCATATGAATCTCTCTTTTATTATTTGCAAGATGTCCTTCACCATAATCGAAAAACCCTAATAATTGAAAACCTTCCTCAGCTGCTTGATTAACTAAATCTTCGCCCACCTCACCGCTCAACGTTTTATGAGCATGATCTAAATCACGGAAGAGAAACGGCAAATCTAATACAGCAATATCTGGTACAAAATTCGATAATGCTCCACCAGTTACAAAAGCCATATCAATTGAACCTGTTCGTAGTTGCTCAACCATTTCAACTTCTCCACCTAGTTGACTCGATGGGAAAACTTCAATGATAGCTTTACCATCCGTTTTATTCGATACATCTTCCGCTATTTTATCTGCAATGATGCCCCCTGGATCAGTAGTGGGTGCCGAATGACCGTAACGTAATGTCAGAGAGATACCACTAGAGACCGTTTCTTCATTTGAACTACCACAAGCGGCTAAGAGACTAATAATGAAAGTGGAGATACATATTAAAGTTAATTTTTTCATCATTCACCTCTTCTATATTTTTTTAATTTTCAGATAACGACGATCGCAAACTCTGTTCATCTTGACTTTTGACAAAATGAGCCGCATTTTCACCTGCAATTTTACCAAAGACTGATCCTGCCATTAAACCTGCCCCACCAGGGTAATTAAAGTAGAAAAGCCCACCAACAAGCTCACCTGCCGCATATAATCCCGGAATGGACTGTAACATTAAATCTTGAACTTCCGATTGATTGTTAATTCTCAACCCACCGAAAGTAAATGTAATACCGCAAGTGACAGCATATGCTTCAAACGGACCTTCATCAATCGTGTTGGCCCAATTCGATTTACGTACACTCAAGCCCTCTGTACAACGACCGTCTTTAATATTAGGGTTAAATGGGATGTCACTACGAATAGCTGCGTTGTATGCTTTTATTTCTTGTAAAAACGCATCAGCATCGACACCATCTAGCTTTTCTGCCAATTCTTCTAATGTGTTAGCTTTTACCTTTGTTACTTGCCTAAACTTATATTCTTCACGTAATAAATGAGAAACCTTCTGATCAAAAATTTGCCAAGCGAATTGATCAGGTTGTTCGAGGATTAATTTCCCATATTTAGCGTACGTGTAGTTGCGAAAGTCTGCTCCTTCGTCTACAAAACGCTTTCCTTCTGCATTGACCATAATCCCAAAAGGATAGCTGAGCTTTTGAAACCCTTCGGAAAAATCAGGTAAGTAGCGATCGCCGCCTACAGCATGAGCGCCTGACCAGTTTCCAAATGGCATCGCTCCGATATTTAATGCCATTTGAATTCCTTCTCCTGTGTTATAACGACTTCCACGTGCGTGAGCCAGGTCCCATTTCGTACCTAAATAGCGTGTACGCATTTCTTGGTTTGCATGAAACCCTCCAGACGCCAAAATGACGGACTTCGCACGGACTTCAGTTGTTTTACCTTCATGTTTAAAAATAACTCCTTGCATACCCTCATCATCATGTATAAGATCTGTTGCAATCGCATTGAATAACACTTTTACACCTAAGCGTTTAGCTTCTTCATGCAATGAATCTACTAAACCAGGACCTCCTCCTACTGTTTCAACGATCATCCCGCCCCAAAATTTAAACACTCCGTTTATTTTAAAAGCTTGACGACCATAAATAGGGATGAACCTCACCTTATGAGATTGTAGCCATTGCATCGTTTCAAAGCTTTTATTTGTCAAAAGTGAGGCCAATTCAGGGTCTGTTCGATAGTTGGTCACCCTACACATATCATCAAAAAATTCTTCCTCCGTGTATGTTCCAAAATCTGCAGAATCAATTTCTTCCGTTGTTAGGTCAGGCATTATTTGCTTAAGATCCTCAACACCGTTATAAGCAAAGCGAATCGATCCATGGGTAAATGTCGTATTTCCCCCTTTTTCAGTTTCAGGTGCTTTTTCAAGAACCATTACTTTGGTACCATTTTCCTGTGCCGAAATAGCAGCACACATCGCAGCATTTCCTGCTCCAACGATAACAACATCAGTTTCGTATACGAACCTATCACTCAAAGGTTTCTCCCCCTTTCCTACTTTCCATTCAAGGACAATGACGGTCTCATTCTTCTAGCAGACTCCATTTATCCTTACATCAATTATTTTTCCTAGAATAGCATCTGGTAAAAAAACCTCCTTTGAGACTTGAATTTTTTCTTCGTCTCAAAAGAGGGATCTTCTATAAAATAATTAATCTTTTAGAGCTTGTTCAAAAAGGGAAGACCGCCCTTTTTGAACCTTTAATATCCTCTTTCCTAATGCGGAGTTGCAATGGCTTCACTCACTGCGCGTCTATCCGAGAAAACCACTCGGATCGACTTAAAACATTGCAGTGGCTTCGCTCATTGCTTCGAGCTTGTTCAAAAAGGGAAGACCGCCCTTTTTGAACAAGCTCTTTTATATTAAGCGTCAATCGTCGGTCTATTCAATTCCTTATCCATTACTGAATCACCCCAGTAAGTATTCCCTATAGAATGGTCCTCTTCTGTCCATTCAACAGGTTCCCAATCCGGTTCGAAAATTAAGTAGGATCCACTAAACAATTCAACTCGACAGCCACTTCCTGGGTCGATTACATAAAGATAGAAGGCTTGAGAAATTCCGTGCTTACCAGGACCAATAAAGTTAATCCCCGCTTCTTTCAAGATATCTGCGGCTCTCAAAATATCTTGAGCATTATCAGACCAATAAGAAATATGGTGAAGTTGATTTGGTGTTTTTGCCTCCGGCCTAGAAATAACAGCAATGTCATGAACGAGAGGAGTCACACTCATCCAACCAGCTACCACATTTTCATCATTGTGTTTGACGTACTCACGAAGTTTAAATCCTAATTGTGTTCCCAAATAATCAATGATTTCGCCAACGTTCATAGATGTCGCAATATTGACGTGATCAAATCTTCTCGGCGATATACCACGATTCCATGACCTGTGTGATTGGTTCTTTAAAACGGAGCGTGTTTTTTCGTCTGCTTTTGGTTTTTCCATATCATAGTAAATTTCAAATGAGTGTTGGCTTGGTAGCTTAAATCGAATAGCTCGCCCTTGGCCTGCCTCTTCCCCGGCTTCAATCCATTTCACTTCTGTTCCAGCTTTTTCAAGTAGTTGTGCAAAACCCTCCACATCTTCTGGCCGTTTTGTTCTCCAAGCAATATGGTCAATATATCCTTTATTCCCCGCTGTTAATGAAAGGGTATGATGTTCAAAATCTCCCCACGCCCGTAAATAAACGGTCCCCTCTTTCTCTTCCGTGACTTCTAGTCCAATCACATCACGGAAAAACCAAAGCGATTTTTCAAGATCTGGTGTAACGAGTGCTACATGCCCTAATTTAGCAATCTCAGGTAAAAACATAACTTCCCCTCCTCCTCTTATGTTTTAAATAGTACTAGCAAAATAATTTTGAATGAGTTGATTAAAACTTTCGCGTTTCTCAATCTGTGTCCAATGCCCGCATTCTCCGTACACATGGAGTTGCGCTTTTGGTAAATGAGAAAGCAAATAGTAACTAGATTCAACTGAGCATACTCGGTCATCACGCCCATGTACAAGTAAGACTTCGTGCTCAATACGATTAAGTGCCGTTACTGGCACTGGAACGGCAGCCGTTGCAAAGATGGAATCATTAGAACGTTGGACTTCTGGTCGTATCGCCGTTTCAAAGCGGGATTCAGTAAGACCTTCAATCTCAGGTGCCATTGCTTCTGCATCGTATACAAACCAACCCATGATTTGCCGCAATTTTTTCTGAGAAGGATTGTCATAAAACCCTTTCGCACGTGCTAATTCAGGACTTAATTTTGTATTCGGTGTTCCTCCAGGTCCCATTAAAACAACTTTCTCAAATCGTTCAGGATGTTCAAGTAATAATTCCAAGGCAATGGAACAGCCTAATGAATTTCCGACCACATGGACTTTTTGATGACCAAGTTTATCAAGGAGTTCGATAACTTGGTTCACCCATAAGTCCATCCATCCTTGTCTGTTCTTTGGAAGTGTTTCCGGATGACTACTTTGCCCAAATCCAAAAAGATCTGGAGCTAGACAATCGTAGGTTTCACTACATGCTTGTAAAGCGTAACGCCAATTGGCTAAAGCAGTAACCCCCGGTCCTGAGCCGTGAAGGAATAAAATAACGTCGGCATTCCCTTCCCCTGCTTGATTTAAATACGTTTCAAAGTTTTCCGTTTTAATTGATCTTTGGTTAATGTTTGACATCTTTCTATCTCCTCTCTTTCATTAAATAAATCATCAATCCTAACAATAAGGAGGAATGATGTAACCCCTTACATTTTAAGTGTAAATTTTGTAATGAGGAAAAAGTCGATTAAATAAAGTCTTATTACTGAAATTTTAAATAATTACAGAGGCACTTTCTAGAGGAAAAAGCAGTTAAGTTTATTTTGTTTTCCACAAATTTTTATTGAATTTAGACTTCAAATATCTAAATCTATCTTCACAAGCACTTTCAAATTAAAATTGAAAAACATGATTGATTTATCTGCTTACATACAAAAAGTACCCCATCATAGGATACTTTGATTGGTTTTATTCTTATTACTGCCCTACCCCTGTCTGATGTTTAATAGACAAGGTGCTTTTCCGTATTATAACTAAATAAACAACCACTGCAGATACACTGCAAACTGCTACAACGATTCCAAGCGGAAGAGCTGTTTGTGTTCCGAACATTCCTACTAGTGGCGAAACCATTCCTCCAATTCCAAAAGAGATAACACCAAGAAAAGCAGAAGCACTCCCAGCATTACTGCTTTGGCCACTCATCGCCAATGACGTACAACTCGGACCAATAAAGCCGGCACTAGAAACAACTAGAAAAAAGGCGAATAATATAGATAAAAGTCCTGTTTCCATTAAAGTAAAGCTTAGCAATAGAATCCCGCCAGTAAACAAAGTAACTAGACCAATCGTTATAAAGCGGTTTTCCCCTATCCTACCTGCTAGTCTACCTGTAACTTGAGAGGCGACAACTAAGCCAATTGCATTGATCCCAAACATTACACTAAAGAGTTGTGGGCTCACTTGATAAATTTCCTGTAATACAAATGGTGATCCAGATATGTAGGCGAACATTGCGCCATATGACAGCCCCATTGCTAATGCATATCCTAAAAATAAGTGATCTCCTGCTAATTTCCGTAATGAAATGGCAGTCTGTTGAAAACCGCTAATTATTCGTTTCTCTTTTGGCAGAGTTTCGGGAAAGCGAAAAGCGATGGCAAGTAACATCATTGCCCCTAGACCAGAAAGGGTGATAAATATTCCGCGCCACGTTACAAACTGAAGAAGTGTTCCTCCTACAACAGGGGCAAGTATTGGTGCTATGCCCATAATAAGAACCAAAATTGAGAATATTTTTGTCATTTCAGAACCTGAATACAGATCACGAACACACGCCCTTGAAATGACAATTCCAGCTCCTCCAGTAAGCCCTTGAATAATACGAAGAAAGATGAATAGCTCAATTGACGGAGCCAATGCACAGAGAATAGATATAACGGTAAACAATGACAAAGATATCAACAAAAGCTTCCTCCGGCCATGTATGTCACTTAGCGGCCCAGCAATCACCTGCCCAAAAGCCAACCCTAAAAGGCCCGCTGTTAAACTAAGCTGCACGAGTGAAGCCGTCGTATCAAGGTCGCCTTTGATCATTGGAAATGCTGGTAAATACATATCGGTATTTAAGGGTCCAATTGCGGCTAAGCCCCCAAGTATTAAAATAATGATTAACCTATCTATTCTTTTGTCCAACCTCTTTTTCACCTCCATCTTCTAACTCCCTACAAACAAAAAAAGTTTAGGGTAATTTGTGTATGTTTAAATATCTAATTCTCCTAAAGCAATAAGAGAATCAAGAATGAGCAGAAGCTGATAGCTTTGGATAGGATCCCGTAAATCTTTATTTATCATTTTTTCAAGTTTATTGACTCGGTACGTAAGACCACTCATCGATAAGGAAAGATCATCCATTGTTTGATGAAGTTTTCCTCCGTTAACTAGAAAAACATAGAGTGTTTTTAATAACTCTTTTTTCTTTGTTTCTCCTAGGTTATATAAAGGTCCTAACTCTTGTTTTGCGATTTTCTTAATTCCGCTGATGTTTTTTGAGTTAATCAGAACGCCGACAATACCTAATTCTTTAAAGTTGATGATTTTCTTCCCTGTAGACATCCTTAAGGCAATTAATGCCTCCTCCAGATGTTCTAAAATACTTTCAATTTCTTCAGCTTGATCGCTGATGCCAACTCGTAATTGATAGTTTTGAAAGCTTGTTTCCATATGATTAAAGATCTTTTTAAAGGTCGACAATGTGTTCTCTGTTTCAGGTAGCAGCATAATAATATGACCTTCATATTGACCAATCAAGACTTTATATCCTTTAATATCCAAGTATTTAACGATCGTTTCTAAAAATTGATCATAATCATCTGAATTCGTTCTCTCTGCTTTTTCATTCTGACTAAAATCAATAGCTGCGATATAAAATGGATCTTCAAACTCAAACCCCATATACCTACCGCGACTTATGATTTCCTCTTTGGACGTGTATTGCCCCTTTAATATTTGCTCTAAAAAATACCCCTTCATTTTTTCGATCGCTTCGAAACTAGTTTTTTCATTTAACAAATATAAAGAAGCTGCATTGGCTGTTCGCTCGATGAACATCACATCATTTTCAGAGATACTTGATAGATCCTTATATTGAAAAAATGTACAATACCCAATGATTTTTTTCTGAACATAAATAGGTGTGATAATACGATCTTGATATCCTGTTTTTAAGCGAACAGTCTCATGGAATAGAGGGAAATGTTTGTGGTTTTTATATAAATGTTTCTTTAAATAATGTCTTATGTCTTTGTTTAACTCGATGTATTCTTCTTCTTTTATTCCTGAATACACGATTTTTTGAAAACTCAAATCTTCGACCGAAACAGGTATTTCCAATAGCTTAAATGTGATATCTGCAATATCCTGTAGGTTGCTTCCATTTGAAATACTTTCCGTTAACTTTGTATGAAATTTGGCTACTTTTTCAATGTAATTTCGTTGTTCAAGCAATTGTTCATACGTATCATTTAACTCTTCAATTATATTCGTTTCATGATAGAGCGCCATTTCATCCTCAATTTCGTTACCCCAGTCTTCGAGACGCTTCATTTCAAACCTGCATTCGCTATCCCCTTTGCCAATACACGCCGTTTCCTTTATTACGACATTCGTTTTTAGAATCGTTGTCATATAACCACTTGAATATCCGGTCAACGTATGACAAACAGGCGAATCAGCTTTACCATGATTCTTAAGGTGTTCTTGTGCCTCAAAAGAATCAATCCATTTTCCTTTTGCCATAACCGATTTGACATTTCCAAAGTCGTCCATTTCAATCATTCTTTCAGACTCGATGTCTCCGATATGCCCCGTGTTTAAATGCAGGACCGACGCTTGCTTAATCAGAAAGTCTAGTGAAGAACTTTTTTTCATCGCTTCCTCGGCTACACTTACGCCTAAGTTCCAGCCATATCGTAGAAGAAATCCTTTCGCTCTCTTATTCCCTAAATTTTCAATTAACCCCTTCCGAAGAAGTCCAAATCCAGCAGAGGTGGATAAGATTTTTTTATTGCCTTCTTTTGTGAAGCTTTCGTTTTGATTTTCATCTAAATGAGCTTCCATAACTCTCCTCCTTCATTATAATAAGGATTTCAGAAAGATTGAAAGGCTCCTTACATGAAATCTATAAGGAACCTCTTTTTTTCACACCAGTGTTTTATTCTTTTCAGCAAATCTTTGAGCAACGTCGTAAATCAGATCTTCTTGTCCACCAACTGCTTTCATTTTACCGAGTTCGACTAATATATCGCGTTCATCAACACCAAATTTTTGTGCTGCCGTCTGAGTATGAAGAAGGAAACTCGAATATACTCCGGAATATCCCATTATTAAGCTCGAACCAGTTACTTCCTGTGGTCGTTGCATATATTTAGCAACTACATCGTTTGCTACATCTAAAATTCGGTATAAATTGACCCCTGTCTCGTAGCCCATTCTTTCAAGAACAGCTACCATTACTTCAGTCTGGGTATTTCCACTTCCAGCTCCTAAACAACGAAGACTTCCATCAATGTAGGTTGCACCAGCTTCAACAGCTGCAACCGTATTAGCCACTGCCATCGATAAATTATTATGTCCATGGAAGCCAACTTCGCACGAAAGCTCATTTTTCAAGGCAGAAATCCGCTCTTTTACTTCATGCGGTAGAAGATAGCCTGCAGAATCCGTTACATAGACGACCTCAGCTCCATAGCTTTCGAATAACTTCGCTTGTTCTACAATTTTTTCAACAGATACCATATGGGCCATCATTAAAAACCCAACCGTTTTAAGTCCCAACTCACGCCCTAAAGCAATATGCTGAGCTGCAATATCAGCCTCTGTAACATGCGTTGCCACCCGCACCATTTTCGCTCCTGCCTTCACGGCATTTTGAAGATCTTCTTTAATACCGATTCCAGGTATAAGCAAAACAGATACTTTTGCACTTTTACATTCATCAGCAGCTGCTTCAATTAGTTTTAATTCATCTACAGCTGAAAATCCATATTGCAAAGACGATCCTCCAAGACCGTCTCCATGGGAAACTTCGAAAAAATTTACTCCTGCTTCGTCAAGTCCGCGGGCTGTTTTTTGTACCTGTTCAATCGAAAAACTATGCTTCATCGCATGACTTCCATCTCGGAGTGTTACGTCCAATAGTTCAAAGCTACGTTTTGCCATGGTTTTACCTCCTTTAGTTGATTACCTCAGTAGCCAGCTGTTTTGCCAACTCATCTCCTACTTTTGCCGCTGCCGCTGTCATAATATCGAGATTACCGGAATATGGCGGGAAGAAATCGCCTGCTCCCTCTACTTCGATAAAAACGGAAATCTTCTTGCCATCAAAAAGAGGTTTCCCACGTAGTCGGTAGCCTGGGACGTACGTTCTCACTTCTTCTGCCATTTGTTCAATAGAGGCAATGATTTCCTGCTCATTTCCTTCTTCTTCTACAAGGGCATGTACGGTGTCACGCATAATAATCGGTGGTTCAGCTGGATTCAAGATAATGATCGCTTTTCCTTTTTTCGCACCACCGACTTGTTCTAACGCTCTTGAAGTCGTATGTGTAAATTCATCAATATTCGCTCTTGTTCCCGGTCCAGCACTTTCGCTCGAAATCGTAGCAACGATTTCAGCATACTCGACTGGACTTACCCGATTAATCGCATGGACAATGGGAATCGTTGCCTGCCCGCCACAAGTGACCATATTGACATTTAATTGATTGAGGTTCTGATTCAAATTAACAGATGGGACAGTAAACGGTCCGATCGCTGCAGGTGTTAAATCAATCACCTTTTTTCCAATAGCTATTAATTGCTCACTATGGTACGTATGAGCTTTCGCCGTTGTTGCATCAAATACAATATCAACTAAATCTGGTTGTTTAAGGAGACCCTCGATTCCATCGGCAATGGTAACGTAGCCACGATCATGTGCTCGCTTTAACCCCTCCGATTCCGGATCAATCCCTATCATTACACTCATTTCTAAATAGCCGCAACGCTCAATCTTATACATTAGATCGGTTCCAATATTACCTGATCCGATAATCCCTACTTTATACTTAGACATGTTATCGCGCTCCTTTGTTAAATGTGGCAGATACATTCCCAATATGATCAAATTCTGCTGTGAATGTATCTCCATCTTCAATTGGAACCGCTTTTGAAAGGGCACCTGAAAGAATCACTTCTCCTGCATGAAGGGAAATATCATAACGGCTCAATGCATTGGCAAGCCAAGCAACAGCAAGTATCGGATTGCCCATCACCGCTTCACCAGTTGCTGTATCCATCAATTCTCCATTCTTAAATACGTTCATTTTAATAGTTGGAAGGTCAAGATCACTTAATTTACTAGGCTGTCTGCCAATGATTGCTCCAGCTGATGATCCGTTATCGGCAACTGTGTCTTCATATTTAAACTGCCAATCTTTTATACGACTATCGATAATTTCAATAGATGGGACAACATAATCGGTTGCTTCAATGACTTCATCCTTTGTTACTCCTGGGCCTTTTAAATCCTTTTTCAAGACAAAAGCAATTTCAAATTCGACCTTTGGCTGAATAAACCGATCAAGTGAAACCATATCACCGTTCTTATAGATCATATCATCAAGAATATGTCCGTAATCCGGTTCACTGACGTTGAACATCTCTTGCATGACTTTACTTGTAAGACCAATCTTCTTTCCAACGATGGTCGCTCCATTACCGACTTTGCGACGAATTTGCTCTAGCTGAATTTGGTAGGCATCATCAACAGAAATTGCTTCTGCTGATGATGTAAAAGGGGCGATAGGCCGCTTCGTTGTTTCCGCTTCTAACAGAGCGGACGCTGCATCTTGAATGTTCATGATAGGTACTCCTTTTTGCCTGTGATATGAAAAGACTGATTTCGATTATGACTTGAAACTGACAGCTGATTCCTCAGCTAATGAACGATAACGCCCACTATAGAAAACAAGCGGTTCAGAATCATCTTCAAGATGAATATCAGTCACATTACCAATAAATAATGTATGGTCTCCTTCCACATGTTCTGCAGACACTTCACAAGAGACTTGTGCCAAAGCACCTGGTATAACCGCTTGCCCGTCAAGACGATCAAAAGAAACTTCATCATGTTCCTTCAATTGACCGGCAAAAATCATCGAGACTTCCTGTTGATCAGCAGCCAAAGTATTGACCGTAAACTTATTACTCAGTCTAATCTTATTAAGGATACGAGCTTTTTCTCCAATTGAAACAACTACAAGCTTTGGATCAAGCGAGACGGACATGAAGGCATTTGCTGTCATCCCATGTACCTCACCATCAATTTCTGTTGTAATAACCGTTACACCTGTTGCAAACTTTCCCATTGCGTTTCGAAATTTACGATCATCCATTTAAAATACCCCTTTCTAATTCTCGAATGCTATTTAATTGATATACTTTAAATCTATCAAACATTACGCTTCAATCGTTGGATTGTTCTCAGGCTTAGTATCCATTTGATCTCCCCAAAATGTAAAACCGATATCCATTTCATCTAACGTCCACACAATTGGCTCCCAATCCGGTTCAAAGATTAAATAACCATTTGTGAACAACTCAACACGTACCCCGCTTCCAGGGTCAATGGCATAGATATACATAGCTTGAGAAATACCATGTTTTCCTGGTCCTTTAAACTCGATGCCATGTTCCGTTAGGATGTCTGCTGCCCTTAGTAAGTCTTGTGCATTGTCCAACCAGTAAGACAAATGGTGAATTTGGTGTGTACTTGGAGCGAATGGATCATGGCTAATTGCAATATCATGAACCAATGGTGTAACACTCAACCAAGCCCCGAGTAGTGATTCATCAGGTGCTTGGATACATTCACGCATTTTAAACCCTAACTTCTCTTCTAAATAACTAGAAATCTCATTTGCCTTCAGAGATGTGAGAAGGTTAACATGGTCGATTCTCCGCGGTGAAACGCCACGCGCCCAAGCTTTGTACGTTTGATTTTTCAAAACAGACCTTTTTGACGGTTCAGCCAATGGTTTTTCGATATCATAATAAAGCTCAAAGCTATGTTCACTTGGCAGTTTAAAACGAATGGCTCTTCCTTGGCCTGCTTCTTCTCCTGCTTCGACCCACTTCACTTCTGTTCCTGCTTCTTGAAGAAGTTTAGCAAATCCTTCCACATCTTCCGGCCGTTTCGTTCTCCAAGCAATATGATCCACATGAGACTTTTCTCCAGCAGTTAAAGAAAGTGTATGGTGCTCAAAATCACCCCAAGCACGTAAGTAAACGACTCCATCTACAGTTTCCGTCTCTTCTAATCCTACGATCTCCTTAAAAAACCAAAGAGATTTCTTAAGATCTGTCGTCACTAATGCAACATGCCCTAACTTAGCGATTTCTGGTAAACTCATATTTACATCCTCCTAAAATTTTCAAATTATGAATACGCTTTCAACTTGAAGAATATTATAAATAAAGTGAATAGAATTAATTTTCAGTCACATAAAACCAAACTTAAATTTTTCAATACAGTTTATTAATTATAGGAAATACGTATTTGGTTCCTGACCACAAAGTACTCTACCATAGGTTTCAATTAAACTTGAAGGTGTTATAAACCCATGCAAGTGCATCGTCAAAAAGTCTCGGTACACTAACTGGAATGCGTTCTTTTCATATGTGAAGATCGAACCTGCTCCAGCAACCATCAAATCAATCGCTTCCTTACAAAGCTGGTTAACATAACCGAAATCAGCTTTCATCTGAACAACTTCTTCCATTGTCATCTTATGACCCTGCTCAGAAAAAGCATCTAATCTATCAACCGCCCGGTAAAGATGAAGCTCTGCTGAGTCAATTTTCAATTGCGCCTGAGCCGTCTGCATATGAGTGATAGGAGCCTCATTCATTTTTGTATAATAAGTGTTACCTATACCCGCCTTTTGGACTCGTTCCATATGGAAATCCATTGCCGCCTGTGCAAGCCCTAAAGCAGGTCCGACAATTGATAACGTGAGCGAAGGAACAAAAGGTGTTTTATACAACGGGACCTCTTTAAGTGGTTCAATGATGTAATGACCTTTGCTCGCTAAGCGATCTAACGACACCCGGTGATCTGGAACGAAAAGACCTTTTGCATTCACACTGTTGCTGCCTGAACCCTTTAAGCCCATAACAAACCAGTCGTTTAATACATTCAGTTCTTCACGTGGAACAACCATAATCGCCATTTCCATTCCGCCATTTCCATCATCTATAGGAAATCCAAAATAACACCAGTCCGCATGTGGACTACCCGAAACAAATGGCCACTGAGCTTCTTCAATGTAATATCCCCCATCTACCTTTCTGATGTCACATTTGATCGGTTTGAAATTCCCTGCTAAAATGACATCTTTTCCAGGTACATAGATCTCTTCTAATGCTTTATCTCCAAATGCGTAGGAAATCATAAAATCCCTAATATTACTTAGTGACACAAACCAACCAACTGAACCATTCCCACGGGAAATTTCCGTAACAACCTCCGTATATGTTCTCATATTGGTTTGGTAGCCACCAAACATCTCAGGACGTAGGATCTTCAATAGACCTTCCTTTTGCAAGAGTTCAATGACCTCATCTGGAATTTTACTAGTTCTATCAATCTCCTCACTATACTCTCTTAGTTTAGGGATAAGATTCCTCGCTTTTGCCACTAAATCCTTATTAAGTTCCAACACACTTTGTTCCATTCATATACCTCCCTTTAGGTCATAATCATTTCTTTTCATTAACACCATCTATTGAATTATTAATCTAACACCCGCTAATTTGAGTTATTTGAAAATTTTTGATCAATAACTTCTGCGACCCTTCGCAAATGGAGTTCAATTAATTCCTTTGCTAACTTACCATCTCTGTCTTTCAAGGCAAAAAATATCAACCAATGTTCTGCTTGCGAACGCTTTCTTCTTTTAGTTTTAAATAATGCTTCTAAACTTCCTACAAAATATAAATACTCCCAAAGCTCTTTGGCTGTATTTATCGTGAAACTAAAGCCAGATGCTTCATAAATCGTCTGATGAAAAGCAACATTGAGAATAGAGTATTCTTCATTTGACAAATTAGGATCGTCCATCTCTCTTAAAGTTGCTTCTAAATAAATATAATCCTCATCCTTTAAAGTAGATGCAGCCTGTTCTGCCATTAAAGCATCTAAGCTAGCACAAACAAAAACACGTTCGAGAACTTCCTTTCGTTCAGGCTTTCTTACAAACACGCCTACTTGTGGAATGATTGTTAGAAATCCCACCTGTTCTAACTGCGTTAAAGCTTTTTGTACCGGGGTCCGGCTCATGTTTAAAAGTTCTGCAAGATCATTTACATTAATGCTTTTTTCTGGATCCCAATACCCCTCAATAATAAGATTCTTTATAAATCGATAAGCATCGTCTTTTTTCATTTGATACACCTTCAAGTCTAATATTCTAATGTTGTATAATTAGATAGCATCAAGTGAATGTCCTTCTAACAGAGCAGCACTTGATCGACCTTAAATTTTCATACACTTTCAAATTATACTATAGTTCTCGATTAAAAAAGTCTGTTGACAGTTTAATAAATCTATCTTTTTGCTCCACTTGTGCCCAGTGGCCACAGCGCTTAAATGCATGTAACTGAGCATCAGGTAAATACTTCATAACATAAAGACTACTTTCTAGCGGGACAAATCTATCCTCATGTCCATGGATTAGCAAGAAGGAATTATTCATCCGTTTAAGTGCGGAAGGTGGCACGAGCATATCCGATAAGTGAGAATTTTTAAAGTTAGCTTCATAGGATCTACGCACTTCTGGTTTATTAAAGTTTTCAAGGCGTTCTGAAACAATTTCATCTAACTTCTCTTCAAGGAATGTTTCATCAAATAAAAACCATCTTAATAAATTTTTAAAATTTGCCGGGCTTGGATCACTAGCAAAATTAGCTAGTTTGGCAAGCTCAGGTGTAGGTTCAGTTAATCCACCGCCTGCGCCCATTAATACGATACGATCAAACCGTTCTGGAGCATACATCAAGAGATTAAGTGATATCACTCCACCTAAAGAATTTCCTACTAAATGGGCCTTCTCTACTTCTAAAGCATCCATTAATGCGATAATTTGCTCCACTCTTGCCGACATCCACTTCGCTCCATTTGTTGGGTAAACTTCCGGATGATCGGTATCTCCAAATCCAAAAAGATCTGGGGCAACGACATGAAACTTCTCACTAAAATATGGTAGCACATCCTGCCAATTTGTTCTTGCACTTGCCCCTGGACCACTCCCATGCAGGAAGATTATCGTTTCCGCTGACTTTTCCCCACCTTCATAAAAGAATGTTTGGTAACTTCCCGTTTCGACCTTCTTAGCTAAAATATCCGACATACTCAAAACCTCTCTTCGCAAGAATAATAATAAAGAATAATCACAACTAAAATTTCACCCTTATACTTTCAACTGATTTTTAATTAAATTCCGCTAATGAAAACGCTTTATCTAACTAACTAAAATTTTACTCTTAACCACACCCATTTGTCAATGAATTCAGAAATTTTTTACAATTAAATTTAAATTCTTTTAAAACCGCTATTTATTAAACCTTACGCTCTTTAAAAAAGGAAAAATTTGAGAACATAAAATAACTTTCTCTTCCTTCACTTTCAATTTTAAGGATTAGTAAAATTTTAGTTGCATTTACATATCAACTATAAGTAATAAGCCCTGAATTATATATATTGTTATAGAGCTTGTTCAAAAGGGTGGTCTTCCCTTTTTGATCGCTACCTGGCCTTGTAATCGGTTGCTTATTGCGTCCAATAAATTCACTCCATTCCTTATAATGACTATTGAATTTAAAGTCTAAACCGAAAAAGGTTGACTCTTTATTGAGACTACCTTTTTCGGTTTAAGATACCTTAACTATTAACTGTTTACTTGTTCCACTTCAATATCGTAAATAACCTTTTTGATTTCTCCTGTAAAAGCAAACTCTCCTAAATCTTTATAATCTGAACTAACAGGATATCTACTATCCTTACCGATATCTAATCCTTCGAATGAGATTTTATAAGGATGCGTTTGTTTGATCTCCCCTTCTCCAACTTTACGGTTATCAAAATGAAGGGAGGCGATCCCTTTGCAATCTCCCGTACGTCGAAACCTTAATTCAACCGTTGTCTCTCCAACTGGAACAGCTTCGTCAGCCTCTACTTGGTAAATAGCAGTACCCATATTGTATTCATAAACTAAACGGTTATCTTTGATGTAGAGTGTATATCCACTTTCATTTCCACCAAGAGCAAAGAGAACGCCTTCTTCTTTATCCGTTTCTCTAACAATGGGTACACTTATTGAATAAGAACGATTAATCGTTAGCGGACAAGCCCCTTCTGGCAAATGCGCCATTCCTGGATAGAAAACAAAATGATTTCGTGCACGAAGAGTATCGTCAGCTACGAACGAAAATCCATTTGGTCCTGCATCACTCATTGGAAACACATTATATTTTAAGGCTTCTTCCTCCCACACCTTTTGTAGTTCCACTAACTTCTCTCGGTTTGTTTCAGCCAGGTTGTGATTTTCATTGAAGTCTCTCTCAGCATGATACAACTGCCATGTGTCATCTTCAAACGGTTGACCTGGAGTGCGAAGACCAAGGGCCTTCCAACCTTTGTGATAAATGGCACGCATGCCATTATGTTCGTAATATTGAGTGTCTTTAATAAATGCTTTGGGATCGCTAAATGCTTCTAGAAAGCTTTTTCCATGAAGCGGCATTTGTTTTACACCCTTCACTTCTTTTGGCAACTCAATTCCTAGTAAGTTATATACGGTTGGTGTGATATCACTTACGTGTAGATACTGATTACAGATTCCACCTTTTTCTTCAATTGCGGTTGGATGATAAATAATTAATGGATTCCTTAAACCACCTTCGAATGTTGTAGCTTTATAGAATTTAAACGGTGTGTTACTTACTTGAGCCCAACCATTTGGAAATTCAGCTTTTGAATGCTCGCTCCCTATGTCATCATAGCTTTCCATAATATATTCGAGATCTTGATCGATTCCGTTATAGGACAATGTATGGTTTACGGAACCATTCATTGTTCCTCTAGAGCTCGCTCCGTCATCCGATATGACAACGATCATCGTTTTATCCAGTTGATCTACTGTTTGTAAGTGGTCAACAAAACGTCCAATCTGCTCGTCAGTATGAGTTAAGAAACCTGCATACGCTTCTTGAAAACGTGCAAATGCTTTTTTCTGATCTGCTGTCAACTCTTCCCACGCTACAACTCCAGGGTTGCGACCAATAAATTCTGTGTCTTCCGGGATAATTCCTAACTCTTTTTGGCGTTCAAACCTTTGTCTTCGAATAACATCCCAACCGACATCATACTTGCCTTTATACATGTCAATGTATTCCTTAAAAACTTGAACGGGTTGGTGCTGTGCCCCAAAATTAAGGCTGAGAAAGAACGGTTTACTCGGATCAACCGATACGTGATCCGTGACATATTGCTTAGCTTTATTTACAAGCGCCTCTGAAACATGGTATCCTTCTTCTTCCGCATCATCTACGAACGTATTGTCATTAACCATTTCTGGCTTATACTGGTCAGAAGAATCTTCAAGAAATCCATAAAATCGGTCGAAACCTTTTCCAAGTGGCCAATTTTCATAAGGTCCAGCAGGTGTCGCTTGATGCGATGGCGATAAATGCCATTTTCCTAATGCATAATTGTTATATCCATTTTCCTTTAATACTTCCGCAACCGTTGCCGCTTCTGGTACTATTCGTCCCCGCTTATTTGGATAATCAGGACCAAAATCAAAATTTGCCACAGTCGCCATGCCAACTGCGTGATGATTACGTCCTGTTAATAAAGACGATCTAGTTGGTGAACATGTAGGAGGAGAATGATAATTATTAAACCTCAATCCATTTTCTGCTAACCAATCCATATTAGGTGTTTGTATTTCTGAGCCAAAACACGCGAAGTCCGAAAAACCTGAATCATCTAAAACGACATAAACAATATTCGTTTTATCTAGCTTTTCTGTTGACTTTTTCATTGTTTCATTGAGATTAGCCATTGATTATTTGTACCTCCTATTCAATAGTTGAGATCTTTTTTCCTATTTATAAAAAATCATTATTGTAATAATACAATTCTTCTTAACATCAAGTTCCTAGGACACATTGACTGATGGTTGTTCCTTTAGTTTTGCTTTTCCTTTCAACGTTTCCATTAAAGCAAAGGAAATTAAGAATGCAATTAGATAAGAAATGGAGATGACTAACATTACAGCCGTTAAGCTATACTTATCTGCCATTACTCCGGAAAAACCAATTGAGAATGCACCGATTAACTCACCAGTTCCCATAATGAGTGCATTTGCTGTTGCCATGACCGTTACAGGCACACTCTCAACTGGGATTATGCTTTGGTACAACGTATTCATTGCAAGAATAATTCCGCCAATCATTACAAAAATCACTAGACTTGCTACTGATTGTGGGAAGAAGAAAAGGACGAGCGGTGTCACTATTGCCATAGCAAGATATCCTGTCATTGCAGGTTTTCTTCCAATTTTGTCAGATGAATACGGAATAAACACTTGCCACGCTATTGTAAACAATCCGAATATTGAAAATACGATTCCCATATTAGTAACAGATAACATACTAACTTGTGTTAAATATAATGGAAGAAACGAGTTAAATGTCCACATTGCGCCCATACAAAATATACTTAAAAGAACACATGTTAAAATGTTTCTATTTTTCAAACTACTGAGAATACTATTTATACTGAAGTTAATATTTTCTTGACCATCTTCCTTAGCAGACAAATCCGATTCCTTCACAAAACGTAAGATTAGCAGTGCAGCAATAAAACTTGGGATACTGACAAATAAAAAGGCATATCTCCAATCAAACAATTCTCCTAACTGCGTAACAACAACCGGGCCGATTGCAACACCGATCACTGCCGCCCCTGCGTAAACCAACCCCATATTTCTTCCTAACTTGGTAGGTCTTGATACTGCCGCTAAAAGCGATATCGAAATAGGGAGAATGACCCCTTCACTTGCTCCAAGTAGTGTTCTTACTATTAATAAATAACCGTATGAATCAGCGAACATCGTAAGAAACGCTAATACTGACGTAACAAAAGTAGCCCAAAATACGATTTTCTTTTTATGCCCTAGACGATCAGAAACAATTGCAAATATCGGTGCTGAAATCGCAAATCCGATCGTTTGCCACATGTTTATTTGACCTATCTTCGTATTAGTAAGGGCAATATCCTCAATGATCAATGGCATTAACATCGATACCGCTTGCCTATCTAGATAGAGAAAACCCCAAGCTAAGAAAAAAATCATGACCAATGTAGTTTCATATTTAATCTCTTTTGTCCCTTTTAACATTTTGCCATCTCCCTTATTATTCAGTTATCTTTGCCCCATACAGCATTTACCCGAATGTTTTCTTCTAAATATTCGATAGCTACTGTACTTGATAACGAACAAACTCCACCTTTTCAAGCGCTATAATGAGCAAAACTTCCTCCCTTCTAGCGGCAATCGAAGCAATATTAACAATGGATCTCCTCTATTTTCTTTCATTAGAGGAACAACAGCTTGGATACCTAAAAACGTCCCTGTCATTAATATTGATGATTTTTTTCCATTCTTCTAAAGAAATATCAGACATTCTCGTATCAAAATGAGTTCCAGCATTATTGATAAGAATATCTACTTTTCCAAATTTCTCAACAGTCTTTGTTGTGACAGCCTTCCAAGCATTCTCTTTAAGAAATATCATGATGAAGTGCGAGTACTTTCCCATTACTTTCTTTAATTTCTTCAGCAGTACTGAGAACGCTTTCAAAATCAATATCTGTTACATTCAGCAAATAATTTAGCTTCAAATTTCCCTTGACCACTTCCTGCCCCTGTGATGATCGCTACTTTTCCACTCAATCTATTCATTTCATTCCCCCCTTTTAAATAACTATTGATGCTAAAGTGATAGGTAAAAATGCTAGACTGAATTTTCATAGGTGCTAACGTATCATTCGGTTTAGAAACTCTTTCTAAGCTAAGGATATTTAGTCGTTCGATTAGAACAGTCCAATTTCCATATAAGAAACTACCTTTTGCTAAGACATAGGGAGGTGACCCATTTAAATCTATTAAATTAGTCACCTCTTTATATTTTATTTCTTTACTTCTCAACCCATAGTTTCTCAGGAGTGAAATAGTCAGAACGAAGTGTCCAATACCCGTCATCATGAACATTGTTTTGTCTCAAATACGGGACTCGAGAAATGAAAAATGGTGTGATCATATGATGTTCTTCCATCACTGTTGATTGCAGTTCATGAGCTAGCTTTTCACGAGCTCCTTCCTCCAATTCAGTATCAAATGCGACAATTAAATCTACGACATCGTCTGGTAATTCTGTTATATTACCCCACAACACTGGGTCCGGTCCGAAGAACGGTCTCATTAATGTCCCTAGTTCATCACCAGCTGTTGTATAAATAAACTCAGTGAAACCTTCCCAACCTTCTTCATAGATCATCGACATTAAACGAGTTTGTTCAACGACATCAACTTCTACTTCAATTCCCACTTCAGCTAAATATCCTTGAACTGCTTGCATTAAGAAGTTTCTCTGGTTTTGGGTTGTGATTTTTGTTTTAAATCCATCTGGGTAGCCTGCTTCTGCTAACAGCTGCTTCGCCTTTTCAGGATTGTATTCAAACGGATCCAAATCAGGGTTATAGCTCCACTCTCCAGGTAATGTAAACTGATTTGAAGTCGTCGCATACCCACGGAAAACCGTTTCTGCAATCTGCTCTCGATCGATCGCATAAGTGATCGCCTTTCTCACTCGAACATCGGATAACGGTGAATTAGGATCACTTGTATTCGGAATCATACCAATTCCAACTAAACCTGAATTTGTTGATGGATGCACAACCTTAAAATCGGATGAACCTTCGAATTCAGATATCGTGTCAGCCCCTAACATTAAAGCAACATCTACTTCTTTTGCTAAAAAGGCATTTTTAGCAGTTGTTTCATTAGCAATGATTTTAAATTCAAGGCTATCTAAATAAGGCAACCCTTCTTTCCAATAATCCTCATTTCGAACAAACTTGATATAATCGTTATTTTCCATGCTTTCAAATTTGAATGGTCCTGTTCCTACCGGATGGTTCCAGTTTCCTTCTTCCCCTAGCTCCTCGTACGCAGTTGGTGATCCAATTGGAACAACTGTAAACATGTTGATATGAGCACCAGAAACCCATTCGTCAAAATGGAAGACAAGTGTATGATCATCTATTATTTCCACACTACCAATTACAGTCAAAGAAGGCTGAGTTTTGATAACCTCGTCAAACACCCACTTTACAGCTTCTGCATTAAAATCTGTGCCATCATGAAACTTAATTCCTTCTTCTAAATAAACTGTCACTGTTTTTGCATCAGGATCCATTTCCCACTCTTTTGCTAACCACGGTCCAACCGTACCATCTAAATTATAGCGTCCCAATGTTTCAAGTGCAGGTTGTGCAACAGGAAGCGATGGTGTAGGGTTATTTGCGATTGCCAAAGGATAACCAAAACTTCTTGGTTGTTGAGCGATTCTTATTTTCACTGAACCACCATACTTATCTTCTTCACTAACTTCTTTCACTGTCTCATCAATATTCTCTTGTCTTTCTTCAACAACTTCAGTGCTGCTATCGTTAGAACATGCAGCAAGTACGAACATAATTGACATGATAAAAAAGAATACGATTGTTATTTGTTTTCCTTTCAAATCAGAACGCCCCCTAGAATTTTAATGTTTCACTAAATTGCATAGCTTGAACGCATAAGTACTGTTTACAGCATGTTTACACCACTAGTAAACGAAGTTTTTCCGAATATTTAATGTTGTACTAAACTCCTCCTTCCTACATTAACATTCCGCCGTCAATCGCTATATTTTGTCCAGTAACAAAACTAGCGTTGGCAATGAATGAGTATGCCACCTCTGCAACATCTTCTGGTGTAGCAGCTCTACCGAGAGGGGCATTTTCTGCAAAACGTTTAATCGGTTCATCCTTCCCTTCCGTCCAGCGTGTTAGGACCATACCAGGCGAAAGACTATTTACCCTTACCTCAGGTGCAAGAGCTCGTGCCAATGATTTTGTTAAACTAATCACAGCAGCCTTTGACGCAGCATAGGCAATGGAACTTCCCTGTCCCGTCATCCCCGCTACAGATGCAGTATTTAAGATACACCCGTTGTTTACTTTTAGTTGTTCAGAGGCTGCACGGGAACAGAAGAATACCCCTTTCACATTAATAGCCATCGCCCGATCCCAGTACTCTTCTTTCAAACCTTCTAAATCTTCTAACGGGACTATATTCGTTACTCCTGCATTGTTGACCAAAATATCTAATCGTCCAAAACTATTAATTGTGTCATTCATCATCTTGCGTACTTCCTGATCATTCGAAACATCAGCTTTGTATACCATTGCTTTAACTCCAAGCTGTTCACATTCACTTTTCGTTTCTAGTGCCTCTTGCTCTGAGCGAGAGTAATTAATGATCACGTTCAGACCAGCTTTGGCAAGACGAAGCGCAATCGCACGACCAATACCTGTTCCTCCACCTGTAATTAAACATACTTTTCCTTCCACAAAACCCCCCCTGACATCACAAAATATGAAAGCGTGGCCAAAAATACAATCAGTTGAAAGAAATGATACCTTAATCTCGAACAAGTTATACTCATCATGTTGACAGGTTATACTTTAATGCACGCGACTTCATGACCCTTTTCACTTTCCTTTAATGGGGGTTCTATTTCACGACATGCATCAGTTGCAATCTGACAACGATTAGAGAAAACACACCCTTTAGGTCTCGATAATAGACTCGGAACTTCACCTTTTAGTACTTGGTATTCACGTTGCTCCTCAACAAACGGATCTGGTATTGGCACAGCTGATAATAAAGCTTTCGTATACGGATGTTTTGGGTTATCATATAACGATTTCCAATCTCCAATTTCAACTATTTTCCCTAAATACATGACGGCTATTCGGTCTGCGATGTGACGAACGACAGACAAATCATGAGCTATAAACAAGTAAGTTAACCCGAGTTTTTCTTGCAATTCTTCTAATAGATTAATAATTTGCGCTTGTATCGATACATCCAAAGCTGAAATTGCTTCATCACATACAATTAACGAAGGATTGCTTGCTAGTGCACGGGCAATGGCAATACGTTGTCGTTGTCCACCACTAAACTCATGTGACACACGGTCTTTTAAGTTAGGATCCAATCCAACTAGACGCATTAACTTATCAACGCGATTATTATAACTCTCTTTACTAGACTCTAGTTTATTAATGATTAAAGGTTCTCCTATAATATTTCCTATCTTTTGTCTTGGATCTAGTGAGCTACTTGGATCTTGAAAAACAAGTGACATCTTTTTTCTAATATCCTTAAGCTTGCTTTTAGGCAATTTCCCAATATCTGTACCATTAAAGATGATCTCTCCGTCTGTCGGATCATACATCCGCATAATACTTCTTGCAACGGTTGTTTTTCCACAGCCACTTTCCCCTACAAGACCAAGAGTTTCACCTTTGTAAACTTTAAAAGAAACATCATCAACCGCTTTTACATCTGCTATCTTCTTATTCAATAATCCCTTAGTAAAAGGAAAATACGTTTTTAAATTTTTAACGTCTAAAACGACATCGTTATTTTCCTTAGACGTCCATTCACGCTTCATTAATGTTTGTTCACTAGCACTAGCGAATTCTGCTTCATACTTCAGATTTCCCTTGTCATTGATTTCTTCATAACAAGATACATAATGGCCACTTTCTAGTTCAACTAACTTCGGGGCTGGTGAAGATTTACATATTTCTGTTTGAAACGGACATCTTTCAAGGAAAGAACAGGTTGTGGGTTTATTTGCTAAGTTAGGCGGTAACCCTTCAATAGGAATTAATTTACGGTCTTTAGGATCATCGAGTCTTGGCACTGAGTTCAATAAACCAATCGTATAAGGGTGCTTGGGCTTACTAAAAATATCTTTATTATTTCCTGATTCTACAACTCCCCCTGCATACATGACATAGATGCGGTCGGCATAGCGTGCAACAATGCCTAAATTATGTGTGACTAATACGATGGACGTATTGGTTTTTTTTACAATATCCTTTAAAAGCTCTAGTAATTGTGCTTGAGTTGTAACATCTAAAGCTGTTGTTGCTTCATCTGCTATTAATAATTTAGGATCACAAGACATGGCCATTGCGATCATAATACGCTGGCGCATACCGCCACTAAATTGAAAAGGGTAATAACTCACCCGTTCCTCTACATCAGGGATTCCGACCATGGTTAACAGTTCCATTGCACGCTTCTTCGCTTGTTTTCGAGATACTTTCTTATGCAATATGACAGATTCAATAATTTGTTCACCAACAGTCAAAACGGGATTTAGCGAAGTCATAGGTTCTTGGAAAATCACTCCTATTTTGCCACCACGAACTTGACGCATTTCCTCACTATTCGTATCATATTTCAATAAATCTTCACCCTCGAATAGGACTTCACCACCGACGATTTCTCCAGATTGTGGGATTAATTTAATACTAGAGTATTGGGTAACAGACTTTCCTGAACCACTTTCTCCAACAACCGCAACAATTTCTCCCTCATCAACGTAATAGGAAACATCATCCACCGCTTTTACCGTTTGGTCATTTAATTTGAAATAGGTTTTTAAATGGTTCACTTCTAATAAATGACTCATTTTTGTTACTCACCTACACTTTCTGTATAGAAATGTTATATTTATAGTCTTTCAAAAGACTATAATGAACCTCTAAGCTTCGGATCCAAAGCATCCCGTAAAGCATCACCTACAATGTTAAATGCCATAACTACAAACACTATACAGAGCCCTGGAGCAAACGATAACACAGGTAATCTTGAAAGGTGTTGATACCCATCATTTACCATTGACCCCCATGCAGCTTGCGGTGGATTTACACCTAGCCCTAGAAAACTAAGTCCTGCTTCAGCTAAAATCGCTACACCTAAATTTAATGTAACTAATACAATAATAGGTGATAGACAATTGGGAAGTACATGAACTAGGATATTACGTAGATTACTAATACCGCTTATTTCACCTGCTTTAATATAATCCATTTCTCGCACAGACATCACTTGTCCCCGCATTAACCGTGCATAAGTAGGAATTAACGCTATTCCTAAAGCAACAACTACTCCTACTAATCCACCTCCCATTGCTGCACCTAGGGAAAGTGCCAAAACAATCGCTGGAATCGCTAGTAATGCATCCATTATTCGCATAATTAAAGTATCAAGAATGCCCCCAAAAAAACCAGCAATCAAACCAAGAGAAGTTCCAATAACACCAGCTAAAGCTACAGAGGCAAAACCTACAATCAGTGAAGCTCGGGAACCATAAATAATTCGGCTTAAGACATCTCGACCTAATTGATCTGTACCTAAAAGATGTTCCTGACTAGTAGATTGCAGTGAGTTTGCTATATTTTGACTATAAGGATCATAAGGAGCAATCCAAGGGGCGAAAATTGAAACAACCAATAATAAGAAAAGAATGCTTAAACTAACTACTACTATTTTCCGGGCGAGCAATACTTTTAAAAACTTTTGAAACTCATTTTTCCTATGCGGAATTGCAGTAGCTACTTTTTGCGATGCTTCCAGTGCCATTTCTTCACACCCTTTCTAATTATTTATATTTAATTCGCGGATCAATAAACCGGTATGCTAAATCCACCGATAAGTTCGCAAAAACGACCATAATCGCGATAACTAGTACACATGCTTGAACCACTATGAAATCTTTCATAAAAACAGAGCTTACTAATAGCGATCCCATCCCTGGTATATTAAAAACTTGTTCAATTAAAACCGTACCACCAATAATATTTCCAAGTTGTAATCCAAGTAATGTAATTACAGGGATAAGTGCATTACGCAAACCGTGTTTAATGATTACGAACCTCTCTTTTAGTCCCTTTGATCTTGCTGTCCGAATAAAGTCTTGATGAATAATTTCAAGCATCGATGATCTGGTTTGTCTCATTATCGATGCGATCGTCACAGTTGCTAAAACAAAAACAGGCATAATAATCGTTTTTAAACCTTCACTAAAGTCTGTAAAAGGAGAAACATACCCTTGGACTGGCAGCCAACCTAACTTGAGACTTAAAAAATAAACGCCCAAAATTCCTAACCAAAAGTTTGGTGTAGCAATCCCAATATTTGATAGAACGACGATAAAAGAATCCATTTTCCCTCCACGGTTAACCGCTGCAATGACTCCAAGTGGTATACCAATAAGCACCGTTACAATTAACGCAGAAATCCCTATCGTCAACGTAACTGGAAAGCGTGTGCTCATGATGTTCGAAACGGCTTCTTTATAATAAATTGAATGACCTAAGTCTCCTGTTAAAACTCCAGTAGCCCAGTTGAAATATTGAATAAGAAGTGGGTCATTCAACCCTAACTCTTCTTGTAATTTCTGAATTTCTTCTGTACTTGCATCCGCTCCTAGCATCGCTTGCGCCGGATCCCCAGGAAGTAATTGAATAATCATAAAGACAATCAATGTTACGAAAAACAATACGACAATCGTTTGTAATAACCTTCGAAGAATAAATGCTCCCATCCTTGAGCCTCCTTTACTTTTATCAGGAAATTCAAATACCTATTTGTGAAACAGTATTTCTCATGAGGAAGTCCATAAGGTTTCCTGTTAAAATTTTCTCGCGTTCACCTTTCTCTCAGGTATCGTTTTAACGTTAAACCTTGAATTTAAGCAGTATTGTACAATTACAACAATCCCATAAAAGCGCTTTCAAATTAATTCGTAAAGGGTAAGATAACTCTAACTCGTTCCTGCTGTTTCTCGAAATGCAACTGGTGCATACCCACCCACTTTGAGATCTACTGCAAATAATCGACCAGCTAATGGCTGTTTCGCTCGTTCCTCTTCTGGCAATAGCTCAAGTGCCGTTGTAATAAACAATGTATTTAAATTCTCACCACCAAACGTACATGATGTTACATGAGTTGTTGGCAGAGTAATCGTATCAATCCACTGCTTTTTAAACGGATCGATTTTTGCTACCATTCCACCTGTAGGATTCTGTTTGCCGACTTTACCACTCTTAAATAGAGCCACCCATAGCATGCCTTCTCGATCAATCGTCATGCCATCTGGAAACCCTTCTAACTGTTCAAATGTATAAACATTCTCTTCGTTTTCTATTTTCCCAGTATCAGGATCATAGTCAAAGCGAGCAATACCTTGTGTGGCTGAGTCTACGTAATACAAAATATTTCGCTCACGATCCCAATCAAGTCCATTTGAAACAGTGATCATATCTTTCGCTTTATGAATATCTAAGTTTGTATCTACTCGATATAAAAGTGCATTTCCTCCAGTAAATTCAGAAATGATTTCCTCCTTGAACAACTTAAAATCATCATTAACTGACCCTACCCAAAGCCTACCTCTAGAATCACATTTGGCATCATTTAATAGCAATTTTTCGTTTAGACCATTAGGTTTTATAAAAGGTTGCAATGTTTCTTCATCCATGTTAAATAAATAAAGCCCGTCTTTCATCACGACAATCAGTTCATCTTTCGAATACTTAACCATTGATGTTACTGGTTCTGGAAAGTGATAGAATTTCTCTTCTTCTGTTGTGAGATCCGTTGCAATTATTTTCTTCTTTGCAACATCAACTCGAAATAGGCACTGATTATCTTGATCCCAAAATGGACCCTCCCCAAAAATAGTTAGCTCTTTACCTACTACTCTTACTTCCAAACTAATCACCTCTCTCCAACCTCATTAATAACTCTAACAATACTTTCCACCATTGATAGCATTGTTAACAACAATGACACGATAATAATCAAAGTGTATGTGATAGCGCTTTCAATTTAAAGAAGAAAAACCATTCAATTTTCAGTGAATTTTCATTAATTTTTATTGGATTTTTATCAAAAAAAGAGAAGAGACCTTTATTCTCAAGGAGTCTTCTTCAAATTTATCAATACTTTTCATTTTTAGAGCTTGTTCAAAACCCCCATGTTTTAGCAAATACCACGATGAATGAAAACTAGGACTTACGCCTTAGCTTTCGTATAAAAAGGAATATCCTCTCTCCTAATGCGGCGTTGCAATGGCTTCACTCACTGCGCGTCGATCCGAGAAAACCACTCGGATCGACTTAAAACATTGCAGTGGCTTCGCTCATTGCTTCGAACTTGTTCAAAAAGGGAAAACCGCCCTTTTTGAACAAGCTCTTTTATTCTATTTTAAACATCTACTACACAACGGAAGCCCATATGTCCTGAAGAGCTGTCTGGTGTATTAGAAGTTCGCGCTGCAATTCTGTATCGATTGCAATAAGATTGGTGACACAGGTAAGACCCACCGCGAATGACTCGGTTTTGTCCTGTTATCGGTCCTTTTGGATTAAATGAACCTCCCTGTTGCTTGATGTTCGTTGTAAACCAATCAGAGCACCATTCCCACACATTCCCAGAAACATTATAAAGACCATAGCCGTTTTTGAAATAAGACTTGACTGGTGCGGTTGCAGCATATCCATCCCCCATGTCGTTCTGTAAGGGAAATTTACCTTGCCAAATGTTGCAATGGTGAATTCCATTTGGTGTTAGTTCATCGCCCCAAGGATACTTTTTCTGCTCTAATCCACCTCGGGCCGCAAACTCCCATTCAGCCTCTGTCGGAAGTCGTTTTCCCGCCCATCTGCAATATTCCTGGGCATCGTTCCACGATATATGAACGACAGGGTGATGTAATCGCTCGATAATGGAAGAATCAGGACCCTCTGGTTGTTTCCAATAAGCACCTTCCACCACCCACCACCACGGGGTAGACTCCACTTGCTGTGTGACAGTTGATTTTACTTTGTCACTAACAAATTGATAAAAAACGAACGACCAGCCGTATTGTTCAGCATCTGTTTTGTACGACGTTTCATTTACAAATTGTTGAAATTGTTCGTTCGTTACAGTGTCAATCCCTATATAGAAAGGATCTACTCTGATTTCTCTTACTGGGCCCTCTCCATCAGCTTGAAACCCATCAGCTGCATTCGTTCCCATTAGAAAGTTTCCTCCAGCGATGTACACCATATCGTCCTTATTTACGGTTTGGTTTGAAGAAGAGTAAATATTATGGTTAATCTTCTTGGACTTAGGTTCAATTTCTAACCGACTAACTGCACAACAGCTTTTTGATTTATTCATTCTCCATCCCCCTAACAAAAGCACAAATAATTATTAAAATAAAATTGCTAGTTTAGTATATAGTGCCGATAAATTGCTAGATTGTCAATAATATTCAGATAACTTCATCCTCAGATCTCAATTACTTTGTATGTTGTCTTATAACCTCCCATATTTCAATAAAAAGTTTGTTTTAAGTAAGTTGACAATTTATATTTAATTATTTTAATATATGTAAAAAAATAAGCACTCCAAAAATGGAATGCTTCTAGGTTCCTGATAACGTCCTATTTATTTTTCACTGGTAAAATCACATCAACTGTCGTACCTTGATTTTTCTCACTAGAAATCTTGATTCTTCCATTATGGTGTTCAATGATGCGGTAACTAATCATTAGACCTAAACCAGTACCTTTTTCTTTCGTTGAATAAAACGGCTCACCTAATCGTTCAATTCGTTCTTTGTCTATTCCCATTCCTTGATCGACAAAACGAACTATAATATGGCTGTCGCCTTCCTTCTTAATTCGAACCAGAATCTGACCACCGTTTACCATGGACTCGATTGCATTTTTTAAAATATTTACAAACACCTGTTTTAATTGATTTTCCTCACACCATATATTCGGAATACTGGAAGCAAATTCAGTCGTAATTTGAACATTATTCAAATTTGCTTCTGACTCAAACAAGTCAATAATCCTTTGACAGACTTCTCTGATATCCTTTATTTCACGCTTTTCAGCTTGTGGCTTTGACAAGACCAACATTTCACCAATAATTAATTTAATTCGCTCAATCTCAGACAACATGATATCGAAATATCGCTTTTCTTCATAATTTGGCTTAATGAATTGCAGAAAACCTTGAATACTTGTTAGAGGGTTCCTTATTTCATGAGCTACACCTGCGGCTAATTCTCCAACAGCAGATAGTTTATCGGACTTTCTAATAATTTCCTCTGCTACTTTCCGATCAGTAATATCATTGGATATGCATAATACATGAACATCCTTGGATCCGATTGAAATCAGCGGGATCTTAGTGGTTTGTACCCATTTCACGTTACCGTTTTTATCAATTAAAACCTCTTCCTCTACGTAGTGATCGTCGAGCTTATTAAAAATCAATCGATCTTCCTGTAAATGCTTTTCTACTTGTTCCATGTTAGGGTTAAAATCAGCTTCGGTCTTTCGTAACATTCCCTCAACAGTTGTCCCGTAAAACGTCGCATACGAGTGATTAGCTAACATATACTGCCCTTTGCTATTTTTCGCATAAATAAAGTTAGGACTTGAATCTATAATTTTTCGAAGGAACTCTCTCTGTTCGATTAAAAGTCTTTCCTTCGTTTCAATATTCTCATTTGCTTCTTCTATATACTCAGCCATTTCATTAAAACGCTTTGATAATTTACCAATTTCAGTATTATTAATCTGTTTAACATTCATCCTCTTACTATAATAGCCTTGAGCTACTTGACCTACTGCTATTTCTAATTCCTTAATTGGCTTAATAATTTGTCTAGTATACAGAGCTGTAAAAATAGATAGAAATAAGAATAACACAAATGAAAGGTAAAATAACGTGTCCTGAAAGGTCTTAAAGTATATTTGTGTGTACGAAACAGGAACCTGTGCAACCACACCCCAGTCAAGTATAGGGATATACCGATAGGATGCTAACATCGGAATGTTATTTGAATTTATTACTTCTTCATAACCTGATTGTTTCTTTAAAACCTTTTGAACAACAAGATTTGAGCTTTCATCCTCACCAATTCTATCAGGTAAAGGATGAGACAATAGTCTCCCATGTTTATCTACAATATAAGCATATCCATCACCAATTCTAATATTGTTAATGATTGAACTAAAAATGGGGTTATCTTCAATTCGTATGATTAGGTTAACTACGTTAAGAACCTCGCCTTGCTCGCCTAAAATTGGAATAGCAACAACTAATACGAATCTACCCGTAACAGCTGAAACTACATTACTTATATAAATTTCTTTCGTTTCGATTGCTTTTTGAACATATTCTCTGTCTTGAAAGTTTTGATCTCTTAACACTTCTTCTAAATCCTCTGGATAGTATTTCGTGATCTGACCACCCGTTTCAACAATTGTTGCACTATCTATAAACGAAGAATACTCGACAATTTGTTCTATTTGATTATGAAGCTGCGAAGAATTACTATCAACAGAATTAGTTTGAATAGACCGGCCCAATTCCTGTAAATCTATTATTATCGTCTTTATTTGATCTTGTAATCTTAATACTGTTTCATTGGTTATATCTTTATATTTATCTTTAGCTATTTCAGGTAGAACTGCTTGTGACATAAAAAAAATCAGCCCTAACAACGCAAGCATAATCAATAAATTAATGACGAATATCTTCCAAAACATGAGTGACTTTAATGTTTTCAAAAAAGAACCTCTCCCACTTTAACTTATTAATTACTATCGTAGACGATATTGAGCAATCAATCTAGTTTTTTGTAGTATAAATATCACAATAGTAGAATACTGTTAACAGGAATATTTATAACTAGAATTACAAGTGTATTTTGCAAGACAAATGAGCAAGAAGGAGATTTCGAATGTCTATTTCATCAGATCCTCTAACTTATAATAAGTCTATCCCTACGCATTTAAACATGTTTTCGATAAAAGTCCGTTCGCGAAGATACTACTAGCCTCCTGTTGTCACGGTAGCTGCTGTAATGAATCTCTCATCAGTCACCGTGTAAGGTCGCATTCATCACACTGATCTACATGACTGATAATTTAGAGCGCGATTCACGTCGGATCATAGATCTGATTGAACCCTAGAGAATGTGGCATCCCTGGCACACTAAAAATGAATCTCTCGAAAGCCCTTCGAGAGATTCATTTTTAGTTGTTTCATGGGTTTTAGAACTAGGAACCCCAGTACCGATAAAAGCAAGATGAAATTGTGTGAATTTATAACGAGTTAGTCAGCAATACCTAAATAGCACTTTGATAAAAAGAATAGAAGAATTGCGAGTAATGGAAGAGAAATAAGTGTAATATAAAAACCTATGCCGCCAATGAAAAAACGAATAACCAAAATGAAAATGAATAAAAAAAAGGGTACCCGTTTAATTAATATTTTCTTTGATTTTGCAGCCTGCTCTTTTTTGCACTAAAACTGTTTATACTGTACTAATTTTAGGAGCTATTAAAACAGAACTGAACTGATCCTAGTTAAGAAAAATCCATACCCAAAAATAGCTAAAGCAACGTTAAATACATGTTCAGTTACTACCAATGACCCTCATCTCCCCCTATCTTCCTTATTTATCTCTTTTCAGGCTCTTATCATACACTGCGTGATCACTCAAACAGGGAGAACCATGAAAAGCAGCAGCCATGACTTTTTTTGAAAAGCGCTTGGCTGCTTTTGTATCCTTCTATTTATTAAGACAAAAGCTAATCTTTCCCAGAACCACAGTATAAAGTCAACTCATGTAAAGACGATCGTTTTATTACCGTGAACAAGTACTTTATCTTCAACATGCCAGGAAACGGCTTCGGCAAGAACCCTTCTTTCCACATGACGTCCGGCAATCTTTAAATCCTCTGCTGTATAGCGATGATTAATCCGCTGTACATCTTGTTCAATAATTGGTCCTTCATCAAGATCATTGGTTACATAGTGTGCAGTTGCTCCAATTAACTTTACTCCGCGGTTAAACGCTCTCACATAAGGATTTGCTCCAACAAATGCTGGTAAGAAAGAGTGATGGATGTTAATAATTTGGTTTTGATAATTGGAAATGAAATTAGGGGAAAGAATTTGCATATATCTTGCTAGAACAATAAAGTCTACTTTCCCTTTCAACAGTTCTAATGCTTTCTGTTCGCCATTTTCTTTCGTTTCTTTAGACATTGGGATATGATAAAAAAGGATTCCATAACTCTCTACTACTTCTTTTAAATCAGCATGATTACTAATCACCATAGGGATTTCCACTGGAATTTCTTTAGATTTCCAGCGCAAAATAAGCTCCATAAGAGCGTGATCCATTTTGGAAACAAAGATTGCCATTCGTTTCTTTTTTTTATTACTACTCAACTGCCAATCCAAATTATAATTCCTAGCCAGCACATGTAGGTCACTTTCAAGTTGTCCAAACGAATAATCAAAGTCCTCTAAATCAAAATCGATCCTCATAAAAAATACACCTGCTTGCGGATCTGTCGTATGTTGGTCAAAATGAACAATATTAGCTTTATGCTCTAATAAAAAGTTAGTTACAGTCGAGATAATACCAGGCTTTTCTGGACATGAAATTAATAAATTCGCACGGTTGTCATTTACTTTTGTATGCAATGCCTTTCCTCCATCCTTTAGGGTTGTACTTAAAATGTTAAAAAAATAAGGGGTGAAATCCGCCTTCATATAACAGAATAAAAAGTACCAACATCATTTATATGAAACGTATATCATAAGTCTAGTTTCCATTAGAACAATACTGATAGCATGTTTAATATGGAGTTCCAATATCCTAAATTCTTCTCACTAAGCATGAATTTCCTTGCCATATACTGCTAGTGCTGCTTCACCAATTGCTTCTGATAATGTTGGATGGGGGTGAATTGTATGAGCAATATCCATAGCCGTTGCATTTAATACTCGAGCAAGACCTGTTTCGGTAATCATATCGGTTACATGCGGTCCAACCATATGCGCTCCTAACAGCTTATTAGACTCTTCTTCAACAACAAGTTTGACAAAACCATCTGATTCACCAAAAACAAGAGCCTTTCCTATTGCACGGAAGGAAAATTTCCCTGTCTTTACTTTATAACCTTTATCCTTTGCCTCACCTTCTGTTAATCCAACACTCGCCACTTCCGGACTGCTGTATACACATTTTGAAACAAGAGTCGAGTCAAGTGGTGTAGGATTTTCACCTGCAATATGTTCAATTGCGATGATTCCTTCATGTGAGGCAACATGAGCAAGCTGCAATCCGCCAATCACATCACCGATTGCATAAATGTGTAATTCATTTGTTTGATAATACTCATTTGTTTGAATAAAACCGCGCTCCATTTCAATCGTAGTATTGTTAAGGCCAACGCCTTCTACGTTTGGTAATCGCCCGACGGATACTAATAGTTTTTCTGCTGAAAATGACGTTTCTTTCCCTTTATGCTCCGCCTTAATCGAAACACACTCACCTTTTTCTAACGTTTCTGGAAGTACCTTTGCCCCTGTTACGATTTTAACACCCTTTTTCTTCATTAAACGCTGTACTTCCTTTGAAACATCTTTATCTTCTGTCGGTAAAATACGATCTGCATATTCAATCACTGTTACTTGTAATCCGAAGTCAACGAGCATCGATGCCCATTCGATTCCAATGACACCGCCGCCAACAATGATAATAGAATCTGGTAGCTCTTCCATTTGCAGTGCTTCATCTGATGTCATCACATATTGCCCATCCGCTTCTAGGCCGGGGAGTGTTCTTGGACGGGAACCTGTTGCAATTAAAATATTTGGGGAGTTTAGTATGATTTCCCGTTCTTCATTGTTCATTTCCACTAAAACATTTCTAGACTCTAAAATACTTCCTTTACCCTCAAAAACATCAATTTTTCCTTTTTTCATTAAATGTTGAACCCCTTTAAATAAGCGAGTCGTAATTTCTTCTTTCCGAGCCTGTACTTTTGAGAAATCAAGTCCAACTTCAGGGGCAATGACACCAAACTCTTCTGCATTTTTTGTATTAGCATACACTTCTGCACTTCTTAATAATGCCTTACTCGGGATACAACCAGCATGAAGGCATGTTCCACCGATCTTTCCTTTTTCAACTATTGCAGCTTTTAAACCTAATTGAGATGCACGAATAGCAGCAACATATCCGCCCGTTCCGCCACCAATAATGACAACATCATATTCTTTTATCAATTTATGACTCTCCTTTTGTGTTTAATTTGAAAAACATAGAATACAGAAAAAGGGTAGTAAAAAACGTGTGATGGCCTTCTTCGTCTTGAAAATTTTCCCTAACATTTCCATGCACAGAGATTAGACCTTACGAATTAAAAAGTTTACTGTAAGAGCGTGTTCAAAAAGGTGCTCTATAAGACTTGCAATGGCTCCGTTCGCAACTCGTCTTACTATGAGAAACCCACTCATAGTAAGACTTTTAAAGATGTAGCGACTACGCTTATTTCTTCGAGTCTGTTCAAAAAGGGAAAAAACCTCCCTTTTTGAACAGACTCTGTAAGACTTTTTAAAGACCTCACTTTTCATTTACAATAATCACTTACAAAAAAAGATGGTTTACTAGATTAAATAAAATATAAGTAGAGAATGATTCTTATTCACCCTTTTCGAAAGTCATTTTGAACACTTCACTAGGTTTGAAAGCGACGAGTTGTTGGTTCCACAATTTATTCTTTAATCATGTTTGTCATTCTGATAGCGAGACGTTCCTGTTTGTAAAGGATGAATTGTATCTATCATTTTTTGCAACATGATCATTTCCCTATCTAATTGTTTGCTGATTTTTATTACATCTGGATCAGAAATGTCTTTATTCCTTGCCAATTCGTACATACCCTGTCGATAGTCTTTTATGCTCTTTTTTAAATCTAGTGCATTTTTCAAAATCATTGACCTTTTTCCTTTCTACCATTTATTGCACTTTTTTCATGTAGAAACTCTAAGCAAACTTCATAAAATGAATACAATTTTTTCATCATCCATTTTTTTGTCACTCTAACAACCAAATCAACACTATTCTTCACACAGCCTTTGGAAAGAAGGTTTATATTTCCGACAATAACGATAAAAAGACTCGGGTATAATGAAAAGAGAACCTCTTGAACTCTTCTTAGTCTATTTATATCCTACCAACCTCGTTCTTGCATGCGATTTTCTACTTGGTTCACCTTTTGTACGAAGCATGGCAGGTCTTCAGCAATACGACGAGATGCTTCTCCAAGATCGCGACACCCACAAACGATTGGAACCGTAAATGTATTTTTATTTAAATGAAACTCCTCATTTGCCAGAGTCAGTTCACTCTCATCAAATGTAGTCGACATCCATGCTTCTAGTACACGAGCTTCAACTTCATCTTACCTTCCTTCCATTAATCTATTTCAATTGCACATGCACTTGATGCAAAGCTTTCTCCAACTAAAAATCCGTGTTGATCCGTATAATCAATTTGCGTCTCATCACCCAAATAGCGTTTTGTAAAACGATCCATTCGAATTTGAATTCCTTGATGTTCAATAACCGTATCGTTTCGTCGCGGTTCGTCAAAAACAAGCGTAAACTTGACAGACATCCCACATCCACCAGCTACATCGGCGTCAATCCGAGGCGATTGTTCTTCCTTCAACTCCATTACTTTTAGCCTGTTCAATGCCACCTCTGTTAGTGTAATAACCATCGAATCTCTCCTTCTCGCCAACGTTCTACCTTTCATGATTACACGCTCGCTTTTACTGCCTGAACCTGTTCATCAGCATGATAGGAAGAGCGAACGAGCGGACCTGCTTCACAGTGACTAAATCCTTTTAACAATGCAATTTTTTTCAGTTCGGCAAATTCCTGTGGACTCCAATATTTTTGGACTTTCAAATGACGTTTGGTTGGCTGTAAATATTGACCTATTGTCATAATGTCGACATCGTTAGCACGAAGATCATCTATCGTTTCTATAATTTCTTCTTTTGTTTCACCAAGACCAATCATAATGCTTGATTTCGTTGGAATATTGGAATTCATTTGTTTTGCGAGTCTCAAAAACTCAAGTGAACGTTCGTATGTTGCACGTGCACGAACTTTCAGTGATAAACGTCTTACGGTTTCAATGTTGTGATTTAAAATATCTGGCCTTGCATCCATTAATGTTTTTAAGTTGTTATATTCCCCATTCATATCGGATGGAAGGACTTCAATGCTGCAATACGGATTGCGGCGTCTCACTGCCCGTACCGTCTCCGCAAAAACTCCAGCCCCTCCGTCTTTTAGATCATCACGAGCAACGGCAGTAATCACGACATGCTTTAAGCCCATTTGCTCCACTGATTCAGCAACACGTTCTGGCTCTTCCCAATCAAGCTCTGTTGGAAGCCCTGTTTGAACCGCACAGAATCGGCAGGCACGAGTGCATACACTTCCTAAAATCATAAAGGTTGCCGTTTTACGTACAGCCCAGCATTCATGAATGTTTGGGCATTTCGCTTCTTCACAAACCGTATGAAGCTTTTTTTCACGCATCATTTTTTTTAAGCCCGTATATTGTTCATTCGTATTTAATTTTATTTTTAGCCATTCTGGCTTGCGAACATAATCAATAGACATATCTTTCACTCCTATGAACAGTCAGGATGCTTTTAGTTATTTTAAACCACCAAGAATGACATTGTGAGAGATTTATTTTCTCTTTTAACTTCATTCCCAGTGGTTCATGTTCAATCATTCGTTTAAGACTTTACGGTTTCTCTCTCTACCGCTTCCTCTTTTGTATAACGCAAGATTGGTTGTCTTGCTGCTTGTACTTCATCTAATCGGCCAATGACCGTTGTATGCGGTGCCTCTACTACGATAGCTGGATTTTCTTCCACTTCTTTCGCAATTTGAATCATCACATCTGCAAAGGCATCCAAGGTTTCTTTTGACTCTGTTTCGGTCGGCTCAATCATCAAACACTCCTCTACATTTAACGGGAAGTAGATCGTCGGTGGATGGTAGCCAAAATCAAGCAGACGTTTTGCCATATCGAGTGTTCTAACGCCAAGTTTTTTCTGTCTTGACCCAGATAAAACAAATTCATGCTTACAAATTTGTGAATACGGTGCATCAAAATACGGCTCAAGCTTTTTACGAAGGTAATTCGCATGAAGAACTGCACTCTCAGATACTTGACGTAATCCAACAGGTCCCATCGTACGAATGTAAGTGTACGCACGAACCAAAATACCGAAGTTCCCATAATATCCTTTTACACGACCGATTGAAAGTGGGTGGTTAGAGTTTAATACATATTTGTCACCGTCTTTTTCAACCCGAGGTACTGGTAGGTATGGAATAAGTTTCTCATTTACACCTACTGGACCAGCTCCAGGACCACCGCCTCCATGTGGCCCAGTAAACGTCTTATGAAGATTTAAATGCACGATGTCAAAGCCCATTATTCCAGGTGTTGTTTTCCCTAAAATCGCATTTGAATTTGCACCATCATAGTACAGTAATCCGCCTGCTTCATGGATCACATTTGCAATTTCCACAATTTCTTTTTCAAACAATCCTAGTGTATTAGGGTTTGTTAGCATCAATGCGGCTGTATCACTATCAACATGCTTCTTTAATTCCTCTAAGTCGACTAGACCATCCTCATTGGATGGAATCGTGACCGTTTTGAACCCTGCAACGGTTGCACTGGCAGGGTTTGTACCGTGAGCTGAATCCGGAACAAGTACCGTTGTTCTTTTTTCTCCTTTTTGCTCAAGGTAGGATTTAACCATCATTAAACCGGTCCATTCTCCTTGAGCCCCTGCAGAAGGCTGTAACGTTACCGCATCCATACCTGTGATAACCGCTAACTCTTCTTGTAAATTATATAAAAGCTCTAATGCTCCTTGAACCGTTTCTTCTGGCTGATAGGGATGAATACGGCTAAAGCCATCTAAACGAGCTACATCTTCGTTAATTTTCGGATTATATTTCATCGTACAAGAGCCAAGTGGATAAAATCCATTATCAATCCCATGGTTCTTGTTAGAAAGCGCAGTATAATGGCGCACAAGCTGAAGTTCTGATACTTCCGGAAGCTCTGCTGCTTGATCACGGATCAAATGCTTTGGAAGTTTATCTTCTAAATTAACTGTGTCAACATCACTTTCCGGAAGGCTTGAACCGACACGGCCTGGGCGACTGATTTCAAAAATTAGATCATTATATTCAACCATTTACAACTTCCTCCAATACTTTTACAAATTGGTCAATCTCTTCTTTTGATCGTTGTTCTGTTACGGCGATTAACATTTGGTTATCAAAGCCATAATCAATTCCTAAGTCATACCCACCGATGATTCCAGCTTTAAGGGCTTTTTCATTGACTTCTTTAACCGGACGAGGAAGCTCCACAACAAATTCATTAAAGAATGGTGATTGATTCTTAATTTTAAATCCTTTTTCTTGTAAACGTTTTGCCATGTAATCAGCCTTCTCAATATTCAGCTGTGCCATATGACGAACTCCTTGATTTCCAAGTGCTGTCATACAAATCGAAGAAGCAAGAGCATTTAATGCCTGATTTGAACAAATATTTGATGTCGCTTTATCACGGCGAATATGTTGTTCACGGGCTTGCAAGGTTAACACAAATCCACGTTTTCCTTGCTCATCAGTTGTTTGTCCAACAATACGTCCTGGTATTTTACGCATGAATTTTTTACTAACTGCAAAATATCCACAGTGCGGACCACCAAAGGACATTGGTATTCCTAGTGGCTGCATATCACCGACCACAATATCTGCTCCAAGTTTACCTGGGGATTGTAACAGCGCTAGTGCAAGTGGATTTGCACTTACAATTAACAGCGCTCCGTTTGCTTCTGCAATCTTCTTCAATTCTGCTAAATCTTCAATCGAACCGAAGAAGTTCGGGTATTGAACGATTACTGCTGCAGTATCCTTACCAATTTGTTCCTGCAATTTCGCTAAATCTGTAGCATCAGTAGCAAGATCTACTTCTTCAACAGTGTACCCTTGACCTGTTGAAACCGGATTTATAATCGCACGGGATTCAGGATGAACCGCCTTAGATATAAGCACTTTTGAGCGTTTTGTTGCAGCAACGGCAAGTGACGCAGCTTCTGCAAGTGATGTAAAACCATCGTACATGGAAGAATTGGCCACATCCATTCCTGTCAATTCACAAACCATGGTTTGAAATTCAAAAATAGCTTGTAACTCACCTTGGCTGATTTCTGGTTGATATGGTGTATATGCCGTGTAAAATTCTGACCTTGAAATCATATGATCGACCACACTTGGAATGTAGTGATCATAGGTGCCCGCACCTAGAAAAATCGAGTAGTTATTGGCATTTTTATTTTGTGAAGAAAGCTGTTGCATTTTTTTCAAAAGAAGTGGCTCAGGTACTGCTTTCGGAATGTTTAGCTCACCATCTAAACGAATGTCAGCTGGGATGTCTTTAAATAAATCATCTATAGAATTTACATTTAAAAAAGAGAGCATTTCCTCTTGGTCTTGTTTCGTGTCAGGAAGGTATCTGTAAGTATTGGTCATTCTATTCCTCTCCTTCACTAATAAATGCTTGGTACTCATCTTCATTTAGAAGCAATTCTAAATATTCAGTATTTGACACCTCTACTTCTACTAGCCAACCTACGTCATATGGATTTTCGTTAATGGTCTCAGGAGCATCTTCTAAAACCTCATTTACACTTACTACTGTACCTGATACAGGTGAAAAAAGTTCTGAAACCGCTTTAACAGATTCGATCGTTCCCATCGTGTCATCTGCTGTTACTTCATCATCAACTTCCGGAGTTTCAACAAACACGATATCTCCTAACGCTTTTTGTGCATAACTAGTAATTCCAACTCGTACTTTATTTCCTTCTAATTGTAATACCCACTCATGTTCCTTGCTGTATAGTAAATTTGCTGTCGCTTTTGTCATTGTTTTTTCTTCCTTTCAATCGATAATATTTTTATGATTTTAAACAATTTAGGGTGTATGGGCCGTAACATACTTGCCGATTTATTACCTGTATGTAAGGTGATCCAACATCACCCATTTCTATTAAGATGTTCTCTATTAATATATGAAAATTTTTATGAACCTTTTTTATAGAACGGTGATCTGACAACAACGGCGTCAATCTTTTTATTACGGACTTCAACTTTTAGCTGCTTTCCCATTTCAGCATGTTCTGCCGATACCAACGCAAGCCCTAAGCTTTTCTTTAAAGAAGGAGAATGGGTACCAGATGTAATAAAGCCAATTTCCTCTTCACCCGCTGAAAACACTTTGTAACCGTTACGGGGAATGCCCCTTCCTGTTACTTCAATCCCTACTAATTTTCGTTTTAATCCTTCTTCTTTTTGAGCTTTAAGGATGTCTTTGCCAATAAAATTGCTTTCTTTGTTCGTTTTGACGGCAAATCCAATTCCGGCTTCAAGTGGGCTGATTTCGTTGGTGAGCTCTTGGCCATACAGGGCAAGACGTGCTTCAAAACGAAGAGTGTCACGCGCACCAAGTCCACATGGTTTTAATCCATCTTCCTTTCCAGCTTCTAGAAGCTTCCCCCAAAGTGCTTCCGCCTTATCCGTCGCTAAATAAAGTTCAAAGCCGTCCTCTCCTGTGTAACCTGTGCGGGATACGAGAACGTCTGTAACCCCATCCAAATTGACATGTTGAGAAAAGTGGAAAAAACCTATTTCTGATAAGTCTGTTTCCGTTAACTTTTGCAAAATGACTTCTGCCTTTGGACCTTGGATGGCAAGCTGCGCAATGTTACCTGAAATATTTTGAAGTGTCACATCTCCTTTTACATGCTGTTCCATCCACTCGTAATCTTTTTCAATGTTTGCCGCGTTAATCACGAGCAGATATTTTTCATTCTCCAACTTGTAAACAAGCAAGTCATCGACTGTTCCACCGTCCGGATAACACATCGCTGTATATTGTGCTTGATTAATCCCAATCTTTGTTACATCGTTTGTTACAAGGTAGTTAATATAGCTTTCTGCATCTTTCCCTTCAACGAGCACTTCCCCCATATGAGAGACATCAAAGAGTCCTGCTTCCTTTCGGACAGCCTCATGCTCTGCTAAAATGCTTGAAAACTGTACCGGAAGTTCCCAACCCCCAAAATCAATGACCTTTGCGCCGTATTTTTTATATGCTTCAAAAAGCGGTGTTCGCTTTAATACTGTTTCTGTACTCATTGATAACCTCCGATTAAGATCTCTTACGAAATAATTGTTCTTTTACCTTTTTACCTGTTTCGGTCATCGCAAGACCCCCAAGTGCTGTTTCTCTAAGTGTTCGAGGCATTTCTTTTCCAATCTTGTACATGGCCTCAATGACTTCATCACATGGAATGCGACTTTCCACACCAGCAAGAGATAAGTCGGCCGCTGAAAATGCGATTGATGTTCCAATTACATTTCGTTTAATACAGGGCACTTCAACAAGACCTGCAACCGGATCACAAACTAAACCTAAAAGTGATTTCATGGCAATTGCCGTTGCATTTACCGCTTGTTCAGGTGTCCCACCTTTTAATTCAACAATCGTTCCTGCTGCCATGGCCGTTGCAGATCCTACTTCTGCTTGACAGCCTCCTGCTGCACCTGAAATAAAGGAACGATTCGCAATCACATAACCAAGCATACTGGCCGTAAATAAGCCCATGACTAAGTCTTTATAGGAGGTCCCATCATTTTTATGCAATGAAAACAATACACCAGGCAAAATACCGGCTGCTCCAGCAGTTGGAGTTGCCACAATGACTCCCATCCGTGCATTACTTTCAGAAGTTGCCAATGAGTATGTCATTGCATCGCTTATATAATTTCCTGTTAGAGCTTTACCTTTCTTAACGTAATCATTCATTTTTACAGCATCACCACCAGAGATGCCACTTGGTGCTGTTGAACCATCTTTTGTGCCGCTATCAACTGCATTCTTCATTTTGATCAATCGCTCTTCCATCATGCTGATGATCGTCTCTTCATCTTTTCCCGATTTCTCTACTTCCATCATTAGCATGATTTCACCGATTGTTTTCTGTTCACGTGTACAAATCTCTATAAGCTCGTTCATAGACTGAACTTCCATCATAAACCCTTCAACACCGCTTCTTTTACATATGGACGGTAGCGAGTTGCAATTGTCGAAAAGTCATCACTTGTGCTTAAACGAATATCAAATTTTTCATCACCAATCATAAAAATTTTAGATAAACCGCCGCCAAGTGATGCACCACCTACTTTCACTTCACAATTCCCGCGTTTCGCTGTAACAATCGTTGTATTCGGATGGTCATAATACGGACAACTATCTTCAAACTGAAATTCGTAGTATAGTCCATATTGTGTAGTCAGCTCGATCGCTAATTTAATCCGGGAATCATCTGTATCCATTCCAAGCAATCCGCCAAGAAGGGCTTTATCTGTTCCATGGCCTTGATATGTTTCGGAAAAAGAATCGTAGAAAATAATAGTTGCCTTTTCTGGACGCCCGCCTACCAATTCATGAATGAATTTTCCAATCGATACAACACCAGCTGTATGAGAACTTGACGGCCCTACCATGATAGGACCGATAATGTCAAAACAACTTTGAAATTCCATCATGACACCCCTTTTCTTACACAGTTAATGGCTGTTCAAACAGTGGATACATACCACAAATGGCTTTTGTTGTTTCTTTTGCCTTTTCTAAAACAGCTAATTCTCCTTTGCTCTCCAAAACATCTGCGATGACTTTCGCGATCTGCACCATTTCTTCCTTTTTCATCCCACGTGTTGTTAACGCCGCTGTTCCCATGCGAATTCCGCTTGTCACAAACGGACTTTGAGGATCATACGGAATCGTATTTTTGTTGACGGTAATACCGGCTTCTTCAAGAAGCTTCTCTGCTTCTTTACCTGTTAAGTCCCAGGAGCGTACATCCAGCAGTACAATATGGTTATCTGTGCCACCAGAAACCAAGGTTGCACCGTATTTCTTTAATTCTTCACCAAGTATCGCTGCATTTTCGATAATTTGTTTGGCATAGACCTTAAAGCTTGGCTGTAATGCTTCTTGAAAGGAAATCGCTTTGGCAGCAATGATATGCATCAACGGTCCCCCTTGAATGCCTGGGAAAATAGCTTTGTTGATCGCTTTAATGATTTCGTCATCGTTTGTTAAAACGATACCGCCGCGCGGTCCACGTAATGTTTTATGTGTAGTGCTTGTCACAACGTCCGCATACGGTATCGGTGATGGATGAAGGCCTGCCGCCACAAGCCCAGCAATATGTGCCATATCCACCATCAGTTTTGCTCCAACTTGATCTGCAATTTCCTTAAAGCGTGCAAAATCAATTGTTCTTGGATAGGCACTTGCCCCTGCAATAATCAATTTTGGTTTTTCTTTTTTCGCGATTTCTTCCAACTCATCGTAATCAATCAAGTGAGTATCTTCTCTCACGCCATAGGACACAATCTCAAACCATTTTCCTGAAATACTGACAGGGCTTCCATGGGTTAAGTGGCCGCCATGTGAAAGGTTCATCCCCATCACTTTATCACCAGGCTGAAGCAGCGCGTAAAAAACAGCGAGATTTGCTTGTGCACCTGAGTGAGGTTGAACATTTGCATATTTGGCACCAAACAGCTTGGTTAAGCGATCAATAGCTGTTTGTTCCGCCACATCGACAAATTCGCATCCACCGTAGTAACGCTTCCCCGGATAACCTTCTGCATATTTATTTGTCATCACGCTTCCCATTGCCTCTAATACGTCCTGGCTTACAAAGTTTTCTGATGCGATCAACTCAAGTGTTTGATGCTGGCGATCTTTCTCCTTCTCGATTGCTTCAAAAATAGTTGAATCATTTTTTTGTAAACTCATTCATATGCCTCCTCTTAATTTTGTTCAGACTTCCTTTAGCTTTATCTAGCAACATATGTTTCCCTATCGTATTTCTTTCTCAAGAAAAAGATAGTAAAACCTTGCTATGTTACCCTTTTGTCCAAACAAAAAAGGACAGAGAAGGGTAACATTCCCTTCTCTGTCCTTTTTACCTGAGAGTTTAACTCTATCTACGATCGATAGAGTCTTCCCCTTTGGTGACGTATTATAAACGTGCTCTCCAGAGGTGCGTCCGGTTGTGGTTCCATCTACCTGAGAGATTTGTTCCAAGGGTCTTTTTGGAACTTGCTCCTTCGGTGGCTTGTCGCATTGCACTCTCCCACAACCGTCATCCGCTCATATTGAATTTTTGTTATCTTTAGAATAATTGGTAGAATGAAAAATGTCAAGATTTTTTGTAAACGTTAACAGTATCTTTTTTAAAATTCTTATTTTGTGAATGTCACATTATGGTCATCCAGTTGTTAGGAAGGATGATCGAACTCACTCTACTTTTAATAACTTGAAAATAGAGCATTTAACGTCTAAAGGCTGATTACCAATGATGCTAGTTGAATTTCCCCCAGTGCTTCAATGGGAGAAGCCAATGCCCATGAAGGCTAGAAATGTCATTTAGTCTTGGAGGGAAAAATCCTTGCAGAACAGGGTGAAGGCTCGGTGATCATTGAAGAAGGCGATTCCTTCAGTTGGAACGCAAGTGTACCGCATTTCGTTAAAAATATTGTGGATGGAAAACCGTTGTTTTAATTTCCATCTATTCAAATACTGAGCTTAATGATGTTTTCTAGGCACTGTCTATACGTTAATTTTATATCTAGCGTCCATCCTTACTGTATGGCATTCCCTTATAAGTAAGAGAAACGGAGACGAAGACGGCTGATCATTCATTCTTCTTTCTGTTCCTTAACTTCAATTGTTTTATGTTGAGTCTGGAGTATATTAATCTTCACGAAAAGCTTCTTCTTCGCGCTCGTACGACATATCAATACTTAAGGTGACTACCTAAAGTATACAATTGAGTTATATCCCAAATAAAAAGGTTCTGCCTAAAATAGCAGAACCTTCTTTCGTATTAACTAACTTTTTTCTCTACAGAACCTGCGATTTTCGCATTTTCATAAAAATTAGTGAAGTAATCATTTGTCTCAGCTACGACGACTTTCCAAAGAAGGAGAAGTGCAATTAAGTTTGGAATCATCATCAAAGCATTGGCCATATCAGCAAACGCCCAGACTGTTGCAAGATTTGCAACTGTACCAACACCACAAGCGGCGATGTAAACAAAGCGGTAACCTGCAATTCCTTTAGAGCCAGCTAGATACTCAAAGCATTTTTCTCCATATACATACCAACCAACAATCGTTGAAAAGCCGAAGAAAATGACCGATAATGAAACAATATACTCACCAACTACACCAAGAACAGAGGCAAACGCTGCACTCGTTAATGCACCACCTTCAAGTGTTGCGTCATGAGTTACGCCAGAAAGTATCCCACCAGATGGATCCCAGAAACCTGTAATGAGAAGCGTTAAACCAGTCATCGTACATACAATAATCGTTACGATAAATGTACCAGTCATTGCTACGAGTGCTTGTTTAACAGGGTGGTCAGCACGTGCATTACCAGCTATTAATGCTGCTGTACCAAGACCTGCCTCATTTGAGAAGATACCACGAGCGACTCCGTTACGAATGGCCTCAGATACAACAACCCCTAGGAAACCACCGGCTGCCGCTATAGGATTAAAGGCATAGTGAAAAATTAATTCAAAAGCTGGGATGATCATATCGTAATTTAATATAAGAATTAAGATTGCTCCACCTATGTAAAGAAACGCCATAATTGGAACAAAGAAACTAGCAACCGTACTAATACGCTGGATCCCACCAAAAATAATGACACTAACAAGTACAACTAAGATTAAGCCTGTTATCCAGTTTGCCATACCAAAGCTATTACTTGTTACATCAGCAATGGTATTGGACTGCACACTGTTTCCGATACCTAAAGCAGCAAACGCACCAAATAAGGCAAAGGTAATCGCAAGTAATTTATATTTTTTCCCAAGCCCGCGCTCGATGTAATACATCGGACCACTTGAATATTCACCTTGGTCATTCTTCACACGATATTTTACAGCAAGCAATGCCTCTGCATACTTTGTAGCCATCCCTAGTAAACCAACAATCCACATCCAAAAAATGGCACCAGGGCCACCAAGTGTGATAGCTGTTGCGACACCAGCAATATTTCCGTTACCAATGGTCGCAGCAAGTGCCGTCATCAGCGCTTTAAAGTGACTTACATCCCCTTCAGCAGCTGCATCCTTACTATCTTCTTTCCCAAATCCAATTTTAAATGCATAGATGAGACGACGAAATTGCAACCCTTTTAAAACAAACGTTAAAAATAAGCCTGTTCCAAATAATAAAATTAAACTGGGTGGACCCCATAATACGTTATTGATGTTTCCTAATAATTCTAAAATACCCATACCATCACTCCCTATAGATAAGGCTTTCAATAAAAATCAATTAAACCGTCTGTGTTATTCTAACATTACGATATATGCTTTTTTGTCAATACACAAAATGTAAACTCTTCACTTGTATTTTGTGAACAAATACTATTTTCCTATATAGAGAAGAAGGAGTTTTCATATATGAACGACACAAAAAGCCAATCATTTTTTCGTCAATTTGATTCGTTAGAACAATTTGTTAATGCGATTAGCAGCAAAACTAGTAGGTCCAACCAGTGATAAATGCTGCCATATTACCTAAATAGTCTCTTTACAAAGTCAACAAAAGAATGCTATTCCAAATTGCTTAAGAGTAATTCTTCAAATGCTTACATGATTAAAAAGCAAATGACGCCTGTAATCATGTAAGCAAATAAAATCGATGGTCCTGCTAAATGAATAGATTTTCCTGCTCCAAGAAATAATCCCGTTCCGATTGCCCCCCTAATAGCGATTAGTTGTACGTGCCTGCTTTTTAGGCCTCTCTCCAATTTTTGTTCCTGCACTGATTTCCCACTGCCTAATTTTCATTGAAAATTAAACATATTATCAGTAATTCGACAAAAAAGCGCTTACATTTTTGAATACAATAAATACTAAATATTTTGAAAAGATAAAGGTAATACAATTAAACTATTGCAATCTGATCATGAATAAGGTAAAAGTTGCAGTCAGGAAAATCGAAAAGAAAGACTCATTCCTTAATAGATTTCATAGCACAATCCTCCTTTTTGCGTTTGTGCTATCTTCCCCCAGCATAAAAAGGACAGAGGAAAGATAGGTGTTCTCCTATCTTTCCTCTGTCCTTTTACCTGAGAGTTTAACTCCTTCGGTGGCTCGTGGATCATGGCTCTCTCCAGAGTCGCGTCCTATTGTGGTCCTTTTACCTGAGAGATTGATACCCAATTTTTTGGGACTTACTCCTTCGGTGCTAAACAATGCGTTTAGTCTCTCCCACAATATTCATCCGCTAGTATGCAATTAATTTATATATTAGTCCATAGTAAGGTTAATGTCAATTCAATATTCAGAATTGACTTATTATTTTAAATATATATAACTCAACTTTCACAGTTAAATGCTAGCTTTAAAGCCCTATAATAGCTCCGCTAGTCTCTAATTTTACATAAATTGTTTTTATTCAACTCAACTTCCGCACTTGAATTTAGGCCTCTATGCTTGTGCTGACTTTGATATAAAACCGCAAACAAAGATGAAAAAAATAATAATACTAAGTACTTGTATCTCAAATACAAATTCAATACCTTCTACTCCAAATAACCCTCCAACAAAAAATTGATTCCTTCATTTGCATAATCGATATTTGCTACGAATCCTAATGTTAACCATTGTAAAATGCAAATCTGTTTACTACTTCAAAACTATAAAGGCAAAATCGAGTAGGAGGGGGTGATTAACCCCCGACCTCTCACACCACCGTACGTACGGGTCCGTATACGGCGGTTCAATAAGTTAAGTGTGTTTAGAATATATTGAGGAATATAGTCGGGTTAGGTTAAGCAACCCAACTCGTTCAAGAAGTTTATTTGGAATAGTTGTGTGTAGAATGAAGCTGTTAGATATGTGCCAGTATCCTTTTCTTGTGTTTGCCCACTCCCAAGCCTTTTGCTTGGGGATTTTT
>NZ_JAJAFR010000009.1 GCF_020734105.1 Alkalihalobacillus deserti
TCAAGGTACAGAACTCCGGGGGAGGCCTTAGTTTTTCTTAACCACCTAAACTCCCTACTCTTTCACCCTGCATAACGAATGGTGAAACCTTTTTCCTTTCTCCATTTGTTATGCAGGGAATCGAGGGGCCAATCAAATAACTACCTCCCCAGACATAATTGAGGCTCACACCAATTTTCATCCCCTACTCAAACCACTAATCAAGGTACAGAACTCCGAGGGAGGCCTTAGTTTTTCTTAACCACCTAAACTCCCTACTCTTTCACCCTGCATAACGAATGGAGAAATCTTTTTCCTTTCTCCATTTGTTATGCAGGGAATCGAGGGGCCAATCAAATAACTACCTCCCCCCAGACATAATTGAGGCTCACACCAATTTTCATCCCCTACTCAAACCACTATTCAAGGTACAGAACTCCGGGGGAGGCCTTAGTTTTTCTTAACCACCTAAACTCCCTACTCTTTCACCCTGCATAACGAATGGTGAAACCTTTTTCCTTTCTCCATTTGTTATGCAGGGAATCGAGGGGCCAATCAAATAACTACCTCCCCAGACATAATTGAGGCTCACACCAATTTTCATCCCCTACTCAAACCACTAATCAAGGTACAGAACTCCGAGGGAGGCCTTAGTTTTTCTTAACCACCTAAACTCCCTACTCTTTCACCCTGCATAACGAATGGAGAAATCTTTTTCCTTTCTCCATTTGTTATGCAGGGAATCGAGGGGCAAATCTGGTTACTAGAAAAACTTGATCCTTCATAGCGTTATGCACAAGAATAAATGATATATGCACGAGTTTTTAATTTTTTGCACAAAAACCAACTATAATTGCACAAGTTTTTAATTTTTTGTACAAAAACAGTTATATTTGCACAACCTGTATCAACTCCCTATCGGCTTATCCATCAGTATTGAATGTACTAAATATAAGTTAAAAAAAGAGATGAAAATCAATAAGATTTCCACCCCCAAAAACAAGCTATTTATCTCTAATTGGTACCCTTTCCATTTCCAAAGGGTTGCAAATGCTTCTAAGTAGTTGGTTCACCTTCAGGTTGCTGTTTTGCATTTAACTTGTTTTTCTTAAACTGCTTCGCTTTCCAAATTAACCATAATTGAGATGCAAGAAACATCGAAGAATAAGTTCCAGCTACAAGCCCTACGAGTAAGGCAAAAGCAAAGGAGCGAATTGCCTCTCCTCCAAAAATAAAGATTGCAGCAGCTGCAAATACAACAGTTAAAACGGTATTGATTGAGCGTCCTAACGTTTGAACTAGACTTTTATTTACAATGCTAGCTAGGTCACTAAAGTCTTTGACTCGTTTTGCAAGTTTCATGTTTTCTCTAATCCGATCAAATGTAACAATCGTATCGTTAATTGAATAACCCACTATTGTTAACACAGCAGCAATAAAAGGAACATTGACTTCAATTTGTAACAAACTAAACACAACTATTATGAAAAAAGCATCATGTAATAAAGCGACAATTGCAGCGAGTCCATATAAAAATTCAAACCGAATCGTTACATAAATGATGATACCAATTGATGCAATCAACACAGCAAATAACGCATTTCGAGCTAATTCTTGCCCAATGATCGGCTCAACCGTACTAATACTCGGTTCCGCTCCATATTTTTCTCCATAGTACGATTGAATCTCAACAATCTCAGCTGCCGTTAATACTCCGATAAAACCGACACTAGCCAATTCATTGTTATCACCAGCAAGCTGGATATCATCTGGAGTGTAACCTTCGCCAATCTGAGCAAAATCCTCATACACTTCATCTGCCGTTAACGTATCTTGAGCTAATAAATCAACTCTTGACCCACTCTCAAAGTCAATCCCAAGATTTAATCCTAGTGTAAGAAGCAAGATAACTCCTAGCAATGTAAAGGCACCCGAAAAAACGAAAAACTTTTTTCGATGCTTGACGAAATCGATTTGTTTATTTTGAAAATTAAAGCTCATTGATTTCACCTTCCTTTACACCGAACAAACGATATTTCTTATTCAGAGCTCGGCTATTTACCCATAAGCCAAGAAGGAGCCTTGAACCATATACAGCCGTAATAAAACTCATTAAAATACTAACAATTAGCATAACAGCAAACCCTTGAACAGAGCTTGTCCCATAGGCAAAAAGGACAGAAGCTGCTAGAATCGTAGTAATATTCGCATCAAGAATCGTCGAAAGCGATCTACGGCTTCCTGCCTTGAATGCAGACATAATTGATTTTCCTGAGCGTATCTCTTCTTTAACTCGTTCATACGTAATAATATTGGCATCCACCGCCATCCCGACACCTAATATTAAAGCGGCAATACCCGGTAACGTGAGGACTGCATTCATCCAATTAAATACAAGTAAGACTAAATAAATATAGGTTGTTAACGTAATAACAGCAATAATCCCCATAAAACGGTAATAGAAAAGCATGTAAAGAAAAATTAATGCTATACCAATAAATCCAGCGTAAACCGTTTTTTGCATTGCTTGTTCCCCTAAAGAGGCACCTACTGAGTTCGAAAACAATTCCTCAAGTTGGACTGGAAGCGCCCCTGCGTTTAATACCTCAGCTAGGAATTGTGTTTCTTCAACAGTGAAATTCCCTGTAATAGTCGCTGTGTTTCCAGGTATAACATCAATGACAGTAGCAGCTGATAAATATTTAGGATCTTCTTTCATCGCCTCATTCGCATAAGAGTCCACACCCTCTTCAAAATCAAGCCACATCACTAATAAATTTTCAGCTGGATTTCTTGAAATCATATCTCTTGAGATTTGCTCCATTTGGCGAGCGTCCTTTAGTGTTAAAGTAACCATCGGATCATTCGTATCAGGATGGAATGTTGCGCTAGCTCCATTTTGACTCAAATCTGAACCATCTACCAACACTTCATCGTACACATCTCGAATCGTTAGGCTTGCTTCTGTCGAAAGGAGCTCACGTGCGGTTTGTTGATCTTCAACCCCGGCCAATTGAACTCGAATTCGATCATCCCCTTCGATACGAATGTTCGGTTCTGAAACCCCTAACACGTTAACCCTTTGATTAAGTGCACTTACCGTTGCTCTTAAAACATCATTATTAATTAAATCGCCCTCATTAGCTGGTTCGACTTTATACAGAATTTCAAACCCACCTTGAAGATCTAGACCTAGCTTTATTTCCTTCGCAATCCCCATAACAGTGGTACTAATTAAGCCTGCAAGAATAGCAACTATCAGGAAAAAAGCGAAAATCCGCCCTTTTTTCATATTCCTCTTCTTCCTCCTTAGAAAAACTCACCAATTCGCTTAGAATTCTTAAGAAACATTCGTTGTAACATTTATCCAACGAATAAATTCCAGCCTCGAATTTTTAGGCAGTGACCTTTGCTTTTTCTTAACTTCCTAATCACCTAGCGCTATTAACCCGAATGAATGCTCGAGAAACACTGCCTCTATTTTTCTACATAAGCTACGCTAGAGCAAAAAGACTTTTGCCATTATGTAAAGATGATAATCTTTGAATCCGTACTCATGCTAAACACAATAGTTCTATTATAACTTTACCAGAAATTCACTGTCAATTTCCTCTAATAACACACCTATTTAGCAAAAAAATCGGTTGGGTCTGAATATGCATCGATCGTAAGCCATGTCATGAACGTTTGAGGCTTGAGTGTTAAGATCTCGCTCACAAATTGATTTAAATGCATAAACTCCTTTTTCTTTCTTAACTGATGTAATACACAATTCCAGACTTCACCAACTGTAGCACGATTATAACCAAGGAAGTGAAGCTCATCTACTTTACTTATTAGAGCAGGCTCAACATTACCACGCCAAACTTCAAATTGCTGTTTTTCTGTCATTGTTAATCCTCCCTAGAAAAAACTTTGGTCGGCCCCGCTTACCCCTAACAATAATTAAGGTGTCAAGTTGCCGACTGATATCTTAGCGTTTAGTGACCTCTCATCAAGACAGATTAGCTTTAAGAGACACTTATTTGGTTGAATCCGCTATGCAAGACACTCTTCCTTCTTTAAAAAACTGAATACATCAGACTTGCAATTCCAAATCCCGCAATAATTACTCCTGTCGCAATTGCTGTAAGTGCATATCGAAATGGGATAAAAAAAAGAATAGCAGCTAGACAAGCAGAGTACGCACCGGTAGTAGGCAGAGGAATCGCTGTAAATAAAATTAATCCAATCGCTCCGAACTTTTCTACATTATCACTTTTTCTCATCGTCCGATTGTAAAGCCAGTCATAAAAACGTTTATATCCTTTAAATCTTAACATCCATTTGCTAATAGGTTGAAATAGCAACAAGATCGGAATAATCGGTAGCAAATTTCCACCAATTCCATAAAGCAAAGCTTCCGAAAAAGTAAAACCTAGTTGATGAGCAACTGGTATGCCTCCGCGTAGTTCAAGGATAGGCAGTGCTGATATGAATACAACAAGTAGTTCAGGTGGTAAAAAACTAAAATGATCAAATATAAACTGTTTAATTGCCTCTTTCACTTTAAATCTTCCTCTCTAAAGTTGAGATCTCCTAGTGGCTGAAAATCGATGTAAAGCCATGTAAAGCCATGTCTACACTTACTTCCTTTAAAATATTACAGAAAAAAAACGACGTTTATTTATAAACGATATAACTACTTGTCATGCTTGACCCACTATTAAGCATATAAATAATAGCGCAAAATATCCATCATTTTTTTATGAAGGTAGGGGCTATACATGACGAAGCAAACATTTCTTAAAGGAGCGTTCATTTTAATTATCGCCGGTCTTATCACAAGATTTCTAGGCTTTGTGAATAGAATCGTTGTTGCTAGAATAATGGGATCAGAGGGGGTAGGCCTTTATATGATGGCTGTGCCAACTTTGCTCCTAGTCATTACCTTAACACAACTTGGCTTACCGGTTGCTATTTCAAAGCTAGTTGCAGAAGCAGAAGCGAATAATGATCGACAAAGGATTAAACGTATCCTTGTTGTATCACTTACTATTACCACTATTTTAAGCATCGTTTTCACCGTAGCCATGATTGCCTTTGCACCATTTGTTTCTAATTATCTCTTAACGGATGCAAGAGCATATTATCCATTAATCGCCATTGCCCCAATTGTTCCCATTGTTGCTTTATCATCTGTGATGCGTGGATATTTTCAAGGTCGCCAAAATATGAAACCTACAGCTTACTCTCAAGTAATAGAGCAAGTTGTTCGAATTACACTTGTAGCACTACTAACAACCGCTTTTTTACCAATGGGTATTGAATACGCCGCAGCAGGTGCAATGATTTCGGTAGTCATTGGTGAACTGGCCTCTCTTATTTACATGATTTTTATGTTTAAACAAAAAAAACGTTTTAGACTTCGTCGTAACTTTTTTTCTTATGCAAAAGAAGGGAAACAAACCTTCCATGATCTAATGGCCATATCTCTTCCTGCGACAGGAAGTCGTCTTATTGGATCTATTTCTTTATTTTTTGAGCCCATCGTTGTTGCTCAAAGCTTAGCGCTTGCTGGAGTTGCCACAGTCATTGCAACAAGACAGTACGGGGAATTAGCAGGATTTGTTATACCTGTGCTTTTATTGCCAACGTTTATAACATATTCGTTATCTGTATCTCTTGTCCCAGCTATTAGTGAAGCGATTGCAAAAGAACATTATAAAACCATTCACCATCGTTTAAACCAAGCACTCCGACTAGCTCTTTTATCAGGTGGGATATCGGCTGTCATCCTATATGTGTACGCTGAGGCTATTATGGATTTGATGTACGATGCACCAACCGTTGCAACTTACTTGAAATTGATGTCGCCATTTAGCATATTTTTATATTTTCAAGGTCCTTTGCAAGCTACCTTACAGGCACTAGATCTTGCAAAAGCAGCCATGATGAACAGTTTATTTGGAGCCGTGATTAAGATCGCCGCTATCTTTGTACTTGCTTCAAGACCTGAACTAGGGATTATGGGAGCAGCGCTTGCAGTTGTCATAGGTTTTGTTCTAGTCACTTTACTTCATTTTGCTTCTGTTGCTAAAACGATTAGCTTCACAATTGACACAAGGATGGTTGGAAAAGCTATCATACTCATTGCTGCTTCGACCTGGATTGGTTACCTCCTTGCCCAATTTGCCTTTCCCTCTTTCACTCATCTTTGGAAGACTTTGTTAGCAATCGGCGTTACCACTATTTTCTATAGTGTACTAATGCTTGTATTAGGTTTAATAAAACATGAAGAAGCCATGCGTATTCCTGTTCTCGGAAAGTGGATTGCCTCTCTTATTCCACATTCTTAAAATGAATTCGCCTCCTGAGTCACAAGCTCAGGAAGCGAATTCATTTAGTAAGATAAACAGAATTATCTATTCAATCAGTTATTATCATTTTGGTTAATTCTAATATAAAAAGCTCCACCTCTTTAACCATATATCAAGAGGTAGAGCTTTTTTACCTTTCATCCTTTAAATCAACGAAAAAGGTATCTCGGTCTTTTAATGCACAGTAGGAGATCTTTTTAATGTCACGATAACCAAGCTTACGCATTTGCTGACGTAACCATAATGGTGTTTGGTTGATTTGACTTAAATGTTCATCTTGGACTTTTCCATCTAATATTAATGGCAGAGGCATCATAGGCTGTTGGTACTCACCCTCTTGTTTTTCAATAACGGATAATTTACCAGAAGGCTCCAAAATCGCAAACTCTACATCCGATATTTTACTTATCTTATTCTGCCTTAATTGAACAAGAAGATCGTCAAAATTATATCTCTGTCTTCTCATTTCTTTCTCATCTATCTTCCCCTCATTTATTAATACAGACGGCTTGCCATCAATTAATTTTCTTAGATGATTATTTTTTAAAGAAATAAGAGCTAACGCTATTTGAATTGTAGATAAAATAACAATTGGGATAATCGAATACATCATTGGAACATCAATATTTTCAATAGATACAACTGCAAGTTCGGCAATCATGATTGAAACAACAAAATCTAGTACAGATAATTGTCCAATTTCTCTTTTCCCCATAAATCGCAGAACAAAGAGAATAATGAAGTAGATGAATATGGTTCTAAGCATGATCGTCATATAATCCATTAATTTCTCCTCCTTGCGATATATCTAATAATAGTATGACCGAAGGAGAAGAACACATGATTTGAAGCTTTTGGAAAAAGCCTACATAAATTGGCTAAGATAACGAGTATATAAGTAAACAGTAGAGATAATAAACGAAACAATAGCAACTGGTAAACCTACTTTTAAGAATTCCCAGTAGCTAAATGGATGTTTTGCTTTTATTGCCATCCCCGCAACAATTACATTCGACGTTGCCCCAATAATCGTGGCATTGCCTCCTAAGCAAGCACCAAGAGCTAGTGCCCACCATAGCGGTTCAAGATTATTCATTCCAAATTCTTGAAACTCCAATATCACAGGAATCATCGCAGCAACAAACGGAATATTATCGACAAATCCGGATAAAATGCCTGAACCCCAAAGAATGATTAAAGCCGTTTTAGGCAGATCTCCTTCGGTAAAATAGATAATTGATTTGGCAATCTCATCGATGATACCTACTTCCTTCAATCCACCAACAAGCATAAACAAACCGATAAAGAAAAAAAGTGTAACCCATTCAATTGAACGGAAAACCTCTTCCATTTCTTGTTCTTCATGTGTAATTAACATTAACAACAGAGCGCCAACCATCGCAATACTCGTTAATTCAACATGAATAAATGGCTGAATAACAAAACCTAAAGTAGTCAGCGTTAGTACCGAAACCGACTTAACAAGCAGTTTTTTATCTTTAATGTATGTAGTTGGATCAATGGCTAGTATCTTCGCTTGATCTTCTTTCGAAACAACCAGTTGCTTTTTGTAAAGAACAACTAATCCTAATATGACCACTGCAAAAATTAAAATAACAACAGGACTCAGATGAAAAAGAAAATCATTGAATGTTAAATGACTCACAGCTTGACCAATCATTAAATTGGGAGGATCACCAATAAGAGTTGCCGTCCCCCCTATATTTGAGGCCATTACAATGGTAATTAAAAAAGGAACAGCTGGAAGCTTTAATAATGTCGTTAAGGTAAAAATGATCGGAACAATTAACAAAACCATTGTCACATTATTCAAAAACGCTGATCCAAAAGCGGTTAAACTTGAAATCATTACAAGCAACGGAATCGGGCGGCCACGTACCCCCTTTGCTAACGAAACTGCTACATACTCAAAAAAACCACTTTGACTTGTAATAGAAACTAAAATCATCATTGCTAGTAAAAGCGTAATCGTATGCCAATCTATATGGTGCAAAAAGGCATCATTTATCTCATACACACCAAATACAAGCATGAGTACCCCACCAAAGCAGGCGATGACAGCTCGATTTAATTTCTCAGTAATAATAAAAAAGTAACTGCAAAGAAAAATGATTAAAGCTAAGGTTACCCCCATGTTTGTACTCCTCTCCTCACATTTCTACCATCTTATGACAAGCTTGTTTGAAACATGTCCAAATTTCATTAGACAACAAATAATGCGTCTATTATGAACAAGCCTGAATAAGCTGTAATAAGAGTTATTATTTTTCTTTTGAAAGGAGAGAAGTTTTTTGACTTATCGTGGATTTTTTCCTGCCGTTTTATTTGGTTTAACAACGATTCTCGTAATCGCTCTTTCTTTTAGTCTTGTTGTATCACTCGTCTTAACGTTTACTTCACTCACCGAACACTCAGTACAATGGCTTATTACCATCGTTGCTTTTGTGACCATGTTTTTAGGTGGTACTATAGCTGGGGCTAGAGCAAAAGAGAGAGGTTGGATCGCTGGGGCAATTACTGCATTGCTGTTTTCTTTATTAACATTCATTATTCAATATCTTGGTTACGATAATAGCTTTACAAATGAACAGTATATGTATCATGGGGGATATATTTTGGCGGCTGCTTTTGGGGGAATCATTGGCGTGAATCTCTCAAGTAATAAGTAAACATTGTAAAAAAGCGTAGCGAAAATCGCTACGCTTTCTTATGTACTAACTAATCAATCAGGATTAACAATTTCACGTACAGCTGCACGATCAAAAGTAAGCTTACGATTATCATTAACAAGAATAACCATTACATCTTCGTCAACAGAATCAATTGTACCATGAATTCCTCCGATGGTAATAATCTTGTCTCCACGTTGTATTGAGCTATGCATCTCACGAATTTGCTTTTGCTTCTTTTGTTGTGGACGAATTAGTAAGAAGTAAAAAATCGCAAACATCAAAATTAGCGGAAGTATTGTTCCAAACATTTCCATTTCTTTCCCCCCTTTCGTTAATTAAACATGAATGATACTCATGACAAGCGCAATCATCCTATGAGAAAACTAAACCAGGTCTAGGCACGAATATTATCTGTTTAGAAGTTTTTTGCGTTTGGCTTATTAAAGCCATATAACTCAAAAAACTCTTCTCTAAAATCAAGTAATCGATCCTCTCGTATCGCTTGTCTAACCTGCTCCATTAAGTTTAACAGGAAATATAGATTATGATAAGAGGTTAGTCTAAATCCGAATGTTTCTTCACATTTTACTAAGTGACGAATATAAGCTCGCGAATAATTTTGACAAACATGGCAATCACAATTCTCATCGAGAGGTCTGAAGTCTCGAGCGTACTTAGCATTTCGGACAACAAGTCTTCCCTCACTCGTCATGAGCGTCCCGTTTCTTGCAATCCTAGTTGGCAACACACAATCAAACATGTCGATCCCGCGTATCGCTCCATCAATTAGAGCATCCGGAGAACCAACACCCATTAAATAACGAGGTTTATTAGTCGGTAAATGAGGAGTGGTAAATTCAAGGACACGATTCATTACATGCTTAGGCTCCCCTACAGAAAGACCACCTATTGCATAACCAGGGAAATCAAGAGACACTAAATCTTCCGCACTTTGCTTTCGTAAATCCTCGTATTCTCCACCTTGAACAATGCCAAATAAACCTTGGTCTTCTGTTCTTGAATGGGCCTCTACACAACGCTCTGCCCAACGACTTGTCCGCTCTACAGACTTCTTCATATACTCATGTTCAGCAGGATACGGTGGACACTCATCAAATGCCATCATAATATCGGAGCCTAATGCATTTTGGATTTCCATAGCTCCTTCTGGACTTAAAAATAACTTATCGCCATTTAAATGATTTCGGAAGTGGACACCCTCTTCCTCAATCTTACGCAAGTCACTCAAACTAAAGACCTGAAATCCTCCAGAATCCGTTAAAATTGGCCGTTTCCAATTCATGAATTTATGTAAACCACCAGCTTCTTTGATAATATCATGACCAGGTCTTAACCAAAGGTGATACGTATTACTCAAAATGATTTGCGCATTCATATCATAAAGATCTTCTGGACTCATCGTTTTTACAGTTGCTAATGTTCCTACAGGCATAAAGATGGGTGTCTCAAAACTGCCGTGTGGTGTATGAACTCGTCCAAGTCTGGCCCCTGATTGCTTACATGTCTTTATATGTTCATACGTAATAGCTGCCATGTTAATTCCCCCTTTAGCGGATAAACATCGCATCTCCAAAACTAAAGAAGCGATATTTCTGTTCTACTGCATGTTTATAAGCATCCATCACTGACTTTTTACTAGCAACGGCACTAACAAGCATAACTAGTGTGGATTTAGGTAAATGAAAATTAGTTAGTAAGCCATCAAAACCTTGTACTTCATATCCAGGGTAAATAAAAATAGATGTCCAACCTGAAGCCTCTTCATAGTCGCCGTACTCCTTTACAATTGTTTCAAGTGTACGAGCTGAAGTCGTTCCGACAGCTAAAACCCTTCCTCCATTTTCCTTAACAGATCGTAAAAGTCGCGCAGTTCCCGCGCTCATCTGGTAAAACTCAGCGTGCATTTCATGTTCTTCCACATTTTCAACACTTACCGGTCTAAAAGTTCCTAACCCAACATGCAAAGTGATAAAAGCTAGATGAATTCCTTTTTGCTGAATTTGTTCAAGAAGCTCTGTAGTAAAATGCAATCCAGCTGTTGGCGCAGCAGCTGATCCTCGATGTTTAGCAAAAACGGTTTGATATCGCTCTTGATCGGGAAGAGTTTCCTTGATGTAAGGTGGAAGAGGCATCTCACCTAATTCATCTAGAATCTCATGGAATATTCCTTCGTATTTCATTTTAAGAAGACGTCCTCCATGTCCTGCCTCCCCCGTACACTCTGCGGTTAAGCGACCATCTCCGAAATAAATGATCGTTCCTTTCTTCACCCGTTTTGCAGGTTTTACAAGCGTCTCCCACTCATCACCCTGAATTTGTTTTAAAAGCAGCACCTCTATACTGGCTCCCGTGTCTTTCTTAGTGCCATATAATCTTGCTGGTAATACACGTGTATCGTTGAGAACTAAGCAATCTCCGTCGTTAAGCTCATCGATAATTGAAACAAAGTCTCGATCTTTTGTTTCTCCTGTTTTTCGGTCGAGGACAAGCAAACGAGACGCCGTCCTATCCGGAAGCGGCGCCTGGGCAATTAACTCATCTGGTAAATAAAAATCAAACTCTTCTACATTCATGTTATGATTCACCTTTTAGACCTTTTTTTAATATTCCGTTCCATATAGATATCTTTGTTATCATACCGAAACTCTAACTACGTTGCAACATATTAACGAAATCGTCCAATAATAAAAAACAGTAATGATAAGATAATACTTATAACGACACTTGTCATTAGTGGAAAATAAAATGTTGAGTTTTCTCTCTTCACCAAGATATCGCCTGGGAGTTTCCCTAGTGGAATAAATCGTCCAATAACGAGCCAGATCACACCAATAAAAATTAAAAAAACACCGATTGCTATTAATATTTTGGGAAATGAATTCATTGGCTAGGAACCTCCAGAGTGAAATGTTGATAGCAGGCTGGTGTAACCACTCTTCCTCTTGGAGTTCGCTGAATAAACCCAATCTGTAGTAAATACGGTTCATAAACATCCTCTATTGTATCTGGTTCTTCCCCAATCGTTGCTGAGATTGTGTCCAACCCAACAGGTCCTCCACGATATTTTTCAATCATTCCATATAATAATTTATGGTCAATATGGTCAAGTCCTAAACTGTCTACTTGTAATTCTTCGAGAGAATTCTGAGCTAACTGTAGAGTGATCTGGCCATTACCCTTTACTTGGGCAAAGTCACGTACACGCCGAAGCAACCGGTTCGCAATACGAGGGGTTCCACGAGATCTCCTTGCGATTTCTAAAGATGCACCCTCTTCAATTTTTGTCTCAAAGACTTCAGCTGTCCTATTCACTATGATGGCCAATTCTTTTTCTGTATAGTACTCTAAACGAGCTAAAACACCAAAACGATCTCTTAAAGGTGAGGATAACATCCCTGCTCGTGTTGTTGCACCTACTAATGTAAATGGAGGCAAATCAAGCCGAACTGAACGGGCTGTAGGTCCTTTTCCAATAACAATATCAAGACAAAAGTCTTCCATAGCAGGATAAAGAACTTCTTCAACCATTCGATTTAATCGATGTATTTCATCTATAAACAATACATCACCTGGCTCAAGTGCCGTTAAAACCGCAGCTAGATCCCCAGGACGTTCAATTGCAGGACCCGATGTCGTCCGCATTTGAACCCCCATCTCTGTAGCTATAATCCCTGCCAACGTCGTTTTCCCTAAACCCGGCGGCCCATAAAAAAGGACGTGATCTAGACACTCTTCACGCATTTTAGCGGCTTCCATAAATATTTGAAGGTTATTTTTCACTTTCTCTTGACCAATATACTGCTCAAGCTTTTGGGGTCTTATTGACTGATCCAGAGCGTTTTCCATACTTTTTGCTTCTGCCGAAATCATTCTTTCTTCCAAAAATAATACACCTCCAAGCTAAGCCTTCAACATCAACTTCAGAGCTTTTTTAATATAGCCATCAATAGACATCTCTTCTTCCTCTAATTGAGGACGTACCTTTTTAAGCTCTTTCTCCACATAGCCAAGTGCACGTAATGCTTCTAGCGCTTCTTCTAAAAACTCGTTTTCTTTTAAAGGTAAAGCAACCGTATCCCGTTTAAATAAACTCGGGGCAAAATCATCAAGTTTCCCTTTAAGGTCCAAAATAATTTGCCTTGCTGTTTTCTTACCTACACCAGGAAATTTAACGAGATAGGCTTCATCTTCCTCTTCAATGGCATGGACAACATGTTCCGGTTGTCCTGTTGCTAAAATCGCTAAAGCGCCTTTTGGACCAATCCCCGAAACATTTAATAATTTCTCAAATAAAGCTCTTTCTTCCTTTGATTTAAAACCAAACAATCGAACTAAATCTTCTCTTACATAATGATATGTATAAATGAGAACATCTTGTTCTACATTTTTTTGATACGTATATGGATTAGGACAAAATATTTGATAAGCTAAACCATGATGGTCTACAACAATGTACTGTGTTTCAATATCAACTAGCTTGCCTCTTACATATTCAATCAACAGCTTACTCCCCTCTATTATGCGAACGTTTATTTCTATTTTAGCATAAAAATAGAGAAATCGTCATTTAAACAAAAAGAGGTGACTGAACCGTTTTTATTAAACAACAATCTATTGTTTAACGTAAACATGTTAAGTCACCCTGTTTTTACATTTGTTTAGATTTATATTGCCCAAATGCTTGAAGCACCTCTTCATAATGTTTTAAATCCTGAACAGGAATGCCTCTCATTAAATCTGAATGTTGTTGACTCTTCAATTTAGTCGTATCTAATTGAAAAAAGGACTGAATAACTCTTTCCTTATTCGGTTCACCTTCATAAATAGAGAGAATTCCTTCTTCTGTTATTCCAAAATAACCATTCATCTTTAATAAAGGTGAAATGTCATCAATTTGTTTTCTAAAGATCATTTCCGTTTCATTTTGGTCTATAAGTACCCAATCTTCATAGAACGCCCAAAAATCCTCCGTTGACCAAATGGTTTCTTGAACTCTTTCTTGACTTATTTCTCCATCTAAGTATACTCGTTCTAAGATCACATCAATGGTCTGTGGTCCCATTACAGTGACGGTTTCAGGCTTTCGACTCTCTTTTTCAATTTGACTTCCTTCAATGACTGTCGTGTTCCAGACAACTAAACCTGTTAAAACAATTAATATAGATAGAAAAAGGGAGATTACACATCGCTGATTTCGTTGTAATTGCTTCATCAGCTCTTCACCACCATCAGATAATAATTAAGCTGTAATGTCAAAGCCACGGCATAACAACTTCCATTCATAAACTAATGTTGCCCATAAATGGAAGTAATCATTCATATTATGCTTAAATTAAATTCTAATGAAATGTACATACATAAAAAAGCAGTAGGATTGTACCTACTGCTTTTTTACCTTAATTAACGTGAACGTTCAAATGGACGTTGTACTGCTCTACCTAAATCATTAAGCATACTTGTAAAGGTCGCACCGATTTCATCAAATGCGGTACCAGTACGCAATTGGTCATCCATTGTTCTAATACGTCCTACAACATCATTATCAGTAGTAACACGCACTTCTTTATCCTTTGCTAAGCCTTTAGCAGTTTTTTCAACTTCTTTTTTCACATTATTGATATCTTCATTAGCTGTAATACCAATTACAACATCATCCTCATGAACAATAACACGTGCTTCTTCTACACCTTCCACTTTTTCAATACGCTCGACCATTCGTTGAGCCGTTTGACCGTCATAATCCTTGTGATAATTCACTGTATCCTGTGCTTGTCTACCTTGACCTTGGTGAACACCCGTACGGTTACCCTGGTCAGTAGTTCCTTGTTCTGTCCCTTGATTCATTAAACCACGACGACCTTCTAAGTTCATGGCACCTTGACCTTGACGACGATGACCTTGCGTAGTTCCTAAAGCTCCAGTTCCTCCACGCGCTCTTCCACGTAAAATTCCATCTTCATCAACCATACCAGGACGGTTTCCACCGGTTAATCCAGCACGATCTGTACCTGCATCCGTACCTTGGCGTCCGTATATACCTTGTGCACCTTGAGTTCCGAACAAGCCTTGGTTAGTACCAACAGTATCGCGTCCAGTATTACTATAATGGACACCGTCACGATTTCCACGTGTCTGATAATTATTTAAATGCGTACGCGTTCCATCTCTTTCTAAACCGAAGAAACCACCAGCTCTACCTTGACCTGCATCTAAACCGGTTTGTCCTGTACGACCTTGACCTATACCACGTTGACCAGATCGGTCTGTACCTAATCCAGTAGTAGTTCGATCATCACGAGTCATCATGTCTGTTAATGGTCCTTCTCCCTGGTAACGACCTGTAGTAGCCCCACCATCACGCATATCCTGTGCTCTAGCACCTGTCTGATAATTATTAGCACCCATATCTGTTGCTTGATTATCTGTTCCACAGCCTGCAAGACCGCCTAATAGCATGGTTGCAGCTGCGACTGACATAGCGATTTTTTTCATTTTTTAAATTCCCCCTTTCAACACTTATCATGGCTTCATAAGAGGTTCTTTACACTGTTAGTTCTTGGTTTTCATTCCATAACAAAAGAGCCATCTATTCAGATGACTCTGTCTCATCAACCTTATGTCTTATTAATCATCATAATCATCTGATTCATGATAGCCTTGCATAAAAAATGGGTCTTGAGCCGGCATCATTTGACCATTTGGGCCATACGTTACTGGATAAGTTGGTCCGCAACAATCATTCATCTGTCCAGGGAAATTGGACTGATAAGGCATGGCTTGTTGCATTGGCATTGTGTTTGGTGGAATATAAGGCATTTGTTGTTGTGGCTGTTGTGGCTGTTGTGGCATCATTGGCTGTTGTGGATAGTTGGGCATTTGTGTATGATTAGGCTGATAATTTTGTGGCATCTGTTGTTGAGACGGAAAATGCGGCATAGGCTCTTGATTTGGTTGATACTGTGGTTGCATTGGCGGTTGATATGGTTGTGGCTGCATTGGTGTCCCATAAGATTGTGGTGTTGGCCCACATCCAGGCATTAATGGACTTACTGGTAGGTACTGTGGTGGACACATTGGTTGTTGCTTTGGTGGACACATTGGTGGCTGCATTGGCATTGGCGGTTGCATGATTGGTTGCATTTGCGGCATTGGTTGTTTCGGCGCATAGTGTTTAGGTTCATACGTTTTCTTTTTTATAGGTTTAACTTCTGCTTTAGGTTTTATCATTTCTTTTTTGGGTTCAACCTTTTTTGACACAGGTGGTTTTTGAACGGTCGGCATTTTTGGTTTTGGTTTCCCCTGTTGTTGCGGTTGATAAAAATTAACATTTGTTTGATAGGTATTCACATCAATTTCGTTTTTAGTAGGCTGCATCATTTTTTGTGGCATTACTGGCATTTCCATATGTGGCATTTGTGGCATTTCCATTATGGGTTCTTCTTTTGCTTGTGGAGCAATTTGAACTTCTTTTTTCGGTTGTTCTTTGACTTGAGCTTCCTTCTTAACTGGGACACTTCCCGTCGGCACTTTAATTTTCATACCAGGCATAATCATATCTGGATTCGACAGTTGATTATTAGCTGATTTCAACTGTTCAAAATCGACACCGTACTTCTGTGCCAGTTTCCAAAGTGTATCACCTTTTTGTACAATATGAATTTTCACGTTAACATTCCCTCCTCAAACCGTTCTTTACATCCTATGTGACTGTAGGCGAATTGACACGCCACTTTACCTATTAAGGTCTTTAAAAATCAAGGAAAGACTAATGATTCAAGGGGCTCAGCACAGCATATGTCGGAAAAAATAGGTTTATGCCTAATCGAAAAGAAAAAGAGACCACTGAAAATGGTCATTTTCACCATTTTCAGTAACCTCATAGTGTAATGTCTAAAACATTTAGTTTTACCTCATTCAAGAAGGACGATCGAGCATTCTTTTTAATGCTAAATTACCTTCTATCGTAGTTTTTTCATCAACAGTTATAGGATAGTGGAGATTGCCATTCATTATCTCCTCTAAAGACCAAAGTAAGTGATCTAAATCAATCCTATTCATCGTAAGACAAGGACACATTGTTGGGTTTAAAGAATAGATGTTCTTATCAGGATGTTGTTGCGCTAAACGGTTAACTAAATTCATTTCCGTTCCTACAGCCCAAGTAGTCCCAGGTGCTGCTTGACTGATTGTTTCGATAATAAAATGAGTTGACCCATTCATATCTGAAGCTTGCACGACTTCAAACGTACATTCAGGATGAACAATGATATTTGTTTCTGGTGATGTACGACGTAACTCTTCAATTTGGGCAACTGTGAACTTTTCATGGACAGAACAATGTCCTTTCCATAAAATCACCTTTACATTTTCGATCGGACCATCACAAACAAGTTCATGACCAATTGGATCCCAAATAGCCATTTCATGTAGCTCAATCCCAAGGTCGTATGCTGTATTTCTCCCCAAGTGTTGGTCAGGTAGAAACAACAATCTTTGTTTCTGAGTAAAAGCCCATTCAACCATCGCCTTTGCATTTGATGAGGTAACAGTAGCTCCACCGTTTCTTCCACAAAATGCTTTGATCGCCGCTGTACTATTTACATATGTTAGTGGCAAAATTGTGTCTCCATACACTTTTTGCAATTCGACCCAAGCTTTTTCAGTTTGGGCGATATCTGCCATATCAGCCATTGAACAACCTGCTTTTAGATCTGGTAATATAACGTGTTGATTACTAGTTGTAAGCATATCAGCCGTCTCTGCCATAAAATGAACGCCACAAAAAACAATATACTCGGCATCTCTATTTGTTTTTGACAGCTGAGCTAATTGAAGAGAATCTCCTGTTGCATCTGCAAATTCAATCACTTCATCGCGCTGATAATGATGACCTGGAATGAATAGACGATTGCCTAGTATTCGTTTTATTTCATAAATACGTTCACGTTTTTCATCGATTGTCATATCTCTATATGTTTCAGGTAATCGATCAAGCGTGGCTACTTTTTCAAGAAAATTCACTTATAATACCCCCTCTTCTAATAAGAAACTCAAGTCAACTGACTTTACAGAATGTGTTAAACAACCTAACGAAATATAATGAACACCACATCCACTAAAAGAAGGTAGGGATTCTAAGTTGATCCCACCCGAAGCTTCTGTTGTAATCCCAGTTGGAACCTGTTTTACATAGCCTTTAATGTTCTTTGCAGTAGCATTGTCAAACATGATGACATCAACTTTGGCTTCTATAGCTTCAAGTACTTCTTGTTCATTTGTTGTTTCAACTTCAATTTTCACCATGTGGCCAACTCTCTCTCGTACAGCATTTACAGCCTTTTTTATTCCTCCAGAGGCTAGTAAATGATTTTCTTTTAAAAGAATAGCATCACTTAGATTCCTACGATGGTTGAATCCCCCGCCACAACGTACAGCATATTTCTCAAGCATTCTTAAACCTGGAGTTGTCTTTCTTGTATCACAAATTCGTATGCTGTTATCATCAAGTACACTTATCGCTTTCTTTGTCATCGTTGCTATACCCGACATACGTTGCAAGAGATTTAATAACACTCTTTCTCCTGCCAAAAGACTGATAACGTTCCCTTCCATGCTAGCAATAATATCGCCTTTGCGAAATGAATCGCCATCATTAATAAGAACCGTAACTATAATCATCGGATCTAAAATATGATAGCCAACAGACAAAAGATCCCTCCCTGCCATGACACCATCTTCTTTTGCCTTGATATATGCTTTTCCCTTTGCATCAGGAGCAATAGAAGATTCTGCAGTGATATCTATTTCACCTAAATCTTCGATAAAAAATTGCTCAAGCTGACTTTTCAACAGTAATTTATTCAACTATTTCTCCCCCTACAAACTCGTACTTGCCACTTTTGAATTATTTATTTCTAACACATTTGTTAATCCATCTTTTTTAGAGCTTAACAGGTAGCGCCCCATCCATTTATTATCATCGCGCTCTGGATAATCTGTCCGATAATGTCCGCCTCGACTCTCCGTTCTCAATAGAGCAGCCTCTGTTATGAATGAGGCGATCAGTACCATATTTTTCCGCTCTAAAATATCACTATTGTCAGAATCAAAAACTTGGCTCGCTGTAAATAAAAAGGGTTGTAACCATTGTTTCATCTGTTCCAATCCTTGTTTGTCTCGTTCAATTCCCACTAGATCGGTCATCTGTTCTTGTATCTCGCTTTTACTTGGCAAATCTACAAATGTGCTGTCCTTTCTTTTCACCGTCAATAAAAGTTGGTTAGATGTATGCAGTGTAAAAGATTGCGATAGAATATGTTTAACCAGTTGTTCAGCAAAAACCATTCCCTCTAACAATGAATTGCTAGCAAGTCGATTGGCTCCATGCACTCCTGTACAAGCAACTTCTCCTACAGCAAACAGTCCTTCAACTGTCGTGCGTCCTACTGAATCTGTTTGTACTCCCCCACTTATAAAATGAGCGCCAGGAGCTACTGGCAGGAGAGCATATTTGGGATTTATTTCGAATGCTTCACAGCGGTCCGAGAGCCCTGGAAATCTTTTTGCAAAATTTCTTATCTCCCTACAATCAAGATATATTTTTTTCCCAACACTTAAAGCTCTGTGTATCTCTCTACTTACAACATCTCTAGGAGCTAATTCCTTTAAAGGGTTTTTCTCCATCAATCTTTTGCCATTATCGTCGATCAGTTTTGCCCCTTCACCACGAACCGCTTCACTAATTAATTCAAAAGTATCAGTTCCTGTTGCAGCAAGTAAGGTTGGATGGAATTGAATAAATTCCATATCCCGTAAGACCGCTCCTGCACGATAGGCTAAAGCAAAGCCGTCTCCAGTTGCCTCTTTGACATTAGAAGTGTGTTTGTAAAGTTGCCCTAGACCGCCAGTCGCTAAGACGATCGTTTTTGCAAATATGATTTCTTTATTCGTTTTCACGCCTACTACGCGTTCATTATTTAAGATTAGTTCATACACTTGTGTATGGTCAGCAATTGTTACTCTTTCTTTCACTGCTTTTAACAAAGCTTTTGTAAAGGCTTCTCCTGTCTTATCACCATTCACATGAACAATTCGTCTTTCTTGGTGAGCCCCTTCCATCCCCAAAAGGAGAGAACCGTCACTACTTCTGTCAAACGGTACCCCTAATTCTAATAACTTCTTTACCATTTCAGGTGCTCGTTTTACAAGAATTTCAACGTTGCTGTAATTATGGTGATCTTGACCTGCTTCGATTGTATCCATTAAATGCTTCTGCCAATTATCCTGGGGGCTAATCGCGGCTGCCATCCCCCCTTGCGCCCAACTTGAATTACTTGTCTCAGCATTAGACTTTGTGATAATCATCACATTCAAGTGATCAGCTAATAAATGAGCCGTCATAAGACCAGCAATACCGCTACCAATGACGATAACATCTACTGTTTTATCAGCCATTTTCATTCCCCCATGTATTTTACAGTTGTCTTGTCACCTATCTTTACATAAAATAAGAATTGTGACAAGCGCTTTTTTATCATTTAACATGGAATGTATTGGATCGTTACAGGAGGGATATCGATATGATTTATCTTGACTATAGTGCAACAACACCTATGTCTTCATATGCTTTAGAAACGTATAATCGAGTTGCTACAGATTTTTTTGCAAACAGTCGCAGCCTACATGGTAGAGGTCTTGAAAGTGATGATGTATTATCCCTTAGCAGACGTACGATAGCAGATGCCTTAAGTGTAGATCAAAGTGAGGTCTATTTCACAGGCTCTGGTTCAGAGGCTACTTTCCTCACTCTGACTGGATTAGCCTTTGCTAATCAACATAAAGGAAAAACCATTATTACAACCGCAGGTGAACATCATTCCGTTCAACAAACCATGTCATATTTAAAAGAACATGACTTTCGTATCATCCATGTTCCAGTTAATGAATTTGGACAAGTCACCACTGATTCACTAAGATCCGTCCTCTCAAAAGACACGATATTAGTTTCAATTGCTCATGCTAACAGTGAGATTGGAACGGTTCAGGATTTAGTATCATTAGGTGAGGTTTTAACAAAACATGATATACTTTTTCATAGTGATTGCGTTCAAACTTTTGGCAAAATTGCTATCCCAACACATGTTTTAACGAGTGCTAGCTTTTCTGCACATAAGTGTTATGGACCAAAGGGAGTCGGGGCAGCTTACATCAATAGTCACACTCACTGGAGACCATTTCTTCAGGGGACTACTCATGAGAATGGTTTTAGAGCAGGTACTGTTGATGTTCCGGCTATAGCAGCATTTGCTGCAGCAATAGATGAATACCTTCCAATGGTTGCAACAGATATGAATCGACTTAGCGATTTCCGTCAACTAGTCATAGACGCTTTTGAAAAAGAAGAACGAATCTATTTCGAGGGGCACCCTACTAAGCGATTACCGTTTCACATTAGCCTTAGAGTAAAAGGGATTGAAGGTCAATTAGTGATGCTTGAATGTAATCGAAAGGGTTTGGCTATATCAACTGGGTCTGCTTGTCGTGTAGGCGACACCCACCCCTCCAATACGATGACAAGTATAGGGCGAACCAAAGAAGAAGCACATGAACTAATAAGAATAACTTTTGGACGCTGGACGACAGAAGAAGAAGTATATAAACTAATAGACCATCTTAAACAGTTATTAATTGAATTAAAAGGGGAGTGATTAATGTGGAAGAAGGGAAAAAAATACTCGGAGAAGAGCGAAGAGACTTACTGATTAAGTGGCTTTCCACTAGTGAAAAACCCTTAACTGGAGGCGAATTAGCAAAAAGAACGAATGTAAGCCGTCAAGTTATTGTTCAGGATATCTCAATCTTAAAAGCAAAAAAGCACCCTATTGTCGCAACGGCACAAGGATATATTTTAATAAAAACCAATCCCACTCATAGAGTTAGTCGAATTATAGCCTGCAAACATTCACCGTCAGAGACAAAAGAAGAGCTATTTATTTTAGTTGATCATGGAGTAACAGTAAAACAGGTCATTGTCGAACATGCAATCTATGGAGAAATCACAGCTTCTCTCATGATCACCACTCGCCAAGACGTTGAAAATTTCTGCTTAAAAATCGAAAAAACTCAATCTACACTGTTATCAGAGTTAACAAATGGCGTTCACCTTCACGTCATAGAAGCAGAAAGCAATGACCAACTCGATAAAGTTGTCCAAGTACTAGATAAAAAAGGAATTATACTGAATGATTGATTAGAAAAATGACGCAGTCTGCTTTTCTTAGAGTAGGCTTTCATACTTCATTGAGACCCATCTAATATCCACTCAAATTTTATACTTTCCTATCTTTGAATAAGAACCCTTGTCTGGTTTCGACAAAGGTTCTTATTCATTACTAGCTATTTTCCCGCTTTTAGATCTTTCACATTTTAACAGATCACCTAATTTTTGCTTCATTCTTAGCTAAAGTGAAGCATGGATAGCTACCGAGAATGTCAACTCCACATCCGAGTGCTTGTAATTCTGAAACAACACCTGGAATTAAAACATCATCCACTAATCCTTCTACATCAATAATAAAGAAATAGTTCCCTAGCCCCGTTTTGGTCGGTCTTGATTCAATTTTTGTCAGGTTTAATTTTCTCCAGGCAAATGCAGACAGCACTTGATGCAAGGCTCCTGAAAAATCAGAAGGCAATGTCACCATTAGCATTGTTTTATCTTCAGTATGACAGGGACCGTTAAAATTTATTTTTTCCGCTTGCTTACTTAACACGACAAAGCTCGTTCGATTATTAGGAAAATCATGAATATTAGAATGGGCTACATGCAATTCGTAAGCTTTCGCAGCTCCCTCATTTGCAATCGCTGCAATATTTAACTCAGGATGACTTTTTACAAACTCAGCAGCTGCCCCAGTAGAATTCATATATTCCCATTCTGCATTGGGATATTGCGTTTGCAAAAATTCATGACATTGTGCAATCGCATGTGGGTGTGAAACAATTTTTTCGATATCCTTTACTCCAACATTGTTAGGATTTATTAACAAATGCTGTTCAATCGCAACCGTTATTCCTCCTACAATTGGTAACCTTTGCTTATGAATCAAATAATCAATAGTTAAATTTACTGAGCCTTCTATTGCATTTTCAATTGGAACCACTGCATAATTTACTTCATTTGCTTCAACGGCATCCATACAAGTTGGAATAGTTCGAAATGGGATCAATTCTCCATCTGCAAACAACCCTCTTGCTGCTACCTCTGTAAATGTTCCTCTTGGACCTAAATAAGCTATTTTCATCTCCTATACTCCCTCCTAGGACTAGGAACCAGTACCAACTAGTTCTACTTTCTTGACCGACTCCAAACCTTCAAGCCATTCCATTAATTCATCTAAATCCAAATTCATCGGTGTCATATCAATTGACAACGTCATATGCGCTCGCCCTTGCAAGGGAATCGTTTGATTAATCGTTAACACATTGGCTCCGGTTTCAGCTATTTTACCAAGCAGTTGCGAAAGAGAACCAGAACGATCAACTAAAATAATGGAGAGCGTAATAATTTTCTCTCTTACCATCGTATTAAAAGGAAAAATCCCATCCTTGTATTTATAAAAGGCACTGCGACTAAGCCCTACCTGATTAACGGCTTCATTAATTTTTTTCACTTTTCCAGATTGCAGAAGCTCTTTTGCTGCTAGTGTTTTTTCCATTGCATCTGTTAGCATATCCTCACGCACTAAATAAAATGATTTTCTCGTTGTCATATCTTATTCACCTACTTTCAAGATGCACTATCCTCCCATTATAAAATTGACAAAACTTTTTGACAACAAATCTTTTCAAAAATGTCTTTTAACAATGAAAAACTGTCCCTTCCGGAGGGACAGTTTTATGGCTAAATGATATATGGCCGATTCTGTTCCAACAGGGAAAACCGCCCTGTTGGTATCGTTATTCTTTATTCATACATGAGTTTGCATTGGCTCCGCACGCTGCGCGCTCTTTCTGAGAAGATCACTCAGAAAAAGCTTAAAACATTGCAGCGGCTTCGCTCAATGCGTCGGTTCTGTTCCAACAGGGAAAACCGCCCTGTTGGAACAGAACCTAATCAATAAATTCAAATTCGAATTTCATAATTCGAACTAAGTCCCCGTCTTTTGCTCCTTTTTCTCTCAGTGCTTCATCAATTCCCATTCCGCGCATTTGTCTAGCAAAGCGGCGAACTGACTCATCATGTGAAAAATCAGTCATTTTAAATAACTTTTCTAACGGTGCCCCTGATAATACAAAGGTTCCATCATCATCTATCGTAATCACAAATGGAGTTTCTTCTTTTTCATGACGATAAATAACACGGGTAGTATCTTCTGCTTCCTCATGAAGTGGGAATTCAGGCGTTTCTTCAATTTTATCAGCTACTGTTAAAAGCAAATCACGTAGACCTTGTCTCGTAATAGCCGAGATTGGAAAAATCGGATAGTCATCTTTGAATTTTTCCTTGAATACTTCGAGATTTGCTTCTGACTCAGGCATGTCCATCTTATTAGCAACAATAATTTGTGGTCTCTCTAACAAACGCATATTATACTGTTTCAGTTCTTCATTAATTAGAAGATAATCCTCATATGGATCACGTCCTTCTAAAGCAGACATATCAATTACATGGACAATAACTCTTGTCCGCTCAATATGTCTTAAGAATTGGTGACCAAGACCAACACCTTCATGAGCTCCTTCTATTAATCCTGGTAAATCAGCCATGACGAAGCTTCGGCCATCTTCTGCTTCAACCACACCAAGATTTGGCGTAATTGTTGTAAAATGATAATCGGCTATCTTAGGCTTAGCAGCGGATACAACAGAAAGAAGTGTAGACTTTCCAACACTAGGAAATCCAACCAAACCTACATCTGCTAACACTTTCAACTCAAGAGTGACATCGCGTTCCTGACCTGGTTCTCCGTTCTCAGCAATTTCAGGAGCTGGATTAACTGGCGTGGCAAACCGAGTGTTCCCGCGACCACCACGACCTCCTCTAGCAATTACAGCACGTTGACCGTGTTCAGTTAGATCCGCGATAACCTGACCTGTTTCAACATCAACAACCGTCGTTCCAGGCGGGACTTTTACAATCATATCCTCTGAATTTGCCCCGTGTTGATTCTTTGGACGACCATGTTCACCACGTGGGGCTTTGAAGTGACGTTTATATCGGAAATCCATGAGTGTACGTAGGCCCTCTTCTACCTCAAATACAACACTGGCGCCTCGACCACCATCGCCCCCGGCTGGACCACCATCAGGAACGTACTTTTCTCTTCGAAAGGAAACTTGACCTTTCCCTCCGTCTCCACCTTTAACATATATCTTTACCTTATCTACAAACATATACTTTCACCTCAATTTTTCGTAAAGCTTGCTACCAAGACACATTCGTTTTCATTCATCTCGACAAGTTTTACGTTTGACTCCCATTTCGTTAAAAATGATGGCCAATCTTCTTTCTTTAATAATTTCCCTTGAAAATCAAATGTTAATTCACATTTACTCTCCGTAAATAAAAACGTTATGAGTAAGTTATTTTCTGTATCTATCGTGCACTCATTCGTTAGTTTCTCCGTAATTTCTTCACATAATCGCAGAAGATGCATTTCATTTTTTTCAAGTGAAAAAACGTCCCCAGCTACATCTATTTCCAACTTCATTTTGCTGCTGAACCAATTATACGTTAATAGAAAATACACAACACTTGATGCTTGTATTTCTGAGATTTTACTTTCGCAAATCGATTGTTGCGTCACCTGTTCAATAATTTCTTCGATGCGATCATAACGTTTAAGTGCTAAGTTTCCTTTTATTAACTGCATAACGTTCAACCAATCATGACGCGTTTGCCTAAGCGCCTTTAAAACCTCTAATTGGTTACTCATTTCAGTACTCTCCTTGTCCTTCCCGAAAATATAGAGCTCGCTCATCTTATTTACATGGATTATCTTACCACAAAGTTAGAGTTAGAAACCACGTTAAGCAAAATACACTAATAATATACACTATTTCACTGCCTCCTTAAGTCATTTGAAGTTTTTAAAGGATTGACAGATAATCTTCTTATCCATATACTAATTAAAATCAACTAAACCAACTAAATTGATGTGAATTATAAATACACTTATTATTAGTAAGGAGGGTTAAGATGTCAGAAGTGATTATAAACCATGTCGGGAAGACATTTGAAAATAAGCAAGAGCAAACATCTTATACTGTATTTGAAGATATTGACTTGCATGTAAAATCTGGTGAGTTTGTCTCTTTACTAGGACCTTCTGGTTGTGGAAAATCAACTTTACTTAACATTATTGCAGGTCTCGACCAAGCAAGTTCTGGGACCGTATTAGTAGGATCTAAAGAAGTAAAAGGACCAGGGGTTGACCGCGGTGTTGTATTCCAAGAGGCTGCCCTTATGCCATGGATGACAGTCCTTGACAATGTCATGTTTGGCATTAAGAAACGCCATAGTAAAGCAGAAGCCCGCAAGAAAGCAATTGAATATTTGAAACTAGTACATCTTAGCAAATTCATAGATTCTTACCCACACGAGCTTTCTGGAGGAATGAAACAACGTGTATCAATTGCTCGAGCACTAGCTATGGACCCAGAAGTCCTCTTGATGGACGAGCCCTTTGGAGCACTAGATGAACAAACTCGGTCTATGCTTCATAAAGAAGTTCAATACATTTGGGAACAAACAGGTAAAACGATTATCTTCGTTACTCATAATATTCGTGAGTCTATCTTACTGTCAGATCGAATTGTCTTAATGGGTGTAAGGCCAGGTGGAATCATAAACATTTTTGATGTCCCTCTTCCAAGGCCAAGGAAACCTTCTGATGAAGCATTTGCACGTATAGAAGAAAACATCAGCAACCAATTAGCTGGTGAAATAGAAAAAGTCATGAAGGAGGAAATGGGTGATGATTACCATAGTCAGAAGGCTACTCTTCTTTACAGCTCTCATCGCGATATGGGAGATCATATATAGGCTCGATGCCTTCGGTACAAGGATGTTCCCGTCTCCTCTTCTCTCATTCGTTGAGTTATACAAAGGGTTCTTTGAGACCGGGATATTAACCGCCGCTCTAACAACAAGTTTAGGACGCATCGGTCTTGGTTTTGCTTTAGCCGTTATCATCGGTTCTATTTTAGGTATTATTTTAGCTACTTCTAAACTTGCCGATGAAACACTTGGTTCTCTTGTCGTTGCCTTACAGTCAGTACCAAGTATTGTCTGGCTGCCGCTAGCACTCGTAATGTTCCAGGGCGGAACATCAGCGATTCTTTTTGTAATCGTCTTAGGTGGTACTTGGCCAATGACCATGAATGTTCGAATGGGCATTAAAAATGTACAACCACTATTAGTCCGAGCAGCAAGAACGATGGGGTATAAAGGTACAGAATTAATATGGCGTGTCATGATTCCAGCTTCCATTCCATCAGCATTAACAGGAGTTCGGTTATCATGGGCATTCGGTTGGCGAGCTCTAATGGCTGCTGAACTACTAGGTCGAGGTGGCCTCGGAAGAACGTTACTTGATGCAAGAGACTTCTTTAACATGGAACTCGTTATTGCCATCATGATTATCATTGCCGTCATTGGCTTAATTGTTGAGTATTGTATTTTTAACCCAATCGAACGAAAAGTTCTAACTCGTTGGGGATATGCGAAATAGAGATTATAGAAAAAGGTTGGTTTTTACCTTTTTCTATAATCTAACAATATAGATAAAAAAGGGAGAGAGAAAAGATGAAAAAATGGTTTAAAGCAACAGGAATCGCATTAGTACTTGGTACGTTAACAGCATGTGGAGCAGGAAGTACTAGTGGTACAACCGATTCAGAGAGTGATGTCCGAATCGGTTATTTCCCAAATCTTGATCATGCAGCTGCTATTGTCGCAAAAGAAAAAGGTTATTTTGATAATGAATTAGGTGAAAGAGGCGCAGAGTATACTCACTTCCCTAACGGAAATGATTTTATTGAAGCCCTTGAAACTGGTAATCTTGATATTGGATATGTTGGACCAGGTCCAGCGATTAACTATTTCTTAACCGGTGGCGACATTGTTGTACTTGGGGCTGCCGCTAACGGAGCTACATTGATTGTTGCTAGAGACGGTTCGGGAATTGAAACACTTGAAGATTTCGGTGGTAAATCATTCTGTACTCCAGGTAATGGTTGTACACATAACGTCCAGCTTGAAATGATGTTAAAGGAAATTGGCTTAGAATCAAACCGAGTTGGTGGGACAGTAGAGCACCAATCGCGGATTGCACCAGCTAATATGGTTGCAATGTTTGAACAAGGTCAAATCGACGCTGCTGCTGCTCCAGAACCTTGGGGAACGTATCTTGTTGAAGAATTGAACGCACATGTTGTAACAGAATGGGATAACGTCTTTTTAGGAGAAACATTACCGAGTGTAGTCGTGGTAACTTCTAAAAGATTCCTAGAAGAAAACCCAGAAGCAGTTGATGCTGTTTTACGCGGACATAAAAAAGCGGTTGATTATACTCAAGAAAATACAGCAGCCACACTTACAACCATCAATGACCATTTATTTGATTTAACTCAGAATCGTTTACCTGAAACAGTTCTTGAAAAAGCTTGGAATCGGATGGCTGTTACAACAGAAACACATGCTGATGCTTTACAAGCATGGGCAGATGCTTCTTATGATCTGAAATTCATGGATAAAGATCCTAATTTAGATGGATTTGTTGATACATCTCGTCTGGATGCAATCTTAAATCAATAATAATTATAAACCCGCTTAAATCCCATTGGAATTGAGCGGGTTTTGTCTATTGTCAACACATTGGACAATAAATTCATATTACAGTTACAAGTTACATTGTTTGAAATTTCAATACAATATATATTCTTTATATAGAGAATAAGAAGCCTCCATCGTTACTTGTAATAATAATCACCGTGACACCTGCTGCTTCTGAGCCTGTACCTGCTGTCGTTGGTATTGCAATTTAAGCGGCAATGGATTAGTTATATAGTAATGTAACTTTATTAAAAAAGAGGATAACCTATAACCCCACTTTCCCAATCGGAAAGAAAAAGTTTTGTTACCCTCTTTAATCTATCGTCTATTAAAAATCTGTTCTACTGCTGCTTCACCTTGATCAATACAATCCGGTAGTCCTATTCCTTCATATCCTCCACCAGCCAAATACAAACCTGGTAAGTTGCGCGCAATATCTTCTTTTATCTTGCTCATTTTAAAGGTATGACCCACATTGTATTGTGGCATCGCTTCTTTCCAGCGTGATACGATGAAAAATTCTGGCTGTTTTTCAATTTTCATTATCTGGTTGAGATCGTAAAGAACAGCGCTTAAGATCTCTTCATCTGAACGCGAGACTATTGCTGAATCTCCCGATCGGCCTACATAAGCACGAAGCAATGCATACCCTTCCGGCGTAGAATGTTTCCATTTCTTATGAGTCCATGTACAAGCGGTAATCGCATGATTGCTTTTTTTTGAGACCACAAATCCTGTTCCTTCATAAGGAATCTTAACTTGGTCTTCTTTATAAGCCATGGCAATAGTTGCAACAGTAGTAGCCTCCATTTGATCCAAATAAGAAAAGTAAGGATAATCAGCTAATAATTTTGCAGATACCTTTGGTGGTGTCGTAACAATTACTTCATCGTAAATTTTGATATCGCCATTTTCAAGCAGCAAATGGAATTGACCATCTTGCTTATAAATTTTTGTTAAACTATTGTTTTTATGAATTGAGCTCGCATTTAAATTTGATTCAATCGCTTTGATAAACGATTCTAAACCGTTACGGAAAGTCAGAAACATACCCCTAGATTTCGTTGTTACTCCGTTTCGATTTGCCTTCTTTGTCTTAGAATCTTTCATCCCACGAATTAAACTACCATGCTTTTGTTCAACCTGTTGGTATTGTGGAAAAGTAGCTTTTAAGCTAAGCTTATCAAGGTTTCCAGCATAAATACCTGATAAAAGAGGTTCAATTAAATGATCAACTACTTCGTTTCCAAGCCTGCGACGGAAAAAATGTCCCAATGAAATATCTTCATTCTTTGACGTCATTCTCGGATAGAAAAAATCACCTACGGCCCGCAGTTTTCCAATCGGTGATAGCAAACGCGTATTTAGAAACGGCTTAATATCTGTTGGGATACCCATTACCGCTCCATCTGGTATTGGATATAATTGATTTCCTTTTAATACATACGCCTGACCAGTATCGTTAAAGAGCATTTCATCTTCTAAACCTACTTCCTTTGCAAGCCGAGACATACTTTCCTTCCGGGCAAGATAAGAGTCAGGTCCTCGTTCTATCACAAATCCATTTATCCGCTTCGTTTCAATTTTTCCACCTAAGCGGTTCTTTTGTTCAAATAGATCATAGTCAATGGCCATTCCTTTTTCTTTTGCTTTTTCTAGTTTATGTGCCGCTGCAAGGCCTGTAATTCCACCACCAATAATAGCGATCCGTCTTTCTTTATTTCTCACAAGCCATCACGATTCTCTGCGAGCTTTTTTTTCACAACTGTTGCCAGACATTCGAGGAATTCAGGCTTAGAATTTGGCATTTCTGGGCGATAGTAGTTAATACCTAGTTCATCTGTAACCACTCTACATTCAATATCATTGTCGTAAAGAACCTCTAGATGATCTGCAACAAATCCTACTGGACAATAGACCATTGCCGTATAACCATGCTTCTCATAAAGATCTCTTGTTAAATCTTGCACATCAGGTCCAAGCCAAGGATCAGGCGTATTCCCCTCGCTCTGCCATCCAATTGTATAATGGTTAATTCCAGCTTTTTCAGCAATTAAATCAGCTGTTTCTTGCAATTGCTGTGGATATGGGTCTCCCATTTTCGTAATTTTCTCAGGAAGACTATGAGCGGAGAAAATGACACAGGCCTTATCTTTATTTTCTATTTTATCCATCGTTTTCTTTACTTGTTTAACCCAATAATCAATAAAAAGCGGTTCATCATACCAGCTATCAACACTATAAATCGCCGGACCAGAGACATTTTCTGATTCCTCTTTCGCTCTACCGTTATAAGATTTGACACTAAAAGTAGAGAAGTGAGGAGCCAAAACAATACTAACAGCCTCCTCAATTCCATCTTCTTTCATCTGTTTTACAGCATCTTCAATAAAGGGGTCAATATGCTTTAATCCAAGATAAGCTTTAAATTCAATATCATCAAACTCTTTGTTCAATTGATCCTGAAGTCCGTATGCTTGATCTTCTGTAATTTTGGCTAAAGGGCTAATTCCGCCAATCGCTTCATAACGCTCTGTTAGCTCTTCTAAAGCTTCTTCTGAAGGTTTTCTCCCTCTTCTGATATGGGTATAATAAGATTCAATTTCTTCTTTTTTTCTTGGCGTTCCGTACGCCATCACAAGTAAACCGATCTTTTTTTTAGCCATTTTAACCACTCCTTTTATTACTTGTTCATCGAATAATCATGGACAAAAGCAGTCAAGCGCTTTAACGTTTCTGGATTCACTTCTGGGAAAACACCGTGCCCAAGGTTAAAAATAAAATTAGGGTTTTTCATACCTTGATCTAAAATGGCTTTCGTCCGTTCTTCAATCACATCCCAAGGTGCTAAGAGAATGGCTGGGTCTAAATTCCCTTGAACGGTTTTCTTAATCCCTAAATCTCTAGCTTCTTGTACAGATAAACGCCAATCTAAACCAACTACATCTAAAGGTAAATCATTCCACTCATTCGCAAGATGACTAGCTCCAACCCCAAACATAATAAGTGGAACATTTTCTTGTTTTAATTCAGCAAATATTTTGTTCATAACCGGTTTTACAAACGTTCGGTAATCAGCAACGTTCAATGCCCCTACCCATGAATCAAAAATTTGAATAGCCTGAGCGCCTGCTGCGATTTGTGATTTAACATATGTAATCGTCATTTTCCCTAACTTGTCCATGAGTAAATGCCAAGCTTCCGGTTCTGCGTACATAAATGCTTTTGTCTTATTATAATTTTTTGATGGCCCACCTTCGATCATATAACTAGCTAATGTAAAAGGAGCTCCTCCAAAACTTATCAGAGGCACAGTTAATTGTTCTCTTAGTAGTTTAATCGTATCAAGAACATATGGTACATCTTGTTCTGGTGTAATTGTACCTAGTTTTTCTACATCTGCTTTTGTACGAATCGGATTGTCGATAACAGGGCCAATTCCTGATTTAATCTCAACATCTACCCCAATCGCCGGTAATGGTGTCATAATGTCTTTATATAAAATGGCTGCATCATTATTGTATTGATCTACTGGTAATTTAGTCACATACGCACATAATTCTGGTTGATGAGTAATTTCAAAGAGTGAATATTTTTCTTTTATTTTTCTATATTCAGGTTGAGATCTTCCCGCTTGCCTCATATACCATACTGGTACATGACTATGTTCTTCTCCTCTACATGCTTTTAAAAATGTATCATTAAATGTGCTCTGGTTCATTCTGCCACTCCTTCTTAATACTTCTTCATTCATATTTTACTTGATAGCGCCTAAAAATGCATTTTCTACCCTTTTTTAAGATTGTTCAAGGAAGGGAATAAAACTGTAGAGTAAGAAAGCTCTCACTTCCTTACCTTTTTTTCACATACTTTTACTATAGTGACCGATTAATCTCCTGTATAGACCATCTTTTAAACTGTCATAAAATTGATAAATGTATATCTGAATTTATTGAGGAAACGTTGTCAGATAATCGTCCAAACATAAACTGTTTTACAAATCTTTTGTTAGAATAGATACCATCCACCAGAACGAATAAAGTCAGATTTTGTAGGAGGAAATAGATGAATCATACCTTGACAATACCCCTTTCTGTACAAAGTATAACACCTTACTTCCAACCCATAATTGGTGCAGATCAGCGTTCTGTTATAGGATATGAGATCTTAGGACGGTATTTAAATCATGATCAGTCTGTTCTTAGTCTAGGAAGTTTCTTCCATGACGACGAGATTGCGATAAAAGATAAATGCCAAGCAGACAGATGTGTTCGAACTAAAGCTTTAGAAATGATAAAAAGGAATTCATACAACCAAAAAATTTTCTTCTTTAATATTAGCCCGGACTTTTTCACAGACGAAGAGGATTGCTTTTTTTACGAACAACTTCAGGCCATTTTCCAATCAGATACACCTTTACAGCCAAATCAAATTGTATTAGAAATCACGGAAACCGATTACTCCATGAATGAATCACTTTTCCTAAGCAGACTACTAAAATACCGCACACTAGGATGTAAAATTGCTGTTGATGATTTTGGAAGAGGATTTAGTAACCTTGAGCGTGTTGCATTATTAAAACCTCAAATCTTAAAAATAGATCTGCACATCGTACAAAAAAGTATTGGGAGCCAATCCCACCGTGACATCCTCCATGCATTATCTATTTTATCGCAAAGAATCGGTGCCGAGCTCCTCTTCGAAGGAATTGAATCGACTGAACTGCTTGAAATTGCCTGGAAACATGGAGCCCGATATTATCAAGGCTATTTATTTGGTAAACCTGACCCGAGTCCAGCCGTTAGCATTGAAAGTTTGTCTATATTTCATGATCAACTTGAAAATATGATACAAAAAAAAATCTTAAATCTACAAAATAAATACAACTTTGAAGAAGCATTAAATAGTCTAGTAAAAGAAAGTTTGCCCGATAAAAGCCTGAATAATGATTATAATCAATATGTCGAACACATATGTAGGCAATTACCTGATCACTGTTTCCGTGTTTATGTTTGTAATCGACTTGGCTATCAAATCTCAGGCAATCACTTAAGAGAAAATCAAAAAAATTGGAAAGTGTTGCAACACTTTTTAAATAAAAACTGGAGCTCCCGTCCTTATTTTCTGCAAAATATCGTCGCGATGGAAGTCAATCAAAAAGGTTTCCTCTCCGATGTGTATACAGATATAGAAACGAATGAACTAATTCAAACATTCTCGTATCCAGTTCAAAAAAACATCTACCTTTTCATAGACATTATGTGATAAGGGTTGTTAAAAGTTGATCTTTTAACAACCTCACATACTAAATTGATCTGCTTCACTTTAGAGTTCAGAGTACCGGTGAATTCGTAGAATTAATGTAAGCCGAACTTAAATTTGACATCTGCTGTATTGGATGGTTCTCCAATTTGTTCTGTTACTGAATCATAAGGAACAACCTCATACTGCTTAGATGTAAAAGGGTTTGTACGATTAATAAAATATTGACTGTCAGCGACAATCGTTGCTATTCGTTCCTTCTGACCTTTGTCAATTTCATAAATATGATAATAGACTCGATCATCATCATTGCCAGTCCAGTTCAAACGAATACTTGATAACCCTCGTCCACCCATTGAAAAAGTTGCTGTTAAATCCGTAATTACTGGTAAACTAACAGGCGGATCTAACTCTTTAACGTCAGCCGGCTTAGTAAAGGCAACTTCCCTTAGATCATCAGGAAGCTCATTAAGAATATCCTTGAACAAGATCGTTGGGTAAGCACTCCCACCGTGAAGGTAACGCTCATTTGTTGTGACATCATAGCCCATCCAAACGGAACCGACTACAGTTGGGGAATAGCCGACAAACCAGGCATCCATTGTTGCACCTCCCACTTCAGGATAAGACGTCGTACCTGTCTTTCCTGCCAAAGAAGTTTGGATATCCCCTTGGCTTCCTGTCCCCTCTTTCACAACAGATTCAAGCATCCTCGTCATATACCAAGCTGTTTGTGGTTGAAGAACTTCCTCTTCCACTACCGGTTCTCCTTTTAATCTTTCACCGTTTTGATCATAGATCGCCTTAATGAAGTATGGATCTATCCGTTTACCCTCCTTCGCAAAAGCTCTATAAGCAGAAGCTAAATCAAGTGGCGTAACCCCTTCTCTTAGACCCCCAAGTGCAATAGCAAGACCTCGATCTTCTAATTCAATATGAAATCTATTTAACACTTCAATTGAATGGTCTATTCCTATTTCATTTAATAACCAAACAGCAGGTGCATTCGTTGAATACGTTAGCGCCTCGTGCATCGTTATTTTCCCTGAATAAACCTGATTATAGTTACGAGGTGAATATCCATCATAGTCTATTAATTCATCGAGTAGCATCGTATATGGATGGCTTCCATTTTCAAGAGCAGGGGCGTATACCGCTAATGGTTTAAATGCCGATCCTGGTTGACGCTTAACATTTACACGGTTAATACCTCTTCTTACATACTCACGCCCCCCCTGAACAGCAAGCACCCCTCCTGTTTCAACATCGATTAGGACCATAGCAGCTTCCGCATCGTTATTTCCACTAGGAAAATAACGATCTTCTTTCATTTTTTTAAAGGAAACTTCTTGCATATGTCTATTGATGGGAACGACTATGTCATACCCTCCTGTTAGTACTTCTTCATTGGTTAAATGAAAACGCTCAGCAGCTTCATCAATAACCATGTCAATATAAGTTAAGTAAGCATCATTTACAGACATTTGATTATGATCGATCGTAACCGTTCTACCTCGTAGTCGCTTTGCTTCTTCTGCACTTAATTTACCTTGTCTCTCCATAGCGGTCAGAACAAGATCACGCCTTTGTTTACTTCGCTCAGGATTCGTGATTGGAGAATACGAGTTAGGGGCTTTAGGTAAGCCGGCAAGAAGCGCTCCTTCTTCTATCGTTAACTCTTCTACATCCTTATTAAAATACAGCTTTGACGCTGCCTGTATCCCATAAACTCCATGACCAAAATAAATTCTATTTAAGTACATTTCTAAAAGCTCATTTTTGCTGTAACGCCTTTCTAAATTCATCGCAATTAAAATTTCTTTTGTTTTTCGTAACAGCGTCTTCTCGTTTGTTAAGAAAACGTTTTTCGCAAGTTGCTGCGTAAGCGTGCTACCTCCTTCAACACTTGCGCCTGCCAAAACATCACGATATAAAGCACGACCGATCGACCTTAAATCAATACCTTGATGTTCTCTAAAACGTATATCTTCAATGGAGATAAACGCCTCTTGAACATATTCAGGAATGTCGCGAATTGATACAAGTTCCCGGTTCTCAACAAAAAGCTTAGTAACAAGTTCTCCATTTTGATCGATTAGTGATGTTGTCGTCTTCATAACTAACTTTTGGTCATCAATCGCGTAGTTCCCTGCTAGTATAATAACTAAATAAATAATAAGAGCTAAAAGAATAGAAGCTAAAACACTAGATATTCCTATCATTAATTTCTTTTTCATTCGACACCTCCTTCTATTCCTACTATACCCTTTCAGAAGCAGTTCATAACAGTTGCAACCTAAAAACGTAGAGGCTACACTTATCTAGGAATCAACTACAATATTCGTTTCACATTACATGATAGGATGGTGTTCTCATTGAAAAAGGCTAGTTTAATTAAAGCTGCAGATGACACATTACATTTAGCAGGACTAAGTTTACAAGGTGAGGCAGGGAATGATCTATATGTAGAAAGACAAATCGATCAGCCAAATGCCAAACACTATGAGATTTTTAGTGAGACAGGTTCCTTTAAACCAGAAGGATATGTTGTCATGAATAACATCGCTGTTATTGAAGAAGGCAGAGAGACTTTCGAAGAGCGTTTTCGTAATCGAGCGGGGTTAGTAGAATCAGAGCCAGGCTTTCAAGCGATCCGTATTTTACGCCCACTTGATGATGATACATATGTAGTCATGACAGTTTGGGATAATGAACAATCGTTTAAAAGTTGGCAAACATCGAAATCATACGAAAATGCACATAAAAAGCAAGGAACAGGAGCTGCTCTAGCAACAAGTATTTTTCCACGTCCTTCTTATGTAACCATTTTTAATTCTAAGGGCTAAAGATAAGAATTTAGAATCTAAGCTAAAACAGACAAATCTACTCCCTAAAGAAAGCTCGATGTTGAATAACGGTTATCTTACGGGGAGACTATTACAATGAAAAGCGCAATGGGGAGTAGTTCCACTGCGTTTTTTTAACCATCTGTCTATTTGTAACCTGATCATCCCTACCCACATTTTAACATGTTGTATTCCCCATAAAAAAATCCTACCTTAAACAGGCAATTGAACAGGTGAATTCTCTCTGTCTTTTTATTTATGAATAAAGATCTATCCGTTAACTCATCTTAACAAGGAAGTTAATTGGAAAGGTGGTATAACAATGAGTCAGAAACGTGATAAGGGCTATAGCCAAAAAGGTAAACCCAAAAGCAATACAGTCGATCCTGTGATCGCAGCAGAAGAATTGGAGAAAGCAATTCATCCGACGAATAAGCCTCCACGCAATGCAAACTAGGTAGGACCTTTGGAGGTTAAAAGAGGATTAAAGGTTAGCCGCATTAGGTGGCTTTCCTTATTTTTCAATGTACTGTTGAGATTATGATTAATAAGTCAAAACAGCGAACAACATTATAACAATTTCCTCAATTTACTGTTACTGAAAATAGTCGAGCAAATTCCTTATTAATATTATTGTATATAGATCTAGTTTTTATTGATTTGAAATCTCATCTTCTTCACCTTTTTCTTTCTTTGCATCATTTTGTATCCCCCGTAGACAAGTAACGCCCCAATGATTAAACTAATTACTCCGCCGATACCACATAATAAGAACACCCCCCTAGCATCACAAGTAAAATACTCATAAATGACCATTTCCCTTTATCCTTTGATTTAGAGTAGCCCCAATAGATTAAGCAGCCTCCAATGACAAGACCAAACAACCTCCTAAATTAATCCAAGTAGCCTAAACAATACACTTGGTCCAATGAAAACGCGAAGAATACCACCAATTACTTTTCTTGTTTGTTTCATATTCTTTCTTCCTCCTTCTTTGAACTACTTTTAGTGTAAGAGTAATTGCTTTTTGAAGACAACCTTGAGAATGGTTTGATCTCCGTCTCAAGACTGATTTTCTTCCCAACCTTTTGACCTTTCCGTGAACGTTTTTACATTTCAGTACTAGTTAAATGATAATTAGCTATAATGAGTAGAATGAGTTTTATCATTTGATTCATATCTTTCTAGTGGACTAGAATAGACTATAATAAGTCCATGTTTATAGATTGATTTCATTTTAAGGGTGTGTTGATTATGTCTGAAGTTACGATTTGGCTCGCCTTCCTTGCAGGAATTGTTTCCTTTTTGTCGCCATGTATCTTTCCATTAGTCCCTGCTTACTTGGCGCAGCTTACAGGAACCAACGTAGTCGATAATCAAATAAGTGCCGAGCGAAGGCTTATCTTATCCCGAAGCATCGGTTTTATTATCGGTTTCACCTCTATTTTTCTTTTGCTAGGAGCTTCTTCCACATTTATTGGTCAAGCGTTCTTGGGCAATAGACAGTTATTTGAACAAATTGGTGGGATTATTATTACTGTATTCGGTCTTCAGATGATGGGAATCATCTCAATTCGAATGCTCATTAGTGAGAAGAAAATTCATATGAAGCCTAGGAAAACAACAAGCTTCGCAAACTCCGTCCTATTGGGATTTTTATTCGGGACTGGCTGGTCTCCATGCATCGGACTTGTTCTATCCTCCATCCTCTTATTAGCCAGCAGAGAAGAAACAATGTTGGCAGGAATGTTTCTGCTATTTATTTATTCGATCGGATTAGGTATTCCTTTTCTACTGGTTGCCCTTCTATGGTCTCGTTCGTTAGATAAGGTGCGCCGACTGAATAAATGGCTACCAACTATTCAAAAAGTAAGTGGTGGAATCATGGTTGTATTAGGCATCTTACTTTTCACGGGACAGTTTGCTATTATTTCTGCTTACTTAGCAAGGTTCGTTCCATTTACGATTTAACGTAAAAAAAGAGGTGAATGACAGTTATTCAAAAACTGTCATTCACCTCTCTTTGATTTTCATTCTGATAGCCATCTGATCCGATAACCATTCATAGCTGTTTCACCAAGAACATCTAAAAAGCGATAATTAGCCGCCGCTCCAACAACTGCTCCAACACCCGGAATCAATTGTAGCATTTTCGGCAAATCGATATAGTCACGATAATCGAGTTGAAACGCCTTCCAGTCAAACGTAGCTAAATATTCCTCTTTTTCCGGTAGCCTTTCTTTTTCTGCTTCCCACTGTTCTAATTTTTCAATTAAAACCAGTCGCTTTTCTTCTCTTGCAAAAGCCAATTGAAAAAGATAAAGCACAAATAAACGCTCACGATAATCTCTAACATCATAGCCATAGGCTGATGCCGTATCAAATAAAAATTTCATTTTAATACTTAAAAGTAGAGGAAAATCAACCATTCCAAGCAGAATTCCTCCTGCTCCTGTACCTGCACCCTCAAGAGCCGCTGTCCGCTTATAAGACTTCATAATGCTATATACATTCTCTTCTCGTTCTTTTAAGCTTGAGGCTTGCATTGGTTGTTTCCTCGTCGTATATTCAGAGCCAACTAATGTTGCTTGAACCATATTTTTAATACTAGCGGTAACCACGGTATGGATTTTCTCAGGTACCAGTTTGTTCATTTTCATTTGTAAACCTTTTGTATAACGTTCTACCATTGATGGCCGTTTCTCTAATTTACGTTTCCATCTTGAAAGTTCCTCAGCCACTTGCGTTTCATACATGTCGTAAACTCCTTTACAAAAAGATCTTCCATCTCATCGGTTAGATACTTTCACAAGCGAGTTTCCAATAATTTCCCTTGTATACATGCAACATATGTTAAAATCATGACTTATTTTCTTCTTTTATGAATGAATTTCTGACTACCAATAAAGCTATAAGCCCCACCAATTAAAAGGGCAGCAATTGTTATTTGCCATGTTGAAGTCACAAGAAGAACTCCAAGCTGTACAGCCGTCATAATGAGAAGTAGTCGAAATGTTAATTGACTTAAGGCTGCCTTTTTTTCTTTTAGTTCAACTGGATATAGGTCAACCCACATATTTGTATCATAGTGATACCAGAGGGTGGAAAGTTGTGTTGTCATCATATGCATAAATATTAGAAAAACGAGTAGTTGCAGCCAGCCGCTTGGTAAAGCAATTAAAATAACACTGGAAATGAGGACTAGCCTGACATAGATTCCACCATAATCATTTGACCGTAAAAAGGACCTAGCAAACAAAAAATGATAAACCGAGTTGTTTGAATCCGTGATCACCTTCAACAGCCAACTTAAGTAATTTCTAGGTCGAACTTTATTTCTTAATTGTGGTACATCCGTAAAGGAGTTAGCAATCCGATAAAAAAATAGCAGCATACCTTCCTCAACTTCAATAAGATGATCCCACTTAATTGATAACTGTTGCCCTAGTTTCTTGTAATAGAGCAGGTAAAGACCTGCCATGATCGTAAATATTGCAGTAATAAAGAGGACATGAGCTCCTGAAAAGAGGAAATATGTAAAAATGATATTGACGAATCCTCTTAATAGGAAATATGTGCGTCTCTCATATTCACTTTGAAACCGTTGCTCCTCCCAGCTAGCAAAGATATTCCAACCCTTTGCTACAATTAAAATCATCAGGACAAGCAATAAGTTACCAGCGTCACTAGCTAAGTATTTTGCAAATAAAGGAGAGAGAACAACTAGGACTAATAAAACCACGGCACTTTGCATAGCAAGTGAATACCACTTTGATGCTTGAAAGTAAGAATCTAATTTGGATTCATATGGTAACAGGAACACAACATCGGCTGGTTTTACAAACGTTCGAACACCACTTCTAGTTAACAAATGGGCAAATACAGCTACAAAAACCCATACAGCTGGGAACGTTTCCGGAAGCCAATCTAAGAAAATGCTATAATAATAACTCCCTATGATAATTAAGACATATAAAGTAAATAAAAATCCGCTATTTCCTATCAACCGTAGATAACGAATTGCCATATTCCAATACGCACTAATCCGTTCTCGCCATAATGTCATTCCATCCTTCATATTAAATCTTCCTTTGTCATTTCAATGTAAATATCGTCTAAGGTCGCGTTTGGAATCTTTAATTGATCGCGCATTTCCTTCAGTGTTCCTTCTAACACTACTTTCCCTTGATGCAAAATGACAAAACGATCACAATAACGTTCAGCTGTTGCCAGAATATGGGTGGACATCAAAACAGCCGCCCCTTTATTTTTCATATCACTCAAAAAGGTTAGAAACGATTGTATTCCAATTGGGTCTAAACCTACGATTGGCTCATCGACGATATAGACAGGTGGCTCAATTAAAAAAGCACTCATAATCATGACCTTTTGACGCATCCCTTTTGAAAAATGACTAGGGTACCACTTTTTCATTTTCTGCATTCTAAATTCAATCAGGAGCCGCTCAGCTCGTTCCTCAAAAAGATTTCTTTCAAGTCCATAAGCTAAAGCAGTTAATTCTAAATGCTCCCATAAAGTTAATTCATCGTAAAGAATAGGAGTCTCAGGTATGTAAGCATAGGAACGCCGATAATCGTTTACATGATCTTGAAACGTGCGACCATTTATTGTGACATGACCTTTTTCCGCTTGGAGTAATCCTAAAATATGCTTTATTGTTGTACTTTTCCCTGCTCCATTCAGGCCAATTAACCCAACGATCTCTGCTTTTTTGACGGAAAAGCTAACGTTATGCAATACAGGTTTCTTAGGATGATATCCACCCGTAAGATCTTTAATTTTTAAGACTTCTGCCATCTTTTCAACAACTCCTTCATCTCTTTCCATCTTACCAAAAGTAGGGAAAGATTCTCTAGTCTAATGACAAAGGCTTGCTTAGTTCGACATATTCCTTTGTAAAAGCAAGCCACCATTTTGTTAACTATTTACAAAAAACCTCCTACGAAACGTAGGAGGTCACTTTAAGCAAGGCTTATCGTAGCAGATAACTTATAACATTCGCTGATAAGTGCTTATCTCTTCAACATCTGTTTCTTTATCTATCATACAATTCCATCGAGTAATACTCAATTGTGATGAAAGTGTCCCAACATTCGTCTATCTTCCTTTGTAGCTTGAATGCAGAGAAGCACTCATGTATAGTGGTTCTATACTAAATAATGGGATAGGTGATTCTTATGATGCTTGATCAAAATTGCGTGTTCTGCAAAATTGCAAACGGTGAAATTCCAGCTTCAAAAATCTATGAGGATGAGCACGTTCTTGCTTTTTTAGATATAAGTCAAGTTACCAAAGGTCATACACTTGTAATACCTAAAACCCACCAGACCGATTTGTTTGATTTGCAAGAAGAAACAGCAAAACATATATACTCGGTCGTACCTAAACTTGCATCGGCAATCAAACAAACCTATGAAGCTGAAGGTTTAAACTTGGTTAATAATAATGGAGAAGTAGCTGGACAAACGGTTTTCCATTATCATGTGCATTTAATTCCTCGTTATGGTAAAGGAGACGGCTTCGGTGCTGTTTGGAAAGATCATAGCTCAGAATATAAAAGCGAAGATCTGCAGCAAATCGCTACAGAAATCACTGCTTTTATTAAAAATGGGTAACCTTAGTAAGTGATAAATGGGCGTGCACGCTCCTTAAGCGGAGTGATATTACGATTGCTAAGTGGGATGAATCAAAAGGTTAACACACCTTTTAGATTCATTCTCTTCTTTTATAATGACAAATTTCAGAAAACACAAAAAAAATAATCCATCTAGATTGCAATTATGGTACGATAATGACAATCTTAGTAATTAACGTGGTAAAGAGATAAAGGAGTGTAGAGAATGAAAAATGTTTATAATTTTAACGCTGGGCCTTCTGCCTTGCCTAAAGCTGTTTTAGAAAGAGCACAATCACAATTGTTGGACTTTAAAGGGACTGGAATGTCTGTAATGGAACTCAGTCACAGAAGCAAGGAATACGAAGAGGTTCATCAAAATGCAATCGATCTTTTAAAAGAATTGTATCGCATTCCTGAAAACTACCAGGTACTTTTTCTTCAGGGAGGAGCTAGTTTACAATTTTCAATGTTCCCTCTGCAATATCTGAAAGAAGGAACGGTTGGAAATTATATCTTAACTGGGTCTTGGTCTGAAAAAGCAATAAAAGAAGCTAAAATGATTGGTGAGACCAAAGTAGCGGCTTCATCAAAAGAAAACAACTATAAATCAATTCCCAATTTTACTGATCTTCAATTTAATGATAATGATGCTTATGTACATTTAACTTCTAATAATACAATTTACGGAACTCAATGGACCGAATATCCAGAAATCTCACATGCACCACTTATAGCAGATATGTCTAGTGATATTCTATCTCGTCCAGTTGACATTGAGAAGTTTGGTTTGATTTACGCTGGTGCTCAAAAGAACCTAGGACCATCAGGTGTGACAGTGGCTATCGTCCGTGATGACCTTCTCAGTGAGAATGTAGATCATGTTCCGACAATGCTTCGCTATCAAATGCATGCAGAGACTAATTCTCTCTATCATACGCCTCCTACTTTTTCTATTTATATGCTTAACGAAGTTTTAACATGGGTAAAGGAACAAGGTGGAGTCGAGGAAATTGAAAAACGAAATATCGAGAAGGCCAAATTAATCTATGATGCAATCGATGAAAGCAATGGCTTTTACACAGGACATGCAGAAAAGGAATCACGTTCTTTAATGAATATTACATTTAACTTACCAAGTGACGAATTAAACAAGCAGTTTCTTTCAAAAGCAAAAGAGCTAGGGTTTGTTGGATTAAACGGACATCGTTCTGTTGGCGGCTGCCGTGCCTCAACTTATAATGCAGTTCCATTAGAAGCTTGTATCGCTTTACGTAATTATATGGATTCTTTCCGCAAAAATAGATAATAAATGGTGGTTAGGATTTATTTCCTAACCACTTTATGAAGAAAAAATGAGGAAAAACACAGAAGATCCACTTACTAATAACAACATAAGTAGCACTAAAAAGGAATTTCTAAATTGACCTCTTTCTTCTTCATTTTTTGTTTCTCCAACTAATCGAAAAGAAACGTAAACAAAACCATACATGGATAATAAGCAAATAGAGATTAATAGAAGTATCAGTGCCTCCATTTAGCCCCCTCCTTATCCTTTATTTATATGCTAATAGGAGTATGAAAAGAACAGTTAAAGAAAGGCGGTTGATTAAAATGAAAACGAAGGCTTTATTTTCTGGAATCGTTGCAGGATCTGCCATAATAGGTGCTTTAACGCTTTTAACAGCACCAAAAGCAGGCAAGGAAATGAGACACAACTGTAAAGAGAACATTTTAAAGATTCGTAATGGTTTAGATCAATTGACTTATGACAGCAAAAAGGCTTCCTTACAGCTTAAACAAACCGTAAAAGTGGGAAAAGAAACATTTTCTAATGTTGGTGAAGAGTTAAAAGATTCGATCTATGATTGGAAAAAAGGTGTGGAGCCTTCTCTCACACAACTAAAAGATGATATAGAGGCATTGCAACGAACTGTTAATCAAACTAAAAAGAATACGTAAAAGATTCACTAACTTCTTTCTTTCCATCGATCTAGCTTAATTTTTAAAAAGTTTTTAATACACTAATATATTCCTCTTTCCTTTTCGTTTAAATGTTGTCATAATGTAGAGAAGAAAAAATATTCAGAAATAATATTAAATAAATATAGACAGAGAAAATAGAATTCAAAAAAGAGGGGGGAGAACAGGATGGATCAACAAATACCAAGCTCATTAAAACAATCGGTTATGTTTAGTCATAAGGTAGCGCAATTAAGCAAAGCATTATGGAAATCAGTGGAAAAAGATTGGCAGTCGTGGATTAAACCATTTGATCTTAACATTAATGAGCATCATATTTTGTGGATTGCTTATCACTTAGATGGTGCATCTATCTCAGATGTTGCAAAGTTTGGAGTTATGCATGTATCCACTGCATTCAATTTCTCAAAAAAACTAGAAGAAAGAGGTCTTCTTCATTTCTCAAAAAAAGAGAATGACAAGCGGAATACCTATGTTTGTCTCACAAATAAAGGAAACGACTTATTCTTAGAAACACTCGAGGCTTATCAAACAAATACTTACGGTGTATTTGCTGGAGCACTCCCCATTAGAGACTTGTATGGTAAATTCCCAGAATTATCGGAAATTACTAGTATCCTAAGACATATTTATGGACCAGACTTTATCGATATTTTCGAACAATCACTAGCGAAATTTAATGACGATTTCGAAGAAGAAGATGGTCGCCTAATCAAATTAGACCACAGTGATAAAAAAAGTTATTCCAGCGAAGGAGCCTAGTTTATTACGAACCAGTTCATTTCTAGATGGGGAAACAAAACAAAGAACACTCGGAGCCAAGTTGAGTGTTCTTTGTTCTTTGTTCTTTGTTTTTTGACCTTTAATATAAGCACCTACAGTTTAAAAGGAAAATAGTCTTTTTAAAATAAGCAACTTTACAACACACTATTCAGTTGAACTTTCATAAAGCCTTTCTACCTAATTGTTCCTCTTTGACTATATATCCTCTTTAATTTGTGGAAAATAAAACTTCTCATAATTGTCGAAATCATTTTATTTTTGTCGATTCTATTGATTTTTTCTTCAAATGAGAGTAAATTTATCACTTAGATTGAGGAGGTGCAGCACTTCTATGAATTGCTGGAAAACTATACGTGTAAACCATGATTACGGTACGTTGCGCCTGATGATGTATTCTGGATGCACGATGCTTTTTTCATTTTTATTTTATTATTTAGTTGTGAGTATGTTAATCCCTACCCAGAAATTAACAAATATCGGTTTGTTGTTTTTTATTTTGAGTATTGTAACCTTGGTTTTTATGCATAAGGGGCTTCACTTAATCCCCATTTGGATCTGTGGAAAAAGAGCTACCTTTAAAGTACAATGGGTTTGTTTAATTCCGATTTTATCAATTAAAACATCAATTCCTTTATCTCGTAATCTATATTTGACTGCTTTGTTAACACCTGTTTTTGTAATTACAACTATTGGAGCACTTGCTTCAGCTCTGTTCCCGATGTATATAGCGATCATCTCCATTTTAAGCTCGATTCATTTCGGTCTTGCTTTTTACGATATTGTTTATGCATCATATTTATTAAAAGCACCAAAACGTAGCTTCGTTGAAAATCATGAAGAAGGTTTCCATATTCTCGTCAAACAAGCGGTGTAAAAAACGTAAAGCGTTTTTTACTTAGAGGCAATGAAACGAGCAGTTACTTCTTTTAAGTTAAGAGACAAGTGAGTTTCTTGTCGTTCAACACGTAGCGTCGCGTTCCTCTTCCTAGAGTAATCAATCAAAAGCTTGAACATACTTTCACACTCTTCAATTATGATTTAATTTTATAAATTCTTACCTTTTTAAAAGGATGACTAGAGCGTCTACAATACGCTTTAATCATCCTTTTTTATTTACTCTACGACCATCTCTAATTCAATTAGATCTTGCTCAAGGTCAAAACGAGTAAAACGAAAATGAATGGTGTCATCTTCATTTACTTTAATCTCAGTAACTTTTAATTCAACCACACTATCTACAGGGTAAGTTTTGATCCAATCTGGAAAATGGATCCAACCACTTATAAGTTGGAGAACTTGTTCAACTGGTAAGTTCAGTAATCCAAGTGAGAATGTTTCTACCTTCAATAATAAATCTCCATTTGCTACAACGTCCGGCAAAAAATTAACCGTAACTGGAACTTCCTGCCCTAAAACACTAAAGGCTGACCTAAATTGTACTTTATCTTCTGTTAGTTCAACCATAAAAGGGACCTCAGAACGAGTATTTTCTATCCTTGAGGCGATTAGAGCATTCAAACACCCTTTATTCGTTTGGATCGTGAAAATGGCCTCATCAGTTAAAGGCGCCTGTTGAATAAAGTGTTCATCCATTACTTCTGGAAAATTTTTGTGAAAAAGCAGTACTACAGTAAAGACTAAAAGAAAAATTAATCCTACCAAAGTAAAAAAGGCGATCCTCCATCTATTATATTGACTTTTCATTCATTCACACCTTCCTTAACTCCTTTAATTGTATTTTTTGTGTCAAATATTTTCAACGGCTTTGTTGGTTACCGTATAACGATCTAACATTACTTAGCATACAAGAGATCGAAGAGGAAACAGCGCCAAATAACCGTAAATCGAGAAGAAGGTCATGAGCTTAGTCGAGTGTATTAATATATAAACCCCTTCAAACTTCATTTAATTCGAAGTAATGGAACAACTCTATAAATTTAATTAAGCAATTATCTATCTTTTTTTCAGGAATTTTGATAAAGTTTAAATATCATTGCTCGTCAGGAGGCAACTGCATGCTCTTCTTTATTGTACTTTTTGCATTATTTATTTTGTTCGTTATTAATTCTATGACAGATGCTTTATGTCTAAAGCGAGAAATCCCTTCAGAAAAGCAACCTAAGTTATTTCGAACTATTAATATTCTCATGACTATTTTATTAACCTCAACATATGTAAAAATTCTATTCACATAAGAAGAGTGAGTGACTATAACGTCCTCACTCTTCTTTTTTATATTAGTACATCCAAGATGCACCAATAATTACTAATAGGATAAACAAAACTACTAACAGCGAAAAACTACTGTGATAAGTGTGAGCCATGTCAATCCCTCCTTATTGTAGCAATCTGTAAAGAGATGTTGTGGTTAATCTTATAGCCAAGCCGCCCCTACAATAACTAGTAGGATGAACAGCACAACAATTAACGCAAATCCTCCGTGGTGTACATGAGACATACTAACACCTCCTCAATGCTTTGTTAAAATTAGCCTATGCAAGATTCGTAAATTCGTACTAGGCACTAACCCATATTTCAACTATTATCAACTAAAGATTTTGAAATTCTTTCTTTCCAAAACAAAAATATGGTATAGTTATCTCTGTGAATGATACAGGCTCTTTCTTGAGCATGATATTAAGGAGTGGAGTTAATGAAAAAACAAATGATTGCTGCTATAGGTCTTGCATGTATGACAGCTCTAGTAGCTTGCAACAACGATGAGGCAACAACGAATGGAACAACTATAGCTGTTGTTGATGGAGAAGAAATCACTGAATCAGAGTTTATCGATACGCTTCAGGAGAAATTTGGCGCCCAAACGCTTGAAGTAATGATTCAAGAAATGGTTTTAGAAAAAACCAGTGAAACAGTTGATGTAACAGATGAAGAAGTTGAAGAGGAATTAACTAAACTTCGCACTCAACTTAGTGTAGAAGATAATGATGCGCTATTAAGTACGTTGGAAGCACAGTTTAATCTTTCTTTTGAAACGATCGACGAATTTGTAGATGAGTATCTACGCCCAAATCTTGTTATTCAAAAGTTAGCCTCTGAAGGTGTAGAAGTTACCGAAGAAGAGAAACTAGCTTTTTATGAAGAAAACAAAGATCAATTCCCTGAAATGATTAGAGCGAGCCATATTTTAGTTGAAGATGAGGAAACTGCTGCTGAAGTGTTAGAGAAACTAGAGGCAGGAGGAGACTTTGCAGAATTAGCAACCGAATACTCTACTGATCCAGGTTCAGGTGCAAAAGGAGGAGATCTTGATTTCTTTGGACGTGGTCAAATGGTTCCTGCATTTGAAGAAGCGGCTTTCGCATTAGAAATGGATGAAATAAGTGAACCTGTTGAATCAGACTTCGGCTTCCACATTATTAAATTAACTGATCGTAAGGACTCTTATGAGGATTACGCTGAGCAAATTGAACAGACCTTATTAGCACAACGTTCTAAATCAAGAGACGTAGTTATGGCTGAGCTTATTGAAAAGGCAAACATAGAAATCAAAGACAGCCGTTACGCTGATCTATTCTCTGAAACAGAAGAATAAATAAAAAGAAAGTTGCCAAGATTAGATTCTTGGCAACTTTCTTTGCTTATGTCTTGAACGAATTATAGACAAATGCATATGTTGTTATTAGGGATTACCTATTTCTGATAGGAAGGAATGATGAAGAATGTCAGAAGCTGTAACGCCAACTTATGGTTTTAGTTTTCCTTTACTTGTCGTGCTGTTTATCTTACTTATAATCATTGGTACAGCATACGTTTGCTAATTACTATAAGAGCTTGTTCAAAAAGGGAAGACCGCCCTTTTTGAACCTTTAATATCCTCTCTCCTAATGCGGCGTTGCAATGGCTTCACTCACTGCGCGTCTATCCGAGAAAACCACTCGGATAGACTTAAAACATTGCAGTGGCTTCGCTCATTGCTTCGAGCTTGTTCAAAAAGGGAAGACCGCCCTTTTTGAACAAGCTCTATAAGCATTAGTTAAAACCCGTTATAAACATAACGGGTTTAGTCCTGAAAGAGTATACGATTCAAAGTAAATGACCTCATATTAACTTACACAAAAAGCACCTGAATATGATTATTCAGCTTTAATTTATTCCACGACGTTCTTTCTCTTCTTCCATTCGACTCATATAGATGTTTCCTTCATTTTCAATCCACTCTTGTTCCATACGTTTATCTTCAAGTGCATATTTCACTGATAAATATCCACTAAAGATAATGCCAGCAAGAACAAAATAAACCCACCATGGACTAGACAACAATACATTCCCCACTGTAGTCTGTGTGAGGATAAAACCAACGGCAAGGATGGCTAGTAGGAACAGTGCTAAACGTTTACTTGATTGTTTGTCTTTCATATTTTCCCCTCCATGCTAATATCTTTATTATAAGATATGTACAAGCATGGACAGTTAGAACTAATAATCTAAAGGTGGTTCATGAAAACTAGGTTTATAAAAACTACGGTTGTCCATTGCAAAGATGCGCTCAGAAAATTCTCCTGGTTGAACCCGTTCTAATGCCCGGTCCATCATGTTCATTTTTGCATCAATGTTATCAATTATATGCAAGACTTCCGCTTCTCGAGTGACGGGTACTTTCGGACTTCCCCATTCCCCTTTTCCATGATGGCTTAAAATCAAATGCTGAAGCATTAAAATTTCCTCTCCAGCAATCGCCAATTCCTTGGCAGCTTCCGCTATTTCCGTAACCATAATGGAGATATGTCCAAGTAATTTACCTTCTAAAGTATATGTGGTATCAATAGGACCTGAGAGCTCTCTGACTTTGCCCAAATCATGTAAAATAATACCAGAATAAAGCAGATCCGTATCTAATGTTGGATATAACTCAGATAAACTTTTTGCTACTCTCAACATGCACACAACATGATAAGCAAGCCCTGAAACGAATTCATGATGATTTTTAGTCGCGGCAGGTGATTCTAAAAAAGCTTGTTGATGTTTTTTTAATAAATGACGAGTAACCCGCTGAATGTTGGCATTTCTCATTTCAAATATATATTGATTGATCTCTTCTAACATGTCTGATGGTGAAACCGGTGCTGACCGAACAAAATCAGCTACTTTCACTTGATCCATAGCTGAAGTAGGACGGATACTGCTGATTTTCATCTGCATGCGACCACGATAATCAGCTACTTCACCATGAAGATAAACAATAGCTTGACTAATGAAGGTTACTTCATCATCAGGTGAACATCCCCACAATTTTGCTTCAATGTCACCAGTTTGATCACTTAATATTAATGTCAAGAAAGGCTTGCCATTACTAGCTGTCCCTTTTGTTGCAGATTTAATTAAGTAATATGCCTCAACACGATCGCCTACTTGTTGAAACCGGATCCCCTTGCTCATATGCTCGTCACCTCATCTATTAATTTCATAATCTTATATTTTAGTATAGCATAATTTACTAATGTGAAATGGCCACATAACCAAAAATTGACCCAGACTAGATAAGTCTGGGACTGATAAAGCTATTTTTTCTTTCTAGCTTTGTTAATGGCATGATCCTCTTTAGGAAAAGTGATAGTAAACTTCACACCAACATCAGTGTTCTCCACTCTAGGACTTCCACCATGTAATTCTGTAATCCGTTTAACAATCGCCAGACCAAGTCCGAATTTCCCTTTATTCCCCTTGTAAAAAGGATTAAATAATTGAGGCAAGTCTATCGTAGGAATGGACTCTCCATTATTTTCGACAGTGATAATAATGGCATCATCCATTGCAGTTGCTTTTATCCAAATCCGATCTCTAGCGTAACGTAAGGCATTTTCAACTAGATTTTCTAAGAGGACTTCAAGCTGTTCTAAATCACATAATAGTTCTGTTTTAGCTCCTTCAATCAAAATCTTCACATCTTCACGTTGCACCCGAAATCGTTCTTCTATTTTAAACGCTATTTGTCCAAAGAGTATCTTTTCGTGCTTTGGACTTTCTTCTTTTAAAGAATCTAATTTCGTATAGTAAAGCATATCAATCACACGACGTTCCATTCGATTTGCTTCTTCAATGATTACGTCCATCGTGCTTTCCATATTTTCTTTCGGTAGAATACCGTCTTTTACTGACTGAGCATAGCTTTTTATCACCATGATGGGTGTCTTAAGTTCATGTGAAGCATGTTGAATAAACGTTTTTTGTGATCGGTCGTATAGGTTCAGATTCTGACGCATTCTCTCAAATTGGTCTGACAATCTCTGGAAATCCTCGTCACCCTTCCATTTAAAAGGTTCCTTCCAATCACGATTAGCAATTTGCTCTAAATGATTTCCTAGCACAATTAATGGTTGTCTTAGATAATGCTTTAACCACATTGCTGGCAATAAACTTAACGCACTAGTTAGGAGCAGTATATAAGCTAATCGCTCCCACAAGCGATTGACCATTTGATCACGATACGTATCCCACATATAGGAAATATGAAAAGCTGGATATTCATCAATTTGAGCATTAGCAATCACGTAAAAGACTGTAGCATCGCCATATTGAATTTCGTAACGCCCCCGGCTTACCTCTTGTTTAAAAGCATTTTGTGCCATTTCCTGTAAAACCTCTTGAGGAGGAGGACTTCCTTCTGGTGGTAGTCGTGGAGACTCGTATATAAAGAAGTGACCCACAGCGCCTGCTTCCCTGTCCGTAAACTCACTCTCATTTCTTGGATTAATTAAATCCCATAATGGATAAGCAATTCTAATTTGTTCAGTTTCTATTATACGATACGTTTCCTCTGTTAAAGTCCCTTTGATCGAAATGGGATAGATAATGATGATTAAAAGTCCTACTAAAACAATAATTGAGATAAACGCAAGCCAAATTCGTTGCGTCAAATTCACTTTTATCATGAAGAAAGAATCCTATAACCATATCCATATAACGTTTCTAAATGAATACGCGGCATTTTCTTACGAACTCGCCGAACAACGTCATCTACAGCACGTTCAGAACCAAAGTAATTTTCTCCCCAAACATGTTCGATGATTTTCTCCCGGGAAAATGCTTTCCCTATATCACCCGATAAAATTAAAATAAGATCCATTTCCTTCGTTGTTAAATCAACTAAAGGTTCACCCTCTGCCTCTTCATCAACCACAGTTCTTCCTACCGGATCAATTGTATACTGATTTAATTCGACTTTCTTTTGTTCTTGTGTCGTTATCCCATAGATACGATTGAGTAACTTCTTAGCTCGAATTATTAATTCTTGTGGTAGGAATGGTTTCGCTAAATAGTCATCGCTCCCCATCTCAAGCCCTAAAACTCGATCTAAGTCTTGATCTCTTGCAGATATAAATATCACAGGGGTGTCAGCTTCTTCTTTTATCGCTTTTAATAGTTGATAACCATCCGTTCCTGGTAACATAATATCAAGAATCCAAAGATGTGGCTTTTTTTCTCCTATGACATCGCGAGCAGCATCTCCATCATTAAAGACCCTTACATTCCAACCTTCTTTTTCCAAATATACTTTTAACACTTCAGATAAATTTTCTTCATCTTCTACGAGATAGACGAGATATTCATTCATACCTCATTCCTCCTTCTATAGAACCTTCTTTTAGAATACTTAATAGATATTGTATCCTATTTTAGGTTACGAAACGAGTTCCATGCGCTATCTACCACAATAATTATGTATATTTACATTGTTTCTCATATTCCAAGCAAAAAAAACATTATTCGTGTTTTTATTTGCAGATTCGATATTTCCCGGGTAAAAGTGTCAAAATCACTTAGAAAATTTAATTCTCGTCCTGTTTTCAACTTATATAATTAGACTCAATAAATAAGTCTCTTTACTATAAATTGTGCTTAGATAAGCTTTAATCCCCACTATAAAGCCGCAACAACTGTTAAGGCTGCAAGCGGTAAAATTAAACGATTTACCTTCTTAGTCTAGGAAAAGGAGGATATGGATATAGGTAAGGTTGATAATATCCATAATAACCAGGAAAAACCGGTGAGTAAAATGGGTAACGCTGTTCATTTTCTATTTGTCTTGCCAGAGGCTGCTGTGGTTGTTGAATATACGCTTGCTCATTCCCTTAGTCGTTCATCGTCTGCGCATCTCTTGCATAAGTTTTGCTAAATCGATATATTGCCCTGTTTCATCAATTGGAACCATCATGTAAATATAATCATCATCAACGTGCTCGACAATTCCAGGTATGTTGACCTTGCACTTGTAATTGAACTGGTTTACTTAAATGCTCTTGACACTGTGTCTTCATAGTTAGAAATTGACTCATTTTAACCATCTCCTTTCTGCTACACAAGCCTATTCATCATAAACACTATAGGTGAATGCTGTTAACTAAGATATTTCCTCACAAAAAAAGAAGCATAACCTATAGTTATGCTTCAAACAAATTACTTTAAGTTTTACTTAATTGTATAGTTTGTTGTTGTTCAGATTTAGTGACGATAAAATACGTTTGAATGATCATAAAAACATTTCCTACTACCCAATACAAAGAAAGAGCTGCTGGCAAGGTAATACCTGCTACAATAATCATGACTGGCATGATATATATGATCATTTTCATTTGATCATTTAATTGAGCTGATGTCATCTTCACTTGGATAAAAGTAGTTATTCCTGCAGTAAGTGGTAATAAATAAATTGGATCGGGATTACCAAGATCAAACCATAAGAAGTTGTGTAAAGCAATTTGTTCCGTTCTCATAATGGCAAAATAAAAAGCCATTAAAACTGGGAGCTGTACAAACATAGGCAAGCATCCAGCCATAGGATTAACCCCATTATCCTTATAGAGGGCAAAAAGTTCTTTTTGCATCTCTTGCTGTTTCTTTGGATCTTTTTTCGACTCTTCTTTATACTTCTTTTGTAATTGCTCCATCTCAGGTCGAAGAGCTTGCATAGCACGTGTACTTTTCTGTTGCTTTAAAGTTAGTGGTAATAAACATAAACGTATAAAAATAGTCACCAATACGATCGATAATCCGTAACTCCCATTGAATAGCTCTGCCACATAAATAATAAGCCATGACAAAGGGTACACAAAGAAATGGTTCCAGAAACCTTGTGTTTCAGCCGTAATAGGAACTTTCTCCACCGAACCACAAGCTGTAAGAAAAATCGTCATACTTAAAATCAATAATAAAAATATATATTTTTTCAAAAGATTTCCTCCTCATGTTTTCAATAATTCAAACGAAAAAAATTGGAGTTATCTCTTCTTCATCTTGATTATTATTATGATCACTAGCAGAGGGAATTTTCGGCTTATACTGTACAACACCAAGATGGATGAGCATGGGACTTACTGGCTCTTGTACTTCCGTATAGAAAAACTGATTTCTCCAGTTTGTACGTAGCTCCCACTCTATTAATAGGACATTTGCCTTCGTCATTGCCGCCACTAGTAAAACAGTCAGTACAACACTAACCCACAATGAAGTCATATCCGATATAATCTCGACCATCTCATCCACCTCCTTCTTCATAGATATAAGTTGATAATATCACAAAATAACGATCTTACCAATTGATCAAAAAAGGAAATTATATCCAACCATATTTATTAGTCTCTACTAATAACTCGGTAAATTCTTTCCTTGTTAATGTAAGCGTTTCAAAGTAAACTAATGCTAGAGCAATCTTCTAAAATTACACAATTCATTGGGGTGAAAACGTATGTATGAATATTTTTTAACAGTATTTAATCCGTCTGGTGAAATTGCACTTGAAGAACGATTTGAAGCTACGTCTGATGAGGTCGCTAAGAAAAAAGGAGAAGCTTTACTGTCAGAAAAGAGCTATACCGAACATACTTATCGAATGACTCGCTCTGGTAAACTCTTATTATTTCATCGTTAAGAAACCTTTAGAAGCAATGAGCCATATGCTGCTTTTTTGCCGTTCGACTTAGTAAGGCGTTTCGAGCCATTATTCTTCTTTGATAAGGCTTTCATACTTCATTGTAACTCATCCTGTATTCACTTAAATTTTATGCTTTTCTTTTTAATAGAAAAGAGGATGTTTCAAAATTAACTTTGAAACATCCTCTTTTTAAAATTACCACACTTTTTGAAAAAACTTAATAAAACCTTAGCAAATCTCCGTAAAGAAGTTTATCTGATAAATTTAACTCCATTGCTCCTCTTTCTCTAAATGGTTCACAATTAGATTGATCTAACTCTTCTCCATCTACCTTTCTGTAACAACTACCTTTTGTATAGACAACATCATCCGTTATCACACTACCATCTCTTAGTACAGCAAACGACGATCGTTCAGGTGAAAACAAATCAGTACCAAATTGTACATCGTCTTTTGTATCCAAACCTAATAAATGCATAATGGTTGGTTTAATATCAATTTGCCCCGCTACAGTATGGTTAATTTCATGGTTCGAGTGTCCAGGAATATGAACAAACATCGGGACTCTTTGTAATTGTACATGATCAAGATCTGTAATTTCTTCTTTATTTAGAAATAAACTCATTGCTTTATTATGATAGTTAGAAATCCCATAATGGTCACCATAAATGATGAAAATGGAATCCTCATAAATTCCCTCTTCTTTTAACCGATTAAAAAATTGTTTTAGAGCATGATCCATGTAGCGCACCGTTGGAAAATAACGATTTAGTGTACGACTATTTGAATCAAATTCGTTAATTAATTTATCTTCTTCCTCTAATTCGAATGGAAAATGATTCGTTAATGTAATAAATTTAGAATAATAAGGTTTTGGTTGACTTTTTAGTAGTTCAATAGACTGTTCAAAGAAATCAACGTCCTTTAAACCCCAACCTACTGAATTCTCTTCATTCACATCATAAGAGTTGATATCAAAGAATTGATCGTATCCAAGTGAATTATACATGATATCACGATTCCAAAAGCTTTTATTATTAGCATGCAAAACAGATGAATAGTATCCTGATTCCTTCAAAATTTCAGGCAAAGCATGATATTCATTTCCAGCATGTGTGAAAAAGACAGAACCACTGTCACGTGCAAATAAAGAATTTGCTACTAGAAATTCAGAGTCTGACGTTTTCCCCTGTGCTGTTTGATGATAAAAGTTATCAAAATAATAACTCTCATTTATCAACTCATTTAAAAATGGAGTTATTTCTTCACCATCAATAGTCTCGTTAATCACAAAGCTTTGTAAAGATTCTAACGAAAGAACGATGATATTTTTTCCTTCTGCGATCCCGAAAAGCTCAGGATCTGCATCCTTATAATTATTGTTTCTGTAATCAAGAACTTCTGTAATATCTGAACTATCCGCAAAAACACGTTGCGCTTTTGATTGCGACTGTATATAACCATCATAGGCATGGTAATTTAAGATTCCAATATTCTTAACAAGCATTTCGCGGTCAAAGGAACGAGTGAGTAATTGTGGCCGTTCTATTTGAGCAATTCCTAAATTGACAATAAACAAAATAAAGGATAACGACAACATCATAATTGGTTCATGCTTCACTCGAACTTGAATAGGAACAGCCCGTTTAACGAGTAAGATGATAAGAACGATGATATCAAGTAATAAAAGTAAATCTGAAAACTTGATAAGCTCTGTTATACTTCCTGTTAAATCTTTGGCATTACTCGTTTGGAACAAAACAGGCCATGTAAGAATATCAGAGAAGAAACGAAAATACAGTAGATTTAAATATAAAATAATTGTTGCACTAAGACTTGTTAAAACGATCATTATATTTCTAGTTATACCGGCAAAAAAGAAGCTTACCCCTATTAAGAGTACAACCGAACTCACTGGATTTATCATTAATAAAAATTCCTGTAAAATATTTTCCGATTTAATATTAAATCCAATTTTGTATAGAATATATGTTTTTAAACATAAAAAAAAGACTGCTATCCAGAAAAACTTGCTTTCAACTATTTTGACTTTCATTTTAGCCATCTTTCTTTCTCCTTTCAATTAACAAAAAAGTTACATTTTATATCTATTCCTTATAATATCTTAATCCTTTCTTGAAACAAGTCAATAAAAATATTTCCTTACTTCAATACTTCTATTTAAACAGACTAAAAAAGCACCCCCCTAAATAAGGAGGGCACTGAAAAAGTCCCTTTTAGCAGATTCGAGGAAGCAGCAATGGCTCCACACGTTGCGCGCCAGCTATGAGAAACCCACTCATAGCTGGCTTAAGACAAAGCAACGGTTCCGCTCATTGCTTAAAGACCACTGAAAAAAGGTGAAAACCGTACCTTTTCAGCGGCCTCTAAATAAGGGTGATGCTTTTCTAGGCTACAGCTACAACAAGATTATATTTTTATACGTAATTGTTTTCTGAATACCTCTCGAATCATATAGGAAACCCCATTAAGTTCATTTGAGCGTGTTAACCAATCGGCAACTTCTTTTACCGAATCGGTTGCATTTCCCATCGCAACACCTAGGCCTACTTGATTAATCATCTCAACGTCTGTATCTTGAGACCCGATAGCAACCATCTCATCTGCTGAAATCGCCAAGTATTCTCCTAACGTTTGTAAGCCTCTCGCCTTAGAAACACCCGCGCTTACGATATCAATGCGTCCTGGTGCAGATTCGAATACCTTAACGCCCGCAACCACTGATTCTAACTGCTCAGTCGCTCTTCTTGCTTCTTCTTTATTGAAAAATTGAACCTGAATTTTTGGAGGAGCAATCGGTTCTTGCATAAGTTGATCACAAACAGAGTCTACAAAGGTAATCGGATAAAACAATGGATCTCCTACTCCAATTGTCATTTTCGCAATCAAATGATTTCTCTGTCTAACTTTATTTCCAATAGAATACGAATCATGCATGACACGAATATGACATTCGTATCTTTCAAGAATGTCAACAATTTGAAGTGCTTTTTCTTCTTTTATTCTCCTTACAAATATTGGTTCATCTGTAGATGAAGCGATAAAAGCACCGTCACTTGTAATCAAGCAATTATCTACTTTTAGGGCTTTAGCTAATTTTTTCGCAGCCGGAAACGGTCTTGATGTTGCAAGAGTTACGTACACCCCTTTATTCTTCACATATTCAATTGCATCCTTGGTTTGCTTGGTAATTCGCGCATTCGATTTAAGAATGGTTCCATCGATGTTTAGGGCTAGCAATCTGTAAGTCATTATCGTAAGTCCCCCTTCTCATGTTGTCCATACTTGAGTATTCATGATAAGCTTGCTCTTTATACATAAGACTATGAGAATGAAAGACTCATTAGAACCTAGACGAATGCACAAATCTTTTCTATACTATTTTAAATGATATTTTTGTTAAGGGGATCATTATGAAACGAGTCTTGTCCTATTATTATCTGCCAGTTGTTTTTTTCTTATTATTATCTTTTTCACAATTAACTGAACGAGATAGCCGAACTATTTTATTAACCATTGTTGCCTCAATTGCTATTGGTCTTTTTACTGGTTTTGTTTTACATTTAGTTACGTTAGTTATGAATAAGGTTTCAAAATAAAAAAAAACGGCATTAGCCGTTTTTTTTTGAATAGAATTTCATACTCATTAAATTCCAGCCTTAATTCACTCAATTTTTATGTTTTCCTATTTTTAAAAAAGATGACTCCAAAACCACCAACTTACACCATCTATTAAATGGTAAAGTAAATGGCTTAGGAGTCAACCGCTCTTATTCTTGTCCAGATTCTCCATAAATTTCTTCAAGAGGTTCTGTAATAATCTTGTTAACATCTCCAATAATTACGCTTAAACGTTGCTCAGCCTCCATTAATTTTGAGATTAATTCGTGTTGTTGAACAAGTTCAAACTGCTGTTGTGCTTGCTGTGCTTCTTCCTCTGTAATTTGAACCCCTTGCATTTGTTTTTGCTGAAGTTCTAGTTGTAACTGGCGAAAGTTATTGAGCATTCTTGAAGCAACTTCATCTGTAGCAATTTGTTCATGTAAAGATTTCAATCCAATAAATTCTTCACTTTCTGCAAGCGTGCGCTTTAATTCCTGAGCCTTATCGTAAACATTAGACATATGTACGTCCTCCTAAAAATTTAGTCTTACCGACTATAACATGTTCACAAAAACATTTCACCCGATAAGCTATGTTAGTGAACCCGAAAAACAAATTCATTGAATGAATATCTATAATTTGGCTCTTCAAAAAAAGCCAAGAAGCCTTTCCCCTCTGGTTGTTAAAACCAAGGACTTTGACCTAATTATCGTCAAATTAACCGATGATCATCACAATAAAGCTTTGAATTAATCCAATAATGCCGCCTAATAATGCACCAAGATACGTAATCATTTTAAATTCACGTTTCGATATCGATAATACAAGCTCTTCTAAACGTTCAACAGAAAAAGTTTGCACCTGCTCACTAACAATATCCTCTAAATGAAATCGTTTGAGTAATTCTTCTAAATGCTTCGAAAGCAAATCCAAAGTGATATCTACTCCTATTGGAATCCATTTGTCACTGATAACTTCATTGTACGTACCACTCCATTTCTTCATAGGTTGATCTAACCATTCGAAAATAGGTACACTCGATTCAATCGTTCGAACGATAAAAGAAACGAGTTCTTTTTCATTAAAATGCATTTCGAAATCTTTTAGCTTTTTTTGTTGCAACTTATTCCACTCTTGTTCTAACAATTCAACTAGCAGTTGATTCGTTCCTTCATCTCGTAGAAACTTTAAAAGTTCTGGCTGTACTTTATCAACTAAGCGATCATTACCTAGAAACATCGAAATCATATTACCAAGCGTTCCTTTTTGAGTTAAAAATCGATCAATCATTACACTAAGTTTTTCTTTCCCTTCACGACTTTCAAGAAAGGCTTGTCCTCGTACAATAATGTAATCTGCGGTATTCGGTAGTGTTTCATTAACTTTTTGTTGAAGCGTTGTCGGTAATAGCTGCTCTAATGTTTTATCGCGGTTGTTCCGAAGAAACTCAGAATATCCCGTTTTAACAAAACTCTCTGTTTTTGTTAAAAGGAACTGCTTCGGCGGCTCTTTCATACCAACATATTGTTTAATCAATTCAGTTGCGCTTTTTTCACTAGTTATTACTTTCTGTGCTTCTACCTTTAACCAACTAGTCATCCCTTCAGTGAAAACCGTACTTTTCAGCTTTTTTCCTAAACCTTCTGCCGTTATCAGATAAGCAACAACCATTTCTCCAAGTTGCTTAGCCAATTCATCATGTCGTTTAGGAATTAAACCCGGAGTGAAAGGAACTCTCCAAGACCCCAACCTAATTTCTTTATAAGGACGAAATAACATCTTTATTGCTAATGAGTTCGTTAATCCTCCTATGACCGCACCAATGACAACCATAAAGCCAATCAGATATATTGTTTGCATTTGTCTAACCACTCTTTCTGCCATTCACTATTTAGGCGTTTATCACATAGTATAATATACGCCGTTTTTCCTCGCTAGTTCTCGGGCCTATACACAAAAACACTGAAAGCCTTATTTAGAGATTGGATCTAGATATCTTACTCTTCAAAGGAGGTAAAAAGCATGAAGCTCATCTCGTTAAAGAGTCAACAATGGGAACAATACCGCAGACCAATTTTAAATTTTGTGAAGCGCTACGAATCTTGTGGTTTAAAATCCAATTATTCTTGGCTCTTTCAATTAAAGAAACACCATCTCAATCGACCTGGAACGAGTATTCAGTTAGCTTTCTGGGAAGGAAAAATCATTGGTGTTGCGGCTGTCTCAGATTACGGAACAACTCAATCAACTTTTATAATTGCACCGAAGTTCTTTAAAACTCAAGTTCCTGTTAACCTTCACACATCTTTAATTGATGAATTGGGTGTTTGTTATACAAAGGTTCCTTATGATGATCAGCAAAGAATAAAATTCGCCTTACAAGCTGGATTGGTATGCTTCGCTTATTTAAAAGCAGATCAAGACGAAATATACTTATGGTTTGGGGGAGGACATTGGCACACAACTGATATCACGGAAAAAGAAGCTTAACGGTGACCACGAACCTCATGGTATAATTAAGTAAGCGCTATTACTGCGAGGAGGAGATTCTTAATGTTGTCGCATTTTCAATGGAAGGAACTACGTAATAACCTTGTACGGCGGGAATGGTCCTTTTCTTTTTTTTTCGAAGGAACATATTTAACTGGTATCTACCATAAAGATGGATCAATTGATTGGGGAGATATTAATATATCGGATCAAAAAAAGAAACGGTTAGAATCACAAATTCATGACTTAATGCTTTATCATGTTTACGAACAACACTAATCCATGCATAAATTATTAGAACTAAAACCACTCTAATAAGAAAGGAGTGGTTAATATGTCAAATAAAGAAACCGGGTCTGATTACGAAGGTCGTGAGAAAAAGTTCGTAGACGTAGATCGCATGATTAATGAAGGACTTGGTGGTGGCACTGTACATGGTCATCAATCAGGTTTGATCGAAGAGTCTAGAGGAGATCTTGAAAAAGAGGATCCTCCAAGAACGTAAGAGTTAATCATTTTTAAGATGGTGGCTAAAACGGTGGCAAGTGTCCACCTAAGTCACCATCTTTTTTTATTAAACATATCAAACAGTTTCAATTCAAGGTGGTTTGGAGCGTATGATTAACCAATTATCCTTTTACAAATTCAGTCCTCAATAAAATCAGACAGCTTTAAGATTATTGCTCTTTTACTAGATAAACCGTTGTATTTCCACATTTGTTACAGATGATATAGTGTGGGCAAAGCTCGTCTTTTAAATCATTGAGAATTCCATTACTATACTTATTAAGATCAATTGGCATGTACGCTTCGTAATCGCCATAGTAGTCCATAACTTTTCCATAATCAATCAGTTCTTGTTGACAGGTGTCACAAGTGAGACCTAGTGAATTCATTCCATTGCAAATTGGACACATTCCCATATTTCTTACTCCTTGTTTTAGGATGATTGGATTTAAGTACATATCGACTTTAGACAGCACTCATTTAATTTTAAAAGAAAAATAAGGGGTGAGCGAACTCACCCCTTAAAGCTATAATATGAGATTATTGTTGTGTTCCGCCCATTTGTTGTTCAGCCATTTGAACTAGGCGTTTAGTAATTTCTCCACCTACAGATCCGTTAGCACGAGATGTAGTGTCTGCTCCAAGGTTAACACCGAATTCAGAAGCAATTTCATACTTCATTTGGTCAAGTGCTTGTTGTACACCAGGTACTAGCAATTGGTTTGAACTGCTGTTGTTACTTGCCATGTGTCTCACCTCCTTGTGTATTTATAGTGTGGGTTTTTTCTTGAATGTTATGTGGAATATTTGTTGATAATTTATGGAAATTATAAGACTGTCTTATTCAATTCAAAAAAAAGCTACAACCCTTAGCCGAATTGTAGCTTTTTACTTTCTTTCTCTCAATATGGCTATTTCATTAAGGCTGTTTTTATTTTCAATTGCAGACACATCCCCTAATGTATTATGCAAATAGGCATTTTTTAAAATTCGTCTCATTACCTTCCCATTCTTTGTCTTAGGCAGTTCGCTGATAAAGTGAACTCTTCGTGGTTTCAGAGCCTTCCCCATTTTAGAACTAACATAAGAAAGAAGTATTTCTTCACTCTGATTTGTTTTACTAAATTGATCGCTTAATACAACAAAACATATAATCGCATCCCCTTTATAAAAATCAGGTACACCTATAACTCCAGCCTCATGAACACTTTCATGACCAGCTAAAACTGTCTCTATTTCGCTTGGACCAATTCGCTTACCTGCAACATTTATTATGTCATCAGAACGGCCGGTTATCTTAAAATAACCTTGGTCATTTACTATGGCCCAATCTCCATGTACCCATGTAGCAGGCCATCTTGACCAATAAGTCCTAAGGTAACGTTTTGGTTGTTCCCAGAAACCATTGGTCATACCGACCCACGGTTTTGTTAATACAAGTTCTCCCACCTTGCTTTGCACAGGTTTTCCTAAGTCATCATATACATAAGCGGCCATACCAGGTAAAGCCGCATTAAATGTACTCGGTGTAATAGGACGTATTAGGATATTTCCCAATATCCCGCCCGCGATCTCTGTTCCACCAGAGTAATTAAAAATTGGGATCTGTTTTTTTCCTATTTTATTAAAAAGCCATAGCCAAGAATCATCATTCCAAGGCTCTCCTGTTGAAGCAATAACACGCAAGCTAGCAAGTTTAGATGGAATCCATTTTTCGCCGTGCTTCATAAGAGACCTTATTAAAGTTGGAGAAATACCTAAGTGAGTCATTTTATACCTAGCAACCATTGACCATATTCGATTAGGACTGGGAAAATCCGGACTTCCTTCATACAAAACAATGGTAGCACCATTTATTAGTCCTCCGTACACTAAAAAGGGACCCATCATCCACCCCATATCAGTATACCAAAACAAAATATCCTCATGTTTTACATCCATTCCAATACCTGCATCAAAAGCTGCTTTAATCGGAAACCCTGAATGTGTGTGCACGGTTCCTTTTGGTTTGCCAGTTGTACCTGAAGTATAGATTAACATCAGAGGATCATCACTGCTCATCTGCTCGGTTGAATTGGTCAAATCCTTTGAAAGAAGATCATTCCAATCATATTCTCTCTCATCCTTTTTCGTTGTGATTCCTAATCGTCTAACAACGACAACACGCTCTACATGAGGACAAGAAACTAATGCCTCATCTAAATCCGCTTTCATCAAAACCGTCTTCCCTTTTCTATTGAAGCCATCAGCTGTAATTACAAGCTTCGCCTCTGATGCTGCTATTCGCGTTGCAATGGCTTCAGATCCGTATCCAGAAAAAATAGGCGTAAAGATAGCACCGATTTTGGATACTGCCATCATCGCAATGACTGTTTCTGGTAACATTGGCATATAAATTGCGACGACATCACCACGTTTTATTATTAAACGTTTAAGTCCAGATGCTACCCTTTCTATTTCACCTGCAAGTTCCCTGAAGGAATAGCGCTTACATTCTCCGTCCTCTCCTTCCCAGATCAGGGCCTCTTTTTCCTTCATTAAAGGGTGTCTTGCCCATTTATCTATTGACATGTCAAAAGCATTTAACTTTCCATTAACAAACCACTTCGTCCATTCAATCCCTTTTGAAGCATCGATAACTTGATCGTAAGGCTGATACCATGGAATCGCTAGTTCCTTTTCTACCTCTTTCCAAAACCAAGCAGTATCATTAATCGATTTCTGATAAAAAGATTCATAATCATTAAAGCCTAGTGTTTGCATCCACTTAAATAATCTTGTTCTTTCAATAAAATTATTAGAAGGGATCCATTTTTTCTCAGTCATAACCTACACCCCTCTTTTAAAATCACACAGGATACACAGCATGTTTTCGTTCAGTAAATTGAATTTCCTTTGATGCATATACTTTAAAACGTTTCACTAGTTCTGACCGCAAAGCATTACCTTCAACGATTCCGTCAATCACCATCTTTGAAGCTAATTGATACACATCAATATTTTCTTTGTATTCCTTTCTTTTAGATTGAATAAAAGCCATTCGTTCCTCTTCTGGAAGTTCAGCAATTTTATTGGCGTAAACAGCATTGACTGCGGCTTCTGGTCCCATCACTGCAATTTGCGCTTGAGGTAAGGCTAAGCAACAATCTGGTTCAAACGCTGGTCCTGCCATTGCATACAAGCCAGCTCCATAAGCTTTTCTCACAATAACTGAAATCTTCGGAACTGTAGCTTCAGACATCGCTGCAATCATTTTTGCTCCATGACGAATGATGCCAGCGCGCTCCACTTTAGTACCGATCATAAAACCAGGAATATCCGCTAAAAATAAAAGAGGAATGTGATAAGCATCGCAGAGTGTAATAAATTTGGCGGCTTTATCAGCTGAATCGGGAAATAAAACTCCTCCTTTAGCTTTCGGTTGATTCGCAATAATCCCAACTACTTGACCACCTAAACGGGCAAACCCTGTAATTAGTTCTGGAGCAAATAATTTCTTTATCTCAAAAAACGAATGAGCATCAATTAATCGTTCAATCAGGTCATGCATGTTAAATGAAGCGTTTTGATTTGATGGAATTAAATCTTCAATCGTTTGTTCAAAGGATTGTATTGCCTTGGCTTCAGTAGATTTTGGCTTTTCTTTATAACTAGCTGGAAAATAGTCAAGGTAATTTCGAGCTAGTGATATAGCCTCTTCTTCAGAAGCTGCAAGAATATCTCCACAACCAGAAACGGAACAATGCATCCTCGCACCTCCCATTTCTTCAAGAGAAACTTTTTCTCCAATAACCATCTCTGCCATTCTCGGAGAACCTAAATACATAGAAGCATTCCCATCAACCATAATAACGGCATCACAAAAGGCTGGAATGTAAGCCCCACCTGCTGCAGAAGGCCCAAATAACAGACATACTTGTGGAATCCTCCCCGATAACTTAACTTGATTATGAAAGATTCGACCTGCTCCTCTTCTCCCTGGGAACATGTCTACTTGATCCGTGATTCTTGCACCTGCAGAGTCGACTAAGTAAAGCATAGGAACATGAAGCTTTTGGGCAGTCTCTTGAATTCGAATTATTTTCTCAACTGTTCTAGCCCCCCAAGAACCAGCTTTAACCGTTGAATCGTTTGCCATTACACAAACGGTTTGACCATTAATGGTACCGATACCTGTGACAACACCATCGGCTGGCAAACCTTCTGCCATTGCATTCGCAAAGAAACCATCTTCTATTTCAGTCCCTTCGTCAAATAAAAGCTTAAGGCGGTCGCGTACAAATAATTTTCCTTTTTCTTCATTTAATTTATGATATTTAGTCGATCCCCCTTTATTGATTTGTTCAATGTATTCTTTGTATGACCTTTTTGAATTCATTCCTAATCCCCTCCTACTGACCTTTGTAATGAGGTTTTCGTTTTTCTTCAAAAGCTAGTAATCCCTCTAGACGATCTTCTGTGACAATTGTTTTTTCATACGCATTGGTTTCAATCGTCAAGGATGTATTTAGATCAACATCTATCCCTAAATTAATCGCTTTTTTTGCTTGGCGAACTGCGATGGGCCCATTGCCAGCTATTAGGTTAGCTAATTTCAGCGCCTTTACAATAACTTCCTCTTGTTTTTCTACGTGCTCCACTAAACCAACCTCTTTAGCTTCTGCACCAGTTATTTTAGAAGATGTAAAAATTAATTCTTTGGCTTTACCTACTCCAATCAAGCGAGATAATCTCTGTGTTCCTCCTGCCCCTGGAATGATCGCAAGCGACGTCTCTGTTAACCCATAATGACCAAGCAAACTGCCAATTCTAATGTCACATGCCAAAGCTAGTTCTAATCCCCCACCAAGTGCAGTACCATTCATCGCTGCAAGCGTAGGTTGCTTTAATGCAGCAATTCGGTTGATAATCATTTTATTTTTTTGAAGTGCAAAACGCACTTCTTGTTCATTCATTTTTTTTCGTTCTTTTAAATCTGCTCCTGCGCAAAACACATGATCATTTGCTCCCGTAAAAATAACCACTCTAACGGACTGATCTTCCTCAATACTTGATAAAAAATCGTTTAATTCACGTAGTAGCTGAAGAGAAAGAGCATTTGCTCTCTCAGGGCGATTAAGCGTTGCAACGACAATGCCATTTCGTTTCTTGTCAGTAAGTAGTGTTTTCATCGTCAAAACCCTCCTTATGATCTTGGGCCATTGCCAATTGCAAATGATGACTAGGAAGATCTCTCCCTAATTTTCTTTGAATCCATTTCGCACATTCTAATAATTTATTAAGCTCAACCCCTGTCTTAGCACCTAATCCTTCGAGAAGGTAAATGAGATCTTCAGTAGCCACATTTCCTGATGCTCCCGGAGCATATGGGCACCCACCAAGTCCAGCGGCTGATCCATCAAAAGCTCGAATCCCTAACCGGTATGCAGCAAAAACATTCGCTAATGCTGTACCTCTTGTATCATGCGGATTTGGGACAAGGGCCCCAAAGATCACATTTATATTTTTTTTTACGCCCTTTACTACTTCACTTGCATCAGACAAAGCAGGAATCCATTTCGGATGAACAAACGAAGTCAATTCAATATAAGAAAGTCCAGTTTCACTTAATTGGTTAATCCAGTTAATCTTGTCTTTCGTTTCAACCCATTTTTTTTCATTTTGTAACCCATCTCTAGGTCCTACTTCTCGAAGTCTCACAGAATGATTCGTCAATTCCTTCCTCCTCACTTTAACTCTCAAGTTCAATCAACACTTCATCTTCGTCGATAAAGTCTCCCTCTGCCCTTTTAATCACTTTGACGGTACCACTTTGTAGTGATTCAACAGGTATTTCCATTTTCATTGATTCTAATATTGCTACTTCTTGCCCTGCTGTGATTCGATCCCCCACTGAAACAAGAATTCTCCAAACATTCCCTGCCATCATTGTTTTAATTACATTCATTTCCATCATCCTTTTTTATAGTGTTTTGTGACAAATTCTGTAGTCACATCACCCGCTTGAAAAATCGAATTCCCGATTATTTCTTGAAGCATTGGAATATTGGTTTTTATCCCTTCTATTTGATAGTTGTTCAAAGCCTCTTGCATTCTTTCAATTGCCTCTATTCTAGTTGTACCTTTAACAATCAGTTTAGCAATCATAGGATCATAGAAAGGGGTAACGACAGTTCCTTCTTCGACCCCCATTTCATGATGGATATGGCTTGCACATGGTCTACTTAATTTTGTAATCGTTCCTGGTGAAGGATAAAATGTCTTTGAGTCTTCGGCATAAATTCTCGCTTCAATTGCATGACCATCCTGTTTAATCTCTTCTTGATCCAACGTGAGCTTTTCACCAGTTGCAATTCTAATTTGCCACTCGACCAAGTCTAGTCCTGTCACTTCTTCCGTAACCCGATGTTCTACTTGAAGACGGGTGTTCATTTCAAGGAAATAGATATTCTTCTCTTGATCAACTAAACATTCAATTGTTCCTGCATTTGTATAACCAAGGGATTTAGCAGCAGTGACGGCCATCATCCCCAGTTCCTTTCTGAGTTCTTCATCAAGAAATGGAGACGGAGATTCTTCAATCACTTTTTGATTCCTTCGTTGGACGGAACAATCCCGCTCCCATAAATGAAGAACCTGACCATGATGATCAGCAAGTAGTTGAATTTCAATGTGTCTCGCTTCTTTAATTGACTTTTCAAGAAACATTTCATCATTTCCAAAAAACATCTGTGCTCGTTTTCGATTAGAAGAGAACACTTTCGTTAATTGCTCAGCATTTTCCACTAACTGCATTCCAATTCCACCACCTCCAGCAGACGCTTTTAACATTACTGGATAACCAATTGTTGTAGCTGCTTGAATCGCCTCTTCTTCATTTTTAATAGGAGATTCTGTTCCTGAAATGATTGGAAATCCTGCTTCTTGCATCGCCTTACGTGCAGCGATTTTCTTTCCCATAAGGTCAATCATCTTAATGCTAGGACCAATAAATACAAGGTCTTCTTCTGCACATCGCGTTGCAAATTCGGGATTCTCAGACAATAATCCATAACCAGGATGAATCGCTTCTGCCTGACTCTCTTTCGCAACTTCAATGATTCTATTTACATTTAAATAACTTTCATTTACTTTAGGTGGACCAATTAAAAAAGCATAATCCGCGTTCTTAACATGAAGAGCCCCTTGATCAGCTTCCGAGTATACGGCAACCGTTTCAATCCCTAGCCTTTTACAGGTTCGCATAATTCTTACCGCTATTTCTCCACGATTCGCTATTAATATTCGTTTGAACATCTGATCACCACCCTTTTCAACAACCCAACTGTCTAGCAATCACGAGACGTTGTATTTCTGATGTCCCTTCACCTATCTCAAGTAATTTAGCATCTCTTAGCATTCGTTCGATTCCATATTCCTTCATGTATCCGTATCCCCCATGGATTTGAAGAGCATGGTTGCAAACTCTTGTTGCCGTTTCCGATGCAAATAATTTCGCAAATGCCGCTTCCTTAGAAAAGGGTTTCTTCCAATCTTTTAACCAAGCCGCTTTCAAGACCATCGTTCTCGCCAGTTCAATTTCCATTGCCATATCTGCAAGCTTAAACTGTATCGCTTGAAAATTTGAAATGGGTTTCCCAAATTGTTTTCTTTCTTTGGCGTAAGCAAGAGCTTTATCAAAAGCAGCTTGAGCAATCCCCACTCCTAAAGCACCAATTGAGATTCTCCCTCCATCTAACGTGTAAAGAAATTGTTTAAAGCCCTTGGTTAGATCTCCTAAAACATTTTCTTTTGGTACTTTGACATTCTCTAACACTAACTCACATGTATTAGATGCACGAACACCCATTTTTTCGTAATTACAACGAATCTGAAAACCCTCAATACCTGTTGGTACAATAAAAGCTGAAATGATACTTTTCCCTCTATCGTCAACACCTGTCTTAGCTGTAACAATTACGCATTTCGCATACCCAGCGTTGGTAATCCAACATTTCTCTCCATTAATGACGTAGTAATCACCATCTAGCACAGCAGTTGTTCTTGTACCACCCGCATCTGAACCAGCGTTGGATTCAGTCAGTCCAAATGAACCTAAAGATTCACCTCGTGCAAGTGGGACAAGAAAATCTTGTTTTTGCTGCTCTGTACCAAAATAGTAGATTGGACTTGCTCCTAGCGATACAGCGGCAGCGTAACTAAGCCCAGTGCCTCCACAAGCACGACCGATTTCCTCTACTGCAATCGCATAAGTGACAGTGTCTCCACCGGCCCCCCCGTATTCCTCAGGGAATGGCAACCCCAATAAGCCTAGTTCTCCCAATTTTTTAAATACTTCTTCCGGAAATACCGAATTTTCATCCCATGTCTTAGCATTTGGCTCAATTTCCCGTTTGGCAAACTCTCTGACCATTTCTTTTACGATCTTTTGTTCTTTTGTCAAATCAAAGTCCATATAGCTTCCCCCTCGATAAGTGGTGAGCGATCGTTCAGTTCAAACAACTACTTATCTCCAATATACGTTAGCTCTATGTTTATCATGACATTATTGTAAGCGTTATCATAATTACAAAAGCATAAGTTCCGGAGTACGTGTCTTATAACTACCTTCTCCTCCACCACCAATGATATGGACATGGCTATCAATGAATCCTGGTACAACCAATTGATTTTCTGCGGTTATTTCGTTTACTTCTATGTTCAACGAAGTCACATCAATCTGATCGTCAATCGCTATTATCTTTTCTCCTGCAATCAGGACATCTTTCTTTCCTATGTAATCTGGTGTATATACTTCACCTTTTCTAATAATGGTAACCATCTTATCACTCCAGTCTTATTTTAGATTGTCCCATATTTACATTTTTTGTTTACACCCTTACGAAAAAATTTTAACATCTAATTTAAAAGGATAGGATAAATAGACGTAAAAAAATATCGTATAACCTGAGATCATATAATTGAGTGCATCCAAACCCTTATCGTAATATAGATGAAAGTCGCTTCTTACAATATAATTACTTTTTCAGTTACTATTACTTACCTAGTAAAAGAAGAATTAACAGGTTAATTGTTAATTTATAGATAATAATAATAAAAGGTTATGAGCATTTAAAGCCCACCAACTATTTATGATAAAATTGGAATGGAATATAACACAAATATCGACTAATTTAGTGGGTATTCATTCAATTTGGACAGGCATGTTAAGTTTGAAAAGGGGTCAAAAAACTCACTTTTTAAACTTTGTATATCCACAAAAAAATATTAGCTATTTTAAAGGAGGAATACATCGTGTCAAATGAGCCTGGACGTGAACAGTGGGCATCAAGGCTTGGATTTATCTTAGCTGCGATGGGATCAGCTGTAGGTTTAGGGAATGTCTGGCGTTTCTCGTATGTAACAGGAGAAAATGGAGGAGCAGCATTTTTACTAATTTATATGGCTTTTATCATAATAATCGGTATCCCAATTATTATGGCAGAATTCACCATTGGTCGAAAAGCCCAAAGTGATGCAGTAGGTTCTTTTGAAAAGTTAGCACCAGGAAAGCCTTGGAAAGTTGCTGGTTTACTGGGTGTAGCAGCAGCATTTTTAATATTATCTTTTTACGGTGTTATTGCAGGCTGGATCACATATTACTTTACAAATTATCTAACTGGTACATTATGGTCTGCACCAGCTGAAGGTTACGAATCATTCTTTATTTCCTTTATTACAAACCCAACAAAACCATTTTTCTGGCAATTTCTATTTATGGCTTTAACAGTTGCAATTGTATTTGTTGGAGTTAAAAAGGGAATTGAACGTTCTAACAAAATCTTAATGCCATTATTAGGTGTTCTTCTTATCGTTTTATCCATTTACAGCTTAACTCTTGGTGGTGCACAGAAAGGACTTGCCTTTTTATTCACACCAGATTGGACTGCATTAACAGATCCTAATATCTATTTAGCTGCATTAGGCCAAGCATTTTTCTCTTTAAGTTTAGGAATGGGTGCTCTTATTACTTATGGTAGTTACCTTTCAAATCAAGAACGTCTTCCTGGTGCTGCAGTAAGTGTAGCCGTATTAGATACGTCATTTGCAATTGTTGCCGGTTTAATGATATTCCCTGCCGTCTTTGCTTTAGGAATGGATCCAGCGAGTGGACCTGGTCTTGTGTTTATGGTCATGCCAGATGTATTTGACAGCATTGGATTTGGTGGTATTTTCGGGCTTTTATTCTTCTTCTTACTAGCTGCAGCGGCATTATCGTCATCTGTATCCTTATTAGAAGTAGCTGTTGCTTATTTCATTCGTAAATTCTCATGGTCTAGACAGAAAGCATCACTGATCATCGGATCAATTATTTTTGTTATTGGTATCCCTTCTTCTCTTGGTCAAGGTGTCCTATCTGATATTCAAATTATTGGTGGTCGTGATATTCTCGATTCTATTGACTTTATTGCTTCAAATATATTCCTTCCACTAGGCGGGTTAATTATTGCTTTATTTATGGGTTGGGGCTTTAAGAAAGCTGATGCACTTCGCGATTCAGACTTTGGAGAAACAACACTTGGACACATTTGGTTGTTCCTAATAAAATTTGTAGCACCAATTTTTATTTTCCTAGTTTTCTTAAGCTCAATTGGACTTTTTAACTGAGAAAAATGGTACGAGCCGTCTTTTCTTAGAAGCAAAAAGCAGAACCGCTGCTTTTTTAAGTTGAACGATACATGGATTCCAATCACTCGAATAAAGAGAAAAAGCAGACGAATTATAGATTCGTTCTGCTTTTCTTATTAGTGCTCGTTAAGTTGATGAGATGATCCATCAATAAAAGACAAGAGTCACAATGTATCTACTATGACGCTTGTCTTATTGTTATCTATTATCATTATTCACCAATTTCAACTACGTGTTTATTCATTTCAATAGAAAGAACATGAGTAAGCAAGTCCAATCCTTTTTTTATCTTATCTGGTGTAGCATGTGTGAAATTCAATCTCATTGTGTTTTTCATTGGAGTGCCTGCAAAAAACGGTTCTCCTGGAACATAAGCAACTCCATGCTCGACTGCTGTATCCAGTAATGCAGTTAGATCCAACCTCTCATCAACCTTAACCCAGAGGAACATTCCTCCTTTTGGCTTAACAAAATGGACATTGGGAAGATTCGCTTCTTCAAGACAATTAACCATAACTTCCATACGACCTTTGTATACTTCAATTAAGTGTTGAATGTGAGCATCAAGGTCATAATGAGTACACAGTTCATATAAGGCTTGCTGAGCTAATGAATTGGAATGCAAATCATTTGCTTGTTTGGCTTGTGCCATCATTCGAATAACTTGATACGGTCCTGTAATCCAACCTGTTCTAAGTGCAGGAACGGCTGTTTTTGAAAACGTACTCGTGTACATAACACGAGTGCCATCATCTAGTGCCGCAAGTGGAGTATATACTTCATTTTCTGTGAATTGAAGTTCTCCATAAGGATCATCTTCAAATACAACTACTTTATATTTGTGTACTAAATCGATTAATTGTTTACGTCTCTCTAATGACCATACTCGCCCTGCTGGATTTGAAAAAGTAGGTACAACATAAACGCATTTTGGGTGATACTGTTTTAACTTTTCTTCTAAATCATCAGGAAGCATTCCATCATCGTCGGATGCAACAGCTACTACTTCAGCTTCATAAGATTTAAATACTTGAAGTGCTGCTAAATACGTTGGGTCTTCTGTTAATACAACATCACCAGGAGATAACATGATTCTAGAAAACAGATCTATGGCCTGCTGTGAACCAGTTGTAACAAGAACTTCCTCTGGTGTAAATCCTGAAATTCCTTTCCTTTGCATACGTTGTAAAATAACTTCTCTTAAAGGACGGTATCCTTCTGTCTCCATATATTGTAGTGATTTTTTACCAGTTTTAAAAACACGCGAAAACGCATCTTCTAATCCTTCAAGTGGGAATAAATCATCATCTGGTAAACCTCCAGCAAATGAAATGACATTTCCCTGACCAACAACTTTTAAAATATCTCTTACTGCAGATGATTGCAAATGACGAACGCGATTTGCAAAGGCATACTTCATGATGGGCACCTCTATTTATTATAAAATTAAGAATATTATATATATACTACCCGATTTGTTTCAAATGTCAAGAGAAACGACTTATTCTAAAGAGCAAACCAGCCTACTATGCCGTCGTCTGCTCTTCAGTAAAAAATATAGAGTCTATACTATATCCCACTACGTATCTTTCCAGGACTAAACATGGATTATTCGTTCATTCTTTTAAAGTTGAAACTGTCAAATAACCTCTTGTCACTCTTAGCCATATGCTTTAATGACTCTGCAGAAGATGTGTTCTCTTCCATCGAGGCCTTTATTTACTAAGAGAGTAACACTCACACTAGTTGAATAGTCTGCCATAATTTTAGCTATCCAAGCATATTGACAACTATTACACTCTTCATTTCCCTTGTTTAATCGTTTCATTTCGGCTCGACTCCTTTTTAGATAACCTATTATGCTTAAATTTCCATACTTTACTTGTGTAAGAATGATCCTGCACCAAACAAAAATGCAATTCCGTACATTTACGTCTGTATTCATATCATTTTTTATAGAAACAAAAAACGGAGGCTATACCCCAAAAGGGTTAGCACTCCGCTTGTTGGCTCATAATCAAGCTTTTTTGTTTAGGCTCATCTCATTATATCTTCCCACTTCACTAAAAGAACCTCTTCGTAGAATACCCATTCGACATCAACATCATAGCCATTTCTCAAAATCTAATTCAATTCTAAAAATGTGTCGCCTCTTTTTTTGACCATTCATAGTCAACCTTTTTTCCGACTTCGGCAGGTCTATTAGCAAGCTCATTGCTTAGAGTTTTTATGAAAAGGTAAAGTTCGACCTTTTCTCAGTCAATCATTCGGTCGTTGCAATGGCTTCTCTCGCTGCGCGCCTTTCCTGAGAAGTTCACTCAGAAAAGGCTTAAAACCTTGCAGCGGTTCCGCTCATTGCTTAGAGTTTTTATGAAAAGGTAAAGTTCGACCTTTTCATAAAAACTCTATAAATATTTACGGTGGACTTTCTTGCCATCGTAGACAAAGGCAATTTCTTTTTCGTTAATAATGGATTCAATGTGTACGGGGCGGCCCCATAGTTGGTGTAGATAAGGAAGTACCTTTTCTAAGTACCCGATATCCAGTTCGGTTCCTTCAAAGTTGTGCTTAATATATAATTCACCATTTTTAAGGTAGTCTCCGTCTGTTATGACCAGATAAGGAAATCCTCCATTTACTCGAGAAAGGGCAAGTTGGTCACGTACATTCTCCCACTCTTTATCTATCACTTTATAATCGGCTCCTTGTTTTTGGAAAAGATACATATCTTCACGCATTACAAGATCCTTGGTTAAATAATTTCGAATGAATGAAATATCCGATTCGATCTCCCTGACCTCAAACATTTTTTCCCGACCACTCCCTGGCTTAACTCCTTGACGCTCGATCATGTCTTGCGTTGGGTTATTATGCCGTTCCTCAATATCTTCAAAGATTTTCAACCCTAAATAATATGGGTTGATTGTTGTTTTTGATGGTTGAACAACACCGGCATTCAATTTCGCAAATTCAATCGTTTCTTCACTAGTTAAGTCCATTTCCCTTAGTATTCTTTGATGCCAGTAAGATGCCCATCCTTCATTCATAATTTTCGTTTCTAATTGAGGCCAAAAATAAAGCATTTCCTCTCTCATCATCGTTAAAATATCTCGTTGCCATGGCTCGAGTTCTCGACTGTACTCTTCTATAAATAAAAGAATATCTTTTTCAGGATTCGGAGGAAAATTTCTTTTCTTCACTTTCATTTTTGGACGTGGTTGCTTTTCGTCGATTTGCCATAAATCATCGTAATCTGATTTTTTTACGCTTTTCTCTTCCTCCTCATCGCCTAAACTCCAATCTAACTTTGGCCTTATCAGACTCGGGTCTATATGCTCTTGTATTGCAAGAACCGCATCTAAGAAGGTCTCGACTTCTTCTTTGCCATATAGTTGTTCGTAATTAGCGATTCGTTCAGCCGTTGCGCTCATGCTCTCCACCATATCTCGACGTGTATTTGAAAAACGTACATTATTTTTAAAGAAATCACAATGCGCGAGTACATGGGCAACAATCAATTTATTTTGAATAAGTGAATTGCTATCTAGCAAAAAGGCATAACATGGATCTGAATTAATGACTAATTCATAGATTTTACTTAATCCAAAGTCATATTGTAACTTCATTTTATGGAACTGTTTCCCAAATGACCAGTGACTATATCTCGTTGGCATTCCATATGCACCAAATGTATAAATTATTTCAGCTGGACATATTTCATATCTCATTTCATAATAATCTAAGCCAAACCCATTAGCTATTTCCGTAATCTCAGCAATTGAATGTTCAAGCTGCTTCCACTTTTCTGGTGACATTCGAACCCCTCCTTGAACCTGCTTTCTTTCAATTTATGATAGGAAACTGAAAATCATGAGTACAACAATTAGACATTCTCTCTTTCTAACAAAAAAAGCCACCATTGGATGATGACTTTTTTGAGTAATTCAGGCTCTATGACATCCCTTAATTTTGTTTCTCCTCAAGAACCGAGCAACTATAAATCAGATAAGATAACAGTTATGAACCCTTATATAGATTGTCGTAAAAAATTAGTACGATTAGAAAATAAAAATAACATCACTAATCATCGCTTAACCAGAATGTTTTTATTTCTAATATAAAATTTCAACGGAACTTGCTTGTCAACCTGGTTCAGTATGTTATAGGACACACTGATCTTTGGTGGGATACTTACTAACATATGTACGTGATCCTTACAGGCAGTTGCTTCTACGATTTCTACTCCTTTTCCTTCACATAATTTTCTTAGTATTTCTCCTATGCCTTTTTTTATTTTCCATATATTACTTACCCTCTATACTTCGGCGCAAAGACAATGTGATACTTACAATTCCACTTTGTAAGTGTTAACTGTTAGTGTCTTTGGACATAAAAACTCCTCCGTATGCTTTTATTGGTTGGCGAACCAAATTATTTTAGCATCTCGGTGGAGTTTTTTTAATACCACACTAGAAGCTTTTTGGAACCCTAGGCCTAGCCTAGGGTTCCAAAAAGACTCGAACCGATTTTAATATCACAAGATAAGTAACGAAGAAAAACTCCAAAACCCTCAGTAGTACTCTTTCAACTTAGAAAATGAAAATCTCCCTCCACATAAGGCTGACACTATCATAAAACTATTTTATTTTGCGGGAATAAATTAGTACCTATAACAATCGCACTGGAATAATAAGGTGTTTTACGTTTAAATTTCTCATAATATGTTTGTATTTTCGAGTGGAATTTTTGATAGGAAGGTAAAATTAAAAATTATTTAATCATATTTGTTTGCATCGCTCCAAATGGTTTTTCTGCAACTTTAATAGAATCTGTAGGACAACCCTTAAACGCATCTTCCACATCATCAAGTAGTTCATTTGGAATCTCTACAATTCCCTTATTATCATCCAAAGTTACAAAGGCAATTCCTTCATCATCATAGTCATAAATATCAGGAGCAGAAGATCCACAAGCCCCACAAGCAATACAGGTTTCTTGGTCAACAATTGTATATTTATACATTTTATCCTCCCACAAAATAAATTGATGTTGACTAATTATCATAAAGTTTAAAAAACTGTCGGGTTGATAGTTTACCTGCGCCATAATATCAACAAATGCCTAACATTTCTGATTTTGACCATGTCGTTATTAGAGGACTATTTCACTGTTCTAGAACAAATAATACAAACCCTGTTATTACCTATGAGCAAGCAACTCTTGAACTATCTTTTTCAAAGCCAGGGGCTAAATAGAAATAATACAACTTATACATTGCCTTTTCTCTACAAAAAGCACATTTACTATTATTTCTTTTGGCCAACTTTTGAATATGAGGAGCATAAGTAATTTTCAATCCTTCGATCACATGAGCTTCACAAATGAATATCATCCTTTTCATCCCCTTACTCGTCAAATTTAAGTTAAATTAAATAATGAACCTTTCCTTCTAAAAAGGACTTCCTCCCACCTGTTAGCATTTAGAATCTTAAACACAGCAATCAACAGGTGAACAATCAATAATTATAAACTTTTTTGGGTTCATTGAACCGACTGTGAAAATAGTAAAGACCATTCGGGTTCACTTACGTTGAAACACAGCCGAGTCACAAACTTTGTTCAATTGAATCCGCAAATGGTCTCATTTGAGTTGCCAAAGACAAACGTAGTTATCGCTCCACGAAATTCTTCTAAAAATTAACATCCTTATCTTCATTCAGCTTTTTCTTTTTTTTCATATTAGAAATTAAAGTCATAACAATCAATGCAACGATAACTACTAAAATAGCTACAGAGTATGGTCTAGTAACAAAAATGGAGTAACTTCCATCTGAAAGGATGAGTGAACGACGTAAACTTGTTTCAATTAGCGGGCAAAGTATAAATGCCAGAATAAAAGTAGGGACTGAAAAATCCAACTTTATTAAAAAGAACGCCAAAATACCAAGGACTAACGTAATCCACACATCAAAATGCAAACTTTTCGATGCGTAGACCCCTATTATGCATAATACCAATATAATAGGAACAAGTAACGAAGTAGGTACAGTTAATATGCGAGCAAATCTAGGCGTTAAAGCTCGCCCAACAAAATACATAGCTATTGTTGTCAAAATAAAACCTATAAAAATACTATAAACTAGGGCTGGTTCTTGTGAAAATACTAGTGGTCCTGGTTGAATTCCATGAATGATAAATGCTCCCATAATGATCGCAATCGGGGCCGAACTAGGAATACCTAATGCTAGTAAAGGAAGTAACGCTCCACCTACTGAGGCATTATTCGATGATTCTGCTGCTACTATTCCTTCTGGATTCCCTTGCCCAAACGTTTCTTTGCTTTTTGATACTTTCTTTGCAGTTGAATATGAAAAAAAAGATGCAACACCTGGTCCTAATCCTGGGATAATCCCTATTATCGTGCCAAGAGTAGACCCGATCATCGTAGGTTTGGCTACCTCTCTATATTCTTTAAAGCTAATCTTTACTTTTAAATTATTCCTCTCAATTTCATGTCTTTTATTTAAGTTTCCATGAAGCATTGAAAGAATTTCACTAATAGCAAATACTGCCGTTACCACCGCAATAATGCTGAGGCCGTCCAGTAAATTGATTGATCCCCCAGTAAATCTTGCTGCTCCTGTAAAAGTATCCATACCCACTGTACCCGCCATTAACCCTAAAACTGCGGAAATCGAACTCTTAATTTTATCTTTTGAGCTAAGAGCAGCAACTCCTAGCAACCCCAAAATGCCAACTAGAAAAAATTCAGGTTCAGATAATTTGAGAGCAAACGAAGCCATGGGTGCAGATAAGAAAATTAAAACAAGTCCTCCGAAAAACCCTCCTATCGTTGAGGCGAGTAGCGAGTACCCTAAAGCTTTTCCCGGAGAATATTTTTTCGCATATGGGTAACCATCCAATACAGTTGCTGCCGCAGCTGGGGTGCCAGGGATCCCTAACGTTATAGAAGAAATCGATCCTCCATATTCAGCAGCTTGATATGTCGCAACTAACAAAAGAATTGAATCTAAGGCAGACATATTGTAAGTAAGAGGAAGGAGTAAAATCAGTGCAATCATTGCACCTAAACCTGGTAAGGCACCTATTAACATACCAATAAATGTTCCTAATAAAATGAAAAATGCGGCAGATAATATGATAGATATATCTATACCAAGCAATTCCATAATAAACCTCCTCGTATCTAAAATCTTATATTCATTGCCACATCAAAGATTACGTAAATAACTAATGGCATTACTATAGCAATTCCAATATTGGTAGCAATAATTTTCTTTTTCATTCTTAACGACCAACGATAATACGTTAATAGTGCTAGAATAAACAAGAAAGTCAGAAGATAAAAATAATTAGACATATTCCAACTTGCGATATATAATACCGTCAAAAGAACCGTTACTAAAATGATCTTCAAGTTTGGCATAGCTATTTTTGTATCACTCTTTCTAATTAATGTCTTTACAAAGCTAATTAAACATAAAATAATCAGTGTCACTGCTAAAAGGTTCGGAAAATAATTATGGCTAATCGTATCACTATTGGTAGAAACAGGTATGTTATTAGTGGCGTTCCAATACATGATTCCAATGAACAAGAGTAATATTAAGGCTGCATACGTTCCTTTATTTGCGCTCAAATTCAAATTCCCTCCTTAGATAGATTAAGAGATAAACAGTTATGATGTGATGATGAATTCACCTCATCTGACTTGTTACTCAATCAGACCGATAATTTGTAGCGTTTCCCCATCGACTTTTGCACTTTCTGTAATAGATTGTTGATACTCTTCTGGACTCCCGTAATATGGTTCTACATCGACCTTCTTTAATTCTTCGATTACCTCTGGATCCTCAAGTGCTTGTTTGAAAGCCGAGTGAAGTGTTGTTAGAACCTCCTTTGGTATTCCTTTAGGAGCAATAACACCGTTGATTCGATCCTCTACTATATCAAATCCTTTATCTTGCAACGTAACTACACCTTCTAAGACGTCTTGTTGCCCAGAAGAGCTAAAGATTGGACGAATATCTCCTGCTTCAAGTTGACCTTTTACAATTGCTGGAAGTGAAAATACTCCTTCTAAATGTCCCCCCAATAACGCAGTCATTGCTTCTGCAAATCCATCATAAGGAACGATCACAAGTTCAATTCCTGCATCAATATTCACTCTCTCTATCAAATTTCTAACTCCAGCGACAACGCCTACTCGAAACTTTCTAGGGTTTTCCTCTACATATTCAAACCACTCATCATATGTTTCCCAAGGTGAATCGCTTCTTACAAATAAAAAGCCATCTTGTTTTGAGACTCTCATTATTGTTTGAAAGCTATCATGTTTATAAGGGGTATTCCCAAAATGCGGTTCTACGGTAAGCGGCGTTGAAGGAACAAACCCCAGTGTATATCCATCTGGTTGGGCTTTATAGACATCAGAAACACCTAACGTATTGTTTCCACCTGATTGGTTCACCACCACAATACTCTTTTCATTTGGAAGGTATTTAGGAACAATTTTTGCCAAGATACGAGCAATAATGTCAGCGCTTCCACCTGGAGGAGTCGGGACAATTAATTCAATAGATTCGCTCGGAAAATTACTACCTACTTGAGCTTCTGGATTAGATTGAGATTGCTCAGTTGTCTGCTGGCATCCAACAACTAGAACTGATAAGATTATAAGAAAAACCATTGTTATTTTTTTCATTTCCACTTCTCCCTAGGTGATTTTTAGAGTTTATCGTTAAAATCTTGTTTTTTATATTCCGGGAAATAGGAATGATGTACCTCCTATTTCCCAGTAATATTATTCTATCTGACCAACAATTCTTAACGTTTCTCCATCAACTTTAAAGCCTTCAGTAAGCGCTTTTTGAAATTCTTCCGGGCTACCATAGTAAGGTTCTAAGTTTATTTTCTTTAACTCTTCAATAACTGCTGGATCTTCAAGTACCTTTTTGAAAGCATCATGGAGAATCATCAACTCTTCCTCAGGCAATCCTTTCGGAGCAATTATTCCAGTCATTCTGTTTTCTTCAATTTCAAAGCCTTTATCTTTCAGCAACGCTGTATCTCCAATTTGTCTACCTGAAGAGCTAAAGATTGGTCTAAACTCTCCTGAATCAAGTTGAGCTTTCACTGCAGCCGGGATTGCAAACACTCCCTCTACATGTTCACCTAATAAAGCAGTCGTTGCTTCTGCAAATCCATCATAAGGCACGACTGTAATGTCAATGTCTGCATCATGATTGATTCTTTGAAGAAGATTTCTAACTCCCGCAACTGTACCAATTCTAAATTTACCCGGATTTTGTTCTACAAAGTCAAACCATTCTTCATATGTTTCCCAAGGTGAATCAGTTCTCACATATAGAAAACCATCTTGCTGAGCAACTCTCATTACCGTTTGAAAACTGTCATGTGTATAAGGTGTATTTCCAAAATGTGGTTCGTTTGTAATAGGTGATGATGGAACAAAGCCAATCGTATATCCATCTGGTTTTGCCTTGAAAACATCTGAAATCCCAATCGTATTATTTCCACCTGATTGATTAATGACAACGACATTTTGCTTGTTCGGAAGGTGCTCAGAAACTGCCTTTGTTAGAATTCGCGCTATGATGTCGGTACTTCCACCTGCAGGAGCCGGAACAATCATTTCAATGGGCTTAACTGGAAAATCACTCGTGGGTTGTTGTTGTTCACCTTCTGTATCACTAGGCTGGTTTCCTGAAGATTGCTCTGCATTTTGCGAACAACCAACAAGGAATAGAATTAAAATTAACAGGAATAACAGGATATTTTTTTTCATTTAAAATCCCCCAGATATCATTTTTGTAAGCGTTATCAAAAAGATAAAAAAATCTTTTGATCATTACTCCTTTACCCCTACCCAATCTAGTTGTTTCTATATAGGTGAACCGTGAACCCAATAGTCATTACCAATTTTTCTATAGCCAATTACTGCCTGTATTAAATTTATACGATCAATCTCGCTTTAGCATTGTCTCATAATCCTTCCCCATCACTTCACTCACAGGCTTCCCTTCCCTAATTGCCTTTGCCATCGCAGCTTCTTTTTCGACTATTCTTTCAGCAGTGGAAATTACAACTTCTGCTTGAGAACTTTGAATAAAGGCAATACCACTCCCATCAGCTATCACCAAATCACTAGGATCCACCTCTACATCTGCTATAACAATTCTCTCATTGAAAGATTGCTCAACAATTCTTCCCCTTGCAGTGGTCGGGACTTGAGATCGAGCATATACAGGAAATTCTAAGTCACACATCTCATCTACATCGCGGCAGGCTCCATCGATAATCACTCCACTTATATTACGTTGAACCGCAGCAACACAAAGATTACCTCCCCAACCAGCAACATCATCCCGACCATGTTCAACAACAATTACATCACCATTTGAAGCAGTCTCCACAGCAGCTGTTCCAAGATGTCGCTTCGATGATCCTTGTTCAGCAGAAACCAATTTCACCGTAACAATTCTACCAACAATTTTCTTTCTTACTGAAACCGACTTTAAACTTGTAACGACCCCTTTTAACTCTAAAGAATCAAGAGCATCGGAAACAGCACAAGTATCCAATTTAGATAATCTATCTACCAATTTGTCTTGCGTCAAATTGATTCCCCCCATATTTACTGGTCCGAACGTGGTTTTTATAAAACCACGTCCTTAATGCCAGGTTGTTTTTTTGACAGCAACATTACTATCTTAGCTTCTTATAAAACGGCTATTAATTCTACTTGTACGTACATTCCCCTACTGAGGTCTTTTAACGTAATGTGCCTAGCTGGACGATCAGCATTGTCTGGAAACATTTTCAACCACTCTTCATTAAAATCCTCCCGGACACTATTCTCCTTCAGAAATACATTCATTCGAATAATATTATCTGTCGATCCACCAGCTGACTCCATAAATAACTTAATATTCCGAAAAATAAATTTCATTTGAGATTGTGGTTCCTCTGGAAGTTGATCTGTCCTAGAATCCTTTCCCATAATGGCAGATGAATAGACCATCGATCCAATTTTGGCTCCCATTGGAATAGGTGCCGTTCCATGGCTTACGCCAGGAATTTCAATGACTTCTCTTTTTGCCACTTTAAAACCTCCATAAGCTTAAATTTATATTAGTACTTTGGTACTGTGCGCCAATCTGAATCTGCCGGAATATTTCCATTTGTGGACCGAATATTACGATAATCGATCTCTTGATCAAGTCCTAATGGAGCTTTCCCTTCATCCATATCTTTTAATGCACGAAGTAGGAAAAAGCGAATTTTCGCGATAAGTTTATCACTCGAACCAAGATACTCCTGTGTCCGATCAGAAATTTCACCCATACTTTCCGCAATAATATAATCTTCTACTAATACACCATACATACCAGTGAAATGGTCTTCTAGTTTTGTACGATCTTGTTCCCATCTTCCTTCCAAGCTTCCTTCATAAAAATTATCAGGCGATAGGTTAGGGTCTATTCCGAACTGTCTTTCTGTTATAGCAATATCTTCAAAGGTGAGTGCTCTCTCATGGTTGTAGAATACAAACCATTGTACACAGCGATTGTCATCTACAGGAATTACAAATGATCCAATATGATTTTCTTCAGGAGCCTTTGGAATAAAAGAATACCAAGGTTGAACAAACTCAGAAATACGAACGTATTGTGATCCATCGGGCATGTTTCTTAATGCTCCTGCCCGATATCCGTAAGGCTGACTATCGACCTCATATCTTGGAGCAAGGTCATGCTTTGTTTTAGATACCGTGGCACCAACTTTCTCGACCCATGATTGATGCAGCATCGATACATGCGCCGAATCAAGCGTCCCTTCCAATACTTGTAACCAATTACAATTAATTTCAGCAATGCGTATCAATAAGTTCGATTCAGGTAAATTATTAAATTCAAATTCTGGAAATTGTGTCGGTAACCCTTCACCAAGCCAGGACCAGACGATCCCACCAGCTTCCTTAACAGGGTAATACTTTAAAGGGACTTTCTTGCAAAAGGACTCGACCTTATCTGGTGGCTCAGTCGGTGCATCGACACAATTTCCGTCAACATCGAATTTCCAACCATGATACAAGCAAGTTAATGCATTGTCTTCATTACGAGCTAATGTAAGCGAAACACGTCGATGTGGACAAGCTTCGTCTAGAATAGCTGCTTTTCCATCAGCACCTCTGAAAGCAACATAATTATGACCAAATAAACGTACACGTATTGGTTGACCATTGGGTTTTATTCTTTCAGCACGAATAGCTGGTACCCAAAATTGTTTCATATATCTTGCCATTGGTGCGTCTCCAGTAACCTGTGTAAGTAAATCATTTTTTTCTTTCGATAACATCGCGATTCCCCCTCGGTCATTTTATATTATAATTATTAGAAAGTAGAGTTGATTTATTGTTTGTGCTATTCCCAATAAACAAAGCCCATTCCGCAACCGGTCATAGCTGTTGAACGATAAGTAGGTATATAGTTTACTAGTTTCATATCTAGATGTTCTAGTGCTCCAGCTGCTGAAATCCATGCCAATAATTCTGATGTTCCTGATACAAATTTTTCGCGTGGAATCGAACAAAGTGCATCTTTATCTTTGCTTTCAAGACTCTTCAAGAAATTTCTATCAAACTCTTCATCTATAACAAAATGTGTCATCCCACCAGAGGCAATAATAGCTACAGTTTGATCACTATCCCATGATTCAATGGCCTCTTTCAGTACTTTCCCAAAATCATAGCAGCGTTTAGGACTCGGCACATTGGGTGGAAAGAATGTATTAACCGTTATCGGCACCATTTTAATCATTGGTTTGTTTTGTAAAAGCCGGCGGCGAATGAAAGTATGAGCGTGACCGATGGAACGTCCTTCTGGCTGTTCAGTAAAAGATGATACATCAAATTCATTATCGATCAGCTTTTCGATAATATGGCGTCCTAAGTCCGCATCTGTTTCGTAAGCTTCTGGTACAACACCATGTCTAGCCCAGTATGCAGGTCTTATTGATGGTGGCATCTTTTCCTTATCTTGTGGAAGGTCATAAATTTCATTTCCCCAAAATACAGAGAAAGCCGGCATGTTATCATACAAAAATAGTTCTTTCTGATCGTCCCCGATAACAACTAAAATGTCTGGGGAAACTCTATCAATAATTTTAGACAACTCTTGTATACTTTGTTCACAAGCTTCGTACTTTTCCTCCCAAACTTCTTTGCTTAAATGATCATGAATCCAATCAGGTGCCTTTTTAGTCAAACCCTCAAAATCAAGAGCAGGATTCGTTCTATCCCTTTCTGCATGCATTGCCCATGTTTCAGCTGGTGTGCTTAATTGCGGACTATGAGAAGCGGCCAACCCAAGTGTGATTTTTGCCATTTATATAACCTCCATTATTTTAATTGTGTGATTTTTTTATCCGCAGTGATATTCAGTTTATATAACTTTTTAGCGTTGCCTTCATAGACTTTATAAAGATCTTCCTCTGTCAAGAAGTCAATGCTATCAATCACTGGTTTTAAGTCATCAAACATCTTACCCGTGTTCGGGTTAACAACAGAACCTGTTCCTGGATTTTCGGTACCAAATAACAAATTGTCCGAACCAATGACTTTAAAGGTTAATTCTAAAGCTTCTTTTGAGTAATTAACGGTATCAAAATAAAGCTTTTTCAAAGCTACATCAAAGTCTTCTCCACCGGAACGATGACGCCATGCACGGAAACGACCCATTTGGAACGGAATCGCACCACCGGTATGAGATACAACCACTTTCAAGTTAGGAAAATCATTAAAAACATTTGAGTCAAGTAAAGACATAATCGCAATACTTTCTTCATTGATAAAATGAAGGGTATAAGACTCCCTAGGTGAGCAGCAGCCTGCTGAATGAATAAGTACTGGCACATCTAATTCTTGAAGAACTTCATATAATGGATACCAGTACTCATCACCTAGTCCTGGTGGTGTTGGATGGCCTCCTTCCATTGGATCCGGATTCAATTGAACTCCTACAAACCCTAATTCTTCAATACAGCGTCTTAATTCAGGTAAACATTCGCGAATGTCCACTCCAGGTGACTGTGGTAAACCTGCCACTCCTCGAAAATAGTCGGGCTGAAGTTGAACTTGACGAGCAATAATGTTATTTACGAACTCTGTCCATTTATGGACCATACTACTTGGTTGCAAGGAATGCATGGCAAGATATGGCCTTGGTGAGATCAGTTGCATATCCGTTCCTACTTTATTAAGGACATCGATATGTTTGGATAATTGCTTATTAATGGCTTCATCGCTGACCTTTGGAAAACCATCAAAAGGATTCCCTCTGCTTCCTACCAATCTAGATTGAAATTGATAAACCTCAGGTGGTGCAAGTGTATGTCCGTGTATATCGATAATCATTACATTTATCCCCTCTCAATAGATATATTGCCGATTAGCATTAGAACTTGGAATGTATTTTTAAACTTCTTTAAAATTAGGTACTCTCTTTTCTATAAACGCTTTTACACCTTCTTGATAGTCAGAAGATGCATAGGAGCTAACTGTAAGCTCATAAATCTCTTCCGTTTCTTGCATCTTCCCATCATTAATCTCACTTATAATCTTTTTAGCACCTTTAATGGATTTTTGCGCTAGTCTTGCGATTGAGTCAGCATATTCATAGGTTTTAGCTGCAATTTCTTCATCTGGGAAAATTCTTTCAACTAACCTGTAGCTATAAGCTTCATAACTATTAAGCTTTCTAGCAGAAAACAATAGATCTTTTGCCCTCGCTACTCCAACTAAATCAATTAAATTTTTCGTTCCTTGATAAGAATAAATAATCCCTATTTTCGCTGGTGTTATCGCAAAGATACCGCTTTCAGAACTAAACCTAAGATCACATGCAAGGGCAATTATACATCCGCCGCCAATGCAATATTTTTGAATCATTGCGATTGTTGGCTTGGAGAAATTCATTAAAGCTTTTTCTACCTTTGATACCGCTTGATTATATAATTTCTCCCCTACAGCAGTTGACCTTATTGTTGTGAATTCACTAATATCTGCTCCAGCTACAAATGCAGTATCGTCAATCCCTCGAATAACCAAGACTTTGACTTCAATGTCTAGCTCTAATTCTTCCAATATGTCGATTAGATTAGTCCACATATCATAGTTAAATGCGTTCTTTTTTTCAGGACGATTAATATAGATTGTGGCAATGCCATCCTTCTTCTTAACTAGCAAATAATCTTTTGACATAACTAGCTCCTCCCCAATAGACTCACATCCTTTCTTTATTAAATAATAGAATTTTGCTTAAATTGTTGAATTTCTTCTTCACTATATTGAAGTTCTCTCATAACCGCTTCTGTATGTTCCCCCAATCTCGGTGCTCGAGATTGAAATTGTGCAGGTGTCTTTGACATTTTCCCTGGAAAACCAAGTGTTTTCATTGGACCTGCTACAGGATCTTCATATTCAATAATCATGTCACGACCTATAATTTGTTCATGTTTCATGACTTCATCATAATTATAAATTGGACCACAAGGTATACCTGAACTTTCTAACTTCTTCAACCAGAAATCAGATGACTCTTTTGTTAAAACACTCTCGATTGCTTCTTCTAGCTCATCGACATGCTCGATTCTATCATTGACCGTGGCAAATCGCGGATCCTCTTTCCACTCTTCTTTCTCTACCACCTGTATACAGAATTTATCCCACAGCCTTTGACTAACAACTCCAATTAGAATATATCCTGTTTTCGTTCGGTAGCTTTGATATGGAGCCATCCTCCTGTGCCGTGTTCCACTTGGAGCAGGTACCTCTCCACTTCCAAAGTAAGCAGCTGCTTCCCATACAGTCCAAGCTAAACCAGACTCAACGAGTGAAACATCTATATATTGCCCTTCTCCTGTTCGCATTTTGTGTATTTGAGCAAAGAGAATATGATACAATGCTGTCAAACCAGCTCCAATATCGTGAATCGGGATCCCCACTTTAACAGGTCTGCCGTTTGATTCACCAGTCATACTCATAATTCCTGACATTCCTTGAGCCATGATGTCTAAACCGCCTTTATTTTTATAAGGACCGGTCTGACCATAACCTGAAATGGAGCAATATATTAAATCTGGATTTAACTTTTTTAATGTTTCATAGTCAATTCCAAGTTTTTTTACGACATCAGGTCGAAAATTCTCCACGAAAACATCGGCAGTTTTTACGAGACGATATAGGATTTCGCGACCTTCTTCAGTCGTTAAGTTAACCTTTAGACCTTTTTTGTTACGGTTGATCATCGAAAAACTATAACTAATACCATTATTAAAAGGACCAGTAGCTCGCATCATATCTCCGTCAGGGTATTGCTCTACTTTAATCACATCGGCCCCCATATCCCCCATTACCATTGTGCAATAAGGTCCGGCCAATACATGAGAAATATCAATCACTCTAACCCCTGATAACGGCTGCATATTTCCCCCTCCTTTACCATTTAATCAATTACTTATTAAGATACATGCAATAAGTATGCCAAGTTGTAAACACTTAGTCTAACGCTCTTTTTTTCTCATCTAAATCGGAATGTTTCATTATGAAACGTCTATTTGTTTCATTTGTTTCATTCGTTTCATTTGTTTCATCTATTGAACCTAATCGCGAGGAGTGTTAACGTTTTCACAACTAGAAACTAAGACTTAAAAAACTCTCTTACGCGTTATTACATTTAAATAAACAACGTTCGTTTCATTAAAAACCATTATATCTAACTAAAGGACATTACACACTAGTTCATTACACACTAGTTGACTCCCATCCATATATCTCCATCGTTGTTTCTCCTTTGCCTAATTGTTCAGTAATTCTTTTTTCATCATCATCTCGCTTTTGCGCTTCCATCAATATATCAGCTACATTCCCCTTCGGAAGAACAACAATTCCGTCTCTGTCTCCGACAATAAGGTCTCCTGCTGAAACCGTTACATTCCCAATATTTATCGGTTGATTAATCGTTCCACCACCGGCTTTTCCTGTTCCTTGTATACATAATCCCCTCGAAAAAACGGGAAAGTTCATGTCGATGATATCTTGACTGTCTCTGACACAACCATCAATGATAAGCCCTTGGATCCCTCGCACTTGAGCTGCTTTTGTCATAATGTCTCCCCAGTAACCAGCCTCGTATATCCCAGAAACTTCAACAACGAGAACATCTCCCGGTTTCGCTGCTAAAATCCCTTCATGTAACATGATGTTATCGATCGGAGGAGAATGGACAGTAATAGCTGGTCCACAAACTTTCATATTTGCGGCTAACGGTTTAATTCCTGATGGTAACGCTCCTTTTTTACCCGCAGCTTCATGTAAGGTGGCTGATGAAAAGCTCTTGGCTCGCAAAATATCTTCTTCATTTGGACGATCAATGCCATCTAGGAATTTAGTCATTTTTATCGCCTCCTTATTCTAGTTTTCCCTAGATTGCAGCTGATGGTATCCATATTTTTCACGGGCTTCCTTTAAAGGAGTCCCTCTCATAACTTCTTGTCTGATACCTTCTTCTTTTTCCTCAATTAACTGGGCAAGTGCAAGTACTTCAGTTTCTCGTTCCTTATGAATCACTAAAGCCCCGTCGTCTGACCCGAAAATAATATCACCCGGGCGCACTTGAACATCCCCAATTGAAACTGGAACCATATATGCCACTGCATCCACCCGATCCTTACCAGTACGCATATATTTCCCTCTACTAAAAATTGGATACTTCAAATCCAAACTACAAGAAACATCACGGCAAACTCCATCAATTAAAGTTCCAGCAATACCTTTCATATGAGCAACCGAAGTTAGAATATCTCCCCATACCGTGCAATCCAAGCGCCCTGCATTGTCTAAAACGACTACACTTCCAGTAGATACCTCATCAATATAATCTCCAACTGACCCTTTATCTTGAGCGACAGGTAAATATTTCACCGTAAAAGCACGCCCTACCATTTGATATCCATAGTTCGTAGGCGAAATTCCTAAACATGTACCGTGGATTCCTAAGCGGTCTAAAGCATCAGAAACTGCTGCAATTGATATCTTCTTATAACTCTCTACTATTTCGTCCATTTCGACAACTCCCCTTCTTTTTTCGACTAAATTCATCGCAGTGACACAGTTTTTTCATTTAAGAGCGAATCCCTTAAGACAAATTTCATCACTTTACCTGACGGAGTTCTTGGTAATTCATCAACTATGACTAGATGATCAGGAACTTTATAATCAGCCACTTGGTTTCTAATAAAATGTTCAAGTTCTTCAACGGTTGTAGCTGTATTCGGTTTTAATGTTACCGCAGCACAAGATACTTCTCCTAGCACTGTATCTGGCATACCAATAATAGCTACTTCCATAACATTTGGATGTGTATAGAAAACTTCCTCGATTTCCCCTGGATAAATATTGTAGCCGCCACGAATTACCAAGTCTTTTTTTCTTCCAACTATTCGTACATATCCTTCTACATCAATCGTTCCTAAATCACCCGTATAAAACCATCGATTTTCATCAATCACTTCGCTTGTTTTTTCCGGGAGATTATAATAGCCTTTCATCAAACCTTCTGTATAACAAGCAATCTCACCTATTTCTCCCGTAGGCACTTCTTGCCTAGCCTCATCCATAATCTTTAGTTGAACACCAGCTATCGCTTTTCCAACGGATTCAGCTTGAACCAAATCATCATCTTCAAATTTCGTCATTGTTAAAATCGGTGATGTTTCCGTCATTCCAAAACTGACTAAAACAGGACATCCCATTTCTGTTTTGATCCTACGTATAACTTCAACCGGACAAGGAGCACCTGCCATAATCGCCACACGAAGAGACGATAAATCATAAGATGAAAACGAAGGATGATTCAATTCAAGAATAAAGATGGTTGGTACACCCGAATGAATCGTAACTTTTTCTTTTTCTATTAACTGAAGTGCTTTTTCAACATGATATTTTTCTTGAATTACAGCTTTTGTTTCACTACCAATCAGCCTCAAAATCCCAGCTAAACCCATGATATGAAAGTATGGACTTGCATGTAAAAATACATCCTGCTCATTCATTTCAATCGCCTGACAACTGTTCACCATACTATAAACTAAGTTATGATGGGTTAACATCACTCCTTTTGGTTTACCAGTTGTGCCTGATGTATAAATAATAGAAAAAACATCCTCCGTCACTTCAATGCTAACATTAGGTAATGTTTGCCCCTTACCATCTTCTCTTAAATCGTTATAGCCTTGTAAACCTTCATGTTCGAATCGAACTGGTACTAAATATTGCAAACTTTTAAGTCTTGCTCGAATCGCTTTGAATTGCTCAAGATGGTTAACTTTATCATATTCTTTTGTGAAGAATACTAGTTTCGCACCGGAATCTCTTAAGATATGCTCGGCTTCATCTTCACGATACCTTGTATTGAATGGCACCATGATTGCACCTATTTGGGCAATAGCAAACACGGCAACGATAAATTCATACCAAGCAGGAAGACAAACCCCAACGCGGTCTCCTTTTTGAATTCCAAGTCGATGAAGTCCGCCGGCTAGTTCCGCTACTTCCTTTTCCAAATCCTTATAAGAAAGACGACGACTTCCATCGTAAATCACTTCTTTATCTGGGCAGGATTTATTTGCTTTCTCGAGTAATTGGGCTACCGACATCCCATAACAGGAAGTAATCATAGATTATGCATCCTCTCTGTTCATTTTTTACCTATGTTACGAAATTCAGGTTCAAACTTCCGATAATTTGAAGTATGGCAGAGTAAGTTCATCATCAATTTTTTTATAAACAACAGAAACAGGTTTCTCGATCGATATTTTGTCTCGATCACCGATAATACGACTCAACATTCTTACACCTTCTTCAAGGTCAATAATGCCAATGACATAAGGCACTTCATCTCGAAATTCTGGCGGTGCTTTATGAACTACTGTATAACTTTGAATTTTCCCTTTCCCACTCGTTTCTTTCCATGTCAAATTGTCCGAAAAACAATGAGGACATATCATACGTGGATAAAAAATATATTCATGACAATCATCACAATTTTGCAACATAAGCTTATGGTTTTGAACACCTTCCCAAAATGTTCTTGAATCAGTATCTATCAGCGGTTTTGGTATACCTGCCATCTTAATCCCTCCCTAAAATAACGGTTGAAGTTGAGGAGAGTGTTCCCCCAGTTCCATTCACGAGTGAAATCTTTGCATCATTTACTTGTCGTTCTCCACATTCTCCTCGAAGCTGACGAACAGCTTCTATTAGCAAGAAAATACCAAACATCCCCGGGTGGCAATAAGAAAGACCGCCACCACTTGTATTTAATGGAAATGCTCCTCCAGGTGCCGTCCTTTGGCCACTAACAAAGTCTCCACCTTCTCCAGGTTTGCAAAAGCCCAATGACTCTAAAGTCAAAAGCACTGTAATGGTAAATGAATCATATACTTGGGTCACATCAATTTCATCATGTGTAACACCCGCCATTTCCATTGCCCTTTTCCCTGTGTCCTTTGCGCCAGTTACCGTTAAATCAGGCATATATGTAACCGAGTTATGCGTTTGCTTTTCGGCATGGCCTAAAATCCAAACAGGTTTTTTCTTCGCTCTTGCAGCTGCCTTAGCTGAAGCAACTATAATTGCTCCGCCTCCGTCAGTAATTAAACAACAATCCAGTAGATGCAATGGTTCACTAACCATTGGTGATGCTAACACATCTTCAATGCTAATCGGCTCACGCTTAAACGCCTTTTCATTTAATCCGGCCCACTTTCTTGTAGCCACAGCTATTTCTGCTAGCTGTTCCGAAGTCGTACCGTATTGATGCATATGTCTCATCGCCGCCATCGCATAGTGACCAGCAGGCGATGGAACCCCAAACGGCTCTTCGTAACTTAACGTCAATCCAGCAGCAGAAGGTCTTTTTCCACTCGTTCTATTAGTACTCCCATAAGTGATAAGAGCTACTTCGAATAAACCTGCTTGAATGCCTACAAGAGCATGCGCTACATGTGATTCAAAAGAAGAACCGCCAATATTTGTTCCTCCCGTGTATTTCGGTTGAATGCCCAGATACTCACCAAGCATCAATTGAGGAAAATGACCCCAACTCGCAGTAGTAAATAATGCATCGATATCATCTTTCGTAAAACCGGCATCATCTATCGCCCGTTTTGCTGCTTGGGCTTGAAGTTGAAGTACATTCATACCTGGCAAGTGACCAAGATCCGATTCCGCTACTCCAACAATGGCTGCTACTCGTTCAGACTTCATTCCAATTCACACCTTTCCACTAAATAAAAGTCATACAATTCTATATTTCTTACTAGAAAATCCTACAAAGAACAAAACATCCGAGAATTAATCCTATTTAGAACCACCTCGTTAGTTCGAGGTTTCACACACCTTCGATTTGGCAACTTTGCATAGTACGTGAAATTTTAATATAAGTCCTGTATAACCGAATAAAGAAGTGAGGTTCAATAACTCTTTCTCGGATGCAACTTCAACTAAAAATATTTAATACTCGCTTCTCCTAGAGTGGCAAATTTACCGGGCTCCATTTCAGTAGATATCTTTAAGTCAACTTGACGCCTCTCCTCGTCTTTTCTTATCACTCTAGCTTTACATGTCAATGATTGTCCAAGTGGGACCATACCAACAAATTTAACTTGCAAACGGCTGACAAATCCTTGGTTTCCGACAATTTCATTCACAAAGTTACCTAGCACCCCCATACTGATCATTCCGTGCGCAATAATTCCAGGTAATCCGACTTTTTTAGCCGTTTCTTCGTCAGTATGGATCATATTGAAATCCCCAGAAGCACCTGCATATTTAACCAACTGTAGTTTTCCGATCGGGTCTTTATCAATTTTTAATTCTTGATCCAATTCAAGTTCATTCCAATCCTTTATCATCCGTACCCCTCCTTTGCTTAACGGTAAATAATCGTTGCTTTTGAACGAAAAACTAAATTTCCTTTCAGATCTTCGCCTCTTGTTTCAAGGATATAAAAAGTCATTGTTCCGCTTTTTCCATCTTTTTCAAAAATATCTACTAGTTGATTCGTACATCTTAATACGTCCCCTGCCACAATTGGACGCTCATAAAGAAATTCTTGTGCTCCGTGTAGAGTACGGCTTAATTCCACATTAATTCCTGGCTTCGGCAACCGAAATGTAGATGGAAAAGTTGGCGGAGCCACTAAACTAGCATACCCTTGTTGTTTTGCATACTCTTCATTAAGATAGATTGGATTTTCTGAGCCAAGCGCCTGGGCAAAAGCGCGAATCGCCCCTTTTTCCACTTCGAATTCAATCGTTTCACTTTTACTTCCGATTAGAGTCTTATCTGTAGTCGTCATATTAGATCCCCTATCTTTAAAATAATAAGTTTATGCTAACGCCTTCTTAATAGCTTACTTAGCTCCTCCACCTACGTAGAGAATCTCACCAGTAACATAACTTGCATCTTCGCTAACTAAAAAAGCTATGACATTCGCAACATCCTCAGGCTCGCCAACTCTTCTCATCGGAATCGATTTACTGGCACCCTTTTTAATTTCCTCGAAATCCAACCCTTGACGCTCCGCTGTTGACTTTGTCATATCAGTAGCGATAAAACCTGGGCCTACGCAGTTCACATTTACATTAAATGGTCCAAGTTCAATAGCAAGTGTTTTCGTAAATCCTTGTAAGCCAGCCTTCGCTGTTGCATAATTGGCTTGGCCTCGTTTCCCTGAAGCACCTACGCTTGTTGTGTTAACGATCTTCCCGTAACGTTGCTCAACCATATACTTTTGAACAGATTTACTAAATAGAAAACTACCTTTTAAATGCACATTCATAACAAGATCCCAATCATCCTCAGACATTTTAAATAGAAGATTATCACGGGTAACTCCTGCATTGTTCACCAAAATGTCGACTCGGCCAAAATGAGAGACGACTTCACTGACAGCGCTTTCAACCTCATCTGCAACAGACACATTACAACCAACTGCAATTGCCTCTCCACCCGCTTCCTGAATAGCTTTGACTGTTTCAGCCCCCATTTCTTCATTTAGATCAACAATTGCCACTTTAGCACCATCATTAGCTAAACGTATGGCTGTTGCTGCTCCAATTCCTTTCCCTGCACCTGTAACTATTGCCACTCTTCCTTCTAAACGTCTCATATTCTTTTCCTCCTTTAATTTTTCAAACCTTAAAATTATCGCTCACACCTATACTTAAACCTCATTTATTTAGGTTTAAAAGCCTACTGTGCTGCGCTTCATTGCTGTCTAAGATTGTTCAAGTACAAACGGATTTTTTTCAAATCTCTTAGACACTATAACTTTCTACTTCAATTACCTTTTTTGCCACTTTACGTTTTAAAACCACTGGATTAATAGGCGCTTTCCGCGAACTCTCTTGAAGCAAGTTCAATTGCCAATCTAATGTATCGCCACTACTTGTTGTATATAGTGTATTTTTTGCAAAACCAATAATTTGATCAAACGCTTCATGAATAAATGCAACTGTCATATCAATAGCATTTGCAGATTTTTCTTCCCCATTTAATTCTACTAATTTCTTTGCACGTAACAGGGCACTTTCCATAGCATATGTCTGAATAACAATATCCCCTAAATCACTGAGTACTTCCTGTTCATCCTCAAGACCTTTATCATAAGTTTTAAGCGCTTGCGCTAAAGCCATATGATAGATTTTCTTTGTAACGGAAAGTAAGTAGGTTTCTTGATCTAGAGTTTGATTGAACGCTATCGTCGTTAGGGAATTTTGTAAGGATTCTTCACTATCCTCTAGCGCTACTTGTAATTCAGGTAATTGCCCTTTTGACAATTTTTTTACTAGTGTTTTCGTAATGAACATCCTATTCATTTCATTTGTGCCTTCAAATATGCGCTTAATTCGAGAGTCTCGATAAATACTTTCTATCTCATATTCTTGTATATATCCATAACCACCATGTATTTGTACTCCTTCATCAGCGGCATAGTCCAATGTCTCAGAACCAAAGACTTTGTTAATCGCACATTCGATCATATATTCACCGATGGCTTTTCTTGAGTTTTCTTCTAAATTAGGATCACTAAAATTGATTTCTTTAAGTTTCTCATCAAAGATTCCCGCCGTGCGGTAAACCATACTTTCCAAAACATACGTTTTTATGTTAATATTTGCTAGTTTTTGACTGATTAAAGGAAAGGAAGAAATTTTCTTTCCAAACTGAACTCGCTGGTTTGCATATTTTACTGAAACCTCAAGGGCGTGCTTACTATTGCCAAGACATCCTGCTCCAACGGAAAGTCTACCGAAATTCAGAGTATTAAAGGCAAATCGATGGCCTTCACCAGGTTTTCCTAGAAGATTTTCAACCGGCACTTTAACATCTTCAAATGTCATTGAACAAGTCGATGAAGCTTTAAGACCCATTTTCTTCTCTTCAGGTCCAATACTTAATCCTTCTGTCTCTCTTTCAACAATAAATGCACTAAAACCAGTCCCATTTATTTTTGCAAAAACAACAAAGATATCTGCAAAACCTGCATTTGTAATAAAAACTTTGTTGCCATTTAAAATATAATGTTTTCCATCTTCTGTTAAAGTCGCTGATGTCTTAATACTTGAAGCGTCCGTCCCAGATTGAGATTCTGTTAAAGCAAAAGAAGTTGTAATTGTGCCTTCCTGTAATGCTGGCAAATATTTCTCTCGCTGTGCAGCTGTTCCGAAAAAGATGATTGGGAGCATTCCAATTCCCATCTGGCCGCCAATGGTAGCAGTCATAGAAGACGGTCCTAGATTTAAAGATTCTTTAATCATTGCAAATCGAATACCATCAAGTCCTAAGCCCCCATATTCTTCAGGCAAACATACACCTAGTAGACCTACATCGCCTGCTTTTTTTACAAGATCCTTTGATAACTGATAGTTTAACTGCTGTGCCTTTTCACCGAGAACAGTGACTTCTTTTTCAACAAATTCCTTTGTTGTTTTCATAATCATTTTCTGCTCTTCAGTAAACTCTTCCGGAATCAAAACATTTTCTAAGTTCGTATTCTCTATAGTAAAACTTCCACCTTTTCCTCCGTATGAATTGATTACTTTACCCAAGGTAATTCCCCCTTTAGCTCATTTTATTAATTTAGTAGCAGTTATCTTTATAGGATACCGAATGGTACAAAAAGCAACTGAACCATTCAATACAATAAGTTGTGACTCACCTTTCTAATATGCAACTTCTGTGCCAACTTTTAAATTACTAAACTATCAGTATTTTTTGTCAACTTATCAGTTATAACGTTTCAAATCGAAACGAATTTTGTTTCAAATGTTTCAAACGTTTCAATCAAGTGAACAGATGTGAATAAAATAGTGAAAATCACTGCTAATTAATCGCAAAAAAGGGACCTATCATAAAAAGGGACCCCAATCGCAATTGACAATCTACTTTTCGAGTTTCATAATGAAACAATAAGTTTCAAACGTTTCAAAATATTAATTATAATCAAATAATTAATGGAGGTGGGCTTTTTGCAACATAAAATTGCCATAGTCGGTTATCCTCCCTTTGCTAAATTAGCACGAGAGGTACTAGTCGATATCCCTTTATGGGTCAATTATGAAATTACAGAAATACCGTTAAAATTTCTAAGCTCCCATGACTCTACTTTCGATTTACAGGCATTTTTTGATCCAACGACGATAGTAGTAAGTGGTGATCGAAGCGCCCAATCTCTTCAAAGTATACTGAAAAATTTAGTGATTCCTGTTAAAATAACAGGTTTTGATTTATTGGAATCGATCAAAGATATAGATGCCGAAGAAATAGTGATCATGAATTTTAAAGAAGATATCAAAGAATTATCTGGAATTTCTTCCCTTCTGAATGTTCGTATCAAACAAATTCAATTTAATGAAATACAAGAAGCTTATAATATCATGGAGCACTTGAGAAATAATGGGATTATGAATATTGTTGGCGGAAGCTGGGTATGCGAGGCAGCTAAGAAATTGGGAATGAATGGAATATTTTACTATTCTCATGGTGCTATAGCAAACGCTATTGAAGATGCCGTAAATATCTTAAAGGTCTATCGTAACGGTATGGAAAAAACAATATTGTTGCAAACAATGATTTCTATGAATCGGAGCGGTATTATTTCCATTGATCTCGATTCCAAAGTTAAAATTATCAATAATGTAACCGAACGGCTACTTGGAGTCACAAGTATGGAAGTTACTGATAGAAATCTTGAAGACATCATTCCAAATATTACGAACAAAACGCCCTTATCTCAATGGAGTGAACCTCAATATAACCTAATTTTTGAACATAAAAAGAAAAAGTTAATGGCAGATGTTGTTCCTGTTGTTGTTCAAGGTGAAAATATGGGACATTTAATTTGCTTGGATGATGTAGTAAGTTTACAGCAGAAAGAACAAAAAATCCGTAAGAATATTACACAAAAACCGATGATTTCAACATACAATTTCAATGATATTATTGGATCGTCTCATGTTATACAAGAGACGATTCATCATGCTAAAAAATATAGTTTGGCCAATTCTTCTATCCTCATTAATGGTGAGTCAGGAACCGGGAAAGAATTATTTGCTCAAAGCATACATCAAACAAGTTCTCGTCATCATCAACCCTTTGTTGCCGTAAACTGTGCAGCTCTTCCGGAGAATCTCATAGACAGTGAACTGTTTGGGTATGAGGAAGGGGCATTTACAGGGGCTAAAAAAGGAGGAAAACCAGGTCTTTTTGAACTAGCACATCAGGGAACCATTTTCTTAGACGAGATTAGTGAATTGCCTATCCATCTACAATCCAGGCTTCTCCGCGTTTTACAAGAAAAGGAAATAGTTCGCATCGGCGGAGATCAAATCATGCCCATCGATGTCAGAATTATAGCAGCTTCCAACAAAAGCTTACTCGACTGTATTAAGGAAGGCACTTTTAGAGAAGATTTGTATTTTAGAATTAGTGTATTGCAACTCTTAATCCCTCCTCTTCGAGATCGTCATGGAGATATAACTAAGTTGTTTCAACATTTCATTAAAAAACATGCTCATTTAAGCGCAATTCTTGACAGTCGTGATTTAGAATTGTTAACTTCCCATCATTGGCCAGGAAATGTCCGGGAACTAGAGAATGTAGCAGAAAGGTTCTTAGTTCTTTGTCAAAATGAAGCTTTGACGAAAAAAGGAGTTCAAGAGATATTGCATAAAGCCTTACATATAAACGATTTAGTCTCTTTAGAAGTAGAAAAACCTCAAAATACGTTAGTCTCAGAAAAAAACCGCATTGAACAGACACTAATTCAAACAAAAGGTAACAAGGAAAAAGCTGCCGAGCTACTAGGTATAAGCCGAACAACCCTTTGGAGAAAATTGAAAAACTCATAAACATGGCTAACTTAGCTGTTAATCGATAAGTTCGTAACATTCTCTCACATTCATGTGAAATTTTGGGGAGAATGTATCTCCCCAAAACATAAATTTAGTTTTTTAACATGCATAGATAAAGATGTACTTGGTTCTTTAATTAGAAGGCATACTCATGGCATATTATAAAACATTCTCTAAAACTATCACATGTCATAGTCTTAATAATTAATCATCACTTGATGAATAACACCAACTTCATTCGCTGCAGTACTTCCTTGAATTGCTTACAAGGGTAAATTCGATTTCCATGATTAAGTTCTCTCGACTTGAGTAAAACGTTGCCCTAATCTCCAATCGTCAAATCAACTTTTTTCTATCTACTCCAACTTATCTTTGAGTTTTATTTACCAGTGTCATGACAGCTTGCTTTAACTGTTCTAGTGAATTCTTACTTTCTTCAAGGGACTCTTTGTTTACTCCAAAATAGAATTTGATCTTCGGCTCTGTTCCTGATGGACGAATACAGAACCATGAACCGTCTTCTAGCTTGTATTTTAATACATTTGATTTAGGTAGTTGAATAGCTACTTGTTCTCCTGTCAATGCATTTGTCAATAGACTTGACTGATAATCTTCAATGAATGCAACTTTGCTATTCCCAAGATTGGTTGGTGGTGTTTCACGGAATGATGCTAGTATTTGATTAATCTGTTCAATACCTGCTTTTCCTTTTAACGTTAACGATTCCAACCCTTCTTGGTAATACCCATACTTCTCAAATAACTCAATCAATCCATCATATACATTCATTTGACGAGACTTATAATAAGTAGCTATTTCAGCAGCTAACAAACAAGCTTGAACAGCATCTTTGTCTCTAACAAAGTCACCGATTAAATACCCGTAGCTTTCCTCATAACCAAACAAGAAGCGATACTCGCCTGTTTGCTCATACTCTTTGATTTTTTCACCGATAAATTTAAATCCAGTTAACGTATCGATAGTATGTAAGTCATACTTTTCCGCAATCGCTCTGCCAATTTCAGACGTTACAATCGTCTTAAGAACAACTCCATTTGTTGGAAGGCTGTTCAACTCTTTCTTTTGCGAGAGAATGTAATCAAGCATTAAAGCACCTGTTTGATTTCCAGTTAAAACAATATATTCTCCGGAAGGATTCTTGACTGCCACTCCAACTCGATCTCCATCTGGATCAGTTGCTAAGAGAACATCTGCATCTATATTCTTTCCATGCTGAATCGCTAATTCAAATGCAGCGTGTTCCTCAGGATTAGGGGATTTCACCGTTGAAAAGTTAGGGTCCGGTAATTCTTGTTCTGGTACTACTGTTAGTTGAGAGAAGCCACTTGTCTCTAGAACACGGCGAACAGGAAGATTTGCCGCGCCATGAAGTGGAGTGAAAACAATCTTTACTTCTTTCCCAAATTCATTTATTAACTCTTTTTGAATAAGAATCGTTTTCAGTTGGTTGTTGTACTCCTCATCAATCTCCTCTGATACCACTTGAAGAGTCCGATCGCCTTTCAGCTCCATTTCATTTGCAACTTTGATTAATAACTCATCCTCAATCTCGTTTACAAACTGAACTAGATCATCAGCAGGTCCTGGTGGCAGTTGTCCACCATCTTCACCATACACCTTAAAGCCATTGTATTCTGGTGGGTTATGACTCGCAGTTATCACAATTCCAGCAAATGCATTTAGATGTCTAACAGCAAAAGAAAGTTCAGGTGTAGGACGAAGGTCGTGAAATAAATAAGAGCGAATCCCATGGTTTCCTAATGTAAGGGCACATTCTAATGCGAATTGCCTTGATTTATGACGCGAATCAAATGCAATTGCGACACCACGCTCCTTTGCCTCATTCCCATCTTTACTAATAAAACGTGCTAATCCTTCAGCAGCGCGACGGACCGTATATGTATTCATTCTGTTCGGACCTGGACCTATTTCCCCTCTCATACCTCCAGTTCCAAACTCTAAGTTTTTATAAAAACAATCTTCTAATTCAACTTCATTCCCTTTTCTTTGCTCTAAGGCTTCTTTCCATTCAGCTTCTAATGCAGAAAAAGTAGACCATTTTCTATATTGTTCTTTCCAACTCATTTTATCTCCTCCTATGGGTAGTGATCTTTTCTATCATATACAAATAAATTCTAGACTACAGCTCTAATTCCCTTTTTTAACCCAAAACAAAAAAGAGAGTATAAACACCTAACGGGATCGGTTCAAGAGTAGAAACTATTAATCCGCATACCAAGGAGCAGCACTATTGAAGGTTGATTAACTCAAAAAAAGCACTGGAATTAGCCAATGCGTTTTTATAACCTTCATAAAACTTTATTAAACTCAAGCACCCTATACTTCAATATGTGATGACACACGGATCCTCATTCCGCTATTTCTCACTAAACCCTTGTTTGAAACATGTTTTCAGATCCTGGTTCCGTTATTTGTCTATTTCAACCTTTTATTTGGCTAATTTTGTACGGTTAACGGAACCAGGATCCGTTTCAGCCCTTTTAGAACAGCTTTTCAGCATTTTAGCGGAACCAGGATCCGATTCGCTGATCTACTGATCCTTGTTCCACTATCCTCCCCCGTTTAAAAAGAAAAAAGCAATGTTAGCATCGCAAATGTTTCTTAAATAGCCAGACCGTTTAACACTTTAAATAACAGTAATCTGCTAGACAGCAGATAGTTGCGATTTGGTCTGCGTTTTGGGTTGCTATTTCATGTGTCAAAATCTTAAATACCCTTATCAATCAACATATAAAAGGAGTCCAATTAATGTGCTAAATGAACTCCTTTTTCTATTACTTTTTTAGTTTTTCTACCTCTAAACCGAACCCGTTAATACACTCTCTTCGTTTTACATTATCTGTTAAAAACAGGTATGCTGTTCAATTCACGTTCTAGATCGTTAGGCAAGGGTTGTTTCAGATGAAAAAGGTCATTAAGGTCCCGGTTACTTTGTGCAGCAATAGTACCTCCTACATCAAATAAGATCTGATTATAATAAGTTCGACCTTTTTGATTCACCTCAACCATAGCAATCCATGTACCAGGTACTGAGAAAATCACTTCTGTTTCGTAGAGGCCGCCTTCTATGCGACTAAAAGTCTTTTCAATTTGGTGAACGGTACCAGGACGATCAAATACAGCTTTCATATTTGCATTTTCAATCGGAGCTCCAAGTTCGTCCTCAAGAAACAATTGAAAGTCAACCGCCTGACCTGTTTGAAACAATTCATCAGCACCCGTAAAAGACAATGTCCATCTCGTTTCTAACTCGCTTTTAGGTAATGTCATAAACAAGAACAAAGAACTAATTAAAATAAAAATGATGCTTATCGTGATAAAAACTCGATTTAAAATCCTTTCTTGTTCTAAACGCATTATGCTTTACCTCCTCTTGGATGTGATAACAATCATTTTTTCCAAACTAGCGAGGAGGTAAACGTTATAATTTATTGCTTATAGTTAATTTGATAAATGTCATGTCGTCGGTCTCTTAATTGATTTACGCTTCCAGCACGACGGTTTCGTCTAAGAATTTCTAAATCTACATCTCCAACCACGACGGTTTCAATATTTGCTTGGCATTCGCCAACAACTCCATCACGAGCAAATGTAAAGTCTGATGGACTAAATATACCCGACTGTGCATATTGAATATCCATATTTTCAACATCTGTCAGATTTCCAACAGTTCCTGATAATACGGTATATACTTGATTCTCAATCGCTCGAGCTTGAGAACAATAACGAACTCTCAAATAGCCTTGGCGGTCGTCCGTACAAAATGGAGTGAAAATAATATTTGCACCTTTATCTACTGCGATACGAGCTAACTCTGGGAACTCGATGTCATAGCAGATTTGAATGGCAATCTTTCCACAATCGGTATCAAACACATTGACATGTTCTCCCCCTGAAATCCCCCAAAATTTACGTTCGTTAGGAGTAATATGAAGCTTATATTGTTTCTCAATCGTACCATCTCTTCTGAATAAATAAGCAATGTTATAAATTTTACCTTCTTCTTCTACAAAGTGTGATCCACCAATAATATTGACATTGTATTTCACAGCAAGACCCGTAAATAATTCAATGTAATCTTCGGTAAATTCAGTCAACCGTCTGATTGCAAGGCTCGGGCTTTTCTCTGGTAGGAACGATAATAATTGTAAGGTGAAAATTTCCGGAAAAACAGCAAAGTCGGAATCATAACTTGCTGCTACGTCCGTATAATATTCACATTGGACAGCAAAATCCTCAAAAGACGAAATCTTCTTCATCGCATACTGAATCGTTGTAATTCGAACAGGGAAGGACGTCTTAAACTGTCGCTTCGGAACAGTGGGACGATAATCAATATTGTTCCATTCCATTAACGTTGCGTAGCGCAAGGACGCTCGATCATCATCTAAGTAATTCGAATTAATTCGCTTTAACGAAAAACCATTCATTACTTGAAAAGTTAGAACAGGATCGTAAATATTATGCATCGTGACTTCTTCCACATAACGACGTGGAGTCATCTCTTTCGCATGCTTGAAATAATACGGAATGCGGCCGCCTATTATCATACTTTTTAAATTTAACTCACGAGTTAAATCTTTTCTAGCTTCATATAAACGATGACCGATTTTCATTCTACGGTAATCAGGGTGGACCATCACCTCAATGCCATACAAATTATAACCTTCATAATCGTGATTGGTGATATATCCATTATCAGTTATTTCATCCCAAGTATGCTGGTCATCATATTCATCGAAATTAATAATCAAACTTGAACAGGAGCCAATAATTTCACCATCAAATTCTACACAAAATTGGCCTTCGGGAAAGATATTAATATGACTTTGTAGATGTGCTCGTTCCCATGTCTCCATATTAGGAAAACAAAGTTTCTGCATCTCTATAATAGCATCGAAATCCTTGGCTTCAATGTTCCGAATAATCATCTTTTTCTCGAACTTAGAAATATCTATTTTTTTTGACATGTATTCATCTCCTTTACCTTACATTCATGAAGTTTACCCTTTTTTGTTTAGATTGAACACTTTTTTGCTTTTATACTAGTTCCGTTTTGAATGCCCCATTTAATCCCAAATTTGCACTTACAATCATTCATGTATCCACCTAAAAAAAAGAAAACCCCCTTACAAGCTGGTGGTTGATCAAAAGGTCTACTCTTCTTTTACAGCTATATGCACATAAATTCCACCAATTGGTGTGTCTAGAGGGACGCTAACAAAAGGACTGCTTGAATGAAACCTTGAGTCTCCCTCATTCACAATCGGTGTTGTTACATCAATAATACATGATTCTTTTGATAATTCCGTTGCCGTTGTTCCTGCCACCCAATTTCCAAACTCCTGAACAGCACTCCAACCCATCTCATCAAGCTGACCAATTTGCATTCCACCCATCATCACACCTACTAGCTCTTTTACTGTTTCAGAAGAGAATGAACAAATAATTTGACCTTTTAATTGACCTTTCACTCCTAAAATAACAGCTATTTCATTAGAAGGAATCGTACCTGTTCCTGCGCTAGGGGCAAAAGGTGTAACGGCAAGTCCAAAATGATTCGTCAGTATTTCCTTTGTAGCACGGCAAATTGCATTAATATGGTTTACATTCACTTTGTATTCCTCCAGGAACTTAATTATAAATTTTGTCGAATCGTGTGAAATTATATTTAGTTTATCATACGTTTTTACCGTTATGTGTGGTTCTTTCCTTACTTTGTAGGATTAACCTGTTCTTGATTACGCATGATATACCACTGTTCTCTTGCCATCTCGACGATCTTTGTTTCTGTCGCTCTTTTTTTATGTTGAATCACTCTCGTGAAGTAAAGACCTGCTTTTTCTCTCTTTTCTATTCTCCTTGCAAGTTCACCTAATAAGTATAAAAGTCTCAACTCGGTCATTTTCGTTCCTATATAGTCTCCTCTTTCGTAAGAGACTTCATAATCTAAATAAGCTGCTAGCAAAAATCGTCTTTCTTGGTTGTAATCCTCTATTGATCGATAAATCCATGCTAATCGAAGACAAAGTCCTCCTATAACGATTCGATTTTCTCTTTTTAAATTTGCTGAGAGTATAGCTAACTTCATAGCTTTGATGGCATCAGAAACGGTTCGTTCCTTACCAAATTCCTGAGTTTTCCAATTCTCGAACTGTTTAGCAATTTCATCCTTTGCTCCGTTTGGAAACTCGAGACTGAATGCTTCTGTTGAAGCAAAACCGCAATCTGGGCAAACATCAGTCTCATAAAATAAAGGATTAATCATTTCTTCTTTATAAACTTTACAAAAATCACTATCTATTGTTTTGATACGGATAAAACTTGAACGCACTCTCTTTGAATGAAAAGTATTTTTACAGTATAAACAAAGGACTTTTTTATCATATAAAGGTGAAAGTTGGTTTGTCATAGCGCTCATCCTAGTTTGAAAGTTATACATTTATTTTAGTCTAAAAGCACTGTATTTTACTAGTCTTTTTATCTTTTTTCATTCTAACTCTTCGGAAAATTTAAAAAGAATTTGCGGCAATTCAATTCAATGAACCCTTTTTAAAAATTCATTGGAATGATAAGACCTCTCTCATGCATATGCTTATATAGTTGCAGTGGTAACCACTTAAGGGAGGGATGATCCTTTCATCAGACGATTCAGTCCATCAAGGTGTCCCTTAAACTTCAAAACCAAATAGACAGGGGCTGGAAATATGAATAGAAGAAAAGAATGCGTAGCAATGCTACTTGCAGGGGGGGAAGGTAAACGACTTGGTGACCTTACAAGAAAGTTAGCCAAGCCCGCTGTTTATTTTGGCGGAAAATATAGAATTATAGACTTCCCTTTAAGTAATTGTATTAATTCTGGCATTGACACGGTGGGAGTATTAACACAATACGAGCCTCTTGCTTTAAATTCTCACCTAGGAATTGGTACACCCTGGGATCTAGATCGTCGTAACGGGGGGTTAACTTGCCTTCCACCTTTTGTTGAGAAAAGGGGTGGTTCCTGGTATTTAGGAACCTCTGATGCCATCTATCAAAACCGCCATTTTATTGAACAGTATGATCCTGAATATGTGCTTATTTTATCAGGTGACCATATTTATAAAATGGATTATAGTTTAATGCTTGATTATCATAAAGAGCGAGGTGCAGAAGCTACCATTTCTGTCCTTGAAGTACCATGGGAAGAAGCAAGTCGTTTCGGAATTATGAATGCTACGAAAACAGGTCACATCACTGATTTTACAGAAAAACCAGCTGATCCAGAAAGTAATCTTGCTTCCATGGGTATTTATATTTTCAATTGGTCTGTTTTAAAAGCCTATTTGAATGAAGATGCGCTTTTGTCAGAATCTAATCACGACTTTGGAAAAGATATTATTCCAGCCATGCTGAATGACAACCGAAAGTTATTTGCTTACCCGTTTTCTGGTTACTGGAAAGATGTTGGTACTATACAGAGTTTTTGGGAGGCTAATATGGATTTACTCGCTAAACAGCCTTCTTTAAAACTTCATGAGTATAATTGGCGAATTTATTCCGTTAATACTTGTCAATCGCCTCAATACATTTCACCACATGCAACGATAACGAATTCTCTTATTAATGAGGGTTGTCTTATTTATGGGAATGTTTCAGAATCGATACTATTTCATCAGGTTGGAATTGGTTGTCATAGTGAAATAGAGCAGTCTGTCATTATGCCTAATGTAAAAATTGGGCAACATGTAAAATTAAAAAAGGTCATTATTGCTGAAGGAGTAACCATTCCAGATTATACAGAGATCCTCTCACCGGAAGATGAAATTTTAGTTATTGATAAAGACACTCCCATTAAAAACCCCGCCACTATTTTAGGATAAGTTAAATTTAAAGTGAGAGGAAGAAATGAATGGAAAAACTGATGGGCGTTATTCATTTAGATAGTGAACAAAATTTACTGAAGGAATTGACTTATTTCCGCTGCGGTGCTGCAGTACCTTATGGCAGTCGTTATCGTCTTATCGACTTTGTCCTTTCCAATATGGTAAATTCACAAATTCAAGATATTGCTGTTTTTACTAGAAGGAAATATCGTTCACTTATGGATCATTTAGGAAATGGAAAGCCATGGGATCTAGACCGTAAACGTGGCGGTTTATTTATCCTACCTCCCGACTGGAACGACCCAACCGACTTATCAAAGGGAGATTTACAACATTTTCATAATAACCGCGACTTCTTTGATCGTGGTTTAGCAGAATACGTACTGATCACAGGTACTCACCATATATGCAACATCAATTATGAGAAAGTGTTTCAAGAACACCTAAAGTCAGGAGCTGACGTAACAGCCATTTATCAACCAATTCAAATACTTGACTATGAACATGCACTTGAAAAAAAATTAGAAATCAACGAAAAGGGCGAGGTCACCAATATTACAACAGATACAAGCAACCAAAATCTATTTATGGATATGTTTATTATCAAAAAGTCTTTATTGCTAGAACTCGTTGACTATTGCATTGCTAGAAAAAAAGAGAATTTATTACTTGATGGGATTATTGAAAATCTTAATAGTCTTACAGTACATTCATACGAATACAGAGGATATCTAGCTGTTATTAATTCCATTGAAAGCTACTATAAACATAGTATGTCCTTGCTTGATATAGATGTGTACACCCAGCTTTTTCTAAATCGAAAACCGATTTATACAAAACCAAAAGATGAACCCCCTACAAAATATACGAAATCAGCACGAACATCGAATTCATTACTAGCCAATGGATGTGTGATTGACGGTACAGTTGAAAATAGCATTCTCTTTAGAGGAGTGCATGTCCACAAAGATGCTATTGTTCGAAACTCTATTATTATGCAACGTTGTGAAATCCAAGAAGGAACTTTGTTAGAAAACGTAATTTTAGATAAAGATATTGTGATCTCACCACGCCGTACATTTATTGGCGCACCTGAAAACCCATATGTATTTGCTAAAAGAAAAGTGATGTAACCTATAAAAGAAGGAGTTTTGTCTATGAATATTGTGATGGTTGCTTCCGAATGTGCACCATTTTTTAAAACAGGAGGATTAGCTGATGTTGTAGCCTCTCTTCCAAAAGCACTTGCCAAGAAAAACCATAAGCTCACCATTTTTCTACCAAAACATCGAGGTCTTCCACATGACATTGCCTCTAAACTCCAATTTATTGGTTCATTTGACGTACACGTTAAATGGCGGAAACAATATTGCGGTCTTTTATCTTATGAAACTGATCAAGTAATCTACTATTTCATTGATAATGAATATTACTTTAACCGGGCTCATTTATATGATGAAGTCGATGATGCTGAGCGCTATGTTTTTTTCACTCATGCCTTTTTCAAAGCACTCGAACATCTTGATTCAACTCCTGATTTAATTCACTGTCATGATTGGCAAACAGCTCTTATTCCTCTCTACATCAAGGCTGGTGCTTATCAAAGAAATGTGAAAACGGTTTTTACGATTCATAATTTAAAGTATCAAGGTGTTTTTCCTCTCTCCGTTTTTAATGAACTGTTGCACCTAGACCATATTCATTTAGGTGGCTTAGAGTATAAAGGAGCCGTTAACTTTATGAAGGCAGCTCTTATTCATGCTGATTGGGTAACGACAGTAAGTCCTTCTTATGCAAATGAGATATTAGATCCATATTACGGAGAAGGGCTTGAATCCTTTTTACACGAACGAGGTACGAGTCTATCAGGAATTGTCAATGGCATTGATGAAGATGTTTACAATCCTGCAAACGATCTTTATGTTTCTATCCCATACAAGAAACATTATTCAAGAAAAAAAGAGAACAAACGCATCATGCAACAAGAATTAGATCTAACCATTTCAAAAGATATCCCTATGTTTGCAGTGATCAGTCGATTAGTTGAAGAAAAAGGTCTTCCCCTTCTTGTTCATATTCTAGATGAGTTATTGACAACCGAATCTGTTCAGGTTGTCATTATGGGGACCGGAGAATCAAAATTTGAAGAACACTTCCAATCGATTTCGAACCGTTATCCTAATTCATGCCGATTTATGAATGTGTTTCAAGAAGGACTAGCGCGTAGATTATACGCTTCTTCAGACTTTTTTCTTATGCCATCTCGATTTGAGCCATGTGGATTAAGTCAATTAATCGCTCTTCGCTATGAAACTGTTCCTATTGTTAGGGAAACGGGAGGGTTAAAAGATACAATCCAACCATATAATGAATTTACTGGAGCAGGAAATGGCTTTTCTTTCACGAATTATAATGCAAATGACTTTTTGAACACTATTCGATATGGCATCCATTTGTATCATCAACCAAAACACTGGAACCAAATTTTGAAAAACATCTACAAATGTAAATTGAACTGGGAACATTCTGCTCTTCAATATGAAGGAATTTACAAGCAGTTGCTGAACCCCACTAATGAGGAGGATCCCTATGTCCAAGACAGTATACAATCTGAGCCAGGTACTAAAAGAGAAGCTCACCTCGTCATACGGTAAAAGCCTTGAAGACGCTACGACGAAAGAAATGTTTCAGTCAATTTGTTTGACCATGAAAGAATCAATTCATGCGAATTGGCAGATGACACAACAAACGTATATTGAAAAAGAAAGCAAACAAGTTTATTATTTTTCAATGGAATTCTTACTTGGACGTCTAGTAGAGTCCAATTTATTGAACATGGGCATGTTAAACCTTTATAAAGAAACATTAACGGCCTTAGGCTTTGACCCGGAAGAGGTGTTTCGTGAAGAACATGATGCTGGGTTAGGGAATGGAGGGCTTGGAAGACTTGCAGCTTGCTTCCTTGACTCTCTTGCTTCTCTTCAATTACCTGGCCATGGAATGGGAATACGATATAAATACGGTCTTTTTCAACAAAAGGTCGTTAATGGCTATCAAGTAGAACTTCCTGACAACTGGCTAAAGGATGAATACATGTGGGAAACAAAACGAGGAGATAAGGCGATTGAAGTCAGGTTCGGGGGTACCGTTGAAACAACAGTTGAAAATGGACATCTCCAATTCCATCATCACGATTATGAACGAGTGTTAGCTGTTCCATATGATGTTCCCATTGTAGGGTTTAACAATAATACGGTTAATACTCTTCGTTTATGGAGTGCAGAGTCAACGACAAACCATTTTCACTTTCACTCTAGTCGTGGACATGATTATTATCACTATCTCGATTACAAGAGATCAATAGAAAAGATCTCTGAATTTCTTTACCCAGATGATTCTTATTATGAAGGGAAAATTTTACGCTTAAAACAGCAATACTTCTTAGTCTCAGCCGGTCTTCAAAGCATCCTTCATCGTTATAAAAAAAGAAATAACCCTTTAGAGCAGTTATCTAATCATGTTGTGATTCAAATCAATGATACTCACCCAAGTCTTGTTGTTCCAGAACTAATGCGGCTTTTAATGGACGAAGAAAAATTAGGTTGGGATGAAGCATGGTCGATCACGCAAAAAACAGTCGCCTATACAAATCATACAACATTGAGCGAAGCCCTAGAAAAATGGCCTGAAGAAATGATAAAAACCTTGTTTCCACGTTTGTATTTAATCATTCATGAAATCAATGAACGATTTTGCAAAATGCTTTGGTATGATTACCCTGAGCTAAGAGAGAAGATTCCGGAAATGGCCATCTTATCTTATGAACAAGTTCATATGTCACATCTTTCAATGGTTGGAAGTTTTAGTATTAATGGGGTTGCGAAATTACATACAAACATTCTAAAAGATCGAGTAATGAAACCTTTTTATACTGTATTTCCAGAACGTTTTAATAACAAAACAAACGGGATCACACACAGACGCTGGTTGTTAAATGTAAATCCTGAGTTAACAAATGTGATCTCTCAGGCAATTGGAACAGATTGGATTCATACTCCCGGTCAGCTGACGAGATTAATTCCATTTGCTAATGATGCTGCGTTCCAAGAATCCATTGCCAAGGTGAAGCATGAAAATAAAGTAAAGTTAGCGAACTTCATTAAGAAACAATATAATGTTACGGTCGATGATCAGTCCATTGTTGATGTTCATATTAAACGTCTCCATGGTTATAAGCGGCAGCTTTTAAATCTATTTCATATTATTCATTTATATAATAGATGCCTTGAAGACCCATCAGTCGAGTTAATTCCACGAACATTTATTTTCGGTGCTAAAGCGGCTCCTGGTTACTCGTTTGCCAAACAAGTCATTAAATTGATTAATGCGGTTGCTGCAAAAGTTAATACTCACCCTGAAATTAGCTCAAAGATTAAAATTGTCTTTCTTGAAAATTATTCTGTAAGCCTTGCTGAGCGAATCATACCAGCAGCAGATTTAAGTGAACAAATCTCAACGGCTAGTAAAGAAGCATCTGGTACCGGCAATATGAAATTAATGATGAATGGCGCGCTAACAATCGGTACACTCGATGGTGCAAATGTAGAAATTGGTGAATTGGTTGGGGAGGATAATATCTTTACGTTCGGTTTAACCTCCGAGGAAGTATTCAATTACCAACGCGAGGGCGAATATCGTGCCCGCGATTATTACAACAATGATAGACGATTACGTAATGTGATGGACCTCCTTGTCAACCAACATTTTTCAGGGGGTGACGTTGAGTTCAAAGACATCTTCTATTCACTTCTTTACAACAACGATGAATATTTCGTCTTAAAGGATTTTGATAGCTACATTCATGCTCAAAATCGTGTACAGGAAACGTATCAAAATCAAACAGACTGGTTAAGTAAAAGCATTGTTAACATTGCTCAATCTGGTATGTTTTCTAGTGATCGTACCATTCAAGAATACGCTAAAGATATTTGGAAGATTAAACCTTCAACGATCGGGAACTTAATCATCAAATAAGTATTCAAATAAGGGTGCTCCTTATAAGTAACGGTTTAGGAACAGAGGGAGAAACCTAAAAAAAACATACCATTAAGAGACGGGGATCGTACCGATATTCGTCTCTTCTTTTTTACTAATATACCAAGCGTTTTATAATTTTAATAAGTAAAATAACAGCCATATTAACACCTGTTTTAGCAAAGACCATGAATTTAAGTGTACTGACTAAAACGGGCGTTAAATTGTATGTTAATTATTAAGACCATTTTATTACAAGGTTTTTAAAAGGCTGGGTAGGATTTATAAGAGGAATGAAGCAGACAGTTTCTCCGGTATGTGTCACAGAAACGGTGATTTTTAGTAATAGCGAACTCAGTACCGGATTTATTTTTCATGGACAAAACATTATAACCCAAGTTAAGTCACTGGTTAATTTTAAAAATCACCTGTTCTTTCAAACCATTCCTTCCTGACCACTAATGCCTTTTCTACCTCATCCGTGAAAATGGCATCACAGCCAATTTCAATAAACTTCCTGATCGATCTAATCTCGTTTACCGTATAGGGTCTCAAACGAAACCCCTTTTTTATTAGTGCCTTTACTTCTTCCTCTAATAAACTAACATGAGAAAAATGATAACCTAACACATTTGCATGTCTTAAATATTCTTCTGGTTGAAAGAGTGCTGTCGCTACAATAACACCTGTTTCTAAAAATGGATCCTGCTTTTGAATCAAATGTACGAATTTGTGATCAAAGGAAGATAAAATGATTCGATCTTCAAGATCGTATTTTTTTAATAACGGTGAAACAGCAGCTATAATCAAATCTCTCTCAAACACATTGCCTTTCACCTCTATATTAAGAATTAACGAATGATTTGCTGCCCAAATAAGTATCTCTTCCAACGTAGGAATTCTTTCTTCTTTAAATTCGTTACTAAACCAAGAACCTGCACTGAATCCTTTTAACTCACTTACGGTAAAATGACGTACTAACCCTTTTCCTGTTGTTGTTCGCTCAAGAGAGAGGTCGTGGATCACAACTGGCACAAGATCTTTTGAAAGCTGAACATCAAATTCTATTCCGTCTGCTCCAATATCTACTGAGGCTTGAAAGGCCACCATCGTATTTTCAGGGTACCGGCTTGAGAAACCACGGTGTGCGAAAATCTTTGTTCCAGTCAAAGTTATCTCCTCTTTTCTATACCTAACTTCCAAATAGTTCTCAATGAAGATCATTTACAACTATGCTACTGAAAACTGCCCCTTTTTCTTCTCCACCCATAACAACAGGCACTGATCTCCGTGTACCCGTGAAAATGACATCTCCTTCGCTTAAACCAAAACATGGAACACTTATCGATAATTGCTTGGAAATTAAACATCATATCTTTATTATTCCCCTGTTGAACCATTTAGCCGTTTTTTACAAAGAATCTTTAAAACCCTTTGCTCTTAACCATAGATGACCCTTTACTTTTTTTATAGATAATAGAGATCGGTTATACGTTTGTTCGTTTCTTTTTCATTGTACTAAAAAGCAAATGTCATTTGAAAGAGCAACGCAAAAAAGATAAAGCTTTGTCGCTTCACCTATTTTGTACATGTTCGTTTTGTTAATGGTTTGGTTGATCTCGGGTTTATATATTGGCTGAGTTCTTTGGTTTGACTGGTTTGATTAGTCAGTTAGTAATTTAATCTGGCTGTATAATCACAAGCTTCCCCTCCAATAAGAAACAAAAGTAGATTCATTATATTCATATGAGAGGGTGCGATTGTCCTATTCCTACATGTTTATTTCTTCTTATCATTAAAAAACTTGAAGTTCTCCAATTCTCTTCATAGCTTCTTCCAACACTTCTTCTTCACTTAACAGACCGATGCGAACGTATCCTTCACCATATTTACCAAAACCAATGCCAGGAGCGACGACGACTCTTGCTTTCTCTATAAGGAGGTCGGCAAAGGATTCTGATGTATAGCCTTCTGGAACAGGAAACCATGCGAAGAAAGATCCTTTTGGAGCCTGAACTTTCCAACCAATGTTTTCCGCTGCAGTAACAAGGGCTTTTCTTCGTTTTTCATACATATCTACTAGTTGAACAACACTTGATTGATCCGAATTGAGAGCGTAAGCAGCGGCTTCTTGAATCCCCCCAAAAATACTACAATAATAATGCTCTTGAATAAGTTCAATTGCTTTTACAACACTTGGATTCCCAACGACGAAACCGACTCTCCAGCCAGCCATATTATAGGTTTTTGAAAGGGTCAACATCTCCACTCCAACTTCTTTAGAACCTGGAATTTGAAGAAAACTGAGTGGCTTTTCTCCATCAAACCCAATCGCTCCATAGGCAAAATCATGGACGACACACACATCGTGTTCATTTGCTAATTGAATCGTTTCTTTAAAGAGTTCTGGTGTCGCTACTGCTCCTGTAGGATTATTCGGGTAATTTAAAAACATCAGCTTTGCCGTTTGCCACGTCTCTTTATTAATTTCTGAAAAGTCGGGATGGAAATTTTGTTCTGCTCGAAGCGGCATCCCATGTATTCTAGCTCCAGCTAATGCAATACCAGACCAGTAATCAGGGTACCCTGGGTCTGGTACTAAAGCTACATCCCCTTCATTCAATAAACATTGACTGATCTCGACAAGACCTGTTTTGGTGCCAGCAAGAACTGCCACTTCGCTATTGGGATCAATTTCCACCCCATGCTCTTTTTGATAATAATTAGCAACCGCCTCTTTTAAAAATGAGTATCCAGCAAAAGGAGGGTACTTATAGTAAAGTGGATTGTTTGCTGTGTCTTGTAATTTTTCGACAATCGGTTTAGGAGTAGGTTGGTCTGGATTTCCTTGTCCTAGGTTAATGACATCATCATGTTGCTCTTTAGCTTTTATTACCTTTTTTACAAGTTTCGAGAAAAATTGTTCAGGTAAACGTTGTAATGCATCTGACTGTGGAAATATTTTCATCTCGTTGCCACCTCTTTTATTTCATTAAGAAAAAACGGTGCTAGCCATCTTTTTCTTAGAAGCAATGAAGCCGCTACTTCTACGACAAATGGGTTTCTTGACGTGCTAAGCGCAGCGTGTATTTTAAAAGAAAGAGCCCTTTTCAAACCATGAAAAAGGACTCGTGTTAAATCAAGCATTAAGTGTGTATCCAAAAGAGCCTGAAAAAACTCGTTTGGCTACTCTCCTCTTAGTTAAGCCCTAGTTAGAATGATCTATTAAATGTTATGTTCACACTTTTATTTTCAAAGCTTAATTGAAGAAAAACGTTATGTCAATCTTGTTTTTCACTTCAAGAATCCTTGCTTCTTTATAAAACTTCCTACTTGTGGTCGCTTCGGTGTAGAAAGAAAAGCAGCCATTTGTTCAGACCATGTTTCTGATCGTTTTCCTTGGGTTCGTTCATGATAATATTGCTTCATGAGGAGATCATATTCCGTAATGGCTTCGTCTATTTTCGTTTGATCGTACTGCTCATAATGAACAACCGCTTCATGAGGTAAACGCGGTTTTTGATCAGGGTTTTGCGCTGGATAACCTAGGCATAGACCCATGACAGGGAATGTGAATTCTGGGAGCTCCAAAAGCGTAGAAACCGCTTCAGAATCATTCCTAATACCACCTATCATTACTCCCCCAAGACCAAACGAACGTGCTGCCAATAGCATATTTTGAGCAACAAGTGCCGCATCAACAGCTCCTACAATGACTTGTTCTTGCTCACCTACTTCAAATGTTTGCTGATGTTTGTCGCTCGCTTGCTTCAGTCGATAATAATCAGCACAGATAACAAAAAATACAGGGCATGTTTCTACATAGGTTTGATTGCCAGCTAACTTGGCAAGCTTTTCTTTTTTTTCTTTATCCTTCACCACAATAATACTGTATGCTTGAACATGGTGTGATGTAGGGGCCCATCTTCCTGCCTCAACAATCGTTTCCACTTGTATGCTAGTTAGTTGTTCGTCCGAAAATTTCCGAATAGAACGATGGCTATTTATTAACTCAATAATTGAATTTGTTTCCATAATAGATGCCTCCTTTTTATTTAGTGTACAAGAAGATTTCTTACATCTCAATTAAAACAAAGAACTGAATTTCAGTTGCAGGACAACTAGTTATATCTTACAATTTTAATTGAAGGGAGGTTTTTATGAATAAACGTTCTGCACCCATACAAGAAACGGAGCGAATTTCTTCGTTAGATATGATGAGGGGTTTTGCCCTTTTTGGTATTCTATTGGCAAATAGTTTACATTTTCAATATGGCTTATTCTTAATTCCTGACATTCATCATTTCTACCCTCTTGGCACACTAGATAAAGGGGCTGAGATGTTCATTCAGCTTTTTGCTACCTCAAGTTTTTATACCTTATTCTCATTTCTCTTTGGATATGGTATGGCCTCTTTAAAAGAACGGCTTGAACAGCAACAACTTCCTTTTGGAACTTTATATTGGCGTCGCACTCTTATATTACTAGTAGTAGGTTTAATCCATGGACTTTTCATTTGGGATGGAGATATTCTCTTTACCTATGCCCTCACCGCTTTTGTCCTTTTTTTCTTCTTGAAACTAAAAGAAAGAGGACTTCTCATCTGGTCGATCGTCTTGTTATTTATCATGGCACTTTCCATCGCCGTACCTGAGGATGATTCAACGACCTTTGATGAGCAACTATTGCACTATTCAATAGCAGAAAAGGAAACGCTTAGTTTGAAAAGTTACCCTGACGTTGTTCAATTTCGACTGTTCAGTGATCCACTTGGGTTAGGCTTAATTGGCGATATGATTATTCATGCATCGGCTATCATCAGCGTTTTAGGCATGTTCTTGCTAGGTGCTTTTGTTGCACGAAAAAAATGGCTTGTACATCCTTTACAATATCGATCGCTGCTTTTTCGTGTTTGGTGGATTACATTACTAATTGGATTCCCAAGTAAAATAATTTATTTATTTAACGATAGCTACACGTATGAAATGCTACATACAACGGTAGGTGGCCCACTTGTTGCGATGTTTTATGCTTCAAGTATCGCACTGCTTGCTTCATCAGCGAGACAGAGTAACATTCTTTATGCATTTACGTATGTAGGGCGACTCTCTTTAACGAATTACTTACTGCAATCCTTGGTTTTCACTACTATATTTTATGGTTACGGGTTTAATCTCTTTGGACGCATCGGAATTTTCACTGGATTACTTCTTTGTTTTTCCTTCTTTACCATTCAAGTTCTAGCGAGCAAGTGGTGGTTAAACCGCTTTTACATCGGTCCATTTGAATGGGGATGGAGAGCTGGGACGTACTTACGTTTACCTAAATTACGCCGATAACATGCCCCATCGAAAAAGGTTACCTAAAGCTTATATACACTTCGAAACAAAAATGTTACTAGAGAATGATTTAATAAATTAATTTCCACCTATAAAAACAGCAACAGATTTCTCCGTTGCTGTTTGACTTCACCTATTACTCAATTACAGCATCTACTTCGGCAATCTTATCCTATGTTGCTGTTAAACCACCAATAGTAATATACCAGTAGACAGGATCTAAATAAACAATCTTGCCATTTTGATAAGCTTGAGTCGTTTTCACTACTTCATTTTCTACTGTTTGTTGTCCTGATGATTCACCACCAACAATGGTGCCTCTATCTACAACAAATAAATATTTAGGATCTTTTTCGGCAATATATTCAAATGAAATATTCTGACCATGGTTAGATACTTCAATCGTCTCATCAATAGCAGCTACTCCAAATTCATGGAATATCCATGTCATAAATTTCCTTGCCATGTAAAACATGACAATCGTCTTCCCGTGTTCATTTACCATTTTTCGTAGAACTTTCGTAATTTGGCGGTGGCTCTCCTTTCCCTTCTTCCGGATTTCATACGCCTTAAACCCCTAAACGTAACCCAGAACTCCTCTTATAATACAAATCTCCAAAAATCAGATGAGCCATTAACACAATAATTGGTAGAGTAATAATCGTACGTTCGAGAAAAATAATGACGAAAGCGAAGAATGATTTCGGTAACTTAGAAGCTAGCAACAGTCCACCGACCTCTGACATGTAACTAAGTTGAGAAACTGATACACAAACGATTGCAAACTTTGTAAATTCACTTTCAATACCACTACCGATTACAGCAGGTAAAAACATATCACATTATAAAATAGTTTTCTATAATTTCACATTATCGAAAACTATTTTTTTGCAAAGGATTTGTCTAAGAAACCTGCAATATTACTGTTTCGGCTTTTCAAGCTTACTTTTTTGAAAAAAATCCTTTCAAAGCAAATGAAACATTTTGAGGCCTTTCTGCCAACCGTCTCATAAAATAACCATACCAATCTTCTCCAAAAGGTACATACACCCGCATCGTATAGCCTTCTGCGGCAATTTCCTCTTGTAGCTCTGTCCGAAAACCATAAAGCATTTGAAATTCAAACTGAGACTTAGGGATTTGATTCTTTTCGCAAAACTTTTTTACTTTTTCAATGACTTGATGATCATGGGTTGCAATCGCAGTATAACTGCCATTCAACAAATGTTGTTTAATGATAGCTAAATAGTTTTTATCAATTTTTTCTTTTGATTGAATGGCTACGTCTGCTGACTCCTTATAAGCTCCTTTTACTAAACGCAGTGAAATCCCTTTTAACTCTTCTAAGTCTTTCGCAGCGCAATAAAGATATGCTTGTATGACCGTTCCAACATTTTCATATTTCTTTCTTAACTCTTCTAGAATTTCTAATGTTTGATGATAGTGTGAATAATCTTCCATATCAATTCTAACGAAATTATTTGCTTTTTTAGCGACTTTAAGAATTCGATGCATATTATCTATACAAAGTTGACGATCAATATCGAGACCTAATTGTGTTAATTTCAAAGATAAATTGCAATTTACTCCAGTTGCCGATATCGCTTCAAGGGTATCGATGCAAACTTGTGTTGATTCCGCTGCCTCTTCTTTATTCAAGACAAACTCACCTAAATGATCAACTGTACATACTAATCCCTTATCATTCAAATGCTTAACCACTTTCATGACACTATCAATTGAAACTCCGGCAACCACTTGGGCCGCTCCGAGTTTCAATCCCCACTTTTTTGCTCCTTTGTTTAACATTTTATTTTTTGACATATAGAGAAAGAAATTTTTGGAAAGCTTTTCAACCATCACAAATCCCTCCCTTTAGCATTAAAGTTGCTCAGTTAGTAATTTCACTTGAGTAAACAAAAGAAGGTAGTCTGGTCCGCCCGCTTTTGAATCTGTTCCTGACATATTGAATCCTCCAAAAGGATGATAACCAACAATGGATCCGGTACATCCACGGTTAAAATAAAGATTTCCCACATGGAAGTCTTCTTTTGCTTTTTCAATATGCTCACGATTATTTGTGATCACAGCGCCTATTAGCCCATAATCTGTGTTATTGGCAATCTCTAACGCGTGATTAAAGTCTTTCGCTTTACAGAAGGCTACAACAGGCCCGAAGATCTCTTCTTTCATCAGTCTTGCGTTTTGATCTACACCAGCAATAATCGTAGGTTCAATGAAGTACCCTGTAGCGTTTTCTCCTTTCCCGCCTGAAACTAATGTGCCCTCTTCTTTCCCAATTTCAATGTAGTTCATCACTTTGTCAAACGCAGCTTGATCATTAACCGGCCCCATATTCGTGTTTTCAGCAGGATTCCCTACCTTTAATTTTTTTGTTAAGGCGATAGCTTTCTCTAATACTTCATCATATACATCTTCATGAATAACTGCTCGTGAACAAGCAGAACATTTTTGCCCTGAGAAGCCCAATACAGACTTAACAATCGATTCTGCAGCTAAATCAAGATCAGCTTGATTATCAACAACGATGGTGTCTTTGCCTCCCATTTCAGCTACAACACGCTTTAACCAAATTTATCCTTCGTGCACTTTTGCAGCGCGCTCGTATATGCGAACCCCTACTTCTCTTGACCCTGTAAAACTAATAAAACGAGTTTTAGGATGATCAACTAGATAGTCTCCCACTTCACTCCCGCTTCCTGGAATGAAGTTAACAACTCCTGCAGGTAAACCAGCTTCTTCTAATACTTCAATGAACTTCGCCGCAATAACCGGTGTTGTACTTGCTGGTTTTAGCAATACTGTATTCCCAGATACTAAAGCAGCAGACGTCATACCTGCCATAATCGCAAATGCAAAGTTCCATGGAGAAATCACAACTCCTACACCAAGAGGAATGTACGCAAGTCTATTTTCTCGATAGGACGACTTTCAATATAGGATAGCCTTTCTTCAATTCAATCATTTGACGTGCGTAATACTCTAAGAAATCAATCGCTTCTGCTGTGTCTGCATCTGCTTCATTCCAAGGTTTTCCTGCTTCATAAACAAGGTAAGCTGAAAACTCATGCTTACGACAACGAACGATAGCTGCCGCTTTAAATAAAATATCTGCACGAACTTCAGGATCCCACTTTTTCCATGTCTTAAAAGTTTCAACCGCCACTTGCATCGCTTTTTCAGCTAATTCTTGATTTGCCATAGAAACAGTTCCTACTACTTCTGAAATATTTGATGGATTAACAGATACGATCTTTTTTTCGGTTGAGAGTAAGCCCGAATTATAAAAAATAAGCGCACCTTACCGGTACGCATGACAAATAGCCGTATATCACGACTTTTTTAATCGAATATACGGCTTATTTTATTTTCTGTTACATGTTTCTTGGATCTTTTT